>OY282460.1 GCA_958296295.1 uncultured Pseudomonadales bacterium | reverse complement strand
CAGACCTGTGCGTGGGGAGCTGCGTACCGTTTTACTTCTCGCCCCGTTCGGTCATGCTCTATGTGATTTCCCGCAGCAACCATCCAGATCTGAGCTACAGGGGCGGCCAGGAACCGATCGTTCACCTCGTGGCGGATATGCGGAGGACCGTGCAGTGGGCAGAAAAAGAAGGGCTACGGTGGGCGTTTACGCTCTCCAATGCAGGTGCATTATATTTCGAGGACCGGTGCAGCCTGGAGGATCTGGACGACATCGATTGGGAGGCTGTGAAGGCGCCGAATTGGCGCGATCCAACGGTGAAGGAACACAAGCAGGCAGAGTTCCTTGTGGAGAGTCACTTTCCATGGGAGTTGATAGACCGTGTGGGGGTAATGACAGAGCCCGTTCGACACCAAGTGGAATCGGTCCTTACGGCGGGCCCTCGGCCGAGCGTTCGGGTCAGGAGGGACTGGTACTACTAGGCGATGAGGAGGAAAGGAAATGATTGAGTACAAAACTGGCGACATCTTCAGCGAAGACGTGGAAGCGCTGGTCAATACCGTCAACTGCGTCGGCGTGATGGGCCGCGGCGTTGCACTCCAATTCAAGGATGCGTTCCCTGAGAACTTCCACGCCTACGCGCGGCGGTGCAGGAGCGGTGAGATGCGGCCGGGCGAAGTGTTTGTCTTCGAGACAGAGAACCTCTGCAATCCGCGCTACATCGTCAACTTCCCCACCAAGAGGCACTGGCGCGGCAAGAGCCGCATGGAGGACATCGAATCCGGCCTAATGTCGTTGGTTGCCGAGATCAAAGCACGTGGCATTCAGTCCGCAGCGCTTCCCCCGCTCGGAAGCGGGTTGGGCGGCTTGGACTGGGATCAGGTGCGCCCGAAGTTGGCGGCAGCCTTGGAGGCCTTGGAGGATGTCAGAGTCGTAGTATTCGAACCTGGTGGTGGCCCGAAGGACCTGCGGGCGAACAGATCCAGCGAGGTCCCAGCCATGACGCCGGGGCGAGCAGTACTCGTCGCTTTGGTGGATCGCTACATCCGCGTCTTGCTCGATCCATTTATTACGCTGTTGGAAGTACACAAGCTCATGTACTTCATGCAGGTTGCCGGCCAGCCGCTGCGCCTCCAATTCGTCAAGGGCACTTACGGCCCCTACGCCGAGAACCTCCGCCACGTGCTCCGTGCCGTGGAGGGTCACTTCATCGCAGGCTACCTCGACGGCGGGGACAACCCAGACAAGCCCCTGGAGTTAGTGCCCGGAGCGCTCGACGATGCCAATACGTTCCTAGCGTCGCACGCGGACGCCCGCAATCGTATGCATCGAGTGCGAGACCTTGTGGAGGGGTTCGAGACCTCCTACGGGCTGGAACTGCTCGCAACCGTGCATTGGGTGATGGCTAAAGAGAGTCCTCAGAGCATCGACCAATTGGCAAGGCAAGTTCGCAGTTGGAACCGAAGAAAGCACCAGTTTACGGAGCGCCAGCTTAAGATCGCAGCCGATAGGCTGTCTCAGGGCGGCTGGATCGACTCGTCGTGCTTGGCCGTTCGGTAGCATCGCCATCCGCTCGCATCCACCTCGGCTAGGGCTAGTCGCCGATCCGGCCTCTAGGGAAAGTAAGGTATCAACGTCTTTTCGAGCGCCCGAACGCACGTCTGGTGCCACATGTCCTGGACGACGCCTGCTTGTTATGTAGCGAAGATCAACCTGTGCATCTCGGTGCCGGAGGCAATGCCTAGTCGAATAGGGCCCGTCGCCCTATAGGTAGTAGCGATTGGAGTTGCGGCGCATGCTGCTCAGCGACCTCCCCTGGCCGCCGGCGACGGGTCTCGCGCCGTTGCGCGCGTTGTTGGCGTTCGAGCTGGAGTTGCGCCTCGACGGCCGACAGCCGATGCGCCTTTGGCCGATGTCGAGTCGGTCAGGGCGCACCTAGCCCAATCCGGCCGCAATAACGTGGCGGCCGGTAGGTCGCCGACCGGCCGCTTCTGCGCCGAGCGGATGGCGGCGAAGATCGAGCACCGGGTGTCAGATTGAGCAGCGCGGACGCGTTGGCGAGATTGAGCCAGGGCTCGACGCCGTCCGGAGCCGGGCGGAACGCGGGGATCCTGCGGTAGCCGCGCAACGCGCAGACGCGTTCGGGTCCAGCGGTTGCCGTTGCCGGTGCGCAGCCCGTTGCGATTGAGCACGCCGGCGATCACGTTGTCGTGGGCGATCAGGGCGAGGCGGCGGATCGCCTCGACCGTTTCGAGCGGCGCGCTGTTGCGTTGTCCGCGTCGTCTTCTCGGCAGGCGCAGTTCCGCATGCACGCCCCCCGCCCAGTGAACCAGAACCGTGTCGACC
Source organism: uncultured Pseudomonadales bacterium (assembly GCA_958296295.1). Classification (GTDB taxonomy): domain Bacteria; phylum Pseudomonadota; class Gammaproteobacteria; order Pseudomonadales; family Azotimanducaceae; genus VXYL01. The sequence goes on along the minus strand of OY282460.1, from coordinate 4,328,174 downwards.
ACCCGGCACATCTCGATCAGCTGCTGCCAGTCCCGGCTGTTGCGGGCGAACCGCGACACTTCCCGCGCGGCCACCGCGCCGATCCTGCCGAGACAGACCTGCGCCACCATGCGGTCGAATCCGGCGCGCTCCGCGCTGCCGGACGCCGAGCGGCCGAGATCGTCGTCGATGGTCTCGATCCGCGTAAAGCCCAACCCCAGAAGCCGGTCGCGCATCGCGTACTGCAGCGCGCCGCTCTCGCGGTTGTGCAGAACCTGATGCGCGGAAGACTGGCGAACGTACAGGATCGCCTTGCGTTCCAGATGGCGGCGCTGGATCTTGTCAGACATCACCGCTCTCCCCGCCGGTCCCGGTCTCCGCTTCCCCGGCTTGGCCGCCGCGATGCTCCAGCAGCATCCGAGCCATCAGGACCGTCGCCCGCCGCCGCGTCCGGTCCGGCAGACCGAGCCACCGCGGCGCGTCGAGAGGTCGGCTGTCGTTCGACGGACCGAACAGATCCAACTGAATGGACTTCGGGGGGGACGGGCGCATGATCGGCTCCTTGACTCGGGTCGCAGAACCGCAAGTCTGCCTGCCGGCCGGAAACGACCGACGGAGTGGCCCACGGAGAAACGGAAGCGCCCGCATCGCCGCGGACAGCCGCGGCCAGCAAGTCCGCAAGCGCTTCGAGCGCCGCCAGATCGACATGGGGCCGCTCCCGTCTGCGAACGGTCGAGCAACTCTGCCGGTCGAACATCCACAACGGCACTTCGAGCCGCGGACCTCGCGCCCGGCCGGCCAGGCGGCAGTGGGCTACGGAAACTCCGCCCTTGGCGAACACTTGGTCAATGGCGACCTCCTGCCCGTGCCACGGGTGGAACTCGTAGAGAATCCTGCGTTCGGCGGTGCCGTGGGTGTTCGAGAGTCGAGTTGTACAACTACGAACGCCCGCACTCGGCCCTCGACCACCTCGCCCCCAACGAGTACCTTGTCGCTCGGGAGGCTGCCTAGCCCCAGTGCCATAACTACTGAACCAGTGAACCAGTTGAACCAGTTCATGCGGTTGACATCGCTTGGATGTCTGGCGGACTATGGGCGTAGCCGAGCTCGCTGAACGCGGGCGATTGGCGGGTAAAGCGCTGTCCGTGAGAGTGGTGCCCAGATGTCTCTCACATGTGGCAGCCGCCTGTGAAAGGAACCGAAGGGAGTAGCCATGAGAGGTGGAATCTTGACGGCAGCGGCGCTGGCCGCGGGCATGTCGGAGGCTAGCGACTATCAAGATGCCTGGGGCCCGCCGACGGGTTCCGAGCTGCCGCCCATTGCGGCGCGGGATCAAGGCGGCGAGCCGCGCGATCTCGCAAGCCTTGCCGGGCAAAACGGCACTCTGCTGTTCGTGGTGCGCAGCGCCGATTGGTGACCGTTCTGCAAGCGTCAACTCGTGCAGTTGACCGAATGGCGGCAAAAGTACGAAGCGCTCGGCGTTGCCGTGGCCGCCATGACCTACGACGATGTGCCCGTGCTGGAGGTCTTCGCGGCGGAACGGAACATCGGCTTTCCGCTGCTCTCGGACAAAGGCGGCAAGAACGTCTCCGCCTTGGGCATTCTCAACGACATGTACGACGAGGACCATCCCGGCTACGGCATCGGGCATCCCGGCGTGATGTACGTTGACTCGGGCGGCGTCGTTCGCCTGAAGCGAGCCGTGCCGGACTACAAGGAAAGGCCGTCGTTCGAGGAATTGCACACGGCGTTGACGGCCTTGCTTGGCGAGCAGGGCGACCCCCCGACCGAAGCGGCGGAGCCACCCGCCGAAAAGGGCTGATCGCGGCGGGGCGGCGGTGCCGTCTCCGCCCTTGCTCCACCGCTTTTTTCTCGTTTCCTTGCGGCTTCGCTCGAAGGCGGAAGGGCTATACTGCCGCCATGAACGCTATTGGGCGCGGATTGATCGGCTTGGTTTCGATCGGGCTCTGCTTGGCCCTCGCCGGTTGCGCGAGCTTGATGGGCAAGGTCACGAGCGGTCTCGCGTCGGATCTGTCGGACGCCATCCTCAACAGCGAGGATCCGGCGGTGATCCGCGATGGCGCGCCGGCCTATCTCATCATGCTGGACGCCCTCGCCGGGCAAAGCGCCGGCAACGCGGATCTGCTGCGCGCCTCGGCATCGCTGAACAGCGCTTACGCCACGGCCTTCGTCACCGAGCCTGCCCGGGCGCGCGGTTTCACGGCGAAGGCGTTCCGTTTGGCGTTGCGCGCCGCGTGTCTGGACGCCGAATGGTTCTGCGACGCCCGCACCGTGACGTTCGAGGAGCTCGAACGCCGGGTCGCCGCGATGCCGGCCGGGGACGTTCCGGCCGCCTACGCTTTGGCGACCGCGTGGGCCGGTTGGATCCAAGCCCATTCGGACGATTGGCGCGCCGTGGCGGACCTCGGACGCGTCCACCCGCTGATGGCGCGCGTGGTGGAACTCGACGAAGGTTTCGACAACGGCGGCCCGCACCTCTACATGGGGGTTTTTGAGACGATTCTGCCGCCGGCCCTGGGCGGCAAGGCGGAGGTCGGCCGCGCCCATTTCGAGCGCGCCATCGAACTCTCCGCCGGCAAACACCTGCTCGCCAAGGTGTTTTTCGCCGAGTCCTACGCCCGTTTGGTGTACGACAGGGAGCTGCACGACAGGCTGCTGACGGAAGTGCTCGCGGCGGACCCCGTCCACGAGGGCTTGACGTTGATGAACACCATTGCACAGGAGCAGGCGCGTGAACTTCTCGACACCGCGGATGATCACTTCTAGCGCCGGGCTCCGCCGAGGGCTCTCGGCGGCAAGCGCCCTCGGGTTGGCGTTCGCCCTGCTCGTTGCTCTCCCCGAGCCCTTAGCGGCGAAGACGCTGAAGGTGGCCACGACGTCACCCGGAAGTTCGTCTTGGGTCAAGACCTTGAATGCCGCCAACGAGGAATTGAAGGCGGTCACGGAAGGGCGCCTGGAGTTTCGGATTTACGCCGACGGTCGAAAAGGCCGGGACGACACGGTGGTGCTGCGCAAGATCGGCATTGGCGAATTGCATGGCGGCTTGATGACCGCGGCGGTGTTCCAACGCATCTACCCGGATTTGCAGATATACAACCTGCCGATGGCGTTCCGGGATTTGGCGGAGGTCGACGCCGTGCGCCAACGCATGGACCCGCTGCTGCTCGCCGGCCTCGACGCCGCCGGATTCGAGTGCTTCGGCATCGCCGAGGTGGGCATGGCCTATCCCATGTCCATCAAACCGGCGCGCACCGTGGCGGATGGACGCCGCCTGAAGGTGTGGTCGCCGCAAGGCGATGTCGCCGCGGCGCGCACCTTGGAGGCGTTTGGCATCTCGCCGATTTCGCTCACCATAGCGGACGTGGCGGGTGGTTTGAGCTCGGGCCTTATCGATACCGTGGCGGTGCCGCCGGTGGCCGTCCTGCCGCTGCAATGGCACAGGCGGCTGAAGTATGTGGTGGATTTGCCGATCATGTACATCTACGGCACGTTCGTCGTGGACAAGAAGGCGTTGCGGGGCGTCGCCGAGGAGGACCTTGAAGCGATGCGGCGCATCATGGGCGCCGCGGTGGCGGAATCCGATCGGCAAAATCGGGACGACCACGAACGGGTCCTGGCGGTGCTGAGCGAAGTCGGGTTGCGAATCGTCACGCTGACGCCGGACGAGCGGGCCACTTGGCGGGACTTCGCGAACGCGGCCGCCGCCAAGTGGGTGGATGAAGGCGTGATCGGCACCGCCATGCACGAGACTCTGCAGGAACACCTGGCGGCCATCCGCGCGCCAACGCCGTAACCTGTGGGAGAGCATGTGGCCAACGTTCGCCGCGGTCGCCTTGGAGCCAAGGCGTAGGCGCGGTTCTCCCGCGCGGCCCCATCGACATGCCAAAGCGCCTCCGCCGCGGCTTGGATCTGGTCGAGACGGGCCTCTTGGTCGCGCTGCTCACGGCGATGATCGGCGTCGCCGCCTACCAGATCCTCGCGCGCAATCTGTTCGGCGGCGGCATCACTTGGGGGTCGGACCTGGTGCACGTGGCCATGCTGTGGGCCACCATGGTCGGTGCCGTGGCGGCGGCGCGCGAGAACCGCCACATCAAGATCGATTTGGTTTCGCGCTTCGCCGGCCCGCGCCTGCGGCGGGTCGCCGAGAGCGTCACCTCGCTGTTCGCGGCGGTGCTCTGCGGGACTCTCGCTTGGTACTCCATCGAGTTCATCCGCGTGGACTTCGAGTACGGCACGCCGGGGCTTGGCGACGTGCCGGCCTGGGTGTGCGAGAGCATCATTCCGGTGGCCGGCGGCGCCATGGCCCTGGACTACTTGGCGCGCGCGGTCTGGCCAGCCCGCTCGGCGCAAAACGCCGCCGACGACCAGCCCGATTCCGGCGAGACCGGGCCATGATCTGGGCCGGCGCCGCCTTGGTGGTGTTGATGGCGGTGCTCGGCGCGCCGCTTTTCGTGGTGATTCTGGCCGCCGCCATGCTGGGCTTCCTGGCCACGGGTGTGCCGCTCGGTTCCGCCGCGCTCAGCGTGTACGAGATCACGCACCAGCCCCTGCTGGTGGCGCTGCCGTTTTTCACCTTCGCCGGCTATCTCATGGCGCACGCCAAGTCCTCCGAACGGCTGATGGCGTTGACGCGGGCATTGTTTGGCTGGATGCCGGCCGGCCTCGCCATCGTGGGTTTCGTGGCTTTCGCGCTGTTCACCGCGCTCACCGGCGCCTCGGGCGTCACCATCGTGGCCTTGGGCGGGCTGGTGTTGCCGATGCTCATGGCCAGCGGCTACAGCGATCGATTCAGCTTGGGGCTCGTGACGACTTCCGGCAGCCTCGGCCTGCTCCTCGTGCCGTCGGTGCCGCTCATCCTGTACGGGGTGGTCGCGCAGAGGCTTGAGGTTGGCGAGCCGTTCACGCTGGAGCAGCTCTTCATCGGCGGCTTGGGGCCGACGCTCCTGATGGTTGTGCTGCTCTCCGGCTACGCCGTTTGGGCGCACGGCGGGGTGCCGCGCACCGGGTTCGACAAGCGGGCGTTGTGGCGGGCGGTGGTGGCGGCGCGTTGGGAACTGCCGTTGCCGTTCGTGGTGCTCGGCGGCATTTACTCCGGCTACTTCGCCATCTCGGAGGCCGCCGCGTTGACGGCCGTCTACGTTTTCGTCGCCGAGGTTGTCCTGTACCGCGACGTGAAATGGCGCCGGCTGCCGAACGTCGTGCGGGAAGCGATGGTCATGGTGGGCAGCATCCTGCTGATACTGGGAGTGGCGCTCGCTTTCACGAACTACCTGGTGGACGCCGAAGTGCCGCAGAAAGTGTTTGCGACCATGCAGCAGCACATCTCCAACAAATACATGTTTCTTATCCTGCTCAACATCCTGTTGCTGGCGATGGGCGCCATCTTGGACATTTTCTCCGCCATCGTGATCATGGTGCCGCTGTTGCTGCCGGTCGCGGTGGGCTACAACATCCATCCGTTGCACTTCGGCATCATCTTCTTGGCGAATTTGGAAATCGGCTATTTCACGCCGCCGGTGGGCATCAACCTGTTTATCTCAAGCTACCGCTTCAACAAGCCGATGATCGAGATCTACGCCGCCTGCCTGCCGTTCATGGCCGTGATGCTCTTGGCGCTGTTGCTCATCACCTACTTCCCATGGTTCTCCACTTGGCACTTGTAGGGCGTTCGCAGGGCACCTGTGGAGAGGTCAACGCGGCGGTGGTTGCCGGGGTTTCCGCACTTGCTCCGTCCAGCGCCGGTGACCGGCGGGGTCGAGGATCATCGAGCTGAAGTAGAGCAGCAGCTGCCGGTGCGTCGCGCGCAGTTGCGCCGCATCCATCGCCTTCTCGCCGTCTTGGCCTGAGAGGAACCGGAACGCGGCCGTGATCGCCTCGCCTTCGCCGAGCACGCGCTCGGCCGCCAGGTTGATGACGTCATGGGCGTTCTCCAGATCCGTCTCGTCAATGCCGCACGCCGCCGGATCCATGACCAGATTCGCCCACAGCGTGGCCAGGTGGATGCGGTAGCGGGCCTTGTCCACGAACCGCCCGGCGACGCCCGCCTGCCGCTCCATCGACGAGAGGATCGGCGCGAACAGACGCGCGAGTTCGGCTTCGGAATGGGCGGGCACAAGCTCTCGCGTTTCGTGTTTCCGTCGGCGCCGCCGGATCTCGCGCCGTTCGCCGGTGGCGGCCCGGCGCGGATCACGAAGGCGTTCGTGGCCATCATACCGGCCTGGCCGCCCGCATCGGCGACGCCGGCAAGGCGGGGCGCAGATCGGCGCGTGGTAGCATCCTGTGCCGTTCGGGGCATGACGCTGGGGGCGAGTTTGGCAATTGGCGTGGCGCGCCGCTCGTGAGATTTGATTCCGTCGCTCTGCCGCCAGAGGCGGAGGCGCTGCGCGGTCAAGTGCGCGAGTTTCTCGCCGCCGAGTGGCCTGACGGCTATTGGCCGAATTCGGATTTCGGCGAGGGCCACGATCCGGCGTTTTCGCGCAAGCTCGGGGCGCGCGGTTGGATCGGCATGACGTGGCCGAAGGAGCACGGCGGAGGCGCGCGCACGTTCTTCGAGCGCTACGTCGTCACCGAGGAGCTGCTGGCGGCGGGCGCGCCGGTGGCCGCGCACTGGATCGCGGATCGCCAGAGCGGCCCGCTGCTGCTGAAGTTTGGCAGCCGGGCGCAACGGCGACGCTTTCTGCCGGGCATCGCCCGCGGCGAGTGCTATTTCTCCATCGGCATGAGCGAACCGAACACCGGTTCGGATTTGGCCTCCGTGCGCACTCGGGCGGAACGGGTAGACGGCGGGTGGCTGGTGAACGGCGCGAAGATCTGGACGACGGACGCCCACCGAAACCACTTCATCATCGCTCTGGTGCGCACCGGGCCGCGGTCGGCGAACCGTCACGCCGGGCTCTCGCAGTTGATCGTGGATCTCAAGGCCGAAGGCGTTGCCGTGCGTCCCATCCGCAACTTGGCCGGCGGCGAGGACTTCAACGAAGTGGCGTTCCAGGATTGCTTCGTGCCGGATGCGAACCTCGTGGGCGAACCCGGCGGCGGCTGGACGCAGGTGACCAGCGAGTTGGGGTACGAACGCAGCGGCCCGGAGCGGTTCCTGTCCGCATTCCGCGTGTTCGTGGAGTTCGTGCGCGCCGCCGGGCCAAGCCCGGACGACGGCGCCGCGGCGCTGATCGGCCGCTTGGCCAGCCAGCTGATGACGCTGCGCCGAATGTCCATCTCCGTGGCCGGGATGCTGCAGCAAGGGCAAAGTCCGGTGGTGGAGTCCGCGTTGGTGAAATCGCTCGGCAACGACTTCGAGAAAATGCTGCCGGAACTGGTGCGCTTGAGTCCGCTGTGCCGGGCGGGTCGAGAAGGCGAGCCGTTGCCGTTCGCGGTCGAGCGCGATCCGATGTCGGCGTGGCTCGCCCCGCTGGAACGCTGCTTGCGCCAGACCGTCCTTTACGCGCCGTCGTTCACCTTGCGCGGCGGCACCCGGGAGATCCTGCGCGGCGTCATCGCCAGGGGTCTGGGACTGCGCTGATGGATCGCCTTCTCAAGGAGACCGCCGAGCGCGTCTTCGCGGATCATGTGACGAGGGCGGCTTGGGACGACGCCGAGAGCGGGATCTTTCCCGCGGCGCTCTGGGCGGTGGTGGAAAAAACCGGACTGCACAAAGTGGGCGGCGCGGATTCCGGCACCGGCTGGGACGACCTCTTTGGGCTGTTGACCGTGGCGGGCCGCCACGCTGTCCCGTTGCCGCTCGCCGAGATGCTGCTGGCCGGCACCGTGGTGGCGGACGCCAACGCCGCCGGGTTCACGACCATAGCCGCCGGAGGGCTGGCGCCGTGGCCAACGGCGGCTCGGCAAGTGCTTTCGATTGAAGGGCAAGTCAGTTCGGAATTCGGCTGCGCGCCGGCAAGCAACCTGGCCGGCGAACCGTTCGCGTGGGTGGAGTTGCTGAACCCGCGTCCGGTGGCCGTGCCGCGGGAATTGCCAACGCTGCTCGCGGTTTCCCGCGTTGCGCTGATGGCCGGCGCCTTGGAAAGGGTGCTGGAAATGTGCATCGCCCACGCCACCGAACGCGAGCAGTTCGGCCGCCCCATCGCCAAGTTCCAAGCCGTGCAGCATGGCTTGGCGGTGCTCGCCGGCGAAGTGGCCGCCGCCGGCAGCGCCCGCGACGGTTGCGTCGCCGCCTGCGGCACGCCGCGTTTCGTGGACGAGGCTGCCGCGGCCAAGGCGCGGGTCGGTGAAGCGGCCGGAATCGGCGCCGAGCTGGCGCACCAGGTCCACGGCGCGATGGGCTTCACCCACGAACACGATCTGCACCGGTTCACGCGCCGGTTGTGGGCGTGGCGCGACGAACACGGGCACGAGACCGTGTGGCAAACGCGGCTCGGCCGCCGCGTCGCCGCCGGCGGCGCCGACCGCGTGTGGGATTTCATCGTTGGCGCCTGACGCGCCGCTCGGCACCGTGGCCGCCAGCGAATGTCTGCTGGGCGAACGGGTGCGTTGGGACGGCGACCACAATGGCGACGGCTGGCCGCGCGGCGTCGTCCAGCGGTTGTTCCGCTTCGTCGCCATCTGCCCGGAGGTCGGCATCGGCATGGGCGTGCCGCGCGAGCCCATTCGACTCGCCGGCGAGGCGGCGGATCCCCGGGCGGTGGCCGTCGCCGATCCGAGCCGGGACTTCACGCGGCGTCTCCGGCGTTTCGCCACTCGCCAATCGCGGACGCTCGCCCAAGTGCATGGCTGCATCTTCGCGGCCCGTTCGCCCAGCTGCGGCTTGCGGGGCGTGAAGGTCTTCGCCGCGGACGGCACGTTTCGCCGCGTTGGGCGCGGCGTCTACGCGGCGGCCGTTCTGGATGCCCTCCCCGGCTTGCCGGCGGTGGAGGCCGAATCGTTGGGCGATGCGCCGGCGCTGCTCGACTTCGCCTCCGCGGTGGCCGCGAGGAGCGGGCGACCGGTTGCGCGAGCGCGCTTGCGGAAGCGGATCGCCGGCTTGTTCGCGGAGAACGCGACTGGCAACGGCGGGACGGCTTGACGCCATGACCGTCGCTGCCGGCACGGTCGTTCTCGGCAGCGATGGCCGCGCGTTCACAGTGGACGACGCGCTCGCCGCGGCCTTTGGCGAAGGCGACCGCCTGGTGGCGGATGCCGGCGCCGGGCTGTTGCGCATTCCCGCTACCCAGCTCGCGTTGGCCGGCGCCGCGGTGGATGAGGCGGTGGACGCCTTCCGGGCGATGCAAGCCGTGCCGGACGACGCCATCGCGGCCTTCTATGGTTGCGCTGCGGCGGCGTTGCAGGACGACGACCTGTGGCGAGAGGTCTCGCAAGTGAACGCGGCCGACGTGGCCGGGGCCCGCCGTCGCGGCCGCTCCACCACGCGGCTCGCCGTTTCGCCCACCATGCGGGAGAACATGATCGCCGGGTTGCGAGCGTGGGCGGCCATGCCGACACGGCGCGGGGCGGTGTTGGAGACGGTGCGCCGCCCGGGTTTCCAAGTGGATCTCGTGGGCGCGGCGCTCGGCGTGGTGGCGTTCGTCTTCGAAGGCCGGCCCAACGTGCTTGCGGACGCTTGCGGCGTGTTGCGCGGCGGCAACACGGTGGTGTTTCGCATTGGCCGCGACGCGCTTGCCACGGCCCAGGCGATCATGCGTCTGGCCATCTCCCCGGCGTTGCGCGAGGCGGGTTTGCCGAACGGCGCCGTGCGCCTGGTGGAAAGCGCGGAGCATGCCGCGGGCTGGGCGCTTTTTCTGGATCCGCGCCTCGCGCTGGCGGTGGCGCGCGGTTCCGGCCCGGCGGTGGAGACGTTGGGCGCGTTGGCGCGCGGCGCCGGCACGCCGGTGAGTTTGCACGGCACCGGCGGCGCGTGGCTGGTCGTCTCGGACAAAGCGGATGTGGCGACCGTGCGCGATGTGGTTGCCCGCTCGCTGGACCGCAAAGTCTGCAACACCCTGAACACCTGCTGCCTCGTCGGTGGGTCCAAGGCGCGCGAACGCGCCGACGCCGTGCTTGCTGGTTTGCGGGAGGCGGGCCGCAGCCGCGGACAGGCGTTCAAGCTGCATGTCGCCCGCGGCAGCGAGCAGCTGGTGCCGAACGCGCTCTTCGCCACGTCCGTGAACGTGTCGCGCCCCGGCGGGCCGGCGAGCGAGGCGCAGGCCGAATCCATCGACTTGGCCGATCTGGGCTTGGAATGGGAGTGGGAGGAAACACCGGAGGTCTCCCTGGTGGCGGCGGGCGGCTTGGACGAGGCGGTGCGCATGTTCAATCGCTTGAGCCCGCGTCTGGTCGCAACCCTGGTGTCCAACGACGCGGCCGAGCACGAGCGTTTCTTCGCCACCGTCGACGCGCCGTTCGTCGGTGACGGCCACACCCGCTGGGTGGATGGCCAATTCGCCTTGGGCAAGCCTGAACTCGGGTTGTCGAACTGGCAGCACGGACGGCTCTTCGCCCGCGGCGGCGTGCTCACCGGCGACAGCGTGTACACCGTGCGCGCCCGCTACCGCGCCGAAGCGCCTTAGCTTTGGCTAAAGAGCCGCGGAGGTCGCGCTCCCGGGTGCGAGCGCGGCCAATGTCGGCTGGTCGACGTCAGGGCGCGCCCGCCAGCATCTCGGTGTGCAGTCGGCCGGCGATGAACGGCTCGCCGCCGAGCACGTCCATGAGCAGTTGGCGGTTGGTTTCCACGCCGCTGATCTCGAACGCCTTTACGCCGACGAGGGTGCGCCCGATGGCCTGCTCGCGCGTCTTGCCGGTGCCGATCACCTTGGCGAGGAGGGGGTCGAAGTACGGCGTCACCCACTGGCCTTGCCGGTACCCGGACTCCACGCGCACGCCGGTCATCGACGGCGGGCGCCAGGCCGCAAGGCGTCCGGTGGACGGCAGCATGCGAACGGAGTCCTCGGCGTATATGCGCGCCTCGACGGCGTGGCCGGTCGCCTGAACATCGGCGGGGAGGATGGTGCCGAGCGGTTCGCCGGCGGCGATGCGGATCTGCGCCGCCACCAGGTCGATGCCGGTCAACTCCTCGGTGACGCCGTGCTCCACCTGCAAGCGCGTGTTCATTTCCAGAAAACCGAACGCGCCGTTGGCCAGCAGCGTCTCCACCGTGCCCAAACTGTCGTAGCCGGCGAGGGCCGCCACCGCGGCGGCCTCGAATCGCGCCAGCTCGGCCCGCGCCAAGCCGGGCGCCGGGGCCTCCTCGATCACCTTCTGGTGGCGGCGCTGCACGGAACACTCGCGCTCGAACGCCGCCACCACGCGCTCGCCATCGCCGATGAGCTGGAACTCGATGTGCCGCGGTCGGGCGAGACAGCGCTCCAAATACACCGTCCCGTCGCCAAACGCCGCGCTCGCTTGGGCCCGCGCGGTGGCGAAGGCGGCCACCAGTTCGGATTCGCTGTCCGCCCGCGCCATGCCGATGCCGCCCCCGCCGGCGGCCGGCTTCAACAACACCGGATAGCCGATGCGGGCGGCTTCGGTCTTCAGCGCGTCCGTGCCGTCAAGCGCCTTCGAGCCATCGTGCGTGGGAACACCGGCGGCGGCCATCTTCGCTCGGGCGCCGACTTTCTCGCCCATCGTCTCGATCCAGCGCGGATCCGGCCCGATGAAGCGAATGCCCGCGGCTTGCACGGCGCGGGCGAAGTCCGCGCGCTCGGCCAGAAAGCCGTAACCCGGGTGCAGGGCGTCGGCTTGGGTTTGCTTTGCCGCCGCGACCAGGCGCTCGATGTCGAGGTACGTGTCGGGGGCCTGGTAGCCCGGCAACCGCGCCGTGGCGGTGGCTTCCGCCAGATGCGGCGCTTCGCCGTCGATATCCGCGTAGGCGGCCACGCTGTCGATGCCCAAGTCCGCGCAAGCCCGCACGATCCGGCGCGCCACCACGGCGCGGTTGGCGATGAACACGCGCTTGAACACGAGCGAAGTGTGCCACGGCGCGCGGTGCCTTTGCGCTAACCGCTAGGCGAGCTCGCCGCCATATTCCACACTGACGGCCCAAAGGAACACTTCGAACGCCGCCACCATGTCGGATGGGCGCCGCGCCACCGCGTGCGCGGCGTGCCGGGCGCGTTCAGTTTCGTTCAGGCCGATGTCTGCGGCTCGGCTGGCGGGAACGGCGCGCCTCCATTTGGTCTGGCGGCGCCGTCCGCGCGGCGGGTTGCGGTGCGCGGTGCGTCATCACCGGCGCTTGCGGCCGCGCCGGCGCATGGCGCGGCGTGACGGAGCGCGCTGGCGCTGGCGGTCTGGCGACATCCCCGCGAACCACATTCGGTGGCCGTGACGGCACCGGCGCGATCTCGCGCCGCTGGCGCGGCGGGCTCTGCGTGGCGCGGCGTGGGCTAACGACCCGGCTGGGCCGTGTGGCTTGGGCGGGCTGGGCGCGCCGGTTTGGCCGCACGCGCTGGGGCGGGGAATCCGCGATGGCGGTGGCCCGTTGGCGGGGCTCGGCGCGACGCGGAGGCGGCGAACGCCGCGCCCGTTGGGTGCTGGCGCGAGTGGATGCGCCGGCGTTTGGCGGGATCCGGGGCGCTGCGCGGGGAACTTGCGCAGCCCTTGTCCCGCCGCGGGTGGATGCGCCGGCGTTTGGCGGGATCGGGGCGGCGGCGCGGGGAACTTCCGCGGACCTTGCCCCGCCGCGGACCGCTGGGCTTGCGTCGCCGTTGCGCCGCGACGTGGCGCGACGGGCGAAGTCGCGGGTCCTCGGCAAGGGCCTCGCCACATCGCGTCGCGCGTCGGGCGCGCGCCTGGAAGCCCCGGCGGCGACGGGCGGCCTGTTGGCCGTGCGCCGCGCGTGGCGCGAGTCGCGGGTCGCACGCTGGTGGCGTCGGGCCTCGTCCCGTTGAACGAAGTCGCGGGCGCGGTGGCCTCGTCGCGCGGTGCGCCCCGCGTGCAGGACGCGCAGGCGCGGATGAACGCGCCGCAACTTGCGGTGGTGGCGGTGGCCGCGCACGCTGTGTACGCGGAAATGCCGATACACGAGGTCGTAGCGCCAAGCGCCGCGGAAGTAGCGGTAGGGCCAGCCGTCGTGGTAGTGGTAGACATGGTAGTAGGTGGGGCTGGGAACCCAACGCGTGATCACTCTCGCGGGTTGGCTGTCCGCCACGCGATAAACCGTTCGCGGGCGAAGCGCGGAGTGGTCGGCCGCCGCCGGCCGCGGTTCGAGCACCGCCACCAGCATGTCCACGGTGACATCGCCGATCAGATCGAGCAGCCACGCGCCGGCCAGATCCTCCTCAGGCGCGGGAAGCCGCACTTCGTACCACTCCTCTTCGGCGGCGGGGGGAATCTCGAACTCGCCGGAGCGCCACTCCATGACCAGCAGTTCCGCCTCGCCGGCGGTCTCGGCTTCGGAGCGGGCCACCAGCACCACCTCGCGCAGACGGAAATCGGCGGCCGCGAATTCGGTGCGCGCCTCGAGCAACTCGTTCACGCGCACGAGTTCCGCGCCCTCGACACGCAGAGGCCCTTCCAACGGAATCTCCACGCTGACGCGCGGATCTTCGGGAACGGCGTCCAGCACTTCGCCCGTTGAGGCCAAGGCAGGCGCCGAGGCGGCCAAGCCCAAGGTGACGAGCAGATTCGTCATCGCGCGGAGTTTCATGTCGGTACACTCGCTTTGCTGTATGCGTGCAGTTTCCGCCTTGGCGCATGAACGGAACCTGAACACGGTGGCCGGTATTCGCCCTCGCGTCAAAGTCGCTGCCGGGCCGAGTCGGCGCGCACGGTTCGCCGGATGCGGATGCTACGCGAACAGGCGCTTCACCGCCGCGGCGAATCGGCCAGGCGCGACCTTGCCAACCCGAACCGCATCGCATCCCGTGAACCGGGCGTACTCGCGAACGGCGTCCGCGAACGCCGGCAGGAAGGCGTCGGCCCGCATCGCGGTCGAGTCCTCGATGTGCAGCGATCGCACCTCGAAGCGCCCCTCGGGCCGTTGGGCCTTGCAGTCCATGCGGCCCACGATCCGGTCGGCGAACAGGATCGGCAGCGCGAAATAGCCGTAGCGGCGTTTCGCCGCCGGCAGATAGCACTCGATGGTGTAGTCGAAGTCGAACACGTCGCGGCAACGCCGGCGCTGGATGACGGCGTTGTCGAAGGGCGAAAGGACGCGCACCACTTCCGCGAGCGGTCGCGTGCTGGCGTCGAACGCGCCCGGTTGGCCGTAGATGGGCACGCCCGTCTTGGTGCGGCGCAGAACCAGCGTCCCTTCGGCGGCGCGAGCCGCCAGCCGCCGGCGCACGGCGCTTCGCACCCGGGCGTCGCGTCGAAAATAGGCGAGGGTGTTCTCGGTGGCGAAACCGTGGGCGGCGAGGCCGACATCGATCACGTGGTCGGCGTGCTCTTCCAAGGTGGGCTCGCGCGTGTCCACATGCGCCGGCAAGAATCGCTCGGCGAGATCGTAGCGTTTCTGAAAGCCTTGGCGCTCGGTGATCATGAGCTGGCCTTCCATGAAGAGCTGCTCCAGCGCCCGCTTCGCGGGTTTCCAATCCCACCAGCCCTTGCTTGCCCGGGGCGGCTGCTCGAAGTCCCGGGCGAACAACGGCCCTTCCGCGCGGATGCGCGCGAGAACCCAAGCCCGGACTTTCGGTTCGGAACTGTGGTTCCACAACTCGCCGCGCGCCTTGGCGCGCATCATGGGCAGCGCGAAGCGGTAGTGGTTCATGGGCAGATAGGCGGCGGCGTGGCACCAGTACTCGAACGCTTGCCGTTTGGCCAGCAAACGGTTGAGCGCGGTCTCCTCGTAGCCGGAGACGCGGGTGAAAAACGTGTGATGGTGGGCTCGCGCAACCACCGAGATCGTGTCTATCTGGACATAGCCGAGCCGTTCGAGAACGGCGCGCATGCCCGCGAGCCCGCTGCCCATTCGCCGTTTCCCGGCGAGGCCTTGTTGGCGCAGGGCGATTCGCCGCAACCGTGTTGTTGGCACAGCAGTGGCGCGCGCCGGCGCCGGTTTTCTTTTGGCAACGCGCAAAGCAGGGCGTGGATCGTCGCGGTCAAGCCCGATGGCGGAGGCGCCGCGGACCGAATGCCGTTCCGGCTATTGTACGGTGTGAGCGAGAGGGAGAGAGTGAGAGAGGAGCGCGCTGTGCCGGCTCAGATAGATTTGGCACTGCCCAGGCCGTGATTGGCTGAGGCGGCGCCGGCGCCAAACGATCCTGCCGTCCGGACGCTTGGCAGGCAGGTCGAGTCCGTGTTCGAGAAACCACAGCAGCGCCCCGGCGGGCGCTGCCCAGCTCCTCGACCTTGTCGAAGGCCAGCGCAATCGCCTCCCGCACTCGCCGGTCCGGGTCCTTCTCCAGACGATCGCCGTTCTTCACGTGGCCGACCGGGGCGGCGACGATCAACTCGCCGCGCCTGGCCTTCTCGTGGCGCGCCGCCAGCGAACGCTGCCGCAGCAGGTCGAGCTCGTACTCGTTCAGCGAGCCCTTCAAGTCCCAGCAACAGCCGATCGTTGCTTTGCCGGGGCGCGTAGACGGCCTCCTGGTCCACCAGAACCGTGTCGACCACCCGGCACATCTCGATCAGCTGCTGCCAGTCCCGGCTGTTGCGGGCGAACCGCGGCACTTCCGCGCGGCCACCGCGCCGATCCCGCCGAGACAGACCTGCGCCACCATGCGGTCGAACCCGGCGCGCTCCGCGCTGCCGGACGCCGAGCGGCCGAGATCGTCGTCGATGGTCTCGATCCGCGCAAGCCCAACTCCAGAAGCCGGTCGCGCATCGCGTACCGCAGCGCGCCGCTCTCGCGGTTGTGCAGAACCTCATGCGCGGAAGACTGGCGAACGCACAGGATCGCCTTGCGTTCCAGATGGCGGCGCTGGATCTTGTCAGACATCACCGCTCTCCCCGCAGGTCCCGGTCTCCGCTGCCCCGGCTTGGCCGTCGCGATGCTCCAGCAGCATCCGAGCCATCAGGACCGACATGGGGCCGCTCCCGTCTGCGAACGGTCGAGCAACTCTGCCGGTCGAACATCCACAACGGCACTTCGAGCCGCGGACCTCGCGCCCGGCCGGCCAGGCGGCAGTGGGCTACGGAAACTCCGCCCTTGGCGAACACTTGGTCAATGGCGACCTCCTGCCCGTGCCACGGGTGGAACTCGTAGAGAATCCTGCGTTCGGCGGTGCCGTGGGTGTTCGAGAGTCGAGTTGTACAACTACGAACGCCCGCACTCGGCCCTCGATCACCTCGCCCCCAACGAGTACGTTGTCGCTCGGGAGGCCGCCTAGCCGCAGTGCCATGTCTACTGAACCAGTGAACCAGTTCACGGCCTTGACGCGCCAAATCGGAACGGTCACGCTTAGTGCGCTGTTAGTAGCTGTAGTACATAGTGCGCTTTAACCACGCAGAGGAGAGGCAGTGATCAACAACGAGTCGCCAGCGCTGACGCTGGATCAAAAACGTCTTATCTATCGCGACGGCTTTATCGTCCTGAAGGGTGCCGTTGCACCGCAGCTGATCGAAGCCGCGCGCGAGTGCATGAAAAACGCCAAGAAGGGCGAATACGTCGGCCCGCGCAAGGCCATGACGGACCTGCTCAACGCCTCCTCTCTCACGCCCATCCTGCGCGAGGCGATGGGCGAGTTCGATCCGCCGGTGAACTGCCAAGTAGCCACCAATCCCGTACGCCAACCCAGCGCCAACTTTACGCCGATGGGCTACCGCGACGAGGACATCCCGTACTACGCCGCCGGCATCCACATGGACGGCAACATCACCATGGCGGCACCGCAGGAAGTTCAAGAAGGCACGCCGGAGGAAATCTACGCCCGCCACTTCGCCACAGGCCCGAAGGGCGACCTGGGCCGCAGCCCGGAAGTGGTAGGTCACAACTTCGGCGTATTGTTCCAAGACCCGCAGATGAGCTTGAGCCTCGGCAGCTTTACCGCGTTCGCATTCGTGGCGCTGAACGACCAAACCGTGGAAGGCTGCGGCCAAACGGCGGTGTTGCCGGGCGCACACCACCATACCGAGCGCTTCTTCCGCTGGCAGTACGAAACCAACGGCTGCTTAGGCCCCGAAGGCCCCGGCTGGCCGCGATTGCGCCACGATGTGCCGAACCGCTGCGGCATGGTGTACCTGCCGGAAGCGGTGTCAGATGTCTATCTGGGCGAGAACTCGGCGACTACGCCCGACGGCCGACGCTGGCCGCGGCCAACGCAAGTGCTGATGGAGGCCGGCGACGCCTGCATCACGATGTATCACATCCCCCATTCGGCGACCCGCAACGAAAACGGCACCGAAGCGCGCCAGAACATCATCTTCCGCATCCGCAACAAGAAGCGCCAACCCGCTGTGGTGCCAGACAACTGCGGCGTCACGGATCATCCGGATCGCGCCTTCGACGGCGGCTGGTTGAAGTTCGAACCCGGCAACGATCCTTGGGAACGCTCCAAGCAGTCCATGATCGACATGTGGGACGAATGGCAGGGCTTGCAGGACGTCGTGGCCGAGGAACGCGCCAACGCGGCCGCGGCGTAGCACGAAAGCCGCTCAAACCACGATTGAGACCTTCGACAGCCGCGCCTACCGCGACACCATGGGCCAGTTCTGCATCGGCGTTGTGATCGTAACCGGCGCCCAGGCGGGCCAGCTGGTCGGTTTCGCTGCGCAGTCGTTCGTGTCTCTCTCTTTGCAGCCGCCGCTGGTTGCCGTCTGCCCCGGCAAGGCCAGCGCCAGTTGGCCGCGCATCCGCGATACCGGGTACTTCTGCGGGACCGGGTGGCGGCGCTGAACCGCCAGAAGGGCCTGCGCGTGGCGCTGCTCCGGCGGCAGTGCCGGCTGCGGCCGGAGCGGAACGGGCGGCAGCTCAAGGCCGTGGACGCGGAGATCGCGCGGACGCTGGCCGGCGACGAGGGGCTGGCGCGCCGCGCCGAGACGCTGGCCTCCATTCCGGGCGTGGGGAAGGCCACCGCGGCCGGGCTGCTGGCCGCGATGCCGGAACCGGGCGGCCTCGACGCCAAGGCGGCGGCCAGTCTGGCGGGCCTCGCGCCGGTGGCGCGCGAGTCCGGCCAGTGGCAGGGCAGGCGCTTCATCCAGGGCGGCCCGCGCGGGCGCGCCGCCTGCTCCACATGGCCGCGGTCGCCGCCACCCGGCACAACCCCGATCTCGGCCGAAAGCACCGCGACCTGATCGGCCGCGGCAAGCCGCCGAAGGTGGCGCTGGTCGCCGTCATGCGCAAGCTCCTGCTGCTGGCCAACGCGCTGCTCCGCCAGAACCGGCTCTGGACCCCGCGAGCCGGCGACGAGCCGGCCGCGGCTCCGCCTGCCGAGACGGCCGAGGAAGCCGGCGGCCCTTCGGGCCAGCCGCCAGCCCGCGCCGCCTCGGCGGGCGGCCAACCGCCACACGGCCCCGGCGACCCGCTTCCAGCCCGGGCCTGACACTCCGAACACCGGAGCGAGGGCCAACCTCGATGGGTGGATGCATGCACAGTGCCAAAATCAACACTTGCAACACGGGTACTCGCCGACCAGCGCACGGCAGGAGCTGCGTACCGGGAATCGCGGTGACTCTCCAGACCCTCGCAGTCCGCCCGCGCACAAAAACGTCGCACACCCGAACCAGCCCGAACCAGTTCACGCGCTTGACTCTCTGCGACGGTTGAGCGTTACTTGCCTTTGGTGAATCGGAGCAACACTAGGCAAATCCGTGCACTTCAACCTCGCCACCGTGAACGAAGCGATCGCCGGGGCGGTTCCCGAGCGCGAGGCCATCGTCTTCCGCGACCGGCGTTTCACCTATCGCGATCTCACCGAACGCACGCGCCGGTTGGCCAACTTCCTGCTGGGGCGCGGCCTCGGCCTGCGCACCGACCGGGCGGCTTTGGAAGACTGGGAATCCGGCCAAGACCACCTTGGCATCTATCTCTACAACGGCAACGAGTATTTGGAATCGATGCTTGGCGCCTACAAGGCGCGGGTGGCGCCGTTCAACGTCAACTACCGCTATGTGGACGAGGAACTCGTCTATTTGCTGAACGACGCGGCGGCCAGAGCGCTGGTCTTCCACAGCTCCCTGGCCCACCGTGTGGAAGCGATTCGCCCCCAGGTGCCCACCCTTGAACTGCTGTTGCAGGTGCGCGATGACGATGCGCCGTTGCTCGACGGCGCCGTGCCGTTCGAGGATGCCCTCGCCGCCAGCGCGCCGGATAAACCGGATGTGGAATGGGATCCGCAAGACCTCTACATCATCTACACCGGCGGCACCACGGGCATGCCGAAAGGCGTCTTGTGGAAGCACGAGGACATTCTCATCGCGAGCTTGGGCGCGCGGCGAACCGACGGCACGGTGATCGACGGCTTGGCCGGCTATGTGCAACGCGCCACCGCCAGCCATCGCAAGACGCTGCCGGCGCCGCCGTTCATGCACGGCGCCGGGCATTGGGGCGCCTTCCAAGCCTTCAACACCGGCGGCACCGTCGTGATTCAAGACCAGGTGCGCCGCTTCGACGCGGCCGACACGGTTGCCGTTATCGAACGCGAAGGCGTGAACAACCTGCTCGTCGTGGGCGACGCCTTCGGGCGGCCGCTGGTGGACGCGTTGCGGACTTGTCGGGCCGAATGTCCGACATTGCGCAACGTGATCACCGGCGGCGCCATCATGACCGCGAAGATAAAACGGGAGCTTCTCAAGGCGCTGCCGCGAATCAACATCATCGACACGGCCGGCTCTTCGGAAACCGGCGGGCAGGCGTCCCACACGAGCAACGCCACCGATGGCGCGGCCACCGGCAAGTTCACGCTGGGCCCGCACAACGCGGTGCTGAACGAGTCCCTCACCGACGTGCTTCGGGAAGGGCACGACGGGCTCGGTTGGTGGGCGCGAACGGGCAACATCCCGCTCGGCTACCTGGGAGACGCCGAAAAAACGCGCGCGACATTCCCGGTGGTGAAAGGCGTGCGCTACTCGGTGCCTGGCGACAAGGTGCGCTTGCTCGCGGACGGCGCCTTGCAACTTCACGGACGCGAATCGGTCACCATAAACTCCGGTGGCGAGAAGATCTTCGCCGAGGAAGTGGAGCAAGCCGTCAAACACCATCCGGACGTGTACGACGCCGTCGTCGCAGGTCGCCCGTCCGAGCGGTGGGGCAGCGAAGTGGTTGCCGTCGTTCAGCTGCGAAAGGGACGAACCCCGAGCCCGGCGGCCCTGCTGGCGGTGTGCGCCGAACACGTCGCGCGCTACAAACTGCCCAAGGCTTTCGTGTTTCGGGACGAGATCGTCCGCAGCCCCAACGGCAAGGCGGACTATCGGTGGGCGAAGGAGCAAGCGGCTGGAGGATGACATGACGGATGGATCGACACGATGCGCGATGGGCGATAGGGAGCCGAGCGGCGTGGGATCGGCACGTTGCCGGGGCCGCGGATGCGCGGCCCCGGCGGCGCTTGGATTCGCGGGCGCCATTCGCGCCATCGCCTTCTTGCTCGCCGGGGCGTGTTCGGCCGGGGCCGTCGCGGCCGAGGCGGAAGCGTCCGCATCCGAGGCCGCCGAGGCCTCCGCGCAAGAGCGGACGCCCGGCCCGGACGTCCCCGAACCGGCGGAAAGCCAAGGCGGAGTGGGCGACGACGCGCTCGATGTGGACGCCATTCTCAACAATCCGCTTGACGACGAAGCCTATCGCGAACGCAAGACGTGTCTGCGCCTGCGCAGCGTGGATCGCGTGGAGATTCTCGACGACACGATGGTGCTGTTTCACGTTCGCCGCGACAAAGCGTGGTTGAATCAACTGTCCTCGCGCTGCTTGGGCTTGGACGACGACATGATCCCGAACTTCCGGAGTTTCGGCGGTTCCGTCTGTCGCTTGGACACGCTGCGCGGCATGTCCCGCGGCGGCGGGCCGTTCGGCGTGGAGGCCCATTGCCGCCTTGGCGACTTCGAGGAGATAGACGCGGTGCAGATAGAAGCGCTGCGCGCCGCGTTGGTCGAGCGACGCAAAGCCGCGGACATGGCCCGCAAGACGCGCCGCGCCAACAAGCGCGCGAAAAGGGCGGCCAAGAGCGGCAGCTAGCTCCAAGCGCGAGCGCGAGCGAACGCGTTGGACACCTGCTTCGGCGCGCGCGGACTCCGCCCGCGAGCGGCGCGGAGTCTGGCGCCGAAACCCGAGGGCTGGCGCACGAGCGCGGGTCTCGAAGGCGCCGCTCTAGAAACCCCACTTGAAGCTGATCGCAGCCCCGGTGCCTGGCCGCTTGGTGAAGACGACAATGTCTTCGCGTTCGATTTCCACGGTTTGGTCGAGGATGTTGCGAACCTTCGCCTTCACGGTGATGTTGTGGGTTGGAAACCAGGAATAGGTGAAGTCCAAGGCGTGGAAAGGCTGTTCGTAGCCATCAGGCGCGCCGAGGCGACCGGCGACGTACAGGCGCTCGCCGAACACGTTGTACGCCAAGGTCGCCGTATGCGCGCCGTCGTGACTGTCGAAGCCGAGCACGATGTTGGCGACGTGTTCGGACGCTCCCGCAAGCGGGCGCACGGGGCTGGTCGGCGCGTCGGCTTCTTCGCCGGCCACGAGTTCCGAGTCTTGCCAGGTCACATTGGCCTGCGCGAAGAACTGTTCGCCCCAAGCGCCGAGGAAGTCGAGCTTCTTGAGCCCTTCCAGCTCGACACCGGAAACTTTCGCCGATTCGGCGTTCACGATCTCCCGCGCCACCGTGGTGTCGCTTGCGGCGGATTCGAAGAACTCGATGGGACGAGCGATGTTCTTGCGGAAAAAGGAGGCTGTGAACGTGTCGCCATTGTCGAAAAACCACTCGGCGCGCAGGTCGTAGTTGGTCACGTCCGAAGGAACCACCCCGGGGTTGCCGTCCACTAGATCGTCCGTGATTGGATCGACGTAGCTGGCGTCCGTGATCTCGCGCAGATCCGGACGCACCACGGTCTCGCTCCAGCCAAGACGCAGTTGGAACAACTCCACGCCGAGCTTCGCGCCGAGGTCGCCGAGTGCGCTCATCCACATCAGCGACACGGACGGGTAGAAGCTGTCGTCTCGGAAAGTCGCGCGCTCCAGTCGTTCGGGGTCGGTGGTGACCACTGGATCGGTCAAGGTGAAGCCGTACGGGTTCCAATCCAGCGCCACCTGTTTGTAGTCCTCCCAGCGGGTGCCGGCGGAGAGCCGCCAGGTTTCCCGCCAAGTCCAATCCACCTTGCCGTAGACCGCTTCGGTCATCGTGGCGGCGATGTAGCTTTGGTTGTTGGTGCCGCTCATGTCGAACACGAAGTTGTTGGCCGGATCGAGAATGGCGCGGTCCGAGAGCGCTTCGCTCAAGGAGCCCTTCAAGATGGCCGGATCCGCCACCGAAAACGCGTCCAAGCTGAACTGGGTCTGGCGGTATGTGCGATTCTTGCGCGCATGGTCGTAGCCGGCGTTCGTCTCCACGAAGTGGTCGCCCCGTTGGATCGGGAGGGCGAAGTCCCACCCGTAGGTGAGCACATCGTCGTCCAGTCTCGTGAAGCGGTAATCGGCCGTCGTGCCTATGTTGATCGTGGAACTCAATACTCGGCCGGTTTCAGGCGCGGTGACGGTCTGCGCGACAACGCTCACTTGGTTCGGAATGTCCGTGCGCGCCCGCGCGTCGGAGTAGAACCAAGAGAATTCGGTGTCCTCGGGCAGCCAGTCGAGGCCCATCCACGAAAACAGGGGCGACTCGCGTGTGGCGTGGCCGAGGCGGTGCGTGCCGGTTGCCAGATGAACCAGCAGATCGCGCTCTTCGAATTGCAGACGGTAATCCCGGAAGCCGCGTTCGTCGGAGATTTCCCGGTTTTCGTTGAAAAAGTCGCGAATGGCGGTCTCGTCGTCGGTGTTGCGCAAATACAGGGAGGTGGTGGAAACCTCGTGATCGTCCGTGAAACGCAGGCCGAAGTTCAAGTTGGCGGTGATGTCCACGGAGAAAGTGGATTCCAGCTTGGTGTCCGTGCGTTCGTCCGGGAAGTTGAAATTTCGGCTGAGACGTTCGCTCTCGCGCCAAGAGGACTTGTACGAGCCGCCGGCGAGGGCGCCGAACTCCCAGTCGTCGGCGAACAGAAAGTTGCTGCCGACACTCCCCTTGATGTTCATGTCGGGTTCCGTGGACTTTTCGGTCACGGCCAAGTCTCGATTCAGCAGCAGCGCGAGTTCGCGGTTCACGCGCCGGGCGTCGGCCACCGTCGCGTTCGCGTCGCCTTCCCGCCGCAGGCCGCGCAAGATGCTCTGCACATCCAAATTGCCGAGAAAGCGCGTGATGCCGTCCCGCAGAGCTGGCGCGAGGGCCCGCGAGCCATCGTCCACGCCAAAGCGGTCGTCGCCGCCCCCCGGGTAGGTGAGCGCGTCGCCGTCGTTCTCCAAGTTGTAGCCCGTGCCCACTTCCACCGCGAGAGTGAGAGCGTCGGGAATGCCCTTTGTGCGGATGTCCACCGTGCCGCCGCCGAACGTTGCCGGCATGTCGGCGGAGTACGCCTTCTGCACATGCAGGGAACGCACGATGGATGTGGGGAATATGTCGAGCGGAATGACGTTCCGCGTCAAGTCCGGAGACGGGATCGTGGCGCCGTTCAACAAGGTGCTCGAATACCGTTCGCCCAAGCCGCGCACATAGACGAACTTGCCGCTCACCAGGGAAAGCCCCGGAATTCGTTGCAGAGCCACCGCCACCGTGGTGTCCCCCAAGCGGCTGATCATCTCGTCGCCGAGCACGTCCGCGACCACTTCGTCGTCTTTGCGCTCGTTCATGAGCCGTTGCGCGGAGTTGTAGAGGCGCCCGACGACGACGACCTCCTCGATCCGCTTGTTGCCGTCTTCGGCCGATTCCTGGCCGGCGACCGGCCAAGGCGCGGTGAAGGCGGCAACGCATGCCGCCGCCCAAAGGGTCTTGTCGCGATTCATGTTGTTCGTGCCTCGCATGTCGAACGCCGGCCCGCGCCTACTCGAACCACAGCGCTTGACCGCGGCTGCCCTCGTGGATGCCGTAGGTCCAGCCTTGGGTCCAATCGGTGGCCGACAGCGACAACGCGCCGACGAAGTCGCCGTTTTGCGGCGCGCCGGCTGGCGCGTTGTCGTTCACGGACATCGTGTCGTAGTCGATGGAGTAGATGGGTGGAGTGCCTTCAAGCAGTTGCAAGCCGGTGTCCGCGGCCGCCGTGGGATCGGCGGAGTCCGCCACATCCGCGAATACCGCGCCGTTGGCCGCGGCCCAGGCTTCGACCGTCATGCCGTTCGGCAAGGAACCTCCGTTGGTTTTCTCGGCGCAGGCGAGGATCACCCTGTTCAAGGAGATGTCGCCGTCTTGCGCGGCCTGCCGCGAGCGGTTGTCGATGCGCAGGCAGTAGTTGGAGTCGGCGCTGTCCGCGCCGAAGGCGCCGATCACCATGGAGTCTTCGATGGTGGGAAAGACGCCTTCCCGCAACCGCCAGCCCGCGCCGGGATCGAAGTTGCCTTGCTCGGCGCTCGGCGAAATGACGCAGGTGAGGTTTCTGATGGTTGGGCGGCTGTTGATGCCTTGGCGGATGATCGCGCCGACCGTGCTTTCGTTCAAATTGCCGAACGAGCCGATGCCGTCCGCCTCAATGCAATGATTGCCCAAGGTCTCCGATTGGATCACCAACGCGTTGGTGATGGAGCCGGCCCAGCCTTCGTCGATGTCGATGGAGTCGTCCCGCACGTACACCGCCACGAAGTTCTCGAAGCTCACCGCGCCGCCGAACATCTCGATGCCGTCGTCGTAAGTGGAGTAGACCTGCAGGTTCTTGACGATGGTGTTGCGGCCGACGCCGCCGAAGGAAATGCCGTTCAACTCGTCGCCGTTGCCCACTTCCGCGCCAGTGTGTTTGACGACGACGTATTCCAGACGCCCGGAGCTGTCGTCGTTGTTGTCGCCACCGTATTGGGATTCGTCAAGACCTGCGGCGCCTTCGGCGTCCACATGGCAATCGCTGGTGGCTAGGTCGCCGCCGGCGACGGAGCCGGTGTAGTCGCATTTGTTGGTGACGCCGAAGCCGTTGATGACGATGCCGCCCCACTGCTGCACGTCTTCCGGGCCCACGGCGCCTTCCACATCGGAAACCGAGGTGAACGTGATGGGTTCGTCGGCGGTGCCGACGGCGAACAGCTGGGCGCCGCGATTGATGATCAGGAAGTCCGAGCTCGATTGGAAAGCGAGCGTGGCGCCGGCTTCCACCGTGAGCGTCGGCCCGTCGCCGCCGCGCGCGATGCCGGCGTTGGCGAGGCCGTCGTCCGTGTCATGGGTGCGACCGACGAACATGCTGCCCTCGAAGATGTGGGCGCCGTCGTCCGGCAGGTCGGGAATGCGCAGGTTCACCGTGAGGTTGTTGCCGGCGTCCACGAAGGAAGGCGGATACACGCAGTTGACGTCCCGCTGTTCGCCTTGGAAAGTGGAGCCGTCCTTCTCGTAGACGGCGCAAGGGTTTGTTTCGGCCGCTGCGGCCGCCGGCCGGGTGGAGTTGTCCACGGGTGCGGCCGTGGTGGGGGGATTGATGTTGATATCGCCGCCTTCGCATGCGCAGAGCAGCGTCGCCGCGCCGAACACGACAGATGCTGCCAAGGCTCGATCCGCCATGTGGTTTCTCCCCCGATGTCGCATGGCGTCGCGACCAGTCGCGACATTGACGATGCGTCATCGTAGGGGGGGAATGTGATCTTTTTGTGACGCCGTGCGCGGACACCCCGAGGGACGGTGCCGAGGAGCGGGCTTTCCCGCGTCCACGGCCACCGAAAGCGGAAATGTCTTGCAAAACAACGTGGCAAGCACGCGCACGGGCCGACTTCCGACCATGGCGAACTTGTTGGCGCGATGGCTTGGGCCGCGTCTTGGCGGCCAACGGGTCGGATGCGCGCGAAGGCGGCCACCTCGGCCGCGTCTGCTATGCTTGGTTCCGCGATGGGCGTCCAAACGTCCGTGCGGCGGACGTGGCGCCACCTGCAAGAAGGAGAAGCCCATGAATGCTCACCGGTTGGACACGTTGCGACTTGCCGCCAAGCCGAAGGAGGCCGGAGTGGAATCCGAGCAGGCCGAAGGCGTGCGCCGCGTCGTGGCCGACGAGATCGTGGCGCATGTGCCGACCGTTGGCTTCACGTTGTTGGCCACGCTTGCCGTCATTGGCGCGTAGCGCATGACCGGCTCGCCCGACTTCGCGTGCGGTGACGGTCCCGCCACCCGAGTGGCCGCTTGCCGCCGGCATGCCGCCAAGCCGCCTCCGATCGGGTGCGGCGGCCCGTGTTTTCGGCACCTTGGCGGTGGAGTTCGCCGGCCGGTGCCGGCTTGATCGTCTCCCATCGGCACCGGTTCGTGTTTCTCGCCGTGCCGCGAACGGCCACGCACGCGGTCCGTGCGGCGTTGACGCCGTTGCTTGGCGAGGAGGACTGGCAGCAGGAAGCGTTGGTTGGTGGCTCGCGCAGCCCGCTACCGGCGTTGGCGCGGATAGGCCACGGCCACATCAGTGCTCGGCAGGCCGCGGCGCACCTCGCGCCGAGCGTCTGGCGAAGCTACTTCAAATTCGCCGTCGTGCGGCATCCCTACGACCGCTACGTGTCGGTTTGCGCGATGCTCAACAAGCGCGCGCCGGCTTTTCTCGGCAACGAGACGACGTTCATGAAGCGCGCGTTGGCCACGCCGCGATTTCGTGGGCGGGTGTTGGTGCGCCCGCAGGCGAGACTCCTCGAGGACGAAGCCGGCCGTCTCGCGGTGGATTTCGTTGGCCGCTTTGAAGCGTTGCAGGCCTCGTTCGACGAAGCGTGTCGGCGCATTGGCCTGCCGGCGAAAGCCTTGGCCCGCGTCAACACGACGGCGCATCGGCGCTACGGCGAATACTACGATGACGAGCTGTTGCGCGCGGCGACGGATTTCTACCGCGACGACTTCACGGTGTTCGGCTATCGTCCCGCCAACTCGGCGAGTTGCCTGCCTTGCGCCTGAGCAGACCTTTCATCCGCCTCCCTTTCCGTTTCGACGCCGACCGGCTCGGCGAGGAGGTCGGGCGGTTTCCGCGCGATCGGTGGATGGCGCATCCGAGCGGCTTGCGCGGCAATTCCGCGATCGCGCTCGTCTCGTGCGGAGGCGGCGACAACGATTCGTTCGACGGCGAAAAACGCGCCACGCCGCATTTGGCGCGGTGTCCCTATGTGCGCCAAACGATGGCCGTTTTCGGCGAAGTGCTGTCGCGATCGCGGCTCATGCGGCTGGAGGCGGGTTGCGAAGTGGGCCTGCATGTGGACTTCAACTACCATTGGTTCAGCCGCGTGCGCATCCACATTCCCGTCGTCACCAGTCCGCGCGTGATCTTCCACTGCGGGCCGGAGCGTCTGCACATGGCCGCCGGCGAATGCTGGATTTTCGACTCGTGGCGCCGTCACAAGGTGGTGAACGGTGGCGATGCGAGCCGGGTGCACCTGGTCATCGACACCTGCGGCTCGTCGCGGTTTTGGGAGATGGTCGGGACCGTCGAGCACTCGCCGTCGGCCTCGGACGCCGCGGCGGCGCGGTTCGTTCCCTACCAGCCGGGGCTCGATCCGCCGCTGCTGCTCGAACGCTACAGCGCGGCGGCGGTGATGGCGCCGGGCGAGTGCGAAGCGCTGGTGGAGGACCTCATCGCGGACTTCTCGGCCAATCCCGCAAACGACGCGACGCTGGCCGACGCCTACGCGCGCCTGTTGCGCGGCTTCGCCCGCGACTGGCGTTCCCTGTGGCTGCTGCATGGCGACGAGCCGGCCGCGCGGCCGCGTTACCGCTCGCTGATCGCGCAAACCCGCGGGCGTCTGCATCCCAACCGGCGCGCCCTCGCCACGAGCAGCAACGGCATCGGCGTCAACGCGGTGTTCGCGCAGCGGGTGCTCAACGCGGCGCTATCGCCGGCAGACCGCGCGGCGCGCGCCGGCTAGAGGGATGGCGATGCTCAAGCACTTGGGCTACGAACGCGCCGCGGCGGACGTGCGGGCGCTTGCGGACGACTTGGCCGCCGGCCACCGCGCCGGCGAGCGCGAAGCGGGAAGGCGCCTCGCCAGCCACCACCCCGGGTTCACCGGCCTCACGGCGCAAGCCGCGTTGCGCCAACCCGTCCAGGCGGCCGACGCCGAGTTGGCCGTGGCCCGCGAACACGGATTCGCCACATGGCGACAGCTGCTGGCGTTCGCGCGCCATGGCGAGGGGCTCGCCGATTTCCTCCAACTCGCCTGCCTTTGCTACTTTCAAACCGATCGGCCGGCCAATCGGGAACAGGCGCGGGCCATGTTGGCCGCGGATCCGGCGTTGGCGCGCCGCGACATCTGGCACGCCGCGTGTGTTGGCGACGCGGCTGCGGTCGCGGGTTTTCTGGACGCGGATCCGGCACTCGTGGAGAAACTCGGCGGCCACTTCGATTGGCCGCCGTTGCTTTACGCCTGCTATTCGCGACTCGATCTTCCGGGCCGTTCCACTTTGGCCGCGGCGCGCCTTCTGATCGCTCGCGGCGCGGATCCGAACGCCCATTACATGTGGGGCGGGCAGTACCGTTTCACGGCGCTCGCCGGCGCCTTCGGGGAAGGCGAAATGGGGCCGGTCAACCAGCCGCCGCACGAGGAACGCGACGCTTTGGCGAAGTTGTTGCTTGCGGCCGGTGCGGACCCGAACGACGGTCAAGCGCTTTACAACACGATGTTCACGCCGGCCAGCGAGTGCTTGGAGGCCCTGCTCGCGCACGGCCTCGGGGCCATGCACCGCAACAACTGGCTGCTCGAGGAGAACGGCCGCCTGGTGGAGAACCCGGAACGGACATTGGACTACCAACTGCGCTGGGCGGTGCGCAAACACCATCCGGCCCGCGCCAAGTTGCTCGTCGAGCACGGCGCGGACGTCACCATCGACGACGGCTCGCTCCATGAGGCCGCCATGCTGAGCGGTCAACCGGATCTGGCGGCGCACCTTGCCGAACACGGCGCGCCGACCGCGCGGTTGAGCCCCGTGCAACGCTTCGTGGCCGCTTGCAACGCCGCTGACGGCGATGGCGCGAGGGCGTTGCTGGCGAGCGAGCCGGACATCGTTCGTCGAACCGGGCAGGCCATGCCGGAAGCGCTGGCCGCTGCCGCCCAGGCCGGGCGCCTCGCGGCCGTGCGCCTCATGCTGGAGCTCGGCTTCGACCCGAACCGGCCGCGCACCACGGCGTTGCACGAAGCGGCGTTCCACGGCCACGCCGCGGTTGTCGACCTGCTGCTGCGCGAAGGCGCGAACATCCGCGCCCGTGACGATCACTTTGCCGCGACGCCTCTGCAATGGGCGCTCACCGCTGGCGAACAAGAGGTGGCCGCGGTGCTCGGCGCGGCCAATATCGGCATCTTCGACGCCGTGCTGGTGGAAAACCTGCCGCGCATCGCCGCGGTGCTCGACGCCGCGCCGGCGTCCTTGGAGATCACGATCGGCGAGGAGCGACCCGGCGCCGACGCCCATCAGGACGATTGGCAAACGCCGCTCGCCTTCGCGGCTCTGCGCAACCGCGCCGGGGCCTTGAAGCTGCTGCTCGAACGCGGCGCCCGGCTCGACGTGGCGCACCCGGACGGAAGCAGGTTGCCGGCCCTTGCGCGCGCAGCGGGGGCCGATGCCACAGCGGGTTTGCTCGACGCGGCGGCGAGCGAAGGCCGCGGCGTGTAGGACGCGCCCAAGGCGCCCGCCGAACGCTTGGGGCTGGCGCCTTACGCCGGGCCGCTCGAGCGCGCTGTTCGCCCGGAGTGCTTTTCGAGGGCGAACCGGAGCGATCGGCCGTCCACTTTCGCGCCGAACGGAAGGGATTGGCCGGCGGCCGATTCCATTTCCCGGGCCAGCGTCTCGGCGGCGATGTGGTCGCGGTGCGCGGTGATGGCCGCCGCCAAGTCCGGGTCGGCGCGGTAGCGCAGGCGAATGCGGTCTGTCACGGCGAACCCGCTTTCTTTGCGCGCGGTTTGGACGTGCCGCACAACCTCGCGCGCCCAGCCCTCCCGCACCAAGGCGTCGGTAAGGGCGCAGTCGAGCGCGATGGACACCTGCCGGTTGGAAACGGCGTCGGTGCCGGGTTTCGCCTCGCGCAAGACGTCGATGTCGTTCTCGCCGAACGTCTCGCCTTCGATGTCGATGCGGCCCGCGGCTTGGAAGGCGTCGATGGCGCGGGCGTCCAGCGCCCGTATCTTCTCCGCGAACACCTTCATGCGCTTGCCGAGGCGTTTGCCAAGCACCGGAAAGTTGGGCTTGGCCGAGAGCGCGATGTACTTGGATTCGTCGCGCTCGTAGCGCACCTCCTTCACGTTCAGCTCGGCCTTCACATAGGTTTCCAAGGCGCTGATCTCGGCGAGCAACGCCTCGTCGCGGTGGATGATCGTCAGCCGCCGCAGCGGCGTGCGCAGGCCGATCCGCACCTCCTCGCGTTTGCGCCGGCCGAGCTCGACCACCTGCTGCATCCGCGTCACGGCCTGTTCCAAGAGGGGATCCACAAGGGCGTCGTCGGCCTTCGGATAGCCGCACAGATGCACGGACAGCGGGGACGGTTCGGCGTCCTCGAGTTCCGCGAGCTCTTGGTAGACGTGCTCGGCGAGAAACGGCGCGAACGGCGCCATCGCCACCGAAAGATCGCGCACCGCGGTGTGCAAGGTGCCGTAGGCGGCGACCTTGTCCGGCGTCAAGCCCTCGCCCCAGAACCGCGGACGATTCAGGCGGATGTACCAGTTGGTGAGTTCGCCGATGAAAGCGAACAAGGCCGGCACCACGTTGTAGAGGCGGTAGCGTTCCATCTCGCCGGCGATCCGCCTCTTCAGCGTTTGCAGTTTGGAGAGGATCCAGCGGTCGAGGATGTTGTCCGGGCGGGCCACGCCGGCACCTGGCTGCCAACCGTCGATGCGCGCGTAGGTTCGGAGGAACGTCCAAGCGTTGTGCCACGGCAAGAGCGCCCGGCGCGCCATGTCGCGCACGGCGCGGTCCCGGAAGCGCTGCTCTTCCGCTTTCACAAGGCCGGAGTTGATGAGGTGCAAGCGCAACGCGTCCGCGCCGTAGGCCTCCATGAGATCGTCCGGCGGCGTGTAGTTGCGCAGGCTCTTGGACATCTTCTTGCCGTCTTCCGCCAGCACCAGACCGTTGACGATGACGTTTTGGAACGCCGGCTTGTCGAACAAGGCCGCGCCCAGCACCATGAGGGTGTAGAACCAGCCCCGGGTTTGATCCAGACCTTCGGCGATGTACTCCGCGGGAAAGCCCTTCTCGAACACCTCGCGGTTCTCGAACGGATAGTGCTGCTGCGCGTAGGGCATGGCGCCGGATTCGAACCAGCAGTCCAGCACCTCCTCGACGCGGCGGTAGACGCCGTCCTCGCCGTGCACGGTGAACGTGAGCGGGTCCACATGCTCGCGGTGCAGGTCCTCCACGCGCACGCCGGTGAGCTTCTCCAGCTCGTCCAGCGAGCCCACGCACCTGGCCCTGTCCGTCACGTCGTTCACCCAGATGGGCAACGGCGTGCCCCACACGCGGTTGCGGGAGATCGCCCAGTCCGAGGCGTCGCGCAACCAATTGCCGAAGCGCCCCTGCTTGATGTGCCCCGGCACCCAGCGCACGCTCTCGTTGGCGGCCACGAGTTCGGCGCGCAGCGCCGACACGCGCACGAACCAGGAGGGCACGGCGCGGTAGATGAGCGGCTTGTCGGTGCGGTAGCAGTGCGGATAGCTGTGAACGATCACATCGCGATCGAACAGCGCGCCGGCGCTGTGCAGATGGCGGGTGATGTCGCCGTCCGCCTCTTTCACGAAACGCCCGGCGAAATCCCCCACCTCTTCCGTGAACACGCCGCTCATGGTCACCGGGCAGACGAACGCTTCGATGCCCGCGTCACGCAGGACCCGAAGGTCGTCTTCGCCGAACGCCGGCGCCTGATGCACGAGTCCGGTGCCTTCGTCGGCGGTCACGTAGTCGTCCGCGACCACCACGAACGCCCCGCGTTCGGCCTCGTCGGCGAAGTAGTCGAAGAGCGGCCGATAGCGCCGCCCGACGAGTTCCGACCCTTTCAAGTGGCCAACCGCACGCAGGCGCGGGTGCTTCTCGCGGTAGCGTGGAAGACGCGCCGCGGCCAGGTACAGCGCGATGCCCGCCTCTTCGTCCCGCACCTTCACGTAGTCCATGTCGGCGCGCACGCAAACGGCCAGATTGGAAGGCAGGGTCCACGGCGTTGTGGTCCACGCGGCCAAGTGCGCGTCCTCGTCCAAGAGCCGGAACAGCACCGTGATGGCCGGATCCTGCACGTCGATGTAGTTTTGCCCGGCCTCGAAGTTCGCCAGCACGGTTTGCAAGGCCGTGGACACGGGCATCACCTTGAAGCCGCGGTAGACGAGGCCCTTCTCCCAAAGGCGTTTGACCACCCACCAGACGGACTCCATGTAGAAGGCGTCCATCGTCTTGTAGTCGTCGTCGAAATCCACCCAACGGCCGAGGCGGGTGATGGTCTGGCGCCACTCGGCCACATGCCGCTCGACGATGCCGCGGCATTCGGCGTTGTAGCCGGCGATGCCGAATTTCTCGACCGCCTCCTTGGCGGACATGCCGAGCGAGCGGTCGATCTCCTGTTCGATGGGCAGTCCGTGGCAGTCCCAACCGAAACGCCGCCGCACATGCCGCCCCTGCATGGTCCAATAGCGCGGCACCACATCCTTGAGCACGGACGCCACCAGATGGCCGTGGTGCGGCAAGCCGGTGGCGAACGGCGGCCCGTCGTAGAAGACATAGGGTTTGCCGTTGGATGTCGCCTCGAGGGAGCGGCGAAACACGTCGTGGCGCGCCCACAGATCGAGGATGCGATGCTCCATTTCCACGAACGAGAAGGCTGCGCTGTCCGCGCCTTGCCCGAGGGCTGTTGCGGTCGGCTTGTGGTCGGACACGGTTGGCACCGGCGGTTGGCTTGGGTTACATCCGAGAGGTGGTCGCCAGTGAAACCCGGCGACCGGCTACTCTAACATGGTGCCGTCGCGCGGCGGCCAACCGGGGCGAACTGGCGAACTGGCCACTACCAACCGAGGGAGAGCGCCATTGAACGACTTGCACGAGACCCTGTCGGCCGACATTCGGGCTTGGGACCGCATCGGCGTCCACCGCACCGGCACGGCTGGCGACCGGCGCACCGCCGAATGGCTGGCGAGCTCGTGTCGGCAAGCGGCGGTGCCGGCCCGCCTGACCGAGTTCGGCCTGCGGCGCTGGGCGCTCCGGGAGTGTCTGGTGCGCGTGGGCGCGGAGGTCGCCCGCGGCGTTCCCTTGTTCGACGGCGAAGCCACGGGCCCGGAGGGCGTTGTGGCCCGTTTGGCGCGGTTGCCCGCGCTGGCGGAGGCGGTGGGCGTCGGCGTCGTTGACGGCGGCGACGGCGCTGTCGCGGCGGCGCGCTTCGGCGGCGGGCATCCGGCGTTGGTGGCCGTGACGAAATTCGATGCGCGAGTGCCGGGGCTCGCGTTGCAGAACGCGGACCGGTTCGCGCGGCCTTTCGGGCCGCCCGTGCTGCAGGTGGGCAGCGAGCACGAGGCGTGGCTGCTCGCGGCGGCGGACGCGGGCAAGACGGCGCAGGTCGTCGTCGATGTGGTTTTCGAGAAGGCCGTCGGCGTGAACGTGCTGGCGCGCGTCGCCGGCCGGGACGCCTCGCTGCCGCCGCTTGTGGTCGTCACGCCGAAGAGCTCGTGGTGGACGTCCACGGCCGAACGCGGCGGCGGGATCGCGCTGTGGCTGGCGCTGTTGCGGCGCTTCGCCGCGGCCGCGCCACCGCGCGACGTCCTGTTCCTGGCCACGAGCGGGCATGAGCTCGGGCATCTGGGCCTCGAACATTTCCTCGCCGGAAACATGGCGTTGGCGACCGCGGCTTGGGCGTGGATCCACCTCGGGGCGAACTTCGCGGCGCGTGGTTCGAGACGCCGCCTGCAGGCGTCCGACGCGACCTTGCTGGCGTTGGCCAGCGCCGAGCTCGAGCGCGCCGGCGCGCCACCCGCCGACATCACGCCAGTCGGCCAGCGCCCCGGCGGCGAAGCCCGCGACATCCACGATCTGGGCGGTCGCTTCGTGTCCTTCCTCGGCACGAACCGCTGGTTCCATCACGCTGACGACCGCTGGCCCGACACCGTCGACGTGGAGCAGACGAATCGCGTTGGCCAAGCGCTGTTCGCCATCGCCGACCACTTGGCGAAGGTTTGAGCGTTGCGCGGCGTGCCGTGTTGCGCCAGTCGGCCAGCTCGAACAGGTCGCCCGTGCCTTTTGGCGTCTTCGCCGCTCGGCTTGCCGCGGGTCGGGCGCCGCCAGCTCGCGGGATTGCCGCGCCAGCGGCGGATCGATCTCGACGCCGCCCAGACCGACGCCTCCAGGCGGCTCACCGGCCCGTTGCGGACGCTCAATGACGGCGGCAAGGAACGCGCCATCTCCGCACGAGGGCCCGAGTATGCGGGCCGCGTTCCCGAGTTCCAGATCGGCCACGATACGTCGAGCAAGGGGACGCGGGCGTCATGTGCTGACCGCGTTGGCGCTTCCGCGCCCTCTCGCGCTTCCTCTGTCTCACGGGACCGCGTCCGCGACTGGTCCATGGCGAAACGAGCATCGCGAAACCTAGCGTGCGCGCAGCAGCAGGACCATGAAGTGGTGCTGGGGGTCTTGCCACAGCGACACGCAGTCGAAGCCGGCGCGTTCGGCCTTGGCGACGAACTCCTCCGGGGCGTACTTGTACGAGTTCTCGGTGTGCAGCGCCTCGCCCCGGCGGATTTCGATCGTCTCGCCGTTCACCCGCACCACTTGGTCTTGGCGCGCGTCCAAGTACATTTCGATGCGGCCGGCTTCGGCGTTGTATGTGGCGCGGTGCGCGAAACCGTTCGGGTCGAAGTTCGCGCCGAGCACCGTATTGACGTGCAGGAGCGCGTTGCGGTTGAAACGGGCCGTTACGCCGGCCGCGTCGTTGTAGGCTCGCAACAGGGTCCCGGCGTCCTTCTTCGTGTCCACGCCCACGATCAAACAGGCGCCGGTGTCCAAGATTTCGGCGGTGTTGCGAAGGAACGCTTCAGCGGCGGGGGGGTCGAAGTTGCCGATGCTGGAACCCGGGAAGAAGCACAATCGCGGCAAGGCGGCCACCGGCGGCGGCAACTCGAACGGCCCCGTGTAGTCCGCGCAAACGGGATACACGGCGAGCCACGGGTGATCTTGGAACACCGCGCGGGCGGACGTCGTCAGGTGCTCCTTGGAGATGTCGACCGGCACGTAGGCGGCCGGGCGACAGGCCTCGAGCAACACCCGAACCTTCACGCTGCTGCCGCTGCCGTATTCGAGCATGCAGCGGCCGGAACCGACATGCGCGGCGATGGCGGCGCGGTTGGCCTTCAGGATGGCCGTTTCCGCGCGCGTCAGGTAGTACTCGGGCAAGCGCGTGATCTCGTCGAACAGTCGGGAGCCGACGGAGTCGTAGAAGTACTTCGGCGGAATCGCCTTCTGCGGTTTCTTGAGGCCACGCACCACTTCCGCGGCCATGTGTGGCGTGGCGGGCTTTTGGTCGAAGAGTTGGAAGCGGCCCGGGTCGGCGTGGATGGCGGTCACCCTCCGGCCACGGTTCGCGCCAAACGAATGCCCGTGAACTGCCAGCGGTCCTTGGGGTAGAAGAAGTTGCGGTAGGTCGCGCGCGTGTGGTTCGGCGGCGTGGCGCAGGATCCTCCGCGCAGCACCTGTTGGCCGGACATGAACTTGCCGTTGTACTCGCCAAGAGCGCCCGGCAACGGGCGAAACCCCGGGTAGGGGCCGTA
The DNA here is from genome assembly GCA_958296295.1 of uncultured Pseudomonadales bacterium. GTDB lineage: Bacteria > Pseudomonadota > Gammaproteobacteria > Pseudomonadales > Azotimanducaceae > VXYL01. The sequence continues at coordinate 4,292,497 of OY282460.1, read as the reverse complement.
GCCGCTCGCCGTCCACTGCCAGCAGTCGCCGAACAGTTGGCCCATTCGTTCGCGGCCGTTCGCCGGGCGAGGGTGGAACGTCTCGTCGGGGAGGTTGCCCGGCGCGCCCGCTTGCGCCGCCGCGTGCTCCCATTCGATCTCGGTGGGTAGCCGCGCGTGCGCCCAGCGGGCGAACGCGTCCGCCTCGAAGTAGCTCACATGCGTCACGGGCGCTTCCGTCCTGAGCGGCTGTTCGCCACTCAAACGGTACTCGACCCATGTTCCGCCTTCCTGCCGCCAATACATCGGCGCCCGCACGCCGTTGTCCCGCGCCCAAGCCCATCCGTCGGCGAGCCAGAAGGCGGGATCGTCGTAGCCGCCGGCGGCGATGAACTCCGCGTACTCGCCATTCGTGACCAACCGGTTGGCGAGGGCGAAGTCGTCGAGCCACGCCTTGTGGCGCGGCAACTCGTTGTCGAAGCAGAACGTGTCGTTTGCGCGGGCGCCGGTCTCCACGAGCCCGCCGCCGAACTCCACGAACACCATCGCCGGCGCGTTGCCGGACGGTTCGGTGGCGGCTGGCAGATAGGCCGGGCGCAACGGGTTGCAACCGAGGTTGGCTTTGATGTCGGTGATGATCAGTTCCTGATGTTGCTGTTCGTGGTGCAGGCCGAGCTGGATGCGGGCGCGCAGATCAGCGTCGTCGCTGGCCAGGAGCGCCGCCATCCGGACGTCCACATGGGCGCGGTAGGCGTACACCTCGTCCAGCGTCGGCCGCGACAGGATGCCGCGTCTCGGGCGCGGGTGACGATCGCCCACGCCTTCGTAGTAGGAGTTGAAAAGGTACTCGAACGCGGGGTGGAACCGGGTGTAGTTCGCGCCGAAGGGCCGAAGCAGGAATGTCTCGAAAAACCAGGTGGTGTGCGCCAGATGCCACTTGGGCGGGCTGGCGTCGACCATGGGCTGCACGCTGTGGTCTTCGATATTCAGGGGCCAACACAGCGCGGCCGTGCGCGCGCGCACGTCGGCGAACCGCAATTCGCCGACCTCGGCCGTTTTCTCGCTGGAGCCAAGCGCTTTCGGGCGGCCCGCGGCGCCGGCGGCCGAAGGTGGCGGCGTGGACGCCCCGCTCCGGCGCGGCGTGCTGCCGGCGGGGGACGGCGGAGGATGGTCTTTGGCGCGGTTGGTTTTCAGGTCTGAAATCCACGTTGCTGCGGCTTGCGGCCGGGTGCTCCGCCGCGGCGAAGGCCGCGCGTCCATCCGCCTTGCAGTCCGCAGCCGGCGGCGATGCCGGCGGCGTCGGGAAGCAAGTCGGCGAGCTCGCCGTCGCGGCCGGCCACGAACACTTGCACCACTTCGACAAACACGCCGAAAGCGAACAGCCACAGCGCGACCGCCACGAAGCGGCGCGCCTCGCCCCGGCCTCCCCGCCCGGTGGTGGGGAAGTGCGCCCGAAAGAGCGCCAGGGTGAGGTAGGCGAACGCGGCCCCGTGCATCAGCGCGCCGGTGAGGTGGGCCACCACGCCGGTCGGGGCGGGAGAGAACGCCACGGCCATGCAAACGGCAAGGGGCACCCAGAACGCCCCCCGCACCAACATCGTCGGCCCGTTGGCGCGGCTTGAGTCAATCGACCCGGGTTGGATCCACATCGGCTTCGTAGTCGACACCGGCCAAACCGAAACCGAACAACGCCAGGAACTCGTCGCGGAACCGCTTCAGATCGGCCAGCTCGGCCAAGTTGTGTGTCGCCACCCGTCGCCAACGGCAGCCCACTTCCTGCTGCACCGGCGCGGCCATTTCGCGGTCGTCGTTGCGCAGCCGCCCCGCCGCGTCGGCCGGCACCGCGTCCCCGTACAGCCCGTCCCGGAAGAGCCGATCGATGTGCTCCACGCAGGATTCGTGCGTGCCCTGCTCGCGCATCACGCGATAGAGCAGGGAAACGTAGAGCGGCACCGCGGGAATCGCGGTGCTGGCTTGGCTGACGATGGCCTTCAGCACCGCCACCCGGGCCCGTCCGCCGATGTCCGCGAGCCGTTCCGTCAGCGCCGCGGCGGCGCGGTCGACGTCCGCCTTGGCCGCGCCAAGCGTGCCCTCGCGGTAGATGCGGGCGGTCAGCTCGCCGCCGAGATACGAATACGCCACGGTTTGGAAGCCGTCCGCGAGCACGTCGGCGTCGCGGAGCGCCTGCGCCCAGAGCTCCCAGTCGCCGCCACCCATCACCTGCACGGTGGCGGCCGTTTCCTCGGCGGTGGCGGGCTCGATCACGATGTCGCGCACCTCGCCCTTGCCGGCGTCCAGCGTCTTCACGGCGAACGGCCCGCCTAGCGGCTTGATGACCGAGCGGTGCAGCTCGCCGGTGCGCGGATGCGCCCGCACCGGCGCGGCCAGACTGTACACCAGGAGGTCTATCCGGCCGAGGTCGCGGGCTATCGCCGCCACGACCTGCTCGCGGACGGCGTCCGAGAAGGCGTCGCCTTCGATGGTCTTGGCGTACAAGCCGCGCCGGGCGGCGGCCGTCTCGAAAGCGCGGTTGTTGTACCAGCCGGCGGTGGCCGTCCTGCTTGGCGTGGGGCTCTTCTCGAACGAGACCCCCAACGTGGCCGCCCGGCAGCCGAAGCCAAGGGCGATCCGCGAAGCCAATCCAAACCCGCCGGAACAACCGAGCACCAAAGCGTTCTTGGCGCCACGAAACGGCCCGCGCCCCGCGACAGCCGCGATCTGGCGTTCCACGTTGGCGCGACAACCGAGCGGGTGCGCCGTTGTGCAGATGAGACCGCGGATGCGGGGCGCAATGATCATGCCGGGCTGATCATCCCCTCGGCGCGAGCAGGCAGTAGACGTCCGTGCGCCGCTTGGCCGGGTCGTCGTGCCAGTCGCCGTACACCTCCCAGTTCACGCCGCCGGGAACATGGCCATGTTTGGCGCACCAGTCGAAAACCGCGCGGTACACGCCGGGCAACTCCGTGTACTCGCCGTAGTGAAAAGTGTGCGCCGCAAGGCCGCCGGGGGTATGCAAGGAAACGACCTCGCCCTCTTCGGCCACCGGCGCGGGCACTTGCACACCCACTTCGACATCCATTGTCCCGTCCGGGCGTGGCCGGTACAGCCAGACGTTGTGGCCCGTCTCCTTGATGTCGTTGGCGCGCAGGAACGCCCAGACCGCGTCCATCATCGGCAATATCTTGGCGGGTATGTCCGCCGGCGCCACGCGGCCGCGCACTGCGGCCAGCGCCCGTGGCGCCACGGATGTAACGGCTATTGGAGGACTCACGGGGCGCCTCTTTCAGCTTTGGCCGGCTTTGGCCTTGGAACTCAAGCCTGCAACCATACCATCGCCGCGGCACCATGTTGGGCGGGGTGCAGCAGCCCGATAGCAGCCCGATCCGGGCGGTGTGCAACGAGTGCCGATCAAGCGACCGTGGCTGGCTAGCGCGAGAACCTAGCGGCTGACTTCCACGCGCAGGATGTGTTCAGTCGTGGCTTGCACCACTTCGGCGATCACGGGCTCGGGCAGATCGTGGCCCAGCTTGTCGATCTCCAGATACTTGGCGCCCGGCACAGTGGCGGCGGTGTCACGGCCGGCCTGCACCGGCACGAGAGGATCGCTGCCGCCGTGTATCACCAGCGTGGGCGCCTGGATTTTGGCGAGGCCGGGCCGCCGGTCGCCGTCGGTCAGGATCGCCGCGAGTTGGCGGGCAACGCCTTCGGGACGGTGGGCGCGTTCCACCGCAAGGCGCGTGAAACGGGCGATGCCCACGTCCTCCGACGAAAAATGCGGGCCGCCGAGCACGCCGGCCGCCCGCATCGCGTTTGCGATGGCCGTTTCCGCATCGTCGCTGCCCATGGACTCGATGAGCGCCAGGATGGCGTCCGGCGTGGGACCGGGCAGGGCCGGATTGCCGGTTGAGGACATGATGGAGGTGAGGCTGTAGACGCGGTGCGGATGTTCCATCGCCAAGCGCTGGCCGATCATCCCGCCCATGGACACGCCGACTACGTGGGCGCCCCCTTGGCCGAGGTGATCCAACAGGTCGACCGCGTCCCGCGCCATGTCCGAGAGCGTGTACGGCGGTGTCAAGGCGCTGGCGTTCTCGTTGGCGGCAAGCAGTTGCTCGATGGTCGGCGGCGGCGCGTCCACGCCGTGCGAGAGGCCGACGTCGCGGTTGTCGAACGCCACCGCGCAAAGGCCGGCGGCCACCACGCCGTCGATCAGGGAGCGTGGCCATTGCACCAGTTGGCAGCCGAGGCCGTGAACGAACAGCACGCGCGGATTGGCGCGCGCGCCGTGATGCTGGAAGTGGATAGTTCCGCTGCTTGCTGCGAAGGAGGCCATGTGCCAAACCGTCTTTCCGTTGCGCCGGCGGCTGCCGGGCGAACGCGCCGCCGGGCAGCGCGACCGGCGCAGTCTACTACCGGGAGCAGCCGCAGCCGCGCCGGCGCGCTTGATGCTTGATTGCCGACTCCCACAGTCCACAGCACCCACGGCACAGTGGCAGCGGGATGCCGTCCGCGCTGCTGTGCTATGGTTGATGGCCAGTTCGTCGAGGTGCATGTGCCGCTCTGACGCGCCTAGGACCGGGCGCGCTTGGGAGATTCAGCAGTGTCGGAGCAACGCGATTCCGCGCAACAGGCGGGGAAGATGAGATTTCGGTGGCAAGGCGTCGCGCAGCTCGCCTTGGTTGCGGTTGCCGTGGTGTTGGCCGTCTACTTCGCTCGAGCGCCCGACAGCGGTGCTCTGGTAGAGGACGTGCCCACCGCTGACGCGGTGCCGCGGCCTGCCGTCAACGTGGTTCGGCCTGTTGCCACCCGCGCCGCCCGGGAGGTGAGAACCACCGGCGTCGTCGCCGTGACCGGCCGCGTCAGCGTGCGTCCACGGGTAGCTGGCGAGGTCGTGTTCGTGGCGCCGGTGATGCGTAGCGGTGGTTCGTTTGCGGCGGGCGAGACATTGCTGCGGATCGATCGTCGCGACCACGGGCTGCGTCTGGAAGGAGCGCAAGCCCGGCTGCGGCATGCCCAAGCTCGGCTGGCGAAACAGCGACTCCAAGGCCAGGCGCGCAGCGGTGAGTATCGGCGCGACAACCCGGGTGCCGAGGTGCCGCCGTTGGTCGCCCGGGTGCCGCAAATCGCAAGAGAACAAGCTCTTGTCGATATTGCCGAGAACGCCATCGAGATCGCGCAGCTCAATCTCACGCGCACCACGGTGTCGCTGCCGTTCGACGGGTGGGTGATAACCGGCAACACCCAAGTGGGCCAAGTCGTCGGTCCTGCCAGGCCACTTGCTCAGGTCTTTGCGAAAGACGCCGTGGAGGTTGAAGCGCGTATTTCGCAGCAAGACCTGACCGCGCTGCAGCCGATCATGGGACGTGCGGCGCGAGTTTACGCCGGCGGGCTTGGCGGTCAGGTGTTCGAGGTCGCCGTGCAGCGCGTTGCGCCGGTGATCGACCCGCAAAGCCGCTTGGTGACGCTGCACATGGCTTTTGCCGAAGACATCGATCTGGCCGCCTTGCCGCGTCCGGGCAACTTCGCCAACGTCGCTCTCGACGGGCCGCCGATGGACGGCGTGATGGTGCTTCCCGAAGCGGCGGAACAATCGAACGGCAGCGTTTGGGTAGTCGAAGACGGCGCGCTCGCTGCCGTTGTGCCGCACTCCCTGGGGCGCATCCGTATGGGCTGGCTGGTGCGGGCGTTCGATGTTGGCGAAGGCGTGGTCGTCGGCAAGGTGCCCGGGGCGCGCGCCGGGCTGCCAGTCGATGCGCGCCTCGCGTCCTCCTAGCACGTGCGTGGCCGCCCCGAAAGGCGCGATCGCCGTTCTCGTCGGCGGAGCCCTTTTGACGGCATGCGGCGAGCCGTTCAGCAAGCTCGCCGGCGGCGAATTGTCGGGCGTGACCGCCACCCCGCCGGCGCTGTGGAGCGACGTGCCGGACGTCGTCCAGTTGGAGGTGCGGCCAGCCGATCCCTATTCGGTGAACGTCTGGTGCGTGGTCGTCGACAACGATCTCTACATCGCCACCAGTCCCGAGGGCAACGAGTGGCTCGCCCACATCCGCGGCGATGGGAAAGTGCGCTTGCGCTTGGGCGAAACGCCGTATCCGCTGCGCGCCGTGGAAATCGGGGACGCGCCGGAACTGCGCGCACGGGTGCGCGAAGCGTACAGCGCGAAGTACCGCGGCGCCGACGGCGTTTTCGGATTGAAGCGCATGCGCCGGGAGGCGGCCGGCAAAGCGGTCGCCGAAGGCTTCGTCTTTCGATTGGAGCGTCGCTCGTGAAGTGGCGCTCCACCCGGCGCCCGCGTTGCGGCGCCGCGCAATTCAAGAACGCCTCCGGGGCTGCCGATGAGTGAAGTGGAAGGCGACGCGGCGCGGTTGCGGCCGGCCATCGGCGGCTTGGTCGCCTATTTCGCGCACAATCCCGTCGCCGCCAACGTGCTGATGCTGCTGTTGCTTGGCGGCGGGCTGCTCGCGGCGAACCATGTCACCTTCGAGCGGTTTCCCCCATACGACCCGCGCAGCATAACCGTCACCGTGCCGTATCCGGGCGCCGCGCCGAATGTCGTCGAGGAGGACATCACGCGCCGGATCGAAGAGAGCGTCTCCGGCGTTGGCGGCGTGCGGCGAGTGCTGTCCAGCGCTGGCGAAGGTGTTGGCGTGGTCACGGCCGAATTGGAGACGCTTGCCGATGCGGCGGAAGTGCAAAACGCCGTGCGCACCGCGGTGGAACGCATCGAGAACTTTCCGCCGAGCGATGCCGATGAACCGGAAATCCAGCGCGCGGAGGCGATCCGCAACGCCGTGACGTTGGCGGTCGGCTCGGTGTCCGCCGACGAACACGACCTGCGCGAGGCGGCCGAAGCGCTGCGCGACGCTGTGCTCGCGCTGCCGAACGTTTCGTTCGTTTCCCTAAGCGGTGTGCGCGAACGGGAGATCCAGATCGAGCTTAGCGAGGAGGCGTTGCGCCGCCACGGTTTGACGATCGGCAGAGTCGCCAACCTGCTCCGCGAGGCGTCGTTCAACGTCGCCGGCGGACAGCTGCGCACCGATGCCGGGGAGGCGTTGATCAGCACGTTCGCCAAACGCTCGCGGGCGCAAGAGTTCGAGGACATCGTGCTCGTCGCCCAGGCGAACGGCGCCTTGGTGAGGCTCCGCGATGTCGCCACCGTGCGCGACGGGTTCGTGGAAAAGAACCTGGTCAACGAAGTCGATGGCCGTCCGACCGTCTTCGTTCGCGTCGACGCGCAGAGCGGCCAATCCTTGCACGACGTCGCCCGCGACGTCCGGCAGTTCATCGCCGGTTACGAATCGCCGCCCGGAACGGTGGTGTCCTTGTGGCACGACGAAACCACCTTCATAGTGGATCGCATATCCGCGGTCACCAGCAATGCCGTCATCGGCGTGGTGCTGGTGTTTTTGACGCTGCTGCTGATATTCGACTTGCGCATCGCGTTGTGGATTGCGATGGGCATTCCCATCGCGTTTCTCGGCTCGCTGGTGTTCTTTGATGTCACCGGGATGAGCATCAATGTGCTGACGATGTTCGCGTTCTTCGTCGTCACCGGCATCGTCGTCGATGACGCCGTGGTGGTGGGCGAGAGCATCGCGCGCCAGCGCGAACTCGGCTTGAGCGGCGCCGCCGCGTCCATCGCCGGCGTTCGCGCCGTGGCCGGCCCGGTGACGGCAGGCGCGCTCACCACCGCGGCCATGTTCTTCGCGCTGTATCCCTTGGACGATGCTTGGGGCCAGCTGGTGGCCGTTTTGCCCGTGGTCATCGTCCTCGTGCTGGCGGTTTCGCTGATCGAGGCGTTCTGCATTCTGCCCGGCCATTTGGCGGCGACGGCGCCGTGGAGCCGTTCGCCGTTGGCCGAATTCCAAACCGTGATGCGCGCCAAATTGGACGAGTTCGTCCACGGCAAGCTGGTGCGGGCGATCGCGTTGGCGGTGCGCTTCCCCTACCTCACAGTGCTGGCCGTGGTCGTGTCTGTGGCGGTGGCCGCGGGATTGGTCGGGACGAGCATCGTCAGCTACGTCGGTTTCCCCCGCGGCACTGCCGCGGACCGGTACCAGGCCGTGTTGACCATGCCGCAAGGCACCCGCTTCGAGGCAACCGAGGCGGCGGCTCGGCATGTTGCGGAAGCGGCTCGCGTTGCGAACCAGGCGGCGGGTGGCGGCGCCGTGAAATCCATCGCCGTGCTGGTCGGCTGGCATCGGCCCTTCGAGCTCTACGAAGGCAAGAACGAAAGCCCGTCCGGGAACCACCTCGCGACCGTGGAGGTGAAGTTCAATCCGCCGCCGTTGCGCACCGTCTTCGCCGAGGATTTCGAGCACCTCTGGCGACGTGCTCTTGGCGAAGTGCCAGGTGCCGAGACCGTCTCGCTGCAGCCGCCGGCGGAACTGTCCGCTCCGACCGTCTCCTACCTGCTAAGCCACGACGACGAGCGAATCCTGACCCGAGCCGTTGCGGATATGGAGGCCGCCGCCACCGCCGTTGGCGCCGTGTACGACGTGCAGAACTCCGCGCGCCCGGGCAAGCGACGCTACGACGTCCAGCTGACCGATGCCGGTGTGGCCGCCGGTTTGACGGCGAGCGCGGTGGCCAGTCAGCTGCGCGACGCGTTCTTCGGCGCCGAAGTGCAACGCGTTCAACGCGGGCGCGAGGAAATCCGAGTCATGGTGCGCTATCCGCCGGAACGCCGTCGCAGCCTCGGCGACCTGCTCGACGAACGCATCGCGCTGCCCGGCGGCGATGCGCCGTTGTCCACGGTGGCGAAGGTCACCGAGAGCCAAGACTACGCCAACCTGCTGCGCGTCGACGGTCGTCGCGCCGTGACGGTCACCGCCTGGTTCGATGCCGAACTGGCCCGGGCGCCGCAGATGAACGCCACGTTTCAAGCCGAGGTGCTGCCGACGTTGCGCAGCCGCTACCCGGAGCTTGCGATCGAGGCGCACGGCTTCACTCGCGACGCCAGCGCGATGCTGAGCACGCTTGCATGGTCGTTCACGCTGGCGCTGATCGTCGTCTATGGCCTCCTGGCCGCGCAGTTGCGCAGTTTCGGGCAGCCGCTCTTGGCGCTGGCCGGCGTGCCCATGGCCGCGGTCGGCGCCGTGGCAGGTCATCTCCTGCTCGGTTACGAGCTCACCAACATGTCGTTGTTCGGCATCGTCGCCGTCTCCGGCGTGGCCGTGAACGACACGCTGATATTGCTCGATCGCTACAACCGCATTCGCGCCGAGGACCCGGATCTGCCCGACATCGCCGCCATTGCGGCCGCTGCCCGGCACCGCGCCCGGGCCATTGTGCTCACCACCGTCACGACGGTGATGGGACTCACGCCGATGCTCTACGACAAGAGCGAGGTGATCCAGTTCCTGGTGCCGATGATCATCAGCCTCGGCGCCGGCCTCGTATTCTCCAGTCTGGGCGTGTTGTTCCTCGTGCCGGCGGTGGTCATCATCGGCGAAATGCTCGCGTCCTCCTCCTTCAACCTGTTCGCGCGCGCCGCCAAGGCGTGAACGGCAGCCGATGTGGCGAGAGCCGCCACGGCTCGCGCCGCGCATCTTGAAACGCCGGCGGCTGGCCGCGGCGCTGTTCATGCTCCGCGCCGCTCGCCCGCTGCCGTGACAACCACGTTTTCGATTCGCAAGCGCCCGGCCACCGGCTCGCGTGGGATGGTGGTCGCCAACCATCCGCTCGGCGCCGTCGCCGGCGTGGAGATGCTCGCGGCCGGGGGCAATGCGATCGACGCGGCCATAGCGTCGCTGTTCGCGCTCACGGTCGTCGAGCCCATGATGGTGGGTATTTTCGGCGGCGGCATGTCCACGATTCGCCTCGCCAACGGCGAATACCGCTTCATCAACAACTACACGGTGGCGCCGGCGGCGGCCAGGCCGGACATGTACCGGACGGTGTCCGACGTCTGGCCGGAGTATCAGGTGGTCGAGGGCCGGGAGAACGACGTCGGCGTTCTCGCCGTGGGAGTGCCGGGCACGCTCAAAGGTTGGGCGGAGACCTTGGCCGCCTACGGCACGTTGGCCTTGGCAGACGTGATGCAGCCGGCCATCCGCTTTGCCGAGAAGGGGTTTCGAGCCAGCCGGTATCTGGCCGACATCGTCCGCGCCCTGCGGGACGACCTCGAGCGATTCCCGGCGACGGCCGCGACCTGGATGCCGGGCGGCGAGCCGCTGCGCGCCGGGGATCTCGTGCGCCAAGGCGACTACGCGCGCACTTTGCGGCTGATCGCCGATGGCGGCGCCGATGTGCTTTACGGCGGCCCACTGGGCGAACAGGCCGTGGACTACCTGCAAGCCGGCGGCGGCATCGTGACGATGAGCGACTTGACGCGCTATCGCACCATGCCAGCGGACGTGGTGAGGGGCAGCTACCGGGGCTTCGACATCATCGGGCCGCCGCCGCCCACAGCTGGCGGCGTTCACGTCATCGAGATGTTGAACATCCTGGAAGGATTCGATGTGGCGGGCCTGGGCTTCGGCACCGTGGACGGCGTCCACCTGTTGGCGGAGGTGCTCACCACCGGCTTCGAGGATCGCCGGCGCCACATGGGCGATCCCGCCTTCGTGGACGTGCCCGTGGAAATGCTCACGAGCAAGGACTACGCGGCGCGTCGTCGCCGCGAGATCAGCATGGAGGCCGTGCGGAAGGTGGAAACCGGCTACGAGGCGGAATCGAGCGCGACCACCCACATGGCTGCCGCCGACGCCGACGGCAACATCATCGCCGCGACCCACACGATCCACTCGCCGTTCGGTTCGAAGGCGACGGTGCCCGGCACCGGCATGCTGCTGAACAACACGATGAACATCTTCGATCCGCATCCCGGCATGGCCAACTCCATCGCGCCGGGCAAGCGCGTCACCAGCAGCATGTCGCCGATCATCGTGGAGAAGGACGGCAAGCCGCGCTTCTGCATCGGCTTGGTGGGCGCCACGCGCATATTCCCGTCCGCGTTGCAGGCTATCCTCAACGTCATTGACCACGGCATGTCGGCCCAGCAGGCCGTGGAAGCGCCACGGGTGTGGACACTCGGCGAGCAGCTTGAGCTGGAACGCGGCTTCCCCGCCGACGTGTTGCGCGGTCTCGCCGCGCGCGGCCGGGAAGTCGTCGAAGTGCCGGCGGTTGGTGGCGGCACCGGCATGATCCAGTTCCGCACCGGCGAGCTGGTCGGCGCGTCGTGTTGGCGGGCTGATGGTTCTCCGGTTGGCATCGGCGGTGGCCCGGCGCGACGTCGTCTGCCGTATTCAGTGTAGCGCTTCGCCGCCAACCGGGTCTCCGTTGCTCTTGCCGGCGCCGGATCGCGCGGTTTCCGGCCACTTGCGGCCAAGTGACATCCTCCGTGTCCCGCATGGCTCAATCCTTAATGCATGAAATACCATCCACTAACGCGGGTTGCCGGTTGCAATAGCATACATTAAGTGTCATCAATGCTCTGCGAATGCCGTATAGTTGCGCGATGATCTGCAACGCCATAACGATGGAAGACGCGGTTGACGCCCGACGGTACCGCTATTGGCTGCATCGTGAGTTGTCGGCGACTGGCAACGAGGGTTTGGTGTTCGTGATGTTGAACCCGTCCACCGCAAATGCCAGCGAAGACGATCCAACCATCCGGCGCTGCATGGATTTCGGCCGTCGCTGGGGGTTTCGCGAGCTCACCGTGGTCAACCTCTTCGCGTTGCGAGCCACGGACCCTGCCGACTTGCTGCGTCATGGGAGCGAGGCCGTCGGCGAACGCAACGACGACATGCTGCGCTGGGTACGGCGCCGAGCGACGATGATTGTCGCTGGGTGGGGCAACAACGGCACGCACTTGAACCGCGATGCGGCGGTGTTGCCGATCATCCAGCCGACCATGGCACTACGCGTGACGCAAGAAGGCTGCCCTGCACACCCGCTCTATCTCCCGGCGACGGCACAACCGTCGCCGTATGAAGGCCGAGCGCCGGTTGGCCAAGGCCGTGGTCTGCCTGGCACGCCGATTCCCGTGCGCCGCGCATTGGCCAAGCTCGGCGACGACATCCGCGACGCGCGCCGGCGTCGCCGCATTCCCATGGCGTTACTGGCGGAACGGGCTTCGATTAGTCGAACAACGCTCGCCAATATCGAGAAGGGCGATGCGGGAACCGCCCTTGGCAACTACGCGCGCGTGTTGTTTTGTTTGGGCTTGAACGACCGGCTCGCGAATCTGGTAGACGCCCGCTATGACGAAGTGGGGCTGGGGCTTGACGCTGAACGACTACCGCAGCGTATTCGCCGCCGCCGACCGCCGCGGTAGCGCCGAGGCTTTCGTGGACCGAGAACTGTTCGTCCATGTGGACCGGGTCGACCGCCCGACCTTGGCAGGCCGACTGTGGACGCGCGACCGCCACGGCGTTGAGAGCGCGACATTCCGTTACGACCCTGCTTGGTTGGCTGACGCGGATAGCTTTGCTCTCGGACGTTCGACCGCGACGCTCGTGGGCGCTTGCGCTATTCCGTGTAGCGCCTCTAGCCCGGCGGGTCGTGCCTTGGCTCGACAGGTGCGACGCCGGTGCAGTGCAACACTCACGCGGAACATCCCTTCTAAAGCTTCAAAGCCTTGCCTCCTAAGCTACGGCTGCCACGCCTGCCGCTAGCCCTATCTGCCATGGGAACGCTCCACGACGTGCCCGGCGCACCAACATGGAGAACAGGGATTACTCGGAGGACATGAGGACACGGAGTACAGGTGCTTTAACTTAACGAATTGATTTTTAAAGCGTATCGGCGCTATCACGATGTCTCAAACCTAAATGAGCATACGACAAATGTTGTCCGTTCATTATACTGTATATGTTCTATATCATGTCTATTCATGATGCATGTGCTCAAATTTTGAGTAGCGGCAGCTCACCGATACCGCTACTATGGGACTCCGCTTGGGCGTGCGGTTTGTTGGTCGCCAACGCATCCGCGACCAACGACGGCCAAGGACGCACAAGCCACAACGCCCAAGCACGACAGATAGAGGAGGGGAGTAATGGCCACTGTGCAAAAAGGGAAAATAGACACACAGAAGCGGCAGTTGCGCGACAGCCTCTGGCCTGACGTGCGGGCGGACAAACTCTGGGACAGGAAAACTTCGGTAGGTTGGCTAAGTGTGCCTCGGGCCATGCCGTTGCTCTTGCGGGCGATGGATGCGCTGGCGCCGAAGGGCAAGCCAGTGGCTGCCACGTATCTAGACCTTTGGTGTCGGACATACGACAACTCGTTCGTGGTGGCCTCCAATCCTTTCGAAATGGCGTTCTGTTCAGGCTTTAGCGGCGAGCGGGGACGCCACACTTGGATTGCTCGTATTCGGCAACTTGAGGAGTTGGGGTTCATCCTCATTGAGCCTGGACCGAGTGGGCCCGTGAATTATGTGCTGCTCAAGAACCCTTTTCACGTTATGCGGCGTTACATTGACGAAGACAAATTGCCTTCGCAGGTCGCAAATGCCCTGCGAGCGAGGATGACAGAAGTCGGGGCTACAGACCTCGACCATAAGTAGAGTGCCAGGACTCGATGATCCTGGTGCGGCTGCACACAACGCTTCTATCGACTCACTATGCGGACATCAGCATGAGCACATTGGATAAGGTCCAAACCTCGGCCATGCGCAGCAGAGTGCGCATTTCTCTCCACGGACAGGAGCAGATGGTTAATCGACAAATCAGCGCCCGGGAGGTTGTTGCCGGCGTTGGTCGCGCTGTCTTAGTCGAAGATTATCCCACCCACGCCCGTGGTCCATGCTGCTTGGCATTACAGCGGGATGGATTGAACCGGCCGATTCATGTAGTGTGGGGGCTCCGTTGGGAACATGATCCGTGCGCGGTCATTGTGACCGCGTACCGACCACATCCTCAACGGTGGGACGAAACGTGGCGGCAGAGGCGGTGATGATCGCCCGACTTATCCCTCGCAATGTCCGTTGGAGAAAACAGCCATGTGGGACGAAACGTGGCGGCAGAGGCGGTGATGATCGCCCGACTGACCAAGAGGCTAGTGCGCGAAGGCGAGTGGGTCGCCGAGGTACAGGTGCGCCTCATCGAGGATGTGGACAAGCAGGAAGGGTGGGCACCTTATGTGTCCCTAGAAGACGCCTACAAACTGGACGACGTTCGCGAGGCGCTGCGCGAAGGCGACATCGAACTTGCGTCAAAGTTGGCCGAGAATGTGTACCGTCTGACGCCGGTTGCTAGGGCGTCCTAGCCACTGGGTTCACCATCTTGGATTGAGTCGACTCAGTTTCGCTGGCGTGGTCATCACCCATGAGACCCGTTGCATCCTGGCGAGATCCTGCGCGAAGAGATCGAAGCTGCCGATGTCTCCGAGGACTTGCTGGCGGTGGCACTGGCCGTTCCCGCCGACCTTGTGACCGGCATTCTCGGCGGAACGGAGGGAATAACGGCGGACACGGCGCTTAGGCTGGCGCATTACTTCGGGACGGCGCCAAAGTTGGCGGGGAGACCGCCAAGCAAGTCATGGAATGCACCGGCGCCGACGCGCTCCGCTAGCGATCACCCACGCAGCGCGAGACCGCCACGCCCACAGCGCAACCGCGAGCGGCGCGAGTGCAAAGGCGCTGTTTCCTGTAGGCTGTTAGCGACCTGCGAACATCGAGTTGGCGACGAACCATGTTGGCCGAAGTTCCCCCCGCGAAGACGGTCGCCGCGGAGCGCAACAAACTGCGGCCGGACGACCGCGCCGTTCACGATTGGTACCGCTTCGTGCTTTCCTGTCCACCGCATTTGGTGCGGGAGCATGTGGAGCGCTTCGGCTTGGATGCGGCGCAAACCGTGCTGGACCCTTTCTGCGGCACCGGCACGACGCTGGTGGAGTGCAAGAAGCTGGGCATCGGCAGCGTGGGTTTGGAATCCAACCCCATGGCCTACTTCGCGACTGGCGTGAAGGTGGATTGGCGCATAGACGAGGCGCAGCTGGCGCAGTACGCCTCGGCGGTGGCGGCTGCGGCGGCGGACGCTTTGGCGAAGCAGGGAATCGCCGAACACGATCTGCCGCTCTTTGCCCGGAACACGGCTGAGAACACGGACCGCCACCGCGGCTTGCGGGGCTTGCCAGCGGAAAGTGAAAAACTGCTGCTCGCCAACTCCATCAGCCCGCTGCCGCTGCACAAAACGCTGGTGCTGTTGGACGCCATCGGCGAGCGCGGCAGCGTCGCGCACCAACGCTTTGGTCGCCTTGCGCTCGCCAAGGCGCTGGCGCAGGGCATCGGCAACCTGAAGTTCGGCCCGGAAGTGGGAGTGGGCAAGCCAAGACCGACGCCGCAGCCGTGCGGATTTGGCACCAGTGCATGCGCACGATCGTGCGCGATGTGGCGCGCTGGCGGGAGGCGGGCGCGATGGCGCGAGTCGTTCGGGCCGACGCCAGAGATGTCGGCAGGGTCCTCGAACCGGGCAGTGTGGACGCCGTGATCACTTCTCCGCCGTATCCGAACGAGAAGGACTACACGCGAACCACGCGCTTGGAATCCGTGATCTTGGGCTTGGTGCGAGACAGGAGCGAGCTGCGCGCGCTCAAGCGGGAACTCGTCCGCTCCAACACGCGCGGCGTCCACAAGGCCGACACCTACGACCGCGAGGTGGCGGATCACGCGGAGATCGCCAACATCGCCGAAGCCATCGGGCGGCGGCGCGTGGAATTGGGCAAGACCTCTGGTTTCGAGCGCCTCTATCCGCGCGTGACGCAATTGTGTTTCGGTGGCATGCGGCGGCACTTGGCTTCGCTACGCACTGTTCTAAAGCCGCACGCCAAGCTCGCTCATGTCGTTGGCGATCAAGCCTCTTATCTGCGGGTGATGATTCGCACCGGCAAGCTGCTCGCCGAGTTGGCGCGGTCGCTCGGCTACAAGCTCGTCGGCATCGACCTGTTCCGCACTCGGCCATCAACGGCCACCGGCGAGCAGCTGCGCGAGGAAGTCGTGCTGCCGGAGTGGCAAGGATGAGCGAGACGCCGGTTCCATCGGGCACCAAGCGGGCGACCAACGGTTCGCATATGTGACGTGCCGCCGCTAGCGCCGCCTAGCGTGGCGCGTCGCGGTACACCTTGCCGCGCCGCCGCACCGGCTCCAAGAGCGACCAGTCGCCTTCCTCCACCTCGAAACCTTCGGGAAACGGCGAGCGGGGCTCCATGTCCAGCGAGCGCATCACGCGGTCGTCGCGGTAGTAGCACTGGGCGATTATCGAGAGCATCGCGCGTTGGCCTCTGAACCGGGCGCGATCCAACTCGTCCTCCGCATCGTCGCCCGAGCCCGGCTGGTTGGCGCGTTCGATCTGGCTCTGCCGGGCGGCTGCGTCCAAATCGACGAACTTCGCGCCGTGCCGGGCGATCGCCAAGCGGTCTTCGCGGTCGAGCGCGGCGCTGACGGCGTCGGCATGGCGCTTGGCGGTGGCCAGGATGTCGGCGGCGATGAGCGGATCGTCGGTGCCCGGCACGGCGTAGGCGGAGTTTGCCGGGATGATCGCGCCGGCCAAGGCGATGAGCGCGCGTTCCTGCTCTTCGGTGAACGGGTTGTCGGTGGCGATGGAATCCATGCTGCTCCCCGGCGGATCAATCGAACAGGTTGGCGAGTCGCTTCTTCATCGAGTCCGCAACATAGAGCGCAAGCGCTTGGATGGTGCGGGTGGGATTCACGCCGGCGCTGGTGACGAAGATGCTGCCATCGACGATGAACAGGTTGCGCACGTCGTGCGCGCGGCCCCACTCGTTCACCACCGAGCGCTGCGGGTCGGTGCCCATCCGCGCCGTACCCATCAGATGCCAGCCGCCGGCGGCGATGGGCGCTTCGGTGATGATGTCCACCGCGCCCGCCGCCCGCAGCACTTCGGTGCCGCGCGCCACGGCGTGGTCGAGCATGCGGCGGCTGTTCTCGGAGAGCGTGTAGTCGATCTTCGGCGCCGGAATGCCGTGCGCGTCCTCGAGCTCCGGGTCCAACGTGACGGTGTTGTGTTCTTCCGGCAGGTCCTCGCAAATCCCCACCATGCCGGTGACGCGGTTGAACATGCGCCGATACGCCTCGTGGTGGCCCTCGCCCAACGGAATGCGGCCCGAGTGCAAACCCGTCAAGGCGGTCGCGACGGGCCCGCGGCCGCGGTGGATCTCGTAGGTGTAGCCGCGCACGAATCCGCGCTCGGCATCGGTTTCGTAGAACTCTTGGCTCCAGATGCACACTCCGGGCCCCTTGTAGCCGTCCATCGGTTCCTCGAACACGCCTTGGATGGAGGCGTAGGGGTGGAACATCAGGTTCTTGCCCACCAGCCCGCTGGAGTTGGCCAGGCCGTTCGGGAACTTGCCGGAGGTGGAATTGAGCAGCAGGCGCGGCGTGCCAACGCCGTTGCAGGCGACGATCACCACTTGCGCGGCTTGGAAATGCTCCACGCCCTCCTCGTCGTAGTACGTGACGCCCGACGCCATGCCTTCGTCGTTCACGGTGATTTCCCGCACGCGGCAGCGCGTGCGCACTTCCACTCCGGCGCGAACCGCGTGCGGCCAGTAGGTGATGTCCGTGCTCGCTTTCGCGCCTTGGGCGCAGCCGCTGCCGCATGCGCCGAGATTGATGCAGCGGTCCCGGCCGTCGTACGGTTGGGTGGCGATGGCCGTGTCCGACGGCCACCAGTGCCAGCCAAGCTGGTTGAAGCCCTTGGCCAGCGTCTGGCCGGATTTGCCCAGCGGCACGGGCGGCATCGGTGCATGCTTGGGCGGGTAGGCCGGATCGCCGTCCAAGCCGGAGGTGCCCATCATGCGGTCGTTCTCGGCGTAGAAAGGTTCCAACGTGTCGTAGTCGATGGGCCAGTCGTCGGCGACGCCGTCCAACGTCTTGACGCGGAAGTCGGATGGGTGAAAGCGCGGAAAGTGGCCGGCGTAGAGGATCGTGCTGCCGCCCACGGCGTTGAAGTTGGCCACCGCGATGGGCGAGTTGGCGTCGTTCACCGGGTAGTCCGTGTCGCGCCGGCGGCGGTTGGGGCTGATGCTCATGTCGCCGAACGCGCGCGCTTCCCAGTCCCGGCCGGTGCTCGGGTACCGCAGCGGGTTCATCCAGTCGCCCTGCTCCAGGCAGACGATGCGCATGCGCGTTTCCGCCAAGCTCCACGCCACCGCCGCGCCGGATGCGCCGGCGCCCACAATCAGCACGTCTACTGCATCGGCCATGCGCGTTCCCCCATACCTTTCCCCTCTTCCGGTTCCTGCTGTTTCGAGTATGCCCCCGAACGCTCGTCAGCGCTTCAACTCGCGCATCGCCGCGTCGAAATCGATCTCGCCGGCCTCCAATCGGTCCAGCACGTCGGCGGCCCTCGCCGGCTTCTCCGCTCGCTCCGGCGCATCGGAAAGGCCGACGGTCTTTCGCAGCGCCGCCAGGCGGGATTTCACGGTGGGGTAGCTCACGCCGAGGGCGCGTTCCATGTCGCGGATGCGGCCTTCGCAGGCGATGAATACCCGCAGCAGGTGCAGGCTGTCGGCGTCCAAGTTCTGAAACTCGTTGTCCACATAGCGAGTGGACACGCGCAACCCGCAGTCGGCACAGGCGAGTTCCCGCGGGTAGAGCCGTCCTGTGCAGGCCGGACAGACGCCGGGCGCCGGCGTATCGGCGCGGTTGTTGTCAGTCGGCATCGACGGCCAATGCCTCCAGTTCGTGCAAAGCGCCAATCGTGCGACCGGAGAAGTCGACACGCTCAAACCGGAGGTTCTCCGCCAGTTCGATGTTCTCGATCACCGTGCCGTCGAACGTGCAGTGAGAGAACTCGCAGCCACGCATCGTCACGCGGGCCAGCGTGAGGTCGCGCATTACGCCCGCTGCGGCAGCCGGGCCGCCAACCACCTCGCCACGCGCGCCGTCGCCGTTGCGGAAGTTGCAGTGTTCGAAGTTGGCTTGCCTGGCCACCAACCGCGTGACGACGGCGCCTCGGAGCCGCACATCCGTCCAGCGCGAGTCGTCGAGCGTCCAATCGCTGCCGACAATGCCGGAGAGCTTGGTGTCGGCAAGGCTGGCGCCGTTGCGAAGCGTGACGTTCTTCAGCTTGGCCGCCTTGAACGAGCATTGGCGCATCTCGGCGCCAGACATCTCAAGCGCGCGGATCCGCGCACCCTTGAAGTGGTTTTCCAACAGCGACGAGTCGCGCAGTTCAAGGCCGGCGAGCTGGCTGCCGTCGAGGCGATTGTCGTTGACGGCACCACGTTCAACGGTGCCGCGTTTGAGCGAGGAACCACGCAAGGCGTTGCCGTTGAAGGAGGCGTCGTTCAGAGCCAGTTCGGTCAACGCCGAGGCGTGCATCTCGTTGCCCCTGAACGCCGCCTTGTTCAGCCGCAGCCCGGCGAGCCGCGAGACGACGATGCGGTTGTCGCGCATGTCGTAATGCTCGCCGACGGGCTGTTCGGCGTTGGCGAAAGTGGCGTCGTTGGATTCGTTCAACCAGTCTTCGCCGGCCAAGCCGCCCAGCGCGCCGAGCACCGAGCCCACGGCGTTTTCCACTGCCCGCTCGATGTCCGCGCCAAGACCCTCGAACGGCTTCTCCAAGCCGGGGCGGTACCGGTGGCTGCCGTCGCGCCGCCCGCGTTCGGCGCGTCGTTCGGCATCGTCGAGCACGCCGATTATCGTTTGCGCCTGCTCGCCGTCGAGCACGCCGTCCTCCAGCAGCTTCAGGATACGCTTCACTTCGTCCTGCATGGCGATCCTCCATTGGTTTCGCAGCAGCGAACTTGGAGACGGATATTACATTGATCAACTTCTAGTGGCGCATTTGTTCAATATGTCAAGCTATCGACCGGCGGGCCGCACGGCCAACATCACGCTCGATATGCTCCGACTATGCGACAATCTCCGGCCATGGCGACCGTCATCAAGCTCTTTTGGAACATCTGTCTGCTGCGAGTGGGCCCGGAGCTTGTGCCGACCCGGGCGTGGTTCATCGGTGCGATTCTGCTGGCCCATCTCGCGGCGCATGTGCTCTGGTTCGATATCGCCATGCCCGGCCTTGGCATCGAGCTGGCTCTCAATGCCGCGTTGATCAACTTGGCCGTGATGGCCTCCTTTGGTTGGTTCGCGCTGTACATTCGTCATCACGAGGATCGATTTCCCGCCACGCTCGTCGCCGCCGCCGGGGCGAAAACACTGCTCATCGGGGCGTTGATGGTGGCCTATGGGCTGACCAGCGGCCCGTTCCAGCAAAGCGTGCTCTGGGGTTTCACGCTGTGGGGCCTGGTGGTTGTGGGGTTCATCCTGCATCGCGCCTTGTCCTGCAAGCCTTGGCTGGGAATGGTGTTGTCCTTGGCGATGGCGTTTGTTGGCGTGGTGGTCGTGCGAGCCGTGCTCGGCGCGTTGGCGCCGCCGGAAGCGTTCATGCCCGCCTCCGCGAGCTGACGGGCCGGCTTGGGCGGGGCCGGAATCGGAAGACCGCCGGTGGCACGCCTCTACTTCCTGGGCATCGGCGGCACTCTCATGGGGAGCCTCGCGCTGCTTGCGCGCGAGCAAGGCCACGATGTGCGCGGCTTCGACCGCAAGCTGTATCCGCCCATGAGCGAGCAGCTCGCGGCAGCGGACGTGGAGGTTTTCGAGGGGTTCGAGCCCAGCCAGTTGCGGCCGGCGCCGGATCTCGTCGTGATCGGCAACGCCAAGCTGCCGCGCGGCCACCCGGCCGTCGAGCACGTGCTGGAGAGCGGCCTGCGCCACACCTCGGGCGCGCAATGGCTCGGCGAGGCCGTGCTGCCGGGACGGTGGGTTGTCGCGGTGTCCGGCACCCACGGCAAGACCACGACGGCCAGCCTCGTCGCGCACATTCTGGAACGCGCGGGGCTCGCGCCGGGATTCCTGATCGGCGGCGTGCCAAGTGGATTCGCCGCGTCCGCGCGGCTTGGCCGCGGCGCCTGTTTCGTGGTGGAGGCGGACGAGTACGACACGTCCTATTTCGACCGCCGTTCCAAATTCGTCCACTACCGGCCAAGAACCTTGGTCATCAACAATTTGGAGTGGGACCACGCGGACATCTTCGCCGATGTGGAGCAAATACAAACCCAGTTCCACCACCTCCTGCGGACGGTTCCGCCTGGCGGCCTGGTGATCGCGCCGGCGGCGGACGCGAACGTGGAGGGGGCGCTGGAAATGGGTTGCTGGACGCCGGTGGCCCGCTTCGGCGCCGGCCCGCCCAACGAGGGCGACCGGTGGTTGGCAACCGATCTCGCCGCCGACGGCAGCCGGTTCGAGGTGCGTCTGAACGGCGACGGCGTGGGCGTCGTGTCGTGGCCGCTCATTGGCGATCACAACATGGAAAATGGACTGGCCGCGATCGCCGCGGCGCGTCACGCCGGCGTGCCGCCGGCCTTGGCCGCCGACGCCCTTGGCGCCTTCGCCGGCGTGAAGCGGCGCTTGGAGCGCATCGTCGATTTGCCGCAGCTGCGCGTCTACGACGACTTCGCCCACCATCCCACCGCCATCGCCTCGACGTTGCGCGGATTGCGCGCCAAGGTGGGCGGCGAGCGCATCGTGGCGGTGGTGGAGCCGGGCACGCACACGATGTCTTTGGGGGCCTTGCGCGCCAGTCTGGCGGAGTGCTGCGCGTCGGCCGACGAGGCCATCTGGTTTCGCGGGCCGAACATCGTGTGGGACGTTGGCGATCTCGTGCGGAACAGCCCGGTTCCCGCGAGCGTGGCGACGGACGTCGACCAGCTGGCGGAGCGCATCGTCGCCATGCGCGGCCACTCCGGCGGACGCTGCCATGTGGTGCTGATGAGCAACGGCGCGTTCGGCGGCTTGTACGGCAAGCTCGCAGCCCGCTTGGGCGACGGCTGAGACCGGGCGCCGCCTCTTGGGAGGTGCCGGTAAAGGGAATTGAGCACGCCGCTTCCACAGCATAGACCGGTAGCCGAAAAAGATCCGCGTTGCTGTTGGCGCGACGCGGCACCGGGCCACCGAGGGGCACCGTTGCGCGCCGCTCCCTCGAACCTAGCGCGATGAATGGCGTTGTAAGCTGCTTCGCAACTACCGGTGGCCAACCGCAAGGGGAGACGGTGTGCTGCCGCGACGAGGGCGGCGAGACGGCCGCGGTGCGGGGCGCTGCTCAACGACGTCGATCTGCGCGGCTGCGTGCTCACCTTGGACGCCCTGCACGCCTGCGCCGACACCGAGTTCGCCATCGTGGACCTCCACGCCCGACCACATGTTCGACGTCAAAGGCCAACCGTCCCGAAACCTTCGCGCTGCTCAAGACCGTCGACTGGGATGCGCCGGGTCGGGCGCCCGGCTTGGCCGAACAGTGCGCCGACGGCCCGCGCAAGACGCGGAGTCCGAACAAAACCGCCGACCGCGCTTCCGTCGGCGGCTTGCCTCCGCCCCCGCCCCGCCGCCGCGTCCCGCCGAACCGCAACGGTCGCGAGCGTGAAATCACCCTGCCCGCCTAGCCCGCCTAGTCGGGTCCTTGACGCGGTAGGAACCGAAGCGTAAGGTGCGCTCCAGTGAAGGAATGAAGGAGGCCAAGCTGTGGAGCGAAGGTTTGCGTCCCAGGCGAATTACGAGGTCGTTCAGAAGCACCGACAGTGGGCTACTGAATACGAAAGAACTATAACGAGATGGCTCTCTTTTCGACGCTCGAAAGCCCCTGTATTGACAGCGGAGCTAGACGAAGATAGCTTCTTCTTGGCGTTCTCCGAGTGGGGGTGTGCGACGTTTTTGTGCGCGGGCCGTCAGGCCGCCATTTGCGGTGGTTTACGCGATGCGCCGGAAGTCCTCGCACCGTTCGCTGCGGACGCGGGAACGCAAGGCCATGACGTCGTTGGCACCGGCCCTGCTCCAGCGCATGTCGGGACACTTCAGGTCGCCGACCAGCGCACGGCAGGAGCTGCGTACCGGGAATCGCGGTGACTCTCCAAACCCCCGCAGCCCGCCCGCGCACAAAAACGTCGCACACCCTCCGAGTGGAGTTCCTTTGTGGAACATAGTTTAGGACGATATGCTCAAACGCACTCCGACATTGTGGCTAGCGTATACACCTACAGCAGTCCGTCGCCGAGCGCCAACTATAGCGGTGGGGAAAGCCATAGGAGAGTTGGTTGGCACAACGCCTGCTTTTTCGGCGTGGTTGGCCGCGACAAGCAGCCAGTACTCGACACGATTGCTCTGGCGCTGACAAGCCAAGTTGGCGTTCCACAGGGCCTCGTGGAGTCTCGCCTCAAGGACCCATCGAAGTTAAAGCAGATCAGCTGTCGAAATCCCTCGGAACCTATACTGTCTAAAACCGATCCCTCGTGGCATATTGAAGACGGTCTTTGCTGGGCTCCGGAAGAGGAGGGTATCTGGTATACGCACGAGGACTGGACTTAGTGCGCTTGGGATTCATGTACGCGAACGGCTTGGGCGTCACCGGGAACGGCTCGCGCCACCATGATGGCGGCGGCGAGGTAGGCGACCTTGGTCGCCGTGCGGCGGATACCGCCGACACATGCCATCGTCCCAAAGGCGGCAGTCGCCGCAGTTCGTCACCTCGCGGACGGTTCGGCCCGCCAATGTCTCGCCACGTTCCCGGAGTCCGAGTTCGACACCGCGGCGGTTCTGCGCTGGCAGGTGGAGCTCGTGTTCAGCGCTTCAAGTCACTGACCGGGCTGGGCCATCTGCCGAAGCGCGACTCCAACAGCGCCTGGGCATGGCACGCCGCGGCCGCTGGAATAGCGCTCCCGCATCGCCTCGATCCCTCCAGGATCCTCAGCCGACGCCGCGCCTCCGTATCCTCCGTCTCGTCCACTCGGACGCGTTGGTACAACGCCCATCTTTTGCGAACATTCGCCAGTTCGGCCTCCATGTCGTTTCAACTCATAGGCTACCGAACCGTCGCCCCCAACGGGCTTCCCTGGGGCCGACTGTCTAGAAGGAGCTGAGCCCGCACAGTTCGTGAGGCAGCGTTGTAGAAATATAGCCATAGTAGAGCCCAATGGAAGCAAACAAGCGTAGATACACCGAGATCATCGGAAATACGGTGCAGTTCGTCATCCCGGTGTTTCAACGGGACTATAGCTGGATGGAGGAACAATGCGACCAGCTATGGGACGACATCGAACGGACTAGCCAGATGGATGGCGACAAAGAGCACTTCTTCGGCGCCGTCGTCTACATCTCTACGGTCGGACAGAGCGCAGCATTCACCAGATGGCTCCTCATTGATGGTCAACAACGGATGACGACGGTGTCGCTGCTAGCAGCCGCCATGCGAGATCACATCCGGGACCTTCCGTCATCTAAGGCCACGAAAGGCGAGGCTGACAAGATTGAGCACGACTTCCTGATCAATACCTTCGAGCGTGATGACCAGAAGCACAAGCTCGTGCTCAGGGCGCGTGATGAGGCGATCCTCCGTGCGATCGTGGACGGTGAAAGACCAGTCGGCGGGTCAACAACCTTGATGCAAAACTATGAGTTCTTTCGAGCCAAGCTGCAGGATGCAGACATTGACGTTATTTTAGCGGGCGTTAGCCGGCTCGCAGTGGTGGACGTCCGATTGGATCGGGGCAAGGATGACCCGCAGCAGATATTCGAGAGTTTGAATTCCACAGGTATCGATCTCACCCAGGCCGATTTAGTACGGAACTATATGCTGATGGGCTTGGAACAGCAGAAGCAGGAGAGTCTCTACGCCGAATACTGGCGGAAGATTGAGCAGAAATACGGCTCGGGGCGTATTGAGTTAGACAATTTCCTCGGAGACTTCGTCGCTCTGGAAACTTTGGCGCAAAAGCAGATCCGCGCTCGCCACGTCTACTCCTCTTTTCGCGTCGAATTCGACGAGCACAAGAATGATGCGGAGAAGCTCCTCAAGCGCATGCTCAAATTCGCCCGCTATCACGCTGCCTTCGTCATGGATACCGGCGAGTTTCCTGTCGTTGCAGATCGCCTACGCCGATTGAAAGCCCAAGCGACGACCACGCCCGCGATTCTGATAATGCGGCTTTTGCAAGCCTTTGAGCTAAAGTACATTACGGCTGAAGACCTCGTTGAGGCGTTGGAGCTGGTTGAGAGCTACCTCGTGCGGCGCAGCATCTGCCGCCAGCCAACCCGATCATACTGGACACACTTCTCGAAGCTCGCCTATGCGTTGAAGAAGACAGACGTTCTCGGATACCTGAAGGTGAACTTGCATTGGCTGTCTGATGGCAACTACGCTTTTCCGACAAACCAGCAGTTCAAGCGTGCTCTTCAGCAGGACGATCTCTACAACCGCCCCATCTGTCGTTTCCTTCTAGAAGAACTGGAGAACAGCAAATCGAAAGAGCGCTCGGATACGAGCCTGTTGACGATAGAGCATATCATGCCACAGAACGAGCGTCTCTCAAAGGCTTGGCAACAGATGCTAGGTGACAATTGGGAGGACGTTCAAGCCGAGTGGCTACACCGGCTTGGAAACCTCACACTCACGGGATACAACGAAAAGTACTCCGACAAGCCGTTCCAGTTCAAGAGGAAGACCAAGAATGGCTTCGAGCACAGCTCACTCCGGCTCAACAGGTACGTTGCACAACAAAAGGAATGGACGCAGACGCAGATGCGAGAGCGCGCGAAGAAGCTCTCGAAATGGGCACTGGACATCTGGCCGTCGTTGAGCGTATCCGAGGAGTTGCTGGCGGATGCCGAGGAGAGCAGGCTCCGCGACGAGGGCGGCGATGTCGACGACATTCGCGGCCGAATGGACGATGAGGCTATGGAACTGTTTGATACGTTCCAATCTCAAATGTCAATGAAGGACGTAAATGAAGTCGCTTGGCCAAGGTCGGTGAGCTATCACAACAGGGCGACGTTCTTCTGCGAAGTGATACCGCGTAGCCGGCACTTGCTATTTCTCCTTGACTTGGATGTTGACGAGTGCGTGGAGTGCGACCTAGACGTCCGAGATGCGGCGGATCTCAAATACATCAAGAACGCGCGGTATGATGGGAGCTGCTATTTCAGTGTCGCCACTCAGGACGATGTCGCTGCGTGTATACCCTTGGTCCGCCAGGCGCTAGCAGCATCATTGAGAGACTAGGAATCGCCGCAGCGGCGGACGGCCACTTCTCGGCCGCGCCGAGCGACGCCCGGATGGCCGCCACGGAACGCATGGCCAACCAGCGTGGCGGGCGGTCGCCGAACACGCCTGTGTTCCGGCTAAGCGGCTCGCAGATTGCTAGGCGCGTGGCCCAGGCCGCTGGCCCATGTGCGCTAACTTGATTTCTGAAAAAACGGAAAGTAGTCCAGAAATTTGTTGTCGACGTCTCCGCGGCGGGTCGGCGAGGGAGCGGGAGACGACGTTCCAAGTCTCGAACATGCGTACGGGCACGCCCGGGCGCTGTCGGAGTCGCGCTTCGGCAGATGGCCCGGCCCGGCCAGCGACTTGAAAGCGCTCGAACACGAGCTCCACCTGCCAGCGCAGACGGTACCAGCGCAGAACCGCCGCGGCGTCGAACTCGGTTTCCCGGGAACGTGGTGAAGACGATCACATGCTTGGGGCATTCCAGCATCTCCGGGCGCAGCCGGTGCTGATTGCGCGACGCCCGGCGCCGCAGGCGGGCCAGCGTCTCGTCCATGAACTTCCCGGGCGCCGGAGTCGGCCACGTTGGAGCACGTCCAGCTCCTAGCTGGTCTGCGCCGCGGCCGCCAACGCCGGCACACCGTGTTCCACGGCCCGAACCGGAAGGGCGCGCTACTTGCACCCGTTCTCCCCCAGTACGGCATGCCGTTCACCACCGTCCGGTTGTCGTGCTTGCCGTTCACTCGCTGCCGCGGCAGCAAGTGTTGGTCTGCTCGAACTGCGATTCCGTGAGTCCATAGCGACTTCGCTGGTCGGTTTGGCTTGGAACGTCATACACCTAGTGTCAACAGGCCCTAGAACAGTTCTTCCGGCAACGCCATCACGGGCGCTGCTCCGGCTTGGATGGCGCATTCCAAGGCGACGGTCTTCGGCAGCAGTTTGGCGTAGAAAAACCGCGCCACGTCGAGCTTGCCCTCGTGCCGGGCGCGTTGCGCGGCATCGGCCTTGGTCACGACTTGCGCCATTCGCGCCCACAACCAGGCGTAGATGGCGAGGCCGGCGAGTTCCAGAAACTCCACCGAAGCCGCGCCAGGCGCGGCCGGGTCGGCTCTGGCGGCGGTGGCGATTCGCTCCGCGGCGCGTTCGGTGGCGTCCAGGGCCGC
Organism: uncultured Pseudomonadales bacterium; assembly: GCA_958296295.1. Taxonomy (GTDB): domain Bacteria; phylum Pseudomonadota; class Gammaproteobacteria; order Pseudomonadales; family Azotimanducaceae; genus VXYL01. The sequence goes on along the minus strand of OY282460.1, from coordinate 4,265,355 downwards.
GTGGAGCGGGGCCCTGAACTCGTCGGGCACGGTTTCGCCGCGCAAGTCGTTCAACAGCCGCCGCAGCGCTTGGCCGCGATCGCGAAGCACTTTGCGGGCCGTGAAATCCAACGCCTGAACCCCGTTGGTGCCCTCGTAGATCTGGCTGATGCGGACATCGCGCACGATCTGCTCCATGCCGTGCTCCGCGATGTAGCCGTGGCCGCCGAACGTCTGCTGGGCAAGCAACGCGCAATCCATCGCCCGATCCGTGAGAAACGCCTTGGCGACAGGCGTGAGCAGGTCCGCCGCCACCTGCGCCGCGTCCCGTTCCACTTCGTCGGCGGTGTGCTCGGCGCGGTCCAACAGCAGGCCGACATACGCCGCGAAGGCGCGCCCGCCCTCGGTGAACGCCCGTTGCGCCAGCAGCATTCGCCGCACATCCGGGTGGACGAGGATGGAATCCGCCTCGGCGTTCTGGTCCCGGGGGCCGGACGGGGCGCGGCCTTGCGGGCGCTCGCGCGCGTAAGCCGCGGCGTTCTGGTAGCCGAGCTCGGCAAGGCCGAGACCTTGAATCCCCACGGACACGCGGGCGTGGTTCATCATCGTGAACATGCAAGCGAGGCCGCGGTTCGGCTCGCCGACGAGGTGGCCGACCGCGGCGTCGTATTCGATCGCGGAAGTGGCGCTGCCGCGAATGCCCATCTTGTGCTCGATGGAACGGCTGACGAAACCGTTGCGGACACTTCCGGCGGCGTCGGGACCGTCCGCGGCGTCGTCGGACGGCCGGTACTTGGGCACGAGGAACAAGGAGATGCCGCGGCTGCCGGGCGGAGCGTCCGGCAGCTTGGCCAGCACCAGGTGGACGATGTTGTCGGCGAGATCGTGTTCGCCGCTGGTTATGAAGATCTTGTTGCCGGTGATGGCGTAGGTGCCGTCGGCCAGCGGTTCCGCGCGCGTGCGGATGAGGCCCAGATCCGTGCCGGCGTGAGGCTCCGTGAGGGCCATCGCGCCGGTCCACTCGCCACTGTAGAGGCGTGGCAGGTAGCGGCGTTTCAACGCGGCGTCCGCGTGCGCGTCTATGCAAATCGCGGCGCCGGTGGTGAGGGCGCCGTAGAGGTAGAGGTTGGTGTTGGCGGCCCAGAACATCTCCTCCACCAGCACCGTCAGCATTTTCGGCAGGCCCTGGCCGCCGTGGTGCGGATTGCCGGACACGCCGAGCCAGCCGCCCTTGACGAGGCCGTCGAACGCCGCTCGGAAGCCGGCCGGTGCGACCACCTCGCCATCGCGCCACCGCGCGCCTTCGGCGTCGCTGCTTTGGTAGCTGGGCAGCAAGGTCTCGGCCGCCAGCTTGCCGGCCTCGGCCAGCACCGCCTTGGCGACGGCTTCGTCCATGTCGGCGAACGCCGGCAAGCGCGCCCACTCGGCCTCGGCGTCGAACACGTCGAACAACGCGAACGCCATGTCGTCCACCGGCGGCGTGTAGCGGAGCATCTTGGCGGCCTATTGGTCGAGGTTCAGCCGCATGCCGCAGAGCGTGATCTGGCAGTCGCCCGTGACGAGGTTCCGGGCGCGGGCGTCCGCCAGCACCGCCGCGAGATCGACGGTTGCGAGATCGAGCCCCGCCAAGCCTTCCGGTCTGCCGTCCGCGCAAGGCACGAAGCGCACGGCGGCGTTGTCCAGCAGCAGGCGCGGGTTGCCGGCGTCGTCCGCGTCAAGCGGGAGCTGGACGATTTCCGCCCAGCGCGCGGCCACCGCTCCCGGGTCCGCCGCCTGCACTTCGGCGGCTTGCACTCCGGCAACGCGGTGCAGCCGTTGCGCATGCTTCCAGCTGCCCCCGGCGGGCCTCCACGGCCCGTCCGGGGCGTGGGCTTCCGGCCCGGTCTGTTCGTCTATCTCCAGAAACGAGCCGCCGGTGTCCTTGGGGTGCAGTTGCATGTGGACGAATTCGCGGCCGCGGTGATCCGCCACCAGGCGGATGCCGAGCGCGTCGATGCGCTCGCGACGGGGCGCGTGGTCGTCGCATTGGGTGATCACCATGTACCCGCCGGCGCCGCCGCGCCGCTCGAGATAGCGGCCGCCGGCCGTGTTCGCGCGGACGGGCGCAAGCAATTCGATGAACTGGTTGCCGAGCGGCAACAGCGCGTTCTCCAAACCGAAGTGGCCGACGCCCGGGTCCACGAAGCACACTTCCAAACCGAGCACGCTGCGAAACTCGTCCAACACCGGCGCCAGCTTTGGCGCGATCAAGGCGATTTGGCGAAGGCGCAACCACATGGTTCCCTGCCCTTTTGTCGAATTGGCCGAACGCGCTAGAAGTGCGACACGCCGCCATCGACGGCGATGGTGTCGCCGGTGTGGTAGCTGCTTTCGTCGCTGGCGAAATACACGGCTATGGCCCGAAAGTCGTCGGGCTGGCCCCAGCGCCGTTGCGGAATGCGCTTCAGCACGCGGTTTTGGAACACCTCCGTCGCGAGCGCCCGCTCCGTCATCGCCGTTTCGATCCAGCCTGGAATGATCGCGTTGGCGCGAATGCCGTAGCGCGCCTGTCCCACCGCCAAGGACTGCGCCAGGGCGATGACGCCGGCCTTGGTGGCCGAGTAGTGCTCGCTGCCGGCGGCGCCGAACCGCGCCGTGCCGCTGCTGGTGACCACCAGCGAACCGCCGCCGCGCGTCTTCATGTGCTTCACGGCTTCCCGGAAGGTGAGCATCACGCCGTCCATGTTGACGCGAAACACGCGATGCCACTCGGCCAGCGTCATGGCGTCGAACCGCGCTCCGCCTCCGCCCACGCCGGCGTTGGCGAAACAGGCGTCCACATGGCCGAAGACCTCCACGGTGCGGGCGAACGCGGCCACCACGGCGTCCTCGTCGCCGACATCGCACCGCAGCGCCAGAACCTTGGCGCCGGCGCCGCCGAGCGCTTCGAGCCGCGCTTTGGCCGCGGCGTTCTTGCCCTCGTTGGTGCCCCAGATGCACACGCCGGCGCCGTGCTCCACCAGACCCTCGGCGAAGCCCAGGCCAATGCCGCCGTTGCCGCCGGTGACGACCGCCACCTTGCCTGTCAGATCGAACATGGTCGCCCTCCTCGGCTGCTCGTGCCCAGCATAGCAGGGGCGCGGGCGACGGTTCAGCGCGGCTTGTCGGGTTCGGTCTTCGGCCCGGCCGCCAACTGGCGAACGGCCTCCACGCGAGCCCGCATGGGCGGATGCGGCCAGCCTGCCACATCGACGGAGGAGTTCGACACCTCGCTCAGCTTCAACAACGCCTCGGCCACCGCCTCCGGTTCGCCTATGAGCTCCGCCGCCTTGCGATCGGCCTGGTATTCCGCGTGGCGTTGCCACAGGCCCGGCAAGACGACCCAGAATACCGGTGCCCCGATACTCACGGCCAACGCCTCGAGAAGCATGGAGTCCAAAGCCATGACGACTTGAGTGAAATACAAGACGTGCAGAGAGGCGCAGATCAAAACCGAGACGACGGTGCGCCAAGTGGTGTCGCGGTTCAACACATGGCCTATTTCGTGCGCCAGCACCACCTTCAGGTGCGCTGTGGACATGCGTTCCACAAGACCGGCGCCGAGGATTATGAAGTAACGGCGCAAGCCGCCGGTGGCCAAGGCGTTGATCATCGGGCCTTCCTGCACGCGAAGGTGGAACTTCGGCAGCTTCCGCGTGCGCCCTAGTTCCGCCAGCCACTGGTGGATCTCCGGAAAGTCGCCGGCGTCGAGGGATCGGGCGCGCAAGTAGAGCAACCACGGCGTCACCCAGGTGCTGTACAGCGGCGGAATGGCGATGCATGCGACGACCAAAGCCCACGAGAGCGGATTGCTCTGGTGGTCTTCCAAACCCAAGTAATGGGCGCAAACGACCAGCAAGACGAGGGCGAAGGCGAACCCGCAGGCGTCGGCGCCGTGGCGCCGCAGCCAGAACTCGACCGTCTCGTCTCCGGCCGGTTCCCGGCGACACGCCCACCGGTACGCGACACCGCAGAAATCCAACAAGAACCGGGCGCCCGCGTAGACCAGGGCGGCCCAAACGATGCCGGCAACAATACCCGCGACGCCCCGCGGCCAGTTGGCCGTGTGGGTTTCCAAAAGCGGAACATATGTCGTCGCCACATGCACCAGCACGGCGACGGTGCCGCCGCCGAGAGCGGCGGCGCCGATCATCGCGATGCCGGTCTCCTCCCCGCCGGTTCGCCAGCGGACCATGCACAGCGCGCCTGCGCCGTAGGCCATGCCGGCCAAACCCGCGAGGAGGAGGAACACGGCGACGGCCGACCTGGGCCTAAACGGCGCCGATGCCGGCGCCGATGACGAGTCCGGGGAATCCGCCCCAGACGCCGAACGCGGCCCCGACGCGCGCGCCGGTCAACATGCCCTGGCGCCGGAACGCGACGCGAGCCGCCACCCGGATGGACTCTTTCATTGCCGGGGTGTTCGCCGCGTTCCGCGCGATATCTCGGCCGGTCGCGCCGCCCGCGGCCGCGCCCATCGCGACGAACGCATTTTGGCCCGCGTCGGAGAGGCCGTCAGCCAACGCCCGGCCAACCAGCGCTTGTGGAGCGGCCGCCTCGCCGACAGCCGGGCTCCAGCCCGCCGCGCCAAAGCCTGGAGCGAGGGCGCCCGCGAGCGCCAGTGGCTGCTTCTTCATTGCTTGCTCCTTTCAGTTGAATTGAAGTTGCGGCAGGCAATATGCGGGGCGAAAATAGCAAAAAATAGCGATATTTGCCCGATTCCTTGTGGGAAAGTCCTGTGATCGACAGGCGGCGGGCCGGTGGAGCGTGTCGTTTGGGTGCGCGGCCCGGTGTCGCTATAGAATTGCACCGTCGCGCCGCCGAGGCGCGCGAGCTTGGAATGCGCGGCCGATGCAAGCCCAGGGCGCTACCGATCCCGGTCGGGTGCGGGAGCAGAATCAGGACGTGTTCGCGTTGCGGGCGGAGATCGGCTTGGTCGTGCTCGCGGACGGCATGGGCGGGGCCAGCGCCGGCGGCGTCGCCGCGGAGATCGCCGTGGACGCGGCCTTGGGCCATTTGGTCGCGGCGCGCAAGCGCGGGCCGCTCGAACCGCCCGAGCTCGGGGCGGCGCTGAAGCTCGCCAACGAGCGCGTGGTGGGCATGGCGAGCGCCATCTCCTCCTACCGCGGCATGGGCACCACGCTGGTGGTGCTCTCGGTGCGCGAAGACAAAGGCTATGTGGCCCATGTGGGAGATTCCCGGGCCTACCGCTTCCGCGACGGCGCCTTCACCCAGATCACCCGCGACCACAGCTTGGTGCAAGAATGGGTGGACACCGGCGTCATCGCGCCGGAAGAGGCGCGCACCGCGCCCAACCGCAACATCATCACCCGCGCCATCGGCGCCAAGCCCACGCTGGACCCGGAGATCACCGAGGTGGACATCGCGGCAAACGATGTGCTGCTGCTTTGCAGCGACGGCTTGACCGGAATGTTGACGGACGAGCAGATCGAATGGCAGCTGCAAACCGCCACCAAGGGCGGCGAGCCGGACTTGGCGGCCACCGCCCGGGATTTGGTGGAGGCGGCGAATCGCGCCGGCGGCATGGACAACGTGACCGTCGCGCTGGCGTTGTGTTGAGGCGGCTGCGGCGCGTGGAGGCAGGCCGAACGATGGCGACCGTTCAGGAACGCATTGAGGACAAGCTGGCGGCGGTTTTCGCGCCGGAGCATCTTGAAGTCGTGAACGAAAGCGGCAGCCACAACGTGCCGCCCGGTTCCCAAACGCACTTCAAGGTGGTCATCGTCTCCGAGCGGTTCGCCGGCGAGCGGCTGCTGGGGCGGCATCGGGCCGTGAACGGCGCCTTGGCGGACGAGTTGGCCGGCCCGGTTCACGCCCTGGCCGTGCACACCTACACCGCCGTCGAGTGGCAGAAGCGTTTCGGCGACGCGCCAATGTCGCCTCCTTGCCGGGGCGGCGACGGCGGGCGCAGGCTTTGAGCGGCGAGCCCGGCCGATGGGTGGCGTCCTTCTATCGATTCCAACCCTTGGCCAACATCGGCGCGTTGCGCCAGAGCCTGGAGGACGCCTGCGCCGCCCGCGGCCTCGCCGGCACCGTGCTGCTCGCGCCGGAAGGAGTCAACGCCGCGCTGGCGGGTTCGCGGCCGAGTGTGGAAAGCGTGTTGCGGGAGTTTTTCCCGGCCTGTGAACCGATGTGGACCCCCGCGCCACCGGGCACGGTGGTGTTCAAGCGCATGCGGGTGCGCGAGCGCGGCGAGATCGTCACCTGCGGGCGTGGATTGAGCCCCGCCACGCCGATTGGCCGGCATGTGGCCGCCGCCGAATGGAACGCCCTGGTGGCGGACCCGGAAGTTCTGGTGCTGGATGTGCGCAACGAATACGAGTCGGCCATCGGCGCGTTCCGCGGGGCGACACCGGCGGCCACGGCCAGTTTCGGCGAGTTCCCGGCTTTCGCCGACAACGCCTTGGCCGGCAACCGCGAACAACCGGTGGCCATGTACTGCACCGGTGGCATTCGGTGCGAAAAGGCGTCGGCGCACCTCTTGGAGCGGGGCTGGCGCAGCGTCTATCAGCTGCGCGGCGGGATTCTGAGGTACTTGGCCGAAACGCCCCCGCAGGACAACGCGTTCGAGGGCGAGTGTTTCGTCTTCGACGGCCGAATCTCTTTGGGGCGGGACCTCCGCGAGGGCGGCTACCGGCCGTGTCGCAAGTGCGGCCGGCCGGTGCGCAAGGACGCCCAAGGGGATTGCGCGGCCTGTGCGGCGGCCGTGGCAGCCCTAAGCGGTGGCGGGCGCGCGGACGCGAACGCCGGCGGTGCCCGCCCAAAGCCGACGGTCGCCTAGCTTCCTGCCGGCCGATCGCCGGCCCGCCATGGCGCCAGCGGCACGAAGAACGACGGCGTTCCAGTACACCGGTGGTCCAGCGCATTTGGCCCGCCACCGGCGCTCTCCCGCTGTCCAGGCAAGACTCGGCCGAACAGCGGCAGCGTAGTGCCAAGAGCGGACGCGAACAAGCCGGCCCGCGCCTTCGGCAATGGCATGCCGCCCGCCGGTAGCGACGCCGCGCCCACGCCCGGTCCCACCGCCGCGGCGGCTGCCGCAAAGTGCTTCCTCATCTTTCATTTCAGTGCTCCTCTTTACAGTCCGGTTAGTGAAGCGGCGGAGCCGGATTACACGTTGCGACAGTGGCGAAAACAGCGACATTTGCTCGATTTTTTGTAGGAGATAGCTGGTATTTTCGTTTTGATCCCGCTGCCGCTGGGCCGTGGCGGCTGTCGCCGGGATTGCGGCCCAACCGCTCGGTCGAGCCAGAGAGGCCGAAGGCCCCTCTCACTCCAACAGCGGCGCCAGCACCGGCCAGATGTTGTCCAACAGCCGCTGCTGCGCTTGGGCGGTTGGATGGATGCCGTCGCGCTGCATCAGTTGCGGTTCCGTGGCGACGCCGTCCAGCAGGAACGGCAGCAGCGTCGCGCCGGTCGCCTCCGCCACTTCGCCGAATGCGGCGTGGAACGCTTCGGTGTAGCGCACGCCGTAGTTGGGAAAAATGCGCATCGCGGCCAGCACCGGTTCGGCGCCGCTCGCAAGCGCCTCGTCGGCCATGGCTCGGAGGTTGGCGCGAATGCGATCCACCGGCGCGCCCCGCAGACCGTCGTTGCCGCCGAGCTCGATGATCACGATGTCCGGGCGATGTTCCGTCAGCAACCGTCCAAGCCGCGCCTTGCCGCCGGTGGTGGTGTCGCCGCTCACACTGGCGTTCACCACGCGGTGCGGCGGGTCGACGCGCTGCCGGAGCAGATTCACCCAGCCCTCTTCCAGCGCGAAGCCGTAGCCGGCGCTGATGCTGTCGCCCACCACCAGCACGGTCTTGCCGGCCGCGTCCCCGACCGGCTTTTCCGACGCCGCGGCGCCGGCGCCGATGGCGAGCGCCAAGGCGCCGAGCAGCAACATCGCGCGGGCGCGCGAACGTCCGGTGCCGGCGGGCGGCCCGCGCTCGGGGCCGGGAGGCCAATTGATTACGGCGCGGCGCACTGCTACTGTCGTGAACACCGTGCGGGTGCGCGATTCGTCGCGCTAGCGCCGTCACCCCATCGCGGCGGTTTCCCGGACGCAGCGCGCGGGCGGCGGGCGGTCTGCGCCTCAAGGCCTTTCACCAACGACTTATCGGGCACTGCGAATGCCGACATCCCTACTTTACGCCACCGGTTTGGTGAAGCGCGTCTCCACGGCGACGGGCGAGCTTACCATTCTCGACGATGTGGACGTGGCGGTGGAACAAGGGGCGCAGCTCGCCGTCGTCGGCGAGTCCGGGTCCGGCAAGACCACCCTGCTCGGCATTCTCGCCGGATTGGACCTGCCTTCCGCCGGCCAAGTCTGGCTCGACGGTGCCGAGATCACGGCCTTGGACGAAGAACAGCGCGCCCGCGTGCGCGGCCGCTCGGTGGGTTTCGTGTTCCAGTCCTTCCAACTCATCGACAGCCTCACCGCCTTGGAGAACGTCATGCTGCCCTTGGAACTGCGCGGCGATGGCCGCGCCCGCCAAGGCGCAAGGGAGTTTCTGCAACGGGTTGGGCTGGCTGCCCGCACCACCCACTATCCGCGTCAGCTGTCCGGCGGCGAACAGCAGCGCGTGGCCATCGCCCGGGCTTTCGCGTGCGCGCCGAAGGTGCTGTTCGCCGACGAGCCCACGGGCAACTTGGACACGCGCACCGGGGCGCGGATCGCCGATCTGTTGTTCAACTTGAACAGCGAGGAGGCGACCACCCTGGTGCTGGTCACGCACGACGCGGCGCTCGCCGCGCGATGCGGCGCGACGCTTGCCCTTGAAGCCGGCCGCATCGCCGGCGTCCAGCGATGACGTTGGCGCTGGTGCTGCGCTTCGCCGGGCGCGATTGGCGGGCCGGCGAGTTGCGGTTGTTGTTCGCGGCGCTCTTGCTCGCGGTCGGCGCGGTGTCGGCGGTGAGCCTGTTCGTGGATCGCCTGCAGCGGGCCTTGGTCGTGGAATCCACCAGCTTCCTCGGCGCTGATCGCGTCATCGATTCGTCGCAAGCCATTCCGGAGCGCTTCCGCGACCTCGCCCGCGCCGAGGGCCTGCGCGTGGTGGATGTCGTCTCCTTCCCGTCCATGGTGTTCGCCGATTCCAACAGCGGCCGCGCCGATGGACGCAGCCAGCTTGCCGGGGTGAAAGCCGTCACGCCGGGCTACCCGTTGCGCGGCGTCTTGCGCGTGGCCGACGAGCCGTTTGGCGCCAGCCGCGTCACATCCGGGATGCCCGAGTTGGGTGAGGTTTGGATGGACTCGCGGTTGTTTCCCGCGCTTGGGGTGGCGGTGGGCGACCAGGTGTTGGTCGGACACGCCCGCTTCGTCGTTGCCAAGGTGATCGCCGGCGAGCCGGACCGCGGCGGCTTTTCGGAGTTCGCGCCGCGTCTCTTGATGCGGGCCGAGGACGTCCCCGGCACCCGCGTGATCCAACCCGCCAGCCGCATCGAATACCGCTTGGGGTTGGCGGGAGACGACGATCGGCTGGCGGCCTTGAAGGCCGCGATCGAGAGCGAACTCGCGCCGAACTACCGCTGGCGAAGCATCCGCGACACCGGCCAAGACATCGCCCGGGCCTTGGAGCGGGCGGAGAGTTTTCTGCTCCTTGGGGGCCTGTTGGCGGTGCTCTTGGCCGGCATCGCCGTGGCGTTGGGCGCCAACCGCTACGCGCGGCGCCACTTCGACCATGTGGGCGTGCTGAAGACGCTGGGCGCCACGCCGCGGGACATCCAATGGGGCTACACCGGCGTGCTGCTGGTGATCGGCATCGCCGGAGCGCTCATCGGGCTGCTGCTGGGGGCGCTGGTGCATTGGGCCATCATCGCCGCGCTCGGCGACTATCTGCCGCGAAGTCTGCCGTGGCCGGGGCCGCGACCTTTGGTGGTGGGTTTGGTGACCGGCTTCATCTGCTTGCTGGCGTTCGCGCTGCCCCCGCTGCTCGGCTTGCGCAAGGTCTCGCCGATGCGGGTGATGCGCCGGGATCTCGCGCCGAGCGCGGCGCCGTTCGTCACCTACGGGTTCGGCGTCGTCGGGAGCCTCGGGCTGCTGATCTGGTACAGCGGCGACGTGCGGCTCACCGTTGCGGCCCTGGTTGGCGGGTTGGTGGCCGGCGGGTGTTTCGCGGTGGTCGCGCTGGTGCTTCTGCGTGGCGGCCGGGTGGTTGGGATGCAGGCCGGCAGCATGTGGCGTTTGGCGTTGGCGGGCTTGCAGCGGCGCCATCGCGAAAACGTCGCGCAGATCATGATTTTCGGCTTCGCCATCATGCTGCTGCTGATCATGGTGCTGGTGCGCACCGCGCTCATCGACGAGTGGCGCGCGCAGATTCCCGAAGGCACGCCGAATCACACGCTGATCAACGTCGCGCCGGACGAGGCCGCGTCGGTGCAAAGCATGCTCGAGAGCAACGCCGACTGGGCCGGCGAGTTGACTCCCATGACCCGCGGCCGCGTCTCGGCGGTGAACGACGTGCCGGCCGCCCAATGGAGTCGGCGGATTCGGAGCCAGGGTGTGAGCGAGGGTGAACGCGGCCCCGGCCCCCGCCTGCGTTCGGAGCGCCCGGTCACGTTCTTGGCCCGCCTGCCGGACAACAACCTCGTGGTGGAGGGCGAGTGGTGGACGGAAACGCCCGAGGAGCCGGCCATCTCGTTGACAGAGGACTACGCCGGCCACCTCGGCCTCGCGTTGGGCGATTCGATGGCATTCGACATCGGCGGCCTGCCGCTTGTCGCCAAGGTGACCAGCCTGCGACGCATACAATTCGAAAGCCCGCAGCCCTACTTCTACATCATCTTCTCGCCGGGCGCGATGGCCGGCCACCCGGTCACCTACATGACGAGCTTCTTTCTGCCCCCCGAGAAAAAGCCGTTCCTGAACGAGCTGCTTTCCGCGCACCCCACCGTCACGGTGGTGGAGTGGGACGCCATCATCGCCCAAGTGCGGCGCATCGTCGCCAGCGTCACCCAAGCCGTGGAACTGGTGCTCTATCTGGTGCTCGCGGCGGGCACGCTCGTGTTGATCGCCTCCATACAGTCGAGCCGGGATTTGCGGTTGAAGGAGCACGCCTTGCTGCGCGCCCTCGGCGGCACCCGCAAGCTCATCAGCGGCGCCTTGGTGGCCGAGTTCACCGTGCTCGGCGCGTTCGCTGGCGTCGTCGCCGCGGCGGGCGCGGAAATCACCGTTTGGGCGCTCAACAGCGGGATATTCGAACTCCCCACGCGCCTGCATCCTTGGCTGTTGGCGGCCGGCCCGGCGCTCGGCGTCGCCATAGTCGCCACGGTCGGCTACCTCGGCACCCGCAAGCTCGTCTTCTCGCCGCCCATCACCGTGTTGCGGGAGGTGTGATGGCCCTCGCCCAGGCGCCGGTCTCCGCTTCGGCCCCGCGGCGCCAAAGCGCGGCCGGCAACAAGCTGGGCCGCAAGCTGCGCCGTTTGGTCGGTCGTGCCGTAACGGACTACGGCATGATCGAGGAAGGCGACCGGGTGATGGCGTGCCTCTCCGGCGGCAAGGACTCCTACACGCTCTTGGACATGCTGCTCTCGCTTCGGCGCAACGCGCCGGTGCGTTTCGAGGTGGTGGCCGTGAACCTGGATCAGAAGCAGCCGGGCTTTCCCGCCGACGTGCTGCCCCGCTACCTGACCACCCTCGGCGTCGAACACCACATCGTCCAGGAAGACACCTATTCCATCGTCAAACGCTTGACGCCGGAAGGCAAGACCTACTGCCCGGTCTGCTCGCGGCTGCGCCGAGGCGTGCTCTACAACTTCGCCACCCGCATCGGCGCCACCAAGATCGCGTTGGGGCACCACGCCGATGACGCGGTGGAGACGCTATTCCTCAACATGTTCCACGGCGGCCGCATGAAGGCCATGCCGCCGAAGCTGGTCTCGGACGACGGCCGCCATGTCGTCATTCGCCCCTTGTGCCACGTCCGCGAGCGCGACATCGAACGCTGGTCGCGCCACCGGGGCCATCCGATCATTCCCTGCGACCTGTGCGGTTCCCAAGAGAACCTCGAGCGCGAGGTGATCAAAGGCATGCTGCGCCAATGGGACGCGGCCACGCCGGGCCGGGTGGACAACATCGCCCGCGCCCTGCGCCACGTCACGCCAAGCCACTTGGCCGATTCCGCGCTCATGGACTTCAAGGCTCTGCGCCGGCAAGTGCGGACGCTGGCGGCGGCGGACGTGACGGCCGCGACGTCCACCGACGATCGTATCCGCGCCGACGCCTAGCCGCTCCGTCAAAGCGCGCGGCGCACGGCGGCGTGCCACCCTTCCAGCCACGCGCCTCGGGTGGCTTCGCCCACCGCCGGCGAGAACACCCGCGATGACGCGTCGAGCCGCCAAGCTCTGGCGACCGCTGGCGGGTCGGCGGCCAGCCCCAAGCCCGTCGCCGCCAGCAACGCCGCGCCGGTGGCCGTGGCTTCGAGATTCTCGGGTCGCGCCGCCTCCACGCCGGCGACGTCGGCGAGGAACTGAAGGAACCAATCGTTGGCCGCCATGCCGCCGTCCACGCGCAGAAGCCGCGTGGTCACGCCGTCGTTGTTTGCCGCGGCGAGCAGATCCGCGGCTTGGAAGGCGACGCTCTTGAGTGTCGCCGTGACGATCTGATCGACGTTGGAGTTCAGCGTGAGGCCGGTGACGAGACCGCGGGCGTCCGGCCGCCAGTGCGGTGCGCCGAGGCCGGTGAAGGCGGGCACGACGAAGACCCCGCCGGTGTCGCCGCCGGTGCGCCTAGCCGCCGCTTCGGTGTCCGCGGCGGTTTCGATGAGGCCCACGTTGTCGCGCAGCCACTTGACGGCCACCCCGGCGTTGAAGGCGCTGCCCTCGAGCGCGTAGGTTGGCTTGCCGCCAAGGCGGTAGGCCACGGTGGCGAGCAGCCGCGCGTGCGAGCGCACATGCTTCTCGCCGGTGTTGGCGATGAGGAAGCAGCCGGTGCCGAAAGTGCATTTCGCTTGGCCCGGCTCGAAGCACGCCTGGCCGACTAGAGCCGCTTGTTGATCCCCGGCCACGCCGAGAACGGGAATCTCGGCGCCGAACCACTCCGCGTCCGCCACGCCGAAGTCCGCGACGCAGTCCAACACGGTGGGCAGCATGGCGGCCGGTATGTCGAAATACCCGAGCAGACGGTCGCTCCACGCTTGGCGGCCGATGTCGAAGAGCTGGGTGCGCGCGGCGTTGGTGGCGTCCGTCACGTGGCGGCGGCCTTTCGTCAGCCGCCAGACGAGAAAGCTGTCCACGGTGCCGAAGCGCAGCGCGCCGGCCGCCGCCAGCTTGGCGTTGCGCCCTTGCGCGAGCAGCCACGCCAGCTTGGTGCTGGAGAAGTACGGATCCGGCACGAGGCCGGTGATGGTCGCCAGCTCCGCGCCCATGCCTTGCGCCCGCATCCGCTCGCAGTGCGCGGCCGTGCGGCGATCCTGCCACGAGATGGCGTTGGCCACCGGCGTGCCGGTGTCGGCGTCCCAAACGAGCGTGGTCTCGCGCTGATTGGTGATGCCGATGGCGTCGATTCTCCCGGCCGCGACTCCGCTTGCGGCGATGGCTTCCCGGCCGGCGGCGACGACGCCGCTCCAGAGCGCTTCGGGGTCTTGCTCCACCCAGCCGTCTTGGGGATAGAGCGGATCAAACGCGCGTCGCGCTTCGGCGACGGCTCGCCCTTCGCCATCGAACACGACGGCTCGGGAACTCGACGTGCCTTGGTCGATGGCGAGGATGCGCGTCACCGCCGCCGCCTTCGGGCCGGGCGGGCGAAGGCGCGAGGATGCGCGTCCCGGGTTTTGGTCAACGCCGTCAATCCAAGCGGATGCGAATGACCACGCCGCCCATGACATCGCCCAGCTTGGCGTCCGCGCGCGGCGAATCCTTGTGGTTGTTGTGGCAGTTCACGCAGGCTTCGGCGACGGCGTGGTCCGGGTACACGGCCACGAAGTGGCGCTCGTCGCCGAGTGTCTCTTCGCCGTAGTAGTTCTCGCCGGGATTCTCCGCCACGTGGCGCAGGCCCTCTTCTTCCGCATCGGTTCCCGGCCCGTTCTTCTTGTTGATGGGGTGCAAAGAGAGCAGCGAATAGGAAAACTCGTCCGTCTCGTCCGCCACCAGCTCGGCGCCGAAGCGGAACATTTGCGCCGGCAGCGGCAAGGCGGATTCGTCCTCGAAGTGCTCCGAGGCGGTGATGATCTTCTCGTCGCGGGTCAGCCGCTGCACCACCTTGCGCGCGTAGGTGGCCCGGTCCGCGGACACCACACGGTACAGCATGTCGGCCGCGCGCTGATGGGAGATGTCCGCAACCGCGCCGACGGCCGCGAAAGCCGCGCCCAACACGAACACCGCGCCCCGTGTCATGCCGTTCCCCTTGTGAAGCCGCGTCCGCACGATGCTACATGGGCGCGCGGACTGTCAAACGGCGGCTCGTTTTGGGGTGTGCGACGTATTTGTGCGCGAGCCGTCAGGCCGCCATTTGCGGTGGTTTGCGCGATGCGCCAGAAGTCCTCGCACCGTTCGCTGCGGACGCGGGAACGCAAGGCCATGACGTCGTTGGCACCGGCCCTGCTCCAGCGCATGTCGGGACACTTCCGGCTCGCCGACCAGCGCACGGCAGGAGCTGCGTACCGGGAGTCGCGGTGACTCTCCAAACCCTCGCAGCCCGCCCGCGCACAAAAACGTCGCACACCCCTCGTTTTGAGGCTGTTGCACGTCAACGCGGTTCGGAGAGCCGTCCGGTTGCCCATTCGATGCTCTCGACATGGATCGCCGGTCTGCCGCGGAAGTTCCGGGCCACCAGTTCGGCGTCCGCCAACGCGTCGATGGCGAAGCCCAGGCCGTGACAGTGCGAGCACACGGGCCGGATCATCTTTTCGTTTGGCCGCAGGGTGTCGTTCTGGTTGTGGTTGGCGACGATTCCGCCACCTTCGCGCGCCGTGGGCATGTGGCAGGTCGCGCAACTCGCGCCGGCCCCGGCCGGCGCCTCGCCGGCCATCTCGCGTTGCCACAGCGCGTGATGCGGGCTGCCGAAGTAGGCGCGGGTGTGGGCGTCGTCGTGGCAGGAGGCGCAGGCCAGCACCGCGGAGTGGTCGATGTTCTCGGCGTGTGGCTGGTGGCAACTTCCGCAATCGAGAGACTCGCTTGCCGCCTCCTCGCGCATCGGCAACCGCGCCTCGCCGACGGTCATGCGCGAGGGCGGCGGGGAATCCCGCAACGAATCGACGACGGCGGCCGGCAGGAGGTTGTGTAGACGCGGGCTCAGCTCGCGCGGGGCCGCGAGCACCGGATGTCGCCGCATTCCGTGGCGTCCGCGCACGAAAGCGCCCGCTTGCCGCTGGTGGCAGTTCTCGCAGACCGCGGTGCTCGGCGCGTCGATCCACAGTACTTCCGCCGGCGTCTGGCCGCTGGCCGTCTCCGGGGCATGGCAGGCGAAGCATGTCACGCCGGCCTTGGCGTGGCCGGCGCCGGCCCACTCGGCCGGTACGGGTTTGCGCAACGCTGCCGCGATGGCCGTAGTGGCGGCGTCGAGCCGGCGCGGCTCTCGCGAGGGCTTTCGTTCGGCCCGCGTCAGCGCGGCCAACGGGTGCGCCGGCACCGGGGCCAGCCAGGATTCGTCCGCGTGTCGCAGCAGAAAGTCCTCGTACAGCGCCCGGTTGTCGTGATAGTTGTGGCAGCCGGCCGTGGCGCAGGTGTCGAACGCGAGATCGGCGTGGCTGGGTCGCGCCTGGCGGACATCCTGATCGCCCTCGGAGTGGCATGCGGCGCAGAAGTCCGGGGCCGCGGTGACGCCGCCGGCGCGCGTGCTGGCCGGCCGGTGCTCGGCATGGCAGACGACGCATTGCCGGGCGTCGATCCGGTGCCGGTGGACGGCCATGCGCGGGCCGCGAAACAGCTTGCGCGAATGGCTGTCGCCGGCCTTCGCGAGTTCGTCCTCGTGGCAGTTCCGGCAGGCCTTGTTCAGCGCCTCGGCAGCCGCCTGCGCCTCGGTGAAGGGCGGCGCGACATGGCAGGTTTCGCACGTCGTCTCCACTTGGTGATGGCCGTCGGTGGTCTCGCCAACGAGCAGAACGGCACGGTCGCCACCAACGACCATGCGGGCGGTCACAAGCGCGACGACCACGATGGTGGCCGCGAACCAGCATGTCCAGAGAATGGTCTTGGCGCGCATCACGGCGCTCAATACAGATAGGCGACGAGGATGTGAACGATCAGCAAGGCCGGCAGGGGCAGCAGGGCGAAAAGATGCGAGCGCAAGAACAACCGGCGGGCCTTGGGCGTGAATCCAAATCTGCGCAGCCGCGCCGCGCCGCCGGTCCAAACGCCCACCAGCGCGCCGAACAACAACGCGCCGAGGTAGCAGCCCATGAGCACGGCGTTGAGATTCGCGCCCATGCGAAAGCCCGTGTGGGCGAACAGCGCGCCAACGCAGCCGAGACCTAGCGCGAGGTGGCCGAGGCGCCATCGATGTCCGCCGGCGCGAGCCCCGGCCCGCGTCCTCAACCGCAGCGCCGCGGCGAGCGCCGCGATGCTGAGGCCGGCGAGCAGATAGCCGCTCCACCGCTGCAGCCGGTCGCCGGACCAAAGCCCCTCGACGAAGGACCTGTCGATGCGGCGCAGCACCGGCGCGCCCGGTGCCGCCAAGGCCCAGACGACGGCCACGCCGGCGACGGTGGAGAAGAACAACAGCAGGCGCCGCAATTTGGCGGCCCTCTCGCGCACGGCGCGGAGGATGGTGTCCTCTATGTCCGCGACGGCGCCGGCCACCTCGCGTCCGATGAGGTCCAGCGAGCGCAGTTGCCGGGCGCGCGCTCGCCAGCGGGCCGCGTCGGCCGTCGGCGGAATGTTGGCAAGCACGTCGCAGGCGTCCAGAAGGGAAACCAAAGCGATGTCTCGCGGTTCGGGAATGTCGCTGGCGAAGAGCGCGTCGGCGACGCGATCGGCGAGTTCGCGCCTGGGTTCGGCGTCGATCACGCGGTAGCGCGGCGAGGCCGCCTTGCCGCGCGGCCTGCGCGTTGGTGGCGCCAGAACGCCGCGCTCGACCAAACGCGCCAACGCGGCATCCGCGGCGGCGCGCGCGTCGTCGCCGGACAGTTCGCGGATCCACCTGCGGGCGTCCATCGGGTCGGCCCGGGAGGCGATCTTCGCCAGCACGCGATCCCGCATCGCGTCGCCGGTTGGCGAGCGGTCGATGACCACCAGCGCGTCGAAGTCCGTGTCGATGCGATTGGCGAACGCCAGCTCCAACAACAAGGCGCCGGCCAAGGCGCTGCCGAGCACGCCCTCCTCAAGGGCAAGAAAATCGCCGCTCTCGTCCATCGTCAAGAGGACGAGTTCCTCGGCAAAGGTCGGCATGGCGCGTGGCCTCCGGGCGGGTGATGCCGGAACCGGCTACTTTACGGCATGGCCGGCGGTGGCACGGCGCGGGACCGTCGGCGCGCTCGGGCGTCCAGCGAAAGACACAACATGTGGACGACGACGGTAAGCGCTCGCTTCCAAGAGAGATTGCCAAAGCCTACGCAGAGGATGTCCACAGTCTTCCCACCGAACCATCCCCAAAAGGCGTGGGAACCGCCGCGGATGGGCTGTGAAGCAGGCGCTTGCAGAGGGTTGGGAGGTTTTTCGAAAGTAGCGAAGAAAGTGCTTGCAAAACGGGCGCGAAGAGCATTAGATACCGCATGTTGGGCTTTTGGTCCAGCACCCGCCTACATGTTGGGGTAGGCGGCGACGCACGCACGCGCAGGGGGCGCGCAAAGGAAGCGCGGCCAGGGCAGGCGGCCAAGGTCGCGCCGTTGGCAGCACCTTGGTGGGCCGTGGGAAGCGACCCCACAACCAAATGGGCTGCCGAGGTTCGTGTTGGCGTCCAGGAAGTGCGTGGCGCGGCCCGTTGGCGGCCAGCCCGCACTCACTAGGTGTTGTGCTGGACATCCTAACAGTTTTCGGGCAGCCTTGGATCCTATGGCGGCCCACCACTTGGGGAAATTGACTTCATGCAGCAAGACACCAGCGTCTTTCCGGAATCGGCGCCTTTGCGCACCGCCCGGGGCGTCGCGCCGCCACCGCCATCGCTCGTCGCCACCGCGCCGGGCACGTTGCGCGTCATCAAGCGCAACGGCGCCGTCGTGCCCTACACGGACGACAAGATCCAAGTGGCCCTCACCAAGGCGTTCCTCGCCGTGGAAGGCGGCACCGCCGCCGCCTCGCCGCGCATTCGCGAGCTGGTGGCGCGTTTGACGGAACAGGTGACCAGCGCGTTCCTGCGCCGCTTGCCCTCCGGCGGCACCATCCACATCGAGGACATTCAAGATCAAGTCGAACTCGCGCTGATGCGCTCCGAGGAGCACCGCGTGGCGCGAGACTACGTGCTCTACCGCGAGGAACGCGCCAAGGTGCGCGCCGCCAACGCCGCGGCCGCCGTGCAAGCGCCTTCGCAAGCCCCGCAGATACATGTTGTCGCCGGGGACGGCAGCCGCCAAGCGCTGGACATGCGCCGCGTGCGCGGCATGGTCGCGGACGCCTGCCGCGGGCTCACGGATGTGGACACCGACCGCATCATCACCGAAGCGCTGGCCAACATGTACGACGGCATCGCGGCCAAGGATGTCGCCACCTGCCTGACGATGACGGCGCGCGCGCTGGTCGAGGAGGAACCGAACTACACCTACGTCACCGCCCGTCTGCTGCTGGACAGCTTCCGCACCGAGGCGCTGACGTTCCTGGACATCAAAGGCGTCAACACCATCGGCGGCGTGGCTCAAGCCACCGAAGAGGAGATGACGCGCTTCTACCCGGAAGCGCTCGCCGCGTTCGTCCGCCGCGGCGTGGAGTTGGAACTCATCGCGCCGGAGCTGAGACGCTTCGACTTGGCGCGCATCGGCAAAGCCTTGAAACCGGAGCGCGATCGGCAGTTCACCTATCTCGGCCTGCAAACCCTGTACGACCGCTACTTCGTCCACTCGAACGACGTGCGCTTCGAGTTGCCGCAGGTGTTCTTCATGCGGGTGGCGATGGGCCTCGCCATCCAGGAGGACGACCGCGAAGCCCGCGCCATCGAGTTCTACGACCTGCTCTCCTCGTTCGACTACATGAGCTCGACGCCCACGCTGTTCAACGCCGGCACGCTGCGCTCGCAGCTCTCGTCCTGCTTCCTCACCACCGTTTCGGACGACTTGGACGGCATCTACAGCGCCATCCGCGACAACGCCCTGCTCTCCAAATGGGCCGGCGGTCTCGGCAACGATTGGACGCCGGTGCGGGCCCTCGGCGCCTACATAAAAGGCACCAACGGCAAATCGCAGGGCGTGGTGCCGTTTCTCAAGGTGGTGAACGACACGGCGGTGGCGGTGAACCAGTGTTTCGCACCGGACACGCGGGTTCACACCGCCGAGGGTGTGAAGGCGATTCGCGACGTCACCACGGGCGATTTGGTGCTGGGCAAACGCGGCGCCTATCGCCAAGTGCGAAAGACCATGACGTACAACCAGCGGGACGCGATGGTCGAGGTGGATGTCCAGCATTCCACGCAGCCGCTGCGCGTCACCGCCGGCCACCCGATCTGGGCTATCCGCGGCGTTCCTTCGGCCCATTCCGCGAAGCGCGCGACGGCTTGGCTGGAGCAGGGCCGCGTCAAGCCGGAGTGGGTGGACGCCGGCGATCTGCGCCGCGGGGACTACACGGCGCTGGCGGTGCCGCAAGAGATCGTTCCGGTTGCCGGCTTCGACGAGGACGACGCGCGGCTCTACGGCATCCTCTTGGGCGCCGGCCATTGCACCGAGGACGGCTTGGAATGGGGCGTTGCCGGCAATTCGGCCCGGCCCGGGCGCTTGGCCTTCCTGCGCGCCTGCCTTGACGCTCGCGGCATCGCCCATCGGGTGTCCGATAGCGGCGAGCTGCGCTGGTCGGCGCAGTCGAGCTGGGCGCGCGACGGCACCACCGGCGGGTTTTGCGCCGCCGCTGGCGGCCAGGCGCCCCTTGCGCGCTCCGACATGTACGACGTGGACGGCCGCAAACGCATCGCGGCGCGGTTCGGCCACCTGCCGCGCACGCAAACGCTGGCGCTGCTGCACGGCCTGTTGGAGGCCGGCGGGGTGCCGGGCGGGAAGGCTGGCCGCGCCGCCGAAATCACCTTCACATCGACATCCGAAGCGCTGGCGGAAGGCCTGCGCTATCAACTGCTGCGTTTGGGCGTGCCGACGGCCGGCCGCTGCCGCGAACAGGACGGCGGCAGGGCGTGGAACATCCGCGTGCCTGCCGTGGAGGAGTTGGCGGCCCGGCTGGGTTGCCGGCCTTTGCGCGAACGCGACTGGCTCACCGTGGGCAATTGGCTGTTCAGTCGAGTGCGAAGCGCGCGCCCGCTGCCGCCAACGCCCTTTGTGGTGGACCTCAAGGTCGAAGGCGACGAATCCTACATGACCACCTGCGCCCTCGCCCACAACGGCGGCAAGCGCAAGGGCGCGGTGTGCTCCTACTTGGAAACTTGGCACTTGGACATCGAGGAGTTTCTGGAGCTGCGCAAGAACACCGGCGACGACCGACGTCGAACCCACGACATGAACACCGCCAACTGGGTGCCGGACCTGTTCATGAAGCGCGTCTTCGAGGACGGCGACTGGACGCTGCTCTCCCCCAACGAAGTGCCGGATCTGCACGATCTCTTCGGCGCCGCCTTCGAGCACCGCTACCGCGAATACGAGCGCCAGGCGGCGGCCGGCAAGCTGCTCTCCAAGCGCGTCAAGGCCCGCGAGCTGTGGCGCAAGATGCTCTCCATGCTGTTCGAGACGGGGCATCCGTGGATCACCTTCAAGGACGCATGCAACATCCGCTCGCCGCAGCAGCACACCGGCGTGGTGCATTCCTCCAACCTCTGCACCGAGATCACGCTGAACACGTCCAAAGACGAAATCGCGGTATGCAACTTGGGTTCGGTGAACTTGGCGCAGCATGTGATTGCAACCCGTAGCGGCAAGAACAAGGGCCGAGACAAAGGCGACGCGGCGTTTCGGCTGGACACGAAGAAGCTGAAGAAAACCGTGCGCACGGCCATCCGCATGCTCGACAACGTCATCGACATCAACTACTACGCCGTGCAGCCGGCGCGCACTTCCAACTTGCGCCACCGTCCGGTGGGCCTTGGGCTGATGGGCTTTCAAGACGCCCTCTTCAAGTTGCGCATCCCCTACGGCTCCGATGCCGCGGTCGAATTCGCCGACCGCTCCATGGAGGCGCTTTCCTACTACGCCATAGACGCCTCGTCGCGGCTCGCCAAGGAGCGCGGCAGCTACGCCAGCTTCGAGGGCTCGCTGTGGAGCCGCGGCGTGCTGCCCATCGATTCCTTGCGTCGCCTCAAGGAGGAGCGCGGAGCGGATTTCCTCGAGGTGGACGCGAGCGCCACCCTCGAATGGGACGCCTTGCGGGGCAAAGTGCGCGAGCGCGGCATGCGCAACTCCAACGTCATGGCCATCGCGCCCACGGCCACCATCGCCAACATCGTCGGCGTCTCGCAATCCATCGAGCCGACCTACCAGAACCTCTTTGTGAAGTCGAACCTCTCCGGCGAGTTCACGGTGGTCAACCCGTTCATGGTGCGCGACTTGAAACGCCTCGGCCTGTGGGACAAGGTGATGGTGAACGATCTGAAATACTACGATGGCAGCTTGGCGGCCATCGACCGCGCATCCCCGGAGCTCAAAGCCCTGTACGCCACGGCTTTCGAGGTGGAACCGCGCTGGCTGGTGGACGCCGCGGCCCGCCGTCAGAAGTGGATAGACCAAGCGCAGTCGCTGAACATCTACATCGCCGGCGCCTCGGGCAAGAAGCTCGACATCACCTACCGCATGGCGTGGCTGCGCGGCCTGAAAACCACCTACTACCTGCGCGCCCTGGGCGCCACCAGCACCGAGAAATCCACGCTGGACAAGCCCGGCGGCACACTGAACGCGGTTTCCGCCGCCCCGCGAACCGGTGCTTCGGCCGCGACGACGGAATCCGAGCTCGGCGCACCCGCGGAAGTGCCGTTGGCCTGCGCCATTGACGAACCGGATTGCGAAGCCTGCCAATAGGCGGAAGGCGGTATCTTGGGAAGCGCAATGGTCACCGGTGGGGCAGGCGGCAGGGAAAGCCGCGGCCGAATGTTGCGACGGGCGCCGCATGGCGGCACGACCGGGCCATCGGCCGCCAACGGGCAACACGCTTTCGATCGCATCCTCGCCGGCGATGCCAGAACGCGGTTGGCGCAACTGCCCGACGCCTGCATAGACCTCAGCTTCTGGTCGCCGCCGTACCACGTCGGCAAGTCCTACGAACGCCACCTGTCTTTCGACGACTGGCGCGAACTGCTGCGGAGCGTCATCCATTGCCATAGCGGGATAGTCAAGCCGGGCGGCTTCCTCGCCATCAACATCGGCGACATCTTGTGCTTTCCCGACGCTTCCATACCCAAGTTCCAAGCCGACAACGTCCGTCGCAAGACCAGTTCCGTAACGCGGGAGCAAGTTCTTGCCGCGCGCAAGGCGCATCCGCGAGCGAAACGCCAAGAACTGGCCGCCCTGCTAGGGTGCAGCGAGCAGACGATTCATCGGCGCTTGGAGCACAACAACGTGCGCGGCGGCAAGCAGTCCATGGCCACGAAAGTGCTGTTGACCGGCTGCTTGGTCGCCGAGTGGGCGGAAGAGGCCGGATTCTATCTCTACGACCAGCGCATCTGGCACAAGGACCCGTGTTGGGCGAACAGCCGCTGGCACTCCAATTCGTACCGCGCGGTGGACGAGTTCGAGCACATCTACGTTTTCTGGCGCCCCGGCATCACCCAATACGACCGCCACCGGCTGACGCCAAGCGAGTGGGCGCAGTGGGGCTCCCGCGGCGTGTGGAGAATCAGGTCCGTAAGCCGCAACGACCGTCACGAAGCCGAGTTCCCGGAGGAACTCGCGGGCCGCGTTATCCGGCTTTTCTCGCCGCCGGGCGGCTTGGTGCTGGATCCGTTCGTCGGCGCCGGCACCACCACCAAGGTGGCGAAACTGCTAGGCCGACGTTGGCTTGGCATCGACATCGACACCGAGTACGCGCAGATGGCGCAAAACGCGGACCGATGACGCTGGACGAGTTTTGGCATGTTGAAAAGGAGTTGATCATGTTGAGTTGGGAAGACTACGAAGACCAAGGCGATGCGCCGCTGCCCGTCGTCGCGCAAATGGCAACGGCGATGCCGGAGTCTGCGGCGCCTGCGGTCGCCTTGGCCAACCGGGGCGACGGAGCGGCCGTCGCCGATACGAGCATTGTCGAGGACGCGCTGCGAACGACGTCGGTCGCCGAGCCCGCGCCGAGGCTGCCGACTGCGGCGAAGGCGTCGACGATGGCGCCAGACGTGGAAGCTGTGGAGCTGGCAGAAGTCAGGCCGGCGCAAGCCATGGCCGCGGCGGCGGCGCGATTGGACTGCGAATCCGAAATCGAGCCCGGCGAGCGCGTCACGGTGGATCAGAAGCGCATGATCAACTGCCGCGCGGATCTCAATCAGCTGGTGCCGTTCAAATACGATTGGGCTTGGCAGAAGTACCTCGACGGTTGCGCCAATCACTGGATGCCGCAGGAAATCAACATGACGGCGGACGTGGCGTTGTGGAAGTCCGAGCACGGTCTTTCGGACGACGAGCGCACGATCGTCAAGCGCAGCCTGGGTTTCTTCTCCACGGCGGATTCGCTGGTTGCCAACAACCTGGTGCTTTCCGTCTACCGGCTCGTCACCAACCCGGAGTGCCGCCAATACTTGCTGCGCCAAGCCTTCGAGGAGGCCATCCACACCCACGCCTACCAGTACTGCATCGAGTCTCTGGGCATGGACGAAGGCGAGATTTTCAACATGTACCACGAGGTGCCATGCGTCTCGCACAAGGCGTCTTGGGCGCTCAAGTACACGCGCGAGCTGGCCGATCCCAACTTCCAAACCGGCACCGAGGAGAACGACAAGGCGTTGCTCAAGAACCTCATCGCCTACTACTGCGTGATGGAGGGCATCTTCTTCTACTGCGGTTTCACGCAGATTCTCTCCATGGGCCGTCGCAACAAGATGACCGGCACCTCGGAGCAGTTCCAGTACATCCTGCGCGACGAATCGATGCACGTGAACTTCGGCATCGACGTGATCAACCAGATCAAGCTGGAAAACCCGCACCTCTGGGACGCGGACATGCAGGCGCTAGCCACCCGGATGATCCTCGAGGGCACCGAACTCGAAACGCGCTACGCCAAGGACACCATGCCACGCGGCGTGCTCGGCATGAACGCCAACACCATGGCCGAGTATCTGCAGTTCATCGCCAACCGCCGCCTCGCCCAGATCGGCTTGGAGGAACAATTCGCCGGCGCCAAGAACCCGTTCCCGTGGATGTCCGAAATCATGGACTTGAAGAAGGAGAAGAACTTCTTCGAAACCCGCGTGACGGAATACCAAACGGGCGGCGCGCTGAGCTGGGACTAAAGCCGAACGATGTCTGCGGCCGGCGAGTTGCTTGCCGAAGCAGGCACCAACCGGTTCTCCACGATTCTCGCGGACCCGCCTTGGCGGTTCCACAACCGCACTGGCAAGGTCTCGCAAGAGAAATCTCGCCAAGGGCAGTTACTGTACTCCCCCAAATCCATGAACAAAGCCATTGCAATGGGCTTTGAGGCGCGCACGGCTGGCAAGATCAGCGGCAGTCCTTCTTCGTGACTTCGGACGCGCAGGTAGTCAAGCGGATATACAGCTTGGATGCGGCCGCGCAGCGAGACGCGATTGTGGAAGCCGGTCTTACGCCGATTCGTTCCTACAACCAAACCGATTTCGTCAAGGACCGGGTGGCAGTGGAGGTGGCAGTTCGGCAAATACGCCTTCGCGCACGACCTCTTCGTCAAGCACATGGCATTCTTCGTCTCTGATCTGATCGACGTCGGCATTGGAGTGCTGCCAATGAAGGAACTCGAAGCCCACATGTCCTCGGGCGTCCCCTACTTCGAGCGCGACCTGCTCAACATCACTCGGCAAGGGCGGGGTGTTCCCGCGTTGCCCCTTGGTGTTACTCGGCGTCGCACCATGATCTCTACTCCAATCGCCCGTGACAGCCGCACTCCTGTTTCGCGGCAGCCGGTCCGCCGATGCCAGCGGCTCGATGCCCCACAACGGCCTGTGCTACGTTGGCCGGCCATTCCGACTCGAACAGGGACCTCCCTTGGCCTATGTCACTTACGAGAAGCGCGGTCACGTCGCCATCATCACCTTGAATCGGCCCGAGCGCATGAACGCGCTGGGTCGCGAGCTGAGCGCCGAATTGCGCGACGCGGAGGCCGAGTTCGTGGCCGACGACGACGTTTGGCTCGGCATCTACACCGGTGCCGGCGACCGCGCCTTCTGCGCTGGTCGTGACCTCAAAGAGGCCGCCGAGGAAGAGGCCGGGGCCACCACCAGCCCAAGCGCTCGCAGCACCGGCGCCATCTCCCGCTTCGAGCGCGTCGCCGCCGATCACGGCAAGCCCACGATCGCCGCGATCAACGGCGCGGCATACGGCGGCGGCCTTGAAAAGGCGCTTGCCTGCGACATTCGCATCTGCTCGCAGAACGCGCACATGGCGCTGGCGGAAGTGAAGGTGGGGCTTTGTCCGCCGGGGGGCTCGTTCAATCTGCCGCGCTTGGTCGGCCTTTCCAATGCGATGTGGCTGCTGCTGTCCGGCGAGCCGGTGCGAGCCGAGGAAGCGCTGCGAATCGGCTTGGTGACGCGGGTGGTGCCGCTGCCAGACCTGCTCGATACCGCCGTTCAGATGGCCGAAACCATCGCCGGCAACGCGCCACTGGCCGTTCGCGCGACGCGCAAACTGGCGCACTTGGGGCTGGAAACGCCACTCGATTACGGTCGTCGCATGGGCGCCATGCTGATCGAATCCGTGTGGTCGTCCGAAGATGCCGTGGAAGGCGCCCGTGCCTTCGCGGAGAAACGCCCGCCGCAGTGGCGCTTGCGTTAGGGGCGAAGCGAACGCCGGGCACGTACCCAAGTGTGCGTGTTACGCGCGTTCGCCGCCGGTTGGCGTGTGCCGCGTCAGACGTCAACAAGGCTTTCGAGTCGAATCCGGCAGGGGCGCGTTTGCCAAGGCGTACTCGTCAAACTACGCTGCACCGCTTTGCATGCTCGGAGGCCACATGAAGCTTGGCATCGTCTTTCCGCATCACGAAATCGGCACGGACCCGGGTGCCATCAAGGCATATGCGATCGGCGCGGAGGAGTTGGGGGCGGACCACATGCTCATCTACGACCATGTGCTCGGCGCCGATCCGAATCGGCCGGGCGGTTGGCGCGGGCCCTACGACAAGGACGTGGCCTTTCACGAACCGTTCACCGTTTTCTCGTTCATGGCGGCACTCACGACTCGCATCGAGTTCGCCACATGCGTGCTCATCCTGCCGCAGCGCCAGACCGCGCTGGTGGCGAAGCAGGCGGCGGAACTGGCCATCCTGTCGGGCAACCGCTTCCGCTTGGGCATCGGCACCGGGTGGAACGAGGTGGAGTACGAAGCCTTGGCCGTGCCGTTCGCGGCGCGCGGACGGCGGCAAACGGAGCAAGTACACGTGTTGCGCCAGCTATGGTCGTCGGAAAGCCTCACCTACGCCGGCGAATATCATCGCATCACCCAAGCCGGCATCCTGCCGCGTCCGCGGCAAGACATACCCATCTGGTTCGGCGGCATTGCGCCGGCGCTTCTCAAGCGCTGCGCAACGCTGGGCGATGGCTGGTTCCCGCTCGGCGGGCCGAACGAGGCTTCGGCGAACGCGCTGCGGCAGATCAAATCGCACCGCGAGGCGGCCGGTTTGCCGTGGCGGGGCTTTGGCGTGCAAGCCCAAGCGCAGTACCGCGGCGGCAACCCCGACCGCTGGCGCATTCACGCCTCACGCTGGCGCGATCTCGGCTGCACGCATTTGGCCATCGCCACGCACAACGCCGGCAACGGAACCGTCGATGCGCACTTGGCCGCCGCCGGCGAGTTTTTCGAGGCCGTGCGCGAACCGACTACCGCCTAAGGCGGCAAGCCTTCCCGAAATTCGCCAGGAGGCGCACACCGGTCCCCGCGCAGCAGTTTGCTGAAGCAAACTGCCAACGCGCCCGAAAGGGCGCGCGGGCGCCTATCCCAAAGCCTCTTTCGTGGTCTTCACGATGGCGGCGGCCACTTTGTACGGGTCGGCGTTGGAGGCGGGGCGTCGGTCTTCCAGCCGGCCTTTCCAGCCGTCCTCTATGGTGGCGATGGGGATGCGGATGGATGCGCCGCGGTCCGAGATGCCGTAGTTGAACTTGTCGATGGACTGCGTCTCGTGCAAGCCGGTGAGGCGCAAGTCGTTGTCGGCGCCGTACACCGCGATGTGGCGGCTGATGTTCTTGCCGAAGTGTTCGCAGATCTTGGTGAAGGTCTCTTCCTCGCCGGATTCGCGCATGACGCCGTTGGAGAAGTTCGCGTGCATCCCGGAGCCGTTCCAGTCGCCTTGCACCGGCTTCGGGTGCCAGTTGATGGAGAGGCCGTACTTCTCGCCGACGCGCTCCGCCAAGTAGCGGGCCATCCAGGTTTCGTCGCCGGCGCGGGCCGCCCCCTTGGCGAACACCTGGAACTCCCACTGGCCGGCGGCCACTTCGGCGTTGATGCCCTCCAGGTTGATGCCGGCCTCTACGCACATGTCCAGATGATCGTCCACGCAGTCGCGGCCGTAGGCGTTGCGGGCGCCAACGGAGCAGTAGTAGGCGCCTTGCGGCCCGGGGTAGCCGCCCACCGGGAAGCCCGGCGGCAGGTTGGTGCGCGTGTCCCACAGGAAGTACTCCTGCTCGAAGCCGAACCAGAAGTCGTCGTCGTCGTCCTCGATGGTGGCGCGCCCGTTGGATTCGTGCGGCGTGCCGTCCGCATTCAGCACTTCCGTCATGACCAAGAAGCCGTTTCTGCGGCCGGGGTCCGGATACAAGGCCACGGGTTTTAGCAGACAGTCGGACGCGCCGCCCTCCGCCTGTTCCGTCGAACTGCCGTCGAACGACCACACCGGGCAGTCTTCCAGCCGGCCACTGAAATCCGTCTCCACGCGCGTCTTGCCGCGCAGGCTCTGGGTGGGCTGGAAGCCGTCCAGCCAGATGTATTCCAACTTGCTTTTCATCCCCTCGGTGCTCCTCTGGGCTCCTCTAGTAAACGTTCATCGCGCTTGCGCCCTAGCCGCTTGACTCCAAGCGGCCGGACGCCTGCGCCAATCTTAGGCGTTCGCAGCCGGATTGCAACGCCAAATAGACCGCCACGCCCGCCTTCGCGTGAACTCTTGGGTTACGCGGTGCGCTTCAGCAGCGCCGGATAGGCCGAGAAGCGGGTGTCCTGCCGTGTGCGAATCTCTACCACCGCGGTGCGGCCTTCGGCGTTGGCGCGTTTGGCGGCTTCGAGCGCGGGGCCGATGGCCGCGGGTTCCTTGACGTGAATGCCCTCGGCGCCGAGGGCGCGCGCCACGCCGGCGTAGTCGCCGGATTGGTTGCCGACGCCGTAGCGCTCCATCGCCACCGGCATTTTCGCGTCGTAGCCGCCCATGGTCAGGTTGTTGATGACCACCGAGGTGATGGGAAGGTCCGCCCGCACCGCGGTTTCGATTTCCATGCCGGTGTGTCCGAACGCCAGATCGCCCATGAAGTTCATGCAGAACTTGGCCGGATCCGCCATCTTCGCGCCGATGGCGAGGGGGATGCCGTAGCCGAGGTGCGTAGTCTTGCCCCAGCCGATGTAGCCGTGCGGCGCGGTTGCGAAGTAGAAGGGCATGATCTGATCGCGAGGGTTGCCGGCGTCGTGGGTGAGCACCGTGTTCTTGTGGTCCACGTGGCGGTTGATCTCGCGGATCACGCGGTAGGGGTTGACGGGCACCTCGTCCGAGTCCAGAAGGGGCGCCCATTCCTGCAGCCATGCGGCTTTCGTGGCCGCGATGGCGCCGGTTGTTTCCCCGTCTTGGGCTCGGCCGTTCTCGCCTACCGCGGCCTTCACCTCGTCCAACATGGCCTCCAAGGTGAGCTTGGCGTCGCCCACCAAGCCGATGTCGGCGGCGTAGTCCTTGTTGATGTCCTCGGCGGAGGCGTTGGCGTGGATGAGGAACTTGCCGTCCGGGATGGCGAGGCCGAAACTCGTGCGGGTGAGGCCGGAGCCGATGGCCAGCACCAGGTCGGCTTCGCCGAGCCACTTGAACACCGCTTTCGGCGCGGTGTGGTTGGCCGAACCGAGCGCCAGAGGATGGTCGTCCGGGAAGGCGCTCTTGGCCTGCATCGTGGTCAGGACGGGAATCTGCGCCAGCTCGGCCAGCGCTTTCAACTCGGCGCAGGCGTCGGCGTAAAGGACGCCTTGGCCGGCCCAGATGACCGGCTTGTTGGCCTTGAGCAGTTGCCGAACCGCATCCCGCACGTCGCCGCGGGCCGGCGCGGAGCGCATCGTGGTGGAAGGTCGGTAGCGCTCGGCGGCGCCGGCCGGCGCTTCCTGACCGAGCACGTCGCCGTGCATCTCCACCAGCACGGGCCCTGGTCGGCCTTGGCGCGCGGTGTGGAAGGCGCGACGAATCTGCGTGGCGGTGCGATCGACGCGGTCGATGGAAAGGGCCAGCTTGGTCACCGAGGCGTAGTTCTTCCGGGCGGAGAAATTGGGACGCACGTCGTAGCCGCCGATGCCGGCGCCACCGGGCAGGAACACCAGCGGCACGGCTTCGCCCCAGGCCTGTGCGATGCCGCCGAAGGAGTTCTCGACGCCCGGCCCGGACTGCGAAGCGAAGACGCCGGGCGGGGCGCCGCGCGTTTGCCGGGCGTAGCCGTCGGCCGCATTGATGCCACCGCGTTCTTGGCGGAAGACCAGCGGGCGAATGCCAA
Organism: uncultured Pseudomonadales bacterium; assembly: GCA_958296295.1. Taxonomy (GTDB): domain Bacteria; phylum Pseudomonadota; class Gammaproteobacteria; order Pseudomonadales; family Azotimanducaceae; genus VXYL01. Next base: position 4,235,519 of record OY282460.1, on the reverse strand, counting down.
CCCGCGCCGCCGCTTCAATGAGCGGATTGGCCGGGAAGCAAGGCATCCAAGAAACGCCTTCCGCCTTCAGACAGTGGGCGATGAGTTCATAGCCGTTCACAGCGTGGTTCTCCTTTTCAGTTGTCCGGTTGGTGCTGTTTTCGCCTGCTTTCTAGGCGCCGAAGAGCCACCCCGGAAGCAACCGCCCCGGCATCAGCGCGAACGCCCCGGCGATGAGGATGCCGCCGACGTACACGCCCCGCATATGCCCGCCGTGCGTTTTCGCCCGGCCCCGGTGGATCGCGAAAAGCGCCCAAGGGATGCTGACGAAGACGACGACGCAGAACAGGTGGATGAAGCCGAAGTGGTTGAATAGGCGCGGGCCGACGACGGCCGGCATGAAGGCGGCCACCACGGACGATACGAGGATCAAGGAGACGTAGATCGTCCCCAGCAGTTTGTGGATTGGCGTTCCTTTGCGCCGAAGCAGCAGCCAGGCGCCGATGACGAAGCACGGCGCCACCGTGGCCAGATGGACGTACGCGAGCGTGTGGTAGTCCATGCGGCTAGGCCCTCCGGCCTTTGTCGGCGGTGGTGGACGCCGGTGCCGAGAGCGTGCCCGACGCGACTTCCAGGCGGCCGGGATCTGAACCCGCGGCAGGGCCTTGGGCGATGGCTCTGGCAACAGGTGTGAACATGGGCGCGCACCGTACCATCTTTGCCGGGCGATTTCGCTCCGCCGGCGAGGAAGGCCGAAGCAGCCGTGCGTTCTTGGATCACTTCGACCAGCTCGGTGCCAGCCCCGTTGAGCACGCGCTAGACGTCTACGGCCACCGCCGCAGCGACGCTCGCCGCCTTGGCCCGCGCGTCCGCCACGTCCGCGCCCATCGCCAGCGCCACGCCCATGCGCCGTTCGCCGCGCACGTCCGGCTTGCCGAACAAGCGCAACTGCGTGCCGGGGGTCGCGAGCGCGCGCGGCAGGTTGTCGAACGCCACGTGATCCGAGTCCCCCTGGGCCGTGATCACCGCAGAGGCCGCGGGGCCGAGATGGCGCACGGCGGGTACGGGCAGCCCAAGCACGGCGCGAACATGCAGCGCGAACTCGCTCTGGTCCTGGCTGGCCAGCGTGACCAAGCCCGTATCGTGGGGCCGGGGGCTCGCCTCGCTGAACCAGACCTGGGCTTGATCGTCCCGGGCGTTCTCTTTCACAAAGAACTCGACCCCGAACAGGCCCCAACCGCCGAGTTCGTCGACCACGAGGCCCGCGACGCGACGACATTCCGCCAAGGCCGCCGGCGACATCGGTTGCGGCTGCCAAGACTCCCTGTAGTCGCCGCGTTCCTGGCGGTGGCCGATCGGCTCGCAGAACGTCACGCCGTGCGAGTGCCGCACGGTGAGCAGCGTGATCTCGTAGTCGAAATCCACGAACCCCTCCACGATCACCTTGTCGGCGCCACCGCGTGCGCCTTGGCGGGCGTGCGTCCACGCCGCGGCCACGTCCGCCCGCGCTCGCACTGTGGATTGGCCTTTGCCGGAGGAGCTCATCACCGGCTTCACCACGCACGGCAGGCCGATTTCCGCCACCGCCGCGTGATATTCGGCCTCGCTGCCGGCGAACCGGTACGGCGAGGTTGCCACCGCCAGGTTTTCCGCCGCCAGCCGGCGGATGCCTTCGCGGTTCATGGTGAGCGCCGCGGCGCGGGCCGTCGGCACAACGCGCCAGCCGTCCTCCTCCAGGGCGAGCAGCTCGTCGGTGGCGATCGCTTCGATTTCGGGGATCACGAGATGCGGCTTCTCGGCTTGGACGACGTGCCGCAACGCCGCCCGGTCGCGCATGTCAAGCACATGGGCCCGGTGCGCCACCTGCATGGCGGGGGCGTTGGGGTAGCGGTCCGCGGCGATGGTTTCCACGCCCAGGCGCTGGAGTTCTATCGCCACTTCCTTGCCGAGCTCGCCGGCGCCGAGCAGCAGCGCGCGCGTGGCCGTGGCGGAGAGCGGCGTGCCTATTCTCATCCCTCGCCTCATCCCTCGCCTCATCCCTCGCCTCATCCCTCGCGTTTCCGAAGCCCCGCCTGATAGCGGCGGAAGTTGCGCACGTAGCGATCCGAGAAGCCGGTGATGTCGTCCACTTCCTCGTCGGTGAGTTCGCGCACCACTTTGCCGGGCGACCCCAGCACCAGGCTGCGCGGCGGAATCTCCTTGCCTTCGGTGAGCAAGGTGTTGGAGCCGATGAGGCAGTCTTGGCCGATCCGCACGGAGTTCATCACCACGGCGTTGATGCCGATCAGGCTGTTGTCGCCGATGGTGCAGCCGTGCAGCACCGCCTTGTGGCCCACCGTGACGCCGGCCCCGAGTGTCACCGGATAGCCTTCGTCCATATGCACAACGCAGTTGTCTTGGATGTTGGTGCGGGCGCCCACGGTGACAGTATCGTAGTCGCCGCGCACCACCGCGCCCCACCACACGGACGCTTCGTGGCCCAGAGACACGGAGCCGATGATCACCGCGGTAGGCGCCACAAAGAACTCGCCTTCGGTGCGCAACCCGCGTCCTTCCAGCGTGTAGATCAACTTCCGCTCCCGCCGCCTAGTGCTAGGCGCATTGTCGCAAATCCGCCCATCGACATGCTGCGCGGGAACTTGGAACTTGAGAGAAAGGGCCGCTCGCCGCGAACCGCGGCGGGTCAGCCGTAGCTCACGCCCATGCCGTCGCGGACGTCGTTGTTCACGCCGTATTGGGGGATGGGATAGCGCAGACCGTTGCGCGACAGGCGATCCAACCCGGCCACGACCTTCGGCAGGTAGCTCGGCGGAATGGCCATCAACAGCTCGTCCTCCAGCACGCCGCCGTAGCGCCGTTCGGCGAAACAGGGAATCGAAAGGCTTGGCTCCCCGGTGGCGAGGGCGCGGCCCCACGAATCCGCGCAGGCGGATTCGCCAACGCAGCCCCATTCGAGTTTCTTGTACCCGGTCCATTGCAAACCGTTGATGAACAGGATCATCTGGGCCGGCGTCGCGTAGATGAGAGCGACCTCCGGCGGCTTGAGACGGCCGCTCGCGAGGGGACTGACAACCAGCGCCTCGTATTCGCCGAACGGGGCCAAGTCCATCGCGTGCTGGTGCTTGGACGCCTCCTCGGCGTTCTCGTACCACACGCCGGCCATGCGCTCGCCGGAAAGCCAAGCCGGATCCCGCGGCGACAGGCCCACCACGGCCCGACACTGGTCGCCCACCAAGTCCGCCGCGGTGAAGCCCACGGTCCAACCGTTGCGGCTGGCTTGGCCGACGATCTGATCGGTGGTGTGAACGTGTTTCGGACGCCGCAGACGCGGCACCTCTTCCATCTCGGCGACGGTCTTGAAGCGCTTGAGGCCGATGGGCGTCGTGCGCAGCCGCAGGTAGCGGTTCAGATCCGCCACCAAAGCGGCCCAATCGATGACTTGCGAGTCTTTCGCGATCAGCGCGCTCATGCGGGTCAGTCTAGCAGTGTGTGCCGTGGATGCGGTCGGCCGCGGCATGAGCCATGAGCCAACCTCCGCATGCGGTATGCTCCAATCTTTGTTCGGGCCTGCGCCATCAGGTCGGTTCCGTTGGCAACGACTCCACCCACGTTCACCGCACTGAAAGCGAAGCAGCGCCGCCTGCGCGACGGTTTCAATGCGGCGCTGCGCTTGCGGACGCACCGCGCCATCAGCTGGATACACGGTGCCGAGCGCGCTGCCGCGGATGGCGATCTGGACACCGCGTTCATCTGCTATTGGATAAGCTTCAACGCGGCTTACGTTCAACACGCCGATCTGCATCAGCAGTTTACCGAGCGGGACTTTTTCAAGTGGTACTTCGAGGAGATCGTTCGGCTGGACGGCCAGCGCGTGATACACGACGCCATCTGGAAACACTTCGCCGGCCCTATCCGCACCATGCTGGACAACCGGTTCGTGTTTCACCCGTACTGGCTCTGCCGACACGGCGACGCCGGCTTTGACGACTGGCGCGACCGCTTCGCGCGCCAGCGCAGGGCGACCAACAGGGCGCTGGCCGCACAAGACACCGCGGCCGTGCTGAGGACCTTGTTCGACCGACTCTATGTGCTTCGCAACCAGCTCATGCACGGCGGCGCCACTTGGGGCGGCGGTCTGAACCGCGAGCAAGTGCGCGATGGCGCGGCCATCATGGCGAGTCTGGTGCCGAACTTCGTGGACTTGATGATGGATCACGCGAGCGAGGCCGAGTGGGGTTGGGGCGAGCCGCCGTATCCTGTGGACGCGCCGGGCGTCCCGCCGTAGCGGGCGACGCGCTGAAACCGGCGCGGTCGCTTGCCGCGCCCGCCGCGAGGTCAAAGGCAGTAGCGGGCGACGAGCGCGCTCAAGGCGTTCCGCATGGGTTCGAGCTGCCCGATGTGTACGAACTCGTCCGGTTGGTGGGCTTGGTCGATAGAACCGGCGCCGAAAACCACCGTTTCCATGCCCAGCTCCTGAAAGAAGGGCGCTTCGGTGCCGAACGCCACGGTCCTGGCCGATTGCCCGGAGAGCGCCTCCAGGGTTTTCACCAGCGGGCCATCGGCCGGCGTCTGATACGGCGTCACGGGCGTGAACAGCGTCCGCACGGCAACCGGCGTGCCAGCGCCCGCCGCTTCCACCCGGGCGCGGAGTTCGTCGATCACCGTCGCCGTGTCCATGCCCGGCAGGACGCGCAGATCGATCAGCAGCTCGGCGTGGCCGCAGATGCGGTTGGGATTGTCGCCAGCGTGCAGACAACCGAGGTTGAGCGTCGGCGCCGCCACGTCGAAGCTCGCGTCCGCATGGCGTTCGGCCAATTCGGCGCGAAACGCCAACAGCGCGCCCATCACCCGATGCATGGCTTCGAGAGCGTTGTCGCCCAGAGCGGGGTTGGAAGAATGTCCAGACGCGCCTTGGGCGCGAATGGCCAGCATGGCGACGCCTTTGTGGGCGCGAACCGGCGCCATGCCCGTGGGCTCGCCGATGACCGCCGCGGCGGCCTTCGGCCGGCCTTGGGCGGCCAGCGCCCGGGCGCCGTCCATGGAGGATTCCTCGTCGGCGGTGGCCACGATGGTGAGCGGCTTGCGCAATTCGCGGTGCCGGTGCTCGGCAACGGCCGCCAGTGCAAGGGGGAAAAAGCCCTTCATGTCGCAAGCGCCCAAGCCGTGCAAATGGCCCTCGCGCTCGGTGAGCTTGAACGGGTCCACCTGCCACAGGGCGTCGTCGCACGGCACGGTGTCCGTGTGCCCGGCGAGGACCAGGCCGTCGGTTTCGTCCCGGCCTTCGCGGTGGGCGACCAGGTTGGCTTTGGCGGGTTTGTTCGCCAGCGCCGTCACCTCCACGTCGAAGCCGAGGGCCTCAAGCCAAGTGGCCAAGTGGTGGATGACCGGCAGGTTGCTTTGGTCTCGGGTTGGATCCGTGCTGCTTATGGACGGCTCGCCGATGAGCGTGCGCAGCATTTCCAGTGGTTCTGGGAAAGGCACCATTGGGCCCCGTGCCGAACTCGCCGCACCATAGCACGATCATCGCCGAGTGCGGCTAGAATCGCCCAAGGCGCGGCGGGCGATTCGAACCGCCACGCCATCGGCGTCTGAGCAAGCGGGAGAAGGAGGTGAAATGGCCGAAACAGCCGCTGCCGGCGCGCTAACGGACGAGGACAAGTTCCTTTTCGATTTGCGCGGGTTCCTGGTGGTGAAGAACGTGCTTAGCGGCGACGAGTGCCGGGAGCTCATCCGCCTCGCCGACGAGGCGTGGCCGCGCCAGGCCGAAGACGGCCGCTACCGGCGCTTTGACGGCATCTCCACATGGGGCCATGCATTCGTGGATCTGATGGATCACGACACGGTGCTGCCGTACCTCGTCGAGCTGATGGGAAACCGCTTGCGCATCGATCACGACTACTGCATTTTCATGCGCAAGAAGGCCCCGGCGCACGCGTTGCACGGCGGCCCGTGGCGCTACGAGACGGATCACTGGTACCGCTACCACGATGGCGTCATGCGCACGGGCCTCACCGTCGCCACTTGGAACCTCACGGACGCCGGGCCCGGCGCCGGCGGCTTCGTGTGTGTGCCGGGCAGCCACAAAACGAATTTCTTGCCAAACATGCCCCGCGATGTCGCCCGTTTCGAGCGTGATGCGGATTGGGTGGTGCAACCCACCTTGGCGGCTGGCGACGTGCTGATCTTCACCGAGGCGCTGATTCACGGCACGGCGCGCTGGACGGCGGATCACGAACGCCGCACGCTGCTCTACAAGTACAGCCCGCCGCATTCCACCTGGGCGAAGAAGTTCTACGATCCGGGCGACTATCCCGACGCCACGCCGCGTCAGCTGCGGCTGATGGCGCCGCCCTCCGTGGAAGGGCATGCGCCGGTGATGGAACGCGCTTCGCGCGGCGCCCTGAACACCGCCTCGCCCGCTGGCCCCGAAGCGTGACTGCGGTCACGCCGACCAAGCGCGAAAATGGCGAACGCGTGATTCGCCTCGTCACGTTCGATCTTGACGACACCTTGTGGCGGATGGACGGCGTGATTCGCCGCGCCGAGGCGAAGATGGACGAATGGCTTGGCGAGCGCGCGCCGGACTTTCGCAAGCCGGCGACGTCCGAGTTGCGCGCCATCCATGCCGCGGTTCTGGCCGCCCATCCCGGCATCGAACACGACATCTCCCGTCGGCGCGAGCTCATGGTGCGCGCCATGCTGGAGCGGAGCGGCCTTTCGCCCGGCGTTGCCGCGGAATTGGCGGCCGGCGCGTTCGCGGTGTTCTTGGACTGGCGCCACCGGGTGGAGTTTTTCCCGGAGACGCTGGATGTTCTGCGGCGCTTGGGCCGCGACTACACGCTCGCCGCGCTCACCAATGGCAACGCGGACTATCGGCGCGTCGGGCTTGCCGGGCATTTCGCGTTCGGTTACTGCGCCGCCGACGTCGGCGCCCAGAAACCGGCGCCGGCCATGTTCGAGCGGGCATTGGCCCAAGCCCAGGTGCAACCGGCGCAAGCCGTGCATGTTGGCGACCATCCTGTGGACGACGTGGAAGGCGCGACGAAAGTCGGCATGGCGACCATTTGGGTGCGCCTTGCCGCGCCGCAAGCGCCGCCGTCCCCGGCCGGTTGGCTGGACGCGACCCGGCCAGCCGCGGGCAAGGCCGGCCAATGCGCGCCGACGGCCACGGTGACCACCTTGGGGGATCTGCCGGCGGCTATCGAGGCGCTCGGCTGAGGTGGGTATGCGATGTTGCCGCGGCCGAACCAGGCCGCGGTACTGCGGCCGAGATCGAGCTCCGTGGCGGATGGCAGCAAGCCGCCATGGAGACCAGGTGCCGCACTCGTGCGACTCGCCTTGAAGCGCCTGCCTTCATCCGCCGTTCACAACGGCAACATTCCAACCCATCCACCACGGGCGTCGCTCCGTTCAGGCTTGTCTGTTTAGATTCCCCCGTGGACCTTCGGGAGGGTCCCACCCTGCGGCGCCCTTCGAGGCGTCGCAGGGCAGGCGGTGGTCGGACCGTTTCAGGCTTGGCCGCAAGGGGCCGCAAGTGAGTTTGGTCGGCCACCGTCTTCCCTCGACGTCCTGAACGGATACATGAGCATCGTGGCTCGCAAGACAAGCACAGGAGGAAGGAGGATGCGGGAGAACACCCCGAACATGGTCGGCGTGGACATCTCGAAGTCGCATCTGGACGCGCACCGGCTGCGCGCCGGCGAGGCGGCGCGGTTCGGCAACGACGCGGCCGGGTTCGAGGAGCTGGCGGGCTGGATCGGCGCGGCGGACCGCGTGGTCCACGAGGCGACCGGGCGCCACCACCGCGCCTTCGAGGAGGCGCTCGCCGGGGCGGGTCTGCCGCTGGCGCGGGCGAACCCGCTGCGGGCGCGGCGCTTCGCGCAGTCGATGGGGCGCAACGCGAAGACGGACGCGGTGGACGCCGCGGTTCTGGCGCGGATGGGCGCCGCGCTGGAGCTGCGGCCGACGGAGCCCCCGGGCGGGGCGCTGCGCGACCTTGGGGATTTGACGGTGGCGCGGGAGGCGCTGGCGCGGGACCGGGTGGCGGCGCTGAACCGCCAGAAGGGCCTGCGCGTGGCGCTGCTCCGGCGGCAGCGCCGGCTGCGGCTGGAGCGGAACGGCCGGCAGCTCAAGGCCGTGGACGCGGAGATCGCGCGGACGCTGGTCGGCGACGAGGGGCTGGCGCGCCGCCTGCTCTACATGGCCGCGGTCGCCGCCACCCGGCACAACCCCGATCTCGGTCGAAAGCACCGCGACCTGATCGGCCGCGGCAAGCCGCCGAAGGTGGCGCTGGTCGCCGTCATGCGCAAGCTCCTGCTGCTGGCCAACGCGCTGCTCCGCCAGGACCGGCTCTGGACCCCGCGAGCCGGCGACGAGCCGGTCGCGCCTCCGCGGGCGGCCAACCGCCACACGGCCCCGGCGATCCGCTTCCAGCCCCGGCCTGACACTCCGAACACCGGAGCGAGGGCCAACCTTGAAGGGTGGATGCATACACAGTTCCAAAATCAACACTTGCAACACGGATACTCATTTCGGTATTGGAATCGACTGAATCGCGACGACCCTTCGAACTGGCCGGGATGGCCAAGCACTGCGACTTCGTCAAGCAGCCGACCAGCGAGGGATCGCGGGGGCGTCCCGACATGGTGGTGAAGCTGCCCAACGGCCGCGCCGTGGTGGTGGACGCCAAGGCGTCGACGGCGGCCTTTCTCGAAGCACGCACCGCGTCCGACGACGCTGTCGCGAAGGAAGCCTTGGCAGACACGCGAAGGCGTTGCGGAAGCAGGTCGACGACCTCGCCAAGGAGAACTACGGAGCGGGCGTGGCGCGGAACGCGAAGGAAATCCAAGCGGTCGGGCGGGAACTGCACGAAAGCGTGCTGCGCTTCGTCCTCAAGAACCAGCGGCTCGGCAGGGCGCTCGAATCAGCGGTGAAGGCGCACAACGAATCCGTCGGCGCTTTCGACGAGGGCGTTCTTCGGAAGGGACGCCGCTTCGCCGACCTGGTGGTCGGCGGCGTAGACGAATCGCAGCTTCGGGTCGAGGCCGTCGAAGGCCAGGTGCGCGTCTCGAAGTGCGCGACAGCGGAAACCGCGTAGTCCTTCGGGTTGGACGCCGGCCGCCTACATCGCCGACGAGGCGCGCTGCTCGTCACCTGCGGCGCGGATGCGAAAGGTCTCGCGGATGCGATGCGCCAGATACCGCTTCTAGTGATCCCAAGGTCTCGGTGCAGCTTCATCAACGACACGCCCTTGAGCGACGTGGTGAGCAGGTAGATGGCTATGGCCCACACACGTCTGGTATCCCAAATGCGAACCTTGCAGCACGGTGCCGACTCGACGCTGAACCGCTTGCGACACTCCTTCTCGCTGCACCGCCAAGGCATCGAATAGCATGGTTTGGGCAACCATGTATGTAATTTCCAAATCTTATCGACGATATATGTCCAGCGCACGGTACAACAGCCCGCTCAAGCGGGTCGTGAAATAGACGAGACCGAATATGAAGCCCGCCATCCCGACCCAAGTTACAGCTTCTACTATTTGTATCGACTCAGAAGGCACCGGCACTGTGCCGGCCGCATCATTGGTGAACGGCCGTGCGTTGTGGCCGCTGTCGTGAACCCAGACATCCTGTCCTTGGCGCAAGTCTTGTGTGCCTGCGAGGAAGTACAATGCAGACAAGGCAATCAACGTGAGAATTGCATACAGGAATAGATAGTTGGGCATGTCCGCACAGCTCTGACGCAGTCGTTGGGCCTCGTCGTTGCCGAACGTGTAATCGAGAACATCGTTCGTTCTAAGTACGTCATGCATGCGACTACTCGCAGCATTTAAAAGCGCCATTGTCGCCAGCGTGAGCACTCCTATACCGAGCAGTAGCGGAAACAATAGTGCGAAGCTCACGATGGCGCTTGCTCCTTGGGGAGATCGCAATAGCAGAACAGGCTGCTGATCTTATCTCTGTATGAGTCGAATTCGGCCTTCTGCTGGAACTCCATAGCCAACGGCGAGACGTATCGCACTCTATACGCGAATACAGAATTTCTCCGGTGCAACCCTTCCAGCCACGCGGCATCTTGGCCATGAGGCCATTCTTTCTTGTTGACGATGTCAGGTCCGAGGAACAGTGTGGGGTGGAAAGTCTCGAACTCCTGCTTTACGCTAGCGACTCGATCCTTGTCGCGTTGATCTTCGATTTTTGCTTCGTTCAGGATCATGGGTACGAAGCCGTCTCCGAACTTGGACCGTAGCTTAAACAGTTCGTCTTCGACTTCGGCATCGTGCTCCAACAGGATGTATCTGACGGTAAGGCCGTTGTCCGTCCATCTCTCCATGTACTTCTTCCAACGCTTGTCCTTGTTCTCCACAACATAGCGGCCGTCGTATCCAAGCAACCAGAACTCGCTTTGGCTAAATTCGACACCCTTCTTTCGGAGGCCGTCGATTAGTGGAAACAATTCAGATGCGGCTGGTGCGACGCTGATATACACCGTATTCTTCGAGAGCGACTTTCTGTTGCGGACTCTCGCAATCTCCCTGCGGATGCCTACAACGTAGTGTGCGATGGCGAAACAGCAGACCACGGTCAAGGCCGTTCCCAGAGACCACATGGCCAAGCTATAGTCTCCATCTGTGAAAACGACGAGGATGGTGCAGAGCACGATTGTCGGAACCGCGGCATAAACGATTTCACGGATCAAGACGCTGTTGGCCATCCACCAGGTCCAGATAAAGTCGGCTAACCGCCCGGTGATGTCGCTACCAGTCATTACTTTTTCTTCCCGCTCGACGAAGTCAAGGCTTTGGTTCGGTGGGACTCATTGTCATCCGATGGGGCTTGATGTCGCTATCGCATCCACGCCAGACAAGGTTGGAATTGCGACGCTCGATCGAAGCTGCACGGGGACGACGTAGCGAGGGACGAAGGCGTGCCAATGCAAAGCGGCGAGCGAAGCGTGGCTGACCACGCACCATGAACATGGTTTGTCTCACGGTCGTCCTTGGCGTTCAGCACACGCAGCCGGCACAGCGGTCGCCCGCGAGTGCGCCGACTTTCAGGTCGTCCTCCCTGAATGTCTTATGACATCCGACCCAGAGTCCTATCGGCATGAATCCCCCTTCCGGCACCGGCTCGACGAAACGACATCGCGCTGACCGCGAGTGGCACCATTCACCCTTTTCACCTTGACATTGTCCATCATTCTGCATACAGAATACAAGTCAGTCAACACAGGTGGGCAGGGTGATTTCATGCTAGCGACCGTCGCGCTCGGGGGGGCGCGCGGCGGCGGCGGGAAGGCGGAGGCAAGCCGGCGACGGAAGCGCGGGCGACGGCTTTGTTCGGGTTCGGCGTCTTGCGCGGGGCGTCGGCGCGCTGTTCGGCCAAGCCGGGCGGCCGGCCGGGCACGGCGCCGCGCCGCGCGGCGGCGGGTTGGGCGGATTGCGGGTGCCGAAGGCGCTCAGTCGGGATCGAGGATGGCGTCGAGGGCGTCGCGGCGCCGCATCATGAAGTGGAGGTTCGCCTCGGGCACGTGGCGGAAGCCGCGGTGGAAGACGACGGCGGCGCGATGTTGTCGAGAGTGGCGTTGTCGGGGGCGCGTGGCGGGCGCGGATGCGGCTGGCGTCCTCGCCGAGGGTGGCGTCGCGGCGGTGGTGGTTGCCGTTCCCGCCTGCCGGCGGCCGCGGTTCCAGGCCGGCAGGCGGTCGGGGCCGGCGCGCCGGCGTCCACGGACGTGATGCCGCAGGCGGTCTCGGTGGAGGTGGCGCCGGTCTTGACGACGGTCCGCTCGCGGATCACGCGGAACGCTTGGCGGGCGTGCGCGAAGGAGGCGAGCGCGCCCGGCAGGAGGTCGCGCGCGGCGATGCTCCGCGTCTCGACGCGGCCGTGCCCCTTGGCCGGGCCGTCGGCGTGGCGGCGGACGGCCGGCGCGTCCCGGTCGACGGTCTCGAGCAGCGCGAAGGTGTCGGGACAGTTCGCCTTGACGTCGAACATGTGGTCGGCCCCGTGGATGTCGACGACGGCGCGCCCGGTGTCGGCGCAGGCGTGCAGGGCGTCGAGGGCGGGCACGCAGCCGCGCATGTCGACGTCGTCGAGCAGCGCCCGCGCCGCGGCCGTCTCGCCGCCCTCGTCGCGGCGGCAGCGGCTCGCCAGCGGGCGCCCGCCGTGCGTGACCAGCGTGGCGGTCTCGAAGCGGGCGCCGTCGGCGGCGTGGCGGTTGGCGCCGCGGATGCGCTTGCCGTCGGCGGCGAGGGCGGGCAGGTCGGACGACTCCGCGAAGCGCGGCGCCGCCCACTGGCGCAGCACGTCGGCCAGGGCGTCCGGGTCGGTGTCCGCGAGCACCCGGCAGAAGGTCGAGTCCGACGGCGCCGTCCAGCGCCCGTCGGCGTCGCGCCACGCCCCCGGAACGCGCAGGGGTGTCGAGCCGCGGGTTGAGTCTGTCGGACTGCCTGATGTCGGGTCTGGCGATCTTCGCGCTGAAGTATCCGTCGCTGCTGCAGTTCGACCGGGACGCTCGCGGGCTTGGCGAGCCGTCGGCGCGGGAGGGGAACCTGCGCAGCCTGTTCGGGATCGAGAACGAGACGTTCAACACCCTGAAGAACCAAGGCTGCGAGTTCGAGCACGACTTCGGCCACGGCGAGCAGCATCTGGCGACGGTGTTCGCCTGCCTGATGATGCTGGCGTTCGGCATCGACCAGCTGCGGAAGGCGTGCTGCCCGCTGTTCCGGGCGGCGCAGGCGCGCAAGGGGCGGGCGAAGTACTTCCGGGAGGACTTCCGCTCGATGTTCACGACGTTCCGCCTGCCGGACTGGGACATGTTCCACCGGGCGCTGGCCTTCGGCCACGAGGCCCCCGTGCCGGTGCCGTTCGACAGCTCCTGAGCCGACCGCCGGGCCGAACCGCGCTCGGACCGCCTTGCCTCTTCATGGGAAACCGACATCGCCGCCCACGCATCCGGATCAGGCCCGGAGGTCGGTTCCCGCCTGCTCGATCGGAAGACCACGCCGCAACCCGACTCGCGGACAACCCGTGTCGTTAGCGGGAGCACCTGGTGGCGGTATGGCGGGCGGTGTGACTCACTTGACAGGATCGCACGAGGGGACGTACAAGACATTTTCCGCCGCCTCTAGCGCAATCGCCGGCACGAGTCGCAACGAATGGAGGCATTGGTCGGTTAGATTGCTAGGTAAGGAGGACTGGGTGACCGCGGATCACTGGCGGATCAGCAACCTAACCGTTTAGCGCCAAACAACGGCGAAGGAGATCACTCTTGAGCACTACAACCTACGAAGGCGTTGTCAAGGACGGGAGAGTTCGCCTGCCGGAGTCAGTGCGTCTTCCGGAGAGCGCGACTGTGTATGTGGTGGTTCCCAACTTCGATGTGCAACGAACCGTGCATGTCGGCAGCCCCAGGTTGGTGAATCCCGAAGACGTTCGCGATTTCCGGAAACGCGTGACGAAGGGCAGGGGACATTGATCTACGACCGCGACCTGTTTGATCCACCCGCTCCGTAGCGTACGTCGTACTGCGAGACGCGAATACAGGCCGATCTCTACGGAACGTCTCAATGTTGATCGATTCCGGCGCCGACGTGACGCTGATTCCGAGGGAGGCCGTTGCGTCACTTGGATTGCAGTTCGATCAAGACATCGGATACGAGGTGATCGGATTCGATGGAACGAAGAGTATTGCTCCCGTTGGGTGTGCGACGTTTTTGTGCGCGGGCGGGCTGCGGGGGTTTGGAAAGTCACCGCGATTCCCGGTACGCAGCTCCGGCCGTGCGCTGGTCGGCGAGTATGAAGTGTCCCGACATGCGCTGGAGCAGGGCCGGTGCCAACGACGTCATGGCCTTGCGTTCCCGGGTCCGCAGCGAACGGTGCGAGGACTTCTGGCGCATCGCGCAAACCACCGCAAATGGCGGCCTGACGGCTCGCGCACAAAAACGTCGCACACCCGCTCCCGTTGTAACGCTTGACCTTGCGCTCCTAGGGCGTGTCTTTGAGGGTCGCTACTTGGGCTGCGACCAGTCTTGGGGCATTCTTGGACGGGACGTTCTGAGTCATCTCGCCATCGTCCTCGATGGGCCGGACCAAGCGTGGCATGAGGCTGCGGAATAGCGATTTGCAGACCGTAGGGGCCTGCGCACCTTGGCCGCGAGCTCCTCGCAAGCAAGGAGGTCTCACATGAACGAGCAGACAATCCGCGATGTTGCCGAGAGGGCCTTCAAGGCTCGCTTTGCCGACGTCAAGGTCGTCAGCATCAACGTAAGGCCCCGCTTCGACCACGACGACGACCCGGTGGTGGACGTGAACATCATCTACGACGGCAAGTACGAGCAGTTGAATCCGGCCGGCCTGCTGCGTGTGCGGTCGGAGGTCGTCACCAAGACATGGCGGCAGGTGGAGGACGACCTGGGCTTCCCATTGGTGCATTTCATCGCCAAGTCCGACATCGGTCGGCGCGACCCCGCGACGATTTGACGCGCGCGCTTTGGGAAAGAGACCCACTGCCGCGGCGGATTTACACGGCGTGATCGCTCACATACCGTCTCACCGTCGCCAGATCGGCGGGCAGCAAGGTGCGTTTCGCCTTGGCCCCCTGCAAGCGCGTCAGCGCCGGATGGCGCGCGGCGCGACCGATGGCGTTGCGCACGGCGTCGGGGAACTTCGCCGGGTGCGCGGTCGCCAAACAAATCGGCGTTGAAGCTCCCGTCGCCGGCGAAGGCGCGGCGCGGCGCGCCGCGGCGATGCCCACGGCGGTGTGGGGGTCCGCTATGTAGCCACTCGCCGCGTACACGTCGCGGATGGTGGCCAAGGTGGTCTCGGTGTCGATGGCCGTCGCGACGATGCCGGCGCCCGGCGGCTCGCCATCGTCCAAGCGCGCTTGGCCGTTGCTGGCGAAGTCCGCCAGGAACGCGCGCACGCGGTCCGCGTCTTGGCCAAGGCGCAAATACAAGAACCGCTCGAAATTGCTGGCGATCTGAATGTCCATGGACGGGCTGATGGTTCGCCGCACCGGATTGCGGCCAAACACGCCGGTTTGGAAGAAGCGCGCCAAGGTGTCGTTCTCGTTGGTGGCGAGCACGAACCGGTCGATGGGCACGCCCATTCGTCGCGCGGCGATGCCGGCGAAGATGTTGCCGAAATTGCCGGTCGGCACCGAGAACACGGCGGGCTTTTCCGCGTGCAGCGCGCAGTGGATGTAGTGCGCCATTTGCACCAGCACCCGCGCCCAGTTGATCGAGTTCACCGCGCCGAGCGCGTGCGCTTCCTTGAACGGCAAGTCCCCGAAGAGGGCTTTCACGATTTCCTGGCAATCGTCGAAGCTGCCGTCGATGGCGAGGCAGTGGACGTTGGCGTCGGTCACCGTGGTCATCTGCAGTTCCTGCAGCGGCGTGACGCGGCCGTGCGGAAACAGCACGAAGATGCCGATGCCCTCCCGCCCCCGCACGCCGTGGATTGCCGCGCTGCCGGTGTCGCCGCTGGTGGCGCCGAGGATGTTCATGCGCCGGCCCCTGGCGGCGAGGACGCGTTCGAACAAGCGGCCGAGCACCTGCAAGGCGAGGTCTTTGAAGGAGAGCGTCGGGCCGTGGAAAAGTTCGAGCAATCGGCAATCGCCAAGATCCTTTAGCGGCACCACGTCCGGGTGATCGAAAGTGGCGAATGCGCCGGCCACGCAGGCGCGGACCTCTTCGCTCGGCATGTCGTCCGCGTACAAGCCGAACAGCCGTTGCGCGATGCCGGCGTAGGAAAGCGAACGCCAAGCGGGCAGTTCGTCCGCGATGGAAGGAAAACTCTCCGGCAGCAGCAGGCCGCCGTCGGCGGCCAGGCCGGTGAGCAAGGCGTCGGCGAACGGCATGGGGTCGCCGCCGCCGCGCGTTGAGATGTAGCGCACGCCCGCTTCGCTGTCGGCTATTGGTCGGCGGGTTGGCGCGGCTCGCGCGGCTCGCGCAAATGGTGGCGCACGAGATGATCGAAAGCGTCGTGCGCTTGGCTCGGCCGTTCAAGATCGGCCTTGGCGTAGAGCGCCGCATCGCGGGAGATGGGCTTGGCGTGGCGCGCCGCCAAGTGCGCTTGCGCGACCCGCTCCATCAGCACGAACCAGGCCACCGCCTCCTTCACCGTCGCGCCCACCGTCAACAAGCCGTGGTTGCGCAGCACGACGCCGCGGTTCGCGCCGAGCGCTTGGGCGATGCGTTCGCCGGCACCCACGCTTCGCACTTGCACTTCCTCGTCATCGAACAGCGCGTGATCCTCGAAGAAGACGCACGCCTCTTGGGTGATCGGCTCTATCCGCCGCGCCTCGGCGGCGAACGGGGTGCCGAAGATGGTGTGGGTGTGCGCCGCGCTCGCGATGTCGGGCCGCGCGGCCAGAATCGGCCAGTGGATGCGGAAGGCCGGCCAGTTGGTGCCGTTGCCGCCGGCTTGCAAGCGGCCTTCCGGCCCGACGAGCACGAGGGCGTCCGGCGTCGCCTGGGCGAACGGCACGTCCACGTCCAGCAACCAGAAGCAGTCCGGCCGGTCCGGGTCCCGGGCGCTGATGTGCCCGTCGCCGGTGTCGCCCCAGCCGAGCGCCGCGAACAGGCGATAGCCGAGCGCGACCTCGCGTTTGCGCGTCCTGCGTAGTCGTTCGTTGTCCATGGCGCGATCTTAGCGCCAACAGGTGCGGGCCGGGCCAACGCCGACCGTGGCGTCACGCCATCTGATCACCGTGTTTTCCAAGCCGCGCTTGCTCGCGCTGCAAGTCCCGTTCGCGCAGGGTGGCGCGCTTGTCGCGCGTTTTCTTGCCCTTGCCCAACGCGATTTCGCATTTCACCCGCGGCCCTTTCCAATAGAGGGCGGTGGCGACGCAGGCTTGGCCCTGCGTTTGCAAGGCCATGAAGATGCGCGACACCTCCTTGGCGTGCAACAGGAGCTTGCGGGTGCGCGCCGGGTCCGGCGAGACATGGGAGGAGGCGCTCGCGAGCGGCGTGATGCGCGCGCCGAGCAGCCACGCCTCGCCATCGCGGACAAGCACATGGCCTTCCGCCAGTTGCGCTTGCCCGGCGCGGATGCTCTTGAGTTCCCAACCTTCAAGCACCAGACCGGCTTCGAACCGGTGGCCGAGCTCGTAGTCGAACTTGGCGCGGCGATTCACGGCGATCGTCTTTCTGCCGTCGGTCGATTTCGACATTGCGGGATTATAATTCGCTTCCCGCGTACATCAGGAAGCGCAATGGCGGACGATGTTTCCAAGCATGGCATGTGGTCGAGCCGAATGCTGTTCGTGCTGGCGGCGGCCGGTTCGGCGGTGGGCCTCGGCAACATCTGGAAGTTCCCGTACATCACCGGCGAAAACGGCGGCGGCGCTTTCGTGCTGGTGTATCTCCTGTGCATCGCCTTCATCGGCTTGCCGGTGATGATGGCGGAAATCCTCCTCGGCCGCGCCGGCCGGGAAAGCCCCATCAACACGATGCGGAAACTGGCGCGGGCGAGCGGCGGCGGCAACGATTGGACCGCCGTCGGATGGATGGGCGTGGTCGCCGGCTTTCTCATCCTGTCCTTCTACGCCGTCATCGCCGGCTGGGTGCTGCATTACATCTTCCTGCTCGCCGGGGGCACGTTCACTGGCGCGGATGGGGACTTCACGACAAAAACCTTCAGCGCTTTCGCGGGGCAGACATTGCCGAACATCCCGTGGCAGGAGCTGTTCTGGTTCACCGTGTTCATCGCGGCGACCGCGTACATCGTCGCCCGCGGCGTTTCGCGCGGGCTGGAGATGGCGGTGCGCTGGCTCATGCCGGTGCTGTTCACGCTCTTGATCGGCCTCGTCGTCTACGCCGCCATCGTGGGCGACTTCGCCGCCGCTTGGCGGTTCCTGTTCAAGTTCGACGCCAGCCGCCTCACCGCGGACGGCGTGCTGGAGGCGATGGGCCATGCGTTCTTCACCCTGAGCTTGGGCATGGGCGCCATCATGGCCTATGGCGCGTATGTGCCGGCGCGGGTTTCCGTCACCACGACGGCGGCCACCATCGCCGTGCTGGATACGGTGGTCGCCCTGTGCGCCGGTCTGGCCATTTTTCCCATCGTCTTCGCCACCCCGGGCTTGGAGGCCGGCGCCGGGCCGGCGCTCATCTTCCAGTCCCTGCCCGTCGCGTTCGGTGGCCTCAAACTTGGCGCGTTGGTGGGCGCGGTGTTCTTCGTGCTGGTGGCCTTCGCGGCCTTGACGTCCGCCATCTCGCTGCTGGAGCCGGCCTTCGCGTTCCTCGTCGAACGCTACAACGTGAAACGCGGCCAGGTTGCCATCGTGGCCGGCGCGGCGTGCTGGCTGCTCGGCGTTGGCAGCGTGGTGTCCGATCCGTTCCTCGGCTGGGTGGATTTCCTCACCGGCAAGATCATGCTGCCGCTTGGCGGACTGCTGATCGCCTTGTTCGCGGGTTGGGTGCTGGCCAAGCGCGTTGTCGCGGAGCAGCTTGGGTTCGCCGAGGGGTGGAAGTGGATCGTCTGGTCCGTCGCCATCCGCTACGTCGCCCCCATCGGCGTGGTGGCGGTGTTCGCCTACCCCCTCGTCACCGCCATCCACGAACACCTGCACGCGGGGTCTTAGAACACGGTGCGGGTGGACGTCGTCCTCGCCGATCCCGCGGGGGCGCAACGGGAGGCGCTCGACCTGCCGGCGGGTGCTACCGTGGCCGACGCGTTGGCCGCTTCCCGCTTCGCCTCGCGCGCGCCGGCGGCCATCGGGGTGTTCGGCGAAGTGGCAACGCCAGACCGTCCGCTCCGCGATGGCGACCGTGTGGACTTGCTGAGCCCGCTGCCGGCGGACCCGAAGGAGGCTCGCCGCCAACGCGCCGCGGCCGAAGAGGCGGCCCCCGAACGAAGCCGTCCGCCGCGCTAGCGATCGTCCGATGTGAGCACGAGCGTGCCGGTGGTGGAAAGCGTGCCGCCGGTGCCGTTCACCACGCAAGCCGTGGCCGTGGTTTGCTTGCCCGTGACGCCGTTCACGCCATCCTCCGCGGTGCGCGAAAGCTGTCGATACGCCTCCACCAACAGCTGCATCCCGTACATGCCGGAGTGGTTGAAGGAGAGGCCGCCGCCGTTGGTGTTGATGGGCAAGGCGCCGCCGGGGGCGGCGTCGCCGTCCTTCCACAGCGTGTAGCCCTTGCCGCGCGGCGCGAGGCCGAGCATCTCGGCGGTGATGCCGGCGGTGACGGTGAAGGAATCGTAGATCATCGCCATCTCCATGTCCGCCGGTCCCAAGCCCGCCATCTTGTAGGCGGTGGCGGCGGAACGCGAGGCGGAAGTGGCGGTGAAGTCCTCCATTTCCAGCATGTTCTGGTGGCCCATGGATTCGCCGGCGCCGGTGATCCACACGGGGCGCGTGCGCAGGCTGCGGGCGACCTCCGGGCGGGCGACGATAACGGCGCCGCCGTGGTCGGTGACCAGGCAGCAGTGGTAGAGCGTTAGCGGCCAGGCGATGACGCGGGCTTGGGCGACGTCTTCCAGCGTGATGGGGCCGCCGAACGGGCTCTGCGTCTTGTCGTACATCACCGCGCGCGGGTTCAGCGTCGCCCACTGGCGGGTGACCACCGCGATGTGCGCGAAGTCCTCTTGGGTTGTGCCGAAACGGTGGAAGTGGCGCACCATGGCGTGGGCGTACTGCGAGGGTGCGCCAAAGGTGCCGTAGGGAATCGTCATTTCGGCGGCTGGGCTGATCTGCCCGCGCCCGCCGCCGCCGCCACCGCCGCCGCGATACGACCAGCCGGCTTCGCCGTGGCTCACGAGGGCGATGTCGATGATGCCGGCGTGGATGGCCGCCAGCGCGTGGTGGACGTGGATCTGAAACGAGCAGCCGCCGACGGAGGTGGTGTCCAGATAGCGCGGCTTGAGGCCCAAGTGCTCGCACAGCTCGCCGGTCCAGCCGGCGGAGAACACGCCTTGGATGTCCGCGATGGGAATGCCGGTCTGAACGCTGACGTTCTTGATGGCTTGAATGTGGTGCTGCAACGACGTCACGCGCTCGCCGACGAGCTCCATCGGGTAGCCGATGACGTCGGACTCCGCCGCGCCGACGATGGCGGCCGCGTTGCGCAAATTCGGGGCTGTCATGTTGCTACTCCCTCTTCACTCGCCTCGCTCTCTTCCACGACCCGCCAGAACGGAATGAAGGTGTGGTCGTTGGCCTGCTCGAACTCCACCTTCACCCGCGAGCCGATCCTGATCTCCTCCGGCTTCGCGGCATCCACGCCGCGCAGCACGGTCATCATGCGGTCGCCCTCGTCCAGATCGATGAAGGCGGTGACGTAGGGCACCTCTTCCGCCCAGCCGCCGAAGGCGCGGTGTTGCACCGCGAAGGTGTGGACGCGCCCCTTGCCGCTCGCCGGCACCCACTCCAGATCGGTGGAGTGGCAGGAGGGGCAAATAAGGCGCGGATACCAATGCGCACGGTTGCAGTCCCGGCAGCGGGGGAGCATCAATTTGCCTTCCTTGGCACCCTCCCAAAACGGCTTGGTGTGTTGCCCTTGAGGTGGAACGGGTTTGTTGTAGGCCACGGTTCGCCCTGTGTCTGGTTGTGACGGAAACCGCTTAAGTTACCACGGTCGCGCGCGGCCTTGCCGGACGGAGCGACATCAAGGCGGAGTACAATCACGCCTTTGCAACCACGAGACCCCCGCATGAAGCCGATTCGATTCCTGACGACCGCGGCGATTTTCGCGTGCGCGGCTCTTTCGCCGGCCAACGCGAACGCGTCCGAATCCACGCCGGCGGCGGCTCCGGAGGCCGCCGAGCAGCCCGCCAAGGCGCGGATGGTGGCGACCGTCGAGGGCATCACCGAGTACCAGTTGCCAAACGGCCTGCGCTTTCTGCTGTTTCCAGATCAGACCAAGGAGCAGATCACGGTGAACATCACCTACTTGGTGGGTTCCCGGCACGAGGGCTACGGCGAAACGGGCATGGCGCACTTGCTGGAGCATCTGGTCTTCAAGGGCTCCACCAACCACCCCAACATCGACGACGAGCTCTCCGAACGCGGCGCCTTTCCCAACGGCACCACTTGGTACGACCGCACCAACTACTTCGAGACGTTTCCGGCCAGCGAGGACAACTTGGATTGGGCGCTGGATCTGGAGTCGGACCGCATGATCAACTCGTTCATCGCCAAGGAGGACTTGGACTCCGAGATGACGGTTGTGCGCAACGAGTGGGAGCGGGGAGAGAACAACCCCGCCAGCGTCCTCTCGGATCGCGTGACTTCGGCCGCCTACCTGTGGCACAACTACGGCAACACCACCATCGGCGCGCGCTCGGACATCGAGAACGTGCCCATCGAGCGCTTGCGCGGGTTCTACCGCAAGTACTACCAGCCGGACAACGCCGTGCTGGTGATCGCCGGTCGCTTCGATCCAGAGGCGGCGGTCGCGCTGGTCGAGCGGAAATTCGGCCCCATCCCGCGCCCCGACCGCTCCGGCGCGAACACGCTGTTCCGAACGTACACCGTGGAGCCGGCGCAGGATGGCGAACGTTCGGTGACGCTCCGGCGGGTTGGCGACGTGCAGCTCGTGATGGCCGCCTACCATGTGCCCGCCGGCACCCACGAGGAATTCGCGGCGGTGGATGTGCTGTCGCACTTGCTCGGAGTGGAGCCGGCGGGGCGTCTCTACAAGAATGTCGTGACACCGGGGCTTGCGGCTTCCGTTTCGGTGTTCGCGCCGCAGCTTGGCGAGCCGGGCGTGCTGCTGGTGAGTGCCGAAGTGCGCAAGGAGGATTCGCTCGACGCCGCCACCGAAGCGACTTTGGCGACCCTTCACGGTTTCGCCGAATCGCCGCCCACCGAGGAGGAGGTGAACCGCGCCAAGACCGAGTACGCCGCCAATTTCGCGCTGGCGTTCAACAATCCGCAGGCCATTGGCCGCGGGCTCAGCGAGTGGGCGGCGAAGGGCGACTGGCGGCTCATGTTCCTGCATCGAGACCGCATGGAGAAGGTGACCCCTGAAGACGTGCTCGCCGTGGCCAAGCGCTACCTCGTCCCCTCGAACCGCACTTTGGGCTACTTCCACCCGACGGACGAGACGCCTCCGCGCGCCGAGATTCCCCAGGCGCCCGATGTGGCGGCGTTGGTGGCGGACTACCGCGGCCGAAAGGCCGTGAGCGAAGGCGAGGCCTTCGATCCAACCCCCGGCAACATCGAAAGCCGCACGCGCACGATGACGTTGTCCAATGGCGTGGAAGTGGCGCTGCTGCCGAAAGAGAACAGAGGCGACGCGGTGAGCGTGAGCATGGCCTTCCGCCACGGCACCGAAGACGCGCTGGCCGGCAAATCCACCGCCGCCTCGTTCGCCGGCGCCATGCTGATGCGCGGCACCAAGAAGCGCTCGCGCCAAGAGATTCAGGACGAGCTGGACGCCCTGCGGGTGCAAGGCGGGATGGGTGGCGGCGCATTCAGCGTTGGGGGAAGCGCGTTGACGGTGCGCGAGAACCTGCCGGCGGCGCTGCGGCTGTTCGCCGAAGTGCTCACCGAGCCGGCGTTCGACGAAGCGGAATTCGAGCTTCTGCGCGAGGAAAGCTTGGCGGGATTGGAAGCGCAGCGCTCGGACCCGCAAGCGCTTGCCGCCAACGCGATGAACCGCCACCGCAACAGTGGCTATGGCGAAGATCACGTGTTCTATGTGCCCACCGTGGACGAGCAGCTCGCCCGCCTCCAAGCGGTGACGCTGGACGAAGCGCGGGACTTCTGGGCGAGCTTCTACGGCGTGGAAGGCGGCACTGTCGCCATCGTCGGCGACTTCGACCCGGACGAAATCGTGCCGGTGCTCGAGGAGGCCCTCGGTGGTTGGAGCGCCGAAGAGCCCTACATGCGCGTGGACAGGCCTTTCGCCGAAGTGCCGGCGGTCGTGGTGGACATCGAAACGCCGGACAAGACCAACGCCGTGATGTTCGCCTTGCAAACCTTCGCCATGCGCGACGACCACGAGGACTTTCCGGCCCTCATCGTGGCGAACCACATGCTCGGCGGCGGGTTTCTGAACTCCCGCCTCGCCACCCGCATCCGCCAGCAGGACGGGTTGTCGTACGGCGTGGGTTCCAATCTCTCCGCCCATCCCATCGACGAAGTGGCTGCGTTCAACGCCTACGCCATCTTCGCTCCGGAGAACGGGGACAAGGTCGTCAGGGCGTTCCGGGAGGAGCTGGCGCGGGCTTTGGAGTCCGGTTTCACGGCCGAAGAAGTGGAAGCGGCCAAGCGCGGCGTGCTCGACAGCGCGCGGAACGGGCGCACCAGCGACGGTGCCGTGGCGGCGCAGCTCGAAAGCAACCTGTTCTTCGACCGCACGATGGAGTTCGTGGCGGAGCAGGAGGCGGCGATCGCCGCGCTTACGCCCAAAGCGATACACGAAGCGCTGAAGCGCCACATCGACCTTGAAAAGATGTCCGTCTTCCGCGGCGGCGATTTCGCCACCAAGCTCAAGAAGTAGAGCCCGGCCTTTAGGTGCCGAAGGGGGCGGGTGTGGGCCGCACCCGCCCCCTAGCCGGCGCCGTCCGTCGGCGCACGGTCCGTGCGCTGCCGCCGTGCGGGTGACCGGCGGTCGTACACGCGAATCGTGTAGGCGAAGGCGTGGCGGCCATCCGCGCCATGCCAAGCGCGGCGCACCAAGCGCCAATCTTCCGGGTCGAACGGCGGAAACAACGTGTCGCCTTCGATCTTCGCTTCCACCGTGGTGCAGTACAGCCGGTCGGCGCGCGGCAGCGCCAGGGCGTAGGGCTCGGCGCCACCGATGACGAAGCACTCGTTCGCGGGGTCTTCCGCGGCAATGGCTATGGCGTCATCCAACGTCGTCGCCGCGCGAGCGCCCTCGGCGACGAATCCGCGGCGCGAGAGCACCACGTTCAAGCGTCCTGAAAGCGGGTGGCCGGCGCTCTCGAATGTGCGCCGGCCCATGATCACCGGCTTGCCGCGGGTGGTGCGCCGGAAGTGGCCCAATTCGTCCGGCAGGCGCCAAGGCAGTCCGCCGTCTTTGCCAATCACGCGGTTGCGGCTCATGGCCCAGATGAGTGAAAGGCGTTGCTTCAATGCTGCTCGTCTCGGGCGCTTCGGGCCGACCCCGCGGGGAACTTGGCAAGGCGGTCGCGGAAAGCGGGCGCAACCAGCAGCGCGACGCCGAACAACACCATCGGCACCGAGAGCGCTTGCCCGATCGTCAACCAGCCGAAGGCGATGAATCCCTTGTCCGGGTCCGGTTGCCGAAACCACTCGGTGACGACCCGCATCAAGCCGTAACCGAGCAGAAAAACGCCGGAGACCGTGCCCGTCGCCCGCGGCTTGGCGGCGAAAATCCACACCAGCGCGAACAACGCCAAGCCTTCGGCAAACGCTTGATACAGGCTGGAGACGTGCCGGGCGACGCTTTCGTGGTCGCCGAAGCAGAGGACGCTCAAGTCGAGCACGCTCGCGCACGGGAAACGCACGCCCACCGCCAGCTCCGTCACCCGCCCCGGCAGTTCGGCGTTGATGAAGTTGCCCAGCCGCCCCATGCCGAGCCCCAGCGGCACCAGCGGCGCGGCGAAATCCGTCACCTGCAACCATGCGCGCCCGGTCTTGCGGGCGTACAGCGCCATCGCCGCCAGCACGCCGAGCAACCCGCCATGAAACGACATGCCGCCTTCCCAGACGCGAACGAGCGAAAGCGGGTCGGCCAGGAACCGCTCCAACCCGTAGAAGGCCACATAGCCCAGGCGGCCGCCCACCACCACACCCCCGACGCCCCAAAACACCAGATCGAGAACATCGTCGGAGGTCCAGGTTTCCGGTTGCCGGCGCGCCCGCCGCATGCCGAGAAACGCCGCGAGCGCGAAACCGACCAGATACATGAGACCGTACCAACGCAACGCCAGCGGCCCAATCTGGAAAGCCACGGGGTCCAAGTCTGGATAGTTCATCGCGTTGTCCTTTCGTCGGCCCCCAAGCCCCGTCGGCCGATACTAGCGCACGGCGGCAGAGTGCGCCGGCGGTTCTGGTGGAGGCGAGACGGGGTGGGATCGAGTGGAGAGAACGAGGGTGGGAAGACGCCCGCGTAGCGTTGTCCGCAAGCGCTACGCTGCGGCCGCCCCCACCGCCAGAGCCTCAAGTTGCCCGGGGCGGAGATAGCCCTCGATCAGCCGGCGGTCGTTAGTCTCCACTGAGCTGCGCCCCGTGTATCACGAGGAACCGACATCCCGCGCGGCACTACTCTCGTCTTCCACGCTGTACCATGGCTCATTCTTGCGGCGCATCATGCGGGCGATCTTCGACCGCACGGCATCTTTGGTTTGCTCGCGGTAGATCTGCCGAACGAGCAGACGACCTGCAGATCGTTCGTTCCGCAGGATCTCGCGCACGGACCTAGGCTGGCCTTCATCTCGTGCTCCCCACTTCTTTACTTGGTCCATGGATCACTTCCTCCTCCTTTGCGTCCTTTACTCTCGTCTTCCTCGCGGGCTTCGCAGGTTCTAGCGCGAATAAGGGGCCTTTCCGGCATCTATGGTTCTCCGTTGCCGATCCCCACGCCGTCGCGTCTGGAACGCCAGAGTTTGAGTTGCCCCGCGACGATCGCTTTCGGATCGCAGTCGGGCAGCCCCAACACATGCTGACTTTGCACATCCAAGCCGAACTGCTCCAACTCGGAGAAGCTCAAGCCTCGCAATTGCTTGGCCAACGTTGTCGGAGCACTTCCCAGCTTCAAGCCGTTGCGGCTCTCGAAACGACGGAACCACTCCTCGGCCAACGACTGGGTAGGTGGCGGCAAGTCGAGCCGAACTTGGAAGCGCCGCCAAACCGCCCGGTCTAGCAGCTCCGGGTGATTCGTGGCAGCGACCACCACGACATGGCTTGGCAGCTCATCCACCCGCAGCAACAGCGAACTCACTACGCGCTTGATTTCTCCCGTCTCGTGGATGTCGCCACGCTCCTTGCCCACCACATCGAACTCGTCGAAGAACAACACGCAACGATGCGTCCGAACCTGTTCGAAGAGTCTCGCCAGCCGCACCGACGTCTCCCCGAGGTGGCTGGCGATGACGGATTCGTAGCGCACAGACAGAAGCGGCACGGCCAGTGCCGAGGCTAGCGCCTCAGCCAACGATGTCTTGCCGTTTCCGGGTGGCCCGGTAAGCAGCAACCGATGGCGCGGTTCCAGGTTGTGCGCCCGCAGCAGGTCGACGCGATGGTGCTCTTGGAGCAATTGGTGGCAGGCGGCGATCACTTCCTTGGGCAACACGAGATGATCCAAGGTTCGCGTGGGCGAGCTCTCATGGCACAGATTCTCCATGCCCGTTCGCCGAGCCTGACCCAACGCCCCGTCTGTTCGCCCCGGAGCCTCAAGGTGCGTGGCAAGCCGATCGGCAAGGATGTGATGTTGCCGGGCGCGCTCCTCCGCGATGATTTGCTCCAGCGCCTTGCGGAACGAGGGGCGATCGCCGCACGAACCGGCCTTTGCCAGTGCTAGGAGTTGATCCGCGCGGGCCATCCTCGCACCTCGGCCGCTCTCGTCGTCGATTAACGCACCGACAGGACCGCCTATTCTAGAGAACGGCTAGCGGAAGCGGTTTGGTGGCTGTAGCCGTAGGGCCAATCGCTCCACTTCCGCTGCGGCGGAGTGGATGCGAGCGGCATGTTGCTGCAGGCGGGGCGGGGGTACCAGGGTTGGCCACATGTCGCCGAGTGCTTGAATGGCCGTGGCGATGCGGCGGAACGTCTGGCGATCTTCGCCTTCCCATTGCGCTAGGCGGGCGTGTTCGGCTCGCGCCAGCTGCAGCGCCACTTGGGTGAAGCCGTAGGCGTCCTGGTATTCGTGGGCGTTTTCCAACTGGCCGTCGACGATGCCGATGGCGTACTCGTCGGCCGCTTCGCGCAGCAGTAGCACGATCACGCGCGCCTTGAGGTTGGCGGACGTGTCCTCCACCGCTGCTTCGGTGGCGGCGATGGCCGGCAGCACGGCGGCGTAGGCGGCATCAACGTCCGCGGTGGTGCCGGAAGTCATCGCGTCGGCATGTGCTTCCAGTTGCGCCGCGAAGGGCGTCGCGCCGCGAGCGGCGAACTCGGCTTCCAAGCCGGCGTAGAGCTCGTCCGCAGGGTGTTTGGAGTGGGTACGCGCCATTTCGCCTTCACCAATGGCGTACAGGGCGTGGGCCGCCAGCAGATGGCCGCGCATCAAGCCTAGCTGGAAGAGATAGTTCGCGTCGGCCACCGTCGTCGCCGGCACGGCGAGCGGTTGGTGAACGCAACCGCCAAGCGCCGCGAAAACGAGAAAAGCCAAGCCGTAGCGCGCGCTCATCATTGCCACCCCGCACGGTCGAACACCTTCACGGCCAAGGATTGATTGGCCCCCAGCAGCGTGGCGTCCAACGCATCTTCTTTGAAGTCGCCAAGTTCGGCGATGGGGCCGGTGGGTTTGCCGATCACCGGATACTCGTTGTTGCCTTCGGCGAACAGGCGCTGGGCGAAGTCGCCGGTCAAGTACTCGAGGAACTTGATGGCGTTGTCGCGATTCGGCGCGTGCTTGGCGACGCCGGCGCCGCTGATGTTGATGTGGGCGCCGCGTCCCCGTTGGTTGGGGAACAACACGCCGAAACCCCCGGCCACGGCGCGGTCTTCCTCTTTGTTCGAACCGTGCAAACGCCCGATGTAGTAGGTGTTGGCAAGGCTCGCGCCGCACTCGCCGGCGGCGACCGCGCGCAGCTGCGCGGTGTCGTTGCCTTGCGGGCCACGGTGGAAGTTCGCAACCACGCCGTTTGCCCACGCTTCAGCAGCCTGTTCGCCATTGTGGGCGATAAGCGAACCGAGCAAGGAGATGTTGTAGATGTTGCCGGAAGAGCGCATGCACACCTTGCCGCGCAATCGCTCGTCGGCGAGGTCCTCGTAGCGCGAAACGCCTTGCGGCAAGCCGGCGGCCTTGTTGTAGACGATGACGCGAGCGCGTTTGGAAAGGCCGAACCAGTGCCCTTGCGGCTCCCGCAGGTGCGCCGGAACGCGCTCGCTCAGCACGGTGGATTCAACGGGCTGAAAGACGCCCTGCCGGTGCGCCCGCCACAACCGCCCGGCGTCCACGGTGATCAGCATGTCGGCGGGGCTGAACTCGCCTTCGTTGCGGATGCGTTCGATCAGGCCGTCGCTGTTGCCTTGGATGAGGTTGACTGCAATGCCGCTGTTCTCGGTGAAGCGGTCATAGAGGGCCATATCCGTGTCGTAGTGGCGAGCCGAGTAGACGTTCACTTCCTCGGCGAACGCGCCGCTGGCGGCGGCGAGCATCAGACACAGCGCGAGTTTGGGCACGGCGGACCTCCCGCCTCCAATTGCAAATGCAAGTTATTCGCAATCGTAACACCGTCGGTGGCGTTGGTGTCGAACCTTGCGGTCACGCGGTCACGCTGACACAACTGTTCTGCGGGGGAGGGGGGGGAGTTGGCACTGTGCCGGCCATGACGGGCTGAGGCGGCTCATGGTGGAGTTCGAGGACGCCTGCGAGGAACTCGGCGTCCCGCTCCACGTCCTGCCGCCGCGACGCCTCCAGTGGACCGGCTGCGCCGGGTGGACAGCGGACAAAGTGGCGAGCGCGGCAACCGGGGGTGCGCGAGGAGGGATTGCGACTGGTCGACTTGCGGGTCGGAACAACGTGCGTGAAATGAACGCGCTGCATGGTCAAAAAAAGCGGCCTTGATGACGCTACAGGACAATGGCAAGTGGCGACGGCACTTCTATCGACAGCGGAAGGTACATCTGCTTACGGTAGCCATAGAAGACAATCGCGATCTGGGCAAACAGAATCGCAAAATAGGCTAGGCGGAATGCGCGCTTCCTCGTCTTGTGGCGAAAGAGCAATTGCGCCAGACCAGCAGCTGGAGACCCGCCGGAGAACGCGAGCCAGAGGAGAACGGACTCGGGCACTCTGTAGACCGGGCGTCCGGCGATTGACTTGTCGTAGCCAAAGAAAATGAACGTCACGAGATTCACTGCTACGAGGAAGGAGCCCACCCAAACCGCGACGACCACCGGGTCCAGGCACATGTATGCCGCGGCGAGAAGTACGAGCCAGAACACGGCGACGGAGAGCGCCGCAATCAGAGCGTAAGGCACATAGGCGACGTACATGATCCGTCTACGCACTCCCCAGGCCGTGTCGATGCCCCGAAAAGGCTGACCTCTGATGGCCGAGGCCCGTTCGTGCGCCAAGGGTTCTCTTGCAATTGCTCCACTGCGAGACCGGCTTCGCGCCACAGCGCGACTTGCCGAGGTCGGCAAGCAGGCCTCGCCGACAGCTTCACTTGTTCGAAAAGGCGGTCACGCGACAGCCCTAGGCTAGGCGGGCGTGGCCCGCGGAGCACCTGCCGCCAATCATCGAGTTGGCCGTGATGGCCTTGGTGGGCCAACCCTACGAGCCGAAGTTGGCCCGCGGCGGTTCGTTGCGCACCAGTTCGCGGGTCCGGCGGCGTTCGTACTTGCGCGCCGGGGTGTTCACGACGCGGACCAGCTCGGCGGCGTCCAGCCCGCGGCGGACGATGTCGGGCGGAACGTCTTCGTAGGTGGTCGTGCGTTGCCGAGGCGTGCGGCCGGCGGCCTTGATCATCGCGATCATGCGCCGGGGCGAGGTCTCTTGGCCGTGGCCGGCCCCGGCGGCGCGGGTGATGCTCTCGTTCATCAAGGTGCCGCCCAAATCGTTGCAACCGGCGGCCAGCGCCGCCTTCACGCCGTCGTGCCCCAGCTTTACCCAGCTCGCTTGGATGTTGGTGATGTGCGGATGCAGCGCCAAGCGCGCCACGGCGTGAACGAGGATGGCTTCGCGGAACGTGGGGCCGCGACGGGCACGGCCTTTGAGATAAAGCGGCGCTTCCATGTGAACGAACGGCAGCGGCACGAACTCGGTGAAACCGCCGGTGCGCCTTTGCAGCGCCCGCACGCGCAAAAGATGTCTCGCCCAGTGCTTGGGCTGGTCCACGTGGCCGTACATGATGGTCGCCGTGGTGCGAAATCCCACGCGGTGCGCCGTCTCCATCACTTCGAGCCACTGCGCGGTGTTGATCTTGTCCGGGCAGATCACGGCGCGCACCTCGTCGTCCAGTATCTCGGCGGCCGTGCCCGGCAGGGTGCCGAGGCCCGCCGCCTTCAGCTTGGTGAGGTAGTCCGTCAAGGAGAGGTTCGCCGTGGCTGCGCCCTGCCACACCTCCAAGGGCGAGAACGCGTGGATGTGCATGTCCGGCACGGCGTCCTTCACGGCAGCCAGGATGTCGAGGTAGGTGGCGCCGGTGTACTCCGGGTGGATGCCGCCCTGCATGCAAACCTCGGTGGCGCCCCGCTGCCACGCTTCCCGAACGCGCCGGGCGATTTCGTCGTGGCCGAGGTCGTAGGGGCGACCGCGCAGGTTCTCCGCCAGCTTGCCCTTGGAGAACGCGCAGAACTGGCATTTGAAGTAGCAGATGTTGGTGTAGTTGATGTTGCGGTTCACCACGTAGGAGACGGTGTTCCCGTTCACATGTTCGCGCAGCGCGTCCGCGGCTTGCGCCACGGCGCCGAAATCGTCGCCGCGGGCGCGAATCAGACGGACGATCTCCGGCTCGGTCAGACCCGCGCCGTCGCTGGCGCGCTGCAAGATCGCCGCGAGCGAATCGCTTGGTTGCGTTGCGGGAGCGCGACCTGCGACCCGTTCGAGCACTTCGGCCGGCGGTTTGGCGTCGTTGCCCGGGCACCAGTCGTCGGTGCGGGCGAGGCCCTCGCCGTCGATCGCGTCCAGCACCGCGCCGCGCAACCCGGCGTCCACCCAAACTTGCGCGTCCAAGGCGAAACGCGGATAGATCGTGAGCCGCTCTTGCAAGGTCTTGCCGGCCGCGGCGGTCTCTCGCGCCAGTTCCTCCAGGTGTGGCCAAGGCGCTTCCGGGTTCACGAAGTCCGGCGTGAGGGGCGAAACCCCGCCCCAGTCGTCGATGCCGGCCCCGACGATCTGCGGCAACACGCCCGGGCTGAGATTCGGCGGCGCTTGGATGCTCATGTGCCGGCCGAACAGCAGCCGCGTCACGGCGATGGTCCACAGCAGCTCGTTCAGATCGGGTTCCGGCGCGTGGCGCATCTTCGTGCCGGGCTTGGCGCGAAAGTTCTGCACGATGATCTCTTGGATGTGCCCGCTTTCCGCGTGGATGCGGCGAATGGCGAGCAACGACTCCACCCGCTCCCGCCGCGTCTCGCCGATGCCGATCAGAATCCCGGTGGTGAACGGCACTTTGGCGCGACCGGCGTGGGCCAGCGTGCGCAAGCGCACGGCCGGCGCCTTGTCCGGCGAGCCGTAGTGCGGCATTCCCTTCTCCGCCAGCCGCTCGGAGGCGGATTCCAGCATGATGCCCATGGACGGCGAAACCGGGCGCAGGAAGGCCAACTCCTCGGGCGTCATGGTGCCGGGGTTCAAGTGCGGCAGCAGGCCGGTCTCCTCGAGCACGGCTTGCGCGGCGGCGCGCAGATACTCCAAAGTGGTGGCGTAGCCGCGTTCGGCCAGCCACTCCCGTGCCGCGCGGTAACGTAGTTCGGGCTTTTCGCCCAAGGTGAAGAGCACCTCCTTGCAGCCTGCCGCCGCGCCGTGACGGGCCACTTCGAGCACCGCCGGCAAGTCCAGGTAGGGGGTATCGAGCTTGGACGGCGTTTGCGCGAACGTGCAGTAGTGGCAGACGTCGCGGCACAGGTGGGTGAGGGGCACGAACACCTTTTTGGAGTACGTGACCGTTTGCGGGAAGCCCTGGTCGCGCACGGCCGCCGCCGTCTCGGCCAGAGCGGCGGTGTCGTCGCAGGCGGCGAGCGCGAGCGCTTCCCCGTCGGTCGGAACGCCGCCGCCTCGCACTCGATCCAGCAGTTGTTCGTTCACTTCAACCTCCCGTGGAGAACCGGCTCGGCGAAACCGAAGACGAGCGTTTCCCCCCGCGCTTGCGACCGAGTTCGAGCCCGCCGGCCGTGTTTCGGCTCGGCAGGCGCCGCGCGGAAACCAGCCCGCCGGCGGCGGCCTATCGGCCAAGCATACCGAGATTGGCGAGGTTTGTTTGCCGAGACTTGTGGCAGTGGCCGCAAGGGCCGCGGATTTAGTGGCGCGTTGTTGCCCGCATGGGGTAAATTGGGTGTTGTTCTCGAAAAGAAACCACATTCCATGATCCGCATCCCATTCGCAGGCCGACCACGGGCCGCCCGCGCGCTTGCCGCTTTCGCCGTGGCGGTCGCGGTGGTTGTGGGGGCCCTCTTCGTCACCGGCACCCTCGTTGTGCCGAACGCCACGGCAGCCGTCGCCCAAGCCGAAGTGCAGCGAGTGATCGACCGCGCCCGGGGCGGCTTGACGGGGCCGCCCGAGGTGGCGCCGGCGGATTACGAACCGCTCGAGCCCCTGCGCCGCCACCACGACACGAGCTTGGCTGTCGTGGACCGGGTGGCCAACTATCACATCCAGCCCGTGCCGCTGGACGACGCCGCATCGGAGCGCGTGTTCGACCGCTACTTGCGCGAACTCGACCATCGGCGCGAGTTCTTCCTCGCCACCGACATTGCGGCCCTTGACGACTACCGAACGCGTTTGGACGACGCCCTCCAAGAGGGCGACCTGGCGCCGGCGTTCGACATCTACAACAAATACCGAACACGCGCTTTGCAGCGAGTGGAATACGAGACCGCCTTGCTCGCCGAAGGCGTCGACCAATTCGACTTCACCGTCGACGAAGCGGTGCGGACCGATCGCAGCGAAGCCCCTCGGCCGGCCAACCGCGCCGAACAGGAGGACTTGTGGCGGCTGGCGGTGAAGAGCCGCGTGCTCAGCGGCAAGCTGGCCGGAGAGAGCGTGGAGACCATCGCCGACACCTTGGCCAAGCGCGCGAGGAACCGTCTGCGCGCCATTCGCCAAACCCGCAGCGAGGATGTCTTCCGCATCTATATCAACGCCTTCACCAGCACTTACGACCGCAACACGCAGTATTTTTCGCCCCGCGAGTCGGCGGATTTCAACATCTCCATGTCCTTGTCGTTGGAAGGCATCGGCGCGGTGCTTGGCGTGGAGGACGACTACACCGTCGTGCAACGCTTGGTGAGGGGCGGCCCGGCGGACCGCGCCGGCGAGCTGCAACCGGCCGATCGCATCGTGGCGGTGAGCCAAAGCGCCAAGGAGCCGTTTGTGGATATCGTCGGCTGGCGCACGGACGACGTGGTCCAGCTCATCCGCGGCCCCAAAGGTTCGCCGGTGTTGCTGAAGGTGATCCCCGCCGGGGCGGACGCCAGCGAGAAACGGGTGGTCGAGATCGTTCGCAACGTGGTGAAGCTGGAGGATCAGTCCGTCAGCCGCACAATGCTCAACTTGGAGCGCGATGGGCGCGAACATCGCATCGGCGTCATCGACATTCCCATCTTCTATCTGGATTTCCAAGGTGTGCAGGCCGGCAATCCGGACGCCAAAAGCACCACCCGCGATGTGGCCCGCCTCATCGACGAGTTGGCCGAAGAGGGCATGGACGCGCTGATCGTCGATGTGCGCAACAACGGCGGCGGTTCGCTGCAGGAGGCGGTGGACCTCACCGGCCTGTTCATGGATTCCGGGCCGGTGGTGCAAGTCTCGAATCTTCGCAGGCCGCCCAGGCGCCACCGCGACACGGACGGCAAGGCCGCGTGGAGCGGCCCGCTGGCGGTGATGGTGAACCAGCTGTCGGCGTCCGCCTCGGAGATCTTCGCCGGCGCCGTCCAAGACCACGGCCTCGGCATCGTGGTGGGCGGCCAGACGTTTGGCAAAGGCACCGTCCAAATGCTGCTGGACTTGCGCCGTGGTCAACTCAAGCTGACGCGCCAGAAGTTCTTTCGCGTCTCCGGCGAAGGCACGGATCAGAACGGCGTGGTGCCGGACATCGCGTTCCCGCTGCCGACCATTCCGATGCGGGGAATGTTCGCTGCCGAAGGCGCGATAACCTTGCCGGGAGACCGCGTGGCGCCGGCGGATTTCGACGCCGTGAACCTTGTCGCCCCCGTGTTGGCCCTGTTGCGCGAACGCCACGAGGCGCGGGTGGCGGAAGACCCGGAGTTCGTTTATCTGCGCGGTTGGAAGGCGCATTCCGAACAGTTGCAGGAGCGCGCCGGCGTGTCGCTCAGCCAAGCCGTCCGAGAGGCGGAAAAGGAGGCGATCGACCAACGCGTCTTGGAGTTGGAGAACGCTCGTCTGGTGGCCCAGGGCGAAGAGCCGGCGGCAACGCTCGATGAGTTGACCGAACGGCGTCGCCAAGACGATTCCGACGAGCGCTCGCCGGAGCACGATCCGCTGGTGCGCGAGACGGCCAACATCCTGCTGGACTACATCGCGCTGTCGCATCCCCGGGTGGCGCACGCCGGTGCCCCGGCGACGCCGGCGGTCGGGCTGGAAAACCGCCAAGACGCCGCACTGCAATAGGCATCGCGCAAGCGCGGCGGGCGAGCGTTGTGCGGCGGCGCATCGGTGCTCTTGGTCTGGCGCTGGCGCTGGCCGGATGCGGCGGCCAAGACGACCCGGAACACCCCGGCAAGGCCGTCTATCAGCGCCATTGCTTCGCCTGCCACCAAGCGGGTGTGGCCGGGGCGCCCAAATTCGGCGACGAGGACGCTTGGGCGCCGCGGCTCGCCAAAGGCCGCGCCACGCTCATCGCCAACGTCAAACAAGGCATGATCCCCGGAATGCCGCCGCGCGGCGCCTGCGCGTCCTGCACGGACGAGGCGCTGGCGGTTGCCGTGGACTTCATGGTGGCGGCGGCGGGTGGCGGGGCGGAATAGCGCCGGTTGAGGCGCTTGGGACCGCTAGTTGCGAAGCAACCGCAACGCGACTTGTCGCGCTAGGTGCCGAGTAATCAGCCTTCGCTGGTGCCAGCCGCGTTTGGCCGGCTTCCACGGCGGACTGCCCCGATGGGCGAAGCGGCCGAAGAAGTAGACGCGATACCCGCCGGCAAAGATCGGGTTGCCCGACAGCCAAGTGGCTGCGAGAGTGGCCAACACGCCACGGTTGCTCGACCATCACTGCTAGCGCCGAATTCGCCGCGCACCAGCGCGGCAACCGCTCGCGACGGCTGGGCTGCTTGTCCTCGGCCTTGGTCGACGGACGCCGCCAACTACCGGGTGAGGAAACGCAACGCGGATTCGGCGCGGTCGTGGATGCTCTGTTTGTACTTCGCCAAGTCGAAGTCGCGGTTGGTGCCCATCGCGCCGACGAGATAGCGCTTGTACACGCCTTGCGAGATGGCCCCGAGGCGCCAGTGGGAGAAGGCGCGGTAGTAGTCGATGCGGCTGATGTCGCGGCCGGTGCGGGCCGCGTAGACCTCGCAGACGCGCTCGCGGGTGGGGAAGCCGCCGACGCCCATCGGGCTCGCCGCGGCGCCGGGGTCGCCCGGCTGCGTCCAGTTGTTGAGCAGATAGCCGAGGTCCGCCAGCGGGTCGCCGAGCGTGCAGAGCTCCCAGTCGAGCAGCGCCGCCATGCGTCCCCCGCGCAGGATCATGTTGCCGATGCGGTAGTCGCCATGCACGATGGCCGAGCCCACCTGTGCCGGCATGTCTTCGCGCAGCAGGCGTTCGCTCTCCTCCATTTCTGGAATCTCGTGCGTTTTGGTGGCCTGCCACTGCTTCGTCCAGCGCTTCAACTGGCGTTCCACGTAGCCTTCGCGCCGCGCCAGCTGGCCAAGGCCCACATCGTCCGGCTCGATCAGATGCAGGTTGCCGAGCACGTCGATGATGTGCTCGCCGGCGCGCCCGCGGTCGGCCTCGGCAATGGTCGCCGTCGCTTCGGCGTCGTGCGGCACCACGCCGTCGACGAACTCCATCAGGTAGAACGGCCGGCCGTTGACGGTGGCGTCTTCGCAGAGGCCG
This sequence comes from uncultured Pseudomonadales bacterium, assembly GCA_958296295.1. Taxonomy (GTDB): domain Bacteria; phylum Pseudomonadota; class Gammaproteobacteria; order Pseudomonadales; family Azotimanducaceae; genus VXYL01. Next base: position 4,199,711 of record OY282460.1, on the reverse strand, counting down.
AAGGTGCGGGGCACGGGCACGTCCGTATCCGCCAAAGCGGAGATGATGCGATGCTCCCGGGCCATGTCGTGGGCGCTTTCCAGCACATGCCCGAGCGGCGGGCGGCGAAGCACATAGGCGGCGCCGCCAACATCCGTGAAACGGTAGGTGAGGTTGGAATGGCCGCCGGCGATCAGCTCGAAGACAAGCGGCGGCCGCAAGCCGTCGATGCGGTCGCGAACCCACGCCGTGACGGCCTCGGCGTTGATGCCCTCCACTTCGCCGGCGTGGTCTTGCGAAAGGCGGGCGACGCCCTCCGCGCTCCCGCCGGATGCCTCGTTGCCTTCCCCCATCGCTGCCTCTCCGTTCCGCCTGCGTCACTTGATACCTGTTGCAGGGGCGGCGCGTCAACAGGTTCGGAGCGATTCGGCTCGAACGCCCGCTTCGTCGGCGCATGTATGATGCCGCGATGAGCCTGGCCACCGGGTTGGATTGCTTCCTGCGCGGCGCGCGCATGGCGTGGGCGAAGCCGTTGCGCCCTTTCGTGTGGGTGCCGATGGCGGTCAGTTTCGCGCTGGTTGCCATTCTGCTGGCGACGATGTTCGCCCTCGTCCAAGACGCCGTGACCGCTGTTGTGGCGTTTCTGCCGGATTGGCTGGATTGGCTCGCCAAGGCGCTTGGTCCCGTTCTCTACGTCCTCGGCGTTTTGGTGGCCGGTTGGCTGTTCGGCTTCCTCGCGGTGCTGGCGGCCGGGCCGTTTCTCGGCTTTCTATCGGCTCGCGCCGAGGAGTTCGCCTTCGGCGAGGGACCGCCGGACTCCGGGGAAGGCGTGGCCGCGGCATTGGTAGACGCGATCGCCCGCGAGGGCCGCAAGCTCGCCTATCACCTGCCGCGCTTGGCGGCGGCGCTTCTGCTCACCCTGGTGCCGGTGGTCAACGCCCTCGCGCCGGCCATCTGGTTCGTCTTCGGCGCGTGGATGCTGGCGGTGCAATTCGTGGACTACGCCGCGGAAAACCGCGGCTTGGATTTCCGCGCCACCACCGAACTGCTGCGTTCGCACCGCGCCGCGGCGCTCGGTTTCGGGTCTCTCGCCACGGTGCTGCTCGCGGTGCCCTTCGGGGCGCTGTTCGTGATTCCCGCCGGCGTAACCGGCGGGGCGCTGCTTTGGTGGCGCTGCGCGAGCCAAGACGACCGCTAGAGGGGCAGCGGCTGGGGCGGTTTGATCTGGCGCAGGCTGAACCCCGATTCCACATGCCGCACGTTCGGGTACTTCAGGATGCCTTCCATCACCAGCGCCGCGAAGTGGTCCATGTCCCGGGCCACCACCTTCAGCAGGTAGTCGTGGGTGCCGCTTGTGGCGTGGCATTCCACGATGTGGCGCTCGGCCCGCACTCGGTCGTGGAACGCCTCCGTGCCTTCGGTCGGCTGTTTCTCCACGGAGACGAGCACGAACGCCGTGACGGTGAGGTCTAGCGCCCGCTGATCGAGAACGGCGGCGTAGCCGCTGATGACACCCGCCCGTTCCATGTTGCGGATGCGCCGCAGGCAGGCGGATTCGGACATTCCGGTGCGCGCGGAGAGCGCGACGTTCGTGACGCGCCCGTCTTGTTGCAGTGCCGCGAGGATGGTGCGATCGGCCGGTTTCAGTTTCATCGGTGGAATCCTCTTGGAGAGCCGTGTTCAACGCAAGAATACGCCCGGCGTTGGCGGAAACGAAGGGCCGAAAGACGCCATCCGCCGGGCGATTCGGAATAGAGTGTTGCCATGTTTCCTTGCACTGGAGAGGACATGCCGGATCACGCGAATCCCATGGGGCTCGACGGCTTCGAGTTCATCGAGTTCGCCGCCACGGAACGCGGCGTCATCGAGCCGGTGCTCGCGAACCTCGGCTTTGTGCGCGTCGCCCAGCACCGTTCCAAGGATGTGGAGCTGTGGCGGCAAAACGACATCAACTTCGTCGTCAACCACGAGCCGAAGAGCGTTGCGTGGTATCTCGCCGAGGAGCACGGGCCGTGCGCGGCCGGCATCGCCTTCCGCGTGCGCGACGCCGCCCACGCCTACGCCCGCGCCTTGGAACTCGGCGCGCAACCGATGGACATCCCGTGCGGGCCGATGGAACTGCGGCTGCCGGCCATCCGCGGCATCGGCGGCGCGCCGCTCTACCTCATCGACCGCTACGACGGCACCGCCAGCATCTACGACATCGACTTCGAGTTCGTCGCGGATGCGCCGAGACGGCCGCCCGGCGCCGGACTCATGACGATCGACCACCTCACCCACAACGTGCATCGCGGCCGACTCGACCATTGGAAGCGCTACTACGGGCGGCTGTTCAACTTCCGCGAGATCCGCCGCTTCGACATCCGCGGCGAGCGCACCGGCCTCGTTTCGCGCGCCATGACGGCGCCGGACGACAAGATCCGCATTCCGCTGAACGAGGAAGCCGAAGGCGGCGGCGGCCAGATCGAGGACTTCCTGCAGCGCCTCGGCGGCGAGGGCGTGCAGCACATCGCGCTGGCCTGCGACGATCTGCCGAGCGTCTGCGATCGCCTTACCGAACTCGGAATGCGGTTCATGGCGCCGCCTCCCCCCGCCTACTACGAGATGCTCGACGAGCGGCTGCCGGGCCACGGCGAGCCGGTGGCCGAACTGGCGCGGCGCGGCATTCTGCTCGACGGCGCCCCCGGCTCGGACGGCGAACCGCGTCTGCTGCTGCAGATATTCTCGTTGGAGGTCATCGGGCCGTTGTTCTTCGAGTTCATCGAGCGCAAACGCGACGAAGGCTTCGGCGAGGGCAACTTCCAAGCGCTTTTCGAATCCTTGGAGCGTGAGCAGAGCAAGCGCGAGGGCGGCGCGGCGGAGAAGGCGTCGCCGGCGCCCGAGGAGCGTGCCGCATGAACCTGGCGCGCATCCATCACGTCGCTTACCGTTGCAACGACGCCAAGGAGACCGTGGATTTCTACCGCGACCTCTTGGGCATGAAGTTCCTGCTCGCCTTCGCCGAGGACGAAGTCCCCTCCACCGGCGAGCCGGACCCGTACATGCACGTCTTTCTCGACGCCGGCATGGGCAACGTGCTCGCTTTCTTCGAACTGCCGAACGCGGGCCCTATGGGCAAGGACCCGAACACGCCGGCGTGGGTGCAGCATATCGCTTTCAAGGTGGCGTCCCACGCTGAACTCCTGGCCGCGAAACAGCGTTTGGAGGCCGCGGGATTGGACGTGCTCGGCCCGGTGAACCACGGCATCTTCGATTCCATCTACTTCTTCGACCCGAACGGCCACCGGTTGGAGCTGGCGTGCGACAAAGGCACCGAAGCGGACTACGCCCGCGCTCAGGCCGTCGCGGACGACATGCTCGAAGAGTGGACGCGCACCAAGCGCGCGCCCCGCCACGCCGCGTGGCTGCACGAAGGCGCGAGCTAGCTGGCGTATCGATTAGCGAACCCTGGCAATCGGCGCGGTATCGGCAGTATCGGCGTATCGGCGTATCGGCACGACCGGCGCGGTTCTCGCGCCCCACGGGCGTAAGATGCGCGGTCGCACGCTGACGTTCGCGCTGGCCATTGCCGCAAGCGTCGATTGGCCGGAGTCCCCCGATGGCGACCGAAAGCAAACTTGATCCAACATCGCTCGTCGCCCGCATCATCGCCGAGCTGCAGGCCAACCCGGATGCCCAGCGTCTGTTGCTGCGCGCGCTGCTGACCAACGAGTTTCTCGGCATGCCGGCCCGCTTGGACCGCATCGAGAAAGACATCGCCGAACTGAAGGCGGACGTTTCGCAATTGAAGATCGACGTGGCGCAGTTGAAGACGGACGTGGCGCAGCTCAAAGGCAGCGATCTCGAAAACCGCCTGCACCGCAGGATCCGGGCCCTGGCCAGCCAGGCGCTTGGGCTAAGGCGGCCGCGCGTCGTGCAGAGCCCCGTGCAGGAGACCGCGGAGGGCTTCGCCGACAGCGTTGAGGAAGCGCTCGAAAGCGGCCGAATAACGGCTGTTCAAGAGACCAGGATCGAGGCCACGGACTTCATCATGCGCGCCGAGCGGCGCAGCGACAAGGCGCCCGTGTGGGTCGCCGTGGAGGCGTCGAACTGGGTGCATGCCGGCGACATCGAGCGGGCGCGGGCGACGGCGGACGCGCTACGAGCCGCATTCGACGTGGACGCGATAGCGGTGGCCGTGGGCTACGGCATAGACGCGCTCGATGCGGAACGCGCCAATGGCGCCGGGGTCAGCTATCTGGAGGTGTCGCCGCCGCGCCAGCGTTGATTCCGCCGGGGTGGAACGCTGCCGGAACAACGCGCCAGCTGCATTGGACCCGCACCAGGAGCCGGCGTTTTCGATCGCGATCCTGGGGCGACCGGCACGCCCGCCTCGACAAGCGCGCCAAACCGAAACGGCTGCTTTATCTGCGGTAGGATGGCCCTTCACCGCTGGCCTAACGGGAGGGGGTCTTGCTGGTTCCCGGTGACACATCGCGGCCGCGTACCCGCGCTTGGGCGAGCACCCGCGCCTTGCCCCCGGAGGGGCGCTAGGTGGGCAATTACATCCTGCGCCGGCTGACGCTCATTCCGGTGACGTTGCTGGGCATTCTGCTCGTCGTTTTCATCATCGCCCAATTCGCGCCGGGCGGGCCCATCGAGCAGATCATCGCCCGCGCCACGCTGGGGCAGATGTCCACGACGTCGAGCGTCAGCGGCGGCGGCGATGGCGGTGGCGCGACGGCGCAGGGCATGGACACCGCGGCGATGGCGCAGAGCACCGGCACCTACGGCCTGGACCCGGAGCTCCTCGCCGATTTGGAGCGGCAGTTCGGCTTCGACAAGCCGCTGCACGTGCGTTTCCTCACGATGGTTTGGAATTATCTGCGGCTGGATTTCGGCGACAGCTATTTCCAAGATCGGCCGGTGGTCGAGCTGGTGGTGGAACGGATGCCTATTTCCATCTCGCTCGGCGGTTGGTCGCTGCTCATCATCTACGGCATTTCCATTCCGCTCGGCGTCGCCAAAGCCGTCCGCGACGGCTCGCGGTTCGATTTCTGGACGTCTACCGTCATCTTCGTCGGCTACGCCATACCGGGGTTCATTCTGGCCGTGGTGCTCATCGTGTTGTTGGCCGGCGGCCACTACTTCGACATCTTTCCGCTGCGCGGCCTCTTTTCGGAAAACTGGGACGAGCTCGGCGTCTTAGGCAAAGTGGGCGACTACCTGTGGCATCTGGCCCTGCCCTTGGTGACGCTCACCGCCGGCGGCTTCGCGACCCTCACCATGCTGACGAAAAACTCCTTCTTGGAGGAGATCAGCAAGCAGTTCGTGCTCACTGCCCGGGCCAAAGGCCTGACGGAACGGCGCGTCTTGTACGGGCACGTGTTCCGCAACGCCATGCTTATCGTCATCGCCGGGTTTCCGGCCGCGTTCGTGGGGATCTTGTTCGCCGGCTCGCTGCTCATCGAGGTGATCTTCTCCTTGGAGGGCATGGGACTGCTGGCCTACGACGCGGTCATCAAGCGCGACTATCCCATCCTGTTCGGCACCTTGTTCGTGTTCACCATGATAGGTCTCGTGATGAACCTGATCGGCGATCTCACCTATGTGCTGGTGGATCCCCGCATCGACTTCGAGACGCGGTGAAGGGCGTGAAACTCTCGCCGCTGGCGCGCCGCCGGCTAGCCAACTTCAAGGCCAACCGGCGCGGCTACTACTCGATGTGGATCTTCCTCGCGCTCTTTTTCGTCTCCCTCTTCGCGGAGTTCATCGCCAACGACAAGCCCATCGCCGTGTACGCGCACGGCAAGCTGTGGTTTCCGGTTCTCGAGCTGGTCACGGAGGCGGATCTCGGTGGTGAACTGCCGGTGGAGGCGGACTTGGCGGATCCGTTCGTGCGCCAGCTCGTGCAGGAAGCCGGCGGCTGGATCCTGCGGCCCATCGTGCCGTACAGCTACGACACCGTGGACTTGTACATCGAAAGCGCTGCGCCGGCCCCGCCGTCGGGCCGGCATTGGCTCGGCACGGACGACAGCTCCAAGGACACGTTGGCGCGCCTGGTCTACGGCTTTCGCATGTCGGTGCTGTTCGGCGTCTCGCTCACCATCATGGCGAGCGTGATAGGCGTAACCGTAGGCGCTTTGCAGGGCTACTTCGGCGGCTTGGTGGATCTCGTGGGGCAGCGCGTGGTGGAGATCTGGGCGGCGATGCCGCCGCTGCTCATACTCATCATCCTCGCCAGCATTCTGGAGCCGAACGTGGTGGTGCTGCTTTTCATCCTGTTGCTCTTTAGCTGGATGGCGCTGGTGGGCGTGGTGCGCGCGGAGTTTCTGCGCGCCCGGAACTTCGATTTCGTGCGCGCCGCCCGGGCGCTCGGGGTTTCCAATCTGGTGATCATGCGTCGCCATGTGCTGCCGAACGCGATGGTGGCCACGCTCACGTTCCTGCCGTTCATCCTGAGCGGCGCGGTCACCACGTTGACGGCGCTGGACTTCCTCGGCTTGGGCCTGCCGGCGGGTTCCGCCTCCTTGGGCGAGCTGATGGCGCAGGGCAAGAACAACCTGCAATCCCCGTGGCTTGGGCTGACGGGGTTCTTCACCTTGGCGATCCTGCTCACGTTGCTGATTTTCGTCGGCGAAGCGGCGCGGGACGCCTTCGACCCAAGGCGGACGATCAAAGCGGCCGGGGTGCCGTAACCGGCGCGCGGTCCGCGGCAACCTCCGCCGACAACGGCGCGGGCGCGGCCTTGACCGCTAGGCGGATTGCCGCAACGCGGCCAAACGGGCTACGCAATCCGCGTCCAATTCCCGGGCCTCGGCAATGAGCCGCCGCTTTTCGTCCGTGGAAGCGGCCTTGTCGGACGCCAAGTAAAGGCGCTTGGCGAGGTTGCGGTATTGCCGGGCGAGACCGCGTGCCGCTTCCCGATCCACCGGCCCCGGATACTCGGCCGCCGCCAAGCGCTGGAAATAGTCCCCGGCCTGCTCGCGGCATTCGCCCCAAACCACGGCGTTCCACCAATGGCCGTGGTCGTCGTGGTCGGCGTCGACGCCGCGCAGCCAGGCCGCGTACGCCGCATCGCCCATCGCGTAGCCTTCCTGCGCGTACTTGTCCGGCCGTTGCCAGGCGTCCAGCGCGAAGTCGAGCGCCGCTTCAAGGGCTGCGCGTTCCGGTGGTTTCGGCTGTTCGCTCGCGGTGAACTTGAAAAATGCGACCGGCGGGCCGGCGCGGTACTCGCGCCAAGTTCCGTGGCTGAGTCGCGCCGGCGTGCTTTGGACGGCGTCGCCCCACGGCTGCGCCACTTGGAAGCCGCCCTCCTCCTCGCGGAGAATCAACTGGTGGTCGAGGCCAAGCAGACCGCAGACCGCGCCTTCGGCCATCGCCTCGCGCACCTTCGCCTCCAGGCCCGCGCGTTCTTGGACGGTGCTCGTCGCCGGCGCGAGCGCGCCGATCTCCTCAACGCGCAAACCGAGGTTGCCGACGAGTTCCAGGACGGGGCGGAAGTTCCAGCAATACGGCCCGCTTGGGCAGAGCGCTTCGTGGATGTTGATGACGAAGGCGTGGCCGGAGAGGACGAACGCCTCGTGGCAGGAGGCGTCCAAGCGGTAGTGGGCCAAGGCGCCTTGCACGACGCCGAGCAAGGACGTGTCGCTGGGCGGCTGCGTCAGATTCACGGTGCGAGACGCTCCAAGCCAACCGGAGTCCGTAGCTTACCGCAGCCCGGCGCGCCAGGTCGGCAGCCGAGCCGCAGCGCAGCCGCCGCCGGATCGCGTAGCGTATGCTGTCGCCCCATGAGAGCGTCCACCCGCGGGGCAGGAGTAGGAGCTGGGAGCGCCATGCGGCGAAACCGAACGATCGGGTTGTTGGGCGCGCAAGTACGACTTGGCCGACCAAAGCGGCTTCGCGGCCACCGCTAGGGCGTACCGGTTGGAGAAGCGGTGAAGGAGGGTGCTCGAACCGCGCCGGCTCCGGGTTGGCGAACCCTGGCCAACGGCGTCTCGCTGGCGCGCTTGGCGTTGACGCCGGTGTCGTTGCTCGCGGTGTTCGCCGGCCGTTGGCAGCTGGCGGCCGGCGTCTTCGCGGTGGCCGCGGCCAGCGACTTCCTGGACGGCTTTCTCGCCCGCCGCAGGGGCACGGTGTCCGCGCTCGGCGGGCTGCTCGATCACACCGCGGACGCGGTGTTCGTGGCGGTGACGTTGTGGGCCATCGCCTACACCGAGGCGCAGACGCGCACGGACCTCGTGCCGGGCATTCTGCCGCTCTTCATCGCGCTCGCGTTCTTGCAGTACCTGTTCGATTCGAAGGCGTTGGCCGGCAAGCCGCTGCGCGCCAGTTGGCTCGGCCGCGCCAACGGCATCGCGTACTTCGTGTTCGCCGGCGTCGTCATCGGCCGCCACGCGCTGGACGCCCGCTGGTTGCCCGCCGAGGCCGTCTACTGGGCCGGTTTGGCGGTGTTGAGCTCGACGTTGGTGTCCATGTTGGACCGCCTGCGCGTGCTTTTGCGCACGGACAGCCGCTGAGTCGCTGTCGCGTCCGTACCCTTGGGGCGGCGGGCGACGGTTAGGCCAGAAACGCCTTGCAGCCGGTCCGGGTCAAGACCGCGTCGAGCCGGGCGTCGTCTTGGCAGGCGGCGTACTTGGCCTTGAGGACAGCCAAGCTGCGGGCGTGGTATTTCTGGGGCTTTTGCGTCCAACGCCGACCCTTCAAGGTCACGTCGAACTCGTCTTCCCCGGCGGCAAGCGCTTTCGCGTTGGCGACGCTCCAGGGCAGGAACATGCCCGCCACCTGCTCGCGCAATAGCGGCGTCAAAGTGGATTCGAGCGCGTCCCAGGGCTCGAACTCGCCCAAGCTCTCGGCGTTGTCCATGCGTTGCACCCAAGCCACCACATTCGACGCCTTCGCCACCAGAGCGCCGGCGGTGGGATCCCGTCCGCACTCGTGAATCTGGCCCCACAGGCCGAAGTCCGCGAATGCCGGGCGCCCGCCGAAGAGGTAGGGACGCGAAGCCAAGTGCGCGTCGAGCACCGGCAACGTTTCGGCGAGACTCGCCTCGATTTGCGGCGCCGTCACCTCGTTGGCGCCCACGAACCAGACCCGCGGCACCATGCGTTCGCGGATGGTCTTGGCGGCGGCTTGGATCCGCTCGTCGTTCGCGCCGCCGCCACGCCGCGCGCCGGCCCGCGCGAACCGTTCCGAAACCGCCACTTGATCCACTTCGCGCGCCCAGCGCATGTGGAACATCCACTTGTTGCCCCACTCGTCGCCGAACTCCTCCAGCAACGCCGACACGAACCGGGCGACGGTTTCCGGCGGGTGAATGCCGGGTTCGGGCCGTGCCGTTTCGAGCGCTTCGATGATGGGCGTGGAGTCCTGCATGGCGTGGCCATCCGGCCCGACCACCAGCGGGATCAGCGGCAGGCGGGCGTGCTTGGCGAAGAGCTCCCGGGCCTCGCCGCGGTCGCGCCAATCGTGCGGGACGCCTTTGTAGCGGAAGTAGGCTCGAACCTTCACCGAATAGGGCGATTCCTCGGAGCCGATGACGATGTGTTGCCCCACGGCCGGTTCCCCTTTGCCAGGACTTGCCCGCTAGGGCTTGCGTTTGCCTTCGAACGACGCGTTGCCGAACGCGCCGAGGGCCACATTGCCGCTGATGGCGTCGCCGTCCACCCGCGCCGAGAACGACAGCGTGATCGGCATGGGGCTGGTGATGTCGGCCTTCCACGTCAGCCGGTCGCCATCCACCTTGCCGTCTTGGATCGTGATGGTTCCCTGCGCGCCCGCCAGCGTCCCGGTGAGGGTGTCGCCGTCGGTGGCCAAAGTCATGGTGGCCTTCTGCTGGCCCATGGGCGTGTTGGTGACGGTCTCCCAAACTCCATCCGCGTTGCTCATCGTTCCTCCGAACGCCGTAGTGTCGCCACGAAGTTAAACAGAAAACCGCGCCCCGCGCGACCTTGCGTCCGGCGCCGGTCGCGCCTGCTGAAGCGGGGCCGGCATGTCCCTTGGGAGTTGGTGTAGAATCGATCGTTCTTCAAGCCCGCGTACCCGAACACATCCCACCGCAGGCGTCCGGGCGCACCTGCGATCAGCCTCACCCGACACCCTTGCAAGGAGGTCTCGATGTCGCAACACATTGACCACGTCACCGACGCGGATTGGAACGAGAAGGTGCTCGGCGCCGACAAACCGGTGCTGGTGGACTACTGGGCCGAATGGTGCGGGCCGTGCAAGATGATCGCGCCGATTCTGGAAGAGATCGCGGACGAGTACGCGGACCGCGTGCAGGTTTGCAAGCTGGACATCGACGCCAATCAGGAGACGCCGCCGAAGTACGGCATCCGCGGCATTCCCACGCTGATGCTGTTCCGCAACGGCGAAGTGGAAGCCACCAAGGTGGGCGCGCTCTCCAAGTCCCAGTTGGCCGCGTTTCTTGACAGCAACATCTAGCCTTGACAGCAACGGCTAGCACACGCGCGGCGCGGGCGCGCCCAAGCGCTGCCGGCGCGCGCCGAAGCGCCGGCGCTGTGTTAGAGTGCGCCTGCGGCGTGGGGGCGCGCTGACGATTCCAACCATACCCTTCCAAAACGCGCCGACCGCGACGCGCCGATCCAGGCGCTTTTCGCCGCCCCCGCGACCAACCCTCCACGCAACCGAAGATCACGCATGAACTTGAGAGACCTGAAAGGCAAACCCGTAGGCGAACTGGTGGACATGGCCCGCCAGCTGGGCCTCGACAACCTTGCCCGATCGCGCAAGCAGGAGGTGGTAGCCGCCATCCTCCGCAAGATGGCGACCAACGGCGAGGACATCTACGGCGAAGGCACTTTGGAGATCCTGCCGGACGGCTACGGTTTCCTGCGCTCCGCGGACAGTTCCTACCTCTCGGGGCCGGACGACATCTACGTCTCGCAAAACCAGATCCGGCGCTTCAACCTGCGCACCGGCGACGGCATCGCCGGCAAGATTCGTCCGCCCAAGGGGAGTGGCGAACGCTACTTCGCGCTTCTCAAGATCGACACCGTCAACATGAGCGAGCCCAATTCCAAGAAGCAGAAGATCCTGTTCGAGAACTTGACGCCGGACTTTCCGGACGCCCGCCTCACCTTGGAACGCGGCAACGGCACGAGCCAAGACATCTCTTCGCGCATCGTCGACCTCGTCGCCCCCATCGGCAAAGGCCAACGCGCGCTCATCGTCTCTCCCCCCAAGGCCGGCAAGACGCTGATGCTGCAGAACGTGGCGGATTCCATCGCCGCCAACAACCCGGACATCGTGCTCATCGTGCTGCTCATCGACGAGCGGCCCGAAGAGGTCACGGACATGCGCCGCATGGTGCGGGGAGAGGTTGTGGCCAGCACCTTCGACGAGCCGCCCTCCCGCCATGTGCAAGTGGCCGAGATGGTCATCGAAAAGGCCAAGCGCCTGGTCGAGCACCAGAAGGACGTGGTCATCCTGCTGGATTCCATCACCCGCCTGGCGCGCGCCTACAACACCATCGTGCCGTCCTCCGGCAAGGTGCTCACAGGGGGTGTGGACGCGAACGCCTTGGAACGTCCCAAGCGGTTCTACGGCGCGGCGCGCAACTTCGTCGAAGGCGGCAGCCTGACCATCATCGCCACCGCGCTCATCGACACCGGCTCGAAGATGGACGAGGTGATCTACGAGGAGTTCAAGGGCCGAGGCAATCTGGAGATCCACTTGGAGCGCAAGATCGCCGAGAAGCGCGTGTGGCCGGCCATCAACATCCGCCGTTCCGGCACCCGCCGGGAGGAGCGGCTGCTCGGGGAGGCGGAGTTGCAGCGCGTGTGGATCCTGCGCAAGCTGCTGCACGACATGGACGACATCGCGGCGATCGAGTTCATGGTGGACAAGCTCAAAGAAACCAAGACCAACGAGCAGTTCTTCGGGTCGATGCGCGGCAGATAGCGCGGAACCCAAACCTCCCGAACCGCGTTCTCGCTTCTCAAGTTCCCTCCGACACTCCGCTTCCGCCACCAATTCCGCTGTCCCCGCTCAACTCGCCGCCAAGGTGCTCGGCCGCCCCAAGCGCGCGTTCGAAATAGCCGCTCGCCGCGACGTGGTCGCCCCGCGCCGCATGCAACCGCCCGAGTTCGACGATGGTCGCCGGTGCCGGATCCAGATCCAAACTGGCGTCAAGGTGCTCTTTCGCTTCGTCCGGCTTGCCGGCGGCGCGGGCGAGGCGGCCCAAAGTGAGCAGCAAGGCGGGGTCGTCCGGGTGGTCGCGCAGCCAACCCGCGGCGGTGGCAAGACGCTTGGCGACCTGGGGCGCCCCGGCGTCGGTCGGCAGCGTGCCGTAGCGAAGCACCCAGGACCTTCGCCAATCGCGCTTGATGCCGCGCCGCAAGGCCGTCTCCGCGGCGCCGAGTTCGCCCCGCGCCAGCAGCGCGTCCGCATAGGCGAGCAGCATGGCCTCGGTGGAACGCGACGATTTCGGCATGGCCCGCCAGACGTCGCGCACTTCGCCGCCGCTGCCGGCGGCCCGCGCCAGCCGGTCGCCCCAAGCCGCGTTGCGCGCTTCCGCCAGCGCGCCGTCGCCGGGCAGGTTTGGGGCCAGTTCGAGGGCTGCTTCGGTGTCGCCGAGCGCCCGGTGGGCGGCGAACAGCCGTTCCAGGAGCAGGGGATGTTCCGGCGCCCGCTGACGCAAGCCGTTCAGCGTCGCCACGCTTTCCCGCCACTGTCCGGCCGCTTGCTGCAACTCGGCCCGCGTCAGCCGCGTCACGAACTCCGCCTCCGGCATGGCTTCGCCGGCGCGCCGCAGGATGTCGTCACGCTCTTCGTGGTTGCCGAGGGCGTTGGCCGCTCGCGCGGCGCCGAAGAAGTTGGCGAGCGGGGATGTCGTCAACCCGGGCCTTTCGACCGACGCCAACAGATCCCGCGCCGCTTCCCGCCAGCGGCCCTCGGCCAGCAGCATGGTGCCGCGTTGGGCCCGCATGCGGGCGCCGGAGGCCCGCCGGCCGCGTAGCCAGCCGGCGATCCGAGCGCGGCCGCCCAACAGGCGCCGGGTGACGAACGAAAGCAAGAGCACCAAGCCTGCGAGCAGCGCGGCGCAGAGCGCGGCGAACCACAAACTGGTCTCCAGCGTCGCCCCGTCATAGGCGACGAGCACGTAGCCCGGGTCGCGGGCGACGAAAAGAGCCAGCGCGCCGCCGGCCGCCAACGCGAGAAGCACAAGCAGGATCGCGCCGATCGTGCCCGTGCCGGCCATGCCCGCGCCGCGCCGCGCCGTCTTGTTGGTCGCGGGCCGTCGGCGCATCAACTTTCCGCCGGCGCCGCGGCGTCCGGGAGGCCTTGGCTCTCAGGCGGCTCGCCTGCGCCACGGGCGGGCTGGGCGAAGTCGCGGCGCAGTTCCATGAAGCGGCGCAACGGTCGCGACACGTCGGGCAGCCGCCTGGTCAGTTCCACTTCCCGCAACGCCGCTATCTCGACACCCAAGTGCCGCACCAGGTCGTGGTTCGGGTCGAGATAGGCGTCCAGCCACTCCGCCATGGTCGCCAAGCTGGAGTCGAACACCGTTTGTGTGCGCCGCAGCGCCGCGAGTTGGGCGCGATCCACGGCCAAACGGAGATGCTGCTCCAGATAGTCGGCCTGCGTTGGCGGCAACAGCGGGCGCAACGTGCCGGGATCATGGCGCCGAAAGCGCACAAGTCCGCCGATGCGGGCCGCCAGCGCGTCCCACGCGGACAACCCGGCGGACGTCTCCTCGTCCGGTTCGGCCCCGCCTTCCGGGGCGACGGCGTATTCGGGCAAGCGCAAGGGCAGGTCGCTTAGCGAGCCGCGCATGGCCTCCAGGCGTAGAAAAACGCCTTGCACGTCCGCTCCGCGATAGGCGGCGAGCGCGGCGACGTCCTCGGCGAGCAGCGCGCGCACCTCGTGGAAGGCGAAATCGTCGAGCTCGGCCAGAATGTCGTCGGCCAGCGTCAGCAGGGTGCGGGCTGTCGCGGCGTCCCGCTCCATCACCAAGCGGTGGCCGGTGATCCGCAACAGGTATTCCACTTCCGCCAGCCGCCACTGCCGGGCATCGGCCGGGGCCCGATCCCGGGCCGACGCGATCGCTTCGGCCAAAGCGCCGCGCGCCTCGCCGAGCGCTTGACGCTGCCGCGCCTGCTCCTCTTCAACCCCCGCGAGCTGGGCGGCGAGACGCTCGTTTCGACGGCCCAGGCCTTGCGCCACGCCGGCCAATTCCCGCGTTTCCCGCAAGGCGGAGTCAAGGTCGTCGACCCGCGCGTCGCGCAGGGTGCCAAGCCAGTGTTGATATCCAACGCCGGCGACGGCGATGGCGGCCGCCAACAGCGCTAAAAACGCCGCGGCGCGGCCCTTGGTCCGGGCGCGACCCTTGGCCTTGGGCGGCGGCGACGCGCCTTCGTCCGCGGAATCGGCGGGGCGTTCTTGTTCCGGCGCCGCCGACGCGGTGGCGTCTTCGCCGCTTGGCTCGGCAGGCTCGGTTTGTTCCGGCATCCTCGTCCTTAGACCTCACTCGATGATCGCGTCTGTGCTGGCGGTCTGGTCGGCCGCCGGCGCGGCGCCGCCCTCCGCGCCGCCGAATGTTCCCCTATAATCGCGTCTGCGCAACTCGCCCGGACAACGCCTGGTCGCGCCCCGAACCCATGTCGAGCAGCCAGGACAGCCGCCTCTGGGGCGGGCGATTCCGCGAACCCACCGACGCGTTCGTCGCCGAGTTCACGGCTTCCGTGGACTTCGACTCCCGGTTATACCATCACGACATCCGCGGCTCCATCGCCCACGCCAACATGCTGCGCGCGGTGGGCGTGCTGGACGAGGCCGAACACAAGGCCGTGGTCGACGGCTTGGCGGCGATAGAGGGCGAGATCGAACGCGGCGAATTCGCTTGGGATCCGGCCCTCGAGGATGTCCACATGAACATCGAGGCGCGGCTGACCACGCTCGTCGGCGACGCCGGCAAGAAGCTGCACACGGCCCGTTCACGCAACGATCAGGTGGCGACGGACACCCGATTGTGGCTGCGCGATCAGATAGACGCCGTGGTCGACCAGTTGACGGACGTCCTTGCGAACCTCTTGAACCTGGCCGCGCAACACACCGAAACGCCCATGCCGGGCTTCACCCATTTGCAGCCCGCGCAGCCGATCACGTTCGCGCACCACCTGCTCGCGTGGTTCGAGATGGCGCTGCGTGATCGGGAGCGGTTCCAGGAGTGCCGGCGGCGCGTGAACGTCTCGCCGCTCGGCAGCGCCGCGTTGGCCGGCACGAGCTTTCCCGTCGACCGCGCCATGACGGCTGCCGAGCTCGGCTTCGATCGGCCGGCCGCCAACGCCTTGGACGCCGTGAGCGATCGCGATTTCGCCATCGAGTTCTGCGCTGTCGCCAGCTTGACCGCCGTGCACTTGTCGCGCTGGTGCGAGGAGCTGGTGCTGTGGGTCTCGCCGCAGTGGGGCTTCGTCACATTGCCGGACGCCTACTGCACCGGCTCCAGCATCATGCCGCAGAAGAAGAACCCGGACGTGCCGGAGCTGGTGCGCGGCAAGGCCGGCCGGGTGATCGGCAACTTGAACGCGCTGCTGGTGCTGATGAAGGGCCAGCCGCTCGCCTACAACCGCGACAATCAAGAGGACAAGCAGCCGCTTTTCGACACCGCCGACACTTTGCGAGGTTGTCTTCGGGCGATGGGCGACATCATCGCCGCCATGCGGCCGCACCCGCAAACCATGCGCGCCGCCGCCGAGCGCGGCTTCGCGACCGCCACGGATCTGGCGGACTATCTGGTGCGCAAAGGCCTGCCGTTTCGAGACGCGCACGCGGTGGTCGCCCGAGTCGTCGAGCACGCCGCGGCGGCCGAGGTGGGTTTGGCCGAAGTGCCGATGACAACGCTTCGGCAACTGTGCGGGCGCATCGGGCAGGACGTGTACGGCGTGCTTGCGTTGGAGGGCTCGCTGGCGGCCCGGGACCATGTTGGCGGCACGGCGCCACGGGCGACGCGAGCCGCGATAGAGTCCGCCAGGCGGCGTCTTCAAGCGGGCGACCGCGGCGGCGAAACGCGCTAGCCGGGGCTGTCGGCGCCGGCGCGTCGGTCGGCGGCGCGAGCGCGGGGATGCGCCGCGTCGTACACCTTGGCCAAGTGCTGAAAATCCAAGTGGGTGTATATCTGCGTGGTGGACAAGTTGGCGTGGCCAAGCAGTTCCTGCACGGCCCGCAGGTCGCCGCTCGATTCGAGCAGGTGGCTGGCGAAGCTGTGGCGCAGCATGTGCGGATGGACGCCGCCGTTGCCGGACGTGACGATGGCGAGGCGCTTGAGCCGCAATTGCACGCTGCGCGCCGAAATGCGGTGGTTGCCGCGACCGGTGAACAAGGCCTCCTCGCCCCGGACGCCGGGCCGCGTCGCCAGCCAACCTCGCAAGGCGTCCTGGGCGGCGGTGCCCACCGGCGCGATGCGCGTTTTGCCGCCTTTCCCCGCGACGGTCACGAATCCACCGGCGAGGTCCAAGTCCCGCACGTTGATGGCGACGAGTTCCGAAAGCCGCAGTCCACTGCCGTAGAAAAGCTCCGCCATGGCGCGGTCGCGCAGATCGCGTTCGGATTCGACAGCGCCGGTGAACAGCTGTTTCGCTTGGTCCGCGTCCAGCGCTTTTGGCAGCTTGCGCCCGGCCTTGGGGGCGCGCACGCCGCTGGCCGGATTGGCGCGAATTTCGCGGCGCCCCACCAGGAAGGCGAAGAGGCTGCGCACGCTGGAGAGGTGCCGCGCTATCGACCGCGGCGACAAGCCGCGCGCGTGCAGACGGCCGGCGAACGCGCGAATGTGGTGGCTGCGAATGTCTCCCGGCGCCACGGCGCCGACATCGGCGGCGAACCGCTCCAAGTCGCGTCGGTAGGCCGCAACCGTGTGGTCGGAGGCCCGCCGTTCCACGCGCAGATGGGTGACGAATCGGCCCGCGGCGCCGCCGATGGTGGCGTCCGCCTCGGTGCCGGATTCGCTGGTCACCGCGCCGCCGGGCCGCCAAGCACGCGCGTCAGGGCGCGGCCGAGCAACTCGCCCAGGTAGTTGAGGAAAATCGTGCCGAGATCCGGCGTGAACCGATTGGCGTCGGCGGCGCCGATGGCGAGCGTCGCCGGCGCGCCGAACCCCGACAGCGGCACCAGGGCGATGGAGCCCGGGGCTTCCAAGGCGGCGCTTTGGAAGATGGTCGCGTACTCCTCCGGCCGGTAGGCGGCGCAGCGCGGCGCCGTCAGCGTGAACAACGTCGCCAAGGGCGGCACGCCTTTCACGCCGGTCAGATGGGCGTGAACGCCGGCCGGCGTCCAGCCGGACACGAAGCACACGGCGTGGTCGGCGTGGAACTCGGCCACGAGATGGGTGTCGAGGGCTCGATCCAAGGCGGCCTCGTCGCCGGCGTCCATCAACGCCAACGTGAAGCCGCGAACGCGCGCGAAAGTCGTCTCGTTCGCTCGGGCGGTGGCCACGAGTTCGCTTAGCCGCTCGCGCAGTTCCCGGTTGCGCGCCCGCAAAGCCGTCACTTGGCGTTCCACCAGCGAAGTGACGCCTTCGGAAGGCGTGCCCAACTGGAGCTGCTCGAGCAGCTCGCCGTGGCGGCTGAGAAAGTCGTTGTGGGTCGCCAGGAACTCGGCAACGGCGGTTTCGGTCAGCGTGGCGTCGCCGGGCATCGAGCCGACGGTGGGCGTGTGGCGGGAACCGATTGGCGTCATAGCAGAAGCTGCCCCTTGAAGACCAGTTGCGCAGGGCCTTCGATTGTAACGGGCGAGCCGTCGCCCTGCCACTGCACGCCCAGTTTGCCGCCGTCGCCAAACTCCACCTCGGCCTCCTCGCCCCAGCGTTCGTGCAGCTGCGCCGCCACCATCGCCGCGGCGGCGCCGCTGCCGCAAGCGGCCGTCTCGCCTACGCCGCGTTCGTACACCCGCAAACGGCCGGAGCGGTCGTCCGACGTTTGCAGGAATCCCACGTTCACCTGTTTCGGGAAACACGCTTGGCGTTGCAGCGCCGCGCCGATGCCGTCCACATCGGCGGTGGCCACATCGTCAGTGAAAATCACCGCATGCGGATTGCCGATGCCGACGGGCGTAACCTGCACGCGTTGACCTTCCAGCTCGATGTCCTGAGCCAAGGACTGCCCGGCGCCGACGAACGGCACCGCGCCGTGCTCCGTGCTCGGCACGCCAAGATCGACGCGCACCCGGTTGCCGTCCAGCAATTCGGTTCGCGTGATCCCGTCGCCGGTTTGCAGGGCGAGATGGCGCTTCGGCGTGAGCCGCTCGTCCACCACGAAACGCGCTACGCATCGGGCGCCGTTGCCGCATTGCTCCGCCTCGGTGCCATCGGCGTTGAACATGCGGCAGCGGAAGTCCGCGTCCGGGTCGTCCGGCGGCAGCACGACGATGAGCTGATCGAAACCGATGCCAGTGCGCCGGTCGCTCCACGCTTGGGCGCGTTCCTTCAAGTCTGTTGGGGGCCGCTGCCTTACCAGATCCACGATCATGAAGTCGTTGCCGAGGCCGTGCATCTTGGTGAAGCGCAACCGTACGCGAGCGTCGCGAGCGCCGCCGGCGAACGACTTGTGCGGTTTCCTTGACGCGGACGAGCGGGGATGGTCTTCGCGTTTCTTCGCCCATTTCGGCGGCCCCGGGCGCCGCGGCGCCTTGCTGCCGCCATGCCCTCTGGCCGCCCGCCCGTCGCCCGGCGGCCGTCCGCCCGGCGGCCGTCCGCCCGGCGGCCGTCCGCCCGAGGCCGGGCCGTCCGAGCGCCGGCCGCGGGCGTTTGCCGGCCGCCCGTCCGGGGGCTGTCCGCGCCCGCTTGCGGGCCGTCCGTCCGCGGGCCGGCCGCGGGCGCTTGCGGGCCGTCCGTCCGGGGGCCGGCCGCGTCCACTTGAGTGCGGTGCCGACGAACGTTCGCCCCGCTTCTCGCCTCCGGGGCGTTTGCCTCGCGGCGTTCGGTCGCGTGTGGTCATCCGATGGTCTCCGAACGCAGCAGGTCAGCCATCGTCTCGCGCTCGCGGACGACGCGAAAGCGGTCTTCGTCCACCAGCACTTCGGCGGCTCGGACGCGGCTGTTGTAATTGGAGCTTAGCGCGAAGCCGTAGGCGCCTACGCCCCGCACGGCCAAGAGGGCGCCTTCCCGCAACGGGAGCTCTCGATCCAAGGCCAGAAAATCGCCGCTCTCGCACACCGGCCCCACGACGTCCCAGCGCGCCTCGGCCGCGTCCGGCGCCAACACCGGCTCGATGGCGTGCCACGCCTGGTAGAGCGTCGGGCGCAGGAAATCGTTCATGGCGGCGTCCACCACCGCGAAGCCGCGTCCGTTCGGGCCGGGTTTCAGGTACTCCACCCGCGTCAGCAGCACTCCGGCATCGGCCACCAGGAAGCGTCCCGGCTCCACGGTGAGGGTGAGATTCCGGCCGGCCAGCGCGTCCTTCACCATGCGCCCGAGCTCCTTCGGGCAGAACGGCTCTTCGCTTCGGTAGCGCACGCCGAAGCCGCCGCCAAGGTCGATGTGACGCAACGCCAAGCCATCCCCGGACAACGTGTCGGCCAAGTCGAGCAGCGACGTCAGCGCTTGCTTGAACGGGGCGACCTTGTTGATCTGGGAACCGATATGGCAGCCCACGCCAACCGCTTCGAGCACCTCCGAAGTGGCCGCTTGGCGATAGATGTCCCGCGCCACCGCGGCCGGCACGCCGAATTTGCTTTCCTTGGTACCCGTGGCGATGTAGGGATGATCGCCGGCTTCAATGTCCGGGTTCACGCGCACCGACACTCGCGCCGATCGCCCCAGACGCTTGGCGCCCGCCTCCAGCCGAGCGAGCTCGGCGACGCTCTCGACATTGAACGCGGCGATGTCTTGCCGGATCGCGAACTCGATCTCCTCGGTGGATTTGCCGACGCCGGAGAAGACCGTCCGGCCCGGGTCGCCGCCGGCCCGCAACACCCGCGTCAATTCGCCGCCGGAGACGATGTCGAAGCCGGCGCCAAGGCGGGCAAGGCGCGCCAGCAGGGCGAGATTGCCGTTGGCCTTGACCGCGTAGCAAATGCGGTGCGGCACGTCGGCCAGCGCCGCCTCCAGCATGGCGTAGCGCGCGCGCACGCTCGGCCACGAGTAGATGTACGCCGGGGTTCCCACGGCCGCGGCGATGTCCGCAAGGGGAAACGCGTCGGCGCAGAGCGCGCCGTCGTCGCGGGCGAAGGCCACCGCGAGCTAGCGCAACGTGGCGGCGGACGTTGCAGCCGCCGGCGCCACGGCCGCCGGCGTTGCGGCCACCTCGTCCGGCAACCGTAGCGGGCCTTTTTGCCCGCAAGTGGCGACGCTGGCGGCGAGCGCGAAGGCCAACGCCAACGCGCCGAGAAAACGCATCGGAAGACGCATCAAACGGTGCCCTCCCGCAGGGCGAACTGTCACACGGGGCGAGGCCGGGCTGCGCGAACAGCCCGGGCCCCGGTTTCGATCTCAGCCTTGCTCGTCGAGGGCGGCCAGCACCCGCGGTGGCGAGAGCGGCAGATCGTTGATGCGGAAACCGAGCTGATCGCGCACGGCGTTCGACAGCGCCGCCAGCGGGGCCACGATGGGCGTCTCGCCCACACCGCGCACGCCGTAGGGGTGCGACGGGTTCGGCACTTCAACGATCTGGGTGTCGATCATGGGCATGTCCGACGCCACCGGCACGCGGTAGTCGAGGAAGCCCGGGTTCTCCAACGCGCCGCGCTCGTCGTAGATGTACTCCTCGTTCAGCGCCCAGCCGAGGCCTTGCACGGCGCCGCCCTGCATCTGCCCTTCCACATAGGCGGGGTGGATGGCGCGGCCGGCGTCTTGGACGGCCGTGAAAGCGAGGATGTCCGTCTTGCCCGTCTCGGTGTCCACACGGGCGTCGGTCCAGTTCACCGAGAACGAAGCGCCGGCGCCTTGGGCGTTGAGGCTTGCCCTCCCCAAGAGCGGGCCGCCGGTGCGGCCGGCGCGGCGGGCGATGTTCGCCAGCGACAGCGGCTTCACATCCGCGTTCACGCCGGGTTTGGGCACCGCTTCGCCGTCCACCCAGTCCACCTGCTCTGCGTCCAGATCCCACGTCAACGCGGCGCGTTGCCTGCATTGGGCGATGATGTCCTCGCAGGCCTGCACCACGGCCATGCCCGTGGCGAAGGTGGTGCGGCTGCCGCCGGTGACGTTGCAGAAGCCGGTGCTCTCGGTGTCGCCGACATGCGCCTTGACCTGCTCGTAGGGAACGCCGAGGGTTTCCGCCGCCATCAGCGCCATGCTGGCGCGGGAGCCGCCAATGTCCGGATTGCCCTCCATCACCGTCACCATGCCGTCCTCGGCGATCCGCACTTCGGCGCTCGACTGCATGCCGATGTTGAACCAGAAGCCAACGGCCAAGCCGCGGCCAGCGCCTTCCGCCAAGGGCTTGAGGTAGTTCGGGTGGTTCTTCGCCGCCTCCAGGCACTTCTTCAAGCCGATGGGCGGGAACGTCGGGCCGTAGGGGGCTTGCGTGCCCTCGTCCGCGGCGTTCTTGAGGCGGATGTCGATGGGGTCCATGTCCAGCTTGCGGGCGAGTTCGTCGATGGCGCATTCCATCGCGTGCATGGATTGCGGCGCGCCGGGGGCGCGGTAGGCGCACACCCGCGGCTTGGTCACCAGCACATCGTTGCCTTCGATGCGAAGATTCGGCACGTCGTAGGGTGCCAGCACCGACATGCAGCCGGGGCCGATCGGCGCGCCGGGAAACGCGCCGGCCTCGTAGGCCAGCCACGCCGTCGCCGCGGTGAATGTGCCGTCCTTCTTGGCGCCGACCTTCACTTTGCACCAAGTGGCGGAGGCGGGGCCGGTGGCCCGGAAGACCTCTTCGCGCGTCATCATCATTTTCACCGGCCGGCCGGAGAGCTCCGAGAGCTTCACCGCCAGCGGTTCCAAGTAGATGATGGTCTTGCCGCCGAAACCGCCGCCGATCTCCGAGGGGATCACTTTGATGTTGCCGACGCTTTTGCCGAGCACGCCGGCGGTGAGGGAGCGCACGTCGAAATGGCCTTGCGTGCAGCACCAGATGGTGGCCTTGCCACCCGCGTTCATGGTGGCCGTGCATGCGTGCGGTTCGATGTACCCCTGGTGGGCGGTGGGCACGCGGTGTTCGCTCTCGACGATCACGTCCGCCTCGGCGAAGCCCTTGTCGACGTCGCCGCGCTCGAACGCCTGTTGGACGGCGATGTTGCTGGGGGGCTTGGACGTGTCGCCGTTGGTGTGCTGGCTCTCGTTCACCAGCGTGGCGCCGGCGGCCATCGCCTCGTCCAACGTGAGCACCGGGTCCAACACCTCGTAATCGACGTCTATGAGTTCCAGCGCCGCTTCGGCCTGCTGCTGCGTTTTCGCCGCCACCGCGGCCACCGCGTGACCGTTGTACAGGGCCTTGTCGCGGGCAATGACGTTGCGTGCCAGATCGTCCAGCCGGTCGGAGGGGAAGTCCGCTCCCGAAACCGCCGCCAGCACGCCATCCGCCGCAAGGGCCCGGCTCACGTCGACGCTCTTGATGCGGGCATGCGCGTGCGGGCTGCGCAGCACCTTGCCGTACAACATTCCGGGCAAGTTCAGGTCTGCCCCGAAGGCCGCCCGGCCGGTCACTTTGTCGACGCCGTCGGGACGCACCGGACTGGTGCCGACCACCTTGAGATCAACCGCTTCTGCCATTTCTTGAGAATCCCCACGCAATTCCTAAGGCGGGGATTCTACCCCAACTGGCCCGGTGTGGCGGCGCCTGTTGCGGATCGCGCGGATCGCGGACCGCTCCAGCTCGCCGTTGCGGGCCGTCAGCGCCTCGGGCCGCCCAATTGGGGCGCGCTTAGGCTTCGTATGCGAGCGCTTCGGCCGAGGCCTGCACGGCGCGGACGATCTTGTCGTAGCCCGTGCAGCGGCAGAGGTTGCCGGCGAGCCAGTAGCGGATGGTGGTTTCGTCCGGATCCGAATGCTTGTCCAACAGCGCTTTGGTCGCCACGATGAAACCGGGCGTGCAGATGCCGCATTGCAACGCGGCGTGTTCCAAGTACTTCTGTTGGATCACGTGCAAGCCGTCCGGCCCGGCGATGCCCTCGATGGTGGTGAGCTCCACGCTGTCGGCCTCGACGCCGAGCATCAGGCAGGAGCAAACCAGGCGGCCGTCCACGAGCACCGAGCAGGCGCCGCAGTCGCCGGTCGCGCAGCCCTCCTTGGTGCCGGTTAGACCGAGATCTTCGCGCAACACTTCCAAGAGCGATTGGTGCGGTTCGCACAGGAACTCCACGACGTCGCCGTTGATGGTGGTGGACACATGTACCTTGCTCATTGGATCGCAACTCCTCGGGTGTTGTTGGATGGGCCGTGCTAACGCGCCAAGGCGCGGTCCCGCGCGATGGCGGCGGCGCGTCTGGTGAGCACGCCCACGACCTGTTTGCGGAATTCGACGGTGCCGCGTTTGTCGTCGATGGGTTTGGCCGCCGCCGTGGATGCCGCGGCCGCGGCATGGAGGGCGTCGTCGTCCACCTTGGTGCCGACCAAGGCCGCCGCCGCTTCCGGCACGGGCAAGGCCGTCACCGCCACGGCGCCGATCGCCACCTTCGCCTTCGTGCAGGTGCCGTCGTCGTCCAAAGTGAGCGCCACTCCGGCACCGCATACGGCGATGTCCATTTCCGTGCGCGGAATGAAACGCAGGTAGGCGTCCGACGTTTTGCCTTTGGGGCGGGGAATCTTGAATCCCACCAGGAACTCCGTGGGTTCCAGCACGTTGGTGCCGACGCCGGTGACGAAATCCTCCGTCGCCACTTCGCGGTTGCCGTTCGGCGACGCGATCACGCAGACCGCGCCACAGGCGATGAGGGCGGGAATGGTGTCCCCGGCAGGGGACGAGTTGCAGAGGTTGCCGCCGATGGTGGCGCGGCCCTGAATCTGGGTGGAGCCGATCAGATCCGCGGATTCCACGAGGCCCGGCAGGATGCTCTTGAGCCTGGCGTTCTCGTTCAGCACCGCGGACGCGATCGCGGCGCCTATGAACAGTTCGTCGTCCGTCATGCTGAGCGCGTTCGCCTCCTCGACGTGTTTCACGTCCACGAACGTGCGCGGCCCCTTGTCCACGGACCGAATCTGCACCAGCACGTCCGTGCCGCCGGCCAGCATTTGCGCGCGCTGGCCCACGCTGGCCGCTTCCTCCAAAGCGCCAAGAGCCTCGTCGACGTTCGTTGGAGCTAGATAGGCGTAACCCGCCATAGGTGATGCCCTCGCTTGGTAACCGCAGTGGCGCGCTAGTGTATATCAGAACGGCGCGACGGTAGCGTTGGCGGCGCCGGGAGTCTGCGCCGTTGAAGACGGCGCGGCCTCCTGGTCCCCGCCGCAGCGAAGCGAGATCGGCGACAGCGGTTTGCGAAGCAAACGCGACGACACGGGCGTGACGTTCGAGCAACGCCGCGCGGAATGTGGATGCCCGGTTTCGACAGGTGGGCTTGGCGTCACGGGCAAGCGGACTTGCGAGGCGCAAGCCGGCGCCAAGCGCGGCTTCAGGTCCAAACTTGCGCCATCGGCAGGCCGTGCAGCGCTTTGCCGAACGACACCACTTCGGTGCCCAGATACACCGCCACGCCGCGCACGAACCGGTCGCCGGCGATTTCGGCCAGCGCCTTCAACCCGGCGAAATCCCGCCCCCGCAAGGTGGCGGTGCTTTTCACCTCCACCCCCACCAGCCGCCCGGCGCGATCCTCGATCACCAGATCGACCTCGGCACCGCTTTCGGTGCGGAAATGGAACAGTCGGCAGCGGCGCTCGCACCAGCCGAGCTGCTTGGTCACCTCCATCGCCACGAAGTTCTCCAGCACATGCCCCAGCAACGTGCGATCGCGGCGAAGACGCGCCGCGTCCACCTCGAGAAGATGCGTGAGCAGCCCCGTATCCACCAGCATCACCTTGGGCGCCTTGGCCAACCGCTGCCCGATGTTGGCGAACCATGCCGGCAGCCGCCGCACCAGAAACGTCGTCTCCAGCAACGCGAAGTAGCGTTTCAACGTGCTCCGCGGCAAGCCGATGGTGCGCGCGAGGTCCGCGTGGTTGATCAACTGGCTGGTGCGCGAAGCGAGCAGGCCGAGCAAGCGCGGCATGTCCAGCAGCCGATCGATGTTCGCCAGCTCCCGCACGTCGCGCTGCACGATGGCGTCGATGTAGGCGTCGAACCACGCGGCGCGTCGGCGCCCGGCACGGCGGGCGCGTGCCTCCGGGTATCCTCCCGCGCAGATACGGTCGATCACTTCGTTTTCTGGATTCTCCGTGCCGCGGGGCGTGGCGAGTTCAGCGGCGAACAGGCGGTCTATGAAGGTCTCCGGCGTACCGTCGATCTCGCCTTGCGAGAGAGGCCAGAGCGTGTGCAGCTCCATGCGTCCGGCCAGAGACTCCGCCGGCCTCGGCAGAGGCATGGCGGAACCCGTCAACAGGAACCGACCGGCGCGGCGGTCCGCGTCCACGGCGGCTTTGATGGCGACGGCCAACGCCGGCGCGCGTTGCGCCTCGTCGATTACTGCCGGGCGGGAAAGTCCCGCGATGAAGCCGTCCGGGTCGTCGGTGGCGGCGGCAAGGACGGCCGCGGTGTCCAAGGTGGAATAGGACGCGAAGCCCCGTTCGGCAAGGCGTCTCGCCAAGGTGCTCTTGCCGGTTTGGCGGGCGCCTTGGAGATAGACGACGGGAGTGTCGGCAAGGGCGTCGCGCAGATGTGTGGTGGCGTGGCGAGGAATCATGGCCGGAATCGTACCGTGATGTGGCTGGAAATCAACCACAACATGGCCGATTTCCGGCCACATGACTTCGCCAAGCATCGCCCGGATCGAGCCATCGGCCGCGTTGACGAATCTCGACTGCTTCAACATAATGGCGCGCCCGTCCGGGTGCGTCGCGCCCCGAGTCCAACACCATGCCAATCGCAGGAAACATCAACCGCGGGCGCGCTCTGCTGTGGGCGCGGGAACTCGAGGAGCAAGCGCGCCATCAGGTGGAGAGCATGACGCGGCTTGGCATTCTCGACGGCCACTTGGCGGTGATGCCGGACGCCCATTACGGCATCGGTTCGACGGTGGGCACGGTGATTCCCACCCGCGAAGCCATCATCCCGGCAAGCGTCGGCGTGGACATCGGCTGCGGCATGGTGGCGGCGCGCACGACACTCGCGGCTGGCGACCTGCCGGATTCGCTTTCGAAGACGCGCAAGGCGATCGAACGCAAAGTGCCCGTTGGCAACGGCCGCCACGGCAACGAGGAGCTCATGGCGCGCAACCACGCCAAGGCCGGTCGCCTGCGGCGAAGCGTTGAAGGCGACGAGCGGATGGAGGCCGTTTTGCCGGCGCACTGGCGCCGGCAAGCCGGCACGCTCGGCGGCGGCAACCACTTCATCGAGCTGTGCTTGGACGAGAACGACAGCGTCTGGATCATGCTGCACTCCGGCAGCCGCGGCGCCGGCAACTGCATCGGGCGGCACTGGATCGCCATCGCCAAGCGCGAGATGGAACGCTTCAACGTCCACTTGCCGAACGCGGATCTGGCCTATCTGCGCGAAGGCAGCACGGCGTTCGAGGACTACTTCTTCGCCATGTCGTGGGCGCAGGATTTCGCCGCGTACAACCGCGAGCTGCTCCTCGAACTGACGGTGGACGCCGTGGCGCCAACGCTGCCGCCGTTCCGCTTGGTGGACGACGCCGTGATCAACTGCCACCACAACTACGTCGAGACGGCGGACGCCGCCGACCGCCCGGTCGCCTACGCGAAACGCCGGCCCGGCACGACGCGCTTCCTAACCCGCAAAGGCGCGATCAGCGCCCGCGAGGGAGAGATGGGCATCATTCCCGGCAGCATGGGCGCCAAGAGCTTCATCGTGCGCGGCAAGGGCAACGCCAGAAGCCACTATTCCTCCTCCCACGGCGCCGGCCGGCGTATGAGCCGAATGGACGCCAAACGCAAGTACCGTGTGCAGGACCTGGTCGCGCAGACCGAAGGCGTGGAATGCCGCAAGGACGAAAGCGTGCTCGACGAGATACCCGGCGCCTACAAGGACATCGACGCCGTGATGGCCAACCAGAACGACCTCACCGACATCGTCCACACGCTGCGCGCGGTGGTGTGCGTCAAGGGTTGACCGGCGCTCGCCCAAGTGTCGTTCGAGGCCCCTTCAGCCAAGGCCCAGCAAGAACTTAGCAACGGTTTAACAGGGACTTAGCCGCACCCTTGCGGCACCCTTATGGGACCATGCCGGCCACGCGCAACGGTCGCTCTGGGCTACAATTCGCGCCCTTTGGCAAGCGAGACTCGCCGTGTCCTTTGATGAGACCGAGTACCAAAACCACCTTGGCCAGTTGACCAGGCTCTGGGAACGGCTGTTGGCCGAAGAGGCTTTCGAGGCCGCCGCGCTGCCGGCCGGCCGGGTGACGATGCGTTTCCAAGACGATCTCGGCCCGCCGTTCGTGCCCAACCCGCACTTCGCGTGGTGGTTTCCCAGCGACGATTGCGAGAGCAGCGTGCTGGTGCTGCGGCCAGGCGCCAAGCCGAAGCTCTACTTCCACTCCCCGGACGACTTCTGGCACAAACCGCCGTCGTTGCCGGGCTGGGCGGATTCGGCGTTCGCCGTGGAACCGCACGGCGACCGGAACGAATTGCAGGATGCCGTCGCCAAGGAACTGGCGGCGCTTGGCCGCGTGGCCGTGGTTGGGCCGCCGGGCGCCTTGCAGCGGAATCTGCCCCTCGCGCGGATCAATCCCGAAGCCCTCACCAACAAGCTGTTTTTCGCCCGCGCCGCCAAGACGCCGTTCGAGCGAGCGCGCATCCGCGAAGCCACGGCGACGAGCGTGCGCGGGCACATTGCCGCCCGGGACGCCTTCCTTGGCGGCGGCAGCGAGTTCGACCTGCTCATGGCCTACCTTGCGGCGAGTTCGCAAGAGGACGCCAAGGTGCCGTACCCGTGCATCATCGCCTTGAACGAACACGCCGGCGTGCTGCACTACCAGCGCTACGACCGCGAGCGTCCGCCCGACACGCGCAGTTTCCTCATCGACGCCGGCGCCAAGAGCTGCGGCTACCACTCGGACATCACCCGCACCTACAGCGCGACGCCGGGCGATGCGTTCGACGAACTCGTGGAAGCCCTTGACGAACAGCAGCAGCAGCTCTGGCAGTCCGTGCGCCCCGGCGCCTCCTACGTCGAGTTGGAGGAGCGCATGCACCTTGCGGTGGCGACGGTGCTGGCCCGTTCCGGGCTCGTCCGGTGCAGCGCCGAGGCGGCTTTCGAACGCGAGATCTCGGACGCCTTCGTCCCCCACGGCTTGGGGCATTTGCTGGGCCTGCAAACCCACGACGTGGGTGGCCGGTTGGCCAACGAAAACGGCGAGGTGGTGGAACCGCCAAAGCGCTTTCCCAAGTTGCGCTACACCCGCCCCATTGAGCCGGACCATGTGATTACCGTGGAGCCGGGGCTCTACTTCATCCCGACATTGCTTGAAAAGCTGGCGGCATCGGACGCTGGCGCGGATGTGAACTGGCCGCTGGTGAAGTCCTTCCTTCCGTGCGGCGGCATCCGCGTTGAGGACGACGTGTGGGTCACCGAGAGCGGCGCGGAGAATCTGACCCGCACGGCGTTCACCCGCGCCGCCGCCTGATGCGGCTAACGCCGGAGATCCTGTTCGGACGGCTGCCGGTCGGCCCGCAACCGCCTAGCGACATCAAGCTGTCGCCGGACGGTCGCCACGGCAGCTATCTGCGCCCGGCGGACGACGACCGCGAGCGCTTGGAGCTGTGGCTCGTGGACATGGAAAGCGCGGCGACTCGGCGACTGCTGAGCGGTGCCGAGATGGACGCCGCCGAGCCCACCGCCCAGGAAAAAGCCGAGCGCGAGCGTCGGCGCGTGTTTGCTCGCGGCGTCGCGGCCTACGAGTGGCACCCGGACAGCCAACGTCTGCTTGTGCCGGCGGCCGGCGCGGCGTATCTGGTCCGCGTCAGCGACGGCTCGGTCCAGCGGGAGACGCCGGCGCGAACCACGCAGGGCGGATTCCAACTCTCGCCCAAAGGCACGTTTCTGAGTTTCGTTCGCGATGGCGATCTGATCGCGCGGCGCCTTGCCGACGGCGTGGAGACGCGGTTGACGCGCGATGGCGGCGGCACGGTTTCGAACGGCCTTGCGGAGTTCATTGCCCAAGAGGAGATGGCGCGTTTGCGCGGGCACTGGTGGGCGCCCGACGAGAGCGTTTTGGCGTGTGCCCGTGTGGACACCGCGCCGATTCCCGAAACCCAACGTTTCGAGGTGGAAGCCGGCGGCGTGGTGCGCACCGTGGCGCAGCGCTATCCGTTCGCCGGCGGCCCCAACGCCGAAGTGCGGCTGGGATTGGTCGGCATCGATGGCGAACCCGTCCGTTGGCTCGATTGGGCGGTTGCCGAAGACGACTACCTGGCGCGCGTGGACTACGCCCCGGACGGGGCGCTTTTCGTGCAAGCGCAGTCGCGGGATCAACGACGCTTGGCCCTGCGCCGCTACGCGGATGGGCAGTGGCGCGAAATCCTCACCGAGCAGGCGCGCACTTGGGTGAACTTGCACGACAACCTGAAGTTCCTCCCCGATGACCGGTTTCTGTGGACTTCCGAGCGCGACGGGGACTCTCAGCTCTACATGTGCGAGCAGCGGCCGGAAGGTCTGGCGTTGGATCGTCTTGCCCCCGCCAACCGCGTGCTGGACGCGACGGACGCCCAAGCCTGGGTGACCGCCAGCGTCGACGACGTTCGCCAAGCCGTGTGGCACGTGCCGCTTTCGCGACGCTCATCGCCGTTCCCCACGCGAATCCACGAAGGCCAGACGGCGGCAGCCGTTTGCGCGAAAGCCGGCCGCGCCTTGGTCGTTTCCTCGCGCCGCGACACGCCTCCCAACATGGTGGTGGTTGATTGCAACGGTCAGCGGCGGGTTCGTCCGATCGCGCTCCCGAAGCCGCGGCGCGTTATCGACATTGGCGGCAAAACCGCGCTCGGCCAATTGCGGGTGGGAGAGGTGGCATTGCACTACCGGCTGACGTGGCCCTCGTCGTTCAACCCGAATCGACGGCATCCGGTGGTCGTCCATGTCTACGGCGGCCCCGGCGTGCAACGCGTGCGCGACGAGTTTCCGCCACTCACACTTCAACTCTTCGCCCAAGCCGGTTTTGGCGTGTTCGAGCTGGACAACCGCGGCAGCGCCAACCGCGGCACGGCGTTCGAGGGCGCAATCCACGGGCGGCTAGGACGTGTGGAAGTGGAAGATCAGATCGCCGGCGTGCGGTTCCTGCGCGAGCAACCGTGGGTGGACGCCTCCCGCATCGGCGTGTTCGGCCACTCCTACGGCGGCTACATGGTGCTGATGTGCTTGGCGAGCAGCCACGCCTTCGCCGCTGGAGCAAGCGTCGCGCCGGTGACGAAATGGACGCTTTACGACACCCACTACACCGAGCGCCACCTCGGCACGCCCCGGGACAACCCGCAAGGCTACGCGGACAGCGCCGTGCTCCCTCGCGTTGGCGACATCGACGCCCCGCTGCTGCTGATGCACGGCATGGCCGACGACAACGTGCTGTTCGCCCACTCCACCGCGTTGATGAAGGCGCTGCAAGACGCCGGCGTGCCGTTCGAATTGATGACCTACCCGGGCGCCAAGCACTCCATGCAGGAGCCGAGCGTCGCCATCCACCGCCACAACACCATCCTCGATTTCTTCCGCCGCACGTTGGGGCGGGGAGGAGTGAGCGGTTGCTGCGAGTGATTCTCTTGACGGATCGCCGGCACGCGCCGCTTGCGAGACAGATTGCCTAACGGTGCCCGTTCGTTACAATCTGACGGCACTTTCCACCGGCAACGGCTGACCGACAAGGCGGGGAACAGAAGCGTGACGTCTACCGACGCGGAGCCCGAGCGAATCGATGGCTTGGGAGACGACAACGGAGCCTCTTGGGGCGATTATCCCATCGACGCCCTGCTGATACGGAACGAGACCAGCACGGTGCATGACGTTCTGCGCCGAATAGAGGCGGGGGCGTTCGTGATGGATCCGGACTTCCAACGTGATTTCATCTGGGACCAGGGCACGCAGAGCAGGCTGATCGAGTCTGTCGTGATGCGAATTCCCCTGCCCGTCTTCTATCTCGCGGAGGACGACCGGGAACGTCTAGTGGTTGTCGACGGCCGGCAGCGGTTGACCACCTTCCGGCGCTTCGTGAACAACGAACTCTCGCTTCGGCTCAAGCACCGTCCCGAATTGAATGACAAGAAATTCGAGGACTTGCCGCCCAAGCTGCAAAATCGCGTCGAGGACTGCAACCTGATTCTCTACGTCATCGACGCGAAGGTCCCGGAACGAGCCCGGTTGGACATATTCGACCGTGTGAATAGCGGTGTTCCCCTGTCGCGGCAACAGATGCGCAACTGCCTGTACATGGGTGAAGCGACCCGATTCCTGAAGGAGGAGTCCGGGACCGGGGCTTTTCTGAGAGCGACCGGAGGCAGCTTGCCGACTTCGACGATGCGGGATCGCGAGTTCGTCAACCGGTTCTGCGCGTTTCAGATACTGGATATCGAGACGTATCGGGACATGGACGATTTTCTTGCCGACGGGCTGCGGAAAATGAACGCGTGGCCGGAGTCCTTGCCGTCATTGTCTTTCCAGTTCAGGAATACGCTCGATAGCAACTTCCGTTTGTTTGGCACACACGCATTTAGGAAACACGATCGGGAGCAGGACAGACGCAATGTGCTCAATGCTTCGCTCTGGGACGTCATGTCGACAGGGCTTTCACGCTACCCGCAGGAAATTGTCGAAGAAAATGCGGACAGTGTGCGGGAAGCATTTTACCGACTCATGAAGGACAAGGAGTTCGAGGATGCGATCACGCGGGGACCCAACACCCCCAATCAGGTGAGACGCCGGTTCGCCATGGCTGCGGAGACGTTCGAGGAAGTGCTCGGTGCTTACCCGGCTTGATTTGCGTTTCTTCAAGTGTTTCGAGCGGCTGCGGCTTCCCTTGGCTCCGCTGACGCTGCTCACTGGCCTCAACGCTTCAGGAAAATCGTCGGTGCTTCAGGCGCTGGTGTTGTTGCACCAGACCATGCGCGACCACGAGTGGACGACGCGGCTCGCGCTCAACGGTGCCGGTGCGCGGTTGGGCGCGATGCCGGATGTCGTCGATGAAGTCTTCGGCCGCAGCAGCTTCGAGATCGAACTTGTGGATGACGAGAACACCTGCGGCTGGACGTTCGAGGGTGACCGGCGCGACATGTCCATGGCGGTCCGACGTGTTTTAGTCAATGGACAAACGACCGAGGCGCCCCAATCCCTGCATTACTTGCTGCCTCCCAATTTGCAGCCGGAGGCACCAGCTTTGTCTCTGGCCGGGCGGCTGCGGGGTTTGACATACGTCACAGCCGAACGCGTGGGGCCTCAAGAGGCCTACGCGCTGGAGGACCCTCACGATGTCAACGTCGTGGGCCCGCGGGGCGAACACGCGGTGAGCGTGCTGCATTGGGGCCGGGACGAACCCGTATTGGACGACCTCGCGTTGCCGGGTGCGCCTGCCAGCCGGTTGCGGCAGGTCGAGCAGCGCATGCGCACGCTCTTTCCGGGTTGCACGCTGGAGCTGCAGCAAGCGCCCAGGGCGAACGCCGTCACGTTGGGCTTGCGAACTTCGGACGACACCGGATTTCATCTCCCGGCACACACCGGTTTCGGTCTCACACAGTGTCTGCCCATCGTCATCGCCGCGCTATCCGCATCGGAGGGTGACATCCTGTTGGTGGAAAATCCGGAGAGCCATCTCCATCCCGCCGGTCAGGCCGTGATGGGGCAGTTCCTGGCCGACGTCGCACGCGCAGGGATGCAGGTGCTTGTGGAGACGCACAGCGACCATGTGCTGAGCGGCGTTCGCCGTGTGGTCAAGACGGGTCGCCTTGCCGCGGATCGGGTCGCCATCCACTATTTTCGGCATCGGTCGGTGGCTCAGCCCCAGGTCGTGAGTCCGGCAATGGACGACTCCGGCAACATCGATGCTTGGCCCGATGGGTTCTTCGATCAGTTCGACAAGGACGCGAACTATTTCGCCGGATGGGGAGAAGACGGGGACTGAAGTGGAGATCCTTCTTAACGATCTCTCGATACAAGGACAGTTCCCGGATACAGCGTCCTTCCGACGTGCCATCGGCCGCGTGATGGCGATGCGGGAGCTCGCGCGTCGCCGATATGGACGGGAACTGCAGTGCCACCGCAACGTTGCCCATACCCAGGTAACCCGCGAGTTGTCGATGCCGCAAGTCGTGCAGGGCCTGAGTGAAGCCGAGCGCAAGGCGTTGATGCAGTGGCTGGCGCGTAGCGGCCCCTTCTGGGAAGACGATCGGCAGCATGGCCCCGACGACTATCTGGAATGCAAGGGCGAAGTCGTCACCGACACGGCGGTGGGCGAGGCTGCCCACCATGTGTTCAACGGCATCTCATGCGGTCTCGTGAGCATGGATCCTTCGTCGTGGCTCTTCTCGCCGGTGCCGGTCGAATGGCACGAGGGCGAGTCGACGAGGAGCATAGGCGTTCCCAACTACTGGGATGTCCAAGGCCTGAAGATCGCTCTCGATGCGGCGTCCGTGTCGCTTGCGTCGTGGAGAGATTTGGAGACGGTAGCGCGAAAACGCTGCCCCGATCTGACGTTCTCGCCGAATTGCTTCGAACCGCTGCGCGGACACCCATTCGGCACCGGTGCCGCGCAGGCCCTTCTATCGCGGCTCGCCGTTTTGCAAGACCTCAAGAATTGCTCCGACGAACGCGGCCGACGCACGCCGGAAGGCCGCGAGATGTACACGAAGCACTTCACGGCGCGGAACGCTTTGTTTTCGGACTCGTCCGTCACGGAAAAGGCGGTGTTCCGGCAAAGTCTCACATTTCCGCACCCGGCAAGCGCTGGAGAGACGCTGTTTTGCACATGGCACGGCAAAGTCAAGACTCCCCAGCTACGAGTTCACTTCTCGTGGCCGATAAACGCGGCGACGCCGCTGTATGTGGTGTACATCGGGCCGAAAATCACCAGACGCTAAGAGGCCATGCATGGCAAGGGGGGTCGGCGCCACGGAGCAAGGCGCCCCTACCCGCCGGCTTGCTCCAGTGCGAGGTTGACGAACCGGCGGTAGTGGCCGTCGGGGCGCGCCATCAGCGCTTCGTGCGTGCCCTGTTCGCGGATTTCGCCGTCTTCTATGAACACGATGTTGTCGGCGTGGGCGATCGTGGAGAGGCGGTGGGCGATCACCAGCACCAAGCGGTTCGTCGCCGCTTCGCGCAGCGCCCGCACCAGATAGGATTCCGTTTCCGGGTCGAGCGCGGAAGTCGGCTCGTCCAGCACCAGCACGCTGGCCGGCTTCAGCAGGCCGCGGGCGATGGCGATGCGCTGCATCTGGCCGGCCGAGAGTTTGCTCACCACGGTGCCGAGACGGGTCGCGTAACCTTCGGGAAAGGCGCTGACGAAGTCGTGGGCGCCGGCAAGGCGCGCCACCCGCTCCACATCGGCTTGGCTGGCGTTCGGGTTGCCGTAGCGGATGTTGTCCAGAATCGAATCCGAGAACAGTTGCGTTTCCTGAAAAACGAACGAAACCTGCTCTCGCAAGCTCGCGAGGCCGTATTCGTGGATGTCGATGCCGTCAATGCGCACCGTGCCGGCGGTCGCGTCGAGAAAGCCGGGAAGCAGGTAGGCGAGAGTCGTTTTGCCGGCGCCGGTGGGGCCAACGAGCGCCGTCACCTCGCCGGCGTTGAGCCGCAAGTCGACGGCTTTCAGAGCGCGGCGTCCGTCCGGGTAGGTCACGTCCACGCCGCGCAGCTCGATGTCGCGGCGCACCGGCGGCAAGGGATGACCTTTGCGGTCGGATTCGCTGGGCAGGTCCATCAAAAAGAACACGCGGCGGATGCCGGGCACGTCTTGTTGAATGCGGATCCAAGCGAAGGGGACGGCTGTCAGCGCACCGGAGAGCCACGCGTAGTAGTAGAGAAGCACGCTGTAGTCGCCGGGGGTCAGCACGCCTTCGATTATGCGGCCGCTGGTGAAGTAGAAGGCGACGAGGCCCAGCAACCCGGCGGCCGCGCCCATGGCGACGCGGTAGAGAATGTATGTCAGCGTCTCCACGCGGTAGCGCTTGAAGGATTCAGCGCTTTGCGCCCGAAAGCGCGCCTGCTCGCGCTTGTTGCCGCCAAGGCTCTGCACCGCCAGCACGTTGCTCATGCCTTCTTCAACATTGCCGGTGGTCACCGACCCGGCGGCGCGGCTGGCTTGGCTGCGACGGCGCAGCAGGCGCGGAAACGGCAGCATGGCGATGAACTGCAACGGCAGAATGCAAATCGCAAGCCAGATCAGTTCCGGTGCTTGGGCATAGTTGGATTTCATCACGAACAAGATCATGAAGGCCGTGGCGATGGCCAGTACCGGCGACATGATGGTTTGGAAGAAGATGTTCTGCAGCGCCGTGGTGTCGTACATCACCCGGTACAAGCTGTCGCCAATGCGCTGGTCGGCGAGCAACGGCATGGGCAGGCGGGCGATGCGCTCGAACAGCTGCGAGCGCAGCAGGTGGTTGAGGGATTGGCTGAGGCGCAGCTGCAACCGGAACTCGGCGAAACCCAGAAGGCCGGCGAACTTGCTGAATGCGTTGTTGGCTTCGTTTTCCGTGCGCGTCGCGGTATCGTGACCCTCGGCCAGAGTGGCGTCCGTTTGATCGTTGGCGCCACCATCGTTGCCGAATCCGCCGATGACCACCACCATGAACACGGCCAACGCGATCACCCAGCCCATCATGCCGGCGGGGGACATGCCGTCCAAGAAACGCACGAACGCGACGAAGTGGAACGGGAACCCATCGGGGTCGACGGGTTGGCCGAGCACCACATTGTCGATGATGATCTTCAGCGGCCACGGCAAGACGAGGGGCGTCAGCAGCGAGAGCCACATGATGAAAAACTTGGTGGCGAACCGCACCGGAAAGTGACGGATGTAGGCGACACCGCGCCAAACCACACGAAGCGTCTCGCGCAACCCCAGATCCGTTTCGGTGTCGAGCGGGCTCGCGGTGGCGTCGAGTGCGCGCTCGAACGCGACGAGCCCGGCACCCGGCGCCGCGCCAGGGCTGCTCGAACCCGCGCCGAGGGCCGGCTGCTCGGTAGCGGCGTCGCTCATTGCGCCCCGCCTGCGGCTTGGTCGAACGCTCCCGCGTCCAGTTCCACGAATCGCCGGTAGCGTCCGTCGGCGCGGGCCATCAGTTCGTCGTGGGTGCCTTGTTCGACGATCCGGCCTTCTTCCAGATACAGGATTCGATCCGCTTGCCGAATAGTTGAAATCCGGTGGGTGATGAGAAACACGGCGCGGCCCGCGCCCCAAGCGGCCAGCCGTTCGAGCACGCGGTGTTCGGTAGCCGCGTCCAACGCCGCGGTGGGTTCGTCGAGGATCAGGATCGGCGCGTCCTTCGCCACGGCGCGGGCGATCGTGAGGCGCTGGCGCTGCCCGGTGGAGAGACGGCCGCCGCGGTCGCCTAGCATCGTGTCGAGGCCGGCTGGCAATTCGTCGATCACTTCGTCGAAGCACGCCACCGCCGCGGCGCGTTCCACGGCTTCGCCGGACGCCTCGGGCACGACGTAACGAATGTTGTCGCGCACGCTCATCGCGAACAGCACGTTTTGCTGCAATGCGATTGCGACGTTGGCGCGCAGGCTCTCCACGTCCAATTGCCGCATGTCCGCATCGTCGATGAGGACACGTCCGCCATCGGGGTCGAAAAGGCGCGTGAGCAGGCACATCAACGTGCTTTTGCCAGAGCCGGTGGGCCCCACAATGGCGGTTACGGTTCCCGCCTTGGCCACGAAACTCACGTCCCGCAGCACCGGTCGATCGGGCGTGTAACCGAAACGCACACGGTCGAAACACACTTCGCGCTCGAACGGGGGCATCGGCCGCGCGTCCGGCGCGTTCTTGACATCCGGTTCGATGTCCAAGATGTCGAACACTCGGCCGAGACCCATCGCCATGTCTTGGGCGGTTGTCCACTGGCGGATGACGCCACGCACCTGAACGCTCGATTGGAGCAATTCGGACCGCGTCCACTGGAACGCGGCGAGATTCCACTGCGTGAAGCTGAGGCCAACGAGGCCGATCAGCACCGCCGAGAAGGTCTCGCGGTTGGAACTGGCCCAGAGCGCGATGAGAAACTCGGCGCCGAGCAACACCACCGCCGCCGCGGTGAACATGATGATGCCGGCCACCGCCACCAGTGATCGCACTCGATGGGCGGCATTGAAAGCGACCACGGAATCGCCCTCGAAGCGGCGTTGTTCGCGCGTCTCCGCGCCGTGCGCCTTGACGACGCGGATCGCTCCGAGCGCTTCCTGCACGCGCGAAGTGAGATCGGAATTGGTCTCCCGCGCCACCAGCGAACGCACGCGAAGGCGTGGCGAGAACCAACGCGCCCAAAGCACCGCGAGCACGGCGATGGTGACACCCATCAATCCCAAAGCCGGATGCATTGCGGTGACGAACAGGATCGTCACGGTGTACCGCGTAACCTGCGTGGCCACCGTGATCAACATGCCGACAATGGCGGTCACTTGGGCGCTGTCCTGGTAGATGCGGTAGACGGAATCGCCAACGCGGTGGTCGCCGTGGTAGCGCAGAGAAAGCTGATGCCAGCGTTCAACCAGCGCCAGGCGCAGATCTTGGTTGATGCGCTGCATGATCCACATGTTGTAGTAAGGCAGCACGACGCCGATCGGAAAAGTGGCGAACCCGATGGCGACGATGAAGATCACATAGACCAACTGCAATTCTCGGCGCGCGGCCATGGTGAGCGGCTCGCCGTCGCCGGCCATTTCCGAACGGCCGATGAAGTCCGCAAGGATTGGCGTCAGCGGTTCCGCTTGCAGGATGGACTGGTTCAGCAGATCCACCGTGAACAGTCCGGCGATAACGCCGAGCAGCATTTCCACGCCCACCAGAATGTAGTAGTAGACGATGTGGCAGCCGAGCCGCGCACGCGCATGCAAGCGGCCGTCGGCGACGCGGTATTGGAGAATCCAGAGCGCAAGGCACGCGAAGGAAACCAAACCCACGATCACGTTGTCCTGCCATCCCGGCACCACCAGCGTGGCGAACAAGTTGGCCACCACGCCGATCAACACGATGGCCGTCGCGGCCGCAGCGAAAAGCCGGCCGGTCAGGAAGACGAGACCCCACGAGAGGAGCGCCATCGCGGCCACGCACCAGAACAGCAAGTCGTGCTGCCAGTCCAAGCCGACGGGAAGCCACCCGGACAACGGCCCCAAGGCCGCGGCCACGGTTGCGACCAACGGCGTGTAGTGGGCGGTCCACGATGTCTCGAGCGCCGTCGCGAACGGCCAGCGCACGCTGCGGCTCGAACGCCAATAGCCGAATACCAAGGGCGCGATGAAAGGCCAGGTGCGCAGAAAGATGCGCACCACGCTGCCGAGATCCTGGCTGTCGGAGGCGAGATCGCGATCCCGCTCCGGTGGAATAGGCGCCGCGCCCCAAATTGGCAGGGCGCGTTTTCGCTCGCGATCGCTCGACCCCTCGCGGTCGTCCAGAGCGATGTCGCTCATGGTGGCGGCCGGCGGTCGCCCGATGCTATTGCCAGAACCGATCCGACTTGAACCACGCCCGCACCGGGATCAGTTCGCCGGTGATGGCCGAGGCCGCGTCGGACGCCAAATAGCGGGCGAGATTGGCCACATCCTCGGGGCCGGGCGGCAACTCCAGCGGCGGCACTGGCGAGCCGTCTTCCGAGGTGGCGGCCGGAATGGCGCCGTGGCGTTTCATCGCTTCGGTGGCGATTAGCCCGGGAGCGATGCAGTTGACGTTGATGTTGTGCCGCGCCCAACCGAACGCCAAATTGTTGGTGAGGCTGATCACGCCGGCTTTCGCCGCCGAATAGTGCAGCATGTAGGGATTGCCCTTGGTTCCGGCGGTCGAGGCGATGTTGATGATGTTGCCGCGGCTTTGCTCGATCATTCGCTTGCCGGCCGCGATGCAGCAGAGGAAAGTGCCGGTGAGGTTGAAATCCACCAGGCGCACCCACTCCTCGTAGGGCGTCTGTTCCGGCGCGCGCATTCGACTGCCGCCGCCAGCGTTGTTCACCAGCACGTCAATGCGCCCGAAGCGTTCCACGGTGCGCGCCATGAGCGCCTCCACGCTGTCGGGAACCGTGATGTCCGTCGCCACCGCGAGCGCTTCGCCGCCCATGCCGGCGATACGTTCGGCGAGAGCGTCCAAGCGTTCCTGGTTGCGGCTGGCCAGCACGACTTTCGCCCCGGCGCCGGCGAAGTTGACGGAAATGCTCGTGCCGATGCCGCCGGCGCCGCCGGTGACGATGGCCGTTTTGTCCCGCAAATCGGCAGCCATTTGCTCCTCCAGCCCATTCCCTAGGGCAACCACCCGCTCGCATTATCGCCTCAACGGATGTGGCGACCACGCTTGCAGTTCCCCCAATTCCGCAACCGTCGGGATCGTTGTTGCAGCTTGCGTTGATCAGATTGGGCATAGTCGCAACGCCGGATCCGCGCCACTAGGCTAGACTGCGCTCGCCGACCGCCGAGGACGACACATTCGAGAAACCGCCGTTGGCGCGGAGTTCCGTTCGGCGCGCGTTTGAGCCGTTCCTTTTTGTGACTGCGCCGCCGACCCGAGAGGTTCGTTCGTGACCAAGAATCTGCTTTTCATCACCGCCGACCAATGGCGGGGCGAATGCCTTTCGGCGCTTGGCCACTTGGTGCGCACCCCGCATTTGGACGCCCTGGCCGCCCAAGGCACGTTGTTCGCCCGGCATTTCGCCAACACCGCCCCGTGCGGCCCGTCGCGGGCCAGCATCCACACCGGCATGTATCAGCAGAACCACCGCGTGGTCGCCAACGGCACGCCGCTGGACGAGCGGCACACGAACTGGGCCCTCGAGGCCCGCCGGGCGGGGTACCGGCCGGCGCTGTTCGGCTACACGGACACGACCCGGGCCCCGCGTAGCGCCGCGGACGAGGAGGTTTGGGACGGCGTGCTGCCCGGCCTCGATCCGGTCACGCTCCTCGGCAAGTCGTTCTGGGCGCCGGATTCGTGGGTGGCGTGGCTGGCGGCGAAAGGCTACGCCGTGCCGGAGAAGGCCATCGAACTGTACACGGGCACCGCCGGCGCCGCCGATGACCCCGTTCCTCCCTTGGCCGTGCCGGCCGAGCTCCACGACACTTGGTTCTTGGTCGATCAGGTGCTGGACCACATCAAAGACCGCGCCGGCTGGTGCGTGCATCTTTCGCTGCTGAGGCCTCATCCTCCGTGGACCGCGCCGGCGCCGTACAACAGCATGTATCCGCCCGGCGATTTGCCGCCGCTCGCGCGGGCGCCGACCCCGGACGACGAAGCCGCGCGGCATCCGTACATGGCCTTCGCCCTTGGTCAAAGACACGGCAAGGCGCCGATGGACGACACGGTGTTGCGCCGCTGGCAGGCGAGCTACTTCGGCTTGATGACGGAGGTGGATCACAACTTGGGCCGCCTGTTCGAGGCGCTGCGAAACTCCGGCGCTTGGGACGACACGTTGATCATCTTCACGTCCGATCACGGCGAACAGATGGGCGACCACTGGCTCGTCGGCAAGCTCGGTTATTTCGATCAGTCCTTCGCGGTGCCGTTGATCGTCTTCAACCCGTCCGCCGCGGCGGACGCCCATCGCGGCACGCGCCAACGCGCCTTCACGGAGAGCGTGGACATCATGCCGACGATGCTGGATTGGCTTGGCCTCGACACGCCCGCGCAATGCGACGGGAAGTCCTTGCTGCCGGCGACGGAGAATGGAAAGCCCGACGCGGATTGGCGCCGGGAGGCCCATTGGGAATTCGATTTCAGCCGCAGCGCGGCGCCGGAAACATTCGGATTGTCGCCACGAAACTGCAAACTGAATGTCTTGCGCGGCGAGGATTTCAAGTACGTTCACTTCGGTGGCGAAGGCGTTTTGCCGCCGCTTTACTTCGATCTGAACGAAGATCCGCAGGAACTGGCCGATCTGGCCCGGGAGGTTGGCCGCCGCCGGGATGTCGCGGATGCCGCCGGAAAATTGTTGTCTTGGCGGATGACGCACGACGACCGCGGATTGACGGACGAACTCGTGACCGCTGGCGGATTTTTCGATCGCGACCGCCGCCGCGCCGTCGCGCCGAGCAAGTAGGAAGCCAACTCAAAGGGGCTAAGGAACGCTCGACGCCAACTCGCGTAAACGCCTGTTGGTGGCGTTGATCTCCGCCGCGGGGACGCCGAACGCCCGTGCTTCTTCCAGCGCCTCGCGGGCTTCGTCGAGGCGTTTGTCCTCGCCCAGCGCCCGTGCGAGGTAGAGGTGGCCGAGGGCGAGATCGGGATCGAGCTCCACCGCGCGTTGGAAATGCCCGATGGCCTGGGGCCAGTTCTCAAGCGCCGCTTCCACTGTGCCGAGATAGAACAACGTCGTGGTTGCTTCGGGTTCCAAGCCGAGCGCGGTCTCGAAAGCGCTCTTGGCTTCCGCTTGCCGCCCTTCGGCGAACAACAAGCGCCCGCGTTGCGCGTGGGCGTGGCCCGAAGCCGGGTTCAAGGCGATGGCGCGGTCGATGTGGTGCAGCGCCCGCGCCCAGTTCCGCTGCTCGCGGTAGTGGCTCGCCAAACTGACGTGGAACGGCGCGAAATCCGGCCTTAGCGCGAGGCCCTGGCGGGCGATTTCGATGGCCGGCGCCAACCGGCCGGCCCGAGCGTGGGCGATACCCAGGGAGTTCAGGAGGTTGCAGGTGAAAAAGTGGCTGTCGTCGTCGGCGCACCGCTCATCAGGGTGCCATTGCCGCAGCCGCTCGAAGATGGGAATGGCTTGTCGGGCGCGGCCGCCGCTCGACAGCGCTTGGGCGTGGTCAAAGCTGGCGTAGCCGCGCGCGTGCGACATCTTCTGCTCTTGGCGCGGATCGTCCCATTCGAGGCGCCCCGGCGCACGGCCGCGCGCCAAGGCGCGGCGGGCGGCCTTCACGTCGCCGAGCGCGCGATGCGCCTGCCCGAGCGCCCGTTGAATCCGCGCGCTGCGTGATTCGGCAGCGAGTGGTTCAAGCCGCGCGACGGCATCCGCGAATCGCTCCTTGGCGATGTCCACCAACGCCAAGCCGAATGCGGCCTGCGTTTCGGCGCCCAACGTCTCGGCTTGTCGAAAGGCGTTCCGCGCCGCCTCGGAACGGCCGAGCTGCAACAGCCAATCGCCGCGCCAGAGCCAAGCCGGCGCGTAATCGGCATCTATGGCGAGCGCGGACTCCAACCTGTCCAGCGCCTCTTGGAAGCGGCCTTCGCGTCCCGCCAGCAGGGCGCCGAAGTAGGGCCAGCGGAAGTCCTCCGGGGCAAGCATGGCGGCTTGGTCGTAGCTGGCGAGGGCTGGTGCCAAGAAGCCGTTGGCCTCGAAGGCCATGCCGAGCCGACCGCGGGGCAGGCCGGAAGCGGGCAAGGCGCGGATGCTTTGCGTCAGTTCGTTCAAGTAGTGGCGCAACTCCTCGTCCGGCGAATCCATGCCGGCCATCGGCGGCTCGCCGACGGCGCTTGTCGGCCGCGGCGCGTCGCCGCAAGCAGCCAGGCACACGGCGAAAGCGGCGCCCAAAACAAAGACGCGAATGTCGATCTTTCGCCGGCGCGACCGGCGTTCGGCTTCGCCGGGCACGCGCGGGTTCGGATCGCCCGACGGGTTCTCGGCGGCGGGAAGCGAACCCGCCCTCGGCGGCCTGTTCCACGACTTGGTCGCCGGCAGCGCCGGCGCGGCCGCGTGGGTTGGCTGTTCCCTTGGGACGTCCCGGCGCGGCCGGACGGAAAACGCCGCCAACCGCTTGCCCTTTGGCGTCACGGCCGGCCGCGCCCTTCGCCTTGGCGCAAAGTGTGAACGCCGGCCGGGAAGTCGCCGAAGGCCTCCGCGTGGCCGCCGGGCCAGCGCACCACCACATCGCGCACCACCACGCTTTCGCCCAAACCGAAGTGTACGCGGGGGTCGCTGGCCGCCAAGTAGCTCGCTGACGGCTGCACTTCGCGGCTCATGCGCAAGCCGCCGACGGTTGCGCGGGCGGTCGCGGCATGCATGTCGCGACGGCCGTCGCTGGATTCGACGCGGAACACAACGTGGTTGCCGCGGCGAACACGGTTCATCAGCAAATACGGCGCCGCGTCGCGGTTCGTCACCACCAGGTCCAAACCACCGTCGCCGTTCACGTCGCCGACGGCGAGACCGCGGCTGGTGTGGACCAGCGGCGCATCCACTCCACCCTCGGGCGCCACTTCGCGGAAACGGACGCTGCCGTCTTCGATCACGCCGCGGAACAGCGCGTTCGGCTGGGCGTAGCCGTCGCCCTCGGACGGTGACGAGATCTGCACGTTGCCGTTGGCGTGAAACAGGTCCAAGCGGCCGTCGTTGTCGAAGTCCGCCAGCACCACGCCAAAGCGCGTGTAGCGGCGGCTGGCGACATCCAGTCCGACGAGGTGCGTCGCGTCGACGAAGTACGCGCCCTCGTTGCGGAAGAACGAATCCGTCTGTCGTTCCAGATTCACCACCAGGAGATCGGTGTCGCCGTCGTCGTCCACGTCGGCCGCGGCAACGCCCATGCCGGCCTTGGCGATGCCGTGATCGTCCATCGCCGCGCCCCACAACAGCGCCTCGTTGTCGAAGCGCAGCCCGCCGCGATTCAGCCAGAGCTGGTTCGTGGTGGTGTCGTTGGCGACGAAGAGGTCGGTCAGCCCGTCGTTGTCGAAATCCGCGCCCACCAAGCCGAGGCCGTTGCCGAATGCCGCGTTGAGGCCGGCGTCCAAAGTGATGTCTCGGAAAGTGCCGTCGCCGTTGTTGCGGTACAACCGGTCCATGGCCGGCGCGTCGTACACGGTCGGCCCGCAGTAGGTGGGAAAGAAGGCCCTCTCGTAGCAATCCCGCTCGATGCTCGGCGTCCAGTGCAGGTAGTTCACGACCATCAGATCCAGATGGCCGTCCACGTCGAGGTCGAGAAACGCCGCCGCGGTCCCCCAGCTCGAATCGCCGACGCCTGCCGCCGCGGTCACGTCCGTGAAACGCGCGGTGCCGTCGTTGCGCAAGAGCGCGTTCGGGCCGTAGTTCGTCACATACAGGTCGACATCGCCGTCGTTGTCGTAGTCGCCGGCCGCGACGCCCATGCCGTAGCCGCGGTCTCCGGCGCCGCCGTTGTCGGGGACCGGGTCGAACC
Organism: uncultured Pseudomonadales bacterium; assembly: GCA_958296295.1. GTDB lineage: Bacteria > Pseudomonadota > Gammaproteobacteria > Pseudomonadales > Azotimanducaceae > VXYL01. Next base: position 4,155,519 of record OY282460.1, on the reverse strand, counting down.
GGCCGTCGCCGCGGTTCAAGTAGAGCCGGTTCGGTGGATTTTCGGTGACCGGCGCGTCCACACGACCGCTCTGCACCAGATACAAGTCCAGGTCCGCATCGCCATCGAGGTCGGCAAGCGCCACGCCGCCGCCCATCATCTCCGGCAACATGGGCCGGCCGTCGAAACCCGAACGGTGCTCGAAGTCGATGCCCCGTTCCTTGGCTTCCTCGCTGAACCACGGGGCGTCGGCCGAACAAGCCGTCAGGGCAAGGGCGGACCCGGCGGCGAAACATCGCGCGAAACCGCGCCGCCTGCCGGTTCGCGTCATGTGCTGGCTGGTCGCGAATCTCCGTCTTGCGGTCAACGAGAGTCGCTCAAGGATGCGCTACGCGCAAACGCTGGTCCACCGCGACGTTCACCAAACGACTCGTCAACCGGTCCGGGCCGGGCCAGGCGATCTCCAGTTCGCTCACGCGATCGTCCACGCCAAGACCGAAGTGCGCCGTGGCAGGGCCTTGCGAGAGATACCAAGTGCCAAGACGCACTTCGCGGATCTGCTGGCCGGATGCCGAAGTCACCGTTATGCGGGCGCCGATGGCGTCGGCGTTTTCCGGCGTCCCTTCCAGATCCACGGCAAGGTAGTGATTGCGGTTGTCCGTGTTGTTCTCGTACACGTTCGGCGCGTTGCCGTTGTTGGCGATGAAGATGTCCACTTGGCCGTCGTCGTTGTAGTCGGCGCACACCACGCCGCGTCCTTGGCCGGTATGGGAAATGCCGGAGGATTCGGCCCGTTCGGTGAACGTGCCGTCGCCATTGGACATGAAAAGGCGCGAGGTGTCCTCCAGGTAGCGTTCGCCATAGTCCTGAATGCCGTTGGTGTGGAACAGATCCAAATGCCCGTCGTTGTCGAAGTCTTGCAGGCAGCTTCCCCAACCCCAATCGCCGTTGCGCACCAGCGCGCTGTCGGTCGCGTCCTCGAAATTGCCCTGGCCGTCGTTGCGGTACATGCGGTTGCCGGTGTCGCTGCCGAAGTCGTTCGAGCCCATCGCGTGAACGCTTGAGACGAACCAATCCAGATCGCCGTCGTTGTCGTAGTCGCCCACCGCGCTGCCCATGCCGTTCTCGTCGGAAATCACCTCCGTGGTGATGTCGGTGAACGCGCCGCCTCTTTCGTTGCGAAACACTTGGCTGGTGCCGAAATCGCTCGCCAGCAGCAGGTCCGGATATCCGTCGGCGTCGATGTCCGCGAAGGTGGGCGTGAAGGAGTGTTCGAGCGCCACATCCGGCCTGCCTTCCAACGAGCCTTCGTGGACGGCTACGCGATCGCTTATGTCCTCGAAAAAGCCCGTGCCGTCGTTTCGCCAGAGGTACTCGGAGCGCCTGTGGCCCGGGTTCCAGCTGCCCTGCCAGTGCGCGAAGAACAAATCCAGATCGCCGTCCAAATCGAAATCCGCGGCGGCCATGGAAAAGGTGGAGCGCGAGTGGCGAAGATTGGTGGCCTCGGTGTGCTCCACGAAGAAGCCGTCGCCCTCGTTGCGGAACACCTGCACGCTGCGGTTTTGCACCGAGACGAAGTCGCGCCAGCCGTCGGAATCCAGGTCCACGAAATAGCCGGCCCGATCCATGTCCTCCGGCGCGATGCCGTTGTTGCCACCCAAGGCCACGAAACGCCCGTTGCGTTGATCGAACAGCTTGCCCTTGGCGTTGCGGCCGTGCGCGACGTACAGATCCAGATCGCCGTCGTTGTCCATGTCCGCCAACGCCAACCCCCCGCTCACGGTGTGGACGGATTTGGCCTCGTGAGCCAACTGCGCCACGATGTAGGCGAGACCCAAGGCGCGGGTTCGATCGGCAAACCGCGCGCCGGTGGCGGCTTGGGGCCGGTTGTCGCCTGCCGCGACCGGCGGTGGCGGTGGCGGTGGTGGATCGGGGGGCGCGGAACTTCCGCCGCCGCCACCCCCGCACCCCGCTGCGCCGATCAGCGCGACAACTGGAGCAATCCGGCGGCCGAGCGCGAGGGCCGGCGAATCGCCGCGCCAACTAGCGCGGCGCGGATTGGCTAGGAGGCCGCCTCGGAACGTCGCGCTTGCGTTTCGGCTGCAACGCAAGCGCGACGAACGTTGGACGCGCGCTAGGGCGCGGTTACATTCGCCAAGTGACACCGAGGCCGATTTCGCGCGGCTCCACCACCGTTCCCCAGGGCGAAGCCGCGCCTTCCCGCGGCGACCACATGTGCAACGCCGCCTTGTCCAGAACGTTCTGCACATAGGCGTTCACCTCCACCGGCGAATCCGCCGATCGCCAAATGGCGCGGAAGTCCAAGCGGGTGTACGGATCCACGGCGTAGGCCTCGATATTCGCGAGCTCGACATACTTCTTGCTGCGGTGGTCGACGATGGCGAGAACATCGAGTTCTCCCAGGCTTTCCGCTACCGGAACGCGGTAGGCGAGAGTAAGCGAAGCCTTGTGCTTGGGTTGGTTCGGTAGCTGCCGGCCACCGAACTCCCGCGATCCGGCGCGAATCCACGTTGTGCGGGGATTGCCGTCGCCATCCGTCCATTCCAGCACCTCCCAAGGACGGCTGACGCCCGGGATGTCGAACGGGTAGAGCGAAAGGAACGCCCCAATGCTGGTGTCCAAGTAGTTGTAGAAGCCGCGCAGGGTGACGCGATCGGAAAGCCGCCAAGCACCCTCGAGCTCCAAGCCGCGGATGGTCGTGCCTTCGATGGGTGAAACTTCGCTAGTCGTTGGCCCGGCGGAGGGATCGATCTGCCTCTCCGCTTCCGTCCGTAGCCGGTTGGCGTACACCCAGTAGTTCTCAAAGTCCTGATAGAACACCGTGGCCGAGAGTTGCAGCGAGTCGAAGTACACGCCCTTCACGCCAATCTCGTAGTTCATGACCTCTTCGGCGTCCCAGATCCACGGCGGCGCCGTCACCCCGTAGCCGAGAAACCCTCCGGCGCGGTAACCGGTGGAGACCCGCCCGTACACCATGACGTCGTCGGTCGGTCTGAACTCCGCGCCGACGTTCCAAGTGGTCTTGCCCCACTCGGCGTCGCCCTTGCCCTCGAAGCCGGCGATGCTCGAATCCCGCAAGGCGATGCTGACGATGCCGATGCCGTCGCGGCATTCGTGTTCCGTACACGGCGTCAGATCGTCGCCGTTGACCGCGATGGTGCTGGCGAACGAGTTTTGCTTGTGGTCCTTGCGGTCGCTGTCGTTGCGCAACCCGCCGAAGACCTTCCAAGCGTCGTTGAGGACGTACTGGGCGTTGAAGTAGGCGCCGGCAGTGGTGTATGCGGTGTTGCCGAAGAACGAAGCGCTGTGGCCGTTCAGATTCGCCTCGAACATCGCAACCCCGGTGTCGGAGTAGCCCACTACCTCCGGCGATCCGGGGCAGCCGTACACGTAGTACGGCGCCCTCGCCATGGCCTCGGCGTTCGTGTAGACGTCGCGCAACAGCCAGTTGGCGCCATCGCTGCGCGAACCGCCGGAACCGTAGAGCTGTTCGATCACGCGCTCGCAGGCGGCCGAGCTGTCCGCGAACGCCCAATCGTTGCGGTCTGTGCCGTGATCCCAGTCCTTGTAGAAATACGGCTCCTCGCCGTCTATGTACACGAGGCCGGCGGTGAAGTTGAACGCGCCTTGGAAACCGGACACCACCGAAATCTCGTGGCTCACCTGCTCGGACGTGAAGATGTAGTTGATGCGCTGGTCGTCGAACGCCCCGACGCCGCCGCCGTCCAAGGCGCACCAGCGGCTGGTCGCGCCGGCCTGCAGTTGCCCGCTCAACACCTTGGGGTGGTTGAAAGGACACACGCCGCCGCCTTGCCGATCCAGCTGATCGCCGTCGTTCAAGGTGTCCTGTTTCACATCGCGCCAGCCGTACTTGTAGATCACGTCCAAGTCGTCGCGCAGCGCGAAAATCCCTTCAATCGAGAAACTCTCGTTGGAGTTGTTCCGATAGATCGGCGCGTTGAAAGCCACCTTCCACTGCAGCTCGTCCGGTTCACAGATGATGTTGTCGTTGTCCCGCGTGCCGTCGTTGTTGATGTTGGAACAGTTGGCGACCGACGGCGCCACGTTGGTGCCGAAATACGGATTGCGCTCGCACACTTCCTGGCCCGTGTTGGGGTCCGTCGAGCAAATGCGATTGCCGCCCGGATCAAGCAGCCACTCGTCTCGGGTGTTGCGGGCGCCGAGCGGCAGCGAGACATTGGGCGTACCCTTGTCGGTCTGGTTGCGGTAGCGGGCAGTGACGTCCCAGCGCTCGTTTTGCCACCGCACCTGCGGAAAGAGGATGAGCTGCTTCGGTTTGGCGGCGTCCACGCCGCTTGAGCCGATGTTCTCGATCTTCCCGTCGCCAGTGTGGGAGCTCACGCCGAAGCGGTAGCTGAAGCCGCTATCCCTGATGGGGCCGCCGAACGCCACTTGAAAACGCTGCGTGAAGATGTCCGTGAGCTCGGCTTTGGCGCGCAAATCCCACGTGTCCGTGGGTTTGCGCGTATGGAAGTGGATGGAGCCGGCCATTGCCGCCCGCCCGCCGGTGGTGCCTTGCGGGCCGCGCGCCACCTCCACCCGGTCCACATCGAACAGGCCGTCCGCGACGTAGCTCTGATCGGTGTATACGCCATTGACGTACACGGCCACGGAGGTGTCGCTGAAGAAGTTGACGGCGCGCTCGGAGCCGATGCCGCGCATATAGAAGTGGTCGTCCTCGTTCTTCCCCCCCCCCTGGCTGCGGTTGCCGACCTGCAGGCCGGGCACGAGCACCTCCAGATCGTCGGCGTTCTGAATGCCCAGCTCGTCGATCATCGCGGCGTTGAAGCCGGTGATGGTCATCGGCCGATCGAGCACATTCACATCGCCCCGTTCGCCGGTGACGACGATCAACTCGACGTACTTGTCCTCTTCGCCATCGCCCTCCGTGGCGTCTTCACTCTCGGCGGCCACGAAGGCCGACGACAACAACGCGGCCGCGGCGACCGCTCCTCCCAAACGCTTGACTTTAGAGCCCATTGCGCCTCTCCCGTTCAACATCAAGCCTCCCCTGCGCCGAAGCGCACGTCGGCACTATTACCCGAACCTTACCGGAACATAGCGAGGCGCCTAGGGCGAGTCAACCGCTTGCCAACCGCTTGCACCCTGTTAGCGCGGTAGTTCCCCCAAAACGCACCATATTGGGGCCGTCACGGAGGCGAAACCGAAGTCGCTGTGACCACGACCGCGCGCCCCGGTCCGCGCATCGTCAACGGCGCCTCTCTGCTACGCTTCGCTTTCGGCCCAACACCCTAACGCTGGCATCCCGTTGCACCCCATCCACCGTCGCTTCCACGCCGAGGAACTCGTCCGCTTGCGGCGGGCGGGCGAGAAACGTCGCTATGTGGCGGCGCAGCGCCGTGGGCGCGTGGATCCGAACCCGCATCAGATCGAGGCCGTGACGTTCGCTTTGGGACGCATCCCGGAAGGCGGCTGCATCCTCGCGGACGAAGTCGGCCTCGGCAAGACCATCGAGGCCGGCCTGGTCATCGCGCAGCTACTCGCGGAAGGCAAGGGCCGAGTGCTGATCATCGTCCCGCGGCCACTGCTCGGCCAATGGCAGAACGAATTGCGAGACCTGTTCGGCATCGACGCCCAGGACGCGAGCGACCCGAACGTGGATGTGGCCGCGCGTCAGGTGTTCGTGGCGGGGCGGGAGTACGCCGGCGGCGAGCGCGGCTTCGAGCGGTTGCGGCAGGCGCCGCCGTTCGACCTGTGCTTGATCGACGAAGCCCACGAGGTGTTCGCCGGCATCCATCGGCGCTATACCAAAGACGGCGCCTATGACGAAGAGAGCCGCCACGCCCGCACGGCACACCGGGTAAAGGAACTGATCGGCATTGCGCCGGTGCTGCTCCTCACCGCCACGCCCATGCAGAACTCGCTGGACGAGCTGTGGGCGCTGGTGCGCTACATCGACCGCACCGGCACGTTGCTGGGCGACAAACCGACGTTCGATCAGTTGTTCAACAGCGAGGACGGCGTCGGCACCGAACAGGCCGGCGAATTGCAGCGCCGGCTCAAGCGCGTAGTGCAGCGCACGCTGCGACGGCAGGCCGTGCCGTACCTGGAGCATCCGTTCGTGGGCCGCCAAGCGCAGTTGTTTCGCTACCGGATGAACCCCGCCGAGAAGGCCCTCTACGACGATGTCACCGATTACTTGCTGGAGCCGGAGTTGTTCGCGTTCCGCGGCCGGGCGCGCAAGCTGCTGCTGATCGGCTTCCACCGCCGCATGGCTTCCTCCAGCGCGGCGCTGGCGGCGAGCTTGACCGGCGTAGCCGCTCGATTGCGGGCCCTGCTCGCGGACGGTGCGGGCACTCCGGACGACACCAACGACATTGACGACTTGGAGGAAGAAGCCGAGGACATGGCCGACCCGGAAGATCGGGAAGTGCCGGCAGCGGCACAACCGGCCAACGCGCCACGCGTGCCGGGCTTGGACAAGGCGGCGGTACGCGACGAACTCGAGCGGGTGGAGGGTTTCATCCGCCGCGCCAACGCTTTGCCAGCGGACAGCAAGGCAGGGAGCCTCGTCAAGGTTGTGAAGCTGGTGCTGGATCGCGAGCCGGCCCGCCGCAAGGTGCTGATCTTCACCGAATCGTTAACCACCCAGAGCTATGTGCGCGATTTGCTGATCGACAAGACCCCGCTCACGGAGCAGGACATCACTTTGTTCCGCGGCGTCAACGATTCGCCCCGTGCAGCCGCGGCCTTGCGCGTTTGGCGCGAAGAAGTGGAAGCGGACAACCCGCCGCACCTCCGCCGAAGCGCCACCGCGGCCGTGCGGCTGGCGCTGGTCCACGAGTTCAGCAAGCGCTCGACGGTGATGATCGCCACGGAAGCCGGCGCCAAGGGCCTCAACCTGCAATTCTGCGACAGCATCGTGAACTACGACCTGCCGTGGAATCCGCAGCGCATCGAGCAGCGCATCGGACGCTGCCACCGGTACGGGCAGCTGCGCGATGTGACGGTGTTCAACTTTCTTGCCGAAGACAACGAAGCGGAGCAGCTCACTTTCGAGATCTTGAGCAGCAAGCTGGACCTGTTTGGCAAAGTGCTGGACATGTCCGACGTGGTGTTGCAAACACCCCGTTCGGACTCTTCGGATGCGCTTACGTCCGCGCTCGGCGCGGATTTCGAGACCGAGGTGCGGCGCATCTGGGATCGGGCGCGCTCGCAGGAAGACGTGGCGGCGGAACTGCGTCAACTGCGCGACACGATGGAAGAGCGCCGGCGCGAGTTGGATCGCACCCGCGAACGCACCATCGGCCTCATCGAGCAGCGCTTGGACGCTTCCGTGCGGCAAGTGTTCGAGCGCATCAAAGGCGAGTTGGCGCCGGCCCTGAAAGAACTCGATGACGAGCTGAAAGGCGTGCTCACGGCCTACTTGGACGCCCAAGAAGTGGCTTGGGGAACCGCCTTGGCGCCTGCCGAACCCGAAAAGCCGGCGGCGGGAACGCGTGATGGGCCTGATGGGGAAGCGCATCGCGAGGTGTTGCATTTCGGCGCGTCGGCCCGGCTGCCCAAGCCGTTCCAAGACGGCGGCACGGTTGTGCTCGGCGGCACCCGTGGGTTGAGCGGCGCGGATCCGTTGCACGCGGGACATCCGCTCATTGAAGAGGCGGTGCGTTCCGCCCGCCGCCAATGCGCCGGCGAGTACCGCGTGCGCTTCCGCTTGAAACCAAATGCGCCGGGCGTCTTGCGCAAACATCGCGGCAGCCGAGGCCGGTTGGCGTTGACCAGCGTGCGATACGACGGCTTCGAACTCGAAGAACGACTGCGCGTCACCGCCGTCTTCGAGGACGCCGAGGTGCTGCGCCCCGCCGAAGCCGCGCTGGAACTGCTCCGCCAGCCTTGCGAAGATGCGGCCGAGTTCGCCCAACCGCTAGCCGTCACGTCGGTCCATCTCGACGAAGTGGTTGACGAAGAGCTCTTTGAAGAACAAGGCCGCGTGGCCGACATCAACCAAAAGGGCTTCGAGCAAGCCATGAACCAGCTCGACCAGTACCTGGCCGATCGCACCCTCGTGCTGCGCCGCGCCAAGCGCAACCAGACCCGGCGCCTCGCCGCCGCCGAGCGTCGCCGCGAGCAGAGCGTCGGCGCGGACAATCGCGCCAAGGCCGAAGCCCGCGTGCAGCAGTTGGAAAAGGCGGTGGAGAAGGTTGACCGCCAGTTGGCGGCGCTAGCCGGCCACGAGGACGAGACCTATCAGAAGTGGAAGCGTGAAGCCCACCAACGCCGCTACGCCGCGCCTACCGGCCAACGCCTCTTGAGCGCGGAATTCGTGATCGAATGAGCACCATGCACGGAGAGAAGGAAATGGCCTTGAAGTTGCTGCACACCGCGGATTGGCACTTGGGCCGCCGCTTTCCGTCCTTCGAGCGTGAACAGGAGACGCGCCTCACGCGTGCGCGCTTGGAGGTGGTGGGACGCATTCTGGACGTGGCCGAAAGCCGCAAAGTGGACGCGGTGCTGTGCGCCGGCGATTTGTTCGACGAGCCGATGCCGCAGCAGGACTGGTGGAACGGTGTGCTGCGGGAGTTAAGCGGCCGCCGCTGGCAACGACCTGTCGTGTTGCTTCCAGGCAACCATGATCCCCTCACGCCGAACTCGATCTACCACGAAACACACAACTTCCGCCGCGGCTTGCCGTCCTATGTGCATGTGGTGGACAAGCCGGGATGGGAACTGCCGCTCGGCGACAACGCGGTGGTTGTGGCAAGCCCCTGCACCTCCGCCGCCGGCGACACCAAGCTCGTGGAGTCGCTGCCGAAACGCGAAGCCGGCGACGAGCGCATCCGCATCGGTTTGGTGCACGGGCAAACCTTCGACATCGACGGCCACCAGACGAACTTCCCCATTCCCCGCGGCAGCGCCGCCGAGCGCGGCTTGGACTATCTGGCCATCGGCGACACCCACGCTTTCCGCGAAGTGGAACCCGGCGCGTCCGCGCCAACCGTCTATCCGGGGGCGCCGGAAGCCACCAACTTTGGCGAGAGAGACACCGGCAACGTGGCCGCGGTGTTCTTCCCTTTGGATCGGCGGCGTGCCCCGATCGTGTGCAAGGAGGCGGTGGGCGCGTGGAATTGGCGCGAGGAAACCTGCCACTCCATGCCGGAATTGCGGGCGTTGGCAAGTGAAGGCGAACTCGCCAAGACCGTCTTGCGCCTCAAACTGGAGATGGCGGTGCCGATGGCCGAATACGACGAGGCTGAACGCCTGCTGGCGGCGCTCGGCGGCTCGTTGGCGGCAACGCCTCGCGTTGGCGTGTTGAATGTGGATCGGCAAGGACTGCGCTTGCTGACGGAGGACGCCTTGGCGCAGTTCAACGCCGACATGCCGCCGGTTTTGCGCGCCGCGGCGGAACGTTTGCAAACGCTGGCGCGAGAAGACCCGCAACAGAAAGAACACGCCGAACGCGCGCTGCATCATCTGTACCGGCTGGTGATGCGGGACGCCGCCTGATGGCCATGTGGATCCGCCAATTGGAAGCGACGGACTGCGCCGGCATCGCTTCCGCGAGCGTGTCCTTGCAACCGGGGTTGAACGTGCTGCACGGCCCGAACGAACTCGGCAAATCCACCTTGGTGAAGGCCATCCGGGCAACGTTGCTGCTGCCGGCGGGTTCAACAGCCGGCGAACAACTGCGCGCCTGGAACGTGGATGGCGCACCGTACGTCGAGCTCACCTTCGAGCAGGAAGCGCAGCGCATCTGGCGCGTGCGCAAGCGTTTCGGCGGCAGTGGCCAAACGTATCTTGAGCTTTCCCGAGACGGCCGGGAGTTCTCGCAGGAAGGCCGCGGTCGCGGAGTGGACGGTTCCTTGCAGGACATTCTGCGTTGGGGCATCCAACCGCCTGGCGGGAAGAGCGGCAAGCGGGGCATGCCTTCGTCTTTCATCACCACCGCCTTGCTAGGCGATCAGCGCGACATCGACGCCATTCTCGAAGCCAGCTTGGCAAACGACCCGAACGCCTCCGGGCGCGAGCGGTTGACGGTCGCGTTGCAGGCTTTGGCGGAGGATCCGCGCTTCAAGCAAGTGCTGGCGTCCGTGCAAGAGCGGTTCGACGAAGCGTACACCGCCACCGGCCGCCGCCGCAGCGGTCGCGGCTCGCCTTGGACCCGGCTGCGCGAAGACCGCAACGACGCCGAACAACGCGAACAAGAAACGCGCCAGCAATTGGAACACACCGCAAGCGCCCGGTCGCGGGTTGCCGAACTCCAACAACAAGCCTTTGAAGCCGACGCGGAAAAGGAACAAGCAGCCGATGCGCTCAAAGCGGCGCAAGCGGCGGAGCGACAGCGGGCGGAAATCGCTGCCGCCACCAAAGCACTTGCCGCCGCGCAAGAAGATCTGCGCAAAGCGCAGGCCCAAGTTCGCAGCCGTGACGAGAAAATCGCCGCCGTGGTCGCCGCCGAACAGGAAGCCGAGACGTTGCGCGAGTCCCTTGCTTCAGCCGAGCAAGCCCTCGCGGCCGTGCAACCTCTCGCCAAAGCAGCCAGCGAGCGCGTGAAGCAACTGGAATCCGGGGACGCCGAACAGGGCCGGCGGCTGCGCGAACAGGAAGCGCAAAACCAGCACTTGAAATTGACGCAGCGGAAGACGGAACTGGAAGCCAAAGTCGCCGCCGCGCAGCAGATCGCCGAATGCGAGTCCGCCATTCGGAACACTCAAGCGGACATCGAACAACGCACGGAAGCGCTTGAGGAGCAACGCCGTTTGCTGGGCGAAGCGGAAGCCGCGACGGTGGCGGACAAACGCGGCATCGAGGCGTTGGAGCGCGAACGTGCCGGTGCCCGCTACTTGGCAGCGGCCGAGCGGGCGCAAGCGCTGGCGGCGTTGGCGAAGACCGCGAAATCGTTGGAGAAGCGGGCGCAGACGGCCCGCGCCAAAGCCCAAGAGTTGAAGGCACCGGCGCGAGCGGAGCTCGACGAACTCCAACAGCTCGACGCTGATCGTCAAGTGGCCGAAGGCAAACTCGCGGTGGGGCTCGCCATCGAGTTCACGCCGGAAAACGCCGGCACCGCGGACGTGACGCTAGACGGCGAGACAAGAGCGCGGGAGTTCAACGCTAGCGAGCGGGTTCGATACGAAGCGCGACGCGAACTCAAGCTCGCCATCGACGGCGTTGGCGTGCTGCAAGTGTGGGGCGGTGGCCTGCACCTTCGACAAGAGGCCGAGACGGCAACCGACCGCTGGCGGGAGTTGGCGGACAACCTCTTTGCTCGCGCCGGCGTGCAGACCACCACCGATCTCGAAGACAAGCGCCGGGAAGCCGATGAACTGCTCGCCAGCGCCGACAAACAGGACGACGAGGCGAAGCAACTGCGGCTGCGCAGCGGGAACACCGGCGAACTCGAGCAGCAAATGGTGGTGGCCCCAGCCGAGGCGAACCAACGCCGCGAAGCAGCGGCCAAACGCATGGATCCCGGCGTTTCGGTTGAAGACTACATCGAGGAACATGGTGAGCTGCGCGGCGACGAGGAACTAGCCGAGGCAATAGAAGCGCTGAAAGACAAAGTGCGCCAGCGCGAGTTGCTCTGCGGACAGCTAAGGCCCAGGGTTGAACTGGAGGCCGGGCAACTCGACCGCTTGCAGGAAGATCTGGAACACGCCCAACAGAAGCTACGGGATTCCACGGCCAAGAGTGAGGACTGGCACCGCGTGCTGGACGAAGCCAAGGCGAAACGGCAGGTACTGGACGAGGAACTCGCCAAGGTGGATGCGGAAATCCTCGCCATTCAAGCCGAAGCCACCGCTGCCGCCGAGGACGCGCGCCAAGTCCTTGCCAAACTCCGCCAGGAAGAAAGTGCGAAAACAAAGGCGAGAGACGATGCCAAGCAACTCGTGCTAGGCGCGCAGATGGCTTCGGAGCGGCTGAAAGGCGAGGCCGAGACCATGCGCAACACGGTGGAAGGCTTGGACGTCTCCGCCTTGCAAACCGCCCGAGACGAGAAGCAGGCGTTCTTGGATGCGCTGCCCAAGGTGGACGGCACGCCGAAGGATTTGGCCGAACTGGAGCGCATCGCCAGCGACGCCGCCAACAACGCGACTTCGCTGCATCACGAACTCAGCACCGCCCAAGGCGCGCTCGGGCAAGTCGGCGGCCAACGCATCGAAGAGCAAGCGGAACAGGCCAAGGAAGCGCGGGCCGCCCTTGAGCGGCGGGAGCACGAACTGGAGGTGGACTACGGCGGCTGGAAACTGCTGCGCGAAACGCTGGCCGAAGCGGAGAGGGAAGACGCCAGCCATCTCGGCGACGCCCTTGTGAAACCCGTCAGCGAACGCATGGCGGCGTTGACCAACGGCCGCTACGGCGCAGTGGGCATCGGCGCGCAGCTAGACGCCACCGGCATTCGGCTGGGCGGCGACGAGCGCTCTTTCGACGACGTCTCCGTCGGCACCCGTGAGCAAATCGCCCTCCTGCTGCGCTTGGCCGTGGCCGAAGCCCTCGGCAGTTTCGTGATACTCGACGACCACCTCACGCAATCCGACCCGGACCGAATGGCATGGATTCGCAGCCTGCTCGGCGAAGCGGCGCGGAAAATCCAAGTGGTGGTGGTGACCTGCCACCCGGCCGCCTACTTGGTGGGCGAAGAACATGCGGTAGACCTCACGCGGTGCATCAAGAGGCACGAGGTTGGCGGGCCCCAAACGCGCTAGGCCGGCTGCGCGCCGCCGGCGTCGCGCAACGCTTGCGCCAAGCGCCGTTGCGAAAGTGCGATGAACTCGTCTTGGAGTTCGCATCCGATGAATCTCCTCTTTGTTCGAATCGCCGCCACACCAGTGGTCGAGCTGCCGGCGAATGGATCGAAGACGCTGTCAGATTCGTTGGAGGCGGACAAGATCACTCGTTCGAGCAAAGCCACGGGCTTCTGAGTCGGGTGTTTTCCCAGGGCCTTTTCCTCTTTCCTTGGCGAGGTCATCCGCCAAATGGACTTCATCTGTTTTCCCGAGTTGTGGGATCTCATCAGTTCGTAGTTGAAGACGTGCCGCGCCTGCTTGTTTCTCCCGGCCCAAATGATGGTCTCACCCGCGTGCGTGAAGTATCTGCAAGAGAGGTTTGGCGGCGGATTAGGCTTTTCCCACACGATGTCGTTGAGTATCTTGAAACCTAGCTGCTGCATGGCGAAGCCGATAGAGTGAATGACGTGGTGGGTGCCAGAAACCCAAAGCGTGCCGTTTGGCTTCAGCACCCTCTGACACCGGGACAGCCAAGCGAGATTGAACTCGTGATTGAGTTCCGGCCCTTGCGATTGGTCCCAATCTCCCTTGTCCACCCGCACCATTCGGCCTGCATGGCAAGTGATCCCTCCGTTGGAAAGGAAATAGGGCGGGTCGGCGAAGACGAGGTCGAAGCGCCCTTCGGGATGGTTTTCGGCGACGTTGTCCATGAAGGCGAGGCAGTTGGCTTGGTACAGCCAAACGCCGGCGCAAGCGTCTTCAAACACGCACTCGCTAGGTAGCGAGCCCGCAGACGAGTAGTGAAACTGGCCGCCGAGCGAGCCTTCGCCCCTAGCCGCTTGACTGGACAAAGTTTCTCCGTCTTTCAACAAAGAGCGCCGTTCGCACCTTCCAAGCCGGCCAAGCTACTCGCGACGGTTGCCCATAGAGTTCCCTGGCTACAAACACAAGGCGTTCTGCACTTGCGTGGCGACGGCGCGGGCCAGTGGCGGCGGCACGCGTTGGCGACTTGGCGGTGTTGGTCCAAATCCCGCACCCGACCGGTGCGGCGGCGAAAGGGCCCTTCGAACACATGACGGTCCGGGAAGCCCTGCAGGCGCGCGGCCTCGCGTGGCGTGATGTAGCGGTTCTCCACCGGGTGGTACAGGGCTTCGCCGCAACGCAGCGTTGGCGCGATGTCGTCGCGGTGCAAGCGCCGGTACTTGGTGGTGTCCTTGCGGGTTGGATTGCGAAGAATGTCCGTGGGAACGTTCGGCGCTTTGGCCAGCCACAGCCCTTCCGGCACATAGGCGATGCGCTCTTGATCGCGCTGTGGCGTGACGTCCACGTGGTTCGCCACCGCTGGCGGTTCATCCGCAGCCGATGGTGTTGGCAGCCCGCGTAGCGCCTTGCCGACCGTCGCGGCCCTTTCCGTCGCCGGCGGGAAGGCAAACGATGCGCCGATTGGCAGGCAGACGAACAACGCCCGGCGCCGACGTTGCGCCACCCCATGTGCTTGCGCGTCCAGCACATCCAGGTGCATGTCGTAGCCAAGGGCACGGAACTCGTCGCGCAGTTCCTCCACCAAGTGCCGGCCGGTGGGCGTTCGGGTGCGCAGGAAATTCGGAACTTGCTCGACCAGCACCGCGGCGGGACGGAGCGCTCGTGCGAACCGCAAGACCTCGAAGATCAAACCGCCACGCGGGTCCTCCAAGCCCGCCTGCTTGCCGATCTGACTGAACGGCTGGCAGGGCGGCCCCCCGTGGAGCAGCCCCAGTTCACCTGCCTTGAACCCCAGCACATCCAGCAGCCGATGGGGATCGACCACACGCGCATCCGCTTGCCAAACGACCTTGCGCGGGGCGTTCCGGCGCAGCGTGGCCGCGCAATGCGGGTCGCTTTCAATGGCGCAAACGGTCTTGAACCCGGCAACGTGTACGCCGATGTCCATGCCGCCGGCGCCGGCGAACATTGCCGAAGATCTCATACAGCGCGGCACGCCCCGCGACCCTGCGGGTGCGCGGGTTGTCCAATGGATTCCAAACGCGAAGATTACACCGATCGAGGGCCGCGCCCCGCGTCTCCGCCTGCGAAGAGGTCGCCCTAGCCTTTCTGGCGTTCGATCTCCTCTTCCACGTCGCGCAGCTTGTCCTTGCCGAAGAACAGCTCGTCGCCGACGAAGAAGCTCGGCGAACCAAACACGCCACGCCGCACGGAGGATTCCGTGTTGGCGATCAAGGCGGACTTCACGTCTGGCGCCTGAGTGCCGGCCATGATCCGCTCCGCCGGCAGGTCGGACGCCCCGAGGGCAGCGAAGATCGCCTCGGGGTCGTCCATTTTCTTTGGCTCCGCCCACATGTGTCGATACACCGCATCCACATAAGGTGCCAAGAGGCCTTCGCGCTCGGCGAACACGGCACCACGCATGATCTGCAACGTATTGACGGGGAAGTGGGGGTTGGCCCGGAAGTCGCG
This sequence comes from uncultured Pseudomonadales bacterium, assembly GCA_958296295.1. Classification (GTDB taxonomy): domain Bacteria; phylum Pseudomonadota; class Gammaproteobacteria; order Pseudomonadales; family Azotimanducaceae; genus VXYL01. The sequence continues at coordinate 4,140,361 of OY282460.1, read as the reverse complement.
GATGCCGTGTTGGCGCACGAAGCGGGCGGTTTCGAGGCGCTGATACTCCGGCTTGTTCTTCACGCCCTGCAACGACACCATCGGCGAGACGTTGTTGGTGGCCTTGAACACGCCGCCAAGCAGCACTGGCACATAGCGGAACGCCACGCCGGTGCGGGCCTCGATTGCCGGTATCACGGCGTGCGAGAGATAGGCGTTCGGGCTGCCGAAGTCGAAATGAAACTCCACACTCACGGGCATGCTTGTCCCTCCAAGGCCCTGCTCTTGACAGCCCACCATTCTACGCACAACGCTGGTGCCTTCGCTGAGCACGGCCCGCGAGGAACCGCCAGAAGGGCCTGCGCGTGGCGCTGCTCCGGCGGCAGTGCCGGCGGCGGCTGGAGCGGAACGGGCGGCAGCTCAAGGCCGTGGACGCGGAGATCGCGCGGACGCTGGCCTCCATTCCGGGCGTGGGGAAGGCCACCGCGGCCGGGCTGCTGGCCGCGATGCCGGAACTGGGCGGCCTCGACGCCAAGGCGGCGGCCAGTCTGGCGGGCCTCGCGCCGGTGGCGCGCGAGTCCGGCCAGTGGCAGGGCAAGCGCTTCATCCAGGGCGCCCGCGCGCGGGCGCGCCGCCTGCTCCACATGGCCGCGGTCTCCGCCACCCGGCACAACCCCGATCTCGGCCGAAAGTACCGCGACCTGATCGGCCGCGGCAAGCCGCCGAAGGTGGCGCTGGTCGCCGTCATGCGCAAGCTCCTGTTGCTGGCCAACGCGCTGCTCCGCCAGAACCGACTCTGGACCCCGCGAGCCGGCGACGAGCCGACAGCGGCTCCCGCGGAGGCGGCCGAGGAAGCCGGCCAGCCGCCAGCCCGCGCCGCCTCGGCGGGCGGCCAGCCGCCACACGGCCCCGGCGACCCGCTTCCAGCCCCGGCCTGACACTCCGAATACCGGAGCGAGGGCCAACCCGATGGGTGGATGCATGCACAGTGCCAAGATCAACACTTGCAACACGGATACTCGCCGACCAGCGTCCGGCAGGAGTTCTCCACCATGCCCGACGCACTGGTCGGCGGTCTTGTCGCCGGCGTGCCGGCGCGGTTCCCGCAGCACATCGTCCACGCGCCCCTCGGAGAGCGCCGCGCAGACCTTCTCCGACCACGCCCGGCACGGCTCCGTGCCGGCGCCGTAAATAAACCGAGCGCCCAACTTCCCGGAGCCGCTCCCCGGCGTGCCGGATGTCGACAATGCGAACGGCGTTCGGGAACAGTTCCGCCGCGGCGTTCCAGATCCACTTCGCGCCGTCGGCGACCGCTACCTGCCGCTTCGCCGCCGCGAACCCGAACCGCCCGGCGGCCCGCCGGAGCCGCCGCGCGAACGCCGACGGCTCCGCGTCCACGTCCCTCGACGCCGCGCTGTCGATCGCCGCCGTGTGCCGCGCCGAACCCGCGTCCCGCTCCGGCAGGCCGGTCTTCGCGTTCCGCCGCTCCGCCGTGTGGAACACCGCCACCTTCGCTCCCGCGTCTTCGACGGCCGGCCGTCCTCTTCCGTCCCGCGTCCCGCCGCACCACCGGCACGCCGGTGCCGTCCGGGCTGCGGCGCATCGTCTCCGCGGGCGCCCCGCGCAACGCCGGCGCCGCCTCGTCCCACGCCGCGATCTCCCGTCCCACCTGCTTCGCGGCCCGCTCCGCCGGCGCCTCCACGCCAGCCAGCCGGCCCAGCAGCGCCGCCGCCTTCGCGAAACTCGTGGCCGACGCCAGCTCCGCCAGCGCCCACAGGACCGCCGGCGTTCCCCGCACGCCGCCCCGCCCCGCAATGCCAGCTCCTCGTCCAGAACGTGCCGCCCGCCCTTCGAGCACCCGCACGTCCAGTAGCCGCGCCGCAGCGTCAGAAGGCCGAGCAGCGACAGCGGCGCCGTCGAGCGCGTGCCGCGCCGGACCATCGCCGAGCCGCAAACCCCGCACGCCCTAGGCGGAAGGCGAGTGTGTCCCTGGAGACAATGCGCCGTAGCCGTATCCGCGAATCGCGATGACACTCGAACCCCTGCCGCTGCCCTTCAAGGCGGCTAGAACCTCGCAAACCGGTCTCGGTCTCAGGGTCTCAGCACCAACTTTGAGCAACTGCGCGAATGTCGTGCTATTGTGCGCTGCGGGCTGGATCTGCTGTGTTCCGATTGGTGTCCAGACGATTACAACGGCGCAGCATGATTTCGGCCGTCTTTTCTTCCCGTCAACGGGAAAGCAACGGCTTCATATCCACCTTGGCTGGCACAGCTTGGAGAACTCACAATGATGCGCGCGCCGCCACGCCCCTTGACGGCCTTCCGTATCTCACACAGGCAATGGCTATATGCTCTTGTGATCCTTCTCCTATCTGTAGGTCTAGTTCTGTATGTATTGCCCGGTTCCACATTCTCCGGCAAATACACCAATGACCTGTTCACCTACTACGACAACATCAATAGGATCAACCACGGGCAACTGCCACACGTTGATTACGATGTGCCTTACGGGCCCGTTGCCCACTTTCTTCCGTACTTGGGCTACCTCGCAGTCGGAAAGTACGGCGGCGCGTTGAATAACGCATCCTTCGCGGTAACTCTCGCAATGCTATTGGCGGCAACGCCGCTTCTCGCACGTCGTGTTCCACCGGCGATCGCCGCCGTTTACCTAATTGCCCTTTTCGGAATGACGATGATTCCGTGGAATCCAGGGCAACTATCTACGTCTGTTTCCTGGGCGATGTATTACAACCGCTGGTGCTGGTCGGCCCTTGCCATACTCTTTCTCTACTTTATCCCCGCCCAATCGTTGACGAAGAGAGTGTTTGTCAACACTTATGACGCAATCGTGGTGGGATTTCTTCTTTGCTTCCTGTTCTTCACGAAGATGTCCTACTTTGCCGTCGGCATCACTTTCGTCCTTGCTTTCGGTATCGCGTTTAGGTCCTTCCAACGAGCGGCTTCGATTGGCGTTCTGCTCTTGATTCTGGTAGTGCTCGCCACGGAACTAGTAACGGGCATCGTAATTCCCTACTTGGTCGATGTATGGCAGATAATTCAGATCTCGGGGCCGCTTCGCCAGCCGAAGATGCTTCGAGATGTGGCTCGCTATCTGGACGAGATCGTGCTGGTTGTCGTCGGATATGGTGGTGCGCTTGTTGCGGGTGCCAAGTGGAAGTGGTTGGATGTTGTCTTCATCTTCTATGTTGGGCTATCGAGCGTCGCGCTGCTTAGCCAGAACGCACAGCACGCGCACCTCTTCACGTTGATAGCTCTATTTGCCCACATGGCCACGGTGTATAGTTCCGTCGCAACCGCGGGGACCACACACACCACACGGCTGCTGGCGCTGCTGGGGTATCTGCCTGCGGCGTTGGCAGCACTCTTCATCTGGCCGTCTGTGAAACACCAGTGGGCTGCGACGGTAGAGCATGTGCAATGCATTGGTCGGGTAGACTACGCCACTCTGCTGCCGCACATGGACGATGTCTTCGTGTCAGAAAGCGCGACAAACGTGTTCTCGACAGGATTGCTGTCGGGAGATCGTGCAACCTTGTTTCTTCATGCCCGGAGCACCAAGCCGGCGCAGCGGCTTTCACAGGCCGAGTACGTCTTCACGCTACGGCGGGGTTTGGATCTACTGACGCGAGCGGGCATCCGCGAAGGCACCGTACTGACACTCGATTTGGCGAATCCCTTCCCTGTATTGCATCAGTTGCCTGCGCCGCGTGGTGTTCCCCTATTTTTGCACATTGGACGGACAATTGAACCAGCGGCCACTCCGGCGGCGGAACTCTTTAAGGACGTGGAACTCATCATGGTGCCCAAGTTCAACACCAGCGTGCGAACGCGGGATGTGATGTTGGATAACTACGGTGGCTACATTTCCCGTGTGTATCAGCTCGTTTCCGAAAACGAATATTGGACGCTGCTGCGTCGCGGTGATAGTGCGAAAGAAGGCGCGGTGCAGACTACTGCGACAGATGGCCACAACGCGGAACTGAGGTGACTTGGATTCAAGGAGGTGCTCCATCGGGTTGAGGCAGGATAGTGGTGGCCGCGCGCCAAGGGACGAGTACCCACACCGCGCATTGGGAGTACAATTCCGCTCGCGTAGTGCTCATTTGCCGCAGCCGCGTGTCTGCGCGGCCACGGATGCGGCGTTTGGAGGGTGGATGCACTTCCCGCACGAACAACCGCCGGCAATCCGGCGGCCGGCCACCGGCGCTCCCGTCGGTGCCCGCGGCTGGCTTGCGCCCGGCCACGTTGCGCTTGGCGAGGAGCGGCGCCAACCTCGAGCGCCACGACAAACTGCGACAGGACAGCCCGCCCGCCATGGCCGGCGCACGATGGCACAACCTGCTCGAATTACTCGAATCCGGTGAAATCATGCTGAAACGAAGTTCCATTGCCCGGCGGTTGATCGCCGGTGCCCTTGGCCTGCTGCTCACGGGTTGCGCGGCGGCGACCGACGAAGCGGCAAGCGGCGGCTATGTCGTGCCGAAGACGCCGGATGGCGACCCGGATTTCGCCGGCATCTGGCAAGCGCTTGGCAGCGCCCATTGGGACTTGGAGGATCACGCCGCTCGCCAAGGGCCGGCACCGATCATGGGCGCGCTTGGCGCGATTCCGGCAGGGCGCAGCGTCGTGGAAGGCGGCACTATTCCGTACCAGGCGTGGGCGCTCGACAAGCGCGCGGAGAACCGGGCGAACTGGGTGAGGTTGGATCCGGCGGTGAAGTGCTACATGCCGGGCATTCCGCGAGCCACCTACATGCCGTTTCCGTTCCAAATCGTGCAGACGCCGAACGCCATCATGGTGGCGTACGAGTTCACCAGCTCCACCCGCGTCATACATTTGGACCGGCCGGGCACCGAGGCGGAGCTGCCGGCTTGGATGGGATATTCGCTCGGCCGGTTCGAGGGTGACGATCTGGTGGTGGACGTCACCAGTCAAGTGCCGGACACTTGGTTCGACAGTTCCGGCAACTTTCACAGCGAAGAGTTGAGAGTCACCGAACGCTATTCTCGCACCGGCCCGGACACCCTGCGATACGAAGCGACCATGGAGGATCCCAAGGTCTTCACGAAGCCGTGGAAAATCAGCATGCCGCTTTACCGGCGCGTTGAACCGGGTGCCCAGATTCTGGAGTTCAAGTGCGTCGAGTTTGCCGAATACGCCACCTATGGACATTTGTACTCCGAGGAACCGAAAGCATCGGAAGGGCTGCCGGCCACCGGCGCTGCCAATGCCGAAAGCACCGACGAAAAGGAGGCGCGATGACCATTTCCAGACCAATCCCCGTTTTGCTCGCCGCCGGCGCGTGTCTTGGTGCAACGGGCGCGGTGGGCGAGGATTCGCCGCAGTCCGCCGCCGAAGCCGCAACCATGAAAACGTCGTGGGGCGTACCGGACCTGCAAGGCACTTGGGATTTCCGCACCATGACGCCGCTGCGCCGGCCGCGTCACCTGAAGGAAAAGGAGTTCTACACCGCCGAAGAGGTCGCCAAGATGGAGGCGGATGCCGCCAAGGGCCGGGAAGCTTGGGCGCAGCGCGAATACGCGTCCCAGCCGAGCCAAGGCGATGTGGACGCGGGCTACGACGCCGTGTTCCTCGACATGGGCACGAAATACTCCGGCACCATGCGAACCTCGCTGATCGTCGATCCGCCGGACGGCCAGATGCCGGGCCTCACGCGGTACGCGCTGATGCGCCATGCGGAGAACCGGGAGCGTTGGGAGCGCCGCCCGCGCACGCCGGCGGATCGTCCGCCCGCCACGCGGTGCCTGGTGGGCTTCAACTCCGGGCCGCCGATGAGTTCTGGCGCTTACAACAACATCATGCGCGTCTTTCAGTCGCCGGGCTATGTGGCCATCGTCAACGAGATGGTGAACGACCACCGCGTGATTCCCACGGACGATGGCGAGCACCTGCCGGACTCGGTCCGCTTGTGGAAAGGCGATTCCCGCGGCCGCTGGGAAGGCGACGCGCTGGTGGTGGAGACGCGCAACTTTCGCCCCGAAACCAACTTCAACGGCTCCGGCCCGAACATGCGTCTAACCGAACGGTTCACGCGCGTTGACGCGCACGCCCTGCGCTACGAATACACGGTGGACGACCAAGAGTCATTCCAAGGGCCGTGGTCCACCGTGCAGGACTTTCGCGCCACCGAGGACGATGTACACGAATACGCCTGCCACGAGGGCAATCGCGCCATGCATCTGATGCTCGCCGGTGCCCGCCGGGAAGAACGGGACGGCAAGGAGGACGGCAAAGGTTGGCTGCCGTCCTGGTATCGCGGGCTGCCGAAGAAAGCGGATCTGCTCAAAGCGTGGGCCGAAGGAGCCGGCGAGGACGATTAGCCTGATCCGGACCTGAGCACACGCGCTGACGGCACGGGCGCGGGACCGAAAACGCGACGAAGCCGGAAACGCTTGCCGAAACCCGGGGTGGGCGGGAGGATTCCCGGGCGCGGCGATGCCGCTAGTTCGTTCAGTTCAGCAGTTCCTCCAGCTTTTCGTCCAGGTGGTGGCCGCGCAGATCCCGGGCCAGGATGTCGCCCGTCGTGGCGTCCACGAGATAGTTCTTCGGCACGCCGGTCACGTTGTAGGCGGTTGGCGCGTCGGCTTCCTCGCCCATCCCCAAGTTGAACCACGGTAGCTGCTCTTCCTCGGACGCGATCACCCAGTCGTCGCGGTCGTTGTCGATGGTGAAAGAGACGATTTCGAAGCCCTTGCTCTTGAAACGCGAGTAGGCCTGTTTCATGTGCGGGATCTCCACCCGGCACGGGCCGCACCAAGACGCCCAGAACTCCACCAGAACGAGCTTGTTCTGTGCCCGCACATCCGCCAGTTGCACGGAATCGCCGTCCAGCGTATCGGCCACGAAGTCGCGTATCTCGGCACCGATGGCGAAGCGCTTGCGCTCCTTGGCGCGTTTGGCGGCGCCCTCCTCGGCGCTGGCCAGGCGCTCGACAACCCAAGGGTCGTCCGGCGTCATCTCGGCGAGGCCGCGCAACCCTTCGAGAATCCACGGGCCGCCGAGCCAGGCGGATTCAATAACCAGGCGTCGCACGAGTGGGTCGGCGTGCGTGGTGACCACCCGGCTTCGGCCCTCGGTTTCCAAATCGAGGGTGCGCCGGGAGGCCGCTTGGGCCAAGTCCACCCGCTTTCGTCGTTCTTCCTCCGTCTCGCCCTCCACGGCGCCAACGAGCCTCTCGTACTCTTCCTGGGCCGCCATGTATTCGGCGGAGCGTCGCCAAGTGTTGTACACCGCGTCGTTGTAGTGGCCCCCTTCGATGTGGAATCGGCCACGCCGCTGCATCGTCAGCCGCAACTCGCCCGGCTCGAGAATGAAGGCGTTGCCCTTCACGGGCGCCATGCGCATCCCTGCTTCATTGGTGGCGTTCAGCACATAGAAATACACGCGGCGGGGCACTTCCACCGTGCCGGTGACGCGAAACGTGCCGTCCGGCCGCAGGGGCGCCTTCGCGACGATGTCGAGCGTGTCCTCGATGGACGGGGCCGCCGCGCCCGTCGCGGGTCTGGCCGCCGTCATCCCGCGGCCGCCGCCGGCCTTGGGGTTCCAAATGACGAAATCGCCGTTGGCGTACAGAGCCGAGAGGTCGCCTTCGAGCACGAACTCCTGCTCGGTGGCGTTTTCGGCGGAGGCCGCCTGTGCCGCCGCGGCCAGCGTCGCGAACAATGTGCAGGCCGCCAAGAGCAGACGCGCAAGTCGCGGCACCGCTCCAAGAAACCCTAGCCGAGGGATGCGATTTCGCATGGTCGTTCCTTGAGTTGTAGACACGAAGACCAGTTGGCGCGTCGCAAAGTTCCAATCGTCTTGGGCAAGCGCGAACGCGGAAGCAACGGCAACGCGGTCAAGCCGGGAGTCATCGCGCTAGTATAGAGTCTGAGCGTCGCCGCGGAACGCCACCGGCGCGTAGTGTGGTTGATTCCTGCGGCGCCCGTGCAACCCGGAAGACGCAAACTCGGAAGACGCAAATGGCTATGCAGCACCGCAAGCGAAAAGCCCCGCTTTGGGCGTTGGCCCTGGGCCTCGGTTTCGTCCAAGCCACCGCCCAGCCGGTGGCCACCGAACACTCCAAGGTGGAACTCGTCGCCGAACAAGCAAGCCTGCCGGCGGACGGTGGCGTGGTCACGCTCGGCCTGCATCTCGAACCGGATCCCGGTTGGCACGCCTATTGGGTGAATCCCGGCGATGCCGGTTTGCCGGCAACGCTGCGCTGGACGCTGCCGGAGGGCTTTGCCGCCGCTGAAGCGAAGTTCCCCACGCCGCACGTCATACCGTTCGGCGATCTGGTCACCTACGGTTTTGAGGAGCCGATCCTGCTGCTCACGGACATCACCGTGCCCAGCTTGGCGCCGGGTGGGACGGCGCGGCTGGCGGCGCGGGCGCGTTGGGTGGTGTGCGACGACCAGCTGTGCGTGCCCGAGCAGGCGAATGTCGCCGTGACGTTGCCGGTGGGTTCTGGCGACCCGGCGCCGGCGAGCCGCGAGCGATTCGCCGCGGCGCGTTCGCAACTGCCGCGACCGGTGGATTGGCCGGCCCGTTTCCAATACGCCGGCGAGGAAATGCGCGTGGCGGTTTCGCCGCCGGACACGCTGCCGGGTGGCGTCGGCGGAATGCGCGACGCCCGCTTGTTCGTGGCCCGCAAGCACCTCGTGCGGTACGGTCGGCAAGAGGTGTCCTACGCGCCGCGTGGCGTGGTGTTCGCGATGGACGCCGGGCCGCGTCCGGGCCAAGAAGCGTTCAACGCCGTGTTGGCGTTCGCCGATGGCGGCGGCGAGAAGCACGCCGTTCGGCTCGAGGTGCGAGCTGGAGACGATCTCGCGGCCTTGGTGGCCGGCACGGCCGCAGGCGCCGCGCAAGGCGGCCTCGCCGCCACCGGCACCGCACCGCCGCCCGGGGGCCTGTCGTTCGCCTACGCGTTCCTGTTCGCGCTGTTGGGTGGCGTTGTGCTGAACCTCATGCCTTGCGTGTTCCCCATCCTCAGCATGAAGGCGCTCGGCTTGGTCAACAGCGCCCAGGGCGATCAGCGCGCGGCGCGGCAAAGCGGGCTCTTGTACACCGCTGGCATCCTTGCGGCCTTCGCGGCGATCGGCGCCCTGTGGCTGGGCCTGCGCGCCGCCGGCGACGAGGTGGGTTGGGGCTTCCAGCTGCAATCCCCAGCCGTGAATCTCGCGCTGGCGCTGTTGATGGTGGCCATCGGTCTGAACCTGCTCGGCGTGTTCGAGATCGGCACGCGGGTGACGGGTGTTGGGGAAACGCTCACTGGCGCGGGCAGCGGTCAGGGCGAGAAAAAGGCGGCTTTCTTCACCGGGCTGCTGGCCGTTGTCGTGGCGACGCCTTGCACGGCGCCGTTCATGGCCGGAGCGCTTGGCTACACGCTGGTGTTGCCGCCGGTGGTGTCGCTTGGCGTGTTCCTGTTCTTGGGCGTGGGCCTCGCGCTGCCGTACCTGCTGTTGAGCTATGTGCCCGCCTTGGGCCGCATGTTGCCGCGACCGGGGCCTTGGATGGCGACGTTCCGCAGCGCGCTGGCCTTCCCCATGTTCGCGACAGCGGTGTGGCTGCTTTGGGTTGTCGGCGGTCAACGCGGTGCGGACGGCATGGCCGTCGGTTTGCTTGCGGCCATAGCTCTGGCGCTGGCGCTGTGGGCGTATGGGCGCGTTTTCGGCAACGCCCGGCCGTGGCTCTGGCGCGGAACCGCCGTGGTCGCGCTGGCCGCCACCGCGGCGTTGGGTTGGCAAGCGCAGGACCACGGCGCCGCCGGCGCAACTGGCGATCACGCGCGCTTGGGCCAGCTGGAACTCGAGACGTTCAGCCCGGAACTGGTGACCGGTTACATAGCGGCCGGGCAGCCGTTTTTCCTCTACTTCACCGCCGATTGGTGCGTGAGCTGCAAGGTGAACGAGAGGGTCGCGCTCAAATCCGACGCCGTCGGCGAAGCGTTCCGCGCGCGCGGCATCAAGGTGGTGGAAGGCGATTGGACCAACGAGGACCACGTCATCACCGCGTGGCTGCGCCGCTACGATCGCGTCGGCGTGCCGCTCTACCTCTACTTCCCGCGCGGATCGTCGTTGGACGCCGCGACGATACTGCCGCAGATCCTTGTGCCCAACATCGTCATCGACGCTGTCGCGGCGGCGGATGCCGAGAGCGCTGCCGCTTGAGGAGCGCGAGCGCGTTCGCAGCGCGCCGCAGGGGGCCACGGTAATCGCGGCGGTTCGGGCCACGCTGGCGGCGCTCGCCGCGTTGGCCGCCCTCCCTGCTTGGGGCGACGAGGAGGGCCTCGAGGAAGTGATCGTCAGCGCCGGCCGCATCGGCGCCGCGGACCACCACGCCACGGTGCTTGACGAAGACGACCTGAACGTCGCGACCCTGCACGGCGCGGACCTCTTGCGGCAGCTGCCCGGGTTCGCGCTCGCCGCCTCCGGCAGTCGCGGCTCGTTGACGCAAGCGCGGCTGCGGGGCGGCGAAGCCAATCATCTGCTGGTGCTGATCGACGGCGTGGCCGTGAATGATCCGGCCACCGGCTCGGAGTTCACTTTCGGCGCCTTCGACTTGGCCGGGGTGCGTCGGGTGGAGCTCTTGGCGGGTCCGCAAAGCGCGGTTTGGGGCAGCGATGCGCTGGCCGGCGTCTTGTATCTGGACACCCGGCCGGCGCGGGCGGGGCGCCGCGTGACGGTGGCCCGCGGGTCTCACGGCACGACACGGGGGCAGGCGGATTTCGCCCGCGTCGGCGAAACGGGCCGCGCCGCGGCGAGCTTCGCTCGGGTGGCAAGCGACGGCACCAACGCCGCGTTGCGCGGCAACGAAGCCGACGGCTTCGCCAACACCACCGCCAACTTGCGGGCCAGCGCGACGCGCCGCGGCTGGGCGCTCTCTTCCACCGTGCGCTGGACGTCCGCGCAAGCGGACTACGACCCGTCGCCGCCGCCGCTGTATGTGCCTCGAGATGGCGATAGACGCTCCGAAAGCCGCGCCGCGCTCGTTTCGGCAAGCGCCCGTTTCGTTGGCATCGAGGGCTTCGAGCCGTGGCTCGCGGTATCTTCGGTGCGCACCCGGCTGCGCGATGTGGGCGATGCGGTGGTCGCCAGCCGTTTCGCCGGACGCCGCGACACGGCCACCCTCGCCGCCAACTTCGAGTTGCCGCGGCACCGCTTCAATCTGACCGCCGAGGCGCGATCCGAGCGCTTCGCCCAAGTCGCCCCCGTCACGCCTTTCGGCGACCCCAACCAGCGTCAGAGCGCGGACGCGGCGAGCGTGGCCGGCGAATACCAGGCGCGGTTCGAGGGCTTCACCTTGGCCGCTTCCGCCCGCCGCGACTTCAACGACGAGTTCAAAGACGCGGGCGCCTACCGGTTGGGGCTAACCACCGGGGGCAATCCGCGCTGGTTCGCCAATGTCGGCCGCGGCGTGAAGAACCCGACGTTCATCGAACGTTTCGGTTTCGCGCCGGACGCCTTTTTCGGCAATCCGCACCTGCGCCCGGAGACCTCGGCCGGTTTCGAGGCCGGCGTTCTGTTGACCGGGCGGCGCGGCAGCGGTTCGCTTGTGGTTTTCGCCAACGGGCTGCGCGACGAGATCGACGGTTTCGTCTTCGATCCCGCGGCCGGCGGTTTCACGGCCCGCAACCGGCCGGGCAAGAGCCGCCGACGCGGCGCGGAGCTCGCGTTCGACGCCCATCTTGGGCGTTTCGCCGTGCGCGGCAGCTGGAGCCATGTGCGAGCGCGTGATGCCGAAGGCCGGATCGAGACGCGAAGGCCGCGCCATCTCGCGAGCCTCTCCGTGCGCGCGGCTTTGAGCGCGAAGGCGGCCCTCGGTCTCGGCATCACCCGCAACGGTTCGTCGGTGGATCAGGACTTTTCCACCTACCCGGCGACGCGGGTGCGGCTGCCGGGTTTTCGTCTGCTGCGGGCCGATGCGGACCTCGCGCTCGCCCCGGGTTGGCGGTTGCGCTTGGTGGTGGACAACGCGCTGGACGCGCGGCACACCACCGTGTTCGGCTATCGCGGCCCGGGCCGGGCCGCGATGGCCCAGCTGGAGGCCTCTTGGTGAGACGGCGCCGGTGCCGCGGGCGACCCGCGCTGGCGCAGCGCCGGGAGCCTTGGCCGGTCGTGATCAACAATGCCGCGGCCACGCGCCGGGCACCGAAGTCTTGACGTTCGATGCCGACCGGATCGATGGTCAAGCGCATGGTGCCGCCTCGGCCCAAAGCCATCGCGCCGGGCGCTGGCCGCCCGCCGCGCGCCGCCCGCCGCGTGCGCCACCAGCCGCGCCAAGCGCTCGGCGTCTTCCGACCGCGCAGCGTGCAGGACGCCGTCCCGCAGCGACAACGCGCGGTTGTCGGCTAGCAGTTCGCCGGCGCGGTCGTTGGCTCGCACCACATGGCCGGCGCGATCAAGCGACAGCGCGCCGGTGGCGGGGGCGTTCAGCACCGCGGTGAGCGCGGCGGCCAGGGCGTCGGCCTTGGCGAGCGCCTGCCTCGTGCGCGCGAGGCCCCGGACGTGTGGCGGCAGGCGCCGCAACACATTCACATGCGCCGTGCGCCAAGCGCCTTGGGCCGCCAGGCGCGTGGCGGCCCGGAAGATCCGCCGGCCGTCCAAGCCCTGCAGCCGCACGCAGATCTGATCCGCGCCGCCTTGGGCCGCGCCGTGGCGCGGCGGGAAGTCGTTGCAGGTGAGCGAGGCGCGTTGTTCGCTTGCCGTGTACAGGTCGCTGTTGCGGATCAGGCTGCCGGCCGGCAGCCGCAGCAACCGCGGCATCCGCTCGTCGATTGGAAAAAAGTCCTCGGCGTATTCGCGCGCCAGCGCTTCCAACGGCGCGCCGTGCGCGCGCCGACTGCCGAACAGGTGACGCGGGCCGTCAACGTCGCGGCTGTCGACCGCGAACAGGTGGTTGCTGTGCGTCGCGCAGGCGTCGTCGATCAAGGCGCTCGCGCGCGGCCAAGCGGCGTCGTCCAAAGCGGCGTCGTGCAAGGCGAGGACGACGCGCTCGAAATCCTGGTCTTGCCGGCAAGCGGGCGCGCCGACGGTGGGGCGCGCCTGGGGGCGTGCGAACGGCATGTCGGTGGGCGCGGGCGAAAGAACCGCCATTCGCCTCGTTTGTCGTTAAGCTACAGGCACCCGGCACGATGCCGGGCCATGAAGCCATCACGCGGACGCGATGATCCTGCCTATTCGCCGAGGCGAGGGAACTGCCCTTTGCCCGGTCTAGAGCGGCTGTTGTATTCGGCGGGTGACCCGACGAGCGGGGCGTCCGCGTAATGGCTTCGTCCACCAACGTGCGAAATCGGTGCGCCATCGCCAAGCGTGGTCCGCGCTTTTTCGCTTGCGAGTTGCGGTCTTGGCGACCGGTGCCGCCACGCGGCGCTCGGCGCGTGGCGTTGCTGGGCGCCGTGGCGCTCGGAGGTTTGATGGCGCCGCCGGCGTTGGCGCAAGGCGCAACGGAGGAAGGGGCAACCGAGCAGGCTGCGCTGGACGGCATCGCGGCGTTGGTGGAGCGGCATTTGCCCAACGCCGCGGCGGAGCTGGCGGGTGCGGCGGCCAAGCGGCGCCGACCTGTGAAGGTTGGTCGCGCGGCGCGTCTTCTCGACGCCGCGGTGGCCGCGCCCTTGCGTTTCGCCAAGCCGTTGGCGGCCTTCGCCGGCGAAGTCGCGGCGCTGGACGGGTCTTGGGCCGATTCGCTCGACGCGCTGGTGCGGCGGGTGTGGGTGGAGCAGTACGCCGGCGTCCACAGGTGCCCGCGGCCGGACGGCGCCGGCGCGACGCGCCTGCGTGGTGGCATCGCTCGGCCGGAGCGGCTTGCGGCGCCACGCAGCTTGGCCGAGGCCGCCCGGCAGATCCGAACTCTTGCCGGCGACGTCGTGGAAACGCAACGCGGCGCCATGTCGGGTCGAACACGCCGCTTGGCGGCGCGGGACGCCGCCGCGGTGGCGGAGCTGCTGCGCGACACCTTCACCGGCGCCATGCGACGGGGCCAACGGCGGATGCTGCGGCGGTTCGTGGCGCAACTTGAAGGAGCGGACTTCCCCACCGCGCTTTGCGCGGCGTCGAAGTGGACGAGTCTCGCCGACACCCGTTGGTTGCGGGCGCTGGGACGCCTGCTGGCCGCGCATCCGCAGGCGGACGCGGCGGTGATCCGGCGCGAATCGACGCCTTGGGGCGAGATCGTGTTCGGCGGGCGTGGCGACGGCGTGATTCGTTCGCGCAAGCTGCTCTTCCTCGCGGATCTGGACGGCGACGATTACCACGGCATCGACGGCGCGGTGGACTTCGCCGGCCATCCGCAGTTCGTCGTCGACTTCGGCGGCGATGATCGCTACGAAGCCACCTCGCCGGGGGGGTACGCCGGCGGCGTGGGCAGGACGGCGATCGTTGTCGACATGGCCGGCGACGACGTGTACCGCTGCGGCTCGCAGTGCCAGGGCCACGGACTCTTCGGCGTCGGCGCGTTGATCGACCTGGCCGGCGCCGACAGCTACGTGGCGCGACACCACGCCCAGGGCGCGGGGTTGTTCGGCATCGGGTTCTTGTGGGATGGCGATGGCGACGACGCCTACGCGGTGGAGGCCTTGGGCCAAGGGCTCGGTCTAACGCAAGGCGTCGGCACGCTGTCGGACGTGCGCGGCGACGACGCCTATTCCGCGCTCGGCGGCGCCCCCACCAACTACGGCACGCCTGGTCTGGCCGACGCGTGGGCGCAAGGGGTGGCGCGGGGCTTGCGCGGCCTCGCGCCCGGGGGCCTCGGCTTGCTCGCGGACGGCGCCGGGAACGACAGCTACGACGCCGGCAGTTTCGCCCAAGGGGGCGCTTACTATTTGGGGGTCGGCCAGCTGCTGGACTACGGCGCCGGCGCGGATGTGCTGTTCGGCAGTCGCTACAACGCCGGCTGGGGCGCCCACGGCGGCGTCGGCCGGTTCTTCAACGCGGCCGGTGACGACCGCTACGCCACCCGGCACATCGTCGCCGCCGGGCTGGCGTGGGACTACAGCTTGGCGTTGTTCCAAGACGCTGCGGGCGATGACGCCTACCGTTTGCCGGGCTTCAGCCTCGGCGCCGCCGCGCACGGCTCCGTGGCGGTGTTCGTCGATGCCGGGGGAAGCGACGACTACCACGGCGAGATGGCGGCCGAGGCCGGCCCGGGCGAACCGAACCTCGCCATCCACTTTGACGGCGACAGCGCTGGCGACCGTGTGGACGGCGCGCCGGCCGCGCCGCGGCCGCGCTGCGGTCTCGTCGGCCGCCATGCGCTTTCGCTGCGCGCCGGCAAAGGTGAACCGCCGGACTGTTCCGACCTGGACGGGAAGCGGGCGTCCACTGGCAACTTGGCGGAAGAGCGGCGGTGACCGCCCCTCGCGGCCCCGTCGCGCCGCGGCTGGTCGTCGCGTTCCGCTTGGCTGTCGCCATGACGTTGTGGCTGGCCACCGTTCTGCTGCATCGGCGCGTTTCCTACGCGGTGGGCGAGCCTTGGCCCACCCCTTGGGGATCGGTCACGCCCATCGACCACACCACAACGGCCATGGTGCTTGGCGTGGTCGGCGTGGTGGCCGTGTTGGCGCGCCGCGCGCGCGACGCGCCGGCGCGGGCGCCAACCGTCGCCCTTTGGGGCGCGTTGCTGGCGGTCGCGGCGGGCTGCCACGGCACTCTGGTGACCATCGACATCGAAGTCGTCCACTACCCGCAATACGCGCTCGTCGCGGTGCTGTTGGCCGCCGCGCTGGACGCCGACCGGCAACGTCGATGGTTGCTGGAGGTGGTGTTGATCAGCGCCCTGCTCAGCGTGATTGACGAGGCGTTCCAGTATTTTCATTCCATGAAGCCGGCGCAGTATTTCGACTTCAACGACTTGGTGCTCAACCAGATCGGCACTTTGGCCGGCCTGCTTTGGTACTACGGCTTCCCTCGCGGCGGGCGCGTGGAAGCCACGCGCCGGCGGCGGTTGCTCGCGGCGATGCTCGCGCTGGTCGCGGTGTGCGCGGCGGTTTGCGGTTGGCTCGCGGCCGCGGGAGTCTTGATCGTGGCGCCGGTTTCGGCGATACGGGAGGACGGCATTTGGCAAGTGTCCGACGGGCTGCGCGTCGTGTTGCAGTACGCTCCCGGCATCTTCGACAACTGGCGCCCCAGCCGCAGCGGCGGCACCTACTTCGTGCTGGGGCCCGGGCTGTGGCTGGCGTTCATGGCGGCCACGACGCTGGTCGTTTGGGCGGTGGAAAGGCGGCTGCGGGCCGGTGCCGGGAAGCGCGTGGCCAAGGACGGGGAGGCTACGGCGGGGCAATGAGGGCGATGGCTATAATGCGCCGCTTCGCAGGGGTGTTGAGGCGGCGGATGGGAGGCGACGGCGACGAGATCATCGCGATACTTGGTGGCACCGGCGATCTTGGCACCGGGCTGGCGATGCGCTGGGCGAAGGCGGGCCACCGCATCGTCATCGGCTCGCGCACCTTGGAAAAGGCGCAAAGGGCGGTGGCCGAACTCGAACGCGCGAACCCGCCGGTCGACCCGTCGCAATACGCGGCGCTGGAGAATCCGGCCGCGGCGGCCGCCGGCGACATCGTGGTGCTCACGGTTCCCGCGGCCCATCAGCTCAGCACGTTGGAGTCCGTGCGCGCATGCCTGGTGGGCAAGATACTCATCGATGTGACGGTGCCGCTGGTGCCGCCGCGCGTGGGGACGGTGCGGTTGCCCGAGGAAGGCAGCGCCGGCAAACGGGCGCAGGACTTCTTGGGCAGCGAGGTGCGGGTTGTGACGGCGTTCCAGAACATCGCCGCCCACCTGCTCAAGGAGGACGTGACCGTGGAGTGCGACGTGCTGGTGTGCGGCAACAAGCGGGCCGCGCGCCAGCGCGTGATCGATCTGGCGGCCGAGGCCGGGCTGGCGGCCTGGCACGCCGGCCCAATAGAAAACTCGGCGGCCGCGGAAGCCCTCACGAGCGTGCTCATCCAGATCAACCGCCGCCACGAAATCGCCCATTCCGGCATCAAGATCGTCGGTCAGACGCGCTGACGCGATGCTGTGTGCCGCGGGCCGCGGCGGCCTTCGACGCGCCGAGCCGGCCAGCCGGGTTTCGCCATGACGCCGGGCGGCTTCACCGTCGCGCCATTGAGCGGCATCGGCATGGTGAAGCCCGGTGACGACTTGGCGGCGCTTTTGCTGACGGCTGTTCGCGCCGCCGGGCAGCGCCTCGAGAATGGCGACGTGCTGGCCGTGGCGCAGAAGATCGTTTCCAAGGCCGAGGGACGGCAGGTGCTTCTGGAAGACGTGGAACCGTCTCCGGCCGCCCGCGCGCTCGCCGCGGAAACAGACAAGGACCCGCGCCTCGTGCAGCTGATTCTCGACGAGTCCACGGACGTCGTGCGCAAGAAGCCGGGCGTGCTCATCGTGCGGCATCGCTTGGGCCTCGTCGGTGCCCACGCCGGAGTGGATCAGTCCAACATCAACCACGGCGACGGCGCCGCGGCGCTGCTGCTGCCGGCGGCGCCGGACGCCAGCGCCGAACGCCTCCGCGCCGGGCTCGCGGGCGCCACGGGCAAGGCCGTGGGCGTCATCATCACGGACAGCGCCAACCGCCCATGGCGGCTGGGCACTGTCGGCATCGCCATCGGCGCGGCCGGCGTTGCCGTGTTGGACGACCGGCGCGGCGGCGCGGACCTGTACGGGCGCGAGCTGAAGGTGACGCTGGCGAACCGCGCCGACGCCATCGCCGCGGCGGCGGCGCTGGTGATGGGCGAGACCACGGAGGCGACGCCGGCCGCGTTGGTGCGCGGCCTGCCGCCGGCCGCGGCCGACGCGGG
This sequence comes from uncultured Pseudomonadales bacterium, assembly GCA_958296295.1. Classification (GTDB taxonomy): domain Bacteria; phylum Pseudomonadota; class Gammaproteobacteria; order Pseudomonadales; family Azotimanducaceae; genus VXYL01. Next base: position 4,122,567 of record OY282460.1, on the reverse strand, counting down.
GCCGCCGCAACGCGCCGCCGACAGCGTGCGTCCGCTCGCGGACGACCTGTTCCGATGACCGTGCTGGCGCTCACCGGCGGCGTGGGCGGCGCGAAGCTCGCGCTCGGCTTGGCGCGCGTGCTGCCACCGGACGATGTGGTGTTCCTCGTCAACACCGGCGACGATTTCGAGCAACTGGGCTTGCCCGTTTCGCCGGATGTGGACACGTTGACGTACACCTTGGCCGGGCTCGCGAGCGCCGACGCCGGGTGGGGACGCGGGGACGAGACTTGGCACTTCATGGAGACTTTGGAGCGTCTCGGCGGCGAGACCTGGTTTCGCCTCGGCGATCGCGACCTGGCGTTGCACATCCGCCGCCGCGAGCTGCTGGCGAGCGGCGCCGGCCTTACCGCCGCAACCGCCGCCATCGCCAGCGCGTTGGGCGTTCGCCACACCATTTTGCCGATGTCCGACGACGCGGTGCGAACACAGGTGCTCACACCGGGCGGACGCTTGCCGTTCCAGCACTATTTCGTGCGCGATCGCTGCGTGCCCAAGGCCTTGGGGTTCGAGTTCGCGGGCGCGGCAAAGGCGCGGCGCAATCCGCTCATTCCCTTCGGCCGGTTGACCGCGGCGGTGGTGTGCCCGTCCAACCCGTTCGTCTCGGTGGATCCCATTCTGGCCGTGCCCGGCATCGTCGACGCCCTGCAAGAGGCCGACGTGCCGATCGTGGCGGTCACCCCCGTTGTCGGCGGCAAGGCCATCAAGGGCCCTACCGCCAAGATGATGCGGGAGCTCGGCATTCCGGCCACCACTGTGGGGGTCGCGCGCCACTACGCGGGATTCGTGACGCGCTTCGTCATTGACGAGGTGGATGCCGCCGCCGAGCCCGCGGTGCGGGCGCTCGGCATGAGGACCACAGTGGCGCAGACGGTGATGAGAACGTTGGAGGATCGCGTCGCCTTGGCACGGGCGGTGGTGGAATTCGCCCGGTGACGCGCCAAGCCGGCGGCGGCGTCTGGGCGCTGGTGCCGTTCAAAGGCGGCGCCGGCGCCAAGCGGCGTTTGGAGGCCGTGCTTAGCGAAGAGGAACGCGGCGGGTTGGCGCGCGCGATGTTGCGGGATGTGCTCGTCGCGTTGGCCGGCAGCCCGGGCCTGGCCGGCGTCTTGCTGGTTTCCCGCGACGCCGACGTGCATGCGTTCGCGGCCGAGGTGGGGGCGCGCGTGTTCGCGGATTCCGCCGCGGACCTCTCGGGCGCGGTGGTTGAAGCGAGCGAATTCGCCGCCGCCAAGCTCGGCGCGGACGGCACGCTGTTCGTGCCGGGCGACGTGCCGCTCATCAAGCCGGCGGACATCGCCGCCGTGCTTGCGCGCCACGACCGCGTGACTTTGGTGCCGGACGCCAACGACGTCGGCACCAACGCCGCCGCGTCGTCGCCGCCCAACAGTTTCGAGTACCTGTTCGACGGCAAGAGCTTCAAGCCGCATCTGGCCGCCGCGGCGCGGGCCGGGGTGGCCGCGCGGGTGGTGCGGCGGCACGCCTTCGGTTTGGATGTGGACACCGCGGAAGAACTGGCGGCGGTGGCGCGGAGCGCCGGCGGCACGCGCACCGGCGCGTTTCTCGCGGCGCGCGGCATCGCGGCGCGGTTGTCCGCGCTCGCGGCCGCGGATCAAGCCTGACCGCGCCGAGGCCCGCGTTTGCGGGTGCGGCGACGGGGGATGTTCAAACGCTGACGGCGTTCCCAAAGGCTCTTGCGGCTGATGCCGAGCTTGCCCGCCAGTTCCGTCTCGGTGAGTTGGTCCTGATTGGCCAGCACGAAACGCAAGAAGAAATCCTCCAGCGCGCCTGACGGCTGGGCGTTGCCGCCGTCAGGGACCGGGGCCGGCTCCGGTTGCGCGGCGTCATCGTCGCGCCCTTCGGGGGGCGGCGTTTCGATTGCCAGCAACTCCGGCGCAACGGTTGGCCCCTCGCAGAGGATCGCGGCCCGTTCGACCGCGTTTTCCAGTTCACGCACGTTGCCCGGCCACGGGTAGCGGCGAAGCAGCGCTTCGGCGGCAGGCGCGAAGCCGGTGACGCGCTTGTCGAGCTTGGCGGCGCTACGCGCCAGCGCCGTTTGGGCGATGAGCACCACGTCCTCGCCACGCTCGCGCAGCGGCGGCACGGCAAGCGTCTGGCGGCGCAACCGTGCGAGAAGACCGCGCCGGAACCGCCCGCTTCGCGCCAAAGCGCCGAGATCGCGACGGGTCGCGGCGACGACGCGCGCGTTCGCGGCGGGCCTCGGCCCGTTTCGCCGCGCCCCCGCGTCCGGCGCGAGCGTCTCGGCGAGGCGCGTTTGCGCGGCAAGCGGCAACTCGTCCACGTCGTCCAGGAACAAGGTGCCGTGCGCGGCGGCGTCAAGCAAACCACGACGTCCGGCGGTGCCGCCGTGACCGAACAGCTCCGCTTCGATCAACGCCGCCGGAGTCGTGGCGCAGTTCAAGGTGACGAGCGGCGCCCGGCGGCGCTCGCTGGCCGCGTGCAGTGCCCGCGCCGCCAATTCCTTGCCGGTGCCGGCTTCGCCTTCGATGAGCACCGGCAGATCGGACTTGGCCGCGGCGGCGATGCGGGCGCCGAGGGCGCGCATCGCGTCGCACGCGCCGACTAGCGGCGAATAGCCCAGGGTCGGCGGATGTCGCCTCGCCAATGCGGCGGCGATCGCCGCGTCGAGCGCGTCGGCGCGAACCGGCGCGGCGAGGTAGTCGGCAGCGCCGGCGCGCATGCAGTCGACGGCGTCCGCGATGCTGGGACGGGCCGCCACCACGACCACCGGCACCCGGTTGACGGCCGGTGGGAAGCCGCCGCGCTGGACAGTTTCCGGATCCGCGACCGCCACGTCCGCGCTGGGCGGGCCGCCGTTCGCCGAGCTTTCCACCACCGAATGGCCGCACGCGGCGACGCTCTCGCGCAAGCGCTCCCGAGCGCCGTCGTCCCCGACGACCACCACCACACGCACCATCCTTCGATGTTAACGCACGGCCGACGCGCCCAACGACGACGACGTCTATTCCAACGCCGTGAAACCCTCGATCGTGCGGGTGCGCGGCAACCGGCTGACGCGCCAACGCGGCCGTGCCCACTCGAGCAGGCGCGCCGGACACGTCCGGCCGGCCGGCGGGTCCAATCCCAGCAGGCCCAGCACCGCCGCCAGGTTGAGCGTCGCCGCCTGGTCGTCAAGGGCCGTGACGCCGTTGTGTTTGGAGAGCTTCTCGCCGGACGCCGTGACGAGCACCGGAATGTGCGCGTAGCTCGGCGCTTGGATGCCGAGCCGGGAGAGCAAGTGCAGTTGGCGCGGCGTGTTGTCCAGCAGATCCGCGCCGCGCACGACGTGCGTCACGCCCATGGCGTGGTCGTCGGCAACCACCGCGAGCGGATAGGCGGGCAGATCGTCGCGGCGCCAAACGATGAAGTCGCCCTTCTCGGCCGTCGTTGGCGAGCGGCCTTGCAGCCGATCCGTGAAAGTCCGCGGCTGGTCCTCGGCGCGCACGCGAATAGCGTTGCCGGCGTGCGGCAACGACAGATTTCGGCAGGTGCCCGGGTAGCGCTCGAGCCCGCGCAGTTCGCGCCGCGCGCAGCGACAGGCGAAAACGTGCCCGCCGAGGCGCCGCAACGCGGCGCGATGGTGCGACCGCAAACCGCTCTGCCGCACGACGGGGCCGTCCCACGCGAGGCCGTGGCGCCGGAGCGACCGCAGGATGGCCGCCTCGGCGTCCGGCGCTTGCCGCGGCGCGTCGACGTCGTCGATGCGAAGCAGCCAGCGGCCGTTGCGCGCCCGGGCGTCCAGCCAGGACGCCGTGGCGGTCAGCAATGAGCCGAGGTGCAGCGGGCCGGACGGCGTCGGCGCGAACCGCCCCACATAGCCGCCGGCGGTCAAGCCGCCGGCCCGTCAACCCGGCCAACCACACCGTTTCGGGTCGGGCGGCAAGCCCCGGCGCATTGCCGCGAGGGGTTCAGCCGCGCAGCTGGCGTTCGCGGAGCTCGTCCAGGGCTTTGCAATCCACGCATTGGGTTGCCGTGGGCCGCGCCTCCAGGCGGCGCAGGCCGATCTCCACGCCGCATGTCTCGCAGTAGCCGTAGTCGTCCTGATCGATGCGATCCAAGGTCTCGTTGATCTTGAGTATCAAGCGGCGCTCGCGGTCGCGCGTGCGCAGTTCGATGCCAAGTTCCTCTTCCTGGGTGGCGCGATCCAGCGGATCCGGGAAATTCGCGGCTTCGTCCTGCATGTGGACCACCGTGCGGTCCACCTGTTCCATCAGTTCGCGCCGCCACTCCCCCAGGATCTGGCGGAAGTGATCCAGTTGCGCCGGGCTCATGTACTCCTCGTCCGGGGGCGGTTCGTAGGGCGCTACTTTCCGCGGCGCTGCCGCCACGGTGCTCCTCGAGGCTCTTTCCGGGGTTTCCCCGGCGCCGGCCGGGCTGTTGCTTTGCTCTGGCATTGCCGTCCACTCGTCGTATGCTACGGGCGCGCCCGCCAAGGGCGTGTTTTCTTCGGGGCGCGTAAGCTACCAAAACGAACACGGACTGACTATGGGCGAGTCCTCGGCCAACGGATCTCCAACCAGCGCTGACGCCGCGGGCCGCGCGCTCGCGGCCCGGGTGGCCGACATCGCGCCGTTCCAGGTGGCGCGGGTGTTCGAGCGCGCCCGCCAGTTGGAACGCGCCGGACGGCGCATCGTCCATTGGGAACTCGGCGAACCGGATTTCCCGTCCGCGCCCACCGTCGTCGCCGCCGGCAAGGCGGCGCTCGATGCCGGGCGCACGGGCTACACGGAGACGCTCGGGCTGCCGGTGCTGCGGCAAGCCATCGCCGAGCGTTACCCGGCCGCGGTGGATGCCGGCCGCGTGGCGGTGACCACCGGCGCCAGCGCGGCCCTCAACCTGCTCGCGCAGACGTTGATCGATCCCGGCGACGACGTGCTGCTCGCGGATCCCGGCTACCCCTGCAATCAGGGCTTCGTGCGCGCCGCCGGCGGTGTCCCGAAGCGTGTGCCGGTGGACGCGCGCACCGCCTTCCGGCTCACGCTGCCGGCGCTGCGGGCCGCTTGGACGCCCCGCACCAGGGTCGTCCTGTTGGCGAGCCCGGCCAATCCAACCGGCGCGCTGCTTGCGGCGAACGAGATCCGCGCCATCGTGGAGTTCGCCGCCGCGGCCGGCGCGGTGGTGGTGATGGACGAGATCTACCAAGGGCTGGTGTACGACGAGCGCGACCCGGATCCGTTCGCCCGCACCGCCTTGGGGCTGGACGACCGGGTGTTCGTGGTGAACAGCTTTTCCAAGTACTTCGGCATGACGGGCTGGCGCCTCGGCTGGCTGGTGGCCCCGCCTTGGGCGATGGACGCCATTGACCGGTGCGCCCAGAACCTCTACCTCGCGCCGCCCACGGTCTCGCAGCACGCGGCGCTGGCCGCCCTCGAGCCGCCGGCGTTGGCGGTGCACGAGGCGCGCCGCCGGGTGTTGGCCCGTCGCCGGGACGTCTTCTTGCGCGGCATGGACGCGCTTGCCCTGCCCGTGGCGCACCGGCCCCAGGGCGCGTTCTACATTTACGCGGACATCTCCGCCACCGGCCTGCCGGCGCAAGCCTTCTGCGGCCGGCTGCTCGAAGAGTTCGGGGTGGCGGCGGCCCCGGGGACGGACTTCGGCAGCCACCGCGCCGAGGCCCACGTCCGCTTCGCGTTCACCGTGGACGAGGCCGACATTCGGCGCGGCCTCGAACGTCTCGGCGCCGCTTGTCGAGCGATGATCGGCTCGCCGCGTTAGAACGTGGCCGGGCGCTTGGGCCGGCGCGCGCGTCCCTCCGCCTGGCGTGCCGTCGAGGCGGCGGGCGGGTGATCTTCGCGCCGCGTCTGCGCCGGGGCGTGTTGCTGCGGCGCTACAAACGTTTCTTGGCGGATGTCGATGCGCCCGATGGCGATGGCGGGCGCAAGCGCATGACCATCCACTGCGCCAACACCGGCGCGATGACCGGTTGCGCGACGCCGGGCAGCGCCGTGTGGTTCTCCACGTCGGCGAACCCTCGGCGCAAGTACGCCCACACCTTGGAGCTCGTGCGCGACGCCGAAGGCGACCTGATCGGCGTCAACACCGGCCGCGCCAACGGCTTGGTGGCCCAGGCGTTGGCGGCCAAACTTCTGCCGGGCTTCCCAAGCCGCGACGTCGAAACGGAAGTGAACATTCCAAACGAACGCGGCCGCTTCGACCTTCGCGTTGGCGACGTGTTCGTGGAAGTCAAAACCGTGACGTTGAAGGTCGCGGACGGGCATGGCCAAGGCGCGTTTCCGGATTCGGTGAGCACGCGCGCCACTCGCCATGTCGATGCGCTGGCCCGTCTGGCCCGGCGCGGCCACCGCGCCGCGTTGGTGTTCTGCGTGCTGCACGGTGGCATTCGTTCGGTGCGCCCGGCCGACGAGATAGACGCCGCCTACGGCGCCGCGTTGCGCGCCGCGGCCGCCGCCGGCGTGAATGTGCTGGCGTTGGGCTGTCGCCTCTCGCCGCGGGCGATCGCGCCGGCCGGGCTGTTGCCGGTGATTCTCTAGCGTCGCGCGGTGCCGTCCACGGCTGCCGAGCGGCGGTTGGCGGCGGCGGGTGTATGCTGCGCGCATCGGCTCCGGGGTTGGAACGCAAGGTGCCTGACATGGACAAGCCGACGGACCGCGGCGGGCCGCCGGCGGACGACGCGGATGGCTTGTCCGCCGGGCCGGTGGAGAACGCCGAACCGCGGCGCGGGATCGCGCGGTTGCTGCGTGCGACCCTCGCCCGCGGCCGGTTGCTCTGCGCGGCGATCGCCCGTATCCGGTTGCCCTACGCCGTGCGCCGCATGCTCGGGATGATCCCGACGCTGGCCTTCATCTCCATCATCATATTCGTCGTCATCCAACTCCCGCCGGGCGACATCGTGACGTCCACCTTGGACCGCTTGCAGGCGAGTGGCGTGGAAGTGTCCGAGGAGCAAGTGCAGAACTTGAGGGCGCAATACAACCTGGACAAGCATCCGGCCCTGCAATATCTGCATTGGATCGGCGGGTTCGTGGTCGGCGACATGGGCTACTCCTACATGTTCGCCCGGCCGGTGAACGAACTGATTTGGGAGCGCCTGGGCTATACGCTGCTCATCACCATCTCGGCCATGCTTTTCACTTGGGCGGTGGCGGTGCCGCTCGGCATCTATTCCGCCGTGCGCCAGTACTCGATCACCGACTACACGCTCACCGCCATCGCGCTGGTCGGTCTCGCCACGCCGCCTTTTCTGCTCGCGCTGGTGTTTCTCTACGTTGGCTTCGAGGTGTTCGGCATTCCCATCGGCGGGCTGTTCTCGCCCGAGTACCGCGAGGCGCCGTGGAGCATGGAACGCTTGGGCGATCTGCTCACGCACCTGTGGATTCCGATGGTGGTGGTGGGCTTGGGCTCCACCGCCGTGACCATGCGCATCCTGCGGGCGAATCTGCTGGACGAGCTGAAGAAGCCCTATGTGGTGACGGCGCGGGCGAAAGGCGTGCGGCCGGCCAGGCTGGTGCTGAAGTATCCGTTCCGCATCGCCATCAATCCGTTCATCAGCACGCTTGGCTTGCAATTGCCGGCGCTCGTTTCCGGCGAGGCCATCGTCTCCATCGTGCTGAACCTGCCCACCACCGGCAAGATGTTGCTGGACGCGCTCTTGGCGCAGGACATGTATTTGGCCGGCAGCGTGGTGATGCTGCTCGCGATCCTGATCCTGCTGGGCCTGCTGTTGTCCGACCTCATGCTCGCGTGGATCGATCCGCGCATCCGCTATGAGTGACGCGACCGCCGCTCCGCCTCCCGCCCGCGGCGAGGCGTTGCTGGCGACGGTGACGCCGCGGCAGCTCGCGTGGCGGCGCTTCAAGCGGCACCGTTTGGCCTTGGTCAGCGCGGTTGTTCTCGGCGTGCTCTACCTTCTGGCGCTCTTCTGCGAGCTCGTCGCGCCGTACTCGCCGCAGACGCGCAACGTCGCGGCCATCAACGCGCCGCCGATGGGCATTCGGTTTTTCCACACGGACGGCTTCCATTTGCGGCCTTTCGTCTACGGTTACGACATGCGCGTGAATCCGGACACTTGGATGCGCGAGTACACGCCGAACGTCGGCAAGCGCTACCCGCTCCGCTTCTTCGCTTCCGGCGACGAACACACGCTTTGGAATCTGCTCCCGTCAACGCGGCATCTGTTCGTTGCCGAGGGCGGCTACATTCACTTGTTCGGCACCGATCAGCTGGGCCGGGACGTCTTTTCGCGCATTCTCTACGGGGCCCGCGTGTCGTTGTCCATCGGCGTCGCCGGCGTGGTCCTCACCTTTGTGCTAGGCATCTTGTTCGGCGGCGTCGCCGGCTACCTCGGCGGCATCACGGATCGCGCCGTGCAATGGTTCATCGCCGTGCTCCTGGCGCTGCCCACGTTGCCGCTTTGGATGGCGCTCTCCGCGGCTTTGCCGGTGTCGTGGTCGCCGCTGGCGGTGTACTTCGGGGTCACCGTCATCCTGTCCCTTCTGGGCTGGCCGTACTTGGCGCGCCAGGTGCGGGGGCGTTTTCTGGCGCTGCGCCAAGAGGACTTCGTGATCGCCGGACGGTTGCTTGGCGCCGGCAGGATGCGCGTGATCCTCCGCCACATGTTGCCCAACTTCATGAGCCACACGATCACCGCGGCGACGCTGGCGGTGCCGTTCATGATCCTGGGCGAGACGGCGCTCAGCTTTCTCGGCATCGGCTTGCGCCCGCCGGTGGTGAGTTGGGGCGTGCTCATGCAACAGGCGCAGAACTGGCAAGTGATCGTGATGACGCCGTGGCTGCTGTTGCCGGGACTGTTCGTGATCATCGCGGTGACGGCTTTCAACCTGCTTGGCGACGGGCTCCGGGACGCGGCGGATCCCTACAACACCGGAGGCCTCGAGTGACCGCTCCCGTGCTCGCCATCCGCGACTTGGCGGTCGAGTTCAAGACCGACACCGGCGTGACGCCGGCGCTCTCGGGTGTCAGTTTCGACGTGCCCCGGGGCCAGGTGACGGCCATCGTTGGCGAATCCGGGTCCGGCAAATCGGTGACGGCCAACTGCGTGATGCGACTCGTCCAACCGCCGGGACGCATCACCGGCGGGTCGATTCGATTCGCGCCGGACGCCGGCGATGCGTTCGACGTCGTGAAGTTGGCGGACCGGGACCCGCGCCTTTACGACTTGCGCGGCGGCCACATAAGCATGGTGTTTCAGGAACCGATGACCGCGCTGTCGCCGGTGCACGACATCGGCGGCCAAGTTGCCGAGGCGATTCTCTGCCACCGCGACATCGGCAAGGAAGCGGCGCGCGCGGAAGCCGCCCAGATGCTCGAGCGCGTCGGCTTGGACGACATGGAGCGGCGCATGGGCATGTACCCGTTCGAGTTCTCCGGCGGGATGCGCCAGCGCGTCGTGATCGCGATGGCGTTGGTGTGCCATCCGGAAGTGCTGATTTGCGACGAACCGACCACCGCTCTGGACGTGACCATTCAGGCGGAGATTCTCACGCTGATCCGCAGTTTGCAGCACGAGCTCGGCAACTCGGTGATCTTCATCACCCACGACCTCGGCGTGGTGGCGCAAATCGCGGATCACGTGGTGGTGATGTACCAGGGCCGGGTGCTCGAGATCGGCACCGTGCGGCAAGTGCTCAAACAGCCGCTGCATCCCTACACCCGGGGATTGCTGCAAGCCATTCCAGGCGTTGTGCCGCCCGGCGAACGGCTGGCCACCATCGCGAGCGTGGTTGGTGACGCGGACATAGAGACGCCGCATCCGCTGGTCGCGTTGGCCGACGGTCGGCAGGTGAGTCTGCCCCCGGCCCAGCTTCGGCGGGTGGCCCGCTCGTGAACGAAGGCGCGCCTGCCGGCGCCGAATTGCTCGAGGTGCGCGGGCTCAGCAAGTTCTTCGGGGATGTGGCCGCCGTGGAGCGGGTCTCGTTGGATTTGGCGCGCGCGGAAACCCTGGGCGTGGTCGGCGAGTCCGGCTCCGGCAAGACCACCCTGGCCCGCTGCATCTTGCGCGCCATCGACCCCGACGCCGGCAGCGTGAGGTTCAACTCGGCGAACGGCTGGACGAGTTTGCATTCGCTCAAGGAAAAGGAACTCGTGCCGCTGCGCCGCGAAATGCAGATGATCTTCCAAGATCCGTTCTCGTCGTTGAATCCGCGCATGACGGTGCAACAGATTCTCGAGGAGCCGCTGCTCATCCACGGCGAGCGCAAGCGCGGCAAGCGCGTGGCGGCGGTGAGGGAGATGCTCTCCCGCGTGCAGCTTGGCGCCGACGCCCTCACCCGTTACCCGCACGCTTTTTCCGGCGGTCAACGGCAACGCATCGGCATCGCCCGGGCGTTGATGTTGCGGCCGAGCCTCGTGGTGTGCGACGAGTCCGTCTCGGCGCTCGACGTGTCCGTGCAAGCGCAGATCATCAACTTGCTGGAAGATCTGCAAGCGGAGCTTGGCCTCACCTATTTGTTCGTGGCGCACGACTTGGCGGTTGTGCGCCACATTTGCGACCGCGTGTTGGTGATGCACCGCGGCCGGGTGGTGGAGACGGGCACGGTGGAGGACGTCTTCGAGCGCCCGCGCCAGGACTACACCCGCCTTCTGCTCTCGGCGATACCGTCGCCGGACCCGGACGTGCCGCTAAAGCCGCTGGATCGGGCAACGCTGAACCTGTAGCCGCCGCTCTCGCGCTTGGCCGCGGGCTCCGCGGGCTGTTCGCCGTGAGCCTGTCTTCCTCAAGCTGGTACGATTCGGCCTTTCCAACGAGGCGCTCGCATGTCCAACACGTGGATGGTGGCGGTTTTCGCCGGCTACTTTCTCATTCTCATCGGTATCGCCGTCGTGCGGGCGCGGCAGATGCGCGCGATGTCCGACTACGTCTTGGCCGGGCGCAAGATGGGCAGCTTCACATCGGCCTTGAGCGCAAGCTCGTCCGGCACCAGCGGCTGGGCGATCCTGGTGTTCCCGGCGCTGGCCTTCGAGCACGGTTTGCAGGAGGTTTGGACCGCGCTCGCGTTGGTGGCCGGCATCTGGTTCAGCTGGCAGATCATCGCCAAACGGTTGCGGCGCTATTCCATCGCCACCGCCGACGCGCTCACGGTTCCGGAGTTCTTCGAGAGGCGTTTCGAGGACACCACCGGTTGCGTGCGCACCGTGGCCGCGGTCATCACGATTTTCTTCATCGTGTTCTATGTCAGCTCGGGCCTCGTCGCCGGCGCCAAGCTGTTGGACACCGTCTTCGGTTTGGACCAGAACATCGGCTTGATCGTGACCTTGATCGCCGTCGCTTCCTACACCTTCATTGGCGGCTTCCTGGCGGTCTCGCGCACGGACGTTTTTCAGGCGTCGCTCATGCTTGTCGCGTTCATCATCCTGCCGCTGTGGGTGATGTACGTGACGGACCATTCCCTTTTCGAGCTGGGGGAATCCAAAGCCGGGTTCTGGAATCCCCTCACGGATACGCAAGACGAACCCATAACCATCGTCTTTCTGCTCTCGGCCTTCGGTTGGGGCCTTGGCTATTTGGGCTCGCAGCGGGTGGTGCAGCGCTACATGGCGGTGGAGAGCGAGGCGGCGATTCCGATCAGCCGGGATCTGGGCACGGCGTGGATGTTCCTCGTGTACGCCTTCGCGCTGCTGCTCGGCCTGGTCGCGCTGCCGGCCCTGCAGGAGTTGGGCCGCTTGGACGAGGTGCTGCACGACCGGGAGCGCGTATTCCTGGTGGTGACGCAGGTGTTCTTCCACCCGGTGGTCGGCGGCATTCTCTTGTCCGCGGTGATCGCGGCGGTGATGAGCACCGCCGACTCGCAACTTCTGCTGGCGTCGGCCATCGCCACGGACGACCTGCCGTTCGTGCGCAAGTACGCCCAGGGACTCGAGGACAAGGCGCGGGTCTGGCTGGGGCGCGGCTTGCTGGTGACGACGGGCATCGCTTCGCTCGCGATCTTGTGGATCATGGGAGAGCAGTCCGTGTTCTCGCTGGTGGCGCTGGCTTGGGGCGGCATGGCGGCGGCCTTCGCGCCGGTCACCATCATGGCGCTCTATTGGCGGCGCTTCAATTGGCCGGGCGCGCTGGCGGCGATGGTCGTCGGCACGGCCACGGCGGCGGTGTGGGCCTACTACGGCGATGTCCGCGGCGTCATGGCGATCAACCCGGCAACGCCGGGATGCTTGTTCTCGACGATCGCCGGCGTCGCCGTGGCGTTGGCGACTCGGCCGCCATCGGCCGGCGTGACGGAGCTGTTCGACGAAGTGGTGGGCGGGCCGCCTCGTCCGGCTAGCGACTAGCGCCGACGCCGCGCAACGCGCGCCAGGAGCCGGACAACCCAAGCGAACGCGGTCCGCGCCTTGCCCCCGCGGGCGGCGCGTTTTCGTGGCGCCTGCCGAAAGGGGTCTCCAAGGTCTCCAAGGCCGCCGGCGAGGTGGTGGCTCGCCCGTGCTGTACACTTTCGCGCCTTTGCTATCAACCGAGGGCGCGTTGCGCATGGGCTACCAACACATCAAGGTGCCGGCCACCGGGGAGAAGATCACGGTGGCGGAGGATGGCGCGCTTCGCGTACCCGACAATCCCATCATTCCGTATATCGAAGGCGATGGCATTGGCGTGGACATCACGCCGGTGATGCGCGCCGTCGTCGACGCCGCGGTCGCCAAAGCGTACGGCGGTCGTCGCTCCATCGCGTGGATGGAGATCTACTCGGGTGAGAAGTCGCTCGCGGTCTACGGCGATGACGAGTGGTTGCCGCAGGAGACCCTGACGGCTCTCGGCGAGTTCGCGGTGGGGATCAAAGGGCCGATGACCACGCCCGTGGGGGGCGGCATCCGCTCGCTCAACGTCGCCTTGCGCCAGCGGCTCGACCTCTACGTTTGCCAGCGCCCGGTGCGGTGGCTGCAAGGCGTGCCGAGCCCGGTGAAGACGCCGGAGAAGACCGACATGGTGATCTTCCGCGAAAACACCGAGGACATCTACGCCGGCGTCGAGTGGGAGGCCGGCACCGCCGAGGCCGACAAGGTGATCGGCTTTCTGCGCGGCGAGATGGGCGTGGAGAAGATCCGCTTTCCCCGCAATTGCGGCATCGGCGTGAAGCCGGTGTCGGTGGAGGGCACGCAACGTCTGGTGCGCAAGGCCATCGCGTACGCTGTCGCCGAGGACCGCAAGTCCGTGACGTTCGTGCACAAAGGCAACATCATGAAGTTCACGGAAGGCGCGTTCAAGGATTGGGGCTATGCGCTCGCCGCGGAAGAATTCGGCGCCACCCTCTTGGACGGCGGCCCGTGGCGAGAGTTGGTCAATCCCCGCACCGGCCGGCGCATCGTCATCAAAGACGTCATCGCGGACGCCATGCTCCAGCAGATTCTCACCCGTCCGGACGAGTACGACGTCATCGCCACCATGAACTTGAACGGCGACTACCTCTCGGACGCGCTGGCGGCGCAGGTGGGCGGCATCGGCATCGCGCCCGGGGCGAACATCGGCGATGCCGTGGCGCTCTTCGAGGCCACGCACGGAACCGCGCCGAAGTACGCGGGACAAGACAAGGTGAACCCCGGCTCGCTCATCCTGTCGGCGGAAATGATGCTGCGCCACTTGGGCTGGCGTGAAGCCGCGGACCTCATCATCCACGGCATGGAAGGCGCAATCGCCGAGAAGTCCGTCACCTACGACTTCGAGCGCCTCATGACGGGCGCCACGCTGCTTTCCTGTTCAGCCTTCGGGGACGCCGTGATCGCCAAGATGTAATATCGGCGGCAATGAGCCGGGGGCTTGAGCGTCGTACTCGGGTGTTCGACAATCTAGGCTGAGGTGGGCTATGGGCTAGGCCATGGTGCAAGTGACCAAAGGTGATCGTCGCCGCCGGTCGTGGCTGGTCGTCGCGGGCGCGTTATAGTGAAGCACGGGAAGCACGGAGGGCGGCTTTTCCGCTCGGCGCTCCGGCCGGTGGCCGCCGTGCCGCCAACATCGGAGGACGACGCGCCCGGCGGGGATTGGGACACGGGCACCGTGGTGGAGGAGAGCCGGGCGGACGCCGCGCTGGCGCGTCCGCCGATGTACAAGGTGATCATCCTCAACGACGACTACACGCGCATGGAGTTCGTCGTGCACGTGCTGATGCGGTTCTTTCACATGGACCCGGAGAAGGCGACGCAAGTGATGTACGCCATACATTCGAGCGGCAGCGCCGTGGTGGGCATCTATCCGCGCGACATCGCGGAGACCAAGTCCGAACAGGTGAACGAGTATGCGCAGGAAAACGAGTTTCCGCTGCGCTCCACCGTCGAGATGACGGACTAGCGGCGGGTTGCCGGCGGCCAGCGATGGTCGAGAGCAGCGATTTGCAAGGGGACGACGCCTGATGAACGAGACGAGACGCAACGAGGAAGCGGCATGTTCAGCGACAACTTGAAAGTCACGTTGAACGACGCCTTGCGGGACGCCAAGGCGAAACGCCACGAGTATCTGACGCCCGAGCACATCTTGCTCGCCATGCTCGACGAGAAACACGCCAAGGAGGTGCTGGAGAACGTCGGGGCGGACATCGAGGCCCTGCGCGAGAAACTCGAACGGTTCGTCGCCACCCACGTGCCGCGCCTCCAGGCGGGAGACGACCGCACGACCGACCTCAGCCTCGGTTCCCAGCGCGTCGTTCGGCGCACGTTGTTCCATGTGCAATCGAGCGGCAAGAAGATGGCCACCGGCGCGGACATGCTCATCGCGCTTTTCACGGAGCAGGAAAGCCACGCCGTCCAGTGCTTGAAGGAGCAATCCATCGCCCGCCTCGACGTCGTCAACTACGTCGCCCATGGCATCAGCAAGGCCGCCGGCGAACCCGCGGACGCCACCGCCGACGCCCCCAAGGGCGAAGAGCCCACCAAAGCGCTCGGCAAGTTCGCGAGCGATCTCAACAAGCTGGCCCGGGCCGGCAAGATCGATCCCCTGGTGGGACGGGACGCGGAACTGGAGCGCGTCATCCAAGTGCTTTGCCGTCGCCGCAAGAACAACCCGCTGCTGGTGGGAGAATCGGGCGTCGGCAAGACGGCCATCGCCGAAGGCCTCGCCAAACGCATCGTCGACGGCGAAGTGCCCGAGGTCGTGTCCAAGAGCCGGGTGTTCGCGCTGGACCTGGGATCGCTCTTGGCGGGCACGAAATACCGCGGGGATTTCGAGAAGCGTTTCAAGGTGCTTCTGGCCGAGCTTCAGAAGGAGCGGGAGTCGATCCTCTTCATCGACGAGATCCACACCATCATCGGCGCCGGGGCGGCCTCGGGCGGGGTGATGGACGCCTCCAACCTGCTGAAACCGTTGCTCGCCTCCGGCGACATCCGCTGCATGGGCTCCACCACCTACGCCGAGTACCGGGGCGTGTTCGACAAGGACCGCGCGCTGTCCCGGCGGTTTCAGAAGATCGACGTGGTGGAACCCGATGTGGAGGACACCTACCGCATCCTCAAGGGGCTCAAGTCGCGCTTCGAAAGCCACTATCAGCTGCGTTTCACCGATCGCGCCTTGCGCGTGGCCGCGGAGCTCTCGTCGCGCTACATCACCGACCGCTTCATGCCCGACAAGGCGATCGACGTCATCGACGAGGCCGGGGCCGCGCAGCTGCTGGTGTCGCCGAGCCGCCGCAAGAAGACCGTCGGGGCCGGCGACGTGGAGCTGGTGGTGGCGAAAATAGCGCGCATTCCCTCCAATCAGGTGACCAGCTCGGACAAGGAAGCGCTGCGGGATCTGGACGCCCGGTTGAAGATGGTGGTGTTCGGGCAGGACCCCGCCATCGACACGCTCGCCGCCGCCATCAAACTCTCCCGGGCCGGTCTCAAGACCGAGGGCAAGCCCATCGGCTCGTTCTTGTTTTCCGGCCCCACCGGCGTCGGCAAGACGGAGGTGTGCCGACAGCTGGCGAACATCATGGGCGTGGAGCTCTTGCGGTTCGACATGTCCGAGTACATGGAGCGCCACACGGTGTCGCGGCTCATCGGGGCGCCGCCTGGCTATGTCGGTTTCGATCAGGGCGGACTGCTCACCGAGGCGGTGGTGAAGCACCCGCACAGCGTGGTCCTGCTGGACGAGGTGGAAAAAGCGCACCCGGAAGTGTTCAACCTGCTTTTGCAGGTGATGGATCACGGCACGTTGACGGACAACAACGGCCGCAAGGCGGACTTCCGCAACGTCGTGTTGGTGATGACCACCAACGCCGGCGCCCAGGAAGCGGCCCGCGCCTCCATCGGTTTCACCGAGCAGGATCACTCCTCGGACGCCATGGAGACGTTGAAGAAGATGTTCACGCCCGAGTTCCGCAACCGCTTGGACGCCATCATCGCGTTCAGCGCGCTGTCGATGGAGGTGATAAAGACGGTCGTCGACAAGTTCCTCGTCGAATTGCAGGCGCAGTTGGACGGCAAGAAAGTGGAGTTGGAAGTGGACGAAAGCGCCCGCGACTGGAT
This sequence comes from uncultured Pseudomonadales bacterium, assembly GCA_958296295.1. Lineage (GTDB taxonomy): Bacteria > Pseudomonadota > Gammaproteobacteria > Pseudomonadales > Azotimanducaceae > VXYL01. The sequence goes on along the minus strand of OY282460.1, from coordinate 4,106,109 downwards.
CGCCCGCGAAGGCTACGACGAGAAAATGGGCGCCCGGCCCATGCAGCGTCTCATCCAAGAGAAGATCAAGCGGCGCTTGGCGGAGGACATCCTGTTCGGCGATCTGTCCGAGAGCGGCGGGCTGGTGCGCATCACGGAAGAAGATGGCGACCTTGCCCTGGAGGTGGTGCCGCGCCACGCCAAGACATCCACCGCCGCGGCGGATTGAGCGCTACGGCAGCGGCCGTTGCCGTCGGCGTGGCGTTGGCCGCCCTCGCGGCGGCGACTTGAACTCGCCGCGGCTTCCAGCGCTGCCGATTAGCGCTCGCGGAAGGTGATCCGGCCTTTGGTGAGATCGTAAGGCGTCAATTCCACCTTCACGCGATCGCCGGTGAGGATGCGGATGTAGTTCTTGCGCATCTTTCCCGAGATGTGCGCCGTCAACTTGTGTCCGTTGTCCAGTTCCACGCGGAACATGGTGTTGGGAAGGGTGTCGATGACCGTCCCTTCCATTTCTATTTGCTCTTCCTTCGCCACTGCGCCCCTGCTCGTTCGCCTCCAACACGCGCTTTGGTGCCCGGTACGCCGACCAAGCGCGATGAGGCGCGCATTCTAACCCACCGCGTCCGCCTCGTCGCCGCGGGCCGCCGGGTGGCGGCAGGTCGCGAGCCGGGCGGGCGCGACACGCCGCTCGCGCCGGTCCGAGGTCAACCGGCGAGCAACCAGGCGACGAGCACGATCGCCGCCGCCGTCGAGCCGTAGAAACGTTGCGCCCGCGGGCCGGAGAGCTGCAAGCGCAGACCGGCCACACCCAAGCCGATGCCGAAACCGGCCGCGAGGCCGGTCAAGTGGGCCACCACGTCGGTGTTCTCGTCGCCGATGCCGGTGAAGGCGAACAGCGCGATGGCCGCGAACACCGGTGCCGCGGTTCGCTGCCAGGCGAGCGCGCCCGAGCGGCGCGCGCCCGGGCGGTGCGCGCCGCCGCGCGTATTGGTCGCGAACCGGTCTGCCGCGAACGCCGCGCCACTTGCCGGAGCGCTCCGGGGAACGGCGCGGCCCCGGGCCGCGACTCCGAAGAAACCGCTGCGCCACATGAACGCCCCCACCAAGCCCACCGCGGCGAACGTGGCGGTGGACGCGCCGAGCGAGGTGAACTGTTCCGGGCGCAGGAGCGCGTTCAAGGCGTTGCCCGCAACGCCGCCGAGCACGATGCACAGCCACGCGAGACCGGAACCCAAGTGCCGCCCCGCCAACAGCCCGAAGAACGCGCCGAACACCGAATTGGCCACGATGTGTCCCAAGTCGGCGTGCAGCGTGAGCGCCGTCGCCAAGCGCCACCACTGCCCCGAACCCACGGAACCGACATGCAATCTGCCGTCGCCGTGCCAGTCCCAGCCAAACGCCGCCGACGCGGCCAACGCCATCGTCATCCAAACGCATGCGAGGTACCCCGCCACCCCCCACCAGCCGCTGTCGATGCGCGGCGGCGGCGGCGGTCGGGTCACATGCTGGTTTTCGCGTTGGTAGGCGGCGAGCTCCCACTCGCCGGCCGACAGATCCGCCGGCGCGACCAGCAACAGCCAAGCGCCCTCGCGCCAGTCCACGCGGCTGTCGATGCCCCGCGCCGTCAGCACCAGCTCGAAAGCCCTGATGTCGCGGCGCGCCTCGCCCGCGCGAATGGGAATCCAAGACGTCTCCTCGGCCATGGGCGGCATGTTGACACAGGCGCCGCAAGGCGAATGGCGATCCGCTCGCGGTCGCGCCGCTGATCGAGCCGACGAGGACTCTTGAAGTGAGTGATCACTTGCGCGGAACGCACCTGCCAGGCTTGCCACAATGGGGTACTTTGGGACGCCTCCTGACCGTTGGCGCAGGCTGCCGGGCAAGCGTTGCCGCGCCAAGCGTGCTAGACTGTTTCCTTTGTCCAAGCCGCGCCTGCCGCGCCTGCCGCAAGAGGCGGCCGCGGCAAGAACGCTAGCGGCGACACAAGCCCAAGGGAAGCGTCAACCGCATGTCCGCAGTCGACTCCGGCGTCGGTTCCGAGCCCTCGCAGCCGGAGCGGGAGATCCTCTCCCGCAGCATAGAAGACGAGCTTCGCCAATCCTATTTGGACTACGCGATGAGCGTCATCGTCAGCCGCGCGCTACCGGACGTGCGCGATGGCCTGAAACCGGTGCATCGCCGGGTGCTGTACGCGATGAGTCAGCTTGGCATCGCGTTCAATCGCCCGTACCGAAAGTCCGCCTACGTCGTCGGCGAGGTGATGGGCAAGTTCCATCCCCACAGCGACACCGCCATCTACGAGACCATCGTCCGCATGGCGCAGGATTTCGCCATGCGCTATCCGTTGATCGACGGCCAAGGCAATTTCGGCTCCATCGATCGCGACCCGCCAGCGCACCAGCGCTACACCGAGGTGCGCATGGCGCGCATCGCCGGCGAGCTGTTGTCGGATCTGGACAAAGAGACGGTGGACACCGTTCCGAACTACGACGAAACGCTCACCATTCCCGAGGTGCTGCCGACGCGGGTGCCGAATCTCCTGGTCAACGGCGCGTCCGGCATCGCCGTGGGCATGGCGACGAACATCCCGCCGCACAATCTCACCGAGGTCGTCAACGCCTGCCTCGCCCTGCTCGACGATCCGGGCCTTTCGGTGGACGAGCTGATGCGGCACGTCCAGGGGCCGGATTTCCCTACCGGCGCCATCATCAACGGTCGCGCCGGCATCGTGCGGGCGTACCGCACCGGACGCGGACGCATCTATGTGCGCGCCCGCGCGCAAGTGGAAGGCGTTGGCACCGGCAAGGAGACCATCGTCGTTTCCGAGATACCGTACCAAGTCAACAAAGCGCAGATGATCGAGCGCATCGCCGAGCTGGTGAAGGAGAAACGGGTCGAGGGCATCACCGAGATCCGCGACGAATCGGACAAGGACGGCCTGCGCGTGGTGATCGAGTTGCGGCGCGGCGAGAACGGCGAGGTGGTGTTGAACAACCTGTACGCGCTGTCGCAATTGCAACAGGTGTTCGGCATCAATTGCGTGGCGTTGGTGGACGGCCGGCCGCGCACCGTGAACCTCGGCGAGATGCTGGCGGCGTTTCTGCGCCATCGCCGCGAAGTGCTGGTGCGGCGAACCAACTATCTCCTCCGTCGCGCCCGGCGCCGCGGTCACCTGCTCGAGGGCCAGGCGGTGGCGCTGGAGAACATCGACGAGGTGGTGGAACTCATCCGCACCTCGCCGACGCCGGCGGACGCCCGCGCCGGACTCATGGGCAAGGGGTGGTCGTCGAACTCCATCGCCGGGCTGCTCGAGCGCGCCGGCGTTGACGCCTGCAAGCCCGAAGACCTCGGCCCCGAGTTCGGGCGCCAGGAAGACGGCCTTTACCACCTCTCGGAGGAGCAGGCGCGCGCCATTCTCGATCTCACCTTGAACCGGCTGACCGCCTTGGAGAAGGACCGCCTCATCGGGGAGTACAACGGCATCCTCAAGGAAATCGAGGAGCTGTTGGCCATTCTCGCCTCCCAAGAGCTTCAGAGGGAGGTGATCCGCGAGGAGCTTACGGACATCCGCGACCGCTACGGCGACGAGCGTAGAACCGAGATATTGAGCTCCCAACTGGATTTGACCGACGAGGATCTGATCGCCGAGGAAGACGTGGTGGTGACGGTTTCGCACCGCGGCTACGCCAAGACGCAACCGATCTCGGTGTACCACGCGCAGCGGCGGGGCGGTACCGGCCGCGCCGCCACCGGCCTGCGCGACGAGGATTTCGTCGAACATCTGCTCGTCGCCAACACCCACGACACGCTGCTGTGTTTCTCCAACGCCGGCAAGGTGTATTGGCTGCGCGTCTTCCACATTCCCCAAGGTTCGCCCACCGCCCAGGGCCGGCCGCTCGTGAACATGCTGTCGCTGGCGGACGGCGAGCGCATAACGGCCATCCTGCCGCAGCCCAAACCGTCGCCGAACGGCCTCGGCGAGGAAGAGGGCGACCACGTCGACGACGGTGTTGAAACGCCGGGCGGCGAAGGCGAGGACCAGGAGGAAGACGACGACCAGGCTGACGCCTTGGAGCTCGGCCCCTGCGTGTTCATGGCCACCGCCAACGGCACGGTGAAGAAGACGCCGCTCGCCAGATTCGCCCGCCCGCGCAACGCCGGCCTCATCGCTCTCGCCTTGGAACCGGGCAACACTCTGGTCGGCGTCGCCATCGTCGAACCGGAGGACGAAGTGCTTCTCGTGGCGAGTTCCGGGAAGGCGGCGCGTTTCGAGGCGGCGGCCGTGCGGGCGGTGGGGCGAACCGCCCGCGGCGTTCGCGGCGTTCGCCTGCAAGGCCGCCACCAAGTGATCGCGCTCATCGTCCCGGCGCCGAATGGCGAGCTGCTCACCGCCAGCGAACGCGGTTACGGCAAGCGGACGACGCTCGACGAGTTTCCCACCAAGGGCCGTGGCGGGCAAGGCGTGATCGCGATGCGCACGACGGCCCGCAACGGCGCTCTGGTGGGCGCGGTGCAGGTCTTCGCGGACGACGAGATCATGCTCATCAGCGATCAGGGCACGCTGGTGCGCACCCACGCCGCCGATGTCTCGCTGGTAAGCCGCAACACCCAAGGCGTTCGCCTCATCCGCCTCAACGGCGGCGCCAAGCTGGTGGGCGTGCAACGCATCGTGGAGTCCACGTCCGCCACGGTCGTGGCGCCCGACGAGGCGGACGCCTAGGCCAAGCCGACGCCGAATGAGAGCGTTCAACTTCTCGCCGGGGCCGGCCGCGCTGCCCGAGGCCGTGCTCGAACAAGCGCGGGCCGAGATGTTGGATTACCAAGGCAGGGGTTTGTCGGTGATGGAGATGAGCCACCGCTCCGCGGAGTTCATGGCCATCGCCGAAACGGCCGAAGCGGATCTGCGCGCGCTGCTGGACATTGGCGACGACCATCACGTGCTCTTCCTGCACGGCGGCGCGTCCATGCAGTTCGCCGCGGTGCCGATGAACTTGTGCGCGGCTGGCGATGTGGTGGATTACATCCACACCGGTTCTTGGGGCACCAAGGCCATCGCCGAGGCGCGTCGCCTCGCCAACGTCCACATCGCCGCTTCGTCCGAGGCCGAGAACTTCACCCGCGTGCCGTCGCCGACGGAGTGGCGGCTCACCGCTGGCGCCGCCTACTGCCACATCACGGCCAACGAGACCATCGGCGGCGTCCAGTTCCACGACTTCCCCGCGACCGGCGCGCCCTTGGTGGCGGACATGTCCTCGGATCTCCTGTCGCGGCCTCTGGATATGGGCCGCTTCGGCCTCGTGTACGCCGGGGCGCAGAAGAACCTCGGCCCGGCAGGCCTCGGCGTGGTGGTCGTCCGCAAGGACCTGGTCGGTCGCGCCCGTACGCAAACGCCGCGCGTCTTGGATTACGCCATCCAGGCCGAGCACGGGTCGATGTTCAACACGCCCCCGACGTTCCCGTGGTATATCGCCGGGTTGGTGTTTCGCTGGGCGCGCGAGCAGGGCGGCGTTCTCGCAATGCAGCGCGCCGTCGAGCGCAAGGCGGCCAAGCTCTACACCGCGATAGACGAGAGCGATTTTTACCACTCGCCCGTGCGGATTGCCGATCGGTCGCTGATGAACGTCCCCTTCACGCTGGCCGAGCCGCGTTTGGACGGCGCCTTTCTCGCCGGCGCCGAAGCTCGGCGGATACTCAATATCCGCGGGCACCGGAGCGTTGGCGGCATGCGCGCCAGCCTTTACAACGCCGTCAGCGAGAAGGCGGTGGACGCCTTGGTGGCCTACATGGGCGATTTCGAGGCCGAGCGTGGATGAACGGCGCCTTGGCGTTGGCGGCCGCGGATCCGTCGCGCCGGCGCAGCCGTTGCCACCGCGACCGCCGCGAAACAGAACCCGGCATCGACCAAGGACGCTTGGGTGAGCGGCGCGGCTTGGGTCACCGGCGCCGGCGGCTTCGTCGGCGGCCACCTGCTCACCGGGCTGGCCGAGGCCGATTGGCGCGTTTTCCGAGCGCGGGCTCGGCCGGGCGAGCCGCCATCGGCGCCGCCAAGGCGCGACGATGTGGTGTTCCATGCCGGCGGCTTGGCTGGCGGGCACGCTTCGCCGGGCCGGTACTTGGCGGCCAATTGCCATCTGCCCGTCGCCCTCTACCACTTGGCAGCGGACGTCCGCTGCCGCGGTTTCGTGTTCGTGAGCAGCGCCAAGGTGTTGGGCGAGCAAGGCCCGGCGCCCTTGGACGAAGGCGCGTCGCGAAGTCCGGTCGGGGCCTACGCGAAAAGCAAGGCGGAGGCCGAGGTGCGGCTTTTGGCGGCCCATGCCCAGCGCGGCTTGCCGCTCGCCATCGTGCGCCCGCCGTTGGTGTACGGGCGCGGCGTGAAGGGTCGTTTCCGGCTCTTGCTCTGGTGTCTGGCCCGTGCCGTGCCGATGCCCTTGGCCGACGCGACCGGCGACCGCAGCTGGGTTTCGGCGACGAACCTTTCGGACGCCCTCGCCTTGGTTGGATCGCAGCTCGGCGACCGGTTGACGGGCGCAAGCGTTTGGCATGTCACCGACGGGCGCGACATCTCCACCGCCGCGCTTTGCCGAACTTTGGCGTCCCACTTGGGCAAGGCGGCCACGCTCTGGCGTCCGCCGTCGCCCGTGCGGGCCGCGCTCGGGCAGCTCACGGGCGGGGCGCGTTCGGCAGGCGGGTCGGCGTCGTTTCGGCTAAAGGCGGAAGCGCTTGGCGAACAATTCGGTTGGTCGCCACCGCAGCCAATCGACGACGCTTTGGCGGAAACGGCGCGTTGGTTCGCCGCGGCGACCTTCCCGCGGCTTGGCGCGCCATGAGGCCCGCGCCCGGTGCGACGCTTGCGGGACGTTGCGCCACACGCTTTGGTAGTGCGCAAGGCGTGGGCCGGTGAGCGCGCTTGCCGGCGGGTTGCCCTTGGCGCAGTTCTCGGCTCTGGTCTTGGCCGGCACCTTGGGCACCACCTGGGCGATGTGCAAGCTGGCCCCGCGGTTCGGTCTTCTGGCGCGCCCGAACGCCCGCAGCTCCCACGCCAAGCCCACGCCGACGGCCGGCGGCATCGGGTTCGTGTTGCCATTGCTCGCCACGTTCGCGGTGTTGGCCGCGGAGCACCCGCCAGCGGCGGCGCTGCTCGTGGCCGGGCTTGCCATCGCGGCGCTCGGCCTGGTCGACGATGCGCGAGACGTCTACCGCAGCTTCCGCCTGGCCTGCCATGCGCTGCTGGCAACCGCATCCGTCTTGTGGCTGTTTCAGCCGGGCCTGCTGGCGGGCGCGATCTTCGTCGTCGGCCTCGCCTGGTGGTTGAACCTATACAACTTCATGGACGGCATCGACGGCCTCGCCGCCTCGCAAGCCATCGCCTACGCCGGCGGCGTCTTGGCGCTCGGCCAACTCGAGGGCTCGACGCCCTTGTTGTGGGCGCTGGTCGCCGGAAGCGCCGGATTCCTTTGCTTCAACTGGCCGCCGGCGCGCATCTTCATGGGCGACGCCGGTGCGGGATTTCTCGGCATCGTCACTGGAGTGACCGCGTTGTGGATGTGGCAAAGCGGCGAGTTTCCCATTGCTCCCAGCGCCATACTGTTGTTAACATTTTGGTTTGACGCTACCTACACGCTTATGGTGCGAGTGGTCACCGGCCAGGCGTTCGCGGATGCGCATCGAACGCACCTCTACCAGATCATCGCCAGCCGCCGCGGGCACGGCTTCGCCACCGCGCTGTTCTGGCTCCATTTCTTGGCTTGGCTGCTGCCGCTCGCGGCGCTGTCCATCGCCTTGCCGGAATGGCGTCTCGTCATTCTCGCCGTGGCCGCGGCGCCTTTGGCCTGCGCTTGCGTGAGGTTTCGAGCCGGCGCGCGGGAAACCGTGTGACGGCCGGCGATTGCGCCGGGCGGCGCTTACCACGGGTGGCCATGACGGGAGCGTCCCATGCTGGTTGAGTTCATCGAGGGTCTCGAGCGCTGGCAAAAAAAGGCCGTCGCCATAGCGTTGGACTGCGCGATGTTGCCGTTCGCGCTGTGGTGTGCGCTGCAGCTGCGCTACGGTGGGGCGGCCACGCACAGCGTGGACTTCACCTCGTTCTGGCCGGTTTTCGTGGTCTCCGTGCTGATCGGCGTCCCCGCCTTCGCCGCTGTGGGCCTGTATCGGCACATCATCCGCTATATGGGCTGGGAAGCCATCGGCGCGGTGATGAAAGGCACCACCATCGCCACCATCGCCGTCATCGCCGTGGCTTACATGCTGCCGATGGCGGGATTCCCGCGGTCGGCCCCGTTGATATTTTGGCTGCTGTCGTTCTGCTACGTCGCCGGCACGCGCTTCGCCGTGCGCGCCTACGCCGAGCGGGTGGTGCGCCGAAACGCCGCCCGCAAGCGGGTCGTGATCTACGGCGGTGGCGCCGCCGGCGCGCAATTGGCGCAACGCTTGAAACAAGACCGGTACTACCGGCCGGTGGCCATCATCGACGCCGACAAGCGCGTTCACGGGCGCGTCATCCACGGCCTCGCCGCGCATCCAGTGGAATCGCTTGCCAGCCTTATCACGGAACACGTGGTGAGCCACGTGTTCGTCGCGCTGCCGTCGGCTTCCGAGGCGGAGCGCCGCGAGGTGATCGAGTCGTTGGAGCCGTATCCCGTGCATGTGCGGCTGATACCGGATTTGGACGCGCTGGTCCTGCGTCATGGAAAGCTCGGCGGCATCCGCGACATCGACACCACGGATCTGCTCGGTCGCAACGAGATCTCGCCCCTGCCGCATCTGTTGCGCGGCTCGGTGAGCGGCCAAGCGGTCTTGGTCACCGGCGCCGGCGGCTCCATCGGCTCCGAGTTGTGCCGCCAGATCGCCCGGCTGGAACCACGCAAACTGGTGCTTCTCGATCAAAACGAGTTCGCCTTGTTCCGGTTGGAGAACGAACTCCGCGATGTCGCGCCGGTGGCGTCCGTGCTCGGCTCCGTGCTCGACGGAGCGCTCATGGAACGCTGTTTGCGCATGCATCGGGTGGACACCGTGTATCACGCGGCGGCCTACAAGCACGTCAGCCTGGTGGAGAACAACATTCCCCAGGGCATCAAGAACAACACTTTCGGCACGTTGTGCGCCGCCCAAGCGGCGGTGTCGGCCGGCGTGTCGCGTTTCATCCTCATTTCCACAGACAAAGCCGTGCGCACGCGCAGCGTCATGGGGGCCAGCAAGCGTCTGGCCGAAATGGTCTTGCAAGCGCAGCAGGAACGCACCGGCAAGACCCGCTTCGCCGTGGTGCGGTTCGGCAACGTGCTGGTTTCCTCGGGTTCCGTCGTGCCGTTGTTCTTGGAGCAGATCGACACCGGCGGGCCGGTTACCGTGACGCACGCGGACGCCACACGCTACTTCATGACCCTCTCGGAAGCCGCCGGCCTCGTGCTGCAAGCGGCGAGTCTCGCTTCCGGCGGCGAGGTCTTCGTGTTGGACATGGGCAAAGCGGTGAACATCCACGACTTGGCGAGGAAGACCGTCCGCCTGCGCGGCTACACCGTGCGCGACGAGGCCAACCCGCGCGGCGACATCGAGATCGAGTTCATCGGCTTGCGCCCTGGCGAAAAGCTGAAAGAAGACCTGCTCACCGACGACGCCGCCGGCACCGAACACCCCAAGATCCTGCGCACCGCGGAACCCCACAAACCCTGGAGCGAGCTGCGCCCCGCCTTGGACGCCTTGTTGCGCGCTTGCGACGAGTTCGACTACGAGGGTATAAAGCGCACGATAGAGTCCTTGGTGGAAGCGGCGGATCTGGCGGAGCTGATGGATCCGATTCCACCGGACAACGTGGTGCCGATGCCGGTTCGCGAGTCGGCGGAGGTGGGGGGGTGAGTCGCGTGTTCTCGCCTCAATGGTCTCTACACTTCCCGTCCGCGCTTGCCGGCGCGGCCGAAGGGGGATTCGCCGATGCGCAGTGAAGAACGGCTTCGGATGCTTGGCATCCTCAAGAACGGCTTTGCGAACGGCGGGCCGATACACGGCGACGGCGTGGTGCGAAGCCCGCTGGCGGACTTCACTTGCCGGCGGCTTGCGGCCGACGAGAAGCGCGTCTTCTTCCGCGAAACGCCGTTGTTGATGGGGCTTTCGTCGGACCTGCCGGCGCCCGGCACCTATTGGGCCGACAGCGAGACCGGCTTGCCCATTCTGATGACGCGGGACGGTGATGGCGAGTTTCACGCTTTCGCCAACACCTGCCGCCATCGCGGTGCGCAAGTGGTGCCGGACGGGCGCGGCGTCGGCGAGCGGTTCGCCTGCCCGTTTCACGCTTGGACGTACAACGGCCGCGGCAATCTCGTCGCCGTGTACCGCGAGTCGCGATTCGGCGCCGTGGACAAGAACGCGTTGGGATTGATCGAACTGCCGGCCGCGGAGCGCCATGGCATGTTGTGGGTGCGTCCGACGCCGGGCGCGGCTATTGATGTGGATGCCGCGTTGGGTGGGTTGTCAGACGACATGCGGCACTGGAAACTGCCGCAACACAGCTACGCGGCATCGCAGGTGCTTCGCGCCAACGTGAATTGGAAACTGGCCATCGACACGTTCGGCGAGAACTACCACTTCGATGTTCTGCATCGCGAAAGCCTGGCGCAGGAAATTCGCGGCAATCTGCAAACGCATGACGTCTTCGGCCTGAACTACCGCATGGTGTTCGCGCAGGCGCGCCGGTTCGAGGAGTTCGACAAGGCGTTCACCGAGCTGCGCGAATGGCCGTTCCGGCTGGCGACGTTGTCGGTGTATTTCATCTTTCCGAACACGATCTTCTTGGTGGATCCCTACGCTGTGGATGTGCTGCGCATGTTTCCCGATGGCGACGATCCAAGCCGTTCGCGCACCGCGCACAGCTTCTATGCGCCGCCGGAGGTGAAAGCGTTTTACGAGGAATCCGAGCACGAATACGCGGAACGCTTCGTGGGCTTCAACCATGTGATTCTGAACGAGGACTACGCGATCGCGGAATCCACGCAACGCAGCGCCAACGCCGGTATCCAATCCCATGTGCTGTTCGGGCGCAACGAACCGGCGTTGTTGCACTACCACAACGCCCACCGGCGCGGGCTCGGCCGCCCGTTGCTCGCTCCGGAAGAAGCCTGAAGTCCAGCGCCTAGGCCGTCTCCAACAGTTTCTTCAATCCCTCGCCCAGATTCATCCACGCGGCGCGGACGATCATTCGATCCCAACCGATGCAAAAATCGCGCACGCCTATGTCCAAGTAGCGTTTCGCCTGTTCCACGGCGCCGATTTCAATGCGCGGCCGAATGCCGTATTCCAGCGATTTCGCGATCACCTGCTCCTCGAAACCGCGAATCTCCGGTGATCCCATCAGGCGCATCTGGCCGCGTGAGAAGCTGAAATCCGCCGGGCCCCATTGCGTCAGATCCACGCCCCGCGCCTTGGCCCGCTCCATCACGGCGTCGATGTCCTCCACGGTGACGTTCTTTTCGATCATGATCGCGAAAACGATGCTCTCCAGATCCTCCAAGTAGCCGTCCATGCTGTAGCTGCCGAGTGCCGGCCGACGCAACTTGACCCCCATCAGGCCGCCGGTGTTCGGCGTGTCCGGCGCGATGGCGCGGTGGCAGGCGTCCACATCGGCGGCGGTGCGGACATCCGTGAACAGCACGGACTTGAAGCCGGCGCCAAGCGCCGCCTGCGCCCAAAAACTCTGGCCTTCCTGATCCAGTTTGATCATCAGCGGCAAGCCGCCGCATTGGCCGGCGCGGGCCAAGTGGTAGAGCAGGCGCATGTCGAACGCGGAGTATTCGGCCACGTATTCGGCGTAATCGAACATGCCGGTGTCGCCGATGAGTTCGGGTATGTCCGCATCCGCGAACAGGAAGTGCGTGCCGATGGTCGGCTCGTCGCGGTCGAGCTTTTCACGCAGCGTATTGGGCAGAATCATGTTTTCCCTCCAGTGGCTGGCCGCGGTGCGTGCCTTCCGCCACGCCGAGACCTTACCACGCCGTCTTTCGTGATGGTCTTAGAGCCCTTGGCCAAACGGATTGGCAACGTTGAGCGGAATCGATGGGCCGTTGGCGCCGGCGGTCACCTTCTCGGCGGACATTTCCAAGTCGTCGCCCGTTAGCACGGCTTCGCCGTAGCGGTAAATCACGTTCGCCTTGCCCGCCGTCGCGGCGGCATCGTAGTCGCTGGCGTTCCTGGCCACCGGATCGTTCTTTCGGGCATGTTGTTCCATCGCGCCTTTGCCATGCCGGGCGGCCATCATCGCTCGCGCCACATGCGGGCCGAGCACCAGCCCGGTCGCGTTGTTGCCGCCGAAACCCTTGGAGTTGACAAGCGCCATGTCCATCTCGCGCGCGTCAACGTGCAAATGCGCGGCGGACAACCGCAAGTGTTCGTGGCACACGTCCTGGGCCGGGCCGTCGATGGTGGCGATGCCGGGAATCCAACCGTGCGCCCATGTTCCAAGGGCGGAGGTGGTTTGGTCCCCGGACGCCGGTGCCAGGCTGTGGCCGAGATACGCTTTCACGGCGGCCACGGGCCACTTCGCAATGCCGAAGGTTCTCGCCAACTCGTTCAAGATATGCGATTCCGTGCGCCGGTTCTGCGGTGTGCCGGTGCCATGGGCGTGGACGTAGGAGCGATGGCGAACGGCGTCTTCGCCCAGAATGGCGCAACCTAGCGCAAGGGCCTTGGCGACTGTGATGTAGTTGCCGACGCCGGGGCTCGGAATGGACTGCTTGAATCCGTCCGCGTTCACGAAAACGCCGGCCACCGCGCCGTGAATGTGGCAGCCCATCTCCAAAGCGAGCGCGTCGTCCGCCAGCACAACGTAGATCGCCGCCTCCGCCAAAGTGAAACCGCAGTTGTTGCCGAACGGACGACAAGCGCGACGGTTGTCGACCTCGTTCGATCCGTCCAGCGCCATCAGATCTTCATCTTCGGCAAGCGCGCCCATCGTTCGGTAGGCCTCCACCACTTCCGGCACGATGGGCGCTTCGGCGCCGCCCACCACGGCCACGCGGCAACGCCCTGCGCGGATCTCTTCCACCGCTTGTTTCAAGTTGTACAGGAATGTCGCGCAAGCGCCGATGACTCCGCCGGTGCCGCCGAGACCACCGATAACGTAAGCGTTCACGAAGTCCGCCGGCATTTCGGGAAGGCCGAGGGCGGCCTGCTTCGAAGTGGGCCTTTTGCCGGTGAGCGGAAACTGCATCATGCCGCCGGCGCTGTGGTTGTCGAGTTGGCCCATCGCGCTGCCCGAATAGCAGACGAAATGGTCCGGGCGAACGCGCTTCTTGAACTCGTCCCATTCGATTCCCACCGACCGCACGGCGTCCGATGCGGCATAGACGTTGAGTTGCAAGGCGCGGGGGTGGCTGCGCGACGGGTAGAGTTTTCCGGGCTCGAAGCCGGTTGGCGCTTGGCCGGCGGAGGAAACACGCGACTTGCGACGATCGGGAATCAACACGCTGGCGGCATCGGCTGTCACCTCCACACTGCCGTCCTCGCGTTTGCGCAAAGTCCAGCCGTCGGGAATCTCGCGGGGCACATCGCGCGGCGCGAGAACAAACTTGAAGGGCTTTGCCGATGCGGGTAGCAAGTTCGCTTTACGCTGCCAATACACGCGATCCGGGTCGAAGAGATCGATGCGGCGGATGAGGGTGTTGTCGCGGATGCGCGCCCGCAGCGATTCGTCCGTCGGCGCCCCCGCCAGGTTCATGACCGCCGCCAAACTCGCGTAGGTTTCGTCCGCGGCGCTCTTCTCGATGGCATCGATCACGGTGCGTCGATAGGCGTGGTGGAAGGAAACCCGCCCCGCGGGATTCACCCCACCGAAACCGATGACGACGGGTAGCGGATCGGCCATTGCTCTCCCTCCTTGCTGCCTTTGATTGCTGCGCTTTCCGTAGTCGCGCGCGAGCTTACACGGTTTCCGACATGCCGCCCGTGGCGGGCCTGCCGGCACTGCCCGTCACGGGGCGCGCCAACTGGCGCGAGTGCTTCCAACGCATTGGCGGATGTTGCGGTTTTGCGCTTGTGGCCGCTTCAGGCTTCAAGGAACCGCGGCAGTAGTTCGGCGAAATTGCAGGGACGATGATCGACGTCCAGCTGATGCGCCAGGATCTTGTCCCACGCGGTGCGGCAGGCGCCGGTGGAACCCGGCATGGCGAAGATCAACGTGCTGCCGGCCAGGCCGCCGACGGCGCGGGACTGAATGGTCGAACTGCCGATCTCCTCGTAGGACACTTGCCGGAACAACTCGCCGAACCCGTCGATGGTCTTGTCGAAGAGCGGCAGCAAGGCCTCCGGCGTGCTGTCGCGGCCAGTGAAGCCGGTGCCGCCGGTGGTTAGCACAACCTGCACGCCGGCGTCGACGACCCACGCGCCGACCACGGCGCGAATGGCGTGCTTGTCGTCGCGCACGATGCGCCGCCCGGCGAGTTCGTGACCGGCCCCCGTCAAGCGTTCGACAAGCAGATCGCCGGAGGTGTCGTCGCCCGGCCGGCGGGTGTCGGACACGGTGAGCACCGCAATCGAAAGCGCGGTCATGGCGGGTTTCCACGCAGCCGCTTGCGGCTCGCGAGGCTTTTCAATCGCCGTAGCCGGCGCCTTTGCCGGCCGCGCCCGTCGATGCGCCCATGCCGGCGACCGGCCGATCCTTCGGCGCGCTGTCGTAGGCGCCGCGGAAGTCGCGGAACGGCCCGTCTCGCCACTCCAACGCCGCCTTCAGACCGTCTTCACGCACTCGGCGGCCCCACTCCGAGGCGGCGTCGCGTTGCGTGGAAAGCGCTTGGATTTCGGTGCCGGAGTGCAACCCGTCGCGGATGCCTTGGGTTTCGTATTGGCGGTTCACGGCGCGTTTCGAGTACATGAGCATCTCGTTGTCGACGTGCCCCATGCGGCGGGCGAACTTCTCGGTGAACTCGCCGAGCGTTTCCGCCGGCACGGCGTAGTTGGCCCAGCCCAGCCGCGCCATCTCCGTGCCGGAGAACGAATCGCCAACATAGGCGAACTCCCGCGCCTTGCACGGCGGCAAATGCCACGGCGTCCACATCATGTCCATCGTGGTCATGGCGCGCACGGGCGGATAGCCGATCTTGGCGTCCTCGGCGCAGATGCGGAAGTCGCAGACCGTGGCGAGCTCGGTGCCGCCGGCCAGGCAGTGGCCTTGGATCTGCGCCACGACCGGTTTCGCGAGCTCCCAGATGATCCAATTCGTCATCACCACATGGCGCGCCCATTGGGTTTTGCCGGGGTGCGTGGAGCCGGTGTCCGGCAAACCGGAACGCGGGCTCACGAAATCGAAATTGTCGGCGGCGCGGGCGGGCGAGAGGTCGTAGCCGGCCGAGAACGAGCGGCCGGCGCCGCGCAACACGATGACGCCCACGCGCTCGTCGCTTTCGGCCTCGCGCATGGCGTCCATCACTTCGCCGCGCAGATTGTTGCTCAGCGCGTTCAGCTTCTCGGGCCGGTTCAGCGTGATGAACGCGAGCCGCCCGTCGGTTTCGTACAGAATATCGGTGTACGGCATGTCCCCTCCCGCTTGGCGCGATGCCAGTCCTCGTTCGCCACGCATTCTAACGCTTCGCGGACGTCTCCCCGGTCTTGCCCGCCTTGCCGAGTTCGCCGCTTGGCGTTTCAGGTCTTGGCGGCTTGCGCCTGCAACAATTCCAGCCGCTCGGCGTGGGCCGCCGGATCAAAAAACCGCAGCACACCGGCGGCGATGAGCAGGAGCGCGCCCATGATGAGGAAGTCCTGCGCGAAGCTCAAATCGTCCGCCACCGGCGCGAACGCCATGCCGCCGATGCTGCGGCTCAAGTTGGCGAGCGACATGTAGATGGCGAACTGCGTGGCGCCGACGCGCGGCCAGCACAGGTTCATGAAGAGCGCGATGATGGCCACGAAGATGATCTGACTGGCGATCGTCGCCAACGCCGCCATCGCGAGCAAACTCTCGGTGTTTTCCCACAGCGGCTGCGCCAACCCCGCCACCAAGTGGCAGATGGCGCTCGCGATCAACGCGCCGGCCAAAAAACGGTAGGCGCCGACTTTGTCTATGAGCGGGCCGAGCGCGGCGCCGATGAACGCCGCCGCCAGCCCGGCCCAGCCGTTGAATGCCGTGTACTGTTCGGCGGTGAAGCCAAGTTCCACCGCGAACTTCGGAAACACCGCGATGGCGATGCCGTCGCGCACGCGGTTGATGAACTCCACGGCCACGAGCACCAAGCTCATCGGCAACAGCAGCACGGGAAACAAATCGCGAGCGATCGCCATGAGGGATCTGCGAGCCACTTCCGGGCGCGCGGTCGCCTCGCCCGCGGTCCACGGCAGCATCCGCTCTCCGGGCCGCTCGCGCACCGCGGTCGCGAACGCGAAAATGCCGGCCACGGTGGCCGCGCACAGCAGCGCGGCGGCGCCAAGGCCGTGGCGTGTCAGCACGACGGCGCAGAGATAGCCGTAGAGCGAGTATCCCGCGACCTGTCCGAACGCCATGAAGGCGTTGGCCCGCCCGCGCTCCCGCACCGGCAAGACGTCGATGGCCATGCCGTCCACCGCCACATCCTGCGAGGCGGCGAACACGTTGATCACGAATCCCGCGGCGATGAGCCCCGTCAAGAACCGCTCGTCCCCGGCGTCGCCCAGCAACGAAGCGCAGGCGGCAAGGCCCAAGAAAGACAAAACGAGCCCGCCTTGGGCGAGGATCACCCACGGGCGCCGGAAACCCATCGGCGGAAAGCCGAAGCGATCCATCAGCGGCCCGACCAACAGCTTGCCGGCCCAAGGCGAAGTGACGATGCCGGTGAACATCGCGATGTCGCCCACGCTCGCGCCCCGCTCGGCCAGCCATGCGGGAACGGCCACCGAGAGCAGACCGATCGGCACGCCTTGGGCGAAGTAGAGCGCCGCGAAACCGCCCAAGCGCAGCGAGACGCTCCGGGTGAGAACGAGGGACATTAAAAACCGCGACCCCTTAAGAACAGTCGATCCCAACGGAAGTGCGCCTCGACAGAGGATGGACTTCCTTGCCAGACCCGAGCCGGCCGAGCGGCGACTTTGCCGAGACGTGGGCGATCATGCCTTGTGCGCCCTCGGCGCTCAAGCGGCCAGCACGGCAGCACCTGCGGCGCAAAGGCGTACACTTGGCCGCGACTGTTTCAGACGCCGCACAGGCTGCCAAGGCCGAACAAGGCTACATGTGCTACGGAGGCGCGATTCGTGAAGGACTTCGGAGGCAAACTGGCCGTCATCACCGGCGGCGGCACCGGCATGGGCCGGGCACTGGCCCGGCAACTCGTGGCCGAAGGCTGCGACGTGGCCACTTGCGACGTGTTGATGGACAACCTGGCCGAGACCAAACGGCTGTGCGAGCAGGAGGCGTCCCAAGGCCGGGTGGTGACCGTTCACCAATGCGACGTGGCCAACGAGGACGAAGTGTTCGCGTTCCGCGACGCCGTGGTGGAAGCCCACCAAACCGATCACGTGGACCTCTTGTTCAACAACGCCGGCATAGGCGGTGGCGCGAGTTTCGTCGACGGCGACCGCGACGAGTGGGAGCGCACGTTCAACATCTGCTGGGGCGGCGTCTACTACTGCTCCCGCGCCTTCGTGCCGCTGCTCGTGGCAAGCCCGGAGGCGCACTTGGTGAACACCAGCAGCGTCAACGGCTTCTGGGCGACGCTGGGCCCCCGCAGCGCCCACTCCGCCTACAGCGCGGCCAAGTTCGCCGTCAAGGGCTTCACGGAGGCGCTGGTGACGGATTTCGCCAACAACGCGCCGCATGTGAAGGTTTCGGTGGTGATGCCCGGCCACATCGGCACGTCCATCGCCATCAACTCCCGCCGCATCATGCAAGGCGACGCCCCGGAGGATTTGGCCGCGGCGCGGGAACGCTTCAAGTCCCTCGGCATGATGGAGGACGCGACGGACGATCAGCTGCGCCAGATGATCGCGCAAATCGGCGTGCGCTTCCGCGACGACGCGCCCACCACGGCGGAAGCGGCCGCGGCGATCATCTTGGACGGCGTGCGCGAAGAACGCTGGCGCATCCTGGTGGGCGACGACGCCCACAGACTGGACGAACTCGTGCGCGAGGCCCCGGAAGACGCCTACAACGGAGATTTCCTCCAACGCTTGCGCGACCGGGTGAGCTGGATGCTGGGCTAGGCGCACCCTGATGGGCGCGCCACCGGCGTTCCGCCGCGGCTGGCGCCCCGACCAGCCGCCATCCTTTGGTTCGCCCAGTTCCGCCAGCGTCCGCATTTTGTAATACAAGTCTTTGTTTATGCATGTCATGTTGTCCTTCGTTGTCCTTTTTCGTCCGTGGCTGCTTGACGAAAGCCAGAATGGAATGGTATAAGTTATGGTCTAAATTAAGATCGGCCAGAAGGGGGAACCGTGGACAGGAAAGGGCCGCTGACAGTCGCGTTCGTGCGCGCCGTCAAGCACTCTGGGAAGGGCGGCATCGACTGGCACATCGACGCGCTGGGACACGGCCTGATGCTGGCGGTCCAGCCGGCCGGCACCAAGAGCTGGGTGCAGCGCATCGTGGTCCGGGGCAGGCGGCGCAGCGCGGGTCTCGGCGGCTATCCGCTGGTCACGCTCGCCGAAGCGCGGGACGCCGCGTTCGCCAACCGCCGGATCGCCCGGCGCGGCGGCGACCCCTTCGAGGACCGCCGCAGGCCGTCCGCGCCGACGTTCGCCGCCGCCGCCGCCCAGGTGATCGACGCCCAGGCCGTCGCGTGGACGAATCCCAAGAGCAGGAAGCGGTGGGAAAGCACCTTCGCCGCCTACGCCTTCCCCGCTATCGGCGACAAGCGGGTCGACGCGATCGACAGCGCCGACGTGATGGCGGTGCTCACGCCCATCTGGGGCGACAGGCGCGAGACCGCTGGCCGCGTTCGGCAGAGGATTTCGGCGGTCATGCGGTGGGCCATCGCCCACGGCCACCGAGCCGACGACCCGGCCGGCCCGGCCGTTCTCCAAGCCTTGCCGAAAGGCGCCGGCAAAGTGAAGCATCACAAGGCGCTGCCCCATGCCGAAGTCGCCGACGCCCTCTCGAGAGTGCGGGCGAGCAACGCCTGGCAGGCGACGAAGCTGGCGTTCGAGTTCATCGTGCTGACTGCCTGCCGAAGCGGCGAGGCGCGCGGCGCCACGTGGTCGGAAGTCGACGGCGACGCGTGGACGATCCCGGCCGAGCGAATGAAGGCGAAATCCGAACACCGAGTGCCGCTGTCGCCGCAAGCGCTCGCCGTGCTCGAGCAGGCGCGGGCGATTCCGCGCACCGCCGCGGCCGGCGATCTCGTGTTCCCGAGCATTCGGGGACGCCAACTCTCGGACAGCACGATCAGCAAGCTCCTGCGCGCTCTCTCCGTGAACGCGGTGCCGCACGGGTTCCGCAGCAGCTTCCGCGACTGGGCGTCGGAATGCACTGACGCGCCGCACGCCGTGATGGAGGCGGCGCTCGCGCACGCGGTCAGAAACCAGGCCGAAGCCGCCTACGCGAGAAGCGACCTGCTGGCCAAGCGGCGCGAGCTGATGGACGCCTGGGCCGCCTACGCGGCCCCTTAACAGCCCGCGCGAGCGGCTTGCACACGGTGGGTGTGCGACGTATTTGTGCGCGAGCCGTCAGGCCGCCATTTGCGGTGGTTTGCGCGATGCGCCAGAAGTCCTCGCACCGTTCGCTGCGGACGCGGGAACGCAAGGCCATGACGTCGTTGGCACCGGCCCTGCTCCAGCGCATGTCGGGACACTTCATACTCGCCGACCAGCGCACGGCAGGAGCCGCGTACCGGGAATCGCGGTGACTCTCCAAACCCCCGCAGCCCGCCCGCGCACAAAAACGTCGCACACCCGGGTTTCAAGGGCTGGATTGGGCGGTTCGGTATAGGGTGTTAGAGTGCCGATTCCAGGAACGTATCCCGCACCTCCTCGTATTGCGCTAGCGCACATGCGGCAACCCCTTCCCGTAGTTCCCGTCCTTCGCGTATCGCGCCGTCAGACGCTTGTCCGCTTCCGTGTCCCCGTCAAGGGACGCTTCGGCGTCGTCGATCAGGGACAGACGCACGGGCGAGTACCACAAGCACGGGAGCGCAGACGCGACCACGGAGTCGCCTGCCCGCGACGACTGTTCGGAGCGCCCCGACCACAACTCCAAGCTGGCACGGCGGACAAGAGGGCCGCTCCGTCGTGTGCGGCGGAATGAGGCCCCGCGCCGCTGCTCGCTGTGCTGACCCGCCCGTGGTCGCGGAGTGGTCGCCAAGAGGCGTTCGGCGTAGGCGCCTTCCTCGGCGCCTACGGCGGCCCGCTGAGCCGGGCAGCCCGAATCCCGTCGCCGCCTTGCGAGCGAATTAGACGAGCCTGCCGAAGCCGCCCCTTAGCCGCCGAAGTCGCCACGGCCGTCGTTTGGGTCGATTCTCAGCCGTGAGAGCGGCACGTCATACGCTATGGGTCGTCGTCCATGTCGGCGTACGCTCTACCAGTACAGGCCACCGAGTACGTGATGGACTTTCCGCTACCGGTGAAAGTCAGCTCCATCTTCTCGCCCGGTTGGCAGTCCCATTCGATTTCACTGGTGTGCTTTTCGCTGGAGTAGTGCGACCGCCCGATCACCGCCGTCTTAGTCTCGACCCAGACGGAGTAGGTGAAGGGGTCCGTTTCGCCGAAACTCATTAAACACGTAATGTCCTTCGCGGTGTCCTTGAGGACGCGGTGGTTCCTTGTGCCGTAGTTGCAGTCGACTATCAGCAAGCCCTCGGGCTGTGTTTCGGCGGAGCCACCTTGCGGGGTCGGGGTGGTGGTGTTGTTGATGGCTTTGTACCGGAGGGTCCCGTTGTAGATCTGTCCGTGTCCTCCGTTGGTAGTTCTCGTCACTTCTGCCGCAACCGCGGCCGCTAGCGTCAAGATCGCGGCAACCGCAACGATGCATCTGATGAAGGCTTTGTGGATTCGCATGAGGAGCTCTCCCGCTTGCGCTTGGGTGAGGCCGTGAGGCCGTGAGGCCGTGAGGCCGTGAGGCCGTGAGGCCGTGAGGCCGTGAGGCCGTGAGGCCGTGAGGCCGTGAGGCCGTGAGGCCGTGAGGCTTCAGCATACCATCCTTGCCTTGCGTCAATGCCCCCGGCGGAAAAATCGCGGAAGATTGCGACGGAGGGGAGGATGGGGCGGAATTGCCGTTTCCTGCCAAGGAAGGAGAGACGGGATGCGGGAGATTCTGTCGGTTTTTCAAGATGTTGCAGGACCCGCGGCGGAGCAACGCCAAGGCCGGCTGAAGCCGGGCCACGACCTGCAAGAGGCTTTGACGATCGCGCTGGTATCGTTCGAGGGTGCCTCGGAACGGTCGCCGACGCACCTGCCGGCGTGGCCGTTCCGGTTGTCGGCTGTTGGCGCGTCCGCCGCTTCGTTCGCCGGTCGATCGACTTCGCGGCCTCGAAGGCGGCCATGGCCTTCTCGTGCATTGCCAACATGCCCGAATCCAACGCTTGCCCGTAACTCTCCGGGTAAGGTGTTGGCGCCCCGTCTCCGCCTTCGCGCTGCCGCGTTCAAGGTCTGGGGACAACCGCCGCTTCGCCCATTCCGCCCAGGAGTCCTGCAACGCTTCGTATGTCTTCCGTGCACCTTTGCACTTCGTCCGCGGTGAGTCGGCCGTCGGCGTGCTCAAAGGACGCTGTGCAACGCTCGCGGATCGGCGATAAGATGTCTGTTAACGATTGATTAAAGGACATCATTCATCATGGCTGTGCAGAAGTGCGGCAACTGCCTGTACCACTACGACATCGGCAGCGAATGGCAGGCGCGGGGTGAACCCAAACGCTGCTAGTCGGGTGCTTCCCATCGCGGCGCGGGACACCAACCTACCCGTTGAAGTCTCCGACTGGCTGGCGTCGCTCGCCGACGAGCTGCTGGCGCCGTCCACCAGACGCTCCTACAGAGCCGTGGTGCGCTTGTGGGTGGAATACGCCGCTTCGGTCGGGGTGTCCGCCATGCCGCCGGCCGAAGGCGCTCTGCTCGCTCACGTGAAGGCTCTCGCGGACGGCGGCGCTTCGCTGTCGCGCATCCGCCTGCTGGCCGCCGCGCTCGAGAAGGCCGGCGCCTACGCCGGCGTCGCCAAGTGCGTGCCGCCTTCGGTGCGCATGGCCATCGGCGCTCTCGCTGCGCAGCGCGGGCGCGACGGCGCCGAGCCGAAGCAGGCGACCGGCGTCCGCGCCGATGCTCTGCTTGGCGTGGCGATGGCCGCACAGCGTCCACGTCCACGCGGCCGCGGCGTCGAGTCCGATGCGCTCGCCGAACGCAGGGCTGCGCTCGACGTCGCCATCGTGCTCGTCATGCGCGACGGGCTGCTGCGCGTCTCCGAGTGCGCCGCGCTGCGCTGGACGGATATGTCGGTCAACTCCGACAAGTCCGCCACGGCCGTCATCCACCGCCCGAAGACGAAGTCCACCACGACGGCCTACTTCGCGCCGGCGACCGTGGCTGCTCTGCTCGCTGCGAAGGTCGGCGGCGAGCCGCGCGTGATCCCGCTCTCTCCGCGCCAGATCGCTCGGCGTTTCAAGGCTGCTTGCGAAGCGGCCGGCGTCGTCGGAGCCACCAGCCACGGCGCTCGCGTCGGCATGGCGCAGGACTTGGCCGCGGCCGGCACCGCGTTGCCCGATCTGATGACGGCTGGCGGGTGGAAGCGGCCAGCGCAGGCGGCCCACTACGTTCGCCACCAGGCGGCTGCCGAAGGACCTGTGGCGCGGTTCTACAAAGCGAAGGGTTGATGCCCGTGGCAGCCGCGCGAAGGACTGCCTCAAGCCGTGATGATGCGGTTCAATAGATGGGCCAACTGTCCTACGCGCGATGCGCTATGCTTGAGGTGCAAGCACCGCGCTCGCCGCAGTGAGGCCCAGCGCCAGCGACACCTGCCTAGTGGTGTGACGGCCGGGAGAGACCGGCTTTTGCGGCGGAGTCAAGTATGCAACTCCCATTGGTCATCGTCGCCAGATGCCCGCAAATGTTCCCCCGTTGATGAAACGACAGCACGGCCGTGCAACCGAGGATTGTACTGATGACCAAGAAGAACTTGACTGGAAGGGTCCTAAACGCCAACAGCAGCATCGAAAAGTGGCTGAAGGTGACAAAACCGCTGTTGACAGAGGGTGTCAAAGCGGAATTCCGCCACAACTTCGATGTCGCCTTGACACTCATGCACATCGAGATCGGACTGAAGTGCATCAGGTTTCGAGACCTACCCGACACTGACGACGCTAGACGTGAGTATGGACATGACAAGAGACACCGAGTTCACGACTTGTATGTCGACGCGACGAGTGATGTCAGAAACACCATAGAAAGGCACTACAGACAACTCCGAACATTGCTGCCTAATGTACCCGATGGTTGGTGCTGGTTTGAGACCGCCGATGCCTTGCTTGCCGAATGTAACAAGCACGCGGTCATATTGCGTTACGACGAGTCCGACCGCATTAGAAAAGCGGTTGAACAAGGCGAAGGGATATTGTCCCATGCAGGGTTGGTCGAGGTCTTACGAGCTGTTCAGCACTGTCTAATAAGGTTCACGTTCCCCTCCGACATCATCGGGCGATTCCTGCTGCCAAACGGCCCACGCTACAATCGATCACGACTTCCGCCAAAGGACGGGGAATTTGGCAGTCTGGCAACGAAACGTACCAACGACGATGGCAATGAAACGTGGATTCCCCCTTCAACGCTACGTCTGCTGGACGCGAACACAAAGTGGAAGAATTGCGGATGGCAAAGCAGCGACACGGTGTACAAAGCTCACGAGAAAGAGTATTTGATGTCCAAGTGGTTACATGAGTGTTGGAATAAGGAACCCTACCGCGACGATCCCATCGCTAAGCGCATTCTCGAACTGTCCAACACCCATTTCGTTCGTGTCGACCAAGATCGAATCGTGCTTACACCAGTTCAACCAAAGTGACGACGATGCTTCGCATCGACATCACCGACAAAGCGAAATTTCTACCCGAAGGGGCGGAATCGGCAGGAGATCACGTCATCACAGCGGGCTTGGCCGTGGCCGTGCGGACTGCCCCGCGCCGGTTTTGGCAACACGCGGCTTCTCCCGCTGATCCGCGTAGCGTACTCCGCGGGCACCGCTAGTCATCTACTAGGCAGGTGACGCTTAGCACGGCGTCGAGGTCTGTGTGCTGTCAGCGCTATGCTTGCTGTGCGTGGCGGTGACGTTCCCGCTTGAGGCGTTCACGCCGGTGTTCGCCGACCGACCCCCGGCGACTACGAAGTGTGGCATACGGGCGCACCGGCAGCGGTTGTCAGTGCTCCCTTGAAGAATATCCCGCCACCGATGGCTCCACGGCAATACGTCGTCTAATCTGCGCCACGTCTTTCACCTTCATACCCGCCGCCTTAGCGGCAACACGGTCTAGCGCAATGCGTACTGAGCAGTCCGCTGAGTCTCGGTTCTGCGCGATCTGTTTGTTTGCGAGCTCTTTGTACGCATCAGCCAGCGCAGAGATGTGCGGGGAGTCCGGGAGCGGCACCTTCAACCGTTTCGCGGTGATTGGCTTGATGCGCGTATACTCCAACGTGAAAGCGCGATTGTTGAGCACCTGAAGCCAGCCAAGCGTGGAGTTTAGGAAGGCCACTAGAGCACGTGCATAGGTCCTATTGGCTTGGACAACGAGACCGTTGAAAGCTGTGCTCAGTGCGGGTTGGCTCGTGAGAAATGCCAAAACTCTAGACGTGCTTCCGCGAACTCGAAAGGCTAAGAAGGCAGTACACTGTTTGATACTTTGGTGGTGCTTCATGTTCGCGTCCGCCTTAAGTTGAACAGCACTGGTGGATCGGGCGTGCATGAACTGGATGACTTCGGACGCAGCAGACTCGAACATGGGTATCGAGTCTAGCTCGTCGAGCGAATCTTCGTACACCTTGGCGAAATTGGGGCTTGGCATTACCAAGGCGACGTGACGTTCTAGAAGCCCAAGTTGCTTAAGACTATCGACGTGTAATGCCCATCCCGCTAGTCCTTCGTCATACCAATTGGCGAACGACCAGTCTCCGGCTTCAATGCGTTCCGCTGGCCAAGAGGTCATCCTACCGAACTCGCTCGCGTCTCCGTTGCCAATCCCTTCGAGCAGTTCCAGCACCTCCGACCGCGACGATGGTTGTCGATGTAACGCAACAGTCGTTGTCGGCGGGCGCTCTTGGCTGCGCGAGTGCCGCCGGAGCACCAGGAGCGACTCGTTCACGTCCGTGCTTTCCGAGAAATTGATGCCTAGGCCCGCACCGTTGCCGGGTGCATGCGACGTCACGACCGTTTCGACGTGAAAGTGATCCGCCAAATACTTTCGTTCTGCAAGACCAGATGGTGCGGTGAGTGCCGATGTCGCCCTCACCAGCGCCAACGTGCCTGATTCGCCCTTGAGAAGGTGATCGGCCAAGGGGAGAAAGAACGGACCGAGCGCTCGTGTTCCCGACAAGGTCGCTATTGCGTCCGGCATCGCGCTGGCAAGGCGTTTCTTGAGTGTCTTGAAATGCTGCCGCATCAAGACTCTGTCTTGTTCCGCGGACAGTTTCGAGAGTTGTTTGTTGATCTCCGTGTAGGGTGGGTTGGATATGACGAGGTCCATCCCTTCGGGATCGAACCCTGCCGAGTCCGTTGCGCCGGGGAGCGCGTCCAGCGTTGGGAGCGGCGGACGCAAAGCGTCAAGTGACCGCTGGCCATCCAAGGGGAGCAATTCCAGCGACCCCGCGTGGGGGAGATCATCGTGGACCCCTTCGCGCACTGTAGCGACGTTCATGCGTTCGTAGTCCACGGTTGGTGCGCCGAGGGTGAGGTTCATTGCCGCGAACTGAGTAGCGTGGTGGTTAATGTCCAGTCCGTGGATCGTTTGTTCAACCAGCCGCTTATGCAGCTTCTCAAGGTCGGTGCGTGGATGGTCCGCGACAACATGGCGCTTGATCGTGTCCATGACGGCTAGCAGCAACGTCCCGGTGCCGCAAGCCGGATCGAGCACGCGAAGCGTCCTCTCGGGATTGCGCGGGATGGCGAGTCCCGCCAGCAGCAACGCGGCAAGGTTGTTCGTGTAGAAGGCACCGTCCGCCATGCCGCGTTTGCCGAGTATGCGGTGGAACAATGGCCCACTGTGGTCGTATGAGAAGTCGCTGATCGCCGAGGCCGCTTCCAACGCGGCTTCGGCGAGATGGTTGAGAATGCGAGCATGGCCGGGAGCCTTGACGACTTCTAGCGCAGCTAGGGCCGGAGCGAAGACGGGCGCATAGTCTTTGGCAAGTATGGTTCGCCATGTATCGCGCAAGAGAGCGTAGGGCCTGCCAACGAAGCGCGCACGCTGAATGCTGTCGTCGTCGACTTCAGGAAAGCGGGATACCAACCGATGGCTGAGTACCAGGGCATTCACCAGCAGCAAGGCACCAAGGGTCCCCGCGTTGCGGCGTTCTTCCTTCTCGCGGATCGGTAGGCTAAGCGCCTCGCCCAGCGGAGCTGCGAGTTCCGCGTCTATCAACAGTTCGGCTGCCGTCGTCACGGCCGAGCGGATGTGGCCTTCAACGAGGTCCTTTCGGTTGCTGAAACCCGCTGCGTCTCCGATGTAGGCGTATACAGCATCCTTGGCTTCCGACAGGTTGAAAGCTAGTTCCGCGTTCGCTATGGCGGTTTCGCCGCTCTTCCTCTCGCCTTCGCCCTTGCCATTGCGCTCCTCAGCGGGCTGCGCGAGCACGACATAGTCCTGCATTCGGTCGGCCAACGAAGGATCGTGGGACTGCAAGGCGCACAGGACGTCTCCGATCCGGTCGAATCCTTCGTCGCTGTTGGCCAAGGCGTCAAGGAGGTTCTGGCCGGGCGGCACTACGACGGGCACGACGATGTATCCGAGTTTCTTGCCTTCGGCCTTGCGCATCACTCTGCCGACAGCCTGCACGACTTCGATGTGCGAACTGCGCCCCTCAAAGAACACGATGCCGTCGAGCGCCGGGATGTCGATGCCTTCGCTGAACAGGCGCACGTTGCAAATCATGCGGCACTCGTCATCGCTGGCGTTGCGTAGTTTGTCGAGTTCGAGGATGCGCTTCTGGTCAGGCGTGGTCGCGTCGAGATGTTCCGCGTTCACTTTCCGGGCCGTGCGGCTACCCTTGATCCGGTACGACGTGAGGCGCTGGGTGCGGCTGTCGCTGATGGCCTTGGCCACCCACTCGGACATCGCGCATTTGTTGGCGAATGCCAACGTGCGTGGCAGGCACTTCGGCAGTTCGATCTCGTCTCCGACGATTGCGCCGTTGACGGCCAACGACGTGCCGAGAAGACGGACCTGTTCCGAATGCGTCGCCTCGCGCTTGCGCTTGGACTTCACCTCGTCGGTCGCCTCGTCGAACGCCTTGCGTACAGCGGTGGTGAGCCGCGTTCGATTGTCGAGTGCTAGCACGATCACTCGATAGTCGCAGAGAACGCCGTTCCCTACCGCTTCGCGGAAGCTCAGAGTGTGGAATGTGGAGCCATACTCCGGTGAGTTCATTCCGACCACCGCGACGCCGTGCTTCCGCGCCGTCTCGACAGACTCCGGGGTGTAGACCCTCGGCGTGGCGGTCATGTAGAGGCGTCGCTTGGCGTTCAGTCGCTCGCTGTCGTGAATGAGTCGCCAGTCGATCTTTCGTCCTTCCCCGGTCTTGTCGAATTCGCCGGTCGTGCGATGCGCCTCGTCGGCGATGGCGAGATCGAACGCCGGTGTGGAGTGTTCCGTTTGAGCGTCCGAAACGCGCCCCAAGGACTGGTAGGTGCAAAACACGGCTTGCCGCCTTCCGCGTTGCTTGAGGAATACCGCGATCTCGGCGGCGTCTGTCGTGACCGGACAGGCGAGTTCGTGCGCCGATACATCTGCCGCGTCCTCGCGGGAACGTCCTTGCGCCTTCGAGGAGCACACCACCAGCGTGGAGATCGGATCGTCGCAATGCCGCAGCCACTCGCGCCGAGCCTGTCCGACCAGCGCGATACTCGGCGCGACGAACAAGAAGCGTGCCTTGCCGGATGGATACAGCGCTTCGGCAATCCTCAGCGAGGTGAACGTCTTGCCGGTGCCACACGCCATCACCAGCTTGCCGCGGTCTTGCGGATTGTCGCCTGCGAAACCCGCCACCACCGATTCGATGGCGCGTTGCTGAAGCGGGCTTGCTTCGCGCCGGTGCGGAGACTCGCCCACATCCAAGGACGTGTCCGAGTACCGCTGGAACAGGATGTGTCTGCACGGCTTGTCGAGTCCATTGAAAGCTGCCGCAGCGTTGCGTCCGAGGGGGGCGTTGGTGACAAGCCACAATTCGTCGTAGGCGGCGCGGCCGACCGCTTCGGCGATGAAGCTGTCAATGGCGGCCTTGGTCAACGATGCGCCGTCGTCTAGGCACTTGCACTGGACGGCAATGGTTCTGCCGTCGTTGGAGTTCGCCACGATGTCGACACCGAGGTCTTGGGCGCCGCGGTCCTGTGGTTTGTCAGGCCAATCGAGCCATAGCCACGCTTCCGCCACATCCAAATCGCGTTCGGCGGCCATCAGGTTCAAGGTGAGTCGCTCGAACCAGTCTCCTCGTTCTTGGAACGTCCTCGCCCGCTGCATGATGTGATCCAACGCCGCACCTGCCGTTCCTTCGTCGTAGAAGTTCAGATCGTCTTGTGAGGCTGGTGGGCGTTCTTGCGTCTGCATCGGCGTAGCCCCACTTCGCTTCCTGTTCCGGGCGTCGCTCCCCATCTTCCCGATCTCGCGTCGGCGCTCAGCGCACGTCGCTTGGCCGTTTTTCCCCGCGGGGTCCGATTGGCATGTTGTCTCTCAAGAGGCTGAGTCGGTATGGCTCGATTTTAGCACCGCCCCGCGACGTTAGGCTATGCTGCAGTAGGCGCTCGTCGCAGTGAGGCCCAGCGCCAGCGACACCTGCCCAGTGGTGTGACCGCCGGGAGAGTTCGGCATTGACGGCGGACGAACATCCTGAGAATCAGGGTTTGAGACCACCGGGGCGGGGCAAAGACCCAAGTTGGGGATTTGAGGCGTCTCCGGGGCATCGCGCCAGAGCGCCTGTAAGCCCCTGTGAGCGCCGTTCGCGCCAGACGTTGCCTGCTATGGCAATTCCGGGGCAGGCACATCGTTGTTCGGGACAACGAAGCTCAGCTGCGCCAGTCCCCGTTCCATCGGCCCGCCCTTCGCGCAGCGCCGGTCAATCTTCCCCTGCCGCCTCAACGACTTGGCGCCAACTTCGGGATGGCCCTGCATTGGACAATTGGACAAGACGCTGGGTGTACGCGCCGGCGCATTGTGGTAGCGTAGGTCATACTGAAGACGAGTCAGAAGGAGGTTCTGATGCGCTACTTTCTCGCTGCGTTGAGCGCCCTGGTGCTGGTTCTGCCTGCCGGGAGCAGTTCCCTAGCAGACAAACACTACTTCACGGTGTTGGACAGCACTGAAGCAAGTCCGGACTGCCCCCCGGACGGCATCCAAGTGAAGTGTTCGACGGAGAGTGCTTGGCAGTCTCCGCCTTGGTACGTGCATCACTGCGACGATGGGGCCACTCTTGAGTACCGGGATGCGAGCTGGGAAGCCTATGGGGCAAGCGGAAAGCGCACCGTCGCGTGGCAATGTGAAAACCCGCCCGCCGATCTGATTCCCGATCGATGGGCAGGCGCGGCAGTTCGAAGAACACAGGTTGTCAGGATCTCCGGAACGCTAGGAGCTTATGGCTGCTGGACAGCGGACGCCGCGCAAAGCAGTTGCGTGTTCCATTGCGACATACTCGCCGAGTGGAGAGATTGCGACTTTCAAGTCCCTGATCGTTGGAGGGACTATGTGGCGCCTGGTGAATGAAGTGCGGCCGGATGTGGTTTCGATGACTGAAAGCTAACGCCTACTTCCCTCAAAGCCGCCGGCCCGCGGTTCGTCGAAACGGCGGATTGGCCGATGAGCGCTCGCCGGCCCCGGTCGGCGGGCCGCGCTGGAGCTGCGGAGCGCCTGCTCCTTAGCGCCCCAGCCCTCTGTCCTCCCCGCGCAGGCCAAGCCAAGACCTTCGCGGTACGACCTTCGCCTTCGCCTTCTTGCGGCGTTCCGCCTCGTCGGCCTCCGCCCGTTCGCGCTTCTCTTCCTCCTCGCCCGCCACGCGCTTGGCATCTTCCTCGTGGAAGCGCCGGCGGCGGTCTTCGTATTCGCGGTCGGCGCGCTCTTGGGCCTCCTTCGCCTTCCGGTTCTTCAAGGCTTCCTCGGCAAGCGGCTCGACCTCGCGCAGGTACTCCTCCAGTTGGGTGAGACGTCTCAGTTCGCCCGCGATCTCTGCCTTCGCGGCTGCCTTCGCTTCGGCTTGGTCTCTTTCGATGCGGCGCAACGTCAGCTCCCGCTGGTTGAAATCGGCGTCCCGGC
Organism: uncultured Pseudomonadales bacterium; assembly: GCA_958296295.1. Classification (GTDB taxonomy): domain Bacteria; phylum Pseudomonadota; class Gammaproteobacteria; order Pseudomonadales; family Azotimanducaceae; genus VXYL01. The sequence continues at coordinate 4,075,768 of OY282460.1, read as the reverse complement.
GTTTCGCGTCGGCGTCGATTCGCGCCTCGCGCTCGTTGAGCGAGTCCTGAGCCTCAAGGAGCATGTCGGCCTTCTGGTCAAAGTCCGCCTTCGCGGCTTGGCGTTGCGCTGCGACATCCTCGCGTTCAACCTTCACGGCTTGGCGTTGCGTCGCCACATCCGCGCGCTCGGCTTCCAGTTTCCTCTCGCGCACGTCGAGTTTCGCCGCCCGGTCCGCGGCGTGTCTGCGCGTGGCCTCGTCGGCCGTGATCGCCTTGTGCTCGCGTCCCGATCCGCGCTCGCCCCGCGTGAGTCCGAACGGCTTGCCGACCGTCTTGTGGTAGTCGTCGAGGAGCGCCTGCATGGCGTTGCCGGCCCGCTTCCTGCCGCGGACGTGTTGCCGGCCGGCGTTCAGGAGCGGCTCAGCGCCCCTCAGACGGTCTGTGGCGGCTCTTTCGGCCCGCTTCCATCCGTAGGCCGTCTCGCCGGCCTTGTCCTTGTAGGCGGGAAACAGAGCGACGTGGACATGCGGAGAGCCTTCGTCCATATGCAACGCGGCCTCGGTTATCGGGCTGTCGGGGAAGTGTCGGCGCACCCACGCCACGGATTCCACCGCCCACTCTTTGGACTTCTCTCGCGTCCAGGCGTCCTCGGCGGCGTGTCTCGGTGGTCCCCACATCACGAACTCGGCTAGCGGCTTCGGCTTCTTTCCGCGCTTCCCCCGGAGGTACTGGCGTCGTCTGATCTCCAAGGCGCGGAGTAGCTGCGGGTCGATGGTCGAAGCGAGCAGCACCACGTCGGGTTGAGGCGCTTCGGGGTTGGCGAGCTTTGTAGCAAGGCTCCTCGTCTCGCCTCGGATGTGCGCTCTCCGGGGAGGCATGTTCGCGCCCTCAATGAGACCGCGGCGTAGTCCGATGGCGTGTGGCATGACCTCACTCTGTCACCGGGATGCGGAACGCCCGGATATGGGAACGGATATGGGGAACGCAATCCCTAAATACCAACAAGTTGGACGCCTAACGGCTTATTTAGCACCCCGAAGGGGTGTTGCGCCAAGGGGTGCTGCGCCCCCTTGAATCCCCTGCGCTCCGCTCGCTAGCGCTCTCTGCGCCTTCGCTTCGCTCAGTTGCCACCGCGGCGTGGTGACACGTTGCCGAGACCAAGCGCACCCATCGGACAGGCGGTATGGTGGCTCGCCAACTTGATTGTTTTCAAGTTTTTCAAGTGGGCGAGGATGCAACGGCGACAATTGCGTGACGTGCTGTTATCTTCTCATGAAAGTTGCTCAAAGGAGAGTGCTGGTGACAGAATGTGAATTGATAGAGCAAGCGTTGGCAGTCGTGCGCGACAACGCGAAGAGAGGCGAATACGACTTCCCCTCGTCCATGGACGGGGCCAACATCGAGATCACATTGCGCGGCGCAATCAGAAAAGCGGCGCTGTCTGCCGGCTGTTCGTTGACTGCTTCAGCCGACGAACTCATCGTGATAGGTGCGTACAACTTGGCCTTGGAAGTCCTATGGCGTCGTGCCGGCGCGAGGACGCGTGAACTGCGGGTCCGCGCTGATCTCGCCAAGCGGTGCCGCGAATTCGCGCGAACCTTCTCCGCCGATCCGTTCCGGCAACGGGTCTGGCTGAACGCCGTCGACACCGCGCACAAGGGCACGGGGGAGCAGGTCTGGAAGCTGGAAGCCAGCTTGAAGACGGCTGAAGAACGAATTTCCGAGCAGCACGTTCGGCATCGTCCATCCCGCGACAGGTAGTTCTCCGACAAGCGCGCTCCGCTTCGCCTTGCGTGGGGTTTCGCGCTTCCGCGTCCAGATCGGCAGAGGATGTTCAGTACGTGCGCGTTCGTCGCCTACGGACGTCGCGCCGATCCCCACCCGTCGCTCAACGCAACCCCGTCGCCACAGGAACGCGCACGGGATCGCACCGGGATTGCACGGGGAACGAGACGGGGATTGTCGGTTATGCCTTCTGCGTTTGCGTGCGCGTTCGCGAATTTCGGCCGGGGCGCGCGCGAGGATGTTCGGCACGATGCTGGCGACGGCGGGTTGCTCCGATGGCGTCGTGTTCATGGAGAGCGCAGGCTCGGACATCCATCACTCGTTTGATGGGCCGGGTGCTGGCTGGCGCCGCTGAGAACGATGTCCGAGAACAATCGAAGTGTGGTGGCGACGACGCATTCGATGGATTGCGTGGAGGGTTTGTGCCGCGCGGCGGTGGAGATGTCGACAGACGTTCAAATTGTTCGCTTTTTGCGAACATTCCGGCCATCGAAGGCGTGTTGTTTCGGTCGCTGGAGACGCGCTCGCGGTGGCCATCGAGTGCCATCTTGAAATCAGGTGACGAACAGGGTCGGATTTCGCCTGATTTACGCTCAAAAAATAGGACACCTTGTCACATTTTACGAAATACCTTGTAGTCCGAGGTCGTCCGCAGCGATACATGCTCGTTGCCGCCAAAGTGTTCATCACGTTCACATTGACGGTAAGCACGTTCGGTGGGTCATGCCGGCAGGAACGCCGACCGGCGATACAGGTCGCACCACTCCCGCGGCGGCGTTTCGTATACGCGTGTGCCGTAGGAGGTGTGGTCGGTTTCGATGGCCTCGAATCCTTCGATTATCATGTTCACGCGGCCTTCGGCTTTGGCGATCTCGCCCGCAATGACTTGATGCCTAACGGTGGCGTCCAAGCCGTGCGCGGCGTGCATCTTTCTCAGCAGATTGCTTGCCACGATACTCAGATCAACGGCGACGGCGTTCGACTCGGCATCGTCTGGAGAGAGATGCTTGAAGCGATCGCATGTTGCCCTCGAATCGTCGCGTCCTACGGCGTTTATGTGCCGAACGGCATCATGGATGTGCCACAGCAGCACCTGCGCCGCCAGCGTCGGTTCGTGTTCCGATTGCAACGGTGATTCATCGTCCGGTTCGGCCAAGGCGGGCGGACGCAAAGCCTCCGCGACGGAGCCGAAATCCGTCAACTTGTCGGATTCGTCGTACCGCGCTCTCAGCGCAATCAGACGCTGCGCCGTCCGTTCCGGGATGCCGTAGGCATCCAGCGTCGGCAGCCACTGGCCGTGTTGGCACGCGGCTTTGAGCGCCGTGAGCGTGTGGCCGAGTTGCCACGCCTGCGCCACGGTACGCCGTCCTAGCGCTAGCAGTTCGTCGTATTCGCGTCTCGCCGTGCGGGCGAGGAAGGACACGTCGGTCACGTTGGTTCTCCTAATGCTGTTACGTCGTGGGTTACGTCGTGGGCGACCGCCTCGAAGAAATCGCCGCGCCGAACCGCGCCGCGCCACTGGTTCTGGGTCTTTTCCCTCTCCCGGGGATAGGGCGGTGAGCACCAGCGAAGTCGAGGAGCGCCTGCATGGCGTTGCCGGCCCGCTTCCTGCCGCGGACGTGTTGCCGGCCGGCGTTCAGGAGCGGCTCAGCGCCCCTCAGACGGTCTGTGGCGGCTCTTTCGGCCCGCTTCCATCCGTAGGCCGTCTCGCCCGCCTTGTCCTTGTAGGCGGGAAACAGGGCGACGTGGACGTGCGGAGAGCCTTCGTCCATGTGGAGCGCGGCCTCGGTTATCGGGCTGTCGGGGAAGTGTCGGCGCACCCACGCCACGGATTCCACCGCCCACGCTTCGGACTTCTCTCGCGTCCAGGCGTCCTTCGCGGCGTGTCTCGGCGGTCCCCACAGCACGAACTCGGCTAGCGGCTTCGGCTTCGTTCCGCGCTTCCCCCGGAGGTACTGGCGTCGTCTGATCTCCAAGGCGCGGAGTAGCTGCGGGTCGATGGTCGGAACGAGCAGCGCCACGTCGGGTTGAGGCGCTTCGGGGTTGGCGAGTTGTGTGGCAAGGCTCCTCGTCTCGCCCCGGATGTGTGCTCTCCGGGGAGGGATGTTCGCGCCCTCGATGAGACCGCGGCGTAGTCCGATGGCGTGTGGCATGACCTCACTCTGTCACCGGGATGCGGAACGCCCGGATATGGGGAACGCCATCCCAATTCCCCCGCTTCGCGGCGCCGCTGCGCTGAATTGGCGCCCTTCGGGTGTTGTGTCAAGGGGCGCTGCGCCCCCTTGAATCCCCCGCCCGGAGGCGGACTGCGCCTTCGCTTCGCTCAGTTGCCACCAGCAGGTGGTGGCGGTTGACTCCGGCGGAACGGAACCTGGCCCGTCGCGGCCTTCGAGGTTGTCGAAGATGGCCGCTGCGTTCTTGGCCGCCATCTCCTCGGTCGCGCCGTTCCGCAACATCCGCTCGTGGATTTGCTGCTCGGTGAGCGGTCCGGACGGCTCCAACTCACGTTCTGCCAACTCGTCTTCGATGGCGGACAACCTGCTGCCGGCATCCTCGGTCAAGGTGGCCAGTCCGCGCTCGACTTCAATGAGTCGCGCTGCGTTGGTCGGCGTTCCGTCCGTGCGTGTGGTTGGCGTGATCATCACTTGTTCTCCAAATCGGCGATCGCCGTGAGGGACTCCGCCATGCCTTTCATATCGACGAGCACGCCCAGCCTTGCCAACTGTCCGACCACAGCCTTGTCGCGCTTGGCGATGGTGTCCAGATCGACGTCTGAGGGAAGGTGCCGTTGCACGGCGTCGGCGACCATCTGGCGCATCGTCCCCGCGGGGATCGCCTCCGCCTCGACCGTCTCCTTGATGTCCAACCTGCGCCTGTCCGTCTGTTTGCGGGGCTTGGTTGGCAAGTCCATCTCGGCGATCTGAAGCTCGTTCACCGCGATGCGGTTCATGGTCAACGGGAAGCCGGGGAGGTGCGTCCGCAACTCGTGCTCAATGGACTGGTCGATCAATACGCCGGCGGGATCGTAGTCGCCGACATAGATGATCGCGGCGGAACTCTTGCCGCTTGCGTTGATCGCGCCCGCAGCCTCGAACGCCAGTGTCATCGAACTGAACCCACCGGATGGATACAGCGTCACGGCGTACTGCCTGCACACGTCCTTGATGACGCCAGCGATCGACCTCGACTCGCACCAGACCTCGACATGCTCGTTCGACTCACGCCACACGTTGTCGCGGTATCGGGCGGCGTAGGTGTAGATGAGATCGCCGGGTTCGTCGAAGGTGTAAACGTGAAGGCCGCTCCTCGTCGCATCCGCGATCCACCCGTAAGGGAGCGTCTTGGCGCGTCTCATCTCGGTTACCCTGAACTGGAGTTGCTTGTAGCCGTGCTCGGTCTTCTCGACGGGTTCGGGCAACCTGGGATCGGTCATCCGGTAGAAGATGTGCCTTACGGACTGCGGATGATCCTCTTTTAGAACGTCCGCGATCTGCGCTTCAAGCTGCGCGATCTGGGCCTTTGTCCGCCTTGCCATCATGCCCGTTCCCCATCGCGACGCTCCGGGGCATCGACCGTCATCCGGCAACACCAGCGGTTGTGGATGAACGTCTGCTTGAACGAGTAGATGGTCGTGATCGGCACCTCGTCGTCCGGCGACGTGTTGTAACTGTAGCTGTGAGGCCGTCCGTGAAACGGCTCGTCGCGGTCAGACGTGACCTCGATGATCACCTTGCTGTGATAGCGGCGGATCATCCCCTGTTGGCGCGGGTTGCGGTTGTCGTCGAAGACGACGGTGACAGGTTGGCGGGTCGCTTTCATGCTGTCTGTCTCCTAGGGTGGTTGGGCTGTGGGTGAATGGAGGTTTGTCACTGCGTGTGTGTGGGGGAGGCGGTTGGTGTCCTTGGTGGCCCGGGAGGCGTTGGCGAACTCAGAACATCCCGTCGATCCGAGCCAGCCCCTTCCATCCCCACATCCTTGCGATTGTCGTTTTCGTCTGGGTTTGTCCAAAAGCACATGTGGGGGAGCGAATGCCGGCTTTGCTGGATTTGCCGGTTTTTCGTCCTTGATCGAGGGGTTTGTCACAAACAGTGCGCGAGAAAAAATGTCCGATCTCCTCTCTAGAAACCACCAAACCCGGCAAAGCCGGCATTCGCTCCCCCACATGTGCTTTTGGACAAACCCCTAACGGGGCCTTCAGAAAATCCCGGACTTCCGCACCAAGCCCGACCACCCGCGCCCGCGTTTTGCGACATCGCCGCCCTGTTTCCGGGTGAGAATCACTGATGGGCCGAATGTCTTGCGGACGATCGCCCCGATCACTTTCCCCGCGGGCACCTTGCCATCAGGGGAACAGCCCTTGATCACTTCTTCCACTTCGGCCGAGAGCACGAACCCGCCCCGTTCGAGTTGGTATGTCTCCTTAAGCATCGCGACCATCGGGCACCCCCGCTCGCGGATCAAGAGTTCGACCCATTTTCTGCTCGCGTCGGTCTCGGTTGCCGCCAGCGGGCCTTTTGGATCGTTGATCAGTCGGCCTATCGTCTCAACGAAGCGCCACCGAAACCTGGCAATGCCCTCTGGCGACATGAGGGTGTCTCGACGTTCCTGTTCGAGGATCGGCGCGTCATCGTCCACCTTGAGTGCCCACCGGAGGCGGGTGTCGGCTCCTTGCGCGTCCACGTCGATCCTCGGCCACGAGTGTCCGACGAGCACGATGTTCGCGGATCGGCGCACGGTTTTCTGGTCTTGGCCCTTCAACTCGACCGTCACCAGCGTGTCGGTATGAGCGTCGAGCACCGACGAAGACAGGTCTTGCTCCACATGGCCGCACCCATCGACCACCACCAGCGCCGCCTGCGCCGTTGCGGCTGCCACCGGGGTGAAGCGCGTCGAGGCTCTGTTGTACGCGCTCCTCGCGTCAGTGACGATGATCATGCCGGGGAACGCTTCGCGCAACAGGTCGTAGAACGTCGTTTTGCCAAACGACGACTTCTGGCACATGAACACGTCCACGACCTTCGCCGGTCTGATGAACAGGGCGGCCGTCCGCTCGAACAAGCCCTTGTAGCGTCCGGCCAACTCCGCGTCCACGGTTTCGGACGCATACGATGTCGGCTCGTCCACGGGGGTGGGCACGTTCCACCCTCTTTCGCGCATCCGATACGAAGCCACCTCGGTCGCGGAAATCACGCACTGCCGCTTCATGTGCCAAGCGCCATCAACGTCTTCAAGCGGGATCAACGGAGCGTGACTGCGGTTGTCCATTTGCTCTTCGTGCGTCCGAGCCACGGGAACTTCCCGGCCGGCGACTCTCTGAGCCACTTGGCGAGCTAGATCGCCCTTCTCTTTCGCCGTGTTCCCCTCGCTCCAATACTCCTCGATGTGGTTGAGGGCGTCGGCGTCCAGCCCTTGTTCGCGCCCGGCCTTAATGGCCTTCCTCCGCGCACGGGCCACAACCCTAGCCAGCGCCCCCGTGCTTCTGTCGGTGCGTCTATGTTCCAAGGTCTCCCAGAACCCGCTCGCGTTGGCGAGCATCGCCTCCTCGCCGTCTTTGGACCTGACCAGTAGCAACTGGTCGGGGCAGTACGCCACTACCCGCTCGGCGTCCCTGACCTCCACGGGCGCGATCTCCAACAGCCTTTCGTCAAGTTTGTCGCTCGCCCTGTACGCCCGTTTGCGAAGGGCCTCTGCCTTCGGTGTCTCGCTACGCGGACGACCGCCCTTCGCGTTGTACCCGCCCGCCATCTGCACGAGCGTTCCCCAACCCACCGTCTCGCCGGCGGTGCGCGGAGTGGAGTTCCACAGGTCGTCGAACCCCGACTGTGTGTGCTTCGACGATCTCGCCGACCAGCGCTCGGCCGCGGCCCTTCCTGCCTGCCCGAACTCGTCACGGGCCACGAACACCACTCGACGCCAGTCGTCGTAGTGCAGGTCGGGGTTTGGGATGCGTTCGAGTTGGCGCTCCAGCACGGACGCGCCGGCGTCCGACGAGCCAGATGACGCGCCAGCGTCCGACGAGTTGGATGCGGATTTAAGCTCGAACGCGGTCGGCGCTCGACGCCACAGCAGGTCTTTGTCATAGGATGGGGATAGCAGGCCGTTCCGATTCTTTCTTGCAGAATCGGCATGTTCGCCGGTCAGTGTAAATAAGCTCCCCTCGATCTCAGCCCATGCGTCCCGATACTCCGCCGCGGTGGTGGTCACGGGACCAAGAGCCAGCGCGTGAACCCCCCTGAGCGATCCGCTCAGCCACGCAGCGCCCACGAACGGGGCGTCGAACACCCGCGCCTGGAACATGGCCGCGTCGATCTCCATCTCGAAGTCGTAGTCGAGTCCGTACACGCCGTTCGCCGAGACGAAGTGCTCGTCGGCTTTCCCCTCGCCGTCAAACACTCCCTGATAGGCCACGCACGGCAGCGGCTTCTTCGCCGCCTTCAGTTCCTCTTTGGCGGCTTTCGCGGCGTCGGATTCGATTCCGTGGGTGTCGCAGGCGTCGTGATACTTCGTCTTGGTCCTCACGACCTCGGCCAACAGGTCGAGCCGCTGCCGCTTAGGGTTGGTGATGGAGCGCAGCACAGCGCCTATCGCCACGTTCTGTCCGCGCTTGGCGTTGTAGTTCTTGAACAGAGCGCACTCGCGCCTCATCCACCCCGTCACGGGGACCTCGTTCTCGCCCTCGCTGCTCAGGATGTCGAACACGTCCGCCCCGCAAGCGTCGGCAATCTCGCGGTTGTCGAGATCGCCGTTGACCCGGCTTGCCGGGGCATCGGCTTGGGTGTGCGACGTTTTAGTGCGCGAGCCGTCAGGCGGCCATTGGCGGCGGTTTGCGCCGACGGCGCCAGAAGTCGTCGTACCGTTCGTCGCGGACGCACGAACGCAACGCCATGACGTCGTTCGCGCCGGCCCGGCTCCATCGCATGCCGGAACACTTCAAGCGCTCGCCGACCAGCGTGCGGCAGGAGCTCTCCACCATGCCCGAACCGATCAGCAGCCCCATCTCCCGGTACGCCGGGTAGCGCATCCGGCCGCGGTTGTTCTCGAAATAGCCGGCGCACTGGTCGGCGGTCTTGTCGCCGGCGTGCCGGCGCAGTTCCCGCAGCACATCGTCCACGCGCCCCTCGGAGAGCGCCGCGCAGACCTTCTCCGACCACGCCCGGCACAGCTCCGTGCCGGCGCCGTAAACCGCGCGCCCCACTTCCCAGAGCCGCTCCTTCGCGTGCCAGATGTCCACTATGCAAACGGCGTTCGGGAACAGTTCCGCGGCGGCGTTCCAGATCCACTTCGCGCCGTCGGCGACGACCACCTGCCGCTTCGCCGCCGCGAACCCGAACCGCTCCGCGGCCCGCCAGAGCCGCCGCGCGAACGCCGACGGCTCCGCGTCCACGTCCCTCGACGCCGCGCTGTCGATCGCCGCCGTGTGCCGCGCCGAACCCGCGTCCCGCTCCGGCAGGCCGGTCTTCGCGTTGCGCCGCTCCGCCGTGTGGAACACCGCCACCTTCGCCTCCCGCGTCTTCGACGGCCGGCCGTCCTCCGCCGTCCCCGCGTCCCGCCGCACCACCGGCACCCCCGTGCCGTCCGGGCTGCAGTACATCGTCTCCGCCGGCGCCTCGCCCAGCGCCGGCTCCGCCTCGCCCCACGCCGTGATCTCCCCCCCGACCTGCTTCGCGGCCCGCTCCGTCCGCTTCGCCGTCGCCACGACGCCGGCCAGCCGGCCCAGGCGCGCCGCCGCCTTCCCGAAGCTCGTCTCCGACGCCAGCTCCGCCAGCGCCCACAGCGCCGCCGGCGTTCCCCGCACGCCGTCCCGTCCCGCGATCCCCAGCACCTCGTCCAGAACATGCCGCCCGCCCTTCGAGCACCCGCACGTCCAGTAGCCGCGCCGCAGCGTCAGAAGGCCGAGCAGCGACAGCGGCGCCGTCGAGCGCGTGCCGCGCCGGACCATCGCCGAGCCGCAAGCCCCGCACGCCGGCGCCCCGGACTCCGCGTCCAGCGCCGACAGATTCTCCGAAACCCCCGCCGCCGCGCCGCCAAGCAGCGCGCCCCGCAGGTCCAGCTCGAACTCCCGGAACCCCCGCCCGCCGGTCAGAACCCCCCGGCAAAGCTCCCGGAACTCCGGCGACGACAACAGCAGCAGCCGCACCGCCGCCTCCAGAAAAGCCCACGCCTTCTTGCGCTCCAGCGCGTCCTGCGCCAACATCTCTTCCGTCATCGCGATTCCCTTCGCTGCGGTTGTACATACCCTCAGCTTACTTGGGAATCGCGATGACTCCCCAAACCCGCTCGCAGCCCCCGCGCACTAAAACGTCGCACACCCCATCGGCTTTGGGGGTTTGCGCCTGGATCGGCGCTTTGATACTGTCTGCCACGCGGCAGTCCTCTTCAATTCCAATGTCGCGTCCTGTTGCGGTCGCGTAAACCGCCTAGCGGGGTCGGGATCGCGTGCCCGTCCCGCTAGCAGGACAAAAACCAGCTTATCCGTAAACTGCAGGAAATCAATGGCTTAAGTGTGGTTCACCAAAAACGCAACCACGGCCTTCTACGGACTACTGCGAACAATGCGGAAAGCGGTTTCGAACCCGAAATCGGGAGAGAGTGCCGCAATTTCGGCAACCGAAAGCCGAACTGGTGGCGCTGTTGGAGGCGTGCGACGACAAAGTACAACCCCAACGCCGGCCTGCGCGACCAATGCGCCTTCGCCATGCTCTACGGATTGGGACTGCGCCGGGCCGAAGCGTCGGACGCCAAGATCGAGCATTGCGCGGCAGACGCCGGCGAATTGCGCGTCGTCGGCAAGGGCAACAAGGAGCGCGTGGCCTTCGGTTGCCGAATTGCCGCCACTTCCTTCACCGTTTTCGATTTTGTGAAGGAAGTTGCGGTCGCAAGGGGATCGCGCCAGAGCGCCTGTAAGCCCCTGTGAGCGGCGCTGCTATGGCATTTCGCGCCGTCAGCGCGTGTGCGCCACGCCCCTCTCCGCCGGGCCGCCCTTCGACGGCCCTGGGCAAGGCGCACGCCAAGAAGGGCTGCGCGTTGGCGGCGAGGATGCGTTGCACATCGACACCGCCCACCCACCGCGGCGCAGGGCTGTCGTGCGCGACGAGGCGAAGGTGAGGTGGTCCTACTCTTTGAGACAGTGGGCCAAGGTGTATTCCAAGCCCGCAGCAGGTCTACGCCGTGGCGGGTTCGGTGGAAGGTGGATCGCCGATCCGCTCGCTTCAACGACAGGGTGGCCGGCGTCCGCGGAGCGGTATATGAAATGGTATAAGTACGGAAGGCTGCAAGGGGTATTATACCTTTAAAATCATATGGTTGCCGGCATGTAATTGGCGCCCCGACCAGGATTCGAACCTGGGACCTGCCGCTTAGGAGGCGGCCGCGCTATCCAACTGTGCCACCGGGGCGTTGAACGTACGATACCGCTCTCGCGGCGCGGGCACCACAACCGCGCGAACGCGAGCTTTAGTCTCTGCGGTAGGTGCCCACCAGCCGATTCATGGCAACGGTGTGCGGCTCCACCCGCTCCAATAGCTCCCACATGCCAAGGCCCTGCGGCAAGTCGAGCTCGGCATCCAGCGCCAGCAGCCAAAAGAAGTAGTGGTGCGCGCCGTGGCCTTCGGGCGGCATCGGCCCGCCGTAGCCGAGTTTGCCGAAATCGCTAACGCCCTGCGTGTGCTCGCCGGTGGCTTCCGCCAAGCCGGTGGCCGAACCGGGAATGTTGTAGAGCACCCAATGCACATAGCCGTACCGGCCGGGCGTCACCAACGGCGCGTCCGGGTCGTGGCAGATGACGGCGAAGGACTTGGCGTTCGCCGGCGCGTCACGCCACGCCAGGGCCGGCGAGACATCCTGGCCCTCGCCCGTGTGCTTCGCTGGTATATGCCCGCCGGCCGCAAAAGCGGGACTTGTCAGTTGCATCGTGGAAAGCGCGAAACCCATGTGTCGAAACCCTCGGTGATCTGCGTTGAGACGCAAGCCTACAACCGCAAGCCTTCGCCGGCAAAACGGCACTCGACACGCCCAATGTGCGCTCTTGGTTGACAAGCATCACGGCCTGAGAAACAGTCGCAGCTATTGGGGCTGTGAGGTCGAGAGAATTGGCTCCAGCGACTAGGTGGTGGCCGGTGGCGTTGGCGGTGGCCGGTGCGGTGGCGATTCTGGCGGTTTGGGCGTGGCGCCATGAAGGCAACGCGGTGCCCACCACGAGCGAAGAACCCGATGCGAACCGCGTCAAGCCCGCCGGGCGTGTCGACCGACGCGCCCCCGCGAGGGCGGATGCTGATGTTCGCCCCGCGGGCGAGGTGCCGGGCTTTGAGGATCTGGCGCTGCGGTGCGGCGAGTTCTTCCACGCGCCGCCGCACGGGGACGCCATCGGCGACTGGCCGGACGCGCGGTTGGCGTCGGAAGACTGCCAAGCGGCCTTGGAGGCGTGGTTTCCGGACACGCCGGCGGTCACGCCGATCATCGCTGTCGCCGCGCCGGCCACATGGGGCGAGGTGTTCGCGGACGTGCCGGAGCGCCTTGACCGGGTGCTCTGGGCGATGACGGATCCGGGCTGCCGGGTGGCGGATGGCGAGATCCGCCCGGATCTGGCGAAGCGGTGCGGTGCCCGCGACATGGCCGTGCTTTCGGTGTTGAAGGAAGCCTGCGGACGGCTGCTGCGTGCGGAGTTCCAGCCGCTGCTGGACCTCGACTCGTTCGGCTGGCCGGAGTATGTGTGGACGGCGAACTGGGGCGACCACCAGACGGCTTTGCGCGAGCTTGAGGAGGGGGAGCGGTACACGGGCGGGATCCTCAACTTCGAGCGCCCCTTGCATGTCGAGACGGCCTTGAACGCGCGTCTGGCGGACTTGGAGGAGCATGCGCGGCAGCGCCGCCGGGTGGACGAGGTGTACCTGCGCACGGGCTGGCTGCGCGCCAAGTGCGAGGCGGCGCGGCCGACGCTGCGGCGGATGGCGGCCCGGCCCCGCGCTTACGCGGGATTGATGGGGCGCGCCGCGGCGCTGGGCGACGAGTTGGCGCTGGCGGAGCGGCCGCTCGACCGCCGGCGGGCGTTGACGCTGGAGAAGTCCGAGCCGATGCTCGCCTGGCTGCACTTGGCGGTGCTCGACTCCCGGGCCGCCTACGCCGAACGCGACGAGGCGTGGGATCGGGTGTGGCGCGAGCTGGCGGATCGTTCGCCGTATTTCGAGAACCGCCGGCGCCTTCTGGAGCTGGAGGGACTGGAATGCGGCGAGCCCTGCACGCGGGACAGGCTGCGGGCCAGGGAGAAGGAGTCGCGGGCCCATCGCTCGGCTTTCTTCCGGCGGGCCTCCGACGACTGTTACAAGCGCGAAGACTGCGATTTGAGAAGCAAGATCAACGCGCTGCTAAAGCCGCTCCGGGACGCCGAGGACGCCGAGGGCACCCGGGAACGGCGGGAGGCCCGAACGCGCATCGAGACGCGCTACCTTAAGTCCCTGTTAAGCCGCTGTCGGGGAGAGCGGGATTCGTGGGGAAAGAAGCGCAAGTGCTTGAAAGAACGCACGCTGCGGGGGAATCGGCCGGTATGATGCCGGTTGAACAAGGATCACCCCGCAGGTGCGTTGATGAAGAGAGTAGTTCCAAGCCCGGCCAAAGTCGAGATCGGCTTCACCGGGGATCGTTTGACGGGCACGGGCGGCGCCGCGCTGCTGGCGGAGGCGGCGCGCCGGTTCGGGCTTCCGGAGCGCCTTGCCGAGGCGGTGTCGGTGAAGAAGCGGAACCGGGGCGCGTCGGACGCGGAGACGCAGTGGAGCGTGATCGCGTCGCTGGCGTCGGGGAACGGGTCGCTGTCGGATCTGGACGCTTTGCGCGAGGACGGCGTTCAGCGCGAGCTGCTGGGCCTGTCGTCGGCGCCGTCGGGGCGGCGGGCCGGGGAGTTCCTGTCGCGTCTGACGAAGCGGGACGTGGAGAGCCTGCGGGGGGTGGCGCGGCACCTGTCGCGGTGCGTGGCGCCGGAGGTGGTGGCGCACGAGCTGGAGGAGAAGGGGTACGTTCCGGTGTTCGTGGACGGCACGGGCATCGAGGTGTCGGGCCGGCTGTTCGAGCACGCGGCGCGGCTGTACACCGGGGAGCGCGGCTACTGGCTGCACGCGGTGTTCGTGGGCGGGCTGTGGGTGAGCGGGAGGCTGCGGCCGGGGGGCGACGTGGCGTGCGGCTGGAAGGGCCAGCTCAAGCGCGACGTGGCGCCGCTGCTGCCGAAGGGCGTGCCGGCGTGGGTGCGTTGCGACGCGGCGTACTACCGGGGGGCGTTCGTGGAGCATGTTCGCGGCGAGGGCTGGGACCTGTCGATCAGCGTGACGGATCCCAACAAGTGCCGGCCGGTGCTGGACGTTGTGGAGGGCCTGCCGGAGCATGGCTGGGAGGACATCGGCAAGGGCGAGTCGGCCACTTGGGTGCGTTACCGCCCTTCGAAGTGGAAGGAGGAGCAGAGCTATGTGGTGGTGCGGCTGCGCTCGCGGCGGCAGGGCGAGCTGCTGCCGCGCTTCTCGGTGATCCTGGCCAACCGCGACGACCTGCCGCTGGCGGAGGTGGTTCGCCGGCACCGCGGCAAGCAGGGCCACGAGAACGCCTTCAAGGGGCCGCTGGTCGATCTCGACCTGCACCATCCGCCGTGCCGGGGCTACCGCGCCAACCAGGCGTTCTACGCCTACGGGCAAATGGCGCATCTGCTGCTGCGCGCCGTGCAGTTCCGGCTGCTGCCGAAGGCGGCCCGCCGGCACGGCATCCGCCCGCTGGTGCGGCACGTGATGCGCAGCGTCGCCCGGCTGGTGCGCAGCGGCAGGAAGCGCTGGCTGCTGTTCGCGTCCTGCTGCTTCCGCCGCGACTGGCTGCTGTACGCGGGAATGCGCCTGCGCATCGACTCCGGCTAGGCGCCGCACCCGCCCCCGCGCGCGATTCCCGGCGCCGTTTCCGACGCGCCGCGGTCGCCCGACCGCGCCAGTTCCGAAACGCGTCGAATCCACAGGCGAAAACTCCTTCGGCGCGGATTCCCCGCCTTCCCCACACGCTCGACAAGGCGTTCCCCGCTCCCGAACCGCACTCGCCGCCTGCCCGACAGCTGAACCACCCCTCTTCAGAGCGTTAACAGGGAATCTAGGGCGCTACCGCAAGCTGTCAGCGCAAAGCGGTAATGTCCCCTTCCCGCAATTCTAAAGTGTCCCCTTTTGGCAGCTTCTCTGGAGTGGGAATTGAGAGTCGAAGGGACGATGACGATGACGGAGGCGGACAGGGCGTTGGTGGTTCGGGCGGTGGTCGAGAAGCGGCTGCGCCAGCAGGAGGCGTCGGAGCGGCTGGGGGTGGGCGTGAGGCAGGTGAAGCGTCTGGCGAAGCGGTACCGGGAGCGCGGCGCGGAGGGGATGGCGTCGGGGCGCCGGGGCAAGCCGCCGAACAACGCGCTGGGCGTCGGGGTTCGGCAGGCGGCGCTGTCGCTGGTTCGCGCGAGGTACGCGGACTTCGGGCCGACGTTCGCGGCGGAGAAGCTGTTGGAGGAGCACGGATTGGCGCTGTCGCGGGAGACGCTGAGGAAGTGGATGACGGAGGACGGGCTGTGGCGTCCGAAGCGGCACCGGGAAGCGCGCGTCCACCAGCGCCGGCCGCGCCGGGCGCGGCTCGGGGAACTGGTGCAGGTGGACGGTTCGCCGCACGACTGGTTCGAGGGACGCGCGCCGCGCTGCGCGCTGATCGTGTTCATCGACGACGCGACGAGCCGGCTGCTGGCGCTGCGTTTCTGCCGGTCGGAGACGACGGAGGCGTACATGGAGACGCTGCGGGGGCACCTCGCGGCGCACGGCCGGCCGGTGGCGCTGTACTCGGACCGGTACAGCGTGTTCCGGGTGAACCGGAAGGACGGCGAGGACGTGCCGACGCAGTTCACGCGCGCGCTGCTGACGCTGCGCATCGAGCCCATCCACGCCGGCACGCCGCAGGCGAAAGGACGGGTGGAGCGCGCCAACCTGACGCTGCAGGACCGGCTGGTGAAGGAGATGCGGCTGCGGGGCATCGGCGGCATGGAGGCGGCGAACGCGTACCTGCCGGAGTTCATGGCGGACCACAACCGGCGCTTCGCGGTGGCGCCGCGGGAGGCGGAGGACGCGCACCGTCCGGTGCTGCACAACGCGGAGGAGCTGGACCTGATCCTGTGCGAGCAGGCGACGCGGAAGCTGTCGAAGAACCTGACGTTCAAGTTCGAGCGGCGGGAGTACCAGCTGGTCGGCGAGGGCAAGGGCCGCCGGCTTCGCGGCGCGGCGGTGACGGTGTGCAAGGGCTTCGACGGCGCGGCGTCGGTGCTCCTCAAGGGGCGCAAGCTGGCGTTCCGGGTGCTGGCGGAGGGCGAGGCGGCGGTTCCGGTCGCCGACGAGAAGGACGTGCGGGAGCGGGTGGACGCGGCGAAGGCGGAACAGGCGGCGAGGCCGGACTGGAAGCCGGCGCCGGACCATCCGTGGCGCCGGCCGTTCAAGCCCGCCGCGGCGGAGCGCGCCGCGGCATGAGGTCGCGCCGGGCCGGGATGGCGCGTCCGAACCGGCGCCGCGTTTTCCACCGTCTTTCCACCGCCGCTTTTGCGATGAAGGGGGATCGCGCCCGTGGAAAGACCGTGGAAAACGCTACTCGCACGAACCCGACGGCTCGGCTCGCGCAGGCGCTCTCATCGGCCTAGCACGCCGGCAAAGGGGACATTTCTGCTTTGCACAAAAGGGGACATTTCTGCTTTGCGTTGACAGGGCGCTACCGCAAGCAGGCGGAGTCGGCGCGGATGAAGTATGCTCTCGCGGTGGAGGCGTTGGCGGAAGCGACCGGCCGCGAGGTGAACTTGGAGGCGTTGCGCCAAGAGTTCGCCGATGCGTCGCTGCCGTGGTTTCTCGACGATGGCGAGGTGGAGCTGGCGAGGGTGGAGGCGGAGCGGCTCGTCGCCGAGGCGCTGTCGCGCCAAGCGACCGCGAACGGAGCGGGCCAAAAGCCGTGATCCGATGGAGGTGGCAAGGTGGTGTTCGCCAAGCGCACGGTTCGCCACGCGATGCGGGAGAAGCGATTGACTCCAGCGGCCAAGCGGTGGTCGGTGGCGTTCACGGTGGCCGGCGTGGCGGCGGTTTTGGCGGTTTGGGGGTGGCACCCTGAAGGGGACGCGGTGCCGGCCGCGAGCGAAGAGCCCAAGGAGCACCGCGTCGAGGCGGCCGGGCGTGGCGGGCGTGTAGAGGGACGCGCTCCCGCGAACGCGCCTGCCGACGTCCACACCGCGAACGCGCCGGATTTTGCGGCCCTGCTACTGCTCTGCGACGAGTTCTACCATCCGGTGCCGGATACGGGATCGCAGAGAACGAACGAACACTGGCCGCACGCGGGGCTGGCGTCCGAAGACTGCCGGGCCGCGTTGGAGGCGTGGTTTCCAGCGACGCCGGCGGTGGCGCCGATCGTCCCCGTTGCCGAGCCGACGACTTGGGGCGAGGTGTTCGCGGATGTGCCGCAACGCCTCGAGCGGGTGCTGGCTGCGCTGGCGGATTCGAGCTGCCAAGTGCCGGATGGCGAGATCCGCACGGACTGGGCGGAGCGGTGCGCGGCTCGCGACATGGCCCTCTTGACGATGTGGAAGAACGCCTGCGGGCAAGCGGACGGGGGGATTCACCCGTTGGTGGATTCCGACGACGCTGGGTTTCGCTTCCCCGAGTACCAATGGCAGTTTGATTGGTACGCTTATGCTGATTCGTCGGCGCAGCTGAGCGCCGGTCGGCATTGGGCAAGCGTCAATTTCAACCGACCTGGGCATGTTGAGGCGGCGTTGGACGAGCGGCTGGTGGACTTGGAAGAGCACGCGCGGCAGCGCCGGCGCTTGGACGAGGTGTACCTGCGCTCGGGCTGGGTGCGCTCCAAGTGCGAGGCGGACAGGCCGACGCTGCGCTGGATGGCGGCGCGACCGGAAATGTTCGCGGGATTGATGGGGCGCGCCGCGGCGCTGGGCGACGAGGTGGCGCTGGCGGACAGGCCGCTGGACCGCGGGCGGGCGTTGACGCTGGAGAAGTCCGATCCGTTGCTCGCTTGGCTGCACTTGGCGGCGCGCGATACCGAGGCTGTCCAAGGCGAAGAGAACGAGCTTTGGTCTCGGGCCCGGGGCGAGGTGGAGGATCGTCCGCCGAACTTCAAGGCCCGTCGGCGGCTTCTGGAGCTGGCCGGAGTGGAGTGCGGCGAGCCCTGCACGCGGGATAAGCTGCGGGCCCGGGAGATCGAATCACGGAAACAAACCGCGGCGTTGGATCGGCAGACGCGCTTGGATTGTGTGGGACGGGGCGATTGCGACCTGCGAAACACCCTCAAGGCGCTGCGAAAGCCGCTCTACGAAGCTCTGCTAGCCCCGGAATGGCGGCAAGCCGAATGGCCAATGGCATTGTCTTACCGCAAGCGGGCGGAATCGGCGCGGATGAAGTATACGCTCGCGATGGAGGCGCTGGCGAAAGCGACCCTAGATTCCCTGTTAACGCTCTGAAGAGGGGTGGTTCAGCTGTCGGGCAGGCGGCGAGTGCGGTTCGGGAGCGGGGAACGCCTTGTCGAGCGTGTGGGGAAGGCGGGGAATCCGCGCCGAAGGAGTTTTCGCCTGTGGATTCGACGCGTTTCGGAACTGGCGCGGTCGGGCGACCGCGGCGCGTCGGAAACGGCGCCGGGAATCGCGCGCGGGGGCGGGTGCGGCGCCTAGCCGGAGTCGATGCGCAGGCGCATTCCCGCGTACAGCAGCCAGTCGCGGCGGAAGCAGCAGGACGCGAACAGCAGCCAGCGCTTCCTGCCGCTGCGCACCAGCCGGGCGACGCTGCGCATCACGTGCCGCACCAGCGGGCGGATGCCGTGCCGGCGGGCCGCCTTCGGCAGCAGCCGGAACTGCACGGCGCGCAGCAGCAGATGCGCCATTTGCCCGTAGGCGTAGAACGCCTGGTTGGCGCGGTAGCCCCGGCACGGCGGATGGTGCAGGTCGAGATCGACCAGCGGCCCCTTGAAGGCGTTCTCGTGGCCCTGCTTGCCGCGGTGCCGGCGAACCACCTCCGCCAGCGGCAGGTCGTCGCGGTTGGCCAGGATCACCGAGAAGCGCGGCAGCAGCTCGCCCTGCCGCCGCGAGCGCAGCCGCACCACCACATAGCTCTGCTCCTCCTTCCACTTCGAAGGGCGGTAACGCACCCAAGTGGCCGACTCGCCCTTGCCGATGTCCTCCCAGCCATGCTCCGGCAGGCCCTCCACAACGTCCAGCACCGGCCGGCACTTGTTGGGATCCGTCACGCTGATCGACAGGTCCCAGCCCTCGCCGCGAACATGCTCCACGAACGCCCCCCGGTAGTACGCCGCGTCGCAACGCACCCACGCCGGCACGCCCTTCGGCAGCAGCGGCGCCACGTCGCGCTTGAGCTGGCCCTTCCAGCCGCACGCCACGTCGCCCCCCGGCCGCAGCCTCCCGCTCACCCACAGCCCGCCCACGAACACCGCGTGCAGCCAGTAGCCGCGCTCCCCGGTGTACAGCCGCGCCGCGTGCTCGAACAGCCGGCCCGACACCTCGATGCCCGTGCCGTCCACGAACACCGGAACGTACCCCTTCTCCTCCAGCTCGTGTTCTCCTCCAGCTCGTGCGCCACCACCTCCGGCGCCACGCACCGCGACAGGTGCCGCGCCACCCCCCGCAGGCTCTCCACGTCCCGCTTCGTCAGACGCGACAGGAACTCCCCGGCCCGCCGCCCCGACGGCGCCGACGACAGGCCCAGCAGCTCGCGCTGAACGCCGTCCTCGCGCAAAGCGTCCAGATCCGACAGCGACCCGTTCCCCGACGCCAGCGACGCGATCACGCTCCACTGCGTCTCCGCGTCCGACGCGCCCCGGTTCCGCTTCTTCACCGACACCGCCTCGGCAAGGCGCTCCGGAAGCCCGAACCGGCGCGCCGCCTCCGCCAGCAGCGCGGCGCCGCCCGTGCCCGTCAAACGATCCCCGGTGAAGCCGATCTCGACTTTGGCCGGGCTTGGAACTACTCTCTTCATCAACGCACCTGCGGGGTGATCCTTGTTCAACCGGCATCATACCGGCCGATTCCCCCGCAGCGTGCGTTCTTTCAAGCACTTGCGCTTCTTTCCCCACGAATCCCGCTCTCCCCGACAGCGGCTTAACAGGGACTTAAGGAAGCGACCGGCCGCGAGGTGGACGTGGAGGCGTTGCGTCAACACGTCGCCGATGCGTCGCTGCCGTGGTATCTGGACGATGGCGAGGTGCAGCTGGCGCGGGTGGAGGCGGAGCGGCTGGTCTCCGAGGCGCTGGCCCGGCAAGCGTCCGCGAACGGTGCGAACGGTGCCGAGCGGATGCCCTGACCCGACAAGGTGGTAAGGTAGCCGGCCCTGCCAAGCGAACGCGAGAGGACACGAAATCGTGGCCAATGTTGCCGCCACTCCCGCGCCGGACGAGAACAACGTCTGGCGTCTGCGAACTCCGGGCGTGGAGGGTTGGACGCGCACCGCCCGCCCGGGCGATCCGAACAAGTACTTCATCGTTTCCACCGATGGCCATGTGCAAGAACCCTCCGATCTGTGGCGCGCGCGCATGGACAAGCGCTACCGCGACCGGCTGCCGGGTGTCGCCGTGGACGCGGAAGGCCGCCAGTACCAGAAGACGGAAGGTTTCCGTCCCGTGCGCATCCGCAACATCGTCTTCGCCGGCGAAGACGCCCGCCGCAACCGCGCCGGCCAAACGCCGGAGCAGCGGCTGGCGGACTTGGCCGCGGACGGCGTGGACGCGGAAGTGTTGTTCCCGAACAAGGGATTGACGATCTGGGCAACGCCGGACGCCGAGTTCAGTCAACACATGTGCCGGGTGTGGAACGATTGGGCGTGGGAGACCTTTGGCGCCTACAACGACAGGCTATCGCCCATGGGCTGCGTGGCCGCGGCCGACATTCCGGGCGCCATCCGCGAAATCCAGCGCGTGGCGGCGCTCGGCTTTCGCGGCCTTGCCCTGCCGTGCAAGCCGATCTGGGGCCCGGCTGATCATCAACACGCGAACTACAACCTGCCGGAGTTCGATCCGCTGTGGGCTTGCGTGCAGGAAGTGGCCCTGCCGGTCACGTTCCACGTCTCCACCGGCCGCGATCCGCGCACGTCCCGCGGCAACGGTGGGGCAGTGGTCAACTACGCCGTCCATTCGCTGGCGCCGACGATGGAGCCCATCGCCAACTTGTGCGCCTCGGGCGTTTTGGAACGCTTCTCCGGCTTGCGCTTCGGCAGCGTGGAGGCCGGTATCGGTTGGGTGCCGTGGGCGATTTGGGCGATGGACGAGGCGTATCGCAAGCACCACATGTTCGTGCGGCCCAAGCTGCCGCGGCTGCCGAGCGACTATTTCCGCGAGCACGGCTTCGCCACCTTTCAAGAGGACAAGCCCGGCCTCGATCTGGCCCGTGAACACCGGCTCGTCGACAACTTCATGTGGGCGAACGACTACCCGCACCACGAAGGCACTTGGCCGCATTCCGCGCAAGCCATCGAGCGCACCATGGCGCAACTCACGGACGGCGAACGCGCCAAGGTGCTGGGCTTGAACGCGGCGCGGGTGTTCAAGTTTCCGGTGCCGGAGAGGTACCGGACGCAACCGGACGTCGCGGCGCTGGCGGCTTGACGGCGCTCGACCTCGGGCTGATGTTCGACTAAGAAGGTTCCGGCTTGTCCTCGTCCAACGACGCGGCGCCGCGCACGCTGGTGTTCTGCTTCGACGGCACGGGCAACGAGCCGAGCGACGCCGGCGAGTTCAAGGAGGATCAAAGCGTCAGCAACGTGCTGAAGCTGCATGTTCTGACCGGTGGCGACTTCGGCGAACCATCGGGCGACGCGCGCCAGCTGAACTTCTACTACAACGGCATCGGCACCCGCGAGGGCCGCAGTCGCGTTCCGCTGCTCGGCCGCCTCTACGCCGCCGGCCGCGCCGGACTCAATTTGCTCATCGCCCCAACCTTCGGCGACGCGAAACGCATTCTCGAAGAGGCGCGGGGAGACTTCGACGCGCACTACCGGCCCGGCGACCGATTGGTGCTGTTCGGCTACAGCCGCGGCGCCGCCTTGGCGCGGAAGTTCGCCGCCACGCTGTTGGCCGATCGCCCGGATTGCGCGGTGGCGTTCCTGGGCGCGTTCGACACCGTGGCGGCGATGGACGGCATCCACCGGCGCGGCGAGAAGATCAGCAGCGATGTGGTGTTCGAGAACGGCACCCTCGATGGGCGCATAGAGAAGGCCGTGCATCTGCTCGCCATCGACGAGGACCGGGTGACGTTCACGCCCACTTTGATGAACAAGGACGCCGCTGATCCAGACCGCATTCTCGAGGTGTGGTTTCCCGGCGTCCACGGCGATGTCGGCGGCGGCTATTGGGTGGACGGCCTCTCGGATTGCGCGCTCGCGTTCATGATCGCCGCCTGCAAGCGCGTCCTCGGCGCGAACATCGCCATTGCCTGCACGGACGCCGCAAGCGTGCGCGCGTTGTTCGAGCTTCAAGGCGACACCTTCGCGGGCCTCGACGTGGACGACATCGCGGTGCATCCGCTGGCGCACAGCCCCTTGCACGCCCACACCGGCATGCACGCGGCGGTGCTCGCTCAAGAGCCGCGTTCGATTCACGTCTGCGCGGACGATGCGCCGTGCGAAGACTTGCCGGTGCTGCACGTCTCGGTGCAGCGGCGCTTTGCCCAAGTGCCCGGCTACCGGCCACCGGCGTTGCGCGGGCTGCGCTTCAAGCTGTTGTTCGACAGCGGGCGTTTCAGCGAGCCGATAGACGGCGTGAGCGGATTGCGGCTTTACCGGCGCTTGGCGGCAGCGAGAGTCTCGGAATGAGCCGGGCCGCGGCCCGCCGAAATCCCTAGCCGAAGAAGGCGAAACTCTCGGCGGACGGAAACGGAAAACGCGCCGCCGCGGCGGTGCCGGCGATGCCGAGATAGGCGCGCAGGGCCTTGTGGATGTGCTGGGGCCGGATGCGCACGCCGCGCTCGGCGTCCGCGCGCAACGTCAGCGGATCGATCTTGCCGGCGAAGTGCAGCTCGTCCGTCTCGCCGACGGCGCGGTTCGTCCAGGGCTGGTTGTTCTCCATCACCACGACGCTGCCGATGGGCCAGTGGTCCTTGCCGCCGGCGGCGTTGTAATGGTTGGTGCGCCCGAAGTCGGACGCCATCACGACAACCAGCCGGTCGGCCACCCCGTGCCGCTCCGCGTAGTCCCACAGGTAGTCCACGGCGCCGGTGAGATTGCCGAGCAGCCATTCGTGATCCCGGTCGTGGTTGGCGTGCGTGTCGAAGCCCCACTGCCAGAGATCCGCGCTTGTGGCCACGCCGGTCTTGAACGCCAGCACGGCCAACTGGGCTTGACGGCGCAGCGCGCTGTAGTAGGTGGCGTTGGCCCCCTCGTAGCTTTTCGTGGGCTCCAGCTCGGCGTCCGGCGGCAGGGTGGCGGCGTAGGCCCGCAAACCTTCGGTTGCGAACGAGGAACGGTGGAACTGGCGCGTGCGGACCTCGCCCGGCAGCTGCCCTGACACCGCGGCGAACCGCTCGGCGCGCGCCGCGGCGTGGCTGCGCATGGCGGCCCAGTCGGCCGCGCTGAAAAACGGTTCGGCAACCCACGGCGATTGCTCCGGGGCGGCGATGTCGCGCAGCACCGCGGGATTGCCGATGCGGGCGAAACGCGCCACGCCGCCGGTTTCCGAATAGCCGCCGAAACTCAGGTAGGGCACCGGCATTTCCGCGCCATGTTGTGCCGCCAGCAAGGCGGTGGTGGTGGGATAGCCTTCGGAGACGCGCCCGCTCCAGTTGTGTACCACGCCGACGGTGTGCGAGTTCGTCTGCGCGTCCACGCCGTTTATCACGAGCATCCGCCGATGGTGCTTCTCGAAGAACGCCCGGTTGCCGGCGAACGGCGCGTACGCGAGGTTGCCCGCTTGCGAGACGCCGCGCGAGTTGGCCCAAGTGTTGATGGTCGGCTCGCCGCGCACGTTGGCCTTGGGGTCGCAGAAGCTGGTGGGATCCCAGCCGCCGTCCGCCTGCACGCAAACCAGGAACTTGCCGCGGTAATCCGCGGCGTGGACGAGCGGCAGGCGAAAGCCACCGCCCGCGGCTGCCGCCACGAGGCCCTTGAGCATTGCGCGGCGTCTCATGCGCGCAAGTACCGGCCGATGCGGGTGTTCACAAGTGCAGGTGCCGGTAGTCCGTCGTCAGGTGGGCTAGCACGACGACCCACGTTCGCGCGGTGGCCCGCGCGCGGCGAATGGGGTCTCAAGGGCACGGACAGCCACCAAAGGATGCCGTAGTCCACCGCCAGCGACAGGTTAGGCGCCGCGGCGTCCAAGCGCTTCTGCACCTTTGGCCCCACATACAGCCCGGCACTCACCGTCATAGGTGCAAGTACCGGTAGTCCGTCATCAGGTGGGCTAGCACGACGACCCAGGTTCGCGCGGTGAAGTGCGGATCGGACGTGTCGCGGCTGCCCCAGAAAGCGTTTGTCTTGGCCCAATTCCAGCGCTTGTACGGCCCGAATGCGTCCACGCCCTCACGCACGGCGTCTGCCACGAAGCCGTCGAGGAAGCGGATGTCGCTGTCCCAATGGCAGGCCTTGTCGAAGAACTGCGGGCCGGCCGTGGCGCGCTGGCGCTGCCAGACCTCCGTGAACAGGCGGTAGGCGGTTGTTATCTCGTCCGCATCGGGATCGAGCCGCACGCCGAGGAGCTTCTCGTGCAATTCCACCAGCTTGCGCTTGATGGCCGCCACGGCGGCAGCGGTGGGGGCCGCGGCATCCACCACAACGTCCAGTCGGGGCGCTTCGTCGCCGTACCAGTCCGCCCACGCGAGCACGTCCAGCGCGTAGTTGCCGGGCGCGTCGACGACGATGGACGCTTCCACCCAGCCCTTGCAATAGAGGGCGTAGTGGTCGCCGAGGGGCTTGTTGCAGTTGTTGTCGGCGGGCGGGGCGGACGCCCGTTCCAGCTCCACGGTTTGCACCACCGCGCCGGTGGCGTCCCGCACGTCGAGGCGGTCGAGGTAGACGTTGCGGTCGCCTCGCGCGTCGGCGTGGTCGTTGGGGAACTTCAGGAACACCGTCTTGGCGCCTGCGGTCAGATGGCCGCGCACGGTGTGGATGGCCTTCGCGGGGCGGGGCCGGAGACGGCCGCCAAGCTCGAAATGCGGCGACACCGCGGCCTCTATGCCCCCGAACAGCCGCCGCTCGGCATCGGGCAGCAGGTAGAGTTCGCGCAGCACCACCGGACAGCTCACATGGGCGGCGTGGCTCTTGGACACTCCGGCCATCACCGAAGTCATGTCCCGCGCCCGCACGGTGATGCCGTCGGAGTCGATGCCGCCGTACAGCAACCTGTACCCGTTCTGGTCGGTGAGCCAAGATCGATGTTGACGATGCGGCTTTGCCGACGGATGGCGCCACCGGCCCCATTCGAAACCTGTCAAGGCATCCGTCTTGCGCGACAGCTCCTCCGGCGTCAGCAGCCGTTTCGCGCCGGCGTGGGCGAGCGCGACCGCGCGCACGGCGTCGAGATCCTCGGCCGCCGCGGCGCGGAACCACGCCGAGAGCGCCAGCTCCACCAGCAAGTCCTTGAGGTTGTGCGCCTTGCCGTCGCCGAAGCCGCTTCGGAAGCCGTCCGCCAGCCGCCGCACCTCTGCACCTTGCGCCGTGGCCGCGAGCAGCCGACCTTGGAAATCGGCGTCCTGCGCTGTCGCGGGTGGTTCCGCCACCTCGCGCCCCATCACGGCCCGCCACCAAAAACGCACCGTCGCGGTGGCGAACCGATCGTCGGCCACCAGGCGGCGCCCAAGCCAAGCCAAGCTGTCGTCGCTGTCCGGTAGCGCTTCTTCGTCGAAGCCGGGCGGGCGCATGTCGCGGTACCAGGTGTCACCGACGCGGTAGGGGTCCACCACCACGGACACTTTTGGATAGCCGGCCTCGCCGTAGCGATCGTGGCGGCTGCCCCAAGCCACCACCTCCACGGTGTATTGCTGCTCGCCGTCCGCAACGAACGGAACGTGAACGGCGCATTCGTAGCCACCGTTCCAAAGCCGCAAGTGGTCGCCCTTGCGCGTCGCGTGGTTCCAGTTTTGCGCCCCGCAATAGCGCCACGGCGTGCGCGGCGGCGCCGTCTCGAACTCGTGCCGTGCGATCTCGCGCCCCGCCTCGTCCAAAACGCGCAACGAATCGACGTATATCGTGCCGTCGTAGCGGGTCTTCTCGTCGTAGAAGTCGTTTGTGTAGGTGAAGCCCACGGTGGCCTCGCCGGGCGGCGCGCGCAGTGGCCAAGAGAGCGTGCTGCGGCGTGCCCAAGAGTCGCCTTGGATCGCCTGCGCGCTGTCGGTGCCGTTCTTGTAGTGGTAGTCCAGCGCGTCGAAGCCGCCCCACTTGTCGCGGTAGTAGCCGGAATCGCCGTAATTCTGAAAAGCGCCGGCCACGACATCCAGCGCGCCGTGGCACACCGTGCAGGCGGGGTTCTTGCGGGTGGGGTTGTCGCGGTCCGCGAGCGCCACGGGGTCGGTGGTGCGCGAGGCGGATTGCTCCACGTCCACGCCCAGAAAGTGGTAGTAGGTCCAGCGCGCCCGGGCGCGGTTGCGGTTCGTCGCCGTGGTCGGGAAGCGTTGCAGAAAGGCCTTCGTGTTCAACAGGCCGGCGTGGGGATGCCGGGCGAGCGGCCCCGGGCGGATGACGCGCACGCCCACCCCGGGGAGGTACTCCGCCTCGTAGCCGCGGCCGTGGTGGTGATAGCGCAAGATCGCGCTCGGCTTGAACTCGTGGATGTTGTCGGGGTCGTCGAACTCGGTGTCCGCGCCATACACCCGCGCCACCGGCGGGTTCGCCATGATGTAGTCCGCGGTGAGGATGTCCGTGTACGGCAGATCGTTCTCCACCACATGCGCGATCAGCTCCAGCGGCGCGCGTCCGGCGCCGTACTGCACCGCGTGGTGCCAATCCCAGATCTCGCGCCCTTGCGCTTGCCGCAGCCGAACATACTCGTTGTCGTAAGTGACGAAGAAGCCGTCGTTGCCGATGACGGCGAAACGCTCCAGTTCGCGATCGGTCAACAAGCGGTCGTTGGCGGCGCGCAGCAGGAACTCGTGGAAGGCGTCGCCTTCCATCAAGCCCCGCACGGCGCCGCGCAGCGCCCCGAGGCCGCCAGCCTCCACGGCGGCGTACTCCGCTTGGGTCGGAATGCGGCCGGCGAAAACCAATGCGGCCCTGCGCAAGGTGTTTCGCGGCGCTTCGAGACGCACGCCGTCGAACAGATTGGCCACCGAGGGCGTTGGCGCCACCTCTTCGCCCAGCCGGGCCAAGAGCCGCGCCACCTGAACGTGATCTTCGGTGTTCGCCGCGACTTGCACGCCGCC
This sequence comes from uncultured Pseudomonadales bacterium, assembly GCA_958296295.1. GTDB lineage: Bacteria > Pseudomonadota > Gammaproteobacteria > Pseudomonadales > Azotimanducaceae > VXYL01. The sequence goes on along the minus strand of OY282460.1, from coordinate 4,048,630 downwards.
GCCATGGCCGATGCCTTGGATGCGATTCAAGAAAATCTCGGCGCCATCCTCCACTTCGTCGAGAAAGCGCCGCAACGCTTCAAGGTTCAGGGCTTGGTGGTCGGCGCTCGCCGCCGCCGGGGTGAATCGCAGCCGCGCCGCCGCCGCGGCACCGCCGGCGACGTGGCAGCGCACGCACTTGCTCTGCACTATCGCGGAGACGTGCGCGGAGAAGATGCCCGCCGCGGAGCGGTCTTCCGGCTTGGCAACGGTTGAGACATTGGCGAGCCCGGCGTCGCTTTCGAGCAAGCTCATCACTTGCAGCGAAACCGTGGTGGCGACGGCGAGCCGCCACTTGCCGACTCCGTCGCCCAGCGCTCCGTCGAGTCCGGCGGCGTCGCCGGTTTCCAACTGCCAGGCGTCCAGCGTTCGCGCGCCGCGCGCCGGTACCGTGAGACTTACGGCGTGCGCCGCCGGCGCGCCGCTGTCGTCGCGGCCCGTGATGACCACCGCGGCGTCTTCATCGCCCCAGTTGACGAGTCGCAGCAGGCTGCGCTGCGCCATGTCGTCGCTTGGATTGAAAAACGGCACCTCGTAGCCGCGGGTTGTTTCGGGCGCCACGGCGTTCAAACCGCTGAGCAGGCCGTCGGCGGCCCGGAAGTAGACGCCCGTGCGCAGCGTCAACGTGGTGGCGAGTTCCAGTCGCCACGCTCCTTCGCCCGCGCCGGTGCCCACGTTGATGCCTTTGGCGGGGTTGCCGCGTTCCAAGTCCGCGGCGTCGAAATGCACCGCTTCGCCGCCGCCGATCGCCAACTGGATCGGCGCGAACTGCCGGGCTGACTGATCAAAGGCCCGGATCTCCACGGTGCCGGCCATCTCGGAGTCGTTGATCAGGCGAACGAAGCCAACCCCGTCCGCCCCAACGGCCAGGTCGGTGGAAGGAAAGTAGGGAATGCGATGCCGCACCAAGCCGCTCTCTTCGTCCAGGCCGTCTTCGGCGGGCCCGGGTTCCGGCGGCGGCGCGGAGAGGTTGGCCAGGCCGCTTGGGCTGGCGAGGAGATTGAGCACATGCACAGGTTGATCCGCCACCAGCGCGAGACGCCACTTGCCGTGCCCGTCGCCGAATGCGCCTGTCGTGTCCGGGCTGCCGGTCTCCAGATCGTCGGCGGTCAGCGTGCGGGTCTCGCCCGGCGGGATGGTCGCCCGCACCTGGAGCGCGGCGGTGTCGCCGCGGTCGTCCACGGCGCTCACGGTGACGGTGGCGGGCTGCTCGCCGCGGTTGACAAGGCGCAGTCGGCTTGCGCGGGCGGTATTGCCGGCCGGGTTGAACATCGAGGCCTGCCGAACGCTGCCGTTCGGGGTGGGTACTTTCGCGAGTCGATCGTGCAGGCTTGCGACGAAGCCGTCGGTGCCGCGCAACAGGCCGAGCACTTGGATGTCCAGGGACGAGGTGAGCGAAAGACGCCAGTCGCCTTGGGATGGCCGTCCCAAGCCCGCCTCGATTCCCTTCGCCGGCGCGCCGCGCTCCAGATCCGCGGCGGTGAATTGGCGCGCCTCGCGGCCGCCGATCGCGAGCGACAGCGGGGCGAACCGCACGCCAGCGTCGTCCACCGCGACAATGGACACCTCCCCTGCTTGGTCGCTGCGGTTGATGACGCGAACAACCCCTTGGCCCTCGGCCCGCACCGCGTTGGGAAAGAACGGCACCAGGTGTTCCCGACCGGGTTCTTCGGCGCTCGCTGATTCCGCATTCGCCGGCTTGTACGCCGGCGGGTTCATCGACGGGCGATGGCGAGCCCATTCGGGATGCGCCCGCTGACTGCCGGCGGTCTCGTGTGGCGATACCGGGATGCCGGCGGCGGAGAGAGGTTGCTGGTGGCGCAACCGTTCGTGCGCGGCTGCCCGCGCCCTCTCGTAATGCATCCGCGCCTGCTCGACGCGCTGCGATTCCGCGGCACCGGGATGCCGCTCTTCCACGCCCGCGCTCCCGGCATCCATCGCGAACAGCCCGGCCGCGAGCGCGAACACCCCCGCACGCACGGGGTGTCCAACCGGCAAGAGTCCGGTGAATAGCCGCACCCCCGAAGCAGCCGCCGCCCGTTGCAAGGTCACCCTCTGTTCTAAGCCCAAGGCATGTCGCCGCAGTGTACGCGAACGTGACGCGGCGCCGCACGGCCGCCCGGGGCATCGCCGGCGCTGACGGGCTGGCGGGCGAACCGCGCGAACCGCGGAAAGGAAGTGCTAGAGTCGAAACACAACGTGGCGGTTTGCGATTGGCAAACTGCCAACGCGCCCATAAGGCGCGCTAGCAGGCCGGTCGCGAAGCCGCGGTGGCCGGCATTGGCGGACGATGGCGCCGGCATGACGATCAATCCGTTCACTTGGCTCTTCAAGCACTCGCGCGACACGTACGCGCACGGCGAATTGGTGTTCGGCGGCGAGTTCGGCACATTTTGGTGGCCGGCGGCCTTGGTGCTTGCCGTGTTGGTGCTTGCCGTATTGAGCTTCGCCTTCGCCCGGCGTCTGGCGGGCTGGACTGTCGGCCGTCGGGCCACGATCCACGGCCTCCAGCTGGCCGCTATCGCGGTGTTGTTGACCATCATCGCGAGGCCGGCGTTGGAGATCACGCGCCTAGTCCCCGGCACCAACACGGTGGCGATGCTGGTCGACACGTCCGCGAGCATGGCGCTGCCGGCCGCCGCCGGTGCCGAGCAGACGCGGCTCGCCATCGCCGAGAGGTTGCTGGAGGCGGATCTCGCGGCCGCGGTTGGCGGCACAGAGCTGGCGCGGTTTCGATTCGACGAGCGCTTGGCCCCGTGGGCACCGACCGAAAGCGTTGCGGCTATTGGCGAACGCTCCCGGTTGGTGGACGCGCTCACGGCGCTGGCGTCCGATTACGACCCGGGTGCCGGCGACGCCCGCTCGCTGCGGGCGCTTGCCGCCATCGTCGCCCTGACGGACGGCGCGCAGAACGGCGGCGACGGAACGGATCTGCGGCCTTTGGCGGCGGCCGGCGTGCCGGTGCATCTCGTGGCCATCGGCCCGGCGGATGTCGCGCACGATGTGGAGCTGGCCGAGTTCGACCTGCCGCGCAGCGTGGCGCCGCACACGGAAGTGACCGCGCGGGTGGTGATCCGCCAACCCTTGGCGCAGCCCGCCGAGTCTCCCCGAGAAGCGCGGCTGCGCATTTTCGCGGGAGAGTCCCTGCTTGCGGCCGAGACCGTGACGCTGGCCCCGGGCACGCGGACTTTCACCAAGAACATCACCTTCGGCAGCGGCCCCGCGGACGTCAAGGAGTTGACGGCCGAGGTGGTGCCGACGCCGGACGACCCGCTGCCCGAAAACAACCGCCGAACGCGGCTCATGGAAGCGATGGCGGATAGCCATCGCGTTTTGTATCTGGAAGGCGAGCCGCGGTGGGAGTTCAAGTTCATACGCCGCGCCCTCTCGGAGGACGACGGCATCGAACTCGTCACTTGGCTGCGCACGACGCCCCGCAAGACGTACCGGCAAGGTGTCACAGACGCGCAGGAGCTCGCGGACGGATTCCCCGCCACCGTGGAAGCGCTCTTCGAGTACGACCTTCTCATCCTCGGCAGCCTGCCGGCAACGGCGCTCGGCGACCCGCAACACCAATGGCTTGAGGATTTCGTCGCCCGTCGCGGCGGCAGCGTGCTGGCGCTGGCCGGACGTGAGGCTCTGGCCGAGGGCGGCTGGGATGTCAAACCCGTGGCGCGGGCGCTGCCGGTGGCGCTGGAACGCCGCGCGCCCGACGCGCCGCCGGCCTACCGGGCCGGCGAATACGCCGCCCAGCCGGCGCAAGACGCGGCCGGCCGCGGAATCGCCGACCTCGGCGGCGAAACCGCCGAGGAACGCTTGGCGAATTGGCGTTCGCTGCCGAAGCTCGCTGATCACCACCGTTTGGGCCGCGCGAAACCGGGCGCCACCGTGGTGCTGGAAGCCCGGGACGGCTCGTCCGGCCTGCCGCTTTTGATCGTCCAGCCCTACGGCCGCGGCCAAAGCGCGGTGCTCGCAACCGCCACCACTTGGCGCTGGCAAATGCGCACGCCGCCAACGGATCAGCGCCACGCCCGCTTCTGGCGCCAGTTGACCCGGCACCTGGCGGCTTCCGCCCCGCCGCGCCAACGCCTCGCTGTGGAAAGCGCGGACGGCGCCCTGCATGTGCGCGTCGCGCTCAAGGACGCCCGTTTCGACGCGATCCAAGGTGCCGAAGTCCGCGCCCGCGTCACCGCGCCGGGCGGCCAAGCGGTGGATGTGCCGCTGCTGGCGGCCGAGGACGGGACGTTCGCCGAAACCGTTGCGGCGCCGGCGCCGGGCATCTACCGCGTCGAGGTCTCGCCGCGGACAGGCGGCCGGCTTGCCGCGCCGGGAAGCGTGGAGGCCGGCCCGGGACCGCGTTTGGCCCGCGTTGGCGAGGAGAGCCCGGAGCACTTCGGCGCGGCGCTGAACGAGGCGTTGCTGGCGCGCATCGCCGAGGCCACGGGCGGGCGGGTGTGGCGTCCCGATGCGCTCGACGGCTTGCGGGACGCCATCGCCTTCGGCGCCGCGGGCGTTCGCGAGCGGCATCGGCTGCCGTTGTGGAACGCGCCGTTCTTCTTTCTCTTGCTAGTGTTTCTGAAGTGCCTGGAGTGGTTGCTCCGCCGCCGCTGGGGCAGCATCTGAGGCGTCTCGAGGCCCGCCGTTCGCCCGCGATGCGCGCGACAGACGGCGCAGGCGTTGCCGTGAGGCCGTCAATTCGACTACATTAGGCGGCGAGCAAGTGACCGTTTGGGAGGGGTCGCCCATGCCTATGAACGTGAAACCGGTGCCAACGCTGGACAGCGAGGTGAACGATGTCCGCCTCGGCACCGCCGAGATCGTCAACAACGACATCCTGCCGGTGGAGCACAAGCTCTGGGCGCATCGCACCGATGGCGGCCGGCCGAGCCGCGAGCAGTACGAGGAAGCGCACGAATTGCGCGTCGGCGTGCAGAACAAGGTGAAGACCGCGAAGTTGTGGGCGCCGCATCTGCCGCCAGAGTTCGGCGGCATGGGGTTGTCGTTCATGCAGCACGCCTACATGAACGAGGTGCTCGCCTACAGCCCCGGGGCGGCCTCGCTGTTCGGCGTGGTGGCGCCGAACTCCGGCAACCAGAAGATCCTGGTGAAGTACGGCACCCCGCAGCAGCACGAGAAGTGGCTGATTCCGCTCACCGAGGGGCGGATGCAGTCCGGCTTCTCCATGACCGAGCCGCACAACGCCGGCTCGGATCCGCGCTCCATCCAAACCCGCGCCGTGCTCGATGGCGACGAATGGGTCATCAACGGCCACAAGTGGTTCACTTCCAATGGCCATGCGGCGGACTTCTTCATCGTCATGTGCCGCACCGCGGACCCGGACGAACCCGGCGACGCCAACGACAAGATGACGCAGATCATCGTCCCCAAGAACTCCCCCGGCGTGAACATCGTGCGCGGCGTGCCGGTGTGGGGCAAGGCGTCCAGCCACTGCGAGATCATCTACGACAACGTGCGGGTGCCGAAGGAGAACCAGCTAGGACGCACGGGCACGGGCCACCAGGCCGCGCAGGATCGCCTGGGCGCCGGGCGCATCTACCATTGCATGAACTCGGTGGGCGCCATGTGGCGCTGCTTCGACCTCATGGTGGATCGCATCATGACCCGCACGGTTCACGGTGGCGAAAAGCTGGAGGACAAGCAGTTCATGCAGGGTTTCATCGCGGACTCCTACATGGACATCCAGAGCGCGCGGCTGATCGTGGTGGATTGCGCCCGCAAGATGGAGGAGGGCGCGGATTCCCGCACCGACATCTCCTCCATAAAGGTGTATGTGCCGAACGCCTACCACCGGGTGGTGGATCGCGCCATCCAAGTCTATGGCGCGGCGGGCGTTTCCGGCGATTTCCCCTTCGCCGGCATGTACGAAGGGGCGCGCACCCTGCGCATCGCCGACGGGCCGGACGAAGTACACAAGATACTCATCGCCAAGAACGTGCTGAGCTGCTACCACGCCGGCCAGACTTGGGATTTCGGCAATTGAGCGCCGGAGCTGGGCACCCGGAGCGAGGCGCCGGCGGGATTGGCCGCGCCGTTTAGCCCCTCGAAGTTCAGGAGCACGGATTGGACGAAGACCTGATTGAGCGGCTGGCCGCGGCCATCGCGGCCGGCGCGCAGTGGCCAAAAATGCCCGCCGGCCTGAGCTTGGATCAGGCCTACGCGATGCAGAAACGGGTCGTGGCCGCGGTGAGCGGCGGCGCCGTCGCCGGCCTCAAGGCCGGCATGACGGCGGCGGCCGGGCAGCAGGCGTTCGGGCTGACCCATCCGCTGATCGGCAGTCTCTACGAACGCGGTCGCTTGGCGCCCGGCGTCGTTTTCGCCGGTGGCGCCGGCGTCAGCCTGGAGTGCGAGATCGGCCTCGTCGTGGATGCGGACGGCGCTCCGAAAACCGCCGGGCCGGTGGTGGAAGTGCCGCGCCTGGCGTTTGCCGACGACGAGGATCGGGACGGCGTCAATCTCACCGCCGGCAACATCGCCGCCGACCGTTTCATCGTCGGCGCGCAGCGGCCGTTGCGCGATTCCTACGGCGATGTGGCGATCACGCTCACCCGGGACGGCGAGCAGGTGTGCGCCGCCCCGGCGTCGGACGCCCTCGGCGGCCCGCAGGCGGCCTTGGCGTGGATGCTCGGCGAGGCCCGGGCCCGGGGGCTCGCGGTGCGCGACGGCATGTTGCTCATCACCGGCGCTTGCGGCGGCATCCATCCGGCGGTGCCGGGGAACTACGTGGCGGATTACGGAGACTTCGGCCGCATCGAGTTCACGGTGACGTGAGCGACTGCCGGCGGCGCGATGCCCCGCCCCGGGTCGTTCGCCCAACGGGCGCGCGCTGCCGGTGACGCGCGCTCCAAGCCCGGACGCAGCCGCGCCGAAGCGCTTCTACTGGTACGACCTCGAGACCTCCGGCACCCATCCGCCGAGCGACCGCGTCATGCAGTTCGCGGCGGTGGCGACGGACCCGGCGTTGCGGCCCGTGGGAGAGCCCCGCTGCGACTTCGTGGCCTTGGCGCCGGACGTGCTGCCAAGCCCGCAAGCGTGCCTCGTCACGGGAATCACGCCAACGGTCGCCGCCGCCGGCGAGGACGAATGGCGCATCTTCAACGAGGTGGAGCGCGAAATCCTGCAACCGGGCACCTGCGTCGTCGGCTACAACAACCTGCGTTTCGACGACGAGTTCCTGCGCCACGGTTTCTATCGCAACCTCATCGATCCCTACGCTTGGTCCTGGCGGGACGGCAACTCGCGTTGGGATCTCATCGACTTGGCGCGGGCGGCCTGCGCGTTGCGTCCGGATGGCGTGCGCTGGCCGGCGGCGGACGGCGTGCCGTCGTTCAGGCTCGAAGACCTCTGCGCCGCCAACGGCATCGACCACGAGCCGCACAACGCGCTCGGCGATGTGCAAGCCACCATCGCGTTGGCGCGGCTGTTTCGAGCCAAACAACCACGGCTCTGGGATTACGCGCTGGGCCACCGCTCGCGCGACGCCGCCCGCCGGCTGCTGACGCCTTTTTGCAGGAAGGTGTGCGTACACGTTTCGCCGAGCTACGCCAACGAGCGCCGGTGCGCCGCGCCGGTGGTCGCGGTGGCGCGCCATCCGGACATCGACACGCGTTTGATCGTCGCGGATCTCTCCCGCGACGTCTCGCCGTTGGTTGAGGAGGACGCGGACGCGCTCCGCGCCCGCCTGTTCGCCACGGGCAATGGCGATTCGCCGGCGGAGAGGCCGCCAATCAAAGCCGTGGTCTTGAACCGCTGCCCGTTCCTCGCGCCGTTCACCGCCGTGCGCGTGCAAGACGCCGAGCGCTTGGGGTGGGATGCCGCCATCATCGCGCGCCGCCAACAAACCCTCGCCACGACGCCGGGCCTCGCCGAGAAGATCGCCGACATCTACCGGGTCGACGAGCACGAACCCCTAGGCGCGATCGACGCCGAGCTGGCGTTGTACGACGGGTTCCCCGAGGACGCGGACCGGCGTGCGGCCGATCGCGTGCGCGAGGCGCTCGGCTCGGGCGCGCCGTGGCCGCCTTTCGCGCCGCGAGACAAACGTTTGCGTGAGCTCGGCGCTCGCCTCAAGGCGCGGTTGCGCGATGCCGAAGCCGACGACGACGAACGCGAGCGCTGGCGCCGCCATGTATGCCAGTGCCTGCTCGAAGGTTTTGGCCATCGCCCGTCGCTGACCGCGTTCCGCGGCGAGGTGGCGGCGCTGGCCGGCGAGGCGGACGCGAACCGCCAGGCGCAACTGCGCGAACTGGCCGCCTACGCCGATGCGCTGGAGGCCGCGGTGTGACGAGTGCGCCGGCCAATGGCCCCGTCGCGGTGGAGTTTCGCGGCGTCGGCAAGCGCTTCGCCGATTGGGTGTTGCGCGATGTGCATCTCGCCTTGCCTAGCGGCCGCGGCAGCGCCCTGGTTGGGGCCAGCGGCTGCGGCAAAACCACCGCGCTGCAACTCATCAACGGCGTGTACCGCCCGGACGAGGGTGAAGTGCTGGTGCTTGGTGATCCTGTTCCGCTAGATGGCATAGAGGCGTTTCGCCGCCGCATAGGCTACGCGGTGCAGGGGGCCGGTCTGTTTCCGCACATGACGGTGGCGGAGAACGCCGGCCTGCTCGCCCGCCTCGCCGGTTGGCGGGCGGACGCCGTGGCGGCGCGGCACGACGAGCTGTTCGACTTGGTGGGGCTCGGCGGCGAACTGAACGACCGTTATCCGCACCAGCTGTCCGGCGGCCAGCAACAACGCGTGGGCCTGTGCCGCGCATTGATGCTCGGCCCGGAGATGTTGCTGCTCGACGAGCCGTTTTCGGCGGTGGATCCCATCGCCAGGGTTGAGTTGTACCGTCAATTCGAGGCGTTGCGCGAACACGAGCAGGTGACGACGGTGCTGGTGACGCACGACATGCGCGAGGCGTGTCGGCTCGCCGATCATCTGGTGGTGATGGGCGATGGCGGCGTGCTGCAAGTGGGCGCCCCGGACGAGGTGGCGGCCGATCCGGCCGACGATTTCGTGCGCGCGCTGTTGGCGTCGGCGTCGTGAAACCGTCTCGCCGCTACGCGAGAGCGGTTCAGCGCGGCTGTCGCGCACGGCCGTCTTGGAGCGCTTCGGTGTTGGCCGGTGCACTCGCCGCCGCTCCGGTGGCCGGCGCCGCCGCCGATCCGGTGGTGGTGGCCAGCAAGAGTTTTCGCGAGTCCATCATTCTTGGCGAGGCGCTGGCGGAGCTGCTTCGGCGCGAGGGCATCCCGGCGCGTCACGAGCAAGCCCTTGGCGGCACGAAGATCTGCTACGACGCGTTGGTGGCCGGCGAGGTGGATGTCTATGTGGAGTACACGGGCACCATCGCCGAGGGCATCAAACGCGTGGAGGACCCCACTTGGGCGAATCTCACCGCGGCCCTTGCCATGGACGAGGTGGAGATGTTGCCCACGTTCGGCTTCAACAACACCTATGTGCTGGCCGTTTCGCCCGCCGTCGCCGAGGCGCGAAGCCTTGCGAAGATCTCGGACTTGGCGGAACACCCGGACTTGCGCGTGGCCGTTTCGCACGAGTTCCTCGACCGCGCCGACGGCTGGCAGGGCTTGCGCCGCGTCTACGCGCTGCCGCAGACGCCTGACGGCATCGAGCACTCGCTCGCCTACCGCGCCATCGCCGACGGCGCCATAGACCTCACCGACGGCTACTCCACGGATGGCGAGCTCGCGCGCCTGGCGCTAACCCCGCTCGAGGACGACAAGGGGTTCTTCCCCGCGTACCTTGCCGTGCCGTTGGCGCGGGCGGATTTGCCGCCGCGCGCGCGGGCCGTGCTGATCGGCGTGGCCGGCACGCTCGGCGATGACGAAATGCGCGCCATGAACGCCGCCGCCTTGGATGACGCGGGGGCCCGGCGGGTGGCCAGGGAGTATGTGGAGAAGATAGCCGCTCCGGTAGGTGCCAGCGAACCGGCCGCAACGCCGCAGCCGCGCCTGTGGGGGCGCATCGGCGCGAACACGGCGAGGCACTTGGTGCTGGTCTTGGCGGCGCTGTTGCCGGCCACCTTCGTGGCGGTGCTTGTGGCCATCTTGATCTTCAAGGTGGGTTGGTTGTCCAAGAGCGCCGTCTACCTCGCCGGGTTGTTTCAGACGATACCTTCCATCGCCTTGCTGGCGCTGCTCATCCCGCTGCTGGGCATCGGCCCGAAGCCGGCGGTGGTGGCGCTCTTCCTCTACGCCCTGTTGCCGATTCTGCGCAATGCGGTGACAGCGCTGGGCGGCATCGATCCCACCTTGCGGCGCGTGGCCACGGCGATGGGCCTCAAGCCCACCGAGGAGCTGCGACTGGTGTTCGTGCCGCTGGCCATGCCGGCCATTCTCGCCGGCGTGCGCACCGCCGCGGTGGTGACCATCGGCACCGCGACATTGGCCGCGTTCATCGGCGCCGGCGGCCTTGGCGAACCGATCGTCACGGGCCTCGCCTTGAACGACACCGGCTTGATCTTGGAAGGTGCCATCCCGGCGGCGCTGCTCGCCGTGGCGACGGAGCTGGCGTTCGAGCAGCTGGAACGGGCCCTCGTGCCCGGCCACTTGCGGCTGGCCGCCGCGGGGTGAATCGCCCGGCAAGCGCGAACACGCGCAGCAGGGATGGTGACCTTCGGATTGGTGCAAGATAGTCGCCCGGCGTGCGGTTTCGCCGCCGGTCGCGGGCACAATAGCGCCCTTTGAGGCGCGGCTGAACCCCGCTTCAACACAGGCCGCGCCCGCGGCGGCGTCCGCGATTCGATAGCTGGGAAGCGCTTGTCAACATCACCGCGACAAGGCGGGAGAGCAGCTATGAGCGATTTGCGGATTCAGGACTTGATGGCGACAACGTTGCACACCATCGACGGCATGGCAACGGTGGGCGAGGCCATGGCCGTGATGAAGCGGCACGGCGTCAGTTCGTTGATCGTCTCCCGGCGCGGCGTCGACGACGAAGTGGGCGTTGTGGACATGGTTCGCCTGGCCACCGACGTGGTCGCGCGCAATCGGGCGCCGGACCGCGTCCACGTCTACGAGGTGATGACCAAGCCGGTGGTCACCGTCTCGCCGCGGATGCAGGCCCGCTACGCGCTGCGCTTGCTGGCCGAGCTTCGCCTCACGCGCACTGTAGTGGCAAACGACGACCGGGAGCCCGTCGGCTTAGTGACGTTGCGGGATCTGGTTCTGGCCGACATCTAGGCGTGCGCCAAGCGCACTGCGCCGGCCGGGGTTTGGAGCGGGAAGCGGGGTTTGAACCCGCGACCCCAACCTTGGCAAGGTTGTGCTCTACCACTGAGCTATTCCCGCACGCTGGCCCCGCGACACGCTAGTGTTGCCGTCAACGCTCCGCCACGCAGTATGCCGCACGTTCCACCGGGAACGCAAGCAAGAGAACTGTCCAAACTGTCCAACTGTCCAACTGTCCAACGCTAGGTGAGCATGAACGGGCGCTGAGTCCTCCACACCGGGAGGATGATCGTGACACTTCAAACGGAGCGCTTGCGCACCATGGAGCAGGTTCGGGCCTTCGTCGAGGGATCCGAGCCTGTGGACTACCAGCCCAAGGATCGCGCGTCCGCGTACGCCTTCGTGCGGCGGACGCTGGCGGCGTTCGGCCACCACCGGCTGGGCCGCGCCGACCGGGGCTGCCTGCGGGCGTACATCGGCAAGGCGAGCGGCTTCTCGGCGGCGCAGATCAGCCGGCTGATCCGGCGGCAGGCGGAGACCGGAGCCGTGGTGGATCTGCGGGCGCGGAACAGCGGGCGTCCGTTCGAGCACGTCTACGCGCCGGCGGACATCCGGCTGCTGGCGGAGGTGGACGCGGCGTTCAGCGGGATGTCGGGGCTGGCGACCTGCGAGATCCTGCGCCGCGCGCGGGACGTCCACGGCGACGCGCGCTTCGAGCGCTTGGCGGACGTGTCGCGTTCGCATCTCTACAACCTGCGCGTCGGCGAGTTCACGAAGTCGCGCCCGCGGCGCTCCAACGACAACGCCCTCGTCGAGGGCAGGAACGCCCACGTGGTGCGCAGGCATCCGGGCCACGAGCACATCCCCGTCCGCTTCGCCGACGACGTGGACCGGTTCGCCCGCGAGGATCTGTCGCCGTTCCTCAACTTCCACCGCCCCTGCCTGTTCGCCACCGAGCGCTTGGACGCCAAAGGCAAGGTGCGGCCCCCGTGCCGGTGCCGTTCGACAGCTCCTGAGCCGACCGCCGGGCCGAACCGCGCTCGGACCGCCTTGCTTCTTCAGGGGAACCGACATCGCCGCCCACGCATCCGGACCAGGCCCGGAGGTCGGTTCCTGCCTGCTCAATCGGAAGACCACGTCGCAACCCGAGTCGCGGACAACCCGTGTCGTTAGTGGACGGCCTGTCGACAAGGCTCAGCCTGATCGCGTGCCGATAGCGCGTGTGCGCTCCTGCTCGATCCCGCGCCCCAAGCCTTGCTCCACGGCCCCGGATATCGTCGTCATCTTCTGGTCTCCTTCAAGCCGATCCGACTCCTCGAACGCCGGCAACGCCCCGTCGCTCGACGGTGCCGCACTTCGGGCGCTTGTCGACCGGCGCGCCGCAGTGGTTTGCGACCATGCCGACCCGATCAGCGGCCCCGTTTCCCTGTTACGCGCGCGAAGGCATCCAGCGCCGGTTGTTCTCGGTGCCCGGCGAGTTGACCGGCGGTCTCGTCGCCGGCGCCGGTTGGCGCGGCCGGTCCTCCGAGACCCGTTGCCGCTGTCGGATTGTCCCGCGCTCAATCGGCCCAGCAGCTCGTCGGCGCTGCCGCATTCCACGATCCGGTCGTCGACGCGGTCCAACTCGGTCTCGGTCGTGCCGCTGCGGAGCGCGTCCGACACCAACTCGGCGGCAGCCGCGCCGAATCTGATCATCGTTTGGCGGCGCAGCCGCGCAACGCTCCGCTCGATGGCGCGAGCCCGCTCCTGCTCGATGCCACGTTCCAAGTTCTCCGCACGGAAGTCGTCGAACCACTTGCCCAGCCGGGCCTCCGATATCGTCGTCATCTCATCGTCTCCCTCGAGCCGCTCCAACTCCTCGAACGCCGGCAGCGCGCCGTCGCCCGACCGGGCCGCCGGCAGCGCTTCCGCCCACGCGTGCAGCGCTTCCCGCGTGGCCGCCTCGCCAACGCCCGCGAACCGCGCAGCAGCCTCGCCGGCGAGCCCGACACCTGCAGCCGCAACGTCGCGGCCGCCCGGTTTCTGCGCGGGCAGACGAAGGTGAACTTGTGGGCGCCGTCGTTGTCCATGACGTTCCACTCCAGCCGCCCGGACGCGCCGAGGATGTAGGCCATTTGCTCGATTTTTCGCGCGACGGAAGCCGCCCGCGCCGTGCGAGACCCGCCCGTCCTTCCGTGGGACATCGCCCATGGTCGAGAGAACGGGACGTTCAGGGTTCGTGGCTGCGAGGCACCGCCGACGGGCTAGCGGTCTCGGAACTTGCCGTCCCGCGGTTGTCGGTGTCTCAACTCAAAGAGCCGCGCCCGCGAGGGACTGGATGAAGTGAATGCCCGGCACGATCTGCCGGCTGAGTCGCTGGTCGTTGGTGATGAACATGTCCACTCCGGCGACGGAGGCGCAGGCCAGTTGGATCGCGTCTGCGGGATGGATCGAGCGGTCTTGGCGAACGGTGGCGAAGGCGGCTGCCGCCGCTTGGTCGAATGGCAGCACGGCGGCACTGGCGGTGATCGCACGCTCGTAGCGCCGCATGAGTTGCTCGTCGCCGGCTTCCAAGGGCTTCACGAGAATCTCGCCCAACGTCAAGGCGGACGTGAGCAACTGGTCCCGCCGCTCGATCATCCGCTCGCGCAGCGACACGACTCGTTCGGTGAGTTCGCCCTTGTCCTCAAGCAGATAGATGAACAGGTTCGTGTCCCAGAATATCCGACTCACCGCCACCCCCTCCGTTGGCGATGAACGTAGGCGTCGGCATCCTCGTCCGCCCAGACTTCGTTGCCCATGCCGCGCAACGCCAAGATGGGGTCTTCTCCGGCGCCGGAAGCGGCAGGTGCGTAGACGCCTTCGTACCAGTCGATGAGGTCGCCGTAGGCGGCTGGCAGTTCGTGACGCCTCGGTGCTTCCTTTCCCAACGCCCGCATGGGGTGGCAGGGGTCGCCGGGCCGGAACAAGCGGCGACGACCTGTTGCGGTCTCGAAGAGCATGCGGTAGCGACCGGGATTTGGCGGCCTGTTGGCAACACAGTGCTGGTAGATGTGGATCTTGACGCCCGGGCGCAACGGCATCACGCCGGTGACATTGGCGGACTCGGCCTGTTCCATGATCTCCGCAATCGCAAAGTCCCGCGCCTGCGGATGGCTACGGTGCAGGGACGCGATGGCGACCCAGACTTCATCGGCGACGCGAATACGGTGGCTTGAAAGAGCAACAGGCATAACAAGGTTCCTAAGTAATTAAATGAACTCCTAGAGTACCATGATTTACGAAGATGATGCACATGGCGCATCGAGGACATCGAGGACAAAGGTGAGCCAAGCTGGGCGGCGGCGAAGTTGGACGTTCTGGGCTCGACGGTCGAACGCGGATCGGAAAAGCGGCGTTGGGGCTTCTGGCGCGGTCGCAAGCCGCGTTGAGCCGAACTGTCGGTGCCTTCTCACCACACCCTCACCTTCAACACACCTTCGGAGGAAACCATGAAAACCACGCTCGCCTTGTTCGCAGCCATCCTCGCCGTCGCGTCAACCGCCGACGATTTCAACGTGCCGCAAGGCGGAGGCAAGCTGCCAACCATCGCCCTTGTCTCCTCTTGTCTCGCCGCCGAGGACGCTCACGCGCTCGGGCAGCTCTGCCGAACAACCTACCGTTGCGCCGGCGGCGCGGGACACGCCGCCGATGAGGGCGTCCTCTGGGAAGGGCTGCGCTACCACAATGGGCGCCGCGTCACTCTCGAAAGCGACGCCATCGCCAATGGCCGGGGCTGACGTGGCGCGGCGGCGAAGCTGTTAGTTGCACGATGGCGGAGAACGTGCGCCGCACCGGCCTGCCGCCCCGCCCCCCAAAGGCGCTTGCTATACTGCGCCGATGCCCGCTCGCATCGCTTGTCGCAATCGGCGCACCTTGGAAACGAATGTCGCCGTTCGGGTGAATCTCGATGGTGGCGGCGTGGCGGAGCTCGCCACCGGGTTGCCGTTCTTCGAGCACATGCTTGGCCAAGTGGCGCGGCATGGCCGCATGGATTTGCGCGTGAGTGCCGAGGGGGATTTGGCGGTGGACGCCCACCACACGGTGGAGGACGTCGGCATCGTGTTCGGCCAGACCGTGGCGGAGGCGGTGGGCGAGAAACGCGGCATCGGGCGCTACGGGCACGCCTATGTGCCGCTTGACGAAGCGCTGTCGCGGGCGGTGGTGGATTTCTCCGGGCGGCCTGGTCTCAGCTACCAAGTGCCGTTCGCGCGGGCGCGCGTGGGCGACTTCGATGTCGATCTCTTGCGCGAGTTCTTTCAAGGTTTCGTCAACCACGCGCGGGTGACGCTGCATGTGGACAATCTGAAAGGCGCGAACGCGCACCATCAGGCCGAAACGGTGTTCAAGGCGTTCGGCCGGGCGCTGCGGATGGCCCTCGCGCGGGATCCGCGCACGGACGACGCGCCTTCCACCAAAGGCGTTTTGTAAGCCGAAGGTCGCGGCCTTGCTGCTCATTCCGGCGATAGACCTCAAGGGTGGCCGCTGCGTGCAGTTGCGCCAAGGCGTGATGGATTCGGCCACGGAGTATTCGGACGATCCGCCGGACATGGCGCGGCGCTGGTTGGACTTGGGCGCCCGGCGGCTGCATGTCGTAGACTTGGACGGCGCTTTCGCCGGGCGTCCGGTCAACCAACGTTGGGTGGAGGCCATCGTGGCGGCGGCTGGCGATGTGCCCGTGCAGGTGGGCGGTGGCGTGCGCGACGCCGAGGCCGCGCTCGCGTACTTGGAGGCCGGCGCAAGCCAGGTGATCGTCGGCACGCGGGCCGTGGAAGAGCCGGCGTTCCTTGGCGCGTTGGCCGAGCGTTGGCCGGGCAAGATCATCCTCGGGCTCGATGCCCGGCACGGCAAAGCCGCGACCCGAGGCTGGACGGAAACGAGCGGCGCGGGAGATGTGGAACTGGTGGGCGCGCTTGCCGAAGTGGACGTTTTCGCTGTCGTCTACACGGACATCGTTCGCGACGGCACGTTGCGCGGCGTCAACGTGGACGCCATGCGCCGCCTTGCGGCTGTATCGCCGGTGCCCGTCATCGCTTCGGGCGGCGTGAGGAACTTGGCGGATCTGCGCGCGCTCAAAGCGCTTGGCGACGATTTGCTGCTTGGCGCCATCAGCGGCTCGGCGCTCTACGAAGGCACGTTGGATTTCAGCGCCGGACAGGGGATTCTCAACGGCCGCGGTTAGGTGCCCGCTTTGCGGTTGCCGGTGCCTTCCTTCAGATGCGCAAGGGCCACGGCCACCACCCGTTGGTAGTGATCTTGGGCGGATGCGCCATTCTGCCGAGGCACGGCGATATCCGGCGTCACGCCGGTGTCGTCCAACGCCCGGCCGGACGGCGTGACGTAGCGGGCGGTGGTGAGTTTTATCGCCCGTTTGTTGTTGAAGTGCATCACGGATTGCACGGACGTTTTGCCGTAACTCCGCGAACCCACCACCGTCGCGCGCCCGTGGTCTTGCAAGGCGGCGGCCACCACTTCCGAAGCGGACGCGGAACCGCGGTTCAGCAGCACGGCCAGAGCGGCGCCGCCGGTGATGTCCTCGGCATCGGCCTCGTAACGTTGCGCGATCTCCGGCAACCGGCCTTCGATGGATACGATCACGCCTTGCTCGAGGAACGCGTCGGCCACCGCAACCGAGGTGGTGAGAAGGCCGCCGGGGTTGTCGCGCAGATCGACGATGAGACCCTTTAATGGTGCTTTGGCGGCGAAGTCCGCCACCAGCGCGGCGAGATCATCGCGCGTGGTGTCGTTGAACTGGCCGATACGCACATAGCCGTAGCCGGGCGCCAACACCCGACCGCGGGCGCTTGGGACGTTGATATGGGCACGGGTGATGGCGAAATCGAGTGGATTTCGGGCTTTTCGTTCGGCAGGCGGGGATGCTGTCTCTTCCGCCGGTGAATGAGCTTCGCCGCCGTCGGGCGCTTCCGCGTCGCTGGCCCCCACCGCTGTGGCCGGCCGATCAACGCGCACATGGACGCTGGTGTTCGGACGCCCGCGCAATGCTTGGGCGGCATCGGCGAGGCGTCGCACGGGACGGTGATCCACCTCCAACAGGCGATCTCCGGCAACGATGCCGGCGCGCGCCGCCGGCGTATCCGGCAAAGGCGCGATCACCGTCAGGTGGCCGTCGATCACGCCGATTTCCAAGCCGACGCCGCCGAACGCGCCGGCGGTGTCCTCCCGCAGGGCAATGAGCGTGCGCTCGTCCAACAGCAGCGAGTGTTCGTCCAAGCCGGCGAGCATGCCGCGGATGGCGTTGTCCACCAGCATCTCCCGCGGCACTTCCTCAACGTAATGCTCTTTCACCTCGCGCACCACGGCGCGCAGCAGGGCCGCATCGAGTTCCTCTTCGGCGTGGGATACCGAGTAGGCCAACAGGCCAAAGCACACGCCGGCGGCCATGCTGGTGATCGTGGTGAAGAGCACCGCGGAGCGTACTTTCGATGCGACGAATCGACGTTCCGAGAGTTCCATGCATCACTCCGGTTCACATTGCCGGGTTGGTGGAAGGCCGCCAGAATGCGCCTGGTTTCGCCGCCAAGCCGCGGGCGCAGCCGCTAGTGCGCCACTATACAACGGGCCAACGGGCCAAACGGGGCCAACGGGCCTACGGGCCAACGGGCCAAACGGGCCAACGGGCCAAACGGGCCAACGGGCCGCACACCGGGCTGATCCGCGATTCGCCGCTACTGGCGTGTCGCCGCGGGCTGTGGTACACAAGACGAGAGAAGCAACGCGCGTCGGCGCACGACCGTGCGCCCGATGGAGCGCCGCTGGAGAGACGAGGAACCGCACCATGTCAACGCCCATGACCGTGGAAGGCGCAGCCAAGCTGCGCCAGGAGCTCGCCCACTTGAAGAGCACCGTTCGGCCAAGCATCGCCAAGGCTATCGGCGAGGCGCGCGAGAAGGGCGATCTGCGCGAGAACGCCGAATACCACGCCGCGAAAGAGCGTCAAGGCCTGACCGAGGCGCGGGTTCGGCAGATCGAATCCATGCTGTCGGACGCGCAGGTGATCGATGTCACCCGCATCAAACCGAGCGGCAAGGTGGTGTTCGGCGCCACGGTTTCTCTGCTCGACATGCAGACGGACGCGCATGTGCGCTACAAGATCGTCGGAGAGGACGAGGCGGACATCAAGGAGAGCAAGATATCCGTGTTCTCGCCGCTCGCTCGGGCGATGATCGGGAAGGCCGCCGGAGACGCCGTTGTGGTGGAAACGCCGCAGGGCAAGCGCGAGTTCGAGATCGACGCCGTGGCGCATCTTTAGCGTGTTCGCGGGCCAGTCGCTGTCGCGCCGTGATGACGGCGACTCGCCTGTTGATGTATGCTTGCGCGATGCCGTTCGGGCGAACGGTCGAGGCGGCGTTCGCCAACGGCCATTGCGGACGCCTACGCGGCGTTCGCGCGGACACACCCTGAGGAACTAAAGCCTTGAGCGACATGGGCAAAAACCTCGTTCTCTTGCTGATCATCTGCGTAGTGCTGGTGACGGTGTTCAACAGCTTCAACGTGAGCAACGAGCCGCGCGAGCAAAGCTACTCGAGCCTGCTGGCGGCGGTGGAAGCGGGGCAGGTGCAAGACGCGGTTATCGAAAGCGGCGTGGTCACCGCCACTTCCCAAAACACCGAGGCTTTCAAGGTCGTGCTGCCCTGGGTGCCGGATACCCGCCTGATGGACGCCCTGCTGGGCGCCAACGTCAACGTCGAAGGGCGAATGCCGGAGGAGCAGAGCTTCTGGACGCAACTGCTTATCACCTGCATGCCCATTCTGATCATCATCGCGGTGTTCATGCTGTTCATGCGCCAAGTGCAAGGCGGCGTCGGCGGCCGCGGCAACCCGATGACGTTCGGCAAGAGCAAGGCGCGGCTCCTTTCCGAAGATCAGATCAAGACCACCTTTGCGGACGTGGCCGGCGTGGACGAGGCGAAGGAGGACGTGCAGGAGCTAGTGGAGTTCCTGCGCGACCCGGGCAAGTTCCAGCGCTTGGGCGGGCGCATTCCCCGGGGCACGCTGATGGTCGGCTCGCCTGGCACGGGCAAGACTTTGCTCGCCAAAGCCATCGCCGGCGAAGCCAAGGTGCCTTTCTTCTCCATTTCCGGGTCGGACTTCGTGGAGATGTTCGTGGGTGTTGGCGCGTCGCGGGTGCGCGACATGTTCGAGCAGGCCAAGAAGCAGGCGCCGTGCATCATATTCATCGACGAGATCGACGCGGTAGGCCGCCATCGCGGCGCCGGCCTCGGCGGCGGCCATGACGAGCGCGAGCAAACGCTGAACCAGTTGCTCGTTGAAATGGGCGGCTTCGAGGCCAACGACGGCATCATCGTCATCGCCGCCACCAACCGGCCGGACGTGCTCGATCCGGCCTTGTTGCGCCCAGGCAGGTTCGATCGTCAAGTGGTCGTCCCGTTGCCGGACATCCGCGGCCGCGAGCAGATCATGAGAGTCCACATGCGCAACGTGCCGATTTCCGCCAACGTCGATGCGTCCATCATCGCTCGCGGCACGCCGGGCTTTTGCGGCGCGGATTTGGAGAACGTGGTGAACGAGGCCGCCTTGTTCGCCGCGCGCCGCGGCAAGGAGCGCGTGGAGATGGACGACTTCGAGCAGGCCAAGGACAAGATCATGATGGGCACGGAGCGCAAGTCCATGGTGATGTCAGAGAGAGAGAAGCGCAACACGGCTTATCACGAGGCCGGCCACGCCATCGTCGGGCGCACCGTGCCGGATTACGACGAGCTCTACAAGATCACCATCGTCCCGCGCGGCCGAGCGCTCGGCGTCACCATGTTTCTCCCCGAAGAGGATCGCCACAGCCACAGCCGCCGCTCCATCAACAGCCAGATATGCACGTTGTTCGGCGGCCGTGTGGCCGAGCAGATGGTGAACGGTGCCGACGGTATCACCACCGGCGCGGCCAACGACATTGAACGCGCCACGCAATTGGCCCGCAACATGGTTACCCGCTGGGGGTTCTCGGAACGCATGGGCCCGTTGCTCTACGACGAGGAGGACGGTGAAGTCTTCTTGGGAATGTCCGCCGCCGCCCACCCGAAGCCCATTTCCAGCGCCACGGCGCGGGAGATCGACGAGGAGGTCCGGCGCATCGTGGACGACTGCTACGGCACCGCCAAGGACATTCTCGAAGAACACGAGGACAAGCTGCACAAGATGGCGGACGCGCTCATGGAGTTGGAAACGCTGACGCCCGAACAGGCCGACGACGTCATGGCCGGGCTGCCGCCGCGGGTGGTGGAGGTGACCACGACGGAACCCGTCGCGGGCGGCTCGGAAGAAACCTCCGCAAAAAAACCGTCCCAAGACGGCCGGGAAACCGCTGGGCCGGGGCCGATCGGCGGCCCGGTCGAGGAGCATTGATTGTGCCGCTCCCCGAAGTGAGCGAGCGCTCACTTCCCAAGATTGCGTTGGCGGGACGCAGGGATGCCAACCGAGACGCCACGACAGTGCCAGCAACGAAAGCGCCAGCCAACGAAACCGCCGGCACGCATTTGCTGCGCGTCCGAAGGGCTCGGCTTGGGAGGTAGCGGATTGGCCAAGAAGTACTTCGGCACCGACGGCATTCGCGGCCGTGTTGGCAGCGATCCGATCACGCCCGAGTTTTGCCTGCGCCTTGGCTGGGCGGCCGGCAAGGTGCTCGCTTGCGGGGGTTCCGGGCTGGTCGTCATCGGCAAGGACACGCGCATCTCCGGCTACATGATCGAATCCGTATTGGAGGCGGGGTTCATCTCGGCCGGCGTGAATGTGGGGCTCTTGAGCCCCATCCCGACGCCCGCTATCGCCTACCTCACGCGCACGTTGGGCGCCGGCGCCGGCATCGTCATCAGCGCGTCCCACAACCCGTTCGGCGACAACGGCATCAAGTTCTTCGACGCCGACGGCAACAAGCTGTCGGACGACAAGGAACGGGCCATCGAGGAGCAGCTCCAACAACCTCTTGAGTCCGTGGATTCGAAGGCCCTCGGGCGGGCCTACCGGGTGGAGGACGCCCGCGGCCGCTATGTCGAGTTCTGCAAAGGCACCATAGACCGCGGCTTGCACCTTCGCGGCCTCAAGGTGGTGATCGACTGCGCCCACGGCGCCACCTACGCGGTCGCCCCCAACGTGTTCTCGGAACTGCGCGCCGACGTCACCGTGATCGGCGCGGACCCGAACGGCACCAACATCAACGAAGGCTTCGGTTCGGTGTACCCGCAAACGGTGGCCGACAAAGTGGTTGAGACCGGCGCGGACATCGGCATCGCGTTCGACGGCGACGGCGACCGCGTGACAATGGTGGACAGCGACGGTCAGATCTTCGACGGGGACGACCTGCTCTACATAATCGCCCGCTCGCGGCTCAAGCAGGGGCGGTTGAAGGGCGGCGTGGTGGGCACGCCCATGACCAATCTCGGCCTCGAGCAGGCATTTGTGACTTGCGGCATTCCGTTCGAGCGGGCCGAAGTGGGCGACCGCAATGTTCTCGAGCGGATGCGCGCCAACGACTGGCCGCTAGGCGGCGAACCCTCTGGCCATCTCATCTGCTTGAACCTCGCTACCACCGGCGACGGCATCGTGGCCGCTTTGCAGGTGCTTGCCGCCATGCTCCTTGAGGACAAGCCGCTTGGCGAACTGCGCAATGGCATGCGCAAATACCCGCAGGCGACGGCGAATGTGGACACCAAGCGCGCCGGCGCTGTTGCGGCCGGGGATGCCTTGGCGCGCGCAACCCGCGATGTGGAGAAAGAGCTGAACGGGCGCGGCCGGGTGGTGGTGCGGCCGAGCGGCACGGAACCGTTGGTGCGCATCATGGTGGAGGGCGACGATCCCGCTGATGTGCGGCAATACGCGGAGTCCTTGGCGGAGGTGGCCCGACAGGCCAACGGCGCGTGAAGCCGGTATCGCCGCTGGGCGTGCCGGGAACAGCCGCTTGGCGTCGCGCATCGACTCTGTCACTTGCGTTTCCGTGGGGATCCGCGCGGCGACTGGAGTGCCAGCGGGCTCTCGCTCCGGCTCGCGCCGGCGTTGGCTTCGAATAGCCCGCCGTGACACCGCTGTTGGTCGCCAATTGGAAGATGCATGGCGACAAGGATTTCGTGGCGCGGTTCGCCCGCGCTTGGCGTGCTCCGCCCGGCGTTGACGTCGTCATCTGCCCGTCGTGGGGCTATCTGGATTGCGCGGTGTCGGCGTTCGCCGGCCGAGGCGTGCGGTTCGGCGTTCAAACCACGGCAAGCGAGCCGAGCGGCGCATTCACTGGCGAGAACGCCGCGGAAATGGCGCGCGACCTCGGTGCCGCTTTCGCCGTTGTCGGCCACAGTGAGCGCAGACAGATGTTTGGCGAAACAGACGCGGTGGTGGCGAAGAAGTTTCGCGCCGCCGGGCGCGCCGGGTTGACGCCCATCTTGTGCGTTGGCGAGAACCGGACCGAGCGCCTCGCCGGCAACGCCGAGCAGGTGGTGCGTGGGCAGTTGGACGCCGTGGCGCGCGCGGCCGGGCCGGATGCGCTACGCGACGCCGTGATCGCCTACGAACCGGTATGGGCCATCGGCACCGGCGAGACGGCGACGCCGGCGCAAGCCCAATCCATGCACGCCGCGATCCGCGGCGCGCTGCCGAATGGCGGACGCGCCGCGCGGGTGCTCTACGGCGGCAGCGTGAAAGCCGCCAACGCCGCCCGGATATTCGCCGAGCCGGATGTCGATGGGGCCTTGGTGGGCGGCGCTTCGTTGGACGCGAACGAGTTCGCTGCGATATGCTTGGCGGCGATGGCCAGTCCGTCCGCAACCGGCGCGTGAAAGAGTGAACACTGTTTCGACAATACTGCTGATCCTGCTCGTGGTGGACGCCCTCGCGCTGGTGGGGCTGGTGCTCTTGCAACAGGGCAAGGGCGCCGATGTCGGCGCGGCCTTCGGTTCCGGCGGCGCCAACACGGTATTCGGCAGCGCCGGTTCCGCGACCTTTCTCACCAAGGCGACAGCGTGGCTGGCCATCGGCTTCTTCGCCATTTCCTTTGGGCTCGCCTACTTGGCCAACGAACAGGCCGAGGCGCTGCGCGAGTTTCCGGTGGCGGGCGCGCCCGTGGCCGAGAGCGAGACGTCGACGTCGGCGGGAACCGAAGAACCGGCGCCGCCGGCCGAGGAGGAGCCCGAGCCGGACCTGCCCGATATATGATCCGGCTTATCGTCGCGTCAAGCCGAAGTGGTGGAATTGGTAGACACGCTACCTTGAGGGGGTAGTGGATGTAACGTCCGTGGAGGTTCGAGTCCTCTCTTCGGCACCATACCCGGCGTCCCCGGAACGTCCATGGAACGTCGTTGCGTTCACGACGGGCGCAGTTCGCCGTCCAGATCGTGGTCGTCGCAAAAGTAGAAGAAACTGTCGCGCAACTCCACCATGCGCACTGTCGGCGGCACTTCGATCTCCATCACCATCGAGAAAATCGGCGTCCCCGTGTGCGGCGCCGGTTCGGTGACGGTATCCAAGTTGTGGATGTTTATGGTCAGGGAGGAGAAGAACGCCGCAACTTGATGGACGATGCCGGGATGGTCCATGGCCGTGACGGTCACCGTGTAGGGCACCAGGCCGCGGACGTTGTCGCGCCCCTCGGTGCGACGGAACAGGAACGCCAGGTTCTTCTCTTCCGCCAGCTTGGCGAGCTTGGTTTCCAACCGCTGCAGGTGCAACGTTCCCCCGCTCACGGACATCAACACCGCGAACTCGCCGCCGAGCACCGTCATGCGGCTGTCTTCGATGGACAGTTTGAGTTCATGCACCAAGCCGGCGATCTCGCTGACGATGCCCGGACGATCCCGGCCAATGGTGGAGATGACGGCTCGACTCATGCGATTCGCTCCTGAACGTAGGCCGCGAGCGCCGCGGCGTTAAGGCGCTCTTGGCGCATGGTGTCGCGGTCGCGCACCGTCACGGTCTCGTCCTCCAGAGTTTGGAAGTCCACGGTGACGCAAAACGGCGTGCCCACCTCGTCGTGGCGGCGGTAGCCTTTGCCGATGTTGCCGGTGTTCTCGAACAGCACGCGGCCGATGCCAAGAGCGGCCAGCTGCGCCTTGAGGGCGCGGGCGCGAGCCATGATGCCGTCGTGGTTTCGTTTCAGCGGCAGCACCGCCGCCTTCACCGGCGCCAGATGCGCGCGCAGGCGCAACACGGTGCGTTCGGTGCCGTTCTCCAAGCGCTCGACGGAGTAGGCTTCATTCAACACCGCCAAAAAGCCGCGGTCCACACCGGCGGACGGTTCGATGACGTAAGGCACGGTCCAGCCGTTGTCGTCGCGCACCGCCAGCCGGGCGTTCGACTCGTCGTTGCTTGACACGGCGGCCGTCACCGCCATTTCGCGCTGGTTCTTGGTGTGGGAACCCAAGTCGAAGTCCGTGCGGTTGGCGATTCCCTCGAGTTCCTCGAGCCCGTGCGGGAACGGATACATCAGGTCCACCGTCGCCTTGGAATAGTGTGCCCGCTCGCCGTCCGGCACGCGCAGCAGTTCCAGCCGCTCTCGCGGCACGCCTTGCGCGTCCCACCAGCGCAGGCGCTCCTCCACCCAGCGCTCGAGCCACTCTTGGTCGGTGCCCGGCGGAACGAAGAACTCCAGCTCCATCTGTTCGAATTCGCGCACGCGGAAGACGAAGTTGCGCGGGGTGATCTCGTTGCGGAACGCCTTGCCTATTTGCGCCACGCCGAACGGCGGTCGCCGCGACGTGGCGTCCAGGATGTTCTTGAAGTTGGTGAAAATGGACTGCGCGGTTTCCGGGCGCAGATAGGCGAAGGACGCGCCATCGTCCACCGGCCCGATGCCGGTCTTGAACATCAGGTTGAAGGGCCGGGGCGGCGTGAGATCCGCGCTGCCGCAACGCGGACAGCGGCCGTTCAAGTGGTCCGACCGCCAGCGCGATTTGCATTCGCGGCAATCCACCAACGGGTCGGAAAACGTCTCCTCGTGGCCGGAATGGCGCAGCACCTTCGGATTGGTGAGGATGGCGGAATCCAACCCTTCCACATCGTCGCGCTCATGCACCATCGAACGCCACCACGCGGCCTTGAGGTTGTTCTTGAGCTCGACGCCCAAGGGCCCGTAGTCGTAAACGCCTTGCAGGCCGCCGTATATCTCGCTCGCTTGGAACACGAAGCCGCGCCGCTTCGCCAGCGCGACCAACTCTTCCATTGACGATGCGGGCATGGGCTGCGGCTCGTTGGTCGTGGGTGGGGGTTGGTCGTGGCGCGACGCCGTGCGCTTTGGCGCCTAGCTCGCGGGCAACTATACGCTTCTAGGGGTGCGCTTTTCGCTTGAGCTTGCCGCGCGCCGCGCCGGCCGGTGCGGCGGCCCGCAGGGCGGCCACCTCGTCCAACATCGCCTCTCGCCCGGCGGCCACCACCTCAAAGGAGGCGTTGGCCGCCAAGGACAAGGAACGCGGCGGCCGGCGCGGCCGCCGCGGCAAGGCCGGAACGACGTCCGCGCTACTTGAAGTCCCAAGTCGCCCGCAGATAGTAGAAGCCGCCGTTGAACCCGTAGGGCGAGTTCTCCGGGTACAGCATGCCGACCCCGTCCTGGGCGGCCTGCGTCGTCTCCTGCGGATACGCGTCCAGCGCGTTCTGCGCGCCCAACACCACGGTGACCGACTCGTTGACGGAATAGGCCGCTTCCAAATCCACCAGAAAGCGCGCCTCGTAGGTTCGCGCCCAACCGCCGACGTCCGCCGGCGCGCCGTAGAACTCGCCGTAGCGGCGCAGGCGTCCCAGCAGGCGCAAGTTCCCTTGAACATGGGTCAACGTCGCCGAGACGCGGTTCCTTGGCAGCGCCCTCTTCAGCAGATTCACGCGGTCCGCGCCGACAACGTCCGAGTTGCGCGCGTCGACGTTCGTGTCGCTGCGGTTGGCCGCGAGGATCAGCGTCGTGTCGCCGGGCCCGAAGTTGTTCAACGGCGCGGTGACCACCAAGTCCACACCGCGGGTCGTGGTGTCGAACTCGTTCGTGAAGAAGCGCACGGACGCGAAGCTGGTGGCGTCGGACACGCCTAGCGCCAAGAGGGCGGCGATGTCGTCCGCGGTCAACGCCAAGGTGGAGCTTTGGGCGATCCGGTTTTCCACGTCGACGCTGTAGTAGTCCAGCGTGATGTCGGCGAACGAGGCGGTCAACACCACGCCCACGGTGGTGTTCACGGACTCTTCCGGCGTCAGCGGCACCGCGCCTTTCTGCACGGAAATCGGATTCGTCGGCGGCAGCGTGACCCGGTCCTCCAGGCCGTTGGCGCCGAACACCGTGCTGACGTTGCGCACGGTGGACTGGCCCACGGTCGGCACCCGGAAGCCGGTGTTGTAGGAGCCGCGCAACGCCATCGTTTCGGTCAGTTGGTAGCGCAGCGTGAACTTGCCGTCCAACGTGTCGCCGAAATCCTCGTATTCCTCGAAGCGCACGGCGCCGCCAACCAGCAGGTCTTCCATCAGGTTCGTTTCCACATCCACGTAGGCGGCGTAGCTGCTGCGGCTCTCCTCGCCGGCATGGCGCGGAGGCAAGCCGGGAAACCCGTTGGAGCCGACGCCGAAGCCCTGCGCCGCGAAGCCGTTTGGACGCTCGTCGACCCACCAGGAGTTCATGTCTCCGGGCAACCGCTCGTAGGACTCGTTGCGCCACTCGAAGCCGAGCGCCACGTGCAGCGGTGCCGACAGTCCCATTTCCAGCGGTTTGGAGATGTTCACATCGAACACCTGATCCGCTTGCACATAGGCTTGCGGGAAGTAGGTGGTGGGAATGTCGACTCCGCGGGCCGCCAGCTGCGGATTGATGGTGTTGTGCATGAAGTGTTCCACTTCGTTGCGGCCGAACACGCCGCTCACGTCGTAGAACCAGCCGTTCGCCAAGGTGCCGCGCAAGCCGGCCGCCAAGCTGAAGTCCTTGACGTCGCCGCCGAACTGCGGCGTGAAGCCGCCCGGGAAGCGCTCGATGTACGAGAAGCAGTTCGGGTTGGCGGCAACCGCGGCGACCGCCGCCGGGTCGGCGACGTTGTTCACCACGGGAATGGCCGGGCAGTTGCCGCTCGCGCCGTCCGCGCTGAGATCGGCCACCTTCACGGTGTTCGGCGCCGGCCCTTGGAACACGCCGCCTCGCGTGTGGGGATTGCGGAAGAAGAAGCCGCCCTCCGCGGTGCGCTGCGCCCAGTTGCCGAAGGCGTAGAGCTCCATGTTTTCGTTGATGTCCATGCCGAGGTTGGCGAACAGCTTGAAATCTCCGCGCACTTCCGGGGAGCCCCAGATCTGCGCGGCCGGTTGCCGCACTTGGGTGTTGCCGGCGTCGATAAGCCCCTGCGCGTCGGCGCGTTGCACGCTGCGGCTGGTGGGTTCCGCTTGGCGGAACTCGCCGCTGACGTTGAGGAATCCCGACCCGCCCAAGGGCATGCCGTAGTTGCCGGAGACGGCGAACGAGCCGCCGTCGCCTTCGTAGTGTCGCCCCCAGCGGGCGTCCAGCGCGGCGCCGCTGTCGTCTTCCCGCAGCACGAAGTTGATGACCCCGGCGATGGCGTCGGAACCGTACTGCGCCGCCGCGCCGTCGCGCAGCACCTCCACCCGATCCAACGCGATCGCGGGAATGGAAGCCACGTCCGGCCCGTGGGAGCCGTCGCTGGTGCCGCCGCCGAGCCAGGTGATGACCGAGCCGCGGTGACGGCGTTTGCCGTTCACCAGCACCAAGGTGGCGTCCGACGGCAGGCCGCGCAGGCTGGCCGGCCGGACCACGGTGGCGGCGTCGCTGATCGGCTGCGTGTCGACGTTGTACGACGGCACCAGCGAGGCGAGCAGCGAATCCATGTCCGTGTCGCCGAGATTGCGGAGGTCTTCGGCGCCGATGACGTCCACCGGCACGGGCGAATCCGCCGCGGAGCGGTCTCGCCGGCGCGAGCCGACCACGACGACTTCCTCGATCATCTGCTCCTCTTGGGCCAACGCCGGCACGCTGGCGGGCAGCGCGAGCGCCAGTGCGATGGCAGGTGCAAAGACGTGGCTACCCGTTTTCGAGCTGAGTTTCATTGCAACGCTCCGTTTGTCGATTGACTGAGTTGGCGCGTCCTACGCCCGTGCGAACACACCAAAGCCCTCCGGCCCGTGGCGACGAAGAAAAGCCACGCAACACCGCTTAGACCACTTAGGCGGCGTTCGTTCCACACGGCGGCGAATTATACACACCGGCAGGCGTTGGCGGTGGGGCGGGGCGGGCAAGAGAGAGACCGGGACGATTGGGATGGCGCGGACCAAGTAAGGCGCGGATGGGCGCAACAGAAGCCACGCACAGGGGGGCAGGGAAGCGGCAGGGCGGGTGACGCGACGTATTCCGGCGGCGGCGGTTGTTTGTGCCGTGGAACTTGGCCGGAGGCTGCAATAATGCCGCGCCAAAACAAGAAATGGGCCGCTCTTCTTGAACGGCATCTACACCGGCGCTTGATGTGACCGGCCGAGGTGCCGACGGAAGATCACTAATGGACGGTTGTTGACTTCAACTCGATCGGGTCGGGCGGTTCCGCGCAAGCGTTGCGAACTTGGGTGCCAAGCGCTGTCGCCACGGATTTGGCGATGGCGTAGGCTATTGGTGGACACACCGAATTGCCGATCTGACCAATCACTTGATAGGCCGCTCCGGCGAAACGCCAGTCTTCAGGGAAGCCCTGCAACAGGGCGCAGTCCTGCACGGCTAACCGGAAGTGGCCGTTTTCGGGCGGGAACTTGGCCGCGGCATCGCGACTGAGTTGCACGCCGTTGGGCCAGATTCGCAGCTTCGCCCAAATCGCTTGGCTGGCCCGGCTGTTCAAAATGCTCGTCGAGTTCCTTGGCCCGGTGAAGCCGGATCGGATCGTCGGCGCGCAGCAGTCGAAGCCGACATCCGGCAGACCCAAGGCGGCTCTCGCGCCGTTGGTGCGGTTGGCGGGATCAAACAGGTCGCCGGACGGTCGATGCGTCGGCAATGGCACGTCGAAGCGGCACGAGGCTTTGCTCGTTCGGAACCCCACGAATATGACGCGCCGGCGTACCTGCGGCACACCGAAGTCCGAGGCGAGGATGCGGAACTTGGTCACACGGTAGCTCGCCGCCATGGACGACATCCACCAAGCGGTGTCCACGTTTCGCTTGACTCACCCAGGGCGATTGCATTTGGGAATCTTTGGTGGGTTATGCGGCCAAGCAGCCCCGGCCGGGGCCGATTTCACCTTCCAAAACGCCCGAAATGGGGTCTGACAAGACGGTTTTGAGGGTCGCTTGCCACCGTTAGGCGTACGTTCGGGCCCCGAAACGACATTTTATGTCCTAATGCAATCGCCCTGTTGACTCACCGCCTAGCTGTCCGCCCGCCGCCGATAGTCGTATAGTCGCCTACATGGTGAAGACTGTCCACGGGCTGTTCATCGTCTTGCTGCTTGGCGCGAGCGCGGTGTCGGCCAGTACGCTCGGCGAGCCGGGCTCGGAGTGGGTGGATCTGTCCTACGACTATTCGCAAGACACGATCTACTGGCCCACCGCCGCCGGTTTCGAGCTGCGGGTGGAAAGCAAAGGGCCTACCGACGCCGGCTATTGGTACGAAGCCAACAGTTTCCGCACTGCCGAACACGGCGGCACGCACATCGACGCGCCGGTTCATTTCGCCGAAGGTCGCAACAGCGTGGACGAGATTCCATTGCAGCGCCTGATGGGGCCGGCGGTCGTGGTCGATGTCGCCGCGCAAGCGCTCGCAAACCGCGACTACCAAGCAACAGTGGCGGACATGACGCGCTGGGAAGAAACGCATGGCGCTTTGCCGGCTGGCGCGATCGTGTTGCTGCGCACCGGCTACGGCCGCTATTGGCCGGATGCCGAGCGCTACCTGGGCACCGCCGAGCGGGGGCCGGCGGCGGTGGCCAAGCTGCGCTTTCCGGGTTTGCATCCCGAGGCGGCGACGTGGCTGGTCGCCGAGCGCGAGGTGAACGCCGTGGGCATCGATACGGCGAGTATCGACTTCGGACAATCGAAGGGGTTCGAGACCCATCGCATCCTGGCCGCAAGGGACGTCCCCGTGTTCGAGAACGTCGCCAATCTAGGGCGTCTGCCGGAGCGGGGCACGCACGTCATCGCGCTGCCCATGAAAATCAAAGGCGGCAGCGGGGGGCCGGTGCGTATCGTCGCGTTGTTGCCGGCGCGGTGAGCGGTTAGCCGGCGCACCGCCGCCGGCGTCAATAGGAGCGCGGCAAGCCCAGCACGTGTTCCGTGACGTAGTTCAACACCATCTCTTGGGAAATCGGCGCGAGCCGTTGCAGGCGCGCTTCGCGCCAGTAGCGTTCGACGTGGAACTCCTTGGCGTAGCCGAAACCGCCGTGGGTCTGCACCGCTTGATCGGCGGCTTGGAAGCAGGCGTCGGCGGCCAGCCACTTGGCCATGTTGGCTTCGGCGCCGCAGGGCTGGTCGTTGTCGATGAGCCAAGACGCCTTGCGGATCATCAGTTCCGCGGCGTCCAACCGCATCCGCGCTTCGCCCAAGGGGAAGGAAACGCCTTGGTTCATGCCGATGGGGCGGTTGAAGACCACGCGGTCGTTGGCGTAGGCCACGGCCCGACGCATGGCGGCGCGGCCGATGCCGAGCGCTTCGGAGGCCACCAGGATTCGCTCGGCGTTCAAGCCGTCGAGAAGGTAGCGGAAGCCGCGGCCCTCCTCGCCGACTCTATCCGCGACTTGGACGGGCAAGTCGTCATAGACCACTTCGCAGGTGGCGACGGCGTTGCGACCCACTTTGTCTATCGGCGAGATGGACACCTCGGGGCGTTGGATCTCGGCCAGCAGCAGCGTCATGCCTTGCGTGCGCCGCGCCACCTGGTCGCGCGCCTGGGTGCGAGTTAGCAGCAACACCCGTTCGCAATCCAGCGCCTTGGTGGTCCACACCTTCCTGCCGCGCACGATGTAGCAGTCGCCTTCGCGTCGCGCCGTGGTGGTGATGGACGTGGTGTCGGTGCCGGCATCCGGCTCGGTGACGCCGAAGCAAACGTGCAAGTCGCCGCTCGCCACCTGGGGCAGGTACTTCTGCTTCATCTCTTCCGAACCATGCTGCACGACGGGATGCATGCCGAAGATGGAGAGGTGGATGCCGCTTGCGCCGTTCATGGCCGCGCCGGACGCCGCCACTTCCTCCAGCACTATGGAGGCCTCGGTGATGCCGCGCCCGCTGCCGCCGTACTCTTCGGGGATGGCGATGCCGATCCAGCCGTCCTTCGCCATCGCGTTGTAGAAGTCCCAAGGGAAGCGATGCTTGCTATCGCACTCGGCCCAGTACTCGTCCGGGAAGTTCGCGCAGATCTTGCCGACCGCGTCGCGGATGAGCTGATGTTCGTCAGTGGTCTCGAAGTTCATGGCGCCAGCGTACCACTGCACGCCGCGGGGGATGTCGGCGAACGCTCCCGTGCGGTTCGGATAGGGCTATGATGCGTCCAAGCTGACTCGGCGTTGCGCCATGATCGAAACCGAAACCGCCCGCCGCCACTTTGCCGCCCGGTTCGCGGACTTCCCCGAGGTGCGCCTTGCCTATCTGTTCGGCAGCCGTGCGTGGGGCAAAGAACGGCCGGATAGCGATTTCGATATCGCCGTGTTGGTGGATGACGCCAAGGTGCTGGATGCCGGCACGGTCAACCGTACGATATGGCGCCTGGCCGCGCGCTTGGCGGATCCGGTGCCGGCGCAGATGCTGCACATCGTGCTGCTGAACGGGGCGCCGCCGTTGCTGCGTCACCGGGTGCTGCGCGATGGCGTGCTGCTGCGCCAACGCAACAAGGCCGACCGGTTGCGCTTCTCGATACGAACGATCCGCGACTATCAGGACATCGAGCCGCGTCTTCGCGAGCACAGGCGGCTGCGGATCGCACGGCTACGGGAGGGAGGGAAGAATGGTGGATCGGGAGATATTCTCGCGTCGGCTCGGCGCGCTGGACGTCTACTTGGCGCGAGCGGCCGCATTGGGTGAGGTGGACGAAGAGACATTCGTGGCCGAATCCGGCGTACACGATCTCGCGGAGCGTTACTTGCACTTGGCGACGGAGGCCGCCATCGAATATCGCCGACCACTGGATATCCGAGGTCGGAATGAGGACGCCGGAAACCAACCGCGATGCGTTCTCCGTGTTGGAAGAGGCCGGCGAAATCGACAACGACCTGGCGGAGAAGCTGCGCGGCTGGGCGGGCTTTCGCAACGTCTTGGTGCATCAATGCGCGAACATCGACCATCTCGTCTCCTACCGGGCAATTCGGGAACACTTGGACGAACTGCGGGAACTAGGGCGGTGGGCCGTGAAGAAGGTGGGCGGCGAAAGCGCGGATTGACCGCGGGTGCCAGCCGGCGTCAGCGGGCCGGTTGGCGCGGGCGAAGGCGAGCCGCCGTTCCCGCGGCTTCAATCCACCAGATGGCAGGCCACGCGCTGCGGCGCGCTTCGCACGGCACGCAAGGCCGGCGTTTCCACTCGGCAACGCGCTGTCGCCATGGGGCAACGGGGATGAAAGGCGCAACCGCTCGGCGGGTCGATCGGGGAAGGCACGTCGCCCCAGAGCACTTCGCGGCGCGCCCGCTGGTGCGGGTCCGGCACCGGAATGGCGCTGATCAGGGATTTCGTGTACGGATGCCGCGGTGCCCGGTAGATGCTTTCGCCATCGCCGGTCTCGACGATCTTGCCGAGATACATGACGGCGATTCGGTCCGAGGTGTGTTTCACCACGGCGAGGTCGTGGGCGATGAACAAATAGGAAAGGCGGAACTCGCGTTGCAGGTCGTTTAGCAGATTGAGGATCTGGCTTTGGATGGAGACGTCAAGGGCGGAAACCGGTTCGTCGCAGATCACCAGACGCGGCTTCAATGCGATGGCCCTGGCAATGCCGATGCGTTGTCGTTGGCCGCCGGAAAACTCGAACGGATAGCGCTGGGCCGAACGAGCGGGAAGGCCGACGATGTCCAGCAGTTCGCGCACTCGCAGCTCTCGGCTCGCGCGATCGCCCACCCGCTGCACCACCAGCGGCTCGCGCAGAATGTCGCCCACGTTGTGGCGAGCGTTCAGGGACTCCATCGGATCTTGGAACACCATTTGGATGTGGCGACGCAGGGGTCTCAAACGCCCACCCCGCAAGCGCGTGATCTCTTCGCCTTGGAAGTTGATGCTGCCGTCGGTGGGCGCGTGCAGGCGGGCGACGCAACGCCCCAAAGTCGATTTGCCACAACCGGATTCGCCGACCAGGCCTAGCGTCTCGCCGCTGGCGATGGCGAAGCTCACGCCGTCAACCGCTCGGTTGAAACGGCGCGCGCGGCGCAACACGCCTTCGCGAACCGGGAAGTGCATGGACAGATCGGCAACTTCCAGCAGCGGGCCGGCGGGTTCGGGCGTTTCGACGTTCATGGATTCGCCGCCGCCGAGGGTGTCAGTTCACGCCAGCGGTAACAGCTGACGCCGTGCGTTCCGGCTACCAGTTCGCGTTCCGGCGGCGCTTCGGCGCAACGCGGCTGGCGATGGGCGCAACGGTTCTCGAATCGGCAACCCTGCGGCAGGTCCGCCAAGCTCGGCACCATCCCCTCGATCACCGGCAACTTCGATTTGCGCATGGTGGAAAGAGTGGGAATGGAGGTTAGCAACCCTTGCGTGTACGGATGCGCCGGACGGTCGAAAATGTCATAGACGCTGCCGTGTTCGGCGATGCGGCCGGCGTACATCACAACCGCTCGATCGGAGGTTTCGGCGATAACGCCAAGGTCGTGGGTGATGAGCACCACCGCCATGCCGAGATCGTCCTGCAATTCGCGCATCAGCGCGAGAATCTGCGCTTGGACGGTCACGTCCAACGCCGTCGTCGGTTCGTCGGCGATCAGCAGATCCGGCTTGCAGGCCAACGCTATGGCCATTACCACGCGCTGCCGCATGCCGCCGGAGAGCTGGTGCGGGTACTCCGTCATGCGCACATCCGGCGCCGG
This sequence comes from uncultured Pseudomonadales bacterium, assembly GCA_958296295.1. Taxonomy (GTDB): domain Bacteria; phylum Pseudomonadota; class Gammaproteobacteria; order Pseudomonadales; family Azotimanducaceae; genus VXYL01. The sequence goes on along the minus strand of OY282460.1, from coordinate 4,014,434 downwards.
AATACCCACCCGATGCAGCATGTCCATGCTTTGCCGAAGCGCGTCGTTCGGCCGCAGCCCCTCGTGCAGCAGCAGCGACTCGGCGAGTTGCCGACCGATGGTGTGAACCGGATTCAATGCGGTCATCGGCTCTTGAAACACCATGCCGATGCGGGCGCCGCGAATGCGCTGCATGGCCGCCAAAGGCAGCTGCCGCAGATTCTCGCCGTCGAAAAGGATCTCGCCGCCGACGATCCGGCCCATCGGCTGCGGCAGCAGACGCATGATGGAAAGCGCGGTGACGCTCTTCCCGCAACCCGACTCGCCGACGATGCCCAGCGTTTCGCCGGGTTTCACGTCGAAAGTCACGCCGTCCACGGCGCGCACGACGCCCTCGTCGGTGTCGAACTCGACGGTGAGCCCGTTTACGGCCAGCAGCGCGACGTCGGCGCGCGAACTCGGGCCATTCACTCGGTGACCGCCGGTCGAAATTGATCAAACACCTGGATGGACGCCGGCCAAGTGCCGTCGTCTTCGCGGGTGGCTTCCTTGGCCGCGGTATCCAGCCAGTGTACGAAGAGCTGTCCGGCGCCTTCCGAGTGCTTGTAGTTGAACTCTTTGGGAAAGCGCACCCAGCGCCAGTAGCCGACGCGGTAGAAGTCCTGCACATAGCCGGGCACGAACGATGCGTGATCGTGGTGCAGCGCGGTCATCTTGTGGGCCAGACCGCGCATTTCCTCGGCGCTGTCGCTGGCCCGGTAGGCGTCGATCATCGCGTCCATTTCCGTGAGCGCCAGCATTTCCAGATTGTTGGTTTGGGTCTTTGGCTTTCGTTCTGGATTGACGCTGCCGTCCGGCAGGAAGGCTTGATCGTAGGCGTTCACCGAGTGGTACGTCTCCCAGAACCGCGGATACATCTCGAGGCCCACGTTGAATGCGGAGAAGTAGATGTCGTGCTTCTTCTCCCGCGCTTTCTTGAAGCCGGCGGTGGCGTCCAGAACTTCGACGCGGTACTCGATGCCGGCCTTGGCGGCTTCCTCTCGCAGAATCGTAAGCACATCCTTCAGCCCTTCGTACGACGTGGTGAGCGTGAACGACAGCCGTTGGCCGTTGGCGTCCACCAGGATGCCGTCGTCGCCACGTTGCCCGAAGCCGGCTTTGGCGAACGCCTGCAAAGCGGCTTGGACGTCGTAACGTCGGGCGGTCAGCGTCGGATGCGAGAACGCGCCGTAGCCGTCCGACGAAGTGCGCATGCGCGAGTAGTCGTTGCGGAAGAACTTCTCGATGACGAGTTGCCAATTGGTGGCGTGGTTGATGCCGACGCGGATGTCGCGGTTGTCCAGCAGTGGCCGGGAGGTGTTGATCCACAGGCCCCAAGTGTCGCGCGGGCTTTGGTTGTAGAAGGTTGTCTTGTGGATGCGGCCGGCCTGCACGTCCGGGTCGTCGTCCGGCAGCTTTTCATACCAGTACTCGGCCAGATTCAGGCCGAACATGTCGATGTCGCCACGCTTGAACGCCTCGAACCGCTTCGGCGTGTCGCGAATCACGCTCAACACGATGCGATCGGCGTTGAAACGGTAGCGCCAGAACTTCTTGCTCTGCGCCCACCAGTTCTTGTTGCGGGTCAGCGCGATGGAACGGCCCTTGTCGATGTCCTTTTGCCGCACCGTGTAGGCGCCCGTCGTCGGCGCGACCTGCCATTGGTAGCGCTCTACGAAGTCTTCGCCCAGAGTGCCGAAGAAGTGCCTCGGCATGGGCCGCAGCGACAACACCCGGGCGTCCATGTCCGGCTTCGCGTTGGGCACGGTGATCGACAAGGTGTGGTCGTCGAACTTGGTGATGTTGGTGAACTCGGTACCGTACCAGTTGTTGTACCAAGGCGCGATGATGTGCGGCGACTGATAGAAATAGAACATGTAGAGGAAGTCGTCGGCGGTTATGGGCACGTCGTCGGACCAGCGCGCCGCCGGGTCCAAACGCACGTAGACGGTCTTGGTTGCCTGGGACACCGCCCATTCCTTCGCGAGGCCGGGGTGGAACTCGAACTCGTTGGGGTGCCGATGGGCAATGGATACGGAGGTGTCGTCCAGCAGCCAAGCCCGGAACGAGCCGTTGGAATCCGGGCCGGCGGTTCGCAGCGTGCGTGGGAAGTCCTGAATCGAGCCGTACTGCGAGCCGCCCTTCACCGCATCCGGCGATCCGATGTCCGGCAAGTGCCCGCCGTTTTGCCAGACGAGGTCCACCGGCAAGTCCCCGGCCGTCTTGAAGCTGAAGAAGTCCGGTTTGCTGGCGTAGTACGCCTCGACGGCGGCTTCGTCGGCGTCGCCGGTCTCCGGTGCTGGCGCGTCGACGTCGCCGTCAAAGTCGCCGCATCCGGCGACAAGTGACGCGAGCGCGAAAATGGTGGCGGTTCGCATGTGGGCATCTCCTTTGTTGCGTTGCTTGCGTGGGCGCATTCGTCTTCCCGCGGCCTATTGGTAGACGGTGAACTTTTTCGGATCGAAGGATTCTCGGATCGCTTCGCCGATGAACGCGACCAACGTCAGCAGCAACACCAGCGTGCCGAATGCGGCGCCGACGATCCACGGCGCCGTGCGCAGCGTGGCGGTGCCCTGCCTCAGCAATTCGCCGAGGCTGGGCGTGGGCGGCGGCAGCCCGAATCCGAGGAAATCCAGCGCAGTGATGGCGGCGATGGCGGCGACCACGGTGAACGGCATGAACGTCACCAGCGTGGAAATCGCGTTCGGCAGAATGTGGCGGAAAATGATGCGCCCGGTGGAAGCGCCGATCACGCGCGCCGCGGCGGTGTAGTCCTTGGCTTTCTCCTTGTACGTCTCGGTGCGCATGTAGTAGGTCATCGACGTCCACGAGAACAGCACCATCACCGCGAGCAGGACGAAAATGCGCACCGGCACGGAAAAGGTTGATGGAATCACCGAGAAGACGATGATCACCATGTAGAGAAAGGGCACGTTCGACCAGATCTCGATGAAGCGCTGAAACAGCAGGTCGAATACGCCGCCGAAGTACCCCATGGCGCAGCCGACGGCGATGCCGATGAGATACACCGACGCCATGAACGCCAACGAGAAGAACAGCGCGATGCGTGTGCCGTAGAAAAGCCGCGCCAGAATGTCGCGGCTGGTGGTGTCGGTGCCTAGGTAGTGCCTGCTGGCGAGGGACGGCGGCTCGGGTTTGTAGACATCGCCGCTGGCGTGGCTCTCGAAGGGATTGTAGGGCACTGGAGGCATCAGCACCCAGTCGCCTTCGTTCGCAGCCCGAAAGACGTCCCGCAACTCCCGGTAGTTGGTCTCGAAGCTGTAGTCCAATCCGAAGTCCGTGCCGGGATGGAAAGCCGTGTAGGTTGGGAAGTGCCACTGCCCCTGGTAGCTGACGATGATCGCCCGGCTGCCCACCAAGAGTTCGCCGATCAGACTGACGATCAACAGCGCCGAGAGGATCAGAAAACTCACGTAGCCGCGTCGAATGGCGCGAAAGCGGCGCAGCATGCGCCGTGTTTGCGGATTCAGGGAGAACATCGCGCTAGCAATCCGCGCGGTGGCAACCGCGCTTCAAGTCTGGCGCCAATTCGAGCGCAGCGACGTTGGACATGCGCTTTGGCGGCGCTTAGGAGAAACGAATGCGCGGGTCCACCAGCGCCACCAGCATGTCCGAGAGAATGTTGCCGACCAGCAGCAACACGCTGGCGAGCAGCACCACGCCCATCACCACCGGATAGTCGCGGTCCAGGATCGCGCTAAACCCCAGCAGGCCGAAACCGTCGATGTCGAAAATCGTCTCGATCAGGAACGCACCGGACACGAGCAGCGTGATGTTCTGCCCGAAGGTGGTGGCGATGGGAATGAGCGAGTTGCGCATGGCGTGTTTCGTCACCGCGGCCCGAAACGAGACGCCCTTGGCGATCGCCGTGCGAATGTAGTCCGCCGCCAAATTGTCCATCAAGTGGTTCTTGAGCAGCAGCGTCACCAGCGCGAAGCTGCCCACCAGGTAGCAAAGGAGCGGCAGCACGGAGTGGCTCAAGAGGTCCGCCACCTGGTCCAGAAAGTTCTTTTCGTGGAAGGCCATGCTGACGAAGCCGCCCATTGGAAACCACTCCAAGCGCACCGAGAAGAACAGCAGCAGCAGCGAGCCCAAGGCGTAGCCGGGAATGGCGTAGCCAACGAAGATCAACATCGACGTGAGATTGTCCACCACGGTTCGATGCTTGATCGCCTTCAACACCCCGAGCGGTATGCAAACGATGTAGGTGATCATCAGCGTGACGATGCCGTAGTAGGACGACACCGGAAAGCGCTCCACGATGACGTCCAAAACCGGTTCGTTGTAGCGGTACGAAGTGCCGAGGTCGCCTCTGCCCAGCTTCACCACCCAGTCCACGTAGCTTTCCAGCAACGGCTTGTCGAAGCCGTAGTATTCGCGCAGCCGCTGCAACTGGGCATCCGAAAGCGCCATGTCCTGCCCGGCCACCTGGGTGCTGACGCCGCCTTGGACATCGAGCTGCTGCACCTCCATGATGGCGCGTTCCAACGGGCCGCCGGGCACCAGCCGGGTGATGGCGAAGACCAAGATCGTGACGCCGAGAAGCGTCGGCGGGATCAGCAGCAGACGGCGCAGGAAGTAATCGCGCATCCGAAGCCTCCAGTGCGAATCCGGCCCGGCCGGTTCACTCGCGATCCAGGTTGGTGGTCGCCACGTCCGCCGGCGCGCTCAGAACTTGAGCACGTCCGCCTCCAAGCGTTCCAGATCCACCACGCCTATGGCGTTCCATCCCTTCATGTGCCCGGCGCATTCGCCGGGGTTGAACACCAGGCGGCCGTCTTGGCGTTCCGAGCGGTGCATGTGCGTGTGGCCGTGCAAGGCCAAGTCGCCTGCGGGCAGAGCCGCCAAATCGCGGGGGTCGTGGACGACGACGATGCGCCGGCCGGCCCAATGGAGATGGAGCGGCGGATCTTGGAAGACGAAGCCGTGGGCGCGGGCGCCGGCTTCCAAGCTCTCCCGTTCAACGTCGTTGTTGCCGTACACGCCGTAGAGCGGCGCCTCGAGACCGGCGAGCACGTCCAGCGTTTTGGCTTGGGTTATATCGCCCGCATGCACCACGCGATCCACGCCGGCCGCGTTGAAAAGCGCCACGATTTCGCGCACGTTGGCGAGGTTGTTGTGGGTGTCGGCGACGACGCCAATCTTCACCTGCGCGCCCTCCATGCGCCACACATTCGCCCACGCGCCGGGCGCGTCATCGTTCGCGACGCCTTACGTTGGCGGCTGGCAACCCAAGGCCGACTCGCGCGCGGTTTCCACCGCGCGGCCTGTTGGCGCATTGGGCGCATTTCGGGATGGCGTGGCGGAACCGGCCGCGGGGTGCCGCGGCCGAACGCGCTCTTGACCCGTGGTGGCCGCGGCCACCCGGCCGCCGCTAAGCGGCCTTCTCCAGGATGTGGATGCCGCAGGCGCTGCCGAGGCCGATCACGTGCGTCATGCCGATGCGCGCGCCCTCCACTTGCCGCTTGCCGGCCTCGCCGCGCAGGTGCGTGGACACCTCGTAGATGTTGGCGATGCCGGTGGCGCCCAGCGGATGGCCCTTGGAGAGCAGGCCGCCCGAGACGTTCACGGGAACACGCCCGCCAAGCGCCACCTCGCCGTCGTCGATGAGTTGGCCGGCGCCGCCGTCCTTGCACAGGCCGAGGTTCTCGTAGTGCAGAATCTCCGCGGTGGCGAAACAGTCGTGCAACTCCACGAGATCGACGTCGTCCGGCCCGAGGCCCGCCATTTCGTAAGCCGCCGCCGCCGCTTTGCGGGTGCAGCTGTTCACGTCCGGCATGACCAGGTCGCGCTCCTGCCACGGGTCCGATGTGAGCACCGAAGCCCGCACCTTGACGGCGCGATCCATCAAGCCGAGCTCGCGCGCCTTCTTCTCGGACGCGATCACCGCCGCCGCCGAGCCGTCCACGTTCACCGAGCACATCAGCTTGGTGTTGGGGTAGGAGATCATCTCGGCGTTCATCACCGTCTCCAGCGGCGTCTCGATCTGGTACATGGCCTTGGGGTTCATGGTGGAGTGGTGGTGGTTCTTCACCGACACCTTGGCGAACTGCTCGAAGGTGGTGCCGTGCATCCGGCTGTGCTCCATGCCCGCCTCGGCGAACACCGAAGGCATGGTGCCGGAACCGAGCAGCCCCTCCTTGGAGATGCCGCGGCCGCCCCCGCCACCGCCCAGCAAGCCCCTGCCCATCTGCTCGACGCCCACCGCGAGCACCAGGTCGTAGAGGTCCGCCTTCACCGCCGTCCATGCTTCGCGGAACGCCGTCGCGCCGGTGGCGCAGGCGTTGGAGACGTTCACCACCGGAATGCCGGTTTGGCCGATCTCCTGCAGGATGCGCTGGCCGACCATGCCGCTGGCCTGGCCGAGGTTGCCGCAGTAGAGCGCTTGCATGTCGTGAATCGTGAGCCCGCTGTCGTCGAGCGCCAGCAGCGCCGCTTGCGAGCCGAGTTGCGGGACGGTCTTCTCCGGGAAGCGTCCGAATTTGATCATGTCTACGCCGACAACGTATGCGTCCGTCATGGGTGTGCTCCTGGTCGGTTGAGGTGGGGTTGAGGTTTGGGCCGAAGCGCTAGGCGGGCTCGAAAAAGTACGCCAAGTACGAGTTGCCGTCTTGATCCTTGCGGCCGAGAGCGTCCCGGAAGACGACGCGCACGGGCATGCCGAAGTCGATCTTCGCCGGATCCGGCGCCACGCCCACGAGGTTGCCTTTCACGGTGCCGCCGCCTTCGAGATCGACGATGGCCGAGATGTACGGCACGTCGATGCCGGGGAACGAGCGGTGCACGACGCAGTAGGAGTAGAGCTCGCCGCGCTCGGCCAGCTTTTCGGTGGCCAAGCCGCCGCGGGCGCCGCATTTGGAGCAGTTGTCGCGTTCGCCGAGAAACACGGCGCCGCATTCGCCGCAACGGCTCCCTTGGAGATAGGGTTCGCCGTCGCTCGGAATCTTGAGGTATGGCACCGCTGGCAGGGGCTTGTCGGACATCCGCGCCGTTCCTTCAACTCACTGGCCTGGCGGCAAGCATGGCGCGTCCCGGGCGCAAGGTCAACGGGCAGGACGGGTGCGCGTCGGGCGCGCCCGCGAGCGAGACCGGGCGCTCGCCGCGGCCTCACAGTCTGTTGATGACATTCGCCAGAAAGCCGGCGCCGAAGCCGTTGTCGATGTTCACGACCGCCACGCCCGAGGCGCAGCTGTTCAGCATACCGAGCAGCGCGGCGACGCCACCGAACGACGCGCCGTAGCCGACGCTGGTGGGCACCGCGATCACCGGCGCCTTGACCAGGCCGCCGACCACGCTCGGCAGAGCGCCTTCCATGCCGGCCACAACCACCACCACGCGGGCTTGGCGAATCTCCTCCACGCGCGCGAGCAGCCGATGCACGCCGGCCACGCCCACATCGCTGATGCGCAGCACCGGGTTGTCGTAGAACTCGGCGGTGAGGGCGGCCTCCTCCGCGACGGCTCGATCCGATGTGCCGGCGGTCACCACCGCGATCGCTGTGGCGGCGGGTTTCGCCGGCCGTTGCTTGAAGGTGACCAGGCGCGCCTCGGCGTGATGCGCCGCTCCCGGCACCGCGTCCATGGCCGCGCGCGCGGCCGCGGCGCTCACCCGCGTCGCCAAGGCGTTTTGGCCCCGCTCGGCCACCGCTTGGAAGTTGGCGGCCACTTGTTCGGGAGTCTTGTGCTCGCCGTAGACCACCTCCGCGGCACCGGTGCGGTGGACGCGATCGTGATCCATGGTGCTGTGGCCGAGGTGCTCGAAATACGCCTCGCGCAGCGCCGCCGCGGCGCGCTCGCGGTCCAAACGGCCGGCGGCGAAATCGTCGAGAATCCGCTCCGGCGTCTTCATGGCCGGCGCCCGCGCCGGCGACAGTGGCGGTTGCGCACGAACGCGCCCCGGCCGGCGCGCCAGCGCACGTTCAATTCTTGTCCTTGTCCACCAGCTGGTTGGCGGCGATCCACGGCATCATCGCGCGCAGTCTTGCGCCCACGGCCTCTATCGGGTGGTTCCGGCTCAAACGGCGCATGGCCTTCATGGTCGGCGCGCCGGCTTGGTTTTCCGAGACGAACTCGCGCGCGAACCGGCCGGATTGGATCTCGCCGAGAATCCGTTTCATTTCCGCTTTCGTCTCCTCGGTGACGATGCGCGAACCGCGCGTGAGGCCACCGTACTCGGCGGTGTTGGACACCGTGTACCACATGTTGCCGATGCCGCCCTCGTAAAAGAAATCCACTATCAGCTTGAGTTCGTGCAGACACTCGAAGTACGCCATCTCCGGGGCGTAGCCGGCCTCCACCAAGGTCTCGAAGCCGGCGGTCACCAAGGCCGCGGCGCCGCCGCACAGCACCGTCTGCTCGCCGAACAGGTCCGTCTCCGTTTCTTCGCGGAAGGACGTTTCGATGATCCCGGCCCGACCGGCGCCGATGGCGGCGGCGTAGGAGATGGCGATTTCCTGCGCTTGCCGGCTGGCGTCCCGGGCCACGGCGACGAGCGACGGCACCCCGCCGCCTTCCACATAGGTGGAGCGAACGGTGTGGCCGGGCCCTTTCGGCGCGATCATCACGATGTCCAGATCCGGGCGCGGTTCGATGAGCTGGAAGTGAATGTTGAACCCGTGCGCGAAGGCCAGCGCCGCGTCCTCCTTGAGGTTCGGCTCGATGTGGTCGCGGTAGATGGCCGGTTGGTGCTCGTCGGGAGCGAGCATCATCAGCAAGTCCGCATCGCCGGCGGCCTCGGCCACGGGTTCCACGGCGAAGCCCGCTTCGGTCGCCTTCTTCCACGACGGCGACCCTTCGCGCAGCCCCACCTTCACGCTCACACCGGAGTCGCGCAGGTTGTTGGCGTGGGCGTGGCCCTGCGAGCCGTAGCCCACCACCAGGACGTTCATCTTCGAGATGATCGACAAGTCCGCGTCTTTGTCGTAGTAGACGTGCATTTGCATGTTCTCCTTCGCTATCGCGTGCTTTTGGCGGGCTCGGCCCGCCGGCAAATCACAAACTCAAGATCTTCTCGCCGCGGCCGACGCCGGACACTCCGGATCGAACCACCTCCAAGATGAGGATGCCGTCCAAAGCGCGAATGCAGGCGTCGAGTTTGCGCGACGTGCCGGTGAGCTGAAGCGTGTAAGTGTCGCGGGTAACGTCCACGATCTGGCCGCGGAACACCTCGCAAGTGCGCTTGACCTCCTGCCGGGCGTCGTCTTCGGCGCGCACCTTGACGAGCATCAGCTCGCGTTCCACATGATCGCCGTCTGTGAGATCCACCACCTTCACCACTTCGATCAAGCGGTTCAGGTGTTTCGTGATCTGCTCCAGTTTGGCGGCGTCGTCCACGACGGTGGAAAGCGTGACGCGCGAGAGCGTGGCGTCTTCCGTGGGGGCCACGGTGAGCGTCTCGATATTGTAGTTGCGCTGCGCGAACAGGCCGATCACGCGCGACAGCGCACCGGCTTCGTTCTCCAGCAAGATCGCCAGCAAACGGCGCATGTCAGGCCTCTTGAGGGCAACGCCGGTGCCCGCGCCGCGACGACGGGATGGGCAAGACGGGGAAAGCACACGACGAAAGTGCGGGCAAGTGTAGCGTTTCCAGCCGCGGCGTCAATTGCGGCGATCGCCGCGGGCCTCGAATCAACGGCCTTAGAATGCGTGGCCAAGCGCGTGGCCGACTGGTGTAATAATGCGTCAAACCCCGGGAAGAGTCACATGTCTTGTCGCGAAACCCCGCCGCTGTCGGGGGCGCTTCACGCCGCTCGCGCTCTCGCGGTCGGCTTGTCGTTGGCGGTGGCCTGTCCACCGGCGCTTGCGGCCGCCGACAACACCGATGCCGCCGCCCGCGACGATATTGAAGAGGTCGTGGTGGTGGCCCGCACGGGCAGCCGCATCAAGCGCCAGGCGGACTCCCCGTCACCGCTCGCGGAGTTCGGCGCCGATGAGCTAAACGCCTTGGCGGCCAAGGATCTGCGCGATCTGGTTGGCGTGCTGGCCATCAACAGCGGCGCCGAGAACAACACGGACAACCTGACGCAGAACTTCACCCCCGGCACCGCGAACATCAATCTGCGCGGGCTTGGCGTGGCGTCCACGCTGGTGCTGCTGAACGGCAAGCGGCAAGTGCTGTCTTCGGCGCCCACGGACGATGGCGCGAACTTCGTGGATCTGGCCGCGCTGGTGCCGCTCTTGGCCGTGGAACGCGTGGAAATCCTCAAGGACGGCGCCTCGGCGATCTACGGATCGGACGCCGTGGCCGGGGTTGCCAATTTCCTTACGCGTCGGGGTTTCACCGGCATGGAGCTGCAAGTCGAGTACCGCCGGCGCACCGGCAACGGCACCCAGGACGACGTCAACGTGGATGGCGTGCTCGGCGGCGACATCGGCGACGGCGGCTCGTTCCTGCTCGCCGCAAGCTATCTGGATCGCAGTTCGCTGGTGCTCGGCGAAGTGGACTGGCTGCGCCCGGCCACCAGCGGCTTCGGCAATCCGGGCAGCTTCCGGGTGCCTTCCCTCGGCCAAACGGTGGCGGATCCGGGTTGCGAGGCGAACGGCGGCCTGCTGCAAACGCTCACCGGCGGCGGCGCGATCTGCCGTTTCGACTACGGGCCGCAAGTCACCGCGGTGCCCGTGGAGGATCGTCTGCAAGGCTACGGCCGGGCCGACTGGCCGCTCACCGGGGCCACTTGGCTGTGGGCCGAAGTCGGCTACGCCCGCAACGACGCGAGCCGCGAAGTCTCGCCGAGCTATCCGGTGTTGAACACGCCGCTCGTGCCGGCGGACAACCCCGGCAACATCTTCGGCGAGGACGTGCTGTTCCAAGGCCGGCCTTTCGGCGTGGGTCATCCGACGGAGGTCAGCTACTTCCAACACAACACCGTGCGCGTGGCCTTCGGGGCCGAGGGCGAATTCGGCGGCGGCTTGGGTTGGGACGTGTCGTACACGCGCGCCGCCAACGACGCGGTGCTGAATCCGCGGGACGTTATCGCCGCCAACTTTCAAGCGGCGTTGCGCGGCTTTGGCGGTGCCGGTTGCGACACCAGCCCCACCGCCGCAGTGCCGGCGCGGCCCGGTGAAGGCGCGTGCCTTTACTTCAATCCGTTCAGTTCCGTCTTCTCGGCCCGCCCGGGCGACCCGACATTCAACGATCCGCGCTTGCGCGATTTCATCGTCGGCGACTACGTGGGCGATGCCGAGTCTGAAATGCAAGTGCTGGACGCCAACGTCACGGGCTTCTTCGGCTCGCTAGGCGGCGGCCCGGCGGGCTTCGCCGCGGGTTTTCAGCTGCGCGAGGAGTCCTTTGGCACGGTGTACGACTCCATAACGCAGCAAGACGGTTTCGTCTTCTTGATCGGCAACGCCAATTTCGCCGGCAGCACGGACATCCGCGGCGTCTATGGCGAGTTGTCGCTGCCGCTGGCCCCTTGGGCGGAAGTGACCGGCGCGCTGCGCTACGAGGACTACGGCGGCGGCGTGGGCGACACGCTGGATCCGAAAGTCACGGTGCTGCTGACGCCAACGCCGGCTTGGGCCGTGCGCGCCAGCGTCGGCACGTCGTTCCGGGCGCCATCGACTTTTCAGACCCAGGGCGTGCAGACCAACTTCGTGAACATCCTCGATCACGACGGCAGCCGAACCTTCGCGGGACGGCGGACCGTGGGCGATGCCAACCTGCAGCCGGAAACCTCCACGGCCTTCAATATCGGCGCCAGTTGGCGCCCGCGCCGTCGCTTGGAATTCGGGTTGGACTTCTGGGACTACGCCTTCGAGGATGTGCTGCGCAAGGAGAACGCGCAGGCCATCGTCAGCGCGGATCCGTTCGATCCGCGCATCGTGCGCACTTCGGCCGGCACCATTTCCATCGTCAACGTCGCGTTCATCAACGCCGACGCCATCGACACCCGCGGCATGGACTTCTCGGCGCGGGCGGCCTTTGACACGCGCTGGGGCGAGCTGGCGCCTTTCGTGGAGGGCACGTTGCTGCTCGCCTACGACGTGACCAACGCCGGACGGCGCATCGACGGCCTTGGCCGATTGAATCGCGGCAACGTCGGGGCGCCGAATCAGCGGTTCAAAGCGAACATTGGCGCTCGGCTGTCGCGGGCCAACTTCGACGCCAACGTGCTGCTTCGCCATGTTGGAAGCTACGAGGACGACGGCGGCGGAAGCATCGACGCCTTCACGACGTTGGACGCCAACGTGGCGGTGCAAATCGGCGCGGCGCGGGGGGCGCGGCTCGCGACCACCTTGCGCGTTGGCGTGGTCAACATGACGGATGAGGATCCACCGTTCGTGAACGTCGCCGGAAGCTACGACGTGCGCTCTGCGGACCCGCGCGGGCGGCGGGTGTTCGTGCGCATGGAGGTGTCATGGGAGTGACCATGGAGCGTGGGGAAAAACGGTCAGGGCCGTGGCGGGGGACGCCGCGTGACGGGCGTGCGCAACGCCGGCTGACGCACTGTATTGGGGCGGCCTTGCTGGCCGCGGCCGGCGCGTGGGGTGCGCCGGCGGCTGGCGCCGACGGCGTATTCGTCGCCGCCGAGCCGTCGCCGCCATCGGCGCAGGGCGAGCCGCCGGCGGCTTTGCCACACGAGCGGCGGCGTTTCGTCAAACTGCAACTCGAAAAGCTCGCAGTCGCCGAATCGGGCGTTCGGCAGCCGTCCGACAAGTCGCTCCGCGCCGCGCCCGGCGATCAGCTGCTGCGCCTCAATCTGTTCGCGGACGCGGTCTTCGACGGAGTGGTGGAAAGAACCTTCCCGGTACACGGCGGCCACGCGTTGCGCGGGCGTCTGGTCGACGTGCCGGAGGGCCGATTCACCTTGGCCGTTCGCGGCGCCGCGGTGACCGGCACGGTGCTAACGCCCGCGGCCGCCTTCGTGGTGCGTCCGGCGGGAGACGGCCGGCACGTCGTGGCCGAAGTGGATCGGGCGTTTTTTCCGACGCAACCGGAGGGCGATCGAGAACGACGGGCACCGCCGGTCGACGCGCCGCCATCGCTCTTCACCGAGACCGAAAGGGCCGAACGCGCTGCCCGCGAACAGGCGCCCGGCCTTCCCGCCGCTCCCGGCGACCGCGTATCCAAGTTCGCGCCGGTGCCGCTTTCCAGAGCGCACCGGGAGTCCGGCGTGGCGGCGTTCGGCGGACAGTGGGAAGCGCTTGGCCCGGCGCCGATCGTCTTCGGTCAGACGGAGAACGTGGTGCCGAACAACGAGGTCGTGGGCGCCGTACACACCGTGCTGGCCCATCCGACCAACGCCGCCACGCTGTACATAGGCGCCGTGAACGGCGGCATATGGCGCACGGACAACGCCACGGCGCTCCGCCCCACTTGGCGACCTCTCACGGACCACGCCAGCTCCCTCTCCATCGGCGCGATGGCTTTCGACTCGGCGGATCCAAGCACCATCGTCGCCGGCATCGGCCGCTACAGCAGTTTCGGGCAGGCGGGCGGCGATCGCACGGGCCTCTTGTTGAGCCGGGACGCCGGCGAATCCTGGCGGCAAATCTCCGATCCCCTGCTGGAGAACGGGAACATCTCGGGCGTCGTGGTGCGTGGCGAGCGGCTGGTGGCGTCGGCGGGGCCGTTCATTGGCGGCGTGTTCCGCAGCGTGGACGATGGCGACACTTGGGACTTGGTCGAGGGTCTGCCGTTTGGCCGGCCGGCAATGGACTTGGTGGAGGATCCGAGCGATCCGGAGCGCCTCTACACCTCCGTTCGGCTTCGTGGCGTGTTCCGCAGCGACGACGGCGGCGCCACTTGGCAGGATGTCTCCAGCCACGACGCCACGCTCACGGAGGCGTTCACGCGAAGGGTCACCCAATCCGGCCGCAGCGGCGACAACAACAACGCCGAACTCGCGGTTGGCGTCGACGGGCGGGTGTTCGTCGCGGTGCTGGTGGCGGGACAAGCCCAGTACATCGGCTATACGGACGACCAGGGCGGTAGTTGGACGGCGATGGACCTGCCGCTCACCTTGGAACACCGAGGTGCGGTCGACGGCCTGAACCCCCGCTTCAAACCCGGTGGCCAAGGCGCCATACACTTCTCCATCGTGGTGGACCCGGACGACGCCAACATCGTATATGTTGGCGGCGACCGGCAAAATCTGCACTTCGAAGTGGACCGGTTCGGCAACTTCCTCGTCTTCAACGCCATCGGTGCCGGGGACTACACCGGGCGACTGTTCCGCGGCGACACGAGCGTTCCGGCCACCGGCGAAGTGCCGTCGCCGCAGTGGGAGCATTTGACGCACCGCTCGGATGTGGCGGCCATTCCCGGCGGCGGCACGCGGAGTTCCAGCTCGCCCCACGCCGATTCGCGCGAGATGGTCTTCGACGCCGGCGGCGACCTTGTGGAAGTGGACGATGGCGGCGTCTACCGCCGCACGTCGCCGAGGGACAACCGCGGCGACTGGTTCTCGTTGAACGGCAATCTGCAAGTGAGCGAGATGCACGACATCGCCTACGATCCGTTGGCGAAGGTGCTCATCGGTGGCAATCAGGACACCGGCACGCCGCAGCAGCTGGCGCCTGGCGGAACGACCTGGATTACTATTCTCCCGGCCGATGGCGGCGACGTGGCGGTGGACGCGAGCGAGGCGCCGGAGCGTTCGTGGCGCTATTCGAGTATTCAGTTCTTTCAAGTGTTCCGCCGCATCGCTTACGACGCGGACAACGCGGTGCTTGGCATCCAGTTTCCCGCGCTGCAGGTAGAGGGCGTTTCGGTGTACGAACTCGATCCGAATTTCCAGTTCGTGCAGCGTTTTTCCTTGAACCCCGTGGATCCAACCCGCGCCGTGCTCGCTGCCGCTTCGGTGTACGAGACGCACGATCGCTTTGCGACGCTGCGGGAGGTGCAGTCGCTCAACCGCTCGGCATTGGCGCGGGTGAGCGCCACCGCCTACGGCTGCGGCGACAACCCGGACTTGCTGTACTTCGGCCACGGCTCGGCCTATAGCGCCACCGGTTTCGTCTCGGTGCGGCGCGACATGGGCGACGACGCCGCGCCGGGGCCGGACGATGTCGAAGCCACCAGCTATGTCGGCGGGCACACCGTGGACATCGTCATCGATCCGAGCGACTGCGCCACCGTTTACGCCATTAGCGTCACGCGCGTGTTCGTCTCCAACGACGCCGGCGAGACTTGGCGCGACATCACCGGCAACTTGACGGATGCTCCCGTGGCCTACCCGGATCTGCGCAACATCGAAGTGATACCCCCGGACGGCTTGTTCGGCATCGACGGCGCCATCGTGGTGGGCAGCCGGGCCGGCGTGCACGTGATGTTCCCGCACGCGGAGGGCACTTGGTTCGCGATGAACGACGGTCTTCCCCACGTTCCGGTATGGGATTTGGACTATTCGCCTGAAGACAACGTGCTGGTGGCGGCCACCCTCGGTCGCGGGGCTTGGCGGTTGTCGCCGGGCCCAACGGTCGCGAAGCGGCTGGCCGCGCAGGTGCTTGAAGTGGCGGACGGCACCTCGCCGGTGGATTTGTCCGAACTGTTCAACGATCCGGGCGGCGGCGGTTTGGTCTACACCGTCGATTCCGACAATCCCGCCGTGGCGATGGCCGCGGTGGACGGCAGCCGCGCGGTGATCACGCCGTTGGCGGCCGGCGAGGCGCTCATTCGCGTCACGGCCACCGACGCGGCCGGGCGGAGCGGCGTGTCCACCTTCGTCGTCGCCGTGGGCGCGGTGGCGAGCATTCCGCCCACCGTCGCGACGCGCGAAGGCGGCGTGATCTACCTGCCGTTGCGGTTCAGCCGGCCCTTGCGCTCCTCGACCGTGCTGCGCTACTCGGTGTCGGGGGACGGCAACTCGTTCACCGCCGACGCTTCCGCCGACGACTACGAGGCGACCGGCGTGTTGCTCGTCTCACCCGGCACCACGAACTCTGTCCTCTACCTTCGCATCGTCGACGACGCGCTCATCGAGGCCACACGCGAGGTGTTCAACTTGACCCTAACGCCACCCGCACGGAACGCGGACTTCGGCATTGGCCGCAGCAACACCACCACCGTGACGATCAAGGAAGGCGTTTGCGACCGCACCCCGGCGGTGCGGGACGCGATCCGCGGCGGTCGAGACTGCGCCGATGTGGCGGATGTGTCGAACGTCGCGACGTTGGACTTGAGCGGGCGCGGTTTGTACTTCCTGAAAGCGCAGGATTTTTCGGGCATGGTCGGGTTGCGCCGGATCGACCTTTCCGGCAACAGTCTGCGCACTCTGCCGCGCGGCTTGTTCCGCGGCGTGGTCAGCCTCGGCGCTCTGGCGCTCAACAACAACGAGCTGAACAACCTGCCGTTGGACACGTTCTTCTACACGCCGGCGTTGACCAGCCTATGGCTCGGCAACAACCGGCTGACGGCGCTGGGGCCATGGACGTTCCTGGGCGTTCCGCGCCTGACCTTCCTGGATATGGAAAACAACCTGCTTGCGGAGCTGCCCGGCCAGTTGTTCGCGGCGCAGACCGCGCTGGAGTGGCTGAGTCTGCGCGGCAACCGGCTGAGCAGCTTGCCAGACGGATTGTTCGCCGGGCTGGCCCATGTCGGCGCCTTGCGCTTGGGCGACAATCCCGGCGCGCCGTTCGCCTTCGCGTTGGACTTGACGCGCACCGATGCCGAACCGTCGGCACCCAGCCCCGCGGAGGTGGCCTTGCGCGTGCGCCAAGGCGCGCCGTTCTACATTGACGCGGAGGTGGCGGTGGAAGGCGGCGTGGCACAACCGTCCTTTGTGTCGATCGGCCCGGGGCAAGTGTTCGGCTTGCCTGTGCTGGTCACGCAACAGGGGGAAGGCCCAACAACCGTGAGCGTGGCCGAAACGCCACCGGTGCCGATCGGCGCGTGCGGCTTGCCGGCGTGCTACGAGGGCCTCGAGCTCACCGCCGGCGAGCCGCTGGTGCTCTTTGGCGAGGCGGCCGCGCCGTGACATAGCGCCCGGTGAGCGCGGATCCGCGGGACGCCCGAACGCCGCAGATGGCGGCGCTTGGCGCGCCGCCCGCTGTCGGCAGCTTTGTCCCGTCAAAGGTCACCGGCACCGCCGTTGCCGGTGGCGAGCCGCGCGGTGGGTGCGGTGCGGTGCGGCGAACCGCGGCTTGGGCATTGCTCGCCGTGGCGGCTGGCGCGTTCGCATCCGACGCCCGGGATGAGCTCGCGGCCGAGTGCGACGAATGCCACGGCGAAGGTGGCCGCAGCACGGATCCAGACACGCCTTCCATCGGCGGCTTTTCGGATTTCGCCATCTTGGATTTGCTGGAGAGCTACCGCAGCGGCTTCCGCCAAGGGCGCAAGGCGAAACGTCCGGATGGCCGCGAGACGGACATGGCGGAGATCGCGAGTGGACTCTCCGAGGACGAACTGGCGGCGGTGGCCGCGCACTACGCCGCTCGGCAGTGGCAGCCGCACAAGCAGCCGTTCGACGCGCCGCTGGCGCGGCGCGGCGCCCGCGTCCACGCCGTGAAGTGCGGCAAGTGCCATCTGAGAGGTGGCAGCGTGGCCGAGTCCGATCTGGCCATCACCGCCGGCCAGTGGCGGACGTATCTGGCGGCGCAATTCCAAGCCTTTGACGACGGCACGCGGCGCATGGCGCCGAAGATGCGAAAGCGTTACGAATCGCTTTCGGATGGCGACAAGCGGGCCATCCTGGAGCTGTATGTGAGCGCCGGGGAGTTCTGATGCCGAGTCGGCTTCGGCGGCGGTGGCGGTTGAACCGAACGCCCGGCCCCTGCGCTCGGCAAGGCGAACGGATCGTTGCCCCGGTTCGCGGGGCGCTGGCGCCGCGCCGACAGCTGGCCGGGCAGGTGCTCGCATTGCTCGCCACGTTGCCGGCCAGCGCCCAAGCCGGCGTGGACGCTCACGGCGAACTGGCAGCGCGCCTGGCCAACGGGGACTATTCCCGGCGCGGCGCCGACACCTGCCTGCGCTGCCATGACGCGGAAGAGGACGCCGCGGCGGCGAAGTTCGGCTGCCCGCCGTTTCCGCTGCCGCGACCGGTGGCCGGCGGGCCGCGCGCCGATTGCGCGACGCGAGCATTCTCCACCGTTGCGGTTTTCGACACCGTTCATGGCAATCCGGCGTTGATAGACTCGCCCTTCGCCCGCTCGGCGAATGCTCCGGCCGGCTTGCAATGCGAGGCCTGCCACGGCCCGGTGGGCGAACATGGCCAACGCACATTGGCGGCGGACGCCGTGCGCCCATCGATGATCAATTTCGGTGCCCGCGGCAATGCCCGGGCGGACTTGCAGAATCAGCTCTGCCTGGCCTGCCACGCCGATTACGGACGTGCCAGTTGGACGGGCGGCGTCCACGAACAAGCGGATGTGGCGTGCGCGGACTGCCATCGCGTCCACAGCGCCCGGGATCCGGTGCGGGAACGCCGGACCCAAGCGGGGATGTGTTTGGACTGCCACCAAGACGTGGCGGCCGAGCTGCTCATGCGATCCGCCCATCCCATTCGCGAACAGCAGTTGGCCTGCTCCGATTGCCACGATCCCCACGGCGCCAACGAGGCGCTGGCGCGGCGCGCGCTTGGCAACGAGGCCTGCACCGAGTGCCACGCGGAGCTGCGCGGCCCGTTTCTTTGGGAGCATCCGCCGGCGGCCGAGGACTGCGGCACCTGCCACCTGCCGCACGGTTCCAACCAGCCGTCCCTGCTGGCGCGCCGACCGCCGCAGCTCTGCCAGGCGTGCCACTCGTCGGTGGGGCACCGCAGCATGGCGCAGGTCGCCGGCCGGCGGCCCGCGGAGCCGGGCGCGGAGTTCCTGTTCGCGCAGGCGTGCTTGAACTGCCACGCCCAGGTACACGGCTCCAACCACCCTTCTGGCAACTTGCTGCGCCGATGAACGCGAAGCGCGCCATCGTGTTCTGGGCGTTCGCGCTGGTCGCCGCGTGGGCGCGAGCCGACTACCCGGTGAACTACGGCAAAGTCGACACCAGTCGCTGGCGCTGCCTGCTGTGCCCGTTCGACAGCGGCGCGGCGCAACGCGGCGCGCTGGCCGCCGGCGCGCTGCACTCGGCCCGCGGCGAAGCGCGATTCGGGCGCGACAACGGCGTCGACCGCGCCGGGGCCTTTGGGCGCGTCAACGCGGACTACCGCGTCGCCACCGGGCGCGGCGCGCTGTTCAACGCCCAAGCGCGGAACTTGGGGTTGCGGGAGTGGGCGATCGGTGCCGATTACCGCCAGACGGGCCGCTTCGCCGTGCGTGCCGCTTATCGCCAACTGCCCCGCAACGTGGCGGCGGACGGCCGTTCGCCATTTCGCGCCGGCGAGACGCTCACGTTGCCGCCAACCTGGGTGCGGGCGTTCTCGACAGGCGGGATGGAAACCCTTGCGGCCTCTGCTCGACCAATCGATCTGGCGACGGTGCGGCGGCGCTCGGATGTGACGCTGCGGTACAGCCTCACGACCAAGGCGACCTTGACCGCGGCCTATTTCGACGAGCGCAAGACCGGTGCCGCGCTGGGCCATCGGGATGCGCTCTACCAAGCAACAGCGTTGCCCCTGCCTATCGACCACCGCGCAACCGGCTGGGAGGCCGGTTGGCGGCACGAGGGCGCGAACGGATTGGTAGGTGTCAACTACCGGCGTTCGCGGTTGGCGAACGACCAGACCGCGTGGACTTGGCAAAACCCCTTCCTCGGCGGCCCGCCCCTCCTGCGCAGCGCAACCCCGCCCAGCAACAGCGCGACTTCGTTGCGGCTTGTTGGCCGAGCGCGTTTGGGCCGGCGCACCACGTTGAGCGTCAACGCCGGCAGGGGCCTGGCCCGGCAACGCACCCCGTTCTTGGCGTACTCGACCAACGCGAACATCGCGTTGCCGCCTGTGGCGGGTATCGCCGGAGATCACCTTGACGGCGCGAGGGAATCCCGCCACGGCGCATTGACCGTGACGACTCGCCTGACCAGCCGCTTGGCGATAAACCTCAAACACAGCCGACGGGAACGCCGAGACACGCGTGCGCCACGCCTTCTCACGCCAGTACTCGGCGACCTGTTCGTGGCCGGCGAGCATGTGGCGCATGGCTACGCCTTTGGCCGCTCGCACACCGAAGTGTCGGCCCGGTACCGCGCCCCCAAGCGCTTGCGGCTAGCCGTCGGAAGCGCGTGGACGACGCGGACGCGGTCGCCCGCGGAGATCGCCCGCAACGACGAGCGGCGCCTGTGGCTGGATGCGAGCCGCCAATTCGGCGCAAGCTGGCGGGCAAGCGCGCGGGTCGAACGCCGGCGCCGGGACGCCGCGCCGTTCCAGCCGCATGGCACCAACAACCCGCTTACGCGCCGGCACCACCAAGCGGCCCGTAACGAGACGACATGGCAAGCGGCGGTGCGCTACACGCCGCCGACCTCGGGCTTCTCCGCCGGCGCAAACGCAACCCGCGAAGCCGCGCGCTATCCACACTCGGCGCTCGGCTTGGGCAGCGAAGACGCCAGCGGCTGGCACTTGGACGTGGCCTACGCCGCCGAGAAGGTGGCCGCGCAGGCGTTCTTCGACTCCCGCACCCGCCGGTCAACGACCGCCGGCAGCGAGTTGTTCGGCAGCCGGCCTTGGCGTTACGACATCGGCGACCGGGTGGTCACCTCCGGCGCGCGCCTGCAAGTGACCGGCCTGTGGCACCCGGCCATCGACTTCACGTTGCACTACGCGCGCTCCCACGGCGCCGGCGCGTACTCCACCGCGTTGCCGGCCCGCCGCGCCGCTTTCCCGACGTTGCTCTCTCGCCATCGCGCAGTAGACGCGCGGCTGCGGTACTCCTTCGCCACCAACTTCGCCGTTTCCGCCCAGCTTTACGTCGAACGATACGCCGGCGCCGACTGGGCCATCGACGGCATCGCCCAAGACAGCCTGCGCAACGTCCTCGCCCTCGGCCACTCGAGCCCCCGCTACCACAACCGCCTGCTCGGTCTCGTCGTAGAGAGACGCCTCTAGGGCTTGGCAGCACACCCGCGAGCGCATCGGCGGCCAACCCGAATTTCCTTCACCTGAACCTCCAACGCATTTCCATTCTTGCGCGGAGTTCGGTGCCCGCTTGTGGTCTACAGTGTCGTGGAGGCGAACCGCGGGTTGGTGGCGAACGCATGAAACGGATTCTCTTGGCGGTTTTCGGCGAGTTCGCTTGGACGCCGCCACCGTGGGCGAGAGGGCGGCGGGGCCGGCGTTTCGGTTGGAGCTTGTTGGCGCTGGTGGTTGCCGGGGTCGTGGCGGCTGGCGGGTTTTGGTACTACCGGAACTTGCCGGCGCCGCTTCTCGCGAATGTCGAAGTGGCGCCGCCGGACATCACGCCCATCCAAGACGACGAACTCAAGCCGCAGCCGCTCCGCCTGTCTTTCGCTTACGCGCCGAACGCGAACGTGCCGGCGCCGCCGCCGCTCTCCGCGGCGCGGCTGGAGTTGGTGGGGAACGTCGTCGAATCCGGCATCGACATGCGGCCGCCGCATGCCGGCGAGTGGCGCTTCGAGACGGAGAACACGCTCGTTTTCGCGCCGGTGCGGGATTGGCCGGCGGGCCGCGCCTACCAGGTTCGCCTGTTGCCCGGGTTGTTCGCGCCGAGCGTGACTTTGGCGAGCGAGGTCGTGTCTTTCAGCACGCCCGCCTTCGCCGCCACGCTGACGGACGCGCGCTTCCACCAGCATCCGGAGCAGGCGGAAGACCGCCGCGTCGTCGCCACCTTGCACTTCACGCATCCGGTGAACCGGACCAGCTTGGAACGCCGCGTGCGGGTTTCGCGGCAGGTCGCCGGCGGCTGGCGTCCGCTGACGCACGAGATCGAGTACGGCCCGTTGGGCCGGCAGGCCCACATGCGTTCCGAAATCGTCTCGATAGGCGAGCGCGAATACGCCGTCCGCATCGTGGTGAATCAAGGCGTCGAACCCGCGACCGGCGATGGCGAACCCGGCGAGCCGTTGGAAGCGCAAGTGCGCGTGCCCGGTCGCGGCACCTACTTTCGGGTGGACGACTTGGACCTGCGCGTCGTCGAGGGCGCTGATGGCAAGGCGCTGCAAACCGCGGTGTTCAGTTTGACCGATCAGGCGCGCACGGCGGATTTCGCGGATCGCGTCCGCGCATGGTTGCTGCCGGAGAAACGCGCCGAAAGCGACGACGAGGCGCACCGTTGGCGTTCGCCGCACGAGGTGACGGATGCCGTGCGCCGGCGCGCCGAACCGTTGCCGCTCACCGTGAACCCCACCGAGCGCGATGCCGCGGCCATCCAGAGCGTGGTTTTCGACGCGCCGGAGGGCCGCTACGTGTACTTGCGGATCGCCCCCGGCCTGCGCTCCGCCGGCGGCTTCTCGATGGCGGGCGCGCACGCCGTCGCACGGGCGCCGAACTATCCGAAACAGGCGTCCATCGCGCAAGACGGGGCGCTGCTGCCGCTTACCGGCGAGCGCAAGCTGACGCTCAGCGCCCGCGGCGTGTCGACGATTCGCGTCGACATTCGCCAGATCCACCCGAACGCGCTGAACCATCTGGCCAGCCAGACCGGCGGCGACATCCGCGATCCGTGGTTTCGCTCCTGGCGATTCGACGCCGACAACATCTCCACGCGGATCACCCGGGACATCGACGTGAAACCCGCCCACCCGGGCATGCGCGTGTTCGCGAGTTTGGACTTGGCCCCGTTTCTTTCCGACGGCGGCTTGTTCATCGTCACGGCGCAGGGTTGGGACCGGGAGCGGGAGCGCCTCATCGGCGATTCCGACCGGCGCTTGGCGCTGATCACGGATCTCGGCCTCTTGGTGAAGACCAACGGCGACGGCAGCCAGCATGTCTTCGTGCATTCCATCGCCAAGGGCGAGCCGGTGGCCGAGGCGCGGGTGGAACTGCTCGGCAAGAACGGCCAGCCGCTGCACGGCGCCACCACCGACCGGCAAGGGCATGCGCTGTTGTCCGCGCCGCACGAATTCAGCGGCGAACAAGAGCCAACTGTTTTCGTGGTTCGTCACGCCGGCGACACCACGTTCATGCCCTACGATCGCGGCGACCGGCGTCTCGCTTGGCGCGGCTTCGACGTCGGCGGCGAGCGGGTGGATCCCCGCGCCGACACCGGCGCGGAGATCGCCGGCCTCACGGCGTTCGTTCACACCGACCGCGGCCTGTACCGCCCCGGCGAAACCGCGCGGTTGTTCGGCATCGTGCGTCGGCGCGACTTCAGCCCTGTTCCGGACGCGCCGGTGGAACTGCGCGTCACCGGCCCGCGTGGCGACCTCGTGCTGCGCCGGCGGGACGCCTCGCCGCCGGACGGCCTCTTCAGTTGGCGCTTCGAGACGCGCCCGGAATCGCCCACCGGGCGCTATGACGCCAGCGTTTACGTCGTTGACGACGACGATCGCCGGCGCGTGCTCGGCAGCACGGCTTTCAGCGTGGAGGACTACCGCCCGGACCAGCTGCGCATCCGCGCCGAGGTGGAAGACGCCCCGGAGCAAGGTTGGGTGGCGCCCGGGCAGCACACGGCGCGAGTGCGTTTGGAGAACCTGTTCGGCACCCCGGCGCGGAATCGTCGGGTGCGCGCCAGCGTGGAGTTGACGCCGGTGTGGCCGCGCTTCGATTCGCACCCGGGGTTCGTGTTCACGGACCCGTACCGCGACCCGGACGCCAAGCGCCGCACCATCACCTCGGCGTTGGACGAGACCACCACCGACGAGGACGGCGTGGCGCGGCTGCCGTTCGACCTCTCGCAATACGCGGACGGCGTGTACCGCCTTTCGGTGACCGCGGAAGGGTTCGAAAGCGGCGGTGGACGCGGCGTGAAGGCCGTGACCGGCACGCTCCTTTCGGCGGCGTCGGCGCTGGTCGGCCACAAGGCGGACGGCGATCTGGGCTTCATCGCCAAGGACGGCGCCCGCAACGTGGCGTTCGTCGCCATCGGCGCCGATGGGGAGCCCACCGAGTTGCAGGGTTTGCAAGCGGTGATCGTCGAGCGCCGCTACGTTTCCGCGCTGGTGCGGCAGCCGGGTGGCACGTTCGCCTACCAATCCGTGCTGAAGGAAAGCGAACTCGAACGCGCGCCGTTGACGCTGCCGGCGGATTTCCCGCTGCCAACAACCGCGCCGGGGCTTTTCGCCTTGGAACTGGTGGACGCCGAGGGCGTCAAGCGCAGCCGCGTGGAGTTCGCCGTGGCGGGCCAGCGCAACTTGGCCGGCAACCTGGAGCGCGACGCGGAGTTGGATCTCAAGCTCAACCAAGCCGAGTACGAGGCCGGCGGGGAGATCGTCATGGAGATCACCGCGCCCTACGCCGGCACGGGTTTGGTCACCATTGAGCGCGACCGCGTTTGGGCCTTCAAGTGGTTCCGTTCGGAAACCAACACCACCGTCGCCCGCATCCGCGTGCCGGAAGGTCTTGAGGGCAACGCCTATGTGAACGTGGCGTTCGTGCGCGACTTGGATTCCCCCGAGATCTTCGTGAGCCCTTTGAGCTACGCGGTGGCGCCGTTCGAAGTCGCCCGCGGCGCCCGGCGCCTCGACATCGCGCTCGAAGTGCCCGAAACGGTGCGCCCGGGCGCTCCGCTCACCGTCGGCTATCGAGCCGACGCGCCTTCGCGCGTGATCGTGTTCGCCGTGGACGAGGGCATCTTGCGGGTGGCCAAGTACCGCTCGCCGGCACCGCTCGACGCCTTCCTGCGCAAGAAGGCGTTGCAGGTGGAAACGCACCAGATGGTCGATTTGATTCTGCCGGACTACAACGTGCTGCGCCGCCTCGCCGCGCCCGGCGGCGGCGACGCCGCCAAGCTCATCGGCGCGAATCTGAACCCGTTTCGCCGGCGGGGCGAGCCGCCGGTGGCGTTCTTTTCGGGCATCGTGGAGGCGGACGGAACGCGGCGCGAACTGCGCTTCGACGTGCCGGACTATTTCAACGGCGAGCTGCGGGTGATGGCCGTGGGCGTGGCCGAGGCGAAGATGGGCGCGGCGCAAACGCCCGTCGTCGTGCGCGGGCCAATGGTGTTGACGCCCAGCCTGCCGCTGACGGCGGCGCCTGGCGACCTGTTCGAGGTCTCCGTCGCGGTGGCCAACAACGTCGCGGGGGCCGGTGCCGACGCCGTGGTGGAGTTGACGGCCACCCCGTCCGAAGGGCTGGCGGTGGAAGGCGACGCGACCATTGCCCTGCCGGTGGCGGAGAACGGCGAAGGTCGGGCGAACTTCCGCGTTCGCGCCGGCCAAGTGCCGGGTGCGGCCACGCTCGCTTTCCTAGCCACGCTGGGTGAAGAACAAGTGCGCCGGGAGGCGAGCCTCTCGGTGCGCCCGGCGGTCGCGTTCGCAACCACCGTCACCGCCGGCTTCAGCGCCGATGGGGCGAACGTGGATCTGCCGCGCCAGCTCCACGACGCCTATGCTGATCGGCGGGTGCTGGCATCCGCCAGCCCGCTCGCCTTGGCGGACGGCATGTTGCGGTACCTGGCGCTCTTTCCGCACGATTGCGCCGAGCAAATGGTGAGCAAGATGTTCCCGCAACTCGGCCTTTTGCGAACGGCGGACGCATTCGCCTCGCCAATGGACCGGACCGCGTTCGACGCCCGTTTCGGCGACACCATCGGCAAGCTGCGTCCCCGCCAGGAGGCGAGCGGCGGCTTCCGGTTCTGGCGCCTGTCGCCGGAACCCCAGGGTTTCGTATCGGTGTACATCACGCACTTTCTCACCGATGCGGCCGACGCCGGCGCGCCGGTGCCGCCGGACATGCTGCGCGCCGCGCTCGGGTTCACGCGGCGCATCGCGGCCGCGGCTTTGGAGGACACGTCCAGCAAAGCCGAGGCGCGCACGCGGGCCTACGCCATCTATCTGCTCACCCGCAACGGCGAAGTGACGACGAACTACCTCACGGCGCTTCAGGATTCGCTCGAACGCCACTTCCAAGACGATTGGCAAGGCGGCATCGCCGCGGCCTACATGGCCGCGAGCCACGCCCTGCTGCGCAACCGGGACTTCGCGGACGATCTCATCGACGACCATCGTTTCGATGCCCCAACCTACCCGGACACGGATTTCGACACCAAACTCGGCCGGGACGCGCAGTACATCTACTTGGTCGCCCGCCACTTTCCGGCCCGCCTGGCCGGAATGCGAGGCGCCCTTCCCGCGCTGGTCGAGCCGATCTTCGACAACCGCTTCAACACGTTGTCGGCGGCGTACACCGTGCTCGCGCTTGGCGAAATGCACGATGCGCTGGCCGACGCCGCGCTGCTAGCGCCGCCGGCGATCGCCGCTCGCGCCGAGACCGGAGCGGTGACGATAGAGGTGACGGGCCAAGCGTTCGCCGCGGCGTCCTTGCCAGTGGAAGCGCAAGCCGTGCGCATCGACCCGGCGAACGATCAAGGCGTCTACTACGCCATCACCGAATCGGGTTTCGACAAAGCGGTGCCGACGGAAGCGCTCGCCCAGGGGCTGGAGGTGGATCGCGCGTATCTGAACGCCGACGGCGAGCCCGTCGCGAGCGCTCGAGTGGGCGACGAAGTCACGGTGCGGCTGCGCGTGCGATCAAGCGGCGAGTGGGTTGGCAACGTGGCCGTTACGGATTTGCTCCCCGGCGGGTTCGAGATTCTGGTGGATTCCGTGCGCGATCAAGGCGGGCTTGCGTACCGCGATGTGCGCGAAGACCGCTTGGTGCTGTACGGCGGCTTCGGCCCCCGCGTGGCGGAGTTCCGCTACCGGGCCAAAGCGATGGCACCGGGGGACTTCGCGGCACCGGCGGCGTTCGCCGAAGCGATGTACCACCGCGACGTGAAGGGCCGTTCCAAATCCGGGCGCTTCACCGTGGAGAACCCCTGACGGGGCCGGCGGGTAACTCGGAGGCAATCCGGTGCGGCCCTTCGGACATTCCCGGCGCAACGCGAAACGGGCGGGTGTTCGGTGCGGCCAGCGCATCGGCCGCGCGCAGCGTTCAACTGCGGGCGACAACCGCCTTGCGAAGCCGCACGGCAGGGCGGTGCTCAGGTTGTTGCGCTGGTCGGCGCGCGGCCTCGGCGCGTTGGGCCTTGCGGCCTTGTTGGCTTGGACGTTCGCGCCGAAGCCCGACTTGTACGCCCTCGCGTCGTTCTCCACGTTGGTGCTGGATCGAAACGGTCGGCCGTTGCAACTAACGCCGGCGGCGGACGGTCGGTACCGGCTCTTCACGCCGCTTGCGGAAATCGCGCCCGATGCCCTCGCCGCGACGGTGCTTTACGAGGATCGCGATTTCTTCACCCACCCGGGCGTCTCGACGATGGCCTTGGCGCGGGCCGCTTGGACCACCTACGCGCGCCGCGCCCGACGGGTCGGCGGCTCCACCATCACGATGCAACTCGCTCGGATGCGCTTCAAGCTGGACACGCGCTCGCCCTTGGGCAAACTGCGGCAAGTGGCGCGGGCGCTGCAGATTGAAAGGCACTACGCCAAGGACGACATCCTCGAGGCGTACCTGAATCTGGCGCCCTATGGCGGGGCCGTCGAGGGCTTGGGCACGGCCAGCCGGATCTACTTCGACAAGCCGGCCTCGGCGCTGAACCTTGGCGAGGCGCTCGCCTTGGCTGTGATTCCGCAGAATCCGGTGGCGCGGTTTCCGGCGAAAGCCGCAGGACGGGAAGCGCTGCTCACCGCCCGGGAGCGGTTGTTCGCGCATTGGCGGCAGCGGTTTGGCCACTCGCAGACGGCCTTGCTCGCGCCGCGCTTCCGCTCCCCCGCGGCGCTGCCAAGGCGCGCTCCGCACTTCGTTCGCGATCATGTGCCGCAGAGCGGCGCGCCGAGAATCCGCACCACGCTCGATTTGGATATGCAGACGCTGGCGGAGGCGCGGGTGCGCGATCACGTGCGTCGTCGTCGCCCCGACGGCATCCGCAACGCAGCCGCCCTGCTGCTCGACCATGGCGCAGCGCAGGTGCTGGCGCTGGTGGGTTCGGCCGGATTCCTCGACGACGCCATCGCCGGCCAGGTGAACGGCGTGCGCGCCCCGCGTTCCCCCGGCTCGACCTTGAAGCCGCTTCTCTACGCGCTCGCGCTGGACGCCGGGCTGCTCCACCCCATGTCTTTGCAGAAGGACGCGCCGGGCCGTTTCGCCGGCTTCACGCCGGAGAACTTCGACCGCGGGTTTCTCGGCCCGGTGTTCGCCCGCGACGCGCTCATCCACAGCCGCAACGTGCCGACCGTCCACACGTTGGCCCGGTTCGGCGTGGGCCGCTTTCGCGACTGGCTGGCCAGCGCCGGCGTTGCACGTCTGGGCGAAGCCGACGACTACGGCTTGGCGCTGGCGCTCGGCGGCGCCGAGGTGACGATGCTAGAGCTGGCGCGACTGTACGCGTTGCTGGCGACCGGCGGCGTTCTGCCGGAGTTGGCAACCGTCTTTCCGCACGACCAGATGCCGGCGCCGCGGCCGCGGCTGCTGAGCGGCGAGGCGGCCTTCCTGACCCTCGACGCGTTGTTCGACGTGCCGCGGCCTGATGCGCCGGGGCTGCTCGCGGCCAACACGCCGGCCGTGGCTTGGAAAACCGGCACTTCTTTCGGCTTTCGCGACGCGTGGACGGTGGGCGTTTTCGATAGATTCACGCTGGCGGTGTGGGTGGGCAACTTCGACGCCACGCCCAATCCGGCGTTCGTGGGCCGCACGGCCTCGGCGCCGTTGTTCTTCGCCATTGCCGACAGCCTGCCCCGCACTGGTCGCCAGCGGCAACGCCCGGCGCCGTCGCCGTCATTGAACCTGCGCCGGGTGGCCGTGTGCGCCCCAACCGGCGATCTGCCAGGTCCGCACTGCCCGCGCACCACATCGTCGTGGTTCATTCCCGGCGTCTCGCCCATCAAGGTTTCCACCGTCCAT
Source organism: uncultured Pseudomonadales bacterium (assembly GCA_958296295.1). Classification (GTDB taxonomy): domain Bacteria; phylum Pseudomonadota; class Gammaproteobacteria; order Pseudomonadales; family Azotimanducaceae; genus VXYL01. The sequence continues at coordinate 3,985,636 of OY282460.1, read as the reverse complement.
CGGGCCGTGCGCGTGGACGCCGCCACCGGCTTGCGGGCCTGCAGACCGGGTGCCGAAGGCGTGCGCGAGGAGGTGTTCGAGTTCTGGCCCTCCGACATGGAGGCGGTGTTTCGCCGCGCCGGTGTCGCCGTTCGTCGCCCCCCGCCTTGGGCCGCGGACTGTGGCATCGAAAGCCTTGCCGCCTCCGGCCAGGCACCTCGGATCCGCTCCCCCGAACCCGCTCTCACGTACCACGCGGTGGCTGCGGCGAACCCTAGGCAGCAAGGCGACATCCTGTTCAGCGCCACCACGGACGCGGACGCCGAACACCTGTTCTGGTTTGTCGATAGTCAACTGGTGGCGAAGGTCGCCCGAGGCCAGCCGCACTTTTGGACGCCGCGCCCCGGACGTTTCACCGTGCGGGTGGTGGACGATTCGGGACGGGCGGACGCCGTGGCGATCAAGGTCTCGCCGCTCGACCGGCGTGCGCTGATCGGCTCCTGACGTTGGCCCAGCCGTGATTGGTGGCGCACAAAACTCCTTGGCCCGGTAGTACCGCGATGAGCGACAGCGGCGCCGCCCTGTTCGGCACGAGCCGCGACCGCCCCTAGCATTTCGCAGGGCGCGGAGACGAGCTTGGCGCGATGACCAAGCACCTCCAGTACATCCGCGGAACAGGTGACGTCTCCGGTGCGATGATTCTGGCGGAAGGCGTGCAAGGCGTCGGCAAGACGCAACTGGAGGACGAGTTCACCAGAAGGGCGGTGGCGACCGCGACACCCCTGGATCGGTGGCGTGGCTTGGCCTTTCCACGGCCAGCATACGCGATGAGTTCGCGCTGTTCTCGCGCATCGTCGCGGCGTTGGGCCATGGCGAAGACACAGCGGAGCGGATAGCAGCCTTGGCTGACGGAACGACTGGCGCAGCGATGGCGGGGGCGCGAATCAGCGTCGAACGGGCCGTGCGCCAAGCTAAGTCTCTTGAGCGCATGCTGGTGCTGTCCAAGCAGAACGGCCTGTGGGATGCCAAAGCGCTGATCCTCACGGTGGACGAGATACAGAACATCACTGGCGAAGAACGGCGCGTGCTTGCACGAAGGGCGCCACGGCTGCCCGATCATGGTCGTGGGTGCCGGTCTGCAACACGCGACGGAACGGCTCGGCGGCAGACTGACGCGCTTGGATGGCACGCCGGATTCAGCCGTCATCTCCCGTTTCGCCAAGCGATTGTCGCTAGGGCCGCTGAGCAGAGCGGAGACAATGGAAGCGATCACCCAAGGGTTGGCTTCTCTAGGACACGAGATCGACGAGGCGCCCGCATCGACACTGGCCAGCGCGTCCGCGGGTTTCCCGCAACACATTCACGGCTATGTGGAGGGGCGTTGGAGTCCATCTCCAAGCACGGGAACTTGGCGTCCGACATCGCCCTGCAAGATGCCTTGGCGTGCGGCGGCGCCGCCCGAACAAGCTACTACGAGGAACGTCTGAAGGGCATGGAGCGGCCCGAACTCATGGTGACGCTAGCAGACGCCATGCGCCGCACCGGGCGCGAGTCGCTGTCGTGGGCCGAAGCCAAGCACCTGCTTGGCGACGCAGCGCAGGGCGGGCAGGCGCTGAACGACGCCATCGCCCACGGCGTGCTCACCAAGGGCGCGTTGCGGCAGATCTCCTTCGGCATGTCCTCGTTTCGCAACTGCATGATCGAGCATTGCGAAGGGTTGGCTTGACGGCACTCAACGCCCGGCACGTCGGCCCAAGCGTCTAGGGCGTATTGTCGGCCACGAAACGCAACACCTCGGTGGCCAAGTTCCGCCGGTTTCTCCTCTTGCAGGAAGTGTCCGGCCCCGGCGACCGTGACGTGTTCTTGGCGTTTGGCACCCGGGATCGCATGCCGCGCCGTGCGGCCCATTCACGTCATCCAACACCAGTCTCAGCAGCGACTCCCGCCAATTCCTGAGCCCGCGTGGCACAAGGGCTGGCGGCGCGCTGGAAAAAATCTCGGCCTGCCTGTTGACAGGGAGGCCCAAGGGCGTATCATTGGAACTGCTCTCTGTGGTGCGGAGCTAGTAGGTAGACAAACCATCCGCACCCCGTGATGGCTGGCGAGCGAGCGAAGGCTACCGACGACGCGCCCCCGAAGTGTATTCCCGCAATGCGTGGGATTGGACACCAACCCGGGGAGGCCGGCCACAATACGGAATTGCTGGCTAAGGCGAGCGACGAACCCTTTTCGACGAAAGGGGGAGGTCGCTCACCGATAGCAGACTCTCCCCCGCAAGGAGAGAGCACAGTGATAGATGTGAACTACGAGAGCGACACCGCGGTCGTTTCGCTGGTGTCGGAGATCACGGACGAAGCCGTGATCGAACTGGCCGCCGTCATGCGGCACCTCCGCCGGAACTGCTTCTACGACCGGGTCCATCTGGAGATCGCGTCGCCTGGCGGAACGGAAACCGCGCTGAGCTACTGGCTCGACGCGGCCGAGGGGCTGCGCGAGAGCGGCCTTCGGATCGTGACCCGCGGTCTGACCCGCGTCGGCAGCGCCGCCGCGGTGATCCTGTCGCTCGGCGACGAGCGCGAAGCCGCGCGCAACGCCCGCCTGCTCTACCACGGCGTCCGGATCGTGGGGAACCTGTCGTTGACCGCCGAGGTGGCGGCGCACCAGGCGGGCTGGATGGGCAGGATCGACAAAGCCGTTCTCGCGGATCTCGCCGCCCGGGCGCTGGAGGCGCCGGCGCGGGACCTTTCCGCGCGCGAACTCTCGGTCGAGGACCGGCTGGTCGCGGACCATTTGACCGGCGGCGTCGCTTGGCCGGAGCGGGAGGCGTCGAGCGCGAACGGGGACGGGGCGTGCGATGCGGCGCTTGCCCGGCTGCGCTCGCTCGTGGCCTGGTGCGCGGAAGGGCCGCCCGAGCGCTTCGCCGGGCTCTACGCGCGCCTGCTGCGGCTCGACCAGACGATCTCGGCGACGCTGGCGCTGGAACTCGCGTTGATCGACCGCATCGCGGACGGGCGCGGCGGAAGCGGGCGCGAACGGCTGAAGGCCCCGTTCCGCGTTCCGCAGTGGAGCGTCCTGTTCCCTTCGGGCGAAGTGGCCCGCGACGCGTTGTGCCGGCATGTGCTCGTGCTCGGCGAACCCGGATCCGGCAAAACGGCGTCGGCCATCCTGCCGGCCGTCGGCGCGGTTTGCGATCCAGGCAACAGCGTCGGATGCGCGCTGCTGATAGATCCGAAGCGGGAGATCAAGGACGTCGTCGCCGAACTGGCGGGGGCCGACCTGCGCGTCTTCGAGCCGGGCGGGCGCGGCGGCGTTCGGCAGGTCATCGACCTCACGGCACCCCCCGAGTGGTCGGTTGAAGCCGACCTCGCCGCCGGCCGGGTGAAGACGGCGGCCCGCAAGATGCTGCTTCGCTCGGCCAGTCTCGCGCCGGCGAGCCCGGCGGGAACCCTCAACGGAACCCCGGCGAGAGGACGGGACCCCTATTGGGAAGCGGAGGGGGCCAAGTTGGCCCTCACCGTCGTGGCGACGACGCTGGCGCTGTTCCGCAACGCCGCGTGGTGTTCTCCAAGGGAATCCCGCGAGGACGGCGATTCGAGCTTCTGGCGCGAACTCCACGACTTCGGGCGGCTGGCGGGCCTGGCGGGCGCGTGTCGCGACGACGGGCATGCCGGCCAGCCGAACGTCCTCGCTTTGGCCAACCATGTTCTGGCCAGATTCTTCGGGCCGGGCCGCTGCCGGAAGTTCGCCGCGAAGCTGGAGAGGCGCTTCCAAGAGGGGAACGGCGAGATTCGGACCTTGGCCGACGACATCCGGCAGTGGACGGATCTCGCGGAAACCACGAGCGGAGGGCACTACATGGGCGTCCACTCGATGGCGCGGCAAGCCTTCGGGGAGTTCGGCGACGGAACGCCGGCGCGAACGCTCTACTTCGGATGCGAACCCGGTCTGAAGGCCGGTCTGGCGAGCGGCGACGTCGCATTGGTCGCGTTCAACCGCAGCGTGGACGCGACGAGCGGACGGACGGTGTACCTCTACCAGCCAAGCCTGAGCGCGGCGCATGACGTACTCATCGCCAAGGCGCTCAAGGCCGCGTACTTCGAGGCCATCCTCGGCAGCGCCAAGCGCTCGCGCGTGGGACACGGCATGCCGCTCGCGGCCTACGTCGCCGACGAGGCGCACCGCTTCGTCACATGCGACGCCGCGCATGGCGAGCAGAGCTTCATGGACACCTGCCGCTCCTTCGGGGCCTTCTGCGTGTTGGCCACGCAGTCGTGCAGCAGCCTGCGCCACGCGCTTGGCGAATTCAGCGTCAACGGCGTCGCGGAGCACGCGGTGGAGATGCTGCTCGCCAACACCGCCACCAAGCTGTTCTTCCGCTCGACGGACGGCATGGCGCAGCGGCATGTCCGGCACCTCTGTCCGCTGACGCCGGGCCGGCCGAGCGTGGCGGACGTGAGGCCGCTGTCGACCTTGCGGCCCGGCGAGTGCTACGCCGTGCTGGCGGACGGACGGTTGGAGCGTCGGAGGCTCAGTCCTTTCACGATGCCCCTTGATGACGTCGTTCCGCCAAAAGCGAAGGATTCGAAATGGATCTGATCACGGGGACGGCAGCGGGGCTGATCGTCGGCGTGGCGGCGGGATGGGTCGTCCGCGGCCTGTCGGGCCGCGACGCCCGACGAGCGATCGAGGACGCCAAGGACCGCTTGAGCGAAGCGGTCAAGGACGAAGTGGCCGGAGCGCTCCGCGACAGCAGCGACGTGCTGGTCGGCATGGCCGATGAGAACTTCCAGAAGACGATGGCGGCGGCGAAAGGCGAACTCGACCGCAAACACCAGCAATTCGAGGGGCTGGTGAAACCCCTGTCCGATGTCCATGGGAAGTTGAACCCGCAGATCGAGCGGTTGAGCGCCCATGTGCAGTCCGTGACAGCGGAGACCGCCAAGCTGTCCAGCGCCCTGTCGAACAACCGGCAAGTCGGGCAGTGGGGCGAGATTCAGCTTCGCCGCGTCGTCGAACTGGCGGGATGGCGAAGCATTGCGACTTCGTGGCGCAGCCGACCAGCGAGGGTTCGCGGGGGCGTCCCGACATGGTCGTGAAGCTGCCCAACGGCCGCGCCGTGGTGGTGGACGCCAAGGCGTCGACGGCGGCCTTTCTCGAAGCCCGCACCGCTTCCGACGACGGCGCCGCGAAGGACGCGCTCGACCGGCACGCCCGGAGGCTGAAGCGGCAGATCGACGCTCTCGCCAAGAAGAAGTACGGAGCCGGCGTCGCGGGTGCCGTGGACTTCACAGTGATGTTCGTCCCCGGCGACCAGTTTCTGAGCGCCGCGCTCGAAGTCGCGCCCGATCTGGTGGCCCACGGCATGAGGAAGCGCGTGGCGATCGCCACTCCCGCGTCTCTGATCGCCCTGTTGTGGGCGGTGGCCCACGGATGGCAGCAGGTGGACGTCGCACGGAACGCCAAGGAGATCCAGGCGGTCGGGCAGGAACTGCACGAAAGCGTGCTGCGCTTCGTCGGCAAGCACCAGCGGCTCGGCGAGGCGCTCGAATCCGCGGTGGAGGCCCACAACGAGTCCATAGGCGCTCTCGACGATGGCGTTCTTCCGAAGGGGCGCCGCTTCGCCGACCTGGTGGTTGGCGGCGTCGACGAGTCGCGCCTCAGGCTCGAGGCCGCGGAAGGCCAAGCGCGCGTGCCGAAGCGCGTTGCGGCTGCCGAAGCCGGCGCGGCGTAGCCCGTCGGCCGCAACAGATCGCGGGTCTCTCCCGCCACACCAAGCGGGTGCGCTGCGGCACGGCTGGATCGCGCCGTAGCGCCGATGGCCGCTGTCGTCAAGACGATCTGGACGACCAAGGGGAGACCGCGCCAAGGCGGAGCATCCGTTCTTCTACGCGCTGGTCGGCGAGTGCCTGAAGTGCGCCGGCATGGGTGTGCGACGTTTTAGTGCGCGGGGGCTGCGAGCGGGTTTGGGGAGTCATCGCGATTCCCAAGTAAGCTGAGGGTATGTACAACCGCAGCGAAGGGAATCGCGATGACGGAAGAGATGTTGGCGCAGGACGCGCTGGAGCGCAAGAAGGCGTGGGCTTTTCTGGAGGCGGCGGTGCGGCGGCTGCTGTTGTCGTCGCCGGAGTTCCGGGAGCTTTGCCGGGAGGTTCTGGGCGGCGGGCGGGGGTTCCGGGAGTTCGAGCTGGACCTGCGGGGCGCGCTGCTTGGCGGCGCGGCGGCGGGGGTTTCGGAGAATCTGTCGGCGCTGGACGCGGAGTCCGGGGCGCCGGCGTGCGGGGCTTGCGGCTCGGCGATGGTCCGGCGCGGCACGCGCTCGACGGCGCCGCTGTCGCTGCTCGGCCTTCCGACGCTGCGGCGCGGCTACTGGACGTGCGGGTGCTCGAAGGGCGGGCGGTACGTTCTGGACGAGGAGCTGGGCATCGCGGGGCGGGACGGCGTGCGGGGAACGCCGGCGGTGCTGTGGGCGCTGGCGGAGCTGGCGTCGGAGACGAGCTTCGGGAAGGCGGCGGCGCGCCTGGGCCGGCTGGCCGGCGTCGTGGCGACGGCGAAGCGGACGGAGCGGGCCGCGAAGCAGGTCGGGGGGGAGATCACGGCGTGGGGCGAGGCGGAGCCGGCGCTGGGCGAGGCGCCGGCGGAGACGATGTACTGCAGCCCGGACGGCACGGGGGTGCCGGTGGTGCGGCGGGACGCGGGGACGGCGGAGGACGGCCGGCCGTCGAAGACGCGGGAGGCGAAGGTGGCGGTGTTCCACACGGCGGAGCGGCGGAACCCGCGGACCGGCCTGCCGGAGCGGGACGCGGGTTCGGCGCGGCACACGGCGGCGATCGACAGCGCGGCGTCGAGGGACGTGGACGCGGAGCCGTCGGCGTTCGCGCGGCGGCTCTGGCGGGCCGCGGAGCGGTTCGGGTTCGCGGCGGCGAAGCGGCAGGTGGTGGTCGCCGACGGCGCGAAGTGGATCTGGAACGCCGCCGCGGAACTGTTCCCGAACGCCGTTTGCATAGTGGACATCCGGCACGCGAAGGAGCGGCTCTGGGAAGTGGGGCGCGCGGTTTACGGCGCCGGCACGGAGCTGTGCCGGGCGTGGTCGGAGAAGGTCTGCGCGGCGCTCTCCGAGGGGCGCGTGGACGATGTGCTGCGGGAACCGCGCCGGCACGCCGGCGACAAGACGGCCGACCAGTGCGCCGGCTATTTCGAGAACAACCGCGGCCGGATGCGCTACCCGGCGTACCGGGAGATGGGGCTGCTCATCGGTTCGGGCATGGTCGAAAGCTCCTGCCGGACGCTGGTCGGCGAGCGCTTGAAGTGTTCCGGCATGCGATGGAGCAGAGCCGGCGCGAACGACGTCATGGCGTTGCGTTCGTGCGTCCGCGACGAACGGTACGACGACTTCTGGCGCCGTCGGCGCAAACCGCCGCCAATGGCCGCCTGACGGCTCGCGCACTAAAACGTCGCACACCCCGCCGGCCAGGGCTATTTCACGCTAGCTCCAAGATGTTGACGGCGGAAGTCGTTAGGAAAGAGCTGGCTATTTGCCGGCGTTTGCCCTATAAAGGGGCGATGGAGGCGGCGTTCGACAGGGCGGAAGTGTCGTTGCGGGAGGTGGAGGTGCGTCCGGCGCGGGCGGACGAGCGGCGCCGGTGGGACGCGCTGATGGCGGCGCACCACTATCTGGGGTTCCGGCAGTTCGCGGGGCGCGGACTGCGGCACGTGGCGGTGTGGCGGGGGCATTGGCTGGCGCTGGTGGGCTGGCAGTCGGGCGCCTTCAAGTGCGCGCCGCGGGACCGCTGGCTGGGCTGGCACCGCTCGGTGCAGTTCCGGCGGTTGCACCTGATCGGCAACAACACGCGGTTCCTGATTCTGCCCGAGGCGCTGGGGATGAGGAACCTGGCCTCGCGGACGCTGGGGCTGAGCCTGCGGCGGCTGAGCGCGGACTGGCGGGCGGCGCACGGCCACGTGCTGGAGCTGGCGGAGACGTTCGTGGATCCGTTGCGGTATTGGGGCGGCTGCTACGACGCCTCGAACTGGACGCGGCTGGGGAGCACGCGGGGCTTCGCGCGGCACAACGGCGCGTACACGGATCCGCACTCGACGCCGAAGGTGATGTTCGTCCGTCCGCTGCGGCGGGACGCGGCGGCGCGGCTGGCGGATCCGGTCGACCGCGCGGAGTGGTCGTGCCGGGCGACGCCGGTGCGCTACGCGGGAACGGAACTGGCCTCGCTGCGCGACCTGTTCGCGGCGATGCCCGACTGCCGGCGCGGCCAGGGGCGCAAGCACAGCTTGGCGACGGTGCTGTCGATCTGCGCCCTCGCCCGGCTCGCCGGGCAGCTCGGGCCGGTGGCGACGGAACGGTTCGCGCGCGGCCTCGACCAGCGCGAACTGCGCGTTCTGGGGGCGTGGCGCGACGCCGACGGGCGCTGGACGGCGCCATCGGACTCGACCTTCTGCCGGGTGCTCGCGGACACCGACCCGGACGCCCTGGCCGACGTGCTGCGCCAGTGGGCGGCGCCGCGCTTCGCGGAGTCGTCCGACCTGCCCGCCCTCGCCGCCGACGGCAAGCGCATCCGCGGCGCCAACCGCCACGCCGCCGACGGCGCCCGCTTCGAGACCGCCACGCTGGTCACGCACGGCGGGCGCCCGCTGGCGAGCCGCTGCTGCCGCGACGAGGGCGGCGAGACGGCCGCGGTGCGGGCGCTGCTCGACGACGTCGACCTGCGCGGCTGCGTGCTCACCCTCGACGCCCTGCACGCCTGCGCCGACACCGAGCGCGCCATCGTCGACATCCACGGGGCCGACCACATGTTCGACGTCAAGGCCAACTGTCCCGAGACCTTCGCGCTGCTCGAGACCGTCGACTGGGACGCGCCGGCCGTCCGCCGCCACACCGACGGCCCGGCCAAGGGGCACGGCCGCGTCGAGACGCGGAGCATCGCCGCGCGCGACCTCCTGCCGGGCGCGCTCGCCTCCTTCGCGCACGCCCGCCAGGCGTTCCGCGTGATCCGCGAGCGGACCGTCGTCAAGACCGGCGCCACCTCCACCGAGACCGCCTACGGCATCACGTCCGTGGACGCCGGGCGCGCCGGCCCCGACCGCCTGCTGGCCTGGAACCGCGGCCACTGGCAGGTCGAGAACGGCAACCACCACCGCCGCGACGCCACCCTCGGCGAGGACGCCAGCCGCATCCGCGCCCGCCACGGGCCCCCGACAACGCCACTCTCAACAACATCGCGCTCGCCGTCGTCTTCCACCGCGGCTTCCGCCACGTGCCCGAGGCGAACCTCCACTTCATGATGCGGCGCCGCGACGCCCTCGACGCCATCCTCGATCCCGACTGAGCGCCTTCGGCGCCCGCAATCCGCCCAACCCGCCGCCGCGCGGCGCGGCGCCGCGCCCGGCCGGCCGCCCGGCTTGGCCGAACAGCGCGCCGACGGCCCGCGCAAGACGCCGAACCCGAACAAAGCCGTCGCCCGCGCTTCCGTCGCCGACTTGCCTCCGCCTTCCCGCCGCCGCAACGCGTCCCCCCGAGCGCAACGGTCGCTAGCATGAAATCACCCTGCCCCGCCGGCATCGCGCGCTTGACTTCCACGCGCCAGACATGGCATGTTGCTCTCCGATGACATGCGCGGGTGCCCGCTTTGCCGGGCTGCCCGTCGAATACCACAGCCGAAACAGGCGTTGGGAGTAGCTCTCCCGTTGCCTTGGCGAACAGGCGGGACTCCGCATTCCTGCGCGTGTCATCAACAGCCCGGCGCTGCCGGGGAGACGACGTGACAAGGGGAGTTCGATGTCTAACGCGACGACCTACGAAGGCAAACCGGCCACATTCAGGGCGGAACCAATCAGCGTCCGCTTCGACAAGTAACAGGCAAGCAAGAGTTGGGATCGCGACGGCTGCTCGGAAGCACCGCACCGATGGGACGATCCTACCTGTCAGGCCGCCAGCTTCGGTACCAGCTCTCCGGTTTGTGCCTCGCTGTCGTCATCGCAGGCGAAGCCATCGCCGACCGCCTCCTGCTTGCGGGCCGAGGAAAGGGCCACGACGACGTCGGCAATGTCTGGGACGAGGCGCAGATGGTAACGGCCCGGCGGTACGCCGGGCATTGAATGTCGAACGTACCGGGGGAGAAGCACGGGTGGTCAAAGAAGTCAGGGTAGTCAGCGACACCGAACTGTTTGCTAGGTGGTTTTGGCGTGCGGCCAGCGATTCCCGCTAATTCCTGAGCCCGCGTGGCACAAGGGCTGGCGGCGCGCTGGAAAATAGTTTCTCGCAGACTTTTGGAGGCGTTGGGGGATAATCGACTCGATTTCGGGCAAGGAGTCCAAGGATGGGACGCGAGGCGAAGTTTCGGAAGGATCTGTCGATGCCGGGGATGGTGGCGGAGATGCGCCGCTGCTTCGGGCGGATCGGGGACGGGGTGTCGAGCCGCGGGTTGAGTCTGTCGGACTGCCTGATGTCGGGTCTGGCGATCTTCGCGCTGAAGTATCCGTCGCTGCTGCGGTTCGACCGGGATGCTCGCGGGCTTGGCGAGCCGTCGGCGCGGGAGGAGAACCTGCGCGGCCTGTTCGGGATTCGGCGGGCGCCGTCGGACAGCCGGATGCGGGAGCGTCTGGACGTGCTGGAACCGGATGAGCTGCGTCGTCCGTTCAAGCGTCTGTTCGCGCTGGCGCAGCGCGGCGGGGTTCTGCGGGTTTACGAGTGGCTGGGCGGACGGCACCTGCTGTCGGTGGACGGCACGGGGCACTTCTCGTCGCCGACGGTGCATTGCGGCAACTGCTGCGTGAAGAGGCGGCGGGACGGGAGCTTGGAGTACTACCACCAGTCGCTGTGCGCGGTGCTGGTCCATCCGGAGCATCGGCAGGTTCTGCCGGTGGTTCCGCCGGAGCCGATCCTGAAGACGGACGGCGCGAGGAAGAACGACTGCGAGCGGAACGCGTCGAAGCGTCTGCTGACGGCGCTGCGCCGGGAGCATCCGCACCTGCCGCTGGTGGTGGTGGAGGACGGCCTGGCGTCGAACGGGCCGCACGTCCGGCTGCTGAAGGAGCTGGACATGGGCTTCGTGCTGGGCGCGAAGCCGGGCGACCACAAGGCGCTGTTCGCGTGGGTCGACGAGTTGGAGTCGGCGCCGCGGGCGCCGGGGGCGAAGCCGGGCGTGGAGCGCTGGGAGACGGTGGACGCGGACGGCGTGGAGCACCGTTTCCGGTGGTCGAACGGAGCGCCGCTGAACGACTCGCACCCGGATCTGGAGGTGAACTTCCTCGAATATTGGGAAAGGAGGCCGAACGGCAAGGAGAGGCATTTCTCGTGGGTCACGGACCTGCGGATAGACCGATGGAACGCGATGGAGCTGATGCGTGCCGGGCGGGCGCGCTGGCGGATCGAGAACGAGACGTTCAACACCCTGAAGAACCAAGGCTACGAGTTCGAGCACAACTTCGGCCACGGCAAGAAGAATCTGGCGACGGTGTTCGCCTGTTTGATGATGCTGGCGTTCGGCATGGACCAGTTGCAGGCGACATGCTGCCCGCTGTTCCGGGCGGCGCTGGAGCGCAAGCGGCGTCCGACATACTTCTGGGAGGACTTCCGCTCGCTGTTCACGACTTTTCTCCTGCCCGACTGGGACACGTTCTACCGGGCCTTGGCCTTCGGCCACGAGGCGCCCGTGCCGGTGCCGCTCGACACGTCCTGACCCGGACGCCGGGCCGGGTCGCGCTCGGACCGCCTTGCCTCTTCAGGGAACCGACATCGCCGCCTCCGCATCCACACTAGGCATGGAGGACGGGTCTTGCCCTTTTCTTCACAAGCCGACGCCGCAAGCCGACTCGCGAACAGGCCGTGCCGTTAGCGGGAGAACCTGGCGTGCGGCGTTCGTGTGTGCGCCTTTCGTGTTCATATGGTTCGCATTCGATCGCCATCCGGTCACTTCGTCGATTGTCGTGATCTCAGCGGTCGGTGCCTACTTTCTGCTTGGGGAGATGCTCTACAGAGGACGTCTGAAAGACAGATTGAAGCGGAGAGACGCCCGTCTGACGCCGTTTGAGGACGGAGGGCTGGAAGAGTTCGACAGATGCATAGCCGAGATCAACGAGCTCGTTCAGGGAGGATTGCAGTCCGACGACATACGTCGCAAGCTGCTAATGGATGAGAAGTTCGCTCGTCCGGCGGCCTTGGCGGCGCTAGAGGAAGCGCAAGACAGATGGCCTCGTTTGCCTCTTTTTCTTCGGTGGCGCAAAGCGAGCATCCAACGCCAGATTTTTCGGGACTACAAATACGCACCGGTTGAGGAACCCCACTGATTGAAGTGACGGTGAGGCAGCCACGCTGTCAGCACGGTTGCTGCGGGATTCACTATCGCAGTCAACGCTTGTTCGTGCTTGCGGAACGCTTGAGCCACTACAGTAGAGACACACCGTGAAAATCAGCTATCTCTGGGGATCGGCGTCGGCATGGCGGATCTTGATCTTGTCTGTCGTGGTTGGCAGCGGCGCGTCGATGTTCGCACGCGAACATCAGGTGCCTTTGTTCGTCCGAGCAACCCACGAGACCCAGCAAGGCTTCGTGCGCATCATCAACAGATCGAACCAAGCCGGGGACGTTCGTGTTACCGCCATAGACGACGAGGGGATGACATTCGACGCCTTCACGCTCTCGATGGCCGCGTGGGAGACGCAGCACTTCAACTCCAACCACTTGGAGAACGGCGACGCGGACAGAGGGATATCCGGAGTCGGGAGGGGAACCGGGGACTGGCGGCTTGTGCTGGACAGCGACCTCAACTTGGAGGTCCTCGCCTACGTTCGCACCCGTGACGGCTTCCTGACGGCAATGCACGACACGGCGCCCAAGCCAGCAGAAACTCATCTCGTCCCGATCTTCAATCCCGGCAGCAATCTCAGGCAAGTAAGCAAGCTGAGAATCATCAACCCGAGCGACGGCGCAGCGTCAGTCGTAGTCAACGGCGTAGACGATAGGGGCGGGGTGTCCGCGGTCCGTTTGACGGTGCCGGCCGGTGCCGCACGGACTTTCACGGCGTACGCCCTCGAGCAGGGTCACGGCCAGCTCGAAGGGAATCTGGGAGACGGCACCGGGAAGTGGTCGCTGTTCGTATCGTCTGAGCAGGACATTGTGGTGATGAGTTTGTTGGAAAGCGCGACGGGTCACCTCACGAATCTGTCAAGTACCACGGCTGCGTTGGATCGCGCGATCCCGGGGCAAACTTTCCCCAACATCTACCAATACCAAGATGACTTTGAGCTAGATGGAGAACAACAGGAACCGGCGGGCATCGCCTACGCGACAGAGCGGCTGTATGTGGTGGATAGGGGCATCTACCTCATCGGTGGGCTCGCCAGACAGGGGAGAGTTTTCGCATACACGCTTGGCGGCGCGGCACAGCCATCCGAATACCTCGTCTTGAATGAATCTGTTGCATCAACGGGCGGGTTGACCTATGGCCGAGAACGCCTCCTCGTACGGCTCAGCAACCCCAACGTTGTCGAAGTACTGGCCTACACGACGGCCGGCGAACGCGATCCCGCCGGTGGTTTCCGGACCGACATCTCCGGGGTCGACGGGATCGCTCATGCCGGCGAACGAGTCTACGCTTTCGGCCGTTACACAGTCAACGCCTTGACACCGTCGGGCAGGCCTGTCGAATCCGAAAGGTTCGAACCCGACCCCGAGAACCGGGACTCGACCGCTGCCGTTTACGCCCGCGGTCGGCTCTATCTGGTCGACGCCGCCGACTACAAGGTCTACGCCTATTTGGCGGATGGGCAGCGCGACGAAGAAGCGGACTTCCCGCTGGTCGATGGCAACAACGACCCTGTCGGCATCGCATACGCTCCGAGCCGGGGCTTCTATGTCTTGGACCAGTAATGTCCAATGAGAAAGTGAGCATGAACGGGCTTGTCGGCAGGTGTCGCGAGGGAGTGCCGAGTCCTCGTTCAACGCGGGTCAGCATAGGCGGCTTGAACGCGCCTTCGCAAGACGGGTCGGTTCGCGTGTTCGACGCGGGCGAAGACCCTTGGCCGGGCTCGACAGTTGCCGCGACGCGTCCGCGGGAGCGGCTGTCGCCGGGCGAGTCGAGTAGCGTTTTCCACGGTCTTTCCACGGGCGCGATCCCCCTCCATCGCAAAAGCGGCGGTGGGAAGACGGTGGGAAACGCGGGGCCGGGCAAGGTCACGCCGCGGCGGCCACGGCGCCGTGGACTTTGCGGAACAGCTCGTCGCGGGCGCGGTTGAGGGACTTGGCGGCCCGCATGTCCGTCTGGGCGGCGGCGGCGCGGTCGAGCGCGTCGAAGCTCGCGCCCACGCGGAGGAAGCCGGCGGCGTCCGGCAGCGACTTGAGCTTCTCGAAGGGCGTGAGCACGTCCTCGCGGCGGTAGGTTCGCCGCACCTTGCCCTTGGCGTCCACGCGCTCGGTGGCGAACAGGCAGGGGCGGTGGAAGTTGAGGAACGGCGACAGGTGCTCGCGGGCGAACCGGTCCACGTCGCCGGCGAAGCGGACGGGGATGTGGTCGTGGCCCAGATGCTTGCGCACCACGTGGGCGTTCTTGCCCTCGACCAGGGCGTTGTCGTTGGAGCGCCGCGGCCTCGACTTGGTGAACTCGCCGACGTGCAGCTTGTTCAGCAGCGCGGCGACGCGGCGGTTGACGTGCTCGGAGCCGTTGTCGGCGTGGAAGCCGAGCACGTCGAACGGGAACAGCAGCAGCAGCGCCTCCAGGATGGGAACCATGAACCGCTCGGAGATGGCCGGCGCGGCGCCGACGTGCTCGTACTGCGTCACCTCGTCCACGACGTTGACGACGTACACCCCCTTGCGCCCGTCCCGGTCGCCCATGTGGACGGTGTCCACGCGCAGGAAGCCCGGCCGGCCGTTCGGCTCGGGCGCCTTGCGGACCCCGATGGCCACCGGGCTGGGGCGCGTCTTCTCCCAAGTCGTCCGCCTCGTCCGGTAGGTGCGCGACGCGCGCAGGTTGTAGACGTGCGAGCGCGACACGTCCGCCAGCCGCTCGAAGCGCGCGTCGCCATGCACCTCGAACTGGCGGCGCAGGATCTCGCACGTGGCCAGCCCCGACATGCCCCCGAACGCCTCGTCCACCTCCGCCAGAAGCCGGATGTCCGCCGGCGTGTAGACCGTCTCGAACGGACGCCCGCTGTTCCGCGCCCGCCGGTCCGCCACCACGCCGGTCTCCGCCTGCTGCCGGATCAGCCGGCTGATCTGCGCCGGCGAGAAGCCGCACGCCTTGCCGATGTACGCCCGCACCCGACCCCGGTCGGCGCGCCCGAGCAAGTGGTAGTCGAAGCCCGTCAGCGTCCCCCGCACGAAGGCGTAGGCGGCCGCCCGGTCCAAGGGTTGGTAGTCCACAGGCCCGGATCCCT
This sequence comes from uncultured Pseudomonadales bacterium, assembly GCA_958296295.1. GTDB lineage: Bacteria > Pseudomonadota > Gammaproteobacteria > Pseudomonadales > Azotimanducaceae > VXYL01. The sequence continues at coordinate 3,970,276 of OY282460.1, read as the reverse complement.
CGACGAAGGCCCGAACCTGCTCCATGGTGTGCAAGCGCTGAGTGTGCAGTGTCACGATCATCCTCCCAGTGTGGAGGACTCGGCACTCCTTTCGTGCTCACCTAGCGTTGGATTCAGCCCTTCGGTTCATGCTCACATAGCATTGGACAGTTCTGGACCGGGCGACAGGGCAATCGCATTTGGAAAGGTGCGGGTGCGACGAAGGTGAGGATAAGGCAGAATTGGCGTTTCGATCCAGGGAAGGAGAGACGGGATGCGGGAGATTCTGTCGGTTTTTCAAGATGTTGAGGACCCCCGGCGGGGCAACGCCAAGCGCCACGATCTGCAAGAGACCTTGACGATAGCGCTGGTGTCGATGCTCGCGGGCGGTCGCACGTGCGTCGACATGGAGGACTACGGGCGCGTCTGGGAGCCCTGGCTGCGGGAGTTCATGACGCTGCCGAACGGGATTCCGAGCCACGACACGTTCTCGCGGCTGTTCGGGATGCTGGACCCGGCCGGCCTGCAGACGGCGCTGCTGCGCCTGACGCAGGACTGGGCGGACCGTCTCGGCGAGGTGGTGGCGGTGGACGGCAAGGCGCTGCGGCGGTCGTTCGAGGACGCCGCGGCACGGTCGCCGACGCACCTGCTCCAAGCGTTCGCGTCGGAGGCGAAGCTGACCCTGGCGCAGGTGGAGGTGGACGGCAAGTCGAACGAGATCCCGGCGTTGCCGGCGCTGCTGGAGCTGATCGACGTGAGGGGGCGCACCGTGACCGCGGACGCGATGCACGCGCAGCGCGGGACGGCGGCGGCGATCGTTGCCAAAGGCGGCGACTACGCGCTGGCCCTCAAGCGCAACCAGGGGACGCTCCACGAGGACGTGACCACATATCTGGACAGTCCGCCGGCGTCGGCGGAACTCCTGTCGCATCAACAGGTTGACAAGGGTCACGGGCGCGTGGAGAAGCGCACGGCGACGGTCTGCCACGACGTCGACTGGCTGCTGGAGCGGCACGACTGGCCCGGCCTTTCGGCCATCGGCAAGGTGACCGCGGAGCGGCGTCTCGCCAGCGGCGCGGAGAGCGTCGACACCCGCTACTACCTGCTCAGCGCGAAGCCGGAGGCGGAGCGCTTCGGGCGGACCGTCCGCGCCCACTGGGCGATCGAGAACAGCCTGCACTGGGTGCTGGACGTGTCGATGGACGAGGACCGGGCGCGCAACCGCAAGGGCAACAGCGCCGCCTGCCTGGCGGTCGTCCGGCGGCTCGCCCTGAACATCGCGCGGATGCACCCCGACAAGCGCTCCATCCGCCGCAAGTTCATCCACGCGCAGCGGAAACAGGAGTTCCTCGTCGAAATGATCCGCTGCGTCCGCAGGCTGGAGTAGGCGCCCATCTGAAATGCGATTGCCCTGACCGGGCGACCTTGAGGGTTTTCAGATATGCTGCCAACTAGGGATGAGCGAACTTGGCGGAGCTTTGGCGAAACCGCGCTCATGATGGCGTGAATCTCCGACGTCAGCCCCTCGGCACCGAGCACTTCGCCTCCATATTCGAGCAGCGCCGATAAGCAGACGAGGTCGCGGATCGTCTGAAGAAGCAAGGGGAGGAAATACAAACTGCAATAGACGGGGCCCGGCGGGCGGAACTAGCTGCCTCCCAGGCTGCTGCGCAAGCCGGACAGGCAGATGCAAGAGCCCGAAAGGCCGTTAGGAAAGCCGGACGGGCGGAATCGGCAGCCCGACAGGCAAGTTCAACAGCTCGGTCCGCAGCTTCAACAGCTCAGTCCGCGTCGGCCGCTGCGAGCCAGCGAGCTGGTCGAAAATTTGACCGATTCGCGACACCGTCCACCGCGGTCTGACTCGTGCCACGCCACAAGCTCGCTGGAGCACCGTGTCTGGATCGTGTTGTTGGCCAACTCGTCAACAAGTCGAGAGTTGGCGATGTTGTTCGATCTGGTGAGAAGCGGCCGGTTCGGATTAGACGGGACGAAAGCGAACCGGACATATGACGGCGGCCGCTCTTCCGGCGGAACCACCGGCGACGCGCCCATCCCCTCCAATGAACCAACCATCCACCTCGTCGGCGGGGGCCACTGTCCAAGGGCATGTTCCTGATCCCGTGTGTTCTCACCTACGTTTGTCCGCTGGCTGGGCGCACACTTCCCGCCCGCCGGCGCTACGCCCCGGTGCGCGAATGGGCTAGGCTATGCCGGCTTCAGGCTAGCGAATGCTGTTGACTGATGGGCGGACCATTCCTTAGATCGCGTGCTCGCACGTGAATGCGGCTGATGCCGCGGACGTGAATGCGGCGTCCGGCGCCGCGTGTACGCCCTGGCTCGGCGACGCAGCGCACTTTCTCGCCGTTGGCGGCCCGGTGCTGTGGTTGTTGCTTGGCCTGTCGGTGGCGGCGCTCAGCATCATCCTGTTCAAGTGTTGGCAATTCGCCACGTTGCGCCCGGAGCGCGACGACGATGTGCGCGAGAGCCTGCTTCGGTGGCGGCATGGGCGTTTTGACGAGGCCAGCGAGCCGTTGGTGGCGGGCCGGCCCATCGCCGATGTGGTGGCCGCGGCCATGCGCGGGTTGCGCGTCGCGGGTGCGGATCGGGCGCTGCTGAAGGAGGAGATCGAGCGCGTCGCCTTGGGGCGCTTGAACCACTTGCGCACGTTCCTGCCGCCGCTTGAGGCCATCGCCATCTTGAGTCCGTTGCTTGGCCTGCTGGGCACCGTGCTTGGCATGATTCTCGCGTTCCAGCGCATGGAGGCGGCGGGGCCGCAGGTGGATCCCTCGGTGCTGTCGAGCGGCATTTGGCGCGCTCTGTTGACCACGGCGTTAGGTCTTGGCGTGGCGATTCCCGTCACCGCCGTGCATGGCTGGCTGGAACGCAAGGTGGAGCGGGTGGCAACGCGAATGAACGACGCCGTGACCCAGGTGTTCACGGGCTTTCGAGATCCCGCTTAGGCCGCCGAGCGTAGCCGGATGCGTTTCGAGTCGGCGTTCCGTCGCCGCCGGCGGCTGATCGGCCTTGCGCCGCTCATCGACGTGGTGTTCATCCTGCTGCTGTTCTTCATGCTGACGACCAATTTCACCCGCTGGCGCGAGTTGCCGTTCGATTTGCCGGCCGCGGCGAGCGAGCTGTCGCCCGATAGCGTGCGGTCGCTGGAATTGCGGGCCGACGGGATGCTCCGGCACGGCGGGCGCGCTTTCGCAGGCGGGCAGCGCGAGGCGTTGCGGGCGTTCGTCGCCGAGGCGCCGAACGACATCTACCTCATCGACGCTGCCGGCGTGCCCACCCAGGCCCTCGTGGACTGGCTGGATCGGTTGCAGTTCGCCGGCGCGAAGCGTCTGTCCTTGGCCAGCGCGCCGCCATGATCATCACCGGCCTCCCGGGGCGTCCCGCGGCGCGGCGCGAACCGGGCCTCGTGCCGCTCACGGACATCGTCTTCCTGCTGCTGTTGTTCTTCATGCTGGCCGGCCAAGTGCGGCCGGCGGACGTCGCGGCGGTTCTGCCGCCGGGGTCGGCGAGCGAGGCGCGACCCGAGGGCGACCGCGTGGAATTGCTCGTGGAAGCCGATGGCACGCTGTGGCTGGGGAGCGATCGCGTTGATCTGGCCGCTCTGGCGCCGGCGTTGGCGGCCCGGGCGCGGAAAGCCGTGCTGGTGAAGGCGGACGCGGACTTGCCGGTAGCGACGTTGCGCGCCGTCTTGGCGGAACTGCGCGGCGCCGGCGTGCGCGAGGCGGCGCTGGCGACCAGGCCCCGCTATCGGGCGGCTTGACTACGCCATTCGGCGGCCAGTTGCGCGTGGGGATTCACCACGTCGCCATCGTGCAGCACATCCACCGGGTCGCGGCCGTCCACGCCCAAGCCGAAGCGGTGGTAGCCGAGTAGCCGTAGCAGTTCCTCGGGCAATTCCCGGGCAACTTCCCTCGGCACCGAGACGAGTTGGATTTCCTGCGGGCGCAGGTACGCCACGTTGTGGCTCATGAAGAAACCGAGGCGTTCCCGATCCCTGGATTTGTTCGCTCCGCCGCCGTGCCACAAGCCGCCCTCCCACATGAGCATGGTGCCGGCGCGCATTTCCACCTGCAGTGTTTCCACGCTTTGGTCCACGCGCCGATCGTGCCACTTGTGGCTGAAGGGGACGATGTGCGTGGCGCCGTTTTCCACGTCTTGATCATCCAAAGCGATGAGGGCGTTGCAAACGAAATGCGGATGCGGGCGGGGGATGGGCCACAGTCCATCGTCCTGGTGCAGAAACTGGCGGGTTTCGCCCGGCAGCACGTTGAACAGCGTGGTCACGTTCACTTGCGTGCGGTTGCCTAGCACGCCTTCCACCAACGCGCGAATGCGCGGATCCAGAAACAGGTAGTCGACGGCGCGGGTTTTCGCCAGCAGATTGTGGGCGCGCCACGTTTGCCCGGTCTTGGTGCCGATGGCGCGCATTTCGGTGATTCGCACTTCGGTGTCGAAAGCGTGGCGGATACGGGCGATCTCTTCCGCCGAGATGAAATCCGGCACGATGGTGTAGCCCTGCTCCTCGATCTCGGCAACCCGCTCGGTGATGTTGAGGCCGCCCACCATCCGTTCGCCTTCCTCCTCGGGTTCGGTTTGGGCTGCCGCCGCGGTGGCGCTCATGCGGCGTCCGCGGTTTGTTCGGCTTGGGCGGACCGGGGCGCGGGCTTCGGTTTTTGCTGGGTTTCCTGCTTCTCGGTTTCCTGCTGAGTTTGACGCTTTTCCGATTGCATGCGGTTCCGGTTGCGCTCGGAAGTCATTTGGCCGTCGTGCCGCATGTAGTCGTATTGCGGGCGCAAAGTGGTGCGGCCGTTGGCGGGTTCCGTGTCGAACAAGCTCCGGTAGTGATCGATGTTTTGGCCGCCCTTCGCGCCACGTTCGGCCGCGCCCATGCGGGCCAAATCCCAATCGTTCTTGCCGAACGGAAACAGACTGTAGACGTCCATCAAGCCGGCGAAGCGCACGGGATTGCGATCCAAGGCTTCCTGGGTCACCGTTTCGCGATACGCCTCCTCCGGCTGGCGGCGCCGACGCATGTATTCGCATTGCAAAGTCATGCGCAGGCCCGGCGTCTTTTTCGGATAGGAGCCGTGCCAAGTGTGATTGCCCCAGATCACCATTGAACCCGCCGGCGCTTCCACCGCCACGGCGCGGTCGGCCCAGTATTTGGAATCCGAAGGCGTAACTTGACGGCGCCACTTGTGGCTGCCGGGAACGAAAGAGATGGCGCCGTCGTCCTTGGTGTAGTCGGTGAGCATGTAGTGCATGTTGCAGTTGTTCATCTGCTCCGGCTGCGCCGTCAAAGCCGGGTCCAGATAGTCGCCGTGGATGCCGGTTCGCACCTCGCCCGGCCCCTTCACCCAAGCGGCGCAGAGGCTCAGCACGCAGTCCGTGCCGAGCAGGTATTGCGCGAGGCCGAGGCCGGCCGGATTCCATGTGAGCGTCTCGAAGACGCGATCCTCCCAAAGCATGAAGCGCTGGATGTCGTTGACGTTCGCCCAGCGCTCGGGCGCAAGGCCGTCGCGCCCGTAGCGGCGCAGCATGGTGCGTTCCACGGCTTCGCGCACTTCGCGGCAAAACTCGGCAGACGCCACCTTCGCCGGCGGGACGACCGTGAAGCCGCAAACTTCCAGCTCCACGATGTTGGATTCCAAGCCGAGTTCACGCAGCTCGCGCGCCAGCGGCGCCAACGAGCCGACCGATTTCCAATCCTCGATTCGCACTTGCCTCCCCTCAAGTCCCGGCGATCGGCGGGCAATTGCAGTCGAACCGCCCGGCGCTGTCAAGACGTGGCCTTCGGCAACCACAATGTTCAGTGCGCGTTCAGATGCGCCCTTTGCCCAAATCCAGCTTGCCGCGCGCGAGATTCAGCCGCAGCACGTCGCTCGCGCCCTCGGCGATGCGCATGGCCCGCACCCGCCGGTGCAGCGCCTCCAGCGGATGGCCCACCCGCAACGCCACCCCGCCGACCAGTTGAATGCCCCAGTCCACGACTTCGCCAACAACTTCCGTTGCGAACACTTTGGTGGCGATCACCTCGTTGACGGCGTTCTTGGGCGCGCCGGCCCGTCGCGCCGCATCGGCCACGCGAGCGGTGCGGTAGACCATGCTGCGGGCGGCGTAGGCGCGGATGCGCATGTCCGCGTAGCGCAGCCGCACGCCTTCGCGGGCGCCGAGCGGTTGGCCGCTGCGGTGGGGCGCCTGAATGTGGTCGGTGACGAAGCCGATGACCCAGCGCGCGAGCCCCACCGCCTCGGCGGCGAACGCAAGGCGGGTGTCGCCGATCTGCCGCATGGCGCGGGGCAGCCCTTCGCCGGGTTTGCCGACGATGTGGGCGGCGGGAACCTCCACGTCCCGAAACACCATGTGGGCGTGGCGCGTGCCGTCCATCGAGCCGAAGGTTTGGGCCACCTCCACGCCGCGGGTCCGCCGGTCGATGACCACCAGCGCGGGGCCGTGGCCCTCCACGTCCACCAAGGTGTTGATGAAGTCCGCGTCCGCGCCGCCGGTGACGTATGACTTCTGGCCGTTTACCAGCAAAGTGTCGCCGGCTAGCCGGCCCCAAGTGGCGCGTTCGGCGTTCTCCGGCTCCGTGAAACCGAAAGCCGCGCGCTTCTCGCCGGCCAGCAGCGGCGCAAGATGGCTGCCGCGAAGCGGCGCCGTTGCGCCGGCGAGAACGCCCGGTCCCGGCCCGAAGAGGCCACTCAAGTGGACGACGTTGTGCGCCGCCAGGGTGTCGCGCACGACGGTGAGCGCCAGCGCGCCCGCCTCGCTGCCGCCGAGATCCTTGGGCTGCGTCATGCCGAAGACGCCAGCGGCCTTGGACGCCGCTCGCACTTGCGCCTTCCGCGGTGCGGGGGCAAGGGTCGCGTCGTCGCGCAGCGGCGCCAGCGTCTCCCGTGCCAGCGCGTCAACGCGGTCGCGCAACTCGGCTATTGACGCCGGCAGTTGTTCGGGCACTTCGGCAGCGGCCGCTACAGCAATTGCGGCGCCAGGGCGAGGAGGATCACCGCCGCCAGCAACAAGGCGCCACAGCCGAGCAAGTAGAAGATCCAGCTTTCGCGACGGGCCTGCTGGCGCACGAAATCGGCGATGCCGGCCTCGCCGCGGGCCGCCACGGAAGACGCCAGCCGATACCGCGTGATGCCGTCGCCGCGCCGCGGCAGCTTGACGAACAACTCCGGCGTTTGATCGAGCATCTGCGCCGCATCGTAGAGCGCGATTCCCGCCTCGCGCCCCAGATGCGCTGGCGAGAGGCCTTTTTCGGGTTCCGCGAGGAAGCAATCCACCAGCGTCAGCAAGCGGCGTGTCTTGCCGCGGAAACGGAATCTCCAAGCAGTGAAATAGCTGGCCACGGGCTTGCCGGCGGTCTCTCGCGTCACCGACGGGCGATGATAACCGCCCGCCGCGGCGCCGGATAGCCTTCCACGGTGTACGCCGGGTTTTCGGGATCCAGAGCGTCGCGCAGGGATTGGTGCGGCATCCACTTGGTGGCGCGTTGTTCGTCTGTGGTCGTGGTCGTGATGTCCGCCACCTCGGCGCGCGGGAATCCCGCGTCCTCAACCCACCCGACCAGCGCCTCCACGTTCGGCACAACATGCACGTTGCGCATTCGGGCGTAGCGTTTGCCGGCGCTTGCCGGACGAATCACCGGGCCGTCCACCACCAAGGATTCGAGCACCAGGACGGCGTCGCCGTGCGCATGGCGGGCGAGCGCACGGACGTGCTCGGCCGGGGCCCGGCGGTGATAGACCACGCCCATCGAGAAGACGGCGTCGAACGGCGCTTCGGGTTGCAACTCCTCCAGCCGCAACGGCAGCACCACAAGGGCGTGCGCGGTTCGCCGGCGCCCGGTGTTGGTCGCATAGTGCGCCACGGCGGCGTGTTGGAGGGCGGACAGCGGCGACGGGTCGACGCCCGTGACGGACGCCGCGCCGGCGGACAACATGCGCCAACCGTAGTAGCCGTTGCCGCAGCCGACGTCCAGCACGCGCCGGCCGTCCAAGTCCAAATGCGGGGCGACACGCGCCCACTTCTGGTCCGAACGCCATTCCGCGTCCACCAACACGCCGAATATCTCGAACGGCCCTTTGCGCCAAGGTCTTAGCGCGAGCAACGCTTCCCGAAGCGCTTGCCGGCGCCTGGGCGGCAGCTCGACCGCGGTGCCCACCGTTACTGTTGGCCCGAACGACGCCACGCCAGGCGTGGCCTCGGGCAGCGCGTCAAGCGCCCGCAGCCAGCGCGGCAGATCGCCGTGACCGCCAGCCGCCACCCGGGAGATGCAGGCCGCGGCCGTCGGCGAATGCGCTTGCCAGTGGGCGAAGGCCGTCGCCAGTGCCGGTGGCGGTGCGCTCACCGCGGCGCGGGCATGGTCACTTCAGCCCGGAGGGCACTTCGGCCACGCGACGAAAGCGCCCCAGTTGAGGCAGCGAAACCAAACGCGAACTTCCGCGAAGCCGGCGTCGGCGAGCCGTTCCAAGTGCGTTTGTTCGGAATCGACGCGCATCACGTTCTCCAACGCGCTGCGCTTTTGCGCGATCTCCAGCTCGCTGTAGCCGTTGGCGCGCTTGAAATCCAAATGCAATTCCTCGAAAACCGCCGGCGCGGCGAGTTTCTCGGCAAGCACCAGGACGCCGGTGTCCGTCAACGCGGCGCGGAGTTTGCGCAACAGTGGAAGCCGATCCGTCGGCGGCAGGAATTGCAGCGTGTAGTTCAGGATCACGGCATCGGCGCCGGCCAAGCCCAAATCGCGGATGTCGGCCCGGATCCAGCGAACGCGGGCATCGGCCCCGTCTTGGTTGGCAAGCGCGCGCGCCCTGCTCAGCATCGCCGCCGAGTCGTCCACCGCCAGAACCTCGCACGGGCGATCGCCCACCGCCCGAAGCACCGCGTGGGTTGCGGCGCCGAGGGAACAACCGAGGTCGTAGCAGCGCCCGCCAGCGGGCAAGTGTCTGGCCGCTATGAGGCCCGTTAGCGGCACCACCGTCTCGTAACCCGGCACCGAGCGGCGGATCATGTCGGGGAAGACGGCCGCCACGCGCTCGTCGAACGCGAAATCGACCAGCTGCCGGCGTTCGGCGAACAGACGATCCGCCGGCGCCGCGCACCGCTCGTGGTGTGTTGGATCGGGCTCGGTGGTAGTCTTGGAACGTCGCACGCCGCACATTCTAGCTTCCCCATGTCCAAGGCCGCCCAAGCAGCAGAACTGCCAGACCTCAAGAACCCCGCGCTGTACATCAACCGCGAGCTGTCGCTGCTGGAGTTCAACAGGCGCGTGCTGGAGCTGGCGAAAAGCGACGATGTGCCGCTTCTGGAACGGTTGCGTTTCCTCTGCATCGCCGGCTCGAACTTGGACGAGTTCTTCGAGATCCGCGTGGCCGGCCTCAAACAACAGGAGGCGCTCGGCGCCACGCAGCGCGGGCCGGACAACCTCTCGCCAAGCCAACAACTGCGGCGTGTTTCCGCACGCGCCCACGAGTTGGTGGACGAGCAGTACCGCATCCTGAACGACGTGCTGTTCCCGCTCTTGGAAGCCGAGGGGATTCGTTTCCTCAAGCGCAGCCAATGGAGCGCCGGCGAAGGCGGCCAAGAGCAGTGGCTGGGGGATTTCTTTCGCCGCGAACTCGAGCCCATCCTGACGCCCATCGGTCTCGACCCGGCGCATCCGTTTCCGCGCATCATCAACAAGAACCTCACTTTCATCGTCACTTTGGAAGGCAAGGACGCTTTCGGCCGCAACAGCGGCAGGGCCGTGGTGCAGGCGCCGCGGGCATTGCCGCGCGTCGTTCGTCTGCCGGCCGATCGCGCCGATGGTCCGGATCATTTCGTGTTCCTCTCCTCCATCATCCACGCCCATGTGGACGAGTTGTTTCCCGGCATGAAGGCGGTGGGTTGCTACCAGTTCCGCGTGACGCGCAACAGCGATCTCTTCGTGGACGCGGAAGCGGTTGAGGATCTCCTGGAGGCCGTGGAAGGGGAGCTCTCGTCCAGAAGATTCGGCGACGCGGTGCGGTTGGAGCTTGCCGACGACTGCCCCCGCGACGTGGGGCGGTTCTTGATGGATCAATTCTCGCTGCGCGAGGAGGACGTGTACTACTGCAACGGCCCCGTGAATCTCATGCGCGTCAACCAGATTCCCGAGCTGGTGGATCGTCCCGATCTCAAGTACCCGGGCTTCACGCCGCGGGTGCCGAAACAGATGCGAACGGCGCCGGACGTGTTCACCGCCATTCGGGCGGGAGACATACTGCTGCACCACCCGTTTCACTCGTTCGCGCCGGTGCTGGACTTCCTGCGCGGCGCGGCGGCGGACGCGAACGTGCTTTCCATTCGCCAAACGCTTTATCGCACCGGCGTCGACTCGTCCGTCGTCAAAGTGCTGCTGGACGCGGCGCAGAGCGGCAAGGAGGTGCTTGTCGTCATCGAGTTGCGGGCGCGTTTCGACGAAGCGGCGAACATCGAACTCGCCACGCAGTTGCAGGAAGCCGGCGCCCAAGTGGTGTACGGCATCGTCGGCTACAAGACCCATGCCAAAATGACGCTGGTCACTCGCCGGGAAGGAGACGGCCTGCGGCGGTACGCCCATCTCGGCACCGGCAACTACCACGCCGGCACGGCGCGGCAGTACACGGATTACGGCTTGCTTACCGCGGATGTGGAGCTGTGCTCGGATGTCCAAAGCGTCTTTCAGCAACTCACCGCGATGGGTCGCGCCGGGAAGCTCAACAAGATGCTGCAATCCCCGTTCACGTTGCACCAGGGGATCCTTCAACACATCGCCGCGGAGATCGCCAACGCCAAAGCCGGCCGCAAAGCCGGCGTGGTGGCCAAGATGAACCAGCTCATCGAAACCGAGGTCATCCAGGCGTTGTACCGGGCGTCTCAGGCGGGTGTGCGCGTGCGTCTGGTCGTGCGGGGCATCTGCTCGCTGCGGCCGGGTGTGCCGGGTGTTTCGGAGAACATCACCGTGTGCTCCGTCGTCGGCCGCTTTCTCGAGCACGCTCGCGTCTTCTTGTTCGAGAACGGCGGCCAGCCGCGCGTGTACCTTTCAAGCGCGGATTGGATGGGGCGGAACTTCTTCTCCCGTGTGGAAACGTGTTTTCCGATCTTGGACGAGAAGGTGCGGCGGACGGTTGTGAAAGAGGGCCTCGAACCCTATTTGCGCGACAACGCCCAAGCGTGGGAGCTGTGCGCGGACGGCCACTACGAGCGTGCGAACCACAAGCCCGGCGAAGATCGTCGCGCCGCCCAGGAGTGGCTGCTGGCCCGGGTGGCCGGCTGAGTCCCGCCAATCCAAGCGGCCGGGTTGCCCGGTGCCGGAGCTGGTCAGCCTGCCACGAAACGCAACTTGACGCCTCCGGCGGCCAAGTAGTCCGCTTCCTGCTGCAGATCCAGCTTCGTGAGCGGATGCTCGGCCAGCCATCGGCCGGGCAAAACGAGCGTGAAGGTGCCGCCGGCGTGGTTCTTGCGCGCGCCGTCCCGGCGCAGACCGAGCGCCGGGGGAGGGCTGGCCAAGCGGCTGCGATGCAACACCACGGCAACGCGCAGCAACACGCACAACACCGGCAAGCCCGGCGACACCGCGCCATCGACGACGGGCAGCTTGCGCCGGTGACTGCGCACCAGGGTGGCGAGATCGTGCTGTTCGGAACGCGAGAAGCCGGGCAAATCCATGTTGTCCAGCAGGTAGCCGCCATGCTTGTGGTATTGGCTGTGGGCGATGTCCATGCCGATTTCGTGCAGCATCGCGCTCCAGCGCAGCAGCCGCGCGGCGTTTTCCACCTCCAACGGCGTGCCGGTGGCCGCGTCCTCGCCGTTTGGCCAACCGGTGGTGGCGACCGCCAAATCCGGCCACGACAACTGCTCGAAGAGCCCTTGGGCAGTGGCGGCCACGCGCCCGGCGTGGTCGCCGTCGACGTGGTAGCGGCGCATCAGATCCGCCACCGTCGTCTCGCGGATGTCCTCGGCGTGGACGCGGCCCAGCAAGTCGTGCAGCAGCCCTTCGCGCAGCGCGCCGTCGGAGACCGCCATGTTCTCGATGCCTAGCGCCCCGAACAGCGCCGCAGTGATGGCCAAACCGCCGGCGAAGACCGGCGCGCGATCCGCGTCAACGGCGTCGAGCGCTATCGCCTCCGCGTTGCCGGCTCGGATGAGGTGGCGTTTGAGCGATTCGACGCCGGCGGGGTTGATGCCGCGGCGACCGGTGCGTTGCGCGATGGCGTCATGTACGGCGTTGAGGGTGCCCGAGGCGCCGATGGCCATGTCCCAGCCGCGGGCGCGGTAGATCTGCTCCACGGCCTCGAGCTCTTGGCGGGCGGCGTTTTCGGCGGCCGCCATGCGATCGTCGGTGATGCGCCCGTTGGGGAAGAAAGCCGCAGACATGGAAACGCAGCCCATGTGCAGGCTCTCCATGAGACGGGGCTGGAACCGCGCGCCAAGGATGAGCTCGGTGCTGCCACCGCCGATGTCCACCACCAGACGGGACTCGCCAGCATCCACGGTTTCCAAGGAGTGGGAGACGCCGAGATAGATGAGGCGCGCTTCCTCGCGCCCGCTCACCACCTCCACGCGGTGTCCGAGCACCCGTTCGGCTTGGCCGATGAAGGCGCGGCTGTTGCTGGCCTTGCGCAACGTGTTGGTGCCCACCACGCGCACCTGGGGGCCGGGCAAGTGGCGGATGCGCTGACCAAGACGCCCAAGGCAGGCCAGCGCGCGGGCGGCGGCGGTGGCGGTTATCTCGTTGCTCTCGTTCAAACCGTCCGCGAGGCGCACCGTCTCGCGGTGCCGATCCACCACCTGCAAACGGCTCCCCTCCACCGCGCCGGCCGCGCTCGCGGCGGGCGGGCAGTGGCGTGCGACGATGAGATGGAAGCTGTTGGAGCCGAGGTCGAGCGCGGCGTAGGTATGAGCGGCCTCGGCGGGCGCGACTTGCGGATTGGCCACCACGAGAGGGACCATAACAGGGTTGCGACATCGAGAGGTGCAAGCTACCCGGGCAAGGGTGCGCGGGCCGAGCGGCGTTTTCGCGGGGAGCCCTTGAAATCGCGCCGTTCGACCGCATTGTTCAACTGACGGGATTCGGCGCGGATTTCGGCCCGAGGAGGTGCGCCGAACGGTGGCGGAACGGACGCGATTTGGCGATTCTCCGCGCTCCTCGCGCTGGCAGTGTCGGAACCAGAGTGCTAAAATCCTGTCGAACGGGCATCGTGTTGGGAAACGAAGCAGGAAACAGAGGGAGACCATGAGCGCCAACGTGCTTTCGCTCGCGAGCCTTTCGCCGGGTCGCGACTTGGAAACCTACATCCACACCGTCAACGCCTTTCCGGTGCTGGCCGCCGAGGAGGAGCGCGCGTTGGCGGAGCGGTTCTACAACGAGGACGATTTGGACGCCGCCCGCGAACTGGTGCTGAGCCATCTGCGGTTCGTCGTCCACTTGGCGCGCGGCTATTCCGGCTACGGCCTGCCGCAGGGCGATTTGATCCAAGAAGGCAACGTCGGCCTGATGAAGGCCGTCAAGCGCTTCAATCCAAATGTTGGCGTGCGTTTGGTGTCGTTCGCCGTGCATTGGATCAAGGCGGAGATGCACGAGTTCATCCTGCGCAACTGGCGCATCGTCAAAGTCGCCACCACCAAGGCGCAACGCAAACTGTTCTTCAACCTGCGCGGCAGCAAGAAGAAACTCGGCTGGCTCAACCCGGCCGAAACCAAGGCCATCGCCAAAGACTTGGGCGTGGCGCCGGCCGAGGTCACGCGCATGGAGGGACGGTTGGCGTCCCGCGATGTCTCGTTCGACGGCCACGCGGACGACGATGGCGAAGAGGCGCCCGTCGCCGCGCCGGCCCACTACCTGGAGGACGCCGATTCCAATCCCGCGGACATCGTCCTCAAGGCGGATGCCGCCCGCATCGCGTCTCGGCAAATGGCTGCTGCCCTGGCCACCTTGGACGACCGCAGCCGCGACATTCTGCAGGCGCGCTGGCTGGCCGACGAAAAGACCACGTTGATGGATCTCGCCGACCGCTACGGCGTGTCCGCCGAGCGCATCCGGCAAATCGAGCGCAACGCCATGAAGAAGATGCGCAAGCGCATGGAGGCGTCCGTGGGCGGCCCGGCCGAGGCGGCCGCCTTGGTGCCGGCCTAAAGTTCCGCGCCGCTTGCGCGGCGCGGTCCCCCAGCACCGGCCTTCCCACGCCCGCTGGCCGCGAGAAGGCTGAACACCCCAGGCCGCGGCATGACCGAACGCGACGAGACCGGCGCCGGGGCGAACATTGGCCGCGTTCGCGTTCGTCACCGGGGCCGTTTGACAAGCGGCCAAGCCCGAGCCCTTACCGAACTCCACCCGCGCTATGTCGTGGAGTGGGCCGCCGTAGTGGCCGCCGGCTTTCCCGCCACCGCGTTTGGGCGCGACGGCCCTTTGGCCGTGGAGGTCGGCTTCGGCAACGGCAACGCCTTGGTGGCGTTCGCCAAAGCCCATCCGAATTGGAATTGCGTGGGCGTGGACGTGTACCAGCCCGGTTTCGGCGCCTTGATGCTCGCCTGTGAACGCGAGGAAGTCGCCAACGTGCGCATCGTCAACGCCGAGGCGACCACGTTTCTCCACAGCCTGGCGCCCGGCGCCGTGCGTCTCATCAACGTCTTCTTTCCGGACCCTTGGCCGAAAAAGCGCCACCGCAAGCGCCGTCTCGTGAATGCCGAGTTCGCGTCCGCCGCGGTGGCCTGCCTGCAACCCGGCGGGCGGCTCGCCCTGGCCACGGACTGCCCCGAATACGCCGCTTCCATGCAGGAGACTCTCGCCGCCACGGCCCGGTTGAGCGGCGGCCCGGCGTTGAGGTCCGAGAGTCGCCCCGTGACGCCGTTCGAGGCCAAGGCGACCGCCGCGGGCCGAGCGGTGGCGGAGTTGGCCTACCGCCGGGTTGGGTGAACGCGGCGGTTCGAGCAAATCGGTTCGCGCGTCCTGTTCTACAAGAGCGCGCGGCCGGCGAGAAGTTCCCCACGCCGCACCCAGGTGACCGTCGCTTGCTCGCCGCGGCGAAACAACGCGAGCGCCGTCCACAGCTGCCCGATGTCGCCGATCCGCACGCCGCGAAACGTCAGCAAGAGATCGCCTTCCGAAAGACCGCAACGGCGCGCGAAGCCGTCGTCGTCCACCTTGCCAAGCAGCAAGCCGGCAGGCGCTTGGGTAACGATCGCACCGAAGGTGGCGCCCCACACGAAGCCGGGGGCCGCGACGCCATGTTCGAGGTGCAAGCGGAAATCCGCCACGATCTGTCGCCAGTGCGCCGAAGCCATGTCCGGCATGGCCAGCAACGGCGCCGGCAGGCCGGATTGCGTCAACACCACGCGGGTTGGCCAACCGGAGGCGTTCGCCGGGCCAATGGCGATTTCGATCTCGCTGTCGATGCAAGGCCCGTCCGCCTTGCGCAACTTCAGGAACGCTTGGGGCTTGCTGGCGAGGACCACGCCGAGGCAGCCGGATTGGCCGTCCTCGCTTGGAAAACCGGGCACGCGCCAGAGCGCCGTTGGCGAAAGGGCGCCGCCGCCATGCTTGGTCCCGACGGGAGAGGCGCCGGGTTCGGGGCGCGGATGGACGGTGGCGGCCGGCAACCGCAACCGTTCCCAGACGGTGGATTGCGGCTGCGCGACGTGAAAGGCCTCGCTGAACGCCTTCATCGCGCTTGGGGCCGGTGGCGGATGCAGCCGCCAGTTCGGATGGTGCCCAAGGGGAGTTCGCTTTTGGCGGCGACAGTGCGGAGCATGCTCACGGTGGCACTGTAGCCGTTCGCCGGCGGAACTGTCCAATGCCAATTGCCATGCGAGCTTGACCAGATGCGGGGCGCAAACGACCGTTCCCGCTGCCGCGGCACCCCTTCGGCTACACTGGCGGAC
Organism: uncultured Pseudomonadales bacterium; assembly: GCA_958296295.1. Taxonomy (GTDB): domain Bacteria; phylum Pseudomonadota; class Gammaproteobacteria; order Pseudomonadales; family Azotimanducaceae; genus VXYL01. The sequence continues at coordinate 3,954,400 of OY282460.1, read as the reverse complement.
CAAGCCACTTGAGTACCCTTGGAACCATGGCCACAGTCGTCTATCCCGGCAGTTTCAACCCCATCACTTACGGTCACCGCGACATCATCGAGCGTGCTTTGCGCCTGTTCGACAAGGTGATCGTGGCGGTGGGCACCGCCGCCGACAAGGATCCCGCGACCTATCTGGCCACCCGCATCGGGCTCTGCCGCAAGGCGCTTGCCGAGTTCGGCGAGCGGGTGGAGGTGGAAGGCTTCAACTTGCTGCTGGTGGAATACGTGCGCAGCAAGAACACGCGCTTCGTCGTGCGCGGCCTGCGCACCATGTCGGACTTCGACTACGAGTACCAGATGATCGCCATGAACCAGACGTTGGATTCGGATTTGGAGTACGTGCTGTTGCCGACATCGCGGCAGTGGTCGATCCTGTCCTCATCCCGCGTGCGCGAAATCGCCGGGCTTGGCGGCGACATCTCGGAGTTCGTCCATCCGGCCGTTGCCGCCCATTATCGGGAGCACGGCCCCGGCGCGCCCTGACGGGCGCGCGGGCGCTGGGCTCAGTTGCTGTCTTTTGCCGCGACGCTGTCTGGGGCCGCGGGCGCGTTCTGCGGGTCGCCGAGGATGCGGCCGATGGATTCGGCGAGGTTCATGGGCAGGGGAAAGACGATGGTGGAGGATTTCTCTCCGGCGATCTCGGTGAGCGTTTGCAGGTACCGCAGTTGCATGGAACCGGGTTCGCTCGCGAGCTGCGCTGCGGCGTCCACCAGGCGGGTGGAGGCCTCGAACTCGCCATCCGCGTGAATCACCTTGGCGCGCCGCTCGCGTTCGGCTTCGGCCTGCTTGGCGATGGCGCGGATCATGCTTTCGTCGATGTCCACGTGTTTTATCTCCACGCTGGCCACCTTGATGCCCCATTGATCGGTTTGCTGATCGAGGATGGTCTGGATGTTGTTGTTCAGCCGTTCGCGTTCCGCCAGCAACTGGTCGAGTTCGTGCTGGCCGAGAACGGAGCGCAGCGTGGTTTGCGCCAATTGGCCGACCGCTTCCATGTAATCCTCCACGTTCAGCACCGCGTGATCGGGATCCAGCACCCTGAAGTAAAGCACCGCGTTCACGCGCACCGAGACATTGTCGCGGGTGATGAGATCCTGCGACGGCACGTCCATCACGATGGTGCGCAGATCCACGCGCACCATCTGCTGCAACACCGGGATGATGATGATGAGGCCCGGCCCCTTCACGCTTTGGAAGCGGCCGAGCAGGAAAACCACGGCGCGCTCGTATTCGCGCAGGATGCGCAACGCGCTCGCCAGCACGGCCAGCACCGCAAGGGCAACAACGGCAGTGATCATCATGATCTGTTCTCCTGATTCCGCGGCGCTCGATGCGCCGGTCGCGCGTCTATGGTGCTTTCGGCGTCACTACCAAGGTCATCCCGTCCACCGCCGTGATGGTAACGCGGCCGCCTCGCGGGAAGGTCGCATCCGCTGCGCCTCTCGCCTGCCACACTTCGCCGAACGCCCGCACCCGGCCTTCGCCGACGAACTCCTCAACCACTTGGCCCGTGCCGCCAACCATACTCTCCTTGCCGGTGGCCGCCCGCAGGCGGCGGGCGCGAACCGCCGCTCCCAAAGCGAACACCAGAATCAGCACGGAAAACACCGTCGCCGCCGCGATGAGGGAATACGAGAGGCTATAGCCCGGCACATCCGTGTCCATCAGGATGATCGAACCGATCACGAACGCCACCGCGCCCCCCACGCCGAATATCCCGAAACTCGGCGAGAACGCTTCCGCCGCCAAAAGGCCGACACCCACCACGATGAGCGCCACGCCGGCGTAGTTGATGGGCAGCATCTGCAACGCGAACGCGCCGAGCAGCAGGCAGATGACGCCGACCACCGCGCCGAGGCCGACGCCGGGGTTGTAGAACTCCAGAATCAAACCGTAGATGCCGATCATCAGCAGGATGTAGGCGACGTTCGGGTCCGTGATCACGCCCAGCAGTTCATACCGCCAGTCCGGTTCGATGTATTCCACGCTCGCGCCGGCCGTCCGCACCACCACCTCAATGCCGCCGGCCTCAACGACGCGGCCGTCGGCTTTGGCAAGCAGATCGTCGAGGTCCTCGGCGATCAGATCCACCACTCTGGCCGCCAGTGCGTCCGTGGCGGTTAGGTTGGCGGCCTCCAGAACCGTCGCCTCCGCCCATTCGGCGTTCCGTCCACGCAAGGCCGCGAGCCCCCTGATGTACGCCACCGCGTCGTTGACGACCTTGCGCTCCATCGCCGAGCCGGTCGGTTTGGCGCCGGCGTCCGGTTCCTCCTCCTCGGCCTCGGCCGGCGCTTCGTCCTCGCTTGGCGCCGGAGCGGTGGGGAACGGCAGGGGCGAGTCGCCGCCAATGCTCACCGGCGTGGAGGAGCCGATGTTGGTGGCCGGCGCCATCGCCGCGATGTGGCTGGCGTACATGATGTAGGTGCCGGCGCTCGCGGCGCGCGAACCGCTCGGCGCGACATAGGTGGCCACCGGCACCGGGGAGGCCAAGATGGCCTTCACGATGTCGCGCATGGATTTGTCGAGGCCGCCGGGCGTGTCCAAGCGCATCACCAGGAGGCTCGCGTCCTGCTCGCCGGCGCGTTCGAGGGCGCGAATGAAGTAGTCGGCGGACGCCGGCCCGATGGCGCCCTCCAGCTCCACTACCCAAACTTGGTTCGCGGGCGCCGCTTGCGCCAAGCCGATGGCGACCAGCGCAATAGCAACTCTCGATGACCAACGGAACATCACCGTCTCCGGGGAACTGGCCTCTTGGGGCATGGATACTAGCGGAACGCGCCAGCACCGCAAACAGGCGGGCCGTTCACAACGTTGGGCACGGGCTGTGAGCCCCTACGGCTATATGGCGGACGCGCGGACGCACTGCCCGCACCACCGACGCATAACGCTGCGGTTATAGTTTCGAGATCAGCGCAGATGGAGAGGCCACTGATGTTCACGCGGGTGAACACTTGGCATGAGGCCGCGGGGTTCGAGGAAATCCGCATGTTCGCTCGCCAGCCCGGTGGTTTTGACACACGATGAGCTATAGCGATGCGGCGCTCGAGGCGATGATGCTGGACCTTGAGTCGGACTTGGTGGAGCGCAAGGAGTCCGCCCAAGACGGGCGCAAGATCCGCCGCAACATCTGTGCCTTCGCCAACGATCTGCCCCGCAACGACAAGCCTGGCGTCCTGCTGATCGGGGTTCGCGACGACGGTTCGTGCGCCTCTTTGCGGGTGGACGACGAACTGCTCAACCGTTCGGCCGCCATTCATGGCGAAGGGCAGATTCTGCCGCTGCCTTTGATGACTGTGCAACGACGGGTCTTGAAAGGGTGCGAGGTGGTCGTTGTTACCGTTGAACCATCGCCCGATCCGCCGGTGCGGTTCCAAGGGCGAGTCTGGGTGCGGGTAGGGCCGTCCTTGCGCGAAGGTTCTGTCGCCGACGAACAGAGCCTCGCGGAACGTCGGCGCGCCATCGACCTTCCCTTCGACTCCCGAACCGCTGAAGCTGCCAGCCTTGAAGCGCTGGACGCGGACTTCGTGCGCGAAAGCTATCTGCCGAGCGCCATCGACCACGACGTGCTGGCCCGCAACACCCGGTCGTTCAGTCAGCAGCTGCATTCGCTAAGGCTGGTGCGCGGCAATGTGCCAACTTGGGGCGCGTTGATCGCCTTCGCGAAAGACCCGGTGGCGTTTGTTCCCGGCGCGGCCGTTCAATTCCTGCGCCTCGCCGGCAACGGCATCACCGCGCCGATCCTCAACCAGCAGATGCTCACCGGCAGATTGGACGACGTGGTCCGACGACTGAACGACCTGCTCAGCATCAATATCGCCTTGCGCACCTCGGTTGCCGGTTCGCTCACGGAGCAACGACAACCGGAATATCCGTTGGACGCCTTGCGCCAACTCGCGCACAACGCGATCATCCACCGAAGCTACGAAGGAACCCACACGCCCGTGCGCGTCTACTGGTATGCGAATCGTGTGGAGATCGCCAGCCCCGGCGGTCTGTACGGGCGAATGTCCTCGGACAACTTCGGCCAAGGCGACACCGACTACCGCAATCCGCTGCTTGCGGAAATCATGGCGAATCTCGGTTTCGCGCAACAGTTCGGGCTTGGCATCCCCTTGGCCAAGGAAGCGCTCCATAACAACGGCAACCCGCCGCCGGAGTTTCGCTTCGAGCGACAGCTTGTAACAGCGACAGTGGGAGCGCACGGCACCAGCCTCAAAGACGAGACAACGTAGACGCCCATGACGAGCATCGCCGTTTTCAACAACAAGGGGGGAGTGGGCAAGACGTCACTGGTGTATCACTTGGCGTTTATGTACGCCAAGCTGGACTACAACGTGCTGGTGGCCGACTTGGACCCGCAAGCGAACCTCACCACCATGTTCCTTAAGGACGACGAGCTAGAAGCGCTCTGGGATGCGCCGGACACCACTATCCACGCTTCCCTGCAGCCGCTATTGCGGGGAACCGGGGACGTGACGATGCCGAAATTGCTGGAGCCAACGCCCGGTCTCAGTCTGGTGGCTGGCGACATGCGTCTCGGCAATGCCGAGGACGAGCTATCCAGCCAGTGGCCGGATTGCCTGGACGGCAAGGAACGGGCCTTTCGCGTCCTGTCCGCGATCTGGCGGGGGCTGCGTTTGGCGGCGCGCCATGTGCAAGCGGACTTGGTTCTATTGGATGTGGGCCCCAACCTCGGCGCGTTGAACCGTGCCGCTTTGGTGGCCGCGGATCGTGTGGTGGTGCCGGTGGCGCCTGACTTGTACTCCTTGCAGGGTTTGCGGAACCTGGGGCCAACGCTGCGCAAGTGGCGCCGCGAATGGCATGAACGGCGCAAACGCAACCCTGTTGAAGACTTGGCCGTTCCTAAGGGGAAAATGAAGCCGATCGGCTATGTGGTGCTACAGCACGCCGTGCGGTTGGACCGGCCCGTCAAGGCCTATGGCCGGTGGATGGCGAAGATTCCGGCCGCTTACCGCCGTTACGTGTTGGACAAGGACATTGCCGCGACAATGCTAGAGGCGAGCAACGACAGGCATTGCCTTGCGACCCTCCGAAACTATCGCAGCTTGATGCCCCTCGCCCAGGAGGCGCGCAAGCCGATGTTCCACTTGAAGCCGGCCGACGGTGCCCTCGGCGGCCACACCCGCGCTGTCGCGGATTGCCACCGGGATTTCTCAAGATTGGCGCGCAAGATCGCCCACCGCTGCGACGTGCCGGTGCCCAGCGTTTAGGCGTCGCTTCTGCGGCGCACCCTCTAGCCGTCGCCGGCCGCGTCGGAGAGCGCCGCCACCGGGTCCAGCCGGGCGGCCCGCAGCGCCGGCAACAGGCTGAACAGCACGCCCACCGCGGTGGCGCCGGCCAGTGCGGCGAGGACGTGCAACGGAGAAACCGCCACGGGCGCGGGGATGCGGCTGATGGCGTACAACGTGGCGGCGCTCCCGATCGCGCCGAGCAACGCGCCGGCCAGGCTCACCGCCGCGGCTTCCCAGAGGAACTGGCCGAGGATGTCCCTGCGCCGGGCGCCGGCGGCCACGCGGATGCCGATCTCGCGTCGCCGCGCACGCACGGAGATCACCGTGACCGCAAGCACCCCGAACCCGCCGAGAAGCACCGCGATGCCGCCTGCTGTTGCCCACGCGGCCCGCATGACGCGCTGCACTTCCGCCCACTCGTTCATGGACCCGGAACTGGTGCGCAGATGAAACGTGTCCAAGCCGTGCCGGCCGGCAAGTAGAGAGTGCAACCGGCGGGCCGTTGCCTCCAGCCGCTCCGGTGCCGCGACGCGGACGTCGATGTTGAGGCTGCTGCCGCCGAACAGCAGCGCGAGGCCGGTGCCGAACGGCAGGTAGACATTGTCGTTGTAGACCGAATCTAGCGACTGGGTCCCCAAAAACCCCGCCTCGTAGGGGGCGAGCACGCCCTTGACGACGAAGGGCTGCCCGCCAACAAGGATTTGCTCGCCGATGGGGTCATCGTTGGGGGAGAAAAGCGCGTCTCGCACTGTGCTGCCGATCACGGCGACCGGCGCTAGCGCCGCGCCGTCGTCCGCGGTGTAGAACGCGCCGCGGCGCAACGGCCAGTCGCGCCGTTCGGAGACGTTGGCGTCGGTGGCCGTAACAAAGGTCTCAAGCGGCTCGCCGGCGCCGGCGCGCTGGACCATCAACCGCCCACCCGTGCGCATTTCCACGGCGCTCACGTTCGGCAAGGCGCGGATGGCCGCCGCGTCCGCCAGGTCGAACCGCGCCGGCTCCACCGCCGAGGAGGCCTGCCCGCCGCGCCCCACATGGATGGTGTCGGCGCCCATGTGCAGGATCGCCGATTCGAGGCCGTCGCGCAGGCCGCCGCCGGTGACGCCGAGCAGCACGACGAGGCTCCAAACACCAATCGCCACGCTGGTCGCGCTGAGCGTCGTGCCCAGCCGCCGATGCCGCCACGCGGCGGCCAACGCGCCCCAAGCGTCCCGCGCCAGGTCGCCGCCGCGTTCCCACGCGCGCCGCGCCGGCAACGCCGGCTGCGTCAACGTCGGATGTGCCGCGACCTGCGGCGCGGATTCCTCGACCACGCGACCGTCGCGCAACACGACGCGACGGGCCGCCTTGGCCGCCACCTTGGCGTCGTGGGTGGCCACCACCACGGTGTGGCCGGCCGCCGCCAACGCGCCAAGCCGCTGCACCAGGTCTTCGCCGGCGGCGGTGTCCAAGGCGCCGGTCGGCTCATCCGCCAGGATCACGCGCCCGCCGTTCATCAGCGCCCGGGCGATGGCGACCCGCTGCTGCTCGCCGCCCGACAGCTCCGGCGGCCGATGGCCGGCGCGAGCCGCCAAGCCGAGCGATTCGAGCAGCCGCGTAGCCCGCTCGGCCCGCGCCGCTCGGCCCACGCCGGCGTATTTGGCCGGCAGTTCGACGTTCTCGCGCGCCGTCAGCGCGTCGAGCAGGCAGTAGTCCTGGAATACGAAACCGAACGCCTCGCGGCGCAACCGCGCGCGGGCGTCGGCGTCCAGCCCGCCGACATCGTCGCCATTGAAGCGGTAGGCCCCGTCCGAAGGGCGGTCCAAGCAGCCGAGAATGTTCAGCAGCGTGGATTTGCCGCTGCCGGACGCGCCGACGATGGCGACGAACTCGCCCGCCCCGATGGTGAGCGAGACGTCGGCCAAAGCCTCCACCCGCGTGCCACCGTCGGCGTCCGCGAACGCACGGGAGACGCCCGCCAGCGCAATGAGCGGCGGCGCGGTGCCCGCACTTGGCGGCGTCGCGCCGCTCGCTCGCCCTTGCGTCACCAACGGACTACGGACAGGCTTTGTGGCAGTTCCAGAACTCCCTGTAGCTGTGGATCTTTCCATCGGCGGCCAAAGTCTGCACGTCCGCATACGACCAAACGGTCACATAGGGATTCGTGCAGCTGGTGTCAGTGAACGTGTCGTACCAACCCCACGTCGCGCTCTCGTCGGTTTCGCCTCCCCGGCCGCACCGCTTGCGGCGAGGTCGGCGCATACACGTTAGGCCACGAAACAGGCCAATAAGTTCATTCCCCGCGAAAAGTCTGTGAGGAGCTTATATGGCGACACGGGGAACTCTTGGCAAAACGAAGGCGCGGCCCGCGTTGTGTCCTTGGCAGAACGCATTTGGCCAGCGACGAAGCGCCTAGCCGTCGCCGGCCGCGTCGGAGAGCGCCGCCACCGGGTCCAGCCGGGCGGCCCGCAGCGCCGGCAACAGGCTGAACAGCACGCCCACCGCGATGGCGCCGGCCAGCGCGCCGAGGACGTGCAACGGAGAAACCGCCACGGGCGCGGGGATGCGGCTGATGGCGTACAACGTGGCGGCGCTCCCGGTCGCGCCGAGCAACGCGCCGGCCAGGCTCACCGCCGCGGCTTCCCAGAGGAACTGGCCGAGGATGTCCCTGCGCCGGGCGCCGGCGGCCACGCGGATGCCGATCTCGCGGCGCCGCGCACGCACGGAGATCACCGTGACCGCAAGCACCCCGAACCCGCCGAGAAGCGCGGCGACGCCGCCCGCGGTTCCCCACACAGCTTGCATGAGGCTCTGCGCCCGCGCCCAATCGACCATGGATCCGGATCTGGTGCTCAAATGAAACGTCTCCAAACCGTGCCGGCCGGCAAGTAGAGAGTGCAACCGGCGGGCCGTCTGCTCCAGCCGCGCCGGCATAGCGACGCGGACGTCGATGTTGAGGCTCTTGTCGCCCAACAGCGCGAGGCCGGTGCCGAGCGGCACATAGACGTCGCCGTTGTAGAGCCAATCAAGCGACTGGGTCCCCAAAAACCCCGCCTCGTAGGGGGCGAGCACGCCCTTGACGACGAAGGGCTGCCCGCCAACAAGGATTTGCTCGCCGACAGGGTCGTCTTCCGGAGAGAAAAGCGCGTCTCGCACTGTGCTGCCGATCACGGCGACCGGCGCCAGCGCCGCGCCGTCGTCCGCGGTGTAGAACGCGCCGCGGCGCAACGGCCAGTCTTCGTGTTCGGAGACGTTGGCGTCGGTGGCCTCAACAGAGGTCTCGAGCGGCGCGCCGGCACCGGCGCGCTGGACCATCAATCGCCCGCGGGCACTCAGTTCCACGGCGCTCACGTTCGGCAAGGCGCGGATGGCCGCCGCGTCCGCCAGGTCGAACCGAGCCGGCTCCACCGCCGAGCCGGCCCGCCCGCCACGCATCACATGGATGGTGTCGGCGCCCATGTGCAGGATCGCCGATTCGAGGCCGTCGCGCAGGCCGCCGCCGGTGACGCCGAGCAGAACGACGAGGCTCCAAACACCAATCGCCACGCTGGTCGCGCTGAGCGTCGTGCCCAGCCGCCGATGCCGCCACGCGGCGGCCAACGCGCCCCAAGCGTCCCGCGCGAGGTCGCCGCCGCGTTCCCACGCGCGCCGCGCCGGCAACGCCGGCTGCGTCAACGTCGGATGTGCCGCGACCTGCGGCGCGGATTCCTCGACCACGCGACCGTCGCGCAACACGACGCGACGGGCCGCCTTGGCCGCCACCTTGGCGTCGTGGGTGGCCACCACCACGGTGTGGCCGGCCGCCGCCAACGCGCCAAGCCGCTGCACCAGGTCTTCGCCGGCGGCGGTGTCCAAGGCGCCGGTCGGCTCATCCGCCAGGATCACGCGCCCGCCGTTCATCAGCGCCCGGGCGATGGCGACCCGCTGCTGCTCGCCGCCCGACAGCTCCGGCGGCCGATGGCCGGCGCGAGCCGCCAAGCCGAGCGATTCGAGCAGCCGCGTAGCCCGCTCGGCCCGCGCCGCTCGGCCCACGCCGGCGTATTTGGCCGGCAGTTCGACGTTCTCGCGCGCCGTCAGCGCGTCGAGCAGGCAGTAGTCCTGGAATACGAAACCGAACGCCTCGCGGCGCAACCGCGCGCGGGCGTCGGCGTCCAGCCCGCCGACATCGTCGCCGGCGAAGCGGTAGGCCCCGTCCGAAGGGCGGTCCAAGCAGCCGAGAATGTTCAGCAGCGTGGATTTGCCGCTGCCGGACGCCCCAACCACGGCAACGAACTCGCCCTCCCCGATGGTGAGCGAGACGTCGGCCAAAGCCTCCACCCGCGCGCCGCCCTCGGCGTCCGAGAACGCCCGGGAGACGCCCGCCAGCGCCATGAGCGGCGCCGCGCCGCTCACGGCCGAGCGGCCGGCACCACGTTCCTATTCCTCAGTGCCTTCATCAGAAGTCCTCACAATCGACGGGCCGTAGCGTGGCATCCCGGCGCATCGGTCAAGCTCGCGCTTTCAGATACTTGGCCTCCTTGCGGGCGATGGCGAAGGCGTTCTTGCCGTTCTTGTTGGGGATGAACGGATCGGCACCGGCTTCGAGCAGCGCTTCGGCGGCGGCCACACGCCCTTCGTAGGTGGCGCGATGCAGCGGCGTGCGGCCTTTCTTGTCCTGGGCGTCGAGATCGGCGCCGTACTTGGCGAACAAGCGGATGGCCTCGGCCTGTCGCGCATCGTCGCCGCCGCCGGCGGGCCCGGTTTCCGCGACGAGATGCAGCGGCGAGCGGGCCGCCTTGTTGCGGGCGTGTACGTCCGCGCCTTGTTCGAGCAGCACCTCGAGGCAGCGCATGGCACATGCCCGCGCCGCCCAGTGCAAGGGCGTCATGCCGTAATCCTTTTTGGCGTTCACGATCGCCGGGTCTGCCTCAGCGAGCGTTAGCAGGCGCTGGAGATCGTCCAAGCCGCAGGCCGCGTACACGTCGTAGGGGGCGCCATCTTCAATGAGAACCCGGGCCACCGCCAGCTTGCCGCGGCGCAACTCGCCGCGGTGGCCCCCCGCATCGGGCGCCACGGCTTCCTGCAGCGAGGTGGTGCCGCGCTCGCCGTTGCCCTTGATGGGCAGCGCGTGATGCGCGCCGGCGCCGTATCGAATCAGCAGCTTGGCCAATTCCGGGGTGCCACGCCAAGCCGCCCAATACAGCAGCGAGATATTGTCGGGCCAACCGACGTGGGGTTTCTTCACCGCAACGCCGGTGGCGTCCACCACGCCGGATTCGAACAGCGCCTGCAGGGTGTCTACGGAACCAGCCCAAGCGGCCTCGTGCATCACGTTGTAGACGGTCTGGTCGACCTCGAACGGCACGCCGTTGGCGAGCAGCGCTTTCACGGCCGGCCCGCAGCCGCGCTTGCCAATCGCGACGGTGAGCAAACGGCGGCCGATCCGCGCCAACACGTTCGGGTGCTCGGCGAGCAAGGCGGCCATTCGCTCTTCGTCCGGCTCGCCATCCCAATGCTGCGGGGCGGGCCCCAACGCGGCGCGGACGAAGGCGGCCTCGGCTTCGCCAAGCCTAGGCGCTTCCTCGCCGCGCAGAAACCAGTTGTTTTGGAAGTGGAACAGCGCGGCATCCATCCGGCGTCGTCCGTTTTCGCCTGTCCCAGAGTATTGGTGACGGCGGCCAAGCGGTCAAGCAACCAATTCCTACCAATTCCTCTACTTCCGCAATCCTCTTTCTGTGTTAGTCATGCCGGTTGCCCGTTATTCCTGTTGGACAGCCGCGCCGTTGAGTTGTATAGTTCGTAGCCATTGGGGGACCAGTGAGCGTTGGCCATGCCGGTGCGAAAAGCAAGCTCGCGGCGCGCCGCGAAAGCGGTTGCGTCTTGGTGGTCGCGAACCAGGGCGCTGATGAAGTTCTCGTTCTCAGCCCGTTGGATCGCGGCTTTGGCGGTCGGGCTGGCGGCTTGGCCCAATGTCGCTTTCGCCGATGGTACGGCTTGGCTGTCCGAACCCGGCACTGGCTACCTCAGCTTGTCCTATGTGGGCCAAACGGCGGATGAGTACTTCCGCAGCGAATCCAAACGCGCCACGCCGCGCGGAGAGAACCTGACGCAGAACACCGTGTGGCTCACGGCGAACTACGCGCTCGGCGAGTCGTGGGCGCTGGATGCGCGAGTGGGTTGGGCGCGGTCGGATTTCGTGGTTGGGCCGATGATTCCAACCACGATGGCGAACTTCAGCGGCTTGGTGGACAGCACCTTGGGCGTCACTTGGCGCTTGAACGACGAGCTGACGAGCGACTACCCCAGCGTCGCCGCGCGCGGTGGCGTCGTGCTCGCCGGGGATTACGAGACCGGCCACATCAACTCCCTCGGCGACGGCGCGGACGGTTTCGAACTGTCCGTCATCGTCGGCGAGTTCGTGAGCACCCAATTCGGCCTGTCGGCGGAGTTCGGCTACCGTGCCCGCGGTGGGAACGTGCCGGACGAGACGTTCACAAACCTCTCCGGGCTTTGGCTGATCAGCGATAGGCTGTCGTTGGGGTTGGATTACCAGCTGGTGGACGCGCGGTCCGGCTTGGACATCGGCGGCCCCGGATTCGATCCCACCAAGTTCCCCGAAGTGCAGGAGGACACGCAAATCGTTGCCGGCCGGTTGTACTACGCCGTGTCGGAGCGCATCGGCCTAAGCGTGTTCCACGCCGGCGTCGTGAAGGGACGCAACGCGCCCGCCTCCACGGTGTACGGCGTGACGGCGAGCTACTCCTTCGACCGCTACTAAAGACGGCTCCCGTCGCCCATTCCCGCCCGCCGGCCGTTGACCAACGCGACCAACGGGCGTTATTCTCCCTCCCGTTCAATCACTTTGCCGAGAGGAACACACATAGGTGGCCGATACCAAGCTGACCCGCATTGGGATATTTTACGACGGTAGCTACTTCGCGCATGTAAGCGACTACTATCTTCATCATCACGACCGTCATGCCCGCATCAGCATCCAGGGCCTGCACGCACTGATTCGAGATGAGGTGGGCAAGCGCGAGCACACCGAAGCCCGCTACTGCCAAATCGTCGAGGCGCACTACTTTCGTGGCCGTTTTTCCGCCGACGACGCGCGGCGGCACGACGCCCAGGCGCAGCGGCAGGAAGGCGACGGCACGTTGTACCGGGAGCGCAAGTTCGAGGACGCCTTGATCAAAGCCGGGGTCACGCCCCACTTCCTGCCGCTGTTCGCCAGAGAAGACGGTCGTCCGCGCGAGAAGGGCATTGACGTGTGGCTCGCCTTGGAAGCGTTCGATCTGGCCCGCGGCAAGGAGCTCAACGTCGTGGTGCTCGTTACCGGCGATGGGGACTATGTGCCGCTGGCGCGCAAGCTCAACGGCCTCGGCACCCGCGTGATGGTCACCGCGTGGGATCTCGCGGGAGACCGCACCGGCACCACCCGCGCCGCTCAGACGCTCATCGACGAAGTGACCCACCCGGTGATGATGAGCACGATCGTGGACGACCGGGCGCGCCGTTACGATCCCTTGGTGGTGAACTTGTTCGTGCAGCGTCCCGCCGCGGGGCCGGCATCTGCGCCCTCCGTGCGAGCGGAGCCGATCGACACCGACGGCGCCCCCCCGAGTGGCGATGCGCCGCCCTATGCCGAAGAACGCCAGTTCGCGCCGCCCGTCGAGAACCGGTCGTTCGGTAGCCACGCCGGGGGCGACGCCCCGGAAGCGCCGCGCGCCCAAGGCTGGGTGGCCAACATCCCCTACGGGCGCGACTTCGCCTTCATCGAGCCAGTGGATGGCGGCGAGCGCTTGTTTTTCCACCAGACGTGGGTGGTGGGCTGCTCTTTCAGCGAGCTGCAGCAGGGCGACCGCGTGGAGTTCACGCGGGAATCCAACCCGCGCGACGGGCGCCCGGTGGCGAGGCGCGTGACACGTCCACCGCCGGTGATGCAAGACCCCGACGAGGAAGACGAGGACTGGCAAGACGAAGACCAACCCCAGGAGGACGAATAGCCAACGCAACTCGACCGTGGCCGGCGAAGCGAGCGACGCCGGCCTTGCGTGACGCGGCGATTCGTAGCAGGCTTAGGGGAACCAACCACCCACGCCGCCCACGCGGCCGCCCACGCGGAGGATTCCAGTGGCCACTTTCTCACCCCCGTCGCCGAAGACCAACCGGCGCTCTTTCATCGAACTGCTCACGCTGCTCGGCATAGGCGGCGGCGCTTTGCTGCGAACGCGGGATGTTCGCGCGGCCGTCACCACCGCCCAGGAAGCGGCGGACAAGATGCCCGGCGCGAAGCCGTGGCCGGGCATGACCTACCGCACCCTCGGCCGCACGGGCTTCCGCGCCAGCCGTTTGGTGTACGGCTGCGGCGCGGCGCTCGCCGGCAAGCCGAACGACCGCCTGCTGAACGTCGCCTTGGAAGCCGGCGTCAATGTCTTCGACGTGGGCTACAGCGGCTACTACCGCAACGCCGAACGCAACTTGGCGGCGTTCGCCAAGCAGCACCGCGACCAGATTTTCCTCATTTCCAAAGCGCCCGTGAACGTGGACGCGGACGAAACGGTCACCGCCGAAGTGGCCAAGCGCGCGGCGCGTTCGTGGACGATGCTCATGGACAAGAGCCTGACGGAACTCGACACCGAGCACGTGGACGCCTATTACCAGATGGGCGCGAACAATCCCGGCGTGGTGCGGGCGGAGGAGCTGTACCGGGCGTTTGAGGACGCGAAAGCCGCCGGCAAGGTGGGCTATTTGGGCCTTTCCACCCACGAGAACGCGCAGTCGGTGTTGGAGGCTGCGGTTGAGACGGGCTGGTACGACTTGGCGATGATCGCCATCACGCCCGCCGGCTGGTACGACTGGAACAAGCGCCAGATTCTCGCGGCATCCGAAGACATGGCGCATTTGCAACCGCTCTTGGCCCGCGCCCGCGAAGCCGGCATCGGCTTGGTGGCGATGAAGGTGGGGCGCTTGCTGGCCGGTCGCCGGTGGGGCGGCGGCGCCAACGGCAAGGTTTTCGACGGCTACTACGACAAGCCCTTCTTGGAGGCCGACCTTTCAGACTTCCAACGCAGCTACGCCTATGTGCTGGCGCACGGCATGGACGTCGTGAACGCGGACATCCAGGACTACGCCATCTTGAAGGAGAACTTCGTAGCCGCGGCCACCTCGGAGCAGTACTTCACGCGAGCCGCCTAACGCCAACGCGCGCCCGTCAGGGCGCGCCTATAGCCCAAACCCTCGCGATGGCGATGCCGCTTTCGCCCGCCGCGGCGTAGAGCAGATACACGGCATCGCCCTCCACATACACCGCCGGGTCGCGCAGCTGGTTCACGCGGCCGGGGGCCACGCTGCGCATCGAAGGCGCCACAGGCGCGTTCGCCCCTTCCCACGGCCGGGCAGGGCGCAGCACTTCCCGCGGCGGGTCGGAATCGCGCCAACTCGTCCAGTCGCCACGCAAGTCCACCGTCGAGAGCAGAATGCGTTCCGGCGCGTCTCCTACTTGGGTCCAAAAGACCAGCAGCGTTCCGCCCCGCACCAGAACCGCGGCATGGCGCATGTTCGGGTTGAACAGGCGCGGCCCCTCCTCGAAGCCGCTGGTCATGCTCGCGCAGCGGTACAACTGGCCGGGCATCGCTAGGGCGTAGATTCGCCCGCGGTAGCGGAACAGCCGCATGTAGGTGCGGCCCAGCACTTCCTCGCCGGGCGCGAAGTGGACGCCGTCCGCTGAGACGGCCGCTCGGGACACCTGCTGTCCTGCCGCTTGCAAGCCGTGGTAGATCATCACGATGCGCTGACGCTCGTGGTCCACATGGACGTCCGGCGAAGCGATGTGCGGTGTGGTGAGCTCTTCCCGCATCCCGTGCGGCAAGCGCGCGCCGCTTGCCCGGGCGCGTTCCAAGGCGGCCCGCACGAGCTCCGGCGACGCTTCTGGCGGCTCGGTCGGAAACGGTGTCTGCGCAAGCCGCAAGCTGCCCGGCACATGGATCCGCCAAGGGCCGGTGAGCGCGTCCGCGAATCCGAGCCGAATGTGGCGCCCCTTGTGATCCGCGAAATAGAGGTAGTAGCGCCCCAGCGGTTGCGCCACCCAGTCCGGCACGCGAATGAGCGACGGGCCTTGGATGTTGACGCCGATGCTCGGATGCAGCGACGGATCGATGATCGGCCGGTCGAGAAGTCTCTGCACGCGCATGGGTGCTTGGCGCAAGGCGGCGGTTTGCGCCATCATAGCCGTTCCACAAGCCGCACGGTCGCCACATGGGGAAGAACGGCAGGAACATCCGGGACGCGGTGCGCGAACTCTGCCTGTCGTTCCCGGAGGCCGAAGAGGCCAGCAGCCACGCCATGCCGGATTACAAGGTGCGGGGGAAGACCTTCGCCATGTTCACGGTGAACCACCACGGCGACGGCCGCATCGCGCTGTGGCTGCATTCGCCGGCCGGCGCGGCGCAACTTCATGTGCAAACCGAGCCCGAGTACTACTTCGTGCCGCCCTACGTCGGGCCGCGCGGCTGGCTTGGCGCGCATCTGGACAGAGGCAACGATTGGCGAACCATCGCCACGCGCGTGCGGGACGCCTACGCCAACGTGGCGCCGGCCGCCCTTGGGGCGAACCTGGGCGAGCCGCAAGACATCGAGCCGCCCACCGAAACGATGGACCCGGAGGATTTCGACCCGCTCTCGGCGCCCCATGCGCGCGAAAAGCTGCAAGCGTTGAGGGCTTGGGTGGGGGAGCTTCCCGAGACCAGCGAAGCCAAACAGTTCGGCACCCCCGCCTTCAAGGCCGGCAAGAAAACCTTTCTGGTCGTGTACCGCCAGCGCAAGCGAATGCGGCTGGAGTTCTGGGTGGGGCCCGAGCTGCAGGCGACGCTCAGCGATGATCCGCGTTTCATCATTCCGCGCTACATCGGCCACCGGGGCTGGATCGACTTGGACATCGAAGACCATTTTGATTGGGAAGAGGTGCGCGAGCTCGGCCTCGGCAGCTACCGCCACTTCGCGCTGAAGCGCATGCTGAAACAGCTGGGCGAGGCGCCGTGAGGTGCGAGATACGGCAAGCGGAAAGTTGCGGCCCGATCGGCGGGCCAGGGCAGGCGAGGTGACACGGTGACGGGCAGCACCCTCTACGACAAGATTTGGCGTGACCACGCCGTTGCCGAGCGCGAAGACGGCTCGACCATCCTCTACGTGGACCGCCACCTGCTGCACGAGGTGACGTCCGCGCAGGCGTTCGAGGGCTTGGCCCTCGCCGGGCGCGAACCGTGGCGGCCGGGGGCGAACCTGGCGACGCCGGATCACAACGTTCCCACCACGAACCGCGCCGCCGGCATCGGCGGCATCGCGGATCCCATCGCCAAGGCGCAGGTGTTGGCGCTGGACGAGAACTGCAAGCGGTTCGGCATTCGCCAGTTCGAGATGACGGACATCCGCCAGGGCATCGTCCATGTCATCGGCCCGGAGCAAGGCGCGACGCTGCCCGGAATGACCATCGTGTGCGGCGATTCGCACACCTCGACCCACGGCGCGTTCGCCGCTCTCGCGCACGGCATCGGCACCTCCGAGGTGGAGCACGTGCTGGCCACCCAATGCCTCGCCCAGCGCAAGAGCCGCAACATGCGCATCGTTGCCGAGGGCGCGCTTGGCCGCGGCGTAACGGCCAAAGACCTGATTCTCGCCATCGTCCGCGCCATCGGCACCGCCGGCGCCACCGGTCACGCCATCGAATACGCCGGCAGCGCGGTGCGGGCGCTTTCGATGGAAGGACGCATGACGCTCTGCAACATGTCCATTGAAGCCGGCGGTCGGGCCGGCATGGTGGCCGTGGACGACACCACCATCGACTATCTGCGCGGCCGGCCGTTCGCGCCGAGCGGCGCCATGTGGAACGCCGCCGAGGCGCATTGGCGCGGCCTGGTGTCGGATGCCGACGCGGTGTTCGACCGCGAAGTGGCTTTGGACGCCGGCGCCGTGGTGCCGCAGGTGACGTGGGGCACATCCCCCGAACTGGTGCTGGGCGTCGACGAGGCGGTTCCGCAACCGGAGCAGTTCGAAGACCCGGCCAAACGCGAGCTTTGCGAACGGGCGCTGGCGTACATGGAGTTGACGCCCGGAGTGCCCATCGCGTCCGTGCCGGTGGATCGGGTGTTCATCGGCTCTTGCACGAACGGCCGCATCGAGGATTTTCGCGCCGCCGCCCTGGTGCTGCAGGGCCGCCAAGTGGCGTCCAGCGTCACCCAGGCCATGGCGGTTCCCGGCTCCGGCCTCGTGAAAAAGCAAGCCGAGGATGAAGGGCTCGACGAGGTGTTCCTTGCGGCGGGCTTCGAGTGGCGCGACCCGGGCTGCTCGATGTGCTTGGCCATGAACGAAGACCGGCTGTACCCGGGCGAGCGCTCTGCCGCCACGTCCAACCGGAACTTCGAGGGGCGGCAAGGGTATCGGGGACGCACCCATCTGGTGAGTCCGGCGATGGCGGCGGCGGCGGCGGTGGCCGGCCGCTTCACCGATGTGCGGGAGATGCTCTGATGCGATCGTTCAGCCGCCACACCGGCCTCGTTGTGCCGCTGGATGGGGCCAATGTCGACACCGACCAGATCATCCCCAAGCAGTTCCTGAAATCCATTCGCCGCACCGGCTTCGGCGACAACCTTTTCGACGCTTGGCGCTACTTGGACGAAGGCGAGATGGGCATGAATCCGAACGAGCGCCGCATCGACCACGACTTCGTGCTGAATCTGCCGCGTTACGCGGGGGGCAGCGTGCTGCTGGCCCGGCGCAACTTCGGTTGCGGTTCGAGCCGCGAGCACGCCGTGTGGGCGCTCTTGGAATACGGTTTCCGCTGCGTTGTCGCGCCGAGTTTCGCGGACATCTTCGCCACGAACGCGCTGAAGAACGGCTTGCTGCTGGTTGCGTTGGCCGAGGAGGTCGTCTCCGCCCTCTTCGCGCACACGCATGCGAACGAGGGCTTTTCGCTAACCGTCGATCTGCCGGCGCAGCAAATCGCCGGTGGGGGCTTCTCCACACGCTTCGACATCGAACCGGAACGCAAACGGCTGCTCGTCAACGGCTTGGACGACATCGCCCTCACCCTACGCCACGTGGACGCCATCCGCGCCTTTGAACAGGATCGTCGCCGGCGCGCGCCGTGGGTGTTCGAGGACGCGCCCGTTTGACTGGCCGTTGCCGGCGCGAGATGACGCGAGAGGGACGCTTGGCGGACGGAACGGACGAGCAGGGCGAGGCGACCGGCGCGGCCGAACTCGGGCCGCAGGTGAGAACGATGGCGGCCATGCAGGAGCGGCACAACCGACGCGTCCACCCGGATTGGCAACGGCAGGGGCACGCCTACTACCGCGCGGTTTGGGTGGAGTGCGCCGAATTGCTGGATCACTACGGCTGGAAGTGGTGGAAGCGGCAAGCGGCCGACATCGCCCAGGTGAAGCTGGAGGTGGTGGACATCTGGCACTTTGGCCTTTCGGAGCTGATCCGCTGCGGCGAGGCGCCGGAGCGGGTGGCCAGCCGCTTGCGCACGGCGCTCGCGCGCCCGGCGCCGGCCGATTTCCGCTTGGCCGTCGAGGCGTTGGCCGGCGCCAGCCTGCGAGCGCGGGCGTTCGACCTCGACGCTTTCGCGGGCGTCATGCGGGCGTTGCCGCTCGGCTTCGACGAGTTGTACCAGACCTATGTGGCCAAGAACGTGCTGAACAACTTTCGCCAAGAGCACGGCTACCAGGAAGGGCGCTACCGCAAGCTCTGGGACGGTCGCGAGGACAACGAGCACTTGGTGGAGTTGACGCGCGGCTTGGACGCCGCCGCCCTGGACTTTCCGGAGGTGCTCGCCAACGCGCTGGCGGCCCGCTACGCGATTGCCGGCCCAGGCCGGGCGGAATGAGGCGCTCAGCAAAAGGGCAACCCGTTCGCGCGGTGCCGTCCTAGTGCGCCACAAGGCGAAGGCGGTTGGCGGTTCTTCGCCGCGCAACGGGTCTCCGACCGTGCTCGGCGTGGTGGCCGCGGCCTGGGGCGCCCTCGGCTTGGCGGGTCTCTTGGTGTTCGCGGTGGTGCGATTGCTCGGCGTGGTGGCCGCCGGGTGGGACGCGGCTTGGCACTGGCAGCATTGGTTCGTGCTCGTGGCCAATGGCGTCTTCATGGCGTGGAGCGAGGGCCATCGGGGATTTGGCCAGCGTTTCTCGCCCCGGTCCGCGGCGCGCGTGAAATGGCTGCTCGCAAACCCCGCCGGTTTACGCGGTTGGCTGGCGCCGCTCTTCGTGATGGCGTTCTTCGCGGCGCCCCGGCGGCGGGTGGTGGGCACTTGGGTGCTGACCGCGGCCATCGTGGTGGCCATCGTGGTGGTGCACGCGTTGCCGCAGCCGTGGCGGGCGGCCCTGGATGTCGGCGTCGTCATCGGCCTTTGCTGGGGCCTCGCCACCTTTGGCCTGTCGTTGTGGCGCGCCCTGCGCGATGCCGACGGGTACGCCGTGTCGCCGGAAGTCCCCTAGCTCCCCTAGCAAGCTGCCGTTCCCATTCGTTGCCGCATCCACTACCCTTGCGGCCCATCTCAAGAAGCACCGGAAACACGGTTGATGACCGAGCGATACGACCCGCAGGCGGTCGAGGCGAAATGGCATGCGGAGTGGGAGCGCCGCGGCACCAATTCGTGGACCGAGGCGGAGCTCCGCGCCGCGACGAACCCCTACTACAACCTGATGATGTTCCCCTATCCTTCCGCCGAGGGGCTGCACATCGGCAACCTCTACGCCTACGCCGGCGCGGACGTGAACGGGCGCTACTGGCGGCTGATGGGCAAGGACGTGTTCGAGCCCATCGGCTTCGACGCGTTCGGCATCCACTCGGAGAACCACGCTCTGAAGGTGGGCAGGAACCCGAACGACCTGGTCCCCGCCAACGTCGAGAACTTCACCCGCGTGCTCAAGCGTTTCGGCGGGATGTACGACTGGAACCATGTGGTGAACTCCACCAGTCCCGACTACTACAAGTGGACGCAGTGGGTGTTCCTGAAGCTGTTGGCCGGGGGGTTGGTGGAGCGGCGGCGGGCGCCGGTGAACTGGTGCCCTTCCTGCAAGACCGTGCTCGCCAACGAACAGGTGCTCGGCGGCTTGTGCGAGCGCTGCGACGCGCCGGTGGAGCAGCGTGAACTGCCGCAGTGGTTCTTCAAGATCACCAACTACGCCGAGCGCCTGCTGGACAACCTGCGCCGGATCGACTGGTCGGCGGCCACGAAAAAAGCGCAGACCAACTGGATAGGGCGCAGCGAAGGCGCGGAGGTGGATTTCGCCATCGCCGGGGCGCAGGGCGCCGCCAGCGTGCGCGTTTTCACCACCCGCCCGGACACGCTGTTCGGCGCCACCTACATGGTGCTGGCGCCCGAACATCCCCTCGTGGACGCGTTGACGTCCGATGCCCAGAGCGAGGCGGTGCGCGCCTACCGGGACGCCGTGGTCAATCAAGATCTCGTGGAGCGTCAGAAAGTCGACAAGGAAAAGACCGGCGTTTTCACCGGCGGCTTCTGCGTGAATCCGGTGAACGGCGCCCGCATCCCGGTGTGGATCGCGGACTACGCGCTGATGGAGTACGGCACCGGCGCGATCATGGCCGTGCCCGGCCACGACGGGCGCGACTTCGCGTTCGCCGAGCGCTTCGGACTGCCCATACGCCGCGTCATCGCGCCCCCCGGCGCGCGTGTGGACACGCCGCTCGTGGAAGCGTTCACGGGTGATGGCGTGCTGGTGAACTCCGCCTCCTTCACCGGTATGCCCGTTGGCGAGGCCAAGCGCGCCATCGTGGAATCCCTGGCCGAGCGCGGCTTGGCGCGGCCGCGGGTCAACTACCGGCTGCACGACTGGTGCGTGTCGCGGCAACGCTACTGGGGGCCGCCCATTCCCGTGGTTCACTGCGAGCGTTGCGGTGCCGTGCCGGTGCCGGAGGAGGAGTTGCCGGTGCTGCTGCCGCACCTCGGCGACTTTCGTCCCCGCGATGGTGAAGGCAGCCCGTTGGCGCGCGTCAAGGAGTGGTTCGAGGTCGCCTGCCCCCGTTGCGCGGGAGCGGCGCACCGCGACGCGGACGTCACCGACAACTTCCTGTGCAGCGGGTGGTACTTTCTGCGCTACCCCAGCGCCAACCGCTCGGACGCGCCGTTTGATCCCGAGCTGACGCGCAAATGGTTGCCGGTGCACAGCTACATCGGCGGCAACGAGCATGCCGTGCTGCACTTGATGTACGCCCGCTTTCTCACCATGGCGCTGAAGGACCTCGGCGCGCTGGATTTCGAGGAGCCGTTCGCCAAGTTCCGCGCCCACGGCCTCATCATCCGTGACGGACGCAAGATGTCGAAGAGCCGCGGCAACGTCGTGGCGCCGGACGACGTGATGGCCGAGTTCGGCGCCGACGCGATGCGCCTCTATCTGCTGTTCATCGGCCCCTACGAGCAGGTGGCGGACTACCAGACCCGCGGCATCCAAGGGCCGGCGAGCTTTCTGAACCGCCTGTGGCAAAGCGTCTTGGAGGCGGAGGACGGGCCGGCGGACGAAGACGTGACCCGCGCCCTCCACCGCACGATCAAGCGCGTGACCGAGCAGGTGCCGGCGTTGCAGTTCAACACCGCGATCGCCGCGATGATGGAATACCTCAACACCGTGCGCGCCGGCGGCCGTGTGGCGAAACGCGACGAACTCGCGCCGCTTGTCGTCATGGTCGCTCCTTTCGCGCCGCACATCGCCGAGGAGCTTTACGAGCGGCTTGGCCACACCGGCGGCCTCTTCGACACGGCCCGCTGGCCGGCCCACGACCAAGCGACCACCGCTGAACAAGTCGCAACCATCGCCGTGCAAGTGAACGGCAAGGTGCGCGCCCGGATCACCGCCGCCGCGGACGCCGACGAAGCGGCCATCGTGGCCTTGGCGCGACGGGACGAGAACGTCGCCCGCCACCTCGCCGGCGGCAAGCTGCGCAGAGTCGTCTGGGTGCCGGGGCGTTTGGTGAACCTGGTGGTGGGGTGAAGCCCAAGTCCCGCCGCCCGCGCGCCGCGGGCCGGTGGGGAACGAGGCTGCGGCGCTGGGCGCGGGATCCGCTCTTCGTCTTTTTGCTCGTCGGTGTTGGCGTTTTCGCCTTGGAAGGGTCTTGGCGGGGCGACGCGTCGCGCCGAATCGTCGTCACCCAGGCCGAGGCGGACCGCTTCGCCCGTTTGTGGGAGACGCAAGCCGGGCGCTCGCCGACGGCGGCGGAACTCGAGGCGCTCATCGACGATCACGTGCGCGAGGAGATTCTCGTGCGCGAGGCGCGACGCCTGCGCTTGGACGAGGACGACGTGATCGTGCGCCGCCGGCTGGCGCAAAAGCTGTCGTTCCTCACCGAGGACACGGCGACGTTGACGCCGCCCGACGCCGCCGCCTTGCTCGCCTATTTCGAGCGCAACCGCGGCCGCTACGACACCCCGGCGGTGGTCACGTTCAGGCACATCTACTTCAGCCCGGACCGGCGCGAGGACGCCGCGGCGGACGCTTCGCGCCAGCTCGCCACGCTGGATCCGGAGCAGTGGCGCGCCACCGGAGACCCGTTCATGCTCGGCCGCGCCTACACCCACGCGAGCTTGGCGCGGGTGGGCAGGGACTTCGGCCCGGGCTTTGCGGAAACGGTGGCGGGACTGCCCGCCGATGGCGTTTGGCGCGGCCCCGTGGCGTCTGGCTACGGCGCGCATCTCGTGCGCGTGGACGCCCGCACCGCCGCCGGTGGCGCTGTCTACCAAAACGTGGCGGCGCGCGTGGCGGCGGACTTCGACGCCGAGCGCCGGGAAGACGCCAACAAGGCCTATTTCGAGAGCTTGCAAGCGCAGTACACGGTGGAGAGGCCGTGAAGCGCGCTTGCGCCATGCCGTTCGGCGCCGAAGGGCGGCCCGTCCGGTCGGCATGGCTGGCGGCTTGGTTGAAAGCGTGCCTGGCGCTGCTCGCCGTCTCGGCATCCGCGCACGAAGTCCGGCCTGCCTACCTGCGGATCGAAGCGGCGGAAAGCGCCCAAGGCGCCGCGGCCGAAAGCGCGCCGGTGGAGCGCTACAACGTGCTGTGGAAGCAGCCGCTCACCGCCGGTCGGCTGTTGGGCCTCACGCCGGTTTTTCCCGACGGTTGCGAGCCGACGCCGGCGGCCCTGGACGCCGCCGGCAACGCCCTGGCGCGGCGCTTCACGCTTGTTTGCGAGCAGGGGCTACGCGGCGGCACGGTGGCGATAGACGGGTTGGAGGCCACCCTCACGGACGTGATGCTGCATGTCACCCTCGCCGATGGCGCGCGGCTTTCGCATCTCTTGAAGCCGACATCCCCGTCTTTCGTGGTGGGCGAAGGCCGGGCCGCGCCCCTGCTCGCCCATCTCTCCCTCGGCATCGAACACCTGCTGTTCGGCATCGACCATGTGCTTTTCGTGGTGGCGCTGTTGTTCTTCTTGCCGGTGGGCGCGGGTGGCCGCGGCCTTGGCAAACTCGTCAAGACCGTCACCGCTTTCACCGTGGCGCACAGCGTGACGCTGGGCGTTTCGGCGCTCGGTTGGCTGCGTGTGCCGCAAGCGCCGGTGGAGGCCGTGATCGCGCTTTCCATCGTGTTTCTCGCGGTGGAGAGGTTGCGAGCCGCCCCCCGGCGCGCCGCCCTGCCCACTGTCACCGCCGAACACACCTGGGTGGTCGCCTTCGTCTTCGGGTTGCTGCACGGCTTCGGCTTCGCCGGCGCCTTGGCGGACATCGGCCTGCCGCGCGAGAACCTGCTGGCGGCGCTGTTTCTTTTCAACGTCGGCGTGGAGATTGGCCAGCTTGCGGTGGTGGCCGTCGGCTTGGGCGTGGTGTGGGCGCTGGCGAGAGCCCGAGTCCAACCGCCTCGGCATGTGGCGCTGGCCCCGTTGTACGCCATCGGCGCGTTCGCGGCGTACTGGTTCGTCGCCCGCACCGCGGCCATCGTGGCGTGAAGGAGCGAGGTGTGCCCTAGGGCGTGCTGAAGCACGTACTCGAAGCTCGCTACGCTCGCATTGAGCTACCAGGTTGCGCCGTTCCCACGGCGCAACCTCCTAGGCCGCGTCCACGAGCCTGTTCAGCACGAACTGCAGGATGCCGCCGCTCTTGAAGTACGCGATCTCGTTCTGGGTGTCCAAACGCGCGCGCACCAGCGTTTGAATCGCCGCGCCGTCCGGCCGGCGAATCAGGAGCACGAGGTCCTCCCGCGGCCCCAATTCCCTCGTGCCATGGGGCAAGCCGATATGCACGGTCTCGTCCCCCGCAAGGCCAAGCGTCAGGCGCGTTTCGCCCTTGAAGAACTCCAGCGGCAGCACGCCCATGCCGATGAGATTGGAGCGGTGTATGCGCTCGAAACTCTCCGCGATCACCGCTTTAACGCCCAACAGCCGCGTGCCCTTCGCGGCCCAGTCTCGGCTCGATCCGGTGCCGTATTCCTTGCCGGCGAACACCACCAAGGGCGTGTCCTCGCCCTTGTACCGCATGGCGGCGTCGTAGATGGAGAGCTCGTGCCCTGTGGGAATGTGGCGGGTGTAGCCGCCTTCCCGCGCCGGCGTCATCTCGTTGCGAATGCGGATGTTGGCGAATGTGCCGCGCATCATCACTTCGTGGTTGCCGCGCCGCGAACCGTAGGAGTTGAAATCCGCCACGTCCACGGCGTTTTGCTGGAGGTATTCGCCGGCCGGACTCGCCGGCGCGATGGCGCCGGCCGGCGAGATGTGATCGGTGGTCACGGAGTCTCCAAGCAACGCCAAAATGCGCGCGTCGGCGATTTCCACGGACTGTTCCTCGCCGTTTTCCGGGCCTCCCACGGAAAAGAAAGGCGGTTCCTTGATGTAGGTGGACTGCTCCCAAGCGTAGGCGGCGCTTTCGTCCACCGCTATCGCCTGCCAAGCCTCGGGGCCGGTGAAAACGTCCGCGTATTGGCGGTTGAACATTTCCGCGGACACTTGCGCCACGGCGTCTTGAATCTCGGCGTTGCTCGGCCAAATGTCGCGCAGGAACACTGGCCGGCCATCCGCGTCTTGGCCGATGGGATCCGTCTCAAGGTTGATGCGCGTCGTGCCGGCCAGCGCGTAGGCGACCACCAGCGGCGGCGAGGCCAGCCAGTTGGCCCGCACCTCCTGATGCACCCGGCCCTCGAAATTGCGGTTGCCGGAAAGCACCGAAGAGACCACCAAGTCACCCTTTTCCACGGCCTCGGAAACGGCCTCGGGCAGAGGGCCGGAGTTGCCGATGCAAGTGGTGCAGCCGTAGCCGACCAGATTGAAACCGATGCGATCCAGATATTCCTGCAAGCCAGTGGCCATCAGATATTCGGTGACCACTTTGGAGCCGGGCGCGAGCGACGTCTTCACCCAGGGCTTTACGCGCAGGCCCCGTTCCACCGCCTTCTTCGCCACCAGTCCGGCGCCGAGCATCACCGCCGGATTCGACGTGTTGGTGCAGGAAGTGATGGCGGCGATCACCACATCGCCATGGCCAAGCTGGTGGCTTTCGCCGGCCAGCGCCACGCGCGTCTCGTCGCCGGCTTTGCCGGTGAGCGCCAACGTGTCGTCGAAGGCCCGCGGCATTTCCGCGATGTCCACGCGATCCTGCGGCCGCTTCGGCCCCGCCAACGCCGGACGCACTGCCGCCAAATCCAGCATCAACGTGGCCGAATACACCGCATCCGTTCCCCCCGGGGTACGCCACAGGCCCTGCGCCTTCGCGTAGGCCTCCACCAGCGCGACGACGTGCGCGGCCCGCCCGGAGAGGGCGAGATAGCGGGTGGTTTCGGCGTCCACCGGGAAGTACCCGCAAGTGGCGCCGTACTCCGGCGCCATGTTGGCGATCGTGGCCCGATCCGCTAGCGGCAGGTGATCCAAGCCGTCGCCGAAGAACTCCACGAACTTGCCCACCACACCGTGCTGGCGCAGCATCTGGACCACGCGCAACACCAAGTCGGTAGCCGTGACGCCTTCCGCCAACGCGCCGACGAGCTCGAATCCCACGACTTCCGGGATGAGCATGGAGATGGGTTGGCCAAGCATCGCCGCTTCCGCCTCGATGCCGCCCACACCCCAGCCGAGCACGCCGAGGCCGTTGATCATGGTGGTGTGGCTGTCGGTGCCGACCAACGTGTCTGGATACGCCACGGTGCGGCCGTTCTCGGCCTTCGTCCACACCGTGCGGGCCAAGTGCTCCAAGTTCACCTGGTGGCAGATGCCGGTGCCGGGAGGCACCACGCGGAAGTTGTCGAAAGCGCTTTGGCCCCAGCGCAGAAAGCGGTAGCGCTCGCGGTTGCGCTCCATTTCAATAGCGACGTTCTCATCAAAGGCGCCGGGATTGCCGAAACGATCCACCATCACCGAATGATCGATCACCAAGTCCACCGGCGACAGCGGATTGACGACGTTCGGATCCTTGCCGGCGCCAACCACGGCGCCGCGCATGGCGGCCAGATCCGCAACCGCCGGCACGCCGGTGAAGTCCTGCATCAGCACCCGCGCCGGACGAAAGGCGATCTCCCGCGCCGCCGGTTCCTCCGCCCAGTTGCCAAGCGCTTCGATGTCGTCACCCGTCACGGTAAAGCCGTCTTCGAACCGCAACAGGTTCTCGAGCAGTATCTTGAGGGACATGGGCAGCCGCGCCACGTCGCCGGCGCCTTGGGCGCCGGCTTCAGGCAGACTGAAGTAGTCGTATTCGGCGTCTGCAACGCGCAATACGCGCTTGGCGCCAAGGCTGTAGTGGCTCATTGGGCAAGAAGAAAAGTGCTGGTGCGCGTATGGTACACGGAAGGTCTACACGCAACTTGGAGCATCGGCACATCTCGTGTCCATCGCCGCTTTCGATCATGTCGCAATCCCCATTGAGAATGTGGAAGCCATGCTCAGCTTCTACCGGCGCCTCGGGTTCGAGGTGCGCGACGCCCAGGCGCCGTTGTTCTACGGCTTGCATTTCGGCACGCAGAAAATCAACTTCCACGGCCCCAAGGCCTGGCGGTCGCCAAACTTCACCTTGCGCGGGCCGGCCGCCGTGCCCGGCTGCGGAGACTTCTGCTTCGTTTGGAACGGTTCCGAGGCGGAACTCGCCGCCCTCTTGGCCGCAGTGGACGTGCCGATTCTCGAAGGCCCCGTCCGCCGCGACGGTGGACGGGGTGAAACCGGCACCAGCCTCTACGTCCGCGATCCAGACGGCAACCTGCTGGAGTTCATCCGCTACCCGGCTTGAAGCGCCACGCTGGCAGCAAGCGGCCAGCCACCAGCTTGCCGAGCCCAGCGATTGCGCTCTGACCGCCAGTTCGACTGCGCGGCGGTTCTTGGGCGCGACCAGCCGCTTCGGTATGATGCGCGGCTGTCGAAGGCGTTGCGGCCGCCGGGACAACGCGCTCCGCCAAGGGCCGACAACAAGGGGCGCGGAACAAGATGAGCCAACCCATGCACAGACGAGCAGCAGGCATCCTGCCTGTTTTCCTGCTGACCGCGGCAATCGCGGTCGGCGAAACACAGACGGTACCGCTGTTCGCTCCCGCGAATGACGGTATCCGGCAGGGATTCACGCGAGTCGTGAATCTCGCACACCGAGACGGTACGGTCACGATCCGTGCCCGTGACGATGCCGGTGTCCTGCGCCGGAGTTCGTTCCGCATCGCCGCATCCGCGGTGTACCACTTCAACTCAGACGACCTGGAGAACGGCAATGCCGTGAAAGGTATCACCGGTATCGGCAACGGCACCGGTGACTGGCAGCTCGCACTGGACAGTGCGCTGCCGATTGCGGTCACCGCGTACCTGCGTACCGATGACGGCTTTCTCACCGCGATGAACAACACCGTGGCACGAGGCCCTGACGGGGTCTACCGGGTCATGACCTTCAATCCCGCCTCAAACGTGAACCAGGAGAGTATGCTCCGGCTGATCAATCGGTCGGGGCGGACTATCACGGTAACCGTGCGGGGTACTGACGATCAGGGCGCAGCGGGAGACCGTCCCGTGACGGTATCCCTCCGCCCCAACGGTGCACGCACCCTGAGCGCGAAAGACCTGGAGAACGGAGGACTCGGCAACGGAAGCGGTAAGTGGCGATTGCTCGTCACGGCACCGGAATCCATTGTCGTCATGTCCCTCATGAGCACCAAGGTCGGCTACCTCACGAACCTCTCATCGGCACCGGAAGGCACCACGATTCCGCTGTTCACCGCGGTCTCGCGGTTCAGGCAGAGTTTCGCGCGGATCATCAACCGCTCACCGGAAGCGGGTACCGTGACGGTACGCGCCAGGGATGACTCGGGCACCGAACGGGGCTCGTTCACCATCCCCATCGGCGCCAATCAGGTGCGGCACTTCAACTCCGATGATCTGGAAAACGGCAGTGTCGCCAAAGGTGTCACCGGTGTCGGCGACGGTACCGGTCACTGGCGGCTGACGGTCTCCGGCGATCTGGACCTACAGGTACTCGCCTACATGCGCACCAATGACGGCTTTCTCACCGCACTCCACGATATCGTGGGCGATGCGGGACGGACGCACCAGGTGCCCATACTCAACCCGGGCAGCAATACCGATCGGGAGAGCAGTTTGCGAATCGTCAACACCACGGGTGCCGTGACCACGGTCACCGTCCGCGGCTTTGACGATAGAGGCAGAGAAGGCGACAGTACAGTCCGCATCACCCTGCGGGGCAATGAAGTGAAAACCTTCACCGCCAAACGGCTGGAAGATCTGGGACTCGGCGACGGCAGCGGTAAGTGGCGGCTCATGGTCACCGCGACCAATCCCGTCATCCTGCTGTCCCTCATACAGACAACAACCGGGCACCTCACCAACCTCTCCTACACACCGGCAGGCATTCGGGTCATCGCCAGACCTGTGGAAGCATCGTTCACCTACGAGGAGGACGACGGCATCCCGTTCGGCATCCGCTTTGATGCCACCGCGTCCAAAGGAGACCTCACGGACTATACCTGGGACTTCGGGGAGAACAGTCTGCGGGTTGACACCACGACCGGCACCGGTCCGACCCCCCTGTTTGTCTACGACAGTACCTGGTTCTTCGGGCGTACCCGGGGTGACCACCTCGGCTACGAGGGTCGCTACCCCGCCACGACGACCTACCCGGTCACCCTGACCGTTACCGACCGCTACGGCGCCACAGACACCCATGCCGAGACAATCACGGTAACCAACACCCTGTCCTTCGCCGGCATGCGCGACCTCATCGGTCGTATCACCGACGGCGGGCACCGCGGGAAACTCATTATCTCGGAGTTGGGTATCGGCGAGGCGTTCGAGGGCAGCCATGCCCAACAGACGGTGTATGTGAACATGAAGGAGGAGGGAGTACCCGCGGCGAGTATCGTGGTGCACGGTCCGGGGATCACGAACCCGCGCGCACTCGGTTCGTTCGGCATCCTGACCCACCCGGACAACGCCGCCCTGCGCGCCGAGACCCTGGTGGTGAATCTGTCGGTACTGCCCGCCTTTAACCGATTGAGTGTACCGCACATCCCTGCGCACAATATCATATGGGTGGCGAGTGCGGGCAACCTTGATCCCGACATCGCGGCGTGCGGTCCGACCGACCCGCGCATCCGTGATTTCTGGCGGTCTGACCATCCGTACTTCTCCTGTGAGGGGAGGGATCGCAGTCCCGTCTATATCGACACCATGGGCGCAGTCAGAACCGGCAAGGTGCTGATGGCGACCGCGGCGGTGCGCAGACAGGACGGCACGGTCGTGCCGGATACCGGTGTCATGATGTGCGGCGACACCAGGGAGCAGTGCTTCGCGGTGGAGCAGTCGAGGATTACCTCGGCATCGGCACCGGCACTCAGCGCGGCGGTGTTCCACCTCTTCCAGACCTACGAGGATGCGGAGGATGTGGTGCACGCGCTAAAGTCGTGCGCGACGGATATCGGGGAGCCCGGGGTTGACCGTGAATTCGGTCAGGGGCTCGTTGACTTCCGCTGCGCCGAAGCCATGCGGTCGGTTGTCGATCGGTGATTTCCGTTGGCCCTTGCCGTCAAACAAGGTGCCGGCGTTTAGGCACCGGTTTCCCAGCCTGTCGAAGGTGCGGATTTTCCAGCGAAAATGCTTGTTGGGACGATGCCGCGCCGAAGCCTTCAGACCAGTGCCGGCCTTCTCGACATCAATGTTGGATGTGGTGCGAGCGCAAGTTGCGCAGCCGGCAAACGCCGCGTTCTTCCGGGTATCCTCGTTGGGCAATGTCGTGACGGACGTTGTTTTTTCGCCCCGGTATTCTGGATTCTCCGAGTTTCCAAATCGGCGTCAGCGGAAGCTGCATCTGTGGTAAAGCGCGCGCGATGGTCTTGGGATTTGGAACGCACGCTCGCGCACACCCGCTTCATCCGCGCGTTGTCGCGGCGGGCATGGCTTTGCTACGGTTGTTCGGTTCTTCCAGCTCTCGCATCAGGCGGCTCGGGTCGAAATGCGCGGCTCGATGGCACGGACGCTTTCGCCACCAGGGGCGGCGTGCCGAACTCGGCTAGCCGTTCGAAGTTTCGGCTTCGCTTCCGGCCTTTTCCATTTCGACAACTTGATCTTCGCAGAAGTGTGTACTCTCCCGCACACCGCGTTTTGTGAAAACGCGCAAGTATCTTGATGGCAGGAGTCCGTTTTTCGTTGATGCGGTTCCGACCAAGCAGGAGTCCACCGGCTATTGCTGTCGATCCAACAGGTTCGGGAAAATGGCGGACAGGCGCGCGGGATCGGCAGTTGGAGGTGGTGCGGGCGGGCGCCTGCGGCACTGGCCGCCGCGGCGGCCCGCCGTGCAGCCGTTCGAGCGACGACCGGCCTTGCTCAGCCGAGCGCCTCGATAGCCGCCGGCAGATCCCCAAGGTGGTCACCGTGGCCGTCGGCGCGCATTGGCCGGCCTTGCCCGCCGCGGGCCCGGTCGCGTCCAGCCAACCGGTGGCACAGCTGGATAGCGCGGCCGCCTCCTAAGCGGCAGGTCCCAAGTTCGAATCTTGGTCGGAGCGCCAATGAGGCGATGCGGGCTTGGGCTATGATCGCCGCGAGTACCCGCTTGAAAGGCCCCCATGCAACTGATTCCACTCCGCCGCCTGCCCCGGCTTCCGGCGTTGGCGCTAACGCTGTCGCTCGCCTGCTCTTCCGCTGCCGCTGAACCGGCGATCACGGCCGATGTGATCTACGGCCACAAGGACGGCATGGCGTTGGTTTACGACCTGTTCAAGCCGGAAGAACACAACGGCGCCACCGTGCTGTTCATGGTCAGCGGCGGCTGGTTTTCGCGCTGGCAGCCCCCACAGCAGCGCTTGCCGTGGTTCTCGCATCTGCTGGATGCGGGGTTCGCGGTGGTGGCCGTGCATCACGGCAGCGCGCCGCGCTTCAAGGTGCCGGACGCGGTGGCCGACGTGCGCTTGGCTCTAGAGCATGTGCGCTCCAGCGCGGCGCGATTCGGCCTCGACCCGAATCGCCTTGGCGTCCACGGCGGCAGCGCCGGCGGGCATCTGTCCTTGATGCTGGGCCTCGACCCGCAGGGCGAGAATCGCGTGCAGGCCGTGGTTGCCTACTTCCCGCCCGTCGATCTCTCGGACGTCGTGGGGCCGAGCGAGCGCTTTCCGGCGTTGGACTTCAGCCCCGAACTGGCCGCGGATGTCTCGCCCATCAACTTCGCGAGCGCCGACGACCCGCCCGTGCTGCTGATCCATGGCGACAAGGACGAGCTGGTGTCGATCAGCCACAGCGAGCGGCTGCACGCGGCGCTCGACGAGGTGGGCGTCGCCAACGAGCTGTTTGTGATGGAGGGCGCCGCGCATGGTTTTCGGGGTGTGGCCCAGCAGGTGGCGCGCGAGGCAACGGTGAAGTTCTTCCAAGCGCATCTGACGCCGGCCGAGGGTTGATCAGGCCGCTCCGTTCCTCTCCAACATCCGCGCGTAGTAATTTCCTTATTGGCCCAGATCGCCTCCTCGCTTGCTCGACTCACGGCTTGCGTCTGTTGGCGTATCTTGCGTCCCATCCATATGTTGCATGCGATCAACGCCACTGTTGCGAGCGCTGTCAGCACCGGAAGTTGCCGCCTACCTCATCCACCAGGCCGCGCGTCTCGTCGCCCTCGTAGGCCTTGTCGCCACGTTTCCTGCTGACCGCGGCGATCGCGGCCGGCGAAATCAACCGGCTGGTGGATTGGGCTCGCACTCGTGCCGTGGATTACGAACCATCGCCGTGAAGAAACAGGCCTTGATCAAGCACTTGCGCAGACACGGGTGCGTCCGATTGCGGCAAGGGAAGCACGAGTGGTGGGTGAACGAACATACCGGAGAGCGCACTTCGGTGCCTCGCCACACAGAGGTCCCCGACGTTCTGGCGAAGAAGATCTGCCGCGACTTGGGATTGGCGTCCCCTTGAGCGGCGCGTCAGATTGCGACCGCGACCTCTTCGTACGATTTTTCCGCTTGCGCAAGCGCGTCTTGCCGGTTCAACTCAAGGGCTTCTCTAAGGACATCGGCCAAGGTGTCGAGAAGCGCCTCCCGGGTGCGCTCCTGAGCGTTCACTCCGGGGACTTCGGCGATCCAGCCGATCCACCAGCCAGCGTCTTGGCCTACCACGGCGGTCCAAGAGGATTGAGCCATGTCCGTCTCTCTCAAGTTAAGGCAACAGATAGTATGACAGCATAGTGTAAGGCCGCGTCAGGCAACGCGCGTGCGACGTTCTCGTGCGCCAGCGGTCAAGCCGGCTCGGATGGCCTCGTCGTCCGAGTAGTCGGCGATGGCGGGCGCGGCCGCGTCCGGCAGGTCGTCGACGTCATGGAATCGGCGCGGCGGGGCGGGCGCGACCAGCCGCTTCGGTATGATGCGCGGCTGTCGAAGGCGTTGCGGCCGCCGGGACAACGCGCTCCGCCAAGGGCCGACAACAAGGGGCGCGGAACAAGATGAGCCAACCCATGCACAGACGAGCAGCAGGCATCCTGCCTGTTTTCCTGCTGACCGCGACATTCGCAGTCGGCGAAACACAGACGGTACCGCTGTTCGCTCCCGCGAATGACGGTATCCGACAGGGATTCACGCGGGTCGTGAATCTCGCACACCGAGACGGTACGGTCACGATCCGTGCCCGTGACGATGCCGGTGTCCTGCACCGGAGTTCGTTCCGCATCGCCGCATCCGCGGTGTACCACTTCAACTCAGACGACCTGGAGAACGGCAATGCCGTGAAAGGCATCACCGGTATCGGCAACGGCACCGGTGACTGGCAGCTCGCACTGGACAGTGCGCTGCCGATCGCGGTCACCGCGTACCTGCGCACCGATGACGGCTTTCTCACCGCGATGAACAACACCGTGGCACGAGGCCCTGACGGAGTCCACCGGGTCATGACCTTCAATCCCGCCTCAAACGTGAACCAGGAGAGTATGCTCCGGCTGATCAATCGGTCGGGGCGGACTATCACGGTAACCGTGCGGGGTACTGACGATCAGGGCGCAGCGGGAGACCGTCCCGTGACGGTATCCCTCCGCCCCAACGGTGCACGCACCCTGAGTGCGAAAGACCTGGAGAACGGAGGACTCGGCAACGGAAGCGGTAAGTGGCGATTGCTCGTCACGGCACCGGAGTCCATTGTCGTCATGTCCCTCATGAGCACCAAGGTCGGCTACCTCACGAACCTCTCATCGGCACCGGAAGGCACCACGATTCCGCTGTTCACCGCGGTCTCGCGGTTCAGGCAGAGTTTCGCACGGATCATCAACCGCTCACCAGAAGCGGGTACCGTGACGGTACGCGCCAGGGATGACTCGGGCACCGAACGGGGCTCGTTCACCATCCCCATCGGCGCCAATCAGGTGCGGCAGTTCAACTCCAATGATCTGGAAAACGGCAGTGTCGCCAAAGGTGTCACCGGTGTCGGCGACGGTACCGGTCACTGGCGGCTGACGGTCTCCGGCGATCTGGACCTACAGGTACTCGCCTACATGCGCACCAATGACGGCTTTCTCACCGCACTCCACGATATCGTGGGCGATGCGGGACGGACGCACCAGGTGCCCATACTCAACCCGGGCAGCAACACCGACCGGGAGAGCAGTTTGCGAATAGTCAACACCACGGGTGCCGTGACCACGGTCACTGTCCGCGGCTTTGACGATAGAGGCAGAGAAGGCGACAGCACAGTCCGCATCACCCTGCGGGGCAATGAAGTGAAAACCTTCACCGCCAAACGGCTGGAGGATCTGGGACTCGGCGACGGCAGCGGTAAGTGGCGGCTCATGGTCACCGCGACCAATCCCGTCATCCTGCTGTCCCTCATACAGACAACAACCGGGCACCTCACCAACCTCTCCTACACACCGGCAGGCATTCGGGTCATCGCCAGACCGGTGGAAGCATTGTTCACCTACGAGGAGGACGACGGCATCCCGTTCGGCATCCGCTTTGACGCCACCGCGTCCAAAGGAGACCTCACGGACTACGCCTGGGACTTCGGGGAGGACAGCCTGCGGGTTGACACCACGACCGGCACCGGTCCGACCCCCCTGTTTGTCTATGACCTTGACTGGTTCTTCGGGCGTACCCGGGGCGCTCGCCACGGCTACGAAGGTCGCTACCCCGCCACGACGACCTACCCGGTCACCCTGACCGTTACCGACCGCTACGGCGCGGAAGCCACCCACACCGAGCCGATCACGGTAACCAACACCCTGTCCTTCGCCGGCATGCGCGACCTCATCGATCGTATCACCGACGATGACGAACACCGCTACAAACTGGTGATCTCGGAGTTGGATGACGGTGAAGCGTTTGAGGGCAGCCATGCCCAGCGGACGGTGTATGTGAGCATGAAGGAGCAGGGGGTGCCGAAAGCGAACATCCATGTGCACGGTCCGGGGATCACGAACTGGCGCGTACTCGGTCCGTACGGCTTCCTGACCCATCCGGACAACGCCGCCCTGCGCGCCGAAACCCTGGTGGTGAACCGGTCGGTACTGCCCGCCTTTAGCCGATCAAGTGTGGAGCACCTCCCCGCACACAATATCATATTTGTGGCGAGTGCCGGTAATGTGAACCACCATAGCGTGAATCAGTGCGATCCGCCGGGTAATCCGGATCGGGACCTGTGGCGTCCTGACCATTCGTACTTCACCTGTGATGGTGCCAATCGGCGGTGGCAGTATACCGCAACGATGGATGCGGTCAGGACCGGTAAGGTGCTGATGGCGACCGCGGCGGTGCGCAGACAGGACGGCACGATTGTGCCGGATACCGGTGTCATGATGTGCGGCGACACCAGGGAGCAGTGCTTCGCGGTGGAGCAGTCGAGGATTACCTCGGCATCGGCACCGGCACTCAGTGCGGCGGTGTTTCACCTCTTCCAGACCTACGAGGATGCGGAGGATGTGGTGCACGCGCTAAAGTCGTGCGCGACGGATATCGGGGAGCCCGGGGTTGACCGTGAATTCGGTCAGGGGCTCGTTGACTTCCGCTGCGCCGAAGCCATGCTCCCCGTTGTCGATCGGTGATTTCGATTGATGCGGGACTTTTCCGCGCGCGCCGTGTTCCGCTTACGGACACCCCTTCGTGGTTCAAGCCACCTGCTGTCAGAACAGGTGCCGGCGGTTTAGATGTCGATTTCCTAGTCTATAGAAGGTGCTTGTTTTCAAGCTAAATTACTTGCTAGGACGATGCTAGCGCCGATGCCTTCGGACTAGGTGCCGGCCTTCTCGACGCCAGTGGTGGACATGGTGCGGGGGCAAGGGGACGCGGCCAAGAAAAGTCGCACTCTTCCGGTTCTCCGTTGTGCAAGCCCCGACAGCTCTCGCTGTGATGCTTGGTATATCTGCTTCTTGGGGTTTCCAAACCGGGGGTTGGCTGGAACGGAATAGCGGTGAAGGCGGCACGATAGCAGTGGTACTTGGAACGCGCGCGTTGTGCGCCCGCCGCTTCATTCGCGCGTTGTCGCGGCATCCGTTGCAATTCGCATTGGTCTCGATGTTCCGGATGCCGTTGTTGGCGCCGCAGAGCCTTCGACGCTCCGATAGTCCGCTTTTTTCAGATCCTCTCAGGCGGGCCGAGTCTAAATGCGCGGGTCAATGACAAGAGCTCTTTTCGCCACCAGCGGCGTGGCGCCGAAACGCCGGTTCGCCGATCGGCTTTTTCTCTCCGCCTTTTTCTATTTCGACAACTTGTTCTTCGCGGAGGCGCGTGTTGTCCGCGTGCGCTGGCAGCAAGTCTGGCGGCCCAACCGTTTCGCACGGCTTCGCCCTCGTGACGATGTGGCCGAAGGCATGCCGCACGAGCCAGCGCAGCGCGGGTACGCATACGGCGTCGCCGAAGCCCATCTGCGCTTGCCGGTCGCTGACGCGAATGGGGAATCCCGTCGCGCCCTGCAAGCGGGCGTATTCGCGCCCGGTCAGCGGTCTGATACGCGGCTTGCCGGCACGGCAATCGACGAGGAATTGCACGCTGCTGCCCCCTTGCGGCGTGCGCAGGCATCCGGCGATGCAGTCGTCGCGCACTTCGCCGACGGTGCGGCCGTTGCGACGGCGCCGATACATCGTAGCCACGCCGTTGCGCTCGCCGGCGGTGAGCGCCTCGACGCGCCGCCGGTGGCGGGCCGCCATGTGGCGCAGCAGCGTCTTGGTCTTGTCGTCGGGCCACCACCTTTCGTCGTCTGCCTCCAGTTCCTCGAGAAAGGAGGACAGCGTGTGCGGCGCCCTTTGCGGCGGTTCGGGAAGGGGCAGTTCCACGAACGGCAAATCCGCGTGGGCGGCTTGAAAACGACGCACCGCACGCGGGCGTAGACGCGACACGGCCCCAACGGGGTGCGAAGGCCCCGGTGATAGCCCGCGAATCTCGTCGTCGGCCCGTGCGGCCAAAACGAACAAACGCGGCCGGCTTTGCGGCGTGAACCACCGCGCGTTCGCCACGACCAAGTCGATGACGTACCCAAGCGTGCCGAGAAAACGGCACACCTCGGCCAAGTCGCGCCCGCCATGCGACGAGAGGAAGCCCGTCACGTTCTCCAACAACACGGCGGCCGGGCGGCTCTCTTGGCCGCTCTCGCGGCTTCGCGCCGCGAGCAGTTCGAGGAACGGCCAAATCGTGCCCGAGTGCTTGCCCGCCAATCCGGCCCGATTGCCGGCCAAGGACAGATCGATGCAAGGGAAGGAGGCGGTGACGAGATCGATCTCTGCCGGAAGATCCTGCGTCGTCACGGCGCGGATGTCGTCCACCACGAAGTGCCGCAAGCCGAATCGCGCCTCGTACATCTCGGCTTTGCCGCGGGCGATGTCGTTGGCGTACACGCACTTCCAGCCGAGCGGCTCGATGGCCTCCCGAACCAATCCGATTCCTGCGAAGAACTCCGCGAATGTGGCCATGCTCGTGCCCGTCGCTTTCGTCACCGCGGCGATGAGGCGGCGCTAGCAGTTGCGAAGCAAACCGCCAACGCGCCCATAGGGCGCTAGTACACCGACGCCATCTCCCAAACGTCCAGCCGGGCGAGTTCGCTGGCGGCACCTTGCGAGCGGAAGGAAACGCCGGTGCTGTCGCCTCGTTCCGGGTACACCCGGGCGGCCACGCATTGGCGTTCGTTGACGAACACCTCGACGACGCTGCGATCCACGAACACGCGCAGCTCCAGCGGCTCGTCCGCGGGCAAGCGAACGGCGGCGGTCTCCGGGGCGCGGCAGCGCACGTCGGCGCCGATGGACGAGTACGACGTGTCCAGCGTGATCACGCTTTCCACCGGGCGTTTCCAGTTCACCATGTCGGCAAAGCCGCGCTCGCGGTAGAAGGCGATGCGCGTGTACTCCTCGCGGCCGGGCGAACGCAGCACGTTGAGTTCCAGCATGGATTCGCGGCCGGGAGGCACCGAGGCTTGGATCTCCAAGGCGTTGCCCTGCGCCCCTTGCACGACCACCTCCTCGTTGGCCGGCAGCGCGCGCGGCGCGCCGGCCAACCTGCGCCCGCGACACGAAGCCACCGCTGCCACGGGCGCTTGTCGCAGCGTTCCATCGGCGCCCAACGACAGGCGGCGCGGCAAGCTCATGATTTGGTTCCATCCGGATGTGCGTTTGCCGGGGTTCATGTTGAAGATCACCACGATGTCGTCGCCATCCGGCGTCGCGGACGGGGCGTGGACGCCGCTCGGCCCCGCCGGCCCCATGTTGAACTTGCCGGCGTTCTCCACCACCAGCTTCTGCCGCTCCGTGTCGTATTGGCCAAGAAGATACTGGCCGCCGCTCA
Source organism: uncultured Pseudomonadales bacterium (assembly GCA_958296295.1). GTDB lineage: Bacteria > Pseudomonadota > Gammaproteobacteria > Pseudomonadales > Azotimanducaceae > VXYL01. The sequence continues at coordinate 3,915,964 of OY282460.1, read as the reverse complement.
TGTGGCTGAAGAACAGCAGCATGTGCTTGTCGCCGATGGGCCAGAAGTAGGGGCAGGCGCCGTCGTCCCCCACCAAGGTGAACCTGTCGCCTTCCACGAATGGGTGCAGATATTCCCAGTCGGCCAGATTCTCCGACCGGAACAAGAAATCCGCCGCCACCGGCGCGCCGCCCGGGCCGTTCGGAAGTCGGCCGGCGGAAAGCGCGTAGTAGCTGCCGCCCTGTTTCCAAACACACGGATCGAAAACGCGATAGGGCAACTTTTCGCCGGACGGCGCGGCAATGGGGATAACCGGCGCGTCGCCGAGTTTCGACCAGTTGAGCAACAGCGGGTCGCTGGACGTGGCGATCATGTTGCCGGCCTTGGTGCCGTGGTACATGGCGACCACGCGCTCGTCCTCCACCAACGTGGCGCCGGAGTAGCACCGCTCTTCCGGGTGCGGATGGATGCAATAGGGCAGGTCCCGCCACCGCACCAGATCCTCGCTTACCGCGTGGCCCCAATGCTCGCGGGTGTCCTCGGCGGGATAGCCTTGGTAGAACAGGTGCCAGCGGCCCTGCCAGAAGCACAAGCCGTTCGGATCGTTCAGCCGCCCCTCGGGGTTCACATAGTGGTAGCTGGGCCGGTGGCGATCGCCAGCCAACGCCGCCCGCGAACGCGCCAGCCGCTGCACCATCGGGTGCGAGACGAGCGCGGCTTCCTGTTCGGACAGCGTGCTTGGAAAGACGTCCTTGGGGACTTTGGAGCGGTAGTCGGGCATGACGAAAGGATCATTGCTGGTTCTTCGGCGACTCTACCACCAAGGCGCGGCACCCGCCGCTTGGCGCCGGCGCGGGGTTACAATGCCGGCGATCGAAAGCGACAGGCCCACCCGTGAACTTCGACTTTTCAGACGAACAGAATCTCCTGCGCGAACAAGCGCAGGCGTTTCTCCAAGAGCATTGCCGGCCGGCCGCGGTGCGCGCGGTCTTGGATGGCGACGCCGCATACGACGCCGCGCTTTGGGAGAAGATGGCCGAGCTGGGCTGGATGGCCACGGTGATACCGGAACAGCACGGCGGCATCGGTCTTGCGCATTTGGAGCTCTGCGTCCTCGCCGAGGAGCTCGGGCGGGTGGTGGCGCCGGTGCCGTTCTCTTCTTCCGCCTACCTTGCCACCGAAGCGTTGCTGCTCGCGGGAAGCGCCGCGCAGCGGGAGAGATGGCTGCCGAAGCTGGCCACGGGTGCCGCCATCGGCACTTTCGCGCTCGCCGAACGCGCCGGCCAGACGCGCCCCGAACGGCTGACGACGACAGCGGTTGACGGCAAACTGCGAGGCGTGAAGTTGCCGGTTGCCGATGGCGACATCGCGGATTTCGCCGTGGTGGTGGCGAAGGCGGAGCATGGCGACGGCGCAAGCCTCCACTTGGCCGAACTGGCGGACGCCAACCGGCAACGGGTGGCCACTTTGGACCCGACCCGCTCCCATGCCCGTATCGCCTTCGAGGATCATCCGGCGGAACCGCTTGGCGCCGCCGGCGAAGGCTGGGCGCTTGCGCAAACCCTGCTTGATCGCGCCGCGGTGCTGTTCGCGTGGGAGCAGGTTGGCGGCGCCGCCGCGGCGCTGGAGATGGCCAAGGAGTACGCGCTCGGCCGCTACGCTTTCGGTCGGCCCATCGCCAGTTACCAGGCCATCAAACACAAGCTGGCGCAGGCCTATGTGAAAAACACCCTGGCGCGTTCCAACTGCTACTACGGCGCGTGGGCGCTCAGCACGAACGCGGCGGAGTTGCCGCTGGCGGCGGCCACGGCCCGCGTGAGCGCCTGCCAAGCCTACTACTACGCTTCCAAAGAGAACATCCAAACCCACGGCGGCATGGGTTTCACTTGGGAGTTCGACTGCCAGTTCCACTATCGGCGGGCGAAGTTGCTGTCCGTAAACATCGGCAGCGAGGCCACATGGCAGGACCGGCTCATCCGCGCCGTCGAGGCCCAGGCCGCGGCCTAAAGGCGGCCTACAGGCCGCTTAAAGTAAGGAGACAGACATGGACTTCAACGACACCCCTGAAGAAAGCGCTTTCCGCGCCGAGGCGCGGGCGTGGCTCGAAGCCAACGTGCCGAGCAGAGCGGAGCTCGAAGGGCTGGACGAGATTCAAGCCGCCAAGCTGTGGCAGAAGCGCAAGTACGACGCCGGCTGGGCCTGCATCCGCTGGCCCCAAGAGTATGGCGGGCGTGGCGCCAGCGCCATCGAGCAGGTGATCTGGAATCAGGAGGAAGGCAAGTTCGCAACGCCCGGCAGCGTCTTCGCCATCGGCCAAGGCATGGCCGCGCCGACCATGATGGCGTGGGCGAGCGAGGAGCACAAACGCCGGCACTTGCCGCCGCTCGCCTCCGGCGAGCACATCTGGTGCCAGCTGTTCAGCGAGCCGGCCGGCGGCTCGGACTTGGCGGCGCTGCGCACACGCGCGGAGAAAGACGGCGACGAGTGGGTGCTGAACGGCCAGAAGATCTGGACCTCCGGCGCCCACTACTCGGACTACGGCATCGTGGTGGTGCGCACGGATCCCGCGGTGCCAAAGCACAAGGGCCTTTCCTACTTCTTCTTGGACATGAAATCGCCCGGTATCGAAACGCGCCCCATCAAGCAGATTTCCGGCGGCGCCAACTTCAACGAGGTGTATTTCACGGACGTGCGCGTGCCGGACGATCAGCGACTCGGCGCGGTGGGCCAAGGCTGGCAAGTCGCGTTGACGACGTTGATGAACGAGCGCATGGCCATCGGCGGCGGCGGTGGCGGCGTGGGTTTCAGGCAGGTTTTCGACTTGGCGCGCAGGGTGGAACTCGACGGCGCTCCCGCAATTGAAGATAAACAGGTTCGCGCCAAGCTCGCCACTTGGTACGCCCAAGAGAGCGGCCTCAAATACACCGGCTACCGCTCGCTGACCGCGCTTTCCCGAGGCCAGACGCCGGGGCCGGAGAACTCCATCGGCAAGTTGGTGGCCGCGTCCAAGACCCAGGACATGGCCTCCTTCGCGATGGATCTGCTAGAACTTTCCGGCACGATCGCGGATCCGGCCCACGCCGAGAGCCGGGCCATCTTTCCGAGCGCTTTCCTGGCCGCGCCCGGCGGCCGCATCGCCGGCGGCAGCGACGAGATCATGCTGAACATCCTCGCCGAGCGCGTTCTCGGCCTGCCCCAGGATGTGCGCGTGGACAAGGGCATTCCGTTCAACAAGGTGCCGACCGGACGAACGGGCTGAATCCCGAAGCGGGCTGGGCGGCGGCACCGCCAGAACGCAAACCCGCGAGTTGCCGCGCTCCCTTGGCGCAACCGTCGTCGCTGTCGTGCGCGATGCGCGGATTCTCGCGGCGCGGGCCACATCCGCCAGGCTGACCGCCTGCTTTTCCGGCTGCTTGGCCGAGCCGTCGGGCGTTGCCGCCAGCGCCTTTGCCGGCGAGGGCCGTATACTGGCGGCGCCATGAACACGATCACGCCTCGCCTTTTCCGCCCGGGGGCTGGAGCGCTCCCGCCGGCGCTTACTGGCCGTGAGGTCGAGAAGGGAGTCTTGTCTCGTTGCCTCGCGGATCTGGTTGTCGGCGCCGCGCCGCCCCACGATGTGGTTTTGCTGGGCCCACGGGGGAACGGCAAAACCGCCCTCCTCACCTGGTTTCGCGACGCCTGCCGCAACGCGTCGGTTGACGCTGTGAGTTTGACGCCGCATCGCATTCCCAGTCACGAAGCCCTTGTGGATGTGCTGGCACCGAGGAAGGGCGTGGCCAAGTGGTTGCCGCGAAAGATCGGTGTGGCAGCGCTGGGAACCGCCGAATGGAACTTGGAGGGCGCGACAGCGAAGGACCTGACCCAAGCGTTGATCAATCGTTGTCGTCGGCGGCCATTGGCATTGCTGGTGGACGAAGCGCACACGCTTGCCCCCGACATCGGCGGTTTGTTGCTAAACGCCAGTCAGCAAACGCGTGCCGACGCGCCATTCCTGCTGGTGCTGGCCGGCACACCGGGGCTGCCCGACCGCTTGGACGCCATGGACGCCTCGTTCTGGTCTCGGCTCGGCGAGGGACTGCTCGGCATCGGCCGCCTCGACGAGGCCGCCGCCCGGGAAGCTCTGGTCAAGCCGTTGGCGGCGCACGGCGCGGACATCGACAGGAGTGCGTTGGACGCGGTTGTCGAATACAGCCAGTGCTATCCCTATTTCATCCAGCTCTGGGGCGATGCGCTGTGGCAGCACCGTGTGACCACAGGCGGGACGACAATTACGGTCGCGGCGGTCGACGCGGTCGGGCCAAGCGCGGTCTCCCGCGTAGCCGACTACTACGAAAACCGGCATCGCGAGCTGAGCGCCGAGGGTCTGCTCACTGCGGCCGCGGCGGTTGCGCCTCTGTTTCAAACGCGCAGGGAGGCGACCGCCACGCACCGGCAGCTAAACACCGCGCTTGCAGCGAACGGCATTGAAGACGATGCCGAACGGGTCGCCGCGCTCGCTGGACTCTGCCGCGTCGGCTACGTTTGGTGCCCGCCGGGGCAAGTGCCGCCCGTCTGCTGGCGCGCCGGCATACCGTCGTTGACCGGCTACATCTTGGAGAATGCGGCGGCGTAGCCGTATGGCACTCGCCCGGCGTGCGAGTGGTCGCGCACGCTACGACCTCCCGATCGCCGCTGAGTGTTCTGGTCAATGCATCTCGTAGCCGCCGGCCACGTTGAGGGCCACGCCGCTCACGTTGCGGGCGCTGGCGAGGTAGACCGCGGCCTGGCCCATGTCCTCGACGGTTTGCGGCCGGCCGAGTGGAATCAACTCGCGCATCCGCTCGGCGAACTCGTCTGGGCCGAGGTTGGCCATCAGGTGGTCGTGCCACATGGCGGTGCCGACCATGCCGGGGCACAGGGCGTTCACGCGGATGCCGTCCGGCGCCAGTTCGAGGGCCAGCGACTGGGTGATGCCGACCACGGCGAATTTGGAGCCGCAATAGGCCGCCATGCGCGCCGCCCCGCGTTTGCCGGCGATGGAGGCGATGTTGACGATGGCGGCGTCTTCGGCGGCGCGCAGGCTTGCCACCGCGGCTTGGGCCATCAGGAACACGCCTTTCACGTTCACCGCGAACAACCGATCCCACCGCTCGGCGCTGTAGTCGCCAATGGGCCCGCTGTCCACCACGCCGGCGTTGTTCACCAGCACGTCGAGCCCGCCGAAGGCGTCCGTGGCGGCGCGCACGGCGGCGGCGCAGGATTCCGCATCGGTCACGTCGAGGCGCGTGGCGCGAACATCGCCGAACGCCGCGAGTTCGCTGGCGGTGGAGGCGAGTTCCGCGTCGCTGCCGAGCCGGTAGCGCCAGCCGTCGCCGGCGGCGAGATCGGCGATCATCACGTTGTGCCCGGCCTCAAGGAAGCTCTGGGCTATTCCCCGGCCGATGCCGCGGGCGCCGCCGGTGACGAGCGCGGTACGCTTGTTCATGATTTCATCCCTTGCCTTTTGTGACCCTTGACCGGGAAGGATTGTAGACGGCGTGAACACCGAAGGCTGGCAGATTCGCAAACCCGCGGTTGCCGGACGGCGTGGGTTGGTGGCCACGCAGCACCATCTCGCCTCCGAAGTTGGCGCCGACGTGTTGCGGCGCGGCGGCAACGCCGTGGATGCCGCGGTGGCGGCGGGTCTTGCCTTGGGCGTGGTCGAGCCGTGGATGAGCGGCATTGGCGGCGGTGGCTACATGACCATCCACCGCGCCGCCGAGGATCGGGTGAGCGTGGTGGAGTTCGGCGTGCGCGCCCCGCTCGATGCGAACGCCGAGGACTATCCGCTGGCCGATGGAGTCACGGGCGCGGCAACCTTCAACTGGCCGGCCGTGGCTGGCGATGCCAATGTTCACGGGCCGCTTGCCATCGCCGTGCCGGGTCATGTGCGCGGCTTGGCGCTGGCGTTGGAACGGTTCGGCGGGTGGGACTGGCGCGACGTCATCGAACCGGCGTGCGGGTTGGCGGAAGAAGGCTTGCCGCTCAACTGGTACGCGACATGGCTGATCGCGTCCATGGCCCGGGGCCTCGCCCAGTACGAGGAGACGCGGCGCGTGTATTTGGCGGACGGGTTGCCGCCTGTGGCCGGCGGGCGCCTGCCGCTCGGCAAGCTGGCTTTCACCTACCGGACGCTGCAATCGGCAGGGCCGGAGAGTTTCTACCGCGGGGTACTGGCCGAGCGCATCGTCGCGGATCTGCAAGCGGCCGGGTCGCGCATCCGCATGGCGGACTTGGAAAGCTACACCGCTCGCGTGGCCCTGCCGTTGGAGTTCGCCTACCGCGACGCGCGGGTGTTCGCGCCCGGGCACCTCACCGCGGGGCCCACCATCAAGCAAGCGCTTGGCGACTTGGCCGAGCGGCTGCGGCCAACCGGTGGGCGACCGGATGCGGACGCCTTCGTCGCCTACGCCGACGCGCTGCTCGAATCCTACCGCTACCGGCTTGCGCACCTCGGCGAAGGCGCGCCGTCGCGGCCAACGCACACTTCGCATCTGTGCGTGGTGGATGCCAACGGCGATGTGGTGTCGTTGACGCAGACGGTGCTTTCCGGGTTCGGTGCCCGCGTCGCGCTGCCGGGCACCGGCATCCTGATGAACAACGGCATGATGTGGTTCGACCCGCGGCCCGGCGGCCCGAACTCGGTGGTTGGCGGCCGACGGCCCTTGTGCAACATGTGCCCGTTGATTGTCCAGCAGGCGGATGGCTCTCGGTTCGCGGTGGGCGCCTGCGGCGGACGGCGCATTCTGGCCGCCGTGGCGCAGCTCGTCTCGTTCCTCGTCGACTACGACATGAGCGTGGACGAAGCCGTGCATCACCCGCGCATCGACGTCTCCGGCACGGACTTGGTGACCATCATGGAACACATGCCGCAACAAACGGTGGCACGGTTGCGGGGGCGTTTCGCGGACACGCTCGTGCGCCCGAACGGCGTTGCCGGCTTCCTGTTCGCGCTGCCGCAGGTGGCGAAGCGCTTTGCCGATGGCACGATGGCCGGCGGCTGTTTCGTACCGTCGCCAACGGCGCGAGCGGTGGCGGTGTAGCCGAGCGCCAACCATTGGTTCGCATAGGTTCGCAGGCGTCCGTATCTAGAGGAAGTGGCGGTGCCGAACGCGCAATCGCTACGTCTGTGGCGACGCCTGGTCCGCGAACAACCACGAGACCGCTATCGAGCAATCCAGCACAAATACGCTCACGGACGGCCTGCGTCCCGCAATTCCCGCCAATCCAGGCCCAGTCTCAAGCTCTCGCGAAGCTTGCGCAACGCGGCAATGGACTCGGCCACTCGCGCTCCTTCTGCGCGAGCTGCGGGAACGAGTCGTGCGACTGGGACGCCACGCTTGCAAATCAGCACTTCGCGGCCCTGCGCGACCTCATCCAGCAACGCGGAAAGGTGCGTTTTTGCCTCGAACGCCCCGACTACTCGTTCTTCCATCCGTTTTCCGAAGTGGCTGAAGACCAGTTCAACCAACCAGATTGTTCGGCTCGGCGCAAGCCGTGTCAGGCTGGGTCTAGCGCTCGGTCACGAAATCGAGCACATTGCGTTGAACGTCGGGACGGTCAAAACGCGGGGCCGGCTCTTAGTCGCGCGACTGCGCTTCGAGTTTCGCCAGCTCGGCCGCCAACGCATCCGCGCGTTCTGTTGCTGCGCGCGCCCTTGTCTCGGCGGCCCGCAACCGTTCCTTGGCCGCGCGGGCTTCTTCCAACAACCGGCGTTGGGCCTCGGCGTGCGTCTCCAACATCCGGCTTTGAGCCTCGGGATACGTCTCCAACAACCGGCCGGTTGCGGGGTCGAACCAGCGCACCTTGCCGGCGCCTGGTAGGCCATAGTCCACGTCCGGCCACGGTGCCGTGTGGCACAACGTCAGCCCCAGCGCCTCGCTGTGGATGCCGCGCATCCCGGCTGGTAGCGGGACGGACGGCAGACGCCGGCGTGTACGCCGCGGGTGCCGCGCCGTTCCCCCGCTCAGATCCCGGTACGCCCACCCCTGCAGCCGCGGCTCGGCGCGGCCGTGCGGGTCGAACAGGAAATACTCGCGCACGCCCATCGCCTCGTACAGCCCGACCTTCTCGCCGACGTCCCGCTTCCAAGTGGCCTCGGACAGGATCTCCAGCACGAAATCCGGTGCCCGGCCCTCCTCCCAGACCGTGAAGGACGCGCGCGCCCGCGGCTTCCCCATGCCGAACGCCACGAGCAGGTCCGGCGACACGCGCCGCGCCGAGGCCCGGGACGGACGCTCGCCATCGAAGTACACGAGCAGCTCTTGGGCGATCAGGACGTCGTCGCGGGCCTCGTACCGCATCTCCAGACCCGCGCACAGTTCCTGCACGACCCTAACCTGCGTGGTGTGGAGCATGTCGTCCTCGTCCTCCTCAAAGGGGAGGTCGCGCTCGGTGAGCCGGTGGTGCGCGGGAGGCCAGCCGTCGTGCGGCTCGAGGCCGTGCTTGGCCAGCACCTCGGCCAGCCAACGCGGCATGCCGTCGGCGACCGCGCGGGCGCGGAGTTCGGGGATTTCCAAAGAGGGTTCCGCCATCGCTTGACTCCTTGCGGCGGGAAGACGCGGCGTTTCGTGGAGCGCGTCCAAGCCGGGCGACTGTAGCACGCCGCCTGTGGGCCCGGGCCTTGGCGCAAGTGGGTGTGGGATGCCATGGCCGCCTCGTGCCCGGCGCGAAAAGGGCATTCTGCGCGGCCTCACCTCGGCCCCGCTATGGGCGATCTCTCGTTTTGGTGTAAGCCGTTGGCCCTTTGGCGGGGCGGCGGATTGTGCGGATAAGGAACTACGCCAAAGAACTGGCGACGCGCGTGTCCAGCCAGTAGCCGCCGGCTTCGCGGCGTTTCACATAACCGGCCGTCGGCGTGGCGAAGTGGGTGCCAATGAGCAACGTTTCGCTTTGGGCGTGGCGCTCAAGCAGCATTTCGCGGGTGGCGCGGGCCTGCGCTTGGTCGTAGTCCGCGGAACTGCACCAGTCCGTGCGCGTCAGTTGGCACGGGTGGTGAATGCAGTCGCCGGTGATGAGCGCGTCGCGTCCGTTGGAGGAGATGCGCACGCTCACATGGCCGGGCGTGTGCCCAGGGGTTGGCTCCAGCGAGACCTCGTCGCACAATCTGTGGCTCGTCGAGACGAAGTCCAGCAGCCCGGCGTCCAGGACCGGTCGCACCGAGTCCGCCAGCATGTCGCTCGAACCCAGGCCATCCCAATAGCGCCATTCCCGCTCGCCAACCAAATAACGGGCGTTGACGAAAGTGGGCACCCACTTGCCGTCCACCAGCATGGTGTTCCAACCCACGTGATCCACATGCAGGTGGGTGCAAAGCACGGTGTCGATCTCCTCGCGGGGATACCCGGCGGCTTTCATGTCCGCCAGGAAGCTGGTCTGCAAATGGCTCCATGCGGGAATGTCGCGTTGTTTGTCGTTGCCGATGCAAGTGTCCACGACGATGCGCCGCTCGCGGGTTTCCACCACCAACGCGTGAATGCTCATCACCAAGTTGCCGTTTTCGTCCATGAAATGCGGGTGCAGCCAACGGTACGGCTTGCAGGCGTCTCGCGTGGCGTCCGGCAGGATGAACCGCGTGCCGCCGGTGACTTCCATCTCCACCACGCGGCTGATCTTCACGTCGCCCACTTGCCAAACTTCATTCATCGTTCGCTCCCAGCCGGGGTGGTTTCCGGCGCCCGCGCCCGCAGCGAGAAGGTCTGCGGCAGCCGTTCGTTGTGTTGCGGCAAACGCCACCAGCCGTCCTCGCCTTTTTCCATACCGGGGAAGACGAGGTAGAAACTCTTCGGGAACTCGTGGAAGAACTCCAACGTGAGCCCCGCTCCCAGCACCGCCGCGAGTATCTCCTCAACGCTGTGCCACCACTCGTAGACGTCGGATTTGATCAATGCCGTGCCGGCGTAGGAGGGGTAGCCGCCCGGAAAGCGGGTGCCGGCGGAGTTCGGAAAGTAGCGGTGGCGAATGCGTAGATCGTCGATCACATGCCGGTTCGGGTTCACGCCGGCATCCGGGTCTCGCTTGAAGACGTCCAAGAAGGGATGGCCGTCCATTAGGTAGAAAACGCCGCCCGGCTTCAGCAGACGCGCCACCGTCTTCGCCCAAGCGCCCAAGTCCGGCAACCAGCACAGCACGCCCTTGCCGGTGTAGACGACGTCGAACCGCTCGTCGATGACGTCCGCTGCGTCAAACACGTTCGCGCACACAAAACGTGCGCCGAGATCCAGCTCCGCGTTCAATTCCCGAGCGACGTTGATGGCGGCATCCGAGAAGTCCAAGCCCGTGACCCGCGCGCCAAGCCGGGCCCAAGACATCGTGTCCAGCCCGAAATGGCATTGCAGATGCAGCAGCGACTTGCCCGCCACCGCGCCCACCTCCCGACGTTCGACATCGTTCAATGCGTTGGCGCCGGCTTTGAACGCCGCCACATCGTAGAACGACGACGCCGCATGCACCGGCGTGCGCTCGTTCCAGTTTCTAAGGTTGGTCTCTAAGCGATGATCCACTGCTATGCCGTCCCGGCGCGTTCCTCAGCCCTTGAGACCGAGACGTTTTAGACGCAGGGCCGGCAGGCGTTTCAGGCGTTGGCTCACCGGGTCGATTTCGATCCCCGCGGATTCCAATGCGGTCACGCCCAACAGGGGTTCGACATCGCCTTCGCCGATGACGATGCGGCCCGCTGTCAAATCGCCCATGAACTCGATGAAGGCGCGAGCGAAATCCAGCCGCACCTCGCGGCCGTCTGCGGTCTCGTACACGCGCTGGCCTTCGGGTTCGACGCCAATGGCCTCGATGCACGAGCGCGGCACGAGCGAGTCCGTGGCGCCGGTATCCACGAGAAACAGACCATCCCAGCTTCTCGACGGTTCGGCGGGATTGCGGATGGTCACGGTGACGTGTATTGCCCCCAAAGTCTTCTCCTATGACGGTAGCGAGAGGGTAACCCATCTTTCGACACCGGGAAGTAGCGCCGCCTCCCCGCCCGCCGTCCCTCGTGGGGGCGTACACTTGCTGTCCAAGCCGATCACGGGAGCATGTCATGAGGAACGTCGTCACAACTTGCGCGCTGTTGTGCGTTGCGTGCGCGTCCCCGCACGTTCGGGCCGGGGAGATGGCGCGGGCGAACATCGTCAATCCGGCCGGCGAGAGCATCGGCAGTGCGGTGTTCGAGCAGGCGCCGGCCGGCGTCATCGTGCATGTGCGGGTTGCCGGCCTGCCGCCGGGGCCCAAGGGCTTGCATCTGCACAGCGTGGGCGCGTGCGCGCCGGATTTCTCGGCGGCGAAGGGGCACATCAATCCGCAAGGCCATCGTCACGGATTGCGGGGCGCGATGCCCGACAACGGCGACCTGCCCAATCTGCACGTTGCCGCGGACGGTTCGGCGATGGCCGAGTTCTTTCACCAACGGGTTCGGGTGAGCGCGGCCGGCGCCGAAACGGACGCGCCGCCGCCTTTGCTGGACGCCGACGGTTCGGCCATCGTCATCCACGCGATGCCGGATGATCACCAAACCCAGCCCATCGGTGGCGCCGGCGGGCGCATCGGTTGCGGCGTTATCGCCGCCCCGGCCGCGGAGCCCGAAGCCGAAGAGTAGGCGCGAGGTGCCACCGTTCGGCCGTCGATCCGCGGCAGGTCTCGGCCATGCCTGCGGCCAGTCCGCGGTTTTTCGCCGCCGCCGTTTTGTGCGACAGTAGGCGCACGACGCCGGTGCCGGGCGCGCTGTTGCTTGGAGGAAAAGGTTGCGGCAATCTGGCGAACATCGCATACCCGCTCCGCGCGCCGAAGTGTGGCGGGCGCTCAATGATCCGGCGGTGCTGAGGCGCTGCTTGGACGGCTGCCGTTCCATGCGCGCTGTGGCGGATGGCGAATTCGTCGCCGAAGTGGCCGCCAAGGTGGGGCCGGTGCGGGCGCCCTTCACGGCCGATATCGCCCTTTGCGACGTGGCGCCGATGGTGAGCTACCGCCTTGAAGTGCGGGTGCGTGGCGGCGTGGCGGGTTTCGCCAAAGGCTCCGCCTCCGTGCGGCTGGCGGAAGTGGAAAATGGCCGCGAAACCGCGTTGAATTACTCTATCGAGGGGGCGATCGGCGGCAAACTCGCGCAAATCGGCTCGCGGCTGGTGGAAAGCGCGGCGCGCAAGATGACGGCGAGCTTCTTCGAGCGTTTCGTGGCGGATTTCGCGGCCTCGGCCGCACCGGCAAGGTAGTTTGGCGATACCGGGGTAGACGCTTGGTGCCTTGTGAGAAGGGCTATCGGGCTTGTTAAAAGGGAGGGTGGAATTGTGGAAATCTCGCTCAACGTCAACGGGACGGCGCACAGTTTGGAGGTGCCCGCCAACACGCTGCTGTCGGACATCCTGCGCGAGCGGCTTCGGCTCACGGGCACCCATGTGGGCTGCGACACCAGCCAGTGCGGCGCCTGCGTGGTGCATGTGAACGGCGACGCGGTGAAGTCCTGCACGGTGCTGGCCGGGCAGGCGAACGGCGCCAGCGTCACCACCATCGAGGGAATTGGCACGCCGGACGATCTGCATCCCATGCAAACCGCGTTCCGCGACAACCACGCCCTGCAATGCGGCTTTTGCACGCCGGGGATGATCATGAGCGCCATCGAGTTGGTGGAGAAGAACGACGGCCTCACCGAACAGGCGGTGCGCGACGGGCTGGAGGGCAACCTGTGCCGTTGCACGGGCTACCACAACATCGTCAAAGCCGTGTTGGCGGCGGCCCGGCAAATGTAAAGCGCGACGATCACATTGGCGATGCCACGCGAACACGAAGGAAGGGGGAAAGCATGACAGCGGAAACCGGAATCGGCGCATCCGTCAAACGCAAGGAGGATGCGCGGTTCATCACCGGAACCGGGCGTTACACGGACGATGTGAGCGCGCCGGGACAAAGCTACGCGGTCTTCGCGCGTTCGCCGCACGCGCGGGCGAAATTGGGCGGCATCGACACCAGCGCCGCGGCGGCGAGCGATGGCGTCGTCGCGGTGTTCACGGGCGCGGATCTGCAGGCGGACGGCATCGGCGATCTGCCGTGCGGCTGGATGGTGAAATCCAAAGACGGTTCGGACATGGTCCAACCGCCGCATCCGCCGCTCGCCATCGAGCGCGTGAATTACGTCGGCGAGCCCTACGCGGTGGTGGTCGCGGAGACTTTGGAAGCCGCGAAGAACGGTGCCGAGGCCGTGCAGGCGGATTTCGAAGAGCTGCCGGCAGTGGTGGATTTGAAGAACGCCGCCGCCGCGGATTCCATCCACGACGCCGCGCCGAACAACCAGTGCTACGACTGGGAGCTCGGCGACGGGGCCGCCACGGACGCCGCGTTCGAGCGGGCGCATCACGTCACGCGGCTTCACATCGTGAACAACCGGCTCATTCCGAACGCCATCGAACCGCGCGCCGCGCTTGGCGAATACGACGCCGCGGCCGGCAGTTACACGTTGCACACCACGTCTCAAAACCCGCATCTTGAACGCTTGGTGCTTGCCGCATTCGTGAACGTGGCCCCCGAAGCGAAACTGCGCGTGATCTCGCCGGACGTGGGCGGCGGCTTCGGCTCCAAGATCTTCGTCTACGCGGAGGAAACCGCGGTCATCTGGGCGGCCGGCAAGTTGCGCCGGCCGGTGAAGTGGCGGGCGGAACGCTCCGAATCGTTCTTGGCGGACGCGCACGGGCGCGATCACGTCACCGATGCGGAGCTGGCGCTCGCGGAAGACGGCGAGTTTCTTGGCCTGCGCGTGCGCACGAAAGCCAACATGGGCGCGTACCTTTCCACCTTCGCATCGAGTGTGCCCACTTACCTCTACGGCACGCTGCTCGCCGGGCAATACAAAACGCCGGCCATCCATGTGCAAGTGCAAGCGCTCTTCACCAACACCGCGCCGGTGGACGCCTATCGCGGTGCCGGTCGTCCCGAAGCCACCTACGTTGTGGAACGGCTGGTGGAAACCGCGGCCCGCGAGATCGGCATGGATCCGTCGGATCTGCGCCGTCGCAATTTCATTCAACCGGACGACTTTCCGTACGAAACGCCGGTGGCTCTCACCTACGACACCGGCGACTACGAGGCGAGCTTGGACAAGGCTCTGGCCCACGCGGACTACGCCGGCTTCGCCGCCCGCAAAGCGGCGTCGGAAGCGAGCGGCAACAAGCGCGGCATCGGCTTTTCCTGCTACATCGAAGCCTGCGGTCTCGCGCCCTCGCAAGTGGCGATTTCGCTTGGCGCCGGCGTTGGCCTTTTCGAGGTGGGCGAAGTGCGCGTCGACGTGACCGGTTCCGTCACCGTCACCACCGGCTCGCACAGCCACGGGCAAAGCCACGAAACCACCTTCGCGCAGATCATCTCGGAAAAGCTCGGCGTGCAGTTCGAGAATGTCACCGTCTTGCACGGCGACACCGGCCGATCGGACTACGCGCTCGGCACTTACGGTTCGCGTTCGCTCGCGGTGGGCGGCTCCGCCATCGTGAAGGCGACGGAAAAGATCGTCGCCAAAGGCAAGAAGATCGCGGCGCACATCCTCGAAGCGAAAGAGGACCAAGTGGATTTCGCGGATGGCGTTTTCCAAGTGGTGGATTCCAACCAATCCCTCACGTTCGGGGAGGTGGCGTTCGCCGCCTATGTGCCGGCGAACTATCCGCTGGAAGAACTGGAACCCGGCCTTTCGGAAAAAGCGTTCTACGATCCGCCGAACTTCACCTACCCGGCCGGCGCGCACATTTGCGAAGTGGAGGTTGATCCGCAAACCGGCGTGGTGCGTATAGAGAAGTTCGTCGCCGTGGACGATTTCGGCCACATCGTGAATCCGATGATCGTCGAAGGCCAAGTTCATGGCGGCTTGGCCCAGGGCATTGGCCAAGCGCTGCTGGAGCACGGCGTTTACGACGAAACCGGGCAACTGCTGAGCGGCTCCTACATGGACTACACCATGCCGCGCGCCGACGACTTGCCGAGTTTTCTGGTGGACACCACCACCACGCCCTGCACCCACAATCCGCTTGGCGTGAAGGGCTGCGGCGAAGCCGGCGCGATCGGTTCCACCGCGGCGGTGATGAACGCGGTGACGAACGCGCTGGGCGTGACGGAGCTACCCATGCCGGCGACGCCGGAGACCGTTTGGCGAGCGCTGAGGGAGGCCTAGCCATGTACGCATTCAGCTACCACAAACCGGCCACCGCCCAGGAAGCCGCGGACCTGATGGCGAGCGCCGACGAAGGCGCCTATCTCGCCGGCGGCATGACGCTCGTGCCAACCCTGAAGCAGCGCTTGGCCGCGCCTTCGGACGTCATCGACTTGACGGGCATTCACGGCTTGCGCGGCATCCGCACGCTCGACGGGAAGGTGAAGGTCGGCGCCACCACCCGCCACGCCGAAGTGGCCGCGAACGAGCACATACCGGTGCTGGCGGATCTGGCCGGGCGCATCGGCGACCCCCACGTTCGCAACTGCGGCACCCTCGGCGGCTCCGTGGCCAACAGCGACCCGGCGGCGGACTATCCCGCCGCCGTGGTGGCGCTCGACGCCACGGTCCACACCAACAAGCGAGCCATCGCCGGCGACGAGTTCTTCAAGGGGCTTTTCGAGACCGCGCTGGAAGACGGCGAGATCGTCACCGCCGTGGACTTTCGCGCGCCGAGCGCCGCAGCCTACGCGAAGTTCCCGAACCCCGCCTCCCGCTACGCCGTGGTGGGTGTGCTGGTCGCCCGCTACGGCGACCAAGTGCGCGTCGGTGTCACCGGCGCCGGCCCGTGCGCTTTCCGCGCCGCGAACATCGAAGCGGCACTGGCCGCGGACTTTCGCCCCGGCGCTGTGGATGATGTGGGCATCGACTACGGCGATTTCAACGCGGACCTGCACGCCAGCGCGGAATACCGCGGCCACTTGGTGCGCGTGCTAGCGAAACGCGCGGTGGCGCAGATCGGCTCGGCGGATTCGGGCTAAGAAGCTGCGTGCGTTGCCGCCGTAGCGACAACCGCGGGATTGGTAGGTCCGCGGCGGTTGTCGGCTGACGCCGGGGGCTGAGCATGGCGGACACGCACACCGCTCTCGGAGCGGCCCGGGCCTGTGCTATGGTGTGCTCGCGGACGGGCGGATGGAGCGGTGCGGCGTCTCGGACCTTCGAAGTCGGCGATTGGGCGAACGACTGCCGAACGACCGCATGGTGAAGGAGGGGGAGTTGTGGCGACAATTGAAGCCAAAGAGAAGAAACTAGATGACGTCTTTTGCACGAAATATGTGTTTCAAATTCCCGTCTACCAGAGACCTTACGCGTGGGAGTTGGAGCAGGTCGCGGCGCTGTTGGACGACCTCCTAAATGCGAAGGATCAAGGTGATGGCGAGCCGTACTTCCTAGGAAGCATAGTCCTGATAAAGCAGGACAGTACGTCTGAGTGCGAGGTGGTCGATGGCCAGCAGCGGCTAACTACGTTGACCATGCTCCTATGTGTCCTCCGAGAGTTGATCTCCTCCAATGGCTTGAAAAAAGCCCTCGACGAAAGGATCCGACAAAGAGAGGATGTGCTCTCAAGAAGGCCAGAGGTCTTGGGGCTACGCCTTAGAGATATTGATCAAAAATTCTTCCGCCAGTATGTGCAAGAAAAAGGAGGAGTCGAGCAGCTAGTGGGCCGTTCCCCCCCTACGCGCACGGACAGCCAAAAGCGAATCGTCGAGAACGTCGCATACCTTTACAGAGCGATAGATGAGCTCACTGAGGAAGTGCGTGCAAACCTAGCTAGCTTTGTCATAAACTGCTGTTACCTAGTCGTAGTTACCACGAACAATCCCAGCTCAGCGCATCGTATCTTTTCCGTCATGAATAGTCGGGGACTAGATCTGTCGCCCACCGACATACTGAAGGCGGACATCACCGGTAAGATCGACGAGAGATTGCGGTCCGAATATGCCGAAAAGTGGGAGTCCGAAGAAGAACTGATCGGACGAGAGCGCTTTGTGGAGCTCTTTTCTCATATCCGAATGATCCATGCAAAGGAGAAGCCACGCCGCAATCTGCAGGACGAATTCCAAGACAAGGTTCTCGGCGACATGCTTGGAGGCGAATTCATAGACAATATGCTAGTGCCTTACGTTCGAGCGTATGAACAGGCCGTCGGTTGGAACGAAGACCAGGTCCCAACGCAAGTTAAGCCATATCTTAAGCATCTGTCGCGGTTAGACAACATGGACTGGATTCCGCCGGCCATGCAGCTATTCTTCGATCCACCGCCAAGAGATCAGGATCTCATACAGTTCGTGAAAGGACTAGAGCGGCTTGCCTATGGTCTGTTTATCCTGCGGGCGAATGTCAATGTTCGGATCGCTCGATACGCGGCCGTCGTCGAAGCGATTCAACGCCGAAAATTTAAGGACGTACGGGAGTCACTTAAGTTGAGTAAACGTGAGAAGAGGTCGATTATCGAATTCTTGAACGGGCCAGTGTATACACAAGGTCGAGTACGGATGCCGCTACTCCTTCGTTTGGACAGTCTCCTGGCGGGCAGCGAGGCCACATATGAGCGTTCGACGGTGACAATCGAGCATGTTCTTCCACAGAATCCAAGAGAACGGTCTGAATGGATCGAGTGGTTCCCGGAAAATGCCGAAAGAGAAAAGTGGACACACCGTCTCGCGAACCTTGTCCTGTTGTCACGGAGGAAGAATGTGCAAGCATCGAACTTTGAGTTCAACAAGAAGAAGACGGAGTATTTCCACCGCGAGGGCATTCCCCCGTTCCCATTGACTATAGATGTCATAAATGCGAAGGAGTGGACAGCTAAGGTCTTGGAAGCTCGGCAGACTAAGCTTGTGGATAAGTTGGCGACCGAGTGGCGTCTACGGTGACCAGCGTGAAATAGCTAGCCCTTCCGCACGGGATCGAGCGGTTCCGCCCGTCGCGGTCGCCGTCGATGTCGCCGGCGGCAGCGGCCGTGCGACACTTGCATCGGCACTCACTAGCCCCCTCGACCTTCCGCCTTGAGCAGTTCGTTGATGTGCGCCGCCACCAAATCCGGGCGCTGCATCGGGATGAAGTGCGTTAGCTCTGGCAAGTAGACGTCGCGTCCGTTTGGAAACGCCGCCGCCAGGTCGGGCCACGTTGGCGACGCGCTGAAGTCCATTGGCGCCCGAGGTGCGCCTCTTTGAACATGTGAGGACTCGTCGCCGGGCGAGCGCGGTAGACGCGCCCGCAGTACCGTCACCGGGTGCGGCAAGCTCGCTATCGCCTCGCCGATGTCGCGTTTGCCGCTGCCTTTGTAGATCGCGGCTTCAATGCTCGGCGGACAAGCGAGCGCGAAGCCGCCGGCCGCCGGGACGAGACCGTGCCGGCAATAGTCCATCAACACGTCGCGCCGCCACAGACGGAAGGGGTGCCGGTCGGCGAACCGATCGAACATCTGTTCTGCGGAAGCCCACTCGTTTCGCCTTCTCGCCACCGGATGATCATTCACCGGCGTGAACGAGGCGTAGCGCTCCGGGCTCAAGATCACGGGATCCACCAACAGGAGCCGGGCGAATCGGGCTGGATGCGAAGCCGCCCCCGCGGTGACCGCGTGGCCGCCAAACGAATGGCCAACACCGATGATGTCGCGCAGGGCCAGCGCCTCGGCGAACCGAGCCACGTCCGTGCCGAATTGATCCCAGTCGAACGGCCCTTGTTTGGTGGACGCGCCGTGACCTCGCATGTCCACGGCGATCACACGCTGCGCCGGGTTCAACTCCCGCACCACGGCGTCCCAGCAGCGGGCGTGAAAACCGGTGGCGTGGGCCAGCAGAACCGGCGGGCCTTCTGGTTCGCCCCATTCCCAATACGCGAGATCGGCGGCGCGTGCGGCCCGCGGCGTTCGCGCCGGCGCGTTCACCGCGCGCGCATCGGTTGCATGCGTCCGTAGGTGAGCGCGCGCCACAGCCATTCCATCGGGCCGAAACGGAAGCGCCGCAGCCACCAAACGCTTAGCACCGTAAGCGCGATCCACTCGCCGCACACCACGAGATAGAGCTGATGGCGCGGCAGTTCATTCCATAACGCGAAGCCGCCGGCATGGAAGACGATGAGCCCAATGACGCTTTGGAGCAGGTAGTTCGTCAACGCCATGCGTCCCACGGCGGCCAACGCCCGGCGCACGGGAGCGAACCACCCGCGCACACACGCCAGCGCGATCAAGCCGAGAAAGCCGGCGGCCATGCCGACGCGGCCGATGTCGTAGGTGATGGTGGACGCGCCGGAAACCCAGCGCAGCGCGAAGTCGCTGCCGGTCTTCATGGCCAACTCGAAGCCGTTCACGGCCAAACCCACGGCGAAACCGGCCACGGCAAGGCCAACGAAGAAGCGCGGGCTTCGCGTGCCTCGGAGCACGCCCGTCTTGTAGAGCGCCATGCCGAGCACCATGCAGGCCAAGGCATCCCAGATGTGGAAGAGCGGAAACGCCGCGTACAGACCGAGCACGTCCAAAGCGTTGGCGCGAAAAGACTCCAGATAGCCGCCTTGGAACTTCAACGCTTCTCGGGCCAGCATGTCGGGCGGCGGACGGAAACTCGCTTCCAGCTCGGCCCACACGGCCAATATCTCCTGCTCCGCCGCCGATAGCGCGGCACCGGCGTCCAGCCGCGCCTGCAGTCCCTGCGCTTGCTCCGGCAGATAGGCCAGCACCAAGAACATTACCGTGTAGAACGTGGCGAGATAGCCGAACAACACCGCGGCCAAGACGAACAAACGCTTGGGTGACCAGTCGCGCACGAAATACAGCAATAGGCCGGCCAAGGCGTACAGCACGAGGATGTCGCCCATCCACAAGAGCGCGAAAGCGTTGAACAAGCCGAACGCCAGCAACAGCAACTGGCGGCGGTAGTAGATGCCCGCAGGCTTCGGCTTGGCGCCACCCGTCAACAGCACCACGCCGGCGCCGAACAACATCGAAAAGAGCGCCCGCATGGTGCCTTCGGCGAACAGCTCCACAGTGAAATAGACGCCGAAATCCAAGCCGCCGACGGCACCATCCACCGTGGGATCGGTGTACGCCCGAAACGGCAGCCCGAACACCAGTATGTTCATGAGGAGAATGCCGTGCAGGGCGAATCCCCGCACGACGTCCAACGTCTCGATCCGTTCGCTCGGCGACGTGGCGGCGAATGGTTCCAACGCGGTCGGCATCAACGCACCATAGCAACAAGCGGCAGCAAGCCACAACAAGCCGCGCGGCGCCGTGATCGTCGGCAGGCGTGGGCTTCTTGGGGAGGGGTTCTTCGGCTGGTGGCGTCGCCGCCGGGCGCGCGCAACAAAACGCCTTGCCCGTTACGTCGCGCATCGTAAGATCCCTCGTCTATGATGTGGGTCGTCCACCCCAATGGTTCGCGGCCCTCGCCGGCGCGAAGACGCCGCCGCCAACTCGTGCATGAACAAGCTCAAACTATTCATCGACGACCGCTTCGTGCAGAGCACGGCAGCCGGCATCCCGGTAACCGATCCAGCCACGCAGGAGGTGCTCTGCGAAGTTCCCTTCGCCAGCGTGGACGAAATCGACCGCGCCGTGCAAGGTGCCAAACGGGCGTTCGAGCATTGGCGCGAAACGCCGGCGCCGGAGCGGGCTCGGTTGATGTTCGCCTACCAGGAACTGCTCAAGAAGCACCAAGACGACATCGCCCGCGGCGTGTGCCGTGAAACGGGCAAGACTTTCCAGGACGCCCGCGGCGAAGTGTGGCGGGGCATCGAAGTGGTGGAATATGCGTGCAGTGCCACCTCAATGGCGATGGGCGAAACGGTGGAGAACGTGGCCCACGGCATCGACACCTACAGCCTGATCCAGCCTATCGGCGTGTGCGCCGGCATCACGCCGTTCAACTTCCCGGCCATGGTGCCCTTGTGGATGTTTCCTCTCGCTGTGGCTTGCGGCAACACCTTCGTGCTGAAGCCCTCTGAACAGGATCCGATGACGCCCAATCGATTGATGGAGTTGCTCTCCCAAGCGGGTGCGCCGGAGGGGTTGGTGCAAGTCGTCCACGGCGGCAAGGAGCAGGTGGATGCGTTGCTTGAACACCCAGACGTGCGCGCCGTGAGCTTCGTCGGCTCGGCGCCTGTGGCGAAGCGCATCTATCGCAAGGCGGCGGACAACTTGAAGCGCGTGCAAGCGCTCGCCGGCGCCAAGAATCACTTGGTGGTCATGCCAGACGCCAACAAGGAACAGGCGATTTCGAGCCTGGTGGGTGCGGCCTGCGGTGCCGCTGGTCAGCGCTGCATGGCGATCAGCGCCGCGGTGCTGGTGGGTGACGCGGCGAATTGGCTGCCGGATCTCAAGGCGGCGATGGCAGCGGTTCGGCCAGGCGTGTGGGACGACGACGGCGCCGGCTACGGAGCGCAGATCACTGCGGCGGCGCGGCAACGCATCTTGGATTTCATCGCGCAGGGCAAGGCGGAAGGCGCAACGTGCTTGCTCGACGGCAGCGAGTGCAGCGTGCCGGGTTATCCGCGCGGCAACTGGATCGGCCCGACCTTGTTTGCGGATGTAACGCCCGACATGTCCATCTACGCGGAGGAGATTTTCGGCCCGGTGCTGGTCACTTCCTCGGTACAGACGCTCGACGATGCCATCGCCTTGGTCAACGCCAATCCATTCGGCAACGGCGTCTCCATCTTCACGGCCAGCGGCGGCGTGGCGCGCAAATTCCAACATGAAGTGCAGGTGGGCCAGGTGGGCATCAACATTCCCATTCCAGTGCCGCTGCCGTTTTTCTCCTTCACGGGCTGGAAGAACTCCTTCTTCGGCGACCTGCACGCCTACGGCAAGCAGGCGGTGCGCTTCTACACGGAGACCAAGACCGTCACCGCGCGCTGGTTCGACGATGCAGGCTCGGCTGGGCCGAACATGACGATCACGCTGCGCTGAGCTCCGGCAGACGCAACGCACTGCCGTCCGCAACAGCCGCCAGCTCGCCGCGCAAGGCCGCAAGCACGGCTTTTCGCCGCCGGCAACCCCTCTCTCCTTCCTTGGATCGAAGGGTGCCGATTGTGCCAGGTGCCACGTCGCAGCGGCGCTGCTCACCGGAGCCTTCGGCCTGGCCTATCCGTTTGCGGTTGTGCCGCCTTGTGAGCAAAGCAAGCGATTAGGGGGTGGACGGTCATCAGGTCATCCAAGCGGTGTCGCCTTGAGGCGTCAGACGACTGCCACGCCGTTCCGTCCCAGCAAAAGCTCGACCACTTGTGGCGCCGACCTTCCCTAATCACAAGCACACCCTTGTTCCACCAGAGCCGGAGCTTGCGCCGGCGACGGCGATAGTTGGGCTTGCAGATGTCCGCCCCTCCAGTGACGAAGATCGAAGCCGCTCCTTGCTGCAAGCAGGCTTCCACATCGTCGCCATTCAAGCGCAGACGACTCAGCATGGTGATGAGAACACTGCGCGGCAGCTCGACATCCTCATTGTCCTTGCCGAGAAACTCTGCTATTTCTCTGCTCCGCAAGTGGACTCTGAGCATGGCTACAGCGGAGTTGCCGTGTCGGACCCAGTAGAAATCCGACTCACGTGTTCGCAGTTCGTCATGGTCGCCGAAATTGTTGTTTTTGGTGCAGTTGCCGAGCGTCCGACCCGCATGGGCCAGCATCTTCACGGTATGTAGCCGCTCCACCGTGAACCCTTCTGGCAACTCGATCCGCAGCGGTTTGCAGCCTTTGATGGCGCGGCGCGCGTTCCGGGCTTTTCCGCACTTGTTGACCCGACCACGCAGCGTCCTGGCCCGGTCCATCAGGCTCTCGAACGACACTTGGCCGTGGCATGCGGTTGTGACCAACGCCTTGGCTTCCTGCCGGACGTTTACATCTAAATCCACTCGGCTCCGCCAAGCGGTCGCGTTTATCAGGTGTCGCAAGGTCACTAGGGCGCGGCGCAGCTCTTGGGACTTGCGCCCGCGGCCATCGCGCCGTAAAGGGGCTGCGAAGTGCTCGTCCAGCTTGTTTCGGACGCGGCGAGCCACCTTGTAGCCATGGCGCGCCTTGCGGGTGAACTGCATGATGCGCTTCGTGATGAGCTGGTCGGGTCTTGGTTGCTTGGTCATTGTGACTCTCCTTACCGTGTATCAGTTTAGGAGGTGAAAAGTGTAAACTGTTTTGCTGCGTCACACAAGCATGTGCGATGTTTTTTCCGTGTTTTTTTTCGATCTGTTGCGAGAACCCGTATTCGCGACAGGATGGATCAGATGGTTGCGGTTGCTTGCGCGGAAGCTGACCGTGCGGGGACGCTACTAGCTAGGGACTGGCACCGTGGCCGGTACCGGCCGCTAGCTCCAAGCGAACCTTGGACACGTGCTTTCCCACGCGCTAGCGTAGGGGGGAGTCGCCGGTTCTCTGGTCCGCGCGGTCTTCCAGTTCCTCGATGCGCCGCTCCACGGCACGGATGATCTCGTCCTTCATCTTGGTGCTCAGCTGTGCGCAAGCTACTTTTAGTCGCTTGTGCAGCGGCTCGGGCAAGTCAAAGCTCAGCCGTTTGGTCAGCTCGGGTGGCTCCTGCTGCGGCATTGGATCGGCCCCTGGTCGAGAGGATGCTGGAACGTGGCGATTGCTCCGCAACGTCTCAGAGGGGCCTGTGGAATTGACAGCCATCGGGCGACCAGTGACAGAGCGGAGTTCGGCATTATATCGGCTGGCGGGCATAGGCTGGCTGGCAGGCTGGTGGTCGATTCAGCGCTTCAACGACGTCATGGCTTTGCATTCCCGCGTCCCCAGCGAACGGTAAGACGACCCGTCAACGCGGCGGCGGCGTCACTCCGGGGCGGCTGTTTGCATTCCCGCGTCCCCAGCGAACGGTAAGACGACTGCTGGCGCCATCGGCGCAAGCCGCCGCCGCTGGCCGCCTGACGGCTCGCGCATAAGAAAAATCACGCTCAAGGTGACGCTGCTAGACTTGCCGCCCATGACCGCCCCCCACGCGCGAATCGTCTCCAGCGAGAACGAATCCCTCATCCTTGTGAACCGGGACGATGAGGAAGTTGGTTCGCTCGCCAAGTCCGCCTGCCACGACGGCGGGGGCGTGCTGCATCGGGCGTTTTCACTGTTCGTCTTCAACGCCGCCGGCGAGACGTTGTTGCAGCGCCGCCACGCGGATAAGCGCCTGTGGCCGGGCTACTGGTCGAACAGCTGTTGTTCGCACCCGCGCACCGGCGAGAACACGGACGCAGCCGTGCGGCGTCGCGCTTGGGACGAGCTCGGACTGAAAGTGTCCGCCGAGTTCCTGTTCAAGTTCGAGTACCACGCTAGGTTCGGCGATGTTGGCGCCGAGCACGAACTTTGCTCGGTTTACGTTGGCCGCAGCGATGGCGAACCTCGCGTCAACACCACGGAAGTGGCGGAGTGGCGCTGGACCCCGCCCGCTGTCTTAGACGACGAGATCGGCCAAGTGCCGGATCGTTTCACGCCGTGGTTGAGGCTGGAGTGGCCGCGGTTGCGCCGGGAACTTGCCGGACTCCCGCAAGTTGCCACGACGGCGCGCGAGGGCTGACGATCACCGAGTGGGGCCTTATGCCTAGTCGACACAGCGATTGATTGCGTGTGCGACTTTTTTGTGCGCGGGCGGGCTGCGAGCAGGGTTTGGGGGGTCACCGCGACTCCCGGGTACGCTACGTTCCCGCGCCCGCAGCGAACGGTACGACGACTTCTGGCACCATCGCCACAAGCCGCCACTGGCCGCTTGACGGCTGGCGCACAAAAACGTCGCACACCCCGATTGATTGCCTCCAACATTGCCTTGGCATAGACTTGCCGTTTATGAGCACATCAAATGCACTTGGGGGCATTCGTCAGTGCGCGCTGCCGCTCGCGTCGCGTGGCGTCAGATGAGGCTCAAACGCGCCATCTTGGAGGCGATGGATAGAGACCTGCTCAAGAAGGCCGTAGAGCGGCTGGATCTGCCTGACGTGGACAAACGGCGCCCCGCCGCTATGCGGTCGCGGCTCTCTCGCGAGCGCCGGGCCAGCCCCGAGGTGCTGATTCGGATGCTTCTTGTGGCGGATGTGCGGCGCGTTTGCGAACTGAAGGGGTTGGCCACAACTGGCCGCAAGAAGGAGCTCATCGAAGCGCTGCTGTTAAGTGACGAGCCCAAAAGCCAGCGCGTGGCGCGGGCCAAGCGGAACACAGCATCCCCGGCGACCAAAACTGCGGTGGCTCGCAAGGCGAGCTCGGTCGCCGCTGAAGCAAGGGGACAGCACAGGCCCAAATCCAATGACGCGCCTTGTAAGGTGGCACCAATGACTGCTCACCTCTGCCTAGATTTCGGTACGGCTTACTGCAAGGCCGCAACTTGCACGCCCGGACAGCCGCCAATACCTCTCGAGATCGGCAAGGCAGTAGAGCAGGGGCGGGGCGATCATCACATGATTAGAACGGCGCTGTTTATCAGCGGCTCTGGAAGCCTGTTCTTCGGCGAAGCGGCGGTGGACAGGGCCGCCTGCGACGGCCGTATACCTTTCGATACCATCAAGGATGCCCTAACCTCTGCGAGCGACGTTCGCAAGCTCGACGACAATCTGCCAACCAAATACAATCCTGCAACCCCACCCATCAGCAAACGCCAATCAATCGCGCTATTTCTGGCTTTTTTCACGCAGGCGGCTCTGCGCGCACGACACGCGCCAGAACGCGAAGTAACGCGTAGCATCGCCATACCAGTCTTCGCAAAGGACAAGACGGAGTGGGTGTCTAGGGTGCTGGCTGAAAGCCTCGCTCAAGCCCACGACCTCGCCGAACACTTCGGCAATGAGCTCTTCAAGAGCGTTAAGCTTCGTGAAGCAATCCGAGTCCTCAATGAGTCAGAGCGACCGCCCACTTGGCGAGGAGTTGCCGATCCACCGACGGTCGCTGAGCCGGTAGCAGCTGTTGCCGCACAGTTGCTGCACTTCACGCCAGCGGGAAGCCACGCGCCACGCCTTATGATGGTGGTCGATGTGGGTGCAGGAACGACCGACATGGCCATGTTTGCTTCGGGCCAAGTCGACGGCGTGGTCACGGTACACCATGTGGAGGGATCGAAGCGATCCATACCGGTGGCGGGCAAGGCGATAGACCAGGCACTGATTGCTCATATGGTCAACAAGGCCGACGGAGGGGATCGCTTAAGGGCCGAGCTGCTGCGCGAGGGAGGAGGACAACCGATTAAGGAAGATATCTTCGAGACCGGTCAGGTGACCCGGCGCGGAATATCGACGTCCCTGCAAGATTTCCTGGACTCCGCTGAAATGTGCCGAGTCGAAAGTGCCATTAAGGACGGCTTTGACAGCGTACTTTTCGAGATTGACCGTTCGTTCTTTCGTTCCCCTATGGTGGTCGCGGTCAGGTTTTCTGGAGGCGGGGCATTTCTGCCGTTCCTCAAGGAACTCGTCCGTCCGCAACGGCTGCTTCCAAGAGCGCACGAGGAGACAGGAACGCTGGTCAACATGGGCACAGCCAAGAGGGAACCCCAATGGGCAGATGTGGGCCACTATGCCGGCCTTTACGAAGAAGTTGGTGGCAAGTTTCACCGGATGGCAGTGGCGTTGGGCGGTGCCTATTATGGCGCAGAAGGGCGCTCATGGCTACAGTTGGAAGAGGATGTCTCTTGGCTGGGCAGCAAAGAAGGCCCTACCCGGTCAACACACGATGGTGAGAGCCGGTACGACGACGCGCGCACCAAATGAACCTCGGGACTCCACTCCCGGCTCTATGATGCGTACGAGGTGTGGAGCGACGTCGGGCGTCGCCAATCGGTGAGCGGTCGGCGAGAACTTGACGACGTCTCCCGGTTCGCCGAAGACCTGTAAGTTTCGGCGGCGAGCGAGCGACTGAACGCGGTTTCGGACCTCTAGAGCTCGGTCAACGAACTCACCAGCTTCCACGTCGGCGGATTCGCCGCTCGCAACTAGCTCGCACCGCGCCAAAGCTTCACCGGCCAGCAACGCCATGGCGATCGAGAGATCGTCCGTTTCTGTCATCTCCCGCTCCACACGGACGCCGGACTTCTCACCTCCCGACGCCAGCCACTCCCGTTGGTTAGCGGGGATTTCTCGATCTGCCTCTGCAACAGCCTGCAATTCGGCGAGCGCCGCCTGTCTGTTGGACGACAACATCCGGTGGCTGTCGAGCAAGGCTCGATTCGGATTGTGTTGCTTGAGGAGAATAACGAGGCCACTCAAGAGGATCTTTCGCAGCTTGGCCGCACCGGTAGCCGACTTCGTATACCTGAGCCAGCCACCATCCGGTAACCAGCCACGTGCTCTGCCCACGCTGTCGTAAATGGCAGGCTCGGTTAGCAGCCGCAAGTCCATGCGGATGACATGCAGCGCCAAAGACATGAGCTCGTCGACCGCCTTCGCGGAAGGCCCATACTGAACCGGCCGCTGTATGCCGCGGAAGGCTTGCGCGACGAAGGCAGTCAGTGCCGCCGGCGCCTGCTTGTCAATGTTGAAGCGGTCCGCATCCAACGCCGAACGTAACGCCTTGAGCAAGCGCTGCAGGCGACTCGAACGGTTCTTTGGAGACTCTGCGTCCGACACGGAAAGCTCTACTAGCACAGACGCAATGTGCTCGATTACATTTGACACATCGCCTGCGGACAGGGCCAACCCCAGCCAAGGAACTAGCGGCTTTGGTGCGTCTGCCATGGCCACCGTGCGTGTGGCGACTGCCAAGTCGACGGGGCGGCGGGAACCTGCCCAACCTCTTGCGGCAAAAGTCGTCTGATCGGCGTCACCGAAGCAAAAATGCGGCGGCGTGCGCTTTGTCAGTAGATCTATGGCCATTGGACGCAGAAGGTCGGACTTGGATTTCAACGAAGCCATAAGCCTGCCGACCTCGGCCAGCGCGAAAGCAATGGCGTGATCATTGTCTGCCGAAACGGTGCTTACGAGCTCTTCCGCGCTGTGCCAAAACTCTGGTGCAGCTGCAACTTCGTGAATCACGTTCGGCGGCGCAAGGCACTTCGTGATAGTGTTGCTGAAGCCGCCGAAGTCGCGATTCTTGGATTGGACCTCAATGTCGGCGAGTAGTTGAGACGCACGGCCGGATTGTTGCGGGTGCCTAGAGGCCATTGGGGTCTTCGTAGTGCGGAAGACGTCATCATAGCGCGAAAGGCCGATTTCGAGAATTGTCGTTGTTCCAGCACGGAGCGGCGTCAATGCTCGTCGCGCCACACAAGAAGCCATACAAACATGACCGTATCCATTGCCATAAGTGATTGATTTTTCTTCATATTCATGGCCATATTCCGTTCCGATCCAGGAAGGAGAGACGGGATATTCTGTCGGTTTTTCAAGATGTTGAGGACCCTCGGCGGGGCAACGCCAAGCGCCACGATCTGCAAGAGACTTTTTTCGTGGAGGGATGTCGAACGGCTGCCAGACTTGGAGCGGCTGGCGCTGGAGCACCTGCCGGACGGCGAACTGGTGTCGGCGCTGGACGCGCGGCGGGGCAAGGGCCGCGGCGACTACCCGGTGCGGGCGGTGTGGCGGGCGCTGGCCCCGCCACACCGCCACGTGCCGCAGCCCGTACCTTCGACAAGGTCGAAGACGACGAGGCCGTGATCTGGTGATACCAATAGCGCATCGATCCGATGTGGCCCATCGGGGGTGCTAACGATCGGATAGCCGATGAATAGCTGACCAGAGACGTTGCGGCAGGCGGCCGCTGACTCCGCCAACCTTTCGCTTGCCACCGGCTTCTCATTCGTGCCACGAATGACGGCGACGCTCATGAACTTGCTCCGTAGGGGTCGAATGAGGTCATTGTAGGCCAACTTTCTGCCGCGTGCGTGATAGGCGCGTGCCGAACACACGTCCAAAGTGTCCCACATCCACTTGGCACCGGCGCGTTTCAGGCCAATAGGCCGCGGCGGTCGGCTTTGGCCTGACGGAGTGTGTCCGCTAGCGGAATGTCAGCCCACGCTCGCCACACCATCTTGAAGCAGCCCGTCGATGTGCTCCTGCCGATACCCCAGTTCGCGCAACAGCTCCACGGTCTGTTCGCCTAGCTGCGGCGCGCCGAAGCGGATCTCCGGCACGGTGGCCTCGAAGCGGGCGGCGTTGCGGGCTTGGCGCAAGCGGCCGGCGTGGGCGTGCTCGGTCTCCACCACTACGCCGCTGGCCGCGACTTGGGGATGGCGCATCATCTCGCTGCGCGTGAGCACCGGCGCGCACGGGACCCCGGCGTCTTCGAGAATCGTCAGCCACTCGGCGGCGGGTTTGGCGAGCAGCGCCCGTTGGGTGAGTTCCAAGCGCTCGTCGGCGTGCCGGTCGCGCCCGGCGGGCGATCGGAAACGGGCATCGGCTAGCCACTCCGGGTGGCCGACCGCATGGCACAGGCCGCGCCATTGATCGTTCGTCATCACGGATACGCTGATGTAGCCGCTCGCGGTCTCGTAGATGAGGTCGATGAAGGTGGCGGCGGCGGCCACGTCCACCTCTTTGCCCACGAACGTCTGGCCGCCCATGTCCGACGACCACAGGAAGGCCACCACCGCGTCGAGCATGGAGAGGCGCACATGTTGGCCCTCGCCGCTGCGCTCCCGGGCGAACAACGCGGCGCATACCGCCTGGGCCGCCGTCACTCCGGTGAGCTTGTCCGGCAGGATCGTGCGCACCAGCCGCGGTCGCGCCTCGTCGGAACCGGCCTGCACGGTGGCGAGGCCCGACAACGCTTGGATGATGGGGTCGTACACCGGCTTGTGGGCGAAGGGGCCGGTCTCGCCCCAGCCGCTCAAGGAGACGTAGATGATGTCCGGCTTCACCCGGCGCACATCGTCGTAGTCGAGGCCAAGGCGCGCCATCACGCCGGGCCGGAAGTTCTGCACGAAGACGTCCGCCTTGGCCGCCAGATCGAGCACGACTTGGCGCCCCGCGGGCGTTTTCGCGTCCACGGCGATGGAGCGCTTGTTGCGGTTGTTGTTGACGAACGCCGCGGAAAAGTGCCGCTGCCCGTAGCCGGCCCGGCGGGCGTGGTCGCTGCGCAAAGGCGCTTCCACCTTCACCACGTCCGCGCCCTGATCGGCAAGGATCATCGTGCCGTAGGGGCCCGCGATCATGGTGGTGAAATCCACCACGTGGACGCCATCGAGTGGCCCGGCCAAGTCTCGTTCCGTCGCCGCGTGCGCCATCGGCACGACGGGCGCATTGTATCGACTCGCGCTGTCCACGGACGAACGAGACGGCGTCGTAGAGCAGCGCCCGCTGTGGTTCCCTTAAGAAAACTGCCCGCGCACTTCGGGCGTGTCCACCACGTCGCCCCGCAGCGACAGCACCAGATAGGTGGCCGTGGATGCCGCGAGCGCCGGAAAAACCTCGTGCAGCGCGGCGTTCCAGCCGAGCGCCAACCAGCCGAGGAGCGTGGCGATGCCGGTGCCGAACGCGCCCAGAGCCGCGGCGCCATTGCCGCGCCGCCAATGCAAACCCAGCACAATCGTGGGCACGAAACACACGGCGAAGAGGCTGCCGGAGAAGATGGTGAGTTCCACGATGCCGCCGGGAGGATCAAGGGCCACCAGCGCCGCGATGATCGCGTAGGCGGCGACGAAGATGCGCGTCCACGGCACCACGCGGTCGGCGTTCTTGCGCAGCGGCGCGGCGATGTCCCGGGCCGTGACGGAGGCGGCCACCAAGAGCACGCTGTCCAGCGAAGACATGGCCGCCGCGAGGATCGCCACCACCAGGAAGTCCGCCACCAACGTTGGGAAGACGCCGCCGTCGCCCACCAGCGTGGGCACCACCAAGTCCGTGTCCATGGTGGGGTCGGGCAGCAGAAAATGGGCGTAGAGGCCGATGGGAAACAGGCAGAACTGGATCACGAGGATGCCGCCCACCGCCACCCAAATGCCCGTGCGCACGGCGCTTTCGTCCTTCAGGCCGTAGAAGCGCGTCACTTGGCGCGGGTCGACCAGCAGCTTCAGCGAGCCGGCCAAAGCGACGCCCAGCAGCACGACGAACGGAATCGCCGCGTTCAGCTCGAAGAGGTGGGCGCTGCCGGGCTGCTTGGGCAAGTCCACGATGACACCCACGCCCCCCGCGGCGCGGGTGATGAAGAAAAACAGCAGCATTGAGCCGAGCAGCATCAAAAGACCCTGCACGACGTCCGTGCGCACCACGGAGAGAAAGCCGCCAACGGACGTGTAGCCGACGATGAGCGCCAGCGTCACCCCCACGGCCAACGGGTACGGGATGCCGAGGAACACTTGCAGCAAGTGGCCGGCGCCCTTGAACACCGCCACCAGATACAACAGGCTGGAGAACGCGATGACCAGCGACGCCGCCACGCGCACGCGGTCGCTGGCGAAGCGCGTGGCGAGAAAGTCCGGCACCGTGAGCGAACCCCAAGCAGCGGTGAAACGCCTCATGCGGGGGGCCACGAGGCGCCACGAAAGCCACGCGAACAGCACCAGCATCACCGCCATCGTCAGCCACGGCAAGCCGTATTCGTAGCCCTTGCCGGCGTGGCCGATGTAGCTGTTGGTGCTGGCGAAGGTGGCGTAGAACGAGACGCCGATCACGGCGCCGCCAAGCCGCCGTCCGGCGACGAAGAAGCCGCTCGCGGTTCTTCCGGCGACGAGGCCGGCGCGGGCGTGCAACACCAGCATGGTGGTGTAGGCGAGGAACAGCGCGGCCGCGAACCAATGCTCGCCAAGCCACTGGGTTATAGGCACGTCAACCGTCCGGGCGTCCTTTGGCCGGGTCTCCGCGCCGATTCACCAAACGCGCCGGATCCGCCGGGCGCGTGTTGCGCATGGCTTGATCGACCATCCGGTCGTACTTCGGATCGAGCCGCGCCACCTTGGAGCCGGCGGCGAGATGAACGGAAGGTCTGGAGATGACGCGTTTCGCGTCGGCGGCGCAATGTTGGCAGGGCACGCTCCCCGGCGCAGCGCCCACGGCGGCGAGGCGAGTCGTGGCCCGACCGCACCGCGGGCAGCGGAACTCGTAGAGGGGCACGGCTATTCCGCCCGCTTCAGCGCCCGTTGGCCACGGCGTTCGCGCCGCGGTCCACCAGCGCTTGCAGCGACAGGTGGTAGCGCTCGAACTTCAGCCGCGAGAGGGGATCTGGCGCTTGCACGATGGCCCGCTCCAAATCCAACGCCACAAGTGACGGCCCCTTGCCCGCGGCGCGCCGGCGCAGGTAGCCGTTCCACAATTGCGGGGTCATCTCGATCACCACGTCGCAGTCGCGCAGCCGCGCTTCGTTGGCCCGCTCCACCCGCTCGATGGAAAACGCCTCGAACACCACGACGCGCACGGCGCGCCCGGATTTCAAGCCGAGCACTAGATCAACCGAGCCGAGCTTGCGAAAGCCGGCGTCCGCGTTCACCGCTTGGGCGGCGGGTTCCACCCAAGCCAATTGGCCGCCCGCGCTCACAACTTCACCAACTTTCCGTTGTCGACGGCGGTCTTCACCCGCGCCGAAGCGTCGAAAAAGAACTGCAAAGTCTGGTTGTAGCGGAAGAACAGATCCTCCCGAAATTGATCGCCGTGACGCGAAGCGGCCAGGCCTTCGTCCCGCGCCAGATCCAAAGTGTTCAAGGTGTGGTGCAGGTCCGCGCCGTCGTTTTCCGCGATGTTGGTGATCATCTCGCGCCAATCCTCGGCGGACATGGCGAGGAAAAAATCCACATCAACGAGTGCGGCGTCGTCGGCGGCCACGGCGCTAACACATTCCACGCCCTCGAAGGCCAGCACGAAAACCGCTTCGCCGATCTTGAGGCCGACAACGCAGTCGCAACGCCCGCCGCCGGCGCCGCGATAGCGTTCGTCGCTGTTGAACACCGCGCGCACGGCGTCGAACCAGGCAACGGACGGAAACGCCAGCGCTTTGGCCACTAGCGTCGCGTCAAATCGAAATCGGTGGTGATTCGCGCACGCGACACTACGCCGCCACGTCGCCAACCGGCGCGAATTCTTTCAGCGCCGCCGGCAGCCGGGCCGGATCCCGCGGCACGTCGATATAGCGGCACATGGCGAGAAGAGTGCCGAGAAAATCGCGCATGAAATCCCCGTAGCCCGCCAGCCCCTTCTTCACCGCGCCGCGCACGCTACCGCCGAAAATCACGGCCAACGCCTCTTTGAGGACGGGATCCGCCAAGTCTCTTGCCAAGCCGCCGTCGCCGAACGCGAACAGCGTGGCGACGATTTGGCGCTGGTCGTCCACATGGGCGATGGCGAACTTCAGATGTTCGAGACCGTAGGTTACATGCCGCGCCTTGTCCGTCAGCGCGTGCCCGTAGATGAAGCGTTCGGCGTCGTTGTGGGCGTGGCGCTCCAGATGCTTGTAGAGCGTCATGGTGAACACGCCGCGCAGCAGGAGCAGGTACACCACGGCCTCGGTCCAGCCGCCACGGCTCTCCAGAATCAAGCGGTTCACGCGGCCAGGGCCCTCCAAGCCCAAGCCGCCGCCGTTCACCAACGCGCGCTTGCGGAAACACTCGAAATGGCGCGCCGCGTCGAAACCGGCGGTGGCGAGAAACTGCTTCACCTCGTGGTAGCCGTAGGACATGCGATGCTGCCAGCCCGTGATGGCTTCGATGTCCACGTTGGCGTAGCCGATGAGTTCGGTGCAAACTTGGCATACCGCGTGTTCAACGTCGTCCGGCAGCGGCTCGATGGTGTTCCACGGCACGTCGGTGGCCGGCGCCCAGCGCCGTTGGATGGCCTCTTCGTACAAATCCGCGGCCGAATCCGCCCACAGGCCCGCCTTGTCTCGCACGGCGTAACCAACCGGCGGCATGCCGCGACGCGCCACGGCGCCGCGGGGATTGCGGGTCTCGTCCGTCCAGTGCCCCGGGATCTCCCCGTACACGCCTACGTTCAGGTCGCCCAGCTTGAGGCCTGCTTTGCCCGGCGGGACGCGCACGCCCCACTGCCGGGACTTGTTCATCCAGTTGTACTTCGGCTCGTATTTGCGCGGCGCCTCGGCTTGCTCTTGCGCGGCGCCGTCCGCCTTGCCGCCTGTCTTCGGCGCGTCAGCCCGGGCCACGGTGGTCGTGTTCCATGCCGTGACTTTAGGCCGCGTGGTCGATCATCCGATCCACGCCGGAGCGCCCGTTCTCGAAGCGCTCGCCGAAGCCGGCCGAGATCACGCGCTTTTTGTACTCGCCCAGCTGCCGGCGGCGGATGGCGATGACCTTGTTCATGCCGTCGTCGAAGTTGGCTTTGCCGCCGCCGAGGATGATGGCCATGGATTCGGATGTGGGCGTTAGCTGCCCCACCGGGTTGGCGGCGCCGATGATGCCGGCTTCCGCTTCGTCCAAGTAGCAGTGGATCTCTTCGCGTCGCTCCGGCGCGGCCGAGGCCATGTAGCGCAAATGCATGATCCCGAACGCCACATGGCGCGCCTCGTCTTGGGCGCAGAGCCGGTAGATGACCTTCTCCGCCTCGTTCTGCGCCATCAGCTCGCCCATGCGGAACAGCGTGAGCACCGCCCCTTCGCCGGAAACATGAAGCCGCGAGGACATCTCCGTGAAATCCCGGGAGAGATCGATGCCGCCGACGAAACCGGACGTGGCGCCGGTCGCCTGCATGAGGCCGCCGCCGTTCGCCAGCGCGCGTTTGCGAAAGACGTCCATGTGCCGCGCTTCGTCCATCACCTGCGCGAGCAGCACTTGCCGCGGTTCCAGGAAATCCGGCGTGGTCAGGGAAACCCAGCGCGCCGGCACATCCCCGGCGACGAACTCCACCTCCGTGAGAAACGTGGCGAGCTGGCACTCCGCCTGTTCGACGTCGTCCGGCAGGGGTTCAATGGTGTGCCACGGCACGTCCGTGGCCGAACTCCACTGGCGCTGCAACGCCTCCTCGTAGAGGAATGAAGCGTTGTCCAGCCAGATTTCGCTCTTGCTGCGCACCGCGTAACCGCCGATGCGATAGCTTCCCGGCCGTGCCACCGCTCCGCGGGGGCGCCCGGTCTGGTTGTCGCTCTCGTCCGGCGCCTCGCCATACGCGCCCACCGCCACATCCGCGAGGGTCAGTCCGTGCTTGCCTCGGGGCGCGCGAGTGTTCCAAGGGCCGGTGCGCCGCATCCAGCCCAGATCGAATTGCTCGGTGCCGTTCTCAACCGTGGCCATGGCGATCCAACGTAGTCTTGCGTCTCGCCCACACTATAGCGCATGGATGCCGCCCGGAATCTAATCCGGCAAACGCCGATAGGCCGGATCGATCCGCTCGAGAAACGTCTGCACCATCCGGTAGGTGAGCCCCCAAACGAAGTGCCCGCTGGCCAGCCGGAAGCCGTTGAACGCCGCCGTGCCGCCGCCGCCGTGGAACGACAACCGGGAACGGGCCGCGTTTTCGCCGCGATGCATCGGCGCGAGGGGCGCCCAGATCGCCGCCGCCACCTCGTGGTTGAGCGTGAACGCCGGATCGCCGCTCACCTCGAACACGAACGGCGCCACGGTCAAGGCCCGGGACGCGCTCATGGGACGCTGGTGGGGCAGTGCGCCGAGCATGGCCGCGGCGGAGATGTCGAGGCCGACCTCCTCTTGCGTTTCGCGCACCGCGGCGGCGCAGAGGTTCGCGTCTTCGGCGTCCCGATGGCCGCCGGGAAAGGCCATGTGGCCAGACCACGGGTCCCCCGGCCGTTCGGCGCGTTGTATGAACAACATCTCGGTGTCGTCGCCGGCGGCGCGCAACACCACCGCCACCGCCGCTTGGCCAGTGCGGCCGCGGCTATTCGCCTTTGGTGCGGGATGGACGGGTGGCTGCGTGCGGCCGGCAAGCCGGCGGCGGATGGAAGGCAGGTCGAGCATCGGCGCTATGGTAACGTGGCCAGCCGCAGTTGCCGACCGGACGCGATTCGTCCTGATACGCACCCTTGGGGCGTTCGCAATGCGTCTGTACACGAGCCGTCGTGCGAGTGGGGCGTTGACGATGCGCCCGCCACGCCAAAGGGCCACCAGTTGTGACGATACGCACCAGCGCCAACCGTTGTTTCGTTTGCGGCCCGGGCAATCCGGCGGGGCTGAACGTGCGCTTCCGCATGGATGGCGAGGTGTGCCGCGCCGAGTTCACCCCGAAGGATGCGCATGTCGGCTACGACGGCGTCACGCACGGCGGCATCCTGTTCAGCCTGCTCGACGACGTGATGGCCAACATCATCTTCCTGGGCGGCGAGCGTTGCTACACCGCCCGAGCCGAGACGCGCTACCGGCAACCGCTGCCGGTGGGCGCGCCGGTGCGTTTGGAAGGGCGCTTGCAGCGGCGCAAGGGCCGGCTCGCCGTGTGCGAAGGGTTGGTGCTCCGGCAAGATAGCGGTGAAGTCGTTGCCGAGGCCACGGCCAGCTTCATCGTTGAGAAGCGTTGAGCGCCGGCGGCACAAACAACCTATCTGCTACCAACAGGACACGAGCTTTCGTGGGCCTTGCCGCGTTGCCGTGTCAGGTTGGTTTCCTTTTTGCGGTGATCGATCAATACGCCGCCGACCATCCAGTCCCCAGTCGCAAGCGGCGTAGAATTGGGGAAAGCGCAACGAGATCGCAAATGAAACAGCTTGTGGACTTCCTGCCGGTGGTGGCGTTTTTCGGCGTGTATGTCGTCGCCGACATCTACTGGGCCACCGTTGCTTTGATGGTCGCGGCGGTGGTGCAGGTGGCCTTCTTCAAGCTCAAGCGCTGGAAGGTGACTGGGCAGATGTGGGTGGTGTTTTGGGGCGCGTTGGTTTTCGGCGGCATCACGCTGGCGGTGCGCAACCCGCTGTTCATCCAGTGGAAGCCCACCATCGTGTACTGGATCATGGCGCTGGTGATCATCGGCAGCCGTTTCGTCGGCAAAGGCGATCATGTGCAACGGGCGCTCGGCAAGGTGCTGACGTTGCCGGACAAGGCCTGGCGCGCTCTGTGCTGGGCTTGGGCCGCCACGATGGTGCTGGCCGGGGTGGCCAACCTGCTCGTCGCCTACCAGTTCAGCGAAGGATTTTGGGTGGGCTACAAGTTCGCGTCGGCGTTCGCCATTCCGATCCTGCTCACCTTGGGCAGCATCGGCTACCTCGCGGCCAGCGGCCAGTTGCCGAAGGCCCCTGCGGACAGCCAGGCCGATTCCTGACGCCAAACACCGGCTTGCTGGCGGGATGGCCAGACGCCAAGGCGGGTATAGTTCCGCGTCCATACGAACCGGTTGCGGAGGGAGAAAAAATGCGCAAGTGGCAATGCATGACCTGCGGTTTCATCTACGACGAGGCCGAAGGTCTGCCGGAGGAAGGCATCGCGGCCGGCACGCGCTGGGACGACGTGCCGGAAGACTGGGTGTGCCCGGAGTGCGCCACGCCGAAGTCGGACTTCGAGATGGTGGAGATCTAGCCCCACGCGGCACGCGCGGCGGCGGCCACCGCGCCTTCGCGGGATGTTGGGAGGTCGATGGGCCGTCGTGAAGGCGTTGGAGTCGCCGGTGGATGGCGAGCTCGACACCGCTGAGCGGAGCGCCGCTCCGGCTTCCGAAGCCGCAAACATCGCACGCGATGCGGCCGCGGCACGTTTTGGCCGCGCCACTGTGAAGCGCCGCTGACCGCCCGCTGATGAGCGACGATCCGTACACCATCGCGCCCGGCGGCGTCAGGGCGCCGCCAAGCACTCTTGGCGGACGCTTGCGCAGTCTCGGGCCGGGCGTCGTGGTGTCCGGCTCCATCGTCGGTTCCGGCGAGATATTGCTCACCGCCGGCCTTGGCGCCGCGGCCGGGTTCACGCTGCTGTGGTGGGTGTTGTTCTCGTGCTGGATAAAGTCGCTCGTGCAGGCGGAACTCGCCCGCTACGTGATCACGACTGGCGACACCTATTTGCGCGCCTTGAACAGGCTGCCCGGCACCCTGCCGGGGCCGAGGGGGCCGATCTCCTGGCCCATTTGGCTGGGTTTGATCGGCATCGTGCCCGGCGTTTTAACCTCTGGCGGCATCATCGGCGGTGCCGGACAAGCGTTGGCGTTGATCCTCGAGCCGTGGCTACCCGGCTTCGGCGGGCCCAAGGCCACCGCGGTGGCCGCCGCACTCGTAATGCTGCTGTTGTGGACCGGGGCTTACGGCCGGCTGGAGAAAATCCTGCTGGTGATGGTGGTGTCGTTCAGTTTGCTCACCATCGTCTGCGCGGTGCTCATGCAAACCACGGACTATCGGGCCACATTGGAGGACGTGATCTCCGGCCTCACGTTCGACTTTCCACTGGAACATCTGGTGTTGGCCATCGGCATGTACGGCGCCACCGGCGTCGCCTCCGCGGAGATCGCGGCCTACACCTACTGGTGCGTGGAGAAGGGTTATCCCAGTTTCGTTGG
This sequence comes from uncultured Pseudomonadales bacterium, assembly GCA_958296295.1. GTDB lineage: Bacteria > Pseudomonadota > Gammaproteobacteria > Pseudomonadales > Azotimanducaceae > VXYL01. Next base: position 3,877,746 of record OY282460.1, on the reverse strand, counting down.
CGGCGATCGCAGCGACCCGGGTTGGGTGGCGCGGGCCAAAGGCTGGATTCGCGTTGTGCAGATCGACGTTTGGGTAACGCTCGCGATTCTCACCTTCGCCACGCTCGCGTTCTACTTCCTTGGCGCCGGTGTGCTGCACCGTTTGGGGCTGACGCCGGAAGGCCCGGAAACCGTCGCCGTGCTGGCCAACATGTACACGTCCACGTTGGGGAACTGGGCTTTCGCGTTGTTCATTCTGGGCGCTTTTTTCATTCTGTTTTCCACCGTGCTCTCTGGCCTCGGCGCCGGCTCGCGGGTGTTTCCCGATCTGCTCGTCACCTTTGGCGCGATTCCCCGGAGCAAGCTCGCGCTGCGTCGGAATTGGACACGCGGTTACATCGTCGTCATGCCGGTGGTCAGCGCATTGATCTACACCTACTTCGAGAGCCCGATCTACTTGGTGATCTTCGGGGCCACGTTTGGCGCTTTCATGCTGCCCGTGCAGGCCTTCGCCACGCTCTACATGCAGCGCAAACGCATGGATCCCCGCGTGCGTCCGAAGCCGTTGACAACCTGGTGCTTGGGCGGGGTGTTGTTGGCGATGGCTGCGCTTTGCGTCGCTTACCTGTGGTTTCGCATCCTGCCGCTGACGGGAATCGGCGGCTGAGCCCGCCGGCGCCGCTAGCGGTTTGGCCCGCGGCTTTGCGGGTAGGGTTGCCAACGGCGTAGCTTGGTCTTGGCCAGCACGGCGGGGTTGACGGCGCTGCGCGGCCACAAGCCTTGCAGCACCGTGGCGAGTTCGCGGCCCAACCGGCGCCGCGTTTCGGGCGCCATGCGGGCGGTCGCCGAAGCGATGTGCGGCGTGCATGTCACGTTGTCCATGTGGAGCAGGGGATTGTCCGTCTTCGCCGGCTCCACCTCGAAGACGTCCAGCGCCGCGCCGGCGATCTGCTTCTCCTGCAGGGCGCGGATGAGAGCAGCCTCGTCGACGGTTGGACCGCGGCCGTTGTTGATGAAAAGCGCGGAGGGTTTCATGCGGGCGAAATGCCCGTCCGAGAGCATGTGGTGGGTCTCGGCGTTTAGCGGCGCATGCATGGAAACGAAGTCCGAACGTTCCAAGAGATCGAAGAGGCTGGTGACCGGCTCGACGTTGGCGAACGTCATCTCCAGTTCGGAGAGGTACGGGTCGTAGGCGATGACGCGCAAACCGAAAGCGTGGCAGCGGTGCGCCACCGCTTTCGCCACGTTGCCGAAGGAGATGAGGCCGATGGTTTGGCCCCAAAGCCGGGGAATGTCGGCGTGGTGCGGGCGTCCCTCGGCCCAGCGGCCGTCCTGCGTCATGCGGTGCATGAGCAGCAAGCGGCGGTGGGCGGCAAGGAACATCATCATGGTGTGGTCCGCCACTTCGTCGATGAAGACGTCCGGCACATTGGTGACGACGATGCCGCAATCCGTGGCGGCGTCCACATCCACGGTGTCCGCGCCGACGCTGCCGAGGCCGATAACGGTGCAATTCTCAAGACTCTCGATGATGCGACGGCTGATGCGACGGCCCCGGGCGATAAGCGCGTTCGCCTCCGAGCGCACGGCCTCGATGAACTCGTCCTCGGATTGGGCGGGCACCTCGACGATCGCGGCGCCGATGGGATCGAGCGCTTCGCGTTCGATCTCGTAGGCCGAATCCGCCAAGTCGTAAGAGACGCCGCGTTGCGCCTGAACCATCACTTTGTGTTTGCTCGGTTCCATTGGTTTTTCCCTTGGTATTCCCTTGGTTGGTGGTGTTCGATCAACCGAATGCCGAAAGCACGTCGGCGTCGATGCGCTCAAAATGCTCCGGCTTGGTGGGCACGGCGGAGAACATCATCTCCTCGCAGCCGGCGTCGATGTAGCCGCCGATCTGGTCGATGACGTAAGCCGGCGGCCCATACAGAACCCAATCGCCGCGCCGTTGCCGCAACTGCGCGGCCTTTGCTTCGTCGTCTTCCAAGCGCAACGGAATCAACATCGTCTTTTCGATCTCGGCGGGATCGCGGCCAATGGCCTCGCAATGGCGTTCCAAAACCTCGATCTTGTGTTTGAAGACGTCCACGCCGCCCGGGTTGTTGAAATCGATGTTGCAGATGTCGGCGTATTTGGCGCACGTCTTCAAGGTGCGTTTCTCGCCGTTGCCGCCGACCAGAATCGGCACATGGGGCGATTGCGCGCACGGCGGCGACAGCGGGCAATTGTCAAGCCGATAGTACTTGCCGCGGTAGTTGGCGGTGCCGCCGTTGCCTTCGGTGAAGAGCAGTTTGATCACGTCCAACGCCTCCTCCAGCCGATCACACCGCTCCTTCAATGACGGAAAATCCCAGCCATAGGCTTCGTGTTCGCGCTTGAACCACGCCGCGCCGATACCGAGGACGAGGCGCCCGTGGCTTACCTGATCGATGGTCGCCGCCATTTTGGCGAGCAGCGCCGGATTGCGGTAGGTGTTGCCGGTGACCAAGAGGCCAAGCCGCAAACGCTCGGTGATGGCTGCCGCCGCGGTGAGCAAAGACCAACCCTCCAAAGCGCCGCCGCCCTCCAAATCGCGCCGGCCGACCGGCGGCAGAAAGTGGTCCGACCACCACAAGCTGTCCCACCGGCCGTTCTGCACGGCGCGGATGGTCGCCAACGTGGCGTCCCACTCGCAGAAGTAGTTGACGAGCTGCGCTCCGAATCGCATCGCTTTGGCCTCCCCCGCCGCCGCACGTCTGTGGAGAACGCATTGTACCTAAACACCCAGACCACCCGGGTCCCAACACCGGCACACGACGGTGATAATGCGGCTGCCAATCAATTCGCCCACTCAAGGAGCAATCCGTGCAAGTTCCAGAAGCCCGCGTGATCGAACCGGCGGAGCGCCTGAAGGAGCTCGTCGCCGCCGACAGGGAAGGAGTGGACCCGTACTTGGCCACGCTGTCCGGCCCGGACGTCGTGCGCGCCATGTTCCGGTTGGATGAAGACGAGCGCTACGCAGTGCTCTCGGCGCTGGCGCCTGAGACGGCGGCGGAGTTCATAGAAGACGTGCCGGACGAGGTGGCGGCCGATCTCATCGAGGGGTTGCCGGCGCAAGACGCGGCTTCCATCGTCACGGCGTTGCCGAGCCACGAGCAAGCGGATGTGCTCGCCGAGGTGCAAGACGCCGAGCTGCGCGAAATCCTGGGCGCGATGGCGCCAGAGTCCGCGGCCGCCGCCCGCGAACTGCTGATCCACCCTGCGGATTCGGCCGGCGGCTTGATGGTGCGCGAGCACCTCGCGTTCCCCGCCACCGCCATGGCTCGCGACGTGCTGGCCGCCCTCGCCTCCGGCGGACGCGACCTCTCTGGCCGTCTGCTGCAATACTGCTATGTCGTGGAGGACGGGTTTCTCGTGGGCGTCGCCCGCACCCGGGACTTGGTGGCGGTGTCGCCGACCGCACGGCTGGCCGACGTGATGCGACCGCCCACCGTCGTGAACGTGGCCGCGGATCTCGCCACCGTGGATGCGTGTCTGGAAGAGGCGGAAGTGTTGTCGTTGCCGGTGACGGACGATGCCGGCCGAATGCTCGGCGTGGTGGAACGGGCGCATGTTGACGACGCGCTTGTGGAGCGGGCCGCCGACGACCACCGCAAGTCCCACGGCATCGTGGGCGCCGAGGAGCTACGCAGCATGCCGCTTCGAGCGCGCGCCGGGCGACGGCTTTCGTGGTTGTCCTTGAACGTCTTCCTGAACATGATCTCGGTGAGCGTGATCGCGGCTTTCGAGGAGACCTTGGCGGCGGTGATAGCCCTCGCCGTGTTCCTGCCCATCGTCTCGGACATGAGTGGATGCTCCGGCAACCAAGCCGTGGCCGTGAGCATGCGCGAGCTGACGCTGGGCGTGGTGGGGCCGCGCGACATGCTGCGCGTATGGTGGCAGGAAGCGAAAGTGGGCGTGTTGAACGGCATCGCGTTGGGGGCGCTGCTCGGCTTCGCCGCATGGCTGTGGAAAGACAGCGTGGCGCTCGGCGGCGTGGTGGCTGCCGCTCTGGCGCTCAACACCTTGGTGGCGGTTTCCATAGGCGGCACGGTTCCGCTGTTGCTGCGGCGCATGCGGTTGGACCCGGCCGTGGCGTCCGGCCCCGTGCTCACAACGGTGACCGACATGTGCGGCTTCTTCCTGGTGCTCGGCCTTGCCACGCTCGCGTTGGATTGGCTCGCGGCTGGAACGTGACCGGGCAGCGAGCCGGAGCCACGCGCGTCCGCAGCAGTTGGCGTCCGGCGTTGTTTGGAACGCGCCAGCCGACCGCCGAATCGAACGGCGAGCTGAGCGTGACCGCGTCGCCGGTCTACCGATACGCTTGCCTGCCGCTTTCTAGAACATTTCCGCTTGTCGTTGCGGACGCACACCGCCTGCGTCCGGCAGCACTTCCTCGATCAAAGCCGCCGGCACGTTGCCGAGTTCCCTAGAAACGAAATGGACGTCCGTTCCGTTTGTGGCTTCGACCAAGATAGGTTCCAGCTTCGGAGAGTATGTCCGATTCGTTTTGTCCTTGTGTGGGTATCTAGATGGTCGCTGGCGCTTCACATCAATCTCCGTTCCTTATGGTGGAGCACTCGGTTCAAGTTCCAAGCTGTCGTCAAATGCTCTGGTCATCCAACCGAGTGCGCGGTGGCGAAGTCGTACTTTCACAAACTTCTTTTCAGATTCTTTTACTGTCTCCAAGGACTTGACAACCTCGTTATAGCACAAGGCATGAACAACTCGGTTTATCGGTGGCTCGTCAATTTCAACTCCTAGCCTCTCGGCTTCCCAAGAGGAAAGCGCACTGTGATCCATCTGATCGCGCCCCATTTTCATTTCTTTCTGCAATCTAATGAAGCTGCGCCGAAGATCATCGTGATCCCTAGCCCTGACCGACACACGCCCAACCAAGGTTATTGCCACGAGAACCGCGGTGAGTAGACCAGATACTTTTGGCGTTAGCATAGGAACGACCTCTGTGAACGACGCCGTATTGAAGACAAGCACAACGAACAACGTAATGTTGTTGATGGAATCGAAGAACCTGCGCCGTCTCGCGTGATACTTCACAGAGACGGCAACGTCAAACCAAAGATCGTGAAAACCTTTGGTCAATTCTTCTTGCCTGCTTCTGTCCATGCAATCCTTTCCTTACAAGTGTACCACTTAATCTGACTTGGGTTTGTCCGATGGCTGCTTCCCCTTCTCGCCCTCTTTCGGCGTCTGCTTCTCGCCTCCCTGTGGCGGCCAAACTCTATCGACGTTGAGTCTTTGTCTTGTTGAGGCTAGTTCCTCGATTGGCGGTCGTATTGTCGACCGGTCCGTAGTGGACTTTCGATCTGGTTGCTTTTTGTCGGACACTTTTTTCTCCTGGTTGAAGATTACATTGGTACTTCCTTGTAGGATTCAGGCGTTGGGGTGGAGTACCCTTTACAATCGTCGGAATCTGTCGAGTCTGACTCAGGCACGTCCCGTTGCCCATGAACACGGGAGTCAAGCGGGAATATGTACCTGTGGCCAAGCAAGACCCCTGACGACGTAATTGCCATCAGGGCCTACCTTGGTCGTAATCGTCATGCGGTTCCTCCCAAGTTGGTGGGGTGGGGTGGGGCTCCGAGGACGTGGCACGCTACATCATCAGCCGCCACGTCCGACTACTAGCGACCATACCACATCTGTTGCGATCAGCGGACGCTCCACGAAAACGTGGCGACGTATCTGGACAGTCCGCCGGCGTCGGCGGAACTCCTTTCGCATCAACAGGTTGACAAGTGTCACGGGCGCGTGGAGAAACGCGCCGCGACGGTCGACGTCGACTGGCTGCGCGAGCGCCACGACTGGCCCGGCCTTTCGGCCATCGGCAAGGTGACCGCCGAGCGGCGTCTCGCCAGCGGCGCGGAGTGCGTCGACACCCGCTACCACCTGCTCAGCGCGGAGCCGGAGGCGGAGCGCTTCGGGCGGACCGTCCGCGCCCACTGGGCGATCGAGAACGCCGATGCTCCGCATCGGACGCCTGCCCTAAGGCTCGAAACTGTTGAAGCACATGCGCACCTCGGATATGGTGCGCCTCCGTTGTTCCAGGTGCATTGCCCGTGGCTACTTTCGAATCCCGCGTCTATGCCTTGCGCGTTGAACCCCACCCGAACGCCGACCGTCTGGAACTGGCTGCGATCGGCGGGTTCCGCACCGTCGTCGGCAAAGGCTCGTTTGTCGATGGCGACCTGGCCGCCTACATCCCGGAAGGCGCCGTGTGCCCGGATTGGCTGATCGCGGAACTTGGCCTCGAAGGCAAGCTCGCTGGCAGCAAGCACAATCGCGTCAAGGCCGTGAAGCTGCGCGGGGCGCTCTCGCAGGGTCTGGTCTATCCGGTGCGCGACGGCATGGTCCGCGGCCAGCGGGTAGCGGAGGGCGACGACGTAACGGCCCTCTTGGAGCTCGTCAAGTACGAGCCGCCGGTGCCGATCGCCATGCAGGGCGAAGTGGCGCCCGCTCACGGCGCCACCATCCGCTACGACATCGAGAACTTCAAGAAGTATCCGCACGAGTTGCGCGATGGCGAACCCGTGTCGATAACGGAGAAGCTGCACGGCTCCTGGTGCTGCCTGGGCTGGCACCCGGAGCACGGCGCGGTGGTCACCTCGAAGGGCATGTCCGACAAGGGCTTTCGGCTCAAGCTCAACGACGCCAACGTGAACAACCTCTATGTGCGTGCGTGGCGTGCCCATGAGAGCGCCTTCGAGCAGGCGCGCCGGCGCTTGGCCGCCGACGGACAGCCGTTCTACCTGCTCGGCGAGGTGTACGGGCGCGGCGTGCAGGATTTGCACTACGGGGAACCGAATCCCGCATTCGCCGTATTCGATGCCTACGTTGGCGAGCCCGGGCAGGGGCGATACTTGAGCGCCACCGAGTTGGCCGAATCGCTTGCGGGCCTGTTTACGCTGGTGCCTTTGCTCTACGAAGGCCCCTTTGCCGAGGCGGTGCTGGCCGAATACACAGACGGTGCCACGGCGCTAGGCGGCAAGCATGTGCGCGAGGGGGTGGTGGTGCGGCCGGCGGTGGAGCGGGAGTCCGCCGAGTTCGGGCGCGTGATCCTAAAGAACGTCTCCGGCGACTACCTCACGCGCAGAGGCGGCACCGAGTACAACTAGCGCCGTGCTGGTGCTCGACGTCGAGACCTCCCGCGACGCCAGCAGCGGGGGCACCGCCGTGCCCGTCAGAACGACCCTCGGCGAAGACCTATAGCGAATTTGCCGCACGGGGGGCACCCGTATAATGCGTTCTTTTTTCGCCACCTGGTCGCGCCGTGTTCTCGAATCCGCAAGTGTCCGTAGACGATTTGCCTGCCGTGGAACAGGTGGTTTGGCAACCGCTGGACCGTCGCTATGCGCCGCGGTTGGTGCTTGGGCGGTTGATCCGCGTGGGGTTGTTCGTTGCCGCCGCCCTCGGAATCACTCTCTTCGCGAACGCCGGCTATTTGGAATGGTTGCCGCCTGAAGGGCTGGTTGCCGGCTGGGTCGCGCTGGCGCTTTGGTCGTTGCGCTCGCTGGTGTGGCCGCTGGTGAGCGTGCCGTACCGGGGCTACGCGGTACGCGACAAGGACATTCTCTACAAGCACGGCGTGTGGTGGCGCAACATAGCGGTGGTTCCGTTCAACCGCGTGCAGCACGCCGTCACGGGCAGTGCTCCGCTCGATCGCCGTTTCGGCCTCGCCTACCTCACGGTGTTCACGGCCGGCAGCGGCGGGGGCGATGTCAGCATCGCCGGCTTGGCCGAGGATGTCGCGGAGCAACTTCGCGTGTACATCGTACACAAGCTGCGCCGGAGCGCCGAACCCGAAGGCGGCGAAGGGAACTAACCCGTGCGAACCTCGTCGTCCCGCCGGCAGGCGCGCTTCGGACTGGCGCCGCAGATGACCCGTTGGCCAACACAAGACGCGCGGGCGACCAGCCGACGCGCCGCGGCCAAGGCCACGGCCACGGCCACTCGGAAGGTTGCCCATGACCACGGCTGACGAGAACGCGTTGTTGGCGGCCAGCGGCCAGTGGCAGCGCACATCGCCGCTTGCCGCGCTTTACTTCCTAGCCCTCGCGCTCAGGAGGCAAGTTCTAAATCTCGGGCAGTTCGTGGGCACTCTCGCCGTGTTCCTGTTCCTGGTGCGCCAAGGGCCTGTGGCGACTATCGCGGGCGCCGCGGGTCTTCTCACGCTGTTCCTCGTTCTGGCGGCTCTACGGTATTGGTTCTTCCGGTTTCGGCTGGACGCCCAACGCGTGCTCATTCGCCAAGGCGTGTTGCGAAAGACGGAACTGGAGCTGCAATTCGATCGCATACAGGGCGTGACGGTGGAGCAGCCTCTGATGTTCCGGTGGCTGGGCCTGGTGACGGTGGGATTCGACACCGCGGGATCCACACAGCAGGAAGGCCGCCTTCCAGCGGTGAAACCAGATTTCGCTGCGGCGCTGCGAGCTCGCGTGGAAGGCGCTAAGCGGGCCGCCACCGCCGAACCGGCAGCGATCGCGGCACCGTCCGAACCGTCTTCGGCGACGGAAAGCGACCCGGACGGCCAAGCCGTGTTGCGTTTGGACAACGGCGAGATCGTCCGCATCGGCTTGGCGGATCGGAGCGTGCTGGCCGTGCTGGCGGTGGTGCCGCTCATGTGGGGCACGTTGGACAACACGCTGCGCGCCCAAGTGAGCAACTCGATCGAAGACGTGGCGACCAGTTTCGCGCAACTCGGCATCGTCGCCGCCGGCGTGGTGGCGACCGGCGGTTTGCTACTGCTTGCCGCCGCGCTGGCCGCCATTTCCGTCGCCATGGCGTTCTTTCGCTACCACGGTTTCACGTTGTTCGAGGCCCAAGGGGGCGAATCTCTGCGCACGCGCCGCGGGTTGCTCACACGCAAGGCGATGGCCGTGGATCGGGCGAAGATCCAACAGGTGAAATTGTCGCAGACGCTGTTGATGCGCTTCTTCAGCCGCTTCCGCCTGCAGGCGCCGCCGGCGGCGGTTCGCGCGGTCGGCGCATCGGAAGAGGGAGGGGTGGCGGCGTCCGTCCTGCATGTGCCGATGCTTGGGCCGGAACAGGTTCGTTCGCTAGCGGCCCGGATTTTCGCGGGGGAAGACGCCGGCCTCAGCCTGTTGCCGGCCAAGGACCCCTTCGTTCGCATCTCGCCGGTGTACATCCGTGCCCGCGTGCAGGCCTTTGGCGTGGTGCCGGCGGTGTTGGCGCTAGTCGCGCTTTACCCCTTTGCCGGCGCAGCGAGCCTGCTGTGCCTGGGCTGGCCGCCGCTGGTCGCGCTGTGCGCGTGGCAGCTGTGGCGGCGACGCGCCTACATGCACAACGACAGCGGGCTCTCCTACCGCGCCGGGCTGCTGGGCTACAAGGTGGAGACGTTCCTGTTCCGCAAGGTGCAGGGCGTCATGGTCAGCCAGTCGCCGCTGCAACGCCGCACCGGGCTCGCGAGCTTGGACGTGGCGCTCGCTTCCGGCGCCGTCACACTGCCGTTCATCGACCACGCCACGGCCCGCCGGCTATGCGACCACATCATCTTCAAGGTGGAGTCCACAGACCGTCCGTGGCACTGATCCGGTTTGCGCTTGGGCCAAGTCGCAGACCCCGCTTGGATCACATCGGCCGCGCCACGAAGAGCGGGATGCGGCGCGAAGTTCGGGCCTTGTAATCCGCGTAGGGCGGGAAGGAGGCGACGCACAGCGCCCAAAGCCGATCGCGTTCGTCTTCCTCCTCCACTTCTTCGGCTCGCATCGCATGGACGTACGCCATGTCGCGGATCTTCACGTTCGGGTCCGCACGGAGGTTGTAGACCCACACCGGATGCGTGGGCGCACCGCCTTGCGAGGCGACGAGGACGTAGCCGTCGCCATCGGTGACGCGCATCAGCGGCGTCTTGCGGATGTGGCCGGTCTTGTTGCCGCGGTGGGTGACGATGATCACCGGCAAGCCGGTTTCGCGCAACGTGGTGCCTTCGGCGCCGTTCGTGCGTTCGTACAGCTCCACTTGGTCGCGCACCCAGCCGATGGGGCTTGGAATGTATTCGGACATTGGGATTCTCCGTATCGGCAAACCGCCGAGAGTGCCTTTGGGCAGTGTATCTCAGTAGACTACGCGCCGTAGTTGGCTAAAGGCCTCGGCGACGGGATGCCGCTTTGAGTGAAACACGGGCGCCGACAGCCAGTTGGCGCGACTACATCGAGCTCACCAAACCACGCGTGGTGCTGCTGATGCTGCTTTGCGCGCTGGTCGGCATGTTTCTCGCGTCGCCGTCCGCGCCGCCGGCGGTCGTGATCGTGGCGGGGTTGCTCGGCATCGCTCTTGTGGCCGCTTCCGCGGCCGTGGTCAACCACATCGCGGACGCCAGGGTGGACGCCCGCATGGCGCGCACGCAAGACCGGCCGATTGCCCAGGGGCGGGTGCGATCGGGTGCCGGCTGCGTCTTCGCCGGGGTGCTCGGCGTGGGCGGGATGGCCGTGCTGCTGGTTTGGGTCAATCCGCTCACCGCTTGGCTCAACTTGGCGTCCTGGGCGGGTTACGGCCTCTTCTACACGCTGTATCTGAAACGCGCGACGCCGCAAAACATCGTTATCGGCGGCTTGTTCGGGGCCGCGCCGCCGCTCTTCGGCTGGACGGCCGTGACCGGGAACATCGAAATGGGCGGCCTGGTGCTGCTGCTCATCATCTTCCTGTGGACGCCGCCGCACTTCTGGGCGCTGGCGCTCGACCGCCGCTCGGACTACGAGAAAGTGGATATGCCCATGCTCCCCATCACCCACGGCGACGCCTACACCCGGCGACAGATCCTCTACTACACCATCGCCCTGGTGGTGGCGAGCGCGTTGCCTTTCGCCATCGGCATGAGCGGGGTCTTGTATCTGCTCGGCGCGCTCTTGCTGGGCGCCGGCTATCTCGCGTGGGCGATGGTTCTGCTGCGCGGCAAGCCGGGCGCCGCCAAAGCGGCCTTTCGCTACTCGATCATCTACTTGACGGCGTTGTTCGCGATCCTGCTTATCGACCATCAGCTGGACATCTGACGCGCCCGCGGCGATGGCCGCAGGCGGTCAGGCTGGTTTGCGCGGGTTGCCGTAGATGTCGAACTCGTCGAAACGCAGCCAAGATCGGTCGTAGCCGTTCTGCCGGTCGAACGGCTGCGGCTCGAAAGCCGCGAACGCCGGGTCGTAATCCGCCGGCAGTTCGCCGGATGTGCGTTTGGAAAGCTCGTCGTGCAGCGGCGCGAACACCCGCATGAGCGCCGTCGGCATCCGTCCCTTGCCGGAGGGAGAACCTTGGGTCACCGGCGGTTCGCCGGCCGCGTTTGGGCGGAACGCCTGCTTGCTGTATGCCGTCCGTTGTTCTTTTTCTTGCTCCGTCATCGCCGCGTCCACAGTGCGGCCGACCGGCACGACAAGAGCGTAGGGGCCCTTGGTCTGCCCGTCCGCCGGGGCTAGCGCCGCCGGCAGCGGGCCGGCCCCAACCGTGATCAGGCCGCGTTCGCAGCGCACCCAGAAGCCGCCGTGGGAGGCGTCCGGGAAGGCGTAGGCCGGCGTGTTCGTGAACTCCTCCGCGAACGTGTAGGAAACGTCTCGCAGCTCCAACGAATAACGCGCGGCTCGTTCGGTGAGAATGTGGCGGGCCGAGCTCACCCATTCCGGCGTCATGAAGACGAATCGGGGCATCGTCAAGGGCGCCATCTCGTCGTGCAACGCGCGCAGCACCACACCCAACGTCTGATGCCGAGGGAACGCCCCTTGCATCTTCCAACGGGACAACTTGGCCAGCCGGCGCTGCGCCGCCACCACCACCGCGGGGTCGCGGCCTTGCAGCCGAATTCGCCCGACGTTGCTCATGATGGAGTGATCGCCCTCGATCTTCAGATCGCACTCGTCGGCTGGCAGTTCACCCGCCGCCACCGTCGTGGTGGCGCCGTCCAAACGCATGTGCCACGCGAGAGAAGCGCCGGCATGGACATGTGCCGGGGCGTTGTGCGCCACCTCGCACAAAGTGAACGCGCCGAGGTCCGCAAGGCCCGGCGCGTGCTGATCGACCAACGCGCCCAAGCGCTCCGCCGCAACCGCAACCCATTCTTCGGTCGCGAAAGTCAAACTGCCGATGCCGTCGGCCATGGCCGACAACACTACCGAATGATTTCCTTCCCCCACGTCCATTCGCCCTCCTCAAGGCTTTCCCGCCCGGCGAATCGTACACGGGCGCGCCCGCTATGGCGCGCCGGCTTCGTCTCAAGACGCGGCGGCCCGCTCCGCGATCAAGGCCCGCACATCGCCGATGGCGGGTATGGAACTTGCCGCGCCGGCTTTCGTAACCGCCAAGGCGCCGGCGGCGGCACCCATCCGCAACGCCTCCGGCATGGGCTGTCCGGCGAGCACAGACGCCATGAAAAACCCGATGAACGAATCTCCGGCAGCGGTTTCGTCAACGGCGTTCGCCGCGTAAGCCGGCAGTTCCGAGACTCCGGCGGGGCCGGCGTGAATCAATCCCGCGCTGCCGAGGGTGAGCACGATGTCCGCGTTCGGCACCCGCTCGCGCAACAGGCGCGCGGCTTCCCGTGGCACCGCCTGCCCGTCCGCCAGCGCTGCCGCCTCGATCTCGTTGACGATCAACAGATTCACGCTCGCCAGATCGTAGTGGGCCTCGCGTCCGTCCACCGGCGCGACATTGAACGCCACCGCGCAGCCGCGCCGGCGCGCTTCGTCAAGCACGATGGGCAAGTCGTTGATCTCGTTTTGCAGCAGCAGCCAATCGCCCGGCGCGATTTGACCGAACGCCCGCTCGAAGTCCTCCTCGCCCAGCGCCCGGTTCGCGCCTCCGGCGACGGCGATGGCGTTCTGACCGGCATCGTCCACTTGAATCGCCGCATGCCCCGATGGGCCGTCCGCCACCCGCACTCCGCTCGCGTCCACGCCTTCGGCCGCCAAGACATCGCGCAGCCACTCGCCGTCCTTGCCGACGCAGCCAACATGCGCGACGGCCGCGCCGGCGCGGGCCGCGGCAAGGGATTGGTTCAGGCCCTTGCCACCGGCAAAAACGTCGTATGAGCGGCTGGCCATCGACTCGCCCGGCCCGGCGATGGTGGGCACGCGATAGACGTGGTCGATGCAAAGCGAGCCGAGGTTCACCAGTTTCGGCACGAGCGGCCTCCGTTTTTTCCGACCTTGCGCGCCGGCAAGTCTGTCATTTTTTGGCGGGGCGGTGTGGCGCGATGTAACGAAAGCGCAACAATTCGGGTGGATAGTCGCGCCGTCACGCATTTCCGCACGTTCTTAAGCGAGCGTTGGAGCTAGCCATCTCGTCCCTGCCCTGGCTGGAAATCTGGATGGTCGCGGGTTTCCTGCTGGCCGCCTACTCCGTCGTCGCCAACGACTCGATTCAGACGCTCGGCACATTCTTGGCATCGAACGCGCAGCGGCCGTGGTGGGTGCTGTGGCTCTTCGCGAGCGGCATTCTGCTCGCCACGATTTGCTACAGCTGGTACGTCAACAGCGGCGATGTCGCCTACGGAAGGTTGGCGAAGTTCCCGGTGCCGGAAGGCGGCGTGTCGTGGCTCCACGCCCTGCCTCCGCTTGCGCTCTTGATTCTCACGCGGTTTGGCGTCCCAGTGAGCACGACGTTCCTGGTGTTGACGGTGTTCGCCGTCACCGGCGGACAGGAAGGCAATCTCGGCAAGATGCTCGCCAAGTCCGGGCTTGGCTACGCGGTGGCGTTCGTCACGGCCATCGTCTTGTTCAGCTTGGTGTTCAAGCGGGCGTCCGAGTATTTCCACCGCACACGGGGCGAGGCCATACCGCGCTACTGGGTGGTTTTGCAGTGGGCTTCGACGGCCTTCCTGTGGAGCCAATGGCTGGTGCAGGATCTGGCCAACATCTTCGTCTATCTGCCGCGCCAATTGTCGATCGAGTGGCTCGTGTTCGGCGTCGTGGTGTTATTGGCGATGCAGGGCTACATCTTCCACCAGTTCGGCGGCGAGATTCAGAAGATCGTCACCACCAAGACGGACACCACGGACATCCGCGCCGCGACGATAATCGACGCGCTTTATGGCATGGTGCTGTTGGTGTTCAAGGAGTGGAGCGACATGCCGATGAGCACGACTTGGGTGTTTCTCGGCATCCTCGCCGGACGGGAGTTCGCGCTGTCGCGTTATCTCGCGGACACGCAGCTGAAAGGCACGGCGCGCAAGGTCTTCTCGGACGCGCTCAAGGCGCTGTCCGGCTTGGTGGTGAGCGTGGTGCTGGCCTTCGGGTTGCCGTGGCTGTACGGTTGGGCTTTCGGTTAAGCGGAGTGGGATCCGACGGGAGGCACACTACGCCTATGTCGCCCCGTTCGGGCTCGGCCGCCGCGGCGAGGCGCGGGCGGTTGCAAGTGTGCGCCTTCGCTTGCGGCGCGATGATGTGGCTCGCTGGATGCTCGACGGCCCCGGCGCCGGTGGACGACATGCCTAACGCGAACAACCCAACCGAGGATCCGCACCTGTGGCTTGAGGATGTGGATGGCGAGCGCGCGATGCGCTGGGTTCGCGCTCGCAATCGCGCCACGCTCGGCACCTTCGCGCAACGCCCGGGCGTCAAGGATCTCCGCGCGAAGTTGCGCGAAGTCTTCGACGCGCCGGATCGCATTCCCGGAATAAGCAAGATCGGGGCGCACTACTACAATCTCTGGCGTGACCTCGAGAATCCGCGCGGCCTTTGGCGGCGCGCCACGTTGGCCGAATACCGCAAAGCAACACCCGCTTGGGAACCGGTGTTGGACTTGGACGCGCTCGCCAAGGAGGAAGGCGAGAACTGGGTCGCCAAGGGCTTCAATTGCCGTCAACCGGATTACCGGCGTTGTTTGGTGAGCCTCTCCCGCGGCGGGGCGGACGCTGTGGTCACGCGCGAGTTCGACCTCGCCGGCAAGACGTTCGTGGATGCAGCCGATGGTGGTTTCGAACTTCCTGAAGCCAAGAGCTCCGTAGCCTGGGCGGGCCCGGATACCGTGTTCGTGGCCACCGACTTCGGCCCGGGTTCGCTTACGGACTCCGGCTATCCGCGCATCGTCAAACTGTGGCGGCGCGAGCAACCCCTAGCCCAAGCCGAGGTGGTGTTCGAGGGCGAAGCGTCCGACGTGTCGGTGTCGGCCGCGGCGGATCTGGCACCGGGTTTCGAGGTGCAATTCGTGCGCCGGGGAACGGACTTCTTCCATAGCGAAGTCTTCGTCCGCCGCCCGGAAAGCGGCGAGCTTGTTCCCCTGCCGAAGCCCGCCGACGCCGCATTCTCCGCCCTGCGCGGCAGGTTGTTCCTGGAGTTGAAGTCCGACTGGACGACGGCGCAAGGCACGTTTGCCGCCGGCAGCCTGCTGTCGGCCCAGTTGGAGGACTTGCTGGCGCACCCGCCCGGCGAGGCGACGCTGGAGGTGCTGTTCGAGCCCGAGGCCGGCGTGTTCCTCACGGACTACGCCCCTACCCGCGGCCATGTCATCCTCAACGTCTTGGACCATGTGCGCAGCCGCGTGTACGTCGCCACGCCGCCGCGAGGCGAGCGCTCCGGCGCGGCATGGACGCGACGACCGTTGTTGCCTCGTACCGCGAACGGCACCGAATTCCGCACGGTGCGCGTCCAAGCCGTCGACCCGGACGAGGACGACCGCTACTTCATGTACACCAACGACTACCTCACGCCGTCCACGCTCTCGTTGGGCACGGCTGCCCAAGCCGGCGCGCCGCCTGAAATCCTCAAACAGGCGACGGCGCGGTTCGACGCCGAAGGCCTGACCATGGCGCAGCATTGGGCCGTGTCCGCCGATGGAACCCGAATCCCGTACTTCCAAGTGGGGCCGCGCGATGCCGGGCTGGAAGGTGGGCATCCAACATTGCTGCACGGCTACGGAGGCTTCCAGATTTCCATGCTGCCGGCGTATTCGGCCGGCATCGGCATCGGCTGGCTCTCCCGGGGCGGCGTCTATGTGGTGGCCAACATACGCGGTGGCGGCGAGTTCGGCCCCGCATGGCACCGAGCGGCGCTGCGCGAGAACCGGGGCCGGGCCTACGAGGACCTCATCGCGGTGGCCCAGGATTTGGTGCGCCGCCGCGTCACGGAACCGAGCAGGCTCGGCGTGCTCGGCGGGAGCAACGGCGGCTTGCTGACGGGCAACATGCTGGTTCGCCGCCCGGCGCTGTTCGGCGCGGTGGTGTCGATGGTGCCGCTCTTCGACATGCGCCGCTACCATGTGCTGCTGGCCGGGGCGAGCTGGATTGCCGAGTTCGGCAATCCGGACGATCCCGACGACTGGCGCTTCCTGCGCAACCACTCGCCCTACCACAACATCCACCCCGACCAGTCCTATCCGCCGGTGTTGATCACCACGTCCACGCGAGACGATCGCGTCCACCCTGGGCACGCCCGCAAGATGGTGGCCAAGTTGCGCGCGCTCGGCCACGACGTGACGTACTACGAAAACACCGAAGGCGGCCACGGCGGCGCCGCGAACAACGCCCAGAGCGCCTTCATGTGGGCTCTGGTGTACGAGTTCCTCTGGCGCGAGTTGGGGCGATGAGACAGCGGTATGGCGCAGACCGCTGGGCGAGCGACCTCCTCCCTTTAGGCTAGTTGAGCGTTTCTGGCCAATGGATTTCGTCGCTTCTCCAGCGGCCCAATGGTTCTTCGTCGATGAATACGTCGGCGTCGTGCTCGGCTTGCTCGTCGTGGTGTGCCTGGTCAGGGAGAAGCTCTGGGCCTGGCCGCTCGGCGTCGCGTATGTGCTCGTCACCCTGCCCCAGTTGTGGCAAGCGCAGCTTTACGCGAACTTCGCGTTGCATCTGGTCGGGTTTCTGCCGCTGAATCTCTACGGCTGGTACCACTGGCTGTTCGGCGGCGAGCGACGCGACGACCTGCCGGTGGGCCGCGCGTCGGCCGCCGCGTTGCTTGCGCTCGGCGCGGTGTGCGTCGGCGGCGCGCTCGGCTTGGGTTGGAGCATGGCCAGCCGCGAAGCGCTGGATCTGATCGAGACTGCCGCCGCGCGGGCCGGGCTTTCCATCGTCATGGCGGACGCGGCGTTCCCGTATTGGGACAACGGGGTGCTGGTGATGAGCTTGGCCGCCATGTGGCTGACGGCGCGCAAGAAAATCGAGAACTGGATCGTCTGGGTGGTGGTGAACGTCGTCTCCGTGCCCCTCTACTACGCCCAAGACCTGCCGTGGTACGCGCTTCTCTACTGCGTTTACATCCCGATGGCCGTCTGGGGCTACGCGAGCTGGCTGCGTTCCCTGCGGGCGGCTGGCGATCCGCCACTCACGCGAACAGGGGATTGAGCTGATCGAGATAGCGGCGGTACTTTTCGTATTGCTGCTGGTACACGGCCGCCGCGTCGGGATTCGGCAACGCCAGCGCGGATTCGTCAAACTTCACATGCTCGTCCACCTCGGCCGCCAAGGCCGCCGAATCGCCGTGGGCGGGATTGCCAAGCAACATGGCGTTCAAGGCGGCGCCCAGGGCCGCCCCTTGCTCCGCGTCCAAGCGCTTCACCGGCAGCCCCAAGTTGTCGGCGACGGCTTGCCGCCAAGCGGGGCTTGCGGCGGCGCCGCCGGTCAGTCGCACCTCGGCAACCGCTCCGGCCGGCGTTCGGGCGAACGCGGCCAAGCCTGAGCGCAGGCCGAAGACGCTGGCCTCCATGGAGGCTCTGAGGACGTTCGCCCGGCTCATGTTGTTGCCGTCCAAGCCCAGGATGCAACCCTTGCCGTTCGGCAGATTGGGCGTTCGTTCGCCGTTGTAGAACGGCAGCACCAGCACGCCTTCCGCACCCGGCGCCGATTCGGCCAGCGCCGGCTCGAGTTGGTCGATGTCCATGTCCAGCAGGGAGCGGGCCAAATCCGTGGCAACGGTGCAATTCATAGTGCAGTGCAGCGGCAGCCACCCGCCGGTGGAAGAGCAAAAGGCCGCCAGCTCGCCGGCGGGGTCCACGCACGGCGAATCCGAATACGCGAACATCGTGCCGGAGGTGCCCAAGCTGACGGTCAGGCGTCCTTCCGCCAGATTGCCGGTGCCGATGGCCGCCATCATGTTGTCGCCGCCGCCACAGGCGACCGGGATGCGCGGCGGCAGCCCCAACTGCTCGGCCACCGCGGCTCGCAGGCTGCCGGCGCTGTCCGCGGCACGGATCACGCGCGGCAGGAAAGCGGCCAGATCCCGGCTCGAATCCACGGCGCGCAACAAGCCGGCGTGCCATTCCCGCCGGCGAATGTCGAACAAGCCAGTCCCCGACGCGTCCCCACATTCCATCACGTGTTCTCCCGTGAGATGGAAGTTCAGGTAGTCGTGCGGCAGCAGGATGGTGGCCATCCGAGCGTAGAGCTCCGGCTGGTGGTTCTTCAGCCAGCGGATCTTGGACGCCGTGTAGCCGGGCAGGATGGGATTGCCCGCTTCCTCAAGGCAGCGGGCCTGCCCGCCGAACCGCTCGGCGACCTCCTCGCATTCCCGCACGGTGGCCGTGTCGCACCACAGCTTCACCGGTGCCAGAACGCGGCCGTTCACGTCCAGCGGCACGAAGCCGTGCTGCTGCCCGGAGACGGCCATCGCCCGCACGGACGCCTTCAACGCCGGCTCGATAGCCGCCAAAGCCGCCGCCAAGGCCTTGAGCCACCAATCCGCCAGCTGCTCCCTGGTGCCGTCCGCTCGACTGACCAGGCGCAGCGGACTGCTGCCGCTGGCCAAGACCTCGCGGCGCTCGGCATCGTAGACGATCGCCTTGAGGCTTTGCGTGCCGAGGTCTATCCCTAGGAATCTGCTCATGCTTGGCGAACGCGATGGACGTTGGCGATGGTGGCCAGGGGCAGAATCGAACTGCCGACACGCGGATTTTCAGTCCGCTGCTCTACCGACTGAGCTACCTGGCCGCGTCCGCCACTAACACGGCAAGCAATGCGAACCGTGCGCCCTCGCCGGGGGTGCGGGTGTGCAAACGTGCCAAAGATTCACGGCAACACGCCTACCGCGGCACCGCCCACGACTCGAAACCGTCTGTGGATTGCCGGCGTTCGCACACGGTTCGCGGCCGACGGTGCGTGTATTTAACCGCCTTGCGGCATTGCCGTCAACGTCGACGTCGGCACAGGGTGTGCGACGTTTTAGTGCGCGAGCCGTCAGGCGGCCAGTCTCGGCGGTTTGCGCCGACGGCGCCAGAAGTCGTCGTACCGTTCGTCGCGGACGCACGAACGCAACGCCATGACGTCGTTCGCGCCGGCCCGGCTCCAGCGCATGCCGGAGCACTTCAGTCGCTCCCCGACCAGCGTCCGGCAGGAGCTCTCCACCATGCCCGAACCGATCAGCAGCCCCATCTCCCGGTACGCCGGGTAGCGCATCCGGCCGCGGTTGTTCTCGAAATAGCCGACGCACTGGTCGGCCGTCTTGTCGCCGGCGTGTCGGCGCAGTTCCCGCAGCACGTCGTCCACGCGCCCCTCGGAGAGCGCCGCGCAGACCTTCTCCGACCACGCCCGGCACAGCTCCGTGCCGGCGCCGTGAACCGAGCGCCCAACTTCCCAAAGCCGCTCCTTCGCGTGCCAGATGTCCACTATGCAAACGGCGTTCGGGAACAGTTCCGCGGCGGCGTTCCAGATCCACTTCGCGCCGTCGGCGACGACCACCTGCCGCTTGGCCGCCGCGAACCCGAACCGCTCCGCGGCCCGCCAGAGCCGCCGCGCGAATGCCGACGGCTCCGCGTCCACATCCCTCGACGCCGCGCTGTCGATCGCCGCCGTGTGCCGCGCCGAACCCGCGTCACGCTCCGGCAGGCCTGTCTTCGGGTTCCGCCGCTCCGCCGTGTGGAACACCGCCACCTTCGCCTCCCGCGTCTTCGACGGTCGGCCGTCCTCCGCCGTCCCCGCGTCCCGCCGCACCACCGGCACCCCCGTGCCGTCCGGGCTGCAGTACATCGTCTCCGCCGGCGCCTCGCGCAACGCCGGCGCCGCCTCGTCCCACGCCGTGATCTCCCGTCCGACCTGCTTCGAGGCCCGCTCCGCCCGCTTCGCCGTCGCCACGACGCCGGCCAGCCGGCCCAGGCGCGCCGCCGCCTTCTCGAAGCTCGCGTCCGCCGCCAGATCCGCCAGCGCCCACAGGACCGCCGGCGTTCCCCGCACGCCGTCCCGTCCCGCGATCCCCAGCGTCTCGTCCAGAACGTGCCGCCCGCCCTTCGAGCACCCGCACGTCCAGTAGCCGCGCCGCAGCCGCAGAGGGCCGAGCAGCGACAGCGGCGCCGTCGAACGGGTGCCGCGCCGAACCATCGCGGAGCCGCAACGCCCGCACGCCGGCGCCCCGGACTCCGCGTCCAGCGCCGACAGACCCTCCGAAAGCCCCGCCGCCGCGCCGCCAAGCAGCGCGCCCCGCAGGTCCAGCTCGAACTCCCGGAATCTCCGCCCGCCGGTCAGAACCTCCCGGCAAAGCTCCCGGAACTCCGGCGACGACGCCAGCATGCGGAGAACCTTCTCCTCCAGAAAAGCCCACGCCTTCTTGCGCTCCAGCGCGTCCTGCGCCAACATCTCTTCCGTCATCGCGATTCCCTTCGCTGCGGTTGTACATACCCTCAGCTTACTTGGGAATCGCGATGACTCCCCAAACCCGCTCGCAGCCCCCGCGCACTAAAACGTCGCACACCCGTCGGCACAATGGCTCGCGCGTCAGCCACAACCGCTCCGTCCTTCGCGGACGGTCGAGGGTGCCGGCTACGGCGGCGTCGGCACCGGCGCGGCGACCATCCGGAAGCGGCCCTCGCCCAGCCAGTCCAGCCACGGCTCGTCGCCCAGGACCTGCTCCGGCGCCTCGAACCGCCGCGGCTCGCCGCCGGCCGGATCGGCGACCACCAGCGTCCATCCCAGCCGGATCAGCCGCCGCGCCGCCAGCGGCCAGGCGGCGCGCTCCTCATCGAGGTCGATCAGACCAATGATCCGCAACACCCCCTCGGCCTGCACCGGAACGCCCAGCGCGTCGCCGAGCTGCAATGCCACCAGGGCATGCGCGATTTGCTCCGCGCCCTGCGTCCGCCGCATCCGCAGCAGTTCCGCCAACACCGGGCGCTCGCCGCCCACCTCGTTAATGACGTCTTCGCTCGTGTTGAGTTCCTCGTCGCCCGGGTTGGACACGTTCGGCGGCCACCACAGCACGCTCGACAGCGCCCAGTCGCTGCCGAGCCGCGCCGCGGTCAGCATCAACTCCACCTGTTCGTGGCCGAGGATCCACCAGCCGAGCGGGCGCCGGAACGGGCCCAAGGCCCCCAGCGCGCCCTCGGGCAAGGCGCGGCACTTGCCCAGCCGCCACATCATCCCGAACCAGTCATCGTCCATCCGCTCGAGGCGCCGGTGGTACTCCGCCTGATCCGCCGCCCGGTGGGCGTCCGCCAAGCCGGTGTCCCACCGGCGCTGCCGCGATTCCAGACTGTAGTGCCGGTGGATCGACACCGCGCATTCGGCGCGCAGGATCGCCAGCTTGGCCATCTCGTCCGCCGCGCAGTCCTCGCGCAGGTCCAGCCGGAGTTGGCCCTTGGGGACAAGGCACTCCGGGCGCCCAAGGGCCTCCCGCGCCGCCGCCAGGTCGCCGGCCGGATCGTCGAACACCTCGGCCCATGTCACGGGTTCGCCGAGCATGACCGGCCGGAACTGGCGGTCCAAAGGTTTCAAATCCGGCACCCTGTCCCGGTAGCGGCGCTCCAGCGCGGCCTCGCATTCGTCTGTGAACGCCGCCTCCCAAGGCCGCCCGCACAGCTGGCGCAGTTCGAACGCGCCCAGCGCCGGAACGGGCGCTTCCGCCACCACCTCCTCCGGGGCACCGGCGGCGTATGGCCGGGCAATCGTCTCGGGCGCGACCGCCGGGGGCACCGCCGGAGGGGCCTCGGCAATTGCCGCCGGCGCCTGAGAACCGCGCAAGTGCCAGAGCGCCCAGAACGCCACCGCGCCGGCCACGGGCAACACCCATAACGTGCGCCTCAATCCGGCAGGCACGCCACCAGCGCTCCGATGTCTTGGCCCGCTCTGTCGTTGGTGTATTCCTCATACTGCTTTCGCGTCATCGGCGGCTCGCGGCTTTGGTGCGGGTTTCCGCAATTGCAGACGTTTCCAACGCGCCTTCGTTTACAACATGCCATGAGCCTGCGCCCGAGCGGTGGCGGATTCGCGGCGTCGACGGGCGCAGAGCCGGGCCAGCGCGGCGACGCGGTTGTCCGGGTCTCGGAACAGGCCTTCCTCGTCGGTTAGCACATCTAGTCCCTCGGCAAGCTGACGCAATGCCCCGGGGGGAACGCGGAACGCGGGGTTCTTCGGCCCCACCTCGGCCTTTTCGTGGCGCAAGTGCTGTTCAACGACCAACGCGCCGCCCGGTGCCAAGTGCCCGATCAGCGCCGTCACGAGGGGCAGATTGACGTAGCGAATGTTGACAATCACGTCATACCCGCGGGTGGGCGTGAAACCCGCTTCCAAGTCCGCTTGGTGCCACTCGATGGCCAGGCCCGCGCTTTCGTCGCGTCCACGCGCAAGGGCGATCGGCGAGATGTCCACGGCGTCCACCGCCAAGCCCCGTCGGGCGAGGAAGAGCGCGTTCCGACCAGCGCCGCAAGCGAGATCCAGCGCCCACCCGCGCTGCGGCAACCAGTCCGCGCAGGCCACCAGAAACTCGCTTGGCCAAGTGCGTTCGACGAAAGCGCCATCGCGGTATCGGGCGTCCCACTTGCGACGGTCCGCCGCGCTCATTCCACACCGCCGCGGCGCTTGCGACGGCTGACCAACAGCAGCAAGAGGCCAAGCAGAGTGGCGATGACGCCGCCGACGGTGAGCTGCCACAGCGCTTGGACGTTCACCAGCGACGGCAGCCACATGCAGACGCCACCCAACATGGCCACCACGCCGATCTGGCCGACCGCTCTCGCGGCCGGGCTCGGACGGGCCGGCGTGTTGGGCGCGGCTGGCGTGGCTTCCTCGGCCTCGCCTTCGCGCCCGGCGGCGCGCACAATGCGCCATGCGAACCACATGGCGGCGCAGCCCAAAGCCAGCGCCACCAGCGGAATCACGATGGCGCCCAGCGTCACGAAACGGGCCCAGGCGTTGCCGGTAGTGTCGCGCTAGCGGACTGCACCGCTGAAACGCGCCGAATCTGGGCTCCAACGTAAGCGCAACGGACGTTGGACATGTGCTTCAGCCCGCGCTGGCTGTGGTGTCGGTTGACGGAACTCCGGCGCGGCTCGGCGCGGCGAGCGTTTCCAACTGGCGTTCTTTGCGTTCGCGCTCGCGCACCGATATGGGCGCGCGCAAGTGCCGTCGAAGCTGCTCGATTGAAGGCGTGCGATAGGCCGCTTGGAACAGCTCTGCAATTTCCACCCGCGCACCGGCGCACGGCGTCCACACCACATCCTCGCCGGGGCGGACGCTTCCACCGCGGGTCACGCGACAGTAGAAGCCCGGCCGCGCGGCTTCCCGGAAGCGCTTGGCGAACGCGGGTTCGCCGACGCTGGCGCTGAGCACGTTGCAGGGAATGCGGGGCGCGGTCGCCTCTAGCAGAACTCCGGCCACATCGAACCGATCGCCGGCGGCGATTTTGGCGCTCTCGCAGCCGGCGATGGTGAGGTTCTCGCCGAAAGCGCCCGGCGCGAAATCCAAGCCGTGCTCGCGCCGAAACCACATGTAGTCCTCGTGCGTGTAGACATACACCGCCTGATCCCGGCCGCCGTGGTGTTGAACGTTGCACACGCTGTCGTCGACGAGGCCGGCGGCTTGAACCATCGCCACGGGCACCGGACTCTTGCCGATGCCGGTGCGCAACGTGCGCCCGCCCACTTGCAGCGGGCGCGCCGCGCCGACATTCACACTCACGAGCTTCACGAACGGCACTATACCAACGGGCCCAACGGGCCCAACTGGCCCAACAGGCCCAACTGGCCCAACTGGCCCAACAGGCCCAACTGGCCCAACTGGCCCAACAGGCCCAGTCCGGCTGCGCCGAAGGATTAATAACCGTAGCCCGCGCTCACCCTGCTTCGTTGTCGCCTGGCGGCACATAACCGGCCGGCCGGTCGTAATCGTCGCCGGCCAAGAAGCGGCGCATCTGCTCCGCAAGGTACGTCCGCGCCGCTTTGTCGACCATCGTCAGATGGCGCTCGTTGATCAGCATCGTCTGCACGCTCTGCCACTCGCGCCACGCCTTGGCGGAAACGTTCTCGAAGATGTCTTGGCCGAACGCGCCCGGCAGTGGCGGGGTGTCCAAGCCCGGCAGGGCGCGACGGTATTTTCTGCAGAAGACAGTGCGGGTCACTTTCGCTCCAGAACTGCGGGCGCTGCCGCGGCGGCAACCAGTTTAGCCGCAACCGCGGACAAACCAAGGCGGTCGCGGCGCGGGTTGAACCAGACGCCGCCGCTCACCGACGACGGCCGCGACAGCAGGTGGATGAACACCGGCGCCACATCGAGGTCGAAGTGGCTGAATCCGTGTCGGAACACAGGGCCGAAGGACATGGCGCCCACCAGTTTCGCGTCCATGCGGCGGGCAGCGAGGAACTCGGCCGGCGTCTCTTCGGCATCCCCTTCCGGCGGCGACCACAAGCCACCCCAGACGCCGCTCGTTGGCCTCTTCTCCATGTAGCACGCGCCTTCACCGTCCGTCAGCACGAAGAAGCGCCTTCGCTTGAGCGGGCGGGCCGGCCGCTTGGCCCGTGCCGGATATTCTCCCACCGCGTTCGCCGCCAACGCGCCACAGGTGCGGCGCAACGGGCACTGGGAGCACAGCGGCTGCCGAGGCCGGCACACGGTCGCACCCAGATCCATGACGGCTTGGGTGTAGTCGGCCGCTCTGCCAGCCGGTGTGACGGCGTCCGCAAGCGCCCATAGCGCCGTTTGCGTGGCGGACGAAGACGGTGGCCCGGCCACCAGGAAGTGGCGCGCCAAGACCCGCTTCGCGTTGGCGTCCAGAATCGGCGCGCGCACGTTGTGGGCTTGGGCGACGATGGCCGCGGCCGTGGAACGGCCGATGCCGGGCAACGTCTCCAGCACCGCCGGGTCCTGCGGCAGTGTGCCATCGTGGTCGCGCATGACGATGGCCGCGGCGCGGTGCAGATTGCGGGCGCGAGCGTAGTAGCCGAGCCCGCTCCAAAGGTGCAGCACGTCGTCCAAATCCGCTTGGGCCAAAGTGCGGACGTTCCCGAATCGCGCCACGAAGCGTTCGAAGTACGGCACGACGGTGCCGGCTTGCGTTTGCTGCAACATGATCTCGGACACCCAGACGCGGTATGGCGTGCGCGGGTTCTGCCACGGCAGGCCCTCGCGCCCGTGCGTCTCCCACCAAGCCAGCAGGCGGCGGGCAAAGCGCCTCGCCGCGTCTCGACTGCGGCTTTGCGAGGTGCCGGCGGTGTCCGGCACGGACTTCGCCGTGGGCTTGGTGGACAACGCTAAACTACCTGCCAAGGGAAACGGACATAGCATGAACGGACATAGCATGAACGCAACAGTCGGCGCTTGGGAACCTGCTGGCGAACTCGGCGCAAGCCATGCCGAGGCGTTGGACCTCGCCCTTCCGTCGCTGCAAGCGCAAAGCGTGGGCGACGAGACGGCGCGCCTGCTGCGCGAGGTGGTACACGCGGACGCCGACGCCCAAGGGCAGCTGTTCGCGGACCGCGACTCCGCCCGTCTCACGGATTGGTTGCGCGTCCTCACCCTCGCCGAAGCGGTCGTGCCGGGCTGCGAGGCGGGCGCGAAGTCGCCGGTCATCGCCCTTGCCCGCACGCTCCGCGACCGCGGGGACTATCCGCCATCCCTGACCGCGTGGATCCGCTCCGTAAGCCGAAATCGCTTTCTACCCTACGGCAGCTTGAAGCAAAGGCTTGCTCGCGCGCCTTAGCTTCGGCCTGGATGGCGAGCTCCGCCACAACAACGAGCCGCATCGCGGTCAGCGGCAGCGCCACCCGCGCTAGGCGAAGCGTTACGGCTCTGTGCCGCGCTGTCCCAACGGTTCACTCCGTTGTGTTGACAGTCGTCGGCGGAATCATGCCGAGATCGGCCATGGACACCACCCCGATGTCGCCGATGATCATGTGGTCCACCACTTCCACCTCTGTCTCATCGAGCAGCGTGGTGACGCGCCGGGTGAGGTCCTTGTCCAGCTGGCTCGGATGGGTGTCGCCGGAGGGGTGGTTGTGGAACAGCACCACCGCCGCGGCGTTGCGTTGCATGCGGCACTTGACGACTTCGCGGGTGTAGACGAACGACCGATCCACGGAACCGTAGAACAAATACTCGATGCCCAGCACATGGTGGCGGGCGTTCAGCGGAATCAAACCGAACACCTCCTGCCGCATACCACCGAGCCGCCAGTTGAGGTAGCGGCGCACAGTGCCGGTGCTGTCGAGATAGGGGCCGCGTCTCACACCCGCGAGCGCCGCGCGCGTCGCGAGTTCGCGCACGGCGACCAAGGCCGCGGCCTTCGCGGCACCCAACCCGGTCGCCTCCCGCAAGCTCTTTCCGTCTTGGCTCAGCACGCCAAGCAAGCCGCCGTAGCGGGCCGGCAACTGCTCGGCCAGCGCGATCGCGTCCACCCCGGCGCCGCCAGTTCGCAGCACCAAGGCGATGAGCTCGGCGTCGCGCAAGCCCACCGGGCCGCGGGTGAAGAGCGCGGACGCTCCTCAAAGGACATGTCCGCGAGGCGGGCGATGTTGCGCAACGCAAACTCTTGCACATGGCGCGAGCGTCTCTCCTCCAAGCCGGGGCGGCTTGCTGTCTTTTTTGGCCCAGAGTTGCCGCGCCAACGGTCTCGAACGCAGTGCGCGAGCTCGCGGGCCGCCTCTTACGCGCCTTGGGGCACTTGGCCACATGTCGTCAGCGATTCCCGCTAATTCCTGAGCCCGCGTGGCACAAGGGCTGGCGGCGCGCTGGAAAATAGTTTCTCGCAGACTTTTGGAGGCGTTGGGGGATAATCGACTCGATTTCGGGCAAGGAGTCCAAGGATGGGACGCGAGGCGAAGTTTCGGAAGGATCTGTCGATGCCGGGGATGGTGGCGGAGATGCGCCGCTGCTTCGGGCGGATCGGGGACGGGGTGTCGAGCCGCGGGTTGAGTCTGTCGGACTGCCTGATGTCGGGTCTGGCGATCTTCGCGCTGAAGTATCCGTCGCTGCTGCGGTTCGACCGGGATGCTCGCGGGCTTGGCGAGCCGTCGGCGCGGGAGGAGAACCTGCGCGGCCTGTTCGGGATTCGGCGGGCGCCGTCGGACAGCCGGATGCGGGAGCGTCTGGACGTGCTGGAACCGGATGAGCTGCGTCGTCCGTTCAAGCGTCTGTTCGCGCTGGCGCAGCGCGGCGGGGTTCTGCGGGTTTACGAGTGGCTGGGCGGACGGCACCTGCTGTCGGTGGACGGCACGGGGCACTTCTCGTCGCCGACGGTGCATTGCGGCAACTGCTGCGTGAAGAGGCGGCGGGACGGGAGCTTGGAGTACTACCACCAGTCGCTGTGCGCGGTGCTGGTCCATCCGGAGCATCGGCAGGTTCTGCCGGTGGTTCCGCCGGAGCCGATCCTGAAGACGGACGGCGCGAGGAAGAACGACTGCGAGCGGAACGCGTCGAAGCGTCTGCTGACGGCGCTGCGCCGGGAGCATCCGCACCTGCCGCTGGTGGTGGTGGAGGACGGCCTGGCGTCGAACGGGCCGCACGTCCGGCTGCTGAAGGAGCTGGACATGGGCTTCGTGCTGGGCGCGAAGCCGGGCGACCACAAGGCGCTGTTCGCGTGGGTCGACGAGTTGGAGTCGGCGCCGCGGGCGCCGGGGGCGAAGCCGGGCGTGGAGCGCTGGGAGACGGTGGACGCGGACGGCGTGGAGCACCGTTTCCGGTGGTCGAACGGAGCGCCGCTGAACGACTCGCACCCGGATCTGGAGGTGAACTTCCTCGAATATTGGGAAAGGAGGCCGAACGGCAAGGAGAGGCATTTCTCGTGGGTCACGGACCTGCGGATAGACCGATGGAACGCGATGGAGCTGATGCGTGCCGGGCGGGCGCGCTGGCGGATCGAGAACGAGACGTTCAACACCCTGAAGAACCAAGGCTACGAGTTCGAGCACAACTTCGGCCACGGCAAGAAGAATCTGGCGACGGTGTTCGCCTGTTTGATGATGCTGGCGTTCGGCATGGACCAGTTGCAGGCGACATGCTGCCCGCTGTTCCGGGCGGCGCTGGAGCGCAAGCGGCGTCCGACATACTTCTGGGAGGACTTCCGCTCGCTGTTCACGACTTTTCTCCTGCCCGACTGGGACACGTTCTACCGGGCCTTGGCCTTCGGCCACGAGGCGCCCGTGCCGGTGCCGCTCGACACGTCCTGACCCGGACGCCGGGCCGGGTCGCGCTCGGACCGCCTTGCCTCTTCAGGGAACCGACATCGCCGCCTCCGCATCCACACTAGGCATGGAGGACGGGTCTTGCCCTTTTCTTCACAAGCCGACGCCGCAAGCCGACTCGCGAACAGGCCGTGCCGTTAGCGGGAGAACCTGACATGTCGTCGTCAAGTCAAGGACTCTCGATCGGCGTGTTATTGTAGGGCGCAAGGAAGATCGACGCGCCGGAAACGCACCGTGGCCATGCCATCCGACAACACCTCCAAGCGCATCCTACTCGGCATCGGCGGCGGAATAGCAGCGTACAAATCCATCGAACTCGTGCGGCATTTGCGCTTTTTGGAGGCCGAAATCGTCCCGGTTCTCACGCGCAACGCCGCAAGGTTCGTGACGGCCACGGCTTTGCAGGCGGTGGCTGGCAATCCGCCGCGCTCCGATCTTTGGGATGCCGCCGCCGAGGCTGGCATGGGCCACATCGAACTGGCGCGTTGGGCGGACGCCGTGGTGATAGCGCCGGCAACGGCCAATCTCATCGCCCGGTTGGCGAACGGCATCGCGGACGACCTGCTCACAACCCTCTGCCTCGCCACCCAGGCGCCGCGCTTCATCGCGCCGGCCATGAACACCAAGATGTGGGAGCATCCGGCCACACGGCGGAACGTGGCGCGCCTGTCTGCCGATGGCGCGACCCTGCTGGGCCCGGCCGATGGCGAGCAGGCATGCGGCGAGTTCGGCCCCGGACGGATGGTCGAGCCGGCGGACATCGCAACCGCCGTGTGGCGCGCCATCGCCGCGCCTGCCGTGCTCGCGGGCACCAAAGTGCTCGTCACCGCCGGCCCCACCCGCGAGTTCTTGGACCCGGTGCGCTTCATCAGCAACCGTAGTTCCGGTCGCCAAGGATTCGCCTTGGCGGAAGCCGCCCAGGCGGCCGGTGCCGACGTGACATTGATTGCCGGCCCCGTGCAGCTGCCGACCCCCGCCGGCGTCGAGCGCGTGGATGTCGTTAGCGCGGAGGAGATGCGCCAAGCCGTGTTGGCCCGCGCGCGCGGCGCCGACGTCCTGTTCGCGGTCGCGGCCGTGGCGGACTACCGCCCCGCGCAGTTCCACGAACGCAAGTTGAAGAAAGACGAATCTTGGGCGACGCGGCTGGCGTTGCGCGAGAATCCGGACATAGTCGCCGCGGTCGCCGCGACCTGCGAGCTCCCGCTGGTGGTGGGCTTCGCCGCCGAAACGCATGATGCTCTGGCGAACGCGCGCAAGAAGCTGAACGCAAAGAACCTCGACGCCATCGTGGTGAACGATGTGGCGGTCCCGGGCATCGGCTTCGATAGCGCGGACAACGCGGTGACCATGCTCCACGCCAGCGGCGAGACGGTCTTGCCGAAGATGCCGAAACGCGCCATCGCGCAGCGGTTGATCACCGAGGTGGCGGCGCTCCTGGCACAGCGACCGGCGCCGGCGCCAGCGGTGCCGCCGGTGGCCGCAAAGGGCTGACATGCCGACCGCGCCTCGTGCGGGCCAGCTTAGCCCGGACATCTTCCGCGCCTACGACATTCGCGGCGTGGTGGGCGAAACGCTCACCGACGAGACGGTCTACCTGGTCGGCCGCGCGTTCGCCACGGAAGCGTTGGCGGCTGGTCAGGCGCGCGTGGCGGTGGGCGGCGACGGGCGAACGAGCACGGCAGACCTGCGCGAACACTTGTGGCGCGGCTTGCGGGAAGGCGGCGTCCATGTGGTTGATGTTGGCACCGTGCCGACTCCGCTGCTCTACTACGCCACAGCGGTGAAAGGAACCGGCACCGGCGTGATGATCACCGGCTCGCACAATCCGCCCGAATACAACGGCCTCAAAATGATGATCGGCGGCGCGCCGTTGACCGAGGCGTGCATTCAAGGGTTGCGGGCGCGAATCGAAAGGCGCGACTTCCACAGCGGCCACGGCGAACTCGCCCGTGTGGACGTGGCCGAACGCTACCTGCGGCACATCGCCAGCGACGTGACCGCCCGCCGCCCCATCAAGGTGGTGGCGGACTGCGGCAACG
Organism: uncultured Pseudomonadales bacterium; assembly: GCA_958296295.1. Classification (GTDB taxonomy): domain Bacteria; phylum Pseudomonadota; class Gammaproteobacteria; order Pseudomonadales; family Azotimanducaceae; genus VXYL01. Next base: position 3,847,384 of record OY282460.1, on the reverse strand, counting down.
GCGTGGCCGGGCTGGTGGCGCCGCGCTTGCTCGCCGCCATCGGCTGCGACGTCGTGCCGCTCTACGCGGACGTGGACGGGACGTTCCCAAACCACCACCCGGACCCCGCCGAAGCCGCGAATTTGGCTGATCTCGTTGTCGCGGTGCGACGCCACGGCGCGGATGCGGGCGTCGCCTTCGATGGCGATGGAGACCGGCTGGGCGTGGTAACCAACGCCGGCGAGATCATTTGGCCGGATCGCGCCATGATGCTGTTCGCCAAAGACATCCTCGGCAAGAACCCCGGCGCCGGCATCGTCTTCGACGTTAAGTGCAGCCGCCACCTCGCCGCGCTGGTGCGGGCGCGCGGCGGCACGCCCATCTTGTGGAAGACCGGCCACTCCCACGTCAAGGCCAAGATACGCGCGAGCGGCGCGTTGTTCGGCGGCGAGTTCTCCGGGCATCTGTGCTTCGCCGACCGTTGGTTCGGCTTTGACGACGGCATCTACAGCGCGGCGCGGCTCATGGAGATCCTCGCCGCCGAGAGCCGCACCGCGAGCGAGGTGTTCGCGGATTTCCCCACCGCGATCGCGACGCCGGAGATCAAGATAGCCACCACGGACGAGGCCAAGTTCGCTATCGTCGCCCGAATGGTGGAAGCGTTGCGGGCGTCCGCCCACGCCGGGGGCGAGGCGACGTTGACGGACATCGACGGCCTGCGCGTGGACTACGCGGACGGCTGGGGACTGGTGCGCGCCTCCAACACCAGCCCGGTGTTGAGCTTGCGCTTCGAGGCCGACCACGAGGACGCGCTGGCGCGCATACAAGACGCTTTCGCGGCGGCGTTGCGAAGCGTTGACGACACGCTGGCCTTCCAAGCGCAAGCGGCGCAACCGGCGTGAAGGATCGCGATCACCAAACCACCGCCCGCGTGCTCGTGGAGGCGCTGCCCTACATCCGCGCTTTCCACGGCACCACGATCGTGGTGAAGTACGGCGGCAACGCGATGGTGGAAGAGAGCTTGAAACACGCCTTCGCGCGGGACGTCGTGCTGATGAAGCTGGTCGGCATGAATCCGGTGGTGGTTCACGGCGGCGGCCCGCAGATCGGCGAACTGCTGGAACGCCTGAACATTCCCACGCGCTTCGAACGCGGGATGCGCGTGACCGACGCCGCCACGATGGACGTGGTGCAAATGGTCCTCGGCGGGCTTGTGAACAAGGACATCGTCTCCCTGCTCAGCACCGCCGGCGGCCGGGCCGTGGGCATAAGCGGCAAGGACGCCAATCTCATCCGCGCCCGCCAGTTGGTGTTGCAGCACCCCTCGCCGGAGCGTGCCGATGGCACCGCCGAACCCGAAATCATCGACATCGGCCACGTTGGCGAAGTGGTCCACGTGAACCGCGCCGTGCTCGACACCCTCATCGCCAGCGGTTTCATTCCCGTGATCGCGCCGGTGGGCGTGGGCGCGGACGGCGAGTCCTACAACATCAACGCGGACTTCGTGGCCAGCGCCGTCGCCCAACGCCTTGCCGCCGAAAAACTGATCCTGCTCACCAACACGCCGGGCATACAAGACGCTGCCGGCCACACCCTCACCGGCCTAAGCCGGCAACAAGCCGCGCGTCTCGTCGCCGACGGCACCATCGACGGCGGTATGCTGCCGAAGGTGGAATGCGCGATGGACGCCGTGGCCAGCGGCGTCGGCAGCGCCCACATCATCGACGGCCGCATGCCCCACGCGCTGCTCCTTGAAGTGCTCACGGATGGCGGCGTCGGCACGCTGCTCAAGGCCAAGGATTGACCATGCCCCGCCCCAATCGACGCGAAGACATTCTCCAAGCATTCGCCGTCATGCTCGAAACCAATCCGGGCACGCGCATCACGACTGCCGCGTTGGCGCAGCATCTGGGTGTGTCCGAGTCGGCCCTGTACCGCCACTTTCCCAGCAAGGCGAAGATGATAGACGGCCTCATCGAGTTCGCCGAGAACACGGTGTTCACGCTGGTGGCGCAGCTGGTCGACGCCGAGCAGGACGGCAAGGGTCGTTGCGGCAACATCCTGCGTGTGCTGCTCGGTTTCTGCGAGAAGAACCCCGGGTTCGCGCGGCTCTTCGCCGGCGACGCCCTGCAAGGCGAGACGGAACGGCTGCGCCGCCGCGTGCGCCAGTTCTACGACCGCATCGAGACGGAACTCCGCCAGGCGGTGCGGGCCGCCAACGCGTACCGCCCCGCCGCCGCTCCGATCGCCCCGAACGTCGCCGCCAACCTCATGCTCGCCTGCGCCGAAGGCCGCATCGCGCAGTTCGTGCGCAGCGAGTTCAAGACGCCGCCAACGCGCGATTTCGACGACCAGTGGCGGGTGCTGGCTGCGGCGGTGTTCTAACCTCCAGCCAAGGCTCCTCCCCGCCAAGCGCAACCGGCCGACTCGGCACCACGCGGCGACCTCGGCACGCCGGTGCCGGCTTGGGCCCGTTGGCCAGCCGGCAGCAAGCCGGTTTGGCAAAAGGCCATTGAATTGTCAGGCAACCGGGCGCATGTATTGCGGTGGAACCGCCGGGCATGGTGCCGGCGACAACTTCGGAGCGATCGGCGATGCCTATCGACAAGCTCACATCCCGTCTGCAGTCGGCCTTGGCGGCCGCGCAATCTCTCGCCGTGGGCCGGGACCATCCGGCCGTGGACCCTTTGCATCTGCTTTGCGCGCTGCTTGAAGACGACGGCGTGCGGGCTTTGCTCGCCAGCGCGGGCGTGGACGGCGCGCGCCTCGGCGCAGACGTGCAGTCGCGGCTGGGGAACCTGCCGCGCATCGGCAAGCCCACTGGCGACGTGGGCATGTCCGCGGAGCTCGGTCGCGTGTTGAACCTCGCGGATCGCGAGGCGCAGCGCCGCGGCGACGGCTTCGTCTCTTCCGAGCTGGCGGTGGCGGCGATGGCCGAGGCCGGCGGCGGTGCCGGCGCCGCGCTCGGCGAAGCTGGCTTCGACGCCAAACGCTTCGCGTTGGCGGTGGACGCGGCGCGCGGGGGCGAAGCCGTGCGCGACGCCGGCGCCGAGGATTCCCGCCAAGCCCTCGCCAAGTACACGGTGGACCTCACCGAGCGGGCGGAGGCCGGCAAGCTCGATCCCGTGATCGGGCGCGACGAGGAGATCCGCCGCACGGTGCAGGTGCTGCAACGGCGCACCAAGAACAACCCGGTGCTCATCGGCGAGCCGGGAGTCGGCAAGACGGCGATCGTCGAAGGGCTGGCGCAGCGCATCCTGAACGGCGAAGTGCCGGAAGGGCTGAAAGGCAAACGCATTCTGGCGCTGGACATGGGCTCGCTGATCGCCGGCGCCAAGTACCGCGGCGAGTTCGAGGAGCGCCTGAAGGCGGTGCTGAACGAACTCGGCAAAGCCGGCGGCAGCGTCATCCTGTTCATAGACGAGCTGCACACGGTGGTCGGCGCCGGCAAGGCCGAAGGCTCGATGGACGCCGGCAACATGCTGAAGCCCGCGCTGGCGCGGGGCGAGCTGCATTGCGTGGGCGCCACCACGCTGGACGAGTACCGTCAGCACATTGAAAAGGACGCCGCCTTGGAACGGCGTTTCCAGCAGGTGCTGGTGGAAGAGCCGAACGTCGAGAACACTGTCGCCATTCTGCGCGGCCTGAAGGAACGCTACGAACTGCACCACGCCGTGGACATCGCGGACCCGGCCATCGTCGCCGCCGCCAAGCTGTCGCACCGCTACATCACCGGCCGCCAACTGCCGGACAAGGCCATCGACCTCATCGACGAGGCGGCGAGCCGCATCCGCATGGAGATGGATTCCAAGCCCGAGCGGATGGATCGGCTGGAGCGGCAGATAATCCAACGCAAGATCGAACTCGAAGCGCTGAAAGGCGAGACGGACGAGGCCACCGTCAAACGGCGCGGGAATCTTCAGCAGACCATCGCCGGCTTGGAGAAGGAATACGCGGATCTGGACGAGATCTGGACCTCCGAAAAAGCCAGCGCCCAAGGCGCCCAAGAAGTTAAAGAACAACTGGACGCGGCGCGCCTGGAGTTCGAGGCGGCGCGCCGGGCCGGAGACTTGGCCAAGATGGCGGAGTTGCAGCACGGGCGCATCCCGGCCTTGGAGCGGCGGTTGGCCGAAGCGGCCGCTCCGCAAGCCGAGAACGCCGTCCTGCTACGCAATCGCGTGACCGACGCGGAGGTGGCGGAGGTCGTCTCCAAGTGGACCGGCGTACCCGTTTCGCGCCTGCTCGGCGGCGAGCGGGCCAAGCTGCTCAAGCTGGAGGAGGAACTGCACGCGCGCGTCGTCGGCCAGAACGAGGCGGTGACGGCGGTGGCGGAAGCGGTGCGCCGCGCCCGCGCCGGCCTCGCCGATCCCAAGCGTCCGAACGGCAGTTTCCTGTTTCTCGGGCCCACGGGCGTCGGCAAGACGGAGCTTTGCCGAACGCTCGCCGAGGCGCTGTTCGACAGCGAGGATTCGCTGGTGCGGGTGGACATGTCCGAATACATGGAGAAGCACGCCGTCGCCCGTCTCATCGGCGCACCGCCCGGCTACGTCGGTTACGAGGAAGGCGGGCAGCTGACCGAGCAGGTGCGCCGTCGCCCTTACTCGCTGATTCTGCTCGACGAGATCGAGAAGGCGCACCCGGACGTGTTCAACATCCTGCTGCAAGTGCTGGAGGACGGGCGCCTAACCGACGGTCACGGCCGCACCGTGGATTTCCGCAACACGGTCCTCGTGATGACATCCAATCTCGGTTCGGACGCCGTGCAGGCGCTGGCCGCCAAGGGTTTGGACGACGACATCCAAGACGCCGTCATGGATGTGGTGGGCACCGCGTTCCGGCCCGAATTCGTCAACCGCATCGACGAAGTGGTGGTGTTCCACGCCCTAAAGAAGTCCGACATGGCCGCCATCGCCGAAGTGCAACTCGCCCGCCTGCGCGAGCGCTTGGCGGAGCAAGACCTCGGTTTCGTGATGGACGACAAAGCCGTGGACGCGCTCGTGGAACAAGGCTACGACCCGGTTTTCGGCGCCCGCCCCCTAAAACGCGCCATTGCCCAAGCGCTGGAGAGCCCGCTGGCCAAGGCGTTGCTGGAAGGACGCTTCACCCCCGGACAGACCATCGCGGTGAGCCACGACGGCAAGGCCATGCGGTTCGCCACCGCGAACTGAGAACACCGGCCCGCCGGGCTTGTTGGCGTCGGATCATGTTCCTGCTGCGAGCCCTGCCGGAGCGCGTGTTCAAGCGGCTGAGTCGCGTGTGAAGAATGCCTAATCCGCAACGGCTCGGATCAGATCCACGCCATTGATGGCAAGGCGAAAGCGCCTTACTGTTGCTGCACTTCCACGCTCAGGTTCCATGTCATGGTAATAGTCCTAACTGTCACCGCCAAGGGACAGATCACGCTTCGAAAGGAAGTGCTCCAGCACCTCGGGGTGCGACCTGGCGACAAGCTCAGCGTCGATCTGCTCACCGATCACCGCATTGCGCTACGACCGAAGCCGGGGCAACCGGTATCGACGATTTTCGGGTTGCTGGAGCAGTCCAACACGGAGCGCTTGTCGATAGAAGAGATCAGCGAAGCCTCTGCCGCCGGCTGGGCCGGAGAGGAGTGAGGGTCACCCTCGACACGACCGTGCTCCTGCGCACCATGCTGAGAGACGACGCCGAACAGGCCGACGCAGCCGAGGCGCGAGCCGCGAAAGCCTGCGGGACGGCGTGGACGACAACAGCCACAACCACGCCTTCGCCGTCTCCGGATTGAAGCACGCCCTGCGCGAGTTTGGCGACCGCGTCCCGCCCTGTGATATGGTCATACTCAGTCTTGATCGCTAGTCGCTGCCTGCTACATCGACATGGCCCAGTCTCCCGATGGCACCTAATGCGCACAGTCCGGCCGAGGTCGTAGCTGCTCTACAGACGATCTTGGTAGTCGATAAGCTCCCCATCGGGTTTCTTATTGGGGCCGGTTGTCCATCCTCGATCAAGGTAGCGGACTCACCCTTCATCCCGGACGCACGAGGGCTTACCGACGCGGTTGTGAATGCGTCTTCAGGCACTGACCTTGCGGAGTCGTTCCAGCGCCTGAAGTCCATGCTCGTGGACGACGGCCAACAGAACCCTACAATCGAACACATGCTAACCAGGGCTCGTGCGATGGAGGCCGTTGTTGGCAATGATGTCGTGCGAGGATTCTGCCGCTCCGACTTGCAACATCTCGAGCAGGAGATCTGCGGGACTATCTCACGTGTGGTCAACAAACCACTTCCCTCGTCCACGACGCCTTACCACAACTTGGCCAGATGGATTGGGCAGCGCACGAACAGGTCATTCATCTTCACGACTAACTACGACCTGCTCGTTGAGCAGGCTCTGGAGACGCTGCAAGTGCCGTTCTTCGACGGTTTCGTCGGCTCCTATCAGCCCTTCTTCAGTCAGCAGGCTATCGAACAGGATGACTTTCCGGATCAATGGGCTTTGGTTTGCAAGCTTCACGGCTCCATCAACTGGCGGCTCATGGGTCAGAGGAACATCGTGCGAAGCCTTGATGGAGCAGGAGATCAGCTTCTCATCCACCCCTCCCACCTAAAGTACGCGGAAAGCAGACGCATGCCCTACTTCGTAATGCTTGATCGGCTCAAGGCGTTTATTGGAAACGAAAGGAAGCCGGCTGCTCTGTTTACAATTGGCTACTCATTTTCCGACGAGCATATAAATGACACTATTGCTGACAGCCTTCGGGCCAACCCTTCTGCGGTGTGTTATGCGTTCCAGTACGACGTGCTCTCGGAGTATCCGCAAGTCAAGAACTTGGTCCAGCGATGCTCCAACTTGAACGTTCTTGCTCTTGATAAGGCCGTAGTCGACGGCCGGGAATCTCGCTGGGCGACGTGCTCTGTTGGGCAGGTAGAGGAACTCGGCAGTGCGTTCCGCCCTCTACGCTCCCAGGATGACAATTCTACGCCTGGAAGCAACGGTCTCTCGCCTTCCTGCCTAGCGGGAGAAAATGCAGAGGACAAAGATGACGATGAGATTTCTGTCAAATGTCGTCTTGGAGACTTCGAATGCTTGGGGCACTTTCTCGCGTCTTTCTCGCCAGCAAAGCGCGGAGGTGAAGTTGAGTCAACGCCGTGAATACTGATCCCACTTTCCTTGGTACTGTCGAGGACGTGTCCGGTACGACAGTTCGCGTCAGATTGGACGATGCCACCGCATCTGGTCTCAGCTTCATAGATGGGCAAAGCTATCGGGTGGGCCAGCTCGGAGGATTTGTTCGGTTTCCAATGGGGTTCGTGAATCTCTACGGGATAGTATCGCACGTCGGAGCGAGCGCGGCACCGCCACGGCCGATGGCAGAAGTGCCCTATCAGGACAATAGATGGATCACGGTCCAGCTTGTCGGTGAGGTGCGGCCAAACAAGGACTTCCAAAGGGGCATTTCGCAACATCCAACTGTTGGAGATCGCGCTCACTTGGTTACCAAAGAGGATCTCGGGACCATCTACAGAAGACCGAAAGACCCTCGCTACATAGAGATTGGCCACCTAGCGGCGGCTGAGTCCATCCCAGCGTTGATCGATTTGAACGCGCTCGTCACTCGGCATAGCGCCGTCGTCGGAGCTACCGGGTCTGGGAAATCCACTACGGTGGCCGGCGTCCTATCGGCGCTAGCCGACAGCGAGCGGTATCCGTCCGCGAGAGTGCTCATCATTGACATACATGGAGAGTATGGAGCGGCGCTGGGTGAGAGGGCGGCAATCTACCGTACCAATGCAGATGAAGGAGCTGGCGAAAGGCCGCTTCATATTCCTTATTGGGCAATGATATTAGACGAGTTGATGCCCATCACATTCGGGGCGCTAGAAGGCCGCGATAGGGGCGCGTTAGTAGATCGAATTGTCGGACTCAAGCGGCACGCAATCGAGGCCGCCACCGTCGAAGACGTGACAGAGAACGACCTTACGGTGGACACGCCGGTGCCTTTCAGCATTCACCGGCTATGGTTCGACCTTCACTGCGAGGTCAACGCAACGCACTTCGAGCGGGCTGGGACCGTTCAATCAAGAGATACATGGGCGTTGGAAATCGGAGCGGACGGCAGACCCAAACAGCCAGGGGACGCAATGAGCGCTATTCCGCCACGCTTTCGGGGTTTGAAGGATGTGAGAGGCGATACGGAGAAGATTCGTCTGAGCAACTCCAACTTGAACATGAGCAGAGGGATCGACGCTCTGGGCGCGAGATTGCGAGACCCGAGATTCAATTTTCTCTTTCGTCCGGGCCCCTACATGCCAAACGAGGAAGGGTATGTAGAGGCAGACCTCGGCAGCCTATTATCAGACTGGCTAGGAGAGGAACAACCAGTCACCGTGCTGGATCTATCGGGAGTGCCGAGTACGATCCAAGGAGAGGTCGTGGGCACCCTTCTTCGAATCCTGTATGACGCCCTGTTTTGGGCGAGAAACCTCTCCGAAGGCGGGCGCGAGCGGCCGCTTCTGATCGTGTTAGAGGAAGCGCATGCATATCTCGGCTCAGGCAGCGAAGGAAGGGCGGCGGCAGGAGTACGGCGGATAGCGAAGGAGGGTCGTAAGTACGGCATAGGGATCATGCTAGTCAGCCAGCGGCCGTCGGAGATCGATGCGACGGTACTCTCCCAGTGTGGGACGATATTCGCCATGCGGCTGGCGAACCGCGAAGACCGCGGCAAGGTGGAAGGGGCTGCTAGCGACAGCTTGGAGGGGCTGTTCGGTGTGCTCCCGGTGCTACGCACGGGTGAGGCCCTTGTCGTTGGTGAGGCGGTCAACATTCCCATTCGAGCGAATGTGGACCGTGTGCGTCGACCACCGGATAGTGCGGACCCAGCGGTAGTGGTGGAGGGTAACGAAGAGGATGGATACGCTTCCCCAGGGGGTTGGAATCAGCGGCGTGACAAGGCAGACTACAACGAAGTTGTCCAAGTGTGGAGACGGCAGAATCCGCGACCTAGCAAGGTCGTACGGCAGGAAGAGACGGTAGTTGGAGGCGAGAATGAGGCGTGACCCCCTTAGCTCAAGCAACTTGTCAGGAGTCGGCTACGACTCACCGACGCAGACTTTGGAGGTCTGCTTCAAGAGCGGTCGGACTTACCAGTACTTCGACGTCCCGGAGCGCATCTATAGGAACCTGAAGAGTGCTGGTTCTCCTGGCGGTTACTTGAACCGTGAAATCAAGGGAAAGTACCGGTATGCAAGAGTTTGATCGTTGACAGGGTCGTAGCCGCGTCCAGCTTGTGTGCCTAGCCACCCCATGCCCACCCTAACCGGCATCCACAACGAGAACGAGTTCTTCAGCCACCACTACCTCGCCGAGATCTTCACCGGCGACATCCAAGCCACCACAGAGCGCTGGCGCAAGCAGGCCGAATCCACTCCCAACCCAGCCCCCAACGCCCAACTCCGTGCCCTCGCGCCCGAATACCTCCGCTTCCGCCGAGACTTCCAACGAGAGCGCCGCGCCAGCCGCCGCATCATCCGCCAGCGCGAGTGGTTCCGCCTGCTGCTTGAAGCCCTCGGCTACCGCTGGCAGCCCGCTAACCTCGTTCTAGAAGGCGGCGCCGAAATCCCCATCCTCGCCGCCGAAGGCGCAACCGCCACACAACCCGCGCGCCTGCTCGTCCTCGGCGCCTACGACGCCGACGGCGAAGGCGAAGACCCACTAGCCCTAAAACCCCACACCTTGCAGTTCCACGGCGAAGCACCTCCGCCGGAGGCCGTGCTGAACGAAACGTGGAACACCATCGTCACCCGCCGGCTCTTCTTCCCAAACGCAACCGCCCGCGGCCGCCACCCCGCGCCCGAAGGCACTCTCATCCAATCCCGCCCGCCGCGCTGGATACTCGTTCTCTCCTGCAACAGCGCCCTCCTGCTCGAACGCGGCAAGTGGACGCACAACCGCCTGCTGCGCTTCGATTTCGACGACATCCTCTCCCTGAAGGAAGACGCCACGCTGAAGGCCACCGCCGCCCTGCTGCACCGCGAGAGCCTTCAGCCGGGAAGTACCAGCCGCGAAAGCCTCCTAGACGGCCTGGACGACAACAGCCACAAGCACGCCTTCGCCGTCTCCGAGGATTTGAAGCACGCCCTGCGCGAATGCATCGAACTCATCGGCAACGAAGCCATCCGCCACCTGCGCGAAGTGGCCAAGGGCCGCATCTACGACCGCCCGGACGCCGCCCTCACCGATCGGCTAAGCCGCGAAGCCCTGCGCTACATGTACCGCCTGCTGTTCCTGTTCTACATCGAGGCGCGCCCGAACCTGCGCTACGCGCCGCTGGACGCCGAAGCCTACCGCCAAGGCTACGGCCTGGAACGCCTGCGCGACTTGGAGATGACGCGCCTCACCACCGAGGAATCCCTGAACGGCTACCACCTGCACCACAGCATCGAGCAGCTGTTCCGCCTCGTCCGCGAGGGCTTCAACGCGCAAGAAGACCTGCTGGCCCAGCGCCCGCGCCGCAACGGCTTCACCATGCGCCCGCTGGATAGCCGCCTGTTCCGCCCGCAAGCCACGCCGCTCTTGAACCAGGTGAAGCTGCGCAACCGCTGCCTGCAAGCAGTAATCCGCTTGATGTCCCTCTCCCGCCCCGGCACCGGGCGCGGCCGACTGAAGCGCCGCGGCCGCATCTCCTACGCGCAGCTGGGCATCAACCAGCTCGGTGCCGTATACGAAGCGCTACTGGCCTACCGCGGCTTCTTCGCCGAAGAGGATTTGTACGAAGTGAAACCGGCCAACGCCGGCGAAACCCAAAACGCACTCGCCACCGCCTACTTCGTGCCGCAGCGCGATCTCGGCCAGTACGCCGAAGAAGAGAAGGTGCAGGATCGCGACGAGAACGGCCATCTGAAGCTGCGCGTTCACCAACGCGGCACGTTCCTCTACCGCCTGGCCGGGCGCGACCGGCAGAAATCCGCCAGCTACTACACGCCGGAATCCCTCACTCGCACCGTGGTGAAGTACGCCCTGCGCGAACTGGTGACGGAACACACGCCGGCGGACGACATCCTGAACATCACCGTGTGCGAACCAGCGATGGGTTCCGCGGCGTTCCTGAACGAAGCCGTGAACCAACTGGCGCAGCTCTACTTGGAACGCAAGCAGCGCGAACGGAACCGCCGCATCGAGCACGCCGATTACGCCGACGAACTGCAACGCACGCGCCACCACATCGCGGACCGCAACGTGTTCGGCGTGGACTTGAACCCGGTGGCGCTGGAACTGGCGGAAGTTTCCCTGTGGCTGAACGGCATCCACAAGGACGGCCACGTGCCGTGGTTCGGCTACCAGCTGATGTGCGGCAATTCGCTGGTGGGCGCGCGCCGGCAGGTGTATCCGCGCAGCAAGTTGACGAAGCAGAAGAAGGCGAACCTGTGGTTTAACAGCGCCCCGCAGCGCGTGCCTTGGCGCACCGCCGAGAACGCGGCGCCCAGCCGCTCGCCCGGCACCGTCTACCACTTCCTGCTGCCGGACGACGGCATGGCGAACTACGGCGACAAGGCCGCGAAGCTCCTTGAAGCCGACAACTTCGAGCACATCAAGGTGTGGCGCAAGACGTTCTTCCAGCCCTTCGCGGACGAGGAAATCGAGGTATTGGAATCCCTCTCCAGCCGCGTGGATGCGCTTTGGGCCTTGCATGTGGAGCTATTGGCCCGCGACCGCGCCGCCACCGAGGACACTCAGCCCGTGTGGGGCCAGCCGGAAGCGGCCCGGCGCACCACGCCCAACAAGTGGAAGGACGACATCCGCAGCCAAGGCATGTTCAGCGAAGGCACGCGCACCGCCAGCCCGTACCGCCGCCTGAAGCTGGTGATGGACTACTGGTGCGCCCTGTGGTTCTGGCCCATTGGCAACGCCAATCTGCTGCCGAGCCGGGACGATTTCCTGAACGAGATCACGCTGGTGCTGAGCACTTCGCTGTTCCAGCCGGACATCGGCCCCAACCAAACCGCCGACCTCTTCGGCGCGGAATACGCCGAACACGCCGGCGAGATCGCCCGACGAATCACCAACCAGCTCGGCATGTTGGATTTCGAGAAGCTGTTCGAGCAGTTTCCTAGGCTGAAGTTCGTCGAAGAGCTCGCCGCCCGCCACCGCTTCCACCACTGGGAACTGGCCTTCGCGGACGTGTTCGCGGAGAAAGGCGGCTTTGACCTAGTGCTGGGCAACCCGCCGTGGGTGAAGGTGGAGTGGGAGGAAGGCGGTGTGCTGGGCGACCGCAACCCGCTGTTCGTGCTGAGGAAACACTCGGCAACGGAGATAACTGCGCTGCGCGGCGAGATGTTCGAGCGGTACGAGGGGCTTCGGGAGGCTTGGCTGACGGAGTTGGAGGAAGCAGAAGCGACGCAGGTGTTTCTGAACGCGGGGCAGAACTATCCGTTGCTCGCCGGGCAGCAGACGAACCTGTACAAGTGCTTTCTGCCGCAGGCTTGGATGATTGGGCGGGAAGGGGGAGTGGCCGGTTTCCTGCATCCCGAAGGGGTGTACGACGATCCGAAGGGTGGGGTGTTTCGGGAGGCGTTGTACTCGAGGTTGCGGGCGCACTTTCAGTTTCAGAATGAGAAGAAGCTGTTCTCCGAAGTGCATCACGAGACGCTGTTCAGCGTGAACGTGTATGGCGAGGCGCGGGATGCTCCGGCGTTCAAGCACATCGCCAATTTGTTCGCGCCGGGAACGGTGGGCGCCTGCTTGGAGCATGACGGGCAGGGTGAGGTGCCGGGCATCAAGGACGAGGAAGGTTGGACGACGGCTGGCCACGCTGATCGTGTTGTGGAAGTGGATTCGGCAGCGCTGGCGAACTTCGCCACGTTGTATGACGTGGCCGGAACACCGCCGCTTCGCGCCCGGCTGCCAGCGCTGCACGCGAAGACGCTGCTGGCGGTGCTGCGGAAGTTCGCTGCGCATCCGAAACGGCTGGGCGACTTGGGCGACGAGTTCCACGTGACTGGCCACTGGCACGAGACGATGGCCCAGCGGCTAGGCACCATCCGCCGCGAGACGCGGTTTCCAGCGGACGCTTCGCAGCTGATCCTCTCCGGCCCGCACTTCTTCGTCGGCAACCCGTTCAACAAGACGCCGCGCCGAGTGTGTACGCAGAACAGCCACTACGACGTGCTGGACCTCACCACGCTGCCGGACGACTACCTGCCGCGCACAAACTACGTTCCGGCCTGTGGTGTGGATGAGTACGAGGCGCGCACGCCGCGGGTGTCTTGGTGCGAACCGGGGGAGGATGAACCGCGCAAGGTGACGGACTACTACCGCCTGATACACCGAGAGATGATTAGCGCCGCCCTTGAACGCACCCTCGTGACGGCAATCATCCCCAAGGGCGTCGGCCTCATCCACACTTGCCTCGCCACGGCCTTCCGTGACGCAGGCCAACTGCTCGACTTCGCTGCCCTCTCATTGTCCATCGTCCTCGATTTCTTCATGAAGACGACAGGGTCCGGCCACGCCAACCTCTCTTGGCTAAGCCGCCTGCCCATCCTCACCGAAGACTGCGACCCGGGCATCCGAACCGCCTTAAGAATCAGAGCCTTACGCCTGTGCTGTCTCACCAACCACTACGCCGACCTGTGGTACGATGCCTGTATGTCCCCACAGCCATCGGCCAACGGCACCACGATGACCGCCATCGACGCCTTCCGCCAAGACGCTTGGACGCGCCAAGACCCGCGCCTCCCCAACGACTGGCCGCAGCTAACCCCAGAATGGCACCGAGACCACGGCCTACGCACCGACTACGTCCGCCGCCAAGCCCTAGTCGAAATCGACGTCTTGGCTGCCAAGGCCGTCGGGCTGACCTTGGACGAACTGCAAACCATCTATCGCGTACAATTCCCCGTCATGCGCCAATATGAAGCCGAGACCTACTACGACGCCAACGGACGCATCGTCTTCACGCCATCGAAGGGCTTGCCGGGCGTGGGGCTGCCTCGTAGAGCTATCAAAGGTGATACCAGCTACACGCTGACAATGCCGGACGGCACCAAAAATGACATCGCTCTTGGCTGGGAGGATGTGCGTGACTCAGACCACACTAGGGTCGCCAGACTCGTCGAGCAGCCGCATGGCAAGAGTGACGAGCTAGTTACCTACACGACGCCCTTCGTTGCTTGCAGTAGGGAGACGGCCTACGCCGCCTCTTGGACACCACCTTCTACCGGCCACAGTGTTTAGGTCTTCTGACGTCCGGGGACAAAAGATGGACTATCCGCTCGAAAACCTAGGGCCAGATCGCTTTCAGGCGCTATGCCAGAGCCTCTTGGCAAAGCTCTTCCCAGATATCCAGTGCTTCCCCCTCTACCAAAGCGATGGTGGACGAGATGCGTTGCTTCTCTCGGACAAGGAGGCCGGGGAGCATGTGGTATTTCAGGCCAAATTCGTTCAAGACCCCAAACAGACCGGGCGACTATTCGAGACAATCAAACGAGAAAGATCTAAGATCGCGGATTTGGCAAATGCAGGTGCAACCAAGTACTACTTGCTAACGAACGTGAGAGGAACTGGTAAGCCAGGAAGCGGCTCTATAGACAAGATGTCCGACCTATTAAGAAAGCTCCCTATTTCAGCTCAGTGTTGGTGGCGCGATGACATTTGCCGTCGCCTAGACGATGCTCGGGAAGTCAAATTTAGTTTTCCAGAAGCCCTTCGGGGCACCGACGTCATTCGGATGATGGCCGAGGGCGCGGACGCGCGAGGTAGTTATCGAGAACCCGCTATCCGAGCGTTCCTCCAAGATCAATACGATCGCGACAAAGAATTACGCTTCAATCAGATCGAACTGCAGAGCGAGATCCTTGACCTCTTTATCGACGTACCCGTCGAAATTCTGGCCTATGCCGACCGAGCGTACGCAAAGGAAGGCAGACGTACCGGTGCGAACGATACGGTTGCAGATGTCCTCACGAGAGTTGCTGCGGAGTTGCCTGAGAAAAAAATCGACAACTTGGAACGCTTTTCCAACGGTATGCTATTCCTAGGTCCTCGACGAGGTGCCGCCTCATTCCTTCTACACACCATTGCTCAAAACAGTAAATTGCCGTTCGTAATCGAGGGTGCCCCCGGTCAAGGAAAGTCGACGATTGCCCAATACGTCTGTCAGATTCACCGACATAAAATACTTGGGAAAGATGACGACAGGATAGATTCCTCGCACGCCAAGGCACCAGTTCGTCTGCCGTTCCGTATCGAATGTAGAGATCTCGCCGCATGGTTTGGTGGTGACTGGCCGTTCGCAGACAGCGGAGATACCGCAGGCAAAGAGTATCCCGTCCGAACCATTGAGTCTTTCCTTGCGGCACAGATTGCGATCGGTGCCGGCGGGTCTTCTTTCAATGTCGACGACCTCATTGCGATCTGTCACGCCACGCCCATCCTGATTTTCTACGACGGACTCGACGAAGTAGCTGACATTAAACGTCGCCGTCGCGTTGTTGAGGAAATCACAAGAACTACGAATCGTATCGGCGAGAATGCAAAGTCATTGCAGACGATCGTCACAAGCCGTCCGGCGGTCTTTTCCAACTCACCTGGGCTCCCAGAGAAGACGTTCCCCCATCTCGAACTAGCTCCCATTGGGATAGCTGATATCAAGGAGTACGCTGAACGGTGGCTAAAGGCCCTCAAGTTGTCACCGCGGGAGGCAGACGATGTCCATGATGTCCTAGAGCGAAAGCTTAATCAGGTTCATGTTCGGGAACTGGCTAGAAACCCGATGCAGCTTTCCATCTTACTCAGCCTAGTTAGATCCCATGGGCCGTCGCTACCGGAGATGAGGACAGCCCTCTACGACAGTTATGTCCAGAAGGCTTTTGATAGAGAGGCCGAGAAGACGACCGTTGTGCTCGATAATCGAGATCTGTTCATCAAGATACACCGTTTTGTGGCTTGGATACTCCACTCGGAGGCGGAGACAAGGGATACCCGTGGTACAATCAAAGAGGATAAATTGAGGGAGCTAGTTCAGAGATACTTGACGGAGATGGGTTATGAGTCAGACGTCGAAGAGTTATTTTCTGGAATGGTTGAACGAATCGTCGCTCTAGTATCAAGAGTTCAAGGTACATTCGAATTTGAGGTCCAGTCGCTTCGTGAGTATTTTGCGGCGAAATATCTCTATGTTACCGCTCCGTACTGCCCACCGGGCACGACGAAGAATGGGACGAAACCGGAGCGCTTCGACGCGATGGCACGCAACTTCTATTGGCAGAACGTCGTGCGATTTTACGCTGGCTGTTATGACGAAGGTGAGCTACCAGCTCTTGTAGACTCCTTAGATGCACTGGCACGCGAGGGGGCGTATCGGGATACTGGATATCCTCAGAGGTTGGCCGTGACGCTTCTGGCCGACAGGGTTTTCTGGTCGGTCCCGCTAGTGATGAAGCGCGTGATATCAATCGTTCTTGATGACATGGGGTTGAATCAGCTAGTGGCTGGTCACTATCGGCGCCGAGACACATTGACACTACCGACAGACTGCGGCGGCGCACAGCTTGTGGAGCGATGCTTCGATCTGCTAAATCAGTGCCCTCCGGAGGACTTCCGGGAAGAGTTGATTGATCTCATCAACGTTAATTCGACTGTTGACGAACGACTAGACCACTGGCAGCGCAGGTGTACAAACCTTGCGCCTGAGCACCTAACGACGTGGATAGAGTCGGGGATGTACCTCGGTGTCGTCGAGAGGCTGGAAAATGAAGACCTCGATGGCTACTCAACGCATGACGAGATTGATCGACTTTGGTTAGTCGCTTGTGGAGGACGAGGTGATTGGCTGGAGCGCGATGAGGGCCGACTTGGAGCTGTCATCACACTGCTACTCGGCGGTCGGCAATTGCATGTCTATGGAAGGGACAAGGGGCTCATATGTACTTTCGCGTCAGTGCTGTCCCCGTGGAGATACGCTATCGCATTTGGAGAAAGGTCGTCGGAGTCGCTCGACGCTCTTTGGGGAAGGTACTACGGTCTTGTGGTGTCGGGAGGACATGAAGGTGGCCTAGACATGCAGAGGCGATGTAGCGACTTCATAGCGCTGTCGTTAGATTTGTCGAAGAAACATACGACGTTAGAGTGGTCGACCACGTTGAATCCTTGGAAGGAGCTAGTGTCGAGGGGACGAAAGGATTTCGGCGAACAATGGATATGGTTTGTGCTCGCGGCCGTCGCGGCCGGTATCATGAGGTCGAGTAGTGTTAGAGGTGCCGGAGCCACCCGGCTGTTCGATGAGTCGGTGGATCTGTGCGAACGCGTTAGATACGCACGACTTCAGAGCGGAGCGTCGCGGTGGTGGGAGCGGCAGATTAATGAATGCCGCGGGCCGATAGATAGGTCCTTCTTTTTGCTAGTCTTTTTTTCGTGGGCCGGAAAATCTACGATAGTGAAGTTAGCGGAAGCGGTTGACCATGAACTTCGACACCTTGACTCAGACGAGTGGATGTGCCTGCATCAAGCGCTTGCCGCCAGTGCGCAGGCGCGGAATGTTTGCGGTGCAAGGCGGCTCTCTATGGATTTCGAACAGTTGCCGCGATCTTTGTCCCACAGATTTGCGGTTGCCATCTCTTCTCGCGTCAGACCTCAAGATCGGTTGGTACTTTATGAGAGACATGTTGCGGACTATCGAGGCGGTGATGTCTGCACATTAGAATTCTGCCAATGGAGTGCGCTCTATGCGCTACGAGCTAGGCCCAAGGAGTGGTCGAAGTGGGTGGCCGTAGTTTCACGCACCTACTCTCAAGGGGTGGTCGTAGACGAGTTTTACGGATATGGAATGGGGCGACGCCAAGCGACCGACCGGACGCCAAATGGGCTAGTCGAAGAGGTTATTGAGAGAAGCGAGCAGTATCCTCTGGATCTCGTGAGTGCGGCTTACGACTTGGTCCGTACGAACGTTGCAGCGAAGGCGAAGCCCTTGGGCCTCGTCGCCAAGGACAAGGAATGGTTTGTCGATTGACGGTAGTGCCGAACGACCGATGTGGTAAGAAGACAAGTGAGATGGCGCGTTTGCGCGCAAGGCAGTCATCACCACGAGCGTGCAACAGTGTGGAGGACGCCCATTCATCCGGGGCATGCGCATCCGCGTGACGGATGTGCTTGGTTTGCTTGCGACGGGCCCGTCGCAAGAGGAGAGCCTGGATGAGCCAGACTTGGAGGCCGAGGACATCCGCACCTGCCTCCAGTTTGCGACCATCGTATAGATCATCCCGTTGTTGGCCGAAATGATCGTCTGAACGCCACCGAATCCATCGTTGCCTTGCCCATACCCTCTTATATGGCTACGATGGCACCTATGAAGACAACGCTAGACATCCACGATGAGTTGCTCGCCCGTGCCAAACGGCATGCGAAGGAGACGGGGCGCCCGCTACGCGCTGTCGTGGAAGATGGTCTGCGCCGCGTAGTCGCGGCAGCAGACCGTCGTCGCCAGTACGAGCTTCCAGACCTGCGCGTTGGCGACCCGAACTCGCCAGACCCCTTCGCGACGTACTCTTGGCCCGAGCTGCGCGATCTGATCTATGGCGACTCCGGCGCCCGGTGATTGCCGTCGACACCAATGTGCTTATCTATGTGCATCGGCGGGAGGCGCAGGTAGGCCAACAAGCACACGCCTTGATAAAGGAGCTTGCCGAGGGCGACCGGCCGTGGGCGATCCCTTGGCCCTGCTGCTACGAGTTCTTCAGCGTCGTCACCAACCGTCGCATCTGGCGAGAAGGGGCTACAACGTCGGACCGTGCATGGCAGCAATTCTCGGCGTGGACGGCTTCTCCCTCCAAACGCATGATCGGTGAGACGGAGGGGTTTGCAGATGTCCTTCGTCGGTTCGTCTTGCGCCCACATGTCGTCGGCGGGGTGGTGCATGACGCTCGAATCGCCGCGACTTGCGTTGCCCACGGCATTGAGGCGCTGCTCACGCCAGACCGCGACTTTTCGCTGTTCCGGGAGCTTCGAGTCCGAGACCCGTTTGCTTGAACCACGAGCCGCGACGGTTCAACGGCGGGAGCGCGGTACAGGCAACCGTCAGAGCCGCCACTGTGCGACCATCCCACTCACCGTGAAGCCGCCACCCACAACCCACCCATGATCCCCTCGGTCGTCGCCCACGAGGTCATCCGTGCCCTGCACGATTTCCTCGCCACCGGCTTCGGCCCTTCCAACTCGGCGCTGGCGCACGTTCTAGAAGACTTCCTCGCCCAAGACGAGAACCTCGTCAAAGGCCCGTACCTCTCCATCGCGCTGCCGCCGAAGCTCGCGCCGGAGGGCGGCGAACCGTTCCCGGAAGTGCCGCTCGGCTTCACCCCGTACCGTCATCAGCATCGCGCACCAGCGGCTGGATTCGGCGGCGGCGCACGGCAGGCGCTCCACCATCCTTGCCACCGGCACGGGTTCCGGCAAAACGGAGTGCTTCCTGTGGCCCATTCTGGATCACTGCCGCCGCCACGCCGCCGAAGAAGGCGTGCAGGCCATCCTCGTCTATCCCATGAACGCGCTGGCCTTCGATCAGTCGCGCCGCCTCGCCAAGGTCATCGACGAAACCCCCCGCGTTGCGCGGCAAGGCGGGGACTTGTTCGGCCAAGGCTCCGACTAGGCTGCCATAGTGCGTTCGCGGAGTTTGATATGCTTCCGTCCTGAGACTGCGGTCAACGAGGGAGCAAGTATGCCCAAGCAGGGCTACGTCTATATCGCCACAGACGAAGACTTACCCGGCTTTTGTAAGGTCGGCCAGACCATTGACGTCGAACAGAGAGAAAGAACTCTCAACGGCGGCAAAATGACGGCAACGATCAAGATCGCAGGTTCTGTATGGGTCGACGACATGGATATTGTCGAGCAAGCATTTCACAAGATTCTCAACCACCGGCGTAGGGACCGTGGTGAGTGGTTCAACATAGAGAAGGATGATGTACTGCCTATGCTGGAATGTGTCGCCAAGCCCGCGGAACGACCCGCCCGATTAGAGAGTAGCCCGACCGATAGAGTCGGCAAGCCAGGTGGTTGGCACGAGGCCGGCTGGGATATGCACTGTGGCGGTAAAACGCAAGCCGAAATTGCCGAGAAGTTTAGCGTGACTCAAGGCGCGGTAATCGCGATGAAGAGGAAAATGAGGCGCGCCGGGCGGGGCAACGAGGAAAAAAAACGGTTGCAGGCGTCGCACGCCCGAGTAGGCAACAAGGGGAAACGGCGTTCTGGCCCCACCCCTCAGTCGGCCTTCCATGAGCCTATAGTCGACGTACTCAAGGAACTCGGAGGTAGCGGGCGAGCAAAGGATGTTATCGAACGTGTTGGGCAACGGATGGAAGGGCAGCTAAGCCGGGCCGACCGCAAACTCCGCAAGAAGAACGGGCAGATCGAATGGGTGTACAACGTACGCCGGGCACGCCACAAGTTGAAGACTGAAGGCATCTTGAAGTCCAACTCGCCACACGGGTTGTGGGAGTTGGCCTGAATAAGCTCTCGCTGCGGATCATCGAAGCCGCGCACCCATGATCCCGTCGGTCGTCGCCCACGAGGTCATCCGTGCCCTGCACGATTTCCTCGCCACCGGCTTCGGCCCTTCCAACCCCGCGCTGGCGCACGTTCTAGAAGATTTCCTCGCCCAAGACGAGAACCTCGTCAAAGGCCCGTACCTCTCCATCGCACTTCCACCGAAGCTCGCCCCCGAGGGCGGCGAGCCGTTCCCGGAAATCCCGCTCGGCTTCACGCCGTACCGCCATCAGCGCGTCGCGCACCAGCGGCTGGATTCGGCGGCGGCGCACGGCGGGCGCTCCACCATCGTTGCCACCGGCACGGGTTCGGGCAAAACGGAGTGCTTCCTGTGGCCCATTCTGGATCACTGCCGCCGCCACGCCGCCGAAGCAGGCGTGCAGGCCATCCTCGTCTATCCCATGAACGCGCTGGCCTTCGATCAGTCGCGCCGCCTCGCCAAGGTCATCCACGAAACGCCGGCCTTGCGCGGCAAGGTGAGCGCTGGCCTTTACGTTGGCGAACGCGAGCAGGCGCCGCACACCACGATGGGGCCGGAGCATCTCGTCACCGAACGGGAAACCCTGCGCGAACGCCCGCCGCACATCCTGCTCACCAACTACAAAATGCTGGACTTTCTGATGATCCGCCCGGCGGATCGTCGTCTCTGGCGGCACAACCAGCCGCACGCGCTGCGCTATCTGGTGGTGGACGAACTGCACACGTTCGATGGCCCGCAAGGCACCGATCTGGCGTGCCTCATTCGCCGCCTGCGGGAGCGGCTGCAAGTGCCCGCGCAAGGGCTGATCTGCGTCGGCACATCGGCCACGGTTGGCGATGAACACAGCAGCACGGAACTGCGGAAATACGCCGCCGATCTGTTTGGCCAAGCCTTCGACGAGGCCGCCATCCTGCGCGAGGAACGCGAGAGCATTGATGACGTGCTCGGCACCGCCATCATCCAAAGGCATATCTCGCCCGGGCCGCCGCAGCCGAGCCTCGCCGAGCGCGTGGATCCCGCTCGCTACACGGATGCAGAGAGTTATCTGAAAGCGCAGCACGAACTGTTCTTCGGCACCGCGATTGAAGGCGATTTTCACGCTGAAGATTGGCGCCTCACACTGGCGACGAAACTGCGCGAACACCTGATGTTCGTGAACCTGCTGCGAACGTTGGCGGAAGGCCCGTTGCCCATCGCCACCATCGCGGCGCGAATGCGCACCAGCCTGCCGCTCTCTGCGGATGGCGCGGAAGCGCACAGCGAAGCCGTTGGCCTGCTCAATGGCCTGTGCGCTTTGATTTCCGTGGCGAGGGAAAGCGACGGCAACGGCGGCACCAAGCCGTTTCTCCGCGTGGGCCTGCATCTGTGGGTGCGCGAACTGCGGCGCATGGTGTGTCGCGTGGCGCCGTCCGGGCACGAACGGGAGAGCCCAGCACCGCCGGCGGAACTCGAACCCAACGCCGAAACATTGCCAGCACGATTGCGCCACTCGGACGACCTGAACCCCGAAGATTCGCCCCTGCACCTGCCGCTGGTGCAATGCCGCGAGTGCCGCGTCACCGGCTACGGCGCGGTTCAGCGTTCCGCCGAATCGCGGGTAGGGCGGAGCTTGCGCGAGTTCTACAACCGCTTCTTCGCACGAGATATGGATGTGCGTTTCTTCTTTCCAGCAGAAGAAGACGAGCCGCCACCCGGCGTCACAGGCATAAACGCCACGCTGTGCGGCAACTGCGGCCACATCCACGCCGTGCGCGGCGCCGCAGCTTCTACCTGCACCAGCTGCGGCGAAGGCCAAACGGTGCGCGTGTTCTGCCCGGAATCGGTAACCAGCCGTAGCGGCCGCGCTGTGCTAAGCCGCGATTGCCCCTTCTGCCACGCCGTTGAAGCGCTCATCATCGTCGGCGCCCGCGCATCCAGCCTGCTCAGCGTGGTGCTCGGCCAAACCTTCGCCTCCCGCCACAACGACGATCTCGGCGGCGATGGCGCACAGCGCACGGACGCAGTGGGCGCCCAGAAAGTCATCGCTTTCTCTGACAACGTGCAGGATGCCGCGCATCGCGCCGGCTTCTTTTCCGCCCGCACTTGGCAGAACAGCGTTCGCGCCGCCATCGCCCAAGTAGTGGCAGAACACGAAGGCATCGCCTTAAGCGAGTTGCCAACCATGGTGGCGTCTTGGTGGCGCAGCGAAAGCAACCACCCGTTCAGCGACGAACGGTTCGTGGCGGAGTTCATCGCCCCAGACCGGCAATGGCTGCGCGAGTTTCAGGATTTGCACACCAACGGCCGCCTGGCAAACGGTACGCAGTTGGAACGCTTGGTGGCGGAACGGCTGGCTTGGGAGACGCTGGCCGAACTCGGCCATCGATCCACCATCGGCCGCACGTTGGAGCGCACCGGAACCGCCACTGTCGGTGTGGATAGAAACGCCTTCGCGCAAGCCTGCACCAACGCCCATCGCCACCTGCGCGAGAACTTCGAACCCTTCCGCGAACTGCCGGCCGATGCCACCAAGGCGTTGCTGCTTGGCATCCTGCGCCGCCTAAAGGATCGCGGCGCCTTCAACACGCCCTTCACCAACGCCTACGTTGCCCAAGGCGGCAATCCCTACAGCACGTTGAACCGCAACCGCGCCTTGCAGGATTTCGGCCGGCGTTCTGCATTGCCAGTGTTTCCGGCCTGGCGCACGGGCCGCGAACGCGGCCTGGAACCATTGGCGCAGCGCGGTCGCGGTGCCAAATCCTGGTATCAGAAATGGGTGGAGAGAGTCCTCTCGCCCGTGGATCCCATCGCCGCCACGGAATACGCGGCGGACGTTCTCGAATCCCTGTTCGCCGCGCTGGTGGAAGCCGGCCTAGCCAATCGGCTGGATGCGCCCAACACCACGGCGTTCGGGCTGGAGCCGGCACGTTTTCACGCCACAACCCGCACCGCCATGCTGCGGGGTGCCAGAGCGGGCCGTCCGCTGGTGGTGGCCGAAACGGAAGCAGACCTTTGGCGCAACGTGCCGTGTTTGGATCTCGCCGTTCAAGATAGCTACCAAGCGCCACAAGCCGCGCCGCAAACTTGGTTCGGCCGGCTGTACCGCGAGGCCGCCATCCGCCGCATCGTTGCCGCTGAACACACCGCTTTGGTGGGCCGGGACGAACGCACCCGCTTGCAGGAGCGGTTCGCCGCCGAGAATCCGCAGCCTTGGGAGCCGAACGTGCTCTCCGCCACGCCCACGCTGGAACTCGGCGTGGACATCGGCGAACTCTCCGCCGTGGCGTTGTGCCAAGTTCCGCCAGCGCCGGAGAACTACGTGCAGCGCATTGGCCGCGCCGGGCGCCGGGACGGCAACGCGCTTTCCGTCACCGTGGCCACGGGCAGCCCGCACGATTTGTTCTATTACGCCGAACCGCTAGACATGCTGGCCCGCGGCGTGGAACCGCCGGGCGTGTTTCTGAACGCTTCCGCGGTGTTGGAACGGCAGCTCACCGCGTTCTGCTTGGATTGCTGGGTGGCCACGGGCGTTGCCCCGGAAGCCGTGCCAGCCACCATGCGCACGGTTTACGAAAACGTCGCAGCCGCCAAGCAGAACGGCTTTCCCTACCCGTTTTTCGATTTCGTGCAGCGCCATTCGGACGATTTGCTGGAACGGTTCCTGCAAGCCTTCAAGGATCTCAATGAGTCTTCCCGCACCTACCTTGCGGAGTTTCTGCAAGGCGACGAAGGCGGCCGGCCGCCGCTGGTGGCTCGGGTGTTGAACCGGCTGTTGGAAGTGAACCAAGAACGCAAATCGCTGCGCACGGAAGCGCAGAACCTGCGGCGCCGTTCGGCAGCGCTCGCCAAGGGCCCGCAGGACGAAGCCACACAGCGCGAAACAGAAGACGTAAACGCGGAGCGCCGCGCCTTGGACGCCATCCGCCGCCGCATCAATGGCCGGGACGTGTTTCAGTTCCTCACGGATGAAGGGCTGATCCCGAACTACGCCTTTCCCCAAGAGGGCGTTACCTTGCGCTCCATCATCTATCGCACGTCCGGCCAACGCGGGGAGGGCAGCGACGAACGCGACGATCGCCCGGTATACGAGTACAAGCGCCCTTCGGAGGCGGCGCTGGCCGAACTCGCGCCGGATAACGAGTTCTACGCCACCGGCCGGCATGTGCGCATCAACCGCGTTGATACGCGGGTTTCGCCGGTGGAAACCTGGCGCTTGTGCCCAAGCTGCGCCTATTGCGAGAACCTCGAGGAAAGCGGCGACAGCCACACCGTTTGCCCGCGTTGCGGAGACCCGATGTGGGGCGACGAAGGCCAGCGCCGCCACATGCTGCCGCTGCGCGTGGTGCATGCCGCCACCGCCGATCGTCGCAGCCGCATTCTGGACGAGAAGGACGATCGCGAGCCGCTGTTCTACACCCGCCATCTGGTGGTGGATTTCGAGCAGGACGCCATCGAGGCCGCCTACGCCTTCTCCCGCCCCGAAGCGCCGTTTGGCTTCGAGTACATCGCCAGCGCCACGTTTCGGGAAATGAACTTCGGGCGCGTGGACGACTCCGGCCGCCGCACCCGTTTCGCCGGCCGGGAGACGCCGCGCAGCGGTTTCCGCGTTTGCCGGGAGTGCGGCACGGTGCAGCCACGCCGCCCAGACGAAGGCCAGGAAGCCGAACACGCCCGCTTCTGCCGAGCGCGCAGCAGCGACGCCATCGTGGAATGCCTGTATTTGTACCGCGAGTTCGAATCCGAAGCGTTGCGCCTGCTGCTGCCCATTGCGGACATGGCCTCCGAACGGCATGTGGCTTCGTTCGTGGCGGCGCTGGAGCTCGGCCTGCGCCAGCGTTTCGGCGGCCGTCTGCCCCACCTGCGGGCGATGACTGGAGACAACGCCCTGCCCGGCGCCAGCGACGGCCGCCGCTACTTGATCCTCTTCGACACCGTGCCCGGCGGCACCGGCTACTTGAAGGACTTGCTGGCCAAGCCGGACAACCTGCTGGGCGTGTTGCGAGAGGCATTGACGGCGCTGGCGAACTGCGAGTGCGGCCAAGACCCAAGCCGAGACCCGCAGCAGGACGGCTGTTACCGCTGCGTGTACGCCTACCGCCGCAGCCGCGACATGGAGAACACCTCGCGCACCGCGGCGATGGCGCTGTTGACGAAGATTCTGGATCACGCCGAAGATCTGGAAGAAGTGCCCGGCCTGCACAAGGTGGACATACACGCGCTGGTGGAAAGCGAACTGGAGGCGCGTTTCATCGAGGCGCTACGGCGCGTTGAAGTGGATGGCTACAAGCCCCGCGTGCGGCAAGACCTGGTGGCCGGCAAACTCGGCTATGTTCTGAAAATCGGCCCGGCCAGCTGGTTCATGGAACCGCAAGTAGACGTCGGCCAAGCGAGCGGCGTGGCCGTACCCAGCCGCCCGGATTTCCTGCTCCGCCCGGTGCGCGGCGAGGCAACGCCGGTGGCCGTGTTCATGGACGGCTTCGAGTACCACCGAGACGCCACGGACGAGGATTCCCGCAAGCGCATGGCGTTGGTGCGGGCCGGATTCAAGGTGTGGTCGCTCACATGGCAGGATTTGGAGGTGGCGTTCGGCAAGGAACCGGTGGGCGGGACGCTGCTTGATGGCCAGAACGCGCACATGGGGGCGGTGCAGCAGAAGTTGGATGAACGGTGGGAGACGGCGGGGCTGCGGCGGCAGCTATCCGAACCGGCGCTGTTGGTGTTGTTGCGTTGGTTGGGCCACAGTGGCGACCCCAAGGCGGGGCAACCGAACGCCGAACGCTGGCGGGGCGCTGCATTCACGGCGCTGCTCGGCTTGTTCGATAGCCAGCGCATGAGAGACCCGGCGCTGCGCGAAGGTTTCGAGAGCGCTGTAGGCACACTGCCGGGCCAGATCGCCGAGGCGCTGGAAGATATGCAAGAGCCCGCTTACGGCGGTGCTGGCGCTTGGCTGGACGAATCCGCGCCCTTTGCGGATTTGCTCTTGGCGCTGCCGTTGGCGGCGGTGGAACGGCCGGATCCCACCAAACTACTCGCCATCCTGCATCTGCGCGACGATGCCGCCAGCCGCGGCGCCGCCAACTACCGCTCCGCTTGGAACGGCGTGCTGCGCCTGTTCAACTTGCTGCAATTCCTGCCGGGCGCGTGGTGGATCACGCACGCGGGTGTGAAGGCGGGCAGCTACCCGGAGTTCGCGCCCGCCGGGGTACCGCCGGCCGACACGGCGGAGCAGACGGTACCCGGCGAGTGGGAAGCCGCGATGGAACTCACCGTGGAGGCGCTGCACGGCGCGATGCAGAAATGGGCAGCCCGCAGCTTGCCGGTGCCAGAAGTGGGCTACGAACTGGCGGACGCGGCCGGCCGGGTGCTTGCCGAGACGGAACTGGCGTGGCCTGGGCACCGAGTGGCCGTACTCCACGGCGAGCAAACGGCAGGTGCAGCCGCGTTCGAGCAAGCAGGCTGGCGGGTGTATTCGACGGGCGAGGATGGGGATGACTTGGCGGAGCGGGTGTTGGACGGGGCTTGCTGGCTAGGTTTATCAAGCCCGTCAGTTCTACACGTCCTTGAGCAACTGGAAGTACCGCTCCCGGGAGATCCCCGCTGTGCGCATGTTGCTCAGGATGACGTCGAGGCCAACTTCTCGGTATCTCGGTATGACCACAGGACGGGCGACGCCGGGCTTGGTCATAACGACGTGTGAACCCGCGATGCGGTCCGTGCGGAAGCCAGCTGCTTCAAAGACTTTCACCAGCGTTTGCCAGTGGGTCGGTGTGACCCTGCTCACCCGGCTTGCGCCACCAGCGGCAGCGGCACGCGCACCATGCGCTGGCCTTCTGCAGGCTCGAAGTCGCTACTGTCTGGCCTGAAGCCGCAGTCCTTGAGCACCTCCTCCAAAGTGCCGCGCTCGAAGCAGGACTCGATGAACAGGTGCAACGCCTTCGCGAGGTTGCCGAGAGCAGTCTCCTCGGTGTCGCCTTGGCTGTATACGTCGAGAGGTGGGCAAACGGAAACGTAGTAAGCGCCTTCCTCCCGAACCTCCGCAGGAACCGTGAACTCAACCCGTAGTCTGGTCGTCACTCGCTCAATCTCCCAGTCAGCTATGGGGCAAGCCTACGGCATCGAGCGTCAATCGCAAAGCGATAGGCGTGTCCTGGGTGTGCGACGTTTTTGCGCGGGCCGGTCACGATCACGATCGCCGTCGCAACTCTCCCGGTGGCACCGGAGTATGATGACTAAGCTGCATCCCGGTCAGGCGCACATCTTGGCGTACCCATGTTCGATACCAGCGAACAGATCGAAAACCAGCTTCTGGCCGGCGAGGACAGCCGTGCCGAGTTCAAGGAACTGCGGCTGACGGACCGTGGCGTACACGCGCCGAACGCCGAGTCCGTGGCTGGCGAAATGGTAGCCTTCGCCAATGCGGACGGAGGCACCCTCTTCCTCGGCGTGCGCGATGGCGGCGCACCCGGCGGCATTCCTCCCGCACGGCTCGATGCGGTGGAGCGCTGGTTCGTCAACATCGCCACCGAGAACTGCGATCCGCCCATCCGCCCGATCGTCCGCAAGCACGTTTTGCTGGCGAAGGGCGAACGCAAGCACTTGATCCTCGGCGAAATACCTCGCGGCCTCTATGTGCATCGCACGACCGGCGGACGCTACTACCAGCGCATTGGCAGCTCGAAGCGGGACCTCGCGCCGGCGGAACTCGCGCGCCTGTTCCAACAACGCGGCCGCGAGTACGTCTTCGACGAACAGGCCGTACTCGCCGCCGGCGTCTCAGACCTCAATCAACATCGCCTCGAAGCCTTCTTTGGCCGTTCGCCGACGATTCCGTGGCTGGATTTGCTGCGCAACACCCGCGTCACCGTGCGAGACGAGCACGGCGCGGACCACCCCACCGTGGCCGGGCTGCTGGCCTTCGCCGCCGAGCCCACCGACTTCCTGCCATCCTGCTTCATCGAGGCCGCTTGCTACGCCGGGCTGGAACTCTCGTCCGACCATTTGACGCATGTTGAACGTCTCGCAGGCCCCGCCTCCGACCAGATCGACGCTGCCACCGCATTCGTCGCACGGTTCATGCAGCAGGCAGGCCCAACTGCCGGCAAGGGCGCGTACGACATCGATGTGGTGGACGAGGCCATAGTCAACGCTGTCTCCCACCGAGACTATGCCATCAGCGGTTCGAAGATACGCTTGTTCCTGTTCGCCGACCGGTTGGAGCTCTACAGTCCCGGCAAATTGCCCAACACGCTAACGCTGGACGACATGCCTTACCGAACCTTCACCCGCAACCAACTTTTGGTGAGCTTTCTCTCCCGTCTGCGCAGCAAGCGCACCGGACAAGTATTCCTAGAGTCTCGCGGCGAGGGGGTGCGGAAGATCCTGCGACACGGGGACGCCCACTCCGGGCGGAAGTCGGAATACCGGTTGTTTGGGGACGAGTTGCGCCTGAGGTTGTGGGCTCGCCAAAACTCCTGAGAGATGTCCGGGAGGACGGTCGCGGCCAGTTCGCGAACCACAGCATCCGCATCAAGCACCACATGGAAAGTCCCTTGTCTGCTTTTCGGTTGATCCATCCACTAAGCTGACGCTGGATTACGACAGCGTCATGGCCTAGGAGCTGCGCAGTAGGAACGGCGCAGCGCGAGATTGGCGACAGCAGTTTGCGACGCAAACTGCCAACGCGCCAGCAGAGGGTTAGGCGGAGAGCCGCTTCCGGAATCGCGCCTCAACGCTTTGCGTTATCGCGCTTTTGGCCAAGAAGTCGAAGAAGCGGTGTTGGTCTATCGTTCGCGTGATCTTCGGCTCGCCAAGCGTCTCGATATGCGTCTCTCCACGGTAGACCACCATCTGGTAGGTGCCCGGCACCAAGCTGATCCGAGTGGTTGCACGGTCCCAACCGCAGACGCGCGCAAGCTCTTGCGCCGCCGCATCCTGTTCGAGGCTCCACTCGGCGTCGGTTGCGAACAACTCGCGCAGCGGGCGCACCCTTGGCGACGGAGCGCCGAAGTCGATGTCGGTGCCGGCGATCCGGTGTGAGAGCCGCGCCATGCGATCAGACACCGCAGCGGCTAGCCCGGAGATTTCGCGGAGCGCTAGAGGGAGGGCCAACCACCCGTCGCGCACGCCGAAGAGAACGGCCGCGGCCAGCCAGTCGATCTCGCGAAGCTCGTCGTTCTCGAAGGCCAGCAAATCCACGCAACGATCGCGCAGGAAGAACAGAATCATGGCGCGCGCCAGAGGCGTTTGATGACGCGCCAACAGTTCGGTAGTCGTGCCAGTCCCGAGACCTGTCAGCGACACCAACGTATCGAGCAGTTTCTTGGCACCCGCCTTGGCGCGTTGATCGAGCACCTTCAGTTCCGCCTCCAAGTACGAGAGCAGTACATCTTGCGCACTCAGAGAGTCATGGCCGCCACGCCACCCGACCAGTCTGTCCACAGCACCCCAGAAAAGTTGCTCGTGGGGTGGCGGCACGACATCGCTGGGCGTTTCCACGGGTGGTGGCACCTTGCCGGTTCGCATCCACGTGGACAGCGCACTCAACGGCACATCCGAAATGGACGGTGCTTCGTCCGGACTGAACGCCGCATGGCAGGCACGAACCGACAACGCGCCGCGATTTCCGAGATGCTGGAACATGGCGGCGACTGCCCCCGTCGCGAGGGGTGCCCGAAGCGGGGTCTCTCGCGGGGCCGGCCCGTCGCTCGGCGGCCAAGGTACGCTCGTTGGACGTGCGAACGCCCCCTTTAGCTCACCTCGCTTGAAGCTCCCAAGCGGTACGTTCCCAAAGTCCGCTGCGTCGGCCTCCGTAGCCTTCTTGTCGGTCTGCGACGCAAAGACGATACGCTTGATTCGCGTTGTAGGCAGAGGCGCCGGAAGCCAAAGACACGTTTCCGTGCTCATCGCCTGGCCAGCGCCAGCCTTGCGCGTGTCGAAGCTGTCGACCACGGTGCTCGACAAATCAGTCAGTTCGATTTCAAGAATCACCGGACGCAGGTGCGCAGCCTCCCGTGTCGAGAGTGCCAAAGCATCCGCCGGCACCTTTTTGCCGAGGAAAAGGGGGATCCAACCGGGAGAACTCCCAAGCGTGTCTTGATAATACTTGTCGCCGAACCCCGCTGGCGGCATTACGAGGCCCGCGCCAAGCATGTAGAACAGATTGAGGTGGTTCGTGACCGTCCACCCTGTGGGAGGAATCGACATCGCCGGCGCTTGTGTTTGGGGCTCTTGGTGGAATAGGTCGGGTTCCATCTCAAAGCTCCTCTCGTCGCAAGATGCTCGGGTCGTTTGGCAAAATCTCGTCTATGCGGTTTCGTCCTTGTTCTTTGAATAGGAACACGCGGTCTATCGCCCGAGCGATCATGACGTAGAACAAGCGCTTGGTTGCGTCGGGATCAGACGCGTTGTAGTAGTGCTGGTCGACATCCGCGAGGATGGCCGTGTCGAACTCAAGACCTTTGCAAGACTGCGCATTGATGACGAGGATGCCGCCCTCGCCGAAGGTCACGTCGGGGTAGTTGCTGGCCCAAGATGTCTCGATTTTGGGTTTTGGATTGTCAAGCTGGAGGTCGCAGTCCTCTAGCGCCTTCACATAGCGTGAGCGCACGTTGTTGGTGGGTGTTATGACGCCAATCAGCCTGCTCGGATCGCGGTCGGCGTGCTGCAGGATGATCGCCGCAACCTTTCCCAAGTCCGTCTTTTGATAGGAGTAGAGCACTGGCACGGCACGTCGACTGGATGTGTCTTCCGGAAGCGAGGGCGGCGGGCTCGCCGGATCTCCCGTGTAGAACTCCTGGGCCAACCGTGCTACCGGGTAGCGGTTGCGGTAGTTCGACTTGAGCTCGATCACTCTCTCGGTATCTATGCCTAGTTCTTCTTGTAGTTGCCGTCTACTGCTGTTGCCGGCAGTGATCTGCTGGTTCTGATCCGCCACCACAAAGAATCTCTCGAAGCCGAGCGCTATGAGAGTTTTGTAGAACTCCGGCGGCATGTCTTGACCTTCGTCGATGACGAGGTGGGGCATGGTGTCGGTGCCGCTAGTCGGCAGTTTCGCCATCAGCTTTCCCGCTGCGGCCCAATCGATCTCGCGCCATTGTGATCTGCCCGAAGGCGGCAGTTGGGGAACCTGTCCTTTGGTGATCTCGCTGAACACTTTGTGAAACCAAGCCTTCCAAGTGTCGCTCTTCAGCTCCCCGCCGAACAACTGGCCGCTAGCCTGGTGCAGCAGATGGTTGTAGACGAGAAAAAGATAGTCGTCGTCATCGCGGTGGTGCCGTCTGCTGCGAAGCAAAGCGAGCACGGATTTCCCCGTTCCTGGTCCGCCAACGATCAAGTGCTGCCCGTCCTTCGGCAACGCTCGCGCCGCTTCCTGCTCCTTGCTGAGGTCCTGGACGCCGGGCAGCTCAAACTTCCGCGTGGTCACTTAGCCTTCCCCGTCTGCGGGCGTCCACAGCGTTGGCAGATCGGCATCGTCGCCGCGGATGAACGTCCGATCAAGCAACAGATTGCCGTAGGCGCAGCTCGTTTCTGGAACAAGGGCGCAGGCATGGCAGGCGGCTCGGTTCAGCTGATACGGCCCGTGCCCCGGCTGCCGCAAACAAACGGGGTCGAGCGAGCACCATTGGGCCGCCTCGCAGGCCCCCACCAGCAGGTGAAGGAACTTGCTTGGACTGGCTTGTTCCATCAGGCCGCCCAAGGAGCCTTGCTCATCCGCCACTGCCACGTAGATTAGGATTCCGGCCATGCCAGAGGCGGTGTAGATGCGCTCCTTGAGCGACGCTGCGGGATACCCTGCTTCGGCCTCAAGGTGCCGAATCAACAGGTGCGCCAGCGTGTGGCAGAAAAGAAGACGGGGCGTGATTTCCAAGTCCCGGCCATAGAGTTCGCGTTGGTGATCGTATCGTCGCGCGAACTCGGCGGCC
This sequence comes from uncultured Pseudomonadales bacterium, assembly GCA_958296295.1. GTDB lineage: Bacteria > Pseudomonadota > Gammaproteobacteria > Pseudomonadales > Azotimanducaceae > VXYL01. The sequence goes on along the minus strand of OY282460.1, from coordinate 3,815,014 downwards.
CGCTTGCGCAGGGCAGGTTCTTGTTCCCAACGCTGTAGGCACGTCTCGTCGAATGTGAAGAATATGCCTTCGCCGTAGAGCTCGATAGCCGGCAGCCAGCCGCTGTTGCCGATGATGTCTGGTGGGGTTGGGGGCCAATCTATGCTGCCGGCGCGGCGAAACCCCTTGAGCACCATGATCTCCTTGAGCTTGCGTACGCTGACGAGGCGATCTACCAACGTGGCAACCCGCCTCTCAAAGCTGGCGCGGTCTAGTGAGGACAAGAGCGCCTGCCACTCTGTGGTGCAGTGCGTTGTGACGAAGTCCTCGTCATCTCGCAGGTTGGGAATGGGTTGGCAAAGAGCTTGGTATTCACCGACGGCCAATTCGCGTTCATCGAGACGCTGCCCATAGTATGGGTAGCCTCGACCAATCTCGTAGAGCGCCTTCTCCACATCCGCTACCGTGCATCGGTACTCGCTGGCCGCCTTGCTGAGCTCGATCCGGCGTTGAAGCCCATTCCTAGCCGCGCTGATCGACTGCCGACGCTCCGTACTCCCGTACAGGCGGTCGACAACCGATCCGCGTTGAATGCGCGACTCTGGAGGTATCACGAGCGCGGAGCGTGTGTCGGTCGAGTGAACCAGGACGTTGTTGACTTCCAACAACCAAGCGGGTTCGTCCAAAGGCGATGGCGGTGGTTCCTGGAACCAAGGCTGTTGCCATGCGGTCTCTGGATAGGGCCAGCGTTTTGGCAATGTGTTGGCCGCGCCGCAACGACTGCACACCACACGCCGGCTCGCCTCCGTTTCGATACGCAAGTAGGCTTCGTCGTCACGCCGTTCGCAGTCGTTTTGACGAGGATTCCGTCTAACCGCGTGCGCAACCGCATGCCACGGCACGTCCGTCAAATAGCCGCGCTCGTGGATCAACGCCCAAGGCACCTGCTCCAATGCGCCGCGGCAATCTGTTTTGCTGCAATGGATGACGTCGGATTGCTGCCGCCACGGGGCGCGATGCAGAAGGCCGCATCGGAGGCAGCGGGTCCACAGCGGGAAGCGCTGCACTGGAATCCAGCCCGTCCATCGGCCGTCCAGCTCCGTCGCTATTGGCGGTGTTCGCAGGACTTCGTCTATCCCAAGCATCTGGCGCACTTGGTCCACATAGCGTAGCTGTCGACTGTCGCGGCCCTCTCCTGGCCTGTCCCAACGCGAAATGTCTGGCACGACCATGAGCTTGTCGGAGTCGCGAACGATGGTTCCCACCGAGCAGTGCTGGAGCAAGTGGGACAAGCGCACCGGGATTTCATGTGCATCGGTTTTTTCCCTCCTTGCGCTTGAGCTAGTCATAGAGCCTCAACCTGCCTTCGCTCTCGACATTTCGCATCGAGTGCAACGTTGGCCAGATGCCGCGTGTGGTGTCGTTGTGACCGTACAGGAGCCGTTCAGCGTTCGCTAATCCATCCCGCTCTTGGTACTTTAGCTGCGCTCTATTTTCGACACACCGCTGGGCCTCGTTGCGCCATTCGTCGTTGAGCCGGTCGACGTGTTTGGCCACAGCATCGTAGTTCGCCGGAGCTGCACGGCGGAGTCGCGCCTTCAGTCCAGCGAGCACTTTCCGCACCGCTGGGTGGTCTTGGCGAAAATCGCCTGCCGTTTTATTGGCGCGCAGATGGTCGCAGGCGTAACGCATGGCGATAACAAGCGCCGCGTGTAGCGCTCTGGTTCGCACTTGATAGGTAAACGGCGTGACGCTACTGGGTTCCACGAAACGGTAGAACGATTCGTGATAGGCGCGAAAGTTCTCGTAGTGCGACAAGCTGCGGGCTTGATGACGGTAGTAGTTCGCCACTACCAATCCTGGCACCTCGTCGCGTCCAACGCGGCTCGAAGCCTGAATGTACTCGGCGGTCGTCAAGGGTTGACCATTGACGATCATGAGCGCCAAGCGCCCGACGTCTAGGCCCACCGAGATCATGTTCGTCGCCAACACCGCATCCAAGCAACTGGCATCGCTACGCCGCGCTTCCAGACGCCGAAAGGTCTCCGCGTTCTCTTCAGCAGTCCGTCTGCTCGTTAGTTGCGCGGTATCTGGCACCTCGTACCGATGCCTGTCGAAATAGAAGTCCGCGCTCTCGGATTCGCCACCCTCTGCCGTAGTTTCTCTCTGTTCCGCAACCATTCGTGCGACGAAGTCCCGTACATCCGTGGCGAACGCATTTTCGCTGTTGCCGACCCCCTTCAGGCTGCCGTGATAGAGCACCTGCGTCCACCAAGCGTCAAGTAGCTGGTCGTCGTCTATTTCACCGCGGAAAATGGTCTCTGGCCCAAGCAGCAACGCCGCGGCCAACGGTGCTAGGCAATGCTGTTGGTCGAGCAGCGGCGCCAGATAACCCATATAGAGGCGTCCGGGTCGGCATCGGTCGACCCGAGCGAAGAAGGTGTCGTCGCAAGACAGCCCTGGCGGTGGGAACACGGCGAGATCACGGGCGTACAGCGCTCGCACCTGCTGTTTCGCCATCCGAATAGTCGCCGTCGAAGCGACATATTTGGGGCGGGCGCCACGCTCCGCAAGGAGGGTGTCAAAGCCCGCCTCATAGATGCCTGCGATGGAACCCAATGGGCCTGTAATTAGGTGAAGTTCGTCCTGCACAATGAGTTCAGGTGGTCTGACACCGGCGGTGCCGAAGAAAGCGCCAGCCTGTTCTTCCCAAGCCGTACGAGCAAATTTGTCTACCGTGGCGATCAGTAAGGCAGGAGGGTTCTCGTAAAGCGCTTCATCCACGACGTTGCAGGGCAGTGGCTTGTCGGCGGCACCGAACGCGCAATCGGAATTGCAGCAGTAGAAGCGAAAGCTCGTGTCAGTCGCGTCGTAGCTGGTGTCGCGCGCGTCGAAGAGATTGGCGCACCAAGGGCAACGCTCCAGCAGCAGAGCGTGCCGTCCCGTCGAACCTCCGGCCTCAATCATCTCAACCGCCTTTGTGGCCTGTGCAAACGTATTGGGCGTGCTCTCGCGACCAACCCAAATGCCGACGGTGATGGCCCCTTCGCCTAGTCTCGCATCTTCCCGTCGGATCAACTCCAGTGCGCAGATCATTCGGGCCGCGCGCTCGAATTGCTGGCGCGTCAGCAGCCGCAACGTGTAGCGCATGAATGCCACTGTGCCCGCGCCAACTCGCCCGTACTTCAGACGCCGCCAGAGAATGAGAAAGGCGATGAGGCCAAGATAGGCTTCCGTCTTGCCACCTCCAGTGGGGAACCAAATCAAGTCCAACACGTCACGGAATTCGTCATCCTCGCGGATGACGGACTCCATCACCGTAAGCAGGAAGGCTAGTTGAAACGGACGCCAGCTGGGTTGTTCGTGGTCGTCCTCGGTGCGGACGACACTGCCTTGACACATCTGATCGCGCATGGCTCTGTTGGCCAAACGAAATGCCTCCAATGCGATGGCGTCGGCACGAAGCATGGCAACGCAAGCCCGCATGCGTCCGAGCGCGGTATCCATTCTGGTCAATATCCGACTGGCAGCGGCTCGGTCCGCTTCGCCATGCAGGGGTCGCGCGGCCTGCCGTTGTTTTTCTACCCAAGCGGCGTAGTTTTCGACGAAGCCGCTGAGATCATCCGGTCGCGGGTCGGTGGCCAAGCGGTCCAACGTCCATAGTGCATCGTGGCCGCTTTCGACTGTCATGGCCGGCGTCTCGACCGTAGGCATGAAGTCCGCCCAAATCTCCGGTGGCTCTTGCACGTCGACCCACCACCCGGCAGCGGCGCCGTGGCCAACTGCGTAAATGCGCCGTTCCTTGTATTGGAGCTCAAGCTCTTGCTCCTCTTCGGTGAGCAGGCGCGGATTTACCCGAGGATACTCGACGATCTCGCCGGCTGAGAGGGCGCAGCGCAGATTCACCTGGAACAACGCCTTGCCTGTTCGATCTGCCGTTCTGTGACGCACCTGCGGATCCAACCGCTGCTGATTGAACAAGGTAACCGTGAGTATCGTGCCGTTTTGGTGTTTGCGTGTACGAACATCAATCCCGGCACGGCCATCCCATATCAGATCTGCGGGGTGGTCTGACTCGGTCCACATGACCGATGCCTGTAGTGGTTCTCGTCTGAACTCTTGAGAGAGGAAACGACCTCTAGCGTCTCGATCTCCCTCCCGGCTATACACGGCGGCGGATGCCGTAATGCGGAGGGACACAGCACCACGAACACAGAACGAAAAACCTACTGAGGACGGTGGGACATACCGGCGGCGGCGTGCCGGCTGTGCGATGCTTCGATCGTTTTCGGGATCGTCGCCCTCGTCTTCATCCTCTTCGTCCACCAAGGCGTCCTCCACATTCGCCGGATCAGTTGAGACTGCATCAATGCCAGAGACGTGGTCAACGGGATGAAGCACGCCGGTGGGATATCGTTCGAGCGGCGACATACGCAAGACCTCGCCATCCCCGCTGGCGGGCCCGGCGAGTTGTTCGCGCAACCAATCGACGAGTTTGTGTCTGCCGTCAACGAACACTGGTCGCTCAACTGGTCTTTTGCAAATGACCGAGCAACGCCGTGCCGGCCCAGCCGCCATCGGGCCAAGCCACGCGTATGGTGATGTGATGCGACGGAAGCCGCTGGGCACCGGCTGCGAGGGCGACCAATGTCCATCCTCCTTTGGCCTGCCGAGCGAGCATACACGATGGCTGCCGAAGTTTCGGCTCTGGGCACTGTCCAACGCTATGTCAGCCGTGCGGCAGCGTACGGGCCGTGGCGTGCGAGGCGACCAAGTGTGCCGATGGTGCTGATCTCGTGCTTGGCCATCGGTCGATTGCCATTGCCAGACTGCACACATGAGTCTGTGCTAGGCTGATTGCTCGGCATGTGGAAAGCCATCAGAACAGGGCAAAGGCGCAGCGTGGGGGCAATCCCGACGACGAGGTCAACCAACTACGCGCCGGTGCTGCTCAGAAGTAACTGGGGCGTTGACCAATTCCGCGTCGTGATACCACGGGCTGAGGTTGCTTCCGCCCGCCGCTTCGACCCCGATGCATACGAGCTGTTTCGCCGCACCGACACTAGCGAGCAGAACACATCAACCGGCGAGCCAACCGTTTGACGGAGCGCTAGCAGACCATGACCAACATGGCCATGTACGCAGACTTCCTCTCCGCCTTCGCCCGCCTGCCCGGCGCGCAGCAGCGCAATGTGCGTTCGCTCATCGCCCGGTTCAGCAGCAACCCCACGGCCAGCGGCTTGAACTACGAGCGCATCAACGGCGCGAGAGACCCCAACATGCGGTCGCTGCGCATCGACCGCGGCTATCGCGTCATCGTCCACAAGCCGGCGCGTGGCGACGTCCACATACTGTTGTGGGCGGACAAGCACGACGAGGCGTACCAATGGGCCACGCGCCGCCGCTGCGACGTGCATCCCGAAACCGGCGCCGTGCAGGTGTACTTGCCGCAGGACGATGGCGGTGCCGAAGCGCCGCAAGCCACGGCTGAACGTGCCGGTCCGTCCGGCGCGTTCGCCGGCTTGAAAGACCGCGAGCTGATGCGCCTCGGCGTGCCGGCGGCCATGCTGCCGGAGGTGCGCGGCATAGCCGACGAATACGGCCTCGAGGCCATCGAGAAGCGCTTGCCGGCCGAAGCGCACGATGCGCTGTTCTACTTTCTCGCCGGCGAATCCTACGAAGATCTGGTGCGCGAGCGCGAAGCGCCGGAAACCGTGGATGTGGAAGACTACAACGTCGCTCTGCAACGGCTGGATTCACGGATGCGGTTTGCCGTTGCGGCGGACGAGATGGAACTCGAAGCCATGCTCAACGCGCCGCTGGAACGTTGGCGCGTGTTCCTGCACCCTTCCCAGCGGCGCATGGTGGAGCGGGATTGGAACGGGCCGGTGCGCTTGCTCGGTGGCGCTGGCACCGGCAAGACGGTCGCGGCCATGCACCGCGCTCGGTGGCTGGTGCGGAATCTTTCCCACGGGCGCATCCTTTTCACCACGTTCACCCGCAACCTCGCGGCGGACATCGCGCACAACTTGGGTGCCATCTGCACGCCCGAAGAAATGCAGCGCATCGAAGTGACCAATCTGGATCGCTGGGTGGTGCGCTTTCTGCGGTCTCGGCGCTACCAGTTTCAACTGCAATTCGGCGGAAGATTGGCGCAGGCGTGGCAGATCGCGCTCGATGTTCGCGCAGCCACGCTGAACCTGCCGGATGCGTTCTTCGAGAACGAGTGGGAACAAGTGATTCAGCCCGGGGCGGTGGCGAACAGGCAAGAGTATCTCGGCATTTCCCGCATTGGTCGCGGCACCCGCCTGAGCCGTGCCCAACGGGCGCAGGTGTGGCCCGTGTTCGAGGAGTATCGGGCGCAACTGGCGGAACGCGGGGTGAAGGAAGTGGACGACGCCTATCAGGACGCCGCCGCGCTGCTAGCCGGCGAGCCGCTAGCGCCGGAAGACCCTGCCAACTACGCGGCGGTGATCGTGGACGAGGCGCAAGACATGGGTGCGCCGGCGTTTCGCCTGCTGCGCGCCATCACGCCGCCGGGCAGGAACGCTCTCTTCATCACCGGCGATGGCCACCAACGCATCTACGGGCGCCGCGTGGTGCTGAGCCGTTGCGGCATCAATATCCGCGGCCGTTCGCGCAAGCTCCGGTTGAACTACCGCACGACGGAACAAACCAGACGCTGGGCCGCGGCGCTACTGGACGGACGCCGCATCGACGATTTGGACGGTGGCGCGGACGACAGCCAAGGCATCCGCTCGCTAACCCGCGGCCCGGAACCGCAACTCGCCCACTTCCAAACGCGGGAGGAGCACGACGCTCACCTGCTTGCCTGCATCGGCCAACTGGTGGAGGAAGGTGATTCGTTGCGTGGCGCGTGCGTGGCAGCGCGTACCAGCGCCGAGCGCGAAGCCGCCGCGAAAGCGCTCCGAGAGGGCGGCTTCGCGTGCGTTGTGCTCGGCGGCGATGCCAAGGACGACGAGCGGCGCGGCGATGCGGTGCGGCTGGCCACCATGCATCGCGTCAAGGGCTTGGAGTTCGATCACATGCTGCTCGCAAGCGTCAACGACGGCCTGGTGCCGCTGCGTCTCTCCGCCGAAGCGGCCGACGCCACGGCCAAGGAAGAAGCGGAAACCCAAGAGCGCGCACTGCTCCATGTCGCGGCCACCCGCGCCCGCAAGAGCTTGCGCGTGTTGAGCTTCGGAACGCCGAGCCGCTTTGTCTCGCCCCTGGGGCATGAACCAAAGTAAGAGGTTTCCTCGCCAACAACTGTCGCCCGCAGAGCGTGTTCGCACGGGATGTCGAGTGGGGCGGGCCGTGCGGCAGCCAGCGCAGCGGAGACCTAGCCGAAGACGCTGCGGCAGATCAAGATAAGGTCGGATTCCGCATCGACCGCGGGTGTGACGGCCAGCACCCGTCGGCGGAAGGTCGGCCATCCTCATGGCTTGGCCCGTGCGAACTGCCTATTGAACTCGGCGATGTGCCGCCGATCTGTGCGACCATGCCGACTGACACGAACTCCCTGCCGACTTCCCTCTGACCTTGCCCTCGCCAACAACGCGCCGCCCCGCTCAGATAGCACCCGCGCCGGGCGCTCGGGTGATGGTGCGCGATGCCGAGTGGGCTGTGCGCCGGGTCGACATGACCAGCGGCGGCGACTATCAGCTCACCTGCACCGGCATCTCCGAAATCGTGCGCGATCGGCAGGCCGTGTTCTTGAGTCAGCTGGAGCGCGTCGAAGTGTTGGATCCCGCAAGCACTCGGCTGGTTGCCGATCGTTCGCCGGGCTACGCGGACAGCCTGCTGCACATGGAAAGCCGGCTGCGCGATGTGGTCGCTAACGACCAACACATTCACTTTGGCCATAGCGCCGCCATGGATCTGGTGTCGTATCAGCTCGAACCGGCTCGCCAAGCGCTCGCCCGGCCGCGTCAGCGCATTCTCATCGCGGATGCGGTGGGTCTTGGCAAGACGTTGGAGGCGGGCATTCTGGTTGGCGAACTCATCGCCCGCGGCCGCGCCACACGGATCCTCGTGTTGGCCGTGAAAAGCATGTTGGCCCAGCTCCAAAAGGAGTTTTGGAATCGCTTCACCATTCCGCTCACGCGGCTCGATTCCGCCGGCATTCAGCGCGTGCGCCGCAACATTCCCGGCAACCACAATCCATTCCACTACTACGACAAATCCATCATTTCCATCGATACGTTGAAGCAGGATGCGGAGTACCGCACCTATTTGGAAAACGCCTATTGGGACGTGATCGTCATCGACGAAGCCCACAACGTGGCGGATCGCGGCACCGGCTCGCTGCGCGCGCGTCTCGCCAAGCTGCTTGCACGCCGTTCAGACACGCTCATCATGCTTTCCGCCACGCCCCACGACGGCAAGGCGCGCAGTTTCGCCAGCTTGATGAACATGTTGGACGCCACGGCCATCGCGGATCCCGATAGCTACGAAGCCGAGGACTTCCGCGACAAAGGGCTGGTGATCCGCCGCTTCAAGAAGGACATTCGGCACGAAGTGGAAGGCGCGTTTCAGGATCGGCGCATAGTCAGCTTGGAGTTTGTCGCCTCGCGCCAGGAGGAAGCCGCATACGATGCGCTGCTGGCCGTGCCGGTGGCGAATACTCGGCGAACAGACGGGCAAGCGAACCAAGCGGCTCGCGATTTGTTCGCCGTGACGTTGGAGAAGGCGTTGTTTTCGTCGCCGGCGGCGTGCATTGCCACTGTCGATCAGCGGTTGCGCCGCCGTCGAGAGCGCGAGCGGGCCGGCGAGTCCAACGCTTCTGTCGACACGGAAGCGGACTCGCTCTCGGCGCTGCGCGAGAAGCTCGCTGCCATCGCCACAGCGGACTTCGCCAAGTACCAAGGCTTGCTGGTCGCCATTCGCGGCGGCCACGATGCCGAAGAAACGCTGCGCTGGCGATCCAACGACGCCGAAGATCGCCTCGTCGTCTTCACCGAACGCATCGAAACGCTGAACTGGCTGGCGACGCATCTGGCCGAGGATCTGAAGCTGTCGGCCAAGCAGGTCGAAACGCTGCACGGCGGCATGAGCGATGTGGAGCAGCAGCGCGTGGTGGAGGATTTCGGCAACGCCGCCAAGCCGGTGCGCTTGCTGATCTGTTCGGACGTGGCTTCCGAAGGCATCAATCTGCACTACCACTGCCACCGCCTGATCCACTTCGACATGCCTTGGTCGCTGATGGTTTTCGCGCAACGCAACGGCCGCGTGGATCGCTACGGTCAAGAACGAACGCCGCAGATCGTCTATCTAACAACGCGCAGTGCGAACGAGGTGATCCGCGGGGACATGCGCGTGCTGGAGGTGCTCAAACGCAAGGACGAGCAGGCGTACCGGAATATCGGCGATCCTTCGGCGTTCATGAAAGTCCACGACATCGACGAGGAGGAGGAAATCACGGCCAAGACCATCGCCGGCGGTGCCAGTGCGGATTCCTTCGATGCCGCCCTGACGCCGACGGAGAGCGAAGGCGATAGCCTGCTCGCGTTGTTCACCGCCACGCCGCCGGCCGATACAACAGCGCCGGAGGTGCCCGAAGCAACTGCGCCGCCTTCCCTGTACGCCAACGATCTCGCCTATTGCGAGGCCGCCTTGCATCGGCTGCGCGACAGAGATCGCCACATGCAATTCGAGGTGGATGCCGAGGGCAAGACGTTGACGCTGGATGCGCCGGAAGACCTGCGCCACCGCTTCGCCCACCTGCCGCCGGAGGTGGCGCCGCGGAATTGGCGTTTCGTGCTGACCACGGCGAAGGCGCGTATGGCCGACGCCATCGCCACCAGCCGCAGGGATGAACGCGCGTGGCCCCGGGAACACTACCTGTGGCGCTTGAATCCCGTAGTGGAGTGGCTGAACGACCGCATGGCCGCCAACTTCGGGCGCCACGAAGCGCCGGTGCTGTGCGGCGTTCCCGGCCTTGCCTCAGACGAGACGGCGTTCGTGCTGGCCGGCTTGGTGCCCAATCGCCGCGGCCATCCCTTGATCCACGAATGGATCGCCGTTCGCCACGGGCCGGATGGCTTCGTTGCGCCGCAGCCCTTCGAGACGTTTAGGCGCCGCACGGGCCTAGGGGTTCGCTCTATTCCGAATCGGTTGGCTGCCGTGGAGGTGGCCGCGTTGCAACGCCTGCTGCCTGAAGCCGTGCGGATGGCGGACGCTTGGTTCGCCAAACAACGCAACGACTTCGAGGACGCCATCAACGTCAAGCTGAACTCTAGAGTTCGGGAGCTGGACGCCCTCAAGAGCCGCCGGCTTCGTCACCTCGAAGAGCGCATTGAAGGATCCGCAATGGCCGAACCGCTCAAACAAGCGCGCCGCAACGCCACTCGGCGAGACATCGAAGACATCTTCGACGCCTACTTGCAGTGGATAGAAGACGTGATGACTACGGAGGAACGCCCGTGGGTGTCTGTGGTGTGCGTGATCGTGGGATAGCGCTGGCACCGCGGGCAACGAGCGGCGTGCTGCACGGAGCCACCCCGCACTTGGCGCAAATCGGTATCATCACCACTCCTTTCTGACCAACTCGGTAACAAACCATGAGCCATGATCTAGTAATACGCGGCGGCGCCGTCGTGGACGGCACCGGTGCCGAACCGGTAGGCGCGGATGTGGCGGTCGATGGCGACCGCATCGCCGCCATTGGCAAAGTAGACGGCAAGGGCAAGCGGGAAATCGACGCCGCTGGCCTCGTCGTTTCGCCCGGCTTCATCGATCTGCACACGCACTTGGACGCGCAGATCGGTTGGGATCCGGCCGTCACGTCCATCAGTTGGCACGGCGTCACCACGGCGCTGTTCGGCAATTGCGGCGTCACCTTCGCGCCCTGCAAGCCGTCCGACCGGGAGTTCCTCGCCGGCATGATGGAAACGGTCGAGGACATTCCCAAGAACGCCATTCTTCACGGCTTGCCGTGGAACTGGGAATCCTATGGCGGCTACTTGGACGCTTTGGATTCGCTGGGCCCCGCCATCAACATCTGCGGCTTGGTCGGCCATTGCGCCACCCGTTTCTACGTGATGGGCGAACGTGCCGTGGAAGAGCCGGCGACGGACGACGAAATACGCCAAATCGCCGAACTCGCTGGCCAATCGGTGAAGGAAGGCGCGGTGGGCTTCTCCACGAACCGTTTTCCGCCGCACCGGTTGCCGGACGGCCGTTCCATTCCAGGCACTTTCGCTGAACGCAAGGAACTGCGGGCAGTGGCCAAGCAGGTGGGCAAGCACGGCGGCATCATGCAGACCGTTTCGGATTTCCGCGATTTCGACGCCGAGATGGCGCTCATCCGCGAGGAAGCCCGGGTGTCGCGGGGCGCCTTGTTCAGTTCGGCCGCTGAGATGGGCACGGAGCGGCTGAACGAGCGGGTTTCGGCGATGCGCGCCGAGGGATTGAACGTCACATCCGTCACCGTGCCGCGCAGCGGCGGCGGCGTCGGCGGCCTCGCCACGGACAACTTCTTCCGCACACCGGCTTGGAACGCGCTGCGCGCCAAGGATTTGGAAGGCCGCCTTGCGGCCATTCGAGATCCGCAAACCCGCGCCCAACTGGTTGCCGAGGTGTCTGGGCAAGGCGAAGCGGCGGTCAACGGCATGAAGCGCTGGTTCTACATGGGCGATGGCGAGCGGCCTTGCTACACGCAGGCGCTTTCCGAAAACCTCGCGGCGATGGCCGAGGCCGTCGGCGAGCATCCGGTGGAAACTTTCCTGCGCCTTTCGGACGAGACGAACGGCAAGGCGCTCTTCCACATGCGCGGCTTCAATGTGAATCTCGACGCCTTGGCGGAACTCATCACCACGGATTGGGCCATGCCCGGCTTGGGCGACGCCGGTGCCCATGTGAGCCAGATGATCGACTCCGGCTGGCCCACGTTCATCCTTTCGCATTGGCACCGCGACACCGGCTTGTACTCGCTGCCCGAAGCGGTACGCCGCATCAGCTCGGTGCCGGCCGACGTGCTGGGTTTGGACGACCGGGGCGTCTTGGCCGTTGGCAGGCGGGCGGACATCAACGTGTTCGACATCGAAAGGTTGGAGGAACGGATGCCGAAAATCGTCCACGACTTCCCGTTCGGCGCCCCGCGTTTCATTCAGCGCGCCGCCGGTTACAAGGCGACGGTGTGCAACGGCGAGGTGGTGCTGGTGGACGACGAGCTCACTGGCGATCGTGGCGGACGGGTGTTGCGCAACGCCGCGGCGTAGAGCTGAGGAGCCGCCTTGCGGACCAGCGGCGTGGTGAGCGGCGCGGGCCGAGTGGATTGCCGCTTGGCGCGCGCCGTTGAGCACCGTAGGTCGGTACAATCTCCAAATCGTTGCAAATCGTTGCAAAACGTTGCGAATTGTTGAAAGAGGACCTTGGGCGAATGGAAATCCGCGAAAACGAAACCCATTGCAAACTGGCGCCAGCGCGCCACGCCACCATATCGGCCGTCGCGTTCGGCCTCACTGTCGCGTTGGCGCTACCCGGCCCGCTTGCCCGGGCGGAGGAGCCCCAAGCCGGCGAAATCGAGGAAATTGTGGTTGTCGGTTCGCGCCGACAAGACCGTTCCGCCGCCGATTCGCCGGTACCGGTGGACGTGATCGGCGGCGACGATTTCCTTGCCCACGGCGACACCGATCTCGATGCCTTGTTGGCGGCCCTCGTGCCTTCCTACAACGTCAGCCAAGAGCCGATCAGCGACGCCGCCACTCTGGTGCGTCCCGCCACGTTGCGCGGCCTCGCCCCCGATGCCACGCTGGTGCTGCTGAACGGCAAACGCCGCCACCGCGCCGCCGTCATCGCGCTACTCGGGGCTGGCATCTCAGGCGGCGCGCAAGGGCCGGATCTGTCCGTCATTCCCGCGATAGCGCTGAAACGTTTGGAAGTGCTGCGCGATGGCGCATCCGCGCAATACGGATCAGACGCGATCGCCGGCATTATGAACTTCGTGCTCAAGGATGCCGATCACGGCGCGAAACTCGACGCCAAATGGGGCCGGCATTTCGAAGGCGATGGCGACGCTCTTACCTTGGCGGCCAATGTCGGGCTGCCGATGGGCGATGGCGGCTTCGCCAACCTCAGTTTCGAGTGGAAGGAATCAGACCCGACCAGCCGTAGCGCGCAACGCGGGGACGCCCAAGCGCTCATCAACGCCGGCAACACCGACGTTCGCCAACCCGCGGCCCAGATCTGGGGCGCGCCGCAGATCTCGGACGACATCAAGCTGTTTGGCAACTTCGGCGTGCAGCTCGCGGGCGGCGGCGAGGCCTACGCGTTCGGCAACTGGGCCGAGCGGCAAGTGGAAGGCGGCTTCTATTTTCGCAACCCGCACACCCGCGGCGGCGTGTTCCGCGGCCCGGTGCTGGCGGACGGCACGCCCACCGTGAAAGTGGCCGATCTCACCAGCGACGGCACTGGGGACTGTCCAGTGGTGCGTATCGTGGACAACCGACCGGACAGCTCGGCGCTGGCCGCGATCCGCAGTGATCCGAACTGCTACTCTTTGATCGAGAAGTTCCCTGGCGGGTTCACGCCGCAGTTCGGCGGCTTCGTCTACGATTCCAGCATCGCTGGCGGCGTGCGCGGCGAATTGGATTCCGGCTGGCTCTACGATGCCAGCGTGACGGCCGGCCGCAGCAACGCCCGCTTCTACATCTACAACACGATCAACCCGCAATTGCTGGCGCAGCGCAACGACATCCCGATCCACTACGAGCCCGGCGCGTACACCGAGACCGATCGCGTCGTGAACGTGGATTTCGCCAAGCCGTTCCACTTCGGCGGTTTTGCCGGGCCGATCAATGTCGCGCTGGGTTTGGAGTACCGCGACGAGACCTTCAAGATTGAAAACGGCGGCCCCAACTCCTTCTACATAGACCCGAACATCGAGCACGGCCTCGCGGCGCAAGGCTTCGGCGTTGGTTCCAACGGTTTTCCCGGCTTTCAGCCCGGCGACGCCGGCGAACATACGGTGCGGGCAATGGCCGCGTACCTCGATTTGGAAGGCGACGTGACCGATAGCTTGCTGCTCGGCGGCGCGTTGCGCTACGAGAATTACGCCGCCTTCGGCAACACGCTGGACGGCAAGGTGGCGATGCGCTGGCAACTTCATGACAGGGTGGCCGTGCGCGGCGCCGTGAGCACCGGTTTCCGGGTGCCCACCGCCGGCCAAGCGAACCTGCGCAACGTGACCACCGAGTTCAACATGGGTCGCCTTGCCGACATCGCCACTCTGCCGCCCACCAACCCGGTGGCGCAACGCAAAGGCGCGCGCCCGCTGACGCCGGAGGAGTCCACCAACATCACCATCGGCGCGGTGTTCAACGTCGGGCGCGTGGACGTGACGGTGGATTACTACAACATCGAAATCGAAGATCGCATCTCTTTCACCAGTCGCTTCAACCTCACCGCGGCAGACATCGACGCGTTGCTCGCCGCCGGCGTTTCAGACGCGAGCAGCTTCACGTCCGTGCGTTTCTTCTCCAATCAGCAAACCGTGGCGGCTTCGGGTATCGATCTGGTGGCGACTCTGCCATTCGATTTGGCCGGGGGCTCGTCCAATCTGACCGTGGTGGCGAATGTCTCGGACGTGGAACTCACGCGCTTCAACCCGGATTTCACCAGCGCCAACCGCAAGGCGCAGATCGAGGAAGGCCGCCCGGAAACGCGCTGGACCGCGACATGGACGCACTTGCAAGGCCGCTGGCGACTTATGGCGCGAGCGCGCTACTACGGCGAGTATTACGACGCGCCCACCAACGACGCGTCGGTCGCCTACTATGCCAGCCCTTCCACCGTGTTCGATATCGAAGCGGCTTTGGACGTGACGGACTCCATCGCGGTGCTGTTCGGCGCGCAGAATGTCTTCGACGCCTATCCGGAGAAAAACCCCAACGGCGAGGTGGCGGGTTTGGTTTATCCCGAAGGATCACCGTTCGGGTTCAACGGCGGGTTCTACTACATGCGAGCCACTTGGCGGATGGATCGCTAGCGCTAGTCGCTCAAGCCCGCGTCCAAGCCTTACGCGGCTTCAATACTTGTAGCTTGGCGATTTGAACGGCCCTTCCGGGCTGACATTGATGTACGCCGCCTGCTGATCCGTCAAGCGTGTAATCACGCCGCCGAAACCCTCCACCATCAGCTGCGCCACTTCCTCGTCGAGTTTCTTCGGCAGCACGTCCACCGCGACCGGCGCGCGCTGGCGGGAATCTTGATCCGCCCAGCGCTGCTCGTACAGGTGCATTTGCGCCAGCACTTGGTTGGCGAACGAGCCGTCCATCACGCGCGAGGGATGGCCCATCGCGTTGCCGAGATTCACCAAGCGGCCTTCGGACAGGAGCAGCAGGTAATCCGCGGAGTCGTCGCTGCGGAACACTTGATGCACTTGGTCCTTCACCCGTTCCCAGCGCCAGTGCTCGCGCATGTAGGCGGTGTCTATCTCGTTATCGAAGTGGCCGATGTTGCACACGATCGCGCCGCGTTTGAGCGTGCTCAGCATCGCGGCATCGCAAACGTTGGTGTTGCCCGTGCAGGTGACAATCAGATCCGTATCCGCCAAAAGCGCGCGGTTGATGTTGGCGACCTTGCCGGTGTTCTCGCCATCCGCGTAGGGTGAGACCACCTCGTAGCCGTCCATGCTCGCCTGCATGGCGCAGATGGGATCCACTTCCGCCACGCGCACGATCATGTTCTCCTGGCGCAGGCTTGCCGCCGAGCCCTTGCCCACGTCGCCGTAGCCGATCACCAAGGCGCGTTTGCCCGCCAAAAGCATGTCCGTGGCGCGTTTCACGGCGTCGTTCAAACTGTGGCGGCAGCCATAGCGGTTGTCGTTCTTGGATTTGGTGACCGAATCGTTCACGTTGATGGCCGGCACCTTGAGCTCGCTCGCCGCAAGCATGTCGAACAGGCGGTGAACGCCCGTGGTGGTCTCCTCGCTCAAGCCGTGGATGCGCTCGAGCATGGCCGGGAACCTCTCGTGGATCATCAAGGTGAGGTCGCCACCGTCGTCCAGCAGCAGGTTTGCGTTCCACGGTTCGCCGTTCTTGAGGATGGTCTGTTCGATGCACCATTCGTATTCCCGCTCCGTTTCGCCTTTCCACGCGAAAACGGGCACGCCGTCCGCCGCCATGGCGGCCGCCGCGTGATCCTGTGTGGAGAAAATGTTGCAGGACGACCAGCGAACTTCGGCACCCAGGGCGATCAACGTGCGGATGAGCACGGCGGTCTGCACCGTCATGTGGATGCAACCGATGATGCGCGCTCCGGCGAGCGGTTTGGCGCTCTCGTAGCGGCGACGGAGGGCCATGAGGGCAGGCATTTCCGCCTCTGCCAAGGCGATTTCGCGGCGGCCGAAATCGGCCAAGCCGATGTCCGCGACCTTGTAGTCGGTCATGGGGCGTTTACTCGAGCGGGTGTGAAAACGGGGCGCACCATAGCAGAGTCTCGGTGACGGTCGCGTCTCGCCACTGGGAAGTTGCAGGTCGCATGGGCGAGCCGCGTGAGCTTCCGTTTGGCGCGCCACGCGCGTTCGGGTATCGTGCCGACAGTGTTCACGGCGTCCAGGAGCGAACGTGGAGCGCCTCGCCAGCGGCTTCGGCTTGATAGAAGGCCCGGTTTGGGCTGCTGGCCAAGGCTTGTTGTTCAGCGATGTTGCCGGCGGCGGCGTGTTCCGCTTGGCCGCGGGCGGAACCGTGGAGCTGGTGTTCGGACATCGGCGCGGCATCGGTGGCATGGCCCTCCACGAGCGGGGCGGCTTGGTGGTGGGCGGGCGCAACATCGCCTTCAAGCCATTCGACGGCGGCTCTACCCAGGTGCTGCTCGACCGCGGCGCCAACGATGGCAATGTGGGTTACAACGATCTCGCAACGGACGCGGCGGGCCGAATCTATGTCGGCTCGCTTGGCTCGCCGGTTTTCGACCGCGCCGCTCCCATCGTGCCCGGCGCTTTGGTGCTCGTTGATTTGGATGGTTCGAGCCGGGTTGTGGCGCGCGACATTCTGCTTAGCAACGGCCTCGGCTTTTCGCCCGACGGCAAGACGCTGTACCACAGCGATTCGCGGCGCGGCAGTGTCTGCCGCTACGACGTGGGGGCGAACGGCCACCTCGGGCCCAAGCGCGTTTTCGCGCGTGCCGAGGCCGGGGCGCCGGATGGGCTCGCGGTGTCCGCAGATGGCGCGGTTTGGGTGGCCATGGCGGGTGCCGGAAACGTCGCGGTGTTCAACCCGGACGGCACGTTGCGGCGTCGGTTCGCCGTGCCTTTGCCGATGGTGACCAGCGTGTGTTTCGGCGGCGACGATCTGGGCGATCTATACGTTGTGACCGGCTCGGACGGTGCCCAAAGTGATCGGGCCGGCACCGTGTTTCGCGTTCGCGTCGACGTTGCTGGATTGCCGGTGCCACCCGCCCGGGTGTCGTTGCCGGCGGCTTGAACTACACAGTCCGGTGCAGGAGAGGAAAGATGACAAACCCCGTTGAATCCAACTTGGCCAACAGGTTGCAGCGGCTTTGGAAGGGCACGCTGGTGGTGGCCATCACCGCCAGCTATGTGCTTCTGCTGGCGTGGCTGCTGGTGAACAGCGGTTGGCGCGAAGCGCTCATGGCGCTGCTTCTAATCGCTTTCGCGCTGTTTCTGCGCTACATCGCCAACGATGTGGATCGCATTGGCTGGCACTTGTCGAAGCAAGCGTCCGAAGGCGAAGCCGACGAGGTGACCTCGCGCGAACAAACGCACATGTACCGGTTGCTGGTGACGCTCACGCAATTTCCGAATCTGGCGCTGATTGGCTACGGATACCTGCTGGGCGGTTGGCGTTGGGCGGCCGGCATCGCCGCGGTGTTGATCGTCATCGAGTATTTCTGCATGCGTGTTCGCAAAGTGAACCGCTCGGTGGCCTTTGCGCAGGCGAGCTACGGTTTCGCGGAATCGGGGTTGCTGACAGCGGGGCCGGATTCCATCCGCGGTCTCGCGGAAACCCGCGAGGCTGAATTGCAGCGCAAACTCGAAGCGCTGGAGCGGCTTGAGGAAGACGGCTTGATCTCGCGCAAGGCGTACGAAAAAGCCCGCGACAAGCTCCGCATCCGCCATGTGATGGAAAGCGACCGCCCGCTCCGGGCACATTGACCGGGCCGCAAACCCGGGGCTGCGCGGCTCAACCCGCGGCCGCGCCGCAATGCCGAAAGCCATCCAAACCTATGTTCGCTCCGTGGAGGCGGCGAATCGCCGCGTTGGGCGCGTGGCCATGTACATCGTGTTCGTCATGGCGGCGATCCTCTTCTGGTCTGCAATCTCCAAGACGTTTTTTCTGCCGTCCGCCTGGACTTTGGAAATGGCGCAATTCGCGATGGTGGCCTACTACTTGCTGGGCGGCCCGTATTCCATGCAACTCGATTCCCACGTGCGCATGGATTTGCTCTACACCAAGTGGTCTCCACGCGCTCGAACGTGGGTTGATTGCTTCACCATCGTCTTCTTGATCGCCTATCTCGTCTTGCTCCTGTACGGCGGCTTGTCGAGCGCGGGGTACGCCCTGCAGTACGGCGAGAGGGCGCATTCCGCTTGGCGGCCTTATATGGCGCCGATCAAGATATTGGCTTGCGTGGCGATTTTCCTGATGCTTTTGCAAGCATTCGCCGTTTTGTTTCGGGACGTCGCGAAGCTGCGGGGCGAGGAAATCTAACCGATGAGCTACGAACTCATCGCCCTTTTGCTGTTCGCCTCCATGATGTTGATGCTGCTCACCGGGCAGCGCGTTTTCGCCGCCATCGGCGCTGTGGCGGCCATCGCCGCGCTTGCCCTTTGGGGCGACGGCGGCGGCGAAATGGCGTTCGCGGCGGCGATGAAATTGATGAAGTGGTATCCGCTGCTCACCTTGCCCATGTTCATCTACATGGGTTTCATGCTGGCGGAATCCGGCATCGCGGACGATCTCTACCGCATGTTCCACGTTTGGTTCGGCCCCGTGCGAGGCGGTTTGGCCATCGGCACCATCGGCCTCATGGTTGTGGTTTCCGCCATGAACGGGCTGAGCGTCGCCGGCATGGCCATCGGCGCCGCCATCGCCTTGCCGGAGCTGCTGCGCCGCGGCTACGACAAGGTGATGGTGACAGGCGTGGTGCAGGCCGGCAGTTCCCTCGGCATCCTGGTGCCGCCGAGCGTGGTGCTGGTGTTGTACGGAATGATCGCGCGGCAACCGGTCGGCCAACTCTGGCTCGCGGGGGTTCTTCCAGGCCTCTTGATGGCCGCGCTTTTCGTGATCTACATCGCCGTGCGCTGCCGGTTGCAACCTGCCCTCGGCCCGGTGCTGCCGAAAGCGGAGCGGAATGTGACGCTCGCCGAGAAGGTCCGCCTGTTGCGGGCTGGCGCGTTGCCACTCGCCATCTTCTTTTGCATGACGGGACTCTTCCTGCTCGGGGTGACCTCTCTGGTGGAGAGTTCCGCTGTTGGCGCCCTATCCGCCACGGGGGCTGCGCTGCTGAAGCGGCGTCTTACCCGCGCCGTGATGGAAGAGACGTTGCGCAAGACGCTGGGCGTCAGTTGCATGTTCATGTGGATCATCCTCGCCGCGCTTTGTTTCGGCGCGGTGTTCGACGGGTTGGGCGCGGTGCGGGCGTTGGAATCGTTGTTCTTGGAGAATCTCGGCCTCGGCCGTTGGCAGGTGCTCATCCTGATGCAGCTCTCGTTTCTGTTGATGGGCGCCTTCCTGGACGACACCGCCATGCTGGTGATCGTCGCGCCCCTCTACGTGCCGCTCGTGGACGCGCTCGGTTTCGACCTCATCTGGTACGGCGTGCTCTACACCATCACTTGCCAGATCGCCTACATGACGCCGCCGTTCGGCTACAACCTGTTCCTGATGCGGGCGATGGCGCCGCCGGAAGTGACCCTCGCCGACATCTACCGGTCCATCGGCCCGTTCGTTCTCATCATGGCCTTGGGGCTGGCGCTCGTGATGACGTTCCCACAAATCGCCCTCTGGCTGCCAACGCTGCGCTACGGCGGTTGAGGTGGTGGGTACCCCTTGACACTTGCGTGAGCGCTCAACATCAAGTCGGCGAACGGTTCGGCTTCTTGTCGAATTCGGTGCTGAGCCTGCGGGTCACCAACCTGTTCGATGATCTCGCGGAGCACAAGGTCGTCAATCCGGACACTGGCGAACTGCTTAACGATGGGGTAGTCAACGCCAAGTTCGATGATCCTCGGGGCCGTACCTACACCCTGGGTTTGAAGATGCAGTTCTAGCCGGCAAGCATCGCGCCGCCGCTCGCCGCCAGCAAGTGGCGGTTGCGAACGCGCACGGCCTCGAGTTGCCGAGCGATGAGCGTTTGCGTGGTCTTGCGAACCCCCAGTTCGTTGGCTACCGCGGGCCAGTCCGCGAGCGCATCCACTACGCGCTCGATCACTTCCCGGGCTCGCGGCCAATTGGCGAAACAGGCTTGGTTTGCCAAACGCCGCATCGCCGCAAGCGGCGGGACGGCACCGTGGCCGAGGAACGCGGTGGTGTGTTCCCCGGAAGGGCTGGGGCTGAAAGTCACGTCGTAGAACGGCGTCGGTTGCCATTTGCCGTCATCGTCCTGCAGAAACGCCCAGTTCTTGGTGTGGTCGTCTTGATTGAGGGCGAACAGGTTGAATGCCGCTCGCGTGAACTGGCTTTGTCCGACCGCGGGACTGCGACACAGCACGATGCTCGCCTTGATGAGATCCTCATAGTCCATCGACGGTAGCCGATAGTCGGCATCAAGCAGCCCGCACACGCTGTGCATGTGGGATCGGCCGCGCTCGCCGTGGCAGTCGAACCGCTTCTGCGCGAGCCACGCGATGGCCGAAGAACGCGAGGGTGCCTGAATGAGACGCCAGTTCGGCACGTCGATCCCCGCTCGCGCGGCCAACGTTAGGTAGGCGGCCTCGCAAAGGCTTTCCTCATGGCCAAGCGGCAGGAGGGTGGAGGTGAACTTCACCAACCACGGCGTCAAGCCGGGCCCGGGACGGAGATGCACCCGTTCCGTGCCGTCGCTCGATAGCCAGATATGCGCTTTGGGCCGTGCCCCGCCCGAGCTTGCGGCACCGGCCAGCGTTCGTGGAACGGTCAGCAAGTCGCCCGCGTCCTCGAACAGTTCTGTCGCCTGCCTCCCCAAAACGGGGAGCGCGACTTCCCCTTGCGCAGCCACCGCATAGGGTGCCACGGGCGCGTACTCCAAAGCGCCAGCGCCACGTGCGCCAACGTAGGCGAGGCGATCCAGGCCGGTGATTTGGCTCGGCAGAACGTCGTGTTGGCGCAGCACTCTATCCATCACCCGCGTTCCCCAGCCATCCGGCAGCGAATCCGCGAAGACGCCAAACAGTCCGCCGTGCAGCGTTGCCGGCGCCAATCGCAGCGTGGCGTCGAAAGGCAGCGCGAACGGCGACAGGTTGGGATGGGCCGCGAGGTAGTCGGCAGCGTACTGGAAGAAGACGCCTTGCCGGTTTTGCGCCAACTGCCCTGCCAGCACGCGCTCGCCAGAGCGAAAGCGGCGGAACACATCGAGCCTGCTCGTGGAGGCGAAGGCCGTCATTGCCCGAGCACCTCCTCGATGCTCCGCGGCATGGGCCGCTCGACGGCAAGCGCCATCAGCGCGGACAAGTCGCCCACGCAATGCCACAGCAGCACGAACTGCCGCAGTGAAATCTCGCCGGTGGTCTCGAAGCGCTTGATGGTGGAGGACGGCACCGTGCTAAGCCGAGCCAACGCGACGCGCGAGAGTTGGCGGCTTTTGCGCCGGGTGCGCATGGCCGCCGCTAGCTGTTGTTGAACATCCGCGGGCGTGGTGAGCGACAGGCCTCGCATAGGCGATCTCGCTTGGCAAGAGAAGGACATCATTATATCCTAAATGTGGCATTTATGCTGATGTTGGGCATCATCATGTCCCTTGGCGATCAGGGTTGGGTCGTGGGGCCATGCGTCGAGAATGACGAGGGGATGCGGGATCCGGCACCGGCCCGCGTCAATTCGCGTTAGGGTCCCTCTCGAGGAAAAAGGAGATGTCAGGTGTCCAAGAAACTGTTCTGGAGCGCGGCGCTTGCGCTCTGCGCCTTCGCTAGCCGGTCGGCGGTGGCGGAGGGTATTGAGCGCGAGTTCCCCGTCGCTTCGGGCGGCGCTCTCGTGGTCGTGGCCCAAGGTGCCAACGTCGCTGTGGAAGGCGGTGAGGAGGGTGTCCGGGTGACGATTCGCCGCGGAGACGACGATGCGGCCGCTATCGAGGAGGATTACGAGATCTCCTTTGAGGCGAGCGATGATCTGGTTCGCGTGAGCGCACACCGGCGCGGCGGCCCGCTTCGCCGAGCGCTCTCCTTTGATGGTCCGCTGGTGATTGAGGTGACAACACCGAGCGAGTTCGACGTGAACTTGAAGACCTCCGGCGGCAGCGTGGTGGTCCGGGACTTGACGGGCGCTATGCGGGTTGAAGCCTCGGGCGGCAGCTTGCTCTTCGAGGATGTGGACGGCCCTGTCGATGGGCGAACATCCGGCGGAGCGATTGGCTTGTCCGGCACCTCCGCCGATGCGGAATTGGCAACCACCGGGGGTTCGATCACGGTGGGTGAGGTCGGTGGCCATGTCCGTGCCAGGACAACCGGCGGGTCAATAGCCGTCGAATATGCCAAGGGCGTCGTCCGTGCCGAGACAACTGGCGGCACAGTAGTCATCGAACATGCCGAAGGCCGCGTTTCGGCGAAAACAACGGGCGGTAGCATTTCCATCGGCGCTGCCGACGCCGTTGAAGCCAGCACGTTTGGCGGCAGCATCCAGTTGGCGTTGACGGCGCAGCCAAGCGACGACAGCCGGTTGACCAGCACCGGCGGCGCCATCAATGTTCATTTGCCAAGCGACATCGGGATCAACGTGAAGGCCCGCGCCAGCGGTGGGCGTGTTCGAATAGGCGAAGGTCTGGGTTTTAGCGGCGAGTCCTCCAAGACGGAGGTAAACGGCAGCTTGAACGATGGCGGGCCGGAACTGCTGCTGCGCGCACGGGGCGGATCAATAAACCTGCAGTTGGCGGACTAGGTCGGCGTTTGTGTGCTCCGCCGAAAAGCGGACTGTTCGGGATAGCCGCCGCGCAACAGCGAATCCCAACTGTGGACGGGCATTTGCGCGAGCAGAGTGTCAAAGCGTTCGGCGGCGCGGGTGGAGACGTTCGAGCGATCGTGTTGGTGCAGCCGGGCCAGACGGTTGAGGGCGTCCAAGGCCAAGCCGACGCTGAAGATGTTGTCGTCCTCGCGCACCACGCCGGCGAGCGTTTCGATTACGGCATCCAGCATGGGGCCGAGTAGCGCGGAACCGTGGGAGCAGAGAATCACCGCGGACCACAAGGCGTTTTCCCTTACCGCCGAACGCACCGGCGCGAAACGCGCGACGCCTTGGTTGGTGCCGATGCCCTCGCAAACATCGCACTCGTCCGTGGGACGCACGATCTTGATGCTCCGCTTCTGCGCGACGTTCATGCCCAAGCGGTTTTCTTCAAGACGCAGGCTCGCGATCAACGCCTCAAAGCAACTGGGTACGACGTCGTCGCCAACGCCCGCGGCGATGGCGCGTCGGCCCAAACAACCCAAAGCGCCCGCCGCTACCGAGCGAACGTAGACCGAAGCGTCTTCGCGCAAACGTTTCGCGATGGCTTCCGCAACCCCGAGGCCAGGCTCGCCTGCATCGCCCAACGCGAAGACGGCGGCTTTGCGAACCCACTTCACCGGCGAGCGGCTCGCCTCAAGCAGCACCTCGGTGGCCGGCGTGCCAAGCGCAACCAAGCCGTAGGTGGCCGCGCGTCGCACGGTTTCGCGTTCGTTGCGCAGCGCTTCTGCCAACAATCCCGCCGCCAACTCGTCATCGCCGATTGCCGCGAGTTGATAAGCGGCGCCGATGCGCGTTGGCTCGCCAGCATCGTGCTTGGCGTGCAGAGCGTTGAACAGCGCTTGGCCTCGGCGTTGCCGCTCGGTTGCCGAGCATGGCGCCGGGGCCGATGGCTTGGAAGGGCCGCCTTGCAGCCAATGGTAGTGGTGGCGCCAGACCGCGGTCGCGTCTTCTGGCGCATCGGCCAAGTTGTGGCCGGTCATCGGATCCACGCCGAGGCGATGCCAGTCCACTTCCGGCGCCACCGCCCCGGTGCCACGCCGCTTGGGCTCGGTGGTGCGATACAGCCAGAATCGCCATAGGAAACGTGGCTTTCGCTTCCATGCGCGCCAATCGTCGCGGCGGTGATTGCCGCGGTGGAACAGGTTGTGCGAATAGAGCACGACGCTGCCGGCTTCAAGCGGAGCGGCCTCGAATTGCCGCACCAACGGCCAGCCGATGCCGGTGACGGCTTCACGCAGGCGAATGTCGTGGCGCGTGTCGCCGGCGCGAATTTCCGCCTCTTGGTAGCGGGATTTCGGGCCGCTTACCGGCTCGCGCTCCATGCCGCTCAAGTAGTAGTCGAAATCCAGATGGTCGGCACCGGCGAAGTTGTCGTGGTTTTCTTCGTGATTGAACGCCCAGTACTGGGAATAGGGCACCGTGGCGGTTGGCCCCATGTCTTCGGCCACCGCTTGGGGGTAGTACAGCATCTCCACTTGAATGGCGTGGTGATGACGTTGCTTGCGGCCATTGAGCGGGCTGTTGTCGTCTTTGTGCCAATGTTGGTCGTGCGCACCGCTGGCGAATGGCGCGTTGTGCGTGAACGGCACCACGGCCCAGTGCTTGCCGAGCAGTTGATCGCATGCCGCGGCCACCCCGGGGGCGTTCACAATTTGCAGGATTTCCGGAATGCTGGCCGCGGTGATCTTTTGTTTGGCGCTGGATGCCCGCTTTTCCTTGCGGTAAATCTCCGCGTGGATTTCGGCGGGAACGCCGAGGGATTCCGGTGCCAGCACGACCAAGCCGCGGCTCGCGAAATCGCGCAGCAGATGTTCCGGCGGCGTGTATGCTAGCCGTTTGGGCACGCTTGGCGATCCTTGGCGGTAAGCTAGCCGGCGCCACCGCTTTCGCGCGGATACTCGTTGAACATCGACGTGCGCCCGCCGTCGACGACGAGGTCGTGGCTGTTCACAAAGCGTCCTTCGTCGCTGGCCAGAAAGAGCGCGGCGGTGGCGATGTCCCAACCCAAGCCGGACTTTCGCAACGGATTGGCCTTGGCCAGATTGCCTTGCAGCTTGGCCATCTTGCGTTCGTTTTCCGCGTCCGGCAGCGTGTTGGCGCGTGCCGAACCACCCCAGAAAATCGGGGTTGCGATGGCGCCCGGAGAGATGACGTTGACGCGGATGCCTTGCGGGCCCAATTCCACGCCGGCCAGCTTGGAGTAGTGCGTAACCGCCGCTTTCACGGCCGAGTACAGAATGTTGCCTTGCAGATGGCGGATGGCGGCGATGCTCGAGTTGTTGATGATCGAACCGCCGCCGCTTGCCAGCATGTGCGGTATGGCATGCTTCATGCCCAGCACCACGCTGGTGAAGAGCAGTTTCACGCCGTAGTCGATGTTCTCGGGGGTGATGTCCGCAACGTTTCCGGCGGTCGGCCCGCCGGCGTTGTTGAACAACACGTCCAGTCGCCCGAAACGCTCCGCGGTTTGGTCGATGACGCGCCGAACGTCCGCATCCGCGGTGACGTCCTGGTGCGCGTAGACCACGTTCTCGCCCAGTCGATCCGCCAGCGCCGCGCCCTTCTGTCGCGAACGCCCGGCCACCACAACCTTGGCGCCTTCGGCAGCGAACAACTCCGCAGTGGCGGCGCCGATGCCACTGGTTCCTCCGGTGATCACCGCCACCTTGCCGTCCAAGCGTCCCATGCGTTTCCTCCACCTTGCGTCCACTCGCGGTTCACCTCGCGTAAGGCAATGCGTTGCGGATTGGCAACCCGGCGAGAGCATATTGCCCCTTGGCGAAGTTCGCAATCGCAGCACCGTCGCCGTGCGAAAGGTTGGCCGCGCGCCGGTGCTAAACTGGCCGCTTGCCCAGCCAAACAAGAGGATTGGCGAACGGAAATGTCGGAACTGTTGCGCGCGGTGAGCGAAATCGTTGGATCGGGTGGGCTGCTCGTCGGGGACGACGTGGCCGCCCGTAGCAGTGGCATTTGGCGCAGCGACCCGATCGCCGCCAAGGCCATCGCCCGGCCCCGCAACACCGAGGAAGTCAGCCGCGTGCTGGCGCTTTGCAACGCCGCCCGTCAACCCGTCGTGGCCCACGGCGGGCTCACGGGCTTGGCCGAGAGCGCCATCGCCGCGCCCGCGGAGCTCGCGCTTTCGCTGGAGCGAATGAACGCCATTGTGGAAGTGGATGCGGTTGAACGCACTCTGGTCGCGGAAGCCGGCGCCGTGCTCGAGGCGGTTCAAGAAGCCGCCGATGAGGAGGGCCTGATGTTCCCTTTGGACATCGGCGCCCGCGGCAGTTGCACTGTCGGCGGCAACATCGCCACCAACGCCGGCGGCAACCGCGTCATCCGCTACGGCATGACGCGCGAGCTGGTGCTCGGCTTGGAGGCGGTGTTGGCGGACGGCACCGTGGTCTCGTCGCTGAACCGCATGATCAAGAACAACGCCGGCTACGATTTGAAGCAGCTTTTCATCGGCACCGAAGGCAGTCTCGGCGTGGTCACACGCGTCGTGTTGCGGCTGCGCGAAAAGCCGCGCAGCGAGGACACATTGCTCGTGGCGGTGGAGGATTTTCCCAAAGTGCTTGCGTTGCTGAAGGCCATGGACGCCGGCCTTGGCGGCACGCTTTCGGCCTTCGAGGTTCTCTGGAACAACTTCTATCGGTTGGTGACCACCCCGCCGGCCAACCAGAAACCACCGCTAGCGCAGGACTATCCCTACTATGTGCTCATTGAAGCGATGGGTGGTGATCCCGAAGCGGATCACGCGCGCGTCGAGCGCGCGTTCGAGGACGCCTTCGCCGCCGGTCTCGTCGCGGACGCGGTGCTGGCCACCAGCGACGCGCAACGGCGGGCCATGTGGGCCATTCGCGACGACGTGGCGCAGTTGAACCAACACGATCCGTGGTTCGTCTTCGACGTGAGCTTGCGCGCCTCGGATATGGAGCAATATGTCGCCGAAGTGAATCGCCGCCTCGGCGCGAGGTTCGGCCAATACGCGAACTACACGTTCGGGCATGTCGGGGACGGCAATATTCACTTCGGCACCGCGGCCGGCGACGGGCCGGAGGCCTACGACGACGTCAAACAGGCCGTTTACGAGCCGCTCGCGGCCATTGGCGGATCGATTTCCGCCGAGCACGGCGTCGGGCTGGATAAGAAAAAGTACCTGCGGCTTTCGCGCAGCGACGAGGAGATCGCGTTGATGCGCAAGCTCAAGCGGGCTTTGGACCCCAACGGCATCTTGAATCCGGGCAAGATATTCGACTTGTAGCCTTCCGTCCGTGGCGCGGACTGTCCCGGAACCGCGCTGCGAACGCAAACGTGGCGACCGGCGGGTACCTGCCTCAAGCGAAGGTGCACACGCCCTGGTCTATGACTACGTCGCCACGTTGATTGGTGGTGCGAAAAAGCGCCTTGCCGCCGTTCGCCCACATGGAAACCGTCAATTCGTCGCCTGGAATCACGGGCCGCGAGAAGCGCCCGTTCATGGAGCGGAATCGTGCGGGATCGCCGTCGCAGAGGGAGTGCAACAAGGCCCGGCCGGTGAATCCGTAGGTACACAGGCCGTGCAGGATCGGTTTGTCGAACCCGCCTCTCGCGGCGAACGCCGGATCGGTGTGCAGCGGATTGCGATCCCCGGAAAGACGGTAGGTGAGCGCTTGATCCGGGCGCGTCGCGTATGTGACGCGATGGGTCGGTTCGGCGTCCGGGAACGGGATTTTCCCGGCGGGGCCGCGTTCGCCGCCCCAACCGCCCTCGCCGCGACAGAACAGCATGGAGCGGGTTTTCAAAAGCGGCTTGCCGGTGGCCTTGTCGACGCTTTCGGATTCGAACTCCAGCACCGCGGCGTTGCCTTTGTCCCAGATGCCGGCGATGCGTCCGGTGCTTTCGATCTCGCCATCCGGTGGAATCTCGCCGTGAAGCTCGATGCCTTGTTCGCCATGCACCATGAGCGCCGGGTTGAACGAGCCGGCTTTGCCCATGGGCACGCCGCCACCGCCGATGATCACGGCGAACGTGGGAAACACCCGTTGCGGCGTGTTGGCGGTGTTCTCGGTGGTGAACTGCAGCTCCTCGGTGTCCGCGCCGATGCCCACGGCGTAGAGCAGCGCGTCTTTGGAACTCCACGCCCGCGACACGGGCTCGCCGGTTTCGCCTACGGCGTTTGGATTGATTGGCACTTGACCGCCCTCCAATAAAGCTTCGATTCGGTCTCCACTGGGCTCACTTGGCCGTTACGGCATCCAGGTTCAACAGCGGAATGGCCCCGCCGCCGGTGAACTGCGGCAGCTGGCCGTCCCACTTCTCCGCGATGCGCAGCGCGATGAGATCCGGGTTGTCTTTGAGCGCCTCGGCTTCCCGGCGGATCGCCTCCGCGCGCGCTTTGGACTCCACCTCCAGCTTGTACGCTTCGGCGTCGGCTTCGAGTTGCCGTTCCGCGGCGGCGGCTTCGGCTTGGGTGACGCGGCGGACCTTCTCGTTCTCCGCCTTCAGCGCCTCCTGCTCGGCGCGCACCTTCTCTTCAATGGCGCGGTTGAACTCGTCCGAGAACTCGAAATCCGTGATGGCCACGTTGGCGATGGCTATGGCGCCGGGCGCCTCCTTCTGGGTGAGAGTGGTGTTGATGTTGGCGTCGATCGCCGCTTGCATCTGCAACTTCACTTCGGCGCGCTTGGTTACCAGTTCCTCGGCCGTGTACTGCGCGGTGATGGACTTCACGGACTCCTGGATCGCGGGATTGATGACGTTGGCCTCGACGATGGCCGCGCCGCGGCCGATGCGCTGGTAGGTGCGCGGCATCACCTCGCCGCTAAGCGAGTACTGGACGGCCACTTGGGTGGTCACCACCTGCAGGTCTTTCGAGGCGGCGCTGGCGTCGCTGGCCGCCTTGCGCAGGCGCACCTCGACCTCCACGATGTCGTCCAGAAAGGGCTTCTTCATGTGGAAGCCCTCTTGCAAGGCCGTCTCCTGCACCTCGCCCAAGGTGCGCACCACGCCCACATGGCCGCTGTCGACTATCACCCAACTGCTC
Organism: uncultured Pseudomonadales bacterium; assembly: GCA_958296295.1. Taxonomy (GTDB): domain Bacteria; phylum Pseudomonadota; class Gammaproteobacteria; order Pseudomonadales; family Azotimanducaceae; genus VXYL01. The sequence continues at coordinate 3,785,914 of OY282460.1, read as the reverse complement.
CACAGCAGCAGAACCAACACCAGCGCCCCGACGCCCATTGCGATGTTTCTGGTCATTGCGATGCCCGCTCCGCGCTCAATTCAGGTCAAGGCTTAAGGATAAGCCGCCCGGCGGCTAATGCAAGGTGTCCACAGTGGGCCACCTGGCCTCTCTGGTGGCAGCGCGTTTGCCGTCCTTCCACGCCCGCCGACGGGCGAGGGGGCTGCGGGCTAGCGGCCGGTAGTACACTGTCGCGGGCGGTAGGCGCTGTCTTGAAGAGGCAACTCTGCGCGGATGCGGCAACGCGAACACGCAACACCCCAACAGGAGACATCACCGTGCCTTTGCGGATCATCGGCGCTGGCTTCGGCCGCACCGGAACACTATCTCTGAAGACGGCATTGGAAACGCTGGGCCTTGCCAAGTGCTACCACATGGTCGAAGTGATGGAGAACCCCGAGCACACCGCTCTTTGGCGCGCCGCGTGGCAGGGCGAAGAGCCGTGGGATGCGCTGTTCGCGGACTATCAGGCTGCCGTGGACTGGCCGGCGGCGGCGTTCTGGCCCCGCCTGATGCAACACTATCCCGACGCCAAAGTAATCCTTTCCGTGCGCGGCGCCGCCGACTGGTACAAGAGCGCTTCCGCCACCATCTTCCGCTCCATGAGAGAGGGATTGCGCAGCGCCGATCCGCGCCGCCGCGAGCGGCTGGTCATGGCCAAAGAGATCATCATCGACGGCACGTTCGGTGGCGACTTGGACGACCGCGCCAACGCCATCGCCGTTTACGAAGCCAACATCGCGCGCGTGTACCGCGAGGTGCCGGCCCAACGCCTAGTGGTATTCGACCCCGCCGAAGGCTGGAAGCCGCTATGCGAAGCGCTCGGCGTGCCGGTGCCGCAGACCCCGTATCCGCGTGTCAACACCACCAACGAGTTCCACCGCCGTTTCCTATCCCCGCTAGCCCCCATTAACGACCGGGACTCCCCAAACGCTCCCGCAGATCGCCAATCCGCGTCACTGGCAAAACGCTGATGCGTTCGGCGACCGGGTAGGCGTGCGGCGTCGGACAGACGACGAACAGATGTTCGAGCCGCAACGTGTCGACCACGTTGCGCATGGCTCGGGTAACCCTCGGCGCCTCGTTGAACTTCACCTCGAAGCCGATGCGGCGGCCGTTGGCCGGCACGAGCAGATCCACTTCGCCACCGCCGTGCGCGGCCCAAAACCACGCGTTGGCAGGTCGCAACGCCCGCAGCACTTGCTCGATCACGAAACCCTCCCACGAGGCGCCGACTTTGGGATGCGAAAGCAGTGCGGCTTCGTTCGGGATGTCCAGCAGCGCATGAAGAATGCCGAGGTCGCGCACATACACCTTGGGCGCTTTCACTTGGCGTTTGGCGACGTTCTCGAACCAGGGCTGCAATTGCCGCACCATGAAAGTGCCGGTCAGCAGATCCAGATAGCGCCGCATGGTCTTGTCGGTCGCGGACATCGCCCGGCCGAGTTCGGTCGCGTTCCACGTTTGACCGTGCCGGTGCGCCAGCATGGTCCAGAAGCGGCGCACGGCGACGGCTGGCGTGGCGATGCCGAGTTGCGGAATGTCGCGCTCCAGGAAGGTGCGCAAGAAGCCGTCGCGCCACGCCATGCTGTCCGCGTTGGAGTCCGCCAGGTACGAGCGTGGCGAACCGCCCCGCAGCCAAAGCGAACGCCAGGACTCGACGCCCGTTTCGGACAGGTCGAACCCGGCGAGCTCGATGAACTCCACACGTCCGGCCAAGGACTCCGAGACGCCGCGTACCAAATGCGGCGATGCGCTGCCGAGGATCAGAAACCGCGTGTCCGCGTCCGGTCGGTCCGCCAGTACCCGGAGCGCGTCGAACAGGGCCGGCACACGTTGGATTTCGTCCAATACGACCAATCCGCGCAGTGCTCCCAAGACCAGTTCGGGATTGGCCAAACGGCGCACGTCCCCTTCGGACTCGAGGTCGAAATAGCTGGCCGCGCGACGGTCGCTGAACAGCCGGGCGAGCGTCGTCTTGCCACACTGGCGGGGGCCGAGCAGCGCCGTCACGGGAGACCGCCGAAGCGCCGTCTCGATCTGGAGCGTGTAGGTGTCACGCGGTGTCATGGACGACTATTATCTTGAAGATTCGGACTTCGTGTACGGATTTTCAAGATATTTTCGCGCTGGCGCGGCCATGTCGTAGACGCCCGCCTTGGGCGCCGCGCATAGCCGCCTCACCCACGCCGGGGCCAACTCCTCGAGCAAAGGCCGCGGAACCAACCGCGGCGGTTGCTCGCAATCTCCCCGCGCCGTCTCCCCGTGGTTCCCGTCGCCGGTCGGTCAGTCGTCGCCGATGCCGAACAGCAGCAGGATGGAGCTGAACATGTTGTAGAGGCCGACGTAGATGGCCACGGTGGCGTGAATGTAGTTGGTCTCCTCTCCGCGCACCACGGCGCTGGTGCTCCACAGGATGAGCGCCGCGCCGAACAGGATGCAGAAGCCGGCCAGCACCTGGTGCATCAGCGTGGTGAACTCGATGAAGTACCGCGCCGCGATGGACGCAAAAATGACGATGACGCCAACCACCAGAAAACCCCGCAGAAAGCTGAAGTCCCGCTTGGTGGTCACCGTGTAGACCGACAGGCCGAAGAAGGCCACCGCCGTGATGCCGAGGGATTGCGCCACCAGCACGCCGCCGTTCGCAAGGCCGAGCACCGCGCCGATGAGCGGCGCCAGCGAAACGCCCATCACTCCGGTGAGCGCGAATGTCCACACCAGACCCCAACCGCTGTTGGCGGTCTTGTGGATGGCGAACAGCAAGCCGAAGAAGAGGATGAGCGTGGGGAACATTCCCAAGCCGGGGAAGCGGGCGGCCACGGCGACAGCCGCCGTGACGGCGCTCCACAACAGCGTCATCGCGAGCAGCGCGTAGGTGCTGCGCAGCACCTTGTTGATTTCAATTGCCGAAGGGGCTCGGGCGGTGAGCACATGTGCGTCGGACATCGAGAAGAAACTCCTTCCAAGTGGTGTTGCCACGCCTATATTGCCACTTGGCGTGCGGGTTTCAAGGGGTGCCGCGGTGGTTGCCGTCAGGCGGCCATTGGCGGCGGCTTGCAGCCGATGGTGCCAGAAGTCGTCGTAGCGTTCGCTACGGACGCAGGAACGCAAGGCCATGACGTCGTTGGCGCCGGCCCGGCTCCGCGATCCCCGGCGCCTCGTCCAGAACATGGCACCCCGCCCTTCGAGCACGCGCACGTCCAGTAGCCCTCGCAGCCCCCCGCGCACAGAACGTCGCACACCCAGCGCGGCCGCCGCCTTGCGTTGGTCCATTCCTACACTATGATCGCCACCCGCCGGCGGACTCGGCGGCCCGCGGGCCGCTCCAGGGCCGGAAGTTGACGGATGGAAAGCGAGAGATGAACGACAACACGAACGCGGCCGCGAATCGGCTGTATCGCATCCGCCACAGCTTGGCGCATGTGATGGCGCAGGCTGTGCTGGAGATGCGCGAGGGTTCGACTCTCGGCTTCGGCCCGCCCATCGACGACGGCTTCTACTACGATTTCATCCTCACCGCGCCCATCACGGAGGCGGATTTGCCCGATCTGGAGCGGCGCATGCGCCGCATCTTGAAAAAGGGCCAGCGCTTCCACCAGGAGGAATTGCCGGTGGCGGACGCTTTCGCGCGCCTTGAGGAGATGCGCGAGCCGTACAAGCGCGAATACGCGGCGGAGCTGGTGGCGAAGGGTGATCTCGCGCAGCTCTCCTTCTTCCGCAACGGACCGTTCTTGGACATGTGCGAAGGCCCGCACGTGGACACCACCCGGGACATCCCGCGCGACGCCTTCAAGCTGCGCAGCGTGGCCGGCGCCTATTGGCGGGGCGATTCGAACAACGTGATGATGACGCGCATCTACGCGTGGGCCTTCGCCACGAAGGCCGAACTGGATGCGGCCGTTCGTGCGCATCAGCTTGCGCTGGAGCGCGACCACAAAAAGCTCGGCCGCGAGCTGGATCTGTTCGCTTTCGACGACGACGTGGGCCGCGGCCTGCCGCTTTGGCTGCCGAACGGCACGGTGATCCGCGACGAGCTGGAAAAGCTGGCCGTGGAACTGGAGTTTCAGGCCGGCTACCAGCGCGTGGCCACGCCCCACATCGCAAAAAGCGGCCTTTACGATCAAACCGGCCACTTGGCGCACTATCGCGACAGCATGTACCCGCCGATGGAGGTGGTCGAGGAAACGCCCAGCGGCGAGGCGGTGCGGGAACGCTACATGCTGAGGCCAATGAACTGCCCGCATCACCACAAGATCTTCGCCTCGCGGCTGCGCAGCCATCGCGAGTTGCCATTGCGCTTGGCCGAATACGGGCAGTGCTACCGCTGGGAAGCGTCCGGCGCGGTATCGGGCTTGGCGCGGGTGCGCGGCCTTTGCATGAACGACGCGCACATTTATTGCACCGAAGCGCAAGTGAAGGACGTGTTTCGCGAAGTGATCTCGCAGTGCGACGAGGCGTACCGGGTGCTCGGTTTGACGGATTACGCGTTGCGGCTCTCGCGCTGGGACGCCGAAGATCCGAAGGGCAAGGAGAAGTATGTCGATGCGCCCGAGGACTGGCGGCGCACCGAGGCGATCATCGCCGAGTTGCTCGCCGAAATGGCGTTGGACTACGAAGACGCGCCGGGCGAGGCCGCCTTCTACGGGCCGAAGATCGACATTCAGTTCCGCACCGTGACCGGGCGCGAGGAGACGCTTTCCACCGTGCAACTGGATTTCGCCGTGCCGCCGCGGCTCGACCTCGCCTATGTCGGCGAGGACGGCGAGCGCCACACGCCGTACTGCGTGCATCGCGCGCCGTTCAGCACGCACGAGCGTTTCGTGGCCATCCTCACCGAGCACTTCGGCGGCGCTTTTCCCACTTGGCTCGCGCCGGTGCAGGTGCGCGTGCTAACGGTGTCCAACCAGTTCACGGAATACGCCGAGAGCATCGTGCGGCGCTTGCGCGCCAACTTCGTGCGCGCTGAACCTGGCACCGAGAACGACACGGTCGCCAAGAAAATCCGCGAAGGCGCCACGCGCAAGATCCCGAACCTCTTGATCGTGGGCGAACGCGAAATGGCCGACGGCACGGTGACGTTGCGGCGTTACGGCGTGCGCCAACAAACCACCATGCCGGTGGCGGCGTTCGAGGCGGCGCTTGCCAACACCATCGCCGCCCGGTCGCTGTCGTTCCAGCTGGATTGAAGCGGCGGGGTCGCCTTCGCCAGCCGGCACATGGACACCTTGGAAATCGGCGGCCTCGACATCCCCCAGGCCGCGCTCAGATGGAAGTTCATTCGCGCCTCCGGCCCCGGCGGCCAGCATGTGAACAAGGTTTCCACCGCGGTGGAGTGTCGACTGGATTTGGGCCAGGCGAACTTGCCGTGCGCCGTTCGCGGACGCTTGGAGCAACTTGCCGGCAGCCGCTTGAACGGGCGCGGCGAAGTGGTGTTGTTCGCCGATGGCGAGCGTAGCCAAACCCGCAACCGCGCCGATGCGCTCGAACGTCTCGCCGAACTCCTGGCCGCTGCGCGACGCGAACCGAAACGGCGCATCGCCACCAAACCTTCGCCGACGAAAAAAGCGAAACGCCGCGAAGACAAACGCCGCCGCGGCGCGACGAAGCAGCATCGCCGGCCGCCGGCGGAGGACGCCGAGTAGCTCGCCCAACGGTTGCCGGGTTCGCTCGCGTTAGGCGTTGATCGCCGCCAAGCGCTCCAGCGTCGTTCGGCCGGGCGGATACCGGCCTGCCACCAGCTCTCGCGCCAGGACCCGCAGGCGTTCCAGCGCCACCGGCCGGTATTCGATCTGTTCCACGGACACGTTGATGTGCGCAGAAGGGCGGGGCGCGTCTTCGTGGGTGTGGCCGTGAATGTTCACCGCGCCTTCGGGCACCGCCGACAGCGGCATGTGGGTGAAAACGAGCGCGGGGTCGCCATCGGCGCAAAGCACAGAGCAAACGTGGTCGAAACCCCGTACCCGCAATTGCCCGGATCCGGTCAGATCGTGGTTGCCGATCACGAGGTTCTTGTCCGCGCCGCGGGCCGTGCGGATGCGTTGCCACGTGTGCTCACCCACGGCGGCGCGCATCGCCACATCGCCAACGAAGATCAACCGGTCTTCAGTCTCGACGGTGGCTTCCCAATTGGCGTACAGGCTGCCGTCCATTTCCTCGGCGTCCGCGAACGGCCGATTGGCGTAGCGGATGATGTTGTCGTGGCCGAGGTGCAAGTCCGACCAGACCCAGACGCGACGATCAAGTGGCAAAGACCGCGCCGGCAGCGCCTGCGAAGCGCGCAACATGGCGCGGAACACGCGGCCGCCGTGGCGTCCGTCACCGGCGCTGGCGCCGGCGTCGAGCAATTGGGCTTCGTAGGCGGCCTTGCAAGCCGAAGGATCGAGCAGCGGCATCGGGGCGCATCGACAGCGGCGAGAGCCGCGAACGCCGGCCATTGTAGCTCGCCGGCGGCGATTCGTCCTTGACGGGCTTCTTGCCGCCGGCGCGACTCGGATTCGCCGGCATCAAGCCGAAGACGGCTTCGGGGGTTTGTTCTCCCGCAGCAAAGGCGCGAAGCGATCGTCCACCCATTGCGGAACAGTGCCGGTTTCACGCATATGCGCGACGGCGCCGGCGACATCCGCCGGGTGCAATGTGGCGAAGAGGCCTGGCGTTGGCACCGGCACGTCGCTCAAGTCGTTCGGCTCGAACTTGCGCAACGCGTTGCCGTATTCGCGCTGGGCGAGAGAGGCGATCCGCCGCCCGGTCCGGGATGCGAAAAACAAGAAGAGGCGATCCACGAATTCGCCACCGGCGGCATTTGGCGCGAAGCCGTGAAAACACGTCAGGTGCAAGGCGCGGCTGGTGTTGAGAACCACCTTGTATTCGCCGCGGGCGAAGACGCCCAAGAGCAGGCGCGCGGGTGTTCGCGCTTCCGTCTTGTGCCACGGGTTGCGCTTGCGGGTGAGAAAACGCTTGTGGAAACCGGCTTGCTCGCCACTGCGGATGTAGGCGGCGGCTTGCCGCGAGAAGGCGGCGCCGGTGGAGGCCGCGGATCCCACCGAAAAAAGCAGGGCGGGCTGGTCGCGCGCCCGCAGCGCCTCGTGATCGGCGTCGTCGAAAACCGGCAAGGAAATCTGCACGCTCCTGGCGATGCACGGCACGCAATCGGTGGCCGGATTCAAGCCCAGTTCGCGCGCGGTCGATGGCCGCAGCACGAAGAAGGCGTTGGCGCCGGTGGCGATGCCGCGCGTGAACTTGCCGTAGGCGCGCAGGGCCGTGGACGCGGCGGGTGTCGTTCGCCATCGTTTGGCGCGAAAGTGCGGCAGCCATTTGGCGTTCGGGTCGAGATGCCGCACCGGCACCGTGGCGCGTGGGCGCAGGGCGCTGAAATCGTCCAGCTCGCAGACGTTGTGGACATCGTGAAAGCGCACTGCCCGGTGGCGGGTTCGCGTGTCGCAAAGCACGATGCCGGCCGAAGTCGTGGCGTCCGGGAACAGGGCTTTCTCGCAGTTCAAGCGAACCAGCCCGAACAAGTGGCCGGATTCCAGCAGCCGCGCCTTCACCACCGCGCCGTAGCCGGTGCCGAGAAACTCCAGCGGCATGATGTAGGCCATCCGTCCCGCCGGCCCCAGCTCGGCGAGAGATTTGCAAAGGAAGGCGGACGCCGTGTTGGTGTAGCCGGAGAGCCGCAGGCCGAGGTTCTTCTCGAACGCACGGAAGACCGCGTGCCGGTTGCCGAACTTTTGGAATCGCATATACGGCGGATTGCAAACGATGTTGGCGTGACGCCGTCCCCAAGAAAGCAGGTAGTCCTCGATGGCGATGAAGTCGCCGGCTTCACGCCGGGCGCGGCGCCAGTGCCGGACGATGCCGGCATCGATCTCGCTTGCGCGAAAGGCGATGTTCGCCGGGTTTGGCAAGGCGTCGCGGAACGCGCCCAAGCCGAACGCCGGATCGAACAGCGAGGAAGAACCGCCATCGAGCACCCAGCGCGTCATGAACCGCGCCACGGCTGGTGGTGTGAAGAATTGTCCGTGACGTCTGCGGTGGGCGACGCCGACGCTGGCCGTGTACTCGTGCGCGGCGCGGTCGCCGTTCGCGGGATCGCGCATCGCGTGGACGGGGCGCCGTTGAGAAATCCGACGCGAAGCGGGCTAGATCGCCAGCAGGTCCGCTTCCTTTTCCGCTAGAGCGGTGTCGGCGCGGCCAATGTGCTGGTCGGTGGTCCTTTGGATGGCCTGCTCGGCGCGGCGGCCTTCGTCCTCGGTGGCTTCTTTTTCGCGCACCAGCTCGCGAAAGTCCGCTATCGCCTCGCGGCGAATGTTGCGTATCGCCACCCGCGCGTTCTCGGCTTCTTGCCGGGCTTGACGCGCCAGGTCGCGGCGGTTCTCCTCGGTGAGCGGCGGCAAGGGCACGCGCACCACATCTCCGGAGCTTGCTGGCGTCACCCCCAAATCGCTCGCCAAGATCGCTTTCTCTATCGCCGGCGCCAAGCGTTTCTCCCACGGCGTGACGAGCAGGTTTCGCGCTTCTTCCACGGTGATGCTCGCGACTTGCTTCAACGGCGTGGGATTGCCGTAGTAGTCCACCGTGATCCCGTCGAGCAGCGCCGGGTTGGCGCGTCCGGTGCGGATGCGGGCGAAGGCGGTGGCCAACGCGGCCACGGATTTGTCCATGCGTTCGGCGGCGTCCTGCTGGATTTCCTCGATCACGACTCGTCTCCGCACACGATTCGGGTGCCAACCTTCGCACCGCGCACCGCCTTCGTCAACGCGCCAGGCGCGCCGAGGTCGCACACCACCAACGACAGCCCGTGTTGCTCGCACAGTGTCGCGGCGGTGCGATCGATCACGGTCAGACGCCGCGCCAGGAGCTCGGCGAAAGTAAGGGTCTCGTAGCGGTTGGCGGTTGGATCGACAACCGGATCCGCCGTGTAGACGCCGTCCACTTTGGTGCCTTTCACGACCAGGCTCGCGCCGACTTCAACGGCCCGCAGGCAGGCGGCGGTGTCTGTGGTGAAGAGCGGATTGCCGGTGCCGCCGGCCAGCAGCGTGACCGCGCCTGTCGCCAGCGCCGCGCGCGCTTTGGCGGCCGAGTAGCCCTCCATCACGGTGGCGATGGCGTGGGCCGTGTACGCCGCCGCGGCTTTGCCCTGGGCCTCAAGGGCGTCCTGCAAGGCCAGCGCGTTCATGGTGGTGGCGAGCATGCCCATGTGGTCGGCGCTTATGCGGCCCATGCCGGTTCGCTGCAGCGCCGTGCCGCGCACCAGGTTGCCGCCGCCGACCACCACCGCCAATTCCACGCCGTCCGCGCTCGCCGCGATCACGTCCGCGGCGATGCGTCGCAGGGATTCGGCGCAAACGCCAACGCCCGTCTCGCCGCCGAGCATCTCCCCGGACAGCTTCACAAGCACCCGCCGAGGCGAACTCGCCCCTGTGTTCCCGGCCAACATGGCGCCATGTTCGCATGTTTGCCCGGTCGCGGCGCATCGGGCCTTGGGCGCCGCGGCCAATTTGGGCTTGGGGCGCGGGCCACTTACAATCTGTCCGGCAGCCACGGCGAGGTGCGCTTTGAGCGCGGACACGGACACGGATACGGACAAGGAACTGGTGCGGCGGGCGCGTCAAGGCGACGGCGTGGCGTTCGACTTGCTCTACACGCGGTATCGGCACAAGGTTCTCAGCTTGGTGGGGCGCTATCTCAACAAGCCGGAGGATGCCGAGGATGTAACCCAGGAGACGTTCATCAAGGCCTACCGCGCTCTGCCGCGTTTTCGCGGCGAGAGCGCGTTCTACACTTGGCTGTACCGGATCGCGGTGAACACGGCGAAGAACTACTTGGCGGCGCCGCATCAACGGGTGCAGGCCGTGGAGTTGGACGCCGAAGACGCCGATGGCGGCGAGGTGGCGGCGGCGCTGGAGGACGACACGGGCCCGGAAGGCGCCGCCCGCCAAGACGAGCTCAAGGCCGCCATCGACGGCGCTTTGGCGGCGCTGCCGGAAGATCTGCGGGCCGCGCTAACTCTTCGGGAGTTCAATGGTCTAAGCTACGCGCAGATCGCCGAAGTTCTGGAGTGTCCGGTGGGCACCGTGCGGTCGCGCATATTTCGCGCCCGTGCGGCGCTGGACTTGGCGATCCGTCCGCTAACAGGTCAAAGTGACGGTCCCGACTAGGAGAAAAGGATAGATGTTGCAATCGCAAGCCCGCCAGAAACTGCGCGAATCGCTTTGCGCGGCGGTGGACGGCGAAGCCGCGGAGCTGGAGCTGCGCCGCGTGCTCAACGCCCTGAACGACGACGCCGAGCTGCGCGCCGAATGGACCCGATCCCACTTGATCAGCGCGCTGCTGCGCGGCGAAAACCGCGCCGCGTCCGGCGCCGAACGGCCTTGGTTGCGTGGCGAATCCGCCGAGGCCGGGCCGCGCGCGCCGGCGCCCAAGCCGACGCGCCGGCGTGAACCCCTTTGGGAGCGCTGGGCTTGGCCGGCCGCCGGTGCGGCAGCCGCCGCGGTCGCGGCGTTGGCGGTTGTGCTGGCGTTCTTGCCAGGCGATGACGTCCGCGCGCCCGCCGCCGAAGTGGCGATTACGGATGGCGGCCTCGGCGGGGGCGGGAACGCCGGCCATGCCGCCGAGCGGGACACTCCCGGGCTGGCGCGCACGCCTTCGGATGCGGACTTGCGCCGCGTCAACACCTACATGCTGCGCCACGCCCACCAAAGCTCCATGTCCCGCACGGGTGTGGCGCACATGCCTGTGGGCACGGCGCCGTTCGCCAAGGTGCTGGCGGCCCGCGACGGCATCTCCGGCGAGCGGCCGGCCGCCATCCCGGCATCGAATCGGCCCGGCCGGGCAGGCCCTCGGTAAGGGCGGCAATGGTGCGGCCGTTGGCGATGCGCCCGGGCGTCCTAGGGTTGGTTGCCGGAGCGCTCGCAGCCGTCGCGGGCGCGCCGGGCATGGCGGCGGAAGCCGCGCGCACGCCCGGCGACTGGCTGCGGAAGATGGACACCGCCTTCCACGAACTCGATTACGACGGCGTGTTCAGCCATTACACGGAAGAGAACGCCCAGCACACTAGCGTGCTGCGCTCGTCCGTGGATGGCGTGGCGGGTTTCGCCACGCGCTCGCGCACCACGGTGCGGTTGGCGACCTTCCGCGTGATACACATGGTGGTGGATGGCGTGGAGCGCGAGCGAATCGTCTACTTGAACGGCCCGCAGCGCGAGATCTTGCGCACCGGCGATCAAGTGGCCTGCCTGCTGCGCCCCGGCGACAACCTGCTCAGCTTGGAAGGGGCGTTGCCGAGCGGTCTCTACGGGCGCGTTTTCGCACGGGATCTCGGCGATGTGAGCAAACACTACGAAGTGGCCTTCAGCGCCCGCAACCGCGTCGCCGGTCGTCCGGTGGTCACCTTGGACGTGAGCCCGCACGACGACGATCGTTTCGGCTACGAGCTCTGGCTGGATGAGCAGACCGGCCTGCTGCTGCGCTCGGAACTGCGCGACGCCGCCGGCTCGAAGCTGGAGATTTTCGAGTTCACAACGTTGCGCATTGGCGATCAAGTGGCGGTTGCGGATCTGGAGCCCTCCAACGACGGCGCGTTGGTGCGGCACCTTTCCACCACCGCCGAATCGACGGGCACGAGCGCTCCCGACGCGGCTTGGCGCCCGCGTTGGGTGCCGCCCGGGTTCCGCATGACAGGCGCGGACGTCTTCCGGCCGAGCAACCACGGCACCGGCGTGAACACCCTGCGGTTCAGCGACGGTCTGGCGGCGTTCTCGGTGTTCATCGAACGGATGCCGGAAGCCGGGGCCGGCAGCGTCGTTTCCCGCGCCGGCGCCACCGTGGCGTTGACCCATCGGACACCGGGCGCCGATGGCGACCACGACCACTTGGTCACCGTAGTCGGCGAGGTGCCGTTGGCCACCGCCCGCCGCATCGCCCAAGGAGTGGAGCCCTTAGGGGAACACTCAGCCGCCGGAGAGAAAGATCAACGCGAGGGGCCCGCCGTTGGTGACGACGCCGAATCCTCCCCGGATCAATTCCCCGCCCGGCCGTTCGCCCAGTAACACCCGGATGCTCGAGCAAACCCTGCTACGGCGCCGCGGCGTCATCCGTCGCGACCGGCAAGCCGATGCGGTGGTGGATGTCGCGGCGGTTGCCGGCCCGGCCTGCCGTTGCCTGGGCGTCGGCGCGGCGGGATTTGGTCGGCGAAGGGAACGCCCCCTCGTCATTGCGACGGATTTGCCGGAAGGCGCCGCGGTGGACGTCGTCCTCGCGCCGCGGCGGCTTTGCCAGGAAGCGCTGCTGGTCTTCGCTCCGCCGATTGCCGCCGCGACCCTGGCGGCCGTCCTTGCGGCCTCCACCGGCAGCGGCGCTCTGGTGGCCGGCGCGTTGCTCTTTGGCGCGTTGTGGCCGATAGTCTTGCGCCGCCTGCCGCGCCGTTCGGCCGAGACGGACGTGCTTTCCATCGAGAGCGTCGAGGTGCCGCCCGCCGCGGCGCCCCGCGGTTGCGCGGCCACCTAAGTCCGGATGCCAAGCCTCGAGCACATCCGCAACTTCTCCATCATCGCGCACATCGACCACGGCAAGTCCACGCTGGCGGACCGTCTCATTCAGCTGTGCGGAGCGCTCAGCGAACGCGAGATGGCGGAGCAGGTGCTGGATTCCATGGACCTGGAACGGGAGCGCGGCATCACCATCAAGGCGCAATGCGTCACCTTGGAACATCGCGCCGAGGACGGCCGAAACTATCGGCTCAATTTCATCGACACGCCGGGGCATGTGGATTTCAGCTACGAGGTTTCGCGTTCTCTCGCCGCTTGCGAGGGCGCGCTGCTGGTCGTCGATGCCGCCCAGGGCGTGGAGGCGCAATCGGTGGCGAACTGCTACACCGCCATCGATCAGGGCTTGGAAGTGCTGCCGGTGCTCAACAAGATCGACTTGCCGCAGGCGGAACCACAGCGCGTGGCCGCCGAAATAGAGGATCTGATCGGGCTTCCCACCGACCACGCCGTGGCGGTGAGCGCCAAGACCGGCGATGGCGTGCCGGAATTGATCGACGCCTTGGTGGACGGCGTGCCGCCGCCCCGAGGCGATCCGTCCGCGCCGCTCAAAGCGCTGATCGTGGATTCCTGGTTCGACAACTATCTTGGCATCGTTTCCCTGGTGCGGGTTTTCGATGGCGCCGTGGCGGCCGGCGACAAGGTGTGCGTGAAGTCCGTTCCGCGCGCCCACATCGTGGACGAAGTGGGGGTTTTCACGCCCAAGCGCCAGCGGCGCGACGCGCTGCTTGCGGGAGAGGTGGGCTATGTTGTCGCCGGCATCAAGGATGTGCGCGGCGCGCCGGTGGGCGACACGCTGGCGCATGCGTCTTCGCCCAATGTGGCGGCGGTGCCGGGATTCGAGGCCGCCAAGCCGCAGGTCTTCGCCGGGTTGTTTCCCGTGCGATCGGAAGACTTCGAGCACTTTCGCGACGCGCTGGCGAAACTCGCCTTGAACGACGCGTCGCTGTTCCACGAACCGGAAACCTCGGATGCTCTCGGTTTCGGATTCCGCTGCGGCTTCCTTGGCATGCTCCACATGGAGATAGTGCAAGAGCGGCTGGAACGCGAATACGGCCTCGATCTCATCACCTCCGCGCCCACCGTGATCTACGAAGTGGTCACCCGGCAAGGCGAAACGTTGCGGATAGACAATCCTTCGCAACTGCCGGACGCCGGCAGCATCGCCGAAATGCGCGAACCCATCGCCACCGTGAACGTGCTCACGCCGCGAGACCACGTCGGCGCCGTGATCGGATTGTGCCAAGAGCGCCGCGGCGCCCAGAAGGGAATGCGGTTCAGCGCCGGCCAAGTGTCCATCGACTACGAGATCCCGCTCGCCGAAGTGGTATTGGATTTCTTCGATCGCTTGAAGTCCTTGAGCAGAGGTTTCGCTTCGCTCGACTACTCCTTCCACCGTTTCCAAGCCGCGCCGCTGGTGCGGCTCGACGTGTTGATCAACGGCGAGCGGGTGGACGCGCTGGCGATCATCGCGCATCGAGACAAAGCCCAGGGGCGCGGTCGGGATATGGTGAAGACCATGAAGGACGTGATACCCCGGCAGATGTTCGATGTGGCTCTGCAAGCCGCCATAGGCGGTCGCATCGTGGCGCGGCAAACCGTGAAGGCGTTGCGCAAGAACGTTACGGCAAAGTGCTACGGCGGCGACGTCACGCGCAAGAAGAAGCTGCTGGAGAAACAGAAGAAGGGCAAAAGGCGCATGAAAAAGCTGGGCCGCGTGGAGATACCCCAAGATGCCTTCCTCGCCGCGCTCAAAGTTGAGCATTGAGCCCTCAGCCGGGGAGCGCGAGGGGCCTGCCCCTCGCGCCCGGCCTCGGCGAAGTACCGGGGAGGCCGCGCTGGAACTGGCCGATCTCGAACGCCGCTTGGGGCACGCCTTCGCGGATCCGCGCTTGTTGCGTCGGGCGTTGACCCACGGCAGCGGCGGTGCCGACAACTACGAGCGGTTGGAGTTTCTTGGCGATGCGGCGCTGGGTTTCATCGTCGCGCGGCTGGTGTTCGATCATGCGCCAAACGCGACCGAACAGCGGTTGACCCTGATACGGTCGCATCTTGTGAACGACGAGGCCCTCGCCGAAATCGCGCGCGAGTTGGCCATTGGCGCGCACCTCGTCCTCGGCCACGGTGAGCGGCGCACGGGTGGCGCCGAACGCCGTTCCATTCTTGCGGCGGCTATTGAAGCGGTGATTGGCGCGGTGGTCTGCGACGGTGGCGTGGATGCCGCCACCGGCGTGGTTCGCCGCCTTTTCGCAAAGCGCTTGGCGGCGACCGGGGAAACCGAACTGAAAGATCCGAAAACGCGCCTGCAAGAGCGAGCGCAGGAACGCGGGTGGGCGTTGCCGTGCTACGAGATCGTCTCCGCGACCGGCCCGGAGCATGCGCCGGCCTACACCGCCGAGTGCCATTTGGAAGCGGTAGGCGTGCGCGCCCGAGGCGTAGGGGGCAACCGCCGCGAGGCGGAAAAGAACGCCGCCGCTTTGGCGCTCGAGAAACTCGGCCCCGCCAAATCCGAGGTGATGAAAGCGGCTGAAACGACGCCGGCGACGCCCGGTTCTCGGCCAGCGTAGAACCGGCCGCGGTGGCAACTCCGTCACAACCCCCGACAATCACCTCTTGCGGCACGGTGGCGCTGGCCGGGCGGCCGAACGTTGGCAAATCCACGCTGATGAACCACCTGCTCGGCCGCAAGCTGGCGATCACCTCGCGCAAGCCTCAAACCACGCGCCACGCGCTGGTCGGCGTACACATCCACAACGGCGCCCAGATCATCTTCGTGGACACGCCGGGCATCCATGCCCACCGCGGACGCGCGTTGAACCGCTACATGGTTTCCCAAGCGGTCGGATCTCTCACCGGAGTGGATCTCGCCTTGCTGCTGGTGGAAGCGCGCGGTTGGCTTGCTGGCGACGATTTGGCCTTGCGGCGCATCGCCGAAGCCGCGGTGCCGTGCGTTTGCGTCATCAACAAGATCGACAAACTGGCGGCCAAGGAGCGGTTGCTGCCGCTTATCGACGAAGTGCGCGCCAAACACGCCTTTGAGGAGATCGTGCCGGTGTCCGCGCTCAAGAACATCTCCTTGGACGTGCTGGCCGGGGTGCTTGCGCGGCGCATGCCGCCGGGCTCGCCTCTTTTCCCGTCCGATCGGACAACCGATCGTCCGCTCGATTTTCTGGTGGCCGAAATCGTGCGCGAGAAGGCCACGCGCCGGCTCGGTGCCGAACTGCCGCACGAAACCACCGTGGTGGTCGAGCGGGTGTTCGCGGCCGCCAAGCGGCCGTTGGCGGCTGCGAAACAAGCGTTGGCGGGCGAGCGGCAACCGGCGGGCGTGAAGGCGTTGGGCGGCGGCTGCGTGGCGGAGATCGACGCGGTAATATACGTGGAACGCGAGTCCCAGAAGCGCATCACCATCGGCAAGCGAGGCGCAATGCTGAAGTCCATTGGCGAGGACGCCCGCCGGGACATCGAACCTCTGATCGGCGGCAAGATCATGCTGCGTTTGTGGGTGAAGGTCGATAAACGTTGGAGTGACCGACCGGACGCTTTGCGCCGCTTCGGTTACGTCCCGCAACGGCCGGCGCCCTCCTCGGAAACCGGCTGAAACGGCGGCCTTAGCCGATGTTGCCCCCGGCCGACCGCCAGCCCGCCTATGTGCTGCATCGTCGCGCATTCCGCGAAACCAGCGCCATCGTGGAGTTGCTGACCCGCGACCACGGGCGTGTCGGCGGCGTGGTGCGCGGCGTGAAAGGCGCGCGCCGCGGCGTCAACAACATAGAACCGTTCGGCCAAGTGGCCGCCACTTGGCGCGGTCGCGGCCAATTGGTGAACTTGTTTCGGTGCGAACCGCTTGCGCCCAGGCGGCTTGTCGGCGATGCGCTTTTCGCCGGCTTGTACTTGAACGAGCTGCTGGTGCGAACGCTCAGCCACGAGGAGCCGGTGCCGGCCCTGTTCCACCACTACGGCGAAGCGCTGACGCGAATGACGTCGCATGGCGACGTGGAGCCGGCCTTGCGGCTGTTTGAACGTCGTCTTCTGGAGGAGCTTGGCTACGGTTTGGCGTTCGATGTGGATCTGGTGAGCGGTCGGCCCATCGACAGCGCGCAGAACTACCTGTCGGTGGACGGCGAAGGTTTCCGCCAAGTGCAAGGCGGAGTTGATGCCACGTCGGCCGCGTCTATCGGCCGAGGTTCGGCGGGCGAATTGATGTTGACCGGGGCCGACATAAACGCCATCAACGCCGACGACTATCAAAAGGCGAACGTCCGGCTGGCCGCGAAACGGGTGTTTCGACGCGCTTTGGAGCGGCGTCTGGGCGGCCGGCCACTCGCCACGCGGCAGCTGTTTCAGCACCGGTCGTCGTCTACGAGCATTCGCGCCAGCGCGAATGGAAGCATCGCCTGATGGCCACCGGCGGTTTTCACACGGCGTTGCCGCGCTTGCCGAATGGCGAGCCGGATATCGACGTCTGGCTCGATCAAGCCTCTGGATTCTCGGCTGAGAACCGCGCCACCGCGGTGGCGTTGTTCGAGCTTCTCGGCGACGACGAAGTGCGAGAACCCGGCTTGGAACTGGTGGAGCTGCTTCTGCAACTGCGCATGGACTTCGTCACCGTGATGGCCGGCATGGTGTTCGTCGCGGTGCAAAGAGGCGTGGTGGATGCCAGTCGGTTGCCCGGGGAGGTGGCTGGCGTCGTGGCGGCCTTGCTGCCGATCGCCAACATCCATGTGCTTTCCACGCGCGATTCCACGATGCTGTCGAGCCAGTCCAAGAGCCAGATGGACAACGTGCGCCACATGCTGATCGCGCTCATCGACGATCCCCGGGTGGCGGTGGTCAAGCTGGCCGAGCGCGCGGTGGCGTTGCGTCGCGCCAAGGACGCAACGCCGGAAGAGCGGGTGCCGATGGCGCGCGAAGCCATGGAGTTCTTCGCGCCTTTGGCGAACCGGCTTGGTATTTGGCAACTGAAATGGCTGCTTGAGGACTTGGCCTTCAGCTACTTGCATCCGCGCGAATACCGGGCCATCGCCGCCAAGCTGGACGGTCGCCGGGAGGCCCGGGAGAGACAGGTGGAGGCCATTCGCCAAGATTTGGAGTTCCGGCTTTCGGCGGAGGGAATTGCCGCCGAAGTGCATGGTCGCGCCAAGCATATCTACAGCATTTGGCAAAAGATGAACCACAAGGCGATCGACCTTTCCGAAGTGCGCGACATGCAAGCCGTTCGCGTGCTGGTGGACACCGTTGAAGCGTGTTACCGCGTGCTGGGCGTGGTACACACGTCGTGGCCGCATATCCGCAACGAGTTCGACGATTACGTCGCCAGCCCCAAGGAGAACGGCTACCGCTCCATCCACACCGCCGTCATTGGCCCGACGGGCAAGACCTTGGAAGTGCAGATACGCACTCGGGAAATGCACGAGGAAAGCGAACTGGGGTTGTGCGCCCACTGGGCCTACAAAGAGGAAGAGGCGCCGAACAGGGCTGGCGCGTTGTGGTCGAAGAAAGTCGACTGGCTGCGCAGCGTCCTCGATTGGCACGACGAAGTCGGCAGCGCCGCGAACGGTGGCTACATGGCGCAGGAGCGGGTGTTCGTGACGACGCCTGGAGGCCATGTGTTGGATTTGTCGCCGGGTGCCACCGCGGTGGATTTCGCCTACCGCGTTCATACGGAAATCGGCCACCAATGCCGCGGCGCGCGGGTGGATGGACGCAAGGTGCCCTTGAACAGGCGACTCGCCACCGGCGAATGTGTCGAAATAGAAACAGGTGACGAGGCGGCGCCGAAACGCGAGTGGCTGAATCCGGCGCTCGGCTATGTGAAAACGTCTCGAGCCCGCGAGAAGATCCAAACGTGGTTCAAGAACCAGTTGGCGGACTCCAACGTTCGCGCCGGCCGCGCTTTGCTGGAAGACACGACCGCCCGATTGGGTTTGGCGGAGGAGCTTTCCTCTGCCGATGCGTTTGCGGCGCTCGCCGAGCGAGCCGGCTACGATTCCGCCGAGGCGTTGTTCTTGGCCGTGGGGGTTGGCGATCAGCTGGTGTTCGATTTGGTGCGGTTGTTGTCGAGCGGGCACACCGCTCGTGACGTGCCGGCCGAAACCGCGGAAGCGGGCGCCGGCGTGGAGGGCTGGCAAGCGGTGGTGGTGCGCGGACGCGACCGCGACGGCTTGTTGCGCGATGTCATGGCTGTGATGGCCGAGCTCTCCATATCCGTGGTTGCCGCCAACGCCACCGCCGAAGTGCCGGGCGTCAGCGCGACGATAACGATGCGGTTGCAGGTTGCCGACGTCGCCGAACTGGCCCGCGTCATAAACGCGATTCGGCGCGTGCCGGATGTGGCGGATGTGCGTCGCTCGCGGCGAAGCTGATTAGCCGCGCTTCCACAGCACAAAGATCGGCCAACGAAGTAATGAAGATCATCCTGTTGGGGCCGCCGGGAGCGGGCAAAGGCACGCAGGCGGAGTTCATCTGCCAAGACCAAGGCATAGCGCAGATCTCCACCGGGGAAATGCTGCGCGCCGCGATCGCGGCGGGAACGCGCTTGGGGGAAAAAGTGCGCGACATCATGGCTGCCGGCGGTTTGGTGGACGACGAGACTATCGTCGCGCTGGTCAAAGAGCGCATCGCCTTGCCGGATTGCCAATCCGGTTTTCTGTTTGACGGGTTTCCGCGCACCATCGCGCAGGCGCAAGCGCTGGTGGATGCGGGCATCGCAATCGATCATGTTGTGGAAGTGCATGTCGCCGACGATGTGGTGGTGCGGCGCATTACCGGCCGTCGCGTTCACGAATCGAGCGGACGCACCTACCACGTCGTATTTGATCCGCCGCGCACGCCGGATGTGGACGACGAAACCGGCGAGCCGTTGACCCAACGCGCCGACGACAACGAGAACACGGTGCGGCAACGGCTGCGCCTTTACCACGCTGAAACCCGGCCGCTGGTGCGTTTTTACACGAACATGTCCGCCACTTCCGCCACACGCTATTCCACTATCGACGGCGATGGCACGGTGGAAGAAACCAAGGACGCCATCGCTGCCGCTCTGACAGGTGTGTAGCAGATGGTCGAAGCACGAAACGGCGTCGTGCCCCGGCAAGGTGTGTGGCAGCGGTGACAGCGGTGAGAAAGGGGTAGACATCTTGCGGAATTGCACTACCATTGCCGCATCGTGATTTGCAATTAGGCGAGGGATCTGTGGCAAGAGCGAAATCCAAAGCGGCACCTGCCGGCGCGCCGAAAAAGCGTCGTGGCAGACCGCCCAAGAAGGCCGCCGCCGCGGCCGTGAAGACGCCGGCGAAAAGTGCGGCGCCGAAAAAGGCCAAGGCGGGCAAGGTGGCTCGTGCGGCTGGCGCGGCTGGCGCGAAGAGCGCGGCCGGCGCGAAGGAAGCGAAAGGCGCGCCAAAGAAACGTCTCGGCAGGCCGCCCAAGAGCGCCCAACCGGCCGTGAAGCGTGGCGGCCGCAAGCCGAAGGCGCCGCCTGCCGTTGACGGTCGGCGCATTCCCGTTTCTCCGCAGACGGTGCGCGCCGACGGTGCGGCGAAACGCGCCGTGGCGTTGCTCAAGGGTGCCCGCCAAGTCGTGCTGGATGTGCAGAAAGCGGCTGCCGCCGCCCGGGCGAAGGCGAAAGCGAGTGGTACCGCGGCGGACAAAACGGCAGTGAAGAAGATGCGCGCGAAAGTGGCGCGCGCCAAGAACAAGGCCGAAGCGTACCGGGCGCAAACGCGCGAAGCGAAGGCGCGGGTAGCCGAATTGCGAGCGGACGACCGCTACAAGGCCAAGGCCAACGCCGTCTCGGTGCGCTTGCGCCAAGCGGAACTGGCGGCGACCGATCGCATCAACGCCAAGCTCGAACGAGCGGTTGAGAAATTCCGCGGCGGCAAACTCGCGGAGCTGACGAAGGCGGAAGCCAAGAAGGCGAAGGCCCGCGAGGAGGTCGCGACGCGAGCCTTCAAGGCGCTGGAAAAAGAGAAAGCCGCAAAGTTGAAAGCCGCCCAAGCGACGTTGGAACCCAAACCGAGGAAGAAGCGCCGCCGGCGCGCCGCCAGCTAGCGGCTAGGCGGAGTTCGGGCGGGGCTTGCGTGCCAGCTTCAGCCCGCCCGATCGACGCGCACTTGTCGCATCAACGGGATTTGAACGACAGGGGCCCAAAGCGGGGTCTTCAACGCCTAGGCTCTAGCCGTGTCATTCGCCGGGGTTTCATAGGGCGTCATTGACAGCCCTATTGAAAGGCGTGTCATTTACAGAGCAGATGCGCCGTTTCGTCTTGCAGCGGAATCACGCCAACCGTTTCGCCGGCGGCCATGTCGCTCACGTTTTCGTCGATGATCACCAGACAGTTCGCGTTTGCGAAGGTGCTTAGGCGGTTCGAGCTTTGGTCTCCCGTGGTGCGCACGAGCAGTTCGCCATCGCTCGTGCGCAAATCACCGCGCATATACTCCCGGCGGCCAAGCGTGTGGCGCACCGGCCTTTCAAGCCGCGCTCGCAAGATCAGTGGTTCGGGAGGTTTTGCGCCCGCGGTCTTGTCTATGGCCGGGGCGACGAAAAGCAGGTAGGTCACGATGGTGGAGACGGGATTGCCCGGCAATCCGATCACCAACGCTTGGTCGATACGCCCGACGGTCAGCGGCTTGCCCGGTTTCATGGCGATGCGCCAGAACTCCACTTCGCCCAATTCGGCTATCACGTCCTTGACGAAGTCCGCGCTGCCCACGGAAACACCGCCGCTCGTCACGATCAGATCCGCGTGTCGGACGGCGTTCGCCAGCGCTTCTCGAACGGCTTCGCGGTCGTCGGCGAGACAACCCAAATCAACGATGTCGCAGGCTTTTTGGCCGAGCAGCGTGGACAAGGCGAAGCGATTGGAATCGTATATCTGGCCCATTCCGAGCGGCTGGCCCGGCGCTGTCAGTTCATCGCCGGTGGAAGCGACGGCCACCCGCACGCGACGTTTGACGCGCACCGAAGCGATACCGCATGCCGCCAGCCAAGTGGCGTGGTAGGCCGAGAGCTTCGTGTGCGGGGCGCAAAGGGTGGCGCCGGTGGCGATGTCGTGGCCGCGACGACGCACATGCTGCCCGGAACGCACCGGCTCGGCAGTCGACACGAACCCTCGGCCGGTGGTGGCGTCTTCCTGCAACAACACCGCGTCCGCGTCGGTTGGCAAGACGGCGCCGGTGAAGATCCGCACCGCGGCGCCTTCGGTTACGGGGCAAGTGGCCGGATGACCGGCCAGGCTCTCGCCGACCACGCGAAACCGTTTCACGCGGGTGTTGTTCGCGCCCGCCGCGGACACCGCGTAGCCGTCCATTGCGGAAGCGTCGAAAGGCGGCAGATCGCACGGCGCGAGCACTTCCTCGGCGCTGATGCGGCCGACAGCTTCGGACAGGGCAACCGTTTCCACTTCGGTCACCGAACTTGCCAACGCGAGCAACCGTTCGACCGCGCGGTCGATGTTCAACAACTCAGAGGGGCGGGCTTCTAGCATGGCGACGATGGCAACGGCGTGATCAATCTGCTCGCCATAGACACGACGACAGACGTTTGCTCGGTGGCTCTTTCCCGCTCGGAAACCGTTGCGGAAACTGCGGAGTCAAAAGCGGAGGCAAGGGTGGCGGTACCTGCGACGGACTGCGTGGAGCATACGCGCTTCGCGCCGAGGATGCAGGGCGAGCACCTGTTGTCGATGGTGGACAACGTGATTCGCGGCGCCGCGATGGATCGATCCGATCTCGACTTTGTGGCGTTCAGCGCAGGGCCGGCGTCTTTCACCGGCGTGCGCATCGGCGCGGCGGTAGCGCAGGGGCTGGCGTTCGCGGTCGGCGCCCAAGTGATCGCCGTCCCGAGCTCGGAGGTCGCTGCCGAAGCGGTGCGGTTGGCGACCGGCATGACCGGTGTTCGATGGCTGTCGCGGCCCTCTCGCGTTGGCTGGCGCTACTTGGCGCGCTATCGATTCTCGAAAACGGGAGTGGAGTGTTTGGATTTCGATCGGTTGACCCCAACCACGCCCACCCCAACACCCACACCAACGCCAACACCGACCCCCGCCCCCACCCCCACCCCCGCCCCCGCCACGCAAATTGACAAAGACGTGATCGATTGCTCGCAGCTCTCGGTCAGCCCGCGCATCCTTGCCGCCGTCGCGGCGAAACGCATTGCCACGGCGACATCGCCGGCGCGAGCGTTGCCGTACTATGTGGAAGGCGACAGCCCTTGGCGAGTCTCCGCGGCGAACACGCCCGAACCGGGCGTCTGATGGCGACTCCCGATCTTGATCTCGCGGTGGTTTGGCGCCGCGCCCGGGCCGGCCGGCGCGCCGCTTTGGCCAAAGCGTGCGGCGCCGCGCCGGGGTTGCGCGTTCACGACGCCATGGCCGGATGGGGAACCGACGGACTGGTTTTGGCGGCGCTCGGCTGCGTGGTTCACATGAGCGAATGTGAAACCCTCGTGCATCGATTGCTGGGCGAGCGGGTCGAAGCCGTGGCGGCACACGCCAAGCACACCGGCGCGGTGACGACTGCTTGCGAGGACAGCCGCGACGCTTGGGCAAAGGCCACGTTCGATGTGATCTATTTTGATCCCATGTTCGGCCCGCACCCGAAATCCGCGGCGCCGGCCAAACGTATGCGTATGCTCGCTAAACTGGCCCGGGAGACATCGGACGCGGAACTCGTCGCGTTGATCGAGGCGGCCGAGGCGCAGGCCAAGGACCGCGTGGTGGTGAAGCGGCGCGCCAATGGCCCGAGACTTGGCGAGCCGGATTGGTCGGTGCGGGGCAGGAGCGTGCGTTTCGACGTCTATCGTTCGCTGGCGCAACGCGATCCATCGCGCTAGGTTGCGGGCGGGCTTTGCTCCGGCGCGGCCGCGGATGCGGCCGTTGATGCGGGCACGGCCGCCGAAGCGGCCGCCTTGGCTTTCGCGTCTTCAGGGGCGTCTGTTGGGATGGCCGCCACCGATCGGTCTTCCAGCGCTTGCCTTAGTTCCACGGCGATGACGCTGCGGCCGGCGCGGGCGATCTCGCCGATGCGCTCGTCGAACTCGAACTTGCCGTCGGCGTTCGTGGTCACGACGCCATTGTTGAGAAGCCCTTGCAAGAAGCCCTCGAACAGGCGCGCGTCCGAAAACTCCGGCGCGCCTATGCCGTGCAACTTGGAAATCCGTTGCGCGTTCGCGCGGCAACCGGCCAGCAGCGCTCGGCGGTCGACCACGCCGGCACCGGTGTTGAGGAGCAGGATGGCGGCAATGTAGAAGCGTTCGAGAATGGGCATGACCGTATTGGCGAGCAGGCGTAAACGAAAACGATCCGTCGCGTCCGCCGGCGGCAGGAAGCCGTCGCCGCGCGGTTCGATCACGCCGGCCGCCTCGAGTTCGGCCAGCCAATGGTCGGCGTCGCCGGTGCCCTCGAGTCGCAGCTCGCTCGCCAAGTAGGGAAACACGGTTGCGAAAAGGCGGCGGACATGGGCGCCGCGAATCGCCCGGCGCCGGTTCGCCACCAGGCACGCGGCGAACGCCGGCGCCGCCAGCACATGCGCCACGTTGCTGCGATACCAGGTCATCAACACCGAGGTGAACTTGTCGTGGCTTAGCACAACGCCGACGCCAAAAGACGCCTCTCTGTCGAGTAGTCCGAGGCGTTCCACGCGACGCACCATTTCTTCGGCGGGCGCGTCTTCCACTTCGTATCTCGTCCCCGGTGGCGAGCGCAGAATCAACTTTCGATAAAGGGCGATCTGCGCGACGAGAGCCTCTTCCTCAATGGCTTGCCGCGGTGTGGAAAGCGTGGCCAGGGCCACCAGGTTGGTGGCGTTGACGAAGGCGCAGCGGTTCACGCCGGCGAGAATGCGGGTGCCGAGCAGCCGCGCCGGATATTCGGCCGCGCCGGCTTCGGCGCTGGCCAGGAAGTCCTCCAGCCGAAGGGGCTCGCCGAAACACACCTGCGCGGTGCCGTAGAACTGCCGCGCCAGCCGCAATCCGCGCAACACGTCGCCCATCGTTTCGGATTTCTTGCTCGCGCCGCGCAGCTCGTCCATGTAGCTGCCCGCTTCAATGACCTTTTCGTAGCCGAAATAGACGGGCACGAACGCCAGCGGCCGCGGCAGTCCGCGCCGATGCGCGTCCAGAGTCATCTGCAACAGACCCGAACGCGGCGGCAGCAGGCGTCCGGTGCGCGTTCTGCCGCCTTCAACGAAGTACTCCATGCTGTGGCCGCGGCGGAACACTTGATACACGTACTCGTTGAAGACGGCGGTGTAGACGCGGTCCCGCGCGAAGCTGCGGCGCATGAAAAACGCGCCGCCGCCGCGCAACACGCCACCGACCAGTGGCAGATCGAGATTGTCGCCGGCGGCGATATGCGGAAGCATGAGGCCGCGGTGATGCAGGACGTGCGAAAGCAGCAGGTAGTCGATATGCGAACGGTGGCAGGGCGCGTAGACCAAGGTGTGGGTCTCGGCCAAAGCCCGAACGCCGTCGAAGCCGCAGACGCGCACGCCCTGATACACCCGGTGCCAAAGCCAAGTGAGCAGGCGATCGAGAAAGCGCACGGCGGGATAGGACATGTCGGCGGCAATGGCGAAAGCCGCCTTGCGCGCTTTGCGGACCAAACGGTCGCGGCTCCTTTCGCCACTGGCCTCGGTGTCGATCGCCGCGGCCACTGCCGGGCTGCGCAGGATCTGCGCCACGAGCGTGCGCCGGTGGGAGAGATCGGGGCCAAGCGCGACAACTTTCTCGTTGCGGAACTTCGCCCGCAACAGCCGCGCCGTTCGGCGTGTCAGACGGGTTTCGCCGAGCTCTTCTCCGCCGGCTTTGACAATGTCGTGCCACGGCAGCGGGTCGGCGAACGCGACGAGTATGTCGTGGCGGTTGAACAGCAGAATGAGCAACCGGCGCAGCCGCGACGACACCGCCCAGCCTTCGGAAAAGAGCGAGCGGATCCAAGACCGGTCCTTGTTTGCCGCGCGTCCCCAGAAAATCGAAACCGGCGCCAGCCGGAGCGCTTGGACGCCGTTCCCGCTTTCCGTGCGGTTTTTGCCGCCCCCCAGTTTCGCTTGCAGTCGCCGCATCCTGGCGGACGAGGCGGCGGCGCTGCGCATCGTGTGGCGCCGCCAAAGCCCCGTGGGCCGGTTGAGAAAGAAGAAACGTCGCGCCTCGTCGAACGATGGCAGTGGCGCCACCGGGCTTGGCAAGCCGTTCTGCTCCGCGATGATGTCGAGCAGCAGGATGTCCGCCAGAGAGCGGTTGGCGAGCGCGTAGACGAGTTCGGCCGGCGCGTTGGCGCTATTCTGTTGCACCCGTTCGACGCCACCGACGACGGGCCTCGCCCACCAACGCAGAAAGCGCAGCGCGAGGGCGTAGTTGAATCGCTTCCAAGCGGTCAACATCGCCTCGCTGTTTCGCCGCCGGGCCGCCTAAGGCGCAGCCGCCGGCGCTTGCTCGTTTTCGGGGTTCTCGAGCGACTCCTCCTCCGGGAGCATTTTGCCCTCGAACATGTTGTTCAGATCCTCTGAGACAGAGGCGTCCGGGTGGTCGCGCAAGCGGTAGATGCCCTCGTAGCGACGCAGCGCGGCCGCTTCGGCCTCCTCGCCCGAGAGCAGCACCGTCGGGCGCAGGAACATGAGCAGATGACTCTTCACCAGCGTCTTGCGTTGCGACCGGAAAGCGCGGCCAAGCACTGGAATGTCGCCAAGCAGCGGCACTTTGCGTCTGATGTCGCGGTAGTCGTCCTGGATCAAACCGCCGAGCAGGATGATCTGGCGGTCGTCGGCAAGCACGGTGGTTGTCAACTTGCGTTCGGCGGTGACGACATCCTGGAACGTCGGGCCGGTTTCCGCCGAATTGACGACGTTGCCCACGTTCAGTTCGATCACCATGCGGATCGAGAGGTCATCGTGAACATGCGGCGTTACGTTCAACGTCACACCGACTTGCTCGCGTTGGATGGTTCGGAACGGATTGCGCGAACCGTCGGTGGCCGTCGTGAACGAGCCGGCGATGAACGGCACTTGCTGACCGGAAAAATACTCCGCTTCGGCGTTGTCGAGTGTGAGGACGCTTGGCGTTGAAAGCAGGTTGGCGCGCGTATCGCTCATCATGGCGGTGATCACGGCCCCGAAAGAGATGCCGTCGCGATCCAGTTTGGCGACGGCCAAGGTCGGCGACGTGAGCCCGGCCGCGACGGCAACCGGATCGATGCTCGCGTTCTCGCCTGTCTGCCCGATGCGCGTCAGCAGACCGCCGATGATGCCGTTCAGCGTCGTCGTCACCAAAGGCACGGAAGATCCGCGCGCGTCGCCGCCGCCCAGCTCCACGCCGAGGGCGTCCACGTCGTTGACCGAGACCTCGACGACGGCGACCTCGATGAGCACTTGCGCCCGGCGCACGTCCAGCTGGCTGATCGTGGCGAGCAATTCGTTCAACGTGGAAGGATCGGCGCGCACGATCAGGGCGTTCAGAGAGGTGTCCGCTTGGATGTTGGCGACCGGCTGGGCACTCTCGGCGCCCGACACTTGGACGAGATTGGTCAGCAATTCCGCCACTTCGCTGGCATCGGCGTGGTTGAGATGAATCACCGTGGCGCCGACGGTGCTGGTTTCCGGCACATCGAGCCCGTCGATGAGCCGCAACACGTCCGCGATGGGTCGCGGCTTGCCCTTGAGTATCAGCGAGTTGTTGCGTTCGTTGGCGACGATCTGCACCCGTCCCGGCCCCTTGGCCCCGCGGCCGAACGTGTCCGGGTCTATCTCCTCCAGCACGGTTGCAACGGTGCCCACCCACGCGTGCGTGAGCGGGCGGTGGACGATCTCGTCCGCGTCCACCATGTCGATCTGCTCGATGATCGACAAGATCCGGCGCATGTTGCCGGCGTAGTCCGCGACGATGACGACGTTGGGGCTTTCGATGCCGGCGATGTGGGCGAAGGAGTTGTTGATGAGCGGACGCATCGTCTTGACGAGTTCCGTGCTGGCCACATGCTTGACCGGCACCACTCGCGTGACCATGAGATCGTGTGGATGTTCGGTTTCGTCCATCACCGCCTTGACGTTGTACCTGCCGGTTTGCGCCGGCGCGACGGTGACCACGCCCTCGTTTTCGCTGGCTATGAAATTGTTGACCTTGAGCACCGTCAAGAACAGCTCGTACACGGCGTCCCGCTGCAGCGGAACGCTGGAGAAGATCGTCACTTCCTGATTCTTCACGCGCTGATCCGCCACGATGGTCTTGCCGGTGATCTCGGCGACCTGCGCGATGAACTCGCGAATCGGCATGGCCGGGCCGTTGATGGTCCAAGTGGTCGGCTCCTGCGCCAACGTGGCGGCCCAGGCGAGAACCGCCGCCGCCAACGCCAGACGACGGAAGAGGCCGGGTCTGCTCCGCCGGTCGATCTGTCGGGCGCCATTGCCTGCCGGGCGCCGAGCGAGATGTGAGTGCGGTTTCATGGTTGCCGTTCCGTTTCTGTGGCCGCGTTCGTCCGCGATGGGCGACGCTACAGCGCCACGGTGATGAACATGCGGCGTTCGCCGCGCTGGATTTCCAGACGCAAGGAACCTTGCGCGACCAAATCCGCAAGGCGGTCTCGATCCGCTTCGGGATCGCCCACCGGATGTCCGTTGACGGAAAGCAACCGGTCGCCGGACTCCAGACCGGTGTGGTTCAGTTCCGGGCGATTCGCCAAGGTGCCGAGCGGGTAGCCCTTGCCGGCCCCGCGGCCTTCGGCCGTGCCCACGCCAAGTTCGCGCAGCAGCTTGGCGGGGTCGCGTTCTATCGCTTCCCAATGTCGAGCGACGAACTCTTTGGCGGTCCGCGGGCGATCGCCTCGCGCAATGGAACCGGGCACGGATCGGACGTCGGATGCCGTGGCCGCCGACGGATTCACCGCGCTCGCTCCTTGTCGAGGCGCGCCGGCCACCGGGCGAAAAAGCGAGATCTCCGCAAAGCGGATAAGCTCGCGCACACCGCCCCGGGTGATGACGACGCGGTCCGCATGCACGGCGACCAGCTTGGCGTTGCCTGGCAAACGGTCGCCGACGGCGTAGGTTTCGGCGGCGCGGCCTTTGCGGGCGATCAATGCCCGGGAATCCGCGCCTTGGCCCACGAAAACCCCCACCAGCGTCAAGGACAACTTCGTCTCTTGCAGGTTTTCAGTGGACGCCTGCCGCGCTGGCGACGGCGCCCGGCCGAACAAGTGCATGGCGCGCAGTTGGTCGATCGACACGTCGCTGTCCCGAATTGTCCGCGCGCTTGCGGCCGACGCCGCGGCAGGCGCCGAGCCGGCACGCGGCGGCGCGGCATCGTCCTGTGAGCTGCTCCAAGGAAACGCGCCGTTCCAGAGAGCGGCATCCCAGAGTTGCGGCCCGTTCCAGAGTTGCGGGCCGTTCCAGTGTTGCGGCCCGTTCCAGAAATAGTGGGCGGAATTGGCCGCGGTGGAGGCGATGGCGAGAATGCACAACACCTGCGCCATGCGCACCAGCCATTTGTTCACCAGCCACTTCGGCAGCGGTTTGCGCGGATCAGCCATGAACGCTGTCACCGGCACCCTGAAGAGGCCATCATAATGCGTCCAACACCTGTTCGGACACCGTCACGACGACGTCGTCGTCTTCGCCGGCGCCCGGCCACGGCTTGCCGGCGAGGCGCGTGAAACGCCTTGTCACGCTGATGTGCAGCCATCCGTCGTTGTCCAGACGGGCGCTGAGGAGCGGCTTCGCGCCCGGCTCGCGGCGCAGAAACACGGCCAGCCGCGGCTCTCCGTCCGGCGCGGCGAGTTCACCCGCAAGCGGTGGAAAGTCCACATCGTGGCTTTGACCCGAAAGACGGTA
The DNA here is from genome assembly GCA_958296295.1 of uncultured Pseudomonadales bacterium. Lineage (GTDB taxonomy): Bacteria > Pseudomonadota > Gammaproteobacteria > Pseudomonadales > Azotimanducaceae > VXYL01. The sequence goes on along the minus strand of OY282460.1, from coordinate 3,756,525 downwards.
GCTGGTTCGCCCGCCGCTCCAACGCAACTGGCCGGCGGCGTCCAAAACGTCGCCCGCTTCGCCCTCGACCCGGCGCACGCGCCAGCCGTCCACGGTGAACTCGCCGCTCAACCGAATGTGGTATTTGCCGAGCAAGCGGTTCAAGGCCACGGCGTCGATGGCGCCGGAGGCGGTCACCCAAGCCGAACGCGGGCCGACGCCGAGGTCGCCTTCCAACTGGAAGTCCGGGTGCCGCAGCCGCCAATCCGCGCCGAGAGCGCCGGAGAAGAGAACCGCCGGCGCGAACCGCCAGTCGATGCGGCCAAGCGACTCCCCCCCCACCGAGAGCGCGGCGGCGCCTCGCCAAATCGTGCCGGTCGCTTCACGCAACGCCACGCCGTCCACGCGCTGCGCCGCGTTGGTCAAGACGGTGGCCGGGACGCGCGCCGCAGCGAACACCGCGAAAGCCACCAAGCCGAGCAGAATGAAACCCAGCGTTGCCCGCCGCCGGCTGGAGCGAACAGCTGTCATGGCCGGGCAACGAGCAGGCGTTGGGCAATGCGCTGGTACACGCGCGCGAGCGGCGCGAGGTCCCGGACGCGCACGCGCTCGTTCACTTTGTGGATGGTTTCGTTCACCGGCCCGAACTCCACGACGTCGGCGCCGGTGGGCGCGATGAAGCGGCCGTCCGAGGTGCCGCCGGAGGTGGAGGTGCGCGTCGTTCGCCCGGTGACCTCGGCAATAGCGCCTTGGGTCGCTGCCAGCAGCGGGCCGCCGCGGGTGATGAACGGCAAGCCCGGCGGATGCCAGGCGATGTCGCAATCGGCGCCGTGCGCCGCGAACGTCTCGCGCACCGCGGCTTTCAGCGCGTCCGGCGTCCAACGCGGGCTGAAGCGGAAGTTGAAGCGGCACTCCAAGTGCCCGGGGATGACGTTGCCGGCGCCGGTGCCGGCGTGGATGTTGGAGATCTGGAAGGTCGTCGCCGGGAAATCGTCGTCGCCATCGTCCCAGCGCCGGGTCGCCAAGGCGTGAAGTGGCGCCAAGGCGCGGTGGATGGGATTGTCCGCCTGCTGCGGATAGGCGACATGGCCTTGCACGCCGGCCACCGTGGCGGCGCCGGAGAGCGAGCCGCGGCGTCCCACGCGGATCACGTCGCCCACAGCGGCGGTGGCGGACGGTTCGCCCACCACGCAGTAGTCGATGCGCTGGCCGCGTTGCGTCAGCGCGTCCACCACCCGCGCCGTGCCGTCCACCGCGTCCGCCTCCTCGTCGCTGGTGACGAGAAACGCCAGCGTGCCCCGGTGACGCGGATGCTCGCGCACGAACCGCTCCGCCGCGCACACCATCGCGGCCAAGCTGGATTTCATGTCCGCGGCGCCGCGCCCGTAGAGGTGTTCGCCGGTCATCGTCGGCTCGAACGGCGGTGTGCGCCACGCCGCCTCCGGCCCGCTCGGCACGACATCGGTGTGCCCCGCGAACACGAGGCACGGCGTTCGTTTGCTTTCGTCGGAGCGGTGGACGGCCCAGAAGTTGTCCACGGCGCCGAAGCGCATGGGTTCGACGGCGAAGCCGGCGGCGCGCAGGCGCGCCATCAGGAGCGGTTGGCAACCGGCATCCGCGGGTGATACGGAACGCTTGGCGATGAGGGCCTGCGCCAGCGCCAGCACGGCCGGCGTCCAATCGTCCTGCGTTGCCATCAAAGGCCCTTTGCGGCTGACGCCCGCCGGCGCGACCGGCCCTTGGCCGAGCAGCCGGTGGCGCGATGCCGGCGCGGCGCGTTCATCGGCGTGCGGACGCCTTGGGCCCGGCCACCTCCACATCCAGCCGGGCGCGGATGGCGGCGGTGATGGTCTGCGCGTGTCCGGTGTGGGTGATGGCCCTTTTGGCCCGGTTCGTGATCTCGAACACGTCCTCCACCCGCTCGCCGAGCGTCGTGATGCGCGCCCGGCGCACACCGATGTCCAACTCGGCGAAGAGGCCCCCCAGCGTGGCGAGCAAACCGGGCCGGTCGGCGGCGACCACGCGCAGCGTGGACGCCCGGGCCCCCGGCGCGGTCTCCAACGTCACCTCGGTGGGTACGACGAACTGCTTGAGCTGGCGCGACACCCGCGGCGACGCGCCTTGCTTGGCCTGCGCGCCGCCCGCCATGTCGGCCGCGAGCTTGGCGACCAGACGCCGCCGGCGCGTCTGGTCGGCGCTCAAAGGCCGTCCTTGCCGGTCCAGCACCACATAGGCGTTGAAAGAGAGACCGGACGCGCTGGTGTACACCTGCGCCGCGGCGATGCGCAGTCCCGCCCGGTCGATGGCGGCCACGCTGTCGGCGAACAGGTTGTCGCGGTCGCGGGCGTGCAGGAATATCTCCGTCGCGCCTTCCCGGTGGCCGCCTCGCCCTTCCCCGCCCACGTCGACGAGGGTCACCAGCGGGCCGTCGTCGAGGCGATGTTCGTGAATGGCGGTTGTGATGGCGGCCACTTGCGCCGGCGCGTGGTGCAAAAAGAAATCCTCGCCCACGCCCTTCCAGAGCTTGCGCGCCCACGGCGCCGGCACGTCGGCGTCGTTCAGCTTGCGCAACGCCGCGGCGCGGCAGGCGGCGGCCCGCTTGCGCCGCTCCGTGGCGGCGTCGAAGCGGCGGCGCAGGGCGTGGCGGGTGTTGTGGTACAGCTGGCGCATCAGCGTGGCCCGCCACGAGTTCCACAGCGTGGGATTGGTGGCGTTGATGTCCGCCACGGTGAGCGCGTAGAGGTAGTCCAAGCGCGTCGCCGTCCCCACGCGAGTGGCGAAATCGTGGATGACGTCCGGGTCCGCGATGTCCTTGCGCTGGGCGATGGTGGACATCGTCAGGTGCTCGCGCACCAGCCATTCCACCAACGCCGTGTCGCTTGGGCTCAAGCCGTGGCGCCGGCAAAAGCGCACCGCGTCCTCGGCGCCGAGGGCCGAGTGGTCGCCGCCCCGTCCCTTGCCGATGTCGTGGAAGAGGCCGGCGATGTAGAGCAGCTCCACCTTCGGCAACGTCCGCACCACTTGCGACGCCACCGGGAACCGCTCCCGCTCCTCCACGCGACGGAAACGGCGTAGCTGCCGGATCACCATCATCGTGTGGGCGTCCACCGTGTAGATGTGGAAGAGATCGTGCTGCATCTGGCCAATCACCGCGCCGAACTCCGGGATGTAGCGGCCGAGCACGCCGTAGCGCCGCATTCGCGTGAGCTGGCTTGACAGCGAGTGCGTCGCCCGCAACAGGGCCATGAACTGCGCGGCCACCTCCGGGTCGGCGCGGAACGCATCGTCGATGAGGTGCAGGTGCTGGCGCACCAGGCGGATCGTGGCGGCGCGCACGCCGGCGATGTCGTCGCGCCCGGCCATGTGCACGAAAATCTCCATCAACGCCGCCGGCTGGCGCGCGAACACGTCGTCGGCCGTCACTTCGATATAGTGGTTGCGCACGCGGAATCGCGCGTTCAGCGGCTCGATGCGCGGCCTCTCGCCGGCGCGGACAATGGCCTCGTCGAAGTGCTGCAACAGGATGTCGTTCACCTCGCGCAGCAACAGAACGTGCCGGTAGTAGTGGTGCATGAACTGCTCCACCGCCAGTTGCGCCGGCGTGTCCTCGTAGCCGAACCGCCGCGCCAGCTCGCGCTGGTGGTCGAACAGCAGCCGATCCTCCCGGCGTCCGGCCAGCAGGTGCAGGCCGAAGCGCACGCGCCACAGGAAACGCCGTCCGTCGTGGAGCCAGCGCGCCTCCAGCGGCGTGAGAAAGCCGGCCGCCACCAGCGTCGGCGGATTCATGGTCGTGGAGCCCGTTCCCGTGTCCCCTTTGGCGGCCACGCCTTCCGATTTCTGGTGGCGGGCCGTTATCCACTGCACGGTTTGGATGTCGCGCAGGCCGCCAGGCGAACTCTTGATGTTCGGCTCCAAGCCGTGGTCCACCTCGTCGAACTGCTGATGCCGCTGCTCCTGCTCGCCGCGTTTGGCGCGGAAGAAGCGGGCGCTTGGCCAGAACGATCGGCGCGCCAAGAGCCGGTCCAGTTTGGCCGCCAAGCGAGCCGAACCGGCAAGCCGCCGACGTTCCATCAGCGTGGTCGCCACGGTGATGTCGTGCGCGGCCTCGCGACGGCAATCGGCGACGGTGCGCACACTGTGGCCGATGTCCAGCTTGAGGTCCCACAGCAGGCGCACGAAGGCCGCGATCTGATCCCGCGCGGCCTGCGGCTTTCGGGCCAGAATCAACAGGTCCACATCCGAGTGCGGATGCAGTTCGCCGCGCCCGTAGCCGCCCACCGCCAACAGCGCCAGATTGTCGTTGCGCTCGAACCAGTGTTGCCAAATCTCGGCGAGGAAGGCGTCGAGAGTTCGCGCCCGCTGCGCGACCAGCACGTCCACGTCCTCGCCGGCCCAGAACCGGTCGGCGAAGCCGGCGTCCGCCAGATCGATGCGCCGCTTGAGGTCGGCGATTTCCGCCAACGAACGCCCGCTGCCGCCTCGCGTCGCCGGTGCGCCGTTCGCTTGCGGCACCGGTGCGGCGCGGCCGCGCATCAGATCGTCTCTTCGGCGCGCCGGGTGAGCACCTCGACGCCGTCCTCGGTGACCAGCAGCGTGTGCTCCCACTGCGCGGAGGGCTTGTGGTCCCGGGTCACCACCGTCCACTGATCAGGCAATACCCGCGTGTGCCGCCGGCCGGCGTTGATCATCGGCTCGATGGTGAAGGTGACGCCGGCTTGCAGCGCCAAGCCGTCGCCGGGTTTGCCGTAGTGCCTCACCTCCGGTTCGTCGTGGAACACCTCGCCGATGCCGTGACCGCAGTATTCGCGCACCACGGAGAAGCGATGCGCGCGGGCGTGGGCGGCGACGGCGTGGCCGATGTCGCCCAAGCGGGTGCCGGGGCGCACGGCGCGGATGCCCGTGTAGAGGCACTCCTGCGCGACTTCCACGAGGCGTTGGGCGAGCACGCTCGGTTTGCCGACGAAGAACATCTTGCTGGTGTCGCCGTGGAAACCGTCCTTCTTCACGGTGACGTCGATGTTCAGGATGTCGCCGCGGCGCAGCACTTTGGTCGCCGACGGGATGCCGTGGCAGATGACATGGTTGACGGACGTGCAGATGGACTTCGGAAACGGCGGCTGATGCTCGCCGCCCGGGTAGTTGAGGCACGCCGGCACGCAATCGAGTTCGCCGACGATGTAGTCGTGGCAGATGCGGTCCAGCTCTTCCGTGGAGACGCCGGGGCGCACATGTTCGCCGATCATCTCCAAGACGCTCGCCGCGGCGCGCCCGGCCGCCCGCATCTTGTCGATCGCCGCCGGCGTCTTCGGCACCGGAGGCGCCGGCTGCGTGACCGCCTCGGCTCGGTCGGGGCGCCTCGGCGCAGGTGCGGGGCGAGGCTCGCGGGCAGCCGTGGGCTGCCGCGCCGACCAAGGGTTTCGTTTCCACAAAGGCATGCCGGCCGAAGTATGCGCTAACGCGCATCCGTATGCGAATTGGCGCCGTTGCGGAGCGTGTCTCCCCGTTCGGCCGGCCTACGGTTGAGCGGCTTTAGCGCTCAGAATGGCCCCGCCGATCAGCGGCGAGCGGTGGCGCTTTTGCAGTTCGGTTCACCTGAAGTCGAAGATCTCAACGAAGTCCTCGGCGGCGTCTGCCGCTATGGCGAGGAACACCGCGAGCACTACCGAGACGATCACCGCCGCGGTTTTCACGCCATCCGTGGCCGGCATGCGCAGTCCGACGATGTCCCCGATGGGCACGGCGACTGGCTCACCTGCCGCGCCTTCCCCGCGGACCACATCCTGCGCCGTGTCGACGCCTTGACAGGTGAAAGCGTGTCGGTCGCCATTCGCCGTGACCACAACCACCCGTTGCCCTGGCTGGGCGACTTCGCCGGCGCGGATCGCCGTACGCAACTCTTCCGAGGACATCTCGACGGATTTCATGGCGGTGCAGCCGGCGACGACCACCGAAAGAGCCACCAAGACGGCGGTGGTCGCCCGCGACGGTGTACGACGACGCATCCGAGGAAAGAAACAACACTCGACCACGGCGATTCCTCCAAGATTGTCGGGGCGCTTGCCACTAGGCCAGATTCCAAGCGCGCCTGTCAAGGGCCAGCGACTCTGAAACGACTCCGGTTTGCGACCTTGGTGCGCTAGCTGTCAGGCTATGGGCGGCTCACCCGCCGCCGAAAATATCGTAGAGCTCCTCTCCCATCGAGGCCCCTATCACGACAGCGATGGCATAAGTGGCCGCCGCGATCAGCAACGCGGTTGGCAAGCCTTTCACGCCCGGCATCCGCAGCGCGACGATGTCCCCGATGGGCACCGCGACCGCTTCGCCGGCTTTGCCTTCCCCGCGAACGACATCCTGCGTGGTGTCGACGCCTTGGAATGCGAAAGCGTGGCGTTCGCCATCCGCCGTGACGGCCATCATCTGTTGCCCTGGCTGGCCGATTTCGCCGGCGCGGATCGCCACGCGCAACTCGTCCGAGGACATGTCAAGCGGTTTCATGGTGGTGCAGCCGGCGGCGACCAACGAAAGGGACAGCAGAACGGATATCGCCCACGATGGCGTGCGCCGGTGCCCTTGGCGGGGAGACAACACAACCATGACGATGCCTCGTCGTTGCAACGCTTGCACCAAACCAAAGATCGGCGCGGATGTCAAACCGCTCGCCCTGCCGCCGGCGCTTTACGCTTGGCTAAGGGATTGCCCCTGACGCTCGTAGACTCGCCAGGTTTGCCAGGTTTTTTTTGGTTCCACCCGGCGCCGAAATTCGCTACACTCGCCGCAACGACATGGATAGTCGGTTGCAACATGCGTCTTAAGGAAGTCAAGCTCGCGGGTTTCAAATCCTTCGTCGACCCCACGACGGTGTTGCTGCCCGGCAACCGTTGCGCCGTTGTCGGCCCCAACGGCTGCGGCAAGTCCAACATCATCGACGCGGTGCGCTGGGTCATGGGCGAAAGCTCCGCCCGGCAGCTGCGCGGCGAGTCGCTGACCGACGTCATCTTCAACGGCTCGTCCGTACGCTCCCCCGCTTCGCTCGCCTCCATCGAACTGATTTTCGACAATCGCGCCGGGCGCGTCGGCGGCTCGTTGGTGGAGGGCAAACTCGCCAACTACGCGGAGATCGCCATCCGCCGCGAGGTTGCCCGCGACTCGCAGTCCACCTACTACTTGAACGGCAGCCGTTGCCGCCGGCGCGACATCGCGGACGTCTTTCTGGGCACGGGCTTCGGGCCGCGCAGCTATTCGATCATTGAACAAGGGATGATCTCGGAACTGGCGGACGCCAAGCCCGACGAGTTGCGCGGCTACCTCGAAGAAGCGGCCGGCGTCACCAAGTACAAGGAACGGCGGCGCGAGACGAGCAATCGCATCGCCCACACGGTGGAAAACCTCACCCGCTTGCACGATGTCCGCGAGGAGCTCGCCCGCCAGTTGGCGCACTTGAAACGCCAAGCGCGGGCCGCGGAACGCTACCGCGAACTGAAAGCCGAGGAACGCCAACGCACCGCGCAACTCCATGCCATCCGGCTTACGGCCTTGCAGGAGGCGTTGCAAGCGCAAGCCGCCGCCGCCACCAAGTTGGAGGTGGAGCACGCCGAGGCGCAGAGCGCGCGCCAAGCGATAGACACCGCGTTGGAGCGCAACCGCGCCGCCCACGCGAGAGCGACGGACGCCGTGAGCGACGCTCAAGCCCAGTCCTACGACCGCGCCGCCGCCGTTTCCAAGTTGGAGCAAGCCATCGACTTCGACCGCAAGCGCAAAGACGAGCTGGCGCGCGAAGGCCGGGTGCTGGAAGGCCGACAACGCGAAATCGAAGCCCAGCTGGCGGGGGACACCGAGCGCGTGGCGTCGCTGCGCGGCCAATTGGAGGCGGCGCGCCCAGCGCTCGGCGCCAGCCAGACGCGGGACGCCGCTGCCGCGCAACACTTGGCCGATCTGGAGCGCCAGGACCGCGCCCGGCAAACCGAGCGGGAAGCGCACAGCCGCCGCGTCAACGAGAACGACAGCGAGGCGCGCGTTCAGCGCAGCCGCGCCGAGTACGGCGAGCAAGTGTTGGCGGATCTGCGTTCGCGCTTGGCGAAAACGGCCGCGGAGCCCGAACCGGAGGAAGACGCCGAGCTGGCCGAACTGGCGCGCGCCATCGGCCAAACCGTGCGCCAACTCAGCACCTTGGCCGGCGCCGTGCAAACCAACACCGAAGCGCTCGAGGCCGCGAAACGGCATCGCGCCGAGGGCGAGGCCGCGCTCGAACACGCCCGGGAAGAGCGCTTGCGCCGGGAAGGGCGGCGCGCCGCCCTCGCCGCCGCGCAGGAAGCGGCGTTGGGACGCGCCGCAACCGCCGATTGCGCCAGCGAATGGCTTGAATCGGCGGGGTTGACGGACGCCCCGCGGCTGGGCGAGAACCTCGCCGCGCAGCCGGGCTGGGAGCGGGCGGTGGAGACGGTGTTGCGCGACGATGTGCAGGCCGTCCTGGTCGACGAGGAAGAGGCTTTCGGCAAGGGAATTGCCGCATTGGCGGGCGCGGCCAACGGGGCCGGCCGCGCAACGCTGGTTTTGCCGCGCGCCGGGGGCGACGCCGGCGGAGGAACGCCCCCGGCTCCATCCTGTCCGCCGCTGGCCGGCTTGGTGGTCGGCGATGCCGGCTCGCTCCTCGCCGGGGTGTACGCGGCGGATTCCCTGGCCGCGGCCATGACCGCGCGGGCGCGCCTGGCGCCCGGCGAAAGCGTCATCACCCGCGAAGGCGTTTGGCTTGGCGTGGATTGGGTACGGGTGGATGAAGGGCTGGAGGAGCAAGGCGTGCTCCGTCGCGCCGGGGAGCTGGAGGCGCTCGTCGGCAAGGTGGCCGAGGCGCAAGCGGATCTGAACCGTAAGACCGCGCTCGCCGAGGCGGCCCGGCAAGCGGTCTTGGAGTTGGAACAGCAACGCGAGACCTTGCGCTCGCGCCACGGCGAGGCCGCGGCGGAACTGGCGCGGGTGAAAAACGCCCACGATGTTCGGCGCGTCCGCCAGGAAGAAGCCCAAGCGCGCCAGCGCCGCAACGCGGCCGAGCGGCGCGATCTGGAAGCGCGTATCGACGCGCAGGCAAAGGCGGCTACCGCGGCCGGCGAGCGGCTTGCCGAGCTCGCCGCCGAGGCCGAGCAACTGTCCGCCAGCGGCGAGGCGGTGCGCGCCGTCGGCGAGCAGCACACCGAGGCGTTGGAGGCGGCCCGACGAGAGGCCCGCGAAGCGCGCGACGAATACCACCGAAAGAACGCCCAGTCGCAGACCTTGGCGGCGTCCCTGGCGGAAGTGGAAGCCGCGCATGGGCGGCTGCTGGAGCAACAGCGCGAACTCGGCGCCCGAATGCAGGAGCAACGCAAGGCCATCGCTGAAATCGACACCGCGGCCCCGGAGCGGCGCGTCCAACTGCAAGCGAGGCTCTCGGAACGCGCGGACGTGGAGAAGCGCCTTGAGCGGCTGCGGGAACGGCTGGAGGCCATCAACACCGAGATGGCGAAAGCGCTTGCCGCCCGCACCGAAAGCGAGCGCGAGGCGGACGCCATCCGCTCTCGCTTGGAGGCGGCCCGCGTGGAGCACGGGCGCCTGCGCGAGAAACGCGACCACCTGCGCGCCCAGCTCGACGAGACCGGCATCGACTTGGAGGAGGCCCGCGCCGGCTACCAAGCCCAGACGGCCGACGGCGTCGCGCCGGACGAGGCGAAGTGGCAGGAGATCCTCTCGGGGCTCGGCGCCCGCATCGCCCGGCTTGGGCCGATCAACCTCGCCGCCATTGACGAGTACGAAACGCAATCCGAGCGGAAGCGCTATCTGGACAGCCAGCACGAGGATCTGGAACAGGCCCTCGCCACCCTGCGAGGCGCCATCGGCCGCATCGACCGCGTGACGCGGGCGCGGTTCAAGGACACCTTCAATCAGGTGAACAGGCATCTGCAGGCGCTCTTTCCGAAGTTCTTCGGCGGCGGTCGCGCTTCCTTGCAGCTGACCGGCGAGGATTGGCTGGACACCGGCGTGACGCTGATGGCGCAACCGCCGGGCAAGCGCAACACCAGCATCCATCTGTTGTCGGGTGGCGAAAAGGCGATGACCGCGGTGGCGCTCATCTTCTCGATTTTCCAGATGAACCCAAGCCCCGTGTGCATGCTCGACGAAGTGGACGCGCCGCTCGACGACACCAACGTCGGCCGGTTCGCTGACCTCATTCGGGAACTTTCCGCCGACGTGCAGTTCGTGTTGATCACGCACAACAAGCAAACGATGGAGATGGCCGATCACCTGCTTGGCGTTACCATGCAGGAGGCGGGCGTTTCAAGATTGGTGTCCGTGGATGTGGAGCAGGCGGCCAGCATGGCCGCGGCGGGCTGAGCGCAAGAATGCGCAGGGCGAGACAGGGAGGCTCGTAGTGATGAACATTACGGAATACACGCAGTACATCCTTTGGGGTGGTGGCGCGTTGATCGCATTGGTCGTGCTGCACGGCTTGTGGATCAACCTGCGCGGCCGCTTGGCGCGACGGTCTCGCGGCCAAACGTTGGACCGCCCGCCGGCCGAGCAAATGAGCATGGAATTCGATGCCGAGACCGGTGCGGACGTCCAGGACGACTACCGCGATCAGGGCGCGGGGATCGACATTCCGGCCGGTGGCGACGAGGGATTGCAAACCGCCGGCCCCCAGCCGGAGGCCGTTCGTCATGGCCGCCGCATTCCGGTCGCCGGCCGGCGCACCGAGCCCACGGTTCCGCGCGGCGATCGGGATTACCAAAACGGGCGAGACGCCTACGCGTCACCGACATGGTCTGACAAGCACGGCCCGCCGGACGACATGGGCGATGTCATCGTGATTTGGATCTTGGCCAAGTCCGGCACGTTCAACGGCCAGGAACTGCTGCGCGCCTTGACGGACAACGAGCTGACCTATTCCGAAAACGTGTTCCACAAGCTGGATCCCAACACCCGCCAGCAGCGGTTCACAGTGGCCAACGGCGTGGAGCCCGGCACGTTCGACTTGTCGGATGCGGATTCGCTGGCGACTCCCCGGCTGGTGTTCCTGCTGCGCCTCGGCGCGTTGCTCGATCCGATGCCGGCATTCGAGGACATGCTCGATGTGGCGCAGAACGTGGCGGGCACCTTGGGCGGCGATCTGAAGGACGAACAAACGAACGACCTTAGCGGCCAGACCGTGGAGCACTGCCGCCAACGCATCCGCGATTTCAAGCGCGTCAATCTGCGCGCCTAGCACCGACCACCTGAACCGTAGGTTGCTCGCGCTCTTTCGAACCCTCGATCCCTCGAACCATGAGCACTGCGGCAGCGCGCGAGCGGGTAGCCGAACTGCGCGACCTCGTCGAGGGCCACCTGCACCGCTACCACGTGCTGGACGATCCGGAGATCTCGGACGCCGAGTACGACGCGCTGTTCGACGAGCTGGTCGCGTTGGAACAGGCCAATCCCTCGCTGGCAACGCCGGACTCCCCCACCCGACGAGTCGGCGCGCCGCCGGCGGCGGCTTTTCGGGAAGTGCGGCACGACACGCCCATGCTTTCGTTGGACAAGTGCGCGAGCGTGGCGGAACTCGAGGCTTGGGAAGAGCGCTGCCGCCGACATTTGGGCGAGGAAGGCCCCGATGTCCGCTTCACCTACTTCTGCGAGCCGAAAATCGACGGCGTGGCGGTGAGCCTGCTGTATCGAGACGGCACGCTGGAGCGAGGCGCCACCCGCGGCAACGGGGAGACCGGCGAGGACATCACCGCCAATGTGCGCACCATCCGCGCCATCCCGTTGAGGCTCAAGGGCGACCCGCCGCCGGAGTTGGAAGTGCGCGGCGAGGTGTACATGCCTATTGACGGCTTCCTCGCCTTCAACGAGAAGGCGCGCGCCAGCGGCGAACGGCCCATCGTCAACCCGCGCAACGGCGCCGCCGGCAGCCTGCGGCAACTCGACCCCGCCGTGACCGCGGCGCGTCCGCTGTCTATGTTCTGCTACAGCGCCGGCGCGAGCCCGGGCTGGCCTGCACGCGACCAGGCGGCGGTCATGGAGGCGTTCAAGTCTTTCGGACTGCGGGTGAATCCGCGTAGCGCGTTGCAGGCGGATCTCGCCGGATGCGCCCGCTATGTCGAGACCTTGCTGAACGAACGCGACCGGCTCGGCTACGCCATCGACGGGGCCGTGGTGAAGGTGAACGACTTCGCGCTGCGCGAGCGTCTTGGCCAAGTGACCCGCAAGCCGCGTTGGGCGATGGCTTACAAATATCCGGCCGAGGAGGCGAGCACCGTGCTGGAGGCGGTGGACTTCCAAGTGGGCCGCACCGGCGCCATCACGCCGGTGGCCAAACTGCGTCCGGTGTTCGTCGGCGGTGTCACGGTTTCCAACGCCACCTTGCACAACATGGACGAGGTCGAGAGGTTGGACCTTCGCATTGGCGACACCGTACACATCCACCGCGCGGGCGACGTCATTCCGCAGATCATGAAGGTGGAGAAGTCCAAGCGGCCGGCCAATGCGGAAACCGTGACGATGCCCGTGGCGTGTCCCGCGTGCGGCGCGCCGATCCAACGCCCGGAGGGCGAAGTGGTGGCCCGCTGCGGCGCCGGCCGGCAATGCGCGGCGCAGCGCAAGGAGCGGTTGCGCCACTTCGCCTCGCGGCTGGCGCTCGACATCGAAGGTTTGGGCGACAAGCTGGTGGATCAGCTGGTTGCGGCGGATCTCGTCACCGACCCGGCGGACCTCTACGCGCTCACGAAAGAGCAGCTGGAAGGTTTGGAGCGCATGGGCTCGAAATCCGCCGAGAACCTGCTGGCCGCTTTGGCGGCGAGCAAACACGTCACGTTCGCGCGTTTCATCTACGCGCTCGGCATCCGTGAAGTGGGCGAGACCACGGCGCAAGCCGTTGCCGCCCGCTACGCGACATTGGACGCGCTGTTGCGGGCCGATGCGGAATCCTTGCAGGAGGTGGACGACGTGGGGCCCATCGTGGCCGCGAACATCGTGGCGTTCTTCGCTGACGACGCCAACTCCACCTTGGCGAGGAAACTGCACGAGCAGGTGGGCATCGTTTGGGACGCCCCGGCACCGGCCGCGGCGACCGGTTCGGCGGCGCCGCTGGCCGGCCAGACCTGGGTGCTCACCGGCGCCCTCGCCGCCATGCCCCGCCAAGAAGCCAAGCAGGCGCTGGTTGCGCTCGGCGCGAAGGTGGCCGGCGCGGTCTCGAAGAACACGACGCAAGTGGTGGCCGGGCCGGGCGCCGGCGCCAAACGCGCCCAGGCCAAGAAACTGGCGGTGCCGATCATGGACGAGGCCGGTCTCTTGGCCCTGCTGGCGCGATACGATCAAGGCGGCGACAAGTGAAAGGGCAAGTGAAGAGAAAAGGGCAAGTGAAGAGAGTGGCGAAAGGCGGGTGCGATATGGAACGGGAACGGGCGACGGGGTCGTGTGGCGGCGGTGCGCGAACGCGCGTGCTGGCCGGCGCGGCTGTGGCGGTGGCGGCCCTCGGCTTGGCCGGTTGCGCTTCCGCCCCGCCGGCGAAGCCGGACGATCTGTGCGCCGTGTTCGAGGAACGACCGCGCTGGCACCGCGCGGCCAAGGACGCCGAGCGGCGCTGGCGCGCGCCCATCGCCGTGATGATGGCGGTGATGCAAAAGGAGTCGAGCTACCGCCACGACGCCAAGCCGCCGCGCAAGAAGCTGCTCGGCGTGATCCCGCGCTTCGCGAGGGAATCCTCGGCCTACGGCTTCGCCCAGGCCACGGACGCCGCTTGGAAGGACTACCAGCGGGGCACGGGCAATCGCCGCGCCAAGCGCGACAGGTTCGCGGACGCCGTAGACTTCGTGGGATGGTACTTGCACACCGCCCACCAGCGCGCCGGCATCGCCATGTCCGATGCCCGCAGCCAATACTTGGCGTACTACTCCGGCATCGGCGGCTACCAGCGTGGCGTGTGGAAGAGCAACGCGTGGTTGAAGGATGCCGCGGCGCGGGTGGCCCGTCGCGCCGAAAGCTACGCGAGACAGCTTCGGAGGTGCCGGCGCTGATCCGCTGCCCAACCCGCGTGGCCGTGCGCGCAAGCGCCACGGGCCGGGAGTGCGTGCGGCAAGTGATCTTGGCGACTTCGCGGTACCGGTAGGCGTGTCCATACCGCTCGGCGTGCTTGATCAATCGCCCATCGGCTTGGGCGAGAGCGCCGCCGACGCCATCGCGCACAGCACCGCGTTGGCGAAACGTTGCGACGCGCTCGGCTATCGGCGCTACTGGGTCGCCGAGCATCACGCCAGCGACCGGCTCGCGAGTTCCTCGCCGGAAATCCTCATCACCCGGCTCGCCGGGGAGACGAAGCGCATGCGGGTTGGTTCCGGCGGGGTGATGCTCTCGCACTACTCGCCTTACAAGGTGGCCGAGAACTTCCGTATGCTGGAAGTGCTGTTTCCCGGGCGCATCGACTTGGGCGTCGGCCGGGCGCCCGGCAGCGACGGCCTGACCGCAGCGGCGCTGGCCTACGGCAATCCGCTCGGCATCGAATACTACCCGGCCAAGGTGAAGGACATGGTGGCGTTCGTCTCCGGCCGGCCGCCGCTCACCGAAGCGTTCCAAGGCCTCAAGGCGACGCCGCTGGCAACCACCGCGCCCGAAGTGTGGATGCTCGGTTCCAGCTTCGACAGCGCCATGTACGCGGCCCGGTTCGGCCTGCCGTACTCGCACGCGCACTTCATCGCGCCGGAACCGGCCGTGCAAGCGCTCAAGCAATATCGGGAGGCGTTCGCGCCGGAACACCTGCGCGCCCCGTACTCGTCCATCGGCGTGTTCGCCATCGCCGCGGAGGACGCCGAGCGCGCCGATGCGTTTCTGCGGCTGCGCGAACTCGCGAGAATCCGCCGCGACCGCGGCGTGCGCGGGCCGCCGCCCACGCTGGAGGAGGCCGTGGCCCATCCGTTCACGGACGAGCAGCTGGAACACATGCGCAGCCGTCGCTCCCGCCAGATCGTCGGCACGCCGGCGCAGGTGAAGGCGGGCATTGAAGCCTTGGTGGCGGAGTCCGGCGCCGACGAGGTTATCGTCCTCACCATCACGCCATCGTTCGAGGACCGGCTGCGGTCCTACGAGCTGCTCGCCCGCGAGTTCGGGCTGGGGGAAGACGGCGCAGCCTCCTAGCAGTTTGCAAAGCAAACCGCCAACGCGCCGGTTGGGTTGGGTGTGCGACGTTTTAGTGCGCGAGCGGGCCGCGGGGGTTCGGAGGGTCATCGCGATTCCCGGTTACGCTGAGGGTGTCAACCACCACAGCGAAGGGAATCGCGATGACGGAAGGCATGTTGGCGCGGGACGCGCTGGAGCGCAAGAAGGCGTGGGCTTTTCCGGGGAGAAGGTTCTCCGCATGCTGGCGTCGTCGCCGGAGTTCCGGGAGCTTTGCCGGGAGGTTCTGGGCGGCGGGCGGGGGTTCCGGGAGTTCGAGCTGGACCTGCGGGGCGCTCTGCTTGGCGGCGCGGCGGCGGCGGTTTCGGAGGGTCTGTCGGCGCTGGACGCGGAGTCCGGGGCGCCGGCGTGCGGGGCTTGCGGCTCCGCGATGATTCGGCGCGGCACCCGTTCGACGGCGCCGCTGTCGCTGTTCGGCCCGCTGCGGCTCCGGCGCGGCTACTGGACGTGCGGGTGCTCGAAGGGCGGGCGGCACGTTCTGGACGAGACGCTGGGGATCGCGGGACGGGACGGCGTGCGGGGAACGCCGGCGGTCCTGTGGGCGCTGGCGGATCTGGCGTCGGACGCGAGCTCGGGAAGGCGGCGGCGCGCCTGGGCCGGCTGGCCGGCGTCGTGGCGACGGCGAAGCGGGCGGAGCGGGCCGCGAAGCAGGTCGGACGGGAGATCACGGCGTGGGACGAGGCGGCGCCGGCGTTGCGCGAGGCGCCGGCGGAGACGATGTACTGCAGCCCGGACGGCACCGGCGTGCCGGTGGTGCGGCGGGACGCGGGGACGGCGGAGGACGGCCGGCCGTCGAAGACGCGGGAGGCGAAGGTGGCGGTGTTCCACACGGCGGAGCGGCGGAACGCGAAGACCGGCCTGCCGGAGCGCGACGCGGGTTCGGCGCGGCACACGGCGGCGATCGACAGCGCGGCGTCGAGGGACGTGGACGCGGAGCCGTCGGCGTTCGCGCGGCGGCTCTGGCGGGCCGCGGAGCGGTTCGGGTTCGCGGCGGCGAAGCGGCAGGTGGTGGTCGCCGACGGCGCGAAGTGGATCTGGAACGCCGCCGCGGAACTGTTCCCGAACGCCGTTTGCATTGTCGACATCTGGCACGCCAGGGAGCGGCTCTGGGAAGTGGGGCGCTCGGTGTACGGCGCCGGCACGGAGCTGTGCCGGGCGTGGTCGGAGAAGGTCTGCGCGGCGCTCTCCGAAGGGCGCGTGGACGACGTGCTGCGGGAACTGCGCCGGCACGCCGGCGACAAGACCGCCGACCAGTGCGTCGGATACGTGGAGAACAACCGGAGCCGGATGCGCTACCCCGCGTACCGGGAGATGGGGCTGCTGATCGGTTCGGGCATGGTGGAAAGCTCCTGCCGGACGCTGGTCGGGGAGCGACTGAAGTGCTCCGGCATGCGCTGGAGCCGGGCCGGCGCGAACGACGTCATGGCGTTGCGTTCGTGCGTCCGCGACGAACGGTACGACGACTTCTGGCGCCGTCGGCGCAAACCGCCGCCAATGGCCGCCTGACGGCTCGCGCACTAAAACGTCGCACACCCGGTTGGGTTAGGGCGCGCTAGGGCGCACGAGCGCAGCAGTTTGCGAAGCAAACCGCCAACGCGCCCGTCAGGGCGCGCGGCGGCGCAACCAGGAAACGCCGGCGATGACCAGGCCGACGACGAGAACACCGATGGTCGCCAACACCAGGGCCGCGAGCGGCGGGCGCGGATTGGCGCCGTCTTCCAACAGCAGTCGAAACAACCAGACCACCAGCGCCGGCGCGAAGCGCTCGCCGTCGAACCGGTACGGGGTTGCCGTCCACACCAGCACCAAGGCCGCCGCGACCCAGCGCGAGAACGGTCGCCGCCGGAGGACGACGGACACCAGCCATGCGGCGCCGATGGCGGCTATCGCGATCACGCACCACGCGACGAGCTGGCCGCTCATTCAGCGCCCGCCCGGATGGTCGGCGGCGTCCACCCACCGCACCACATAGCGGTCCAACGGCTCGTCCGGATGCACGGCGCTCTCCGACACCACGTTGCCGCGCACGCTGACGCCGGCTTGAACCACCGTTTCCGGGTCGCCGGAGACCAGCGGATGCCACCAGGCCAGACCACGCCCTTCGCTGACGCGACGATACGCGCAGGTGGCCGGCAGCCAGCCGTAGCGCGGCAAAGATTCGGCGTCGAGCGGCAGGCACTCCGGCACCAGCGCGTGGCGCCGCCGGTAGTGGCGGCAGCGGCAGGTTTCCAAGTCCAGCATGCGGCAAGCCACGGATGTGGGATGCACGCGGCCGGTGTCCGCATCTTCCAGCTTCACCACGCAGCATCGGCCGCAGCCGTCGCACAACGACTCCCACTCGCGGCTCGTCATCTCGGCCAAGGTTTTTCGCTGCCAGAACGGGGGCGCGCGCCGACCTTGGGCCGCCAGTCCCTTGACGAACGCGACAAGGCGCGCGGCGCGTCCTGGCGGGTGTTTTGCGGCCGCTTGGCCCTTGAGCCGCGGCGTCGCGTCCCGGCCGTGCGCGTCGCCGCCCGCCGCGTCGCCGCCCGGCGTGTCGCCGGCCTCGTGCGGGCTCATCGCGCGTTGGCCAGCGTGTCGCGCAACTTGTCGCCGAGCAGGATGCCGCGCCATCCCGCGAACTGTTCGGGCAGTTCGCCGTGCTCGCGGTGGTGACGCAACGCCGCCTCCAAATCGCGTCTGCTGGCCAAGAGCGGCGCCGCCATGTCCAGCCTGCTGGCCTCGCGGGCCACCACTTCGCGCAGCGCCTTCACGATCAAGTTGTCTTGCGGCCCCAGAGGTCGCGGTTCGCGGCTTGGCGGTTCCGGGTCGTCCAGGCCGCGCCGACGCGCTTCCATGAGCGCCGCCACGTAGCGTCGGGCGCGTCGCCCCGGCAACGCGGCCCACACCTGTTGCGCCGTGATATGGTTCCAACGCGCGATCTCCAGCAGCGCGTGGTCGGGCACCGTCCACGCTCGCGGCAGGTTGCGACTGCGGGCTTCGCGTTCGCGCCACGCCACCAGGCTGCGCAGCACCGCGAGTTGGCGAGCGTCGAACCGCCACACGCCCTTGAGGTTGCGGTACCAGGTCTCCGGCGTTTCCGCCGGCGCGGCCAGCACGCGGCGCATTTCCTCTTCGAACCACGCCAACCGGCCGGTCGCCTCGAGCGCCTCGCGCTCGGCCCGCCACATCGCCGGCAGGTGGACCACATCCAGCCGGGCGTAGGTCAGCTGCGCCGGCAACAGCGGGCGCAGCAGCCAGTCCGAGCGGGTCTCTTGTTTGTCGAGCGCGACGCCGACGTAGCGCTCCGCTAGCGCGGCATAGCTGGCGGAGCGTTCCGGGGTCAGAAAGGCGTGGGCGATTTGCGTATCCACCACGGCGCGCGGTCGCACCCCGAGGTGGCTCGCCATCACCTCCAGGTCCTCGGAGCAGGAATGCATGATCTTCGTGCGCCCGGCGTCTTGCAGCAACGCCTTGAGGGGCGCGAACGAGATGGGCGCGGCGGCGTCCACCAGGCCGACGCCGCCTTCGCCGGCGAGCTGGTAGAGCGCGGCGATCGGATGGAACGTGCGCACGCGCATGAACTCCGTGTCCACGCCCGCTTCGTCGCCGAGGGTCGCGACGAAAGCGGCGATCGCGTCGTCCGCGTCGAGCAAGCCGTCAGCCGCCTTGGCGACGATAGCGGCCTCCGCTGGCCGGCCCGCGGCGGCCGGCTGCCGGCATTCAGTCAATTGCGCCGTCGCGGTGGCTGGCGAGAGTTCTAATCAACGGAACGCCGACCTTGCAGCGCGTGGACGATGGTGCCGCCGTCGATGTACTCCAACTCGCCGCCGATAGGCACGCCGTGGGCGATGCGCGTCACTTGGGCGTCCGTGCCGCGCAGGGACTCCTTGATGTAGTGGGCTGTGGCTTCGCCCTCCACCGTGGGGTTTGTGGCCAGAATCACCTCGGACGCGCCGGTTTCGCGGACGTGCGTCGGCAATTCGCCGAGGCCCAGCTCCTCGGGGCCAACCCCGTCGATAGGCGACAGCCGCCCGTGCAGGACGAAGTAGCGGCCGCTGAAGCCGCCGGCCTGTTCGATGGCGACGATGTCGGAAGGGGATTCCACCACGCACAGGGCCGCCGCGTCGCGGCGCGGATTCGCGCAAATGGCGCACACCTCGGTTTCGGTCAACGTGCGGCAGGCGCGGCAGCGGCCCACGCGCTCTGCCGCTTCGGTCAAGGCCGCGGCCAACGCCTGGGCGCCGGCGCGGTTGTGCTGCAAAAGGTGCAAGGCCGTGCGCGTCGCCGTCTTCGGCCCCACGCCGGGCTGGGCCTGCAACGATTCGATGAGGCGATCGATCAGGGGGCTTAACCGCATCACATGGGCAGCTTGATGCCCGGCGGCAAGCCGAGTTGCGTGGCCACTGCGCCCATGCGCTCCTTCTGCAGGGCGGCAACGCGACGCGCGCCGTCGTTGATGGCCGCGGCGATGAGATCCTCCAGCACGGCGCGATCCTCATCCAAGGCGGCCGGCTCGATGTCCACGCGCAGCGCCTCGTAGCTGCCGTTGAGCGTCACCTTCACCAGGCCGCCGCCGCTTTCGCCTGTGGCGCTCGCCGTCCTGAGACCGGCTTGCGCCTCCTCCATGCGCGCTTGCATGTCGCGGGCGCGTTTGAGCATCTCGTCAAGTTTCACTGTCTGCCTCCTTCCTGCCTCATCTCGCGGTTGCGGGGACAACGTGCTCCGGGCCGCGGTCACGAACCGCTTGCGACAAGCTGAGCGGATTCCAGTCGGGCGTCGAAATCGCTTATGAGCGTTTGCGCCACGGCGTCGGCGCCGAGCACCGCCTTGGCCTTGGCTAGCGCTTCGGCGGTCAGCCGCGTCTTGCGTTCGGCCGGCGTTTCGGCCACCCGCGGGCCGAACCGGAAGTCCACCCGCACCGGGGCGCCTTCAACCTCCGCGGCCTTGGTGGTGATTTCGGCCCGCTGTTTGTCGTTCAGCAAGGTCTCGTGTTGGGGATCGAGCAGCAGCTTCCACGCTTTGGACGTGCGGCGGAGCAGGTTGGCGTTGGTGAGGATCATGGCCGTGACGGCCTCCGGCGCCATCCGGCGCACGATTTCGTGCCAGTTCGGCACGGCTTCGGCACCCGCCGGCGCGGTGGTGGGTGCGGACGCGGTGGCGGGTGCCGGCACGGCGGTGGTCGGCGTCGCCGCAAGCGGAACCGGTTGGCGCGGCTGGGCCATCGTTTGGTCGGCGTCCGCGGGCGGCGAACCGGCAGTGGCTGGCGGCGGCCTTGGCGCTTGTTCCCGCGAAGCCTCGGTTGGCCGTCCAGATGCTTGGGCCGGCGCGCGCGCCGGCGACGGCTGAGCCGGTTTGCTCTGCCGCTCGGCCGCGGGCTCGAAGGAAGCCAACCGGATGAGCGTCATGTCGAAGCCGACCTTGGCGTCCGGCGCGAATTCGATGTCGCGCCCTCCCATCAGCGCGATCTGGTAGTAGAGCTGCAGATCTTCGGCGCCGAAGGCGCTTTGGAAACGCTCGTAGGGCGGTTCCGGCGAAACCCCAAGCTCCGTCGCCAGCGCCAGGTCGTGGAACGCCCGTTGCAACTCGCCAAGCACCGCGGCGAGGTCCAAGGAACGTCCGGCCAGATCGTCGCCGGCCGCCAGCAGCCGCGCGCTGTCCTTGGCCGCCAAGGCGTCGAGCAGCGCCCCCACTTCGTCGCGTCCGGCGATGCCGAGCATGTCGCTCACGCTGGCGGCGGTCACCGAGCCGCCGCCGTGCGAGGTGGCCTGATCCGCTATGGAAAGCGCATCGCGCATGCTGCCGCCGGCGGCGCGGGCGATTGCCGCGAGGGCCGCGGGTTCGGCGTCGATGCTTTCCGCCGCCAGCACCTTGGCGAGCTGCTTCTCGATCACGTCCGGCAGCATGTTTTTCAAGTGGAACTGGAGACAACGCGACAGCACGGTGACGGGGATCTTCTTCGCTTCCGTGGTCGCAAGCAGGAACTTCACGTGTTCCGGCGGCTCTTCCAGGGTTTTCAGAAGCGCGTTGAAGCTGTGGCCGGTGAGCATGTGGACCTCGTCGATGAGATACACCTTGTAGCGGCCTTCGCCGGGCAGGAACTGCGCGCCCTCGAGCAGCTCGCGGGTATCGTCCACGCCAGTGCGCGAAGCCGCGTCCACCTCGATGAGGTCCAGAAACCGGCCGGCGGCTATGCCCGCGCAAGCGCCGCAAGTGCCACAGGGCGTGGAGGTGACGCCGGCGTCGCAGTTGAAACAGGCGGCTAGAATGCGCGCCAAGGTGGTCTTGCCAACACCGCGGGTGCCGGTGAAGAGATAGGCGTGGTGCAGGCGTTGCTGGTCCAAGGCGTTGGCCAGGGCGCGCACCACCGGCGTCTGCCCCATGACATCCGCGAACGTGCGGGGGCGGTACTTCCGCGCCAATACGAGGTAGCTCATGACGACTGGCGATGTTACCCCAATCGCGGCGCCGAACAGCGCCCGCGGGCGGCCGCGGCAACGATGATATGCGCACGGACGACAACGCCAAGTTTCTAGTCATCGGCCACCGCGGCGCGGCGGGAATCCGCCCGGAGAACACGCTGGCGGCCTTTCGCAAGGCCGTTTCCCTCGGCGTCGACGGCGTGGAACTCGATGTGCAATGCGTTGAAGGCGAGCTGCTGGTGTTTCACGACGACCGTCTGGAGCGAACGACGGACGGTCGCGGACGGCTCGAGGACGCCACCTTCGAGTCCGTGCGCCGCTTGGACGCCGGTGCCGGCGAGCGCGTGCCCACCTTGCGGGAAGCGCTCGCCGCGGTGCCAAGCAGCGTGCTGGTGAACGTGGAACTCAAAGGCCGGGGCACCGCGGTACCCGCCGCCCGCCTGCTTCGCGGTTTGCGCCGGCCCATCGTGGTCTCGTCGTTCGATCACCAGCGTTTGGCCGTGTTCCGCGAGCATTGTCCGCGTACGCCGGTTGCGCCCTTGGCGGGCGAATGGACGGCCGGCTTGCCGGCGACGGTGCAGGCGTTGCGGGCTTGGGGCGTCCACATCGCGGCACGCCTCGCGACAGCCGCTCGGGTCGCGGCTGTGAAGAGTTGGGGCTGCCGCTGCCTGGTCTACACGGTGAACAGCGCCGGGCGAGCCCGGCGATTGCGGGCCTTGGGCGTAGACGGCGTGTTCACGGACTTCCCCGACCGGCTGAGCGGCGCCTGTTGACGCGGTAGGGTTCAGCGGCTAGTGGCGCCGGCCCTCGCGGGCGGTGACGGGTTCACCGTTGCCCAACCGGCGCCATCTTGGCGAGTTCGCGGTGCAGGTCGAAGTGCTCGGACGTGACGAACCCTTCCAGCCGCCGCAGCCGCTGTTCCAAATGTGCGAAGCTGCGGCGCACCTGGCGGGTATCGACTTGCGCGGACGCGCTGCCCGACGGATTGTGGTTTGGCGCGGCTTTCGCGTTCTTGCCGCGCCGCGCGCGAGCCGGCATCGGGGCAGCGTCGCCCCGGCGGGCGGACGCTTCGGCGGCGGGCTCGACATCCATCAGCAAAGCCACGACCAAGTAGGCCGGGATCGCCAGCCCCTGGGTAAGGAAAATCGTCGCGACCAGCGCCAAGCGCAACACCAAGGGTTCAATGCCGTAGCAATTCGCGATGCCGGCGCAAACGCCGAGCAGCTTGGCTTCTCCGCGGCCCCGGGCCGCCCGATACAACTTGCGCGAACGAGGCTGGTTGGACCAAAACCACAGCGGATGGCGCGTGGCCGACTCGTCGCCGGCCACCGCTCGCAGCCGTTCGGTCGCCCGTTCCACATGGCGCGCGGCTTCGTCGCCGGCAAGCGCCACCAGTTCGCGGACGGCGGCTTCAAGACGCGACTCGCGGGGCCTTTGCCGCCGCCGCTCCCCGCTCGGGTCGTTTTGGTTGCTCGCCTTGGTCACTGTCATCTCCGATCCGGTCCCGCTAGTCCGTCTTCCGGCGCCAGTGGGGCGTTTCCTCGTCCAGGATGGATTCCAAGGTGGCGATTCGTTCGCGCATCGCCGCCTCGGACTGCGCAAGGCGCTCCAACTCGGCGCGGTCGTCGGCCGCCAACCCTTTTGCGGAACGCCGTTTCCCGGTGAGGTAGTGCATGAGGATCCAAAGCGGGGCCACGACCGCCAAGAAGATGATGGCGAGGACGAAAAGCCATTCGGGCATGATCCAAATCCCTCCGGTCACGCGGGCCTCCTAAGCGCCCGCCTTGCCGTCCGCGCTTTTGGACGCCGCGCCGGACTTCATCCGCTGCTTGAGCTGGCGCAGTTCCTCGTCCACCTCTTCGTCCACCGCGAGATCGTCGATCTGATCCTTCAGCGAGCGCTGGCCGAGGTCGTAGGATTCCACATGCCCTTCGAGGTTGTCCATCTTGCGCTCGTACTGCTCGAAGCGCGCCATCGCGTCCTCGATGTTGTGATCGTGCAGTTGCCGACGCACGCCGAGCCTCGTCTTGGCCGCTTGGCCGCGCACGACGATGCTCTGCTGGCGGGCTTTGGCGTCCTTGATCTTTTGCTGCAAGGCGTGGATGTCGTCGCCGAGTTTGGCGAGCGTCTCGTCGAGCACGACCAGTTCGGCGGCAACGGTTGCCGCCATCTCGTCGGCTTTGGACTTCTCCACGAGGGCCGCGCGCGCCAAGTCGTCGCGTTTTCTGGAAATGGCGAGCTCGGCCTTGGTTTCCCAGTCCGCCGCTTCCTGGGCGAGCTGCTCCCTGCGCCGGGCGAGCTCCTTCTTGTCGGCGATGGCGCGCGCCGACGTGGTGCGCACCTCCACCAAGGTGTCCTCCATCTCGCCGATGATGAGGCGCACCATCTTCTCCGGGTCCTCGGCCTTGTCCAACAAGGCGTTGAGGTTGGAGTTGACGATGTCGGTGATGCGGGAAAATACGCTCATTGCGCTTGCCTCCACGTTGGGTTGCCTTCGTCCGCCATGTTTCAGAAATCGTGCCAAACCTCGTTTTTCGCATTTAACTGTCTGAAATGTAGGGGCATTTTACGGATTCGGCGGCAACGGCAAGTGGCCTTGGCTGGTGGCGAAAACAACCAACAGTTGGCTAGAATCGGCCCAAGCCCATGCCCAAACGCCCTGAACCAGACCGCCTCGTCGGCGAATCGCCGGCGTTTCGCCTTGCCTTGGACGCCGTTTCCAAGGTCGCGCCGCTCAACAAGCCGGTGCTGGTGGTGGGCGAGCGCGGTACCGGCAAGGAGCTTGTGGCCGCCCGGCTGCACTATCTCTCTAGCCGCTGGGAAGGCCCGTTCCTGAAGCTCAACTGCGCGGCCATCAGCGACACCCTCATCGAGAGCGAGCTTTTCGGCCACGAGGCCGGCTCTTTCACCGGCGCCTCGCGCACCCACCAAGGCCGTTTCGAGCGCGCCGAAGGCGGCACGCTGTTCCTGGACGAGCTGGCGAACACGTCCGGCCTCGTGCAAGAGAAACTGCTGCGCGTCATCGAGTACGGCGAGTTCGAACGGGTGGGTGGACGGCGCACGCAACGGGCGGACGTGCGCGTGGTGGCCGCCACGAACGAGGATTTGCCGGCCCTCGCCGCCAAAGGCGGCTTTCGGCTGGACCTGTTGGATCGGCTGGCGTTCGACGTGGTGACTCTGCCGCCGCTGCGCGAAAGACCGGAAGACATTCCGCTGTTGGCCGAGTACTTCGCCACGAACATGGCCAAGGAACTCGGGCGGGAGTATTTCCCGGGTTTCGCGGCCGACGCCGCGCAAGCGCTCCAAACGCACCATTGGCCCGGCAACCTGCGCGAACTCAAGAACGTGGTGGAACGCGCCGTCTATCGCGCCGAACCGGGCGAGGCGGTGGAAGAGATCACCCTCGATCCGTTCCGCTCGCCGTTTCGACCGGCCGCCGAGCAGGCGCCCGGCGCGCGCCCGGGGTTGGCGCTGCCTCTGGATCTCAAGGCGGCGGTGCAGAAACTGGAAATCGACGTCATCAACAAGGCGCTGGCGGCGGCCAAGTACAACCAACGCCGGGCCGCGGCGCAGCTTGGCCTCACCTACCACTCGCTACGCGGCTACCTGAAGAAGTACGAGGCCGAGGTGCGCGGTGGCGACTGAACTCCACGCCGACGTGTGCCGCGTGAACGCCGCGTTGGAGCGGGCGTTGAATCTGCCGGATGCGCCGTCCAAGCTGCGCGACGCCATGCGCTACGCGACGCTTGGCGGCGGCAAGCGCATCCGGCCGCGGTTGGTCTACGCGGCCGGCCGGGCCAGCGGCGCCGATGCGCCGGGTCTGGACGCCGCCGCCGCGGCCGTGGAGCTGTTGCACGCCTACTCGCTGGTTCACGACGATCTGCCGGCCATGGACGACGACGACCTGCGCCGAGGCAGACCGACCGTTCATGTCGCCTACGACGAGGCCACCGCCATCCTGGTCGGCGACGCGCTGCAGGCGTTGGCGTTCGAAACCCTGGCCAGCGCCCACACCGACGCCGAGGTGGCGCGGCGGCAACTCGCGCTTTTGACGCGAGCCGCCGGCGCCGCCGGCATGGTGGGCGGCCAAGTGCTGGACATGGAGGGCGAGTCGCGGCCGTTCGATTTGGGGGAAGTGGAGCGAACCCACCGGCGCAAGACCGGCGCCCTGATCCACGCCGCGGTTATGCTTGGCGCCAGCGCGGGGTCGCTCACCGCTCGGGAGACATGCTCTTTGAATTTGTTCGCCGGCGAGATCGGCCTCGCGTTCCAGATCCGCGACGACGTGCTGGACGAGACCGGCAGCACCGAAGTGCTGGGGAAGCCGCTGGGCAGCGATGCCCGGCGGGGCAAGTCCACATACGCCAGCCTGCTCGGTGTGGATGCCGCCGGAGCGGAAGTGGTGAAGCGGCGGAACTCGGCGCTTGCCGCGCTGGCGGTGTTCGGCGAGCGCGGAACGGAACTGGCCGCTTTGGCCGACCATCTCACGCGGCGCGCGAGTTGAAGAGGCCGTGAAAACGCCCGCGCAAGAACTCTCGCGCCCTTGGGAACTGGCGCCCGACGCGCCGGATTGGACCGGCCGCTGGCAGGGCGAGGACATCTGGCGGATTCTGATGGCCGCCCGCGAAGGCGACGCGCGCGAGCTTGGCGCCTTGCTGGAACGGGACGCCAGCTTGGTTCAAGCGGAGTTCTGGTACACGCCGCCCCTGCACTTCGCCGTGCGCGAGGGCCACTTGGACGCTGTGCGGGTGCTGGTCGACCACGGTGCCGACATCTTTCATCGCACGTTGTACAGCTACGGCAAGGAAACGCTGCTCGACATGGCCGAAGACCGCGGCCACGCGGCGGTGGCCGAGGCGCTGCGCGCCGAACACGCGAAGCGGGCGCAGTCCGACGGCAGACGACATCTTATTCACGATGCCGTGTCCGGCGGCGACCTCGCCGCCGCGGAACGTCTGCTGCGCGCCGACAAGACCTTGGCGAACCGCGGCGACCCCCTCGGCCGCCGGCCGCTGCATTACGTCGTTGGCGGCGTTGGGGACGTTGGAGAGGTTGCCGGGGAGATGGTGGAGCTGTTGCTGCGCCACGGCGCGACGGTGGACGCCACCGGTTTCAGCAGCGACGACCGGCTGGGTAGCCACGGCTTTCGCCCGGTGGCGCTGGCGCTGTGGCATCACCCGTACTGGCGTCAGCGCAACGACTACGCGATGGCCCGGCGGCTGCTGAGCGCCGGCGCGGCCTACTCCATCACCATCGCCGCCGCGCTGGGCGACGAAGCGCGGGTGCGGGAGCTGCTTCGGCGCGACCCGGCGCTCGCCAACGACCAGGAACCCGGCGGTAAACGCCCTCTCTCCGCGGCCGCCGAGCGCGGCCGCCTCGCCATCGTGAACGCCTTGCTGGACGCCGGCGCGGATCCCAACTTGCCGGAGGGCGCGAATTGCCCACGCGGCCACGCCTTGTGGGCCGCCGCCCATTTCGGCCATCGCGAGGTGGCGGAACGGCTGCTGGCCGCCGGGGCCGATCCGAACGCCGAGATGGAGTCTTCCGGCTCCGCCACGGGTTCGGCCAAGGATGCCGCCATGCGGGCGCTGCTGCTCCGGCACGGCGGGCGGACGCCGCTGGCGCAGCACTTCCACGAAGGCAAGATAGACGTGATCGCGGCCTTGCTGGACGCCAAACCCGCGCTCTTCACCAAGAGCGAGGTGGGGCAGGGCTTCACCTTGAGCGTGGCCGCCGGCCACGAGGACCTGGTGCGGCTGATGCTGGCGCGAGGACTGCGCGTGCCGGCTTCGCTGACCGGCTGCCAAACCTACCTGTGGCGGAAGCCGACCTTGGCCCGCCTGTTGCTGGAACACGGCATGGACGCGAACCTGCCGAACTGGCAACAGGTGACGCCGCTGCACCACATGGCCAACACCGGGCAGCTGGACGCGGCGCGGCTGTTTCTGGAGTTCGGCGCGAACCCCAACGCCGTCGACGAGGAATACCGCTCCACGCCGCTCGGCTGGGCGGCCCGCACCGGCCAGACCGAGTTCGTCCGGTTCGCGCTGGCCCGGGGCTTCAAGCCGAGCGGGCCGGACACACCGGACTGGGCGGTTGCCGGGGCTTGGGCGCGACGGCGGGGACATGAGGAGATCGTGGCGCTGCTGGCGTGACGGCAAGTGCCCACGGGCTATACTGACCGCCGCTTTGCCGTCTATGTAGGAGCACTGTGGTCGTCTACGCCTATTCCCGCCTGCGCGCGACGGGGCGCGACTTTCGTTCCCTGTACGACGCGCTGCGGCACGACGAATACGCGGCGCTGGCCCCGGCGAACGTCTGGGGCGCGTTCCACGGGCTTTTCGGCGTGGCGTCCAACGAGCTGATTTTGGTCACTTACGGCGATGTTGCCGGGGTCGCGGACGCCTTGGCGAACCACGCGCAAGTGGTTGGCGCGGACACGCTCCTGCTGGAACCCACCGCCCGGCCCACGCAAGCGGCGCCGCGCCGGCGCGAAGGCTTGTACGTCTTCCGCTTCTTTGACGTGGCGCACAAGGACGTCGACGAGATCGTCGCCCTCTCGGCGCAAGCGTGGAAGAGCTTCGAAGGCGGCGACGGCTACCAAGCCGTTCCGCAAGGGCTCTTTCGCCAGCACGACGGCAGCGCGGAGACGGGCAGGATGTTGCTCTGCACATGGTACGACGGGCTGAATTCGTGGCAGCAGTCGCGCACGCCGCCACCGGACGCGGCGGCGGGGTTCCGCCGTCGCCACGCCTTGACGCGCGGCACCATCGCCTACGCGACGCGCCTGCTGGTCGACCGCTAGCCAGCGCGGCGCGAGAAGCCGGATCGGCGACAATCTCCACGCGCGCGCGCTGTGGCGCGCCGTGGAGAGCGGAGGGAGAAGACATGCCAACACCGCGAACTTCCGAGTGGTACGCCGCTGTCGTCGAGGACATCATCGAGCCCGAACGTCCGATCGTGGACCCCCACCACCACTTGTGGGAGAAGCCGTCGACGTGGGGCGTTTATGTCCTCGAAGATCTGTGGGACGACACGGAATCCGGCCACAACATCGAGAAGACGGTTTTCATCGACTGTCGCTCCGGCTACCGCACCGAGGGCCCTGCGCACTTGAAGCCCGTGGGCGAGACGGAGTTCGTCGCCGGCGTCGCGGCCGCAAGCGCCTGTCGGGACGGTGCCGCCACCATCGCCGGTATTGTCAGCCACGCCAACCTGGGCTTGGGCGAAGCGGTCGAGGAAGTGCTGGCCGCCCACGAGGAGGCCGGCAAAGGGCTGTTCCGCGGCATCCGCCACGCCGGGCCGTCCGACAGCACCGGCACCCTCACCAACGCCGGCCGCGGTTTGCCCTGTCCGTACGGCGACGAGAGGTTCCGCGCCGGCGTGCACACCCTCGGCAAACTCGGCTACACCTACGACACGTGGCACTTCTTCCACCAGAACCGCGACTATCTCGCGCTGGCGCAGAGCGTTCCGGAAACGACGATGATCCTTGATCATTTCGGCACGCCGCTCGGTGTTGGCGCTTACGCCGGCAAGCAGGAAGAGATCTTCGCGCAGTGGAAGGAGGACATCGCCGCCATTGCCGAGTGTCCGAACGTGGTGGCCAAACTCGGTGGCCTCGCCATGCCGGACAACGGTTTCGGTTGGGACAAACGCGACACCCCGGCCACGTCGGACGAGTTCGTGGCAGCGCAGAAACGCTACTATCTGCACGCCATAGACTGCTTTGGCCCCGACCGTTGCATGTTCGAGAGCAACTTTCCGGTGGACAAGCTCTCCATCTCCTACCATGTGCTGTGGAACGGCTTGAAGAAGATCGCCGCGGACTTCAGCGAAGACGAGAAACACGCCATGTTCTACGGCACCGCGGCGCGCGTGTACCGGCTGTGACCGACACCGCTCGCGGCCGCGGGTGACGCCATGAGCGCCTGCCGCGTTTGGGCTGGGCGCGGGGTTGGCAAGCTGCCGCCCGACGCGTAGGCTGGGCCAGCGCGTGCCAAAGCACGTGTCCAACGTTCGTTGCGCTCACATTGGCACCAAGAGTCCGCGCCGTTTTTTCGGCGTAGATTCTTAGCGCGACATGGCCGGGCCCCTCGTCGGCATCCGCGTCTTGGAGGCGGGGCTGCTCATCCAAGGCCCGCAGGCGGCGGCGTTGCTCGCGGACATGGGCGCCGACGTCGTCAAGGTGGAACTGCCGGGCGTTGGCGATCACAGCCGGCATATTCACGTCGGCCCCGGGGATTCGCGCAGCGCCGTCTTCGCCGCCTGCAACCGCGGCAAGCGCGGCATAACGCTGGATTTGCGCCACCAGCAAGGCGCCGCGGTCTTCAAGACGTTGGCGCGCGACGCCGATGTGGTGATAAGCAACTTCAAGCCCGGCACCATGGAGGGCTGGGGCCTCGGCCACGAGCAGTTGGCGGCGCTCAACCCGCGCATCGTCTGCGCCCAGGGCAGCACTTTCGGGCCGCTCGGCCCGGACGCCGACCGGGAAGGCGCGGACTTGGCCGGCCAAGCCGCCGGCGGATTGGCCAGCGGCACCGGCCGGGACGGGGATCCGCCATCCCCGGCGGGCGCGTTCGTGGCCGACCACATCGGCTCGCTGAACATGGTGGCCGGCATTCTCGCGGCGCTCCACGCCCGCGCCGAAACCGGCCGCGGCCAATCGATAGACGTGTCCCTGCTCGGCGGCCAGATCTGGGCGCAAGCGACGGAATACACGCACTACCTGCTCACCGGCAGGGCCGCCGGCCGGGCCAATCTCGGCCACCCGCTCATCAAGGCCGTGTACGGCCTGTTCGAGACCGCGGACGGCTGGATCGGCATCATCGGCGTGCCGCCGCAAGCGCGCGACGCCTTCTTCCTGGCCCTCGACCGTCCCGAACTCGCGCTTGACGAACGGTTGCTGGGCGTCGCCGTGCATCCGGACGCGCTGGCTTGGTTTCGCAGCGAACTCGAAGCGGTGTTCCGCACCCGCGGCACCGCCCACTGGTGCGCGGCGTTGCAGGCCGCCGGCGTGCGCTACGCCCAAGTGCGCGAACATCCCGAAGTGGCGGAAGACGCCGGCGCTTGGGCGAACGGGTATTTCGCCGAAGCGAGGGATGGCGCGGGCACATTGGGCAAGGTCGTGGGCCCGCCCATCCGCATGAGCGCGACGCCGCTCGCGCCCGGCGCCCGCGCGCCCGAACTTGGCGAGCACACCGACGAGGTCTTGCGCGCGGCCGGGTACGCGGACGCCGAAATCGCGCGGTTGCGGGCCGGCGGCGCGATCTGACGTGCGTGGGGTTGCGCTCGCGTGCGGGCGTTATGATGCGCTTTGGATAAAAGTCTAGGAAGCAGCGATGTCCTTTCAACGTCCCGATGGCCATCACGTCCTAACGCCGGGCGCTTCCGTGCCCAATGCGGCCGAGGTGATCCAATTCATCGAGCGGGCGTTCGGTGGCGCGTTGGTTGAACGCTACGACGGGCCGGGCGGTTCGGTGGCGCACGCGGAAGTCAAGATCGGAGATTCCGTGGTGATGCTCGGCGAGCCGATGCCGGGCGACCAACCGATGCCGGCAGTGCTTTCGTTCCATGTCGACGATGCCGACGCGGTGGACGCCACCTACCAGCGGGCGCTGGAAGCGGGCGCGAAGTCCCTGGCGGCGCCCGCCAATCAGTTCTACGGCTACCGCTCGGCAACCGTCAGCGACGCCGGCGGCAACCGTTGGACGATCTGCACCGTGGTCGAACAACTGCTGCCGGATGAGATCCAAAAACGCATGGCGGCGATGGGCGACCCCTAGGGCGCGCGGGGCGTCGCGACGATCCGGCAAGCTGGTTCGTTGATGAACGGCGCTTTTGCGCTGTTGGCAGGCTACGCTGTCGCCATCGCGGCGGCGTCGCTGTTCGGCGGCTGGTTGCCTTCCGCCATTCGCATGACGCACGCTCGCGTGCAGTTGGCGATGACGCTGGTGGCCGGGTTGATCTTGGGTGTCGCCCTCTATCACCTGCTGCCGCACGGCCTGGCGCAGCTCGGCGGCGCCATCGACGTGGCGGTGTGGTGGATGCTGCTCGGCATGGTGTTCATGGTGCTGTTGCTGCGGGTGTTTCGCTTCCATCAACACGATTTCAGCGGCGACGCCCACGAGCATGCGGGCGCCAATCCCATCAGTTGGGCGGGCATCGCCATCGGCTTGGGCCTGCACTCGACGATCGAGGGCGTGGCGCTCGCCACCAGCGTCCAAGCCGAACCCGAACTCGGCGCGACCGGCCTCGCGGCAAGCGGCGTGTTCTTGGCGATCCTCCTGCACAAACCGTTGGATGCGTTGTCGATCACCGGCGCAATGCAAGCCGCCCGCCTCGGCCGGCGCGCTCGCGTCATCGCCAATACTTGTTTCGCCTCGCTGTGCCCGGCAGCCGCCTTGCTGACATTTTGGGGCGTCGGGTTGCTCGGCGGCGGGCAGGAAGCTGTGGTGGGGCGGGCGCTGGCGTTCTCCGCCGGCGCTTTCTTGTGTATTTCGCTCAGCGATCTGTTGCCGGAAGTACACTTCCACAGCCACGACCGCGGCAAGCTGACGTTGAGTTTCTTGGCCGGAATCGGCCTCGCCTACGCCATGCACTGGGTGGAATCCGACGCCATGCACGGTTGAGGGCCGTCTCTGGGCGCAGCAGCGGGTTGGCCGGATCGATGACCTCGCGGCCGGCGATCAACGATCGAAAACCAACGCCCTGCCGCGCACCGCGTCGTTGATGCGGCCGTTCTCGAACGCCAACTCGCCGTTCACGAAGGTGCGCGTGATCCGCGAGCGGAAGGTGAAGCCGCGAAACGGCGTCCAGCCGCACTTCGCGTGCACGGGTTCATCGTCCACGACGGTTTGGGCACCGCCGTCCACCACCACGAGATCCGCCCAATGGCCTTCGCGCACGAAACCCCGTTCGCGCACGCCGAAAAGCTCCGCCGGGGCATGCGCTGTCTTGCGCGCCACGTCCTCGATCGCCATTTCGCCGGCCTTCACGTGTTCGACCAGCGTTAGCAAGGCGTGTTGCACGAGGGGCAGCCCGGCCGGCGCGTCGGCATAGAGGTTCGTCTTCTCCGCCTTCGTGTGGGGCGCGTGATCGGTGGCGATGACGTCGATGCGATCGTCGCGCACCGCCTGCATGAGCGCGGTTTGATCCGCCTGGGTCTTGATGGCGGGATTGCACTTGATGTCGGCGCCGAGCGGCGCGTACCAGGATTCGTCGAAAAACAGGTGGTGAACGCAGGCCTCCGCGGTGATGCGCTTGCCCGCCACCGGGCCGGGCGTGAACAAATCCAGTTCGCGCGCCGTGGTGATGTGCAGCACGTGCAACCGGCTGCCGTGCCGTTTCGCCAGCCCCACCGCGAGCGAGGAGGATTTCAGGCACGCTTGCGCCGAGCGGATGCGCGGATGTTCGCGCATCGGAATGGCGTCGCCGAATTGGGCGCGGGCGCGGGCTTCGTTGGCGAGCACCGTCGGCGTGTCCTCGCAGTGGGTGGCGATGAGCAGCGGGCTGGTGGCGAAGATGCCCTCCAGGGCGCGTTCGTCGTCCACCAGCATGTTGCCCGTGGAGGCGCCCATGAACACTTTGAGGCCGCACGCCTTGGTTGTGTCCACGCTCTTCACCGCTTCCAGGTTGTCGTTCGTGGCGCCGAGGTAGAAGGCGTAGTTGAGCAGCGAATGCCGGGCGGCGCGCGCGTGTTTGTCCAGCAGCCTCGGCATGTCGATGGTCTGCGGCTGGCAGTTCGGCATCTCCATGTAGCTGGTGATGCCGCCGGCCACCCCGGCGCGGGATTCCGTGGCGATGGTGCCCTTGTGCTCGAACCCGGGCTCGCGGAAATGCACTTGGTCGTCGATCATGCCGGGTAGCAGCCAAGCGCCGGCGAGATCGATCTCCCTGGCGCCGCCGGTCGCCATGTGGCCGCCGATCTGCGCGATGCGGCCTTTTCTCACGGCGACGTCGGCGTCGAAACAACGCCCTTCATCGACGACGGCGGCGTTGCGCAGGATGTAGTCGGTCACTTGGGCGGACAGCCGGTGGCACGTTCGGGCAGCGATTATAGTAGTTGCCCATGCCCAAACCGCATGTCCTTCGCCGCTTGGCCGCGTGCCTGTCGCCCGGCGGCCTTATCACGGACGCCCACGCCGTGCGCCCGTTCGAGACGGATGGGCTCACGGCGATCCGGGAACGTCCTTGGGCGGTGGCCTTGCCCGAAACCGCCGGGCAAGTGCGCGCCGTGCTGGGCGTTTGCCGCGACGAAGGCGTGCCGGTGGTAACCCGCGGCGCCGGCACGGGGCTCTCGGGCGGTGCCCGGCCGCGCAGAGACGGCGTGCTGCTCACCTTGAGCAAAATGCGCCGCGTCAAGGAAGTGGACTTGGACGCCTGCACCGCGACGTTGGAACCCGGCGTCACCAATCTCGCCATCAGCGAGGCGGTGCGGGAGCACGGCCTGCACTACGCGCCGGATCCGTCTTCGCAGATCGCGTGCAGCATCGGCGGCAACGTGGCCGAGAACGCCGGCGGCGTGCATTGCCTGAAATACGGACTGACGGTTCACAACGTGCTGGGCCTGCGCGTTCAGACCATCGCCGGGGACGAGCTCGTGCTCGGCGGCAAGGGGCTGGAGCAACCGGGCTTGGATTTGCTGGCGGTGATGATCGGTTCCGAAGGCATGTTGGGCGTGATCACGGAAGTGACCGTGAAGTTGCTGCCGCTGCCGCCCGTCAAACGGGTGCTGCTCGCCGCCTTTGGCGATCTGCAAGCCGCGGGGGACGCGGTGAGCGCCATCATCGCCGCCGGCATCGTGCCGGCGGGCCTCGAGATGATGGACAACCCCGCCATCCGCGCCGCGGAGGATTTCGCCGCCGCCGGCTATCCGCGCGATGCGACCGCCGTTCTGCTGTGCGAACTCGACGGCCCGAAAGCGCAAGTGGAAACCGACACCGAGCGCGTGCGCCAACTGCTCGAGACCGGCGGGGCGGCGGTGCGGGTCGCGCGGGACGAGGCCGAACGCGAGCGCCTTTGGAAAGGGCGCAAGTCCGCGTTTCCCGCGATGGGGCGGCTGGCGCCGGACTACTACTGCATGGACGGCACGATTCCCCGCTCGGCCTTGGCGCAAGTGCTGGGCGACATCGCCGAACTGTCCGCCGAGCACGGCTTGCGCGTGGCCAACGTGTTCCACGCCGGCGACGGCAACCTGCACCCGCTGATCTTGTTCGACGCCAACGAGCCGGGCGAGGCCGACCGGGCGCGCGCGCTCGGCGACGCGATCCTTCGCCTCTGCGTGCGGGCTGGCGGCACCGTCACCGGCGAGCACGGCGTCGGCGTGGAAAAGCTGGACGCCATGTGCGAGCAGTTCAGCGCCGCCGAACTCGATCAGTTCCACCGCTTGAAGGCGGCGTTCGATCCGCGCGGCCTGATGAACCCCGGCAAAGCGGTGCCCTCGCTGGCGCGTTGTTCGGAGCTCGGCGGGATGCGCGTTCACGCGGGAAAGCTGCCGTTCCCCCACTTGGAACGCTTCTAGTGGGCGGTGCGAGCCGATTGATCGTGACATGGGCGAGCCTCGCGGCGACGCTTGGCCGCGACCCGACGGTTTACGGCTGGCGGTCGGGACGCTAGCCGTGGACGAAGCGGAAGCGTTGCGGGCGGCGGTGGCCGAGGCTCGCCGGATTCGCCGCCCGCTCGGCATGGTTGGCCACGCGAGCAAGGCCTTCCTCGGTGGGCCAGGCGGCGAGCCGCTCTCCACGCTCGGCCACCGCGGCATCGTGGATTACCGCCCGGAGGAGCTGACGCTCACCGCGCGCGCCGGGACGCCCCTCGCCGAAGTGGCCCACGCGGTGGCCGAAAACGGCCAGATCCTGCCATTCGACCCACCGCGTTTCGCGGGCGGCGTTGGCGGCGAAGGCACCTTCGGGGGCGCTATCGCTTGTGGTCTTGCCGGCCCGGCGCGGCCTTGGCGGGGTGGCGTGCGCGACGCGATGCTCGGCGTGGAGATCGTGAACGGCTTGGGCGAGCGGTTGCGTTTCGGCGGCACCGTGATGAAGAACGTCGCCGGCTACGACGTGTCGCGTCTGATGGCCGGCGCCCGCGGCACGCTTGGCCTGATCCTGAGCGCCAGCGTGCGCCTGCAACCGGCGCCGGCGGTGGAGAAGACCTACCGCTTGGAATGCGACGCGGAACAAGCGGACGCCAACTGCCGCCGCTGGGCGCGCCTGCCGCTGCCCATCACGGGCACTTGTTTCCTCGCCGGCGCCCTGCGCGTGCGCCTCTCCGGCAGTTCGCAGGCGGTGGCCGTGGCGCGCGCGGAAATGGCGCTGGCGACCGAGGACGATCCTGCGGTGTGGGAAGAGGTGCGCGATCACAGGCACGCCTTCTTCTTGGAATCGGCCGCTGGCCCGCTCACGCGCGTCTCGGTGCCGCGCAACCGCCGGTTCTTGCGCGAGGACGCCCTCATCGAGTGGAACGGCTGCCAAGCGTGGCTCTCGGAGTCGCCGCCGGACGAACTGCCAGAAGGCGCGTTCGCGACCGTCTTCCGGGGCGAGCCCGTCGGCGCCGCCGGGGCCGGGAACACCGCCGACTACGCCCGCCGTTTGCGTCGCGCCTTCGACCCGGACGGCGTGCTCAACCCCGGTATCGCCTCGTAGCCTTGCGGCCGGCACGACGATTAGATGAGAACGCGACTCGCCGACACGGTTCTCGCCTCGTCGAGCGGACAGCGGGCGGACGAGATTCTCCGCAGCTGCGTGCATTGCGGCTTCTGCAACGCGACTTGCCCGACCTACCAGCTGCTGGGAGACGAGCTGGACGGCCCGCGCGGGCGCATTTACCTCGTCAAAGACATGCTGGAGTCCGGCGCGCCCAATCCGGTGGCGCGAAAACACCTTGACCGTTGCCTCACCTGTCGCGCCTGCGAGACCACCTGCCCTTCGGGCGTGCGCTTCGGCGAGCTGGCCGAGATCGGCCGGGAGCTCCTGCAGGAGCAAGGTTCAGGCCCGGGGTGGTTTATGCGCCTGGTGCTGCAAATAGTGCCAAGGCCCAAGCTGTTCGGCCCGCTGGTCGCCTTGGCGCGCGCGTGTCGCTGGCTGCTGCCTCGCCGCCTGCGCCGCGGTTTGCTGCCGAGCGGCGCCGCCCACCGGGCGCTCACGCGTGGTGACGCACCGCTACCGGCCGTGCCCGCGGCCAAGCCACACGCATCCGCCGCCATGCGTCGCGCCTTGCTCTGGCAAGGCTGCGCCCAGCGGGTCGTCACGCCAGAAGTGAACGCTCACTTGGCGCGGCTGCTCCAAGCCCGAGGCGTGGCCGTGGCGACCGCCGCCCAAGAGGGGTGTTGCGGCGGCCTCGCCCTGCACTACGGGTGTTCGGAGCAAGCCAGGGCCGGGATGCGCCGCAACGTGGCGGCGTTGGCGGCGGTGGATGCCGACGTGGTGGTATCCACCGCCAGCGGCTGCGGCACAACCTTGAAGGACTACGGACGTCTGCTGGCGGAACCGCAGGCGGAAGCGTTCGCGGCCAAGGTGCGCGACGTTTCCGAGGTGCTGGCCGGATTCGACTTCTCCAAACGAGCGGTGACCGGAAGGGAACTCGCGCGCATCGCGTGGCATCCGCCCTGCACGCTGCAGCACGGCCAAGGCCTGAGGGGCGAGGTGGAGCGAATGCTGCGTGGCGCCGGCTACCACCTTGTGCCCGTCGCGGACGCGGACGTCTGCTGCGGCTCGGCCGGTGCCTACAGCCTGCTGCAACCAAAACTCGCCGACGAACTGCGCCAACGCAAGGTGGCGGCGCTCGCGCGTCACGCCCCGGAGGCGGTGGCCACGGCGAACATCGGCTGCCAGATGCACCTCGCCGCCGGGCTGGACGTGCCCGTCGTGCATTGGCTGGAGCTGCTCGCCTGAAACCCGGGCGTTGTCGCTGGCGGTTTGCCGCCGCATGTTCTCGGCGATGCTGAAGAAGACCTTGGCTGGCGGCGTGTTCCGTGGCCGCGAGGGCCTTCGACAGCAGTGCTATCGTCGCCGCGCACCGGTCCGGGCTCGGGTTCAGCCGGTTCTTGACGTTGCCCGGACGCGGGTTTCAACTTGTTGCGCTCGAAGGTGGCCATATACCTCGGTTCGAAGTCTATGCCGGCCAGCACTTCAAACCCGGCGCTTCTCAAGCCGGCGGAAATACCGCCGCAGCCACAGAATAGGTCCACGGCTGTCAACGACCGTATCGTCGCCATCGCAAAGACGCCCCAAGGCACAACAAGGCACGGACCGCCGGTGCCGGCGAACCCGCGCCAGGTGCTCAGTCGTGCGGCTGGCGAAGGCGCCATAGGGTCTCACCCACATTGGATGAAGTGGAGGTTCGCTTCGGGCACTTGGCGGAAGCCGCAGTGAAAAAGACGATGGCGAGGCGTGAAGTCGCCCCAAGGCCGCGGGCGTCGGCGAGTCGTTTCGCAACGGTCGGGTTGGCCCGAACTGTGGTGCCCTTGGCGAAGGACGAACCTGTTCCGAGCCTCCTGTCGCTTTAAACAG
Source organism: uncultured Pseudomonadales bacterium (assembly GCA_958296295.1). Classification (GTDB taxonomy): domain Bacteria; phylum Pseudomonadota; class Gammaproteobacteria; order Pseudomonadales; family Azotimanducaceae; genus VXYL01. The sequence goes on along the minus strand of OY282460.1, from coordinate 3,718,463 downwards.
AACCCGCCTGCCCAAGTGCGAGGCGTGCTGTAACCTTCTCGTCCATGCGTGTACGTTTTGGCTTGGCGGGTGACGGTCTCGACCTTGCGTCTGGAAGCGCCACGGTTGGCGAAATCACCGTTGGGCCTCGCGGCTTGGTTCGATTGCTGGAAAGCGATCTGGGAATCGCGCCGGCGCAGGCCCATCCGGCCGAAGAGGTGGCGCTGTATCGCGAGTGCTTGGCGGAATGCGAAGATCTGTCGCGCTTCTACCTCCGTTCTTTCCAAGTCGACCCGGTGGGAACTGCTGGAACGCTGTTGGATTGGCGGCGAGCGTGGCACTTGCACGGCTGGGATGGCACTTTCCCGCCGCGGGCGCCCGCGCGTTTGGGTGACATGGCGGCGGTGGAAACCCTCGCCGCCCAACGCGTTCCGCCGTGTCTCGGTCAACGCTTGCGGCGCGTCCTCGAACTGCTGAACACCCAGCGAACGCAAATCAGCGCTTTGGAGTTGCTGGATCATCGGGACGATCTGCCTCTACTCTGGCGGCGGCTGGCGGAGCGTCTGAACGCCGCCGCGCTTGCCGAGCCGGCGCCGGCGGCACCGCCGGATTCCGATCTGGGCAAGCTGCAGGCATTGCTCATGGGCGAAAAGGCGCGGCCGCTCTCCGCCGATGGTTCGCTGATTGTCGTGCGCGGGTCGTCTCGGGACGTGACGGCCCAGGCGCTAGCCGAGATCGTGCGCGAACAAGGGCGTGGGTGTGCCGTCGTCATCGCCAGTCGCGACGGCATCGTGCTGGACAACGCCTTCGAGCGCGTGGGGCTGCCGCGCGCCGGCTTCCAGCATTACTCGCCGTTTCGCGCCGCCAGCCAAGTGCTGAAATTGGCATTGGCGCTCCTCTGGCAACCGCTTGAACCGCGCCGCTTGCTGCAATTTCTCATCCATCCGGTAAGCCCGCTGAAGTGGGATGCGCGAACGCGGCTGGCCGAGGCGGTAGCGGCTGAACCGGGCATCGGCGGCCCCGCTTGGCAGGCTGCGCTGGCGGAGATCGGCGACGAGCGGGACGAGGTGGCGTTCTGGACCATGCCCCGTCGGTATTCGGTACGCGAGGGTGCGCCGGTGGCGGCGCTGCGCGAGCGAGCGATGCGTTGCGCCGAATGGCTGCGGCGGCGCGCCAACGCGCCGGACGGGGACGAGTCGGCAGCCGTCTTTCGCGCGGCGCATGCCCAGGCGCAAGCCTTCGCCAACGCCGCGGGTCGGCTCGATGCCGAGCGCGTCGCCAAGATCGAAACGGACCGGCTGGTCGATGAGGTAACGCGCTCGCTGCCGGACGACAGCAGCTTCGCCGAAGCCGGCCACGCCCGGGCGGTCGGTCATCCCGGCAATGTCGTGGCACCGGTGGACGAGGTGTTCTGGTGGGACATCTGCCCGCCGCAACTCGATCTGGCCGCCACCTTCTCGCCCGCGGAGCGGCGCTGCTTGGCGGCGGCCGGCGTGCATCTGCCAACCCCGGAGCAGACCATCGCCGCCGCCACCCGTGCTTGGCGCAAGCCGGTGCTGCACTGCCGGCGACGCTTGTTGCTGGTGGCTCACGACGAGGATGAAGGTCGGCATCCGTTGCTGGCGCGAATTGGCGAACAACTCGCCAAAGCGGGGACCGAAACGCCGGTCGAACCGCTGGCCGGCTGGCGCGAAGCGCGTCTTGACGATGCGCTGTTGTACGGTGATGCGAACGCCGTCGACGCGCTGCGACTGGCCTTGGCGCCTTTGTCGGCGAAGCCGTTGCCGGGCAAAAGGCGTTGGTGGAAATTGCCGCGGCCGATTCCGCCCCGCGACGTCGAGTCCTATTCCAGTCTTGCGAAGCTGTACTACTACCCGCACGAATGGGTGCTCAACTACCACGCCAAGCTGCGCGGCAGCCGGATCGGCGGCGTTGCCGACAAGTCTTTGCTTTATGGCAGCTTGGCGCACCGCTTGTTCGAACGGTTTTTCCGCGACAACGAGAACTGGCGAGCGTTGGGCAACGACGAGGTGGACCGCTGGCTGGGCCAAGCCATCGCCGATCTCGTCGAAAAGGAAGGGGCCGTATTGCTGGAGATCGGCCGCGGCATCGATCGCCAGCGTGTGGAAGCCACTTTGGAGGATACCCTGCATTGGCTTCTGACGCACTTGCGGGAAGCCAACGTCGTACGCGTGCAGTCGGAACATCGCATCGAACGAGCGTTCGCTGGCGGCCAGTTGCAAGGCAATGTGGACTTGCTGCTCGTCGCCGAGGACGGCGCTCGCGCGGTGCTCGACGCGAAGTGGGGCAGCCAGCCGTCTCGGGCGAGGGAAATCCGGGAAGGCCGCCACTTGCAGTTGGCCACATACGGCTTCGCGGTCAGCGAGAACGGTTGGCCGGCCACCGGCTACTACATCGTCACTACGGGCGACGTGCTGGCCACGGACGCGGATTTCTTTCCGCGCGCCCGGGCTGCGGCCGATGTCGACAGCGCGGAATTGGTTTGGAACAAGGGCCTTGCCGCCCGCGCTTGGCGGCTCGAGCAACTGGCGCAGGGCGAAATCGAAGTCAACGCCGGTGCCGAACCGGACGACCGATCGGCGCCGCCAGCCGACGCCTTGAAAACCGTTGGGGCTAAGGACCGTTTCGACGACTTCGTGTGGCTTACCGGCGTGGAGGCCTCGCAGTGAGCACCGCTCGTGGCTGGAGCCACGTCATGTTCATCAGCGCCGGCGCCGGCAGCGGCAAGACGTACCGGCTTACCCAGGAGCTGAAGAAAGCGTTGTTGGAAGGCCGCACAACGCCAGCGGGAGTCATTGGCACGACTTTCACCGTGAAGGCCGCGGCGGAGCTCCGCGAGCGGGTGCGAGACCATTTGCTGGCGGCGGACCACTTGGAATTGGCGGAGCGATCCGCCGAGTCCCTCATCGGCACTGTCCACAGCGTTTGCGAGCGACTGCTCAAGCGGTTCGCGTTCGAGCTCGGCCTGTCGCCGCAGCTCAACGTGATGAGCATTGAAGACGGTACCCGGTTCTTCAACCAGGCCCTCGACCAAGAGCTGGCCCTGCGGCGCGTGCGAGAGATGAACGTGCTGTCCGTTCGCCTCGGCTTGGCCGAGCGTGACGGGCCAAGGTGGCACGCGGCGGTGAAGCGCGTCGTCGATTTGGCGCGGGAAAACGACATCGACTCGACCAAGTTGCGCGGCATGGCAGAGGACAACGCCGCCGAATTGCTCCGTTTCTTCGGCAAAACGCTGGATGCCGATCCCACCGACGAATTGCGGCGGCGAGTTGCCGTGGCGTCGAAGATGCTTGAGGACGGCATCGACCCAACTGACACAACTGAACAAACCAAGAAATACCGCCAATTGCTGGTGGAAGCCGAGACGTCGTTGGGACGACACGACTGCCCTTGGCAAATCTGGATGCGTTTGGCCACCGGTGCGCCTGGCAAGAAGTCCAAGGTGTGTTCGCCACCCGTTCAGGAAATTGCCGTTCTGTACGAACACCACCCTCGTTTCCAAGACGACTTGCGAACGTTCACACGCGCCGTGTACGAAATCGCCGCGGACTGCATGCGGCGGTTCAAGCAGTTGAAGACCGATCACGGCTTGATCGATTTTGCCGACATGGAGCAGCTAACGCTGCATGCGTTGGATCACGAGGCCGTGCGAGAACGCTTGCGCGACGAATTGGAACTGCTGCTGGTGGACGAGTTCCAGGACACCAACCCCATGCAGCTGGCGTTGTTTCTGAAACTCGCGGCGCTGGCCGAAAAAGCCGTTTTCGTTGGCGACGTGAAGCAAGCGATCTACGAGTTTCGCGGCTGCGACCCGACGCTGGTATTCGCCACGCTTGACGGCCTCGCCGCCGGCAACGCCGGCAAGGACGTTCTGCCTGACAACTATCGCTCGCAACGCAATTTGCTGCATTACTTGAACGAATTGTTCGCCGCGGCTTTCGGCGGCGACCGCAAACAGCCCATCGAGCGACACGCGGTGACATTGGCAGCGAAGCGCGACGCGCTTGCCGGGCCGGCGGTTGCGACTTGGCGGCTGCAAGGCACGAAGGAAGACCAACGCGTCGCCCTTGCCGACGGCGTGGCCCGGCTAGTGGCCGAGGGCGAACTCGTTGTCGATCCGCAATCCGAACAACCGCGCCCCGCGCGCTTTGGCGACATCGCCGTTTTGGCGCGCACCAACGCCCATGTGGAAGAAATCGCCCGCGCGCTACGCGCAAAGCAGTTGCCGATGAAGATGACACTTCAGGGCTTGTCGACCACGGCGGAGATAACGCTGGCGAAGAGTTGCCTGCGGCGCGTGGCCGACCGCGCCGACACCTTGGCCAGCGCGGAGATATTGGCGTTGGCCGATTGCGCGGCGCCGGAGCAGTGGCTTGCCGACCGCCTGCAATGGCTGGAAGACGGCAACGAATCCATCGCATGGGGCGAAGAAAACCATCCCGTCATCCGCCGGCTGAAAGAGCTGCGCGAGGAAAGCGCCTTGCGTTCGCCGGTGGAGATCGTCGCCCGGGTGCTGAACGAGGTGGACATCCGCCGCATCGTTGCCGCGTGGGGGCCGGACGCCATCCGCGCCGCGCAACGACAGAAGAACCTGGATGCGTTGCTCGATTTGGCGGTCGAGTACGAAAAGCACGCCGCCGCGCACCATGATCCGGGCACGCTAACCGGCTTTTTGTTCTGGCTGGAGCATCCGAGTTCCCCGGATTTGGATTTGCAGCCGGTAGTCACCAGCGGCGATGCGGTGCATGTGCTCTCCTACCACCGCGCCAAGGGCGTGGAGTGGCCGGTAGTGATCTGCGCGGACTTCGATTACTCGGAGCGGTTGCGGATATTCGACACCCGCATGAGGTTGATGAAGCGCTTCGACATTTCCGCGCCACTTGCCGCGCGTCAGCTTCGCTATTGGCCCAACGTGTTCGGAAGACGTAAGAGCGGCTTGCCGGCGCTGGACGCCATCGTCGCCTCGGAGGAGGGCAAGCAGTGGCAAGAGGTTGCCATCGCCGAGCAGCGTCGGCTGGCCTATGTTGGCATGACACGCGCCCGAGACCGGCTCGTGCTCGCTCTGCCCGAAAGCGCTGCGAGGGGCGCCGGGAAGAGTTCGGGGAAGGCTACCGGCAAGGGCGCGGGGAAAAGCGCCGGCAAAGGCGAGTGGATGGCTAGTTTCCTGCAGGAGTTCGCCATTCCCACGAGCGACGGCACGGCGTTGCCCAACGGGATTCGCATTCCAACCGCGTGCGAAGCCATCGCGGCGTCCACCGAGCCGCGTGCGACAACCGCCTACCAAGCGCGTTGGTTCCACCGTCGCGAGCGGCCAACCCAAACCCGCAAGTTCCTGCAACCGTCGTCGCTTGCGCCAGCGGCTGCCGGGATCGGAACAATCGGCCACGTGTTCGATTTCGGCGAACGCATTCGGCTTGGCGGCAACGAGATGGCCGATGTCGGCAACGGCCTGCACGCCATCCTCGCGGCGGAGTTCGTCAACCCGTTGCCAGAGCGCGAGGCGCGGGCGCGGGCCGAGGAGATGTTGATCGGCCACCGCGTCAATGGCCTCTTGAACGGTACCGACGCTTTGGCCGCGGCAAGGCGATTTCAACGCTTCGTGAACGCCCGCTTCGCACCGTCGCGCATTGAAGTGGAAGTGCCGGTCCGCCTTGAACTGGGCGATGGCCGCGTGGTGCGCGGTTCCATCGATCTCTTGGCCGAAACGCCCGCCGGCTGGTTGATCGTGGACCACAAGTCCTCGCCGCAGCGCAAATCCACTTGGCGCGACGAGGCGCTGAAACACGGCGGCCAACTGAAGGCGTACCGCGACGCCTTGGCCGCCGCCGGACGCCAACCAGCGGCCTGCTACATCCATTTCGCCGTCACCGGGGGCTTGGTGGAGGTGCGGTTCGGCGAAGCCGCGTAGTCGCGGCGAGCGCCCGCCTTGCCGCTCGGCGCTCACACGGGTATGGTGCCGCCGTGTCGTAATCGGGCGTGCCGAGCGAACGCGCCAAGCCGCGCAAGACCGCCGCGGCGCAGCGCATCGCAGCGCAGGCAATCGAAGGATCAGCAAGGGCCAATGACCGCCGAAGAGAAACCGCTTACCGGACTAGTGGAAAAGACGCGAGGCGTGGTGGACATGCCCGCCTACGAGGCCGGCGACGGCTATTCGGGCGCGCGCGCGGCGCTCGTCTCCATGACGCCGGCGGATGTGGTGGAGCTGGTCAAAGCGGCCAATTTGCGTGGCCGCGGCGGCGCCGGTTTCTCCACCGGCCTCAAGTGGAGTTTCGTGCGCCAGGGGGACGATGCCGACGGCGGCGTGAAATATCTGGTCTGCAACGCGGACGAGATGGAGCCGGGCACGTTCAAGGATCGTTTTCTGCTGGAGCGCAATCCGCACCTGCTGGTGGAAGGAATGATCATCGGGGCTTGGGCGATCCAAGCCGAACAAGGCTACGTGTTCCTGCGCGGCGAGTATCACGAGCCCTACCGCCAGTTGCGCCGAGCCATCGACGCGGCCTATGCCAAAAGCCACCTCGGCAAGAACATATTCGGCACCGGTTTCAACTTCGATCTGCGCATCCACCGGAGCGCCGGGCGCTACATCTGCGGCGAGGAAACGGCGTTGTTGAACGCCTTGGAAGGCAAACGCGCCCAACCTCGGCAAAAGCCGCCGTTCCCGCCGGCGAGCGGCGCTTGGGGACGGCCCACGATCGTCAACAACGTGGAGACGTTCTGCAACGTGCCGGCGATAGTGCGCAACGGCGCCAAGTGGTACCAGGGCCTCGGCAAGGGCGACGATTCGGGCACCAAGCTCTACGGCGTTTCGGGCCGCGTGCGAAGGCCCGGCTTGTGGGAACTGCCCATCGGCACCACCATCCGCGAAATCGTCGAGGAACACGCCGGCGGCATGAGGGAAGGCTACAAGCTGCGCGGCCTCTTGCCCGGCGGCGCTTCCACGGATTTCCTCGTGGAGGAGCATTTCGATCTCGCCATGGACTACGGCACCATCCAAGCGGCCGGCAGCCGCATGGGAACCGGCACGATGATCCTGATGGACGACTCCATCTGCCCGGTGGACATGTGCCGAAATCTGGAGCACTTCTTCGCCCAGGAGTCCTGCGGTTTCTGCACGCCGTGCCGGGAGGGTCTGCCGTGGGTTGAGGCGCTGCTGACGGACATCGAGGAAGGGCGCGCCGCCGAAGACGACTTGGCGCTCTTGGAACGCAACGCGATGTTCATTGGCGGGACGACGAACACGTTTTGCCTGCACGCCCCGGGCGCGATAGAGCCCCTGGCCAGCGCCTTGCGCTACTTTCGCGACGACTTCCAGGCCCACATCCGCACCGGTGTTTGCAGCTACCGGGCACCGGGGGGCGCGGCGCCCGGCTAGCGCTTCTCCAACGGTCTGGAGGCTCGTGCGCATCCGTCTTCCAACCGTGCGCCGTTGCCGACAGGGTCACTTCGGCGAACCCGAAGGCACTGTGTGTGTAATCAGCTTCCAACTGAAGCCATCAACACCAGTGGCCGAGAGAGTGGCCGAGAGCCGCAAAGCAACAGAGGTCCCGGCGCCCAGGCGCAATGGCGTCTACTACACCCCGGAGGCGGTGGCGGCCATGCTGGTGCGCTCGACCGTGCGTTCGCCGGACGATCTCCTCCTGGACCCGTCGTGTGGCGACGGTCGGTTCCTCGTCCATCACGGTGAGAGCATTGGTGTGTGTGGAGCAGGATGGGAAGGCGGCCAGCGTGGCTGCCCAGCGGGCGCCCCGGGTGCGGGTGTGCAACGACGAGTTCTTCGCGTGGGCCGAGCGCACCGGTGAGCGGTTCAACTGCTTTGTCGGCAATCCGCCGTTCATTCGCTACCAGACGTTCAACGGCGATGCGCGCCGCCGAGCCTTGGCGCTGTGTGCGAAACTCGGCGTCGCGTTTTCCGGTTTGTCGGCTTCATGGGCACCCTTTCTGGTGGTGGCCGCCAACCTGCTGCGGCCGGGCGGCCGCGCCGCTTTCGTGGCGCCGGCGGCAATCGGCCACGCCCCTTGCGCCGGCCCGCTGTTGGATCACCTGGTTGGCCGCTTCCAAGAAGTTCGCGTCGTTGCCGTGAGGCGCAAGCTGTTCCCGCGCCCCTCGGAGAATTGCCGGCTCTTGCTCGCGGACGGTTTTTGGCGGCGCCACTCGCGAGATCGGCTTCGCCGCTGTAGACGCGATCCGGCCGGAACTCGCGCCGCCGCGCGCTAGCGTCCAAGTCGATGTCGCCGAGTGGCGAAACGGCTGGCGCCGTCGTCTGCGGCCCTATCTGTTGGGCCCCCGGCTACGAGCGTTGTACTTGACCGGGGCGGATGCCGCGGATCGCTCGCGTCCGCCGCCGGTGGAAGCCGTGACCGACGTTTGCGCCAGACCGCGTGCCGGTCTCTCCGGTTCGCCTTGGGGCTTTGGCGGCCATCGACATCGGGTACGTGAGCGGCGCCAACAGTTTCTTTCACCTCACGCCATCGAGCAGCGCGAAGGCAGGTATTCCGCAGGCGGTTCTGCAAACCACGGTGCGCAGTTCGCGCGTGCTGCCGCCAAAAGCGCTCACGCGGCAAGTCGTGGACTGCAATGCGACGGTGGAGACACTACCCAGATGACGCGCCGAGTGATCCGCCGACTAACGGCGGCGCACGCTCCAAGGCCAACAACCGCCACCGCAGCGGCCAATTGAACGTTCAACCGCGGCAAGTCAGAACGGATTCACGCCTCCGATCAACGTGTCGTCCCAACGCCTTTCGGCCAGAAAACGCAGCGCCGCGGCATGCGCCGCAGGTGTGCCTATGCGAACCAGCACGTCTATCGCCACCGCAGACACGTAACCGTTCTTGTCGCCGAGCGCGGCGATGGCGATGGGTTCGATGGCGGCCAGGTCCTCGCCGGCGGAAACAGCGCAGAGCAGCGCGAACACCGCGTTCAGGCGCACTTGATCCTCGCCGGTCCAGCCGCGCATCACCTGGGCCTCCTGCCAGTCGGGGTTGCTTCGGGTCAGTAGCCGCTCGATGGCCGGCAGCGCCGGCGCCAGGCCCTCGCCGACGGCGGCCAAAGCGTCCAGCGCTTGCCGCACCACTTGCTGATGCGGGTCGGCGAGCAGCGCGGCGAGCCGGGGAACCGCGCTTGTTGCGCCGATTTCGCCCAACGCGAACGCGGCGTTGATGCGAATCCACGAATCGTCGTGATCGACGAGTTCCAGAAGTACGGGAACGGCGGCGTCGCCTCGCGCCGCGAGGGCGTAGGTGGCGTCTTCCATCGCAACGGCCCGTTCGTTCCAGCGCCGCGGGTAGCCGCGCACGTCGTCCATGGCGATCACTTGCCCTTTGGCGTTGCGGGCCAGGGTTCGTTCGTGCTTATTCTGCCCGGCGTGGTTCAAGAGCGCGGCGCGCAGCTGCGGGAGCGTGGCGTCGCACCGGTAAATGCGTTCCAGACGGGCCGGCTGGTCCAAGCTGTCGCCGTCGGCGAAGCCCGGCTCGGCATGTTCCATGTTGGCGGGCCGTGCCGCCTCGCCACGCATCCAATGCCAGATGTGGCCCCAAGTGGCTGGCAGGTCGAACTCCGGGATCGCTGCCCGGGGCCGGCGCCACGATGCGTCGGCGTTGCGCCAACTCGGCGCCAGCGGGCGTCGGGTGCGAGCGAAAACGAACTTCACCATGTAGCGCACGCTCTCGGTGCGGTTCGGAAAACCGGCGTGAACCATGTCGAAATGCAACAGGAAGAACGCGCCGGCCGGCACGTCCTTGAACACCACGGTGCGCGCTTGGGCCGTGTCCGTCAATGGCACCGGCTGGGCGAACAGGTGGCTGCCGGCCTGCATCCGCGTCGGCCCCATCGCGAGCGGCGTGGCGTGAGGGAAGTAGAAACCGATGAGATAGCGCGGCACATGGTGGCGCGCGCGGGATAGCGGGCTTTGGGCATCTTGGTGCCATCCCGACCCGGCCCTGGAGCCCTTGCCCATGGCGGGCGCGTCCGTCGTTGGCCCCAGGGCGCTGTCCGCGACCGTCGTCGGCGTGCTGCTGTGTACGGCGCGATGGGGATGCAGGTGGAAGCCCTCGCCGGCCAACGAGATCACCGCGCCGCGCACCACCGGACAGTCGAGCACGACGTGCATCTTCGGCACCCGGGCGAGGATGTTGTTGCCGTACCACGTCTCGCGCTCGCAGGCGTGGCGCAGCAAGGCGTCCACTTCGGCGTGAACTTGCGCCGGCACGTCCGGCGTCAGGCGCAGAAAACCGTTGGTGACGAACTCGCGCACCTGCTCGTCGTCGAGCAGCACCGGCGGCTGTTGTGGTCGCGCCGCCCTTGCAGTGTCTGGCGTCACCGCTGGCAGATCGCGTGTTCGAAGGCGAGATCGCCGGAAGCCAAGAGGCGCGCCTTGGTCTCGGCGTAGGCGGCCGCGTCCAAAGCCGCCAAGCCGTGCAAGAACGGCTTGGCCGCCGTGCGGATATCCGCCCCGGCGGGAAAGACGCCATGCACGAGCCCCGCCTCGTGCGCCGTTGCCCCGTCCATGGTTTCGCCAAGGTAGGCGATGGGCGCCACCGCGGCCTGATGCGCCAGGCGCGGCAGTTTGTACGCCCACCCCTCCGCCGCCCACAGCGCCCTATGGATGCGCGGGTCGCCGTAGTTGACATCCCGGGTGGCGAGGCGAAAGTCGCACGACAGGCTGTAGTCGTAGCCGGAGCCGAGCGCGTGGCCGTGCAGCAGCGCCACCGTCGGCTTCGGGCAGAACCGCAACGCCGCCGCCGATTCGAGGAGGAACGCGGGGCCTGGCCCCATTTCCAAGTCCACGCGCCTGCCGCGCAGCGGATCCGCCTCCTGCAGCTCGCCGGCGCGCAGATCGTCACCGGCGCAGAACGCCCGTCCCTCGCCGGAAAGCGCGAGCACCCGGATGTCGTCGTTCTGGGCGGCGGTCGCCACCGCGCGCAGGATGCGCACATGCTGATCGAGGTCCAAGGCGTTCAGCTTGTCCGGGCGGTTGAGGACGAGATGGCGCACCGGGCCGTCGTCCCGCACCAGCAGCGCCGAACTCCCGCTCATCGCCTCACCGGCCTCGGAACCGGGGCTCGCGACGCTCGCGCCAAGCCCGCATGCCTTCCACGCGGTCTTCGATCACATGCGTCTGGCGCACGCCCAGGGAGTGCGTCATCGCCGCCTCGAACGGCAAGTCCAGTTGGGGCAGCACTTGCATCTTGTGAATCTCCCACGCCCGCGTCGCCATGCCGGCGATCTGGTCGGCGAGTTCGGCGGCGCGGGCATCGAACGCCTTTGCCTCGACCACTTCGTGTACCAGGCCGATGCGCCGCGCCTCTTGGGCGTTCAGCGTCTCGCCCAGCAGCATCACCCGCATGGCTTGGGACTGGCCGATGAGCTTCGGCAGCAGATAGGCGATTCCAGTGGCCGCGGCACGTCCTTGTCGAACGCGCGGATCGCCCAGCTGCGCGGCGGCGGAGGCGAGGCGGAGATCGCAAAGGCAAGCGAAGTCTAGCGCCAGCCCCAAGGTGTCTTTCCTCACCAGCGCCAGCGTGGGTTTCATGAACGCCCGGAGCGCGCGCACGACGTCCTGTTCCGGCAGCGGCCCTGGGCCATGCGAGCCGGCGGGTCGTCGATGCGCCAGGCGCGCCGGCCAGTCGCCCATGTTCGTCCAGTCGTCGCCACCGCTGCTGCACTCGAGCACCAGAAGGCGAACGGTCTCGTCCGCGTGCGCTTCCAGAACCGCCTCGCGCAGGGCTTCGATGGCCGCGTAGTTCAGCAACTGACCGCCGAAATCCACAGTGGTGATGGCGTCTCGTTTGCGGATGTCCATATTGGCGCGTCGGTGTGTCGTGGCTTCGCTCAGACCACCCGCGACAGGCCGCCATCCATGTTGATGGCGCAGCCGGTGAGGTAGGAGGACGCCTCCGAGACGAGGAAAAGCGCCACATTGGCGCACTCCTCGGCTTCGCCCATTCGGCCCATCGGCAAGGCCTTCCCCGCCGCCTTCGTGAACTCCTCGAAGCTCGCTTTGCGGTCCGAACGGTCGTAAGCGCGGCGGATCTGGTCGGATTTGATGCTGCCGATCAACAAGGCGTTCACCAAGACGTTGTGCGGCGCGCCTTCGCCGGCCAGCACCTTGGTGAGTGCCATGCCCGCGGCCCGGGAGACGGACGTTGGCGCCGAACCGGGCGGCGGCGCCTTGGCCGCCGTGTTCAGGATGTTCACGATGCGCCCCCAGCGGCGTGTCTTCATGCCGGGGAAGATCAGGCGGCAAAAACGGATGGCGGCGAACAGCTTGAGATCGAGATCCGCCTGCCAAACCGCGTCCGTTACGTCCTCGAAACGGCCGGTCTGGCTCTGGCCGGCGTTGTTCACCAAGATGTCCACCGGCCCCAAGTCGGCCTCGGCGGCAGAGACGGCGTCTTGGATCATGACCGGATCCGTCACGTCGCAGACGTAGGTTCTCACTTGGCCGCCCGGGCGGGCGTCAACGGCGGCCTTGGCTTCCCGCAGCGGGCCCTCGCGGCGGGCGAGCATCGCCACGTTGGCGCCGGCCTCGTGGAACGCCGCGGCCATCGCGCGGCCAAGCCCCAAGCTGGCGCCGGTGACAAGGGCTGTCTTGCCGGTGAGATCCGTGTTCATGCGGTTTCCTTGAGGGTTGGCAGCTTGGCGGCGAACCGGAAGGCGGTTGCGGCGCGTCGTCCGGGTTTGCCGAACGGCCCGTACTGGCGCTCCACGAACCACGCGCCTTCGCCCTCGAACAGCACGGCGGTGCTGGCCCGCGTGCCGTACTCGGCGCCGCGAATGAACGCCGGCGAATGGGCGGGTTCCGGGCCATGTTCCGGCGCGTGCTCGTTCGTGGCGATCGGCGTCAGAGGTTTGGCGAGCAGCGCCAGCAGCTCGTCGGTGGTGGCGGTGGCGGCGATGTCGCGCAGCGCCTGCGCGCCCAACCGCGCTTTCGCCCATTGCCCGGCGCCTGCTGGCGCATTGCCGTCACGAGGCCATCCGGCGCCCAGGCGCGTGTTGGTGAGGCCGTAGGTGCCCGGCGGCAGCGATCGCGTCTCGCCGGTGCGGTTCGATGCGTACACGAGGGCCTCGCCATCGTATGCGATGAAGTTGAAGCCGGCGTATTGCCCACCATCGATGGCCCGGGCGAACGCCATCGCCGAGGTGTGGCCGGCGAGGAAGGCGCGCGGCAAGTCGCCGCGGGATCTGGGCGCTCGCGCGGTTGCGTTGGCACCGGTCTTATCGGTCCAATTCGTGACGGCCGCCAAGCGCCCGTCGCGGGAAACCGCAAGCCATGTCCCCTGCGCCTGGAGGTCGCGTCCGCCGTGGATGTTCGGCGCGTCGCGCCACCAGTGCGCCGCCAACGCGGGGCGATCGTGAAACTCGTCCCGGTTGGCCGCCACCACCAGCGGTCGCTCAAATCGCGTTCGATAGGCAAACAAGATCAGGCACACGGCATCAGGCACACGGCAAAGGTGCCACCCCTGGGAAAGGCGCAAGTGTACCCTCTCGCAACGCCTGCGCGACCTGCTTGGCTTTCGGCGCCGACCGTGGGGCCAGCTTCTTTCGGGGCCTTTCACAGGCGACTCAGCCGCTTGAACAAGCGCTCCGGGACGGCGCGCAGGACGAACATGATCGGACGCCAGACCCGGCGCACGTAGATCACGTCGCGGGGTCGGCGAATCGCTGCCACGACCGCGGCGGCGACCTCTTCGGGGGTCGCGGTCAGCCGGGCCGGCGAGTCCAGCCCGTCAGTCATGCGTGTCCGCACGAAGCCCGGCTTCACCGTCACGACGTGGACGCCGCAGGCGGCCAGCCGGCCGCGCAGACCGGAGAGGAACGCGGTGAACCCCGCCTTCGCCGAGCCATAGATGTAGTTCGCGGCACGTCCCCGTTCGCCGGCCACGGAGCTGACGCCGACCAAGACGCCGCCGCCGCGCCGCTCGAAGCGCTCGGCCAACGCCCCCATCAACAACGCGGGCCCGACATAGTTCGTGCGCATCACCCGCTCCGCGATGGCGCCGTCGCGCTGGCCTTCCGCTTGGTCGCCGAGCAGCCCGACGACGCACACCGCCACCTCGGGCAGGGAATCGAGCGTGTCGAGCAACGAGACGCCGCCATCTTCATCGAGTATGTCGCACCGGTGCGAGGTCACGGCGACCCCTGTGCGTACCCGGAGGTCCCGCGTCTCTCTCGCGAGCCTCGCCGTGTCGCGTGCCGCAAGCTGCAATGCGCAGCCGTCCTTCGCTAGCGCGTACGCGATAGCGCGGCCGATGTCTGACGTGGCGCCGATCACCAGCGCTGTTTCGACACCGCCGTTCACGGTGCGCCTTTCCCGTCGTCCGCAGGCGTCACGACATTGAAGCTACCCTCCCAGATATTCTGACCCTCGCCGATGAACTGGCCGGTGCGGATCGCGGCGATGGCGTAATCACCCACGGGCAGTTCCCGCCTGGCTATGCAGACTCGTCTGTCGAGAAGGTGGTTCCTGAAATAAAAGTGGAAACCGTCGAAGCCGTGCTGCTTGCGATGGCTGGGGAGGTCGTTCACGTCGACCGCGTCCAAGTGGACGAAGAACGTTGGTTCAGTATCCTCCGGGCTGCATTGATCCTTGGCGTAGATGAGGCTGTCTTCAACGAGATACACATCCCAGTCGGAGCGGATTACGGGCAGGCCGCCACCCGTCAGACGAATCAGATAATCGCTTCGTGGCATGGTCTCGAACCACACCGGACTCGAGACAGTGAGGGGCAGAACGGCGACGGTTACACACAACCCGGTTTGCGTTTGCGTCCAGACTCTGGCGACCGTTCCATCCCGTCCGGTCCAGCGCCAGACGACCAGCTCATTCGGATCGCATTCCTGGGCGAAGGTCTGTACCAGCCGCCCGTCAACAAGGAGCCCCGCGCCATCCGATTGGTAGTCGAAATGCGGTTCCATTCTCTTCCAGATCCAAGCGGCGGCATCGTCATCCTCCAGCGGGTCGATGGACCATAGGTCGAATACCTCTTCCTTTTCGCCCCAGCCTCTTAGTGAACCTTCAAAGAGAATCTCACCTGAAAAGTCCCGTCTCGGAAGGTTGGCAAAGTGAGTTATCCCGAATTTTCGATAGGAGGGAATCAATTCGTCATAGGAGTCGGTGTGTCCGTCTCTAGCCACGTTCATCGCGTGAAAATAGTCGTAGGAGTTGACCAGACCATCCAGGTTCACCACCGGAAAGCGCGAGAAATACCCTATCATTCCGGCGTCCCACGACCCGACCACGCTATCCTCGGGAAGCACGCGATTCATAAGCTGCGTACCCCCATAGACGGCTATAAACCATGGGCTGGTAATTCTGGTTGAGGCACTACTCGCTTCAACCCACCGGAATGGAGAGGCGAAATCCGCCTTTGCGAGGAGGAAGACGGCACCGGCAACGACAATGCCCCTGCTCAGAACATTGGCCGCACGGTGCGACTTCGGTCCGATGAAACGGCGAATGAAGTGAACGGCCGCACAACAGCTCACGGGCACCACCAGCGCCATCAACAGGTACGCCGGGACGAAATACCAAGCATGTCGTCCATGGAAAACGGGATGTACGGTAAGGACGGTCTGCCCGAATTTGGCCAGATGGCCGACCGCCAAGCCGGAAACGCCGGCCAGAAAGGCCAGCAGGAGCCAGTCCTCCCGGCTGCCGGAGCGGTGGGCGGACCACCAGACCAGCAGGAACAACGCGCAAGCCGCCAGCGCAACCGGCAGTCCGAGGCCGAAGACATCCATCCGCAATACGTCTTGGAGGTTTTGGATCAGGCTGTATCCGCCGTCGTGCTGCCAATGGGCCTGCGACCACGCCTGTTTGCTGGCGCCGCTGACCGGCACGATGCCGCCGAAGACGAGCTTGTTGTAGGCGAAGTACACCAGAAGGCCTGCGCCGGCGGCGAGAAACGGGACGACCGCATTGACGGAGAGCACGGAACGAGTCCGCTCTCCAAGTGGCGCGCCGGGCGAGCGGTCTTGCTGCGACCACTCGATCAGGCACAGCGCGGCGGTTGCCGCCAAGGATATGGCGACATACTCCAGGCGCACCCAGGGCAGGGCAAAGGCGACCGCGGCCAGCGGCCACTTCCACCGCGCCGGACTTCGCGCAAAGAGGCAGGCGGTCAGAACGAACAGGCCCAGCATGAACAGCGCCGCCGCCGCTTCCATCCCCAGAAGCAGCCCGTGCTGCTGGTAGAGCATCGGCAGCGCGGCGAACATCAGATACCACGGCATGCGTGCCAGCCGGGCGGCCGCGGTGACGAGGGCCACGCCGCCGGCAACCAGCATGATCTCGAATGCCTTGATGGCGAACAAGGCCGCTTCCTTGTCGAATAGCCAGTAGAACGGCGCGATCAGAAACAGCCAGAGGGGATGGTATCCGTTGGTGCGCGTGATGCCGCCGTCGAATGTGGAGAACTTCCCCTCGGCTAGGTTGCGGGCGATCTGGAAGTAATAGAAGGCGTCGTCGTTGTTCACGCCGTGGATCAGGTCGACGAGATCGAAGCGGGCGAGCATGTGCCAGGCGAACCCGGCCCCGTAGGCGAGGATCCCCCCGATGAACAGGACGAACAGCGCGTTGCGCAGCCGGGAGGACAGAGTTACCCCGCCGGATTCAGGCAGCGGGCGGCCAGGACGCGCCAACCCATCGGCGTGGCGACGTCCGGCGTGGTCATCTTGTTCATGTCCCTCACAACGCGAGCCTCCGCGACAGCTCGGAGGCGAACCGGGGCGGTGCCCCCGCCGCCTCGGCGCGGACCGCCTTGAAGGCGCCGAGGCGAGGATAGCCTTCGCGCATCCGTGCCGGCGCGCAGCAGGCGTCCTTGGCGAGATAGACGCGACCGCCGTGCCGGTGGGTGATCTCGTCGAGCCCGTCGAGCAGCGCCGCGGTGCCGCTGCGCACCGGAAAATCGAGCGCCAGCGTGTAGCCCTCCATGGGGAACGACATCAGCCCCTCCCCGGTCGGGCCGAACAGCTTGAGCACCGCCAGGAACGAGCCTTGTCCGGCTGCGGCGACGCGCTCCAGCAAGGCGGCAACCCCAGCCGGGGCCTCGCCCTTGGGCAGCACGCACTGGTACTGGACGAACCCCGGCCGCCCGTAGAGGCGGTTCCACGCCTCGATCCGATCGAGGGGAAAGAAGAAGCGGTCGAAATGGACCGGCCGCGCCTCAGCCCTTGCTCGTCCCCGCCCGAGGCGGTAGCAGAACTCGTTGAAGAGGCCGATCGAAACCCGGTTGAGCAGGGCGGACGGCACATCGACGGGAACTCGCAGCTTGCCCGCGGGGGCAAGGCACAAGGGGTTGGACTCGAGGCGTGGCGGCAGCACGCCGCGCTCCATGAACGCGCCCCGCGTCATCAGGCCGCGGCCCAAGCCCGCCCCCCGCGCGAGGCAGTCAATCCAGGCCACGCTGTGGGGCCAGTCGCGGGACGCCTCGAACAGAGCCATCGTCTCGTTGAGGTCGCGCGCGGCCAAGGTCTCCGCCATCACGAAGGCGGTTTCGACCGGCCGCAGGCGGAAGCGCGCGGAGAGGATCACGCCGGTCAGCCCCATCCCGCCGAGCGTGGCACGGAAGAGGTCGGCATTCTCCGTGCGGCTGCATTCCCGTGTCGCACCGTCCGGGCCCGCCAGCGTCAGTGATTCCACGTGCCCACCGAAGGTTCCGTCGCGGTGATGGTTCTTGCCATGCACGTCCGCCGCGATCATGCCGCCGACGGTGACGAGCCTGGTCCCCGGCACCACCGGCGGGAACCAGCCGAGCGGCACGAAGGTTTCCAGGATGTCCGCCAGCAGCACGCCAGCCTCGCAGTCGAGCAGGCCGGTCCCGGCGTCGAACGCCCGCATCCGGTCCATCGCCAGCATAGACACCGTGAGCTCCGGGTTGAGCGCGGCGTCGCCGTAGGACCGCCCGTTGCCGCGGGCGATCAGCGTTGTGCCGCGATGCAGCAGACCGGGCAGGGCCTCGCACCGGCGCAGGCGCTCAAGCCGGCAATCGAGGGCCGGATACCGGCCCCAGCCCGAGAGCATCATGCGGCTCGCCCAACGAACCCCAGGCGCAGGTCGATTCCGCCGGCCACGCCGCCCGGGCAACGCGGGTGAGACCGCAAGCGCGTCACAACGCCGCCGCGAACGCGGCCAAGACGCCGAGGCCGGTTAGCCAGCTCGTCCTGTCCCGTAGCGCGAAGAGCAGTGGGTCGTCCTTGCCCGGTACCCGTTCGGAGTGCTCCGTCGACCGACCGGCGAGGAGCGCCATGCGCCCCAGCCAGTAGAGCAGCAGCGCGCAGATCAGCCACAGGAACTCCGGGCGAGCATAGCGCTCCACCGCCTCCGGACTCTGGATGTAGAGGGCCAGAACCACCACCGAGGCGAAGCCGCTCGCCGCGCCCAGCGCCGCCATGACGGGGAAGTCCTCGGCGAAATAGGCCCGGCCGCTCGAGGTTGACCGGTCGGACTCGCGCAGTTGGCCTAGCCGTTTGACGATGGCGATGGCGAGAAAAAGGAACAGGGAGAAGGCGAGCAACCAGGGCGACAGCGGGACCGAAACCGCCGCCGCGCCGGCGAGGACACGCATCGCATAGAGCATGGCAAGGGTGACCACGTCGATGAATATCTTGCGCTTCAGTGACAACGAGTAGGCGCAGGTAACGGCGAGATACAGGAGGATCCAAAGCCCCGCCGCGGCGGACAGCCAGAAGGCCAGTGCGAGCCCGCCCGCAGTCAGCGCGGCGCCGATGCCGATCATCGGCAGCAAAGGCACCTGTCCCGCTGCCATTGGGCGGCGGCGCTTGGCCGGATGCCGGCGGTCGTGTGGGAGATCGAGCAGATCGTTCAGAACGTAGGTGCCGGACGCCACCGCCGAAAGCGCCGCGAAAATTCCAGCGGCCACCAGCCACGGCCGCGGGTCGGTCGCGTGCGCCGCGGCGAGGGGAAAGAACACGAGCACGTTCTTCACCCACTGGTGCGGGCGCAAAGCCCGGAACCAGTCGCGCGGGCGACCGCCCATCCCGGCCAGGAACCGGGCCTCGCCGTCCAGCGCACGCACCTTGCGCGCGAGGCCCGCCGGAAGATCGACCCCGATAGCGCTCCGCGCCCGTTTCCAGACCGCCAGGTCCCGCCGTTCGTTGCCGATGTAGTCGAACCCGCGCTCGCCGAAGCGCGCGACCAGAGCGGCCGCCTTGGCCTCGCCGGCCAGGTTGGTGCGCCCGTCCGAGGCCAAGCAACCCGCCGCCCCCACCTTTTCGGCGAGCGGCGAGACCGCGCGCGCGTCGGAGGCGGAGGCCAGCCACACCGAGCGCCCGGAAGCCTGCGCGGCGGCAATCTCCTCAAGCACGGTCGGGCTCCACGCCAGCGTGTCGGGTGGCAACGAAACCGCTTCCGCGATCCTGCGCTTCAACCCGGCACGTCCCCTCGCCGTCGCGGAGGCCAGCCAGAACGGCAGCGCGAACAGCCGGAGCGGCGAGGCCGCGAGCAGCCGGGCGATCCCTTCAATCAGCAGATCCCCGCCGATCAGCGAGCCGTCGACATCGACAACCAACGGTGGTTCGGCAGGAGCCTTGTCGGTCATCCGGCAAGTTCCCTCACGCCGCATGGTTTGCGTCCGATGCCCCGGAAAATGGCCGCCGCAATGTCCATCCCGGCAACGAACCGTTCACCGCAGCGTTGCTCGCGCACCCTACCAAGAAACAGGTGTGTGTCAACCCGAAGTGGATGTCCAGCGGTTGAATCGGACCGCCGACGCGGACGATTGGCGCGGCCCTCGAGACGCGACGGAACGCGGCTCTCGCGCCTGTGGGCCTTGCGCTTGCCGCCGAGTGGTTCGTCGGCTACTTCCCGAGTCTGCTATTGTCACCGCGTTTCCAGACACGCTTCGAGGACAAGGGGAGGGGACCATGTCTGCCACTATTCGCGCCGCCGCTACGGCCGCGGTAATGTTCGCGGTTGGCGCAAGCGCGGCGCCGGAGCCGCCAAACGTCATCTTGCTGATGGCCGACGACATGGGCTGGTGGCAAACCGGCTACTACGGCCATCCGCTGCTCAAGACGCCCAACCTGGACGCCATGGCGGCTGCCGGGCTGCGCCTTGATCGGTTTTACGCGGGCGCGCCGAGCTGCACGCCCACGCGCGCCACGGTGATGACCGGCCGCACGAACGACCGCACCGGCGCGGTGCGCGTGGGGGTGGCCATCGATCCGCGCGAGCAAATGCTGTCCCAAGCGTTCCAACAGGCTGGCTACCGCACCGGCCACTTCGGCAAGTGGCATCTGAACGGCCGCACTCCCGGCCCCGGCGCCCCTCCCATCGAGAAAGACGATCCGCTCAATCCTGGCGCCTTGGGCTTCGACCAATGGCTGAGCGCCGCGAACGTCTTCGACCTCGACCCGGTGCTGAGCCGCGGCGGCACGGCGGAGCAGTTCGAGGGCGAGGGCTCCGAGTTGCTGGTGCAAGAGGCGTTGCGTTTCATCGCCAAGGAGACCGGCGCCGGCAAGCGCGTGTTCCTGCTCATTTGGTACGCGTCGCCGCATCGGCCGTTCGCCGCCTTGAAGGGCGATGCCGAACACTTCCCCAAATTGGATGAGCCGTCCCGCGACCACCATGCCGAACTGGTCGCCATGGATCGTTCCCTCGGCACCCTGCGCAAGGGTTTGAGGGAACTGAACGTCGCGGACAACACGCTGCTTTGGTTCAACAGCGACAACGGCGGCCTACCGGACATCGGCTACGGCCCCGAGTATCCGGCCGTACACCCGGACACCACCGGCCCGCTGCGAGGCTTCAAGAAGGATTTCTACGAAGGCGGCTTGCGCGTGCCGGGCATCATCGAGTGGCCGGCCGGCATCAAGCCGCGGGTCAGCAACTATCCGGCCTCCACCAATGACATCTTCCCCACTCTGATAGAAGTGGCGGGCCTCGATCCCAACTCCATCAACGCCGTCCACGACGGCATCTCCATTGCCCCGGTGTTCCGCGCGGAGCCAGAGCGCAGACTGCGGCCGATCGGCTTCCGGGCTGGCGGCTTGGCTTGGCTGGATAACAACTACAAGCTGGTGCGCAACTACGACGCCGAGGAAGACGCCCCTTTCGAGCTCTACAACCTGACTGAAGACCCTTCGGAGAAACGCGATCTCAGCGCCGAGCAGCCGGAAATCGCCAATCGCATGGCCGTCGAATTGGCCGCTTGGAACGCATCCGTGGACCGCAGCATGACCGGCGCCGATTACGCTGCCGCGACGCAGTAGCCCGGTTAGAAGTCGTAGGATAGCGTCAGTGCCCAGGTGCGCGGCTTGTTCCACGTCTCAAGCGTGCCCAAGAAGCGTCCTTGAACAGAATTGACGATCGCTTCCGGGCGTCGCTCGTCGAGCAGGTTGCTTACGCTCACGTCAACGCGCCAATTCCCATCCGGGCTCGCGAGACTCGCGCCGGTGCCGACGTCCGTGTGGCTGTCGCTGTAGAAGTTCGCGTTCGCTTGGCCGCGAGACAGCAGGTTCAGGCCCACCTTCTGGAACGACGCCTGCCCATTGGCGCTGATCTTGTCCCGGTAGGCGATGGTCGTCCACAAGCGGAGTCTGCCGAAGTTGGCCAAGTCGCGAGAGTATTCCAAGCCGACGGTGCCTTGAAAGTCGGGAGTGATGGCAACCCAGTCGTCAACGAATTGATCTTTGACATCCACGGAACCAACGATGGCGTCCGTGCGCACCACGGAGTCCAATCCGAAGTGGTTGTACGCCAGATTGGCCAGTATCGCTAGTTTTTCGTTCACCACACACCGCAGTTCCGTCTCGACGCCCAGCGAAGTGGCAGTGGCGGAGTTCGTTGGCGTTGAAAAGGACGCCGACACGGCTTGGTCCGCGGGTATGTCGAACCTGTGGAACAGAATCAAGTCCTCCCAGTCGTACCAATAGGCGGCCGCGCTCCACTGGATGTGGCTATCCGTAGTGGTCTTCAAGCCGATCTCCATCGCATTGATCCTTTGCGGCGACGTGATCGGCTCAACGCCCACGGCCCGCTGCGAGACACCGCCTTGCGCGTCCGCGACGGGAACGGTGGACGGTATGGCGACCGGGATCAACAGGCCCCCTTGAAAGCCCTGCTTGAATGACCCGTAGACCATGGAACGGTCGGTTATTGAATAGTCCGCCGTAACTTCTACAGTGATTTCATCAAAGCCGGCCTGCAGGTTGCCGATCGTGCCGAACATGCCGGGCGCCGCGGGGCCGGAGACGCCAATCAGATTCCGTGAGGCATCTACGGACAACCCACTATCGGAGAAGAACTGCCCGAGGCCGCCCACGGGAGCGTAGCGGCCCGTGCCGGGACTCGTGCTCGTGCCCACCGTGACGATGGCGCCGCCGTTGTTGTTGCCGACCAGCGTTTCGCCGAACTTGTCCTCCCGCGTATAGCGCGCGCCGAATGACAACCTCAGCCTGTGGCTCACGTCATAGCTCGCATTGAAGTAGAGCGCCGTGGCCGTCGTATTCTGGAGGATGTTCCTGTTCAGCCGGACAACATTGGCACCGGTGTAGTAGCCCAAAGGGTCTCGAATCAACTGCACAGGCTCGAATGTCAAGGTGCTGAAGTCCGCCGCCGCGGTGGCCGCTTCGATTTTCGCCGCTGCGAACGGGATGAAGTACGTGTTGTGGAAGAACTGCAGACCGTCCGAATCCTCCTCGTAGTAGAAGGCTCCGGCGGACGCGGTCAGGTGATCGGATTGGTATTCAAGCCGGAGTTCGTGGCTTCTCGCCTCGAAGGAGAACTCTTCGAAACCGGGCAGGTACGCGGCCGGCCCACCGTCGATGTCGAACAGGCGAGTGTTGAACTGTTCGCGGACTGAACCCAGATAGTGGAGCGCGTAGTCTTCGTCTACTTCCCACGCGAAACTCCAAGTGTGGCTTGTCTGCGCAACCGTGTTGTCGCCGACCATGTCGGAGAAGATGTTGTCAACATCGCCGGCGAAGGGGCTGTTCGCCTCTAGGACAAACGGGACGTCTCCCACTGGCAACAACGGGAAGGCCGTTGGGTCCAAACCCGCGGCATAGGCGTCTCGCAAAGCGTCGTTGTAGGCGGCACCGCCGCTGATATGGGCATTGAAGCCGATGAGGCCTGGGGTTCCCGGTCTTACGCGCACTTGCTTGGCGGCACCGGCGGAATCGTTCTTCTCGTAGTTGTACCTAGCGGTCAAGGCGTCGTTCGGACGGGCTTCCACTCGAACACGATACAAGTCCTTGTCGTCTTCCCAGCCTCTCGTACCCGTATAGACGTTCTTCTGGATGCCGTCGTTGCGAATCGAAGCGTACGCCAAGCCGAAAAACAACCTGCCTTCCAAAACGGGCGTCCGGAACTCGCCTTTCACATTGCGCTGGCCGTAGCTTCCAGCGGTGACCGAAACCGCGCCTTCGGTTTCGTCGCCAAACGCCTTTGAGTACAGCTTGATCGCGCCGCCGAGACTGTTGCGGCCGTAGAGCACACCCTGCGGCCCCTTCACCACTTCCACGCGATCGACGGAGAAGATGTCGATATTGCCGCCAAGGCCCAACGGCGTATAGATGTCGTCAATGTAGATGGGCACCGCCGGTTCAAAACCGACACTTGGCGTGGCGGTGCCAACGCCCCGGACAAAGAACCGCGTGGTGTCGTTGTCAACGCCTCCTTCGATGTCCAAGCCGGGAGAGAAAGAGGACAGGGCCTTTATGTCATCCACGCCCAAGTCCCGAAGCGTCTCTTCCGTCAAGACGGTGATGGAGAGCGGCACCTCCCCCAGACGCTCTGGCCGCCGCCTGGCTTCCACCACGATTTCTTCCACCCAAGCTTCCGCGTCAGCCACTGCCTGTCCCGCATCGGCCTCCCGGGCGTGGAGTGCCAAGGGAGACAGTACGCCCAACACGAGCGTGGTCGCGGCCAAGCTGGATTGGGGGTGGGCGGCGGTTGGGCTGCGCATGGTCGAGGGCTCCTCTATCCGCCACGCAATACTAGCGTGCCAGCGCCGTGCCAGCACCGTTGCGCCGAATCGTCGCCGCCGGTATTCTGGCCGCCTCGGCAGTATGGTGCCCATAGTGCATCACTCCAGGTCCTTGGCAGGCCCAAACAGTCCGGCGACGCTCGTGGCTGCAAGCCAAGGCGCGGACGCTCCGCTGTTTGCCCATTGCCGGAAGCAAGAGGAACTCCAGCTAGTCGAAAGGCCGCTGGCGGGGTTCTGCAAATACCGCCGCGGCGACTTCCGCCGAAACTTACAGCGGCGTGAGAGTGAAGGCGACCAACATGGGCAACGGGTGAGGGTGTGAACGAGGACGGGCTGATCGAGGGTGGCACCGAACGCACGAGATCTTTCCCGGCCGCATTCAAGTTCGTCTTCGCCATGTTGATCGTCGCGATCGCCCTCGCCGCGACATATACGTCGTCCCCGACGGCCATTTCCGAGTCGGATCTGAGAGG
Source organism: uncultured Pseudomonadales bacterium (assembly GCA_958296295.1). GTDB lineage: Bacteria > Pseudomonadota > Gammaproteobacteria > Pseudomonadales > Azotimanducaceae > VXYL01. The sequence continues at coordinate 3,694,039 of OY282460.1, read as the reverse complement.
CATTCTCGTACTCGGCGGGACGGTTAACACCGTTCTTTTGCTCGGTACCCTGTTCTTCCTGCGCTCCCGGGTCATAGCAAACGCCGTCCTGTCACTGATTGTGCTGACCAGCGTTGCGACGGCGTACATCATCCACACCGACCTCTATCTGACCGGAAACGGGGCCGTCCTCATTGCACTCTGCGCCGGCTCCGGCGCAGGGCTGTTCGTCGCCTTCCGACTCATGGACGAGCTGCACTGGGGCGGTCCTGCGCTCTCGGCAGCGGCGTTGCTCGGGCTCGGGATTGTTGCCGGTGGGCACCGGGAGATCGGTGACGTCCCGGTAGGCGACGTCCCCGTAGGCGAGGTCCCCGTAGATGACGTCCCCGTAACGGTAGATACGACGTACATTCGGGACATCTCCTTCCGGGAGACACCGAACCTGTATTTCGTTTCCTTCGATGCTTTGGCCCCGCGCGCATTACTCAAGAAATACCTTGCTTTGGAAACCACCAAATTTCATGATCTGTTCGACATCAATTTCCGCCGCTTCCCGAATTTCTTCGCCAACGCCGTCAGGACCAGCCATTCTCTCTACACCGTTCTGGCGCTGGACGTGGATGCGTATACCGCACAACAAAAGGAATTGATTGCAAGGGGACACGACCCTGACCCGCGCCTCTTCTCTGGTCGAAACCCGTCTAATCTTCTTGGAGTCCTTCACGGGAACGGCTACGAGACTACATCAATCTATGAAAACAACTATTTCGGAGAAGAAAAGGGTGAATATATAAACAACTATATTACGATCCAAAATAGAACCATATGTAATTTATTGGATGCCGGCATACGGGATTTCTCTTTCTGGGGATATTGCCGGCTCGGAAGGGATAACTGGTTCACTGCAGTGGACATGAGCGCCGAGCAGATCACCAAGGTGAACGCCGACGACAAGCCTCAATTCGTGATGGCCCACCTGTATGCACCCGGACATGTTGATAACTCATTCCGGCATGATAATGCGGAACAGTTCGAGGAATTCAGACGCAGATACATCAAACGCAGCGAACGGGCAGCCCACTACTTGGATTTGATCATCCGGCACCTGGAAGAAAATGACCCTGGCGCCATCTTGCTCGTGTACGGCGATCACGGCCTGTTCCTGTCTCAAGGGGTGCAATTCGAGGCCGATCCGAGGTTCGTTTTCCAGGACCACTTCGGCATTCTGGGTGGCGTCTATCCCCGTGACACGTGCGCTGGTTGGTTCGACGAAGCGTCGTCCCAAGGCTACATGACGATTCTGGACGCCGTTCACGCTCTGCTTCGCTGCCTGTCCGGCGGTGAAAGCCCACTCATCAAGCCGAAACAATACACGGTGCCCTGGAACCACCAGTTTCACGGACACGACGGACTAACTTACGAGGACTTTCTCTATGAGTAGACCAATACGGCGCGACCAGTTGCTCGCCGCCACCGCGTTTGTCTTTGTGCCGACCGCGGCTCACGCCTACGTCGACCCCGGCGCCGCCGGTTCGGATTCCAAGGAAGCAGGTCCCGAGGACGGAAGTGCTCGGGGCTGACGGTGGGTCGTTCAAGGACCCGGCCGGTCAGGTGTACCGAGTTGTGCAGGACACCGGAGAGGCGAGCATCGTTCGCGGGTTGAATCCATCCGCCGCCGAAATAATGGGGAAACTGCTTGCCGAGCCCTTCTTCCACGACTTGGTCGATGGCGGTCAGGTCGTGGCGACCCGACTGCTCCACCCGGAACTCCCCAACGCTCGGCACGTGATGAAAGAGGGCTGGAGCGCCGCCGTGGAGCATCAGGCGGTGGATTTCGTGACATGGCCCTATGAGTGGCCGTTCTCCATGCTCAAAGACGCGGCGCTGCTGCAATTGCAGGTACTGGAGACCGGCGCCAGAAACGGCTGGCTGCTCAAGGACGCGACCGCGTTCAATGTGCAGTGGATGGGCACGCGCCCGGTGTTCATCGACATACCGTCGTTCGTTCCTTGGGAAGAAGGCGAATACTGGCGGGGGTATCGTCAGTTCTGCGCGACTTTCCTCACGCCGTTGCTGCTGACCGCGCATTTGGGCATCCCGTACCAGCCGCTGCTCCGTTCCCGCCTCGAAGGTATCCCGCCCCAGGAAGCAAGCCGCTACTTCCGTGGATTGGCGCGTTTCAAGCGCGGCGTCCTGTCGCATGTCTGGTTTCCCGCCAGGGCCGAGCGGGCCGTTCTCCGACCGGCAGGCCTCGGTCGACAACAGCCGAAGACCATGCTGTTCGCGCTGTGGGACAGCCTGCGGCGGCTCATCGGCGGGTTGTCCAGCGGGCAGGCCCGTTCCACTTGGGCGGAGTACGCCAAGAACCACTCCTACAACACGGCGGACTTGGAACGGAAGAAGGACTTCGTGCTACGGCATACCGCGACGCGTAGCCCCGAGTTGACTTGGGATTTGGGCGCGAATACAGGGGCGTTCGCCCGTATCGCCGCCGAGCACTCAGGAGTGGTCGTTGCCGTGGACGCAGATCATGACGCTGTCGATTGCCTCTATCGCGAGCTGCGCAGCGGGCCGGGGAATGTCATTCCGCTGGTGATGGAACTGGCGAACCTCTCGCCGGGACAGGGTTGGGCCGGCCGCGAGCGCGCGGCGTTCGATGCGCGGCGAAGCCCCGACATGGTGCTTTGCCTGGCCTTGGTTCATCACCTGAGAGTCGCGGCGAACATCCCATTGCGGCTGTTCATCGGTTGGTTGCGAAGCCTGGACGCGACCTGCATCTTGGAGTTTGTCGGCCGGAACGACGAGATGTTCCAATCCCTGGTGGAAAACAAGCGCGAGGACTATGCGGACTACACCGCCGAGAACTTCGAATCGGAAATCCGCAGAAGCTTCCGCGTTCGCGACCGGTTGAAACTGAAAGGCGGCTTGCGGGAACTGTTTCTGGTGGAGCCTGCGGAGCCTGAGTCAGGATTGGCGAAAGCCAGAATATCTCCATAGCTGCCAAATGCCACCAGCGCCGAACGACCACGAGCGGACGTCCGACGTCCGCCTACCTGCCGTTCTACGGCTATTGCGCTAACAGGTAGACGGCCCAAGCCTCCATCGGCGCCCTGCGCCGCTCGTAGTGGTCGGTGCGGGCCTAGGCGGCAATGCGGAAAGCATGGGTTTGGTGCCGAGGAGAGGACTTGAACCTCCACGGGGTTGCCCCCACTAGCACCTGAAGCTAGCGTGTCTACCGATTTCACCACCTCGGCGGTGGAGAGCCGCCGAGCTGGACGGCGACCTTCCTCAAGGGCCGCGCACCTTACATCAGAGGTGCCGTATGCGCAATCCATGTCTAGCGGCAGGCCGGCCGGCAGGCCCCAAGCGCCAAGGTGCTTGGCGCGAGCGTGGGCGCTACGGTGCCCTGCGCCACCTGCACATCCACGCCGGCCGTTCCAGCCAGTCCACACTGCTGGGGCGGGATTGCGAGACGTTGGAGTCGCTGTATCTGTCGCCCGCGTTGGTCGAGCGCCTGAACGCGAACCACAAACGAGTTGCCAACGGGTGACGGCACCTCGGCCCAATGGCCAAGCAACGTATAATCCGCCGTTCACCCACCGTTCGTCCGCCATGAAACTCTATGTAAAAACGCACGGCTGCCAGATGAACGAGTACGATTCCGCGCGCTTGGCGGACATGCTCGCGGAGAGTCACGGCGCCGTGCCAGTGGATGATCCCGCGCAAGCGGACGTTCTGCTGCTCAACACCTGCTCGATTCGCGAGAAGGCGGCGGAAAAGGTGTTCAGCGAGCTCGGTCGGTGGAAGCGTTTCAAGGAGGCGAAAACGCACGCGCTCATCGGCGTGGGGGGCTGCGTGGCGAGTCAAGAAGGCGAGGCCATCGCGGCCCGGGCGCCGTTCGTGGACATCGTGTTCGGCCCGCAGACGCTGCATCGGCTGCCGGAACTCGTGGAGCGGGCGCGAAGCGGCACCGGCGCCGCCAAGCCCGGCGCCGTGGTGGACGTGAGTTTTCCCGAGATCGAAAAGTTCGACCGCCTCCCCGAGCCGCGCGCCGACGGCCCCAGCGCGTTCGTCTCCGTGATGGAAGGTTGCAGCAAGTTCTGCACGTTCTGCGTCGTGCCCTATACGCGCGGGCCGGAAGTGTCGCGTCCCGTGCCCAGCGTGATGCGCGAAGTGGTGGGGTTGGCCGGCCAAGGCGTGCGCGAGATCAACTTCCTCGGCCAGAACGTGAACGCCTACCGCGCCGAGTTCGAAGGCGGCCAGGCGGACCTGGCGGAGATCATTCACTACGCGGCCAACGTCGAAGGCATAGACCGCATCCGCTTCACCACTTCCCACCCGGTGGAGTTCTCGTCCACGCTGGTTGCCGCCTACCGCGACATTCCCGAATTGGCGAGCCATCTGCACCTGCCAGTGCAATCCGGCGCGGATCGCGTGCTCGCGGCCATGAAACGCGGCCACACCGTGCTGGAGTACAAGGCGAAGATCCGCGCCTTGCGGCGGGCGCGGCCAGATATCAGCCTGTCGTCGGACTTCATCGTCGGTTTCCCCGGCGAGAGCGAAGAGGACTTCCAAGCCACGTTGAACCTGGTGCGCGAACTCGACTACGACACCTCCTTCAGCTTCATCTACAGCCCGCGCCCCGGAACACCGGCCGCGGCCTTGCCGGACAGCACGCCAATGCCAGTGAAAAAACGCCGGCTGGCGACGCTTCAGGCGCAGTTGCGCAAACAAGCGGCGGCGCACGCCGAACGCATGGTCGGCAGTCGCCAGCGCGTGCTGGTGACCGGGCCCGCCAAGCGTGGCGAAGGAGAGCTCGCCGGTCGCACGGAAAACAACCGCGTGGTCAACTTTCCGGCGCCGGACGCATCGCTTGTGGGCGGTTTCGCCACCGTGGAGATCGAGGAAGCGCTGCCAAACTCCTTGCGGGGACGCCTCGTTTAGTCGCACTTCGCATTCGTTCACGGAACCTGGGCCCGTATGCCGGCGCCGTTCCCGCCGTTGCGGGGGCGCGGCCGAACTGCCAAACTTCGGCAAGAGACGGCCGGCGTCACGGCAAGGCGCCAAAGCGCAGTGGCCGAACGGGCAATCCAACCGCGCGCGTGGTGCGTGGGAAAACACGAGGAGATGGAGTGGAAGAAGCAACGCTAGCCGAAACGGATTCGGCTAAAGTGACGAAGTCGGATTCCGAGTGGCGCAGCCAGCTCACCCCCGAGGAGTACCGCGTCGCCCGCCGGGCCGGAACCGAACGCGCGTTCACCGGCGAATACTGGGCCACTAAGACGAGCGGCGTCTACAACTGCCGCTGTTGCGGCGCGGCGCTGTTCGGATCCGACGCCAAGTACGATTCCGGCACCGGCTGGCCGAGTTTCCACGAACCGGTTGCCGCCGAGGCCGTGGCCACCAAGAGGGATCGGTCGCTGTTCATGGTGCGCACGGAAGTGCTCTGCGCCCGTTGCGACGCCCACTTGGGGCATGTGTTCCCGGACGGGCCGGCGCCCACCGGTTTGCGTTACTGCTTGAACTCGGCTTCGCTCAAGTTGCGCCCCGACGCCGAATAAGCCGCCGCCGCACCCGCTGCTAAAACCCCACCGCGCAGCCTTCCTTGCGGTGGTCCGACGCGGCGCAATAGCCGCCATCCGGCAGTCGATACACCAGCTGGGCACCGCCGAACTCGTGCGGCGACACCTCCACCGAGTGGCCGCGGGCGGCCAACTCGCTGGCAAGCGCGGGGTCGTGCCCGGCTTCTAGCAGCACGCGGAAGTCTGGCGTCACCTGCCAGCGCGGCGCGTCCGAGGCCGCTTGCGGATTCTCACCGTGATCGAAAATGCGCGTCACCATTTGCACATGGCCCTGGTGTTGCATGTGGCCGCCCATCACGCCGAAACTCAACACCGGTTCGCCAGCGCGGGTGACGAAGCCGGGAATGATGGTGTGGAACGGGCGTTTGCCCGGCCCAACGGCGTTCGGATGGTCTTGGTCGAGCACGAAACCGGCGCCCCGGTTCTGCAACGCGATACCGGTGCGCGGCACCACCACGCCGGAGCCGAAACCCATGTAGTTGGACTGAATCATGGAGACCATCTTGCCGTCCTCGTCGGCGGCGGCGAGATACACGGTGTCGTGACCGGTCGGCAGGGCGACGGGTGGCAGCTTCGTCGCTTGGCGGCCAATGCGCGAAGCGGCGCGGCGAATGGCGTCGGGTTCGAGCAGATCGTCCGGCCCCAAGCGCATGGCTTCGGGATCCGCGAAGTGGTCGAACGCCGCCCGGATGGCGATCTTCATGGCTTCCACTTGCCGGTGCGTCCATTCGGCGGACCCCGGCACGAGCGAAGCGGTGTCCAGATGGGCGAGGAGCGCGAGCGCGATCTGCGCGGCCAAACCTTGGCCGTTCGGGGGCAGCTCGTGGAGTTCGACGCCGCGGTAGGCTTGGGCGACAGGCGTCACCCACCGCGCTTCGTGCGCGGCGAGATCCGCTGCCCGCAACGCGCCGCCTTGCATGCGCGCTGCCAAGTCCATGCGCGTCGCCAGTTCGCCGCGGTAGAAGCTCTCGCCTTCGGTTTGGGCGATCAGTCGAAGCGTTGCGGCCAATTCCCGATTGACGAACAACTCGCCGACCCCGGGAGCACGACCATTCGGCAGGAAGTGGCGCTGGAACTCCTCGAACTCGGCGTACCTTTCCCCGGCGCGCGCCCAAGCCGCGGCCGTCTTGTGGCCAACGTGGTAGCCGCCCTCGGCGTACTGAATCGCCGGCCCGAACAGAGTGCGGAATGGCAACCGTCCGTGACTCCTGGACAGCTCCACCCACGCGCTGACCGCTCCGGGCACCGTCACCGAGTCCCAGCCCCGCGTGGGCATGCGCTCGCGACCCGCGAATCGGGCCGGCGTCCAAGCTGCCGGGGAACGACCGGAAGCGTTCAAACCCTTGAGGCTGCGGCCGTTCCAAACGATGGCGAAGGCGTCGCTGCCGACGCCGTTGCTGCACGGTTCCACCACAGTGAGCGCGATGGCGGCGGCCAGCGCCGCGTCCACCGCGTTGCCGCCAAGGTACAGCATTTCCAATCCGGCGGTGGCCGCCAGCGGCTGCGAAGTGGCGACGACGTTTCTCGCCAAGACGGGGGCGCGGCGGGATGGGTAGGGAAAAGACCAGTCCAACACGATTCGGCTCACTCCGTGCGCAGCAGGTTGGCCGGCGAGTATTGATCCGTCAACGCGCGCTTGGACACATCCCAATCCGCTTTCAGGGACATCCGCGCCGGATAGGTGCGAATGGGCACGCCGTAGGGCCGAAGGCGCGCCTCCCAGCGGCCGGCGCGATCACGCAGCAGGTTTGCCGCCGGCAAGGCCCCCAGTCGCGCGAGAACTATTCGGTTGCCGCTCGCTGGCGTCTTGAAATTGAAGAACTCGCCGAACGCTTCGCGGTAAGTTTGGGACTCGTGATCGTATAGCCGCGACGTCGCGAAGGTGTTTGCCGCCAAGACGCCGCTCGGCGCCAGCAAGCCACGCACTTCCCGCAGGAATTCCACGGTCATCAGATGCTCGGGAATGTAGTCGCCGCCATAGGCGTCGAGCAGGATGGCGTCGTAGCGTCGCCCCGAAGACGCCAGCGCCCGTTTCACGAACACCCGGGCATCGCTGACGTGGACGCGCAAACGGTCGGTGGCGTCGAAGCCGAAATACTGGCGCGCCGCCGCAACCACCGCGGGATCGATTTCCACCACATCCACTTCGACTTTGGGCAAAAGCCGGGCGAACGCGGTGGGCAAGGTGCCCCCACCCAACCCGACGACAAGCATCCGTTTGGGCGAAGGATCCAAAAGGAGCGTGGCCATCATCATGCGCGCGTACGGTAGCACCATGCGGCGCGGGTCTTCCGGATCCACGCAGGATTGGTTGCGCATGGCATCGCGCAACGCGAAACGCAAACACAGACGCGACGGTTCGCGGGTGATCAACAGCGTCTGGTAAAGCGACTTTTCGCGGTGCAGAACCTCGAAATCCGCGCTGCCGTGGGCGGCGATCGCCACCGCCGTCGCAGCGAACAAGAACCGGACGCGATCAAACACGACGAAGCGCGCCCGCGGCCATCGCCAACGCGCCGAGCACCAACAGCGCGCCGGAGAGGGCGCTCACAATCGTGTTGATCTCGAACCAAAGCACAAAATAGAAACTGGTGGCGAGCGTGCCGAAAGCGCTGCCCAAAGTGGAGAAGAAATACAGGGTGCCGGCGACTTTGCCAGATTCCTCTTGGCGGCGCACCAAAAGGCGCACGGAATACGGCGAGATGGCGCCGAGCAGGACCGTGGGCGCCACGAACAGCGCCAGCGAAGCGAGCAGACTGCCGTAGCGCGGATCCTCCACCCGCGTGAAAACCCAGGACATCAGCGACTCCGCCAACATCGTGGCCGGATACAGCACCGCGGCACCGATGACGAGAAGGCCGCCGAGCCGCCCTAGGGAGGGCGACCGCAACGAGAGCCATCCGCCAAGGTAGTAGCCGGCCGCCAACGACAGCATGAAAACGGTGATGATGCTGCCCCAAACGTAAATGCTGCCGCCGAACCAAGGCGCGAGAATGCGCCCGCCCAGCAACTCCAAGGACATGATGACGAATCCGCCGCTGAAGGCGAGGGCGAAGACGGCGAGGCGGTGCCCGCGCGCCGTGGCGAAACTCACGGCGGTGTTTCCGAAACCCTAGGAGGTGCCGGTAGACAGCAGGTTCGGCACCGGTTGGTAGAGCTCCTCCAAATACTCCACATGCTCGGCGTCCAAGCGGATGTCGCAGGCATCCACCAGCTGGTTCAGTTGTTCGACCCGCGAAACGCCCACCACGGGCGCGGTGATCCCCGGCTTCCCGAGCAGCCACGCGAGCGCCATCTGCGCCGGCGTTTTGCCGTATTTCTCCGCCAGTCGCACCACGCGGTCTGCAATCTCGAAGGTGGCGCCGCCCCGGTAGAGGCTCTCGGTGCGCACGCGGTCGCGCCCTTGGGATCGTTTCGTGCCGCCGCCATCGAAACGCCCGCGATAGGAACCGGCGAGGATGCCGCGCGCCAGCGGCGACCAAGGCGTGAGGCCGATGCCCGTGCTTGCGCAGTAGGGGTTCATCTCGCGCTCCTCCTCGCGGTAAACGAGGTTGTAGTGGTTCTGCATGGAGACGAAGCGCGTCCACCCGCGCATTTCGGCGGTGAGCTGCAGCTCGGCGAATTGCCAGGCGAACATGGAAGAAGCACCGAGGTAGAGCACCTTGCCGGCCTTCACCACGTCGTGCAGCGCCTCGAGCGATTCTTCGATAGGCACCCGCGCCTGGCGCGGCACGCCGTGCGGATGGCGGTGGATGACCAGCTGATCGACGTAGTCGTGGCCCAAGCGCTTCAGGCTCGCGTCCACGCCTTCGAATATGTGCTTGCGCGACAGCCCGCCCTGGTTGGCACCCCGGCCCATCGGCATCGTCACCTTGGTGGCGAGCACGTACTCGTCGCGCGGCGCGAGCTCCTTGAGCAGTTTGCCCACCACGCGCTCGCAACCCCCGATGCCGTACACGTCCGCGCAGTCGAAGTAGATAACGCCGGCCGCCAAGGCGGCTTGGAAGATGGGCCGCGCCTCGTCCTCGCCAAGCGTCCAATCGCCTTGGTGGCCACGCCCGGGCTCGCCGAAGTTCATGGTGCCGAGGCACAGCGGCGACACCCGCAGCCCACTTCGCCCAAGTTGAACGGGTTTCAGCATCGTTTGATCTCCTTGAAATCGCCGGGGCGTGGATCGGATCCGTTTGACTGGCGAGGCGCTAGACAGACGGCTATCGCGAATCTGTCCTAGCATGTCAGCGGCAAGCAAGTGTACACTGTCAAGTGTCAACTGTTTGCGGGGCATGGTTCAGTGGAAATGACGGCGAAGGAGCTGAGAAGCAAGGTTGGGGTGGCACTGGCATGCGTGGACCGCGGCGAGGCGGTAACCATCACCTACCGGGGCAAGCCCAAGGCTCGCCTCGTGGGTTTGAATCAGGGGTCGTCGATAGACGAGAAGGAAGAACGGATGCCCGCCTTCGGCATGTGGCGGGATCGGGACGACATCGCCGATGTGGACGCCTATGTTCGCCATCTCCGCAAGGGACGCGCTCTTGCTGGTTGATACCGATGTCTTGATCTGGTTGTTGCGCGGGAGGATCTCGGCTCGGCTGGCCGTCGAAGCGTGCGCATCCGTGGAGATCTCCGCGGTCAACTACATGGAGCTGTTGGAGGGCGTGCGAGACAACGCGGAGTTGCGGTTGCTGCGGCGAACCGTGCGGTTGAACGGTTGGCGAATCCTGCCGCTCACGGAGGCCATCGGCCACCGGGCCACGTCGTACATCGAGCGCTTTGCCTTGTCGCATGGCCTACGCTTGGCCGACGCGCTGATAGCCGCGTCCGCCGCGGAAGCGGGTGGCACGCTGCTTACGGCAAACGCTCGGCACTACCGCTGCATACGCGACATTTCGCTCGCCACCTGGGTGCCGTAGCGTCGGCCGATCTCGTCGACCGCCGAAGCGTTAGACTCGCCCCACGATCGAGTTGGCTGGGAGGCGAGGATGATCAAACTGTTCTGGCACCCGCGAACGCGGGCCGCCCGCGCCGCGTGGATGCTTGAGGAGACGGGCGTTCCCTACCAGCGCGTGTTGGTGGAAATCGGCGATGCCGAGGCGGAACGCGACCCGGCTTTCCTCGCCGCGAGCCCGATGGGGAAAGTGCCGGCGTTGGCGGACGGCGAGGTGTGTTTGGCGGATTCCGCGGCCATCTGCATGTACCTCGCGGATCGCTACCCGGATGCGCGTCTGGCGCCAAGCCTGGATGATCCGCAACGCGGCATGTACCTGTTTTGGATGGTCTACTCCCCAGGCGTCATCGAACCGGCCATGTCCGAGAAGTTCGCTGGCGTCACGCCGAACCGCTACTCCTCCGGCTGGGGGGACTTCGACTTGATGATCAGCACGCTGGAGAAGGGCCTTGCGGCCGGCCCTTGGCTGCTCGGCGAGCGGTTCAGCACCGCGGACGTGATGGTGGCGTCGTCCGTCCATTTCATGGCGATGTTCAAGTTGCTGCCGGATTCGCCCGTGCTGGAGAGCTATGTGGAGCGCGCTTTGGCGCGGCCGGCGTGGCAGGCGGCGATGGCCGGCGAGGAACAGCCCTGAGCTCTCGCCGGCGATCGCGAGCCGGGCCGCACGGCAAGCGGCCGGAGACCTCCCGCGACAAGGCGCGGGCCCACGCTGACCCGTGGGGCCACGAATGTCCGCCGTAGACCACACCCCGCCACCGAGCCCGCCGCTGCTGCGGGCTTGGCGATATGCATGTTGGTTCGCGCTGGCGGTGTTCCACCAGTTCTTGCGCCACCAGTGCATGACCCGCGCCGCCGCGCTCACCTACACGACGTTGCTGGCGTTGGTGCCGCTGATGACGGTTACCTATGTCGTGCTGTCCGCGTTCCCGGAGCTCGTCGGCGTGCGGGTGGCGGTGGAGGATTTCCTCGTCCGCACGTTCGTGCCGAACGCCAGCGCCGCCTTGATCGAGAAGCTCGCGGAGTTCTCGGCCCAAGCCACGGAGCTCGGCGTGGTGAGCGTGGCGATTCTCGCGGTGTTCGCGTTCCTCGCGTTGATTCGCATCGAAAGCGCCTTCAACGCCATCTGGGGCGACCTCCCGCCGCGCACCGGCATGCAGCGGTTTCTGGTGTATTGGGCGGCGCTCACGGTCGGCCCGCCGCTCCTCATCGGCGCGTTGCTCGCCACCTCCTACCTCTACGCCTTGCCGTTGGTGAGGGATTTGGACGTGTGGGGCGCCCGCGAGCAGGTTCTGGATCTCGCGCCCGAGTTCGCCCTGGTCGCCACCTTCACCTTCCTCTACTGCGCCATGCCGAACACTCGCGTGTCCTTCTGGCACGCGCTGGCCGGGGGCGTGCTCACAACACTCTTGTTCGAGTTGGCGAAGTGGGCTTTCGCGGCCTTCGTCGCTCGTTCCAGCACGGCGCTGATCTACGGCGCTTTCGCCGCGTTGCCTTTCTTTCTGATGTGGATGTATCTGGTTTGGATGCTGGCCTTGGTCGGGGCCGTCTTCGCTCGCACGTTGTCGCTTTCCGCCGATGTGGACGCCGCGCCGCGGGCGCCGTTGCTGGCGCAGTGCGCCGCTGTGCTCGCGCGCTTGCGCGACGCCCACGCCGGCGGCGAATCCGTCCCGGCCGAGACGCTCGAAACACAAGCCGGGCTGCACGACGCCGACCGCGAGCGGGTGTTGCAAGCGCTCACGCAAGAGCGTCTCGTCCAGCGGACGGGCGACGGCCGCTTCGTGCTCGGCCGCAGCCTTGGCGAGGTCACGCTCTTGGACTTGCACCGCCGGCTGCCGGAATCGCTAGTGGTGGGCCAAGAGGTGGCGCCAGTGGCGGAGTGCGGCTTGCCCGATGCGGTGGCGGCGCGCCTGCGAGCCGTGGCGGAACACGACGAACGCCACCTCGACGTGACGCTGGAAACGCTGCTGGCCGAGGACGAATCGAGTTAGCCGGCCGCGCCCCACACGCCAGTCGCGCCAAGCAGCCAAGCATCAACTCTAGTCCCGCGCCGCGCGAGCGGCTAACATGGCGCTTTGGTTCGGGGATGGGGCTTGCCAATGCTCGTCATTGGTCTCACCGGCGGCATCGCCTCCGGCAAGTCGACGGTGGCGCGGCTGCTGGCCGCGCGCGGCGCCACCGTGATCGACGCGGATAAGCTGGGCCACCGCGCCTACGAGCGGGGGCGGCCGACGTTCGCGCAGGTGGTGTCGGCGTTCGGCGAGGACGTCGTTGGGGAGGATGGCCAAATAGACCGCAAAGCGCTCGGCGGCAAGGTGTTCGCCGATGCGTCCGAACTGCGCCGCCTAACGGACATCGTCTGGCCCGAGATACTCGCTTTGGCGCAGGATGAGATAGTGGCGGCCAAGGTGGCCGGGGCGAAGGTGGCCGTGCTGGAGGCCGCGGTGCTGCTGGAAGCCGGCTGGGAGCGCGCCGCGGACGAGGTGTGGGCGGTCACCGTGCCGCCGGAGGTGGCGGTGGCGAGAGCCACGGCGCGCGATGGCGTGGACGCGAACGCCGTGCGTGCGCGCATCGATGCCCAACTTGCCAACGGCGCGCGGGAGGCCGCGGCGCACGTGGTCATCGACAACGCCGGCACGCCGGAAGCGCTGGCCGCGCGGGTGGAACGGGAATGGCGCAGACTGGGGGAGGCGGCGTAGGTGATCCTCGATCTGCACACGCACTCCATCAAGTCCGACGACGGGCGCGCGAAGGTGGCCAATTACTGCCAATGGATCCGCGCGCGAGGGGTTCCCATCGACGGTTTCGTCCTCACCGAGCATCGCCAGTTCGACTTCGCGTCGGACTACGGCGAACTCTCCCGCAAACACGATCTGGTGATTCTCAAAGGGGCGGAAGTGGAAACCGAATACGGCCACGTGCTGGTGTTCGGCGTCACCGAAGCGCTCTACGGGGAGTTCGATTTCGCCAGCACCCGTCTGCCGCTCGAGCGGGTCGTCGAACATTGCGACGCCCACGGCGCGGTGGCCGTGCCCTGCCACCCCGGGCGCCCGCGGGTGGGCATGTCCGCGCACCTGGCGGAGCACGGCGTGCCCAAGGGGGTGCGCATCGTGGAAATCCACAACGGCGGCAGCCGGGACGGAGAGGACGAACGGGCCGTCGCGATGGCGGAGGAACTCGGCTACCTGGGCGTTGGCGGCAGCGATTCGCACATCGTCAGCCACATCGGCCGCTGCGCGACGGAGTTTCCCGCGCCGGTCGGCAGTGAAGGCGCGCTGGTGGAAGCGTTGCGCGCCGAGGAGTTCCGCGCCATCCCCAAGGGCGAATCGACGGCCGGTTGATTCGATTGCACGGCACAGATTGAACGACAGCAAGGGGGGAGAGAACATGGCCGAAGCAGCGGTGGACGAGGACGTCCTGGCACTGCGCGAGCGCTTTCTCGGGCGCGAATTCGACGAGGTGACGTTCGTCATCAATGGCGACCGCTTCGCCGAATACGCCAAGGTGTGTGGCGAGACGGCGCCGCGCTTCACGGATCCCGCGCACCCGGATTTCCAAGCGCCGCCGACGTTCGTTTCCACTTTGGTGGGCGGGCGCAGCATGCCGCCGGACTTTCCGAATCTCGGCGGCATGGGGATGGACGCCGGCAAGGGCGTCGAGTGGAAGGCGCCCGTGCGCGCCGGGGCGAAGCTCACCGGCAAGAGCCACTTGCACGACATCTACACCAAGACCGGGCGTTCCGGGCGCATGGTGTTTCTGGTCACGCGCATGGAGCTGCGCGACGAGAACGGCGTCCACGTGGCCAACGCGGACACCCGCACCGTGATTCGCGAGAGGATCAAGAAGTGAGCGGCAAGACGGTAAGCGCCATCGCGGACGTCGAGTTCGGCGCCCAGCTGCCAAGCTTCACGCCGGACACCAGCATTGCGGCCACCCGCCGCTTCGGGCGGCATGTGGGCTGGAACACGCCGCGGTTCACGGATCACGAAGGCGCGCGCAAGGAGGGGCTGCCCGGCGCCATCGTGCCCGGGGTGATGAGCCAGGGGTTCCTGGGTGCTATGATTCACCGCTGGGCGCCGGACGCCGAGATCGTCGCCATCGACACGGTGTTCCGCGCGCCCGTGTTGGTCGACCGGCCGCACACCATCACCGGTGTGGTCACCGACGTGGACGAAGACGCGGGTACGGTGGAGATCGACATCACCGTCGCCAACGAAGCCGGGGAAACCCGCGTGTTCGGCACAGCGACCGCTCGGTTGTCAAAGGACTGACCCCGGCCCCTCGCGGGGGAAGGCCGCAAAGCGGGCCGCTAGCCGGGCCGCTGGCGGTAGGCCGCAAGAACGCGGCTGGCAAGCGAGCGAGGCGCATGGCCCTCGTTTCGCCTTGGGAGGACATGCGCCGCACGGGCGCATGTGGGGACATTCGACGGAGCGACCACAGCGCCGCGACGAGGGGGAACGCCGTAATCATGGCTGAGAGACTCGCCAGGACCTTGGCCGCCGCGGCGCTCGCGGCACTCACCGCTTTCCTGGCCGGCTGTGGCGGAGGCGGTGCCGGGGGCGATCAATCCCCGCTGCCGGTTTGCGAAGGCAGCGACGTCATCCTGGCGAACGGCCAATGCGGCCCGCCGCCGCCACCGGATTGCACGCCGCCCGAAGTCGCCGTGGACGGGCGTTGCGTGGTCCCGGACAAACCCACGCCCAAGTACACGCCCGGCCCCAACGAGGCCGTCATCTACTACAACCGCCGCGACAAGGAGTTCAACGGCTGGGTGCTGCACCTTTGGAACAACGGCTGCGAAGCCGGCAGCTGGAATGGCGAGCGCGTCACCCTGCGCGGGCCGGACGGCGCGGTGGACTACAGCTACGAAGGCACCGGCACAAGCTGGCCGGACGGCCCGCCGCCCAATTACGAGCATTACGAGGACGGCCAAGCCGACCCCATCTACGGCGTCTACTGGGTGCTGCAACTGCAAGACAACGGCGTTTGCGGCAACTTCATCATCCACGGCCCCGCCGGCCCGCCGCAGACGGTGGATTTCCGCATCAACTTCTCCGAAGACACGGCCAACCCGTACCGCAACATGTATTGGGTGGTGGTGGACTCCACCTTGGCGGAGAACGAACTGCGCGAGGCGCGGGCCGCGGCGGAGCCGATCTGCATCAACGACGTGTGCGAAGAGTTCGAGCCGCCGCCGCTGGCCATCGAGGACCAAGCCGCGCACTGGCTGGACGCCGGCACCATCGTTTGGAACCGCGACCTCGCCGGCGTGACGCTGCACAGCTCCGAGAACGCCACGCTGGATGTGGCAAGCGAAGATCAAGCCGACGGCGGCGCGCGCGGCGTCGTCACCGGCGGCGCGGTGGCCGCCACGCTGACCGCCACCGAACTCACCGACGAGCAGCGGGCGCGGGCGCCCCATCTGGCGGACTACGCGGCCTACGCGGTGAACTTGGACGCGGCGCGGGTGAAAGAGCTGCTGACGCACCAGCTGTGGATAGTTGGTGAAAACGCCGAAGGCGAACAGTTCGGCACCCAACTGCAGCTCGCCCAAGTGCTCGATTCGCTTTACACCAGCGGCGAAGACGACGCCGACGAGTCCACGCTCGGACTGGTCTACGAAGGCGCCAACATCACCAGCAGCGTGTGGGCGCCCACCGCCCAGGATGTGAAGCTGCGCGTCTACAACGAGCGCGCCGACGGCCGCCTCACCTTCGGCGCCGACGTGCCCATGAGCAAGGACGCCGCCACCGGCATCTGGAGCGTCAGCGGCGCGGCGGCGGATTGGAACCGCCAGTTCTACCGTTTCGTCGTCACCGCCTACCATCCGAGCGAAGGCCGCCTGCTGGTGCGCGAGGCGCGGGATCCGTATTCGGTGGGGGCCTACACCAGTTCGCTCGCGTCCCAGTTCGTCAACTTGAACGACGACGATCTCAAGCCCGGCGGCTGGGACGCCCACGTCGCGCCCGCCGCCGGCAACCCGGAAAGCGCCGTCATCTACGAAGGCCACATCCGCGACTTCAGCGTCCGCGACGACGGCACGCCCGCAGAGCATCGGGGCAAGTATCTCGCCTTCACCGCCGCGGATTCCCCTCCGGTGCGACACCTGCGAGCGCTGGTGGACGCCGGCCTCACGCACTTCCATGTGCTGCCGGCCTTCGACATCCGGTCCGTCAACGAAGACCCGCGCCAGCAGGTGAACCTGGACGACGCCATCTTCGAGCTGTGCCGCTTGGACGATTCCAACAAGGAGCTCTGCCCCGGCAACGTGCGCGACACCACGACCATCCTCGAAAAGCTCCGGGGCCTCGATCCCGCCACCGGCGAAGCCCGCGAAGTGATGAGCGTGCTGGCGCAGATAGACGGCTTCAACTGGGGCTACGACCCGGTGCTCTACAACGTGCCCGAAGGCGGCTACGCCACCGACCCTGCCGGGCCGGCGCGCATTATCGAGATGCGCCAGATGTACCAGGCGCTGCACGCGATGGGCCTGCGCGTGGTGATGGACGTGGTCTACAACCACACCTCGGACGAAGGCGCGGACGGCAGCTTTTCGGTGTTCGACCGCATCGTTCCCGGCTACTACTACCGCCGCAACGCCACCACCGGCGCCATCGAGCGCGCCAGTTGTTGCAGCGACACCGCCGCCGAACACGCCATGATGGGCAAGTTCGTGAAGGATTCGGCGGTGTTCTGGGCCACCCATTACAAGGTGGACGGCTTCCGTTTCGACTGGATGAGCCTGCATCCCAAGGGCCTCATGGAAGAGGTGGCCGAAGCCGTGCTCGCGGTGGACGAGGACAGCTACATCTACGGCGAGGGCTGGGCGCCCGGCACCGGCAGCGCCGGCGAGCGCATCGAGCTTTCCACGCAGATGAACCTGGCCGGCACCGGCATCGGCACGTTCAACGACCGCATGCGCGACCGGCTGCGCGATCTCTCCATTTCCACCGCCGGCGATCTCACCCGGTTGCGCGCCGGCCTCGCCGGCAATCTGGCGGACTTCCAACTCGTGCTGGATTCCGGCGTCACCGTGGAGGCGTCCAGCGACGGCGGCTACACGGCGGATCCGCAAGAGGCGGTGAACTACGCCTCCGTTCACGACGGCATGACGCTTTGGGATCACTTGAACCAAGGCGGCGTGATACCGGGTGGCCCGGAAACGGCCACGGCGGAGCGGGCGCGGATGGCGGTGCAGGCGCAGTCCCTCGTGCTGCTGGGCCAAGGCGTGCCGTTCGTCCACATGGGCGCGGATTTGCTGCGCTCGAAATCCCTCAGCCACAACAGCTACAACGCCGGCGACTGGTTCAACCATGTGGATTTCACCGGCGCCGCCAACAATTGGAACGTCGGTCTGCCGCCCGAAGGGC
Source organism: uncultured Pseudomonadales bacterium (assembly GCA_958296295.1). Classification (GTDB taxonomy): domain Bacteria; phylum Pseudomonadota; class Gammaproteobacteria; order Pseudomonadales; family Azotimanducaceae; genus VXYL01. Next base: position 3,676,166 of record OY282460.1, on the reverse strand, counting down.
CGAGCGACGAGCTGGCGCTGGCAGCCATCGGCGACGCCAACGCCGAGCCCTCGGGGGCCGACATCCAAGCCGCCGCCACGATGTTCCGCGAGTTCCTGCGGATGGCTCAGGCGAGCCCGCTGTTCAGCCTCGGCAGCGCCGCCGAAGTGATGGATCGGGTGGGCTTCCACAACGTGGGCCGGGGCGCGATGCCAAACCTCATCGCGATGAGCATCGACGACGGCGCCGGCACCGTCACCAACGCCGACGACACGCCACGCGCGGATCTGGACCCGAACCACGATGCCGTGGTGGTGGTGTTCAACGGCGGCGCCGAAGAACAGACGGTGCGGATTCGCACCGCCAGCGGCTTCGCGCTGCATCCGGAGCAGCGCGAATCCGCCGATGCCACGGTGCGCGACGCCGCTTTCGTCGAAGGCGAGACTGCCGATGCGCCGGGCGCGTTCACCGTCCCGCCCCGCACCACCGCGGTGTTCGTGAAGGCGCAGGGCGAAACGCAAGGCGTTGGCCTTTCGGCCTTCGTCACGTCCGGCTTCGAGCCGCCCGTGCCCTATGGCGACACCGCGATCTTTCTGCGCGGCGCGTTCAACGGCTGGGGCGCGGATCCGTTGCGCTACTCCGGCGGCGGACTGTACGAGGGCTACCTGCAACTGGACGCCGGCGACTACCAGTTCAAGATCGCCAGCCAAGACTGGAGCACGGTGGACATCAGCGCGCCGGAAGGCGGCACCGGGATCACACTCGGCGTGCCGGCCACGCTTTCGGCGGCCGGCGGTCAGCCCAACCTCTCCATCAGCGTTCCCGCCGGCGGCGAGTACCGCTTCGCGCTCGACGCCACGAACAGCGCCGCCCCCATCCTCACCGTGACCAACGCCCGCGCCTTCCCGGCGCAGACCTTCGTGCGCGGCGGCTTCAATGGCTGGAGCACGGACAATCCGGTGCGCTACACCGGGGCCGGCGCGTATCAGGCCACCATCCGCGTGGAAGCCGGCGAACACCAGTTCAAGGTGGCCTCCGAAGATTGGAACACGGTGGATCTGGGCGGCAACGCCGCTCCCGGCGGCTTGGGCGCGGCCGCGGTGCCGGTGGAGTTCGGCGCCGCCGTGGCGTTGGCCGGGCCGCAGCGACCCAACCTCGTGGTCAACATCGAGGAGACCGGCGACTACCTCTTCACGCTAGCCGCCGGCGGCTACTTCTCGAACGACGACGGCCAAGGCGGCGTGACGCTCTGGGTGACGCCTGCCGAACCCTTCGCCGGCACCCCGGTTTACTTGCGCGGGGCGTTCAACAGTTGGGGCACCGCGAACGAGATGACGTTCCAAACGGCGGCGATCTACCGAACCGATCTCACGCTGGAACCCGGCGAGTACCAGTTCAAAATCGCCAGCGAAGACTGGGCCACGGTGAACATCGGCGCCGCCGACGATCCGGTGGTGGCGCTCGGCGAGCCGTTGACGCTGGCCGACGAAGACGGCCCGGCCAATCTTCAAACCACCATCGCGGAAGCGGATTCCTACGCCTTCACCTTGGATCTGAGCCGCGGCGATCCGGTGCTGCTGCTGCGCAAGAGCGCCGACGTGCCGCAGATCGAGCCGCCTCCGCCGCCGCCGAAGCCCGTGCTGGTCGAACCGCTCGACTTCGACGACGGCGCGGCCCATGTGTTCGAGGACGACGCCGGAGTTGCGACGGTGGTGGTGGCGGATCCGCTGGATGCCGCCGGCGTCAACATGGTGGCGGAAACGACGCGTGGCGCAGACGCGGCCGCGGACGCCGGCACCACCTACGCCTTGGACGGGTACATCGCGTTCAGCGACCAGCTCACCCATCTCGCCGCGGATGTGGACGGCGACGCCGCGGCGGGAACGATGGTGTCGGCCACGGTGTGGAACAGCGACGATGCGGCCACGGCCATGACGGCCACCGCCGAGTTCACCGCCGCCGATGGTTGGGAGACGCTGCGTTTCGACTTCTCCATGTTCAACCCGGACGTGGTCTACAACCGCTTCAAGTTCGTGTTCGACGCCGCCGGCGTTTGGCGCTGGGACAACGTGCGCGTCTCCAAGGCGCCGCCGGGCACCGCGCCGCCCTACGGCAACACCACCGTGTTCGTGCGCGGCGGCTTCAACGGCTGGGGCACGGACAACGCGATGACGTATCGCGGCAATGGCGTGTACGCGCTGGATGTTGCCGTGGCGCCGGCTGCCGACGGCCCGCATCAGTTCAAGGTGGCTTCCGAGGATTGGGCCACCGTCAACCTCGGCGCCGCCAACGCGGACGACGCCAACGTGGTGGTGGACGCGATGCGCGAGATCGTCGGCGACGGCGACAACCTGCTGCTCGCCGTCGACGAGGAAGGCAACTACCGCTTCCACTTGGACGCGAACGATTCCGAAGCGCCGACGCTGATCGTGGTCGACTTGGACGCCGCGCCCTACGGCCACGGCACCGAGCAATCGACCATCCACGCCCGCGGCGGCTTCAACGGCTGGAGCACGGACAATCCGCTGCACTACGTTGGCGGCGGAACGTATCAAGGCGTGGTGGCCATTGAAGAAGCCGGCGAGGTGCAGTTCAAGGTGGCTTCGGAGGACTGGGGCACGGTCAACCTCGGCGCCGCGGACGCCGGCGCCGCCACGGTGACCCCGGGCACGCCGTTCGCCGGCTTCGCGCCGGGCGGGGACAACCTCACGCTCGCGGTGGAGAGCGCCGGCGAATACCTGTTCACGGTGACCGTGGACGCCAACGTCACGGGGGGCACCGACGCGCCCACCTTGCACGTCACGCCGCTGCGGCCTTTCGGCGCCGCGGCGGTGTTCCTGCGTGGCGGCATGAACGGCTGGGGCACCGACGATCCGCTGGTGTTCAAGGGCGCGACCCGCCACGCCAGGACGGTGGAGTTGGCGGTCGGCGCGCACGAGTTCAAGGTGGCGTCCGAGGATTGGGCCACCGTGAACATGGGCGCGGCCGAAGGCGAATCCAACGTCGTCGTCGTGGGAACCGCCTACTCCACCCTTGCGCCGGACGGCGGCAACCTCGCCATCGACATAGCCGAAGAGGGCGCCTACCTGTTCGAGGTGGACGGCACCCGGGCCATTCCGCCGACCTTGACCGTTCGGCCAGCGAACTAGAGGGGCGGAAGAGACATGGAAAAGGCAACCGACATGAACGAAGGCGCGTTGCGCAAGACGTTTGTTTTCCCCGGGCTCCTGGCGGCGTTGGCGTTGCCCTTCGCGCCCGCCCACGCCCAAGAAGAGGAGGAACCCGAACAAGCCGAGGACGAGGTCATCGAGGAGGTGGTGGTCACCGGCTACCGAACGTCGCTCTTGAGTTCCATCCGCAGCAAGCGCGCCGCGGACAACATCGTCGAGGTGATCACCGCCGAGGACATCGGCGGCCTGCCGGACTTTTCGATAGCCGACAGCCTGTCGCGGGTGGCGGGGCTCACCACCACCCGCTCCGGCGGGCAGGCGTCCGAGATTCAGATCCGCGGCCTCGGCGACGAGTTCGTGTTCGCCACGATGAAGGGGCGCGAGCAGGTGTCGCCGCACCTGCGCCGCACCATCGAGTTCAACCAGTATCCGGCGGAACTCATCAGCCGCGTGACCATCAGCAAGACGCCGAAAGCGTCGCTCATAGAGGGCGGGGTGGCCGGCACCATCGACTTGGACGTGGCCAATCCGCTGGACATGCGCCAGCCGCGCAAGTTCGCCACCAACTTCCGCTACACGCGCAACGACCGCGCCGATGAGGTGTACGGCGCGGACGACGGCGGCTACCGGGTGACGCTCTCCTACCAGCAGAAGATGCTGAACGACACGGTGGGCCTTTCGGTCGGATACAGCCATCTTTCGCAGCCGAGCGCCACCGTGCAATACCACAGCACGGCGCCGCAGCAGGCCCGCAACGTCTACCCGCCGCAGGATGTGGACGTGTTCGTGCCCACCACCATCCAGCTGTTCCAGATCGGCGGCTTGGAGGTGCGCAACGCCTTCCTCGCCTCCTTGCAGTTCGAGCCGCAAGGCGAACTTGCGGCGCAGGCCGACATCTTCTACACCGAGTTCGAGACGGACACCTCCCGGGACGGCGTCTCGCTGCAATCGTCGCACACCTACGCGCTGGCCAATCCGGTGCTCTCGAACACCAATTTCGTGGTGGGCGGCCAGTTCTACGACAGCACCAACATCTACGTCGTCTCCGGGGACACCAGCGACGACGACCAGGTGCTCTCGGCCGGCCTCAACGTGGAATGGACGGAAAACCGCTGGAGCATCGCCTTCGACATAGCCCGTTCCACTTCCTCCGGCTACGAGGCGGACGGCTTCCACTACGCCAACCTCTACAAGCCCTGCACTGCCGAGGACCCGGTGTGCAACCGCAGCGGTTTCACGCGGGTGAATGGCCAGGTGAATTGGCGCAGCGACGGCTTGCGGCTGGCGAACATGGCGTTCGCCGAGCGTTACGACGATTTCGCCACCTTGCGCATGACCCAATACGGCAAGTATCCGCGCCTGTCCGACGACGCCGTGACCGCGGTGAAGGTGGATTTCGAGTACGAGTTGGACTGGGGCGTGTTCACCGTCCTGGAAGCGGGCGTGCGCAACTCCGTGCGGGACTACGAGTACGGCCGCCAAGTGTTCGAGTACGGCCCCGGCGCCGGCTACGTTCACGACCTCGACATGCCGATCACCGACCAGACCGGCGACGTGGTGTGCTGGGGCGGCGACTATTCGCACTACCCGTGCTTCATCTCCTTCGACGCCGAGGCCATCCTGCGCCAGGCGGTGGAGCGGAATCTCGTGCTGCAATGCGATCCGCAATCCGTTCACGACTGCGACGCGGATCAGTTGGGCGACGACGGTCAGCCGCTGCCGCGCAACACCGCCACCATCGCCCGCTGGGGCCACAACAACCGCTCGCAATGGTCGGTGCGGCAGCGTGGCGACGTGAGCGAGGACGTGCTGGCCTTCTACGTCCAGGCCAGCATCGAAGCCACCCTGTTCAACCGTGCGCTTTCCGGCAACATCGGCGTGCGCCAGATAAACACCGACCAATCCTCGGTGGGCATCTACGACGTCTTCGGCGACCCGGAGCTCGGCGCCACGGAGATCTGCGATGCGGACGGCGCCTGCCGAAGCGAGTTCGCCTACGTGGCCTCCGGCACGGACTACCAAGACACGCTGCCGTCCATCAACCTCACCTATCGCATCGCCGACAACGACTACCTGCGCTTCGGCGCCGCGCGCGTGCTCTCGCGCCCGCCCATCAACCGGCTTTCCAGCGACCAGCCGGTGGACGGCGGCGGCGGCAACGCCATCGACGAATCCACCGCCGAGCAGGGTTTCGTGACCTTCAGCTACTCGAACACCAACTCGCCCTTCCTGCGACCGTTCGAGGCCGTGCAGGTGGACGTCTCCTTCGAGCACTATTTCGGCGCCGGGCAGAACGGCCTGATCGCGCTGGCCCTCTATCACAAGGACGTGAAGACGTTCATTCAAGACCTCACCATCGCCGAGTTCGACTTCCGCGCCAACGGCTTCGTGGTGCCCGAAACCTACGAGGCGGTCGTGACGGACGAAGCCACCGGCGGCCAGGTGGTGCTGCCGGTGGAGGTGCGCAACGGTTCCTACACGTTCGCCATCAACAACAAGGAGGGCGGCTACATCCGCGGCCTGGAGCTCACCTGGACGCAGACCATGGACGAGCTGCTGCCCGGCTTCTGGGGCGGCTTCGGCTTCAGCGCCAGCGTCGCCTTCGTGGACAGCGAGATCACGGTGGACAATCCCTTCTCCGCGGCGCCAAACCCCACTCTGCCCTACCCCGGCATCGCCGAACGCTCCGGCAACTTCACCGTGTTCTACGAGGACGGCGGGCTGGAGGCGCGGGTGGGCGTGAACCACCAGAGCGCCAAGGTGAGCAACTTCGGCGTCGCCTTCGCCGAGGACTCCCTGTTCGCCGAGGAGACGAAGGTGGACGCGCAAGTGTCCTACGAGTTCGACAACGGCCTGCAAACGCTGCTGCAAGGGTACAACCTCACCGACGAGCCGAACCGCAGCTACTGGGGCGACGAATACCTCACCGGCTACATCCAGAACTTCGGCCGGGCGTTCTACCTGGGGGTGAGCTACTCGTTCTAGGCCCCGGCGGAACCGGCCGGCGGCGCACCGCCCCGGGGGTTGCGCCGGCCGGCGCAACCCCCGGGGCGGTTGCCGAGCCCGGCCCTGCGGCGATACACTGCGCGCCCGCGCCAATCGCGCGCGGCCGTCGCGTCAACTCGGAATTGTCATGAAAGCGAACATCCACCCCGAATACACGCCCATCAAAGCCACCTGCAGTTGCGGCAACGTGATCGAAACGCGCTCCACCCTGGGGCGGGACATCCACTTGGAAGTGTGCTCCGCCTGCCACCCGTTCTTCACCGGCAAACAGAAGATCGTGGACACCGGCGGCCGGGTGGAGCGGTTCCGGCGGCGCTTCGGCACCCCCTCCGCGACCGCGTAGCCCGCACCCGCGCCGCCGCCATGTTGCCGCGCGCCGGCGGAACCAGCCCGCCGCCGGATTGTCCAAGCGGTTCCGGGTCGCGTAAAGTGCCGCCCATGCGCCTTGCCACGGTCGTCGCCGCATTGTGTGTCGTGTTCGTCGCGGCCGGCCCGCCGGCCCGCGCCGGCGCCGGCGACGACCGCTACCAGGAGTACCTCGAAAACAGTCAGGTCTACCCGGAAGAGCGCTGGCAGGAGTATGTGCAGGCCATCGGCGACCGCCTGGTCGCCCATTCGCCGGATCGCGGCAAGCAGTACCGCTTCTACGTTCTTGACGGAGACGACGTCAACGCCTTCACGCCAGGCGACAACCACGTTTTCCTGCATCGCGGCCTGATCGCGTTCATGGGTTCCGAGGACGAGCTCGCGGCGGTCATCGGCCACGAGATCGCCCATGTCGTGGAGCGGCACGTGGAGAAGTCGAAAGCCGCCAGTTACGCCACCAGGGCCATTGGCTTCCTCACCGCCCTCGCCACGCAACGTCCCGAACTGCGGCGGGACGTGGAGATGCCCTTGCGCACTCTGCTGATGACCGGTCACGGCCGCGAGCGCGAGTTGGATTCGGATCGGCTCGGCGCCGAATACATGGCCGCCGCCGGCTACAACCCGGAGGCGATCATCGGCGTCTTGTCCACGCTCAAGGACCACGCGGTGTTCGCGAAGAAAGTGGCGGGCCAAATGGTGCCCTACCACGGCGTTTTCGCATCGCACCCCAAGAACGACCTGCGGCTGCACGAGGTCGTGGCCCATGCCCTGCGCGTGGCGCCGGAAGAAGTCACCGAGCCGGTGGGCGACTTTTGGGCCATGATCGACGGCCTCGCGTTCGGCGACGATGCCGCCGGCGGTTTGGTGCGCGACGGCACCTTCTATCACACGGGCCTTCGCATCGCCGTGAAGTTCCCGGAGGATTGGGACGTGCGCGCCAATCGAACGCGGGTGCGGGGAGAAGCGCCCGGCGGGAACCCCGAAGGTTTCGTCACCTTCGCTTTCCACGACAAACCCAATCGCATGTCGCCGAAGAAATACGTCACCACGGTGCTGAAGCGAGACGACCTGCTCCGCGGCGAGGAACTCGAGATCGACGGCAAGGACGCGTTCATCGGCGAACTGGACATTGGCGAATCCAACGTGCAGCTGCAGCTCATCGCCGTGCTCTACCGTGGGCGGGCCGCCTATGTCGTCAAGGGCGAGTGCGGGGCGCAAGGCGATCCGGAACGCTTCCGGCAGCAGTTTCGCGGCATTCTCGAAGGCCTGCGCGGGATGACGCCGGACGACTTGCAGATCGCCAACCGCAAACGGTTGCGGGTGATCATCGCCGAACCGGGCCAGACTTACGCCGAACTGGCGAAGGACACCGCACTGCACGAGCACCCGGAAGAGACGCTGCGCCTCCTAAACGCGGATTATTGCGCGTCCTGCCTCGGCGGCGTGGGATCGGATGTCGGGCCGCGCCCCGGCAATTACATCAAAATAGTCCAGTAGCGCTCCGCGCCTGCCCGTTTGGCGGTCAAACGGTCAAGCGCCCCCGCTCGGCAGCGGCGAATTCCCGCAGCCGCGGAAAGTACCCGGCGAAGTCCTCGCGGAATCCGCGCAAATCTTCCGCCAGCACCGGGCCGAGCTTGTCGGCGAGGTCTTCGAATCCCAGCCGTTCGAGCACGTGGCACATGGCGCGGTGCATCACCCGCGGGTCGCCGTAACGGGAAAGCAGGGCCGTCTTCACCATGTGGTCGACGAAACGCCGACCACCCGCCGGCACCCACTCGCCCATTCGGGTGAGCGCCGCGTGCACCTCGGCGGCGAACGCGCCCAAGTTCGCGCTGTGTTCATGCCCGGCCATGTGGCACGCCCAGTCCAGCGCCAGGCAATGATCGGCCACCAAGTCCAGCAGCACCGGGGCTGGTCGTCGCAAAGCGGGATGGAAGCGGCGGACGCTTAGCTTCATTTCGGCAAGGCCGTTCGAGAAGGAGTCTATGCGCCGGTGCAGGCGCACGCCGGCCCGCAGCTCCCGCGGCATGGCGTCCGGGATGCGCCCCTTCACGAAGTCGCCGAGCACGGCCCCGGCGACAAAACCGTCGCCCGGCCCGGCCAGCACGCAGTGCGCGAGGAAGTTCAAACGCCTAGGCGAAGAAAGCGCGCGAGGTAGGCGTCGAAGCTCTCGCCCCTGGCCCTGTCCGCGGCTTCCACGCGCGCTTGTTCGCGCAGCGACCGGGCGCTCAACGCCGGGAGGTGTTCGACTTGGAGCGGTGGCCGCCGCTCCAGCAGCCGTTTGTGCCGGCGGGCTTGGCCAAGACCGAAATCCGCGAACGAGACGCCGCCTGCCCGCAGCGCCGCAAGCACCCGCGCCGATGGCGTGCGCGCCGGGTCGTGCAACTTGCGCCGCTGCTGTCCGACGGCCTCGGCGTGATGTTCGCCGCCGGCAACGGCATCCACGGCCTCGGCCACGCGCTGGCAGTCCGCGAGCAAATCGTCCGCCCAAGAGCGCATGGGGATGACGCCGCCGCCCCTCTCGGCAAAGTGCAGATCGGGTGCCCGCCCGCGCTCCACCACGGCGCCTTGGTTCGCGGCCAATATCTCGGATTCGATCCGGCTGTCCGGCGGGCTGTCGCGCAACAAGCACATCAGCAGAAAGACATCCAAGAACCGGCACGCCGGGGCGTCGATGCCGAGGGGCAGAAACGGGTCCAAGTCTTGGCAACGCACTTCCACGTATTCCACGCCGCGGTCGTGCAAGGCGTCCAGCGGGCGTTCGCCGGAACGGGCGCGGCGCTTTGGCCTGATGGTGCCGTAAAACTCGTTCTCGATCTGCAACAGCGTGTTGGAAAGCTGGCGGTATTCGCCATCCACTTTGACGCCTATGGCTTCGTAGGCGGGATAGGGCGCCGTTAGCGCAAGGCGCATGCTCGCCGTGTATTCCGCCAGACTGTTGTAGGAGATGTGCAAGGACGATTGCGCGTCGCTTTGGTAGCCCAGACGCCCCATCCGCAGCGAGGTGGCGTGCGGCAAGAACACCGTTTCGGCGTCCAGCGACTCCAACTGGGCGCCGGTCTCGGCGCGCAGGAACGAGCGGCAAAGCGCCGGCGAGGCCCCGAAGAGGTAGATGAGCAGCCAGGAGTAGCGGCGAAAGTTGCGGATCAGACCGAAGTAGGCGCTGGTGACAAAATCCCGCCCAACCGCCTCGCCACGGCTCTTGGCGATGGTTGGCCACAGCGTTTCCGCCACCGAGAAGTTGTAGTGGATGCCGCTGATCGTTTGCATGATCCGGCCGTAGCGATGGGCGAGGCCCAAGCGGTAGACCGTTTTCGAACGGCCGGCGTTGGACGTGCCGAAACGCCCCACCGGAATATCCTGTTCGTTGCCGAGGCGACACGGCATGCTCGCGCTCCACAGCAGTTCGTCGCCGATGTTCCCGCAAACGAAATGGTGGACGTCCGCGAGTTCCCGAAGCGCGGCATCGGCGCTTGAATGCACGGCCGTGATGAGTTCCAGCTGCGCTTCGCTGAAATCCGTGGTGATGTGCGGATGCGTGAGCGGCGAACCGAGCGCCGGGGGATGCGGCGTATGCGCCAACGCCCCGTTTGGCGCGACCCGCAGGCTTTCTTTTTCCAGCCCGCGCCTAAGGTGCGCCAACTCCTCGCGGCCGCGAAGCGCGGCCAAACCATCGGCGAAGGTGCGCGACGATGGCGACGGCAAAGGTCAGGCGCCGACCGGGCATCGAAGCCGCGGTCCGGCGCGCGCGATGGCTTCGCGCACATCGAAACGCGCGAAGTTGACGGCGAACTTGCCGATCAGCGCCGCGCATTGGACATCGTAGGCCGCGGCGTCGGGCCAAGTGTCGCGGGGATTCAGCAAGTTCGCGTCCACGCCCGGCACTGCTGCGGGTATGTCCAAGTTGAGCGCTTCGAGGTGTTGCGTCGGCACGTCGCGCAGCACGCCGCTTTGGATGGCTGCGACGATGGCGCGGGTTTGGGCGATCTCGAACCGCCGCCCGGTGCCGTAACCGCCGCCGGTCCAACCGGTGTTGACGAGATACACGGAAGAATCGAACTGCTCGATGCGCCGCAGCAGCAGATCCGCGTAAACCTTCGCCGGCCGTGGAAAGAACGCGGCGCCGAAACAGGTGGAGAACGTGGCCGAATACGGTGCCGCCGAACCCACCACGGTGGAACCCACGGTGGCCGTGTAGCCGGACAGAAAGTGATAGGCCGCGGCTTCTTTGGTAAGCAGCGAGACCGGTGGCAAAACGCCGCTCAGATCGCAGGTGAGGAAAACGATGGCGGTTGGCTCGCCAGCGCGGTTTTCCGGCACTTTGGCGCCTATGTTCTCGCGCGGATAGGAAGCCCGGGTGTTTTCGGTCAACGAACCGTCCGCGTAATCCGGTTCGCGCGTGCGCTCGTTGATGACGACGTTTTCGGCGATGGCGCCGAAGCGGATGGCGTCGTAGATCACGGGCTCGCGCTCGCGCGTGAGGTTGATGCACTTGGCGTAGCAGCCGCCTTCCAAGTTGAACACCGTGCCGGGTCCCCAGCCGTGCTCGTCGTCGCCAATCAGCAGCCGCGTCGAGTCCGCGGAGAGCGTTGTCTTGCCGGTGCCGGAAAGGCCGAAAAAGAGCGTGACATCGCCCTCCTCGCTGGCGTTGGCGGCGCAATGCATGGGCAGCACGCCTTGTTCCGGCAGCAGGAAGTTCTGCACCGCGAACATCGCCTTTTTCATCTCGCCGGCGTAGCCGAGCCCGGCGAGCAGCACGCGGCGGCGCGCGAAATCGATCATCACCGCGGCGTCCGACGCGGTGCCGTCCCGCACCGGATCGCAAACAAAGGTGGGCGCGCTTTCCACTTGCCAAACCGCCTGCGCTTGGGGGTTGAATTGCGCCGGCGTGATGAACAAGGTTCTGGCGAACAACCCGTGCCACGCGTACTCGGTGTTGACGCGGACCGGCAGGTAGTGCTGCGGATGGGCGCCGACATGCAGTTGCGCGACCAGAGTTTCGCGCTCGGCCATGTGCCGCCGCACGCGCCGCCAAAGCGCCTCGAAAACCTCCGGTTCCACCGGTTGGTTGACCAGGCCCCAGTCGATCAACCCCTCGGTGCCGGGCTCGCGCACGATGAAGCGGTCCTTCGGCGACCGGCCAGTGCGTTTGCCGGTGCGTACCACCACCGCCCCGTTGCTGGCGAAACGGCCTTCGCCGCGCCGCACCGCCAACTCGGCAAGCGCCGGCCTGGAAAGGGAGCGCGCCGCCCTATCGGGCCGCGGCGTGGTCGCGTCTCGCGGGCAACCGCCGCGGTCGATTTCCATGTTGTACGCCATGGCCATCCGTTGCGTTGCGTTTGCGCGGATTTTACACGCCCGCCGGGTCTTCGGCGGGGAAATGTCACTTGTTTTCACGCGCCGGCCGCGCCCGTCGACGGCGGCAGGGCGAAGCGACGTCGGCGCGCTTTAGGCCGCTATTCGCCGGCGTTCCTGAGCGCTTGCAGCTTGCGCCTTTGCTGCTTGTCCGGACGTTGTTTCGGCGCCGAGAACCCGGCGTTGCGAAGCCGTCGCTCCACGCGCTCGGCTTCGCGGCGGGCCAGCGACGCCGCCGTCTCGGCGTAGAGCGTGGCCGCCACCGAAGCGCTGCCGCGGCGTTCGGCGAGGCCGGCCACCACCACGGTGCGCGCCACTTCGCCTTGGGTGATCCGCAAGGTGTCGCCGACGGCCACCGCCTTGGCCGCTTTGACGCGCACGTCGTTCACATGCACCCTGCCGCCGTCGATGGCTGCTTTGGCGAGGCCGCGGGTCTTGAAAAAGCGAGCCGCCCACAGCCATTTGTCGAGGCGCGTTCGTTCGGCGCGTTGGCCGGGGACGTTGGCCGCGGCACCCGTCACGGCATGATCTCGGCGAAATCGCCAATGGCGCGAAACGGCAGATCCCGCCGTGGTGAGCCGGTGGAATCCGGCTGGGCAATGCACAACAGATGCGCCACGCCAGCGCGTTCGGCGGCCGCGAGCACGACGTCGTTGTCGTCCACCAGCAGGGTGCGCGCCGGATCGTAGCCGCTTCCCAACCGGCGGGCCAACCCGCGCCAATAGCCGTCGTCCTCCTTCGGCGCGCCGAGCTCGTGCGCCGAGAAACTGGCGTCCACCGCGGCCAGCAGGCCGATGGCGCGGTGCTTCACGGCGATGCTGCGCGGGTGCGCGTTGGTGGCCAGGAACACGGCGCGGCCGGTGCGCCGCACCTCGGCGGCGAAAGCCTTGGCCCCTGGTCGATAGCGTATGAGCCCCTTGAACTCCTCGTGAATGGCGTCGATGTCCAGCCGCGTTTGCCGCGCCCAGTAGTCCAGATCGTAGAAATCGAGGCTCGCCTTGCTGGCCAGCATCTCGCGGTAGAGCCCTTGCGCCGCTTGCGCCGAATCCATGCCCTCGCGCTCGCCAAACCGCGCCGGCACCACGACATTCCACAGATGGTTGTCGAAATGCAGATCGATGAGAGTGCCGTCCATGTCCAGCAGGACGGTATCGACTTCGCCCCAGGGCACCATCCGGCGCAGCTTACCACCCGGCGGCGCGGCGGCGACGCTACGCTATGATGCCGTCGATGATCGATGAGCTGGTGCGCATCGCGCGTGCCGCGGGGGACGAGATCCTCGACGTCTACCGCAGCGACTTCACGGTGGACGCCAAGGCGGACGCCTCGCCCCTCACCGAGGCGGACCTGCGCGCCCACCGGTGCATCGCGGCCGGCCTCGGCGAGCTTCGCCCGGTGCTGCCGATTCTCTCCGAGGAGGCGGCGGCGCCGCCGTTCGAGGAGCGGCGGCGCTGGCGGCGCTACTGGCTGGTTGATCCGTTGGACGGCACCAAGGAGTTCGTCGGCCGCAACGGCGAGTTCACGGTGAACATCGCGCTGATCGAGGACGGCGCGCCGGTGCTGGGCGTGGTCGGCGCGCCGGCGCAAGGCGTGGTGTACGTCGGCGACTGCCGGACGGTGGCTGGCGCGACGCGCGCCGACGCGTTCCGCTTGGACGCCCGCGGCCGCACCCCGCTCGCCACCCGGCAGATGAGTCGGCCCCGGCAGATGCGCCGGCCGCGCCTGACGGTGGTGGCCAGCCGTCGGCACGGTGGCGAGCGTCTGGCCTCTTATCTCGATTCGCTCTCCACACGCTTCGAGATCGATCGGGTGCCCGTCGGCAGCTCGCTGAAGTTCTGCATCCTCGCCGCTGGAGAAGCCGACCTGTACCCCCGGCTCGGTCCCACGTCCGAGTGGGACATCGCCGCCGCCCACGCCGTGCTGCGCGCCGCCGGCGGCGAAGCCATGCGCTTGGACGGCCAGCCCATCGCCTACAACGCCAAGGACTCCCTGCTCAACGCGGACTTCCTGGCGGTGGCCGACCCGGCCTTCCCGTGGCGAGAGCATCTGCCGCCGGCGCCGTGAGCGGAAGGAGCGCTTTCGGCCCGCCGTTCCGCGGCATCGAGCATGAGACGTTCGACACTTGAGAAGAACCCATGGCTGCGAGTTCGAGCAACTCGGGCCACGGCGAGAGCATCCGCACTTGGAGAGTGCGCGTGCGCGGGGCGTTCGCGCACTTTTCGGATGCGGACTCCACAAGCCGCCACGTGGGCAGCCCGTACGGTTAGGGGAATCGCTGACAAAAAACTGTCAGCGCAAAGCGGTAATGTCCTCTTCCCGCAATTTCTAAAGTGTCCCCTTTTGGCAGCTTCTCTGGAGTGGGAATTGAGAGTCGAAGGGACGATGACGATGACGGAGGCGGACAGGGCGTTGGTGGTGCGGGCGGTGGTCGAGAAGCAGCTGCGCTAGCAGGAGGCGTCGGAGCGGCTGGGGTGGGCGTGAGGCAGGTGAAGCGTCTGGCGAAGGGGTACCGGGAGCGCGGCGCGGAGGGGATGGCGTCGGGGCGCCGGGGCAAGCCGCCGAACAACGCGCTGGGCGTCGGGGTTCGGCAGGCGCTGTCGCTGGTTCGCGCGACGTACGCGGACTTCGGGCCGACGTTCGCGGCGGAGAAGCTGTTGGAGGAGCACGGATTGGCGCTGTCGCGGGAGACGCGGGGAAGTGGATGACGGAGGACGGGCTGTGGCGTCCGAAGCGGCGCCGGGAGGCGCGCGTCCACCAGAGCGGGCCGCGCCGGGCGCGGCTCGGGCCTTCGGCAAAGGGGACATTTCTACTTTGCACAAAAAGGGGACATTTCTACTTTGCGTTGACAGCTGACACAGCTGACAAAAAACACAAAAAACTTGACAAGCGACGAATTAGCGGCCACTGTCCGACCCTCGCGGTTGGGAGGGCTGTGGATACACGGTCCGCTGGGGCCAGGTGCCCAAACTAGCTGCGGTTTTGCAACGCTATGCGCGAGTCGTCCCGGTGTATCTGCTCTACTTAGACGGCTCCGGTTCGGTGAAGAACCCGAGCGAACGCCACTTTGTGCTCGCGGGCGTGGCAGTGTTCGAGCGCCAAATCTACCATCTCATCTCCTCGGTGGATAAGTTTGTCTCCGATTTAGGCTTGGGAGACCCTCGCAGTGTTGAGCTGCACGCCAGTGTGAGGGCCAATGGGAGCAGTCCCCGTGGAAAGGCACGGTACGGAAGAACCGGCTCCAAATCATCCAGCGTGGGTTGGAGTTGTTGACGAACGCCCATGCACGCGTTCGGGCGTTTGCAGTCGTTGTAGACAAGCGGGTCTACCAAGGTGATCCGGTCGAATACGCGTTCGAGGAAATCTGCATGCGTTTCAACCTCTTCCTGTCACGGCTCTTTCGCAATGAAGGTGATCAACAACGGGCCTGGTGGTCATGGATGAGTCTCACTACGAGGAAGCACTGCAAGGTCTTGCACGGCAGTTTCGAGTGCACGGGACAAGGTGGGGCAGTCTGCGCAATATGGCGGAAGTGCCGCTGTTCGCCGATTCGACGGCGTCCCGCTTGATTCAGATCGCGGACTTGCTTGCGTGGGCCGTCTGGCGACGCTACGAACACGGGACGCCCGGTATTTCGATTTGGTTTGGCGCCGCTTCGACCAAGAAGGGGGAGTGTTGCACGGCTTGGTGCATCACAAGGACCCCAGCGAGGATTGCGCCTGTCCCGGTTGCGTGAGCCGCACCTTGCGCGGCACGCGACCCAGCTAGCTCGCTCCACCAAACACCACCAAACGTCCGCCCACCCCGCCCACCCCGCTGCGGTTCGCGTTGCCACCCCTCTGGCGTATACTTCGCCACCATCGCACAGCTTGAAGGAGTTCTCTCGCGGCCTATGAAAGATGAAACCATAGCCATCCACGCCGGCTACGAAACCGATCCGACGACGCATGCGGTGGCCGTGCCGATATACCAAACCGTGGCCTACGAATTCGATGACGCGCAGCACGGCGCGGACCTGTTCAACCTGGCGGTGCCGGGAAACATCTACACGCGCATCATGAATCCCACCCAAGCGGTGTTGGAGCAGCGCGTCGCGGAGCTTGAACATGGCGTTGGCGCGTTGGCGCTCTCCGCCGGCAGCGCCGCCGTGAACTACTCCGTCCTCAATCTCGCAGAAGCCGGCGACAACGTGGTGACCGTGCCGCAGCTATATGGCGGAACCTACACGCTGTTCGCGCACATGCTGCCGAAGCAGGGCATTGAAGTGCGGTTCGCCGCTGGCGACAGCCCAGCGGATCTGGAACGGCTCATCGACAGCCGAACCAAGGCGGTATTCTGCGAGAGCATCGGCAACCCTGCCGGCAACATCATCGACTTGGCCGCCGTGGCCGACATGGCGCACAGCCACGGCGTCGCCACCATCGTCGACAACACCGTGGCAACGCCAGCCCTGTTGAAACCCATCGACCACGGCTTCGACATTTCGCTGCACTCCATGACGAAATACATGGGCGGCCACGGCAACTCGCTCGGCGGCGTGCTGGTGGACGGCGGCAAGTTCCCGTGGGCGGAACAGCAAGAACGCTATCCCATGTTCAGCACCCCGGAGCCGAGCTACCACGGCGTGGTGTACACCGAGGCGCTGGGGCCGGCGGCCTACGTCGGCCGCGTTCGCACCGTCGCCTTGCGCAACACGGGTTCGGCCATCTCGCCGTTCAACGCGTTTCTCGTGATGCAGGGCGTCGAGACGCTGAACTTGCGCATGGAGCGCCACTGCGACAACGCCCTCGCGGTGGCCAAGCACCTGCAGGAACACCCGAAGGTGGAGTGGGTGCGTTATGCCGGTTTGCCGGGCGACCCCCACCATCACTTGGCGCAACGCTACATGGACGGCAAGGCGTCCGGCATCCTCACGTTCGGCGTTCACGGCGGCTTCGCGGCCGGCGTCAAGTTCTACGACGCGCTGAAGCTCTTCAAGCGCTTGGTGAACATCGGCGACGCCAAATCGCTGGCCTGCCATCCGGCGTCCACCACGCACCGGCAGTTGACCGAAGACGAGCAGAGGAGCGTTGGCGTGACGCCGGAGATGATTCGCCTGTCCGTCGGCATCGAGCACATCGACGACATCGTGGAGGATTTGGATCAGGCGTTGGTCGGGGTCTGACGGCACCGGGATGGCGGAGGCGGGCAATCGCCGGCGCCGCCGCTTGAGCCCCGCCCCCGGCCGCCCGCGAACGGCCGGCCGGTTCGCGTTACGATAGGGCGTCTTCGGCCGCTGAGTGGCAATCGCATGGCGCTCCGTTATCGATCGCCTTGGGGCTTGTTGCGCAACCCCGTGGTCGCTTGCGCCCAGTTGGCCGAGGACGCGCCTTCGCCGCACGCGGTGCTGTTCCGTCACACCGTTTGGCTCGCCCTGCTGCCGCCGGTCTTCGCGTTCGTCGGCGCGGCCAATTTCGGCTGGCGGCTCGGTGCCGACGAGCCGCTGGTCTTGGATACCGGACAGCTCGCGCTGGTGAGCCTCGGCTACTTCTTCGCGCTGCTCGCCGGCTTCGTCGGCGCCGCCGGCGCGGCGCGGTGGATGGCACCCACTTACGGCGCCACGGAGGATTTCGGGCGGCATCTCGGTCTGGTGGCCGTGGTGGCCGCGCCGCTCGCGGCCGGCGCCGTGGCGCACTTGTTTCCGCACGTCTTCCTGAACCTGCTGGTGCTCATTCCCGCACTCATTTGGAGCATGTATCTGCTCTACACGGGTTTGCCGGTGGCGCTAGGCACGTCGCCGGAACGGGGCATGCTGATGGCCTCCTCGCTGATCGGATTCCTGCTCGTGGCGGTGGTGATCCTGCTGGGCGTCACCGTGGCGCTGTGGGGGGCCGGCGTCGGGCCCCTGCTGGGGTTGTGAGCGGAATGTCGCAAGCCCAAGCGGCAGCGGAGGGGGCCTCGCCACCCAACGCCGGGGCCACCGCCACCGCGGCGGCGTTGGCGTCCTACAGCGATCCGGTGGTGCGCTTCCTCACGGCGTGCGCCGTGGCTTGGGCGCTGGCCGGCATGGCGGCGGGGGTGTGGATAGCCGCCGAGCTGGTTTGGCCGGGGCTGGATTTCGGGCAACCGTGGCTCTCCTACGGACGGCTGCGCAATCTGCACACCAACGGCGTCATCTTCGGCTTCGGCGTGTCCGCGCTGATGGGCACCGCCTTGTACAGCGTGCAGCGCACCTGCCATGTGCGCCTCTTCGCGCCGGGCCTGGCATGGTTCTGCGCCATCGGCTGGCAGCTCGGCGTCTTGGCCGGCGGCGCGTCCCTGCTTGCGGGGTGGAACGCTGGCAAGGAATACGCCGAACTGGAATGGCCGTTCGACATCGCCATCGCGGTGGTGTGGGTGTGTTTCGGGGTGGTGTTCTTCGGCACCATCGGGCGGCGGCGCATCCGCCCCATCTACGTCTCCAACTGGTTCTACGGCGGCTTGATCATCGTCATCGCCATGCTGCACATCGTCAACAGCCTGGCGCTGCCGGTGGGTTGGGGCAAGTCCTACTCGCTGTTCGCCGGGGCGCAGGACGCCATCGTGCAGTGGTGGTACGGGCACAACGCCGTCGGCTTTCTGCTCACCGGCGGCTTCTTGGGAATGCTCTACTACTTCCTGCCCAAGCACGCCGGGCGGCCCATCTGGAGCTACCGCCTGTCCATCGTGGCGTTCTGGGCGTTCACCTACAGCTACATCTGGGCCGGCCCGCACCATTTGCACTACAACGCCATTCCCGCCTGGGTGCAGTCGCTCGGCATGGTGATGAGCCTGGTGCTGCTCGCGCCTTCCTGGGCGACGATGATCAACGGCGTGATGACGGTGGCCGGGGCCTGGCGGAAGTTGCGGACCGATCCAGCGCTGAAGTTCATCGTGCTGGCGCTGGCGTTCTACGGCCTCGCCACCTTCGAGGGGCCGATGATGTCCATCAAGAGCGTGAACGTCGTCAGCCACTTCACGGATTGGACCGTGGGCCACGTGCATTCCGGCGCGCTCGGCTGGAATGCGTTGATCACGTTCGGCACGTTCTACTTCCTGGTGCCGCGGCTGGTCGGCGGCGCGCTGCACAGCGTGCGCCTTGCCAACGTGCATTTCTGGCTGGCGCTGGCCGGCACGATGCTCTATGTGCTCGCCATGTGGGGCGCCGGCGTGTCGCAGGGCGTGCTGTGGCTGGCCCTTGACCACATCGGCGACGTCCGCTTCGGCTTCCGCGACATCATGGCGAGCATGGCGCCTTACTACGCGTTGCGGCTTCTCGCCGGCGTCGTGTTCCTCGTTGGCGCGGTGTTGATGGCTTGGAATTTGTGGCGCACTGTGCAGGGGCGTCCCACCGCGGTGGTCCACCCGCCATGAACGCGGTGGAGTTGCACAAGAAGCTGGAGAGCAACGCCGGCTTGCTCATCTTCGGCATCCTGTTCGTCTCCGCCATCGGCGGGCTGGTGCAGGTGCTGCCGAGCGTGTTTCAGGATTCGCTTGTGACGCCCACGGCGCACACCGAGCCCTACGGCGCGTTGGAATTGGTGGGCCGCGACATCTACATCCGCGAAGGTTGCGGCAACTGCCACTCGCAGCAGGTTCGCCCGCTGCTCGCGGAGGTGAGGCGGTACGGGCCGTACTCGCGCGCCGGCGAATCCGCCTACGACCGGCCGTTTCTTTGGGGTTCCAAACGCACCGGGCCGGATTTGCACCGGATCGGCGGCAAGTACACGGACGCCTGGCATCGCCTGCATCTCGTCTCGCCCCGCGCCGTGGTGCCGAAGTCCATCATGCCGGGCTATCCGTGGCTGGCGGACGCCCCGGCCGACGCCGGCGACATCGCACGCAAAATGCGCATCCTGCGGCGGCTGGGCCACCCGTACACGGACGCCGAGATCGCCGCGGCGCCGGCGGCTTTGCAAGGAAAGACGGAACTGGACGCCGTGGTCGCCTACATGCAGGTTCTCGGCCGACCACCGCCGCCGGACGAAGGGAACCAAGCGCCATGACGTGGTTCCTGTTCGCCGGCGACATGCTGGTGATGCTGTTCATCGCGACGGTAGCCGTGTGGGTGTTCTGGCGGTCGCCGGACAGCGCCGTGGACCGTGCCGGCCGCATTCCTTTGGACGATGAAGCGCCTCCCATCGACCCCGCGACGGCGGAAGAGGAGGATTAGCCGTGCCGGCCGGATTCTGGGGTGGCTGGGTGCTGACGCTCACCGTGCTGAGCGTCGTCGGCCTCGCGTGGTTCGTGTTCAGTCTCTATTTCGGGGGCGGCGGCAACCAAGGCGGCGGTGAGGACGAAGGCCCGGTGTGGGACGGCGACCTGCGAGAGGGCGCCCATCCCGCACCCATGTGGTGGTTCTGGATGACGCTGGCGGCGCTCGTCTTCTCCGCGATCTACCTGATGCTCTATCCCGGCCTTGGCAGCTACGCGGGGGCGCTGCGGTGGACGGAAGGCGGAAGGCTCGCCGCCAGCCAAGCCGCCTGGAACACGGAGTTCGCCGAAGCCCGCGCCGCAATCGCCGCCGCGCCGCTCGACGAGCTGCAAGCCGATCCGAAGTTGATGGCCGCGGCGGGCGGACTGTTTGGCCGCCATTGCGCCGCCTGCCACGGCGCGGACGCCGGCGGCCAAGCCAACCTCTTTCCCAACCTCACCGACGCCGAGTGGCAATGGGGCGGCGATGCCGCGGCCATCGAGAGGACCATCCGCGAAGGACGCGTGGCGGTGATGGTGGGCTGGGGCGCTGTGCTCGGCCAAGACGGCGTGGCCGCGGTGACGGACTATGTGCGGGAATTGCCCAACGGGGTTCCCGCCGAGCACCCCGGCAAGACGCGCTACGAACAGTTCTGCGTGGCTTGCCACGGCGCGGACGGGGCTGGTCAGCCGCTGCTCGGCGCGCCGAGTTTGGCGAACGACATTTCCCTCTACGGCGACGGCGAAGCGCTGGTGGAATCCATCCGCGACGGGCGCGGCGGCGAAATGCCGGCGTTCGGCGAGCGGCTGGACGATTCGCAAATCCGGCTGCTCGTCGCGTGGCTGACGCGAAGCGAATCCTCCTGAAAGGGGGACATCGGCACCTCCAAAGCCCTTCGGGCGGGGAGTCCCGCTCCGCAAGTCGCGCTCTTTCGCGCTGCCGCGCGGCAGAATCCGCCAATCCGTAGTCCGGTTGACCAAGCGAAAGAGCGTAGGAACATGGCTTACACGTTGAAAGAATAGCGTAATCAATAGCTTGACACTGTGGCACGGATGATGCTAGGTATTGCGCCGAAGCCCTCCGCTTGCCGACATGA
This sequence comes from uncultured Pseudomonadales bacterium, assembly GCA_958296295.1. Classification (GTDB taxonomy): domain Bacteria; phylum Pseudomonadota; class Gammaproteobacteria; order Pseudomonadales; family Azotimanducaceae; genus VXYL01. Next base: position 3,655,006 of record OY282460.1, on the reverse strand, counting down.
AGCTGATCCGCACCTTCGTCGAACATCGCTTGGCCGCCAACCTCGGCATGGTGCTGATGGTGCTGGCCGGCGTTTGGGCCATCTCGCGGCTCACCGTGCAGTTGAATCCCAATCAGCCACGCCCCTATGTGAACGCCCAGATCAGCTGGCGCGGTGCCAGCGCCGAGGACATGGAGAAGCTGGTCACGACGCCCTTGGAGCAGCGTCTGAAGACGATTGCGGACGTGAAGTCCGTGTGGAGCGTCACCCGCGACACTTCCACGTTCGTGCAGGTGGAGATCGAACCCGAAGCGGACATCCGGGACGCGGTGGATCGCATCAAGCAGGGCGTCTCGCAAATCCGCAGTTTTCCCGACGAGATCGAACCGCCCGCCGTGTATTCGTTGCGCCAGCACGATTTGGTGGCGGCGGTGTTGATCACCGGCGGCGGCAGCTTGGATGAACTGGTTCCGCTGGCGCGGCAGATGGAGAACCAACTGCTCGGCCGCGGCATAGACGTAGTGGAGTTCGCCGGCCTGCCGCGGCAGGAAGTGGCCATCCAAGTGGACAGCCGCACGCTGTTCGAGCTGGGCCTCACCTTCGGCGAACTCGGCTCGCAACTCGCGGCGCTGTCCACGGACGCGCCCGGCGGCACCATCGGGACAGGCGCGCTCGCCCGGCAGTTGCGGAGCTTGGACCAGCGCCGCGGCGCCGCGGAGTTCGAGGAACTGCCGGTGGCAACGGCTTCCGGCGCCTTGGTGCCCTTGGGCGACATCGCCAAAGTCGAACGCCGGACGTTGGTGAATCAACCCCATCTGATGGTGGCCGGCAGGCCGGCCATCGCGGTCTTCGTGCGCCGCGACCAGGATTCCGATGGGAATTATATACTTGACTACAAACGCCATGTTTGGTACGATGCTTCTTGTTGATTCAAGAGGCGTTTTCCCATGGCCGCCAACGCTCCCGGCCGACATCGCAGGCAAGGAGTCACAAGCCGCGATCTGATGGCCATGTTCCCCGACGCCCCGACCGCCGAGAGGTGGTTCGAGGATGTCGCCTGGGGCGAGACGGGCCGCTACTGCCCGCGGTGCGCCTCGACGGACACCAAAGAGCGCCCCACGCGCAAGCCCATGCCCTACTGGTGCCGCGATTGCCGCGCCTACTTCTCGGTGCGCACCGGCACGCCGATGGAGCGATCCAAGATCCCCTTTCACGACTGGGCCGTCGCCATCTATCTTCAAGCCACGTCACTGAAAGGCGTTTCAAGCATGCGCCTTCACCGCGAACTCGGAATCACCCAGAAGTCCGCGTGGTTCCTGGCCCACCGCATCCGCGAAGCATACGAGGAGCAGGGCGCGTTCGGCGACGCCGAGATGGACGAGGCGTATTTCGGCGGCAAAGAGAGGAACAAGCACGAGGCCAAGAAGCTCAACGCCGGCCGCGGAACCGTGGGCAAGACGGCCATTGTCGGCGTCAGGGAAAGGGCCTCCGGCAACGTCCACGCCGAAGTGGCCACATCGGTGGCCCAGCCCGCCTTGCACGGCATCGCGGAAGATCGCACCAAAGAGAACGCCACCGTCTACACGGACGACGCCAGGGCCTACCAAGGCGTCAACCGCCGCCACGAGGTGGTCAGGCATTCGGCGGGCGAGTACGTCAGGGGGAACGCCCACACCAACGGCATCGAGTCCTTTTGGGCCACTTTGAAGCGCGCCCACATCGGCGTCTTCCACAAGCTCTCACCCAAGCATCTGCACCGGTACGCCAACGAGTTCGCGGGAAGGAACAACATCCGGGACCTCGACACCATCGACCAGATGCGCCACATGGTCGCATGCATGGTCGGCAAGAGGCTCACATACAAGGCGTTGAAGGCGCCCCACCCAGAAGGGCTTTCAAGCCACGCGCGGGCGTTGGCCTTGGGCCGTTGACTATTCCGTCGCCTTCACGCCGCCAACGCCCTTCATCGCGCGTTCTATCGCGTCAAGACGGGCGATGACTCTCTCTTGAAACTCCGCTTGGGACCGCTCCACACTCAAAATGGCCTGGCCAATGTTCTCCACCATCTTCTCCGGGTAGAAGGACATTTCGCCGTTGGCTTCTCTGACGTACCCCGCCATCGCCATGGGCGTTTTGGTCAGATCGATCGGCTCCGTTAACGACACTTTGACTCCTTGTCCTGTAACACCCATCCGGGCCTCCTTTTGATTTAGCTGAGCAAGGATGGCAAGCCTGTCATGGCGCCGCCCGATTGTCCACTTTGAGGCGCTCCCCATGCTAGCCAAGCGGCCAGTGACTGCATGGCGGGATGTGCCCGACGACGCCTTGACTTGCATGCTATTGCGTCTCCCGGCGGGCGACGAACGCCAAACGCCGGCGTCGCCCCAATGCGCCTTGACTTGAACGCGCTGAACTGTAAGATGAGTGGCGCACAAATCAGTAGACGGACCCCGCAAGCCGGGTTGCCCGTCGAATACAACAGCCCTCGACGTGGGGAGTCGGTTAGCTATCGGCACCTCCGGGCGAACAGGCGGGAATCCTCGCGACTTCCGTCTGCGTGATTTGTGCAACGGCCCGGCGCCAGTCGCCGGATGCGAAGCACAGATCGGAGAAACCACCATGAAGGCATGCGCCATTCTGCTGGCGACGGCGTTCGCGGCCGCGGCGTTCGGCCAAAAGGCCACCATAGGCGTTGGGGGCGTCGAGTACCGGGCCATGGACTCGGAATCCAACAAGCGCCTGCGCGCTTACGGGCGCGAACCGCGGGAAGACACCCGCGCGTTCGTGGACATGATCACCACCGCTCTTGTCAAGACCAACAAGTTCGACGTTGTCGAACGAGACCGGCTTGGCGAAATCGCGCAAGAGCAGGGCATCCAGACCATGAACGAAGGGGGATTCCCAACCGGCGTGAGCGTCGAGGGAGTCGACTACATCCTCTTGGGCGCGATCACGGAATACGGCACGAAGGAGCAAGCGGCCCAGTTCGGCAAGTTCGGCGGGGCGTCCGAAACGGCCCGCATGGCCGTGGACGTGCGCGTCATCGACGCCCACACGGGTTCCATAGGCTTCGCCGAGACCATCAGCAAGGAGGTGCGCACCGGCGGCGCGTTCGCCATCGAGGGCGTGGCGTCGGGAGGCGAGTCCGACTCGAGCGCGGCGCTTGGCGAGGTCATGCGCGTCACCGCAAGAGGCGTCACCGCCCTTGTGGTATCCAACATCTTCCCCATCAAGGTCGTCCGCGTCCAGGACAACGGCGAAGTCATGCTCAGCTACGGCGAGGCGCTTCTAGGCGAAGACGATGTGCTGGACGTGTTCAGCCAAGGCGAGGCGTTCATCGATCCAGACACCGGCGAGGAGCTCGGCAGGGAGGAGACGCTGGTTGGCAAACTGCGGGTGACCAGTGTTCAAAGCCGGTTCTCCAAGGCGGCCGTCATCGAAGGCGGCGGCTTCGCGGACGGAATGCTCGCCCGCATCACCAACGAGGTCGTAGACGACAAGGGCCGCAAGAAGAAGAAAAAGAAGAAGCGCAAACTGTTCTGACCGCCGGCGTTCACCCACGGGCTAAATCCGTGGTCGTGGAACCGAACAGCCTCTACTACGGCGACTGCCTCGACGTCTTGCGGGAGTGGCCGGACGGCGTCGTCGATCTTTGCTATCTCGACCCGCCGTTCAACAGCAAGACGAACTACAACATCCTGTTCGGCAACCGCCGGGGCAGTGAGAGTCTCGCGCAGGTCATGGCGTTCGAGGACACTTGGCGCTGGGACGACAACGCCGCCGAACGGGTGGACGCCATCCAACGGGCCACGGCGCACCGCGCCCACGACGCGATCACGGGACTCCACATCGCCCTCGGCGACTGCGGAATGGTCGCCTACTTGTCGTACATGGCGGAACGTCTTGTCGAGATAAGGCGCGTTCTCAAGGACACAGGCAGCGTCTACCTCCATTGCGACCCCACGGCGTCCCATTACCTCAAGGTTGTAATGGACGCAGTGTTCGGAAAAAAAAGCGTTCAACACGGAGCTGATCTGGCACTACGCGAACGCGTCCAGGGGCAGATTGAAGTGGGCCAGTTCACACGACGTGCTGCTGTGGTACTCCGCGGCGGAAAACACGCGGCCGCGCTTCAACCGTGACGCGGTGGCGGTGCCTTTCACGAGTGGCATGACCGCTTGGCGCTACAGCAGAGGCGGCCAAGCGGGCAAGCCGATGCCCAAAGGCAAAACGCCAGACGACGTGATAACCATGCCTTCTTTGAACACGATGGCGAAAGAGCGTTTGGGCTATCCGACGCAGAAGCCGACCGCGTTGCTTGAACGCATCGTTGAGGCGAGCAGTCTCGAAGGCGATCTGGTGCTTGATCCGTTCTGCGGATGCGGAACGACGATCGACGCGGCCAGCCGCTTAAACCGCCGTTGGGTGGGCATAGACATCTCGCCGTTCGCCATAGACCTTGTGAAGAACCGGCGGCTACAGGACAACCGGATTCCCGTTCACGGTGTTCCCGTGGACGTCGAGACGGCGCGGACGATGGCGACGAACGCACCGTTCGAGTTCGAGAAGTGGGCCGTCTCGCGGATACCGGGCATAGCGCCCAACAGCAAACAGGTGGGCGATGGCGGCGTCGACGGCCGCGGGCGCGTGTATGAGGCCACCAACGGCCACGGCCTGGTGCTTGCCCAAGTCAAAGGCGGCAAGTTCGGCCTAAGCCAACTGCGGGACTTCCTCCATACGATCCATCGCGAGAAAGCCGCCTTGGGCGTCTACATCACGCTTGACAAGGTGACGTCCAGGAACGCGAAGGCGGAGACGTCCGGCGCCGGCTTCTTCCAGATGGGCGCGAAACGCTACCCGAAGGCGCAGCTGTGGAGCATCGCCGACCACTTCGACGACCGGGAGCCGAGGCTTCCGCCGCTCGCCGATCCCTACACCGGCAATGTCATGCAAAAGGACTTGCTGACAAGCTGACGGCCGACCCTTCAAGCGGACAACAACCGGGAGAGAGATGACGATGGCTTACGACATTCTTGACGACTACGGGGCTTTTCGGTCAGATCTGCCGTCTTTGCTTGAGACGAACGCGAACAAGTACGTGGTCTATCACGACAAGACCAACGTCGGCCTGTTCGACACGTTCGACGAGGCCGCCATGTTCGGCGTGGAACACTACGAGTTAGGAAACTTCATCGCCCAGAAGATCGAGCCGCAAGTGCCAACCGAAATCTCATACTCGCTGCGCGTTTGACAGCCCCTTGCTTTGCCGCCGGCGGGCGCGGTATGGTCGCGACATGACCGAAGACAAGGCCAAGGATGAGCGGCGCGTGAATGGCGTCTCCGAGGATGCTCATCGGCGCGCCAAAGCCATCGCCGACGGCATGTTCAAGCGGAACAAGGAGCTGCTGGAGCGGAAACGCCAGAAGCCGCGACAGGCGGCAAGCGCGTAGTCAAGTATATAATTCCCATTCCGATTCCCTGCAAGCGGCCAACAACCTCAACGCCTATTTGGACGCCGAACGTCCCACCCTGCCGGAAGGCGTGGAACTGAACGTCTTTCTGGAGGCGTGGGCGTTCATCCGCGACGAACTGACGTTGATCGTCCGCAACGGCATCGGCGGCCTCGCGCTGGTGATCGTGGCGCTGGTGATCTTCCTGCGCGCCGGCTCGGCGTTCTGGGTGACGATGGGCATTCCGGTCACGTTCATGGCTTCCCTGCTCGGCTTCTACTATCTGGGCGGAACTATCAACGCCGTGAGTCTCATCGGTTTCATCATGGCGCTCGGCATCGTTGTGGACGATGCCATCGTCGTCGGCGAGGAGTCGCTGACGCAGTTCGACGCCGGCAGATCGCCCGCCGATGCCGCAGCCGCCGGCGCCAAGAACATGCTCCCGCCCGTGCTGGCGTCGTCGCTGACCACGCTGTGCGCGTTCACGCCGCTGGTTGCCGCCGGGGAGGCGCCGCTGCGGGAAGTCGCCCTCATCATGCTGGTGGTCATCGCGGCTTCGCTGATCGAGTGCTTTCTGATCCTGCCGGGACACTTGCGCCACGCCTTCGAGCGAGCCCGATCGAAAACGCCTGGCAAGTGGCGTTCGCGCTTCGACACCGGCTTCCAGAACTTCCGCGAAAACCGCTTTCGACCCTTGGTGGGGTTGGCGATGGCCAATCGCGCCGTGGTGCTGAGCGCGGCCATTGGCATGTTCGTCGTCATGCTGCTGGTGTGGCTGACAGGTTGGCTGAAGACGGAAATGAACCTGAACCTCGATTTCGAGGAAATCCGCGCCGACGTCCGCTTCGTTTCCGGTGCCGAAGACGACGACAAGCGAGCGTTTCTGGCGCATCTGGAGGAAGCGCTTTCGACCACGGACGCCGAACAGGGCGGCGGCAATCTCGTCAACCACTTGGTGCAGGTGAACACCGCCAGCATCAACAACGAGTTCAAGAGCGGGCCGCAGTTCGCGTCGATTCGCGTGGAGCTGGTGTCGCCGGAGAAACGCAACCTGTCGGCGGACGAGTTCGTGGTGGCGTGGCAAGACAACGTGCGCCGCGCGCCGGTGGTGGATGTGATGGCCATCGCCCGTGAACGCAGCTGGTCGTCGGATTTCTCCATTCTGCTCAAAGGCGCGAGCGCCGCCGATCTCAAGCGCGCGGCCGACGAAGTGATCGGCGAACTGGTGACGCTGGCCGCGTTTCCAATCTGCGCGACAACCTGCCTTGGGGCCGGGATCAATGGCTGCTGAACCTCACCACCGCCGGGCGTTCGCTGGGCCTGTCCACCGGCGACCTGGGCCGGCAACTGCGCGCCGCCTACGATGGCCGTCGCATTCAGATTTTCCAAGACGGCGAAAACGAGTTGGAAGTTCGCTTGATGCTGCCGGAAGAGGAGCGCGCGGACCTCTCGCGCATCGGCGGTTTTCCGGTGAAGACGCCGAGCGGCGAGATGGTGCCGCTGGCCACCGTCGCCAACATCGAAGCCCGGCGCGGCATCGACGCCATCCGCCATCACGACACCCAGCGCACGCTCACTATTCGTGGCGACGTGGACTTCAGCGTGATCAGCGGCGGCGAAGTGGTGGGTTATTTTCACGAGAACATCAAGGATCGCGTTGCGCGCAAGTACGGCATCAGCACTGGCTTGGACGAACTCAGTCTGGCGGAAGACGAAACGGCGCGCGATTTCGCCATTCAGTTCCCCATCGCGCTGGCGCTCATTTATGTCGTGCTCGCGTGGGTGTTCGCTTCTTGGAGCTGGCCGCTGGCGGTGATGGCGGCGATTCCGCTTGGCCTCACCGGCGCCCTGCTGGGGCATGTGCTGCTGGGCTTGCACCTCAACCCGATGTCGCTGCTTGGCCTTTTCACGCTCACCGGCATCATCGTCAACGACTCGATCATTCTCGTGAGCACCTACAAACGTCTGACGCTGGCGGGAACGCCGGCCGCGCAAGCCATTGAAGACGCGGTTTGTCGGCGGCTGCGACCGGTGATACTCACTTCTTTGACGACGATGGCCGGACTGTTTCCGCTGATGCTGGAACAAGCGCCCATCGGCGCCATGTTCAAGCCGTTGGCCGCGGCCATCTGCTTCGGCCTGTTGTACGGCACTTTGCTGGTGCTGGTGGTGATTCCGGTGCTGCTGTCGCTGATCATCGACGGCACGGAGCGGCTGGAACCTTTGCGACAACGGGCGCGCGGTTGGTTGCGACTGGAACACGCCACACAGGATGCGCGGTGAATTCTTTGCCGGAGAACGCAACCGAATTGTCGGAGGCGACGGACCAAGGGGCGGCTTTGTCCTCAAGACGGCTTGTTCGGCGGCTGCGTCGCGTGTCGATGAAGACTTGGGTGGTGCTCGGTGTCATTGGCGTCGCGGCGCTGGCTAGCACGGGTTTGATCGCCTTCGCGCCCGAGCCGGTTCTGCGGCCGGCGGCGCAAACCGGTGTGCCGGTGTCGAGCGAAGTGGTCGCCGCTGGCGCGTTTTCGCCGGAACTGCGCTTGTACGGGCGGGTGGAGACGCCGAACACGGCAAACCTGACGGCGCTGGTGTCGGCGGCGGTGGCCAGCCTGGAAGCACGCGAGGGGGATCGCGTGGCGGCCGGCGACGTGCTGGTGCAATTGGACGAAACCGACGCCCGGCTACTGGTTCGTCGGCGCGAAGCGGAGCTTCGAGAGGCGCAGGCCAATCTCGATGCGTTAAGAAACAGTGGCGCGGACGACCGTCGCGTCCTTGCGGAGCAGGAGAAGCTGCATGCGCTCGCGTTGGACAAGGCGCAACGCCATCGCCAGCTGCGCGAGCAGGGCTCCATCTCCCAGCAGGTATTGAACGCGGCTTTGCAGGAAAGCCATTCCCAAACAATCGCGTTGTCGAAACAGCGCAGCTTGGTGCAAGGGTTCCAACACGGTTTGGCGCGCGCCGAGGCGCAGCGCGAGCGCGCCGCCACCGCCCTTGAGGAAGCTAAGGTGGGTTTGACGCGAACGGCCATCCGGGCACCCTTTCCCGGCCGGGTGACGCGCATCGACGTGGCCCCCGGCGAGTTGGTTTCGCCCGGCAGAACGGTGGCCGAAATCTACGACGACGGCACCTTGGAAATTCGCGTGCAAATTCCCACCGCGCACTTGGCCACCTTGGAGCGGGCGCTGGCCTCCGGCAGCAAGCCAACGGCGGAGGTGGACTTCGGTAGCTACCGGGCCAGCGGGGAACTCGACCGCCTCGCCGGTGCCGTCGCCAAGGGCCAATCCGGCGTCGATGGCCTGGTGCGGCTGCACGGCGGCGCCGCACCGCCAGACTTGGGCCGAGCGGTGAATCTGAAACTACGCTTGCCACCCATCGCTGACGTGGTCGCGGTGCCGGTGCAGGCGGTTTACGGCCAACGGCGCCTGTTCGTCATCGAAGACGGCCTGCTCGTCGGGGTAGATGTCCAACGTCTCGGCGAAACGACGGACGCCTTCGGAACACAGAAGCTCCTCGTGCGCGCCGACGCTCTCGCGGACGGTACCCGCATCCTTGTCTCGCAGCTTTCCAACGCGGTCACCGGCCTGCGCGTACACACCGCCGGCGAAGACGGCGACGCCGGGGATTCGCCCTAGCCAAAGCATCCCGGCGCCACCGCCGGCGCAAGCGAACATCCGATACCGACACCACGCTGGCGTTTCACGGTGCGGAAGTCGCGCTAGACTCACCCGCGCATACAAACCAAGGAGGCGATCGTGGCCAACAGACGCAGACTTCTCACCACCGCCGCGGCGACCGCCGCCGCCACCGGCGCGATCGTGGCCGCACCGGCCGTTCACACCGCGCCAAAGACGAAGATCAAGTGGCGGCTGCAAACCTACGCCGGGGCATCGCTCGCCGAGCACGTGATCAAACCGTCCATCGACTCGTTCAACAAGGTGGCGGCCGGGCAGATGGAAATAGAGCTCTATTTCGCGGACCAATTGGTGCCCACCGGCGAGCTGTTCCGCGCCATGCAGCGCGGCACGATAGACGCCGTGCAATCGGACGACGACTCCATCGCCGCGCCGGTGGACATCTCGGTGTTCGGCGGCTATTTCCCCTTCGCCTGCCGCTACAGCTTGGACGTGCCGGCGTTGTTCCACCAGTGGGGGCTCGCCGAGATCTGGCGGGAGGCCTACGACGAGATCGACGGCGTCACATGGCTGAGCGCGGGGGCTTGGGATCCGTGCCACTTCAACACCGTGAAACCGATTCGATCGCTGGCGGACTTGAAAGGTCTGCGGATTTTCACGTTCCCCACCGCCGGCCGGTTCCTGTCCCGTTTTGGCGTCGTGCCGGTGACGCTGCCGTGGGAAGACGTGGAAGTGGCGGTGCAAACGAAGGAGCTGGACGGCCTCGCTTGGTCCGGCATCACCGAGGACTACACGGTGGGCTGGGCGGACGTGACCAGCTACTTCCTCACCAACAACATCTCCGGCGCGTGGTGCGGCTCCTACTTCGCCAACTCGGACAAGTGGAACGCGCTGCCGGAGGAGCTGCGCGAACTGTTCCGCCTGTGCATGGACAGTTCGCACTACTACCGCCAGCACTGGTATTGGGGCGGCGAAGCGCAGTTGCGCGTGAACGGCACGAAGTTGCAGCTCACGTCCATCCCAGACGAGGAGTGGGCCACGGTGGAGGCCGAGGCGCGCGGTTTCTGGGACGACATCGCCAAGGAAAGCGAACGCAACGCCAAAGTCGTGCGGATTCTGCGCGAATACAACGCCACGATGGACAAGGCCGGACGACCGTACCGCTATGGTTGAACACCCGGCGCGCCCGTCCGCTGGGCCGAGGCCGAGGTTGCGCACACGCAAGACGATGGATCGGCAAGAGCGGGAGGCGCTGTATCGCGACGGTTTCGTGGTGTTGCCCGCCGTAGCTTCCGAGGCGCAGGTCGCCGCCGCCCGACGACGCATCTTCATGGCGCTCGGCCGCCGCCAAGCGCCGCGCGGCGACGAACCCGTATTCCTCGATCTGCTCAACGAAACCTGTTTGTTCGAACTGATGGAGAACGCCCTAGGGCCGATTCAGCCGCCGCGCGGTTGCCACTTGGCCACGCGCTTCCCGGCCGAACCGAACGACCGCGTGAACGAAGCCGGCTACCGCGACCGCGACACGCCGTTTTTCGGCTGGCACGGCCACTTGGACGGCCTTTGGAACGGCGCCGCCGCGGTGCATCAGGACGTAGACCAGCCAATGACCGCCGAGCAACTCGACGCATGGCAGCAAGAGCCCTCCCGCAACGGCTGCCGCCGAACGCATCCCGGCTTGGGCGCGAACATCACCAGTTTCGCGGCGCTGGTGGCGGTGGCTCTCTCCGATCAGCGCCAGGAAGGTGCCGGCAATGTCGGTCTGCTGAAAGGCGCCCACCACGAGATGGAACGCTTCTTCCGCGCCCAGCGCGACGCCGGCGGCCCGCTCGGCCCCGACGGCCCGGATTGGCCGCGCATCGATCACAATGCCCCGAACCGTTCGGGCCTGCGCCACTACCCGGACGCCGTGCGCGAAGCGTGCAAGGACGGCACCCGCACGCCGGACGGCAAGTTCTGGCCGCGCCCCACCTTGCTGCGGCTCGCACCCGGCGATGCGGCTATCATCCTGCACGCCACACCGCACAGCGCGACCCGGGTGGAAACCAGCGAACCACGCCTGATGGGCTACTTCCGCATCACGCCGAAGGCGCGGCCGGGCCGCAACCGCATGGTTTACCCGGAGGCGTTGTGCGACATCTGGAGCGAGTGGCCCGGAATGGCGGACGCGGTGGCGGAGGCCCGTGCGGCGGCGGGGAGGTCCGAGCCCGCCTAGCGAGTCAGGTCTCGCCCCATAGCTTCTAGTCCACAAGGGAGTCCATCATGCCCACTGTCAACGTCCATTGAGGCCGGCTATGCGGTGTTGAAGCTGTTTTGAGCGGCGGCGCGGACGATTAGGTGCAATGCATCAGGCCAAGCGAACACGAGCAACGCCCGCAGCAACCCGACCAGCGGGACATTCCAGCGAGGGGCGAAGCGCACCAGGAGTACGTCATAGGAGAGCCAGCAGGGATGTCCGGCATGGACCTCCCACAGCGCTTCCCAGATAGCGACTTCGGTATCGCCACAAGTCATAGCGACACTTGTCAGCTCTGCCGCCGCCAGTAAGCGAGAACTGGATGACCTTAAGCCACTGCTTCTCGCCGCCTGAGGGCCAGTGCATAAGCGTCGCACACCCACGGTTGAGGGCACGCTCGATCTAGCTATGCTTCTAGTCGACAAGAGAGTCCCACCATGCCCACTGTCAATGTCCATCAAGCCAAGACGCATCTATCCCGCCTGCTGACCCAAGCGGAAGCTGGCGAAGAGGTGGTCATCGCCCGTCGCGGCGAACCGGTCGTCCGGCTCGTTCCCTGCCGGCCCAGGCCCAAGGGCAAGCGCCGTTTCGGAGCGATGAAGGGGCGGATCGTCGTTGATGAGAGCATTCTGGAGCCGCTGCCGGACGACGAGTTGGCACATTGGGAAGGCGGAGCGTGACCAATGCGTCTGCTGCTGGACACGCACGCCTTCCTTTGGTGGTTCGAGGGAAACGCACGGTTGCCAGTGGCGGTCCGCCACGCCATTGAGGATGCGGACAACGGCGTGATTGTGAGCGCGGCGTCAGCATGGGAGATCACTACGAAGCATCGCCTCGGCAAGCTCCAGCAGGCGGGGGAAGTGGCCGAAGACGTGGCGGGTGCTATCGCGGGGCAAGGCTTCGAGGAGCTGCCAATCTCGGTTGAAGACGCTGAGATCCGTTCGACCGAATGCTGATCGCCCAAGCGCTGGCCCGGAATCTCACGCTTGTCTCCATTGACAACGCCTTCGACCGCTACGGCGTTCGGCGCCTGTGGTGAGGCAATGAACAGGCGGGCTGCCGTGTGACGCCCAAGCCTGCGTTCGACAAGTGTGCGAAGGCGTCCAAGACAGAAGCGGCTGCGATCACACGTCCGCCAGACTTGGCGGCGCTTGCACGGTATAGTCCTCTCACTCCTTCTACCCTCCGGCCAAGTCAACAGATGGGTCTCAACATCAAAAACGAGGAGACGTGCCGGCTGGCCAGCGAGCTCGCACAGCTCACCGGCGAAACAAAGACGGGTGCCATCACCCAAGCGCTCCGCGAACGCTTGCAACGCGAATCGAAGCGGCACGGGCTGGACGCGCGTCTGCGCGAGATGCGCACCAATGCGGAGCGCTGCGCCGCTTTGGTGGGGGCGGGCGCCTCGTCGGTGGAGCATGGCGACCTGCTGTACGACGAGCGGGGCCTGCCCCGGTGATCGTAGACACCTCGGCGATACTGGCGGTGCTGTTCCGCGAAGACGAGGCACCCGAGTTCGAGAACTTAATCGCCGGCTCGTCGTGCCGCATGTCGGCGGCAAACGTGCTGGAATCCGCCATGGTCGTGGACGAGGCGGAAGAGCGGCCGGCAGGGCGCTGGATGCGTTTCTCGGCAGCGCGGCGATAGAGGCCGCGCCCATCACCACGGATCAGCTTGAAATCGCCCGCGATGCATGGCGGCCAAAGGCAACCATCCGGCGGCGTTGAACTTCGCCGATTGCTTTGCATACGCCCTGGCCAGCGCCACCGGCGAACCGTTGCTGTTCAAGGGCAACGACTTCGCACGGACAGACGTCGTGGCCGCACAGGGCGCAAGCGCATGGCCTTGAACCCTGTCGCCTACACGGAGCGTCGTCAAGAGCTTTCTGCGCTACCAGCTCACCGCCTACCCGTTCGCGGATTGGCGCTTGCACGAACAGATGCGCGGAACTGCTCTCGCTGGACGAAACCCGCCGCTCGCCGCTGCTGAGGCCTATACGTCAGCCTCTCGCGCCCGTTCCGCCAAGGTGCGAGCGTGGCGTCGCTGGTGGCGGACGGCACCAGCGACCCGCTGCTGCGCGAGCGCATCCCCGAGGGTAGTCAGGCGCCTCTACAGCCAGAAAGAACGCGCCATCCGCGCCATCGTGGCCGGCCGTCATCCCGCAGCAACCCCGACAAATATCGCGCCCGCCTAGCGACACTTTAGCTCGCGCCATACGCGCCGTAGCGTCCGCGCCTAGCGCTTTCCTCTGGCGGAACTCGCCTTGAGCACCGAAAAGCTCCACCAGCAAGCGCGGGCCGCCTCGCTCCCTACTCCCCGCATGAGAGCGATGTTGCCACCCCGCCTCCCCTACAAGCTGTACTTCACCGTCAGCCCGAACGTGCGCCGCGCTCCCAGTCCCACGATGTAGCGGTTGAACGATGGCAGCACGAAGCTGTTGGCGACGTATTCCTCGTCGAGGATGTTCCTGCCCCATAGGGCCACTTGCCACTTCTCGCCGCCGACTCTCAAGTTGGCGTTGGTCAGCGTTCGGCCGCCGTTGTGCGCCAAGTTCATCGGCGTCGCGAACATGCCGCTGCGGTAGTTGAAGTCGATGCGGATGGCGGCGTCCGTCTCCGCGCCAATCATGCGCGCGTAGTTGAGGCCCAGGTTGAACTGGTTCTTGGATGTGCGCTCCACGCGCTTGCCGTCCACGCTGCCGTCGGCCCGGCAAACCGTATTGTCGCAGCCCCAGGACGAGTTGCGGCCGGCGGCGGAGCTCAAATACATTCCCGACGCGTATTTGGCGTCGCTGTAGGCCAAGCCGTAGTCCACGAAGAAACGCTCGCCCAGATGCCACGCGCCTTCGAGTTCGAAGCCGACCACGTCGGCGTCGCCGATGTTGCCCACCACGTCCCTGGTCCACGCATCGGCGCTGCTCGCGGCTTCGGTTCCCTGGATGTCTTGCCAGTCGATGACGTACACCGCCGCGTTCAAGGTCAGGCGGCCGTCGAAAAGCAAGTTCTTGGTGCCGAACTCCACCGTGACGTTGCTTTCCTCGTCGTAGGTCGCTTGGCCGGGATTCTGGGCGGGATCCACGGCGTTGAAGCCGCCGGTCTTGACGCCCTTGGCCACAAGCGCGTAGAGCATGTTGGTTTCGGTCGGCGTCCACTTCACGATGGCTCTGGGCGTGAAGAAGGTGGACGTCTCGTCGTCGGTGGCGGCCACGTTGTCCGGCAATGCGCCGCCGAACGTGGTGGAGAGTTGCGCGAAGGACTTGCTCTCGCGGGTGAAGCGCGCTTCCACCGCCACGGTGAGCCCGTCGCGCACGAACCACTCCACGTCGCCGAACACCGCCCGCACCCTATCCCGGTAGGTGACGTGATCGGCGAGGGCGCCGTGGCCGGTGTCGAAGAAGTGCGGCACGCCGACGTTGAGCCGGCCCGGCACGACCGGCACGACGGCGATGAAACGTCCGTCAAGGACGCCGTCGCCGGCCGGCACCGGCACGCCGCAATGGACTCCCGCGCAGGGCGGCAGGAAGCGATAGCGGCCGCCATCCTCGTCCTCGTTTTCCGAAAAGTAGAAGCCGCCGCGGGCCACCAGATTCTCGGCGCTCCAAGTCAGGCGCAATTCGTGGCTCTTCGCCGTCAGTTGCTCCATCGGATTGGCGAAGAACACGCTGGTCTGCGCAACTGCGCCGAACGATCCCGGCGGGCCAAGCGCGACGATGAACGGCGGCGCGGGCGATGTTCTCACCGGCACGTAGGCCACGGCCGACCCCACCAAACTGGCGCGGCCCTCCGTGGTGCCGAAGTTCTCGGCGAAGTGGTCCACATGGCCGAATTGGTAGCTTACGGCGAGGCTTTTGCTCACGTCGTAACCGATGTTGATGCGGCTGATGTCGGTGCTGGCGTCCAGCGCCAGCGAACGCGGGTCGACGACGATCTTGCCGCGCGTGTCGCCGTGCCCGGCCGCCTGGAGCTTCGGGTCCTCCCGCACGGGCGGCGTTGTCGGCAGTTCGCCACACCAGGCGTGCATCCCGCGCGCCGGGAAAGGCAGGCGATCGCTGAACGTCGTGGTGTCCAAACAGTTCGTGCCCGTGGGCGCCAAGAAGGCGAAGAACGGCGGGCCGCCGAACTCGGCGGTGTCGTAGGCGTAGCGGGCGCCGTTGAGGTCGTAGTAGGCCTGCGGTTCGCGCACAGTCTCGTTGTGGTAGTAGGCCACGTCGATGGTCAGCTTCGCCGATGGTGTGAGATTCACCGCGGCCGAATAGACCTTGTCGCGCCAGCCGCCGAGCATCCCTTCGGTGGCCTTTCCAATGCCCGGCCCGTCGTCGGCGAGGGGATGGTCGTTGCTTGTGTGGCCATCGAAGTCGGATTGCCCGGCCGAGGCGCGCACGGCCACCTTGCCGTCGAACAACGGCCCGCCCACCTCGAAACGCCGATCGAATCGGTCACCTGTGCCGTAGCCGAGCACGAGGTTGGCAACCGGTTCGGATGGCGCCCGCTTGGTGACGTACTGCACCGCGCCGGCGAACGCGTTGCGGCCGAACTGGGCGTTCTGCGGCCCTTTGACCACCTCCACGCGCTGCATGTCGAGCAGTCCTGGATTGATCATGGACTGGCGCTGCAGATAGATGCCGTCCAGAAACACCGCCGTGTTCTGAATGCGCGCCACGGTGAAGGTCTGCCCCATGCCGCGAATAACGGCGGCGGTGGAAAGGCCTGCGGTCGCGTAGTTCTCGTACACGAGCCCCGGCGTGTCTTGGGAGATGTCCTGCAGGTCGCGCAACGCGCGATCTTCGATCTGCGTCGTGTCGATGACGCTGACCGACAAGGGCACTTCCTGGATCAGGTCCTCGCGTTGGCGGGCGGTGACGATCACCTGCTCGAGCATGTCCTCCAGGCTGAGCTCGTCGAGCTCCTCCGCCGCCGCCCAAGTGCCGTGGCCGATGGCGGCAACCACCAGTCCGATGGGCGCGAGCGCCGAAACACCGGCAAAAACCAGGCCTCTCAATGTCCCGCGTGGGTTGCGTGTTGGGTTGTGCATTGCGTTCATCCTCCGCATCGATTTTGGGTGCCGTTCCGGCGTTGCAGCCACGGCAGTGATCGGCCGCCGACTGGCCGACCCACAAGCGTTCCAATGTGCTCGACGACGCTCAAGAGCGCCGCCAGATCGACCCCCGTATGGAAGCCTGCTTGCTGCAGCAGGCTCACCAGATCCTCCGTCGCCAGATTGCCCGCCGCGCCCGGCGCGAACGGACACCCGCCCAAACCGCCGGCCGAGGCGTCGAAATTGCGAATACCGCACTCGAGCGCCTGCCAAGCGTTGGCCAGCGCCAAGGCGCGCGTATCGTGCAGGTGTGCCGCCAGCGGCGACGGCCCGAAGGCCGCGACCAAACGGCCGAACAGTTCTTTGGCACGCTTGGGGTTGCCGGCGCCGATAGTGTCCGCGACGACGACCTCCTCGGCCCCGGCGGCGAACATCGCGGCGGCCAGCCGCTCCACTTCGCTATCCGCCACCACGCCTTCGAACGGACACTCGAACGCCGTCGACACATAGGCGCGGGTCGCCAAGCCGTCGTGCCGCGCCTGTTGCAGCACCTCTGTGCACACTTGAACCGCTCGGCCCAAGCTCATGTTGATGTTCCGCACGTTCATGGTTTCAGTGGCGGCCAGAACAACGGCGACGCCGCGCATGCCGGCGGCCCTGGCACGTTCGTAGCCCTTGCGATTCGGCACCAAAGCGCTGAAACGGGCGCGGTCGAGATCGAGGCCGGCCACCAGTTCGTCGGCGCCGGCCATGTTCGGCACGGCGGTCGGGCTCACGAAGCTCGCCACCTCGACGGCCGGCAACCCGGCGTGCACCAACGCGTTGACCAAGCGAACGCGGTCCGCGCTCGACACCGCGGCCGGTTCGTTCTGCAGGCCGTCTCGGGGCGCGACGTCGTTGACGATCACGCGCTCCACGTTGCCTCCGGCGCCTGTTGCAGGAAGCCGGCGGCGACGCCCTCGGCGACCTGCGCCGGCGGCACGCCGGTCCATTGCTCGAACACGGCGCCGGTGTGCGCGGCCAAGAGCGGCGGCGGCGAGTAGGATTCCTCGTCGTCCACGGAAAACTTGATGGGGTTGCCGGGCACCTGTGCTGTGCCGCCGAGCGGATGGTTCAGGTGGACGAACATGTTGCGGTGGCGGATTTGCGGATCGCTCAACGCTTGCGCGAGGTTGTTGACGCGGGCGCAAGGCACGCGCGCCGCTTCAAGCGCCGCCAGCCACTCGCTAGCCGAGCGCGTGGCCAGCCGTTCTTGGATGGCTCCTTCTATTTGGGCCTTCTCCCTGAGGCGTTCCGGCGCGGTCGCGAAGCGCGGGTCGCGCAAGCCTTCAATGTCCAGCACCTCCAACAGCGGCGGCCAGAAGGAATCGCCGATGACGGCGATGACGATGGTGTCGTCCGCAGTGGCGAAGGTGTTGTAGGGCGTGTGGACGAAGTGGCCGTTGCCGATGGGGTGGGGTGTCTCGCCGGACATGGCGTACATGGTCGCCATGTAGTTCAGCAGGCTGATCTGCACGTCCAACATGGCGATGTCCACATGCTGGCCCACGCCGCTGCGCTGTCGCGCCAACAAAGCCGCTTGAATACCCATCACCGCGAACATGCCGCCGCCCAAGTCGCCGATGGGGATGCCGGCGCGCAGCTGTTCGTGCGGGCCACTGCCGGTGATGGACATGCCGCCGCCAAGCCCCTGCACGATCTGATCGAAGGCCGGGCGCCGGTAGCGCGGGCCGTCTTCGCCGAAGCCGGTGATCGTGCAGGTCACGATGCGGGGATTGTGGACGGCAAGCGTGTCGTGGTCGACGCCCAGCCGCTTGGTGACGCCGGCGGAGAAGTTGTCCAGCACCACATCCGCGTGCCGCACCAGTTCGTAGAACAACCCGCGCCCCGCTTCGGACTTCAAGTCGATGGCCACGGAACGCTTGTTGCGGTTCAAGGTGAAGAAGTAGGCGCCCATGCCGTGCAGCGAGTGCTGTGGATCGTCCTCCAGCAATCGACGCGTCGCCTCGCCGCGCCCGGGCGGCTCCACCTTCACGGTGTCGCAGCCGAGATCCGCGAGAATCATGGCCGCGTAGGGCCCGGACAACATGTGCGTGAGATCGATGAGCCGGGTGCCGGCCATCGGCTTGTTGGGCATAGCGCGTTTCCTCGGGCCCCTCGCCCCGACCGTGTGCAGGCGGGGCCGACTGCTTACCGCAGTCGGTGAGTGGATTGTATACGTCAGCGTAGCCATCGCAAGCCTTTCGCGACGACTTGCGGATCTTGTCGCTGGCGGGCAGGCCGCTATTCGCGCATCTGCGCCAGCGCGGCCCGAATGTGGCTGCGCATCGTGGCTTCGGCCCAGCTCGCGTCGCCCGCGCGGAGCGCCGCCACGAGTTCGCGATGGTGCTGGTGGGAACGGGTCATGCGTTCCAAGGTGTAGCGCCGGGCAGTGCGCACGATCACCGCCTGCTCGATCAAACGCACCAGTGCCGTTTGCAGCCGCACGCTGCCGGCCGCCCCCCAAACGGACTCGTGCAAGGCCCAGTTCAGGCGCAGAAACGTCTCGATCCGCTGTTCCAGGCTGGTGGGGCTCGCCAAAAGGGCGTCCATCTCGTCGATGGACGCCTGCATGCGGCGAATCTCGGCGTCGCTGACGCGCACCGCGGCGCGGGCCGCGGCATGGCCCTCCAACACGGCGCGCAGATCGAACAGCTCTTCCAAATCGTCGGCGCTCCAAGCCTTCACCTGGGCCCCTTGGTTGCGTACCAGCGTGACGTAGTCGTCGGCCGCGAGAAGGCGCAGCGCCTCGCGCACGGGTGTGCGGCTCACACCGCACAGCGCAACGAGTTCTTCTTCTTTCAGGCGGCCGGCGGGCGGCAACGCGCCGGCCAGAATGGCATCGCGAATGCATCGGTAGGCGTGATCGGCGGCCCGCGACATGGCCACCAATTGTATGCAATTCGCCCCTTACGCCGCGGCTTGTTGCTCCGTCCACGCGGCGACGATTTCGGACGCCGAAGCGGCCCACACGCAGGCTTGCGCCGCGATGTGCTCGAGCACCGCCTCGAAGGCGGCGATGCGATGCGGCTGCCCCAACACCCAGGGGTGAACGGACAACGCCAACAGTCGCCCGCCGCCGGTCTCTTCGGCCTCCGCGAGCAAGTAGTCGCAGGCGTCCCGGATCTGCTCCGCGTACTCCCACTCCGAGTGCAGGTTGTTGGCGATGATGAAGGCGTCGTCCAGCTCCAACGACAGCGGTAGCGCCGTCAGCTCGCCGCTCTTGGTGCGAAACGCGTACGGCAAGTCGTCGTTCAACCAGTCGCCCATGTAGCGAACGCCGCTGGCCGCAAGCAGATCCGGCGTGTTCCGGCTTTGGGCGCCGGCCGGGCTCAGCCAGCCCGTCACCGGCTGGCCGGTGCCCTCGCGCAGGGCGCGCAGGGCGCGATCGATCAGCGCAGCCTCTTCATCGATGTCCATTTCACCGTGATGCAGCGTATCCATGTGCCAGGAACTCGCCAGTATTTCGTCGCCTCGGCCGGCCAGTCGTTCCAGCAGGCGCGGGTAGCGCTCGGCGATGGCGGCGTTGATCGAGAACGTGGGCCTGATGCCGAAGGCGTCGAGCGCATCGATGCAGCGGAACAGGCCAACGCGATTGCCGTAGTCGCGCAACGTGAAGTGGCGCAGGTCCGGATACGGCGTGCTCATGCCGCCGGGCGGCGCGAAGGGCACGCCGCTTTGATTCAACGGAAAGAACTGCACGGCGACGTTCACCCACACGGCCAGGTTGGCGCCATGGGGCCAAGCCACCGGCGCTCGCTCGGCCAGCATGGACCAAGAGTAGCGTTCGTGATCCATGCCGTAGCGCCGGCGCGGATAAAGGAGGTGTTCGGGCGGCACCGGCATCAACCATCGCCTCGCGGGTAATAGTGTTCGATGTAGTGGTTGGCGATCTCGCGCCCGGTGGCGAACCACACGTCCGAGTGGCCGGCGATGTAGGCCAGCGCCTCCTCGAAGGCGCGCAAGCGGTGCGGATGGGCCACTTGGTAGGCGTGCAGCGGCACGCACATCACCGTGCCGCCGCGCTCGCCCTCGCGGTAGAGCCGGTCGAACGCTTGCCTGATCATCGCGCCGTAGCGGCGCGGCTCGATCTTGTTGACGACGTAGGCGATGGTGTCGTTCAGCTCCAGCGAATAAGGCACGGAAACGAACGGCTTGCCGGAGCGCACCCGCACCGGGGTTGGCTGATCGTCGTGGAAGAGGTCGCAGGTGTAGATGCCGCCGGCCTCGCTGAACAGATCCAGCGTGCGCTCCGTGTGCGTCAGCGCCGGGGCCAGATAACCGGCGCAGTGCTGGCCGGTGTGCTTGGCGATGGCGCGCATCGAGTCTTCGATCATGCCGCGCTCTTGCGCTTCGTCCATGCCGTAGGCGTAGCGCGTGTTGTAGATGCCGTGGCTGAAGAACTCCCAGCCGCGCGCCTTGCACATCTCGACGATCTCCGGATGGTGTTCGCAGAGCGCCACGGACAAGCTCACCGACCCGCGTAGGCCGTACCTGTCCAAGAGTTCCATCATGCGCATGTGGCCAACGCGATTGCCGTAATCGCGGGTGGCGTAACCCTGCACATCCGGCAAGGGCCGCGGCCAGGCTTTGCGCTGCGGGTTGGCGGGTGGCCACAGTTCGTAGAACTCGATGTTCGGCGCCACCCAGAACGCCAGCTTCGCGCCGCCCGGCCAGCGGATGGCCGGGCGTTCGTCCCACGCCCGGTAGTCGTAGAGATCGAGATCCTCGCACATCGCCGGCGGCGCTAGAAACCGATGTGCCGGGCTTCGCGGATGGGCGCACAGCCGGGATGGCTCTCGAACCAAGCGGCGACCACCTCGAAAGGCTCCACGTCGGCGTACTTCAGCATCATGTCGCACAGGTTGGCGAAGTGCGGGATCTCGTGTTTGTCGGCGACGCATTCCTCGGCGACGATGGTTCGGTAGCCGTGCGAAAGCGAGGCGACCGCCGATGCGCGCACGCAGCCGGACGTGCTGCCGCCGGTGAGCACGACCGTATCCACCTTGTGCCACACCAACAGCGACGGGATCAGGCTGTCGTGGAACACGCTGGCCATGCGCTTGTTCACCACCGCGTCGCGGTGGCGGTCCACGTCCAAGCGCGGGTCCAGCTCGGCGCGGGCGCTGTGCTCTTTGATGTTCTGCAGCGAGTCCGCGCTGTTGGTTCGGCTGCCCCAAACCCCGGCATCGTCGGCGCTATCCATGTACGCGACGTAGGTCCAGATCACCGGCATGTTCTTGCGGCGCGCCAGTGCGGCCAGCGCATTGACGTATTCGAGCTGCCTCGGGTGCGTCTCGTAGGCGGTGGGGAAGGCGTTGGTGTCCGTGTACGCGCGTTGCAAGTCGATGTTGATCAAAGCGGCCTTCTCGCCAAAGCCGAACTTGGCGCGATTGGGATTGGCCTTCACTTCGGCCCAGTACTGCCGGGGCGTGAGATCGGAGGTTTGCATCATTGGCACGAGGCGCTAGCGCGAGGCCCACAGCAAACCACACGGGGATGGGCCTCGCAACACAAGCTGGGCAGCCAGTGTGGACGTCAGATGGTCGCGGGATCGCGCCGCCCCATGTCGGATTTGGCGATGAAGTGAACTTGGGGCCAGACGGGCGTGTCCTGTGCGTCTTCCCACACCTTCTCGATGATCTCCGAGAGCACGCACAATATGCCCTCGCCGCCCAGCTGCTCGACCGTGCCGTCGTAGATGATCTTCACGTTCACCAAGGGATCGTCGTAGTGGTCGAAGCCGGGATTGACGTTAACGCTGACGACCTCAATGTCGCCAAAGCGGGCCCTGAACGCCCTCTCCGCGATCTCGCGCACCTGCCGCTCGTTCATCTCGAATCCCCTACGACGGCTGTTGCCTGAACAGCACATGCGCAGCGAAACCGCGCTTGGCCTTGATGTCGGCCTGCTCGAATTCGCCGGTGGCGCGCTCCGCGGAAGCGATGTAGCTCAGAACGTCGGACTTGCGATAGGCGTCCGTGTCCAGCGCGTAGTCCGCCTGCTGCCGCTCGATCCGCAACACGACGAACGCCCTAGCGAAGTTGCGGACTTCCGCCGGGAACTCCCGCATCGTTTGCCCTTGCCGACACGCGCTCCGGGCCCTGCCGTACTCCAGCGCACGGTAAGCCCGATGCCACGCCGGGCCGCGCGTCCTGCCGATGAACAGATCGGCCGTCGACGCCGCCAAACAATGGACATCGCGTAGTACGCGGTGCTGACGGCGCGACAAAGCCTCGCCTGCGTGGGACGCCCGCGGCCGGAATCCGTCAAGGCGCGGGCGGCTTCCATCAAGTCACGCGAGGTCGGGGCGCAAGTTCTCCAAAACGCCACTTGTCGGCGCACTTTACGCCAACTCAAAGTTGCCAGAGGCCGGAGACGTAGGTGATAAGTGGGTTAAGTGGGTGCTACTTGTTGAGCGTCTGGAGGAAAACCGGTAGGTTGGCAGCAACACTGCGACCACAGGCGACGGAGCGATGAACGTGGCGATCAAACGGGCGATGGTGCGCGTTGGCGACAGGCATGTGTTCTTGCTGACGGCGGGTCGTGGCGCGCCGCTGTTGTTGCTGCACGGCTCGCCAAACTCCGCCGCGACGCTGGCGCCGCTGATCGAACATCTTGCCACGGCATTCCTCGTCGTCGCGCCCGACACGCCCGGCAACGGCGCATCGAATGCGCTGCCGACGCAAGAGGCGGGAGCGGACGCATACGCCGATGCCTTGGCTGCGCTGCTGGATGTCTTGCGGCTGCCGCGCGTGGGCGTGTACGGCCACCACACCGGCGCCGTGTTCGCGGCCGAGTTGGCGCGCCGCCATCCGCAGCGCGTGGAAGCTTTGGTGTGCGACGGCTTCCCGATATGGACGGAGGCGGAGGCCGAGCAATTAGGCGACGACTATCTGCCGCCGCTCGGCGTGACGGCGGACGGCGCCCACCTCGCCCGGCTGTGGGCGCGGATCGTGGATCAAAGCTGGTACTTCCCCTGGCACATCCGCGACGAGCGCCGCCGGCTGAGCCTCGACCTCGGCGACGCCGCGTTGCTGCATGGCCGAGCGATGGATCTGCTGTGCGCAGGCGACGCCTACCGAATGCCTTACGCAGCGGCGCTGCGCGCCGACGGCATCCCACGCCTGGCGGCGCTCAGCCGGCCAACACTGTTGACTTGTACGCAGGCGGACGTGCTGGCCGCGCATTTGCCCCGGGTACCGCCGAATCCGAGCCTCACCAGCTGGCTCGCAGAGGATCAGGAGCAGCTTTGGCAGGCTATCGAACAGTGGTTCAAACGCCACCGCCCGCCAGCCGCCGAATTGACCTTGCCGCCGTCGGTGCGACGGTTCGTGGACACTCCGCTTGGCCAGCTGCACGTCGTTGGCGAGCCCAACGCCACCGACGTCTGGCTGCACGACGCTGGCGAATCCTCCGCGCAAGCGCCGCCCGACACTGACGCGCTGCGCTTGGACCTGCCCGGCCACGGGCTGAGCGCGGCACCTTGGCCGGCGGCTACAGCGGAGGTTGTGGCGGCGTTGCGCACGGCCTTGGCCACCGTCGGCGTCGATGCGGCTCGCGGCGCGGTGCGCGGCCGAGGGCTCGGTGGCCAGTTGGCCGCGCTTCTCGCGGGCGGCCAGAACGCGCTCGCCACTCGCGCCGTCGACATACCCGACATCGCACCGCGTTGGGACGGCACCCATCTGCTGACCGCTTGGCACTTCGCACGCTACCGCAGTCAATACCAACCGTGGCATCAACGCGGCTACGGCACCCGAAACAACACGCTTTTGCCTTCCGCCGAGGCTTTGCAGCAGATGACCGTGGACCTGCTGCGCGCCGGCCACGCCACATTGACGCGTACCCTGCCTTGCAGCCTTGCCAGTGCTTCCTAAGACGTTGCAAGAGACGGATCTTTGGGGTGAAACCGCGTCGCAGCGCCTAGCCGCGGCCAGACGCCTCACCGAATCGCAGCTAGAGTCGATTCAAGAGTGTCTCTGCGAGGGCTGCCCCGTTCCGCCGTGGCCCTATGGCAACGCGACCACCATCAATCCTCTGCTGTTGACGTTGGGGCCATCACCAGGGAACTCACCCGCGAAATGTGACGACGCGGGTCCTTTGGACCTGCCAACCGCAGGGCAGCCGCACCCACACGTTCGCTGTTATCAGGATACCGGAGGGTATTGGGACAAGATTCGGTATCTCGCTCGTACGCTGCTTACGCCGCCTGGCGGCTCAGCGGAGGACGCCTATGCACTATTCGGAAACCTGAATCTGGACCCGCGTCGCTCCGGCAGCGCGAGCGGAGTAGAGGTCGATCCCGTTTTCGCCCGATGGGTTCTGAAGACCATTAAGGACAAGCTCCGACCGAGCATTCTTGTCTGTCTCGGCCTCAAAACGAAGCTCAGGGACGATCCCTCTATGCGAGAGACACGAGGGGCTTTCGAGGACACCTTTGAATTGAAGCTAGGCAAGCCCGATGAGAAGCACGCTTTCGACGGGTCTTCGCGCCCTCGGACGCAGCGCAGCCGCCCACGGTACTTCTTTGAGGAGTGGAATGTCGCAGAAGGCCAACTCAACAAGATCGTCTTCTGGCCCAACCATCCAAGGTGGCCTCCGGTCTCCACTTTCAAGGATTGGAAGACAGCGTGCGAGGAGTTCAAGAACAGGAATGGCAAACTGGTCGACAGGATCGGGGCTGCTTGAACCGGCACGGGATGGCGGCTTCTGCTAGGGTTGCTTTGTGTACACGCCAACCGGCGAGTGGCGAGTGAGGAGGCGACGATGCCAGAAGCTGACCACGACGGTTTGCCGGACTACCGCGCCGTGGGTCGCCACGCGGTGTTTCCCAACGCGGACCACGATCAAACCGAGCGATTCAACTTTCTGGCGCGCCTCAACCGGCACTTGGCTTCGGTCGTTCTGCCCGGCGTTGCGGACGCCTACCGGCAGCGCGTCGAGCCGGCGTTCGAGCATGCGCAGGGCCGCAAGCCCGCGCACCGTCGCGAGGCCCGTCAAGCCTTGGCGGCGGAACCTCTCTACCAAACTTGGAGCGCGCTGCGCCGCAACACGATGGAGATGCGCCAGCAGGCCGGTCTGTCGCTGGTGCTTGGGCAGCGCGACCAACTCATCGGGGAAACCCGGCGCTTGATCGACGAAGGCCGCCTGCGCCTCGATCCACAGGTGCGGATTCCGCACTACCTGAGCGCGGTGGATCACCACTGCATGCCGGGCAGCTACTACACCGAGCGAACCGCTGACGACGTGACCGCGGCGGCGAACTACGACGCCGGCATGTTCGTCACCACCGGCGGCATGCTCGGCCGCTACACCGATGGGGGCGGCAGGGGCATGGTGGAGTACATGCGCCGCCGACATCCGAACTGGCGTCCTCGGCGCATACTGGACCTAGGCTGCGGCCTCGGCCACAACGTGTTGCCCATCGCCGAAGCCTTCGCCGACGCCGAGGTGGTGGCCGTGGATGTCGCCGCGCCCATGCTCCGCTACGGAGCGGCGCGGGCGGCGAGCCTCGGCGTGGACAACGTGGTCTTCGCGCAGGCCGATGCCGCGGACCTGGCGGAGTTCGACGCCGCCAGCTTCGATTGGATCCAAAGCACGATGTTCCTGCACGAGACTTCCTGCCGGGCGTTGCGCCGGATCATGTCCGAGACTCGTCGGATGATCGCGCCCGGCGGCTTCGTCATCCACATCGAGCAACCGCAATACGACGCCGACATGCCGATCTTCGAGCAGGTCATGCGCGATTGGGACGCCTTCAACAACAACGAGCCGTTCTGGACGAAGCTGCACGACGTCGATCTCGACCAATACATGATCGACGCCGGCTTCGAGCGCCACGAGCTGTTCCACGGCGGCGTCACCGCGGTCGTGGACCGCGAGCTGTTCCCGGACGCCGCGGACGACAACGCCGAGGACTATGGCCGCAAGGCCGCTTGGCACATCACCGGCGCCCATGTCTGAGCCGTTCGACGCGGTCGCGCTGGCCGGGGCGAAGGCCAAGGGCAAACGCCCCTACTTCTTCAAGGACGCGGACGTCGAGCGCGTGCTCTCCATTGTCATGGCGGTGGCCGGCGAGCTGGCGGTGACGCGCATGCGGCTGGACACGCTGGAGCAGCTGCTCATCGAACGCGGCATCGTTGCCGAAGCGGACATCGAGGACTTCGCGCCCAACGCCGCGCAACGCGCCGAACGCGGCCGTTGGCAGCAGGAATACCTGGCGCGCATCCTGCGCATCGTGCAGCAGGAGCGAGAGGCCATCGCCCGCCCGCACGAGCCGACTTCCGAAGCCGCCGGGGAACGGCTCGACGATGCCTGAGGGCCGCTCGTCGGCGCCGCGCACGCTGTTCGACAAGCTCTGGGACAGCCACCGCATCGAAACCGACGCCGACGGCGAGGGCCTGCTGTACATCGATCGCGTGTGCCTGCACGAGCGCACCGGCAGCATCGCGTTGGCCGAACTGGCCGCCCGCGGCCAGTCCGTGCGGCGCCCGGGTCACGTCTTCTGCGTGATGGACCACATCGTGGACACGCGGCCCGGCCGCGGCGACGCCACGCCAGTGCCCGGTGGCGAGAACTTCATCATCGGCCTGCGGCACCACGCCGCGCGGTTCGGGTTGCGGCTGTTCGACGTGGGCGACGAGAATCAAGGCATCGGCCACCTGGTGATGGCCGAACAGGGCATCGCGCTGCCGGGGCTCACGGTCGTCTGCCCGGATTCACACACCTGCACGCTGGGCGCGTTGGGCTGCCTGGCTTTCGGCATCGGCAGCAGCGAGACCGAGCATGTCCTCGCCACGTCGACGTTGCGGCTTGGCAAACCGGCCACGCTTGAGGTGGTCGTGGAGGGCGTGTTGGCCGCGCCGGCAACGGCCAAAGACCTGGCGCTCGTTCTGATCGCCGAATACGGCGCCGATGGCGGTCTCGGCGCCGCGATGGAGTTCCGCGGCGGCGCCGTTGCCAGACTCGACATGGAGGCGCGCATGACGCTGTGCAACATGGCGGTGGAGTTCGGCGCGGCGACAGCGCTTGTCGCCCCGGACGCCAAGACCATCGCCTACGTCGCCAAGCGGCCCTACGCCCCGGCCGCGCCGCCGGAGGCGGCTTGGCAGGCGCTGCGCACAGATGCCGATGCCGCCTTCGACCACCGCATCGCCATCGACGCCGGCGCGGTGGCGCCCCGCGTCACTTGGGGCACTTCGCCGGCGCAGGGAGTGAATGTCAGTGGCCGGGTGCCACCGCCACGCAACTCGTCCGACCGGCGGGCGCTCGACTACATCGGTCTCGAGCCCGGCACCGCTTTGACGGCCGTGCCAATTGACGCGGCCTTCATCGGTTCCTGCACCAACGCCCGCTTGAGCGACCTGCGGCTCGCCGCCGCGGTGCTGAAGAACAGGCGCGTCGCGCCCGGCGTGGCGGCGGTTTGCGTGCCGGGTTCCAGCCAAGTGAAGAAGGCGGCGGAAGCCGAAGGGCTGCACCGGACCTTCCAAGCCGCCGGTTTCGAGTGGCGGGAATCCGGCTGCGCGATGTGCTTCTACGCCGGCGGCGAGACGTTCGGCGCCGGCAAGCGCGTCATCACCACCACCAACCGCAACTTCGAGGGCCGCCAAGGACCGGGCACGCGCTCCCACTTGGCGAGCCCCGCGGTGGTGGCGGCCTCGGCGATTCGCGGCCGCATCGCGTCGCCGGAGACGTTGGACGCGATGGTGCCATGAAGCGAAGGGCGCCCAAACGATGCCGGACGAACTCCGCGGCAAAGTAGAACCAGTGCGACCGTTCGCCTGTCATCGCGGCATCGCCGCTCCCCTGTTGCGCGACAACGTGGACACGGACGCCATCATTCCGTCGCGGGAGATGCGCCGGGTCTCCAAGCGCGGTCTGGGCGCCGGCCTCTTCGCCAACTGGCGCTACGCGGATGTCGGCGGGCGGCTGCCGAACCCGCGTTTCGTTCTGAATCAGCCGGCTTACGCTGGCGCGAGCATTCTGCTCGGCGGCCACAACTTCGGCTGCGGCTCGTCCCGAGAGCACGCCGTCTGGGCGCTCTCGGACTTTGGCATCCGCGCGATCTTCGCGCCGAGCTTCGGCGCCATCTTCCGCAAGAACTGCATCGCCAACGGCTTGCTGCCGGGAACGGTGCCGGCGGCCGATTTGTCCACGCTGGCCGGCTGGGTGGCAGCGGCGCCGCAACAGAACTTGTTGGCGATAGACCTCCGCGCCGGCAAAGTGTCCACGGCAAAGGCCGAACTCGCCTTCGGCATTCGCCCGGGCGACCGCCAACTTCTGCTGCGCGGTTTGGACCCCATTGCCCACACGCTCACCGCCGCCGCGAGCATCGACGCGTTCGAGAGGGCGCGGTTCGATGCCTGCCCGTGGGCGAAGTTGAACTGACGGCGCGGCTA
The DNA here is from genome assembly GCA_958296295.1 of uncultured Pseudomonadales bacterium. GTDB lineage: Bacteria > Pseudomonadota > Gammaproteobacteria > Pseudomonadales > Azotimanducaceae > VXYL01. The sequence goes on along the minus strand of OY282460.1, from coordinate 3,626,235 downwards.
CTCCGGCACCTTGATGCCCGTCATCTTCAACAGTTGCGACTCCAGCACGCCCGCCAAGCGGTACACGTCTGACGAACGCACGAGGCTTGGGCGAGCATAAGCCACGGGTCTTCTGCTATCGCCTTCGCCCAAGCTCGCCAAGTGAGCGATCACCAGCGTTGCCAAGTCGTACACGTGGGAGCGGTCGACACCGGCGCGGTCTGCGCCCCTGGCCGCTTCGATCTGCAGGCTGGGCGCGTTCGTCGCCGAGTCCACGCCGTGCCACTGCGAGAGCGCGAACTTCCGGCCTCGCTCCGTTTCCAGGTTCCGCTTCACTTCCAGCACTTGGCTGAGGCGAAGGCACCGAAAGACGCGCTGGTAGACGTCCGTGACGGACTTGCCTTCGCCATCATCGTCGCTGGGCGTCGGCAAAGGTGGCAAGGCTTCTTCCGTGAGACCGCCTAGTTGCCGCAACGCCTCCAAGAGGCGGTCGTAGATGGCGCTGGGCATGTGGTCCATCGGCAACAGCGCGTCCAGCTGTCGGCTGGCCGCCAGCAGGTGCGTCAGCAGGCTGCCGGCCTGCCGCGCGGCCGATGCGCCCGTTGCCAGCCGCCCGTCCGCAACGGGTGCGGTGCTCGCCTCGTCAAGCATACGCCGCAGTTCCTGGTTGGCGCGTTCAACAATGTTGACCACGACATGGAGCGTGCCGACGTCGTCGACCGCGGGATCGGCCTCGACGCAGGCCGCGTTCGTTGCCCAAGCGGCCTGCCGATGCATCTTCCAGAACACCGTCTGCGCCGTGTAGAAGAGGTGGCTGGGCCGGGCGGCGGCGACCCGCCAAGGCAACGGATGGGCATCGGTTGCCGTCGCGGAAGGCAACGCGGCAAGGTCCGTCCGCAACCGGGCGATCGCTTGGTCAAGACGCTCGAGCACGTTGCCGTCCGCTTCCACAACCGAACTTGGGCTGGGCGCCAAGGCCGCTTTCGACACTACGGGACGGCCACCTTCAAAGCCTACGGTGATTTCGCACCACGGTTGCTCGGCGGCCCGCTGCGCCGCCGCCGGAAAAGCCAAGGCGGCCGCCAAGGCTATTGGCGCAAACATCCCGCGCGTCGCGTGGCTAGCGCGGTTGGCAATCGCATTTGGAATCAGGAGCTACCCCGTGGCCGCTCTAGGGGCTGTCGTAGCGGCGGGCGGCCCGGCAGAGCGGGCATCCCCAAGAACATGTTTCGCGTGGCGCATCGTACATTCCCGTACGTTCAAGTCAAGCCGTGTTTTGTTTTTGACGAATCGCGAAGCAAGACAAAAGGCGACGATGGCGGCCACGAGTCGCCCACCGGGGGTAAGATCGCGTGCGGGAACAACGTGCTTGACGTCAGCCTCAAGAGACTGATGCCGACCGCCAAGGCACGCAGGCCCAAGGATGGTTGACGCCGGGGCCAGCCGGAACGACGACGAACGGCAACGCGACGCGGTCGACAAGGAGGCTGGCTCGGCAATGCACGGTTTCGGATGGCGTCGAGTATTGCCAAAAGGGCTGGCAAGAGAACGGATTGTCGCTCCTCGACACTTCAATCGATGGCTGGCGCCGCCGGCATCGATTGCCATCCACCTGTGCATCGGTTCCGTGTACGCCTGGAGCCTGTTCAATGCCCCGCTAACGCGCACGCAAGGCGTTGTCGCCAGTAGCGCCAGCGACTGGAGCCTCTCGCAGGTAGTCTGGATTTTCACCGTCGCCGTTGTCTTCCTGGGGTTGGCGGCGGCTTTTGCCGGGCGATGGCTGGAGCAGGTGGGGCCGCGCCTGGTTGGCGTGGTGGCGGCGGCCTGTTGGGGCGGCGGTTTCCTGGTGGGAGCGGCCGGCATCCATACGCAGCAGTTGTGGCTGCTCTATCTCGGTTATGGCGTGCTGGGCGGCTGCGGTCTCGGCCTGGGTTACGTGTCGCCGGTGAGCACGCTGCTGCGCTGGTTTCCAGACCGGCGGGGCATGGCCACGGGCATGGCGATCATGGGCTTCGGCGGCGGCGCCATCATCGCGGCGCCGCTCAAGGACTTCCTGATCCGCACGTTTTACCGGGCACCGGTGTTTCTGGGCGACGTCGCCGATGTGGAACTGCTGACGATGGACGGCCGGCGCTTCGCCCAAACGGCCGGCGGCCTGCGGGAAGTGGTCACCGTTGCGGCCCACGACGTGCCGCAAATGATCGTACCGGGGCCGGAGGGCGTGTACTTGGCGGGTACCGGCAGCGTGGGCGTAATGGCAACGTTCATCGTGCTGGGCGTGACGTATTTCGCGGTGATGACCGTGGCGGCCTTCGCGTTCCGCATACCGCCGCCGGGCTGGCGGCCGGCCGGTTGGGCTCCGCCCGCCGAAAGCGAAGCAAAAGCGCGCATGATGACGCGGCGCGACGTGGACATTAATCAGGCGCTGAAGACGCCTCAGTTCTATCTGCTGTGGCTGGTGCTGTGTCTGAACGTTACCGCCGGGATCGGGGTGCTGGGCGTGGCCCGCACGATGATGTCGGAAATTTTCGGCTCCACGTTGCCGCACATCGTGGATGGCGCTTTCGCCGCCACCTACGTGGTGATGATCAGCGTGTTCAACATGGTCGGACGGTTTTGCTGGGCAAGCGCGTCGGACTATCTGGGGCGCAAGCGCACATACTGGATTTTCTTCGCCTTGGGCAGTGTCCTGTACCTTTCGATACCGCTGGCGGCCCACCAGGTCAGCGTCAGCCCGTCGGTGGTCTGGCTGATCTACTTCTACGCCGCGACGATGCTGATATTCACGATGTACGGCGGTGGGTTCGCCACCATACCCGCCTACTTGGCGGACGTGTTCGGCTCGCGTTTCGTGGGGGGCATCCACGGGCGGCTGCTCACCGCTTGGAGCGTGGCCGGGCTGGTGGGGCCGTTGGCGATCACCACGTTGCGGCAGCGGGCCGAGGCGCGCGCCATTCGCGACCTGGCCGACCAAGCCGAACCGGCGGCGTTCCGCGAACGGTTCGGGGCCGGCATCGACCAGCTGGAGCTGCTCGTGCGGGAGAAGACCGTGACGGTGGCCAAGCTGATGGACATCGTGCCCGAGGGCGTGCCGCATCCGGGCGCGTCGCTGTACAACTCGACGATGTTCCTCATGGTGGGCCTCCTGCTGCTGGCGTTGGTGGCCAACGCGCTGATGCGCCCTGTGAGCGAACGGCACTACATGCCGGAGGAAGGCGAGCGGGCCCGGGCTAGGTCCTAGCGGCGGCGTTTAGGCGTCCTTGACGACACCGCGGCGAACGAGGTCCTCGATCAGCGCTTCGGCGTAGCCAGACCGCTCCGCGGCTTGCTGCGAATGTTCGCCGGCGCGCGGAATGTCGAAGCGCTTGTCGAGGCGCCGGCCGTCCATCTCGAGCGGCAGTTTCGGCAGCCGCGCCACGGTGCCACGCCGGTCGCCATCGGTGATGTGCAGTTCCATCAAGCCGTTGGCGGCGAGGTGCGGATCGTCGAACAGATCGGCCGGCCGGCGAATTTCGGCGAACGGCACGCCGGCGCTCTCCAACGCGGCCAACGCCTCGCCCAGCGAGAGTTCGCCAAACAGCGCCGTGAGCGCCGGCAGCAGGCGATCGCGGTTGTCCACCCGGCCGCGGTTGGTGTCCAGGGTCGAGTCCGCGGCGAGGGCCGCCAGCTTGGTGGTGGGAAACCGCTCGCAGAAGGCGCGCCATTGGGTGTCGCTGACGATGGCCACGAACACCTGTTCGCCGCCAGCGCACGCGAAGAGATCGTACACGCCCCACGCGGAGCGGCGCACCGACATCGGCGGCGGCGCCTCGCCGAGCGCGGCTTGCTGCGCCATGTGCTGGCCCACCAGAAACGCCGTGGTCTCGAACAACGCGCTGGTGACGAGCTGGCCACGACCGGTGGCGCGGCGTTCATTCAGCGCGGCCAACACGGCGATGACGCCGAACATGCCGCCGGTGATGTCCACCACCGAAGAGCCGGCGCGCATCGGTCGCCCCGGCAAGCCGGTCATGTAGGCCAGCCCGCCCATCATCTGCGTCACTTCGTCCAGCGCGGCCCGGTGCTCGTAAGGCCCTTGCAGAAAACCCTTGAGGCTGCAATAGACGAGGCGTTCGTTGCGCGTGGCGAGTTCCGCGTAGCCGAAACCCAGCTTTTCCATCGCTCCGGGGCGAAAGTTCTCGATGACGACATCCGCCCGATCGACGAGGCGATGCGCCAGCGCCCGCCCGTCGGCGTTTTTCAAATCCACGCACAAGCTGCGCTTGTTGCGGTTGTACATGGCGAAGTAGCCGCCTCCGGACCCCTTCAAGCGGCGCGTGTTGTCGCCGCCGAGCGGCTCCACTTTGGTGACGTCCGCCCCCAGGTCGGCGAGGATCACGCCGGCGGCAGGGCCCATCACCATGTGCGAGAACTCCACGACGACCACGTCCGCCAGCGGCAAGCGGCCGGCGTTCGCGACGGTATCCGGTCCCCGCTCGTGCGTCATGAAGCAGGCCCGTTCATTCCCATGCGCAGTGCATCATGGCGCGCTCCATGACGAACGCCTTGGCCTTGTCAGGATCCTCCGCCTTTTCCATCAAGTCGCGCTGCCTTTCGCGTTGCGCATCGACGTTCGACGATTCCATCAGTCTCTTGTTGTTGATGGTGTGTTCCTGCACGAACCGCGCCGCCAATTCGCGGCGCTGCCGGTCGTAGGCGGCGAGGCCGGCGTCGAGATCCAACTCGCCGCGCCACGTCGCCACCAGTTTGCGGCCCAGATTGCAGGCGTCGTGCAGACCGCCGTTCATGCCCATGCCGCCGAGCGGATTGTTGATGTGGCCGGCATCGCCCACCAGCGCCACGCGGCCTTTGACGTAGGTCTGCGCCACCCGTTGGTGAACATCGTACAGAGTGCGGTGACGAATGCGATAGTCGCCGCGCTTGTCGTGCAGGCGATGCAGGCGTTCTTGCAGCGCCGCATCGCCCAGCTCCCGCTCGGCATCGGCGTTGCCGGCCGCGTCCACCGGCCACAACACGCGCCAGGCTTTGTCGGTGCGCAGCATCACGCACCACTCTTTGGCGTCGGCGACGTAGTTCACCCACGAAAGATCGTCGAACACCCGCTCGAAGGCGAAGTCCGTGGACGCCACCAGGAACTTCTCGTGGTAGGTGAAACCGCCGAAGCCGATTCCCGCCGCCTTGCGCACGTTGCTCGATGCGCCGTCGGCGCCGACCAGAAAGCTGCCGCGTACGGTCTGGCGGCCGGCGGGAGTGGTTGCGGACACCGACACGCCATCGGCATCCTGGTGGAAATCCGTGACGTCGTGGCCTAGCCGAAGCTCCGCGCAAGGGTGGCGGCGCAGCGCGCGCTCGATGATCGCCGTCAGCTCGTACTGCTCCAGCTGCAAGCGGTAGGGAAACAGCGTTTCGTCCGCGATCACCGACATGTCGAACTCGGCCACCTCGCCGGTGCGCCGATCGCGGTACTGGTAGCGCTCCACGATCAAACCGCGCGCGATCATCGGCGCCGCCACGCCCAAGTCGTTCAGCATCTCCAGCGATGGCGGATGAAAGGTGGAAGCCCGCAGATCCTTCGGCAAGGCCGCTTCCCGCTCCAGCAGCAGCACCGGGATGCCGTGCCGCGCCAAGTGCAGCGCCAATGTCGCCCCGGCAGGCCCGGCGCCGGCGACGATGACGGGATCCCGCGCCGTCATTGCGCAAGGACCCTCACCGCGTGGAAGCCGTCGGCTCGGCCATCAGTTCGAACAATTCCGCCATCGAGACCACATCGGCGTATTTTGCGTCCAGATCGAACAGATTGGCTTCGTGGGCGGCGGCATTGCGGTCGCCCACCGCTTCGCGGGGCACCACCACCCGGTAGTCGTGCTGCAAGCCGTCCACGGCCGTCGCCCTCACGCAGCCGCTCGTCGTGAGCCCCGATACAACCAGCGAATCGGCGCGCGACGTCCTCAGCCGCTCGAGCAGATCGGTGCCGAAGAAGGCGCTTGCCCCCTGTTTCTCGATCACCGGCTCGTCGGCGCGGGGCGTCAAGGCCGCATCGACTCGCACCCAGCGACTGCCGGGGCGCAGCACGTTCAAGGCCGCCAAACGGCCGCGGAACACGGTGGCCTGGCGGTCGTTCGAGAACACCACGGTGGTGAAGAAGATGGGCAACGCCCGGCGGCGAAAGCACGCCAGCAAGGTGGCGTTGGCGGCGACAACGGCGCTGCTCTCGCTGCCGAGCGGGCAGGCGGGGTCCGTGAAGCCGTTGATGAGATCGACCAGGATCAGCGCCGGGCGCGATCCCAAACCCAAGTGCCGGCGGGCCAGATCCATGCCTGTTCGGCCGCCCCTAGCCTCTGCCCGTGCCGAAAGACGTCTGCTCCGCATCGCCGATCAACATCCGCGCGGCTTCGAGACGCCCGCGTTCGGCGGGAAACGCCTGCACCAAGCCCATCGCCACATCGCGCAGCGCCCGCGAGAACGGCGTGCCGAACAGCGTGCCGGCGGTGCCGGCCAGTTTCAGCGCGTGCTGGGTGACCTTGAAGCTGTGCTCCGCCACCTGCCCCTTGCACACGCGCCAGAACGGCATCACCTCGTCCATTGGCACGATGGGCGGTTCGGCGGTTTCGATCTCGATCATGCGGCGCGCCCAAAGCAGCGCGGTGTTGAGGTCCGCGTACATGTCGCCGATTAGCTGTTGTTGGTAGGGGCCGGTCGCCAGCGGCCGGCCGGTGTCTTGGAACTTGCGCTTCAGCGTGTTCGCCATCGCCGCTTGGTACACCGCGAAGGCGGCGCCAAGATAGATGCTTGATGCCGCCACTTGGTTGCCTACGTAGCCGGTGCGGCTTTGCGAGCACATCTTCACGAATGCGCCGGGGATGGCCAGGGCGTCTTCGTCGTCGACGAAAACGTCCTCCAGCACCAAGCCTTCGGTGGCCGAGCCGCGCATGCCGAGCGCGTTCCAGCGGATGCGGCCACGGGTTCCGGGCGCGTTGCGGTCTACGAGGAAGAGGCACAAACCGTTCGCGCCGGGGACGTCCGCGAGCCCCGCGGTGACCAAGTAGCGATCGGCGATGCCGGTCGCGCAGCCGAAGGATTTGGTGCCGCGCAGCGACCAGCCGCCGGCGACCTTGGTGGCCGTGGTGCTGATGGTGATGGCGGCGGCCTCCGACTTCACCGATTCGCTGGCGAAGTTGGCGAGCCACTTGCGCTCTCGCCCCATCGCGTAGAGCACCTTTTCGGCGAACGCGCGCACCAGCGGCGCTTCGGTGTCGTCGAACAAGCCGGCGTCCAGCGCCTTGAGCGACAGCGTGCCGCGGGAGGTGGACGTGAGATGGAAGAAATACGCGAGCGCGGTGGAAGGACAAACTGTGCCGAAGGCGAAGCAGGCGCCGGCCCAAACGCGCAGATTGCCGCCCAAGCCGTTGTAGGCTTCCGGCACGACGAGGCCGAGCAGCCCCGATTCGCGCAGCGTCTCGACGTTCTCCAAGGCGAGGAAGCTGTCTTGATCCATGGCCCCGGAACGCGCTTCGAGCGCCGGCAGCACGGATTCCACGCGCGCGAGCAAGGCCCTCTCCGGCCCGGTGTAGTCCTCGATCAGGTGTTCAGCGGTGAGCTTGGTCATGGTTGCCTCGTGGAACGCGGGATTTCATGCGCTTGTGCGGCGCAACAGGTTGATCTGGCGCTCGGCGGCATCCGCACCGACGAGCGGCGTGATCTGATCCCAAACCTTGTCCACGTCGCGGTTGAAGATGATGGCCTTGTTGCGACGGTCGCGCTCGATCAGCGCGGCGCGGTCCGTGCCTTCCAGCAACGCGGCGTCCACTCCGCCCTCGACGAGCTCGAACCAGTGCGCCAGGTAATCGTCCACCAGCGGATCGATCGCCGCGAACGCTTCGGGAGTGGCTCGTTTGGCCAGCATCCACGGCGACATGATGGCGTGCTGACGGGGGCTGAGCTGCGCCTTCGACAAGCCGGCCATGGCGTCGCCCTTGGCGAAGATGGGCGTGAGCGGCGTGAAGCATGCGTCCATGTAGCCGAGGTTGGCGCCGAGATCCAAGCGCGGGATCAGGTCCAGATGGAAAGCGTACTGGCCGCCAGCCCGCACCGAATCCAGCGTGAAGTGCGGCACGGCGCTGTCCGAGGGCGTGAAGGCGAACATCATGTGCGAGTCCAGACCGATCGGCGGCACGACGATCGTGGACGTGACCACTTGAAACAGTGGCCCGCCGCGAAAGAGCCGCACTTGGCCCACCCGCCCCTGGTGCATGGGGGCGTGGCTTTGCAACGCGAGGTAGGGGCCGCCATCCTCGCCCGCCACCTCCCGCAGGGCGAAACGGTCGATGATCCGTCGCAACGCGCGCTGCCACAGCGCAGCGGAAAGCGAGGGTTCGTGTTCGCTCATGGCGCGACCGCCGAAGGCGGTTCCGCGGGCGCGTTTGCGAGGAGTGGATCGAGCAATCGCCAAGGGCGTCCCGCCAGCAAATCCGTGCCTCGGGAAACCACTTTGTTCGCCGCCCAGCGCGGGTGTATTTCCACTGCCGTGACGCCCGGCTCGGCAGGTGCCCGCAACGTCGGCGGCAGCGTGAGTAGGCCGTCGAAGGCGCGTTCCCGCCAAGGCGTGAGCACCGTGAAGTCCTCGCTGAGCGCGGTGGCGAAACTGGCGCCGAAAGGCCCGGGCTGGGCGGCGACCAGGAGATTCACCCGGTTCTCCGCCGAGCGTTCGAGCAAGCCGGTGCGCATCTCCCAATCCTCGAGCGGCAGCGCCGGGACGACCACGGTGTCCGCGCCGGCGAGCGCCGCCAAGCGGAACGCCTCGGGCACGCACGCGTCGTCGCTGGTCAGGAGGGCGACGCGGGCGAATCCCAGATCGACGGTTTGCACATCGTCGACCAGCGGCGAAAAGGCGTAGCGCTCACTGCGATGCAGGGGGCCTTGGCGAAGCTTGACACCCTCCCCGCCGATCAGCAGCGCGGCCAGCCGCGGTGGCTCGCCAACCACCAGCGTCGTGGCGACATAGCAATCGGGCGGGCAGCGCCGGGCCAATGCGGAGACGGCCGCTTGAGACAGCCGGGCAGCCGCCCCCGGCGACTCGACTTGCTGTTCGGGCAGGCAGAAAAGTGGCGGCAGCGCGGCCAATCGAGCGCCGCTTGCGAACGCGTCGGCCAGCCGTTCCTCGGCCTCGTCCAGCCCGGCTTCGCCGGTGCTGGCGAGCTGAATCAGCGCGCAGGAAACGCTGGGCGCACCGCGGTAATCGCGCTGTTGATCGCTTGGATCCGTTGCCAAGGAACGGTAGAGCGAAGGGCGGCGCCAATGAAAGACGTCGCTGCCGTCGGGACGCTCCTTGTGCTCGGCCGCGGCGATGTCGATGTCCGCATGCACGACTTCCTCCCGGCCGGGGCTGGCACGGGCAAGCACCGCGCCGTCCGGCGCGACGATCTGGCTCTCGCCGGCGCCCATCAGGAACCGTACCGGAATGCCGGTCTGCCGCGACACCGGTTCGAGAATCGCTTCGGGTATCAGCGGCCCCACCTTGTTGGCGGCGGCGACGAACACCTTGTTCTCCGCCGCCCGCACCGGCACATGCAGCGAAGCCTCGTCCGAGGCAAAGGAGTTCAGACTGTTGCACAACAGCTGGGCGCCGCGCAAAGCGAGAGACCGCGGCGTTTCGTTGATGACCCCGTCCATGCAGGCGTACAGGCCCAAACGGCCGAACGGCGTGCCGAACACCGGGCCGGCTTGCCACGCCTTGCTCAAGCAATCGTTCTCGTGGCCGATCAACACCTGCTTGTCCGTGCTGCCAAGCAATTCGCCGGTCGGCCCGTAGAGCAGGCTGGTGCCGGTGCATCGATCGCCATCCCGGCGCAAAGTGCAGTTGATGACGACATAGGCCTCGATAGCCGCCGCCTTGGCCGCGATGGCGGATAGGAACTCGCCTTCGGGTACCAGCGCCACCGATCGGCAATGCGCCGCGTCGTCATACCACGAGGGGTGGTTGCAGAACTCCGGCAGCACCACGACGGCCGGGTGAATCCGAGCGGCCAAGTCGAGCATTCTCAAACATGAGGCCAGATTGGCGCGGATGTCGACACCTACCGCGAATTGCGCCACCGCGATGCGCATCAGTCGTGCCTCGTCTCTCCCCTAGCCGCGCCAAGCATGGCGCGAACATTCGAGTTAGGCAAGGTGCTGAAACTGGTTCGCAGGTGAGCCCGCCAGCGCCATCCCGAAGTTAGCGCTTGACGGTTGTTCGGCACGGCTGGTTGCCTGGATGGGGATTCGATTGGCTTGGAGTCCGACAGGAGAGCGGTTTTCCGAGTCGCCGGCGCGCCGTCGAGGGGCGACGGCGCAGACGCGCGTTCCTCCAGCCGCTCGTGGCCCTTGTCGTCGAGCAGCGTCGGAAAAAGCCCTCGCCGTAGCAGGCGCGGGCGCGCGCCATGTGTTCAGGCGAGCCCTGCGGGTAAGACTTGCGCGCCAAGCCGATGGGCACGATGTCGATTTTGTCCTCGAAGCGCGGCAACACGGCGGAGCTCGCAAAGTAGTTGGGCGAAGTGCAGACAATGCGATCCATGGACTTCAGGAAGCGATTCATCAGCGGCGCATGGAGCGCTGCCAGCGCCTTTTGGCGGACGATGTCCGAGTGGTAGGTGGCACCGTCGGCCGGCGCACCCTAGCGGCGAAGTGCAACACATCGGCGAACGGCCACGGGAAGTGGTAATGGACGACTTCCGCCCAGCCGAGCAGCCGCCTGAACATCGGCAGGGCTTGCAAAGAGACGCTGCACGAAGCGATTTCCAGATGCAGCCGGGAACGAAATACGACAGCCTCTTCACGCCGCACCACACGCGGAAAGACGGATGGGCTGATGCAGAGCACGCGGCTCTCCACGCCATGTCGGCGGGTGTTCAGGCACATCTGGCGAATTGTCTCTTCCACCCGCCTTGGGTCTGCGGGAAGTACGTGCGATACAGGGCAATCGCATTTGAGATGCGCGCCTACTCCAGCCTGCGGACGCAGCGGATCATTTCGACGAGGAACTCCTGTTTCCGCTGCGCGTGGATGAACTTGCGGCGGATGGAGCGCTTGTCGGGGTGCATCCGCGCGATGTTCAGGGCGAGCCGCCGGACGACCGCCAGGCAGGCGGCGCTGTTGCCTTTGCGGTTGCGCGCGCGGTCCTCGTCCATCGACACGTCCAGCACCCAGTGCAGGCTGTTCTCGATCCCCCAGTGGGCGCGGACGGTCCGCCCGAAGCGCTCCGCCTCCAGCTTCGCGCTGAGGATGTAATAGCGCGTGTCGACGCTCTCCGCGCCGCTGGCGAGACGCCGCTCGGCGGTCACCTTGCCGATGGCCGAAAGGCCGGGCCAGTCGTGCCGCTCCAGCAGCCAGTCGACGTCGTGGCAGACCGTCGCCGTGCGCTTCTCCACGCGCCCGTGCCCCTTGTCAACTCGTTGATGCGACAGGAGTTCCGCCGACGCCGGCGGATTGTCCAGATACGTCGCCACGTCCTCGTGCAGCGTCCCCTGGTTGCGCTTGAGGGCCAGCGCGTAGTCGCCCCCCTTGGCAACGATCGCCGCCGCCGTCCCGCGCTGCGCGTGCATCGCGTCCGCCGTCACGATGCGCCCGCTCACGTCCACCAGCTCCAGCAGCGCCGGCAACGCCGGGATCTCGTTCGACTTGCCGTCCACCACCACCTGCGCCAGGGTCAGTTTCGCCTCCGACGCGAACGCTTGGAGCAGGTGCGTCGGCGACCGTTCCGCGGCGTCCTCGAACGACCGCCGCAGCGCCTTGCCGTCCACCGCCACCACCTCGCCGAGACGGTCCGCCCAGTCCTGCGTCAGGCGCAGCAGCGCCGTCTGCAGGCCGGCCGGGTCCAGCATCCCGAACAGCCGCGAGAACGTGTCGTGGCTCGGAATCCCGTTCGGCAGCGTCATGAACTCCCGCAGCCAGGGCTCCCAGACGCGCCCGTAGTCCTCCATGTCGACGCACGTGCGACCGCCCGCGAGCATCGACACCAGCGCTATCGTCAAGGTCTCTTGCAGATCGTGGCGCTTGGCGTTGCCCCGCCGGGGGTCCTCAACATCTTGAAAAACCGACAGAATCTCCCGCATCCCGTCTCTCCTTCCTTGGATCGAAACGAGAGATGGCCATGAATATACAGCAATATCAATTACTTATGGGAACAGGCACGGTCATGTTTGTATGGCTTCTTGTGTGGCGCGGCGAGCATTGATCCATCGGCGGCCCGTCGACTCGCCGATGTCCAAGCCCTCCGAATTCGCGCGCGAATCCGGGGCGTTGCCGTGCGGTTTGCCATGCGGATGCGATTCAGAAGCGATTCGAATGCCTGCACCGCGTAGAACGCGCCTGTAACGATCTCTAGATGAATCGGTTGGAGTGCGACGGATGTGCGGGAGGCCGGGGTGCTCACCCTGAACCGGGGTTATGTCTACGATGCGTCCGGCTGGATGTGAACGCGCTGTTCCGCTTTCGCCGAAGACGAGGTTGCCCCGTTCGAATTGCCGACTGACAGCTACGGCGATTTGCGCGCCCGCGTGGCGGCGCAGGTTCCCGCCGTGTTAAAACGCCCTAGAAAAAGCGAACAGACCTATTTGCTATCCACACCCGTTTAAGCCACGCGCTTTGCGGTGTGTATGATGGATCGCGTCGCATGACTTCCCTCTCAACGCCCGCCGTCGATCCGCCCTCGCCATGAGGCAAACTCCAAGTCCGGCGGCCGGAGGGCGCAACGGAGACTTTCCCATGACGAGGTTCGCTTCCCTGATCGGCGTGCTGCTGGCGCTTCCCGCCACAGCTGAGACAACGACCATCGAGGTGCCGCAAGGGAGCGGCGTGTTCCCGACCATCGGCCAGATCAACTGCCTTGAGGAGATCGGCGGAAGCTACTGCGCGGCGATGTGGGCCTGCGGAGACGAGTCGGGCGTGCTGTGGGGAGACATGACGAACAACAACGGTCGCAGGGCGCTCGGCGTCGAGTCGCCGGTGGCCCGAAGGCGGAGTTGCGTTGTCAAGGTTGACGGGCTGGCGGAAGCAGTGTGGTTCACCGCGCACACGCCACGAGGGCTGGGCGGGCAGCAGGTGGGATTGTCGCCGGTGCCGAACCCGAAAGCGCCTGTGGTGAGGCGGCTTATCGATCCAACGGTATCAGAGGGATCGTTGCTGCGTTGGATGACCGACGAACGGGGATTAGACCTTGCGGCGGTTCGGGCGGATGCCTGCAAGCACTTGAACGAACACGCCACGGACGAACAACGATCCAGCTGTGAGGGGTTCGCGGTGAGAACCGCTAGTGTCGCGCTACTCGTCAACGCAACCCCTTTCGCCCAATGCGCCGTCGATTGGATGCTGGAATATCTGACGGATGTCCGCCCGCAAAACGAACCCGAAGGTGGATACCAAGCCGATGCGCTGTTTCGGAATCACGGATACAGGGCGTTGTGGCTGACGCACAGCTTCGGAGAAGACATCTACAACAACTGGCAAAAGTGCTTTGAGCCTCCTTGGCGTCCACACGATTCGGCCGAGAGCAGGGAGCGCTGTTGCGATCTGTACCGCGAAGAGGCTGCCAAGGACGGCTTAAACTTCGACTAACCAACGCTGAAGGCACACCCTGTCCACAGATTGGACAAACTGCGGGATGGGTTCCGCCCTAACACATTCAACGATGGTGTCAAATGTCAGATTTTCTGACATTTGCAGATGCGTTCCGCGTGGGGCGCAAGACCCTCCCTCCACCCATTCAAGCTCACCTTCACCGTAAGACCCTTCTCCCGCGCCTGCGTGGTGAGATATGCAATGTCGTCAGCATCCAACGAACTCGGGCCAAAGCTGGCGGAGCGAATAGTGCCAGTGAGCACCTTGTCGCACGCTGCCGCCGAGACCCTGCCCGTCCCATCGTGGGAAGCGGCGCTGCACCTGGACGAGACGCGCTGGCACTGCCACGTCCTCGTAATGCCCGCGCCGGACGCGGCGGACGGCGCCGATGGAGGATGACCGGCGTCAGGCACGACGTCGACGGACGCATCACCGGCCGGTTCGGTTACTCCGGCGGCCCTCAAAGCGTGGGCGGAGGCGGTAATGAAGGTAAGACTCCAAGAGCGGTGGAACTTCCTTCGGCCAACTGGCCGGAAGCCTGACGTTTACCCTACCGCAGTTCTGCTTGATCCACTCACCCACATCACCTTCGCTACCGTTGAAATCGAACTCTTGCCGGTGTTCCCAAATGTCCTTCGCGAGGTTGCTACCTGCACGTTTGGTTCCATAGTGTTGGCTAGTGAAGCGTGCAGAATGGCTAGTTTGCCCGATGCGCAACCACACGTCGTTTAGGAAGAACAGATAGATCGCGCTTTGACCTTCCAACAACGGTCTCGGTGGCACGTGCGGAGGCCCCGAGTACTCTAACTCTATAAGAGACCACTGACAGGCCTCTACGAATTTCGGCGTTCCCTTGAAATCATTCAAGACATCGCATATTCGACTCTTCCCGGTCATGTTCTGTCACCAGACCTTCATAACGCAATGACCGACTCTAGCCGATGCCGAGGCGCGAGTCACTATACGCTCATCGGAACGATGGGCGGGCAAGGATGCCGTCTCCCCCAGCTCAAATGCTCGTTGGTTAAGGACCTGAACCCAGCCGAGCGTGGAGTTGAGGAACGCGACTACTGCCTTGGCATAGTCCACGCCGCCACTGTTGAATAGGACGCCTATGGAGGCGGTGCTTGGCACCGAGAGGTCGAACGAAGGGCAATGGCCCGCAGTGTGCATGGACTCACGCGGTAGGCGAGGAACGATGTCGCCGGCCTGTCTATTGCTGGGTATCCCTGCGCTTAGTCGTTCCCCTTTGGCGGTTCTTCGTCAAGGAGATCGTCGGTGAAGTCGCTCATGTATTCCTGCGCCGCGTCGATGACCGCATCGGAATCGGCACGGTAGACTTCTCCAGTCTTGGTGCGTACAGCCGCCACATAGGCGATGGACGCATAGTGCTCTGACGCCTCGTTCGCTGAAAAGAGATTCCAAGTACCGTCCAGCGCGTGGATGCCCCGCTCAAAGTCCTTGATGTCGGTGGCCGACAGCGCCCGTGTTGTCTCGCCCCAGATGTCAAAGAGGATGAATCGAACCTCAACAGCAACCACGGGCTCTTTGACCTCGATGGAATACGACGCTTTGTATCTGTAGTCGCCAGATTGATACTCGGTAACGACGCCTGGTGTCCCCTTGAGGTCAACCGGCAGTTCGTCGTCATGGACAGCTACCCATTCACGCCGCAACGTCGATTCGCTGTTTAGTAGTACGATATTAGAGTAAGCGCTCTGGACTGAAACTGAACCTCCATCGGCCTTGGTCGTTTCCGCCTCAAGGTCACAGCCCCAAGCCGACGCCAGCGCTATGGCTAGAATGATTGTTCGCCGCACGTTAATTCTCCCGTGTTGCAGGAGTGATCATACCTTGACGCAGCAAGGCAGGTTGTCGCAACCTGTCGGCCACTCACCAGCCTCCATCCGCGGCGCGACGAGCATTGACGCCATCGGCTGCCAGCGTCGGCTTCGGCCTGACGCTGTTCGATTGAGAACTACGTTACGCCGTGGCGTGAATCGGGCAACGAACGCTTGCCATCCGCGCTGGCATGACAATGACATGAACTTGTCTTTAACGCGTACACTCTATACCCGGTTTCGTCATGTAAGAGGCACTTGAAAGGAGAGACATTTTTTGCTAGCGTCTATTTACCTACATCAAACAAGGTACTGGCTATGCCAACCATCGATCCCAAGCGCTTACTCGAACTACGCAACCGCCGGGGGCTCTCGCGCCAAGCCCTTGCAGCCAAAGCGCATGTGTCCGAGCGCCAACTCGCGCGCATCGAGACCGAGGATGTTCAGGTCCGCTCTACCACGCTTGAACGCCTAGCGCGGGCTTTGGATGTGGATGGCGCAGTGATCTTAGGTGAGGAACCGTTGCCGGCGGCCGATGACGAGGATTCGCCGCTTGAAATCGATCCACGGAATCTCAGGGCTCTGCGGGAGGCCAAGAGGCTGTCGCGTCGCCAGCTGGCCGCGAAATCTCGAGTTTCGGAGCGCCAGCTCGCCCGCCTTGAGTCGTCGCGGAAGGCAGTACGATCGACGACGTTTAGGAGAATTGCTGAGGCCCTTGGTACCGGCAGCAAGGAGCTGTCTGGGCCGAGCCCCTTACAGCCGATGCCTGCACCGCCGGAGGATGTCCACGTTGGTCTGCGAGTCTCGCCCCAGCTTCGCCTTGCCTACGACTTGGTTGGTGCCCGCTACGGACCGACGCGAAAGCAGATCGTCGAACTCGCGCCGCTGCTGTTCGTCCTGCTCGCCGAAGGTAGCTTGGCGTGGCGCAAGAAACGCGTCGGGGAGGTCGACGAGCTTGTCGATCGTCTGCGTGATTTGGGCAAGGACAGCCAGCTCTACTTCGCGAAGTATGTAGAGGACATATGCGAGGCGGCAGACGTCGAGAGGAACTCGATTAGGACCGCGGATGTGTTGGGAGACAAGGTTAGGGGTGAAGATTTTCTGTGCGAGCTCTTCACCGAAGACGACCTGTACGGGGTCGTGCCGTTTGCCGACTATTTGTGCAGCCTAGCCGAAGACATGGGAGTCGGTGGCATTGTCGACTTCTTTCCAAACGACACCGATGCGACCGTTGGATACGACACGATCTGGGGCGCTGAACCCTACGAAGTCTGCAAGGACCTCTTGGGTGAGATTACGGGAGGGTCGAAGTACGCGCGATGGGCCCTGGTGCATGGCGACGTTCAGTTGTCGAAGATTCCGCGAGACCTGTTGAAGCCGGAAGCCAAGGACGCGAGGGTCGCGTGGCTGGAAAGCAAGCTCAGCGACGACGTGCGGAATCGGCAGGATGATTTGGAGTCCATGCGGACGTTAGAGGCTGTCGAAAAGGAGGGCATCGATCCCAACGCCAACCAGACAGGAGAAGCCCAATGATCGAAGTGACGGACCACGCGGTGCTCCGGTATCTGGAGCGAGAAATGGATTTAGATGTCGAGCGAATCCGCCACACCATTGCTCACTCGCTCGGCTCCCACCGGGTGCAGCAGCTCGTCGAGTTCAGTAGCGGTGTCCGTTGCAGGATCAAGGTGGAGGGGATGATCTATTGCTTGCGCGGAAACACTGTGACTACATTCCTCGGTCGAAAGGAAAAGACCGGGCGACGAGAGTCGTGTGGAGCCGGGCCAGCCAGCGCCGCATCGTCGTGATCCGTGTTACGGTTCATCTAGCCCTCTTGCCCGGCGTCCGCGCACCACGGTCTTGACATCCACTGCGCGTGGACTTCCGGGGCGGCCGGAAGGGCGCTTTCCAACCGAGGACTCCCCATGAGCAGATTCGCGATCCTGTGCGCCGTCTTGTGCGCGTTTCCCGCCACCGCTCAAACCACATGGACGCTCGCCGATTTGTGCGCGTCGGACTTCCGCGCCAAGGTGGACGCCGAGATGGACGATCCGGCAAACAGCTTTTGCAACCTGTTGGAGCAAGGCGGCGAGAGGGCGCTGCGGCAACTGAACAAGATGGTGCGTCGGGCAAGGCGGCTGGAGAACCCGAACCGGCTGTACTTCTCGCCCCGGCTGCATCCGAACGCCTTTCTTCAAGTGGCGGGGCAGGGGGTGGACAACGCGGGGCTGTCGCACCACACGGGGATGATTGTCGGCCGGTGTTCGACCGTTGGCCACAGCGTCTTCTACTATTCAGACGAATGGTTTGAAGCCGAATTCTTGGTGTTCCCTCAGGCGGCTTACGCCGAGGAATGCGGTGCGTCGGGAACCGACATCAAGCCGGGGGGCGGGTTCGTGGTCTCCCTTGGAAGACATACAGGGGTGGACAGGATCGTCGCGGACACCCCGGACGACGTGGTGGCCCTGTTCACCAGTTTCCACGATGTGGCAGTCGCCCGGAAGTGTCGCGAACTCGCGGTTGAAGGCGTGAACATTCGGTGCGCGGTCCCCGGCGAGGAGCCGGATGCTGTGTTCAACATCACCCTGCTTCCCGTGCCCTACGAGCCGACCGGGGATTTGCCAAGCCCCGAAACGACGGACGCCATGAACGCCGCCGCGGCCGAATGGGAACGGATCATCCAAGAAGGCTTCCCGACCGAGCACGACATTCGCATCCCGTCGTTGCGGTGGAGAGACACGCCGGTTCACACGGATGTCGTCGAAGTGGCCGAAGTGGACGACCTCCTCATCGCGTACTACGAAGACCCGACCAAGACCAACTCGGTGGGCACGACCTACAGTTGGGATCACCTGATGAGCGACATGCCGCGGGGGACGGGGAGGCGCTCACATGCGTCAATGATCCGGTTCTCCCCTTCGCGCATGAAAGGACTCCGGGCCGCGTGGCGCGTCAAGCTGGCGATCCACGAGATCGGACACGCCATCTTCCTGAACTATCCAAGCCGCGAGTTCAACGCCCACGGCGGACGGTGGGACGAGTCGGGCGATGCTTGGATCGGACTCAAAGGCACGGCGGCCTACAGGGCGTCTGGGGGAGCATTGGCGAACCCGCCGATGAAGAACGGGGTCCACTGGCCGTGGAATTTCCTGGAGGCGACCACGTCCGGCGGCGACATCATGGAGTCGAGGATCAACTCTCACGCGGAATTGGGCGCGGTGACCCGGGGCGCTTTGAGGGACTTCGGCTACATGATCGAGGACCGCGTCCCGGACTACCAGCCCGAGACGCCGTTGCCGGGAGACCCGCCGCGGGTGCTGTTTCACTGCGAGGAGATTGCGGGCGGCTTCACGACGTTCGATGTCGCGCCGTGACTCTCAGCGTGTGTGCGCTATCAGGAGCGTCGCCTCTGCCGTGAAAGGCGGTGGGCGGACGCGGGCGCCTACCTCTGCCTGTCTCCCCCGCTCGGACCGCTTCTTCGCCCCCTCCCGCAACGCCTTCGATGACCGGCGTGTTCGGCGACTGCGCTTCTTCGAGTGCCGCGAACGCCCGCCTGGAGCTCCAGCAGATCCTGATGGCGAACTCGGTGGCGACGCTGGGCTACTCGCGGCGGGCCTACGCGGACGAACGGGGCGTGCGCCACGTCAAGGGCAACGCGATCGCGGGGCGCGAGTTCGAGAGTCTGGAGGCGCTGCGGGGGCACCTGGCGTGGTGGCAGCGCGAGATCGCGGACAAGCGCCGCCACGGCACCACCGGCGAGACGCCGATGGAGCGTTTCGGGGGCGAGGCGGAGCGTCTGCGCCCGTGCGCCGGTCGGCCGCCGTTCGGGCAGCTGCGGGATCTGATCCGCAAGGTGCGGGCGGACTGCGCGGTGACGGTGGACACGAACGCCTATTCGGTGCCGTGGCGTCTGATCGGCGAGCGGGTGCGCGTGGTGGTCTGCGGCGGTCGGGTGCGCGTCCACCGCGGCGCGGAGGTCGTGGCGGATCACGCCGAGCACGCCGGCCGGCGTGCTCGGATCGTCGAGCGGGCGCATCTGGCCGGGGTCAACGCCGGGCCGCGCCGGGAGGCGGCGCCGTCCGAAGGCGGAGCGGACGCGAAGGAACCCGCGCTGCTGCGTCCGCTCGACGAGTACGCGGCCGTGGCCGGCGGCAGGTTCCGAGATGGTCGACCACGAGGCCTTGGCCGCGCATCTGACGCGGCTGCGGCTCACCGCGATCCGCGACCAGCTCGACAGCCTGCTGGACGAGGCGGCGGAGAAGGGGATGACGCTGCGCGAGGCGGTGGCGTTCCTGATCGGGCGGGAGGTGGCGCGCCGGGACGAGCGGCGCATCGAGATGGCCTTCAAGATCGCCCACTTCCCGGCCGTTCGGGAACTCGCGGACTTCGACTTCAAGGCGCAGCCGAGCGTCGACGAGCGCCAGGTGCGGGAACTGGCGGCGTCGCGGTGGATCGCGCACGGCGACGCTGCGTTCCTGCTCGGCCCGCCGGGCGTCGGCAGACGCATCTGGCCGTGGCGCTCGGACGCGAGGCGATCCGGCAGCGCTACTCGGTGCTGTTCTCGACCGCCCAGGCCGTGATGGCGTCTCTGGTCAAGGCCAACGGCGAGGGCCGGCTCGACGAGCGCCTCGCGTTCCACGCCAAGCCGAAGCTGCTCATCGTCGACGAACTCGGCTATCTGCCGTTCGAGCCGCGCGCCGCGCACCTGTTCTTCCAGCTGGTGTCGAGGCGCTACGAGCGCGGCAGCATGATGATCACGTCGAACCGGTCGGTCGCCGAGTGGGGCGAGGTGTTCGGCGACGCCGTGGTGGCCACCGCCATCCTCGACCGCCTGCTGCACCACAGCCACGTGCTGACGATCACGGGCGAGAGCTACCGGCTCCGCGAGAAGCGTCGCGCCGGCGTGCTGAAGGTCTCCGCGCCGCCGGCCGTCCAGGTGGCCGGGCGACCATGAGGCGGCGGCGAAGCGGGGTTGTCCACCCTTTGCCCACCGCACCGGTTCAATCCAGGGACGGCGCCGTGGACAAAGCGTGGACAACCCCGCGCAAGACCGCGACCAACTCCACCGGCGAAAAGCGTCGGTGGCCCAAGACAAAGGGGGTCAGTTTTCGTGTCGCCAAAGGGTCAGTTTCTGATGTCGCTTGACAGCCCGCCGCCGTTCAGTTGCGGCGTCCCGCCCAAGGCGATCCGCGGCGGCGGATTCGGTCCGCTTCCATCCGTACGCCAGTTCGCCCGCAGCGTCCCTGTAGCGTGGAAACAGGCATGTATGCACGTGCGGCGACCCCTCGTCCATGTGCAGGCTGGCGGCGATCACGAGCGAGTCGGGGAAGCGCCGCCTCACCCACGCAAGGGTGTCGTTGGCCCGTCGTTGGCCCACTCCTCCGACTGCGCCCGCGGCCAGGCCTGCGCCGACTTGTGCCCCGGCGGCCCCCACATCACGATTTCGCGCATCGCGTTCGGCGGTCGGCCCCGCTTGCCTCGCAGGTGTCGCCGGCGCTCCTTCTCCAGCGCGGCGATCTGCTCCTTGCCGAGCGACGGCGCGAGTTCCACGACATCGGCGGGCCGGGCTTGTCGGCGTTTGCGAGCCGAGTCGCTTCGCTGCGCACCTCGCCGCGGACGTGGGCAAGCCTGCGCGTCTTCGTCGCGTCTTCGTCTATGAGCTGGCGCCGCAGACCTTGGGCCATCTGTATGGGTGAGTCGCTCACGTTGATCGCTGTTGGATGGGCTGACGGGTCGAACTGTGGCACCGCATTCGGATCGAGGGAAAGACAACTGTCCGAGAAGTGTTTTGATCTCTTTGGGAAGGATGTCTCTTTTTGGATGCTCCGCGTTTCGTTATTTTGGCGGAATGTCGTTTTTTTGGCGGAATGGCTCTTTGGCGGAATGGCAAAATTGACAAATGGCCAAAATTGACAAATGGCCAAAATAGCCAAAAATAGCCAAATGGCCAAAATAGCCAAATGGCCAAAATAGCCAAATGGCCAAAATAGCCAAAATAGCCAAATGGCCAAAATAGCCAAATGGCCAAAATAGCCAAATGACCAAAATGGCAAAATGGCCAAATGTCGTTTTTGGCGGATGCTCCGCATCTTCTGATTCTGTATTGTCAACCTTCCGGTCTTATTTTTGTCACTTTCTCCAAAAAGCTTGCAAAGTATGGCACTGTTCATATTTACTAGCGGATCTTAAAAAACGACATAGGACTGTTTCATGAACTTCCCCCAACAGCCGACCCCAGACCCCGTCCTACTCTACCGTCTGCGCGACGTCTGCGTCGCGGTCGGTCTGAGTAGATCGACCGTGTATGAGCTCGTCAAGACCGGCCGGTTTCCCCCGCCGATCCGCGTCGCCACGCGGGGTGTGCGATGGCGCCGGAGCGACGTGGAGCGCTGGGCCAGCAGTCGCCCCGTCGCTGCGCGGCTGCCGCATCCCGAAAGCAAAAGCCCCACTGTCCACACTGTTTAGCCGACACCACCTGCGGAGACGCCGGCGATGAACGGGGCACTACCGACCTTCGCCGCGTGGCAGAGCGTCGCGGGCGGGCTCGGCCTCCGCTGGCGGGGCGCGGAGCTGGTCGGGCCGTGCCCGTCATGCGGCGGCACGGACCGTTTCCACGTCAACGACCGGCGCAGGGGCGGCGGCGCGGCGTTGTTCGGCTGCCGCCGATGCGCTGGCCGGGGAGCGATCCTCGCCGCGGCGTTCCCGGACGGGACGGCGAAATCCCGCGGGGCATCCCCCGGGTCGTGGCGCGGGCCGTCTCGGGGCGTCCCGCGCTCGGACGACGACAGGGTCGACGCGGCGAGAATGTGGGCGCGGAACGCACGCCGGCCGGCCGGCACCCCCGCGCAGCGCTATCTCGCGTCCAGAGGGGTCGCGCGGTTCAACGCCGACGTGCGCTGGCTGCCGGCGTCGACATGGCGGCAGGTCGCGCAGGGCGGACCCTACGCCAGGGCGCTGCCGCCGACGGGGGCGGCCGGGGCGGTGTTGTTCCTCCTGTCGATACTGGCCGGTGCCGGCGAACCGCGCACCCGCGCTCTAGTGGTCGAAGCGCTGGCCGACGACGGACGGCGATGCGCGTGGGCCGACGGGAGCCGCTGCCGGTTCGCCGTCGGGCGGTTGGCGGGCGCGTGGTTCCGGGCTTACCCGCCGCGGCATTCGCCGGCGCTCGCCGTTTGCGAAGGGCCCATCGACGCGCTCGCCATCGCCGCGACTGGAACGGAGGCGTGGGCCGCGGGCGGATCGTCCGGGCTTCCCAGGCGGGCGGACGAGCTCGCGGCCACGGGGCGGGAGATCGAGCTGTGGCCGGACGGCGATCGGCCTGGACGGGCGGCGGCGATACGCCTGCTCGCGGAACTCCGGGGGCGGCGGGTGCTGTGCAGGAGACGCAGACTGCCGGACGATTCCGATCCGGCGCAGCAACTCGAGGAGATGTCGTGACCACCTTCAAGGAGAGGCTGAACGCGGTCGCGGGCACCACGGACGCGGACGACGAGGCGCTGTGGGCCGTGGTGGACGAGGTCGCTCTCATGTGTCTCCGAAGCCCGCCGCCGTCGGAGAGCGCCGCCACGGCGGATATCAGGGAGGCGCGGCTTGCAGTGCTCGCCGCTGCCGAGGGGGTGTCGGACGAAGTCGACGACGACGCGTTGCGCGATGCGCTGCTCGATGCCGTCGACCCCGATTTGCTGCGCCGGTTCACGCCTGCACCCGAACCGCTGATCGGAAAGGATCGCGTTCGCACCGACCACACGGCCGAGGTGCCGCCGAGGCGTTGGCTGATCGAGAACGCGCTGCCGCGGGGCACGGCCGCCCTGTTCACCGGCGACGGCGGAATCGGCAAGTCGAGAATGGCCCTGCAGCTGAGCGTCGGCGTGGCGCAGGGGCGGCGCCTGTGGCTGCCCGCTTCGGCAAAGAGCCCCCAAAAGCAGGAGCTTCCGTTGGCGTCGAACGAGCCGGAGCATGTCGTGTACGTCACATGGGAGGACGATCTGGACGAGATGACGCGCCGCATCCAAGCGATCGTGAGCGCGTTCCAGTCCATCGACGGGACCGGCGATGCCAAGGGCGTCGACGATCGGCTGCGCGTGGTGTACGCCGCGGGACTCGGGCCGGTGTGGGGGCCGATGGAGCGCAAACACACGTCCACGGTCGGCGACCGGACGCCCCTTATGGGCGAGATTCTGAAGCAGGCGTCCGACAAGCGGGCGGCTCTGCTGGTACTCGACGTGCTGGCGGCGGCCTACGGTGGCGACGAGAACAACAGGGCGCTGGTCAGGGCGTTCATGTCGCACCTCGGCGCGTGGGCCGCCGACGCCAAAAGCGCGGTGCTGATACTGGCGCACCCGCCGAAGGCCAGGGGGCAGCAGTATTCCGGCAGCACGGACTGGCAGGGCGCCGCGCGCAGCGCCATGACCCTGGGGAAGGGCACCGACAAGGACGCGGACGCGCACGCGGGGACCTGCCTGCGCCTGTTCAAGGGAAATTACTCGCCGCAGACCTCCTCCGTCTGGGTGAGCGGCCATCCGCTGTGGATACAGTGCACCCCGGATGAGAGCCGCGAGGGAGGTACGCCGGAAGTGGGCGAGCACCCAGTGATATGAAGCTCGCCGACGTGGACAGCTGGATGGGCATGGTGCGGTATCTGGCGGAGGTGCTGCACCGGCGGGAGAACGAGGACGACGAGTGTCCCGGGGAACTGGTGCCGAGCGAGGCGGACTTGTGCCAAGCGGACTTCCGCACGGACGCGGGAGACGCCGCGGCTTCAAAGCTGTTGCGCAAGGTGATCGTCGAAGGCGGCGCCGACGACACAAGCGGCGGCGACTGGCAATGGGGCGCCGTGGAACGCAATGCGGGCGACGGCGTGGGCCTGGTGTCGTGGACGCGCAACCCGACGAAAAGCGTGCGCACCCCCGACTCCGTTCACGCCGCCTGGAAGGCGATGCCCAACCCGCGCCCCCTGCATCCGTTGGGGCCGCTGGTGCGGGATTGGAGGGCGTGGAAAGCCGAACAGCCGAAACACACGACACCGTTCGTACCCAAGTCCAAGGCGAGCTGGCCCCGTCTTCGCCGCATCGGGAAGGAGGCCGCGCTGCTGCCGAAGTTGCGCGAACCGCCGAGACAGGGCGAATTGCTGCCTGTGCTGGGACACGGCGAGGGGTTTCCGTTTTGGATCGTGAGCCTGTTCCAGCACGTCGGCGGGCAGACCACGGAGCGGGGAATGGGCGCGGCCTGGGCGCTGAAGCTCTTCTGTGGCGCCCTGCTGCATCTGCGCATTTCGGAACGCGACGGCAACTGGCACACGTTCGACGTTCCCGCGTGGAGGACCATCGACGACGTGCCGCCAATTGCCGATTGGCTGCACCCCTACGGGTGGGAAAACAAGCGGCGCGATTGGAAAAACCTGCCGACAGCGCTGCACCTGATACGGAACGGCCTCAACGCTGTGTTGGTTCCCGGAGTCGGCAGCGTGCAGATCATCAGCGTGCCGGTGATTCCCGCCAGCCGCGACGACCCCTTTGTGCGGTTCTCGATCATGTTGCCGCCCACGGCCGCGCGAGGCGTCAACATCGACTGGCACCGACTACGGCACTACGGAACGATCAGCACGCCTCTGTACTGCGCCTATCTGGCCGCAATGGAAGCCATCGACTTGTCGGCGCGAAAAGGCGTAGGCATCACGCGCACGATCGGACGCCCAATGCTGGACGCCAGCGGCAAGCCCCTCCGCGGCAAGGGCGGCGCGGTGAAGCGCAACAGGGCCGAACAGGAGGCCAACCCGGCCGCAAGGTACGTCAGGGCGTACTCGAAGACGGACTTGGCGCGCATGGCCGGCCTCGACCCCGCGAGAAACCGCGTCTACCTGCACAGGGCGATCACGGCGTTCGAGGAGTTGGACGACGACAATATGATCGAGTTGGCACGGGACGGAGCCAACTACCGCATCTTCGCTCCTTCGCGCCAGACGTCATGGTTGGCGCAAACCCCCACGAGACGGCCGCCGAGGCCGGGCAACCGCATCGTCAAGAAGCAGAAGCCGGCGCAGGTGGCCACCCGTGCGTGTCATGGCGTAACGGAAAGCGTGTCATGGCGTAACGGAGAGCGTGTCACGGCGTAACGCGAACTCGCGACCAGCCCTTGCACCGTATGGCATCTCCGATCCTGCCCTTGAATTTCCCTTGATCTTCCCTTGAGAGGAAGTATCAAGGGGCGGCGCCGCCGCAGCGCACCTTTCGGCGCGCGCATCGGCGCCAGCCTACGGCCGTTTACGCCCGACGCACTATCACGTCATCTCCGCTTCCGAGCAGCCATCCAAAGACGCGCTCTATCTCCGCCTCCTCGGCCGCGTCCATCGTCAACCCGTACTTGCGCTTGACCTGCACGACGCGGGCGACGACCAGCATCGGTTGCGCTGCGGCAGCCAGCCCGCCTGCAACGCTTTACGCCCGCATCCCGTAAAACGCCCTGCGACGCTCTCCAAGGGGCGTTTTGCCCCAAGGGTGTCCTGCCATGGCGTTTTCAGCGCGGTTCGCGTCCCTGTGGCCGTGTGCGCGCCAGTCCCCGCTCGGCCAAGCCGTCCTGCGCGTGGCGCCGCCGTGGCCGTTCGCTCGCGTCCGGCTCGCCATCAAGGGTCGCAACGGCGTCCTCGGCCAGCAGCACCGCTTCCGCCATGAACTCGTCCCCCCGCTCGGACCGCTTCTTCGCCGCCTCCCGCAACGCCTTCGATGATCGGCGTGTTCGGCGATTGCGCTTCTCCGAGTGCCGCGAACGCCCGCCTGGAGGTCCGGATGGAGCACTTCCAGCCCTTCTCGTCGGCGTCCGCGGGCAAGGCTCGCAGGGCAACGCTCAAGGCGTTGGAAGCGAAACCGCCCCGCAAGCCCCAACTCGTGGTGGG
This sequence comes from uncultured Pseudomonadales bacterium, assembly GCA_958296295.1. Classification (GTDB taxonomy): domain Bacteria; phylum Pseudomonadota; class Gammaproteobacteria; order Pseudomonadales; family Azotimanducaceae; genus VXYL01. The sequence goes on along the minus strand of OY282460.1, from coordinate 3,599,937 downwards.
CCGCCGGGCGCGCTTCGCGCTTGGCGGCATCCGCGTGTTCGTCATCGTTCCCTCCCTTTGCCGGTTCGGCCCGCGTTGGCTTGCGACCTCAGTTCGCGCCGATGCGCCCGGGAATGCTCCCGCAGCTCGTCGACCGCCGAACGCGGCCGCTCCACGGGCTCGGCGACGACGCCCCCGCGGTCGAGCGCGTCCTCGACGCGCCGCCAGGCGGCGCTTCGCGGCCCCATCCGTTCCCGCCACTCCCTGGCGATGTCGACGAGGTTGCGCCTTGCCGCTTCAACGGCCGCCCACGCCTTCCGCGCCAGCAGCTCGCTCGACGCCCCCTTGGCCATGCGCTCGTTCCCTTCCTCCATCTTCGCCTTGGCTTCGGCCATCAGCTCGTTGGCCGCCGCCACCTTCGCCTTGGCCTTCGCCTCGTCGCGCGCGACAGCCCTGCGCCGGAACGCGGGGGTCAGCCCGCGTTGCTCGTCGAGCAGGCGTTGCGTCTCTTTCAGGTTCGCTTGGCTGCGCGCGTCGCGTGCCGCCGCCCGCTCTTCGGCTTCCTCGACCATCCGTTTGCCGCGTTCGGCATCGCTGAGCGCCTGTGTCTTGCGGGCGCTCCCCTTCTCGCCGCGGCCTAGCCCGAAGGGTTTGCCAAGCGCCTCCCAAGCGTTGTCCTGCAGCCGCGTCGCCGCCGCCTTCTTCTCCTCGTGGCCCAGCCGCGGCGGAACGGGCGCGCCGCGGATCGCCGCGTCCGCGGCGCGGCTGGCGACCGTCATCCCGTAGCCGAGCGCGCCGTCGCGCGCCCGTCCCCGCGGGAAGATGAGCGCGTGGACATGGAATTGCGACTCGTCCATGTGGAGGGCGCAATCCATGATCGGGCTGTCGGGATAGGTCTTGGCGATCCAGTCCGGGATCGCCGACGCCCACCGCCGCGCCTGGTCGGGCGTCCAAGCGTGTTCGCCGACGCGCCGGGCGGCGGTGAAGAGCAGCTCGGCGTAGGGAAGGGGCCGGCGTCCCGCCTTGCCGGCCAGCGCCGCCTTCCGCTCCTTGCGCAGCGCCGCGGCCGTGGCCGCGTCCATCGTCGGGGCGAGCAACTCGACCCCCAGCGGCTTGCCGGTCGCGGGATCGGGCATCGGCGGATTCGCCGATGTGATCGCGTGCCGCGTCTCCCCGCGGATGTGCCGCCGCAGGCGATGCGAGGCGCGCCGCACTTCGTGCCGGTGGACCAGGCAAGGGGGCGACTCGTCGTTGGCGCCCATCCAGGCGCACCTCCTCTCTTCTCAAGTTTTGATCGCTGATGCCGCACCAGCGACCACGAGGGATAATGGTGCGCATGCGTCAACCAGTTTGCAAGCTGAAATCAATGTCTTAAGTGGTGAACCCGCACGCACCGCCACGGGCAGCAAAGTACTTCCACGAACTATTGAGAGGCAGGCGGTTGCGGGTCAATCGAGGCGCAGCGTATGCTTCGAGTGGTCGAATTAGTTGAAATTGTTGGCAGCGAAAACGCCGCAAGGGCCACCATTGCACCCGCCGTGGCCGTCGCACCGCTTCCTTTGTTGAATGTCAGAGGTTTCCAAGAGATCGTGCTTGACGATTCGCTTCATGGCGGCGATCACGGCGTCCTCACGGGACCTGCCTTGCGCCTTCGAGGAGCACACCACTAGCGAGGTGAACGTCTTGCCGGTGCCGCAAGCCATCACCAGCTTGCCGCGGTCTCGCGGATTGTCGCCCGCGAAAGACCTCGCAGATTGCGGCGTTCAACCGCGTGTTCCGAGAACACCGGGGCGCTCGACCACTTCGGCTACGATCTCATCGGTGGAGAGGCGGGGGATGATGCCGTTAAGCTGCGGCGAGCGTGGCGGCAGCCCGAGCAGCGGTTCGTCTAGCGGCAGTCCAAATGCACGATCAAGGGGTTTGGCACCACGCTGTATCCAGCGCCGCTGACACGATCCACGCCGAGGCCCACCAAGCCACCGAGGCCCAAAATGTTGCCAGCCAAGCTCTTGCTTGTGTCGTGATCCCTGTCCAAGGTGGCCGTCGCCGTGGCGCAGCCGTCTCGCTCCATCGTCACCACATACGGCGGGGACTTCCGCTTCAAGACGAAACTACACGGCGTGGCGGAGCATTCGTCCAACAACGCACCTGCCTTCTCGATACGAGCGGCGGCTCCCGAAGGGACACTCTCCACGCGCACCGATTCCGTGGTGCCCCTCGCCATCGTCATGCAACCAGACAGCGCAATCGCCGCCGAGCACGCGGCCAACAAACGGCCGAACTCAAATGCTTTCATGGTCTCTCCTAGGTGATCTCACTTTCCCCGGCCGGCGCAAAGGTAACAGGGGAACCTCCGCTTGGCTGCGCCGGCGCAAAGGTAACACGCTACTCAATGCTACGCATTGGCGTGCTTTTGGCTGCGCCAAAAGGGGATGCCGCCAAAGCGGCAGGACACCCTCGCTCCCAATGGCCGCGAGGGTGCGCTTCGCAGTGCTTCGCGCGTCGCAACACGGCGTCGCAACACGGACCTAGCCGGACAGGTAGGCGCCCCAGGCGTCCATCAGCGCCCTGCGGCGCTCGAGGTGGTCGGTGCGGGCGTAGGCCGCCTCGGCCGCGTTGCGCACCTTGTGCGCCAGCGCCGCCTCCACCACCTCCCGCGGCACGTCCGTCCGGTCAGCCGCCCAGTCGCGGAACGACGACCGGAAGCCGTGCGGCGACGCGGCGATCCCGCGTTCGCGCAGCAGCATGCGCATGGTGGCGTGCGAGAGCGCTCCGCCCCGGGCGCCGGGGAACGCCAGTTCGCCGCCCCTTCGGCGCCCGGCCGCCTGGCGCAGGACGGCCAGGGACCGCGCCGACAACGGCACCCTGTGCTCGCGCCCCGTCTTCGTCCGTTCGGCGGGAACGGTCCAGACGCCGGCCTCCATGTCCATTTCGCCCCACGCCGCCAGGCGCACTTCGCCGGACCGCGCCGCCGTCAGCACCAGGAACTCGAACGCGACCTTGGTGCCGATCGAAGCGCCGCTGGCCTTCACGGCCGCTACCGCCTGCGCCACCTGCCCGTAGGGGAGCGCCCTGTGGTGGCGGACCGCGCCGCCGCCGCCGCGCGGGAGCACCGCGTCGATCGCCGCGCCGGCCGGGTCGTCCGCGCGGTAGCCCTTGGCGACGGCCCACCGCATCACCGCGCTGATCCGCCGCTTCACCCGGCGCGCGGTCTCGCGCTTCGGCGTCCAGATCGGCTTGAGGATGTCCAGCACATGCCCGCTCGTCACGTCGCCCACGGGCATCGCGCCGATGGCCGGGTAGGCGTGCAGAGCGAGCGACGCGCGCCAAGCGTCGGCCGTCCCGTCCCCCTTCCACGCGGCGCTCCGCGTCGCGATCGCCTCCGCCACGGCTTCCTCGAAGGTCGGCGCGGCCGCCTTCCCGCGCGTCCTCGTGGCCGGCGCGATCCCGCGCCGCGCCGCCCTGCGGTTCTCGAACGCCGCCTCGCGCGCCTCCGCGAGGCTGACGAACCGGTGGCCGCCGAGCCCGACCGTGTAGCGCCTGCCGTTGACCTGCACCACCTGGACCCAGCATTTCGCGCCGCTCGGCGCGAGCTGCAGGAACAGGGTGTCGCCGTCCGAGAGGCGTTCGTGCGCCTTGGTCCTGCCACTGTGCCTGGCCGTTCGCACGCGCGCTGTCGTGAGCTTGCCCATCGGTGTTCTCCGTGAAGCTGATTGTGGCGGTATTTGTATCACAGAAGCGCGGATTGGCGCAACCATCCGCAACGCCACACGCACCGCTGCGGACAGGGGCGAGTACAAAAATAAAGAATAATATCAACGCAATGATGTACTATTGCGGACTTCTGTGGACTAATGCGGAAGACGTGTATTCGTTTCCTTGGATCGAAACGCCAATTCTGCCTTATCCTCACCTTCGTCGCACCCGCACCTTTCCAAATGCGATTGCCCTGCGTGCGATAGACGTGCAGAACGCGCACTGGCCGCGAAGTCGCCTAGGTCCGTGGCGGGGTGGGCGGCGGGTTGGGAGAGGAGCCCGTCGCTGTCACGTCTTCCATCAACGCCTTGAACCGCGTCTTGCCGTGCCGGCGGGCCAGTTCTCGTTCGCGTTTGCCGCCATCCTTGCGCGGGCGCGGAATCATCTCGAAGTGGCGGTGCGCATCCACGCCCTTCACTAGGATCGCGCGATCGCCTTCGGCTTTGGTCTGGCGCACATCCGTCGCGCAATAGCGCAGCACCATGCCAATGCGCCGGTCGTCGGTGCGATTCGGCTCGGAGCCGTGGACGATGCGCACGTGGTGGATGGACATCTCGCCAGCCGCCAAGGGCCAGCACCGTCTTGGTTGCGTCCACCCGCGTCCGCACCACTTGGCCGCGGCTCAAGAGGTTGTCTTCCGCAAAGGTCTCGTCCTGTGCGAACAGCGGGCCGCGGTGGCTGCCTGGCAGAAAACCCATGGGCCTGTCTTGGGGCCGGCATCCGAGAGCGCAATCCACGCCGTGGCAACGTGTTGTGGTTCGAGGCCCCAATTAGGTGGCGTCCTGGTGGTACGACACGTAGGAACGCCCCGGCACTTTGATGAACCAATCCATCGACCACAGCAACACGTTCGGGCCGAGCACCGCCGAAATGGGTTCGACGATGCGCGGATCGTGAACCAAATCCCATGCCCAAGCGTGCGTAATCGGCAGCCCGGCGCGGGCCGCGCGCTCGTTGCCGATTTCAACCGCCCCTTCCACCGCCTCCAGCCGGCGTCGATATGCCAGCGTCTCGGCAGCGGAGAACACCGCAATGGGCGCAAGAAAGCCGTTGTCGTGGTAGCTCGCGATCTGGTCTGCGCTCAACTGCGTCATGGGCAGGCCCCGATGCCGTAGGGCGCCGCCCAGCGCAAACCCTCTAGCGTGGTCGTCTTGGGACGGTATTCGCAGCCGATCCAGCCGTCGTAGCCGAGCCGATCGCAAACATCGAACAGGTAGGGCAGATTCACCTCGCCGTGCTGCGGCTCATGGCGACCGGGCACGGAGGAAAACTGGATGTGGCCGATGACGTCTAGATTGTCTGCCAAGCGCCGCGCCAGATCGCCCTCCATGATCTGGCGGTGGTAGAAATCGTACTGCAGGCGCACGTTGTCGCGCCCGACGGCGTCGATCGCCGCTCGCGTCTGCGCCGTGCGCGTGAGCAAGTAGCCGGGCGTGTCGCGATCGTTCAACGGCTCGAGCAACACCCGGATGCCGTGCGGAGCGGCGAGGTCTGCCGCGTAGCGCACGTTCTCGATCAACACGTTGGCGGCCAACTCGCGCTGTGAATCATCCACCACGCCGGCCATAACGTGAATCATCGCTACGCGCAGCTCCACCGCGTACGCCAACGCTTGGCGAAAGTGATCGTGGAAGTCGGCCTGGCGTTGCGGCACGGCCGCCAGCCCACGCTCGCCGCCAGCGGCATCGCCCAACGGCGTATTGAGCAGAATCATCCGCACGCCGGCCGAGTCCAGCCAGCTACGCAATTGCTCGATCGGGCAGCCGTAGGGAAACAGGTACTCCACCGCCTCGAAACCCACCTTGCGCGCCGCCTCGAAGCGCCGCTCGAGCGGCAACTCCGGGAACAGCATGGTCAAGTTGGCGGCGAATTTCGGCAAGGCGACCTCGACCCAGCTCAGCGGAACAGCTCGTTGAGCTTGCGGCGCGCCTCGTCGACCTCCTCCTCAGGCGCTTGGCTAGGCTCCCCCTCGGCCGCTTGGCTGGGCTCGTCGTTGGTGCCGAACAGCGCTTTCAAGTTCGATTTGGCGCGCACCTGCCGCTCGTTCCTGCCCGCTTCAAAGGTGCTTGTGGCCGGGCGGAAGAAGCTGGCATGTGGTTGGCGAACCAATGCGCTACCAGTTCCTCCCGCGAAGTGTCCGGCTTGCGCTTGATGAGATACATCATCTTCGCGCGGGCGTTTGATCCACCATGTCTTGCGCCTCTTCCGTCCTTCCGTGCGAGCCTGCGAGCTCCGACTAGCCGCGAGCATAGCACCGCACCGCCGCACCGCCCTGCTTGTTCGTCGGGCGGCGCAGCTGTGGCATAGTTGCGCCGCACTACATTCCCTCGGACCTCGGAGACAGTTTTGACACATGATCTGGTAGTTCGGAACGGCACCATCGTCGACGGCACTGGCAGCAAGCCGTTCGCCGGCGACATCGCCATCGACGGCAACGCCATCGTCGCAGTGGGCGATGTTGCTGGCACCGGCAGAGAAGAGATCGACGCCGCCGGCCACGCCGTGACGCCCGGCTTCATCGACTTGCACACCCACTTGGACGCCCAGATCGGCTGGGACCCGCACATGACGTCCGTCACCTGGCACGGCGTCACTACCGCTCTGCTCGGCAACTGCGGCGTTACGTTCGCGCCCTGCCGCAAGGAGGATCGCGAGTTTCTGGCCGGCATGATGGAAACCGTCGAGGACATTCCCAAGCACGCCATCCTCACCGGCCTGCCCTGGGACTGGGAGTCCTACGGCGGCTATCTCGACTCCATCGAACGCCTTGGGCCGATGATCAACGTCTGCGGCCTGGTCGGCCACAGCGCCACACGCTTCCACGTGATGGGCGAGCGCGCGATCGAAGAACAAGCCGGCGCCGAGGAGATCGAGAAGATCGCCGCCCTCGCCGCCCAATCGGTGCGGGAAGGCGCAGTCGGCTTTTCCGTGAATCGCCACCCTGGCCACACCTTGCCGGACCGGCGCCCCATTCCCGGCACGTTCGCATGCCGCGATGAGATGCTCGCCATCGCCAAAGCGGTCGGCGATCAAGGCGGCTTGATGCAGGTGGTGCCCAACTTCGGCAAGGTGGAAGACGAGATGGACCTCATGGCCGAGGAAGGCAAGTCCAGCCGCATCCTGTTCAGCGCCATCGGCGAGCATCGGCAAGCGCTGGACGACAAGGTCACCGCCATGCGGGCGGCCGGCGTGGACATCACCGCGGTCACGGTGCCGCGCTCCGGCGGCGGCGTCGGCGGCTTGGCCACCAACAACTTCTGGCGGACGCCGGCTTGGAACGCATTGCGCAAGATGGACTTCAACGCCCGCCTGAGCGCCATTCAAGACGAGAGCTTCCGCGCCAAGCTGGTCTCCGAAGTGCGCGACGACGAGCGCCTGAACGAGCAAGTGGGCAAGACCACCAAGCGCTTCTACCCCATGGGCTCGGCGGCACGGCCGAACTACACGCAGCCGCGCTACGAGAGCCTTTACGACATCGCGGCAGCCGCCGGCGAACATCCGGTGGAAACGTGGCTGCGGCTGACCTTGGAGAGCAACGGCAAGGCGCTGTTCCACCAGCGCGGCTTCAACGTCAATCTGGAGAACTTGGAACAGCTCATCACGACGGACTGGGCGATGCCCGGGCTCGGCGACGCCGGCGCCCATGTAAGCCAGATGATCGACTCCGGCTGGGCCACGTTCGTGCTCTCCCACTGGCACCGCGACAAAGGCACATACGCGATCGAGGAGGCCGTGCGCCGCATCGCCGCGGAGCCAGCGCGGGTGCTGGGCCTCAGCGATCGCGGCGTGCTGGCGGTGGGCAAGAAGGCGGACCTCAACGTCATCGACGTCGAGCGACTAGAGGAACGCCAGCCCTACATCGTCCACGACTTCCCAGGCGGTGCTCCGCGCTTCCAGCAACGCGCTGCGGGCTACAAGGCGACCATCTGCAACGGCCAAGTCACGCTGCGCGACGACGAGCACACCGGCGTGTGCGCCGGCGAAGTGCTGCGCAACGCTGCGTAGCGGCGGGCAGGAGGTAGGCGTAGGAGGGGCAGAAAAGCTAGCCAATAGGCGGCAGGCGGGCTGTGCTGGGCGACCGCACAGCCCGCGGCAGCCCACCGCCCGGCAAACAACCGAGTGGCGGCTCGACGCCGACCGCCGCTGGCGCAAGATGCGGCCAAGGGGCTAGGCATTGCCGTCCAAGCCGGCGAAGTCCATGCCGTGATGGGGCCGAACGGCGCCGGCAAGAGCACGCTCGCCAACGTGCTCGCCGGCCGACCGGGCTGCGCAGTCACGTCTGGCGCCATGATCTTCAATGGCGTCTATCTGACCGGCCGGCTGCCGGAGGAACGCGCCCTTCTGGGCTGTTTCTGGCCTTCCAGTACCCGGTCGAGATCCGGGGCTTGAGCAACATGGAGTTCTTGAAGGCGGCAATCGACGCACGGGCCAAGCACGCCGGATTGGACGAGCCATCCGCCGCGGACTTCATCAAACGCGCCCGCGAGGCCGCCGGGCGCGTGGGCTTGAGTGCCGATTTCTTGCGGCGCGGCGTCAACGAAGGGTTCTCGGGCGGGGAAAAGAAGCGCAACGAGTTCCTGCAGATGCTGCTGCAGCCGCGTCTGGCATCGTCGACCAATCGGCGACCACATCGGGGTGGGCGATCGCTGACCTACGATTTGTCGGACACCCTAGTCGCAAACGCGGCTTGGCATCCACGCCCCTTCGTTGCTATGTTGCGTGCGACTGGTCGTCGGGCGGCTGGCGAAGTCTTGGCACCCGGCCGCACACCGCACACGCTTAGGAGCCGCCGCCATGGCCGAACCCGTCCTCAACACCCCGCCGGCCGGCAAGCGGTTCATGGGATTGAATCTGGCGGGCACCGCCGGCGCCGCCAGCATGTTCGCTTTCTATTGGGCCTGCTTGGCGGGCATCCTGCTGCAAACCTTCATCCCGCAGATGCAACCCTATCTGCTCACCGAGTTCCTGAACATTCCGGAGAACAAGCAGGGCGTCGTCAGCGGCGATCTCGCCTTCTGGGGCGAGGTGGCCATCATCCTGATGGTAGGCATCTGGGGAACGTTGTCGGATCGCATCGGCCGTCGCCCGATCATGGTGGTGGGCTTTCTCATCATGTCCGTGGGCGTGCTTTTGTATCCGCGCTCGGAAAGCTACGAAGGGCTGCTGTTGGCGCGGCTGGTCTTCGCTGTCGGCGCGGCGGCGTTCAGCGTGATGCTGGTGACGTTGATCGCGGACTACGTGGCCGACGACAGCCGCGGCAAAGCCACGGGGATGATGGGCTTTTTCAACGGTATCGGCGCGCTGATCACCGTGATGGTGTTGCTGCGATTGCCGAAGATTTTCCAGGACGCCGGCCAGACGCCCTTGCAGGCCGGCTACTCCACCTACTGGATCATCTTCGCGCTCACCTTGCTCACCGGAGTGTGGATGTGGTTTGGCTTGGCCAAGCGGACAGGCCGCCTCGAGCAGCGCGCAAGCCTGCTCGCGCAAGCCCGGCAAGGGCTGGTCGCCGCCAAGGACAAGGGCATCGCGTTGGCCTACGGCGCCGCTTTTGTGGCGCGCGGCAACCTCGCCATCGTCGGCACGTTCTTCGCCCTTTGGCTCGCCAACTACGGCACCGCGGAACTCGGCATGAACCGCGCCGACGCCTTGGCGCGGGCGGGCTTGGTCATCGCGGTGACACAGACGGCCGCGCTGCTCAGCGCGCCGCTGTGGGGGCTTCTTGCGGACCGCATCAATCGCGTCAGCGCGTTGAACGTGACGCTGTTGCTGGCCTTTCTGGGCTACGGCGGCACGTGGCTGATCGACGATCCGTTCGGCGGCGGCATGATCGTCTGCTGCGTGCTCATCGGCATGTCGGAAGTGGGCTGCATCGTTACCAGCTCGGTGTTGATCGCGCAACAATCTCCGGCGCGCATCCGCGGCGCCGTCATCGGCTTGTTCAACCTGTTCGGCGCGATCGGCATTCTCGTGGCCACCAAGGTCGGCGGCGTGCTGTTCGACGCCTGGCGCGAAGCCGCGCCGTTCATCATCTTTGGGTGTCTTGCTCTGGTTGTGCTGTTTTGGGGGTTGGCCGTGCGGGCCAAGGTGGTGCCGGCCGAAGAGGCGTCCGCAGCCTGACGATTGGTCGCCGGGGCGGTCAGTGCTCCGCCAGCAAGGAGCCGAAGCCGCGCAGCCGATCAGCGATGCCGTTGTGCCGCAACGCGTGCCAAAAGGTGATGGCGTTGATCGCCAGCACCGGCTTGCCCAGCTCGCGTTCCAATTGCGCCGCCAATTCCAGGAAGTACAGATTGGTGCCGGCTTGCAGGATTAGATCCACGTCGTCGCCGTCCACCTCGCGCACCAACGCCCGTGTTTCGGCGAAACTCTCCCAAGCGATTTCCACCGGCCCCGGCGAGCAGTGGCCCTTGATGCGCACCACGCGGTAGCCGATGTCGCCGAGGAATTTCGTCACCATGCGATCGCCCACCGGCATGTACGGCGTCACCACGCCAATGCGCTTGACGCCGGGATAGCAGGCGAGCGCATCCTGCACCGCCTGGGCGCCGAACGTGATGTCGCAGCCGCCGGCTTCGCGGGCGATGGCGTTGTACTTGCGAAACTCCCGATCAGAACGTTCCTTGCCTTCCCAGAACGTCTCGGCGGAATAGCCGAAGATCACGTGATCCGGCTTGCAGGTGAGAGCGTCGCGCAACCCTTGCTCGGTGGCGTTGCCAATGGCCTTCACCATGTTGACGAAGTCGTCTTCGGTTTCCACCTTGAACGGCGGAATCAAGCAGCCCCGGGTGGCCAGCACGACGCCCTCGGGCCGCATCATGCCGTATTCGGTTTCCACCGCGGTGTTGGTGCTCGGCACCAGCACGGCGAACTTGCGCCGATAGCCGTAGAAATCTCCGGCGGCGGAGTTCACCGGTTGGCCCCTTGGCCGGACAGGAAGCGCGGGCCGAGCACTTCCTCCCCAGGCTGCCAAGAAAGCACGCCGTGCGTGGTGTAGCGGCGTTCTTGCGACAGGAAGTAGTTCCAGTTCACGACCAGCGTGTTGTCACGGTCCACGAGCGTGTCGCGGGTCTCCAAACGCAACGCCTCGCCATAGCGATGCATCGTGCTGTAGAGGAAGCGGCCATAGGCGATGCCGTTGCCGTGGATGTCCGGGCCGTGAAACTGGTGGTGGTTGTGATCGCGGCTGCGCTCGAACGCGTATTGGCCGTTGATCACGCCTTGCGTTTCGATGCGCATGTTGGCGCGCGTGAGGTTGATCGGCGTGTAGTCGATGGCGACCTGGTTGACGCCAAGGCGCCGTTGCTGGGCGTCGTAGACCTCCAGCTCGCCTTGCCAGCGGCCCTGGTGCTTGGGCGGCAGCACGAAGGGGCGCTTGCCTTCCGTCTGCTCGCGTTGCAGCCAATCGGCGACCCGCGCGCGGCTGGCCGGGCCGTCGTCTTGGGTGACGATGTACAGGCCGTTGAAGGTGGCTATCAACGTGGGGCCTTCGTAAAGCAACGAGGAATAAACTTGCATCGCGAGCTCGGGCACCACGTGGTTCACGGTGCGCAAATGCGTATTCCAAGCCGGCGAGAAATACTCGGAATCCACCAGATTGCCGTACGGGCTGCCGGAGCCAACGAAATCCGGGCCGGTGTAGATGCGGTCGGCGTCCGAATCGATAACGCCGAAGTCGAAGCGCCCGATCTCGAACCGATTGCGCAACGGGCCGACGGCGTCGAAATCTGTTTCCATCCAATAGCGCGTCTTGTCGCCGACGTGCTCGCTGGCGCGGGAGACGATGTTGAAGCCAACGTAGGTGCCGTCCGGCTCGTACACCGCCGGGGCGCCGTGCCATTCGCCGGTGATGAGTTCCTGCCAGTCGCTGGGTTTTTCCTCGTTCATGTCGACTTCCGCCCGATGAGTTCGTTGGAGTTCACTTGCGCCGCGCGATCGCGGCCAAGGGATGCGCGGGATCGCACAACTTGTGCAAGGCCGCCGCCGAGGCGTCGCCGCCGCGGCAGGCCAACCGGCAAAAAGCGGTCGCCACCTCGCCCAGATAGCGGCGGATCTTCTTCTTGCCGCCGGCGGCTTCGCCATCCAGATAGGCGCGGCCGGTGGATTCGTCTTGCGGCCAAGCGAACGCGAAGTGATTGGCGCCTTCCACGATCAGCAAGTAGCGGTCGCCGCGCTCGCCGCGCACCGCGTTCGCAAAAGTCCGTTCGATCGCCGCGCTGGCGTTGGCGGCATCTTCTTGGCCATAGCGGTGGCCGCTGGCGGCAATCACGCCGTCTCGCGTGCCGCCCATCACAAGCAAGGGCAGATCGTCCGCAAGCGGCATGAAGCTGTCCTTCGGCCAGCCGAGGCGGACATTGCCGGCGGTGTGGGCCGCGTAGGCGAACGCGCCGCGCAGCGCCGGGAACCAGTTGGCGTTGGCATTCAGCAAGGCCATGCTGCCGCCAGCGGAATGGCCACCCAAGACGACCCTCTCAAGATCCAAGTGGCCGGCCAAAAGGCCGTTCTGCTGCACCTTGGCGAGGTCGTCCAAAATAGCCGGCAGCGGCGGACAAGACGGCGCGCGCCCGTAGACATCGCGGCGCAGGCTGTCGACGTCCACTCCCGGGCTCAAACTCACGAGGTCGGCCATTTCCATCGTCACCCAGCCGTAGGTCACCGCCAGAAAACCGGCTTGCGCCAGCCGCCTCGCCAGCCAGCCGTAGGACTCCGGCGAGATGTTGATGCCGGGCATGACGATCACCACGGGGAAAGGCGAACGCGCGGCGTCCGGCGGCACGAAGCCCGTGTCGCGTTCCTCGAAGCTGTCGCCGTAGCGGCTCGGGTAGTAGAGCTTGAGCGTCAGGTTGTCCCAGGGCGCCTGCCGCCCCGGGACTTTGGCGGCCCGATAGACCGCCCGCACGGCGTCGTTCACGCCGGCCGCGGCAGCGCGCGGTCGCCGCCCCAAAGCGCCTTCACCAGCCTGGCCGTGAGTTCCGGGCCGTACATGCGCTGCACCAGCGCGTTCATCGGATCGCGTTCGGCGATGGCGCGGCGGATGGATTCGTCCCGCGCAGCCAGCGCCGGGCGCTCCGCCGGAAGCACGGCGTTCGCCTTCTCCACGTTGGCGAGCCACTGCGCCACCATTCTCTCGGAGGTGTCGCGCAGCGTCGCCCGATTCTCGTCCGTGTCGTCGGCGGTGAAACACAAGCTGGCGGCGGTCTGGGTGACGCGCATGTACAGACTGCGGCTGACGAAGGCGGTGAAGGCGGGGTTCTCGTGCAGGCGCAGATGCTCCTCGTTCAATTCTTGGTAGTAGGTGTCCATGTAGGCGGGGTTGGCCGCCAAGTCCATGCGCGGGATGAAATCCATGTAGAAGAAGAGGTGCGGCGCGGTGCCGAAGGCGAGGCCGAGGTGCGGCGCGTCGATTTCGCTCGACAGGCTCACGGTGAGGTGCATGTTGCTGAAGCTGGCTTTGGGATTGCCCACCCAGGAAAACACCAGCCAGTCGATCTCCGGCCCGGAGAACGTGCTCAGACTGCCGCCGGCGCCGCTGCCGTCAATGGCGTGGTAGGGCTGCAAGCTCGCGGTGGAAGCGTCCGGCGTGAGCGCGAACCGCGCTTCGACCTTCTTGAACAAATCGCCGAGGTTTTGCCACAACGCATCGAAGGTTTGCCGATTGTCCACCGCCGGGCGGGCGGCGATGGTATCCATGAGCGATCGGGTGGACGTGGCCAAAGGCGACTCGCATGCGTAGCCGGGAAAGCAGGTATGCTCGGCGAAGGACGCGGGGATTGCAAGCGCCGGCGGCGCCTGCCGGTACGCCGCGACACGGCCTGCGGAACCACCGTCGGGACGGGCGGAGAGCGATTGAGACAGCGATTGAGACGATGAGGGGCGCGCGATGTTGATCAACCTTTGGTACGTCGCCGAATGGTCGAAGGCTGTCGAGGACCAACCCGTTCGCACGCGCATGTTGGGGCAGGATTTCGTGCTGTTTCGCGATTCCGCCGGCACGGTCCACTGCCTGAGCGATGTCTGCCTGCATCGTGGCGGCTCTCTCTCCGGGGGCTGGCGCAAGGGCGACTGCGTCGCTTGCCCCTACCACGGTTGGTGCTACGACGGCACCGGGCGGGTGGTACTCGTTCCCTCCGAAGGCGAAGACTTCACGCCGCCGCGCCGGGCGCGCATCGACGCCTATCCCACCTGCGAACGCTTCGGGATGATCTGGGTGTTTCTCGGTGACGCGCCCGAAGAAGAACGCTTCCCGCTGCCCGAGTTCCCGGAGTACGACGACCAGGACTGGAAGCGCATTACCGACGAGTGGCATTGGCGCGCCGAAGCGGCGCGGGTGGTGGAAAACGGCATCGACATCGCGCACGCCTCCTTCGTCCATCCGAGCTTCGGCATGGAAGCGACCGCCTACGAAAACCACATCGTCGAGGTGGAAAAGAACGACTACCGGGGCCGATCCGAGAACATCCAATACCCGCCGCAGATGAAAGGTTGGCTGCGGCGACGGATGCGCAAGGAACGCCAGCCCACGGTCACCAAACCGGAATGGCATCTGAACGGTTTGATCGCGCGCATCCGCATCGACATCAATCCGAAGATGTCGATCATCATGTTCGACGCCAACACGCCGGTGGACGAGCACCACACCCGCACCTTCGCCACCCAGCTGCGCAACTTTCTCAAACCGGACATTTTCGATCGCGGCTCGCGTAAACGGCTGCGCAAGATCTTCGCCCAGGACACCGCCATCGTCGAGCGGGCGACGCCCAATTTCCTGCCGGAGAGTCATCTGCACGAGCTCTCCGTGAAAGACGACCGCTTCATGGGGAGCTTTCGGGCGGCCCGTAGGCGACTGATCGAAAAAGGTTGGCAGATCGACTCGGCGGCCGTGGCCGCGCACCGCCGCCGCAAGGTGTTGACCATCCCGTCTCCGCAACGTCGCCAACACGCCGACATCGACTGGGTGATGGCGCCGGTGCCGTTGACCGGCGGCCGAGAAGCGGGCGCTCGCGCGGCAGGGCTTTGAAAACCGTCGTTATCACCGGCAGCACCCGGGGTATCGGGCGCGGCTTGGCGGCGGCCTTTCTGGCCCGGGGCTGCAACGTCGTGGCGAATGGGCGCAATGAGGCGGCGGTTTCGCGGCTGGTGACGGATCTTGGCCCGGCGCGCCTCGCTGGCTTGGCGTGCGACGTCACCCAAGCGAACGATTTGGAAGCGCTGTGGAACTTCGCCATCAAGACATTCGCGCGCGTGGACGTGTGGATCAACAACGCCGGCGTGAGCATCACCCGAGCCCCGCTTTGGGAACAGTCGGCGTCGGAAATAGCCAACGTCGTCGGCACCAACCTGACCGGGCTGCTGTTGGCCAGCAAAGTGGCCATGGCCGGGATGAAGGAACAAGGCGGCGGGCAGATATGGAACATGGAGGGTTTCGGCAGCAATGGCATGACGCAGCCGGGCCTTGCCGTCTACGGCGCCAGCAAGCGGGCAGTCCGCTATCTCAACAAAGCGTTGCGCAAGGACGCCGCGGGAACCGGCATTCAGATCTGCGCCTTGAGCCCGGGGATCGTCGTCACCGATCTCCTGGTCGGCGACTACGATCCGAACTCCGATGCTTGGCGTCGCGCCAAACGTGCCTTCAACGTGCTGGGGGACACCGTGGAGACGGTGGCGCCGTTCTTGGCGGATGGCGTCCTCAAGGCCAACCGCGACGGTGCCAAGGTGGTCTGGCTCACCGGCGGCAAGGCGATGCTGCGGTTCCTCACCGCCGCCTTCCGCAAACGCGATCTGTTCAGCGACATGCCGGGCAGCCACGGCCCGAGCAGCTGACCTTGGCGACTTTTCACTCGAACAGCTGAGGGCCGCAATGGACAACTACCAAATCGCGCGTCGCGCCCGCATCGGCGTCTTGATTCCCTCCACCAACACCGGCGTGGAGTACGATTTGCAGAAGTTCGCGCTGGAGGGCGTGACATGGCATCCGTCCCGGTTCTGGATCGAGCTGCGCAATTGGGCGGACGAGAACGCCAAGACCGGGGAAGGCATGGACAGTGTTTTCGAACGCTTCCTCGAGTTGATGCGCGCAGAGTTGCCAGGCGCCATCGACCGCGCGCTCAGCGCCGAAATCACCCACCTCATGCTCGGCATGTCGGCCGAGACCTTCTGGGGCGGCTTGGCCGGCAACGAGGCGTTCGAGGCGGACATCCAAGAGCGCATCGGCACGCTTGGCCTCAGCACCGGCGCCGCGGCCACGCGGCAGGCGTTGGCCGCCTTCGACGCCAAGACGATTTCGGTCATCACCCCCTACCCGCCGGTCGGCGATGCCAACGTGCGGCTATTCTTCAGCGAGATCGGCTTCGAGGTGAAGCACGTCGCGGGCTTGTCGCGCCCCTCCGCCACCGCCATCGCCGCCACTTCGATCCAACAAGTGATGGCCGCCGTGCGGCAAGTGGACGGCGACGACGTGGACGCCATCGTGCAATGCGGCACGAACCTCTCCACCGTGGACATCTTTCCGACGCTGGAACTGTGGCTGGAAAAGCCCCTCATCCCCATCAACATCGCCACCATCTGGCATTCCCTGCGCGCCTGCGGTGTGGACGACCGCCTTGCCGGCAAAGGCCGGTTGCTGGAGGAGTTCTGATGGCGGGCGCGTGCGCTCCGGCCCCTCAAGCGCACGACAACGCCGCGCCCGTGTGACCCCCGCACGAGTTGGACACCTGCTCTAGCACGCGCTAGGCTACGGCTGCGCCACGACGCCAATGGCGCAACAGCCGGGAGGGGCTGACGAGGGGTGCTGCAATGGCACGTTCGACTATGCGACGCTATTCGCGTGGCCCGCGGGCGAGAGGCGCGGGCGAGGGCCGGATCGGGCGCATTTGCCGGACGTGTGTATCCCTGCTCGCCCTGTCGGTGCTTTGCGCGGCACCCGCGGCGGCCTTCACGGCCGCTGTTCAGCCGCTGCTCGAAACGGCCTGCCTAGCCTGCCACAGCAACACCGCTCTTTCGCCGTTGGACTTCACGGCGGTTGGCGAAGACTTGGATGATCCCGCCACGTTCCGCGTTTGGGAGCGCGTGTTCGACCGAGTGGACCGGGGCGAGATGCCACCGCCACCGTTGCCCAGCCCCGCAGCGGATCTTGTCGAACCGGCGCTCGCGGCGCTCGAACGGGCGCTTACGTCGGCGAGCTTGAGAGCACAAGGCACGCAGCGGGCCCCGCTGCGACGGCTGACGCGGCTGGAGTATCAGCACACCGTCACGGACTTGCTGGGCATCGACCCGGCGCAGGCCCAGGAATTGACGACGGCGTTGCCGGTGGAAGCGGATTCCAGCGGCTTCGACACCGTGGCGGCGAATCAGGGCATTTCCGCGCTGCATGTGCGCGCCTACCTCGCTGCTGCGGACAAGGCGCTGGACTTGGCGCTCGCCCTTGGCCCGCGGCCCAAGACCGAACGCTTCCATGTGGAATACGCGAAGTCGCGCTACCTCGGCTACATGCACGAAGGCGAATTTCTCGGCGGCGGCGTGACGAAGAAACTCGACGACGCGGTGGCGACTTTCTTCGACACCGCTTCCACCTACATGTTTCACACGGACACCGAGGGTTACGCCGTGCCAACCCCTGGGCGCTACCGCGTGACCGTGGAGGCCTATCCCTACCAAGCCAAAACGCCGGTCACGTTGACGGTTTTCAAAGGCGCGGAAGGCGTCGCCGCGGCTGCGGCGCTGACGGATCTCATCGGCGCATTCGATTTGGTGGGCGACGCCGCCCGCACCGTCGCGGTGGAGACGTTCCTGCGCCCGGGCGATGTGGTCAGTCCGTCTGTGGCCGATCTCCGAACTCCGCCTGGGCCGTACGTTAACTACTATCTGCCCGATAAGAACGTCAAGGACTACACTGGCGAAGGCATCGCCATCAAATCGCTGAGCGTGGAAGGGCCGCTTTGGGATTCGTGGCCGCCGGCAAGCGTGCGTCGCGTGCTTGGGGACTTCGCCAACGCCGACTTGGCCGATGCCGGTTACGAGGAACTGCTGGCCATCGTTGGCGATTTCGCCCCGCGCGCGTTTCGCCGGCCGGTGGCCGCCGACGAAGCCGAAACCTACGCGAAGTTGGGGGCGCCGCTCTTGGCGGAGGGCAAGCCGTTCCTCAACGCGTTGCGGGTGCCGCTACGCGCCATCCTTACCGCGCCGTCGTTCATGTTCCACACACCAGCGACGGCCGGCGAGCGTTTGGACGACTACGGCATCGCCTCGCGGCTTTCGTATTTCCTTTGGCGGAGCATGCCGGACGCGGCGCTGTTCGCCGCGGCGGCGGCTGGCGAACTCTCGGATCCGGACGTGCTCGCCGAGCAAGTGGAGAGAATGCTCGACGATCCGAGACGCGATCGGTTCGTTGCGGACTTCGCCGGCCAAGCGTTCCGCTTGTACGAGATGCACGCGACCACGCCGGACGCCGCGCTCTATCCCGAATACGACGAACGCCTAGGTCAAGCGATGGCGGCGGAAACGGAGCTTTTCCTGGCCGAATTGATCGAGCGGGATCTCAGCGCCAACAACTTGATCGATTCGGACTTCACGTTCCTCAACCGTCGCCTGGCGGAGCACTACAAGATACCTGGCGTTCGTGGTCAACACATGCGCAAGGTGCCGTTGCCGCCTGGTAGTGTGCGCGGCGGCTTGCTGGCCCAAGCGAGCATTCACAAGATCACGGCCAACGGCACCACCACTTCGCCGGTGCCGCGCGGCAACTTCGTGCTGGCCAATCTGCTCGGCCAGCCGGCGCCGCCACCGCCGCCCAACGTCGCCGGCTTGGAACCGGACACGCGCGGCACCACCACCATCCGCGAACAACTGACGGCACACCGCGCGAACGCGATTTGCGCGAGTTGCCACACGAAGATAGACCCGCCGGGCCTGGCTATGGAGTCTTTCGATCCCATCGGCGGCTTGCGCACCCGTTATCGCGCCACCGGCGCCAAAGTGGAATACGAGGGCGTGGAGTATCCGGGGCGGTACAAGCTGGGTTTGCCGGTGGACGCGAGCGGCGTGACGCCCGACGGTCACGCTTTCGCAGGATTCGAGGAATACCAACGCCACCTGCTCGAGAACAACATGCGGGACGTCGCTCTGCACTTGGTTTCGCAGCTATTGGTTCTGGCCACCGGCGCGGAGGTGGAGTTCGCCGACCGCGCCGAGGTGGCGCGGATAGTCGCCGGGCTCGGAAAACGAGACTACCCCTTGCGATCGATGCTGCACGAGGTGGCGCGCAGCGATCTGTTCGGTCGCCGTTGACGCCGCATTTCGACAAACCCCGGCGAGAAGGAGACCGTTCGATGCCCACACGCGCTTTGGGCCGCAGGACCTTCCTGAAAACCGGCCTGCAGGCCGGTTGCGTCACGATGGCGCTACCGGCCTTGGAGACGTTCGCGGCGAGTCCGTCATCCAGCCAACCGGCGAGAATGGTGAACATCTGCGCCACCCTTGGCCTGTACGCGGACTCCTGGTTTCCGAAAACACCCGGTGCCGGCTACCAGGCGAGCGAGTATCTTGCCCTCATCGACGCGCACCGCGAGCGCTACACGCTTTTCTCCGGCCTCCAGCACGCCAACCAAAGCGGGCGACAGGCGCACAATTCGGAGATCACTTGGTTGACATCCGCCGAACATCCCGGGCTGGACGGTTTCCGCAACACCGTCTCCCTCGATCAGGCGGCGGCCGACCATTTGGGCTACGTCACCCGTTTTCCTTCCATCGTGCTCGGCACGACCAGTCCGCAAAGCCAGTCCTACACCGAAGGCGGCGTCATGGTGCCGGCCGAAGTGAGCCCCGCGGCGCTCTTTGCGAAACTGTTTCTGCAAGGGGACGCGAAGCAGGTGGCGCGGGAGACCCAGCGCCTCGTCGATGGCGGCAGCATTTTGGATCACCTACGCACGCAGACGGATTCCATGCGCCGCCGTGTGAGCACCCCCGACCGCCAAAAGCTCGACGCCTATTTCGACGCTTTGCGCAGCGCCGAGCGCGAGTTCACGGAAGTGCGCGCTTGGCTTGCCCGACCAAAGCCCGCCGTTGACGCCGAACCGCCCCGCGACATCGACGACAAGGCCGATTTGATTGGCCGCGTGCGCCTGATGCTGCGGATGATTCCACTGATTCTCGAAACCGATTCATCCCGTGTCGTCAGCTTGATGATCCAAGATCACGGTGTGGTAGTGAAAGTCCCGGGCGTCACCGGAGAACATCACGGCCTTTCCCATCACGGCCAAGACGAGGAGAAGATCGCCCAGCTCAAGAAAGTCGAGACGGCCCTCGTTGGCGCGTTCGGGGACTTCTTGGAGCGCATGGCCGAGCGCGACGAACACGGCCGCTCGTTGCTCGACACCACTTCGGTGTTGTTCGGAAGCAATCTCGGCAACGCCAACTCGCACAGCGCGACAAGGTTGCCGATTCTCCTCGCCGGCGGCCCGTTCACCCACGGCAAGCATGTCGTGGTAGACGGCACATTGCCGCTTTCCAACTTGTTCGTCACCCTGCTGCACGCGATGGGCCGGCCAACAGACGCCTTCGGCCACAGCACGGGCGCGCTTGCTTGGTCGTAGCAGGGCCGGTGAGTTTGTCGGCGATGGCCAAAGAAAGGTTCAGTTGCTGGTGTATTCGGCCTCCTGTTGGGAGCCGTGCTCCCGTACCCTAATGGGGTCCGAACGCGCACCCATCGTGAATCATTACGGTCTCGAAGACCCCTTGCCTAGGAGCATGTTCTTAGCGCACCGGTCCGACCTGTCCCGCCATCACTTCGACTTCACTCCTGTTCGCGTTTGCCGACGCCACTAGAGGACTACGCGGAACCCAAAGTGAAGCTCTAGGGCTTTTTTCATCTCCGCACTGTTGTTGTTCGTGCATCTTTGCTTCCCCGTGCTCCAGATATTGCGGTGGATGTCCATGACTGCCATTTCGCACTGGAAGCCGCCTGCATTTTCGGTCATGTCCGCCAAGAAGCCCCGTATCTCAGAGTCCACTTCATGTGCAGGTCTCGAATGGAATACCACTTGCGCCATCGAATACTTGGTCAATTTACCATCGCCTGAGATGTCTAGGTCGATAGCGTGGACATTTTCGTCGCGACCCACGGCGATCATCGCCTCCGTCACTAACGTATTGTCATATCGACTACGGTTCACTACAGCGACGTCAACGCGAAGACGGCCTTCGTTCTTTTTCTTACCCTCTGTAGGATTGACATCCTCCCTTAACTCCCGCAGGTCTGAAACGAGATCTTCGAAGACCAAGGAATAGCCTTGGTATGTTTCGACTAACTCTTTCAATAGCGCATCTTGATCGTGTGAATTAAACTCCACATCGCTCTGGCGCTCTACAGTAGACATCAAATATATCACCAAAAGGCCAGTGACTTTCTCGTGCTTAGTTTCCACCTCACCTAATCGAATCAGTAGGGTCTCTCGATCTAATTTTGGCAGGTCATCTAAGACCTCTTTCAATTCGAGGACTAGGGTATCAACCTCTTTCTTCTTTTCTTCTTCAAAGAAGCCAATAGCGACGGTGAGTTCCTCTGCAAACGAGGATCGCATATCCTCATCCCGAATATTTCCGGACTGAGCAAGTAGGCTGGTGATCTTGTCGCCCGTGTGTGCTCTGTAAGTACTCTCGATCCGACCTAATCGATCCTCAATGGTCGTCGGGGGGATAGGTTTGGGTGGCACAAAAGCAACGTCAACTAGCTGGACGGAAACCGAAGGCTGCGCTGACCAGTACTCAGACAGACCAACATATCCTCCTATGGATGCAACTACAATGCCTATGACCGTCAGTGTTAGTAAACCACTGCTTCTCTTGAATTCCATCTCCTTCTCCTCACTCTAAGCAGTTTCGCAGCGCCCCGCTGAGGTGGCAGTGATTCCTCTTACAGGTCAAGCTCCACGAACACCGCGGTAGCCACCCCGCGCACCCGGATGCCATGGCCGCCTCCGTGAAGGCGACGGCCGTGAACATGGGCAGGAGTGTACTTGAACCTCCTGTAATAGAACCGGTGCCACTTCTCTTCAAATGGGACACCTTACCCACTCGGATGGCGAGTCGGGGGCGACACGTTCTCGCGGCTGTTCCGGATGCTGGGTCCGTCCGGCCTGCGCCCGAGAGACCCTTGCCGGTGTTGCCGTTCTCCAAGTCGGCCGAGTTGAAGTGGACCGTCGCGCCGGCGCCCACGGCCAGCGTGACCGGGCCGAACCTGTTGCCGCCGTCGTCGACGGCTACGACGACGATGTCGCCGGCCTCGTCCGAACGGTTGACCACCCGCGCGAAGCCCTGCCGCAGCGGGTCGGACGCCCGCGTGAACAGCGGCACCAGATGCCGGTTGGCGCCGCCGGACGCGGCGCCTGACGCCGCGGAAACCGCGAACGCCCCGTGGCCCGCCGCGCCGCCGGGGCGCGCGGCGGCCAACGTCCCGGCGCGCGTTCCGGTGCCGGCTCCAAGGTGGCGGCCACCGGCGCGCGCGGCCCGCGCCGGCTGGTCGAACACGCGCCACGCGTCGTGCCGCGACAGGGCGTCGCGATGCTCTTGGAGCACGCGTTCCCGCGTCTCGACGGGAACCGGGCAGGAGACGTCGGCGTCCGGGCGGGACGGCGTGGACGCGTGGAGCGTGTTCGGCATCCGGGCGTGGGCGGTGGCCGAGCGCCAACGCAGGCGCCGTTCGTGAGCCGCGCGCCGCGCCCGTTCGGCGCGCCGCGCCTGCGCGGCCTCGGCGGCCTGCCGCCAAGCGGACTCTAGATCGTCGCGGTTCTGCGCGAGAGGAGCGGCCGCTGCGACAAGCGCCAACGCCGCAAGCAGCGATGCCGTTCCGCTTCGCACGGCGGATTGCGGCGTGCCAGCCATGTGGATGCGACCTCCCCTCGCCTACGAGCAGGCGTCCCCCACCCTACCGCATGGCTGCTAAGCAGGCAAATGCGGTCGGCGGACGACGGAACCCTCGCGGAGTGGAGGGTTGAAGTAAGTACGAAAGGTGTATGTTCCTCACCCAGCACCCGAACAAGGACTCTCGACATGAGGGACACCAAGTCCAGCGACATTCACACGGCTCCCAAAGCCATCGCCGGCTCGATCTCCCGCGTCAACGACTTTGGGTTGTGCGAGGTGCGGTCCGAAGATGGAGTGAGGATCCCCTTCACCCTCGACAAGCTCCAAGGGTATCGCGGCCAGCAGCCTGACGAGATCGGCCTCCGCGTTGGCATCAAGGTCAACTTGGAGACGGATGCCCAAGGCCGTGTTACGTCCGCTCAGTTGGAAACGCCGGCGGGCAAGGCGCATGCCGCAGCAGGTTCTTGACCCCCGCAATGTCGGTACGCCCACGGCTGTAAAAGGAGGCGCCCGCCACGCCTCCACAGCCTGTTCGCCGCTTCGGCCTTATTCCCAACTTCGACTCCTGGCATCCTGGGGATCTCCTGCTGTTTTTGCAGCCGGCGATCCAACCCAATGCAGCGGCAAATCGTCGAAACCCAGCGCAAGTTGGACTATGGTTGCGACGACGCAAGGTGGCATCACGCTGCCATCTACGTTGGGGACTCGTACCTTCGCGGGGCCCGTCCTGGTTCAACGGGCCGATGTGGGACGTCCTTCCTGCCGAGTTGAGCGCATGCTCCGTTCTCTCCGATGTTTCAACTGGATGGGCACGTCTCCCGTAGGGCGAGGCGCATGCGACGCTCTCTCATCCAAACGCGATGAACCGGAGTCCTCCTTGCCGTTGAACGGGAAGCGGCGGCGCCGGTCGAGTCCTTGATGCCCAGATAGCGGTGCCGCGCCTTGTGGAAGTGCTTCGGGTAGATGTTCGTGCCGTTCGCGTCGTCGAGGCGCAGGGTGCTCGGGTTGATCTTGTGCGCGAATGGAGATCGTCCGCCTCGCCGGCCACTCGGTTCGTCCAAGCCCCCTCGCGGGAGCGAAGGGCCAAGCCAGCAAAGCCACACACGGACATGCCAACTATCGCGCAACTCCATTCGTGGTGGGACCGCGACTGCTATCCGAACCTATAGAACCTATAGAACGACGTTAGCGGTACCGGTGTGCTTCAGGCAACCGGGTGGCAGCCTGTCGAAGAATAGGACGAGGTTTGCGGTCACAGGAATCTTGGCCGAAGGGGCGAGGAAGCCGTGGGCATTTGTCGATGCGTCGATGGTGTTGGCGAGGCGCTGTGTCGGGGTCGGGGCTGGCGTGCGCGGGTTGTTTTGCACTGCGGGGGGGCGTGCGGATAGCCCCATGCTGCGGTGGTGGTAGCCGAGCCAGTCGCCCGTCAGTTCCTGTACGGTCGTGTCAGCGCTATCGCGAGCGGCGGGATCGGTGAAGTCCACCACGTTTATGGGCATTGAGCACGGGGGCACGATCTTGTAGCGGAAGACGGTCCATCGCCGCGCGGGGGGCGGCCCGGGCACGAAGCCGGTCGCGAAGGTGCCGTAGAGAGCGACCACTTCCAGCAGCGCGATAGCCGGGTCGGGGGCCAAGTAGCGGAGCGCAAAGCCGCTGGCACCGTCGTTGAAGCGGTTCTGGGCGTGGGGCAACGGCACGTAAAAAGGCACAGCAACGCCAGACAGCGCGGCGCTGTACCAGGGATCAAGGTGACCGACGTCGTGACCGAGCTGTACGAGCTTCAAGAGAACGCGCCGTCTTCGAGCGAGGACAGGACTCCGTCGAGGAAGGCCCGCTGTTTGGGGGTGCCTCTAAGGAAGGCCCGCGGGCAGAGTCCGCCAAAGGTGGGATTCGGGGTGTCGAGCCAAGCGTCAGCAGCCGCTACGGGATCCGGTTCCCTGGCGACGCGACCGTTGCCGAATTGCGCGAGCAAGGAGGCAGCCTCGCTGATGTCAACCGTCTCGACCTCCGCGGCGGCCGAATACGGCGAGCCGTCGGGCGGGCGGGCAGCGAACGCAGGCGCGGGGCCGAACAGGATCCTTATGCGTTGCTCGATATCGGGAGGAGGGTGCATGCCCACCACAGTAGCGCACGAATGCGCCATGTCAAGAGGTTCAAGAGGTTTTTGCAGGGGCTCTTTGAAAGGGGTTTTCCGCCCTATGCGCTTGCCGGCGTACTTGACGCAGAACAGCCATCCTGATCGCACTGCCAACCAAGCTACATGTGCCCAGAACCACGTATGGCTTATGCCCCGAATCATCTCTCGAAAGAGCCAGTCGGCATCGGCGCGAGAGATTTCACGACAGGTTTCAGTACCGTCTTGGTTTCGGCAACGCAGGCATCCGTGTTTGTACGCGTAGTCATGTACGATCGAAGGAATGAGCAGAATGCCGGTCGGGCGGAGCAACCCAAAAGTCAAGAAGCTAACCAGCCAAGGCAGCGGGACGGATGCGCCGTCAGTGACCGTACCTTTCGGAATCACGATTTTGCCGTCAGGTACCTTTCGTTTCGTGCTCTGCATACCGCATAGAACTACGCACCAATCATCTGCCAGCTCCCACCACCTACGTTTGCCGCCAGCGAGTGGCCTCCACTTACGCGTTGTCAGTTTCAGCGGGCGCAGCGCGGGCCACTGGCAGAACTGGACCCAGCCCCCGCTAGGAAGCTCGTAGCACCGTTTGGATTCCGAAGGCTCGCGGCAGCCCTTGGGCTCCACAGGCTCGCAGCCCGCGTCGGGTTTCGGACATTTGTCACTACACATGCCTAGATATCCTTAACTCAGTTGAGAATTGTGTGCTCCGGCGACGCTGACACCAATCGCCCCACATTCGCATCACCTCCGTGGGGCGATGCGTTCGATGCGTGCCTGTGATCCGGCGCATGTGACGCTCTTTCCTCCAACCCTACCCGAAGAACCGGAAGTCCTCCGTGCCGTTGAACGGGAATCGCTGGGCGCCGGGCGAGTCCTCCACGCCCAAGTAGCGGCGCAGCGCCTTGTGGAAGTGCTTCGGGTAGATGATCGTGCCGTTCGCGTCGTCGCGGCGCAAGGTGCTCGGGTTAATTTTGTGCGCGAAGTGCAGGCCGTCCGTCTCGCCGACCACGCGGTTCGTCCAGGGCTGGTTCTTCTCCATCACGACGTAGCTGCCGATGGGCCAGTGGTCCTTGCCGCCCTCCGCGTTGTAGTGGTTGGTGCGCCCGAAGTCCGAGCCGATCACCACCACCAGCCGGTCGGCCACGCCGTGCTGCTCGGCGTAGTCCCACAGGAAGTCCACGGAGTCCGTCAGCGCGCCCAGCAGCCACTCGTGGTCGGCGTCGTGGGCGCGATGCGTGTCGAAGCCGCCGAGCCACAGGTCCGCGCTCACCCCCGCGCCGGTCTTGAACGCCAGCACCGCCAGCTGCGCCTGGCGGCGCAGCTCGTTGCTGTAGTTGCCGGTCACCCGGCTCTCGTACTCCTCCGGCTGCTGGAACTCGTCCTCGGACGGCAGGGCGTCGGCGAACCGCTTCAGGCCCTCGACCGCCGCCGGCGCCAGCGACGACTGGTGGTGGCGGCGGTTGCGTGCCGCCCTCGGCAGCAGCCCAGGGGCGGACGCTAGGCGCGCCATCCTGTCCCGCTCTCGTTGCGCGATCAGATCCCAGTCCGCCGCCAGCAGGTAGCCTCTTCCGTCTTCGGCCCCAACGTCTCGGTTCGGATGGGCGATCGACAGGACCTCCCCCGGGCCGTGCAGTCGCGTGAAGCGGGTGACGCCGCCGGTGGCGGAGAAACCACCAAAGCTGAGGTAGGGCACGGCGCCATCCGGCGCGTAGCGGGCGGCCAGGAGCGCCGTCATGCTCGGATATCCCTCCGAGTTGCGCCCGCTCCAGTTGTGGACCACGCCCACGGTGTGGGAGTTGGTCTGCGCGTCCACGCCGTTGACGACCAGCATGCGGCGATGGTACTTCTCGAAGAACGCTGCATTGCGGGCGAAGGGGGCGTAGCGCAGGTTGCCGGCCTGCCGGATCTCGCCCTCCCTCGCCCAGTGATTGATTTCAGGCTCGCCGGCGGCGTTCGTCTTGGGGTCGCAGAAGCTGGTGGGATCCCAGCCGCCGTCCGCCTGCACGAACGCGAAGAACTTGCCGGCGTGGCCGGCCGCGTTGGCCAAGGGCAGGCGGAAGCCCGCCATGCCGCCGACCGCTCCCGCGGCCAGCCCTTTGATCAGCGCCCGTCGCTTCATCGAGGACGCCCTCCGTCGGTTCCAAGGCACACGTTCACAGGTAGAGATACCGGTGATCCGTCATCAGGTACGCCAGCACGACGGCCCAGGTGCGCGACACGTAGTTGTGATCGGCGCGCTTGTCTTCGAGAAACTCCCAGACGGGATCGTGCCCGAATTCCCAACGATCGTATCCGTTCTCGCCTTCCACCCACACTGGAGAAGGCGCACCGTCAATGCCCTCGAAGAAGCGCAAGTCGTCCCACCATCGGCATTGGGCAGGCCAGCAGATGTCGCGTTCCTCCCCGGATTCACGCTTGCGGCGCCAGACGTCGGCGAATAGCTGGAACGCCTCGTCCACCTCGGCCGAGTCCGGCGCGACGGCGACGCCGAGCAGATCCCGGTGCAGGTCGGCCAACTGCCTGCGGAAGGCGGCGGCCCCTACGGAGCGCTCCATGTCGGACTCCACGAGAATTTGCAGATCGGCAAGCCTTTCGTCGGCGTGCTCCGCCCATGCGACGACGTCGACGGAGTAGCGGCCGTCTGCCGGGACGGTCAAAGGCACTTCGAGCATGCCGTCGCACCAAAGGACATGGTGGTTCCGGCGTCCGCCGTTCCATCCCTTGCTGCTGCAGGGGACCTCGTCCAAGTCCTCGAGCTCACGTGTCGCCACGACGCGGCCGGCGGCGTTCCGCAACTCGAGCTGGTCCAGCCGCAGGTTGTAGTCGGGGAGATCCTCCTCCCAGTGGTCGTTGACGTAACTCAGCCGAGCGACGACGTCGCCCGCAGTGAGATGTCCCCCCACGGACGCCGTCTCCCTGTCGTCCCAAGACGCCGCCTCGATCTCGAACGCGTCGCCGAACTCGCTGGCCGGCGTGGTGGCGAGCTCCACATGCCGGAACAGCCGCCGCTGCCGCGTCGGTAGAAGATGCAGCTCGCGCAGCATGATCGCGCCCGCTAGCCGGGCCGCGTGATTCCGGGCCACGCCGGCCATCACCGCGGTCATGTCACCGGCCCGCTCGGTCACGCCGTCCGAGTCGATGCCTCCGTAGAGGAGGCGAACGCCGTCGTCCCGGAGGTGGCTGGGCGAAGTCAGTCCCGTGTGGGGGTCCGGCAACCGTCTGTCCAACTCCACGCCCGTCGCGGCGGCCGTCTTCGAGTTCAGCTCCTCCGGCGTCAGCAGGCGCTCCATGCCGGCGTCGCGCAGCGCCGCCAGCCGCACCGGATCGCCGTCCGCCGTCGATTCGGCGCGCGCCCACCTGGAGAGGGCGATCTCGACCAGCAGGTCCTTCAGGTTGAACGGCCGCCCGCCGCCGAAGCCGTGGCGGAACCCGCGCGCAAGCCTTTCCACTTCGGCGCTCTGCGCGTTGGACGCCAGCAGCCGCCCCGCGAAGTCGGCGTCGGCCTCGTCCTCCGGCGGCTCCGCGACTTCGGTTCCCAGGATCGCCGGCCACCAGAACTTCACCGCCGCCTCGGCGAAGCGCCCGTCGGCCACGATTCGCCGGGCGAGCCACCGCAGGCTGTTGTCCGGGTTCGGCGCATCCCGCCCGTCGAAGCCCGGTGCCCGCATGTCCCGGTACCAGGTGTCGCCCTCGCGGTAGTAGTCCTCCGGCATGGGCGCCCAAACCCTCAGTGCGCCAGGCCCACTTTGCGCCTCGTCGCTTTGCCAGCCGATCCAAGCCGCCACTTCGATCGTGTAGTCGCTGTCCCTTGGGATCTGCAAGGAAACGATCACCCGGCAACTAATGGCGACGCCCAGATCGTCCCACTCGTTGCCGCAGTCGCGTTGTCCGTCCCAGTCCATGTCCTCCAGCTCCCAGCGGCCGACCACCTCGCCGGCTCCGCTGCGAATCGTCAAACTGTCAACTAGAAGATGCCCTGCTCCAGGTCGTCGGAGTTGAAGTGGACCGTCCGCCCGGCGCCGACGGCCAGCGTCACCGGCTCGTAGTCCCAGCCCGAGTCGTCGCTCGGCCGCACCGAGACCTCGCCGGCCTCGTCCGAACGGTTCACCACGCGCACGAAGCCCTGCCGGAACGGGTCCGCGGCCGGCGGGAACAGCGGCACGCGGTGGACGGGGTCGCCGGCGGCCGGGCGCGGCGGCGCGGTGGACAGGTTGGTCATCGTCCCGGTCGGGCTGTCGAGCAGGCTCATCGCCAGGATCGGCCCGTCCGCCGTCACGGCGAGGCGCCACTTGCCGGCGCCGTCGCCCAGCGCCCCCGCCACCACGCCCGGGCCGGTGCCGCTCTCCAGCTGCGCCGCCGAAAGCGTCCGCGACGCGCCGGCCGGAACCGCGACCCGCACCTCGCCGCCCGGCGAGCGGCCGTGGTCGTCCACCCCGCGCACCACGGCCTCCACGTCGGCGTCGCCGTCGTTGACCAGCCGAAGCAGGCTCTCCTGGCGCTCGTTGCTGCCTGGGTTGAAGGTCGGCACGCGGTGCGTCCCGCCGGACTCGGGCGCCAGGTCGTGCATGGCGGTGAGGAAGCCGTCCAGGGTGCGCAGGTACGAGTGCGCCTCAAAGTCCAGCGGCGACTCCAGCTCCAGGCGCCAGTCGCCCTCGCCCGGCGCGCCGACGCCGCCCGAGAGACCCTTGCCGGGGTTGCCGTTCTCCAGATCGGCGGAGTTGAAGTGGACCGTCGCGCCGGCGCCCACGGCCAGCGTGACCGGGCCGAACCTGTTGCCGCCGTCGTCGACCGCTACGACGACGATGTCGCCGGCCTCGTCCGAACGGTTGACCACCCGCGCGAAGCCCTGCCGCAGCGGGTCGGACGCCCGCGCGAACAGCGGCACCAGATGCCGGTTGGCGCCGCCGGACGCGGCGCCTGACGCCGCGGAAACCGCGAACGCCCCGTGGCCCGCCGCGCCGCCGGGGCTCGCGGCGGCGAACGTCCCGGCGCGCGTTCCGGTGCCGGCTCCAAGGTGGCGGCGACCGGCGCGCGCGGCCCCCGCCGGCTGGTCGAACACGCGCATCGCGTCGTTCCGCGACAGGGCGTCGCGATGCTCTTGGAGCACGCGGTCCCGCGTCTCGACGGGAACCGGGCAGGAGACGTCGGCGTCCGGGCGGGACGGCGTGGACGCGTGGAGCGTGTTCGGCATCCGTGCGTGGGCGGTGGCCGAGCGCCAACGCAGGCGCCGTTCGTACGACGCCCGCCGCGCCCGTTCGGCGCGCTGCGCCTGCGCGGCCTCGGCGGCCCGCCGCCAAGCGGATTCCGCGTCGTCGAGGGTCTGCGCCACCGGCGCCGGCGCGGCCACGAGCGCCACCGCGGCAAGCAGCGCGGCGCGGACGCCGTTGCGCCTTCCCGCGGCGGGTCGCGGCGTGCCGGCCATGTGGCGGATGCGGTCTTCCTCTCCTCGACGGATGCGTCCGCACCCTACCACAAGGACGGGATCGTGGAACGCAAGCCGCTGCGGCCTATCTGGCGAAGCTGACGGCGGGCTCAGTGGCGATGGAGGCGTGCGGCGGCACCCACCACTGGGCCGCTTGGCATCGCGGCTGGGGCACAAGGCGCTGCTGACGAGACGCCTACCCCGGGCGGTAGCGCCTTGGCCCGCGGCCCTGCGAGCAGGAGGCGCGAGGCGGGGTCTGGACATCGCCGCCGTTGATGCGGAGATCCGTCAAGAGTCGTCTGTGCGTTGCGACAGATCGTTGGGGCCCCATCGGCGTGGCGTCAGTTGCTTGGCGCGAGCGTGCGGTATGTTGGGGCTGGCGGGATCGACTGTGATTCGTTCGCGGAGAGGATCGACAATGAGATCCATGTCTTCCATTGGCACCGCCCCGAATAGCACCTCGTCGCCGAATACGAGCGCACCGACGAAGCAGGAGCGCTTACCGAAGGCCACGCGGATGGGGCCGACATAAGGCACGTTGATCATCGTGCCATCGGCCATCGAAACTTCGCGACTGGAGTCTGTTTCCAGTTGCAGCTGATTGGCTACGTGTTGCGGAATGCAGAGGTTGAGGGCACCCGTATCCGCCAAGGCGCGAGCCGGGACCGGTTCAAGGTCGGTTCGGCGCGGATTGCTGAGCGCGATGTCGGCAAAGACGTAGCCCACACTATGGTCCAACGGATTGAGAAACCAGCTCGGCGTGTCCGCCCGCCCCTGAACGGGTTGCTCGCGGCCACCCACGCCCAGCACGGTACTACCGTGTAGCCCGCGTGTCCACTCGACAGCCCGTTGTGGATAGCGAATAGGTCTGTCCTAGCCTACGGTTTGTGGCACACGCCCACCGCGACACCACGGCCACGGAAGTAATGTCCAATGAGAAAGTGAGCATGAACGGGCTTGTCGGCAGGTGTCGCGAGGGAGTGCCGAGTCCTCGTTCAACGCGGGTCAGCATAGGCGGCTTGAACGCGCCTTCGCAAGACGGGTCGGTTCGCGTGTTCGACGCGGGCGAAGACCCTTGGCCGGGCTCGACAGTTGCCGCGACGCGTCCGCGGGAGCGGCTGTCGCCGGGCGAGTCGAGTAGCGTTTTCCACGGTCTTTCCACGGGCGCGATCCCCCTCCATCGCAAAAGCGGCGGTGGAAAGACGGTGGGAAACGCGGGGCCGGGCAAGGTCACGCCGCGGCGGCCAAGGCGCCGTGGACTTTGCGGAACAGCTCGTCGCGGGCGCGGTTGAGGGACTTGGCGGCCCGCATGTCCGTCTGGGCGGCGGCGGCGCGGTCGAGCGCGTCGAAGCTCGCGCCCACGCGGAGGAAGCCGGCGGCGTCCGGCAGCGACTTGAGCTTCTCGAAGGGCGTGAGCACGTCCTCGCGGCGGCAGGTTCGCCGCACCTTGCCCTTGGCGTCCACGCGCTCGGTGGCGAACAGGCAGGGGCGGTGGAAGTTGAGGAACGGCGACAGGTGCTCGCGGGCGAACCGGTCCACGTCGCCGGCGAAGCGGACGGGGATGTGGTCGTGGCCCGGATGCTTGCGCACCACGTGGGCGTTCTTGCCCTCGACCAGGGCGTTGTCGTTGGAGCGCCGCGGCCTCGACTTGGTGAACTCGCCGACGTGCGGCTTGTTCAGCAGCGCGGCGACGCGGCGGTTGACGTACTCGGAGCCGTTGTCGGCGTGGAAGCCGAGCACGTCGAACGGGAACAGCAGCAGCAGCGCCTCCAGGATGGGAACCATGAACCGCTCGGAGATGGCCGGCGCGGCGCCGACGTGCTCGTACTGCGTCACCTCGTCCACGACGTTGACGACGTACACCCCCTTGCGCCCGTCCCGGTCGCCCATGTGGACGGTGTCCACGCGCGGGAAGCCCGGCCGGCCGTTCGGCTCGGGCGCCTTGCGGACCCCGATGGCCACCGGGCTGGGGCGCGTCTTCTCCCAAGTCGTCCGCCTCGTCCGGCAGGTGCGCGACGCGCGCAGGTTGTAGACGTGCGAGCGCGACACGTCCGCCAGCCGCTCGAAGCGCGCGTCGCCATGCACCTCGAACTGGCGGCGCAGGATCTCGCACGTGGCCAGCCCCGACATGCCCCCGAACGCCTCGTCCACCTCCGCCAGAAGCCGGATGTCCGCCGGCGTGTAGACCGTCTCGAACGGACGCCCGCTGTTCCGCGCCCGCCGGTCCGCCACCACGCCGGTCTCCGCCTGCTGCCGGATCAGCCGGCTGATCCGCGCCGGCGAGAAGCCGCACGCCTTGCCGATGTACGCCCGCACCCGACCCCGGTCGGCGCGCCCGAGCAAGTGGTAGTCGAAGCCCGTCAGCGTCCCCCGCACGAAGGCGTAGGCGGCCGCCCGGTCCAAGGGTTGGTAGTCCACAGGCCCGGATCCCTCGACGAAGGCCCGAACCTGCTCCATGGTGTGCAAGCGCTGAGTGTGCAGTGTCACGATCATCCTCCCAGTGTGGAGGACTCGGCACTCCTTTCGTGCTCACCTGGCGTTGGATTCAGCCCTTCGGTTCATGCTCACATAGCATTGGACAGTTCTACGGATGGCAAACGGCCGGCCTTTTCCGTAAGCTAGCAACACACTAGGCGGGTCGGGGCGATTGAATCGTGCGTAAGCGAATGAAACGAGGCTGGTTGGTGCTGCCGCTGGCGGGATTGTTGGCGATGTGGGGTTGCGGCACCGGAGAGCAGGAAGCCGCGGATGCGCCCGCCGATGCGTCCGATGTCGCCGATAGCGCCTCGACGGAGGAAACGGGCGTCACGGACACCGAAGTGGTGCTGGGCACCCATGCGGACCTTACGGGCCCGGTGTCGATCTGGGGCAACGGCATCGTCAACGCCATTCGCTTGCGGTTTGACGAGGCCAACGCCGCCGGCGGTGTTCACGGGCGCCAGATCCGCTTCATGGTGGAAGATTCGCAGTACCAGATACAGCGCGCCATCACGGCAGCCAACAAGCTGATCAACCGCGACCGGATTTTCGCCTTCGTGGGGGCCGTGGGCACACCGACCAATCTCGCGGTGATGGCGCGTCCGGATGCCGCCGACGTGCCGAATCTCTTTCCGTCGACGGGCGCGCGCGCCATGGTGGAGCCGTTCAAGAAGAACGTGATCAGCCACATGGGCCTCTACTACCGGGAAATCCGCGCTGGCGTCAAACACTTCGTGGAAGCCGAGGGAAAAACCACGCCGTGCGTCATCTACCACGACACCGAATACGGCCACGAGATCCTGGATGGCGCGAATGATCAAGCGGCGGAAATGGGCATCGCCATAGCCGAAACCGCCGCGCACAAGCCCACCGACGTGGAGTTCACCGCGTCCGTTCTGCGCCTCAAGAGCGCCGGTTGCGATCTGGTGTTGGTCGGTCTCGTCCATCGCGACACCATCCTCGTGCTCGAAACCGCGAAGAAGCAAGGTTGGGACGGCGTGGCGTGGGTTGGCAACGAGGCCGCCTACGGGCGCGTGATCGCGGAACAGAAAAGCGGCTCTGGCGAAGGCTATTACGCGTTTGGCCCAATTCCGCTGATCTACGAAGATGACGAACTTTCGCAAGAGGCGCGTTCTTGGTTCAACGCCTACCGGGAACGCTACGGCGAGGTGCCGAGTTTGCCGGCGATGGTGGGGCAACGAGCCGCGGATTTGGTGGTGCGAGGATTGGAGCTGGCTGGTCGCGATCTTACGCGGGAGAAGATCATCGCGGCGTTGGAATCGCTTTCCGAATACACGGACATCTTCGGCAATCGCCTCACCTTTGGGCCGAACGACCATCGCGGCGTGGACAGTTCCACGCTTTCGCAAGTGCGGGACGGCCGCTGGATGACGACGGACACGGTGATCACCTATTAGCGGTTTCGGCGGCGCCACGCGCCATCATCGGATGCCTGATCTCGGCCCGCGCACGATCGCCGACCTGGCGGCGGCGTACCGGGAATTGATCACCGGTCTCGGCGAAACGCCGGACCGCGGCGGCTTGCGCGACACGCCGGAGCGCGCCGCCCGGGCGCTTGCCTTCCTCACGCGCGGTTACCGGCAGGACATTCAAAATGTCGTGAACGGTGCGCTGTTCGAGACGGATCTGGACGAGATCGTGCTGGTAAAAGACATCGAACTCTATTCCCTGTGCGAACACCATTTGTTGCCGTTTATCGGCAAGTGCCATGTCGGTTACCTTCCCGCCGGCCGTGTGCTTGGCCTTTCTAAAGTGGCGCGCATCGTGGACATGTACGCGCGGCGTTTGCAGGTGCAGGAAACGCTCACCCAACAGATCGCGAAAACGGTGATGGATGTGACGGGCGCAGCCGGCGTCGGCGTGATTGTCGAAGCGCAACATTTGTGCATGGCCATGCGCGGAGTCGAGAAACAACATTCCAGCATGAAGACGTCGGTGATGCTTGGCGCGTTCCGCGACAGTCCGCCCACACGTTCGGAGTTCTTGCGCTTGGCCGGCGCCGCGTAAAGAGCCTTCCCGCTATCGCAAACGCCGCAATTCGGCGAGCAAACCGCGGGTGGAGTCGTCCTGACCGCTCCAGTCGTCGTCGGTTCGGAGCTGCTTGTGGATCGAATCCGCCAGCGTTTTCCCTAGCTCCACGCCCCATTGATCGAACGGATTTATTCCCCAGATCATCGCGGACGAAAAAACCTTGTGCTCGTAAAGCGCGAGCAGCGCGCCGAGTGCGCCGGGAGTCAATTCGTCCAGCAGGATCGTGGTGGTGGCGTGGCCGCCGGGCACCCGCTTGTGCGCTGGGCCGGCGCTCCGGCCTTCGCGCATGGCCTTGCTCTGCGCCAGGCAGTTCGCAAGCAGCCAATCGTGATTGGCGGGCAGGTTGTGATCCGGACGGGCGCAGACGATGAAGTCCGCGCTGAACGCCCGGGTGCCCTGATGCAACAGTTGATGAAACGCGTGCTGGCCGCCGGTTTCCTCGCCGCCCCAGACGATCGGCGCGGTGTGCGTGCCGGCGGGTTCGCCGCCACGCCGCGTGGACTTGCCGTTGCTCTCCATCTCCAACTGCTGCAAGTACGGGGGCAGCAAACGCAGCCGGTGATCGTAGGGCAGGATGGCGTGGCTGCTCGCGCCGAGGAAGTTCGTGTTCCAAACTTGCAATAGCGCAAGCAGGACTGGCAAGTTCTCCCGCATCGACGCGGATGCGAAATGCGCGTCCACCTCGTGGGCGCCGGCGAGCATGTCCTCAAAGGCGGCCCGCCCAATCGCGACCGCCACCGTCAAGCCCACCGCCGACCAAAGCGAATACCGCCCGCCCACCGAGTCCGGCATCGGCAAGCACTGCTCGTCGGCGACGCCGAATGCTCGCGCCGCTTCCCCATTGGCCGTTACCGCGACGAAGTGGCGGGTCGGATCCCGCGCTCCCGCCGCTGCGAACCACTGTTTCACCGCTTCGGCGTTTACCTTGGTCTCCAAAGTTGTCAGGCCTTTCGACGCCACTACCACGAGGGTGGTGGCCGGGTCCAGATCGGCAAGAGCGTTCGCCGTCGCGGCACCGTCGATGTTGGCAAGAAATCGAACTCGCCGGGATGCGGTCGCCGGCGCCAGCGCGTCAACGGCGAGTGCCGGGCCAAGGTGCGAGCCGCCGATGCCGACATGCAGCACGGTGTCGATGGCCTTGCCGGAAGAGCCGCGGTAGGCGCCGGCGCGGATCTTCTCGGCAAGATCGAGGAAGCGCTTTCGGGTTTCCCGCACGTCGCGCTTGGCGGTGGCGGCGGGTTTGCGCAGTTCCATGTGCGACGCGGGGCGGTTTTCGGTGTCGTTGACGATTGCCCCGGCAAAGAGGTCGGCGATGGCGTCGGCAAGTTCGCTCTGGGCCGCGAGATCCAAAAGAGCGCTTTGCGCGTCCTGGTCGATGCGCTCTTTCGAGCAGTCCACAAGCAACGGGCCGAGGCGTCGGGAGAAGCTCGCGAAACGGCCCTCGTCCTCGCCGGCGCGTGGTTCCGCCGCCAACGTGGCCAGCCGGCGCCAAGCGGCCAGCGTTTCCGGCGGCCTAAGGTGCCGGGCCACGGGCCGAATCCGGGCTCGGGCGAGGGCGCGGTGCCGTCGAGTGACACCGCAATCGCCACCGGCGCACAACGCCGGGCCGCGCCAACGCCTCAGACATCCGCCTCGTCCTCCACGCCGACATTGTCGATCAAGCGGGCGCGGCCCAAGCGGGCGGCGGCGAGAACGCGCAGGTTCACGGTGTTGGCATCGGCTTCCACCAGCCGGGCCGCGTCGCGCACCCCCACATACTCCACCTCGAAGCCGCCGGCGGAAAGCGCGTCGGCCGCGTCGCGCTCGATTCGCCGATGGTCGCGCTCGCCGCCGCGAACCGCCCGCGCCGCCTTGCGCAACGTGATGTTCAGCAAGGCGGCTTGGGCTCGTTCCCCGGCCGTGAGGTAGCCGTTGCGGCTGGACAGCGCCAAGCCGGATGGCGCCCGCACAGTGGGTACGCCCACAACCTCCACCGGCATGTCGAGTTGCCGCACCATTGCCCGAATCACGGCCAGTTGCTGCCAGTCCTTCTCGCCGAAGAACGCCTGCCGCGGCGCGACGACATTGAAGAGTTTGGCCACCACCGTGGCGACGCCGTCGAAGTGGCCGGGACGGCTGGCGCCGCACAGCACACGCGCGAGCGCCGGCACGGTGATCGTGGTGTGGTCACGCCGTCCGTCCGGGTACATCTCGCCTACCGGCGGCGCGAAGACCACATCCACCCCTTCAACCTCAAGCAGCCGCAAGTCCGCATCCAGCGTGCGGGGATAGCGCTCGAAATCCTCCCCCGGAGCGAACTGGGCGGGATTCACGAACACCGACACCACACAAGTGTCCGCGGCGGCGCGGCAGGTGCGCACGAGCGCGATGTGACCTTCGTGGAGATTGCCCATGGTCGGCACCAGGCCGATTCGCCCGATGTCCGCGCCGCGCAACCGCGCGCGTAGCGGGGCAATGGCCTCGACTAGCTCCACCGCGGCGCGAAGCTGCCGCGCGCCCAAGCCCGCTCCCGGTCTCTTCCCCACTAAACCGTCCCCGTTCGCGCCGCGGCCTTCGGGCAGACACGCCCGCTTCCGCGGGGCGTGGTGTTAGCTGAAGGAGTGCTCCAGCCCCGGAAATCTCCCCTCGCGCACGGCGTCCGCGTAGGCCCGAAACGCGCCGGGCACGCCGTCCGCGCTTTCCGGCAGGAAGTTCTTGACGAACTTCGGCACGCGGATGCTCGATGGCGTGAGGCCAAGCATGTCGTGCATCACCATGATCTGGCCGTCCGTGTGCGGCCCGGCGCCGATGCCGATGACGGGCACTTCCAAGCGTTCCGCGATGGTCTTGCCGAGTTCCACCGGCACGCACTCGAGCAGCACGATAGACGCGCCGGACTCCTCGAGGATCACCGCTTCGTTGATCATCGTTTGCGCTTGGCTCGGGTCCCGCCCCTGCACCCGATAGCCGCCGATGCGGTTGATGGACTGCGGCGTCAGCCCCATGTGGGCGCACACCGGAATGCCCCGTTCGGTGAGCGAGCGGGTGGATTCCGCCAGCCAAGCGCCGCCTTCGAGCTTCACCACATGCGCCCCGGCGCGCATCAGGGCCGCCGCGGTTTCCAGCGATTGGCTCTCGGAGGCGTAGCTCATGAAGGGCAGATCCGCCATGATGAGCGCCCCGCGATTGCCGCGCCCCACGCATGTCATGTGGTACACCATGTCTTCCACGGTCACCGGCAGCGTGCTGTCGTGGCCCTGCAACACCATGCCGAGCGAATCCCCGACCAGCAGCACGTCCACGCCCGAGCTGGAGATGAGCTCGGCGAAGAGCGCGTCGTAAGCCGTGAGCGCGGCGAACGCCTCGCCGCGGCGCTTCTTCTGACGCAACGTGCCGAGCGAAACCGGGGTCTTGCGGGCTTGAGCGCTCATGGCCGCCAGCATAGCGCTGATCGGCCTAGCGGCGAAAGGGGCGGCGCGGCCGTGGGGAGAGGCGGACGCGAGCGGGGTTCGGCGGCATGACAAGGCGGTCGGCGATGGCGGACTGGGTGGTGGGCGCGCACGCCGTGCGGGCGCTTCTCGCCGCTGCGCCGCAAGAGGTGCGGCGCGTGCTGGTGGCGGAAGGGCGGCGGGTGCCGGAAGTGGCGGAGCTCGTGGCCGACGCCCGCGCCGCCGGCGTGCGCGTGGAGACCGCTCCCCCGGCGGCGCTGCGCCGGCGCGCGCGGTCTTTGGGCGTTGGCGGTGGAACCGCCGTCGCCGCGGAACGGCAGGCGTTCACACCGGCCGGCGAGCGCACCTTCGAGGCTCGGTGGCCAACGTTCCAGCAGCCTCTCCTGGTGGTGCTGGACGGCGTGGAGGATCCGCGCAATCTCGGCGCGTGCCTGCGCACGGCGGAGGCGGCCGGCGCCCACGCCGTGCTCGTTCCCCGGCGTGGCTCGGCGACGTTCTCCGGCGTTGTGGCCAAGGCGGCCAGCGGCGCTTTGGAACACTTGTTCGTGGTCGAGGTGGCCAATCTCTCCCGCCGTTTGCAGTGGCTGCGCGAACAGGGCGTGTGGCTGGTCGGCGGCGTGGACGCCGGCGGCGGCAAGCACACGGACGTGGACTACCGCGGGCCGTTGGCCGTGGTGGTTGGCGGCGAACACCGCGGTTTGCGGCGGCTCACGCGCGAACGCTGCGACCATCTGGTGAGCATAGGGATGGCTGGCGAGGTGGCCAGCCTGAACGTGTCCGTCGCGCTCGGCGTGCTGCTGTTCGAGGCGCGGCGGCAGCGCGAAACCGCGGCGCCGAGCGTGTGATCCGCTCATTGGTCGAACGGAGGCGCTCGGCGGTCGAACGGAGCGCTCGGCCATCTTCGATCTTTCGGAATTGGCCGCGCCGCGCTTTTTTGGCTTACAATGCTGTCCGCTTCGCGCTGCCGGTAGCGCACGCGAAGAACTCCTTGCTTCACGTCGGTTGGTAGACCCGGCGGGGGCGACACCGAAGGGAGACCGAGAATGAGGCACTACGAAGTCGTGTTCATGGTGCATCCTGATCAAAGCGATCAGGTGCCCGGCATGATCAACCGCTACCGCCGTCTGATCGAGGATGGCGGCGGCAACACCCACCGCGTGGAAGACTGGGGACGTCGCCAGCTCGCCTATCCGGTGTCCAAAATCCACAAGGCGCACTACGTGCTCATGAACGTGGAAGTGGAACGCGCGACGCTGGACGAGCTGGAGAGCGCCTTCCGCTTCAACGACGCCGTGCTGCGCAGCCTCACCGTCCGCCGCAAAGAGGCGCAGACGGGACGGTCGAGAATCTACGAGGAGGAACTGCGCGAGCAGGAGAAGGACCGCGAGCGGGACCGGCGGCGCGAGGAGGAAGCGAAGGCGCGGCTGGAACGCCGGCGGCGGGACGAGGCGGCGGACGGCGCGGAGCCCGCGGGCGACGGCAAGGACGCGCCCACCCAAGCCGCGCAAGAAGCCGAAACGGCCCCGGCCACGTCGTAACAGGGGATGAACATGGCACGCAGATTCGGACGCAAGCGCTTTTGCCGCTTCACCGCGGAAGGCATCAAGGAGATCGACTACAAGGATCTGGACCTTCTACGCCAGTACATCACCGAGACCGGCAAGATCGTGCCGAGCCGCATCACCGGCACCAGCGCGAAATACCAGCGGCAACTGGCCACGGCGGTGAAGCGGGCGCGCTATTTGGCGCTGCTGCCGTACACCGACCAGCACAACTAGGCGACGCACCATGAATCTCATTCTGCTGGAGCGCATAAGCAACCTCGGCGACCTCGGCGAGGAAGTCGTGGTGCGCAACGGTTACGCCCGCAACCACCTCATTCCGACGGGCAAGGCGGTGCGCGCCAGCCGCGAGAGCCGCCAATTGTTCGAGGCGCGCCGCGCGGAACTCGAGAAAGTCGCCAACGCCAAGCTGACGGACGCCAGCGAGCGCGCCGCCAAGCTGGCCGATCAGCGCGTCACCATAGTCGTGCGCGCGAGCGAAGGCGGCAAACTCTACGGCTCCGTCGGCACCGCCGACATCGCCGTCGCGCTCTCCGAATCCGTGCTGCCCGTGGCAAAGAGCGAAGTGCGCATGCCGGACGGCGTCATCCGCTCCACCGGAGAACACGAAGTGAACATTCACTTGCACGCGGACGTCAACCAGGCAGTGACTGTGGACGTGGTGCCGGAGTAGAACGCCGCCCGGCGCACTTGGCCGTGGGCATGGACGCGCCGCCTTTGCCCGGAATACTCACACGTTGGGGCGCGTTATCCCCACGATTCACCCTGATGCCCAAGGCGTGCCCACCACCTTGCTGGCTTGCCAGCGGTAGCGTCCGGGCGGACGATTTCCGGTTTTGACGCAACAGAATCTCCGCTATGCCCGAACTCGCACTCGCATCGCCCCCGCCCCCCGCGCAACTCAAGGTTCCCCCGCACTCCCTGGAGGCCGAGCAGTCCTTTCTCGGCGGCGTGATGCTGGACGAACACGCTTGGCTCAAGGCCGCCGACCGCGTGGTGGCCGAGGACTTCTACCGCCCCGCCCACCGCATCCTGTTCGACGCGATGACGGGCTTGGCGAACGACAATCAGCCCATCGACGTGGTTACCGTGTCCGAGGCGCTCTCCGCCCGCGGCATGTTGGAGAAGGCCGGGGGCAACGGCTACCTCGCCGAGTTGGTGGGGAGCACGCCGGGCACGTCCAACGTCGCCGCCTACGCGGACATCATTCGCGAACACGCGGCGCTTCGGCGCTTGATCTCCGCCGCCGGCGAGATGACCGACATGGCCTTCGCCCCGGAAGGCCGTTCCAGCGCGGACGTGCTGGACCACGCCGAGCAGCTGGTCTTCAACATCGCCGACAACCGCTTGCGCGACACGTTGCCGCAGCGGGTCGGCGGCATCGCCGATCAAGTGGCGGAGCGGCTCGATCTGCTCGCCAAGACCGGCGTTGCGATCACCGGCGTCGCCGCCGGCTTCAACGACTTGGATCGGCGCACGGCCGGCTTTCAGGTGGCGGATCTCGTGATCATCGCGGCGCGCCCGTCCATGGGCAAGACCGCGCTCATGGTGAACATCGCCGAACACGCGGTGATGAATGGCGCGGATGTCGTCCATCCGGACGCCGGCGCAGCCGTGCTGATCTTCTCGCTGGAGCAACCGGCGGATCAATTGGTGATGCGCATGTTGTCGTCGCTTGGCCACATCGACCAGACGCGGATGCGCACCGGCAAACTCGAGCCGCAGGACTGGGACCGCTTCAACAGCGCCCGCGGCCAGCTCAAGGACAAACCGCTCTACATCGACGACACGCCGGCGCTCACCCCCAACGACCTGCGCACCCGCGCGCGCCGCATCGCCGCCGAGGCCGGCGGCCTCAAGATGATCATGGTGGACTACATGCAGCTGATGCGTCCGTCCGGCAAGCACGAGAACCGCACCAACGAGATCGCCGAGATCTCGCGGTCCTTGAAAGCCATCGCCAAGGAGCTGCGCTGCCCCTTGGTGGCCTGTTCGCAGCTCAACCGCAGTCTTGAGAGCCGGGCGGACAAACGCCCGTACATGTCCGACTTGCGCGAGTCCGGCGCCATTGAGCAGGACGCCGACCTCATCCTCTTCATCTACCGCGACGAGGTGTACAACAAGGACACCGAAGACAAAGGCCTTGCCGAGATCATCATCGGCAAGCAGCGCAACGGCCCGATAGGCACCGTGAAACTCACCTTCGAGGCGCAACGGACCAAATTCGACAACTACGCGGACGGCGACGCCTACGACATGGGCCCGGGGCCAGGGCGTTAAGCCAAGTGGCCAAGGAGAAGGTCGCCTTCGTTTGCCGGGATTGCGGCGCCGAGCACGGCAAGTGGCAGGGTCAATGCGCCGCGTGCGGACAGTGGAACACGTTGCGGGAATCCGCGGCGCCAACGCGGCGAGCCACCGCCGGCGGCTACGCCGGCGCGGTGCCGAAGGCGGCCAAGTTGTCCGAGGTGGGAACCGCCGACGGCGCCCGATTGCAATCCGGCCTGGGCGAACTCGACCGGGTGCTGGGCGGCGGTTTCGTGCCCGGATCGGTGGTGCTCGTGGGCGGCGACCCGGGCGCCGGCAAGAGCACGCTGTTGCTGCAAGTGGCCACGGCGCTGGCGCGGACTCAGCCGGTGCTCTATGTGAGCGGCGAGGAATCTCTGGAGCAGATCGCCGCCCGGGCGCGACGCCTGGGGCTGCCCGCGGACGCCCTCACCGTGGCGGCGGAAACCTTGGTGGAGCGTGTCGCGCGGTTGCTGGACGCCCACCGCCCGCGGCTCGCCATCGTGGATTCGATTCAGGTGATGCGCGTGGGGACAAGCGAAAGCCCGCCCGGCAGCGTCACGCAAGTGCGGGAGGCGGCGGCGGAGCTGGTTCGCCTCGCCAAGACGAGCGGCGTCACCGTGGTGCTGGTCGGGCACGTCACCAAAGAGGGCAACCTCGCCGGCCCCAAAGTGTTGGAGCACATGATCGACTGCTTCATGATGCTGGACGCCGCCGCCGGCAGCCGCTTTCGCATGTTGCGCGGCCACAAGAACCGCTTCGGCGCGGTGAACGAGCTCGGCATGTTCGCGATGACCGAGCTCGGCATGCGCGAGGTGACCAATCCCTCCGCCATCTTTCTCCAGCGCCCCG
The DNA here is from genome assembly GCA_958296295.1 of uncultured Pseudomonadales bacterium. Lineage (GTDB taxonomy): Bacteria > Pseudomonadota > Gammaproteobacteria > Pseudomonadales > Azotimanducaceae > VXYL01. The sequence goes on along the minus strand of OY282460.1, from coordinate 3,557,142 downwards.
AACAGCCCTCGCCCGGCAGCGTGGTGACGGTGACCTGGGAAGGCACGCGGCCGCTGCTGGTGGAGATTCAAGCGTTGGTGGACACCGTGCAGGGCGGCTTTCCGAAGCGTGTGGCGGTGGGTTTGGATCCCCAACGTCTCGCCATGCATCTGGCGGTGTTGCACCGCCACGCCGGCGTCTCGCTGGCCGATCAGGACGTGTTCGCCAACGTTGTCGGCGGCGTGCGCGTGGCCGAGACCGGTGCCGATCTCGCCGTGCAGCTGGCCACGGTGTCGAGCTTTCGCAACCGCGCGCTGCCCAAGGACTTGGTGGTGTTCGGCGAGCTCGGCCTCACCGGAGAGGTGCGGCCGGTGGCGAACGGCCAAGACCGCATCCGCGAAGCCGGCAAGCACGGCTTCACCCGCGCCATCGTGCCGCGGGCGAATCGTCCGCGAACTCCCGTCGGCAACGTGCGGGCGGTGCCGGTCGCCACGCTTCGCGAGGCGTTGGACGCCATTGACGCAGGCGATCAGGACACCGGTGCCGCTGGGGCCTTGGCCAGTGCGCGCTCGACCAGGCGGGCCTAGCCGCGCGGCGACTTCACTCGCGCCAGCCATGGGGACGCGGGGAACCCAAAGGTTGCCACCAGCCGGCGGATCGCCGAGAATCCGCCCGATGCGATCGATCCTTGCTTGGTTGGCGGCTGCCGGGTGCCTGGTGGCGGCACCGGCGCGCGCCGAACCGGGCGTGCCGGCGGGCTTCGCGTTGTCCGTGGTGACGGACGAGGTGCCAAGCGCGCGGCAGATGGCGATCACCGATTCCGGGTTGCTCTTCGTCGGCACCATGCGCGGCGGCCGGGTCTTCGCGGTGGTGTTGAACGACGACTGGGCGAAAACGCCCGAGATCGTCACCGTCGCGACCGGCCTGACCATGCCCACGGGCCTCGCTCTCCAGAATGGCGATTTGTACGTGGCGGCGTTGAACCGGGTGTTGCGCTTTCCAAACATCGCAAGCACGTTCCGCCACAAGCCAACGCCCGAGGTGGTCACGGACGCGCTGCCGGACAAGCGTCATCACGGGTGGAAGTACCTGCTCGCCGGCAAGGACGGGCACCTCTTCGTGCCGGTGGGCGCTCCCTGCAACATTTGTCTTTCGGAAGACGCCCACTTCGCCAGCATTCTGCGCCTCGATCCGGCCACCGGCGAGACGAAACTCTACGCCAAAGGCGTGCGCAACTCGGTGGGAATGGCTTTGCACCCGGTCACCGGCGAGTTGTGGTTCACCGACAACGGCCGCGACTGGCTTGGCGACGATTCGCCGCCGGAAGAGGTGAACCGCGTGACAACGCCCGGCGCCCACTACGGCTACCCGCACATCCACGGCGCGGCGATCGCGGATCCGCTGTTTGGCGAGGGCCACGTCGCCGCTTCCTACGTCGCGCCGGAATTCGAGATCCAAGCCCACGCCGCGGCCCTCGGCATGGCCTTCTACACGGCGGAGCAGTTTCCGCCAGAGTACCGGCACGCGCTCTTCATCGCCGAGCACGGATCTTGGAACCGCTCGTCGAAAGTGGGCTACCGCGTGAGCGTGTTGCGGTTTCCCAAGGAAGGCCCGACCTACGCCCCGTTCGTCGACGTCTGGCTCGATGGCGAAAGAGCCGCCGGGCGTCCGAACGACGTGATCGTGGCGCCAGACGGCAGCCTGCTCGTCTCGGACGACCAGGGTGGACGCATCTACCGGGTGTCGTATACCGCCGATTGAGCAAGGCGTTCGCAAGCGCACGGATTCGCAACGCGAATTGGCATCACCGGGTGCGACTCGCTGTGGTAGAGTCGCCCAAACCAACTTGCGCAACTGGCCATGTTCAACCAATTCCGCGGAGTGTTCGCACGCGATCTCGCCATCGATTTGGGTACCGCGAACACGCTCATCTATGCGCAACGGCAAGGAATAATACTCAATGAACCGTCAGTGGTGGCCTACCGGATCAAGAGAGGGCAGAACCACCGCGTGATCGCTGTCGGCGCGGACGCCAAACGGATGCTCGGCCGCACACCCACGAACATCACCGCCATTCGACCGTTGAAAGACGGCGTCATCGCCGAATTCGACGTGACCCGAGAGATGCTTCAGCACTTCATCGGCAAGGTGCACGAGAGATCTTTCCTGCGCCCCAGCCCGCGCGTGATCGTCAGCGTGCCGTGCCGGTCCACAGCGGTCGAACGCAAGGCCATCCTGCAAAGCGCGCGGGATTCCGGCGCCCGGGACGTGCGCCTCATCGAAGAGCCGATGGCCGCGGCGCTGGGCGCCGGGTTGCCCGTGCACGAAGCGGTGGGCACGCTTGTCGTTGACATCGGCGGCGGCACCACCGAGGTGGCCGTGCTTTCCTTGAGCGGCGTCGTGCATGCGGATACCGTTCGCGTGGGGGGCGACAGGTTCGACGAGTCCGTCGTCAACTTCGTGCGGCGCACCCACGGCACGATGATCGGCGAGGCCATAGCCGAAACGATCAAGCGGGATATCGGCGTGGCTTACGAGCAGAAGGACCCGCGCGAGTTGAAGGTGCGCGGCCACAACCTCCAGCTAGGCGTTCCCCGCATGTTCACCTTGAACAGCAACGACGTCCTCGAAGCGCTCCGGGACCCGCTCACCATGATCGTCCAGTCCGTGAAAAACGCCTTGGAGGCCACGCCGCCGGAACTGTCGGCGGACATTGCCGAAACCGGCATGGTGCTCACCGGCGGTGGCGCGTTGCTGAAGGATCTGGACGTTCTGCTGGCGGAGGAAACCGGCGTGCCGGTCATTGTCGCGGAAGATCCGCTCACTTGCGTGGCGCGCGGGGGCGGCAAAGCGCTCGACGCCTTCGACGCCTATCAGGACATCCTCTGGTCGGAGTGAAAGCCCAAACGCCGGCGGCCCTTGCCCGCTTGCCTACGCGCGTCGACGGCCTGTGGCGGGCGCTCGTTGGCGCCGTGACGCGTGGGCGATCAGGCTATGAGTCTGCGCGCCGTGGAAGACGGCGCGGCATCCCGCCAACCGCAGCGAAACGGGATTGGCGCCCATCAGGGCGCGCTGGCGGGTAAGGGAGCCGCGCCATCAAACCGCTCTTCTTCTCCAACGCGGGCGCCGGCCGATTGTTGACGGCGCTCTTGGTGCTGTCTTTGGGCATCATGCTGGTGGACGAGAAGACGTCGTTGCTGCGCGGCGCCCGCTTCGTGTTGTGGACCGTCGCAAGCCCCTTGCAATTCGTTGCCAACCTGCCCAGCAAGGCCGGCGGCGCTGTCGGGCGAACGCTGGCGGACCACGACCAGTTGCGCGGCCGACTGGCCGACTTGGAGCGGGAGGTGCTCTACCTGCGGGGCCTCTTGACGCGCCACGACGCGGTGCTCACCGAAAACGTGCGCCTGCGCGAGCTCTACGAGTCGCGCCAGCGGGCCCGCGAAGACATGCTTGTGGCGGAACTCGTCATGGTGTCCGCAAGCCCCTTGACCATCACGTTGGACAAGGGGCAGCTGCACGGTGTGCGGGTTGGCCAGGCGGTAATAGACTCGGCGGGGCTTTTCGGCCAGGTCGTCGAGACTTCGGCGCTCGCGAGTCGCGTCCTGCTGATCACGGACTCGAGCCACTCGGTGCCCGTGCGGGTGCTGCGCAACGACGCCCGGGCCATCGCGATCGGCGATGGCGAAGACGGCTTGGCACTCAAGGACGTGCCGACGACATTGGATGTGCGCGAAGGCGATCGGCTGGTCACGTCGGGCTTCGGAAGACGATTCCCCACCGGCTATCCGGTAGGCGTCGTCGAAACGGTGATCGTCGCCCCGGCCGACCTGTTCGCCAACATAACCGTGCGTCCGGCGGCGGCTTTGGACCGCTCGCGGCAGGTGCTGGTGGTGCTGGACGCGAATGGCACCGCCCCGCCAGGGGGCGAACCATCGGAGCCAGCGGGTTGAACCCCAGACACGGTGGCTGGCTAATCGGGCTGTCAGTGGTGGTGGCCATGACGCTCGCCGCCTTCCAAGTGCCTTTCGTCCCGAACTGGCTCGGTTGGCTAAGACCCGAATGGGGCGTCGTTCTCTTCTTCTTCTGGACCGTCGAGGCGCCGAGCCGCACCGGAGTGGTGTCCGCTTGGCTTGCGGGACTTTTCTTCGACGTGCTGCTCGACGCGCCACTAGGCTCGCACGGGATCGGCTTCGCGGCCACAACGTATTTGACGGCGCGGTTCCAATCGCGGTTGGCGATGCGGACGTTGGCTCAGCGGGCCATTGTGGTCTTCGGCATGGTCACCGCGGTGGGATTGCTCAACGCCACGATCGGCCTGTTGGTGCGTGGCGACTTCGTCTGGCGGGCGCCGCTCGCCGGAATCGGGGCCGCTATCGCGTACCCGGTGCTCGCCATCGCCATGAGCGGAGTGGCCGCCAAGCGGCTGCGTTCCTAAACCAACATTGCCGCCTGTCGGCGTGGCAGCGTTCCACAGTGCGCCAAGCTGTCCATCGCGCCGCTCACGCTCGCAGCCGCCGGCCGCGCCGTTTCTCGGAGCTTGCGCCTTGGAAACGGCGCAAGCGCCTAGCGCCCAACCTGGCGCGGCGGTGGGCCACCGCTAATTGCGAAGCAACTTGCAACGCGATTCATCGCGCTACCCGCGCTTTGCCGCGCTGCCCGCGATCCATCGCGCCGCGGCCCGGTGGTGGCAACGATCCAGCGGGGCGACCGAGCCGCCGAGAACCTCAAGGCGGGTCGTCGCTCGAACGGATGCGCAAACGCTGGAGAGCGGTCTCCAACTCCGCGACACGCGCTTCCGCCCGCCCGGCGCGCGCTTGCGCGGCCTTGCGCTCGGCCGCTTCCGCCCTGCGCCCGCCGCCTCCCGGTCGGCGCGTTCCGCTTCCTCGTCGACGGCCGCGTCGGATTCCTTGCGGTGCCGGATGTCCTTCCCGGTCGCCGGGTCGCGGAAGCGGAGCGGCCGCCTTCCGCGCGCAAGTCCAAACCCGGCTGCGGACCAGCCGCACCCCCCCTCCACGTGCTCTTCCAGCGGCTCGCACTTGCCGTCCGCCAGCGCGAGGCCCTGCGGCCGCCGCCGCCCGCGCGGGTACAGCTCGCCCGTCGGGTCGAACAGCCAGTAACTCCGGCACCCCCATCGCCGCGTGGGCGCGCCGCTTCTCGCGCAGGTCGTTCCGCGCCGTGCCGGGCGAGGCCACCTCCAGCACCCGGTCCGGCGGCTTGCCCTCCAGCCACGTCGGACAGCTCGAGCGGTCGCGCCGCTTCCCCCGGCCGAAAGCCGCCAGCACGTCCGGGCGCGATGCGGTTGTCCGGATTCCCCTCCTCCGGGTACACCAGGATGTCCGCCGCCACCAGCGCGTCCGGGCGTGCCGCCTCGAGATCGCCGGCGGCTGCCACGATGGCCCGGCCGTGCGACACGCTTTCGGCCATCCGCTTACCGTCCGAGCACGGGTACAGCGCGTCCAGCGCGTCGGCGTTGGCGGCGATGTCCAAAGCGGCGGCAGCCGCGGCCGGGGGCGCCGGCATGTGGTCGTGCTCCGTAATGGCGTGCCGGGGGCGCGGCCCGCCGCCGCGCCAACGGGGAAGTGGCATGGTCCCGCCCGTGTCGGTTCCGACCGGTGAAACAGGCCCGGCGTGGGCCGGTTCAACACCGGCAATCGAGCGGCTTCACCGCTTGGCAAGCGCTTGTCTGTACGAAATCAACTCGATTTTTCGTGCGAATTTCCTGTGATTTCGCTGTCGCAGCGAACGTTGGACACGTGCTGGCGTACCCTAATCCTATAATCCTATCCTATGGGTGCGCGTTGACGCCGCGCCATCGTCTCTAATAGGCTTGGCAATGTGCCAAGGACACGATGGTCGGGGCACCGACGCGCGCCCCCGCAGTGGAGCACCATCGGCGGCGCGCGCGACTCACGCGAATGGGGACAACCGGGGAGGAAGGCGCATGGCTGGCAAGCACGCCAAACTGTGCGTGGACGGTGGTCGCGTCATCGAGCTGCCGGTGCTCGAGGCCAGTCTCGGCAACGACGTGATCGACATCGGCACCCTCACCAATGAAGGCTACTTCACCTACGACCCCGGCTTCGTCTCCACCGCCGCCTGCGACTCCGACATCACCTACATAGACGGCGACGCCGGCACGCTGCTGCATCGCGGCTATCCCATCGAGCAACTGGCCGAGCAGTCGGACTTTCTCGAGCTTTGCCACCTGCTGTTGAACGGCGAGTTGCCGACGCCTTCCGAAAAAGACGCCTTCGCGGCCGCCGTGGCCGAGGAGCGCCACCTGCCGGAAAGCGTGGCCGAAATGGTGAGCCGGTTCTCCCCCGGCGCCCACCCGATGGGGATGATGACCGCCCTCACCGGTGCGCTCGCCGCGGAATACCACGACGGGCTCGACATCACGGAGGAAACGCATCGGCTTGCCACCGCGATTCGCCTCATCGCCAAGATGCCGCTGCTCGCCGCGCTCACCTATCGGCACCCGAAAGGTCTGCCGCCGCCGCCGCGCCAAGACCTCGGCTACGCCGGCCACTTCCTGCACGCCACTTTCGCCGAAGACGAAAGCTATGAGGTGAATCCCGTCATCGCCCGCGCGATGAACCGCATCTTCATGCTGCACGCGGACCACGAGCAGAACGCCTCCACCTCCACCGTCCGGCTGGCGGGCTCCACCGGCACCAACCCCTACTCCGCCATCGCCGCCGGCATCGCCGCGCTGTGGGGGCCGGCCCACGGCGGCGCCAACGAGGCTGTGCTGAACATGCTTGACGAGATCGGCCGCCCGGACAACATCGACAAATACGTCGCTCGCGCCAAGGACAAGGACGATCCGTTCCGCATCATGGGCTTCGGCCACCGCGTGTACAAGAACCGCGACCCGCGCGCCACGGTGATGCGGCGGACCTGCCACGAGGTGCTCGCGGAGCTCGGCGTGGCCAACGACCACTTGCTGCAAATGGCGCAGCGCTTGGAAGAGATCGCCTTGCAAGACGAGTTCTTCATCGAGCGGCGCCTCTACCCCAATGTGGACTTCTACTCCGGCATCACCTTGAAGGCGGTGGGCATCCCCACCGAGATGTTCACCGTCATCTTCGCCACCGGACGCACGCCCGGCTGGATAGCCCACTGGCGAGAGATGGTGAGCGCACCCTACAAGATAGGCCGCCCGCGCCAGCTCTACCGCGGCCAAACGGCTCGAAACTACGTTTCCTTAGAGGAACGCGACTAGAAATCGCGCCAGGGGAATGCGCCGTTTGCGCGGCGCACTCCCTTGGGGATCAAGATCGCGGATCACTCTCCCTACGTCAGCCCTCGCCGAAATCCATCCGCACCGAAACCCCGTAGATGCGCGGCTCGGTGAGGAAGTAGTTGCGGAAGAAACCTGACGTGTCGGAAGTGAGGTATTTGCCGGTGACGTTGTCGTCGTCCAACAGGTTGCGCACCCACGCCCGCACCTGCCAACTGCCGTGCTCGTAGATCGCCGAGGCGTTGTGCTGCGACCAGGAGTCGATATGGTCGCCGACGCTGTTGAACTCGCGGGCGTAGGATTCGCTTTGCCAATAGTAGTCCCAGCGTCCCGTGAAGGTCGCCCCGCCGCTAAGCGTCCAGGTGTGCGCCACGCCGACTTTCAGGGTGTGCTCCGGCGCGTTGGGTAGCTGGTTGCCGTCCAAGCTCACCATCAGGCCGTCCGAGGTTTCCACACCGGCCGCTCTCAGGAAGTTGCGCGACATGTAGGCGGGAATCGCGACGCCGGCCGCGTTGGCCGGATACAGCGTGCCAGGCACCGGTATCGTGGCGCCGCGCTGAATCGCCGCCTGCACCACCGCCGCGGTGATCTGCGATTCCCGCGCGATGTAGTTCACGCCGGTCACAGAGCCGGGGTCGATGTTGTTCAACAGGACGTAGTCGTCGTTGCCGGCCGTGCGGTTCACCGGATCCAGCGACATCGAGCCATCCACTTCGCTGCTGAGATACCCATAGCCGAAATCCACAGCGAGGCCGGGCAACCGCTCAGGCCGCCAGATCCCCTCCACTTCCAGACCCATGAGGTTGGCGTCGACGTTGTCGTTGATGGAGCTGTTGTTGCGGATGCGTGTCACCTGCAGGCCGGCGTACTGGTACATGAACCCCGCGATATTCGCCTGCACGCGCCCGTTGGCGAATGTGCCTTTGGCGCCCACTTCGAATGCGTTCACGGCCTCCGAATTGAAGGTGAAGGCGGACGTGTCTTGGAACTCGGCGGGAATTGCCGGGTTGAAGCCGCCCGGCTTGTAGCCGCGGCTGTAGAAGCCGTAGACCAGCGTGCCGTTGTCCAGTTGGTAGTCGAAGCCGATGCGGCCGCTCATCTCCTCCCACGAGGCCTCCGTCGGGCTGCCGGTGACGAATCGCGTCTCGCCAAACGCCGGCACGGGCGGCACCGCTGCGGCGATGGCCGCCAACGCGGCGCGGCCGGCGGCGAGACCGGGATCACCAGCCGCTTGCTCGGTGAGCAGCGCGAGCACGGTGGCTTGGAAAAGCGCGGGGAACGGCAACGCCGCCACCGCCCCGGGCACCGCGGCAAGCGGCAGCGCCCCGCTCTGGATGGCCTGCCCCAGCTGGTTGGCCGCGCCGATCGCGGCCACCACGCCAATGGCCGCCGGGCCGTTTTCGGTATACACGCCGGTCGCCTTGTTGTACTCCAACATGCGGGTCGCGGCCGTGCTGAGGCCAGTCGCGGTACCGCCCGCGATATTGGCCATCTCCGTGAACAGGCTCACTCGCAGCCAGAGCGGCGGCCCGCCGGTTATCAGGCCGCCAAGGGCACCGTTCACGTCGATGGCGTTCGCCAGCGCACTGGTGTCGCTGGTGGATTTGTCGTCGTTGTTGAGGCGCAGGCCGGCGGTGAGTTTCAAGCGGTCCGAGAAGTCGTAGTAGAACTCGCCGAACATGGACAGGGCTTCGGACGAGGCGCCGTGGTCCGGGTTGTTGGAGTTGAAGAAGAACCCCGGATACAACGCGCCCGGGAAAACGGCCGGTGGCGCGATGGTCACCAAGTCCAACGTGTTGGCGAGCACATAGTAGCCGCCGTGGCTCTTGGCCTCGTGCACGCTTACGCCGAACAGGAAGTTGTACGGGCCGTCGAACAGCGTGCGCACCTTGGCCTCCACCGTCCAAAACTCCGAAATGTCGTCCAGCTGGTCGTAGGCGAAGACGCGGTTCTGCGCCGCGGAGCCGAGAATGCACCCGCCCCGCACGCCGGAGGTGCCGGCGTTGATGTTGCAGTCGTCATCGCGCCACTCGGCGCCGGCGCGGCCGGCCGGTTCCGACACCGGCCATGCCCCGCTCGGGTTGCCGGTGGTGGGGCGCAGCAACGCGTTCACGTCCATGCTGTAGTCTTGGCGCGAAAGATAGTCGCTTGTCCGTCGCGCGCCGACGATGTTCACGTCCAATTTTTCGAACTCGTAGGACATGCCGAGCGCCCACAAGTGCTCTTCCTGATCAAACACCGGCTCGAAATCGGTGTGCATCTCGCGGAAGCCGCGGATGGTGGGACGCGGCACCGGATAGGTGCCCACCGGGGCGCCGAGCGGCAACGCGCCGGCGAGCCCGGCGAATATGCCGGCCGTGGTGGCGCCGAGATGCGGCGTCTCGAAGCCGAACTCGTTCGGCAGGCAGCCGGTGGTCGGCAACGGATTGCGCACGCAAACCTGGTTGCTGATGCGCACCCGATCGTCGTTTTCCTCGAAACCGCTGTACAGGAACCAAGCCCGCAGGCGATCCGTCGGCGTCCACGCGAACGAGGCGCGCCACGCCCGGATGTTCCGGCCGTCCACGTCGTCGTCGATGGCCCCCACGGGATTGCCGTTGCCGTCCAACTGCCCGTACGCGACGTTCTCCACATAGCCGTCGCGGCGCAATTGGAACGCCGCCAGCCGCGCCGCGAACCGCTCGCCGGCGGGCACGTTCAACGCGCCCTTCCAACGCACATGGCCGTAGGCGCCGGTCTCCAGATCCACGAAGCCGTTGGCCACGCCAAGCTCCGGCTTGCGGGTGATGAAGTTGATGACGCCGCCGGTGGCGTTGCGCCCAAACAAGGTTCCTTGCGGCCCGCGCAGCACCTCGATGCGTTCCATGTCGAAGAACTCGGTGGCGTTGAGGTTGTTCGGCACGGCGATCTCGTTCAGGTGCGCCGAAACGCCGGGTTCTCCCGTTCGTCCGATGACCAGGTTGCCGATGCCGCGGATGCTGAAACTCGAGCCGCCGAAGTTGGTGGCGGTGAACGCCGCGTTGGGCGTGTTGAGCTGCAGATCCGAGGGGGTGATCACCTGCCTGTCCACCAGCATTTCGTCCGTGAGCGCGGTGACGGCGATGGGAACATCCTGCACGCTCTCCTCCACCCGTTGCGCCGTGACGAGAAGCTCTTCAATGGGGCCGGTGGCCGCCGGCTCCTCTGGTTCCTCCGGTTCCTGCCCAACAGCGACGCCAGCCAATGCGGCAGCCACTCCGACCGCCAATATCCGTGCCAGTGCCTTCATGCCTTTCTCCAAGTGCGCAATGGCCGGATTATACGCGCCGTGGCAGCGGCTTTAGCCGACGGTGCCGAGCGTTGGCGCGGCCCGATGTTGGAGATGCGCCGAGGGCCGCTCCAGCGCCATCGGGCGCGTAGCGCTAGACGCCCACGCCGCCCACCGTGGAGGTCAACCCGCTGGCCTCGCTGGTCTTCCTGGCCTAGATTCCCTGTTAACGCTCTGAAGAGGGGTGGTTCAGCTGTCGGGCAGGCGGCGAGTGCGGTTCGGGAGCGGGGAAACGCCTTGTCGAGCGTGTGGGGAAGGCGGGGAATCCGCGCCGAAGGAGTTTTCGCCTGTGGATTCGACGCGTTTCGGAACTGGCGCGGTCGGGCGACCGCGGCGCGTCGGAAACGGCGCCGGGAATCGCGCGCGGGGGCGGGTGCGGCGCCTAGCCGGAGTCGATGCGCAGGCGCATTCCCGCGTACAGCAGCCAGTCGCGGCGGAAGCAGCAGGACGCGAACAGCAGCCAGCGCTTCCTGCCGCTGCGCACCAGCCGGGCGACGCTGCGCATCACGTGCCGCACCAGCGGGCGGATGCCGTGCCGGCGGGCCGCCTTCGGCAGCAGCCGGAACTGCACGGCGCGCAGCAGCAGATGCGCCATTTGCCCGTAGGCGTAGAACGCCTGGTTGGCGCGGTAGCCCCGGCACGGCGGATGGTGCAGGTCGAGATCGACCAGCGGCCCCTTGAAGGCGTTCTCGTGGCCCTGCTTGCCGCGGTGCCGGCGAACCACCTCCGCCAGCGGCAGGTCGTCGCGGTTGGCCAGGATCACCGAGAAGCGCGGCAGCAGCTCGCCCTGCCGCTGCGAGCGCAGCCGCACCACCACATAGCTCTGCTCCTCCTTCCACTTCCCTTCCACTTCGAAGGGCGGTAACGCACCCAAGTGGCCGACTCGCCCTTGCCGATGTCCTCCCAGCCATGCTCCGGCAGGCCCTCCACAACGTCCAGCACCGGCCGGCACTTGTTGGGATCCGTCACGCTGATCGACAGGTCCCAGCCCTCGCCGCGAACATGCTCCACGAACGCCCCCCGGTAGTACGCCGCGTCGCAACGCACCCACGCCGGCACGCCCTTCGGCAGCAGCGGCGCCACGTCGCGCTTGAGCTGGCCCTTCCAGCCGCACGCCACGTCGCCCCCCGGCCGCAGCCTCCCGCTCACCCACAGCCCGCCCACGAACACCGCGTGCAGCCAGTAGCCGCGCTCCCCGGTGTACAGCCGCGCCGCGTGCTCGAACAGCCGGCCCGACACCTCGATGCCCGTGCCGTCCACGAACACCGGAACGTACCCCTTCTCCTCCAGCTCGTGCGCCACCACCTCCGGCGCCACGCACCGCGACAGGTGCCGCGCCACCCCCCGCAGGCTCTCCACGTCCCGCTTCGTCAGACGCGACAGGAACTCCCCGGCCCGCCGCCCCGACGGCGCCGACGACAGGCCCAGCAGCTCGCGCTGAACGCCGTCCTCGCGCAAAGCGTCCAGATCCGACAGCGACCCGTTCCCCGACGCCAGCGACGCGATCACGCTCCACTGCGTCTCCGCGTCCGACGCGCCCCGGTTCCGCTTCTTCACCGACACCGCCTCGGCAAGGCGCTCCGGAAGCCCGAACCGGCGCGCCGCCTCCGCCAGCAGCGCGGCGCCGCCCGTGCCCGTCAAACGATCCCCGGTGAAGCCGATCTCGACTTTGGCCGGGCTTGGAACTACTCTCTTCATCAACGCACCTGCGGGGTGATCCTTGTCCAACCGGCATCATACCGGCCGATTCCCCCGCAGCGTGCGTTCTTTCAAGCACTTGCGCTTCTTTCCCCACAAATCCCGCTCTCCCCGACAGCGGCTTAACAGGGACTTAAGGTTCCTGGACGCACCGCCTCAGCCGTTACAATGCGCCACATGTCGGAACACCTCGTGCCGCCTTCGAGCGCCGGCACCGTGATCGGCGTAGTCGGCCTAGGCTATGTGGGGCTGCCCGTGGCGGTGGCGTTTGGCGAGCAGTTTGAGACGCGCGGCTTCGATGTGGACGCGGGCCGCGTCGCGCAGCTGCGCGGGGCGGTTGACGTCACCGGCGAAGTCGCCCCCGAACGGTTTGCCGACGCCCGGCGGCTCACATTCACCGCGACAGCGGAGGATCTGCGCGGCTGCGACGTGTTCATCGTCACGGTGCCGACACCGATCGACCACCGAAAACGGCCGGACTTGACAGCCCTCGAGAACGCCAGCCGCTTGGTGGGAGGCCTTCTGCAGCCGGGGGCGGTGGTGGTCTTCGAATCCACCGTGTTCCCCGGCGCGACGACCGAAGTTTGCGTGCCGCTCCTTGAGGCGGCGTCTGGATTGCGCTGCGACGAGGGCTTCTTCGTCGGCTACAGCCCGGAGCGCATCAACCCCGGCGACAGCGATCATCGGCTGGCCAACATCGTCAAGCTGACGGCCGGCTCCACGCCGGCGGCGGCGGACTTCGTGGACGCCCTGTACGCGCGCGTCGTACAGGCCGGAACGCATCGCGCACCCGACATCCGCACCGCGGAGGCGGCCAAGGTGATCGAGAACGTGCAACGCGATCTCAACATCGCATTGGTCAACGAGCTGGCGATGATCTTCGATAGGCTAGGGCTCGACACCGAAGCGGTGCTGCGCGCGGCCGGCACCAAATGGAACTTCGTGCCGTTTCAGCCGGGATTGGTGGGTGGTCATTGCATCGGCGTGGACCCCTACTACCTCACGAGCAAGGCCGAGGCCGCCGGCCACAAGCCCAGTTTGGTGCTGGCCGGTCGCCGCGTGAACGACGGCATGGCGGACTATGTGGCGCACCGCGTGATGCGGCTGCTGCGCGAAGCGGGAATCGCGCCCAATAGCGCCCGCGTGCTGGTGCTTGGATTCGCCTTCAAGGAGAACTGCCCGGATGTGCGCAACACCAAAGTGGCGGACTTGGCGGCACGGTTGCGCGCCGACGGCGCGACCGTGGATCTGTTCGATCCCTGCGTCTCGGCGGCGGACCGCGCCACCCACGGCTTGATCGACGCGCCGGCGCAAGGCGAGTACGACGCCGTCGTGCTGGCGGTTGGACACGACTGCTTCCGCGCCCTCGGCGCCGAGCGGATTCGAGCGTTTGGCAAAACGGCGGCTGACGGCCAGCGCGCCAGCGTGGTGTTCGACGTGAAGCGGGCGCTGCCCCCGGACGCGGTGGACGGACGGCTCTAGCCCGCGGCCTCGGCTTCCAGCCGATAGTCGAAGACGCAGGACGCGCCGACCATCTCGCGGAACCAAAGTGTCGCGCTCGCGCCCTCGGAATCCGTCAGCCGCAGAGGTTCGTTCAAGGCGAAGTGAACCGGCTGTCGCACGCCGTCGTTGATGGCCACGTTGGCGGCGTAGAGGTAGGTTCTATCGAGTGCGTCGAGAATGGGATTGAGCCGTCCCTTGATGCCGCGCAGGTGGCCCGTTTGATCGGCGATGATCGTCGAGCCGCCGCCCGGCAGCGGCGCCAAGCGGACATCAAACGCGCCGTTCGGCCGTTGGTCTCGAACCACCGCGGCGGCGAACCCCGGGGCGGCGCACAGCAGCGTCATCGGCAGGCGGGTGTGGAGCAGGAAGTCGGCGTGGCCGAAGGCGCCGGTGTGCTCTTCCAGGCAGGTCTTGTTCGGGTAAAGCAGCAACACATGCGCATCGCGCAACGGTTCGTCCGTTGCGTCGTTGCGCACCGTTACGCGCACTGCGATGCCTTCCGGCAACGGCGGGCTGGCGGCCGGCAACGTCAGCTTCAGCTCTCGCTCGCCAACCATCTCGAAGACAGGAGGTCGGCCCGTGAGGGCGCGCGTCTGGTCTTCGATCACGGCGATGCCTTCCCCGCGCCGCTCGATGAAGTACTGGCGATCGCCCGCGCCCGCCATGTCGCCCACGGGGCACTGGCCGAGGCGAGACGCGAGCAACTCGTTGCGCGTGAATTGGCTAAGCCGCAGATCCGCGATGGTCATGGAGTTGCACAATCCGCCCGGCGAATACAACTCCAAGCGGTCATCGAACAAAAACAGGCGAATGTGCGAGCCGGCCACGGCGTAGTCGCGATGGACCACCGCATTCACCACCGCCTCGAACACTGCGCGTTCGCTGTATTGGGGGATGTCGTTGCGGGCAGGATGCTTGTGTGCCGCGACGCGACGATTGCGGGCCACGAAGCGCATGCCGTCGCGGATCTGCTGGTCCAAGGGGCCGCCAATATCCTGCGCGTCGAGTTGGCGGTTGGCGTCCATTCGGTCGCTGGCGTAGCACACCGCTTGAATGTAGGCGTTCGGCAGCCACTCGCGAGGCTCCTCGCAGGCGAGCAGCACGCCGCCAACCGTGGCGCGCAATGCGCCGGCGCGGTCCGCTTTGACGAACTTGAGCTTGTCGAGGGTCACTTCGGCAGGTTCGTGGGTGCGGGAACTGGCGTAACGGCGCCACAGTTCTCGTTGCAAGGTGGCAGCGCCGGTGTTGGCCACCGTTTGCGAATCCGTCGCCACATCCGACAGGCCGCGCGCCAGCGCAAGCCGGCTCACCTCGTCGGCTTGCATTGGCCGTTTGGTGTCGCCAAAGCGGCGGTAGTAGCCACCTGGAGACCTATGCACGGTGTTGCCCGGCGATATGTCCACTACCAGCACGCCGCCACCGCCGCTTGGCGTAGCCACACGGCGTGCTTCGTAGTGCGGCCGCGGCTTGATGCTGTCCTCGCAGATCGCGCTCACCATCTTCATGAGCACGTCCAAGCCAGCCGGTTCGAGGGCCTGTGGCGTTCTATCGTCCTTCACGCCCAGCACAAGGCGGCCGCCACGGGCGTTGGCGAAAGCGGCGATCTCGTCCGCAAGACTGTCTCGAGCGGGAGCGGCTACGCGCTTGCCCCGCAGTCGCACTTCCTTCAGTTCCAGGTTGCTGTCCTCGCCGAGGCCAATCGCCTGCCAAAGACGTTCAGGGTCCGGTTGCATCGCGCTTCCTCAAGCCATGCTTCGATCAATTCAAGCGTGGCGACACGATCCTGCCATATTCGGCTTGCCGCGCCTTGACACGCCCAGCGAACCCATCCGGTACGATCCGCGGCAGACCCAAACGCGACACACGAGCCTTTGGCCATGTTCACTCCCGTATCTCCCCGCGGCGCCGCCCACCTCGGCGGCCCTGAAGGAAGGCGGCCACCGAGCTGGCGGGCCGCGCGGTTGCCGCGGCGCGCAGTACCAGCGCCGCTGCTGGCAGAACGCGCATGACCGTGTTGATCACCGGTGCCGCCGGATTCATCGGCGCCGCGTTGGCCGAGCGTTTGCTCGCCCTCGGCGAGCGGGTCCTCGGCATCGACAATCTCAACGACTACTACGACCCGGCGCTGAAGCGGGCCCGCCTGGAACGGTTGAACCGCCGCCCGGCATTCGTCTTCGAACGGCTGGACTTGGCGGATGCGGGGGCCACCGCGGACATGTTCCGCCGGCATCGCCCGCAGCGCATCGCGCACCTTGCGGCGCAAGCCGGCGTGCGCCACTCGCTGGCTGCGCCGCACGACTACATCGACGCCAACGTCACGGCAACGCTCAACGTGCTCGAAGCCGTCCGAGACGTTGGCGCTGAACACTTGGTATTCGCCTCCACGAGCTCGGTTTACGGTGCCAACACCGCGATGCCGTTCCGCGCCTCGCACGGCGCCGCCCATCCGCTTTCGATCTACGCGGCGACCAAGAAGACCTGCGAGATGATGGCGCACGCCTACAGCCACCTCTTCGACATCGCGGTGACCGGCCTGCGTTTCTTCACGGTCTACGGCCCTTGGGGCCGACCGGACATGGCGCTTTTCGTCTTCGCCCGCAAGATCTTGGCCGGGGAACCCATCGACGTGTTCAATCACGGCGAACATCGGCGCGACTTCACCTACATCGACGATGTTGTGGAAGGCGTGGTGCGGGTGTTGAACCGCCCCGCCGCCCCGGATCCCCACTGGCGGAGCGACCGGCCGGACCCGGCCACCTCCTCCGCGCCATACCGTCTCTACAACATCGGCGGCGGCACGCCGGTGACGCTGGGGCGTTTCATCGAGCTCATCGAAGAGAATCTCGGCCGGCGCGCTGTGAAGAACCTGCTGCCTTTGCAACCCGGCGATGTGCCGGAAACGGCCGCGGACATCGAGCCCTTGGCCAACGAATTCGGCTATCGCCCCACGACGCCGATAGAGGTCGGCGTGGCCCGGGCTATCAGCTGGTACAAGAACTTCCACGGCATCTCGGGCGGGGAGCGATCGTGAATCGGCCGCTCGGCGGCGGTGGCGGTGCAGGAGTTAGCGTCGACGCGGTATGGACGCGGCGGAACGATGCCGAGTGGCTGTCCGTAGTGCGGCGGCGCGAACGCGGCTGCTGCGCCGAGGGGGACGGGTGGATGCAAGCGCTTGGCCGGTTGCGGATCGAGCTGACGCGGCACTGGTGCCAGTGCCGCGGTCCTCAGCAGCAGCTAACGGGGGGAGGAGCTGGAATATCGAGCGTTCGATGGCGCTCGCGGTCGCGGAGACTGCCATGGGGCTGGCACTGGCGGCGGCCGGGCCTGCCGGCGCAGGCGTACGACAATTGTGTGTCTGTGTGTCAGTGGTTCAGTAATGTCCAATGAGAAAGTGAGCATGAACGGCTTGTCGGCAGGTGTCGCGAGGGAGTGCCGAGTCCTCGTTCAACGCGGGTCAGCATAGGCGGCTTGAACGCGCCTTCGCAAGACGGGTCGGTTCGCGTGTTCGACGCGGGCGAAGACCCTTGGCCGGGCTCGACAGTTGCCGCGACGCGTCCGCGGGAGCGGCTGTCGCCGGGCGAGTCGAGTAGCGTTTTCCACGGTCTTTCCACGGGCGCGATCCCCCTTCGCAAAAGCGGCGGTGGGAAGACCGTGGAAAACGCGGGGCCGGGCAAGGTCACGCCGCGGCGGCCACGGCGCCGTGGACTTTGCGGAACAGCTCGTCGCGGGCGCGGTGGAGGGACTTGGCGGCCCGCATGTCCGTCTGGGCGGCGGCGGCGCGGTCGAGCGCGTCGAAGCTCGCGCCCACGCGGAGGAAGCCGGCGGCGTCCGGCAGCGACTTGAGCTTCTCGAAGGGCGTGAGCACGTCCTCGCGGCGGCAGGTTCGCCGCACCTTGCCCTTGGCGTCCACGCGCTCGGTGGCGAACAGGCAGGGGCGGTGGAAGTTGAGGAACGGCGACAGGTGCTCGCGGGCGAACCGGTCCACGTCGCCGGCGAAGCGGACGGGGATGTGGTCGTGGCCCAGATGCTTGCGCACCACGTGGGCGTTCTTGCCCTCGACCAGGGCGTTGTCGTTGGAGTGCCGCGGCCTCGACTTGGTGAACTCGCCGACGTGCGGCTTGTTCAGCAGCGCGGCGACGCGGCGGTTGACGTACTCGGAGCCGTTGTCGGCGTGGAAGCCGAGCACGTCGAACGGGAACAGCAGCAGCGCCTCCGGGATGGGAACCATGAACCGCTCGGAGATGGCCGGCGCGGCGCCGACGTGCTCGTACTGCGTCACCTCGTCCACGACGTTGACGACGCACACCCCCTTGCGCCCGTCCCGGTCGCCCATGTGGACGGTGTCCACGCGCGGGAAGCCCGGCCGGCCGTTCGGCTCGGGCGCCTTGCGGACCCCGATGGCCACCGGGCTGGGCGCGTCTTCTCCCAAGTCGTCCGCCTCGTCCGGCAGGTGCGCGACGCGCGCAGGTTGTAGACGTGCGAGCGCGACACGTCCGCCAGCCGCTCGAAGCGCGCGTCGCCATGCACCTCGAACTGGCGGCGCAGGATCTCGCACGTGGCCAGCCCCGACATGCCCCCGAACGCCTCGTCCACCTCCGCCAGAAGCCGGATGTCCGCCGGCGTGTAGACCGTCTCGAACGGACGCCCGCTGTTCCGCGCCCGCCGGTCCGCCACCACGCCGGTCTCCGCCTGCTGCCGGATCAGCCGGCTGATCTGCGCCGGCGAGAAGCCGCACGCCTTGCCGATGTACGCCCGCACCCGACCCCGGTCGGCGCGCCCGAGCAAGTGGTAGTCGAAGCCCGTCAGCGTCCCCCGCACGAAGGCGTAGGCGGCCGCCCGGTCCAAGGGATGGTAGTCCACAGGCCCGGATCCCTCATGGTGTGCAAGCGCTGAGTGTGCAGTGTCACGATCATCCTCCCAGTGTGGAGGACGCGGCACTCCCTTCGTGCTCACCTGGCGTTGGATTCAGCCCTTCGGTTCATGCTCACATAGCGTTGGACAGTTCTGGCCCTTGCGTCGAAGCGGTCGTTGCCGGCACAATCACGGCACCCGGAGGGGTGGCTGAGCGGTCGAAAGCGCTGGTCTTGAAAACCAGAGGAGGATCACCTCCCCAGGGTTCGAATCCCTGCCCCTCCGCCACTACTATCCTATATCTTATTGATTTAACTGCGATTTATGTAGGTTCTACCTGCTGTTTGTGCCAATTCTTGTGCCTTTTCGGCCGCGACGCGGACGCACCGGCGGCGCATGGTCCGCCCGCTTGACGCCGTTAGGCCGCCATCGAACGGACGACCACGAGATCGGCGCGGCGTATTGACGTTTCAAGCGATGAACGTGTGCAGCACGTGGCTACAGAGTTAGCGGTTTGGGTCGCGCGGATCGTCTAGCCGTCCGTTCAGATGTGCGATTGACTCACGGTTCTCTTTGACGTCATCGCTCACTTGGCGGATGTCATTGCGCACCCCCCTGATGTCACCGCGCACATCGCGAATCGCGTCTGTGTTGGCGTCAACCTTCGCACCCACCTCCGCGACCTTCGCACTCACACCCGCTATGTCATCCTTGATCGACGAAGTCCCGGTAATAGCGGCCACGATGATGGTGACGAGGAGGGCGGCGATGGCGACGATGGCGATGGTGGCTGTCCAGTTCCATTTGATCTGGCGAGGTTGCGCTTCGGCCGCCGCCGGGCGAGCTTGCGCTTCGGCCGCCGGGAGAGGTTTCACTTTGTCCACCACTACCACCTCCTAGTTGGCGAGGAGGGGCCTCCGTGCGTTTTGCACACAGGCCCCTTTTCGGGACCAGAAGTATACTCGGTGCGCTGCTCGGGAACTAGTGCTTTGGCGCGATAGCGCTGAAACACCGCTAGAAACGCCGCCGGTCGAGACGCGCCTATCGCTCCGCTGTGCGCCTTTGGGCTGAGTACGCGGCATCGGTCGGGGTATCCGCCATGCCGCCCGACGAAGGCGCTCTGCTCGCCCACGTGCGGGCGCTGTCGGACGGCGGGGCGTCCCTGTCGCGCATTCGGCTGCTGGCCGCCGCGCTCGAGAAGCTGGCACCTACGCAGGCATCGCCAAGTGCGTGCCGCCATCGGTGCGGCTGGCCATCAGCGCACTTGCGGCGCAGCGCGGCCGTGACGGCGCCGAGCCGAAGCAGGCGACCGGCGTCCGCGCCGATGCTCTCCTGAGTGTGGCGATGGCGTCCAAGCGCCCGCGGCCACGCGGCCGTGGCGTCGAGTCCGATGCGCTTACCGAACGCAGGTGTGATTAGGGGTGGCCCCCTTAGTACCCCCTCCGGTCGCTTCGCTCGCTGCGCCTTCCACTGCGTTCCAGTTGCGTTAGCGTGCGCGATGGGATCGCGGCCGGGAACTTCTCGATGCTGTCGCGGTGACATGGCGACGCCAGTGCCTGCGGGGCGCGAGTGGCCGGGGAAGTCCTGCTTGGATTGTGCCGGGGTGCCGCCGGGACATCAGCGGCCGACGCCGCTCCTGTCCGGTTGTTCCTGTTGAAGCTCGCGCTGATGCTCCCGGAGCACGCCGAGCATGTGGTTGTGGAACGACGGGATGCCGAAACCAACGCGGGCGTCTCCTTCGAGCGTCAACACGCCGTGCTGGATCGCGTCGGCGACGGCCGCCTTCCCGTCGTCGTCTCCCGCCTCGGAGACCACTTTTTCAGCGGCCCGCTTGGACATTCGGCGAGCGCCCGTTTTCACCATGTGCGCAATTACGGGAGTCATCCGCGGCCGGCCGTCCCCCATCGCCATCAAACGGTTGTTGTAGTGTTTGGTCCGCAACCTGTCGCCTTCCTTCAACGCCGCGGCCAGCTGGTCGGCCGAACACCACCCTGCGGCGTCTTTCACCGCGCCCCGGGCCGCGGTGACGTAGCAGTGGATGTGCTGCGGAAAATCGTGGGTGGCCTCGGCGAGCAGATCGATCACCCTCGGCGGAGCGTCGCGTCCGAAGGCGGCGAGGGTCTCGGAGATCACCTCGCGTGTCGCGTCCCGATCCAACGGACCCAATTCGATGCCGTCCGCGATCCGCGAAATGCCGCATCGCGACAAGACGGCCCGCGTGTTCTGCAACCCCGACCCGACCACGAGAATGGGGCAGTTGTGCAATCCCATGTGTAGGTCGCGTAGCGGCTTGGCCTGTTCCGGCTCCAGAGTCTGCAACTCGTCGATCACAAAAACGAGACCCTTGCCCTTCCACAACCCCGCTTTCGCCGACGCTTGCAGCAAAGGAGCGAAGCCGCCGGGGTTGCGCACAAGGTCGTACTCCAGCCCGGCTTTGACGGGGCCGACGCCGACGCTGCCGCTCTTCCTCCGGGAATGACCATCGGCGAGCTTCTCGAACGCTTCTTTTTCGCCGATGGCGTCGCCCATGATGAGGAAGAGGTTGAGAGCGTCGTCGAGGCGCGAAACCCCGCCCACAAGCGCGAACACATCGGGGGATTCCGCACGCGATTCCGCGAACCTCAGGGCCAACTTGGTTTTGCCGGCACCGGGAACTCCCGTGATCAAGGCCAGTCCGTCGAGGGCCTTCCCGGTCTCCTTGACAGCGGCAAGCCGGGTGCCCAATTCCCCCAGCTCTTCGCAACGGCCGGCGAAGTGGTGCGGCTCGCCTCGTTCGGTTCGTGGAATCGGCACGGCCGTCTCGGGAGTTCGGAACGCCCATCATACGCCCCGTCAATGCTGTCGCGGTGGCGTGGCGACGCCAATTGACGCCAGTACCTGTGCGGGGTCGGCGGCCGCGAAAGTCCGGCTTGGTGTGTGCTTGGGTTTCGCATTGGTGCCCGGCGCACGCCGAGCATGTGGCTTTGGAACGACGGGATGCCGAAGCCGTTCCCCGCCCCCTGCGTCAGGAGGCCGTGGGCGATGGCGTCGTCGTCGACCGCTTTTCCATCGTCGCCGGCCGCGGAGACGGCTTGCGGCTCAGCCGCCAACGCCGAGCGTGCGCACGAGCTTACTAACCGTCGCGTCGGATAGCGCCGATGGTGCCGCGGCCGTGCCCACGCCCTTGGGGAGCGCTTGAAGCACCGCGCTGAATCCGCTGCCGCACCCTCGACGCCGTTTCGCGCTGCCCAGCGCGCGGTTCTCGTGAGCCATCTGCCTCGCCCGCCTGGAGCGACTAACGGCCGTGTCAGGCGCCGCACGCCCGCTGCCGGAGCCGCATCTGGAGTTGCCGGTGCTCTTGGAGCAAATCCACCATGCGGCTGTGGAACGGTGGAATGCCGAAGCTGACGCCGCCTCTCTCCACGGTCAAAACGCCGTGCGCGATGGCTTGGCGCACGGTGTTCTCGCCATCGGGGGACGCCTTCGCCCCCGTTGAGGGACCTTCGTTCACCGCCCTGACCGCTTCCGATCTTCGCAGCCACATGCGGTCTGTCTCGACCATTGCTTCGATCACCGGGAGCATGGCGTCTTGGTCCGGGAGCATGGCCAAACGGGTGTCGTAGTAGTCGGTTCTTGCTCGATTGCCCGCCTCCAACGCGTGATCGAGCGAGCGACCCACTGCGAGGCTGCCGTACTTCTCTATGGCCTCGATTGCGCCGTTCAGGTAGCCGTGGATGTGCTGCGGGAATCCTTGCGACGCCTGCGCCAACGCCACAACGCACGCGTCGGGTATTCGGTGGCCCATTGCGCGCATGTTTCCGTCGATGGCTTCCAGCGCTTCCGCTTCGGAAAGAGATCCCAGTGTGATTGGTGCGGCCACCCGCGAAATGCCCGCCGATCCGTCCGCCGGATTGCCGAGCACATGTTGCGTGTGCTGCAAACCGATGCCGACAAGCAGAATCGGGCAGCCGTGGTCGCCTTGGTGCAAAACGCGCAGCGCTCTCATGCCTTCCGGTCGTATCGTCTGGAGTTCGTCGACCACCAGCACCAGCGCTTTGCGGTTCCACATGCCAGCGTGCTTCGAGGCGTCCAGCAATGCCGAAAGACCGCCCGTGTGACGGGCATGCTCTCGCGTGAGGCCGCCTTTGAGCACGCCTATGCTGGCGTTGCGCCCGGTGCTTCTTGTGTCGAGGTCGGCCACCTTGCGGCCCGTTTTCTCCACGCCCAGCGCTCGCGCAATCGCCATGAACAAGTCGACATCGCCCTCCAACATACTGGTGTCGGTAGCCAAGCGGCTGATTTCCACCGCCGTCTCGCGCACGAGCGAATCTTCAGCGAATTTTCGCCCCAACTGCGTCTTGCCTGCGCCCGGCACGCCGACGATCAGCGCCATCCCGCCGGTGGGATCGCCCGTCTCGCGCAGATCGTCGAGGCGTTTGTTCAGCGCGGCCAGCTCCTCGGTCCTCCCCGCGAAATACGGCGGAGGTTCCCGCTGTGATCTGAGCTTGGCTGGTGGCGCGTCGTTGCTCACGACGAATGAGCGGCTGCGCGGTTTCCGCCGCGCAGCCCCTCTTGCTCTGACGCTCTTTAGCGGCAGTTCACCACGGCGCGGCGGTTCCTGGCGTAGGAAGCGTCGTCCGTAGCGGGCGCGACCGGGCGCGCCTCGCCGTAGCTCACCGTCTCGATGCGCTCGGCCGCTATCCCGCCTGCGATGAGACGCGTGCGCACCGCATCCGCCCGGCGGGCGCCCAGCTGCTGGTTGTAGGCTTCGCTGCCGCGACTGTCGGCATGGCCTTCCACCACCACGGCGCAGCGCACATCCTGGTCGACTTTCGCGTCGTACTTGCCCACCGCAACTGCGTAGCCGGTCAATCGCGGCTCCTCTGCGGGGCGAATGGCCCATTTGTCGAATTCGAACAGCACCACCAACTCGGCGGGCGGCTTTGGCGGGGGTGGCGGAGGCGGGGGCGGCGCTACCGGCTTCGGGGGCACTACCGGTGCTTCCGCCACCGGCTGGGCCGGCACCACGGGCGGCGGTGGCGGCGCCCAGCCGAAGCGGTACTCGAACCGTCCATAGGCCATTCGGCCGTTGTAGCCGGCCGGCGAGTAGCGCGGGTAGAGGCGGCCGGAGCTCGGCGAGCGATTGGCCTTGTCCGGGTAGCTATCCAGCACGTTGTCCGAGCCGATAGAGAAGGACATTCGCTCGTCCAGGGTGAGGCGGGCGGACAAGTCGAGATAGCCGTAGCCGTCGTGTATCGCGCCATCGTCCGAGTCGAACCAGCTTCCGTAGTAGTTGTAGCGGGCCGTCAAATCCCATCCGCCGACGACATGGTTGGCGCCGACGCTCAGCCTCGATCCCGGCACGCCTCTTTCGATGGAGGGCGTGCGCCCGACCGTGGACGCCCGTCGCGCCCGCTCCACGTCGGTGCTGGTGCGGTTGTAGCCCACCTGCACATCCGTCTCGCCCCAGTTGGTGGAGAAGCTGCGCGTCACCACCAGGTCTATGCCCGTGGTTTTCGTGTTGAAGTCGTTGGTGAAGAAGCGGATGCGCTGGAAATCCGCCGCCGCCGGAACGCCGGCCGCGGTGAGGCGGCGCACCAGATCCGCGTCCACATCCATCGTGGCCGACATGGCGATGCGGTCTTGCATGTCGATGCGGAACCAATCCGCCGTCACGGATGTGCCGTCGTCGAACTCGACGATCATGCCGAACGTGTAGTTGTGCGACCTCTCGGCGTCCAAGGTGCCGCCCCCGAGTTCCAACGCCACGGGATTGGTGGAGGAGACGGTGCCTTGCTCGCGGAAAACGCCGGTGGCGGAATCCACCACCGTGGAGAGGTTGTTGGCGTTCTGTTGCCCAGGTGTCGGCGCCCGATAGCCGGTGCCGCTGGAGGCGCGCAGCGCGAGACTTGGGGACACCTGCAAACGGCTGGCCAGCTTGTAGGTGACCACCTCGCCGAAGCCGTCGAAATCCTCCCACCGCACGGCGCCGCCGAGGCGCCAAATCGGCGTCATGTCCACTTCCAAATCGAGATACGCGGCGAGGTTGGCGCGGTCCCACTCGCCGGCGCTGGCCGGATTGAAACCGCCAAAGCCGTTGGAGCGGGACGAGAAGCCGTCCGCGCCAAACGGGCCGGTGTCCCAGGACGCCCGTTCGCCGGCGACGATCTCGAAGTTCTCCCTGCGCCACTCGACGCCGACGGCCACGTTCAAGTCCGAAGCCAGGCCGACGTCCGCCGGATAGACGACGTCCCCGTGCAGGTTGGTTTCCGTTTGGATGTACTCGCCGAGGTCGAAAGCGCGTGGCGTGTCGGGGCCGTAGGAGGCGTTCACGGTTTCGTTGATGTAGAACTCCACGCCGTTTCGACCCTGGCTTATCGACAGGTCGTAGAACAAGCCGTTGTCGAGGGCGCCCTCGACGCCGGCCACCGCGGACAAGTCGTTCATCGTGGCGCCGAAGGCCGGCGTGAACCCCTCCGGGAGCATTTCCGCGAACGCGAAACACGCGGCGTCCGCCGCCAGCAGGTCGCGCACGCGCACCACGTTCTCGGCGGTGGCGGCGTAGTCGTACTTGGCCTTGCAGTCGGCGCCGCCACCGATGAGGATGCGACCGCCGTTTTGGTACACGCCCGAGCGTCCCTGCGGCGAGCGGTAGAAGAAGGCGGTTTCCACATCGCGCGCGGTGTAGTTGCCGAAGGCGTAGAAACGCGCCGAGTCGCTGATGCCGAAACCCATGTTGGCGAAAGTCTTGAAGCCGTCTATCTCGGCGTCGCCCCACGGTTTGGCGGGATTGGCAACGGCCACGCCGAGGGCCGCCATGTCCACCGCGTCGGGATGCTGCACACTGCGATCGGTGGACGTTTGGGCGTGATACTCGGCGCTCAAGTTGATGAACCCGTCCGCGCCCAGCCGAAACCCGGCATTGCCCGAAACGGCGGTGACGTTTTCGGACGTGTTCTCGCCGTAGATGCCGTGCTTCGCCTCGATGCTGCCGCTATCGGTGTTGTCCTTCAACACGAAGTTGACGACGCCGGCGATGGCGTCCGAACCGTATTGGGACGAGGCGCCGTCGCGCAGCACTTCCACGCGCTTGATGGCGGAAACGGGAATGGCCGATATGTCCGGCCCCTGGGCGCCATCGGAAGCGCCGTTGGAAATCCACTGGATCACCGCGCCCCGGTGTCGACGTTTGTTGCCCACCAGCACCAAAGTGTGATCGGGCGCAAGTCCGCGCAGGTTCACGGGGCGCAGCAAGGCGGCAGCGTCCCGGGACGGATTGGTGTTGACGTGGTACGACGGGATCATCGTGCGCAGCAGATTCGTGAGGTCGCCGCTGCCCTGACTCGCCAAGGCGTCGACGTCTATGGAATCCACCGGCACGGGCGAATCCGGCACCGTTCGCGGCCTGGCGCGGGTGCCGACGGTCACCACCACCTCTTCGATGCGCAGTTCCGCCTCCTCGCTCTCGACCTCCTCGGCCGCGCCTGGCAACGCGAACAACACCGCCGCCAAAGGCCACCAAGCATTCGCTCTGGGGAATCTCATTTCGTCACCTCCTTTGAAGCCAAATCCGCGCCGAGCCCCGCCTTGCTCCGGCCGACACCGCACTGTCATAGAGATTACCTTTGGCAAGGCGCATTTGTAACCCCGCAACCCCGCATTTCGGCGAGATTGTCAGCGCACGGCGTCAGCGCCAGCGCGCTTGTACGACAAGGCCTGACGAACTATGCTGCCAGCAATGGCCGAGGCGCTACCCAAAGGTGGCTTGAGATGATGCGTAGCGGATTGCGTGGCGCGGCACTGCGCGCGCCTGTTCATAGGCTTCTATTCGCCTTCTTGGCCACGACGCTAGTGGTCGGCAGCGGTTCCGCCGCCGCTCCTCCCCAGCCGGCGCTGGACGTCGACATTCCCGTTGCGCGCCTGGTGGACGTTCCGGACGCGGCCCTTCGCGCAGCGGTGGAAGAGGCCTTGGGGAAGAGCTCGGGCGAGCCCATCACTCGCGGCGAGATGGCTAGCCTGCGCGAGTTGGCCGCTGACCGCGGTGTTGAACGACTGGCCGGTATCGAGCACGCCGTCAACCTCGTCCGGCTAGAAGTGAGACGCGGAGAGATTTCCGACCTTGCGCCGCTGACCGGACTCACGTCGCTCAAAGAATTGGATCTCGACGACAACGTCATCTCGGATTTGGGTCCACTCGCCAACCTTACAGCGCTCACATCCTTGACTCTCGACGACAACGCCATAGCGGACGTGGCACCTCTCGCCGACCTGACCTCGCTGAAGTCCTTGGCGCTCGGCGGCAACGCCATAACGGAATTCGAGCCGTTGGCCGGCCTCTCGTCGCTGACATCCTTGGATCTCCACTCCAACGGCATAGCGGACGTGGCACCGTTAGCAGGCCTGACCTCGCTGACCGCCTTGGATCTCGGCTTCAACGACATAGCGGACGTGGCTCCGCTGGCCGGCCTGACCTCGCTCAAGTCCTTGGCTCTCGGCTTCAACGACATATCGGACGTGGCACCGCTCGCCAGCCTCACCGCCCTTACATCCTTGGCGCTGAATGGCAACGCGATAGCGGATTTGGCGCCGCTGACCGCACTGAAATCGCTGACGACCTTGGATCTCGGCGCCCGCGAATTGGACTTGGCGCCGCTGGCGGACATGACGTCGCTGACCACCTTGGATCTCGGCGTGACCAAATCAGAAGACTTGACACCGCTGGCCGGGCTCAAATCCCTGACATCCTTGGTGCTCCACCACAATGCGATAGCGGACTTGGCACCGCTGGCGGGATTCACGTCGCTAACCGAGTTGGACCTCGGCGGCAATGCCATATCGGATTTGGCGCCGCTGGCGGGATTGACGTCGCTAACGGAACTGCAGCTCGGCGGCAACGCCATAGCGGATTTGTCGCCACTCGCCGGCCTTTCGTCCCTGACGTCCTTGGAGCTCCGCTACAACGCGATAGCGGACCTCGCGCCGCTGGCCAGACTGACCTCGCTGACCGAACTCCAACTCGGCGACAACACCATAGCGGACTTGGCACCCTTGGCCGGACTGACCTCGCTGACAGACCTGCACCTCAGTGACAACGCCATAGCGGACCTATTACCCTTGGCGGGACTGACCTCGCTGACAGACCTGCACCTCAATGACAACGCCATAGCGGACTTGGCACCCTTGGCCGGACTGACCTCGCTGACAGACCTGCACCTCAGTGACAACGCCATAGCGGACCTAGCACCCGTGGCCGGACTGACCTCGCTGACATACTTGGACATCCAAAGTAACCTGGTATCGGATGTGGGGCCGCTATTGCGCAACGCGGGGCTTGGCGACGGCGACGACGTCGTCTTGGACGAAGACCGGCTGAGCCCGGAGTCCCTCGATGTGCATGTTCCAAAGTTGCTGCAAAGAGGCGTGTACGTTGGCGAAACCGCAACTGTAATTGTTACTTGCGCATATTTCGGGAGAGACGCCGGCCTGCGGCGCAGCCGCAGTAACATTTGAGGCACCTTGGACGGAGCGCCCAGCGGAAACCCGCATCCATAGTCGAACCAAAGGAGATTGCATGGCATTGCGCATCAACAGCGAAGTACCGAACTTCACAGCCGAGACCACGCACGGCGAAATCGCGTTCCACGATTGGATAGGCGACGGCTGGGCGATACTGTTCTCGCACCCCAAGGATTTCACGCCCGTGTGTACCACCGAGTTGGGCTACATGGCGGGCCTCGCCGAGGATTTCGCGGCGCGCAACTGCAAGATACTCGGCCTTTCCGTGGATGCGGTGGACAACCACCAAGCGTGGCTGAAGGATATCGAAGAGACGCAAGGCCACGCCGTCACCTATCCGCTCATCGGCGACCCCACGCTCGCCATCGCCAAACTCTTCGACATGCTGCCGGAAGACGCCGGCGAGAGTTCCGAGGGGCGTACGCCGGCGGACAACGCCACCGTGCGCTCGGTGTTCGTGATCGGCCCCGACAAGCGCGTGAAAGCCATGCTCACCTACCCGATGAGCACCGGGCGCAACTTCGACGAGGTGTTGCGGCTGCTGGACAGCTGCCAACTCACGGCGCGGCATCAGGTGGCGACGCCGGTGAACTGGCGCCAGGGCGAGGATGTGATCATCGTGCCGGCCGTCTCGGACGAAGACGCCAAGGCCAAGTTCCCGAACGGCTGGCGAGCCCCGAAACCGTACCTGCGGATCGTCCCCCAACCGCAATAGGGAAGAGCGTAAATGGACCTCGAATACAGCCCCGAATATCGCGCCTTCCGCGACGAGGTGCGCGCGTTTCTGGCCGAGCACAAGCACCTTGCGCCGGCCCCGCGCGCCGCCGTGCCCGGCCAACCGCCGAATTCGGCCAAGGCCTGGCAGCAGCTGCTCATCGAGCACGGTTACGCGGCGCGCACGATTCCCAAGGAGTACGGCGGCTACGGCGCCGCGCCCGACATCCTGAAGACGCGCATCATCGCGGAGGAGTTCGCGCGCGCCCGCGTGCCGCCGGGCCATTCCGGCGACAACCGGCTGGTGCCCACGGTGCTGGAACTCGGCACCGAAGAGCAAAAACGCTGGCTGGTGCCGCCATCGGTGCGGGGCGAGATGACATGGTGCCAAGGCTATTCCGAGCCTGGATCCGGTTCGGATCTGGCTTCCCTTTCCACCAAGGCCGAGCTGGACGGCGACGAGTGGGTCATCAACGGCCAGAAGATCTGGACGTCCGGCGCCCAGAACGCCGACATGATGTTCTGCCTCGTGCGCACCGAGCCGGACGCGCCAAAGCACAACGGCATCAGCTACCTGGTGTTTTCCATGAAGACGCCGGGAATCGAGGTGCGCCCGCTGGTCACCATGACCGGCGACGCCTTCTTCAACGAGGTGTTCTTCACGGACGCGCGCGTGCCGAAGGATCAGATCATCGGCAAACGCGGCGCCGGCTGGTTCGTCGCCAACACCACCTTGCGCTACGAGCGCGGCGGCCTCGGCGATCCGAACGAAGCCGAAAACCGTTTCAACCGCATCGTGGACATCATGCGCCGGGAAACGGTCGACGGCCAGCGCCTCATCGACAATCCGGTGTACCGCGATCGGCTGCTGAAGCTGCAGGGACGGATCCTCGCCATGAAGTTCAACGGCATGCGCGTGCTGTCCCACAACATCCGCGACGAAGAGGCCGGGCTGCCGCGCTGGATCGTGAAGTTGAACGGCTGCGAGCTGAACCACCTGATGGCCGAGCTCGCCATCGACGTGCTGGGCGAACTCGGGCTTTTGTACGACGGCAGCCCGCACCTGCGCGACGGCGGTTTCTGGCAGGCGCGGTACATGCTTGATCTCGGCCTGATCATAGGCGGCGGCACGGCGCAGATTCAGAAAAACATGATAGGTGAACGGGCGCTAGGGCTGCCAAAAGAGCCGAAGTCCGCAGCCGAGACGCAAGCCGTGGGCGCCCGCGCGGCGTAGCGGGCCGCGGCGCGGCGCAGACACCGCCAACGGGACACCCGCGCACGAGCAATGGAGACTGAACGATGCTCGAATTTGTGACGGCCCTCAACTGGTGGGCCATCGTCGTCGCCACCGTCGCGGCCTTCGCGCTCGGCGGCCTGTGGTACGGCCCGTTGTTTGGCAAGGCGTGGCTGGCGGCCCTCGGCAAAGCCCCAGAGGACATCGAGCCGTCGCCAACGCCTTTCGTCGTGAGCGCCGTGGCGGCGCTGGTCACCTGCGTGGTCATGGCGGCGCTAATGCGCGGGCTCGACATCACCGGATGGCTGCCCGGCGCGGCGTTCGGCCTCGTCACCGGCGTTGGCTTCATCGCCACGTCCATGGCGTCCGACCACGCCTTCTGCGGTTTCGGCGTGAAGCTCTGGGCCATCCAATCCGGCTACCGGGTCGCCTACGCCGTCGTCATGGGCGTGATTCTCGGCGTTTGGGTGTAGCCCGCACAACCGCCGTGGTGCGCCCGCGCCGAGCGAGGCCGGCCGGTGCGGAATCCCTCACGCGGGCGGCCATCGCCGCGGCGCGGGCGACATGCGGTTTGACGAGGCCGTTCTCCATAGACGCCCTGCGGCGCATGGGCGTTCTCGCCGGAGACGCCGCCGTGCGCCGCAACAGCCGCGCCGCGCGCACCACGCGCACCAACATCGCCATCGCCTTCCCGCAACAATCCGCCGTTTGGCGGCAACGCTTGGTGCGCGAAAGCATGCGGCAAACGGCCATGACCGCGTTCGAGGCCGCTGCGCTGTGGACTTGGCCGCTGCAACGTCTCGTCCGCTTGGTGCGCCATGTGGAAGGCGAAGGTCTCTTGGCCGGGCGAGCACGCACTCGGGGCGCCCTTTTGCTAGTGCCCCATTTCGGCAACTGGGAGTTCCTCGGCGTCTACTTGAACACCTTGGAGCCGGTGACTCCGCTGTACGAGAGACCGGCCTCGCCGGCCGTGGACGCAGCCCTGCGCGCCGCGCGAGCGCGTTTGGGATCGCATCCGGCGCCGGACTCCGTGGCCGGAATGCGGCAACTGGTCACCGCGCTGCGGCGTGGCGAGCTGATTGCCGTGCTGCCGGATCAAGTGCCGCGCACGGGCGTGCTCGCGCCTTTCTTCGGCCAATCCGTCCAGACGGTGGCCGTGGTCGCCAAGCTGTTGGCCCGCGTGCCGGCGGACGTGTTCATCGCCACCGCGGCGCGCGTGCCCGGCGGCTTCGCCATTCGCGTGGACGCGGTGGACGCCGCCATCCACAGCGCGGACTTGAACGCCAGCGCCACGGCCATGAACGCCGCGGTGGAGGCCGTGGCGCGACGCGATCCGGCGCAATACCAATGGGAGTACAAGCGCTTCCGCTTCCCGGGCCAGCCGAACATGTACCGATGAACCCGGCGGGGGCGCGGTGAAAGTCGTGCAGACGCTGCCGGCCATGGAAGGCGGCGGCGTGGAACGAGGCGTTTTGGAAGTCGGTCAGGCGCTGGTGGCGGCCGGGCACGAATCCGTCGTGGTGTCCGCCGGCGGGCGCTTGGTGGAGCGGCTGGAGCAAGCCGGCAGCCGCCATGTGCGTTGGGAGCTCGGGCGCAAGAGCCCGGCGACGTTGTTGCGGGTGCCGGCGTTCCGGCGCTGGTTGGCAAGCGAGCGCCCGGACATCGTCCACGCCCGCTCGCGCTTGCCCGCCTGGGTGACGTGGGGCGCTTGGCGCGCCATGCCTGTCGCTGCCCGCCCACGCTTCGTCACAACGGTTCACGGCCTGTATTCGCCAAACGCCTACAGCGCGGTGATGACGCGCGGCGAGCGCGTCATCGCGGTGTCGGACGCGGCGCGGGCCTACGTCCTCGACAACTATCCCCAGACCGATCCGGCGAACATCCTGCGCATCCACCGCGGCGTCGACAAAAGCCGGTTCCACCGCGGTTTCCGCCCGTCCGGCGATTGGCTGGCGAGGTGGCGCGAGGCCTACCCCGGCTTGGCCGGCAAGGCCTTGGTCACCCTGCCCGGCCGGCTGACGCGGTTGAAGGGCCACCACGACTTCATCGACATGCTCGATGCCACGCGGGCCAAGCACCCGGACGTGGTGGGGCTGGTCGTCGGCGGCGGGGACGCCAAGCGCCAGCGCTACGAAGCGGAGTTGAGACGTCGGGGTGGCCCGGTCGTCTTCACCGGCCACCGCAGCGACTTGCGGGAGATCATGGCGGTCTCGGCGGCGGTGGTTTCGCTTTCCACGCACCCGGAGTCGTTCGGGCGCACGGTGCTGGAAGCGCTTTCGCTCGGCACGCCGGTGGTGGGCTACGCCCACGGCGGCGTCGGCGAGGTGCTGTCCCGGGTGTTCCCACCGGGCCGGGCCGGGCCGGGTGACAGCGCGGACGCGGCGCGGGCGCTCTGTCGCATCTTGGACGACCAGGCAGCGGCGCGAGCCGCCGTGCGCGACCACGACTTCACCTTGGAACGGATGTGCGCCGAGACGCTGGCGTTGTACGAGAAGCTCGTTCGCGCACGGGCGCGAAAGCCCCACGCGGCGGTACCCTTGACATCCGCGCCGAAACACGGCACCCCGCAGCCGTCCACGAGGCGCGGCGCGTGACCACAACCTTTGTCATCGCCGCCGGCCTCGCCGTGGCCGCGCTGGTCTTCTCCCACCGCTACGCGTGGTGGCGGCGAACGGTGGACTACCGGCATCCGCGCCTGCTCATGTACCACATGGTGAGCGAGCCGGGTCCCGGTGCCGCGTTCAACAAGCTGCGTGTTCGGCCGGCCGAGTTCGAGCGTCAGCTCAAATGGCTGAAAGCGAACGGCTGGACGTTCGCCTTCCTCTCCGAACTGGCCGCGCCTGTGGCGCCGAAGACGGTCGTGCTCACCTTCGACGACGGCTTCCGCGACAATTACACCGCCGCCCACCCGCTGCTGCTCAAATACGACGCCAAGGCGACGCTGTTTCTGGTGGTGGATCGCTTCGACCGCGACTGGTCCGCCGCCAAGAAGCCGCACCACGATTCCGGCGAACTCGCGGCAGTGCCAAAGCTGACGGATGAGGAGGTGCGCGCCATGCTCGCCTCCGGCGCGTGGGAGCTCGGCGCGCACACGCTGACGCACCCGCTCTTGCCGGCCTTGCCGGACGACCAGCGGCGCGAAGAGATCGCGAGCGCGAAGGGCGCGCTCGAACGGGCTTTTGGCGTGGACGTCTGCGCCTTCGCCTACCCCTTCGGCATCTTCGAGAACGACGATGTCTCGGCCGCGCGCCAAGCCGGCTACCGCTTCGCCGTCACCACCCGCCAGGGCGTCAGCACGGACATCCAAGCCGATGCGCTGACGCTGAAGCGCGTGAAAGTGAGCGGCAAAGATGGCGCGTTCGCATTCCGACTGCGCTTGCGCACCGGCAAACGGGGCGCCGGCGATTGATTCGGGGCGGGCCTCGCGTGGCGGAGCGCTCGGCGTGTTGACGTTGGCGGGTATCGAGCCCTTCGCCATCGGCGGCACCCGGCGCTGTTACGTCCACCCGGACGACGACCAACTGTGCGTCAAGGTGCTGCGCGCGGATCGCACCGCTCGCGCCCGTCTCGCAACGGCTACCGGCTGGCGGCGACTCAAAGGCCGGCGCGGCTTCGACGATCAACGCAAGGAGCTCAAGGCGTACCGCCAGTTGGAGCGGCGGGGCTGGCGGAACTGGCGGCATGTGCCGCTTTGCCACGGCGCCGTCCAAACCGATCTCGGGCTAGGCATCGTCACCGCGCTGCATCGCGACTGGCGCGGGCGCTTTCCGCCCAACTTGGAGCAAGTGCTGCCGGGCGGCATGACGGAACCGCTCGCCAAGGCCATTGAGGAGTTCAAGAAGTGGTTGCGACGCGACCTGTTTCTCTCCCGCGACCTCTTGCCCCACAACATCATCGCCGTTGCGGACGCGCCGGAACGCCACCGCCTCGTCATCGTCGACGGCATCGGCAACAGCGAACTGGTGCCGGTATCCAACTGGTTCGACCTGTGCGCGCGGCGCAAGGTGGAGCGGAAGATCCGCAAGTTCGAGCAGCGCGTGCGCATCTTGCTGCCCACACCCGCCGATGCGACGCCTTAAACGCTTGGAGACGCGGCTGCGGCGCTTGCGCAACCGCGCCGCGCCCCTGCTCTACCGCGGCGACGCGTTCCATTGCCCGGTGTGCGCCGGCTCGTTTGGCAAGTTTCGCGCCGCCGGCCGCCGGCGCGAGCGCAGACCCGACGCCGTGTGCCCGCGCTGCGCCTCCCGCGAGCGCGACCGGCTGGCGTTTCTGTTCCTGCGCCAAACGCCACCCGCCGGGCGCGTCCTGCACATGGCCCCGGAACCCTGTTTGCGAAGCCGGTTGCGCGAACTCGCGCCGGGCGGCTATGTGAGCGCGGATCTGCTGCGCAGGGACGTTGACGAACGCGCCGACCTCGGCGCCCTGCCGCACGCGGACGCCACGTTCGGCGGCGTGTATTGCAGCCACGTGCTGCAAGACGTGCGCGACGACATCGCCGCCATGGCCGAAGTGTTCCGCGTGCTCGCGCCCGGCGGTTGGGCGGTGCTGAACGTGCCGGTGAAAGCGGCCAAGACGACCAATCACCCCGACGCGCCGTTGCGCGGGCGCCCGCAAGGCGATCCGCGCCCGCCGGAACATCTGCGAACCTACGGCCCGGACTTCGCCGAACGCATGGCGTCCGTGGGTTTTAGGGTGCGCGTGGTGGCCGCGGGCGATTTGGCCACCCCGGACGAGCAGCGGCGGCTGGGCATCGCGAGCGCCGCCGCCGGGGCGATCCACTTCGGCGTCAAACCGTAGTAGTGTCGCGTCCGACCTGCGACTTCTCGGCATGCGCATGGAACTACCCAACGAACAAGTCGTTTCGATCATGCTTGACGCCTATCGACCGTGCTCCAACTTCGGCACGTGCCGCGAGGCCCAGTGGAACCCGAAGCGCGGACAGGTCCCGAGAGGCTTTCTCGGCGCCACTGGTTGTCCTGCGGAAGTGGAGCTGGTGATGGTGTTCGCAGAGCCGGGACACCCACATCGATGCGAAAGATACGACCATCGGCTTGACCCGCGAAGCCTGTTGCGTAGCGCAATGCAGCACACCTATTGTTGCTACAGGTCATCAACCGACCCATTCCATAGGAACGTACGTTGGTTCATGTCCGAAGTGTTTCCCGATCTGCCATTCGATGAACAACTGCGGCGGGTCTGGTTGACGGAGGGACGTTTGTGCTCAATAGATAACGAGATTGGCCAGACCATAGACCGCACCTGCGCATCCCGCTATCTTGTCCGACAGATCAAACAGTTTCCCAACGCGACGGGGGTCGCGTTTGGCGGCAAGGCGCAAAAGTACCTCCGGGGCATCAAGATCGACTTCATCGGCGCCTACGCGCTCGCGCCACCTGGGGCGAACCGCAAGCGAGCGCGACCGACCTGGGAAGCGGCTATCCAGAAGATACGGGCAAAGCGAGGCGGTGCTCGTTGACAGCGTTTCTAAAGGTTGACATGAACCACGATAAACCTCGCCAAGGCATACGCTCGCGTTCGGCGTGTGGATTCCGCCCTTGCTCATGGTCAACCCGGGCCAAACCGTCGCGTCTCGTGGTCGCGTCTCGTGGTCTCGTGTATGGTGGCCAACGTGACAGTTTGGGAGGACCGCACGCCGTGAGCAGATTTCGAGCACTCCGGAAGGCCGCCAAGGCCTTCGACCCGTCCAATTAGCATCGCCGTGGATTCCGATTCACTGCCGCAGGAAGGTGTGCCCAAGGGCACGGTGACGAAACGGGTATGGAACGAGAGCGGCATCTATCCCGAAGCCAGCCACGACTACTGGGTGTACGTTCCGGCGCAATACACGGACGCCGAGCCGGCGTGCGTCATGGTGTTTCAGGACGGCCAAGGCTACGTCGCCGCCCACGGGCCCATGCGGGCGCCCATCGTCTTCGACAATCTGATCCACAAGGGCGAGATGCCGGTGACTATCGGCATCTTCATCAATCCCGGCAGGAGGGAACTCGAGTACAACCAACGCGCCGCGCAGTACGTTCCCCTGGGAGACGCCTACGCGCGCTTCCTGCTCGAAGAGATCCTTCCGCAGGTAGGCAAGGACTACAACCTGGTGGACAACGCCGCCGGCAGAGCCATCGCCGGCATGAGCGACGGCGGGCTGTGCGCCTTCACCGTGGCTTGGGAACGCCCGGACGCATTCTCCAAGGTCGTCAGCCACATCGGTAGCTTCACGCGGCTGCCGGGCGGCGGCGCCTATCCTTGGATGATTCGCGAGACCCGCGGCAATCCGAAGCCCATACGGGTGTTTCTTCAGGATGGGGCGAACGACCTGAACTTCACCGTGGGAAGCTGGACCCTCGCCAATCTCTGCATGGAAGCCGCGCTCAAGTTCGCCCGCTACGACTATCGATTCGAGTTGGGCGACGGCGGGCACAATCTGCAACACGGTGGCGCGATTTTTCCGGACACCCTGCGCTGGCTGTGGCGCGATTATCCCGGCGTAGTCGGTGCCGGCGCGCCGGCCGCGCTTGACAAGGTGGTAGGCGAGTGGGAAATCTCCACCAACGCTCATGGCGCCGTGCGCGCGAGCGTGTTGCACGTCTCGGCACGAGACGGCGCGCTGGCGGCAACGCTCGACGACGACGTGGACGGCAGGATCGAGATCACCGCGATCACCTTCGAGGATGGCATCTTGAGCTACGAGTACACCTCGCCTCCATCGCAGATGAGCTGGCTCAAGGGTGCGCCGGGCACGATAACGGCTTGGCTGAAAGTTGCCGGAAACACCCTCGACGGTGCGGTGGGCGGCGGAACCGCGCCGGCGTTCGACCTCTCCGTCAAGGGCCAGAGGAAGGGCTGAGTGGCAGGGTGAAAATCGCCCGCTGCCGCGTAGCGCCTACAACTCCGCCAAGAACTGAGCGTCATACAACGGCCATGTCTCGATGGGCCCCGAGTGCCCGCCACCGGCGCCGCCGATGAGCTTGATGGCCCGATTCGGCGCATAGCGTTCGATGTAGGAGCGCAGGCTGCGCGCTTGGGTGCGGCTGCCGCTCTTCACCTCCACGGGCACGAGTTCCCCGCTACGGCAGCGGTGTAGGAACTCCACCTCGGCGCGACCGGCGAACCAGCCATAGGTTGGATGCCCGAAACGGGCGCAAAGCTCCGTCTGCACGAAATTTTCGGCGACGTAGCCTTTGCTCGCGTAGCTCGCACGCCGCACCCTTTGGTCGGCATAGCTCATGCCAAGCATGTGTCCGAGCAGGCCCACGTCGAAAAAGTACAGTCGAAAGCGGTTGGCTTTGGCCCCCGCGCTCAACGGCGCTTCCGGCTTGCCCTCCACCGGGAAGCACTTCCACACCAGCCGTGCCGCTTGAAGCCAGTCGATGGGGCCGGCCAGATCCCGGTAGCGCTGCTGATGCGGCAGCACGCCTTTGAACCGATAGCGGGCGACGGAACCGTCCCGGTTCACGGCAAGTTGGACGGGCACGCTATCGAATACCCGCTCTATGTGCTGCGCGTTCCGGCGGCCGGCGTACTTGCCGAAGTCGCGCCGGTAACCGGCGACGAGGTTGCGGTGAATGGCCGCCACCCTCTCGGCGCGCTCCAGTGGGCTTGGTTCCGGTGCAAACCAAGTGGCTACCGCTTCGGGCATGCCGCCGACGAAGTAGTAGTCCAGCAGCAGCGGCCACAAGGCGGCATGCGTTGCGGCATTGCGGCGCCTGGCTTGGAACGTCTCCAGCAACGGTGCCCGCCCCGCCGCCATCAGGAACTCCTCGAAGCACAGTGGAAACAGCTCCAGTTCCTGCACCTTGCCTACCGGAAACGAACCGAGCAGCCCGATGTTGGAACCCGACGCGCAAACGAAGGCGCTTGGCAGGCGCTCCGCGAAGTACTTCAGGGAATCCACGGCCCGCTGACACTCCGCGACTTCGTCGAAGAACAGCAGGTCCTTGGCCGCATCGACACGCTCGCTCAGTTCCACTTCGATGTTGGCAATGATCGCGGCGGGATCCAGGCTTTCGGCGAACAGGCTCTCCAAGCGGGGCTCGGCACGGAAATCCAGCCAATGGACTTTTCGGAACTCGCTTGGGCCGAAGAGTTTGCCCACCAGCCAGGACTTGCCCACCTGCCGCGCGCCGTCGATCAACAGCGGCTTGCGGGCCGCCTGCCGCTTCCATTTGGCGAGCTCCGCCAGCGCCAGCCGTGGCAGCATGAAGTGGCCGCTTTAGAGTGCGTAGAACCTAGTATGCCACTTTCATGTACTAAAAAGTGTCTCAGAAGCCCATTTTCAAGCGCATAAAACTGGCGGGAAACGAATCATCACGGTTCGCTTCGGCTTTGGCGAAGCCAGCACATCCGCGTAGACCTTCCGGGTTGCCGCGGCCATGCGCTCGACGGTGAGCGCCCGCGCCGCCCAGTCGAAAAGCTCGCGCATCCGCGCCCGGCTGCCTTCAATGTCCGCCAAACAGCGGGCGAGCGTTGCCGCCAACGCTTCCGGCGGGGCCAAGTGGCTATCGGGCAGCAGCTCGGCCGCTCCGGGCACCGGCGTCGCCACGATCGGCAGCCGCGCCCGCAGCGCCTCCGCCATCGCGTAACTGAAACCCTCGCGCTCGGACGCGAACACCATCAAATCCGCGGCCCCCATCAACGCCCGCGCATCCGCTTGGAAGCCGGCCAGCGTCACCGGCTTGCCTTTGGCGAGCGCCGACAGCTCGGCGCGCTGCGGCCCGTCGCCGACGATCAAGAGATGGCCAAGACCGGCGTGCCAAAGCGTGATCAGGCGCCGGTATCCCTTCACCGGCACGAGCCGTCCCACCGCCACGGTGACGGTTCGACCTTCGGGAATACCGAACCGCTGCCGCAAGGCGGACGCCGAGACCGGGGGCGGCGGTGGCCCGACGCCGTTGTGGACGACGACTTTGCGGGGATGCGCCAAGGTGTCGAGAACGCCCGCGCTGACGCCGATGGCGGCATCGAACCGCGCGTAGGCCGACAAGTCCCGCTTCACGCCGTGAACGGTGCCGACCACGCGCATCGGCGGCCGAGCGGCTCTCAGGAGGTGCGCGGCCTTGCCGCCATGGGCGTGCGCGATTTCCGGCCCGATCGCCCGCAGGAGGCGGCGAAGGCGTAGCCGCAGCAGGGGATTGCGGCGCGACCGCGTGAGATCCAAGGGGTGGAAGCGCACCCCGGCATCGAACTGCGCTCGATAGCGCGGATGGGCGATGGCCGAAACGTCGTCGCCGAGTGCCGCCAAGGCGTTGGCGAGGTGCGCGAAGTGCGTCTCCAAGCCGCCATCCTCGTCGCCGCCCATGATCTGGCATATGCGCATGGGCGGGAACTCTACCGCTTGACGGCGCAAACCATCGCAACCACCGCCAAGCCGCGGGATGCCGCAAGGCCGCTACGCTATCATCCGCGCACCGAGTGAATCACTCTCGCTGTTGTTGTGCCCGACTCCCGTGACTTTCTGTTGCGTGCGGCACCAGCCGCGCCACCGCCCGTGTGATCCTGCATTCCGCTCGAGGTGGTCTTGTCTGGCCAGAATGATCGCCGCCGGGCTGCTCGCCACGCCGGCGTTCGCCGCGGCAGACCCGGGGCCGACGGGCGACGAGCTGCGCTTGCGCTACGACGTGAAGGTGGCTTGGATGCGCGCCGGGCAACTGCGCGCCAACCTGCGGCCGGCGGCAAGGTACGAGCTGGACGGCACGGTGGCCACCAGCGGCACCATGGATCGCTTCTTCTCGTGGCGGGGAACCTTCGCCGCGACAGGGCGGATGGTGAACGGCTTTCCCGAAACCGACGCCTACCTCTTGTTCGAGGAAGACGGCAAGGACCGGGAAGTGCTGCTGGCCACTCGCCGGAGGACCACCATCCACGCGACCGACCGCGAATCCAAAACGCGGCCCGGCCCGCCGGGTTCGGATCTCATGTCCGTGCTGTTTCTCGCCCCGCACTGCCTCAAGGAGACAGGCGCCCACGATGGCGAAGACCTCTACCAGTTGCGGCTAACCCGCACCGCGAGCCAAGCGCTGAGCCAAAAGCCGCACTACTACAGCGGCGCCAGCACCCGTTGCGACTACCGTTTTCGCTACGAGGACGGCACCGTGCGCCGCATCTCCCTGTGGATGGCCCCGTGGCAAGGCCGTCGCATTCCCGTGCGCATTCGCGTGCGCATACCGGTGTTGCCGGACATCGTGCTGCGCCTGCGCACCGACGGGCAGGAGGTCAACCAGAGCCGGTAGCTCGACAGTGATGCAAGCCTTCAATGATGCGAGCCTTGGGACTTGTGCTTGCCGCAGTGGGTTGGCTGCGGCGGCACCGCGCCTATCCTCCGCACAATCCCGCACGGCATCTTCCCTTGGCCGTGCTCGGCGGGTCGTGCGGCTTTGGTTAACAGGTGCCTTGACGTTCGCCTCTTGCAGCAACTCCCACGCCAGCGACGCGCCAGCGCCAGGGGCGGAAGACTCCGAGGAAGGATGGAAGAATGTTTCGTCGGAAGTCGGGCGGCGTTTTCGGGACTGCCCGGAGTGCCCGGAAATGGTGGTGGTGCCGGCGGGACAGTACCGGATGGGTTCGCCGACCGACGAACCGGGACGTCACGGCAACGAGGGCCCGATGCACGCGGTAACGTTCAGCGCGCCGTTCGCGGTGGGCAGGTACGAGGTGACCTTCGCCGAGTGGGACGCTTGCGTGGCCGCCGGCGGCTGCGGAGGCTACTCGCCAAGCGATGAAGGCTGGGGCCGGGGACGTCGCCCGGTCATCCACATGAGTTGGAACCACGCCAAAGCGTATGTGGCGTGGCTGTCGCAGCGGACGGGCCAAGCGTACCGGTTGCCGACGGAGTC
This sequence comes from uncultured Pseudomonadales bacterium, assembly GCA_958296295.1. Lineage (GTDB taxonomy): Bacteria > Pseudomonadota > Gammaproteobacteria > Pseudomonadales > Azotimanducaceae > VXYL01. The sequence continues at coordinate 3,516,274 of OY282460.1, read as the reverse complement.
CGAGTGGGAGTACGTCGCTCGCGCCGGGACGGCGACGGCGTACAGCTGGGGCGCCGACATCGGCGTCAACCGGGCCAACTGCCAGCGGTGCGGCAGCGAATGGGACGACAGCAGGACTGCCCCCGTGGGCGGTTTCCCGGCGAACGCTTGGGGCCTGCACGACATGCACGGCAACGTGCAGGAGTGGACGGAGGACTGCTGGAACAACAGCTACGTGGGAGCGCCATCGGACGGGAGCGCGTGGAGGAGCGGCGCTTGCGCCCAGCGCGTCAACCGCGGCGGCTCGTGGTACTTCGATCCATCGCTCCTTCGCGCCGCGAACCGGCTCAGAAACACCGCCGGCGTCCGCAGCCCCATCATCGGGTTTCGCGTGGCCCGGACGCTCGCGCCCTGAGTCCCAACCTTTCCGACCGCGGGCGCGGTTCCACGGTGCCGGGCCGGCGACGGCCGGCGATAGCAAGCGGCGCGGTGGACTACACGCCCACGCTTTCGGTGTTCATCGCCATGACGACGGTGACGATAACCGGCATCTTTCTGTTCATGACGCTGCGCATTGACCGTGGAACCAAGCTCGAAGCGGGACGCGAGGCGAGGGATGTGGAGTGGCCGTTGGGGCAACAGGGGAGAGAGCCGGCGGGTCGACGTGGTTGTGTGCCGGGAGAACATGACGGATCCCATACCGCCTTCAGACGCAAGAACATGGTTCGAGAGCGCAGACATGGACTGCGGCTGTTAGACATGACGTGGCCTTTGGCAAGCCATCGAACGGCGCCTCGCAGGGTGGGGTTGGGTCTTGGCGGATACGTCACCGGCAAGCAACCGGAGCGTTGACCGCTGCGTTCGCGCGGTTCTATGGGAGCTTAGGCCGGGGTGCCCGCGGCTTGGCCCGCCCGGCGCAAGCGTTCCACCAGCGCCGCGATGTCCGCCGGGCCGATGCCGCAACAGCCGCCGACGATGGTGGCGCCGAGTCGCACGCAACGCACGATGGATTCCACGTACAACTCGGCCGGCAGGTCGGCGCGAAGGCCCGTGACGAGGTTGTTGTCCAACGCCCAGCCGTCCGGCACGCGGTTCAGGCGGTTCGGATAGCAGCCTATCGGCTTGTCGGTGAGGGGCCGAAGCTCGGCCAGGCCGGCTTCGATGGCTTCCGGGTGGGTGCAGTTGAAAAGGAATGCGGCTATCGGGAGGCCGTCCAGCCGCGCAACCGCCTCGCTGACGGTCTCGCCGCTGCGAAGGCCGGCGCCGGGCGTTTCGTCCAGCGTCCAAGAGACGACCACCCGCTTGCCGCGCCCATGCGCCACCGCGGCGCTGGCGGCGTTGTGGGCTTCTTGGGCCGAGGACATGGTCTCGCACAGGAAAAGATCCGCGTCGTCCACCATTGCCGCCACCATGCGTTCGTACACCGGGCGGGCGTCGGCGGTGGCCGGCACCAGATCCGCCCGGTAGCTCTCCTCCAACGGTGGCAAGGACGCGGCCACGCGCACCTTGCGCGGCGCGGCGTCCGCCTCCTGTCGCGCCAGGCGGGCGGCCAAGCGGGTGAGCTCCAGCCAGCGCGCGCCGAGGCCGGCTTTTTCCAGATAGCTCGGTATCGTGGAATAGGTGTTGGTGGTGATCACCTCCGCGCCGGCGTCGATGTATTCGCGGTGAATGTCCTCGACCATTTGCGGTTGTTCGATGAGCGCGGTGGCGGACCACAATCCGTGCGTGGCGTTCGGCAGGCGGCTTTGGATCTCGCCGCCCATGCCGCCGTCGAGCACGGTGACGGTTGATTCAGGCACGGGATTCCCCGCTTTCGACTTCGCGCAGGCGGCCGGTCTGGACGTCGCACACGAAACCGCGAACCTGATCGCCGGCCGGCAGGAAGGGGCACGCCAGAATCCGGCGCATGGATTGGCGCACATCCAAGTACGGGTCGCGGAACGCCTCGAACGCGAACGCAGGCCGCAGGCCCGTATCGGCCAGGATGCCCGCTTTGAGGTCGTCGTCCTGGAAAGTGGTCATCCCGCAATCGGTGTGTTGGATGAGCACTATCTCCCGCGTGCCCAAGAGCCGTTGCGAGATCACCAGCGAGCGGATCACGTCCTCCGTCACCACGCCGCCGGCGTTGCGGATCACGTGGGCGTCGCCTTCCTCCAAGCCGAGCAGCTGGGCCGGATCGATGCGCGCGTCCATGCACGTTACGACAGCCGCCCGTTGGCGCGGCGCGGCCTTCGCGCCGGTGTGGTGGTAGGCGTCGGCGTAGTGGGCGTTGTTGGCGACGCAGCGGGCGGCGAAAGTCTGCTCGGCCATGGCGAGACCAGCGAAACAGGTTGGCGGGCGCATTGTAGCCGCAAACGCCGGCGGGGCCGCTGCAGGTTTCTCCGAATCTCCGAAACAGTGGATGGGAACGACGGAACGACGAAACGACGACCACCCGGTGGCGGACCCAAGAGCGGTTGGCGTATTCTTGGCGGTGTCGAACAGCCAAGGGAAGGAGCCCGATATGGCCAAACGAAAAGGTGGGAGGAACGTCGGAAGAACCACCGGCGCACGGGCCGCAGACCGCGAGAGCAGCCAGCGGGAGCGCGAAGAAGAGTTCGAGGAGGCGTTCCGAGCGCTGACCGCGGCAACGACGAAGTACGCGAAGGCGGTGCTGGCCGATCCCGATTCGAATCCGGCGATGCTGGATGCAGAGCTGCTGGCGTTGGCGTTGGAGGCGGTGCGGCGGGTGCAGGAGGATGAGGGTTCCGTCCGGCACCCCGAAAAAGACCGCTAGCGTGCTAAAGCACATGTCCAACGTTCGCTACGCTCACCTCGGCGCCAAGACTCTGCGCCGTTTCCGCGGCGCGGACTCCTAGCCCAATGGGACGAAACGGCCCGCTGCTCGGGCCGGCGCCGATTCGCCAGCTTCCGCGAACGACCGTGAGGGTGGGTCGCGACAACGGCACGCCGCTGTTGACCGCCGCTATCGCTTTGCTCGGCGCGCTGGCCCCCTCCACCGTCACCGCAACCGCCGCCGAAGCGTCGGCCGGGCCGACCATTGAAGAGGTGGTGGTGACGGCGCGCCGGCGCCAGGAGTCGCTCGCCGACATCCCCCTCTCCGTCACGGTGCTGAACGAGCAGGCCATCCGCGCCCGCGGCATCACCGAGCTGAACCAAGTGGAGAAGTTCGCCCCGAACATCGTGCAGACGAACTTCGGCCAGGGCAACACCGGCCACGCCGCGGTGTTCATGCGCGGCATCGGCCTGCAAGACCACATCATCACCACTGATCCGGCGGTGGGCATCTACCTTGATGGCGTGTACCTCGGCCGCAACATGGGCGCCAACATGGATTTGATGAACATCGAGCATGTGGAGGTGGTGCGCGGGCCGCAAGGCAGTCTGCACGGCCGCAACACGCTCGGCGGGGCGCTGAACATCGTCACCCGCAAGCCCTCGGGGGAAGACGCCGGGCGCATCGACCTGAAAGTGGGGAGCCTCGGGCGGCGCAACGGCAACTTCTTCGCGGACGTCGCCCTGCGCGACGCCTTGGCGCTCACCGTCTCCGGCGGCGTGAAGTCCCGCGGCGGGGTGGGCCGCGCCCTTGGCATCGCCAACCCGGAGGCCGAGATTGGCGAGATTCTCCAAGGATTCGGACGCGCCGCGCTGCTTTGGGACGGGAACGACCGCTGGCGCGTTCTTGCCACCGCCGACATCTCGCGTTCCGATCAAGGCGTGACGCCGCATGTGGTGCGTGTCTTCAACCCGGACAACGGCTTCGGGCTGCGGCAGAGCGATCAGCCGGCGAACCCGGACGACACCCATTCGCTCAACAACGAGCTGATGTCCACCGCGGACGAGACCCGCGGCTATTCGCTCACCGTCGATTGGCACATGACCGATGGCTTGACCGCCCGCGCCATCGTGAGCGGGCGCAGCATGTGGTTCGAAGGCGGATTGGACAACGAGAAGGTGGCGGCGACGCTCATCGAGTTCCCGGAGCGGGGCGAAGCCGATCAGATCACGGTGGAGGCGCTGTTGAGCGGGGCCACTTCGTGGGGCGACTGGGTGGCCGGCTTGTACGCCTTCGACGAGGACGGGTTCAACCGCAGCCCGTTCGTGTTCCGGCCCGGCGGCGTCGGGGACGGGCGCCCGGCGGTGATTCCCGCCAGCGACTTCGACGGTTTGCTGCTGCTGCGCCAAGAGGCGCAAAGCCGCGCCGCGTTCGCGCACGCGAACGTGGAGTTTCGCCGGCGCTGGACGCTGGGCGTCGGCATTCGCCACACGCGAGACGCCAAGAACGGCAGCGGGTTCCTGCACTACTTCCCCGCGCCGGTGCGACGCGGCGACGAGTGGAGCGCCGTGACGGGCGATCTCTCGCTGGCTTGGCGGTTCGCCGACGGCGTGAACATCTTCGCGAGCTACGCGCGCGGCTACCAAGCCGGCGGCTATCCGCCGCGGCCGTTCGGCGGGCCGGACACGTTCGCCGCCTTCGACCACACCACCGCGGATTCCTTCGAGATCGGCGCGAAAGGCGCGTTTGGCCAGCGGTGGACGTTGCGCTCTGCGCTGTTCCACGTTGCCTACAAGGATCTGGCGGTGCAAGTGAACGAGTTGGTCGGCCAAGGCTTCCTCACGCTTACGCAGAACGCCGCCGAGTCCAGGGCCACCGGCATCGAACTCGAGGGGGCGTGGGAACTCACCGAAGATGCCCGTGTCGAGTTCGCGTTCGGGTACATCGACATCGAAATCTCGAAGGTGGACGAGCGCGTGCAAGGCATCGCGGTGGGCGATTCGCCGGCGCTCACGCCCAACTTCACGCTGTCCGTGTCGCCGCGCAAGCAATGGCGGCTGCGGGGCGGAGGCGCGGTGACGGCGCGGCTTGATCACTACCGCCGCGGCGCCATGTTCGGCCAACCGATCAACACGCCGCTCAACCGCATCGACTCGTTGGCGTTGACGAGCGCCAGCCTCGCCTACACCAGCCCGGACGGCGGCTGGGACGCGGCGCTGTACGGCCACAACCTCGGCGATGCGGTCTATCCGCTCGCCAAACTCGATTTGGACCCCACCGTGCTGGTCATCAACAGCAACGATCGCCGCGAGGTCGGGCTGCGGTTCAGCAAGACGTTCGGGCCGTGAGGCGCGCGGCGGGCGTGTCCGACGTTCGCTCCGGCGCAGCCTGATAGGCGATCCGGGCCGTCTGGCGCGTTCTTCGGCCACACCCTCCGCGGAATCGGTTCGTCTCCAGCCGGGCGCGCTGACACACGGCGCGAGCATCGTCGCGCAAAAAGGCGTATGGTACGCACTTGGCGGTTGGGTCGGCGCGTCCGCCCCTGCCCCAAAAAGGACGTTAACAGCATTTTGGTTCGAAGGTTAGGGAGAGCAGAGTTGCGGATCTACGTCGGAAACATGCCATACGGGTTTGGCTCGCGAGAGCTGTCCGAACTGTGTTCGCAACACGGCAATGTCGCGGACGCCAATGTCATCATTGATCGAGACACCGGACGCTCCAAGGGCTTCGGCTTCGTCGAGATGCCGAACGACGAGGAGGCGACGGCGGCGATAGAAGCGCTCAACGCCACCCGCGTCGGCGGGCGAACGTTGCGTGTCAGCGAAGCGCGGCCGCGCGCCAACGACGGCGGCGGGCGACCGCCGCGCTCCTGACAGCGCCGCTTCGCGCGGGCGCCGCAGGCGCCGGCAACCCGGCGCACGGGGCGCACCGGTGCGCTTGGCTCGCGTTTCCCGCCAGTGTCCGTTAGGCCGCACTGAAGGGCTTGCGCCGTAGGAACGGCGCAAGCATCGCGCCAGGGGCGGCCGCGAGCGAACGCCGGGCCAATCGGCGGGCCTCCGACCGGGCCCGGCCACGGCTGGCGCAGCCCCGGAATGGTGGGCCGACACCGCTGCCGGGAGGGGTTGACAGGGTGGGGTTGAAATCCACCGGCGCGGTCGCACATACAACGTTGCGCCATAGCCGGCCCGGTTCCCGTCGCGAGGCGGCGGTTTACCGTACACTCCACAAGGTCGCGCTCAAGGAGTCCACGCCTTGTCCACAGTTTCGCTTCCACTCCTGCCGCTCAAGAACGTCACCGTTTTTCCGGCGCTGATCCAGGCCCTGATCGTCGGCCGCGCGGCTTCGCTGGCCGCCATAAAGGCCGCGGTGGAGGGCGATGGAAGGATCCTCACCGTGCTGCAGAAGAACCCGGAAGACGAGCATCCGGAGCGGGACGGCCTGTACGACATCGGCACCGTCTCGACGGTGACCCGCGTGGAGCAGCGCGACGGCGGCGCGCAGGTGATCGTGCGCGGCGTGGCGAGAGCGCGCTTGCATCGAATGTCCGTCCCGCAAGCCGAGGATCAACCCGCGCTCGTCGAGGTGAAGAAACTGACGGAGCTCTGCGTCCCTCGCACCGGGGAGAAACGCGCCAAGGCGGTTGCCTTGATGAAGGAAAACCTGGATATCGCCCGCCAGATCACCCGCGTCGTGTCGCAGAATCCGGATCAGCTGTTCCAGCAAATGGTCGGCGGCATCGAAGATCCGGTCACGCAGATGTACCGCCTCACCGAGCTCCTCCGCAACGTCGAGCAGGGCGCGAAACAGCGCGTGCTGGAAATCGACGAGATGCAGCCTTTCCTGGAGGCCATTCACGGTCTCTTGCGGCAGGAAATGGCGGTCATCGAAATGCAGCGGGACCTGCAATCCAAAGCGCGCGAGGAGGTGGAGGAGAGCCAACGCGAGCACATGCTGCGCCACCAGAAGCGCGTCATCGAGGAGGCGCTCGGCGAACAGGGGGACGACGAGGACATCGCCGAACTGCGCGAGCAACTGCGCGGCATCACGGTGCCGGACGACGTGCGCAAGGAAGTGGACCGCGAGCTCAAGCGCTTGTCCAAGATGTCCAACCACGCCGCGGACTACCAGGTGGCGCGCGGCTATCTGGAACTCGTCGCCGAGTTGCCGTGGAACGTGGTAACCGAGGACACCTTGGATCTCTCCCACGCCCAGACGGTGCTCGACGAGGACCACTACGGCTTGGACGACGTGAAGGAGCGCATTCTCGAAGCCTTGGCCGTGCTCCAACTGAACCCGGACGCCAAAGCCTCGATCCTTTGCTTCGTGGGGCCTCCCGGCGTCGGCAAGACGTCGCTCGGCCAGTCCATCGCCCGCGCCATGGGCCGCAAGTTCGAGCGCATGAGCCTCGGCGGCCTGCACGACGAATCCGAGCTGCGCGGCCACCGGCGCACCTACATCGGCGCCATGCCCGGTCGCATTCTGCAAGCCGTGCGACGCGCCGGGGTGCGCAATCCGGTGCTGATGCTGGACGAAGTGGACAAGCTCGGCCGCGATTTTCGCGGCGACCCGGCCGCGGCGTTGATGGAGATCCTCGATCCCGCGCAAAACAAGGAGTTCCGCGACAACTACCTGAACTTGCCGTTCGACCTCTCCAAGGTTTTCTTCATCACCACCGCCAACCATCTCGATGGCGTGCCGCGCCCGCTGCTAGACCGCATGGAAGTGCTGGATCTCACCGGCTACAGCGAGCTGGAGAAGCTGGAAATCGCCCGTCGCTACCTTATCCCGCGCCAGCGCGACAACGCCGGCCTCAACCGCGAGCAGCTCAACTTCACGAACGAGGCGCTGTCCTGGGCCATCCGCCGCCACACCCGGGAAGCCGGCGTGCGCGAGCTGGATCGCGTGCTCGGCCGGGTGGCGAGCAAGCGCGCCCGGCAGGTGGTGCAAGCGGAAGAGCCGCCGCCGGCCATCACGGTGGACGATCTGCCAAAACTGCTCGGCCCCGACAAGTTCAAGACGGACCGGCAGCGCGAGAACATGGCCCCGGGCGTGGCCCCGGGCCTCGCTTACACGGAAGCCGGCGGCGATGTGCTGTACGTCGAGGCGACCTTGACGCACAAAGAGGACAAGACCATCACCACCGGCCATCTCGGCAAGGTGATGCAGGAATCCATCCAAGCCGCCCGCTCGTACATTTGGTCCGTGGCGGAACAGCTAAACATCGACCGCTCCATGATCGAGCAGAACGGCATCCACGTGCATGTTCCCGCCGGCGCCGTGCCCAAGGACGGCCCGTCGGCCGGCATCACGATGGCCACCGCGCTCGCCTCGCTCTACAGCAACAAGCCCGTGCGCGACGACATAGCGATGACCGGCGAGCTCACGCTCTCGGGCCTCGTGCTGCCGGTCGGCGGCATCCGCGAGAAGGTGCTGGCGGCACACCGCACCGGCATCCGCCACGTGATTCTCCCCCGCGACAACGAGGCCGAGCTCACCAAGCTGCCGGCACCAGTCCGCGACGAGATGGAGGTGACCTTGGTGGACCGCTTGGAGGACGCGGTGAAGGTGGCGATACCGGACTTGAGAGCCAGCGCGTTCCAAGACGCGGCGGGTCCCGCTGGGCGCACCTAGGGGACACGCGCGTCGGCGTTTCACTCGGGGAGCCGAGCGCCGGCGAACCGCACGGCCACCACAGCCGCCGCGAGCTTGCTTTTCGCAGTTTGCAACGCCGCAGAACAACCGCGGCTCTAACGCACCATCGCCACTCCGCTATTGGCCATGGATGCCCACGGCGCGCAAGACGGCAACGGCGCACCGAACAGAGGAGAGAGTCCCGCGCTTGCACCACGCGACCAAGCGGGCGAAGATGCGCGACATGAACATCGACTTGACCGAATACGGCATTGACGTGGGCGGGGACGAAGCACTGCAAGAGGCGGTGTCAGTCGCTGTTGCGCTCGAGGAGTGGGGCGAACAGTTTCGAGCAGGCAAGTTCGCACGAGGAGAGGCGGTGGTGGTTGGGCGCCACGGCAAGGCGTTCTTGGAGGGGCCGGAAGGTCATTTTCGCCCGGTACCCGAGGACAGGCCGCTGACGTGGGAAGACATACGGTTTCCTAGGAATGCTGCGCCGTAGAGACGGCGCTGGTGCCTAGTGCCAACCGCAGCGAAGCGAGATTGGCGCGCGCCCACTAGGGTGCGTTAGCTGGAGTTGCCACCGACCACCGTACGCCTAGCCACGCGACCACATGCGGCGTCAAGAACTTGCCGCCTGAGGAGTCCCACCAAGTCTCAACTGGACTAATCGGTGCCGCGTGAAGCAGCTTGTAGTACCCGGCGGGCCGAACGGTGCTGGCAGATCTAGTGCCTATACGCGCTTGGAACAACTCGGCTTCGTCACCGGCTGGTACCTAAGTCCCGACGACATCGCACAGGATCTCGGCGGCGACCCGCTACACGGGACATCCGCGCAGGGCGCGGGACGTGGCGGCTTACCAAGCTCTGGATCGACGAACGGCGGACCTTCACGCGGGAGTCGACGCTGACGAGCAACGAAGTGTTGCGCCGGATGCGGGACGCACGGGAGGTCGGCTATCGGGTGATTCGTTTTCGTCGGCATCGACAACTTGCGGGCAAGCAAGGCGCGCGTTCAGAACCGTGTGCCGCGCGGCGGGCACCACATCGACGTGTCCGCCCAGGAGCGGCGCTTCGCGAGGTCATTCGCGAACGCCCGACGCGCCACGGGCCATCGCCCACACCGTCTACTTGGTGGACAACACCCGAAGCCTGACCTACGTTGCTTGGGTGGAGCAAGGCCGCGTCCGCTTCATGGACGCTGAACGCCCGCCTTGGCTTCTGCCAGTGCTCGAAGGCTTGCCGCGAGAAGAAACCGCGTTCATGTCCCGTGCCAAGGCGTTGGCGCTCGCACGACACCAAGAACGGTTGCCGCGCCATTGGCGCGGGCGATTTGGTCCCGACCCTTGAAGAGGGTTGGTTGCGGCGTTGCGGTGCATTAGGCGTTGCGCGAACGGCTTGACGCCGTTTGCGCGGGCTGTCGCGCGGTGGCTTTTCGAAGCATCGCCACTTGCCAGCCCGTCCGAGACCCAGTTCCCCTCGCGCTGCTCCAGTCGCCTTCCGCGAATACTCCGCCCATGACCGTCCCGAAGCGATGGCGCCAACCAACGGATCCAAAGGCAGGTTGGCTGGCTCGGGGTCAGGGCCATGTCGCCGGCGCGAAGGCGTCTCCAACTAAGGTGCGTTTTGCGGCCCGCGGTTTCGCGCCGCCTCCAGCCGCTCCTCGGTGGCGAGCCAAGCGCTCTCGCAATGGGCGATGGCGGCGAGTTCCTCTTTGCGCGCTTGGGCGAGGCGAGCGAGTTCGTCGCGGTCGGTAGACGAGGGCGCCGCCAAGCGGGCTTCTATCGCCGCGACGGCTTGGCCGTGGCGTTCGATCCGCGCTTCCAGCGCCTCTTGCTCGCGGGCCAAGCGGCGTATCCCAAGCGCCGCGGCAGCCTTTGGCGGTCGCTTGCTCTCGCGTTTCGGTCGCGCGCAGAGGGCCGCGAAGGCGTCCATGTCGCCTCCGTACCGCGAAACGCGGCCGTCGGCCAGCAACCAGAAGTCGTCCACGCAGCGCCGCAAGAGGTGCCGGTCGTGCGACACCAGCAGGAGCGCGCCCCGATACGCCTGCAACGCGACCGCCAGCGCTTCGCGCATTTCCAGATCCAAGTGGTTCGTGGGCTCGTCCAGCACCAACACCGCGGGTTCCCGGCAGGCCAGCAGGGCAAGCACCAGGCGCGCCTTCTCGCCGCCGGAGAACGTGCGCGCCGGGCGCGCGGCGTCCTCGCCGCGAAAACCCCAGCCGCCGAGATAGTCGAGCCGCTGCTGGCTGGTCGAGGCGGACGCGGATTCCTCCATGTGCGCAAGCGGCGAGCGCGCCAGATCCAAGGATTCCAGCTGGTGCTGGGCGAAATAGCCCACCGTCGCGTGCCGTCCACGAGCCACCTCCCCGGCCAGCGGCGGTAGTTCGTCCGCCAACGCCCGCAGCAACGTCGTCTTGCCGGCGCCATTGGCGCCAAGCACGCCGATGCGGTCGTTCGGATAGACGCGCAGCGTCACATCCGTCAGCACCGCCTGCTGGCCGTAGCCAAACGTCGCGGCGTCCACCGAGAGCGTGGGGTTGGAAATCTTGCGCGCGTTCGTGAACGCGAAACGATAGGGCGATTCCGCGTACACGGCCGCCGCGACGTCCATGCGTTCGAGCGCCTTCAACCGGCTTTGCACCTGCCGCGCCTTGCTGGCCTTGGCGCGAAAGCGGTCCACGAATCGCCGCACCTCGGCGATGCGTCGCTGTTGCTTCTTGTGGACCGCGGCGCGGTGTTCGAGGGCCTCGGCCCGCTGCCGCTCGAAGCCGCTGTAGTTGCCGGAGTAAACGGCGGCTTGGCCGTCTTCCAAATGCGCGATGGTGTCCACGGTGCGGTCGAGGAAGTCGCGGTCGTGGGCGATGGTCAGCAACGTTCCTTCGTACTTGCGCACCCAAGACTCCAGCCACAAGGTGGCTTCGAGATCGAGGTGATTGGTGGGTTCGTCCAGCAGCAGGAGATCGGACGGCGTCAACAGCGCCCGCGCCAGATGCAGGCGGATTCGCCAACCACCCGAGAACGCCCGGTGCGGCTTCTCGAAATCCTCGGCGGCGAACCCCAAGCCGCTCAGAATCTCGCCGGCGCGGGAGCGCGCCTGGTAGCCGCCGGCGTCCTCGTATTCCGCGTACAACGAAGCCAGCGCGTGCCCGTCGCCGTCCGCGCCGGTCTGCGCGATGTCGCGTTCGATGCGCCGCAGCCGCCTGTCGCCGTCCTGCACGAAGTCGAGGGCGCTGCGCGACGAAGGCGCCACGTGTTGCGCCAGCCAAGCCAGACGCCACGCCTGCGGCCGCAGCACTTCACCTTCCTCCGGCGCGATTTGGCCGCGCACGAGATCGAACAGCGTGGTCTTGCCGGCGCCGTTGCGTCCCGCCACGCCCACCTTGTGACCGCCATGCACGGTGAGGTTCAGGTGCTCGAAGAGGCGCGCCGAACCGCGGTGCAGCGTGATGTCCACAAGTTGCAGCATGGCTTTCCACCGGCCCCGCGGCGGCGGGCGAGATCAGGCGACGAGGGTGCCCGCGGCGGCGCGCCCGCGTGGCGCTATCTACTTGCCGGCGGCCCGGCTAGCGGGCCGCCGCGCCAGCGGCCACATCCCCGGCGTCGCCGGCGTCCGGGTAATTCGGCGCGTATTGGCGATACAAGTGCGCGCCGATGCGCTCGATGCGTTCACGCTCTTCCGGCGCGAGGGGGCCGGCCTCCAAGGCCGCGAACGCGGCGTCCATTTGCGCGGCGTTCGCGGGGCCGCACAGCACCATGTCCACGGCCGGATGCGAGAGCGAAAAGCGGTAGCAATCGGTGGCGCTTGGCGGCGTCTCGCCAGGCGGCATCTTGGCCGGATCCAGCAAGTGGCCCCAACGCGTGGCGGTGTAGGTGACGATGAACGGCCGGTCGGTCGCCGGCACGAACGGGAACACGTCCTGCTCCGCGCCGCGATGCACGCCGTTGTAGCGCAACATGAAGAGCTCGTAAGGGCTGCGACCGGCCGCGGCCTCGCTGATCATGTCCGGCAGCAACGGACGGTTGTGGCTGCTGAGCGACAGGAACCGCACTTTGCCGCCCTCGCGCAGACGCTCGAACACCTCGATGTATGCGGCCTCGGGCACTTTGTTGCGGTTGCCGAGCAGCAGGAAATCGAAACGCTCCAGGCCCGCCGCCTTGAGCGCCTCCTCCACTTCGCCTTGGATGGCGCCCGGATCCTGCGAATAGGACTGCACGGTGAGAATCAACTCGTCCCGCGCCCGGCGGCTCAAGTTGACCATGGCGCGGGCGAAGCTCGGCTGGCGGACGGTTCCCCAATACAGGTAGTTCACGCCCCGCTCGAAGGCGTCCTCGATCACGCGGGTTGGCGCGTTGAAGGTGGAACCGATGCCGAGCCGCCTGGTGGCAAGACCGGTGCGCCCGATGACGCGCTCGTCGAGAAAATCGTCCATTGCCAATGCCCTCCTAATCCCCGGCGCGTGCTGAGCACCGGCCTTCATGCTACCGCAGCCGCAACGCCGAGCGCCGGCTACGGCGACCTGCGCTTCGCTTCCCCCACCGCGGCCAAGGGCGCTTCCGGCGGCGCCAAGTGGCCGGCGTCGATGAACGCCATGATGCCGAAGAGGGCGCCCCAAGAGTGGAACGGATCGCTGGAGAGCCGGTCGTCGTCGCCGGTGCCGTCGATCGCGGAATAGTTCTCGCTCACATACCCCTTGCGCCGCCACTCGGCCAAGAACATGTCGAGCGAGCGGCTGGCGAGTTCGCCGGCGGTGCGGTGGTCGCCGGCGTTGCGCAACCCCAAGTAGGTGAGGAAGTTGAGTGGCGGCCAGATGGCCCCTTTCCAGTAGCGCTGGCGCGCGAAAGCGGGATCGTCGCGGCTGATGGAAGGAATCAGCCACTCGCCCCAGAACTCCTCCGGGTTGCGCAGGTGCCCGATAAGCCGCACCGCGCGCTCCGGGCTCGCGGCGCCGGCGAGCAGCGGATAGAAGAGCGTCGGCGAACGCCGCTCGGAGAAACGCTCGATGTCGGTGCGGTAGTTCAGGTAGTAGCCGCGTTTCTCCACCCAAAGCGTGTCGAGGGCCGCGGAGAAACTGGCGGCGCGCCGCTCCAGTTCGTCCGCCTCGGCCGAGCGTTCCAGCACGCGGGCCATCTCGGCAAGCGCCAGGCAATCGGCGATGTAGAGGCTGGTGAGGCCGACATCCTGCACCTCCAAGGTGTTTTTCTCGCGGTTGAACGGCACGTCCTCGTACATCGGCGAATCGTCCATGCCGGATTCGTAGCGGGCGGTTCGCGCCGAACGCACGCCGGGCTCGCGGAACGGGTTGGGCGCCTCGCCGGAACCGTAGGCCAGCAGACCTTCGTTCAACCGCTTGGCCGGCCACCACCGATTCCACGCCAACAGCGGCTCGAAAGCGGCTTCGAGGAACCAGCGCTCCGGGTAGCGGCGGAACACCTCCCGCACCATGATGGCGCCCACCGGCGGTTGCGACCGATCCCAAGACTTGCTGCCGTTGCCGCGGTTGTCGTTCGGCAGAAAGCCCTCGGCGGTGCGCCCGCGCAGATGCTCGACGACGTTGGCGTAGGCCAGCTCGCGGCCGTCAAGAGCGGCCAGATACGCGAGGAAGAAGTTGTCCCAGCCGAACAGCGCGAACCCGCCGTACTCCTCGTTCCACAGCCGTCCGACCGTGGAAACCACGCGCCGGTGGCGCGGCTCGTACACCGTGTTCCAAGCCAAGCCGGACACCACAGCGGCGTAGGCGTCTTCGAGCGCTCCGAAACGCCCTGCGCGGGCGAGAAAGGCGGCCCGTTGCCTGTCCAACGCTTGGCGGATCTCGTCGATGCCGCGCCGCCGGCCCGTGGAGATGCCCACCGGCCGGTCCAGCCGCGCCACCCGGTGCGGCAACAGCGAACGGGTGTAGGGATCCGCCACCAGTTCGCCTTCGACGTGAACGCTGTGCGTCGTCGACGGCAGCCGCGCCACGAAGCCGTCCTCGGCCAACGCGACGGTGCCGGGCCGGTTCCAAGCCAGCGCCGCGCTCACCACCAGTTCGAAAGGCGCCGGCGACGGGGTCTCGGGAACGATGAGCGCCACCAGATCATCGCCGTCATGCCCCACTTCCACGCGCGCGTCCAGCTCCAGCCAAGCCACGCGCATCGCCAAGTACGACCCGTCCGGGGCATGAAGACCCGGGCGAATGCTCTCCGTGTCCGGCGCGTTCTCGTCCGGGGCGCGGCCGATCAGCGCTTCGGTCAAGTGCGCCTCGCCAAGCCAGTCGTGGCGTTTCAAGCCGAGGTCCACGGTGAGGCCCTGCGGCAACAGCACGAACCGCAACACGCTGCGGCTGTCCCAAGTGTTCCACCCGCGGGCAAGCCGTTGTTGGATCGCGCGGTATTCCGCCACGTCGCCCAACGCGGCGTCGTATTCGGCGAAGGAGTCCGGCCAAGCTTGGCGCGTGTCTGGAGGCGTTTCCGGCACGCCGTGTTCTGCGCCGGGCGTCGGCCACGCGCAAAGACAACACGCCACGGCAAAACGCCGGGCGAGGCGTTTCGCCGCGCGGTGTTCGCGGCCGTCGGGGCGTTTCATCCTCCGCGTTTGGGCAGCCGCTTCAGCGGTCCGCCCGATGCCGTTGGACAACGGCGTCGTCCAGCGCGACGCCAAGCCCCGGCGCGGTCGGCGGCTCGATGGCGCCGTTCTTGAACCGGATGGGGTCGGTGAAGATGTCCTCGTGCAGCGGCCCGCCGTTGTACTCCTGAATGAGGAAGTTCGGTGAGCAGGCGTCCAGCTGCACCGCCGCCGCCGCGGCGACCGGGCCAACGTACATGTGCGGAGCGATCATCGCGTAGTGGGCTTCCGCCATGCCGGCGATCTTCTTCGATTCCAAAATCCCGCCGCATTGGCCGACATCGAGTTGGATGATCTGCGCCGCTTGCCTCTCCAAGAGTTCCGAGAACTCGTACTTCGTGGCCAAACGTTCGCCCGAGGCGATGGGGATGGACGTGTGGGCCGCCACCCGCGCCATTTCGTCCACATTCTCCGGCGGCACCGGCTCCTCGAACCAGAACGGGTTGTGCTCCTCGAACACGCGGGCCACGCGAATGGCCCCGGCGGTGCTGAACTGGCCGTGCGTGCCGATGCCGATCTCCAACTCGTCGCCCACCGCGTCGCGGATGGCTTGGAAGATCCTCGCCGCGTGCTTGATGGTCTTCAACGGAAAGTCCCGCGGCAGCGGGAAGTAGGGCATGAACGGATCGATCTTGCACGCGCTGTTGCCTTCCTTGACGAGCCGCTCCGCGATCTCTCCGGCGCGCGCGGGGTTTTCCCAGACGCCGTCGGTGGGCATGTAGGCGTAGGCGCGCAAACTCTCGTGGCAACGGCCGCCGAGCAGGTTGTAGACGGGCTGGCCGGTGGCTTTGCCGACGATGTCCCAGAGCGCCATTTCGATGGCGGAGAGGGCCGGCGTCGCGTACATGCTGGGGTGCCGGTAGTCGTGGTTGGAGGCGTAGACCCGCTGCCAGATGCTCTCGATGGCGAACGGGCTCTCGCCCACCACGAAGCGTTCCGCCAAATCGCGCAGCAGGGCGATCTGCGAAGCCAGGTTCGGCGCGTGACCGGTCGGGCGCTCGCCGAGGCCGACGATTCCCTCGTCCGTGAGCAGCCGGAGGAACAACCACTGGCGACCACCGCGGTACGGCGGCACGTTGTCGATCACCAGAGTTTCAATTCCGGTCACTTTCACAAGCGTTCCTCACATTCCTGGTCATGTTGATGTTGGCGCCTCGCGCACGGAAGCTACTCCGGCGCGATGGCCCCCGCCCAGTCCGGCAAGTTCGCCGGATCGATGTCGAACACCACCAACCCCACGGTGTACACGACGGTCGCTATCACCACCGCGCCCAACAGATTCAGCACGATGCCGGCCCGCGCCATCTCGGCGATGCTGAAGCGGTTGCTGCCGAACACGATGGCGTTGGGCGGCGTGGCGACGGGCATCATGAAGGCGCACGAGGCGGACATCGTGGCCGGAATCATCAGCACGAGCGGATGCACCCCGGTCACCACGGCGACCGACGCCAGGATCGGCAGGATCATCTCGGTGGTGGCGGTGTTGCTGGTGAGTTCGGTGAGAAACGTGATGGCCAGGCACACGAGCAGGATCAACACGAATGTGGGCAACGCGCCAACCGCCTCGAACTGGTTGCCGATGAGCGCCGCCAGACCCGTGCGCTGGAAACCCGTGGCCAGGGCCAGGCCGCCGCCGATGAGAAGCACGACGTTCCACGGCAGCCGCGGGATGACCTCCGCGCCCATGACGCGCGCGCTCTTGCGCCCCGCGCCCGCATCGTCGCCATCGCCGCGCGCCGGAATGAAGAACAGCGAGCACGCCATCACGATGGCCACGGTGCCGTCGTCCACCAGCTTCGGCCACGGCAGCAGCCGCGACCAACCCGGCACTTGGAAGCCGCCGAGGTTCAAATCCACGCGGAAAACCCACAAGAAGGCCGTGAGCGCGAACACCACCAGCACGGCCCGCTCCTCGAACGTGATCGGGCCGAGTTTGGCGCGCTCGGCGGCGACCACGTCCCGGCTGACGGCGATGTCCCGCGGCGCCCGGTAGAGCACTTGCGTTATCAACAGCCAAGCCGCGAGCAGCATGGTCACGCCCACCGGAAAGGCCACCACCAGCCATTGCCCGAACGCTATCTCCGGCGCCTCCGGGAAGAGCAGCTGGTGGATCCGCGCGAACGCCAGATTCGGCGGCGTGCCCACCAAAGTGGTCATGCCCCCCACGGAGCAGCCGTAGGCGATGCCGAGCATCAGGCCCACGGCGAACTTGTGCGCCCCGGCGTCGTCGGGCGCCGCGGCCAAGCGTTCCTCTATCTGCAGCACGATGGCGAGACCGATGGGCACCATCATCACCGCTGTCGCGGTGTTCGATATCCACATGGAGAGAAACCCCGCCGCCACCATGAAACCAAGCACCATGCGGGCCGGGCCGCCGCCGACGTAGTGGATGATGGCCAGTGCGATGCGCCGATGCAGATTCCACTTCTGCATGGTCACGGCGATCATGAAACCGCCGATGAAAAGCACGATGGTGCTGTTCATGAAGGTCTCGGCGGTATCGCGCCCGGACATCACGCCGAGAAAGGGAAAGACCGCCAGCGGCACCAACGCGGTGGCGAAGAGCGGGATCGCCTCGGTCATCCACCAGATGGCCATGAGCGCGGCGACTGCCGCCAATCGGCTGGCGGGTTCGTTCTCCGCGGCCACCGGGAACACCGTCAGCAGCCCGAACGCCAAGACGCCGAGCCAAAGGCCGATGTTCTTGGTGTTCAACTGGAAGGCTGGTTGCGGCAATGCGGAAATCCGATCAGGACGAAGTGTCGCTGCGGGTCATCGTAGCACTTGGCAAGCGATCCGGCGTTCGCGTTCGCCCTTGCGCCAAGCGATAGCCCGCCCGCGCTGTAGTCACACACCTTTGTGGTACAACGCGCCCGTGACGACGTTCGACCCGCCACCACTGCTCCGCTCACCGCATGTGCAAACCACGCTGTCGCGCTGGCGACCGCAGCGCATCGAACTTGGCGCCAACACCGAGGAAACCGTCCTGCACTGCGCACAAGGCGTGCGCCTCAAAGCGTATCTGACGCCGGCTGGCGGTGGCGCGCCGGCGGCCGGCGGTGCGCCGCTGGCCATCGTCATCCACGGCTGGCTGGGGTGCGAACGGTCCAGCTACGTGCGTCGCGCCGCGGCCGTCTTGCACGCGCAGGGCTACGCCGTGGCGCGATTGCTGCTGCGCGATCACGGCGACAGCGTTGGGCTCAACCGCGAGATGTTCAATTCCGCGCGCGTCGCGGAAGTGGTGGATGCCTGCAACTTGCTGATCGAACGCGCGGCAGCCGCGGCCGGAGCGATTGTCGGTTTCAGTTTGGGGGGAAACTTCGCCTTGCGTTTGGCCTGCCATGAGCGCTTGCACAAGCACTTGCTTGCCTGCCTCGCCATCAGCCCGGTGATCGAACCGGCTGCCACAGTGCGCGCCATCGACACCGGCTGGGCGGCCTACCGGCTGTGGTTCGTGCGCTACTGGCGCAGCGCCCTGGCCGCCAAGCAAACGGCGTTCCCGGCGCAGTACGACGACTTGAACGGCGCGATGCGGCTTTCCACCGTTGCCGGCATGACCGACTACTTGGTGGATCGCTACCTGCCCTTTCCAAACTCGCGCGATTACTACGCGCGCTACGACCTGCGCGGCGATGCCCTCGCCAAGCTGCGCATCCAAGCGCGCGTGGTCGCCGCTTTGGACGATCCGGTGATACCGAGCGCCGGCCTTCGGGCCATCGCTCGCGCCGCGCCGTTGGAGTTGGAGCTCAACCCCCACGGCGGCCATTGCGGATTCGTCACCAACTGGCAGCTAGGGTCCTATTTGGACGCCGCGGTGACGCGATTCTTCGCGGAACATGTGCCGCTTCGCGGCTAAGCCGGGCTCGCCACCACCCGCCGCCTGGCCAAGCCGGCGAGAGCTACGAATCGCCCGCTCCCGGAATCGTGGACGCTTCTATCTTGTGGCCGTCCAAGTCGTAAACGAAACAGCCGTAGTAGTCCGGGCCGTACATGGGCCGTAGCCCAGGGGCGCCGTCGTCCTTGCCACCGGCAGCAAGCGCGGCGGCATGGAACGCAACCACGGCGTCCTTGCTCGGCGCGATGAAGCTGAAGTGGATGCCGTTGCCGGGGTTGGCGTGGCCGCCATTCAAGGGCTTCTGCACCCAGAACTCTGGAAACGCCTTGCCGTAGGCGACGGCGATGCCGGGGATCTCCAACTTGCGCGTGGCACCGACGGTGGCCAACACTTTGTCGTAGAACGCGAGCGCCCGATCCAAGTCGTTGGTGCCGATGGAAACGTGGCTCACTATGGAGGCTATGTCGTCCGCCATCGCATGGAACTCAAGAATCTTGCGCCTAAACCTACCGTGCAGCGGCTTTGCGCCACGAGGGTCAAGCCGCTTTGGCGTATTCGACGGCCAAGTCGAGCGCCTTCTTCTTGCGCATTTTGCCTTGTCCGTACCACGCGGTGCCGAGGCGAGTAGCCTCGCCGCGGCCGATCTTGTGGTCGGTGAGGTAGGTGACCGCGTTGAAGGCGTTCCACCAGCTGCCCGGTGCGTGTTGGTGGCCGGGCTGCGTCTCCACGACCTCGTGAGCCAAAACCACGCTTCGGGGCGGCTCCTCCGTGCGGGGAGGCACCTTTGGCGCGAACACGTCCCGGAAGTAGCGCCGCAACGTGTCGGGCTTGTAGCGCTTGCTCGCCAAACCATCAGCCTGCTGCTTGTAGTCGGCCAGTTTGTCGGCGGCCACCGCCACCAGCTTGCGGGCCTCCTCTTCAACGAAGCCGCGGGAATGGTTGAAGCTGATGCGGTAGTCGTTGTTCTTCTGGCCGAGGGCAAGGGAGAGCGTGTTCATGCACACCACGCGCACCGGCGTGAAGCGGATGTCCACCGAATGGCCGTACAGGTGGGGGTTGGTGAACAGCAGGTAGCCCTGCGTCGCGTCCTCAGCGGCCGCGGCGAGGCGGAAGCAGTGCTTGAGCTTGGCGAGCGCGAACACGCGCTTGCCGTCCGAAAGCGATCCGGCCACCTCCATCGTCATGTCGCCGGCGCGAACGAAGTGGTTGAAGAACTCGAACGCGACCGAGTTCTGCACCGGCGTCCAGCGCTCGGACCTGACCGTGTCCAAGAACTGACCGTCCGAGGATCGGATCAGCGCGTAGTGGCCGGACTCGCGATCCTTGCCTCCGCGGGAGTACCTGAGAGGCACCTTCAGCACCTCCCAGTCGAGACCGGCAGCTTTTTGGATCTCGTGCGGCTTCGCGGTGCTGTCGACGCTGACACCTAACTCGTGCCAAGGCGGGTTCCCGGCGTAAGCCATTGATTCTACTTCGTGCGACATGGTTGCAACGGCTCCCTGTAACGATGCGATGGATATTAAAACTGAGTTTTAACACGAATTCAACCCATTTGGAAAAAATCGCGCCCTGGGCAAGACATAAGGCGAGGCAAGCCCAGTAGTGGCAGGTTCAACGACGACTGGCCACCCTGATCGGTGCCGTGCCTTTAGGTGGCGCAAAGGTTCGGAACGCCTTGTTGCGCGCGCGGCAAAACGGACGCTTCACTTTCCGCCCAAAGAGGTGTACAGTTCGCGCCCCTTGATTGGCACACGGGCCAAAATCACGCATGCCCAACAGACGCGCCGCCATTGGAAGTCCGCACGGTTGTCGCGCCACCGGGTTGGTGGCGCGGCGCAGGGCCGCATCGGCCGCCGTGGATGGCGCCGCCCGGCGCGGGGCCTTGGCGTTGCTGGTGTTGTGCGCCGGGGCCACAGCCGTCTTCGCGCGTTCGGACGCCGAGGTCACCCACACCGTCGCGTTGGCCATTCCGCCGCCGGTGGCGGCCAAGGCCCACTGGCACGAAGAGCGGGACGCTTTCGCCGCAAAACTGGTGCGCGGCTACGGCTTGAACCACGATGTGGCGCGCGAGTTCACCGGTTGGATCCTGGAAGCCTCGGTGCGCCAAGGTCTCGCGGCGGAGCTTCTGGCCAGCCTGGTGGTGACGGAAAGCTCTTTCCGCAAGCATGTGCGCTCGCCCGCGGGGGCGACCGGCCCCGCGCAGGTGCGGGCGGACCTATGGGGCAAGTTTTGCGGCGGCTTCTTGGATCATCCCGATCAGAACGTGTATTGCGGCGCGCAGATACTGGCCTACTACCATGACGTCTGCCGCTTGGACGCCGCCGAAGCCGCGGACGCCGAAGCCTGCGCGTTGCGTTCTTACAACGTCGGCTACGGCAACCGCCGCAACAGCTACTTCGTCGCCGCCGCCGCCCGCTACCTGGCCAAGATAGACCGTTACCGAAGCCTCTTGGAAGACGCCGCCTAGAGCGCCCCGCACCCGCCATCCAACCGCGCCGACCGCGGCGCACCCGTCCTCAATTCTGATCACCCGCCTCGTCAACCGTGAACGCGAATGTCGTGCGGGCGTGGAACGCCTGCCCCGGACGCAAGATCGCGTTGGGGTAGCCGGCGTGGTTCGGCGCGTCCGGGAACTGTTGCGTTTCCAAGCACAAAGCGCCATGCCGGGGATGGCCCCAGCGCCGCGCCAAGTGCAACGAGTTGCCGGTGTAGAGCTGCACACCGGGTTGGTTCGTGGACACGGTGAGGACTCGTCCGGATTCCGGGTGGCGTACCACGGCGGCGATGCGCGACGCCCCACCGTGCAGCACGAACGTGTGATCGAAGCCGCCGGCGAGGCGCAGTTGCGCGTCCGCCATCGCCAACCGGCTGCCGAGCCGCGCCCCGCCGCGCAAGTCGAAGGGCGTGCCGTCCACGTCTCGCCGCTCGCCGAGTTGCGTGAGCGCCTCGCTCACCGGCAAGAAAGCGTCCGCGGCAATGGCGATCTCGTGGTCCGCCACGGTGCTACCTCGCCGCGCGCTCAGGTTGTAGTAATGGTGCGACGTGAGGCTCACCGGCGTCGGCGCGTCCGTCTCGGCGCGAATGTCCAGCGTCACCTCGGCATCCCGGAACCCGTACCGCGCCTGCACATTCAACGCGCCCGGGTAGCCGGCCTCGCCGGCCGGACTGCGCAGCCGAAACACCACACCCTCGCCGTCCTTCTCGCCGGCCCAGATGCGGGTGGCGAAACCGTCGCGCCCGCCGTGCAAGTGGTGCGGCGGCACGTTGGGGTCGAGGTGCCAAGTCTTGCCGTCCAAGGTGAAGCGGGCGTTCGTCATGCGGTTGGCGTAGCGGCCAACCAGACAATTGAAGTGCGGATGGTTGGCAAGATAATCGGCCAGCGTCGGACAGCCGAGCAGCACATTGCCGAACTCGCCACGCCGGTCCCGCACCTCCAGCCGCGCGACGATGCCGCCAAGTTCGATGAGCTCGGCGCGTAACGCCGATGTTCGCACCCGAAATCCCTTGAAATGCGGCTCACCGGCGTGCGCGAGAAAGGACTCTATGGTCGTCACGTTGGAACACTCCCACGGCAGCAATGGCACCCATTATCCCCGCCACGGCGGGCCATCCGGCGCCGAACTTGCGGCAGCGTCAGCACGCCCTTAAGGTAGCGCCATGACTCGCCCATGGCCCGCGAAAGCCGCGTTCCCTTGGATTCGAGCACCAGCGAGGCCGCGCCGAAGATGAAACGAACCTACCAACCAAGCGTGATCAAGAGGAAGCGGTGCCACGGGTTCAGATCGCGGACCGCCTTGAGCCTCTTCACATCCGGCGGGATCGGAGATCTTGCCGTGCGGCAAGCACACCGCTGCACTGTCAGCGGTGCGGCGAGATGCTCCCGAGACCGAGCGTCGAACGAGGCGAGAAGTCGCCATTCGATGAGATCGGCCCGCTATTCAGCCAAGCCAGCCACGCGACCGCACCCCTCTTGCGGCGCCATGGTTGTGCCAACGGGGCGGCTCGTGTAATAAGCTGCCTATAGACGCAACAGTCTCTTTCCAAGGGAGAAGACGCATGTTGAACCGCAGAACCTTTGTCGTCGTCGGCGCGGCGCTCCCGCCGCTGGCGTTTTTCGGGCGCCGCGCGCTGGCGGGGCCGGCCACGCTCGAGACTTCCAAGCTGGTCTACCTCACGCCGATCAAGAGCGATGGCGAGGAGAGCCGCTGCAAGGCGGAGATCTGGTTCGCCTACCACGATGGCGACGTGTTCGTGGTCACGCCGCCGGACGCTTGGCGCGCCGAGGCCGTGCGCGACGGCCTCAATCGCGCGCGGCTGTGGGTGGGAGAATACGGCAACTGGGAGAGCGCGGACGGCGCTTTCCGCGAGGCGCCCGAACACATGGCGACGGCTTCGCTGGAGGAAGGCGCGGAGACGCGCGCCGCGGTGCTCGCAGCGATGGGCGCCAAGTACGCCGACGACGGCTGGAGCGCCTGGGGCCCGCGTTTCGAGAAGGGCTTGGCGGACGGCTCGCGGGTGATGATCCGTTACAAACTCGATGCCTGAACCGTCCGTCCGGCGGGCGACCGGACGGGTCGCGGCCGCGCTCGCGGCGTTCGTGTTCGCGTTCGCGGCGAGGGGTGAGGTGGAGGTCGTCGGGCGGGCTTCGCATCCCGCGCTGGCGGAGATAAGCGGCCTCGTCAAGTCCGCGCGCGGCGACTTCTATTGGACGCACAACGACAGCGGCGATTCGCCGCGGTTGTTCGCCATAGACGCGGCCGGCCGACCCATATGGCCGGCGTGGCGGCGGACGACGCTCGAAGAATGGGAGGGTCACGCCATCGCCAACGCGGCCCACTTCGATTGGGAGGCCATCGCCTTGCACGAGGGCGTGCTGTACATTGCCGACGTCGGCAACAACGGCAACGCCAGACGGGATCTCGGCGTGTACCTTGTTCACGAACCGGACCCGCGCGCGGTGGACAAGATGCGCGCGCTCGTCTTTCTGCCCGTGCGCTACCCGGACCAAGAAGAGCATCCGGGCGACGATTGGCACTTCGATTGCGAATCGATATTCGTGTTCGACGGCAAGTTGCATTTCATCACGAAGCATCGCCAGTCCAAGCGCATAGACCGCTTGGAGCGGGGCGCAAAGCTCTACCGCTTGGACACCACCCACACCGACCGCGAGAACGCGCTCACGCTGGTGGGCCGACACGACGGCATTCTGGCCGCCACCGACGCGGCGTTGGCCGCCGACGGCGCGCGGCTGGTGGTGGCGAGCTACGAGGCGTTGTGGCTTTTCGAGCGGCCCAAGGCCGGGGGCAACTGGTTCGCCGGGCGAACGTGGAAGCTCGCCCTGGCGCCGAAGGTGGTCAAACAACTTGAGGCGGTGGCGTGGGTGGACGACGACAGCCTGCTGCTCATCAACGAACAGCGCGACGTGATGCGGGCGAGCGTGACGAATTTCGCGCCCGTGCAATAGGCCCCTGTTTGTCCCGCCACGCGCCCGCCTTCGCAGCCGAGTAAACACGCAATGACAGCCCCGACCCCACTCGCTAACCAAACCGCACCCGCGCGAACGCCCCCGGCCGGGCCGCCGGCGTTCGCCAACGACCATCGCATCCGCTGGTACCGCAGCCCCATCGACAAAGACGTGTTGACCGAGCTGATGCGCCGCAACGACTTGCGCGGCTGGACGCAAACGCTCTGCCACCTCGGCCTGTTCTTCGCCACCGGCGCCCTCGCCTACTACGTGTTCCGCGGCATAAACGGCGACACTTGGCCCTGGGCGGTGCCACTGCTGGTGCTGGCGCTGTTCGTCCACGGCACCATCGGCCCGTTCATGGGGCTCATCGCGGTCCACGAGCTGCAGCACCGCACGGTGTTCAAGTCCCGAGCGCTGAACGACTTTTTCGAGCGCGTGTACGCCTTCATCAGTTGGTCGGACCACATCTGGTACCAGCAAAGCCACGCCATCCACCACCAAGCCACCTGCCACGCCCGCCACGATGGCGAAGTGCGCCTGCCGATCAAGTTCAGCTTTCGCCGGCCGCGGGTTTGGCTAGCCCTGGTGGCATGGAATCCCCAAGCCACATGGCAGCGGCTCAAGGTGGTTTGGCGGCACGCTCGCGGCGAGGTGCGCGGCGACTGGTACGAGCATGTGCTGCCGGCTTCGGACGTGGCGCTGCGTCGCCGGCATCGCGCTTGGGCGCGCGTCCTGCTTGGCGGACACGCCCTGATCGCGGCGGCGTTCGCGCTTTCGGGCCACTGGTTTCTCATCGTGGTCTACACCTTCGGGACGTTCTACTGCGGTTGGCTGGGTTTCTTGTGCGGGGTGCCGCAGCACTATGGCCTGAACTCCGACATCCCGGACTTTCGCATGAACACGCGCACCTTCACCTGTTCGTGGTTGCCGGCTTTCTATTACTGGAACATGCAGTACCACTTGGAGCACCACATGTACCCGGCCGTGCCGTTCTACAACTTGCCGAAGCTGCGCCGCGCCATCCTGCACGACCTGCCGCCGGCGCCGCACGGCCTGTGGGCCACTTGGCGCGAAATGCTCGCTCTGAAACGCAAGTTCCTGGCGGATCCGAACTTCCGGTACGTGCCCAAGGTGCCGACCCGAGCCGCGCGGTAGCCGGGGCGCTCGCGTGGGCGGTTTCCTCGCCGCCGTCTGGCCGTTCGTTCGGCCGCACATCGGAATCGTCGTCCTCGCCTATTGCGCGAGCCTCCTCGCCGCTCTCCTGTTTCTGGCGTTCGGATTGTGGATCGGCGGCAACCTGGACGCGGTGCTCTCGGATCCGGCGCTGGCGAGCAAGGCGGACGGCTACTTTCGCGTTGCGGCGGCGGCGATAGCGCTCTACGCCGCTTTGGGCTTCTTGCACACCTACGCGATGAGCTGGGTCGGCACCCAGGTGGTGCGCAAGATCAGGCGACGGCTTTTCACGCGCATTCTGCGGCGCGGCGGTCGCGCCATCGACGAAGACGCAAGCGGCGAATTGCAAACCCGCGTCATCGCCGACACCGCCACGCTCGGCAACTTCCTCGGCGGAGAGATGCCCGGCATGTTCCTCGCCGTGCTCAATTGCGCGTTCGGCCTGGGCGGCGCCCTCTATGTGCGCTCTGCCATGCCCGCCACCGGCGACAACGGCGATTCCGGCTACGGCATCGCGGCGTTCCTTCTGCTGCTGCCGGCGCTGGCGGTGATGCGCGGCCTGCGGCGCCTGGGCGAGCGCACCCAAAACGCGGAAGCCCAAGCGGGTCAGCGGGCCGGCGAGGCGTTCCGCAACTGGCCGGTGGTGCATGCCTTCAACCAAGTGGAGCGCGAAAGCCGGCGCTTCGGCGATGCGGCGGATCGCGTGGCGAGGCACTTTCTCGCCTCGTTGCGCCTGCGCTTGGGCTTCAGCAACGCCGTGCTGGCGCTCGCCTTCACCGGCCTCGCCGCGCTGGTGCTCTACGGCACGTCCGAGATCGATCCCGAAGCCGCGGTGGGCAGCATCAAGCGCGGTGCCAACGTCGCATTCCTGTTGTTGATGCTGCGCGCCGGCACGGCCGGCTTTCAACTGCTGAACCTCGTCACCGCGGCAAGCAACGTCGTTGGCCGCACGGCCCGGATCGTGGCGCTGCTGCAAGCTTCGCCGACCTGCGCCGGGCCGGCCCCGCGGCACGCGGGAAAGCTCGCCACCAACGGCGTGGATTTGGCGTTCGAGGCGGTGAGCCACCGCTACCCCGCACGCGCCGAGAACGCGCTCTCCAACGTGAGCTTCGCGGTTCCCGCCGGCACCCGGGTGGCCATCGTCGGCCCGTCCGGCGCCGGCAAATCCACATTGTTCGCCGTGCTGCTGAGGCTCGTGGAACCCAATACCGGTCGGGTGCTGGGCAACGGCGTGGACGCCGCGGATCATCCCCTCGAAGCATGGCGTTCGCTGTTCGGCTTCGTGCCGCAGGCCGAGCATCTCGTCTCCGGCACCGTCGCCTACAACATCGCCTACGGGCGCGAAGATTCTTCGCTTGAGGAGATACGCCGGGCGGCGCGGCTGGCGTACATCCACGACTTCATCGAGACCTTGCCGAACGGCTACGACACCGATCTCGGCGAAGTCGGCAGCCAGCTTTCCGGCGGCCAGCGGCAACGCGTCAACTTGGCGCGGGCGATTTTGCTGCGCCCGCCGGCGTACTTGCTAGACGAAGCGACGAGCGCTTTGGACCCCGATAGCGAACGCGCCGTCGAGGCGGCGGTGGACGAGCTGGCGAAGACCTCCACGGTGCTCGTGATCGCCCACCGGCTGCGCACGGTGCGGCGCGCCGACCGCATAGTGGTGATGGACCGAGGCCGGGTGGTGGACGTCGGCACGCACGAGGAGCTGGCCGCCCGGGAACCGCTCTACCAAGCGCTGATCCGCACCGAACGCGAAAGCCGCCCGCCCCGGTTGAAGGGCGAATAGCGCGAGTCGCTTTAGCCGCGCATGGCCGGGCCGCCGCCCACTTGCGTTTGCGGATCGGTTTCCGGGAAGGGCACGTCCTCGTCTTCGCCGGGGCTTTCCATCCAGCGTTGCCGGGGTTTCCTCTCGTCGGGCTCGCCGGCGAGCTCGGCGGCCACTTTGCTGTCTTGGAATTGCAGTTCGTTCAACGTGTGGTAGATGCCGCCGAGCGCGATCAGCTCTTCGTGGGTGCCGAGCTCCTTGACCGTTCCGTGGTGCAGCACCAGCACCCGGTCGCACTCCTGGATGGTCTGCAGGCGGTGGGCGATGATGATGGACGTGCGGCCCTCGGTGAGCTTGTGCAGGGCATCTTGGATGATGAGTTCGGTGCCTGTGTCTATGGAGGAGGTGGCCTCGTCCAGCACCAGTATTTCCGGGTCCGCGGCGAGCACCCGGGCGAAGGCGACCAGTTGCTGCTGGCCTTGCGAGAGATTGTGGCCGCGTTGGGCGAGTTCGGTGTCGTAGCCGTCGGGCAGTTCCCGAATGAACCGATCGGCGTTCACGGCCCGCGCCGCCCAGCGCACGCGCTCCGGGCTGATGTCGGGGTTGTTGAGCGAGATGTTCTCCGCCAAGGTGCCGGAGAAGATGTGAAAGTCCTGCAGCACCACGCCAACGCGCTTGCGCAAGTCGCTGGAAGCGATGCGGTTCACGTCCACGCCGTCCAGGAAGATCATGCCGTCGTCGAAGTCGTAGAAGCGCGCCAAGAGGCGGATGATCGTGCTCTTGCCCGAGCCGGTGGGGCCGACGATGGCGAGTTTCTCGCCGGGGGCGATGCGGAACGAAACGCCGTGTAGCACGTCCTCGCCGCCCGCGTAGCCGAAGCGCGTGTTCTTGAACTCCACCTCGCCGCGCAACCGATCCGGCAGCGGCACGGGTTTGTCCGGCTCGTGCAGCCGCTCGTCCCAATCCAAGGCCTGGAAGATGCGCTCGCCGGAGGCCATGGCCCGGAACAACGTGTTGAAGAAGCGGCCCACGGATTCGATGGGCATCACCATCATGGTGAGGTACTGGTTGAACAACAGCAGCACGCCGAGGCTGATGGATTGCTGCACCACCTCGCCGCCGCCGAACCACAACAGGCACACCGAGGCGATGCTCGCCAAGTTCATGTTGAACGTCTCGAAAACCACCTCGTAGTTGATGGCGCGGTACTCGAAATCTCGGTTGGCGCCGTTTAGACGCCGGTATTCCGCGGAGTTGGCTTCCTCCCGGCCACAAAGTTGCACCACCTCGATGCCGATCAGATCCTCCTGCATGTATTGGTTGAGCGCGGAGACCGAATCGCGAATCAGGCGGAAGATGCGCCGCATCAGGTAGCGGAACAGGAACGTGGAGGCGGCGGTGATGGGAATCATCACGAGGCCGATGCTGGTGAGGAAAAAGCTGTAATCCAGCATGATGGCGAGCGACAGGAAAAACGGGCACAGGATGCCGGCCCGCCCGACGAAGCCGACCAGCAGCTCGAACAGGTTCTCCACATCGTTGGTGACCCGCGTCATCACGCGGCCAACGGCGACGTGGTCGTAGAACGACGCCGGTTTGCGCTCCAGCGACGCGAACAGATCGATGCGCAGATCGCGCAGCGTCTTCAACGCCCCGCTCGTGAGCAGCAACTGCTGCGCCACGCCGATCAGCGTCTGCGCGACGAACATGGCGATGTACATGCCCACCGCCACGGCCAACGGGCGCAGGGCGGTGTGATCCGTCAGCCAGTTGAGAAAGGTGAGCAAACCGTAGTGCGGCAATTCCCGGGCCGTGTCCGCCAACCCCTCGGGCGCGTCAGCGGCGTCGGTCGCCGCCGGCGCCGCTTGCGTCGCCGCGTCCGCCGCATCCACAGCGCCGTCGGCAACAGCGGCGCGGGCGCTCGCGGCGGCCCCGGGGGCGAGGATCTCGTCCACGATGATGCGGTTTTGCAGCACCGGCGTGAGGGTGGACAACGCCGAGCCGATGATGATCAAGATGGCGCTGACGATGAGCGTCATCCGATACGGCTTCGCCCACTTCAGCAGCCGCAGAA
Source organism: uncultured Pseudomonadales bacterium (assembly GCA_958296295.1). GTDB lineage: Bacteria > Pseudomonadota > Gammaproteobacteria > Pseudomonadales > Azotimanducaceae > VXYL01. The sequence goes on along the minus strand of OY282460.1, from coordinate 3,486,968 downwards.
ACAGCCGCATGTTGAGCGCCTGATGCGTCAACTGCGCGTCGAAGGCCGAGTAGTTGCGCATCGGCGGGGGTGCCGCGGCGGTGGCGGGGGCGCTCACACTCATGCTCCGGCCGCCTGCGAGGCCGGCGCCTCGCGGGTTTCCTCGTCGCCATCCTCCAAATGGTGGAGAAGGGCGCTCTTGCGCGACCGATCGCGTTCTTGATTGCTCTGGACAACCTCCAATTCGGCGTAGTAGCCGCCCTTGGCAAGCAACTCGGCGTGGGTGCCGGATTCGAGCACGCGGCCGTTGTCGATGATGTAGATGCGATCGGCGTGGCGAGCCGTGGAGACGCGGTGCGAGATGAGCACCGTCGTCTTGTCCGAGCGCAGCCGCTCCAGCCCGCTCAGGATCTGCTCCTCGGTTTGCGTGTCCACGCTGGAGAAGCAGTCGTCGAGCAAGAGCACCGGCGCGTGGCGAATGAGACCGCGGGCCAAGGTGGCGCGCTGCTTCTGTCCGCCGGATAGCGTGATGCCGCGTTCGCCCACCACGGTATTCAACGCGTCGTTGAGATCTTCGCGCACGGTGCGGCCGAGCCCCGCGGCCTCCACCGCGTCCCAAATCGCCTCGTCCTCGCGGCTTGGATCATCGTAGGTGAGGTTCTCGCGCAGCGTCGCGGAGAACAGGAACGGGTCCTGCGGCACCAGCGAAACCAACTGCCGCAAACGCCGTATGGGGAAATCGCGGATGTCGTGGCCGTCGAGGAAAACCTGGCCGGGCGGCGTGTCCACAAGCCGCACCGCGGCCTCCAGAATGGTCGACTTGCCAGACCCCACTCGACCGAGCAACGCCACCGTCTCGCCGGCGTTTACGCGGATGTCGATGCGTCCAACGGTGTCCCGAGGCGCGCCCGGGTGGCGGTACGAGAAACCGCGAAACTCCAAATGCCCGGCCACGTTCCGCGGCGTCTTCCCGCGCGGTTCATCCGCCACTTCCGGCTTGGCGTCCAGCACTTGGAAAATCCGCTCGGTGCCGGCCGCGGCGCCGACGAACATGGCGAGCGACCAGCCGATTTGCGTGACCGAGTGGCTGAGCATCATCAAGTAGGTGGAGAAGGCCGCGTAGTCGCCAAGCTCCAGCTCGCCCGAAATGACGAGTGCACCACCGTGGTAGAGAATGATGAGCGGGGAGATGGTGGTGAGCGACCCCATCGCCACGCCCATGAACTCCCGGTAGCGGGTGGCGCGGTAGAACTTCTTGGCGTAGTTGCTGCTCGCCAGATTGAAACGGCCGATCTCGTGATCCTCTTGCGCCATCGCCTGGATGGTGCGGATGCCGTTCATGTTCTCCTGCGTGAACGAGTTGACGCGGGCCATAGCCTCCTGTTGCTCGCGGAAGTAGGGGTACATGCCGCGCGACATCGCAAAGCCCACGAGCGCGACCAGCGGCAACGGGATCACCACCCACGCCGTGAGGCCGGGGGACATGTGCAGCATCCAGAAGAGCGAAGCGCCCAAGCCGAAGATGAGCGTGGCGATCTGCACCCAGCCGAACGACACCGCCATGCGCACCATGCGCACGTCGTTCACGGAGCGCGACATCAAATCGCCGGTGTCGAAACGGTTGAAGAAGCTCGGCCCCTGGTACTGGATGTGGTTGAACAGCCGCTTGCGCACGTCGTAGCAGACGGCAATGGAAACGCGCCGCAAAGCGCGCCGCGCGAAGATGTGGATGGCGGACCGGACCAAGGCTATCGCCAGCATGACCAGCGCCGGCCCCTTGTAGTTGGGCGGGATGTGATCGTAGGTGAGGCTGTTGATCGCCGTGCTGAGCAACTGCGGCATGAAGCTGAACGCCAACTGCGTGGCCAAGATGCCGCCGATGGCCAACACCAGCACCCAAGCGTGGCGGCGCACATAGGGCATCAGCCGGCGAAGGTGCCCCAAGTGCTTTATCGACGAACGCTCCCGCACCGGCACCCGGTAGCCGGCCGTCATGGCGCCGACGCCCTTCACGCGCGCCTCCGCTGAAGAGACTCTGCGCCACTTCTCCGGCGCGGGCTCAAGGCACCCGCGGGCCTGTGAGGCGCGAGGTTTACGCTGTCGAGAACTGCACGCGGCAGGGGAAAGGCTGCTCTGAGGAGGGGGCGCTTTCGGTAGAACGCAGACAAAATACGGACATCGGCTTTGATCGCGTCATTCTACACCCTGCCCGCGCCGTTTGGCGCACTCGCCGCGACTGACGGCGGAACTCCGCCGGAATGTCGCCGGATCGAAGAGTCTGCTCGTCTTGGGTTCTGCTACTCTCCGGCAAGTTGCGCGGATTCGGCAAGCTGGGGAGAGCGGGGATGCTTGCGTCGAAGAACGCCGCCGAACCAGGCGGGCTGTCCGGCAAGCCCTTGTTTGCTCTGGCGCTCGACACCATCGGCAGACCGCGCAAGCGCATCGGCGACGGCGCGGCGCTCATCGCGGTCGGCGGCATCGACTGCGCCCCAGACGCACTGGCGATGTTCAGCGCCGGTGCGGACCTCGTACAGGCGTATTCGGCGCTCGTCCACGAAAGCCCGGCCCGCGTGCGGCGTTTGACCGCATAGGCCATGCGTGCCGAACCGCCCATCGGCCCGCGCATCCACGTAACGGGCAACAGCGGCTCGGGCAAGAGCACGTTGGCCGCGAGGCTGGCGAAGGCGATAGATGCGCCTTTCGTGGAACTGGATGCGCTCAACTGGCTGCCTGGCTGGGTGGATCTGAACGTCGAAGATCCGGCCGAACTCGAACGCCGCTTTCGCCGCGCCACACAAGGCGAAAGCTGGGTCACCGCCGGTTCTTACACGGCCCCCGCTCAACGCGCGTTTTGGCCGCGATTGAGCACCATCATCTGGCTCGATTTGCCAGCCCCGCTGTTGGTTTACCGCGTGTTGCACCGATCCTGGAGACGCTGGCGCGACGCCGAGCTGCTTTGGGGCACGAACCGCGAGAGCTTCTGGCCGCATTTGGCACTGTGGCGTGGGGAGGAATCGCTCGTGTGGTGGATCGTCACGCAGCACAACCGCAAGCGCCGGCAGATGAAAAGAGCGATGGCCGCGCCGCGCTGGGCTCACATCCGCTTCGTGCGACTCGCTTCAAGCGCGGATGTCGAGACGCTCGCCGCAGCCGTCGAGCGGAAAGGCGCGTAGCGCGGGTTGACGTAGTCGTGCGGGCACCGACGAGTTAGACGATGTGGGCGTTGAGCAAGCTGCGCCGATGACCGGAACACTCCAAGTCGCCTTCCACTTCGACCTCGGCGTTTGTCTTGTGCAAGTCAATGGCACGTTGGTAGTCTCGCGGCGTCAGATGTGCGACGACCGCTCGCGCTCCGCCATCCAATTGCGTCCTAAGAGCAACTTCGCGGCCTTGGCGCTTGAGACCCTCTATGGTCGCGATCAGCCGCACGTTGGTTTGCACGCTCCGTTCCCGCAAGGCGCGGGCCGCTTCCCGTAGGATGCAGGAATCTTCGTGGGTGAACTCGAACCGAACCGCTGTGTCGGCGGTTGGTACGGGCCGCGTTAGCGCCCACGTCAAACTCAAGTCCAACGCCTCGAAGGGTGCCGTCATGTCCGCGAGCGCCTTGCAGAGATTGGCGCTTGCCCCTCTCGAAATCGCGTTGCCGAACGCATCGCCGGCGCCGCCGATGGTCTCCGCCATCGCTTCGCGAGTCGCCCCGAGTGCATCCGCCAGTCGCCATGTGGTCTGCCGTTCAATGGGTTCGTCTTCCAGCCACTCGTTGGAGTTGTGGCGCACGCTGCCAACTCGCTCCCCGCCGACCGGCCGCCGCAAGCCGTCCACCGTCGGCGGAACTACGGGCGGCAGCAGCGTAACGACCAAGCTGCCCTGCTCCACGTCCCCTAGCCGAACCTTCCTCAGGTAATCCACGACTTTCTTCGCTGGGCGTCCTTGGTAAGCAGCCCTTGGTTCGAATAGCGAGCGCGCGGCGGCGGAAATCATGTCTCTGGCGCCAGCGATCAGCGCGATACCGTCCGTCACTGTTACGGTGTGGTCGCCCGATGCCCGCACGCGTATCGCGTCGCGGTCGGCGATCGTCAATTCGCGAAGCAGCTCGGATTCGTCCATGTCCGCCGTCTCGGCGAATATCCGGATCAGTCGGGCGGCAACGTCCGCGTAGTCGGCCAAGCGCCGCGTCCTCGGCAGGATGACCTCCGGCAAGTCCGGTGCCGCATAGACATCCGAGTGAGCGCCGTAGGGTTCCGCCTTTTCCCAGCCCCTGAGACGTGCGTAAGCAGAGAGGGACGCCGGCGAAATCGCCCTCAGAGAAATGGCCAGCACCGCTACCGAACCTTCCCGTCCGATGCGCTTTCGGCATGGGCCTGCACATGGGTCATCAGCGAGGGAATGCCCGCACTCCGTGCCACCGGCGGAAGCTGGCCTGGCGGACGCCAGATGTAACCTAAACGGTTCAAGGCCTCGCGCGCGTTGAACCGGTCGCGTTCGCCATTGAAGCCGGCTGCGGCAAGAGCAGCGTTGATCTCTTGGTTGGACACCGTGGCATCGAAGTCGTCCCCGAATACCGACGCCACCGCGTTCGCGGCCGGCACCAAGCCGCCCGCCTCCAATTCCGCGAAGCGGCCTTGGTAGTAGTTGGTGGCCTGTGCGGCCATGTAGGGCATTGCGGCTGCGAGGTCGTTGGCGGTCAGCCGAGTGGCTTCTGTGGCCAAGTGTCGCCGCCACAGCGCCTCACCCCAGAGCTGAATGAAGTACGGATAGTGCTGGCTATGCGCCACAGCCGCGGTCAGCGTGTCCGCGTCGATGGTTACGCCCTTCGCCTTCAAAGGCTCGGCAAGGGCCTGCGCGGCTGCGGCTTCGCTCAGGCGGCCGATGCCGAGCAAACCGTCGCCCAAACGGTCCCAAAAAGAGGCGTCCATTGCAGCCAAGCGCGCCGGCAACCCCGGCGTGCCGGCCAAAACGAGCATGAACGGCGCTTTGGCGCGCACCTGCTGGCTGGCGTTGAGCAGGGTGCCACCGACATCAGTGTCCAGAGTGTGGGCTTCGTCGAGCAACAGGGCGACTGGCCTTCGCCGGCAGCGGGCTACGAGTTCTTCCACCAAGTTTCGTCTCGCGGACGACTCGGCCGACCCAAACGAGGCGACGCCGACCTTGCGCGGCAGGAGCTTGGCAAGCCCGCGCCGCGGCGCCACGGCCTCGACCAAGGCCTCTTGGTCAGGGATGTCACGCGGGGTGAGCCGCACCGCGTCAACACCCTTGCGACCGTTGCCGCAGGCGGTCTCGAACCAATTGAGCAACACGGTCTTGCCGTTTCCCCGTGGCCCAACCAGGACCACATTGTGTGGGGGAGCGGCGTTGGCGTCCAAATCCGCCAGGCACCGCAACAACACGGCCTGCTCCGAGGCGCGTCCGGTCAGCGCAGGCGGCGCGGCACCGTCGCCGGGCTTGAACAGGGACTGTTCCCTCGCAGCCATCAACGCTGCCCCTAGACGTTCCTTTGCGCCAGAGACGGCCCGGCCGAGGCCATCGCATTCGGCCTCACCCGAAGCGAAAGCGCGTGGCGTCCTTGTACAGCAGCGTCCACGCCATCGCCTTGCTTGGGGTGAAAACGCACGTCCGGGCCGTGTATTCGTCGGCCGTCTGGTCCATCTTGTACTTCTGGTTGGCTTGCTCGACGAGCCGCGCCGCCAGGGCGGCGTTCGGCGTCTCCACGGCAACCGAGCCTTCGAGAATCACGGCTCGCTCGGCGTCTTCCAAGGTGATGCAGACGCTGGGATTGCGGGCGAGATTGCGTCGCCAGCGGGATTTTGGATCGCCGCCGAAGTAGAGGGCGCAATCCACCCACATGCCGTCGATGGGGCGGGCGATGGGGGTGCTGCCGCCAGCGCCGACTGTGGAGATCCAGTAGTGCAGCGCTTTGGCGAGGCGTTCGTCCACTTCCCGCCACGGCAACAACGGCGAATCCGCCGGCAAGCCGTAATCCGGTGGCAACGACAAGCGGCTGGCGACCGGTTTGGCAGGCTTACCCGTCACGCGGCCACCCCACCCGGTGATCGCGCATTGGCGCGCCGAAGGCCCGCGTCCGCAAGCAAGGCGTTTTCTTCGTGCTCGGCATTCCCGCGCTTCCGAATCCATGCAACTTTGCCGGAGAGTAGCAGAACCCGATACGAGCGGGATCGAGCTTTCGACCCCGGCCCACTGGCAACCCGCACGCGGCTGGCGGCTGGCGCCTTGGCCGATAGGCAAGGCGAACGCGCTTGCCGTACACTCGGCGAACGCTTTTGCGAGAGGGAGCGGGATGGAGCAACCGAGCGACGATCTTCTGCGCGACATCCACCGGCGCATGGTGCGCATTCGCGTGTTCGAGACCGAGGCCGGGCGCATGGCGGAAGCCGGCAAGATTCCGGGCGCCTTGCACCTCTACGTCGGCCAGGAGGCGGTGGCCGCCGGCGTGATGGCGCATCTTTCGGACGACGACTGGATCACCAGCACGCACCGGGGCCACGGCCATCTCATCGCCAAAGGCGGCGAGTTCGATCGGATGTTCGCCGAACTGTTCGGGCGCGCCACCGGCTACTGCCGGGGCAAAGGCGGCAGCATGCACATCTCCAACATGGCACTCGGCATGTTGGGCGCCAACGGCATCGTCGGCGCCGGCCCGCCGATCGCCGTGGGCGCGGCGTTCTCCACCAAGTTCCGCAACACCGACCGCGTGGCGGTTTCCTTCTTCGGCGACGGCGCCAGCAACGAGGGCTCGTTCCACGAAGCGGCCAACATGGCGGCACTCTACAAGTTGCCGGCCATTTTCGTGTGCGAGAACAACGGCTACGGCGAATACACCGCGCAAGCGAATCACCAGGCCATCGTCGACGTGGCGGATCGCGCCGCCGGCTACGGGATGCCGGGCGTCGTCGTGGACGGCATGGACGCCGTGGCCGTCTTCGAGACTGCCGGCGCGGCCATCGAGCGGGCGCGCAAGGGCGAAGGGCCAACGCTCCTCGAGGCCAAGACCTATCGCTTCTTCGATCACGTTGGCGTGCGCGGCATGGGCCTTTCCTACCGCACCGACGCGGAACTGGAGGAGTGGCGCAAGCGTGATCCGATTCACATGTTCGAGGCCCGGCTGGCCGAACTCGGCGTGCTCGGCAAGGACCAGGCGGCCGCTGTTCACGAGCAAGTCCTCGCCGACGTGAAAGCCGGAATCGAGTTCGCCGAAGCGAGCCCTTTCCCGGCCCCGGAGACCCTGCTCGAAGACGTCTACGCCTAAGCGGCGAACAGCAACGGAGAACCTTTCATGGCGGAACGAGAGACAACCTACGTTGCGGCCATTGCCGAAGGCGCGAAGGCCATCCTCGCCGAACAGGAGAACTCGTTCGTGGCCGGGGAAGACGTGGCCGGCGCCGGCGGCGTGTTCGGCTCCTACCGCGGGCTGCTCGACGAGTTCGGGCCGCGCCGGGTGATCGACACGCCGATTTCCGAGGAGGGCATCGTCGGCTTGGGCGTTGGCGCCGCGGCAACCGGCCTGCGCCCCGTCATCGACATCATGTTCATGGACTTCATGGGCGAGTGCATGGACGAAATCGCCAACCAGATGGCGAAAATGCGCTACATGTTCGGCGGCGCGGCAACATTGCCCATCACCGTCGTCACCATGTCCGGCGCCGGCATGAACATGGCGGCGCAGCACTCGCAAAGTCTGGAGGTTTGGATCTGCCACTTGCCGGGGCTGAAGGTGGTTGCCCCATCCACGCCTTACGACGCCAAGGGTCTTTTGATTGCCGCGGCGCGCGACGACAACCCCGTGTTCGTGGTGATGAACAAGCTGTCGCTGCGCAACCGCGGGCCGGTGCCGGAAACCGCCTACGAAATACCCATCGGCAAGGCCAACATCGTGCGCGAGGGTGCCGACCTCACCTTGGTCGCGTACAGCCGCATGGTTGCCGAAGCGCTGGCCGCAGCCGATGCGCTAGCCGCCGAGGGCGTAGAAGCCGAAGTCGTCGATCTGCGTTCCTTGCAGCCGTTGGACACCGCTACCGTGGTGGATTCCGTGCGCAAGACGCACCGCGCCATCGTCGTCCACGAGGCGGTTCGCTTCGCCGGTCTCGGCGGCGAGATAGCGGCGCAGATTCAGGAGTTCGCTTTCGACGACTTGGATGCGCCGGTGGGCCGCGTCGGGGCGCCGTTTTCGCCGGTGCCGTTCAGTTCGGTGTTGGAGCAAGCCTATCTGCCCGACACGGGCAAGATCGTCGCCGAAGCGCGCGCCTTGCTTGGCGGCTGATCGCGTGCCGGCGATCGGCCTGGTGGCGAACCCCGCGTCCGGCAAGGACGTTCGACGCATCACCGCGCGGGCATCGGTCTTCGACAATCAAGAGAAAACAGCGATGCTGCGGCGGGCGCTGGTGGGCATCCAGGCGTTTGGCGCCAGCGCCATCCGCTATCTGCCGGACCCGCACCACATCTGCAAACGCGCCATCGACGAGTTGGGCATCGATGCGGAACCTTTGCCCATACCCGTCTCCGCCAAGGCCGAAGACACCACCCACGCCGCCCGCGCGCTTGCCGGCGCCGCGGCGGTGATCGTGCTCGGCGGCGACGGCACCAATCGCGCGTTCGCCAAAGGATGGTTGAACGCGCCTTTGATTTCGCTTTCCACCGGCACCAACAACGCCTTCGCCCAGCTGCGAGAAGCCACCACCGCCGGCGCCGCGGCCGCGATGCTCGCCAGCGGCGGCATTCGCCTGCCAACGGTGGCCGCGCAAGCGAAAACGGTGCAGGTGGAAGTGGAGGACGAGGAACCTGACCTCGCCTTGGTCGACGCGGTGTTGACGACCGATCGCTTCGTCGGCGCACGCGCGCTTGACGAGCCTCGGAGATTGCGAGCGGCAGTGCTGACGCGGGCCGACCCCGCCGGCGTCGGCATGAGTTCGGTTGGCGGGTTCGTGCGGCCCCTGACGGCGCGCGAGGATGCCGCGTTGCTGTTGACGTTTCGCGTCGATTCGCCGCGCACGGTGCTGGCCGCGCTGGCCCCCGGAAGGTTCGAGAGCATTGGCATTTGCGAAGCGCAAGACCTTCCCCTCGGCGAAGCCTTCGTCGTCACCGGCCCCGGCGCGCTGGCTTTCGACGGCGAACGCGAGCGCATGTTGCAACCCGGGCAAACGGCGACGTTGCGGGTGCTGCGAAACGGGCCGTGGGCGGTGGATGTTGCGAAAGTGCTGGCGCTGGCCGCCGGCGCCTGCTCCGGCAAGCAAACGCGCTAAGGAGAATCTATGGCAACCGAAATCCATCTCGTCAAGGTCGGCATGACCATGCACGAAGGCACCGTTGATGAGTGGTATGTGGGCGATGGGGAGCGGGTGCAATCCGGCGCTCTGCTTTACCGTCTGGAAACCGAAAAAGTGAATCTCGACGTGGACGCCGAAACATCCGGCACGGTGAAGCACTTGGTTGCCGAGGGCACGACGTTGGAACCCGGCGAGGTGGTGGGTTTCATCTTCGCGGATGGCGAAGCTGTTCCAGACCAGTTGCCAACTCCGCAGCCGAAACGCGATCTCCCCGTTCGCACGCAGGAACCGGCCAAGCCACCGCCGGTTGCCGCCCCCGTCCGCGGCAACAAGCGAATCATGGCATCGCCCGTGGCCCGCAAGCTGGCCGCGGAGTTGAACGTCGATCTTGCCGCCGTGGCCGGCACCGGGCCGCGCGGGCGCATCACCAAGGAGGATGTCGAAAACGCCGCGCAAGCCGCGCCCCCGCCGCGGCAGGAGACGGCACCGAAAGAGGTGCCCGGCGGAACGCCGAACGTCGCGCCCTTGCGCGGCATGCGCAAAACCATCGCCGAACGCATGCACGCCAGCCTGCGCGAATCCGCGCAACTGACCATGGACATGGAAGTTGACATGGACGCCGCCGTGAAACTGCGCCGCGACCTCAACGCCGAGTGGGAAAGCGACGGCTTGCGCGTCACCTACACGGATCTGGTGCTGGCCGCCGCCGGCAAAGCGTTGCGCAAGCACCCGGCAATGAACGCCGCCTTGATAGACAACGCCATCGTCCGCTACGAGCAGGTCCACATCGGGCTGGCCGTGGCGTTGGCGGAGGGTCTGATCGTTCCGGTCATCAAAGATGCCGGCGGCAAAGCGTTGAAGGAGATCGCGCTGGCTTCAGCGGCCCTTGCCGAACGGGCCCGGCAAGGCAGCCTGACGGTGGACGACGTGGAAGGCGGCACCTTCACCGTCACCTCGCTCGGCATGTACGGCGTAGACGGATTCACGCCGATTCTGAATCCGCCCCAAGCCGGGATTCTCGGCGTCGGGCGCATCTACGACGGCGTGCGCTGGGACGGCCAAACGCCGGTCAAGACAGCCCGGATGCGCCTCTCCCTGACATGGGATCATCGCGTTCTCGACGGTGCCCCGGCGGCGCAGTTCCTCGCCGCGGTCCGCACCTATCTCGAAGCGCCGTCTCGGCTGTTGGTCTAGTGGAAGATCAGGCTGGGCCGTCCGGACGCGCCCATCACTCTCGAGAGGGCCGGGCCGCGAGTTCCGGGTACAGCCGGAACGTCGCCAAGCCGCGGGAATAGTACCCGCACAGGCGCACGCTCTCCTCCTTCGAGAACAACGGTGGTTCGCTCTGCATGCAGTTGCCCATCAGCATGAGGGCGACTTCCACCTCGCGCATTTCGTCGCCCCAGAAAACGTGCCAGTCCCAGTTCGGTTTGTAGGTGCGTGGCTCATAGTAGGTGTACTTGGGGCCTTCTACGCCGTCTCCCAGAGCGAAGAGGTATTCTCCGCCAACCTCCAAATGCCCTCGCCGATCCCCCAGCAATCCGACGCCACGCGGCTTGATTTGTCGTATGGCTACCGAACCGTCGTCGAATACCGTGGTCCAGTCCAACACCCTTTGCAAATCCCCTTCCAGCCAGTTCTTCGCTTCGGCGTACTCGCTTTCCCCGACCCGCCCGTACTCGCGATCGCGCTCCAGCTTCCGCAAGGCCCCGATCTGTTCGCCACCGCGGCGGGCCACCCACCTTGACGTGCCGGCGGGTGCCCAGAGGAACCAGTCGCTGGGAATCCGCAGCCTCAAAATTGGCGGTAGCGAGTCGTTCCGTTCGCAGAGCGTCTTCGTTTCGACCCGCGGCGGATGCGGACAACGGGCCGCGGGCTTGCGGACGCCGTCAATCTCAAATTCCACGTCCACGTCCACCTGCTCTTCCAAGGTGGCTGGCAGGCCCGCGACGCTGAGGACGCGCCCCGTCACTATGTGACGGACATTTTCGGCGTCAAGCAGCTTCGACGCCACTGTGAACGGATGCGGGCCGCAGGCGCCAACGCGCGGGACACAGTCGGCTATCGGGTAGGGGACCGTATGGTTCGATGACCACGCGGGAACGGCCGCCAAAGCCAACGCCGTTAACCACCGCGTCCCTCGCAACCGTAGCCTATCGGGTCTCATTGGCGACAGACAAAGGCGTCCGGGCCGGCCGCCGTTTGCGCTTGGGCACCTCGCTGGCCCAACTGGTCGCCGGCGGCTTTCCGTCTTCGCTTCCGGGCTCATCACATCCTCGATCGCTCTGGTCAGTGGACGCGCAACAGTTTCGGGGACTTGTACACCGCCTTGTACACGCCTCGGGTTAGCAGCATGCAGTGGCGGGCCTCGGGTTCCGTCGCGAACCACGGCGGATTCGCTAGCGGGCAGTTGCCGATCAGCATCAGGGCGATGTCGAGCTCGCGCATCTCGTCGCCCCAGAAGACGCGCCAATCGCCATCGTCCGCCTCGGGCGTCAGGGGCACATGGTAGCTGCCCCCGGCACCCTCCACCGGCGCTCCGAGGGCGAAGAGGTACTCGCCGCCAACCTCCAGGTGGGCGCGGCGGTCCTCCAGCAGTCTGATCGTCCCCGGCGCGGTTCGAGGCGCGTTCGCATCCAATTCGTCCTGCACCAGCCCCTCCAACCGCGCTTTGGCGGCGGCGTGCTCGCGCTCGTCAATCCGCCCCGCGGCGAGCAGGCGTTCCAGCCACTGCAAACCGGCGAGATGCCTTCCCGCGCGGCGCGCCACGAATCGGGACGTGCCGGTGGCGGGCCACACGAACCAGTCGCTCGGGATGCGCACCGTCAGCCGGGGCGGCAGCGCGTCCATCCGGGGGCAATGCGCCGTGCTGTGGACGTTGGGCAGCGGCTGACACCAAACAGGGGGTTTGCGCACACCGGTGATCCGCAGCCGCGCGTACACGTCGGCCGTGCCGCCGAGCTTGTCCGGCAAACCGGCGGCCAGGGCGATGCGGCCCGTCACGACGTAGCGAACATTCTCGGCTTCAAGCAGAAGCGACGCCATGCTGAATACGTCGTGTCGGCAACGCTCGTCGCCGGCGAAGCACGGCTGGCCGCTTGCTGTCGACGGCGCAGCAGCGGGTGCAGCGATAGTGGCCGACCACGCCGGAGTGGCCGTCAACGCCAGCCACGCGCACCCGGCGCGGGCAAGTGAACGCCGGCGCTTCGTCATCGGCGGCAGTTGCCGCTGCCGGTCCGCATCCGCCAGTGTCGCCGCCGGCGCTGCGGGCGGTTGTGGACGTCCAAGACGGTCGCCCATGTCGCCTCGTCCCTGCAACTGCCGAAAACCTACTCCCGGCCCGAAGGCGTTGTCAAGGGGCAGCAGCAAGTCAAGGGCGAACGCAAACACGCGCAAGCCAACCGCCTAGCGGCGCATCGTCGCGTTTCTCACGCGGGCTAGGGCCTTGCCGAGTGTTTGCCCTCGAATACTCCGTAGCGTGGCCGGCCCGGATCGCTCACCCCACCGCCCGTCGGGCGTTGCGGAAATGGACTCACGCCGATTCTGAATCCTCCCCAAGCCGGCATTCTCGGCGTCGGCCGCATCTACGACGGCGTGCGCTGGGACGGCCAAACGCCGGTCAAGACGGCCCGGATGCGCCTCTCCCTGACATGGGATCATCGCGTTCTCGACGGTGACCCGGCGGCGCAGTTTCTCGCCGCGGTCCGCACCTATCTCGAAGCGCCGTTTCGGCTCTTGGCCTAATGCCGCCGGAGAAGATCGTCGTACAGCCAGAACGTCGCAAGACCGCGCGAAACCACCATGCAAAGGCGGGGACTGTGCCGCTGCATGCAGTTGCCGATCAGCATCATGGCTGTCTCGACGTCGCGCATCTCGGCACCTTGCAGGACGCGCCAGTCGCCGTCGCCATCCAGCGCCGGGGGCGGCGGCAGGTGGTAGATGCCAACGTCGCCCTCCGGCCCATCTCCGAGCGCGAAGAGGTACTCGCCGCCAACCTCGATGTGGACGCGCCGATCCTCCAGCAAACGGATCGGTCTTGGCTTGGGTTTGACACGTTCGGTGACCGGACGGCTCGACCTGGTTCGAGTAGCGTCCGAATCCAGTTCGTTTCGCACCAGTTGCTCCAGCCGCGCCTTGGCGTCGGTGTACTCGCGCTCGCTTAACCGCAGGGAGGCGCGCTTGCGCTCCAAATCCCGCAAGCCGGCGAGATGCGCCCCCGCGCGCCGCGCCACGAGTCTGGACGTTCCTGTGCCCGGCCAGAGGAACCAGTCGCTGGGGATGCGTAGTCTCAATACGGGCGGAAGCGAGTCTTTCCGTTCGCAGAGCGTTTTCGTGGCGATTCTGGGTGGAACGGGGCACTGTCCCGGAGGTTTGCGGACGCTGTCAAGCTCGAATGTGACATCCACATCCGTGCTTTCGCCAAGCGTATCCGGCAAGCCGTCCACTTTGACGATGCGCCCCGTCACGACGTAGCGGAAGTCCTTGGCCTCGTGCAAGGCCGCCGCCACGTTGAAAGCGTCGTTGCGACAGTAGGCGTCGCCAACGAAGCACGCCTTGCCGGTTTTCGGCAGATGTTCGGCCGGCAGCGCCCAATTGGAAGACGACGCATGGACGCTAGCCAAGACCAGGGCGCAGGCGGAAGCGCGAGACAGCTGCGGCAGCCTTGGCTTCATGGGCGAAGGAAAGGCCGCACGGTCAATGCCGACGGACTAGCGTCGGGTACAGCCAGAATGTGGCCAGGCCGCGGGAGTAGATCTTGCAAAGATACGGACCGGTCTCCTTGCCGAACACCGGCGGCTCGCTGAGTAGACAGTTGCCGATCAGCATGAGGGCGATCTCCACCTCGCGCATCTCGTCGCCCCAGAAAAAGTGCCATTCGCCATCGTCGTCCAAGTCTGGCGTCTCAGGCAGGTAGTAGGTGTGCGCGGCGCCTTCGACTCTATCGCCCAAGGCGAAGAGATACTCGCCGCCAACTTCCAAACGGGCTCTGCGATCCTCCAGCAACCTGACCAAGAAGGCGTTCATGTTAATGGTTCTGATGAAACCGTCCTTTATTGGAGTGGTTGTGCCGTCCAACTCCACCTGCAAGCCCCACTCCAGACGCTCTTTGGCTTCGGCGTACTCGCGCTCGTCCACACGTCCGAACTCGCGATCACGCTCCAGCGCCCGCAGAGCCGCCAGCTGCTCGCCACCGCGGCGAGCCACATTCCTAGACGTTCCCGTGGGCGACCAGCGGAACCAGTCGCTCGGGATCCGCAACTTCACTTCCGGTGGGAGCGTGTCATTCGGCTCGCAATGCATGGCGTTTTCGATCCTCGGCGGATGCGGACACCGCGCCGCGGGCTTGCGGACTCCGCTGATGCGAAAATCCACGTCCACATCTAGCTCTTCGTCCAAAGTGTCGGGCAAACCCGAGACACCGACGATGCGCCCCGTCACAACATGGCGGACATTCTCCGCTTCAAGCAGCAGGCTCGCCACGGCGAATGCGTCCCTGCGGCAATACTTGTCGCCCACGAAGCACTCCTCGCCTCCGTGGGCGAGTTCGTTTGGCGATGGCAGCTGCAGATTGGTAGGCCACGCTGGAACGGCCGCCAACGCCAACGCCATGAGCCACCACGTCCCTCGGAACCGTTGCCGATCGCGTCTCATTGACGACAGACGCCGCCGATGGCGGTTTGCGCCTGGCCAGCTCGCTGGCGCAAGTGGTCGCAGGAGCTTTCCGTCTTGGCTTTCCGGCTCATCGCATCCTCGAGCGCTTTGGTCAGTGGATGCGCAACAGTTTCGGGAAGCTGTAGCGCAGTTTGGACTGGCCGCGGGCGAACAGCATGCAGTGGCGGGGCCCGGGTTCCGTCACGAACAACGGCGGATTCGCTAGCAGGCAGTTGCCGATCAGCATCAGGGCGATGTCGAGCTCGCGCATCTCATCGCCCCAGAAGACGCGCCAATCGCCACCGTCCACCTCGGGCGTCAGGGGCACATGGTAGGTGCCGGCGTCGCCCTCCACCGCTTCTCCGAGGGCGAAGAGGTACTCGCCGCCAACCGCCAGGTGGGCGCGGCGGTCCTCCAGCAGTCTGATCGTCCCCGGCGCGGTTCGAGGCGCGTTCGCATCCAATTCGTCCTGCACCAGCCCCTCCAACCGCGCTTTGGCGGCGGCGTGCTCGCGCTCGCCGACCCGCCCCGCGGCGTGCTGGCGTTCCAGTTCCCGCAAATCGGCGAGATGCCTTCCCGCGCGGCGCGCCACGAGTCGGGACGTGCCGGTGGCGGGCCACACGAACCAGTCGCTCGGGATGCGCACCGTCAGCCGGGGCGGCAGCGCCTCGGTCTGGGCGCAGTAGGTCCTGCTTTGGATGCTCGGCGGCTGTGGACACTGCACCGGCGGTTTGCGCACGCCGGTGAGCCGTAGCTGCGCGTACACGTCCGCGGAGCCGCCGAGCTTGTCCGGCAAGCCGGCGGCCAAGGCGATGCGGCCCGTCACGAGATAGTGGACATTCTCGGCTTCGAGCAAAAGCGCCGCCATGCCGAACGCGTCGTCTCGGCAGCGCTCGTCGCCGGCGAAGCACGGCTCGCCGCCTGTTGGTGACGGCACAGTCGCGGGTTGCACGCTACTGGTCGCCCACACCGGCGTGGCCGCCAGCGTCAGGCACGCGCACCCGGCGCGCGCAAGCGCAAGCACGCGTTTCGTCATGGGCGGCAGATGCCGCGGCCGGTTCGGATCGGCCAAGTGTCGAACCCGGAGCTCCGGTACGGCCCGAACGCCGCCAAGCCGCGGGAGCAGCACCCGCGCAAGCGCGATCATCGCCATAGAAAACGCCAACGCGGGAGTTCGGGGTACAGGCGGAACGTGGCCAAGCCGCGGGAGTAAAACCCGCACAGGTACGCACTCGTCTCCTTCGCGAACAATGGCGGCTCGCTCCGCATGCAGTTGCCGATAAGCATCAGGGCGATCTCCACGTCCCGCATCTCGTCGCCCCAGAAGACATGCCAGCCCCGTTCCGGGTGGTACTTGCGCGGCTCATAGTAGGTGTACGCGGCCCCTTCCACGCCGTCTCCGAGGGCGAAGAGGTACTCGCCGCCAATCTCCAAATGCCCTCGTCGATCCTCCAGCAACCTGACTTCTCCGTGTGATCGGAACTTCCGACTGACGACCCGGGGCATGTCCTTGGCGGATGCGCCTTTCGAACTGTCGTCCGTGAATACCGTTGTGGTCCAGTCCAACTTCCGTTGCAACTCCCGCTCCAGCCGCTCTTTCGCTTCGGCGTGCTCGCGTTCCCCGACCCGCCCGGACTCGCGCTCGCGCTCCAGTTCCTGCAAGGCCGCGAGCTGCTCGGCACCGCGGCGGGCCAGGCGTCTCGACGTGCCGGTGGCCGCCCAGAGGAACCAGTCGCCGGGGATCCGCAAAGTCACGACGTTGGGCAGCGCACCGCTCCGTTCGCAACGTGCCTTGTTGTCGATCCTCGGCGGATGCGGACACCGCGCCGGCGGCTTGCGGACGCCGTCGATGCGGAACTCCACGTCCACGTCCACCTGTTCGTCCAAGGTGTCGGGCAGACCCGCGACACTGACGATGTGCCCGGTAACCACATGGCGAACATTCTCGGCGTCAAGGAGTTCCGACGCCACATAGAACGGGTCCGGGCCGCAATCTCCGATGATGGGAACTCCAGTCCCGACGAGGCAGTGTTCTGCACTCGTGGGGGAAGTGTCACCCAAGGTGTCCGACCACGCGGCGTTGGCCGTCAACGCCGCGACGGCCATCCAAGCGCACGCGGCGGGGGCAACCCACGAGTTTTGCACGGCGCGGAAGACGCGCTCGGGGTGGGGCATCGAGGCGAGCATCCGGCCGCCGCTGGCGGTGACGGCGGCCAAGCCCTCTTGGGCGCCGATGGCTCGGCATGAAGTGGAACACTGCCCCCACCGTGGAAGCCGGCTGCGCCTCATCGCTCGCATCAAGCCCCCTGAAGTCATTGGCGCCATCTTTTTCAGCCTCGGGTGACAGTCCCTGATGGTTTTCAAGAAGACATACCAGGATGCCGCATGGAACCCAAGCTCTTGACTGTCCACTGAAACAGAGTAGCTTCAACGCATTGGAACCACAAAACGCCCTCGGAGGCCCAATGAAAATCCCCTCGGCATATCGGAGCGGATACGAAAAGGCGCGGGCGCTGAATCCCCCTTAAGTCCCTGTTAAGCCGCTGTCGGGGAGAGCGGGATTCGTGGGGAAAGAAGCGCAAGTGCTTGAAAGAACGCACGCTGCGGGGGAATCGGCCGGTATGATGCCGGTTGAACAAGGATCACCCCGCAGGTGCGTTGATGAAGAGAGTAGTTCCAAGCCCGGCCAAAGTCGAGATCGGCTTCACCGGGGATCGTTTGACGGGCACGGGCGGCGCCGCGCTGCTGGCGGAGGCGGCGCGCCGGTTCGGGCTTCCGGAGCGCCTTGCCGAGGCGGTGTCGGTGAAGAAGCGGAACCGGGGCGCGTCGGACGCGGAGACGCAGTGGAGCGTGATCGCGTCGCTGGCGTCGGGGAACGGGTCGCTGTCGGATCTGGACGCTTTGCGCGAGGACGGCGTTCAGCGCGAGCTGCTGGGCCTGTCGTCGGCGCCGTCGGGGCGGCGGGCCGGGGAGTTCCTGTCGCGTCTGACGAAGCGGGACGTGGAGAGCCTGCGGGGGGTGGCGCGGCACCTGTCGCGGTGCGTGGCGCCGGAGGTGGTGGCGCACGAGCTGGAGGAGAAGGGGTACGTTCCGGTGTTCGTGGACGGCACGGGCATCGAGGTGTCGGGCCGGCTGTTCGAGCACGCGGCGCGGCTGTACACCGGGGAGCGCGGCTACTGGCTGCACGCGGTGTTCGTGGGCGGGCTGTGGGTGAGCGGGAGGCTGCGGCCGGGGGGCGACGTGGCGTGCGGCTGGAAGGGCCAGCTCAAGCGCGACGTGGCGCCGCTGCTGCCGAAGGGCGTGCCGGCGTGGGTGCGTTGCGACGCGGCGTACTACCGGGGGGCGTTCGTGGAGCATGTTCGCGGCGAGGGCTGGGACCTGTCGATCAGCGTGACGGATCCCAACAAGTGCCGGCCGGTGCTGGACGTTGTGGAGGGCCTGCCGGAGCATGGCTGGGAGGACATCGGCAAGGGCGAGTCGGCCACTTGGGTGCGTTACCGCCCTTCGAAGTGGAAGGGAAGTGGAAGGAGGAGCAGAGCTATGTGGTGGTGCGGCTGCGCTCGCGGCGGCAGGGCGAGCTGCTGCCGCGCTTCTCGGTGATCCTGGCCAACCGCGACGACCTGCCGCTGGCGGAGGTGGTTCGCCGGCACCGCGGCAAGCAGGGCCACGAGAACGCCTTCAAGGGGCCGCTGGTCGATCTCGACCTGCACCATCCGCCGTGCCGGGGCTACCGCGCCAACCAGGCGTTCTACGCCTACGGGCAAATGGCGCATCTGCTGCTGCGCGCCGTGCAGTTCCGGCTGCTGCCGAAGGCGGCCCGCCGGCACGGCATCCGCCCGCTGGTGCGGCACGTGATGCGCAGCGTCGCCCGGCTGGTGCGCAGCGGCAGGAAGCGCTGGCTGCTGTTCGCGTCCTGCTGCTTCCGCCGCGACTGGCTGCTGTACGCGGGAATGCGCCTGCGCATCGACTCCGGCTAGGCGCCGCACCCGCCCCCGCGCGCGATTCCCGGCGCCGTTTCCGACGCGCCGCGGTCGCCCGACCGCGCCAGTTCCGAAACGCGTCGAATCCACAGGCGAAAACTCCTTCGGCGCGGATTCCCCGCCTTCCCCACACGCTCGACAAGGCGTTCCCCGCTCCCGAACCGCACTCGCCGCCTGCCCGACAGCTGAACCACCCCTCTTCAGAGCGTTAACAGGGAATCTAGGAATCCCGAACTTGCCGCGAAATACGTCGAGCATACGGCCGTCGGCGATCCGGAAGCCGATGACGTCATCGACGCGCTGGCCTCCTTCGATCAGCGGGAGGCGCATCGGTTCATCCAAGCCGGCATGGAACAGGAATCAAAGGCCTTGGCGGACGCGCCATTGGCACTTCGGGAATTCTTCGAGAGGATCGAGACGCCGCCCCCGTGGTTCGATCCGGACTCGGTCCATGCCGGCTGCCGCGCCTTCCACGAGTATTCGGACCTGTTCATCCCCGCGTTCTTCGTCGTCACCTTGCAGAACGCCGCCACGTTGATCAGCAAGGCGTTTTACACGACGGGCCGGGTGAAGACCACGCACGGCCTCCGCCGCATTCGGCAGAACACCCGGCACTTCATCGAAATCATGCTTCCGGGCGCCCTCGAACCGCACGGCGAAGGCTGGAAGCTGTCCGTGCGCATCCGGCTGGTGCATGCGCAGGTTCGGCGGTTTATTCGCGTTTCGGGCAATTGGGACGAGGCGGAGTTCGGCGTGCCGCTCAGCGCCGCGCACCTGGCGCTCTCTTCGGCCAACTTCTCCGCAACGATGCTGTGGCAGGCAGAGCGGCTGGGAGCGCGTCCGGGCGCCGAGTCCCGTGCCAGCTTCATGCAGATATGGCGCTACGCCTCATGGTTGATCGGCTCGCCGGAGCCTCTTCTGTTCGAAGGAGACGAATCGAGAACCGCCGAGCTGCACCGGATCGCCACCGCCTGCGAACCGCCTCCCGGCGACGAATCGGCCGTCATCGCCAACGCGCTGGTCAACGCCGTGCCTCAGGTGGCCGGCGTCGTCGATCCGGTCGAGCAGCGGAAAATGGCGCTTCACGTATTCCGGGTCTCCCGTGCCCTGCTCGGCAACGAAGTGGCCGATCGACTGCGGTTTCCCCGGCAGCGGACGGCAGGGCTGCTGGCATGGTTGCGGTGGAAGCGCGGCATCCGGGGGGTTGCCCACCGGCTGGCCCCGCGCATGGCCGGACATTGGCGCGGGAACAATTTCGCCTTCCTGCTCGACGCTTCCATGATTCCCGATCTCAGCTACCGGTTGCCGGATCGGCTGGAAGCGGAGAAGACCAGTCCGTGGTAGGGCGTTCCGTCGCAGGTCCCCCCGTCTTCATTCTCAGCACCGGACGGTGCGGCTCGACCATGGTGTCGAACATCCTGAACCGGCATCCGCGCGTTCTCAGCCTCTCCGAGTTCATCAGCTACATCGGGATCCGATCGTTCAGCCGTCGCCGGCCTACCGGGAACTGGATGTGGAACCGCTATAGCCGGCAGCAGCATCGAACCCGCCTCATGTTGCGCGGACGGTACGAGGAACTGCTCTATCCTCTCGACGATCCGCTCGCCCGCTTCTCGCAGCACGACGTGCCTCCGATCCTGTGCGCCACGCTCCCGCACCTCACCGAACGGTACGAGGAGTTGTTCGATGAGATCGAGCCGGTCGTCCGCGATCAACCCCGGCAGCCGCCTGCCGGCCACTTCCGGCATCTCTTGGAATGGCTGTGCCAACGGTTCGGCTGCACCGTCTGGGCCGAGCGTTCGGGCGGCTCCTTGTTGTTCGCGTCCCGACTGCTGCACGAGTTTCCCGATGCGCGGGTGATCCACGTGTTCCGCGACGGGCGGGAAACGGCCATCTCGATGAGCCGCCATTACCTCTTTCGCTTGATCGCAGCGACCATGCTGGCGCTTCGGTCATTCGGCTTCGATGCCATGACCTCCCTGGCGCGAGGGAAGCACTGGGAACGGCTCAGTTTCCGGCTGGAGCCGTTGACGAGGGTGTTGTGCACCCCGGAACGGTTGCCTTGGGACAGTCTGACCCTCCCGCATTTCGGGATGCTCTGGAGCGCCATGATCGAGAGGGGGAACCGCATGCTCGGCCACCTCCCGACCGGGCGGCTGTTGAACGTCAGGTTCGAGGACGTGCAGGCGGTGCCGGACGCTCAAATCCGGCGTCTCATCCGCTTCATCGGGTCGGATCTGGAAGACGAGGCATGGCTGCGCGAGGTGTCGGCGATTCCGCGGCCCGCGCCGTCGAAGTTCGAGAAGCTCGGAGCCGTTGATCGGGCCGCGCTCGCCGAAGCGTGCAGGCCGGGGCTCGAACGTCTCGGCTATCCGCTCTGAAAGCGCCGGCGCAATACCTCGATGCGGCCCGGGCCGCGCTGAAGGTCTCCGCGCCGCCAGCGGTCCAGGAGGCTGGGCGACCATGAGGCGGCGGAGCGGGGTTGACCACCCTTTGCCCACCGCTCCGGTTCAATCGAGGGACGGCGCCCTGGACAAAGCGTGGACAACCCCGCGCAAGACCGCGACCAACTCCACCGGCGAAAAGCGTCGGTGGCCCAAGGCAAGGGGGGTCAGTTTTCGTGTCGCCAAAGGGTCAGTTTCTGATGTCGCTTGACAGCCGGCCCGCTCACCCCAACGCCCGTCGGGCGTTGCGGAAGAGGCGCAGCCAGGGGCCGTCTTCGCCCCAGGACGGGGCAACCCACGAGTTTTGCACGGCGCGGAAGACGCGCTCGGGGTGGGGCATCGAGGCGAGCACCCGGCCGCCGCTGGCGGTGACGGCGGCCAAGCCCTCTTGGGCGCCGTTCGGGTTCAGCGGATAGCGCTCCGTCGGCGCGCCGCTCGCGTCGGCGTAGTGCATGGCCATCTGGCCGGCGCGCGCCAATCGCGTGAAGTTGGTGCGCGGAACGAACTCGGTGCGCCCTTCGCCGTGCGCCACGGGCACGGGCAGGAGCGCGCCGTGCATGCCCGCCAGCCACGGCGAATCGCCGGCGCGCACGGTCACCAGCACGGTGCGGGCCTCGAAGCGTTCGGATCGGTTCTCCACCCAGCGCGGCCAACGAGACGCGCCGGGAATCAGCGTCCGCAACTCGGCGAACATCTGGCAGCCGTTGCAAACGCCCAATGCGAGGGTGTCGGGACGGGCGAAGAACGCGGCGAAGGCGTCGCGCACGGGGGGCGCGAAAAGGATGGATTTCGCCCAGCCGCCGCCGCCACCGAGCACGTCGCCGTAGGAGAAGCCGCCGCACGCCGCCAACACGGGAAAGTCCGCGAGCAAGCCGGGGTTTGCGAACAGATCGCTCATGTGGACATCCACCGCCTCGAAACCGGCGCGGTCGAAGGCGGCGGCCATCTCCAACTGTCCGTTCACTCCCTGTTCGCGCAGGATCGCCACCCGTGGACGCGCGCGGCCGACCAACGGCGCCGTCACGTCGTCGTCCGGGTCGTAGCCGGCGTCGAACGCCAACATCGGCACCGTGTCCGCGATGGCCGCCAACTCCTCGTCGGCGCAGGCGGGATCGTCCCGCCGGCGTTGCATGGCGTGGCTGGTGGACGCCCACACCGTTTCCAGGGCCGGCCGTGTGGAAGCGTGGAGTTCGCCGGACCCGTCGGCGCGAATCGCGATGCGTTGATCCTGCCGCGGCACCGCCACGCGGGAGATGAGCAGGCCCGCTTCCCGCGCCAACGTCGAGACGGCGGCTTCCCAAGGCGCCGCCACGCCGACGACGATGCCCACCTCCTCGGCGAACAGCGCCGCGACCGGCACCGCGTCGGCAGCGAGGATGTCAAGCCCGCTAGCGGCGGCGAAGGCCATCTCCAAGAGGGTCGCCAGCAGGCCGCCGTCGGACCGGTCGTGGTAGCAGGTGGCCCAGCCGTTGGCATGCAGTTGCGCGGCGAACTCCACCAGCGCGGCGAGACCCGCGGCATCGTCCACATCCGGCGTCTCTGCGCCCAGCGCGCCGTGGCACTGCGCCAGGGCGCTGGCGCCGAGCCTGTGGCGGCGGGCGAACGGCGGTTCGACAAGCCACAGGCCCGCCGTCTCCCCGCCGCGGCGGCCGTTGCGCTCGGCGAGGCTGCCCGGCGGCCAACGCACATCGGCGCGCAAGTCCGGCGTCAGGGTCGGGCGCGCATCGGCGACCGGCGCGAACGCCGAGACGTTGAGGGTCACCGGCGAGACCACCGCCCGCCCGTTCCACGCCGTGCGCATGGATAGGCTGTCTTTGCCGACGGGAATGGCGATGCCGAGCGCTTCCGCGAGTTCTCCGGCAGCCGCCACCGCCTCGAACAGGGCTTGATCCTCGCCCTCGTGTCCCGCCGCCGCCATCCAGTTGGCGGAGAGCACAATACGGCGCGGATCGATGGCGGCGGCGGCGAGATTGGTGAGCGCCTCCGCCACCGCCATGCGAGCGGAAGCCGCCGGGTTCAACACCGCCAGCGGTGGCCGCTCGCCCATCGCCATCGCCTCGCCGCGACAGGTGTGATAGTCCGCCAGCGTCACCGCCACATCCGCCACCGGCACCTGCCGTCTTCCCACCATCTGATCCCGGGCGACGAGACCGGTGATGCTGCGGTCGCCGATGGTCACGAGGAACTTCTTGCTGGCCACCGCGGGAAAACGCAGCACCCGCCGGACGGCCTCGGCCAAGTCCAATCCGCGGGGGTCGAACGGCTCGGCGGGACGGGCGCTGGCGCGAAAACCGCGCGTCTTCTTTGGCGGGTCGCCGAGCAGGGCCGCGAGCGGCATGTCCACCGGCTTCTCGCCGAACGCCGGGGCCGCCACCACCAAGCGCGGTTCGGCGGTCGCCTCGCCCACCACCGCATGCGGGCAGCGCTCGCGCCGGCAGATGGCGTCGAACGCCGGCATGTCCTCGGCGGCGATGGCGAGCGCGTAGCGTTCCTGCGCCTCGTTGCACCAGATCTCCATCGGCGACATGGCGGGGTCGCCGGTAGGCACCGCGCCGAGATCGAAGCGTCCGCCAACGCCGGCCTCGCGCAGCAGTTCCGGCAGCGCGTTGGCCAGGCCCCCGGCGCCGACGTCGTGGATGAGGCGTATCGGATTGGCCTCGCCCAACGCGCAGCAGCGGTCGATCACCTCTTGGCAGCGGCGCTGCATCTCGGCGTTGTCGCGTTGCACGGAGGCGAAGTCCAGTTCGGCGTCGCCCTCGCCGGAAGCCATGCTGGAGGCCGCGCCCCCGCCCAAGCCGATGAGCATGGCCGGGCCGCCCAGGACCACCAGCTTCGCGCCAACGGGCACGGGGCTCGCGGCGACATGTTCGGCGGCGACGGCGCCGACGCCGCCGGCGATCATCACCGGCTTGTGGTAGCCCCAGGTCTCGCCCGGGCGGTGGCTCGGCGCTTCGAACGTGCGGAAATAGCCGGCCAGGCAGGGCCGTCCGAACTCGTTGTTGAAGGCCGCCGCGCCGAGCGGCCCGCGGGTCATGATCTCCTGGGCCGACGCGATCCGCTCGGGTTTGCCGCCCCGCGGTTCCCACGGTTCGGGCGTCGCGCCGAGGTCGAGATGGCTCGTCGTGAAACCGACCAGCCCGGCCTTCGGCTTGGAGCCGCGGCCCACCGCGCCTTCGTCGCGGATCTCGCCGCCGGAGCCGGTCGCCGCGCCGGGATAGGGCGAGATGGCGGTGGGATGGTTGTGCGTCTCCACTTTGAGCAAGCGGTGCGTTTTGGCGGCGTGGCGGCGGTACACGCCATCCGCCCCCGGCGCGAAGCGCGCGTCGGCGTTCCCCTCCACCACCGCGGCGTTGTCCACATAGGCCGAGACCACGCCTTCGCCGTTGATGCTCCGGTGGGTGCGGCGGATCCGGTCGAAGAGGGAGCCCGCCGCGGCGCCGTCGATGCGCCATTCGGCGTTGAAAATCTTGTGCCGGCAGTGTTCGGAGTTGGCTTGCGCGAACATCATCAGCTCGGCATCGGTGGGGTCTCGGCCAAGTGCGGCGAACGTTTCCGCCAGGTAGCGGATCTCCTCCGCGGACAGGGCCAGGCCAAGCGTTTCGTTGGCGGCGGCAAGGGCGCCCGGCGGATCGCCAGCCAAGACGATGCGGCCGAGCGGGCGCCGTTCGCGCTCCTCCCGCAAATCCAGCGGTTGCCCGTCCAACACGACGGCTTCCGTCATCCGGTCGTGCAGCGCGTCGAGATCGTCCGGCGGCGTCCCGTCGAAATACCAGCGCACGCCGCGTTCCACCCGCGCCACATTGGCGAGGCCGCAACGGTGGAAGATGTCCGTCGCCTTGCTCGACCAGGGCGAGACGGTGCCGGGCCGCGGCGTGACCACGCAAAACGGCACGCCGACCCTTGGCGGCAGGGCCAGTCGCGGGCCGTACTTGAGGAGAGAATAGGCCGTCTGCCACTGCTCCCAAGGCAAGTCGCGCTCCAGCAGCAGGAAGTGGACGAACTCGGCGAAGCCGTCCCGGGGCGCGGCTACTCGCCCCCGCAGCGCGTCGAGGCGCCGTTGCAGCCGCGCCCGCGACATGGCCGCCCGGCCCGTAAACATCCGAAAGACGCGCGGCACCGGCTGGCTCGCCTACGGCCGTCGCGCCGCGAAAAAATCGATCAGAAGGCGCGCGCACTCTTCCGCCAACACGCCGCCGCGCGCCTCAACGCGGTGGTGTACGCAAGCGCTTTCCAGTACGCGAGCGGCGCTCGCCACCGCGCCGAACTTCGGCTCCGCGGCACCGAACACCAAACGTCGAATGCGCGCCTGCGCCAGCGCGCCGGCGCACATCAGGCAGGGCTCGGCGGTAACGTACATGTCGGCATCCGGCAGGCGGTAGTTGCCAACCCGCGCCGCCGCCGCCCGCAACGCGACGATCTCGGCGTGCGCGGTGGGGTCAAACGCGCCGATCGGCCGGTTGCCGCCTTCGCCCAGAAGCTCGCCATCGCGCACCACCACGGCCCCGATGGGCACCTCGCCGGCCGCGCCGGCCCGCTCGGCGTTCGCCAGCGCCATCCGCATCCAACGCGCGTCCTGGCCGACGGCTATTCCCACTCGATGGTGCCCGGCGGCTTGCCGGTGATGTCGTACACCACCCGCGACACCGCCGGCAGCTCGTTGATGATGCGGTTGCTCACCGCGGCCAACAGATCGTGGGGCAGTTCCGCCCAGCGCGCCGTCATGTAGTCCGTGGTGTGGACGGCGCGCAAGGCGATGACGTGCTCGTAGCGCCGCGAATCGCCCACGACGCCAACGGATTTCACCGGCAAGAACACGGCGAACGCCTGGCTCACGCGGTAGTAGTGGCCGGTCTTGAACAGCTCGTCGCGGTAGATGGCGTCCGCCTCGCGCAGCACCCGCAGGTGCTCGGCGCGCACCTCGCCCAGCACGCGGACGGCAAGGCCGGGGCCCGGGAAGGGATGGCGATGCACGAGTTCCTCCGGCAAGCCGAGCGCCACGCCCACGGCGCGCACCTCGTCCTTGAACAGATCCCGCAGCGGCTCGACCAGGCCGAGGTTCATGCGCTCCGGCAGGCCGCCGACGTTGTGGTGCGATTTGATCACGTGCGCCTTGCCGAATTTGGACGCGGCGGATTCGATGACGTCGGGATAGATCGTGCCTTGGCCCAACCACGCGACATCCGGGATGCGCGCCGCCTCGCGCTCGAAGACGTCGATGAACGTGCGGCCCACCGCCTTGCGCTTCTCCTCCGGGTCCGCCACGCCGCGCAGCGCGGCGAGGAACTCGTCGGCCGCGTCCACCGCCACCAAGTTGAGCGGCAGGACGTTGTGGCGCGGGGCCGACGCATTGCCGAACGCGGCGCGCACATCGGCCGCCTCGTTCTTGCGCAGCAGCCCGTTGTCCACGAACACGCAGGTGAGACGGTCGCCAACCGCCCGCGAGATCAAGGCGGCGGCGACGCTGGAATCCACGCCGCCGGAAAGCCCGAGGAGGACTTTGTCTCGACCCACCTGTTCGCGGATCAGGGCCACCGAGCGATCGATGATGCCGGCCGCCGTCCACTCCCGGGCGCAACCCGCGATGTCGCACACGAAACGACGAAGCAGTTCGTCGCCACGCTGGGTGTGGGTGACCTCCGGGTGGAACTGGGCGCCGAACAGCCGCCGGCGCGAATCCGCCATCGCGGCGATCGGCGCGTTGGCGCTGCTGGCCGCCAGCTCGAAGCCGGGCGGCAGCGCGGTGACGCGGTCGCCGTGGCTCATCCACACGTCGAGGCTCGGCCCGAGCCCGCCGAACAAGGCGTCGCGGTCGCGCAACTGCACCTTGGCGTGGCCGAACTCGCTGTGGCTGGAGCCGGCCACGGCGCCGCCAAGCTGGGCGGCCATCGCCTGCATCCCGTAGCAGATGCCGAGCACCGGCGCCTCGGCCGCGAAGATCTCGTCGGCGATGCGCGGAGTGGCGTGGCCGGTGACGGTTTCCGGGCCGCCGGAAAGGATGATCGCCTTGGGCCGGAACGTCTCGAGCACCGCCTTGGCCATGTCGAACGGGGCGATCTCGCAGTACACGCCTTGCTCGCGCACGCGGCGGGCGATGAGTTGGGTGTACTGGGAGCCGAAATCGACCACCAGCACCCGGTCGGCGGGGACGCGCTCCGTCATGGCGCGGCGGCGTGGGCGGCGAGAGCGCGGTCAGGCGCCGGGGTAATTGGGCGGCTCCTTGGTGATCGTCACGTCGTGGACATGGCTCTCGGCCAAGCTCGCGGCGGTCACCTTCGCAAAACGCGCCTCGTCGCGCATCTGGGCGATTCCGGCGCAGCCGGTGTAGCCCATCGCGGCGCGCAGCCCGCCCACCAATTGGTGGATTATCGGCCCCACCGGGCCCCGGTACGGCACGCGCCCCTCGATGCCCTCCGGCACCAGTTTGCCGTTGCCGCTTTGCGGCTCTTGGAAATACCGGTCGCTGGAACCGTGCAGTTCGGCCATGGCGCCGAGCGAGCCCATGCCGCGGTACGATTTGTAGGTGCGCCCTTGAAACAGCTCCGTCTCCCCCGGCGACTCCTCCGTGCCGGCGAACAGCGAGCCGACCATGACGACCGAGGCCCCCGCGCTGATGGCCTTGGCGATGTCGCCGGAGAAGCGCACGCCGCCATCCGCCACCACCGGCACGTTCGCGTCTTCCGCGGCGGCGGCGGCTTCGGCCACGGCGGTGACCTGGGGCACGCCCACGCCGGTGACCACCCGCGTGGTGCAGATGCTGCCGGGGCCAATGCCCACCTTCACCGCGTCCACGCCGGCGTCGAGCAGCGCCCGGGTGCCTTCGCCGGTGCCCACGTTGCCCCCCATCACCGGCACATTCGGGTACTTTTGCTTGATCCAGCTGATGCGGTCCAGCACCCGCCGGGAGTGGCCGTGGGCGGTGTCCACCACAAGGATGTCGACGCCCGCCTCCACCAGGGCCATCACCCGATCGTCCGTTTCGTCGCCGGTGCCGACGCTGGCGCCCACGCGCAATTGGCCCAGCTCGTCCTTGCAGGCGTTGGGGAACGCCTGCGCTTTGGCGATGTCCTTGACGGTGACCATGCCCTTGAGCGCAAAATCGCCGCCAACGAGCAACACTTTCTCGATGCGATGCTTGTGCAACAGCTCCGTCACCGTCTCCACCGAGGCGTCCTCAAGGGCCGTGACCAAGCGCTCCTTGGGTGTCATCACCTCGGCCACCGTGGCGTCCAGACGTTTCTCGAAGCGAATGTCGCGGCTGGTGACGATGCCGACCAGAGCGTCGCCGCGGGTTACGGGTACGCCGGAGATGCCGTGCTCCGTGGTCAACGCGACGAGCTCGCGCACGGTGGCTTCCGGGTTGATCACGATGGGGTCGCGGATGACGCCGCTCTCGTACTTCTTCACCGTTCGCACTTCGCGCGCCTGGGCTTCGAGCGGCATGTTCTTGTGAACGACGCCCAGACCGCCTTCCTGCGCCACGGCGATGGCGAGGCCGGCCTCGGTCACCGTGTCCATGGCGGCGGACACGAGGGGAATGTTGAGCGCGATGTCCCGCGTCAAGCGGGTGCCGACGTCCACTTCCGAAGGCAGCACTTGGGAGTAGGCGGGCACCAAGAGGACATCGTCGTAGGTGAGGGCTTCGTGCTCGATCCTCAGCATTGCGGGCCCTTGGCGGCGTGGAGGACGCACTATACGCGCCGCGCGATGGCGAGTAAACGGAACCGGCGAAACCGGCGGGGCGAATCGGCCCTGCGGTGGCGAGGCGGCCCTCGCCGGCGAACCGTTCGGCGCAGCCGCCGCGCCCTCGCGGCAGGGCTGTTGCCGACGCTGCTCGTCCTCGGCTGCGGCTACGAGCGCGTGGACGGCCACACCATGGGCACAACCTATTCCATCCAAGCGGACTGCGGGCTTGCGCGCCCGCAAGTGGAATCGGTGCTCGCCGAGGTGAACCGTCAGATGTCCACCTACGACGCCAGTTCCGAGCTCGTCGCCTTCAACCGCGCCCCTGTGGGAGAGCCGGTGCGCGTGGCCGAGCAAGTGGTGGACGTGGTGGCGGCGGCGCGGCGCTACTCGACCCTCACCGGCGGGGCGTTCGACGCCACGGTGGCGCCGCTGGTCGCGCTTTGGGGATTCGGCGCGGACGCCTCGTCCGTGCCGCCCACCGCCGCCGACATCCAAGCGGCGCTCGGCGAAGTGGGCCACGACCGGGTGCGGCACGAAAGGCAACCGCCGCGCTTGGAGAAGCTCGCGCCGGTGGCTTTGGATCTGTCCGCGCTGGCCAAGGGCCACGCGGTGGACGAGCTCGCCCGAACCGTGCGAGCGGCGGGTTGCGCGGCGTTTCTGATCGAAATCGGCGGAGAAGTCCGGGTGGCCGGCGCAAGCCCGGGCGGCGGCCCGTGGCACGTCGGCGTGGAATCGCCGCTCGGCGGACGCTTGGCCGTTCTAAAGGTGACCGAGGGCGCGGTGGCCACTTCGGGCGACTATCGGCAACGCCCGCGGTTCGACGCCGCGGACGGCGCGCGCGCGGGGCACGTCATAGACCCGCGCACGGGCTACCCCGCAGACCACGACACCGCTTTGGTCACCGTGGTGGCCGAAACGGCGCGGGAAGCCGACGCGCTCGCCACCGCCTTCTTGGTGATGGGCGCCGCGCGCGGGGAGGCCTTCGCGACACGCCACGCCATCGCCGCGCTGTTCGCCACCCGCGACGGAACGAACCTGGCTATCACCCAGTCGCCAGCGATGGCAAAATACCGCTGAACACCCGACGGTGACCGCCGAACGCCTGACGGTCACGCCCCACACCTACGCCACCGTCGCGCCAAACATTTCGCGCGGCGAACTGCGACGCGCCCGCAGGATGCGCAAGTACCCGGTTGAACTATGCCACTCGGCGTTCCGGTACCACAGTGACCTGCAAGGTCGCGCCTAGCGCTTCAAGCGCCTCGGCGAGATTGTCGATCCGCGTCGCTCGGCGCGGCTGGAGCATGCGCCGGACAACTGCTTCGTCTACTTGGAGCCGCCGGGCCAAGTCCGACTTCGTGGTCTGGCTCCGCTGCAGCGCATTGTGGAGGGCAGCCTTGGCGGCCAGCAACGGACGCAGCTGAACCAGAATGTCGCCCGGCTTGGCGGCGCTGGCCGTGGGCACTTTCTCCCCCCGGTCCATGCGCTCCGCCACCGCAAGCTCAAGCACCTCGCCGGCCATGATCCTCACCTCTTCGTCATCGGCACCGTAGGTGATGGCCTCCGGCATATCTCGGAAAACGATAGTGGCCCCACCTTCCGCCTCCGGGGTTGGCGTCGCCGCGTAGAGATTAGGTTGGGGCGATTGTGGACGATGCATTCTGGGCCTCCTCTTGGGTTTCTCGCGTTTGCGTGCGAGCGGGATGCAGGTCGCTTGGCGCGCTGATGTTATGCTGCCTATCACCACCAAGATCAAGGGCTTCCGTTCGAGGTCGTAGTTGTCGGTGGATCAGGATGGCGTGGTTGGCGAAGCTACTGAGAAGCTTGGCGTGGCCTGGGGGTTCCACCGGCAGGGCCCTTGGTGCCTGCTGGATGCAACTTGCCGTCGCGGCAACATGCCTCGGCGCGTGCGGGCACGCGCTTGCGGAAGCGGCTTCGGCCGGTCCGGCCGAGATTGGAGCATCCATCGAGGAGATCACCGTTGCTTCCAGCAAGAAGGCGGCGAACGAACTGCTCCAAGAGACGCCCGCAGCCATCACCGCCTTCGACGAGAACAGAATCGAACTGGCTTTGGCCGAAGACTTGCCGGACATCGGCCGACTGGTGCCCAACGCCTCGCTCCACTTGGCGTCCACATTCACCGGCTTTCCGAATTTCCATATTCGCGGCATTGGGGTTGGCGGCAGCACCCGCACCGTGGATCCGGCGGTGGGCATATTCGTGGACGGCATGTACATCGG
The DNA here is from genome assembly GCA_958296295.1 of uncultured Pseudomonadales bacterium. Taxonomy (GTDB): domain Bacteria; phylum Pseudomonadota; class Gammaproteobacteria; order Pseudomonadales; family Azotimanducaceae; genus VXYL01. Next base: position 3,455,712 of record OY282460.1, on the reverse strand, counting down.
CTACGGCGCCGCGGCCTCGTTGGAGACGTTCGATTTGGCGTCTTTGGAAGTGCTGCGCGGGCCGCAAGGCACATTGCTTGGTCGCAACGTCACGGGTGGCGCCGTCGTGGCGCACAGCAAAAGCCCTGCCGGAGAGCCCGGCGCGGAAGTGCGGATCACCGTTGGCGACTACCGCCGCGTCGATCTGGCGGCGAGTGCCGAGACCTCTCGGATCGGCGATGTTCTTGCCGTTCGGCTGGCGGTGTTGTCCCGCCGCCGCGACGGCTATTGGCAAGACAACAACGGCGGCACGTTCGCCGGGCCCTTTGCGCAACCCGACAATCCGCGGGGCAGCAAACCGGACATCGACCTGATCTCGGTGCGGCCGAGCGTGTCGTTGAAGCTCGCCGATGCGGCGGAGTTGATCGTGCGAACGCAGTACACGAAGGATACCGGCGGCTCGGCGGCGGTGCGCAACCTCGCCAATCCACGCGACCTCAAAGAGGCGCAGACCGTCTACGGCTACCGCGAGCCCGCCGGCGCTTTCGAGCTCAACAACGACGTTGGCGGCGAGAACGACATCGAAACATGGCAGGTGATAGGCGAGCTCGACTGGGATGTGGGACACGGTCTCGTCACTTCGGTGGTGGGCTATCGCGAGGTGCGATTCGACACCAGTTCGGATTTCGACGGCACGCCGTTCACCATCTTCCACTTTCCCCAGAACGAGGAAGATCAACAACAGCTAAGCACGGAGATCCGCTACGCTTCGTCGTTTTCCGAAACGGTGGAATTCGTTGCGGGCGTTTCCTACTTCGATCAGTCCTATCGCATCGGCGAGCGCCGGGCGATTCTGGCTGGCGTTGACGACATTGATCAAGCCGCGGTGATCGACATGGAACACACCATGGCCGCCGTGTTCGCGCAAGGCACCTACAAGCTGAGCGAGGCGGTTGGCGTGGTGTTGGGCGGCCGGTATTCCACCGAGAACAAAGCCATCGTCTTCAGCCCGCCCGGCACCTGCGCTTTGGACTTCTCGGCTTGCACGACGCGCATCGACGCCAGCAAAGACTGGCAGCACTTCGAGCCGAAGGTCGCGGTGCATGTTGATCTCAACGACGTCTCCATGGCCTACGCTAGCTGGACCACCGGTTTTCGCAGCGGCACCTACAACTCGCGAGCGCAACGAGCGGCCACCCTCGGCCCCGCCGACGAGGAGACCGTCGGGTCTTGGGAGGTCGGCCTCAAGTCCGCCCTCTGGAACGGTCGCGTGCAGGCCAACATCGCCGCGTTCTTAAGCGACTACGCGGACATTCAGCAGGTGGTGGCCAACCCGCTGGCCGGGTCCGGCAACGAGCAAGTGGTGCTGAACGCGGCGGACGCGACGATTAGCGGTTTCGAGGCGGAGTTGTTGATGAAACCGTCACCCGGCTTGACCTTGGAAGTTGCGGTTGGGCTCACGGATGCGCGATACGACGAGTTCCGCAATTTCGACGCGAACAACGATGGCGTCTACCAACCCAGCATCGACGACGCGCTGGCCAAAAATCTTGACTTCGCCCAAGCGCCGCGGTGGACAGCGTATTTCGCGGCGCAATACGAGCGGCCATGGACGGCATTTGGCGGTGCCAGCCTGATGTTGCGCGCTTCCTATGCGTGGCAGGATTGGGCCCATGGAGATGCCCGCAACGATCCGTTCCTCACCCACGACGCCTACGGCCTCTTGGACTTGAGCGCCACGCTTTCGCTGCGAGGCGAGGCGCTGCGCGTCACCGCCTTCGGCAAGAATCTCACCGGCGCAACGTACTTCGACTTGGTCGGCCCCATCGGTACGCTGGCAACAGTGGCTGTGGGCGGCACCCCCAGGACCTGGGGCGTGCGCTTGAGCTGGAATTATCGGTAACCCGAAGCGCGCGCACTCGTGCGTGTTGAACGGCGCTTTCCCGGTCGAGGCACGCCTCGCCGGCGGCGCAACAGACAATCAAACCCAGGCTCAGCGCCGCGGGCCGAGAAAACGATCCCCGTTGAAGTGAATCATATGGTCCGGCGTGTCCGCCATCCACACCCCGGTCTCCCACGCGATCGCGGCCATGTGCCTGCGAAACTCCGCAGCGTCGGGAAAGGCCGTGACGAAAACCAGACCAACCGCGGCTTGCTCCGCCATCTCCGTCAACTCGATCAAGCGTTTCGGCGTGACCGGGCCGTGCGATGTCACGGCCTCGACGAAAGAGATCCATTCGCGTTCTTCGTCGTGGAGAATCACATCGGGTGGTTTGTCGTGCTTTGCGATGGCAATTCCCACACGGGCCAAGCCATCGTGGTCCAACCAGAGGTTCTTGTCTTCGGTGTCCCCCAAGTAGAGCAACTTCGCGCCGGGGGCGAAACGGGGCGCGAACGCTTCGACCACCGCCTTCTGAAGTTCGTTGTGCTTGCCCGGTGAGAGCAGAAGTTCGCGGCCTTCCGGCATTCGCACCGGGACTCGCCTGCGCTCTCTCTTGCTTGCGCAGCAAAACTGTCAACGCGCCCGCCAGGGCGCGCGTTTGCCACCATGCGCGGCGCGGGCAGCCGCCGGGCGGTGGATCACGCGTCCGTCGGCTGTCAACCAGCAGTGTTGCGGTGGCGGCGCGGTGCCGAACGAGGGTGGCGGGCGCGGGTCGCTCGCCGCCCCTTTGCGCAACGTGGCCAAGCCGTCCATCGTGATCGTGCCGCGGCCGCCGGTGGCCTCGAAGTAGTTGTAGAGTCGGCTGTCGTCGTTTTGCGGATTGCTGAACACGGTGGCCTGTTCGCTCACCCACTCCAGCTGCTCGTCGGTGGCGGGATTGTCGTCGTCCACCAAGAGCACCACCGCGGCGCGATGGCCCCACTGCGCGTCCGCCATCGCCGGCACCCGAGGCCCGTGCTCCGCGATGAGGTCCTCGATGGCGTAGTCGCGCACGTCGTTGGCCGTGAAGATGCCGTGGCCGTCCTCGGTGCGCACCAGCGCGTCGTTGCGCACCACCCAAGCCCCGTCGGCCGCCACCCAGAGGTCTGGAACCTCTTCGGGCGGGATGTATCCGGCGAAGTACAGCTCGATGGGGCTGTAGGGAACGCCGTTGCCGCCGTTGGCGAAGGTGCCGAAAAGGCCGGCGCTGTAGCGGCCATCGCCCAGCGAGACGAGGTCGGCCCGCCGGAAGCCGCCAAGCTGGCCATCGGCGCTGCTGAAACCCCAGTGGCCGCCCCTGGCCGTGGGCACCACGAAATTGCCCCACGCGTGCAGCAGCTCGTGCAACCCAGGCCCGTACAGGAGGCCGTCCCGGTACGGGAAGTGAATCACGCCGCGCAACTTGCCGCCGGAACCGAATCGGCGGTCGAAGTAGCGGGACTGGCCGAGGCCGCTGGTGTCGTTCATCACCGGAATGAAGACGCCGTAGTAGCCGATGGCGCGTGGCACATCGTCGAGATTGGAAAGGAACAGCAGGTAGTCGAAGGAGTCCTCGAACCAGCGGTACACGTCCCGCGCGTAGGCGTCGAACGCCAAGTCGGCGCCGGCGTCGGGAACGTGCAGCACTAGCACGTTGTCGTTGTGCAACATGGTCAATCGCGAGCCCGGGAAGTCGTCGTCATCGGCGTACGGCTCCGTCACCTGCACCGTCATGCCGGCGGCGCGCAGCGCGGGAATGTGGGTTTGCAGGCTCGCCTCGTCGAGCGGATTCTCGCGCACGTTCACCCTGGCGCTCGCGCCGCGTCCCCCGATGCGCGTCAACGGCTCGAGACTCGCCACTTGATTGGCCTCAAGCGTCAATTCGAGAAGATTGCGCAAACCCGCAAGCGGCGAGATGTCAACGATGCGATTGAACGAGAGGTGCAAGTAGGCGATGCTCGGGAGGCCCGCCAGCACGCTGATGTCGACGATCAGATTGCTATCCAAGTCGAGGTGTTCGAGATACTCCAGTTTGGCAAGGGCCGAGATGTCCACGATCCGGTTGTTGGCCAATTCCAAGCGACCTAGCGAGATGAGTTCCCGAAGTGGCGAAATGTCAGAGATCAGGTTGCCTGACAACGCGAGAAACCCAAGACCGGTCAAACGCGCAAGCGGCGCGATGTCTTCGATGGTGTTGTTTCCCAGATGCAGCCACGACAGCGACGTGAGCCCCGACAGCGGCGAGACGTCGGTGATCGCGTTGTAGGCCAAGCCAAGTTCGGTCAGTTCCGTTAATTGGCTAAGCGCCGAGAGATCGGAAATTCGATTGCCGAACATGTGCGCCTTTCGCAGGCCCGGCAATTGCGCGAGAACGGAAATGTCGGCAACCCGGTTCCAGTGGAGATACAGCTCGCGCAGTCCCGTCAACCGCCGCAACGGCGAAATGTCGGAGATTCCATTGCGGTCGGCGTCAAAGTGCTCCAACGCCGTCATTCCGGCGACTGCGGAAATGTCCGAGACCGCGTTGGCCCAAATGGTCAAACTCCTCAAACCGGTGAGCCTGGCCAAGTGGCCGATGTCGGAGATTTGGTTGAACTTCAGGTCGAGCAAGGCGAGTCCCGTCGCGTATTGCATCCCCGTCAGATCGCGAATGCCGGCATTGTTGGCACGCAGTTCCGCCAAGGCTTCCATGTCCGCCGCGCCGATGACGTCCTGCGGCCCTTTATCCAGCGCCGCCGCGATCGCTTCTCGCAGCTTTTGGTCCGGGATGTGTACGTTGCGCGGATCGTCGTTCGCGTCCGGCCGCGTCGAGAGGTTCGCCAAGTGGCCCGCCGGCGTTGAGAGCAGGCTCAGCACGTCGATGGGTTGCTCGGTTTCCACGGTCAAACGCCACTTGCCCACGCCGTCGCCCAAGCCGCCTTCCACGTCGTCGCCGCCGCGTTCGAGCGTGCTCGCGGTGAGCGTGCGGGAGGCGCCGGCCGCCAGCGACACGCGCACGCCGGCGGAGCGGGCGGCACCCCTATCGTCCACGCCGCGAATGGTCACCTGCGCTTCCTCGTCGCCCGGGTTCACCAACCGCAGACGGCCTTGCCGCGTGGTGTTGCTGGCGGGATTGAACGTGGGAACGTGGTGGGTTTTTTCGACGCGCGGCACGAGGTCGTGCGTGCTGGTCAAGAACCCGTCCGGCGTGCGCATGTAGGCATGCACCGAGATGGGCAGATCCGAGGCGAGAGAGAGGCGCCAGTCGCCCTCGCCATCCCCCACGCCCGCCGCAAACCCCTTGGCCGGGTTTCCGTTTTCGAGATCGTTGGAGTTGAAATGCGCCACCTGCGAGCCGCCGATGGTCAAGGTCACCGGGCCGTAACGGCGCCCGTTGTCGTCTATCGCCGTCACTTGCACGTCGCCGGCCGCGGCGGAAGGATTGATGACGCGAACAAAGCCTTGGCGCTTCGCGTCGTCGGCCGCCGCGAAAACGTGTACGGCGTGCGCACCGCCACTGCCCGGCGCGGGTGCCGTGGAGAGGTTGGTGAGGTGGCCGGTGGGCGTGCGCAGCAGGCTCATCACGCCAACGGGACGCTCCGCCGAAACGGTCAGACGCCACTTGCCCACGCCATCGCCGAGCATACCGATGATGCCGTCGCTCCCCGCCTCGAGTTGCGGCGCGGTGAGCGTGCGCGCCGCGCCGGCGGGAATGGAGAGCTCGACGTCGCCACCCGGCGATCGGCCGCTATCGTCCACGCCCCGGATCGTCACCGCGATGGGCCTGTCGTCGGTGTTCACCAAGCGCAACTCGCTCACTTGACTGCGGTTGGACGCCGGATTGAAAAAAGCCACCTCGCCGCCCACGACAAGGTCGTGAACGCTGGAGAGAAGATCGTCCGCGGCGCGCAGATACGCGAACGCCTCGAACTTGAGCTCGGAGGCGAGTTGCAGCCGCCAATCGCCCGTGCCCGCACCAACCGCGCCCGACAATCCCTTGTCCGCGTTGCCGTTTTCCAGATCCTTCGAGTTGAAGTGCCGAGTTTGGCCGGGTTCGAGCGCCAACGTGGCCTCGCCCCGGCGCACGCCGCTGTCGTCCACAGCCGTCACGCGCACAGAGCCGGCTTCCCGCGATTGGTTGACCACGCGCACGAAGCCCTCCACCGCCGAGCGGGCGGACGGGAACAACGACACGGTTTGGTGCGTGGCGGCGTGGCTCGTCCAGCAGCCGAGACCCGTCAGCAAGAACGTGGCGACAGCCACCGGGTGCCATACGCGGTTCATGGCCAAGCTCCTCGACAAGCCTATGGCTTTTGAGACTGCGCCGAGGCCGCTTAAGTTCACAGGCTGCCACGAGCAGGCGGATGCCCGGGCAGTGCCAGCGATTGGCAACAGAAAGTTCCCGCCTGCCCGCGTCCCGTCTGTCCGCTGTCCGCGGTTGAGTCCTGTTGTGCTAGTTTCCTGCTCGGGTTGTTCTCGCGAAGGGGGTAGCGTGCGAGGTCTGACTCGACCGTGTCGTGCGGGTGGAAGGCCGCGGCGTTCGCCAAGCGCACATGACGTCAGCGGGCGTTGAAAAAGGGTTTCTGAGATCATCCGTCCATCTGGTTTGGGGCCCCAATGAAAATCTGGTCCAAGTTGCGTTCCGTGGTTGGGTACCTCCTGCGGCAACCCGGACGGGCACCAGTGAAGACGTTGTTGATACATCACGCGGATGTCATCAACGGGCTCTCTCAATTCGCCAGCGAGGCGGAACAGCGGGGATTGTGGCTCTCCGCCGGAGGCGAGGTGTCATCCTTTGTCGAGGCCTATTGCTGATTGTTTGAGGATAGCTGTCTTCTGGACGCGTTGGACTCGGGGGAGACGGAGTTCGGTGCCGAGGTGGACCAGATGTTCAGGGACCTGGACGCCTTACTGATGGAAATCGACGACGGCCGTCCGGAGGAGAAAGTCATCGCCGATCCCAAGATGGCGAAGGTCAGGGAGCTGGCCTCAGAGGCGCTTCGACGCGTCATTGCCAAAGGCTCGAAGAACGCTTCCAGGATTACCGGCCGCCTGCTCGAGTGGCGGGACGAGGAGAGGCAGAGGAGACTGTGGCTGCCGGCGAGGGATGCGACGCCCACCTCCTCTCCGGACGATGCGTATTGGCACCTCTTTCATGGAAAAGACTACTGGGGCTACCTTGATCTGGGCGAGCGGAAGCGGGAATTGTCGGAGATGTTTTTCGAGTTGAGCAAGCTGGTTGGCACTCTAAAGACGTTCAATCCCCGTCCGCCCGAGCAAGTCATCGCCGACCCGATGATGCCCGCCATACGGGAGATGTCGGGGCGTGTCGCCGGCGAGCTTGGAATCGACTGACATGCACTTGCGACGAGGGGTTGGCACGATGATCCACGCGGAATTGTGGTTCGGGACCGGGCTGGAGGCGCTGAAAGCCGTTGTCGCCGCCCTGTTCGCGCTACCGGACGACCTTCGCCCCACCCGCCGCAGCGAGAGCGAAAACTGGATCGGGAAGCCGGTTGGCGACGTTGGCAAGTTCTTGGATTCCCTGAGATCCGGGCCGATCCTCAAGCGAAGGGGCGTGTATTTTTGACGTCCTCGCGCCGGATGGCGGCCCGATCACATGCTGGTGCGAATTGAAGACCGCACCGTCGCGTGCCGAGGAGCTGCTCGAACACATGGCCTCGACGAGTCCGGTGTTCGGCTACGCGTGCGCGAGGGAAGAGCTGCTGCACCGGAATCAGATGAAGACGAAGACGCGACTTGGCAGCACCGAGGTTCTCTCGGGCTCAATCCCGCGACGTGTGTGCCCGGCCTCTATTGGTGGCTCACCTTGGTTTCCGAGTCCCTGGCCGACCGGCACGGCGTGCCGCTTTCGGCATTGACGGAGCCGGCGCTGGGGCACAGGCGGCTCGGCGCGGGGCAGCACCTGCTCCGGTTCCACGAGCGCCCGGATGCGTGGCGCGAGCGGCGACCCGAGCTGGATACCCTCCGTCGACGGCGCCAGTCCCAGACATGCGCATCGCGCTAGCCCCCGTCCGGTTTGCTATGATGCCGCGTCATTCCCTGCTGCTCTAGGCCTGCGGTGTGAAATCGCGTCTTGAAAGCCAGCGCGCCGAATCCCATCTCTCGGCCGGCAACGCCTATTTGGAAGCCCTCTACGAGGCGTTCCTCGAGGATCCCGACGAGGTCGGCGACCAGTGGCGGCGCTATTTCGAGGGCCTGCCGAAGCGCGACGACGTCGCCGTGGACGTGCCCCACGGCACGGTGGTGGCGCACTTCGAGCGGTTGGGGCGCAATCGTCTGAAGGCGCGCCCGGAGCGGGTGAGCGCGGATGTCTCCTCGGAGCACGAGCGCAAGCAGATCCGCGTGCTGGAGCTGATCAGCGCCTACCGGCACAGCGGCCACCGCAAGGCGAACTTGGATCCGCTAGGCCTTTGGGAACGCGCCTCGGCACCCGATTTGGCGCTCGCCTACCACGGCCTCTCGGAGGCGGACTTGGACACCGTGTTCGACATCGGCTCGGCCCAGTTCTTCGCCCGCGGCCGGGTGCCGCTGCGGGACATCGTCGCCGCCTTGGAGCAAACCTACTGCCGCGGCCTCGGCGCGGAATACATGCACATCACGGACGCCGCCGAGCAGCTTTGGGTACGGCAACGGCTGGAATCCGCCCGCAGCGCGCCCACGCTTTCCGGCGAATCCCGTTTCACCATTCTGGATCGCCTAAGCGCCGCCGAAGGCATGGAGAAATACCTGCACGCCAAGTACCCGGGCATCAAGCGCTTCGGCTTGGAAGGCGGCGAAAGCCTCATCTGCATGTTGCACGAGGCGTTGCAGCGCTTGGGCACGCACGGCGTGGTGGAAACGGTGCTCGGCATGGCGCACCGCGGCCGCCTGAACGTGCTGGTGAACATTCTCGGCAAGGATCCGAGCGACCTTTTCGACGAGTTCGACGGCGTGCTGCCGAAATCCGACCGCAGCGGCGACGTGAAATACCACCAGGGCTTCTCCACCAACCTGATGACGCCAGGCGGCGAGATGCACTTGGCGCTTGCTTTCAACCCGTCGCACCTGGAAATTGTCAGCCCGGTGGTGATCGGCTCCGTGCGGGCCAGGCAAGACCGGCGGCGCGACTACCAGGGCGATCTGGTGGTCCCCGTGCTCATCCACGGAGACGCCGCTTTCGCCGGCCAGGGCGTGGTGATGGAGACGTTCCAGATGTCCCAGACCCGCGGTTTCAAGGTGGGCGGCACGGTACACGTCATCGTCAACAACCAGATCGGCTTCACCACCCACCGCGTGGACGACGCCCGCTCCACCGAGTATTGCTCCGAAATCGCCAAGATGGTGCAGGCGCCGGTGCTGCACGTGAACGGGGACGACCCCGAGGCCTGCGTGTTCGCCATGCAGCTCGCGGTGGACTACCGCATGCAGTTCCGAAAAGACGTCGTGTTGGACCTGGTGTGCTATCGGCGGCGCGGCCACAACGAGGCCGAAGAGCCGATGAAGACGCAGCCGCTCATGTACCAGGCCATTCGCCGCCATCCCACCACCCGCTCCCGGTACGCCGAACGGCTGGTGACCGAGGGCGCCACCACCGCGCCGGAGGCGGAGGCGTTGGTGGGCATGTACCGGTACGCGCTGGACAGCGGCGACCGGATGGCGCTCTCCCTCGTTAACGAACCGGACGCCTCGCTGTTCGTGGATTGGGCACCGCATCTCGGCCACGATTGGGACACGCCGGGCGACACGCGCGTGCGCTTGCCGCGTCTGCGCGAGCTGGCGGCGCGATTGGAAGCGCTGCCCGCCGGGTTCGAAGTGCATCGGCAAGTGCGGAAAATCCTGGACGACCGCCACCGCATGACCGCCGGCGCGCTGCCGCTGAACTGGGGTTACGCGGAGACGATGGCCTACGCCACGCTGGTGGACGAGGGCTACGACGTGCGGCTCACTGGGCAGGATGTGGGCGTTGGCACCTTCTCGCACCGCCACGCCTGTCTGCACAACCAGAAGGACGGCAAGCGCATCGTCCCTCTGAACACGTTGAGCGAAGAGAACACGTTCGACATCTACGATTCGCTCTTGTCCGAAGAGGCGGTGCTCGCCTTCGAGTACGGCTACGGCGCCACTTCGCCGAAGACGCTGGTGATCTGGGAGGCGCAATTCGGGGATTTCGCCAACGGCGCCCAGGTTGCCATCGATCAGTTCGTGGTGAGCGGCGAGACCAAATGGGGCCGGCTGTGCGGTCTGGTGATGCTGCTGCCGCACGGCTACGAAGGCCAAGGGCCGGAACACTCTTCGGCGCGTCTTGAACGGTATTTGCAGCAGTGCGCGGAGCACAACATCCAGGTTTGCGTGCCGACGACGCCGGCGCAGGTGTTCCACATGCTGCGCCGCCAGATGATCCGCCCGCTCCGCAAGCCGCTGGTGGCGCTGACGCCCAAGAGTCTGCTGCGCCACAAGTTGGCGGTGAGCAGCTTGGAGGATCTGACGGAAGGCGCGTTCCAACCGGTGCTTGGCGAAGTGGATGATCTCGACGCCGCGCAAGTCGATCGCCTGGTGCTGTGCAGCGGCAAGGTGTACTACGACCTGATCGAGGCGCGACGCGAGGCGAACCTCGGCAACGTCGCCATCGTGCGCTTGGAGCAGCTTTACCCGTTTCCCGAAGGGGAGCTCGCGGTCGCTATCGCGCCCTACCGAGCGCTCCGCCACGCGATCTGGTGCCAGGAAGAGCCGATGAATCAAGGGGCTTGGTACTCCAGCCAGCATCACATGCACCGCGTGCTGGACGGCCACGACCCGGCGTTGGTGCTCTTCCCCGCCGGCCGGGAAGCGTTCGCCGCGCCCGCCGGCGGCTACGCGGCGCGACATGTGGAGCGGCAACGCGCCTTGGTCCAAGACGCGCTCACCGGCAGGCGGCCGCTGCCGGCAGCCGCGCGGCCGAATGGAGGGAGCTGAAGTGCCCGTTGACATCAAAACGCCAACCTTCGCCGAATCGATTTCCGAGGGCACGGTGGCCGTTTGGCACAAGGAAGTGGGCGACGCCGTGCAGCGCGACGACGTGCTGGTGGATGTGGAGACGGACAAAGTCGTCATCGAGATATTCGCGCCGATGGACGGCGTGCTGGCCGAGATCGTCAAGCCCGAAGGGGACACGGTGGAATCCGAGGAGGTGCTCGGCCGCCTGGAGGAAGCCGCGGTCGACGCCGCAGCGGAAGGCCCCGGCGACCCTGGCGAGAAGACAGCCGCCCCGGCGCCGGACGCGCCCACACCAGCCGGCGTCGCCCCTTCGGCGCGCAAACTCGCCGCCCAAAGCGGCGTGAACCTCGCCGCCGTGGACGGCACCGGCAAAGGCGGCCGCGTAACGAAGGAGGACGTGCAACGCCACGCCACCGCCGCGAAAGCGCCCGAGCCAACCGCCAAGGCGCCAGAACCGGCCGCCACGCCAGCGCCGCCCGCCGGCGACGAAGCCCGTGTGGAACGCCGGGTGCCGATGACGCGGCTGCGCGCCAGCATCGCCGAGCGGTTGGTGGACGCGCAACGCACCGCCGCCATGCTCACCACTTTCAACGAGGTGAACATGCAGCCCGTGATGACGATGCGGCGCAAATACGGGGAGGAGTTCCAAGCCCGGCACAACGGCACCAAGCTCGGCTTCATGAGCTTCTTCGTGCGCGCCGCGGTGGAAGCGCTCAAGCGTTTCCCGTCCGTGAACGCCAGCATCGACGGCAACGACATCGTGTACCACGGCTACTACGACATCGGCGTGGCCGTCAGCACTGACCGCGGCCTGGTGGTGCCGGTGGTGCGCGACGCCGACGCCCTGGGCCTGCATCAGATCGAGGACGCCATCGCCGAATACGGCAGCCGCGCCCGCGACGGCAAGCTCACCTTGGAGGAGATGCAAGGCGGCACCTTCACCATTTCCAACGGCGGCGTGTTCGGCTCGCTGCTCTCCACGCCCATCCTGAATCCGCCGCAAACCGGCATTCTCGGCATGCACAAGATCGAGCAACGCCCGGTGGCGGAGGGCGGCGAGGTGGTGGTGCGCCCGATGATGTACCTCGCCCTCTCCTACGACCACCGCCTGATCGACGGACGCGAAGCCGTGCGTTTCCTCGTGACGGTGAAGGAGCTTATTGAAGACCCGGCGCGGATACTGCTGGAGCTTTGACGGCGCCGGCTAAAGGCCGGTACCCATCTCCCACGTGTCAGGATCGATTCCCACCGGCAACCGGGTTTCGTCGTTGTGGACTACACCGCGGAAGGAAGACGGCGGCCCGCGCGTGTCGGCGAAGTTTTTCAGATGCCGAGATCTTTCAGGTTGTAGTCCCGAATCACGTTCTCGTAGGTTTCCGCGTACCAACGGTAGTCCTCCTCCAAACCAACGAAGGGCTGGTAGACGTAGGGTTCTTCGTCTGGCAGGTGTTGGCGGCGGGCGTCGATTGCCACGGCGATCACCGCCGAGCGGTCGAATACGCGCTGCTCGTCGTAGACGTCCTCCGCGTTCGCGCCGAGTTTGCCTTTAACGCCGAGCACGGACGCGCGACGGTGGAAGCCGAACGTGAGCGAGATGCGCAAGTCCGGCGAGGTGTTGGCGAACGAACCGTGCAGCAGTTGCCGGTTCACCATCGTGACGTCCCCCGGCTCGCAGACCAGCGGCACCGCGCCGGGCAGGCGCTCGCAGCCGCCGTTCTCCGCCACCATCGCCTTGATGTCCAGGTTGCCGAGCTTGTGCGTGCCCGGCATCACCCACAAGCAGTTGCCTGGCGTGGACGGATAGAGCTGCACTTGGAAGTTGAAGCCGTGGATGCCTTCGTCCCAGTGCGGCGACTGCCAATGCGTGAGGCCGTCTTGGTGCCACGCCACCGATCCGCCCAAGCCGGGCTGTTTGATGAAGATGGCATCGTTGAACGGCGTGAAGTCCGCGCCGTTGATGTTCTCGGCTATCGCCAGCAGCTGGGGATGGCCGTACAAGCGCAAGCCGGATGGCATGTTTTGGCACATGCCGTACGCCATGTGAATCACTTCTTCGGGCGCGCCTTCGCCGGGGTCCGGCTCCGCCATCTTGGCGGGATGCCGGCCGCCAACCAGGTTGGTGCCGCCAACCGGATCGCTCAACGGCTTGATGAAGCTGAAGGTTGGCCGCCGGAACTCAAGGCCGAGGGCGGGGCGGCCCTGGGCGTCCACTTCCGCGCCGCGTCCAATCGGGGCGCGCTCCAAGTTGCTCGCCATATCGGTGCGCAGTTCCTCCAGTTCCTTTGGGGCGACAACGCCTTCGAGAACGTAGAAGCCGTGCCGCCAGTAGGCGGCCAAGATGTCGTCGGCCAGCCGCGTGCCGGATTGGAAGCGCACCGGGCCGCGGTTGCCGATCGCGTCCGCGCGGCACTGGCCCTCTTGGATGTAGTCGGCCATGGCGGCGGCGTGTTCGGCGGCGGTGGGAGGTGTGCTGGCTTGGGTCATGGTTCGCGGGTGCGGCGGATTGGAGACAAACAAACTGTACACCCATCGCCGCGCATTGCCAGCAGCCTGCAGTCGCCCCATTCGCAGTGCTATTCGCGGCGCTCCGTGGTTGCGTCTTCAATGGCGTAAAGCGGCGCCAGCCCGTCGTGGCGCTTCTCCCCACTGCTTGTCGGCTGCGGGCATCAGCATGAGCAGGTCCACGCCGGCTTCGCGATACAGGTTGGCGCGAGCAACCGCGGCGTCGAAGGATTCGTTCTTCACCGCGCCAGTGCGGGCGATGACGAGCAGAGCGTCATCGCGCCGGGACGCGCCGCGCAGCGGCGAGTACCTTGACTCTTGATTGGTGGAGGGGACGCTCATATCATCTGTGCCAAAATACAATGCTTCGGGTAGAGGTTGCGAAGAGATGGAAGGGAAATGGCGCGACACCCCCCCCCCCCCCGCGTAGCTGATGCGCGCACGGCCTCGGCGGCCGATGCGCCAAAGAAGCCTTGGGCCAAGCCCACCATCCGGACAGTGGACGGTGAAGTCCGGTCTGGCACAGATGCCACCAGCCGCACGGTTGAAAACGCCAGATATCGGCAAACGTCCTGATATCGGTCCGACCGTTCGGGAGCCGGCGCACCGGCTCCTAAGCTGCGCCTTCCCATCGCGTCGATGTAGTCCCCGTCCATGCCTCGCCACCGCCACCGATGCGTCGTGGCGCTTCCGCCCACTGCTCGTCGGTGGCGGGCATCAGCATGAGCAGGTCCGCGCCGGCTTCGAGATACAGTTTGGCGCGAGCAACCGCGGCGTCGAAGGATTCGTTCTTCGCCGCGCCAGTGCGGGCGATGACGAGCAGAGCGTCATCGCGCCGGGACGCGCCGCGCAGCGGCGAGTACCTTGACTCTTGATTGGTGGAGGGGACGCTCATGCCATCTGTGCTAAGGTACAGTGCTTCGGTAGAGGTTGCGAAGAGATGGAAGGGAAGTGGCGCGACACAACCGCCACCCCCCGCGTAGCTGATGCGCGCACGGCCTCGCCGGCCGATGCGCCAAAGAAGCCTTGGGCCAAGCCGGTCATCCGGACAGTGGACGGCGAAGTCGGGAGTGGCGCGGATCCCAACTTTAGTGAAAACGCCCAGTACCGTCCAAGGTCCTGACGCCGATCCGACCGTGCGGGAGCCGGCGCGCCGGCTCCGAAACTGCGCCTTCCCATCGCGCCGATGAAATCCTCCTCCACATCCGGCGTCTGCCTCGCCACCGCCACCACCGAGTCCTTCGTCCCGGGCGCCCTGGTCATGCTCGGTTCCTTCCTCGCGCACCATCCACGCTTTGACGGCGACCTCGTCATCATCCACGACGCGCTCCCCCAGGCCGCGCGCGACGCCCTGCAGGCCGTCTCTGACCGCGTGCGGTTCGAGACGGTGTCCACCAGGCTCAGGGACCGGCTCGCCCATCTGGCCGCTAGCCATCCGGCCTTCGCCGGCGGGCTCGAGTACTTCTACTCCCTCGAAGCCTTTCGGCTGCGCGGCTACCGCAAGGTGCTCTTCTACGACAGCGACGTGCTCGTCCGCGCCCCGCTCGAAGCCCTGTTCGACGCTCCCGGCGCGCTGCTGTGCTGCCCGGACCAGGTCGCCCTCGGCGGCGGGCGGCGCGACGCCCGCACCTTCGAACCCCTGAGCGCTTCCGACCCCGCCGACGCTCCCGCACTCTCGAACACGTTCAACAGCGGGTTCTTCCTCTTCGACGGACGCCTCGCAGACGGAACCTGCTACGCGGACCTCCTCGACATGGTCCACCCGCGCACTTGGCCCGGCCCACGCGCCCCCCATACAGACCAGTTCCTCCTCAACCGATGCTTCGCCGGGCGCTGCACCCTCGTCAGCTCCACCTACAACTATCTCCTCGCCTCCGCTCCCGCCATCCGCGCACGGGAGAACCTCGCCCCAGAACACGCCAAGGCGCTGCACTTCAACTATCCGGTGAAACCTTGGGCGCCCGACGCCATGCTGCGTTGGGTGTGGGCTCACCCTGCCCGCGCGCCCACGCGCCACTTCAAGCTCTGGAGCGACGCCCGCGACGAGATGGCCGAGGCGGCTTCCCCCGCAACCCGGACGGGCTTGGCCGCCAAGCGCCCTCCCAGCACGCGCGTCAGCGGCGCGGGCCGCGATCTGGACAACACGGTGACCACCCACCTGTTCGCCGTGTGCCCCAACAACAGCGGCTCCACCTTCCTGGGACACGCCTTGGCCACCTGCCGGGCCACCTGGAGCCTCGCCCGCGAAGGCAAGAGGATGCTCGGCTACGCGGGGCCCACGACCTACCGGCCCCCTCTGCCGGGAGAGCCGAAGCCGGGGCTGATCTGGGGCGCCCGCCAGCACTGGATCGACCGCTTCGCGGACCCCCGCAGCTACGACTGGCCGCGCAACCGCAAGGCGTGGTACTTCCAGGCCAGCGCCCAGGACCCCCGAGCGTCGGTGTTCGTCACCAAGTCCCCGCCGTTCCTGCTGCTCGTCGATCAATTGCTCCGCCACTTCCGCAACGCGAAGTTCCTGTTCATGGTGCGCAACCCCTACGCGGTCTGCGAGGGCATCTGCCGCAACTACCGCAGCCAGTTCGTGGCCGAGGAACGCAGCCTCGAGGAGGAGGCAGCCCTGCATGTCGTCCGCTGCCTCGCTTGGCAGCGGCGCAACGTGCAGGCATACCGGGATTGCAGCGTGTTCTTCACCTACGAGGAGATGTGCGCCGAGCCCGAGCGGGTGGCGCAGCGGATCCGGGCCTTGGTGCCGGAGCTCGACGACCTGAACCTGCGCCAGAGGGTGCCTGTGAAGGAGAACTCGTACGACGCGATGCTGACCGACATGAACGAAAGCCAGATCGTGCGCCTCGACACCTCGCAGATCGCGGTGTTCAACCGCGTGTTCCGGGAGCATCGGAGTGCGCTCGACTATTTTGGCTACGCCCTCATGTGACCCGTCCTTGTCAACGGTCTCCAAGCCAAGAGACCGTCGATGCGGGAGCCGGCGTGAAGGCGTTGGTGGAATCTGAAAAGCCTACAGCGCCAATCCCCGCCTGGTTCAAGCATCCCCTAGCCGTTCATCGGCGCTACAATGCTTCGGTAGAGGTTGCGGGCAGGCGTCCTGCCCGCCGCCGGACGAGCGGCGGGTGCGCCGCGTGGAGATGAAAAGCGAAGATGGACCAAGCCCCCCGCGACGGCAGGGCCATCAAGGAGCTCCTCATGCCCGGGTTCTTCTACAACTGCAAGCGCCCGCACTCGGACGCACGGTGACGGCGCCAGCGATCGACCGCGAGCCGCCGGCGATCGACCGCGAGCCGCCGGCGCTGCCGCGCGTCGAAAAGCCAGCCTTGGTGCGGCATCTTGGGGCGGTTGACGTCGAGACGCTCCGGCGCAGCGTTGAGCGGC
Source organism: uncultured Pseudomonadales bacterium (assembly GCA_958296295.1). Taxonomy (GTDB): domain Bacteria; phylum Pseudomonadota; class Gammaproteobacteria; order Pseudomonadales; family Azotimanducaceae; genus VXYL01. Next base: position 3,438,989 of record OY282460.1, on the reverse strand, counting down.
TTTCGGAAAAGGCGTGGCGGCAGGAAGACGCGGCCAAGGAAAACGATTACTTTTGCTTCGCCTTTACGCGCCACGTCGTGTTCCGTTTCATCAGCGGCAATCAGACGCCCCTGCGCTTCTACTCGAAGCCCATCTGGACGGTCTGGCAGCGGCTCCTGCTGCCGGTCATGGCGCAGGCGGTGGCACCCTACGGCTACGCCAATCCGGTCTACCCCAAGGCGATGCTGGCGAGGCTTGAGGCGGGCCGCGGCATCGACCGCCACGTGGACGGGGAGGGCTCGCACCTGTTGGCGCACCGCATCCATGTCCCGCTGCGGACCAACCCGCGAGCCACGCTGACCGTACACGACACGGACTTTCAGCTTCGGGCCGGACACGCCTATGAGGTGAACAATCTGGTCCCGCACGGCGCGTTCAACGGCGGCGACCAAGACCGCGTCCACTTCATCTTCGAGGTGTTCGAGGGCGAGGGAGCGACTCTCGCGTGAGCCGCGCGCTTCACCACTACGCGGCCTACGGGCTGCGGGTGCATTCGCCCATCGCCTTGCCCTTTGTCCCCGCTTCCAGCGGCCCGGACCAGGCGCCGGACGTCGCCGTTCGCGTCGGCGTGGTGCCCGCGGCCCTGCCCGCGCCGGTGGACAAGAGCGGGCATTGGCAAAGTGCGCCCGGCGCGTTCCTGCTCAACGTGGACGGGGTGGCCCGGTATCTGGTCACGGAGGGCCGCGACATCCTGGTGGAGCCGCACGGCAGCGACCGCGACGTGAGCGTTTTCCTCACCGGCTCGGTGTTTGCCGCGCTGCTGCTGCAGCGCGGCGTCGTCACCTTGCACGCCAGCGCCATCGAGACCCGGGCCGGCGCCGTGTTGTTTCTCGGCCGCTCCGGCGACGGCAAGTCTTCGCTGCTCGCGGCGATGGTGCAGCGGGGGCACGCCATGCTCGCCGATGACGTCGCCGGCGTCGTCTTGGACCGCGGCGGACGTCCGATGGTGTTGTCCGCGTTTCCCTGCGCGCGCCTGTGGGCGGACGTCTTGGACGAATTGGGCTGGCAGCCCCGGACGCGGCGCCGCGTGCGGAAGGACATGGAGAAGTACTTGGTGCCAGTGGAGCGGTTTCGCGCCGCCCCCTTGGCCGTGCGCGCCGCCTACATGCTGACGCCTTCCCCCGGGAGCGGCATCGAGATCGAGCCATGCACGCGCCGCGCGGCCTTCGAGTGTCTGTTGAGAAAATACACCTACCGCAAGGGATACCTGTCTGGGCTCAGCCAGCGCCCGGCGCATTTTCGCGCCGTCGCGGCAATGGCGAGGCAGGTGCCGGTCGTCCGGGTGAAGCGGCCCGCGCACCCGTTGCGGATCAATGCGCTGGCGGACGAAATCGAGCGGTCTCTGTGCGAGCGCGAGTGCGAGGCCGAGCCGGTCTCGCTTGCTGCCGGCGCTTCCGGGTGACGTCAGGGAGCGTCCGTGCCGATCTTCTGGCTCGCCTCCTACCCGAAGTCCGGCAACACTTGGCTGCGGACGGTGCTGACCAACTACTTGCACGGCGCCGGCGAGCCGGCTTCGATCAACGCGCTGATCGGCGCGGCCGTCGCCAGCCTCCGCTCCATGTTCGACGAGTGTATCGGGCTCCCGTCGTCCGACATGACGCCGGAGGAGATCCTGCGCCACCGCCCGCTGCTTCACGAGGCCTTGGCCGAGGCCATGCCGCCGCCGGCCTTCGTCAAAGTCCACGAGGCATGCGTTCACGCGCCAAGCGGCACGGCCCTGTTCCCGAAGACGGCGACGGCCGGCGTGATCTACCTGGTCCGCAATCCCCTTGACGTGGCGGTTTCCTACGCGCACCACGAGCAGCGGCCCATCGACAGGATCGTGAAGTTCATGAACGACTCCGCTGCCGGAGCAGAGAAAGCCTCGCGGGGCATTTCCACTTGGTTGCCGATTCCGCTGCTGACGTGGAGCGGGCACGTGTCGAGTTGGTTGGATCAAGGGGAACTGCCGGTGCATGTCACGCGGTACGAGGACCTGCTGGCGAACCCGCGGGCCGCATTCGGCGCGATCGTCCGCTTCGCCGGCCTTGATTGGGATGCCGCGCGCCTCGCGCAGGCCATCGACCACGCCGCCTTCCCCCGTTTGCGCGCCCAAGAGGAGGAATCCGGATTCGATGAGAAGCAGCCGACAGCGCCGTCCTTCTTCCGGGCCGGCGTGGCCGGGTCTTGGCGAACCGCGCTCTGCCCGCGGCAGGTGCGGGCGGTGGTGGACGCGCACGGGCCAGTCATGGATCGGTTCGGCTATCTGCGGGACGCCGAAATGTTCCTAGCCGGGGAAGGCGCGGCAGCCGCTTGCGCTCCACGATCCCGCCCTTCGCGTCCGTGAGGTGGAGGATGCGCTTGCCCGGATACACGCGGATTCGTTTAATCTCGTTCATGGTTCGCTCCGTTGGTTGATGGGCAACCCATGATGGACGTTGACGAGGGGGAATACTACGAACTGGATTCGGTCGGTGCGAAGATCTGGACGTTGTTGGAAGCTGCCCGGGCCGCCGCCGAAATCTGCGACGCGCTGGCGGCCGAGTACGACGTCGACCTCGACGTCTGCCGCCGCGACACCTTGGAGTTCCTGCAAGCCGCGAGCGCCCTGAGGATCATCCACGTTCAATCCGTTCCGGCATAAGCCATTCGGCCTGTGGACGGGACGCCTGGAGACCGTGTGCATCGGGCGACCATGAATCACTTCAGATCCCACGGGAGCGGCGCGTGACGCGCGCCATCTGCGGATGCCATCTCCGTGGCCAGGATGGCGCAACCGGCATCGACCCCATGCTGGCGGCACTCTCGGACTATGGGGCCGACGACGCGACGTGGGCGCAAGAAGGCGTCGGGCTTGGCTGCCGGCGCGCGGAGACGGAGGATGGGCGAACCGACCGCCTGACCCGCTTCGACCCCGCGGCCGGCCTCGCCCTCGCCGCGGACGCGCGCCTTGACGACCGCGAATCGCTCTGCGACGCCTTGGGCGTCCCGCGCCCCGACCGGGCCGAAATCACCGACGACGAACTCATTCTCCGAGCCTACGCGCGCTGGGGCCGGGCGTGTCCGACCCGCCTGCTCGGGGATTACGCCTTCGCCGTGTGGGACGCGAAGCGGCGCGTGCTGTTCTGCGCCCGCGACCACGCCGGTGCCCGGCCCTTCTACTACGCCCGGATTCCGCGAGGCATCGTCTTCGCCAGCGCCGTCGAAGCCGTGCTCGCCGCGCCCGGCGTCTCCAGCGAGCTGGACGAGGCCACCGTGGCGGCGCACTTGACGCGCATCGAGGTGAACACGACGACGCGCACGTTCTTCAAGGCGGTCCGCAAGCTGCCGCCCGGCCATGCGTTGACCATTGAGGGCGGAGAGGCGCGGCGGGAACGGCACTGGCGTCCCGAGCACGCGCCCGCGGCTCGAGCGGCCTCCGACGACGCCTGCGCCGAGGAGTTCCTGGCTCTCTACACGCGCGCCGTGGCGGACCGTTTGCGCGGCCCAGACCCGGTGGGCGTGCATCTCAGCGGCGGCCTCGATTCCTCCAGCATTGCGGTGTTGGCCGCCCGCGAATTGCGGCGCCAAGGCCGGCCGCCGCCGCTCGCCTTCAGTTGGCTGCCAACGCTTGGCGACCGCCCACCCAGCGAGTCCCACGCGGCCGAGTACGACGCCGTCGCCGCGGTGTGCGCCCAGGAAGGGATGCAGGTCTTCCACCGGGCGCTGAGCCCGGGCGACGTTGTCGCCATGCTGCGGCGCGACGGGGCCTGCCCAGGCGTCCACATCCACCCGAACGAGATGGCGGTGCAGCCCTGCGCCGCGGAACAAGGCGTGCGCGTGCTGCTGTCGGGATGGGGCGGCGACGAGGGCCTGTCGTTCAACGGCCGCGGGCACTGCGAGCGCCTGCTCCTCACCGGGCGCTGGCTGAAATTGCTCGCCGAGGGCAGCGCCCGCCAAGTCAACCCGCTCATGTTCCTGGCGGGCGTCGCGCTGCCCCTCGTGCATCCCCGCCTGCCGCACGCTCTTCGCAGGCTGCGGCGAGGAGACGGGCCTCGCGGGCGGCGCTGGCTCATTGACCCGGCGTTCGCCCGCCGCGTGAAACCCGCGCCGGCGCGAATCCCCCGGCAGGTCAACGTGCGGGACACGCAACTATGGCTGCTGCGGAACGGGCATCTGAGCCAACGTATTGAAGGGTGGGCCGCGAGCGGCGCTGCGCACGGCTTGGAGTACCGGTACCCGCTGCTGGACCGCCGGTTGCTGGAGTTCGCGCTGGGGCTGCCGCCCGAGCAGTTCAGGCGCGGGCCGTGGAGCCGCTGGCTGATGCGCCACGCGCTCCGGTCGGTGCTGCCGCCCGAACTCTGCTGGAACCCGAGCAAGGCCGATCCGGCCCGCCATGAGCCGTTCATCGAATCCTTCGCCGAGGCTTTGCCAGCGGTCCGGCGGGCGCTGTTCGCCCGCGCCGCGCCATCGCGCGCCCGCTACATCGACATGCCGCGCCTGCTTGAGCGCCTAGACGCGGACCTGTTCCGCGCCAAGCCGCAGCTCATGCCCATTCACAACGCCGTGCAGTTCCTCGACTTCTGACGGGACAAAACGCCGCGTCGCCCGGAGGCTGGCTGCGCGCGCGCGACGGGGTCAAGGCGCGCGCGCCAACGCTCAGCCCCGCCCCCATGCAGACTAGGCAATACGAACCCGACGTGGGAGTCTGCCTGCAACCACCGGTCACGCCGCTGCGACCTGTCGGTCGCCATCGTCGTGCGCCGTCCCTATCGCAACGCTCAATCCGGCGAGAAACATGAACGCGCCAATGCCAAGCAGATGGTGGAGGGTCATGCAGTACAGCGCAATGACGAAGACCCCGGCCACGGTCGCGTCCCGGGCAAGCGACTTGGGCGCGGCCCACTGCCGGCGCAGCAGCAGGACGATGGCGGACACGAACAGCAGCAGAGGGACGATGCCCGCCTCGCCCAACAACGTCAGATACAGATTGTGAACGCCCAACGGCCTGCCGTGATATCCCGTTGGGGCGCCGTCCATGTATGCCAACGCCCCAAGGCCGTGACCGAAGAATGGCGCCTCCATGGCCTTCTCGAAACCCAAACTCCAAAGCGACGGCCTGCGCGGCGCCAAGGCCGCCCATTCGAAGTCCCGGGTAGGCAAACGGAGCAGTTCCTGTGGCAGCTGGCCGCGGAACCCGTTACCGGTGACATCCACGGAGAGACCCTCGAATCCAGCCAGTCGGGGCGGGATGGAACCGGTGAGACGGTTGTCGGCCAGCCACAGTTGGCGGACATTCGGCAGATTGGCCACCCCCGGCGGGATGGGGCCGGTCAGGCGATTGCCGTCCAACGACAGCATCGTCAAACCGGTCAGGTTCGCCAGTTCGGGCGGAATGGGGCCAGTCAACCGGTTGCCGTCGAGCCGCAGAACATAGAGATGCCTTAGTTCACCGAGTTCCCGGGGAATCCTGCCCGTCAGATTCATGTCTCGCAAGTCCAGGCCGACGACGCGACCTCCTGCGCCGATGTACACGCCCCGCCAAGACGAGACGGGCCGGACATAGCTCCAATTCAGCACCGCGTCGCCGGCCAAGATGTCGCGCATGCGCATCAAACGCGCGCCATCTTCGAACAGGCCCGGTTTGATCGAGGGCGGCGACTCGCAGAGCAGATCGGCGGAATCCAAATCGTTGTCGCGCACCTGCGCCGCACGCGACCCAACCCTGACGCAACCCGCAAACGCGTTGCCGCCCAGCCGGAGGACCGCCAGATTGGCCAACCAGTCAAGCTGCGGGGGGATTGATCCGTGCAGACGATTGTTCTCAAGCCGCAGTTCCTCCAGTTGCCACAGAGAACCATGCCCCGGATGGAGGTTGCCCGTCAGATTGTTTCCTTCCACGGCGAGCACTCGCAGGCCCTTCAGGGTGTTGAACTCCGGGCGGCCAGTGAGTTCGTTGCCGCCAAGACGCAGCGAAACGAGTGCCTGCAACGCGCCTAGTTCTTGCGGGATCGCGCCGGCGAGCGCGTTGTTTTCCAGTGCCAGCGTCCGCAGCCCGGTCAATGCGCCGAGTGCCGGCGGGATCGATCCCGCAAGTCGGTTGTCGCTAAGACGCAGAACGGCCAGCGCGTCCAGAGCGGACAGCTCCGCGGGAATCCGTCCGTTCAATCCCATGTGCGACAGATCCAGCGCGATCACGCGCAACCCTTCCCCGGCATCGCCGGCGACGGCGGGAAGGCCGACGGTGACGCCCCGCCAATAGCTGATGGGGACTTCGTGGTGCCAGTTCAATTGGACATCGCCGGCCAGAACGTGGCGAGCGTCCAACAATGTGGTGCAGTCGCCATGCAGGCGTGACCGTGCTTTGTAGTGGCGTTGACAGAGCAGGTTTCGGTCGAGAATATCCCGGCGCCCGCGATCCCGCTCCGGCCGCTGGCGAGCCGCCTCATCACCTTGGCGCAACCGGACCAGCTTGGGCAGCGCGGCCACCGAGGGAGGTGCGGGGCCGCTCAAACGGTTCCAGCGCAACCCCAAGTCGGTGAGCGTCGACAGCTTGCCCAGTTCCGGCGGCACGGATCCGGTCAAGAGGTTGCCATCCAATGTCAATATGCGGAGATCGGCGAGGTCGCCGAGCTCGGGCGGGATCTCGCCGACAAGGCGGTTGCGGCCGAGGCGCAGAGAGACGAGCCCGGCAAGCTCGCCCAACTCCCCGGGTATGTGTCCGTTCAACCCCATTTGCGTAAGATCAAGCGCCGTCACGCGGCCGCGCGCGCGATCCACGGCGACTCCCCGCCAATCGTCGACCGGCACATCAACGTGCCAGTTGAGCGGCGCAGTCCCGGCAAGGCTATCCCTAACCGTCAGCAGGAGGGCGCAATCGGCTTGCAGGCCCGGATCGATCCTCCTCGGCCGGCAGAAAGCCGGCATGTCGAGGTCATGGTCGACAATTTCGTGGAGCGCCGGCGGAAAGGGCCGATGCAGGTCGTTGCCGGCGAGGCGCAGGAAAGAGAGATTTTCCAGTCCTGCGAGTTCTGGAGGCACGGGGCCCGTGAACTGGTTGCCTTCCAGGCGCAGCGAGACGAGCCGTTCCATCCCGCCCAAGCCCGGCGGTATGGGCCCGCCGAGGCGGTTGTGACCGAGGTTGAGCGACACGAGGCCACTCAATTCTCCCAGCCGGGCAACCAAGCGTCCGTTCAGTCCCGCGCCCGGCAATTCGAGGGCGGTCACTCGCTTCGGCGCGCCACGGACTGTGACGCCCTGCCAGAATTCGAGCGGAATGTCCTCGCTCCAGTTGAGCGGGGCGTCGCCGGCCAAGACATCCCGGCTCGACAGCAGAAGGGCGCAGTCGGCCTGCAGATCGGAAACGATGCCGGAGGGTGCGGGAGGAGGGGGCCGACAAAACAGGCGCTTTGCCAACGCCGAACGAGCCGTGTTCGCAGGCCCCTCCGCCGTCTGTGCGGTTTGCGCGTCGCCCATTGGTCGACGAGGGCGCATGTCCTCGACAACGATATCGTTGTTGGCGATCCCGAAGAGACGCCCCGGGAAGGGGCGGTCCAGCTTGTTGCCGGAGAGGCGCAGGAGGTTCAACTTCTCGAGATCTTCGAGCGCCGCCGGCACGGGGCCTTTCAAGGCGTTGAAGGAGAGCGCCAAGTGCTCCAGGTTGGTCAACTCCCCCAGTTCCGGGGGCACGGGGCCGGCGAGCCGGTTGCCGCTGAGATCAAGCGACACGAGATGGCTCAATCGTCCCAGCGCCGGCGGAATGCGCCCGTTCAGACCCGACTCCGGCAGTTTGAGCATCGTCACGCGTGCCGCCGCGCCGCCTATGGTGACGCCTTGCCAAGACTCCATGGGCACATCCTCGCTCCAGTTGAGCGCCGCGTCGCCGGCGAGAATGTGCTTGATTGCCAGCAGGATCTCGCAATCGCCGCGCAGACCGGGATTGGCGCTCTGAGCGCTTGGGCAGGTCGCTTCCGGGCGGGCGACGGCCCGCAGTTCGTGCGGCACGGGGCCGGTCAGGTCGTTGCCGCTCAGCCAGAGTTCCCTCAAGCTCGACAGATTCGCCAGCTCCGAAGGGACGGCGCCGGTCAACGCGTTGTTGCCGAGCCCGAGCACCTCCAAGCGCGCCAGTTTTCCCAGCTCGGGCGGAATGGGGCCGGTCAGGTCGTTGCCGTCAAGCACGATGGCCCGCAAGCCGGCGAGCTGCCCCAACGCCGCGGGAACATGCCCATTCAGGCCCATTCTGGGCAGCTCCAGCGCAGCGACGCGACCTTCCGGCCCGCCCACGGTCACGCCCAGCCACTCCTCCATCGGCAAGGCCGCGCTCCAGTTGAGGTGCGCGCTGCCGGCCAGCGTTCTTGCCATCCTCAACAGCGCGACGCAGTCGTCGAACAACGCGGGGCTCAATTCCGGCGGTGGCGCGCAGACCAACAGATCACCAAAAGCGGTTGTTGGGATCTCGAGCAGTTTCGACGGCACGGAACCGGTCAGGGCATTGCCATCCAAGAACAGGCTGCGCAGGCCGACGAGTTGCTCCAACTCCGGCGGAATCGAACCGGTAAGCTGGTTGGCGGACAAGTTCAAGAACACGAGGTCATCCAAGCTGCCGAGCTCCCGCGGAATCCGCCCAGCGAGTCCCTTGGCAGCCAGATGGAGCTCGGTCAAACGTCCGTGCCGGCCTACGTTCACACCCTCCCATTCGAGGAGCGGCAACGCCACGCTCCAGTTGAGCTCCGCCTCGCCAGCCAGCGTTTCCTTTGCCGCCAAGAGCAAAGTGCAATCTTCGAACAGCTCCGGGTCGAGAGGCGCTGGCGGTGCGCAAAACACGAGATGCCGGAGATCATGGTCGCGGACATCGGAAAGCGCCGGCGAAACAGGACCGGTCAGGCGATTCTCCCTCAGCCACAGGGAATCGAGCCGCCTGAGTTGTCCCAGTTCCGCGGGAACGACACCGGTGAGAGAGTTGCGGTCCAGACTCAAACCACGCAAACGGACGAGGCGCCCCAACTCGGGGGGAATTGGCCCGGTGAAGCGGTTGTTTGCCAAGTCCAAATTGACGAGGCCCTCCAGCTTGCCGAGTTCCGGGGGAATGCGTCCGTTCAGCATCCTATTGTGCAGGTCGAGCCTGGAGATGCGTTCCGGGGCACCGCCCACGGTCACGCCGTCCCAAGAACCGACGGGGATCGCCGCGTGCCAGTTGAGCGACGCGTCGCCGGCCAGCGTGTCCTTCACCGCCAGCAGCAGCGTGCAGTCCGCGAATAGCTCCGGGCTCGTAGACGGCAGCGGCAGACAAGGCCGCGCACGGGCCAGATCGTGGTCGGCAACGGCGGTGAGTTCGTGGGGAATGGAGTCGAAGTCGTTGCGCGCAAGACGCAGGAGGGACAGGTCGAGAACTCCGAGAGCAGCCGGTACCGGACCGGTCAGACGGTTGGCAACCAACCGCAGCTCCTTGAGGTTCTCGAGCTTCGCCAGCTCCGGCGGGATGGCCCCTGTCAAGTTGTTGTGGTTCAGAGTCAGAACCTCGAGGCTCGCCAGGTTGCCCAACTCGGGCGGAATGCCGCCCCCGAGCCGATTGCGTTGCAGGTTTAGCGAAACGAGGCGACCCAGACGGCCGATGTCCGACGGGATCCGGCCGTTCATTCCCACTCCCCTCAGTTCCAGACGGGTGACGCGTCGCTCGCTGATGTCCACCGTAACGCCCTGCCAAGAGCTCACGGGCACGTCCCTGCTCCAGTTCAAGACAACGTCCCCGGCCAGGACGTCTCTCGTTGCCAGCAGGACCGAGCAGTCCGTGCCGGGACCATCCGTCGGCGACGGCTCGCAGAACAGCATCGTCCTATCCACAACGTCCACCGACCGCAACCTCGACCACTCGAAAAGACCTCCGGAGACAAGCACGACGACGGCGAGTCCCGCAATCCCCGTCAACACTGTCGCTGCCCAACCAAAGATGAAAGTCCTCGATCTGCCGCGGACGTTGATCGCCAGGAACACGATCGCCAGCGCACCGAGTACGACTAGCGCCGTTCGGGACGCCGTCGCCGAGCTTGCGACGACGCCGGCGATCAGACCAAGCCAGCCGATCGTGCGCGCCCCGCCGTTGGTCAGCCACGCCGCCGCCAGCGCCACCGTCATGCACGCGGCGAAACTCGCATCGTTGGGATCGGCGAAAGCGCCGGTCAGACGAAATGGAATTCGGTAAGGCGAAAGGACTCCGAGGTCGCGCAGGACCGGCGAAGCGAGAATGATGACGCAAGCCGGAATCAGGATGACAAGCGCGCCCTGCAACAGCCGCTGCGCCCCGACTCGTTCCAACACCGCCAACCCGCCCATCACGGCAGCCACGAGCACGCCGAAATGGAGGAGTTGATACTTCAAGCCGTCCAATGCAGCCGGTTCCCGCATCCCTTCGGCGCCAAGCACCAAGGCGCCGATTGACAGATACGACGCCACCGCGCCCAACAGCAACATGCCGGGCGTTTCGCCAAGCGTCCTTCGGATGGGGGCGAATGAACCAGACTTCCGCCAGGCGATCACGCTGCGCGCCGCGACCAAGCCCAACAACACCGCGCCGAACGCCATCGTCGCCCTGGCCACCATGGCCTCGAACTCGGGCAGCCCCCGAAGCGGGAGATACCTCAGGTTGGTCACCGTTGCGAACGCCAATCCCCAGAACGCAACGGCGATCAATGACGTCAGCAACGCCTCTCGGCGGCGCAGCAGCGAGGCTGGATGTCCGAACAGCATTACCCGCTCCTATATCGCCGTACTTGGAACTGCTGCAAACACGAAGCTGCCAAAGCCGCCGTTTCCCGGCACCTCCACCCACCCGGCCGCGGCCGCTCGGGCCGCCTCATCGACAACTCGGCTCGCCCGGGCGAGGCCACATCGTTGCCGCCCGGCAGGATCCCGGGCCTTCGGCAAAGGGGATATTTCTACTTTGCGTTGACATTCGCCCTATGGATCGGCGAACTTAATGCAACAGTAGGGTCGGCGCATGGGCTGGCGGTTCCGGTCGATGACGGCGCGGAGGGTCTAGCTGAAAAAGTACCACAAGAATCGCTTCCACGAGGGGCTCTCATTGCACCTGTCCGCCGAGATCTCCGCGACGCCTCCACCCGTCACCGCGCCCTTGGAGGGCTTGCTCGCGGGGCTGCGTCTCGGCCTCGGGGCCGGCGACCCTGAAGCCGACCTGGAGGCACTCTCCCGGGTCGACGACTGGAACGCCGTCGTCGCGCTCGCGCGGCAACACCGGGTGGCGCCCCTGCTCTTGCAGGGGACACAGAATCGAGCCGCCGACCCGGTCTCCGACTCCGGCATCGAGCCGAGGCTCAAGAGAATCGGCGAACGGACCGCGCGTCATGGGCTGGCCCAAATCGCAGCGCTGAAACGGGCGACCGTCCTGCTTGCCGCCGCCGACATCCCCTGTCTGGTGCTCAAGGGTCTGCCGCTCAGCCAACGCCTGTACGGACGCCCGCTGGCGAGAAGCGCGCGGGACATCGACCTGCTGGTTTCACCGCGAACGTTTCAGGCCGCCGAGCGGGTACTGCTGGAAAACGGCTGGTCGCGGGTCGAGCCGAGCTTCCCTGAGACACCGGCCCGCAACCGCTGGTACCGCAGGTTCCAACATGATCATAAGCTCGCCGGTCCGGGCGGATTGCTGGAGCTGCACTGGCGCCTGTCGACCAACCCCTTCTATATCGATGTGCCTTTCGAGAGGCTCCTTGCGGGCAGTGTCCAAGTGGAGATCGGCGCGCTTTCGTTCAGAACCCTGGGGCGGGAGGATGAACTCCTGTACCTGATGTGCCACGGCGCGAGGCATTACTGGAAGAGACTTGTCTGGCTGTGCGACGTGGCGGTCGTCCTCGCATCCATGGGTCCCGAGCGCTTCGAACGGGTGTCGGCGCGGTGCCGGCAAGCGGGGCTTTCGAGCATCCTCGCCTCGACGCTGCTGCTGTGCGGGGCGGCGCTCCACGTCCGCCTTCCGCAGGGTGCGGCGCCGTTTACCGCCAGTGGAAGGCGAGCGGCCTGGATCGCCCGTTTTTCGGAACGGACCTGGCGTGATGACGACGGCGCCCGTTTTAACGGCGGCTTTGACTGGGCTGGGCAGAAGGTGATCAGGCTGATCGCCAAGCCCCATTCGAGGACCATCCTGCACGAGATCGCGAGCGTGTTCGTCGGCCCGCAAGACTGGGGGAGGCTCGACCTCCCCGACCGGTTGTTCTACCTGTACTTCCCGCTGCGTCCGCTGCTCTGGGCGACCAGGAGGAAGGGCAGTGGGAGCGCGCCTCCTGCCGCGACCGCAGGGGCGGATCCCCGCTTCGGGCAATCCGCGAAAGCCGTTCGCGCTTTCGTCCGCGCGCCGGTTGCGGCCAAGGCGATCGCGGTGGAAGCGGCGCTGTTCCTGCTCGTGGCGCGGCTGCTCGTCGCGCATGTGCCGATGCGCCGCTGGCGGCGCTGGCTGGTCACGGCGGAAGCGCCGGCGCCGACCGGCGGACCGCCGGCGGACCCGCACGTTGCTTCCTCCGCCGGCGATCCCGAAGGACCGGCGCCCGCACCGCCGCGGCGGCTTCCCCGAAGGGTGGCGCGCGTCGTGCGAAGGGTCGCCCGCCACGTGCCGTTTCCCGCCGTGTGCCTGCCGCAGGCCGTGGCGCTGCAGTGGATGCTGCGCCGCCGGGGGGTCGCGAGCCGCCTCGTCTTCGGCGCCCGGCGCAAGGCGCAAGATTCGGGGCTGGACTTCCACGCTTGGCTGACCGTCGGCGGGGAATGCGTGATCGGGGCGGGCGAGGTCGAGACGTACGCGGCGCTGCCGCCGTTCGACGGTATCGGCCCGCGGCCCGGATGAACATTCGGGGCGAGGGGGACGAGGCCGGCACCTCGCCGCCGGGCCCGTCGGACCGCCGCTATGAACCATCGGGTTCGCGCTCCAGCCGGTCGAGCGGTTCTCCCGCCATCTTCGCCGAGGCGGGGAGACTCGCGCGCGCCCTGATCGCCTATGCGCCGCGCAAGAGCGTCCTGGCGCTGCTGCTGTTGCTGGCCGCCGGGGTGACCGAGGCTTTCGGCCTCCTCATGATCATTCCCCTTCTGCACGTGGTCGGTTTCGCCGCGCGGCCCGGTGGAGAAAGCCCCGTCGCGGAGGCGGTGGCGCGCGCCGCGGACGCCGCCGGCGTGGAGTTGACGCTGCCGGCCATGCTCGCGGTCTTTCTGATCCTTGCCGCCGTGCGCTCGGCGGTGGCCTGGCAGCGGACGGTTCTTCTGGCCGGGATGCGTCTGGGATTCACCGACCGGCTTCGCGAGAGGCTCTACGCGGCCGTCGCGGGAGCGAAGTGGGAGTTTCTCCTCGGGCGCCGCCGGTCCGACGTGCAACATGTGCTGACCGGCGACGTGCAACGCATCGGCCAGGGTGCGTTCCTCCTCCTGCAACTGGCGGTGACGGGGCTGCTGGCGCTGGCGCAGATCGTGCTCGCCGCGCTGATTTCCCCCTCCCTGACCGCCGCGACCCTTGCCACGGGGGCGGCGCTGCTGTTCCTCACCCGCCCGCTGGTGCGGCGTTCGCGCACCCTCGGCGAGATGCTGACCGGCGCCAACCGGGCGCTCCACGGCACCATGACGGACTTCCTGGGTGGGTTGAAGCTCGCCAAGGCCTACGATGCCGAAAGGGGGCATGTGCGGCACTTCACGGAGACGGTCGCGGCCATGCGGGAACGCCAGTTGGCGTTTACGCGGCTCAGCTCGGCGGCCCGTGCGGGCCTCGACATGGGCGCCGCGTTCGCACTCGCCGCGCTGGTCTGGTTTGCCTTGTCCACCACCGCGCTGCCGCTACCGGAGCTGTTGCTTATAGCGGTGATCTTCGCGCGTCTGCTGCCGGCGTTGTTCCGTTCGCAGCAGCACGCGCAAGCACTAGTCCACGCGCTCCCCGCGTACGCTCATGCGCGTGCGATGCACCGGGCGTTGAAAGAGGCCGCGGAGACGCCCGCTGGGCGCGGCGGCCCGCGAATGGAGCTGCGCAGCGCGCTGACGGTGCGCGACGCTTCGTTCACCTACCAGGCCGGAGCCGAATCCGGAACTGGAATCGGGGCCGAAGCCCAGCTTGGTCGCGGGACCGCGACGGAACCCGGGTCCGAGGCCGGGTTCGGAACGGCGGCCGGCGTCGCCGGGCCGGCACTGAAGAACGTCAGCCTGGATGTCCCCGCTGGGAAGATGACGGCGATCACCGGGCCGTCCGGGGCCGGCAAGAGCACGCTGGCGGACGTCCTGCTCGGTCTACTCGCGCCCGGCGAGGGCAAGGTGTGCGTTGACGGCGTGCCCTGACCGGAGCGAACCTGCACCGCTGGCGGCGCTCCGTCGCCTGCGTTCCCCAGGACACCTACCTGTTTCACGACACCATCCGGGCGAACCTGCGATGGGCGCAGCCCGGTGCCACGGAGGCGGAGATGTGGCAGGCGTTGCGCCTGGCCGCCGCCGGGTTCGTCGCCGCCCTGCCCGACGGGCTGGACACCGTCACCGGCGACCGGGGCGGGCGGCTCTCCGGCGGCGAGCGCCAGCGGATCGCCCTGGCGCGGGCGCTGATGAGAAGCCCGGTCCTGCTCGTGCTCGACGAAGCAACGGGTCAGCTCGACGCGGAGAACGAGCGGCAGATCCTCGAAGCGCTAAAGTCGTTGCGCGGACACACGACCATCGTCGCCATCGCCCACCGCCCCGCCCTGCTGGAAGCGGCGGACGGGATCGTGCGGCTGGAGTCCGGCCGGGGCGCCGCCGTCAAGGAGTTGCCAGACACGCAGGCCGGTGTCCCGTAGGCCGTGGAATCGCATTTCCAGAACGTTCGTGCCGCGGAACAAGGCGTGCGCGTGCTGCTTTCGGGGAAGGGGCAGCGGAGTCCCGTCCATTGCCAAGAGGGCGTCAAAGCCGGCTGCGCGCTCCTCGCTGCGCCGCGCCTGTAGGGCCGGGGGCCGCCCGGATGCGCCAATCCGCGGAAAACGCCCCAAAATCCCTCGCGCCAGCCCGGAAGAACCTCCGGAAACCCGAACGCGCGCACCAACTCGCCCATCGCAACGCGGCGCGGAAAACGAAACCCCGACCTTAAGATGGCCCTGACCGGTGCAAGCTGATCCCGTGATCCCGTGATCCCGTTGGGTGTACGACAAATTGTAGGTCAGTGGTCACTCACGGGGTTCTCTCAGGCGGCGAGCCGGTCGTTCCAGTAGTCGTCGAACCAGCCGCCGAGCCGGGCGCAGCGGAGCCAGAGCACGGGATTGGCGCCGGCGACGGTCCACCGCATGCCGGTGCATTTCATTCGCCGGCCGACGACGGTCTTGCAGGCCGCCTCGACCCGCCCGGAGCCGATGGGCAGCCCGCGGCGGAGATAGTCGTCGTGGCGCATCCGGTCGCGGCGCTCGGCGACGTGGGCCGCGACCCGCTCGCACTCGGGCAGGCCGGCGCCGCGCTGGCGCAGTTCGGCCAGCACGTCGTCGACGCGGCCCGCCTGGGCAACCCGCACAGCTTCTTCGCCCACGCCGCGGCCAGGTCGCCGGGGTCGTGGCGGGCGCGCGCCGCGGCCCACAGGTGCTCCGCCGCGTGGTGGTGCCCGAGGCGGCGGAGGTGCGGGAGCGCACTGGCCTCAACGCCGAGCTTGCGAAGGTGCTGCATTTCAAGGGGCCAGTGAAGCCTTGGGCGCCGGATGCGACGCTGCGCTGGGCGCATGGTGGTGCCGAACTCGCGTATCGAACGCCAGCCATGCTCTTCAAGCTCTGGTACGACGCCTACTTGGAAGTCTTGGCGAAGCTGCATCTGCGGACAGCGTATCCGGCGCTGGCGAAAGGGCCGAAACCACCAAACCACGTCCAACAGCTTACAGAGCCTTCTCGACTGGACTGACATGAGATCGGTGGTCGGGATTGAGGAGTTTGCGGACGGCGCGATCGCTTGCATTCAAGCGAGCTGCCAAAGCGACTTTGGCGGCCGGCTTCAGGCTCGAAGCTAAGGCCCGGAGGCGCAACTGGGCTATGATGCGGCCATGAGCGTCCCCGACAACGGTGCCGCCAAGCGCCGGCTGCCCATCGGCATCCAGACCTTCCGCCTGATCCGGGAGGAGGGCTGCTACTACGTGGACAAGACCGCCCACATCCAGCAGTTGGTGGACGCCGGCCGGCACTACTTCCTGTCCCGCCCGCGGCGCTTCGGCAAGAGCCTGCTGCTGGACACCATCAAGGAGCTGTTCGAGGGCAGCGAGGAGCTGTTCCGGGGGCTGGCGGTTCACGACCGATGGGATTGGAGCGTCCAACACCCCGTGCTGCGGCTGGACTTCGGCAGAGGATCCTTCGATGAGCCGGGGTTGGCCGCCAAGGAGGCGCTGGCGCAGCTCGACGCCATCGAAAGGCGCGCCGGCGTGGAAGGCCGCTACGACACCGCGCCGGCCCGCTTCGGGCATCTGATCGAATCGCTGCGTGAACGTTCCGGGCGGCGGGTGGTCGTTCTGGTGGATGAGTACGACAAGCCGACTCTGGACGCGCTGGAGGCGCCGGAGGTGGCCCGCGCCAACCGCAGCTTCCTGCGCGGCCTGTACTCCGTCATCAAGTCCAGCGACGCGCACGTCAAGTTCACCTTCCTCACCGGCGTCAGCAAGTTCTCCAAGGTCAGCATCTTCTCCGGCCTGAACAACCTCACCGACATCACGCTTGATCCAGCCTACTCCACCATCTGCGGCTACACGGAACAGGACTTGGACGAAGTGTTCGCGCCGGAGCTTCCGGGCTTGGACCGCGGCGAGGTGCGCCGCTGGTACAACGGCTACAGCTGGCTCGGCGAAGAGAAGGTGTACAACCCCTTCGACATCCTGCTGCTGTTCCAGCAGCGCAAGTTCAAGGCGCACTGGTTCGAGACCGGCTCGCCGAAGTTCCTCATCGACACCCTGCTGCGGCGCGGCGTCCCCACCCCGGACCTGGAGGGCATGGTTGGCACGGAGGCGCTGCTGTCGGCCTTCGACATTGACGAGATGTCCGTCGAGGCGCTGCTGTTCCAGACCGGCTACCTGACCATCGTGGATGAGGAGGACCGCGGCGGGCGCGTCCGCTACCGGCTGGGCTACCCCAACCAAGAAGTGCGGCAAAGCCTGAACGAGCGCCTGCTCGTGGCACTGCTGCCAGACGCCGCACGGCGGCGGGCCGACGACGCCCCGCTCCGCGAACTGCTGGCCGCCAACGACTTCGAGGGGCTGGAGGCGTTCTTCCGCTCCCTCTTCGCCGGCGTTCGCCACCAGTGGCACGTCAACAACAACATCGGGAGCTACGAGGGCTACTACGCCAGCGTGGTGTACTCCTGCTTCGCAGCGCACGGCTTCGACCTCATCCCGGAGGACAGCTCCAGCGCGGGCCGAGCGGACATGGTGGTGCGCTTCGACGGCGGGGTTTACGTTTTCGAGTTCAAGTCGGTGGGGAAAGAGTCTTCGGGGAGAGCGTTGGCGCAGATCAAGGAAAAAGGCTACGCCAACAAGTACCGGCGCCTAGGCCGGCCGGTGCATCTGATCGGCGTGGAGTTCAGCCGGGAGGACCGCAACATCGCCGCCTTCGAGGTGGCGCAGGCCGCGTAGGAGCAAAGGTGATCGCCCGGATCGCCCGCTTGTTGATCGACGCCTTTCCGCCCTACGAGTTCGCCTTGTCCGCCCCACTCCGTTCCGGCAACAAAACCGGGCAAAGGCAAATCCGGACATTCAATTTGTTCTCAACAGGTTTTGGGCGATGGCCTTGCACAAAGTCTCAAAGCAAGGCCATCTATGGAAAAGGAAGCAAAAACAGAAACGTCATGAATGAGTCAATTGTTACGTCAAGGGGTCAAACTACGCTGCCGAAGGCGGACCGCGGTATTGTCGTACACCCGATCCCGTCGATCCCGTGTCGATCCCGTCAGGGCCATCCCGAAGTTAGCGCCAAGTCGTTGAGGCGGCAGGGGAAGCAAGACGTACTGGACATTCGCCACCGGACGGGTCAGGATGGGCGCATCGTGGCTGTGGGCGAGAGTCGTGGCGAGGTCGAGCGCGGGCGGGGTGGTGCTGTCGGAAGTGTCGGTGCGTCCGGTGGCGGGTGGCGCGGAGCGGGCGGAATGGGACCGTCTGATGGAGAGTCACCACTATCTGGGGTTTCGATGTCTGTTCGGCGGCGGGGTCCGGCATGTCGCGGAGACGGCGGACGGACGCTGGCTGGCGCTGATCGGCTGGCAGTCCGGGGCGTTCAAGGTGAAGGCGCGCGACGCCTGGATCGGCTGGACGCCGGAGCAGCAGTTCCGGCGTCTGCGGCTGGTGGCGAACAACACGCGTTTCCTGATCCTGCCGGGCGCGAGGACGTGGAACCTGGCGTCGCGGGCGCTGTCGCTGTCGCTGCGGCGGCTGTCGTCGGACATGGAGGCGGCGCTGGGGCATCCGGCGCTGCTGGCGGAGACGTTCGTGGATCCGTCGCGTTTCGAGGGGACGTGCTACCGGGCGTCGAACTGGACGGAGCTGGGCGGGACGCGGGGCTACGCGAGGTCGCACGGCGAGTGGGTGGCGCACGGCCGGCCGAAGCAGGTGTTCGCGCGGGAGCTGGCGCCCGGCGCGCGGGAGGCGCTGCGCGGGCTGGACGAGCCGGCGCCGCTGCCGGCGGCGGCGCCGCCCGGGCCGCCGTCCGACGCGCGGCTGCGCAGCCTGTGCGACTTTCTGCGCCAAGTGCCGGAGTGCCGCCGGCGGCGCGGCCGGCGGCATTCGCTGGCGACGGTGCTGGCGTTGTCCGCGGCCGCGAAGCTGGCCGGGGCGCGGGGGCCGACGGCGATCGCCGAGTTCGCCGCCCGGTTGACGCAGCGCCAGCTGGCCGCGGTTCGGGCGTTCCGCAGCCCGACGACCGGGCGGCTCGTGGCGCCGTCGAAGTCCTGCGTCCACCGCGTGCTGTCGGAACTCGACCCCGACGCCCTGGACGACGCGGCGCGGCGCTTCGCCGCCGCCGGACGGCCCGCCGGCGGCGCGCTCGCGGTCGACGGCAAGTCGGCGCCGCTCAACCGTCCCGGCGGCTCCGACCCGGACCGCATGTTCGTCGCCGCGGTCGAGCACGGCAGCGGCGTGGTGCGAGGCCAGGTCGCCTCCGACAGCGCCGGCGGCGAGATCGAAGGCGCCCGCCGGCTGCTGCGCGAGATCGGCGTGGCCGACCGCGTCGTGACCCTCGACGCGCTGCACGGCTGCCCGAACACCGCCCGGCTGATCGTTGACGGCGGCGGGGATTACGTCGTGCCGATCAAGGACAACCACCCGACGCTGCTCGACGACATCCGCATCCTCGACTGGGACGGCGCGCCGTCCCGCCGCGCCGCCAACAAGGGCCACGGACGGCTCGAGGAACGCGTCTGCGCCGTCGTGCCCCTCGACGGCGTGCCCGACGACGTCGCCGCGCTGCCCGGACGCCGCCAGGCGTTCCGCATCGTGCGCCGCCGCACCGTCCTCAAGTCCGGCCGAACCTCCGAGGAGACCGTCCACGGCCTGACCTCGCTCCCCCCGCAGCGCGCCGGCGCTTCGGAGATCCTCGCCCTCAACCGCGGACACTGGGAGATCGAGAACCGCGTCCATTACGTCCGCGACTTCTCCTTCGACGAGGACCGCTCCCGCATCCGCGCCGGCAAGCTGCCCCGCAACCTCGCCTGCCTCTCCAACACCGCCATCTCGATCGTCCGCATGCGCGGGCGTTTCCAACACCAGCCCCAGGCGCACCGCCACTACGCCGCCAGGCAGGCCGACGCCGTGCGCGAAGTGCTCGCCCCGGTCTTCTGACCCGACCCCGCCGAAACAAACGGCCGCGCGCGCCGGGCCGCCCCGCGCCCGACTCGCGGCCTGCCACGGAAACCTCGCCGCCAGCCGCGGAAAACAAGGCCCCGGCGACTCCGAAAACCGCTCTCTTGTCGGACTCCAAGCAATCGAATCCCCATCCAGGCAACCAGCCCGTGCCGAACAAACCGTCAAGCGCTGACTTCGGGATGGCCCTGGTCGATCCCGTTCACCTTCTGGACAGGGGACACCTCTGTCCTGTAATTTGCCGTGGACGCTCCAACCTCTCGAAAGGCGGAAACCCATGGCGGAGAACGATGCCGTGAAACCAGACGAACCGGACGTGAACGTCGCCCTCACCTCCCAAGTGTCGCGCAACGAGGCCATCGTCTTCACCGACCTCGACGACACCATCGTGATGATGGACGTCGACGAAGGGCAGTACTACGAGCTCGACCCGGTCGGCGCCCGAATCTGGGGCTTGCTCGAAACCGCCCGATCCGTCTCGGATCTCTGCGACGCCTTGGCCGCGGAGTTCGACGTCGCCCCCGACACCTGCCGCCACGACACCCTGGAGTTCCTGCAAGCGGCCGGCGCCATGCGGATCGTCCACGTGCAGCCCGCCCAGACGCCGCCGGCCTGACCCGGCGCAGCCGCGGCGCCAGCCTTGCCCCACGCGGAAGACGTCGGCGATGCGGGATGACGAACGGCCGCTGTCCGAGGTGATGCCGGCGCTGCTGCGCCCGGGCGGCCTCCAGGAATTGGCCGAGGCGGCCCTGCGCCGGACGCTCGCCGCCGACCCCCACGATGCGGATGCGCAGTGGAAGCTGGCCGGGATCCATCGGCGGCAGGGGGACTTCGCCGCGGCGCGCGACCTGTACCGACGCCTAGGCGCCCACGGCCCCGATCGGCGTAAGGCCGCTTGGCTGCACGCGGTGCTGGGCGGCAGCGGGCCGCCGGAGGCGGCGCCTCGCGGCATCTGGCCCGCGCCGTTCGTGTGGATGACGAACTTCCTGGCGCCCGGGCAGTGCGACCGCCTGTTGGCCCTTGCGCTCCAAGGGAGGGAACGCTTCGTCCCCGCGCAGGTGGGGGCTCAGTCATCCGAGCGGGTGGACCCCGAGGTCCGCCTCACCTTGGAGGCGGACAACCGGACCATGCGGGATTTACGCCCTTGGTTCGCCCGGAAGATTCGAAACCTCGTGCCGGAGGTCCTAGCGCGGCTGCGGATGGAAGGCATCGGCCGATACCAACTCGATCTGGGTATGCGCGGGTATCACACGGGGGGGTTCTACCGGGCGCATCGCGATGCTGGCGCAGTCACCTATCATTCACGGAAGCTCAGCTTCGTGTATTTCTTTCACCGCCAGCCCAAGCGCTTCTCCGGTGGAGATCTGCTGCTCTACGATACGGACGCCGATGCCGACGCCTGCTGCTACGGTGATTTTTCGCGGATCGTCCCGCTCCGCAACAGCATCGTCTTCTTTCCCAGCGCCTGCTGGCACCAGGTGCATTCCGTGCAGTGCGAGACGGACGACTTCGGGGATGGGCGGTGGGTCGTGAACGGCCATGTGTGGCGGCTTGGCCCGGACCCGGCGGGCTAGGCCAGGGTCCATCCCGCCCATCCCCGGGCCGCGGTGCGGACGCGCGCGTTCGTCAGCGCCTCGACGTAGGCCTCGTACCAGAGCCTGAAGGCGGTGACCTCGGGCCGGTTCCAGCGACCCCGGATCCCGCGCAGCATGGCGTCCGGACGCCAGGGCTTGGCGGGCATGTTGAAGTGCAGCACCTTGGCGCGGTGCAGATCCACGCCCTCCCGCGTGCGGATGGCCGCGGCGCCGGGGATCAGGAAGTTGTAGGTGGAGCTGACGAGCGTCTGCCGCCCGGCGAAGTACCGGTTCAGGAGCGGCTGCTCGCCGAGCGGCGCCTCGAGGCCGCGCCAGAGCGCCGGCGACATGGCGGCCAGGAGGTCCGCGTACACGCGCTCACCGGCCAGCCGGCCGTCGATGCACAGGAAGCCGCTGTTGAAGGTGTTCCGAAGAAGCGTTCGGCCGGGGGCAGGGGCCACCCCGTGCTCAACGGGCAGGAAGGTGTCGGCGTCCACCCGCTGGCCGGCGAGGAAGGAGAGATCGCCGCAGCACAGCAGCTCTTCCGTCGAGTCGAACAATTCGTCGACCGGCGCGCGGAACAGCAGGTCGCCGTCGCACAACAGCAGTTTGGCGGCGCCGGCTAGCCGGAACGCCTCGAACATCCAGAACTGCGCCGGATGCATGGGGAGCGGAGCGAGCGCGGCGCACAGGCGCTCGGCCCGCTCCCGCAGCGCCGGCGGGACCGGCGCGAACCGCACGGCGTCGGACGTTGCCGCGAGCACTGCGCGCGCCTCTCCGGACAGGCCGTCGTGGATGACGACGATCTCCCCGTCGAACCGGGGATGGCGCCGCAGGAAGGAGTCGATCAGGACGAGCGTTCCCGGCAGGTAGCGCTCGGTGGTGGCCGTGGCCAGGCAGACCGGCTTCCCCGACGTCACGTCGCCCCTCCCGTCGTGCCGCTTCCCGGCCCCGGTGCGCGGAAGGGACGCCAGGAACGAATGCCGCCCGCCAATCCGCGCGATCGCTGCGCCGCGGCCTCCCGGCCTTCATGCAGACGGTGCTCCAGCAATCTGGCCCGGACGCGCCAGGGACGAAAGCGGCGGCGGTGGCGCCGCGCGGCCCGCCAGTCGATGGAGACGTCCGGAAACGTGGCGGCGCCCTGCACCCGCCGGGCCGGGATCTCTTCTTGCGAGCGGCGACCGCTGGTGCGGTCGCGCCCCGAAGCCGGCGCCTCCGGCCCGGCCGCGCCGGCCTCGCAGGCGCCTTGCGCTCCCCGCCGAGGACCCCGGTTCAGCCGCCACGGCTGGAAGTTGCCGCCGTGGTTCGCCATCACCACCGCGCCGGCGTCGTGGCTGGCGTCGAAGAAGGTGTCGCGTCCCATCGGGATACGGCCCACCCGCGCATCCCGCGCCGCCTGCAGGAGCTGCTGCCGGACCAGGCGCACATGCTCGTCCGGCGGCGGCTCCAGGAAGTCACCGTACGTCTGCGCGTACACATGGCTCAGGCCGAGGACGCTGAAGTCGAACGCCGGCCAGCGGCACAGCAGCGAAAACCCGCACGACGCCACGGACGCCAGCCCGCGCCACGGCCCGGCCCATCCGAAGGGCGCGTCGGGCGTGAAGACCATGTCCCACTGGACGATCCGCCTGGCCCCGGCGAGCATGAACGGCGGCAGCCGATCCTGCGCCGCCAGGCCGCGGGCGTGGGATTGCAGCACCTCGATCCAGCGCCGGGGCAGCGCGTCGTCGTCATCGTTGAGCGTCGTGAGGACGTAGTCCGGGGCACCGGTGGGTGACGGCCCGAGCCAGCCGAGGCGCTCCAGGGGCTGCGGCGCATCCGCACGGTATTCAACGAACCGGACGCGGTCCATGCCCCGCGTCATGTCCCGCAGCCGCCGCCGGGCCTCCCGGCCCAGCGCGCGGTCGATGAGCAGCACCCAAGTGAAATCCCGATTCGTCTGCGCGCGCAGACCGGGCAGGCAGGTCGTCTCCAGCAGGTTCAGGCGCAGCTCGACGGTGCGGGGCGCAAGCGGGTCCAGGGTGCGGAACGGCGCGAGGGCGGCGCGCCGGTGCAGCCAGCGGTCACGCAGGCAGAACCGCGTGATGACGAAGTGCTCCAGCATCACGCGCTGCCCCCAATCTTCCACTGGTGGGCTTCGATACGGCCCTACGGTCCTTACAGGGTGCGCATTCAGGGCGTCGAGCCGGAACGTACGCTTCGGCCGCGCCACTCGCTGCGGAGCAGGGCGGCAAAACAGCGTTCCCGGAGATCGAGTCGGGCGGCAAGCGAAACTTCCCGCGGCGGTCGCCGGGCGCTAGGCGCTGGGCGTGTAAGCACCAAAACCGGCATCCTCATCCCGACCTGTTCTTGACCCGGAATATGTGCTGATGACCCTCAGCGTGCGGATGGTGGGCTTGGTCCAAGGGCGTTTCGGGGCCGAGGCCGCTGCGGCCTCGTTCGCCTCATCCGTTCGGCGGATTTTGTCCATACTTGTACCTCACTCGTTGAAGAATCAGAAGGGTTCCCTTCGGTGGACTCCTAGGAACTCTAGACCGACAGCAGAGAAAGTCAACCGCGAGAGCTGTCCACGCAAGCCCTGCTGGAATACCTGAAGCAGAACGGGTGCAGGTCCGAAATCAAGCCATCACCCGGCCTGCCTGCGAGGTAAGCGCCCGGCAGGAACGGATCACTGGAATTCCATTCGGCTGGACCCCGAGGCCCGCCGTCAGTAGTCACGCGGGAAGCGGCATCCGGCGGGAGAGGTCATCCCGCCCCTTCCCATGACGGCGTAGCAGAGGTACTAGCTGACGGGCGCATAACTCGGCTGAAAGTCCAAGGGGAGCATGTCCTCGTCTCGGCCCGTAGCCATCCCGGAACGTGTGCTGACGATCCTCAGCGTACGGATGGTGTGCTTTGCCCAGAGGCGTTTCGGGACCGAAGCCGCTGCGGTCTCGTTCGCCTTGCTCATGGGGGTATTGATCATTTCTTCACTTCCTAAACGAATGCCCGAAGCACGCTACCACGAAGTCCCGCGACAGATATCCTGGTTCTGCGCCAGATGTTCGAGCAGGGCTTCCGCCGCCCACTGGTGGCCGGTCGGGCTCCAGTGCGGATCGTGCGGCCA
This sequence comes from uncultured Pseudomonadales bacterium, assembly GCA_958296295.1. Classification (GTDB taxonomy): domain Bacteria; phylum Pseudomonadota; class Gammaproteobacteria; order Pseudomonadales; family Azotimanducaceae; genus VXYL01. Next base: position 3,414,514 of record OY282460.1, on the reverse strand, counting down.
TCGTGCGTCTCGCGCGTCTCCGCCCTGGCGTTCGATCCAGGCGTATTGACTGATGGCGGGGATGCCGCGCGCCGCGGCCAGGCCGTGGAGCCGGTCGAAGACGGGGTCCCCCCGCTTCCCCAGGCTGTGCGTCGTCAGGATCACCAGCGCGGCGCCGTCGCGGTCAGCGCGCGCCTTGAACAAATCCAGGGCGAATCCCGTGTACGCAACCGCCTGCTCGAAAACAGGGGACAGCACATCCTCCTCGAGCGCCGCCCGGTGGTCCGCAATCGCCGCCGGCCGCTCGCCGGCCAGCCGTTCGTAGCCGGGACGCCGGCTCAGGAGTTCGAGCGCCTTTCCCTCTGCGACGTGCGAACGCCGGCGGCCCGGGTCCGGTCGCAAGGCCAGCCACCTGGCGAACCAGGACCGCCGGGTCGCCCGACGCACGATCCTGTCGAAGAGTGTGGTGGGGGCGGGCCGGATATTCAGTGGCAGCGAGTGCTTCCAATACTCGGGATCGGGGGGCCGCAGCGTCAGGGCGCCGTCTGCACCGCGCGCGATGCTCGCCTGGGGCAGCCGGTCCGGGTCGAGGCCGCGCCGCAACGCCGTCAGGACCGGGGAGTTGTTCCAGAAGTCGTTGTGGAAGAACACCAGCACCAGCAGCTTCGGATGCAGGCGCCGGGCGTAGGTGTCGTAGAACGGCAACTGCGCGATCTGGCCCGTATCGAACATCCCGAAGGCGGAAGTGGTGACGTCCAGATGGGGCAGGCGCCGGGCGGCGAGGGCTTCAAGCCGGACATGCAGCTTGGCGGCGATGGGCACTTGCATCGCGTCCACGAAAGAATCGCCGATCACGCTGACGTGGCAGCTCGCCGCAGCCCGGTCCGGGGGCAGCGGCTCGCGGTCGAGGAAGCCCCAGCGGTTGGCGCGGGAGGCGGTCCAGAAGTCGCGCAGGTTCGTGCGGCGCACTTCCGCGCCCGGCTCGTGTACCAGACCCACCCGTGGCTCGAAACGCATGGGGACGGCATTGCGCATGAACGGCTTGGTCAGCCGCAACCACGCCTCCCCGCCCGCCGCGATGAGGACCAGGGCGGCGAGCGCGAGGCCGACGTTCCAGGCGGCCAGGCGCAGGGCGCGCCTCATCCGTCCCGTCCGGCGGCAACGTTCGCCCCGTCATCGGCGGGGACGGCCCGGTTGGCGAACGTCCATCCCGCCTGCCCCAGAACGCCGGTGCGCAGGTGCGCCTGCGCCAGCACGTCGAGCCAGGCGTCGTACCAGAACCTGAAGGCGGCCGCGGCGGGCACGCTCCCCGGGTCCCACGCCCAGCGCATCATGGCGTCCGGCGACCAGGGTTTGACCGCCTTGACGTAGTGCAGCACCCGCGCGCTTTCGACGTCCACGCCCTCCCGCGCCCGAATGTCCCGCGCCGAGGCCAGCAGGAAGTTGTACGTCGAGCCGATCAGCGTCTGCCGTCCGGCGAAGTACCGGTTTTGCAGGAATTGCTTGGTGTGCGTCGTGTCGGTGTTGCGCCAGGTTTCCGGCGTCAGCATCGCCAGCAGATCGGCGTAGGTGCGGTCGTTCACCAGCGCGGCGTCGATGACCAGGAAGCCGTCGTTGAACGTCCGCTCCAGGACGCCGCCGGCGCCGGCCCGGCCGCCCGGCGGCACGGGCAGAAAGGTGAGGGCATCCCGGTGGCGGCCCTCCAGATACGCCTTATCGCCACAGCACAGCAGGGCTTGCGGGGAATCGAACAGCGAATCCACCGGGGCTCGAAACAGCAGATCGCTGTCGCAGAACAGCACCTTGCGGTAACCGCCGAGCCGGAATGCTTCAAGCGCAAAGAAGCGCGCCGGCGAGAAGCCGCGTTGCGGCAGCGTGGCATGCACATGCTCGGCCCGGTCCACCAGCTCCGGCGAGACCGGGTGGAAGCGCACGCCGTCGAAGGTGGCCGCGAGCACCTCGCGCAGGGACTCCGGCAGGCCGTTGTCATGGACGACCACGATGTCGCCCGCGAACCCGGGATGGCGCCGCAGGAAGGAGCCGATCAGGACGAGCGTGCCCGGCATGAAACGTTCCGTGGTGGCCGTGGCCAGACAGACCTTCGGCGGTTCCCGCGCCGTCATGGCGGCTCTCTCTACCCGCTGCTTCCCGGCCCCGGCACTCGGGAGACCCGCGAACGCAGGCGACCGGTGAGCCGGCGGAGCCGCCGCGCCGCGGCGTGCGGAATCTTGTGCAGGACATGCTCCAGCCGCCTGATCCGCACGCGCCAGGGACGAAAGTGCCGGTGGTGGCGCCGCGCCGCCCGCCAGTCGATCTCGACGTCCGGAAACGTCGCGGCCCCCTGCACCCGCCGGCGGTAGCTTTTCGAGGGGGCAGGCCCCTCGTGCTCCCCCGCCGGGGGGCCCTGGTTCAGCCGCCGCTGCTGGACGTTGCCGCCGTGGTTCGACATCACGACCGCGCCGGCGTCGCGGCTCGCGTCGAAAAAGGCGTCCGGGCCGGCCGCCAGACGGCCGGCCCGCGCATCCCGTTCCGCCCGCCGAAGCCACTGCCGGATCCGGCGCACGTGCTCGACCGGCGGCGGCGTCTGGAAGTCGCAGTACGTCTCCGCGAACTTGTGGGTCAGGTACAGGATGTTTACCGCGAACGCTGGATGGCGGCACAGCAGCGAAAACCCGCACGAGGCCACGGCCGCCCCTCGCCAAGGCTTGGCCCATCCGAGCGGCGCGCCGGGCGTGAAGACCATGTCCCACTGGACGATCCGCTTGGCCCCGATGACCTTGAACGGCGGGAGCCGGGCTTGGGCGGCGAGATCCCGAACGTGGGACTGGACGACCTCCACGTAGCGCCGGGGCAGTGCATCATCGTCGTCGTTGAGCGTCGTCACGACGGTGCCCGGGGGATCGGGCCACAGCGGCGCCAGCCAGCCGAGCGCCTCCGGCCGCTCCTCGACGTCCGCCCGGTACTCGCAGATCCGGACGCGGTCCATGCCGCAGATCATGGCCTGGAGCCGCTGCCGTGCCTCGGGGCCCAAGGCCCGGTCGATGAGCAGGACCCAGGTGAAATCCCGATTCGTCTGCGACCGCAAGCCGGGCAGGCAGATCGTCTCCAGGAGGCGGAGACGCAAGTCCATGTTGCGGGGCGCCAACGGATCCATGGGGCGGCGGCGTTGCCGCCGGGGGTCGCGCAGGCAGAACTGCGTGATGACGAAGTGTGTCAACCTCATGTGCCGCTCCGGTGGCCGGGGCCGGCAGACGGCCGGCCCGTCGGGCGAACGTCCATCCCGCCCGGCCTCATGCGGCCGCGTCCATGATGCGGTAGCCGAACCAGGCGAGAAGGTCTTCCCGTTCCCGGAACACACGGTTGAACGCGGCGAACTGTTCGGCGCCCAGACGCGTGATCTGGCGCGCGTTCATGTCGGTGAGCATCTCGTGGTACCGCCGCTTTACGGACAGGCACCGGCGCAGGTTCAAGTCGCCGAGGGCCGGCACCAGGGCGCGTATCTCGCGCGCAATGCGTTCCGGCTCGGCGCACATCGCCTCGTAGGTGAAGAAGACGCCGCGCTCGCGCTGCGCCTCGACGTTGCGGCGCTGTAATGCGAAGCAGGCCGCGACGTGTCTCGCCGCGGCGCTCTCCAGTGCTTCGCCGCGCACGTCCATCGGCCAGTTTCGGCGCACCCGCCGGCGCAAGTCTCGGCAGATGCCCTCGCATACCGCGTACGGGTTGCGCACCATGAACAGGAACCTGGGGTTGCGAAAATTGCGGGCGATGTCGTCCACGATGCACAGGTCCTGAGGGGCCTTGGCGACGAACACCGATGCCCGCGGATCGGCGGCCCGGGCCTGGAAGTACCACGCCTTGCGGATGCGCGGCCAGTCGTAGGCGCCGGCATCGGCCAGGACGTCCAGCCAACGCTGCTCGGCCGCCCAGACCTTCACCGCGCCGCGCAGCGAGCTGTCCACCCTCGTCGTCGGCCCGGCGAACCCATGCACACGGCGGCTCTCGTCCGGCAGGCGCCACGCCTGTCGGCAGGCCGCGAGCGCCAGGCTCAGGAAGGTGGAGCCGCTGTTGTTCGGCGAGACGACGAACAGATGCGTTTCGATCGTGCGCTCCATGCGCTCCGGACCCTGGCTGGCGCCGTAGAACAGGCCCATGTGGTTAGAGCTCGCCGAGGATGGCCAGGGCATGTTCGCGCAACCTCTCCTCTCTCGTCGATGCAACCCTGCCGGCGTGCAGGCTGGCCAGCAGGCGCGGCATGTCGACATATTGCGTGCGGGTGGACGACGCGGCCCCCGCCTCTAGGGCCCGGAGGACCGTGGGCAGCACCTCCTCCTCGTAAACGTTGTCGTACGGGTCGAAGATCAGGTGGGCGTCGGCCTTGGCCAGACGCCAGCAGACGTCGGGCGGCAGCAGCGATTGCCCGGCATGGCGCATCAGCCAGCGGCCCCACTTGCCGCGCCGGAACTGCTCGGACGGCAGGCCCAGGGCGAACTCCAGCAGCCGCCGGTCCAGCAGCGGGTAGCGGTACTCGATGCCGTGGCGCGCGCCGCTCGCCGCGAGGAGCTCCGTATCCCGGATCAGATGCCCGTCGCGCAGCAGGCACAACTGCGTGCGCCTCGTGCCGACCCCGCGCCGGCGCGGCGCAGGCCACAAGGGCTGCCGCCGGGCGAACGCCGGGTCGATGAACGAGCGCGGGAAAGATCGTGGGTCGCGCCACGGCCTCCGCAGCCGGCGGGGCATCGGCGGCACCAGGGACCCCACCGTCTCCCCGAGCACATACCGCAGCCCCAGCCCGCGGGCGCGGCATTCGGCGGCCAACCGCGGCCAGCGCCCGCTGAGCAGCAGGTGCGCGTAGAGCCCGCGGCCATTGAACGACACGCCCTCGTCCCCGCCCCATCCCGACAGCAGCACCCGCACGCCATGCTCCGCGGCCCGGCGCTGGACGGACGCCTCAAACAACGAGCGCCGCCGGCCCGGATACACGCCGTCGCGCCGCGACATGGCGAGCAATTCTTCGGGGGTGACCTCGAACTGGTGGAACAGGCGCAACTCCTCCCGGGCGCACACCGCGTCGAGGACCTCGTACTCCGGCGCGCCAGCCGCGGCCGGCTGGCGGTCGCGCGGCGGCAGCCAGGTGTAGGCGAGCGGCGGCGGCCGGCCCTCGCGGCGCAGCTCGCGCGCCGCCAGCACCACCATCGTTGACGAATCCAGGCCGCCGCTCAGGTGCGCGCCGACGGGGTCGGGGCCGCGCATGCGGTCGCGCACCGCCCGTGCGTAGAGGTCCAGGAACTCCTCCGCATACGCGTCGTCGGAGGCCCGCCCCGCCCGCGGGGCCCGCTCCGGCCGCCAGTACCGGTGCAGCCCCGGCGGCGCGGCCCCCGCCACCGTCAGCGCGTGGCCGGGCGGAAGCTTGCGCACCATCGCGAAGAACGTCCGGGTGTTGCTCAACGGATTGCGCCGGACCAGCCAAGTAGCCACGGTGGATTCGTCGAGCCGGTCATCGACGCCGGGCGCGGCGAGCACCGCCTCCACGGCGCTGGCGAAGACGAAGCCATGCGAGGTTTCGGCGTAGTAGAAGGGCCGGGCGCCGACGGGGTCGCGGGCGCAGAACAGGGTGCGGGCGCGCCGGTCCCACACCGCGAAGGCGTAATCGCCGAGCAGGTGGTCCGGGCAGTCCCGGCCCCAGCGCGCCCAGGCCCGCGCGATCAGGTCCGCGTCGTCGAGGCCGGCGCGTTCGGCGTGGGGCACGCCGAGCGCGTCGCAGAGTGCGCCGCGGTCGTCAAGGCGGGCGTCCGCGGCGACCGCGAAGCCGGTGCCCCGGTCGATGCGAAGGCGGGTCCCGGACCGGCGTTGCCCGGTGGCGGGGGACCCTCCGGCGTCGGGGGACCACCGGCCGCCGAGGGCGACGGGTGGCTCCGTCCACGCCGCGGCCTCCGCCCCGTAGTCGGCGAGGGCCGCCAGCATGGCGTCCAGCCCTTCCGCGGCCGATCCGTCCGCGGCGCCGGCCCGGCTTGCGTGGATCCCGCAGATTCCATTCATCCGTTCAGTACCGACAGCTTCAGAGAGGTGGTCCCGACACAACAGCGCCTGGACACGGCAGCGCCTGAAAACGAGGTGGAGAGTGCCGACGCAAGGGGATTTTAGGCCCCGTCGGGTCCTTGTCAAAATCTTCAAAATCTCTTTTCACGCCGCCTGCCTCCGGCTGTGCGCTGAGCAGGTAGTAGCGGGCGTCGACGCTCTCCGTGCCATCCGCGAGACGCCGCCCGCACCCACGCTCTACTGCGCACCAAGCTCCGACGACATGCTCGCCGTGCTGCGCCGCGACGGAGCCTTGCCGGGCGTGCAGGCCAACCCAAACGAGGAGGCGGTGCAGCGCCGCGCAGAGGAGCTGGGCGTGCGGATGCTGCTGTCGGGTTGGGCGGGGACGAGGGTGTGTCGTTCAACGGCTCTCTGGGCCATCTCGAGCAGCTGTTGCTCACCGGGCGCTGGCTCAGGTTGCTCGCCGACGTCCGCTCGCGCAGCGATCGTCCGCTCAAGCATCTGGCCAGCATGGCGCTGGGGCTGGCGCATCCGTCCCTGCATCGGGACGTCAGCCGATGGCGGCGGGGCAAGGCGCCGGACCGTCGGCGATGGCTCATCGCCCCCGCGTTCCGGCGGGAGGTGAAGCCCTTGGGCTTTGGGGCTTTTCGTCCGATCGGAGCGCGGCGTACACAGTTGTGGCTGCTGCGCGATGGACATCTGAGCGAGCGCATGGAGGGCTGGGCGGCGAGCGGCGCCCGCCGGGGCATCGAGTACCGCTATCCGCTGCTGGACCGCCGGCTGCTGGAGTTCGTCCTGGGGCTGCCGCCCGAGCAGTTCCGGCACGGACAGAGGGGCCGCTGGCTGATGCACCGCGCGTTCGACCCGGTGCTGGAAGGCTGCGGCGGCAAACCAGTTTGATCCTCAAGAGGACGCAGGCGCTGCCGCAGCGTCTCCCGATAGTCGGCGCCCCCAGCGCGGAACCACCCCGTAAACGCACCTTGGAGCCGTTCCCTCCACCGGAAGCGCCGGTGCTGGAGCGACTCGTGAATCCGAAACAGGCAGGCAATCCGGGTGGTCATGGTTGCCCCTACGCGGCCCGCGCCACCTCGAAGGCGGCGATGTTGCGGTCCTCCCGGCTGAACTCCACGCCGATCAGATGCACCGGCCGGCCCAGGCGCCGGTACTTGTTGGCGTAGCCTTTTTCCTTGATCTGCGCCAACGCTCTCCCCGAAGACTCTTTCCCCACCGACTTGAACTCGAAAACGTAAACCCCGCCGTTGAAGCGCACCACCATGTCCGCTCGGCCCGCGCTGGAGCTGTCCTCCGGGATGAGGTCGAAGCCGTGGGCGGCGAAGCAGGAGTACACCACGCTGGCGTAGTAGCCTTCATAGTTGGCGATGTCGTTCTTGGCGTGCCACTGGTGGGGAACGCCGGCGAACAGGGAGCGGAGGAATGCCTCCAGCCCCGCGAAGTCGTTGGCGGCCAGCAGTTCCCGGAGCGGGGCGTCGTCGGCCCGCCGCCGGGCGGCGTCCGGCAGCAGGGCCACCAGCAGGCGCTCGTTCAGGCTTTGCCGCACCTCCTGGTTCGGATAGCCCAGCCGGTAGCGGATGCGCCCGCCACGGTCCTCCTCGCCCACGATGGTCAGGTAGCCGGTCTGGAACAGCAGCGCCTCGACGGACATCTCATCGACGTCGAAGGCCGACAGCAGCGCCTCCGAGCCGGTCATGCCCTCCAGGTCCGGGGTGGGGACGCCGCGCCGCAGCAGGGTGTCGATGAGGAACTTCGGCGAGCCGGTCTCGAACCAGTGCGCCTTGAACTTGCGCTGCCGGAACAAAAGCAGGATGTCGAAGGGGTTGTACACCTTCTCCGCGCCAAGCCAGCTGTAGCCGTTGTACCAGCGGCGCACCTCGCCGCGGTCCAAGCCCGGAAGCTCCGGCGCGAACACTTCGTCCAAGTCCCGTTCCGTGTAGCCGCAGATGGCGGAGTAGGCTGGATCAAGCGTGATGTCGGTGAGGTTGTTCAGGCCGGAGAAGATGCTGACTTTTGCGAACTTGCTCACTCCCGTCAGCAAAGTGAACTCGATGTGCGCGTCGCAGGACTTGATGACGGAGTACAGGCCGCGCAGGAAACTGCGGTTGGCGCGCGCCACCTCCGGCGTTCCCAACGCATCCAGAATCGGCTTGTCGTACTCATCGACCAGTACCGCCACCCGCCGGCCGCTGCGTTCGCGCAGCTCCGCAATCAGCCGGCGAAAGCGGGCCGGAGCGCTGCCGCTGCCGACGGCGATGCCGGCGCTCCTCTCAATGGCCTCCAACTGCAGCGTCAAGTCCTCCGACAGCCAGCCTGGCTGCTCGAAGTCGCCGCCCCCGAAGTCCAGCCGCAGCACCGGATGGGGCCGGCCCCAGTCCCATTGATCGTGGATGGCCAGCCCCCGGAACAGCTCCTCGCTGCCCTCGAACAGCTCCTTGATGGTGTCCAGCAGCAGGCTCTTGCCGAAGCGCCGCGGACGGGACAGGAAGTAGTGCTTGCCGCCGTCCGTCATCCGCTGGATGTGGGCGGTCTTGTCCACGTAGTAGTAGCCTTCCCCGCGGACTTCCTGGAAGGTCTGGATGCCGATGGGCAGCCGGCGCTTGGCGGCACCGTTGTCGGGGATGCTCATGGCCGCATTGTAGCCCTTCGCCGGCGGCTCAACTTTATGCAAGGGCGTCGGGACGCAAACCGCCGTTGCGGACGTGCCGAAGCCTTGCCCATGCCCGCCGCAGCGACAGCGGCCGCTTGATTTGTTTCATAGCCGCACAGTTCCGTTTGCCGCCAACGTTTTCACCCAGTTTCGCAGTCGATTCCAATACCGAAATGAGCCTGAACGGAGCGACGCCCGTGGTGGATGGGTTGGGATGTTGCCGTTGTGAACGGCGTCAGATGCCCGTCGCGCAGCAGGCACAACTGCGTGCGCCTCGTGCCGACCCCGCGCCGGCGCGGCGCAGGCCACAAGGGCTGCCGCCGGGCGAACGCCGGGTCGATGAACGAGCGCGGAAAGATCGTGGGTCGCGCCACGGCCTCCGCAGCCGGCGGGGTATCGGGGGCATCAGGGACCCCACCGTCTCCCCGAGCACGTGCCGCGGCCCCAGCCCGCGGGCGCGGCACTCGGCGGCCAACCGCGGCCAGCGCCCGCTGAGCAGCAGGTGCGCGTAGAGCCCGCGGCCGTTGAACGACACGCCCTCGTCCCCGCCCCATCCCGACAGCAGCACCCGCACGCCATGCTCCGAGGCCCGGCGCTGGACGGACGCCTCCAACGGCGAGAACCGCCGGCCCGGATACACGCCATCGCGCCGCAACATGGCGAGCGATTCTTCGGGGGTGACCTCGAACTGGTGGAACAGGCGCAGCTCCTCGCGGGCGCACACCGCGTCGAGGACCTCGTACTCCGGCGCGCCGGCGGCGGCCGGCTGGCGGTCGTGCGGCGGCAGCCAGGTGTAGGCGAGCGGCGGCGGCCGGCCCTCGCGGCGCAGCTCGCGCGCCGCCAGCACCGCCATCGTGGACGAATCCAAGCCGCCGCTCAAGTGTACGCCCACGGGGTCGGGGCCGCGCAGGCGGTCGCCCACCGCCCGTGCGTAGAGGTCTAGGAACTCCTCCGCATACGCGTCGTCGGAGGCCCGCCGCACCCGCGGGGCCCGCTCCGGCCGCCAGTACCTGTGCAGCCCCGGCGGCGCGGCCCCGGCCACCGTCAGCGCGTGGCCGGGCGGAAGCTTGCGCACCATCGCGAAGAACGTCCGGGTGTTGCTCAACGGGTTGCGCCGGACCAGCCAAGTAGCCACGGTGGATTCGTCGAGCCGGTCATCGACGCCGGGCGCGGCGAGCACCGCCTCCACGGCGCTGGCGAAGACGAAGCCATGCGAGGTTTCGGCGTAGTAGAAGGGCCGGGCGCCGACAGGGTCGCGGGCGCAGAACAGGGTGCGGGCGCGACGGTCCCACACCGCGAAGGCGTAATCGCCGAGCAGGTGGTCCGGGCAGTCCCGGCCCCAGCGCGCCCAGGCCCGCGCGATCAGGTCCGGGTCGTCAAGGCCGGCGCGTTCGGCGTGGGGCACGCCGAGCGCGTCGCAGAGTGCGCCGCGGTCGTCAAGGCGGGCGTCCGCGGCGACCGCGAAGCCGGCCCCCGGTCGATGCGAAGGCGGGCCCCGGGCCGGCGTTGCCCGGTGGCGGGGGACCCTCCGGCGTGGGGGGACCGCCGGCCGCCGAGGGCGACGGGAGGCTCCGTCCACGCCGCGGCCTCCGCCCCGTAGTCGGCGAGGGCCGCCAACATGGCGTCCAGCCCTTCCGCGGCCGATCCGTCCGTGGCGCCGGCCCGGCTTGCGTGGATCCCGCAGATTCCATTCATCCGTTCAATACCGACAGCTGAGAGGTGGTCCCGAAACAACAGGGCCTAGGCGCAGGCACTCCCTTGCAGGCCATGACCGGCCTAGCTCAATCTTCATCTCGACACCTAGTTCCGCGTCATGGTCGCGTGCTCGCTCGATCTCTGACCGAAGTTGACGAGTCATACGCTTCGCCCAGCGACGCACGGACGGAATCCGGTGGTCCGTCAATGCGCCAATAGGGTCGATGTATTGACCATAGTAACTTCGTCATCGATCCGACCGGCGCGGGCCCCGAGCGCGTCGAACGGGTGTCGGCGCGGTGCCGGCAAGCGGGGCTTTCGAGCATCCTCGCCTCCACGCTCCTGCTGTGTGGGGCAGCGCTCCACATCCGGCTTCCGCGGGGTGCGGCGCCTGCTCGCGGGCGCTGGTCATTCGCCGCCGCTGCGGAAGGCAACGTGGCCGCTCAAGACGAAGCGCCCCGCCCCGAAATCGTCGGAATCGCACTCCACGGGCGTCATCTGGTGCCAGCCTTCGCACATGAAGAAGACGATGCCGCCGCGAACGGCTCGATGCGCGAGAAAGCAGGGACCGAATGCCCTCCCCTTTGGTTGGAATCGTAGAGAAGAAGGTCCCCGCCGGAGAAACGCCTGGGTTCAGGATGGAAAAAACAGACTTCGGCTGGACACGCGACACTTCTGTTATGTAACTTTGCCGTGGAAGCTCCAACCTCTCGAAAGGCGGAAACCCCATGGCGGAGAACGATGCCGTGAAACCAGACGAACCGGACGTGACCGTCGCCCTCACCTCCCAAGTGTCGCGCAACGAGGCCATCGTCTTCACCGACCTCGACGACACCATCGTGATGATGGATGTCGACGAAGGGCAGTACTACGAGCTCGACCCGGTCGGTGCCCGAATCTGGGGCTTGCTCGAAACCGCCCGATCCGCCGCGGATCTCTGCGACGCCTTGGCCGCGGAGTTCGACGTCGACCCGGACACCTGCCACCGCGACACCTTCGAGTTCCTGCAAGCGGCCAGCGCCCTGCGGATCGTCCACGTGCAGCCCGTGGACGCCGCCGCTTCATGAACGCGATCTGCGGGTTCCATCTGCGCGAGGCGGGTGAAGCGCACGGGCTGGACGCCATGCTGGCGGCGCTCGGCGACCCCGGGGAGGACGGTGCGCGGTGGACGGAGGGGACGGTCGGCCTGGGGTGTCTGGCGCCTTCCCGCTTCCGTCACCGGGAGAGACCGGGCCGAACCTCCGCTGCACTTCGACCGTGATGCGGGCCTGGTCCTGGGCGCAGACGCCCGGCTCGACGATCAGGGTGCGCTCTGCGCCACGCTCGGCGTGCCCTGCGTGGAACGCACCGGCCTGACGGACGGTGACCTGATCCTCCGGGCCTGCACCCGCTGGGGGCGGGACTGCCCGAACCACCTGTTCGGCGATTACGCCTTTGCCGTGTGGGACGCGCGCAACCGTCTGCTGTTCTGCGCGCGGGACCCTGTTGGTGTCCGGCCCTTCTACTACGCCCGGACGCCGGACCGCTTCATCTTCGCCAGTACGGTGGAAGCCGCCCTCGCCGGGCCGGGAGTCTCCTGCGAGCTGGACGAAGCCACACGGTGGCGGCGTACTTGACCAGAATCGGTTTCCGTTCACCGGCCCGCACGTTCTTCCAGGCATTGCGCAAGCTGCCTCCCGGCCACCGCGGTGCTCGCGGCCCGCGAGCTGCGGCCCCAGGGCCGTCCGTCGCCGCTTGCCTTCAGTTGGATACCGGAGCTGGCGGCCAACCGCCCGGCGAGGGCCATGCGCCGGAATACGCCTCATGGATGCAGTATGCGAACAGGAAGGGCCGCAGGTCTTCCACCGTGCAGCGTTGCGCCGCAGAACGAGGCGTGCGCGTGCTGCTGTCGGGGTGGGGCGGGGACGGGGCGTTTCCTGCAAGGGCCGCGGATACTACGAGCGCCTGCGGCTCCGCGGGCATTGGGCGAGGCTCTGCGCCGAGTGGCGCGCACGGCAAGGGTCCGCGCCGCTTCCTGTGCTGTCGCTCGCGCATCCAGACCTGCCCGGCAGCCTCCGCCGGCTGTGGCGGCGCAAGGAGCCGCGCCGGCGCTGGCTCATCGACCCGGCGTTCGCGCGGCGGGCGAAGCCCTTGCCCGAGCGGACCGAAAGTGGCGCTGCGTCGAGTGTTTCGGTAGTGTGGACGGCCGTTGGAGATGCCGAGCCCGACTTCGCCATGACGATCGCAATCTGCGGAACCGTGGGCGGGGCGAGCGGCGCGGAGGCGCTGGACGCCATGCTGGCCGCGCTCGCCGACCGCGGCCCGGAACGCGCGACGTGGACGGAAGGCGGGATCGGCCTCGGGTGCCGGGGCGCGCCAAGCCCGGAGCCCGGCCCGTCCGGCCGCCCCGCGCACCCGTTCCCCGTTGACCACGGCGCCGGCCTCGTGGTGGCCGCGGATGCCCGTCTCGACGACCGCGACGCGCTCTGCGATGCGCTCGGCGTTCCCCTTCCCGAGCGCGCCGGCCTCGCCGATGCCGAGCTGATCCTCCGGGCCTTCATGCGCTGGGGCCGGGACTGCCCGCACCACCTGCTCGGCGACTATGCCTTTGCGGTCCGGGATAGGCGCCGGCGCACGCTGTTCTGCGCCCGGGACCACGTCGGCGCTCGGCCCTTCTATTACGCGCTGACGACGCGGCGCTTCGTCTTCGCCAGCGCCGTGGAAGCGGTGCTCGCCGCGCCGGACGTTTCCGATGCGCTGGACGAACGGGTGGTGGCTACCTATCTGACCGTCCAGACGCTACTGAGCGGCGACCGCACGTTCTTCGCCGCGGTGCGCAAGCTGCCGCCGGGCCATACGCTCACCGTCGAGGCGGGGCGGCCCGAGGATGGATCGGGCGGCCCCCGGGCGCGAGTCGAGCAGTATTGGCATCCCGAGCGGGCGCCGGCGGCGCGGCCCGCGTCGGACGACGCCTATGCGGAGCAGCTTCTCGACCTCTACACGCAGGCGGTGCGCGACCGCCTGCACGGCGGCCCCGTGGGCGTGCATCTGAGCGGCGGCCTGGATTCGTCCAGCGTTGCGGTGCTCGCCGCGCGCGAGGTGCGGCGTCAAGGACACCCGCCGCCGCCCGCCTTCACGTGGCTGCCGGAGCCCGGCGCCAGGCCGCCGAAGCCGGAGCACGCGGGGGAATACGCCTTGGTCGATGCGGTGTGCGCCCAGGAGGGATTGCAGACATGCTACGGCGCGCCGACTCCCGACGACGTTCTGGACGTGTTGCGGCTCGACGGGACCCTGCCTGGGGTGCAGGTCCACCTGAACGAGGAGATCGTGCAGCGCCACGCCGCGGCGCGGGGTGTGCGGGTGCTGCTGTCAGGCTGGGGCGGGGACGAGGGCGTGTCGTTCCACGGTCGGGGGTACCGGCAGCATTTGCTGCTGAGCGGACGCTGGCGGCGGCTCGCCGCCGAATACCGTGATCAGGACGCCTGGGTGCCGCGTTTTCTGGCGGGCATCGTGCTGCCGCTCCTGCATCCCGCTCTGCCGTTCACGCTCCATCGGCTGCGTGCCGGCAAGGGGATGTATCGGCGTTGGCTCATAGACCCGGCGTTCGCGCGGCGGGCGAAGCCCCTGGCCACATCGTGGGGGCGGGCGGTCGGGGTGCGGCCCACGCAATTGCAGCATCTGCAAGCCGGGCATCTGAGCGCGCGCATCGAGGGGTGGGCGGCGAGCGGCGCGCGGCGGGGCATCGAGTATCGTTATCCGCTGCTGGACCGGCGGCTGCTGGAGTTCGCCCTGGGGTTGCCGCCGGAACAGTTCCGGCGCGGACGCTGGGGCCGCTGGCTGTTTCGCCACGGATTGCGGGCGGTGCTCCCGCCGGAGGTCTGCTGGAGCCGGGGCCCGAATGATGCGGCTCGCTACGAGGCGGTGATGGATGCCTTCGTGGAGGCGTTTCCCATGATCCGGCGCTTGCTGGCCGCCTGCACGCCCGCGCGTACACGCTACGTCGACATGCCGCGGCTGTGGGAGCGCCTGGACGCCGCCCGCTTCCAGGCGAAGCCACAACCCAAACCCATCATGAATGCACTGAGGCTACTCGACTTCTGAACGGGACCGCTACGCCGCCGCCCGGATTCCGCTACCGGCAGGGGGCGGCTCCGACCAAGAGGCGCCGACTGTATCCGCGGCTACGTTCATTTATGGTATAAAGTAGCAGCTCTTGTGAAGGAGGAGACCATCATCGTGGATAACCACAGGCAAAAGCCTCTCGATCCGGCGGAGGTCGTAGCCGACACGCCAGAGAAACGGCCTTGGTCCAAGCCGACCATCACGACCGAGGGCAACGTTTTCGAATCGACCCTGCAAAAAGACGGCGGCACCTACGAAGACTCTGCATACAACGACTCCTTCAACTAAGCACCTGCGAAGACCCGATATACAACAGCTCTCAAGCGGGCCGGTGCGAGAGTACCGAGCCTACGGCCTGCGGGTGTGCTCGGCCATCGCCCTGCCGTCCGAGCCACTGCCCGGACCCTCCGCCGAACCCGACGTGACGGTTCGCCTCGGTGCCGTTCCCGCAACACTCCCTGCCGGCTCCGGCAACGTAACCCGCACGCCCATCGGAGAAGCCCGATCCGGCGCCTTTCTCATGCTTGTCGAAGGCGTCGCCCGATATCTAGTCACCAATGGCCGGGACGTGTTGATCGAGCCGATCGGGGGCGACGATGACGTCGTCGGCCTCTTCTGCGCCGGCCTCCCGTTCACCACTCTCCTGCAGCAGCGCGGCGTGGCCACGCTGCACGCCGCCGCCGTCGCCACCGAGGCCGGCGCGGTGCTGCTGCTCGGCAGGAGTGGCATCGGCAAGTCGTCGCTGGCCGCGGCGCTCGTCGAGCGCGGCTACCCCTTGCTCGCCGACGACGTGACCGGCGTGATGCTGGACGCCGGCGGTCGTCCCCTGGCGCTGCCCGCGTTCGCGCACCAGCGGTTGTGGGCGCACACGCTGGACAAGATGAAGTGGCGGCCGAGGGCCCGCGCAAGGGTACGGCGAGACATGGAGAAGTACTGGGTGCGAGCGGAGCGGCACTGCGCAACGCCGCTGCCCGTGCGCGCCGCCTTCGTGCTGAATGCCGAGAAACGGCCGGACATCGCCATCGAATCCGTGTCGCCCAGCGCCGCCTTCTGGACGTTTTGGCGGTACGGCCACTACCGGCGGGTGATGGACGCGCTGGGACAACGCCCCGCGCACTTCCGCGCCGTCACGACGATGGCGCGGAGCGTGCCGTTGGGGCGGGTGGTGAGGCCCAGGAACCCGTTCCTGCTGGAGGCGCTGACGGATCGTATCGAGGCGCACCTGTGCAAGGCCGGGCCGTCCGATGACGGGGAAGCGCGGAAGAAGACGCCTCCGGAGCTGCCGACGGCGTTCCGCCGCTCGCCGGGCCGGCGTCCTCCGTCGGTCCCGGTCCCGCGCCGGCATGATCGCGTCGCGGCGGCGCCATCCTGCGCTCGCACCGGCGACGGCGGCGCCGGTGCATCCGGGCGGGGCATCGTCTGGCTCGCTTCTTATCCCAAATCCGGCAATACGTGGCTGCGGGCGGTGCTGACCAACTATCTGCGCGAGGACGACGAGCCGGCGTCGATCAATGCGCTCGCCGGCAGTCGGTACAACAGCCGCGACCTGTTCGACGAATTCTTCGGGATCAACTCCTCGGACCTGACCGACGCAGAAGTGGCACGGTATCGGGCGCGATTGCGAGGGTTCCTGGCCGAGAAGGTCTTCGCCTCCGGGACGGTCTCGGGGGAGACGTTTCACCGCGACGGCCGATTTTTCGGCAAGACCCACGAGGCGTACCGCGTTCCGGACGGCCCGGCGCGGTTCCGGCGCGGCGGGACCGCGGGTGTCGTGTACCTGGTCCGCAATCCTCTGGACGTCGCGGTCTCGTTCGCACATCACGCGAATCGGTCCATCGACCACATCATCCGGTTGATGGCCGACCCGGCGGCCAGCGACCCGGCCTCGGTCCGCGGCATCTCCGAGCATTTGCCGGAAGCGATGACGACCTGGAGCGGCCATGTGTCGAGCTGGACGGCGCAATCGGAGCTGTCGATCCACGTCGCTCGCTACGAGGACCTGCTGAAGGACCCATGCTCCGGATTCGGGGCGATCGTCCGCTTCGCCGGGTTGGAATGGGACGATGCGCGGCTCGAACGCGCCATCGGGCACGCCGCGTTCCCCCGCTTGCGCGCGCAGGAGGAGCAGGACGGCTTCGTGGAGAAGTTGCTGGCGGCGCCCTCGTTCTTCCGTGCCGGCGTGGCGGGATCGTGGCGGACGGCGCTTACGCGGGGGCAGGTGAAGGCACTGGTGGACGCCCACGGCGAGGTCATGGAACGGCTCGGCTACCTGCGGGACGCCGAGGCGTTCCTGCGCGGGTAGACCATCGCTGTCAGGCCGGGTGGCCGCAGGCGGTTACCCGCTTGTGCGACTTCTCCCATGTGGCGGTTCTTGCACTCCGCCGACTCCGCGCCCAAAACGTCGCACACCCGACCGACCGAGCCTGACCGACCGAGCGGCACCTTGTTTTTCGCAGCGGCATGGCGCATGGTTCGTGAACCGTTGACCAACGCGAGCGATCCGAGGAGCGAGGGAGCGAATATGGATGGCACAAACAAGCCTGCCCGGCAGAGCCTGCGGGCGATCCGGCTGATCGGCGCGGCAAGCGTCCTGTTCGTCGCGGCCTGCGACCGGCCAGCGCCCTCCGGGGCGGAATCCGCGACCGGCCCGGCCGGCGACGAGAACTGGAAACTGGTGCAGGCGTATATCGACACGGACACCGCGTGGCACGTGATGGACGGGGAGATACGAAGCGCGGACATCCCGCCGGAGGAAAAGCGGAATCGCCGGGAGATGGAGCGCGGCGAACACCCGGACATCATGCTCGCGGTCGGGGCCGCCAAGGCCATCATCGCAACGGACGACCACCCGCAGCTTGAGGCGGCAGCGGAGTTTCTCATGTCGCATCCGCGCGGCGCGTTCGACGGCGCCGATGAGGTGATGACAATGGGCGCGAACGCTTTGGCCAAGGCGTTGGGGCCCGATTGGCCCTTGGTGGAAGAGTACCTCGCGGCACGCGAAAAGTGGGACGAGCGCAAGGCGGCTATCGACGAGGCGGCGGACACGGAAGAGGAGCAAGAGCAAGAAACGGAAGCTCTCGGCGATCCGCCACCCGCGTTGCGAGCGATCGCCGCGGCGCTTGCCCTGCTCGACGTCGACGGCGACGCCAAGCGCCGCGAGGCGGCGGAGTTTCTCCTCGTCGCGCGATCGCCGAACGCCAGCGCCTACGTTCACCGGGCTGCCAACACGTTGCTGATGCACTTTCCGGACTTCGACGACTGGGCCTCGGTGCTCGGCACTTTGGACCGCGGCAGATACCAAGGCGACGAAGAGACGGACGCCTTCATCGAGACGCTGGCCAACGACGCCGTGGATCCGGTCGTCCGGGCCACCGCCCGCTACTTCCTGGCCAAAGGGCTCTTGCTCTCGGCGGACGCTTTCTCCACCACGCGCGAGGATCGAGCCGCGTTGCGCGAAAGAGCGTTGGCGGCGGCGACCGGTCTTTCCACCGGCGTTGAAGAAGAGGAACTCCTCGACCCGCGCGTCTACGATAGCGAGGGCGAACCGGCGCCCCGCCCCATGACGGAGGTGGAGGCCGATCTCGTGTACCGCATCAAACACACCACGGTGGGCGGCACGCTGCCGGCGGTGACGGCCAAACGGCTGGACGGTACGGAGGACGAGTTGGCCAACTACGCCGGCAAAGTCGTGCTCATCGACTTCTGGGCCACTTGGTGCGGGCCTTGCGTGGCCGCATTGCCGAAGTTGCGCGACATGGTGGCGGAGCTGCCACCGGAACGTTTCGTTTTGTTGTCGGTGAGCGTTGATGAGGAGTTGGAGGAGGTCACCGAGTTCCAAGTGGGCGAGCCGATGCCGTGGCCGAACTGGCATGTGGGCGAGAAAAGCGAATTGGGCGAGCAGTGGGACGTGCGCGCCTACCCGACCTATGTGCTGGTGGACGGCGACGGCGTGATCCAAGCGCGCACGCACGACCTTTCCGACGAATTCGCGGCGCTGATCGAAAAGCAAGTGAACGGGGGGGAGGCCGCGCCCAGCGCCACCGAGGCGTAATAGCGACCTTCCCGGAGCGCAGCCCAGTCGCTTAGCGCTTCCACGAGGAACGCGGCCGTCTCGCCGCGTTCCTCGGCGTCGCCGCCCCGGGCTACATGGGCACCGGCACCGGCCCTCTGCCAAAACCTGTGGCCGCGCCAACGGCGGCAACATGCGCGGCATGCCGCGTGACGGCCTACTGCGCCGACAGCACCGGCGAAGTGGAGAGATTGCCGTACCGGCCGGTGGTGCTTCGCAGCAGGTTCATCACTTGAATCGGCGCGTTCGCCACGATGGTCAGCCGCCATCTGCCGTGGCCGTCGCCGAAGCGCCCGGCCAGATCCGCGGCACCCTCCTCGAGTTGCTGCGCCGTGACGTTGCGGGATTCCCCTGCCGGCAACGTCAGCGACAACGAACCCTCAGGCGCAGGGCTACCGGCGTCGTCCCTGCCGCCGATGGTGACGGCGGCGTCCTCGGCGCCGGCGTTGACCAGCCGCAGCTCGCTCGCCGGATCGCTCCCCGCGGCGTTGAACGTGGCCACGCGGTGCGTCTCGCCCGCGCTCGGCGCGACGTCGTGCGTGGCGGCGAGAAATCCGCCGGGGCCGCGCGCGTAGGCGAGCCGTTCGATGTCCAAGCTGGTGGCGAGCTCCAAGCGCCAGTCGCCCACGCCACTGCCGACCGCGCCGGACAGCCCCTTCGCGGCGTTGCCCTGCTCCAAATCCGCCGAGTTGAAGTGCGCGGCGCGCCCAGCGCCCAGCGTCAGCGCGACAGGCCCCAGGCGCCGCCCGGCGTCGTCCGTGGCGTGGATGACCACCTCGCCGGCTACGTCCGACGCGTTGACGATGCGCGCGAACCCCCGCAGCGGGTCGCGGTGGCCGGCGAGAAGAAGCGGCAGCGCGTCGTCCGTCGCCGGGCGCGTGGAGACGTTGGCCAACCCGCCGTCCGGACTCTCGACAAGGCTCATCACAACGATGGGCCGGTTCGCGGAAACGGCAAGCCGCCACTTGCCGGCGCCGTCGCCGAGACGACCGCGCAACGTAGCGTCGCCGGACTCCAGCTATCGCGCCGTCACCGTGCGCGACGCGCCTGCGGGAATCGTCAACGCCACCGCGCCGCCCGAGTGGCCGCGGCACCTTGTTTTCGGCGATGGCATGGCGCATGGTTCGCAAACCGTTGTCAACGCATGCGACAACGCCTTCTCACTTCCGTCGATGCCCCGCCATGAGTCGGACGCTTCCGGTCAATATCGACGACTTGCTCCACTGCCGGGCGGTGGAATCGGCGCGGGTGGAGTTCAAGGCCAGTTGGAACGCCAAGACCACGGGCTACCAAACGCTCAAAACCATCTGCGCCTTCGCCAACGACCACCAGAACCTCAACGGCGGCTACATCGTGATTGGGGTTCGGGAGCGGGACGACATAGCGGAACTGCCGCCGGCCGGTCTTTCCCCAAAGCAGGCCAAAGCTGCCCAAAAGTGGATTCGCGGCCACTGCAACCGACTGGACCCGAACTACCAGCCAGTGACTTCCGTGGAGACGGTGCAAGGCCGGGACATTTTGGTGGTGTGGACGCCGGGCAGCGACACCCGACCCCACAGCGCGCCCGACGGCCCTGCCGGGCCACGCCGATACTGGGTTCGCCTCGGCGCCGAAACCGTGGACGCCGAAGCCAACGGCCTACTGAGCGCACTGCTGGAGCAGACCGCGCGAACACCGTTTGACGACCAACGGGCGTTGCAGGCCCGCGTCTCGGACATCCGCGAGGCCAAAGTCCGCGAGCACTTGCACGTCGTCCGCAGCAGCTTGCTCGACGAGCCGGACACCCGCGCCGTGTACCGGCGCATGGGCATCGCCGTCCCGGCGAACGATCACGACGTGCCGCGCAACGTTGGGCTGCTTTTCTTTGCGGACAACCCGCGCGACTGGTTTCGAGGCGCCGCCATCGAGCTCGCCACGTTCGCGGCGGACAGCGCCGGCGATGTGCAGGAAGAGCGCGTTTTCCAAGGTGATCTCTTCAAGCAACTCAACGACTGCCAAAACTACTTGGAAGGTCTTTCCGTCCTACATGTGCAAAAACAACCGGATCGGATGCAGGCTCGCCATTGGCGGAGTTACCCGACCATCGCGTTGCGGGAGACGTTGGTAAACGCGCTCTACCACCGGAGTTATCGGGCCGATGTCGTCGAGCCCGCCAAGGTGTACATTTTCCCCGACCGGATAGAGATCACGAGCTACCCGGGGCCGATGCCGGGCATAGAGCCTCGTCATTTGCGGCCCGGCGCAGCCGTGCCCTCGGTGCCGGCCCGCAACAGGCGCATCGGCGAGTTCCTCAAGGAACGGCAACTTGCGGAGGGCCGCCTCACCGGGCTGCCCAGAGTGTTCGACGCCATGCGCCACAACGGTTCGCCGCCACCGCGCTACGACTTCGACGAGCAGCGAACCTACTTCCGCGCCACGTTGCCGGCGCACCCGCAATACGTCGTCATCTGCGCCATGCGCGACGCCGCCCATCTGCGGGCGTTGGGGGAGGCCGACGACGCGCTGCGGCGTTTGGAACTGGCTTGGAAGTCGCAACGGGACTCCACCGAATTGGCCGTGGAGATGATCCGGCAATTCGGCTTGAGCGGCCAAGGCAACCAAGCGCGCACCATAGCCGCGCAGTTCACGAACGAAAGCCCGCAAGCACTCGCCCAAGTGCGAGACGCGCTCAAGACCGTTGGTTGCTAGGCCCACTGGCCGCGTCGCGAGCCTTGACAGGCAAGCTAGGCCGCGTCAGGAAGCCGCTAGGGCTGGTACACCATCTCCCACGTCTCGGGGTCGATTCCCACCGGCAGCCGAGTGTCGTCGTCTCCCGGGTGCCTTGAAGGCAAGCTAAGCCGCCACGATAGCCAGCGCGAGGAGAAAGGAACGAGGCTACAATCCGGTGCCATTAGGATGCGAGACATGACCGCTAGAGAACAGACACACCGCTTGGTGGACGCACTGCCGGACGACGCGCTGGACACGGCGGCGAAGATGCTCGATGGGTTATCCGTGCCGTCGCTCGCTGAGCCGGTGACATCCGCGCTTGCCAAGGCACCGATAGACGATGAACCGGTCACGGAAGATGAAGGGGAAGCGATAGAGGCAGGGGAGCGTGATGTCGAAGACGGAGAGGTCATCACGGCGGCTGCGCTTCGTGTGCGCCTTGAGCTGTGACGGTCAGATATACCAGCCGGGCCGGGAAAGACATCGAGAAGCTGCCGCTAAAGGACCGACAACGAGTGCTCGATGCAGTGGCACATGTAGATCCTAAACGTGAGCTTCTCGATAGAATCGTTGTTGTACCGGGTATTTTCGGTGGCAAGCCGGTGATTCGAGGACGAAGGTTGGCGGTAGAGCACGTCTTGGCCATGCTCGCGGCGGGGGACGACGAGGACACCATCCTCCGAGGGTATCGTTGGCTCGAGCCGGATGACATTCAGGCTTGCTTGGTCTTTGCCCAGTTGATGGACCGCGAAGAGGATTGAGAGCGTGATCACGAGTGGACGCAAGCGGTTGAATTGGGAAAGAACGAGGTTTCCTTCGGGGTGGATGCGGGTGAGAGCCGTCTCAGGAGTGGAAGGATTTTGCAGAGCCGGACTACGGCTAAGTAGCTAGCCCTCTACGGTAACGGGCGATTTGGAGAACTCGCGGTAAAGGAAGGTGCATCGCACTGCGGGATAATTCGTCTCGTAGACATCAGGGCGCGGCAACAAGCGACCCGCTGCATGGATGTGCTGGAGAGTTGCGGCGCACATCTGCAGTCGGCGGCGAGCGCTATCGTAGTGGTGGAGCCTGGGCGAATTCGCATACGCCACTAAGAGTCCACAAGGAGTGGGGAAGGTGGCGCAGAACGCACGGCTCGCCCCAAGACCGGCCTGCCCCTCACGTCCGCCCAGCCCGGTTGGTCCAACCGACCGTTGACGCTTGGCCCTCGCCCCACTAAGGTTCCGCGCTACTGGCGGGTTGGTTCCGCACGCACGGTGAACATCGGAGGTCGGCAGCCGTGACCGAAACCAAGATGATGTACCTCATCAAGCGCAAGGCGACCACCTCGCGCGAGGAGTTGGTGGCGCATTGGTTCGCCAACCACATGCCCGGCGTCATCGCAAACCAAAAGAACGCACGGGCGCGCAATCGCCCGCACGCCACGCGCTATCTCGCGACGCTTTTCCATGCCGATACCGATTGCGAGCACCCTTGGGACGGCGTGGCGCAGCTCTGGTGGCCGCGGCCGCTGCCCAAACCCGCCACCGGAATCGGCGCCAAGCCGCGAGACACCTTCCAGCAGAAGGTGGAGCCGTACCTGCCGTGGGCCACGCGTGAACACGTCGTCATCGACGGCGCGGAGAACTTGGACACCGCGCCTCTCACGCTGAACGCGCCCTATCCCCTGACGCGCTCCGGGTTTCTCAAGATCACCTATCTGGTGGCCGCCAAGCCGAACGCGGACTACGACGCATTCCTGAAGCATTGGCTGGAAACGCATGTGCCCAACGTGCAGGCGGCGATGGAGCGGGCGGGCGGTTTCCGCTATGTGGTCAGCCACAGCATCGATCCCGCGGACGAGCTCTACGCCGGGATGGCCGAGCTCTACTTCCACGGCGAGGACGGCTGGAGAGACTGGCGCGCGGCCATTCGGCCCGACGGCATGGAGCGCTGGATGGACGGGGAGCGCACGCTGGTGCTCCGCGCCGACACCGAAATGGTCGGCATTCCCTAGCGCCCTGGCGCCTGCTTGCGCGATGACGGAACTTGCCTGTTGGAACTGCGGCGCGTCGCTGGCCGAATTGCCGCGCCCCATCACGCGGCACATGAATTGCCCGGCGTGCTTCGAGGATCTGCATTGCTGCCGCATGTGTCGGCATTTCACGGACAACGCCACGAATCCGTGCGCGGACGAACGCGCCGAGCCGCCGGTACACAAGGAAGGCGCGAACTTCTGCGATTTCTTTCGCCCGGCGACGGGCCGCTACCGGGCCGGCCGGAAGGAACGCCAGGCGCGAGCGAAATCCAACTTGGACGAGCTTTTCGGTGGCGCGGACGCGCCGGACGAGCCGGATGCGGAAAGCCCCCCTGCGCCGGAGGACGTGGAAGTCGCCGAGGCCCGTCGCAAACTCGACGACCTGTTCGGCTGATCACTGCCGCATGCAGGCAATCCCTTCCGACGTCCCGCCATCGGCCCCAACCCTAACGGGGGCGCAAAGGGAAGCGTTCGAGCGCGACGGCTTTCTGTTCCCGATTCCGGTCTTTTCGGCTGCCGAAACGCGGACGCTGCGCCGCCGTCTGGAGGTCGCCGAAGCCGAAGCGCCGCCGGGCACCGAGCGCGCCGCCCGCCAAGCCCTGCCGATCACGCACGCTTGGGCCTGGGACCTGGTTCACGATCCTCGCATCGTGGAGCCCATCGCCGCGGTGCTCGGGCCGAACCTGCTGCTGTGGTCGATGGACTGGTTCATCAAGGAACCGGGGCCGGCGTTCGTCACCTATCACCAAGACGCCACCTACTGGGGCTTGGAACCGCATCGCGTGGCCACGGCGTGGATCGCGCTTTCGGACGCCGGCGTGGAAACCGGCCCCATGCGCTTCGTGCCCGGAAGTCACCGGGGGCGGCTGTTGCCGCAACGCGAAACCTACGCCGAGAACAACCTGTTGAGCCGCGGCCAAGAGATCACGGAACAGGTCGATGCCGCAGGCACCGTGCTCGCTCCGCTCGCCGCTGGCGAAATGTCCATTCACCACGTTCGCGTGATACACGGGTCGGACCCCAACCGCGGCCAGGATCGGCGCATCGGCATGGTGCTGCGCTATTGCGCCACGAACGTGAGACAAACCAAGGTGCGTGGCGACCGCGCCATTCTGGTGAGAAGCGACGACGCCCACCAGCACTTCGAGCCGATCCCGCGCCCGCGCACGGATGGCGGCGAGGCCGAGCGGCGCTTGGCCCGCGACCACGGACGCACGAGGCGCAAGGCTTTGATGGAAGACGCCGCGCCCTGAGCGGCGTCCGGCGTCAACCAGCCACCCGCTCTCGATCCTCTCGCCCAAGCCCCCGGAACGGGCACCTCGTCCGCGGCATGGGCGAGCGCGGTCGTGTATGCTTCGCCGCTGGCGCCTGAGGTTTCGCCCGACAATTCACCGGCCACCAACAATCGATGCGCGTCCTTCACGTCTACCGCACCTACTTTCCCCAAACGCAAGGCGGGCTTGAGGAAGTAATCCGCCAAATCTGCCTGAACACCCGCGCCCACGACGTCCGCAGCCGCGTGTTCTGCGTCAGCCCTTCGATCCAACCCCGCGTGGTGCGGCGGCAAGAGGCGGCGGTGTTCCGCGCCAAGCTGGATATCGAAGTAGCCTCCTGCGGTTTCTCGCGGGAAGCGCCGGCGTTGCTGCGTCGCTTGCTCGGCTGGGCGGACATCGTGCATTACCACTTCCCGTGGCCGTTCGCGGACGTTCTGCATCTGGCCACGCGGGTGCGGCAGCCGACCCTGCTCACCTATCACTCGGACATCGTGCGCCAGCGCGCCCTGGCTTGGTTCTACACGCCGCTCATGCGGCGTTTTCTCGCCTCGATGGGGCGCATCGTCTGCACTTCTCCCAACTACTTCGCCACCTCGAGCGTGCTATCGCGTTTCGAGCACAAGGTGCAGGTGGTGCCCATCGGCCTTGATCGCGCCTCCTATCCGCAAGCGTCCCCGGCGGAGATCGAAGCCGTGAGGCGCCGCCACGGCGAGGGGTTCTTTCTGTTCGTGGGCGTGTTGCGCTACTACAAGGGCCTGCACATCCTGCTGGACGCCATGAAGGGCGCGCCGTACCGCGCCGTGATCGTCGGCTCCGGCCCCACGGAGGCGGCGCTCAAGAACCAAGCGGCAACGCTCGGCCTCGGCAACGTGACGTTCACCGGGCAGGTGTCGGATTCCGAAAAGGTGGCGCTGCTCCAACTCTGTCGCGGCGTGGTCTTCCCTTCGCACATGCGTTCCGAAGCCTTCGGCGTGACGCTTCTCGAAGGCGCCATGCACGGCAAACCGCTCATCTCCACGGAAGTCGGCTCTGGAACCAGCCACGTCAACGTGGACGGCGACACCGGCATCGTGGTGACGCCGGCGTCCCGCAAAGCGCTCCGCGACGCCATGGACTGGATGCACGCGCGGCCGAACGAGGCGCGACGTTTGGGCGAAGGCGCGCGGAATCGCTTCGAGCGCTTGTTCAACGGCCCGTTGATGGGCGAGCGCTACGCTCACATCTACACGTCGCTGACCGCCCGCCGCAGCGTGCGCGGCTCCACCAAGACGGTGGCGAAGCTCTCCCCGGCGGAGGTTCGCTGACCGGGCTGTTGGCGGGCACGTTCGTCCGGCCGGCGCCCGGGCCATTGCCTGTTGTGGAACGCGCCACCCGCGATCCGTGCGGGACGCGGTTCGAGGCGGTGCGGCCTATTGCATGACACCGATCTCCAACCACCCAAAGCCGCCACCGGCCGGCAACACGAAATCCCGCTTGCGACGGCGATTGCGGCGCATCTTCTCGCTGCTTGCCAACCTGCGCGGCGTGGCCGCGTATTCCGGCGGCTATCTGGCGGCGGCAGGCGTCGCGGCGGAGATGATGCGCGCGCGCGGCTTGGGCGCCGTTGCCGGTTGGGCCGCAACCGCAACCGCGCACGGGCGCCATCTGCGGCCGGCCGGCTACCGCCGATTCCTGCGCTCTTCGCAAGCACCGCTGGCGGGCGCGGCCTTTCCACTCGCGGTCGCCTCGACGCTGGGGCTGCGCGGCGAAGCCTCGCGGCAATACGTCTCGGCCTTGCGGGCGCAGGCGGCGCGGCATCGGATGGCGATTGTGCTGGTGACGGACGAGGCGAACGCGACAACGGACGATGCGTTGCGCGTGGTCACCGTGCCGACGCTGTCCGTGGCGGCTGTCGTGCAAGCGGCGCGGCGCAACGCCGCATCGGGGGACCTCGTGCTGCTCTTGCGGCCGGGTTGCCTGCCGGCGGCTTTTGATTCGCCAGGCGGCGACGACACGTTGTGGTATGGCGACGAGGATCGCATCGACGCCGCGGGACGGCGCTCCCAGCCCTTCTTCAAGCCGGGCTTTTCGCCGGATCTGTTGTGCGCCAGCGATTACTTCGGCAGTCTGCTGGTGCCCCAGGCCCAGCTCTCCGCAGTGGCCGACGAGCCGGGGCCGGACTTCCACAGCCTGGGGTTGCGTCTGGTTGAGCGGGCCGGTCGGGTTGCGCGGCTGCCGGCGGTGGTCGCCCATCGACTCCACGTTGTGGCGGAACCCGCCCCGCCCGGCTACTTGGCGACGTTCCTTCGCAACCGCTACGGCGAAGGGGCGCGTTCGGCCACCGTCCCCGGCGGGCGCCCCCCGTGGCGCTGCGTCTTCGGCAACGGTGGCGCGCGCGTTTCCGTAATCGTGCCGACGCGCGACCGGCTGGCGTTGCTGCGGCGCTGCGTGGAAGGCGTCTTCGCCACCAACGACGGCGATTTCGAGGTGCTCGTCCTCGACAACGACTCCCGGCACCCCGAGACCTTGGCGTGGTTGCAAGAGGCGCAGGCCAAGTGGCGAAACCTCCGGGTGCTGCCGGCGCCGGGCGAGTTCAACTGGAGCAGGATCAACAACCTCGGCATCGCCCACGCCAGCGGCGACGTGTTCGTGTGCCTGAACAACGACACCGAGCCGCGCAGCGAGAACTGGCTGGCCCGCTTGGCGGATGTGGCGTCGCGCCCGGACGTGGGCGCCGTGGGGCCGCTCCTCACCTACGCCAGCGGGCGCATCCAGCACGCCGGCGTTGTGGTCGGCACCGACGCCGCAACCGATCACATCTATCGCGGCGCGTGGCCCGGAACCGACCGCCACGTGTTCGTTTCACCGCTTCTGCCGCGCAACGTGGCGGCGGTCACGGGCGCCTGCATGGCGTTCTCCCGCCGCGCACTGGAAGCCATCGGCGGCTTCAACGAGAACTACCGGGTCGCCGGCAACGACGTGGAGATCTGCGTCCGCGCCATGGCGAACGGCCTGGTGAACGTCTACCTGCCGGACGTCGTGCTGCTGCACTTGGAATCCCGCACCCGCGGCCGACGCGACCCCACCGCCGATGTCGCCCGCCTGCGAACATTCCTCGCCACGCATTGCCCCGAAGACCCCTACCACCACCCGGCCTTGTCCACGACCGGCTAGGGCGTTGGGCAACTGTCGCCTTGGAGAACGCTTCGCGCCTACCTACCACCCCGCACATACCCGTGCGGATCAACGTTGGTGTACTCACTGAAGAAACGACGACCATCGCCGCCGTGAAGTGCGAACGGGCGCGACCGTTCGTGTGCAAAGCGTGTGGGGAAATGCCCCCACACTTGCTTTGCGGTTTAGCCACGCTTGCCGGATGAGTCGCTGGGACGTGAGTGGGCGCCAGAATTAGGCGTGGCAAGCGCCGCCTAAGCCAGAAACCCGTCCGGACGACTCGGGATTCCTCCGCACGAAAGGCCGATAAAGGAAGAATCAAGGCAATTGCGGCATAAGGCGCACGTTTGAGTCAAGGCAGTCAAGGCAGCTATACGGGCGATACGGGCTACGGACTACGGAAAGCCACATCGGGGCCGCCGTCGGCACCTGACGGGCGTTTACAATACCGGCTTCCAGCACGGAATCGCGTCCGCGGGCACCCGCGTGCGGGCACCATCGCCCACCGCGCCGGCCGTCCCCAAACGCGACGGCGCGCTCGCCAACGGAAGGCCAATGCCGAAACTCCACTATCCCGACATCGCGCTGCATGTGCCTACGCTCCTGCTGCCGAAGCCGGAGGTGGCGCTGCAATCGTGGGCGGTGATCGCTTGCGATCAGCACACGTCGGCGCCGGAATACTGGGAAGAGACGGAACGCTTGGTGGGAGACAGTCCTTCCACGTTGCGCTTGGTGCTGCCCGAAGCGCGGCTGGGCGGCGGTGGTCGCGAAGCGGCGATCTGCGCCATCAACCGGCGCATGAGCGAGTATCTGGCTGCGGGCGTTTTGGTGGAGCAGCCGCCCGGGTTCATGCTGGTGGAGCGCGATGTCGGGCGCGCCGAGCCGCGGCGTGGTCTGGTCGTTGGGCTCGACTTGGAGGCGTTCGATTACCGGGCCGGGGCGCGAACGTTGATCCGCAGCACCGAAGGCACGGATCCCAACCGGTTGCCGGCGCGCATCGCCGTGCGACGCGACGCGGTCTTGGAGACGCCGCACATTCTCGTGCTCATCGACGATCCGGCCGGCGCCGTGATCGAGCCGTTGTTCGAGCGTGTGTGGGCGCCCGCCTACGATTTCGACCTGATGCAAGGCGGTGGCCGCGTGCGCGGCTGGCACGTCGCGGACGGCGAAGCCATTGACACGGTGGCGACGGCGATGCGCGGCCTCCGGCGTGGCGACCCGCCGCTCCTGTACGCCATGGGCGACGGCAACCACTCCTTCGCGGCGGCGCGGGCGGTCTGGGACGAGAAGAAGGCCGGCGGGGCAGCCGCGGATCACCCCGGCCGCTTCGCCTTGGCCGAGTTGGTGAACATCCACGACCGGGCGCTCGAGTTCGAGGCCATTCACCGGCTGTTGGATGTCGGTGCCGGGGCCGATGCGGAACATGCGCTCGCGGCGCTGGTGGCACGCTACGCGGACGCGGGATGCGTGCGAAGCACCGCTGCCGACGTTGCGGATTGGCAGCGCTGTCGGCAAGCCGCAGCCGCCGAACCCGGTCACCACATCCCCTACCGCACTGCGACGGAACAGGGGATCGTCACGGTTCCGGCACCGCGCTTCACGCTGGCCGCGGCGACCTTGCAGGCGTTCTTGGACGAATACGCCAAAGCGCATCCAGACGCCTCGGTGGATTACATCCACGGCGACGACACGCTCACCGCGTTGGCCGCTCAATCCGGCCGCGTCGGTTTCTACCTGCCGAGCATGAACAAGAACGCCTTGTTCGAGACCGTGACCCGCGACGGCGCCACCCCCCGCAAGACGTTCTCGCTAGGCGAAGCGCACGAGAAGCGCTACTACTTGGAGTGCCGCCTCATCGGCTAGCGAGCGCCGCTTGCAAGGACACGTCGGCAGGTGCCGCACGCGCACCGCATCAACGCGCCCGAGGCTCAAGCACCGCCGCTGTCGCCTTGTAACCGGCCTGCTCGGCCAGTTCCCAAGGTTTGCGGCCGTGGCCGTCAAGCGCACTGCCATCCGCGCCAGCTTCCATAAGCAACGCCGCCAGCTCGGCGTTCTCCTTCCACCACGCGCACGCGGCGACATGCAGCGGTGTACGACCCCCGTTGTCGCGGGCGGTGAGGCTCGCGCCGTGGCCTAGCAGGCATTTCGCCGCTTCCAAAGCGCCTTCCCGCGCCGCCACCATGAGCGCCGTTTGCCCCCAAGCCGGCTCGGCGGACTCCGGGGAGGCCAGCCGCCACAACGCGCGGGGTGCCGATTGCGTGCGCGAATCCACCGCCGCGCCAGCGGCGAGCAAGGCGTTGAGCACGGGCCGCCAGCCATAGGTGGCGGCCAAGTGAATCGGGCGGTCGCCCAAGGCGCAAGGCGCCTCCAAGTCTCCGCCGGCGTCGATCAACGCGCTAGCAATGGCCGCGGCGTCCGGCGCGTAGCCGTGGGCGCAAGCCGCGTGCAGCGGTGCCCAACCGCCGTGGCCGTGGGCGAGGGCCGCGAGTTCCCAGACGAAAAACCCGATGCGCGGTAGCGGCCTGCACGGATCGTCGCCGCTTTCCAGCAACGCCCGCACCGAGGCCAGCTGGCCGCGGTTGATGGCGAAGCCCATGGGCGTCAAATGCTCGGCCAAGGCGGCGCAGGCGCCCGGCGTAGCCAACCGGCGGATATCCGCAACCCGGCCAGTGGCGCAGGCGCTATGCAGATCGCACGGCACGCCCGCCGCGAGCAGCGTCTCCACGACGGGGGCCTCGTAGAGGGACGCCAGTTGCAAAGCCGTCAAGTCGCATTGCGCATCCAACCCCACGGAGGCGCGGGCGTCCTTGTGGCCCTCCAAGATCAACGTGCGGCAACGTTCCAAGTCCCCAGCTTGCGCGGCGGCGTGGAGCGTATCGCGTGCTTGTGCGTGCAAAGGTCAATGCGTGTCGGCCAACGCCACGCACCATAACCCATCCGCACGTTCGCAAGCGCAACGGGCAACCGGCGGTTGCCTTTCGGCGACGAGGGCGTAAACTACGCTACTGATCTATTCCGCCTTAGCTCAGTTGGTAGAGCAGCTGACTGTTAATCAGCCTGTCGCTGGTTCGAGCCCAGCAGGCGGAGCCAAATCCCCTACGCCGCAAGCCCTCTACGTCTCCCCTTACCCTTTGCCCTCGTTGCGGGCGTTCACCGCGGCGGCGAGTTCATCCAAGCAGGCCGCGGTTTCGTCCCAGCCGATGCAGGGGTCGGTGATGCTCTGGCCGTACACCAAGCGGCTCGGGTCCGGGCCGAGATCCTGGCGGCCGTGGACCAGGTTGCTCTCCACCATCACACCCATGATCTTGTCCTCGCCGGCGGCGAGTTGACGCGCGATGTCGGCGGACACGGCCAGTTGACGGACGGGGTCCTTTTGGCTGTTGTCGTGGCTTGCGTCGATCATCACCCGGTCGCCTAGTCCGCCTTGCTCGAGAATGCGGCTGGCGTAATGCACGGAGGGGTTGTCGAAGTTCGTCTGGCCGCCGCCGCCACGCAGGATGATGTGGCAGTCCGGGTTCCCGGCGGTGGAGAAGATGGCCGAGTGGCCGGCTTTGGTGACGGACAGGAAGATGTGCCGGTGCGTCGCCGACTTCACCGCGTCCGCGGCCACTTGAATGTCCCCGCGGGTGCTGTTCTTGAAGCCGGTGGGGCAGGAAAGGCCGGATGCCAATTGGCGATGGATCTGGCTCTCGGTGGTGCGCGCGCCGATGGCCGCCCAACACACCAGATCACCGAAGTACTGCGGCGTGATGGGGTCGAGGTACTCGGTGCCGGTACCGAGGCCGAGGCCAACGATGTCGCGCAAAAGTGAGCGGGCGACGGCCAGGCCGGCGTCAATATCGAAGGAATCGTCGAGTTTCGGATCGTTGATCAGCCCTTTCCATCCCACCGTCGTGCGCGGCTTCTCGAAATACACCCGCATGATCACCAGCAGCTGGCCAGCCAACGCGTCCGCGCGCTCTTTCAACCGCTCGGCGTACTCGCGCGCGGCGTCCGGGTCGTGGATGGAGCACGGGCCGACGATGGCGAGCAGCCGGCGGTCCCGGCCGGCGATTATGTCCGCCGCCTGTCGGCGCACGTTGAACACCAGCGTCGAGTGAGCCGCTTCAAGCGGCAGATCGTCAATGAGCGCCACCGGCGCCCGCACTTGGGCCATGCCGGTGATGCGCACATCGTCCGTGAGGTACTGCATAGGGCGTGCTTCCCCGCTCCGAGCCTGCGAAGCTCCCCACGGTAACGGAACCAAGGCGGCGATCACAACGCCCGCTGGAAAGGCGGTGCCCGCGGAGCGGACGGGCGCGAACGAAACCGTTGGCGTCGGCTAACATCCGCACATGAACTCCCGCACGGCCTATTTCGAACGGCTCGGCGTAGACGTCTGGGTGCAAAGAGGGCGGCGCGCCAGTGCCGCGGCCGCGGCGTCAACACCGGCGCCGGCACCACCATCCCGTCCCGCGCCGCCCAAGCCAGTCGCGCCGCGACGGCCAGCGCCCGCGGCCAAACGAGAGCCCCCACGGCGAACTTCCCCGGTGCCAACCTCGGCGATGGCGCCGTTCAAGATCCGCTGTTACCGCTGCGGCGAGGTTTTCGTGTGCATCGGCGAAGACGCCTGGCCGCGCCGCCGGTTGATTCTAGACGCCGCGCGAGCGGCCAACCGATTCGCCGTCTTCGAACGCCGGGACTTGCTGTTCCACTGGCCGCAACCCGGTGCAGCCGCGGACGGTCACACGCGCGCCTTCCGCGCCTTCTTCCTGCATCAAATGGGGCATTGCGCCCGCGCCCTCATCGCCGGAGCGCGACCAGCGGAGCTGCTTGGCCACCAGCCCCCGGCCGAAGCCGGGCCGCTTGGCAGCCACTTCTATATTGGCCCGAACGCGATAGACAGCGAAGGGAAGAAGCGCCTTTGGCGATTGTTGCGCGCGTGGATGGGCGAGTGACGCGCTGGGGCCGGTGCTGGTGCCACTGACGGTGCTCTATACTTTTGATGAGAACGTAGCGAAGGAGCCCCTATGGCGAACACTCCGATTGTTGGCAAGCGCGATTTGGAAGCCGCGCTTCAACGTCTTCGACGAGTGCTCAAGATTGACGCCGGCAGCGGCCGCCACACGCACGAGGCACATCGGTTCTGGGCCAACTACGTACATGACCAAGACGACCCAGACGACCTAAGAAGGATTGTTGAGCTTGGCAGCACTGAAAGCAGCTTCAAATGTCAGATCGCTATGCGAGCGAAGGAAGATGGCGATCCTTGGAGGCCAGCTGGCCTATTTGTCAAGAGACAGGACGGGAAGACATACCTTACGCACTTAGGGTGGTTCGGCACTCATCCTCGGTTCATAGAACACACCGGGCCGGGCGGCTGGATCGAGGTTGATGTCGAAAGAGGCAGGCGGGAGCGTTTTGTCATCACCCAAATCGACGACGTCAGCGATGCCGACATACTTAAGAACGTTGCCTCGTTCGTCGACGAGGTTGGGTCATTCGTGGCTAGGACAGAGGAACGCACTGGCACTGCGAAGGATGGAGAAGAACCCGTGCCAGATAGTACGGCACCGAGGCAGCGGCCGGCGCTCAGCGCGCTCAATCGGATTCTCTACGGCCCTCCCGGCACGGGCAAGACCTTTGATGCTGTCTCCGATGCTGTGCAGATCATTGATGGCGGCCCGCCAATCGACGATCGTGAACGAGTGAAAGCCCGCTTCGACGCCCTGCGGAAAGCCGGGCAGATAGAGTTCGTCACGTTCCACCAGAATTACGCCTACGAAGACTTCATCGAAGGTATCCGCCCGGTGCTCGACAAGGATAAGAACGAACTCGCCTACGAGCTGCGCGACGGCATCTTCAAGAAAATCGCTGAGCGGGCCGAGAAGGACCTGGACAACAACTACGTCCTCATCATCGACGAGATCAACCGCGGCAACATCGCCAAGATATTCGGCGAACTCATCACTCTCATCGAGCCGTCCAAGCGTCTCGGTGGAGAAGATGAGGCGGCAGTGTTGCTCCCGTATTCTCAAAAAAAACCGTTCGGCGTGCCGAGCAATCTCCATCTCATCGGCACGATGAATACGGCCGACAGAGGCATTCTGCTGTTGGACGCCGCCTTGCGTCGCCGCTTCGCGTTCGACGAGAAGATGCCGGATGTGGAGCGTGTCGCAGAGGACATTGAGGGCGTCAAAGGCCAAGAGTTGCTGAAGGCCATCAACAAACGTATTGTCGAGAACCTAGACCGGGATCACCAGATCGGCCACACCTACCTCATGAAAGTCAAGACGCTCGACGAGCTTAAACACGCGTTCCAGACCCAGATCATCCCGCTCTTGCAGGAGTACTTCTACGACGATTGGGGGAAGATGCGCCACGTCCTGAACGAGAACGCCTTCATCACGGAAACGGAATCCAAAGGCACGGACGACCGCTCCGTTTTCGACTTGCTGCCGCGCGGCAACGACAAGTGGCTGGAGGCCAAGAGCTATAAGGACATCTACGGCGACGACCGTGGCGACGCCGCCGACGAATAATAGGCCCATCGTCGTCAAGGAGCACGATCCGCTCCCAGATCTCGACAAGGACGAGCAAGAAGCCCTTAAGCACTTCGCCCTAGCGAGCATCGACGAGCGCGATGGGGAGTACACGCGACCCGTGCTGGCGCTACGAAACGGCAAGCTACACGCCCGCAACTATGTCGGCATCATCGAGACGCAGCGCAACACCGTGGTCGAGATTCTGCCGAAGGTGGATTTTGCTGCGGATCGCGCGAGCGATGCCGATACCCGCGATGTGTTTCTCAGGATGCTCAGAACCTGCCGCGGGCTGCGCTTCGCCGAGTTCAACGAAACCAGCATTGGTGCGCTGCATCGCTTCGACATGCTGAGCGTTTTCGTGCGGCTGTTCCTTGAGGATCTCGTCCGCCTCACGCAACGCGGCTTAGCTCGTCACTACCAACCGGTGAAAGACAACCTGCAATGCTTGCGGGGCCGCATCCAGTTTCCTCAGCACATCCGCCTCAACGCCGCCAACGGTACACGGTTCTATGTGGGTTTCGACGAGTTCACCGCCGACCGCCCGGTGAACCGGCTGATTCACACGACAATCCACCGGCTTCGCGCCACCGCGCATCCGGATCACCGGCAGTTGCTGCACCAATTGCGCGTCTGCTTCGCCGATGTGCCTCTCTCGACGTCACCCGATGTTGACTGGCGACGCCACCGCATCGATCGCTCCATGCGCCACTACGACACCGTTATGGCGTGGGTGGGGCTGTTTCTCTTCAACCACGGCCTAGCGACTTTCGCCGGCAAGCATGTCAATCGGGCGTTGCTGTTTCCCATGGAGCAAGTGTTCGAGGATTTCGTCGTGGACGCCTTCCGCCGCTTTCAAGAGCGGTACCGTGTGCGAGCGCAAGGGCCGCAACAGAGGTTTGCGGAACTCGATGCCGCCAACGACTCTGCGAACGCCGCTTGGCCGCAACAGAGCTTTCGGTTGAAGCCGGACATCGCCTTGATGCGCGGCGACAAGGTGCGTTTCATCCTCGATGCGAAGTGGAAGGAAATCGGGCGCACGGGTAACAACAACCAGACACACAAAGTAGCCCAAGGCGACATCTACCAGCTCTACAGCTACGGTCGGAAGTTCGGCTGCCGCAACGTGGCGTTGATCTACCCCAAGACCGGGCAGTTCCGGCGGCGGTTGCGGTACGAGTTCGATGATGCGGTCGGCCAACCGCTCACCTTGTGGTGCTTCCCGTTCGACGTGCGAGAGCCGTCTCACAGCGTCAGAGTCATCACCGATGAACTGTTCCGGGCGCCGCTCGACACGTCCTGACGCGGCGCAAGGGCCGGGCCGCGCTCGGGACCGCCTTGCCTCTTCAGCGAACCGACAGCGCCCCCCGCCGCCCCTCCGGACAACGCCCGGAGGCCCGGTTTCGCCCCCTCTCCTTTGGTACCCCACGCCGCGAACCCACAGCGGACAACCCCTGTCGTTAGCGGGAATCGCGTGCCGGTGCTTTGATCAGTGGCGCAGCCACTGAGGTTGCGGTAAATTGGCGCGGCTTCGGCGGCGAAGGAAAGGGATTCAAGCAATGGTCACTAGACGTGCGCTTGTCGGCAGCGGCATTGCGGCAGGTGCTGCCACGCCGTGGCTCGGATTGCGCGCCTCCCCGGCCGCCGCCGGGGGCACGGGCGTTACGGACGACGAGATCGTCCTCGGCATGTCGGCCGCGTTCTCCGGGCCGTCGCGGGGCCTCGGCATCGAGCTCTACCGCGGGGCGACCGCCTACTTCAAAGAGGCGAACGGGCAGGGCGGCGTCAACGGCCGGCGCGTGGCCCTCAAGATCTACGACGACGGCTATCAGCCGGACCCGTGCGTGAAGAACACCATGACGCTGATGCTGGAGGATCAGGTCTTCCTGCTGTTCGGCTACGTCGGCACGCCGACGGTGACGCGCGTGCTGCCGATGCTGAAGAAGTTCCAGGATCGCAGCATGTTCCTGTTCTTCCCGTTCACCGGCGCCCAACCGCAACGCGAGCCGCCCTACGGCGCCTTCGCCTTCAATCTGCGCGCCTCTTACGCGCAAGAGACCGGCGGTCTCGTGGACAACTTCGTCAACATCGGCCGCCGGCGCATCGCTGTCTTCTACCAGGCGGACGCCTACGGGCGTAGCGGCTGGGCCGGCGTGCGCGCCGCCTTGCGCCGCCACGGCGAGACCATCGCCGGCGAGGCCACCTACAGGCGCGGGTCCAAGTTCACGAGCGTCATGCGCCGGCAGGTGGAGATACTCAAGAAGGCGGACCCGCAGGCCGTGATATGCATTGGCGCCTACGCCGCCTGCGGCGCGTTCGCCCGGGACGCTGTGGACTTGGGCTTGCGCGTGCCCATCGCCAACCTCTCCTTCGTGGGCAGCGAGAACATGCTGAAGCTGCTCACCGAAGGCCGCCCGCCGGAAGAAAGCGCCCGCTACACGGATTTGCTGGTGAACTCGCAAGTGGTGCCGAGTTACGAAGACACCTCCATTCCCGTGGTGACCGAATACCGGGAACTGATGGCGCGGCACGATCCGGTGCCGCCGGCGGAGTTGGTCACCGAAGATTACACGCCGTTTCCCCACAGCTTCGTGAGTTTGGAGGGGTTCTTGGACGCCAAACTCATGGTGGAGGTGCTGCGTCGGCTGGGCGACAACCCCTCGCGGGAGGGGTTGGAGGCGGCCGTGTTCACGGTGCGCGATGTGGATCTCGGCCTCGGCGAACGGGTGTCTTTCGCCCCGGACCGGCGCCAAGGCCTCGAGCGCGTGTACTACACCGTGGTGGAGGAAGGCCGGTTCGTCCTGTTGGACGACTGGCAGTCCCGGTTCTCCCTCGGCGTCTGAA
This sequence comes from uncultured Pseudomonadales bacterium, assembly GCA_958296295.1. Classification (GTDB taxonomy): domain Bacteria; phylum Pseudomonadota; class Gammaproteobacteria; order Pseudomonadales; family Azotimanducaceae; genus VXYL01. The sequence continues at coordinate 3,377,454 of OY282460.1, read as the reverse complement.
CAGGCGCCAAGGAACTCCAAGCAGGCCGAGCAGCCCAAATCGGCGAACCAAGCGAGAGCGAGCGAGTGAAGATCAAGAGGCTTTTCCAGAAAACCCTGTTCGGCATCATCGCGGTGTTCGGGCTGATCGGCTTGTCCACCTCCATCCTCGCGGTTCGCACGGTGAACGACCACCTTTCGGACGAATACATCAGCAACAGCCAAAACATCGCCAAGACCATCGCCGACTCCAGCGTGGACATCCTGCTGAACCGCGACTTGGCCACCTTGCAGTCGCTCATCGACCAGTTCCTCGGCATTCAGGGCATCAAGTACATCTACATCACGAACGAAAGCGGCGAATACATGGCGCACACCTTCGTGCCCGGCATCCCGGAAGAGATCCTGGCGGGGGATCCGCAGAACACGGAAACGGTGAATCGCAGCCTGCCCGGCATCGGCGACTGCGTGGAGGTGGGCAGCCCCATTCTCGCCGGCGTCGCCGGCACGGTGCATGTGGGAATGGATCGCGGCCTCATCAACCTGAAGATCCAACGCGCCATCGGCCAGCAGGCGTGGCTCATCGGCGTGGCGTTCATCATCGGCGTCGGCGCCGCCATCTGGTTCGTCAACCTCGCCGCCAACCCCATCGGCCAAGTGCTCGCCTACGCCGCCACGCTGGCGGGTTCCACCACGCAACCCGTGGCGAGCGGCGAAGAAGTGCTGGCGCGCAAGGACGAAGCCGGGGACTTGGCGCGGTTGTTCCAGTTCTTCGCCCGGCCGGCGAGCGAGCGCGGCGACGCCGCCCCGGACGCTTCGCCGCAAGACAAGGCCCCGTCGTGATTCCGCAAGTGCCGCGGGTCGTCACCGCGGCGCTCTGCACGGCGCTGCAGATCTGCTTCGGCACGGTCTATGCGTGGAGCTTCTTCCAGACCCTGCTGGTGCGGCAGATGGGGTGGACGTTCACCGAGACGGCCTGGGCGTTCAGCATCACGATATTCGCCCTCGGCACTTCCGCCGCCTGGGCCGGCGCGGCGCTGCCGCGGCTCGGGCCGCGACGCCTCGCCCTGTTGGGCAGTCTCATGTTCGCCGGCGGCTACCTCATCGCCGGTTTCGCGCTGCAGCTGGATTGGTTGTGGTTGTTCTACCTCGGCTACGGCGTCATCGGCGGCGCCGGCATCGGCCTTGGCTACGTGACGCCGGTGGCCACGGTGGCCAAGTGGTTTCCGGACCGCAAGGGGCTTGCCACCGGCATCGTGGTGATGGGTTTCGGGGTCGGCGCGTTCCTGCTCAGCAAAGTGCTCGCGCCGGTGCTCGTTTGGCAGACCGAAAGCGATCTGCCGATGGTGTTCCTCTCGTTGGGCGTGGTGTTCGCCTGCATTCTGGTTCCATCGAGCCTGCTCTTGCGGGATCCGCCGGCGGATTTCGCCCCCGCGGCCGGCAGCGTCGTCGCCGAGCCGGACGCGCCGCTCGGCGTCTACCTGAGCAGCCGCGAGTTCGTGGTGATGTGGATGGTGTTCTTCTTCAACATCGCGGCCGGCATTTCCGTCATCAGCTTCCAATCCCCGCTCTTGCAGGACGTCTGGGGCTTGGCGGATCCGTCCATGGAACCCGAGACGCTGGCGGAATACGGCGCCACGCTCATCGCCATCAGTTCGCTCTGCAACGGCCTTGGGCGTCTGCTGTGGGGCCTGCTTTCAGACCGCATCGGTCGCGTGCGCGTGTTCCGCATACTGCTCGCCAGCCAGATGCTGGTGTTCGGCATCCTCATGACGGAGCGGGATCCGTGGATCTTCTCGGCGCTGGTGTGCTATGTGCTGCTCTGCTTCGGCGGCGGCTTCGCCACCATGCCGTCGTTCGTGCTCGACGTGTTCGGGGCGAAGCGCATGTCCATCATCTACGGCGCCGTGCTTACCGCTTGGGCCGCCGCCGGCATCTTCGGCCCGCTGTACGTCGGCCACTTGAAGGATCAGTACCCGGATCGAGCGGTGATCTACTGCTTCCTCGTGGGCATCTTCGTGCTCGGCCTCGGCTACGTGTTCACCTACCTCTTGAACGACGACCGCATACAGACCGGCAAGCCGACGTTGCAGCACACCTTGCGGCGGTTGGGCGTTCGCGCACCGCCAAGCCCGGCCTAGCGCGCGATGCCGCGCGGCCCCACCCGGCCTTGACAGCCGGCGCCAGCGCCGCCGCGGCGCGGCGGCGGCGCACGTTCGCCATCGTCTCGCATCCGGACGCCGGCAAGACGACGCTGACGGAGCAGCTTCTGCTGCACGGCAACGCCATCGCGCTGGCGGGTGCCGTGCGGGCCCGCAAGGCGGCCCGTCACGCCACCTCGGATTGGATGGCGATGGAGAAGGCGCGCGGCATCTCGGTGACCACCTCGGTGATGCGCTTCGACTACCGCGGGCATGTGCTGAACCTGCTCGACACGCCCGGCCACGCCGACTTCTCCGAAGACACCTACCGCACCCTCACCGCGGTGGATTCGGCGCTCATGGTGATAGACGCGGCCAAGGGCGTGGAGCCGCGCACCATCGCGCTTATGAAAGTGTGCCGCATGCGCGCCACGCCCATCATCACCTTCATCAACAAGCTGGACCGGGAAGCCCGCGACCCGGTGGACTTGCTGGACGAGATCGAGGCCGTGCTGGGCATGGAGTGCGCGCCGGTGAACTGGCCCGTGGGGGCCGGGCGAAACTTTCGCGGGGTTTACGAACTGGAGCGGGATCGGTTCACGCGCTACGAACCCGGGCGCCGCGACCGCGTGCGCGAGTTCGCCACCGTGGACGGCCTCGCCAGCGCTGCGGCGCGCTGTTGGCTGGGCAGGGAGCACACCGTGTTGGCGGACGAGGTGGAACTGGTGCGCGGCGCAAGCCACCCCCAAGACCGGCGGGCCTTTCTGGCCGGCAAGCGCTCGCCGGTGTTCTTCGGCACGGCGCTCGGCAACTTCGGCGTGCGCGAATGCCTCGATCATCTGGTGGACGAAGCACCGGTGCCGGGGGCGCGCGCCACGACGAGCCGCGTCGTCAACGCCGAGGAGGAGTCGTTTTCCGGCTTCGTGTTCAAGATCCAAGCGAACATGGACCGTCGCCACCGGGACCGCGTGGCCTTCCTGCGCGTCTGTTCCGGGCGCTATCGGCCGGGAATGCGGCTGCGCCATGTGCGTCTGGGGCGCGTCGTCAAGATCACGGACGCGCTCACCTTCCTGGCCGGCGACCGCGCCCGGGCCGAGGAGGCGTTCGCCGGAGACATCATCGGTCTGCCGAACCACGGCGCCATCCAAATCGCGGACACGTTCACCGAGGGCGAGGACTTGCGCTTCCGCGGCGTTCCGAATTTCGCGCCGGAGCTGTTTCAGCGCGTGCGAGCGAAAGATCCCCTCAAGTCCAAACAGCTGGCCAAGGGGCTTGGGCAGCTCGCGGAGGAAGGCGCGGCGCAGGTGTTCTTTCCTCTCGCAAGCAACAACGTGGTGATTGGCGCGGTCGGGCCGTTGCAATTCGACATGACCGCGTTCCGCCTGGCCAACGAGTACGGCGCCGATTGCGTGTTCGAGCCGGCGAAATTGCACACCGCGCGGTGGGTGGCCGGGGCGCCGTCAGCGGTGGCGGAGTTCGCCCGCGCCAATGACGCTCGGCTTGCCCGGGACGGTGCCGGACGCCTCGCCTACCTCGCCCCGACGCGGGCCAATTTGGCGCTCGCGGAAGAGCGCTGGCCGCGCATCCGCTTCCACGCGACCAGCGAACACGAAGACCCCTAGCCGGCGCCAACCGCAACGGGAGTTGCGACCGCAACCGGGCCGCGGCCAACTCACCGCGGCGGAAAACCGCCCACCCAGATCGGGCTGGACCAGGCGATGGCGTCGTTGGCCTGCTTCACGCGCACGAAGTAGTAGTCGCCTTGCCGCGTGCCGTTGTCGTCGAACGCGAAGGAAACGTCGCGCTCGCCTTCGGTGACAACGCGGCGGAGCGTCACGCTGTCCACATAGCCGTCGAAGGGCACCTCGCGTTGCAGCCGGCCGTTTTCCAGCAGGCGCAACTCCAGCGTCACTTCCACTGCCGGCACGGTCTGGTGCGTGCGGAAGCGGGGTGGTCCGCCGCCGAACTCGCGCCCTTCGCGCAAGCGCAACGTGAGGGCGGCGGTGCGCCGCACATCGCTGAGCGCTAGCCGGATGCCGCTGGTGCCGCCGCGGGTGTAGGTGCGCAGAGCGACGCTCGTGCCGTCCGTCACGTCCAGCGAATGCAGATGGTCGAGGTGGAAATCCATGCCTTCGGCGGCCCGCACGATGGCGTCTCGCACCGTCAACTCGCCCCACCACCAGCGCCAGCCGCGCGGGTTGTCGCCGGGGTGGAAGGGCGTGGAATCCGAAGCGAACACCAGCAGGTACTCGCCATCGAGAACGCCGCGGTCCGCGGCATCCGTCAGATAGTCCTTGCGCCGGATTTCCACGCCGTTTTTCACCAACACGATGTTGTCGATGGGCGCGGTGCCGACCACGCGGCCGGCGATGCGCCGCTCGGGCGCGAACGGCGCGCGGGCGCCCATCCCGGTGTCGTTGACCGTGAAGTCCAGGATCATCCGGTCGCCGGTGGTGGCGTAGGTGGCGCGGCGGCGCAGGGCGTCGAACAGCGCGTCGCGGTTGCCCGAAGTGGCGCGCAGCGCCCCCAAACCACCGCGTTGCGACAGCGAACCCCCTTGCGGTGCGCTGAATCCCGGCTGGCTCAGATGGTTATCGCTGGCGGCCACGAAGCCCACCTGATGGCCCTGATCGAGGTAGCGGCGTCCAAACCACTCGAAGGTGCCGTGTTGGGACATGATCTCCACCACCGGCGCCAGCTCCGGATCGCTCGAACGGTAGTCGCCGGCTTGGTGGGCGTGGGGAATCACCACCACGTCGTTGGGGTCGTGGTGGGCGCGCAAGCCTTGGTAGAGGCGCGAGAGCGTGCCGAACTCCTGCGCCGGGATGCGGCGGCGATCTTCGGCTGTGCGGAAAAGCACGTTGTGGTGGCCGCCCTGGACGTTCTGCACCGTCCACTCGTAGCCGAGAAAGGCGATGAACTGGCCTTCGCGGGAGAAGCGGCGGGCGTTGGCGGCGAGCGCGCCCCATTCCAAATCGTCCATCCAGATGTCGTGCTCGGAATGCGTCACGTAGTCCAGGCGCGCGTCGTCCCGCGCCCACGTCATGAAGCGCTCCGCGGTGCCAACGCCTTCGGCGAAACCGGAATGGCCGTGGGTGTCGCCCCAATAGACGCGGCGCGCCGGCGCGTCCTCCACAAGAACGGGATTGGCGACCCCGGCGAACGCGCCGTCTGGCGATCGGATGGCGAGGCGGTACACGCCTGGAGCGTCGAAGCGCACTTGCGTCAAGGTGGCGATCGGCGCCTCGCCGGCCGGAATCTCGCCAATCCGCATGTCGCCGGCGAACACTTGCCACCCGGGAATCGGACCGGTCGCCCGGTTGTAGAAGCGGTCCCGGGCCCGCACCGCCACGGTGAACGGCTCGCCAGTCGCCACCACGGAAGGCGCGAAGCCGTCCACGCCCGCCACCTCGCCGCCGACGACCAGGATGGGTTGGATGGGCACGCTCACGGGCAAGCCGGTGCCGTCGAAATCAATGTAGAGAGGCAGTGGCAATCGGTCGGTCGCGAAACTCGGCATCAGCAGACCGCGCCCGCCGGCGCTGCTGTCGCCGTAGGTGATGGTCACCGTCTCGCCGGCGGTCAGCCGACCGGAAGTGACGCGAAACACCAGCGCGCTTGTGGCGCTGCGGAAGCCGCCGTGCATCCCGGCCATGGGGATTTCCGATCGCGAGAACCGCACGGAGGCGTTGGACGAGGCGATGGAAACGTAGTTGTCCGCCGCCTCGTCATCGGTCTGGTAGGCGATGCCAGTCATGAAGTGGCGCGCGATCACGAAGCCGCCGCCCGGCTCGATGTCCTTGGTGCCGACCGTGTACGTTTGCCGAATCGTGGCGTGGCTGCGCACCTCGAACGGCCCCTCGTCCGCCCGCAACGGGCCGACGGCGTTCGGTTCGTCGTCGAGCATGGCCAGCTCGCGCACCGCCTGGTCCAGCCGGGCGATGCGGCCGGCGCGATTCGGATACGCCAGCACGCCGGAGGCCACCGCCGTTGCGTTCACCGGCACATAGCGGCCAGCCAGCGCGTAGGCGTTCACCCACTCCCAAAAAACCGCGGCCCGGGCGCGGGCGTTGGCGCGGGTGCTCGGCAACCGTTGGATGTCGGCTTTGAGCGCCTCCACCCGGCCCCGCAGTTCCGGGGATAGATAGTCCTCGGCGGCCCCGGCCGGCAGGCAACAAGCCACGCACAGCAGCGTCGCGCCGAGCCGCGAGATCACCCTCGCGCCTCCGCCGCTGTTCGCTCTGCCATCGCCGCTTTCTCGACCAGCATCTCGAAGTGATCGACCCGCTCCGCCAAACGCTCCAGCGTGCCGCGCCAGAACTCCGGGCGTGTCAGATCCGCCTGCAGATGCTTGGCGGCCAGCTCTTCAGCCGTCATGCGCCCGGTATCCAGCAGCAGCGCCTCGTAGCGCGGGAAGAACGCATCGCCCAAGGCTTCGCGCCGCGCGTCCACACCCAAGCTGAACAGGTAGCCGAACAGGTACGGGAAGTTGTAGAAGCTCAAACCCGATATGTAGAAGTGCAGCTTGCTCGCCCAAAACAGCGGATCGGGCTCGGCCAGCGAATCGCCGTACCACTTCCGCCAAGCGGCGCTCATCAAAGCCTTGAGCTCGTCCGGGCGTTGCGGCCGCGCGGCGCGCGCCTCGTAGAAATTGCGTTCGAACTCGAAGCGCGCGGGAATGTTGAGCAGGAAGGATGTAAGCGCAGCCGCCTCCTCCCAGGCGATGCCGAGGCGCTCGGCCGGCGTCTTGGCTCGTTGCAGCAGCGCCGCCCGCACGGTGGCTTCGCCGAAGGTGCTGGCCGTCTCGGCGATGGACATTCCGTAGCGGCTTTGACACTCCGGCAGGTCGCGCATCGTCCAAGCGTGGAAGGCGTGGCCCAGCTCGTGGGCGAGGATGATGACGTCCGAGGTGCCGCCGGCGTAGGTCATGTACACGCGCGGAGTGCGCGACTTGCGAAACCTGGTGCAGTAGGCGCCCGGCCGCTTGTTGTCGCCCCACGTGCCTTCGATCCAGCGGTTCTTCGCCATCATCCGCACGAAATCGCCCATGCGCGGATGCACCTCGCCGTAGGCTTCGGCGATCAGCTCCACGGCTTGTCGGTAGGCGATACCCTCTTCGGCCTCCCCCGCCGCCGGGGCCGGCGCCCGCAGATCCCACGGGCCGTAGCGCGCCTTGCCATAGGCCTTGGCTTGCAGCCGCGCCGCCCGACGCGCCAAGGCGCGACCTTCCTCGGCAATGCCGAGCACCGTATCCAACGTGGCCCGCTCGATGCGGTTGGCATGCACAGCGGCGTCCAGAAAGTGAACGTCGCGCCGGCCGGCGGCCTGTGTTTGACGGCTGCGCCGGCGGCACATCTCCAAGCGCCAGCCGGCGATGGCGTTGATGGCGGCGGCGCAGGAGTCTTCATGCTGCGCCCATGCGCCGTTCATCGCCCGCCAAGCGTTCTCCCGTAGCTGATCGTCCGCTCTCAGCATCAAGGCGCTGGCCGCGGCAAGCCCCATCCGGCGCTCTTCGCCATTCACCGTGACGTCGCAAGCCAAGGAGCCGGCCAGCTGGTCGTACAACCGGCCCCAAGCGTGAATGCCGTCTTGGGCGAGGGCCGCCGTCAAGGTCTCCTGCGCGAGCGGCAGCACTTCATGCCGGCGCTTGCGCGAATGCGCCACTTGGAAACGCGAGGGCTCGGTGCCCGGGTGCGCCAAATAGCCGTCCACCACCGCCTGCGGCGCCCGATCCAAGAACTGCGACAGCGGCTCGCCCGCTTCGGCGAAGCGCTTGTGTACGGATTGCAGACGCCCAAGCAACGCCTGCGCGTCGCGATCCTGGCTGTCGCCGCTAAGCAGGCAGTCCGCGTAGGTGTCGAGGTCTTGCAGCGGCTTTTCCGCCTGTTCGAGCAGGCCGAATATCGCCCGCGCCTCGGCGATCGCGCTGGCCGCGGCGTTGACAGTCGAAGCCGGCGCAGTGGCTGTGGCGAGCAACGGCTCGAGGGTTTCGTTGCGCCGCTCCACCGCGCCGAGCAGACGATCCACCGCCGCCAGATCGCCCTTCACCTGCGCTGAAGCCGGGCTTGGATATTCGCCGGCGAGATGCCACGGCGCCCCGTGGAGCGTCTGGCCGCTGCTCATCGTCTTCCCTTGACAACGAGAGCCGCCACGGCGGCCGGCAACTTGAGGGTGGGCAAAGGCACGACCAGACCATAGCACCATCGCGACCGATTGCAACCGAGCAGGGTTGAGGCGAGTGTGCGACAAATTGTGAGCAATCGCCGTGGTCGGTCATGCGGCTTTGTTCGAGGGGCGGTTCGTAGACGCGCGTCGAACCGGTGTGGTCGCGGGCGGGCACCACGGTCGGAGCGGGCTAAAGTGTGGGGCGGAGCCATGCGGGCCGTCGGGGAACAGGAGCCGTGCGGCGAGGTGCAGTAGCCGTATGGCCGCCTACGATGCGGGCGTCCCGCTTGGCCCCCGCGTCGAGCAGGGCTTCGAGCACCGCCGGAGCATCGTTGACCGCGGCAGCCATGCTCCCTCCCCTATGCAACTACACCCAGTCATCGCTTGGAACCATTTCGGCAATGTCGTCCGATTGGATCCGCCTCTCGTCGGGCCATTCCATTTCCTCGGCGTTGAAGACCAGCACGTCCCTGACCTTCCGCCCGCTGCGGAGCAGAACGTCGACACGCTGGTAGCCCATCCCGTTCTCCGGGATTTCGCAGAGAGTAGCCGACCATTTCTCGTTGAGTTGAACACGCATGTCTATCTCTCGGCAATCGGCGTCGCGCTTCGTGCGGATTTGGGCGGCAACCTTCCCGTAAACAGTATCTCCACACCGCCGCCGGCTTGGCCGAATTTCGGAGCGGAGTTGCCACATCTCATTGCTTGGCCCGCGGGTGGCGTGAGTACGCGGGCAAAGCGTGCTGACAGGGGGTTGGGCAAAGCGTAACGGCCGACAGCACCAAGGCCGGAGGTTACAAGCGTCGAGTCGTTCTGCGTGGTCGCGTAGGTCCCGGGCAGAACCGATCCGCCGGCTAGGATTCGCCGATCATATCGAAACGCCGAATAGCGCCAGAATGTCTCGTTAGCAACGGATTTGGATGGATAGCTGCCATGCTTGGCCACTTCGAGACCGCCGTTGTAGCCGGGGAGACCGTCGAGCATCGCTTGGTCGGCACCTTCTTGGGGCAGGAACTCGTTCAGCCACTCGACATCCGCGCTCAGCTCGCCGTCGACGAGATCAATGGCGATCTCGGCGTTGAGGAACACGTAACGGAGATTTCCAGCGAGCTGGTAGCCCATCCCATACTCGTCTTGTTCGAGGAGTTGCTGCTGCTGGTTCTCGTTGAGGCGGTAGATCGGCACGGCTCTCTCCTACCCAGAAGTGGCCGAGAGCTTAGCATGGCGAACATCACCGACTTTCAAATCGACTTCGGGGTTCGGGGTCGCCCGGCGCACATGGTTGGCCGGCACCTCAGTACGCTTCTGCCCAGCCATCACCCATCCCCATAGCGCATTTGGCGGAACAAGGCAGTAGGGTGGCGCGATGGCCGAAGCGCTGAACACCGTCGCTCCCGTCGCTCCCAAGATCCCCTACGGTCGCGCCGATTTCCGCGGCATCCGCTTGGACGGCAGCCTCAACGTGGACAAGACGCGCTTCGTGACAAGAGTGCATCGGCTGCTGGCGGCCATGAACCAGTCCCAAGACGGATTGGTCGCCAGACGACGTTCGCACGGTGGCCGCGCGTGTGGCCTCCGATTGCGGCAGCGCGGCACGAGCCATGCGGTTTTGACCAATACTGTTGGCCAACACATGACCGTGCCAATGCCCAAGCCGATCAAGCCGGTCTACATCCGGGCTGGTAAGGTTGATCGAGGCAGCGTCGTGAGATTCGAGGACTACGCAATCCGCGTCGATCCGCTTCCCGACGATGAAGGCGGCGGCTTTCTGGTGACTGTGCCAGACCTCCCGGGGTGCATGGCCGATGGCGAAACCGTGGCGTTGGCCGTTGCGGAAGCCCGCGATGCTTACGAGGCTTGGACCACGGCCGAACGCGAAGACAAAGGCGAATTGCCAACCCCGAAGACCTACAGCGGCCAGTTCGTGCAGCGCATTCCCAAGAGCCTGCACCAGCGGTTGGCGAGGCGCGCCGCAACCGAAGGCGTCAGCTTGAACCAACTGGCCGCCATGTTCCTTGCCCAAGGGCTCGCCGGCGGCAAGTAGGTAAGCCGATCGCTTCAGAGGGAAAGCCTGATGGCATCCGCCCGCGTTGTTCGGAATCCAGCGCTTGCCCCGTGGCGAGAGCGCCTAGATCGAGCGGCGTGGCAACAACGCGAAGCGCGCTGCGACGCTGCCGGCTGACGCCCTAATGGGCACTTCAACGGGGCTTCCTGCGCTCCGTTGGCCGGATGGATCAACGGCGAGCCGATGCCCAAATCAACCTTGGCGGTAGTAGTACGTGGTCGTCGTGCTCCGGCGCGGCCCTTCGCGGCCGACGAGAACGAGATTGGCTTGGGCTTGGAACTTGCGGCCCTCCAAAGCGCTGCACACATTGGGTGTGGCTTGGGAAAGCGCCATCTCCCGCACGATGTCGCCGGCGCGGATGGCAAGCGTCTCCTTAGCCCGATTCGCGCCATGGCGCCACATGGTTCTCCATCGCGTGCAGGCGTATTTCGTCCGCTTGCGACATAGATGTCGAACCGGGCGGCGGGCGCCGGTATGACGACGGCTCTGCGCGAAGGTTGGGAGGGCGCTTTCGTCCAGCTTGGCGAGACTCTCGAAGTAGAGCCACTTGCCCTGCCTGAGTCTCCGCCTTGGCGGCGCGGAGAAGGCGAACGGTGGTGTCCAAAGCGCGGTCCTCGTCGGCCGGCGAAATCGGCTCTTGATGCGCCCATTTGTTGCGCCAGCCACTCAACTCGTACACGAAACCGCGTTCCATTGACTCCAGCGTGTGGCGGAAAACCTCACCCCACAGTTGCTCCATCGCTTTGAGCAGGGCGTAGACGTCCCAGTCGCGAATACTCTGTTCCCCAGCTGGGGATTGGACCGTAGGAAGTGGGCGAACCGATCGCTTTTGGCCAAGCGCGTCACTTCACGCTCCACGAACGGTGCCAACCCCTCGCGCAGAAGCGCAAGTGCTCTACCGATGTCGGGGGAACTCCGAGACATCATCCAACCTCGCGCCCCGCGCTGAGGACGAGAGAGCGTAGCAGATGCGCGGCCTAAAGACGTATGTCGGCTTTGGCAACGGAGCCCGCGACCACGCCAGATCAGGGGTTGAACTATCGGCGGATGCCGCCATCAAACAACCGCGGTCGCCCCTTGCGCCGCTGGAATGAACAGGAGACCCTGAATGACCCGCACCATTGGAACGTTTACCGCCGTCATCGCCCTAGCCGCCGCGCTGGCGGCGGGGACTGCTGCGGCGCACGACGGCAAGCTCACCTTCGCGCCGGTGCTCAAGAAGGTGACGCCGGCGGTGGTGAACATCGAGGTCGGCGCGCGCGTGCGCACGGATCCGCGCCTGCGCTTTTTCTTCCAGGACGCCCCGGACTACCGGCGGCGGCAGGGCGGCGGCGCCGGCGTCATCATCGACGCCGGCGAAGGCCATGTGGTGACCAATCACCATGTGATCGACAACGCCGACGACATCGTCGTGCTGCTTGAAGACGGACGGAAGTTCGAGGCCGAGGTGGTTGGCGGCGATCGGGCGACGGACATCGCGCTGCTCAAAATCGACGCCGACGATCTGCGCGAACTGCCGCTCGGCGACTCGGACAAGATCGAGGTGGGCGATTTCGTGGTGGCCATCGGCAATCCGTTCGGAGAGCTGGGGCACACGGTTACGTCCGGCATCGTCAGCGCGTTGGGGCGCGACGGCATGAACTCGTCCTATCAGGATTTCATCCAAACCGACGCCGCGATCAACAGGGGCAACTCCGGCGGCGCGTTGGTGGATCTCGACGGGCGCTTGGTGGGCATCAACAGCGCCATCGTCTCGCCAACCGGCGTGAACGCGGGTCTCGGTTTCGCGGTGCCGAGCAACACGGTACGGTTCGTGGCGAGCCAGCTGGCCGAGAACGGCGAAGTGAAACGCGGCCTGCTTGGCGTCGGCATCGACGAAGTGCGCGCCGACGATGTCGAGATGCTGGGCCTCAAGGCGCCTCGCGGCGTGGTGGTCGAGGAAGTGATGCCCGGCACCGCCGCGGAAGACGCCGGCATTGAGGCCGGAGACGTGATCGTGAGCTTGAACGAGCGGGAGATCGCGAACCCCAGGGACTTGGTGGCGCGGGTGGCCAACACGCCGGCCGGCACCGAGGTGGAAATCGGCATCGTCCGGGACGGCAGGCGGAAGACGCTTGATGCCACTATCGGCACGGAGTCGGACGCGCCGACTTGGGCACGGCGTCCCACCACGCCTCAAGCCCTCACGGGCGTCGATTTGCGCAACCTGCCGAGAGAGCACGAGCTCCACGGTCGCGGAGTCGAAGTGGTTGCCGTGGCGGAAGGCAGCCCGGCGGCCCAATTCGGGTTGCAGGCCGGCGACGTGATCCTGCGTGTGAACCGCGTGTCCATCGGCAGCGTGGACGAGCTCAACGACGCCTTGGCCGGCGAAGGTTCCATCTGGCTGACGATTCAACGCGGCGACCGCCGGCGCTTCGGGCGGTTCCGCTAGGCCCGGCGCAACGCGCTGCGCGGCCACCGCGGCGCGCAGCCGCCGCGGCGGTCGAACGTTTGTAAAATCCCAAACGCAACGCGGCAAATCACAAGGAGACGCATGGCGACAACAGCCCTCGGCGGCGACGAGGCGGCTTTGAACGGGGCCGTCATCAAAGAGCGCTTCGATTCGGTCCGCGCGGAAGTCGGCAAAGTGCTGGTGGGACAGGACGAGCTGGTGCAGCGCTTGCTGCTCGCGCTGTTGGCGGACGGCCACGTGTTGCTGGAAGGCGTGCCGGGGCTCGCCAAGACGCTGGCGGTCAGCACCCTCGCCGCCACCGTGGATTGTCGCTTCTCGCGCATCCAGTTCACGCCGGACATGCTGCCGGGCGACGTCACCGGCACGCAGATCTTCAATCCCCGCGAGGGCACCTATTCCGTGCGCAAGGGGCCGGTGTTCGGCAATCTGGTGCTGGCCGACGAGATCAACCGCGCGCCCGCCAAGGTGCAGGCGGCCTTGCTGGAAGCCATGCAGGAGCGGCAGGTGACGCTCGGCGAGGAGACGTTCGCCCTGCCAAGGCCGTTCCTGGTGCTGGCGACGCAGAATCCCATCGAGCAGGAAGGCACGTACCCGCTGCCCGAGGCGCAGCTGGATCGCTTTGTGATGAAGCTGCGGGTCGGCTACCTCTCCGGCGACGACGAGGTGCGCGTGATAGACCGCATGGCCGGCGCCGTGGCCGCGCCGAGCGCCGCGGCCGTGCTGGCCGCGGCGGACATCCTCGGGGCCCGCGAGACGGTGCGGCAGGTGTTTGTGGACGACAAGGTGAAGCGTTACGCGGTGGACGTGGTGGCGGCAACGCGGGATCCGGCCGCCGCCGAACTGCCGGGACTGGCCAATCTGATCGAGTACGGCGCGTCCGTGCGCGGCTCGTTGGCCCTCGTGCAGCTGGCGAAGGCGAACGCGCTTCTGGCCGGGCGCACCTACGCCAGCCCCCACGACGTGAAGACCATCGCCCCGGACGTGCTGCGCCACCGCATCGTGCCAACCTACGAGGCGGAGGCCGAAGGCCGCAGCGCGGACGATCTGGTGGAGGCGATCCTCGGCCATGTGGCAGTGCCGTAAGCCCCGTTCGCCCGGCGATGAAGTCGCGCCCTAGCGGCCGGTTCGCCGGTTAGAGCGCTTTCGCCCAGAGCGATCCGAACCCGACCATGCTGCCCGCGGACATCGTCCGGCAAGTCAAGCGCATCCAGCTCACCACGGGCCGGCAAGTGGCCGACGTGTTGGCGGGCGCGTACGTGTCCGTGTTCAAGGGGCGCGGTGTGGAGTTCGACGAGGTGCGCCCCTATGTGCCGGGCGACGACGTGCGCACCATCGACTGGAACGTCACCGCCCGCGTCGGCGCGCCGTATGTCAAGCGCTATGTGGAGGAACGCCAGCTCACGGTGATGCTGCTTGTGGACATGAGCGCGTCTTTGGATTTCGGCTCCGCCCACCGCTCCAAGCGCGAGGCGGCGGTGGAACTCTCGGCCTTGTTGGCGTTCTCGGCCATAGAAAACGACGACAAGGTGGGCCTGCTGCTGTTCCACCGCAACGTCGACGAGTACATCCCGCCGCGCAAGGGCCAAAAACACGCGCTGCGCGTGGTGCGGGAAGTGCTTGCCCGCGGCCGCGACGACAGCGCGCGTGCGTCCGCGCACCGCAAACGGCCGCTGGCACGCCAAGTGGCGGCGCGGTTCGGCGCGTTCGTGCGCCGCCGCCGTGCCGGCACACGCCGCGCCACGGACATCGCCGCGGCCTTGGAGTTTTGCCGCCGGGTGCTGCCGCGCCGCGCCATCCTGTTTCTGATTTCGGACTTCATCGACGACGGGTACATCAAGGTGCTCTCCAACGCCAACCGCAAGCACGATGTTGTGGCCGTGCGCGTGACGGACCCCCGCGAAGCGGACATCGCCAGCGGCGGGCTCGTCACCTTGGAGGACGCCGAGACTGGCGCGCGGCGGCTGGTGGACACGGGTTCCGCGGCCTTTCGCGAGACCATGCGGCAGGACGCCCAAGTCCGCGCCGATGCGTTGCAGCGCGAGCTCCGCGCGGTGGGAATCGATCTGGTCACCATCGACGCGGCGGGTTCCGTCGTCGACCCGCTGGTCAGGTTCTTCCGAATGCGGCGACTTCGCGCCCGGCGCTGAGCGCTCACCGCCGCCGAACCGTCGATCAGCGGCGACTCTGCCGCCCGCCCCGCGTTCGCGCCACCGGCGCAAACGAGGGTGTGCGACGTTTTTGTGCGCGAGCCGTCAGGTGGCCAATCGCGGGGGTCGGCGCCGGTGGCGCCAAATCCGCCTGAACCCGATAGCGGTACGGCGGCACCGCGTTCTCGAACGCCTATGCCGAGCCGACCTCCCGCAGCAGTTCGTCCCCCGTCGCGCAGCGCACGATCGCCTCGCCGACCACCGCCAAGCGCTCCGGATCGGTTTCGGCGGCAAGCGACCGCGCGAGACGATCCGCCGTCGCCGCGCCGAACCGCGCCGCCGCCATGCGCCGCAGCAGCCCGCGCTCGTGCGCGATGCCCAAGCTGAAGCCCTCCTCGCGGCCCGGGCTCATGCCTTCCTCCCGGCCCTCCTCGCGGCCCTGCCGAATGTACGGCTTGGGCCATTCCGCCATCTAACGACAGTAACTATCTGATTTCAATGTCATGCCCGGTGGCGTATTCGGGCGTGTCGGCGTAGTGCAGATCCGCCACGTTGTCGTCCCAATCGGTTGCCTGCGGCCGGCGCGGATTCGGCCCGCGGCGTGAAGGGTTGTTCGCTACGCACTTCGAGTTCCGCTTGGAAGGCGTAGGCGGTATCGGCCAAACGGTTCTCCGGCGCCGGCTTCCGCTGGTTCACCAGAAAGATGGAGACGGCACGCGTGCCAGCCGGCATGTCTCGCAGCTTGCTCGCGTCTATCGGGCGTTTCCGCACATGGATGCGAAGACCGTTGGAGTCCGGCACAGGTCGGGCGCCGTCCGTGCCGAGTTGCAGCCGCAGCGCCACATTGTTGGGTTTGCGCTGCCACAACGACATCGGCTTGCCGCTCTCGTCTTCGGTATCCGCGAGCGTGTAATCGCCCCAGCGGGCGGTGACTTCAATCACATCGACGTTCTCGGCAACCAGAAAGCTGACGCCGATGGAGGACGGGAAGAAGCCGCGCCGCGCCGGCCGGCGATCCGCCGTGGATTCTTCTGCCAGCCCCGCGACGGCAGGCGTTTCGTCCAGCTCTTCCTCTTCGTCCGCATCGGCGTTTTGCTACGGCGGCGCATCCGTAGGCACGAGAAATCCGGTGAGATACCAGTTGGAAGGCCGCACCCAGCCAGGGATGCGCTCGTCGGCAAGTTCGTGGCCGGCGGATGGGCCGATGAGGTCTAGGTTGAGGGCGTGAGCGAGGTTAGCGCGAACTTCCGCGGAGGTGGTTGGAGCGGGAATGGAATCGCCGACGATGTCTGTCATGGCGTGGCTATGGCAGTCGGTGTCTTTGCAAGCAGGCGGCTTAGCGGATGGATGACGGCTTCCGCCCGCCACCGTTGTCCAGCTTGGCCCCAAGCACTCCCAACCGTTGGCGGACTTCGGCCTTGGGCAGTCGGCACCGCGGGTGTTCGCTGATGGCCAATAGGCCGAGATGGAGCGCCTGCGGCGTGGCCGCTCGAGCCGAGAGCATCTCGTCCAGTAGCCACAATACGCCGTGGCATTCCACGCTTAGTGCGTGGGCGAGCTTGCGTAACGCGGAGTCGCCCGTGAGCAATGTCCAATCACCTTGCGTGGCAAGGGCGAGGGCGAAGCAGTCCGGCAGCGACAACGCCGGCTCTCGGCTTCTGTACGTCAAAGCCGTTGCCACGCCGTGGCCGTCCAACTCGCCGATCTGCAGGCCAAGCTCGCGCAGCTTGGCACCACTTTGAGCCTTCAATTCCTGCTCGTAGAGCAAGTCTGGCACGGCAAACGAGAACGGCAGGCGGAACGCCGCTTCAAGTAGCGAACCTCGTTCCAGATCGATCAGCACCGATGTGTCGGACACCACGACCACATCACGAGTGTCGTCTCCCGCCACTACCTCGCCGCCTCCTCCACGTCCGGCGGCTCTTCCATCCGGCGGTTCAGCTCATGCACGGAGATGTTCAATAGCTCCGCAGCCTTGGGTTCCGAAACCACGCCTTCCGCCAAGGCCCGCAGGCAGAGCCGCTCGAAGCGTCGGGGCCGTTCGTCTTGGAAGTTCGACAGCGGTTCTTTGAACGGCGGCTTGTGCCAACCGCGCCGATCGAACTCCTGAAACAGCCTCTTGTAAAGGGTTGGGCCGAAAATGCCCAAATCCCGGCAACGGTTCGTGAGCGCTTGCACACTGACGCCGAACAGCGGCTTGAGGCCAAACAACTCGCCCAGCCCGATCGATCTGCGGTGCTTGCCCACTTCCGCCCATACCATCTCCGCCGGCATGAGCAAAGCGCCGGCAAAACGGTTGGCCGCTTTCTCGGCGTCCACTCTCTTGCCGGCGGATAGAACCAAGTGGCCGAGCTCGTGCGCGATGGTGAAGCGTTGACGCTCGGCGCACGCTTTGCTGTTCACGACCACCACGGGAACCGGGTGGCCGCTGGCCTTTCGGACGTGTGCCATCAAGCCGTCGACGCCTTTGAGTTCAGAGGCCAGCACCTTGACGCCCCGATCTTCGAGCACCTGAACCAGATTGGGAACGGGTTCGATGCCGAGGCCCCAATGGGCGCGTAGAGCGCGGGCACCGCGATCCGCCTCCACCACGCTCACAGCAACGGGAAACGGCGCTTCACGGGGCTTGTCCCAATCCACGCTCGGCAGCCCGAGCAGATCTTCCACCAGAAGATAGCGCTCCAACATGCCCAAGACCTTGGCCTCCACTTGGGCTTCTTCGCGCTTGCTTGAGATGGCCTGCCGGCGAAACTCGACGCCCTCAAGAGCCATGTCTTGGTCGCCCACCAGGTAGTCCACGGTGACGCCGAGCGCGTTGGCCAGTGCGATCAACACGCCGGAACCGGGCATGGCCTCGTTCCGCTCGTACTTGCTGATGGCCTGCGCTGTGACTCGGTTGTCGATTGCGCTCTCTAAGCCCCTTAGCGACAACCCATTGGCACTGCGAGCCAATAACAGTCTGCGTCCAATCATGTACGATCCCCCTTTCGCGACGGTTGACAGTCTGCCATAATAGGTAGCCAGATGTAAACCACTGGCCGCGAGGCCACCAAACCACCTTGAAGGAGGGCACTACGATGCTTGGGCCTACATACAAACGAACGACGCCGTTAGATGACGCCCTAGACCGCATCTTGGCGGACATCGCCATTCGCATACAGCTCAGCCAGACGGCATACGGGAAGGCCGTTCGGCGCTACAAGGCGATCGCGGATTGGCTGGACCGAGACGGCAGTCCGCTGCAGGGGCGCGTTGAGCTCTTCTATCCGCAGGGGTCCATGGCGATCGGTGCCACCATCGCTTCCAGAGTGACCAATGACGACTACGATCTAGACATGGTGCTGCAAGCCTGGTGCGGCGGCCTAACGCCTAAGAGTGTGCTCGATCTACTCTTCCAGGCCATTAGTGGCCAAGCCGGGTCGCGGTACTACGGCATGGCTAGGCGCCGTACTCGTTGCGTCACGATCGAGTACGCGGACATGCACATCGACGTGACGCCGGCAGAGCGCCAACCTTCCACTCCGGAACGCGAGAGCGCAATCTTCCACCATAAGCACCCGCAAGATGTCGGCCAACGGATCATCGCCAACCCGTACGGGTTCGCAGAGTGGTTCAAGCAGGCAACGCCAGACGACGGTTTTGGCGAGCAATACGCCACTCTGGCTAGGGCGCATGAGGCAGCCCTTCTTGTTGAGGCGGCGGAGGCCGATCCCGTTCCACCACCGGAGCCTGCCTTCCGCAAGTCATTGGCGGTGGTCGCGCTCCAGCTCTCGAAGCGGTGGCGCAACGTTCAGTATCGAGATCGATCTGGGCGCAAGCCGCCATCGATCGTGATGTCGAAGTTGGTGGCGGATGCTGCTGGCCAAACCGACACGCTCTATGAGGAGATGCTGCATCAAGCGAAGTCGATGCTGGCGTTCTTCGAACGTTCGCACCGCGTCGGTCATTGCATCCACGTGGCGAATCCCGTGTGCGCTGGCGATGTGCTCACGGATCGATGGCCCGGGTCAGTCAACGACCAGGCGCGTTTCGTCAACGATCTGCGACGGCTCGTTGGACGCCTCGAACAACTGGCCGACTGCGACCTCGGCGAGATGAAGCAGATCATGGTGGAGCTGTTCGGCGAAGGGCCAACGGCGAAGGCGATCGATGAGTTCGTGAAGCGCTTCGGGCGCGAAATCAAGCGCGGGAAGAGTCGGCATCAACGAAACAGCGGGCGGATCGTTTTGCCCGGTGCCGCCGCCGCCGGCATCTCCACACCGAAGCGGCAGTTCTACGGCGGCAAGTGGTGGGAGCGATGAAGCAGACCGCCGTGACGCAGGTGCGGCAGATGCGCGGCAAGTGGCCAGGATTTCGAGTTGCGCTTCGAAAGAAGGATCGCGTGTGTTGGGAGGGCGAACTCAGGCCGATCCAGAAGACCTACACAGTACGCGTGGCCTTGCGCCTTGTGCCGGAGCCCGTCCCCCTGAACCCAATCGTAGTGGTGCTGCGCCCGCTGCTACATGGTCGGGTGGAGAACCCGGACGAAGCGATTCCACATGTGTACACCAATCCTGCGAATCTATTGCTGCCCTTGTTATGCCTCTTCCATCCGCCGACGGATAGATTCGACCCGCGACGAGACAGTGTTGCCGACACCATCGTCCCTTGGACTACCGAGTGGCTGGCCTGCTACGAGGGTTGGCTGGCCACGGGTACATGGTTTGGAGGCGGCGTGAGTCACGGCTGACACGAAGATGCCAGCGAGGCTCACGCAGAAGCGCTCCGCCGGAGCGCTCAAGACTCGGCGCGTGGCGCTTCCATGGCCGAGCGACAGCCCTTTTCGCATCCTCTCTATCGATGGTGGGGGCATTCGGGGCGTATTTCCTGCGGCTCTTCTGGCTGGCTTGGAAGCCCGGCTTCCCTGTAGCCATCGCCTTGTCGACTACTTCGACCTCATCGCGGGCACATCCACCGGCGGCATCATCGCGTTGGGCTTAGCTAACGGACTTCGAGCGAGCGAAGTGCGGGACCTCTATGTGAAGCGGGGTGGCGAGATGTTCCCCGTGCAGCCGGATGGAGCGATAGGCTGGTTCACTCGGAAAACACACAGCCTACGGCGGCTCGTGAGATACCGGTACGACCGTGACGCCCTCTCCAACCTACTTCATGAGAACTTCGGTGACAGGACTTTTGGCGAGTCTAGAGCGCGGCTGTGTGTGCCATCCGCAGACGGGCGTTTCGGCGAAACCTACATTTTCAAGACACCCCATCACCCGGACTTCAAGAAGGACGCGAGCGAACGCATCACAAAGATAGCCGCGTCCACCGCGGCCGCGCCGACATTCTTCCGGCCGCTTGAAGATGGCGGCTACACGTTTCTAGATGGTGGCTTGTTCGCCAACGACCCCATCATGGTCGCGTTGGTGGACGCGCTCTCCTGCTTCGCCATCAATCGCACAGATGTGCGTATTCTCAGCGTTGGCTGTGGGGGCGTTCCATATCGCGTCACTGGAAGCAAGCTGAGGGGCGGCTTGCTGGCTTGGCGAGATGCCATTGACGGGGCGCTGCACTTCCAATCGTTAAACGCTCAAGGTCAGGCGAGCCTTCTGATCGGAGCAAACCATGTGACGCGGGTGGCGCCGCCGGTTCCGGCAAAGGCAATCGCGCTCGACGATTGGCCACGTGCAGTCGAAGAGTTGGTGCCGGCAGCAGCAGCGGCCCTCGAACGGTCGGGGCAAGAAATTGCGTCTACGTTCTTGTCGCAGCCTGCGTCGCCATACACCCCGTTCGCTGTCGAGTCACAAATGGCTTGAAAAACGTGGTTGTTGAACGGGCCGCACACCGCCTCGCCTACCCAGCCCATAGCCGATGCGGTATACGTCCGGGATGTTCACGCGCCCGTCGAGTAGGCGCTGGAACACGCCTTGGGCTTCCAGATCACGCCGAACACCTTCCTCGCCATCTGCGAGGTGGCGTGGGGCTAGTTCGGCCTCGGCGGACAAGCTCTCTACAAGCCCTCTCCGGGAAGGCGTAGAGGCGCTTGTGGATCGGGTCGCTGCCCGGCGTCTTGGGTTTCATGGGGAAACGATAGCGCTCCGCACGCGGCGACGGCGCGCGACATCGCCCCGCCGGTTTGTAGGAGATCCCCGCTTCGTGGCGTTGGACATGTCCGCACCGCTTGTGCGACTTCTCCCACATGGCGGTTCTTGCATTCCGCCAGCGCCGCCCTCCTGTCCACGGCGCGCGCGCTCAACAGCGTTCGCCAGCGCCACCATCGCCCGCAATGTCATGGCGTCGACACCTTGCCCAAGGGAAAGCTCTCGCCACCGGCGTGGACGACGACTTTGCGCGTCGGCCGCAAGTCGGCGCAAGCGTTGTGAAAGCCCTTGGAGACCCTTCCGGCGCCATTGGCGCAAGCCGCCGCTACCGGCCTGACGGCTCGCGCGCAAGAAACGACACCCTGCAAACGAACGCGGCTGGACAATGCCACGGGCTTTTTAGTTCAATCTCCGTGCAAGGGGGAGGGTTTCGTGCCACTGCACAGACGTGTGCTGATCAGCAACCGCGGCGAGATCGCCATTCGCGTGGCGAAGGCGGCTTCGGCGCTTGGCATGGAGTCCGTCGGCGTCTACGCGCCGGTGGACGCGCTCTCGCTGCACACTCGACTCGCGACCGTTGCGCGGGAGATCGGCAACGGTGCCGCGCAAGACGCTGTGGCCGCGTATTTGGACGCCGAGGCGCTGGTTTCCCTCGCCACGGAAACCGGCTGCGACTGCGTCCACCCGGGCTACGGCTTTCTGGCCGAGAACGCGGCTTTCGCCGAGCGCTGCGCGCAGGCCGGGTTGACGTTCGTGGGGCCGCCAGCAGCCGCTTTGGCCCTGTTCGGGGACAAGATGCGGGCGCGGGCCTTGGCCCGAACGTTGGATGTGCCGGTGGTGCCGGGCAGCGACGGGCCCCTCGCCGACGCCGCGGCAGCCGCCGCGGTCGCCGCGGACATCGGCTATCCGGTAATGCTGAAGGCCGCCGCCGGTGGCGGCGGGCGCGGCATGAGGGCGGTGGCGTCCGCCGGCGCGATGGCCGAGGCGTTCGCACGCTGCCGCGGCGAAGCCCAGGCGGCCTTCGGCGACACCGCGCTGTTCGTCGAAAAACGCATCGCTCGCCCGCGCCACATCGAGGTGCAGATACTCGCGGACGCGCACGGCAACGTGGTGCATCTGCACGAGCGCGACTGCTCCGTGCAGCTCCGCAACCAGAAGGTGGTGGAGACCGCGCCGGCGCCGGCATTGGACGGCGCGTTGCGCGCGCGTTTGCTCGCGGACGCGGTGAAGCTGGTGGCGGCCGCGGACTACGTCAACGCCGGCACCGTGGAGTTCCTGGTGGTGCCGGAGACCGGCGAGCACTTCTTCATCGAATGCAATCCGCGCATTCAGGTGGAGCACACCGTCACCGAAGAGATCACCGGCGTGGACTTGGTGGCGGCGCAATTCCACATCGCCGCCGGCGCCAGCTTGGCTTCCCTTGGCATGGTCGATCAACAAGCCGTGGGCGAGCCGCGCGGTTTCGCGGTGCAGACGCGGGTGGTGGCGCGCGGCGCCGGCACCTTGACCGCCTACAAGGAGCCGACCGGCCCGGGCGTGCGCGTGGACGCTTGCGGCTACGTCGGTTACGCGCCGCCGCCGCAGTTCGATCCGCTGTTCGCCAAGGTGGTCGGTTCGGCCGCCAAGTTCGGCGCGTCCGGTGGCGATGCCTACGCCGCCGCGGTGGCCCGCACGCGGCAGGCGCTGGACGAGTTCCATGTGGGGGGCCTGGCCACGAACATCGGCCAACTGCAAGCGATTCTCGAGCATCCCGCGGTGACCGGCGGCGATGCGCGCACGACCTTGCTGGACGAGGAACCCGCGCTGCTGTCGGCCACCCAAAGCGGCAACGGCAACGGGGCGCTCGCGCTGTTGCGGCAGCAGGCGACGACCATGGGCGTTGCCGCGACGGCCGGGGCGCCGCCGGCGGTTCGCGGCGAAGTCGCGGCGTTGGCCGCCAGCGCCGGTCAAGAGAGCGTGACGTGCCCGGCGGCGGGCGCCGTGCTGGAGTTCCGCGCCCGTGAAGGCGACACCGTGCGCGCCGGCGAGACGCTCTTGGTGGTGAGCGCCATGAAGATGGAATCGCAAGTCGTCGCGCCGTGCGATGGCGTGGTGGTGGCCGCGCAAGCCCTTGCGCCCGGCGACACCGTCGAAGCCGGTCAGGTTTGCGCGGTCATCGAACCGGCCGCGGGTGCCGGGCGGGCCGTGCGCGACGACGACGACACTTGGGCGCCGTTGCTGCGCGATGTCGCCACCATGAAGCGCTTGGCGCTGGATCGCCTGGCGCCGGGATCCGCGGATCCGGGCGTCGTGCGCCAGCGCAGCCGCGGCAAACTCACCTGCCGCGAACGCATCGACCTGCTGCTCGACGAAGGCACCTTCCGCGAAGTGGGCAGCGTGGCGGGCTTCGCGTCCTACGACGAAGAAGGCGCCATCACGGCGTTCACGCCCGCCAACCACGTTGGCGGCTGGGGAAAGATTGAGAGCCGCGGCGTCGTGGTGTGCGCGGACGACTTCACTTCCCGCGGCGGCCACGCGGACGGCGCCATCGGCGCGAAGAGCGGCTATCTGGATCGGTTGGCGTTGGAGATGCGGATGCCGTCCGTGCGCTTGCTCGACGGCTCTTCCGGCGGCGGCAGCGTGGCGGCGATGGTGCCGGCGCAAAAGCAGCAGGGCGAAAGCAAAGCGAAGGAGAGCAGCGGCGCCATCAAGGCCGGGCGGCCGCGGGTGGCGGGCGGCGGCGGCTCCTTCCTGCCCGGCCATCTCGGCAGCGCCATGTACGCCGAACAGCTGGCCACCGTGCCGGTGGTGAACACGCTGCTCGGCAGCGTCGTGGGCATCGGCGCCGCCAAGGCCGTGCTCGGACACTTCTCGGTGATGGTGCGCGACATCGCCCAGCTGTTCGTGGCCGGCCCGCCGGTGGTGGCGCACGCGATGGGCTACGACATCACGAAAGAGGCCCTCGGCGGCTGGCACATCCATTGCCGCAACGGCTCGGTGGACAATTTGGCGGAAAGCGAAGAGGAGGCGGCGGCGCTGGCGCGGCGCTTCCTCTCCTACCTGCCGGGCAGCGTCTACGAGACGCCCCCGGTGCTGCCCGGGCGCGCCGACGATCCGCCGGATAGACGCGACGAGGAGCTGTTCACGCTTGTGCCGCGCAAACGCGCCACCACCTTCGACATGCGCAAGGCCATCCGCCTGATCGCGGATCGGGATTCGTTCTTCGAGATCGGGCCGCTGTGGGGCACGGATCAGATCACGGGCTTCGCCCGCTTCAACGGCCACCCGCTCGGCGTCATCGCCTCGGACAGCCGCCACGCCAACGGTGGCGCCCTCACAGCCGAGGGGTGCCGCAAGCTCACGCGGCACCTGGATCTCTGCGACGTGTTCCACCTGCCCATCCTGAATCTGGTGGACAACCCGGGATTCGCCGTGGGTCTGGAGCACGAGCTCACCGGCACCATCCGGCGGGGTGGCGAGTGGATGGTGGCGTTTTCGCAGGTGACCGTGCCGGTGTTCACGGTGGTGATGCGGCGCAGTTTCGGCGTGGCCGGCAACAACTACGCGACTCCCCGGTCGCGACCGTCGGTGCGCGTGGCTTGGCCGGCCGCGGATGCCGGGGGCATTCCCCCGGAAGGCGGCATCGAGGCGGCCTACAAGCGGCAATTGGCGGAGGCCGCGGATCCAAGGGCGTTGCGCGACGAGTTGATGGCGCGCATCGAGAGCGCGAGAGGCCCGGTGGGCCCGCTCTCGCGGTTCCAGATCGAGGAGCTTATCGACCCGCGCGACACGCGACGGCTGGTCTGCGAATGGTTGGAGACGGCGTGGCGTTTGGTGTGCCAACCGGCGCGGCTGCGGCCAAGGGGTTTGCAGTTCCGGCCCTGACGGGTTGACCGCCGAACGGTGGATTCGACGGGACAGTGGTTTCTTCGGATCCCCGTTGCGTGGCGGGCAAGAGGGCCCGTTCGATTCAGCGCAAGCCGGCGTTCACCCGTTCGAGGGCCTCGGCGCCTGGGCAAAGCACGCTTTCGTCCAGCGCGTTCAACGGCTTTGCCGACGTGCCGAGGATGTCGTGGCAGTCGCCGGCGTCCGGGTCCACGTACAGCAGGCCCGTCACCACTTCGCCGGCTTCGGCGGCGCGTTGCACATGGGAAAGCGCATCGACGCGGTCGTGCGGATCGTATTCCGCGGCGAGTTTGCGCAGGCGCAACGTCGAGCCGTCCGGCATGGTCACGTCTTCGCCGCTGCCTTCCTCGTAATCCGCGGTTATCTCCTCGCCCGGCGCGATGAAATCCGCCTCCACCAGTTTGCCGAAGTGGTCGCGAACATAGTCGTAGCTCTTGGTGGAACCGCTGTGGTTGTTGAAGGCGACGCACGGCGAGACCACGTCTATGAAGGCGAAACCCTTGTGCGCCAGACCGGCTTGGATCAACGGCACCAGTTGGCGTTTGTCGCCGGAGAAACTCCGCGCCACGAAGCTGGCGCCGATTTGCAGGGCCATCGAGACGAGATCGATGGGTTCGTAGAGGTTGGGAACGCCTTTTTTGCTGGTGGATCCCTTGTCGTTGGTGGCGGAGAACTGTCCTTTCGTCAGGCCGTAGGTGCCGTTGTTGTCCACGATGTAGAGCATGTTGATGCGGCGGCGAACGATGTGGGCGAACTGGCCAAGGCCGATCGATGCGCTGTCGCCGTCGCCGGAGACGCCCACGCAGTAGAGTTCGCGATTGGCCAGATTGGCGCCGGTGGCCACGGACGGCATGCGGCCGTGAACCGAATTGAAACCGTGCGAATTGCCGAGGAAGTAGCTGGGCGTCTTGGACGAGCAGCCGATGCCGGAGACTTTGGCGAAGCGGTGGGGCGGCAGCGAGAGCTCGGCGCAGGCTTGCACGATGGCGGCGGAGACGGAATCGTGCCCGCAACCGGCGCAAAGCGTGGAGACGGAGCCTTCGTAGTCGCGCCGCGTCAGCCCCAGATCGTTGGTGGGCAGCAGCGGATGGTGAACTCTCGGTTTGGCGACGAAGGTCATGCCGACTCCGGTTCGATGGGGGCGCCGCCGCTCACCGCGCGCAGGCGCGGGATTTTGCGTTCCTCGTAGTAGCCAAGCACCTGCTCGTAAATCGTGTCTGCCGAAATCGAGAAACCGCCGTAGTAAAGCACCGGGACGAATACCGCCGGATCGATGTCCAGTTCGTTCACGAGCAGCGTCTTCATCTGCGCGTCGCGGTTTTGTTCGGCCAGGAAGACGATGTCGTGCCGTTCGATGAACGCCCGCACATCGTCCGAAAACGGGAAGCCGCGAATGCGCATCGCGTCGAGTTCAACGCCGGCCTCTGCCAGCCGCACCAACGCCTCGGGGATCGGCAAGGCCGTGGTGCCGTAGTAGATGATCCCGGCGCGCCGGCCCCGAGCCGCGATCTCCGGCGTCGGCACCAGGGTCCTGGCCGTCTCCCACTTCAGGAGCAGGCGATCCATGTTGGCGGTGTAGGCGTCCGGATGCTCGGTGTAGCGGGCGTATTCGTCGCGGGACGTGCCGCGCGTGAAGAACGCGCCTTTTTCCGCGTGGACGCCCGGCAGCGTGCGGTAGCCGATGCCGTCGCCGTCCGGGTCCAAGTAGCGCCCGAACGTCTCGATGCGGTCCAGATCTTCGGCGGCGAGCACTTTGCCGCGGTCGTAGCGGCGGTTGTCGTCCCAGGTGAACGGTTCGGAAAGGTTGTCGTTCATGCCCAGTTCCAGATCCGACAACACGATGATCGGCGTTTGCAGGCGATCGGCCAGATCCAGCGCGGCGGCGGCGAAATCGAAGCACTCCTTGGGCGTGGAAGGGAACAGCAGCGGATGCCGCGTGTCGCCGTGGGAAGCGTAGGCCGCGGCCAGCAAATCCCCTTGCTGCGTTCGCGTGGGCATGCCCGTGGACGGCCCGGCGCGTTGAATGTCCCACAGCACGGCGGGAATCTCCGCGAAATAGGCGAGGCCCAGGAACTCAGTCATCAACGAGATGCCGGGGCCGCTGGTGGCCGTGAAGGCGCGGGCGCCGTTCCAACCGGCGCCGATGACGATGCCGAGGGCCGCGAGCTCGTCCTCCGCCTGCAAAATGGCGAAGTTGCGCTCGCCGTCTTCGCCCACCCGCAGTTGGTTGCAGTACTTCTCGAACGCTTCCGCAAGCGATGTGGACGGCGTGATGGGATACCACGCGCACACCGTGGCGCCGCCGTAAATCGCGCCCAGGGCGGCGGCGGTGTTGCCGTCCACCATTATCTTGCCGGCGGCGCCTTCGGAGTAGCGCACTTGCACCGGCAGCGGGCAATCCAAGTAGTCGAAGGCGTAGTTGCGGCCGATCTCCAAGGCGTGGATGTTCGGCGCGATGAGGTTGTCTTTGCCCTTGTATTGCGAGGACACCATGCTGGTGATGACGTCGAAGTCGATGCTGATGAGGGCGGAAAGGGCGCCGAGATAGACGATGTTCTTGAACAGCGCCCGGTGCTTCGGGTTCGGAAACTCCGGCAGAACGAGCTGCGAAATGGGCACGCCGACCAGGTTGATGTCCCGTCGGCGAAGGCCGGCGGGCAGTTCCTTGGAGTTGTCGTACACCAGGAATCCGCCGGGCACGATGGAGGTGATGTCTTCGGCGAAAGTCTCCGCGTTCATCGCCACCATGATGTCCACGCCTTCGCGCCGCCCGGCGAAGCCGCGCTCGCAAACGCGCACCTCGAACCAAGTGGGCAGGCCTTCGATATTGGAAGGGAAGATGTTGCGCGTGGCGACGGGAATGCCCATGCGGAACAGCGCCTTGGCGAACATGCTGTTGGCCGACGCCGAACCGGAGCCGTTCACGTTGGCGAACCGGATGACGAAGTCGTTGAAGCGCGATGCCGACACGGGGATCACAGCCGCCCAGGGCCGCCGCTTGCCGAAGTCGCGCACGCGAGACCGCCCCGCCGGCGCCGGATCGCCGGGCTTGTTGCCGTTGTCACTGCGCGCAGCTTCCCAATTGCGGCGTGTGGATCATGGACTTCTGCATGTCCCACGCGTTGGTTGGGCAGCGTTCGGCGCACAGGCCGCAGTGCAGGCAGACGTCCTCGTCCTTCGCCATCACGCGGCCCGTCGGCAACGTCTCGGAAACGTACAGGTCTTGTTCGGTGTTCTGCGCCGGCGCTATCAAAGAGGCGCGCAGTTCCGGCTCTTCGGCGTTTTGCGTGAAGGTGATGCAGTCCATCGGGCAAATGTCCACGCAAGCGTCGCACTCGATGCACAGATTCTCGGTGAACACGGTTTGCACGTCGCAGTTGAGGCACCGCTGCGCTTCTTTCAGACCCAAACGGGCGTCGAAGCCGAGTTCCACTTCGATCTTGATGTTGTCGAGCGCCTTGCGTTTGTTCGCGTGCGGCACGATGAAGCGCTTGGCGTCGTCGTGCTCCGCGTCGTAGCTCCACTGGTGGATGCCCATCTTCTGACTGATGAGGTTCACGCCGTCGGCCGGCCGATCCTTCTTCAGATCCTTGCCCTGGCAGAACAGGTGTATCGAGATCGCGGCCTGGTGCGCGTGCGCGGACGCCCAGATGATGTTCTCCGGGCCGAACGCCGAATCGCCGCCGAAGAACACTTTGGGATGAGTGGACTGGAAGGTTGTTTCGTCCAGCACCGGGCAATCCCACTTGTCGAAATCCAAGCCGATGTCGCGTTCGATCCACGGGCAGTGGTTCTCCTGCCCGATGGCCATCAAGACGTGGTCGCATTCCATGAACACGTCCGGCTCGCCGCTCGGCACATAGCGCAGCCGACCGGAACCGTCGTCCACGGGTTTCACGCATTCGAAGACGACGCCTTTGAGCTTGCCGTTCTCGTGAACGAACTCCTTGGGCGGGCGGTTGTTGACGATGGGGATGCCTTCGCTCATGGCATCCTCCTTTTCCCACTCGGACGCCTTCATCACCTCGAAGGCGGAACGCACGACCACCGTGACGGTTTCGGCCCCGAGCCGCTTGGATGTACGGCAGCAGTCCATCGCGGTGTTGCCACCCCCCATGACGATGACCTTGCCGGAAATGGAGGTGGTGTGGCCGAAGGCGACGCTGCCGAGCCAGTCGATGCCAATGGAGATGTGCGCGTCCACCTCTTTGCGGCCGGGCAGGTCCAGATCGCGTCCGCGCGGCGCGCCGGTGCCGACGAAATACGCGTCGTAACCGAGCGCCAGCATCTCTTTCATGCTGGTGATCTCGTGGTTGTAGTGGGCGTTGATGCCCATGTCCACAATGAGGTCGACCTCCTCCTCCAGCACGTCCGCCGGCAGCCGAAAGGCCGGAATCTGACTGCGCATCATGCCGCCGCCGGCGGGGTCGCGGTCGAACATGTCCACCTCGTAGCCGAACGGCAGGAGATCCCGCGCCACCGCCAAGGACGCCGGGCCCGCGCCCAGCAAGCAGATGCGCTTGCCGTTCTTCTTTTTCGGCACGCGGGGCAGGTAGTCGGAAATGTCGCCCTTGTGATCCGCGGCCACCCGCTTCAAGCGGCAGATGGCGACGGGCTTCTCCTCGGTGCGCACGCGTCGGCAGGCGGGTTCGCAGGGCCGGTCGCAGGTGCGGCCGAGAATGCCGGGAAACACGTTGGAATCCCAGTTCAGCATGTACGCCTCGGTGTAGCGTTCCTCGGCGATGAGACGGATGTAGTCCGGCACCGGCGTGTGGGCGGGGCACGCCCACTGGCAATCCACGACCTTGTGGAAGTAGGCCGGATCAGCGATGTTGGTGGCTTTCATCGAGTTTGGCGGCCGGCGTTGCCGCCGCCGCAGGCGGGGCCTCCTAGGCTGTCGATGTGTCCTTTCGCCACGACAACGCAGGCATCGGCCCGTGCTTTGGCGTCGGGGAGACATTGTAAGGCCCTTCCGCTAGGACACGCAAGCGGCACGGAGCGGGCGGGTGTACGACAAAAAGTAGGTCAGTGGTCACTCACGCGAGTTGATCACCGGGTCGGTGACGATCGGCGCGTTCGGAGAGTCGGGAGCCAAGGCGGGCCTCGGTACTCTTGGTGTTTTCCCAAAAGCGATCAAGGGCAAGGAGGCCCGGCCATGGCGAAGAGAACTGTCGACGAGTTGGACGGGAAACGCAAGCGCGAAGAGGCGCGGGAGGCGCGGGACGAGGTGCGCCGGGAACTGGACGCGACGATGGCGAGGTTCGCGACGCTGGAACTGGCGTGTTCGGAGCCCGGTTCGGCGCCGGCGGCGCTGCTGGACAGCCGGCTGCGGGCGGCGGCGTTGGAGTCGGCGCGCCGGGGTCTGGGGGTGGCGTGCCGGGGTCTGGGGGTGGCGTGCGGGAGGGACGACACGGCGCCCGGGACGTGTCCGGACTGCGGGGGCCGGACGCGGCTGTCGCGGCGCGGGAAGGCGGCGGTGGAAACGGTGGTGGGCGCCGTGCGGGTGGAGATGGCGCGGCGGGCGTGCCGGGAGTGCGGGCGCAGCTCGCGCCCGCGCGGGCGGCTGCTGGACATCCGGGGTTCGATGACGCTGGCGGCGCGGCGGCTGGCGAGCGTGGCGGGTTCGGAGGCGTGCCACGAGCGGGCCGACGAGCTGGTGCGCGAGTTGGCGGGTCTGAACTTGGGCGCGAAGCGGATCGAGCGGACGACGCGGGCGGTGGGCGCGGACCTGGAGGCGCGGCGGAAGGCGGCGCTGGAGCCGGCGGCCGCGGGCTCGCCGGCGCCGGCGCCGCCGGAGCGCAAGTCGTTGAAGGAGGGGCGGACTTTGTGCTGCGCGCTGGACGGCACGGGAGTGCCGGCGAGGCCGTCGGAGACCGTCGGGCGCGCCGGGAAGAATGGCGAACGGGCCGCCACGCGGGAGGCCAAGGTGGGCGCCCTGTGGGTGTCGGAGCGGGACGGCGGGGGCCGCCCGCGCACGGTGCCGGGTTCGGTGGTGCTGTTCGCGGCCGTGGAGAGCGCGGCGGAGACGCCCGGCGGGGAGTCGGAGTTCGAGCGCCGCCTGCTGCGCGAACTGGCGGCGGCGGGCCACGCGCTGGAGGACGTCGGCTTCGCGGTCGGCGACGGCGCCGGCCGGGTGCGGCGGCTGTTCGACGACTGGTTCCCGAAGTCCGAGCGCGTCGTGGACCACTACCACGCGGCGGAGCACCTGTGGGCCGCGGCGCGCGCCCGCCACGGCCCCGGCGACCTGGCCGCGGCGTGGGCGAGGAAGCTGTGCGGGATGCCCAGGCCGGCCGCGTCGACGACGTGCTGGCGGAACCGCGCCAGCGCGGCGCCGGCCTGCCCGAGTGCGAGCGGGTCGCGGCCCACGTCGCCGAGCGCCGCGACCGGATGCGCCACGACGACTGTCTCCGCCGCGGGCTGCCCATCGGCTCCGGGCGGGTCGAGGCGGCCTGCAAGACCGTCGTGGGCCGGCGAATGAAATGCGCCGGCATGCGCTGGACCGTCGCCGGCGCCAATCCCGTGCTCTGGCTCCGCCGCGCGCGGCTCGGCGGCTGGTTCGACGACTACTGGAACGACCGGCTCGCCGCCTGAGAGACCCACGTGAGTGACCACTGACCTACTTTTTGTCGTACACCCGGAGCGGGCGGCGGGAGGGCGGGCGGGCGGGAGGGCCGAGGATGGCACGCGACCACCGGGCTTGCCGAGCCCAACCGGAGGCGGGCTAACGCGATGCGGTGACGCGTCGCGAGGCGATCGCCACGATGGGAACAAACGGTGTGAACAGGTTGTCAGTAGTAGGTGTGCCCTGCGGGGCGGGGCGACGGAGTTGCACCACTACCGGCAACGGAGTTCGACCATGCGACCGCTACGTTTTTCCTCCCACTCTTGCCAAGGCGGGCGTTTGACCAGGCGGCGGTTGATCCAGCGCTCGTCCCATTCGCCCGGCACGGCCTTCCCCGGGTTCTGCTGTCTCTTGGTGGCGGTGGCCTCGTTCGGCGTTTGGGCGCAGCCGGCGGCCCCGGCCGACTTGGCGGTGGCCCCCGGCGACGCCGAGGCGACGCTGACGTGGAAAGACCCGTCGGACGATGCGATCACGCGCTACGAGGTGCGCCACGGCACCGGAGCGGATCCCGCCTTCGGTTCTTGGAGCACGGTGAGCGGCAGCGGTGCGACCACCACGGAGGCCACCGTGACGGGCCTCGCGAACGGCATGCGCTACGCCTTCGAGGTGCGGGCGGTGAGCAGCGACGGGGAAGGCGCGACGGGCCGGGTCTGGGCATCGTTGGCGAGTTCCCCGGCAACCGCAGTGACCATTCCCGACGCTGCGCTGCGCGGCGTGATCGAAAGGGGTTTGAAGAAAGGTGGTGGCGCGACCATCACGCAGGGCGACATGGCGACGCTCGCGGCGCTCAACGCGTCTTTCGCGGGCGTCACCAGTTTGCGCGGGCTTGAACACGCGGTCAATCTACGATCCTTGTTGCTCAGCCTGAACGGGGTTTCGGACCTCTCGCCCCTCTCCGGCGTGACGGCGCTGACATCGCTTCGCCTAGACTCCAATGTGATCGCGGACCTCTCGCCGCTGTCCGGGTTGACGGCGCTGACATCGCTCAACCTCGCGAACAATGCCATCGCGGACGTCTCGGCCCTAGCTGGCTTGACGGCGCTGACATCGCTCGCCTTGGACGGCAATAAATCGATCGCCGACCTCTCGCCACTCGCCCCCTTGACGAAGCTCCAGTCGCTCAACCTTAACAACAACTCCGTCGCCGACTTGTCCGGGCTGGACGCCCTGACCAAGTTGACAACGCTGCAGCTCGCCAGCAACTCGATCACCGACGTGTCGCTGCTCGGTGCCTTGACCGAGCTGAAATCGCTCGCGCTGGACAGCAACTCCATTGAAGATGTTGCGCCGCTCGCCACCTTGGCCAAGCTGACAGCGCTGGGGCTGAGCCGCAACTCCATCGCGGATGTGTCGCCGCTGGCCACGTTGACGGCGTTGACGGAGCTCCATCTCGTCGACAATTCGATTGAGCGCATCGCGCCCCTGGCCAGCTTGACGGCGCTGACAACGCTTGGCCTGAACGGCAACTCGATCGCCGAAATCTCACCGCTGGCGCGCATGACGGCTCTGAAAACTCTAGTAGTGGCGGACAATTCGATCACGGACATCTCGCCGCTGGCTGGCTTGACGGCGTTGACATGGCTCAACCTGGCGGACAATTCGATTACGAACCTCGCACCGCTGACCGACATGACGAAGCTGCAATTTCTAGACCTTTTCAACAACTCGGTCTCGGACATCTCCGTGCTGGCGAATCTGGAGGCGCTGGTGATCCTCGTCCTGTCGGCCAACTTGATCGAGGACATCTCGCCGTTGAGCGGCTTGACGGCATTGGAGGAACTCGGCCTTTTCTCCAACTTGATTTCGGAGGTCCCGTCGTTGTCGGGCTTGAAAGCGCTTAGGGAACTCGGCATCTCCGGCAATTCGATCGTGAAGTTCTCGCTGTCGGATCTGCCGGTGCTGGAAGAGATCGACTTGAGCGACAACTCTATTGTGGACCTCGCCGTGTCGGACATGCCGCTGCTGAAACGAGTCTTCCTCAGCGGCAACGCGATCACGAGCCTTTCGCTTTCGGAGCTGCCAAGTCTGGTCTATCTCGACCTCTCGGACAATGCTCTTGCGAACGTCTCGCGGCTTGCAGGCTTGGTGCAGCTGCGGACTCTCGACCTCTCGGACAACGCGCTTGCGGACGTCTCGCCGCTTGCAGGCTTGTTGGATCTGCGAAACCTCGACCTTTCCAACAACTCGATCTCGACCGTTGGCCCGCTAGCCGGCCTGAGCATGCTGGGGGCGCTCTACCTGGACGGCAATTCGGTCCGGAACCTTCAGCCGCTCTCCGGCTTGGCGACGCTGACGTGGCTCGACCTCAAGGGCAACTCCATAGCGGACTTGACGCCGCTTTCCGGGCATTCCTTCTTGGCTTTGCGATTGGAGCACAACCGGATCGAGGACATCGAGGCGCTAACGGAGGCCGATTGGTTTCAGGAGGCCAGTGTCGGCCTGCGCGGCAATCCCTTGAGCCGGGATTCGCTAGAACAACACGTCCCGGCATTGCGTGCGGACGGCGTGACGGTCTTCGCCGGCTGGTTCGTGCCCCTGATGCCG
The DNA here is from genome assembly GCA_958296295.1 of uncultured Pseudomonadales bacterium. GTDB lineage: Bacteria > Pseudomonadota > Gammaproteobacteria > Pseudomonadales > Azotimanducaceae > VXYL01. The sequence continues at coordinate 3,343,375 of OY282460.1, read as the reverse complement.
GCCGCGGCCGATCCAAACGGCCGGCAAGGCTTCGTGCGGGTAGTGAACCGGTCGGACGCCCAAGGGACGGTTCTAATCCATGCGGTGGACGACTCCGGCTACCAACCAGAAGCGGTGCGACTGGATCTGGGTGGATCGCAAACGACGCACTTCAACTCGGGCGACCTCGAGCGGGGCAACCCGGTCAAGGGTCTGCCGGCGGGGGTCGGAACGCCGAAAGCGGGGAATTGGCGGCTCGAGCTGGAGTCCACCCTCGACATCGAGGTGCTGGCGTATGTGCGCACGGCGGACGGCTTTCTGACAAGCATGCACGACCTGCTGCCAAAGACCCGGGACTTTGGTTTGCTATACAGGCTGCAAGCCGCGACATTCAATCCCGCGAGCAATTCGCGGCAGCGGAGTTCGTTGCGGATCATCCACCCATCTTTCCTCGACCCTCGTTTTGGCGCATTGCAGGCGGCCGTTCACGGCGTGGACGACGAAGGTTGGCGAGGCGCGGGCAACCGCTTCTTTTTCAACCTTCCCTCGCGTGGCGTGAAGACCTTTTGGGCCACTGATCTGGAGCAACCGGAAAGATTGCGCGACGGCGAGGGGAAGTGGCGGCTCGCCGTAGAGACGGGTTGGCCCACGGAGGCAATGAGCCTGCTGTCGAGTCCGACGGGCCACCTGACGAACTTGTCAACGGCTCCCCGGGCCGGCGCGGATGGACGGTGGCGCGTTCCGCTATTCCCGGCGGACCCAGCGGCGGACGACGAGACGGGTCGGCATGGCTTCGCGCGGGTGTCGAATCTCAGCTACCGTTCTGGAGACGTCGAGATTTGGGCGGTGGACGATGCCGGAGTGCGGATTGGCCCGGTTTCCCTTTCGTTGGACGGGAGGGAAACGGCGCACTTCAACTCCCGCGATTTGGAGCGCGGCAACGCGGGCAAGGGCATTCCCCAGGGCGTGGGCGCGCCCACGGAAGGCGGGTGGCGGCTGGAACTTTCCTCCGATTTGGAAATTCGCGTGAGCGCCTACATCCGCACGCGGGACGGCTTCCTGTCCAGCATGCACGATGTCGCGCCTTTTTCGGACGGCGCGGCGCGTGTGGCGGTCTTCAATCCGGCCTCGAACCGGCGCCAGCAAAGCCTGCTGCGGCTGGTGAACAATAGCGACGCGGACACCCGGGCGACGATTTCCGGCGTGGACGATGCCGGCCAGCCAGGCGGCCCCATGTATGTGACGGTGCCGGCGAACGAGGCGTTGAGGTTGACGGCGCCGCAGCTGGAATCGCGTGAAGATCGAGCCACGCTTGGCGACGGTGCCGCCAATCTGGAAGGGGAGCTAGGCGACGGCGCTGGCAAGTGGCGGTTGGCGGTGGAATCGGATCCGCCACTGACGGTGATGAGCCTCATGTTAAGTCCGACGGGCCACCTGACCAACCTCTCCACCGTGCCAAAGCAGTGATTGCGCTGGCGTCGTTGGCTAGATTGCGCCGCACCTTTCAATCGCAAGTCGCGAGCCACGGCTAGGGGCGATCAGGCGTACAATTCCTTCGCTCGCGCCGTGCTTTTCGCACATCCGCACGTTTGACGGCTGCTCACGCACGCAGCCCGTGGAGGGTCGCCATGCGCCTCCCGAACCAACAACCCTCGGAAATCTGGCGCCCGCTCACCGGCATGCCCGACGGTGCCCGCGGCTGGCTGGTGCCGGGCTACGCGGAGCTCAGCGAAGAGTGGGCGTCCATCCGCGCCAGTCTGAAAGACCGCGACGAACCCCGCGCCTTCCTAGACAAGTGGCTGGAGGAGCGCGGTCGGGCGTTCGCCATCGAAACCGGTCAGATCGAGGGCCTCTACACCCTCAAAGCGGGCATCACCGAGCGACTCGTCGCCGAGGGCCTCGCCGGCGCAGTGCGTTCGCACGCGGTGGAGAACGTCGAGGACCGCACCATCAAGGGCCTGCTCGCGGATCAGGAGACGGCCTACAACATGCTGTTCGAGGGCGTGGCCAGCGGCCGGCCCCTCACGCGGCACGCGGTGAGAACATGGCACCAGCTGGTGACGCGGCATCAGGAGACGGTCGCCGGCCTGACCGCCGACGGCCGCCGGGTGCGGGTGCCGTTCCGCCGCAAGGGCGTCTGGAAAAACCGCCCCAACAACCCGCGCCGGCCGGATGGCGTGATGCACGAATACTGCCCGCCGGAGCTGGTGCAGGACGAGATGGACCGCTTCTTCGCCCTGCACGCCGAGGTGGAGCGCGAACGCTACCCGGTGTACGTGGAAGCGGCGTGGATGCACCACCGTTTCGTGCGCACGCACCCGTTCCAGGACGGCAACGGCCGGGTGTCGCGGATGCTCATGGCCTACGCCTTCATCCGCCGCGGCGAGCCGCCGCCGGTCATCACCGCGGTCGGACGAAGCGACTACATCGGCGTTTTGGAGACCGCCAACACTGGCGACCTCAGAGCGTTCAGCGATTACCTGGGCCGGTTGGCGCTGGTCACGTTGGGCGAAGCCGTGCGCATCGGCCATCGAGCGCTCGCCGGCAACATGAACCGACCGAACGGCAACGGCGGCCGCACGGTGGGCACCACCTACCTGCCGCCGGTGGACGGCCGGCCGTAGGATCCGCCGAAACTGCTTGCCGCCGGCTCGAGTGCGGTGAATACAACCGCCCGCTTGCTGTGGCAGTGCGGGCGCAAACCGCTACAGCACCGCGTCGAACAGCTCCAAGTCCGGGTGTCCAAGATAGGTGCCCTTGGGAGCGCTGCGTTGCGCATGCGCCTTGCGGAAGTGCTCGGAGCGGGTCCACGCCTCGAAAGCCGCCTTGGATTCCCAAATCGTGTGCGAGGCGTACAGCACATGGTCGTCGTGCGCGGCGCCTCTCAGCAGCGCGAAGGACACGAAGCCGGGCACTTCGGCCAAGTACGAATCCCGCTGTCGCCAGAGTTCCTCGAAGTCGTCCTCGAAGCCCGGAGCGATCCGAAAGCGGTTCATGGCAATGAACATGGTGTTTCTCCCAAGTGGTTCAATCGGTGGTTGTCATTCGGCAAGTCGTTCATTCGGTGTGGATCACGAGCCGGCCCAGCCGGGGGTGACGTTCCACGCATACGGCCGTTCTGTAGACGCGGCTCAGCGTCGTGCTCGTCAGCACCGCCTCCGGCGGCCCCGACGCGACCATCGCGCCGTTGGCCAGAAGCGCCACCTGATCCGCGAATCGGGCCGCCTGGTTGAGGTCGTGCAGGACCACCAGCACGCCCACGTTCTCGGCGCTGACGCGACGCGCCTGGCGCAGCACGAGCAGCTCATGGTCGAGATCGAGGCTCGATGTGGGTTCGTCGAGGAGCAGGTAGCGGCTGCCGGGGCCGCTGTCGTTCCGGCGCCAAATCTGCAAACGGCAGCGGGCGAACTGCACGCGCTGTCGCTTGCCGCCGGAGAGCGTGTTGAACCGTCGCTCAAGCAAGTGATCGACGAGACAATCGCGCGCCACTTCATTCAGCGCAACGGCACCCAGCTCCCGCGCACCGCCAACCCAGCCCATCGCCAACACCTCCGCCACTAGGAAGTCGAACGCCATGCTCGTGGACTGGGTCATCACGCTGCGTCGCCGCGCCAAGTCGCGGATGCCTACTTCCGCCAATGGCCTACTATCCATGAAGACCTGTCGCGAAGCGATTTCGCCGCTCAGCACTCGCAGCAGACTGGACTTGCCGGCACCGTTGGGCCCGACCAGCGCCGTGACGGTGCCGGCGGCCAATTGCAAGGAGACGTCCTTCAACACCTGCACCGCGCCGAGACGCAGCGTCACTCCATCCGCTTGCAGCGTCATCGCGGGCGTGCCCGGGCAATCAACCACAGGAAGAACGGCGCACCGAGAGCGCTGGTGACCAGGCCGACGGGAAGTTCCGCCGGCACCACCAAGGTGCGCGCCACCAGATCGGCTAGGACCGTCAACGTCGCGCCAAGCAGCACGGCGCCTGGCAGCACATAACGGTGTGCGGCGCCGATGAGCAGCCTCACCAAATGCGGCACTACCAGTCCGACAAACCCGATCATGCCCGCCAGAGCAACGCCAGCGCCCACCGCCGCCGCCGAACACAGGATCGCGCGGCGCTTGAGACGTTTCACGTCGATGCCCAGATGAAACGCCTCGGCTTCGCCCAGCTGCAGCAGATCGAGACCCCTTGCGGCGAAGAACAGCGGCATCGCCGCCACAACCATGAGCAGGGCGGCCGGACCCACTGCGGACCAGCGGGCACTGCCGAAGCTGCCCATCATCCAGAACGTGAGCGTGCGCAGCTCGGCATCGTCGCTCAAGTACTGGAAGGCGCCGATGCCAACGCCAGCCAGCGCGTTCACGGCAATCCCCACGAGGACGATCGTGACGATGTTGAACTGTCCGTAGCGGTTGGAGAAAGCGTAGAGGAAGAGCGTCACCAGCGCCGCGCCGACCATGGCCGCCACCGGCACCGCGAAGGGCAGCGCGTCCATCCTCAGCGACAGCGGCGCGAACAACGGCAAACTGCCCACCGCCTCCGTTAACGTGGAACCGAGCACGATCAGCGCCACCGCACCGAACGCGGCACCACTGGAAACGCCGATCAGGCCTGGATCGGCCAGCGGATTGCGGAACAGCCCCTGCAACGTCGCGCCGGAAATCGCCAGCACCGCGCCGACCAGCCCGGCGAGCGCCACGCGCGGCGCGCGGATGTGGGCGAATACGGTGCGCTGCAACGCATCGCCGTCGAGCAAGCCCGCGATGCCAATGGACATCGCACCGTATGTCAGGCCGAGCGCAACGGCTGCCGCCGCGCCGAATCCCAACAGCGCCATCGCCGTGCCACGCCAGCGCGGCTGCGTCGCCGCCGACGAAACTAACATCCGCATTGGATAGGAGTCTGTGCCACAAAAACGGCGCAGACTCCTGGTTCAATGGGAGCGGAGCGAACGTTGGATACGTGCTTTGGCACGCCCTAGCCTTGCTCTTCACCGCCTTGCGCAAGGCGACCACGACCGGGCGGCGTTTGCGTGTGCAGCAGTTCGGCCAACCGCAGTGCGGCGGACAGGGTGCGCGGGCCGAAGCCCAGCATCTCCATGCCGTCCATCACAATCAGCCGATCCTGGCCGCGTCCGGCAATGGCAAGGGCGACGGCAGGATGGCGCAGAACCTCGGCGACGCCGCCGGCGGCCGTTACGCCGCGTTTTGGCATGACCACGAAGTCCGCCCTTGCAGCCGCCATCGATTCCACGGCGACCGGCTTCCAGCCTTGGAAATCCGTCAGCGCGTTGCGAGCGCCCGCCATCTCCAGGAGGCCGTGCGCCGACGTGCCCGCACCGGCGCCGATCGGCGCGCCGTCACGGATGCCGAGCAGCACCACGGCTCGCACCGGCGCTCGATCCCCGCGCCCGGCGGGCAACTCGGCAAGCGCCTGCAGCAGCGGCTGCAAACGCGCTTCGATCAGTGCTTCGGCATGCTCGGACAAGCCCAACACAGCCGCGACGCAGCGCACTTTGGCGACAATGCCGGACGCGCTCGGCGTTTCCGGCACATGAACTATCGGCAGCCCAGTCGCCTGCAACGAGGCGACAACCTCCGCCGGCCCCATGTCGTGTTCGCCAAGCACGAGCGTTGGATTGAGCGACAACAGGCCCTCCGAGGAGAGGGCGCGGACGTAGCCGATGGAAGGCAGTTCTTGCGCCGCGGCTGGATAGTTGGAGGTGGTGTCCACCGCCACCAGCCGTTGCCCGGCGCCGAGAAAGTAGATGATCTCGGTGAGCGACCCGCCAGCCACGGCAATGCGCGAACTGTCGGCAACGCTCTCGCAAGCGTGTACGCACGGCCAGCCGAGCGTACACGGCAAACCAAGCGCCCAGACAGCCGCCATTGCAAGCACTCGCATCGGACTACAAGCCCACGCGCAGCGTCGCGCCGAAGTTGAAGCCCGGCTGCGTAAAGCGCAGTGGCGCGTCCGCGCCGATCCCCGCGCTGTCCGCCCAGCGCAGGTAGGTCTTGTCGGTGATGTTGAAGAGACCGACGTCTACTTGGACGCGATCGCCGACTCGAGCATGCGCCAGCAAATCGACGATGCCGTAGCCAGACGCCGGAGGACGCGGATCCGAACTGTCGATGTCGGCCAAGTCTTTGGCGCCGGCGAGCGTCCAAATGGCGTCCACTCCCCAACGTTCGCGCACGTAGCCGATGCTGAACACTGCGCTCACGGGTTCGATGCTGTTGAGCGGCGCGTCCGTACCCCGGTCTTCGCCCTTCGCGTAGGCGGCTGCGACGCGGACAGACCAGCCGGCGCCGAGCTCGACGCCACCGCCGACCTCCACTCCGTCAATGGTGACGTCGGCACGGTTCACGGACTGGAAAGTGCGCAGCCCGTCCGCTGGATCGATGCCGCCGCTGGCGAGAAACCGCGGCGCGATGGCGACCGAATCAATGAAGTTCGCGTAGCGATTGCGAAATGCGGCCAAGCGCAAATTGCCGCCGCCGTGCCGGTACCGCACGCCCACTTCGATGCCCCGGCTGCGTTCGGACTCGAGCTGCGCATTGCTGATGGTCTTGTAGCCGCCGAGAAAGTTGCCGAACCCTACGTTGACGTCGTCGTAGGGCGGCGCGCGATACCCCTCGCTGTAGCGGACATAGGCCGACAAGCGCTCCGAAAACGAGTACAGCGCGCCGAGCTTGGCGTTCAGCACTGTGTCTGCGTAGTCCTCCGGCGGCGGGGTGCCTGGATTGCCGGCGAAGTAGACGTGGTCGGCGGCGGCCTTCGCGCTGAAGTCGTCGAAGCGCAGGCCTGGCGAAAGCAGCAGGGCGCCATCCAGGAACGCGATCTCGTCCTGCAGGAAAAGCGCGAACTGCGTGACCTCCGTGCGCGGAAAATCTCGCGTTGGCAGGCGCGTGAACTCGCGCACCGGCTGCCCGTCGGCGTCGAACGTGCCGCCGTTGCGCAACGATGCGCTGTCCGTGACGGTGTAGTCGACGCCGTAGACAACGTGGTGGCTGGAATCGCCGAGAACGAACGGCTTGTGCAACTGCACGTTCGCACCGCGCACTTCCTGCTCGTAGAGAGAGGTTCGGTGGCGGGTCTGCGCCATGCGCGCTGGCGTGGTGCGGCGCTCGAACGTCCGTTGCGTCGTTTCGGAACGCTGACCGTAGAGGGTCGCTTGGATGTCGGTTGCGAACGGCAATGCGCCGCGATAGCGGTAGCCAAGCGAGAGGCGCTGGCGGTCGCGGCTGTCGTCGGCATCGCGTTGGTTCACAGTCGTGCCGAATACGATGCTGCCGTGATCCGAAAGAATACGCGTATCAGTTTCAGCGCTATACCGATCGGCACCCAGAGTGACGGTGTGGTCTGCCGAATCGAAGGCCACCCTCACAGTCAGATTGTCGAGGCCGGCTTGCTGCGGATCCGGCTGCTCCCGCAGCGGCCCAGTGCCGTCGACCACGCCCATGTTTTCGGTTTCGCCACCGTCTCGGCGGGTATAGACGATCAGCCCGGTCAGCCCGGATAGCGCTTGCGGGCCAAGCGCCAGATTGAGCGTTCCGACAGTGCTTTCGTCGGCGCTGGAATAGCCACCTTTGAAGCCGGCGGCTACATTGCGTTCGCCCAGGTAGTCCTGCGGCGTTTTGGTTCGCAGCGCCACGACGCCGCCCAGAGCATCGCTGCCGTACAGCGAGGAGATGGGCCCGCGCGCGATCTCGGCGCGGTTCAAGCTGTCGACGTCCACGAAGTCGCGCCGAGCGCTCAAGAATGGCCCGAACGTGAACTCGTCCGGCACCCGCACGCCGTCGATCAGCGTCAGCACGCGATTGCCGCCGATGCCGCGGATGCTGAACCCCGACAGTCCGAAACGGCTGCCGGTGCCGCCGACCGCGACCCCAGGCTCGAATCGAGCGAGATCGGCGATGTCGCGCACCAATTGCTTCTCGATCTGCTCGGCCGTGGCAACGCTGACGGTGGCGGCCACATCGTCCACCGGGCGCTCGGTGCGCGTGGCGACAACAGTGACGATCTCTTCGGCCTCGACCTCTTCCGCTTCGCCGGCGTGCGCCAGTGGCGCGACGACCGCGAAGGCGAAGAGATGTCCGACCGTCACCATCCTCGGTTTGCATTGGCGCTGCATGGCTGCCTCCTATGTGCCCAATATGCCGTTCGCAGATGCAAACAGTAACGCAAATGCAAGTGGTTGTCACATCTATTTTCAATAATGATCTGCGCGAGATCAGTGCGCCGAAAGATGAATACCGGCGCTTTATGGAACTGGCGGGTGGCTGATTTCGACCTGATTCGCTCTTGGGAAGCGCCGGAAGCGCCAACGGCACACGACGACAAGGGCGATTCAGGCGTACAATCCCTCCGTTCGCGCAGGGCTTCCGCGCATTGCCTGCTGCCACGCGCAGCCCTCGGAGGGTCGCCATGCGCCTCCCGAACCAACAACCCTCGGAAATCTGGCGCCCGCTTACCGGCATGCCCGACGGCCCGCGGGTGGCTGGTGCCGGGCTACGCGGAGCTCAGCGAAGAGTGGGCGTCCATCCGCGCCAGTCTGAAAGACCGCGACGAACCCCGCGCCTTCCTCGACAAGTGGCTGGAGGAGCGCGGCCGGGCGTTCGCCATCGAGACCGGCCAGATCGAGGGCCTCTACACCCTCAAGGCGGGCATCACCGAGCGACTCGTCGCCGAGGGCCTCGCCGGCGCAGTGCGTTCGCACACGGTGGAGAACGTCGAGGACCGCACCATCAAGGGCCTGCTCGCGGATCAGGAGACGGCCTACAACATGCTGTTCGAGGACGTGGCCAGCGGCCGGCCCCTCACGCGGCACGCGGTGAGAACATGGCACCAGCTGGTGACGCGGCATCAGGAGACGGTCGCCGGCCTGACCGCCGACGGCCGCCGGGTGCGGGTGCCGTTCCGCCGCAAGGGCGTCTGGAAAAACCGCCCCAACAACCCGCGCCGGCCGGATGGCGTGATGCACGAATACTGCCCGCCGGAGCTGGTGCAGGACGAGATGGACCGCTTCTTCGCCCTGCACGCCGAGGTGGAGCGCGAACGCTACCCGGTGTACGTGGAAGCGGCGTGGATGCACCACCGTTTCGTGCGCACGCACCCGTTCCAGGACGGCAACGGCCGGGTGTCGCGGATGCTCATGGCCTACGCCTTCATCCGCCGCGGCGAGCCGCCGCCGGTCATCACCGCGGTCGGACGAAGCGACTACATCGGCGTTTTGGAGACCGCCAACACTGGCGACCTCAGAGCGTTCAGCGATTACCTGGCCGACGTGGCGACGGTCAGCTTGCGGGCGGCGGTAAGACTCGGCCAACGAGCGCTCGCCGGCAACATGAACCGACCGAACGGCAACGGCGGCCGCACGGTGGGCACGACCTACCTGCCGCCGGTGGACGACCAACGGTAGCGCCGACGCGCGCCCTCACGGGCGCGTTGGCAGTTTGCTTCGCAAACTGCTGTCGCCAATCTCGCTTCTGTGCGGTTGGCATCTAGGAGGCCGCGCCGTCTTCTACGGCGCAGACTCCTAGCGCCTCGCCACGCCAGCCATCAGCCGCTCCAGCGTTCTCGCCACCGCTTGTGGCGAACCGGTGCGTCGGGCCAAGAGCGCGTAGAAGGATGGCACGACGAACAGCGTCAGCAGCGTCGCCAGGGTCACGCCGGAGAACACCACGATGCCGAGCACGGTGCGGCTCTCCGAACCCGCCCCGGCGGCCAAGATCAGCGGGATGGAGCCCATCACCGTGGAGATCGTCGTCATCACCACCGGGCGCAGGCGGATGCCGGACGCCCAGACGACGGCATCCTCGAAAGGGCGCCCGGCGTCTCTTAGCTGATTGATGAACTCGACGATCAGCACGCCGTTCTTGGCGGCAATGCCGATCAGCATGACGATGCCGATCTGGCTGTAGATGTTGATCGTCGAGTCCGTCAGATGAAGGCCGAGCAGGGCGCCGGTAACGGCCAGCGGCACGGTCACCAGGATCACCAGCGGATGCACGAAGCTCTCGAACTGCGCCGCCAGCACCAGGAACACGATCAACAGCGCGAGGCCGAAGGTGAACAACACGGCGCTGGACGATTCCTTGTACTCCAACGACTCGCCCTCGTAATCGATGCGCGCCTCGTCGGGGAACGATTCGCGCACCACGCGCTCCAAGAACTCCAGCGCGTCGCCGAGCGCCACGCCGGGGGCGAGGCTGGCGGAGATGGTCACGGAGCGCAGGCGGTTGTAGCGGTTCAGCGTGCCGGGCCCGGCGCGCTCCTCCACACGCACCAGATTCGCCAGCGGGATCAGTTCGCCGGTGCGCTCCGAACGCACATGGATGTTCGTCAAGTCCTGGCGGGAGGCGCGCTGGTCGTCCTTGGCCTGGAGGATCACGTCGTACTCCTCGCCATCCTTCACATAGGTGGTGATGCGCTGCTCGCTCATCATCGCGGAAAGAGTGCGGCCGATGTTCTGCACCGACACGCCAAGCGCCGCGGCGCGGTTCTTGTCGATGCGCACGATGGCTTGCGGCTGGGTCTCCCGGAGGTTGCTGTCGATGCGCGTGAGACCGGGGAACTCGCGGGCGCGCACCAGTATCTCGTCGCGCCAATCCGCCAGCGTCTCGTAGTCCGGGCCGCCGAGCACGAATTGCACCGGCTGGCCGCCGCCCTTGCGGGATAGCCCGGAACGCATGAAGGCGAAGGCGCGCACGCCCGGCACGGTTTGCCACGCCGCGTTGACCCGAGCCGCCGCCTGCGCCGTGCTGACCGTTCGCTCCCGCCACGGCTTCATGGTCATCATGATCACGCCGCTGTTCGAGGCGTTGCCGCCCCAACCGGGAACCGCCAGCACCACGACGTCCGCGATGCCTTCGTCCACCATCTGCATCGCCGGCACTTCCAGCTTCAGCGCTTCGCGCTTCATGCGTTCTATGCCCAAGCCCTCGGCGCCGGAGACCATCGCCATGAACGAACCCTGATCCTCCTGCGGCGCGTACTCTTGCGGCACCACCTGCAGCAGCCAATACGCGGCGCCGAGCGTGCCCACCGCCACCAGCACCGCAACCCAGCCGTTTCTAATCAGCACCCGCAGCACGGCGCAATAGCGTGCGCGCAGCCAATTGAAGCCACGGTCGATGCCGCGCGAGACGCGGTTCTCCTTGCCGCGTTGGCGCAACAGTTTCGAGCACATCACCGGCGTCAACGACAGCGCCAGCACGCTGGAGAACACCACCGCGGCGGCGATGGTCACCGCCAGTTCGCCGAAAATCACGCCTATGTTGTCGGTGAGGAACATGATCGGCGTGAACACCGCCACCAGCACCGCGGTCGTGGCGACCACCGCGAAGGCCACTTGCCGGGCGCCGTTGAAGGACGCCACCAGCGGCGGCTCGCCCTCCTCGATGCGGCGGTGGATGTTCTCGAGGACGACGATGGCGTCGTCCACCACCAAGCCGATGGAGAGCACCAGCGCGAGCAGCGTGATCAGGTTCACGGTGAAGCCGAACGCCGCCAAGGCGATGAACGCGGAGACGAGGCAGATCGGGATGGTGACCGCTGGAATGGCCATGGTGCGCAGCGACCCCAGGAAGGCGAGGATCACGAGGCTCACCAGCACGATGGTGACGGCTATGGTGCGGTACACCGAGTTGATCGCTTCGCGGATGAACACCGAGTCGTCGGAGCCGGTGGAGAGCGTGATGTGCTCCGGCAGCGTCTCGTTCAGGCGCGCGATCTCGGCCTTCACCGCCTCCAGCGTTTCGAGAGTGTTCGCCGTGGACTGCTTGATGATGCCGATGCTCACCGTCGGCAGCGCGTTGGCGCGGTAGATCGATCGTTGGTCCCGCGGCGCCACTTCCACCTCGGCCACCTCGCCCAGGCGCACCAGGTGGCCGTCGTCGCCACGCGTGATGACCAGTTCGCGGAAGTCCTCCGCGCTCTCGAAGCCGCGCGCGATGCGCACCGTGAGCTCCCGCGTTGCGGTTTCGATGCGCCCGGCCGGCAGTTCCAGGTTCTCCCGACGCAGTGCCGCTTGGATGTCCGTGACCGTCAAGTTGCGCGCCGCCAAGGCCAGGCGATCGATCCAGATGCGCATCGCCGGCCGGGCGCCGTACACGCCGGCGTTGGCGACGCCGGGAATCACGGCGAAGCGATCCCCGATGTAGCGATCCGTGTAGTCGGTCAGATCCATGCGGCTGAGCTGCTCGCTGACCACGTTGATGTACATCACCGGGCGGGCATCCGAATCCTGTTTGCGCACCTCAGGCGGGCTTGCGTCCTCCGGCAGCCACCGGTTCACGCGGGAGACGCGGTCGCGCACGTCGTTGGCGGCGGAATCGATGTCGCGGTCCAAGTCGAACTCGACATTGATGTACGAGCCGCCGTCGCGACTCGACGAGCGGATGGACTTGATGCCCTCGATGCCGCTGATCTGATCTTCAACGAGGGCGGTGACGCGGGATTCCACCACATCGTTCGAGGCGCCGGGGTAGGCGGTGCTGACGGACACCACCGGCGGCGTGATGTCCGGGTATTCGCGCAGCGGCAGCACGGTGAAGGAGAGGATGCCGAACGCCACCAGCGTCAGGCTGATCACCGTGGCGAAGACGGGGCGTTTAACGGATACGTCGGATAGCCACATGACGGGTCTAGCCGCGCGCGCCAGCGTTGCCGGCGCCGGCCTCGGCGCCGGCCAAACGCACCGGCGCACCGTCGCGCACCTTCAGCACGCCCTCCGTGATCACCTGGGTTCCCAAGGCGAGGCCGGAGCGCACCTCGATCCAGCCGCCGCGCCTCGCGCCCATGTCGATGGCGGTCATCGTCGCCCGCCGGTCCTCGCCGAGCGTGTACACGAAGGTTTGGCCGCCGCGCTGCAGCAGCGCCGTTTCCGGCACGGTCAGCGCCTCGCGGCTCGCGATGGTGAGCCTCACGGTCATCAACATGCCCGGCCGCAACAGCAGATTGGCGTTCTCGATCAACGCCCGCACCAGCACGGCGCGGGTGACCGGATTGACCCGCGAACCCACCGTCTCCACCTTGGCGGGGAAGGCGCGATCCGGGAACGCCACGCTCTGCGCCGTCAAGGGCAAGCCGGGCTGCACGACGCCCAAGTGGCTCTCGGCAATGGAGAAATCGAGCTTGATGGTGGAGATGTCGTCCAGCGTGGTGATGGCGGTGCCCGGCGTGATCAGCGTGCCGGCGCTCACTTGGCGGAAACCGAGCAAGCCGGCGAACGGGGCGCGGATCAAGCGGTCGTCCAAGCGGACGAGAATGGCTTGGTGGCGGGCTTTCATGGCCGAAAGCCGGGCCTGCGCCTCGTCCACTTCCGAGACCGGCACGCTGCCTTGATCGAGCAGATCCTTCAACCGCTCGTGCTGCGTGCGGGCATCCGCGACGTTCGCCTCGGCCTCGGCGAGCAGCGCGGTTTGCTCCTCGTTGGTGAGTTCCACCAAGACATCGCCCTTCGCCACGAAGTCGCCATCGTCGAAACGCACTTGGCGGATGGCGTCCGTGACCTTGGCGGTGATGGTGAGCGATTCGTTGGCGAGCGTGGTGCCCACCGCTTCAACCACATCGTTGATCTGCCGCGCCGCGGCCTGTTCCGCCACCACCAAGGTGGCCGGCCGGCCGCCGAAACCGCCCGGTGCGCCGGAAGCCGGCTCGCCCTCTTCGGCACAGCCGGCCGCAAGCAATAGCGCAATCGCGGCCGCGCAGGTTGTGCGCACGGCGACCTCCCGGCTCTCGAACGAGGCTTGTAGTGACGCAAGCAACTATATAGGAGGCGCTCTGTGCGATGTAAGTTAAGTCGGCGCCGCCCAGTGCTATGTTGATGAACGTCACCAATTCTGCTGACAGATGTGGGTGTCGCGCTGCTGGCCTGGTGCCGACAATGGTCGCAACGAACCGCTCCTGCCGAGGTGATTGCCATGACCGCCTGCACTCGACCGTCGATCTTGTTCGCCTTGTGCTTGTTCTTCGCAGCGGTAGCCGCGGGCTGGCCGGCGGCCGGCGCGGTTGAAGGAGAAGAATCGGCCACTCACGCAGCCGCCACGGTCATTCGCGGTGCCCGGGTGTTCACCGGCGATGCGATGTTGGCGCAAGCCACGGTGGTCTTGCGTAACGGACGCATCGAGTCCGTAGTGCCTGGCCGAACCGAGTCGTTGCCGGCGGGTGCCGATGTCGTGGACGGCGCAGGCTTGACGCTGCTGCCCGGCTTGATCGACAGCCACACCCACAACTATGGCGCAGCGCTCGAACAGGCGTTGAACTTCGGGGTTACCACCACACTCGACATGTTCACCGAGCCGAACGCCGCAGCCGCGTGGCGACGCGAGCAAGCTGCAGGCGAGGCGGCGGCGCGCGCGGACCTATTCTCGGCTGGCGTACTGGTGACAGTGAAAGGCGGCCACGGCACGCAATTCCTACCGATTCCCACACTCGACGATCCCGAACAAGCGGAAGCGTTCGTAGCGGCCCGGGTGGCGGAGGGTTCCGACTACATCAAGATCGTCTACGAGACCGGCGCGGCGATGGGACGCCCGCTGCCCACCCACGCGCCGGCGACGCTGAAGCGGCTGGTGGACGCCGCGCATAGTCACGACAAACTGGCGGTGTTTCATGTGAGCACCGCCGCGGAGGCGCGCAGTGCCATAGACGCGGGCGCCGACGGCCTGATGCACATGTACCAAGCTGGCCAGACGCCTGACGAAGCCGGAGAGAGGGCTGCCGACTTGCTTGCCGCTGCCAAACAAGCCGGCATCTTCGTCACGCCCACGCTCGCGGTTATCGAGACTCTGCATGGCTTGGAAGGCGGCGCCGAACTCGCCGCCGACGCCCGCATCGCGCCGTTTCTAGACCCCGATCAGCGCAACAGCCTGGGCCGCGACTTCGGCCTGCCGGCGCGGCCGGACGCCTTCCAAGCACTGCTCGACAGCGCACTGGCGCTGCACGACGCGGGCGTGCCGACCTTGGCCGGTTCCGACGCGCTCAACCCCGGCACCGCGTACGGCGCCAGCCTGCACCGCGAGTTGGAACTGTTGGTGGCGGCTGGTCTCGAACCGTCCGCCGCCTTGCGTGCGGCGACGGCCGCACCGGCAGACGCTTTCGGCCTGGCCGATCGCGGCCGCATCGCGCCCGGCAAGAAAGCGGATGTGCTGCTGGTACGCGGCGATCCGAGCGCAGACATTCTGGCCACGCGCGACATCGTGGCCATCTGGAAGGATGGCGTCTATTTCGAGCGCCGCCGCCCCGACGCGGCAGTGCCCGACCGCCCCGTTTTGCAGCCAGGCAAGTTGAGCGATTTCGAGGCGGCGACTCTGGCGACGTTGCCGCAGCGCGGCTGGCAACCGTCCACAGACGCCATGATGGGCGGCGACTCCACCGTCCAGCTCGGCCTCGTGGCCGATGCTGCCGGCGGCACGGCGCTGCGCATCGACGGCGAGAT
Organism: uncultured Pseudomonadales bacterium; assembly: GCA_958296295.1. Classification (GTDB taxonomy): domain Bacteria; phylum Pseudomonadota; class Gammaproteobacteria; order Pseudomonadales; family Azotimanducaceae; genus VXYL01. Next base: position 3,327,959 of record OY282460.1, on the reverse strand, counting down.
CGGCATGGGTTTTCCCTATCCTTGGGCAGGTGCGATGATCGGCCTTGCGGCAGGCCAAGCGATGATGCAACCGGTTGATGCAAGCGCCAGCCGCGTCTTGCGGTTCGACGCGCGCGGCCGCGGCGGCACCTTCCGTGTGCTGGCGTTCGCCGAGAGTTTGGGTACCGCGCCGGCCACTGTGGTTTTCGATGCCAACGCTGAACAGTGGACTGCCGTAGAGATTGCCCTCGACGCATTCGCAGGTCTAAACGCCAAGGGTTTGGCCGCATTCCTGTTCGCCGGCCCTGCAACTCCCGGGACCTTCCAACTCGACATCGACAACGTGGAGCTCAAGCCATGACCGCGCCGAATAGGCTTGCGCCGTTCGTGTGTTGCTCGTGCGTTGCCGATGTTCACCACGACGGTGGGCTCCGATGCGGGCTGTCCGGCATTGGCTGGACGTTGATGCAAGCGGCCTCTCCAGGCAGCGTGCCGTCGGTGCTAGCGCTTGATGCTCCTGTCCGCCTCTATCGAAAGAGTGCGGATTGGCACCAGTAGATGCGCGATTATGATAGAGGAGCTGGCTTACGGTTGGTCGTCCACCGGCGGCAGGTAGGTGGTGCCCACCGTGCGCCCGCCGTTGCCGTTCGGTCGGTTCACGTTGCCGGAGAGCGCTCGTCGGCCGAGTCTAACGGCCGCCCGCAAGCTCACGGTCGCCACGTCGGCCAGATAGTCGCTGAACGCTCTGAGGTCGCCGGTATTGGCGATCTCCAAAACGTCAATGTAGTCGTTTCGTCCGACTGCCGTGATCACCGGCGGCGGCTCGCCCCGGCGGATCAAGGCGTAGGCCATGAGCATCCGCGACACGCGGCCGTTGCCGTCTTGGAACGGATGCGTGCGCACGAAGCGGTGATGCATCCACGCGGCTTCCACGTACACCGGGTAGCGTTCGCGCTCCACCTCCGCGTGCAGGGCGAAGAAGCGGTCCATCTCGTCCTGCACCAGCTCCGGCGGACAGTATTCGTGCATCACGCCGTCCGGACGGCGCGGGTTGTTGGGGCGGTTCTTCCAGACGCCCTTGCGGCGGAACGGCACCTGCACCCGGCGGCCGTCGGCGGTCAGGCCGGCGACCGTCTCCTGATGCCGCGTCACCAGCTGGTGCCATGTTCTCACCGCGTGCTGCGTGAGGGGCCGGCCGCTGGCGACGTCCTCGAACAGCATGTTGTAGGCCGTCTCCTGATCCGCGAGCAGGCCCTTGATGGTGCGGTCCTCGACGTTCTCCACCGTGTGCGAACGCACCACCCCGGCGAGGCCCTCGGCGATGAGTTGCTCGGTGATGCCCGCTTTGAGGGTGTAGAGGCCCTCGATCTGGCCGGTTTCGATGGCGAACGCCCGGCCGCGCTCCTCCAGCCACTTGTCGAGGAAGGCCCGGGGTTTGTCGCGGTCTTTCAGGCTGGCGCGGACGGACGCCCACTCTTCGCCGAGCTCGGCATAGCCGGGCACCAGCCAGCTGTGCGCGCCTCGGGCATGCCCGTAAGCGGACGCCAGATTTCGGATGGCTGTTCGTTGGGGAGGTGCATGGCGACCCTCCAATGGCTGCGTGCGCCGCAACCGTCAAATGCGCGGATGTGCTCGCAAGCACTGCGCGAACGAAAGAATTGCACGCCTGAATCGCTCTTGCCGTCTCGTGCGTTGCCAAGTTGCCAAGGCTGGTGCCATAGGTGCCCACGGCGTTGTCGTGCCTCAAGTACACTTCTGCCCAGCCCGTCCGGATAGCGCATTTGCCGCAACAAGCCAGTACGATGGCACGATGTCCAACGCGCTTAACACCACCGCTCCCAAGATCCCCTACGGTCGCGCCGATTTCCGCGGCATCCGCTTGGACGGCAGCCTCTATGTGGACAAGACGCGCTTCGTGCGCGAGCTGGAGAATCACAGCTATGTGCTGTTCATCCGTCCGCGTCGCTTCGGCAAGACGTGCTGGCTGTCGACGCTGGAGTGCTACTACGACCGCCGCGCCAAGGACGACTTCGAGGCCGTGTTCGGCGGCACGGAAATCGGCGCGAAGCCGACCGCCAACCGTAGCCGCTACGTGGTGCTGCGCCTGAACTTCTCCGCCTTCGGCGCACAGATGGACAAGCTGGAGGAGGAGTTCGACCTCTACTGCCTTCGGCATCTGCGCGCCACCTTGGAGCGCCACCCGGATCTGTTTTCCGCAGACGCCAAGCGGAACATCCTCGCACCGCCTTCCGTGGCGGGGCGGCTCGACGCGCTGTTCTTGCACGTGGCGGAGCACGGCATTCCCCTCTACATGCTGATCGACGAGTACGACAACTTCGCCAGCAACGTGCTGGCCCGCCACGGCGAGGCCGCCTACTACTCCTTCACCCACGACGAGGGCTTCTACCGCGGCTTCTTCACCACTTTGAAGGCCGGCACGGATACGGGCGCATTGGAGCGCCTGTTCGTCACCGGCGTCTCGCCCGTAGCGATGGACGACCTGACCAGCGGCTTCAACATAGGTCGCAATCTAAGCCTGGATCCGCAGTTCAACGAGATGCTGGGCTTCACCGAGGACGAGGTGTGGCAGGTGTTGCGCACTTACCACGATGCCGGCGCGATGGCGGAGCGCCCCGAGGACGCCTTGGGCACCATGCGCGAGTGGTACAACGGCTACCGCTTCGCGGAGGACGCGGAGCAGGACGTCTACAACACCGACATGGTGCTCTACTACTTGGCGGAATCGCTGGGCCGCGCCCGCCCGCCGGAGGAACTGATCGACTACAACGTGCGGGTGGATTACGGCAAGCTGCGCCATCTGCTCACCGTCGGCGGGCGCTTGAACGGCAACTTCGACCTGCTGCGCACGGCGATGGCCGACGGCAGGGCCGAGTGCCAAGTGCGGCGCGGCTTCCCGTTGCAGGAACTAGACGACCGTGACAACTTCCTCTCCCTGCTGCACTACTTCGGCCTGCTGAGCATCCGCGCTGCTGCCCAGGAAGACGCGCCCGAGCTCATCGTCCCAAACCAGACGGCGCGCCATCTGTTGCACGCCTTTCTGCGCGACGCCTACCGCGACGTGGGCGCCTTTCGCGTGGATCTGCACGATCTGGAGCGGCTGATGCGGCGCATGGCGCATTTCGGCGAATGGCGCCCGGCGCTGGACTTCCTGGCGGCGGCGGTCCGCTCGCAGACCAGCGTGCGCGACTACCTGGCCGGCGAGAAGATGATCCAGGGCTTTCTGGCCGCGTACTTGGGCGTGACGGATCACTTCCTGTTCAGCACGGAGCAAGAGTTCAACAAGGGCTTCGTGGACATCTGCTTGGCGCCGTTTACGGCACGGTATCGGACGGCGCGGCACGGCTACTTGCTGGAGCTCAAGTACGTCAAGCGCGACGAAGGCGAGGCCGAGCTCGATGCGGCGCTAGTGGAGGCCAAACGGCAGATCGAGCGCTATCTGGCGGATGAGCGCCTGGTTCGCCAGCGCCCGGAGGTTTCGTACACCGGCTTGGCGGTGGTCTTCCACGGCTGGGAGTTGGCCCGTTGCGTAGCCGTCGAGTGAGGGCTTGATCATGGGCGCGCGGGGAGAGAACCTACAACCAACCCTTGTCGCGCGCCAGCCGCGCAGCTTCGATGCGATTGGCGGCGCCGAGCTTGCTGGCCGCTTCGGAAAGATAGTTCCGCACGGTGCCGCTGGACAGGGCCAGCGCCGAGCCGATCTCTGCGCTGCTGCGGCCCTCGCCTGCCAGGCGCAACACTTGGCGTTCGCGCTCCGTCAGCGGGTCGTGGTCGCCCATGCGTGTGCGGCCAGTTCAGGATCAACGGCCCGGCCACCGGCGTGGACGCGGCGCAGCGCTTGCGCCAGTTGCTCAGCTGGGGCGTCCTTGAGCAGATAGCCCACCGCGCCGGCGGCCATCGCGCGGCGCAAGTAGCCGGGCCGAGCGAACGTCGTAACGATGACGATGCGCGTGTGCGGCACTTGTGCGGTTACTTTGGCGGCCAGTTCGATGCCGGTGAGGCGCGGCATCTCGATGTCGGTCACGAGGATGTCCGGTTGCAGCGCCAGCACTTGCTCGAATGGCGCGGCACCATCGGCGGCAACGCCTACCACGTCGAAATCGCTCTCCAACTTGAGCAAGGCGGCGAGCGCGCCGAGCACCAAGTTCTGGTCTTCGGCGATGACGACTCGAATCATGGCTCCGGGACCGCGGCTGGCAGGCGTACCGTTAGCGTGTGCCTTGCGTCGTCGTGCGCTCGAACTGGCCGCCGAGCGCGGCGATGCGTTCACGGATGCCGGCCAAGCCGCAGCCCTCCGTGCCGCCGCCGCGGCCATTGTCAGCCAAGGTCAGGATCACGTCTGCGCCTTCGCGCTTGATTGTCGCCCGTGCGACGGTCGCTCGTGCGTGCCGCACGATGTTGGTAACGCCTTCGCGCAGCGCCAACGCCAAAGCGCCTTCTTCGCGCGGCCCTAGCGCCACTGCATCCACGTTCATGTCGAAGACGACGTTGGCGGATTGCAGCGATCGCTTTGCGCCTTCCATCTCGCCTTGCAGACCCTTGGCTCGGTAACCACGCACTGTTTCTCGCACTTGGCTCAGCGCATCACGCGAAATGGCTTGCACTTCGGACATTTCTTGCGCCGCTTGTTCCGCATCCGCCGGCACCAGTTTCGCTGCGAGTTCGCTCTTCAAGCTAATCATGGTCAGCGTGTGGCCGAGTAGATCGTGCAGGTCGCGGCCAATGCGTTCGCGTTCCGCGATCACGGCAAGGCGCTCCACTTCCTGTTGCGCTACCAGCAGCCGATCATTGCGTCGTTTTCGTTCCGCCTCCAGCACCGTCATCGCGCCAATCGCGGGGACGAGCAACGCCGACATGAATGCAATCCAGCTCATCGGAAACGGCTCAGGCGAGAGCAAGAGAGCGGCCACGAGCAGTACTTGCAGGATGATGATAACCGTCCACGCCAGCCGAGCTGAACCGGCACGGCCGGCCACCGCGGCGGCGTAGATGAAAAACGTGGAAGTGCCGGCGTTGAATTGCATGCCGACGATGCCGAGCAGCGCCATGCCAACCACCGGCACAAGTCGACGTTTGCCGTCCAAGCGAAAGCTCCAGAAGTGCAGCGGCAGGAAGCAGCCAATCAACCCGACGGTCGACCACCAACGCAATGCACTGTAATCCAGAGGAAAGAGCCCAGTCATCAAAGGAAATATCAAGAAGACGAGATAGACCCACGGTTCTGCGCCGGTGTTCTTAAACCACGTTCCGATACGCCTAAACATCGGCAACGCACGAGCAACACACGAACAGCGCAAGCCTATTCGGCGCAGTCATGGCTTGAGCCCATATGCCTGTGTTTATCGAAACAAGTGCCGCGTCTCAGAGTGGCCAGCGTGACATGAAGATCCTGCGTCGGGGTCGGCGTCGTAAAGCGTTTCCTCGAACAACGTGCGGGCATCCGCGACGTTCGCCTCGGCCTCGGCGAGCAGCGCGGTTTGCTCCTCGTGGATGAGTTCCACCAAGACGTCGCCCTTCGCCACGAAGTCGCCATCGTCGAAACGCACTTGGCGGATGGCGTCCGTCACCTTGGCGGTGATGGTGAGCGATTCGTTGGCGAGCGTGGTGCCCACCGCTTCAACCACATCGTTGATCTGCCGCCCCGCGGCCTGTACCGCCACCACCACGGTGGCCGGCCTGCCGCCGAAACCGCCCGGTGCGCCGGAAGCCGGCTCGCCCTCGTCGGCACAGCCGGCGGCGAGCGGTAGCGCGATCGCCGCCCAGCAGGTTGTCCGCACGCAACCTCCCAACCCTCTAGCGAGGCTTTTGGTAGACGAAGGCACTATATACAAGGCGGTCGCGCTCATGTAAGTCGCGTTCAAGCGCCAGCGCGGGTGCGCGCTGGGGTACCATGCGAAACAGGTGGTTGAACCTGAGGAGCGATGGGATGGGGCCTCTGCAGGGCTTTCGGGTGATCGAGCTGGCCGGCATCGGGCCGGGGCCGTTTTGCGGGATGATGCTGTCGGACATGGGTGCCGAGGTTGTGCGCGTGGACCGGATCGCGCCCGGAGCGGGTCCCCGGCGCGACGTGCTGACCCGCAACCGGCGTTCCATCGCCGTGGATCTGAAGAAGCCGGCCGGCGTCGAACTGGTGCTCAAGCTGGTGGAAACGGCGGACGCCCTGTTCGAGGGCTTCCGGCCGGGGGTCACCGAAAGGCTCGGCCTGGGGCCGGAGGTCTGTCTCAAGCGCAACGAGCGGCTGGTGTACGGGCGCATGACCGGCTGGGGGCAGGAAGGCCCCATGGCTCATGCGGCCGGGCACGACGTCAACTACATCGGGCTTGCCGGCGCGCTGCACGCCATCGGCGAACCGGGCGGCAAACCCGTGCCGCCGCTCAACCTCATCGGCGATTTCGGCGGCGGCGGCATGTTGCTGGCCTACGGCCTGGTTTGCGGAATGCTTGAGGCCTCCCGGTCGGGCAAGGGACAGGTGATCGACGCCGCGATGGTGGATGGCGCGGCTTCGCTGATGGCCATGTTCTTCTCGCTGATCGGCCGCGGCTTCAAGATGGAGCGCGGCGCCAACCTGCTGGACGGCGGCGCCCACTTCTACAACACCTACGAGACCGCCGACGGGCAGCACATCTGCGTGGGGGCCATCGAACCGCAGTTCTACGCCGAGCTGGTGGAGAAGGCGGGCTTGGACGCCGAGCGCTTCGGCGCGCAAATGGACGCCGATCAGTGGCCGGCGCTGCGCGCCGAACTGGAGCGGGTGTTCAAGACCAAGACCCGCGACGACTGGTGCGCCATCATGGAAGGCAGCGACGTGTGCTTCGCGCCAGTGCTGTCCATCGCGGAAGCGCCCGACCATCCGCACAACCGCCATCGCGGCACCTTCGTGGCCGTGGACGGCGTCGTGCAACCGGCCCCGGCCCCGCGTTTCAGCCGCACCGAGGCGGCGATCTCGCACGCGGCGAGGCTGCCCGGCGAAGACACCCGGAGCGTCTTGGCGGAGGTCGGCCTGGATGCCGGCGCGATCGAGGCCTTGGAGGCGGAAGGCGTGGTGGCGCAGGCGGACGCGGCGTAGGCGGCGCGGCCCGTGCGGAAGCGCACCTACCAAGAAGCGTATCGGGCGTCGTTGCAGACGCCGGACGCCTTCTGGCGCGAAGCGGCCGAAGACATCGACTGGTTCGAGTTCCCGCGCGCGATCCGCAGCGACGACGGCAACGGCGTTTGCCGCTGGTTCGAGGGCGGCAAGCTGAACACGGCCTGGTTGGCCCTGGATCGTCATGTCGCCGCCGGCCGCGGCGACGAGGTCGCGCTCATCTACGATTCGCCGGTCACCGGCGTCGTCGAACGCTTCACGTTCGCGCGGCTGGTCGCGCGGGTGGCGCGCGTCGCCGGCGCGCTCGGCGACATCGGCGTTCACAAAGGCGACCGCGTGGTCGTCTACATGCCGATGATCCCGGAAGCGGTGATCGCCATGCTCGCGTGCGCGCGCATCGGCGCGGTGCATTCGGTGGTGTTCGGCGGCTTCGCCGCGCCGGAACTGGCGACGCGAATAGACGACGCCAAACCCAAGGTTGTGCTCTCGGCCTCCTGCGGCATCGAGTTCCAAAACGTCCTCCCGTACAAGCCGCTGCTGGACGAGGCCGTCCGCCTCGCCATGTGGAAGCCCGGCCGCGTGGTGGTGGCGCAACGCCCGCAATGCCCGGCGGAACTGGACCCGGAGCGGGATCTGGATTGGGCGTCCTGGGAAGCCGCCGGCCAGCCGGTGGACGCCGTGCCGGTGGACGCTTGGGATCCGCTCTACATCCTCTACACCTCCGGCACCACGGGCAAACCCAAGGGCGTGGTGCGCGACAACGGCGGCCACGCGGTGGCCCTGAACTACAGCATGGGCGCCATCTACGACTGCGCGGCCGGGGACGTGTACTGGGCGGCGTCCGACATCGGCTGGGTGGTGGGGCACTCGTACATCGTCTACGGCCCTCTCATCAAAGGCTGCGCCACCGTGCTCTACGAAGGCAAGCCCGTGCGCACGCCGGACGCCGGGGCGATCTGGCGCGTCATCGCGCAGCACCGCGTGAACGTCTTTTTCGTGGCGCCGACGGCGTTCCGCGCCGTGCGCAAGGAGGATCCCGAGGCCCTGCTCCAGGAAGGCCACGACATCACCTGCCTGCGCCACCTGTTCATCGCGGGGGAACGCCTGGACCCGCCCACCTACGAGTGGTTGAAGCGGATAGTCGACGTGCCGGTCATCGACCACTGGTGGCAAACCGAGACCGGCTGGGCAATCTCCGCCAAGATGATGGGCGTGGCGGACGCCGACGCCCGCCCCACCAAGGCCGGCAGCCCCGGTCACCCGGTGCCCGGCTACGACTTGCGGATCCTGGACGAAGACGGCCGCGAACTGGGCCCGGAGCAGGAAGGCAACGTGGTGTTGAAAGGCCCGCTGCCGCCAAGCGCGCTGCCCACGGTGTGGCAAGACCACGACCGGTACTTGGAAGCGTACTGGTCGCGCTATCCCGGTTTCTATCTCACCGGCGATGGCGGCTATCGGGACGCCGACGGCTACCTGTACATCATGGGGCGCGTGGACGACGTGATAAACGTGGCGGGCCACCGCCTTTCCACCGGCGAACTCGAGGAGGTGGTGGCGGCGCACAACGCGGTCGCCGAATGCGCGGTGGTGGGCGTGGCCGATGCCGACAAGGGGCAGGTGCCGCTCGGCCTGGTGGTGCTGAAAGACGGCGTGAACCTGACACCAACGGCCCTGCGCGACGAGTTGGTGCAACTCGTGCGCCGCCGCATCGGCGCTTTCGCCAACTTCAAGCGCGCCGTGCTGGTGCCGCGATTGCCGAAAACGCGCTCCGGCAAAATCCTGCGCGCCACCATCCGCAAGCTGGTGGACGGCGCGGCCTTCAAGGTGCCGTCAACGATCGAAGATCCGGCCACCCTGGACGAGATCAAAACCGCGCTCGGCGGGGACGAGGCGCGGTAGGCGCCAAGCGGGTCCGTCTGGGGAAGCGCCATGCGGTAATCCGCCGTAGTGGCTACTCACTTCGCAACATCAACACTTCCTCGTCGAGCCCTTGGCGCAGCACTTCGAGCCGGCAAGAGCGCGCGGCCACTTGCGATGCGGCAAGGTGCGGCAAGCGATACGGGAACAGGCCGGGGTGGCGCAGCACGCTGGCTGAACCGCCGGCATGTGACCGCGAGCGCAGCATCGCCTCCGCCAGCCAAGCGGCAACTCTCGCATCGCCCAATTCGCGTTGTTTGCCTTGGGCATAGATCCCCTTCGCGTCCGCATCCGCCAACACGCCCCAGTCGATGAACGATCGCAAGACGCGCGCCACGGCCCGCGAAACGGTCTGCCGCTCGCCGTGTTGTTCTCGGACACGGCGCTGAACCTGCGCCGCGCCAGCGGTGCCCTGCAAGCGCAGCAAACGGCCAGTGTGCGCGGCCACCATCCCCCAGAATCGCCTCCGCCAGCCAAGCGGCAACTCTCGCATCGCCCAATTCGCGTTGTTTGCCTTGGGCATAGATCCCCTTCGCGTCCGCATCCGCCAACACGCCCCAGTCGATGAACGATCGCAAGACGCGCGCCACGGCCCGCGAAACGGTCTGCCGCTCGCCGTGTTGTTCTCGGACACGGCGCTGAACCTGCGCCGCGCCAGCGGTGCCCTGCAAGCGCAGCAAACGGCCAGTGTGCGCGGCCACCATCCCCCAGAAAGGGTAGACGGCCAGCGTCATGCCCCAATGGATGGCGTGGCGATGGTTGAGGTCCAGCGCCGGCAGCATCTTCAAGCCATCGTCACGCGACGGTTCAAGGCCGGGCGGCACATTGCGCCAGATTTTCATCAAGATGGTGATTGTCTTCTGCCGACTGCCGCGCACGCCGCCACTGCCGACGGATAGCTTGCCGGCCAGCATGTGGTTCAGGGCGTCTCGAATGTCGGCGACGCCATTGCCGGCCAGAATCAGGTTGGCGGTTGCTTCCAGCCACTCCACGCGAAGGCGCTGGCTGACGCCGACTTGGCTGGCTCTCTCGTTCATGGTCTTGGAACCACCTGCACAAACGGCACGACGAGTTCCTCGATGCACACGCCTCCGTGCGCCACCACGCGTTCACCCTCGCGCGCGAACGCCTTGCGGCCGGGCGCGAGCAACGGCAGATAGTCCGCCGGCAATCCGTCCGCCGGCCACGGCCACGCTTCGGCAAAGCGCTCGGCAACGCCGCGGCGCAAGCCTTCTTCCGAGTACACGCGCACCCGTTCGCCGCGCACGTCCGCCACTGCGCCCTCGTTTGGCCGTCCACAGCCCACGGCATCCACGTTGCCGTGGTCCGAGGTGACGTAAACGCGGAATCCACACTCGAACAGCATGTCCAGCAGCGCTTCAAAGTGCCCCTGCGCCGCCCATTGCCGCACTTGATTGTGCATGCCGGCGGCGCCGAGCGTCATGCCGTGCATGATCCGATCCACCTTGTCCACCACCAAGCCGGCCACGCGAACGTTGGGACGTTCGACGAGCGCGGCCACGTCCTGGAAAGGCCCGTCGCCGAGGCTCTTGGCGTAGACCGCGCCCTGTATTCCCTGATCCGCCCAGAACCTTCGCCACAGCGTCTCTTCTTTGTTCGTGGTGTGGACGCTTTTCGGGAAGTAGAAAGGCGGGCTGCCGGCGAAGAGGGCTTGGCGGGAAACAGACGTGACGGTGGGCACCCAAGCAAACGCGGCGCTTTCCCGAAACCGCCAGCCGGGGCGCTGCTGGGCGAGTTACCGCCGCATGACCGCCCATTGATCCAAGGCCAGCCCGTCCACCACCACCAACGCCGCCTTGGCCGTTGCGCTGCTGCCTATTTCCTGCGCCAGGAAGCGTGGGACGTGGTGCAGCATCACCGGCGGGTTCGGCGGCAGACTGGCGAGGCTCGCGTAGCGGCTAGCTAGCCACCCAGTCGCTGAACGCGGCGTCCATGCGTGTTCGCAAGCCGTCTACCGCTTGCTGCTGTTTCTCGTTTGGCTTGCCGTTGGGCTCGTGCGTGAGGGCCGCGATCCCGGCCCACACTTTGGCGAAGCGGAACCAATCCTGGTGCCGACTTTCTTGGTTCGGCAGAGTGTCCTCAGCTGTCGCGAGCAGCCGATCCAGCTTGGCGGCGGCATCTTGCCGAGCATCCCATTGAACGCCGACGCCAAGCCACGTCTTGCTCAGCGTGCTCGCCCGCCAGTGGGAGATAGGCTGGAGGAGGCCCTCCGCGAAAAGGTTGTCGATGTAGACGCGTACATCTTCGTGATCGAAGGGCAGCACGCTAGCGAGAGCATCGGTGCGGTCGCCAACGCCTCCCGGGCCGTCCACGCTCGCATCCAGGAACGTCCGCCAACGCCGTTGCAGGAAATCGAAGAACGCCTCCCGATCCGGCACGATGCTCCCGAGCGGCCAACCTTGGAAGCGCTCTTCGATTGCTTGGATGAACCGCGCATCCAACGCCGGTGGAACGCGCCGGCCCGCATAGTGCCGGCGGAGGAGCACTGCCAGCAGTGCGGCGTTCGCACAAGTTCCGGGGCAACGTGGAAGACGTGACGCAGCACGAAATCCTTGCTGGCGTTCGCGCCCAAGGCCGCCGGTTGCTGGAGTGACACCGCCTCGTGGAGAGAAGCACGATCCGCGGGTTCCAGCGCCGACACCACGGCTTCGTTCAGGCTTGGGAAGAGCTCGGCAAGGCTGCACGCTAGGCGGCGGCGGGCATTGGGGGGCCTTGAATGTGGCGTCAGTGCGAAGGTACTTGGCGCTCGCGACTGGGCGCAGACGCCCTGCTGCACGAGCCAACGCACACTTACTCTTTCCACTCGGAGCACCTGCCCTATGGTTAGGGACATTACATGCCAAACGCGATCGGGCGCGGAGCCCCCGAAGCCACGAATAAGGAGGCATCTGGCACTGGTATGCTACGCCTTAGACGACATGTTGCGGACGGTCCGCTATGTTCTTGCTCGGTGAGGCTTGCGTGACGCCGTGGCGCGAGAGCGGTGGACGCCGACGACCTTTGGGGCGCTAGAAAGTGACCATGCCCGACTGGATGCACTTCGGTGACCCTGCCACCGTGCAGATTGGCATTCGGTGGGTTGATGACTGCGAGCCGCCCGAGCAGCGACCAGCCGCCTACGGCTGGTCTATGGGACAGTTGACGATGCATGTGGCAGGCGTAAACGTCACGGCGACTAGGCTAGGTGAACAGCAACAGCCTTTTGTGGGCTGGTATCTGGCGCCATTCTTGGACTGGCTCGCGACCAACTGGGTCGCGTTGTTGCACGATGAGCGTTTTCCTTGGCCCGATCTTGGCACGGCCACCGCGGCGACCGCGTGCAATCGCGCCCTTGACGGGTGGATGGCAGCCGACGACTTGCAAGGCCGTCAGCATTATGCGGACGCTCAAGACTGGTACCTCCGGCATGGCGTTCGCAGCGCCGCGGCCGGCGGGATATACCCTGACCTGTTCATTCGCCGCGTCGCGGATGACATCGAGCTATCCTGGTCCGGCACTCCTTTGGAGTTCACGCGAGATGGTTTGGCACTCGAAAGTGGTGCCGGCCATGCACGGCTTCCAGTGCGCGAGGTAGCGGAGACGATCTTGCAGACGCTTGAGTGGGCGGTCGGTCATCCGCCTGAGTCACCGCCTCAATACCACGACCAGATTGCCACACTCCAAGCGAAGGTAGGGGCGCTCCGCGACATTGAGTATCTGGATCTGGCCGGCAGCGGCCGACGGCCGGGCGCCCCGGCGGGCAGAGAGCTGCGATAAGCGAGCAAGATGTCGGAACAACGCACTCCGTTTGACGCGAGCAATGCTGATGCACAGGATGTCCTATTGTGGATGCAAGCTGGCTTGGAAGGCTTCTTTCTTGAAGACATGGGCCGTTGGGCATTCCGCCCACTTGAGCACTACATCGGGGTCAGCGACGATCTGGCCGACGACCTCCGCGCCATCTACCAAGATTTGCCCGCCGACGCACAAGGACGCTGGCGTTCCGCGATACGAGACCTGTTGGCCATGGAAGGGCGCGACCACTCCAAGCGCGACGCCACGCATGTGCTCATCGACTTCGCCGCGCTCGTCCGTGCGCATGAAGTGCTGGATGTGCTGCCGAAGCTGATGGCTGGCGCTGGCGCACCGTTGCTCGATCAAGTCGTGCGGACAGCGGTTGCTTTGGTCAGCCAGACGGACGCTGCCCACGCCTGCCTTGAGCGCGTCCGCACATCGCCGTCATTTTCCCCGGATTACGCCGGCCTCGTCTTGGTGGCGTTGTGTTGTTCAGACCCCGACGGTTGGCAGGATCATGCCGAGAACCTCGCCCAGCCCATGAGGGTTCTCGCCAGTCGGCTAGGGGACGATTCCACTGCGCTCCGCTTCTATGCCCGCGGCATCCTTGACGCGATCGGCCTCAGTCGCGTCGTTAGAGCGGACTTGAAACGACTTGCTGGTAACGCCGAGTTGAGTTGGCTCTGGACCGAGTGGCTCGACGGCCCTAATTCGCTGCTTCGCTGCGATGCCGATTCGGAGTCCGGCCCTCGGATCCTGTGCCGCTCCCGGATGTCGTGACGTTCACCGGTCATCGGCGCGTCCAGCTTGACCGACAGCACTCGTTGACTCCACACGAACTGGTGGAACTCTTGGCGTCCATGGTGCGGTGCGACGACCCTACTCAGCGGACTTCCTAGACTCTCAACCCGACGTCTCAGGAGTTCGATCCATCGCCAAGAATCAAGGGCCGGGCTTAGGTATCCCCTCATTTTCATCCTGCAACTGGTTGATTTATGATGCTTTTGGTTTTCTGTTCCAAGGAGGGGACCATGTCGGCGTTGGCGGGGATGCGGCCGGAGCAGGTGGCGAAGTTCGTGAAGGCGGTGTGCGGCGGCGACGCGCATGCGGCGCGCGCGGCGTCGCTTTCGAACGCGGTGACGGGAGCGCTGGCGAGCGCGTCGCTGGGCGTGAGCGCGATAGGCGTGGGCTTGGCGCAGGCGCGGGGAACGAATGCGAAGCACGGGGTGAAGCAGGCGGATCGGCTGCCGGGCAACGGCAGGCTGGACGTGTGGGAGTGGTTCGGGCTGTGGGTTCCGCACGTCATCGGGGCGCGCGGGGAGGTGGTGGTGTCGCTGGACTGGACGAGCTTCGCGGCGGACGGCCACGAGGTGGTGGCGTTGTCGATGTCGACGGGCCACGGGCGGTCGGCTGCGCGGGGACTATCTGGTGACGAGCGCGTCGGGGGAGAAGCGGAAGGCGGCGGACTAGGAACTCCAACATGCCCAACTCACCACATATGGCGTGCCACTGCGGCCTAGGGTGCCTTGGGCCAGAACGATCTCCGGAGTTTGCGGTTTTCGCGCGACTACGAATAGGACCTATGCACCTACCAGTGCGCTGACTGCCAGACAGCAGCTGCAACTCGTAGGTGGGCCGGCACACCGGTCTCGGCGGTGTTGGGCATCAAATCTGCGTTCGGTCAGCCTTGCCCATGCTGTCCTTCTTCTTGCCCCGTTTCCAAGTGCAACGCCCTCAGCTTGAGCCCGGCCTCGGTAAGAATGTAGCGCTGGCCGGGCGCTCTGGGCTTGGCGGAATTCGTCATGACGATCAAGCCATCACGGATCAACGGGTCCAGATGAGTCTTCTTGAAGTGGCCACGATTGGCAACGCCGAGGTTGTCCATGATCTCGGCTAGCAGGCGAGGCACGTCGCAATAGGCCACGATTCCCCGTTGAGTGGTCGAGAGTACGGCAAGTGCCTTGGCCGGGTGAACATGGCCCCGATGTTCAGTGGGCATTGGGCTTGGCCTGTGCGATACACGTGTAGTGGACATGTCCACTTGGCCAGTGGCCAAGTCGTCGTGCGCGTCGCGCTTCTGGTCACCATCCACCGGCGGGGGAGCATGGTCAGTGCTCATGTTGGCCTGTTCCTGCCCATGTGCGGTGGACATGTCGGTCGGCCCATGCGGTACATGTGCAGTGGACATGTTGCCGATGTCCACTTGGTCAGTGGTCAAGTCGCTATGCCTATCGCTTACTTGGTCATTCGCGACCTTTGCACGAAGGACGGTACGCCCTCGCCGAGCACATCGAGGGGCGAGCCGACGTGCCACGACTTGGTCAGTCCAAGAACACCCTCTGCACATGCAGCGCTTCCAATATGGCCGTCGCCTGCACGCCCATCAATCCGGTTACGGCCTTGGCGTCAACAAGCGTAACGCGTTCTTTACGGCAGGCATACGCGAACACCCGCGCCTCGGCGTCCGTCAGGCGAAGGGCCGAGGCAGCATTGAAACCGCTGTTGCTCCTCGGTCAGCAGGGCCTCCCTCAACAGGCCAACCTCGAACGCCTGTTTCGTCTTGTCGTTGTCGATCACCGGCGGAACATGGCCCAACGCCTGCCAGTTGCGGAAGATCGCTCGGATGCCGGTGCCTGCCTGCTCGCTCAAACCCACCCGACTTCCGGCCCGTCGCGAACACGTCGCCCAGCCCCTCCACGGCCTGCCTCTTCCAAGCGCCCACCTGGTTCGGATGCACCTCGTGCTTCGCCGCCAGCTCCTGAACCGTGCTGCCGCCGCGCAACGCGTCCAGCGCCACCCGCTTCTTGAAATCCGCCGTGAAACGGCGCCTCCTTCCGGTCATTCCATGCCTCCTTCAAGGCTTGGAATACACCTTACCCCACTGTCTCAAAAAGTAGGACCACCTCACTCCAACATCCGCTGCGACAGCTCTAGGCCGATGTTCAACACCGGTGCTCCGGTGTGTTCGCTCACCGCGGCCAGCGCATCAATGTTGCGGGCGCCGAGGGGCACCAGCACCAGCCGGTTGTAGAGTTGCGCGGCCTGTCGAATGCCGGCAACGACGGTTTCAGTGGTTTGGTCGAGCGGCCAGGCTGGGTGCGCAGCCACGGCGTTATTGGTGGCTGGGCGGCATGGTGATCGCCGGATTTCTGTCGAAGAACCCCACGGGTTGCAGGGTGAAGCCGCAGTATTCCACTGGCATCACCGGCCAGTCCTCCGGCCTTGGCAGGTGCGTGAGGCCGAAGGTGTGCCAGAGCACGATGTCCGTGTCTTCGATGGATTCGTCGCCGGCGCTCCAAGCCGGCAGGCCGGCGCCGCCGGGATGCAGGTTGGGATGGTCGCCAGCGGCGCAGAGCTGGCCTTCGCGGTAGCGCGTCACCCACAAGTTGTGGCGGGCGAAACCGGCCCGCTCCGCGACTTGCGAGTTCGCCCGGGCGAGCAGTTTCGGCGTCGCGCCAGGCAGCAGCCGGTACCCGACCGGGGTGCCAAGGCGGTTGACGCGCTTTTGGTTCACCACCTTCCACGAGCGGGAACGGGCGGTGTCCGCGTCCCGCCTCGCCTCGAGTTCCGTGCGCAGCGCCCGGGTGAACGCGTGGAACGCCGTGCCGTCCGGGTTGTCGTCGCCCGTTGGCAGCGGTTCCACATTCACTTCGCTCACGCTGTTGGGCCCGCCGTCCAAGTCGAAATCCAACCGGAAACAGAAAAGGTGTTGGTGAATCGGCGAGGCGACGTTCGGCGCCACCAGCGGGGCGAACTCCGGGCGGGTCTCGCCGTCGGCCACCGCCGACACGCCGACGATGCCGGTGAGCTTCACCTCCATCTGCAACGTGCCGTCCAAGTAGAAGTACCAGTAGAAGCCGTACTCGTAGTTGCCGACGGTGTGGAAGGTGCTCACCACCAAGCGCCGGGAGCGTCGCGTTTCGGTGGTCTGACCGTGGCCGTCGTGGTGCTTCCAGAGGATGC
The DNA here is from genome assembly GCA_958296295.1 of uncultured Pseudomonadales bacterium. Lineage (GTDB taxonomy): Bacteria > Pseudomonadota > Gammaproteobacteria > Pseudomonadales > Azotimanducaceae > VXYL01. The sequence continues at coordinate 3,311,203 of OY282460.1, read as the reverse complement.
CGTAGTCCTCCTCGTGGATGCAGATGGCGTTTTCCACCACCCGCGCCGAGCCGTCCGGTTTCACCGCCACATGGTCGAGATAGCGGATTTCGCCCAAACAATCGCAGCCCAGCGTCAGCGAGTTCACGCAATTGCCGATGCTCGCCTCGCCGGCGTCCAGCACGTGCTTCCAGCGATGCATGGGGTTGGTGTCGCCGTAGGGCACCACCATGTCCGACAACGCGGCGCGATGCAGAATCGACCGGCACTCGTCGCCGTCCCGATAGGCCACTTGGTGCAGCGCCAGCCCGTTCGCCGGATGCACGGTGACGCGGAAGTGCCAGTTCTGCCATTCGACGGCGTTGCCTCGCACGGTGAAGCCCACGCCTTCCGGCTGCTCGATGGCGAGCGGCTTGGTGGCTTCCCGCAACGCCGGTTGGCTGGCGGCGTCGTAGCGGCCGTGCTCTGGAGGCAGCGGCACGACGCCGTGATCCTCCAGATGCGCCACGCGCCCGGCGGTGAGGTCCACATGCGCGATCAGCCCCTGAACAGGGCGGGCGTAGCCGTTGTCCGTCTTGTGCTCGCGCAGGAAGCTGATGGCGCGATGGGCGCGGTGGCCCGGCGGAATGCTCGGGTGTCCGTAGCCGCCGGCGGGCCACGGGTCTACTTGCACGTTCTCGAAGTCGTTGATGCCGCGCCGCCGCATGGCCGCCTGCCAGCCGGCGTCCGCCTTGGTGATTCGCACCGCCTGCACCACGTCGGCGAAGCCGATGGGCGCTTGGCCAGCGTTGATGCGGCGCACGTCCACCGCCGAGGTTCCGACGTCCACCGTGGCGTCGAAACCGCCGTCTGGCGGGTCCGGGTGGTCGTAGCCGAGGAAACGCAAACGCCGGGGAACGTTGTCGCCCGGCGCGAACGCCCGCAAAGACGCCTTGGACGGTTCCTCCAACGCCACAGAGCAGAACGCCGCCTGGGTGCCGATGCGCGGCTTCAACAGCCCGGCGGCCCGCTCGACCTCGGTGGCGGTGAGCGGTGCCAACGGATGCGCGGGGGGTTCGGATTCGCGAGGGGCATTCACGGTGGCGTTGCCTTTTGTCGGTGGACGAGCGAAGCCTACTGAGGGCGCTCGGGCGCGGCAACCCGCCGGTGGCCGGAACGGTGATAGTGTGTCGCACCCGTTTTCGACGGAGCGGCCTCGCCAATCGACGGCGAGCCAATCGACAGGGAGGAAGAGCATGAACGGATTTCTGAAATCGGCCGTGGCCGTCGCGCTGACGTTGGTGGGCGGCGCGGCGCAGGCCGAAGGGAAGCTCTCGGTCTACAACTGGTTCGAGTACATGCCGCAGGAGATTCTCGACAAGTTTTCCGCCAGGCACGGGGTCGAGGTGACCATGGACACCTACGATTCCAACGAGGCGATGCTGGCGTCGCTCAAGGCGGCGAGGCCCGGCGCGTACGATGTGGCGGTGGCGGGCGACTACATGGTGGCGATCATGGCCGGCGAGGGGATGCTCGACGAGGTGCTGCCGGGCGAACTCGCCAACATCGGCAACGTCCAGCCCCGGTGGATGGACGTGCCCTTCGATCCGGGCCGCAAGCATTCGATCCCCTACCAGTGGGGTTCCACCAGCTTCGCCGTGAACCGCGACGTCTACAAAGGCGACATCGACACCACCGCCATCATCTTCGATCCGCCAGCGGCGCTGCGCGGCAAGATCAACATGCTCGACAGTGAACGCGATGTGATACTGATGGCGTCGCTGCATCTCGGCATCCCGCAATGCGCGACCGACCGCGAGCAACTGAAGGCGCTCGAAGATCTCCTGCAAGGCGCGAAGCGGCACTGGGCCTCGTTCGGATCGGCCACCGCCAAGGACGCGCTGATCTCGGGGGAAGCCGCCGCCGGCATGATCTACAACGGCTTGTCCATCAAGGCGCGCGGGGCAGGCGCGAACATCGAGTACGCCTACCCGAAGCAGGGCCACGTCGTGTGGATGGACAACGTCGTCCTCCTGAAAGACGCGGCCAACCGCGAGAACGCGATCAGGTTCATGGACTTCCTGCTGGAACCGGAGAACATGGCCGCGGTGGCCAACTTCTCGGGCACCGCGCCCGGGCTGAAAGGGGTGACCGATCTGCTGGACGAGGCGCTCCGGACCGCGCCCGAGTCCGCACCTCCGGCTGACGCCACGCCGGGCACCTTCGTGGCGGTCTGCGATCAGGAGACCCGGCAGGTCTACGACGCGATCTGGGCCCGGTTGAGCAACTAGACCGTCCCATCCAAGGCGTTGGAGTATATTCGCCGGTGGCGGCCCGGCAGCCGGGGCGGTTGGGGCGGTTGGGACGGTTAGGAGTGGGGCTTTGAGAAGGCTCGCAACAACGGCAGCCGTGCTGGCCACCGTCGTGGTCATCTGCTTCGCGACCTTGCAGGTATCGGGCCGGCTGCTGTGTTGGCAGCTTCCCGGTTTCGAGGGCCCGATCAACCGGATCTTGGCGTCCCGCGGCATCGCGGTTTACGGGTTGGAAGGGCGGTGGCAAGGGCTCAACCCCGGCTTCTTCGCGGCGAGCGCGCACTTCCCGGCCGGCGAGGCGTTTGGCATTGATTTCGAGCTCGACCTCTTGGAGAGCTTGGGGCGCAATCGGCTGATCGCCCGTCGCCTGACGGTGGCGGACGGCCATCTGGTGTTCGAGAAGACGGCCCAGGGCTGGGGCCTGCATGGTGCGGAGGGCCCGCGTCCAGACGACGCCTTCGCGCTGCTGACGCACAGCGACGAGGTGTGGTTGCGCGGTCGGCTGGTGGCCCATGACGACGATCACGCCGGCACGCTTCATGTCGAGACGATGCTCGTCAACCAGGACGGCCGGCACCGCTTCCACCTCACCGCGCAGGAGGAGCCGAACTGCGCCGACTGCGTGTTGACCGTGGATGGGGACATCGACCAGAACGGCTTTGGCGCCGTGCGCGCGGCGGCCACCCGCTTCGCCATCGGCCGGCAACTGGAAGCGCTGCTCGGCATGCCACGCGCGTTGGCCGGCCGCGACGCCAACGCGGTGTCGCCCGGCCAAGTCGAAGTCGCGTTGCGCGCCGATTGGCGATCCGACGCGAACGGCGAATCCGCTCGTCTCGCTCTGGGTGCCGACTTCCCGCCGCCGCTTGGCGGCAGTCCGGCCCGGCTCGACGCCGAGCTTCACGCGTGGCGCGGCCCGGCCGGTTACCGTGGCCGCATCGAACGCTTCGCCATCGCCAGCGCCGCGGCAAGCGCGGATCTGGGCGGTGGCGGCTTCCGCGTGGAAGTGGATCGCGGCGGCGGGTTCGTCACGGATCTCTGGCTGCCGCCGGTGGACATCGCGGCGTTCGGTTCCACGATTGCGGCCTTCCTCGGCGACCGGCAACCGAGCGGTCTTTGGCTGAGAACGTTGGCGCCCCATGGCGAGGTGCGGGATCTGGTGCTGCGCGCCGATGCCGACGGGCTCGCGTTCGCCGGCCGCGGCGTTGGCGGCGGGATGGCCGGACGCAGGGGCGTGCCGAAGGTCGCCGGCGCCGACTTCGCGATGGGCGGCCATCACGGCGCCTTGCGTTTGGACATGTCGGGCCGCGACGCCACGTTGGCGTTCAAGCAGTCCCTGCCTCGGCAGCCGCTGTTCGACCGTGCCGCCGGAACTTTGACGTTCGCCTTCTCGCCCGGCCACCGGGGTTTGCGCGGCACCGGCATGTGGGGCGAACAAGGCGGCACCCGAATGGCCGGCGGCTTCGCGTGGACGCGGCCCAGTGATCCCCTGGAAGCCCGCGTGACCGCGGACTTCATCTTCGACCGGGCCGAGTTGCCGCTGGCGCGCACATACGTTCCTCTCAGATTGCCCGCCCAACTGCGGCGCTGGCTCTTGGAAGGCGTGCGCGCCGGCACCTTCGTTGACGGTCGCCTGGTTTACCACGGCCATGTGAAGGACCGCGCCAAACGGGCCTTGCGGCGCACCGAAATGGCTGCCCGAGTCACCGGCGGGGCGCTCGACTACCATCCCGATTGGCCGATGTTGAGCGAGTTCGACGGTCTCATCGAGGTGACCCACGAGACGACGCGCCTGCGCGGCCGCGGCCGCGCGTTCGACACCGGCCTCGCCGCGATCGAAGTGACCACGCCCCGTCCCGCCAGCCACACCCGCGTGCTGCTGGCCGGGGCCGCTCCGGCCGAACGAATGCTGCGCTTCGTGCGCGAGACGCCGGCGCGGGACGCCATGCCGTTCCTTTCGGACGCCTGGCGCGCCGCTGGCGACATGGCGTTCGACGTCGACCTCGCGGTGCCGTTGCAAGGCCAAGGGCTAGGCCCGGGCGACTTGGAAATGGCCTTGACCCTGGACGGCGTGACCGTGGACTTGCCGGATCTCGGCTTGCGCTTCGAGAACTTGGCGGGGGCGGTGGCTTTCTCGTCCCCGTACGCGTTGACCACGCCGGCGGACGCGCCATTGGCGGGTGTGCTGTTCGACGCTCCGGCGAGCATCGGCTTCGCGTCCCCCGAGCAGGCGATCCGCATTGCCGTGGGCGGCTCGGCGGACGCCTTGGACGCGCTGCGGCTGCTCGACAGCGGCGATTTCGGCTTGATCGCCGGGCGGGCGGATTTCGCCGCCGCGCTAACGCTGTTTCCGGCCGCCGACCGCGCCCCGGAGCTGGAAATCCACACCGCGCTGCAAGGTGTGGAGGTCGCCTTGCCGCCGCCGCTTGGCAAGGCGGCCCAAACGGCGTTGCCGGCGAACTTGGCGATGCAGTTCTTGGACGACCACATCGCCGTCTCCATGCGTTACGGCAACGCCACCGGCTGGCTGCAAGTGGCCGATGGCGATGTGCTTGCCGGCGCTGTCGGCATCGACGGGCCGATGCCCATGGTGGATGCCGCTCGCGGGCGCGTGGTGGTCGGCGGCCAATTGCAGGAACTGGATGCCGCCACCGTGGCGGCGTTGATGGCCGCGCCGAAGGCGCAGCGGGCCGGTTTCGCGTGGGAACTGCGCAAGTTCGGCGTGGGCGAGCTGGTGCTGGAATCCGGGCGCATCCACGATGTGGTGCTGGAGGGCCACGCCGACCACGGCGACATCCAATTCCGCGTGCGGGGGCGGGAGCTGGCGGGCACGGTGGCGAAAACCGGCGACGCCCCGTGGCGCGTGGACTTGGAAACTCTGCGCCTGCCGACCCCGTCGGACGATGGCGCGGCGCTGGCATCGGACGTCATGGACCGGATCGTGGACGCCGATGTGGTCATCGGCGAGCTGCACGTTGGCGACGCGAACTACGGCCGGTGGTCGTTCCGCCTGCGCCCGGAGGCCGCTGGCGTGGCGTTGCTCGACGTGGAAGCGGAAGGCATGCGGGGCTTGGACATCGTCGCGACGGATGCGGCGTTCTGGTCGAAGTCCGGCGAGACGCGCTTCACCGGCACCGTCCGCTCCGCCGACGTCCGCGGCGCCTTGGCGGCTTGGGGGTTCGCGCCCAGCGTGGAAGCGGAGCGTTTCGAGGCGACGGGCGAGCTGCGCTGGCCCGGCTCGCCGTTCGACTTCGCGCTGGCGCACGTCTCCGGCAGCGCGTCATTGGCTTTGGACACCGGGCGGTTTCTCACCGTGGAACCGGGCGGCGCGCGGATCATGAGCCTCATCAACTTCTCCGAGATATTGCGCCGGATGCGGCTCGACTTCTCCGACGTCTTCGGCCGCGGCGCGGACTTCGACGAGGTGCGCGCCGATCTGGTCGCGGACAACGGCCTCGCCCACTTCGCTCGACCAGCCGAGATCACGGGCAGCGCCGCCAGTTTCCGCATCGGCGGCACGGTGAATCTGGATACCGGCGCGCTCGACAACGAGATGATCGTCACGTTGTCCGTGCTGCACCGGAACTTGCCCTGGTACGCGGCGTTCCTCGCGTTCTCCAACCCGGCGAGCGCGGCCGGCGTGTTGCTTGGCAGCCAGGTGCTGTTCAGAAACCAGATCAAACAGTTCTCCAGCGGCAAGTACACGATCGGGGGCACCTACGAAGATCCGCAAGTGGCCTTCGTTGGCATCTGGCGCGACGACCTGGCCACGCCCGATCTGCCGGCGGCCACCACGAGCCCGCCGGAGGCGGTGGCGCGCCGCGGAGAACCCGAGGACGAAGACGGCTTGGAAGAGGGGCGCGGCGCGGGTTTCGACTAGACTGCCGCCAACCGCGCGAGACAAGGAGACGCGATTTGTCTGCGAACGACCCCGTGGCCACGGCCCGAACCGCGCTTTGGGACGCGCGCGACGTCAGCGAACGCGACGTGAACGGCTTGCTCGGGCGGCTCGCCACGCGCGCCATCGACGTGGGCGAGCTCTACTTCCAACTGGCCCGCCACGAATCCTGGTCGTTGGAGGACGGCTCCGTGAAGAGCGGCGCATTCGCCGTGGACCGCGGCGTTGGCGTGCGCGCCATCAGCGGCGACAAGACCGGCTTCGCCTATGTGGACGACGTCGCCCTGCCGGCGCTCGCCGACGCCGCCGACGCGGCCCGCGGCATCGGGCGAAGCGGCCACGGCGAACGGGCCGCGTTGACGAGGGGCGAAGCGCCGGCCCGTTATCCGGCCGACGACCCCATCCAAGCCGCCGCCGGCGCCGACAAGGTCGCGCTGCTGCGGCGCATCGACGCCTTCGCCCGTGGGCTGGACACGCGCGTGCGGGAGGTGACGGTGCGCATCTCCCTCGACCACGAGACGAATCTGGTGGTGGGCACGGACGGCACGTTCAGCGCCGATGTGCGGCCGCTCACGCGCTTCGACGTTTCCGTCATCGCCGAACAGGACGGCCGCCGCGAACGGGGCTTCAGCGGCGGCGGCGGTCGCTTCGATCCGGACTGGCTGCTTGCCGCCGACCACCGGGAAGCCGAAGGCCCGCGCGCCCGGTCCGCCGAAGACCACGCCCGGGAAGCCGTGCGCGTCGCGCTGGTGAACCTGGAGGCCGTGGACGCTCCGGCCGGCCCCATGCCGGTGGTGCTCGGCCCCGGCTGGCCCGGCGTGCTGTTGCACGAGGCCGTGGGCCACGGCTTGGAGGGGGATTTCAACCGCAAGGGCACGTCCGCGTTCGCCGGGCGCATCGGCGAGAAAGTGGCGTCCGACCTGTGTACGGTGGTGGACGACGCCACGTTCGCCGGGCGGCGCGGCTCGCTGACGGTGGACGACGAAGGCACGCCAGGCCAACGCACCGTCCTCATCGAGAACGGCGTGCTGGTGGGCTATCTGCAAGACAAGCACAACGCCCGGCTGATGGGCGTCGCGAGCACTGGAAACGGACGCCGGGAGTCCTACGCGCACCTGCCCATGCCGCGCATGACCAACACCTTCCTTTGCGCCGGCGAGACCGAACCCGACGAGATCATCGCCAGCGTGAAGCGCGGCGTGTACGCGGTGAGCTTCGGCGGCGGGCAAGTGGACATCACTTCCGGGCAGTTCGTGTTCTCGGCCACCGAGGCGTATCTCATCGAAAACGGCAAGGTGGGCCCTCCAATTCGCGGCGCCACGCTCATCGGCAACGGTCCGCAGGTGATGGGGCGCGTGTCGATGGTGGGCAACGATCTCAAGCTCGACGGGGGTGTGGGCGTTTGCGGCAAAGAAGGCCAAAGCGTGCCCGTGGGCGTGGGCCAGCCGACGCTCAAGATCGACGAGATCACAGTGGGAGGCACCGAGGCGTGACGCTTGTGAAGCGCCAAGCGGGCGGGCAGGCGCTGGCCGCGCCGGACGAACAGGCCGAGACCGTGAAGGCGCTGGTGGCGCGCCTCTTGGCCGAAGCCAAAAGCCAAGGCGCCACCGCGGCCCAGGTTGCCGCCGGCGTCGGCACGGGTTTGGCGGTGACGGTTCGCAAGGGCGAGCTCGAAACCGTGGAGTTCAACAACGACAACGGTTTCGGCATCACCGTGTATGTCGGTGCCCGCAAGGGAAGCGCCAGCACGTCCGACCCCGGCTCGGACGCGGTGCGCGACACCGTGCGGGCGGCCTTGGACATCGCCAAGCACACCGAGGAGGACGCCTGCAACGGCTTGGCGGATGCCGAACTCATGGCCGCCGCCATCCCGGACTTGGACTTGCACCATCCGTGGGACTTGGACGTGCCGGGAGCGCAAGCGCTGGCCCTCGAAACGGAAGCCGCGGCGTTGGCGTTCGATTCGCGCATCGTCAACACCGAAGGGGCGCAAGTGGCCACGCGCCGCACCTGCCACGCCTACGGAAACTCGCACGGCTTCTTGGAAGCGACGTGGGGCACGCGGCACGTCAACGGCTGCGCGGTGATAGCGGCGGACGCGGACGGCATGCAGTCCGACCACTGGCATACCGCGGGCCGCGCCCGCGAAGACTTGGAAGCCGCCGCCAGCGTGGGCTGCGAAGCCGCCCGCCGAACCGTCGCCCGCCTCGGCCGCCGCCCCATCGCCACCGGCGAGTATCCGGTGCTCTTCGCGCCGCCCATGGCCATCGGCTTGGTCGGCCACCTGATGGCCGCGCTGAGCGGCGCCACGCTCTACCGGAAGGAATCGTATCTTGCGGATTCCCTTGGCAAGGCCGCGATGGCGCGAGGCGTCACCCTCGCCGAGCACCCCCATCGCCGCAGAGGGCATGGCAGCGCGGCTTTCGATGGCGATGGCGTGGCGACCCGGGCCAAGGCGTTCGTGGAAGACGGCGTGGTGGCGAGCTATGCGCTCGGCGCTTACTCCGCACGGCGTCTCGGCCTTGCCACCACCGGCAATGCCGGCGGCGTCTTCAATCTGGACTTGGAGGCCGAAACCAAGCCGGTGGCCGAGTTGATGCGCGAAATGGGCACCGGCCTCGTGGTGACGAGCCTGATGGGCCAAGGCGTGAATCTGGTGACCGGCGACTACTCCCGCGGCGCCTCCGGCGTCTGGGTGGAACACGGCGAGCCGCAACATCCGGTGGACAACGTCACCATCGCCGGCAACTTGGACGCCATTTACAAAGGCATCGTCGGCTGCGGCGACGACGTGGACCAGCGCGGCAACGTGCGAACCGGCTCGGTGTTGGTGGAACGGATGACCGTTGCGGGGTAAAGGGGTCGCCTAGCGCGGGGCAAGCCCGATCGCCAAGCGACAACCTAACCTTCGAGCACCCCTCTCACGACCCCGCCTCCCGCCGCGCTTCGTCTCGTCGCTCGGCGATGAGCTGCTCGGCGAGGCTCCGGCCTTGGAACTTGCGGAAGTGGGCATGAAGCCGACGCTCCGCCGACTCCGCCTTCGTTTCTACCTCGCGGGACGCGGTGAGCGCGACGTTGCCGGCACCGGGCGACTGTGGACGGCTTGGTGTGAAATCTTCAACTGTCATCATTGCCGCCGCGACGCTTGCCAACCGGGATGGGCACGCTACAACGTTCGGCGGCTTCACCGCAACTCGTCCACTGTGGTGCCGGGGACCGATGGTTCGACGGCGCTCGCTCAGCCGAACCTTTCCATCACGCGGCGCCTGTTCAGGGCGGTTTCGTTGCCCGGTCGCGGTTTGAACGGAACGTTCTGCGCCAACACCAGCGAGCAAACCGCGAAGGCCGTGCCGACTAGGAACACCGCGGCATGCGATTCGAGCCAGACGAAGCCAAGCAACGCCGGGATCACGACTGCGGCAATGTGGTTGATGGTGAACGAGACGCCCGCGGTGGAGGCGATGTCCGCCGGATCCGCGATCTTCTGGAAGTACGTCTTTATGGCGATGGCCAACGCGAAGAAGAGGTGATCCAGCACATACAGCCCCGCCGCAACGTAGGCGTTTTCGACAAAGGCGTACATGGTGAACACCGCGATCAGCCCGATGTATTCCAACGTGAGCGCGCGGCGTTCGCCGATGCGTCCGATCCAAGCGCCGATGCGCTCCGCGAAGAGGAAGTTGAAAACGTGGTTGATCAGGAACAGGGCCGCGATGTTAGCCGCCGAGTAGCCGAACTTCTCCACCATCAGGAATCCGGCGAAGACGACGAATATCTGCCGTCGCGCGCCGGAGAGGAAGGTGAGGCCGTAGTAGAGCCAATAACGCCTCCGCAGCACGATCTCCTTGCGCTGGGGAGTCTTCGCCGGGAAGTGCGGGAAGCCCGCGAGCGCCACGGCGACGAGCACCGCGACGCCGCCTGCGACGAGGTAGATCCAGTGGTACGCGAGGTTGAATACCTCAAGCACGACATACATTGCCGCGTACGCGAACAGCGATGCCGCGGATCCCACCGCGATGAGCCGGCCGAGAATCCGCGGCGCATCCTCTTTCGTCAGCCATTGCAATGCCAGCGACTGGCGGATCGTCTCGAAGTAGTGGAAGCCGATGGACATGAGCACGGCGGTGAAATACAGGCCGTACTCGCTCGGGAAGTAGCCGGTGACCGCGACGCCAAGACCGAACACGGCAACGGCGACCACGGCGAACGTCTGCTCCCGCAGAACGAGAATCACGAACACGGCGGTGAACGCGAGAAAACCCGGCACTTCGCGCAGGCTTTGCAAAATGCCGATTTCGCGTCCGGTGAACGCCGCCTGTTCGATGGCGAAATTGTTGAGAAGCGCCTGCCAAGCCGCGAAGCCGAGCGGCATCGCCACACTCGCCAGAACCAGAAACCCCACTGGCGTGCGCCACGCGCCCGAACCCGCGAGGGCGCGTCGCAAGCGGGCTGTCGCGTCGTGCGTAAGTCCAGCCACGCCGCGCTTCAGCCGTCGTAGAAGCCGCGCGGATGCAAACCGAAGAGCCGGCGCTCGCGTTCGGGTTCCACGCCTGCGAGCACGCCCGCGTCCACATGGTTGACGATGCGGGTGGGCTTCACCCGCTGCGCGATGTCGCGCCGCGCGTAGTGGATTTGCAGGAAGAAGCGTCCGGTGTCGCCTTCGCGCGTCGGCAACCGCCGGTGCCAGACGTCGGACACGAACAGCGCCGCATCGCCGGCGTCGGCCACCAACGGCAAGGCCGCGCGCCCCTCGCAGCGCAACGTCTCGTCGTCGCGCCGGTTCGCCGGCGGCGGCCGCCCGCTCTTGTGGCTGCCGGGAATCACCGCCGTTGGCCCGCACTCGATGGAACAGGCGTCCAGGAAGACATGGACGCCGATGGCGAACACCGGATACGGGACGTCCGCCGGCCACGCCACGCCCGGAGCGCGCGGAATGTGCGGCCCCGCGTCGATGTGCCACCCGCCGCCGCCGTGGCGATGCTCCGCGCCCGCCTTGTTGCGCCAACACGTGTTGGCGATGATGTGGCAGTCCTCGCCAAGCAGCGGCTCGATCACGTCGAGGATCTCGCGCCGCGCCACCAGGTTCCGAGCGGCCCCGCACTTGTTGAACATCTCGTAGCGGAAGTCGTCGTCGTCAAACCTGGCACGCCCGTCCGCCGGCATCGTCTCGTAGATGCGAACGATCTCGGCGCGAGCCGCGGCCAGCTCGTCCGCACCGAGCACTCCCGGAAGCAGCGCGTAGCCCTCGCCCTCCAGCTGCCGGCTCGCTTCTGGAACGGGCCCGTCGCGATGCAGCAGGTAACCGCCGACGCGTTTAAGCATGCGCGGCCTCTTCGGCGTTCATCGGCCAAGATGCTACAAAAATTTGACGACTCACTCTGGAAAGACGAGGCAGGTTCCCTGATGCTTGGGAGACGATCAGCAATGGTGTGTCGCCCATTCCTTCCACTTCTTCTCGATTTCGCAAGGAAACCCTTGCACGACGACATCAACGACGGGTCCCCGCTTGGTAGATGTTTGTACGAGATCCAATGTTTGTCGGCAATTCCACCTCTGTTGGTCCAGTGACTTGCCGAAGCAGAAAGGCTTGTTGCAAAACGAAATTCCCGAAGCGTAGGCAGAGACCGTCGGCAATAGCTGTCGCAGGTGTCCCCAAGCAGGACCCCATATGCGCGGAGAGTAAGTAGTGTGAGGGTGCTGAAGGACGATGCGCGGCCCTAGCTGCGTAGCCAGCGCACGCATCTCTTCGCGCCGTTCTTCTTTTTTCGTCTGACCATTTGTCGATGGCTTGCCGCGCCCGCCGAACATGTGCAAGTCATGGCATCCAAGGATGAGGACTCTTTCGTTACCACGGCGGAAGCAATGGGACTTTAGCGGGGCTTGCACTAGCGTTCCAGACTGGTCGTTCTTCGTACCTGTTGTAGGGTATGACTTGCCTGTCCAGTGGATGATCTCGCCCGACTTAGCCTCAACCACAGCAACCAGCTCGGCGTGGGTCTCAGGACTGGCCTTCTCGTCCGTGTTGTTGAGGTCGACGCCCACGGTGAGATACTGCGCTCGATCTCTCAGCATCTCCTTGACTCTGTCTGTCAAGAGACTGGCGATAGCGGCACCCGCAGGCTCTCTCAAACGTTCGAAGTAGCGTTCCGAATCCCAACCGCCCCGTATTTCACCGAATGGGAAGCGGACGCGAACGAAACCACCTGGCGTGACCGCGAACATCACTCGGCCTAGTCGTTCTCCCGAACTCAAGGCCTTGAGGAGCATTCGCCTCGCATCGGCCACATTGGTCTCTTGGCCTTTGCACCAAGTCCACCCATCGACCACTACGCGGACGACTTGTGGCCTACTGGCCATCACTCAAACCTTCCAAAGATCTCCGCTAGCTGATCCGACCGTACATCCCCAATCAACTCATCCCCAATCATCATCGTCGGGGCCCGGTCGCAAGCCCCCAAACACACGATCGGCAGCAACGTGAACCGGTCGTCCGGCGTCGTCTCACCCAACTCGATGCCCAGATGCTCCTCCACCTTCTTTCGCAGCCCGTCGGCGCCCATCACATAGCAGGAGACGCTGTCGCAGACCATCACCACGTGTCTACCCACCGGCTTGCGGTAGATCAGGTTGTAGAAGGTGGCGATGCTGTCGAGGCTCTCAAGCGACATGCCGAGCAGGCGGGCGATGGCGGCCAAGCTCTCGTCCGATACCCAGCCCCGATGGCGCTGGACGATCATCATGGCGTCGATGGCGGCGGACTTGCGGTCCGGCAGGTGGGAACATTCCTCCTCGATCTCGCGCAACTCCTCGTCGGAGAGCACCTGAATCAACGCGGGTTCGGCCATCGTCGGTTCCTACCTGTCGACGTCGGCCATCACGAAGTCGATGCTGGCGACGATGGCGATGAGGTCCGCAACCATGAAACCGCGGCTGATCAGCGGAATCTGCTGCAAGGCCGGAAAGGACGGCGTGCGGATGCGGGTGCGGTAGGCCATGGTGCCGCCATCCGAAATCGAGTAGTAGGAGTTCCAGCCCTTGGTGGCTTCCACGGTGGTGACGGACTCGCCGGGTGGAATCACCGGCCCCCAGCTGACGTTCAGGAAGTGGTGGATGAGCGTTTCGATGTCTTGCATCGTGCGCTCTTTGCGCGGCGGTGTGGTCAGGCGATGGTCGGACTTCACCGGCCCCGAAGGCATGTTGTCCACGCACTGGCGCAGGATCCGCAGGCTCTGGCGAATCTCCGCCACGCGCACTTCGCAGCGGGCGTAGCAATCGCCGGCTTGCGCGATTGGCACCTCGAAATCGAACTGGTCGTACATGCTGTAGGGGCGCTTCTTGCGCAGGTCCCAGTCGTGGCCGGTGGCGCGCAGCGACGATCCGGTTATGCCCCAATCCAAGCCTTCTTCCGTGTTGTAGGCGCCGATGCCTTGCGTGCGGCGTTTCAGAATCTTGTTGCGCATCGCCATCTTTTCGTAGTGGTCCAGGCGCGCCGGCATGTAGTCGCAGAAATCCCGCACCATCGTGTCCCAGCCGTCCGGCAGGTCGCTCGTCACGCCGCCGATGCGGAACCAGCTCGGGTGCATTCGCCCGCCGGTGATTGCCTCGATGATGGAGAACAGACGCTCGCGGTCCGCGAACATGTAGAACACGGGGGACATTTGGCCCACGTCTTGGGCGAAGGTGCCGTAGAACAGCAGGTGGCTGGCAATGCGGAAGCACTCGCTGAGCATCACGCGGATCACCTGGGCGCGTTCGGGCACGTCAATGCCGGCCAGCTTCTCCACGTTCAGCACATACGGCAGGTTGTTCATCACGCCGCCGAGATAGTCCACTCGATCCGTGTAGGGGATGTAGGTGTGCCAGCTTTGGCGTTCGGCCATCTTCTCCTGCGCGCGATGGTGGTAGCCGATGTCCGGCACCGCCTGCACGATCACTTCGCCGTCGAGTTGCAAGGCGATGCGGAACACGCCGTGAACGCTTGGATGATTGGGGCCAAGGTTCAGAAACATGAAATCCGTGTGCTTGCCGGAGCGGCTCATGCCCCATTCCTCGGGCACGAAACGCAGCGCCTCCTGCTGCGCCTTTTGGAACTCCGGCGTCATCTTGAACGGATCCATCTCGGTGGCGCGGGCGGGATGCTCCTTGCGCAACGGATGGCCTTCCCAAAGCGCCGGGGTCAGGATGCGGCGCAGGTTGGAATGGCCGTCGAAACGGATGCCGAACATGTCGAACGCCTCGCGCTCGTACCAGTTCGCAACGGGGTAGACGGATTCGATGGAATCCACGCTTTCGCCGTCCGCCAGCGCCACCTTCACGCGGATGTCGTCGTCGCCGGAGAGCGACATCAAATGGTAGAAGACGGTGAATTCCGAATCCGGCTGGCCATCGCGGCGCTGGCGCGTGCGCTCGTCTATGGCGGAGAGGTCGAACATCAGCTCGAAACGGGCCGGCGCGTCGTGCTTCAGATAGCGAAGAACATCGCGCAGTTTCTCCTTCGGCACCCAAACGGTTGGAATGCCGTCCACGCACGGCTGGGCCACGCAATGCTCGCCGAAGTGCGTGGCGAGGTCTGCGGGTAGGTGGTGGTGCTCGTCCACCGCGTCTTCGACAGCTTCCGCCATCAGACGCGCTTTTTGCCCAACAGATCGGCGGAGAGCGGCGCGCTGCCCACCGTGTCCGGCTCGGCGAGATCCGTCACGCGCATTCGCTCCGGCGTGTGCATGTCGCGCTGGCTAGGTTTGTGTTTGCTCACGGAACCGTCTTCGCCGATCAGCCAGGAAAGCGGCCGGCGCGTGTTCTTCACGGCCTCCTGCAACAGCGTAAGGCCCTGCATGAAGGCTTCCGGTCGCGGTGGGCAACCGGGCACGTAAACGTCCACGGGCAGGAACTTGTCGGCACCCTGCACCACGCTGTACACGTCGAACATGCCACCGGAGTTCGCGCAGGAGCCCATCGAAATCACCCAGCGCGGCTCCAGCAGCTGCTCGTAGAGGTGTTGCAGCACCGGCGCCATTTTGCGGAACACCGTGCCGGAAACCACGATGAGGTCCGCTTGGCGCGGCGTGGCGCGGATCACCTCGGCCCCGAAGCGGGAAATGTCGTGGCGCGAAGTGAACGACGTGGCCATTTCCACATAGCAGCAGGAGAGGCCGAAGTTGAACGGCCAGATGGAGTTGGCGCGCCCCCACGCCACCAAGTCTTCCAGCTTGGCGGTAAGGAAGCTCTTGCCGGCCTCCTCGTTGTAGGCTTCGTCCACCGCCCGCATGGGCGCGTCCGGCTCGGCCTTGACGAGTCGCCACTGCATGGTTAGGACGCCTCGGCCACTGGTTCGGCCCGCGTCAACGCGTAGCGGCCGGGCCCCGGCGCACGGCGTTTCAAGCCCCAATCGAGCGCCCCGCTGCGCCACTCGTAGAAGAGGGCGATCAGCAGCAGCAGGATGAACACGCTCGCGCCGATGTAGCCGCGCCAGCCAACGTCGAAAAACGCCACCGCCCAAGCGATGATGAAGATCGTCTCCAAGTCGAAAATGACGAAGAACACCGCGATGAGATAGAACTCGATGGAGAGCCGCACCTCCTCGGCGTCCCCCACCGGAACGATGCCGGATTCGAAAGGCAAGGTGCGTGCGCCGCCGTGCCGCGCTTTGGCGCCGATGAACCACGCCCCCACCAGTGCCGCGGCGACAACAGCCCCCACCGCGAGCATGAACAGCAAGAGCGGCAGCATGTCCCAAGCAGCCGAAGCCGCCCCGTCTTCCGGCAACCAAAACCCTCCTTGAGGCGCCACCGTTCAAGCGATGGCAAAGACGAGCGACACAATACAGATGACGGCAGTTTCGGGCAAGGGCGAACGTGGGGTTGTGGGGTTGGTCCGGGTTGGTGATGGGGGTGCGAGAAACATGGGTCAGTGATCACTCATGTGCGACGGGGTGAACGAGCACCGCGCGATGTTCCTCTGCGAGGAGGAAGGGGGTCTGGAGCAGCTTCTGGGGATTCGGCACGGACAAGCACGCGCGTCAGCGGCGCCGGCCGCGATCTGGCCGACACGGTGACCACCCATCTTCGCCGTGTGCCCCAACAACAGCGGCTCCACCTTCCTGGGACACGCCTTGGCCACCTGCCGGGCCGCCTGGAGCCTCGCCCGCGAAGGCAAGAGGATGCTCGGCTACGCGGGGCCCACGACCTACCGCCCTCTCTGCCGGGAGAGCCCAAGCCCGGACTGATCTGCGGCGCCCGCCAGCACTGGATCGACCGCTTCGCGGACCCCCGCAACTACGACTGGCCGCGCAACCGCAAGGCATGGTACTTCCAGGCCAGCGCCCAGGACCCCCGAGCGTCGGTGTTCGTCACCAAGTCCCCGCCGTTCCTGCTGCTCGTCGATCAATTGCTTCGCCACTTCCGCAACGCGAAGTTCCTGTGGTGCGCAACCCCTACGCGGTCTGCGAGGGCATCTGCCGCAACTACCGCAGCCAGTTCGTGGCCGAGGAACGCAGCCTCGAGGAGGAGGCAGCCCTGCACGTCGTCCGCTGCCTCGCTTGGCAGCGGCGCAACGTGCAGGCATGCGGGGATTGCAGCGTGTTCTTCACCTACGAGGAGATGTGCGCCGAGCCCGGGCGGGTGGCGCAGCGGATCCGCGCCTTGGTTCCGGAGCTCGACGACCTGAACCTGCGCCAGAGGGTGCCTGTGAAGGAGAACTCGTACGACGCGATGCTGACCGACATGAACGAACGCCAGATCGCCCGCCTCGACGCCTCGCAGATCGCGGTGTTCAACCGCGTGTTCCGGGAACATCGGGACGCGCTCGACCACTTCGGCCACGACCTCATGGATGGAGAGGCGGGGGGATGCTGATCAACAGGCGGGCAATCGGGTGTCTTGGTTGCCCTACGCGGCCTGCGCCACCTCGAAGGCGGCGATGTTGCGGTCCTCCCGGCTGAACTCCACGCCGATCAGATGCACTGGCCGGCCTAGGCGCAGGTACTTGTTTGCGTAGCCTTTTTCCTTGATTTGGGCCAGCGCCCGCCCCGAAGCCCTCTCCACCGACTTGAACTCGAAAACGTAGACGCCGCTTTCAGAGCGCACCACCATGTCCGCGCGGCCGCCGCTGGCGCTCTCCTCCGCAACCAAGTCCAGGCCCTGCGACGCGAAGTACGAATAGACCACGCTGGCGTGGTAGCCCTCGTAGTCCCGGATGTTGTTCCGGGTGTGCCATTGGTGGGGAACGCCGGCGAAGACGGCCCGCAGCAGGGCCTCCAGGCCGGCGAAGTCGTTGTCCGCCAGCAGCCGGCGCAGCGACGTCTTCTGCGCCAGCCGCCGCGCGGCGTCTGGCAGCAGTGCCACGAGCAGGCGCTCGTTCAGGCTTTGGCGCACCTCGCGGTTCGGGTAGCCCAGCCGGTACTGGGACAAGCCGGTCTCCGCGTCCTCGCCGGTGATGGTCAGGTAGCCGGTCTGGAACAGCAGCGCCTCCACGGCCATCTCATCGACGTCGAAGGCGGACAGCAGCGCCTCCGTGCCGACCATGCCCTCCAGGTCCGGCGTGGGGACGCCGCGCCGCAGCAGGGTGTCGACGAGGAACTTCGGCGAGCCGGTCTCGAACCAGTGCGCCTTGAACTTGCGCTGCCGGAACAAAAGCAGGATGTCGAAGGGGTTGTACACCTTCTCCGCGCCAAGCCAGCTGTAGCCGTTGTACCAGCGGCGCACCTCGCCGCGGTCCAAGCCCGGAAGCTCCGGCGCGAACACTTCGTCCAAGTCCCGTTCCGTGTAGCCGCAGATGGTGGAGTAGGCTGGATCAAGCGTGATGTCGGTGAGGTTGTTCAGGCCGGAGAAGATGCTGACTTTTGCGAACTTGCTCACTCCCGTCAGCAAAGTGAACTCGATGTGCGCGTCGCAGGACTTGATGACGGAGTACAGGCCGCGCAGGAAACTGCGGTTGGCGCGCGCCACCTCCGGCGTTCCCAACGCATCCAGAATCGGCTTGTCGTACTCATCGACCAGTACCGCCACCCGCCGGCCGCTGCGTTCGCGCAGCTCCGCAATCAGCCGGCGAAAGCGGGCCGGAGCGCTGCCGCTGCCGACGGCGACGCCGGCGCTCCTCTCAATGGCCTCCAACTGCAGCGTCAAGTCCTCCGACAGCCAGCCTGGCTGCTCGAAGTCGCCGCCCCCGAAGTCCAGCCGCAGCACCGGATGGGGCCGGCCCCAGTCCCATCGATCGTGGATGGCCAGCCCCCGGAACAGCTCCTCGCTGCCCTCGAACAGCTCCTTGATGGTGTCCAGCAGCAGGCTCTTGCCGAAGCGCCGCGGGCGGGACAGGAAGTAGTGCTTGCCGCCGTCCGTCATCCGCTGGACATGGGCGGTCTTGTCCACGTAGTAGTAGCCCTCCCCGCGGACTTCCCGGAAGGTCTGGATGCCGATGGGCAGCCGGCGCTTGGCGGCGCCGTCGTCGGGGGCGCTCATGGCCGCATTGTAGCCCTTCGCCGGCCCACGCGCCGAAAAAGTCCTAGAGCAAGCCAGCCAATTATTGACACATCATCTGTCCGCTTTCGGAGGGCCTTGGAGGGTCTGGCGGACAAGCGGATGTCGCAGGTGTCGGCCCGGAGCGCGCCGGTGGACCAGGTGGTTCGCCTGGAGGCGCTTTACAAGGAGCGCTACGCCGGGTGGTCGGTGGCGCACTTCCACGACCGCTGCCGGGAGAGGCACGGCGGAGAGCGGTCGCACACGTGGACGAAGAACCGGCTGCAGGCGGCCGGGCTGGTGGCGGCGATGATGAGCCAGAGGCCCGCCGCCCCCGAAACGGTTTCAGGCGATGCGCCCGAACCCAAGTGGTGGTGGGCTTGCGTCCATGAGCGCGGAGTTGACGGCGGTTCTCGCGGTTGGCGCGACGATGTTCGGCGTCGTGGTGGTGGCAGTGCTCATCCTTTCGGCGCTGCGGGAAGTCCGTGAAGAATGCGGGAGGTCCGCAAAGACATCGACGAACTCCGTAAGGAGCTCTGAGTTGGATATGGTGCGGATCGTCTTGACAAGGAGGTCGGGCGATGGAGATGGCGGATCGGGACTGGGAGCTGCTGTCGTCGCTGCTGCCGGGGAACTGGCGGGAGCTGGCGGCGGAGACGGGCGCGCTGAAGGGGCTGCGCAAGGACAAGTCGGCGGACCGCCTGCTGCGGACGCTGCTGATCCACCTGGGCTGCGGCCGTTCGCTGCGGGAGACGGTGGTTCGGGCGCGCGAGGCGGGACTTGCGGACCTGTCGGACATGGCGCTGCCGAGCGGCTGCGCAAGTCGTCGGAGTGGCTGCGCCGGATGTGCGTGGAGCTGTTCCGGGAGAACGGGGCGTCGGCGGAGGACGGCGCATCGGCGCGCGCGGTGGACGGCACGATAGTGCGGGAGCCGGGGCGGGGGTCGCAGTGGCGGCGGCGCTACTGCGTTCGGCTGCCGTCGCTGGCGTGCGACTTCTTCGAGTTGACGCCGGCGAAGGGGGCCGGGACGGGCGAGACGCTGGCGCGCTTTCCGGTGGCGCCGGGCGACCTGGTGCTGGCGGACCGGGCTTTTCGACCGGGTCGGGCCTGCGCCACGTGGCGGACCGCGGCGGCCACGCGACGGTGCGCGTGAACACCGGGGCGCTGCGGCTGCGCGGAGCGGACGGGGAGGCGTTCGACCTGCGCGGCGCGGTGTCGTCGCTGAAGCGCGCCGGCGACGTCGGCGTCTGGCCGGCGGTGGTGGCGGTCGAGGGCGGCGAGGCGGTGGCGGGCCGGGTGTGCGCCATCCGCAAGACCCGCGAGGCGGCGCGCCTGGCGGTCGCCAAGCTGCGGCGCCGGGCGTCGCGCATGCGGCAGCGGCTGCGCCCGGAGACGCTGGAGCACGCCAAGCACGTGATCGTGTTCACCACGTTCCCGGAATCCGGGTTCGACGCCGCGGCGGTTCTGCGCTGGTACCGCCTGCGCTGGCAGGTGGAGCTCGTGTTCAAGCGCTTCAAGTCGCTGGCCGGGCTGGGCCATCCGCCCAAGCGCGACTCCGACAGCGCCCGGGCGTGGCTGTACGGCAAGCTGCTGGTGGCCCTGCTGGTCGAGAAGACGCTCCGCCACGCGGCGGCCCTTTCCCCCTGGGGCTTCGACTTCCGCCGAGCCTTCCCGGAGCAGTCCCTGGCGTGACTTCGACTTCGCGCTCCATCAGGTGCGGCGCGCCATCGAGCCAGCGTTTTCGCTGGCGCGCACGTTCGAGACCTGGAACGTCGTCTCCCGCTCCCTCGCCGACCCGCCGCGCAGACGTCGACAACAAATTCTGGACTACTTTCCATTTTTCAGAAAATCAAGTTAGCGCACATGGGGCAGCGCCCGATGGTGCCGCTTGGCAGTCCCCACGCCCTTTGGGAGCGCTTGGAGCACGGCCGTGCCGGCCGGGTCGTCGCTGCGGTCGTTGTTCGGGACAACGAAGCTCAGCTGCGCCAGTCCCCGTTCCATCGGCCCGCCCTTCGCGCAGCACCGGTCAATCTTCCCCTGCCGCCTCAACGACTTGGCGCCAACTTCGGGATGGCCCTGCATTGGCGGAGACGACTTAAGCCAGCGGCGAACAACGGGACAGCGGCCAGCCCGGCATGGAATCGGATTCTGCGTGCCGGGCACCGGCCCGATCTGCAAGCGCCTCCACGCCTTCCCGGAGATGGTGGCGTACCTGCTGCGCAGCCTGTTCCCGCGGGATGCCCTCGACGCGGACTACGGCGCCCTGCGCAAGCTGCCGGCGGAGTACCGGCGCTGTCGGCGTTCCAGCCGCGGCAGCGGCACGCGGTGCTTGACGGGCGGCACGCCACGGCGGACGATCCGGACTGCGGAGGGCGTCGCGCACGAGCGCCGGCTGCTGCGGCGCATGGCGGCGGCGCGGATCGGTGCGCCGACCGCGGGTCGTCTGGCCCGCGTGCTGGCCGTCGAAGCGGACCCGGAACGCTTGGAGGTGTCGGCAAGGAGACCGTGCGCTGCGCGACGGGCGACGAACCGCTGCGGGAGGTCGGCAGGCGTTGGCCCGAACGCGCCACGATAGCGGTCGCGTTCGCAAAAGGGCACTGTGGAACCAAGGCCGTGCGCCCCCGTGGTTGCATGACGAACGAGACCAAGCGATGCGGATGGAGGCACGCCAAACAATGAGACGCAACGAAGGTCGCCATGCCTGAGCAGTCGCTCGCGCAAGAGCGCATGCAAGCGATCTGCCGTTTGGCGGAGGAGCGCTTCGGCGCAACGGCGGCGGCACGGCTGGCCGCGCTTCTTGAAGGGGCGGCCCTGCCGCTGTTGCCGGAAGGGTACGCGCCGCACTCGCCTTGCGCCGAGACGCCCCGAAGTCATGCGTCGCGCTCGCCGAACACCGCCGGCGAGCAGCCAAAGCAACGCCGCCAGTGACGCTTGAAGCCGTCGAGCTAGACGCCGCGGCCGCGGCCGGAACAGTCCTCTGGTTGCACGGCCTCGGCGCGGACGGGCACGATTTCGAGCCCATCGTGCCGATGCTCGAGCTCGAATCGCCGCTGCGTTTTGTCTTTCCCCACGCGCCGAAGCGCCCAGTCACCATCAACGCCGGCGAACAAATGCGAGCTTGGTACGACGTGAATCCGCGCCAACCGCTCGCCGGCACCGAGGACATCCGCGCTTCCGCCCAAGCGGTGGAGGAACTGGTTCGCGCGGAGGAGGAGCGGGGAACGCCGCGGGCGCGCATCGTGCTTGCGGGGTTCTCGCAAGGCGGCGTGGTCGCTTTGCACTTGGGGCTCCGCTCGCCCACTCGGTTCGGCGGCGTGATGGCCCTCTCCACCTATGTTCACGACCACGAGAGGCTTGCTGAGGAAGTCAGCTTTTCCAGCATAGATACTCCAATTCTCATGGCACATGGACAAATGGATCCCTTAATTCCCATAGTCCGTGGAATTACGTCCCGCGAGGCGTTGAAAGCGCTCGGCTACCGGGTGGAATGGCGCGAATACGGCATGGGTCATCAGGTGTGCCCGGAGGAGATCGCGGACATCGGACGCTGGTTGAACGCCCGATTCGCGTGACCGGCCTTGTCGTCTCGGCTCGGCTCGCCCGTCAACGCGTCGCTGGTCATGCGAAACGCCGGCGGCCTCGCGGCATCCCGCGCACGACGAATTGACGCAGCGCCTTCGCCAACGCGGCCGGGTCGCCCACCGGGGCGAACGGTTCGCCAATCGCGATTCGGTAGCGCCCGTTGCGCTTGTTGATCACCTCGCGGAACAACGTCATGTCTTTAAGCTCGCGGTTGCAGAACCAGAGCAGGTAGTACAGCAGCGAGTTGTGGCCTTGCACATGCACAGGCAACACCGGCGCGTTGTGCTTCCGCGCCAGCGCGAAAGCGGTCGGCTGCCACGGGCGTTCGCGCAAGCCCAAGGGTGTTGGGCGAGCCAAGCGGCCGGACGGAAACACCACCACCAGGCGGCCGTCTCGAAAAGCCCGACGCATCGCCTTCAAGGTCTCGCGGGTCTTGGCGCGAGTGCGGGCGTCGTCGCGCCATTCCACGGGCACGATCATCTCGGCCAATCCGGGGGAGATGCGCACGGCGTCGCGGTTGGCGACGAAGGTGACGTCGTCGCGCACCCGTTTCAGAGCGTCGTACACGGCTATGCCGTCGGCGATGCCGGCCGGGTGGTTGGGCGTCACCACCGCCACGCCTTGCCGGGGCACATGCTCCAATCCGCTAACGGCAACCCGCATCGCGAGCGTGCGGAGCATGAATGCCAATGTCGCCTCGGCGCTGAGCGGGGCGATCTGGTCGGCCATCGCCTTGGCGGTGTCGTAGAGCAGGACCGGGCCCAGCCAGCGCCGCACATGCGCCCACACCGTCGGATGGCGCATCCAGCGGGTGGCGCGTTCGGCGATTAGCGTGTCCACGATGTGGGTCACGAATGCTCCCCCACGAACTCCGCCACCGCCGCGTTGAAGGCCGGCGCCGCCTGCATGTTCACGGCGTGGCCGCTGTCCACATCCACGATGGAGAGGTTGGGCATCACCGCCTCGGCGTGTTGGCGGTGCGGCGCGAATCGACGTTCGCGGCGGCCGCAAACCAAGAGCGCCGGACGGGCGTTGTGGCTTAGACGGGCGCGCACGGACGCGGTGGGCATGGTGTGCTCGAATGCCCGCGCCACGCCTTCGGGATCGAGCAACGCGGCGTCGCGCACCAAGGCTTCGCGTAGACCCTTCGGCAGGCGCCGCGCCCGGCGCGGATGCACGGCCAGGCCGTCTACGGCCGCGCTGCCGCCGGAGCGAATGCGCGCCGCGACTGGCGCGGCGTTGGCCCGCCAAGCGTCGATGAGGCTCGCCTCGGCAAACGCGGAGGTGGAGTTGGTGAAGACGTGGCCGCGCACGCGCTCGGCGTAGTCCAGCGCGTAGCGGATGCTGATGGCCGCGCCGAGCGAGTAGCCGCACACGAACCACTCGGCCACTCCCAAGCGTTCGCGGATGCGGTCTATGGCGCCTGCGTAGGCGCCGGTCTCGAAACGGCGCCCCGCCGCGGGAACCGGCGAGCGGCCGTGTCCGTAGAGTTCCATCACCACCGGGCGGCACACCGCGGCCAACGCATCGAGGTTCGCCAGCCACTGCGCCCGGCTGGAAAGGAACCCGTGGATGAGCAGCAGGTGCGGCCCATCGCCATCGCGCACTTCCCAATAGGGTTCAGACATGGGCCACACGCCTTGGCGGTTCGATTCGCCGTGATGAACGGGCGCGGCCTCGGAAAGCCAAGCGGCCCCAAACCCATGCGGAACAATCGCCCGGCTGCGACGAACAACCCGCCTGCCGCGGCCGTTGGGCCGTCACGCCGCCGGCCTTGGCCCGGCGCTTGGCTTGATCTCTGGGGGCGGCAAGGCGTTGCCGGACATCAACCGAGCGCTCGAGCGACGGCATCGCAGAACGCTTGCGTGGTCGCCGTTCCGCCTTGGTCCGGCGTTAGATTGGCACCCTCGGCGTAGACGCGCGCCACCGCCTCCTCGATGCGCCGCGCCGCCGGCGCCAACCCCAGATGCGCGAGCATCATCGTGGCGGAAAGCAAAGTCGCCGTGGGGTTTATGACGCCCTTGCCGGCGATGTCCGGCGCGGTGCCGTGCGCCGGCTCGAAGTAGGCGTAGTCGTGCCCGTAACAGCCGCTCGGCGCCAAACCCAAGCTCCCGAGCAAACCGCCGGCGGCGTCCGAGAGGATGTCGCCGTACTGGTTCGGCATCACCACCACGTCCAAGCGTTGCGGCTCGCGGATCATCCGGCATGCGAAGTCGTCCACGATGAAGAACTCGAACTCCACATCGGGGTAGGCCTTGGCGACCTCCCGCGCCACGCCCAAGAACAACCCGTCGGTGCCCGGCAGCATGTTGTGTTTGGTGGCGCAGGTCACCTTCGGTTGGCGACTTCCCGCCCGTTCCGGCGTCTGCGCGCGCGTGCGCGCCAGCTCGAAGGCGAAGCGCACCACCCGTTCCGTGCCGCGCTCGGTGATGGCTTTCACGGCGTAGCATCCTTCGCCGAGCGCGTGGACGGGCCGCCGCGTCGTGCGCCCGATCAGGTTTAGCGGGGCAAGATCTCGAAGGGCGCCTTCCACGCCGACGTAGAGGTCTTCCAAGTTCTCGCGCACGATCACGAAGTCGATGCCAGCGGGTGTCGCCAGCGGGCTGGCGCAGCCGGGCATGTGGCGGCACGGTCGCACGTTGGCGTAAGTCTCCTTGCCCCACCGCAGATACGAGAGCGCGGCGCCGGATTTGCCGCTGGTGGAACCGAACAGGGTGGTGTCGGCGGCGTCGATCGCCGCTTTGGCGGCTGGCGGGAACGTCGAGCCGGTTTCGCGTTCCGCTCTGGCGCCGACCGGCGGATACGTCCACCGCACGCCGAGCCGCAACTCGTCAAGCAGCGCCACCACCGGGCGCATGGCCTCTGGAGCGGCGTCGTCCCCTTCGATGACGGCGACCGTCTTGGACGCGGGCGGCACCGGCTCAGGCCGGGAACAACTGCGCGCCACCATCCACCCGCAGCACTTGGCCGGAGATGTACGAGGAATCCGGCGTGACCAGAAACTCCACCGTGCGCGCCACCTCCTCCGGCCAGCCGTAGCGCGTGAGCGCGCCTTCGCGCGTCTTGCGTTCCTCCCGCGTGGGGCGGCTGGCGACGAAGCGGGCGGTGATGATCTCGCCCGGCGCGATGACGTTGGCGTATACGCCGTGCGGGCGAAGCTGGGCGGCGAGGCAGCGCGTGTACTCGTGGACGGCCGCCTTGGCGGTGCCGTAGATCACTTCCGAGCGGTGGCCGCCGAGGCCGGCGATGCTGCCGATGGTGACGATCCACCCGCGGCCGCGCGCCATCATCTCCGGCGCGACTTCGCGGCAGACGAGGATGCACGTTAGCAAGTTGCGTTCCAGCACCGTGCGGACATCGGCCACGGACACGCCCAACGCGTCGTTGACCACTGGTTTGCCGGCCTTCTCGCCCATCGCTCCTTGCGCGCCGATGTCGCCGCCGGCGTTGTTGACGAGGATGTCGATGCGGCCGAAACGGTCGCGGATGCTGGCGCAGATTTCCCTCACGGCGTCTTCCGATGCGAGATCGCCATGCACCGCCAGCACGTCGGCGCCGTGGGCCTCGGCGATGGCGGACGCCACCGCGTCCAACGACTCCGCCTCGTTGAACGCTCGCGTGGAGTGCGGGGTTGTGCCGTGAACGACCACCCGCGCCCCAAGACCGGCCAAGTGGTCGGCGACCACCCGCCCGATGCCGCGTGAAGAGCCGGTGACCCACGCTGCCTTGCCGGCCAGACGCCCCTCCCGCCTTGCCCGGTCGTCGTTCATCCGTCTCGCTCCCTGTTGCCGTCTTTCGCCGCTCGCCGTGCGCCGCGGCGCGTGAACGGGTTGATGTTAGCGTTCCCGCTGGTTTCGTTCCATGTCGTGACGGCGGCTCATCCGCCACGGTTCACCCGTTCAACGCGCCAGCCGGCCAGCCGCGAAGCCGATTCGCCAAGTTCACGAAGAACGGGGCCGGCCTGTCCCGCTTGTCCGGCGGCAACGCCAGAAGAGGCGCAAGGCATTGCGGAACGCCGGCAAGCCACCACTGCGATTCTCAATCCGCAGCCGCTCTGTCAATTGGCCGTTGACACGGATGCGGAACCGGGCGTCGAACGTCACCGGCTTGCCATCCAGGGCGCGGTGACGCGGCGCGCGCAGGGCGACGCCGTTGTCCGTGCCGTCCGTGCTTTCGGCATGCGCGGGCCTTGGTGCTTGCGCCAGTCGAAGCCCAGGCCCAAGCGAGCGGCCTCGCGCTCCATTCGGCGCGTTCCGGTGCGGTCATTCGCACACTGGCGACGGATTGACGCGGATATGCTTGGCTTCGGCCCATGCCGGGCTGCTTTACATTGCAAATCGTGGCCTCCGGCGTTGCCGAGGGTCACCGCGGGTGTTGGCGGACAAGCCTTTGTCAAATAGCGTGACAATTGTCGAACAAACACGATGAAACCGCCGTCCGCCCATCATGCAGGACGCGGATTACGCGAACTTGACGCGCTTGGCGAAACGGTGCTAGAAAGGGTGTGCGACGGGCAGGGGAGAGGCAGATGATCGCGAAGCCGGTTTGGCGCAACACTATGGCGGCGCTGGCGCTCGGCGCGGCGGCGGCCTTTCTGACCGGCTGCGGCGGCGGCAACACGGACGCGGCGCAGGGCGGCAACGAGCCGCAGAATCCCGTTGTGGAGCGCGGTTGGGAGCTCGTTTGGGCGGACGAGTTCTCCGGCTCGGCGTTGAACACGGCCAATTGGAACATCCAGACCGGCGACGGCACCGCCGAGGGCATTCCCGGCTGGGGCAACAACGAGCTGCAAACCTACCAAGCGGCGAACATCGCCGTTTCCGGCGGCAACCTCGTGATCACCGCTCGTCAAGAGACGGTGGGGCGCCACGACTACACGTCCGCGCGGATCAACACGAGCGGCAAGATGGACATGCGCTACGGCCGCGTGGAGGCGAGGATCCGCCCGCCGGGCGGCCAAGGCCTGTGGTCGGCGTTCTGGATGCTGCCGACCGATTCGCCTTACGGCACATGGGCCGCTGGTGGCGAGATCGACATCATGGAGGTGTACAGCCGCGATCCCGCGCCGTTCACGCTCGGCGCCGTCCACTACGGGATGGCGTGGCCCCTCAACAAGTTCTCCAGCAGTCGGTACACGGGGATTGATCCCGCGGACGGCTTCCACACCTACGCGTTGGAATGGGACGAGGACGAGGTGCGGTGGTTCGTTGACGGCACCCATTTCCAGACCGCGCGAAACACCACCTACTGGACCTACTACCGGGACGCCGAGACGAACGCGCACACCCCGGGGCCGGCATCCGCGCCGTTCGACCAACCTTTTCACCTGTTGTTGAACTTGGCCGTTGGCGGCAACCTGCCGGGCCCGCCCGTGCCGTCGGCTTTCCCCGGCCAGATGCTCGTGGACTATGTGCGCGTGTACCGCTGCAACATACCCACCGCCGGCGTGGATTGCGCGGGCTTCGCGGATCTCGTGGATCCGGGCGTCGAACCGTTCCTTCCCGGCGATGTCTTCCGCGCCGAATACCAGCTGTACGGCGACATGCTTGGCCCGTTGGCCTTCCCCAACGTCGAGGAAACGCTGGCGCTCGCATTCGGCGTGTGGGACAACAACGGCGCGTTTGCGCTGTCCGAAGCGAGTCTCGAAGACCGCGGCATGGTCATCGACATTTCCACCACAGGCGGCGGCAATATGTCGATTTTCGCCCAGGACACGTCGCGGCAGAGCTTTTTCGGCATGGGCAGCGCCGCGGACCCCGGCAACTACGCCGGCGAGATCCAATTCGATCTGTTCGTGTTCAGCGAAGGGACGGACGCGGAAAGCGGCCTGCAAGTGAAAATCGACAGCCTGTTCCCGGATCTGGGCTTTGTCGAGCTGGCCGTGGCCGATTTGCCGAAAGACGAGTGGACCACGGTCACCGTCCAGATCAGCGACATCGCCCACAATCCCGGCCATTTCGGCGGCGGGCCGGTGGACCTCGATAAAGTGCTGAGCCTGTTCGTCTTGGAACCCACCGGCGCGGCCCACCTGCAGGTGGACAACGTGAAGATCCGCTGCGGCCATCCTTCCGATGGCGGTTGCGGCATCAAGCCGCCGAAACCGCCGCGCGTTGGGCCGTTGCCGCCGCAGCCGGTGTTTGTCGATGCGGTGGATCCGGTGTGGGACAACGGCATGCGGGGCGCCGATTCCGGCAGCGGCTGGGCCGACTACACGGACAACGCGAATTCGGACAACAAGTCCCAATGGGACGTCGTCGATGCGGCGGACCCCGCCCGGGGCAAGATAATCGACGTGACCTTCGCGGGCGGCGACGCGGTGGGCGTTTGGTTCATTCAAGCCAGCGGCGGCTTGGATCTCTCGGACTACGCCACTGGCGAGGTGCGTTTCGACATCAAAGTGGACGATTACGGGGCCAACGACGCCGGCATGACGATGAAGATCGACTGCATATTTCCCTGCACGAGCGGCGATCAGGCCATCGGCAAGGTGGGCGACGGTGCTTGGGAAACGGTGCGGATTCCGGTCTCCCGGCTGTTGAGTGGGGGCTTGAACCTTGGCAGCGTGAACACGGGAATCGTCGTGTTCCCAACCAGTCAGCGCGTCGCGCAGAACTTCCAACTCGACAACATCCAGTGGCACGGCGGCGAAGAAGATGGCGGGCCGCCGGGCGAAGACGTCGTCTTGTACGAGGACGGCCTTTCCCCGAACTGGTTCTTGTGGGACTGCTGCGGCGGGGCCACGTTCGCGGAAGTGGACGACGACGAGGAACACGGCAAGGTCGTGGAGATCCGCTTCGGCGCCGGCGGCACCGTGACCGGTTTCCAAGCCGTCGATGGCGTCGACGCCTCGGGGCTTGCCAACGCCACGTTGCGTTTCGATTTCAAGGAGGTCTCGGCACCGCCGGAAGGCTCCTTGTGGCGCGTCAAGCTGGAAAGCTCCAACGCGGCGACGGCGGTCGAGGTGTTGATCACGGACGCCGGCAATCCGCAACCGGGCGCGGATTGGCAAAGCTACAGTTTCGACTTGGCGACGGATTTTGGTGGCCTTGATCTTTCCGATCTGAAGTTGGTGCTGTTCTTCCCGGACTGGCAGAACGCCGATGGCGCCGTGGGTCGATTCGACAACGTGCGTGTTGTGGCGGCGCCCTGACGCCGGCCAAGGTAACGGAGGAATTGACATGCAATCGGCAAACAACGGCTCGCGGATCGCGGCGGCCGCGCTTGGCTGCGCAATTGTCGCGTTTCCAACGCTGGCTCAGGAACAAGGCGCGGACGAGGAGTTCGTCGCGGACAACGAGTACATGGAAGAGGTCATCGCCGTGTGCGCCCGCTGGGACGACAAGGCCGGCCAATGGGACATGTACACGCCTCGCCACGAGTCCGAGACGGGCAGCGCCCCGGAATGCGTGACGGTGGAACGGCGCGGCCAGGCGTTGCAGGACTTGGGCGTCACCGCGTACAGCTTCGACGGCGAAAGCCTCAAGATCCAAGGCGTGCAAAGCCTCACCGATTTGAGCGAACTCGCGCCGGGTTTGGAAATCGGGCAAAAACAAGGCAACATCGAAGTGTGGATCCGCGGCGTCGGCTCCTCCAACAACACCGAACTCGGCGATCCGGCGGCGGCCCCGCATATGGACGGCGTCTATGTGCCGCGGCCGAGCGGCATCGGCTCGGCGTTCTTCGACATCGCCCGGGTAGAGGTGAACGTGGGGCCGCAAGGCACGCTGCGCGGCCGCAACGCGATGGCGGGTTCCGTGAACATCATCCCGTGGCGGCCCGGCATCGGCATCTGGGACGCGGCCTTGGAAGTGGAACTTGGCGACTACAACCAGCGCGTGTATCGCGGCATCGTCAACGTTCCCATGGGCGAAAGGGCGGCGTCGCGCGTTGCCGTCTACTCGCTGGCGCACGACTCCTACTACAACGACGTGGGGCCGGCCAATCTGCGCACCGCGGAACAAGAGGACAACCGCGGCTACCGTTTTCAGTTCCTCTTCGACGCCACGGATCGGCTGACCGTCTTGCTCGCGGCCGATCTGGTGCGTGAGCGCGGCACCGGCTACACCGGCACGAACTACGCGAATCCGCTCGGCAACGGAGTGTTGCCAACCGCGATAGACGACCCGCGCGACGTCTACGCCCGCGCTTTCGCGCCGGACCTCGACACCGAGCACTGGGGCGTCAAGTTGGAGGCCACCTACGATTTCGCGTGGGGCACATTGGAGTACATCGCCAGCCGGCGCGACCTGCTCTACGACTACGACGGCGTCACCCCGCTTTCGCCGGACTGGCCCGGCGTGGCTGACACGTTGCAGCCCGTCGACGAAACCTACGACAACTGGTCGCGCTTTCGGTTCGTGACGGACAGCGTCTCCGACATTCACGAGGTGCGGCTGTTCGGCGACACCGAAGATTGGACGTGGACGCTAGGCTACTTCTGGTTCAAGGAGGACCAAAGCACGTTCCTCGGTTCCGTGGGCGACCGCACGTTGTTCTTCCAAGGCATCGAGTTCAATCAACCGAACACGGACAGCGCTTCCTCGTCCCTATACGGAGATGTCACCTACCACTTGACCGACCAGACGCGAATCACCGCCGGCGCGCGCTACACGGACGAGGAGAAGTCCCGGGTCGGTGTGAACGCCCGCTACGCGTTCGCCTTGGGCGGTCGCGGTTTCAGCTGTTGCGGCGGTTTGCGGATCGGCACCGAGGGCTTCCGGTTCGCCGCCCAGGATCGCACCATCTACGAGCCGGACGCGAATGGCGACGGCACCGTCTCGGATGCCGAGTATCTCGCCTTCTACTTCAACGGCATCGCCCAGTTCGGCGCCCGCGACACGGTGGAGAGAATTCTCGCCAAGGGCACCTATGGCGGTGGCGCCGCGCCCGAGGACAAGGTGGTTTGCGAAGACACCTTCAACCTGGACGATTTCTACTGTCCGGAAGACGGCTACTTCAGCTTTGTGCAGATCATCAATCCCAACACGTCCATCACGCCGCAGTTCGGCGAGATGACCAACGACTTTCTCGATTGGCGTTTGCGCGTGGAGCGCAACACCTTGGCGGACAACCTGCTGTACTTCATGATCGCCACCGGCCACAAGTCCGGCGGCTTCAACGACACGTTCACCGGCGAGACGGGCCTGCCGGTCGCGCCGACCTACGACGAAGAGCGCTTGGTCTACTACGAGCTCGGCTGGAAGAGCGAATTCGAGCTCGGCGAACTGCCGGCGCGCTTCAACGCCTCCGGGTTCTACTACGACTACGCCGATCAGGTGTTCACTTCATTGCTCTCCGTCGAGCAGGCTTTGGACTTCACGATCGGCGGCGTGACGCTGATCGACCCCTCTGAAACCGGTAGCGGCTCGCTAGTCGTTTCGTTCAGCTACAACGCCGCGAACTCCCACCTCTACGGCATGCAGTTCGATGGCGGCTTGCAATTTCCGCGCGGCATAAACCTGAATTGGACGGCGCTGTGGCTGGAAGCGAAGATCGAAAACGCTTTGCCAATACAGGACTTTCGCTTCCAAGCCGACGTGGCGCCCGACGAAGCGGTCTTCCGGCCTATCGCCGACCGTCGCCTGCCGCATACGCCGCGGTTCCAGTTCAACGCGTCGCTTACGCAACTCATCGGCCTGCCGTGGGGAACTTTCGACTACGTCTTTTCGGTTGGCTGGCGCGACGATCAGTTCCGCACGATATTCAACAGCGTGGATTTCATGCAGCCGAACAATCCGCGGCTGCGGCTGAACGACGAGGTGAAAGCGTTTTGGTCCGTGGACGCCGGCGCCGGCTTCACCCACCGCAACGGCAAGCTGCGGGTGGAGGCGTTCGTGAGCAACCTGACCGGCGACGTTCACGAGGCGGCGCAGATCATCACCCAGTTCGACAACACGCGCTTCTTCACGCGCCCGCGGCTGAGCGGCCTCCGGTTGCGGTACCGGTTCGGCGACGGCTGAGCCGGCCCGTCCGGGCACCACCCCGGCGGCTGCCGCCAGCACCCGTGGGGAGGTGGCGCCCGCTCCGCCGGCGCGGGGCCGTTTCTCAGGACAAGGCGACGACCATCTTGCCGGTGTTGACGCCGGTGAAAAGGCCGATGAACGCTTGCGGCATGTTGTCCAGCCCCGCAACGACGGTTTCTTGGTACTTCAATCGACCGCTCTCGATCCAAGCGCCCATGTCGCGCGCGAAATCCAGTTCCCGCTCGCCGAAGTTGGAGACGATGAAGCCCTTGATGGTGAGCCCGAGGCCGATGGCGATGGCGAGATTGCTCGGCCCCGGCACCGGCGCGGTGGCGTTGTATTGCGAGATGGCGCCGCACAGCGCAATGCGCCCGCCCGGGCGCATGCAATTGAGCGCCGCTTGCAGGTGATCGCCGCCGACGTTGTCGAAGTACACGTCGACACCTTGCGGGCTGCCGGCGAAGATGTGCTTTTCCAAGTTGCCTTCGTGATAGTCGAAGGCGTGATCGAAGCCCAGATCGTCCATCAGGTGGCGCACCTTGGCCGGACTGCCGGCGCTGCCGACGACGGTGCAGCCTTTGATCTTGGCGATCTGACCCACCGCGCTGCCCACCGCCCCGGCGGCCCCGGAAACAAACACGCGCTCGCCTTCTTGCAGGGCGCCCACATCCAACAGGCCAACGTAGGCGGTCTTGCCGGGCATGCCGAGAACGCCCAGATACGCGGATGGCGGCGCGCGCAGCTCGCCGAGTTTGCGCAAGCCCCGCGCGCCTGACACGAACGCTTCGCGCCAGCCGAGGTGGGATTCCACATGGTCGCCTACCGCGAAATCGGGATGGTTGGACTGCGCGACGCGGCCGATGGCGCCACCGGTGAGCGCCTCGTCCACTTGGAACGGCGACGTGTACGAGCGCCGGTCGATCATCCGTCCCCGCATGTAGGGATCCACGGACAGGCTCAGGTTTTCCACCAGCACCTCGCCCTCGCTCGGCGCCGGCAGCTCCACTTCGCGCAACGCGAAGTCCTCCACCTTCGGCAAGCCAACGGGACGACGAACCAAAACGACTTCGCGGGTTTTCAAGAAAGACCTCCTTCAAGCAACCGTCCCCTGGCCGCGCCTTGGGAAAAACGCTTGTGGCCGCGGGCGAACTTGTGGCGAAACGGGACGCGCATGATACTCCGCCGCGCCGGGGCGGACGTGGCCCGGTGACGCGTCGGGCCGGCGAAGGCCGTTTGTCAGTAGGTCGCCTCCACAACGCGGAACACCAGGTTCGGGAGCGCCACCGCCACGGCCAGGATGTCCTCCTCCGGCAGTGGCAGGTGCGTGGCGTCCAAGCGCGTCTGTCCCCAAGTGGGATCCACGCCGCGCCACACGCCGTCCACGGCGACTTCGTTCCAAGCGTGCAAAGCGAACTCGCCGTTGCCGCCTTCCGCGCCCGGCGCGCGGTACGCGAGGCCGACCCGCGTGCGCGCCGGCAACGCGACCGCGCGGGCTAGCGTGGTGTACAGATTGGCGAACTCGGTGCAGTCGCCGCGCCGGTCGCGCACCGCTTGGAACACGCTGCGGCCGGCCGCGTCTTCGTAACGAAGCAAGCCGTAAACGAACAGGGCGAGGGCGTCGGCTTTGGCGTTGGCGTCCGGCGCGCCCGCGACCGCTTGCGCCGCAAGAGCGCGCAAGCCCTCGTCGTTGGCGGGAAAAGCCGCGGTGGCGGCGATGGCGCTTCGCGTCTCCGCGAAGGAGGCGGCACGGCGGGCATCGACTTCCGTTGCAACCAGCCGCTGGGCACCGGC
This sequence comes from uncultured Pseudomonadales bacterium, assembly GCA_958296295.1. Lineage (GTDB taxonomy): Bacteria > Pseudomonadota > Gammaproteobacteria > Pseudomonadales > Azotimanducaceae > VXYL01. Next base: position 3,277,254 of record OY282460.1, on the reverse strand, counting down.
GGAGGTGTCCGAAGTCGGCGGCCAGCGCCGGCCGTCCATCGGGCCCTCCACCGCCAGAACCAGGCGCCGCAACGCGCGCGGATTGGCGATGGCCGTATTCACCTGCGCGCCCGCCGCGCCGTCGGAGAAGAGCGGCGTGCTTCGTTCCCACAAACGCGCGGCCGCTTCGCCCGGCACACGCTGCAACACGAAGAGACCCTGTAGCTGCAAGCGCCGAGGCGCAAGGTCCTGGCCCATCTCTATGCGCGTTTGCTCGTCGGCGGCCAACGTGATCACCGCGCCGTCATCGTCAATGCGCGCCAGACGCCAAAGCTCGGAAACCACCGCCAGGCGGTCGAAATTCCAAGTGCGAGCCCGTCTTTTGGCACCTTGGACGGCCAGACCGCTTTGCAGCCAAGTCTCGACTGCCAGATATTCGCCCATCGCGAGCTCAGCGGGCGTGTTGGCCTGCCAGTGCGCTTCGCCCTCTTGCACGCGCGCCACGCCATCCTCGATCCGAACCGAGCGGGAAGTCTGGTTCGGGCCGGCGGCCGTGTGGCTGGCCCGCAAGAGCCGATGCGGTGGCCGGCTATCGAAAACCAGCGTGTCCTCCATGCGCGTTGGCGCGCCGTCCCTCAGTTGGAATTGCAGGGATGTGCGAAACTCGAAGTGTCTGCCCGCGGTGCGCGCGCCCCACGAACGGTAGTGGCCTATGGGCGTGCCGTGAACGAGCACCGCGTACCAGCGTTCGGCCGCCAGCCGCTTGGCGATGACCACCGCGGGTTCGGGGCTTTGGGCGATCCAAACACCGCACACCGCAGCCGCGACGACAACGCACGCGATCACTACCGTCTTGCGAAGCGGACCGGCTTTCGTGGCGCCCGGCCCGACCCGGGGGGTCACCCGTCTTCCTTGTGCCGGTATTCGCAAAGGTCTTCTATCGAGCAGGATCCGCAACGCGGGCGCCTCGCGGTGCAGACGTAGCGCCCGTGCAATATCAACCAATGGTGGGCGCCCCGCTTGAACTCGGCCGGCACGAAACGCAGCAGTTTCTCCTCCACCTGCAGGGGTGTCTTGCCGGGCGCGATCCTGGTGCGGTTGCAGACGCGGAAGATGTGCGTGTCCACGGCGATCGTCGGTTCGCCGAAGGCGGTGTTGAGAACCACATTGGCGGTCTTGCGGCCGACGCCCGGCAACGCCTGCAGCGCTTCCCGGCTACGTGGCACATGCCCGCCGTGGTCGTCAACCAGGGTGCGGCACGTCTTCACGATGTTCGCCGCCTTGGTGTTGAAAAGGCCAATGGACTTGATGAAATCCTTGATGCGGTCCGCACCGAGCGCGAGCATCGCTTGTGGCGTGTCCGCCGCGGCGAACAACGGCCCGGTGGCCCGGTTGACGCTGACGTCCGTGGCCTGCGCCGACAACATGACCGCGATGAGCAGCTCGAACGGCGTGCCGTAGGCCAGCTCCGTCCTCGGTTCGGGGTTCTCGCCGGCCAAGCGGGCGAAAATATCGGCGCGTTTGTCTCTGTTCATTGGCGTTCCAGCGGTGTTTCCGGAGATCGGCGCGCGCTGGACCGGCGCGGGACGAACCGCCAATCCCTTGCGGCAAGCGCGTTTGCCAGAGCGAGCAGCAGACCGGCGATCACAAAGGCGCCAGCGGGCATCGCGGCGAGCGGAAACCCCACAGCGATGACCTCGCGCACCGCGCCGACCGCGAGAATGGCCGCCGCGAAACCGGCCGATGCGCCTAGGGCGTCGACCAGGGCCCGACCAACGCGAACTTTGGCGGCGACTCGTTCCACTTGCCCCAGAATCATGCAGTTGGTGACGACGATTTGAACGAAAAGGGCGATTCGCTGGTGCAACTCGAAGGCGTAGGCCTCCATCGCGAGGTGTACGAGGGTGGTGAAGGTGGCGATGACCAGCACGAAACAGGGCAACCGCACATCCGCCGGAATCCACCGGCGCACGGAGGCGATGAAAAAGGCCGAGCCGGTGAGCACCACCGCGCTCGCGACCGCGAGGCCGGCGGCGTTCGCCACGGTGTTGGAGACGGCCAAGAGCGGGCAAAGGCCCAGTAGCTGCACCCATGCGGGGTTTCGCCGCAAAGCCGCTTCCCCGAACGCGCTCATGGCCCGCACGCCTCGGCGCGGGCCCGCTCGGCAAGGCGCGCCACCGCGTTGATCACCGCGGTGGACGTCACCGTCGCCCCGGTTACCGCATCCACTTCGCCCCCTTGGAAAGAACCCAACCACTCTGCTTCGGGTGCCAGGATGTCGCCGAAGCCGGGGGTCTCCCGATGTTCGAGCACCCGCACCCCGAGCAGGGCGCCGCTGTCGTCCGTGGCCACCGCCAATTGAAACGGGCCGCCGTAGCCCCGGCCGACGCCGCGCAAGATCACGAGATCGTTCGCGCAATAGAGCACATCGCCCGGTGCCGCGGCATCGACATCCACGCCGGCGAGTTCACGCAGGACGCGCGTTTGCGCCGCTTGGCGGTTGGCGCGCGCCTTCTCTTGGGTCGCGGCGGCGAACCACGCCAGAAGCCCGCCGGCGCCGGCGCCGAGCAGCAGCAGAACAGAGCACGATGCGGCGAACGAGCGAATGGTCAATTGCGGTGGCGAAACGAGCCGGCGGTGCGCCGCCCAAGGACCGCTTCGGGATTGGTTGAGAAGTGGATGATGATGCCCTCGCATGCTCGTCGTCCGCAAGCCGGTGACGAACGAAGGCGGCGAGCGTGGCCGCCGGATCGATCACGGCGCCTGTCCGCTCCTCGCCGCGCGCAGCCGATCCAGCACCGGCGTCGCGAGATTGCCCAGCAACACGGCGAAGGCCACACCATCGGGATGGCTGCCGGCGGCGCGAATGGCGAACACCAACGCGCCCACGCCGAGCCCGAACAACCACTGGTGGCCGGCGGCCCGCGGGGCGGTGACGGGATCCGTGGCGATGAAAAAGGCCGCCAACATGGACGCGCCGGCGAACCAGTGGAACACCGGCGAACCCAAACTCGCCGAGCTGCCGGCGTCGTGGAAGATCGCCGCCGGCAAACCCAAGCCGACCAGCACCGCCAGCGGCAAGCGCCAATGCACCACGCGAACCAGCAGCAGATACACCCCGCCGGCAAGAGCGGCGGCGTTCACCCACTCGAAACCGGCGCCGCCGAGAACGCCGAACGCCGGGCCGCCGCTCGCTTCGTCTATGGTCATCGCGCCCCGAAAGCGCAGCGCGTCGAGCGCCGTGGCGCCGGTGGTCGCGTCGGTGTGGGCGAGCGCCTGCGGATAGGCCGCCAACACCGCGGCGTATCCGGCCATGGCCGGATTGAACACGTTGCGGCCCAAGCCGCCGTAGAGTTCCTTGGCCAACACCACGCCGATGCCCACGGCGACCACCGACAGCCAAAGCGGGGCGGAAGGCGGCATCGCCAACGCGATGAGCAGGCAGGTGACCGGAACGCTGCGATCCGCGAACGGCCAAGGCGTCCGGTTTCGGGCGAAGCGGCAGACGCTCTCGAACCCGGCGCCGGCCGCTAGCGCCACCGCGCAGTGCGCCAGCGCCATCGGGCCGAACACCCAAGCCGACACGGCGACGGGAAGCGCCAGCGCGATCAACACGCGGTCCATGATGACCGGCGTTTCGGTTGGCTTGGCGAACCAATTGATCATGTGAATCCGCTTCAACCGGCGGCTTGCGGCCCTCCGACACTTGGCGGACGCCGGCCGTCCACGTCTTCACGGGCCACTCGGCGCGACCAACCCGGACGGCCTGCGCACCGTCGGTTCGCCGCCAGGGCCGCGCTGGCCGGTGTCCGTTCGCGGCCAAGATCCCGGATCGCGTGGGCGCGTTCTAAGGGTGTGGCGCGAAACCTGGCGCCGACACTACCACTGACGCGCCGCGCGCAGCCGTGTTTCACGCCGCGATCGCGCTTGCCGCGCCTGGTCGGCCAACCGTTTGTCGCGCGCTTCCCACCGCGCCTTGGCGGTGTTGGCGCGGGCCCGCCCAAGGCGTTCGTCCCCGGTTCGCCGCTTGAGGACGCGGAATTCGTTGACCAGATCGATCGCGCTGGGGCACGCGGCCGCGCAGGCGCCGCACTCCGTGCAGGCGAAGGCGTCGGCATCCGTTCGCCCGGCATCGAACGTCGCGTGCAGGTTCTCCGGGGCCAGCCCTTCCGGGCAGGCGGGCTCGCACCAGCCGCAACCGATGCATGGCGACGGCTTCGGCGCCGCATCCACGGCGAAGGTGGTCGCTTCGACCACCTCCCCCCGCGCCGCGGGCCGGCCGGTCAAGAGGCCATTGACGCGCAGGCCAGCGGTGCCGGCGGCCACCGGCAGGGCCCCGAGCGGCGTGCCGAGCGCCAGCCACACGTCCGCGCCATCCACGGTCAACAGCCGTCTATCAAGCGCCTTGCCGCCGGCGACCGCTTCCCGCACGGCAAACAAGGTCGCCACGTTCAACACCAGCACGCCGACATCCGTGGGATGGCCCCCCGCCGGCACAGGTCGCCCGGTGATGTGGCGCACCAACGCCCGCTCGTCACCGGCGGGATACGGCAGATCCACTTCCACGGCGGGCCGCGGCAACCGGCTGCCGGGCGGCACGGCGAGAACCAGTCGGACATCGTCGCCGCCGAGACATTGCCCGACCAAACGCAGGCCGGCGACCACCTCGTCCAGATGATCGCGCAGCAACGTCGTGTCGGCGGTGGCGCCGGGTTCGCTGGCCATGCCGTTGGCCACCACGCAATCGGCCCCGGCGGCAAGGGCGGCGCGAATTTTGCCGGCCGTCGGATAGCCGCCGCCGCCCATGCCGACGACGCCTGCCGCGGCAATGCGTTCGACGACGTCGCTCTCCCCGGCGACGCGCGCGGATTCGGGGAATCCGCTCGCCACCGTCGGCGCGACCATTTGGATGCAGTCCACGGGACACGCCGGCACGCACAGCTCGCAACCTGTGCAGTGTTCCGAAACCACGGCGTGGAGAAATTGCGGGGCGCCGGCGATCGCGTCCACGGGACACGCGGCCAGGCAGAGCCCGCAGCCGACACAGTCCCCCGCCACTATGCGCGCCACCTGCTCGTGGGGCCGCGGCAACGCCGATGGCACGCCCTCGCCGCGCACCAGGTCGCGCAATCGCGCCGCCGTGTCCGGCCCGCCGGGAGCGCAGAGGTCCGTGCGGGCGCCGGCGACGACCGCTTCGGCGTAGGGTCGGCAGCCCGGATAGCCGCACTGCGCGCACTGGGTCTGCGGGAGCAGGGCGTCCACGGCGTCCACCACCGCCGAGGCGTTGCGCTTCTCTTTGCCGGCCAGCGCCAGCCGAGCGACGCAGAGCAGGCAGGCGAGGGCGAGGCCGATGCCGCCCAGCGCGAGCGCGGCCGTCACGCGCCCATGCCGGCGCCGATGCCCCGCAGGCCGTGAAACGCCAACGCCATGAAACCGACGGTGACGAGCGCGAGCGGCACGCCGCGCAAGGGCGCCGGAACGGCGTCGTCGTTGATGCGTTCCCGAAGGGCCGCGAAGGCCACGATGGCAACGCCGAAACCGGCGCCGGCGCCTATGGCCAGCACCAAAGTGCGCGCCAGCGAGAGGCCTTCGTCCACGGCGATCAGCACGACGCCGAGAACCGCGCAGTTGGTGGTGATGAGCGGCAGGTAGAGGCCGAGCATCCGGTGCAACAAGGGGCTGGCCGCCCGCACGAACAGCTCCGTGAACTGCACGCAGGCCGCGATGACGACAATGAAGGCGATGATGCGCAGGTACTCCAGTCCGAACGGCGCAAGCAGGTGGTGGTGCAAGAGATTGGTGGCGACGGCCGCCACCGCGAGCACGAACATCGTCGCGAGCGTCATCGGCACGGTCGTCTCGAACCGCGCGGAGGTGCCGACGAATGGACACAGGCCCAGGAATTGCACGAGCACGAAGTTGTTGACCAGCGCCGCCGAAAGCAGAATGAGCAGCAGATCGGCCACGGTTCAAGTCACCCGCATGCCCGGCCGGGCGCCGCTGTCCGCGGCGAGCAGGAAAACGCCGGTGTCGTCGTGCGACGCGGCCAGCACCATTCCCTCGGAGGTGCCGAAGCGCATCTTGCGCGGCGCCAGGTTGTCCACCAGAACCACGAGCCGGCCGACGAGATCTTCCGCAGCGTAGGCCGAGCGGATGCCCGCGAAAACGCGGCGTTCATGGTCGCCCACATCCAGCTCCAGTTCGAGCAGCCGGTCCGCTCCGGTCACGGGACGGGCGGCGACGACTTGGGCCACGCGCAGATCGACCTTGAGAAAGTCCTCCATGCCGATGGTGGTCGCCGTCTCGGCTTCGGCTTGCGTCTCGGCTTCGGCTCGCGTTGCCGCCACGACCCGATCCAAGGCCTTGCGATCCAAGCGTGTGAAGAGCGGTTCGTAAGGCGCGATGGCGTGATCCAAAAGCGGCGTCGCGGCGTCCTCCCACGCGAGCGGTGGAACCTGCAGAAACGCCTCCGCTTTTTCCGCCATCGCCGGCAGCACCGGCTTCAGATAGACGACCAGCGCCCGAAAGATGTTCACGCCCAGCGAGCACACGCCGTGCGCCTCGTCGCGGCGCGCCGGGTCGTTGATGGCCTTCCACGGCTGACGGGCGGCGATGTAGCGGTTCGCGCTGTCCGCCAGCGCGGTGACCTCGCGCAGGGCCCGGCCAACATCGCCGCGTTCGTAGAGATCCGCGAGTGCCGTTCGCGCGCCGGCGACCTCGGCCCACAGATCCTCGTCCGCCACCGAGGCCGACAACTTGCCGCCAAACCGCTGGCCGATGAAGCTGGCCGAGCGTGACGCTATGTTGACCACCTTGCCCACCAGATCCGTGTTCACGCGCTGGACGAAATCCGCCAGGTTGACGTCCATGTCGTCCACGCTCGCCGACATCTTCGTTGCGAAGTAGTAGCGCAAGTATTCCGGATTCAAATGCTCCAAGTACGTTCCGGCGTTGATGAACGTGCCTCGGGTTTTCGACATCTTCTTGCCGTCCACCGTGATGTGGCCGTGCGTGTGAATGCGCGTTGGCGTGCGGAATCCCGCGTGGGCGAGAACCGCCGGCCAAAACAGGCAATGGAAATTGACGATGTCCTTGCCGATGAAGTGATGCACTTCCGCACCGCTTTGGGGAAGCCAAAAGTCCTCGAAGTCGAGGCCGGTTGTGCGATCGCACAGGTTCTTGAAGCTCGCCATGTAGCCGATGGGGGCGTCCATCCAGACGTAGAAGAACTTGCCTTCCGCATCCGGTATCGGGAAACCGAAGTAGGGCGCGTCGCGGCTGACGTCCCACGGCCGCAAGCCGCTGTCGAGCCACTCGGCGAGCTTGTTGGCCACTTCCGGCTGCACGGGGCCGCTGGCGGTCCAATCCTCGAGAAACCCTTGGAATTGCGGCAAGTCCACGAAGTGGTGTTCCGATCGGCGCAGCTGCGGCACGGCATCCGAGAGTACCGAGCGTGGTCTGACGAGCTCCACGGCGTCGTAGGTGGCGCCGCATTCGTCGCAGTTGTCGCCTGGCTGATCCGCGGCGCCGCAGCGCGGACAGTCGCCCCGGACTTGACGATCGGCGAGGAACAGCCCGCGCTCGGCGTCATAGAGCTGTTCCACATCCGCCGTGAACGTGTGGCCGCCTTCCTTGAGACGGTTGTAGATCAGCGTGGCGTAGTGTTCGTTCTCCGCCGAGTGCGTGGAGTGGTAGTTGTCGTGGCTGATGTGGAAGCGGCGAAAATCCGCGGCGTGTTCGCCCCGCAGACGGTCGATCAGCGCTTCCGGGGACGTGCCCTCGCGCTCGGCGAGAAGCATCGTGGCGGTGCCGTGGGCGTCGTCCGCGCAGACATAGAGGCACTCGTTGCCGAGCATCCGCTGGAAACGCACGAAGATGTCGGTCTGGATGTGCTCGAACAAGTGCCCGAGGTGGATGGCGCCGTTGGCGTACGGCAGCGCGCTGGTGACCAGGATGCGGCGCATGGGACGGCTCCGGATTTGGAGATTCGAGATAGTGGAGAAAGTGGATTGTAACACCAGGCTCGGTGCGCGGTCAGATCGTACATATTTGTAGGACGTTGTATTTATTGATAAAATCCTCTAAAGGCGTATTCCATACCTTGTTCGACAACCGATACGACAAACAAGAGGAGTACCAATCGTGGCATTGTCGAAATCGACCATGGAGCTCGGCGCCGCGGGCGCGCCGCTGGCCGTGATGCCAGGCGGCTTCCACCACCGAGGCGCCCGCATGGACCAGCGTTTCGATCAAATGGACGCCCAGTTCACCAAGCGCTTGGACAGGATGGACGCCCGCTTGGACAGGATGGACGCCCGCTTGGACAGGATGGACGCCCGCTTGGACAAGATGGAGGCCCGCCTGGACAGGATGGACGCCCGCGTTGACGCCATCAGCGATCGCCTCGCCCGCGGGGATGGCTTGCTGCGGGCGGTGCTGCGCGGGATGTCGCCGAGCGCGGTGCCCGGCCAGTCGTCGCCGAGTCCGTCGCGACGCCGGTACCGGGCTAGGCGTCCGGGGGAACCGGCACGGGCGCCTGCCAAAGCACTCTCGTCTCGGGCAGATTGAAGCGGTTGGTGCGCAACAAGTATTGGCCGATGTCGATCGCGCCGATGGCGTAGTCGGGCAACGGCGCGCTTGCGAGACATCCGCCCGCCACGCGCGCGCCGCGTTCGCCGAAACGAAAACCCAAGGCTTCGAAGCCGTGTCGGTGCCGATGTTTCGGCAACCGGCTTTGTTGCCTAGGCGTCACCTTCACCAGAAAGCGCGCCAGCACGTCCTCGCCGGCGCAAGGCGTTTTGCGCAGGTAAAGGCTGCCGGCCCGCACCTTGGCGGCGAACAGCGCTCCGGGCTGCGCTTGCGCGTCGGCGGCGAGCCGATAGTCCTCCAGGTACTTCCGCGCCACACTCTCGCTCTGCGTCGCCAGATCCAAGGCCAAAACGCTCGCGACGGTGTTGTTGAACACCTTGATGTCAAGGACGGACGGCGCGTAGGCGGGCCGCGCCCGGCCGGAGTGACGATGTTGCCGATGGTTCGTGACGAAGAAGTCGGCGAAGCCGGGGGCCGCCGCCGTGGGAATACGCAGTCGGCGGCGCGATACCGCCGGCAGGATGTCGCGGTTCATGCTTTCGTACGGGATGGCGACACTTATCGTTCCTGTCGGCACATGCCGCAGCAGTTGTTCCAGCGCTTGACGAAAAGAGGTCTCGTAGTAATCCAGCTCGTAGCGACCGCGCAACTTTTCGGGGGTGGCGCGATCCACCAGGTAGTTGAAGTGGAGCGCTTGGTGCGGGTGGATGACCACCATGTCGGCCGCGGTCGCCGCGACCGCGAGGGTCGCCGCCGCCGCCAGCACACGCTTGCCCCGGACGCCGCAGGCGGCCGCCAGCCCTCGCGCACCCAACGCCGCGAGCAGCACCAGCGGCGCGTGCAGGAAGTACATCTGGCGCCAGCCGTTGTAGAGGTTGACCTCCAGGGCGGCCACCACGACCGGCGGAATGACGAGGGTCGCCACCAAAAGCAGCCAGAAGCGTTGCGGCGTGTTGGCGAGGGCCAGCCGCGGTCGCTTCACGCCCCGGCGAAACGCAAGCGCGGCCCCGACGCCGCCAAGCGCCAGCAGAGCTGGCGGCGTCGTGATCGCCAGCCAAACGGGAACGTAGCGCCAGGGCAAGTCCCCGCCGGCGACCATATCCCCGGCGAACAGCGAGACGATGCGGGTTGGATGATCGGCCATCTCTCCCAACGCCTCGATGAAACGCGCGGCGGGGTTTGCCCAAAGGTATGGCCAGGTGGCGTACAAGACGACGATGCCGGCCCCAAGGAACAGTCCGGTGGTGGCCAGCACTCGTTTTCTCTCCCGCCGGTCGGCGGCTTGGCAACAGTCCAGCGCTCGCAGCGCGACCACCGCCACGGCGAGCACCGCCCCGGCGATGCGGATGTTCGCGAGCAGGCCGACCGCCACGCCAAGGGTCGTGAACGCCGCCGCGTTGTCCTTGGTGAACGCCCGCTGGGCGAGCAGCAGCACGATCATGAACATGCACAGGAACGGCACGTCTTTCGTGTTGAAGAAGGAGTGCGCGTACAGGCGGGGACTCAAGACGAACAACAGCATCGCCAGCACCGCGAGCCCCCGAGAGCCGCAAAGCCGATGCGTCAACAGACCGCAGCAAAGGCCACCGACCAGGAAGAAGATGTGCGTCAAGGCGTGACGCAACAGCATGGTGTGGCGGGGGTCGTCGAGACCCAGGGCGAGTTCGACTAGCAGCAGCGGCAGCTCGAACGCCACGCCGTAGTTTCGATCGCGGTGCGCGAGCAGCGTGTCGTCCTGACCGGCGGCATAGAGCAAATTCGCCGCCGCGAGGGACTGTTGCGCGGATTCGTCCCACACCACGCCGTAGTCGTCGAGCACGCAAGCGCCGATGCCGAGCAGCGCCGCGAACGTCAGAACGAGCGCCCGCCCGGTGTTCAGCCATTCAAGGGGAGGCTTTCGCATCCGAACGCGTCAGCCGCTCTGTTTGTTCGCCCGTGTTCGGCGCGTCCCCGGTCTGGGAGCCAATGCCCGGTGCGGCGCCGCCAAAGGCGTTGGCACCGTCGCCGCGGGCCTTGCACACGGCCAGCGTTTCCCAGCGCACGCACTCGAGCGCCACCGGCACCAGAGGCAGGCGTTTGGGCAGCGGGCCGGTCCGGGGCGCGACGGCCAAGTAGCGAACTCCGGGCGCCGGCGTCCGCCACGCGCGCTGCCGCTCCGCCTGATCCGTTCGTGGCGGGCGGGCGAACACGCCGCTCGCCAGCGGCACGCCGGACTCCAAGGCCAAGTGCATGGCCAACCGCAGATGCGAGCGATCGAGCCCCCAAGGCCGGATTTGCGGGGAGACGAGCAGTCGGGTCGCGCCCGCCATCAGCGCCGGCGGGTGCCCGGGCGGCGTGTAGGACAACCGCGCCTGCGCGTGCTCCGCTCGCCAGTACGGGTAGGCGGCCCAAAGCTGCAACGGCAGCGCGACGCCAAGCAGGAGCATGGCGCGGCGACGCGGCCAGGTGCGCGCGACATGCGCAAGCGGCAGGATCGTGAGCACGATCACCGCAGGCCAAGCGAGACGCGCGGTGGCGCGGTGAACGGCGTACAGATCGCGCATGAAGTCGGGCAGCAGGAACGACCAATCGTAGTAGTTCGTCCCGTGCCGCCACCACGGCGACACGGCGGCGAGGGCAAGCGCGAGAATCATCCACGCCAGCGCCGTGTTCTCGAGCCGTCCCCGCGGGCGGACGATCGCCGCGCCGGCCAGCGCCAGCGCGCAACCCCAGCCGAGCCACGTTTCTTGTTCAACGCCTTGCGAGTTGTAAAACTCGCGCACGGCGTCGGGTTCGCCAACAAGCATCGCCAGCGGCGAAAAGCCAAACGCGCCGAGCGCCACTTGGTTGCCGAGGCTCTCGACATCGAAGACGCCTAGCCAAGCGCACAACGCCACGAACGCCGCACACAACGCCCCCGCGGCGCCAAGGCGGGCCGGCCACCGCGCCGCGGCGAGCATCAGCGCCAACAGCGCGAACAGCAGCACTTGCAGCCCCAGCAGCGGATGTACGGCCACCGACGCCAAGGCGAGTGGCGCCGCGGCCCCGAAAACTCGGCCAAGCGCGATTCGTTCCCGCGTGGCCAACACGCACAAGGCGATGGCGAGGATCAAGAGCCCTTGCGTGGAGAGCGCCACATGCGACTGGTTCAGCCGCCCGACGAAGATCGGCATGGTCAGCGCGAACGTGGCGGCGCAAAGGGCCGGCGCGATGGAACGGACGCCGGCGGCGCGCAGCAGCGCCACTCCCGCAACGCCTTGGAGCACGATGGCGAGCGCCGTCCACACTCCGAAGTAGTGGAATCCATCCGGCAGCAGGCCCTTGAACGGCCGCGCCAGCGTCGCCGCGAGCGGCAGACCATCCATCAGCGTTGTCGATGCGCCTTCCGGATGGTTGAAGATGTCGCTTCGCACCGACGGCCAAGGCGCTCCGTAGTCCGCCAGGGCCCGCCACGCGAGCGTGTACTCGATGGCGTCGTTCGGCGCGATGGCGTGGGAGTGGAAGCGCGCCGCGTCGCCGAGCAGGAACGACAGCGGGTAGACGGTGAGCGCGAGGCCAAGACCAAGCAGTGCCGACAAGGACAGCGACACGGCCTTGGCATGCCGCTCCGCTCCCAGACCCAAGGCGCGAAGCGGCCGGGAAGTCTTGGGCGACCGCCTCACGAAAACCGGCGCCTTCGGCCGATCACCCGACCGCGCTCAGCAGGCGCGACTTCGCCTCCTCGCGCAGTTCCACCTTGCGGATCTTGCCGGACGCCGTCATTGGCAGCTCCGCCTTGAAGAGCGCGTGGCGTGGAATCTTGAAGCTGGCCACCTTGCCGCGGCAGTAGCGCAAGATCTCGTCCGCTGTCGCGGCAACGCCCGGCTTGAGTTCGACGAAGGCCACCGGCACTTCGGCAAGGCGCCCGTCCGGCAACCCGACCACGGCCACTTGCCGCACCGCGGGATGCTCAAGCAGCAGACCTTCCACCTCCATCGGATCGACGTTCTCGCCCCCGACCTTGAGCATGTCCTTGAACCGCCCAAGGAATCGGATGTGCCCGTCCGCGTGCCTTTCGACCATGTCGCCGGTGCGGAAGAAGCCGTCGGCGGCGTAGGCCGCGGCCGTTTCTTCGGGCTTTCGGTAGTAGCCGAGCATCAAGGCGTAGCCGCGCACCAGCAGTTCGCCGGCCACGCCGTCCGGCTGTTCGGCGCCGGTTTCGGGATCGACGATGCGGAACTCGTAACCGGGTGCCGGATAGCCGGAACGCTCCAGCCGGTGCGTCGCGTCGTCGTCGAGGGCCGAGACGGCCGCGCCGACCCACACTTCCGTCATCCCGAAGGCGGACAGCGCCCGCAAAGGCTTGAGCAGGCGCTCGCCGCGGTAGGCCACCGGCGTGGCGCTGCGCATCCCGGCCGCGAAGATGCCGGTGCGCAGGCTGCCCAAATCGCGCGGCTTGGCTTCCTGCGCGTCGCACAGGCCTTGCAGGTGCGCCTCGAAACCGTGCGCGATGGTCGCCCGCTCGCGCTGCGCGAGATCGAGCGCTTCGTCGGGATCGAACGTCGCCGTGAGCACTTGGCGGGCGCCCGTGACCAGCGACATCAACGCCGCCTCGGAGTAGCCGAAGGCGTGGAACAACGGCAGGTAGTTCAGGATCGTGTCGTTCTCGGTGATGGCCATGCGAAACGCCCGCTCTTGGACGTTGCGGATGAGGATGTGGTTGTGCATCACGCCCTTCGGGAAGCCGGTCGTGCCGGAGGTGTACATGATCAACACCGGATCGTCCGCATCCACCGCCGCCGCCCGTTGCCGAAGCGCGGCCCCGGGCACTGCCGCCGCTTGCGCCAAAGCGCGATGCCACGCGATCGTGCCGTCGTGGTCGTCCCGGCCGACGATCACCACGCGCCGCAGCCGCGGGAACCGCGCGTCCGCCACCGCGTCGCCGTTTGTTGGCAGCCGGACGACCTCGCGCACCATGGCCAAGTAGTCCACGGGCCCGGAGACGTCGTGCGTGATCAGCATCACGCTGTCGGATTGCCGTAGCACGTAGGCCACATCGCGGGCGCGCAGGCGCGTGTTCACCGGCACCTGCACCGCGCCGATCTTGGCGAGCGCGAACATGAGAAACATCCACTCGGCGCGGTTGTTCAGCCACAGCGCGACATGGTCGCCGCGGGCCACGCCAAGCGCCATGAGCGCGCGGGCCGCCCGATCCACTTCGTGGTCGAGCTCCATGAAGGTGTAGCGGGCGCCTTCGAAAACCAGCGCTTCGCGCCGAGGAAAACGCCGGGCCATGGCGTGCGGCAAGTCGCCGAACCGCCGTTTCGGATACCAGTGCGCTGGCGCGGATTCCATACGCCCTCCCGCTGCCTGTGAGCGCGGAACATTAAACCGTGCCGCCCATGAGCCGCAACGCGCCCGTGGTCGAGATTAGTGGAGGTCGCGGATGAGTCGTCTGCCCCCGGCGCGCCAGGACCCCCTGCCGCGGACGCAAGGCGTATATTCGCGGCATGGAGGTTCGGCGTCTGACTCTAGCGGAACTGGCGATGCGGTTGCGTTCGCCGACGGCGGGCGAGGAGCTCTCGCCGGCGGCGGGCGTTTGCTGCGTGCAGGTGGATGCGCGCGGCGAACCCGCGCCGACGCGGCAGGCCGCGAACTGCCCGGTGATCGCGGTTGTGGAGGGCCGGGAAGTACCGGACGTCGTGGACGTGCGCGTCTCCTCGGAGGCGGAAGCGGCGCGAGTGGTCGAAGCCGTGAAGCGCAATCCGTTCGCCGCGGCCGTGTTGGTGCGGCTCTTGCGGCACAACGAGCGCAACAACGTGGAAGACGGGCTCTTCGCCGAATCCTTGGCGTATTCCAGCTTGCAGCACGGCGGCGAGTTTCGCGCTTGGCTGGCGCAATGGCGCTCGCGCTCGAACCCGGGCAAGCCGAGGCCGCCGCCGACCGGCCCGGCGACGCTGGTCGAGCGCGCCGGCGGGCAACTGGGCATCACGTTGAACCGGCCGCGCAAGCGCAACGCGTATGGCGCCGAGATGCGCGACGCGCTGTGCGAACACTTGGCGTTGGCCTTGGACGACGTTTCGATTTCGCGGGTCGTGCTCGCTGGCGCCGGAACGTGTTTCAGCGCCGGCGGCGACTTGGACGAGTTCGGCGAGGCCACGGACGCGGCGCTTGCGCACGCGGCCCGCGTCACGCGCAGCGCCGGCGCGTTGATTCACCGTTTGGGCGGGCGCGTGGAGGCGCGTTTGCACGGCGCGTGCATAGGCGCCGGAATCGAGTTGCCCGCGTTTGCCGGGCGCGTGGCGGCCCGAAGGGACGCCTTCTTCCAACTGCCGGAAGTGGGCATGGGCCTGATACCCGGCGCTGGCGGCACGGTGAGCATTTTGCCGCGCATCGGGCGGCATCGGCTGGCCTTCATGGCGTTGACGGGTGCGCGGGTGGACACCGAAACGGCCTTGGCCTGGGGCTTGGTGGACGCCATCGCCTAACCGGCAGGCAGCGTGTGAGACCATGCGGCCTCCTGCCCGCGGAGTTGGAATCATGGAAAAACGGTGTCGACGCACGGCGCTCGTGCTCATGGCCGTCTTTTCGGCATCGCTCGGCGCGGCGGAATCCCGCACGCCGCCATCCGGCACAGTCTGCGACACGGGTACGTTCGTGCTGCGGGCCGACTACCCTGGAGCACGCATGAACGGCTGCGAGGTGTTGAACGCCAACGCGGTGCGCCTGTCCATCCACGCGGAGAACAACGGCAGGATCAACCCCAGCCCTTGGTACAGCTTCCATGCGCGACGCCATGCCGCAGCGGCGGATGCCCGGCTGACGGTGCGGCTGAATTACAGCCAACACGAACACCGCTACGCGCCGAAGATCAGCAAGGACGGCACCAGCTGGCAACGTTTGCGAGACGACGCCGTGCGGCAGACGACCCCCGGCGCCGTGCTGCGGCTGCGCCCCGGCGCCGACGGCGTCTACGTTTCCGCCGGGGAGTTGCTAACGGAAGGCTTTTACGCCGCTTGGCGGGAGCGCGTCGGCATCGCCGCTGGCGGCGCGCAGTGGAAGGTCATCGGCGAGTCGGCTGGTGACGCGCCGATTCACGCGCTGGTCGTGAACCCCGGCGCGGCCAACTACATCTTGCTGCTCGGTCGGCAACATCCGCCCGAGGTCACCGGGGCGCTGGCGATGACGCGTTTCGTGGAGCGATTGCTCGAGACCCGCGCCGCCTGCGCTGGCGAGGTGGCGGACGAGGCGCGGCCCCGGTGCGGCTTTTTCGAGACCCACGCGTTGGTGGTGGTGCCGAATCTCAACCCCGACGGCGTGCGGGCCGGGCATTGGCGGCACAACTTGGCGGGTGTGGATCTGAACCGCGACTGGGGCGATTTCAGCCAGCCGGAAACGCGCGCCGTGCGCGATCTGGTGGCGCGTTTCGAGGCGGCCCGCAAACGCCCGCGGGCGATGCTGGATTTCCATTCCACGCGGCGCAACGTCTTCTTCACCCAAGACGCCGCCGCCCCCACCCGCCCAGCGCGGTTCGCGGAGCGATGGCTCGCCGCGGCGAGGCGCGCGGGGCCTCCGGATAGGGCGCTCTACGAGTTCGAGAACGATCCGCGGCGCCTCAGAGAAGTCGGCACGACCAAGAACTACTTCTACCGGCGTTTCGGCATCCCGTCGATCACGTTCGAGGTGGCGGACGAGGAGGACCGCGCCTTGATCGCCAGCTCGGCGACGGCCTTCGCGGACGCGCTGGTGGACGTGTTCGCCGCGGTGGACGCGGGCCCGCCACCGCCCTGCGAGGATTTCTTCTGCCACATGGCGGAGGCGAACGCCGCGTCCTTGATCATGCTGGCCGAGGCCGGGTTGCTGGATTCGGAACCGGCGGCGCGAATCGCCTCGGCTGCCGTTTGGGCCGTCGAAGAGCAATCCCGGCCGGGCGCCGCTCGCGCCGCCAACTACCTGCCCTTCGAGAGGCGCCTCGTCGAACTGGCCGGCGTGGAAGCCGCCAATGTGCATCTCGGACGTTCGCGGCAAGATCTGCACGGCACCGCGAGACGGATGATGGCCCGGCAAGAGTCTCTGGCGCTGCTCGGCGCGTTGTTGCGTTCGCGGGCCGCGCTGCTCAAGCTCGCGGCCCAAGAGGCGAACACGCCGATCCCGGCCTACACGCACGGCGTGCAAGCCCAACCCACCACTTTCGGGCACTACCTGCTGGCGTTCAGCGCGGCCTTGGGCCGCGACGCCGAACGGCTCATGGACGGCTATGCTCGTCTCAACCGCAGCCCGCTCGGCGCGGCGGCGCTCGGCACCTCCGGCTTTGCTTTGGACCGCCAGCGGCTGGCCGGCCTGCTTGGCTTCGCCGCGCCGGTGGAGAACAGCTACGACGCCAACCTGGTGGCCTCCGCGGACTTCAAACTGGAACTCGCGGGAACGCTCGCCGCTTCCGCGGTGACGGTGGGGCAGTTCGCGCAGAACATCCACACGCAATACCACAACCCGCGTCCGTGGATTGTCATCGACGCGGCCACCACCAGCCACAGTACCATCATGCCACAGAAGCGGAATCCACGCCCCTTGGACCGCTTGCGAAGCGCCGCCAGCGGGGTGGTCGCCAAAGCGCAAGGTGTCGTCTTGCTGGCGCACAACGCCAACACGGGCATGCACGACTACCGGCAGATCGAGCCGCTCTTGGAACTCGCCGGGCAAGCGCGGGACATGTATCGGCGGCAAGCGGCCCTGGTTCGCTCTCTGGCGGTGGACGCCGAGCGCGCCGCCGAGGAGCTGGGGCGCGGCTACTCCACGATGACCGAGGTGGCGGACACGTTGTTGAGAGAGGCCGGCGTGCCTTTCCGCACCGCCCACGCCTACGCTTCCGCGCTCACCGACCATTGCCGCTCCCAAGGCGTTGCGGCCGCCGATCTGAGCGACCGCGACCTGCGCGGCATTTACCACGCCGTCACCGGCCAGCGGTTGCCCTTGGCGCCGGACGTCGTGCGCGCCGCGTTCACGCCGGCGGAGCTCATCGCCAATCGGCGCGGCTTCGGTGGCCCGCAACCCGCCGAGATGCGCCGCTCGCTGGCGGCCCACGAAGCGAGCTTGGGCGAGCAACAACGCTGGCTCAAGGACGCCCAAGGCGCGTTGACGGATGCGCGGGTCGCATTGCGCGGCGCTTTGAACGCTCTGCGCATGGACAGTGATTGGGATTCCCCGTAGGATGGAGTGTCCATTCGAGTCGGCAAGACTAGGGGAGAACATGGGCAAACACGGTTCGCCGCGAACCGGCTTGGCCGGTGCGGCCACGCTGCTCGCTTGCGCGTTGGCCTGCGGGACGTCTGCCGAGCAGGCGGGCGCGGACGCCGAGGAGGAATCCGAAGAGGCAATCGAGGAAGTAGTCGTCACGGGCACGCACATCAAAGGCGCCAACATTAGCGGCGTCCTGCCCGTGGCGGTCTTCGACAGCGAGCAGATAGAGCTGTTCGGCGTCGGATCCGGGGACGAGCTGCTCGAGATGATGCCGGAGCAAGGCCAGAACTTCTTCAACGAGGCGGAGAACATCAGCGGCGGCGTCAACTCCGCACGCGGCGACGTGGGCGCCTTCAACCTGCGCAATCTTGGCACCGGCAACACGCTGGTGCTGCTGAACGGGCGGCGCATGGTGAACGCGGCCGGCTTCCAGACCGAGGAGGTGGGTGGCAGCTTCGTGCCGGTGAACACCGTGAACTCCAACGTGGTGCCCACTTTCGGAATAGACCGTGTGGAGATCCTCAAGGATGGCGCGTCCGCCATTTACGGCGCCGACGCGGTGGCCGGGGTGGTCAACAACGTGCTCGAGAGCGACTTCGAAGGCTTGAAGGTGCAGGTGCGGTACGGCGCTTACGATCACATCGAGCGCTCGCCGCTCAGCTTGAACGCCGCTTGGGGCCGGACCGTGAACGAGGGGCGCACCAACGTGAGCGTGTTCGGTCGGTTTCTCAGCCGCGAACGCGTGAACGCGCAAGAGGACGGCCGTTGGGCGAACGCGGATCTGCGCAGCCGCGCCACGCGTTGGCCTTGGGAAGGCGCCCTGGCGTTCCGCAATTCCAGCGCCCACTCGCTGTACGGCCAGTTCGACGTCGTCGCAAGCGCCCGCAGCACCGGGTTGCGCAACACCTTGACGGACGGCAGCGGCGAATTCGAGGTGTATCCGGTGGGCGACTCCCGCTGTCAATGGGCGTTGAACGACAAAGTGTGCGGCGCCATCGACGGGCAAGGCGTGATCCGGTACAACCTCAACGAGTTTCGGGATCTCTCCGCGGAGCTCACGCGCTACACGGTGCTTGCCCACATCAACCACCAGTTGGACACCATGGAGGCGTTCACCGAGGTGATGTACTACCGTGCCGAAACCAACATGTTTCGGCATCCGTCCTATGCGTTTTCCAGCGTCAAGCTGCGCGTGGGCGCGGCAAACTACTACAACCCGTTCGGCCCTTGCGGCTCGCCAAATCGCCTGCCGGCGGCGGTGATTCCGAATGTGCCCTGCTCCGGGCTGCAACTCGAAATAGACACGTACCGCTACGCGGAACTGCCACGGGTAGTGGATGTGGAAGGCAGCGTGTACCGCTTGCTGCAAGGCCTGCGCGGCAGTTTGGGGGACTGGGACTGGGAAGGCGCGGTGCTCTTCTCCAAAGCGGATCGAAGCGACGTCACCCGCAACCGTGTTTCCAACACGTTGATGGTGGAGGCGCTGGCCGATCCCACGCCGGCCGCCTACAACCCGTTCAGCGGCGGCGTCGACAGCAACTTGGAGCGTGCGCTGGTCAACGTCTACCGCGACAACGAGACGACGCTGTTCCTGACGGACTTCAAGATGAGCCACGACGCCATTTTCAACCTGCCGGCGGGGCCGGCGGGATTGGTCGCGGGCTTCGAGTACCGCAGCGAATCCTTCAAGGACAACCGCGATCCGCGTTTGGACGGCACCATCGCGTTCACCGACTTTCAAGGCGACACGTTCCCGTTCGTGTCCGACGTCATGAACTCCAGCCCCACTCCGGACAACGAAGGCGACCGCGGCGTCACGTCGCTGTTCGTGGAGCTGCAGGCGCCGGTGTTCGACTCTGTCGACGTGCAGATGGCGGCGCGCTACGAGAACTTCTCGGACGTGGGCAACACCGTGGTCGGAAAGCTGGCCGTCGGCTGGCGGCCGATGGACATGCTGCTGCTGAGGGCTTCCTGGTCGCAAGCGTTCCGCGTGCCGAACCTGGTGACCGTGAACGAGACCATCGTGGCGCGGCAGAACACGCGCACGGACTTCGCCTGCCTTTACGCCGCCAACAACGGCGGCGACCCGGACCAGGACACGGTGGACTGCCGGAACTCCATCCAGCGCACCGCGCAAGGCAGCGATGCGCTGGCGGCGGAAGCGTCGGACAACTATTCGGTCGGCGTAGTGTTGGAGCCCACGGACCGGCTGACGTTGACCTTGGATTACTGGAGCATCGAGAAAATCGACACGGTTGGTCTTTTTGGCGAGGAAAACCACACCGTGTTGGATCTGCTGCTGCGGCTGCAACATGGCACCGACAATTGCGCCGGATTCGTCGGCAATCCCGCCGTGGAACGGGCCGACGAAGTGGACGACGACGTCGCCGCCATCTACAGGGCCGCGGGCATTTGTCCCGCTGGCGACATCGAGCGGGTGAATGACAAGTACGCGAACTTGGACACTCGCGTTGTGGAAGGCTACGACGTCGGATTGCGCTACCGTCTGGAAACCGAGGCAGGTCGATTCTCGCTCCGCTACTCCGCCTCGTTCCTGCGCAAGCTCAGCCAGGACCCCGGCGGCGACGCCGCGACGCTCGTCGCGGCGCAGCGCGCCGGCACGTTGCCGGGCGTCACGGTGAGCGGTTTCGCCGATTTGGTGGAACGCAACGGCAACCAGCGGCAAAAGCACAACTTTGCGCTCTCTTGGCGGCGTGACGCGTTCGGCGCCTCGCTGTCGGCGGTGAAGATCGGCAAGGTGTACCAGTCGTCCTTGACGTTGGAAGAAAACACCCCCGAAGAAAGGCGCTACTGGCTTGAGCCGATGACCACCTGGAACACGACGTTCGACTACCGCTTCCGCTTCCAAGGCGCCGACATGCGGATGCGGCTGGGGATTCGCAACCTGACGGACGAGCGCGCGCCACTTGCCGATCGCTATTTCGGCTACATGTCCGACGTCCACTACGACTACGGCAGGAACTTCTATTTGGACCTGCGAATGTCGCGGGATTAGCGCGAAAAGCCCTCGCCGGCCTCGACCGGGTGCTCGAAGCAAATCGAGCGCCCGTCGGGGTCTCGCACGGTGACTTGGCGCATTCCGTAGAACGCGACGGTCGGCGGTTTCGCCGCCACCCCGCGACTTAGGAACCGCTCGTGCAGGGCGTCCACATCCTCGCAAACGAAGAACAACGCGATGTCGCTGCGACCGGCCGCGAGGCCGGTCAGATCCGCCGGTTCGGCGCGTTGCAGCATCAACTCGGCACCTTCCATCGCCAGCAGGCACCAAGCGAGCCGGCCTTCCGGGTCCCAGCGGTTTTGCAGCGTGAAACCCAGTTTGTCGCAGTAGAAGGCCAACGAACGCTCGATGTCTCCGGTGTACAACAGCGGCACCGCGGCGCGGACATTCTCGCGCGGATCCACAAGCCGCGCCTTCACCTCGCGACGCAGCAATTTGCCCGTTTCGTTGTACGGCAGATCGCTCCAAAACGCCACGCTCTCCGGCACCCGCGACGAGCGCATGCGTTGCTTCACCCACGCCCGCAGTTCCTGCGCCAACGCATCGCCGACTGGCGTGCCGCTCGCGGCGACC
Organism: uncultured Pseudomonadales bacterium; assembly: GCA_958296295.1. Lineage (GTDB taxonomy): Bacteria > Pseudomonadota > Gammaproteobacteria > Pseudomonadales > Azotimanducaceae > VXYL01. The sequence continues at coordinate 3,255,899 of OY282460.1, read as the reverse complement.
ACCACGGCGGACACCGCTTCGCCCCATTCCTCGCTCGGCAATCCGACCACGGCGGCGTCCGCGACGGCGACGTGCTCCAGCAGCACGTCTTCGATTTCGCCCGGCGACATGTTCTCGCCGCCGCGCACGATGACGTCGTCCGCGCGGCCGTCCAGAAACAGATAGCCGGCTTCGTCCTGGTAGCCGGCGTCGCGGGTGGGAAACCAGCCGTTCGCGTCCACCAGGCTGCCTCGATCCTCGTATTCGCCGGAGACCTGCTCGCCACGCACATGGATTTCACCGCGTTCACCCGGCGGCAGCGGATTGCCTTGCCCGTCGCGTATTTCGATCTCGACGCCGGGCATGGCGACGCCCACGGAAACCAATCGCCGACTGGCGGCTTCGTCTTCGGTGGCCATCGCGGCGCGATGCTCCTCGGGCCCCAGCACGGTGATGGTCGAACTGGTTTCGGTTAGACCGTAGGCGTTCGTGAAATCCGTTTCGGGAAAGAGCGCCAAGGCCTTCTCGATGACCGTGACCGGCATTTTGCCGCCACCGTAGGACAGCGACTGCAGGTGCGGCATGTTGGCGTTTTTCTCGCCTTCCAAGGCGGCGACGATGCGGGCGAGCATGGTCGGCACCACGAAGGCGGTGGTGATGCGTTCGGCTCGCGCCGCGTCTATCCACGCATCGGCGCTGAAGTTGGCGAGTTGCACGACCCGGCGACCGGCGTAAACGGAACTCAGCGTCGCGGCGATGCCGGCGATGTGGTACGGCGGCACGCACACCAACGCGGCCTCGTCCTCGGCCGCGGAGGCGAACTCCACCGAGCTCAGGATGTAGGAAACGAGGTGCCGATGGCGCAGCACGGCGGCTTTCGGCGTGCCGGTGGTGCCGCTGGTGAAAAGCAGCACGCCGATGTCGTCCGGGGCCATCGAGCGCTGCTCGTCGCTCGCGCCGCCGCGGCGCGTCGTCTCAAGGAAGGCGTCCCGGGCGCGCAGGGCGGCGCATTCGCGGCCGGTGAAGCTCGCGGCGCGCTCTTCGTCCGTCACCAAATAGGCGGGCTGCACGCGCTTGAGCAGGGCGTCGATCTCTTGCGCCGTCAACCGGTAGTTGATGGGCACATACGGCACTCCCGCCCAGCCGCTCGCGAACAGCGCGACGGGAATGGCGAGGTTGCTCACGTCGAGCATGGCGACGCGCGCGGCACCGCACGCGCGGATGTCGCGCGCCGCGGCACCGGCGGCATCGTAGAGTTGCTGGTAGGTGATGGAGTCGCCAACACGCGGATCCGTGAAGGCCACACGGTCGCCGAACCCGCCGGCGGCCATTTCCAGAAGCATCATGGTGTTCACGGAACGCGAGTATAGCCGCCGCGGGTGCTCGTGGGCGCGATGGCGGTTTGCTCCAGGTTGCTTCGCTAACGGCTGTTGGCCAAGCACGCCCACGCGATTGGCGTCGAGAGCGGGTGCCGCCGCGGATAGCGGCCGCGGCACAAAGGCTGCTGGCGATGGGGAGGGCGCGGAGTGGGACGTAGGTTGCGCTTTGGCTGCTTCTGCGCGTGCGTTCTAGTCCGTCTTCGGCAGCTTCTTCGCGTCCTTCACCTTGAGCGCGTCCTCGCCGAGGCTCAGCGAGCCGTCACCGGCTTTCACGCACAGCACCTCGAGCGATCCGTCGCCGTTGACATAGCGCTTGCCGATGGCGCTGCCCTCGCCGTGGGCGGCATCCACGGTGCCTGAACCGTCGCCGTCCTCGGCCATCGGCGCGCCGCCGCAACGCAGATCCACATCGCCCTCCGGCGCGGTGATGACCATGATTTCGGTAGTGCAGACAGCGCTCTTCAAACGCTTGCCGGGTGCCAAGGCGGGCATGGTTTCGCTCTCCCATCGGCCCTTGGGCCGCGAAAGCGCCCAATTCTACTGCAAGTTGCCCATCGGGCCGTGCGGTGAGGCATGGCCATCGCGAAGGGCAATCACCCATTTTCGTCACGCGGCCGCGGCCCCGAGGCAACGCAGGTTGTATGGCAGGTTGTGTGGCTGGCAGGTTGTATGATCGGCGCGCATGAACGAACCAGTTGCCTACATGGAGCGCACGCGGCGCTACTACGAAGCGCAGGGCTTCGCGAACGCCTATGCCTGGGCGCGTTTCGACGACGTGCCGTTCTCGCCCTTGGCGAAACCACTCGCGGCTTGCCGACTGGCGCTCGTGACCACCGCGGCGCTGTACGACCGTGACGAATCCGAACCGCGCCATGTGGCCTCCGCGCCGGTGGCGCATCCGCCGGCCCGGTTGTTCGCCGGGGATCTCTCTTGGCACCGGGAAGCCACGCACATGGACGATCGCGGCAGCTATCTGCCGCTGGAGGCGCTGGGCGAGCTTGTGGCGGCTGGGCGCTTGGGCGCGGTTGCGCAACGGTTCCACTGCGTTCCCACCGAATACAGCCAACGTCGCACCCGGGATTTCGACGCGCCGGAGCTGTTGCGGCGGTGTCGCCAAGATGGTGCGGACATCGTCCTGCTGGTGCCGTTGTGACCCGTGTGCCACCAGACCGTGAGTCTGGCGGCACGGCATCTCGAACACGACGGCTTGCCGACGGTGATCCTGGGATCAGCGTTGGACGTGGTGGAACACTGCGGCGTGCCGCGTTTCGCGTTCACGGACTTCCCGCTCGGCAACCCGTGCGGCAGACCGTTCGACCACGCCATGCAACGTGAAGTCGTTGGCGGCGCATTGGCCTTGTTCGAGAGCGCGCGACGGCCGCGCACGACGGAACACATGCCCCACGGTTGGGCCGAAGACCAAAGCTGGCGCGAGAGTTACATGGCGCTTGCCGAGGCCGACTTGGCCGAGCTGCGACGCAAGGGCGAGGAACGCCGGGCGGAACGCAAGCGCCGGCGCGAACTCGGCTTGGTGCGGCCCGGCTAGGCGAAAGGCGCGCGGCCTGCCCGGTTGCCGCGAGACCGCTAGACCGGGTGATCGAAACGCGGCGGTCTTTTCTCGATAAACGCCCGCACCGCTTCCCTGTGATCGGCGGTCGCCGCCGAGCGGGTCATCCGATCCGCCTCCACGGCGAGACACGTTCGGAAGTCCGCGAGCAGCGCCCTGTTCAAGTTCTCCTTCATATAGCGGATCGCCGTGCGCGGCCCGCTGGCGATCTGGCGCGCCAACGCCCGAGCCTCATCTTGCAACGCCTCGAAGGCGACGACGCGGTTGGCGATGCCGAGCGCGAGGCATTCCTCGGCGTCAACCCGCCTTGCCGTGAAATAGAGTTCCTTGGCGATGGCCGGCCCAACCAGGTGTGTGAGCAGCCAACTGCCGCCGTAGTCGCCGGACAGGCCGATATTGGCGAACGCCGTCGTGATGAACGCCGAGTCGGCCATGATGCGCATGTCGCACGCAAGCGCGATGGAAAGGCCAGCCCCCGCCGCCGGGCCGGGGAGCGCGGCGATGGTGGGCTTCGCCAGCTCGTGCAGGCGCAGCGTCAGAGTCTCCTGCTTGCGAATCAGGCCGCGAACAGGGTCTGCCGGTGGCGGGGACACACGGGCCGCGCGCGGCTTGGCATCGCCGCCCATGCCGGAAACATCGCCGCCAGCGCAGAACGCTCGGCCAGCCCCGGTGACGATCACGGCCCCGCAGCGAGGGTCGTCTTCCAACGTCAGCAACACGGAGCGGAGCGCCGGCGTCAGCACATCGCCCAACGCATTGCGTTTCGCCGGCTTGTTCAGCGTGACGGTGGCAACGCCATCCACCAAATCGCAAAGCAGCTCTTCGGTACCCGTTTCTATTGCAGACATGCGGAAGTCCTCTTCTAGCACGAAAACAATACCTTACAACTGCTCAAGCCCGTGGCGCCAGTACGCGGGTCTGTTGCACAGCGGGCACCTTAGTGCAAGACTATGGTTCAAGGTCTGGCCCAAGCGCAATGACAGATTACGAACCGCCACGGGACATCTGGCAAGTCAACGCCGAATTGCGGTTCGACGAGCCGTTGGACGGCGACAAAGGCCAGCAGGCGGACTGAGCGATCCAAGATGATCGGCTCTGAGAAGGGGTGGCCGCTTCTCTCGGAGCACTCGGGTGCGTTCCTCCGTTTGCAGCGCCTTCTTTCTCGAAAGGAAGGCTTTTCCCTGTGCTTTCTGACCTTCTCCGACAGCGCCTATCGCGACAGGGTTGCCGCGTACTTTGCGGAACGCCTGCGGGCAAGCACGTGGGTGAAGATCGATCGCCATGAGGTGATCGGTACCGAGCTGCTGTTCGACCGCCTGAACAAAGGCGCGCGAGGCGAACCAGCGCAACTCTCCGGTTTGGAGCATTGGAAAGAGGGGCTGGACGACCTGCTAGCGCGACTAAACCACCGAAGGGATGCGCTGGCGGCCCGCTGTCCGCGTCCGCTGCTGTTCTGGGTGCTGACCAAGGATGCGGAGGTTGTAGCAACTCGCGCGGCGGATCTGTGGGCTTGGCGTTCAGGCCTGTTCGCCTTCTCGCTTCCGACAGGTACTGTAGCCGCACGTTTGCCTCCATCAGACTCTCCTTTTTTGTCCGATGCCGATGCGGAGAAACGAAGGGCGAGGGTGTGCGAACTGCAGCATCACCTGGGAGAAACCCTGCCGACGCTCGCCTACGATGTGTCTCTACTGATCGAGCTAGGAGATCTACAAAGGGCCCTCGGTGACTGGGACTCGGCGGAACGCACCTACCAACGGGCGGAACGCGCTTCATCGGATTTGGACGACCGGCGACGGAAAACCTTGGTTAGAAGCCGCGTAGCCGATCTGTTCGTGGATCGGGGACGACTAGATGCTGCTCTGCGCATCTTTACCGAAGAAGCTCTGCCGGTGTACGAGCAACTTGGAGATGCGCGCGAAGCGGCTGCCACGAGGGGCCAGATCGCCCACATCCTCCAAGCCCGCGGGGAGTTCGACGAGGCGCTGCGGATACGAACGGAGGACGAGCTGCCGGTGTACGAGCGGCTGGGCGACGTTCGCTCGGCGGCTGTGACGAAGGGCCGGATCGCCGACATCCTCCAAGCGCGCGGGGAGTTCGACGAGGCGCTGCGGATACGAACGGAGGACGAGCTGCCGGTGTACGAGCGGCTGGGCGACGTTCGCTCGGCGGCCGTCGCGAAAGGGCGGATCGCCGACATCCTCCAAGCGCGCGGGCGGTTCGACGAGGCGCTGCGGATACGAACGGAGGACGAGCTGCCGGTGTACGAGCGGCTGGGCGACGTTCGCGCTGCGGCTGTCGCGAAGGGCCGGATCGCCGACATCCTCGAAGCCCGCGGGCAGCTGGACGAGGCGTTGCGAGTTTACAAGCAGGAAGTCTTGCCGGCTTTCGAGGCACTAGGAAACCGGAACGAAGTCAGCACCGTTCAGCAGCGAATCGATGACCTGCGAGGAGGACGGTAGTTCAGCAGCGCCCGACTGTTCTCGAATACGGCCTCGGCGAATGTCTGCACAGCCGGCGGTCTCGTCGCGTTGGAAATCGCGAAGTGCTGTGGTACAAACGTGCTTGTGCAAGTGCTGGCTGGCAATCGCGCCGCTGTCGAATAACAGGAAGACTGAGCAGGCGGCCTTGCCGTGGCGTCAGGCGCGACCTTACTGAGGAGGCGAACAATGCCCATTGAGGAGATCTCGATCAAGAACTACCGAGCGCTTCAGGACGTCAAACTGCCCAAGCTCCCAAGGCTCGTGGTGGTTGTTGGTGCCAACGGGACAGGCAAGTCGACCTTGTTCGATGTCTTCTCGTTCCTCAAGGAGTCGCTGGCGGGGAACGTTGCCTCGGCCGTGGCCAGGCGGGGTGGATTCCGCGAGTTGGTGAGCCGCGGCAATGATGGGCCGGTTGGCATAACCCTCAAGTTCCGCGAGACATCGGGCAGATTGGCCACCTATTTGCTCGAAGTGGCTAGCCGTGGCGGCCGTGTCATCGTCCAACGTGAGGTCTTGCGTTACAGGCGTGGTGCCGGGTCCGGCCGCCCTTGGCACTTCGTCGACTTCTCCGCCGGCAGCGGAACCGCGATAACAAACGAATCCGTGTACGGCGAACCGGGCGCGGAAGAGGAGAGAAGAGAGTACAAGCTTGGTGATCCTGCCACGTTGGCCATCAAGGGCCTGGGCCAGTTCGAAGAATTTCGTGTGGTTTCGGAGTTTCGATCGTTGATTGACAACTGGCACATCTCGAATTTTCACATCGCGGACGCGCGTTCCAGCGCGGAAGCAGGCTACGCGGAGCACCTGTCTACGTTGGGAGAGAACGTGGCTCAAGTGGCGCAATACCTCTACGACAACCACCCGGACAGTTTCCAGCGCGTTCTAGAAGCCATGCGGAAGCGTGTCCCGGGCGTCGCGGATGTGGATGCCCGACCAACGGAAGATGGACGCTTGGTGCTGCGTTTTCGAGATGGTGCCTTCAAGGATCCGTTCGTGGCACGATATGTCTCGGACGGCACGATCAAGATGTTCGCGTATCTCCTCCTCCTCCACGATCCGAACCCACACCCGTTGATTGCGGTTGAGGAACCAGAAAACCAGCTGTATCCGGCCCTGCTTGGTCTTCTGATAGAAGAGTTCAGAGCCTACGCGCAACGTGGTGGCCAAGCGTTCGTGTCCACGCATTCGCCGGATTTCCTCAACGGTGCCGATCTCAGCGAGGTGTACTGGTTGGAAAAGGTGAAAGGGTTTTCGCGTGTTCGACGAGCGAGCGATTTGACTCTGCTACGCGATTTGTTCGATGCGGGGGATCCACCGGGCGCGCTGTGGAAACAGCGCTTTTTTGATGGTGTGGACCCGTAGGTCGATGGTCGTCTTCTTGGTGGAAGAACCGTCAATGGCGGACCTCCTCGATCAGCTGCTGCCTCGGTTGTTCCCCAATTTGGAGTTCCGTTGTGTACCGCACGAAGGCAAGAGCGACTTGGAAGGCAGCCTTGTGCGCAAATTGCGGCGTTGGCGGACACCCGGAGTACGCTTTGTGATCATGAGGGATCAAAACGGTGGAGATTGCCATGCGGTCAAAGCTCGGCTGGAAGCCTTGTGTTCCCGAGCGGGACGATCGGATTCGCTCGTCCGAGTTGTGTGCCGCGAGTTGGAAGCGTGGTATGTGGGCGATGCGGATGCGCTGACCGCGATATTTCCCGGTGCCGCAAGGCCAATACGGCAGCTGCGGAAGTCCCGGTTTCGCAACCCGGACACCGTGGTGCGACCTGCGAGCGCTTTGACCAAGTTAATACCAGGCTTTCGGAAGCGAGCCGCCGCCACCGCAATGGGCCAGGTCCTCTCCCGTCGGAACCGCTCCCGCAGCTACCAAGTGTTCCTAGAAGGCGTCGAACGCCTGCGGTCTGAACACACGGGCGGACCGGCTCTATGAGGTGCGTCGGACGCCGGGGCTAAATCACTGTCCACGCGCGCTCCCCACATAGGCCAACCCGCTAGGCTGCGCCGTTTCTGGGGCGCAGCGTCTTAGCGCGTGCCTAAAGCATGTCCAACGTTCGCTGTGGAACAGCGTCTTAGGGCCGCATCCACTTGTCCGCTTTGTTGGCAGGCTGCGCTGCCATCGCGTCGATCAATTGATCCGGATCCGTTGCCGCCAGCACATTCGCCAAGTGGTCGGGGCGAATGAAACGTTCGTGTTCGGCGTGGCGCAGAAAGGCCAGCAGGCCGTTGAAGTAGCCTTTGATGTTCAGCAAGCCCGCGGGCTTGTCGTGGATGCCGAGTTGATGCCAGGTTGCTGCTTCGAACAACTCGTCGAGCGTGCCGAACCCGCCTGGCAAGGCGATGTAGCCATCGGTCAGATCGGCGAACCGACGCTTGCGGTCGTGCATCGTGGCGACGGTCTCCAAGCGGATGTTCGGGTGTCCAACGCGCTCGGCAAGGTCCGGCGTGATGATGCCGAGCACTTCGCCCCCGGCGGCAGCGGCGCTGTCGGCGACCGCGCGCATCAGGCCGACGCCGGCGCCGCCGTAGACCAAGCCGATGTCGCGAGCCGCCAAGGTTCGGCCCAACGCCTTGGCGGCTTCGGCGTAGGCGGGGTCGCGGCCGGCGTTCGAGCCGCAGAGCACGCAGAGGCGGCCGAAACGACGCGACTTCGTGGCGCTGCTCGGCTGCCGCCTCGGCCTATTGGTCACTTATCGCCGGCGAAGAACGTCGCGGCGTGCTCGAAGGCCCGCTGGCCAACCTCGATGCCGAGCAGTCGGCCCGGAATGTCGTCCGCCGGCGGGTGGATTCCACCCCAGATGCGGGAAAGGCTGCATTGATCGGAGGCGTCGCGGTAAGTCGCCCATTCCAAGGTCATGTCCACCGAGGGGCCGCGCTCGAACACGAGAAAGTCGTTCGCCGGGATGGTGAAGCCGCTCTTGCCGCCGGGAAAGTACGCATCGCCGGTAAGCGCGGTGAGCACTTCCGCGGCGGCGCGGGAATACGTCGAGTGGCCAGAGACGTAGCCGGCGAACGGCGGCGTCACGAAACTCGGGCGTTGGTAAGGCCACCAGTTCTCCGCCAAAATCCACCCGACGCCGGCGGCGGCGCCGTCTTCTCCCACATGGTCCGGGCCGCGCCACGCGAAGACCTTGATCTTGCCTTCGTGCTCGCCGTCGTCGCCGGCCAGCGGATCGTCGGCGTCCACCAGCGCGATCTTGTCTTCGCGCAGCGGGATGCCGTCCGCATGATAGGACGGCAGATCCGGATCGCTGCTCTGGCCGCGATCGGCCATCGCCCGCAAAGCCGAAATGGGACGGATGTAGTCGTGCCAGCCCTTCAACCCCCAGGCGGCGATGGCGGCGTCGTGCATCGCCCCTCCCAAGGTGAAGTAAGCCTTCACATCCCACTCCAGCTTATCGAGCTCGGCACCGGCGCCGCGGAAGCGCCGCTCCAGCAACTCGTGCTCGTTCACCTCGTTCAAGATGACGAACCAGTGCCCCGGCGGCGTCTCGGATTCCGGCCCGTCGGCCCAAAACTCGGCCAGCACGCGGCTGTAGTCGCCACGCGGCACCAGCTGCGGCGGGTAGGGCTCGCCGGTGGTCGGATTCACGTCGTGGCCGCTGCCGGGGTCGCCACCGGCCAGGGCGAAGAAATCCCGGTGGCCGCCAAAGGTGTCCGGGTACGAAGAGATGTTGCCGATGCTCGCGGGAGAGATGTCCATCGTCACGCCATCGCTGGGATCCAAATGCGAAGACCAATGCGCCACCAACGCGAACCCCCACTTGTACTCGGCCGCCAAGGTGCCGTCCACGGTGGGGGGCGGGCCGGGGTCCGCGTACACCCAGTAGTCCGCGCCGTCGCGCCGATGAATCGCCAAGCGGCTGTCGTCCAGCGCGAAAGGCGCCACCGCGCCCCACTCCGCGCCAATGAACTCCGGCTCGCTTTCCGCCGGATTTCCGGCCTGGTCGATGAACGCAAGCAGACGCAACGGCTGCCAGCGGTTCATGTCCACGATGTTCGGATTGCCGGGCTTGTGCGGCTCGAGCGGGGGATTCACCGGTTGATAAGACGGATTGGCGTAGTCGTTCGCTTCGTTGCTGCCGTCCTGCAACCCAAACGCCAAGTAGCAGGCCGCCACATGGTTGCCGAGGGCCGCGGGGCTGTCCGCGTAGGTTTCGCTCTCGTCTTCGGCGTCGTAGCCTAGCGCCGCCATCAGGGCGTCCGCGTCTTGGCGGATGCGGCTGGTGCCCGGCGAGGCCCGGAACCGCTGGCGGATGATGCGGTAGGCGGCGAAGCTGAGGGCTTCTCGACGCGCCGCCGACACGTCCGCCGGCCGCGCCACGTCGTCAAACGCGCAACGTCCGCCGGCGCGGCTTCGGCCGAGCAGCCAAGGCGCGGCGACGTCGTCGTAGGCCGCCCAGGCGTCCCACATGGCCGCGGACATGTGGAACAGGTTCCGAGCATGCACCACGGGACGCGCGTAGTCCTCCCGGATGGCCTGCAGCAGCACTTCGCTCCAACGCCGCGCCACGCTCACGTCCGCGTCCCAGGCGACGCCGGGAACGTAGTTCGCGGTCACCGTGGCGCCGCCGCTCGGCATCACGAATGTCGTGGTGGCGGCACGGTCGTCCACGATGGTGCCGGCGGTGGCGGACCAATGCGAGAAGTAGTGGTTGTCGATGCGCGGCTCGGCGCTGATCGTCACTCGCGCCCCCGCCGCGTAGGCGCCGCTGCCGCTGGCGCGTTCCACCACCAGACGCGAGCTGAACACCGTCTGCTCAAGCGTGATCAACTGGTCCGCGGCCACCCCGGGGTGGGTCGAGACGGTTCCATCCGGCCAGCGCACCTCCAAATCGGCCACGGTGGCGGCGGCCAAGCCGAAGTGCGCCTCGGCCGGATTTTGCGACGTGAAGTTGTTGCCGGCGCGGATCTCCCGCACTTGGGTGCCGGTGGACGCCCGCAACGTGATCCAGGCACCAATCCCGCGCGTGTTGGTGGCGGTGCTCGTCAGCTTCACGCCGAGGTAGTGGTTGCGGTTGTCGAGGTTGTTCCGGTAGTAGCGTATCGAGTGCCGGCTGTTGTTGGTGAGCGCGATGTCCAAGTCGCCGTCCCGGTCGGCGTCGAAACAGGCCACCCCCCGCCCTTGATCGATCTCCGACAAACCCAGCTCGATAGCCTTTTCCGTGAAGGTTCCATCGCCGTTGGAATGGTAGAAGAGCAACGGGTCGGCCTCGAAACCCGGCAAGTGCCAGCCGTTGGTGTGGAAGAGGTCCAAATGGCCGTCGTTGTCGAAGTCCGCGAAGCAGCTCCCCCAACCCCAATACCCTTCCGTAACGCCAGCCTCGCGCGTGGCGTCCTCGAACACGCCATTACCCGTGTTGCGGTACAGCCGGTTGCCGTTGCCGACAAAACCGCCGTCCAAGGTCTCGCCGTTGATGGAAGTGACGAACCAATCCATGTCGCCGTCGTTGTCGTAATCCCCCACCGCCGCGCCCATGCCGTACTCGTCGGTGATGACCGCGCGGTCCGTCACCCGCGTGAAGGTGCCGTCGCCATCGTTCAGGAATACTTGGCTGGTGCCGAAGTCCCCGGTCATCAGCAAGTCCAAGTCGCCATCGTCGTCGATGTCGCTGAGATTCGGCGTTAGCGTGAAGTCGGTGTTGATCTGGGTGAACGGATCATCTTGAGTGTTGAACAGTTGCCGTGCGATGCCGGACTGCACGCTGTAGCTCTCGAACGTGCCGTCGCCGCGATTGCGCCACAGCGTTTCCGTGTCGCGCAGGCTCTGGCTGTTCCAGTGGCTGAGGAACAAGTCCAAGTCGCCGTCCTGATCGTGGTCGGCGAAGGTGGCCGAGAGCGTGTTCGCCGTGTGAAAAACCATGCCTGATTCCCCGCTCACGTCGCGAAACCGGCCGCCGTCGTTGCGCATCAGATAGAACGGATCGCCGCTTACGCCGCCAACAAAGAGATCCAAATCGTCATCGCCATCCACGTCGGCGAACGTGGGACCGCTGCCCCGGTGGTCTATCGCCAAACCGACGGATTCGGCCACTTCGTCGTATGTGCCGTCGCCGCGGTTGCGAAACAGCCTGTTTGGCCACGAACCTTTGCCGTGAACGTAGACGTCGATGTCGCCGTCGGCGTCGTAGTCCACGGCCGCCAAGCCGCCGCCGGCGTACTCCGCGTCTTCCTCGGCGCGAAAACCGGTGCCGCCGACCAGGCCCACCGTGCCGCTCATCTCGTCAAAGTCGAACGTCTCGCCGGAGGGCGGCCCTGGGTTGGGCGGTGGCGTGGGCGCCGGCCCGCCGCCACCGCCGCCACCGCCACCACAACCCCACAAAGCGGCCAATCCGGCCACCAACAGCAGGCGACGGTGGGAGGGCAACGCGCGGTGTGTTGCGGTCACTGGTTCGGTCCCGATGAGCGAATTGGCAATAGGCCAGCGGCCGGGAACACCCGGCCCCAACCAACCAGCGAAAATGGAGCTAAAACGAAACGCGGCGACTTGTCAACAAGTCGCCGCGTCTCGTCCGCTAGGCGGGGGTGGCCGGCAATCCGTCGCCTGGCAAACCCGCCCTGAGGTTACAGGCGGATCGTGAAGCGCATGAATGCGGTACGGCCCGTGATCCGATCCAGATAGCCTTCGTACCCGGCCGGCATGGTCTTCGGCGTCGGGTAGTTGTCGAACAGGTTGCGCAACGCGAAGTTGACGTTCCAGTTCAGCCCCATGAAGTCCGGCTTGTTGTACGAATAGCTGATGTCCCAATACATCTGGGACTCGAACTCGCACACATGGCTCGGCTGGCGGCTGCATACGTCCTTCTCCTCCCGAGCGGCGTCGGCTGCCGAAAGCAGGCCGCGGGCGCGCTGCTCGTCCCAAGCGATGTTCTTGTTGGTGATGGAGTCGTGCCAATTGCCGGACAAGGACAGCGTGTGGTTGTCGCGGAACCAACGCAAGCTCATGTTCACGCGAAACTCCGGCGCCGGTGGCAGCGTGGAGTAGAGACCTTCACCCGGCCCCGCGTAACTCGTGCCGTTGCGGTTGCCAACACCGTTGATTTTGATGCCGGCGTCCTGTCTGTCGCCCGGGCACAGGCCGATGGTGTTGCGCGAGGCGTCGGGACAGGTCGTGGCGGTGTACCGCGTGATGCTGGCCTCCAACATCTGGGTTGCGCTCATGTTGAACGAGAAACTGCCCGCGGTATCCGGCAGGAAGGGGATGTCCGTGCTGTCGAAGTTGTACCGCAACGCGTAGATCACGGTTTGGGTGCGTTGGCGGCCTTGTTGGACCCACGGCGTATCCACCGTTGTCAAACGCAGACCGTTGGGGCCGCGGTCCCGAATCAGCGCCGAGCCGCCGATGCCCTGCTCGCCGAAGCCGCCTTTGGCGACGTCCTTCACCCAAGTAAGAGCGGCGTTCAAGCGGCAGTTCAACTCGTCCTCGCCGACGGTGTCGCGAAATGCTTGCACCGCGTCCTCCGTCATGCTCAACCGCTCGATGAAGGCCTCCTCTTCGGGCGTGCGGCCCGGTCGGTTGTTGTTGTCGAAGTCGAAGACCGTGCCGGGGCAACTCTGCAGCACATAGTCCTCGAAACCCGCCGCGTTGGAGTATACGTTGGACGAACCGCCGATTTGCTCAACCCGGCCGTTGAAATCCACGGATGTCCAGTCCACGTCGAAGACCAGATCGCCATCGGCCATCCGCACCGAGAAGCCGGCGTTCACCAAGTCGGACGTTTCCGGCCCCAGCGCGCTGTTGGGACTGGAACCGACCTGCACATCCGGCACGCTGCCGCCTGAAGAGGCGCCTTCGCAGTCGGCCAGTTCGGGTAGGCCGTCGCAGATGTAGTCGCTCACCGCCTGTGACGAACGCGACCCCCGGCCGGTGGAGGCGTCGTATTGGCCGGGCGTGCCGAATAGGGCGTAGAGGCCCGGCGTGACGAATCCCTCGGTCATGCTGGCGCGCACGGACACCCACTCGGTTGGCGCCCAGCTAAAGGCCACCTTCGGAATGAGCGTGTCGAACACCGCCACGCCTTCTTGGCCGATGATGCCGCGCGTTTCAACCTCCGCGTAGCGCGCCGCCAGCTGCAACTCCATGCTGCCCCACGTCTCGTGTTCGACGAGTGGTAGACGGAACTCGGCGAAGTACGCGGTAGTCGTCTGTTCGCTTTCGCGCAGGCCGCGTTTGCCACCCCCTGTGCCGGTCTGGTTGGGTGAACTCGGCTTGTACTCCTCGGACTCCACCCGGTAGTGCATGCCCAGCGCGAATCCGACCGGCTGATCGTTGTACGGCAGGTCGAACAGCCGCCCTGTGGAAGCGACCAGATCCACGAGGCTCATGCCCAAGTCTTGTTGGTTGTACTGCATGATGATGCCGGCGTTGCGCACTTCGTCCTCGGTGTTCACGGCGTCGGCGTCGGGAGGCGTCCAACCCGGGTCGTTCTCGTCCGGGAACTTGACGTTCTCGTCGCCGACGAGTTGGCCGTCGGCGTTGGTCGCGAGGTATTGCGTGCTGAAGGGGTTCCAACAGCTGTTGCCATCGGGCCCGCCTTGGCAACGCAACGCCTTGACGTAATCCGAAAGCTGCGGCTCGGGATAGTTGTTCACCCGCTTGCCCTGCGCCCAAACGTAGTCCGCGTCGATGATCCACTCCGTGTTCGGAATGGTGAACTCGCCACCGAGCCGAAGCCGCGTGTTGTCGCGGATGAACCGGCGCTTGTAGACCAGAATGCCGTTGTCGTTCACCGCCCAGTCGATGTTGTTGTTGCGGGGGTTCTTGGGGTGGGCGTTCAGCTGCGATCGCACGTGCACGTCCTCGAAAAGGCGAACGCCGCCATTGCCGACCATGTCTGGATCGAAGCGGTCCGGAATGCCGTCGTTGTCGCTGTCCACGTTGACCGGCAGCAACACGACGACCGCGCCAATTTCGCCTTCGGCGCTCGCGTCCGCGTCCACGTTGCCGTCGCCGTCGTCGTCGTCGTTGCCCCAAGACCGATCCGGAATGCCATTGCCGTTGGCGTCCGCCGCGAACACGTAGGCTTCGCCGGGCTCCACACCGTATTCGTACAGCCCGTTGCCGTTGACGTCGTTCCAATCCAGAACGTTGTTGTCTATGCCGGTGAAGCCGAGCAGACCGAGGCCGTCAGCGAACGCGCGAAACGGATTGCCGGGGTTCTCGCCGATGACGATGGGTGCCTGCGGGTGCAACAACGAACCGTGCACCACTTCGTCGAGGCCGCTGGTCACGTCGCGGGTGTTGTAGTCGTTGTTCGAGATGATCACCTCGCCGCGCAGCTTGATGTGATCGTTCAGGCGGTATTCGAAGTAGGACATGCCCTTGTTGTTCTGGGACTCCGCCTGCATGTCTTGCATATCCGAAACCGACATGATGCACCCACTACCTCGGTAGCCCCAAAAGGGCGCGCGCGGCCGACCGTGCCTATCAATACCCTCGTGCGCATGCAGCATGCCGTTCAGGAAGTTGCCGTGCTTGGCCAGGTCGTTGTAGGTCGCGACGCCGTTGTCCCGCCGGTAGTTGCCGTCCGCGTCCGCTGGCCATTGGTTCGGCCCCGGCTCCTCTCCAGGCGCGGCGGTGGGGGGATCGCCCCAGTCGTCGTTGCCGGCGCCGAATCCGTACCCGCAGCCGGGATCCACGCGCGGCACCCCCAGAACCCGGTTTGTGGCCGCGTGGCCGACGGGATGATCGCCGGTGATCGGGTTCTCCCAAAATACGGGTTGTAGTTCGCCTGTGCTGGATCGGCTGGGCACTTGGAACTCGCCCGGGTTGCTCCGGCTGCCGGCGTCATGCCACCACGGAGTCCACCGCGTGCCGACCCACGGATCGCCGGCGCTCGGTATGAAATCCGGCCGCTCCGTGAAACGCATGCGGTCTTGGTTGCGCAACTCCATGGCGAACATGATGCTGCCGCGGTCGCTCTTCGTTCCGGCGATCATGCTCATGTTGGTGACGGGCGCGCCCGATTCGACGGACTGGCTGTGGTCGTAGCGAACCTCGATGCCCTCGTAGTTTTTCCTGGGGATCAGATTGATGACGCCGCCCACGGCCTCCGCGCCGTAGAGCGCCGAAGCCCCGTCCAGAATCGTCTGTATCTGACCGATGGCGATGTTCGGGTACGTGCCGTTGATGTCCACGCCGGCGCGACGGCCCCAAGTGTTCGTGTCGGCCGGCAGGCGGTGGCTGTCGATCATCGTCATCGTCGCCCTGGTGCCGAGCCCGCGCAGGTTCGCCCACACCTCTTGGCCTTGGTTCCACTGCTGGTCGTCCGCGCCGATGCCCTCGAATGGAGTGGCGTTGGCGTTGACGCCATACTGGAAGGTCTGGTCGAAGATAACGTCGCCCAGATCCGCGGTGCCCGCCAGCTCCAAGTCCAGCTGCGTGGTGATCACCATCGGCGACGGCACGTTGAAGTTGTCGCGGCGGATGTGCGAACCGGTGACGATGAGTTCCTCGATGGCGTCCTCTTCGTCTTCCGCCTCTTCCTCTTCCTCTTCGGTCTCCGCCGCTACTTCCTCTTCGTCCAAGGCATCGTCTTGCGCCCACGCACCTTGGCCGGCGAACGCAAGGAGCGCCAAAACGAACCAAGGTGCCGTGGCATTGCGAACTCGCGAAATACACATGCGTCAATCCTCCCAGTAAATGCAAGGTCCACTTCGCCGTGACGCGCCGATGCCGAACGAGCCCCCGCTCGAAAGGCGTCGAATGCGCCACGGCTTCCCTGCCGCTCCCCCAGCGCCCAAGGCAATGATGCGGACGCGAAGCGGTTAGTAGTGAAAATAGCCCAACGAAAATCTTAGGTCAACCCTAGCCGCACGGCGAGTACACCCACCCGTTCGTTCGCTGTAACACATTGATACAAGGTTACAACACTCTTTTTCGTACACGCCGGAAGGCGATTGTCCCGACTGCGCGGGCACGGTGCGGGCACCGTTGCGCGGCCACCGAAGTGGGCGACGCGGTCGCGTGGTTGCATCCGCCCGGCTTGCGCTGGCCCTGGGCGGCGACCCGGGCCGGTCGGTGTCGCAGACCGACCGGGGAGGAGCCGGCGGCCCGAACGACCGCAAAAAACGCGGCGAAAACGCGCGTGAAATCGAGTAAACCTCAACAGACGCGGCCTGATCGCGCAGCCAAACTGGCCGCGGACGCCGCGCCCACCGGCAAACCGAGGACGAACCCATGCCCGCGCCCGCGCTCTCGTCAACCGCCGCCGCCCGCTCGCCGCCGGCCGACGGAGACGTCGTCGACGGCGTGTTCTACCCCTGCTCCGACGGCCGGCCGATGTCTGACAACGAGTGGCAGTTCAAGGCCATCGTCAACGCCGTCGGAGACTTGGAGATGGCGTTGCCGCAGGCGTACGTCGTCGGGAACATTCTGCTGTACCCGGAGAAGGGCAATCCGGGGCGCCGTCTCGCGCCGGACGTGATGGTGGCGTTCGGCGTCGGCCGGCACAAGCGTTCGAGTTACAAGGCGTGGGAGGAGGGCAAGCCGCCCGACTGGGTGCTGGAGGTGGCTTCGCCGAGCACGGTGGCGAACGACTTGGCGGCGAAGCGGCGCGCGTACGCCGAAATGGGGGTGCCGGAGTACTGGCTGTTCGATCCGCGCGGAGACGTGTTCGGAGGCGGCCGGCCGCGGCTGATGGGGCTGCGGCTGGAGGACGGCGCGTACCGGCGGGTCGAGCCGCGCCTGGAGGGCGGGCTGGCGCTGCTGCGCAGCGACGTGCTCGGCCTCGACGTGCGCGTGGAAGGGGAACTCTTGCGCTTCCGCGACCCGAAGATGGGCCGCGACATTCCCCACCGCCACGAAGTCGAGGAGGCCGCCGAGCGGGAAGCGGCACGGGCCGATCGGGAGGCGAAACGCGCGGAGCGAGAGTCGGCGCGCGCCGAGCAAGAGGCGAAGCGGGCCGGGCAGGAAGCGACGGCCCGCCGTGCGGCCGAGCAGCGGGCGGCTGAACTGGAGGCGGCGATTCGGCGGCGCCGCGAGCGCTAGCGCCCGGTGGCCTCCGCTCAACCGGGCGCCAAGGCGCGACCATCGCCGCGCCGCAGAGTGGCCAAGCGTCCGGAAGGAAAATCGCCGAAACCTTCTCGGGTGCCATCGGGCCACCGCACCACCACGTCCGTCAGCGTCGACGCTTGGCCGGTGCCGAAGTGTATCGTCGGCGCTTGCGCCGACAGGTAGCCGCTCGCTGGGCGCACGGTCAGCGTCACGCGCCGCTCGGCCAAGCGCCCTGACACGGTGGCGCCTATGGCAGGCGCGCCGTGGCGGCCTATCACCTTGAAACGGGCGGCATCGCCCCGCCGCGGTGCCACGTTCATCAGCAATCGTGTTGGCGCGTCGCGGTTCACCACCACCAAGTCCAAACCGCCGTCCCCGTCGACATCGCCCACCGCCAATCCGCGGCTGGTGGCGGGCGCCGCACGGGTTCCCCCCGGCGGTGCCACTTGGCTGAAGCGGAACCCGCCATCCACCGCCCGCCCGCCGCGAAACAGCGCGTTCGGCTCCCGAAACGGATCCGCCTCGGCCCCGGGGTCGCCATCCACCTTGCCGTTGGCCTCGTAAAGATCGAGCAGGCCGTCGTTGTCGAAGTCCGCAAGAGCGACGCCGAAGCGCGTGTGCCGACGACTCGCCGCGGCGAGGCCCGCCCGAGCTGTCACGTCCACGAAGTAGCTGCCATCGTTGCGGTATAGCGAGTCCGATTCGGTCTCGAAGTTCACCACCAGAAGCTCCGAATCCCCATCATCGTCCAAGTCCCCGGCGGCAACGCCCATCCCCGCCTTGGCGATGCCGTTGTCGTCCACCGCGCAACCCCACGCGAACGCCTCGTCGCGGAACCGCATCCCGCCTTGGTTGATCCAGAGCTGATCGAACATCCGGTCGTTGGCGATGAAGAGGTCTGGCAAGCCGTCATTGTTGAAGTCCTCGGCCAAGGCGCCGAGGCCATTGCCGAAACCGGCGCCCAGGCCTGCCGCCGCGGTCACGTCCGTGAAGGTGCCGTCGCCATCGTTGCGGTACAGGCGGTCCATCGCTGGAGCGTCGTAGGCCGTCGGGGCGCAATAGGTTGGCGCGCCCCGGGCGTAACAGTCCTTTTCGGTGCCGAGGCGCCAAACCAGGTAGTTGACGACGAACAGGTCGAGGTCGCCGTCCGCATCGGCGTCGAAGAACACCGCCGCGGTGCTCCAAGCATCGCCGGCCACGCCGGCGGCCGCGGCGACATCCTCGAACCGCGCCGCACCGTCGTTGCGAAGCAGGGCGTTGGCGCCCCAGTTGGTAACGTACAAGTCGATGTCGCCGTCGTTGTCGTAGTCGCCGGAAGCCACCCCCATGCCGTAGCCGGTGTGGGCGCCGCCAGGGGCCGGATCGAAAAAGCCGTCGCCGCGATTGATGAACAGGGCGTTGCCCGGTCGGTGGCCCTCGCTTTCGGCCGGGTTCCAGCCGGCCTGCGTGAAGTAGATGTCCAAGTCGCCATCGCCGTCGAGATCCGCAAGCGCCACGCCACCACCCACGATCTCCGGCAACAGCGGGCGGTCGCGGTAGCCGGATTGGTAAACGAAGTCGAGACCCCGGCGCGCTGCCTCGTCCACGAACCAGACGTTGTTTTCCGCGCATCCCGTCGCGCCGATGCCGGCCAGCATCAGCGTTGCCGTGACGAAAATGGAGACCGCCCTCCGCGTCGGCTTGGTGATCATCGGGCCGTGGTCCCACACACGCGCTAGCGCCGGGCGGCGCTTTCGCGATCCGTCCGCTGGAGAGACTCGGCGTGTGCGCGAGCGGTCTCGATCTCGTCCGGCGCCACGCCGAGGCGCCGCGCCGCGTCTCGCGCCGCCGCCGCCGCCGCGAACTCGCCGACTTCGGCCAAGGCGGTGGCGAGAAGGAGTTGCGCCCGGTCGTGGTTCGGCGCGGCCCGTGCGGCGGCGTCCAAGTGCGCGACCGCGGCGGGCCAGTCTCCCTGCGTTCCCGCGACCATGCCGGCGAAGAAGCGCAGTTCGGCGCGAACCGGGTGGGCCGCCGCCGCTTGCTCCAGGATCGCTCGCGCTTCTTCCACGCGCCCGGTGCGCACGAGGATGTTCGCGAGGCGCCTCGGCCCGCCATCCAGGTTGGCGTTCAACTTCAATGCCTCGCGCAAGTGGCGCTCGGCGAGGGCGGTTTCCCCAAGCCGTTCCTGCAAAATGGCGAAGTTGAAATGGAACGGCGCGTAATCCGGCCTTCGTCGCAGGCCTTCCGCAAGAAGGGCCAGCGCGTCCTGTTCGCGGCCGACCAGACGCAACGCGATGCCTAGATCGTTTGCGAGCTCGACGTTCTCGGGGTAGGTCTCGAGCAACGGCTCGAGTAGCGCTGCGGCGGATCGCGCGCGGCCGGCATCGAGCATCTTGGCAGCCAAAGCCAAGCTGCCGCTCAATCCCCGCACATAGGCGGCCAGCCCGTCGCGGCGCGGGTCAGGCCAGCGCATCGGCCCCGCGAGCGGTATCGGCGTCTGACCGGCCGGTTCTTGCGCGCCCTCCCGCGCCCGTTGCCGCGCCCGTCGCAGCAACAAGCGAATGTGCGGGTGATCGAATCCTGCCGCGGCGGCTTCAAGCGCGGTCACAGCGGCCTCCACCTCGCCAAGCCGAAGCGACGCCCGTGCCGCGCCGACGCGGGCCGCGGCAACGTGCGCCGGGTGCTTCGCCACGTCGAGCGCGTTGGCGAAGGCTTGGGCGGCGGGTGCCGCTTGGTCCAGATCCAGCAGCCAGAGGCCGCGCCAGAGCCAAGTCGGCGGGTAGCCCGGGTCGATAGCGAGGGCGCTGTCCGCGGCATCGATGGCGGCATCGAAGTCGCTCCGCGCCGCCTGCGCGATGGCCAGGTGGTAGGGCCATCGCGGGTCGTCATCCAACGCGGCGGCCTGCGCGTAGGTTGCGGCCGCGGCGTCCACAAAGCCGTTGGCGTCGTAGGCCATGGCCAACTGCCCCCGCACCAGCCCGGAGCAAGGTTTGGAACGGGCGGCGTCGATCAAGCCGTGCAGGAAGACGCGCAGCTCGGGTTCCGCGGTGTCGAGGCCGGCTTGGACAGGAGCCGGGCACTTCGCGCAACCGACGGCGAACGCGGTCGCCAAGACGAACGCGGGGCCGGTGCCGCGAAGATGCGTCCGACTTCTCCGGTTGCTCGTGGAGCGCCGACGCAAGCGGTGGCACCGAGACCAAGGGCCTAGGGGTGGGCCTAGGGGTGGGCTAGGTAGGTGGGCCGTGTTTGACGCCACGGTGAACCCCCTACGGCGCGTTGGCCGGGCGATCGCCGCGCAGCTCGGGCGGCACCCACGAGGCCGAGCCGTTGGCGAATGGCCGCGGCGGCAGACGGCCGGCCGCCATGGCCTCGCTCAAGAGCGCCGCATCCGGGTGGTCTCGATGCGCCGCGATGCGCCGTTGCGCCGCGGCCGCGTCCCCGGCGGCCAGCTCGGCAAACGCCAGCGTCAAGCGCGTGTCGGCATCTTCCTTGGCGCCCAGCAGTGCGCGGGCCCGCCGCAACGCTTGGCGCGGTTTGCCGCACAAGGCGTCGGCCCGGGCCAGCGCCAAATGCGCCTCGCCCCAGCCAGCCCGGCGCCGCAAGGCGTCTTGGAGCGCGTCGCGCCCACCGCAATCGCCAGTGGCCAGCCGCGCCAGACCGTGCCAATAGTGGACGTAGGCGTTTTCCGGCGCCGCTTGCTTGGCGATGGCGTAGTCTTCGGCGGCCGACGCGAAACGACCGCGGCGCATGTTGAACGCGGCGGCCAACGTTCGCGCCGCGAGATTCTCTCCGAGGGCCAAGGAGCGGCGCACAGCCTGCTCCGCCTCCGTGATTTCGGACGCGGATTCCGCATGGCGCAGCAGCTGCGCGAGCTGATGCCAGGCCCGGGCGTCCTCGGGGCTAAGCGCCAACACCTGTCGAACCTCTCGCAGCGCCGCGGCAGGCCTTTCGGCCAACGCCAACAGCCGGGCGTAGGTCAAGCGGATATCCGCGGCGTCCGGGGCCAAAGCGACAGCGTTGGCCAGCGCGACCACCGCTTGGCGTACTTCGCCTCGCTCCAGCGCCCACTCGCCGGCCTTGACGAAAAAGCGCGGGCTCAAGCTCAGCTGCGCGACCTCCAGCAGCAGCGGATCGTCGATTTGCGGCTTGGCGTTGGCGCCGCCACGCCGTTGGAGCCAGCGGCGCGACGCCTCGACATCGCCGAGCGCGCGATGCGCCAGAGCCAGCTTGTACGCCACTAGGCCGACCTTGGGCTCCAGCGCCCAAGCCTGTTCGAGGAGCTTGCGCGCCGCCGCCCAGTTCCGCCGCGCCGATTGCACATCCGCTTTGGCCACGAGGGCGATGGCGAGTTTGGGGGCCCGGCGCAGCGCTTCGTCCAAGGCCCGCTCGGCGCCAGCCGTGTCGCCGGCGAGCAGGCGACCGGCGCCGAGCCGGTACCACGCCGCGACGTTGTCCGGCATCGTTTCGGTGACGGCTTCGTAGTCGACTATGGCCTCGGCCAACTGGCCGCGTTCCTCGCGCACCACGGCGCGGAGGTATCGCCAGCGCGGAACGGCCGCTTGGGCAAGCGCGCGGCTGTACGCCTGCTCCGCCGCCCAGGGCAGGTGCTGCGCGTGGTAGAACATGCCCAAGCGTCCCCAAGCCCGAGCTCGACCGCGGCTGTCCTCGGCCGCGGCGGCATCCTTCCCGGCAGCCGCGCGAGCGTCGCGCAGCGCATCGGCAATGGGCGCCGCGAGCCCGTCCAGTGAAACCTCAATGGCCGGCGTGGACGCGCTTGATGCCGGGGCGCCTGCGACCAGGGCGCAAAGCAGCGCCGCCAGCAGGCTGCACGGTCCCAGTCCAAAGCGAAGGGGCCGGCGGTGCGAGTCCAGCTTGGGCCAACGTGGCGGAGGGGCTCGCCAAGCGAGTGCGGCGAACGGTGGACGGGCGCTTTGGTCCGCTTGGCTCATGGCGGCAAGCCGGCGTGGCGCCGCAGCCGGTGGTAGCGGCCGGTTTCCAGCGGGCCGTACCTTTCGGTGTGGCCGTCAGGCCAGCGCACCAGGACGGGCTGCGCCGAGCCGTCGCCGCCAAGCCCGAACAGGATGCGCCGGTCGTTCGCGGAGGCGTAACTGCCGTCCGTGCGTACCCGCCGCCGCCGGCAGTCCGGGCCGCTGTCGCCCGCGCCCCCGGCGGCGGCGGACGCTTGCGCCGGCCCGCCTGCGCAGGGCCCGATGCGCACGATGGCGCCGGCGCCGCCGGACTTCGCGCCAACCAGCTCCACGCCCAGCCAATGGGCGGCTGGCGAGTCGTTGCGGTAGATGCGCGTTCGACCGTTGTTGTTGGCGACCACGATGTCCATGTCGCCGTCGTTGTCCAGATCGCCGAACGCCGCCCCGCGTCCGACGTCGCGCAGCGCGAACGCCGGGCCGCCATCGAGCACCTCCCGGTACCGCCCGCCGCCATCGTTCAACCAGAGCTGGTCACGCTGGCGCAGCGGGTGCGGTTCCACGCCGCGCTGCTCCGCGAGCTCGGTGACCGCGCCGTTGGCGCTGAACAGATCCAAATCGCCATCGTTGTCGGCGTCGAACCAGGCGGTGCCGAAACCCGTCGCGTGAACACTCGAAAGCGCGACCCCGGCGCGGTTCGAGTGATCCGCGAAGAACCCGCCGCCCTCGTTGACGTAGAGCGTGTTGGTCTCGGCCACGAGGTGCGTGATGAACAGATCCACGTCGCCGTCGTTGTCGAAATCCTCCCCCGCCACGCCCATGCTCGCTTCGGCGTCGCCGTCGCCGTTCACGGCGACTCCGCGCAGCAGCGCCCGGTTGGCGAAACGCCCCGCGCCGTCGTTCAACCAGAGCAGATTGTCCACAGGATCGTTGGCGACGTAGAAGTCCGTCTCGCCATCACCGTCGAAGTCGTCCGCCACCACGCCCAAGCCGCCACCGAACGAACCCGCCACTCCGGCCGCCGCGGAGACATCCTCGAACCTGCCGTCGCCAAGGTTGCGATACAGCCGATCCGACACGGGTTGGTAGCTTTCGGGCGAGCAATAGCTTGGGCGCGATGCCAAGTCGCGGCAGACCTTGTGATTCTCAAAGGTGAAGTCGACATAGTTGGCGACGTAGAGGTCCAGCCAACCGTCGCCGTCGAAGTCCGCGAAACTCGCGCTCACGGCCCACTCGCGCGCCGCTGCCAAACCGGAGCGTGCCGAGCGATCGCGGAAGCGCCCGCCGCCCAGGTTCTCGAACAGCTGATTCGGCCCGTAGTTGGCGAGAAAGACATCCAAGTCGCCGTCGTTGTCGAAATCCCCGGTGGCTATGCCCATGCCGTATTCCGTAGCCGCGACGCCGGCGGTCGCGGTGACATCCTCGAACCGCAGCTCGCCGTTCGCGCTGGTGTTGCGATAGAGCCGGTCGGTCGGCAGCGCCCGGCCGCGCTTGGCCAGCGGCCCGCCCTGCACCAGCCACAGGTCCAACTTGCCGTCGCCGTCAAAATCCAAGACCGCCGCTCCCGGGCCCATCACCTCGGCCAGCCAGCGTTGCCCGATCATGCCGTTCGCGTGGCGAAAGTCCACACCGGCCGCGGCGGCGGCGTCCACGAATCGGACGCCGTCGTTCGCCGTGATGCCGCGCCCGCCGACATTGCTCCCCGCCGCGGCTTCGTGGTCGCCGCCAAACGCCGCTTGGGCGGCAACCGCCGCAGCCGCCAACCACCAAGCCTTCACGGTGCCGGGCGCAGGGTGTGATAGCGGTTCACGGCGAGAGGCCCGAAACGCCGTTCCGCGCCGTTCGGCCAGCGCACGCGCACGAACTGCTCGCGGTGTTGGACGCCGAGGCCGAACACCACCCGCGGATCGTGCGCCGAGGCGTAGCTGCCGTCCGTGCGCTGCCGCCGTCGCTCGCCGCTCGATTCCAACCACACCACCGCCCCGCTCGCGCCGCGCACGTCCAAGCCGAGCCAGTTTCCCGAGGTGGTGTCGTTGCGGTAGATGCGCGCCGGCCCCTCGTTGTTCGTCACCAGGGCGTCCATGTCGCCGTCGTTGTCCAAGTCGCCGAACGCCGCGCCGCGGCCGACGCCGCCGACGGCGAACGCGGGGCCGCCGGCCACTTCGGCGAAGCGCCCGCGGCCGTCGTTCAACATCAGCTGGTTGAATTGGCGCAACGGGGGGTCGATGCCGAGGGCGATCTGGTCTTCCATCACCGCCACGGCGCCGTCCACGCTGAATATGTCCAAGTCCCCGTCGTTGTCCACGTCCACCCACCCCAGCCCGAAGCCGGTGTACGGCAGACTTGGACCGGCCACTCCAGCGAGTGCGGAGCGATCCTCGAACCAACCCGCGCCATCGTTCACATAAAGGGTGTTGCTCTCCTTCACGTCGTGGGTGACCACGAGATCCGGGTCGCCATCGCGGTCGTAATCCGCCGCCGCCACGCCCATGCTGGCTTCGGCGACGCCATCGCCGTTCACGCCGACGCCGCGCAAGAGCGCCGCCTCCTCGAACCGCCCGCCGCCGAGGCCCAGCCAGAGCAGGTTGTCGACGCCGTCGTTGGCGACGTAGAAGTCGATGCGCCCGTCGCCGTTGAAGTCGTCCGCGACAACGCCCATCGCGCCGCCGCGCGGCCCGTCGATGCCCGCGGCGGCGCTGATGTCGGCGAAACGTCCGCCGCCCAGGTTGCGGTACAAACGATCCGGCTGCGGCTCGAAATTGCTCGGCGCGCAGTAGGTTGGACGCGAAGACCAGCGGCGACAGGGCTGGTAGCTCGCAAGTGGAAAGTCCAAGTAGTTGCCAACGTAGAGATCGACCAAGCCGTCGTCGTCGACATCCGCGAAGCTGGCGGAGATCGACCACGCCTCGCCAGCCACTCCCGCCGCCGCGGTGATGTCGCGGAAGCGGCCGTCGCCGAGATTCTCGAACAGCTGGTTGGGGCCGAAATTGGCCACGAACACGTCGGCGTCGCCGTCGTTGTCGATGTCGCCGGTGGCGATGCCCATGCCGTAGCCGGTGGCGATGACGCCCGCGGCGTCGGTGACATCCACGAAACGCAGCGTCGAAGGCGCTCCGACGTTGCGGTACAGGCGGTCGCCGGTCGCCGGCTTGGAAACCGCCGGGCGCGGCCCGGCCGAGGCCTGGGGCAACGGCCCGCTCTGCACCAGCCAGAGATCCAGCAAGCCGTCGCCGTCGAAATCCAGCACGCCGCCCCCGGCGCCCGTGATCTCCAAGGTCCACAACTGTTCCCGCCGCCCGCTGTTGTGTGCGAAGTCCACGCCGGCCTCGGCGGCGACCTCCACGAAACGCGCCGTCTCGCCGCCGAGCGCGTTTGTCGCCGCGGCCAACGCCGCGCCGGTCAGACAGCGGCGCAGCGCGCTTGGCGCGCTTGCCGCGCCGGCGCCGGCGTCAATCGTCAGCCGTCGCGGCATGGCCGGCGCCTTCCCGGAGCGTGTGGACGGTACCGGCGCGGAAATCGCCAAAGGTTTCCACGGCCCCGCTTGGCCAGCGCACCGCCACTTCGCGTGCCGAGGCGCTTGCCCCCAAGCCGAATCGCGCGAGCGGCGATCGCGACGCCAGGTAGCTGCCGGCGGTCTGCACCTCGCGGCGCTGCCGCGCGCCGGCGATGGTGGCGAAAACCGCGGCCCCGTGGGCGTCTCTGCCGATCCGCGCCAAAGCTCGAAAAGCGATCCAAGCGCCGCGCTGGGGTACGCGATTCATCAGCAAATACGGCGCGGCGTCCCGATTGGCCACCAACAGATCGATGCCGCCATCGCCGTCCACGTCGCCGGCCGCGACGCCGCGGCTCGTGTGGATCAACGCGCCGTCGCCGCCGACCGCGGACGCGACCGCGGCGAAGTGGCCGTCCGCCAGGCCTTGGAAAAGAAGATTGGGTTCCGCGAACACGTCCTCGACCGCCGACTCCGGCGAATAGGCGACGCGCCCGTTCGCTTCGTAGAGATCCAGCCGTCCGTCGTTGTTGAAGTCCGCCAGGGCGACGCCGAACCGGGTGTAACGGCGGCTTGTGGTGGCGAGGCCGGCGGCGGCGGTGCTGTCTATGAAATACGCGCCTTGGTTGCGGAAGAAGGAATCCGTCTCGCCCTCGATGTTCACCACCAGCAGATCCACGTCGCCGTCGTCGTCCACATCCTCGGCGGCGACGCCCATGCCGGCCTTGGCGATGCCGTGATCGTCCATGGCGCAGCCCCGCACCAGCGCCTCGTCGGTGAAACGCATCCCGCCGCGGTTGATCCAGAGCTGGTTGACGACCTGGTCGTTGGCGACGAACACGTCCACCAGGCCGTCGTCGTTGAAGTCCGCCGCCGCGGCGCCCAAACCGTTGCCATAGGCGGCGTGGATGCCGGCGGTTTCGCTCACGTCCGTGAACGTGCCGTCGCCGTTGTTGTGAAAGAGAACATCCTTCGCGGGCATCTCGTAGTTGCCGGGGTCGCAGTAGTTGCGGGCGCCGGTGCCGTAGTCGAAGCAGTCGCGCTCGACGCCGACGCTCCAATCCAGGTAGTTCACCACGAACAAGTCCAGATGGCCGTCGGCATCGAAATCGGCGAAGGCGGCCGCTGTGCCCCAACCGGGGTCGGCGACGCCGGCGGCCGCGGCGACATCCTCGAAACGGCCGCGGCCGTCGTTGCGAAGCAGGGCGTTGGCGCCGAGGTTGGTGACGTGCAGATCCACGTCGCCGTCGTTGTCGTAGTCGCCGGCCACCACGCCCATGCCGTAGCCGGCGTGCTCCGCGCCGGGGTCCTCGGCCAGCCGAAACATCCCGTCGCCCTGGTTGAGAAATAGACGGTTGCCCAGCGCTTGGGCGTCTGCCTTGGGCGCCGAGGCCACGCCAGGCATTCGACCGGACTGCAAGAGGTAGGCGTCCAGATCCCCGTCCCCGTCCAAGTCCGCGAGGGCCACGCCCCCGCCCATGATCTCCGGCATCCAATAACCGCCGGACGCGCCCGAAACGTGCCGGAAATGCACGCCCCGTTCCGCCGCCTCGTCCGCGAACCAGACGTCGTCGGCGCCACGACGGTCGCCACACGCCGCAACCGCGAGCGCCATCCACGCCAGAAGAACCCGGCTCACGGGGTGGCCGTGGCGCGCCGGGCCAGCCACTCGCGGGCCGCGGCCGCCTCTCGGGGGTGCGTGCCGAGTCGCTCGGCCTCGGCGAGCGCCAGCCGCCCTTCGTCGAACCGACCGGCCTCGGCGAGGGCGCGTCCGAGACCGACATGGCCCAACGTGAACGAGGGCGCGGCCCGCACGGCGGCGGAAAAGTGAGCGATCGCCTGCGGCCAGCGCTGTCGGGACGCTTCCGCCATGCCGGCGTAATAGCGCGGCTCTGGATTGCGCGGATCCAGCTTCCACGCGGTGCCAAACGCGGCCAAGGCGCTCGACAGATCGCCTTCGGCAAGCAAGAGCAGGCCTCTTTGGGCGTGCGCCCACGGGATGCGCGGATTGAGCGCCAACGCGCGATTCAAGTGCGCCATCGCCGCGTCGCCGGCGTCGCTGTCGATCAACAGCTCGGCCAGGTTGAGGTGAAACGAAAAGCGGTCGGGATGGGCGGCGACGGCTTCACGCAACACCCCCATCGCCTCGCCACGCCGTCCGAGGCGACGGTACGCCTCGGCTTGCACGGCGAGCAGGCCTTGGTGACGCGGGTGCCGATCGCGCAAGGCCGTCGCCGCGGCCAGCGCCGCTTCGGCATCGTCGGCCGCCAACGATCGCCGCGCCGAAGCCAGCTTGGCGGCGAGGCTCGCCTCGTAGCCACGCTTCTCGTCGCTGCGCGTATCCGTCCAGCGCAAAGGGCCGGCGCGCACCGCGGCCAACGCGGCGCGCGCTTCTTGGGCACGGCCCAAACGCCGGGCCGCGGCGGCGAGCAGACCCGCCACGTCGCTGTGCAGCAAGGCGTCGCCGAGCGGACGCAGCAAGTCCGCGGCGGCGTCGGCACGCCCCCGACGCAGCGCCACGCGGGCTTGGCCGGCAACCGCCGCCGCGCCCACGCCGAGCCGTTGCGCGGTGGCGAAGGCCGCGTCGGCCTCGTCCAACCGGCCGAGGTCGAGCAGCCACGCGCCTTGCCACATCATGGCCGCGCCGTGGGCCGGATCCAACTCGATGGCCGTGCGAAGCGCATCGAGGGCGGCTTCGAGTTCACCCTGGTGCGCCAGCAGCATGGCGCTGTGGTACGGCCAACGGGGGTCTGTGGGCGCCAGCCGCCGCGCCTTCGCGTAGTTGGCCAGCGCCGCGTCGGCAAAGCCGTTGGCCTCGTAGGCCATCGCCAGCGCGCCACGCCGGGCGCCATCTTGCGGATGACGCTGCGCGGCGGCCCGCGCTTCGCCCAGGAACGACTTGATCTCGGCGTCGGCCCCGCTCAAGTCGACGACCGTCGCGTATCCACCCGCCGAACCGTCCGCGCCGCCGCAGCCGGTGCCGAGCAGCAGCAAGCCCACTAGGCCAGCGCCACGCCGGCGCGCCGAAAGAGATCTCACCCGAGCTTCATTCGCTCCACGCCGACGAGGCGGTCGTATACGAGATAGAGCGCCACCACGCAGGCTAGCAGAATGCCGCCCAAGGCCGCCGCCAACCCCCAATTGAGCGATTGCTGCATGTGGAAGGCGATCATGTTGGAAATCAACTGCCCGGTGCGGCCACCCACCAGCGCCGGGGTGATGTAGTAGCCGATGGAGAGGATGAACACCAACAGCGATCCGGCGCCGACGCCGGGTAACGTCTGCGGCCAGTAGACGCGCCAGAACGCTTTGCCGAAGCCGGCGCCAAGGGACGCCGCGGCGCTCATGTGCGTGGCCGGGATGGTGCGCATCACGGAATACAGCGGCAGCACCATGAACGGCAAGAGCACATGCGTCATGGCGACCAGCGTGCCGTTCAGGTTGTAGATGAGGGCAAGGCGCTCGTCGTCGTTCACCAAGCCGATCAACACCAGGAGATCGTTGACCACGCCTTGGGATTGCAGAAGCACGATCCACGAAGTGGTGCGCACCAAAAGCGATGTCCAAAAAGGCACCAACACCAACAGCAGCAGCCAGTTGGCGCGCCCTGGCGGCGCGTGGGCGATGAAGTAGGCCACCGGGTAGCCAAGCAGCAGGCAGAGCAGCGTGATGGCCAGGCTCACGGCCAGCGTGCGGGCGAGGAGGGCCATATAGATTCGCTGTTCGGACGGCTGCGCGACGATATCCCCCGCCGCGTCGCGTTTCAGATCCAAAGCGTGCAGGTAGTTGCGGCCGGTGTAGCGCTCGCCGGCCAAGAGCAAGGCGCGCCATGTGTCGACCTCGCCCCAAGCGGCATGGGTTTCGATCATCGCCGCTCGCCAGGACTCCGGCTGCAGGCCGCGCAATCTTCGCGCCGTGCGTGTGACCGCGCTGCGCAACCCGGCTTGGACGCGGTTGACGCGAGTGGCCACTTGGCCGATGACGCGGTCTTCCCGCGCCTTCAGGAGTTCCCGCGCCGCGGTGGCGAATACCGCCTCCGCCGGCAGGCTGCCGCCGTCCCAATCGCCCAGCAGCGCCACCGTCTCCGACATGGCGTCCGCGACAACGGGAGCATGCACGCTGCGCACGAGCATGGTGCCGAGCGGCGCGATGAAGGTGACGACGATGAACGCGACTAGCGGCAACGCCAACGCCGCGGCGCGCAAGCGCGAGCCGCGCGGCCGCTTGGGCCTCTTGGCCACGGCGGCCGGCGCGGAAACGGACGCCGCGGCGTTCACGACGCCGCTTGGCGGCGGCCGCGGAGCAGGCCGGGCACCGTGGCGCCCGTCACTGGCCAACGCCGCCCACGCACTGGCACGGCCTCAAGCCGTCGCTCTGTCGGCTACCGGGCGAGCCAAGCGGCGAAGCGCTCGTTGACTTCTTCGCCGTGGTCGCTCCACCACTCCCAGTCGTTGCTCAACGACAACGGCAGGTTTGGTTCACTGGTCGGCATGTGCGGGGCCATCTCGACGCCGGTTTCCTTGTGCGTGGTCACCAAGGCGGTGGCGGAACGACGGGCCGGGCTGTAGGAAATGTACTGGCCGATCCGCGCTTGCACTTCCGGGCGCGAGGCGTAGAGGACGAGCTTCTGGGCGGCCTCCAGTTTTTTCGTCTTGGCGACGATGCCGAAGCCGCCGGTGTCGAGCACCTGACCGTCCCAGATCACCACGAAAGGCTGCTTCTCCACCACTTGGGCGTTGAAGATGCGGCCGTTGTACGCGGTGGTCATGGCCACCTCCTGGTCGGCGAGTATCTGCGGCGGTTGGGCGCCCGTCTCCCACCACAGGATGCTGTCCTTGATGGTGTCGAGTTTGTGGAACGCGCGTTCGAGACCGGCCGGGGTGTCAAGCGTCGCGTACACTTGGTCGTGCGCGACGCCATCGGCCATGAGCGCGAACTCCAAGTTCACCTGCGGCAGGCGGCGCATCCCGCGTCTGCCGGGGAACTTCTCCAGATCGAAAAAGTCCGCGATGCTGTTCGGGCGCGGTTCGCCGTCGGGGTACAGTTCGCTGTTGTAGGCGACGATGGTGGCGTAGAACAGCGTCGCCGGGCCGCAATCCGTCATGGTGTCTGGGAAGTAGTCCTCGGCCGCCGGAGTGCCGTCCGCGGCTGGTGGCAGCGCCTCGCGATCCACCTCCTCCAAGAGCGCCTCGTCGCATCCACGCACCAAGTCCGGCGTCTCGAGATCCACCACGTCCCAAGTGACGATGCCGGTCTCCACTTGAGCGCGGATCTGGGCCAAGCCGCCGTTGTAGTCCTCGACCTTCACTTCGATGCCCGTCTCCGCGGAGAAGGGTTCGAGCACCGCGAGCCGACTGGCACGACCGTAGGAGCCGCCCCAAGAGACGACCGTGAGCGACTCCGCCGCGACCGCCGTGCCGGCCGTCATGAGCGCGGCGCCCGCCAGCACCTTGGCGAGACCCCTCCGGCCCGGCCTGTTTTCGTTTCGATGCGCGAGAACCATAACGTTCGCCCTTTTTCCACTGCGCCTTCGTGAGGCTGGCGCAAGCAAGCCTATGCCCAAGCAACCCGGCGTTCAACCTCGTGAACCGCACACCTCGGCACGGCCGCGCTGGATTGAGGAGCGGTCAACGCCCGCTGTCTCAATCCGACGACTCATCCTCTGGAGGACGCATCGCCCGGCAGTCGAGCGTTGCCCAGCCGATGTGTACGCCCTCGCCGGCGAGAACGCCTCCGTGGCCGACGATGTTGGGTATCTTCACCACGAAGCCGTGGCCGCCGATGTTGGTGAGCACACGCAAATGATCGCCGAGGAAGGCCATGTCCTCCACCCGCAGCACGAATTCGTTCGTGTACGTGCCGGCTTCGGAGACGAGGCCGGTGCGTTCCGGGCGCACTGCGAGCACCACATCGTCGCCGACCTCGTGGCGTGTGACCATGAACGCGTTGATGACGACGTCGCCCACGCGCACGTCGCAGGTGTCGCCGTCCACGGCGGCAACGCGGCCGCGCAGCAGATTGTTGTCGCCGATGAAAGACGCGACAAACGGGCGTCGGGGCTCCTCGTAGAGCACCTCGGGCGAATCGACCTGCTCGATGCGCCCGGCGTTGAACACCGCGACCCGGTCGGACATCGCCATCGCCTCCTGCTGATCGTGCGTGACGTAGACGACGGTGACGCCGAGCGTGCGTTGAATTCGCCGAATCTCGAACTGCATCTCTTCGCGCAGCCGTCGGTCGAGCGCGCCGAGCGGCTCGTCCATCAGCACCAGGCGCGGCTCGAACACCAGCGCCCTTGCGATGGCCACCCGCTGCTGCTGACCGCCGGAGAGTTGGTTCGGGTGCCGATCCTCGAACCCCTCCAGCCGCACGAGGCGCAAGGCGCGGTGTACCCGTTCGGCCACCGCCGCCCGGTCCAAGCCGCGCACTTGCAGCGGAAACGCCAGGTTCGCCCCGACGGTCATGTGCGGGAACAGCGCGTAGTTTTGAAACACCATGCCGATGTTGCGTTTGCGCGGCGGCACCGCGTCCACGGCGCGGCCGTCGATGCGGATGGCCCCGGCGCTAGGCGCCTCGAATCCGGCCAGCATCATCAAACAGGTGGTCTTGCCGGAGCCGGACGGGCCAAGAAGCGTCAAGAACTCCCCTTCGCGCACCGTCAAGTGCAGGTCGCGCACGATGGGTGTGACGCCATCGTAGGTCTTGTGTACGCCGTTGAACTCCACATAGACGTCAGCGGTCTTGGCGCCCGCGCCTTCCCCGGAGGTTGGCCGGCGACTGGGGTCTTGCGTGTCCATGCTTGTCTCCGCTTGCCGAACAACCACGCGGGTCAACCGCGCTCCCGCTGGCTGCGCCGCCGCAGCCACTCCACCGTCACCATGAGCGCCACCGCGAAGATGATCAAGAGCGTGGCCACAGCGAGAATCGCCGGGCTTATCTGCTCGCGGATGCCGGCCCACATTTCCCGGGGAATCGTGCGCTGTTCCAAACCGCCCATGAACAGCACCGTGACCACCTCGTCGAATGAGGTGGCGAAGGCGAACAAGGCGCCCGAAGCCACGCCGGGCGCGATGATCGGCAGTTGCACGCGGCGGAAACTGCGCCACGGGCCGGCGCCAAGGCTCGCCGCGGCGCGCAGCAGATTGTTGTCGAAGCCCGTCAGCGTGGCTGTGACCGTGATCACCACGAACGGCGTGCCGAGGGCGGCGTGGGCGAGGATCAGTCCCAAGTAGGTCTGTGTGAGACCCAACGTGGAATAGAAGAAGAACATGCCGGCGGCGGAGATGACGACCGGCGTCACCATGGGCGAGATGAGAAGCCCCATCACCAACGGCCGCGCCGGCATGGCGGGATTGGACAAACCGAGCGCGGCGAGGGTGCCGAGCGCGGTGGCGAGCGCGGTGGCCGAGCCGCCGATGAGAAAGCTGTTCGCCAACGCCCGCAACCAAGCGTCGCTGGTGGCCACCATGGTGTACCAACGCAGCGAGTAGGCGTCCGGATCCAGCCGCAACATGCCCTCGGTAAACGTGAAGTACGGCTGGGCGTTGAATGAGAGCGGCACCACCACGAGAATGGGCGCTATAAGAAACACGAACACCAGCACGCAGAACACCACATGCGCGTAGTGGCCGGGGCCGAGGTGGCGCGCCGACGTCATGACCGGCGCGCCGGCGCTGGCAGTGAGCACCAAGGCGGCGCGGCGTTGACTGTCGTTCCCGGCTGATCGAGCATGATCAGGTCCTTTGCCGCGGATCTTGGTTACCGTGAACGCCCATCATATCAAGCAATTCGTCAACGACCTTTGGGATGCCCGCATCACGCCGGCGCTCAAGGAGTACATTCGCATTCCCAACGTGTCCCCGGCTTTCGAGCCGCGTTGGGAAGCCGCCGGCCACATGCGGGCGGCTGCCGATCTGCTCGCCCGCTACGCTGCCGGGGCGGAGGTGCGCGGTTTGCGCCATCGCGTGGTGACGTTGCCCGGCCGCACGCCCGTGTGGCTAGGCGTGGTGGACGGCGATGCGCCCGGCAACGCGCTCCTGTACGGCCATTACGACAAGCAGCCGCCTTTCGAGGGTTGGAGCGACGGACTCGCGCCTTGGCGACCCGTTATGCGCGACGGGCGGCTGTACGGCCGCGGCGGGGCCGACGACGGCTATGCGGCCTTCGCCTCGCTGGCGGCCATCGCGGCCTTGCAGCGCGAAGGCGGCGCGCTGCCGCGCTGCGTCGTCCTCATCGAAGGCTCGGAGGAGAGCGGCAGCCCCGATCTGCCCGCGTACATGGAAGCGCTGGCCGACGAGATACGGGCGCCGGATCTGGTGGTCTGCCTGGACGCCGAATGCGGCAACTACGAGCAATTGTGGCTCACGACATCGCTGCGTGGCATGTTGGCCGGCACGTTGACGGTGCGCGTGCTCACCGAAGGCGTTCATTCCGGCGCGGCCGGCGGCATCGTGCCATCGAGCTTCCGCTTGCTGCGCCAGTTGCTGGAGCGCGTGGAAGACGCCGGCACGGGCGAGATCGCCATGTTGACGGTGGCCATTCCCGAAGCCGCGCGGCAACAGGCCGCGGTGGTGGCCGAGACGCTGGGGGCGCTCAACACGGCACGGTTTCCGTGGGCGGGATCGACCTGCCCCGGGGATCTCGCGCCGCCCGCCGCGGTGCTCGCCAACACTTGGGGGCCAAGCCTCGAAGTGGTGGGCTTGGACGGTGTGCCCGCAGTGGGCGAAGCGGGCAACACGCTGCGGCCGGCCACCAGCGCCAAGCTGGTCTTCCGGCTTCCCCCAACCCTGGACGCCAGCGCTGCCGCCGAGGATGTGAAGACGCTGTTCGAGCGCGATCCGCCGCACAATGCCGAGGTGCGTTTCGCCGTGGAGGCGGCGCACCGCGGCTGGCACGCGCCACCGCTCGCGCCGTGGCTCGTGGACGCGCTGGCGGACGGTTCGCGCCAACATTTCAACGCGCCGCTTCGCACCATGGGCACCGGCGGAACCATTCCTTTCATGCAGATGCTCGGCGAGCGGTTCCCGGACGTGCAATTCGCCGTGACCGGCGTGCTCGGTCCGCAGTCCAACGCCCACGGCCCGAACGAGTTCTTGCACATTGACACGGGCAAGCGCGTCACCGCTTGCGTCGTCCACGCCCTTGCGGCGCTCGCAACCCGGGGCCAAGCCACGCTCCCTTGAGCGATCTGGACACGAAGCAGGGCAGGGGGCTCGAGCGGGCGCAGCCGGCGCTCCACGCCGACACAAAGGGCCGCTGCGGCCACAACCGGAGCTAATGGTGGGCTGCGCCAGTGGCTATCGCGCAGCCTGGGAGGCGTGCTGAAGCACCTGCGCCGGTTCCGCGGCGCAGCAGGGGCAGGGCCGCCGGCGGGCGGGACGGCTCGAACTAAACGGTCTACGACTGCCGATGCGTTTCCAAGTTGGCCGTGAACTCGGTTCCGTTGCGGGCGTCGGCCAAGCCGTCCAACGCCCGCAGGATCGTCTGCTGGCAGTCCACGCCGTCGGCCCACGCCCGCGCCCGCTTCGCCGCCGACTTGCCGAAACGCCGCTCCACCATCCGGCGCGGCAGGCCGCGCAAAGGTTCGACCATCTCCTCGCGCGTCACCGGCGACCTTCGAAGAGGCCCTCGGCATGGCCTCCGGAGAAGCCTTCGGCGTGGCCTTTGGCGAAGCCCGCGGCGTGGCCTTCCGCGCGGCCCGCGGCGTGGCCTTCCACACGGCCTTCGGCGTGGCCCTCGGCGCGGCTTTCGCGGCGCTCGGCGTGGAGGACGGCGTGGTCGTCCTGGGTGGTGCCGTCGCGCTCGCCGAGGGCGCGACCTACGCGTACCGCCCGTCGGCGCCCAGCACATGGATGGTCAGCCCCGGCCGGCGCG
Source organism: uncultured Pseudomonadales bacterium (assembly GCA_958296295.1). Taxonomy (GTDB): domain Bacteria; phylum Pseudomonadota; class Gammaproteobacteria; order Pseudomonadales; family Azotimanducaceae; genus VXYL01. Next base: position 3,220,232 of record OY282460.1, on the reverse strand, counting down.
AACGCGGCCGGCGGCCGGGCGCGTCCGGCACCTCCACCCAGACCTCGCGCACGCCCCACTCCTCGTAGAGCGACAGCTTGCGGCGGCGGACGTCGGTGGTGAAGTCCACCTCCAGCACGACGTCCGGCAGGCGCTCGGCCACCTCCATGGCGGCGCCGGTGGGCCCGTCCCGCCCTGGATGCGTGTGGATGGCCTCGTCGGCCTGCATGATGCGGGCGCGCTCGCCGTCGGGGCCGCGCAGCAGCAGGTCCGCGGTGCGGAAGGTGGCTATCGGGGCGCCGCGCACGGCGGCGACGAGGGCGACAAGGGCCGCCAGCCGTCCGGACGGCCCCTCGTGGTAGGTGGTGGTGGTTCGGCGACGTAGGCGGTCTCGCGCAGGGCGTCCCAGAACTCGATGCGCCCCTCGTGGCAGCCGATCTCGCTACGGCGGATGCGCACCGGGCGGCAGCCGGGGAATTCCTCGTCGGCGATGTCCGCCCGGCGGGCGGGCCGGGTCGCGTTTGGCGATGGAAGGCGGCATCGGGACCTCTCCGGTTGCGAAGGATATTCCGTTGATCCTGCACGCTTTTCTTCGTACACGGCTGTGCGACCGCGGCGTTGCCCGCCTCGGGCCGCAAGCCGTTGTCGCGAAAGAGGTGTCCGCCCGAATGGACGGTCTTTTCCCAAGCCGCCAACGGCGCTCCCCGCCGCGTCCTTCGGCCACCGGGCCGGCGGTTCGCCGCCGCGCCTACGGTTGGTCCCGCCACTCGGGGAACAACCCGTCGGGCACCGCCAGCCGCTGGTCGACCGCCACGGACGGGACGGCCACAAGCTGTTCGACATCGTATAGCAGCGGCCAACCGCGGCGCAGCCACGGGGCGATGCGGCGCTCCCGCAAGAGCGTTTTGACGGCCTTGCCCACACCGCGACCAGCCGGGCGGATGCGTTCGCCGCCAACACGTGGTCGAAGCGTCAGCTCCATGCCTGGCGGCAAGCCGACCGGCCCCCGCCGCCAAGTCAAAGCGCCGGCGGGCTGCCGGCAGTCCACGCCGACTGTCACCGGGTGTTCAGTCACAGTGGCCGAGGTGGTGCGGACCAAGTGCCACGCGCCGGCGTAACGCCACGCTTGGACGCCCGGCGCGATGTCAACCCGGGGCTGACGGTCGGCGCCGGCGTCGGACTGGCGCACGATCTCCGCCACCGCGCGTTTCGGACACGGGAGCCCGGCCGCCAGCAGCCACGCGGCGGCGGCTTGCGTAGATGTCGCAACCGCCGAAATCGGTTCGATCTCCGCCGGTGGCGCTGGACGCGGGGTGCGCAAGCGATCGAGAACGGCGGGGAAGTGCTCCTTTATCGGCGGCAACAAGCGGCGGCGGATGTGGTTGCGATCGAAACGCAGGTCGGCGTTGGTCTCGTCCTCCACCCAGCGCAAACCGTGACGGGCGGCGTAGCCGGCGATGGCGTTGCGCGGCACGCCCAGCAATGGCCGAACCAAGTGGCCGGCGCCAAGCGGCCGCGCTGTCGGCATCCCGCCGGGCGTGCGCCCGGTGAGCAGTTGCCACAAGCGCGTTTCGGCCTGATCGTCCGCGTGGTGCGCCAAGGCCAGCACATCGCCTTCGCCGAGCAGCGTCCGCCAACACCGGTAGCGCGCCCTGCGAGCCGCGGCTTCCCGGTTGCCCTGCGCGGGCACCCGAACGGCAGGCCGCGCCAATGCCAACCCGAACGTGGCGGCCGTGGCGACGCAGTGCCGACTCCAATCGTCCGCGGAAGGGGAAAGGCCGTGATTGACGTGAACGGCTTTCGCGCCCCGCACACCGCGCAGCGCGTGGGCGAGCACGGTGGAATCGAGACCGCCGCTGAAACCGATCCACAAGGTGCCGGGGCCCCCGCCTCGCAGCCACGGTGCCAGCAGGGCGTTGGACGCCACCGCCTGTTCGACCTCGGCCGCCAGCGGCTTGCCGTCGCCGGGGGTAGCGCGGGCGTCTCCGACCAGAGACGGCCTTGCCGATGCGTTCATGGTCGCCGCCCGGCCCTCGGTGCGGAACCCCCGCGTGCGCGAAAGCGCGGTCGCATCGGTGCCATGCGCGGCGGCCTTCCGGCGGCCGAAACTCTCAGTAATCCACTGTCGCGGCGTCTTCGCCCAGCGTCTCGCGCAACTGGACGAGCAGCGCGTCGTCGGCGTGAACACGCCAAGCGGCGCCGAGCGCGAAACGGCCCTGCGCCCCGTTCGCGGCGTATTCCACGAACACGGTACAGCCGTCCGCCTCCCGGTGCCGGGCGAGCACTTGGCGCAAGCCAGGCAGCCGTTCCTCGGCTTGGGCCGCCAAGCGCACGACGATGCCGCGGGAGTGGCTTTTGCGGGCCTCCGCCAGCGTCATCACCTGCTCCGCGCGCATCTTGACGCCGCCCGAGAAGCTGTCCTGCTGCACATCGCCTCGCACCACCAGAATGGCGTCTTTGGCGATCTTGGCGCGACTTTCCGCAAACGCCTCACCGAACGCGCTCACCTCGATCCGGGCGCTCTGGTCGTCAAGCACGAAGAAGCCCATCTCGCCCCGCCGACCGCGCCGGGTGCGGTTGGAGACCACGAGTCCCGCGACGAGCTGCTTTTCGCGCCCGCTACGCAGCTGGCCAATAGGCGGGCAAAGCCGCCGCAGCTCGGCAAGATGGGCGTTGACGGGATGGCCGGTGAGATAGAGCCCGAGGGTCTCCTTCTCGCCCTCCAGGCGCTGGCGCGTGGAGAGGGCGCGCACGGTGCCGTTGGTGGGCGCGGCCGATTGTTTGGCCACCCCGCCGAACATGTCGGCGATGCCCAGCTCGGCGTCTCGCGCGGTCTGCTCCGCGCCTTGGAGGGCGGTGTCCAGGGCGCCGAGAAGCCTCGCCCGGGCCGCGTCCACGCTTTCGTCGTCAACGGCGAACGTGTCCATGGCGCCCGAATGCACCAGCGCCACCAACACGCGCTTGTTGGCGCGGCGCGAATCCACGCGCCGACAGAAGTCCGCCAAGTCGAGGAACGGGCCGCCACCTTCGCGCTGCGACACGATCGCATCGACGAGACCCTCGCCGACGCCGCGCACGGCGCCCAAGCCGTACAAGATGCCGTCGTCCGCGGCCTTGAACCGATGGACGCTGGCGTTGACGTCCGGTGGCAGCAGCTTGATGCCGAGGCGGCGAACCTCGTCCACGAGCGGCACGATCTTGTCCACCGTCTGCATGTCGGCGGAAAGCACCGCGGCCATGAACTGCGCCGGGAAATGCGCCTTCAGCCACGCGGTTTGGAAGCTGAGCAGCGCGTAGCTCGCCGCGTGCGCCTTGTTGAAGGCGTAGCCGGCGAACTTCTCCACTTGATCGAAAACCTCCTCGGCGATCGGTCGGGCGACGCCGTTGGCGTCCGTGCCGGCGAGAAACATGGCGCGCATCTGCACCATCTCCTCGGGCTTCTTCTTCGCCATGGCCCGCCGCAGCAGATCGGCCTGGCCCAGGGAAAAGCCGGCGAGGCGCTGGGCGATGACCATGGCCTGCTCTTGATAGAGCATCACGCCGTAGGTGCCGCGCAAGGCGCTCTCCAGCGACGGATGCGGGTATTTCACTACTTTGCGCCCGTGCTTGCGCTCGATGTAGTCGTCCACCGCGCCGGATTGCAGCGGCCCCGGGCGGTACAGCGCCACCAAGGCGATGATGTCGTCGATGGAGTCCGGCAACAGGCGGCGGAGGATGTCTTTCATGCCGTCCGATTCAAGCTGGAAGACGGCCGTTGTCTCGGCGGTCTTCAACAACCCGTAGGCGCCGGCATCGTCGAGGGGCACGGCCTTGATGTCCACCGGCGCCTCGCCACGGCCGGTTCGGCCCTCGTTGACGGCCTTCACGGTCCAATCCACGATCGTCAGCGTCTTGAGGCCGAGGAAGTCGAATTTGACCAACCCGGCCTCTTCCACATCGTGCAGGTCGAACTGCGAAACGACGCCCCCGCCAGCTTGGTCGGCGAACAGCGGCACGAAGTCCGTCAATGCGCTGGGGGCGATGACCACGCCGCCGGCGTGTTTGCCGATGGTGCGAACGAGCCCTTCCAGCTTGTACGCCATCTCCATGATCTCGGCGGCATCCTCGTTGCGCTCCACGAATTCGCGCAGCTCCGCCTCCCGTTCCATGGCCTTGGCCAGCGTCATGCCCACCTCGAACGGGATCAGTTTGGCAAGGCGTTCCGCCAACCCGAACGGCTTGCCTTGCACCCGCGCCACATCGCGCACCACCAGCCGCGCCGCCATGGTGCCGAACGTGACGATCTGGCTCACGGCGTCGTGGCCGTAGCGCTCCGCCACATGGGAGATCACGCGCTCGCGGCCCACCATGCAGAAGTCGATGTCGAAGTCGGGCATGGACACCCGCTCCGGGTTGAGCAGCCGCTCGAACACCAGGTCGTACTCCAACGGATCCAAATCCGTGATGCCCAAGCAGAACGCAACCAGCGAGGCGTTGCCGGACCCGCGGCAGCCCACCGGCACGCTGTGGTCGCGACCCCAGTTGACGAACTCCTCGACGATCAGGAAGTAGCCGGCGAATCCCATCTGGGCGATGACGTCGAGTTCGTGGCGCAAGCGTTCGCGATAGCGCTCGGCGCGTTCCTCCGCCTCCGTCCCGTCATCCGTCATGCGAGCCAAGTGGCGACGCAGCCCTTTGCCGGCGCGGCTGGCCAGCACCGCGTCCAAGGTCTGGTGCGCCGGCACCGGGTATTCCGGCAGATGGTAGGTGCCGAGGCGCAACTCGTGGCTGCATCGCTTCGCCAACTCCACGGTGTTGTCCAACGCCTCCGGCAGGTCGGCGAAGAGGGCGCGCATCTCGTCGGCGCCGCGCAGGTATTGGGCGTCGCTGTAAGGCCGCGCCCGGCGCGGGTCGTTCAGCACGCGGCCTTCCTGGATGCACACCCGGGTCTCGTGCGCCTCGAAGTCGTCCGGGGCGAGGAAACGCACATCGTTGCTGGCGACGAGCGGCGCCCCTCGCCGCGCCGCGAAGGCCGCGGCCTCGACCACGAACCGGTCCTCGCCGGAGCGGTCCGCGCGAATCACTTCCATGTAGGCGCGGTCGCCGAAGACGGCACGCCAATCGTCCAGCTGGCGGCTGGCGGCCGGGTCGCTCTTCTCCACCGCGACGCCGACGTCGCTGCCGCGGCCTAGCAGCGCGATCACGCCATCGGCGGCGGCGTGCAACGCGGTACGGGTCACCCTGCCGTGTTCCGGCCCCCCGCGTTCGCGGCCGCCCGTGTACGCGCTCGACACCAAACGCAGCAAATTGCGATAGCCCGTCTCCGACGCCGCGAGCAGCACGCAACGAAAAACGCCGCCATTGTGCTCGTACTCCATGTCCACGCCGATGAGCGCCTTGATGCCGCGGTCGCGGCAGGCGCTGTAGAACTTCACCAAGCCGAAGAGGTTGGCGCGATCCGTGAGGGCGACGGCCGGCATGCCGAGGGTCGCTGCCCGAGCCGCCAGATCCCGCACCTTGATGAGGCCGTCGCGGATGGAGTATTCGCTGTGGACCACCAAGTGGACGAAATCCGCAACCTGTTCGGCGCCGCGGTTCGGTTCCGCGGCGACGATCTCGTCGCCCGTCTGAAAGGCGACAGGCGTCTTGGCGCTTGCGGTTTGGGCGACAGCCTCCTGCACCCGGATCAAGATACGCCCTCGCTTTGGCGGTGACAACGATTTGGTGGGATTCGTGCCGGTTGGCCCGAACTCCCGCGGTCGTTCAGGCGAGAGTGCCGAGCCCCGCAGGGGCGGCTTGGGCAAGCACGGGAGCGAACGTCTTGCGGTGCAGCGGGCAGGGGCCCAACCGCCGCAACGCGCACAGGTGGCCCGCCGTGGCATAGCCCTTGTGTTCGTCGAAGCCGTAGCCCGGATAACGCTTGGCGGCGTCCGTCATCTCGGCGTCCCGGGCGACTTTGGCGATGATGGAGGCGGCGCTGATGGCCGGCACGAGGTCGTCGCCGGCCACGACGGCAACGGTGGGGCACGCCAGCGCCGGTGGAATGTTGCCGTCCACATAGGCCACGCGCAGGCGCACCGGAAGCTGTTCCACGGCGCGGCGCATGGCCACCAGGGCGGCGCGCAGAATGTTGATGCGGTCGATCTCCGCCACCTCGGCGCGGCCGATGGCCCATGCGACGGCGCGGGCGCGAATCAGCGCCGCCAGCTCCTCGCGTCGGGCCGCGCTGAGCGCTTTCGAGTCGCGCAGGCCGGCCACCGGGCGGTCGGGATGCAGCACCACCGCCCCGGCCACCACCGGCCCGGCCAGCGGGCCTCTGCCGACCTCGTCCACGCCGACCACGTCCGCGCCTTCGGCGACGGCGTTCCGTTCGCCCATGAGGTCGCGTGGCACCGGCTACTCCCGGCGTTCCACGATCAACGCCAACACGGCCTCGGCGGCCCGCTCGGCCGCCCCTCGGCGCAAGCGTTGATGCCAGTGGGCGCAAGCGTCGAGGTAGTCGTCGTCGGCGTTGCGGCGTTGGTGCTGTTCGATCAACGCGCGCGCCAGCGCCGCCGGTTCGGCGCGTTCCTGCAGCAGCTCGGGCACCAGCTCGCGTCCGGCGAGGATGTTCGGCAACGCCACGAAATCCGTTTTCTTGAGCCGCCTCACGATCCAGGCCGTCAATGCGCCCATGCGGTACGCCACCACCATCGGCCGACGCAGCAACAGCGTTTCCAGGGTGGCGGTGCCGGATTTCGCCAACACGGCATCGGCCGCGGCGATGACGAGACGCGACTGGTCGCGCACCACTCGCACGTCCAACCCGTTTGGTTGCGGGCCCCGGCCCTCGATCAGCTCCCGCACCGCCTCGTGAACGCCGGCGGTGGGCGTTGGGATGACGAACAACGGCGTGTCGAACGAGTTGTGGAGATGTTCGGCGGTGTCCAGGAAGAGCCGGCCGAGAAAGCGTATCTCGGACCGGCGGCTGCCCGGCAAGAGCGCGACGACCCGCCGTTCCCGCGGCAAGCCGAGCGCGTCGCGGGCGCGCTCCCGGGCCTCGTCGGCGCCGTCGTTCGGCCCGATCTCGTCGGCCATGGGATGCCCCACGAACACCGCGTTGCCGCCGCGCCGCGCATACAACGCCGGCTCGAACGGGTACAACGCCAACACCGTGTCGGCGGCTCTCCTGATGCGCTCGATGCGCCCCGGCCGCCAGAAGTAGACCGAAGGGCTCACATAGTGCGCGGTGGGGATGCCGCGGTCTTTCACCGACCGCTCCAACAGGAGGTTGAAGACGTTGAAATCCACGCCGACCACCACGTCCGCTCGTTCGGCCACGAAGTGGCGGCGCAAGCGAACCAGCAGCCGCCACAACTTGGGCAACCGCAACAGCGGGTCCTTGAATCCGTGTACGGACAGCGCGTCCAGCGGCGCCAGCGCGTCCAGCCCCTCGGCCAACATGCCTTGCCCGCCCACGCCGCTGAACCGCGTGTCCGGGCGACGCTCGCGAATGGCCGCCATCAACCCGGCGCCGAGCTTGTCGCCGGACGCCTCGCCGGCGACAATGCCGACGCGCAGCGGGCGGGCCGTCACCTGCGGGCGCTAATGCCGCCGCCGCTCGCGGACGATGCCGTGCTCGGATGTCTCGATGGAACGCACGAAACACGCCACCTCGGGCACATCGGCGGCCACCGGGCGCAGCTCCTCCAGCGCGTGTTTCAGGGTGAGTCCGCGCCGGTATACGGTGTTGTAGGCGTCCTGCAAGGCCTTCTTCACGGATTCCGAGGCGCCAAGTCGTCGCAGGCGCTCGGAATTGAGGCCCACCGCCCCGGCCGGATTGCCGTCGATGGACACGTACGCCGGCACATCCTTGGTGACCAGCGACATGGCGCTGACGAAGGCGTAGGCGCCGATGCTGCGGAACTGCGGCACGCCAACGTAGCCGCCCAGCACCGCCTCGTCGCCGACCGTGACGTGCCCGGCCACCGAGGCGTTGTTGGCCATCACGATGCGATCGCCCAACACGCAATCGTGGCCAACGTGAACATAGGCCATGAAAAGGTTGCCGTTGCCGACGACGGTGCGGCTGCGGTCCGTGGCGAGGCCGCGGTGGATTGTCACGCCTTCGCGGATGACGTTGTTGTCGCCGATGGTGAGCGTGGTGGGCTCGCCCTTGTAGGCGACCGCCGGCGAGCCCTCGCCCACCGTGGCGAACTGGAACACGCGGTTGCCGCGACCGAGTGTCGTGGGGCCGCGCAGGATCACGTGCGGGCCTATCTCGCAGTCGTCGCCGATCCGCACGTCGGCGTCGATGATCGTCCACGGGCCGACGGCGACGTTGGCTCCGAGGCGCGCGCCGGGATGGACGATGGCGCGCTTGTCTATCACGCCTTGTCGCTTGTTGCCGGACGCGGGACGATGCGAACGGGAATGGTCGCGTCCAAGCGCCGCCCGGCACCGCTCTCGGCCGGGGCGGCGAGATCGCCGGCGGCCACCGGCGCCTTTTCGCTTCGCTTCATGGCTGCGGCGTGGTCATGGAGGTCTTGCGCTCCACGCAGATGAGTTTGCCGGAACAGACCGTCTCGCCCTCCACCACCGCTTGGCATTCGAACTTCATGAGATGGCGCCGGGCGCTGACGATGGTGCTGCGCAGCTCGAGCGAGTCGCCCGGGCGCACCGGGCGCTTGAAGCGGATGTCGTCGAGGCCGGCCAGATATTGCAGATAGCCTTCGGCGGCTTTGCGGCCGACGGTGACGACGGCGAGAACGCAGCTGGTTTGCGCGAGGGCCTCCACGACCAAAACACCCGGCACGATCGGATAGTCGGGAAAGTGCCCTTGCAGGTACGGCTCGTTGGCGGAGACGTTCTTGCGGCCGACGATGCGCTCGCCCGGCACGATCTCGTCCACCCGGTCGAGGAGCAGGAACGGGTACCTGTGGGGCAGTATCCGCAGGATATCGTCAATGTCCAGCTTCAAAGGGGCGCACCTTGTCCGGGCCGCGGGGCGATCAGGATTCACCCGTCCCCTCCGGCTTCCACCTTGGCTTCCACACGCGCCAAGCGCTTGGCGTACTCGTCCAGCCGCTCAAGGCGCAACGCGGTGCGTTTCCAGCGTTGGGCGGTATTATGCAACACGGTGCCGAGATACACGCCCGGCTTGTCGATCGAGCGCGTGATGGTGGTCACGGCGCCCACCTGCACATGGTCGCAAATGGTGATCGGGTGTTCGCCGGCGACGCCGGCGCCGCCGCCGAAAACGCAGTGCCTGCCCACGCGCGTGCTGCCGGCCATGCCCACGCGGCCGCAGAGCACCGTGTGCTCGCCGATGTCGCAGTTGTGGCCGATCTGCACTTGATTGTCGATCTTCACGCCGTTGCGGATCACGGTGTCCGTCAGCGTTCCACGGTCTATCGTGGTGCCGGCGCCGACCACGACGTCGTCCCCGATCGTCACGCCGCCGAGCTGGGCGATGGCTTGCAGGGCGCCGGTCTCGTCCGGCGTGAAACCGAACCCGTCCGCCCCCACGACGGCGCCGGCGTGAATCACGCAGCGCGCCCCCACGTGGACATTCGCGTACAAGGTCGCGTTGGCGTGGATAACGGTTTGGGCGCCCACCGCCACGCTCTCGCCCACAAAGACGCCAGCGCCGATAGCGACCTCGGGGCCGACCCGGGCACCGTCGGCGATCACCGCGCCGGGCGCCACGGACGCCGTGGGATGGATCTCGGCCCGCGCATGCGCGTGCGCGCCCGGCGCGACGCCGGGCGCCGGCCGCTGCTTGGAGTCGAACAACCGCGAAGCGTGCGCGAAAGCGAGATAGGGGTTGGCCACCACCACGGCGACGGTCGGGCATTGGCCGGCGTCTTCAGGGCGCAGCAACACGGCGCTCGCGCCGGTGGTGGCCAGAAATCGGCGGTAGGAACGGCCCGAGAGGTGGCTGAGCTCGCCGTTGGCGGCGGTCTCGATCGGCGCGAGACCGGTGATTCGCGTCTCGCCGTCTCCCCTCACCGACGCGCCGCCGACAAGCCGGCGGCCTATGGTGGCGGCGATGTCGGCGACGGTGTAAGCGACGGCGCGCCGGCCTCGGTCGGCCGGCGACCGCGACGGGCCGCGAGCGCCCGCGGCGACCATCGGCGGCGGTTATTCGGGCGTCGCGGTCGATTCCTGCCCTTCGGCGAATCGTTCGTTCAGCTTTTCGGTGACCTTGGCGGTGATGTCGTGCCTCGGGTTGACCCACGACACGTTGCGACGGTCGAACACGAGGTCGTAGCGCTCCAGCTCCACCAGATCCAGGACGATGGCCTGCAACTTCTGGCTCATCTGCTGCAGCTTGTCCGTCTGCCTGTCCTGCGCCGCCTTCTGGAACTTGGTGCTGCCGAACTCGAGGTCGATCTTCTTGTTTTCCACGTCCTTGAGGATGCGGCGCCGCTCGGCGTCCGCCATCACCTCGGCCTCGTCGCGCAAGCGCTGCTCCAGCGCGGCGATCTCGTCCTGAATGGTTTGCAAGGCCTTTTGGTCGGGTTCCAGCTCCCGCTTGAACGTCTCGACGAAACCAAGGAACTCCTCGCTCTGTTGCATGGCGCGAATGGAATCCAACACCGCGACCTTGAGCTCCCCCGCGGCGTGGGGCGCCGCCAAAGCCATGAACGCCGCCAATACCGCGGCGACCCGTTTACCACTTGTCACGGTGCTTCTCTCCCGATTCGCTAAGGGGTTGTGTGCGAGCGGCGCAGTATAGGCCATCGCTGGCGGCCATGCCCGTGCCGCTAGAACGTGTGGCCGATCTGGAACGAGAACCGCTCGATGTCGTCGCCGGGCTGGGATTTCAGAGGGTGCGAAAGAGCGAAGGTCATCGGCCCCATGCGCGAGAACCAGCTGATGCTGATGCCGGTGCTGGCGCGAAGATCCTTGGCGTCGAAATCCTGGCAGGCGATCGACAGCGCCGGACAGTGGGTGTTGAAGACGTTGCCGGCGTCGACGAAGTACACCGACCGGACGCCTTTCGACGCATCCAAGAACGGCAGGGGGAATATGAGTTCGGCGGTGGTCTCGACGAGCAGGTTGCCGCCGAACGGACGGCCTTCGCGATAGCGGCTGTCGATGATGCGCGGGCCGAGCGTGCTCTGTTTGAAGCCCCGCACGGAGCCGAAGCCGCCGGCGTAGAAATGCTCGTAGAACGGGAAGGTCTCGGTGGAACCGTACACGCCGCCGTACCCCACCCGCGCGCGCAGATGCGTGGAGAAGCGCCGCGCGAACGGCAACTCGTTGAAGATCTGGCCAGCGTAGTTCACCCGATAGAACTCCAGATCGCTGCCGGGAACCGCCACCGTGCCGCTCAGCGAGTGGCGCTGGCCTCGGGTTGGAAACAGCCCGTGGTTCAACGTGGATTTCACCCACAAGCCGTTCAACTTCACGTTCAGGAATTCGAACCCGGCTCTCGTTATGAAATCCGCGATCTCCTGCGCGGAGGCGGAGCCTTGGTTGATCGACGTGTGCTCGACGGTGAGGCCGAACTGCAAATGCACGGACTCCGCCATCGGGAAGTTGAAGTTCACGCCGGCCCCGTAGGCGTCGGTGGAGTACTGCGCGATGTTGAGCGACGTGTAGTCCGTGCGGCGGGCGAACACGCTGTAGCCGCGGCTGATGCCGTCCGCCGTGAAGTAGGGATCGTGGAAGCTGAAACTCGCCGCTTGCTGAAAATCGCTCCAAGTGAGCTTTACGCCGATGCTGTTGCCGGAGCCGGCCACGTTCTTCTGCTCCACGCCGGCCTGCACCAGGAGGCCTCCCCACTGGGAGTAGCCGAGCGACGCGGTGTACGCCCCGGTGGGTTGTTCCTCCACCGTGAACTGCACATCGATCTGATCGTCCGCGCCCGGCACCGCCGGGGTCTCGACGTTCACCGAATCCGGCTTGAAGAAGCCGAGCTGATCCAGCCGAACCTTGGAGCGGTCGATCTGCTCCGTGGACGCCCAGCCGCCTTCCATCTGCCGCATCTCGCGGCGCAGCACAGTGTCTTGAGTGAGCGAATTGCCAGCGAAGGTGATACGGCGCACATACGCCCGCTTGCCCGCCTCCACGACGAACTTCACGTCCACCAGACCGTCCTCTTTGATCTCCGGCACGCCGGAGGCGCTCGCGAAGGTGTAGCCGGCATTCCCGAACGCCGAGTTGATGCGCTCCTCGGTGGCGGTGACCAGAGCGCGACTGAAGACTTGGCCTTCCTGCACGAGGAACAGCGTTTCGACCAGTTCCGGGTCCACATCGGACAAGTCGCCGATGAGCTTAACGTCGTCCACGACGTAGCGGTCGCCCTCGTGGACGTTGACCGTGACGTACACCGAGCGGTGATCCGGCGTGATGCTCACCAGCACGGAGCGGGTGTTGAACTCCACGTAGCCGCGATCTTGGTAATAGGCCTCCAGGGTCTCCAAGTCGCCTTGCAGTTTTTCGCGCGAATACTTGTCCTTGTTGCGGATGAAGGAGAGCATGGACGGATGCTGAAGCTCCAACGGAGCGAGCAGCTCGCCCTGACTGAACACGTCCGCGCCCACGACGTTGATGTGGCTCACGCCCGAGCTCTTGCCCTCGTCGATGTCTATCTTGATGTCCACCCGGTTGCGGGGCAGCTTCTTGACGTTCGGCTCGATCACGGCGTCGTAGCGGCCTTGGGCCAGATAGGCGCGGGTCAGCTCGATGCCCATGCGCTCCAGAGTCACCTGTTGGAAAACCTCGCCTTCGCGCAGGCCGGCTTCGCTCAGGCTCTGCATGAGCATCTCGGTCTTGATCGCCTTGTTGCCGTCCAATTCGATCTTCTCGATGGCCGGGCGTTCGACGAAATCGATGATCAGGGTGCCGCCATCCTTGGACATGGCGATGTCCGCGAAATAGCCGGTTCGGAACAGGGCGCGCACCAGGCCGCGCACGTCGGTGCGGTCGATCCTGTCGCCCACGCTCACCGGCAACAGATTGAACACCGTGCCGGCGGACACGCGCTGCAAGCCGCGCAGTTGGATGTCCGCCACTTGGAAGGGCGCGTCCAGCGACTGCGTGAAGCCCGGCGCCGCTCCAAGCAAACCCGCCGCGCATGCCAACATCCGCAAAATCGAGCGTCTCATGCTTCGCCTCCAGATTGGCTTGCTACTTTACCTTGCGCCGGCGACGGCAAAGCCGTCAACCAGGCCAGAACCAGCGCGTCGCGTCCGAATAGAACGCGAGCAGCATGAGGCACCCCACCATGGCGATGCCGACCCGGGTGCCCATCGCCTGGGCCGCCGGCGACAGCGGTTTCCCGCGCGCCATCTCCACAACGGTGCTGACCACTTGCCCGCCGTCCAGGATCGGAATAGGGAGCAAGTTGATGACGCCGAGACTGATGGACAGCAGCGCCAAGAGATACAAGAAGCGCACCACGCCCAAGCTGGCCGAATCGCCGGCCACTTTGGCGATGGTGATGGGGCCGGCGAGATTGCGCGGAGACACTTCCAGCGTCAGCATCTTGCCTATGAGACCCACCGTCAGCGCGGTGTTCGCCCAGGTGTCGGCTGCCGCCCGGCGCAACGCCTCCACCACGCCATGCCGCACCACGCGGGTGGGCAGGGCCGCTTGCGCCACGCCGACGTAGCCGTGCGTGCCGCGGTCCGCTTCGCGCGGCGTGACGGAAAGGCTGAGCGCGCTTTCGCCCCGCCGCACCGTCATCCGCAGCCGGGTGTTGGGGTTTGCCCGCACCACTTCGACCAACTTGCCCCAAGCCGGAATCTCCTCGCCATTCACGTGCGTGATCCGATCGCCCGCCGCTAGACCGCCAAGGGCGCCCGGGTCGGCGGGCAGCACCTCCCCGACGACCGCGCCGTGCGACGTGCGGATGCCAAGCGCCGCGATGGGATCCGGATCCGTCTCGCCCCGCAGCCACTCGCGCACGCTCAGCAAGCGTGTCCGCGTGGCGTCGTCTTGGCGGGTTCGCACCTCGATTGTGCCGGTTTCGCCGAGGCGGGCCGCCAACGCCAGCGCCACGTCGTGCCAGGACTGGGTGAGGCGGCCATCCACCGCGACAACCTCTTCGCCGCTTTGCAGGCCACCTTGGTGTGCCGGCGTGTTTTGTTCCACCGCACCCACTACCGGCACGACGACGGCCGTGCCGGCGACGGCGATGATCCAGTAGCAAAGCAGCGCCAACAGGAAATTGGCGGCCGGCCCGCCGAGCAGAATGAGGATGCGCCAAGGACGTTTGAGCTGGTCGTAGGAGGCGCCGGCCAAGCCCGGATCCGCGGGTGCGACGTCGGCCGCGTCCTCGTCGCGCCGGTCGTACATGCGCACATAGCCCCCGAGCGGCACCAAGGCCACGCAGAACTCGGTGCCGCGCTTGTCGCGCCAAGAGCAGAGCGGCTTGCCGAAGCCGACGCTGAAACGCACCACATGGACGCCCAACCAGCGCGCGACGAAGAAGTGGCCGGCCTCGTGAAAGGTCACCAACACGCCGAGTGCGACGAGGAAAAAGAAGACGTAGTGCAGGAGTTCCATCAATCGGCTCTTTGACCGGACGAGGCCGGCGGGGTTCCCCCGCGCCGTGAGCCGCCACTATAGCAAACGCCGCCGAACGGCTTGGCTGCGGTGGGACGTTGAAGGGCTCGCGCCGCTCCGGCAATTCGGTGCCGCGTTGCCGCCCGCCCCGATACGCGGCGGCGCTACAACGCCGGCTGGGCGAAGGGCAGCAAAATCGCAAGCGCGGGAGCTGCCGGCAGCAACGAATCCACGCGATCCAGCAAACCGCCGTGGCCGGGCAGCAGGGCGCCCGAATCCTTGACGCCGCGCAGCCGCTTTTGCACGCTCTCGTACAGATCGCCCACCACCGACGCCAGGAAAACCGCGGCGCCGACGCCGATCCAGCCAAGCAAGGAGCCGCCGAGCCACCACGCGCCGGCCGCGCCGCAGGCCAAGGCGGCCAAGGCGCCACCCGCGGTGCCCGCCCAAGTCTTGCCGGGGCTCACCCGCGGCGCGAGTTTCCGCCGCCCGAAACGGCGGCCGGCGAAATAAGCGCCGGTGTCGGCCGCGGCGACCACCGCGAAGAGCCACACCACCACGCCGACGCCGGCCGCGGCGCGAACCGTCAGCAAGCCGGCCCACGCCCCGGCCAGCGCCACGACCCCGCCGATCAGGGCCACCGGTGGCGACCGCGCCAATGCGGCGCTCGCGGGATAGCCGAGCACGATGCCGGCGGCGGCAAGCCAAAAGACACCTGCGACGAAGAGCGCCGCTCGCCAGCTGGCCGGCACCACCCAGAGCGTCGCGAGCACAACGGCCATCGCGCCCACATAGCTGAGGATCGCCCGGCGCGTTTGCAATCCGGCCAATTTGGCCCACTCGTAGGCGCCCACCAGCGCCAACACCAGAAAGAAGGCGGCAAACCCCTCGGCCGGCAGCAGCGCGGCGACGCCAACCACAAGCGCGGCCAACCCCAGCCCGGAAACGAGCCGCTTGCCCAAAGCCGCCCGGGCCGGCCGCTCGGGCGGGTTCAGCGTTGGCATGGGCCTCGGCGTCGCGCTGCGACCGCGCGGCGGGCGCCGATCACGACGACGCGGTGCTGCGGAACCGCTGCGCCGGCGTTGGTGCCGGCGTGTCCTGCGGCCTTTGACCGAAGCGGCGTTGCCGCGCCGCGAAGTCCGCGAATGCGCGCTTTAGGCTGACGTCGTCGAAATCCGGCCAGTGCTCCGATGTGAAGTAGAGCTCGGTGTAGGCGAAATCCCACAGCAGGAAGTTGCTGATGCGTCGATCGCCGCCGGTGCGGATGCAGATGTCCGGGGCCGGCAGGTCGCCAATCGACAAGAATGACGCGAACACGTCCTCGTCCACGGCGTCCGGATCCACCTCGCCGTCGCGGGCGGCTTGCGCCAGCCGCCGCGCCGCCTGCACGATGTCCCACCGGCCGCCGAAGTTGGTGGCCATGGCGAGATTCAGCCGATCGTTCGTCGCGGTGAGATGTTCGGCGCGCCGCATGAGCGCCTGCAGATCCGCCGGAAAGCGGCGCCGGTCGCCGATGAACCGCAGTCGCGCGCCCTTTTCGTTGAGTTCGTCGATGTCGTCCTCGAGGACGCCGCGCATGAGATCGAGCAGCAGGCTCACTTCGTGGCGCGGTCGTCGCCAGTTTTCGGTGCTGAACGCGAACAACGTGAGGCATTCGACGCCGTAGTCCGCGCAAGCCTGTGCGATCGCCTTGACGTTCTTCGCGCCGGCGCGATGGCCGGCCGCGCCGGGCAGACGGCGCGCGCGGGCCCACCGATGGTTGCCATCCATGATGATCGCCACATGGCGGGGAGCGGGCGCGGCGTGCGCGTCGATGAGCTTCAGGCTCGGTTTCGGCATGGGCGGTTTCGCTTGCGGCTGCACGCACGAACTCTACCGGCTGCGAGAGCGGGAGCAACGGTGCGAATGCGCCAATTTCGTGCAAACGAGGCGGCGGACGATGCACGGACGGTCAAATTGCGCGGCTGCGGTGCCTCGCTAGCCGGTGGTGGCGGGCGGTCACGCCCCGGAGGGCCGACGCGGGGCCCGCCGCGCGGCTGGCGGTCAAGGGATATAAAGGCGCGAACGAAGGGAAGGGTGCGCCGAGCGCGGTCAATCGGCGGGGTACAGCCCCGCCAACGCCGCCGGCGTGAGTTCCAACGAATCGGCGACGATGTTGAAGAACCGCGTTTCCTTTGAGGTGACGCGGGCGTCCGCCAAGATCACCTCCGCCAGAGCTTGCGCGATGCGCACCCGGTCGCGCATGTCCAAGGTGCGCGCCAGACGACCGAGCTGCTTCTCCAACGGTGCCGTTTCGTAGATCTTGGAGTGGGCCGCCACACGCACATCGGCGGCGCTCACGTCCTCGCCCGTCACCTTCCTGACGATCCCGCGAACGGCATCGACTTCGATCGGCTTGATGTTGGCGTCCGAATCCGTGGCGCGAGCCAAGACCAGAAGCACCGTCTCTTTGAACAAAGCCTCGCGCTCGTCGGGAGTTGGCTCACCGCCGCCAAGCAGTTTGAGGATGTGGTTGAGAGTGGAAAGAACCATTGCTCCCGCCGGGATACGTTCGCGCACCGCGTTGGCCGCGACCATAGCACATGTCAAGTGTGTCCCGAATCTCGGCTTGCGGTGTCGCGGTGTCGCTGTCGTGGTCGCGAAACCCTTACCACTCGGCTATGTGCGCCAGGTGATGGTTTTCTATTTGATGCCTGACGACATAGCTGGAGACGCCGTATTCGAGCGCCAAGTCATCCACTACGTCGGGGGGCACCTGCTCGCGCCGAAGCCGTTGCCGCAAGGCGTCTGCCGGGGCAAGGAACTCGGCGGCGAAGGCGCGTGACTGCGCCTGCCGGTCGGTGGCCAATCCGCTCAGAATAGCTGGCCCTTGCTCGGTACGACCCAAGTAGTCGCCCAGCGCCCGGGCGAGGAGCAACCGTTTGCTCGTCTCCCTGCCGTCTGCTATCGCACAGGCAGGACTGTCCGCTGCTACCAGTCCTTGGATGGTCGAAGTGGGAGGCTGCGTCGCGGCGCAGGGAATCGCCTCTGGCCCGGTGGTGCTGAATTCGTATCGCTCCGAGGGCTTTCCCAGTTGTCCGCGAGCAGCTCGCGCCAAATCGTAGCCGCGCCTGTGGGGTTCCCGTGCGGTAGACGTCGGCAAAGCGTCACGGAACTCCGCCCAGTCGCCCCCGCGTGTGGTGGAAAGGCTCTGCAACACCTCTGTCAACCAGCCAGCCAGCGGGGCCAACGATGCGAAGCCAGCGCCGTTCGCGGTTGCCAAGGCATCTTCGCGAATGGTCGGTTCGGCACGGTGCCAGAAATCGATGAGTTGCTCGGCCAGCGGGCGCGGAACCGCGAAGGGATCTTGGCCAAGCAACGCTGCCGCACGGCAGAATTCGCGCTCGTCTTCGGCCACCGCTTGGATTGCCGACCACTCGTTGTTCAGAAACGCCCCTGCCAGTCCATCGCCGGCCAACCGGTCCCGCACAACGTCCACGAGACACCCCAACGCACCTTCGAGTTCCTCCCGATCAACCAAGGCTTCGCCTTGTTCCGTGAACTCTATCGTGCTGTGCAAAGGACGGTGCCGTCGCCAACGAAGCCGCATCTGTTGCGGCGTAGGCGCAATTGTCAGGCTTGGAAGCAAATAGCCTTCGCCCACGAACGCCAAGTCGTGCGCTTCCGCAAAGCCTAGGCGCGGCGTCCTCGCGTCCTCGACTTCGTGAAAGAGCCGCCACCAGTTGCCAACCAGCCATTCGGCAACATAGCCCAACGGCGTCACCACATGCTCCCGGCAGGAGCGGCTCCGGCGGTCCAGCACCGAAGTCACCACGGAACCGTCCACCTCGATGGTCAACGCCGCCATCGTGGATTGCGCGAGTGCGTCGGCGGATGGCGATGCCTCAACCCAGTCGAATGTCATGCGAACGCGCATCAGATCCCCCGCACACGCTGCCAAAGTTGCAGTGGATACCCATGATATTCGCCTGAGCCGGGCGCACCCTGCCGCGCTTCATACGTGGTTCGTCTTCCCTGTGCCAAACGTATCGCGGGAATCCGCTCTCCCAGGCGCCAGTGTGCCCAGCGAGGATGCTTGCGCGGCTGGGTGTGCGACGTTTTAGTGCGCGGGGCTGCGAGCAGGGTTTGGGGAGTCATCGCGATTCCCGGTTACGCTGAGGGTGTCAACCACCACAGCGAAGGGAATCGCGATGACGGAAGGCATGTTGGCGCGAGACGCGCTGGAGCGCAAGGAGGCGTGGGCTTTTCCGGGGAGAAGGTTCTCCGCCTGCTGTCGTCGTCGCCGGAGTTCCGGGAGCTTTGCCGGGAGGTTCTGGGCGGCGGGCGGGGGTTCCGGGAGTTCGAGCTGGACCTGCGGGGCGCGCTGCTTGGCGGCGCGGCGGCGGGGCTTTCGGCGGGTCTGTCGGCGCTGGACGCGGAATCCGGGGCGCCGGCGTGCGGGGCTTGCGGCTCGGCGATGGTCCGGCGCGGCACGCGCTCGACGGCGCCGCTGTCGCTGCTCGGCCCCCTGACGCTGCGGCGCGGCTACTGGACGTGCGGGTGCTCGAAGGGCGGGCGGGACGGCGTGCGGGGAACGCCGGCGGCGCTGTGGGCGCTGGCGGATCTGGCGGCGGACGCGAGCTTCGAGAAGGCGGCGGCGCGCCTGGGCCGGCTGGCCGGCGTGGAGGCGACGGCGAAGCGGGCGGAGCGGGCCTCGAAGCAGGTCGGACGGGAGATCACGGCGTGGGACGAGGCGGAGCCGGCGTTGCGCGAGGCGCCGGCGGAGACGATGTGCCGCAGCCCGGACGGCACGGGGGTGCCGGTGGTGCGGCGGGACGCGGGGACGGGGGAGGACGGCCGGCCGTCGAAGACGCGGGAGGCCAAGGTGGCGGTGTTCCACACGGCGGAGCGGCGGAACGCGAAGACCGGTCTGCCGGAGCGGGACGCGGGTTCGGCGCGGCACACGGCGGCGATCGACAGCGCGGCGTCGAGGGACGTGGACGCGGAGCCGTCGGCGTTCGCGCGGCGGCTCTGGCGGGCCGCGGAGCGGTTCGGGTTCGCGGCGGCGAAGCGGCAGGTGGTGGTCGCCGACGGCGCGAAGTGGATCTGGAACGCTGTCGCGGAGCTGTTCCCGAACGCCGTTCGCATTGTCGACATCCGGCACGCCAGGGAGCGGCTCCGGGAAGTGGGGCGCTCGGTGTACGGCGCCGGCACGGAGCTGTGCCGGGCGTGGTCGGAGAAGGTCTGCGCGGCGCTCTCCGAGGGGCGCGTGGACGACGTGCTGCGGGAACCGCGCCGGCACGCCGGCGACAAGACCGCCGACCAGTGCGCCGGCTATTTCGAGAACAACCGCGGCCGGATGCGCTACCCCGCGTACCGGGAGATGGGGCTGCTGATCGGTTCGGGCATGGTGGAGAGCTCCTGCCGGACGCTGGTCGGCGAGCGCCTCAAGTGTTCCGGCATGCGATGGAGCAGAGCCGGCGCGAACGACGTCATGGCGTTGCGTTCGTGCGTCCGCGACGAACGGTACGACGACTTCTGGCGCCGTCGGCGCAAACCGCCGCCAATGGCCGCCTGACGGCTCGCGCACTAAAACGTCGCATACCCTGCGCGGCAGGGCAATCGCATTTGAGATGCGCGCCTACTCCAGCCTGCGGACGCAGCGGATCATTTCGACGAGGAACTCCTGTTTCCGCTGCGCGTGGATGAACTTGCGGCGGATGGAGCGCTTGTCGGGGTGCATCCGCGCGATGTTCAGGGCGAGCCGCCGGACGACCGCCAGGCAGGCGGCGCTGTTGCCTTTGCGGTTGCGCGCCCGGTCCTCGTCCATCGACACGTCCAGCACCCAGTGCAGGCTGTTCTCGATCGCCCAGTGGGCGCGGACGGTCCGCCCGAAGCGCTCCGCCTCCAGCTTCGCGCTGAGCAGGTAGTAGCGCGTGTCGACGCTCTCCGCGCCGCTGGCGAGACGCCGCTCCGCGGTCACCTTGCCGATGGCCGCGAGGCCGGGCCAGTCGTGGCGCTCGCGCAGCCAGTCGACGTCGTGGCAGACCGTCGCCGTGCGCTTCTCCACGCGCCCGTGACCCTTGTCAACTCGTTGATGCGACAGGAGTTCCGCCGACGCCGGCGGATTGTCCAGATACGTCGCCACGTCCTCGTGCAACGTCCCCTGGTTGCGCTTGAGGGCCAGCGCGTAGTCGCCCCCCTTGGCCACGATCGCCGCCGCCGTCCCGCGCTGCGCATGCATCGCGTCCGCGGTCACGATGCGCCCGCTCACGTCCACCAGTTCCAGCAGCGCCGGCAGCGCCGGGATCTCGTTCGACTTGCCGTCCACCTCCACCTGCGCCAAGGTCAGCTTCGCCTCCGACGCGAACGCTTGGAGCAGGTGCGTCGGCGACCGTGCCGCGGCGTCCTCGAACGACCGCCGCAGCGCCTTGCCGTCCACCGCCACCACCTCGCCGAGACGGTCCGCCCAGTCCTGCGCCAAGCGCAACAGCGCCTTTTGCAGGCCGACCGGGTCGAGCATCCGGAACAGCCGCGAGAACGTGTCGTGGCTCGGAATCCCGTTCGGCAGCGTCATGAACTCCCGCAGCCAAGACTCCCAGACGCACCCGTAGTCCTCCATGTCGACGCACGTCCGACCGCCCGCGAGCATCGACACCAGCGCGATCGTCAAAGTCTCTTGCAGATCGTGGCGCTTGGCGTTGCCCCGCCGGGGGTCCTCAACATCTTGAAAAACCGACAGAATCTCCCGCATCCCGTCTCTCCTTCCTTGGATCGGAACGCCAATTCTGCCTTATCCTCACCTTCGTCGCACCCGCACCTTTCCAAATGCGATTGCCCTGCCTGCGCGGCTGGCCTGCTTGACAAGCCGCTCTGCTCGGCGGCAGACTCGCGCGTATTGGGGGCATTACCGCTTGGGTGCCGTTGCGGTGCCTTAGGCGGGCGGGGCGTTGCCGTTTGGGCGCGTTGCCGAGTGGGAGGTTCAGCCGGCATGGCAAACGGCACGGTCAAGTGGTTCAACAACGCCAAGGGTTACGGCTTCATCCTTTCCGAAACCGGCGGCGAAGATCTGTTCGTACATTACTCATCCATCCAGATGGGCGGCTACCGATCGCTTGGCGCCGGGCAAGCAGTCACCTTTGACGTGGAAGAAGGCCCCAAGGGTCTGCACGCCGTCAACGTGCGCATCTACGGCGCGGACGTGACCGACGACGGGCCGGATTGATGGCGGACACGCGGCGGCTGCGGGTGGACGCGCGGCCGTTGACATCCACCGCCCAAACGAACACAATCGCGTTATGAAAACGGTGCCGAAAGCAGATCGAACCGACCTTCGTCGCGCCCGCGCGGGCCGTGCGGCGTGGCCGGCGCGTTCCACCAGCTACTGGTTTAACGACCGGTAAGGCGCCCATCAACCAAAAAGGGCGCTCGCGTCGCCCTTCGCGTACACCCCGATCGGCGATGTGGGCCGCATCGGGGTTTTTGTTATGCAGACGCTAGAAATGTTCACCACGAACAACGGTTCGGACCACGCGAACGGGACGACCAGGCGGCGGCTGCCGACGCCGCGGGAAGTGCGGGCACGCCAACCGGCATCGAGCGAGGCGTTGCGCTTCGTGGCCGCCAGCCGCCAAGGGCTGGCGGACATCCTGCATCGTCGCGGCCATCGCCTCATCGCCGTGGTCGGCCCGTGCTCCATCCACGATCCCGAGGCCGCGGTGCAGTACGCGCGCAAGCTCAAGCCGTTGGCCGACGAGATCTCCGACACCCTGCTGGTGGTGATGCGCGCCTACTTCGAGAAGCCGCGCACCGCGTTGGGCTGGAAGGGGCTCATCAACGATCCGCACTTGAACGACACGTTCCATGTCGAGCACGGTTTGGCGCTGGCGCGCGACTTGTTGCTGCAACTGGCCGCCATCGGCCTGCCGGTGGCCACCGAGGCGCTTGACCCGCTAGCGCCGCAATACATCGAGGAACTGGTTTCCTGGTCGGCCATCGGCGCCCGCACAGCCGAGTCCCAGACCCATCGCGAGATGGCCTCCGGCCTCGGCTCCGTCATCGGCGTGAAGAACGGCACCAACGGGGCGCTAGCGCCAGCCATCAACGCGCTGCGCGCCGCGGCGCGGCCACACCGGTTTCTCGGCATCGACGCGGACGGTCGGGTCGCCGTCGTCCACACCGCTGGGAATCCCAACGGCCACATCGTGCTGCGCGGTGGTGACGGCGGACCGAACTATCAGGGCCCCGCGATCGCCCGCTGCGAAGCCGCGTTGGCGGCAGCGGGTCTGCCGGCCAACATCATGGTGGACTGTTCGCACGCCAACGCGCACGAGCGTCAAGACGGCCAGCTGCTGGTGGCGGACGCGGTCGCGGCGCAAGTCGTCGCCGGCAACCGCTCCATCGTGGGCGTCATGTTGGAGAGCAACATCGCCCCCGGCAAGCAGGCGCTATGCGGCGTTGAAGAGCTGGCCTACGGCGTGTCCATCACAGACCCTTGCCTGGGCTGGGAAGAAACCGCCGCCATGTTGCGGCGCGTGGCGGCGACGCTGCGCCAGCCGTTGTTGCGCCGATTCGCGTCCGATCAGCTACCGGCGGTTCAACGGTAGTAGGCGTTCTCGGTGACGGTGTGGTCCGTCACGTCGCGCACCGCGGTGAGTTGGGGAATCTGGCTCAGCAGCGAGGATTCGACGCTCTGCTTCAGCGTGATGTCCACCGCGGCGCAGCCTTGGCAGCCGCCGCCGAACTGCAGCACCGCCACGGTGTCCTCCACCATCTCCACCAGAGAGACTTGACCACCGTGGGCCGCGAGCGACGGATTGATCTCGTTGTACAACACGTAGTTGACGCGATCCTCGAGGGGCGAATCGTCGTCGACGTTGGGCACCCGGGCGTTCGGCGCGTTGATCGTGAGCTGGCCGCCCATGCGATCCTCTTGGAAATCCACCATCGCGTCCAGGAGGTAGGGCTTGCTGCGTGTCTCGAACCACGCTGTGAATTGCGGGTACTGCACCCGGACGTCGTCGTCCTGGTGCTCGCCCGGCCGGCAATAGGCGATGCACGTCTCCGCGTTCGCCGTGCCCGGCTGCGCGACGAACATGCGTATGCCGCAGCCGTCCTCCTGCTTGGCGAGCAGTTCGCGCAGATACCCCTGCGCGGCCTCGGATATTTGGACCATGAACCGCCACTCGACAGATGTTGGCTTCTATCGTAGCCGGGTGGGGCTTGCGACTCAATAGCGCGGAACCCGTCCGGGTGTGCGACGTCTTAGTGCGCGGGGCTGCGAGCAGGGTTTGGGGAGTCATCGCGATTCCCGGTTGCGCTGAGGGTATCCACAACCGCAGCGAAGGGAATCGCGATGACGGAAGGCATGTTGGCGCGGGACGCGCTGGAGCGCAAGAAGGCGTGGGCTTTTCTGGAGGCGGCGGTGCGGCTGCTGCTGTTGTCGTCGCCGGAGTTCCGGGAGCTTTGCCGGGAGGTTCCGACCGGCGCGCGGGGATTCCGGGAGTTCGAGCTCGACCTGCGGGGCGCGCTGCTTGGCGGCGCGGCGGCGGCGGTTTCGGAGGGTCTGTCGGCGCTGGACGCGGAATCCGGGGTGCCGGCGCGCGGGGCTTGCGGCTCGGCGATGGTTCGGCGCGGCACGCGTTCGACGGCGCCGCTGTCGCTGTTCGGCCGCTGTCGCTGCGGCGCGGCTACTGGACGTGCGGGTGTTCGAAGGGCGGGCGGCACGTTCTGAACACCGGCGGTGCTGTGGGCGCTGGCGACGCTGGCGTCGGACGCGAGCTTCGAGAAGGCGGCGGCGCGGCTGGGCCCGCTGGCCGGTGTCGTGGCGACGGCGAAGCGGCAGGTGGTGGTCGCCGACGGCCCGAAGTGGATCTGGAACGCCGCGGCGGAACTGTTCCCGAACGCCGTTTGCATCCCGCTCCACGTGGGTGTGCGACGTTTTAGTGCGCGAGCCGTCAGGCGGCCAGTCTCGGCGGTTTGCGCCGACGGCGCCAGAAGTCGTCGTACCGTCCGCTGCGGACGCAGGAGCGCAACGCCATGACGTCGTTCGCGCCGGCCCGGCTCCAGCGCATGCCGGAACACTTCAGCCGCTCGCCGACCAGCGTCCGGCAGGAGCTCTCGACCATGCCCGAACCGATCAGCAGCCCCATCGCCCGGTACGCGGGGTAGCGCATCCGGCCGCGGTTGTTCTCGAAATAGCCGGCGCACTGGTCGGCCGTCTTGTCGCCGGCGTGCCGGCGCGGTTCCCGCAGCACGTCCTCCACGCGCCCCTCGGAGAGCGCCGCGCAGACCTTCTCCGACCACGCCCGGCACAGCTCCGCGCCGGCGCCGTAAACCGAGCGCCCCACCTCCCAGAGCCGCTCCTTCGCGTGCCAGATGTCCACTACGCAAACGGCGTTCGGGAACAGTTCCGCGGCGGCGTTCCAGATCCACTTCGCGCCGTCGGCGACCACCACCTGCCGCTTCGCCGCCGCGAACCCGAACCGCTCCGCGGCCCGCCAGAGCCGCCGCGCGAACGCCGACGGCTCCGCGTCCACGTCCCTCGACGCCGCGCTGTCGATCGCCGCCGTGTGCCGCGCCGAACCCGCGTCCCGCTCCGGCAGGCCGGTCTTCGGGTTCCGCCGCTCCGCCGTGTGGAACACCGCCACCTTGGCCTCCCGCGTCTTCGACGGCCGGCCGTCCTCCCCCGTCCCCGCGTCCCGCCGCGCCACCGGCACCCCCGTGCCGTCCGGACTGCGGCACATCGTCTCCGCCGGCGCCTCGCCCAGCGTCGGTGCCGCCTCGTCCCACGCCGTGATCTCCCGTCCGACCTGCTTCGCGGCCCGCTCGGCCCGCTTCGCCGTCGCCACGACGCCGGCCAGCCGGCCCAGCAGCGCCGCCGCCTTCGCGAAACTCGTGGCCGCCGCCAGCTCCGCCAGCGCCCACAGCACCGCCGGCGTTCCCCGCACGCCGTCCCGCCCCGCGATCCCCAGCGTCTCGTCCAGAACGTGCCGCCCGCCCTTCGAGCACCCGCACGTCCAGTAGCCGCGCCGCAGCGTCAGAAGGCCGAGCAGCGACAGCGGCGCCGTCGAGCGCGTGCCGCGCCGGACCATCGCCGAGCCGCAACGCCCGCACGCCGGCGCCCCGGACTCCGCGTCCAGCGCCGACAGATTCTCCGAAACCCCCGCCGCCGCGCCGCCAAGCAGCGCGCCCCGCAGGTCCAGCTCGAACTCCCGGAACCCCCGCGCGCCGGTCGGAACCTCCCGGCAAAGCTCCCGGAACTCCGGCGACGACAACAGCAGCCGCCGCACCGCCGCCTCCAGAAAAGCCCACGCCTTCTTGCGCTCCAGCGCGTCCCGCGCCAACATCTCTTCCGTCATCGCGATTCCCTTCGCTGCGGTTGTGGATACCCTCAGCTTACTTGGGAATCGCGATGACTCCCCAAACCCGCTCGCAGCCCCCGCGCACTAAAACGTCGCACACCCGCTCCACGTTGACAGGTTGACAACAGCCGGCGGAGTCCCTATTGTCGGCAAGCATAAGCATCCATCAAGCGTTTCCCGGCCAATACGGGGCACAAAAACGCTTGATCGAAAGCACCCCGGGGACGCTTCGGCGTCCCCGCATCTCCGCCGGAGCGTCAGGTGCGCGAACCTTTGGCCGAGCACCGCGTCCGAGTACGAGTGTTCGTCGATTTCTGGAACTTCCAACTCTCCCTCAACCCTATTGTTGCATTAGATTCTCAATCTATCGCCTCGGATGGGAGGCATAGCGAGTCACAACTGGATTCTCCAACGGAAAACGAGGCGGCGGAAGAGTAGTCGCACGCCAAGGAAAGGCGTGACGACGACGCTTCGGCAAAGGCGATTCGGCACTCGCCCCGACTGGATCCCATGCGGTTTTCCGGCGTGTCGCTCAAACACACCGGCGGTTGGCCTAAGCGGCGCCGCTTCGACGGCGCTTTTCGCTCTTTCGAAAACCGATGCCGAATCGTTCTGCCGATCTGGGAAGCGGCGGCCCCCCTTGGTACGATGGAAGCTGTTGAACAAACATCGAAGGAGGCCGCCGAAGTGAAGCTTAGCAGGAACGCCGTGCGCGGAAAAGCGAACCGGGCGCTGGAAATCCGGTTCGAGGCGCAGCGCCTCACGTCGCACGCCGGGCTGGTGGTCTTCCAGCGGCTTTTCGCCCGGCTGGGGCTGAAGGAGAGCCTGCGGCAGTGCTTCCGGCACCTGCCGGAGCGCGCCTATCCGCCGCACGCCATCGTGCTGCTGCTCGTGGTCCACCTGCTGCTCGGCTGCCGCGGCCTGCGCGACATGGCGCGCTACCGCGACGACGAGGCGGTGCGGCGCGCGGTGGGCCTGCGGCGGCTGCCGGACGTGTCGACGGTCTCCCGCGCGCTCGCCGGCATGGACGGGCGCGGCGTCGACAAGGTGCGGGCGGCGAACCGGGAACTGGTGGTCGGGCGGCTGCGGGCGCTGCGCCCGGCGCGCGCGACGGTCGACTTCGACGGATCGGTGCTGGGCACGAGGCGGCGGGCGGAAGGCGCGGCGGCGGGCTACAACCCGCGGCGCAAGGGCCAGCGCAGCTACTGGCCGCTGTTCGCCACCGTGGCGCAGACCAGCCAAGTGCTGGACGTGCTGCACCGCCCCGGCAACGTGGCCGACTCCACGGGAGCCCGGGAGTTCATGGACGAAACGCTGGCCCGCCTGCGCGGCGCGCTGCCCGGAACGCGGCTGGAGGCGCGCGCCGACGGCGCCTTCTTCGGCGAGGACATCCTCGGCCTGTTCGAGCGGCGCCGCGTCGACTACTCCGTGTCCGTGCCCTTCGAGCGCTTCCCGGCGCTCAAGCGGCTGATCGAGAGCCGGACCCGATGGCGCAAGGCCGGCCGGGACGTCGAGTGCTTCGAGCCGGACTGGAAGCCGAACAGCTGGGCCAGCCGGCGCCGCGTCGTCGTGATCCGCCGGCGCGTGCCGATCCGCCGCCCGGGGCCTCTGCAGCTCGACCTGTTCGAACCCCGCGCCCGCGGCTTCGAGTTCAAGGCCGTCGTCACCAACAAGCGCCAGAGCGCCCGGCGCGTCGCCCTGTTCCACGACGGCCGCGGCGCCCAGGAGGCCCTGTTCGCCGAACTCAAATCGCAGTGCGGACTGTCCCACGTCCCCGCCCGCCGCGAACCCGCCAACCGCCTGTTCGCGCTCGCCGCCATGCTCGCCCACAACCTCGCCAGAGAACTCCAGATGGCCGCCCGCGCGCCGCAACGCCGCGCCAACGCCAAGCGCTCCCCGCTCTGGAACTTCGAGCAGCTGCGCACGATGCGCAACGACTTCCTGCTGCGCGCAGGCCGCTTCCTCCACCCGCAGCGAAAACCCGTTCTTTCCATCATGTGCGACCCTAGGACCGAGGCCACGATGAACGACTACCTCGCCGCTTTCGCCCTATAGATCGGCGAACCTAATGCAACAATAGGGTCAACGCCCTTCCGGGCGAGACGCGCTTTGATGCCGACTGGAAAGTGCTCGGTGGCGTCCTCGCGGATGCCGCGCTGGAAGTGGTCGATGGGCGGGCGCGGCTTGCCTACCAAGGAATGGATGTCTATGGCTCCCACGGCGAAGGGGCTGCGGATGTCAGCCTTCGCCGGTGGGCCGAAAACACGCTCGCAACATTCCCCGGGGTTCATGTGGAATTGCTACCGAGGCGCAAGGTGCGCAGCGGTCCAGTGTGTCCTTCTTGTCACTCGACAGTTTCACGTTGTCCCTACTGCAACGCAGACATGCGCGGCACAGAAGAAAAGGGAGTCGACACTCGCATTACGACTGCAATGGTCAGCTTGGCTTGGATCGACAACTACGATGTTGCGCTGTTGGTGTCATCAGACCGCGACTTCGTGCCGGTCGTGGAGTTTCTGGCAACGAAGGGCAAGAAAGTCATCCACGGCGCCTTTCCGCCCAGCGCCGCGGAGCTGACCCGCAAGTGCTGGGGATCCTTCAACATCCCCGCCATTCGAGAGCGCTTCCGCCGCTCCAAGTCTTCCTAGACATGGGCTTAGCGCACTAGGGCGTTGTTGACACCAAGTGTCCAGCAAGAGCGGTCTGGTCTGGAACGCGCGTGCTGGCCGCGTATTGACTCTGATCAGGCAGGTGAGGCCCCATCCACGGCGGGCCATTTGCGGCCGAAGACGTATCCGGTGCCACCAGCTCCGCCCAGCGCCGAGGAAGTCCGCAGGTATTTCGCCACCACAAAAGCCCACTCCTCCTTGCGCTCTAAGCGCACCCCTCCATCTCGTCCGTAATAGCGATTCCCCTCGCTGCGGTTGTAGCTACCCTCAGCGTACCGGGGCTCGCGATTACCGTTCAGACCTTCTCGCAGCCGGCCGCGCACAAGGGCGTCGCACACCCGAACCGTCCGGCCGGCCTCAATAGCCTTCGAGGTCTCCGAATCGATCGTGGTGGAAGCGCACGTCGCCGAAAATCTGCTCCGTCACGGCAGCGCGCTTGATGAAGAAGCCGATGTCGAACTCGTCCGTCATGCCGATGCCGCCATGCATCTGAATGCCCTCTCGGGAGACGGTCTGAAAGGTCTCGCCCACCTTGGCCTTGGCGAGGCTGGCGAGCTTGGCCACAGCTAGCTGATCGCGGCCCTCGTCCAGTGCGGTCAACGCCTCGAGCACGCAGGATTTCGAGAGTTCGATTTCACAGAACATGTTGGCGGCGCGGTGCTTTAGCGCTTGGAAAGAGCCTATGGGGACGCCGAACTGTTCCCGGTCCTTGAGGTACTGGACGGTGCGCTCGAAACACTCCTGGGTGCTGCCGAGCATTTCCGCGGCGATACCGATGCGGGCGATGTCCAACGCCGGATCGAGCACGTCGGCGCCTTTGCCTTCCTCGCCGATCAGCGCGTCCGCGGCCACCCGCGCGTCTTTGAGCTCGATGTTGGCGGCGTTGCGGCTGTCCACCATTTTCGTGCGCGTCACCCGCACGCCGTCCGCTTGCGGATCCACAAGAAAGAGGGAAATGCCATCGCGCTCGCCGGCCTCGCCCGACGTCCGCGCGGCGACGATGAGCCTCCCCGCGACATGCCCGTCCAACACGAACTGCTTGGCGCCAGAGAGGGCGTAGCCGTCGCCGGAGCGGACGGCGGTGGTGGTGATTCCGTAGGGGCGGTGACGGTGCGAATCCTCCAGGGCCAGCGCGAGCAAAAGCTCCCCGCGAGTCACCTTGGGCAGCCACTCGGCCTTTTGCGCGGGGTTGCCGCCGATGTTCAGGATCGTTCCGCCAACCCAAACGGTGGCGTAGAGCGGGCTGGCCGCGAGCGTTCGACCGGTTTCCTCGGTGACCACGCCCAAGCCCTTGTAGCCGAACGCCAAGCCGCCGTGCTCTTCCGGGAAAGGGATGCCGGCCCAGCCCAACTCGACCATCTTCGACCAAGTGTCGCGATCGAAGCCGTCTGGGCTGTCCTCGTCGCGCAACTTGCGTAGTTGAGCGATCGGCGCGGTCTCGGCGCAGAAGCTCTTGGCGGTGTCCTTGAGCATGTTCTGCTCGTCGTTGAGAATCATGGGCATCGTTGGCTCCCCCTAGGTTCCGCCACCATGATATGTCAGGCGGCGCCCGGGCGAAAACGACAGACGCGGCAGCCGGGGCGTCGACCGCGACGGAAGGCGTAAAATCGCCGCCTTCCCCGCCAGGTCGACCGCTGGTGCGCCCGTACAACTTCCAAGACCACCCCTTGGCGCGAGCGCTGCGCGAGCGCGTGCTCGTGCTGGACGGCGCCACGGGGACCATGCAGCAGGCGCTCGGGCTCGCCGAGGCGGACTTCCGAGGCGAGCGTTTCGCCGACCACCACGCGTCGCTGCGCGGCAACGGCGACATCCTTTCGCTTACACGGCCGGATGCGGTGGAGCAGATACACCGGGCGTACTTGGCAGCCGGCGCGGACATCATCGAGACCAACACCTTCACCGCCACGCGCATCGCGCAAGCGGACTACGGCTTGGAAGACGCCGTGCGCGACATGAACCGCGAGTCCGCCATCATCGCCCGCCGCGCGGCGGACGCCTTCGCCGGGCCGCGCTGGGTGGCCGGCGTGCTCGGCCCCACCAACCGTGCCGCGAGCATCTCGCCGGACGTAAGCGATCCGGGTGCCCGGAACGTCTATTTCGACGAGCTCGTGGCAGCCTACCGCGAAGCCGCGGAAGCGCTCGTCGCCGGCGGCGTGGATTTGATTCTCATCGAAACGGTGTTCGATACGCTGAACGCCAAAGCGGCGCTTTTCGCCCTGGACGAGATCTTCCGGGCCGGCGAGCGTTTGCCGGTGATGGTCTCCGGCACCATCACGGACGCCAGCGGGCGCACCCTTTCCGGCCAGACGCCCGAAGCGTTCTGGCATTCCATCCGCCACGCCGAGCCGCTGGTGGTCGGCCTCAACTGCGCGTTGGGGCCGGAGGCGCTCCGACCGCACTTGGAGGCGTTGGCGGCGGTCGCCACCACGTTCGTCAGCGTTCACCCGAACGCCGGGCTGCCCAACGCCTTCGGCGGCTACGACGAAACGCCGGAGCAAATGGCCGCCACCGTCGGCGACTTCATCGGCCGCGGCATGGTCAATCTGGTGGGCGGTTGCTGCGGCACCACGCCGCAGCACATCCGCGCGCTTGCCGAACGCGCCCGCGGCGCCGCGCCGCGCAAACCGCCGGTGCCGCGGCCGGCCTTGGCGCTGGCCGGCCTCGAACCGCTGATCATTGACGACGACTCACTGTTCGTGAACATCGGCGAGCGCACGAACATGACCGGTTCGGCGCGTTTTCGCCGTCTCGTCAAATCGGGAGATTTCGCCGCCGCGCTCGACGTGGCGCGTCAGCAGGTGGAAAGCGGCGCCCAGATCATCGACGTCAACATGGACGAAGGCATGACCGACGGCGTGGCGGCCATGCGGCGTTTCCTGGAGCTCGCCATGAGCGAGCCCGACATCGCCCGCGTGCCGGTGATGATCGACTCCAGCGATTGGCGCGTGATCGAAGCCGGCTTGCGTTGCGTGCAAGGCAAGTGCGTTGTGAACTCCATCAGCCTCAAGGCCGGTGAGG
The DNA here is from genome assembly GCA_958296295.1 of uncultured Pseudomonadales bacterium. GTDB lineage: Bacteria > Pseudomonadota > Gammaproteobacteria > Pseudomonadales > Azotimanducaceae > VXYL01. Next base: position 3,188,746 of record OY282460.1, on the reverse strand, counting down.
ACGCTTTCCTTGAACAGGCGCGTCTTTGCCGGCGCTACGGGGCGGCGGTCGTGGTGATGGCGTTCGACGAGGAAGGCCAAGCGGACAGCCTTGCCCGCCGCCAAGCCATCATCGCCCGCTGCTACCGCCTGCTCACCGAACACGCGCGGCTTCCTGCCGAGGACATCGTCTTCGATGCCAACGTGTTCGCCATCGCCACTGGCATTGCGGAGCACAACCGCTACGGCTTGGACTTCATCGAAGCGGTGGCTTGGGTGAGGAAGACCTATCCGTTGGCGCGCACCTCCGGCGGCATCAGCAACGTTTCGTTCTCCTTCCGCGGCAACGACCGCGTGCGCGAGGCCATCCACGCCGTCTTCCTCTACCACGCCATCCGCGCCGGCCTTGGCATGGGCATCGTCAACGCCGGACAGCTCGCGGTATACGAGGAAATCCCGCCGGATCTCAAGCAAGCCGTTGAGGACGCCGTTCTCGACCGTCGCGCCGACGCCGCCGAGCGCCTGCTCGCGGCGGCCGAGCGCCACACGGGAGGGCGCGGCCCCGCCGCCCGCGACGAGGACCCGGCGTGGCGGCAAGCGCCGGTCGCCGAACGCCTGCGCCACGCGCTAGTGAGGGGCGTGGACCGCCACATCGTGGCGGACACCGAGGAGGCGCGGCGGAGCGCCGAGCGGCCGATCGACGTCATCGAAGGGCCGCTTATGGACGGCATGAACGTGGTGGGAGACCTGTTCGGCGCCGGCAAGATGTTCCTGCCCCAGGTTGTGAAGAGCGCAAGGGTGATGAAAAAGGCCGTCGCGCATCTCGTGCCGTTCATCGAAGCGCAGAAGTCCGCTGGCGCCCGCAAGGCCGGCGTCATCGTCATGGCCACGGTGAAGGGGGACGTTCACGACATCGGCAAGAACATCGTCGGCGTGGTGTTGCAATGCAACAACTTCGAGGTGGTGGACCTAGGCGTGATGGTGCCGGCGGAGCGGATTCTGGACACCGCGGCGGCGGTCGACGCGGACATGGTGGGGCTGTCCGGCCTGATAACGCCGTCGCTCGACGAGATGGTGCATGTGGCCGGCGAGATGCGCCGGCGCGGCCTCAAGTTGCCCTTGTTGATCGGCGGCGCCACCACCTCCAAAGCGCACACCGCGGTGAAAATCGCGCCGGCCTACGACCACGCCGTGGTGTACGTCACCGACGCCTCGCGCGCCGTGGGCGTGTGCCAGAACCTCTTGTCGGCGGAACGCCGCAACGGTTTTCTCACCGAGGTCGCCAGCGACTACGCGCAGGTGCGCGAGCGAACCGCCAAAGGCCGCGGCAACCGTCCGCTGCGGCCCTTCGCCGAGGCCAAGGCGCGCGCGCTGACGTGGAACTGGCAGGATTATCAACCGCCACGCCCGACCTTCCTCGGCGTGCGGCCGTTCGACGACTTTCCAATCCGCGAGCTGATTCCCTATATCGACTGGACGCCGTTCTTTCGCACCTGGGAGTTGGCCGGGCGGTTCCCCGCGATTCTGGAGGACGAAGTGGTGGGGGAGGCGGCGCGCGACGTGTACCGCGACGCCCGACAGGCGCTCGCGGAAATTGTCCGCGACGGCCTGCTCACCGCGCGCGGCGTGGTTGGATTCTGGCCGGCGAATCGGGATGGCGAGGACATCGTGCTCTGGGCCGACGAGAAACGGCGGGAAATGGCGAATCGGTTGCGCCACCTGCGGCAGCAGCAAGTGAATCGGGATGTCAGTCTTTCGCTGAGCGACTTTTTGGCGCCACCGCCACAGGCGGACTTCCTCGGCGGCTTCGTGGTGAGCGTCCATGCGAATGAGGCATCGGCTGCTGACGACTACCGCGACATCATGATCAAGGCGCTGGCGGACCGGCTGGTGGAAGCGTTCGCCGAGGCGTTGCACGAGCGCGTGCGCAAGGTGCTCTGGGCCTACGCCACCGACGAGGCGCTGGACGCCCAGGCGCTGATCGCCGAACGCTACCGCGGCATCCGGCCCGCTCCTGGCTACCCGGCCTGCCCCGACCACAGCGAGAAACGCCCGTTGTTCCAGCTCTTGGCAGCGACCCGCCACACCGGCGCGAAGCTCACCGAGAACTTCGCCATGTGGCCGGCGGCCACGGTGGCGGGTTGGTATTTCTCCCATCCGGCCGCCAAGTACTTCGGCGTCGGCAAAATCGGTCCCGATCAGCTTGCGGACTACGCCGCCCGCAAAGGCGTCGCGCCAAACGAAGCGGCCCGCTGGTTGTCGTTCTCGCGCCCCGATTAGGCCGCTTTTTGGCGGTTCGACGACGCCGACCTGCCGGTCGAGGTGCGCGACCGCCTGTCGGCCATCCGCCGCTTCGACGACTACTGGAACGACCGGCTCGCCGCCTGAGAGACCCCATGTGCGCTAACTTGTTGTATTTCTGAAAAATGGAAAGTAGTCCAGAAGAAGCGGAGATTTTGGTGGCTCTTCAGCTATTGGCGATCGACCGGAAGGCATGGGTTTGCGCAGAAAGTAGGCAGAGATGTTTCGTTCGCCCGGCACGGACTGGTCGCGGTCGCGCCATGTAAGCCTGGTACTTACCGTACATGGCTCATGTTGTTCATCCATGGCCCGTATCGTCGCTTCTATCCGTGTCCAGGTTACTATGTATCTCCATCGAGAAGGGTGTCATGCTAGAACCGATAACAGATGCGCAAGCCGCGTTGTGGGGAATGAAGCAGCTTGCCGCCTCTCCCCACCAGCACCGCGTCTGCTCTCTCGTCCCCAAAGGGTTCGAGCGCTATGCCCGAATCTTTCATCCCGCCTGGCAGCTCGACGGGGGGCAGTGCATGCCGATCAGATGGGCGGCAATGGCGGCCAGCACAGGATCGCACGTCCATGCGTTGATGCAGTGGCGGAAGATCGCAACCCCGACCTTGGGCGGCTCGGAGGTGGTCGCCCCAGACGAGGGCACTATTCCGGCCGCCGTGTCCCTGCCCATGCTGGACTTGCTGTCGTCGCACACGGGTCGCGATGCCTGCTGGCTTGGCGTCTGGCAAGGATGGGGAAGGAAATGGAAGGAGTACCGGATCCAAGCGCCGCAGGCCACGAAATCCATCGACACCGGGGGAGGCCCGGAGCGCGGTGTGTTTCACTCACCAGCGTGGAAGTGGGATGTGTTCGGCTCATCGTTGAAGATCGTGTTTTCACACCTCCTCAAGGGCGTAGGTCTGACCGCCAAGACGAGCGCTATTGACACATGGGGAGGACGGACGTACGACATGTTCCGCGCGCCGTTGAAGATGGCGTTTTCGCCTGTCTTCAAGAGCGTCGATCAGACTGCCAACCTGATCTGGGCGGCAGACCGCAGTTGGTGGCTTACAAACGACATAGACTTGAATACCAGCTACATTGGCGGAAACGCTCGATTGATCGATTCCCTGCTGGCGTCGGACGATCTGGAGGTCTGGCCGGCGAGGCCGGAGGATGAGATCACCTTGGCCGCTGATCGCCTGAATAGAGAGCAATTGGATTCGGATGGAGGCGGCGGGAAGGTAGTAGATTTGTCATTCCTGTCCGAAAAGGAACTGGCACGTCTGTACAAGAAAGAATGGACATTTCTACCCAACGGAAGAGGGAAGCTATGCCGGCGATACTATCAGCCCTTCTGGAAGTCGAAGCCCCGCGGCTAGGCTAGCGGGCCGGCTAAAAGCCTGGCCGCGACATGCAAAAGACGCTCCAAGTCATCACCCAATAGCGTCACGTTTTTCCAACCCGCAACCGAGCGGCAACGAAGCCGCGGCCACGCCAAGCTCACCGAGAACTTCGCCATGTGGCTGGGGAAGAGCCCGTGCTCTTTCATTCGCCCGCCACGCGCTGGTCGCCGTCGCTGCCGAGCCGCGCAGCGGTTTCCATCAGCCGCAGTGGTGGACGGCCGCCGTAATTGCGTGAGGAGGCGTGGGGCGGCGGGAAGGGCCGATCGCGGTCAGCGCTCCCGGCGGCGCGGATGTCAGTAGAATGGCGCAATGGCCTCTGCCAACCATAACGCACCCCCGAAGATCCCTTACGGTCGCGCCGACTTCAGAGGCATCCGCTTGGACGGCAGCCTGTATGTGGACAAAACGCGCTTTGTGCGGCGGCTGGAGAATCACCACTACGTCTTGTTCATCCGGCCGCGGCGATTCGGCAAGACGTCTTGGCTGTCGATGCTGGAGTGTTACTACGGCCGCAACGGACGCGACGAGTTCGAGGCCCTGTTCGCCGGCACGGATGTCGGTGTTGCGCCCACCGCCGCGCGCGGGCGCTACGTTGTGCTGCGTTTCAACTTCTCCGGAATGGACGCGCCGTTGGACGTCATGGAGGAGCGATTCGAGGAATGTTGCGACATCGACCTTCGCCATGCGCTGGGCTCGAATGCTGACGTCTTCGACACCACCGCGATGCGGGAGGTTCTGGCGCATTCGTCGATCAACACCAAACTGCGCAAGGCGTTCGCCATCGCGAGCGAGCGCGGCGTGCCACTCTATATCCTGATCGACGAGTACGACAATCTGGCGAACGCCGTGCTGGCCCGCCACGGCGAGGCCGCCTACCACTCGCTGACCCACGACGACGGCTTCTATCGCAGCTTTTTCGCCACGCTGAAGGCGGGCACGGACGTTGGCGCGCTGGAGCGCTTGTTCGTCACCGGCGTCTCGCCGCTGGCGATGGACGACGTGACCAGCGGCTTCAACATCGGGCGCAACCTGAGCTTGAGCCAGGACTTCAACGCGATGCTCGGATTCACGGAGGACGAAGTGCGGGAAGTGTTGCGCACCTACCACGCCGCTGGCGCGTTGGCGGAACATCCCGACCACGCCTTGGCCACCATGCGCGAGTGGTACAACGGCTACCGCTTTTCCGAGGACGCGCCAGACGACGTCTACAACACGGACATGGTGCTCTACTACTTGGCGGAGTCCATCGGCAGCCGCCGCCCGCCACGGGAGCTGATCGACGACAACGTGCGCGTGGATTACGGCAAGCTGCGCCACTTGCTCAACGCCGGCGGACGTCTGAACGGCAACTTCGAACTCTTGCGTTCGGCGATGGCGGAGGGCCGGGCCGAGTGCCAAGTGCGGCGGAGCTTCCCACTTCGGGAGTTGGACAACCGCGACAACTTCCTTTCGCTGTTGCACTATTTCGGGCTCCTGAGCATTCGTCCGGTGGCCTTGGGCGACGCCCCGGAACTGGGCGTGCCCAACCAAACGGCCCACCGCCTGCTGCACGCCTTCCTGCGAGACGCCTACCGGGACGTCGGCGCTTTCGCGGTGGACCTGAACGATCTGGCGCGGCTGATGCGGCGCATGGCGCAACTCGGCGAATGGCGGCCGGTGTTGGACTTCCTGGCCCAAGCGGTGCGCGCCCAGACGAGTGTGCGCGACTATCTGGCCGGCGAGAAGATGATCCAAGGCTTCCTCGCCGCGCACTTGGGAGTGACGGACCATTTTCTGTTCAGCACCGAGCGCGAGTTCAACAAGGGCTTCGTGGACATTTGCCTTCAGCCTTTCACAACGCGACATCCGACAGCGCGGCACGGCTACCTGATCGAGTTGAAATACCTAAAGCGGGAAGAGAGCGATCGGGACGTGGATGCCGCGCTGGCCCAGGCAAAGCGACAACTTGCCGGCTATCTTGCCGACGAGAACCTGCGCCGGCAGCGCCCGGACATCCTCTACACGGGCTTGGCGGTGATCTTCCACGGTTGGGAACTGGCGCGCTGCGAAGCGGTCGAGTGACCGTTTTGGCAACCGGCGGAGTTGGAACTCTGCCATAGCCCGCCGGCAGTTGTGGGCGTCGGCGCCTGCCGGTATCCACACCCGTTGCGCCATTTGCGCCACGCCGCCTTTTGCCACTACCATGCTCCCATGGCAGCGTCGCCACAGGGCACCTTGGCGAACCCGCTCGGAACGGAGCGGGGCGGACGGCATGTGATCATCGAGTGCTTCGGCGGCCAAGCCGGCTACGACGCCGCCGCTCTGGAAGCGCTGCTCCGGCGCGCCGCGGACGCCGGCAACGCCACGGTGCTTTCTTGCCACATGCATGGCTTCGGCGCGGATGGCGGGGTGACGGGGGTCGCGCTGCTCGCGGAGTCCCACATCACGGTTCACACGTGGCCGGAAAGCGGCTACGCGGCGTTCGACGTGTTCATGTGCGGCGGTTGTGATGCCGACCGCGCCGCGACGGTGTTGGCCGAAGCGGCGCCGGCGCGGGCTATCATTCGTTCGGTGGAGCGGCCGACAGCCACCGAGGAGGCACGGCCCTTTGTCTAAGACGTTCTCGGCATCATTCGCTTCGTTGCTGGCTCTGGCGCTCGCGGTCGGCTTGGCCGGTTGCGGCGATGGCGGCCTGCACGCCCGGGTCGGGGATGCCGTGAGCCGCGTGGAGCAGGCTGTGGCACGGCTGGGCAATGCGCTCGATGGCGGTGATCTGCGCAACGCCGCGCTCATTCGGCAATACGCGGACAAAGTGGCCGAAGCGAAGCCGGATCTGCGTGACTTGGCCCGTGTGCTGGAACGGGAGGCCACTCGCGAGGGCACTCTCTACAGCGGGCTTGAGGCGCGCGCCAAGGATCTCCGCAGCAGCCTGCCGGCGGAAGGTGCCGAACGGGAGCGGTACCTGCCGATCGCCGAGGAGATCGACAGCTTGGCCACGGCCACCGCCGTGGACGAGTTCAACCGGGCGCTGGCGGATCCGCTGAACGTCTTGGCTGACCTTTCCGATGGCGCGTTGCCGCGGGTGGACGCCGCCTCCGCAAGCGCTACCCGGGGCGCAAACAACGCCGGCGATTTCGGCCCCGGCAGCCAGCTCGTCGGCAATCCAAACTACGGCCGATGGCGCACCGATTCAAGCGGCAGTTCATTCTGGGTGTGGTATGGCCAGTTCGCCCTCATGCGCGACCTGCTCGGCGGCCCCCGCATCGGTTATGGCGACTGGGCCGGGCGCCGCGACTACAGCTACTACCACGACTACGGCCGCCGGAATTACACCTCGCCGGGTGCCCGCACGCGCCAGGCGCAGGTTGAATCCTCCGCCCGGCAGAAGTTCGCATCCCAAAACCGCACCTTTCGCAGCCCGTACCAGCAACGGCGACAAGGGGCCTCCACGAGCGTGCAACGGCAGAAGTTCGCCAGCACGGGCAGTCGGCCGGGCGCAGCTTCAAGCGCCAGCCGCTTCGGGTCGGCCAAGAGCGGAACTCGCCGGGCATCGGTGCGGGGTTTCGGCGGCGGCGGGGCCCGCGGGCCGCGGCGCGGCAAATGATCTGCCCAATGTTGCGGCAACCGCGGTTGCGCGAACGCGCCGCGGAACATAGGAGATGCAACCGATGATCGACGGGTTGAGCCTTTGGCTTTGGGGCATGGTGGCGTTGAACCTGGCGGTGGCCGTCGCGGCCATGTGCGCCTTGCGCTACGGCGCGGGGCTGCTGTTCGGCGTGGATTCGCGTGACGAGCTGGCGGAAAAGGACAACTTGGCGTTCGGCTTGGCGCTCACCGGCGGGGTCGTCGCGGTGGCGCTGGTGCTGGCCGCGGCGACGTCCGGCGAGCCGGCGGTGGACGTGGCGTCCGAGCTCGGCGCCGTGGCCGCGTACGCCGTTCTCGGCTTGGTGCTGCTCAAAGTGGGCATCTGGTTGAACGACGCGGTCGTCTTCCACAAGTTCTCCTTGAAAAGCGCCATCCAAGCGGAGACCACCGCCGCCGGCACGGTGCAAGCGGCCAACCTCATCGCTCTCGGCGTGCTCATCAACGGCGCCATCTATTGGGCCGAAGGGGACTTGGCCCAGGCGTTGATATCGGTCGCGGTGACCTTCCTGCTCGCGCAGATCGTGGTGCTCGGCGTCACCCGCATCCGGGCGGCCATCTTCGCCCGCCGCCATGAAGGGCAACGCTGGCAAGCCGCGATAGAAGGCGGCAATACGGCGCTCGGCGTGCGCTACGCCGGCCACTTGATCGGCACCGCCTTGGCCGCGTCTTCCGCCGGTGGGATGGTCGCGTATGTGGCTGGCGTGGAGAGCGCCGCTTGGTTGGCGTATGTCGCGTGGTTCGTCTGGGCGGTGGTGCTTGCCGCAGTGCTGTTCATTCTTTCCGTCCTCGCGCAACGCTTGATTCTGCACGGCATCGACGTCGTCGAAGAGGTGGATCGACAACGCAACATCGGCGTTGCCGGCATCGAGGCGGCCGTGTTCGTGGGCGTTGGCTTGGTCGTGCGGGCGGCCGTCGGCTGATCGACAAAGTCGGACGGGACCGCCAGACGGCGAGCGCGTGCTGGCCGCGGGGTTGGCCTCTGCCGACAGCCTAGCCCAGCCCTCGCCCGGGCCCAACCGGCGCTGGCACGACGCCGCGCTGATAGGCGCGATGGGTTTGGTGGCCGGCTGCGGGCTGGTCTACGAATACCTCATGGCCCACTACGCCGGGCGCGTGCTCGGCGCGGTGGAGCCCACCCTCTACGCCATGATCGGCCTGATGATCGTGGCGATGGGCCTCGGCGCCTTGGCCGCCAAATGGATCGCTTCCATTTACCGCGGCTTCGCTTGGCTGGAACTGGCTATCGCCACGCTTGGCGGCACGTCCGTGCTCTTGCTGTCGGCGGCGGTGGCGTTGGCACACTCGCTGCCGGAGTGGTTGCGCGCCGTGTACGGTTTGGACCCGTCCATCCCTTTGCGCGGCGGGCTTGTCGACGCATTGGTGACCGCATCCCGGGTGCTGCCGTTCGCCGCGGGTTTCGCCATCGGTTTCCTCATCGGCATGGAGATTCCGCTCATCGCCCGCGTGCGCGAGCATGTGCATTCCCGCCACCTGCCCCACAACTTGGGCACGATGTACGGTGCCGACTACATCGGCGCCGGCGTTGGCGCGGCCGTGTGGGTGCTGGTCTGTTTGAAGATGCCGATCGTCTACGCCGCGGTGGGCGCCGCGGCGGTGAACACGTTCGTGGGGATTGGATTCCTGCTCCTGTACCGGGCGCAGCTGCGGCCGGCCCAAGGCCTGTGGATCGGCCATGGCGCGTTGACGGCGCTTTTGGTGGCGCTCGCGGTGTTCGGCACCGAATGGATGACCAGGCTCGGCGACACGCTGTTCAAGGATCGCGTGGTCTACCGCCTGCAGACACCGCACCAGAACATCGTCATCACGAAACGGCATGTGGCCGCCGACAAGCCCGACATAGTGAGCCTGTTCATCAACGGCGCGCTGCAATTCGCCTCCAACGACGAACGCATCTACCACGCCTACCTCACGACGCCGGCGATGCTCGCCGCCAACCGACGCGACAAAGCGCTCATTCTGGGCGGCGGGGACGGCTTGGCGCTGCGCGACGTGTTGCGCTGGAACCCCAAGGCGGTGACGTTGATCGACATCGATCCTTTGCTCCTGCGGCTGTTTCGGGGGGCGGACCCGGATGCCCCCGAGTGGCTGAGCAGAACCCTTGCCGGCCTCAACCAAAACGCCTTGGGAGACCCGCGGGTGCGTGTGGTTGAAGGCGACGCGTTCGTGGAAATCGAACGCCTCGCCGCGGCCGGCGAGCGGTTCGACGTGGTGATCGCGGATCTGCCGGATCCGAGCCATCCGGACTTGAATCGGCTTTACAGCGACCACTTCTACGCCCGTGTGCGCCAAGTGCTCTCGCCCGATGGCGCGTTCGCGACGCAGTCCACCTCGCCCTATCACGCCAAGCGGGCGTTTCTCGCCATTGGCAAGACGCTGGCCCACGCGGGATTCAACACCCAGCAATACCGGGCCAATGTGCCGAGTTTTGGCGAATGGGGATGGAGCATCGGCACCGTGTGGGGGAACAAGCCTTCGGCGCGAATCGCCGCCGCTCGCGACGAGCCGCCGGACGGCTGGCTGGACGCCGCCCAGCTGCAAGCCGCGTTCGCCTTTCCGCGGGGTTTCTTCGACGCGCTCGGCGATGTGCGGGTGAACCGGCTGGGCACCCATGTCGTGTACGACTACCACCAGCGGGCGTGGCAGCGCGGCAAGGGCGTCTACTACGCGGGCGAGGACGGCGGCGAGGACGGCGGCGAGGACGATGGGCAGGCGCCGTAGCGATGACGTTGGAGTTCACGCCATACGCCAAGGGATTCGGCCGCGGCCCGCCGAGTACCGGCCCGAGCATGGGACTGCGTCCCGTCCCCGTCGCCGAGTGGTTGGCGCGAAGTCCCGGGCACGCCGCGTACAAAAGCGCCAAGCGGCAACGCTTGGCTGCGCTTGGATCCGTCGGCTTTCAGGCGCTGCCCGGGTCCGAGGCGGCGCAAGCCGAGGCGCTGCGCATGGTTGGCGCGCATTGCGGCAGCCCGTTAGACGACCGGCCGCCGGAACCAGCCGCGCCGCTCGCGCGGGCCGCTTTCCTCGTGGAGGAGGACTTGTGCCTGATGTCGCAGTGCGGTGCCGCCGAAGCGGAATACCGGCTCGTCGCCGGGAGCGTCGCCAGCCCGTCGTATTGGCGCCTCGCGGACAAGCTCGGCCAAGAATTGCTGGACATCCACGATCCCGTGCCGGCGCTCCGGTCGCGCATCGGGCAGGCGATGCGACGGTTCTTTCGCCAACTGCCGCCCGGCCGCGTGTACCTGCGCGGCAACTGGTTCATTCACGCATCCGGCGAGCCGTTCCGCACACCGGAAGACGCCAGCCCCGGCGCCGCAACCGTGCCCGCCGGCGTCGACGGCCTTTACCTGCGCTGCGAACGCCAGACGCTGCGCCGTTTGCCGGAAACCGGCACCATCCTGTTCGCCATCCGCGTGTACCTGAACAAGGTAACGGAACTGGCCAGCCAGCCGGCGCTTGCCGCCGATGTGCTCGACGCTTTCGCGGATCGCGACGCCTTGATCTACCGGACAAGGGCGGTGCCCGACCACCGGGCGGCGCTCGTAGAGTGGCTGCGTGGCGTTGCGACGAACGGCGGCGCCTCCCGGCCGGTCGCATGTGGAGAACCTGATCGCCAAGCGGGTGGAGAACGGCAGCTGCGTTAGCGGCGGTCTCGCACAAGCGATGCGGACATTTCCAACACCACGAAGCGGGAATCTCCTACAGACCGACGGGCCGATGTCGCGCGCCGTCGCCGTGTACGGGCTGCCCTGCGCCGTTTGCCCGGTGCCATCCGTTCGCCATCCACCTGTGCCTGAACCGGTGACCGACTTGGGCCACGCAGCCGTTCGCCGCCATTCCTCCTTGACGCCGTCGCGGACGCGGTAGAAGCCTCAACTATGCAAATCCGACACTTTGTAATAGATTTGCATGGGTGATACATCGAAAACTGCAAGCGACCGTCGAGCGGATGCTGAGCGCGAATCCTGCCGTCGTGCTCACCGGGCCGCGGCAGGTCGGCAAAACGACCTTGGGGCGTGCCATCGGCGACGAAGGTGACGCCGTCTATGCGGATCTCGAACGGCCGAGCGATGTGGCCAAACTCAGCGATGTCGAAAGCTATTGCGCCCTGCACGCTGATCGACTGGTCATCTTGGACGAGGTGCAGCGCTTGCCGAACCTGTTCGCGGTCTTGCGCGGCGTGATCGACGAGCGGCGCCGGGCCGGCAGGCGATACCGGCAGTTCCTGCTGCTCGGTTCCGCATCCATCGAACTGCTGCGGCAGTCCAGCGAAACCCTTGCCGGTCGGGTGGCCGAATGTGAACTCCGTCCGTTCGGCATCGACGAGGCGGACGCGGCGGAACGTCTGTGGCTGCGCGGTGGCTTCCCGGAGAGCTTCTTGGCGGACGACGACGGGCGCAGTTTCGACTGGCGGCTGGAGTTCGTGGGCACTTACCTGCAACGCGATCTTCCCAGCCTCGGCCCACGCATTCCCGCCGAAACGCTGCGCCGGTTCTGGACCATGCTGGCGCACAATCAAGGACAGACGTTCAACGCCGCTTGGCTGGCGCGAGGTCTGGGCGTCAGCGGTGCCACCGTCGGCCGCTATCTCGACCTGTTGGTAGACCTGCTGCTGGTGCGGCGGCTGCCGCCTTGGGTGAGCAATCTGGGCAAGCGTTTGGTGAAGGCGCCGAAGACGTATTTGCGAGATAGCGGCATCTGCCACGCCCTCTTGGGCATTCAGACAACCGACGCCCTGCTCGGCCACCCGGTGGTGGGCGGCAGCTGGGAAGGCTTCGCCATCGAGAACATCGTCAGTGCTCTGCCGAAGTGGGCGTCGTGCGGCTTCTACCGCACCGCTGGTGGTGCGGAAGTGGATCTGGTCGCTGATCTCGGCGCCGGCGGGCTGTGGGCCATCGAGATCAAACGCAGCACAGCGCCGACGGTCTCTAGAGGTTTTCACAACGCTTGCGAGGACTTGCGGCCGACACGCAAGTTCGTCGTCCACGCCGGTGGGCAGAACTTTCCCTTGGGCAGGGGCATCGACGCCATGACATTGCCCGCGATGGTGGCGCTGGCGAACGCTGCTTGAGAGCGTTCGGCCTGCTGGAAGCCAGAAACCGCCTTGTTCATCGGCCCTTCGGGCCTTCCAAGCGGGCAGATCACCGTCCGCAGCTTTGCGGGTTGCCGTCCTGAACACGGCGGCCTCGCGTTCGGATTAGCGCTGCCAGGCGAAAAGCTGATCGCGGCGCCGGAGAACAAGTGCTGCGGTAGCGGAGAATTCGCACAAACGATGCGGACATGTCCAACGCTACGAAGCGGGGATCTCCTACAAACCGGCGGGGCGATCTCGCGCGCTTATCGCCGTGTCCGGAGCGCTATCGTTTGCCCATGAAACCCTGGTGGCGCCGACGGGGCCGGCGCTGGCACCGTTCCAGCCGCGGCAGCGGCATGTGGTGCTTGACGAGCGGCACGCGGCGGCGGACGATCCGGGGCTGCGGGATCTGACGCGGGCGGTGATGCTGCTGGAGCAGAGCCGGTCGGCGGAGGATATGGCGTCTGGCCCGTGCGCTCGCCGCCGAAGCGGACCCGGAACGCCTAGAGCTGGTTGGAGAGGCGATCGTGCGCTGCGCGACCGGCGACGAACTGCTGCGGGAGGCCGGCGTTTCGACATTCGGGGGCAAGTGAAGTGAATAGAGGAGTGAGAGTGAGAACTGCCACGCTGGCTGTCCTTTGAGGCACGCGCTCTGGCGTTCCCGAAGCATAGCGGGGACGGTCGCGATTCCGTGTTCACCACTGAAGATGCCGTAGATTGCTGAGATTGCTGTAGCGGGTTTGGAGGATGGTTCGGCGATTCTGCACGCCCTCAATGAGAACCTTGTTTTCGACTCAAACTGGGCGGAACCGTCAGAAGTTCCGGCAACGCGCATCGGACGTTGAACCGTGATCGTCGCGCTCGCTGGACACGTCGATCACGGCAAGACCTCCATCGTCCGCGCCCTCACAGGCGTCGACACCGATCGGCTCCAAGAAGAGAAACGCCGCGGCCTCACCATAGACCTTGGCTTCGCGTACGCGGACTTTGGCGACCAGCGGATAGGCTTCGTGGACGTGCCCGGCCACCATCGGTTCATCCACAACATGGTCGCTGGCGTCACCGGGCACCAGCACGCCTTGCTCGTCATCGCCGCGGACGACGGCGTGATGCCCCAATCCCGGGAGCATCTGCAAATCATGCAACTGCTGGGCCTCCGCACCGGCGTGGTGGCCATCAACAAGGCGGACCGCGTGAACGAGGCCCGCCTCGCCGAAGTGAACCAGGACATCCGCGCCTTGGTGGCGGGTTCGTTTCTGGACGGGGCGGAGACGATCGCGGTCTCCTGCGCCACCGGCCAAGGCATCCCGGCGTTGCGGCAACACTTGCAACGCGCCACGAATGTCGTTCCGACGGGCGACGCCGAGCGCCCGTTTCGGCTGCCCATAGACCGCGCCTTCACTGTCCGTGGCAGCGGCGTGGTGGTCACCGGAACGGTGGTGGACGGAAAGGTCCGCGTAGACGACCGGCTGTTGCTGGCCACAAGTGGCAAACGGGTGCGGGTGCGCGGTGTGCGGGCCCAGGATCGCCCGGCGTCCGTTGCCCAAGCCGGAGACCGGGCCGCCGTGAACCTATCCGGCGTGGATGTCGGCGAACTGGCGCGAGGCGACTGGTTGCTGCACGCCACCGTGCGCGAGCCCTTTACGCGGTTCGCAATGCGTCTGCGGGTGCGGCACGACCGAACGGCCAACGTGAGGCACAACGCGCCGGTGCATGTCTATCACGCGACAAGCCACAACCACGGGCGCGTGCTGCTCATCGATTCGGGCGCCATCGCACCCGGAGCGCACGCCCTTGTGGACGTGCTCTTGGACGAACCCGCTCATGTGAAGGTGGGCGACCGCGTGGTGCTGCGCGAGCAGGACCTGCAGGACACTCTGGGCGGTGGGCAAGTGCTGGATCTGGCGCCGGCGTCGCGCCGCCGTTCCCCGGCGCGACAGGTGCGCCTTGCCGCCATACGCCCGGACGACGCGCGCGACACCCTCCGGGCCTTGGTGCCGATTGGGCCTGTCAACGCAATTTCGTTCGCCCGCCAGTGGAACCTGCACGACGCTCAAGTGGAGGCGTTGGCGGCTTCCTTGGATCTTCCGCTGCGGGACGGCCAGCTCTTGGCCGCAGCGCAACTGGCCGAGGCCCGCGAGAGTGCGCGGCGGGCGCTCGCGGCGCATCATCAAGCCCAACCGGCCAGCCCCGGCCTAACCGCCGAGGCGTTGCAAGCAGCTTCCCCACGTTTGCGCGCGTGGATGTCCTACGCCCTGCAAAGCCTGGTCGACGACGCCGCAGTGCGACTGGAGAACGGGCGCTACGCCCTCGCGGCCCACCGCGCCGCCGTGCCGAGCGACGTGTTGCGGACGTTCGCCGAAGTGCGACCGCTGCTCGACACGATCCAACCGCCAAGCGTGGGCGACATGGCCAAGCGTCTGAACCGCCCCTTCATCAAGCTCGAAGCGGCCCTTCGCCCGCTCCCGGCGTTCGGTTTGGCCCAGCGCGTAAGCGACAACCGCTACTTCCTGCCCGAGCGCTTGCGCGAACTCGCCGACATCGCTACCACCTTGGCCAACGCCGGCCCTTTCACCGTGCGAGCGTTTCGCGACGCTTCCGGCGTCGGCCGCAATGTCGTCATCGAAGTGCTGGAACACTTCGACGGCAAAGGTTTCACGCGCCGTAGCGGCGACACGCGCGAAGTTGTCGGCGACAAGGAACAGGCGGTGTAGACGCGCGGCCGGGTGGTAAGCTGGAACACCCGACCAGAGGACTGGAGAAGTACATGTGGCTGGATGAACTCAATGATCTCGTGGAGCAACTTCATGAGCGCATCAACAAGCACGGAGAAGTTTTACGCAAGAGCGAGTCTACGACAAGGTACGCCTTGATTGATCCGCTGCTGACGAAGATTGGTTGGGACTTGCCAGATCCCGATAAAGTCAGAACCGAGCACGTCATAGAAGCCGAGCAAGCGAAACCGAGGCTCGACTACGCCATGCTGCAAGACCATCTTGTGTGTCTAGTGGTAGAGGCCAAGGCCCTAGGCAAGCCACTGGAATTTGCCGAACGTGGCCAAGCGATTGGATATTGCCACGAGATCGGATGTCGGTACTATGTGGTGACGGACGGTGACCGGTGGGAGGGCTACGACATCAAAGCGGACGGTAGCCTTCCCCAGCAGCGCAGGCTTAACTTCCGCGTGACCGACAAGCCACCCAAAATAATGGACCTCTTCTGGCTGTGGCCCGGTAACTTCAGAGGTAAAGCGGAACCTCCTCACTTGCACGAGCCGCCGGTTGACCAGCGGGCTTCGGTAGGCGGACCACGGCGCAGCCCTGCGCGTCAACGCCCGCCGACAGCAGCGACGCCGCTTCCGCAGGTGCGTTACACGAGTGGCATGAACCCACCACAACGCTTGTGGTTCCCCGACGGCAAGGCTAGGGATGTGTCCCGTTGGCTGGATATCCAAGTGGCAGTAGTGGCGTGGCTAGTCGACAGTAATCAGATGAAGAACTTGCCCGTGCTATACAAAGGGAAGACCGTATTGGTAAACAGAGAGCCCAAAAGGGCGAATGGCAGCAATTTCCAAGTGCCTAGGCTCGTAAAGAAGAACCATTGGATTGACACGAACCAAAGCGGAAAGAACCACTTGAAGAAGGCGGAGCAGATATTGAAGGAGTGCGGCATAAGTCCCGAGACCGTGGGCGTGGAGTTTGGCTAGCGGTCGCACTTGCAAATGGCCGCCAGGGAGATCAGGCCTTAGCAGGATCACCAGTCGTGGCACATAACTTTGTGGCGTGGCATGTCCACACTTGCCGCCTCATGAAATACCAACCTACATGTTGAGCAACGGCGCACACCGATGGATCCCCGCACGTTTTACACGGATCACTGGCAGCACATTGACGACGAGCGGGTTGCCCGCTACGAGCGGATGTTTCAGTGGCGCGAGGGTGGCGCGGCGTTGCTTGCCGATGCCGACCTCCAACCTGGGCAAAACGTCTTGGACTTCGGTTCCGGGCCCGGTTTCATGGCGCTCGCTTTGGCGGACATGGTGGGCGAGGGCGGCCATGTGCATGGTGTGGACATCAATGCGCGCTTCGTCGCGGACGCCAAGGAGAGAGCGGTTGGCCGCGCCAACGTGACTTTCCACCATGTGAAAGGCCAACTCCTGCCATTGCCGGACGGGGCGGTGGATCGAGTCGTTTCCAAAAACGTGCTGGAATACGTCCCCGATGTGGACGCGACGCTTGCCGAATTAAGACGCGCGCTGAAACCCGCCGGCCGCATCCACCTCATCGATAGCGACTGGGGTTTTGTGTTGCTGGAGCCGTGGGGCAAGGCGGGCGTGGAACGCTTCTTCGGCGCGGCCGGCGTGGCGTTCAAGGAACCGCACATCGGGCGCAAACTCGGCGGTCTGTTGCGGCGGCACGGTTTTCGCAACGTGGCGGTGCGCGTTGTTGCGAACGCGGACCAAGACGGGCATGCGCTGCCGATGCTGCGCAACATGCGCGAATACATCAGAATTGGCGGCCTGATGACAGCAACCGAAGCGGACGAGATGTTGGCGACGGCGGAAGACGCCGTTCGCACCGGGGAGTATCTTTTCGCCCTGCCGCAGTTCGTGGCAACGGCTGATATATAGCGTTCGAGCTACGCGGCGTTCGGAGCTGTCTCGCCACGCCGCCAACACAAGGAGTCGCCATGTTGAACATTACCGAACAAGCCCGCGTGCGCACCGTCGCGTTGAATCGCCCGGAAGCGCTCAACGCTTTCAACAAGCGGCAATTCGACGAAGTCGCGGAGGCGTTCTTGGCCGCCAAAGCGGACGCCGAATGCCGCGTGCTGGTGCTTACGGGCGCGGGACGCGCCTTCAGCGCCGGGGCGGATCTTGGCCCGACGACGGACTACCAGCCCGTTCACGGCCTCGACGGGATGCTGCACGCCATCGTCGACTTTCCCAAGCCCTTTGTGCTGGCCATCAATGGTCTCGGCGTTGGCATCGGCGCCACGCTCACTGGCCTCGCGGACTTCGTGTTCATGGCGCAAAGCGCCCGCTTGCGCTGTCCGTTTTCCACGCTGGGGCTTGTGGCCGAAGCCGGCAGCACCCGCACCTTTCCAGCGCTCATGGGCCGACAGCGCGCGATGTGGTTCCTCATGGCCTCCGAATGGATGAGCGCCACCCAGTGCAAGGAGGCCGGTCTCGCCCTGGAGGTGTTCGCCGATGACGGCTTCATGGACGCGGTACACGAAAAAGCCGCGTATCTGGCCGGGCTGCCTTCCGAATCGCTCACCTCGGCCAAGCGCCTCATCATCGACGCCTCTGAACGTGGACGGCTGAAAACCGTGATCGCTGCCGAGAACGCGGCGCTTGCGAAACTGTCCGGCGGCCCGGCCAATCTTGAGGCCGTGGCCGCGTTCCGCGAGAAACGGGAAGCGGACTTCTCGAACCTGTAGCTTCAACGCTGGTGCGCGTTGTGGCGAATTCGTCCGTTGCATCGCGGGGGCGGGAGCGGCACATTCACACTTGCATTGCGACCGGGATGTCCGCAAGGCTAGGCGAAGATGAAGCGGGTGATACGGAAACGAAACACTAGGCACGTGCGGCGTTGCTGCTGTGCATTGGCCCGGTACCCGACTCGGGCACCCGCTTGGTCGAATCAATGAGATATTCGACATCCGCACGTCTGAGCTTCTGGGGCTTGTGCATTGCCCTGTTTCGAACAACGCGCGCACGGTGCAAGGCGCCCCGTTGTCTGTACGCCTGTTCGATCACGTCGTACAAATCCTCGTGATCTTCGGACGGCAACCACCTTCGAACCTTCTTCTCGAACTCTATGCCAGCGATCTGAGCGGCAAGCTCGATGTCGGTCGGAAGGAGTGCTTCGGCAAGATCGAGTTTGCCCAAGTCGTCGAAGATCGGTTTCGTCAGGTTGCCCACCCGAATTTCGCGCATGCGCAAGTCCTTGTCGTAACTGGTACGCAAAAAGCTAGTTTGTTGGGGACGGTGTGGTGCCAAGGTGCCGTCCAAGACGCCTACTTGCAGCGTCCAGAGGGCCATTTCCACATCGGCCGCGGTGTTGAACTCCCTTTGGTCGCGCAGTTCGCGAAGGCACTCCAAATAAGCCCGATACTTCTCGGCTAGCAGCCGACGCGGCGCGACGCCCAGGATCTCCTCCACTGGCGGGCTCACAATGCCGTAGTCCTTCGGACTAACGAATCGCAGCACCACGGAAACTGGTTCGATTCGACGAAATATGGCGAGCAAGCCGCGAACTATGTCACTCTCGCTGTCGGGCAGCCGCGCCAGATCCCACTGGCGATCTCCAAACGCGGCTCTAAGGGCCGGAGCTGGCGGCCAATGCCCAAACATGTTCGCGTTCCAAGCATTGCTATCCAAGATCGCCTGAATCACCTCGTAGGTTGGACGTCCACCCGACAGGGTGGCTTGGACGTTGCGCTGCACGCGGTCCAAGTGTTGTGTCGCACCGAATCGAAGCTCCGTCACCAGACCGTGCAAACGCAGGCTTGTGTGCAAGTAGTCCTTGGCCAACGGGAACGCTCCCCTTTTCCCGACCCTCCGACGAAGGCGTTGAGCATACCAAATGGGCTTTTGAGCGGGCGTGCTTTCGTCAACGCTGCACGCTGTCAGGAAGCGGCAAGACAGCAACCGCGCGGGGGTTCTTCGCCGCAGGCCGCGGCGGCCAATCGTCTTGGCCACGTCTTGGCCGGTGGCATAGAATCGGAGCCTCAGCACTAACTCTCCACCAAAGGCTAGAAAACCATGGCCCAACGCGCCCACCTGATCGTCGGCGGCTTTCCCTACGGCGCCACCGCCGGCCACGACATGGACTACGCTCGCATCGAGCTGGTCGGCAAGCTCTACCAAGCCGGCTACGTCACCACCTGCGGCAACGACTTTGCGGACATGGGCTCGGCCTTGGCCGGCGTGGACTTGCTGCTGACCTATGTCGCCGGCCCCTACCCGGACGAGCGGCAATGCCACGCCATCGAAAGCTGGCTTGAGGAAGGCGGGCGGTGGTTCGCGCTGCACGGCACGAGCGGCGGGCGGGCCGTGCGGGTGGAAGGCAGCCGCCAACGCCGGATGGCGCGCTTGGCGCATCACGACCTGCTCGGCGCGTTCTTTCTCAACCATCCGCCGGTGCGCCGGTTCGATGTGGCCGTGGCGGCGCCGGAACATCCGCTGCTCGCCGGGCTGCCGCCAACGTTCAATGTGGCGGACGAGCTCTACTTCGTGGAACCGTGCGGGAACGCTTCCGTGTTGCTCACCACGGAGCTGGCGGAAGATCCGTCGCCGCCGGGCTTCGGCTTCCTCTACGACAAGGACGCCTACCTCGCCGCGAACGGCCCGACGCGTGCGCTCGGTTTGGAACGGCGCGTGGGTGTCGGGCGCGTCGCTTATGTGGCGCTCGGCCACTGCCACTCGCCACGCACCAACAGCCAGCCGTTCGTGGACGAAAGCGTGGCCGCCGATGGCGGCACGCCGAGAACGTTCCGCGGCGCATGGACGACGGCGCCATTTCAGCGGATTTTGGAAAACGCCTTGCGCTGGGGAAGCGGCGACTAAAGGCGCGATTCCCGCCGCCGCGGTTCGTTCCTGACGAAGGGAGCATCCGTTGCCGGCCAAACCGCCAACCCGTGGCTACGGCGCCGGTCGAATGCTCGGGTTGCACCCGTGCAAGCGGCTCGATTTCTCTTGGGCGGATTGGCTTTTCGCGGTGCGCGCCTGCCTCGCGCCGCCGCCGTGGACGGAGGCCTGCGAACGGCTTGAACGGGGCTGGGCCCCTGACGGCAGCGGCCTCGTCTGTCTTTCCGTTCGCTCGGCGTTCGATTTGTTTCTGCGCGTGGCGGGGCCGAAGTGGCGGGCCGGGGACGAGATCATCTTCACGGCGTTGACGATTCCGGACATGCCGGCCATTGCCCGCCAACACGGCTTTCGGCCGGTGGCCCTAGACATAGACCGGCTAACCACCGCATGGGACACGGACGGCTTGGAGGCGCTGGTGGGGCCGCGCACGCGGGCTGTCGTGGTGACGCACCTCTTTGGCGCAAGGTTGGATCTGGCGCCAACACTGGCTGCGGCGCGGCGACGTGATCTCGTGGTCGTGGAGGATTGCGCCCAAGCCTACGCGGGGCCGGATTGGCGAGGCCACACGGGTGCGGATATCTCGCTCTTCTCGTTCGGCCCGTTGAAGACCGCGACAGCGTTCGCGGGCGCGCTCGCGAGCGTCCGGGACGCGACGACTCGCCGGGCCATGCGGCGGCTGTCGCGGCAGACGCCGGCGCAATCGACCGGCGTGTACCTGCGGCGCGTCTTTCGCTACGGCGCAGTGCAAGCCGCTAGCAATCCGCTGGCCTACCGGGCGATAGCGGCCTTGGCGGAGCGCTTGGGCGTGGATGCTTCCAAGTGGGCCGATAGCGCCACGCGCATTTCCCAAGCCGACGCCGCCCAAGGTATGCGACAGCGCCCGTGCGCGGCGGCTCTCGCCGTGTTGGAAAGGCGCATCCGCGAGGGCCCGGCACCGGTGGCCCGGCGCCAAGCGCCGGCGCGAGCGCTGCTGGACGCCCTTGGGCCGTCGGCGCCTTTGCCGACAAGCCGCGCCGAACCCCACGGCCGGTGGATGGTTCCGGCGCTATGCGAAGACAGCGACGGTCTGCGAGCGGCTTTGCGAATCGAGGGGTTCGACGCGATGCGCGCCAGGCTGGCGCCCGTCGCAGACGGCGAACATCCGACGCCGGGCGCGAACGCGCTTGCCGACGCCCTTTGTTTGCCGTTCGATCCGCGCATGACGGAACGCGACTTGCTGCGACTCGCCACCGTTGCCCGGCCTTTCCTGTGCGGTGTCGAAATGGACGGTGGCGGAGACCGAGCCTTGGAGGCCAAGGCGCCGAAAGACCCAAGCGACCGGCAACACTAGGCGAGCGGCACCTCCTCGCGCGGATCGACTGGCGCCCGCCGCGCTGTCAACGGTAAGACCGCCCACGCCAGAGCGGCCCACCAGCCGAGAACGGTCCAACCGGTCAGCAGGTTCAGCAACGCCACACCGACCTTGTGCGGATGGTTGTTCACGAGCGCTATCACTAGCGGAATGAAATAGGCGACCAACCAAGTCAGCAAGAACATCAGGAAAATCCAAGGGAGCCACTCCAGCAAATCGCCGCCCAACTCAAGCCAATCCACCATCGTTCTCCCTTCAGAATTCCGAACTCGCCTACTGTAGCAACTCCGGCATCGTGTTCAGGCCTTGCACGCTTGCGGCACGGCACCCCGCGGCGGACGGGCGGCGTTTTACGACTAACTGTCGGTGCCGGCGGGCGACAACGACGCGCCTTGCTCCCAGAGCGCCACCATGAACGCATGGAACGACGGGATGCCGAACGACACGTCGTGCAGCAGGTTCCGGGTCAAGACGCCCCGGGCGACGCCATCCGCAAGTGCTTCCTCGGCTTGCGCGGCGTTCCCCGCCGGCGGCGCGAGTACACGCACGGCTTCATTCCAAGGCAGGGATTCGCAGCCGTTCCGTTCCATCCGCGCGGCCAGTTCCAACATCAGCCGCGGATGCGCCATGCTGCCAAGCCGTCCTTCGTAGTACCGCCGTCTTGCCGCGTCGCCGTTCGCCAGCGCGGTGCGCAGCGCGTTGGCGGAGTCCCCGCTGCCGTGGCGGCGGATGGCCTCGCAAGCGCCCTCCAAATAGCCGTGGATGTGTTGTGGGAAACCCATTGAAGCGCGCGCCAAAGCATCGGCGGCGGCGGCGTTTATGTCGTGTCCCAGCGCTTGCAAACCTCTCGTTACCGCCTCCACCGCTTCCTCGTGAGAAACCATGTCGAATGTTTGGAATGTTTGGTCTAGCGCTGTACTTTTGACCAGCCATGCGGCATGCTGCCGGCATGGTCCGCACCACTCGACACCACATCGTAGGCGGCGATCCAACCGCCTTGGCGGACGCCTTCGATGCGCAACACGCATCGTGCCGGGCGGCCTTCAACAGAGTGGTGGCGGAAGCGGATCGGCGGGGGAAAGTTCCGTCGCAATACGATCTCTTCAAGGACTTGACGCGGTGGCGACACGCCGGCGTGGTGGACGACGCGCCCGTGTCTGTTCAGCGCGGCGCGGTGCTGCAGGCCCGGACGGCTTGCGTCAAGCACCGCGACCACGTCGAGAAGACGGCTTGGCGGCTGCACAAGGACTGGCAACAGGAAACGATCGCCGTCGAATGGTTGGACCGATTGCCGGACAGCCAACAAGCGCCAATCGACAACAAGACGCTCAAGGCGTGGTTGGACGAGTTGCCGAAGGGGCAGGCGCCCGACAAACAAGCACGCAACGCTTTGCTGCACAAGCCGCTCAGGCGCGTTGACCCGCCAAGGGTCAACGCCGACCGAATGCGTTCCCGCAAAGAGTTCGAGTCGGGCAAGCACCGGCCGGCATTGCATTTCGTAGACGGCGTGAAGCGCGTCGACGCGAACACGGTGCGGTTGCCCGGTATTGGCCAAGTGTCCGTCAAAGGCCGCGCGCCCGAAAACGCCAAGATCGCCGGCGCGCACCTCGTGGAGCGCACTCCGCACCGGCGCGGGCGCAACGGCCAGCGATGCCCGCAATCCAAGCGCCGCTTCGAGTTGCACATCCAACTGCGAACGCCCTCACCCGACATCAAGCCGCTGAACAGCGCCATGCCGCTCGGTGTGGACGTGGGTGTCGTGAATGCGGCAAGCACGTCCAATGGCGATCTGTTCCGGTTCACGGACGAGTCGGAGGTTTTCGACCGCATCGCGGAGTCGCAGCGCCGCAACACGAAGCGTGCGGCGGGTTCGGTGGCGCACCGAAAGGAACGACGCGCGCAACACCGCGCGTGGCGTCGGATCAAGGGCCGCCAGACGAACGAAACCCGGCATCTGGCGCTCGCGCTGGCCCTGTCGACGGCGCTGCTCGCCATCGAAGACCTGCGCGTGGGGAACATGACGCGGTCCGCCCGAGGCACGGCGTCCATGCCGGGCGCCGGCGTGAAGGCGAAAGGGAAACTGAATCGGAGGCTGGCGCGATCCCGTCTCCGGGCATTGCGGCAAGCGCTTGAAGCCGCGTGCGAACGAATCGGCACGACGCTCCGCGTCGTGCCGCCACGAAACTCGTCACGGACGTGCGCCGTCTGCGGCCACCGCGACAAGGGGAATCGAGAGAGCCAATCGACCTTCCACTGTCTCGCATGCGGCCACCACGCGCACGCGGACGCCAATGCGGCCGTTGTCATCTTGCAATGGGCGCTGGCGCAACTGGAACGGGAACTCGAAGCGGGCGGCGGGGACCGTCGTCTGGCGCAGCAGTTGCGGCAACGCATGCGCATGGCGTCTAGTGTGGCTGGCTTGCACGGCCGGGCGGTTGAAACGCAGGTGGGCGATCTCGTCCGCCTGCGAACGGAGACTGGCCGGTTCGACTACCCCAGCCGCCAGAACCGAGAGATCAATCTCACGGCGAACGGCGCGGCACAAAGGCTTGGCACCGTCCCATCGGCATACGCCGAAGGGGTGGAGTCAAGTATATAAGTCCCTTGGCAAAACGCGAGATATGGCCGTTGTCGGGGGTGCCGGATCGCGTGGGAATCGATCCCGCCAAGCGCTCCGCGGCGTGTTGCAAGCCGGCGCCGATCACCATGATCGGACATCTGTAGCGCGCCTCGTGCGCCAGCATCCCCTCCAAGGACTTGGCGGGCCGGTGCGGGGGCGAGAGGGCAACTCTCGCTCCCGCGTTCCGTTCGGCCGGGCCGAGTTTGTCCAATTCGGCCTTTCGCCCGGCGAAATGCGGCGGCCGGTCTCGTTCCGAACCGAGCAGCGCTTGGCGATCGTGTGACTGGGCCATCGCCGAATCATACGAAACATGCCCAACGATGAGCTTGGGAACCCACCTCATCCACGTCTCGCTGAGCTACGCCAACGAATGCCGGCCGTCTGTAGTATTCTTCGGCCTCTGTTAAAGGGAGGGGACCCAAACCATGGCCCATGAAATGATCATTTCCGGCGGCACCGTCGTGGACGGCACCGGTGCCGCGCCCACACGTGCGGATGTTGGTGTCGACAACGGGCGCATCACTCGCGTCGGGGATCTCGGCGGCGAGGCCGCCGGCCGCACCATCGACGCCACAGGCAAGATCGTCACGCCGGGTTTCGTGGATTTGCACACGCACCTGGACGCGCAGATCGGCTGGGATCCCGAAATGCGCCCCAGCTCCTACCACGGCGTCACCACCGCGCTCATCGGCAACTGCGGCGTCACCTTCGCGCCCTGCGGCAAAGACAACCGGCGCTATCTCGCGGAGCTGATGGAAGCCGTGGAGGACATCGCCGCGAACGCCATCATGGACGGCCTGCCTTGGAACTGGACCACCTTCGGCGAGTACCTGGACACCGTGCAATCCCTTCGCCCCGCGCTCAACGTGGTGGGCATGTGCGGCCACTCTGCCATCCGTTTCGAGGCGATGGGCGACAAGAGCTGCGACGAAGGCGTGCAAGCGGACGATGGCGAACTCAAGCGCATCGTCGAACTGGTCAAGGAGTCCGTGGAGGGCGGCGCGGCCGGATTCTCCACGTCGCGGTTTCTCGGCCACCGGGTGCCGGACGGCCGTTTGACACCCGGCACCTGGGCGGACGCCCGGGAGACCAAAGCCATTCAAGAGGCCGTGGTGGACGCCGGCGGACGTGGCGGCCTCTTCCAAGTGGCGCCGGACATGCGCACGCGCTTCCAAGTGGAGCGCGAGATGTTCGAGACCGGCGCCGAGCTCGGCTGCCAAGTGCTGTTCTCCGGTGGCACCGGCGGCGAAGGCGATGGCGGCGTTTCGCGTTGGGCCGAATTCCTCGGACGCAACAACGAGAGTGGCAGACGCATCACCTCCATCTGCCACACGCGGCCTAGCGGCTCGTTCTTCGGCCTCGCCCAACAGGCCTTCCTGCGCACGCCGGCGTGGCGAGAACTGATGAAGTTGCCGACCATTGAAGATCGCGTCGCGGCGTTGAAGGATCCCGCCACGCGGGAGCGCCTCGTTTCGGAAGCGAAGGAGAAAGGCGGCTTTGGCCAAGTGGCCCGCATCCTGCACCCGATGGGCACCGGCCAGTTCCCGGACTTCGACCTCGACAACAACAACAACCTGCAAAAGCTCGCGGACGACGCCGGCAAAGACCCGGTGGACGTCTATGTGGAACGCCTTGTCGCCTCCGAAGGCAGGGAGCTGTGGAACCTCTGGGCGTTCGGCGGCGCGCTCGACAACCAATGGAACTACATGCGCCTGCCGCACGTGGTGCCCATGCTCGGCGACGCCGGCGCCCATGTCGGCCAATTCACGGATGCCGATTCGCCCACCTTCCTGCTCGGCGAGCTCACCCGGGATCGCGGCGTCTACACGCTGGAAGAGGCGGTGCATCGCATCACCGGCAAATCCGCCGAAGTGTTGGGCCTGAAGGAGCGCGGCAACGTCCGCGAGGGCTGGCACGCCGATCTCAACGTGATCGACTACGAGAATCTCACCTCCTGCCACCCGGAGTACGTGCGCGACTTCCCGCACAACGGTGGCCGGCTGGTGGTGAAGAGCCGCGGCTACGACGCCACTTTGGTGGCCGGGCGGGTGGTGATCGAGAACGGCGAGTACACCGGCAACCGGCCCGGCGAGGTGATCCGCGAGTTCATCCGCGGCTAAGGGTGCGCCTAAGGGGTGCGCCGTTCTGGCGGCGCACCTCCTCCACCCGCTGGCGCGGCTGGCCCGGTCAGGGTCGGTCCAAGGGCGCGAGCCTCGCAACGGCATCGGCGACTTGCGCCTGCTCTACCGGGGCCGCATCCAAGGCCCGCAAGCGTCCGAGATGCGGCACGGCCCGCTCGCCGTGCATGACGATCGCCTCGGCCACGGCGCCCAACGCCACGCCGCGCTCAAGCGCCGAGACCAACGCCGCGAGTCCGGCGTCCGTCTGGGACTTCGCAAGGCCTCGGGCCGCCCACGCCACGGCTTCGGCGTCGCCTTGCGCCAGCAACGCCATCCGTAGCCGATTCGCGGCCGCGGTTCTGAACCCGCCGGCGTCCAAGAGGCGCACGACGCCGCGCAATTCGTCGCCGCCCGCCACGTCCCGCCGCTCCCGCCAGTGTTTGAGCAGGAACTCGTGTACGGCCGGATCGTTGGCGAAGTACACCGCGAGCGGAAGCAGGCATTGCGCCGACATGGGCAGGCCTTCCAAGTCCGGGCGAGCGGCGGCGAACGCGCCAAATCCCACGTCCGCGAGCCCTTCGTCGCTCTGTTCCATCAGAAAGTCCCGCAGCCCCGGGAGCTCGTCCAGAGGCCGCGTCCGCCGCCGCGGTGCGCCGGGGACGACGGCCGGCAGGTGTGTCGCCAAGGCGTCCCGCGCCAACGCCCGCACCGTCCACTCGACGATTCGCAAATCGCGACTGTGAACACCATCGAAAACGAGGTTGGCCATATTTTCTTCGTGGACCAAATCCACATCGGCCTGCTGATCCCCGAACTGGTCCGCCAAACGCTCGTAGACGCCGAGCAGCGAGTTGGACGCCGGCGCGGCCGGCGCGGCCGGCGGCGAGGGCTCGCCCGGCGCCGGATAACGCGCCGCCAACGTTTCCAGCCTCGTCACGGCGCGCTCGATCCGCTGACGCGGCGACAGGCAACCCGGATGCCCGGCCAGGGAACACGGAGCTTTCGCCAGCGCGTCCTGGTCGCCGTCCAACAGCAACTTCCGCAGCCGCGCCCTGTGGGGCACCGCCCGCCGGCCGTGGGCGGCGATGGCCTCGGCGACAACCGCCACCGCCACGCCCCGGTCGAGCGCCGCCACCAACGCCGCCAGGCCGGCGTCCGTCTTCGACAGGGCCAGCCCTCTGGCAGCGAAGGCCACCGGACTGAAGGCCTCTAGAGTGGAACCCGGCGGGGGCGGGCCGTCGGCGTGTGGGAGTGGGTCGGCCAGCGCGCGCCGGCGCTCGGCATCCGCCGCCTCGCTCGTGAACCGGCCAACGTTGAGATCCCACAAACCGACACCGGCGGACCCATCAATCTGTTGCTCTTTGTAGTGCCCCAAGAAGAAGTTCTCCACCAACGGATCGCCTGGGAAGTAGACGGCTAACGGCAACAGAGCGTAAACCCACATGGGCACCGAATCGATACCAGGGTCGGAGTCGAGCAACTTCCGCAAGCCTTCGTCCTCAAGCGCGTCTTTGGCAAATTGCAAGAGAAAGTCCCGGAGCCCAGGCACCTCCTCCAACGGTCGGCTGACGTAACGAGTGCCGGGCTGTCGAGGGCTGTGCGAGAGTTGGGGCCCGCCAATAGCCAGCCCGAAAACCGCGCCTACCGTGCGCTCGACGACTTCGCGGTCCGGGCTGTGGATTCCGTTGAAGACCATGTCGACCACTTCCCGGTCCGTGTGGAGTTCGGCGTCGGCCATCCGGTCGATCATCTGATCCACTTGGTCCCAGTTCGAGTTATCGAGGCCAGCGCTGGCGCCGGCGGAAAGGAACGCCGCGATCGCGAGCGTTGTGCGGAGTGCGTGAGTCATCGCAGTTGCTCCCAACTCCTCAAGCCAAGGTCGCAGTTTCGCAAGAACAGGTGCCAAAAGCCTGGCAAGAAGTCGTCAATTCCGTGCAACGTCTTGTGGGCTTCACCGGGCGCAAGGGAGATTTGATGGTTCCCTAGGGCGGGCCGTCGCGGCTTTAGAACTGCCGGGTGAGACGCAGGCCGAAGCCGAACGGGGAGGAGTCGCGGCTGCGCACGCGGTACCTCACGGGTTCGCTGCCGTCGCGCCGAAGGTTGGAGACGTGGCTGCGCAACTCGTCGTAGACGCCGCCGGCCTCGAAAGCGCCGATGCGCGTCCAGCGGGCCTGCAGGGCCAGCGAAACACCTTCCTTCCAATCGTATTCCACGCCGAACAGCAATTGGTAGCCGCGCGAACGATCCCGAAGCACGTCCTCGGCGCGGCTTACCGTGCCGGCAAGATTCCGCTTCACCTCCTCCTCGTTGGACAAGCCGCTCGCCGTGCGCACCGTTGTCGGGTCGGCGCTGCGACGCCACAAGACGCGGTAGGCCGTGCGCGTGTCCGCAACGCCCACGCCCACGCCGACGAACGGCGTCAGGCGGCTCGCGTTCGGAAAGTCCCAATAGCCGTTGACGAACAAGCGCTGCGCCCGCAAACGGCCGATGCGCTCTTCGGCCACCGGCAGTTCGCTGCCGAAGATCGCCGTGAACGCCCGGCCGTCTGGCGCCAAGATGGGCGACGATTGATCGATGTTCGCGGAACGCCCTGACCACTCCAGTTCCAACCGCAGCCGTTCGTGCCGCCAGCCCACGGCGACGCCGCCGGAGATGCCGGCCGCACCGTCGAATTCGCTCATCCAGTCGTCCACCGCGCCGACGCCTCGATCCGGCGTGGTGCAGGCTGGGTTCTCGGCGTAGAGCGGATTGACGAACTCGTCGCAACGAGCGGCGCGGTCCGTGTCGCCGCCATTGAGCCGCGCATCGGGCAGCATGTGGGCGCCGACCTCGCCGCTCACATAGAAGCCGGTTTCCGCCGCGGCTTGTGTTGAACCGCACGCCGCAGCGACGAGGCCGGCGAGCACGGACATCCGCACCCAGCGCTTTGGCAACACCGGCTCTTGGGGGTATCTGGAGCGCGGGGCAGGGACTGTGACGTTCGGGATCATATGTTGGGAGGCCCTCGCCGCTGCGCTTTGTCTGGAGGGCTCATCAGGCCAATGTGGTTGCCGTCCGGGTCCACGATGATCGCGTAGCGCGAGCCCCAGAAGGTGTAGTAGGGCGGTTGCGCCGCGCCGTGGCCGGCGGCGGTTGTTCGCCGGTAGGTCTCGTCCACGGCATCGGCATCCGCGAGCCGAAAACCGATCACTGTGCGGCTGCCGGGTTCGTCGGTTCCTCGCCAACCGGCGTTGTAGACCTCGGCCAGCGCATAGCTGTCCAAGGCGAGCTCGAAACCGTCCGGCATGCGCATCACGACATGATGGGCGCCGCTGCCCGTACTCCAGACCGCGCTTTCGGGAATGTCCAGACCAATCAGCCGGTAGAAGGCGATGGATTGCCGCATGTCTCGGACCACGAGGTTCAACTGGTCGAGGATGGCGTTGCTCAAGGCGTTTTCTCCAAGGGCGGCGGCCTGCCTGCAACATTACACCAAACACAGCGTTGCGCCGGTGTTGACACGCTTTGATAGGCTTCGTGCCGATTCCGCGCGGCAACAGGGAAACCCATGCCTCTTGATTGCAGGACGATTAAAAACGCTCGACGCCAACTGCTCGAAGAGGGCTTTTGCCTAGTGGACGGCAAGCTGCCGTCAGGCCGTTTGGAGATGTTGCAGGCGTGGTCGGACGAGTGGCTGCGCCGCGTCAAGCATTCGGCGAAGTGGAAGTACCAAGGGTCCGACATCCACATCAGCGGCAGGCGCAACGTCTCCAAGCGCGATCCGGGCGTGCCGAAAGACGCGGTGGTGGACGACCTCATCGAGCATCCAGCCAAGATCATGGCCGCGCTCGGCATCGGCGATCTGCGCTCCGGGGGCACATTCCAGATCATCTCCAAACCGCCCGGCGCGCCGGCGTTGTACTGGCATCAGGATTGGGCGCGCTGGGATGACCCGATCAGCATGTCGCCGTGGCCGCAACAGGTCTTTCTGAACTGGTACCTCACCGACACCACTTCGGAGAACGGCTGCCTGCGGGTGATTCCAGGCAGCCATCGACAGCGACTGGATTTGCACAGCCATCTGGTGGCGCCCCACGAGGGCGGCGGCTACGATGTGAAGGAAACCAACGATTGGATGTTCTGCGACCATCCGCAAGCGGTCGATGTTCCCGTGCCGGCGGGACATCTGCTGATCGGCGATGCCCGGGTGTTGCACGGCACGCGCGCCAACGCCTCCACCGAACGGCGCACGGTGCTGCTCGGCTGGTACTACCGGAAATCAAACGCCGTGCCCGCCGGCTGGGAGGGCGAGGTGCCAGCGGAGATTGCTCGGCGCGACCCCAACTTGCCGTTCCGCTGGAACCGAGAACCGGGCGCCTACTTGCGTTGAGGGTTGTCGGGCGTCCCCGCGAGGGCGGCCGCTAGTGAGCCGGCAACCCGCCGGCGGCCTTGTGTTATGCGGCAGCCTTCGCCGCGGCGACCACTTCGGCCATGCCTTCCCACTCGTTCCACATGTCGCATAGCGCGTCCTTGGACCGTTCCCACGGGTTGTTGCCGTCCTCGTATTCCAGCCATTCGCCGCGTTGACCGCGATCGGGATGGTCCGAGATGCCGTTGACCATCTTCTCCGGTTGGCGTTTCTTGTTGCGGATGCGGAAAATGATGTTCTTGCGCGACTCGGTGCCGAGCTCGTTGCGGGTGCCCGAATGGGGCATGTGGAAGACGGTGATGCAGGCGTCCCCGGGCTCCATGAGTATCTGCGTCGGGCGCGGCCACCGCACGCCGTCCGGCGTCGATTCCGAGTCGTCGTCGATGAACTGATCGCGCACGGCCTGCGGCAGATAGACATGGCCGCAACGATTGGGCGCCTCGTAGTTCAACCGCGGCCAGCCCGGGCCTTCCGGCCCCATGCGGCCGTTCGTGCTCCGCTGCCATTGGAGGAACTTCTCGGTCACGTGGTGGGCGCCTTTGAGCAGCGCCGTCTGGCCTCGGCCTTCGCGGGTTTGGTCGTTCAGACAGACGAAGACGAACGATGTGAAGCTGCCCATCCCCAGCGTCATTTCCGGGTCCTCGAAGAGCGGCACGCTGTTGTGGCCCATCACCTCCGGACTGCGGCCGATGTCGCCCTTCGGGCCGGAGGACACGTAACGGTGGTAAATCTCGTCGGGCGCACCTTCCTGCCGCTGTTGGGGCACGCCGATGGTGCAAAGCCCGTCCATGTGCGATTCGGCGCCGAAGTACGGCTGGTCCCTATCGCGGTAGCCCAGGTTGTTGAAGTGGTTGCCGGGCTTGCGCACCGGCATGACGCCCGCTTGGCAGACGATGGGCGGGTCGAAGTAGCCCATGGCGTCGTGCAGGATCGGCGTCACGGACGAGGCGTTCACGAGATCCGTGAGCTCCCGCTTGCTGCCGGCGTATTCGCCCTTCACCGGGTTCGCCAACCGGTCGAGGGCGGCGTCCACGAGTTCGGACGACACGGCGTTCTTCACCACGATGTAGCCGTCGCGGTACAACGATTGTTTCTGTTCCAAGGTCAAGGCGTTCATGATTGCCAGAGGTTCCTCCCAAAACACATGACATACGCGGCATCGAGGCAGCCGGCCGGGCCGGTCAACCAGGTTGGGCGCGGAGCGCAGTGTAACGCGGACGCCCGCACGGCGCGAAACACCCGTCTGTATTGACCGGGGCGGACACTGGGACCGGGGAGCCGGCCTCGACGACGTGGCGGTGGCGCTTGGTCTTGCGCCCCCCGTCGGCACTGACGCGGGCCATGGTGCAGATGGCGATGGCGGGCAAGCGGTGCGATGCTCAGGCGTTGCGTTCGGAGCGCCCGAGAACGGCGTGCGCCGGGCTAAGCGGCGCTGGTCTGCGGTCTACGGAATCGTCCAAGGCGAGGGCCAAGTCCCTTTCGAGGCATATGTCGCCCCGTGCTCTCGCAGGAACAATTGCAACGGGCGATAGGGCACACGTTTCAACTTGCCGAAGTTGGTGTCCTCGTTGAAGTCCTTGCCCTCGCTCTCTTTTCGCCCATAGCTCGTCTCGTCTAAAGGCTCGCCGCGCTTTAGTTTTCGTCGCCCTATCTTGCTCGGCACGCACGGTGTCTCGTAGTTGCCGAACCACCTGCCGCCGGCCCGTTCGAGACGCTGGTCGCGTGCAAGAATGCAGTCGATCATCGGGAACAGGCCGATGTCGACTATTGTGGGGCTAAACAACTCCTCGCGCTTGTCATGTGCCCGAAACTCGTAGGCCACCACCATCAAGACGTCACGCTTGGGATCGACGTTCTTTAGAGTCACCTTCTGTGTGAGCCGGGCTGACGCCTCGCGTGGCGTTGGTGGGGACTTCATTTTCGCACCGACGGGATCCTTGTAGAGCAGTTTCAGCTCCAAGCGCAACCCGCTCTCGTGTCGATAATCGGGGTAGCCTTCGCGTTCGCCGAGGATCCCTTCGTGCTTGCTAATGCCAGCCAAGTCGCGACGCCCTCGACCGCGCAACAGAGTTGGCAGTTGGGGAATGCAGGCATCCATCAACGTTCCTGTGATCGTCCCTATCTGAGAGGGTTCGAAAGCGTGAAGTACGGCCTTCGGCAGGCGTAGAACATCCAGTTGCACACCGATCAATCCACGCAACTGGTTCTTGAGTTCGGCAATCTCGGCTGCCGTGATCCGCCGATCAGCCATGCTTCGCCTTTCTCAACAGGTCGCTGAACTCCGCTGGAGTGACTTCCTCAAGCGCCACGCCGACAGCGCGGCACATCTGCAAGAGCTCGATGTAGTCGAGGCGACGCTCGCAGGTCTCAACCTTGGAGACATAGGACTGCGCCCGGCCAAGCAGCTTGGCCAAGCCGTGTTGCGTTATGCCGTTGCGTTCGCGCGCCTTGCGTATCAAGGCTACGGTTTCAATGTAGCGCTGGTCGTGTATGGACTTCACAGCAGGTGTCCGGTGCCCCTCGCACTCACCGTCACATCCAACGTAGCCGACGCCCTTGAACCCAAGACGGTATATTTCCGCGATGTGTGACGATGTACTTGACAATGCGCCCACGGCAGGCTACAAGGTTCGCCATGGCCAAAAGGCATCGGATTCGGGCGGGCGACTGGGAGAGCATCGTTGGGCGGCTCCAAGAGCTCGTGCTTGCCAACTCCGGCGAGGACGAGTTCCAGGAGATATTCAAGATCCTCGTCGCCAAGCTCTACGCTGAGAAGTTCGTCTCGCGCGGGGCGCGTTTCGGCGTCCGGGAGTCGGCGGCGGCCACTGCGAACCTCGTTCACGACTTGCTGGCGAAGGCGACCGCGCAGTGGCCTGGCATCGTTGACGGCGACCCCCGTTCGCGGCTGGCGGACGACCACTTGGCCGTCTGCGTGCAGGCCATCGCCGGCCACTCGATCTGCGATACCAACTTCGAGGTGCTCGACGGCTTCTTCGAGTACTTGGTGAGCCGCGTGGCCAAGGGCGCGAAGGGGCAGTATTTCACGCCTCGCCAAGTCGTCGAGTGTTGTGTGCGCGTCGTCGATCCGCTGCCAGACGAAACCGTGTTGGACCCTGCTTGTGGTTCGGGCGGATTCTTGGTGCATGTTGCGAACCACAACGCCGCCCGCTTGACCACCTCGACGCCGCGGTATTGCGCGTCGAAGTTGTGGGGTTGCGATTTCGACAAGCGTGCCGTTCAAGTGGCCAAGGCGCTGATGCTGGTGGCGGGCAACGACAACGCGAATATCCATCAGCTCAACAGCTTGGCATTGGCGAATGCCAGCGACCTCGTTGACATCGCCGCCAACGGTGCGCCGCGGCTTACCATCGAGGACTTGATGCGTTCCAAGACCCGCAGGTTCCGTGGATTCGATGTGATTCTCACCAATCCGCCTTTCGCCGGCGAGATCCGCGAAACCGCGCTGCTCGAAGGCTACGACGTGGCGAGGCGCAACCGCCGCATGGAGCGGGATGTGTTGTTCTTGGAGCGGTGCGTGCGGTTGCTGAGGCCCGGCGGGCGCTTGGGTATTGTGTTGCCACACAACAAGTTTGGCGGTGGCAGCTGGGCGTACTTGCGCGAGTGGTTGGTGCGGCAGATACGGGTCGTGGCGGTACTCGGCCTGGACCGCAGCGCATTCCTGCCCCACACGCATCAGAAGGCAAGCGTGCTGTTCGGTATGAAACGCGACAAGCCGGTGCGCCGGCCGATGCGCGAGCCGGTGCTGTTCGTGCTCAGCGAGGCCTCCGGCAAGGATTCCGCCGGCAAGGTTCGCGAACGGCCCGGCGCATTGCCGGACCATCCGGCGTGGGAACGTGCGGATCACGACTTCGAGAGCGTCGTCGATCGCATTGCCGAGTTCGCTCGGACGCACAACGTTGCATGGAGCGCTTGAGTGGCTATCGCAGCCGTTGTCGACATCGCGCGGCTGGACGACGGCTGGATTCTCGCGCCCGAGCGCTACGACCCGCGCCGGTGCCGAGCGGTGAACGCCGGCCCGTGTGTGGGGGACTTCGTGCATGTCCGACGCGAAGTCGTGCGCGCCGGGGCTGACGCGACGGGGAGGTTCCTCGTCTTCGATACGGGCGATGCCAAGGACGGCATCATGGCCGCCAGCAAACCACCTGTTGCCGGTTCGCAAATCCGCAGCGCGAAGAAACGCATTCACCCGCGCCAAGTGGTTGTTTCCCGCCTTCGCCCGTACCTGCGCCAAATCGCTTGGGTAGACCCTGGCCTTCTCGTCGAGCAGGAATCCTCAGCCGGAGAGCGCGGGGGCGCGTCTCGCCAACTTGCCGTTCCTGGCGAGATGGTGCCAAGTGTCGAGCTCATCTGCAGCACGGAGTTCTTCGTGCTCGAATCCGCGGACGGCGCCAGCATCGCGTTTTTGGTGCCGTTCCTGCTGAGCGCACCGGTCCAAGCGGTTCTAGCCGCAGCGCAGGAAGGCGGTCATCACCCGCGATTCAACGAGCGGACGTTGACGACGCTTGCCGTTCCGGCAGCGTTGGCCGAGCAGGCGGGCGAACTCTCGGGCCGGGTTGAGCGGGCCGTGGGGCAAGCACGGGAGGCGTACGCGGCCCTGCGACGTGCGGTGGCGACGGCCGCTCGCCTGCAACTCTGACGTCGCGCCGCATGGCGGGCTACGTCGCGCTCGTGCCGGGACTTGCGTTTCCGGACGCCTGGCGAACGGCGAATCGGCGAAGCTCAACCAAGACCCGAATCGGCGGTTCAAGGCTGCCGGCAGTTCATGAGGCGCCTGAACTTCGCCTTTTGTTCTGGGGTCAGTTCCTCGCGCGTGGCGTTTGGCAGGTCGCCATGTTCGTGGCGAATGATCTGGTAGGTGCGATCCGGCCTTTCCAGCCACACAAGATAGCCGCACGAGGATCCTTCGGTGAAGTACTCCTCGTAGTCCGTGGCGATGTAAATGCCGGGCCGCGGAGCGCTGTCCGGATCCGCATACACGGTGACGCGCCACACGTCCCTCGAAAGGAGCCCGCCCAAAGTCTCGCGTCTCTCGATCTCCTTTTGCTTCCACTCCTCGAACGAACTACCCAACTCTTGGCCTTGCATGGCGAACGACTGTCGGTGGTCGCCGCTGTCGATACCGGCGAAATACCCAAGCGTGCGCGCCTGAACGGCATCCCGAACGGCGCGGCGGCCGTCTTCGTCGAGGATGCGGCTTGGGCCTTGCGGGATATCCAGCACCGACTCGCAGCCGAATTGCGCCTTGTACGTCGTGGTGGCCTTGCTGGGGTCTGCGACCTTGATCGGTGCGCTCAACTCGAACTTGCCGAGATCGGGCACGGCATCGTCGCCGCAGAGTATTCGCATGATTGGCCATGTGAAGCCTTGGACGTCGTCGTAATCGAAGGGGGACGACGAGCGGATCGTAAGCTCGAACCACTCGACGT
Organism: uncultured Pseudomonadales bacterium; assembly: GCA_958296295.1. Classification (GTDB taxonomy): domain Bacteria; phylum Pseudomonadota; class Gammaproteobacteria; order Pseudomonadales; family Azotimanducaceae; genus VXYL01. Next base: position 3,152,817 of record OY282460.1, on the reverse strand, counting down.
CGAGCGCTTCGACGTTCAGCGTGAACGCCGGTTCCGCACGGATGCCGGCGGTGCCGGCCGCGAGACAAGCCAAGACCACAGCGCCGGTTGCAGCCTTGCCGTTCATACGCGGCGGATCGTGGCCGTGGAAGCGTGGTGCCGTTCGCCTTCGGGCCGCTACGCGACCCGGTGCTCGAATCCTTCCCGCAACACCGGCTTCACTTTGGCGACGGTGAGCAGAGATTCCACGCAATCCCGAATGGATTCGTCCAGCGGGCGGAACTCCATGCCGGTGACGGCTTTGATGCGATCGTTGCGCAGATCGCAGCCGGCCCAGATGGCGCGATACTCGGCTTCGCGGGCCTTGATGCGATCCGGGAACGGATCCGTCACTTCCGGGGTGTCGTGGCCGAGCTCCGGCAGCAGACGGTCGATGTCCGCGCAGATGTCCTCGACGTTGCGCGTGTCCGTGGACCAGGCGATGTAGCGCTCGCCGTTGCCCACGTGCACGCTTTCGAGCAAACCGATGTGGCAGTCCGCGTCGTCGCGCACGTCCACGATCATCCACGGGCGGTAGCCGCCGTTCTGGTTGTACTTGCCGAGCAGCATGGTCTCGATGTTGTGTTGCCACGGCCCCATGTTTTTCTGGTGCGGCGAGAGGATGGGCCCCACGTTGTCCGCTGGGCAGCAGGTTATCGCGTCCCAATCTCCGCTCGCTTCGGCGGCGTCGGAAAAGGCGCGCTGCGCGATCACCTTGCCCATCGAATAGCCTTGGCGCTGCGGCGTGCGGCGGGGGTTCTCTTCGTCCGGGTAGCGATCCTCGTAGAAAGTGGGGCGGCGGACGAACTCCTGAATGTCCGCCTCGGACATCACCGCTGCGATGCTGGAGGTGACCACGACGCGGCTCACCGTGCGCGACTTGTTGACGCTCTCGATGAGGTGGTCGCACACCATGCGCACGTATTCGTGATCGCTGTAACTGCTGACGTGCGCCACATGGCACACGCCGTGGCAGCCGGCGAAGATGTCGTCGAGACTGCCGGCGTTGTCCAAGTCCGCCGAGTGCAAGGTGAGGCGGCCGGAGGCGTAACCCGGCATCGCCTTGAGAAAACCCGTGCGTTCGCCATCGTCGGCGTTGCGCACGCAGGCGCGCACGCGGTAGCCCTTGTCCAGCAGGCGGCGCACCACCCAACCGCCGATGAAACCCGCGCTGCCCGTCACTGCTACCGTGGCGCCTTTGGGAACCGGTGCCATTCGAACCTCCTCTCCTGTTTGGGAGGCCCAAGCATAGCGCACGTCTTGGCCGGCCTGATGTCCGCGGCGCTGCGTGGTCGCCGGCGGCTACCCAGAAAACGCTAGGCGTGTGCGGCCGAGTTGGAACTCGATCCGCGCTGGTGGCGGCCGGCCAGCGCCACCAACAAAAACACGGGCACCCCGAGGATTGCCGCTCCGAGGAAGAAATAGGAGTAGCCGAACAGATCCACCACGGTGCCCGAGTAGCCGCCGAGCAGTTTCGGAAAAAGCGTCATCAACGAACTGAAGATCGCGTACTGCATCGCCGTGAAGGAAAGGCTGGTGAGGCTCGACAAGTAGGCGACGAAGGCCGCGGTGGCAAGGCCCGCGGTCAGGTTGTCCGCACTCACCACGGCGTACAACATCGCGATGTCGCCCGGCGTTTGGGCCAACAACAAGAACAGCAGATTGGTCGCCACCGTGAGCACCGCGCCAAGCATGAGCACGCGCAACGTGCCGAGCCAAACGGCCAGCCAACCGCCCAGAAATCCGCCGACGATGGTCATGGCCACGCCGAACGCCTTGGTGGCGGTGGCGATGGTCTCCTTGCTGTAGCCCATGTCCAAATAGAATACGTTGGCGATAACGCCGAGCACGATGTCCGATACGCGATAGAAGCCCACCAACAGCAGAATGACCAACGCCCCGCGCCCGTAGCGCGAGAAAAAGTCCGCCACCGGGTCGATGTAGGTGTCGCGCACCATGCCCTTCGCCGCCACACGGGCGACGACGCACAGCCACGCGGTGGCCAAGGCGGCCGCCAGCGCCATGAGCAGCCGCGCCGCATTCCAGCCAAACGCTGCCAATGCGGTTCCATCCGGCGGCCCCGGCAACCTCGCCAAGACGATGACGAACGCCCCCACCACCGCCGCGAACAGGAACAGGAACCGGGCGTAGTCCCACACGGAATGCACATATTTCGCGGCGGCGCGGCGCACCGGCTCGCGCACCAGCAACGTGGTTGCGACGCCGACGAGCATCGCCGCCGCCATGCAGACGTAGGTCCACTTCCACGCGGCGTAAACGTAGTTTTCCGCCGTGGTGCCAAGCCCGGCGGCAATGTACAGCGCGCCGGCGCCGGCGACGATCATGCCGCCGCGGTAGCCGGCCACATAGGCGGAGGACAACAACGCCTGCATGGATTCGTCCGCCGCTTCGATGCGGTAGGCGTCTATCACGATGTCCTGGGTGGCGGAGGAAAACCCCAACGCCACCGCGCCAACGGCCATGGCCGCGAGCCCGACCTCGGCCGGATCCGTCATGGCCATCAACACCAGCGTGGCCATCACGGCGACCTGCGCGGTGAGCATCCAAGACCGTCGCTGTCCCAAGAGACGGCTGAGCACCGGCAAGGGCAGCTTGTCCACCAGCGGCGCCCAAACGAACTTGAAGGAATAGCCGAGCGCGGCCCAGCTCAAGTAGGTGACGGCGCTGCGTTCGAAACCCGCTTCGCGCAGCCACAGCCCCAGCGTGCCGAAGATCAGCAGCAGCGGCAGGCCGGCGGAAAACCCGAGCGCCGCAAGCGCCAGCACGCGGGCGTCCAGAAACGCGCTGATCGCTTCGCGCCGGGAGCGGTATGCCGCCGCGGCGGCAGTCCCGCCGATCATCGAAGAACGTTCCGGCGGCGTTTTCAACAACCAGAACCGGCGCGGACTTTATGAAACCCGGTAGACGCGCACCGCCGTGTCGTGGAACAACGCGGCTTTTTCGGCCGGCGAGAATCCCGCCGCCAAACGCTTGAACGAGTTCCACAGCACCGGATACGAACAGCTCACCTTGTCCACCGGGAAATTGCTCTCGAACATGCAACGCTCCGGCCCGAAGCAGTCGATCATGTGCAAGTGGTAGTCCCTTGTGGCCGCGACCAGCTCCTCCGAAGTAGCCGGTCGTTCGCGTTTGTGAAAACCGAAACCGTTGACGGCCATCACCAAGCCGCCGAGTTTGGCGACGACGTTTTCGCACCTCGCAAGTTCGGCGACGGCGTCCTTCCAGTACGCGAAAATCTCCGCGCGTCTGCCCGCGTACGGGCCGATGCCAAGCGGCCCGCCGAAGTGATCGAAGACGATCAGCTGCTCTGGAAACGCCTGGGCGAGAGCGGTGAGTTCCGGGATCTGCGGGTGGTATAGCCACGCGTCGAACGTCATGCCGCGTTTGCCGAGTTCTTGGAAGCCCTCGCGGAACGTCGGGTTTGCGAGCATCCCCTCTGTCGGATCGGTGTGCGAGTTGCGCACCTCTTCGCTCGCGTCCCAGCCGGCGGCGTGGCGGATGCCGCGAAAACGCGGGCTTGTGGCCGCGTGGGCCTCCAAGACCTCGCCCACCGCCGCCCCGTGGTTCAGATTCGCGTAACCGACGATGGCCGCGCAGACGCGCGCGTCGCCGTAGGTTCCGCTCGCGCTCATCGCCGCCACGCCGTTGACGAATTCGGTTTCGCCCACTGGCGCGAGCGCTTCCGGGCCGTTCGCCCGATACATCGAACCGCATTCCATGAACACGGTGGAAACCACGTTGTGGCCGCTGCCGATGTCGTCGAGCAGCTCGTCCAGCAAATAGCGGCTGCGGGGAAGTTCGGGATTGCGCGGGTAGTGCCACAAATGGTGATGCGGATCGCAGATCGGCAAGTCCGGTTCCAGAACCTCCTCGCGCACCTGCGCCAGCCAATCGTCTCTTGCCATGCTCACGAATCCCGGCCGCCGCATTGGATCAGTACAGCACCACGGAGCGGATCGATTCGCCGGCGTGCATGAGATCGAACGCTTTGTTGATGTCGGCGAGCGGCATCGTGTGGGTGATGAGATCGTCGATGTTGATCTTGCCGTCCATGTACCAATCGACGATCTTCGGCACGTCTGTTCGGCCTTTCGCGCCACCGAACGCGGTTCCCCGCCAGACGCGGCCGGTGACCAGCTGAAAGGGCCGGGTGCTGATTTCCTGCCCGGCCCCGGCGACGCCGATAATGATGCTCTCGCCCCAGCCCTTGTGGCAGCATTCCAAAGCCTGGCGCATCACGTCCACGTTGCCGATGCACTCGAAGGAGTAGTCCACGCCGCCATCGGTCATGTCGATGATGGCGGCGGTCACGTTCCCCTCCAATTCCCGGGGATTCAGAAAATCCGTCATGCCGAAGCGCTCGCCGAGCGCGCGTTTGGCGGGATTGACGTCCACGCCGATGATGCGCTCGGCGCCGGCCAGACGCGCGCCTTGAATCACGTTGAGGCCGATTCCGCCCAAGCCGAACACGGCCACGTTGGCGCCGGCCTCCACCTTCGCCGTGTTCATCACCGCGCCGAGGCCGGTGGTCACGCCGCAGCCGATGTAGCACACCTTGTCGAACGGCGCGTCCGGGCGGATCCGCGCCAGCGCGATTTCCGGCACCACGGTGTGGTTGGCGAACGTCGAGGTGCCCATGTAGTGCAGGATCGCCTCGTCACCGCGAGCGAACCGCGAGGTGCCGTCCGGCATCACGCCTTTGCCTTGGGTTTCCCGGATGGCCCCGCACAGGTTCGTCTTGCCGGAGGTGCAGAACTTGCACTTGCCGCACTCCGGCGTGTAGAGCGGAATGACGTGATCGCCAACCGCCACGCTGGTGACCCCGGGCCCAACATCCACCACCACGCCGGCGCCCTCGTGGCCGAGGATGGCGGGAAACAGGCCTTCCGGGTCCGCCCCGGACAACGTGTAGGCGTCTGTGTGGCAAACGCCGGTTGCCTTGATCTCGACAAGCGCTTCGCCTTCGCGCGGCCCGTCCAGCCGCACGGTGTCCACGACGAGCGGCTCGCCGGCGGCGGTGGCAATGGCGGCTTGGGTCTGCATGGGCGGCTCCGTGGCGCGGCGAGCGGATGCGACTGAACCTAACGCACCGCCACGCTGGACGCAACGCTGGTCGATTGGCCAGATTGGCCAGATTGGCTAGCCGGGCAGGGCGCCTCGCGGCTTGCCGGCGCCGGTCGTCGAAGAACGGGCCGACGCCGGCGTGCTCTCACCCGGTCAATCTCCGTCTCCAATGGTCGGCGGCTCATCGGCGACCGCGGCTTTCCCGGCTTCGAATTCCGCTTCCGCCGTCACCAGCACGGGACGCACCGTGTCGCGCCAGATGTCGTAGCCGGCGCCGTTCATGTGCAGCATGTCGGCCACGAAAATGTGCTTCTTTGGCTGTCCGTCTTCGCCCAGCATGGGCGTGGCGATGTCGATATGGGTGATGAGCGGATCGGCCTCGGCACGGGCGGTGAATTGGGCGTTGATGGCCCCCATGACGTCGCGCAGATGCCAGCGGGCCACGCTGGGCTTCACGGACAGCGCGTATATGCGCGTGGCGGGCAGGCGTTCGTGGATGGTGGCGACGATGGCGTCGAAGTGCTCAAGCACTTGCTCCGGCGTGGCGCCCACCGCGGCGTCGTTGTCGCCTTCGTAGAGCAGCACGGCGCGCGGTTCGTGGCGCAGCACCAGCTCGTCAAGGAAGTGGCGCACGTCGCGCATGTTGCTGCCACCGAAGCCGCGGGGGATGATCGTCAGCGGCGCCAAGTCCTCGCCGATGCGCCGGTGCCAAAAACGCATGCTGGAACTGCCCGTGGCCACCACCGCGTTCTTGGGCGGCGGCGCGTCCGCCTCGGAAGCGAGGAACGCCTCGATGGCCGCTCGGTAGCGTTCGGGATCCGGATATTCGGCGTGCGCAAGCACGGCCCCGAACGCGAACGCGGCGGCTACGGCCTTCCTCAACATCGTGTACCACATCGCGAGCACCTCCTCCCCAAAAGCGCGGCTTGGGCCCGCGGCCCTTCCCCGGCGCGGGCTTGGCGTGACGGCGCCGCGGCATCGCGTCTTTCGTCGACGGCAAGACGCCATTCTACGCCGGCAACGGCGGACGGGGCACGCGCCGACGTGAACTAAGATCGTCCAACCTCCCACGAGCCGCGACCACCCGCCATGCCCACCCGAGCCGAACGCTGGGCCAGACACGTTCCCATGCTGGGCATCGTGCGCTCGTACCGGCGCGAGGACTTCGCGCCCGACGTCGTGGCGGGGCTCGCCGTCACGGTCGTCACCGTGCCGCAAGCGCTGGCCTACGCCTTCCTGGCCGGGCTGCCCCCGCAGGCCGGACTGTACGCCTGTCTCGCGCCGATGGCGCTCTACGCGGTGCTCGGATCGTCGCGGCAGCTGGTGGTGGGGCCGGTGGCCATCGCGGCGCTGATGGTGGCCACGGCCCTCGCCGAACACGCGCCGGCCTACTCCGAACGCTACGCCCAAATCGCCGTGGTGCTAAGCCTGCAAGTTGGTTTGTTTCTTTGTTTGTTGCGGCTGGCGCGGCTGGGCGGGCTCGCGAGTCTGCTCAGCCATCCGGTGATAGCGGGATTCGTGAACGGCGCCGCGATCCTCATCATCGTAAGCCAGCTGGCTTCGCTCGGCGGCTTGTCGAAAACGCCGGTGGCCGGTCTCGGCACGCAGCTTGTGGCGCTTGGCGGTTCGTTGGCGGCGGTTGATCCGGCCGCGGTGCTCGTCGGCGCCGCGAGTTTGGCGGCGCTTTGGGCGGTGCGACGGCACGCCGCCAAACTGCTGCCCGGTGCGCGGCGGGATCACCCGGTCTCGCGCACCGGCCCGGTGCTGGTCGCCGTCGCGGCCAGCGCCGCGGTGGTTTTCTTCGACTTGGAAATAGACACGGTGGGCGTGGTGCCGGCCGGACTGCCGAGTTTCCAAGCGCCGTTTTTCGATCCGGCGCTGTGGTGGGAACTCGCGCCCCACGCCGCTCTGGTGGCGCTGGTGGCCTTCGCGGAGAGCTATTCCGTGGCGCGAACTCTCGCGTCCCGCCAGCACCAGGCCATCGACGCCAATCAGGAGCTGGTGGCGCTCGGCAGCGCCAACATCGGCGCGGCTTTCTTCGCCGCGTACCCGGTCGCCGGCAGTTTCAGCCGTTCCAGCGTCAACCAGGCCGCCGGGGCGCGCACGCCGGTGAGCGTGCTGGTTTGCGCCTGCATGATCGTGCTGACGCTGTTGTGGCTGACGCCGCTGTTCGCGCATCTTCCCCGCGCCGCTCTGGCGGCCATCGTCATCACCGCCGTCTGGGGTCTGATGAACTTCCGTTCGTTGCGCGATCATTGGCGCTTCCACCGCGCCGACGCGCTGACCCACGTCGCCACGTTCGCCGGCGTGCTGGTGGCCGGCGTGGAGGCCGGCCTGCTCATCGGCGTGGCGGTGTCCCTCGCGCTGTTCCTGCGCGGTTACCGGGATCCGCAAATCGCCGCGGTGGGGCGTATTCCGGGCACGCCGCACTTTCGCAACGTGGAACGCTACGCGGTGGAGACTTCGCCGCACATCGTGGCCGCGCGCGTGGACGGCAGCCTGTTCTTCGCCAACGCCGACCAAGTGGAGGCGCGGCTCTTGGCGCTCGCGGACGGGCCCGATTTGCGCCATTTGGTGCTGGTGATGACGGCGGTGAATTTCGTGGACGCCTCGGCTTTGGAGATGCTTCGGCGGCTTGCCGCGACGTTGCGAAAACGCGACGTGGCGCTGCACTTCTCCGACGCGAAAGGCCCGTTGCGCGATCAGCTCGAACACGCCCGCTTGGCGGAGTGGCTGAGCGGGCGCGTGTTCGAGACCACGGACGACGCGGTCAGCCGCTTGACCGACAACGCCGGGCGGTGGGTGTGGCGTTCCGAGGCCCCGTGAGACCGCCAGCCGGCTGTCGCCGCATTCGTTCAACGAGTGTGAGCAACAGGCGATAATCCGCGGCCATGGAAGAACGGCGGGAGGCCCCGCGCGCCGCCAGCGGCGTGATCGGGCGTTTGGTGCGCTATGTGGCGCTGCCCACTGTTGGGGGCCTGTTGGCGGGTCTCGGCGTGCTCTGGCTCGGCGGCTGGGCGTTCACCAAGCCCGTCTCGCCATCACCGCACCCCGCCGGCGCCGGCTACGCGGACGCGGTCGCCCGCGCCTCGCCGGCGGTGGTGAACATCTTTGCCCAGCGCCCGCGCAATCCGCTCTGCGACCTGCCGGAGTTTCGCAACTACTGCGATCGGCTCGAGCGCCACAATCGACGGCTGCGCGGCGCCCTGGGGTCCGGCGTCGTCGTGCGCGAGGACGGCCATGTGCTCACCGCGCATCACGTCATCGCCGCCGGAGAGGACATCGTCGTGGCGTTCCAGAATGGGAGCGAAGCCCGGGCCGCCATCGTCGGCACGGATCCCATCACCGATCTCGCCGTGGTGAAAGTGCAAGGCGACCATTTGCCGACCATCGCCTACGCATCCTTGGACGAAGCGCGAGTGGGCGACGTCGTGCTTGCCATAGGCAACCCGTTCGGCATCGGCCAAGCGGTCTCGCAAGGCATTTTGAGCGCCAAGGTGCGAGGCCTGGGGGAGACGCCCTACGACTACCTGCAAACGGACGCGGCGGTGAACCCCGGCAACAGCGGCGGCGCTTTGGTGGACGGCCGGGGCCGCTTGCTCGGCATCAACACGCTCCTCTACAGCCGCAGCGGGGGATCGGACGGCGTGGGCTTCGCCATTCCGCTCGACCGGGCGATACGCGTGCTCGACGAGATCATCGAGCACGGTCAGGCGTTGCACGGGGCGTTCGGCGTGTTTCTACTGGTGGATCCGGCCCCAGGCGCCATCGGCGGGCCCATCGTCACCTATGTGGAACGCGGCACGCAAGCCCACGATGTCGGCTTGCGCTATGGCGATCAGATCCTGTCGGTGAACGGCCAAGACGTGGCGACGCAACAGGACTTCATCGGCCAAGTGCTCACCAGCGAGCCGGGCTCGCCGCTCTCCATTCGCATCCGCCGCAACAACGCCGTGCGCGTCATCGAAACCACCACCGGGCTGCTGCGCACCCGCTAGTGCGCGCCCCTAATGGGCGCGTTGGCGGTTTGCCGCGCAAACTGCTGTCGTTAGTGGGCGGAGAAGCCCTCGGGCAGGGTGCGCTGGCCCGGCCTCTACATCCGCGCCCGCGCGGCCGCGGCGTGCGCGGTCAGCCCTTCGGCTTGGGCGATTTGTGCGGCGACCCGCGCCACCGGCGCCGCGGCGCCGCCGATGATGGAGGTGCGCGTTTGGAAATCCACCACGCCGAGGGGCGAAGCGTAGCGCGCGGTGCCGAAAGTGGGCAGCACGTGGCTCGGCCCGGCGCTGTAATCGCCGAGCACCTCCGCGGCGCCGGCGCCAAGGAACACGGCACCGGCGTGGCGGATGGCCGGCAGCCAGCGATCGGCATCGCGCACCGCCAGCTCGAGATGCTCCGGCGCGAAACGGTTGGCCACTTCGCACGCTTCGTTCAAGTGGCGCACCGCGATCAACGCGCCCCGGTCGGCCAACGAACGCTCGATGATCCGCCGCCGCGCCAAGGTCGGGAGCGCCTTCGCCATCTCGGCGTGGACGGCCTCCAGGTGGCTCGTGTCCGGCGAGACGAGAACCGCTTGGGCGGCGGCGTCGTGTTCCGCCTGGGCAAGCAGGTCCAGCGCCAGCCAGCGCGCCGGCGCGGTGCCGTCGGCGACGATGACGACCTCGCTCGGCCCGGCGATGAAGTCGATGCCCACCGGCCCGAACACAAGCCGTTTGGCGGCTGCCACCAGCGCGCCGCCGGGCCCGACGATCTTGTCCACTCGCGGCACGGTTGCCGTGCCTTGCGCGAGCGCCGCGATGGCCTGCGCCCCGCCCACGGTGAAGGCGCGGTCTACGCCGGCGATGCGCATGGCGGCAAGCACATGGGGGTTGCGCTTGCCGCCGGGGGTCGGCACCGCGACAACCACCTCCTCGACGCCGGCGACTCGCGCCGGTATCACGGTCATCAGCACCGTGGACGGATACGCCGCTTGACCGCCCGGCACATACACGCCAACGCGGCGCAGCGGCGTGACGCGCTGGCCGAGGCGCATGCCGAACTCGTCGGTGTACTCGAAGGCGCCGGTCGGTTGCCGTTCGTGGTAGCGGCGTATGCGCGTCGCGGCCGTCTCCAACGCCTGTCGATCCGCGGCCGGCAACCCGTGGAAGGCCGCGTCCAGTGCGGCGACGGGCAATTCCAACTCGGCGGCGGTCTTGGCCGGCAAATCGTCGTAGCGCCGCGACAGACGCAGGAGAGCGGCGTCGCCGTTGGCGCGGACATCGGCGATCACCTCGGTGGCCACGTCCACCACTTCCGGCGGCTCCCGCGCTTGCCAATCGAGGAGCGCTTCGAGCTTCGCCTCGAAATCCGCGTCGGCGGACGCCAAGCGACGGGTGACGGGTGCCAGCCCCGGCTTGAGCGCGGCGGACTTGCCGGGCGCGGGCGTCACCCTTCGGCCGGCGTGGCGGCCCGGATGGTCACGGCGTGGATCGCGCCGGAATCGATGAACTCCCGAATCGCGGCGTAAACGGCCTGCTGCCGGCGGACGCGGCTCAAGCCCGTGAAGGCCTCCGTCACAACCCGCACCTCGAAACGGTTTCCCTCTCCCGTCACGGCGATTTCGGCGTTCTCGAAAGCGGCCGCTAGCCGCGCTTGCACTTCGTCGATCATGGCGGGGTCAACTCGAACGTGAGGCGAGGCGGGATTGTAGAGCAACGTGCCAAGCCGCGCCGTGGCCGGGGCCCGCTTTGCTCGCCGAGGGCGCGAAAGCGGTTCCCCCCACGAAGTGTGGAACTCGCGCAAACCTCCAAGACTTTGGCCGTAGCGCTGACCGCCGCGGAACTGGCAAGGTCGCCCCGCAGACCAAAACTCTGGGGGCAACGATGCGCTCACACCACCTTGGCGCCGGTGCCGCGAGCCACGAAGTAGAACTGGACGGCAACCAACCCCACCGCCGCGGCGCCGGGGCCATCCGCGTCTCCGTACGGCGCGCCGTCGAACAGCCGCGCGCCGGCCCGGTTGCCGAACACGCCGCCGCCGGCGGCCCGGACCAGCGTGGCGGCGCCGGCTTTCCGCGACACCGACGTGGCCCGGAACAGGCTAGCCTCCCACAGTCCGCGAGCACGGCGAAACTGTCCGCCGGAACGCCCGGCTGGGGTCCAACACCACGAGCGGGTCGCCTTCGGCGTTGATCGGCCGCGAGAGCGGGTGGAGCGGGGTGGCCACGCGCCGCAGCACCAGGATGTCGCTGCCGGGGCGCAGGCGCGCGACGTCGATGCCGCCGCGCCCGAACACCGGCGCGCCGCCGCCTCTGCGCAGCGGCGCCGCGCCCAGATCCGGTCGCCACACCGGCGGGCCGCCTTCTCGTCCCACGTCATCGAAGCCCGCCGCGGCAGCCGAGATGTCGAACTCCGGGATTCGGGCCCAGTCGCCGTTCAAGCCGTTGCGACGATCCGCGGCGCCGCAACCGCGATACCCGGCCCGGCGCACCGAACGACCGAGAAAGCCGAGCGCGTGGCGCGCGGACTCCTGCAATCGCGCCTGACCGAGATGTTCGGCGTTGGCCCGAGCCGAGCTGCCGAAGAGCCGCACCACCGCCACCGTGAGCAACGCGCCCAGGGTCACGGCAAGCATCAACTCCAGCAACGAAAAGCCGCGTCGTCCTCGCGGCGGTCGCCAAGCTCGCCCGCGCGGCGTGTTGAGCCGGGCGCCTTGCCCGTTTGTCGCCAAACGGCGCGGGTCCGGCCACCGGGGCCGGATGGAGCCGGGTCGGGTTTCGGTAGCGATCTTCGCGCCCCGTCGCGTCTCCTTCGGGCTTGACCGGGAGCGGCGAGGGCCATCTCCGTTGCCAATACGCTCCGCGGCCCGCGTTTGTCCGGTTCGCGCCCCCTTTGTCGACGGCGTCTTGCGGGATTGGGGAATGACGGCCACGAACCGGCGCGGCCGGCAGCGCGGCCACGCGTGGCCCCGGTTCCCCGCCGTTGCCGGTACCCAAGGGTCTCGCAGGCTCTTCCCGTGCCGGCGTCCGCCGCACTCGTGACGGGCACGGCGAGCTGTGTCGAAGGGGTGTTGGTCGCCGGTGCCGGCGGGCCCGCCGTTCCCCGTGCGGGGGCAAGACGTTCGTTGGTGCCTTTGTCGTGGCCTTGGCTTGGCGGATTTCACGGCCTGCCCCCCAAGGCCACTTGCCCGGCGCCGGGGCCTTGCCAAGAGACCGTTACCGTGGCGAAGCCACCCGCGTCCCGCGCTATGGCGCCGTCCCCCATCGGCAATCCGCGCTGGCGCGCAAGCGGTGGCAGAACGCCAATCCCTCGGGCCGTCGCGCACGACGCTTCTTCGTTCCATTGGCCGAGCGAGCATTCCCAAACGCCGATGTCGAATGCCGCCAACTCGGCCGGCGCACAATCCGTCGACAAGCAATTCGGGAAAGCGCCACGAGCAATGCGACCAGCACTTCCACGAGGGACGTTCCCAAGGCGTGCCGCTTGGCCCATTGCCGCGAGAGAGGGTGGTCATGGCCGCCAACTTCCCTCGTCCTTGTCGTCGAAGTCGCCGTCGTTGTTGCGATCCCAACGGCGCGCTCCGGTGGCGTCCGTTTCCCAAGACGCCGGCGTTGGCCAAGCGGCCGACGCCGGCCGGCGGCGCGGCGCGCAGCACGAAACCCGCCGCGTCGGCAGACAGAAGGGCGACGCTTGTCTCGCCGACACCGTGCGGATGTTCGCCGAGACCTCGCCGGTCGAGGCGTCGCCATCGCCGTCGGCGTCCGTGTCCAACGCCAGCGCGTAGCTCTTGGTGGCGCCCGCGTGGCGTTCCATGCCTTGGGCGCACCGCAGCAGGTCGGCTTGGGCGTTGGCGCGCTGGGCGCGCGTGCTGTAGGTGTCGTAAACGGGCAGCGCCACCGCTGTGACGATGGAGAGCGGGTCGGCCGATCAGTTGCGCCCGCTGGACGCCGCCGGAAACGTTGCGCTGGCCCCTCGCGAGCGCAGAAGCCGGGCCGGCCTGCGCGGTCTCGTTATTCGCGTCGCGCCGCGTCGGCTTTCTTGCCGAGCAGCATCACCGCGATCCATGCCGCCGCGCCGACGGTGATGGCGCTGTCGGCGACGTTGAAGACCGGGTAGTTGAACGCGCCGTAATGGACATGCACGAAGTCCACGACGCATTCGTGGGTGACGCGATCCACCAGATTGCCGAGGGCGCCGGCCATGATGAGCGCGCACGCCGTTCCTTCGAAACCGCGTCCCCGGCTGGCCCTGCCCAAGCGCCAGATTTCGAACGCGAGATAGCCCGAAACCACCGCGGCGACGGCGCCGAGCAACCAGCCGAAACCTTGCAGGATGCTGAAGGCCGCACCCTCGTTGCAGGTGAGCGTCCAAGAAAGCACCGGCAACACCGGCACGGAGACGCCGGGCGAGAGATTCTCCAAGGCCAGCTCCTTGGTCGCTTGATCCGCCGCCAGCACCAAGGCCGCCAAGCCGTACCAGCAGAGCGCCCGGGGCCGGATCACGGGCGGTTGCCGGGAGGGCGAGCGGGGCGTGTGCGGAAGAACTCGACGGTCTTGGCGATGTCGCGCTGGATCTCGACCCGCATGGCGTCCAATGACGGGAACCAGCGCTCGTCGCGCAGCTTGCGCAAGAGGGTGACCGTCAGCAGTCGCCCGTAGGCGTCACCATCGAAATCGAGGATGTGAACCTCCAGCAGGGGCTCCTCGTCGGCCAGCTTGGCGATTCCACGACGCTCCGGATCGGTGATTGTCGGGCGCAGACCAACGTTCGCCACGCCTTGGCGCGTGGGCCCCAAGCCGTCCACGGTCACGGCGAACACGCCGGCAAGCGGCGTCTTGAAACGCCTCAAGCGGATGTTCGCCGTGGGCACCCCTATCCGCCGCCCGATCCGCTGACCCCACACCACGCGACCCATCAGGAAGTACGGCCTGCCGAGGAGCTTCTCGGCCACGGCGAAGTCGCCTTGGCCAAGCGCTTCGCGGATGCGCGTGCTGCTAACGCGCTGGTGGTCGAAGGTCAGCGTGCCCATGTGGCTCACGCCGAAGCCGTAACGGTCGCCGGCGGCCTTCAGGGCCGTGTAGTCGCCCTCGCGGTTGTTGCCGAAACGAAAGTCGTCGCCCACCACCAGATACTTGACGCCCAACAAGCCAACCAGAAAATGCTGGATCACTTCGCTCGCCGGCGTTGCGCGGGTGCGCTCGTTGAACGGGATGCAGAGCACCCGGTCTATGCCCGTCGCCGCGAGCAGGTGCATCTTCTCGCGGAACCGCGTCAGCCGGGCCGGTACCGGCTTGCGGCCGAAGTACTCGCGCGGCTGCGGCTCGAAGGTGACAAGCAAGCTCGGTGCGCCGAGCTCGTCGCTCTTGGCGCGCAGATGCGCCAACAACATCTGGTGGCCGTGGTGGACGCCATCGAAAGTGCCTATCGTGGCCACGCACCCGGCGTGATTCGGGCGGATGTTGTGCAGCCCGCGGATGATCTCCATCGCGCAAGTTTGGCGACCAGGGGCGGTATCGGCAAGTGCGGTTTGACCAAATCGCCAACGGCGCGAACCACGCCTCCGGTATCGCAGCCCAATCGGGGCAATCCAAAAGGCCGCCTTGGATTGCGCCTGCGCGGCCCGGCCGCGTTTGACTGCGGACAAAGGGATTTGCTCCAATGGCGGCTGCTAGGAAGCGGGGATTGGGGCAGACGGTGAACGTCGAACTGGATGGGGCCACGCTGCATGTCGAGGTGGACGGCGACGCGGCGCGTCCGCCGCTGCTGCTTTGGCCGCCTGGCCGTTGCACGATGCGGGTTTGGGATCACTTGGTGCCGCGGCTGGCAGGGGCCTTCCGCGTGGTGCGAATCGACATTCGCGGCTTCGGCAAGAGCTCGCCGGCAACCGATCCCGAAACGCAGTACGCCTTGGAGCAATACGCGAAGGATGCTTGCGACGTGCTGGATCACCTGGCCATCCCGCGCTGCCATGTTTGGTCGCAGTCGTGGGGCTCGCGGGCGGCCATGGTGTTCTGCGGCCTCTATCCGGAGCGGGTCTTGTCCGCCGCGCTCTACGCCGCCAACCTCGATCCGGCGGACGTGCCGGCCCAGCGCGAGGGGACGAAACGCGCCGCCGAAGAGCGCCGGCAGGCCGGCATCGCGGCGACGCCCCTGCCGACCGGCATCATGGCCCATGCCGACCCGCAAGCCGCGGCGGCCGCCACCGCGGCGGCGGGCAAGTTCGACCTTGCCACGGTGGTCGACAAGCTCGTCATGCCGGTTCTGATCGCGACCGGCGCCCACGACCCCAATCTCACGTCCAGCCGCGTCATCGCCAAGCGCCTGCCGAGCGCCCAGCTCGAAGTGCTCCACCGCACGGGGCACAACGGCATGTTGGAGCACCCGGAACTCGCCCTCGCCACGTTCTTGGCCTTTCATCGGCAGCTGGGCGACTCGCCCGCTACCTGACAAGAGGCCTTGCACGCGACGAGGCTGCTGCCCCGAGGTTTCGTTTCTGGGCTTGCTTGCCGCGATCCGCTTTCGCGGATGAAGCTGCTAAACGCAAGACTTGGTGGCGAGCGCGTGAAGGTGCTCGACGCGTTTGTGAACTTCCGTTGACGGGTTCTTTTCGTTTGTGCCCTCGGCATCCCACCAGTCCCTTCTTTGCGTCGCAATGGCAGCTTCTAGGCGGGGCTGGAGGCTTCGAATGTCGTCCGGTCGCCTTTGCCGTAGTCGGGAAGGTGCTTCGCTAGGCGGATCGAAAATAAGGTACGGCCCCGTACCGGCCCGCTAGGTAGGAACGTTCGAGGTTTTCTAGGCCTTTGCGGGGGCTGAAGTCCGAGAGAGGAATCAACCGGGTCTCTTGGCGGCCGTTGCGTTCGCAGAACCAGATCTGGTCGCGACGAAAGACCTCCTGACTCAGTATGGACGTGTCGTGGGTGGAAAACACCAGCTGTGCGTTGCTCTCGAGAGTCGCACAGTGAAATCGTCCAACCAGATAGCGCACGAGCATGGGATGCAAATTGTCGTGCAGTTCGTCAACCACGAGGACGTTGCCTTTCGCCAACGTGTCGATCCAAGGCCCGGCGAGGGTGAAGATCTTCTGCGTGCCGTCGGATTCGACGCCCAAATGCAGTTCGACGGGACGGCTGTCGGCGTCTTGATGCACAACGCGGACTTCATCGGCTTGGTCGCCAACCAGATCCACTCTCAACGCATCGCGCAAAGCCGAGGGGCGCCCATCGAACATCTCCGCCGTGACCTCCTTTTCCAACAAACGCAGGTCCGAGATGGCCAGATCCGCCGCCTGCAGGAACTTCACCACGGCGGTCTTGCGTTGGCTCTTCGCGCACTGGATGGAGTAGCCCAGGTTCCAGTTGTCAATCACGACATGAAGCCGCGTTTTGAACCAATCGTAGAGCGGGCGCAGCTGGCTACTATTCAACGCGGCCGCGGTGGAAAGGAAGAGGGCATTGCCTCGGGTGGCCCGTCGCCAGACCTCCCGATCGCCTAGGAGCTTGCCGCCGAACTCGAAGGTTGGCGTTCCGTCCTCCGCGCGGTCGCGGTTGAACCACAACTGCGGCCTGCCGTGCGGCCAGGCGTAGAGCCACTCCCCCACCACGGCATCCTTGGTTGCCGAGAAGCCGTACTGATAGCGAACCCCATCCGCGATGCACTCCACTTCGAAGCGCGTCGGCAAGCCACGGCACTTCGCATCCAAGAGAAACGGAGTGACCGGCAGTTCCTCGTCGACCTGGTTCGACCGCACGACCATCATCCACATCGCGTGCAGCGCCCGAATGAGGTTCGTCTTGCCGGCCGCATTGGCACCGTAGACCGCCGCGCTGCGAAGCAAGGAGACGGCGCGCCGATCGCCCTTCATGGCGGGGACAAGCACGTTGCGTTCTCGATGCTCCCTCCCCGGCCCCGCCACCAAGCTGAGGGTTGCCTCATCCTTGATCGAACGGTAGTTCTCGGCAGTGAATTGAATGAGCATTCGAGTGCCTTTTCAGTGCTAGATTTGGCGAATTACGCCGAAGCGTAGCATGAAAGGCATGTATAAACCTGCTTCCGGTGTGGTGTCGATAGCCAACCGCGGCACTTGGGCCGCTCCGCACCGCATTCAGGCGCCGCGCCCTTTGAGATCTGGTTCCGGTGCGAACGCAGTGCGTTGACAGCGCCAGCAACATTCGAAGTTGGGCGGCACGATGGCGCCGCAACCGGCGCAGCGCCATGACGGCCTACCTTCCTTGGGATGCGAAAGCCATGCGTTGATGTGAGCGCGCGCGTGGGCTTCGTCGTCGGCATTGATCACCCAGAGTTCCGGCCACTCCAGAGGCGAACTCCCACCAGCATCGCCCGCGAGGAACCAATTGCGGACAACGCAGTCAATGCCGCGACTGCTCAGCAAGTGACGCAGATGACCGATCACCGCCGCATGCTCGCATGCGTACAGTTTTCTCATCAGTTGGCCCCGACTAGACGCTGGCCTACGACGTTACACGAGCAAAGCGTTGATTTGCCACATCGAGTCGTCTTGCGGCAACGAAAGCCCGCTCGGTGTCCGTGCGGCCGGTCCAGCGAGCGGGGCGGTCGATCAATGGGCGCTGATCGGCAGCTGTTCGGCTAGAGGCTTTGGGGTGGCGACTTCGAGCGCCTCACGTTGCGGCTGTGGACGCCGTTCCAACGCCGTGTCGATCACCTCGTCCACATAGTCCACAAACGTCACCGCCAAGTCCGCAAGGACGTTGGCGGGCACGTCGCGCAGGTCGCGTTCGTTCTCCTTCGGGATGATCACGCGCTTCATTCGGCCTCGGTGGGCCGCGATGAGCTTCTCCTTGAGGCCGCCGACCGGCAGCACCTGCCCGCGCAGCGTGATCTCGCCGGTCATGGCCACGTCCGCGGCCACAGGAATGCCGGTGAGCACGCTCACCAGAGCGACGCACATGCCGATGCCGGCGCTGGGGCCGTCCTTTGGCGTCGCGCCTTCGGGAACGTGGATGTGGATGTCGCGGTTTTCGTGGAAATCCTCGCCGATGCCAAGCGCGGCGGCGCGGCTGCGCACCACGGTGATGGCCGCGGTGATGGATTCCTGCATGATGTCGCCGAGCGATCCGGTCTTGATCTGGCGGCCCTTGCCGGCCACGGCCAACGCTTCGATGTTCAGCAGATCGCCGCCGGTGCGCGTCCAAGCGAGCCCCACCGCGACGCCGATCTGGTTCTTCCGCGCCGCCAAGCCGTAGCTGTACTTGCGCACGCCGTTGTAGCTGTCCAAGTCCGTCTTGCGAACCACCTTGGCCAGCCGGTCGCCGCTGAGCGCGTGTTCCGTCACGACTTTGCGGCAGATCTTGGCGATCTCGCGTTCAAGACCGCGCACGCCGGCTTCGCGGGTGTAGTGCTGGATGAGACTCGTGAGCGCGCCGTCGGTGACGCGCAGCTCGGTTTCGGCGAGACCCGTCAGCCGGCGCTGCTTCGGAATGAGAAAGCGTGAGGCGATGTTGCGTTTCTCGTCCTCGGTGTAGCCGGCGAGCCGGATCACCTCCATGCGATCCAGCAGCGCCGGGGGGATGTCCATGGAGTTGGAGGTGCAGACGAAAAACACGTCCGAGAGGTCGTAATCCACCTCCAAGTAGTGATCGTTGAAGGCGTGGTTCTGCTCCGGGTCGAGCACTTCAAGCAGCGCCGCGGCCGGGTCGCCCCGCACATCCATGCCCATCTTGTCCACTTCGTCGAACAGGAACAGCGGATTGCGCACCCCGGCCTTCGCCAATCTCTGCAACACCTTGCCCGGTTGCGAGCCGATGTAGGTGCGCCGGTGGCCGCGGATCTCCGCCTCGTCGCGCACGCCGCCCAGGGCCATGCGCACGAAACGGCGATTCGTGGCGCGGGCGATGGATTCGCCGAGGGACGTCTTGCCGACGCCGGGCGCGCCCACCAAGCACAGCACCGGGCCTCTCACCTTGCGCACTCTGGCCTGCACCGCCAAGTGCTCCAGCACGCGCTCCTTGACGTCCTCCAGGCCGTAGTGGTCTTCGTTCAGGATGCGGCGGGCGGCGGCCAGGTCGCGCCGCACACGGCGTTTGCCGCGCCAGGGAACGGAGAGCATCCAGTCCAGGTAGCTGCGCACCACCGTCGCCTCGGCGGCCATCGGCGCCATGAGCTTGAGTTTGGCCAGCTCCGTTTCGGCCTTCTCGCGGGCGGCCTTGGGCAGCCCGGCTTCCTTGATGCGCGTTCCCAGCACGTCAAACTCGTTCGGCGCGTCCGCAAGGCTGCCGAGTTCCTTGTGGATGGCCTTCATCTGTTCGTTCAAGTAGTACTCGCGCTGGCTTTTCTCCAACTGCTTCTTCACCCGTCCGCGGATGCGCTTGTCCACTTGCCGGGCGTCGATTTCGGCCTCCAAGTAGCCGAGCAGGCACTCGGCCCGTTGTTCGAGATCGCTCAATTCGAGGATTTTCTGCCGCATTGCCAGTTTCAGCGGCACCTGCGCGGCGATGGTGTCGACCAGGCGGGAGGGATCGTCGATGCTGGTCACCGAGGCGAGGATGTCGTCCGGCACTTGCCCGGTCTTTGCGAAGCGCTCGAACTGGGCGAGCACCGAGCGGGTCACCGCGGCGGCGAACGACGGCTCGTGTTGGTCCTCCGCCAACGTCGTCAAGTCCGCGACGAGGTGATCGCCGTCCTCGTTGATGCGCTCTATGGCGGCGCGCTGAGAGCCTTCCACCAGCACCTTCACCTTGCCGTCCGGCAACGCCACGAATTGCAACACCGACGCGAGGGTGCCGGTGTCGAACAAGTCGGCGGCGCCCGGGTCCGCCACTTTGGCATCGCGTTTGGCGACCAGCAGGATGTTCTTGTCGTGGGCGGTGGCGGCTCGCACCGCCCGGATCGAGCGCTTGGTGCCGATGAAGAGCGGGTGGATGCCGTGCGGATAGACCACCACGCCGCGCAAGGGCAGCACCGGGATGCCTTCCATCACGGGGTCAGCGTCCCTTCCGATGCCGCCGTTTGCCGGGCGAGGCCCTTCGGCGCCGCTCAGCCGCTCGCGGACTTGCTGGCTTTGGCGGGGCGCTCGTACATCAGCATCGGCTCGTTGTCGCCATTGATGACGCTCTCGTCCACAACCACCTTGGCCACGGATTCCGACGACGGCAACTCGTACATCGTGTCGAGCAGCACGGCCTCGAGGATGGACCGCAAGCCGCGGGCGCCGGTCTTGCGTTCCATCGCTTTCTTCGCCACCGCCCAAAGGGCGTCTTCGCGGAAGTCCACGTCCACGTCTTCCATCTCGAACAGCTTGGTGTACTGACGCACGAGGGAGTTTTTCGGCTCGTTGAGAATCCGCACCAGCGCTTTGATGCCCAGCTCCTCCAGGGTGGCCACCACGGGCAGCCGCCCGACGAACTCCGGGATGAGGCCGTACTTGATGAGGTCCTCGGGTTCCACTTGGCGCAACGTCTCGCCGATGCTGTCCGGGTCCTTGCGGGCCGCGCCGGCGTCGGCCAGAAAGCCCATGCCGGACTTGTCGGATCGATCCATGATCACCCGATCCAACCCGGAGAACGCGCCACCGCAGATGAACAGGATGTTGGAGGTGTCCACCTGCAGGAACTCCTGCTGCGGATGCTTGCGTCCGCCTTGCGGCGGCACCGAGGCGATGGTGCCCTCGATGAGCTTGAGCAAGGCTTGCTGCACGCCTTCGCCGGACACGTCGCGGGTGATCGAGGGGTTGTCGGACTTGCGCGAAATCTTGTCGATCTCGTCGATGTAGACGATGCCCACTTGAGCGCGCTCGACGTTGTAATCGCACTTCTGCAGGAGCTTCTGGATGATGTTCTCGACGTCCTCGCCAACGTAACCCGCTTCGGTGAGCGTGGTGGCGTCGGCGATGGTGAAAGGCACGTCGAGCAGACGCGCCAAGGTCTCCGCGAGCAGCGTCTTGCCGCAGCCGGTCGGCCCGATGAGCAGAATGTTGGACTTGGAAAGCTCCACGTCGTCCTTCTTGCCCTTGTAGTTGAGCCGCTTGTAGTGGTTGTAGACGGCCACCGCCAACACCTTCTTGGCTTGTTCTTGGTGAATGACGTACTCGTCCAAGATCTTCTTGATCTCGCGCGGCACCGGCAGTTTGTCGCTGTCCTTGCTCTCCGTCCCCGCCGGCGTTTCATCGCTGATGATCTCGTTGCACAGTTCCACGCACTCGTCGCAGATGTGTACGCCGTTGCCGGCGATGAGCTTGCGCACCTCGTGCTGCACCTTCGTGCAGAACGAGCATGTCAGGAGGTTGGAGTCGCTCCCGTGGTCGCTGGCCATGAAACCTCTGGTGTTCCTTTGTCAGATGTGCGAACGATGGTGATTTAGCGCCGGTTTTGCAACCCCCCGCAAACCGCTCCGTCGTACCCCTGTGTGCGAGGGTGAGGCGTGGGGATCGACTTGCCCGGCGCTAGTGCGGCTTCGGCTTGGCCTCGGGGTGTTTCACCGAGTCCACCAAGCCGTACTCCCGCGCCTGTTCCGGAGTCATCCAGTAGTCCCGATCGGTGTCCGCGGCGATGCGCTCCGCGGTCTGGCCGCTGTGGCGGGCCAGCAGGTCGTTCAGCTGGGCGCGCATGGCGAGAATCTCGCGGGCTTGTATCTCGATGTCCGCCGCAACCCCCTGGGAGCCGCCCGCCGGCTGGTGCAGCATGACGCGGGAATTGGGCAGCGCCATGCGCTTGCCGGCGGCCCCGGCGGCAAGCAGGAACGCGCCCATGCTGGCCGCTTGGCCGATGCACACGGTGGCGACATCGCAGGGCACGAACTGCATGGTGTCGTAGATGGACAACCCGGCGGTCACCGTGCCGCCGGGCGAGTTGATGTAGAGGTGAATGTCCTTCTCGGCGTTCTCCGACGCGAGGAACAGCAACTGCGCCATGACCAGATTGGCCACGCCGTCGTCCACCGGGCCCACCAGGAACACGATGCGGTCCTTGAGCAGGCGCGAGTAGATGTCGTAGGCGCGTTCGCCCCGGGCGCTTTGCTCCACCACCATCGGCACCAAGCCGAGGTCGCGAGGCGGTATCCCGAAGCCGGTTGTCGGCGAAGTGCGTGAGTCGTTCATCGTGCGTCTCCTCTTCTTGGCTTGTTCTTGGTGAATGACGTACTCGTCCAAGATCTTCTTGATCTCGCGCGACACCGGCAGTTTGTCGCTGTCCTTGCTCTCCGTCCCCGCCGGCGCGTCATCGCTGATGATCTCGTTGCACAGTTCCACGCACTCGTCGCAGATGTGTACGCCCTTGCCGGCGATGAGCTTGCGCACCTCGTGCTGCACCTTCGAGCAGAACGAGCATGTCGGGAGGTTGGAGTCGCTCCCGTGGTCGCTGGCCATGAAACCTCTGGTGTTCCCTTGTCAGATGTGCGAACGATGGTGATTTAGCGCCGGTTTTGCAACCACCCGCCAACCGCCCAGTCGTACCCCTGTGTGCGAGGGTGAGGCGTGGGGGTCGACTTGCCGGGCGCTAGTGCGGCTTCGGCTTGGCCTCGGGGTGTTTCACCGAGTCCACCAAGCCGTACTCCCGCGCCTGTTCCGGAGTCATCCAGTAGTCCCGATCGGTGTCCGCGGCGATGCGCTCCGCGGTCTGGCCGCTGTGGCGGGCCAGCAGGTCGTTCAGCTGGGCGCGCATGGCGAGAATCTCGCGGGCTTGTATCTCGATGTCCGCCGCAACCCCCTGGGAGCCGCCCGCCGGCTGGTGCAGCATGACGCGGGAATTGGGCAGCGCCATGCGCTTGCCGGCGGCCCCGGCGGCAAGCAGGAACGCGCCCATGCTGGCCGCTTGGCCGATGCACACGGTGGCGACATCGCAGGGCACGAACTGCATGGTGTCGTAGATGGACAACCCGGCGGTCACCGTGCCGCCGGGCGAGTTGATGTAGAGGTGAATGTCCTTCTCGGCGTTCTCCGACGCGAGGAACAGCAACTGCGCCATGACCAGATTGGCCACGCCGTCGTCCACCGGGCCCACCAGGAACACGATGCGGTCCTTGAGCAGGCGCGAGTAGATGTCGTAGGCGCGCTCGCCCCGGGCGCTTTGCTCCACCACCATCGGCACCAAGCCGAGGCCGCGAGGCGGTATCCCGAAGCCGGTTGTCGGCGAAGTGCGTGAGTCGTTCATCGTGCGTCTCCTCGTTTGGGGTTGCGCTGGCGGTTTGCGGCTGTGGCCCTAGGCGCGGCTGACGGTTCGAGCCACGAAGCCGAGGCGAATGACGCCTCGAGCGGCAAACCGGAAGTGACGGCCGCGCAACTAGCGGGCGAACAAGCGCTTTACCTTGCCGACCCAACCGGTCGGCCGTTGGGCAACGGGCGTCTGCGACGGGTCTTCGGGTACGGCGTCAGGACCGATGTTGCTGGCGTCGGGCTCGGTTTCCGGCGCTTTCGGCAACGGTTCGCCGGCGACCAAGTCTCGGTACGACATCCGCACCGGCGATACTCTGGCGCGTGCCGAGACGTGCTCGACCACCTGCTCCTCCAGCGCCGACGCCTCCAATTGACGCATGTGCGACTCGTCGGCATAGATCGCTCGCCGCACGTCCTTGGGCTGCTCGTAGCCGCTGGCGATCTGTTCGATGCGATCAACCACTCGTTCTTCGTCCGGCCGCATGGACTCGCGCGAGACTATCTCGCGCATCACCAGACGCGCCCGCAAGCGCACTTCCGCCAGGCGGACGCGAGGCACTAGGGTTTCCGGGGGCAGGTTCTCGGTCTTCCCCATGCTTTGGACTTCGGCCAGCAGGGCGGAGGGAGGCAGTTCGAAGTCGTGCGCCTTGGCCAGCGAGGCCGCCACTTCCTCGGCGGCGACTCGGCGCAGAGCCGCCTGCATTTCCAAGTCCATTCGTTCGCGCACCCCGGCGCGGAACTTGGCGGGGCGGTCACCGTCCTTCTCTACGCCAAACCAATCGAAGAACTCGTCGTCCACGGCCGGCAGCAGGCCTTCCTCCACTTTGCGCAGGGTTACTTCCCCGTATTGCTCGTCGTCCGCCGCGGCCGACTCGCCCGTTGGAGTGGTTTGTTGTTGTGCCTGTTCCGAACTGCCCTGGGCACTGCCTTCAGACGGCTGCTCGCCATCGTCGGGGGACTGGTGTTCGGGTGCCTCCACCGCGTCCGGCTGCAACGCCTCGCCATCCGGCGCCGCGGCGACCGGGTTCGAACCCCCCGCCTTGCCATCGGGCATCGCGTCCGGCTCTGGCGCGGTGTCTTGCGCGGCGGGCACCGTGCTTGGCAGCCGTCGCGTCTCGTTCGCGGACATGCCGATGAGGACATCTTGGAGAACGCCGAGCGGCGGGCCTTCGCCGAGCACGAAGGTGAGCCCCTCCTGCTCGCTCTGCACTTCGCCGTCGCGCTTCACCCGGTAGTCCAAAACCACTCGATGGCCTGCCGCGGCCGGGCCGTCGACGGCAACCCAATCGCGCCTCTGCAAACGCAACTGTTCGATCGTGTAGTCGACGTCCGTCTCGTCCACGTCCACTTCCGGCTTCCGGATGCGCAGCGAATCGAGAGGCGCGAGGTCGATTTCCGGGAACACCTCGAACGTCGCGGTGAACTCCAGATCGCCACCCGCGGCAAGGTTGACGATTTCGATGCTCGGTTGCGTGGCGAGTGTGAACGGCTGTTCGCGCATGGCGTCCGAGAAACTCGAAATAGACAGTTCCCGCGCCACCTTGGCGCGCACTTGGGCATCGAGTCTTCGGCGCACCTCCTTCATCGGCACCTTGCCCGGCCGAAAACCGGGGACGCGCAGGCCGGTGGCGGCTTTGTTCAGCTCGCCCGTGATTCGCGACTCGAAAGTGGCGGCCGGCACGCTGACCGTGGCTTTGCGGGAAAGCCCGATCGTCGTTTCTACGGAAACGCGCACGGAATCAACGGTCACGGGGGAAGGGGCTTAGCGGCTTGGCGATTGGGGTGGATGATGGGACTTGAACCCACGACCACCGGATCCACAATCCGGGGCTCTACCTGCTGAGCTACACCCACCATTGGTTCTCAACACCGCAAGGCTCTCCGCCAAGGCTCCAGACCACGCCGCGCACTGGCACGCCCGGAAGGACTCGAACCTTCACCCCTCGGCTTAGAAGGCCGATGCTCTGTCCGGTTGAGCTACGGGCGCTTCATGGAATCTGGTCGGGGTAGAGAGATTTGAACTCCCGACACCCTGCTCCCAAAGCAGGTGCGCTACCAGACTGCGCCATACCCCGCCGAGCGCTGCGAACCATAGCGCTAGTAGGGCCTGCTGTCAATGACAAGAGCGAGGCGGGTGTGCGACGTTTTAGTGCGCGGGGCTGCGAGCAGGGTTTGGGGAGTCATCGCGATTCCCGGTTACGCTGAGGGTGTCAACCACCACAGCGAAGGGAATCGCGATGACGGAAGGCATGTTGGCGCGAGACGCGCTGGAGCGCAAGGAGGCGTGGGCTTTTCCGGGGAGAAGGTTCTCCGCCTGCTGTCGTCGTCGCCGGAGTTCCGGGAGCTTTGCCGGGAGGTTCTGGGCGGCGGGCGGGGGTTCCGGGAGTTCGAGCTGGACCTGCGGGGCGCTCTGCTTGGCGGCGCGGCGGCGGGGCTTTCGGAGGGTCTGTCGGCGCTGGACGCGGAATCCGGGGCGCCGGCGTGCGGGGCTTGCGGCTCGGCGATGGTTCGGCGCGGCACGCGCTCGACGGCGCCGCTGTCGCTGCTCGGCCCGCTGTCGCTGCGGCGCGGCTACTGGACGTGCGGGTGCTCGAAGGGCGGGCGGCACGTTCTGGACGAGGAGCTGGGCATCGCGGGGCGGGACGGCGTGCGGGGAACGCCGGCGGCGCTGTGGGCGCTGGCGGATCTGGCGGCGGACGCGAGCTTCGAGAAGGCGGCGGCGCGCCTGGGCCGGCTGGCCGGCGTGGAGGCGACGGCGAAGCGGGCGGAGCGGGCCTCGAAGCAGGTCGGACGGGAGATCACGGCGTGGGACGAGGCGGAGCCGGCGTTGCGCGAGGCGCCGGCGGAGACGATGTGCTGCAGCCCGGACGGCACGGGGGTGCCGGTGGTGCGGCGGGACGCGGGGACGGGGGAGGACGGCCGGCCGTCGAAGACGCGGGAGGCGAAGGTGGCGGTGTTCCACACGGCGGAGCGGCGGAACGCGAAGACCGGCCTGCCGGAGCGGGACGCGGGTTCGGCGCGGCACACGGCGGCTATCGACAGCGCGGCGTCGAGGGACGTGGACGCGGAGCCGTCGGCGTTCGCGCGGCGGCTCTGGCGGGCCGCCGGGCGGTTCGGGTTCGCGGCGGCGAAGCGGCAGGTGGTGGTCGCCGACGGCGCGAAGTGGATCTGGAACGCCGCCGCGGAACTGTTCCCGAACGCCGTTTGCATTGTCGACATCCGGCACGCCAGGGAGCGGCTCTGGGAAGTGGGGCGCTCGGTGTACGGCGCCGGCACGGAGCTGTGCCGGGCGTGGTCGGAGAAGGTCTGCGCGGCGCTCTCCGAGGGGCGCGTGGACGACGTGCTGCGGGAACTGCGCCGGCACGCCGGCGACAAGACCGCCGACCAGTGCGTCGGCTACGTGGAGAACAACCGG
The DNA here is from genome assembly GCA_958296295.1 of uncultured Pseudomonadales bacterium. GTDB lineage: Bacteria > Pseudomonadota > Gammaproteobacteria > Pseudomonadales > Azotimanducaceae > VXYL01. Next base: position 3,126,203 of record OY282460.1, on the reverse strand, counting down.
AGCCGGATGCGCTACCCCGCGTACCGGGAGATGGGGCTGCTGATCGGTTCGGGCATGGTGGAGAGCTCCTGCCGGACGCTGGTCGGCGAGCGCCTCAAGTGTTCCGGCATGCGATGGAGCAGAGCCGGCGCGAACGACGTCATGGCGTTGCGTTCGTGCGTCCGCGACGAACGGTACGACGACTTCTGGCGCCGTCGGCGCAAACCGCCGCCAATGGCCGCCTGACGGCTCGCGCACTAAAACGTCGCACACCCAGCGAGGCGGGGTACGCACGGGCTGGAGGGCTTGACACCGCCCCTTGACACGTCCTGACGGGCGCGATAGGTTTGCTGCAGACTTCACAGGGTTGGGGAAGAGCCAATGAGAGGCGGGATGCCTGCTGGTAGCCGTAAGTGCGCTGGCGAAGTTTCCGCTGCGGCGGGAGGTGCCACCATTGGCATGATTCTTGCAACCAACCGCTTCCATAACCGAAGCACGATAGCCGGTCCGGCGCCGGCGCCAACGCGAAATCGAGGTCCGCGGCACCAGCGCCGCGGGGTCCGCCACGCTGTCCTGCAGGGGAGGCGTAGCTGATGGCGGAAGATGCGCCGGCCCCGGACTTGGGCAACCCCCTGACTACGCTGCTGGCCGTGGCAACGGCCATTCTCGCTGTCGCCGTGGCGGTTCTAGGGTGGTTGTATATCTCGGAGCCGCCGAATGGTCCGCCGCCGAATGGCCCGGGGGTGGAGGTGATTGCCGAGGCCGTCTCGGAACGCTTGGAGGAAGACGGCTATCTCAAGCGAAAGACCTTCGATAGCCGCATGGACGAACTTGAGCAGTCGGTCGCTTCGCGCCTCGGGACCACCGAGTTCAACAAACGCATCAGTGAACTCGAACAGGCTCTTCGGGATGCCTGTTGCGTCGATACTCCCGGCACGCCCGCGACTCCCGGCACGCCGGCGGCTGGGGTTCAACCGCTCATCTGGGTGGCGTTCTCAAACGCCAGACTGCAAGGGGACACGGCAGGCGACCAATCGCCGTTGGAGCAGTTGACGGCGAGCAGCCACGGCATCGCCATCACGGACCAGCAGGGCGCGAAACTCGACAGGTTTGCCGCGGCGTTGCTTGCCTGCGCCTTGCCGACTGCTCGGGTTCGGCTGAAGATCCAAGGCTACTCCAGCACTAGGGAGTTCGTGGACGGGCAAGGCAGGCGCATGCCGGAATCGGACGCTCTGAACGTGAAAGCGGCCAACTTGCGCGCCGACGGCGTGATTGGCCGATTGAACGAACAGGGCGTGAATGAGGACAACGGTATCGACGTTCTGCATGAACCGTGGCGGGATTACGCCCACATGCGCCGGCCGTTCTTGGACGCCCATGATGCGATCCAGAGCACCGATCAGGAACTCCTCAATCGGGTAGTGCTCCTTGAAGTGCAGGACGCGGGCGGCTGCAACGTCGAAGCCGCCAGCAGCGGAACCGCCAGATGACGGAACGGCATGGGCCATCGGCGCTGATGCCGTGCCTAGAAGGCGCGGCCCAGGCAAGAACGGTCCGCGGCAGGTGCATCTGCAGCGCCTGCTGTCGTGCCGCGGGGCGTTATTGAAGCGCTCTGCTTCCTCCCAACTTCCTTCCCCAACTTGAGAGTCTGGTTGCCCCATGTCCATAGGTGAAACATTGCGGATGTTCCTCGTCTTGGCAACGCGGATCGTTCTGTATCTGCCGCTCTTGGGGCTGCGCATTGTTGCGCGCCTCGCGCTGGTTGTGGCGACGGTGGCGCCGATTGCGCTACCGGTGGTGGTTGTTGGGTTGTTGTACCAATACTGGCCGGAAGAACTCATTGCCGGAATCCTCAAACAGGACTACCAAATGGTCAGAGCGCTGACTTTCCTGCTCGCCGTGGGCGTGGTCGGGGCCCTGTTGCGGTCGATAGGGAAGCTGTCTTGGGCAGCTTTCATTCCGCTTGCGAAAGCCGTAGAAGACATATTCCGTAGCGGGTGGAGTCCCAGTCCGGAGGTGCTCAAGAGCCTTGCCGTTACTTGGCGGGACAATATCGCCAAGATTCCCGGCAACCTGCTGCTGACACTCGCCAGAGCTGCGTATCTGACGTTCTTGCTCGCGGCTTTTGCGATCTTGTTGGCGGCGACGCTTCCTCTGTACGACCGTTCCAAAGTGGTGGACCGACACGTCGTCGTAGTCGGTGCCGAGGACGCCGAAGACGAGGACACGAAGGAAACAATCAAGGTCCACATGCGCACCGACACCGTCTTCTCGCTGACGCACCTCAAGAACGCGCAGCTGAAGACTGGAGAGGGAATCTGCTTGGAGAAGTCGCAGCAGGCGTGGCTGCACAGTTTCAGGAAAGCGATTGCGGAGTGTGGGAATTCGAAGCACCGGCGCTTACCTAGCGAACCTATCCCAAGGTTCGTGGTGACGGCGTTCGCCAGTGTTGCACCGGTTAGGCTGAATGGCGTCGCCGATCATTCCCCACAACTAAACTGCGAGATTGCGAATCGGCGTGCGGATGCAGTGGCCGCTTTCTTGGCGGATGAGAGCAAATCCAAAGAGAAGTGGCAGTGTCCTGCGGAGGGCGAGGACTTCGCGCCGTCGAACAATCTCTGCGCCGGCGGCGAGCCGGTCGTCTATTCGGGTGTCCAGGAAGGCGTCGAGTTCGAGGTACAAGTCAACAAATGGGGAGACCCGGCCGAGATGCAGCGCAGGAAGCCTGCCGCCGACGGCGCTTTGCCGGACGATCGACGATTTGGCATCGAGATGCTCAACCGATCGGTACACATTACGGTACCTGAGGACTTCTGCGGCACCGAGGAGCGCGGCGAATCGGAACCATCGACGGCCAGCCCGGGGCGCCTCGAACCGGCAGCCCGGGACGCCACTTTGCCTTCGCCACCGGGCTCGCGACGATCCGAGGGAACCGGGCCGGGAAGCGCACCGCCTCAGACACCGGACGCCAGTGGAGGAATCGAGTGAGTTCGAATGAGAATGTCGGGAGCGGTTGTGCTTGGGGCAGGGCTGCTGGGCGCACCGGCCGGAAACCACTGCCCTTGAGGCCATCGGCGCGGGTTGTGCTTGGCGCGGCCGCCTTGTTGCTGGCTAATTGGTCCTATGCGGCCGAGCTCTTTCTGCCGGTGGAACCCGCCGGTGCGGAGGATAGGGCCGCGGCCCCAGCGGCCAACGTCGGGTCGGCTGAGCGGAGAACCTCGGCTGTCGGCGGGGCGTGGGAACGGCGCGTGCGGGTCGCCCGCAACGAGCTGGCCAGGGTGCGCGATGAAGTCGAAGACTCGGGCGAAGGGCGCCTGCGCCTGAACGTCAACGCCGATGTCGATCTCGACATGGTGGTCGAGCGGACAGCGTCGACGCCGTGGGGCTATTCCCTGTCCGGTCGCATTGAAGGCCGCAGCGTGGGATTCGTCACGTTGGTGGTACACCCGCAGGCCGTTTCGGCGTCCATCTGGACGCCGGACGTTTCGTACGAAGTCGTTCCCTTGGGCGGCGGCGTTCACGCCGTGCGGGACGTGACAAACGCGCCGCCCGTCGACTGCGCCGGCGTGGTGCAACCGGAGCATCCTGAGTTGGGTATCTCGGATGTCTCGGATGATGCGTCCGGCGCGCAAGGCACCGCGGACGATGTTACGGCGGTGGACCTCCTAGTGGTCTGGACGCCTTGGATTGAGGAGTACCACCGCGGCGAGGCGCTAACGAAATTGTATGTCGACTGGATTGTCAGCATCACCAATCACACATTTGAACGCAGTGGTGCGTTTGTCTCTGTGAACCTCGTCGGCGCGGAAAGGGTGGACTATGAAGAAGGAGAGAACATCTCTACGGACATTAATCGGCTAGTCGATCCTGCCGATGGCCACATGGACAGCGTTCACATCCTGCGGGACACCCTTGGTGCCGATCTGGTGCATTTGCTCGCTCGTAGTAATGGTGGCATCGCGCAGGGTGCCTTCAGCATCAATGCAATAACCCATGAGATCGGCCACAACATGGGGTTGGTTCACGACCGCTATGTTGATGGATCTCATGGGTATGAGTACGGCTTCGCTGGGGACGGGAGGGTCTGCGAAGTAACCGTCATGGCATATACGAACCGGTGCGAGGCCTCGGGGAAAGCCCCTCTCTTTGTCCCACTTTTTTCTTCACCGTGGCGATACGGTCCCACGGGTACGCCGCTCGGCGTGTCTAGGTTTAGCAGGCAGCGGGCGCTGGTGGACGGGCCCACGGACGCCGTCCTTGCGTTGAACCGAAATCGCCACAGGGTCGCCAACTACCGGCAAAGCCGTTCGGGGACGGACTGAAAAATGCACGCCAAAGCACCCAAACGCGCGGCGCTTCTGTTCGCCCTCCTTGCGGGGGCGGTGGCGGCCGGTGCGTCGTGGCAACCGGCGCTTGGCGAGGTAGAAGGCACCGATTCGGAAACGCTGGTCGAGATTCCTGATGCGGCCCTTCGCAAGGCTCTGGAACGGGCACTAGGGAAGGATTCGGACGAGCCAATCACCCGCGGCGAGATGGAAGGCCTCCGCTACTTTCGCGCTTCCAGCGTGCGCGAAATCACCGGCATTGAGTATGCGCTTAACCTGCGAGGCCTAACTTTGGACAGGGGTGCAATCTCCGATCTTGCGCCGTTGTCCGGCCTCGCGTCGCTGACGGACCTGTTTCTGTATTACAACGAAGTGTCCGATCTTGCGCCGCTGGTTGGCCTCGCGTCGCTGGCAAGACTGCATCTCGCACACAACCAGATCTCCGATCTTGCGCCCCTAGCCCGCCTCACGTCGCTGACGGAACTCTATCTCGCACACAACCAGATCTCCGATCTTGCGCCCCTAGCCCGCCTCACGTCGCTGACGGAACTCTATCTCACAGCCAACCAGATCTCCGATCTTGCGCCGCTGGCTGGCCTCGCGTCGCTGACAACACTGAGTCTCCAAGCCAACGAGGTGTCCGATCTTGTGCCGCTGGCTGGCCTTACCTCGCTCACGGAGCTGAGTCTCGGCCGCGGGATCCAAGGCAACGAGGTGTCCGATCTTGCGCCGCTGGCTGGCCTCACGTCGCTCACGGAGCTGTATGTCAATCTCAACGAGGCGTCCGATCTTGCGCCGCTGGCTGGCCTTACCTCGCTGACGATTTTGCACCTCATCGGCAACGGGATCTCCGATCTTGCGCCGCTGGCTGGCCTCACGTCGCTGAAGGCGCTCGATCTCGGCGGCTACGGCTGGGACAATAACTTTATCTCCGATCTTGCACCACTGGCCGGCCTCACGTCGCTGACCTCGCTTGGGCTCGATCGCAACCTTTTCTCCGATCTTGACCCACTCGGCCGGCTCACTTCGCTAGAACACCTGGATCTGAGTCACAACAGAAACCTCTCCGACTTCACGCCGCTCGCTGGCTTGGTCTCGCTGACTTCCTTGAATCTCCACGGCAACAGGATGGACGACCATGCGGTGCTCTCCGGCCTCACTTCGCTGGAAACACTCGGCTTGGCTGGCACCCGGATTTCAGATCTTGCGCCGCTCGCCGGCCTCACTCGCTTGACGGACCTGACCCTAAACGGCAACCCGATCTTGGACTTTGCAGCGATTTCGACCTTCACCTCGCTGGCGCGGTTGCATCTCTGGGCAACCGGGATGTCCGACGTCGACCTTGCGGCACTCTCTGACCTCGCCTTGCTTGAGGAGCTGAACCTAGGATGGAACGGCATATCGGACGTGTCGCCGCTACTGCGCAACGGGGGAATCGGCGATGGCGACCGCGTCCGCTTGGAGCGCAACCGGCTAAGCCTAAAAACCATCGAAACGGATATTCCCGAGTTGGTCGAACGAGGCGTGGAGGTGTCGTTCGATGCTCCGCCCGCGGTGCCCGAAGGGGCGGAGCTGGCGGAGATAGCGGACCCGGCGCTTCGCGGAGCGGTGGAAGCGGAGCTGCGCAAGGGCGTTGGCTGGCCGGTCACCATCGACGATCTCTCCGAGCTGGTGCGTCTGGACGTATCGAATCGTGGTGCCGAGGACTTGACTGGCTTGGAGTTGGCAACAAACCTGCGATTTCTCGATCTAGGTGGAAGCAACATCGAAGACATTGCGTCGCTGACCGGCTTGCCTTTGGTCGAGCTGTCGTTGCGCGACACCGGCATTGAGGATGTCGCGTTGCTCGCCGACATGGACCGTCTTACCTATCTGGCCTTGGACGGCAATTTGATAAGCGACCTGCCGACTCTTACCGACCAGCTGTGGTCCCTGCATCTGACCGACAATTCGATTTCGGACATCACCGCCTTGGCGAACTTGCATTTGTTGGGGGAGCTTCGAGTGAGCGGCAACTCGATCACGTCGCTCTCGCCGTTGGCGGGGATGCGGTATTTGAGATACCTGCACGCGAGCGACAACCAGGTGACGGACATCGCCCCCTTGAATTTCGAGTCCTTGGCGGAGCTCCACTTGAGCAACAACGCCGTGCAGGACATATCACCTCTGCTGAACGGCGAGAAGCTGTTGATGGTGGACGTGCGGGGAAATCCACTGTCGGGCGAGGCGATGAGCGTCCTCAGCGCTCTGCGCGAACGCCGCGTGACCGTTCTGGCAGGGGAGACGGTGCCGTACTTCCCGGCGGCCGGCGCTGGGCGCTTGGGTTTCGTGCGGATCGTCAACCGGAGCGAGGCGGGTGGCGAGGTGCTCATCGAGGCGGTGGACGACGCGGGCGTTCGCGTGGGGCCGGTGCGCTTGCAGGTGGGCGCGCGGCGGGCGGCCCACTTCAATTCGGCGGACTTGGAGAACGGCAACGCGGCGAAGGGGTTCGGCGGCGGCATTGGCCGGCCGACGGCCGGCGATTGGCGGCTGGAAGTCGTGTCCTCTTTGGACATCGAGGTGCTGTCCTACATCCGCACTGGGGACGGGTTCGTCACCGCCATGCACGACATCGCGCCGGACGCGATGCTGCCGTTCTTCAATCCCGGCAGCAACCAACGGCAACAGAGCACCCTGCGGGTGGTGAACACGGAGGCGGAGCCGGCGAAGTGGGTGACGGGCGGCTACGACGACAATGGCAAGTGGCACGCGATGGCGGGTTCGATAAAGGTGCGACCGCAGCACGCCCTGACCCTCACCGCGCAGGCGCTGGAGAACGCGCACGGCCTCGGCGACGGCGCCGGCAAGTGGCGGTTGCGAGTCCGCGGCTTCCCTTGGTTGGCGATGAGCCTGCTGGAGAGCCCCACCGGACATCTCACCAACCTCTCCACGGTGCCGAACAATGCCGAGCCGCTCGCTGACGGTGGCTGGCGCCACCGGGTACCGTTGTTTCTCGCGGCGGGCGGAACGCGGACGGGATTTCTGCGGGTGGTCAACCGCTCGAACGTCTCTGGCGAGGTGGCCATTGAGGCGGTGGACGACGAGGGCAACCGCGCCGGCCCCGTCTTCTTGGAGTTGGGGTCTCGGCAGACCGTGCATTTCAACTCCGACGACTTGGAGGCCGGCAACAACGCCAAGGGGCTTGCGGGCGGGGTCGGCACCGGCGAGGGGGATTGGCGCTTGGCGCTCACATCCGAACTGGATCTGCAGGTGCTCTCCTACATCCGCACGGCGGACGGTTTCTTGACCAGCATGCACGATTTGGCGCCCCACGCCGAAGACGGCAGTCACCGCGTGGTGTTCTTCAACCCCGGCAGCAACACCCGCCAAGTGAGCAAGCTGCGGCTGATCAACAACGGCGATGTGGCGGCGCGTGCCATCATCGCCGGCGTGGACGACGGGGGTTCGAACTCCAGCCCGGTGTCCGTGGCGGTGCCAGCGGCGTCGGTGCGCACGTTCACGGCGGCGGAGTTGGAGGCGGGCAGCGAGCGCCTCTCGGGCCGTTTGGGCGATGGCGGCGGCAAGTGGCGGTTGCGCGTGACCGCGGATGCGCCGCTGGCGGTGATGAGTTTGCTGGAGACTCCAACCGGCCATCTCGCCAATGTCTCAACGGGCACGGCGGACTGAGGGGTGCCGTCGGCTTCCGCCCCTTCGCGCCGCCAAAAGCCCTGCCGAACAACAAGATGGCCGCCGCGCTGAAGTGCTTGGACGTCGCCAACCACGTTTGAGTATGAACGACTCGACGATTTGGTCTCCGATGTAATCCAGCCGCCGCCAGCTTGCGCCATGCGGCATACCGCCACCACATCGCCGTTTGGCGGTTTACAATGCGCTTGAACGGTGCGTCCACGCCGTCGGGAGCACCCCATGCCAGCCAAAATACTCAACGGCAACGCGATCGCGCGCGCCGCGCGGCGGGACATCGCGGCCAAAGTGCGGCAACGGCTGGAGGCCGGGCTGCGACGGCCTGGGCTCGCGGTTTTTCTGGTCGGCGACGACCCGGGCTCCACCATCTACGTGCGGCTCAAGCGCAAGGACTGCGAGGAGGTCGGCTTCAACGCCGCGGTTCGCCAACTGCCCGTTGAAACGCCGGAGGCGGAACTCATCGGAATGATCGAAGCGCTGAACGAGAATCCGGCCTGCGACGGCATCCTCGTCCAGTTGCCGCTGCCGCGGCATATCGACCCGCTTCACATCACCGAGCACATCGCCCCCGCCAAGGACGTCGACGGCGTGCATCCGCACAACATGGGGCGGCTGGTGTTGCGGGAACCGAGCATCCACGCCTGCACGCCGAAGGCGGTAATGACCCTGCTTCGCCACACCGGTGTGCTTTTGCGCGGCATGAGCGCCACCGTGATCGGCGCCTCCAACCATGTGGGGCGGCCGATGGGCTTGGAGCTCCTGTTGGTCGGCTGCACCGTGACCACCGTGCATCGCTTCTCGCGCAACGTCCCCTCGCACATCGCGCAAGCGGACATAGTGGTCTCGGCCACCGGCAAAGCCGGCCTGATCGGCGCGGACTGCGTGAAACCCGGTGCCATCGTGGTGGACGTGGGCATCACCCAGCAAGCCGATGGCAGCCTTTGCGGCGATGTGCGATTCGACGAAGTGGCCGAAAAAGCCGCGTGGATAACGCCGGTGCCCGGTGGCGTCGGCCCCATGACGCGGCTTGCCATTTTGGAGAACACGCTTGCCGCGGCCACCTTGGCGGACGCCGGCGGTAGCGGTTCGGGGGCGGCCCGCTGAGCGCGCTCTTCGTCTCGGACCTGCACATCGACCGGGCGGACGGCCCGGTGCTCGCCGGTCTGCGGCGCCTGCTGGCGGTCCCCGTCGGCGTGGACGCCGTATACATCCTTGGCGATCTGGCCGAGGTGTGGGTGGGGGACGACGACAACGGGCCGGCGGCCACCGCGTTGCGCGAGACGCTGGCCGCCGCCGCGGCGCGCTGCGCCGTCTTCGTCATGCGCGGCAACCGCGACTTCCTGTTGGGCGAGCGGTTCGCGGCCGAAACCGGCGTCACGCTGCTGGCGGACCCCAGCGTGGTGGATGTTGACGGCGACCCCGTTCTGCTCGCCCACGGCGACGCCTACTGCACGCGCGACGTGGCCTACCAGCGCGTTCGCGCCGAACTCCGCTCGGCGGCTTGGCAGGCCGACGTGTTGGCGAGGTCGCTGGACGAGCGCCGGGCGCTGGCGGCCAGGATGCGCGCCGAAAGCGTGGCCGCCGGTGCCAACAAGGCGGCGGGCATCATGGACGTGACGCCGGCGGCCGTGGAGGCCGCGCTGGTGGACGCGGACGCGCCGCTGCTGGTGCATGGCCATACGCATCGCCCGGGCATCCACCGAATGGCCGGCGGCCGGCGGCGGATCGTGCTTGGCGACTGGCAACGGTGCGGTTGGCGGTTGGCCCTGCGCAAGGGTGACGCGGCGCTCACCTGCTTCGCGCTCTAGGAGCGCGCCTTCCGGCTTCAGGCGTTTCAGAACGCACTTTCGCGTTCACGGTGGACCTTGACGCGCCGGGCCCGAGGGTGACGCCGGCGTCGTTGGTCACACCAAGGTCTTGAAGCTCGCCTCGTAGTGCGCCTGGGAGCGCAGATAGAACTCGCGGTCGATGGCGCGCGCGGCCTCGGTGCCGTCCAGCGCGGCGCCATCCACCGACGCCAGGCCCAAGTCCCGCAACGGCAACGCCCGTCGGCGCGCGGTGTCGAAGGCGAGCGCCGCCACCGGCACGTCGTCCGCCACGCCAGCGTCACGGGCGGCGTCACGCAACCGGGCCTCGTCCACCACGCGCACGAACGCCCGCACGCTCTCGGCAAGCAACCGTCGCAGCCGCGCCTGAACGATGTCGCGCTGGTGATCGTCAAAGCCGTTCCACGCCACGATCTCGTGCGCGAAGCGCTTGCAACCGCGGCACACCAGATCGCCGTAAGTGGTGGAGCAAATGCCGACGCAAGGCGTGCGGCGCAGCCGCGCCGGGCCATCAGGCATGGTTGTGCAGCTCGATGACGCTTGCCTCGTCCATGCGTTCCGCCTCGGTGCGATCGTGCCCTTGCTTGACGGTGTCGCTGCGCGCCGACGAAAGCTCGGCGAGGTAGTCCTCGTTGATGCCGCCGGTGACGTAGTCGCCGTCAAAGACGGAGCACTCGAAACGCCGCACCTTGGAGTGAGGGCCGCCGGTCGCCGCCACCAGATCGTCCAACGTCTGGTACACCAGCCAGTCCACGCCGATCGCGCGGGCGATCTGCTCTTCGGTGCGGTTGTAGGCCAGGAACTCCTCCGATGCCGGCATGTCGATGCCGTACACGTTCGGGTGGCGCACGGGAGGCGCCGCGACGGCCATGAACACCTTGTTGGCGCCCGCTTTGCGCGCTTGGCGCACGATCTGGCCGGTGGTCGTTCCCCGCACGATGGAGTCCTCCACCAAGAGCACGTTCTTGCCTTGGAACACCAAGTCGATGGCATTCAACTTCTGTTGCACGGACTTGGTGCGCAGCTGCTGGCCCGGCATGATGAATGTGCGCCCGATGTAACGGTTTTTCACGAAGCCCTCGCGGAACTTCACGCCAAGCGCGTGCGCCAGCGGAATGGCCGCGGCGCGGCTGGATTCCGGAATGGGAATCACCACGTCCACGTCGTGCGCCCGGCCGCGGTGCCGCCGATCCAAGGGCTGCCCGCCGTTTCGGTACCGTTTGAGCACCCGTTTGGCAAGTCTCTCGCCCATCCGCAGCCGTGCGCTGTATACGGAGATGTCGTCGATCATGGAATCTTCCCGCGCCAAATAGACGTACTCGAACACGCAAGGAGTGTGGGGGCTCTTGGGCGCGCACCGCTTGGTCGCGTAGGTGCCGTCCGGGCCGATGAACAGCGCCTCGCCGGGGCCCACGTCGCTTTGGAAGTTGAAACCGAGTATGTCGATGGCGCTGCTCTCGGACGCCACCATCACGTCTTGCCCGTTTGCCCCTTGGCGAACGCCGAACGCCAGCGGGCGAATGCCGTGCGGGTCGCGGAAGGCCACCAGGCCGTGGCCGTTGATCATCGCCACCGCCGCGTAAGCGCCGCGGCAACGCCGATGCACGCCGGCGACGGCCTGGAAGACATGCTCGGGCCGCGGTGCCTGGGCGCCGGTCTTCTGCAGCTCGTGGGCGAAGACGTTGAGCAGTATTTCCGAATCCGAGTCCGTGTTGATGTGGCGCAAGTCCTCGCGGAACACGTCCGCCTCCAGCTCGCGCGCGTTGGTGAGATTGCCGTTGTGGGCCAAGCTGATGCCGTAAGGCGCGTTGACGTACATCGGTTGCGCCTCGGCCGCGCTCGACGTGCCGGCCGTGGGGTAGCGCACGTGGCCGATGCCCATGTTGCCGGCCAGCCGCCGCATGTGCCGCTGCTCGAAAACCTCGCGCACGAGGCCGTTGCCTTTGCGTAGATTGAGGCGCGTCCCGCGGTCCCAAGTGACCATGCCGGCGGAATCCTGGCCGCGGTGCTGCAGCGCCAAAAGGGCGTCGTAAAGCTCCCGGTTCACCTGCCCTTGGCTGACGATGCCCACCACTCCGCACATGCCAAACGCCTACGCGGCCAAGTCCTCGGCGTCCGCCGGTTCCACGTCGAGTTCGCCGAACGCGCCGACGACGACATCCCGGAGTTCCAGCAAGTCGCCTTCGAGGGCAAGCAGCGGCGGCGCCAGCACCGACGCGTTCCACCAGGCGCGTTCGGCCGCGAGAGGCCGCAACAGAATGAGCGCCACAAGCACCACCGCCACGCCCCGGGCGGCCCCGAACAAGAGGCCAAGCGTGCGGTCCGTGCCCGTCAATCCCGTGCCAGTCACCAGACCGCGCAGCAGGCGTTGCACCAAGGCGCCGACCACGAGGACAACCACGAACACCGCCGCGAAGCCCACCGCGGATTGCAGCCGCGCGCTGAGATCGAGGCCGAGAGAATCCGCGACAACCGGGCCGAACGTCGTGCCGAGCACCGCGGCGCCAACCCAGATGACGAGTGCCACGACCTCTTTGACGAAACCGCGCATCAAGCCGAACACCGCGGAGACGAGAACCACCACGGCGATGGCCAAGTCGGCGATGGCGATGTCCTCTATCGGCATGGGGCGGGCAACCCGAGCATCAGTAGGTGAACCGCACGACCACGGCTTCCATCTTGTGGCGCCGGTTGATGTCGTCCTTGGCCTTGCTGGCATCGTCGCGGTTGATGAACGGCCCTACGGCCACGCGGGTGACGATTTCACCGCCGCGTTTGACGTTGGACAAGAAGGCCGTGCGGCCAGCCGCCACCAGCCGGTCGCGCAACGCCACGGCGTTCTCGCGCTGGGTGAAGGACGCCACTTGCACCGCCCACTTCGGCGGCGGCACCGCGAGCGGCTGGCCGCTGGCGACCGCATCGGTGGCGGGGACCGCATCGGTGGCGGCTGTGTCGTCGGGTGGGGCGTCCTCCAGCAGCACCGGCTCGCCGAACCGCGCGCCAGTGTCGATCGCGTAGCCGTCGCCGTCGATTTCGGCGGCCAGCTCCTCACGCGCCTCCAAGGCCGGCGTCACGTCCGGCGGCGGCGAGGGATCGACCTCCACTTGGAAATCCGCCGGCGTCACCGGATCCAAATGCATTGATTCAACGCCTTCGCCATCGAGCAGCATGGGCAACACCACGGCCGCGACGGCGACGAGAAACACCGTGCCTATGACGCGATAGCGGGTTTGCTCGGTGAGCACGAAGACGCTCAGCCGGCGGCCGCCCGGCGGGCGGCCAAGGACGATGCGAAGTCGCGCCGTTTCGGCGGGTGGGCTGCGTCCAAATGCAAGCGCGCGCGCATCCGTTCAATCAGGTCGAAAGAACCGCAAACAAGAATAACACCGTTTGGCGGGCTCTGCGCCTCCACCAGCTCGACCACCGCATCCAGCGGCCCTGCGATGGCGTTCGGATCCCCCGCCGCGCGGCGCATGGCGAGCGCCGACTGGCCGCGCGGCGGCAGCGTGTCCGCGTAGGCCAAGGTTTCGAGCAGCGGACGCAACGGCTGAGAGATGCCGACGATGTTCTTTTCCGCTAGGCATCCGACGATGGCGGCCAGCGTCCGCCCGCCAAACCGCGACCGCAGCTGGTCGGCGAGAAAACGGGCGGCGGCGGGGTTGTGGGCGACATCGAGCACCCAGCTTCGCTCACCGCTTTGCAACACCTCGAATCGCCCGGGGTTGCTGGCCATCAAGGCCGCCTTTCGCACTTGCGCTTGCGTAGGCGTTGCGCCGAGCAGCGCCGACGCTTGCAGCGCGATGGCGGCGTTCGCCGGGGCGACGGCACGATCGTCGTCGTACGCGAACGCGACCGGGCGCTTCACGCCCGCCAGCCAAAGCCGGCCCGGGCTGTGGCCAAAGTCGCGCCCGGCGAGTCGAATCGGCGCCGCAAGCGCCGCGGCGCGGTCGAGCACCGGCGCCGGCGGCCACGGCTCGCCGACCACCGCTGGAGTCCGCCGCCGCAGCACGCCCGCCTTCTGCGCGCCGATCAGCTCCCGGGTGCGGCCGAGCTGGCGCTCGTGATCCAACCCGACATTGGTGATGACCGTCACTTGGGCGTCCACGACGTTGACGGCGTCCAGACGCCCGCCGAGGCCCGCTTCCAGCACCGCCACGTCGACCTTGGCGCGGCATATCAGCAGCAAGGCGGCTAGCGTCGCGTGGTCGAAGTAGGTCAGCGCTTGGTCGTGGCGGGCGGCCTCCACGGCGGCGAGCGCGTCCGCGATTTGGGCATCGCTCGCCGCGGCCCCGCCGATGCGAATGCGCTCGTTGAAGGCGTGCAAGTGCGGCGAGGTGGTGGTGCCCACGGTGTTGCCTTGGGCGAGCAGGAGCCGCTCCAAGAAGGCGACCACGGAACCCTTGCCGTTGGTGCCGGCGACAACCACGACGGCGCCGGCAGGACGCAAGACCCCAAGGCGCTCGGCGACGGCGCGAACCGCGCTCAGGCGCCGGGCGGCCAGCGGGCGCGCCTCAAGCCGCGCCAGCCAAGCCGACAAATCGACCGGCGCGGCGTCAGACGCCATCCAAGCCGGCCCGTATCGCTCGCACTTGCGCCTCCAAGCGCGCCGCAATGTTCTCCACCGCGCCGTTCTCCACCGCGCCACCAGAAAAGGTCTCCACCAGCGCGCTGCCTACGACCACGCCATCGGCGTGGGGTGCCACTGCGGCGGCCGATGCGGCGTCGCGGATGCCGAAACCGACCAGCACCGGCAAGCCGCCCAGACGCGGCCGCAGAGCCGCCAGCCGCTCGCCGATGGCGGCGGCGTCCGGTCGTCGCGCCCCGGTGACGCCCTTGTAGCTGACGTAGTAGAGAAAGCCGCTGGCACATTCGGCGATGCGCTCGGCCCGGAGCGGCGTCGTGGTGGGCGCAACCAGCAGAATCAAAGCCAATCCGCGAGCGAGGAGTTCGACGCGGAACTCGGCCGCCTCCTCGGGGGGCATGTTGACGATGATCACGCCATCCACGCCGGCTTGGGCGGCAGCCGCGCAGAAGCGTCCAACACCGTATCGCAAGAACACGTTGAGATAGCCCATCAGCACCACCGGCGTGCGCTCGTCTTCGGCGCGGAACCGCGTCACCAAGGTGAGCGTGTCCGCCAACGTGACGCCGCCGGCGAGGGCGCGCTCCGAGGCCGCCTGAATGGCCGGCCCGTCCGCTTCCGGATCCGAGAAAGGCACCCCCAGCTCCACTATGTCCGCGCCGCCGCGCACCAACGCGCGCATGGCGGGTACGGTGACGGAGAGTTGCGGGTCGCCGGCGGTGATGAAGGCGCTGAGCGCCTTGCGTCCGCGCGCCCGCAACGCCTGCAAACAAGCGTCGAGACGCGAAACGCCCACCACGTGGCCCCCTCCGCGGGCGCTCACATCGACCTCGTCGAACACGCCTGAACGCATCCGGTCATTAGAGGCCGATGCCGTCGATGCCGGCCACTGTTTGCACGTCCTTGTCGCCACGCCCGGAGAGGTTCACCACCATCACGTCGGTGGCGGGCCGCCGCGCCGCTTCGGCCACGGCCCAAGCCAGGGCGTGGCTGGATTCCAGCGCCGGCAGGATGCCCTCGGTGCGGTTCAGCAGCCGAAAAGCCGCAAGCGCCTCGGCGTCCGTCACGGTGACGTACTTGGCCCGCCCGGTGTCTTTCCAATGCGCGTGTTCCGGGCCGACGCCCGGGTAGTCGAGGCCGGCGGACACCGAATGGGTCTCCAGAATCTGGCCGTCGTCGTCCGCCATGACGTAGGTGCGGCTGCCGTGCAAGACGCCGGGCGTCCCTGCCGAGAGCGGGGCGGCGTGGCGGCCGGTGGCCAATCCGTCGCCGCCGGCTTCAACGCCGACGATGTCCACGCCGTCGTCGTCCGCGAAAGGATGGAACAGTCCCATCGCGTTGGAACCGCCGCCCACGCAAGCCACCAGCAGGTCTGGCAGCCGCCCTTCCGCGGCCAGGCACTGCGCTTTGGTTTCGGTGCCGATCACGGCTTGGAAATCGCGCACCAGCAGCGGATACGGATGCGGGCCGGCAACGCTGCCGATGATGTAGTGGGTGTGATCCACATTCGTCACCCAGTCCCGCATCGCCTCGTTCATGGCGTCCTTCAAGGTGCGGGAACCGGAACGCACCGGCACGACCTCGGCGCCGAGCAGCTTCATGCGATAGACGTTGGGGCTCTGGCGGGCGATGTCCTCCTCGCCCATGTAGACGGCGCAGTCCAGCCCCAAACGAGCCGCCACGGTGGCGGTGGCGACGCCATGCTGACCCGCCCCGGTCTCGGCGATGACGCGCGTCTTGCCCATGCGCTCGGCGAGCATGGCCTGGCCGACCGTGTTGTTGATCTTGTGCGCCCCGGTGTGGTTCAGATCCTCGCGCTTCAGGTAGATGCGCGCGCCGCCTGCGTGCGCGGCGAGGCGCCGGGCGGGATAGAGCGGCGTGGGCCGGCCGACGTAGTCTTCAAGCTGCTTGGCGAAGGCCGTTTGGAATTGCGCGTCTTCGGCGACCTCGGCATACAGCTGCGCGAGTTCGTCGAGCGCGTGGGTGAGCGTTTCCGCCACGAAACGGCCGCCGTAGTCGCCGAAACGTCCTTGCGCGTTCGGCGCGTCGTACGGATCGCGATTGCGCTTACGCATCGCGCACCTCGGCGAGAAAGCGGGCCACTTTGGCGCGCTGTTTGCGGCCCGGCGCCGCGCCTTCCACGCCACTCGCCACGTCCACCGCCCAAGGCCGGGTGGCGTTGATGGCCGCGGCCACGTTGTCCGGGCGCAGACCACCGGCCAGTATCAACGGGCGGCGGGAACGCGGCCACGCCGTCCAATCGAACGCCTCGCCGGTGCCGCCTGGACGATTCGCCACCCAAGTGTCCAACAGCAGCGCTTGGGCGTCCGGGTAACGGCGCGAGAACGGCGCGAAGCGAAAGTCCGCCCCCACGCGAAGCGCTTTGACGTAAGGCCGCCCGAAGCCGCGGCAGAAGGCGGCGGGCTCGTCGCCGTGAAATTGCAGGCTATCGAGGGGCGCCACTTCGAGCACCGAGACCACGAACTCCGGCGACGGATCCACGAACACGCCCACCGTCGCCACGAAGGGCGGCAAAGCGCGGACGATGGCGGCGGCGGCTTCCGGCGTCACCGAACGGGGGCTTCGCGCGTGGAAGTTGAGGCCAACCGCGTCCGCCCCCAATTCGGCGGCCATGCGCCCGTCCGCCGCGGTCGTGACGCCGCAGATCTTCACCCGGACGCGACCAACGGGCGAGATGTTGCGCCGAGACGTGCCGCCCGGTGAAGTGTTGCGTTCCATTTCGCGGCGCTTGAACCAACCTGCTCCAGCCGCTGCTTGAGGCGGTGCGGACGAGCCGCGAATTGGGCTCGCGGCTTTGCTCGCAAAAGTCGAAAGGGATTCTAGCACCCGGAGCGAACCACGGGCCTTGCCGGGCCGGTCGCCAACGCGGCGGATGGTGGCGGCGAGCGGGCAGCAAGCAGCGGCGGCTGTCGCGTCGGCAATGGCATATCTCGATAGCCGACGCCGACCAGATAGAGCCCTTGGGGCGGTGCCGTCGGAGGTGCTTTCGTGCGATCGCCGCCGTGCAGCAGCGCGCCGACTGCGTCCTCGGCCAGTTCGCCGGCACCGACGGCGCGCAAGGCGCCGGCGATGTTGCGCACCATGCGCAGCAGGAAAGCGTTGGCGGTGATGTCTATAGTGACAAACGCCCCCACACGCCGCACTTCGATGGCATCCACCCGTCGCCACGGCGAGCGGGATTGGCAACCGGCGGCGCGAAAAGCGGAGAAATCGTGCTCGCCGAGCAAGGCTTGCGCGGCGTGTTGCATGGCCTCGACGTTTAGCGGCCGGTCAAGCGGGCGCGCCCAAGCCACCAGAGCGCGGTGGAGCACCGGCCGTTCGGCGGCGTCGCAATAGAGATAGACGTACCGCCGCCACAGCGCGTCATGGCGAGCGTTGAAGCCCGCCTCGCACACGGTGGCCCAGACAACGCCCACGGTCGGCGGCGTGAGGCTCGAGATGCCGCGCCGCCACGCTTCGGTGGAGCGTGCGGCGACGGTGCGAAAGCTCACGACCTGCTGCGTCGCGTGAACGCCGGCATCGGTGCGGCCGGCCGCCACGAGGCGCACTGGTTCGTTGGCGACCCGTGCCGCCGCCTCTTCCAGAACCGCTTGCACGGACACGGCGCTCGCTTGGCGTTGGAAACCGTGAAACGGACCGCCATCGTATTCCACGCCCAGCGCGACGACTTTGGACGGCGCGGTGCCGGCCATGGCGTCAGGCGCGCAGCACCGCTAACCGCGGGATGCCGGTCGGCGCGGCGCGAACGCCGCGGCACGCGGCGCGTTGGGCGAGCTCGCCGCCGGCTCTCAAAGCAGCGACGTCACGAGCTCCGACGGACGCGCGATCAACGCCCGCTTGCCGCGCACGACCACCGGCCGTTGCATGAGCCGCGGATGCTCGGCCAGCAACTTGGCAACCGCGTCGACAGTGGTGTAGTCCGCAGCCGACAGGCCAAGTTCCTTGAAGTGCCCATCCTTGCGCACCAAGTTCGCCGGCGGGCCGTCCAGCAAGCCGAGAAGGTGCCGCAGACCTTCCTCGTCGAGCGGATCGCGCAAATACTCCACGGTGTCGAACGCCACATCGAGCTCGTTCAGAATCGCCAACGCGCCACGACATTTGCCGCACGCGGGGTTGTGGTAAACCACCACGGGATCCACATCAGCCATCCAAACCTCTTTGCTCCGTTGCGATTGTGGAAAAGGAGTATAGCCGGGCCGCTGCTTGAGAATTGTGCGACACCGCCGCAGTGCGGGCAGATATTCGGCACAGATCCGGTGTCAAGCGGTCTTGTGCGTTTTGCTGCACGATTCCCGCTGCATTCGGCGGCAATACTCCTCGACCTGCGAATCCGTCATCACCCGAGCGAAATCCAACATCGAAGACTCCGTTGAAGCGTTCGCGACCCGTGCGAGCGCCCGAACCTTGACGTAGGACAGTTCGCCGTTCCCGAAAGCGGATTCTATTTCGGGAATGCTGAGTAGCGAATAGGCGACGCGCAGGTGCTCGGCGGTGGTTGCCGTCTTGGCGCCACATCCCAGACGCAGCCACTCTGGCGTGTTGGCCGCCTTTGCGCGGCCTTTGACGCGCGGCCGGTAGCCGCGGTGCAGGTCGAACTCGCGCAGCCGCACGAGGTACCGGCAAAACTGCCGGATGACCTCCCGGTAGCTCTCCTCAAGGGCTGCCGCATGGGAAATGTCGGTTGTGGGGGAGGGGCTGCAAGCCGGGGACGGGCTAGCAATCGGCGTGGAGGGTTCGCTGGAAAGCGTGGTGGAGGGCGTGTTGGAAACGGGGGTAGTCGCATTCATGCTCGGCTCCTTTGATGAGCTGCTGACGTGAACATCCGTGGCCAAGGCCGTTGACCGGCCCGCTGGAGCGCAATCTCCAACACCGCTGCCGTGCCAAACTGGGCCGCCTCGGGGCGTGCCGCCAACCGTGGCCTTCGAACTGTTACTGGTATTGTATCCAGTAACGGCGACTTGTCAACAAGAAACGCGCAGGCCCGCACAACATATTCATCCCGGTGCGCAAGCACTCTCCGCTCCACCCGGACCTGCCCTGGGGCAGCCGCGTGTCGCGGGTGGCGAGAGACTTGTGAAAGAACGCCTGGTGGTTGAAGCTGGCGCAGCGCGAGGCCATTGGCCGCGCCGAGCCGCGGCGATGGTCTACCGCGTGCTAGAAGCACACCGTCGCGCACCCGTTGGCGCCAAGATTCTGCTGCCGTTCCTGCCGCGCAGAGTCTTGGTGCGCTCTACCGGGCGGCGGCCGCGGACATTTCTCCTCGGCGGAAAGGGCCGATCAGTACAAACTGTTCCGTAGGGAGGGCATTCCATCTGACCGTGGTTTGGCCAGCGGTTTGGCCGCCTCGGTTGCGGTGCCGGTTGCGTCTAACCCGCTCGTTCCGTTTTCTCGGCAGCCTCGGACAACGTCGTCGCGACATGCCCGCGCAGCTTCTGGCTGGGGCGGAAGGTGACCACCCGGCGTTTCAAGACGGGTACGCTCTCGCCGGTCCTTGGATTGCGCCCCGGCCGCTGCCGCTTGTCGCGGAGCTGAAAGTTGCCGAAACCCGACAACTTGACCATTTCGCCATCGCCGAGCGTCGCGCTGATGGCCTCGAAGAAAGACTCCACCGTCTCTTTGGCCTCGCGGCGGCTGAAGCCGAGTTCGTCGCACAGCATCTCCGCCATCCGCGCCTTGGTCAAAACGCTCAACCCGTCGCCCCCATTCCGCGTCCCTCTACCCCTTTCATTTGCCGCATAGACCAACCGTTGGCCCACGGGTTGCAGCCGTTTCCCCTGGCCGCGGTTCGCGCGCCGCAGCCGCGTCGCGCCACCAAGCACGGAACGCTTACCGCAAACGCGCCCCAAGCTCGGCCTCGAACGCGCCGATCGCCATTTGCAAGAGCTTGTCGATGTCGGTAGCGGCAAGGGTGCGCGAAGGATGCTGCAAGGTCAAGCCTATGGCCACGCTCTTTTCTTCGGCGCCAACCGCTTCCCCAACGTAGAGGTCGAAGAGATCGAATCCGACAATCCGATTCCCCAAGGCCTGCCGCGCCACTTCCTCCAACCGCGCTGCCGGAACGTCGTTCGCCACCACCAACGCGAGATCCCGGCGCACCTGCGGTTGGCGCGACACCGGCGCATGGCGGCGTGGTCGAAACGCCAACACCGCGTCGGCGCGAAGTTCGAACACGAACACGCCGGGCGGCAAATCCAACGCCGCCTCGATTTCGGGATGCAAGCGACCGACGCGGCCGGCGACGGCGCCATCGATGCGCACCGTCGCGGACTGCCCCGGATGCAAGATCGGATCGTCGGCCGCCTCGAACAACGCGGCGGCGCCTCCCAATGCCAGCACGCGCTCCACATCTCCCTTGGCGTCGAAGAAATCCGCGGCGGCGGCGGCATGCGCCCAGCTGTGTTCCTCGCGCGGGCCGTAGAGCACGCTACCCACAAGCGTCTCTTGCGTCACCGTGTCCGCGGCGGCTTCGCCGCGCCTCCCGCCGCCGGCCTTGGGCGCGAAACACTGGCCGATCTCGAACAGGCGCACCCGGCGCGCTTGGCGGGCCAGGTTGTAGCGCAGCGCCGCCAGCAGGCCCGGCAGCAGGTTGGTGCGCATCACCGCGTGTTCGCTCGACACGGGATTGACCACCTCGATCGGCGTGACGCCGGGCGCAAGCAACTCCACCGCCGATGGCGCGACGAAGCTGAACGTCACCGCCTCGGCGTAGCCAAGCTGCGCCAGCAGATCCTCTAGCTGCCGTTCCTGCAGCGTGTTCGAGGGCTTGCGCGCGAGCCGCATCGGCGCCAACGGCACGCGGCTTGCGAACTCGTTGTAGCCGTATACGCGCAGCACTTCCTCCACCAAGTCCTCCTCGATGGCGATGTCGAAGCGGTGGCTGGGCGGCGTCACGGTCCACACCGTGTCATCGCCTTCGCCGGCCACCGCTGGCGGCATGTCCAGCCGACGCAGCACGCGGGCCACCACGGCCGGCGGCACCTCCTCGCCAACCAGGCGATCGAGGCGCGCTTTGCGCAGCGCCACGCGCGGCCGGCGCGGCAAATGACGTTCGCTCGTGGCTTCCACCACCGGCCCCGCGCGACCGCCGACGATGGCGAGCAGCAGGCTGGTGGCGCGTTCCAACGCCTCCGTCTGCATCCCGAAATCCACGCCCCGTTCGTAGCGGTGCGACGCGTCCGTGTGCAAGCCGAACCGCCGCGCCGTTGCGCCGATGCCCAAGGGCGCGAAAAAGGCGCACTCCAAGAACAAACTGCGCGTGGCCGGCGAGACGCCGCTACGGGTGCCACCCATGACACCGGCGAGAGCCACTGGCCCGGCGGCGTGGGTGATGAGCAACGGCGGCGCGTCCTCGCGCACCGCCTCGTCAAAACGCAGGGCGCGCCCGTCGAGCAACGTGAGCGTCTCGCCGTCCCGGGCGTCGCGCACGACGATGCCCTCGTCCAAGCGGTCGCGGTCGAAGGCGTGCATCGGCTGGCCGAGTTCGAGCAGCACGTAGTTGGTCACGTCCACGGCGGGGTCGATGGCGCGAAGGCCCGAGCGGCGCAAGCGCTCGCGCAGCCAAAGCGGCGTTGGCCGCGACAAATCCACACCCTCGATGACGCGCCCAAGGTAGCGCGGGCAGGCGGCCGGATTTTCCACCCGCACAGGAAACGTCGCTTCGCAGGTGGCCGGCACCGGGCTCAACGGCGGCGGCGTCACCGGAACACCGCTTAGCAGGGCCAGTTCGCGTGCCAGCCCGCGAATGCCCAGGCAGTCGCCGCGGTTTGGCGTGAGGGCGAGTTCGATAGCCACGTCGTCCAAGTGCAGGGCGGCGGACAGATCCGTGCCGGCGGCCAAACTCGCCGGTGACTGCTCGAAAACGTGGCCGTCTATTTCCATGATGCCGCTGTGGTCGGCGCCGAGACCCAATTCGGCGGCGCTGCACAGCATTCCGTGCGACGCCACGCCGCGCAAAACCGCCTGCCGCACCGGCCCGCCGGGCAATTTCGCGCCCGCGGGGGCGAAGGCCGTCTTCAAGCCGGCGCGGGCGTTCGGCGCGCCGCAAACCACCGGCAGGCGTTCGCCTCCCGCATCCACTTCGCAGACACGCAGTTTTTCGGCGTTGGGGTGCGGGCGCACCGCCACGACATCGGCGACGACCACGCCGGAGAAGCCGCCGGCGACGGGCTCGGCGCGTTCCACCTCAAGACCGGCGTTGGTGAGCAGATCGCAGAGGGCCTCCGTCGCGAGATCGGTCGGCACCCACTGCCGAAGCCATCGGGCGCTGAATCTCATGGCGCGTTCACGCGAACTGGCCGAGGAAACGCAGGTCGTTGTCGAACAGATGACGCATGTTGTCTATGCCGAAGAACAACGTCGCAAAGCGGTCCACGCCGAAACCGAACGCGAAGCCGGTGTTGCGCTCGGCGTCCACGCCGGCCATCTCCAGCACGTTGCGATGCACCATGCCGCAGCCCATCACTTCGGTCCAGCCGGTGCGCCCGCAAGCGCCGCAGCCGGCACCGCCGCAGTGGACGCACTGCACGTCGACTTCCGCCGAAGGCTCCGTGAACGGAAAGTAGGACGGGCGGAAGCGCACGCCGAGATCGCGCTCGAAAAAACGCCTCACGAAGTCCACGACCGTGCCTTTGAGGTCCGCGAACGCCACGCCCTCGTCCACCACCAAGCCTTCCACCTGATGGAACATCGGACTGTGGCTGGCGTCCAGCTCGTCCTTGCGGTACACGCGGCCTGGGCAGATGATGCGAATCGGCGGCGAGCGCTCGGCCATCACGCGGATCTGCACGGGCGAGGTGTGGGTGCGCAACAGCAGGCCGTTGTCCAAGTAGAGCGTGTCGTGCATGGCGCGAGCGGGATGGTGGGCGGGAATGTTGAGGGCCTCGAAGTTGTGGTGGTCGTCCTCGATCTCCGGGCCGGACACCACCTCGTAGCCAGCCGCGCCGAAGATGTCCTCAATGCGCCGAAACGCGTGCGTAAGCGGATGCAGGCTGCCGCCCGGACGCCGTCGCCCGGGTAGCGTCACGTCCACGACTTCGTCCGCCATGGCGCGCCGCAGCCTTGCGCGGTCAATGGCGCCGCGACGGGCCTCTATCGTCTCCTGCAGCTGCTGCTTCAGCGTGTTGATGCGGCCACCGATGACGCGCCGCTCGGCCGCCGGCACGCGGCCCATCTGCTTGAGCAGCCCCGTCAGGGTGCCTTTTTTGCCGAGAAAGCGCACTCGAACCGCCTCGAGCGCTTTTTTGTCGGCCGCCGCGGCCACCGCGGCGGCGGCGTCTTGCTCCAACGTCGCCGCTTGGCGGTGCAGGTCTTGCGGATCGGCCGGCCCGGCGGCGCGCGCCTCGGGCGACCGTTGGTCGCTCATGGCAAGCGACCTCTTCAGTTTGCCGTTGCGCCGCGCTCGGCTGGTTGCTGCAACGCCGCTTTGGCTTGCGCCACAAGAGCGGCGAAGGCGGATTTCTCCTTGACCGCGAGATCCGCGAGAACGCGGCGATCCACTTCGATGGCGGCCCGCTTCAAGCCGGCCATGAAACGGCTGTAGGACAACCCGTGAACCCGCGCTTCGGCGTTGATGCGGACGATCCAAAGCGCCCGGAACTGTCGTTTGCGCTGCCGTCGATCGCGGTAGGCGTACTGGCCGGCCTTGATCACCGCCTGTTTGGCGACCTTGAAGGAGCGGCTGCGGGCGCCGTAGTAGCCCTTCGCCGCCTTCAGCACCTTCTTGCGCCGGGCGCGGGAGGCGACGCTGCTCTTTGCTCTAGGCATGTTGCTCTCCGAACCCTACCGGCCCTTCTTGGGCACCATGCGCTTGACGGCGGCCAAATCCGCCGCGGAGAGCGGCTTGAAGCCTCGCAAGCGGCGCTTGCGCTTCGGCGCCATCTTGGTGAGGATGTGGCTCTTGTTCGAGCGCTTGTGCTTGAAGCCCTTGGCGGTGCGGCGAAACCGTTTCGCCGCGCCGCGGTTGGTCTTGAGTTTCGGCATGATTGTCTCCTAGGTGTTCGTTGGCGCGACGGGCTCAAGCCGGGCCCGGCGCGGCTCTTGTGTTCCGGCCCGTCCTTCGCCCCGTCGCCTTGCGGCTTCGGGCCGCGGGCCCTGACGCTATTTGCGCCGTTTTCTCGGCGCCAGCACCATCGTCATCTGACGACCCTCGAAGCGCGGCGCGGTTTCGATGCTGGCCAGCTCGTCCAAATCCTCCTCCACACGCTTGAGCAACGTCAGGCCGAGCTCTGGATGCGCCATTTCGCGGCCTTTGAAGCGCAGGCTCACCTTCGCTTTGTCGCCCTCTTCCAGAAACCGGGTGAGGTTGCGGAGTTTGACTCGGTAGTCGCCCTCTTCGGTGCCGGGCCTGAACTTCACTTCCTTGACGTGAATCTGTTTCTGCCGCTTGCGTTGCGCGGCCTTGGCCTTTTTCTGCACGAAAAGGTGCTTGCCGTAATCCATCACCTTCACCACCGGCGGCTCGGCATCCGGCGCTATCAACACCAGATCCAAACTGTGGCTGCGCGCCTCGGTTAGCGCTTCCTCGCGCGGGACGATGCCGACTTGGCTGCCGTCGGCACCGATGAGGCGCACCTGGTAAGCGGTTATGTCGTCGTTCAACACGGCCCGCTCGGTGGGCTTGGCGTTCGATCTCTTGATAGGCATCTCCTTTGCGGCACGGGCGTTTGTCCGCGCCCAGCAAACCACCGGCGCCTAGCCGGCGGCACCCCAACAATCACGGGGATTCTAATGGCGCGACACTACGCCGACAATAGCGGATCTCCTACAGGATCCTGCGCTTTTGGCGCACGACGGGCACGCTTGCAGGCCAACCTCCCCACACGGCCGCCACGGCCCTGCCGAGGCGTTGGTAGGCGCGATTGGATTCGAACCAACGACCCCCACCATGTCAAGGTGATGCTCTAACCAACTGAGCTACGCGCCTGTTCAGCATACGGAAGCGATAATCCGCCTGTTGTCCTCCTAGCGAGCCTTGCGACCCAACGCCTCGGGCCGTTCTTGGCGGTGCGAACTATAACACCAACCCGTATTGTTCGCTTGGCAACCACGGTTGCCAGCGCGGCCAGTCTCAACCGCCGGCGCAGCCCCGGCGAAGCGCCAAGCGGAAAGCGCGCCGGTGCGCCGGGGTGCCTGCACGAGCCTGTGGTCCCGCGCTTGGGTTAGAGTGCGCCAAAGCGCCCCGAACATCCCAACAGTCGCCACCGCATGACCGCCGAAACAGGGCCGAACGAACTCACGGACGAGCTCAAGGAGACAATCCAGACCGCCTATCGCACTTGGCTCGGCAAGCGTGGATTCCGTGCGCGTCGCGGCCAGCGGCAGATGATCGCGGACATCGCCCGGTCGCTCACCGGCGAAGACGGGCGCCTGTGCGTGGTGGAGGCGGGCACCGGCACCGGCAAAACGGTGGCCTATTGCCTCGCGGCCATTCCCATCGCGCTGGCGGCCAAACGGCGCTTGGTCATCGCCACCGCAACCGTGGCCCTGCAGGAGCAGGTGGTGCTGCGCGACCTGCCGGACCTGCGCAAGAACGCCGGCTTGAAGTTCGATTTCGCCTTGGCGAAGGGCCGCGGGCGCTACCTCTGCATCGCCCGGCTGGAGGATCGCGTCTCCGCCGACCACGCCGAGGAAGCGCCGCTTTTCGAGCCGCCGCGCCGCGGCGACTTCGCCACCTACCGGCGCCTGCGATCCGCCTACGAGCGCGGCAAGTGGGATGGCGACCGCGACAGCTGGAAGGACGGCGTGGAAAGCCGCTTGTGGGCGCCCGTCACCAACGACCGCAACGGCTGCGCCGCCGGCCGATGCCGCCACTACCACAACTGCGCCTTTTTCAAGGCCCGCCGCGAGCTTGGCGACGCGGATGTGGTGGTGGCCAATCACGATCTGCTGTTGTCGGACTTGAGCCTTGGCGGCGGCGTGGTGCTGCCGCCGCCCGAGGAGACCATCTTCGCGCTGGACGAGGCGCACCACCTGCCGGAGAAGACCCGCGATCACTTCACCGCCCGGGCGCGCCTGCGGGCGACGCTGGACTGGCTGGAGCAAGCGGCGTCCGCCTTGCAGAACATGGAACGCCGCTTCAACAAGCCGCGCGAAGTGGAGCGCGCCCGCAAGCGCCTGACGGAAGAAACGGCCGCGATGCGCGCTTTGATCGCGGATGTGGAGACCTTGGTGCGCGAACTGCCCTTCGAGAGCGGCGAGGAAAAGGCACGCACCCATCGCTTCGCGCTCGGCGAGATTCCGGCGCCGCTGGCGGAACAGGCCGGGCCCTTAGGCGCGGCGTTCGGCGCGGTGGCCTCGTTGCTGGAGGAGCTGCGCCAAGCCCTGGAAAGCGTGGTGGCCGGGGAATTGGAGTGGGAAAACGCCGCGTTGGCAGAGGCTTGGCTGCCGGCCATCGCCAATCTCGCGGCCCGCGCCGCCGGCGGGCTTGCCGTGTTCACGGATTACGGCGCGGCGCAAACGCGAAACGCGCGTTGGGCCACTTGGCTGACATTCGACAGCGGCGAGGATTTCGAGCTGACCACCGCGCCTTTGGATCCGAACCGCATCTTGAACGAGTCGCTGTGGGAGAGATGCCACGGCGCGGTGGCCACTTCGGCAACCCTGTGCGCCCTCGGCACATTCGACAACTTCTTGGAGAAATCCGGCATCCCGGCAAGCGCCACGCGATCGCGCATCCCCAGTCCGTTCGACTTTCCGCGCATCGCCACCTTCTGCGTGCCCCCCATGCGTTCCGAGCCGACCGATTCGCTAGCGCACACCGAGGAAATGGCGGCGCTGCTGCCCGAACTGCTGGCGATGGAGCGCAGCGCTTTGGTGCTCTTCACGTCGTGGCGGCAGTTCAACAAAGTGACGGACGCCTTGCCCGATGTGGTGCGCGAACGCTGCTTGTTGCAGGACGAGGCGTCCAAGCGGCAACTGCTGCGCGACCACCGCGCCGCCATCGACGGCGGCGAGACGAGCTACCTCTTGGGGCTGGCGAGTTTCGCGGAGGGCGTGGATCTGCCCGGCGACTACTGCCGCCACGTGATCATCGCCAAGCTGCCGTTCGCCGTGCCGGACAACCCGGTGGACGAGGCGCTGGCCGAGTGGTTGGAGAACGCCGGCCGAAACCCGTTCCTCGAACTTGCCGTGCCGGAGACTTCGCTGCGCCTTGTGCAGGCCTGCGGACGCCTGGTTCGCCACGAGACCGATGGCGGGCGCATCACGTTGCTGGACCGCCGCATCGTCACGCGCCGCTACGGGCAAAACATGCTCGCGGCGCTGCCGCCATACCGAATGGTGCTGCGTTGAGCGCATCCGCTGGCCTGCGCCTGGCAGAGTTGGCGGCCACGCGCCCGACGGCCGCGGTGGCGGCCTGTTACGCGGGCTTGGACCCGCACGCGCCAGACGACTACCGCCAACTCGCGGCCTTGTTGGTGGATCACTGGCGCGCCCGGGGCGTCGCCGCGGCCGGCATCGGCGGTGGCCAAGGGGCGGGCAAATCCACGCTCGGAAAGCTCTTGGAAGCAGCTGGCGCCGCGTTCGGCTTGCGCGTGCAGGTGCTCGGTCTGGACGACTTCTACCTGACCCGCGCCGAGCGAGCGCGCCTGGCCGAGACCACGCACCCGTTGCTCGCCACCCGCGGCCCGCCGGGAACGCACGCCGCGGAAGCAGCCCGGCACGCGATAGCCGCTTTGCAGGTCGCCGGCGCGGTGCGGGTGCCGCAGTTCGACAAAGGCAAGGACGACCGCGCCCGTTTCATCACTTTGTACGGGCCGGTGGACATCGTGGTGTTGGAAGGCTGGTGCGTCGGCGCGCCGCCGGCGGGGCAGGGCGCGCCGGAGGAGGCCAACCCGCTCAACGCGCTAGAGCGCGCCGAAGATGCCGACGGTCGCTGGCGAGCGCATGTCGAATCCGCCTTGCGCGCGGAGTACGCGACCCTCTTCGCCGCCCTCGACAGTTTGGTTTTCTTGCAGGTGCCGAACTTGGACGCCGTGCGCCGCTGGCGGCTGCAACAGGAAAACGAGCGTCCACCGGCGCAACGCATGAACGCGGCGGACGTGTCCCGTTTCGTGGCGCACTACGAGCGAATCACCCGCCGCATGTTGGCCGCCCTGCCGTCCACAGCGGACGTGGTCGTGGAACTGAACACGGCCCACCGCGTGGTGGCCTTGCGTTTCGCGGACGGCGTTCGAAAGGCGGAGCGGGATGTGACGCCCAAGCACGCGTCCACCTGGGCGTCCGCGCACTCCGGGGGCGATTGATCAAGGGGATGCCGATGCGCGAAGCGTGGGGCAAGTTTGATCGAGACACGGGTGCCTATCATCCACTCGCGCACCATTCGATGGATGTGGCTGCCGTTTTCGCGAGACTCTTGGAACTGCCGGTCTTGCGCAATCGCGTAGAGACCGCAGCCGGGAAGCGGCTGGGTGAGATCGACTGCCAGCGCTTGTCCGCGCTGGTTTTTCTGCACGACATCGGCAAGCTGCACCCCGGTTTCCAAGCCAAGGGATGGCCTGATGAGCTGTGGAAGAAGCCTAAGCAGGGCCATCAAAGCGAGGGGTGCGCGTTTCTGACTTTGGCATGCGGCAGCGGAGAGCACCCGTTTTACGAGCGTATGCAACAGATCCTCGAGTGGGGCGACGCCGCCGGGAACGTCATTGCAGCGGCGTTCGCCCATCATGGTCGGCCCGTTGAGTGGCCCGGGGATCCGATGCCACAAGGTTGGTCGGAAAAATTGGCGCACTACGATTGGCGGACCCAAGCCGAAGGTATCGCCGGCGCAATGCAGGCTTGGTTTCCGTGCGCGTTCGAAGATGGTCCGGTGCTGCCTGACGAGCCGCGGTTCCATCACTTGGTTGCCGGCTTGGCCGCGTTGGCGGACTGGATCGGATCGAACGTTGGCTTCTTCCCTTTCCGGCGACCGTTCGACATGGCGTACGACGCTGTCGCACGCGATGGCGCCGCCCGTGCGCTGGCGACGATCGGCTTGGATCCAGGCACTCTCGCGGATGTTCGGCCCACGAGTTTCGGCCAACTAACGGGCGGCCTCTCACCGAATGCGGCACAGTCTGCGGTTGCAGACGTTGACGCGGATGCCCGCTTGGTGATCCTTGAAGCCGAGACAGGTTCCGGCAAGACCGAGGCGGCCCTGTGGCGCTATACGAAGCTCTTTGCGGCCGGCAAAGTCTCCGGCCTGTACTTCGCGGTGCCCACGCGCGCAGCCGCTCGCCAACTGCATCGCAGAGTCAACCAAGCAATCCGCCGCGCATATGGTTCGCAAGCACCGGAGGCAGTGCTTGCGATTCCGGGAATGATGCAGTCTGGTGACTTCAAGGGGCAACGGCTGCCGAAGTGGGAGGTGCTTTGGGACGACCAGAAGGCGGCGCTCCACAGGTGGGCGGCGGAGCACGCAACCCGGTTTCTCGCCGCGCCCATCGCGGTTGGCACGGTGGACCAGGCAATGCTGGGCGCGCTCCAGGTGAAACACGCACATCTGCGCGGCAGCGCTCTGAGCCGCAGTTTGCTGGTTGTTGACGAAGTCCACGCCTCCGACTCCTACATGACCGAGATTCTGCTGCAACTTACCGACCAACATCTGGCCGTGGGCGGCTACGCGATGCTCATGTCTGCGACCCTCGGCGCTACTGCGCGGGTGCGTTGGACTGGCGACACCCTCCCAGACAGCGCAGCAGCGACGGCGACACCCTACCCGGCGGTTTGGGTGGCGGGCGAGACGGTCCCGCGAACGGTTGCCGAAACAACCCGTTCCAAGAAGGTCCATGTGAAGACCGCAGACACGATGGCACCTCAGTACACCGCGGAACGGGCCATGGACGCCGCTCGGCGCGGCGCTCGGGTGCTGGTGATCCGCAACACCGTAGCGAAGGCTATCGAGACATGGGAAGCCGTCCAAGACGCCGGGGAAGCGTCACTTCTCATGCAAGCGGCCGGAGGCCCAGCGCTTCACCACAGCCGGTTTGCTGTTGAAGATAGGCTGCTGCTTGACGAAGCCGTAGAGTCTGCGCTTGCCAAGCGCCGTGCCGAGAAGGACGGAGGCCGCATCGTGATCGGCACACAGACCCTGGAGCAGTCCTTGGATGTCGATGCCGACATGCTGATCACCGACTTGTGCCCTATCGATGTGCTCTTGCAGCGGATCGGTCGGCTGCATCGCCGCCAGTTGGCACGGCCATCCGGCTTCGAGCGCGCAACGGCCGTCGTTCTTCTGCCAGACGGCGGACTGGAAAGGCTTACGGCCCCCCATTTCTACAGTGGTCTTGGCGCATGGCGAGACGAAGGACACTTTGAAGGCATCTATCGCGACTTGGTTGGCTTGGAGTTGACGCAGGGGTTGATCGCTGCCAAGAGCGAGTGGCGGATACCGGAAATGAACCGCGCGCTTGTTGAAGGGGCTACCCACCCGGACTTGATCGAGCGGGTGCTGGCAAGGAAGGGCGAGCAGTGGCAGTGGTACCACCAACAGCTAGGGGGCACTGAGGCGGCAGCCCGCATGGTGGCGGAATTGAACAAGCTGGACCGCCGCACACCGTTCGACATCTACCTGCAATTTCCGAAGTCCGATGAGTGCATCCTGACTCGCCTTGGCGAAGAAGGCGTCGTACTGGACCTAGACCCGCGCATAGGCCCTTTCGGTTCTTCCATCTCGCGGATCGTCTTGCCGGGCCATTGGTCTTGCGGTGTCGCCAGCGAGGATGCCGCCGCAGTCTGCGAGGGAGAATCCGGGCTGGATCTCACTGTTGCGGGGAAACGCTTTCGCTACGCTCGTAGCGGGTTGCAGATGTGTTGACGAAGAGCGGTTGGGGCTTCACTCCGGCAAATTGGCGCTGGTCAGATGGTCAGGAGACCTCGCGGAAGACGTCGTCGTCCGTCAACCAACCGCATGTCCGTGCATAGGGTCCCAACTCCTTCCGCAGCAACTCGAGTCGTGCGAGTGCAAGCTGTCGCCGCAGCGCTTCTCGGGCGAAATCGGTTCTTGGCATTCCGGTGCCATCAACGACCTCGCGGAGGTCGGCGTCGAGCTTCTCGTCAAGTCTGATGGTCAACGTCATCATGTTGGCTGGCACCTTGGTGAACGCCCCTACGACATCTTTCACTCAACTATAGCCACTCAACTATAGCCAACCTGTGTTTGCACGTCGGCATAGCCCGTGAACGCGACATTAGAATACGTTGGAAGCCGTCCTTTGGACACCTTGGTGCGAGTTGGCGGCGGCTACGTTGGAACGAAGATGCACAGTGCTGGCGCGGAGACCGGCTGCGCACCGTTTGGTGCGACGGCGTCGGACGAGGCGAACGTCCTGCGTGACCATCGGCTGCGGCCG
Organism: uncultured Pseudomonadales bacterium; assembly: GCA_958296295.1. Taxonomy (GTDB): domain Bacteria; phylum Pseudomonadota; class Gammaproteobacteria; order Pseudomonadales; family Azotimanducaceae; genus VXYL01. Next base: position 3,094,465 of record OY282460.1, on the reverse strand, counting down.
AACTCTGTCGCATCAACAGGTTGGCATGAGCAACCGTTGATGTCGTTGCGCGTCGTGTAGGTGCGCCCGACGGCAGTACGCAACCGCTCGAATGACTGCGGGAGCGCCACGCCATCGGCAACGTGGCACAGCGCCATCCCGCAAGACGTGCGTGTTGGACGTGCTTGACAACGTACCTATGGATGCCCATACAATAGTCGCATGAACCTCCTTGCCGACCCCATGTTCTCTGTCACCGGCGGCCGAAAGCTGTCGCTTGCGGAGCTTTTCGCCACTATGACGAGAGGCGAGGTTAAGGGTTTTCTGGGGTTGCGGCCTCACCAACGCCCGGCGTGGCACATGTTCCTCGTCCAGCTGGCCGCCTTGGCGCTGTGGAAATCGGGGCGCGACGAACTACCCGTCAGCCCCGAACAATGGGCGCGGGCCCTCCGGCTGCTAACCGCGAACCACGGTGAGGACACGCCGTGGACCCTTGTAGTCGCTGATCGACGCAAGCCCGCGTTCCTGCAGCCGCCGGTGCCAGATGAGCCCTTGAAATGGTCCTCGGTGCGTACGCCAGACGCGCTAGACATGCTGATCACCTCGCGCAACCACGATCTGAAGCAGGAGGTGGCCAAGAGGGCGAGCGCAGAGGATTGGATATTCGCGTTGGTGTCGTTGCAGACCGCCGAAGGCTACGGTGGGAAAACACGTTACGGCATCGCTCGCATGAACGGGGCACATTCGAGCCGCCCCATGCTAGGGCTTGTTCCTGCTCAAGCTGGCGACACGTCCATCGATCTTTCGGCTTGGTGGGCGCGAGACGTGCGAAGGCTGTTAGCGGCTCGAAAGAGTGGCAGAGCCAAGCCTGCTGGTACGGTAGGTGGTCCAGCCCTCCTTTGGTGCCTTGATTGGCCAGAGAGGCAAGAATTGGGGCTGACGAATCTTGATCCGTGGTTCGTCGAAGTTTGTCGGCGCGTTAGGCTGGCAGAGGACGGAGGCGCTATTGTCGGCCAACGCAGCACATCAAAGTCTCCCCGAATCGCCGCCAAAGTCCACAAAGGGAACGTAGGCGACCCGTGGGCTCCGGTTCATCAAACGGGCAAGAGCCTCACGCTTGGCAGGGGCGACTTCGACTACTCTCGGCTCACGGAATTGATGTTCGGCGGCGATTGGGAGGTGCCGCTTCTAGCGCGCCCAGGCGCAGACGAACGTGGCGACATGCTGATCGTGGCCGAGGCCCTCTCGAGAGGCAAAAACAAGACGGAAGGGTTCAAGTCGCGGGTCGTACCCGCACCGGGTCGCGCAGTGCGAATGTTCGGATCCCGTGGCGCTGCGGAACTCGCCCAAGCACAGGTCAAGGAGATCAAGGCTGTGGATGGCGCGTTGCGTAGCGCGATTGCCCTCGCGACCACGCAAGGTGTTTGGGACAACCTAAACGAAAGTGAGGACGGCAAGCACGACCGCGGCAAGAAGAAGAACGGCAAGGGCAATCCTTATCGCTTTTGTTCGCGGGCATCAAAGCCCTTCAATCGCACTGCCGACTTGGTGTTCTTTCCCAGCCTATGGCGACGGCTTGACGCGCTATCTGCCGGCGATGCTGAACGCTTCGAAGCAAAAGTGGACTTCCTCAGCAAGTTAAGGTCGGCGGCGGAAAGTGCTCTTGAAGCAACCTTGCCGACCGTTCCCTGCCCCGCGGTCTATCGAACCAGAACCGCGATCCGCGCTCGCCGGGCTTTCGTGGGAAGGCTGAGAAACAACGACGCCACACGGGACATGTTCATCAAAGAGAACGCTGATGATGTCTAGCGAAACAACGGCGGACGCAGTACGAGCGGCAGCGGCCGACATCCGCAGGCTCGATCCTGGCGCTCTGGCCGACCTCCGCAGAATGAGAGACGGGCGTATCGCGCCTGCCTTCTGGAGGCAGGCTTCCAAGCATCCGCGAACGATAGGACATTCCAAGTTGGAGCAGACGTGGATGGCCATCCTACGCATCATCGCCATTCTGACGCCCATCGGGAATCCCGATAAGCGTCCTAGCCTCCACGATCATCATCGGAGGCTGGGCAGAGTCTTGTGCGATGGCGGAGACCCGAGCTGGACAGGACCCGTTCCAGCCATTAGCGAGTCGCGACTTTCGCAGATCCTATCCGCCCGCGGCAACCAACGGGCCGTGCTGCTGACGCGAGCCGCACGAGCCATTGCCCGTAGCCGCGTGCCTGGTAGTGGCGTCAACGTCGTTGACATCGCCTTTGCGTTGCTGCGGCCCGACGACAGCGCAAACTGGATCGCAAAGCCCTACTACGATCGCCTAGATGCTGCCACCAGAACCGAGCCAACAGGAGAAACAACCCAGTGACAACCCCGCGCTTCCTGCAGATACACACGCTCAGCCCTTACACCGGCGCTCTGTTGAACCGCGATGACAGCGGGCTGGCCAAACGGCTGCCATACGGCGGTGCGTTGCGCACCCGGGTCTCTTCGCAGTGCCTCAAACGGCATTGGCGAATGGCCGCCGATCCGCACGCGCTTCGCGAAATCAACGGCGTCGTCGAATCCTTCCGCTCGCGCGAGTTGGTGACGAGGACGGTCATCGGCGAGTTGCAACAGGAGTTCTCGAAGGATGTTCTCGACGCCTTGGAGCCCGAGTTTCAGAAGGCGGTGTACGGAGACAAAGGCACAACCAAGTCGAATCGCCAGACGCTGCTCTTCGGAGAGCCCGAGCTCCGGTGGCTGAAGGATCAAGCGCGAGGGTTGGCGGTTGGCGCTGCAGGCGACGCCGATGCAGCCAAGAAAGCCGCCGCGGCATGGCGCAAAGAGTTCAAGAGCGCGATCAAGGCGATGCGAGACCAGACTGCCCTGCCCGGCGGACTTACGGCGGCGTTATTCGGCCGCATGGTCACTTCCGACACCGAAGCCAACATCACCGCGCCCCTGCATGTGGCACATGCGTTTACCGTGCATGAGGAAGAGCCAGAGAGCGACTACTTCACCGCTGTGGACGATCTCTCTGTCGACGAACCGGGCGCGGACACGATCCAGGAAACAGAGCTTACTTCGGGCTTGTTCTATGGCTATGTGGTTGTAGACATTCCCGGTTTGTTGGCCAACCTCCGGCATGACGCGGATCTCGCGGGACGCGTGCTACACAATCTGGTGTACCTGATTGCCGAGGTGTCGCCCGGCGCGAAGTTGGGATCGACGGCTCCTTATGGTCGCGCGTCCTTCATGCTGCTGGAAAGCGGAGACCGACAACCACGGAGCTTGGCCGAGGCGTACCGCTCACCGTGCGTGCCGCATGTTGAACCAGCGGTTGGCGCGTTGGTAGCTTACCTCCAGCGCTTGGACGACGCCTACGCAACAGGAGAAACACGGCGCACGATGTGTTTGTTTGCCGCGGATGTTCCAGACGCGGAGCACGCATCGCTGGCGGACTTGGCGGTTTGGGCCCAGTCGCTTCCGGAGGCGTTCGCACCGTGACAATGCGTTGGCTGGTGATTCGATTCGAGGCCCCCCTGATGGCATTCGGGGGCGTGGCCATCGATCAGATGGGGCCAGTGCGAGACTACCCCGCAGCTTCAATGCTGGCCGGGCTGATCGGCAACGCTTTCGGCTGGCGCTGGTCCAACAGCACCGCGCATCAGGCAATGCAAGATCGGCTGATCTTCGGTGCCCGCATCGAGCAAGAGGGCGTTCTGTTGACAGACACCCAGAATGTGCAATTGGCCAAGAACGATAGAGGCTGGACCACCAGTGGCATGGCCGAGGGACGAGCCGGTGCCAGCTACGATGGCCCGCATCGTCGGTTCCGCGACTATCACGCTGACCTGTCGCTACATATGGTTCTGCATCTGCGGCCCGCGGACATGGCACCGACACTCCAAGACGTGGCCGAGGCGCTAGACAGACCAGCTAGACCACTGTACTTGGGGCGTAAAACGTGCCTGCCTACGCGCCCCCTCTTGGCAACAGGTTCAGAAAGGTGGGTATTCGGTGGCTCCGCGTACGATGCGCTCTGCGCCGTGCGAGGATCAGCTAGATCGCTGCCCGCAACTTGGCCGGTTGGCGAAGGCCCTGACGCTGGAGAAGGTGTAGACCGCATCATCGACCTGGCCGACTTGCGCAACTGGCGGAGCGGTCTCCACACCGGCAGCCGCCGAGTGGTAGAAGGCAGGATCACGCCCGTGACGTCATGAATCTAATTCGCGTACCGATAGACACAAGTAAGCTCGCTCGTTGGGCCGATGTACGCGGCTGGGTTCGACGCAGAGGACATCACACGACCTTCGACGAGGGCCGCGCACTCCACCATTTGGTCACCGAAGCGCTCGGTCCGGGTGTGTTCAAGGCGTTTCGATTGCTTGTCGCCAGCCGGAGGACCGTGGGCAACCTCTACGCCTACTCACTAGCTGACGCCGAAACCCTGCGCTCTGCAACGGCGGTCCATGCACTGCCGGACCACCTAGCTGTGCTTAGGCCACAGCAGATCGAGAGCAAACCCATGCCTTCCAACTGGCACGAGGGGCAACAGCTTGGGTTCGATGTTCGCGTTCGCCCGGTTCGCCGCCTGCGGACCGAGATCACGAGCTCGCGTGGCCGGTTCGGCCAAGGCGCAGAAGTCGATGCCTTTCTCGTCGATGCGTTGCGCCACTCGCCTGAAGTGACTGATGCGAACGCAGGTGCCGAGAAACGCGAATCCACATACCTAGACTGGCTCGCCGAGCAGCTCGCGCCGGCAGCAGTCTTAGTGCGAGAGCACAGTCGCCTCGTGCGGTTCCGTCGGGTCCGAGTTGCCCGGTCCGGCCAGGGCCCCGAGGGGCCAGACGCTACGATTCACGGCGATTTGATTATCGCGGATGCGGACAGGTTTGCAGGCTTGCTTGCCCGCGGCGCGGGCAGACATCGTGCGTATGGGTACGGCATGTTGCTGCTGCGTCCGGCAAACAGATCACCTTTGACGCGCTAAGTCATGCTGAAAGGGCGGCTTGGCCTCGACAGCGCCAGAGTTCCACACAAGGACCGCGCCGGGCTGCTCTACTTGGCCCGTGGGGCGTTGACCGCTCGGGATGGCACTCTCGCGTTTCTGCAACAATCGTCTACGAACGCGGATGCCCTCTCAGTTGGCGACTACGCCATCCCGCTGCAGGGCATCTCGATGATCCTGCTTGGGCCGGGTTCCACTGTCAGCCACGATGCCCTTCGCCTTCTCGCTCATGCGCGAACGGCGATGGCGGCGGTGGGAGAGGATGGCGTGCGGTTGTATACCGCACCACCTTTGATAGCGGACCGTTCAGGCCTGGCGCGGCAGCAAACCCGGCTGTGGGCCAACGACGTAACGAGGTTGGACGTTGCTCGCCGGATGTTCGCGTGGCGCTTGGGCAAGGTCCTGCCGCACAGAACCATAGAGGTTCTGCGCGGTATCGAAGGTGCCCGGATGAAGGAGAGCTACCGGCTATTGGCCCGACGCTACGGTGTCACTTGGCGAAAGCGCCGCTATGACCGAGCGCGGCCGCATGCCGCGGATCTTCCGAATCAGGCCCTCAATCATGCATCGAGCGCCGTTGAAGCGGGGGGCGGCCATCGCTGTGGCAGCGACTGCGACAATTCCACAGCTAGGGTTCATCCACGAGGACCCTGGACAGTCTTTCGTGCTCGATATCGCGGACCTCTACCGCACCAGCGTGACCATACCGTGCGCATTTCGGGCTACGAAGGAAGTGAGCGAGAGGGACTTGGACATAGAGCGTGTAACCCGGCGCCTGACAGGCCACACGCTGGCTCGTGAGCAAGTCATCCCGGCCATGATCGAACGCATAAGATCCTTGTTTGAGAAGCAGACAGAGGAAGAGTAGCCATGCCGATGGCCATGGTTGTGACTCGGAATGTGGAGGATCGCTACCGTGGGTTCCTAACGTCGGTGATGCTAGAGGTGGCGCCTGGAGTGTATGTGTCTCCAGACCTTTCGGCTGGTGTGAGGGTGCGGGTCTGGGACGTGTTAGCGGATTGGTGGATGACCCTTCGTACGGGTTCAATCGTGATGGTTTGGCGCGATGTCCAAGCGGTGGGCAATCTTAGGATCGAGACCCTTGGTGAGCCTCCTAAGGAAATCGTAGATGCCGACGGTGTATTGCTCGTGAAGAGACGATAGCCGCGTCACTCCCACCCGGTTCTTTAACAACGACGTAAGATCAGGGCGTTATACCCTAGAGGTTTCCCCGCGTTCGCGGGGATAGACCCACCACGTTCGAGGCGCTGGGCGTGGACATGCTGGTTTCCCCGCGTTCGCGGGGATAGACCCGAGGATTGGGAGGACACGATCGCGGTCGATCGGGTTTCCCCGCGTTCGCGGGGATAGACCCATGTTCGGGCGGATGCTCACGGGGCCTTCGCCGGTTTCCCCGCGTTCGCGGGGATAGACCCATGTTCGGGCGGATGCTCACGGGGCCTTCGCCGGTTTCCCCGCGTTCGCGGGGATAGACCCTGGCCCACGCCAACCCGGCCCCCTTGCTGCCGGGTTTCCCCGCGTTCGCGGGGATAGACCCCGCCCGCGCAGCGTGCGTCTGAAATAGTGCATGGTTTCCCCGCGTTCGCGGGGATAGACCCGCCTCGATCTCCGCCTCGATCTCGGCGCGGATGGTTTCCCCGCGTTCGCGGGGATAGACCCCCGACAGGAGGGCAATCCACTGATCCTCGCCCGGTTTCCCCGCGTTCGCGGGGATAGACCCGGGACGTATCCGTATCGTGTCATCGTCTCTCTGGTTTCCCCGCGTTCGCGGGGATAGACCACGACCACACGACGACTTTGACGCCTTGATGCGGGTTTCCCCGCGTTCGCGGGGATAGACCGCGCATATGGTTGATTATGCACTGGCGGGTTGGGGTTTCCCCGCATTCGCGGGGATAGCCCCGGGCTTCGCCCCGAGACCGCCCGCCTGGACGACGCATCCAGTCGGCACGATGTCATTCTGCTCGCCCGCGCCACTCGTCCCGTGTCCCCCTTGCCGCCAGTGCATAATCAAGCAATGCGCTTCTTCAACACTGAAGGGCCGATGGATGTGGCGGCCCACTACGCCATCCCACCGCTCGGCCGGGGGGCCCTGCAAGAGGTGCTGCCGCGGATTCGCCGCGGACGTTATTTCGTGCTGCACGCCCCGCGGCAAACCGGCAAGACGTCGGCGCTCATCGCCCTGCGCGACCACCTGAACGGTGGCGCGGCTGGGGACTTTCGTTGCGTGAGCGTGAACGTGGAGGTGGCCCAAGTGGCCCGGGACGATGTGGCGCGAGGGGTGCGCGCCATTCTCAGCCGGCTGGCGCTGCGGGCGCGGCTGCTCGGAGACACCTACCCGGAAGAGCACTGGCTCGAGATTCTCGAGACCTCCGGGCCGGACGATGCGCTAGGCAAACTGCTCGCGGACTGGTGCATGGCCAGTCCGACGCCGCTGGTGTTGCTGGTGGACGAGATCGACGCGTTGGTGGGCGATACGCTGCTCTCGGTGCTGCGCCAGTTGCGCGCCGGCTACGAGCAGCGCCCGGCGGCGTTTCCGCATAGCGTGGTGCTCTGTGGCGTGCGCGACATTCGCGACTACCGCATTCGCTCGACCGCCGGCGAGATCGTGGCCGGCGGCAGCCCGTTCAACGTGGCCGCGAAGTCGGTGCGTTTGGGCGATTTCACCAAGCAGGAAACGCGGACGCTGCTGGAGCAGCACACGGAGGAAACCGGGCAGCAGTTCTCCGATGGCGCGGTGGACACGGTGTGGGAGCAGACGCAAGGCCAACCGTGGCTGGTGAATGCGCTGTGCGCCGAAGCGTGCAACGAGAGCGATACAGCCCGCTCGCGGCCAGTGACGGCGGACGACATCCACGCGGCGCGGGAAGAGCTGATTCTGTCGCGACGGACGCATCTTGATCAGCTGGCGCACAAGCTGGAGGAGGAGCGAGTGCGGCGGGTGGTGGTGCCGCTGCTGGCGGGTGGCGAGGCGGCTCACAACGCGCACGACCTGGATTATGCGCGCGACCTCGGCCTGCTGGCAGCCGACCCGCCACCGCGCTTGGCGAATCCGATCTACCAAGAGGTGGTGCCGCGGGAGCTGGGCTATGTGCTGCAGGACAGTCTCCACGAAGAAACGGCTTGGCATGTGGACGGCTCGGGCCGGCTGAACATGGATAAGCTGCTGCGGGCGTTCCGGGTGTTCTACAGCGAACACGCCGGTCATTGGCTCGCCCGCTTCGAGGACTACCGCGAGGCGGCGCCGCAGTTGATTTTGCAGGCCTACCTGCAACGGGTGGTGAACGGTGGCGGGCGCATCGAGCGGGAATACGGCCTGGGCCGCGGCCGTACCGATCTCTTGGTGCTGTGGCCGCGGGCCGAGGGGCAACCGTCGGACTTGTGGGAGCGGTTCGTAGTGGAGTGCAAGGTGCTGCGCGACTCGGCTCGCAAGAGTGTGGAGAGCATCATCGAGCGGGGGGTTGAACAAACCCTCGGCTACATGGAGAAGTGCCACGCCCAAGAAGGGCATTTGGTGGTGATCGACCACCGCGCCGAAAGAGCGGGACCCTCCGGAGACGAAACTCGGCGCGAGCATCGGCGTGACGGCGGCAAGGTGGTGGTTTGGGTGTTGTAGCGGTACGCAACGGGCAATCGGACGACCCGCGGAGTTGGCCAGAGCTTCCGCCCGGTATGTGATATTCGGAGATAGAACTTCGGATTATCATGATAATCTGAAGTTGATGTTCAAGAGAAACCTGCCCTTGCCGTCGCCGGGGGAAGAGACGTTCTTCCTGTGGGGGCCGCGTCAGACCGGCAAAACCACGCTTCTGCGGCAGCGCTACCCGAATGCGCGTTGGATCGACCTGCTCAAGGCGGACGAGTTCCGTCGCTACATGACCAATCCGGAGCGGCTGCGGGAAGAAATCGAAGCCGCGGGCCGGCCCGCGAACGGGCAAGTGGTGATCGACGAGATCCAGAAGGTTCCAGCCCTGCTCGACGAGGCGCACTGGCTGATCGAGAACCGCGGCCTGCACTTCGCCCTGTGCGGGTCCAGCGCCCGCAAGGTGCGGCGTGGTGGCGCGAACCTGCTCGGCGGGCGGGCGCTACGGCTCCAGTTGCGCGGGCTAACCGCGGCCGAGCTTGGCAACAGCTTCGATTTGACCCGCCTGCTGAACCACGGCTACCTGCCACGGATGTTCGAAGCCGGCAATCCCGCGCGACGTCTGGAAGCCTACATCGCCAACTATCTGAAGGAAGAGGTTGCCGCGGAGGGCTTGGTGCGCAATCTGCCAGCGTTCGCCGGCTTTCTCCAAGCTGCGGCGCTGTGCGATGGCGAGATGGTGAACTTCTCCAACATCGCGTCGGATTGCGCGGTTTCCAGCCGCACTTCGCGGGCGTACTTCGAGATCCTGGAAGACACGCTGCTTGGCCGCTGGCTGCCGGCCTATCGCAAACGCGCAAAGCGGCGCGTCATCCACGCGCCAAAGTTCTACTTCGCGGATGTCGGTATCGTGAACCGACTGGCGCGACGTGGCGTTTTGGCGCCGGGGGCCGAGGCCTACGGCAAGGCGTTCGAGAACTGGGTGTTCCACGAACTTTCGACATGCGTCGCATACGGCGGGTTGGAAGACGATCTCGCTTACTGGCGATTGGCCGGCGGCACGGAAGTGGATTTCGTGCTCGGCGACGGGCGCGTGGCGGTGGAGGCCAAAGCGGCAGCTCGAATCACCAATCGCCATCTGAAAGGGCTGCGCAGCATCGTGAGTGACCACGCCGAAGTCCGCCATCGCGTGCTGGTGTGTTTGGAACCTCGGCCCCGACGCACCGAGGACGGCATCGACATTCTCTCAGCGGACGAATTCGTGGCTCGCCTTTGGCGCGGCGAGCTTGGTCTCGGGTAGCGGGCCGTTGCAGCGCGGCTGTGCTGTGGTTTGAGACTTGCCTAGTCCCCAATTGGAGACCATATTGGTCACAATGACTGTCGCATCCATATCCGACCTGAAGGCGAATCTTTCCCGCTATCTGCGCGTGGTGCGTCGCGGCGGCGAGGTGCAGGTTCTTGATCGAGGTAAGCCGGTCGCCAGATTGGTGCCCCCCGCGGCGAACGACGACGAAGGGGGCCGGAAGCGTTTGATCGCCAAAGGGCTACTACGGCCGGGCGAGGGAAGCGCTGCGGCAATACTGGACAAACCGCCGCTGGCGCTGCCGATGAATCTCTCGGAAGCGTTGGCCAAGGATCGTAGAGATCGGCTGTGAGGTACGGGGATGCCTCCGCCCACTTGGCTACGGCGCTCGACCTAACGGCTTCGGGTGCTCAAGAGGGCCGGCGTTCAGCCGGGCATCGGCAAACGTCGCGCATAACGGTGTTCTTCGTGGTCGAACGCCGGCCGGTAGTCCGCGGTCTCCTGCGCCGTCAGGCCGGCGTTGCGGCAGTGTTCGCGCCAGCGGCGGTCTATGGTGGCGGTCATGTCGGCGAGCATCTTCGCCGCCGCTGCTCGGTCGATGTCGAAGAACGGCGCGGCCTCCAATGCCGCTTCCACCGAGGCCGCATTGCCGCTTAGCTCGCTGATGCCGGTTTCCAGAAGACGCTGGCGGCGCGGTTGCGGGTTGATGTCGAACGCTGGCGAAAGCGCCCATCTGCCGCCGCCGACATGCAGCAGGCCGTGGTTCTTGAGGTGGTCGTCGTTGTTGCTGACGAGAATCGTGAACAGGATGCGGCGAAACAGCTCTTCCAGTTGCGCTCTTGGATTCGCCCCGTGGGCGCGCAGCGCGTCGGCGATGTCCGTGTAGAAGGCGCCGGTGCCGCTTTCCGCGTCCAGGAAAGACTGGGCGGACAGATAGCCGACGCGCTCGTCGCCACGCCGGTCGAAGCGGCGTATGAGCGCCACGGGCCGATCGGTTCCGGCGAGCTCCAATCGCGCGGCCGCGGGGTTCAAGCCGACATCCCGAGCCAGCGCCAACGTGGCCACCTCAACACGCTCGATGGGGAGGGAATCCCGTTCCGTGGTGAACTTGGCAATCGCCAGATGGCCTTCGCGGTCACGGACGCTGGCTTTCGGGCGCGCGCCGCCCAAAGAGCTGGCGTTGCCGACGAGCAAATCGCGCTCCTCGGGCGTCAACTCCTGTTCGGCATCCGATTTCTGCGCCAAAGCCCGCAAATCGGCGAGGTTTCGGAGCCTTGGCACGGCTGGACGGCTCCGCGCCAACGGGTGGCCGGAGTGGTCCAAGTATCGCAAGGCCCCTTGGCGCGTGGCGTCATCGGCGGCCAACAAGTAGTCGAGTTCCGTCAATCCGCCACCGCGCGCCTTGCGGATCAAGCCGCGGCCCCAGGAGTCCGGCGCACTGTCGCGCACAGGGCCGGGCAATGCCGAACGGCGGTCTGACCCTGCCCCGGAACGGTGGTGCGGCGTCTCGGAGAGCGCCAGCGCCGGCGCGATGGCGAAGCGCGCCGGATTCTCCAGCCACGAAGTCGCGTAGCGAAACCGGCTCATCTCGCGACGGCCGTCGGATTCGAACAGGATCTCGCCCACGGGTTCCAGATCTTCGCCGTGCGCGACACGCACTCGTCGCGTCGTTTTGCTCATGGTGGCGATGGCGGCGGTTTGGGGTTGCGGATGCGCTGCGGCAGGCTGGCGATGTCCAACATCAAGCCGGTATCGTCCTTGGAGACGTCCACCAGTTCCTCCAGTCGATGCAACTCGCCGAGCGCCAAGAGCGCCATGGCGAAAGCGCCGAGCGAGACGCCGGCTTCGCCCCTCTCCAGCCGCGCCAGCGTGCCTTGCGAAACGCCCATGCGCACGGCGAAATCCGCCACCGGCATGCGGCGTTTCTTGCGGGCGATGCGGATGTCGCGGCCAAGGGCCCGAAGCACACGCTGCACGGAGGGCGGATGCGGCTTCATAAGCCACAGTATATAGCCGGTAAAAGTCTTTAACGAGTGTTTTTTAAAGTCTAAAGATCGGTGACTTAATCCGTCCGCGGCGGGTACGTTGAAATTGCGCTGCAAGCCGCGCCTGCCGGTAGCGCCCGAATCAGGAAACCCCAAGCGATACAAATTGTTACAAATGCGCGGTTTGGAGTTTGCTACCGTGGAACGGCTGTCGCAGCCGGGCTTTCCCCTCGGTTTGGGGACTGTGGCGGCCGTTTTGTTTGGGGCTGTGCGTCGAACGTGACACCCTGCGATCGCCCGGCGGAGCGCTTCGCGTTCAGCGGGTTGGTCGCGGTGGTGCGGGAGATTGGCGGCAAGATGCAGGTGATCTGCCAGCGCACCTTGGCCGGGTCGATTCGCACGAGCGGGGTGGCACTGCACTCCGGGGCGGTGGTCGATCTGGAGTTGCACCCGGCGCCGCCGGATACGGGCATCGTGTTCCGTCGCGTGGATCTCGGCGGCAAGACGGTGCGCGCGACGGTGGACAACGTCGTCAAGGCGCGCTTTGCCACCACGCTGGCTGAAGGTGACGCCAGTATCTCCACCGTTGAGCACTTGATGGCGGCGTTCGCCGGTTTCGGCGTGGACAACGCCACAGTGGATGTCGACGCGGCGGAACTGCCGATTCTGGACGGCAGCGCAGCGCCTTTCGTGGCGCTCATTCGCGCCATCGGCGTGGCGGAGACGGAAACGCCGCGGCGCTACCTGCGGATCGAGCGGGAGGTGTGCTACCGGGATGGGGACGCCGTGGCCCGCTTGCGCCCGCACGACGGCTTCCGGGTGGAGTACACGATGGAGTACGACCATCCCTTCTTCACCGACCAGTGCCAACACGCGGCGGTGGAGTTCGCCAACGGCACCTTCGAGCGGGAAGTGAGCCGCGCCCGCACCTTCGGCTTTCTCTCGGACGTGGAAGGGTTGCGCGCCCGGCATCTCGCCTTGGGGGGCAGCTTGGAAAACGCCATCGTCGTGGACGACCACGGCATCCTGAACGGCGACGGCTTGCGCTACGACGACGAGTTCGTGAAACACAAGATCTTGGACGCGGTGGGCGATCTCTATCTTTGCGGGCACCCCATCCTGGGCGCGTTCGAGGGCCACCGCACCGGACACGCCACCAACAATGGCCTGCTGCGGCGGCTGCTGAGCCAACCCGAGGCGTGTCGCGAGGTGACGCGCCGCGCCGACCAGCCGCGCTGACCGGGCCGGCACCCCACGGGCCGCCGAAAGCACCGCCGTCGCCGAAAGCGCAGGCCAACGATCGGACGAAGGCGTGAAGCGCAAAGAGGGCCGTCTCATCAAAGAGATCCGTCGAGCTGTGCGAGATGGCCTGCTTGCCGAGCCCTTCACGAGCGGCGATGTTCTCAACGCCGGCGTCATCTGCGCCCCTTCCACGCCGGGCACGTTCCTTCCAAAGCACCGCGCGGGCAATTGCCGCGGCAACACCGAGCTCTTCGTTCGCGTCGCCAAAGGCCGGTATCGGCTAGCCGAGCGCGGCTGACGGGAGCCGCAGGAACGGGGGACCTCGGACGAGCAACGAGGACGAACGGCGGCGTTGACGCGCCGGGCTGAAGGTGGGGCGATCGGATCGCTTGGACACCTGGGGTGAAGAGAATGAAACGATTGACGTTCAGCTGGTTGATGATCGCCATCGTGGCGCTGCTGGCGGCGTCGTTGGTTTGGCGCAAACTCGAGGGTGGGTTGCTGGCCGACAGTGTCACAGGTGCCGTGATATTGGTGGCGCTGGTGTTGATGGCGGTGCGTTTGCGGCGCGAGCGGTAAGCAAAAAATCCGAACCTGGAACTTCGACACGGCCGTGCAATGCGGGGTAGTCGGGGCCCCGTGCCGCCGGGCGGCCAGCGTATACTGGCCGTTGGCAGAGGAATGGCCATGGCCGACATTAGCGATTCCGAGAACACTATTGTGGCCCCGTCGCAGCTTGACGGCGACGCCGATCCGCACCCGGCGGAGACGCGGGAGTGGCTGGATTCGCTGGAGTACGTGCTGGCGCAGGACGGCACCGAGCGGGCCAACTTCCTGCTTCGGCGGCTCACCTCGCGCCTCCTGGAAACCGGCGCCCGGCTGCCGTACACCATCAACACCCCATACCGGAACACCATCCCGGCCCGGCAAGAGGCGTTCATGCCGGGGGACATGTTCATGGAGCGCCGCATCCGCTCGCTGGTGCGCTGGAACGCGCTGGCGATGGTCGTGCGGGCCAACCGCAGGGAAGGCGACGTGGGCGGCCACATCTCCACTTTCGCGTCCGCGGCGACACTCTACGACGTGGGGTTCAACTACTTCTTCCGCGGCCCCCAGGGCGATCGGGCCGGCGATCTCATCTACTTCCAAGGCCACAGCGCCCCGGGCGTGTACGCCCGCTCGTTCATAGAGGGGCGTTTCGAGGAGGAAGACCTGGACGCCTTTCGCCGCGAAGTGGACGGCGGTCTTTCCTCGTATCCGCACCCCTGGCTGATGCCGGACTACTGGCAGTTCCCCACCGTGTCCATGGGCCTCGGGCCGATCCAGGCCATCTACCAAGCCCACATCATGAAGTACTTGGATAGCCGCGGCCTCATCCCGATGGGAGACCGCAAGGTGTGGGCGTTCCTCGGCGATGGCGAATGCGACGAGCCGGAATCGCTGGGCGCCCTTGGCCTCGCCGGCCGGGAAAAGCTGGACAACCTCATCTTCGTGGTGAATTGCAATCTGCAACGGCTGGACGGGCCGGTGCGGGGCAACGGCAAGATCATCAACGAGCTGGAGGGCGCGTTCCGCGGCGCCGGCTGGAACGTCATCAAGGTGATCTGGGGACGGCTGTGGGACCCGCTCATCGCCAACGACGCGAGCGGCCTGCTGCAACGGCGCATGGACGAGGCGGTGGATGGCGAATACCAAAACTACAAGGCCAAGGGGGGCGCCTACACCCGCGAGCACTTTTTCGGCAAATACCCCCAGACCGCGAAATTGGTGGCAGGGCTCTCGGACGACGACATCATGCGCTTGAACCGCGGCGGGCACGATCCGTTCAAGGTCTACGCCGCCTACCACGCCGCCGCGCATCACCAGGGCCAACCCACGGTGATTCTCGCCAAGACCGTGAAGGGCTACGGCATGGGCGACGCCGGCGAGGCCGAGAACACCACGCATCAAGTAAAGAAGCTGGATTTCGAGGAGCTCAAGCGCTTCCGCGACCGTTTCGCCATTCCCTTGAGCGACGACGCGCTGCGCGACGTGCCGTACTACCGGCCACCCGCCGACGCGCCGGAAGCGGCGTACCTGAAACGCCAACGGGCGCAGCTCGGCGGGCCCGTTCCGATACGCGTGGAATCGAAGGCGGACGTGTCCGTGCCGCCTTTGGACGTGTTCGCGCCGCACCTGAAAGGCAGCGGCGAAAGAGCCATTTCCACCACAATGGCCTTCGTGCGCATCCTTTCCACGCTGGCGCGGCAGAAGCCCATCGGCGCCCGCGTGGTGCCCATCATCCCGGACGAGGCCCGCACGTTCGGCATGGAGGGCATGTTCCGGCAGCTCGGCATCTACTCGTCCGAAGGCCAGCTCTACGAGCCGGAGGATTTCGGCGAGATCGCCTCGTACCGCGAGTCCAAAGAAGGCCAGGTGCTGGAGGAGGGCATCAACGAGGCCGGTTCCTTCGCCGCGTGGATCGCCGCCGCCACCTCCTACAGCACGCACCGCTACACGCTCATCCCGTTCTACATCTTCTACTCCATGTTCGGTTTCCAGCGCGTGGGCGATCTCGCTTGGGCGGCGGGCGACATGCAATCGCGCGGCTTTCTGATCGGCGCGACCGCGGGGCGCACCACGTTGAACGGCGAGGGTCTGCAACACCAGGACGGCCACAGCCATCTGCTCGCGTCCGCCATTCCGAATTGCGTCGCCTACGACCCCTGCTACGCCTACGAGCTGGCGGTGATCATCCACGATGGCCTCAAACGCATGTTCGAGCGGCGCGAGCGGGTGTTCTACTACGTCACCGTGATGAACGAGAACTACCCGCAACCGGCCATCCCCGAAGACGCCGCCGACGGCATCCTGAAGGGCATGTACAAGCTGGAGACCGTGGGCGGCGAAGCCGGGGCCGGAGGAGGAAAGGCCGCGGGAAAGAGGGTCAAGCTGCTCGGCAGCGGGGCGATCTTGCGCGAAGTGCGCAAAGCGGCGAAACGGCTTTGGGAAGACCACGGCGTGGCGAGCGAGGTGTTCAGCGTCACCAGTTTCACCGAGCTGTCGCGCGAGGGCGCGGACGTGGCCCGCTGGAACCTCTTGCACGCGGACGAGCCGCCGCGCCGGCCGCACGTGGGCGAATGCCTGGCCGGCGAGGAGCCGGTGATAGCCGCCACTGACCATGTGCGCGCGTGCGCCGAATCCATCCGCGGCTGCTTCGACGCGCCGTACCGGGTGCTTGGCACGGACGGCTTCGGGCGCAGCGACACGCGCCAGAAGCTGCGCGACTTCTTCGAGGTGGACGAGCGTTTCGTGACGCTGGCGGCGTTGCGCGAACTGCAGGATCGCCAGCAGGTTTCCGCGGCGGACGTGATGGCCGCCATGAAGTCGCTCGGCGTCGCGGCGGACAAACCGAACCCCAGGCTTGTATGAACCATGGCCGGCGGGCAGGACCAATCCGAGGTTGACGTGAGCGAAGTGGCGATACCGGACATCGGCGACGCCGAGGATGTCGAGGTGATCGAGATATGCGTCTCTCCCGGCGACGATGTGGCCGAGAACGACGCCTTGATCGTCATCGAATCCGAGAAGGCGTCCATGGAGGTGCCGGCGCCGTTCGCCGGCGCCGTCTCGGAAGTCCTCGTGGCGCTGGGCGACCGCGTGAACGCCGGCGATCCCATCGTGCGGGTGGAGGGTGCGCCGCCGCCGGCTGTCGCCGAACCCGGCGCCGAGGAAGCGCCGGCCGCGGCCGCGACTCCGGCGCCGCCGCCCGCGGCGCCCACCGGCGCGCCACCGCCAGCTTCCATCGGCGCGCCGCCAACCGCCGGCGAAGGCGGCGCCAAGGTGTACGCCGGGCCCGCCGTGCGCCGTCTGGCCCGGGAGTTGGGCGTGAATCTGGCCCAGGTGGCGGGCACCGGCGCTCGCGGCCGTATCGTCAAGGACGACGTGAAAGGGCATGTGAAGCAAGCGCTTGCGTTCCCGCGACCGGCATCCGCCCTCGCTCCCATGCCAGCGGTGGATTTCTCGCGTTTCGGCACGGTGGAGGTGGAACCGTTGAGCCGCGCGCGCGCTCGCGGCGCGGCCAATCTGCATCGCGCGTGGCAGCATGTGGTGCATGTCACGCAGCACGACGACGCGGACGTGACGGACTTGGAGGCGTTTCGCGCCACGCTGAAGGACGAAGCCGCGCTGCGCGGCGTGAAGCTCTCGCCGTTGCCGTTCATCGTGAAGGCTTGCGTCATCGCGCTGGGCCAACACCCGCGCTTCAACGCATCGCTGGACCCGACGGCTACTTCCATCATCTACAAGCGCTACCACCACATCGGCATCGCCGTGGACACCGCAGAGGGCTTGGTGGTGCCGGTGGTGCGTGACGCGGAGCGCCTCGGCATCTTCGAACTGGCCGAGCGGATCGGCCGCCTCTCCGGGGCGGCCCGCGAACGGCGGTTGAAACCGGACGAATTGCAAGGCGGCACCTTCACCGTCTCCAGCTTGGGTGCCATCGGCGGCACGGGCTTCACGCCGATCGTCAACGCGCCGGAAGTCGCGATTCTCGGCGTCGCCCGCGTGGACGTGCGCCCGGTGTGGGACGGCTCGACGTTCGCGCCGCGCAAAATCCTGCCGCTGTCGCTCTCCTACGACCACCGCGCCGTCAACGGGGCCGAAGCCGGCCGCTTCGTCGCCACGTTGAAGACCCTGCTGGCGGACGTGCGCCGACTCGCTCTGTGAGCACGCGCAGCGCGTTTTCCGCGGCAGCCGTGGACAAGCTCCTGCGGTTGTCGGCGTTGGAATTGCCCGACGCGGAACGGCCGGGCGTGGAAGCGGATCTGCGCAAAATCATCGACCTCATCGACGCCTTGCAAGCCGTGGACACCAGCGGCGTCGCGCCGCTCGCGCACCCCTTGGCGGCTTCGCAGCCGCTGCGCGCGGACGAAGCGACGGAACGGGTGGAACGCGATCGGTACCAGTCCGGCGCTCCGGCGGTGCGCGATGGCCTGTACCTGGTGCCGCGCGTCCTGGAGTGATCGCTCGTGGTCGTGGAAGGCATCGCCACCTTGACGGCGGCGCGAGACGCGCTCGCCGCGAAAGCCGTGAGCGCAGCGGAGCTCGCCCGGCATCATTTGCGCCGAATCGCCGCCGACCGCACGGGCAGTTTCATCACGGTTTGCGAAGAACGGGCTCTCGCCGAAGCCAAAGCCGCTGACGCGGCCATCGCCGAGGACGGACAACGCGGCCTGCTCGGTGTGCCCATCGCGCACAAGGACGTCTTCTGCACCGAGGGCGTGCGCACCACTTGCGCATCCAAGATGCTGGAGGACTTCGTGGCGCCGTACGACGCCACCGTGGTGGCCAAGCTCAAGGCGGCCGGCGCGGTGCTGCTCGGAAAGACGAACATGGACGAGTTCGCGATGGGGTCGTCCACCGAAACAAGCCACTTCGGCGCCACGCGCAATCCTTGGGACTTGGGCCGCGTGCCGGGCGGCTCGTCCGGCGGCTCGGCGGCGGCTGTTGCCGCCGGTCTCACACCGGGCGCGACCGGCACGGATACCGGTGGTTCCGTTCGCCACCCGGCGGCGTTCTGCGGCATATCGGGCCTAAAGCCCACCTACGGGCGCGTGTCCCGCTTCGGGCTGGTGGCGTTCGCGTCCAGCTTGGACCAGGGCGGCCCCATGGCGCGCAGCGTGGCGGATCTGCGCATCCTGCTCCGGCACATGGAAGGCCACGACAGCCGCGATTCCACCAGTGCGCCGATGAGGCCAACCGGCAGCTCCGGCGCGGACAAGCCACTGACGATCGGCGTGCCGAGCGAGTATTTCGAGGATCTGGACAGCGGCATCGCCGCGCCATTGGAGGAGGCCGCCCGAACCTTCGCGCGCCTCGGCCACAGACTACGCGCCATCGCCCTTCCGCACACCGCGTTCGCGGTGCCGGCCTACTATGTGGTGGCGAGCGCCGAGGCGTCCACCAACTTGGCGCGTTTCGACGGCGTGCGCTACGGCCATCGAGCGCAGGGCGTGGACAGCATGGAGGCCTTGTATCGGCAATCCCGCGGCGAGGGTTTCGGTGTGGAAGTGAAGCGCCGCATCCTCACCGGCACCTACGCGTTGTCCGTGGGCTACTACGACGCCTACTATCGCCAGGCGCAACGGGTGCGCCGCCTGATTCGGCAGGACTTTCTGGACGCCTTCGCCGAGGTGGACGCGATTCTGACGCCGGTGACGCCCTGCGTCGCCTTTCCCTTGGGCTCGAGCGAAGTGGAAGGCGACCCGACCACCTTGTACAAACAGGACGCCTTCACGGTGCCGGCGAGCCTTTCCGGCCTGCCGGCGTTGAGCATCCCCTGCGGCGCGACCCGCCATCCGCTGCCCGTGGGGTTGCAGCTCATCGGGCCGCACTTCGGCGAAGACCGGTTGCTCGCGCTGGGCGAGGCGTTTCAGCGCGAGACGGATTGGCATCTGCGAACCCCCCCGGCGGTGGCGACATGACGTCGGTGAACGCGCCGGCCAACCGCGCCACCGCTTGGGAGAGCGTCATCGGCTTGGAGGTGCATGTGCAGCTGCGAACGCGCTCAAAGCTGTTCTCCGCCGCTCCGACGGCGTTCGGCGCGGCGCCGAACACGCAGGCGTCTGTGGTGGATTTGGCGCTGCCGGGCGTGTTGCCGGTGTTGAACGCCGAGGCCTTGCGGCTGGCCGTGCTGTTCGGAGTGGCGGTGGGCGGCGAAGTGGCGCCGGTGTGTCGCTTCGACCGCAAGAACTACTTCTACCCGGACTTGCCGAAGGGCTACCAGGTGAGCCAACTGGACGAGCCCGCCGTGCGCGGCGGGCGGTTGGCGATAGACGCCGAAGACGGCCCGCGCCACATCGAGCTGACCCGCGCGCACCTGGAGGAGGACGCCGGCAAATCGCTGCACGACGCCTACGCCGGGCAGACGGGCATCGATCTCAACCGCGCCGGGGTGCCGCTTTTGGAGGTGGTGAGCGAGCCGCAACTTCGCACCCCCGCGCAAGCCGCGGCCTACTTCCGTGCGCTGCACACGCTGGTGCGCTATCTCGGCATTTCGGACGGCAACCTGAACGAAGGCTCCATGCGCTGCGACGCCAACGTCTCCGTGCGCCGGCCCGGCGCGCCGCTTGGCGAGCGCGCCGAGATCAAGAATCTCAACTCTTTCCGCTTTCTGGAGAAAGCGCTGCGTTTCGAGATAGACCGGCAGGTTGAAACTCTGGAAGCCGGCGGCGTGGTGCGGCGGCAGACGCTGCTCTACGATTCGGCCCGCAACGAGACTCGCCCGATGCGCGGCAAGGAGTTATCGGACGACTACCGCTACTTCCCGGATCCGGACCTGCTGCCGGTTGAGGTGACGCCCGCCATGCTCGACGAGGCCCGGGCGGCGCTGCCGGAACTGCCGAACGCCAAGCGGCAACGCTACGCGAGCGAGTTCGGCATGACGGACTACGACGCCGGCTGGCTGGTGGCGGATCCGCACGTCGCCAGCTACTTCGAGGCGGTGGTTGCCGCGTGCGGCAAGCCGAAAGCCGCCGCCAACTGGGTGATGGGCGAAGTGGCGGCGGCGCTGCGCCGCGACGAGCGCGCCATCGGCGACGCGCCGGTGCCGCCGGCCCAGCTGGCGCGGATCATCGCCCGCGTGGCCGACCAAACGATCTCCGGCACCGCGGCCAAGGGCCTGTTCGAGACGCTTTGGCGGCAAGCCGACGCCACCGACGCCGAAGCGGTGGATCAGCTCATCGACAGCCAAGGATTGCGCCAACTGAGCGACGTGAACGCCTTGGAAGCGCTGGTACGCGAGGTGGTGGCCGCCAACCCCGGCCAAGTTCGGCAATACCGAGCCGGCAAAGCGAAGATGCTCGGCTACTTCGTGGGCCAAGTGATGAAAGCGAGCCGCGGCAAGGCCAACCCCCGCGAAGTGAATTCACTGCTCCGCAAGGCGCTCGCGGAACCGTGATCCTTGCTTGAAAAGGCCACCATCCGAGGCGCGCTGGATGACGGGCGGGTGCCCACCTGTCGCCGACGTGACGGCGGCGGCCATCAAGGCGGCGGTGCGGCGGCTGCAGGCGGAGACGGACGCGGTGGGGCCGGGCGAGCGGTCGGTGCGCCTGGTGGTGGCGGCGGTGTGCGACGCGGCGTGCTGCGGCGCGATGCGGCCGAGCCTGCCGTCGGCGGCGGCGGTGGGCGCGGCCTACGCCCGGCGCGACCGGGACGGCCGCATCGCGGCGCAGGCGGGGCGGCTCTCGACGCGGCAGCTGGCCGAACGGCACGGGTTGTCGAAACGGCAGATCAGGCGCATCATGGCCGCGGCCCGCGGGGAGGAGGAGCGACCATGCACCGCATCGTGATGCCCGACGACCAGCGCGGCTGGGCGCCGCGCGCCATCGAATGGGACCCGGAGGCCCGGACGCTCGCCGGCGACCACTCCTGCGTGGACGGCCTGCGCGACTGGATCGACCGCCTGGCGGCCGGCGACGGGTGGATAAACGACGTGGCGTGCGCTTGGCGGCTGGACGATCCGTGGCGCGATCCCGCCGACTTCCTGCTGGTGCTGCGGTTCCAGCTCGGCAACATCTGCTGGGACCCGGACGGGCTGCCCGCCGCGCTGCGCGGGGTGTCCCCCACCCCGCCGGCCGAAGTCGCGGTCTCGACGCCGGGGACGTGGGCCTGAGTCAGGGCGGGTCGAACCGGAACAGCATCCCCAGCGCGATGTCACGCGCCCCCAGCGCTCCCCGAGAGCCCTTCGCGCTTCGCGCGGTTCGCGGCGTCGCCCGCCGCGCCCATCGTCCTGTGGTAGGTGTCGCGCTCGTGCCGCCGACGACCACGCCCAGCGCCATGCCCCCCGAATCCATCCCCGTCGCCGACCGCTTGGGCGAGTGGGCCACGCCGCTGGTGTCCGCCGTGGCGGCCTTCTGGCTCGCGTTCGGGCCGATCGGGTTGGAGCCGACGGCCGCCGCGTCCGTCACCGTCTTCCTCATTTGGCTGGTTCTCATGCCCGTCTTGGTGGTGCCGGTCACGATCATCGTCGAGATCATCCGCGACGTTCTAACAGCCGTCGCGCGTCACCGAGCCATGCGGCTAGATCGCGCACCTCCATGCGCCAGACGGCGGGAAGCGGCGTCGAGAAAGCGTGGACCGCTCGTTCGTCAAGGCGACGTGCCGGCGGCCGATGGCGGTGCGGTCTGGGGCGATAGGAAGCGCTGGCACGGCTGAAACTCTTCCCGCCGCCGACCACATGGTCCGCACAGGGTCGAGTACGAGCCGGGCGATCCGCGTTCCGCGGCGTCTGATGAACGTCGGAGCGCCGGAGCCACCACCATGACACGGCCCTTACTAAGAACGGAGCGCGGCCTCCCGCCCCATTTCGCGGGACGTGTGGACGAACTGGACCACTTGAAACAGCGGCTCGCCATGGTCGTGGAGACCGGAGACGCCAGCGACGGGCTGGCGCTGGTCACCGGCGTGCCCGGCGTCGGGAAGACCGCGCTGGCGAGGGTGTTCGCCGGATCTTGCGGCGCCGCTGCGATCGTGGGCGGCCCTTCGGAGCTGGACAGCGCGTTCCATCTGTTCCTGAACATTGGGAAGGCCATCGGGCGCGAAACGGGCTTCAAGAGGATCGCGGACGTCGATCCGCGGCCCGTGGGCGGCAATGTCGGCATCGGATTCGCGTCGATGCTGCGCCAGTCGAAGGCGGAGGGCCTGTGGGATGGCAAGGACGGCAAAGCGCTGGTGCTGGTGATCGACGAGTTGCAGACTCTGGAGCAGCAACAGGCCAAGCTGCTGCGCGACCTGCACCAGGGGCTGCACGAATGCCCCATCCTCGTGGTGGGCGTCGGGTTGCAGCACACGCGCAGCGTCTTGTCGCGGCACGGCGTCTCCCGCGTGTCCCGCGGCATCCAACTCGGCCCGCTGCGCCGGGAAGACACCCGCGAGGCGATCGCCGAAGGCTTGGCGGCTCTGGACCGCGAGGCGCCCGACCACGTCGTCGAGCGGCTCGCCCAGGCGTCGCACGACTTCCCGCAGCACGTCAACTGCTACCTTTCCGCGGCTCTCGACATGGTCGACAACGAACGCGGCTGGGCCGCCCGCGGCGTGCTGGCCCGCGTTGTCGCCAAGGGCGACGCCTCGCGCGGCGCCTACTACGACACGCGGTTGGAGACTATGCCGGACGGCTACGATCGCGTGCTTCCCGTCATCGAACATATGCGGAAACACAACTCGCCGATCTTGTCGAAACGCGCCGCCATCGACGCCGTCGACGACGCCGGGATGGACGGGAAGTCCGCGGTGGAGGACGCCATAGCGCACGGCGTTCTCACGCACGGCAAGCGAGGAGACGTGAGCTTCGGCATCCCTTCGTTCCACAAACACATGGCCGCGCTGCTCGCCGCGCGCTGACGGCGTTTTCGCAATCGCGGGGAAGGCCATGCTGCCCATGCCGCACCGACCCGACATCGAGCCGCGCGCTTGGCTCGAGTCCGCGGGGCGTGTCTTCGCCTGTTTCGACAGCCAGGACTCGGGCAACGTTTCGTTCGGCGTCGAAGCTGGCGGCAATCGCTACTTCGTCAAAACCGCGGGCTCTCCTGCGGCACGAGGGCTGCCACTGGCCCATGCCGATCGTGTCGCCCTGCTTGCCAATGCCCAACGGTTGGCGCAGAGCGTCTCCCATCACGCGCTGACGCGCCTCGTCCAGTCCTGCGAGTGCGCGTGGGGGCGCGCGCTCGTCTACCAGTGGGCGGAGGGCGAACACCTCCATGCCAAGCGCGAAGAGCGCGCCAAACCCGCCACGGCGTGGCGGCGCTTCCTGGATCTGCCCTTGGACGAACGAGTTGCCGTGGTGCGTGTGCTGATCGATCTGCACGTCGCGCTCGCCGCCAAAGGCTGGGTGACTGGCGACTTCTACGACGGCTGCCTGATCTACGATTTCGCCCGCCAGCGCATCCGCGTGTTCGATCTCGACCACTATCGCCTCGGTGCTTACCGGAACACGATGGGGCGGATGTTCGGCTCAACCCGCTACATGGCGCCCGAGGAGTTCGACAAGGGGCGATGGATCGACGAGCGCACGACCGTTTTCGCGCTTGGACGAACGATGACGATCTTCCTTGGTGACATCGCGGCGGACGTGGCGGCCACCGCCTGTGCCGACGATCCTGCACACCGGCACCCCTCAATGGCGGCTCTCGCAGCGGACTTCGCCACGGCAATGCGGCGAGCGGCTTTGGCATAGCAACCGTTCAGCCGGTGACGTTGATTCGCGCATCCCCACTACTGCCCCGGTTTGACTGCCGCCGCGGGCGGCCCGATACTGGCGCCGCGTCGTCACCCATCCCGCAAGGCCCCTTGCCAATGCCCGCACCCGCCCTCACGCACCTTGAGAAACTCGAGGCCGAGAGCATTCACATCATCCGCGAGGTGGTGGCCCAGTTCGAGCGCCCGGTGCTGCTCTACTCCATCGGCAAGGACTCCTCGGTGCTCCTCCAGCTGGCCCGCAAGGCCTTCCATCCCGGCCCGCTGCCGTTTCCGCTGCTGCACGTGGACACGACTTGGAAGTTCCGCGACATGATCACCTTTCGCGACCGCGTCGCCCGGGAACTCAAGCTCGATCTCATCGTGTACACCAATGAGGAGGGCCGCGCCGCCGGCGTCACGCCGTTCACCCACGGCAGCCGCAAGTACACGGACATCATGAAAACCGAAGCCCTGAAGGCGGCCCTGGACGAGTACCGGTTCGACGCCTGCCTCGGCGGCGCCCGGCGGGACGAAGAGGCGTCGCGCGCCAAAGAGCGCGTGTTTTCCGTGCGCGACAGCCACCACCGCTGGGATCCGAAGAACCAGCGGCCGGAGCTTTGGAACCTCTACAACGGCCACGTCAATCCGGGCGAGGAGGTGCGCGTCTTTCCGCTCTCCAACTGGACCGAACTGGACGTTTGGCAATACATCCACTTGCAGAACATCGACATCGTGCCGCTCTACTTGGCCGCCATGCGCCCGGTGGTGGAGCGCGACGGCATGCTCATCATGGTGGACGACGACCGCTTGCCGCTCGCCCAGGGCGAATGCCCGGAAACCCGCTCGGTGCGCTTTCGCACCCTCGGCTGCTACCCGCTGTCCGGCGCCATCGAATCCACCGCCACCACGGTGCCCGGCATCATCGAGGAGATGCTGGTGGCCAAATACTCGGAGCGCCAAGGCCGCCTCATCGATCACGACGTGAGCGGCTCGATGGAGCGAAAGAAGCGCGAAGGGTATTTCTAGTGGCGGCAACCGCCCCTGCGCTCGGCCTCGGCCAAGACATCCACGCCTATCTGGAACGGCACGAGCGCAAGGAGCTGCTGAGTTTCCTCACCTGCGGCAGCGTGGACGACGGCAAGAGCACGCTCATCGGACGCCTGCTGCACGACACGCGCATGATCTACGAAGACCAGCTCGCCGCCGTGCGCCGCGACAGCAAGACCGTCGGCACCCAGCGTGACGGCGTGGATTTGGCCCTGCTGGTGGACGGCCTGCAGACGGAGCGCGAGCAAGGCATCACTATCGACGTGGCGTACCGCTACTTTTCCACCGCCAAGCGCAAGTTCATCATCGCCGACACGCCGGGCCACGAGCAATACACGCGCAACATGGCCACCGGCGCCTCCAATTGCCAAGTGGCGGTAATCCTCATCGACGCGGAAAAAGGCGTGCTGCCGCAAACCCGGCGCCACACTTTCATCGCCCACCTGCTTGGCATCCGCCACCTCGTCGTGGCCGTGAACAAGATGGACGCGGCGGGTTTCGCCGAGGACGTGTTCGACGCCATCCGCGCCGACTACCACGCCTTCGCGTCGCGCCTGGCCGTGGACGATCTGCACGTCATCCCGCTTTCCGCCTTGCGCGGCGACAACGTGGTGGAGCAGTCCGCGAACATGCCGTGGTATCGCGGCGCGACGTTGCTGCATCTCTTGGAGAACCTCCACGTGGGCGCCGACAAGGCGGTGGAGCACTTTCGCCTGCCGGTGCAGCTGGTGAACCGGCCGGACGCGGGCTTTCGCGGCTACAGCGGCACGGTGGCCGGCGGCGTCGTCCGGCCCGGCGACCCGGTGACGGTGTTGCCGTCGGGAAAAACCACTACGGTGCAGCGCGTGGTCGCCGCGCACGGCGATCTGGACGAGGCGTTCGCGCCGATGGCGGTGACCCTGACCTTGACCGACGCCTTGGACGTGAGCCGCGGCGACATGCTCGCCGCCCCGGGCGCCTTGCCGCACATCGCGGACCGCGTGGACGCCATGCTGGTGTGGATGAGCGAGACGCCGCTCGCGCCCGGGCGCCGCTATTTGGTGAAACAATGCGCGGGCCAAGTGGTGGGCCATGTCGCGACCATCCGCCACGGCGTGAACGTGAACACCTTGGAGCAGGTGCCGGCCGACGGTTTGCGCCTGAACGAGATCGGCCGCGTGGAGCTGGCGTTGGCCGAGCCCATCGTTTTCGACGCCTATGCCGTGAACCGGAACCTCGGCGCGTTCATTCTCATCGACCGCGCCAGCAACGCCACCGTGGCGGCGGGCATGGCGCTCGCGCCGAGCGGCGCCCGGGACGCTTGGAAAGAGCGTCCCCACGGGGACTTGCGCGCCACCGCCAGCGCGGTCGCCGAGGCCGAGCGCGAGGCCCGCCTTGGCCAGCGGCCGGCGACGGTGCTGCTGACGGGCCTCGCCAAGTCCGGCAAGACCGCCATCGCCCACGCCGTGGAGCGTCGCCTGTTCGACGAGGGGCGCTTGGCCACGGTGCTGGACGGCCAGACCTTCCGCTTGGGCATGAGCCGCGATCTCGGCTTCTCCGCCGGCGAACGCTCGGAGAACATTCGCCGCGCCGCCGAAACGGCGCGGTTGATGAACGACGCCGGCCTCATCTGCCTCACCGCCTTCGTCGCGCCGGAGGAAGAGGTGCGCGAACGCGCCCGCGCCACCGTTGGCGACGAGCGTTTTCTCGAGGTCTTCCTCACTGCGCCCTTGGACGTGCTGCGGGGCCGCGACGACGCCGGCATCTACGCCGCCGCGGCCCGCGGCGAGGCGCATCTGCCCGGCGTGAGCGCGCCTTTCGAGCCGCCGGCCGCGCCGGACCTGGTGCTCCCGACGGACGCCGTCGGCATCGACGCTTGCGCCGAACGCATCGTCGCCTTGCTGCGCGAGCGAGGCTTCTTGTTGGCCGCCGCTGTCCCTGAAGAAAAGAGCCCCCGCGGAGGCGAAGCGTGACCGTCAAGACGGACGTGGTGATCGTCGGTGCCGGGCCCTGTGGCCTGTTCCAAGTGTTCGAGCTCGGCCTGCTCGGCATCAAGGCGCATGTGGTGGACGCGCTTCCCGCGCCCGGCGGCCAGTGCGCCGAGCTCTACCCGGACAAGCCCATCTACGACATTCCCGGCATCGTGGTTTGCGACGCGCAAGATTTGGTGAATCGCCTCTTGGAGCAGATCAAGCCGTTCGACGCGAAGTTCCACTTGGAGAGCCAAGTCACCGACGTGGCGCGGCAGGATGACCAGACGTTCCGCGTGGCCACCAGCCGCGGCGAGGTGTTCGTCACCCGCGCCATCGTGATCGCCGGCGGCGTGGGCTCGTTCCAGCCCATGCCCCTGCGCGTAGCCGGTGTGGATTCCTTTGTCGAAAGCCAAGTGTTTTACCGTGTGCGCGACCCCCGCGCCCACCACGGCAAGGATCTGCTCGTGCTGGGCGGCGGCGACTCCGCCTTGGATTGGACGGTGGAGCTGGCGCCGGAAGCGAAATCCCTGACGCTGGTGCATCGCAGCGACAAGTTCCGCGCCGCGCCGGCCACCGTTGCCCGCATGCGCGAGCTCGAAGCGGTCGGCAAGGTGCGGTTGCTGGTGGGCAACTGCGTGGACTTGGACACCGAAGGCGACAAGCTGTGGCACTTGCACATCCGCCATCCGGATCGATCCGTCACCCGCTTGGCCATCGACCACGCGCTCGTCTTCTTCGGCCTCTCCCCCAAACTCGGCCCCATCGCCGAATGGGGCTTGGGGCTCGAAAAGAACCAGATCACCACCGACACCGAACGCTTCGAGACGAACATCCCCGGCATCCACGCGGTGGGGGACATCGCCACCTACCCGGGCAAGAAGAAGCTCATCCTCTCCGGCTTCCACGAGGCGGCGCTGGCCGCCTTCGCCATCAAAGCGCGGCTCAATCCCGACGAGAAGGTGCATCTCCAATACACCACCACCAGCCCCATCATGCACAAGCGGCTTGGGGTGTGAAGCGCCCTTGTTCGGCGAGGCTCTTGCCGGCACACTCAAGCGCGTGACCACACGGCAAACCACCCTCGATCTGCGGCCAAGCGAGCGCGTGGGGGACGTGCTGGATCGAATTCGCCGGGACGCTTCCAGCGAAGCGGAGAACTCCGCAGCACAAGGAGCAATATGAAGAACCCACCCCACCCGGGCACCGGTATTCGCTACGACCTAGAGGCAATGGGTTGGACGGTAACGAAGTGCGCGAAACGCCTCGCGCTGCCGCGAGCCACGTTGTCCAAGGTGCTGAACGGCAAGCACCGAATCACGCCTGCCATCGCGCTCTCCCTAGAACGCCTTGGCTGGAGCGATGCCGACACTTGGATGACTCTGCAAGCCAAGTACGACCTCGCACAGGAACGCCGCCGACGCCAACAGGCCTGACCTGCGCCCCCCTCGTGGTTGTCATCACACACCTCCCCGCCCATTGACAAACGGCGCTTGGGCGTTCGTAATTGGGGCATGACCTATTGCGTGGCCATCCGCGGCGACACCTTCACCCCCGGCACGCACGATGTTCTCTCGGAGGACGACGAATATCTGCTCGGCCTGCGGGGCGCTTGGTCCGAGAACATCCGCGCAGCCCTCGAAGGCCTGCCGGAGCAACCATTGGCGGCGCTGGAGACCGCCCGAGTGGCGCGGATCGCGTAGCCTTGGAGGCGTTGTGAAGGGTGTCGCCAGCGCTTTGGCGCGGCGGGTGGTGGAGTCTGTGGGCGCCGCCACGCCGTTGCCTTTCCGGGTTGTTCTGCCGGACGGCTCCGACGTCGTTTGCGGAACCGGGGAACCCACTGCCACGGCGCATGTGAAAACCGTCGGCGCCGGCCTGCGCACGGCGCTCTACGGCCATGTGGGCTTTCTCGAAGCGTACTTCGACGGCGACATCGACATCGATGGCGATCTGCGCGAGCTGATGGCCGTGGGCTTCGATTCCGGCTTTGACGACTCCGCCGGCCTTTTGGTGGGGATCCGCAATCGCTGGCACGGCCTGCGTTTCAACAATCGCACCAACGCGACGCCGAAGGAGAACGCGCGTTTCCATTACGGCCTAGGCCCCACGTTTTATTCGAAGATGCTGGACGAGCCGTATCTGATGTACACCTGCGCCTACTACGACGAAACGGCGCGCACCGTGGGGGACGCCCAAGTCGCCAAAATGGAACATGTCGCCCGCAAAGTGCGGTTGGCGCCGGGCGAGCGCGTCATCGACATGGGTTGCGGTTTCGGGGGCTTCATGTTCTACGCCGCGGAGCGCCACGGTGCGCATGTCACGGGTGTTAACACCACCACCGAACAGGCGGAATTCGTAAAGGCGAAAATCGCCGAGAAAGGCTTGCAAGACCAGCTCACAATGCACGAAGCCGATGTGCGCGAAGGTTTTGGCGTTTACGACAAAGTCGTTTCCATCGGCGTTTTGGAACACGCCGGACGGCATCAATTGCGAGAGGTGATCCGCGCCCACGCGGCGGCCCTCAAACCCGGCGGCCTTGGAATTATCCATTTCATCGGGCATGTCGCCGATCGCGAGACGGATTTCTTTATTCGCAAGTACATTTTCCCCGGCGGCTGGATTCCAAGCCTTTCCAAAGCGCTGGACGCGATGGAGGCCGAGGGTTTGGAAGTGCTGGACGTGGAGAACCTGCGCCGCCACTACGCGCTTACGCTGGATGCTTGGACGGACAAGTTCGAGGCCAACTGGGACGCCATCCGGGCCATGGATCCGAACCACTTCGACGAACGTTTTTGGCGCATTTGGCGCACTTACCTCATCGGCTGCGCCGAGATGTTCCGTTCGAGTAAATCGCAAACGAATCTGTTTCAGATCGTCTTCAGCAAAGGCAATGTGGATTACAAAAACTACCCGATGACGCGCGAGCACATGTATCGAGATGCCGAGCGAAACTGACCACGCGGCCCACGCCCGGCGCGCCAAGGTGTTTGCGGACGCTTTGGCCCGCGCCTCCGGGACGGCCGGCACGCCGCGCCGGCTGGATAAGCCGCTCTCCAACTTGTTTCGAGATCGCGAGCGGCCTAGTGGCGGATTGCCCGCCGGCGAACTAACGCATGTGCTGGAAGTGGATTCCACCGAAGGCTGGGTGGACGTGGAAGGCATGATTCCCTACGACATGCTGGTGGACGCCACGTTGAAACACGGCGTGATGCCGGCGGTGGTGCCGCAGCTGAAATCCATAACCGTCGGCGGCGCGGTTGCCGGCATTGGCATTGAAGCCACGTCTTTTCGCCACGGCCTGGTTCACGAAACCGTGCGCGAAATGGACGTCGCGCTGGCGGACGGGCGCATCATCACTTGCGCGCCAACCGGCGAACACGCGGATCTTTTCGCGGCAATGCCGAACAGCTACGGCACGTTGGGCTACGCCACGCGGCTACGAGTAAACACCGTACCGGTTGCGCCCTTTGTTCAAGTGCGGCATCGCCGTTTCTCGGATGTCGAACGCTTTTTCGCGACGCTGGAAGACGGCTTCGAAAGCGATGTGGATTTTCTGGACGGCGTAGCCTTCGCGGAGGACGACTTGGTGTTGACGCAAGGGCGTTTCGTTGCCGACGCGCCGGCTACGACCGATTACACGTTCATGCGGATCTACTACCAGTCGCTGCGCGAACGCGAAACCGACCATCTAACCACACGCGACTACCTGTGGCGTTGGGACACGGATTGGTTTTGGTGTTCGAAGAACCTTGGCGCCCAACACCCGCTGGTCCGTCGGCTGCTCGGGCGCGAACGGCTGGGTTCGCGCTTCTACCAAAAGGCGATGCGCTGGAACAGCCGCTGGCGGCTGTTGGAACATGCGGAGCGGGCCGCCGGCTACCGGCGGGAATCCGTCATTCAGGATGTGGATTTGCCGCTTGCCAACGCCGGCGCGTTTCTGCGCCGCTTCATGGCACAAATCGGCATATTCCCGGTGTGGATCTGTCCCGTGCGGGCTGGCGACGGCCCGCCAGCGCCCCTCTTTCCGGCGCCGAGCGAACGCTATGTGAACTTCGGCTTCTGGGACACCTTGCGCTTTGCCGTCGGCTATCCACCCGGCCACTTCAACCGCTTGGTGGAAGCGGCGGTGGCGGAACTCGGCGGCATCAAATCCCTCTATTCCTCTTCGTTCTATTCCCCGGAGGACTTTCACCGGCACTACGGCGGCGACGCCTACCGGCAGTTGAAAGAACGCTACGACGCCACCGGCGCACTCGGCGAGCTCTACGAGAAGTGCGTCCGCGAACGGTGACCTCGCGGTAGTCCGCCCCGCGCAGCAGGCCCCCGGTATTCCGCCGACGCAGCAGTTTGCAAAACAAACCGCCAACGCGCCCGCCAAAGGCGGCGCGCTACCGCCGGGTTGTCAGATAACGTTCGTTCACGCAGTTCGCGAGCACGCCGGTGGAGAGATAGCGGGCCGCTGTGCGGGCGGAGAAGGTGCGAATGTCGCGGATGCTCTCCGGCGTGAAGAAGGCGGAATGGGGCGTCACCACCAGGCGGTGCTTCAACCAATCCTCGCCCTGGTGCCAAGCCGCGACGAGGGGCGCGTTCAGATCGGGCGGCTCGTCCGGCAGCACGTCCAATCCGGCGGCGAGCACGGTGTCGTCGCGCATGGCGTCGTGCAGGGCGTCCAAGTCGATGATGGGGCCGCGCGCGGTGTTGATCACGATGATGCCCTTCTTGGCCGCCGCGAAAGCCTCGCGGCCCAATAGCCCTTGCGTCTCGTCGTTGAGCGGAGTGTGAACACTCACTACGTCGCACTGGCCCATAAACTCTTGCAATGTGTCCGCCCGGAGCACGCCGAGAGCGAGTTCGATGCCGCTTGGCTGGTACGGATCGTGGAATACGCAATCCATGTCGAAGGCGGCGGCGCGCCGGATGGTGGCGGTGCCGATACGGCCGAGGCCGAGCACGCCGAAGGTGCAGTCCGCCAGCCGCCGGCCGTAGGGATTCAGGGCCGGCCGCCAATTGCGAACGGGTGCGGCGCGCAGCTCCTCGTCGTGGAAGGCGATGCTCTTCACCAGCGTCATCATCAGCGCGATGGCGTGGTCGGCCACTTCGCGGGTGCCGTAATCGGGGCAGTTGCAAACCGGAATGCCGAGCTTGCCGTACGCTTCGATGTCCACATCGTCAAAGCCCACGGCGGTCTTCACCATGATGCGGCAGCGCTCCAATTTCGGCAGGTACTCCACCGGCGGCGCGAAACCCACGATGCCGTCGCAGCGCCGCCACTGCTCGTCCGTCACTTGATCAAGACCGCGTCCGAACTCGCAGACGATGCCATCGTCCACTTGGCGCACGGCTTCCTCCTCCACCGTGTGGGCCCGGCCCGAACGCGGCCAGAGAATATGTGTGGTCATGTTGGTCTTCCTTCGCTTGGCCGGGCATCGGCCCCGAGACCCCGGATGCCGCCTCGGTGGTCGGTTAGGTGTCTCGCAGAGTTAAACAGCTCATTACGGCGTTTTCCTGTACGGCAGGATCACATAGTTCCAGTCGCCGTGGAAGCGGGAGCATCGGATGCGCACGCCAGCCAGTTCGGCGTCGCTCACCTTGACGCTGGTGGGGTAGCGGCTGTCGTCCAGTTTCCGCGTTGATAGACAGATTAATCGGGTTGACATCCCTTCGCCAGCGTCTCACTATTAGCTAGACTTAGCTATTGGAATGCTCGATGAAGGTCAACATGCATGAGGCGAAGTCGCAGCTCTCCCGTCTGGCGGCATTGGCTTGGCAAGGCGAGCAGGTTGTGATCTGCAAAGCAGGCAAGCCTTGGTTGCGGCTGATTCCTTACGAAGGGCCGACGGAGGAGCGGCGACTGGGCGGCTTGGAGGGCCGGATCTGGATGTCGGAGGATTTCGACGACGAGGATGAGGATCTCATCCAAGCGATTGAAGGTTCAAACATCTTCCCGGACAGCGATTGATCCATGCAGCGCTTGTTGTTGGACACCCATGTATTCCTATGGTGCTTGACCGATGCGGCGAGACTGTCCGCAAGCGCCCGGGCCGCGATCACCGACGCGACCAATGATGTTTGCGTCAGCGCCGTTACCGGCTGGGAAATTGCCGTCAAACGGGCCAAAGGACAGCTGATCGCGCCTGACAATCTGGGGGCGATGATCGAAGAACGCGGCTTCACTCATCTGCCACTGACCTTCCACCATGCGGAGCAGGCGGGCATGCTGCCGATACATCACCGCGACCCGTTTGACCGGTTCCTCGTCGCCCAAGCCCAGGCCGAGGGGCTTACGCTCGTCACCAAGGATGCGCGCATCCCCCAATACGGCATCCGCACGATGCCCGCGTAGGGTGTCGAACCTCGGCAAGCAGAGGGCTGCGGTCGAAAGGAACCCGTCCCACGCGCCGGCCGTTGCCGAGTAGCCTGCCTTGGCGCGACGAATCGCGTTGCAGTCGCTTCGGACTGCTGGTGGCGATTTCCCGCTTCCGCGAGAATGGGCGGAGGATTGGCGTACACACACGTCACTTTTACCGTAAAATTGCGGCATTGTGTACGCAAGACTGCTCCCCACGCCACCGAGCTCCGCATTTCTCTTCGGGGCGCGAGGCACGGGCAAGTCCACATGGCTGCGTGAACGCTTCCCTCACGCCGCCACCTACGATCTGCTGGATACCGGCGAGGCGCTGCGGCTCGCCAAGGAACCGGGCACGCTGTACCGCGAATTGTCGGCATTGCCGGCCGGCGCTTGGGCGGCCATCGACGAGGTGCAGAAGGTGCCGGCGCTGCTCGACGAAGTGCATCGCCTCATCGAGACGCGGCGACTGCGCTTCGTGCTCTCTGGTTCGAGCGCCCGCAAACTGCGCCGGGGCGGTGTGAATCTGCTTGCCGGCCGTGCGGTCACGATGGCGATGATGCCGCTGGTTTCCGCCGAGCTCGGGTTCGAGGCGGATCCGTCCCGGCTCTTGCGTTACGGCTCGCTGCCGATGGCCGTGGCCGAGGAAGACCCGCGCCCGTATCTGCGCAGCTACGCCGAGACCTATCTGGTGCAAGAGGTGCGGGCGGAAGCATTGACCCGCGACGTCGGCGCGTTCGCGCGGTTCCTGGAGGTCGCGGCGCGCCAGAACGCCCAAACCACGAATGCTTCCGGCATCGCCAAGGCGGTGGGCATTGGCCGGGAAACCGTGCGCAGCCACTTCGAGATACTTGTGGACACGCTCCTCGGCTACTGGCTACCGGCGTGGAAACTGAAAGCCGCGCACAAGCAAGTGGCGCACAGCAAGTTCTACTTCTTCGACGCCGGCGTGGCACGGGCGTTGAACGGACGCCTGCCATACCCGCCCACCCGCGAGGAAACCGGGCCGCTGGCGGAGACGTTTGTGCTCAACGAGTTGCGCGCCTATCTGGCCTACTCGGCGCTGGATTACCAACTGCACTTCTGGCGCACCCACGATGGCGCGGAAGTCGATGTGCTGTGCGAGGCGGCGAACGGCTTTGTCGCCATCGAGATCAAATCCGCCACGCGCTGGGAAAAGCGCTTCAACCGCGGCCTGCGACGGCTCCGGGAGCACATGCCAACCACCGCCTGCTATGGCGTGTATTTCGGCGAACGGGCCGCGCTGTGGGACGAGGTGCGGGTGCTGCCGGTGCTGGATTTCCTCAAGCGCCTGTGGGACGGGGAGATAATCCGTTGATGCTCACAGTCGTTTTCGTGCAGCCGGACGGCACCTCGGAGGCGCACCCCGTGGCCGCCGGCGCCACCGTGATGGATTGCGCGGTGGATAGCGGCGTGGCGGGCATCGCCGCGCAATGCGGTGGCGGCTGCACCTGTTCGACATGCCACGGCGTGGTGGACGCGCATTGGTTTGGCGCGGTGGGCGAGGCCGAAGGCGACGAGCGGGACATCTTGGAGTTCGTGCCCAACCGCACACCGCGCAGCCGCCTGACCTGCCAGATCGTCATGCGCGAGGCGCTGGATGGGCTGGTGGTGCATGTGCCGCGCTAACCGCCTTGTTCTAAGCCGCCCACCCCTATCGTCAGCGTTTCCTTAGCGCGTCCAAGCCGCCGCTTTCGCTGCGTTCGATCAGGGCCGCCACCGTGAGATCGCCCGTGACGTTCACCGCGGTGCGCGACATGTCCAGCAGCCGGTCCACCACCAGCACCACCGCCAGCGCCTCCACCGGCAGCCCCACGGCCGGCAGGATGAGCGCGATGGCCACCAGGCTCGCCGAGGGAATGCCCGCCACGCCAACGGAGGTCAGCAAAGCCAGCGCCACAACAACAAGCTGGGCCCAGCCGAGATCGACGCCGTACAGCTGGGCGATGAAGATCACCACCACGCACTCGTAAAGCGCCGTGCCGTCCATGTTCACCGTTGCGCCGAGCGGCAGCACGAAGCCGGTGGTGCGTTTGGAGACGCCGGCCTGCTCGGCGCAGGCGAGGGTCACCGGCAAGGTCGCCGACGAGGACGCCGTGGAGAACGCAGTGAGCTGGGCCGGCAGAATCTTGGCGTAGTAGGCGAAGGGCCGCACACCGGCCACGAAGCGTTGCAGCAAGGGCAACGTGAGGAAAATGTGCGCGGCCAGTCCGGCCATCACCGTGGCCGCGAACCAGGCGACGTTCGCCAAACTGGCGAAGCCCGCCACCAGCACCGTTTTGGCCACCAACGCGAAGACGCCGATGGGCGCGAAGCGCATCACCAGCATGGTGATGGCCACCATGATGTCGTGGACGGCACCCCAGAAACGGGCCATCACTTGCCGCTTCGGCTTCGGCAGGCGGCCGGCGAAGTAGCCGAACAGCACGCTGGCGAAGATGAGCGCGAGCAATTCGGCATTCGCCGCCGCGGCGAAGACGTTGTCCGGCACCGCGCGGCGGAGCACCCCGATCAGGTCCCCGAAGCCCCGGCCTTCCACCGCCGTCAGCGCCGCCGCGTCTTGCGGCAACGCCCCGGCAAGCGCCACCGCCGCCTCGCCCTCGCCGGGGCGGATGACGTTCACCAGCGCCAAGCCGGTGACGACGGCGCAAACGCCGGTGAGCAGATAGAAGCCCACCGCCTTCGCGCCAACGCGCCGAAAGCCGTCTTGCGCGGCCATGTTGGCGACGCCGACGACGATGGCGGAAACGATGAGCGGCACCACGACCATCTTGAGGGCGCTCAGAAACAAGCCGCCTGCGAAGTCCAAGACCTCCACCAGCGCAAGGCCGCCCAAGGTGGTTTCCGGTTCCGCCAGCGCCGCCGTGAGCAAAGCCAACGCCAAGGCGATGACGATTTGCCAATGCAGCGCGAGACCGGGCCGCCGGCGCCGGTTGGCTTGTTTGATTCGCCTCGCCTCGGGTGGTCAGCCGATTTCGATCATCTCGAAATCCTCTTTGCCCACGCCGCACTCGGGACACACGAAGTCCGCCGGCACATCCTCCCAGCGGGTGCCCGGCGCGATGCCGTCGAATTCGCTGCCGTCGGCTTCATCGTAGATCCAGCCGCACACGATGCACTGCCACTTCCTCACGCCCCAAAGCTCCTTGCCCGCTTGTGTTCCATTGCGCTTACGCCCCCGCGCCGGCGCCCGTTCGAAGGCGTGTTGACGCCAAGAGCGCCAAGAGCAGGAGCGCGTTCGTTCGACATGGGCGCCGATTATATTCGCGCTCAGGCAGGCGAGGGTGCGACGGGTGATCACACTTGTGGGGCTGGCAGGGACGAAGACGTTGTCGGGCATCCCTTGGTCGTTTCGGGGGCGGGAATGGTGGCAGTGGGCAACGTTGCCCCGTGGATATACTGCTAAAGTCAACTTCGAGAGGAGCTCGCAATGGAAGAACCCAAGCGCTTCTACGCACGAGGGTGGTTCGGCGTTCCAGTCGTGATCTTCGCCGGCCTGTTGGGGTGGTTTCTGTTCCACATGGGGTGGGGAGATGCCGTCCAAGCGTTCACCCTCTGCTTTGTCACTTACAGCTTCGCCGCGCTTCGCTGGCGGAGACTGTGGCCGTGGATGCACCGCAATCTGCGCGCCGGGCTTGAGCGTGGCTGGAAGAACGAGGAACCGGCGAAAAAGCGGGCCTAGCAGCACGGGCAAGGACGCTAGGCGTCTCTGCCGCAGGCGTTCGAAGCCGGCCGTAGCCGGTCAGCGGGCGTGGCGTTGGTGCTCCTCCGGTCGCGTCGCGAGCCACGTTTCGGCGATCACCTGCGCGGCGGTGGCATGGCTGTCGTCGGGCGTCGCGCCCCGCGCCCGCGCCTCGAACGTGGAGAGCCGCTCGTCCACGTATTCCACTCGGGTGCCGTAGCGCGCCGCCAAGCTGTCGCCGAAGCGTTGGGCGCGGTCGGACATGGCGCTCGGCGTGCCGTCCATGTTGATGGGAAGGCCCACCACCAGCGCCTCGGGCCGCCAAGTGTCGATGAGCGCGTCGAGGGCCGGCCAGCGCGGCGCCCCGTCGGTGGCGTACACGGTGGCGACGCCGCGGGCGAACGGCGGTTCTCGCTCCGCGACGGCGACGCCGATGCGCCCCAGGCCGAAGTCGAAAGCCAGCGCCGTCATCGCGGTTGCGGGAGGATGGGCATGGGCTTTGCGCGCCCCGCGTCTTCAGGCGTAGCCCGCCTCCGCGCCGAGAAACCGCCAGTCTATGCCCAAGAAAGCGGCTACATGGTCCAAACGCTGCTCGAAGGGCATCTGGAACAGGGCCTCGCGGGTGCTGGGCGCGGTCAGCCAAGCGGAATCCGCCAGCTCGTCCTCGAGCTGGCCGGCGCCCCAACCGGCGTAGCCCATCGCCACCAGGAACTGCTTCGGGCCTTGGCTGGCCGCGATCAGCTCCAGAATCTCGCGGCTGTAGGTGATGGCCAAGCCGCCGCCGGCGTCCTCGCTCGCGTCCACGCGCACGTCGTCCGTGTGCAGGATGAAGCCGCGCTGCGGGTCCACCGGGCCGCCATCCGCCACTTGCCGGTCGAAGCCGATCTGGAACGGCAGTTCCAGATGTTGGAACAGCTTCACCAGCGTGAGCTCGTGCGGCTGGTTCACCACCAGGCCTTGGGCACCGTGCTCGTCGTGCGACCAGAGGTACACGAGCGCGCCATCGAACGGGCTGTCGTGCAGCTTCGGCATGCTGACGAGGAAATTTCCGGCCAAGGAGTGCATACGGCTAGCTTACCTTCTTTGAGGGCGTGATATGGCCGACGAGTCGGTGCGGGTCGAGGGTCGACCAGCCGCCCCTTGAAGGCGTTCCCGTGGCCCTGCGAGAGGCGTAGCGCCAGTCGTTACCGAGCGCGTCCGTCGAATGGCCCCGCAAGGCGCTTCAATTGAACGGCATGATGCCGGACTCGCGGTAGTAGACGAAGGGCTCCGCGCGAGCCTGGGCGCCGCCAGCTGGATTGGCGGCCCCGTATTGCGGGATCGTCGTGCCCGTCTTGGCGAGCCTGGCCGCCATCGACGCGCGCCGATTGCCGCGGCCGAATTCAAGGCTGCGGTGGAGCAGCGACGAGTGGAACAGCACGAACTGCCCCCGCTTTAGCGGCAACGGCGTCACCCGGTCTTGGACGACTTCGGGCACCTCGTTGATGTGGCGGGGAATGTCCCTGTCGAATCCGTCGATGGGCTGGTGCGATCCCTTCACGTATTCGATGCGACCCTCGTCCATGCCGATGTCGGTCAGCGCCACCGTCAGCGTGAAGTGATTGCTCGTATCGAACAAGCTAAGCGGCGCGCGGCCGCTCTCGAAGTGGCGATCGTGGTGCCACTTGTTCTGGCCCGTGCCGTCGCTCTTGACGAAGAAGTTCGTTCGCCAAACGAAAAGGTCGCGGCCAACCAGCGCCGCAACGGCGGCTTGAAGATTCTCATCGAAGAACAGCGCCCGGATGACGCCGACGTCCATGTGTCGATCAATCAGCGGGTTGGG
Source organism: uncultured Pseudomonadales bacterium (assembly GCA_958296295.1). GTDB lineage: Bacteria > Pseudomonadota > Gammaproteobacteria > Pseudomonadales > Azotimanducaceae > VXYL01. Next base: position 3,055,284 of record OY282460.1, on the reverse strand, counting down.
TTGGTCGCTGTCCATGCCGGCCTTCTGCGCCAGCAGCCGCTGTCGGCGCAGCGCCTTCAGCTCGAAGACGGCTTCGCGCGCCGCGTCCAGCCCCGACTGGTCCGCCAACTCGAACGGCCCGGCCAAGCCATCCCGCTGAAGCTGATCTGTGGACACTGCCGCTCCCAAGTTCGCCAGTGTTCACCCTACCACTCGAGTGGTGGGACGTCGACCACTTGTACAGGATCAACCACGGTCGGCAACTCTACAGCAGCGAGCCGGCCTCGCCGCGGAACCGCCAGACGCGCTCGATCTCCAGAGTGTCCGCCAGTGCGCGGATGCGCGGTGGAAAAGGCGCGAAAGGTGCCGCCAAGCGGACGATGCGCAACGCCGCGTCGTCCAACACGGCGTGGCCGCTGGATTCCAACAGGCGCACGTCGGCGAGAGCGCCATCGGCGTTTATCACCACCAAGAGCCGCAGGCTGCCGGTGAGTTTGCGTTTGCGCGCCGCGTCCGGGTAGTTCAAGCGGCCGACGCGTTCAACCTCGCGTCGCCAAGCCGCCAAGTAGAAGGCGAAGTCCGGGCGCGTGGGCGCATCCGTGAGGCGCACCGTGCGCGGATCCGGTCGCGGAACTTGGTGGTCGGCCGTGCGAGCGGCCACAGCGCGGGCGAGGTCGTGCAGCGTTCTGCCCTCGAGCAGGCGGGGCGGGGCGGCCGGCTTCAACGGCGTTTGGTCTTGCTGCGGGGCGGAGTGCGGCGCAGGTGGCGGGGGCCGTTCGATCGGCGGTTGGTTGGCCGTTGTCGGCGGAATAGCCGGCTCTGGCGCGGCTGGCACGGAAGCCAACGGCGCCGAGACCGGCGGCGCAAGCAGGATGCGCAACGCCTCCGGCGGTCGCGGCGGCGGTTCGCCCGGCAGCTCTATCGCGCCGAGCGCAACCAGGTGCAGCGCTGTCGCCAACAAAACGCAAACGGGCAGCGCCCGGTTCGCCTGGGCCGCATCGTTCAAAGCACGGGGCATGGCGGCGCCGGCGGGTTCAAGCGCCGGGCAGCAAGTGATCGAGCAGATCGCCGGCGATGTCCAAGCCAAACGCCCGATCCAATTCGCGCACGCAGGTGGGGCAGGTGACGTTCACTTCCGTCAAGTAGTCGCCGATCACGTCGATGCCGACGAACTCCAGGCCCCGCGCCTTGGCGTCTTCGCCCACCGCCGCGGCGATGCGCTGGTCGCGGGTGGTCAGCGGTTGGCCAACGCCTTGGCCACCGGCGGCCAGGTTGCCGCGCAACTCGCCGGCCATCGGTATGCGGGCGAGCGCATACGGCACCGGCTTGCCGCCCACCAGCAGAACGCGTTTGTCGCCGGCCGAGATCTCGGGTATGAAGCGTTGCGCCATCGCCGCCCGCCGGCCGTTGTCGGTGAGGGTCTCGATCACCACGCGCAGATTGGCGTCGTCCGGGCGCACCCGGAAGACGCCCGTGCCGCCCATGCCGTCAAGTGGCTTGAACACCACGTCCTGATGCTCGGCGTGGAAATCGAGCAGCAGATCCGGGCGCGACGAGACGATATGCGGCGGCGTGAACTCCCGGAACCGGGTGGCGTACAGCTTTTCGTTGCAGTCGCGCAGACTGCGCGGCGCGTTCACCACCCGCGCGCCTTCGTCAACCGCGCGTTCGAGCAAGTGGGTGGCGTGGACGTACTCCATGTCGAAGGGCGGATCCTTGCGCATCATCACCAGGTCCGCGTCGGCGAGCGCCATCCGCGCCGGCGGCCCGAGGCGGTAGTAGTCCGCGGCGTCCGCCCCGTCCAGGTCCGCCAGCGCGTCGGCCGTCAGCGCGTAGTCCCGCGTCCAGCCCATCACCCGGCCGTGCTGCAGGGCGATATCGCCAATGCCCAGCACGGTGATTCGCCAGCGGCGCCGTTGCGCGGCGCGGATCATGGCCAGCGTGGAGTCCTTCTTCACTTGCAGCGAATCCGGCGCGTCCGTCACGAACGCGATGTGGACATCGCCGCTTCGGCTGGACGGCCCCGCCACCCGGCGACTCAACGCTAGGCCCGCGCGGCCAGTTCGTGATGCGGCAGCGCGCGCTGCAAGCCGGCTTCCATCAACTGCTGGCGCACGAAGGCGAGGATCTCCCGGCTGGAACGCAAGCGCAGCGAGCGCGCCAGGATGCGGCGGCAGTCGCGCAGCGATACGCGGCGGATCACCCACTTCACCAGCGGCAGGTTGGCGGCGTTCATGGAAAGCACGTCGTAACCCATGCCGACGCACAGGACGGCCCCCTCCGGCGTGCCCGCCAGCTCGCCGCAGATGCCGACGGGCTTGTTCTCCGCGTGGCTGCCCTTGGCGATCTCGCGCAGCGCGATGAGCATGGAAGGGTGCATGTCCTCGAACAGATCCGCCACTCGCGGATTGTTGCGGTCCACGGCCAGCATGTACTGCGTGAGATCGTTGGAGCCCACGGCCAGGAAATCCACGGTGCGGGCGATCTCCCGCGTCAGGTAGATGGTGGCGGGCACTTCGATCATCACGCCGACCAGCGGCGTCTTCACGGCGAAGCCTTCCTCGACGATCTCGCCGTGGGCGCGATGGATCAGCGACTTCGCCTCCTCCACCTGTTCGAGTCTCGTGACCATGGGCAGCATGATGCGAAGCACGCCTTGCAGGCCGGCGTTGGCCTTCATCATCGCCCGCACTTGGACGAGGAAGATCTCCGGATGATCGAGGGTCACGCGGATGCCCCGCCAGCCGAGAAACGGGTTCTCCTCTTGAATGGGGAAGTAGGAGAGCGGTTTGTCGCCGCCGATGTCCAAGGTGCGCATCGTCACCGGATTCGGCTCGAACGCTTCCATGTGTTCGCGGTAGATCGCCCGCTGCTCCTCTTCGGTGGGAAAGCGGTCGCCCAACGCGAAGGGCACCTCGGTGCGGAACAGGCCAATGCCTTGGGCGCCGCGGTCCAGCGAGCGCGTGATCTCGCTCACCAGGCCGATGTTCACCCACAGGTTGATGGCGTGGCCGTCCCGTGTGGCGCTTGGCAGATCGCGCAGCGTGTTCAGCTCTTGGGCGAAGTCCGTCTCCTCGCGCAGAAATTGCTCGTAGGCGTCGCGGACCACCGAACCGGGATTCACATAGACGTCGCCGTAGTGGCCGTCCACGATCACCGTGCGGCTTTGCACGTTGTAGATGGGCACGTCCACGGCGCCCATCACCGCCGGAATGCCCAGGGCGTCGGCCAGAATCGCGCCGTGGGAATTGCGCGAGCCCTTCATGGAGACGATGCCGCGCAAGCGTTCGATGGGCAGTTCGGCCATCATCGGCGCGGTGACTTCCTCGGCCACCAGCACCATGTCCGGCGGATACGGCTCGCGGGCGTGGCTCACCTCCTGCAGATTGGCGAGAACGCGCTGGCCGAGATCGCGCACGTCGGCGGAACGCTCGCGCAGGTACGAGTTCCGCATGCGCTCGAAGGCGGCGGTCTGCTCGGCGATGGCCTGTTTGAGCGCCCCTTGCGCCCATTGCCCTTTGCGGATGCGCCCGCGCACGTCGTCGGCCCAGACCGCATCGTCCAACAGGTGCAAGTAGGCGTCGAAAAGCTCCCGTTCCTCCGGGCCGAGGCTTTTCGCCACCGCCTCGTTGATGCGTTCGATGTCCTTGCGGGTCTGCTCGATGGCGTGCTCGAAGTGGCCCAATTCGGCGTCCACGTCGTCGGCGTCGCGATCGTTGACCAGTTCCAGGCGGGCCGGTGGCAGCACCACGAAAGCGGTGCCGATGCCGATGCCGGGCACGCCGGGAACACCTTCGAAGTGCGCTTCGCGTTGGGCTCGAGCGCCGCCGGGGATCAGATTCGCGATGTCGCCGGTGGCCTCGGCGTGGGCGACGCGGCCGGCGATCTGGGCGGCGAGCGTGACGAGAAACGCCAGTTCCTCTTCGTCGTAGCGCCGCACTTCCCGGTCCTGCACCACCAGCACGCCCAGCACCTCGCGCACATGGATGATGGGCACGCCCAGAAACGCGCTGAACACCTCCTCGTTCAGCCCCGGCACCAAATGGAAACGCGGGTGGCTGGAGGCGTCCTCCAGATTGATCGGCTCGGCGCGTTCGGCCACCAGCCCGACCAACCCCTCCCTCTGGTTCAGGGTGACATGGCAGACCATCTCGGCGTTCAGGCCCTCGTTGGCCACCAACACGAACCAGCCGCTGTCGCGGTTGCGCAAGTAGATGGAACAAACCTCGGCGTCCAAGATCAAGGACACGCGTGCGACGATCAGATCCAAGGCGGCGCGAAACCCGCCGGCGGCGGACAGGTCTTGGACGATTTGCCGTAGAGCGTCGAGCATCGCCTGTGATTCTGCCACGAAGCGGACGTTCGCACAGGCCGGAGTTGTGGACGGCCCGCAGCGCGGCGAAGTAGGCGAAGTAACGGAAGGGAAAGGGCGACCCGCCGCGTTTGTTCGGCGGCTGCCCAGTGATCGCCCAGGGCGAGCGTGGCCGGCGGCGCCGGCGGGCCAGCCTAGCCGGCCGGCTTGGGTTCGGCCTGGCGAATCACCCGTTCGTCCACGCGCAGCGCGGGAGCGAGCTCCCCGAGGGCGCGCCGGTACACGGCGCGTTTGAATTCCACGATGGCGTTGAGCGGATACCAGTAGGACACCCAGCGCCAGTCGTCGAATTCGGCTTCCTTGCCGTGAACCTGCACGGCGTCGTCGCTCGCGAGGAGACGCAGCAGGTACCAGCGTTGTGTCTGCCCCAGGAAGCCGGAATGTTGGCTGCGCAAGGGCACGCGGTAGCGCAGCCAGCCTTCGGTGCGGGCCACAATCTCCACGTCGTCCCGCGCCAGACCCAATTCCTCGCGCAGTTCGCGGTAGAGGGCCTGTTCTTCCTCCTCCCCGGTACGGATGCCGCCTTGCGGAAACTGCCAAGCGTCCTGGCCGCCCACGCGCCGGGCCCAAAGCACTTGGCCCGCGCGATTCTGGACGATCATCGCCACGTTGGGTCGATAGCGCCGGTCGTCCACATCGCTGCCGCGTCGGGGCCGGCCTTTCCCGTGGCCGCCTTGCCCGCCTTGCCCGCCTTGGCCGCGCCAAGGGGCCGGTCGGCCGCTTTTTCCCTTACTATGCGGGTTCGCACTCGTCATGCGCGCATTTTGCCACGAAACCGATGAACCGCCTCGCGCAAGAAACCAGCCCCTACCTGCTCGAACACGCCGCCAATCCGGTGGACTGGATGCCCTGGGGCGAGGAAGCCATCAGCCGTGCTCGCGCGGAAGACCGGCCCATTCTGCTTTCCATCGGCTATTCCTCGTGCCATTGGTGCCATGTGATGGCGCGGGAATCCTTCGCGGACGAGGCCACGGCACGAGTGATGAACGAGTGTTTCGTCAACGTCAAGGTGGATCGGGAGGAACGGCCGGATCTGGACCGCGTCTATCAGCTAAGCCATCGCGTGCTGACCGGCCGCGGCGGCGGCTGGCCGCTCACCGCCTTTCTCGATCCGCAAACGCTGCTGCCGTTCTTCATCGGCACCTACTTTCCGCGCCAGCCGCGGCACGGACTGGCCGGCTTCAACGACCTGCTGCGGCGGGTGGCGAAAGGCTACGCGACCAAACGCTTGGAAGTGACCGCGCAAGGCGAGAAGCTGGGCGCCGTGCTCGACCAGCTGGAAAAAGACCAGCCGGCGCAGCAGGGCGACGACAACGCGCCACGCAAGAAAGCGCGGGAAGCGCTTGGCGAGCTGTACGACCCCGGCGAGGGCGGTTTCGGCGGTGCGCCGAAGTTCCCCATGCCGGCCGCGGTCGAGCGTCTGCTGCGGCATTGGGCCGACAGCAAAACCAACGACTTGCAAGAGCCTCCGGCCACACGCCCGCGGCTGGTGCGCATCGCCGACCGGCGGCGTCGCGGGCCGGACACCGAAGCGCTGAACATGGTGCTGACCACACTCACCAAGATGGCCCGTGGCGGCATTTTCGATCATGTGGGCGGCGGCTTCTTCCGCTACGCCACCGACCACCGCTGGGCCATTCCGCATTTCGAGAAGATGCTCGGCGACAACGGCGTGTTGCTGGCGCTCTACGCGGACGCCTTGGCCATTGGCTTGGACCCGTTGTTCGCGCACGCGGCCCGCGGCTCCGCCGAGTGGCTTCGGCGCGAAATGCAGCGACCGGAAGGCGGCTACCGCACCGCCCAGGACGCGGACAGCGAGGGCGAAGAGGGCGCCTTCTACGTTTGGCGGCGCGATGCGGTGAAGCGGCTGCTCACCGAGGACGAACACCTCGTCGTCGAGACGCTCTACGGCTTGGACAAGCGGGCGAACTTCGAGGGCAAGTGGCATTTGCGCCGCCACGACGCTTGGCGGGCCGTGGTGGAGCGTTTGACGCTGGAACCGGATCGCGCTGCGACGCTCTTGGCCTCGGCGCAGGCCAAGCTATTCGCCGCCCGCGCCGAGCGGACGCCGCCGGCCACCGACGGCAAGGTGCTTTGCGGCTGGAACGGTCTCGCCATCCGCGGCATGGCGCTGGCCGGTGCGGGTTTGGCCGAGCCGTCGTGGGTGGACTCCGCGACGCGGGCGGCGGACTTCATTCGCGCGCGAATGGTCGAGGACGGCCGCCTGCGCGCCGTTTGGACGGACGGCACGCTGGGGCCGAACGCGTTGCTCGACGATCACGCCAATCTGCTGCACGGCCTGTTGGCACTGCTCGCCGCCCGTTGGCGCGACGAGGATTACACGCTGGCCCTCTTCCTGGGCGACGAACTCTTGCGCCGCTTCGAGGACGAGCGGCACGGCGGCTTTTTCCTCACGCCGCACGATCACGAACGCCTGATCCACCGCCCCAAACCCATGGACGACGAAGCGCTGCCGCCCGGCAACGCCACGGCCATCCGCGCGTTGGCCGCGCTAGGCCACCTGGCCGGCGAGCCGCGCTATTTGGACGCCGCCCGCCGCGCCGGCGACTGGGCGCGGGGCCACGCCGAACAACAACCGACCGGCCACTGCGCCTTGATCACCGCGCTCGACGACTTGGCGCGGCCACCCGAGCTGGTGATTGTTCGCGGCCCCGAGGACACCCTAGCCGAGTGGCTCTCCATCGCCCGCGCCGGCTACCGCCCGCGACGACATTGCTACGGCATACCGTACGCCGCCCGCCACATGCCGCCCTTCCTCCCCCGCCTGGTCGCCGCCGAAGAGCGCAACCGCGCATCCGCCTTCGTCTGCCGCGACTTCGCTTGCTCCGCGCCGATTCGAGATCTGGGCGAGTTCAAGAAGGCGATGGCGTGAACGGGAACTTGTCGCGGAAGTGTTGCGAGCGGCGGAGAGGTGGCTGGTAGCGCGGCTTGCGCCAGGCAAGCGCATGTGTGAGTGGATCAGTTGGATCAGTTCCAAGGCATTGAGCCGCCGGGCAACTTGCGCCAGACTGCACACATGGAGACCTCAACCCGCATCACCACGAACCCGCACCAGTGCGGAGGACGCCCGTGCATCCGGGGTATGCGCATTCGCGTGACGGATGTGCTTGATTTGCTTGGAGCGGGTCTATCGCATGAGGCGATTCTGGACGAGCTGCCAGACTTGGAGGCGACGGACATCCGCGCCTGTCTCGAGTTTGCGTGCCGTCGTATCGATCATCCCGTGCTGGCCGGATGATCGTCTGGGTCGACGCCCACCTTTCGCCAAGAATCGCTCGTTGGCTATCGTCGCAATTCCCCGTTCGGGCGGTCCCGGTTCGAGACTTGGGGCTGCTTGAAGCCACCGATCGGCAGATATTCGAGGCTGCGCGGGGTGCCGAGGCCGTGGTAATGACCAAGGATGCCGATTTCGTCGAGCTGGTCGTGCGCCAAGGCCCGCCACCACAGATTCTCTGGGTGACAAGCGGCAACACGTCAGACGAAGAGCTACGGAGGATTCTAGGCAGCGTGTTTGGCGAGGCGCTCGATCTGCTGGTGGCGGGTGAGCCGCTCGTGGAGGTGAGTAGGGCCACGGTTGCTTGACTCGCGCAAGACGAGAACCTCACCCAAGGGCCGCGCTGCTCGCCCGGTCAGGTGCCTGTGTACACCGGCTTGCGTTTCTCCAGGAACGCGGCCAAGGATTCGCGCCGGTCGTTCACCGCCCGGTTGCCTACGGCTAGGCTGGAATACTCGAAGCGTAGAGCCGCTTCCAGGTCGCATTCCATGTTGTGCTGGAGCACGCGCTTGGATGTGCGCAGGGCCAGCGGCGGCCATTGCGCCATTTGCTCCGCCAACGCGACGGCGGCGGGCATGAGTTCATCGGCGGCCACCAGCCGGTCCAGCAGCCCGATGCGGTGCGCCTCCTCGGCGTCCACGGCGCGGCTCGTGTAGATGAGGTCGGCGGCGCGCGAGTAGCCGACGATGCGCGGCAGGAAGAAGCTCATGCCCGAGTCCGGCGAAAGGTTGCGTTCGATGAATACCGTTTTGAAGCGGGCGTTGGTGGAACCGACGCGGACGTCGCACGCCAGGGCGAGGCTCATGCCGGCGCCGGCGGCCACGCCGTTCACGGCGGCGATTACGGGCTTGTCGAGGCGATGGACGGCCAGCGCTTGGCGGCCCACCCAGCCGATGTCGTCTAGGTGGTCGGTTTGCGTTGGCGCGGCCGGCGGCGCGGCTTCGCCTTCGCTCGATGCCGCGGGGCGGGCGGTGAGATCGGCACCGGAGCAAAAGCCGCGGCCGGCGCCGGTGAGGACAACGGCCCGAACGTCGTCGTCCGCCCTGGCTTTGGCCAACGCTTCCCGAATCGCGCCTTGCAGCCCGCCGTCGAGGGCATTCAACTTGCGCGGACGGTTCAGTGTGAGCACCGCCACATGCCCGGTCTTCTCAAGCAAAAGGCTGTCGTTCATCGTCGCTCTCCCAATGGCGTGAGCCGCAACGTAACGCGCAATTCCACCGACCGCAAATCTCCAGCCGTTGGCGGGCGGCGGCGAACACGGATGGCGGCGTGGGCTAGACTGGACGGCTTCGCCAAGAGGCCACCTATGCGCGTCACCCGTTTCTTCACCACCGCCGATGGCGGGTCGGCGTTCGACGAAGTGGAAATCTCCGTGGACGCCGGTGCGCCCGACGCGTGGGGAAACGCCTTGCGTTCCAGCGACGCCTTCGCCTCGCCGGCGGTGCGCGTTTTCGAAGCGCCGGCCGGCGCTTTCCAAAGCTGGCACAACGCGCCGCGCCGCCAGCTCTGCGTGATGATGCAGGGCGTCTGGGAGGTCGGCACCACAGATGGACAGAAGCGGCGTTGGGGGCCGGGCGAGATGTTTCATCCGGCGGACGTCGACGGCAAAGGGCACACCAGCCGCGTGATCGAAGGCCCGGTGCGCATGGTGTTCGTGCCGTTGCCGGCGGATTTCGACTTGCGGCGGGCCGAATGACGCGACCGTAGACGGCCTTGTCGCCTTGGCCCGGCGCGAGCCTCAAGACAGGTCAGGAATTGGGCCGATTCGCCACCAGTTCCGCCACCACCGCGGGCTCCGCCAAGGTGGAGGTGTCGCCTAGATCCTCCACTTCGCCAGCGGCGATCTTGCGCAGGATGCGGCGCATGATCTTGCCGGAGCGCGTCTTCGGCAGGCCGGGCGCGAGCTGGATCACGTCCGGCTTGGCGATGGGGCCGATTTCGGTGCGCACCTGCTCGGTTAGTTCGGCGACGAGGGCGGCGGGCTCGGCGTTCGTCCCCGCCATCGGCGTGACGAAGGCGTAAATGCCCTCGCCCTTGATGGCATGGGGGAAGCCCACCACGGCGGCTTCGGCGACGGCCTCGTGCAGCACCAGGGCGCTTTCCACTTCGGCGGTGCCCAGGCGGTGGCCTGAAACGTTCATCACGTCGTCCACGCGGCCGGTGATCCAGTAGTAGCCGTCGGCGTCGCGGCGGGCGCCGTCGCCGGTGAAGTAGAAGCCCCGGTATTGCGAATAGTAGGTGTCCACCACGCGCTGGTGGTCGCCGTACACGGTGCGGATCTGGCCGGGCCAAGGCGCCTTGATCACAAGGTTGCCGGTGGCTTCGGGTTCGTCTAGCACCTTGCCGTCGGCGTCCACCAGCGCCGGCTGCACACCGAAGAACGGCAACGTCGCGGAACCCGGTTTGAGGGCCGTCGCGCCGGGCAGCGGGGTGATCATGATGCCGCCGGTCTCGGTTTGCCACCAGGTGTCCACCACCGGGCAGCGCTGCTCGCCCACCACGCCGTGGTACCACTGCCACGCTTCGGGGTTGATCGGCTCGCCCACCGTGCCGAGCAGCCGCAAACTCTGGCGCGAAGTGGCCGCGACATGCGCGTCGCCCTGCGCCATCAGTTGCCGAATGGCCGTCGGGGCGGTGTAGAAGATGTTTACGTCGTGCTTGTCCACCACGCGCCAGCACCGCGACGCGTCCGGGTAGGTCGGCACGCCCTCGAACATCAACGTGGTGGCGCCGTTGGCCAGCGGGCCGTACACGATGTACGAGTGGCCGGTGATCCAACCCACGTCGGCGGTACACCAGTAGATGTCGCCGTCGTGGTAGTCGAAAACGTACTTGTGCGTCATCGCGGCTTGCAGCAGATAGCCGCCGGTACTGTGTTGCACGCCTTTGGGCTTGCCGGTGGAGCCGGAGGTGTAGAGGATGAACAGCGGATCCTCGGCGTCCATCACCGCCGGCGCGAACGCGGTGGGCTGACTGTCGACCAGCTCGTGGTACCACACGTCGCGGCCTTCCCGCCACGGCACGTCGGCGCCGGTGCGGCGCACGGTCAACACGGTGTGGACGTTGGGGCAGCCGGCCAGCGCCGCCTCGGCGTTCTTCTTGAGCGGCACCGGGCGCCCGCCGCGCACGCCTTCGTCCGCGGTGATGAGCGTCTGGCAATCCGAATCCAGAATGCGGTCGCGCAGCGATTGCGGCGAGAACCCGCCGAACACCACGGAGTGGACGGCGCCGATGCGGGCGCAGGCGAGCATCGCGTAGGCGGCCTGGGGGAGCATTGGCATGTAGATGCACACGCGGTCGCCGCGTTTCACGCCGCGGCTCGCCAGCGCGTTGGCCAGGCGGCCCACGGCGTCGGCGAGTTCTTGGTAGGAGATGGCTTGGTGGTCGGCGGGATCGTCGCCTTCCCAGAGGATCGCCGTTTGCGCCGCACGGCGCGGCAAGTGCCGGTCTATGCAGTTTTCCGAGGCGTTCAGGGTGCCGCCGCTGAACCAGCGCACGCGCCCTTGGGGGAAGTCGTGCCACACCACTTCGTTCCACTCGCCACGCCAGTGGAGGAAACGCCGCGCTTGGCTCTCCCAGAACGCCGCGGGGTCCTCCACGGACTGGCGGTAGAGCGCCCGATAACGCGCCTCGTCAATGTGGCTCTTGCCGCGCAAACTCTCCGGCGGGGGGTGGATCGTCGCCATTGTTCGTCCCTCCGATCGCGTCTTCAAGGCAACCGCGGCAATGGTACATGGAACTTGGGCGGGGCGAGATTCCGGTGGTGCCAGCCTAAGGACTGGACCGTCAACCCGACGTCGCGGCCATTCCGCTCATGGCCTGAACCGGCGTCGCAGCGCGGCGTAATCCGCAACGCCGCGAAGCCGGGCGCCGTGCTGGGCCACCAGCTCGGCGGCGGCGAAGTTGGCGAAACGCGCCGCCTCCGGGGGCTCCGCGCCTTCGGTTAGCGCGTGCAGGCAGGCGCCGGCGTAGATGTCGCCGGCGCCGGTGGTGTCCACCGCTTGGCTGGGGTAGCCGGGCACCATGCGGCTCGCGTTCTTGGAAGCCGTCAAGCTGCCGCGCGCGCCCACCGTCACGTTGACGAACCGCGCGATGTCGGTGAGTTCCCGAATGGCGATGTCCAGTCGATCCGTTCCGGTCCACGCGAGGGCCTCCTCCTCGTTGCAAAAGAGCTGATGCACGCCGTTGCCGAGCATCTTCTCCAAGCCGTCGCGGAAGGCCAGCACCATCGACGGATCGGACAACGACAGGCTTGTGCGGGCGCCGGCCCCGGCACCGACCTCCCGCGCCAACACCGCCGCATCGCACGCGTCGGCGGCGGAGGCCAGATAGCCCTCCACATAGACATACGCGGCGGCATCTACCGCCGCCTCGTCCACGTCCTGGGGCGCAAGCTGCGCGGAAACGCCCAAGCAGGTGATCAGCGTGCGCTCCGCATCGGCCGTGACCAGCGTGAGACAACGGCCGGTAGCCCCGCCACCGCGCCGACCCGAGGTGCCTATGCCGGCGCCCGCCAAGTCCGCGAGGAAGCGCTTGCCGGCGTCGTCCTCGCCCACGCGGTAGGCGTAGAAGCCGCTCGCGCCGAAACCGCGTGCGGCGAACACGGCGTTGGCGGCAGAGCCGCCAGACATGGACAGGCGGTTGGCGAATTGGGAAGCGGCGAGTCTCGCCTCCAGCGCCGCCATGCCGGCCTCGTCCACCAGCGTCATGTGCCCCTTGGCGATCTTCTCGTCGCGCAGGAAACCATCGTCCACCAAATACTCGAAATCCATCAAGGCGTTGCCGACGCCGAAGATGCCGCGGTTCGGTTGTCGCGTGGTCACAGCGCGAGCCCCGAAGCCGGTTCGAGCGCACCACAGCGAACGCAATCGCGCTGCGCCGAGAGTCTTCGGGGATTTGGAAACGATGGCATGGTCGCGGTGGCTGTTTCCATTGCGCCGACGGTGGGTGCCCAAGGCGGGCAATCGGGATCTAAGCACGCCCGCCCGTTCGCTGTCGAACAAGAACGACCGGTGGGGTGTGCGACGTTTTCGTGCGCGAGCCGTGAGGCGGCCAGTGGCGGCGGGTTGTGCCGATGGCGCCGGAAGGGTCGCCAAGGGCTTTCACAACGCTTGCGATGACTTGCGGCCGACGCGCAAGTTCGTCGATATGCCGGTGGGCAGAACTTCCCTTGGGCAAGGTATCGACGCCATGACGTTGCCGGCGGTGGTGGCGCTGGCGAACGCTGCTTAAGAACGCGCACCGTGGACTATTACCTGAAGGCGTTCATGGTTATACCTCTCGATATGCAGCGCCAGCGCCTTGTGGCCGGACGCGCCGGATGCGGGATTTCCACTGGGCGAATGTCCGCCAATCGTTGGTTCGCATGGTTCCGCAGGCGTCCGCGCCAGTCCGCGGATACGCACTAAGCCGCGCCGCTGAACCGCGTGATCGCGGGGGCAGCGAGGGGCTCACGAGAGGGAGGCGGCCCATGCGTCCATCAACTCGCGCCGCTTCCATCACGGCGCGCGGCGCGTCCGTGCATTCCGACGCCCATCGCGGAAGGAGGATCGGAAGCCGTGCGGAACGGCTCCGACGCCGCAGTCGCGCAGGAGCCCTGTCCGCAGCATTGCGCCGTCGAAGCACCCGCATCGCGGCGCTCGGCGCTGGCGCCGCGCACCGTCAGCCGGCGAGCTTCCGGCGTGCGCTGCGCGCGTCTTGCGCTCCTACGCCATCAAATCCGCACGCAGACAACCCCGTCGATCGCGGCACTCGAACAGCACGGCATCACGCCAGGAAGCGAATCGACCAGCGCCAACGAGGCGACGACCGAATCAGGCAGTTGAGGAATCCTTGGCCTTCTTGGCCGCCTATGTCGAGATGCCGGCCTCCCGCAGCAGCTCTTCGCTGCGCCGCTCGAACCCATCACGGCTTTGGGGGCGGAGTAGAAACTGCCGAGGCACGCTTCTAGTCGTCGGTAGTGTCGTCGTCTGTTGCGCTACTACTACAGGATGACGAGTAGGTGATGCCGGTGCCACTGCCGGTGAAAGTCAGCTCCATCGTCGTCTCTCCGGCGTCGAAGTCGCAGTCCCATGCGGCCGTACCGGTGTGGTCTTGGGTAGGCCCGATGGCGGCACCGTAGACTAAGTTGTGCGCGTCGCTGAACTTACTACACGGAACGTCTTTGGTGGTGTCCTTGGCTACGGCGTAGTCGTGCTCGCGCTCGGTGCAACGGACATACAGCTCGCCGGCAGCCACCGCGCGACCTGCCTGATACTGCGTCGCGGCTTGCTGGGCCGGCGTCGTGGTGTTGTTGATGACGGTGTACGTAATATCCTGCGCAACCTGCGCAACAGAGGTTTCACACATCGCGGCTGCTGGGGCCAAGATCGTCGCGGCCGCAACGATCGGCCTGAGAAAGGCTCTATATGGCTGCATGACAGTTTCCGTACGCGTTTGGGGAAGCATACCGTACCATGCGCTCGCCCGGCCGCAGCGTCGAAGGTGGCCGCACGCCGCGTAGCGCTCCATCCGCCGGTCCGCTGGAGGGTGTTCCCTGGTTAAGCGTGGCTGCGGATGGCGTCTGCGATCGGCCGCACATCGGGAACGCCGCGTCCGTGGTCGTCCAAGCACACCCAACGCATTCCCCGAACGATCCACGGGACACTCCCGGTGGAAAGCCGTTCAGAGTCGCCGACCACGACTGGCACCAGCCGGTTGCTGTAGCTCCTCGCGCCAAGCGCGTACTCGATTTCGCGCATCACATGGGGGGAGTCGACCGCCGCCTTGCTACGGTCGCGTGTGTGCTTGGGGCGCAAGGCAGCCCGCGGCCACCGACCGGCGGCGCCCGGGGCAGGCGAGTTGAACGCACTGCTCCCGTTCGCGCTATCATCGCCGCATGGACGCCAACATCCAGCTCTCCGCCCGCGCCGCGGACAAGGTGCGCGAGCTCATCGACGACGAAGGAGACCCGAACCTGAAGCTCCGCGTGTTCATCACCGGCGGCGGCTGCAGCGGCTTTTCCTACGGCTTCACCTTCGATGACGCCGCCGCGGAAGACGACTCGGTGATCGAGCGCGATGGCGTCACCGCGCTGGTGGACGCGATGAGCTACCAGTATCTCGTGGGCGCGCAGATAGACTACAAGGAGGATCTTGCCGGGGCGCAGTTCGTGGTGGCCAACCCCAACGCCGCCTCCACATGCGGCTGCGGCAACTCGTTCGCCATCTAGCGTTCGAGCGCCGAAGATCTCCGTCGAAGCCTGTTCGGTCGTGCCGCCGGCGGGTTGTGGATCTGTTCAAGGCAAGTCGCCTCCAGGATAGATCGCCCCGAGCACCCGCGCCCCGTCCGCGCCCGTCACCTTCGGCGCGTTGCCCGGCAGCCGCGCCAACGCCCGGTGCGCCAGCCAAGCGAAGGCCGCGGCTTCCAAGGCGTCGCCGTCGAAACTCGTCGCGTCCGTGGTTGTCACGCGGCAATCGGGCAGGCGGGCGATCAAGCGCCGCACCAAGTCGCCATTGCGCCGGCCGCCGCCGCACAGCAGCACATCGCCGCCGCCCGGTCCCCAGCGTTCGATGGCATCCGCCACCGAGCGCGCGGTGAACTCCGCCAGCGTTGCTTGCACGTCCCGCGCCGGCGGGGTCAGACCGGCGCAGGCGGCTTGCACATAGCCTAGGTGGTAGGTCTCCTTGCCGGTGCTCTTCGGCGGCGCGCGTCCCAGGAAAGGGTCGCTTTGCAGCGCCGCAAGCAGTTCCGGCACCACGGTGCCGCCAGCCCCCCAAGCGCCGTCGCGGTCGAAGTCCTCGCCCTGGCACTCGCGAATCCAAGCGTCCAAGAGGGCGTTGCCGGGCCCCGTGTCGAAGCCGCTCACTTCTTCGCTGCCGGCCGGCAGCACCGTCACGTTGGCGATGCCGCCGATGTTGACGACGAAGCGATGCGCGGCGGTGGCGCGGAACAGCGTTTCGTGGAATAGCGGCACCAGCGGCGCGCCTTCGCCACCGGCCGCCATGTCGCGGCGGCGGAAGTCCGCCACCGTGTCGATGCCGGTGAGTTCCGCGATGCGGTTCGGATCGCCCACCTGCACGGTGAAGCTCTCCGGGCGGCTACCCGCCGGGCGGTGGCGAATGGTCTGGCCGTGCGAACCGATGGCTCGCACCTCGCGCGGCGCAACGCCCCACTGCCCGAGGTTCTTGCACACCGTCTCGCCGATGAACACGCCCAAGACCGCGTCGGCGGCGCCAACGCGGTCCACACCGTCGTCCGCTCCGGGCTGCGCCAACGCCCGCAAGTCCGCCGCCAAAGCGGCCGGCAACGGCGTGGTCGCGGCGGCGATCAGCGTCGGCCGACCTCGCGCCGGGACCTCCACCAGCGCGACATCCAAGCCGTCCACGCTGGTGCCGGAAATGACGCCGACGAACTTCACGCCGCCGGCCAGACGCTCGGCGGATGCGCGTGGACTAGCGCGCGGCTTCCACCGCCAGATCGGAGGTGGACTTGCTCCGTTCGAGTTCCGCCAGCGGCAGTGCGGTCTTGAGTTGGAAGTTGCGCCGCTCGGCTTCCGCGATTGGCTCCGCGGCCGGCAAATCCACGGTGCGCGGGTTTTTGTGGACGCCGTCCACTAGGAATTCGTAATGCAGATGCGGCCCCGTCGCCCAGCCGGTGGCGCCGACGTAGCCGATGGTTTGCGCTTGGCGCACCGTCTTGCCAACACGCAGATCGCGCGCGAAACGTGAAAGATGCAGGTACTTCGTCTGGTAGCGCTGGCCGTGTTGGAGGACGATGTAGCGGCCGTTGGCCGCCGTCTTCGACATGGTTACCACGCGCCCGTCGCCGGCGGCCTTCACCGTTGTGCCCGTGGGTGCGGCGTAGTCGATGCCGCGGTGCGGCATGGAGCTTTTCCACAGCGGGTGGACGCGCCGCAGGTTGAAATTGGAACTGATGCGCGTGAACGTCACCGGCGCGCGCAGGAACGCTTTTTGCATGTTTCTGCCGTCCGGCGTGAAGTACCTGGCGTGGCCGGTGGCGTCCTCGTAGCGCACGGCTTGGTACACGTCGCCCTGGTTCACGAACTCCACGGCCAGGATGTGTCCAAAGCCGATCCGCTCGTCGTTCAGAAAACGCTCTTGGAACAACACATGGAACTCGTCCCCGGCGCGTATGTCCAAGATGAAGTCGATGTCCCACTGGAAGATCTCCGCCAAGCGCAGCGCGAACGCGTCGTCCAAACCGAGGCGCTGACAGGCGAGGAAGAGCGATTGCTTGATGACGCCATGCTTGTATCTCGTGAGCAAGTCCGGCTGGTGCGCCACTTGGGTGGCTTTGAAGACTTCGCCCACACGGTCGAACTCCACCGTGTCCAGTTGCCCCAAGCGGTATTTCATGTGAACCAGGTTGCCGTTTTCGTCCCGCTCGAACTCGAACTCGTGGCCTGGGTGGATGGTGCGCAGGCGTTTGCCGAGCGGCCCGCTGGAGACGACAAGCTGCAAGTCTCGCTCCGCCAAGCCGTGGCGCTGGAAAATCGTGCTCAGGCTGTCGCCCCGGCGAACCGGCGCCCGCAACAGTGGCCGGCTGGGCTCGGCGGGTGCCGAAGGCGTGGCCGTTGGCGCGGCTATGTTCGCCGGCGGAGGCCGTTCCGGCTCGGATGCTTGCGCCACGTTCGCGGCGTTGGCGCGTTGATCGAGGAGCCTCCCGCTGACCCACGCGACAACGAGGGACAGGCCAAGAACGGCCACCAACACCAGATGTCTGTTCGGCAACGCCACAGATAACTCCTTGAATTCCCTTTCCCCACTGCTGCGCCAAAACCTGCGCTAAAGCCCCGTGCCCACTTTCGGGCACGGTCTGATCAACCCGGCCTTCGTTCCTTCGCCGGGCAAGTGTGGCCAACGCACAGCAGCCATCGGAGCATAGAGTGTTTGACGGACAATGGGAACCCGCCCTCTGCGGGCGCTGCGGCCCCCGGGTTGGTACCGTGCGCTGGCGCCATTTCGCGGCTGTCCGTGCCGCATCGTGGGGCCGCTCTGTGCGGGTGCCAAGGTAGCGAGGGCCGGTCGTTGCCGCCTTGACAAGCCGAGCGACTCGCCGCCGAAGCCGATCGAGCGTTACGGTTGCTCGGCGGTGCCCGTCTCGGTGGCCGCACCGCGTTCGGCCAGCAGCTTGGCGGCAAGCGAGGCGGCGGCGTCCAACGCTTGGCGACGCCCGCTGTCCATGTTGATCACGTATTTGTCGTCCACCACCAGCGCCGGCACGGCCAACAGGCCGAGTTCGGCGAACCGCTTTTCGGTGGCTTCCATCTGCCGGGCGATGCGCGGCGAACGCATGGTGGCCAGGATGGCCTCCCGCTCCACACCGCGGCCTTGGACAAAGTCCGCCAGCGCTTCCACGGATCGGAACTCGCGGTTGCGATCGTGAATGGCGCGGAAGATGCGCTCGTGGTTCTGCGCCAAGGCGTCGTGACGTCTAAGCGCGAGATAAGCCCGCGCCAACAGGCGCAGGGAGGGAGAGTAGGCCACATGCGCCCGCTCGAACACCACGCCCTCGGGCAGTGACTCCGGCCAGCCCTCCATGACGCGCTCCAGACTTCGGCAGTGCGGGCAGGCGTAGGAGAAGTACTCGACGATGCGCACCGGCCCGGTGCCGTCCGCCACGTCCAACGTCCGATAGGAAGCGGTACCGCCGCCGTACAGCAGGCCGAACGCGGCGATCGCCACCGCTATCACCCCGGCGGCGATGGCGATGCCCACGCGAATCCTCTGCGTGTTGTCCTTGCGTTTGACCATGACAAGCGAAGGATAACGAACGTTCGCCCAAAGCGCAGCCGCTCGATCGTCAGGCGGGTCTTTCAGTAAGTTCGGCGTGGCCGTTCCAACCTGTGGGGCTAGAGATGAAGCCGGTACACAGAACAGCCGTGATTGTGGCGGCGGGGATAGTGATCGCAACGGCGGTGGCGGTCATGCTCGCGGTGTTTCCGCGAGAGGATGCTGGCGGGCCATCCGCACCGTTGGCGGCCGTGCCGCCGCCCGCCGGCACGCTGGCGCAAACGGCATCCGGCTCGTCGGTCACGGATGCCGAACCCGCGCCGGAACAAGGCAAACCCACCGACATCGCCGACGTGTGGCTGGCCTGCCCCGTGCTCGGCGAAGGCGACTTGGAGCGCGGCCTAACGGACGAGTGCTTCGCCGCGCTCGAAGCGCGTTTTCTGCCGATGCCGGCGTCCCGCGCCATCCTGCCCGGCTCGCCGCCATTGACTTGGGACGACGTGTTCGGCGACGTCGGACGCAAGATCGAGCTCGTGGAGGTCGCCTTGGCGGACGCGGCTTGCGACGTGCCGGACGGGGAGATTCGCCCCGACTTGGCGGGGCGCTGCGCGGCCCGGGCGATGGCGGAGCTGCATGTGCTTCGGGAGTCGTGCCGGCTCAGTCGGAGCATCCGGAGCCCGCGTCTGTCGCGTCCGGGCTTCGATTTGGAGTCGTTGCGTCGTGTCAGATGGGAGCGGGTGTATCGGAACTGGTACCTGATCAACATCGACGGGGCGGCGCGCGACCGCCTGCTGGCCCGGTGGACGGAAGAGGCGCCGGACCAGCAAACGTACGCGGCCGGGAGGGAGCGGCTGGACGCCCTGTACTTCCGCACGGCGTGGAAGCGGGCGCGGTGCGCGGGGGCCGGCGACGAGCTGGACTGGACCCGCGGCGACCGCTGGTATGGTCTCTTGGGGCGGGCGGCCCGCTTGGGTGACTCGTTCGCCTTGGCGCACCATTTAGGCGAGCCTCCGCATGCCGTCAAGCTGGCGGAGAGCGATCCGCCGCTGGCGCAACTGCAGCTCGCCTCGCTGGAGTTGCGGGAGGTTTAGCAACGGTGGACCGAGGAGGATTCCGAACTGGGTTCCCGGTACTTGGAGGAAACGCTCGACGATCACATCCGGCTGCTGAAGTTGGCGGGCGTGGGCTGCGGCGATCCCTGCACGGTCGAGAGCGTGGACAAGGCGCTCCATGTGTTTCCCGCCTTTCGGTCAAAGTGCCAAAGCGAGAAATGCGAGAACCTGCAGGAGATACTGGAATTGGAGGCGGCCTTGATGCGTCCCGTGGACGATGCTCGACAGCATGCCGGCGCGTTCTTTGCCGCACCGC
Source organism: uncultured Pseudomonadales bacterium (assembly GCA_958296295.1). GTDB lineage: Bacteria > Pseudomonadota > Gammaproteobacteria > Pseudomonadales > Azotimanducaceae > VXYL01. Next base: position 3,035,537 of record OY282460.1, on the reverse strand, counting down.
AAGCGCGCCGAGGCGGTGGCGATCAAGCATGTCTTTGCCGTGGAGGCGCTGGCGCGGGCGGCGGGCGTGGAAGTGGACGAGGGCTTGCTCCGCCAAGTGGCCGACCCGGACGATCCGGAGTTGCTGAGCGTCGACGAGGTCGAGCAGGCGCGTTCCGAGGTCGACCGGCTGGTGGCGGACTTCCAAGCAGGTCTTCGGTAGCCGTCGTCGCGGCGGGACGGCGGGACCGACTCCGGTTCCTCCGGGCCGAACCAGTGGCAAACTAGCCGGCCGTTCCAACGTGCGCGGAGCGTTGATGAGGCCGGCATTCAGGAAGGCCGCGGTTGTCGTCGTGGCGGGGATCGTGGTGGCCCTCACCGCCATGCTTGTGGCGTTTCCAGAGGTGGCGTTGCCGCGCGACGAGGCTGCGCCGTTGGCGGCTGTGCCGCCCGCCGGCACGCTGGCGCAAACGGCATCCGGCTCGTCGCGCACGGATGCCGGTCCCGCGCCGGAACAAGGCAAGCCGCCCGAGACGGCGGATGTGCGGCTCGCATGCTCCATGCTCGACGATGGCGAGTTGGACCGCGTCGTCACGGACGAGTGCGTTGCCGCGCTGGAAGCGCGTTTCCTGCCTTTGCCGGTGTCCCGCGCCATCCTGCCCGTCTCGCCGCCGTTGACTTGGGGGGACGTGTTCGGCGACGTCGGCCGCAAGATCGAGCTCGTGGAGGCCGCCTTGGCGGATGCGGCCTGCGATGTGCCGGACGGGGAGATCCGCCCCGACTTGGCGGCGCGCTGCGTGGCGCGGGCGATGGCGGAGCTGCATGTGCTTCGGGAGTCGTGCCGGCTCAGTCGGAGCATCCGGAGCCCGCGCCTGTCGCGTCCCGGCTTCGATTTGGAGTCGTTGCGTCGTGTCAGATGGGAGCGGGTGTACCGGAACTGGTACCTGATCAACATCGACGGGGCGGCGCGCGACCGCCTGCTGGCCCGGTGGACGGAAGAGGCGCCGGACCAGCAAACGTACGCGGCCGGGAGGGAGCGGCTGGACGACCTGTACTTCCGCACGGCGTGGAAGCGGGCGCGGTGCGCGGGGGCCCGCGACGAGCTGGACTGGACCCGCGGCGACCGCTGGTATGGTCTCTTGGGGCGGGCGGCCCGCTTGGGTGACTCGTTCGCCTTGGCGCACCATTTAGGCGGGCCTGGGCATGCCGTCAAGCTCGCGGAGACCGATCCGCCGCTGGCGCAACTGCAGCTCGCCTCGCTGGAGTTGCGGGCGGTTTGGCAACGGTGGACCGAGGAGGATTCCGAACTGGGTTGGCGGAACGCGGAAGAACGGCTCGACGACAACATCCGCCTGCTGACGTTGGCGGGAATGGACTGCGGCGATCCCTGCACGGTCGAGAGCGTGAGCAAGGCGCTCCACCGGTATCCCAGCGTTCGGTCAAGGTGCCAAGCTGCGAACTGCGAGAACTTGGAGAAGATGCTGGAATTGGAAAGGGCCTTGGGGCGGCCTGTTGAAGAGTTCATTGACAGCATGCCAGCGCGATCGCTGCCGCACCGCAAGCGCGCCGAGGCGGTGGCGATCAAGCATGTCCTTGCCGTGGAGGCGCTGGCGCGGGCGGTGGGCGTGGAAGTGGACAAGGGCCTGCTGCGCCGGGTGGCCGATCCGGACGATCCGGAGTTGCTGAGCGTCGACGAGGTGGAGCAGGCGCGTTCCGAGGCCGCCCGGCTGGTGGCGGACTTTCAGGCCGGTCTACAGTAACGTTGGGAAGGCCGTTCCAACCTGTGGGGCTAGAGATGAAGCCGGTACACAGAACACGCGTGATTGTGGCGGCGGGGACGGTGATCGCTACGGCGGTGGCGGTCATGCTGGCGGTGTTTCCGCGAGAGGATGCTGGCCGGCCATCCGCACCGTTGGTGGCGGTACCGTCGCCCGCGGGCGTACCGGCGCAAACGCCATTCGGCCCGTCGCGCGTGGATGCGGGCCCAGCGGTGGCGCCGGACAGACCCACCGAAATCGCCGACTTGTGGCTTGCATGCCCCGTGCTTGGCGAGGGCGATTGGGACCGCGGCCTCACGGAGGAGTGCTTAGCCGCGCTGGAAGCGCGTTTTCTGCCGATGCCTGTGTCCCCCGCCATCTTGCCCTTCTCGCCGCCGTTGACCTGGAATGACGTGTTCGCCGACGTCGGTGGCAAGATCGAGCTCGTGGAGGCCGCCTTGGCGGACACGGCCTGCGACGTGCCGGACGGGGAGATTCGCCCCGACTTGGCGGTGCGCTGCGCGGCGCGGACGATGGCGGAGCTCCAAGTGCTGCGAGAAACGTGCGTGAAAAACCTTTGGAGGTTCAGTTCCATGAGGGTGCCTCGCGGTGGCTGGCCGCGGGTGGACAGGACGTCGTATTCGGCCAACATCACCGAGCATATGCGCGATGTCGCTGTGGCCAGATGGGCGGAATACGCTCCAGACCAACAGGCGTATGTTGAAGGCAAGAGGCGTGCGGAGGACAGGTACTTCCGCACGCCGTGGAAGCGGGCAAAGTGCGTGGGGGCAGACGGCTGGTTGGACTGGATCGGTGGCGACGGCTCGGAGGATCTGATCGGGCGGGCGGCCCGTTTGGGGGACTCGTTCGCCCTGGCGCACCATGTGGGCAGCCGTCGGCATGCCGCCAAGTTGGCGGAACGTGATCCGCCGCTAGCGCATCTGCATCTCGCGTCCCTGGAATTGCAGGAGGTGCGGCGACAGTGGGCCGAAGATGACTCCGAATTGCGCCGGCGATACATCCAAGAAACGCTCGACGACCACATTCGCTTGCTGAAGTTGGCGGGAGTGGACTGCGGCGACCCTTGCACGATCGAGAGCGTGGATGCGGCGCTTCACTCGCACGACGCCCTTAAGTGCAAAGAGGGGAACTGCGAGAACTTGGCGGAGATGCTGGAATTGGAAGCGGCCTTGGCGGGTCCGCATGTGGAGTTGCTCTTGAGCCGGCCGGCGCGGAGGCTGCCGCACCAGAAACGCGCCGAGGCGGTGGCCATGAAGTACGTCTTTGCCGTGGAGACGCTGGCGCGGGCGGCGGGCGTGGAAGTGGACGAGCGCTTGCTTCGGCGCGTGGCCGATCCGGACGATCCGGTGTTGCTGAGCCAGGGCGAGGTGGAGCAGGCCCGCACCGACGCCGCCCAGTTGGTGGCCGACTTTCAGGCGGGGCTTCGGTAACGCCGGCGGGGCCGTTCCAACCTGTGGGGCTAGAGATGAAGCCGGTACACAGAACAGGCGTGATTGTCGCGGCAGGAATCGCGATCGCAGCGGCGGTGACGGCCTTGCTCGCGGCGTTTCCGCGAGAGGGTGCTGGCGGGCCATCCGCATCGTTGGCGCCCGTGCCACCGCCGGCGGGCGTTCCCGCGCCCGCGCAAACCGCACCCCTGCTGTCGCGCGCGGATGCCAGCCCCGCAGCGGAGGAAAGCAAGCCGGTCGACATCGCCGACGTGTGGCTCGCGTGCCCCGTGCTTAGCGAGGGCGAGTTGGACAGCGGCCTCACGGAGGATTGCTTCGCCGCGCTCGAAGCGCGTTTCCTGCCGATGCCGGTGTCCCGCACGATCCTGCCCGTCTCGCCGCCGTTGACGTGGAACGACGTGTTCGCCGACGTTGGACGCAAGATCGAGCTCGTGGAGGCCGCCCTGGCGGACGCGGACTGCTACGTGCCGGACGGAGACATTCGCCCGCATCTGGCGTCGCGCTGCGCGGCGCGGGCGATGGCGGAGCTCCAGGTGCTGCGTTCGACGTGCTACCGCGGCAGCCTTTCATCTGTTGATCCGGACTTCTCGGTGTCCCGCCCGGGCTTCGATCTCGAGTCCTTGAGTCCGATGGGCTGGCTGCGGGTGGAGACGAGCGGGTACTTGTCCAACATCGATGGCGCAGCGCGTGATGGCGTTCTGGACGGGTGGGCCGAAGACGCGCCCGATCAACAGGCGTACGCGGCCGGCGCCAAGCGCGTGAATGACGTGTACTTGCGAACGGCGTGGAAGCGGGCAAAGTGCCCGCGGCTCGGCCGCATGTTGGAGTGGATGCGCCACTACCGTTCGGACGGTGTCGAGCGGGCCGCCCGCATGGGCGACTCGTTCGCCCTGGCGCACTATTGGGGCACCCGCCGGCATGTCGCCAAGCTGGCCAAAAGCGATCCGCCGCTGGCGCATTTGCATCTCGCCGTCTTGGATTTGCTGGACATTCGGCAACAGTGGAAATTGGAAGATTGGGTCGGCGATCACCTTCGCCTGCTGGAGTTGGCGGGAGTGGACTGCGGCGATCCGTGTACGCCCCGCAAGGTGACAGTGGCGTTCCGCTCGTTTGGCACCGTTCGGGCTTGGTGCCAAAGGGAGAAATGCGAGAACCTGCAGAAGATGTTGGAGCTGGAAGCGGCTCTGATGCGTCCCGAGGAGGAGAAGCGTCAGAGCCGGCCTGCGCGGTCGCTTCCGTACCGGAAACGCGCCGAGGCGGTGGCCATGAAGTACGTCTTTGCCGTGGAGACGCTGGCGCGGGCGGCGGGCGTGGAAGTGGACGAGCGCTTGCTTCGCCGGGTGGCCGACCCGGACGATCCGGAGCTGCTGAGCCTAGGCGAGGTGGAGCAGGCGCGTTCCGAGGCGGCCCAGTTGGTGGCCGACTTCCAGGCGGGGCTTCGGTAACGTCGGCGTGGCGGGCGAGGCCAAAGCAGGGCGTCGAGATCTCGTCCAGGCCGGAGGCGCGGCGGGACTGGCCGTCTTGATGGGCATCGGCTTCGCGTGGTGGTTGTGGCCAGCGCGCAGCGAACCTCCAGTGGACGTTGGGGACGCTGCGAGTCCGCAGGCACGCCCGGTTGTTCCGATCGCCGCGGAACATGGCCAGGACGTTGCGTCTCTGGTGAACGATCCCCGCTGCCGCCTGCACCGCGGGGTCGGCGGTGCCCGGGACGTCGGGGCGGCGGTGGTGGCCGATGCGGCGGTCTCGCGCTTTCTCGTGTTCGGATCGGGTACGGCGTTCGCTGGCCAGCTGCCGTTCCGCATCGATCGCGTGCAGATCGGCCGGCTCGGCGACGGGGCGTTGGCGGCCGCCTTCGGCGGCGTAGGGGACGAGCGGCTGGCCGTGCTGTTGAACGGGCGCACGATGGCGGAGGAGCGCGGCGTGGTGGATTTCGGCTTGTCGCGCGACGGAGCCGAATGGTTTCTGGTGCGGCGGCTCTCGAACGGGGAATTCGGCATCGAGCAACGCGACACGGCCACCGGTGCCGAACGCGCGACCAAGGGGGGCTGGCTGCGCGACACCGCAGAGGGCTTGTCGCACACGGCAGCGTATTCGCTACGGACCAACGTGCTGATTTTCACCGCGCGACATCCGGACGACAGCTTCGAGAACAGTCACTACCTGCTTGGTGTGGACGCCAAGGTTCGTCTCGTGCGGTTGGTACGGGTCGAGGCGATATTCGAGTCCGAGGCGCACATCTACGTTCTGCAAAAGGTGAACCCCGGCACCCACGACATCTCCAAACTCGAGTTTCGCTGGAGCGCGCCGAAAGGCGAGAAACAGGTGGAAGTGTGGTCGCGCGAGGAGCGCTTGGCGCCGGCCACTGTGGAGTATTTCCTTTCGGAAGACGCCGCGTGGCTTGGGCTTTTCGGTTGGAACCTGACGGTGTTGGATACGCGGACCGGCACCCCGACCTTCCTGTTCGCCGTGCGCGCGGACAAGGCGCCGAGCTAGAGCGGCTGGCCAGCGTGTTGGATCCGGAGGCGACCGTGGCCGATGTCGGACAAGCCACCAGCGCCGGCATGGCGCAGGGTTTCCTGCTCGTCCGTCGCACCGTTCCGTTGCGCGAGACACCGGACAACGCCTCGAAAGACGTCGTGGACATGTTCCGATTGGACAGCTTGCAGATGGAGAGCCAGCCGGACTTCCGCGTGGAAGCTGCGGACTTGGCGCGCTGCGTCGTCAATGATCCGGGATTTCCGTTGCCGTCCATCCAATTGCACCTGGACGGATTCACCTTCGGCGTGGACGAATACGATTTCGCGTTGATCAAGGAGGCGTAAAATGTGGCGGTTCCGCCTTCTTCCGCAGCCGTTGAGACTTGAGAGCCCGCATGATTGAGCGCAAACGCATAGCCGTGACACTGCCGATGGGCCCTCTGGTGCAAGACTCCATCGACCTCGTGCGCTGGGCCGAGGCGCGCGGCTTCGACGACGTGTGGTTTTCCGACGCGGTGGCGCCCGACAGCCTGACGATGGTGGCCGCGGTGGCCCCGCACACGCGTCGAATGCGGGTCGGGGTGGCCGTGACGCCGGTGTACACGCGCACGCCGGCGGTGTTCGCGGCCACCGCCCATGTGCTCGGCCAGCTGCTGCCGGGCCGGTTCGTGATGGGGCTTGGCTCCTCCAGCCAAGCCATCGTCGAACGCTTCAACGGGGTGCCTTTGGAGAAGCCGCTCACACGGACGAAGGAGACGGCGCTGATGGTGCGCGCCATGCTCGCCGGGGAGAAATCGGCCTTCGATCTGACGACGCTGCGCAGCCACGGCTACCGGCAGGAACCGATGCCGCAGCCACCGCCGATCTATCTCGCGGCGCTTCGCCCCAAGATGATCGAGATGGCCGCCGAACACGGTGACGGCGTGGTGTTCAATCTCTGGCCCCGGCAAGCGCTGCCGCGCATGATGGAGCATGTGGAAATCGGCGCGAAGCGGGCCGGCAAGCGTTTGGAGGATGTCGAGATCGTCAACCGTTCGCTGGTGATGGTCACCGACGACCCCGCGGCGGCGCGGGATCGGTTCCGCCAGCAGTACGCGCCTTATTACGCCAACCCGGTGTACAACGAGTTCCTCAAGTGGGCCGGCTACAAGGACGAGGCCGAGGGCGTGGCCGCCGGTTGGGCCGCCCGCGACCGGGCGCTCTCCACCGGCTCTCTAACGGACGAGATAGCGGACGCGGTGGCCATCATCGGCACCGCCGACGAGGTGCGGGCGCGGGTTCGCGCCAACGCTGCCGCCGGCATCGACACCACCATCGTCTCGCCGATCGGCCAAATGCCCAAGGCCGAGGCGATGCCCACGTTCGAGGCGTTCACGGCGGACGAGTTCGGTTTCGGGGACCGGGCGGCCAGCTAGGTTTGTAAACCCCGCAGCGCCCCGCGGCACCGCGTCCCGCTGTCAATCCACCGCCGGCTGCACTTCGACACGCTCGATCGCGCAGACCACTTCCGCGGGCAGGCCGTGTTCCCGGGCGCCGCGCGCCACATGCGCCTTGTACCAGGCCGCGGGCCGCAACGCCGAATCCGTTTGACCCGGCTTGGCGTGGTAGGTGAGCGCGCAGCGAACGCCGCTTCCCGTCACCACCGGCACGGTCTTCTCCAAGTAGCCGATGCCGAGACCCTCGGCGCGGTCGAGGGCGGGCTTCTCCGTGCTCTTGATGGCGAAAAGCACGCCCCACACGGCGTCGGACGGATCGCCCGTTTCCACCACGTCGCATTTGCCGGAGCCGTCGCGGCCCTTCTTGTGCCAGCGCCGCACATGGCGCGGCAAGCGGGCGATAGCGACGAAACGGGCCGAGGGCGTCCGTTCGCGCAAACGCTCGCTCGACATGTTCGATCCGTAGGCGAAATACAGGCTCGTCTCGCCGCACTGCGCGCTGTCCCGCGCCGCCGGCCGGGCCATTTCAATTCGCAGCGGTGCGGCCGGCGGCGGGCTCCGCGCCTTCCCCGAGGCGCATGGCCAAGAGCTTCAAGAACAAGCCGACATCGGTGACGATGCCGGTGGATTCCACGCTGCCGCGGTCGGCCAGCTTCGTCACCACGGCCGGATTGATGTCCACACACGCCAGGCGCACGCCGGCCGGCGTCATGTTGCCGACGCCGATGGCGTGCAGCATGGTCGAGAGCATCAATACGAGGTCCGCGCCCGCGAGCAGGCGGGCGTAATCCGCCTGCGCTTTCAGCAAGTCCATCTCGGTATCCGGCAGCGGCCCGTCGTCGCGGATGGAGCCGGCGAGTGAGAAGGGCACGTTGGCGCGCACGCACTCGTACATGATGCCGGTGTCGACGAAGCCGGCTTCCACCGCCGCGGCGATGGAACCCGCGGCGCGAACGCGGTTGATGGTGCGCAGATGGTGGCGATGGCCGCCGCGCACGCCGGCGCCGCGTTGCAAATCCACGCCCAGAGACGTGCCGTACAGGCAGGTCTCCAAGTCGTGGACGGCCAGCGCGTTGCCGCCGAGCAGCGCTTGCACGTAGCCGTCGCGCACCAGCCGCGCCAAGTGCGGGCCGCCGCCCGTATGCACGACCACCGGCCCGGCCACCACCACGATGCGCCCGTGGCGGGCGCGCGCTCGGCGCATCTCCAACGCCAGTTCCTCCACTTGCCCTTCCACCCGGCGTTCGCTGCTCGCGGAAGAGGACATGAAGGCGAATTCGTCCGTGGCTGGACGAGCGCCCGGCGCCTGCGTGCGCACACCGCCCTCGCCGCACACCACCGTGTCGCCCCGTCGCAGATCCCGCGGCAGCGCGCAGCGGGCGGAAACGGAATCGCCGCGCCGCTCGACCAAGATGGCGGCGTCCATGCGTTGATTGGCCACCCGCACCCAGCGGCCGTCGACGCGCACGTCGGTCGGGTAGATGGTGGAACAGCAGAAGTCCTCCGGCGCCACCCCGTCGCGTGGCGCCGCGCCCAGTGTCGCATCGTCCCGGGCAACCCCCACGCGCAACGTGGTGCGCCCGACGCCGCCGACCTCCGCACGCATGCGATCAAGGATCTTGCCCAGCAACCCGGCGTCCGGCGCGGACACCGAGAGCCGGGCGTGGCTTGGTTGATCCCGCCTGGCGCCGGCGTGGAAGCGCTCCAGCCGCACGCTGCCGCCAGCGGAATCGCCAATGTCGATGCCGCGGGCGAGCACGCCGTCGTCCAGCAGATGGCCTTCCAGCGCCACCCGCTCCGAGCGGATCGGCGAGGGCGGCGCATCGCGTTGGTCGAAATCCGGCGGCAGGTGTTGATCAAGCAGCAAGGTGAGGCACTTGGCGGCGCCGCCGGCTTTCATGAATTCGGTGAGCGGCGTGATGACGACGTCGTACTCCCACGCCGCCAGCCGCCGGCGGAGTTCCGTGGAGGCGTGATTGGCGATGACGGTGTTGCCCAAGACGATGGCGTTGCAGGCGAAGGCCTCGGCGTCCTCGGCGCCCACTTCGATGCGCAGCTCCTTTGGGGCCAGCGACTGCACCAGCCGCCGCGAGCGCTGGTCGAACGCTGGCGGGTAGTACACCACGCCGCCGTTCGGCAACGGCACGAAACAGGTGTCCAAGTGGTAGAAGCGGCGGTCCACCAAGCGCAATGACACGACGGCAACGCGGAGCCGCTCGGCGAGCGCCCGGTGGCATTCCAAATCGCTGCGCACGCCATAGCCGGCGCACAGCACGGGTTCGCTTGGGCGCGGCCACCACAGCGCGTCGCCCTCGCCCTCGAAAGCCGCCTCGTCGCCGATGTCCACCACCTCGAATCCGGCGGCTTCGGCCCATTCCCGATACCGCGCCACCTCCGGTGCGCGTTGCGAGACGCTGAACGTCGCCGGCACGAACCGGCCGTCGAGCGCGAAACCGCCGTTGGCGGCGAAGCACATGTCCGGCAGTCCGGGGCCGGGCTCGATCCAGGCAACCTCGGCGAGATCACCCAGGATGGCGACGAGCGCGTCCCACTGCTGCCGCGCTCGGTGAGCGGAGGCGGCGCCGATATTGCCCGTCATCCAAGGATTGATCACGTATTCCACGCCGAAATGCGTCGGCGCGCACACCAGCACCCGCGTCACAAGCAAGCCTCCGTGGTCAACGAGCGATGAGCGACGTTCAGGCAAACTCGATTGCTGGTGAGAACGCCGCGTTGGCGCAAGTATGTCGCTTCCGCCAATGGGCGCAACTCCCTCGCTCGCGGTTGGGTCCGCTCTGCCACGGTGCCAGCGCGGAGCAGCCACATGTCCGGCGTATTCGTCTACTGGGACAACTCGAACATCTTTCACGAGCGCAGCGGCTGCCGAGGAACGCGGAGGCACGCTTGGGGCCAAGTACCTCGTTCGGATTCACTTCGACAACCTTCCGGACTTGGCTGTCGCTGGGCGCAAACTGGAAACGGCGGTTGCGGCCGGCGGCATTCCGCCGGAAAAAGCTCCAGCTCTGGAACCGCTTGGAGTACCGCAACGTGTCCGTGAAGCTGCTCGACCGCGGCGAACGGGACGTGCCAGACCTGTGGCTTCAGTTGCGAATGCTGGAGGATGCGTTGGACAACAATGGCCGCCCCGGCATCGTGGCGCTGCTGACCGGCGATGGCGCCGGGTACGCGCAGGAACGGGGATTCAACCGCACGCTGGAGCGCATGCACAAGCGCGGCTGGCGCATCGAGGTGCTCTCGTGGGCGCGTTCGTGTCATCAAGGCATGCGGCGCTGGGCGGAAGCGAACGGCGTGTTCGTTGCGCTGGACGAACATTACGACGCCATCACCTTCCGCGAGCCATCCCGACCCGGCCACGAGTTCGCGCCGGCGCGGGACGCGGTGTCGCTCGACTTGTCGAGACGGCGCTTCGCCTGAAGGCGGGCGTGCGGCTAGAGGGCTTGCACGCCGGCGGTTCGCGGGTGGCACTGGCGCAGTAGAATCGCCCCATGCAACGAGCGATAAACGTCGACGCTTTGCCGCGGATTGCGCAGGCGCATGTGGCGGTGCTGCGATCCAAGTGGCATGAGGAAATCGTCGAATCCATGTACGCCGCCTGCGCGCGGGTGTTGCAGGCCAAGGGCGTTCAACAGACCGGCCACTTGTTGCCCGGTTGCTTCGAGTTTCCCCACGCCGCGAACGTGCTGTGCGAGTCGCGGCAGCCGCCGCAGGCCATCGTCTGCCTCGGCGTGGTGCTGAAAGGGGAAACCTATCACTTCGAGATGATCTTGAACGAGTGCGTGCGCGGCTTGGGAGAGGTCTCCAGGCGACGGCGCGTGCCGATCATCAACGAGATCCTGCCGGTGACGGACATCGCGCAGGCGCGCGCGAGAGCGGGTCCCGACGAATGGAACAAGGGCATTGAAGCCGCGGCCGCGGCGATCGAGATCCTGCATTGGCAGTCCCGCCTGCGTTGACGTTGAACCTGATGCCCCGCCCGCGCGAAGTGCTGCCCGGGCCGGTGTGGCCAACGCGGCCCGGGCCGAATGTGGCGGTGGGCGACGGTAGTGGTCGTTTGACTGCGGCGCTAGCCCGCCTGCCGCCGCGCGGGTTGGCCGTGCGGTTCGACATCCGGCAGCCGCCGAAACCCGTGCCGGCGCTCGCCGACGACTACAGCTACATCTTGCGTCTTGGCGAGCAGATCCTCGTGCAAGCCGAGACGGAGTGGGGCGGCCTCGCGGCGCTCGCCACGCTGGCGCAACTCGTTGCCGCGGAGCCAGCACCGGTCGCCGAGGTGCGCGACGCGCCGCGCTTTGCCTGGCGCGGCTTGATGGTGGACCCGGCACGCCACTTCCTCTCCATCGCAACCTTGCGCCGCACGTTGGACGCCATGTGGTTCTACAAGCTCAACGTGTTGCATCTGCACCTGACGGACGATCAGGGGTTCCGTTTTCGATCGCGCATTTACCCTGAACTCGCGAGCGCGCAAGCCTATTCGCTGGAGGAACTGGGGGAATTGGTGGCATACGCGGCGGACCGCGGCGTGCGCGTGGTGCCGGAATTGGACATGCCTGGACACACCACCAGCTGGCTCGCGGCGCACCCGGAGTGGGGCGGTGGTGGTGAGAAGCCGGAGGTCAGTCGGCGGTTCGGTTTGCACCGTGCATCTCTCGATCTCGACAACGCGGGGTTGCTGGCCGCCGTGGACGCCTTGCTCGGCGAGTTGGCGGACACGTTCCCGGACGAATACCTCCACTTCGGCGGCGACGAAGCAGTGGGCGTCTCAGCGGACCGTCAGGCACGGTTCACGCGCCGCGTGGTCGAGCGTATCGGGCGGCTCGGCAGACGTCCGATGGGCTGGGACGAATGCCTGCATCCCGATCTCCCCACCCGCACCGTGGTGCAGGCTTGGCGCGGCATGGCCGCCCGCGATGTCGCGGTGCGTGGCGGCTACGACTGCGTGGTCAGCGCGCCGTACTATCTCGATCTCTTCTATCCCGCGGAAGTGCACTACGCCTTCGATCCGGTGGACGACAGCCACGCGGCAGCCGCCATGCGCGAGAACCCGCGCCTTGCGCATGTGCGCGAAGGCATCGACTGGCTGGCCGATGCCACCACGCTGCCGCAAACGCCAGAACGCGCCCCCGGCGCGGTGCTCGGCGGCGAGGCTTGCATGTGGGGCGAGTTGGTCACGGACGAATTGCTGGCCACCCGGGTTTGGAGCCGGATGCCGGCCATCGCCGAGCGGCTTTGGGGCACCGCGACGCCGGGCGACCCGCTGCCGCGGCTCATGGCCAGCCGCCGCGTGTTGGCGTCCTTGGGCATCCTGCCGGAAGACGGCGCCGCCTTGGAGGCGTTTGCCGATCTCGCGCCGCTCATCGAGATGCTGGAGCCCGTGAAGTGGTATCGGCGCCTCCTGGGCGATGCGAACTTCACGCGCCGGGTCAACGGCTTGGGTGGCGATGCCGAAGCGCGGCCCTACGACGCCACGACGCCCCTCGACCGCCCGGTGGACCGCATCGCTCCCGAGAGCTGGGCGTCTCGCCGCGCCGAGGCGGACTTGGCGGCCGGCCGTTCCATGCGCCAGTGGATAGCGGGTTGGCGGGCGCAACGCGACGCGCTCGATCAGCACCCGGCGTTGCGGGCGGAACTCGCCGCCGCTTCCGACGCCTTGGCCGCGATCGCGGACATCGTGGCCGGGGAGTCCAACGCGGATCCGCTACCCCTCGCCGGCCCTTTCGGCGAGTACCTGTTGCCCATCGCCTACGCTGTTCGTGCGCGACGCTGAGGCCGCGTTGGCCGCTTGGCCGGTGGTGGGCGCCTCGCCGCGTGTGCGCCCGCTCCACGCCGGGCACATCCACGACAGCTATACGGTGGAAAGCGCGGCGGGCCAAGGGTTCGTCCTGCAGCGACTGAACGGCTTCGTGTTTCCGCGCCCGCAAGCCGTGATGCGCAATCTCGCCAAGGCGCTGGCGCACGAGGGTGGCCGGATGCTTGTCGCCCCCATCGCTTGCGCTACGGGCGAGACGTTGGCCACCGATGCCGGCGGGCATTGCTGGCGGCTGTTTCCACATGTGCCGTCGCGTTCGTTTCAGACCCTGCCGGACGAACTGCTCGAACCGGCCGGCGCGGCTTTCGGGAGTTTCCTGGCCACGTTCGCCACGTTCGCCGAAGACATCGAGCCGACGATAGACGGCTTTCACGACTTGGCCGGTTACTTGGCGGATTTGGATGCCGCCCCCAAGTCATCCGAAGCCACCGCCGAACTGCGCGCGGTTTCCGCGCTGCGCGAAACCTTCCCGCCCGGCGGCGGCACCCAAATGATTCACGGAGACTGCAAGGTCAACAACCTGCTTTTCCATCCCACCGCGCCGACGGTGGTGGCAATCATCGACTTGGACACGATGATGCGCGGCGACCCGGCATGGGATTTCGGCGACTTGGTGCGCTCCGCGTTCGCCGGCGCGGAAGAGGCCGCAACCGCCGGCCGGTTTGCCATTTCTCGTTTCGAGCGTTTGGCCCGGGGCTTCGCCCAAGCGTGGCCCATTGACGACTGCGCGCGCTACGCTAGCGCACCGGCCTACATGAGCTTCATGCTCGCTGTGCGATTTCTGGCCGACCATCTGCGGGGAGATGCGTATTTCAAGGTGACGCGGCGGGGCGACAACCTGCTGCGGGCGCGTTCGCAACTCGCGCTCGCGCGGCAGTTCCTGGCCGCCGGCCCGGCAATGCGGCGGGCGCTTTCCAGCGCTGCTTGAGGCCGATGTTCAGCGCTCTAGCGTATGATGACCACCGCAACGAGCCGCTGCCATGACACTCAACGCACCACCACGCTGACCGCGCCGGCCAAAGACCAGGCCATCAAGGAACTCCGCGAACTCGAACCCGAGCTGCGACGCGAGTACGGCGTTCGAGCCGCGTATCTATTCGGTTCGGTGGCCAGGGGCGACGACCACGACGGAAGCGACGTGGATGTCGCCGTGGACATGCCTTACCGAGGCCGCTGGCAGGACCGCTTCCGCGTGCAAAACCTCATCGGAGACAAACTGGGCAGGAACGTCGATGTGGTGCGGTTGCCGTTCGCAGGGCGCCTGCGGGAATTCGCCGAACCAGATCTGGTGCGGGCGTTCTGATGTTTCGGCCTTCCGCTACCCCGCGGGCCGCGGGCTGGACGGCGAAGGGGTCTTTCGTTTCGCGTTCCGTTCGAGTTCGCCGACCATGTGCGTGTGGAACGACGGGATGCCGAAGCTGACCACACCCGTGCTGATCACCGTCAACACGCCGTGGGCGACTGCTTGGTCTACGATGGTTTGGCCATCATAGTTCACCGCGTTGATCGCGTCGACCGCTTCGGATTCTTGTATCGCGTTGTCGCCCGATTCGAGCATTTTGGCGATCACGGGCAGCAGCGCTGGAGTCTTGTGCGGGATCGTGTTCAGCCGTGCGTCGTAGTAGCTGCGCCTTGCATGATCTCCCGCCGACAACGCCATCGCCAAGGGCGGCCCCTCGCCCAAGTCGCCGTACTTGGCGATGGCGTCCACCGCACCGGCCAAGTACCCGTGAATGTGTTGAGGGAAACCATGCGAAGCCTGGGCCAATCTGAGAACGCACGGTTCGCGCGCCTCGTAACCCATCGCTCGCAGACCGCCTGCTATGGCCTGCACGGCATCGTCGTCGCTTAACGACCCCAAACGGATGGTGTCTTCCACTCGCGAAATCGCATCGACTTGCGATCGTGACGCAAAAACGTCCGTCGCGTGTTGCAAGCCGGCGCAAAGCGTCAGTAGCGGACATCCGTGCTGCCCCTCGTGCAATGTGCGCAACGTGGCCATTCCAGCCGCATCCACAGTCTGAATCTCGTCCACCACCAGCACCAGCGCCTTGCGGCGCAGCCCGTGCCAAGCCCTCCACATGCCTTCGTCCTTTGATGCGACCAGCATCTCCTCCAGTTCGGTCGCTTGTCGAACATGATCGAAAGTAGCGCCCGCCGACAGCTTCGCAGGCCCTGCACCAACGCCGATGTTGGCGCCGGCCATCTTCGCGTTGATCTTCGCTATGGCACGTCCCTTCCTCTCTTGACCCAACGCCTTCGCTATGGCCATGAACAAGTTGACTTGATTGTCCAGCCTCTTGGTGCCGACGGCCAAGTGCCTGACATCCACGCCTTTGCGTGACTTGCCGCGTAACGCGGTGTCTTCCGCAAACTTGCGGCACAACTGGGTTTTCCCGACCCCGGGAATCCCTATGACCAAAGCCATGCCGTCAGTGGGATCGCTCGTTTCACACAACTCGTTGAGCTTGCGGTTCAACAAGGCGAGCTCGGCCCGCCGACCCGCGAAGTAGGGCGGCTTGCCTCGGGCGGAATGCCGTAGTCGGGGAGTGCTTGGTTTGGCGATCATGTCGCCAATCATACTAGGGCGGTGGTCGGAAGAGAGGGGTTTGGTGGCGGGCCTAGACTCCCTGCTAACGCTCTGAAGAGGGAGTAGTTCGGGCTGTGGGGCAGGCGGCGAGTGCGGTTCGGGGTTGAGAACGCCCCGACTGAAGGCATCTTGTCGCGGTTTTGGTCGGCTTCGACCGTGGATACCCTTCTGTATACTTGCCCCATGTCATCCCCGCAGCAGGAAAAGGCCGCCGCAGCCGCTCGAAGGCCGCCAACGCACGACAGTCTAGGCCGCGTCAATGGTTGACGATGACCGTCGCGGGATTGCCAGCAATGCCAACGTCTTCTTGCGCAATTGCTTGGCACTGGATATCGAAGTCGGCCGGCGCGACCGCATCTACGCCCTCGCTGCGACACGGGGCACGGACTGCTTCAAGTGGCGCGGCGGCGATCTAGCAGCGGCGTTGAGGCAACTCGACGACTTTGCCGGCGATTCGCAAGTCCTGCTAGGCCACAACCTGATTCGCTTCGACATCCCCTACCTGAGGGCAGCCGACGCGAACCTGCGTCTGTTGCGCTTGCCGGTGCTGGACACGCTCTGGTTGAGCCCGCTGGCCTTCCCGCGCCATCCCTATCACCATTTGGTGAAACACTACCAAGATGGGCAGCTCACGCGTGGTCGCGTGAACGATCCCGAGCTGGATGCCAGGTTGACGTTGGATGTGGCCGGCGAGCAACTCGAAGCGCTGGCGAGTGCGCCACCGGACCTGCTGACCGCATGGCATTGGCTGACCGCCTCTGATTCCGACGGTGCCGGGTTCGATGCCTACTTCGCCAGTTTGCGCAACGCGCCACGCCCCGCCAAGCCCGAAGCGCGGCGTGCCATCGAGAGCCAACTGGAAAGATCTGCCTGTTCCGTCGCGGGACGAGAAGTTCTCGGTGCGCTGGCACAGCACGGTTGGCCCTTGGCGTTCGCGTTGGCGTGGCTTCACGTCGCCGGCGGCAACTCGGTCATGCCGCGGTGGGTACGTCACCAATTCCCCGACGCAAATGCGCTAGTGCGGCGTTTGCGGGACACGCCTTGCAACGACACCGGTTGCCGATGGTGCCAAGAACGGCACAACGCCAAGAGCGAACTCAAGCGATGGTTCGGCTACCCGGCGTTCCGAGTGAAACCGCAATGCAAAGACGGCAGGTCGATGCAACAAGCGATCGTCGAGGCGGCGCTCGGTGGCCGCCATCTTCTCGGTATTCTTCCAACCGGCGTTGGCAAGTCGCTGTGCTATCAGCTTCCCGCGCTCTCCCGCTACGACAAGACCGGGGCGCTTACGGTGGTGATTTCGCCTTTGGTGGCACTGATGGCCGATCAGGTGGCGGGATTGGCGAAACGCGGCATCGACTCCTGCGTTACTGTGAACGGCTTGCTGTCCATGCCGGAACGCGCTGATGCGCTTGATCGCGTGCGGCTCGGCGACGCCAGCATGCTGATTGTCGCGCCTGAGCAGCTACGCAGCCGGACCGTTAGCCGGACCATCGAACAACGCGAAGTCGGCATCTGGGTGCTCGACGAAGCGCACTGCCTTTCCAAGTGGGGGCACGACTTTCGCCCAGACTACCGCTACGTTGCCCGTTTCATTCGCGAGTGCGCGCCGCAAGCCACCGTCCTGTGTCTGACGGCTACGGCGAAGCCTGATGTCAAGGACGACATCGTCGAGCACTTTCGGGAAAAGCTGAGCGTTGATCTGGAGCTCTTCGATGGCGGCAGCGAACGCGACAACCTGGACTTCGTCGTCGTACACACAACCGCAGCCGAGAAGTTTGTTCACATTCACGATCTATTGACGTTTCACTCTCCCAACGGGCTCAGCAAGATGGCAGGCAGCGCTATCGTCTACTGCGCCACGCGGCGACGGGCCGAGGACGTGGCCGAATTTCTGGGCCGCAACGACATCGACGCGGCCCACTTCCACGCCGGACTGTCGCCCGAACGGAAGAAGGACGTGCAAGATCAGTTCGTCAACGGCGGCTTGCCCGTTATCGTGGCCACGAACGCCTTCGGCATGGGCATCGACAAGCCGGATGTGCGGTTAGTGATACACGCCGACCTCCCAGGTTCGTTGGAGAACTACCTGCAGGAAGCAGGTCGGGCCGGCCGCGATCAAAAAGCGGCGCGTTGCGTGCTTCTCTACTCTACGGACGATGTGGAGAGACAGTTCAGCCTGTCGGCCCGTTCCCGTCTCACCGCGCGGGAAATCCAAGCGGTATTGAAGGCGCTGCGGAACCTCGATCAGCGCAAACGCATGAACGGCGAAGTTGTCGCCACCGCCGGCGAGGTACTCCGCAACGAGGACGACGCGGCGTTCGAGCGCGACTCCGCGACGGACGACAGCAGAGTGCGAACCGCTATTTCCTGGCTGGAGGACGCCGAGCTGCTGACGCGCGAAGAGAATCGCACGCAGGTGTTCCCGTCGTCGCTGCGCGTTCATTCGATTGAGCAAGCCCGCGACAAGCTGGAGAGGGTGGGAGAACGCTATCGACAGCAGTTGCTGCACATCGTGCGGGCTCTCATCGAAGCGGACGCCGACGAGGGAGTTTCCACCGACGAACTGATGGGCGTCTGCGGTTTGAAACCCGAAGGCGTGCGCAAAGCGCTGCACGACTTGGAGGAATACGGCATCGCCAGCAACGACACCGTGCTGACGGCCTATGTACACCAAGGCGTACAGCGCCACTCGCGTGGACGTTTCCAAGAAACGGCGCTGCTGGAGCGGGCGTTGATCGACAGTCTTCAAGAGGTCGCGCCGGACATGGCCAAAGGCGATTCGCACGTGCTGCATCTACGCGTCGCTACGCAACGGCTGAAGGACGAGGGCCATGAGGCTCTGCCCGAACAGGTGCGCAGCCTTCTTCGCAGCATCGAACGCGACGGGTACGGAGACGACGGGGCCGCGGGCAGCATCGGACTGCGCCCGCTGGACAACGAAAACCTGCGCGTGACATTGAATCGAGAGTGGCCGGCGCTTGCCAAGACCGCCAACTTGCGCCGAGACGCGGCACAACGGCTGTTGGCACACTTGCTGGATTGCCTACCGCCGGGAAGCCAAGGCACGGATCTTCTCGCCGAGACGACACTCGGCAAACTGCTGCACGAAGTGAAGTCCGACATGGAACTGAGAAACCGATTCAAGGAGCCGGACAAGCTAGTCGATCGGGCGCTGCTCTGGCTGCACGAGCAGCAGATCATCCGCCTCAACAAAGGTCTCACTATTTTTCGCCCCGCCATGTCCATCCGCTTGAGCCAAGATAGACGTCGGCAGTTTCGCGTAGTGGATTTCAAGCCCCTGCGACTGCACTACGCAGACCAAGTACTGCAGATTCACGTTATGGCGGAATACGCGCAACGCGGCCTACGGCAAATGGCGGCTGCGATTCGGCTGACGATGGACTACTTCAGCCTCAAGCAGGACGAGTTTCTGCGTCGCTGGATGTCGCGCCAAGAATATTCCCGGCAAACCACGCCGGAGTCTTGGCGACGCATCGTGGAAACATTGGCGCCTGATCAACGCAGCGTAGTCGCCGACGACGAGGGCCGGAACGCGTTGGTGCTGGCCGGCCCCGGATCGGGAAAGACGCGAGTGCTCGTGCATCGCATCGCGTATCTGGTGCGCGTGCGAAGAGAAGACCCGCGCAACATCGTGGCATTGGCCTACAACCGACACGCGGCTGCGGACATTCGCCGCCGCTTGGCAGAGCTGATCGGCGAAGACGCTCGCCGCGTCGCGGCCTTTACCTGCCATGGCTTGGCCATGCGCTTGGTGGGCGCGAGCTTCGCCGCCCGCAAAAATCAACCAGACAACGACTCCTTCAAGGATGTGCTGCGCGACGCCACCGCCTTGCTGCGAGGCGACGGCATGCCGCCGGAAGAGGCGGACGAACAGCGGGCGCGGCTGCTGGCCGGCCTGCGGTGGATCCTGGTCGACGAGTTCCAAGACATAGACGACGAGCAGTACGCCCTGATTGCCGCTCTGGCAGGTCGAATATCGATTGACGCGGACGACCAGCCGCATCTCCTCGTTGTCGGCGACGACGACCAGAACATCTACTCGTTCGGGGGCGCGTCCGTGAAGTTCATTCGCCAATTCGAGCAGGACTACGACGCCAAACGCTCCTTTCTCGCCGAGAACTACCGTTCCACGGCGCACATCATCGAGGGGTCGAACGCGGTTATCCGTCCGGCCGAATCGCGGATGAAGTCCGAGCATCCGATTCGGCCTGACCGCCAGCGGGATGGCGAACCGGCTGGCGGGCCATGGGGCGAACTGGATCCCGTCGCGCAAGGACGTGTGCAACTATTGCGCTGCCCGCGTGATCCGATCGCCCAAGCGCAGGCGGCGCTGCTGGCGTTGCAGCGCTTGGCCAGCTGTGAGAGGCAGAACTGGGATTGGGCCAAGTGCGCCATCATCGCCAGAGAGTGGAGCTACCTCCAGCCCGTGCGGGCCTGCTGCGAGTTGCTGAGCATCCCGGTCCAGATGGGCAACGAAGAGTTCCGTGGCCTTTGGCGCGTGCGGGAAACTCAAGCATTCGTTGCGTGGCTGCGCGATCGGCAAGACATGGTGGACGCTGCCGCCTGTGCGGCTTGGCTCGACGAGAGGCCGTCAACGCCGTGGAACGATCTGCTCCGGGAGGCCTTGGCCGAACACCAGCAAGAGAGCGGATCCGCGCTGGTGCCGACCCAACAATGCATCGAGTGGCTGGCGGAGTGGAGCCGCGACGTGCGCCGCCGCCAACGCGGTTTGCTGCTGTTGACGGCGCACCGCGCCAAGGGCTTGGAGTTCGACCACGTCGTGGTATTGGACGGCGGCTGGGAAGACCAGCTCGACGACGAGCGCCGACTCTACTATGTGGCGATGACCCGGGCTCGGCACACTCTCGCGCTCATGTGTTTCGACGGATATGGTCGTCTGCGGGCACCGTTGTTGCGCTCCTCATCGGCGCTGCACTGCCAGCCGCCGGTCCTGTCGCCGCCGACATCGGCAATGGCGAATATCTGGTCGCGGCTCGATCTCAAGGACGTGGATCTGGGATTCGCCGGTCGCCGCGGGATCGAAGACCCGGTTCACCGACGCATTCGAGATCTCTATCCGGGCGATTGCCTCGAACTGCTTGAAAACGAACGTTGGGAGCTGTTCGACCGCGGGGTGTTGGTCGGTCGCCTTGCGCAACAATATCGTCCGCCGGCGATGGACGGGCAACCTAGGCGAGCCCGAGCGCGCGTTGCGGCCATCGTGAAGTGGGGCCGCGAGTTTTCGCCAGCAGAATACCGCGACCGTTGCGCGTGCGACGTTTGGGAAGTTGTTGTGCCGGAGCTTGTCTTCACGGTAGAGGAATCGGACCGCGGACGGTGAAGCGGCGCGAGGTGCCAACACAGGCTCTTCGCAGCGTCTCCTGCCGCCCAGCCGTGGACGAAGGCTATCGGCTCTCGTGGGGCGGGGCGAACCGAAGGATCGCTCTACGTGGGATCAGGTGGCGGTGCTTACGGCGTGCTTGGTTTGGGAGACCGGTTCGAGGAAGTGGCAACCGGCACGGCCCAGCTCCGCAGCGGCTTCGCGCTAATGGTGGTGCTACCGCGTGGGCGCTCGCCCATGCGACAACGCCTTGGCGGCTGTCGTCGACTTCATTCGATTGCCGCCCGCCGTTCGCTGATTTCTCGGCGGATGTCCTGAGCGATTTCGTCCACTTCTTGCGCGACTCTGGTTTCGATGCCGAGTTCCTGCGCGAGCGCCGTGGCCAGCGGCAGCAGATGATCCGCTGCCTGTGAGGTCAGAATCCAATCGCGCACGGTGGCCGCACCCAATTTTATGCTTGCCACCACGAGCACTTCGATGACTATTGGGGGCGTACTGTCGAGTTGCGAGAGGATTTCGAGCATGGCTTGGACGTCGCCCTCGCACACCGACCCGCCAAGTCCGTCCTGCAGGCTCGGATGCCGTGGGCGGCGAGCATCCTTGCCCCCCGGCGCTACGCCGTCGTACGCGTTAGTAGCTTGAATGCCGGTCTCGGTGGCGTCACCGAAACGACGGAGTTGGAGCTCGGTTAGGGCCATCTGAATGAGCGGCTCCATTTTGGCATCCGCAGTCGAGGGGTCCTTGGGCGAGTAGTAGGACGCCATGAAGCGCACCAGCGCTTCCAACAGGCGATCCGGGCCATGTCCGCGCCGTAGGAGGTGGTAGATGTTGTACAGCCGCTCGGCCAGATAGTGAAGTTTGCGTCGAGCGCTGCCGCCGGCCACCATCACCGCGCCGCGTTCGACGAGGCGCTTCAGTTGGGCGCTGCACTTGCTGGTATCCAGGCGCGCCTGCTCGGCGATCTCGCGCGTGCTGGCCGGCTTCCACAGTTCCGCAAGCGCAAGATAGACGCGGCGTTCCTGCGCTGGCAGCGACTCCAAGTGGCTCTTGAAATACTCGGTGTGGTCGTCCACCAAATCGAGGAGCTGCGCCATGAGGTCCTGGAAGGAAAACCCGCCCCCAAAACGGGCGACGATAGTGAGCAAGCGCGGGCTGCCGCCGGTGAGTATTTCCAGCGATCGGATTGTGGTTGGCTCGCGACGCTGCCCGGATACCGCTTCCCATAGCGTCGCACATTCTCGGGTATTCAACGGGCGCAGTTGCAGCGTTCTGAACAGATCGTAGAGCGCCCGGTCCGGGTGATCGATCTGATCGAAGCGGCTGGTGGCGCTGGCCAACAGCACGATGCGGGGATCGGTCTGTAGAGTGTGGCGCAATTGCCACGCGGCAGTGTTCGCATCCGGCAGGTCGCGAAACATCATGTTCAGGTTCTCGACGATCAGCACCAGCCGCTTTGCCACACCATCTGCCACGTCCTGTATCGTGCCTAGGCAGCGGTCCGCCAGCGCGCGGTCATCCCGAATGGCGCGCAGTTCTTCTACCGTGCGCGGCAAATCAGGCCCGCCTTCTCTTGACGGAACCTGATGGGCCACGCGGCGCAGACATTCCAGCCAGAACTCGCCCACGGTGGCGACGCAATAGCTTTCCTCGGGGAACACGACGGGCAGCAATCGATTGGATAACGATTCTTCCCGGCGGATTTCCGCCGCAACCCGCAGCAACAGGCTCGTCTTGCCGCTACCGCGGGGCCCAATCACAATCTGGTGGATGTTCGAGGCGCTGGTGGATTCCCGCAACGCTTCGACGATGGAGGCGAACTCGCTGGTGCGCACGCAGAACGAGGCGACCAGTTCTGGATCCGTTAGGAACGCCGGGTTGTGTTTTCTCACCGGCACAGCCACTTGGGCCGAGCCTGGGCATCTTCTTGGAACCGCGTCACGTGCAAGTGCCCGCGCTTATTCCACCGCGAAACGTCCTCTCCGTTCCGAGTCGGCGCAGGAGCGCGCGCACCAGGCTGGTCTTGCCCATGCGCCGCTGCGCGGTCAGCAACGTATGCGCACCATCTCGCACCTGCTCTTCGAGCGCTTCCATGTCGCCGACCCTGTCGAAGAACCGATCGCCATCAACCCAATTGCTGCCAGCCCTGCGTAGTTGCATTTGATGGGTCTCTTGCCAACAGATTCGTTGCCAACTATTTTGTTGGCAAATGGCGGGCTTTGTCAACCACGAACTGCGACCACTGGTGGAAACGAGGTATGAGGCCTTGTCAGCGGTTCCGTTTGTGTGGTCGCTTCTCGCTCGCGCTCGTAGGGTGTAGGCTCTCGTGGTGTTGGAGAGCTGTGGTGCTCTCCAGTGCGTCCCGGCCACGAAATTGCTGACACTCCAAGGAATGCCCATGCGCCAGACCTTCTTCGCCTTCGCGCTCGGCGCGGTCTCGGGCATCATCGCGATACCTGCCGCCGGCGAGGACGGTCTGTATTGGAGCGTGGACTTGGGGGCCTCTCTGGCAAACGATCTGTCGTCCACGCGAACGAATATCGGCGTGCCGACCAACTGCGACCAGTGGCTTACGCCCAGCACCACACTGCCCGACGGCCGTGCCGTGCCATTGCCGCTCAGCGACCCCGACTGCGGCGGCGGGCCTCGGGCTTTGCCGGCGAGGGCGGTGGATTTCAACTTGGATGCCGGCTTGTTTGGGGGCCTCGCCGTCGGCTATCAACGTGCCAACATGCGTTTCGAGATGGAGTATTTCCGCCGCTCGCAGGAAGGCGAGAAGCAACCGTTGATCGTGCCGGGCGACGACAAGCAAGCGGAGTTCGTCGAACGCAACGAAGAGATTGACGACGTGCAAGGCGACAACCTCTTCGCCAACGTCTTCTACGACTTCGCAGCGCGTCAATCGAACAAGATCACGCCCTACGTCGGTGTCGGCATAGGTGCCATGCGGCTAGGCATCGACTATTCCGCCACTTCGAGACGAAACAGCGACCGCGACGCCTTGCGTCAATTGAACCGCAACCCGAATGCCGCCGGCACCGTCTCGCGAGCGGATGAATCGCTGTCGGACACCGTATTTGGCTACCAGTTCATCGGCGGCGTACGTTACGCGCTGAACGAGAAGCGTTCGCTGAACCTGAAGGTGCGCTACGGCAACGCCTTTGACGACTTCAAGGATTCGGACAACCCTTGGAAGCCGTTGCGCGGGCACGAATCCACCGTTGGCCCCGGTGGTGCGCCGGTTCGCTATGGCATAGCCGCGACGCGGCTTGGCTTCTGGGCCATGTCGCTGGGGTTGAGGTTCGATTTCGACTGAGAACTCAAGGGCGTTCCGGCGCCAACGACGTCACGACCTTGCGTTCCTGCGTCCGCAGCGAACGCCCCGACGATGCGGTTGACGAACTCGCGCCAGGGCCGGTCGTGTTCGGCGACGATGGCGAGGGACCGGGTCCACTCCGCCTCATGTCGCCGAGAGCACTTCGCCGGACCTCGCCGCGGACAGACACGAGCCGCTGTCCGAAAGGCGTTCGTGCCCCTTGGTTCTGCCGCTGTGCCCTTCGCACCCGCGCTGCCGTGAGCTTGCCCACAGGTGTTCTCCGTGAAAGTTGCTTGTGGCACTTTTTGTGTCACATGGACACGGATGGACGCGACCCGCCACAACGCGATACGCACGTCAGCGGACGAAGCGGAGGTTGAAAATATGGCTATATATCAATTATTTACAGACTTACACGGACATTCTCGGGACCGATACGGGCTCATACGGTAAACACGAATTTGGTGCCTGGGGAGAGACTCGAACTCTCACATGGTTGCCCATACCAGATTTTGAGTCTGGCGCGTCTACCAATTTCGCCACCCAGGCGAGGAGCAACGCGCATTCTGCGCGATTCGTCCGCCGAGTCAAGGCGAACAAACGCTCGCTCGCAACGCTCGCGAGGTCGCCTTCCCAAGTGAGAACCACCGACGGCGCTCGCCGCCCGTGCTATGTTGCGGTTCGCACACGCAACCGGGAGGAGGGTGCCGTGGGGGAGGAATTGGGTCTCTTCGAGGCTATCTACAATTGTCGCGCCATGCGCCGGCTGAAGTCCGATCCGGTGCCGGAGGATGTGTTGATCAAGCTGATCGACGCGGCCAACCAGGCGCCCACCGGCTCCAACGCGCAGGGCGCCCGCTGGATCGTGGTGCGCGACCAGGCGCAGAAGGAGAAGCTCGCGGCGCTCAACAAGACCGCGGTGGCGGCCTATGCGGCGCCGGCCTCCGGACGCGCCGCGGCGCTTGCGCACCAGGCGGCGGACAAGCGCGCCCGCATGTTGGCGGCCGTGCTCTGGCAGGCCGAACACTTGCACGAGGTGCCGGCGCTGGTCATCGCCTGCTACCAGTTCGACCGGCCGGTTGGCGGCGGCATGGCTCAAGCGGCCGGCGGTGGCTCCATCTGGCCGGCGGTGCAGAACCTGTTGCTTGCGGCGCGGGCGCTTGGGCTCGGCGCGGCACCCACCACGCTCGGGCTGGCCAACCGCCAAGCCGCCCGCGAAGTGTTGGGGTTGCCGGACAATGTGGAGGCGTTCTGCCTGATTCCGGTGGGCTATCCGCTCGGCAAGTTCGGCCCGGTAACCCGCCTGCCGGTGGCGCAGACGGTGCGTTGGGATCGTTGGCAGTAGGGATCAGCTCACTCGTCGGGCTCGAGCGTCACCACCAAGGGGTTCGGCGCGTGTTCGTAGTTGGCCCCGGTGACCGCGTCCGCGGCGGAGCCGATCCAACCGACATCCGCGCCCACGCGCTTGCGCAACGAGCCTTTCTTGCCGGTGCGTATGGACTGCACCTTCACGGTCTTTTCCGAGTAGCCTTCTTTGCGCACCAGCACGATGAAGTCGCCGCGCCGATTCACTTGCAAGGTGCATGGCGTGACGCACTCCCAGCCGGACGACGAGGACGCGGTGGCCCCCGGCGGCTTGGAGCGTACGGTGAAGGTCTCGGTTGGCCCCCGCGTCACCGTGGCGCATCCGGTCGCCAACGGGCACAGCACCAGCAAGCCGAGCAGCCTTCGTTTCCCGCCTATGCGCATCGATCCCATCTCCAAAGTGGCATGTGGGCTATGCTAGCAGCGTGCGCCGCGGAAACGGAGCGGCCTGTTGGCGCTTGCCCGGCGGGGTCGGTCGGCCTTGCAGAGCTTCGCGACAGGAACGGGCTTCAAGGCGGGCTCGATAGCCGGGAGAGTGCATGATCTCGAAACGGGCCGCGGCGGCGTTGGTGCTGACAGCGTTCATCACGGGCTTGTTGCTGAGCTTGGCGGTTCGGCCGCCCGGTGCCGCGGCACCCGTTGTCGCCGTGGCGGAGGAGGGCGAAGCTCTGCGCTTGCGCTGGCGCGTGCCGCTATCGGCCCCGCGCAGCTTGCCGGGGTCCGGCGAGACGCCGATTTGGCTGGCGCAATCCATCGCCGCGGCAAGTCGCGGCGCCGTGACGCTGCAGCTCTACGACCCGGGCGAGATGGTGCCGGCGTTTTCCATCACCGACGCGGTGCGGGACCGCAAGGTGGAGGCCGGTTTCACTTGGCTCGGCTACGACCAGGGCAAGATTCCGGCGTCGCCGCTTTTCGGGGCCACGCCGTTCGGCTTGGACCCTTGGGCCTACATCGGCTGGTGGCATTTCGGCGGCGGCAAGGAGCTGGCCGAAGGCATCTACGGCAAGATCGACATCCGGCCGGTGTTCTGCGGCATCTCCGGGCCGGAAACCGCCGGCTGGTTCCGGGCGCCCGTGCGTTCCACGGCCGACATCGAAGGCCTCAAGATACGTTTCGCCGGGCTCGGTGGCGAGGTGATGGATCGGGTCGGCGCCTCCGTCACGATGCTGCCGGCGGCGGAGATTTTCCAAGCCTTGGAAACCGGCGTCATCGACGCCACCGAATACTCGCAGCCCGTTACCGATCAAGCGCTCGGCTTCAACCGAATCGCCAAATACAACCATTATCCGGGCTGGCATCAGCCGTTCAGCGCTTCGCATTTCGTGATCAATTTGGAGGTTTGGCAAGCCACGGCCGAGGCCGATCGTGCGCTGATCGAAACCGCGTGCATGGGCTCGGTGGCGCGCAGCTTGGGGTTGACGGAATCCCTGCAAGGGCCGGTGGTGGAGAGCTTCGAGCGAATCGGCGTGGTGGCGAACTACCTGCCGGAAGACTTGCTGCGCGTGCTGAAGGCCACCACGGACGAGGTGTTGAACGAACAGGCGGCCGCGGATGCGGATTTCGAAGCCGTGATCACGTCGCAGCGCGAATACCAGCGCAGCTACCAGAAATGGCGACGATTGGCTTATTTGTCGAAGGATTTTCCAAGTGTGCCGCAAGCAGTAGAAAAAACGCCGTGAGCAAAGGGACAGATAGCGGGCAACCGCCGCCAAGCATGGCGCCGAGCGCCACGTTTCCGGTGAGATTGCCGGAAACGCGCTTTTCCCGCACGGTTGATCGCGCCCTCTACGCCATTGGCCGGCTGGCGAGCTGGCTGTGGGTGGTGTTGCTTGCCGTCATCGTTGTGAACGTCATGTTGCGCTACTTGTTTCGAGAAGGGCGTATCGAACTCGAAGAGCTGCAATGGCACATCAACGCGCTGGCTTTCATGCTCGCCATCGCCTACGCCTACCGCGTGGACGCGCACATTCGCATCGACTTGCTCTCCAACCGCTGGCGCCCGCGGGTGCAGGCGTGGGTGGAGTTCTACGGCACCGTGTTGCTGCTGGTGCCGTTCATCGCCGCCGTGCTGGTCTTCAGTTGGGACTTTGTGGCCCATAGCTGGGCGGCTTCGGAAATTTCGGCGTCGCCCGGCGGCTTGCCGTTCCGGTGGTTCCTGAAAAGCGTTTTGCCGGCGGCTTTCCTGTTGCTGCTGCTGGCCGTGGCGTCCCGTCTCAGCCGGCTTCTCGCGTATCTCTTCGCGAGTGCGGATTCGCACCCGCAAGCAAACCCGGAAGATGCGCGATGACCGGCGCGGAGATTCTCGCGCTGCTCATGATCATCGCCTTCATCGGGTTGGTGTTCACCGGCTACCCCATCGCGTGGATTCTCGGCGGCTTGGCGGTGGTGTTCACGGTGCTGGCCATCGTGCTGGAAGTGGATTTCGCCATTCCCACCAGCGTCGATTGGTTCTACACCTCCATGACCGTGGATCGCATCTGGGATGTGATGGAGAACTGGGTGATGGTGGCGTTGCCCATGTTCATCTTCATGGGCGTGCTGCTGGATCGATCCGGCATCGCCCGGGATCTGCTTGCCGGTTTCGCGCGGTTGTTCGGCCCGCTGCGCGGCGGCCTCGCCATCGCGGTGACGGTGATCGGCGTGCTGCTCGCGGCCTCCACCGGCATCATCGGCGCTTCGGTGGTGCTGCTCGGTTTGCTCGGTTTGCCGGCGATGCTGCGAAACGGTTACGACAGTCGGTTGGCCTCCGGCACCGTCTGCGCCGTGGGCACACTCGGCATCCTCATTCCGCCAAGCATCATGCTGGTGGTGATGGCGGATCGGATGTCCATGAGCGTGGGGGATCTGTTTCTCGGCGCGCTGGTGCCCGGCATGCTCCTCGGCGGCTTGTACATCGTCTACTTGTTGGGCGTTGGCTGGCTGAAGCCCGGCCACGCGCCGGCCGCGCGGGTGGAGCCGATGGATTTGCCGGGCGCGTGGCGGCTCTTGCTGGCCATCGTGCCGGCGGGCTTGCTCATCGTCGCGGTGCTTGGGAGCATCTTCTTCGGCCTCGCCACGCCCACCGAGGCCGCCGGCGTTGGCGCCGCCGGGGCGCTGGTGCTGGCGCTCGTCAAGCGTTCGCTGAACCGCAAGGTGATGATCGAGGTCGCGGACGAGACATCGCGCACCACCGCGTTCATCTTCGCCGCGATACTCGGCGCGGTGTGTTTCACGTTGGTGTTGCGCGGTCTCGGCGGCGACGAGCTCATTGCCGGCGCCTTGCTGGGTTTGCCGTTCGGGCCCACCGGCATCATCGTTTCCATTCTCATCGCCACGTTTCTGCTCGGCTTTTTTCTGGATTGGCTGGAACTCACCCTCATCATCCTGCCCTTGGTCTCGCCGGTGGTGGCGGCCTTGGAGTTCGATCCGGTGTGGTTCACGGTGATGTTCGCGGTTTGTCTGCAAACCAGCTTTCTCACCCCGCCGGTGGGCGCCGCGCTCTTCTACCTGCGCGGCATCGCTCCGGCCGGCGTGGACTTGCCGGTGATCTACCGCGGCGTAGCGCCGTTCATCGTGCTCCAGCTCATTGGCCTGGCCATCCTTTTCAACTGGCAAGCGCTGGCCACTTGGCTGCCGGCGCAGGCCTACGGGAAGTGAGAGGGCCGATCGTCAGGCCGGCACGAGCTTCCTAAGGCGTAGCCGCGTAGTCCACACCGTCCCAGTTGCCCCACCAGCGCTCGAAGCGCCGCAGCCCGGCGGCGGCATGGCCGGCTTGCGCCGGCGAGAGCTTGTCGTCAGGCAGCCGCGAGTGCGCGTAGGCGTCGTCTCCGCGCAGCACGGCCAAGTGCTTGAAATACAACACCAGGTCCGGCCCGGCGTCTAGGCGGGCGAGCGGCAGCAAGGCCGCTTCCAGCTCCAACGCGAAGCGGCGGGCCTCGGGATCGCCCGCGGCGGCGCGTTCGGAAAGGCGCGTCAAAGCGAGCGCCTCGTCGGGCAGCACGTTGCCGATGCCGGTGATCCAGCCCGTTGCGCCACAGTTGGCGATGCCATGCACCACTTGGGTGTCCACACCCACCAGCAACGAGAGGTCGTCGCTCGATGAGGTGATGTGCTCGGCCGCGTAGGTCAGCGCGTCGCCGCCGCCAAACTCCTTGTAGCCGACCAGATTCGGGAAGCCCCGGCGCAGCTCGAAGAACAAGCCGGCACGGGTCTCGAAGCCGTAGTAGGGACTGTTGTAGATCACCGCTGGCACATCCGGGGCGGTGGCGAGCACGCCGGCGAAGTGGTTGCGTTGGGCGGCCTCGGAGGTGCCACGGGAGAGCACGCGGGGTATCACCATGAGGCCGCTGGCGCCCACTTCTTGGGCGTGCGCCGCGTAGGCTGCCGCTTCGCGGGGGTCGGCCGCACCGGTACCCACCACCACCGGCACGCCGGCCTCCACCAGCGCCGCCACGCCGCGCCGCCGGTCCGCCGCGGACAGCAGCGGCCATTCGCCCATGGAGCCGCAATAGACAACGGCTGCCATGCCACGTTCCATCAGCCATTGCGCCTTGTGTACCAGCAAACCGAAGTCCGGCGCGCCATCGGCGCCGCACGGCGTCATCAGCGCCGGAATGCACCCGCGAAAGACGTCTCTCTGCTCTTTGTGGAAAAGCGTCACCAGTCAACACTCCTTGGCGGACGAACACGCGGCCAGCATCACGCCGGCCGCGACGAACAATGGTAGGACATTGACACCGAATGCTGACCGGCACCTTGCGGCGGGTCGGGTCTTGGCAAGGGCCGGCGGCTTGGATATGGATGCCGAGAGAAGGACGGCGGACTCGCGCTAGAGCTTCTCCGCGAGCCGTTCGCCGCACCTCGCTGTCTGGATCGCGTAATCCTTGCCGCGGAAATGCACAGGTGTTTGGCGAGCTCGTTGATTTGTCTTCTATGTGCTCCTTCGTGAGCGACGATGGGCGCAAATCGGCATGGAACCACGCGCTCGGCCGCTCGCGCGCCACCAGCGAGCTGTTTCGACACGGTGGCGGGCGCAAAGCCTGAACTCTTTGAGCTCCAACGGCGCCACATAGAGATCGCACTTCGCCCGATCTCTGCTCGCGCCGATGAACAGAAAGTCGCATCGCGCGCCTTTAGCCGACACCGGCGCGCGCTCGTGGTCCATGTCGATCAGCTTGGGTTCGGCGCACCGGTAAGATCCACCGTGCAACTCCGTTTCTCGCACTCGTCGACGAGACACGCGGCATCCACTGAGACCTGATCCAACGGCGATGTCACTCGCTTCGCTCCGCAACGAGATTGGCGATTCCTGCCCAGTCGTTGTAGAGCTGTTCCGTGATCTCGCTGAAGCCGGCGGGAAAGGTTCCACGACGGACGTCCAGTGGAATCTCCTTCACCACCGATCCCTTGGGCCGCCGCTTTTGTTCGAAGAGCCAAGCGCCGACTTGATCCGGCGTCAGCGCCAAGTCGTCGCCTGCGATCTCTTGGCGTTGGGACCTATCGACTTCAGACAGCCGCACCAGGTTCGCCAGCGCCTCCAGCACCCACTCGCTGTGCGTGGTCAAGACGACTCGAACCCCTGAACGGACAACGGCGGCCAACAGTCGGGTGAAAGCCACTTGCATCGCCGGATGCAGATGCGACTCCGGCTCTTCGATGATGAGCACGTCGCCGGGCCGCACGATGTGGCGCAAATACAGCACCACGGCGGCAAGTTCGGAAACCATCGACGACGTGTTCATGAGTGGCAGATCGCGCTTCCACTCGGCTGGCCGGTAGCGGAATGACGGATAGCCGACGGCAGATCGGTGGATCCCGACGGCCCCTCCCAGTATGTCGGCTTCGAGGCGTTCGGCAAATTGTCTGCTGATACGCGCTCTTCTGTATCCCGCTTCATACTTCGTGTCGCCCAAGTCGATGAGCTGCTCGAGGAAGTCGGCGAGAACGCCAGAAAGGGCGGGTAGGGGCGACTCGACACCGAGGCCTGTGCGCGATGCGCGGCCGATCAGCGAACTCACCACCACCCGGTGAGCGTGCATTAGGCACGCACGATCTGCCGGCAGGTAGTGGATCGGTCGAGCCATCGCGCCTTTAGCGTAGGCAGCGACCTGGTCCGCAAGATGCTCTAGCGGTTTTGGGCCGTGCGCCATCCTCAACCAGCGGTGGTTCGACGTATGTATTCGTAGCGGTAGGTCAGGTGAGACGGACGCCGCGATTTGTGACCCCGCCCGTGCGATGGTGAAGTGGTAACTGAGGTCTGGCTGTTCCAGCGAGGTGCCGCGGTGCGCCGAGTGCAAGGCTATCCGAGCGGACTTGCCTCCGGACTGCCGGATCAGCGACCGGATTTCCGCCACCCCGAAGCATCTGCCGACCTCCGCATCGAAGACCGGCGCGGCACCGCCAACATCTTCCATGGCCGGGCGAACCAAGGCTGCGACGTCTTCCGGCAGCACGATGTCCACAAGATGTGAGCCGCGCTTCTCCGCTAGAGTTCGTCCCAGCCACTCCCCAAGAGCGTCTAGCCGATCATTCGTTGGGGCAATGTCAATATCTGTTGGCAGGATGTCGACGCGACGGTGCCGGCTGCGGAAGAACTGGTGCAGCGCGTAGAGCAAAATCGCCAAATACGACTTGCCGGTGTTGCTGGCACCGACGAATACCGTAAATGGCCGTAGCTCCACGGCTTCGGCGATGGGGCCGAAGTCTTTCACCGCAAGCGAGCTTCGTTTGGAATCTCCTCGTTTGGTCACGGACGCGTCCCTACTTTGCCACCGAGCGAACGCCGCGTGGAGGTCCGGCTTCTCGCCCAAGTCCGCGGAGCATAGCGTGTGTAATCGGTCTCGAAGGCCGAAGCGCCGCGTTTGAGGCTGCGGGAAGGCGGTGGGCAAGCGCCCGGCCGGTGGTTTCGATCCGTCGCTTGATGTATCGTGTTTGCGCGGTCGGAGAAGGTTGGCCGGCATCGCATCCTGCTTGATGGTTCGCTCGCCAACGGGCACGTTGGGTCGTTCGTCCTTCTCCCGCGGATCACTCCAATTCACTGTGGCGCTGAACAAGCCCGAGGGCCCGTTTTGGCCGAATCTCCCGACAATTCCGCCGGGCGCGCTGCAAGCGAGCCGCTTCCCGGCGCTGCGGACGTGGTGGTTGTGGGTGCCGGCGCGATCGGCCTCGCCACGGCCTACGAATTGTCTCTGCGCGGCGTGGACGTGGTGGTGGTGGAGCGGGACGCGCTCGGCGCCGGCACGTCCTCGGGCAACGCCGGGTTCGTGGTGCCGAGCCACGTGTTGCCGGTGACGGAGCCGGGCATGCTCGCCACCGCCGTGCGGGGCATGTTGCGCGGTGGCGGGCCGGTGACGGTGAAGGCGAGCCTTCGCCTCGGCTATCTGGGTTGGCTGGCGCGTTTTCTTGGCAACTGCCGCGCCGCGGCGGTGGCTGCGGCGGCGCCGGTTCTGGCCGAGCTCGGCAACTTGAGCGCCGGGTTGTACAAGCGGTGGCTCGGCGCGGAACGAATCGAGTGCTGCTATGCGCCGAACGGCCTCTTGCACGTGTACGGCGATGCGCGGGCCTTCGCCGCGGGGCGGCATCGGGCGGAGTGGGAGGGGAGATTCGGCGTGCCTTCCCAAGTCATGACGCCAAGCCAAGCGCGGGAACGGGAGCCGGCCTTGAACGATGCCGTTGCCGGCGCTGTCTTCTACCCGCGGGACGCCGGGCTTGATCCGGGCCGGTTCGTTTCCGGTTTGGCCTCGGTGTTGAAGCGCCGAGGCGTTCGCTTGGCGTGCAATACAGCCGTGCTAGACGCGCGAATGCGCTCCGGGCAGGTGCGTGCCCTGCTTACGTCTAGGGGAGAGATCCGGACGGAGCAAGTGGTGTTGGCGGCGGGTTCGTGGACGCCGGCCCTCGCCGCCAAGTGCGGAAGCCGCATTCCGATACAGCCCGCGAAAGGCTACAGTGTGACGGTGCGCATGCCGCGGCGGGCGTTGCGGCAGCGGATGCTGCTGGGCGAGAAGCATGTGGCGGTGGCGCCGATGGGCGACCGCTTGCGGCTGAGCGGCTGGTTCGAGTTGGGCCGCTTCGACCGCGCGTTGCCCAAGGCCCGCTTCGCCCAAGTGGAAGCCAGTGTGCGCTCCCGCTTGCACTTGGACGCCGAACTGGTCAACGCCGAGCGCTGGGCGGGCTTCCGTCCCGTGACCCCGGACGGATTGCCGATCATCGGCCGTGCCGCTGCGCCCAATCTCGCGTTCGCTTGCGGCCACGCGATGCTGGGTTTGACGTTGGCGCCCGCCACCGGACGGCTGACGGCGCAGACCCTGTGCGGGCAACAGCCCGACCTTGACATAGGCCCCCTTTCGCCAGCGAGGTTTCAATGACCCTTGAGCATGTGGATTTGGGCGACTTCGCCCGGATGTCGGTGATCGACTCTCACACCGGTGGCATGCCCACCCGCGTGATCCTCGACGGCTTCCCGAAGCTGCGCGGAGAAACCGTGGCCGAGCGCCGACAAGACCTCGAGAGGTTCGAATCCCTGCGCTACGCCGTGGTGGGAGAGCCGCGCGGCAGCGAGCCGATGGTGGCGGCGCTGCTCACGCCGCCGGACGACGGCGAAGCGGCGGCCGGCGTCATCTTCTTCGATCGGGTTCGGGTGCTTGGCATGTGCGGACACGCCGCCATCGGCTTCGTACACACCTTGCGCGTTCTTGGCCGCATCGGCGAAGGCGACCATGTGCTGCACACGGCCGCGGGCGGCATCAACGTGCGCTGTCTGGCGGATGGCAAGGTGCGGCTTGCCAACGTCCACAGCCGCCGCCTTGCCAAAGCCGTTCAGTTCCGCGTGCCGGGTGTCGGTGTTGTCACCGCCGATGTGGCGTACGGCGGCAACAATTTCTTGGTGGTGACCGCTCCGGACATACCTCTGTGCCAACCTTGGGAGGACCTGACGGCGATCGCGCGGAAGATCCTCGCCAAGGCTTGCCGCGAAGGACTGGATGTGGACCATTTGGAAATGCATGGGTCGCCCACCCGGTCGGACGCGAACGCCCGCAACTTCGTGCTGTGTCCCAGCGGCACCTACGACCGTTCGCCGTGCGGCACCGGATCCAGCGCCAAAGTCGCCTGCTTGGCGGCGGACGGAGAATTGGCGCCGGGCGAGTTTTGGGTGCAGGAATCCATCACCGGTTCGGTGTTCGCCGTGTCCTATGAGTGGGTGGATCGCGCCAAACAGGTGATCGCGCCGGTGGTGATCGGCGAGGCCGAACTGATGGGCGCCGGCGACCTGCTGCTGCCGCTGGAGGAGATGCCGCCGCGCTAGGCTAGGGCGAGCCGCAGAAACGGCGAGACGGACTCGGAGGGCGGGAAAGAGCGCCGGCCGTCACGCGGCCGCAAGGGTGGATTTGCGCCGACGCCGTAGCTGCGCCCAAGCGACCAACCCCAAGAGCGCCAGAGCCGGCAGGTATACCCACTGTTTCGCGGGCCGCTTGGCGGGCGTTTCCACCGCCAGGATCTCCCAGCCGAAATCCACCCCGAAGTCCTGGCGCAGGCGCTCGGCCGGCGTGCCGAACAACAAATTGTCGATCACGACCCGCTCGCCCTCATTGCGCACCGTCAAACCTGCGGCTTGCAGCCGCTCTCCGCCGTCCCCCGAAGCCACCGCGGCAAGCGGCAGCGCGACGGTTGTTGTGCGCTCTTTGCCGTCGATGGTCTCGCCACGCACGCGCAGCCGCAGTAGCTCGCCGCTGGCGAGTTTTTCGGCCGCTTGCGCCAAGGCTTGCGGGGCGGAGGTGTCGTAGCGCGGATACACCTGGTCCCACCAGAAGCCCGGTCGAAACAGGCTGAACGCCACCAGCAGCAGCGCCGCGGTTTCCCACCAGCGGCTCTTCACCAGCCAATAGCCTTGCGTGGCGGCGGCGAACATCAGCATGGCGCAAACCGCGGACGCCACCACCAACGCGAACTCCGCCGCGCTTCCGATGCCGATCAGCAACAGCTGGGTGTTGAAGATGAACATGAAAGGCAGCACCGCCGTGCGGATGTCGTACACGAAGCCTTGGACGCCGGTGCGGATCGGATCCGCGCCGGAGATGGCCGCCGCGGCGAAGGCGGCCAGGCCCACGGGCGGTGTATCGTCCGCCAGGATGCCAAAGTAGAAGACGAACATGTGGATGGCCACCAAGGGCACAACCAGCCCGTTGGCGGCGCCCAAGGCCACCACCACCGGCGCCATCAGGCTGGAGACCACTATGTAGTTCGCGGTGGTCGGCAAGCCCATGCCGAGCACGATGCAGATCATCGCGGTGAACAGCAGCGCCGGCAGCAAATGCCCGCCGGAGATCAGTTCGACGAACTCCACCATCACCTGCCCGATGCCGGTGAGCGTGATGGTTCCCACCACGACGCCGGCGGTGGCGGTGGCGACGCCGATGCCGATCATGTTGCGCGCGCCGGCGATGAGGCCCCTCACCAAATCGCCGAAGCCGCGGCGAAACTCCTTCCAGAGCGCGTCCGCCCCGGTGGCCCGCTGCCGCAGAAAGGCTAGCAGCGGGCGTTCGGTGAGCACGATGAAGACGAGGCAGACCGTGGCCCAGAACGCCGCAAGCCCCGGCGAGAAGCGTTCCACCACCAAGCACCACATCAGCACGGCGATCGGCAGCACGTAGTGCAGGCCGGCTTGGGCGGTCTCGCCGAAACGCGGCAGCGTGTCCATTTCTTGGGCCTGTGGCAGTTCGGGCACGCGGGTGGCCCACGACAACAGCCCCAGATAAGCGCCGACGAGCAACAACGCAAGCACATACGGCGCGGCTGCGCCGAAGGCGGTTTGGATGGCGGCGGTGCCGTAGTACACGCCGGCGCCGATGACGCAGAGCGCCAGCACCACGAACGCGAACGCGGCGAGCCGCCGCGCCAGGGAGCTGCGGGCCGCCGGCGCCAACCGCGCCATGTTGGCCTTGCAGGCTTCCAGGTGGACGATGTAGACCAACGCCAGATAGGAGATCAGCGCCGGCAGCATGGCGTGCTTGATCACCTCGATGTACGAGATGCCGACGTACTCGATCATCAGGAAAGCCGCCGCGCCCATCACCGGCGGCGTCAGCTGTCCGTTGGTGGACGAAGCCACCTCCACGGCGCCGGCCTTGGTGGCCGGGAAACCCACCTTCTTCATCAACGGGATGGTGAAAACGCCGGTGGTGGCGACGTTGGCGATGGAAGAACCGGAAATCACCCCAGTGGCAGCGGACGCCACCACCGAGGCCTTGGCCGGGCCGCCGCGCAGATGGCCGAGCCCGGCGAACGCCAAGCGGATGAAGTAGTTGCCGGCCCCGGCGCACTCCAACAGCGCGCCGAACAGCACGAACAGGAACACGAAATCGGTGGAAACGCCCAGCGCGATGCCGAACACGCCTTCCGTCGTGAGCCACTGGTGCTGCGCCACCTTGGTGAGGCTTTGGCCCTTGTGGGCGATCACGTCCGGCATCCACTGGCCGAGCAGCGTGTAGGCGAGGAACAGGGACGCCACCACGGTGAGCGGCGGGCCAAGCGCTCGCCGCGTGGCCTCCAGCAGGGCGACGATGCCGATGATGGCCACCGTCACATCGACGGTGTTGGCGTTGCCGGCGCGCAGTGCGAGGTGCTCGTAGAACAGGAACAGGTAGGCCGCCGCGCCGGCCGCGACGAACGCCAGCGCCCAATCCGGCAACGGCACCCTCTCGGCTCTTGCGCGCCGGCGCGCCGGGAAGACCACGAAGGCCAGGAAAACGGCGAACGCCAGATGGATGGAGCGCGCTTCGGTGTTGTTGAAAATGCCGAACGAGAAGCCGAGCAACTCGCTAACGAGAAACGGCAGCGGCGACGAGAACCACAGTTGGAACGCCGCCCAGACCAGCGCCACCGCGGCGACGAGACGCCTGGCCCGGCCGCGCTCCGTTGCGGACGCCGACGCCGCCTCGGCGGCGTCCGCCGTCATGCCCGCCGCCGATTCGGGGAGGCGCGGCCTATTCGG
The DNA here is from genome assembly GCA_958296295.1 of uncultured Pseudomonadales bacterium. GTDB lineage: Bacteria > Pseudomonadota > Gammaproteobacteria > Pseudomonadales > Azotimanducaceae > VXYL01. Next base: position 2,997,995 of record OY282460.1, on the reverse strand, counting down.
CGCTGTCGGCGGATTCGGCTTCAGTGAGGTCGGTGGCCTCGACCTCGGCCGCGGTGAGGTCGGTGGCTTCAACTTCGGCCGCGGTGAGTTCGGTGGCCTCGACCTCGGCCGCGGTGAGTTCCGTGGCTTCGACCTCGGCTGCCGCGACGTCCGTCGCGTCAACCACCAAACCCGCCTCCCGGTAGTAGCGCGCAGCCCCGTCGTGCAGCGGCGCGGATAGGCCGTCGCGCACCATCTGCGCTTTGTCCAGCGTGGCGAAGGCGGGATGCAGCTTCTGGAAATCCTCGAAATTGTCGAAGACGGCCTTCACCACCTGATACACCGTATCGGCGGGGGTGTTCGTGGAGGACACGAAAGTCGCGCCAACCCCGAAGGTGGCCACATCGGCGTCCGTGCCGCGGTACATGCCGCCGGGGATGACGGCGTGGCGGTAGTACGAATTGTCGGCCACCAGCTGATCCACCTCCGGCCCGGTAACCGGCACCAGCACCGCGTCGCACGCCGTGGACGCCTCTTTGATGTTGCCGCTCGGATGCCCGACGGTGATGACCATCGCGTCTATCTTATTGTCGCACAACGCCTTGGACTGCTCGGCGGACTTTAGCTCGGACACCACTTGGAAGTCGTCCGTGGTCCAACCCAGGGCGGACATCAGCTCCTCCATCGTGCCGCGTTGGCCGGACCCGGGATTGCCGATGTTCACGCGCTTGCCCTTGAGGTCCGCGAACGCGGCGATCTCGGCGTCCGCCCGCGCCATCACGGTGAACGGCTCCGCGTGAACCGCGAACACGGCGCGCAGGGCCTGGTTGGGGCCGGGGCCGTCCGGCGGCGCGAACTGGCTGGTGCCGTGGTAGGCGTGATACTGCCAATCGGACTGCGCGACCCCCATGTCCAGCTCGCCGGCCGCGATGGTGTTGAGGTTGTAGATGGAGCCGCCGGTGGCTTCCACGGTACACCGCACGCCGTGCTCGTCGGTATTCTTGTTCACCAACCGGCAGATTGCCGCGCCGGTCGGGTAGTAGACGCCTGTGACGCCGCCGGTGCCGATGGTGATGTAGGCGCCTTCCGGTTCGCTTTGAGGTTCCGGATCTGTGGTTTCCGGTTTGGTCTCGCCGCTGCAACCGGCCGAAAAGGCGGCCAGTGCGGCGCCGCCGAGGGCCGCGCCAAGCAATCGCGTCATGTTCATCGTCTTCCTCCTTGCCAGAGAATCGCCCGCAGCCACCGCCGTTGGCCCTTCCATCCTTGCGATGCTCCAGAGCCGGCGGCGCGGACATGAATGTTCGTTCGAGTCGCTTCGTGGAGAGCCGTTCTGCGCAGCTTGTCCAGCGCTCATGGTAACCGAGAACAGGCGCATCGTTGTGTTGCCAAATGTTGCCAATCACTTTGCGGCGGCGTGGCGGCTGGCGTTGGCTGGCAAGCGTGGGCTGGACCGTACCGGTCAGACGATCTCGAAGTAGCGGGCCAGTTGCCAGCTATCCACATGCCGTTCGTGCTGGCGGCTCTCCCATAGCCGGCTCCGCGCGAAGTGCGAAACGAACGCCTCGCCGAAAATGTCGCGGGCGGCGGCGGACTCGGCGAAACGCTCGGCCGCATCCCGCAGCGTCGGCGCGAATCGCCGTTCGGCCGGCAGCGTCGCCTCCACCTCGTAGGCGTTGCCGACCACCGCCGCCGGCGGTTCCAACCGTTTTTCGATGCCGATCAGTGCGGCGCCCAAGGTGGCCGCGGACGCCAGATACGGGTTGGCGTCCGCGCCGCCCACCCGGCACTCGACGCGCTGCTGCGTCTTGTCCTCGGCGGGCGCGGGAACAAAACGGAACGCCGCGGTGCGGTTGTCCATCCCCCAAGTGGCGGCGGTGGGCGCCCAGGCGCCTTTCACCAAGCGCGTGAAGCTGTTCACGGTTGGCGCGAGCATCGGCAGAAACTCCGGCACATAGCGGCACAAGCCGCCGATGGCCCAACGGGCCGCGTCCGTCAGCGTTTCGTCTGCGCCGGCGAAAACGTTGCCGCCTTCGCCATCGAGCAACGAGAAGTGGTAGTGGCCGCTTTGTCCAGGGTAATCCATCGACCACTTGGCCATGAACGTGGCCACCAGCCCGCGGCGCTGGAAGAACGCCTTGGAGAAGGTCTTGAACAGGGTCGCCCGGTCCGCCGCCTCCAATCCCTCGGCCACCGCCAACGCGCCTTCCCAAACGCCCGGCCCGGTTTCGCAGTGCAAGCCTTCAAGCGGCATCCGGAAGTTCGCGCAGTAGCGCATCAGTGCCTCGAACACGTCCGCGTTGGCGGCGGCGCGCAACACCGAGTAGCCGAAGTTGCCGGGAGTGAACGGCTGCAGATTCCGATAGCCCTTCTCGCGCACGCTCGCCGGCGTCTCCTTGAACACGAAGAACTCGTATTCGAGCCCGGCGCGCGCCGCGAGCCCGTGCCGCGCCGCGCGCCCCAGAACCCGTCGGAGCAGCGTGCGCGGACACAGCGGGTGGTCGCCGCCCTCGGCGCTGGCGAACTCGCCGACGAAATACGCCGTGCCATCGTCCGGCAGGGCGCGTTCACTGGCCCCGACGAGCCGGTAGCGGGCGTCCGGAAAGCCGCTGTGCCAGCCGGTGATCGCATCGGCGGACGAATCGTAGAGCGCGTCGTCCATGTCCCAGCCGAACACGCAATCGCAAAAACCGCCGCCTTTGGCGCGCAGGCTGGCGAGCTTGTTCGCGCTGACGAACTTGCCCCGCAGCACGCCGTCGATGTCGGCCAAGCCCAGCATGGCCGGGCGGTCACCCGTGGCGTCTTGGCCACCTACAGCCGGCAACTCCCCATCACTTGCCATGTTCGCGCTCCGGATGCCGCATGCCGCGCGAGCGGCTTTCGCGTTCCTTGTCTCCGCCTCAATAGAGGAAATTGAACATCCGGCGACGGTAGCGTTTGGCCACGTCGTCGCCTTTGGCCATCAGCGCCATCACGCGGATCATCGTCCGGCGCCCCACGTCATCGCGGAACGTTCGATCCCGCCGCATGATCGCGAGCGCGTGCTCTAGCGCCTCCTCGTAGCGCCGCCGAACAGCGAGCAGGACGGCCGCCCGGTAGAGCGCCTCCAAATCCGCCTCGTCGGCCTGCGCTTGCGCCAGCGCGGCACCCAGTTTGCCCAGCCCCGCGGCCTCTTCAAGCAGCGCCAACCGGGTGGCCGGCCGCTCGCGTTCGGCGGTGTCTTCGGGAATGGTGGCCAGCACCTTGCCGCCGCCTTTCACGTCGCCCTTCAGCAGCAGCACATCGGCCCACTCCACCTTGAAGCCGGCGTTCGTCGGCTCCGCTTGGATCGCTTGCCGGAGCACCGACAAGGCACCGTTGAAATTCTCCTCGGCCAGATATTGCGCCAATTGGCTCTTCAGCGCGTCCGCCGGGGACTGCGTCAAGGCGTCTATGGCGCGGCGCAGCACATCCTCGCTCTGCGGCCCGTCCATCTGTTCGGCCAACTGGCCGTCGCGGATCACGCGGATGCTTGGAATGCCCTGCACTCGCAGCTGCTGGGCAAGCGTCTGGTCCTTGGCGATGTCGGAAAGCCCCAGCGCGAACTTGCCTTGGTACTGCGCGGCGAGCCGCGCCAACGTCGCCTTGGCCTCCGCCGCCGGGGCCACTTCGGCGGTCCAAAACAACACGAACACGGGAATGGACCGAGAACGCTCGATCACATCCGTTTGGAACGACGCCAGATCTATCTCGAAGACGGGCGAAGCGGCCATATGGCGGTTCCTGGGGGAGGGACGGGCGGCATTCTAGCAGCCCGCGTTAGAGGGACATACGCGGGCGTGTGGCGTAGCCCGACCACCACCGCGTTTTCGCGTTCGCCGAGGAGAGAAAGCCGCGCTGGGGCGGCTTGGGCCTTCTGAACTTGCGGCCCTGCGCCCACTCCAAAGTGTGTGGATGTGGCGGCGGATCGTTGACTTCGGCTGGCGTGGGACTATGATGGTTGTCGCGGGTGTTTAGCTCAGTTGGGAGAGCGACGGCCTTACAAGCCGTAGGTCGCAGGTTCAAGCCCTGCAACACCCACCACGGAGCGGTAGTTCAGCTGGTTAGAATATCGGCCTGTCACGCCGGGGGTCGCGGGTTCGAATCCCGTCCGCTCCGCCAACCCGTTGTCGTCCGCATCCATCCGTCGCTGTCCGTATTAGTCCGTAAAGCATTGATTTATCCCGCTATAAGCGCACCTTCCCATGTCCACAGCCGTCCGAATCAGTCCTTCGTAGGTTGCATCCATCCGCGTCAATGTGATACAAGTAATGCAGCAAACAGAACGGGACATTCCAGTGGGCAATCTCACCGCGGCCAAGGTGCGCAACGCTAGGCACTCCGGGCGCACGCGCTTCCACGAACGCATCTCCGACGGCGGTACGCTCTTTCTCCAGGTCACGCCGACCGGCGCGAAGTGCTGGGTGCAGGTCGTCCAGGTCCGCGGCAGGCGGCACACCGTGGGGCTGGGCGGATACCCGCTGACGAGCCTCCAGGAAGCGCGGGAGGCCGCCTTCGAGAACCGCAAGGCGGCGCGGCGCGGAATCCCTCCCGCCAAGCGGGGCGGGCGCAGGCCCGGCGCGCCGACCTTCGAGGAGGCGGCGGCCGAGGTGCTGGCCACGCAGGCGAAGACGTGGAAGGCCGACGGCAAGAGCGAGGCGCAGTGGAAGTCGTCGCTGGCCGCCTACGCCCACCCGGTCATCGGCCGCCTGCGGGTCGGCGACGTCACCAGCGCCGACGTTGTCGCCGTTCTTGAGCCGATCTGGACGACCAAGCGGGAGACCGCCCGGCGCGTGAAGCACAGGATCGGCAAGGTGATGGACTGGGCCGTCGTGCATGGCCATCGAGCCGACAACCCCTGCCGGGCGGTTGAGGCGGCGCTGCCGCGCGGGGGAGCCAGGCCGAGACACCATCGGGCGCTGCCCTACGCGGAGGTGGCGGCGGCCGTCGCGGCGGTACGCGCCAGCGCGGCCTGGCGCGGCACCCGGCTGGCGTTCGAGTTCCTGGTGCTGACCGCGGCGCGTTCCGGCGAGGCGCGGCTGGCCACCTGGGACGAAGTGGACATGGAGGCCGGCGTTTGGACCGTTCCGGGCGAACGAATGAAGATGGGACGCGAGCACCGCGTTCCGTTGAGCGACGCCGCGCTCGACGTGCTGGCGGCGGCGCGGGAGTCGGGCGCGGACGGCCTGGTGTTCCCCGGTCCGAAGGGCAAGGTCCTATCGGACGCGACGATCGGCAAGCTGCTGCGGCAGCGCGGCGTCCAGGCGGTGCCGCACGGGTTCCGGTCGAGTTTTCGCGACTGGGGCGCGGAGCGGACGGACTTTCCGCGCGAAGTGCTCGAAGCGGCGCTGGCGCACGGCGTGGGAAGCAAGGTGGAGGCCGCCTACGCCCGCACCGACCACTTCGAGCGGCGCAGGGCGCTGATGGACGCTTGGGCCGCTTACCTGTCCGCGTAGGTTCGGTGGCGGTCCGCGGCGCGTTGGCTGCGGCGCCGATCGGGGCGACCCTGCGCGAAGTGCTCGCCCGGCCTTCTGACCCGACCCCGCCGAAGAACGGCGGCGCGCCGGGCCGCCCCGCGGCCGACTCGCCGCCAGCCGCGGAAAACAAGGGGAATTGTGTAGCAAAATGCACGAAAGTCGTTGCGTTACGCCGCACGCCCGCATAGAATAATGCATACGATTGGTCAAGGGGATACGGCATGGCGGTCATCGAGTACGACGCGAACGGCAACCCGCACAATGAGAGCGGCAAGCGGATCGCGGAGACGATCAGCGTTGTCGATCTGTTCCGGCTGTTCCCCGACGAGGACGCCTGCTACCGCTGGCTCGAGGAAGCCCGATGGCACGGCAAGCCGGTCTGCCCGCACTGCGGCGGCGTGGAGAACATCGTGAGCGATCCGCGTCCCCGCCACTACCGCCACAAGGACAAGGACTGCCGCAAGCGGTTCACCGCCACCACCGGCACCTGCATGCACGCGACCAAGCGCCCGTTGCAGGACTGGATCTACGCTCTCTACTCGGTCGTCACCGCCCGCAAGGGTGTTTCCGCACTCCAGATGTCCAAGGAGCTTGGCGTCCAGTACCGCACCGCCTGGCACATGCTGCACCGCATACGCGAAGCCTGCGGGCGCGGGGACTTCACGCTGACCGAGACGGTCGAGGTCGACGAGACATACATCGGCGGCTTGGAGAAGAACAAGCACGAATCCAAGAAACTCCACGCGGGGCGCGGCCCCGTGGGAAAGACGGCAGTCGTCGGCGTCCGACAGCGCGGCGGCAAGGTCAAGGCTGAACCCGTGGGACGCACGGACGCTCACACGCTGCGCGGGTTCGTAGAGGAAACGGTCGAAATGGGAGCGACCGTCTACACCGACGACGCTGCGGCCTACGGGGCGCTGCCGAGCGTCATCAACCAATACGTCCACGACACCGTGGCGCACAGCAAGGGCGAGTACGTCCGGGGCGACGTCCACACCAACGGGATCGAAGCGGTATGGGCCGTGCTCAAGCGCAGCATCACCGGCACATGGCACCACGTCAACCCGAAGCACTTGGCCCGCTACGTCAACGAGGCGACGTTCCGGCTCAACGAGGGCAACTGCGAGGTCGACACCATCGACCGGATGGCCGAGTTCGCCGCGGGGGTCGGCGGCAAGCAACTCCGCTATAAAAACCTGATCGCCGACAACGGCGAATCCGCCGTGCCGGTGGCCGTATGAGCGGTCCCGAGGAGCCGGTTCGACAGGAGTTCGTTCGCATCCTGATCGATGACTACGGGTACCGCGATGCCGAAATAGAGACCGAGTTTGGCATCCCAAGAGGGTCGAACAAAAAGGACCGGGCAGATATTGCGATCTTCCGGGGTGCAGGAAGAGACCCTGCCGCGGATGTTGTTGGCATCGTTGAAACGAAGAAGCCAGGGGAACACAGCGGCAAGGACCAGTTGAAGTCCTACATGACAGCCACATCCGCGGCATGGGGCGTGTGGACCAACGGATCGGACATCGAGTTCTACTCGAAGCCACCGGGTCAATCCGCGATATACACAGACAGGCTAAACAACATCCCCATCCGGGGTCAGCGGATCGAGGACGTTGGCAAGGTCGATAGAAGCGACCTCGTGGCATATAGCGGCACGATGCTCAAGGCGTCGTTCCGGCGGATTCTCAATACCCTCTACGCCAACACCAACATCAGTCGCCGCGAGAAGCTCGGCAACGAGATGATAAAGCTCATCTTCGCCAAGATCAGGGACGAGACGACATACGTGGACGATCCGCCGTTGTTCTACGCTGGCTACGGCGAAGACCCGGAACGAGTCAAGGAGCGCGTCGGCGGCTTGTTCGCTGATGTTGTGGCGGAGTACACGGACGATGGGCTATTCGAGCCTCACGACAAGCTCACGCTCGACGCCAAGGATGTGGCCTGGGTTGTTGGCCAATTGGAACGCGGAAGCCTCATGGACACGCCCACCGATGTGGTGGGCGATGCCTTCGAGGTGTTTGCCGAGTCCAAGTTCGTCGGTGAAAAGGGCGAGTTCTTCACTCCCCGCGGGGTAATCGACATCGCAGTCAAAATCGTTGATCCCAAGCTGGACGAGACCATTTGCGACCCCGCATGCGGATCAGGGGGCTTCCTGATAGCGGCCATGCGAAGCATGTGGGCGGGCATGGCGAAGAGCCGGAAGTGGGGGAAGCTGAGAAGGGACCGATTGCTGACTGCACAGCAGCAGATGGCGGCAAGGTGCTTCTTCGGCATCGATAAGGAAGTAGACCTCGTGAGGATCGCCAAGGCATACATGGCGATTTCCGGCGACGGGCGCAGCAATGTTGTTCACGAGAACTCGTTGCACCGAGCGGGGGAATTCACGCCCGAAGCCACGGCCAAGTTCGTCAATCGCGACGGCTTCCGCCAGTTCGACGTCGTGATGACGAATCCGCCCTACGGCACCAAGACCAAGGTGCTCGAAGAGGACTCGGCGCACTTCGACTTGGGACACAAGTGGAGGCTGGTTGGTCGCGAGTGGCGCAAAGGCAAACCAGCCGAGAGCAATCCCTACATCCTCTTCGTCGAACGTTGTTTCGACATGCTCAAGGACAACGGACGTTTGGCAATCGTGCTGCCCGAGACGGCCTTCCATGCACCATCGATGGCGCATCTTCGACACTACATCGCGGCGAAAGGCCGGGTGTTGGCCATCATCGACCTCCCGCACAACACGTTTCGGCCGCATTGCAACGCCAAGACGTGTCTCATGGTCTTGAAGAAAGGACGGTCCGCGCAACGCAAGGATAAGGTCTTGATGGCGGAAGCCGTACAGATGGGGCACGACCACCAGGGCAAGACCATCTACCGACCGGACGCACCCGAAGAAGTGTGGAATGACCTGCCCGCCATCCATGGCGAGTTGAGTGCGCCGGAGAACAAGGACAACACGTTCGTATTCACTGTGGAGTGGCGAGACATCGAAGCGGCAGGAAACCTCATTCCGCGCTACTTCGCGGCTCGTCGCGTCCCCCCCGCGGCTCGTGGACGAGAATGGGTCACTTTGGGAGAGTTGGTCGACGAGGAAGCCGTAGGTGCGTGGGATGGTCACGGATCGCCGAGCGCGGCGGAGAAGGGCGAAGGGGATATACCCTACATCCGAGTGTCCGACATCGTGAACTGGGAACTCTACCGAAACCCGACATCAGGGGTCAGCGAAGCGACCTACCTGAAATTCACGAAGAACAGGGTGCCGGTCGAACCGGAAGATGTGATCTTCGTCAGACGTGGAAGCTACCGGATCGGTACCGTCGCGATGGCGTCGAAACGTGACCGGCGCATTGTCATGACTCGGGAGTTGCTGACTTTGCGGGTTTGCCCCGAGAACGAACGTGGGCTGACGCCATACTATTTGCTGGCGCTGTTGTCGTCGCGCGTCGTGCAGGATCAGATCAGGCGATTGACCTTCATCGATACGACGTTGCCCAACATAGGTGAGCGCTGGCGAGAACTGCGACTTCCGTTCCACAAGAATCCCGATCAAATCCGAAAGACAAGCGATGCGGTCAAGCAGGTGATCCGGCAGAAGTGGGCGGCTCAAGACAACATCGAGAGACTAAGAGGAACCCTTGGAGGCATGGTCACATGAACCGCAAGCAATTCGACAAGACGGAACGGCGCGACGTGAGCAAGGACGACTTCATGGATGCGCTGTCGCAAATCCTCGCCACCGAGGAGCCGAAGCGGCCGCGGGCGGAGAACCGGGAGCCGCCGAAAGCCGAGCTTGAGCGGCGCTACCGGCTCGACCGCTGCGCCACTCAAGGAGCCGGTTCGCTTGGATCGCACCAATACGGCCTTTCACGATCTTCACCGCTTGGCCCGCCTGTTGCTGAGCGGAGACTGGCAGAGCATGGCAAGCGGCAAGTCGCCCGGCTTCTCGCTCCTGTTCCCAATGCACGAGCTGTTCGAGAAGTTCGTCGTGGACGCCTTCCGCCGCCACCAGGGGCAGTACCGCGTGCAAGCGCAAGGGCCGCAACAGAGGTTTGCGGAACTCGAAGACGCCAACGCCTTTGCTAACGCCGCCTGGCCGCAACGGGAGGTTAGGTTGAAGCCGGACATCGCCTTGATGCGCGGCGACAAGGTGCGTTTCATCCTTGATGCGAAGTGGAAGGACAAAGTAGTCCAAAGCGACATCTACCAGCTCTACAGCTACGGCCGGAAGTTCGGCTGCCGCAACGTGCTATGGCAATTCCGGGGCAGGCACATCGTTGTTCGGGACAACGAAGCTCAGCTGCGCCAGTCCCCGTTCCATCGGCCCGCCCTTCGCGCAGCGCCGGTCAATCTTCCCCTGCCGCCTCAACGACTTGGCGCCAACTTCGGGATGGCCCTGCATTGGACAAGACGCTGGGTGTACGCGCCGGCGCATTGTGGTAGCGTAGGTCATACCGAAGACGAGTCAGAAGGAGGTTCTGATGCGCTACTTTCTCGCTGCGTTGAGCGCCCTGGTGCTGGTTTTGCCTGCCGGGAGCCAGTCCCTAGCAGACAAACACTACTTCACGGTGTACAACAGCACTCAACCAATGCCGAACTGCCCCGGGACGGGCCTGCAGGTGAAGTGTTCGACGGAGGATACTTGGCAGTCTCCGGGTTGGTTCTGGCATCAGTGCGAAGAAGGGGCCAGTCTCGAGTACCGGGATGAGAGCTGGAAAAACTACGTCTATCGACCAACTTTCCGTACGCCATTGATCGTGGGCCAAGCAAAACACACCGTCGCGTGGCAATGTGAAAAGCCCGCCGAGCTGGCAGACCGGACTGTTCGAAGAACACAGGTTGTCACGATCTCCGGAGACTTGGCAGCTCTTGGCTGCTTGTCAGCGGACAGCGCGCAAGTCAGTTGCGTGTTCCATTGCTCCTTCGGCGTGTGGAGAGATTGCGACTACGACCCTAAAGGCGACCGACTTAGTCCGAGAGACTGATCGTCAGAAAGGCTCCACCTAACGACCAACGCCTACTTCCCTCAAAGCCGCCGGCCCGCGGTTCGTCGAAACGGCGGATTGGCCGATGAGCGCTCGCCGGCCCCGGTCGGCGGGGCGCGCTGGAGCTGGTTGGGCGGTTCGGTATAGGTTGTTAGAATGCCGATTCCAGCAACCTATCCAGCGTCGCGAAGGGCCGGGGTCGCGCCCTTGCGCGCCAGTCCCCGTTCCGCAGGCCCGCCCTTCGCGTAACGCTCCGCAAGCCGCTCGTCCGCCTCGTCGTCCGCCTGCACGATCTCAAATTCCGCGCTGGCGCGGCGAGGTGGGCGCGACCAGCCGCTTCGGTATGATGCGCGGCTGTCGAAGGCGTTGCGGCCGCCGGGGACAACGCGCTCCGCCAAGGGCCGACAACAAGGGGCGCGGGACAAGATGGGGCCACCCATGCACAGACGAGCAGCAGGCATCCTGCCTGTTTTCCTGCTGACCGCGACATTCGCGGCCGGCGAAACACAGACGGTACCGCTGTTCGCTCCCGCGAATGACGGTATCCGGCAGGGATTCACGCGAGTCGTGAATCTCGCACACCGAGACGGTACGGTGACTATCCGTGCCCGTGACGATGCCGGTGTCCTGCGCCGGAGTTCGTTCCGCATCGCCGCATCCGCGGTGTACCACTTCAACTCAGACGACCTGGAGAACGGCAATGCCGTGAAAGGTATCACCGGTATCGGCAACGGCACCGGTGACTGGCAGCTCGCGCTGGACAGTGATCTGCCGATTGCGGTCACCGCGTACCTGCGTACCGATGACGGCTTTCTCACCGCGATGAACAACACCGTGGCACGAGGCCCTGACGGAGTCCACCGGGTCATGACCTTCAATCCCGCCTCAAACGTGAACCAGGAGAGTATGCTCCGGCTGATCAATCGGTCGGGGCGGACTATCACGGTAACCGTGCGGGGTACTGACGATCAGGGCGCAGCGGGAGACCGTCCCGTGACGGTATCCCTCCGCCCCAACGGTGCACGCACCCTGAGCGCGAAAGACCTGGAGAACGGAGGACTCGGCAACGGAAGCGGTAAGTGGCGATTGCTCGTCACGGCACCGGAATCCATTGTCGTCATGTCCCTCATGAGCACCAAGGTCGGCTACCTCACGAACCTCTCATCGGCACCGGAAGGCACCACGATTCCGCTGTTCACCGCGGTCTCGCGGTTCAGGCAGAGTTTCGCGCGGATCATCAACCGCTCACCAGAAGCGGGTACCGTGACGGTACGCGCCAGGGATGACTCGGGCACCGAACGGGGCTCGTTCACCATCCCCATCGGCGCCAATCAGGTGCGGCACTTCAACTCCGATGATCTGGAAAACGGCAGTGTCGCCAAAGGTGTCACCGGTGTCGGCGACGGTACCGGTCACTGGCGGCTGACGGTCTCCGGCGATCTGGACCTACAGGTACTCGCCTACATGCGCACCGATGACGGTTTTCTCACCGCACTCCACGATATCGTGGGTGATGCGGGACGGACGCACCAGGTGCCCATACTCAACCCGGGCAGCAACACCGACCGGGAGAGCAGTTTGCGAATCGTCAACACCACGGGTGCCGTGACCACGGTCACCGTCCGCGGCTTTGACGATAGAGGACGAGAAGGCGACAGTACAGTCCGCATCACCCTGCGGGGCAATGAAGTGAAAACCTTCACCGCCAAACGGCTGGAGGACATGGGACTCGGCGACGGGAGCGGTAAGTGGCGGCTCATGGTCACCGCGACCAATCCCGTCATCCTGCTGTCCCTCATACAGACAACAACCGGGCACCTCACCAACCTCTCCTACACACCGGCAGGCATTCGGGTCATCGCCAGACCTGTGGAAGCATTGTTCACCTACGAGGAGGACGACGGCATCCCGTTCGGCATCCGCTTTGACGCCACCGCGTCCAAAGGAGACCTCACGGACTACGCCTGGGACTTCGGGGAGGACAGCCTGCGGGTTGACACCACGACCGGCACCGGTCCGACCCCCCTGTTTGTCTATGACCTTGACTGGTTCTTCGGGCGTACCCGGGGTGACCACCTCGGCTACGAGGGTCGCTACCCCGCCACAACGACCTACCCGGTCACCCTGACCGTTACCGACCGCTACGGCGCGGAAGCCACGCACACCGAGCCGATCACGGTAACCAACACCCTGTCCTTCGCCGGCATGCGCGACCTCATCGGTCGTATCACCGACGATGACGAACACCGCTACAAACTGGTGATCTCGGAGTTGGATGATGGTGAAGCGTTTGAGGGCAGCCATGCCCAGCAGACGGTGTATGTGAGCATGAAAGAGCAGGGGGTGCCGAAAGCGAACATCCATGTGCACGGTCCGGAGATAACGAACTGGCGTGCGCTTGGACCGTACGGTATCCTGACCCACCCGGACAACGCCGCCCTGCGCGCCGAGACCCTGGTGGTGAACCGGTCGGTACTGCCCGCCTTCAGCAGGCTTGCTGCGGAGCACATTGCTGCGCACAATATCATATTTGTGGCGAGTGCCGGTAATGTGAACCACCATAGCGTGAATCAGTGCGATCCGCCGGGTAATCCGGATCGGGACCTGTGGCGTCCTGACCATTCGTACTTCACCTGTGATGATGGCGGTCGGCGGTGGATGTATACCGCAACGATGGACGCGGTCAGGACCGGTAAGGTGCTGATGGCGACCGCGGCGGTGCGCAGACAGGACGGCACGGTCGTGCCGGATACCGGTGTCATGATGTGCGGTGACACCAGGGAGCAGTGCTTCGCGGTGGAGCAGTCGAAGGTAACTTCGGCATCGGCACCGGCACTCAGCGCGGCGGTGTTCCACCTCTTCCAGACCTACGAGGATGCGGAGGATGTGGTGCACGCCCTGAAGTCGTGTGCGACGGATATCGGGGAGCCCGGGGTTGACCGTGAATTCGGTCAGGGGCTCGTTGACTTCCGCTGCGCCGAAGCCATGCGGTCGGTTGTCGATCGGTGATTTCGGTTGGCCCTTGTATAGTCAAACCTTGGTTCAGGGAAGGGATGGCATTGCGCAGGTAGACGTTGGCCGCAGTGTCGAACGAAGGAGTGGCCGAAGTGAGAGAGAGGAGTTGACGAATGAATCTGGTCTTGGTGGTGAGCGCTTTCGTGCTCGTTTCCATGGTCGTTGTGACCGCGGTTTCCGTTTGGGTGGCCTGGGACTTCAGCCTTCTTCGTGTTGCGAACGTGGAAAACGACAACAAGTCTGCGATCAGACATTTCCTCGCTGTGCTTGGCCAAGCAGAGCATGAGTTGCTCGTACACGATGATGGCGACAATACCGAGGGCACGCTATATGACGACGATGACACGGTGCAGGCCGTGCGCGATCGCTTGCGGACATGTCCCGACTTGAAGATACGCTGTCTGTTGAATTTCAAGGATGATGTCCGCATGGCGGGACTGAGCGAGGAATACGGCCGTAGATTCCAAGTGCGGTATCTCCATCAACGGCCTGCCGAGGATGTCCACTTCAAGATCGCCGATGGCGGGAAGATGGCGTATTTGTCCACCCACGAAAAAGGCGTCACCGAACGGCAAGGCCAAGTCGTTGAAGACAGGGGTGCCCGCGCGTATGTGCGGAAACGTCGTCTAGGCGGCTTTATCGAAGCCTTCAACGAAGGCTTCAGCAAGGCCCATTCAGCGTGACGCTATCGCCGGAGTTGCTCCCCGCGATGCAGCACTACGCGCTGTTTGCCGCCGCGCTGGCCTTGTTTTCGTTGTCGATCACGCACAACAAGAGGCGACTTGGCGTTTGGGTGTGGCTCGTGATGCTGGTGCTGCCAGTCGCCCAAATGGCATGGTCGCTGTGGGAAACAGTACGAGAGGCCGATTCCAAATGGCTGATTGCTCAGGCTCTAGTTCATGGCGGGGCGATAGTGTTTGTCTCGGTAATAGTGCTGGTTGTAGCGAGTCAGTCCGGCAGCACGCTGCCAAAGCGACCGAGGCTCGAGCCGACTGTTGGGCCGCGTTCATAAGCAAGTGCGCATGCGCGACGTACCATCCGCATGAGACCCGCGGGTTAGGGGCGCTGCGCCCCCTAAGACCCCTGCCCGGATCAGGCGGTGGACTTCGTGACTTGGCCCTACAAGTGGCCGGGAAGGACGCCGGGCCGAAACGCTAGCGGGTCAGGGCTTCGGCGCTAGCCGGCGGGGTGGGCGCGACCAGCCGCTTCGGTATGATGCGCGGCTGTCGAAGGCGTTGCGGCCGCCGGGGACACCGCGCTCCGCCAAAGGCCGACAACAAGGGGCGCGGGACAAGAGGGGACAACCCATGCACAGACGAGCGGCAGGCGTCCTGCCTGTTTTCCTGCTGACCGCGGCGATCGCGGCCGGCGAAACGCAGACGGTGCCGCTGTTCGCTCCCGCGGCCGACCGCGTCCGGCACGGATGGCAGGGATTCGCGCGGATCGTGAATCTCTCGAACCGGGCCGGCACGGTCTCCGTCCGCGCCCGCGACGACGACGGCGCGCTGCGCCGGACGTCGTTCCGCATCGCCGCGTCCGGGGTGTACCACTTCAACTCCGACGACCTGGAGAACGGCAATGCCGTGAAAGGCATCGCCGGTGTCGGCGCCGGCGCCGGCGACTGGCGTCTCGCGCTGGACAGCGAGCTGCCGATCGCGGTCGCCGCGTACCTGCGCACCGACGACGGCTTCCTCACCGCGATGAACAACACCGTGGCCAGAGGACCCGACGGCGTCCACCGGGTCATGACCTTCAATCCCGCCTCGAACGCGGACCGGGAGAGCCGGCTCCGGCTGGTCAACCTGTCCGGGCGGGCGGTCGCGGCGACCGTGCGGGGCGTCGACGACCGCGGCGCGCCGGGAGACGGTCCCGTGACCGTGGAGCTCCGCCCCGACGGCGGCGCGACCCTGACCGCCAAGGAGCTGGAGGACGGAGGACTCGGCGACGGGAGCGGCAAGTGGCGGCTGCTCGTCACGGCGCCGGAGCCGATCGTCGTCATGTCCCTCATGAGCACCGGGGTCGGCGAGGCCGGCGCCAAGGTCGGCTACCTCACGAACCTCTCGTCGGCGCCGGAAGGAACCGCCGTCCCGCTGTTCACCGCCGCCGCGGCGGGCAGACAGAGTTTCGTGCGGATCGTCAACCGGTCGTCGGAAGCGGGAACCGTGGCGGCATACGCCAGGGACGACTCGGGCGCCCGATACGGCACGGGCCCCCGTGGCGACAAGCCGGCGTTCACCCTCCCCATCGGCGGCAATCGGGCGCTGCACTTCAACTCCGACGACCTGGAGAACGGCAACGCGGCAAAAGGCATCGCCGGGGTCGGCGACGGCGACGGCCACTGGCGGCTGCGCTTCTCCAGCAATAGGGACCTGCAGGTTCTCGCCTACATGCGCACGGAGGACGGCTTTCTCACCGCGCTCCACGACATCGTGGGCGATGCGGGACGGACGCACCAGGTGCCCATACTCAACCCGGGCAGCAACACCGACCGGGAGAGCAGCCTGCGTGTCGTCAACACCACGGGCGCCCTGACAACGGTCACCATCCGCGGCTATGACGATCGAGGGAGGGAAGGCGACAACACGGTGCGCGTCACCCTGCAGTACTACGAGGTCCGCACCTTCACCGCCAAACAGCTGGAGGACATGGGCCTCGGCGACGGCGCCGGCAAGTGGCGGCTGCTCGTCACGGCGACCAATCCCGTGATTCTGATGTCGCTCATGAGCACCAGGACCGGCCACCTGACCAACCTCTCCCACCTGTCGGACACGATCCGCGTCATCGCCGCCCCGCTCATCGCGCGGTTCGCCTACGAGGAGGACGACGGCATCCCGTTCGGCATCCGCTTCGACGCCACCGCGTCCAAAGGAGACATCACGGACTACGCCTGGGACTTCGGGGAGAACAGTCTGCGGGTTGACACCACGACCGGCACCGGTCCGACCCCGCTGTTCGTCTACGACAGTACCTGGTTCTTCGGGCGTACCCGGGGCGACTGCTGCGGCTACGAGGGCCGCTACCCCGCCACGGCGACCTACCCGGTCACCCTGACCGTCACCGACCGCCACGGCGCGGAAGCCACGCACACCAAGAGGATCACGGTGACCAACACCCTGTCCTTCGCCGGCATGCGCGACCTCATCGGCCGTGTCACCGACGACGGCGGACACCGCCACAAACTGGTGCTCTCGGAGTTGGATGATGGTGAAGCGTTCGAGGGCAGCCATGCCCAGCGGACGGTGTATGTGAACATGAAAGAGGAGGGGGTGCCGAAAGCGAACATCCATGTGCACGGTCCGGAGATAACGAACTGGCGTGCGCTTGGACCGTACGGTATCCTGACCCACCCGGACAACGCCGCCCTGCGCGCCGAGACCCTGGTGGTGAACCGGTCGGTACTGCCCGCCTTCAGCAGGCTTGCTGCGGAGCACATTGCTGCGCACAATATCATATTTGTGGCGAGTGCCGGTAATGTGAACCACCATAGCGTGAATCAGTGCGATCCGCCGGGTAATCCGGATCGGGACCTGTGGCGTCCTGACCATTCGTACTTCACCTGTGATGATGGCGGTCGGCGGTGGATGTATACCGCAACGATGGACGCGGTCAGGACCGGTAAGGTGCTGATGGCGACCGCGGCGGTGCGCAGACAGGACGGCACGGTCGTGCCGGATACCGGTGTCATGATGTGCGGTGACACCAGGGAGCAGTGCTTCGCGGTGGAGCAGTCGAAGGTAACTTCGGCATCGGCACCGGCACTCAGCGCGGCGGTGTTCCACCTCTTCCAGACCTACGAGGATGCGGAGGATGTGGTGCACGCCCTGAAGTCGTGTGCGACGGATATCGGGGAGCCCGGGGTTGACCGTGAATTCGGTCAGGGGCTCGTTGACTTCCGCTGCGCCGAAGCCATGCGGTCGGTTGTCGATCGGTGATTTCGGTTGGCCCTTGTATAGTCAAACCTTGGTTCAGGGAAGGGATGGCATTGCGCAGGTAGACGTTGGCCGCAGTGTCGAACGAAGGAGTGGCCGAAGTGAGAGAGAGGAGTTGACGAATGAATCTGGTCTTGGTGGTGAGCGCTTTCGTGCTCGTTTCCATGGTCGTTGTGACCGCGGTTTCCGTTTGGGTGGCCTGGGACTTCAGCCTTCTTCGTGTTGCGAACGTGGAAAACGACAACAAGTCTGCGATCAGACATTTCCTCGCTGTGCTTGGCCAAGCAGAGCATGAGTTGCTCGTACACGATGATGGCGACAATACCGAGGGCACGCTATATGACGACGATGACACGGTGCAGGCCGTGCGCGATCGCTTGCGGACATGTCCCGACTTGAAGATACGCTGTCTGTTGAATTTCAAGGATGATGTCCGCATGGCGGGACTGAGCGAGGAATACGGCCGTAGATTCCAAGTGCGGTATCTCCATCAACGGCCTGCCGAGGATGTCCACTTCAAGATCGCCGATGGCGGGAAGATGGCGTATTTGTCCACCCACGAAAAAGGCGTCACCGAACGGCAAGGCCAAGTCGTTGAAGACAGGGGTGCCCGCGCGTATGTGCGGAAACGTCGTCTAGGCGGCTTTATCGAAGCCTTCAACGAAGGCTTCAGCAAGGCCCATTCAGCGTGACGCTATCGCCGGAGTTGCTCCCCGCGATGCAGCACTACGCGCTGTTTGCCGCCGCGCTGGCCTTGTTTTCGTTGTCGATCACGCACAACAAGAGGCGACTTGGCGTTTGGGTGTGGCTCGTGATGCTGGTGCTGCCAGTCGCCCAAATGGCATGGTCGCTGTGGGAAACAGTACGAGAGGCCGATTCCAAATGGCTGATTGCTCAGGCTCTAGTTCATGGCGGGGCGATAGTGTTTGTCTCGGTAATAGTGCTGGTTGTAGCGAGTCAGTCCGGCAGCACGCTGCCAAAGCGACCGAGGCTCGAGCCGACTGTTGGGCCGCGTTCATAAGCAAGTGCGCATGCGCGACGTACCATCCGCATGAGACCCGCGGGTTAGGGGCGCTGCGCCCCCTAAGACCCCTGCCCGGATCAGGCGGTGGACTTCGTGACTTGGCCCTACAAGTGGCCGGGAAGGACGCCGGGCCGAAACGCTAGCGGGTCAGGGCTTCGGCGCTAGCCGGCGGGGTGGGCGCGACCAGCCGCTTCGGTATGATGCGCGGCTGTCGAAGGCGTTGCGGCCGCCGGGGACACCGCGCTCCGCCAAAGGCCGACAACAAGGGGCGCGGGACAAGAGGGGACAACCCATGCACAGACGAGCGGCAGGCGTCCTGCCTGTTTTCCTGCTGACCGCGGCGATCGCGGCCGGCGAAACGCAGACGGTGCCGCTGTTCGCTCCCGCGGCCGACCGCGTCCGGCACGGATGGCAGGGATTCGCGCGGATCGTGAATCTCTCGAACCGGGCCGGCACGGTCTCCGTCCGCGCCCGCGACGACGACGGCGCGCTGCGCCGGACGTCGTTCCGCATCGCCGCGTCCGGGGTGTACCACTTCAACTCCGACGACCTGGAGAACGGCAATGCCGTGAAAGGCATCGCCGGTGTCGGCGCCGGCGCCGGCGACTGGCGTCTCGCGCTGGACAGCGAGCTGCCGATCGCGGTCGCCGCGTACCTGCGCACCGACGACGGCTTCCTCACCGCGATGAACAACACCGTGGCCAGAGGACCCGACGGCGTCCACCGGGTCATGACCTTCAATCCCGCCTCGAACGCGGACCGGGAGAGCCGGCTCCGGCTGGTCAACCTGTCCGGGCGGGCGGTCGCGGCGACCGTGCGGGGCGTCGACGACCGCGGCGCGCCGGGAGACGGTCCCGTGACCGTGGAGCTCCGCCCCGACGGCGGCGCGACCCTGACCGCCAAGGAGCTGGAGGACGGAGGACTCGGCGACGGGAGCGGCAAGTGGCGGCTGCTCGTCACGGCGCCGGAGCCGATCGTCGTCATGTCCCTCATGAGCACCGGGGTCGGCGAGGCCGGCGCCAAGGTCGGCTACCTCACGAACCTCTCGTCGGCGCCGGAAGGAACCGCCGTCCCGCTGTTCACCGCCGCCGCGGCGGGCAGACAGAGTTTCGTGCGGATCGTCAACCGGTCGTCGGAAGCGGGAACCGTGGCGGCATACGCCAGGGACGACTCGGGCGCCCGATACGGCACGGGCCCCCGTGGCGACAAGCCGGCGTTCACCCTCCCCATCGGCGGCAATCGGGCGCTGCACTTCAACTCCGACGACCTGGAGAACGGCAACGCGGCAAAAGGCATCGCCGGGGTCGGCGACGGCGACGGCCACTGGCGGCTGCGCTTCTCCAGCAATAGGGACCTGCAGGTTCTCGCCTACATGCGCACGGAGGACGGCTTTCTCACCGCGCTCCACGACATCGTGGGCGATGCGGGACGGACGCACCAGGTGCCCATACTCAACCCGGGCAGCAACACCGACCGGGAGAGCAGCCTGCGTGTCGTCAACACCACGGGCGCCCTGACAACGGTCACCATCCGCGGCTATGACGATCGAGGGAGGGAAGGCGACAACACGGTGCGCGTCACCCTGCAGTACTACGAGGTCCGCACCTTCACCGCCAAACAGCTGGAGGACATGGGCCTCGGCGACGGCGCCGGCAAGTGGCGGCTGCTCGTCACGGCGACCAATCCCGTGATTCTGATGTCGCTCATGAGCACCAGGACCGGCCACCTGACCAACCTCTCCCACCTGTCGGACACGATCCGCGTCATCGCCGCCCCGCTCATCGCGCGGTTCGCCTACGAGGAGGACGACGGCATCCCGTTCGGCATCCGCTTCGACGCCACCGCGTCCAAAGGAGACATCACGGACTACGCCTGGGACTTCGGGGAGAACAGTCTGCGGGTTGACACCACGACCGGCACCGGTCCGACCCCGCTGTTCGTCTACGACAGTACCTGGTTCTTCGGGCGTACCCGGGGCGACTGCTGCGGCTACGAGGGCCGCTACCCCGCCACGGCGACCTACCCGGTCACCCTGACCGTCACCGACCGCCACGGCGCGGAAGCCACGCACACCAAGAGGATCACGGTGACCAACACCCTGTCCTTCGCCGGCATGCGCGACCTCATCGGCCGTGTCACCGACGACGGCGGACACCGCCACAAACTGGTGCTCTCGGAGTTGGATGATGGTGAAGCGTTCGAGGGCAGCCATGCCCAGCGGACGGTGTATGTGAACATGAAAGAGGAGGGGGTGCCGAAGGCGAACATCCATGTGCTCGGTCCGGGGATAACGGACTGGCGCGTAGTGGACGGTGCGTACGGCTTCCTGACCCACCCGGACAACGCCGCCCTGCGCGCCGAGACCCTGGTGGTGAACCGGTCGATACTGCCCGCCTTCAACGAGCTTGCTGCGGAGCACATCGCCGCGCACAACATCATATTTGTGGCGAGTGCCGGTAATGTGAACCACCATAGCGTGAACCAGTGCGATTCGCCGGGCAATCCGGATCGGGACCTGTGGCGTCCTAACCATTCGTACTTCACCTGTGATGGTGGCGGTCGGCGGTGGATGTATACCGCAACGATGGACGCGGTCAGGACCGGCAAGGCGCTGATGGCGACCGCGGCGGTGCGCAGACAGGACGGCACGGTCGTGCCGGATACCGGTGTCATCATGTGCGGCGACACTAGGGAGCAGTGCTTCGCGGTGGAGCAGTCGAGGATCACCTCGGCATCGGCACCGGCACTCAGCGCGGCGGTGTTCCACCTCTTCCAGACCTACGAGGACGCGGATGATGTGGTGCACGCGCTGAAGTCGTGCGCGACGGACATCGGGGAGCCCGGGGTCGACCGTGAATTCGGGCAGGGGCTCGTCGACTTCCGCTGCGCCGAAGCCATGCTCCCCGTCGTCGATCGGTGATTCTGGTTCGCCCTTGCCGTCGAACGAACGAACAAGGGCAGGGTTGGGAGGTGCGGTATAGGGTGTTAGAATGTGAATTCTAGCAACCTATCAAGCACCTTGAAGGGCCGGGGTCGCGCCCGTGCGCGCCAGTCCCCTGTCCATCGGCCCGCCCTTCGCGTAACGCCGCAAGCCGCCCGTCGCCGGCTGCAAAAAGCGAAAAAAGTGCGAAAAGTGTTGACAAGGCCCCAGATGTGTATAAGATATGAACGGTGGTGGCAAGGGATCCCCCGCGCAGGCGGGGATGGACCTTCTACGGTTTCTGTTGCGACGGCTGCGTCGACGTCCCCCCGCGCAGGCGGGGATAGACCGGTCATGACGTATGCCGCAGCACCTCTCTTGCCGCCATTTTTCCAGACCGCGAGGATACCCGTCCCGACCCGCTGTGAGCGCCTTGATGGTTTTTGGCGCGATTGGCGAGCGGTGTTCGGGGTCGGCCGGTGTCGCGGTCTGTTGGGGATCACTCGGGTGCCGAAAACATCTCCTTGATCGCCGCGTTGAACTTTGCGGCCACAGCGGCCGGGGAAGGTCTCAGTTTGAGCGGCGCGGTTGAATGTGTGAACAACGCATGCGTCCGCACCCCGAAATGCCTGTCGTCGCCGTCACCGCCCAGAACACACACCACGGCCAGCGGGTTGATGTGAGTCGTCTCGCCGAGACCGGATGAGATGGGCACGAAGTTGGTTTGGTGGCGCAAAACAGGCAAGGGTGAAAGCGGCGGCGTCTCGATCTTCAACAACCCGAGCACCTCGTCCGAGTGCTCCCTGACAACCACCCGTCGACCTTCGCGTTCGACATCGGGGGTGGTGGATGGTCCTGCGAGATAGAGAACAGCGTTGTCGCCATCGGGGACGACACACGAAATGGCCGTGCGGTTGACCGCGATCACCTGTCCCGTCGCCTGCTCGTGAAACAACAGGAAATGGTCAGGGATCGTGCTGTCGAGTCCATCGTTCATGCTCATTGCTCCTCCGTTTTGCTGTCTGGGGCCAAGGCTTCCAGAACCTCATCAACATTGGCTTTCACCTTGGTCTCCCAAGCATCATCGCACAGCTACGCCTAAGCGCCGGCGCCTTCCTCTAGCCAAGCCGCCGCGCAGTGCGCCTCGTCGTCCACCCGCTACGGGCGCAATCCCGCGCTGGCCTACAGCGACCTGAGCGACCTGAGCGACCTGTCGTTCCCGGCAAACTCCACCACCTTCCCCCTGTCGCGCTTCGCCGCCGGCGCGGCGCCGGGGTTGGCGAACAAGGCGCCCACGGAGGCCCGCTCCCTCTCGTCGCCGTGAACGGCCTGATGCGCCCGGTCCATCCACAGGGCGGCGTCTTCGATGCGCGGCGAGCCTAGGCCCTCGTCCACACACCGCGTGGCCACGCGGAGGCGATCGATCATTTCGCGGGCGGCCAAGTCGGTCCTCTCCGCGATGCGGGCCTTGCGCTCGACCGCCTCGTCCCTGCGCTTGAGCGCCCGCAGTTGCTCGATGACCTTCCCGTGCGCCCGCTCGTGCTCGTCCAGGCGGCGCTTGCGTTCGGCGAGCCGCTCCCCCTCGGCCTTCTGGCGATTCTCCCGCTCGTCGAGTTCGGCGACGCGCTTCTTGTGCGCCTCGCTCCGGGCCTTGAGCTTCGCGGTGAGTTCGCCGACGCGCCGGTTGTAATGGGCGATCCGGCCGTCCAGGCGGGCGCTCCGCTTCAGGGACTCCTCGTCGCGCACTTCGATCTCCCTCTCGCGCACTTCGAGCTGGAGCTTCAGGGCCTTCACCCGTCCCGCCGCGGCCTTCACCTGGTCGACCGCCCGGTGCTTGCGCTTCGATCCGCGCTCGCCGCGCTCGAGGCCGTGCGGCTTGCCGATGTGTTCGTGGCAGTCGTCCTGCAGGACGATCATGGCGTTGCCGCATCCGCGGCGGCCGGTGCGCATCGGCGTGGCGCGCCTTCGCTTGCGGCGCTCGTTGAGCGTCGTGTTCGCGGCGACGTTGCGGGCCTTGCACCACCCCCATCCGGCCTCGCCGGTCTCGGGGTTGACGAAGCGCGGGGAGATCACGACGTGGACGTGCGGAGAGGTCTCGTCGCGGTGCAGGGACGCGACCACGATCAGCGAGTCGGGGAAGCGCTTGGCCACCCACTCCCTCGTCGACTTCGCCCACGCGAGTTCCTTGTCGGCGGGCCAGGCATCGTCGTCCGCGTAGGGCGGAGGGCCTGCGAGCATGAACTCCGCGTAGGGCCGCGGGCGCCGGCCCCGTCTGCTTTTGAGCCACGCGTCGCGGGCCGCGTTTTCGCCGGCGATCTGTTCCCGCGTGGCCGAGCCGAGGTCCACGCATCCGCGGTCGGCGGCCTCGGTGTCGGCAGCGTTGGCGGCGTTCGTGACGTCGCTGCGGACGAGTCCCCTCGCGTGGGCGATGATGTTCGACGAGCCGTTGTCCGGGATCGGCTCGACGTGCCAGACGGTCTTGCGGGGCTTGCCCGTCATCCTCGTCCCTGAGAGATGGGGGCCTGATCATAACACCAGTCGGCTGGCGGAGAACGCCTGCGGCGGGCGGAAGGGGGATGGGTGCGGAGTGGGACGTGGCGGGCGTGCTTCTCAGCGGGAAAACAACCCCCGAAGGGGTAAAGCGCCGGTGGGCGGGGCGCATTTGTGAAACCCACTGCGCAAAACTTCGTTTTGCATCGTTCGCTTCGCTCTCTTGTGGGCTTAAGGGTTCCCCTTAAGAATCCCCTCCGGTCGCTTCGCTCCCTGCGCCCTCGTTTCGCTCTGTTGCCTCCACAGGCCGCCGGCCTCCGCGGGGAGCAGGCGAAACGCGATTCCGGGGTTGGCCGCATGCCACGCTCTCTCGTCGTCCAGGTCCGCGTCCATCGGCGCGGCGAACTCTTGCCAGTGGACGCTAGGCAAGTCCGCTCTCGCGGCCAGTTCCGAGAACATCGGCCCGTCCCCGCGAACGCTTATGGCGAACAGGCGGCCGTCCCGCGCCGACGTGCATGTGGCAACCGCGTTCCATAGTCCGCGCTTCGACTCGTCCAGCAGGCCCGCTTCGTCGATGATGACAAGGTCGGCCCCGACGCTATGCCCCGATGCCTTGTCCGCCGCGAGGAAGTCGACACGCGCCCCGTGCAGGCCCTCGACGCTCCCCGGATAGGGAGTCCGCTTGACGACGATCGCCTTCCCCGACGCTCGCGCCATATCGTCCATTTGATCGCGCAGTTCGCTCGCGTGGCGGCCCGTCAAGGACACGACGATCGCCCGCCATAGCGGTTGAACGGTATCCTCGTCGAGTAGATGCGCGAGTAGCAGGCCCGCTATGGAGCTGCTTTTAGCGTTCTTGCGAGCGACGCTAAGCCCCGCTTCCCGGATGCCGTCCGCCATTGCCGCGGTCAACCAGTCCTCTTGCCAACCGCGAAGGTCGAACGGCAAGCCGCGCCGCAAACCGCTAGGAACGATGATCTCCCGCCGCAACCATTGAACGACGCGCCGCACAGTCGGCTTGCGATGCGCCTTCGCCGGGGGTTGGCGGTCAACCGCCTTCGCTTCCGCCCGCCGTTGCCGCCTTCGAGCGTTGGCCTTCGAGCGCGCTTCCGGCTTCGCCATGTAGCGGCGTTGGCGTTCGGCGGGGGTCAAGGCCATGCGTCTAGTCCTTTTCAATGCGTTCGGAAGGTGGGCGTTCGCTTACGCCTTATTGCCGCGGACACAGGGGTTCCCCCCCCCTCTATCAGTAGACACTTAGACACTAAAGACACTAGATCCCATGGCGGCTAGGTTTGCGCGGCAGACAGGGCTAGATTTATCCCTGTTTGCACGGCTTTCGGCAGCTCCATAGGATCTAGTGTCTTTAGTGTCTAGTGTCTACTTCCGAACCCACACGCGAACCTGCTTGCCCTTGCGCGACTCCCGCCTGTCCGCCACGACGTAGCGATGCAAGCGCAACACGTTCGCCACGCGCTTCGCGGTCGCCACGCCCGTGCGACCTAGCGGTTCGTCGGGGAGCAGGATCTTCGCTTCGACCATGATCTCCTGCGTTGTGAACGGCCCGCGCTTGCCCCGCTCCCGCTTAGCCAACGCCACCTCTATCGCGTCCTCGAATAGCAGGTCCGCCGACCTTGCCCCTTCGTTGACACGCGCTTGCGCCTTTGCGAACGCGACCGGGAGCCACGCCGTTTGCCCGTCGTTGTAGAGGGCAACCGCTTCGGCCCATAGTTGCAACCGGATCGCGTCCACGTGTTCGACGACCGTCGCGACGCTCGACTTCCGCCGAACATTGACAATCACAAAGTTCCTATTCCCTGCAGGATCGTTCGGCAAGTTCGGCCCGGGATTCCCCGTCCCGACGAACACGCACCTTCTCGGTCTAGGTTCCGGGTTGTGCGCGTATGCCCCCCTGTGTCCGCCATCGTCGCGACGACTTAGGAACGCCTTGATGCCCTCCCTGTCCGCGACGCTTGCCCCTTGCATTTCGCCGAACTCCGCGATCACTCTCCCTTCTATCGTTTCGGATTTGCGCTTGTCGTCCTCGCTCAGTTTCAACGAGTCCACGAACCAGTCCATTTGATGTTCGGGGGGGATCAATGCCGCGATTGCCGAACTCTTGCCGATGCCCCTTTCCCCGATTAGAACGGGGAGTTCGTCCAGTTTCGTCCCCGGCTTGCGTGTCCGCCATACGGCACCTAGCGGCAGGAAGGCCGATGCCCATGCCACCAAGTCCGGGTCGTTGCCTTCGCAATCGAACACGTCCGGCAACCATGTCCACAACCGCCCCTCGCCGTCCCAAGCGGGGAGTTCGTCCAACCATTGCGCGAAGGGGTCGACGCGCACAGTCCGCATGATCGCGTGTGATCGCTCGCGAAACATCTGGGGGGACAGTCGATAGGGGTCCAACAGCGCGCTCCCTTTTTTCGGCGGGTAAAACAGCGAACACGCCATGACTTCCCGGATGTGCGCTCGCGCTTGATCGCCAACGACTTCCCATTCCCCGCCGTTCTCTCGCCACTCTTCCCGGTCCCCGCCCCGGATGTTGTACCGCAGTTCGATGTCGACTGCGGCAATGGCCCTTTGCACCGACTCCGCCGTTTCGTCGTCGTAGAATGCGGTTACTGGCCGCTCCGCTCCGCCTTGCGCGAACTCCCTTGCCGCCTTGAATGCGCGATCGACCTCGTCGGTCGCCGTGGCCAGTTCCGCAGCGAATCCCGCCGTGTTGCCTTCGCGCTTCGCTCGCTCGTTCGCGACTTCCCTTGCGAGTTCGGCCAACGCCGCCTTCGCGTCGTCGTCGGGGAGTCGCGCTATCCCCCGCGCACGCTCGAGGATGAGCGAATGCGCCCCGCCCTTCGCCGTGCCGCCTATCGGCTTGCCCCAAGTGTTCCGCGCCGCGAACGCGTCCGCTAGGATTTGGGGATTCTCTAGGGGAGTAACGCCGTGGTCGAGGGCGGCAATCAGTTTCGTCAACCGCCGCCTGTTAGCGTCGATGCGGCAACCGCAAACCTTCCCCGCCTTCGCGCCGTCCGTGTACAAGCCGCCGCCGCGTGTGTCGAACTTCAACACAACGTCGCCGTCGCCGCGCCATAGCAGGCCGTTGGCGGAAGCGAAACCGCTCTTGCCGGCGCCTTTCAACGCCGACCAGTCCCTGCCGCCGTTCGCAGTGTCCGCGTAGAGAACATGCCAAGACGACTTCCCTTGCGTGCTCTCGTACAAGTAAGGGCGCCCGCCTAGCGCGGCTACTAGCGCGGACGCTTCCTCCTTCGTCGCCCTCCGCTCCGCCCCGTCAACGCCGTCGTAGGCCGCGTCCACGTCCACCAGGAACAGTCCTGCGGTTGACGGGACAAGACAAAACTCCTCCGCCCCCCGCCACTTCGCCGGCCAGTTTGCGGGATCGCTAGGCCGCGGTTCGTCTTGCCACGCTCGCTCGAACGCTTTGCCTTTCGCGCGGTTCCCGCAAAAGCGCAAATTCGTGTTCCGCTTCCGCAGTTCGGCCATGGCGGCCGTGGCGTTCGGGTAGGTTGATGGCGCGGCTTTGACTGCCCCGCCGTTAGCGGATTCGTTGTGCGCGTCCGGTTGCGCAGGCGTATTATTGGCCATGCGGCACCTCCGTGTACCTTCTGTGTCGCTGTCCTGCCGCGGTGGTTCACACCGCCAAGCGGGTCGGGAGTGGTCGCCCGTCCCGCTTGCAGGACAAATCCATGGTGCGGCGAAAAGCCTTAAGAAACAACAACTTCTACCACCGACAGTGGTGGACTAATGCGGACTACTGTGGACTAGTGCGGACGCCGTGTTCGAACCAAAGCGCCCCGATTTGGAGGAGGAAGTGCCGCTATTTCGGCAAGGCGGATCGCGTGAGAGCCCCTGTGAGCGCCCTTTGCGGCTAGCCGGCGGGCATCAGTTGGCCGTCAAGCACCGCTGGAACATCAGTCGTCATCGGGGCATCCCGTCGTCGGCGGGCGGGCGGACAGATGGGACACGCTCCAAGCGAGCGACACGATGCGCTTGCGCACCGCGACTTCGTTCCCCGTCTGCGGTCAACGGCGCGTTGCTCGTGGCAGGCAGGTCCTCGATCCACCGGGCGATGTCGGCGGCGCGCCATCGGACGGCGTGGCCGCCGATCTTCACCGACATCGGAAATTCTCCGTCCCTCATCAGCTGGTAGATGCTGCTCCGGCCCAGCGCGGTCCGGTCGCACACGTCGGCGAGGCGCAGCAGCCGGGGGACCCGCTCCATGCCCGGCAGCGCTGTTTCATCGGATGGCCGGAGCGGTTCCGGCGTGGTGTTTGGTCTTCGTCGAGCGGTCATCCGCGCAAGCCTCCACGCAATACGTGTGACGTGGGGGCTGGGATGCCGCTGTGCTGGACCTTCTCATCTTGCCCTGAACGGCGCCCAATTTGCAGCATGGCCGAGGCGCTCCGCCACTTGTACTGCGTGCGGTGCTGCTGTTGCGCTCGTCGAGAGGTCGTACCCGTGTTGAGAGTTCAACATACGCCCAACATTGCGGTAGGACAACCCTGAAACAGGAAATTTTGGCTCAACTTGCGAAATTGCATGGTGCCGGAAGGCGATTTCCGGTGGCTGCGTGGCGTGGTAGTTGATCCGCGATGCATGTAAAGGTGGTTGCCGTTTAGGCGCGCGGCCATGCGTAGTCCCTCTCCTCACATGATCCCCTTTCACGACAACCTCGTCGGACGCGGTGCCTGCTTCGAGAAAGGCGGCCGTCGACGCCTTGGCGTCCACCGCCACGGCGCGGCCGTTCGGCAGCTTCACCACCATGTCCGGCCGCCCCGCGCCCTTCGCCCGAGAGCACCACGAACCGCTCGTTGCGGGTTTGATCGAATGCTCCGGCGTTGGCATCTAGACCCTTCAAGCACTTCCTCCCCCACGCCCGCGCCGTATCAGGCTGTGCTACTCTCCGTGCGTTCTGGTGCGGTTCAACCGCAAGGCGATGGAGACGATCATGGCGCAGAAGAAGAAACGCGAACCGTGGAACGCGCGGAACAACAAGGACTTACGAATCCCCGATGCGAGCGAGTCTCGCACTCTCGAGCGCACCTTGGTTTCGGGCCCGCGGGGCAACAAAGATTGATACAAATGCTTCGCCAGTTGCCAATAGCTATATCTGGTTAACTCATTGATATTAATTGTAAAAATACGCACCGTGGAGCCGATGTTAGACTGCCGTCCGCTCCGCCACCACGCAGCGTGCGCAAGCGCGACTGCGGCGTAGCGGCTGGGCAAGCCAAGGCGAGGACCTTGGAATGAAGAGCATGCGCTACAGGTGTACTGGCTGGGCTTTGGCCCCGGTCTGTGGTGCCCTCTTGTTCGGGGCGTCGTTCTCCGCCGCGCAATCCCTCGAAAGTCTGGAAGTGGTGGCCACCATTTCCGTGCCGGTGCCGAGTCCGACCGTTTTCGTGCGCCATCCCGGCGGATACCGGCCGGTGAGTATTTCGCCACCGTACCTGCATGCCCGCACGTCCCCGCAAGCGGTGACCGTCACCGGCGGTCGGCCGAACTATCGCCATTACCTCTGCTTGGACAAGGCCCTTGAGGATGTGCGGCCGAGTTCGCACCGGGCTTGCACGGCGGTGGCGGACCGGGTCCCGCTTGAGAAGGTCGAGCTGACGCTGGCGATGATCGATTTCGGCGGCGTGGCTTGGCACATCGCGGTGGGCGTGCGGAAGAGCTTCCGGGCCCAGTGGATTCCCATTCCCGCCGCCAGCCCGGTGGAGCTTGCGCCGGCCTTGGCCGCCACCGAGACGCAATACACCGCCAAAATCCACCCGTACGCCAACGGGTTGCGGGTCACTCCCACAGCCGCCGGCACCATCACGGTGCGCTTGGGCGAGGGCGCCGAGACCACGGTGGCGAGCGGCGAGACCCACTTGATCGAAGGCCTTGCCGATGGCGCCAACACCCTCGCCGTCAAAGTGGAGAACGATGACGCCAGCGAGACGTTCACGGTGCAGCTGGAACGCGCCTTGCTGCCGGATCCCGTTGTGCGGGCCGCGGCGCTCGCAGCCGTCGGCAAGGCGCCGAGCGTGGCGTTGGCGGAGGACGACTTGCAGGGGTTGCGGACGCTGAGATTGAATTCCGCAGGCGTGACGGATCTGGCCGGCTTGGGGGCGGCGACCAATCTGACTTGGTTGTCGCTCGACGGCAATGAGCTCCGCGACATCGACATCGCCGAGTTGGCGAAGCTGCACGCTCTTTCTTGGCTTGATCTGTCCAACAACGCGCTCACCGACATATCCGCGCTTGCCGGGCTTTCCAACTTGCGCGATTTGCTCTTGAGCAACAACGCTGTTGCGGACCTGACGCCGCTCTCGACGTTGGCGGAGTTGCGCACGCTCACCCTGGACGGCAATGCGGTGGAGGAACTGTGGCCTCTTGCTGGGCTCTCGGCGCTGGAACAACTGTCGCTGCCGGACAATCGGGTGGCGGAGCTCCTTCCGCTCGCCGGGTTGCGCACTCTTCGCTACCTGGATCTGCGGGGCAACCGCATCAAGGAAATTTGGCCGCTCTCGGGTTTGAGGAACCTGAGGCGTCTCGAACTCGCCGACAACGCGGTGGTGGATATCGGGCCGCTGCGCACCTTGAACGAATTGCAAAGGCTGAACTTGGAACGCAACGCCGTGCGCGACGTCTCCGGCTTGCGGCTTCTGACGGCGCTTACGCGCCTGCGGCTTGCCGGCAACGCCATCGTCGATACGCGGGGGCTCGCCACCGGCCGAGCCCTCGCCACCGGCGACGCGGTGGGGCTTGTGGACAACCCGCTCAGCGGCCAGTCCATCGAAACGCACGTTCCGGCGCTGCGCGGGGCGGGAGCGGCGGTACTCGCCGGGTGGCAGGTGCCGTTCTTTCCCGCCGCCGGGGACGAATCCAGACGGCAAGGATTCTTGCGGGTGATAAACCGATCAAACGCGGCCGGCGAGGTGCATGTCTTCGCCGTGGACGATGCCGGCGTGCGCGCGCCAGCGGTGCGTTTGACCATCGGGCCGCGCCAAGCGCGGCATGTCAACTCCGGGGATCTGGAGCTTGGCAACCCGGGCAAGGGGTTGCCGCAGGGCATTGGCGCGCCGACCGCGGGAGCTTGGCGGCTGTCCGTGGCCTCCGCTTTGGACATTGAAGTGCTGGCCGCCATCCGCACGCCGGACGGCTTTCTCACCAGCATTCACGATGCGCTGCCGCGGGAAGGCAGGTTGGAAACGCTCCGTGCGGCGGTGTTCAATCCGCGCCGCAACCGCCGCCAAGTGAGCTCGTTGCGATTGGTCAATCCCGGCGCGGTGGACGAGCCGGTGTCCGTTTGGGGCCAGGACGACAACGGCTTCGGCCGGTTGGCCTCGGGCTGGGTCGTCCCGGCCGGCGGCGCGTTGACCTTGACGGCCGCGCAGTTGGAATCGTACCGGCTTGCGGAGCGACGCCCCGGGCTTGGGCGAGGCGTGGGCAAGTGGCGGTTGGCGGTTCACGCCCGCTGGCCAGTGCAGGCGATGAGCCTGCTCGCCAGCCCCACCGGACATCTGGCCAACCTCTCGGCGGCGCCGGCCAACCGAGACGCGGACGGCACTTGGCGGCTGCCGCTCTTTCCCGCCGCGGCGGAGCCGTTTCGCCAAGGTTTCGCGCGCATCAAGAACCGCAGCGGGCGCGGCTGCCTGGTGCGGATCGAGGCGGTGGACGACGCCGGCGTTCGCGCCGGCCCGGTGGATTTGCAGATCGGGCCGTTGCGGACGGTCCACATCAACTCGGACGACTTGGAGAACGGCAACGCGGACAAAGGGCTCGAGGAAGGCGTTGGCAGCCCGACGTCCGGCGATTGGCGGTTGGCGTTGACGTCCAACTTGGACATTCGCGCCTACGCCTACGTTCGCACCGACGACGGTTTCCTCACCGCGATGCACGATGTCGCGCCGGTGACGGAAGGCGAGACGCCCGGTAGCGGCGTGGCGCGCGTGTCGATGTTCAACCCCGGCTCGAACCGTCGTCAACAGAGCCTCCTGCGGCTCGTCAACGATGGCGAGGTGAACGCCGAGGTCTCGATCACCGGCGTGGACGATTCCGGCGAAGGGAGCGCCACCGTGAGCGCGACGATTCCCGCTGGCGAGGCGCGCACTTTCTCGGCCGCGGAGCTGGAAGCCGGCTCGGCCCTCTTCGTCGGGGCGCTTGGCGATGGCGAAGGCAAGTGGCGTCTTGCCGTTGCGTTTGAGCAGCCGCTCACCGTGATGAGCCTCTTGCAAAGCCCCACCGGCCATTTGACGAACCTCTCCTCCACGACGAGGCCCTAGCGCTCCCTAATGGGCGCGTTGGCAGTTTGCTTCCCAAACGGCTGTCGCCAATCTCGCTTCGCTGCGGCACCCCGGTGCCCGTTCTCGCCCGAAGCTACCCTTCGAGTTCCTCGATGCGCTTCGGGTAGGTGTCCTTGAGCAGCCGCGACAGCGAGCGGTCGGCCAGCAGCTTGCCGCCGGTTTGGCACTTGGCGCAGTAGTTCGTCTCGTTTTCCGGGCGAACTATGCGCTGCACGGGCGAACCGCACACAGCGCAGGGTTCCTTGTACTTGCCATGCACGGCCATTTCCGGATGGAAGGCCGTCACCTTGTTGCCGCGCCCCTCGCCGGGGAACGCGTCCCCGGCGTTCGCCCGCAGTCGCGCCGTCCACTCGTCCAGGACGCTCCGACAAGCCGCGAACAGTCGCCGCGCTTCGGCTTCCTTCATGTGGCGGCCCTGCTTGAACGGCGACATGCGGGCGCGGAACAGGATCTCGTCGCTGTAGGCGTTGCCGATGCCCGCCACCACGCGCTGATCCGTGAGCGCCCGCTTGATGGTGTGCGGCGTATTGCGCAACCGCTCGAAGAACGCGGGGAAGGTGGTGGCGCACACCTCCAAGCCACCCGGGTCCAGCGCGGCCAATGCCGCCGCGCCCCGCGTCAAACGCAAAGACGCGCGTTTCTTCTTGCTCGCTTCGGTGAGCAGCAGCGAGCCCTTCGGTGTGCCGGCGGCGTCGGCGAAGTCGAAAGCGGCGAGCCCCAGCCGCTTCGGCACCGCCACGTGATCGTCGCGCCACCGCAGCCGCCCAGCGATCATCAGATGGACCACGGCGAAATAGTCCCCATCAAGCGCCAAGACGATCTGCTTGGCCAGCCGTCGAACGCCCACCACTTCGCGTCCCGCCACCTCGTCCACGGTGGGCGTGACGGAACGCAGCAGAAACGGGCTGGCGATGCGAATAGCCGTCAGCCGCTTCCCCGTCACACGCCGCTGCAAGTGCTCCGAATAGACCGTGAGGTCCGGCAGCTCAGGCATTGGAAGCGGCCAAAGGCCCAAGCCGCGGCGGCGCTTTGTCGGCGCGAATGGCGGTGCGCCAGCGTCCCGACCGGAACCTGGCCACCAGCATGGCGCTCTTCACGACGAACTCGCCGATCATCGCGCCGTAGACCCACTCCACCGGCCAGCCGAGCGCTGTGAAGACCAACGCCAATCCGCACCGGACAACCACCAGCCCGACGATGGTGGCGCGGAGCGGAAAGCGCGTGTCGCCGGCGCCGCGCAACGCGCCTCCGATGGCGAACTCGATGGCCAAAAGGGGCGTCATCGCCGCCATCATGTAGGCCATCACGGTGGTGAGACGCACAGTTTCGGGTTCGTCGCGAATGAAAAAAGCCGCCAACTCCGGGGCGAACAGCGCCACCAGTGCGCCGACGCCGCCCACGCAAACCGCCGCCGCCGTGGCGGAGCGCCAGCCACTGCGGGTGGCCGCGGCCGCATCGCCGGCCCCCAGATGCTGGCCGGCAAGCGTGGCGCTGGCGATGGAAAAGCCGAAACCCACCACGAAGCAGACCATCAGCAGGCTTTGGCCCACGCCGTAGGCGGCGAACGCCGCGGTGCCGTAGAAGTGCCCGATCAGCATGAGAAAAGCGAAGTAGCCGATTTGGAACACCGCCATCTCCGCGCCGGCCGGCAACCCGATGGTGAGCAGGCGCGTGAAACGCTCGCGCCGAAACCACTTGTTGCGCACATGCTTCAGGCGCAAGCCCTGTGCCAGCCAGACGCCAAGCATTACCGCCGCCCCGACGCTGAACGAGGCCCCGCCGGCGAGCGCCGCGCCGGCCACGCCCATGCGCGGAAAACCGTGGTGCCCGAACACCAGCAGATACAACAGCGGCACGTTCAAGACGTTCACGCCAACGCCGATCCACAACGGCGACCAAGCATCCCCGGCCGCCCGCAGCGCCGCGCCGAGAATGAGGTTCACGGCGAACGCCAGGTTGAAGGCGGACATCCAGCGGATGTTGATGGCGGCCAGTTCGGTGGTGGCGGCGTCCAAACCGAACAACGAAGCCACTGGTTTCGCCGCCAGCATTCCAGGCGCGGTCATCGCCACGGCGAAAGCGCCGCCGATGGCCAAGCTGGCCATCGTCACCCGGCTCGCCTCGTCGCGGTCGCCCGCTCCCCAAGCGCGCGCCACCAGCGCGGTGGTGCCGGCGCTCACCGCCATGAGCACGGCCTGCAGGGCGAAGAACACCCGTTGCCCCACGTTCACCGCCGCCAACGCTTCCGTGCCGAGGTCGCCGATGAAACGCAGCTGCACGATCATCACCGCCGAGAAGCAGAGGTTGGCAAGGATGGATGGGAACGCCAACGCGAACAGCGTGGGTTTCGGCGGATTTTCTGCGGCCATGCGTTTAGGGTTGGGCGAAATGCTCAACGTGCCCGCCTTCGGCGAACTGCGCCAACGCGGGTGCGAGCGAGTGCGGAAGTGCCGGCAGTATACGGCATCCGGGCCGCTCGTGTTTGACGAATCGCACCCGGCGGTGCCCGCGGGCACCACTGATCGTACGACGCCAAGCGATGTACTTGGCCGGTGCTGGGCGGTCGTAGCGGTCGTCAAAACGAGCGGAACGGTGCAAGGCGTTCCCGTGTCGGCGGTGCATAGGGAACGCCAGCTTGGGCCGAGGGAACGGGTTGTTTGAATCGGGATGCGACGACGCCTTGGTTGGCAGCACCGATGGCGTTCAATTCATTGATTTCGACAGAGACGCCGCCAGCTTGGACGCGGCCGTTCTGTCCGCCATGGCCGATGCCGAACGGGTGGACGGCATTCGAGTTCTGCGGGTGGCCGGTGCCGGGCTGGCTGCGGCGAATCGACTGCGGACGCTTTCGCGCTCGCGTCGTGTCGGAAAGTGCGAACAGCTGCAGGACCCGGACAGCTGGGCGGACAGCGCGGACAGCGCGGACAGCCAGCGATTCCCGCTAATTCCTGAGCCCGCGTGGCACAAGGGCTGGCGGCGCGCTGGAAAATAGTTTCTCGCAGACTTTTGGAGGCGTTGGGGGATAATCGACTCGATTTCGGGCAAGGAGTCCAAGGATGGGACGCGAGGCGAAGTTTCGGAAGGATCTGTCGATGCCGGGGATGGTGGCGGAGATGCGCCGCTGCTTCGGGCGGATCGGGGACGGGGTGTCGAGCCGCGGGTTGAGTCTGTCGGACTGCCTGATGTCGGGTCTGGCGATCTTCGCGCTGAAGTATCCGTCGCTGCTGCGGTTCGACCGGGATGCTCGCGGGCTTGGCGAGCCGTCGGCGCGGGAGGAGAACCTGCGCGGCCTGTTCGGGATTCGGCGGGCGCCGTCGGACAGCCGGATGCGGGAGCGTCTGGACGTGCTGGAACCGGATGAGCTGCGTCGTCCGTTCAAGCGTCTGTTCGCGCTGGCGCAGCGCGGCGGGGTTCTGCGGGTTTACGAGTGGCTGGGCGGACGGCACCTGCTGTCGGTGGACGGCACGGGGCACTTCTCGTCGCCGACGGTGCATTGCGGCAACTGCTGCGTGAAGAGGCGGCGGGACGGGAGCTTGGAGTACTACCACCAGTCGCTGTGCGCGGTGCTGGTCCATCCGGAGCATCGGCAGGTTCTGCCGGTGGTTCCGCCGGAGCCGATCCTGAAGACGGACGGCGCGAGGAAGAACGACTGCGAGCGGAACGCGTCGAAGCGTCTGCTGACGGCGCTGCGCCGGGAGCATCCGCACCTGCCGCTGGTGGTGGTGGAGGACGGCCTGGCGTCGAACGGGCCGCACGTCCGGCTGCTGAAGGAGCTGGACATGGGCTTCGTGCTGGGCGCGAAGCCGGGCGACCACAAGGCGCTGTTCGCGTGGGTCGACGAGTTGGAGTCGGCGCCGCGGGCGCCGGGGGCGAAGCCGGGCGTGGAGCGCTGGGAGACGGTGGACGCGGACGGCGTGGAGCACCGTTTCCGGTGGTCGAACGGAGCGCCGCTGAACGACTCGCACCCGGATCTGGAGGTGAACTTCCTCGAATATTGGGAAAGGAGGCCGAACGGCAAGGAGAGGCATTTCTCGTGGGTCACGGACCTGCGGATAGACCGATGGAACGCGATGGAGCTGATGCGCGCCGGGCGGGCGCGCTGGCGGATCGAGAACGAGACGTTCAACACCCTGAAGAACCAAGGCTACGAGTTCGAGCACAACTTCGGCCACGGCAAGAAGAATCTGGCGACGGTGTTCGCCTGTTTGATGATGCTGGCGTTCGGCATGGACCAGTTGCAGGCGACATGCTGCCCGCTGTTCCGGGCGGCGCTGGAGCGCAAGCGGCGTCCGACATACTTCTGGGAGGACTTCCGCTCGCTGTTCACGACTTTTCTCCTGCCCGACTGGGACACGTTCTACCGGGCCTTGGCCTTCGGCCACGAGGCGCCCGTGCCGGTGCCGCTCGACACGTCCTGACCCGGACGCCGGGCCGGGTCGCGCTCGGACCGCCTTGCCTCTTCAGGGAACCGACATCGCCGCCTCCGCATCCACACTAGGCATGGAGGACGGGTCTTGCCCTTTTCTTCACAAGCCGACGCCGCAAGCCGACTCGCGAACAGGCCGTGCCGTTAGCGGGAGAACCTGGCGGACAGCTCTGGCGCTTAACAGGCCCGCGTTTCCATGCAACAATGCCCGCTTAATGACCCCAAGAGCGCCAACATGGATTTGAGCGAGCTCGAAGCGAAGGTGGACCTGCTCATCGCCCGCTGCCACGCGCTGTCCGAAGAGAACCGCGAACTGCGCGAGCGCGAGCGGTCTTGGCTCTCGGAACGCGCCGATCTGCAGGCGCAACACCAAGTCGCGCAGGCCAAGATCGAGAGCATGATCGGGCGCGTTGGCACCCCGGGAGAGCCGCGATGACGGTCACCGTTTCCGTCAAATTGCTCGACGAGGAATACCAAGTGAGCTGCGGCGAGGACGAAGTGGACGAGCTGGCCGCCTCCGCGCGAGACCTGGACCGGCGTATGCGCCAGATTCGCGAGGCCGGCAAGGTGTTCGGCGTGGAACGCATCGCCGTGATGGCCGCGCTCAACATCGCCCACGACAACGTGGCGGCGCAACATCGGCTGGCAGCCGCCGAGCGCGACGTCCAGCGGCTGGCGACGCGCGTGAACCGGGCGCTTGACGCGGCCGACGCCGGTGACGCTGGCGCGGAAAAGCCGACCAAGGGCGCCTAAGAACCCTTGATGCGGCGCTCCCGAACTGGCTGCGATTCGCCGGTTTGCTTGCTTCGCTCTGGCGTTATACTGGCACCGTCTCCTGGGGTGTTGGCCAGCCGAAGTCATCCTCGAGCCGTTAAGCACCTATAGGAGATCCGGTGTCGGCGACAGTGCGCACACCCAACGTTCGCGGGGTTTTCCCGCAAGTCGCGGGGAGCCTTAGCCGTCGCCCGGATCACCGCCTTGAACCAAAGACGGTTCAGGGTAACCAGGCAGCCGCATCGCCGGGAGACAAGCTCGCAGGGGCAGCCGGCGCCGAAACAGCGCGACCATCGGATCCGCTGCAAGACGGTTCGATGAAAACCGTGCGAGGGCGACCGCCGCAGGCCATCGCGTCGGCGGCCGGCCGGTCGGAACGCGGCCATGCCAAAAGAACACTTCGCACGGTCTACCGGGCTAAACGCCGCGCCCTTTCCACGGAACAACAACATGCGCACGCGGAGGCCGTCGCGCAAGCGTTGCTTCCCCGCTTGCGGGTGGACGATGTGGTCGGCGTCTATCTCCAGCACGATAGCGAACTCGACCTTGCCCCGCTAATGTCGCTGTGCCGACGAAAGGGCGTTGGCTTGGCGCTGCCGGTGGTGCTGGAAGCGGGCCTCGCCTTCGCCGTCTACGCGAGCGGCCAGCCCATGCGCCGTAACCGCTTCGGCATCGAGGAGCCCGCCAGTCCCGTGTTCGCGCAACCCACGCTGGTGCTGGCGCCGATGGTCGCTTTCGATCTTCGCGGAACGAGGCTCGGCATGGGCGGCGGCTACTACGACCGGTATTTCCGGTCCCACCCGGATGCTGAGCGCATCGGCGTCGCCCACGAGTGTCAGTGTGCGCTGGAGCTGCCGGCGGGAGTGGACGACGTGCCGCTCGGCGCGGCGGTCACCGAGCGCGGCTGGCGTCGTTTCGCCGTGGCCCGCCCGTGACCCAAGACGAGCAAAAACGCCGCGCCGCGCTCGCGGCGCTCGACGTCGTCGAACCGCTTCTTGCGCCGGGAAGTCTGGTGGGCGTCGGCACCGGCAGCACCGCCAACCACTTCATTGACGGGCTCGTGCGGCTGCGCGGCAATTTCGCCGCCGCGGTGCCGAGCAGCGCGGCAACCGCGGCGCGCCTGCGCGAACGAGGCGTTGCCGTCGCGGATTTGCGCGAGGTGGACGCGGTGGCGGTGTATGTGGACGGAGCGGACGAAGTGGCACCGGATCGGGCGTTGATCAAAGGCGGTGGCGGAGCGCTCACGCGGGAGAAAATCGTCGCCGCTTGCGCCGCGCATTTCGTCTGCATTGTGGACGAGAGCAAGCTCGTAACGGCCTTGGGCGCGTTTCCATTGCCGGTGGAGGCGTTGCCCGAAGCGCAAGCGCTGGTGGCGCGCCGGCTGCGCGAGCGTGGCGGCCTACCGGCGCTGCGGGACGGTTTCGAGACGGACAACGGCAATGTGATCTTTGATGTCCACGGCCTTTCCATGCGCGATCCACAAGCGCTGGAGGCCGAGTTGAACGGCATCCCCGGAGTGGTCGAAAACGGCTTGTTCACCGGCCAAAGACGACCGCACGCGGTGCTGGCGGGCACCGCAGCGCCCGCGGCGAACGGCGTTCGCCGCATTGTCGGGGACGGCTGCCCGGATATGCTGCGCACGGCCTTGGCGCAACGCGCCTGACGCGCGTTAGCGCAGCAGCTTGCCGGGGTTCATAACCCCGTTCGGGTCCAAGGCGTTCTTCACCGCCCGCATGATGGCGATCTCGGCTTCGCTGCGCGAGTAGCCGAGGAAGTCGCGTTTCGCCAGGCCAACGCCGTGTTCCGCGGAGATGCTGCCGCCGTGCGCCCGCACCACCTCGAACAACGCCGGATTGATGGCCGCGCAGCGTTCTTGGAACGCCGCCACCGTTAGCTGCGGCGGTTTCAGGATGTTCAAGTGCAAGTTGCCGTCGCCGATGTGCCCGAACCAGCACACCTCGAAATCCGGGTAGCGCTTGGCGACCAGCCGATCCACCTCGTCGAGGAACGCCGGGGCCGCGGAGACGCGCACTGACAAATCGTTCTTGTAAGGCGTCTGCGGCGCGATGCTCTCCGTGATGCCTTCGCGCAACGCCCAGAGGGATCTGGCTTGGGCGTCGGAGCGGCTGATTACGCCGTCGGCCGCTTGGCCGGCCGAGAGCGCGTCTTGGAACGCCGCCAGCGCGGCCTCTTCGCCCTCGGCGTCGAACTCCAACAGCGCGTAGTAGCCGTGGGTTTCGG
This sequence comes from uncultured Pseudomonadales bacterium, assembly GCA_958296295.1. Classification (GTDB taxonomy): domain Bacteria; phylum Pseudomonadota; class Gammaproteobacteria; order Pseudomonadales; family Azotimanducaceae; genus VXYL01. The sequence goes on along the minus strand of OY282460.1, from coordinate 2,958,417 downwards.
CGAAGGGTCTCGGCAACCGCCGGTGGACCAGCACCTTGGCGAGCGCGAGCTCCGAAAAGCACTCGAATGCCGAGAGGGCCACCGCGCCTTGGAAGCGGGTGAGCACCGCCAGCGCGTCCGCCATGGCGGCGAGCGCCAGCACCAGCACGCGGCTTGCCGGCGGCGGCGTGGTGAGGCGCACATCCGCCTCCACGACGAAACCCAGCGTTCCCTCCGAGCCGACGAAGAGGTGCCGCAAGTCGTAGCCGGTGGCGTTCTTCACCAGCGCCCGGTTCAGTTCCAGCACTTCGCCGGCGCCGGTCACCACCGTGAGGCCGGCGATCCAATCCCGCGTAAGCCCGTAGCGGATGACGCGGATGCCGCCCGCGTTGGTGGCCACGTTGCCGCCGATCTGGCTGGTGCCGGAGGAGGCGAAATCCACCGGATAGCAGAGGCCGCGTTCCGCCGCGAACGAGTGCAGCGCCTGGGTGACGACACCGGCTTCGCAGCGCACCACGCGGTCCGCGGCGTTGAAGCCGAGGATGCGGTTCATGCGATCGAACGACACCACCACCTCGCCGTCGCTCGCCACGGCCCCGCCGGAGAGCCCGGTGCGTCCTCCCGAAGGCACCAGCTTGAAGCCGCTTTCGTTGGCGAGGCGCGTTAGCCCAGCCACCTCGCCCACAGTCTCCGGGAACACCACCGCCGACGGCGCCACCCGATGGCCCCGCGTCCAATCCCGGCCCCAAAAGGCGAGATCCGCCGCCGCGGTTTTCACCCGGGCGGGCGGAATGAGCGTCGTCAATCTCTCGATCACGAGGCGCAGTGTACGCAACGCGCCCCAGGGGCGGGGACGCACAGCGGGTGTACAATGCGCCGCACCAGCCTTGCTTGAAAGGAGAGCCAAGGCCGCTGACGGGGGCGACTAGGCTTCGACGGCGGTTTCGATGTCAAAAGGTGCATGCCGAGAGGGTAGTGACTCTCGTAAATCAATCGCTGCAACTACTTCAATAGTTGCCAACGACGAAAACTACGCGCTCGCGGCCTAGGCCCTAGGGCCAAAGCCGCTCCTCGAAGAATCGGCGCCCGTGACGACGATTCGAGTGCGCCAGCTTGCGGGATAGCGACCGGCCCTTGCCTCAAGCGGCTAGCGCGAAACAAGACGAGGCTCGCCCCCACGCGCCCTGATCGTCGGGCCGCCAACGGGCTAAAGCAATAGACGGCATAAGCATGTAGAGCCTTTGGCGGAGAGCCGGCGGACGCGGGTTCGATTCCCGCCGCCTCCACCACAAACTTCTCTAACGCTTTGATTTAAATGTCATTTTTCTCCCTTCTCAAAGGTGATGTGCCATTAGCTGTTCCCTATTTTTCTCGGTGCGCTAAGATCGGCCGAGCCCCTGCTCTTGTCTGGGGCGGCACTTCCAAGCGTGATCGTGGTCGCTGATCTGAACAGGCTATCCAGTCTTGGTCCCGTCCCCAAGCCGCGTCACCCGCATGTCGTAGGCGCCGTCGCCGCCTTGGGCAAGCGTGAACGCCCTGCGCGAAGTGCTCGCCCCGGCCTTCTGACCCGACCCCGCCGAAGAACGGCGGCGCGCGCCGGGCCGCCCCGCGGCCGACTCGCGGCCAGCCGCGGAAAACAAGGCCCCGGCGACTCCGAAAACCGCTCTCCTGTCGGACTCCAAGCAATCGAATCCCCATCCAGGCAACCAGCCCGTGCCGAACAAACCGTCAAGCGCTGACTTCGGGATGGCCCCGGCTGATCCGGTACAGGATGTTGACAGCGCTTCGGAACATTCCGTAATCTGGGTCTGATCTGCTGAAGTGCGACTCGGGGAGGGTGGGCACAGATGATCAGACGCGGAACCTGGCTGGGGTGCGCTGCGAAGACGGGCGGCCTACGCGACGAGGCGGCGCGCTCGGCGGTTTCGCCCAGGGACCCGCATTTGGCACGTTTCTCGCACACTCTCTCGCTCCCCCCCCCCCCCCCCGCGTGCGAGAGCGATCGGATGCGCAGCACCGTTAGATCGTAGCCACTTTCTCCGCGCCGCCCGGCCGGGCTGGTTCCGAACACCCCAGTCTCCCAAAGTCTCTCGCTGTTCGCCGCGTTGGGCGGCGGACCGCGTTGCGGTCGGCTTCCCGCAAGGCGCGGACGCTGCCGGCGAAAACACCACCAGTCCGAGCAGGAGGTTCCAGATGATGGTCCCGAGGATGTCCTTGGCCTTGTGCGGCATTCTTTGCTGTTTGCCAGCGTTCGCGGAAACGCACGACGTCCCGTTGTTCATGGCCGCGTCCAACGACCTGCAGCAAGGCTTTGTGCGCGTCATAAACCACTCCGACGCGCAAGGGACGGTGGAGGTGCGGGCCGTCGACGACGCCGGCCACAGCCCGCCGGCGATAACGATCGCGCTGGCGCCGAACGGCGTCGTCCACTTCAACTCCGGCGATCTGGAACAGGGCAATGCCGCAAAAGGGTTGTCCGGCGGCATCGGCGCGGGCAGTGGCGACTGGCGGCTCACCTTCGACAGCGCCCTGGAGATTGAAGTGCTCCCTTTCGTGCGCAGCTGGACGGGCTTCGTGACGCCGGTGCACGACCTTGCCCTCGTCTCGGACACCACGCACTACATCCCCACTTTCAACCCCGGCAGCAATCTCAACCAGCAGTCCAAGCTGCGGATGATCAACCCCGGCGCCGTGGCCGCCCGGGTGACCATTGACGCGCTGGACGACGGGGGACAGCGGGGGGGCAAGGTCACCGTCACATTGGACGCCGCCAGCGCAACGACCTTCACCGCCGCCGAGCTGGAGGCCGGCGCGGGAGGAGCCCAAGGGGCCTTGGGCGATGGCCAGGGCAAGTGGCGGCTGTACGTGGCCGCGGACCAGCCTATTGAAGTGATGACCATGTTGGAACAGCCCGACGGCTACTTGAGCAACCTCTCCGAGTCGCGTTTGGCGGAAGGTCGGCTCGCCACGGTACTGGACAGACTGGCCCTTGAGGACGACCCGGACGTGGATCCGATAGACGACATCGACCTCGCCGTGCCCGGCCAATGCGCGGCGGAGGTCGAGGTTTGTGTTCGCGACTACGCGTGCGAGGACGGCGACGAGGCGCGGGTGACGGTGAACGACTCCATAGTCTTCGAGGGCGAGTTGTTCAACCGCTGGCAGTGCGACGTCGTTTCCGTGAACGAAGGCGTGAACTCCATAGCCTTCTTGGCGCTCAACGGCACCGGCTTCAAAGGGGCCTGTGATCACAGCGACGCGAACACGGGCGAGCTCCGCGTCACAGCCCGCGGCGGCGACCAGGATCTGCAGCGGTGGCAGCACCGCGGTGGAAAAGGCTCCAGAGCCAACCTCAACATCACCATCGCCCCGCGCAACGATGACGCGTGCGACGTGCCGGGTGCTGGCGATGACCACGGCGACACGCGCGCGGAGGCGACCGACCTCGCCTTGGGCGGCTCGCGGCAAGGTCGGTTGGACGACTCGGACGACGAGGACGTGTTCCGCATCCAAATCACGGAGGCGGGCACGTTGACGGTCCACACGACCGGAAGCACGGACACGTTCGGCGAGCTCGCCGACAGCGAGGGGACGTCGCTTGCGACCAACGACGACGGGGGCGGGGACCTCAACTTCCGCATTGAAGAGAATGTGGCCGCCGGCGTGTATTTCGTGACGGTTTCACCATACGACGACGGCGGGGCCTACACCGTCCACGCAGGATTCGTTCCGGACGAGGACCACCCGGAGTTGGATCCGATAGACGACATCGACCTCGCCTTGCCCGGCCAATGCGCGGCGGAGGTTGAGGTTTGTGTTCGCGACTACTCGTGCGAGGACGGCGACGAGGCGCGGGTGACGGTGAACGATTCCATCGTCTTCGAGGGCGAGTTGTTCAACCGCTGGCAGTGCGACGTCGTTTCCGTGAACGAAGGCGTGAACTCCATAGCCTTCCTGGCGCTCAACGGCACCGGCTTCAAGGGGCCTTGTGATCACCCCGACGCGAACACGGGCGAGCTCCGCGTCACAGCCCGCGGCGGCGACCAGGATCTGCAGCGGTGGCGGCACCGCGGTGGAAAAGGCTCCAGAGCCAACCTCAACATCACCATCGCCCCGCGCAACGAGGACGCGTGCGACGTGCCGGGCGCCGGCGACGACCACGGCGACACGCGCGCGGAGGCGACCGACCTCGCCTTGGGCGGCTCGCGGCAAGGCCGGTTGGACGACTCGGACGACGAGGACGTGTTCCGCATCCAAATCACGGAGGCGGGCACGTTGACGGTCCACACGACCGGAAGCACGGACACGTTCGGCGAGCTCGCCGACAGCGAGGGGACGACGCTTGCGACCAACGACGACGGGGGCGGGGACCTCAACTTCCGCATTGAAGAGAATGTGGCCGCCGGCGTGTATTTCGTGACGGTTTCACCAGTCCGCGACGACGAAGACGGCGGGTCTTACACCGTCCACGCAGGATTCGTTGCGGATGTCGGCGGCGGCGGCGGGGGCGACCCGGATGGTTGGCTAGGCGCCGACGTTGGGGTGCTCAACGATCCGCTGTCCGAAATTCAACCGACCGTCATCAACGGCCCGGCCGGCATGTCCGTAATGGGCTACGCCCCCATCGACTCGTGGACGTGGCGGTGGGTTCGTCCGCCACGCCCCGGCCCGGAGGTGCCGGTTTCACCCGATCTGGGCCAGTGCGTGTTCGTTGGCACGCGGGACTTGACCGTGCTTGGCCCGGACGGAATGGAAACCGGGAGCTACCACGTTCCCGTCGTCGCGGGACCGCCCAGCGCCGCCGGACTCTCCGACGGATGGAACTACCGCCGAAACAGCGCCGACGAGAAGGACGGCTTGCAGATCCTTGTGAGCGGAGGCGAAGTGAGAGATGTCGAGTGTTGGGCGAATGGGGTCGAGTTGTCCGACGGGCGCTACGAGAACGGCGTTCCGGACGGCTGGTTCTCGAACTTCACGAACGGCGAGCTGGACGGCGTGGGGTACCAGATCTTCCGGGACGGCGGGAGAGACGAGTGGCGGTTCCACACGTTCCGGGCGGACCCGGACGGCCGGGAGCCGAACTGCGGCACCGGGCACGGGTGCGGCATGCTCCACGGGCGGACCGGACGCTACGAGAACGGCGTTCCGGACGGCTGGTTCTCGAACTTCACGAACGGCGAGCTGGACGGCGTGGCGTACCAGATCTTCCGGGACGGCGGGAGAGACGAGTGGCGGTTCCACACGTTCCGGGCGGACCCGGACGGCCGGGAGCCGAACTGCGGCACCGGGCACGGGTGCGGCATGCTCCACGGGCGGACCGGACGCTACGAGAACGGCGTTCCGCACGGCTGGTTCTCGAACTTCGCGAACGGCGAGCTGGACGGCGTGGCGTACCAGATCTTCCGGGACGGCGGGAGAGACGAGTGGCGGTTCCACACGTTCCGGGCGGACCCGGACGGCCGGGAGCCGAACTGCGGCACCGGGCACGGGTGCGGCATGCTCCACGGGCGGACCGGACGCTACGAGAACGGCGTTCCGCACGGCCACTTCTCGAACTTCACGAACGGCGAGCTGGACGGCGTGGCGTATGTGATCTACCGGGACGGCGGGAGAGACGAGTGGCGGTTCCACACGTTCCGGGCGGACCCGGACGGCCGGGAGCCGAACTGCGGCACCGGGCACGGGTGCGGGATGCTCCACGGACGGATTGGACGCTACGAGAACGGCGTGAGGGACGGATGGTTCGGGTCGTACGCGGACGGCGAAAGGACGGGCACTTGGATCTACTATGTGGATGGGGAAGAGAGAGACCGCGAGTCGTACTGAGGAACGGTGACGGGTGGGTCACTTGGGACGGGGTGGCCTTTGATCGAGGTTTTCAACCACGGCTTGTCGCACGGCCATCCGGGGCTTCGCGCCCCGGCCTCATTGACGCCGCCTCCACTAGGCCCTTCTACCGGCGACACGCATGCTGTCGCCGGCCGCCGTTTGTAGTTGTGGTAGGTTGGCCCCGGGCGATGGCGCGGAGGCGCTTCTGAGCTACCGGGAAATCCGTTACGAAGTCGATGGGCCGATGGCGCTCATCACCATCGACAGGCCGGAGAAACACAACGCGATTTCGCTCGCGACGCTCGCCGAGCTGCGCGAAGCGGCGACGGTCGCCGCCGAGGACGACGCCGTGCGGGTGATCACCATCACCGGCGCCGGCGGTCGCGCTTTCGCGTCCGGCTCGGATCTCTCAGAGGTGCTGCGAAGGGATCTGCGCAAGGCCCTTGAACCGATCGTGCAGGGGCTTGCGGCCCAGCTGGAGCGCACGCCCAAGCCAACCATCGCGGCCATCGACGGCATCTGCATGGGCGGCGGCTTGGAAGTGGCGCTCGGCTGCGATTTGCGCATCGCCACGCCAACGTCGCGGTTCGCCACCCCGGAAGGCAAACTCGGCATCATCCCCGGCGGCGGCGCCACGGCGCGGTTGCCGCGCATCGTCGGGCGCGGCTGGGCGATGGAGATGATGCTGATGGGCGAGGCCATAGACGCCGAACGGGCGCTTGCCATCGGCTTGGTCACGCGCTTGGTGCCCCGGGAGGAACTCCTGCCGGAGGCGCGGCGCATGGCGGATCACTTGGCCAGCTTCGCGCCGTTCGTGCCCCGCACGATGAAAGCGATGGTGCATTTCGGCATGGAGGCGAGCATGGCGGGAGCGCTCATGTTCGAGAAATACGCCCAAGGCGCGCTGGTGCAAACCGAGGACAAGCAGGAAGGCATCACGGCGTTTCTGGAGAAACGCAAGCCGCGGTTCAAGGGCCGCTGAACGGGCGCGACCGCCTTGGCCGCCCCGCTAGCTCAAATGCGCTAGGGGACGTCCAGCCGCGGCGCTGTCGCCGCGTAGCCGGTTACGCTCTCGATGGCCTTGGCGGCCCGCAGCAGGAAAGCGTCGGCGCGCAGCGGGGCGACGAGTTGCGCGCCCACAGGCAGGTCGTCGCGAAAGCCGGCCGGCAGCGACAACGCCGGGCAGCCGGTGACGGTGATCCAGCTGCACGCCTCCATCCATTCGATGTACGTGGCCATGGGCGTCCCTTCGATCTCGCGCACCCATTCGGTGTCGATGTCGAACGGCAGCACCTGGGTTGCGGGCCCGATGAGCAAATCCACTGCCTGGAAGAAGGCGCCCACTCGGGCCACGAGGCGCGTTCGCGCCGCCGCGGCCCAGTCGTAGTCGGCGACGGTCAACGCTTCGCCGGCTTCCAGATTCCAACGAATGGTGTCCTTCAGCTGCGCTCGTTCGGCCGCGGACATCGCGCCGAAGCGGCGGCGGAAGCCGCCGGCGCGCAGGATGTGGAAGATGCGCCGGGCGTTGCCCAGGTCGGGCGCGGCGTCGATCACCTGGGCGCCGGCATCGACCAGCACATCGCGCAGCGCCCACAAGGCGTCGCGCACTGCCGTTTGCACGGGCAGGCCGCCGAAGTCCGCGCTGAACGCCACGCGCAAGGATGCCAAGTCCAGCGGTTCGACGCGCGCGAAGGTCGTGCCGGGCTCGGGCAGACACTGCGGCACCTGCGGATGCGGGCCGGCAAGCGCGGAGAAAAGCAGCGCCACATCGTCCACCGTGCGGGCCATCGGCCCGGCGGTGGAGAGGTCCGACCACGGATTCCCCGGCGTCGGAACGCGCCCCGGCGTTGGGCGAAAGCCCACGACGTTGCAGAACGCCGCGGGATTCCGCAGCGAGCCGCCGGTGTCGCTGCCGTCGGCGATGGGCAACATGCGCGCCGCCAACGCCACCGCCGCGCCGCCGCTGCTGCCGCCGCAGGTCTTCGTCACGTCGTAGGGATTGCGCGTCGCGCCGAACACGCGGTTGAAGGTCTGCGAGCCGGCGCCAAACTCCGGGGTGTTGGTCTTGCCCACCAGCACCGCGCCGGCGGCGCGGATGCGGCGTACCACCAGGTCGTCTTCGGTGGGCACATGGCGCGCGTAAAGGGGCGAGCCGTAGGTGGTGCGCACGCCGCGGGTGGCGAGCAGGTCCTTGTGGGCGATGGGCAGTCCGGCCAGCGTCCCTTGGCTTGCCGGGGCCGCATCGAGCGCGTCGGCTTGTTTCCGGGCGTGCTCGTAGGTCTTCGTGACGATGGCGTTGAGCGCCGGATTCAACGCTTCAATGCGCGCGATGTGCGCGTCCAAGACCTCGCGGCAACTCACCGCCCGCGTGGCGATGAGACGGCGCAGCTCGGTGGCCGACTCGTCGCAGAGCTCGGACGCGGCCACCACCGGCGTGCGCCTGCGGCGTCAGTTCTTCTTGTCGGTGCCGTCTCGTTTCTGTTTTTTCTTGCGTCGCCGCGTGTTGCCGAACGTGCCGCGGACGATTTTTCCGCGTCGCGTGCGAATGTCGCCTTTGCCCATTGAATCTCCTTCGCTAGGGTTTGGGTGGGTTGCGTTGCGCGATCATAGCGAATCCGCGCGGGGCGGACTCTCTGGCTGGTCAGGTCGTTAGAATCGTCACAAACCCCAGCACGTCAGATCGTTGGCGAACAGGACGGCGCCGCTGAACTCGGCTTCGATAGCCGCCAGGCTCGTGTTCTCGAACCCGCGTGTGCGATTCGCCCGCTGACCGAGAATCAGCATTCGCGCGCCGGCTCTGGACGCGATGCGGCCGAGTTTGGCCGGCGTCGCGTAGCGCGCCAAGAGATCGCCGCGGGTGCCCTGGGTGATGCCGTGGTCGACGATGAGCGCGTCCGCGTCTTCGGCGAATGCCGAGACGTCGTCGCGCTCGTCGCTGAAGGCCCCGGCGAACACCAGCGACCGGCCGCCGGCGGCCACTTTCCAAGCGACAGCGGGCCGCCCGCTCTGAAAGACGGGTTTGGCCGACAACGCGATGTGCGCGGAGCGAAACAGGCGGCCGTGCTTGCCGCCGCCTTGCTGCCAGCGGCGCCCGCCGAGGGTCGGCGCTTCGTGGATCTCCAAGGCGTAGGGAACGCGCGAAGCATCCGCGTCCGAACCGTGCGGCAGGAAACCGGCCAAGCGGGGGTAAAGGCCGTTGAGGCCGATCAAACGCTCGAAGAACGCCATCGCCCGGCCATCCGTTCGCGGTGGCGCGAACACCGGCAAGGGCCGGTCGCGGCCGGTGCCGGGAGAGCCGGCAAGAAACGCCGGCAAGTCCGTGGTTGTGCTCGCCTGCAAGGTATTGAACACGATGGCGTCCAGATCGGCGAACTTCGCGCCCGCCTCGCCGAACCGCAACGCCGAACCCGAACCGGCGTTCACCAGCAACCTCGCGTGGCCGTCCAGCCACACCAGATAGCTCGATTCGGCGCGTTGGTCGTGCCACGCGGCGTGGCCCGAACCCAGCACTTGGAGCCATGCGCCGGTGTCGTCGCAATAGCGGGCGGGTGCCGAAAAGGCTGTTGCCGCCCACGCCGCGGCACCCAGCAGCAGCCAGCGCAACGCGCGGTTACGCACGGCGTTCCACCTCGGCGAGCGCCGCCAATTGCAGGTTCGCCGCCGCTTCGTCCGGCATTCGCCAGTCGCCGCGAGGCGAGAGGCTGACGGTGCCCACCTTGGGGCCCGGCGGCAGGGTGGTGCGCTTGAACTGCGCGCTGAAGAACCGCTCGAAGAAAACCGCCAGCCACCGTCTGATGGCGTCGGGCGAATAGGCGCCGGCGAAGGCCCGCTCGGCGAGCGCCAACACCTTCTGCGCGCCGGCGCCGCCGCGCAGGAAATGGAACAGGAAAAAATCGTGCAATTCGTACGGGCCGATGATCGTCTCCGTGCGCTGGCCGATTTCGCCGTCGTCGCCCGGTTTCAACTCCGGCGAGATGGGCGTTTCGACAACGCGCGTCAGCACTTCCCGGAGCGCCGCGCCGGCGCGGTGCTGCGCGTACCAACGCACCAGGTAGGCCACCAGCGTTTTCGGCACCCCGGCGTTGACGTTGTAGTTCGCCATATGGTCGCCGTTGAACGTGCACCAGCCGAGCGCCAGCTCGGAGAGATCGCCGGTGCCGACGACGATGCCGTGGAGCTGGTTGGCGGTGTCGAACAGCAACTGCGTTCGTTCGCGGGCTTGGGCGTTCTCGTAGGTGACATCCGTTTGGCCGTCGTGGCGTATGGCGTGCAGGTGTTGCCGCACCGCATCGTGGATGGGCACTTCCAGCAGTTCCACAGCGGTCGCGCCGGCCAACCGCCGGACGGATTCGATGGTGTGCTCCGAAGTGCCGGGGCCCGGCATGGTGAGCGGGCGCAAAGCCGTGGCGGGACGGTCGAGCAGTCGTAGCGCGTCGAGGCAGACGAGGTAGGCGAGCGTGGAGTCCAGCCCGCCGGAGAGCCCGATGATCAGGCAATCGGCGTTCGCCGCCAGCATTCGCCGCGCCAGCCCGGTGGCTTGGATGGCCAGCACCTCGCGGGCGCGGGCGTCGAGTTCGGTTTCGTCCGGCGGCACGAAGGGTTGCCGAGAGAACGACCGTTCGATGTGGTGCAGGGCCGGCGGCGGGCCGACGTCCACCACCGCAGGGGCATGGCGCCGGGCACTGGCGAACGTGTTGTTGGCCACCCGGTCGTGGCGCAGCCGAGCGCAGTCCACTTCCACGCAGAGGCTTGCGCCGTGCAACGCGAAGCGCTCGGATTCCGCCAGTAGCTGGCCGTTCTCCGCCACCAGCAGGTGGCCGCCGAAAACGACATCCTTGGTGGACTCGGTGGGCCCGGCGCCGGCGTAGACGTAGGCGGAAATCGTGCGGGCGCTCTGGGTTCGCACCAGCTCGCGGCGATAATCCGCCTTCGCCACCAGTTCCGTGCTTGCGGAGAGGTTCAGCAGCAGTTGCGCCCCGCCGAGGGCGAGGCCGCCGCTCGGCGGCAGTGGCGCCCACAGGTCTTCGCACAGCTCGATGCCGAAAGCGGTGTCGCCCAACCGAAAGAGAAGATCCGCGCGAAGCGGGAACTCCCCCACCTCGTCTTGTATGTCGAACGCGCAGTCGAGTCCGGAAGCGAACCAGCGCTTTTCATAGAACTCGCCGTGGTTGGGCTGCGCGAGTTTGGGCACCGCGCCGACGATTCTTCCGCGCACGCATACGAAGGCGCAGTTGAGAATGCGCCCGTCCGGGAGCCACCAAGGCGCGCCCACAACGAGGGCGCGCTCGTCGCTGGCCGCCGCCGCTTTGCAAAGAGCGGTGCGTGTGGAGCGGCGCAGGTCGTCGGAGAAGAACAGGTCTTCGCAGGTGTAGCCGGTGACGCACAGCTCCGGCATGAGCACCAAAGCCGCGTCCGTCGGTGCTTGGCCGTAGGCTGCCAGAATCGTCTTGGCGTTGGCGATCGGATCCGCAACCGCCACCGGCGGTGCGGCGAGCGCCACCTTCACGAAGCCGAGACGGGTGTAGTCCCTTCCCATTGGCGCAGTTTAGCAGTCCGCCTATGGTCGAACCGCCTGCGGGCACGTTTGCTATGGTGTCGCGCATGGCCTCGTTCGGCGTTCACATCGGTCAGCAGAATCTCTCGGCGGCCGACTTGCGGGTGCTGTGGCGCCGGTTGGATGCCGCCGGCGTGGACTGGATCTCGGTTTGGGATCACTTCTACGAAGCGCCGTTCCAAGGCGGCGGCCAAGCGCATTTCGAGGCTTTGACCACTCTCGGCGCTTTGGCCGCGGAGACGCGGCACGCCCGCATCGGCTGCTTGGTGTTCTGCGCCGGCTACCGCAACCCGGCCTTGCTGGCAAAGGCGGCGACCACCCTCGACCACCTCTCGGGCGGACGATTCGAACTCGGCCTCGGCGCCGGCTGGCATGTGCAAGAGGCCTTGGCCTACGGCTATCCCTTCCCGGACATTGGCACGCGCCTGGACATGCTCGACGAAGCGGCGGCCGTGGTGCGGCGACTGCTGGACGAAGACCGGGTCACCTTCGCCGGTCGGCACTTTCAAGTGGACGATGCCACATGCCGGCCGAAACCTGTGCAATCGCGCCTGCCGCTGTGGGTGGGCGGTCGTGGCGAGAAGCGCACGCTGGAGATCGCGGCCCGCCGCGCCGATGGCTGGAACGCGGCCTATGTGAGCGCCGCCGAATTCGGCCGGCTCGCCGGCGTGCTCGACCAATGGTGCGAGGCCGAAGGACGGGACCCGGCGACGATTCGCCGCGGCGTCAACGTCGCGTTCCATATGGCCCTGGATGCCGCCGGCCTCGAAAACGAGCGGCGCAAGCTGGCCGCGGATTGGCGTGGTCAGGCGGATCGGGTTCGGTCGGGATCGCTGCTGTGCGGGCCTGGCGAAGCGGCCGAGCTCGTAGGGCAATATGTGGAACGCGGGGCGGACGCGGTGAATGTGGCCTTGCGGGCGCCGTGGGATCAGGACGCGCTGGAAGCCTATCTGGAGGAGGTGTTGCCGGCGGTTCGCGGCGCTTGACGACGCCGAGAACAAGACTGGGCCATTGAACCCGGCGGAATCGAACGGTTGGCGCTGGTTGGCGGTAAAGAGACGCCCGACGGACTTCGAGCGGTGCGCTCTGCCCGCCGCAGCCGCGTGTGCCGTCAGGTGCCGAGGTGATCCGAGATTTGCGACCTAAGGGTGGCGAGAACCGGCGGCCGGCGTTCGGCGGCCGCTCGCTGTCCGCGTTCACATTCGGCGTTCGCTTTCATGCGGCAGCTGTATTCGGCCACCACGGGAATCATGCCGAAACCCGCCAGCAACATGCCCACCACGTTCAAGGTGTCGGCTTGCCAATACCAATTCGCCTGCAACACGGGCGTGAGGGCGAAGAAACGCCAGAAGCAACAGAACATGACGGCGGTGGAGAGGAACGCCAAGAGGCGCACGAGCGGGGTCCGCAGCCAGTGTTTGGAGGCCAAGGCAGCCATCAGCGCGGCGAGCACGAACGTGAATGCCGCCGCCAAGTCGTCCAGCAACCAGAACTCCAAGAGCGCCAGCCCAAACAACGCCACAGCGATGGTGGTGTTCACAAACCGCATGTCTTCGCTCGGCCCTCGCTTTCCTCGGCCTTGCTTACCCCCGACTATCAGCCATTGCGGGCAGAGATTCAACCCCTTTTTTCGCGCCCGACCGCGCCCCATGCGCTGCAAACTCGCCGGTTACAATCCGCGTTGACGGCAATGCCGCATCCTAAGGAGACCGCTGGTGGGCATCACCCATGTGGACGTGACTGTGCGCAATCCCGCGCAACGCGGTCGCGCTTGGACGAGCGCCTTTCTGGTGGACACTGGCGCGGTGGACTCTCTGGTGCCCAAGCGCCATCTCGAGGCCATTGGACTGCGGCCCACCGGCCGGCGGCTCTACGCCACAGCCGATGGCCGCGAGGTGGCGATGGACGTGACGGTTGGTGAACTGGAAGTCATGGGCGAAATCTCCGGCGGCGTGATCGTCTTCGGCGACGAGGGATCCGAACCGTTGCTTGGTGTCACCGCGTTGGAATCCGCCGGCATCGAGGTGGACCCCCGCAGCCAGCGCCTCAAGCGGCTGCCGGCGGTGCGGTTGCGGGGTTTTCGACCGGCAGGGCCTCGCCTTGGGGCGGACGTGGCGGGAACGGTGGGAACATGGGCGCGGACTGGCTCGGCGCAGCCATTTCGCAAACACCTGACGCGCCCCGGCGCGAACGCGCACCGCGCAGGCGGGGTAGGGCGGAGACGGTCGGTGGGCGTTGCCGTGCAGCGCCGACCGCCGGATCACTGGCGCGCTTCGTAGCCGGCCGCGCGCAATGACGCGACCACCTGTTCCACCTGTTCTTCGCCGCGCATCTGCAGCTCGAACTGAATGAGCGTCGTGCGGGCGGAGGAAGCGTGGAACGAGCGTTGATGCACGATGTCCACGATGTTGCTGTCCAAGTCGCCCAAGATGCGCGTCAAGGCGGCCAGCGAGCCCGGGACGTCGGGCACCTCCACGGCGAGGCGCACCAAGCGCTTGCTGCGGACGAGGCCGCGTTGCAGCACCGAGGAGAGCTGCATCATGTCGATGTTGCCGCCGCTCACGACGACCACCGTTTTGCCGGCGGCGATGGCGGGCTTGGAGATTATGGCCGCCAACGCCGCGGCCCCGGCGCCTTCGGTGACCGTCTTCTCGATTTCCAGCAGCGCGAACACGGCCCTCTCTATCTCGTCCTCGGAAACCGTCACCAACTGATCCGCGTGGGCTCGGATTAGCGGCATCGTGCGCGCCCCCGGCTTCTCCACCGCGATGCCCTCGGCCACCGTGCCCGGGTTGGGGGCCGACAGTGGCCGATCGTTGAACAGATCCGCGGCGGCGCGATAGCGCTCGGCTTGCACGCCGACCAACGTCGCGTCCGGGCGGGAAGCGCGCACCGCCACGGCCACTCCGGCAAGCAATCCGCCGCCGCCGACCGGCACGATAAGGGTGTCCACGTCCGGCATTTGCTCCAGTATTTCGATGCCCAGCGTGCCCTGCCCGGCGATGATCGCGTCGTCGTCGAACGGGTGCACCAAGGTGAGGTTGCGTTCCCGCGCCAGCGTTTCGGTGTACTCCAGCGTCTCGGCGAACACGCTGCCGTGCAGCGTCACTTCCGCCCCGAACACCCGGGTTTTCGCCACTTTGGCATTCGGAGTGCGGCGCGGCATCACGATGGTCACCGGGATGTGCAGGCGCGCACCGTGGTAGGCGAGGGCTTGGGCGTGGTTGCCGGCGGACATGGCGGCGACGCCGCGCCGACGTTCGTCGGCGCTGAGCTGCAAGAGCCGGTTGAGCGCCCCGCGCTCCTTGAACGAGGCGGTGAACTGACGGTTCTCGAACTTCAGGTGAATGTCCGCGCCAAGCAGATTCGACAGCGTGTAGGACTTGGCGAGCGGCGTCTTGGCGATGTCGCTGCCGATGCGCCCCCGGGCGGCGCGGATGGCGTCGATGTCCACGGTCATTGATTCAACTCCACGCGGCGCTCGGCGCGGCGCGCCAAGGAGCGCTGCCAAGACACGGTCAATGCACCGCGGACTTGCGCAGGCGGCGCGCCCGTTCGAGCCGTTGGCGCAAACGGTCGGCGATATTCTCCGTGGGGGCGTTGCGCATGGCTTTCTCCAGTTCCGTCGCCACCATTTCCGGCGCTTCCAGCGCGAGCCAGGCGTCCGCCCGTTCCAAATGCAAAGCGTAGGAGTTCGGCGTGATCATCAACTGGTAATCCGTGATCTCCAGCGAACGGGCGAAGTCGCCGCGTTCGTGGACGGTGGACCGGACGTTGTTGAGCATACGCTGGGCGATGTCCCGCGGGGCCGCCACGTCGAATGCGCCATCTTCAGATATGTCATTTTCTTTCAACCATTCGCGGCAGGTCTCGACAGACGTTGGCGCCATCTTGTAGGGGTCCAACAGCACATCGCCCGTGCGCACGAGAAAGTGCCGGGGGAAGTTGATGCCGGTGGCGGGAAAGCCAAGGTGGCGGGCGACGCCAAGGCAGACGACGCCCAGCGAGATGGGTATGCCGCGGCGCGTCCGCAGCACGTGATCGAGGCGGTTGTTGTCCACCTCGTGGTAGAGCTTGCCGGCCCCGGCGAAACCCTGGCGCGCGAGTTCGGCGGGGATGTTGGCCGCCTTCGCTGCGCCGAGCACCGTCGCCAGCCGGCGAATCTCTTGGCGCGCCCAGCCGACCTCGGCTTGCGGATTGATGATGCGGGCGACCACCAGCGCGGCCTCCACCGGGTCGTTGGGCGCCTCGAGGAAGCGGCCGAGGGCGTCTGCGAGCTGCGGCTTCACGGGCCGGCGCAACTCTTCGGGTTGGATGTTCTGTCGAGGTGCGGCATGAAAGTTCGGCGCTCAAAAACCGTCCATGCAGTGTGGTCGGTAGCGCGTGCCGAAGAGCGCGTCCAGCGTCGGCAAACGCCGGTCGTCGGCAACTTTGGCGCGGCCTACGCGAACCAGGTGGCTGAGCGACGAGTAGCCGGCGAGCAGCGAAGCGAGGCCGTGGGGCGCGATGGCGATTTCCGGCTCGTCGCCGGGTGGCCGCTTGGCCACTTCCGCCTGCCGCCCGTCCGTGGCCAAACGGTAGACGCCCACGTTCCACGGGCAATCGGCATCCTCGGCAATGCCCAAGGTGGTCTCGCCGATATGGTCGTAGCCCCGCGCCGCCAAGGCCGCCGCCGCGTCCACCACGCGCAACCAGATGCCGTCGCTGGTGCGGCGCCGCAACAGCCGGGGTTCGAGCAAAAGAGAAGGCGCGGGATCGTCTTCGGCGGCCATGTGCGTGGTCACCTGGCCGACCAGATCGTGGGCGCGGACGAAATCCCAAAGGCCGCGGTAGGCGTTCATGTCGCGCCACACGAAATCCCGGATGCCGAGCGCTTGGTTGAGTCCCGGATCTCCGCTCGTCTCTTGCCGCGTGCCGACGGTGTACAGCAGATAGCCGTCGGCCACTTCGTTTCCGTCGTAGTGGATGGCGCAGTGCCAGTTGGGCTTTTTGCGACGGAACGGCAGTTGCCAGAGCGCTGGCGCGCGATGCAGCAGCAGATTGCGGGGTTCGATGAAACGGCGGTAGAGGTCGCTGATGACGGGCACCGCTTCGTCCTTCTCCGCCATGCGCGTGAAACCGCTTGCCGGTGCGCCGAACTGGAAGTCCGCGAAGCGCGGGTCGAAGTCGTATTCCACTTGGGCCGATGCCAGCCCATAGCCGAAACGCTGGTAGATCGCGCCCATGGACGCCCACAGGATCGAGACCGGCTGGCCGTTTTCGCGGGCCCGAACCAAGAGATCGCCCATCAGCCGCCGCAAGAGGCCGCGGCGGCGATAGCCCGGGTTCGTGCCCACCGCGGTGACGCCGTCCGCCGGCGCGCCGCGACCGTTCAGCCGCACCTTGAAGGGGTAGCCGGCCGAGGACGCCACCAGACGCCCTTGGTGGAATGCCGCGTGGGTCCACTCCGGCCGCAGGATGTCGTCGTCTTCTTCGTCGGCATCCGAATCGCCGAACACGTAGCGGCCAAGCCGCCTGAGCGCGGGCATCTCCTCCTTCGCGACCGACCGAAACTCGAACATCTGCATGAACCGCGCCCCACCTGCGACAGATCGCCAGCCGTCAGTTGACGCGCGTTTGCGCTTCGCTTCCCAATGCCACGAGCTCGAGCTTGCCGTTGTTCGCGGCAATCTTGGTGATCGAGCCGTTGTCCGGGCGGAACACGATCAGTCGATCGTCCCCAAGCGCCGCGCCGACCGCCACGTTGATGGCGATGAAGTGGCAGAACACCGTTACGTCGGTCGCGAAGGCCGCAACGCAATCCACCAGCGCCTGTCGCCAAGCGAGCACATCGGGCGAAAGGGCCGTCCACGGCCCCGCCATCACGCCGCGCAACCAGCGGGCGCGTTCGAGCAGATCCGTTGTCGGCGCGAGGATCTCGCCCACCCGCGGCTCGATGATCGGCGTGACTCCCCAGCGCTCGGCGAGGGGCGCGGCGGTTTCGCGCGCGCGGGCGAGCGGGCTGGTGTAGATGGGAACCGGCGTCTTGAACTCCTGCGCCAACGCGACGGCGGCGGCTTCGGCTTGGCTTCGGCCCACCGCGTCCAAACCGGGGTCGAGGTGGCCCTCGAAGCCCGCGGCGGCGCGGCCGTGGCGGACCAGATGGACGATGGGCATGGCGGTTCCTCTGATGCCTTGGCGCTGGAGCGCTAGGGGCTTGCCGAAGTGCGGACGCGAAGCGGGTGTGTTGCTAAGGGTTACTGCCCTGGGCAGGCATGTCAACCCAAGCCTCGGCCGTGCGCGATCAAACGCAGAATTCGGGCGAGACGCGGGGGCGCGTCGCAGTGCGCCGCGGGCTGTTGCAGCCAATCGAAGATCGTCCAGTCGTCAAAGCCGAGCAGTTCCTGATACGCGCGCTGATCCGCCGGGTCCAGGGCCCGATAGCGGCAACGGGCGAAATCCACAAGCAACAGATCCAGTTCCAACATGCCGCGGCGGCTGCGCCAGAGCACGCGCTCGAACTGCCGTCCGTCGTGGACTGCCGCGTCGGTGTCTCCGGGCATCGAAGGCCGCGCGGCGCTACGGCGCGGCGAGCCCCAGCCGTTGGTACTGCTCCGGTGGCGCGGCGTGGGAGGCGAGGGCCCCTTGGAGGGCCGCGATCATTCGCGCTTCCACGTCGCCATCGTCGATGGGGTTTGTTTGGCCCGGGTCGGTGGCGAGGTCGAAAAGCCGCGTCTCGAAGGCCTCGACCAAACGGCCGAGGCCGGTGGAGGGAATGCGCATCACCGGGCAGCCCTTGGTGAACGCGAGCGGCGCGTGCCACTGCATCTCGGCCAGCTCGCGCACCGAAAACGGGCTGCGCATGTGGGTTGGCATCAGCGTGTAGTGGTTGAGCGGCGCGTTGTCGCCGACCGGGCCGCGCATGTAAACGTGGCGTCCATCGGTGATGTTCACATGGGCGCCGAACATGCCGTAGATGGCCGCCTCGCGCACCTTGGCGTCTTCCCGGATGGTGGCGGCAAGCGGCTTGCCGTCCATATCCGCCGGCGGCGTAAGGCCGAAATGGTCGAGCAGGGTAGGGCCGATATCGATCGTGGTGGTGAGGCTGCGCCGCCGCGCGCCGGCCACGCCGACGCGGGGATCCCAGACGAAAAAGGGAATGTGCGCCGTTTCGTTGTACCACGGCATGCGGACTTTGCCCCACCAGTCGTGCTCGCCGAGCAGGAAGCCGTGATCGGTCACCACGAGCAGCATGGTGTCTCGCCACATGTCGTGGGCGTCCATGAAGTCCAGCACCGTGCCGAGGTAGTGGTCGCACTGCGTCAACAACGCGGCGTATTGATAGCGAAGGTATTCCACCGCGTCCGGGTCTTCCGTCACGCGCTCGTACTTGGGCCAGTCGAAATGCGGCCCGTTCCAATCGTAGTTGTAACGGTTCTTCCATTGCTTGAGCGTGAAGAACGGCTCGTGCGGATCGAATGTTTCGATTTGCAGGTACCAATTGTCCGCGGCCGAGTTCGTTTCCAAGAACTCGAGGCCGGCGGCGAAGGTGCGCGCCTGCGGCGTCAGTTTCTCCTCCCGCATGTATTTGCGGTTGATCCAGTCCTGCCGGTTGATGCGGCCAAGGTGTTCGGGAATATCGGGATCAACCACCTCGCCCTTCCACGCGTCGCCCTCCTGCCCGCGCACGTTCTGCCAACTCGAATAGCGGTGGTGGTAGGTGGCGCCGCCATCCTCCCAATAGTGGTAGTGGTCGGAAGCCAGATGCGTGTAGACGCCGTTGTCCTTCAGGATGGAGAACGTGGAGTCGTCGAACGGCTCGAACGGCCCCCACGAGCGGTGCAGGAAGTTGTGCCGGCCGGTGTGGAGCTCGCGGCGCGCCGGCATGCACGGCATGGAGCCGACGTAATGGTTGTCGAACGTGACGGCGCGCTCGCCCAGACGTTGGAAGTTCGGCGCCAACGTCCAATCGCAACCGTAGTTCGGCAGCATGTGCCGATTGAGCGAGTCGTACATCACCATTATGGCTTTCACGGGTTGGTTCTCCTCCGTCGGCTTCCCGGGCTTGGCCTTACTCGCCGGCTTCCTCTGCTGCCGGATCCTCTTCGGCCTCTTCGACTGCGCGGCGGGGCGCTTCGAGCTTGGCCAGCGTGGCCGCGATGTCCTCGGCGGCGGTGGCCGGATTGGACTTGCGATCGATGGCCAGAATCGTTCGGTCCGGCCCGATGTAGAACGTGTGGCGCATGGCGAAGCCGCGCTCGTGGAAGACGCCGTAGGCCTTCGCCGTTTCCGTGCTGGGGTCCGAGAGCATGGGGAAATCCGCTTGGTGTTCGGCGGCGAAACCGGCGTTTTTCTCGATGGGATCCGTGCTGGCCATGAAGTAGTCCACGTCGAACTCGCGAATGAGATCGCCGTTCTTGGCGATGGACTTGCACTGCATGGTGCAACCGGGCGTGAAGGCGCGCGGGAACCACGCCAACACCACCGTGCGCCCGCCGAGTTGGTAGCGACCGCCATCGGTGGATTCCAGATCGAACGCCGGGGCTTTGTCTCCCACTTGCAGGGCCTCGCCGGAGGCGGGCGCGACCAGCAGCAACGCCGCCGCGGTAACGGCCAAAGGTGCGAGTTTCATAGCGTGTTCCTCTTGAGGTGGCGCCGGACAGCGACGGTGTTGCGCTCGCCGGCCATTCGTTTGACGATACTAGCAGTTTCGCCAAAGGTCCCATCCCGGTCGCTCTTCATGCTTCCGCGCATTCGCCAAGCGCGTCCTTGAGGGGTTGCAGGTGCGGTTCGTAGCGCCGCCAGTGCTCCAGGCTGTCGCGGTTGATGGGGCGGCGCACCTGCTCGGCGCTCGGCGTGCGGATGAAGCGTTCGGTTTCCCAATAGCGCAGGCAGGCGGCTTCGAAGGGCAGCTCGCAATAGTCGAGCAGCCGTCGCACTTGGGCCTCCAGATCCGCCACCACGTCCTCGTAGGACACGCGCAGCACCCGGCCGGGCGGCAGCGCTTCGTCCCAGTGGGCCATGAGCGCCACGTAGTCCCGGTAGTAGGCGCCCAGATCTTCCAGGCTGTAGGTGAACTCTTGGCCGCTGGCGAAGAGCTGTTTGAAATTGCTGAAACAGCACGCCAGGGGATGCCGGCGGGCGTCGATGATCTTGGCGTTCGGCAGAATCAAATGGATGAGGCCGAGGTGGCGGAAATTGTTGGGCATCTTGTCCACGAACCTCGGCGCGCCGCGGCGGTGGATGCGCGTTTCGTCCAGGTAGCGCATCCCGAGCGCGCGGCGTTCGGCCGCGGTCAGGGCCGTTAGCGCGCCGGGATACCGCGGCGCTTCGTCCTTGCGGAGGCGGCCGTCCAGCTTGGCCGCGTAGGCGCCGATGTGGTGCAGCTCCAGCGTGCCGTCCACGGCCGAGTGGGAAGCGAGGATCTGCTCGAGGAGGGTGGAGCCGGCGCGCGGCAGGCCGACGACGAAGATCGGATCCGGCGCAACGCAGCCGCCGCCGGCGCGGGCGCGGAAGAACGGCGCATCGCAAACCCGCCGCTGCAATTCGAGGCGCCGGGTCATGCGCCCGGCGTCGTAGCGCAGCTGCCGCCGCCGCCAAGCGTTGCCCTCGGCGTAGCGGGTGAACGAATCCGCGTGGCGCATCTCGTCTTCCAGCGCCTTGCCGAGGGCGAACAAAAGGTGGACGCGATCTTCGACGGCGACGCCGGGTGTTTCCACGAGCGCGGCGAGGCGCTGCCGTTCCGCCGCGCCGAAGCGAAAGACCTTGAGATTGGCGAGGCTCCACCAGGCGTCGCCGAACTCTGGCCGCAGCCGCGCGGCTTGCCGGTAGGCCGCGACCGCTTCGTCGGCGCGCCCGGCCGTCTTCAGCGCGTGTCCGCGCGTCAGCCACACTCTCTCGTCGCGCGCCAAAGGGGAGTTGGGACTCGCGGCCAGCACGTCGTCGTAGATGGCGAGCGCGCGCGTGAAATCTCCCGCCGCCATGGCTTGATTGGCGTAGATGAGATGGTTCGCGGGGGCGTCCTTGTCGGCGGCGAGCAACCGCTCGGCGGCGGCCAGGGATTCGCGGAACTTCTGCCGTTTGTGCAGCACGTCGATGTAATCCACCAGCGCCCCGCGATGGCCCGGGGCGAACTCCACAGCGCTCTCGAGCAGGAACTCGGCGTCCTCGTAGATGCCGTGGCCGACGCCTATGGCGGCGAGCAGCCGCATCGCTTCAATGTGCCGCGGATGTTGCTTCAGGAAATCCCGGCACAGCTGTTCGGCCTGCGCCACGCGGCCCTCGTTGCGCAGGCCGCGGGCGCGCAGGAGCGGCGGCGGCAGGCTGGCCAGAAAACGCAGCCAAGCGGCGGCCTCGCCGGCGGCGCGGTTGTCCAGCGCCGCGAGGTTTCGCCAGGAAGCCGCCAGCGCGTCGTTGCGGCGCACCGCTTCGCGGTAAGCGGCGATGGCCGCGGGGGCATCCCCGGCAACCTTGGCCAAGTGTCCGCGCTCCTGCCAGAGGCGGGCGAAGTCCGGCGCGACCTTGGCGAGGTCGTCAAGCGTTTCAGCGGCTGAATCCGGCGCGCCGAGATAGCGCTGGCACACTGCCAGCCGGTACAGCGCCTGCGCGTTGCCCGGCTGCTTGCCGACAAGCCGCCGCGCGGCCGCCGCGGCATCGCCGAACGTGCCAGCCCGCATGTGGGCGTCAATGGCGTCCAGCGCCGTGGGTTTGCCCGTCATCGCGTTTTCGTGTACCCGCGCCGTGGCCGAAAGCCCGTCCCGCGGCCGTCAACGCCGCCTCGGACTGGCGCTTGGCGCTGGCGACATGCCCAAGTTCCGTGCCGCTCTCCGCCGGCACGGAAATCACCGAGCGAAACGGGTAGAATCGGATTCTATCAATCTCAAGGCCTTGAGTTTTTTTGGCAAGGCGTTCGCATCAGGAGGTGCAAAGAAACCGTGCTGAACAGGCATCCCACATCCGCGCGCCCACGTTGCGCCACTCAGTTCGCCACGCTTCCCAACGCTTTCGCGGCGCTCGCCCTCTGCGCTGTCGGCGTGCTCGCCACGACGCCCAAGGCGTACGCCCAAGAAGAGGAGGAGCCGCTCGCCGAGCGGTGGACGGAAGTGGTGGTGAGCGCCCAGCGCGTGGAGGAGACCTCGCAAGAGGTGCCCATCGCCGTGACGGCGTTGACCGGCGACATGCTGCGCGACAGTCTGATCGTCGGCCCGTCGGATCTGCAGATGAGCGCCGGCAACGTCTCCTTCACGGCCACCAATTTCGGCGACTCCAGCTTTTCCGTGCGCGGCATAGGCAAGTTGGTGATCGGCACCGGCAGCGAGTCCGGCGTCTCTTTCCACATGAACGAAATCCCGATCACCGCGAACCTGAACAACTTGCAGTTCTTCGATGTGCAGCGGGTGGAAATCCTGCGCGGCCCCCAAGGCACGCTGTTCGGCCGCAACGCCACCGGCGGCGCGATCAACCTGGTCACCAGCCGGCCGGTTCTCGAAACCTGGAACGGCTATTTGGACTTGGAATACGGCGCCTACAGCCACCGGCGCGCCACCGGCGCCATCAACATTCCCCTCGGCCGCCGCTTCGCCGCGCGCGTGGCCGGCTTCCAAGTGAGGCGCGACGGCTACATCAAGAACCTCGCCTACGGTCAAACCAACGCCGCCGGGGACACTCTGCCCGGCATCGACCACGACGTCGACGGGCGCGACATCGCCGCCGGGCGCCTGACGTTGGAATGGGAAGTTTCGCCGCGCGCCCGCGCTTGGCTGATGTACAGCACGATGCGCGAAGACGACGACCGGGTGCGTATCAGCAACCAGGTGTGCAAGCGCAATGCCTTGCCCACCACCGGCTGCATGCCGGACGAGTTCGGCTTCGAGACGCCGCACCTTTCCGCCACCGTGATGGGCATTCTCGCCGGCGCCGCCGGCGCCTTGCCGCTCGGCGCGGATGGCAGCGACCCCGCCTTGTACGACTTTCCGCGTCCGCAGATCACCGGCTTTCGGCAGATGCACACGGATGTGGAGCCGCGCTTCCAGAATGACGAGGAAGTCTGGGCGTTCGGCTTCAGGTACGAGTTCGACACCCTGACGGCCACCCTGCTCGGCGCCCATCGGGAGGCCGAGGAGAGCTATCTGCAGGACTACACCATGGATGTGGGCGCGAAGATGCTGCCCACCGCCTACAACCCGTCCAACGTCTGGCCGGTGTCGGCGCCCGGTGGCGCCGCGAGCGCCGGGGCGGATTGGCTCGGCGGGCCGTGCGGCATTCAGCAGGGCGCCACCGGCACCTTGGGCGGCTGCGTCCTGCCGGTGGATGGCACCCGTGCGTTCGTGTACGACCAGCCGGCCACGGAGGAGGAGTATTGGACGGTGGAAGGCAAGGTCAACTCGGCCTTCAACGGCCCGTTCAATTTCCTGCTCGGCTTCAGCGTCCACGAAAACCGCGAGATCGGCGGCTTCCAAGTGTTCGGCAACGGGCTGGACCTCGTGGCCCGCTACGGGGTGCCGCCGCTCAACTTGCCGCCGCTTTACCCGGGCTACTTCTACAGCGCCAACGACCCCGAAGCCGGGGAGTTGCAGCAGAGCACGGCGGCCTTCGGCGAGGTCTACTTCGACATGACCGATCGCGTGCGCCTCACGGCCGGCTTGCGCTTGAATCGGGAAGACAAGGAAATCAGCGACACGAGCGTGCTCTTCAACTCGGCGGACGCCAACGCGGCGCTCGGCGGACTGCTTGGCGGGCGGGTTTGGATTCGCCAATCCTTGCTGAGCGAGATGGCCGCCATGGCGGCCGGCCAAGCGGCGATGCTGAGCGAAGCGTCCTCACGGCTGCTCGCGTTCTGGGACGCCGCCGGGCCCTACCAGACGCATGCGCCAAACGCCATCGGCTTGCTGGCCGCGGCGGGCGCGGCGCAGCAGATCGGCGCGCAAGTGCGGGCGGGGACGCTGCCCGCGGCCTTCGTGCCGGCGGTGGTCGCCGGGCTTTCTTTGCCGCCGACGTTCCAGCAAACCGTGCTCGCGTTGTTGTCGCAATCGCCGGCCGCCATCGCCGCGGACGCCGGTTTGGCGGCTGGCGTGGCGGCGTTTCGGGCCATTGCAGCGGCGGTGCCGCCGGCGCCGGGATTCGGGGAAACGCGGTTCGTCACCGGCAGCCCAAGCTCCGCGAGCTGGCAGGCTTTGAGCGGGCGCATCGGTTTCGACATCCAGGTGACCGACGAAACGTTGGTGTACGCCTTCCACAGCCGCGGCTACAAGCCGGGCGGCTTCAACGAAGCCATCCCGCCGGCGTTCCAAGACACCTCGCCGTACACATACGGGGCGGAGGCGGTGAGCGCCTTCGAGGTGGGCGTGAAGAACGATTTGCTGGGCGGCGAACTGGTGCTGAACGGTTCCTTCTTCGTCTACGACTACCAAGGTCTGCAGGTTTCGCAGGTGCGCAACAACACGTCCATCAACGTGAACGTGGACGCCGACGTGACCGGTTTCGAGATGGACGCGCTGTGGCGCCCGGAGGCCTTTCCTGGGTTGGCTTTGGATTTCACCTACGGCTGGCTGCGCACGGTCATCGCGGATTCCGAAGCCCTTGACCCCATCAACCGCACCGCCGGCGACGCCGACTACGTGCTGCTCAACAACATCGATCCGGGCTCGCTCACCGGCGTGAACTACGTCGCGCGCGAATCGCAGATCAGCGCCCAGCTGGTGAACGCCGCGCTTGCGTCCGGCGCCGCGTTCGACATCCGCGGCGGCACCGCGGTGGCGTCGGTGTCTTACCCGGAGAACGCCTACGGCGTCGCCATTCCGGCCTTGTTCTCGCGCCAGTTCCTAAACGCGAACGGCGTGGAAACGCTGGACGGACTCGCGACGGACTTGGACGGCAACCAGTTGCCGAGTTCGCCCGAACACAACGTGAAGATCGGCCTTTCCCGCACTTGGCCTGTTGCCGCGAACGACTTGCTGACCGTGCGCTGGGATTTCTATTGGCAAAGCGGCTTCCACGCCCGCATGTTCAACACGCCGGGCGACGCGGTGCAGAGCTGGAGCCAGCACAACGCCTCAGTGCTCTACGAGAGCGGCGACGGGCGCTGGGCGGTGAAGCTGTGGATGCGCAACGTGTTCGACGACGCCAATGTGACCGGCAAATACCTCACCACCGACACCTCGGGCCTGTTCCGCAACTATTTCCTAACGGAACCCCGCGTCTTCGGCGTTTCCATGCGTTACGACTTCGGCTTGTAGCGCCCGGCGCTTTGGGGGAGTCCAACGAGCGGGAGAGTGAGCGAGCAGCGTGAATTGGAGCGGTTGGCCCGGTGCATGTACCGGGAGGTGTTCAATCGCTTGGAGGGTAGTGCCGGCGAGGCCCCGCGCAAGATCACGGTGCTCTACGGGCCGCCGCTGGTGCGGCCCGATGTGTTCGTCGTGTCCTTCCAAGGCGGCGGTGAAGACACTTCCCCATCGTGGCGAACTTGACCTGAGCGGCTGCTCTATCTCGACGATCCTTACCGCTTTGGGACAGCCTTGCGCAAACACTTCCGCGAAGCGGGCCTGTTCGAGACGCTAGAGAAGCGGACGGTTGCGATGGCCGCGTGCTTTCCCGAGGCGCCGGCGTCCGAGGCGGGTAGGTGGATGGCCAAGCGTGGCGAAAGGGCCGAGTGGCGGATCTTCTCCACCAAATGGGTTAGACGGATGCTCCGTGCGATGCGGCCGCGTGTAGTGCTTGTTTTCGGCGGCAAAACGAGCGAGGCGCTTGGGTTGGAACAAGAGTGGCGCGACGAGGATCCGCGCAGTTCGGACGGCCACAGGGTCTACGGACGTGCCGCGCTAGAGGGCTTTGCAGCGGTCTTTTGCCATCACTTGTCGCAAGGGTACAGCACGGTTGGGGTGCAGAAGTGCCTTGCCGAAGTGAAGCGCTTGGTTGACGCCGGTGGCGACCACGTATCGTCGTGACGTCTGACGGCTCTTTCTAAACGGATCAAGTTTCAGCCGCCCGCGAGGCTGGCCGGAGCTCGCTTCTGCCGTCGTCCTTGCCTACCAGCCACGCTCCAAGCGCTCCCGGCGGCGTCGTCGAGAACGCGCGCGCAGGATCCCACGGGACTCACTTCGCGGTAGCGCAGGGCGAACGGGTGCTGTTGCGGGACGGCGTCGATGGCTCGTTGCGCCTCGGCCAGCTTGTCCACGGCCAGTCCAAGTTGATCAAGGTACTAGGCGTTGCAGGTTCAAGCCCTCGGAGGCGGCATCCGTGCCGAGCAGGCAGCCGCGAGGCATTGCCCGACGCGCCACCCCAAAACAATATCTAGCGTTTATCTAGCCGGGTCGCCGCGACGGAGTTGAGCGATGCCGAATCGTCCGGCTATTCCGGTCCTCAAACCGCGCGAAGTGGTCTCTATCCTCCAACGCCTCGGGTTCCCACGTACTCGCCATCCAAGACGGGCTCGCCATCCTCGAGCAGCATCTCGATGACTTCCCGGAGGTTGCGTTCAGTTCCTCGAACGTCTCCCCTTGGCTGTGCGCTCCCGGGAACCCAGGGACGTAGCCGACGTACGAGCTGGTGTCTGGGCAGCGTTCGATGATCGCCGTGTAAGTGCGCATTGGCGTTGCCTCGAATTAAGCGAGCAAGAATACTACAGGTCTGCGCCGCATCGGTTGGCCGTCAGCTTGCAACCGACGGAAAAAACCGTCGTGCAAGTCGAAGGCGCGTTGGCCGGTGAGGAAGCACACCCGGTTCTGATGGGTGATGCGCGTAGTAATCCGCAAGCGCCGGGTGTAGGCCGGCCGGATGCGGCTCCGCCACTACCAGCGTCACGCGGTCCGGCTCGATGTTGATCTCGTCGATGGCCGGCAGCGGTTGCAGCCGTTGGTAGCAGTGGCCCTCGGCGAGTTGGAAGATCGCCGTCAAGCGCTCTTTGAGCTCCTTTGGAGTGGCCTTCCAAGCGCCGGAAGCCCTCCGTCAGCAGCGCGCATGCCCTCGGTGATGTGGTTCTCGGCGAAGAACTCGGTGGCGTGGATGCGATCGGCCACCAGGTCGCCGAGTTGGAGCACCGCGTCGCAACGGTTGGGGTCGAAGGTGCTGGGGCGGGGAACGCAGCCTGTCTTGACGGTTTGCACGGCGGGCGTTCGTCTTTGTGCGGCTGCGCAACGCGGGGCACTGTAGCGCAACCGAATCGGGCGAAGCGGTCGCTGCTCCCTCACGTGGCGTAACGTTCGCGCAAGGTTGCAGTGCCAAAATCCCCCCCAAGTCGGGGATCCACCGGAGGTGAACGATGTTCCGCTTGAGCCGTCAGACGGTCAGCGCCGCGGCAGCGGTGGCGTTGCTGCTCGCGCCAGCTGCGCTCGCGCAAGAGGCGCAGGACAACAGTGATGAAGTCGGGGCCGCAGAGGTCGGCACCGCAGAGGCCGACGCCACAGAAGGCGAGGACTACGCCGAATCCATCGGCGTGTGCGCCCGCTGGAGTGGCGAGGACGAGAAATGGGTGATGAGCAACGCCGGTGAAACGGGCTGCGAAGTCGTGATCGTCAGCGCCACGCGTCTGTTGCACGACCCGACCGCTAGGGTGCAGGTGATCACGGCGGAAGAGATCGCCGCTCGCGGACTGGCCACCACTGAGGACATCCTGCGTGCCATACCGCAGAACTTCGCCTCGATCAACACCTACAACAACAGGTTTGGGTTCTTCTCGGTAATGGACCCGGGCATTACGGGCGAGTTTACCGGTGGCTTGGCAACCGCCAACCTGCGTGGCTTGGGTTCGCGCAACACGTTGGTGCTTGTCAACGGTCGCCGCGTCGCCAGCACGGCCGGCATTTTGGACTTCATCGCCAATGTGCGAAACATCCCGGCGGCGGCCATCGATCGGGTGGAGGTGATGCTGGACGGCGGCGGCGCGGTGTACGGATCGGACGCGGTTGGCGGTGTCGTGAATATCATCCTCAAGGAGGACTACACCGGCGCCAGCCTGGCCGGTCGTTACGAGCAAAGCGCCACCGGAGGCGATCAAAACCGCCTCGACGCCATTCTCGGCTACTCGTGGGGTGGGGGGAACGTCACGGCGGTTGTGTCCCGCACCGAACGCGATCCCGTGAACAACCACAAAGCCGGTTTCACCACCTGGGACTACCGCCCCCGTTTCGGGCCGAGCGAAGACTACAACTTCGTCGGCGACAATCGCGTGCGCTCGGCGCTCGTCGCCACCTCGCGGTGGGCACCGTTTCTGATCTTGCCAGCGGGCAACGATGGAAGAAATGTCGGGCCCGGAGATTTCGTGGCAACCACACCGGCGGACTTCTTGGATGTCGTGTTTCCCCACGCCGGCGGTTCTTCGGAGGACCTTTCCGCCACCTTGGCCGTGAACCACACGTTCTTCGACAAGCTCGACCTGAGTGGCGAAGTGCTCTGGCAGGAGTCGGTGACGAGAACCTCGGCCATCTCTGCTAGGCAGCTCACGGTGATCGTTCCCGAGAGCAACGCCTTCAACAATTTCGGCCAGGATGTGTTTGTCAAGTACTACGCCCAAAGGGAAATCGACGACGGACTCATCAAACCCGGTGAATCGGTCAATGAGCGGGAGCACGGACGCGTTGTGGTCGGTTTGGGTTACAGTTGGACTGACCGGAGACGGTTCGTGCTTGAACACACCTACGGAGTGTCGGACAGTGTCGCGCAAGTGTGGAGATTCACAGGATTGGGGACCTTATACGCTTCGGAAACTGAGAACGAACGGCTACGGGCGTTGCTGGCCAGTTCGGATCCGAATGTGGCACCGAACTTCTTTGGCGATGGTAGTGGCCAAAACGACAGCTTTGCTGAATTCTACATGTTAGATCAGCAGAGTTTAGATCGAGCGTATGTCAGATTGACCACCGGCTACTTCCGGGGCGACACTTTGGACGCGCCTGGTGGAAGGGTTGAATTCGCCGCGGGTGGCGAGGTGCGCAGCGAGTGGACTCGGCATTTGAGTAGCGACCGCGACGTGCGAACGGGAGTCGGGGTGCGCAAACCGACTCGGGATTTGAGGGCCGCTTTTTTGGAGTTGCAGGTGCCGTTGTTCGGCGACGAAAATGCCCGCCGCGGGGTGCAGGAACTCGTCGTGACTGCCAAGGCGCGCTACGACGAGTACGAAACCGAAGGCGCGGCGGGTGAAGGCGCGAACGGTCCGAATATCGTGGGTGTAACGTTCGACAATGTGGCAACGTACTTTGGCATCGCCTACAGACCAATGGCCGATCTCACCGTGCGCGCCTCGTATTCCGACGGTTTCGTCCCGCCGAAATTCCGGGACCTGTTCAGCAGGCCAACCCGCGATCAGGCGTTCTACGCCTTCGACCCGTTGAAGAGCACTTGGGTTCCAACGCGTGTCATATCCCGCTCCAATGAGAATTTGCGGCCCGAAGTTTCCACTACCCTAAACGTGGGATTCGACTGGACGCCAAGCCAATTCGAGGATTTCGGCGTTGAGTTGTACTTCTCGGATGTGGACATTCGCAATCGCATTGGTGGCAACATTGAGCTCAGCCTACTCTTGTCGCCCGAGGTGTACGGCAACCTTCCACGGTTCTTCGTCAGGGATGAAGACGGCACGTTGCAGACAGCGATCAGCACCTATGTGAACATCGCCCGTCGTGTCAGCCAAGCGTTGGATCTGACCGTCTATAAGACTTTCCCATCGACGCTGGGCGAGTTCCTTGTGGAGATGCGGTACAACCGCGTACTCAATCAGTTTGATCAGCCGTTCGAGAATAGCGAACGGGTCAGCTTCGTGGGCAAGTCCACTGGCATAGACCGCTACAGGGCCTCGCTGGCGGTGCGTTGGAGGCGAGATGCGACAACGGTCAACGCCTTCTTGAACTACACGCCGGGCTATGTGAACAACGACCACGAACTGCAAACCGTTAGGGACATTCCCCTTATGGACGTGTCGTCATGGACGACGCTGGACGCCAGCGTCACGCACCGTTTCGAAAACGGGCTGCGGCTGCAGGCGGGTGCCCGGGATCTCTTGGGCAGAGAGTTCCCTTTCATGCTTACGCGAACCGGGCGTCCGCACGATGCCAGGCGAGTCGATCTGCGCGGACGCGTGTTTTACTTTAGCCTGACCTACGACTTCGGCTTCGGCCAGTGAGGAATCTGGCCTGAGAGTGGGGTTCGCTGAAGGGGCTTGCGTGTTCGCGCAGTGCCGGCGCCAAGGACGGCGCCGGCTCTTTTCGGTCCATCGCGCTCGGTAACAACCCGCCTCCGGGGCTAACCGCACCGTGGTAAGGCGGTCGGTGGCACTAGGCTATCTGCGGTCCGTTGCTTTTCGCGCTACCCTTCCGCACACGCGGAAAACGGTGCTGCCAGTCGGGCCACCCGGGCATCCGGGCCTGTCACAACACTTCGCCTACAATAATCGACCTATGCGTCGATTCAACACAGAAGGCCCCATCCGGCCCGAGGACCACTACCACATCCCGCCGTTGGAGCGGGTGAATCTCGACAGCATCCTGCAATTGGTTCGGAACAAGCGGTACTTCGTGTTGCGTGCGCCGCGTCAAACCGGCAAGACCTCGATTCTCATAGCGCTTCGGAACCTGTTGAACCGCGGTGAGCAAGGCGACTTCCGTTGCGTGTATGTGAACGTCGAGGCGGCTCAAGCGCACCGTGACGACTTGGGCGGGCAATGCGCATTCTCGGCGCACTGTCCGACCAGGCCTTGCTGTCCGGCGACCGGTTCTTGGACGAGGTTTGGCTGGAAATACTGGCGAATTTTGGCCCGGGCGGCGCGCTGGGCGCAACATTGACGCGCTGGAGCCTCGCCGACCCGAAACCGCTGGTGCTGCTGGTCGACGAATCGACTCCCTCGTGGGCGACACGCTGCTGTCGGTGCTGCGGCAGTTGCGCGCTGGTTACGAACAGCGTCCGGAGGGCTTTCCGCAAAGCGTGGTGCTGTGCGGGGTGCGGGATATTCAGGACTACCGTATTCGCTCCGGCGCCGGGGAGATGATCGCCGGCGGCGGCCCGTTCAACGTGGCCGCGAAGTCCTCGCGCCTCGGCGATTTCACCGAGGCGGAAACGCGGAGGCTCTTGGGGCAGCACACGGCCGAGACCGGGCAGGCGTTCACGGCGGATGCGCTGGAGACGGTGTGGACGCAGACGCAAGGCCAACCTTGGCTGGTAAACGCGCTGTGCGCGGACGCCTGCTTCGAGAACGAATCCGGGCCCGACCACTCGCACACAGTCACCGCTGCCGACATCTTGGACGCCCGGGAGCGGCTGATTCTAAGCCGGCGCACCCACCTCGATCAGCTCGCCCACAAGCTGGAGGAGAAACGGGTGCGGCGTGTCGTCGAACCCATACTGAGTGGCGGCGATGAATCCCGATACCGTCTTCGCGACCTCGACTATGTCCGCGACCTCGGCTTGGTGGCCCAAGGTTCCCCGCCGCGCATTGCCAATCCCATCTACGCGGAGGTGGTGCCGCGCGAGTTGGGTTACGTCCTGCAGGATAGCTTGGAAGAGGACGCGTCTTGGTATGTGAACGCCGACGGTGGCCTGAACGTAGACAAACTGCTAGTCGCCTTCCAGTCGTTCTTCCGCACCCACTCCGAGCACTGGCTAGAGCGGTTCGAGTACCGGGAGGCGGGGCCGCAACTGATCCTGCAGGCGTTCCTGCAGCGGGTGGCGAACGGCGGCGGGCGCATTGAGCGGGAGTACGGCTTGGGGCGAGGGCGCACCGATCTGCTGATCCTTTGGCCTGGGCGCAAAGGCGGCCCGGCGGGGCCGGCGGACTTGTGGGGCAAGTACGTCATCGAATGCAAGGTCTTGCACGAACGGCAACACCAGAGCCTGGACGGAATCATCGACAGGGGCCTTGAGCAGACGTCGCGCTACATGGCCCGTTGCGGGAGCGAAGCCGGCCACCTGATCGTGTTCGACCGCACGAAAGGCAAGCCATGGGAGGAAAAAGTGTTCCGTCGCGAGGGGCGCCGGGATGATCGAACTATCGTCGTGTGGGGCATGTAGCGCTTTGGTTTCGGACGCGCTGACGCTGCTCCGCAATCCGGTCGGAGGTTCCGCCTGCGCTAGCGGAGGCTACGCCGTTGCCAAGGGAAAGCGCAGCGCGAAAGTCGCTCCCCTGTCGTCGGCGTTTCGCGCCGAGACGGTGCCGCCGTGCAGACCCATGATGGCGTTTACTATGGCGAGGCCCAAGCCGTGGCCCTTGCGGTTTGGCGGATTTTTCGCGAAGGGCTCGAAAATCCGTCCCACTTCGGCACTTGGAATGCCGGGGCCGTTGTCCCGCACGGCTATCGAACCGTCCGGCCGCACGCGCACTTCCAAGCCGTCGCCGGCCTTGCTGAACGAAATCGCGTTGTCAAGCAGGTTGGCGAGCGCGACCTTGACCAATCCTCGGTCGCCACGCAACACCAGCGCGTCAACCTCGGTTTCGAGCTTCACCTCCACTCCCTCCCGGGCGGCGAGCGGCTTGTGATCCGCAATGACTTCGCGCACCGTTTCCACCAAATCCACATCATCGGCCAAATCGCGCTGGCTGCCAATGCTCATTAGCTGCAATAGCTGATCGACCAAGCTGGACATGCGCCGCAGATCTTGGCGCAGCTCTTCCTTCACGTCGCCGTCGGAGAGCCCCTCGAGGCGCGTTCGGAGAACCGTCATCGGTGTGCGCAACTCGTGTGCGGCTGCGGCCAGGAACAACTGTTGGTGTTCGCGCGCGTGTTCCAAGCGGGCGACCATTTCGTTTACCGCGTGGATCAACGGCGCGACTTCCGTGGGAACGTCCTTCTCTGGCAGCAAGTGTCGGCCGCTGCCGGCTTTGAACGAGTTCACGGTGCGTGTGAGCGCGCGCAGCGACCGCACGGCCAACAACAATACCAGAAAACCCATGAGGAAGACGCCACCGGCGACGATCAGCGGACGTTTGCTGGCCCACCAGAACGTCGCTGGGCGAACCACATCGAACAAACCCCACGTGACGGCGTTCTCGATGCCGGACACCTCCACATACGTCATCGCGCCATTGGAATACCGATAGTTGACGTGCGTGCGCACGTCTCCTTCCCGGAGCGTCGCGCTCCATTGCGCGTGGTCGTTCTCTCCCCAAGCCGGCGGAATGCCGGTTGGCCGGATAAGCCGCCACTTCGGCTCGGCGCCGAATTTCACTTGCTTGTCGCCCCGGCGAGCGAAATAGCGAAAACTCGGGTTGATCGCGGCGATCCGGGCCAGGTTCGGCGAAAGCTCCTGC
The DNA here is from genome assembly GCA_958296295.1 of uncultured Pseudomonadales bacterium. GTDB lineage: Bacteria > Pseudomonadota > Gammaproteobacteria > Pseudomonadales > Azotimanducaceae > VXYL01. The sequence continues at coordinate 2,924,848 of OY282460.1, read as the reverse complement.
TCGGCGGCGCGGCCTTCCACCACGGCATCCAGCGCGCTGTGTACCGACGATTGGGCGATTGTCTCGGTAAGCGCGAGCATGTCCCTTTGCAAGTGCGCCCCCACCGGAAGGAGAAAAAACCAGCCAAGCGCCAGCACGACGAACACGATGGAGAGCAGCGCCATCCTTGCGATCAAGGAGCGTTGCAGCAAGGCGAATCGTCGGCTCACGGGCCCTCCGAGTTCTCCGCGGCTTTCAGGATGTAACCGACGCTACGGATCACGCGGATTTCAACATTCGCGCCGCAATCGGCCAAGTGCCTTCGCAACCGGGACATGTGCGACTCCAAGGCGTTGGACTGCACGAAGTCGTCGTAGCCGTAGAGCGCGCCTTCCAAGGTGTTGCGCGGCACCACTGTGCCGGCGCGATCCATCAACCTTTCGAGCAGCGCCATTTCGCGGCGCGGAAACAGCGCCGCTTTGCCGTTTACGGTGAAGTGCCGACGCTCGCAGTGCATCCGCACATTGCCAACATGGATTACGCGAGACGTCTCCGGCAACGGACGCCGCGCTGCGGCGCGAATGCGGGCGAACAACTCCTGCGGCTCGAACGGTTTGACGATGTAGTCGTCGGCGCCAAGATCCAGCCCCTCCACCCGTTGGCCGGTGTCGGCAAGCGCGGAGACGATGAGAAACCGCGTGTGCAGCTTTTTGCGACGCGCGAACTTGATGAGGTCCGTGCCGTCGCCGTCCGGCAATCGACGATCCAACAACACGACATCGTAGGCGTAGTCCGAAATCGCCGTTTGCGCGATGCTCAAAGACTCCGCCACATCCACAATGTGGTTCTCTCTCTCAAGCAGCCGACGCATGGTCACCGCGAGATCGAAGTCGTCCTCGATAAGCAGCAGTTTCATAGGCGCGAGTGTAGCAGTGTGGGCGGCAGCTTGGTCAAGAGTTTTCGGGCCGGATCGAGCCCCAAAAGTCATCTTTTGCCCGTCCCGCCCGTCGCCTAAAACTCCGACACGTAACCGCCGGGGCACGATGATGGCGGGCTACGCGGCTACGCGCTTTCTTGCTGCGTGTCGCCTTCGCTCGCGAGAAGCCCTGCCAACGGGTTGTTTTCGTCCGCGACATTCGCGACGACCGTGTGCGGATCGAGCAAGTCGTAGATGCGGATCCACTCTTCCCCGACGCGCACGCGCAGTTGCGGATTCAGGATGTAGTAGCCGCGCTGCGTTCGCTTGAAAAGGCGCCGATTGTAGGGGGCTTCCCGGTCCACTTCGTTGCGCGCCAACACATGGGAGATGTACGGCCGCTTGGTTTGATACTCGGCGACCATTGCGCGCGGGAGGAGGCGCAGCACGTCCAGCAGGACAGGGGCTTCGATGCCCGGCAGGCGTCTTCTATTCAGGTTCCACGCCAAGCGGGTTTGGAACAGCGCCATCATCAGGTTGTAGAACAGGAACTCCACCTTGTGGCTGTCGATCTTCACCAATGCGTCGCGCACCATCACCGTCACCGATGCGGGTGCCAGATGGCGGTGCATCTCGGGTGCCGTCCGCTGCGCGTAGCGCTCGTGCTGAGCCGATTCCTGCAGCATGATCTGGAACGCCGTGAGGCCGGCCGGGTTCACCAAATCGGCGTTCGCCTGCAGCTCTTCGGCAAGCATCGCCGCCACTTGGTGGTTGCCGAAGCGCGCGGCCAACATCAGCGGCGTGAAGCCGAACGAATCGCGGTGATCCACGCCGTGCTTTTCCACCAAGCCGCGCACGGCATCCACGCGCTTCAACGAATAAGGCATGAAGTGCTTGCTTTCGAGCGCCCGTTCGCCCGTTTCGCGGGGCCGCAGGGCAGGCCGAAAGCGCACGCTTGCGAGCTTGGCAAGGCGCATCTCGTCGCGGCTGAGCAAAGCGTATTCGAAGAGCAGCAACTGCTTTTTCTTGCCGCCGCCGTCCAACGCCGCCTTGGCGAGTTCGCGCACCCCTTGGCGGGTTAGCGGCGTCCACGGCGTCTTCTGAATGCCGAGGATGGTGCTGCGAACGGCGTCCGCTTGCTCCTGCTTGCCTTGCCGCTCCAGTTTTCGCGCCTCGCGCTGCCAGTCCGCCAAGCTGGACTTCTGATCTTCGAGATTCAGCTCGTCTTCCATCACCTCCACGCCGAGCAAGCGGAACAACGGCTGCCTCGGTTCCGATTCCACCAGATACACGTTGGCGACCGCGCGGGTGACGGCCACGTACAGCGCGTTGATGTGGAACTTGAAGATCTCCAAGGACTTGTCGCTCTTGTCGCGGCTGCGCGCGTAGCGAAGTTCGCCGGCTTGAACCAAAGTTGGATCCACGTCGCGGCATATTTCGCGGAAGCGATCCTCACCGGAGGAAACGAAGTTGAAGAGGATGATGTTCTCGTACTCGAGACCTTTGGCCTCCTGAATGGAAAACACCAGCGGCGTGCTGAATCGGCTTCGCGCCGCCGTCTTCTGCTCGGCGTGCATCACCACGACGGCGAACCGCGTGGAGGCGCGCGTGCGGGCGTTGAGTTGGTTCACCAAGCGCGGCTCGTCCGGCAGCAGCGTTACGACTCCGGCGTCGTCGGCGTTGCTGGAGACGAGATAGTTGCTTTCCCGATCCACCGACCGGAAGCGGGCGGTTTTCAACCGCAGTACGCGGTTCGCGAGCTCAGTCACGGTGCGGGAACTGCGGTAGTTGGTGCTGAGCACCCGCATCACGTCCGCCGGCTCGAACGACCGTCCGCGAGCGTCTTCGGTGGCGAACGTGCGCCCGTAGAAATGGCGTTTCAGCCCGGCCCAGGAGAAGAAATTGGGATGTACGATCTGATTGGAGTCTCCACACAGGATGAAGCGCATCGGATCCGCGAGCGTGCTCAACACCAGATGCAGCTGCACGTTGGTGAAGTCCTGCACCTCGTCCACGACTACGAAGTCCCACGCCGGCGTGGCCAGCTGCTGGTACTCGAAGCTCCGCACGTTGATGTCGTGGCAGCCGGTTTCTTGCAGGTGGGCGAGGTATTTGCGAAACAGGCCGTACACCTTGGCGCGTTGATCCGCGGCGTATATGGACTGCCGGATGCCGAGCGCCAAGTACTCTTCCTCTTCAAGCCAGGCGCTGGTGGCGGACGATCCCGTGAGAACGCCATGCACTTCCTCGTAGAACTGGTGGGCGTCGGTGACGCCGGAGGCCATGCGGTGCCGCGCGAACCAGCCGGCGAACTGGCGGAACTGCAGCTCGCGGGTTTGCGACACCCGTATGCTGTCCAAGAACTCGCCGAACGAAAGAAAGCTGACGTCTTGGTGTTCGTTCTCGTAGTTGTTGCCGTAGTAGAGTTCGCGGGCGTTGTCGGCCAAGTAGGGCGAGCGCGTGACGTACAGCACGTTGCCCTCGGCTTCTTTCATCTTCTCCAGCGTCAGCACCGTCTTGCCGCTGCCGGCGCTGCCAACCACGATCAGCGGCACGGAAACGGCGAACACGGCTTGCTGGGCGTCGTCGAAGGAGATCACCTTGTCCAGAATGTTGAACGTCCTGCCGTTCGGGTTGACGTAGGCGAGTTCCTCCGCGTCCGCGCTCTGGTCGGGGGCGATGTCCGGCAGCTTGCTTTCGTCGACCTTCACTCCGCGATGCAGGAAGCGGGAGGATTCGTAGGCGTGGTTGGCGATGAGCTCCAACACCAGGATGTAGGTTTCGCCCCGGTGGCGGGCGAACTTGAACAGCAGACGGTTGCTCCGATCCAACCGGGCCCGGTACAGATCGTCGGTGACTTTCTTGACATCGGCGGAACGAAAGTCGCCGGTTTCCAAGAGCGTCTTCACCTTGGCGAAATTGGGAATGCTGGCCGGGGCCAGGTTGTTGTAGAGAAGAACCTGCATCGTCCTGCGGCTTCGTTCCTCCTTGGCTACCTGTGGGGCCGTTTGGAGCGCGCCGAGCGGCGGGGATGCCAGCTCGAGCCTTGGCCGCCGCGGTTGTGTGCCGCGGCGTGGCGTGTTCGCACTTGTCGACGATGCGTTCGAAGCGCAGCGAGTCGGCCTCCGGCCACCGCCAACGTCTGCAAGGGACTAGACCGGGCGACGACACGCGCCGCCCGGCCTCGCGGTTCAGCTCTTGCGCCCACCGCCCGGCGGACTGTTGGAACGGCCGCCGCCGGACGGATTGCCCGTGGTGCTCGGCCAACCGCCGCTCTTGCCGCCCTTGCCGCCGCCTTTGCCGCCGCCTTGTCGGCCGCCGCCCGTTCCGCTCTGTCGGCCGCCGCCTTTTCCGCCACTGGACTTCGCCATGACTTGCTCCTCATGTGTGATTGGGAGCCATACGGTAACGGTCGTTTGCTGAACCGCGCCTGAACGTCATGTTGAAGCGGATGGGCCGCCGAACGGCAGGTCGTGGCGATGGGTTTGCGCCCGTCGCAATAACCGCGCTGCACACCTCCTACAACAGGTCGTAGGAGATGCGCACGCCGACGGTCATGGGCCGATTGGTGGTGATCCGTTGGCGGAAGTCTTGGCGGTTGACGTGAAATTGCGGCCGCTCGTTGGTGGCGTTGTTCACGAAAAGCTCCACGCCCCAGCCGGACCAGACGTATTTCTCCTGGTCACGCATCACCGTTTCGCCGCGGTAGCCGGCCGCGGCGTCCAGGAGGAAGTACGGATCCTGCATCTGCCGCGGATCGCTCCCGGGCACGTCCACCAGCGAGTTGAAGCTGCGGCCGGCGTAATTGGCCGTGATCTGCCAATACGCGGAGCCCTCGCCAACGGTCCACTCGTAGCGGGTGCGCAGAAGGGTTTGGAACTCCGGCGTGAGCGGCAGCGCGCTGCCGGCATCCGCCACGACGAAGTCGAAGGCCGGATTCACCCGAACCAGCTCGGTATCGTTCCAAGACGCCGAAGCGTGAAACGTCAGGTTGTCCGTCGGCCGCCACTCCAGATCCAGTTCCGTGCCGATGATCCGGGCGTCGCCGGCGTTGTCGACGATGGTGAAAAGGGAGATGTTCTGCGAATCGAAGTGGGAAACCTGTATGTCGTTCCACTCCATGCGGTAGACGCTGCCGTTGAACCTCAACCGGCCGCCGGCCAGCAGCGTCTTCCAGCCGAACTCGAGGTTGGCCACTTCGTCGCTGTTGTACGTCACGGGTATGAAGTAGTCGGGAAAACCGCCCGGCCCGTCGTTGGCCCGCGCCGCCACGCCTTGCGCGGTCGCTTCTCCCGCGGCCGCGGCGCGGTTGAAGCCGGGCGGTCGGTAGCCTTGCGAGGTCGTGGCGTAGAACAGCACGTCTTCGGTTTGATGCCAGGACACCGTCAGCTTGCCGATCACGTCCTTGGCGGTTAGCGGCTGGAAATCCCCCAGATTGGTCGCGTAGTCGCGTCCGCCAACGGCGTTCGGGCGCACGGTGACGCCGGGTTCGTCGGCCAAGTTGGGAACGGGCCGTCCGCCGTAGCGGAACGCGGAGAATCCCTCGAAGCCCACCTCCAAATCGTAGGCGCGGGCGCCAACGGTGATGCTGAAGGCGTCGGTGACATGCCACGACGCCTCGCCGAAGAACGCGGTCTCTTTGGTCGGCCGCGTGATGTCGTTGGTGAATTGCACCGTCGCCGCGCGCACGCTCGGATTGTTCGCCTTGCCGCGGATCACGCGTGTCGGATCGATGCGATTCCATGTGGGGTCGCCGTAGTGGAAGTCGCCCACGTGTTCCACCAACGCGTCCTGATAGAAGACGCCGCCGATGAACGAGAAACGATCGAAATCCGCGGCGATGCGGAACTCGTGCGTCCAGCGGGCGTCGGCGTTTTGGATGTCTGTCCAGCTCGTGGCCGCGCGGCATTCGATTACGCCCGGATCGCCAGACAGCGTTGGATCGAAGACGTAGCCCACGCCGCCGCCGCCGTGGTAGCCGGGCGTGTTGTACTCGCAAACATACCCCGGTACGTAGCCGCCCACGTTGACGTATTCGCTGTAGTCGTACACCTGTTCGATGTCGCGCTGCAAATACGCGCCGGTGTACAACGCCCGCAGCTTGCCGATGCGCCCTTCGAGGGTCCAGGCGGTTTGGCCGAAGGTGTCCTCCAAGGCGTCCTCGGAGTACCGCTGCACCTCGAGATCCCCAACCGTGGGGTCGTAATCGAAAACGCCATCGGCCTCCAAGGTCTGCTGGTGGTGTTGCACCGTAAGGCGCCAGTCGTCGTTGAACACGTACGCCGCGCCGACTCGAAAGCCCCGGTACATGGAGCCGTTGAAATTCTCCTCCACCAGCGCGTCGTTGTCGACGGGCGTGTGCCGCACCGGATAGGCGCGGCCGGGCACGGCGTAGGTGCCGTCCGCGAATTCGTGGCTTGTCGCCGATTCGCCGAGCGGCACGAATACCACGCCGTCGGGATTCGGCAGACGGGGGTTCAAGGACGCGTCGGGGATGAACACGCCCGCCTGGTTGTCGATGTAGCCGCCGCGCTGATCGTTGAAAATGGCGATACGGGCGGCCATGCGGCCTTCCAGCAACGGCAGGTTCATCGTCGCCTCGGCCGAGTTCGACGCCTCGCCGCCCCGGGTCAGGCTCACGTCCCCCTCGAAGCCGAGCTCGAACCGATCCACCACCGGCTTGTTGGTGACGAGGCGGATCGTGCCGGCCTGCGAACTCGCCCCGTACAAGGTGCCCTGCGGTCCGGGCAGCACCTCGACGCGAGCCACGTCCGTGAGGTAGATGTCCAGATTGCGGCCGCCGGCGGAGGCCGGCTGCTCGTCCAGATAGAGCGCCACGTTAGGGGTGGTGCCGTTGGCTTCGGCGATGGAGACGTTCACGGGATCCACCGCCAAACCGCGAATGAACGCCTCGCTCTGCCCTGGCCCGCGCCCGCCGGCGGTGACGTTGGGCAGGTTGCGGACGTAATCCTCGAACACGTCGACGCGCTGCTCCTCGGGCGGCTGCAGGTTGATGGCCATCACGGACAGCGAGACGTCCTGCATGCTTTCGGCGTCCTTCGTGGCCGTGACCACGATCTCCTCGATGGCCGGTTGCGCGTGACCGTTCCATGCCGTCGCCGCCAACGATGCGGCCGCCACCGCACACGCCAAGCGCGTGGGCGTGAACCGCGGCGCCGACGAAGCTCTGCCCCTTCCGTTCGGCTGCACGTTCATTTCCCCCAGCATCCAGCATCTCCCCGAACAGCTTGATGTCGCAGCATCATAACGCGAAAGCACACGGTGGATAACGCGCAAGCACACGGTAGCGAGCCGTCGTCGGCGGCCGCTGCGGTCCTTGTGGAAGTGGCAAGACGTGACTCCGCGAGGGGCACGCCGGGGCAATCCGTGCTATGTTGGCCGCGTCTTGGGGTTCGGCCTCGAGGGTGGCCAAATGGAAGGCTTGCGCGTTTGCAAGCATTGCACTAGGGATCCGGCGTTCAACGAGCGGCACATGTGCCGCGTGGCGGTTGGCGTGGAGCCCCCGGTGCCGAGTACGGCGTGCGCCGCGTCCACGGTGTGCGGCGGCCCGCCAGCCGCCCGGGAGAGGGTCCGCAATTTGCATGTGAGGGGATGATGGCGGTACACCGTCCTCCACAAACCAGTGGGCGTTTCCGCAAGCTGTTGCTGATAGTCCTGCCGCTGTTGGTGTTCGGCGGAGGTTTGGCCGCGCTGCTGTTGACCGATATGGAGCCGGCGGTGGCGCTCGATGCGGACCTGTGTCCCGTGGGACAAAGCGAGTTGCCTCGCGCCGCGTTCCTGGTGGATTTGCGCAAACCCCTCGGTGCGAGCGGCGCGACGCTCGCGACAGACGCTTTGCGCGACGTCACCTTGGCGTTGCCGTCCGGCGCGGAACTGCGGGTCTACAACCTGACGGAGAACGCAACAGCGCCCCGGCAGTTCATTCGCCGTTTCTGCAAGCCCTACTCCAACGCCGCGCTGGCCACAACCAGCGCGAAGGAAGATCGGACGCAAACGCGCGACTGCGACGACCTGCCGGCCCAAGTTTCCGGAAACGTGCGTGAGAACGCGAAACGGTTTTGCGCGGTGCGCGCCGAGGTGGCAGCCGATCTCGAACGACTGGTCGCAAGGCCGCTGGCGTTGCCGGTGTTGAACGCCTATTTGGTGGAGGCCATTGAGGAGACCATCCTCGAGTTCGACGATCCGCCGGGACAGCCGCGGTTGTTCTATCTCTTTTCCGACATGATGCAACATGCCGCTTGGTATTCCCACATGGAACGCGGCCAGACGGGCTGGGGTTTCAACGACTTCATCTATGAGCGGGAGAAGGAGGTGCCGTCGGTGGGGCCGCGGCCGGCCCCGCTCAAGGATGTCGATGTGACGGTGTTCTACCTGCCGCGCAAGGGCTTGACCGACATGCCACGCCCGAAAATGACGCACACGGCGTTTTGGCACCGCTACTTCGCGGACGCGATGGGCAGGGAACCTGTCGTGCGCGAGTTTCCGACCGCGGACGGCTACGAAGTCGAGCCATTGACGAACCGCCTCTCTGCGGCGGAGCAACTCGCCGAGGAACGCAGACGTTTGGAGTTCGAGCGGCAGAGACTCGAAGACGCCATCGAGCGGGACGCCGAACTGCGACGGGCGGAGGCGCGCGCCGAAGCCGAAAGGCTGGCGGAAATCGAACGACAACGGGCGGAGGCGGAACGACTGGCCGAAGAGCAAAGGCTGGCCGAAGAGGAAGAGCGGGCCAGGGCGGAGCGCGAACCGGCCGCCGAGGTGGCCGACGCGGGGCCAGAGGATGCCGAGCCGCCTTCGCCCATCGATCCCCCGCTTGTCGAACCGGTCGCTTCCGCATCGGACGATGCGCCATCGCAGGACGCGCCAGCGGCGCAAGACGCGCCAGCGGCGCAAGACGCCGTCGCTCAAGCCGTCGAGCCCCCGCGCCAAGATCCGCAGCCGGCCGAGCCCGCCACGCCGGACCCGGCGTTGCCGGACACCGCCGCGGTTGACCCGCAGACGGACGCGGAGGCGATTTGCGCCTCCACACTCATGCCCGAATACCGGAATACCGACGCGTATCCGCGAGGCCGTCGGATCAACTTCGGCTCGGCCACCATTGTGCTGCAGTTCGTTTTGAACGAGCAGGGCGGGATCTCAGACGACACCGTGGAGGTGATAGCCGATTCGTCAGCCGCGACCAGGCCGCAGTATTTCGACATATTCGCCAATGAAGCACGGGTGTTGGCGCGTCAGTGGCGGTTCGAGTTCGCCGCCGGCGAGACCAATTGCAGCCGACGACAAATCAAGCGCGCCACAGTCGAGTTCCGGTTCTGACCCAGCCTGTGTATTCGATGTTCCACGCCGGCCGCGACCGAAGCCCACCGCGCCAGCGAGCGACGTCCGCCGGATGTCGAGTGACGGGCCGTCAGTGCATGCCGTTGCGGGCGGCCGGCATACCGGCCTTTGCGGTCTGGTTGTTTGGCGGCGCCTTGTTCGCCACGCCGCTGATCGCCCAAGAGGCGCGTGTCGCCGAGGTCGCGCAGGCGCTGGCGGCGATGCGCGCGGACGTCGACGAGTTGCGATTCGTCATGGGCGCGCCGGTGGTGGCGCCGGCGCGGTGGTCGGTGAACTCGGCGGGCGCTCGCCACCTGTTCTACACCAGTCAGACGCTGTTCCGGAAGGTGAACCGCTTGGCGAACGAGTTGGCCGCTGAACCGATGACCGAGCCCCCGGGCCACGACGGCCCGGAGGGCGCCGCCTCGGCGGCCTTGAATGTGCTGGCCTTGGCGCACGCGGAACTGCGCGCGCTCTTGGAACGCGTTGGCACGGAACCCGCGCCTGCGCCCGCTCCAGCGGCAAACCCCGTCTTGGCCGACACGCTTGTGCAGATGGTGGAGACCAGCAGACAGCTGAACGCCATGCTGGTGCACGAATACCGTCCGACCGAGACGTACGAATTGGTTCGCCAAGCGATTCGACATCTCGGCGAGCCATTTCCGCCGCTGCCGCGTTTGGTGGGTGGCGTGACGCCCACGGGCATCTACCAGAAATTGCTCGATTGCTACCGGCTTGTCTGGCAGGCGGAGCGGCGGCGCGACATGCGCCCGCTTGGCCTGAACCTGCGCCGCGAGCGCCGTCGCGTGGATGTGGAAGCCTCGGACGCCTACGATCTGGCGCAATTGCTGCTTGCGGACATCGCCTACATGGTGGGGCGCCGGGAGGATGCCCCGGTGCTGCCCTATCGGCGCCCGCCGTACGTCTATTCCGCCCATGTACACCGCTTGGCCAGCGTGCTGGAAGCGCAACTGGGCGCGGTCGCACGCTGATGTTCGGGCCATCGTTTATGATTGCCCGCGCTTGGCGGACGCGGTCCCGGCTGTTCAAGCGCAGCGTGCCGTGCGGAGCCGGGTAGGAGAGCAAGTTGGCGGACCACCTATACGCCCTGCCGGACGGCTTTCGGCTCGAAAGCTACGAGATGCGCCGGGTGCTGAGCATCGGGCGCTACGGGATCAAGTACGTCGCCGCGAACCACGAAGACGGCAAACTCGTGGCCATCAAGGAGTACCTGCCGGACGGCTTGGCGGTGCGCGGCGACAAAGCGCAGGTGGTGCCCAAGTCTTCGGCGGACAAGAGCAGCTTCGAGGCCGGCCTTTCGCGTTTCATGGACGAGGCGCGGGTGCAGTTGCGCATCCGCCATCCGAACCTCGTCGGCGCGCGCCGATGGATCGAGGGGCACGGTACCGCCTATGTGGTGATGGACTATGTGGAAGGCACCACCCTTTCCGCGAAGCTGGAGCAACAGGGCACCCTTGCCGAGGCGGAACTGCTGGCCATCGTCCATCCGATTTTGGACGCGCTGCGCAGAGTCCACGAGGTTGGCTATCTGCACCAGGACATTCGGCCCGGCACCATCGTTCTGCGCCGGGACGGGTCGCCGCTTCTGCTCGAGCTCGGCGGCGGTCGCCGGAACTTGGCCGGTGCCCGCCAAGCGCTGGTCGCGCAGACCGCCGACTTCCAATTGATGACGCCGGCGGCCGGTTATGCGGCGTTGGAACAGTATTCGAGCCGCAGCCGCCTGGGCCCTTGGACGGATATCTACGCCTTCGGCGCGGTGCTGTACCGCTGTGTTGTCGGCCACCCGCCGCCGGACGCGCCGGCGCGGGCCATTGCGGACGAATTTGTGCCTGTCGCCAAGGCGGCGCGCGGCGACTACAAGGAAAGGACCTTGGCAGCCATTGAATCGGCGCTGGCGATCAGCGCGAGCGAGCGGCCGTCCAACATTAGCGCGTGGCGAACGCAGTTCGTGGCGTCTGGACGAGCGGGAAGTTCACGGCACGGCGGACGCACTTCGCCGAGATTGGCGGCGCGGCGCATGACGGGGCCGCCTGCTGGTCGGGTCGGCAACGGGGCGAAAGCCCGCGCGTTGCGCTGGGTCCTGCCAATGGCGCCAATGGCGTGCGTTGTGGCGTTGGTCGCGGTGCTCACATGGCTCGATGTGAACGTGCTGCCGGACGCGGACAAGGTCGGCGCCCCCGTTGCGGCGCCCGAGACCGCCTGGGCGTCGCTCCGGGTGGCGACCACCCCGCCCGGCGCCGAGGTGCTGATCGACGGCGTCAAGGTGGGCGAGACGCCTTTGGAATTGGCGGATCTCGCGGCTGGCGTGTATGCGTTGACGTTGCGCCATCCGTTGTACGAAACGGTTGAACTACCCGCCGAGGAGCTGTTTCCGGGCCGAACGACCACCGTTGGGCCCAAGCTCGTCCCCGCAACCGGCGATCTCGAAGTGATCACCAACCCCGCCGGGGCGTGGGTGGAAGTCGATGGTGAGCGTTGGGAGTCCACGACGCCGACCACCGTCACCGCCGTGCGGGCTGGCCCCGTGACGCTGGTGGTGGGTGCCGAGGGGTACAACCGGCGCCGGGTTTCCGCCGAAGTGGCGAAGAAGGAAACGCGCACGGTGCGGGTGGATCTGGAGTCCAACATCGTCTACGGCACGCTGACGCTCGAGGTGCGGCCGGCGGACGCCAACGTCACCCTGCTGGACGTGGAACCCGAATACAGCCCCGGCATCCGCTTGCCGGAGGGCGACTACCGGGTGCGCGTGAGCCGCGTCGGCTACCGGCCGGAGAGCCGCTCGGTGCCTGTCGCCGGCGACACCACCGCCAGTTTCGCGTTGGCGGTGGATCCGCAACCGTTCACCGTCGAGGTCTCGCCGGCAAGCGCCCAAGTGCGTTTCGTCGGTGGCGACGCGAGCTACTCGCCCGGCGTTCGCTTGCCACCGGGCGACTATGCGGTGCGCGCCGTGCTCGTAGGCCACCGCACTTGGGAGGAGACGATTCGTCATGGCGCCGTGCCCACGCGCCGCGGGGTGACGCTGGAGGCGGGCATAGCCGAGTTCGCCGATGCGCTGGCCGATGGCGGGCGCGGCCCGGCGATGGTGCTCGTGCGATCCGGTGCCTTCCGCATGGGCTGCGTCTCCGGTGTGGGCTGCCGCCGCGACGAGGGGCCGGTCCGCGACGTCTCCTTCGACGCCCCTTTCGCGCTCTCCAAGTACGAGATCACGTTCGACGACTTCGACCGGTTCACGGATGCCGTGGGGCGTTCGCGCTTGCCGTCGCCACGCGGCTGGCAACGCACGAACAGGCCGGTGGTCAACGTCTCTTGGGAAGACGCGACAGCCTACGCGAATTGGTTGACCGCTCGAACGGGCCGCACCTACCGTTTGCCAAGCGAAGCGCAGTGGGAGTACGCGGCCCGCGCTGGCACGAGCACGGCCTACCATTGGGGCAACGAGTTGGAAAGCGGACGCGCCAACTGCAAGGGTTGCGGCAGCGAGTGGGACAACAACAGCACCGCCCCGGTGGGCTTTTTCGCGCCCAACGCGTGGGGTTTGCACGACATGCACGGCAACGTGTGGGAATGGGTGCTGGATTGCCGCAGCGACAACTACGCGAACGTCCCGACCGACGGCTCGGCGCGCGCGGACGGCAATTGCCTGCGCCGCATGATGCGTGGCGGCTCTTGGTCGAACAGCCTGGAGGTCACGCGGGCGGCGCGCCGCGAATGGGACGAAGCGACATTGGCTTCGCTGCAGATCGGCTTTCGCCTCGCCGCGGCGGTGGTGCCGGGAGAGCGTTGAAGGCGTTGACCGGCGTTGTCGAACGGCGCGGCGCCTTCGCGCCAACGCCCGCCGGCGACGCGGCTCGCTAGCCGTCTTCCGCGGCGGCGGCTTCGGCGGACGCGGCCAGCAGCCGCAACTGCTCTTGCAAGACGGCCGCCATCTGGTCGATGTGCGACGGAAACACGAACCGCGGCCTAGGGTATTCGCCTTTCGGCGGCTTGGTGGCTTGGCTGCCCAACTCCGAAGCCATGTGATCGAGATCCGAGAGCAGGGTGGCGGCGAGGTGGTGGACATCCGCGACGGTCACGTTTTCGCGCGCGAGTTCGCGATCGATGTCCAAGCCCAAGGCTGCCGCTCGTCCCGGCTCGCCAGCGAGCTGCAGCAAGTCCATGCAGGAGATCAAACGCCGATAGGCGTCAAGTGGACGTTCACCGATCACGAGCTCTGACGCGGTGGGGTACACGCCACCAAGCAGATCGCCGGTCCTGTTTACGGCCGACATCACCAGGTTGTAAGCGTCTAGTGGCGGCACTTCGCGGTTCAAGAGCAGGTCCAGCTGCCAGCTGGCTTGGACTATCGCCGTCAGCACTTCACCTGCGGTGACGGTTTCCCGGACCGGCAGATCGAGTTGTATCGTGCGAATGTTCTGCAATTCGATCACCGCCCGAACGCGATCGTGCGCATCCGTGATGACGCGGAGCACATCATCGAGCTCCACTTGGCGGTCTTGTGGCGCCGGCCTCGGCAAGGACCGTCGCCAACCGTCGTCGGGCAGCGGCAGGATGCGCGGCCCGGCAATCTCGTCGGCGATTTGGCTCGCCTTGCCGAACAGCACTTGCGCCTGGTAGAACAGATGCCGCGGCGTCGTCGCGACCGCGATCCAAGGTGCCGCGTCCAACACGGGTTCGCCCGCAACCCAACGCAACGCTTCCAAGTCCAGTTGCAGGCGCATCACGGCTTGGTAGACGTCGAGCGATTGCGCCGGCCCGGTGGCATCGGCGGTCGGGGCCGGTGCTTCGGCGCCTTGACCCGGCACCGTCGCCGCCGCGGCCAGCACCCAAGCCGCCCAACGGCGCCGATGCCGCAACCGGGGCCACGTTCGCCCGCCGGCTGCGCGAAACGCTTTGGCGGCTTCCCGACGCAACGAGCAGCCCGCCAGGGCGGCGGTGGTGGTCATTCGCTTGTCCTTTAGCCCCTTCTTACCGCCCCTTTGCGCTTTCGGCAACGGCCAACGTGTCCATGCGCTACTGTACCACCGGTGCCGCTTGGCAACGCGCCTGCCACAGCCATTCCGGTTGTCCCGCGGTTGCCGTTCGGCGCCGTTGCCGGGTGTGCGACGTTTTAGTGCGCGAGCCGTCAGGCGGCCATTGGCGGCGGTTTGCGCCGACGGCGCCAGAAGTCGTCGTACCGTTCGTCGCGGACGCAGGAGCGCAACGCCATGACGTCGTTCGCGCCGGCCCGGCTCCAGCGCATGCCGGAGCACTTCAGTCGCTCCCCGACCAGCGTCCGGCAGGAGCTTTCGACCATGCCCGAACCGATGAGCAGCCCCATCGCCCGGTACGCGGGGTAGCGCATCCGGCCGCGGTTGTTCTCCACATAGCCGACGCACTGGTCGGCGGTCTTGTCGCCGGCGTGCCGGCGCAGTTCCCGCAGCACGTCTTCGACGCGCCCTTCGGAGAGCGCCGCGCAGACCTTCTCCGACCACGCCCGGCACAGCTCCGTGCCGGCGCCGTACACCGAGCGCCCCACTTCCCAGAGCCGCTCCCTCGCGTGCCAGATGTCCACTATGCAAACGGCGTTCGGGAACAGTTCCGCGGCGGCGTTCCAGATCCACTTCGCGCCGTCGGCGACGACCACCTGCCGCTTGGCCGCCGCGAACCCGAACCGCTCCGCGGCCCGCCAGAGCCGCCGCGCGAACGCCGACGGCTCCGCGTCCACGTCCCTCGACGCCGCGCTGTCGATCGCCGCCGTGTGCCGCGCCGAACCCGCGTCCCGCTCCGGCAGGCCGGTCTTCGCGTTCCGCCGCTCCGCCGTGTGGAACACCGCCACCTTCGCCTCCCGCGTCTTCGACGGCCGGCCGTCCTCCGCCGTCCCCGCGTCCCGCCGCACCACCGGCACGCCGGTGCCGTCCGGGCTGCAGTACATCGTCTCCGCCGGCGCTTCGCGCAGCGTCGGCGCCGACTCGTCCCACGCCGTGATCTCGCACCCGACCTGCTTCGCGGCCCGCTCCGTCCGCTTCGCCGTCGCCACGACGCCGGCCAGCCGCCAAAGGCGCGCCGCCGCCTTCGCGAAGCTCGTCTCCGACGCCAGCTCCGCCAGCGCCCACAGCACCGCCGGCGTTCCCCGCACGCCGTCCCGTCCCGCGATCCCCAGCACCTCGTCCAGAACATGCCGCCCGCCCTTCGAGCACCCGCACGTCCAGTAGCCGCGCCGCAGCGTCAGAAGGCCGAGCAGCGACAGCGGCGCCGTCGAGCGCGTGCCGCGCCGGACCATCGCGGAGCCGCAAACCCCGCACGCCGGCGCCCCGGACTCCGCGTCCAGCGCCGACAGATTCTCCGAAACCCCCGCCGCCGCGCCGCCAAGCAGCGCGCCCCGCAGGTCCAGCTCGAACTCCCGGAACCCCCGCCCGCCGCCCAGAACCTCCCGGCAAAGCTCCCGGAACTCCGGCGACGACAACAGCAGCCGCCGCACCGCCGCCTCCAGAAAAGCCCACGCCTTCTTGCGCTCCAGCGCGTCCTGCGCCAACATCTCTTCCGTCATCGCGATTCCCTTCGCTGCGGTTGTACATACCCTCAGCTTACTTGGGAATCGCGATGACTCCCCAAACCCGCTCGCAGCCCCCGCGCACTAAAACGTCGCACACCCGCCGTTGCCATTCCGCTTGACCGTGCGCCGTGGAAGATGCATCATCGGCGCCGATCGTCGGACGGACAGGCCGGCGGGCTTGTTGCCGTGCCGAGGGCTGCGAGTCGCGTGGCTGTCCCGCACGCCGCAAGGGGGGCTGACATGGACATGCAAAACGTCTGCAAGGAGATACTCGACGAGGTGGACGGCTCGTTGGGTTGCATCGTCATCGACATGCAAACCGGCCTAACGGTGGCTGGCGAGTATCGCCAGGGCACGCTGATGAACCCGGCGACCGTGAACCTGGTTTCGGTGGTGAGCACCAACATGTTCCACGGCAAGCTGATTCGCCAGTTCGAGGGCGCATTGGCCGGGCCTTATGGAGGCCCCGGGTCGGGCGGCCCCTCCGGATTCGTTCGCGAGGTGCAAATGACCACCGAGCAAACCAATCAGTTCATGGCCGCCATTCCAGGCTGGGAGCAAGGGCTTTTGGTGCTCGTGACGGACAAGACGGTCAGCGTGGGGTTGGGGTGGATGGCCGTGCATCGGGTGATCGGCCAGCTCGGCGAGGCCCCGCGTACCGTTGCCGCGCTGCACGCGGCCGGCCGCTTCCCGGCGGAACAGCGACCCGCCCCCGCCCCCGCGCCCGCGGCGCCGGCGTTCCCGCCACGCGCCGCGCCGGTCCCCCCGGCCAACGAGCCGTTCCCGGACGCCAACCGCTACGCGCCGCCGCCGGTCCGGCAACCGCTTGCTCGTGGCACGATCATGCCGAATGCCCCGGCCGCCAGGGTAGCCGCCCCGGCGGTCGGCCCGCCGGCAGTGGATCCGCAACCGGCGCCGCCGCAGGATCAACCGGCCGAACCCGCCCCGGAGAAAAAGCGCCCCGCATTGGGGCCGCGGGTTGCCATGTTCCGCCGCAAATGACCAGCTGGTCAACGCCGAATGGCTGGCGGTGCCTTTTTGGGCGCGAGTGAGCGGCCTTGGCCCTGAAAGAACCGACGCGCGAGACCGTGCGGTTGGGAGCGCCGGCTTCGTGTCGCGGCGGAGTCTCTAGGGCCAGGCGGCGCGGTCCGCGCGGTTGGCGAAATCCCGAAAAGCGTTGAGTCTTAAGGAGCAGGCAAGTCCATGAATACCATTGCCAAGGTCGGCGCCGCGGCGGTGGCGCTGTTTTGCACTTCGATGGCCGTGGCGGCGGAATCCGCGCCCGTCCTGGACAGCGGCACGACCGCTTGGATGCTCACCGCGTCCGTGCTCGGTCTGATGATGACGGTGCCGGGCGTGGCCATGTTCTACGGCGGCATGGTGCGTCGGAAGAACATGCTGTCCATGGCCGGCCAGTGCTTCGCCGTTTGCTGCTTGATCACCGTCGCGTGGATAGTGGTCGGCTACAGCCTGGCCTTTTCCGGCGACAACGACTACGTGGGCAACCTCGACCTGATGTTGCTCACCAACTTGGACTTCCAGAGCCTCAAGAACAACTTTCCCGAATCCGTCTACATCGTGTTCCAGCTCGGGTTCGCCGTTGTCGCCGCCGCGCTCATCGCCGGGGCCGTGGCGGATCGCATGAAGTTCTCCGTGTTGCTGGTGTTTGTCGGCGTCTGGTCGGTGGTCGTCTACGCGCCGGTGGTGCATTGGATTTGGGGTGGCGGATTCCTGAAGGACGACGGTGTGCTGGATTTCGCCGGCGGCACGATCGTTCACATCAACGCCGGCATCGCCGGCTTGGTCGCGTGCCTCATGGTGGGCAAGCGCACCGGCTACGGCCACGAGGACATGTCGCCGCACAACCCGCTGTTCAGCGTCATCGGCGTGTCTTTGCTGTGGATCGGCTGGTTCGGTTTCAGCGCCGGATCGTCGTTGGTCGCTGGCACTCTGGCTGGCACGGCGATGCTGCTTACCCAAATCTCCGCCGCGGCCGGAGCGCTCACTTGGATGCTGTACGAGTGGGCGGTGGCGAAGAAGCCGAGCGTTCTCGGCATGGTGTCCGGCGCGGTGGCCGGTTTGGTGGCGATAACGCCCGCCGCCGGGTATGTGCAGCCGGGCGGCGCCCTTTGCATCGGCGTCTTCGCCGGGGTCACCTGCTGTTGGGCCTGCGCCTACCTCAAGCACATGTTGAAGTACGACGATTCGCTGGACGTGTTCGGCATTCACGGGGTCGGCGGACTGCTCGGCGCCGTGCTCACCGGCGTGTTCGCCATGCAGAAAGTCGGCGGCGCCGACGGCCTTTTCGATGGCGACCCGGGGCAGGTCTTGACGCAGATAATCGGTGTTTTTTGGGTAGCCCTTTTGAGCGCGGCCGGCACGGCGTTGATCTTGGGGATCATCCGCACGGTGACCAAGCTGCGCGTGACCGAAGAAGACGAAATGGAAGGGTTGGACTACACCCAGCACGGCGAGGTCATCGGCGCCGACGGTTGACGGCACCCCGTCGCGGCGGGGTGTCGAAAAGGGCGGAACGCTAGGCGCCGGCGGCCACGGCCGGCGCCACGCGGCGATACACCAGGGCGTTGCCTTCCTTGCCGCATATCTCCGCAACGCCGGCTTGGCGAAAGCAGAACGCCGCCTGCTGACCAAGCCGCCTGGGCGACGCCATGGCGGTTGCCAGCTGCCGAGTGGTGAAGGTTGGCGGCAGGCTGGCGTCCAACCGGTCAAACAGATCCGCCATGCTGGACACGCGGATGGTTTCTTGCACTTCGACGAGCCGCTTGTCCACCGTGGTCCAATCGCGCCGGCGCCGCCTCGCCGGCACGCGGATCTCCTCTACCGCCACCATCACGATCTCAAGTGTGAGGTTCGGATGCTCCAGCAGCGCCGGAATGCTCGCCAGCGGATTGAAGACGAAGAAGATCGAATCGTGCCGCGGCGAACGGCGGCGGGTGGCGGGGGCATCGCCGTTCGATTGCTTGACGATGTAGCGGTCGCGCGCGATGGGATGCACCAGCGTGACGCGAAAGCGCTCGAGCAGACGCGGCAGCTTGCGCTTCAAGCCCCAGAACGCGCTGGTTTCGATCTCCACGATGCTGTCGCCGATGAGCACATCGGCGACAAAGCCGTCCACGACCTGTTCGGTGACGCTGCCCGGGGCCGCGTAGCGAGCCTTGAGCGCACGATGGAGCGAGCGTTCGTTCAGCTCGCCAATGTGCGCCGACCGGGCCGCCGTTTCCATCAGCGGCACCGGGCCGGCGCGAGCAACCCCATGCCCATCCTTGGTCAGGTCTCCCCCTTGCTGCTTGGAATCATATCCCAAAAAACGCGCGTTTGCGCACGCGTGGGCGACGCCGGTGACGGAGTCCGCAACGAACCTCGCAAAAAACGACTACAGGTGCCGCGAGCAGGCCTAGTCGCAAGCGGATTGCGGATAGCAGCCGGCGGCTTGCCACTCGCCGAACGTCGCGAAGGCGCGCGAGCGCACATGGTCTTTCGCCAGCGTCTTTACGGAGGCCAGCGCCTCCGGCGCGAACCAGACCGTGCGTCCGTCCACTTCGCCGTGGCCGTAGTCGGCGCCGGCCAATGGCCCGGCGGCCGCGAAAGCTCGCGCCGCGGCGTTGTTCGCCCACCGCAGGGCCCAGATCCAACCCTCCCGGTCATCGCACCGGACGTACCACTGTCTATCGCCCCGCCAAGCGCGCAACACCGGCGGCAGCTTGGCGGCATCGACAGCGGCGTCGTGTGGCCCCAGCATCGCCCAAAGTCCCCGCACGCCGACCACATCGGTGGCGAGCAGTTCGCAGCCGCGCGTTTGGAGCACGCTTTGGGGCAGGTGGAGAAAGTCCACGGCGCCGCGAAACTCGGCATCGAGCCAGTGCAGCGTGGAAAGAGGCGGTGCCGCGGCGAGGCGCAGAACCTGGGCGGTGCCGCCTTGGGCGAAGGCGCCGGCCACTCTCGCCGCGGCGTCCAAGTTCAGCTCGCGCCCGGGGTCAAGGCGGCGGTGCGGCGCGGAATCGTCCAGCCACCGGCGCAGCTGTGCGCGAAAACCGTCGCCATCGGTGCAGAACGGCAACCAGCGCCAGTGCGCGTTGTCCGCCAGCGCCGCCAAATAGCGCACGCCGAAACGCATGGCCCGACAGCCGGCGAGCAGATCGGCATTGCGTCTCGCGTTGACGGCGCAGAACACCGCTTGGCGGCCAACCTCGGCTAGCGCCGGGGCGAGGGCGTCCGGCTTCGCCGCCATGGCGCGAACTGTCCGCACGCGCCGCAGCCAGTCCGCGAACGGCGCCGCGCTCGTGGACCCCGCGGCGCAGGTGAATCCCTCCTCCCCATCCGCCGGTGCGCCGGTCGCCGGGGCTTTCTGGCAATCGTCAGCGGGAAAGCAGCCGCCGGCGACCCAGCTGCCGTAGTCGGCGAACTGGCTTCGCCGGGAGCGCAAGATCATGCGCTTGGCGGCCTTGAGGCCGGGCGTCGTGACCACGACGTTGCGGCCGCGCGCCGTCGCCTTGGCTGGGGCGCCGAGCACGCCGCCGTTCGTGGCGGCCGCAACGGCTACCTGCTCGAAGCGCCGCGCGAACTCCAGCGCGGCGGCGGATGTTCGCCAGTGCGTCAGCCACGCAAGTTCGTCGTTCGGGGCCGGCGCGGTGTCGCCGTCCGCGGCGTCGCAACGGAGATGGACGAAGCCGTCGCCGGCCCAGTCGAGCAGGAAGTCGGGCAGCTCGGCCGCGACGGTGTCGTCCGAAAGCGCGAGCAGCCCCCAAATGCCCACGACGCCGACGGTATTGGCGAGCCCCGCCGCACACAACTTGCCCGTCTCCCGCGCAACCGTGGCCGCGAGCGTGGGCGGCAAGGAGATGAACTCCACGGGGCCGGCCCGATCCGGTCGCAGCACCGCCAACGTCGACAGGGGAGGGGCCCGCAACAGGGCGCTTGGCGCGTTTTCGTCCCGCAGCAGCTGTGACAGGACGAACTCCGGGCCGAAAACGTGGGGGAAGCCCTCCAAAGCGTTGACTTGATGCGGCGCCCATTGCCACCAATCGCGGTGCAGGCGGGTTGCTTGTCCGGCATCCATGCTGCACATGTGCCGACGGCGGCTGGGTTCGAAAGACCACCCCACCAGATGCGCGTCGCCTTCCGCCACCGCGTCCACGGCAGCGCTCAAGTCGCGGTTGAACCACAGGTGGGCGGCGGCCAGATCCGGGAAGTTCTGGGATTGCAGCGCATGCACCGCTTCGTGCGCCACGGTTGCCGCAGTCGCGGTATCGGCGCGGGGTTCGCGCACGTAGATGGTGGCGTGGCGGTGGCTGTAGAGGCCACGGGGCGCCTCGAAGCGCTTGGCGTCGGCCGTCCGGGCGGCCGTTTCCGGCGTGCAGTAAATGCCCACCGCGCACCAGCCTGTGCGCCAAACCTCGGCGTGGCCGGTCTCCCAGGTGACGCTGCCGATGCCGGGCGTGTAGCCGGCGCCGAATTCGGCCATCGGGCGCACGCGCACCGGCCACTGGAGCGCAAGCCGGCGCATCGCGCAGCTCTGCTCTACGGCATGCGCCGCCGTGGACAACCAAGCGTCCTCGGCGACGGGACGCGGGCCCGCTGGCGCATTGCCATCGTCGGCGCCGGCGGGGGTGCCGAGCAGGGCGACGGCCAACGCGGCGCCGTGGACGCGAGCGCGCAGCATCCGACCGAGGCGCAAGGACGCGGCGCCGCGCCGTTGTCGATTACGCTTCAATCTGCCTCGCGCCGGGGCGAACCTCGGCGTCGGATGACGCCAAGGATTGGCGCGTGACGGTTGGCGCCGTCACCCGCGATGGACGCGCAACGCCGGTGGCCTCGTTGGTCGGCGACGTCATGGCGTGGACCCTCGGCGCGCGGAATACGGCGACAAAGCGTGGCAGATTGGCCAATGCCGCGCAACCACTTGAACCGCTCCGACCGCTCCGACCGCTTAGCTTGGTTTGCTTGTGTTGGCATCGCCTGGTGCCGCGCTGCCGCGCTTGTGTCGCTTGCAAAAAAAGCGCAAAGGGTGGTGCGCGGCGGTCGGCGGCGCCGCGGGAGCGTAGACTCGCGCTCATGCGCACAGTGCTCGTGGCGGACGACGACTCGCATATCCGCGATGTGATCTCCTTCGCCTTGCGGCGGGAAGGTTTCGCGGTGGTGGAGGCTGCCGACGGCAACGCGGCGCTCACGGCGTTCGAGCGCGACGCGCCGGACTTGCTGGTGCTGGACATCATGATGCCGGGACGGGACGGCCTGGAGGTTTGCCGGGCAGTGCGCCGCGGCGACCACGCGGCGCGAAGCAACGTGCCCATCGTGTTCCTCTCCGCCAAGGACGCTGAGCTGGATCGCGTCCTCGGGCTGGAGGTGGGCGGCGACGACTATGTCGTCAAGCCCTTCAGCCCGCGCGAGTTGGTGGCTCGGGTGAAGGCATTTTTCCGGCGTCTGGAAACCCTCGTCGACCCGGCGCAGAAGGAGATCGTCGCCGGCCCGCTGCGGATGGACGTGGACGCGTGGACCGTGACGGTGGAGAGTCGGCCGGTGGCGCTCACGCGCACCGAGTTCGGTTTGTTGGCGACTTTGGCCCAGAACAACGGCAAGGTGCTGAACCGCGAGACGCTGATGAACGGCAGCTATCCCGGCCATCGCGTCGTCAGCGACCGCACGATAGACAGCCACATGCGACGTCTGCGCGGCAAGTTGCGCAGAGCCGGGGTGGACGCCATCCAAACGGTCCACGGCGTGGGTTTCCGGTTGAACCTTGCCGCCACGGCGGCCAGTTAGAAGCGAAGGCGGTAGGCGGGATTCAGTAGCCTAGCGTCTTATCCACCACGCCCTGCAACGGCTCGCCGCGCCGGAAGCGTTCCAAGTTGGCGACGAAGCGGTCGAGGTTGCGTTTCGTTCGGAACTGGCTGGCGCCGGCGGTGTGCGGCGTCATCACCACCTGCGGCAGCGACCACAGCCGGCTTGATGGCGGCAAGGGTTCGCGCGGCGCCACGTCTAGCGCGGCTCCGGCCAAGCGGCCGGTCTGCAAGGCGTCGACCAGATCCGCTTCAACCATCACCTCGCCGCGGGTGACGTTCACCAAAATGGCGCCGGGCTTCATCTTGCGGAAGGCGGCGGCGTCGAGCAGGCCGCGCGTTTGCGCGGTGAGAGGACAACACACGCATAGCACGTCGGCGTGGGCAAGCAGCCTGTCGAAGTCGCCTGATCGCCAAACCTCTGGCACCTGCTCGGAAGGCGGAACCGGATCCCGATCCAGCGCGACGACGTTCATGCCGAACGCGGCGGCGCGGCGGGCCACGGCGCGGCCGGTGCCGCCAAAGCCGAAGACGCCCATGGTGAGCCCGGTGAGCTCGAACTCCCGGGCGCGCATCTCCGGCCGGTGGTTCCAAGCGTCGGCACCGAGGCGCAACGCCGTGGCGAGCTGCCGCGTGAGCATCAGCAGCAGGCCGAATGCGTGATCGGCCAAGTGCTCGCCCACCAGCCCTTTCTCGCTGGTGAGGATCACGTCCGAGCGTTTGAGCTCGTCGTACAGGAATGCGTCCACGCCGGAGGCGATGGCATGCACCCAGCGCAGCTTGCGGGCGGTCAGGTACATGCGCCGCGACACGAAGCCGAGCACCACATCGGCATCCCGCACTTCCGCCGGGAAGGCTTCCGGCGCCGTCACCACGACCTTGGCGCCACCGCCGGCGACGCTGATGCGCGCACGGTCGTCGTCGCTCACCGTCGGCAGCGTGAGGCCGGGTGTGACGACTATCTTCAAGGCGGCATTCACGGCGGCCATTATCGCTGCAAACGCCCGCCGCTCCCGAACCGCTTGTCACTTGTCAACGCGAACGCCAAGCGGTAGGTTGCCGGTATGGAGTGGCCCGTTGGGGGACGGTCATGCGAAACGGTTTTCGAGTCCTCGACACGGACGCCCACCAAATGGAACCGCCCGGCATTTGGGCGCAGTACATTGATCCGGCGTTCCGCGCCCGCGCGCCGCGCATCGGCGACATTGGCGGGCGCGCCGGCATGCGCGTTGAAGGCGAGCCCATCACGCGCCAGGACGGCAACTACCCGATGCACTCCAAGGAGTTTCTCGAAGCCGCGGCCCGCGGCATGGAGAAGCACGAGCAAAGCCGCGCCGAGGGCTTTCGGCCCGAGGCGCGCATCCGCGACATGGACCGCCACGGCGTGGACGCGCAAGTGCTCTTCCCGACCGTGGGCGGGCAGATTCTTGGTCGCGAGTTTCGCGATGCGGAACTGCTCGCCGCGGTCTGCGCGGCGTACAACGATTGGAGCTTGGACTACTGCTCCCACGCGCCGACGCGGCTGCGGATGGCGGCGATGCTGCCGCTGCAATCGACGGAATTGGCGGTGCGGGAGGCGCGGCGCGCGCACCGCAAGGGCGCGGCGTGCTTCTACGTGCGGCCGAATCCCGTGTGCGGGCGCAACCTGCACGACGAAGCGAACGATCCGTTGTGGGCGGCGGTGGAGGAACTGAACCTGCCGGTGTGCGTCCACGACTCCGGCTCGCCCTACCTGCCGTCGTTCGGCGAGCGCCTGGAGACCCACACGGCGGGGCACATGGTGGCGCATCCGTTCGAGGCGATGGCCGCCATGATGGGCCTCATCTGGTTCGGCGTGATCGAACGCCACCCGCGGCTGCGCATCGTGCATGTGGAGGCGGATGCGGGTTGGCTGCCGTATTGGTTGCAGCGCATGGAGCAGCATTGGGACTTCTCCGGCAACGCCGAGCATCCGCTGCTTCGCAAACGGCCAACCGAGTATTTCAAGTCCAACTTTCTGGTCGCTTGTCGGGGCGACGAGCACACGTTGCCGGCGGTTTGCGAACTGGTGGGCGACGACCACGTCACCTTCAACACGGACTACCCGCATCCTGACGGCACTTGGCCGGCCGGCCTTGCCGACTTGGAGCGTCAGCCTTTGCCTGAAGCGAGCATCCGCAAGATATTCTGGGACAACGCCGCGCCGATCTTCGGCGTCGGCTGATAGCGTTGTGCGTGTCGTGGTGCGCGACGGCCGGCAGTTTCAGTCCGAGTTTCGGAGCAGTTCCGGCAGCAAGGCGCGAACCGTGTCCACCACGGCTTGCGTGTGGGCGTCCACCTCCAGATTGAGCGCATCGCCAACGGCCACTTCGTCGAACGTTGTCCGGGCGAGGGTTTCCGGGATGAGGCTTACGCTGATGGTTTCCCGGGCGCGGTCGAGTTCCGCGATGGTGAGGCTCGCGCCGTTCAGGGCGAGGAATCCCTTGGGCATCAAATAGGGCATCCAGGGCGCCGGCACGGTGGCCGAAACCAGACAGTGCCCATCGTCCACATCCACCCGGACGATCTCGCAGGTGGTTGCGACATGGCCGGAAAGAAAGTGGCCGCCCACTTCGTCGCCGACCCGGAGCGAGCGCTCGACGTTGACGGCGTCGCCGGCGCGCAAGCGGCCGAGATTCGTGGTGGCGCGCGTCTCGGCGATCAGATCGAAGCAAGCGTGCCGGCCGCGCACCGCGGTGACTGTCAAACACGCGCCGTTGATGGCGACGGACGCGCCGGGTTCGAGGCCTCTGGCGTGGTCGGCCAAGTCAACGCGAATGGTGGCCAAGTCTCCCCGATGCGCGACATCGGCGACAAGACCAACGCCTTGAACTATCCCGGTGAAAATGTGCCCGCCTGATGTCGGGCCAAGGCGTCAACCGCGGCCGGCAGGTGGACGCCGGCCGCTCTACCGCGCCATTTGCTCCAACACCTCGAGGCGCCTGCTCTCGGCGTCGATGTGTCTGATCCACTGCCCCGCGATTCTGGCTTCGGACGCGGTCTCCCTGTTCGTGCGCGCCTCTGCCCGCACATCGCTGAAGATCTTGCGCGCCTCCCGGAGCCGCTTCAGGTCGAAGAGGCAAGTGGCCCTCGTCACCTTGGTGCCGAGGGCGCGCCGCAAGCCGCCTTTGTCGAGCGCGTCTTGGGCGGATTTCTCGCACTTCTCGTATTTGCCGCGCATGGCGTAGAGGTTGGCCAACCGGGACAGCGTCTCGCCGTCTTCCTCGAGGTTGCCCGCTTCCTCGAAAACGGGGATGGCGTCGTCGTAATCCTTGGCCATCTGAAACGCTTGGCCGAGCAGCTTGAGATTCTTCGGGGTACGTTTCACAAACTCTTCGTCAAAACCCTCTTCCAGGTATTTCGTCGCCCGATTGGGCACGCCGTGCTGAAGCAAGAGGCCGCCGTAGATGGTGAAATCGGCTTCTCTTTCCAAATAGCCACCCGCATGGGCCGCTTCTATCGCCCACAGCTGTTTGTTCTCCTGGTCGGTTTCGCCGTAGGCGCCCGCCAAGGTCATCCAGTGGGATCGTTTGGGATAGTCCTTCACCAGTATTTCGGCGACCTCGACCACGCGGTCCCAGTTGTCGGCTTCCGCGTGAAGAGCGAGAAGCATATTCCACCACGACTCCTTCACCTTGTCGCCGTCCTCTTGCGCGAGCCGCACCGCGGTTTCCATACTCTCTACCGCACTGGGGTAGTCGTCGAGCTGATAGTGGACGGTGGCGACGAACTGGTGCGGTTCGGGCCCCACGTCGTCCACTTTGGACATCCAGTCCGCTGTCGTGCGCAAAGACTTGTTGAACAGCGCCCGCGCGGCGTCGCCTTCCGTGTTCATGCCCTGTTGGAAATAGAGCTTGGAAAGCTGGTCCAGCGTGATGTTCTCCAGCGCTTCGGTGATGTCGGGCACTTGGGCGATGACCTGCTCGAAGTGCTCGATGGTCTTGGGAATGTTGTCCTGCTCGAAGTAGATGAACGCCACCATCCGGTGTATCTGGGCGATTTCGTTTTTGTTGTACCGGCGCCGGCTCTCAAGCATTGGCAGCAACTTGTCGAACGCCTCTTGATACTGCTCGGCCTCGATCAGCTCCTGCACCTCGCCGATTCGCCGGTAGGTGGACTCCTGCATGTTCGGCACTTGCCGCCTCTTGCCCTTGCGGTCGCTCTCGGCCGCTTGGGCGGGGTTCGCGAAGCCGAAGCCGTCTCCGGTGAGCGCTACTGGCGGCGAAATGTCGAAAACGACCGCCGCGACCAGCGCCAAGCCGAATAGCCGCGCCGCGGCCCTCGCCGGCGTCTTCCCGATTCCTCTTGCGAGCAGAAGCATCTTTGCCTCCCCAGTGCGAAAAAAGGTCACTCGTCTTCCAGCTGGAACCGGATGATGTTTTGCACGCCCGAGACGGCTACGGGTCGGCCGTCCACCATCTTGGGCTTGTATTTGAACTTCAACGCGGCGGCGACCGCGGCGCGATCGAAAATGCCGGGCGGTTGCGCTTCGATGACCACCGGGTCCCGAACCGAACCCGTCTCCGTGACCACGAACTCGACAATGACGTGACCTTCGATGCCTCTGGCCAAGGCGCGCCCCGGATAGACGGGTTGCACCTTGACGATGGGCAGGTACTCGCCATCCGGCGAAAAGCCGCCGATGCCGCCGATGTCGGCGTTCGCGTCCACTTGAACATCGCCGATGGCAACGCCGACCTGCACGTTCGTGTTCATGGGCGGAGGAGGCAGATCCGGTGGCGGCTCGTCCGGCGGCGGCGGCGGTTCCGGCAACCGCTGCTCCACCACCACGTCGCGGTCCTCCTGCACATGCACCAGCTCCACGACATGGCCGGTGAAGGTCTGTTCGACAGCACCGTCGGGATTGGCGATGACGGTGCGCATCAACATCAAGAGCGCCAGAGTTACTGTGCCGCCAAAAACGACGGCGCCAAAGAAACGAATCGCCATGTTGGTCTCCTCGTTGCCTGAATGTCCTGTTTCAGAATCCGATCACCCGGCCCCGATCACTCGTCTTCCAGCTGGAACCGGATGATGTTTTGCACGCCCGAGACGGCCACGGGTTGGCCGTCCACCATCTTGGGCTTGTACTTGAACTTCAACGCGGCGGCGACCGCGGCGCGATCGAAAATGCCGGGCGGTTGCGCTTCGATGACCACCGGGTCCCGCACCGAACCCGTCTCCGTGACCACGAACTCGACAATGACGTGACCTTCGATGCCGCGGCTCAAGGCGCGCCGCGGATAGACGGGCTGCACCTTGATGATTGGCAGGTACTCGCCGTCCTGGCTGAAGCCCCCGGCGTTTCCGATGTCGATGTTCGAGTCCACTTGCACATCGCCGATGGCGACGCCGACCGACACGTTCGTGTCGACCGTTGGCGGGGGCAGATCCGGTGGCGGCTCGTCCGGTGGCGGCGGCGGGTCGGGCAACCTCTGCTCGACAAGCACATCCCGGTCTTCCTGCACGTGCACCAGCTCCACGATGTGGCCGGAGAAGGTGTCGTCGACGGTCGCTTGGGGATTGGCGATGACGGCGCGCATCAGCATCAAGAGCGCCAAGGTGACTACGCCGCCAAGAGCGACGGCGCCAACGAACCGAATTGCCATGTTTGCCTCCTCGTCGGGTGCGTCAAGTGTTCCGTTCAGTGGAAATCGCGACCTCGGTGAGGCCGACTCGCCGGGCGGCGTCCAACACCGCCTTCACCTGCTCGTATTTCGCCTTGCGATCCGCTTGCAGCACCAAACCGCCTCTGGGGTTCTCGGTGTGCAGCCGCTCGATCATGGCCCCCACGGCGGCGGCGTCCACGCGCTTCTTGTCCACCCAGATTTCGCCAGCCGAATTGATGGCCACCAACACGCTCACCGTCGGCTTCTGCACGGACGTCAGCGCATCGGGCCTGGAAACTTCGGTCCCCGGCTGTTTGATGAACGTCGCCGTCACGATGAAAAAGATCAGCATGATGAAGACGACGTCCAGCATCGGCGTCAGGTTGATGTCCGAGTCTTCGTCCTCGGTGCTGAAGCGGCCCGGGCGGTTTATCACGAAAGGCTCCTCAAGGGTTTGCGCTCATGCCACGGTGCCCGTTAGTGGTCCATCGTCAGGTGGTCCTGAACGAGCTCCGTCTCGTAGCGTATCTTGCGGCGCAAAAACGTCGTGCCGAAGATGCCGGAAAGCGAAGCGATCATCCCGCACATGGTTGGTATGGTCGCCTGCGAGACGCCCGCCGCCATGGAGCGGGCGTTGCCGCCCTGGGTGGCCATGGCGTCGAAGACGGCGATCATGCCGGTGACCGTGCCGAGCAGGCCGAGCAGCGGGCACAGGGTGACGCAGGTGAGGATGATGGGGAAAGGGCCGTTGATGTTCTCCTTGGCCTGCGACACCAACGCGTCGCGGATCGCGTGGGCGGACCAGGAACGGCGCTCGCTCCGGCCCTCCCACGTTTCCGTCACGTCCCGCACGACGTTCTTGTGCTCGGCGCGGAAGTACCAGAACCGCTCGAACATCAGCGTCCACATCAGGAACGTCGTGATCGCGATCAGGTAGAGCACGTCGCCCCCTTGGGCGAAGAACGCCGACAGCCCGATGTAGGTTTCGTAGATCATCGGCGTGGCCGTTCCCTAACGCTGTTCACCCACTGGGCCTAATCGAGCGGCCGGCCGGATTCTTCGGCGTGCTGGGCGATGACGCCTTCGGCCTGCTCCTCGAGCACGTGCACGATGGAGCGGCTGCGCTGCGACACGATGGCGTGCAACAACGTGGTCGGAATGGCGACGCAGAGGCCGAGCACGGTCGTCATCAACGCCGTGGAAATGCCGCTCGCCATCGTCTTCGGGTCTCCGGCGCCAAACAGCGTGATGGACTGGAAGGTCTCGATCATGCCGATAACCGTGCCGAGCAGTCCCATCAACGGCGCCACCACCGAGATCACTTGGATGATGCTGATGCTCCGCGTTAAGGCCGGCATCTCGCTGAGGATCGCTTCGCCCAGCTTAAGTGACAGCGTTTCGGTGTCCACTTCCCGGTTGTCTTGATGCACCTTGATCACGCGCCCGAGGGGGTTGTCGTTGGCCGGCTCACCGGGTGTCGCTCGTTGGCGTTTCACCTTGGTGCCCACCATCGTCAGCACGACAAGGCGCTCGATGGCCATGATCACGCCGATGAATCCCACGATGATGATGATGGCGCCGGGGTAGCCGCCCTGACCGTCGCAAAACGGCAGATAGCACTGGCCCTTGGCGAAGCCGCCGAAAGGCTTGCCCACCATCTCGGCAAGCGTTTTTTTCTGGATGAGCAGGGATGTGAGCTGGCCGCGGGTGGGGTCCACCGCGAACGCCACGAGCTCGCCGTCGGACTCGAACAGATCCTCGGCGGTGGAAGCGAACTGCGCCTCCGGTTGCCGGCCAAGTTCCACCAAGGTGCCGGTGCCGATGTCGTAGTTCACATAGCCGTTCTCGTCGATGATGGCGAACGATCCGACGCGCACCATTTCGGCTTCAACGGCTCTGCCGTCGAGCATGTTGACTTCGCCGGTGAAGCGGGTGACGCGGCCCGACTCGGTCATCTCCCTTTGCAGATCGATCCAAAGGTGTTCCATGTCGTCAATGGTGGCGAGCTGCGTTGCTTTCCCCATCTTGGCGGCCAACGCGCTGAGCGCTTCGCCGCGGTTGGGGAACTGGGCGCTGATGATCGAATCGTGGAACTTGCCGCGAGTGTCTCCGGCAACCTGCTGAAGCACGCCGAACAACTCGCCTAGGCTTCCGAGACGCTCGGTGTACTGCTCCTGCATCTGGCCGATCTTGCGTTCGTTCTCGTCGTAGAGGGCTTCCAAACGGGTGCTGCGCTGGTTTTGCCGACGTTGCTCCGCCTCGGCGTCCGCGAGCATCTTCGCTTGTTGATCCTTGCGCTCCTGAAACTCCCGCTCGCGCCGGACGTTTTCGCGACTCTCCACGACCCGCCGATCCTCCACGTTCTTGAGCAGCTCGTCCAAGGTGTTCACTTCCACCACCTCTGGCAGGGGGGCGGAGTCCGCATCGGCGGCCTCCTCGGACTGGGCGAAGGCGCCGCAGGAAAGGAGGGCGGCGAGCGCCGCGGTGGCGAGACCGTGGTGGCCCATGGGTTGGCGCATGGACAGGGTGCTGGTCGGGTTGGGGTTGATCATTTGTTTCACTTCGATTCCTCCAGTCGCACCGGCACCGGCAACAGGTTGAGGGCGGCTTGGCTGCGCGCCATGCGGATGCCGTTGCGCACCGCGGCTTGATAGCTGTCGTCCAGAACTTCCCAACGCTTCTCTTGGCGGTTCCAGTGGCCGGTCTCGGCGCCGTCGGTGGTTTGATAGAGGAGGGCGACGCGGCCGACGTAGAGAATGTCCACCACGCGTTCGACGCCGTCCACGTCGATCTGGCCGGTGTAGGCGTCCAGGGCGCGTCCGTAGTCGTTTTCGATTTGGTACGCCTGCAGCACTTGGCTGAACTTCTCCGACACGGCGACATCTTGCCGATCCAAAGTGTCCCGCAGCCGCCGCGCTCGATCTTCGCGCTCTTCGCGCAGGATGGGGATGTCGAGGCGGATGAACTGCTCCAAGGCGGTGACCATGCGATCCATGAGGGGTGTCACCTGGCGCTCGACGCCGGTCACCTTCTCCATGTTCTCTCTGATCTCCGCCATCTCGCGCTCTTGCCGGGCGATCATCCGCTCCTTGTTGGCGTTGAGCACGCGCAGGCCTTCGACGTCCTTCAAGGTGGTGCGGTACGTGTGGAAGAGGTCCCGGGTCTCGTCGCTGAGCGCGTCCACCTTGGCTTGCGATGCCTTGGCTTGCTGGTTGATGCGGTCCGCCACGGCGAATATGTCCGCCAGCGTGGTGGCGCCCGCATTCGTCGCGAGCCCTGCGGCGAGGGCGACCACGGCGCAGATGGCCGCGGGCCTTTTCGTTGAGCAGATGTCCATGACCGTAACTACGATCCTCCCTACGCTGGCTGTTTTTAGAGCATCGCTTCGGGACGCGCCAGTGCCCCCCAAGGCGCTCGTGTCAATTGACTACCCACTTGGGGCGAATGTCAAGGGTTCCTTTCGCTGTTTCCGCCACCGGCCCGCCGATTGGCTTCCGGGCGGCTCGCCACTCTCGTCGAACCGCGGCAAGCATCAAGAACGCATTGGCGGTTGTCAACAAGGGGTGGCCGCGCTCGCCGGCCGCGCTCAGCCGAGATGCTCGGCGAAGAGCGCCAGCGTGCGCTGCCGCGCCAAGGCCGCGGACGGTTCGTGGTGGCTGCCGCGGTGGTCGCAGTTGAAGCCGTGGTCGGCGTCGTACACGTGCACCGGCACGTCCGGCAACGCCGCCTTGATCTTCTCCACATCAGTCATGGGGATGTGCGCGTCCAAGGCGCCGAAATGCATGATGAGCGGGCAGTTCGGCTTGCGGTCCAGCGTGCCCGCGATGCCGCCACCGTAGTAGGCGCTCGCGCACGAAAGGCCGCTCAGCCCGCAGGCGGAAAGCCACGTCATGAGGCCGCCGTAGCAATAGCCCACCATGCCGGTCGCGCCGTACTTGCCTGCCTCCTCCACGGTGGCTTGCAAATCGCGCAACGTGGCATCCCGGTCGAGGCCGCTAAACGCGATTTCGCGCCCGCGCGCCATGCCGGCGGCGTCGTAGCCCAGTTCGACGCCGCGCTCGGCCCGATCGAAGATGGCCGGCGCCAGCGCCGCGTAGCCTTCGGCGGCGTAGCCGTCCGCCACTTCGCGGATGTGGGCGTTGACGCCGAAGATCTCCTGCACCACCACCACCGCCCCGCGCGGGGCCTGCGGCGGCAGCGCCTCGTACACGGTGAAGGCGAAGCCGTCGTCCGCCCGCAATTGTCTATTCGCCATGCGCTTTTCCCCCTTGCTCGGCCGACCGGCGGCCATCCCCATGAACCCGGTGCCCCAAGGCCCCTCGCGGCTCTTGCCGCCAAAACGCGGTGTCGGCCGATCCGGGCACGATCATCAATGTGTCATAATTCCGGCTTACGGTTCGCCACGTTCGTTTACTCCAACTACTCCAACGGAACGGAGTCTAGCCGATGCCATCGAACACTGTCCTGCTCGTCGAGGACGAGAGGGACATTCGCGAGATGCTCACCTTCTCGCTGGAACGGGCGGGCTTTGTCGTGGCGACGGCGGAAACCGCCGAGCAGGCGCTCGCGATGCTCGAAGGGCCGCTGCCCGGGCTGGCCATCATCGATTGGATGCTGCCCGGCTTGAGCGGCGTGCAACTGGCGCGAAAGCTGCGTCAGGACGCGCTGACACGCGATCTCCCGCTGCTCATGTTGACGGCGCGGGGCGAAGAAGCCGACAAGCTGAAGGGCTTTGACGCCGGCTTCGACGACTACATGACGAAACCCTTTTCGCCCCGCGAGCTCGTCGCCCGCATCAAGGCGCTGCTGCGGCGCAGCGGCGAGCCGGAAGACGGCGTGTTGGAAATCGGCCCGCTGAAGCTCGACACCCGCGGCCACCATGTCGTCGTGGGGGACGATCGGGTTCGGATCGGGCCCACGGAGTTTCGTCTGCTCGAGCTGCTGATGCGCAATCCCGATCGCGCCTTCGACCGCGGCCAACTGCTGGACCGCGTCTGGGGGCGCAACGTGTTTGTGGAAGAGCGAACCGTGGATGTGCACGTGCTGCGCCTGCGTCGGGCCCTTTCGCCTTTCGGCATGGACAAGACCGTGCAGACCGTGCGCGGCGTCGGCTATCGGCTGGCGCCGCAGTTGGCGGCTGGCTAGGGCGCCTCGTTGCGGCGTTCGCGCGGGCTCGTCAAGCGCCTCGTCCAAGAGCTGCGCTGGCTGCGAAACACGCTGGACTGGATGCCGGACGGCTGGATCGTCCTGCAAGACCGAGGCGTCATCGAAGCGGCGAACCGCAGCGCGCGCAGCCTCTTGGGCCTCGCCCGCAACGACCGGCGGCGGCGGTTGCAGGACGTAGTGCGGGACCGGGCCATCGAGGGGCTGGTCCGCGGCGATGTGGAGGACGGCATCGTCGAACTGCCCTCGCCAGTGGACGAGGCGCGGCGCTTGGAACTTCGCCACCTCACGGTTGATTCCGCCCGCTCGATCATCCTCATCCGCGACGTCACGATGCTCGACCGGCTGCTGACCATGCGCCAGGACTTCATCGCCAACGTCTCGCACGAGCTGCGCACGCCCCTCACGGTGATCATCGGCTATCTCGAGGCGCTGGAGGACGAGGACATCGACAAGGAGACGTTGCGCCGGCTGCTCGGGCGCATGCGCTCGCCGGCCGACCGCATGAAGGCGCTGGTGGAGGATCTGCTCACCCTCACCCGTTTGGAGTCGTCGCCGATGCCCGGCAAGGACGACATCCGGCAGGTTCACGCCGCGAGCATGTTGGAGTCCGCCGTGAAGGAAGCCCGGCAACTCGCCACGCCAGCGCACGACATCGTGCTGGAGGCGGAGGAGACGTTGCGGGCGGACGCCGTGCCGGGCGAACTGCACAGCGCGTTCTTCAACCTGATCACCAACGCCATCCGCTACAGCCCGGACGGCGGCGTGGTGAACGTGCGCTGGCTGCGGGGCGAGACCGGCCCGCGCTTTGAGGTGGAGGACCGAGGCGTCGGCATACCCGAGGAGCACCTCTCGCGCTTGACGGAGCGTTTCTTTCGCGTGGACATGGCGGAGGGCCGGGTGCGCGGCGGCACCGGCCTCGGCCTCGCCATCGTCAAGCACGTGCTGCGTCGGCACCGCACCCAACTGCAAGTGCGCAGCGACTTGGGCGCCGGGAGCCTCTTCGCCTTCGAGCTGCCGCCGCTTGCGGACTTCGACCACCCGGCCTCAAGCCGGATGCCGGCGCCGGGCGTCGTTGCGGTCAGTACTTCGGTACCAATAGCTCAGTAGACGGAAGCCGCGGCGGCTTGCTGGCCTCGGGCCCGTTCCGTGAGCTCCGCGTCCACGGTGATCGCGAAGACGCCGGCCGGGCCGGCGATCTTGTGCAGCATGAGGTTGTCGATTTCCTTGCGCTCGCGCTCGGTGACTTGTTTGCAGGCGTCGCTCGCCAGGAACGCCTTCAGGGTGGCGCTGGTGTCCATGAACGGCATGATGAAGCCGGGCACGATGGCTTGGATCATGGCGCCGCGCTTGCTTGGCGTCGTGTTCATGCCGGCGCGGTGCCAAGTGCGGGCGTCGTAGAGAACGATGCTGCCGGCCGGGGCTTCGATGACATCCGCTTGGGGCCCGCCGTAGGGCAGGCCGTTGTTCGCCCGGCTGCCGCGGCGGTAGGTTTGCGTGGAACGGCCCCATTCCACCGGCGGCGGCGTGTTGGAGCGGTGGCTGCCGAGTTTGAAGACCGTCGCGCCGTTGTCCTTGCGGAAGTCCGACACGCAGACGTTGCGCTGCATGCCGAGCACCAGATCACCCGACGGCATCGGCACGCGGTCCCCGGTGCCCCACAGGTACGGAAAATCCGTGTGCCAACCCTGCACTTCCCGCTGGCCGTCGTCTTGCGGCAGCGCCATGACGCCCGGCGCGTGGCCGAGGCGGATGTCCCGCGTGCCCATGTATTCGCGGGTGAGCCACAGCGACACCGGCTCCGCGGTGACTTTCGCCACCGCCGGATGCTGTGCGAGCGGCGGTTTGCGCACCGGTTCGCGGCCTTCGTAGGCGTCCACGCAACCCACCATTTGCAAGCCGTCCACCACCGACGGCGACAACACGCAGGTGAGCGACACCCAGCCTTGCTCGCGCAGCTCCCGCAAGGACGCCGACGGCAGTTTCTCCGGCCCATGCGCCACCGTGAAGTCGGCGCCGGCGCCTGGCCCGCCATCCGCGCCCAGTTCCGCGCCGCCGCGGCGAAGACGCGTCGGTTCTTCCAGCGCGGTGCCGTCGGCCTCGAGCCGCAGCCCGGTGACCGCATGCTCGAAGCCGCCGTCCGTCGCGTCCCAGATCGCCGCGTCGTCCACATGGCCTTGAACGCGCAGGGTGTCGCCGTCCGCGGTGCCCAGCCAATCGCCGTTGGGCGCGAGCAGGTAGCGGTGGTGGCGGGCCGGCTTGGCGATGGCGACCACGCGGGGATCGAATTCGGTGTGGAGCTTCACGGGGCGGGTGTTGTCGTTGGCAAGCAAGGGCCTTCCTCGTGGCGTTTGTCAAACGGTTCGATGACGGCGTCGGTGCGCCCGAACGAGCGGGGAGCGTATTACACGGCCAGCGTGGTCTCAAGCGCCGGCGACGCGGCGCGCCCGTCAGGGCGCGCTAGCGCCGGGTCAGCGGGGCGGTGTTGAGGTGGTTGCCGCCGTCCAGAATCAACGTTTCGCCGGTCACCACGTCCGCCCCGGCCACGAAATAAAGGATCGCCTCGGCGACGGTGTCCGCGGTGGTGGAGAGACGCAGCGGCGCCGCCGCTTCCACCGCGGCCTTGGCGGCCGCGTAGCGTTCCTTGCCGAGGCCTTGCTCCAGCCAATCGCCCTGGATGAACCCTGGACACACCGCGTTGACGCGGATTTCCGGGCCGAGGGCGCGGGCCAAAGACAGCGTCATGGTCACCATCGCCCCTTTGGAGGCGGCGTAGGCGATGGAACTGCCAACGCCGGTGACGGCGGCGATGGAGGCGACGTTGACGATGCTGCCGCGACCGCCGCGCTGCATGGCCGGCGCGACGGCGCGGGTCATTTGATACGCGCCGACGGCGTTCACGGCGTAGATGTCCAGGAAGTCCTGCTTGGTCAAGCCTTCGAGTTGCGGGTGCGGGTTGAACTTGGTGGTGCCGGCGTTGTTCACCAGCGCGTCGATCCGGCCCCACTTGTCGAGCGCGGCGGCGGCCAGCGCCCGGCAGTCCTCGTCCTCCGCCACATCGGCCTTCACCACCACCGTCTCCACCCCGAACTCCCGGCAGGCGGCTTCCGTACGCCGCGCGCCATCCTCGTTGCGCGAGTAGTTGATGGCCACATGGCACCCGCGCTCGGCCAACTGGCGGGCGCAGGCCGCGCCGACGCCCGAGGACGATCCCGT
Organism: uncultured Pseudomonadales bacterium; assembly: GCA_958296295.1. Taxonomy (GTDB): domain Bacteria; phylum Pseudomonadota; class Gammaproteobacteria; order Pseudomonadales; family Azotimanducaceae; genus VXYL01. Next base: position 2,888,260 of record OY282460.1, on the reverse strand, counting down.
GACGACGGCGACGCCGTGCTCGATGTCCATTCCGTTTGGTCTCCTCATGCCTTCGCTGGCGGCGGAGCGTAGTAGTATCTCGCCAATCGCGCTGGGGAGGGGACGGGATTTGAAAAACCTGTGGTTCCATTTGATGCCGTACAAGGCGTTGCCGGACGAGTTCCGCGAGCAGCACCCGTCCGTGTGGGTGGACATCGACGCCGGCCTGCTTGATGCGAGGCTCGTTCACGAGCACTACAACGACTATCTCGATGAGCTGGAGTACGCCGGCGAAGTGGGCTTCGACGGCGTCTGCTGCAACGAGCACCACCAGAACGGCTACGGGCTGATGCCGTCGCCGAATCTCATCGCCGCGACGTTGACGCGGCGCACCCGCGCCCCGGCCATCTGCGTGATGGGCAACTCGCTGGCGCTCTACAACCCGCCGACGCGGGTCGCGGAAGAGTTCGCCATGCTGGACTGCATGTCTGGCGGGCGCCTTATCGCCGGCTTCCCGGTGGGCACGCCGATGGACACCGTCTTCGCCTACGGCCAGAACCCCTCCAAGCTGCGCGACCGCTACTACGAAGCGCACGATTTGGTGATGCGGGCCTGGCAGACGCCGGAGACGTTCTCGTTCAACGGCCGCTTCAACAAGCTGCGCTACGTCAACGCGTGGCCGCGGCCGGTGCAACAGCCGCATCCGCCGGTGTGGATTCCCGGCGGCGGCTCGGTGGAGACTTGGCGTTGGTGCGCGCAGATGGACTACGTCTACAGCTACCTTTCCTACTTCGGCTACAAGGCCGGCGCCGCCACGATGAAAGGCTTTTGGGACGAAATGGATCGCCTCGGCAAGGATCGCAACCCGTACCGCGCCGGCTTTCTGCAGTTCGTCGCCGTGGGCGAAACGGAGAAAGAGGCGCTGGAGCTCTACAAGGCGCCGGCCGAGTATTTCTACGGGCGTTGTCTGCACGTGAACCCGAAGTGGGCGTCCCCGGCCGGCTACCAATCCGAGGCCACCATCCGCGCCAAGGTGCAATCGCAAGTGGCGCTTGCGGCCGAGCGCAGCGCGGCGCCGGCGGCAGGCCCGCGCGGCGCGGCCCGGGATTGGCGCGACATCCTGGATCTCGGCTACGTGATCGCCGGCGATGCGGATCAAGTGGCCGAGCGCATCCGCGAGGTGTGTGTGAACCTCAACGTGGGACATCTGATGCTGCTCTGCCAGTTCGGCAACATGTCCACGGAACTCGCCAAATACAACACGCGCCTGTACGCCGAAAAAGTGCTGCCGCAGATCCGCGATCTCTTCGACGACCAGTGGCAGGACGATTGGTGGCCGAAGCCTTTGACGCAACGCGCCACGCCGCGGGTGGCCGAGGCGGCGCGGGCCGCGTGATGGCGAACGAGCGCCAACTCACCGTAAACGGCCACGCCGTGCGGGTGATGGAAGGCGGCGTGAATCCGGCGGCGCCGCCGGTGGTGTTCTTCGCCGGCGTTGGCGGCCTGCCGGGCTGGGTGCCGTTTCTTGATCACCTCGCCGAGACGCGCCGCGTCCTCGTGCCCTCGCTGCCGGGTTTCCCCGGCGCGCCGGCGTTCCGCCACTTGGACAGCCCGCTCGATTGGATCGTCCACACCGTGGAGACGTTGGAAGGGCTTGAGGAGGCGCCGGTGGACTTGGTTGGCAGTTCCGTCGGCGGCGCGTTGGCCGCGGAGGTGGCGGCGCTGGCGGGCGGCCTGGTGAACAGGCTGGTGCTGATCGCGCCGTTCGGCTGTTTCGACCCGGACGCGCCGGGCGCCGACATCTGGGCGCAACCCCCCAGCCCGGACGCGATTCCCAACCTCGTGTGCGAGAACGCCGAAAACTGGAACGCCGCTTGGGCAATGCCGGAAGACGCGGACCCGCTGGATTGGCAAGTGATGCGCACGCGCGCGATGGAAGCGGCGGCGCGGCTCTTGTTTCCGTTCGGCGACACCGGCGTGCTTGCGCGCCTGCACCGCGTGACCCAGCCGACGCTGCTGCTCCGGGGCGCGAACGATCGCGTGCTGCCCGCCGCCAGCAACGAGCGCTTTGCGGACGCGATCACCGGCCCGGTGCGAAGCGCCACCATCGATGGCGCCGGACACCTGCCGGAGCTCGACGCGCCGGAAGATCTGGCCCGGCGAATCCACGCCTTCCTCTCGGACCAGGAACCGCGGTGATCGAGGCCGTCCTGTGGGACTTCGGCGGCGTGTTCACCTCCAGTCCGTTCGAGGCGTTCCACCGTTTCGAACAGGCGCGGGGGCTGCCGAGGGATCTCATTCGCACCATCAACTCGACGAATCCGGATCGCAACGCTTGGGCGCGGTTCGAGTCTTCGCGCATCGACGTGGAAGGGTTCGACGTGGAGTTCCGACGCGAAGCCGCGGCTTTGGGCCACAGCGTCGGCGGCAAGGAGGTGCTTGAACTGCTCTCCGGCGAGTTCCGACCGGGCATGGCGGCGGCGCTCGCGGAGTGCAAGAAACACTACAAGGTGGGTTGCATCACCAACAACATGAAGAAGGCCGGCGACAGCCGGGCGAAGGCCGCGAACGACGAACGGGCCGCCCAGACCGCGGGCGTGATGGCGCTTTTCGACGTCGTCGTGGAGTCCAGCGTGGAGGGCGTGCGCAAACCCCAGCCGCGCATCTACGAGATCGCCTGCGAGCGGCTTGGCGTGGCGCCGGCGAACACGGTGTTCCTGGACGATCTGGGCATCAACCTGAAGCCGGCGCGGGCGATGGGCATGACGACCATCAAAGTGGTGACCGAGGAACAGGCGCTCGCCGAACTCGCCGCGGCGACGGGGCTCGGCTTCGCCCGCGCGGCGGCACCGAGCTAGCGCGATGAATCGCGCAGCGAGCAAGCCAGGGCGTGGCACGCCCACCACGCGGCGCCGGGCGCTCAAGGGGCTTGGCGTCTTGGCCGCGGGGCCTTGGGTGCTGGGCGCGAAGGCGCGGGCCGCGTCGGCGCCGCGTCTCAACGCCCTGATGTGGTCGGACTACATGTTGCCGGACATGCTCAAGGCGTTCGAGGCGGAAACCGGCGTTGTGGTACACGCCACCAGCATCGGTTCCAACGAGGAGTCCATCGCCAAGATGAAGGCCACGCGCGGTCGCGGCATAGATATCGTGACCCCCACCAACATGCGGTCGCCGCAATGGTCGGAGCTTGGCTTGCTCCAGCCGTGGGACTTCACGCGCCTGGCGAACATCGGCAATGTCAACGCCGCGATGCGGCGGGTGGGCGAGACGGAATGGAACTTCAACGACGAGGGCCCGCATTGGCTGCCGCTTGTCTGGGGCACCGAAGGCGTGGCGTGGCGCACGGATCTGTGGCGCCCGCCCCGCGCCGACGGCGTGCCGGCCTACGGCGACCTTTGGCAGCCGGCCCTGCGGGGCAAGACCATGATGCGCCCGCACTCCGGCATGCTCGCCGCCGGCCTGCACCTGGAGGCCGTTGGCCGCCTTGCGCCGGGCGCGATGCGCGCCGCGTATCAGGACGAACGCGCCATGCGGGCCACTTGGCGAATCGTCACGGACTTCTGCATCGCCAACAAGGAACAGGTGAAATTGTTCTGGAACGATGCGGACACGCAAAACAACGGCCTGCTGAACGATGGCGTGGTGGCTGGCCAGACGTGGGACGGCCCGCCGATCAGACTCATGGAAAGCGGCGAGCCGGTGCAATACCGAGCGCCGGTGGAGGGCGCGCTGGCGTGGGTGGACGGCGTGGCGTTGTCCCGCAGCGCCGTCAACGTCGACGCCGCCTACGCGTTCATAGATTTCTGCCTGCGGCCCGAGGTGGCCGGCAAGTGCATCGATGGCGGCGAAAACGGCGCCTGGGGCGCCGGCCACGGCTACAACTCGGCGGTGCTCGGCGCGGACGAGCACGCCAGCAGCCGCTACGCGGCGGTGTTCGCCTCCGTTTATCCCGGCAACGCGCTCGGCAACTTGTGGCCGTGGCCCAAGGAGCCGCAGTGGTACGCGGACGCCCGCACGGAGTATCGCAACCAGTTCGTGAGCGCCTGATGCGGGGTGTTGCAGGGCGCTTGCTGGGGTGGCGTTGGCCGAGTGGCCGTGCGCGGTCGCGTCTTCCCCGAACGCTCTGACTCGGAAGATCAATGGCGGCCGTCGATCTCGACGGAGTGAGCGTTCGCTTCGGCCCCATCCACGCGGTGCGGGACGTTTCCGTTCACGTCGCCGACGGCGCCTTCTTCACGTTCCTCGGCCCTTCGGGTTGCGGCAAGACGACGCTCTTGCGCGCCGTATCCGGCTTCGTCGAACCTTCCGCCGGGGCGATTCGCATCGGCGGCCAGGACATGACGGGCATCGGCCCGCACAAACGCCCCACCGCGCTGGTGTTTCAGAACCTCGCGTTGTTCCCGTTGATGCCCGTTTGGCAGAACATCGCCTTCGCTTTGGAAGTGCGCGGCGTTGGCCGGGCCGCCCGGCGCAAACGGGCGGACGAGCTGCTCGAACTCATAGCCATGCCCGGCCACGGCGACAGGATGTGCCACGAGCTCTCCGGCGGCCAGCGGCAGCGCGTGGCCGTCGCCCGGGCCCTCGCCGCGAAGCCGGCGGTGCTGCTGCTCGACGAGCCGCTGTCCGCGCTTGATCGCAACCTGCGCGAGCACATGCGCGGCGAACTGCGCGCCATTCAACGGCGCGTCGGCGTCACCTTCATTTACATAACCCACGATCAGGGCGAAGCGCTTGCCATGTCTGACCAGGTGGCGGTAATGCGCCAAGGCGCCGTCCTGCAAGTGGCGGATGCGCGGACCCTCTACGACCGGCCGCATTCCGCATTCGTCGCTTCCTTTGTCGGCGAGAACAACGTCTTCCCCGGCACGGTCACGGCGCTGGATTCGAACTACGCCACGGTGGCGACCAAGGCGGGCCTGTTGCGCGCGAAGCCCGACGAAAAGTTGCGTGTGGGCGATGCCGCGCTGGTCTTCGTGCGGCCGGAAGCGATACGTTTCGCGCCCTCCGAGGATGTGGAAAACCGCATGGCGGCCACCGTCGCCGCAAGCGCATTCGAGGGAAACCTTTGGCGCGTGTTCCTTGAACTCGCGGGTGATCTGCGCGTCACGGCCACTCGTGTTCACGCCGAAGCGGGGTCGGACGGTGAGGATGCGGGCCGCGTTGTGATCGGGTTTTCCGCCCGGCGCGCGGTCGCGCTGCCCGAGGGGCCGTTGGCCGCCGAATGAACGCGACGATGGCAGCGATAGCGTTCGCCAGCGGCATGTCCGCTCAATGAACTCGGGGCCGGCTACGCCGCCCGGGACGTTCGCGTGGCCGCGCGCCTTTTTCGCGCGTTACGGCGCCGGGCTCGGCGCGTCCGTTCTCGTCTTGGTTGGATTTTGGATTCTCGCGCTCGTCCTGGTGCCGCAATTGGCGATGGCGGACTTCTCGTTCCGACCCAATCTGCCACCGACGGAGCAGGGCGGGCCGCGCGATGTGTACACGTTGGAACATTACGAGTACCTCGTTCGCGGCGGGGCGGGAGGCGAAGGTGAATACAACACGGTGGATCTGGCCGTGCTCGGGCGCACGCTGCTGGCGGCGTTGTTCGTGGCCGCGGTGGACTTGGCGATCTGCTATCCCATCGCGTTTTTGTTGGCGCAATCGGCGCACGGCGGGTTCGCGCGTTTGATGATGGTGCTGCTTGTGGTGCCGTTCTGGTTGAACGAGATTCTGCGCGCTTTCGCGTTTCGCATCCTGTTCGGCACGAGCGGCTTGGTGAACGACGTGCTGCTTGGCGTCGGCGCCGTCGAGGAACCAATGGATTTCTTCCGCGACAACGTGGCGCTTTACAGCGGCCTGACTTACGCGTTCGTTCTGTTGATGGTCTTTCCGCTCTACAACGCTTTGGAACATCTTGACAAAAGCCAGATCGAAGCGGCGCGCGACATGGGTGCCTCGTGGCTGCGCGTGCATTGGCGCGTTGTGATTCCGTTCGCCAAACCCGGCATCAGTTCCGGCTGCGCGATGGTGTTCATGCTGAGCGCCGGCGCGCTCGCCACGCCACAGATTCTCGGCGGCCCGAGCAGCCTCTGGTTCACGCAAATAATCTACCAGTGGTTCAACACCGGCAACAATTGGCCGCGCGGTTCCGCTTACGCCATCGCGCTCTTGATCTCGGCGTTGGTGCTCGTGCTGGTGGCGATGCGCGTGTTCAAGGTGCGCCTGAGAGATCTCGGAAAGTGACTTCGACGAGATTCGCCGGCATTTTTCTGACGGCTTTCGTCGTTCTTTTTTTCTGCTATTTGCTTGGCCCGCTAGTCGTGATGGCCGTCACGGCGTTCAACAGCTCGGCCTTTCCGCGCGTCGCCCCGTTCGAGTGTTTTTCCGTGGAATGGTTCGGTGTGCTCGCGAATGACGTCAGACTAGTGGATGGCTTGGCGAACAGCGTGTACATCGGCATCGGCGTCGTCTTGCTTTCCGTGCCTATCGGCATGGCTGGCGCGCTTTTTCTAACGCGCATTCCGGATCGCGCTAAGCCGTGGTACTACACGGTGGCGGTGTCGCCAATTCTCATTCCGGGCGTGGTGCTGGGGATCTCGACGCTGGTTTTTTGGGATCGGCTTGGACGCATGTTCGGCGCGGGCGACGAGAGCGTGTTTTACGACGGAATGTTCCTTACTATCGTCGGCCAGACGACGTTCGTGGCCGCCTATTGCCTGTTGGTTTTCATGGCGCGGTTGCAACGTTTCGACGCCACGCAGGAGGAGGCGGCGTTGGACTTGGGCGCCACTCCCGGCCAGAGTTTTCGCAAGGTGCTGCTGCCGTTCCTGAAACCGGCCATCGCTTCGTCCGGGGTGCTGGCGTTCCTTGCGTCTTTCGAGAACTACAACACGACGGTGTTCACCAGCCTCACGCAGGAGACGTTGGTTACGGTGGTCGCCAGCAAGGTGCGCCACGGAATCAACCCGTCGATCAGCGCGCTGGCGGTTGCCATCGTCGCGCTGACGCTTGCCGGGGCCGTCGTCTACGAAATCCTGAGACGTCGGGAAGCCGGCACAGGCGCCAAGGCCGCCGCCGGCCGGAACGTCGTTTCGTCCAAATTGGGAAATCCGGCGCTCGCGCTTTTTTTGCTCGTCTGCGTGGCCGGCATAGGCACGGTCTACTTCGCCGGCACCGTGGGCGTAGAGGAGTGCAAAGCGACGGTGCAAGCGGAGAAACGCCGTCGCGCCCAAGAACGCATCGACGCCCTTGAGAAAACCTTGCAGGATGGTGCCGCGTCTGCCGCGCCAGAAGCGCCGGCCAATCCCGGCGAAACGATCTTCGCACCGCGGAATCTGCAACCGGCCACACGGCGGCCGACGGACGAGGCCGCGCCAACGCAAGGCGAAGGCCGGCAAACAAACAACCCGTTCTCGCCGGACGATCTCGCGCCCAATGGCGATTCGCCCGGTGGGCAGACATCGGGCCAAACCGGGGACTAGCCGCGGCGGACGACGCCGCGGACTGCACTACCGGGGCAATGGCGGTTTTGGGTGTGAAGGCCGCTACGGTCGGTGGAACGCTGGATCCGACGAGTCGCGTGCGGAGTCGGGGGAGGAACCTGCGATAGTCTACCGCTCCCGCCGTCTGCCGAGTGCGCAACACCATGCCCGAGTTGGAACGTTTGCCGGAGGAGCACGTCTACCGCGCCTACGGGATTTACCTTCTCACTTCGCAGCACCGCATCATCCGCCGGCTCCGGCGCGCCTATCAACCCTCCAGCCACGGCAACAAGGCGTGGCGGTCGAGCTTCTTGCTCATGGACTACCTGCTGCACAATCCCGTGCGAGTGCACGCCCGGGTGATGGAGATCGGCTGCGGTTGGGGGCCGGGTGCCGTATTCTGCGCCCGTCGCTTCAAGGCCAAAGTGACGGGCGTTGATCTGGACGAGAACGTCTTTCCTTTTCTGGAAATCACCGCGGCCTTGAACGATGTGAGCGTGGCGCAGCTGCAAGCGGACTTCAACGCCTTAGACGCGACCCGGCTCGCCGGCGTGTACGCGCTCATCGGCTCGGACATTTGTTTCTGGGAGAAGATGGTGAAACCGCTCTTCGCCTTGGTGGAGCGAGCCCTCGGGGCGGGCGTGCAGCGCGTGGTGATCGCCGACCCCGGCCGCCCCACGTTCTACGAGCTCGCCGACAAGTGCGCAAAACGCCCTTGGCGCACAACCCTGCGAGAGTGGTACGCCCTGGAACCCTCCCGCGCAAGCGGCGAGGTGTTGGAGGTGCGGCCGTGAACATCGGGCGCGCCCACTACCCCATTGGCGGGATCGTTGCATTTGGCGGCCGGCAGGCCCCATGCACCGTCGCCACCACTATCACGCCGCGCATCATACCGAAGCGGCTGGTCGCGCCCACCCCGCCGCGCCGATTCCAGCCGCCGCCGCCTCCGACGAGCCCGCGTCGCGGGAGAAAAGGCACAAGAATTGGCGCAAACAGCGTCCCGTTGAACCAAAAAGAGTATTGTAATCAATAGCATAAATCATGGTAGTGGCGGAGAGGCAGGGATTCGAACCCTGGGTGCCCGCAAGGACACACCTGATTTCGAGTCAGGCCCATTCGGCCGCTCTGGCACCTCTCCGGGGCGGCGAGAGTGAATGCGGGCGCATTGTCGCCGATCGAGGCGCCGATAGCCAGTTCGCGACGATAGCGGCGACAGCCTAGTCTCGGCGTGTTGGCATCTTGTGTCAGTCTGGCCCGCTCGCCCGTTTAGTAGCGCCACAAGCGCCCTTCGTTGGACAGCCCGCGTCCCCGGTGTGAGAATCCCAACGTTGACCGCCCTTCGGGAGGCAGGTGCCGTGGCAGCCGCTGTCCGCAAGCCCTATCCGCCCATTCCCTACGGCCTGGCGGACTTCCGTGCTATCCGGCGGGAGGGCTTCCTCTATGTGGACAAGACGCGCTTCGTGCGCGAGCTGGAGAACGAGCGCCACGTTTTCTTCCTGCGTCCGCGGCGGTTCGGCAAGACGTGCTGGGTGTCGATCCTGGAGCAATACTACGACCGCACCCGGAAGGACGGCTTTGAGGCGCTGTTCGCCGGCACGGACATCGGCCGCGAACCCACCGCGAACCGCGGCCGCTACGCGGTGCTGCGGCTGAACTTCTCGGCGTTCAGCAAGCGCTTGGAGACGTTGGAGGAGCGCTTCGAGGAATACTGCCACACGCGGCTGCGGGGAATGCTTGAGGCGAACGCGGACGTGTTCTCCGAGGAGCTGACGCGCCGCATCCTGTCGCCGCCGACGATGGGCGGCCGGCTGAACGAGCTGTTCCTGCGGGCTGACCGGCTCGGCGTTCGGCTTTGCCTGCTGATCGACGAGTACGACAACTTCGCCAACACGATTTTGGCCGGCGAGGGCGAGGCCGCTTGCCGCGGGGTGACGCACGGCAGCGGCTTCTTCACGGACTTCTTCGCCACCCTGAAGGCGGGCACGGAGTCCGGCAATCTGGAGCGGCTGTTCATCACCGGCGTCTCGCCGGTGACGATGGACGACGTGACCAGCGGCTTCAACATCGGCACGAACATCAGCTTTGATGCGGCGTACAACCAGATGGTTGGCTTCACGGAAACGGAAGTGCGCGATCTGGTGGAGCTTTACCGGGATCTGGGCGTGTTCGACGAGGATGCGGACGCGGCCATGGCGGTGATGCGGGAGTGGTACAGCGGCTACCGCTTCGCCAAGGGGGTGACGGAGGACATCTACAACACCGACACGGTCCTGTATTACCTCAAGCACTCCATCCCGAACAAGCGTGGCCCGCGGTACCTGATCGACACCAACGTGCACGTGGACTACACGAAGCTGCGCCATCTGGTGGTGGTGAACCGCGACGCCACGGTCGCCGCCGAGCGGGCGGCTCGCGCCGAGGTGCCGCTCCGGGTCTCGAACAGCGCCGAGCTGCGCAACGCGCAGGCGCTTGGCCTCAACGGCAACTTCGACGTGCTGCGCGAGGTGATCGCCGAGGGGCGGGTGGATTCGGACGTAAGCCCCAGCTTCCCGGTGGACCAGCTTGGCCAGCGCGAGAACTTCCTGACGCTGCTGCACTGCTTCGGGCTGCTGTCCATCCGCGGCGCGGTGGACGGCCGGTTGCGCCTCGGCATTCCCAACCAGACCGTGCGGCGGCTGATGTACGGCTACCTGCGCGACGCCTACCGCGACGTGGGCGTGTTCTCGGTGGATCTGCTGGCGTTCGAGGACCTCACTTGGGGGATGGCGAGGGATGGCGCGTGGCGCCCGGCGGTGGAGTTCCTGGCGGACGCGCTGCGGCGGCAGACCAGCGTGCGGGACTACGTGCAGGGCGAGCGGCTGCTGCAGGGCTTCCTCGCTGCCTACTTGGGCGCGTCCAGCTGCTTCGTGTTCCACACCGAGCGGGAACTCGGCAAGGGCTACGCGGACATGGTTGTGGCGCCGTTGACGGCCCGGTATCCGACGTTGCGCCACGGGTACGTGATCGAGCTGAAGTACCTCAAACGCGGCCGGGATGGCGATGCGCTGGCACGTTCCACCCTCGGCGCCGCCAAGGAGCAGCTGCGCGGTTATCTGGCGGAAGAGCGGTTGGCGCGGCAGCACCCGTCGATTCGGTTCACCGGGCTGGCGCTGGTGTTTCGCGGCTGGGAACTGGTGGCCGCCGAGGCGGTTGATGGGGCGGATGGCGGCCCCGTGGGGCTCTAGGGTGAGCTAGGCAAGGGCTCCGGTGTTGGCTGAACCCGACGACCCGCCGAGCGGTCACGCTTCAAGTCGAGATCAACGCCGGCCAGCGGCGAATCCCTCAGGAACCTCGCAAGGGATGGTTTGGCGCGACTCAGCCGGTCGTAGTCGTCGGCCGAGAGGACGACGGCGACTCTTCTGCTACCTCGAGTCATGATCGTCTGCGGGCCGTGTTCCGCCGCAGCCGTCATCAGGTCGCCGAATCGGGTCCTGGCCTCTTGCATCTGCCAACTCGCCATGTCGATTTCCTTCTGACCTTGCTGACCAGATATGCTACGCGCCAACGGCAACGGCTTCGCTTCGCACCAGTTCTGAACCATGGAAAACCAGCGCCAAACCGGTGAAGCGCACCGTCGGAAACTGTCGCGCTAGAGCCGCGTCCGCCAAGTACTGGCGCAGCTGCCGGACGGCCTCGCTGGCCGCGGCGTCTATCCGATTTTCGCTTCCTTCATTCTGCTTGAGGTACTTGAGCTCCACCACATAGCCGTGGCCCATGTCCGGATAGCTTGCCAGGTGCGGCTCTAGGCAGATGTCGGCGTAGCCGCCGTTCAGTTCCTTTTCCGAGTGGAACAGGAAGCAGTCCGCGAGGCACAAGTACGCCGCCAGGAAACCCTGCAACACCTTCTCGCCGGCAATGTAGTCGCGGATGCCGGTATGCCGGGCAATGGCGCCGGCCAGGAACTCGATCACCGGGTGCCACGCGCCATCGTAGGCCATGTCGCGCAGCATCCCTTCCAGTTCGTAGAAGTCCACGGCGAACAGGCCGGCGTCGCGGTAGGCATCGCGCAGGAAACCGTACAACAGGTGCTTCACGGTCTGGTTGGGAATGCCGAGCACGGGCATTCCGCGAGCAGCCCCGCGGATGCTGAGCAGGCCGAAAAAGTGCAGCAGCGAGAGGAAGTTCTCGCGCTCGGCGAGCCGTTCGAGGGGGAAGCTGCCGTGGATGCGGCTATTGGCGCGCTCCTCGGCGACGACATGCCGCAGCAGGTGGAAGTTGCCGTTCAATTCCGGTTGGCGGGCCTGCCGGCTCACCACCAGCAAGTGGCGCAGCTTGCCGTAGTCGATGCGGATGTTGTTGTCGATGAGCTCGTTCGGCCGGCGCATGTTGGCGAGGGAATAGCGCAGATAGTGGAGCACCATGTCGGTGTTGTAGACATCGCGTTCGGCCTCTTGGGCGAAGCGGTAGCCGTTGTACCACTCGCGCATCACAGTCAAGGCCTCATCCGGGTCCTCGTGCAGTGCGCCGAGCCGATGGTAGGTTGCAAGCACATCGCGCACCTCGTCCTCGGTGAAGCCGAGCATCTCGTTGAACCGCGCTTCCAGGCTGGCGTTGGTGCCGATGTTGAAGCCACTGGTCACGTCGTCCATCGTGATCGGCGAGACGCCGGTGACGAACAGGCGCTCGATGCTGCCGGTGCGCGATGTGCCAGCCTTGAGCGCCGCGAAGAAGCTGCGGTAGAAGCCGCTGCCGTGGGTTAGCGACTGGTACGCCTCGTCGCCCTCGTGCGCCAGTATCGTGTTGGCGAAGTTGTCGTACTCGTCGACCATGACGTACACAGGTACGCCGCGTTCGCGGTTGCGCAGGAACAGCTCGTCGAGCTTGCCGCCGATTGAGGGATGGCCCAGGATGTCCCGCGTGGCCTCGTCGTCGAACAGATCGGGGTTGCGTCGCAACGCATCGCGTAGCTGCCGGAAGCAGTATTCCTCGAACCGCTGCTCCAAGGTATCCGGCTTGTGGTTGAAGGCGGAGAAGTCGAAGTACACAACCAGATAGCGGCTGTGGTTCGCGGTGGGTTCGCGGCCGATCTCCGTGCCGGCGAAGAGGGCTTCAAAGCCGTCCTTCTGCGTGCGGTCGTAGTAGCACTCCAGCATGGCGAGCCACAGCGATTTGCCAAACCGACGCGGACGGATGAAGAAGACGTAGCGCTCCTTCTCCAGTTCCCGCAGAAAGCGCGTCTTGTCGACGTACAGGCAACCGTCCCGCCGGATGCTCGGGAACGCGGAACGTCCGTAGGGGATGGGTGGGTAGGCGGCGGCCATGATTTCTCAAACAACGCGAGACGGCGAGTCTGACGCGCCGCGGCGCTGTTTGTCCACCGACGAGGGCGCGATCAGCTTCGGTTTCGAGAGCAATTGCCCGAACCTGTCCGGTTGTTGGCCACCTATCTGCGCGCACGGTTCGCATCGGCCGCCCATTGCTCGCCCTACAGCAACTCCTCGGCCATGAAGCGCAACGTGTCGCGGTTCGCCGTGCCCACGTTCAGCATCGTCACCGGGCTTTCCCGCCACGCCGACAGGCGTTCGCGGATGCGCGCCCTGGGGCCTACCAGCGCGATCTCGTCGCAGAGCTCGTCCGGCACCGTGGCGATGGCCTCGTCGCGGCGGCCGGCCAGGAACAGCTCCTGCACGCGGTCGGCGGCTTCGCCGAAGCCCATGCGGGTGACGTGATCCTTGTGAACGTTGAAGCTCTTGGCGCCCATGCCGCCGACGTAGAAGCCGACGTTCTGCTTGATCTGACGCAGCGCCCGCGGCACGTCGTCGTCGATGATCACCGTCACCGCGGCGGCTATCTCGAAATCCTTTTTGCGGATGCGCATGGCGTCCTTGTACATCTCCATCATGCGGTACGGCGAGAGGAACATGGGAATCCAGCCGTCGCAGACCTCCGCGCCCAGGGCGACGTTCTTCGGGCCTTCGGCGCCGAGATAGACGGGAATGTGCTCGCGCACCGGGTGCAGGATCAGCTTCAACGGTTTGCCGAGGCCGGTGCCGCCGGGCAAAGGCAGCTGGTAGTGCCTGCCGGCGAAGGAGACCGGCCCTTGACGGGCGACGATCTGCCGGAAGATGGCCACCCACTCGCGCGTTCTCGCCAACGGTTTGGGATAGGGCTGGCCGTACCAGCCCTCAACAACTTGGGGGCCGGAGACGCCGATGCCGAGAATGAGGCGGCCGTTGGAGAGGTGGTCTAACGACACCGCTTGCATGGCCGCGCTTGCCGGTGTGCGCGCGGAAATCTGCATGATGGACGTGCCGAGCTTGATGCGCTCGGTGTTCGCGCCGATCCACGTCAGCGGCGTGAAGCAGTCCGCTCCGTAGATCTCCGGCGCCCAGATGGTGTCGTAGCCAAGCGCCTCGGCCTCCTTCGCCAGCGCGACCAGGCGCTCGCCCCCCGGCGGTCCGAACGCGCCGATGCCCAATCCCAGTTTCATCCCTCGGTTTCCCCCGCACGGCGAAGCGCTTAGATTACACGCTCGTACGGACGCAGCGCCGCTGGCGGCCAAGAGCCCGGCGTATGATTCGCCCATGCCAACCACGTCCGCTTCATGTTCACTGCGTTGATCGCCCTGCAAGCGCAGTCGGACGGCACGTTCGTCGCCCCGGCCGCGCCCGACAAGGGCGAGCGCGTGTTTGGCGGCCAGTTTCTCGCCCAGTGCCTTGCTGCGGCGCAGACGACCTTGCCCGACGACCGGCCGGCGAACTCGCTGCACGGTTATTTCCTGCGCCCGGGCGATGTGGATCTGCCGGTGTCGCTGGCTGTGGAGAAGGTGCGCGACGGGCGCTCGTACTCGGCGCGACAGGTGATCGCGCGGCAGCGCGGCAAGGAGTTGTTTCGCCTGCTCGCGTCCTTCCAAACCCCCGAGGAGACGCCGCGCTACCAAGGCGCGGCCATGCCCGATGCGCCCCCGCCCGAGGCGGTGTCCTACACCTACGACGACTTCACGAAAGCGCAAACGGGCGCCAGCTACTGGCACGGTTCCTCGCGCCCGGTGGACATCCGCTATGTGAATCCGCCCCGGAACGCGCCCGGCGAGCCGGTGCTGGAGGCGCAACTCATGTGGATGCGCGTGCGCGAACCGCTGCCGCCGGATCATCGAGTGCAACAAGCGGCGCTGGCCTACCTCTCCGACACCACCTTGGTGGACAACACCACGCTGCCGCTCGGCGGACGCTGGCAGGATCCGTGCTTCAATGGCACCAGCCTCGATCACGCCATGTGGTTCCACCAACCGGCTCGCGCCGACGAGTGGCTGCTGTTCGCGCAAACCGTGGTGATCACCGGCGGCGGGCGCGGGCTGGCGAACGGCGCGTTCTATGCTCGAACCGGCGAGCGGGTCGCCACTTGCCTGCAAGAGGGAACGATGCGGTGGCGTACACTGAATACAACGTCGGCCACTTGACCGGCCAGCCGGACAACGTCTGGAGCGGCTGGGCCATCTAGGCTTGCGGTGCCCGCGCGGCGCGGCGGGCAAGAAGGGGAGAACCAAGAGGCGAAGCCATGCGGGTAGTGTCTCGATTCGATATCGGCGATGTGATCAAGGCGGGTCTGTCCACTTACTGGAAGAACCTGCCCAACGCGATCGTGTTGGCGGCGATCGGTGTCACGCCGTTGACCGTGTTCCTGGCGTTTGCTTTCGCTTGGGTTCTAGGCGAAGACACCGGGGCCGGCTCGGTGCTCTGGAGCGGGTTCGCCGCGTACGCCTTTGTGTTGTGCTTCTACCTTTTTTGGATCGAAGCGGGCATGACCTTCGTTGTCGTGCGCACGCTGCGCAGCGGCCCGCCGGGCCTCGGAGAGACGCTCGCGTTCACAGTACGGGCCCTTCCCCGCGTATCCGTCGTCGGTTTGCTCTGCTTGGTGTTTGTCACTTTGGGGACTCTGGCGCTCATCGTGCCAGGCATCCTCCTTTGGCTCGCGTTGTGGGTGAGGGTGCCGGTCGCCGCCGTGGAACGTATCGGCGTGTGGCAGTGCGTCAAGCGCACCCACGAACTCACCAAAGGCGCCAAAGGCCGGATATTCGGGATCGACCTTCTGATCTACGTCGGCAGCTATTTGGTGAGCGTATTGGCGGGCGCGGCGAGCATGGCGATCGGGTGGGCGTTCGGTTGGAGTTTGGAGGAGGCGTTGCTCAGCGAGACAAACTTGGCCGTTTTCGCTGTTGTAGTCGTTGTTTTTGGCGCCGTGTATTGGAGCGTGCGAGCCGCCGTGGTCGCGGTGTCCTATCACGACCTGCGCGTGATCAAGGACGGTGCCGACACCGGGCAGATCGCCAAGGTCTTCGACTAACTTCTTTCCGGGCCCCGCCAGTGCCGGGTCACCGCACCGCGCCTTCCATCCGCAGCGTTCATGTGATGCTTGGCATCCGCGCCTGCCGCCACCCGTTCCACGCGGCGGCGCAAGCGGCCGGGCTGGCCAGCGGCGCGTTCTATACTTGAACCGGCGAGCGGATCGCCACTCGCCTGCCAACAAGGAACGATGCGGTGGCGTACACCGAATACAACGTCGGCCATCTGACCGGCCAGCCGGCGGCCGAGGATGTCGCGGTCCGCGAACCGACGCCGTTCGCGGATCCCCCGTGCGTCACCGCCGGCCCCGGCATCGCCGCCGGCGAGGTGGCCCTCTTCAAGCAACACGGATTTCTGATCAAGCGCGGCCTGATCGACGACGAGGACGCTTTCGCGCAGGTGGCCGACCACCTGTGGAGCAAGGTGCCAGGCAACATTCTGCGCCGGGACGAGCCGGCGGGCTGGTCGGCTGCCGCGCAACCCCAGTGGCCGCGAGAGGCCGTCGCCCGCGTGGGGCGGCTCGCGCACGGCACTTGGAAGTTGCGCTCGCCGGGGCCTAACGGCGTGGGCACCGAACCGTTTTTGGTCGGGCGCATCGCCAACCATCCGCACATGCTCGCGGTGGCGCGGGCCTTGCTTGGCGGCCTCATCAAGCCGGCGCGGCGCGTGCGGGGAATCTACGCGGTGTTTCCCAAACCGCCGACAGCGCCGGCCCGTTTGGGTCCGCACGCGGATTACATGGCGGCGCAGTTGGCCGCGATGGTGCTCACCCACGAGGTGCCGCCGCGGTGCGGCGGCTTCACCGTGTGGCCCGGCTCGCACCTGTTGCTGCATCCGCATTGGGACACTGTGCATGGCGGGCGGATCTCCGCGGAGCGCGGCGAAGGCTTCCGCTTGGCGCGAGACGCCGCGCTGCGCGACATCACGCCGGTGGAATTCACCGGGGCCGCCGGCGATGTCGTGTTCTGGCATCCGCGCCTGCTGCACTCCGCGGGCGTGAACCACTCGGCGGAGACGGCGACGCCCACCGTGCGCTTGATCGTGCCTTGCGACTACCAGCGCGCCGGCCTTTCGTACTTTGATGACGACGAGTTTGGGCCGGGAGCGAAGTACCAGTGGTGGGTGGACACCCGCAACTTCCACGAGGACGTGGCCGCCACTGCGGACAACATCTGGAGCGGCTGGGCCATCTAGCGCGATGAGTCGCGCGCCCCAAGCTGCGGCGCTGGCATAGAGGCGCGAAAAGTGCGGGAAGTGTCTCGATTCGCCATCGGCGATGTGCTGAAGACGAGTCTGTGGATCTACAGCAGGAACCTCCCCACCGTGGTCGTGTTGGCGGCCATCGCCTCTGCGCCGATGTTCGCTGTCGCGTGGTTGGCTCTTGGCGACGACATGCTCGATTCGACGGGCCGACCGGATGGGCTCTGGACTATCGGCGATCTCTTCGCCGCGTTCTTGGGCGGGTTTTGGCTCGAAGCAGGTATGGCCTTCGCTGTGGTGCGCACGTTGCGCTCGGCCGCGCCCAGCTTGGGAGAAACGCTCGCTTATGCCCTGCAGGTCATTCCGCGCGTGCTCGTCGTTGGCTTGGTCGCATACCTGTTCGTGGGCTTGGGATTCGTGGCGCTTATCGTGCCGGGCATCATCCTGATCTTGGTGTATTGGGTGGTGGTGCCCGTCGCCGCGGTCGAACGTGGCGGCGTGGTGTACGCCCTTAAGCGAAGCCACGAGCTCACCAAAGGACACAAGGGCCGGATATTGGCAATTCTTGGATTGCTGTTGATCCCAGTGATCCCAAGCATCATTGCCGGCGACGCGGGGGCCGGGATTCCCTGGGCGCTCGGCTTGGATTGGAGCGAGGCGACGCTCGCCCAAGCAACCGTGGTGGTCGACGCCTTGATCTTAAGCGTGGAATGCACCGTCGTGGCGGTGTGCTACCACGACCTGCGTGTGCTCAAGGACGGTTACGACAGCGGGCGGATCGCCGAGGTCTTCGCGTGAGTCGCCGCTGGTGCCCGGCCGGGTCGGGCGGCTTCGGCGGCTAGCGTAGAGGCGCGAGAATGCGGGAAGTGTCTCGATTCGTCATCGGCGATGTGCTCCAGAAGAGCCTGTCGATCTATGTGAGGAACCTCCCCGCCGTGGCCTCGTTGGCGGTCGTCCTCGCGGTCCCGGGGGCGATCGTGTGGGCGGTCGCGGAGGCTGTCCCGTTGCCATCGGAAGGTGGCCTTTTGGTTATTTGGCTTAATGGCTTGTACTTCGTCGGCGTGCTCTACGCTGCCGTGTTCCTCGGCATCTGCTGGTTCGAAGGGGGGATGGCTTTCGTCGTCGTGCGTGCCCTGCGCGCCGGCCCACCCACTTGGCGGGAAGTGCTTGCGCATACCGTGCAAGCCGTTCCGCACATGCTCGGCGCCGCCGCCACGGTATGCTTGGGAACGGTGGCACCCGTTGCACTGCCGGTCATCGTCTTCCCGCTCATGCTCCTTGTGCCGTTGCCGTTATGGAGTTTGTTGTGGGTGGCGGTCACCATCCTGACAGTTGCGTGGTGGGTGGCAGTGCCCCTCGCCAGCGTGGAACGTGGCGGGGTGCTGCGGGCCTTGAGACGCAGCCACGAACTCACCCGCGGACACAAAGGCCGGATCTTTGGAGTTCGCTTGCTGATCAATTTCTGCGTCGGTGCCGCGTGTTTGGTGGTGATACCGATCGGCTCGTGGGCCCCCGGCGTGGTCGCTGCCGTGGGACTCACCGCGCAAAGCACCGTCGTGGCGGTGTGCTACCACGACCTGCGCGTGCTCAAGGAGGGCGACGACACCGGGCGGATACCCGATGTCTTCGCGTAAGTCGTCGCGGTGCTCGGCAGGCGACCGGCGGCTTGGGCGACGCTAGCGTAGAGCGCGAGAATGCGGCAAGTGTCCAGATTCGTCATCGGCGATGTGCTCCAGAAGAGCCTGTCGATCTACCTGAGGAACCTCCCCGCTGTGGCCGTGTTGGCGGTCGTGTTGGCGGTCGTTTGGGAGATCTTGTTGGTGGCCTATGGGGCGGGTGGTGTGCCGCTGAGGCCGGTCGTTGGTGTCGCGTACGACTTCGGCGTGTTTTTCGTTGTGGTGTTGCTCGGCATCTGTTGGTTCGAAGGGGGCATGACCTTCATCGTGGAGCGCGCGCTTCGCGCCCGCCCACCCACTTGGCGAGAAGTCCTTACCCATACCCTGCAAGCCGTTCCGCGCATGCTCGTCGTTGCCGCCATCGTGGGCTTGGGCCCGGTGGCAATCCTTGCGCTGGTCGTTTTCAGCTTTGACGTCTTGGCGCCGCTCGCGGGCTTGATGAAGGGGTTGGTAATGGCGGCGCTCCTGGCGGCGATCGTCATCCCGACGCTTGTCTCCTGGGTGGCCGTGCCCGTCGCCAGCGTGGAAGGTGGCGGCGTGCGGCGGGCCTTGAGGCGCAGCCACGAACTCACGAGCGGACACAAAGGCCGGATCTTCGCAATTCGCTTGCTGATCTACTTCTGCCACGTTGGCACGGTTTGGGTGCCGCTGCCGATTCTCTGGTGGGCTTCCGGTGTGATCGCCGGCGTGGGCCTCAGCGTGCAGAGCGCCGTCGTGGCGGTGTGCTACCACGACCTGCGGATGCTCAAGGACGGTGACGACACCGCGCGGCTCGCCGATGTCTCCGCCTAGGCCGCTCCTAGCTGGGTCACCGCACGGGATGCGCTATCCGCAGCCGCACCGGATCCGCGCCGGCACCGCCGCCGACGGCGACCCGCGTTGTGGCGCTCTCCAGGTCGCCCGCTTGGGCCAACGGTGTGCCGCCAAGGCTGGCGCGGGCCAATAGCTCCACTTCGTCGTGGGCAGAAAGACGTCGGCCCGGCATCATCAGGTCCGCATCCGTCAAGACGATGCGCGCCGGCAGATCTCCGGCCAGGAGGCGGCGCACGGCGATGGGTGGACGCGGCCGGGAAGGGGAGCGCACGATCACGAACACGGGCGTGTCGGCGGCGACCGCGGTGGCAATGGAGACGGCCACGGCAATGCCGGGTTCCAGGGGCGCTTCTTCGGCGGTCCCGAGCAGCCGCAAGCGCACGCGCGGCCGCAAGGCGGGTTCCACGACGCCCGACACGGCTTCGGCGCTGAAGTCCGCGGCCATGCCGGTGCGGGAGAGCCGCGCCACAACCTCCACTTCCCCGGCGGCGGACAACGGCATCGCGCCCGCCATCACGTTGGCGTCGTCGAGCAGCACCGTTTGGGTTTCCCGCGCCGGCAGTCGGGCTACCGCCACCGGCGGGCCGCCACCCGGCGGGCGCGCGAAAACCATCAGCCACCGGGCGTCTGCCGTGTCCGCCGCAACGTCGACTTGCGCTTGGATGAAGGCCCGCTGCGGATCTTGGCGAGTGCGCGCCAGCGCCAACGTCTCGGCAAGCAAACGGCGGCGCGCGGCTGGGACGTCTTGGCGAAGCAAAGCGACGAGCTGCCGCGCCGCGGCGTCGTAATCGCCATCGCGCAAGGCGCCCATTGCAAGAAGCTCCAGCATCGCGGGTTGGTTGGGCGTGGTCGCCAGGACGCGGGCAACAATCTGGCGTGTGGGTGGGGTGAGGACGCCGCCGTCGGCGAGAAAACGCGCTTGCGCCCAAGCGACATCCACTTGAGGATCCGGGCCGGCCAGCGCGTGCGCCGAGGCGAAAGCGTCCGCCGCGCCGCCGTAGTCCGGAAGCCGCATGAGCACGCCGGCGAGGTGCAGCCAAGTGTTGAGGTCGTCCGGCCTTCGGTTGGCTCGCGCCGCCAACGTCTGCGCAAGCGTGGCCAATCCTTGCGCGTCGTCGGGCGCGGTTTGCTCGAACGAGATGATCCGCGAGGCGCCGGGGTCGCCCCACCAGCCGTAGAGCGCAAGCGCCAAGCCCGCCACGCCCACGGCCCCGACAAGCAGGGGACGCAGCGGTGGTTTGGATCGCTTGGCGCTAGCCGTGGCGTCTGTTTGCGCCTGCGCGTCCAACAACTCGAGCGCGAGTTCCTCTTCCAGCGCGGCAACCTGCTCGGCGGTGAGCGCGTTGGCCTTGGCCTCCTCCTCGATTTCGCGCGCCCGGGCCGCGAACAGCGCCTCGGCGGAATCCGCCTCGCCTTCCCGCCGCCGCCGTCCAAGCCCGCCGAGCACAACGTAGACCACGCCAAGCGCGGCCATCACGCCGGCGCCCAGCCAAATCGCGGCCACTAGCCCCCCTCCGGCGCGTGGTTCTTCGTCGTGCCGACGGTCTCTTCCACCAGCTGCCGCGCCAAGGCCCGCTCCGCGTCCGTCGTCGACGCCGGACGACGGCGGGAGTGGTGGGCAAGCACGCCCGCCAGGGCGATGGCGAGCACCAGTGGCGAGAACCACAGCAGCCAGGTCACCGGGCGCAAGGGCGGGTCGTACAGCACGAAGTCCCCGTAGCGTTCCTGCAGGTGTTTGCGGATGTCGTCATCCGACTTGCCCTCCACCAGCAGTCGGCGCACGGTGCGACGAAGATCCACCGCGATGGGCGCGCCGGAGCTGGCCAGCGATTCGTTCAGACACTTGGGGCAGCGGAACTCGGCGAGGGCGCGCTGGTAGCGGGCGGCGACCTCGGCATTCGGCAGGTCGAAGCCGTCTATCGCCGATGCGCCGACGCCGGCCACAGCGCCGAGCAGCGGCACGAGCCGGCGCAGGCGCCTGCGAGCGGCCACGCTCGTCGTTCGCCGCGGGTGGCGTTTCATCGTGGCGCGGCCAGCGCTTGCCAAGCCGGTTCGAGCTTGTCGCGCCAAACGGCGGCGTCTATCGCGCCAACGTGTTTGTAGCGAACGACGCCGCTCGCATCCAACAAGAAAGTCTCCGGCGCGCCGTAGACGCCCAAGTTGACGCCGAGGTCGCCCTCGGCGTCGATGATGTTGAAGTCGTACGGGTCGCCGTGGTCGGCAAGCCAGCGCTTGGCCTGCGCGGGGTCGTCCTTGTAGTTCACGCCCAGGACGGAAAGGCCGGTCTCGGCGCGGATGCGGAGCAATTGTCCATGCTCGGAGAGGCAGGTGGGACACCAGGTGGCCCAGACGTTCACCAGGCGCGGCTCGCCGAGGAGCGCCTCGCGGGTGGCGTTGCCACCGCCCAACACGGGCAAGTCGAAAGGCGGAAAAGGCTTGCCCACCAGCGCGGACGGCAACAGGTGCGGATCGCGCAGGCTGAACCCGGCGTACAGCAGCACCGCCAGGGCCGCGAACAGGGCCAGTGGCAGGAACCGCTTCAGGGCTTTGCGACCGGCCGCTTTGCCTTGAACCATCCCCAGCGCCCGTCGTTGCTTCGTGGAACGCGCGCGCCGCCGAATTGGGCCACGCGCAGCGACATGGCGATGGTAGCACCGGACGGGAATTACAATGCGGCGCCGAGTGGGGAGTTGGGATCGGGGAGGCCCGCACGCGAAATGGGACGAATCACCGCCGCACACATCGATCACTACCGCGAACACGGATTCGCCATCGTCCCCGAGTTCCTCACCGCGAGCGAACTGGCCGAGGCGCTGGAGGAATGGCGCCAACTGCTGCCCGGCTGGGTGGAGTATTGCGAAGACCCGACGCGCCCCAGGCCGGAGTTGAGCAGATCGCCGAGGCGCGCGAGCGCGTTTCAATTTCCCTATCCCGGCTCGCGCCTGAACGCCATCACGTTGCACCCGGAACTCGTCGCGTGCGCCGCGAGCATGGCCGATGGCGCGGAAATGCACTGCGAGCAATCGCACTTGTCGTTCAAGCACAAGGGCGCCGCCGGCGATCAGGATCAAGGCATGCATTGCGATTACGGCAATCACACCTTGGCCTATCCGCCCGCCGACCCCGCTTATTGGCAAACCGCGTATCTCCTCTACTACACCGAAGTGACCGAAACCCACGCGCCAACGGCGGTGTGTTCGCGCCGCCACTACCCTGAGAAGATCCTCTGGCCCGCCCACTACACCCGCGAGCAGCGGCCGGCGCTCTACGACAACGAAGTGCGCGTGATCGTGCCGGCCGGTTCGCTTCTCATCTACAGCATGCGCACGTTTCACAGGGGCACGCCGTTTCTCGCCGAAGGCGGGCGCTTGGCGCAGTTCGTAACCTACGCGCCGGCCGCTTGGAAGTGGCTCGGCATCGTCGGCTGGTCGGCGCAGGCGATAAAACCGGCGTTCCGCGCTTGGATCGAATCCGCCACGACGGCCGAGCGCGAACTGTTGGGGTTCCCGCCGCCGGGCCACCCGTATTGGCGCGAGGAGACGTTGGCCGGCGTTGGCGCCCGCTATCCCGGCATGGACATGACGCCGTACCGCAACGGGTTGTAGAACCGCCACGCAAGTCGCATGGACACGGCAAGGCGTTTCGCGTCACACTTGGCCGCGTTCCCAACCAAAGGGCAGGCTCATGGTGGAATCTCGCCAGGTCGACAACGTCCGGACAGTCACCGTGAACCCGCCGGGAAGCGCGCGCCGAACCGGCCACGCCGGCGGCGCGGTCGCGCTACTCGCCGCGTTGTGTGGCTGCGCCACGTTGTCGCCGGAGGAGTGCCAGCACGCCGATTGGCGCGCCATCGGCTACGAAGACGGCGTCCAAGGGCGCGACCTCGGCATGTTGGGCAAGCACCGCCAAGCCTGCGCCAAGGTGGGCGTCACGCCAGACCTCGGCGCCTACCAAGCTGGCCGCTCGGAGGGGGTGCGCGTGTTCTGCCAACCTGCCAACGCCTATCAGCAGGGCCGCCAAGGCTACGCCTACACCGGCGTGTGTCCCGCGGACCTGGAACGGGCGTTTCTCGCCTCGCACGGGGAGGGCATGGTGATCTTCAATCTGGAGTCTGCCGTGCAGCAGGTGGTCGACGAGATCGCCAGCATCAACTACGCCATTGAGGATGCCGAGCGGCGAATCGCGAAGGCGAACATAGCGCTGAACGAAGACAAGGAGCTCACCACCGAGCGCCGGCGACGGCTACGCGAAGACATCGAGGTGCTCTCCCGCGAAATCGGCAGAATGGAAGGGGAGCGCGATCGGCTTCTGGTGGAGCTAGGCGCCCGCGAAACGCGCCTGCGCGACCATGTGGGCGGGCGCGGCTACTGAGGCGTCCGAATCGCCGCAAAAAAATCCGCGCGACGAGCCCTCAGATGCCTCGCTCCACCAGCATCGTGCGGATCTTGCCGATCGCCCGCGTGGGATTCAGGCCCTTCGGGCAGGCGCTCACGCAATTCATGATGCCCCGGCAGCGGAACACGCTGAACGGGTCCTCCAATTCGGCCAAGCGCTCCTCTGTTGCGGTGTCGCGGCTGTCGGCCAGAAAACGGTAGGCCTGCAAGAGGCCGGCCGGGCCGACGAACTTTTCCGGGTTCCACCAGAACGACGGGCACGAGGTGGAACAGCAGGCGCACAGGATGCACTCGTAGAGGCCGTTCAGCTTTTCCCGGTCTTCGGGCGTTTGCAGGCGTTCGCGGGCCGGGGGCGGGTCTTCGTTCTGCAGGAAGGGTTTGATCTTCTCGTATTGGCGGTAGAACTGCGTCATGTCCACCACGAGATCGCGGATCACGGGCAACCCCGGCAACGGCCGCAGCGTGAGCTTGCCGCGCCGCGCCACTTCGGAGACCGGCGTGGTGCAGGCGAGGCCGTTGCGGCCGTTCATGTTGACGCCGTCCGAACCGCACACGCCTTCGCGGCAGGAGCGGCGGTAAGCGATGGAGGGGTCGATCGCCTTCAGGCGTTCGAGCAAATCGAGCACCATGAGATCGCCCACGCCCGGAATGTCCAACTCCAGATTCTCCATGCGTGGCGCGGCGTCCGCGTCCGGGTCGTACCGATAGAGGCTTATCCGCATGAGCCTAACTCCTTGATTTCGCTTGTTGTCGCCAGCGGGCCTTCGCGGGCGAGCGCGCCTAGTAGCTTCTCGCTGTCGGGGCGAAGGTGTCCACGGTCTTCGGCGCGAAGTTCACCGCGCGTTTGGCCACCCGCCGCTCGCCGGGAAAGAACAGCGAATGGCATAGCCAGTTTTCGTCGTCGCGCTCGGTGTAGTCGTCCCGGGCGTGGGCGCCCCGGCTTTCCGTGCGCGCCTCCGCCACGATGGCGGTGGCCTCCGCCACTTCCAGCAGGTTGTCGAGTTCCAGCGCCTCCAAACGGGCCGTGTTGAACACCCGGCTCTTGTCCGCCAGATGCGCTTGGCCGATGCGCTCGCGCAACTCCGCCAGTTGATGGATGCTCGCGCGCATGCGCTCGCCGCTGCGGAACACGTTGAAGTTCACCAGCATCAGCCGTTGCAATTCCTCTTTCAGCTTGGCCACGCTCTCGCCGCCGACGGAATGGTCCCAGCGGACGAGCCGCGCGCCGGCGCGTTCGAGGTCCGTCTCGCTCGCCGCGCGGAAGGCGACGCCCTGGCGCATCGTCTCTTCGATGTGCAGCCCGGCGGCGCGGCCGAACACCACCAGATCCAGCAGCGAATTGCCGCCCAGCCGGTTGGCGCCGTGAACGGAAACGCAAGCCGCTTCGCCGATGGCGTACAACCCCTCCACCACGCGGTCCCCGCTGCCCGCGCCTTGCGTGAGCGCCTGACCGTGGACGTTCGTGGGCACGCCGCCCATCATGTAATGGCACGTCGGCACCACGGGGATCAGTTCGCGCACGGGGTCCACGTGGGCGAAAGTCTTGGCCAGCTCGACAATGCCGGGCAGGCGCTTGTGGATGGTTTCGGCGCCCAAGTGGTCCAGCTTCAGCAGCACATGGTCGGCGTTTTCGCCGGCGCCGCGGCCTTCCATGATCTCCTGCACCATGGATCGCGCCACCACGTCGCGGCTGGCGAGGTCCTTGGCGTTCGGCGCGTAGCGTTCCATGAAGCGCTCGCCGTCCTTGTTCACGAGGTAGCCGCCTTCGCCTCGGCAACCCTCCGTGACGAGCACGCCGGCGCGATGGATGCCGGTGGGGTGGAACTGCCACATCTCGATGTCCTGCACCGGCAAGCCGGCCCGCAACGCCATGCCAACGCCGTCGCCGGTGTTCGTCATCGCGTTCGTGGTGGTGGCGTAGATGCGTCCCGCGCCGCCGGTGGCGAGCACCGTGGCCTTGGATTTCACGAACACCACCTCGCCGGTCTCGATGTTCAGCGCCACCACGCCGGCCACCGCGCCGTCTTGATTCACCACCAGATCGACGGCGAACCACTCGTTCAGAAACACCGTTCCGGCGCGCAGATTGTTCTGGTAGAGCGTGTGCAGCAGCGCGTGGCCGGTGCGGTCCTCCGCGGCGCAGGTACGCGACGCTTGACCGCCCTTGCCGAAGTTCTTGGATTGGCCGCCGAACGGCCGTTGGTAGATGCGCCCGCTTTCCGTGCGGGTGAAAGGCAAGCCCATGTGCTCCAGTTCGTACACCGCTTCCGGGCCGACGCTGCACATGTACTCGATGGCGTCCTGATCGCCGATGTAGTCCGAGCCTTTCACCGTGTCGTACATGTGCCAGCGCCAGTCGTCGTCCGGGTCTTCGCTGGCGATGGCGCAGGTGATGCCGCCTTGGGCGGACACGGTGTGCGAACGGGTGGGAAACACCTTGGACAGCACGGCGGTTTTCAGCCCGGAACGGGCCAGCTGCAGGCCGGCGCGCAGACCGGCGCCGCCGCCGCCGACGATGACGCCGTCGAACTCCATCACCGGCAACTGGCTCACATCAACCACCGGTGCAAACCGCTCCGCAACGGGCGGCTGCCTGCGGCGCCACGGCATCGGTTCCGGTGAAGCCCGTTCAACGCGCCACCCCCCACACCACGGCAAGCGGCCACACCAGATAGAGGAAAACGAGGGCCGCGCAGCCGATTTGGTAGATGGCGAGATACAGCGCGTGGCGGCGCCCGAAGTAGTGCCGGCGCACATAGTCCGTGCCCACCGTCCACATGCCGATCCAGGCGTGCGCCGCGAGGGCGAGAATGGCCAACGTGGTGAACGCCCGCATCGGCAACGTGCCGAAAAAGGCGGCGAGGCGCGCGTGATTCACCGGCGCGGCCAGGAACCAGCCGAGCACGCACAGGGCGAAAGCCGCGAGCACGACGGCGGTGGCCCGTTGCAGCACGAAGTCCGCCAAGCCGCTTCGCCCCAGACTGGCCACCGGCGTCACCAAAGCCAGACCCCCGCCAAGGCGGCGCCGGCGGCGCCAAGCAGGATGGAAAGCCAAGCGCCGATACGGCCGCCGACGAGCGAATCGCCTATGTGCAGGTCCTGTAGCAAGTGCTTCGCCCCGGCGGCCAAGTGATAGGCCAACGCCGCAAGGATCAGCCACAGGGCCGCCTTGCCGGCGGGTGTGGTGGCGATTGCGGCGGCGCGCTCGAACCCGGCCGGGTCGGCGAGCGCCAAATCCAGCAGATAGACGAGATAGAAGAGGCCGAAGAACAGCACCACGCCTGTGGCGCGATGCAGAATGGACGCCACCGCGGTTGCCGGCATTGCCGCGAACAAGCTCGGCAACGGCAGATCGACAGGCCGCTCGGCTTTCATCGCGTATGCCGTGGAAGCATGGCCGCACTATACCATTGCCAACCCCGTCGACCACCACGGGTTGTTCGCCGCGTTCGCAGCGCCACGCGGCGCGGCTCGCGGTTGGCACTCGCCGGCGGCGGTTGAGCAACGGCGCTTGGGCAAGCCCCGGCGCTTGAAAAAAACATGGGGATAACCTGTGGATATTGCGCCCGTTTTGTGGAATTGTTCGCCGGCGCAGTGGAGCCAATGAACCACCAGCACGCCGCGGCCCGCAAAACGATGGATTCCCAAGGAGACTTGGCGTCGCAAACCGTCGCGCCGAGGCCCGCCGCCGGCGGCGAGGCCACCGACGCGGACGACGCGCAAGGCGACAAGCTGTTCCTCATAGCCGAGGAGCTCGCGGAGGATTCCTCCATGCTGCCGGACGAGGAGGACGAGTTCGATCCGCCGTTGCGCGGCGTGGTGCCGGATGCCGAGGTGCTGCGCGAAGCCGAAACGCTCGCCGGCTTGGACATAGATTCCTACATCGACGCGGTGATGGCCGGCGCCAACGATCCGAAGCGCCTGTCGGCGCCGGACGTCATCCACCGCCTTGGGCGGGTGGAGAAAGAGGACGGCGACGGGCCGTTCTACGCCGGAGTCGCGGTGCTCGATTTCGACGGCACGGAGCGGCGCGTGGGGTTCATCGCCCAGAACCGCGCCGTGCGCAGCGGCGAGTGGATGCCCGAGCATCACCTGAAGGCCGCCCGCAGCATCGAGGAGTTCTCCAACCGCTCGCTGCCGATCGTGAGCCTCATGGACACGCCCGGCGCCGCCGGCGACGAGCTGGCCAACAAGCACAACCAGTCGCACAGCATCTCCCGCCTCATCGCGGAGATGTCCAATGTGGACGTGCCGAACCTCGGCATCGTCTACGGCCTCGGTTATTCCGGCGGCGCGATACCGCTAGCCGCGAGCAACCTCATCCTCTCGTTGCGCGACGGCGTTTTCAGCACCATCCAACCGAAAGGGCTCGCCAGCATCGCGCGGCGGTTGAATCTCTCTTGGCAACAGTGCGCGAAACAAGTGGGCTTGTCGCCGTTCGAGCTCAAGCGGCAGGGCAACATCGACGCGGTGATCGATTTCGCGCCCGGCGAGGACGTGGAGAACCTCCGTCTGGCCATCGTGTCCGGCATCCAACACGTGGAGGAGACCACCAAGCGTTTCGTGGCGGACAATCCCTACATTCTCGACCACTACCGGCGCAGTTTGCAGCGCTATTTGAAGCCGTCGGATCGCCTTCGCCAAGTGCAGGCGAGCGCGGCCCTGAAACTCACCAAGAATCCCACCGAATATCTCAACGTTTTCGGCGTCGCCTATCGCTATTTGCGCTACCTGCGCGTGCGGCGTCGCATCAAGGCCACAACGACCCGCGCTTTTGGCCGCCTCGCCGAAGGCGAACTGCCGACGGGAGAGCTCAGCGCCCGCGCCGATCGCGAGCGTCGCGAGACGTTCTTGCGTTGGCTGCAGGATCCGGACCGCGTGGTCTACGACGATGCCGTCTCCAGGACGTGGAAGAACTACTTGGAGAAGAAGGCGACGCTGCCCAACGAGCGCGGCCGCATCGCGCAGTTCTTGTTTGGCGAACGGCAGAAGAACTACGAGGACGCCCGGGCCAACTTGCTGTCCACGGTCTGCATGCATCTTTACAATCGGTGGAAGGTTGACGCGGCCGGGAACTTCACGGCTTTGCGGGGATTCATCAAGAACGTGGCGGAGGCGCGATCGTTGTTGCGCGTCGCCCAGATTCCCGATCCGCATGCGCTGATCGAAGCCATCCGCGCAGACGACGTGCTCGGGCCGGTGTTGCGCGCCCGGTTCACGCATGAGGGGATGAAGCTCTTCGCGGCGAGCGCGGATCCGTCCGACGCTTGGCTGCGCGAGCAGCTTGCCGCCGAGCTCAACATGGCCATCACCGAGGTGCCGCTTGGCGAAGACCTCGTGATCACGAGCGCGCTAGCCCCGAATGTCCGCGCGTCCTTGAACGGCGAGCGCTCCACCATCGTGGCCAATCGGCTGATCTTGGACGACCGTTTCGGTGAACTTTTCGCTGCCGCCGAGCACCCCGGCGTGGATCCGCCGCTCGCCGACACCACAGTGGTGGATGTGGTGCTGCGCGAAGATCTGCGCGACGACTTCGCGACCGAATGCGAAAACCTACTGCTCTTCGACAAGGTCTACGACCACATAGTGGCGAATCTGGCGTCCATTGCCCGGGAGGCCGAATCCACCAGAGCCCTCTCCCGCGACTCTCTGCGGGATCTGATCGAAACGGCTTTGGCGGTTGCCGCGAAGGACGTCGCCGGCGATGACGCGAAGACGGTGGCTTCGCGATTCAAGACGCAGTTCTTCGCGTGGCACCAGCGTATGGGGAAGACGCCGCGCGCGGCGCGTTTTCTGCGCGACGTGGAGGAGTGGAAAAAGAACGCTTCGGCGCACGTCTCCGACACGCTGTTCGTTGTGGTGACGTTCTTTTTCGAGCGGCTTGTCACTTCGCATCTGCAGGCCGAATGGGACCAGCGCCGTTACGACGGACGCATTGCGCCGCGGCGTATCGGCCGCCGCAAGGACTTCTGGAACCGGCTGATCCAAGCCTATCGGGACCTGCTGCTGCGCGAAGTGCTGCAAGAACAGAAACGCTCCCGGAGAATCGGCCCCGACGATTTCATCGAGGCTTTTTTCGAGGATTGGCGGGAGCAGAACGCGGATCTCATCAGTTCGGATCCGCACCGCTTCCCCGGGCTGCGCGTCTCCATCGAGAGCGCGCTGCAAAAAGGCGCTCCGCCGTGCGGCGTGGTGACGGGCATCGGCAGGTTCAGGAACGGTCCGGACCGGGTAACCGTCGGCGCGGTGATTTCCAACACCGCCTTCAAGGCCGGCGCCTTCGACATGGCGAGCGCGGAGAAGTTCTGCAAGCTCTTGGTGATGTGCGCCGAACGACGGCTGCCCGTCGTGTGCTTCATCTCGTCCAGCGGCATGCAGACGATGGAGGGTGCGGGGGCGTTGTTCTCCATGGCCGCGGTGAACGATCGCATCACGCGATTCGTGCGGGATTTCGACTTGCCGGTGCTGGTGTTCGGCTTCGGAGATTGCACCGGTGGCGCCCAAGCCAGCTTCGTCACCCATCCGCTGGCGCACACGTGCTACTTCTCCGGCGCCAGCATGCCGTTCGCCGGGCAGATCGTCGTGCCGAGCTATTTGCCGTCGGATTCGCATCTCGCCAACTACCTTTCCACCGTGCCCGGTGCGATGGCGGCGTTGGTGCGGCATCCGTTCCTGCCGGAACTCGACGCCGCCTTGCGCCGCATCGATCCGGCCATTCCCGTGCCCCGGGAGACTGTGCGCGACGTCTTCACCCGGGTGCTGGCCGGCACGGCGGCGGACGAGCAGCCTTCGGTGGAAACACCAAGCCGCCGCGTGAGCGAGTCCGCGTTGTACCGTCCGGTACGCAAAATGCTGGTTCACGCGCGCGGCTGCACGGCCGCGAAGATCGTGCGGATAGCGCGCCAAGAGGGCGTGCGCGTTGTGCTGGTGCAATCCGATCCCGACATGGACTCCACCGCGGCGGACATGCTCGGCGATTCGGACGCGCTGGTTTGCATCGGCGGCAACACGCCGGACGAGAGCTACCTGAACGCCCGTTCGGTGGTGAGCATCGGCGAGGCCGAAGGCGTGGACTCGCTGCATCCGGGCATTGGTTTTCTTTCGGAAAACGCGCGTTTCGCCGAACTGGTGCGTTCCCGCGGCGTCAACTTCATCGGCCCGCCGGTGGCCAGCATGGAGACGATGGGAAACAAATCCAACGCCATCGCCACCGCTCTGGCGCACGGGGTGCCCGTGGTGCCGGGCAGCCACGGCATCCTCACGGACGGCGACCACGCGGCGGCCGCCGCCGCCGAGATCGGCTTTCCGGTGCTCATCAAGGCCGTCCATGGCGGTGGCGGCAAAGGCATCGCAATGGTCGAATCCGCCGGGGATTTCCACGAGGCTTTCCACCGCGTGTCCATGGAAGCGCAAGCGGCGTTCGGCAGCAGCGACATTTATCTTGAGCGTTTCGTCACATCCTTGCGCCACATCGAAGTGCAAGTGTTGCGCGACCGCGACGGCCACACCAAAGTGCTCGGCCTGCGCGATTGCAGCGTCCAGCGCGACAAGCAGAAAGTGCTGGAAGAATCGGACTCAACCGCGTTGCCCGTGGAGTTGGAGAACGCGGTTTACGAGCACGCGCTGGCGCTGGCGGACGCGGTGGCGTACGTTGGCGCCGGCACGGTGGAGTTCATCTACGACTTGGAAGCGAACGCCGTGTACTTCATGGAGATGAATACGCGTTTGCAAGTGGAGCACCCGGTGACGGAATGCGTCACCGGCGTGGACATCGTGGCGGAGCAACTGCGCATCGCCGCCGGCAAAACGATAGCCAACCTCGTGTGCGATGAAGATGGCCACGCCATCGAAGCCCGCGTGAACGCGGAACGCCTAGTGGCGGTTGGCGACGGCGAGCTGGCCTTTCAACCCTGCCCCGGCGAGATCGCCGAGTGCGCTTTTCCAACCGAGGACGACATCCATGTGATCTCCGCGATTTCCGAAGGCAAGGCGGTCTCTCCCTACTACGACAGCATGGTGGCCCAAGTGATCGCCCATGCCCCGGATCGGCAATCCGCCGCCGGCAAACTCGCGGACTATCTGGATCGCGTTCGGATTCGCGGCATTTCCACGAACATCGCGTTGGTCAAACGCGTGCTTCGCGACGAGGTCTTCCTGGGTGGCGACTACGACACGGAGTATTTGCCGCAATTCTTGAAACGGGTGGACCACGACGCGTTGATCGCCGAGATCGCCGAAGCCGCCGGCGGCGCCCAGACCGCGATAGGCCGCGAGAGCATCGCCATAGAAGAAAGCGACGAACTGCGCGTGCTCGCGCCGTCCACCGGCATTTTCTACATCACCCCCTCGCCGACAGAAC
The DNA here is from genome assembly GCA_958296295.1 of uncultured Pseudomonadales bacterium. GTDB lineage: Bacteria > Pseudomonadota > Gammaproteobacteria > Pseudomonadales > Azotimanducaceae > VXYL01. The sequence goes on along the minus strand of OY282460.1, from coordinate 2,856,055 downwards.
CACCTTTTGTGCGTGTTGGCGACCGCGTGGAGGCGGCCACCACCTTGTGTCAACTCGAGGCGTTCAAGATATTCACGCCCCTGCGCCTTGCGGACTTCAACGCCGCCGGCGAATCGGCCCTCTACGATCCCGCCGCACACTTCGAGATCGTGCGCGTCAACGTGGCCGGCGGCCAGCAAGTGAACACCGGCGACCTCCTGTTCGTAGTGCGCCCGGCGGGTTAGGCCGGCGCAAAGCGAAGGAAGTCCGCTAGACCGTTCCGCCAGCTCCGCTAGCGTGGTGCGGGAGACCGCGCCGGACACCGCGGCGTTGCGACCGCGCTCCCGTCCGGCCACGGGTGGAGACGGTGCTATAGTGGAGTCGGCCAAGCCAAGCGATTCAAGGCAAGTGGCGACGTCACCTCTCCCCAGCATTTTCGATCTCTGCCAGCCGCGCGCCGACGTGCTCGCCGGCCAAGTGGCCGATGCGGACTTCGCCGCTGATCTCGCTTCGGTGTTTGCTGGCCCGGCCAATCCCGAGTACGGCGAATCCGCGCGATTCTTCGCCAACACCTATCCCACCCGAGGTTTGCGCGATCTGCTGGCGAACGTCTGCCGCCGATTGAGCGGCGCCGGCGGCGCAGCGGCCGCAATCTTCCGTTTGGACACCACCTACGGCGGCGGCAAGACGCACGGCCTGATCGCTCTCGTTCACGCCGCCGGCGGCATGAAGGGCGTGCCCGAAGTAAGCGAGTTCGTCGATCCGAGTGTGCTTCCGGCCGGTGCCGTGCGCATAGCGGCCTTCGATGGCGAAAACGCGGATCCGGCCAACGGCCGGGCCATGGGCGAGGGAATCCTGGCGTACACCCCTTGGGGCGAGATCGCCTACGCCTTGGCCGGCAAGGCCGGCTACGAACGCCTGCGCGCCAGCGACGAACAAGGCGTAGCGCCCGGCGCCCAAACGCTAGGCGAACTGTTTGGCGGCGTGCCGACGCTGATCTTGTTGGACGAGTTGGCCGTTTACCTGCGCAAGGTGTGGCGTGCCCAAAGCGCTCGCCACCAGCTCACGGCGTTTCTCACTTCGCTGTTCAAAGCGGTGGAGGGCGCACCGAACGCGGCGCTCGTCTACACGTTGGCGATTGGCCGCGACGGCCGCGCCACGGACGCCTACAGCGAGGAAAACCAGTTCGTCGCCGACACGATGGCGGAGGCCGAAAGCGTCTCCGCCCGCAAGGCGACGCTGTTGAATCCAACCGAGGATTTCGAGACGGCGCCGGTGCTGCTGCGCCGCCTGTTCGAGCGCGTTGGTGAAGACAAGGCCCGTGTTGTCGACGCCTACCAGGGTCTATGGCGCGAACACCGCCAATCGCTTTGCGAAGAAGCCGTTCGACCGGACACCGCATTCGCCTTCGCGCAGAGTTACCCCCTGCATCCAGACGTGCTGGCGACGCTGAAGGGCAAGACCTCCACATTGAGCGAGTTCCAGCGCGTGCGCGGCATGTTGCGCCTGCTGGCGCGCACCATCGCGCATCTGTGGAAGCTGCGGCCGGCCGATGCCACGGCGATTCACCTGCACCACATGGATTTGGGCCACGAGCCGATCCGTCAAGAACTCGTTACGCGCCTGGGCCAATCCGCCTTTGTGCCGGCCATCGCCAACGACATCGCCGGCGATGGCGGCGACGATAGGTCGTTGGCGCAGAACATCGACGCCGAACACAACCTCGGCCTGCCGCCATACGCCGCATATGTTGCCCGAACCGCCTTCCTGCACACCTTGGCGTTCAACGAACCGTTGAAGGGCCTCTCGCCCGAGGACCTGCGCTACGCCGTGCTGGGACCCGCCTTGGACATCAGCTTCGTCGAGGAAGCCCGCAAACGTTTCATTGCCGAGTCCGCCTACTTGGACGACCGGCCCGGCGCCGCAATGCGTTTTCTCGCCGAGGCGAATCTGAACCAGATCATCCGGCGCGAAGAACGCAACGTGGACGGTGGGGACGCGCGTGCGGAGCTCAACGACCGCATCGGCCACATCTTCAACGGCGACACGTTCGACGCCATTCGCTTTCCAGGCGGGCCGTTCGACGTGCCGGACGAGGTGGGTGACGGACGCCCGAAGCTGATAGTGCTCTCCTACGATGCCGTTTCGCTCGACGGCCAAAAAGCCAAGCTGCCGGAGCTGGTGGAACGCATCTATGCGCGCAAGGGTTCCGACGGGCAATCTTTGCGGGGCCTTCGGAACCACCTCGTTCTCGTTGCCACCGACGATAGCGGCAAGGCCGAGATGCAGCGGCGCGCGCGGCTTCGCCTAGCGCTGCGCGCCTTGAAGCGGGCCGAGCGCCTGCGCGATCTTGCCGAGCATCAGCAAGGCCAAGTGTTGGAGATGGAAGCACGCTCCGAACAGGAGCTCGCTATCGCCATTCAGCAGGCGTATCGCAACGTGTTCTACCCATCGCCCAACCGCATGGCGCCGGACGTATCCTTGGCGCATACCGCCATAGACATCCATTCCGCAGCCGACCAGCCGGGCGTTGGCCAACGCCACATCGTGCGGGCGCTACGCGAATTGAAGAAGTTGCGCTTGCCGGAGGACGAGCCGGACGCCCCGGTCTATGTGCGTGATCGCACGCCACTGCGAAAGGGCCAGATGACCACGCTGGCCCTGCGAGACGAGTTTCGCCGCGACCCCTCCCTACCCATGCTGATCGGCGACGACACGTTCATTCGCGGTATTCGCGTGGGCGTTGACCGCGGCGACTACGTCTACCAACGGGGCGACTTGCTGTGCGGGCAGGGCGACCCGCCGGCCGCGGTGATGATCGACGAGCAGGCGGTGGTGCTGACCATGGCCTATGCGAGGAAGACCGGCGTTTGGCCGCGGCGTGCGGTGGACGATGAGCCGGCTAAAGACACTCCTGAACTTCCCAAGCCCAAAGCAGGTGTCGGCGAGGAGAGGCCGGGGCGCGGGGTGGAGGCGCCGCAGCTCAGCGCCGAAGGGCCTCTGCGCGAGGCGTTGGTTCGCCTCTGGGAACAGGCGCGGGACAAGGATGTAGAGAGCATCGGCCAGCTGTGCATCCGCGTGTTCGAGGCCAGCGACGCGTTCCGTCTGCTCAGCGTGGTGGGGCGGATTGCCGGCGTGGAAAAGAAGGTCGCCATCGAAGGTGCCTACGAACCACCGAACGGTGGCCACTGCGACCTGAGTTTCGAAGGTTCTGTGCCGGACGCGCAACCGGTGCGGGAGTTTCTGGCGCCGCAGTTGCGCGCTACCAGCGAGACCACGCTTGAGGCCAGCATTGAACTGACTTACCGCGATGGCCTCGCCATGCAGGGCAACGCCCCGGAACAACTCGCCGAGAACTTGTGCCAATACGCCAACGGTGCCGCTTTCGTTTTGGCCACGGCGAGGGCGAAGGAGTAGCGGGCATGGCGCAGCCCGTGCCAATCGCCGTGGCTTCCGCGCCCACACCGCGCTACGAATTGCGCGTGCGTCAATTGGGCCCGGCTGACAGCGAATACGAAGTGTGGCAGCTGCCGAGCCCCGCCACGCCGCAGGTGACCGCGCCGACACGGATTGCCGGGCTGCGCGGACGGAACTTGGATGTTGTCGAACACCGCGTATTGCGGACACTGGCACGGTTTGGCCTTCGTCTCGGATCGAGTACACGCGGCCAAAAGGATCAGCGTGGGCGAACTAACGCGAAAAAGAACGAGCTTGCGCTCACCGAAGATTTGGCGCTAACCCTTGGTTTGCTGTTTCGCGCTCTTGCGCCCATGCGCAATCGGGAGAACATGCGCACGGTGGCCGAAGGCATCGCTGCCATGCAGCGCGAGGAGGCCGCGTATTGGCTTGGCATGGCGATGCATCGCAAGCGCCCAAGGCGAGTGTTGGCCGCGTTGCGGATGCTGTTAACGGAACCTGCCGCGCGGCAGCGCGCCGCCCGCAAGACGCCTCGCGTGGAAGAGGGCAAGGGCGCCAGCGAGTGGCGGCATGGTGCTGGTGCCGACATCAGCGCGTTGGCCTAACGCCACCGTCTGCCAAGGTTTCTTCAAGCGGCCATGTCCACGACCGCCTATCCGCTCATTCCCTACGGTTGGGCCGATTTCCGCGCCATTCGGCTTGAGGGCCGCCTCTATGTGGACAAAACGCGGTTCATCCCAGCACTGGAGAACGAGCGCTTCACTTTCCTAATCCGGCCACGGCGCTTCGGGAAATCCTGCTGGCTTTCCTTGCTGGAGAACTACTATGACCGCAAGTGGGCAGATGAGTTCGAGCAGGTCTTCGGCGGCACGTACATCGGCTGCAACCCCACGGACAACCGCCACAGCTTCGTGGTTTTGCGCTTCGATTTCTCGGTGGTACACGATGCCCCGGAGACCTTGGAGCGGGAGTTTGAGGACTACTGCCACTTGGAGATAGAGGAGGCACTGGAGCGCAACTCGGACCTCTTCTCTACTGAGGCGAAGCGCCGCGTCTTAGATCATCCCTCGGCGTCCGGCAAGCTGAACGCACTGTTCGGCGATGCGCGCCGGCATGGCATTCGCCTATTCGTGCTCATTGACGAATACGACAACTTCGCCAACACCATACTGGCCCACCACGGTGCTGAGGCGTACGAGAAGTTGACCCACGGCAGCGGCTTCTACCGCAACTTCTTCGCCGCGCTGAAAGGCGGCGCGGGGCGCAGCGGCGGCGGCTTGGAACGGCTGTTCATCACCGGCGTGTCGCCCATCACCTTGGACGACGTGACCAGCGGCTTCAACATCGGCAAGAACATCAGTCTGCTGCCGGAGTTCAACGCCTTGCTGGGCTTCACCGAAGCGGAAGTCCGCGGCCTGCTTCGCACCTACCGCGATGCCGGTGCGCTGAACTTGGCGCCAGACGCCGCACTGGACGTGATGCGCGAATGGTACGACGGCTACCGCTTTGCCAAAGGCGCGGACGAGACCGTCTACAACACGGACATGGTGCTCTATTTCTTGGACGCCGCCATGCCGAACAAGCGCATGCCGGACGACTTGATCGACGTGAACGTGCGCATCGACTACGACAAGCTGCGCCATCTGCTGACCGTCAGCCGGCAGGTGGGCACCGCCAGCCGGGATACGCGAGGGGATGCCTCTAGCGAGGGACGAGCTACCGAGACACGCCTAAACGGCAACTTCGATCTGCTTCGTCACGTCATCGGCGAAGGGGAGGCCGACGCCGACATGCAGACCAGCTTCCCCTTGGAGCGCCTGCATCAGCGCGACAACTTCCTCTCCCTGCTGCACTACTTCGGCCTGCTGAGCATCCGGGAGGCGAAAGCAGGAGGCGTTCGGCTGGTCATTCCCAACCAAACCGTGCGGCGCCTGCTTTACGGCCACCTGCGGGATGCCTACGACGACGTTGGCGTGCTCTCCGTGGACATGCACGCCTTCGCCGGCCTGCTGCGGAGAATGGCCCTCAACGGCGAGTGGCGACCAGTGTTCGACTTCCTGCGCGACGCCATCGCCACCCAAACCAGCATCCGCGACTACCTGGACGGCGAGAAGATCATCCAAGGCTTCCTCGCCGCCTACTTGGGCGTTTCGCGGCACTTCCTCGTGCGGACAGAGGTGGAGCTCAACAAGGGCTTCGCGGACATCGCGCTGGAACCGCTGGTCGCGCAGTTCGCAGAGCTTCGGCATGGCTACTTGGTTGAGCTGAAGTACCTCAAGCGCGGGGAGGAGGTGAGCGAGGACACCTTGCAGGCGGTGGTTCAGGAGGCAGAGGGGCAGTTGCGGCGTTACTTGGCGGATGAGCGCCTTCAGCGCTTGTACCCGAGAGTGCGGTTCACGGGGCTAGTGGTGGTGTTTCACGGCTGGGAGATGGTGCATTGCGAGATCCCGAATCGCTAGGGTGCTATTGGTACGCTGCTACGGCCTTTTTTACCTAAGATATTGATTATATGTGAGATAAATAGGTGCTAGCATGTGTTACGATCTTAATCGTGTCGAGCGGTGTTGGGTTCGCCGAAGGGAGTTCGCCATGTCGAGCGTAGTAGGCGCCGAGAGCGGCACCCCGCTACCTTGCATCAGCGCTGCCAAGAGTAGCGGCCGAGCGAATCGCTACCAAAGCAGACCAACGTTCGATGAGGGTGTGCTCGAACCGTATGACGAGCAAATAGTCAACCCGAAAGCTGCGCCCCCGCATTGGGCACCTGCATGCACGGACCGGGAACTGACCCTCCATCAGCTATCGCCCTACATTGGCAAGCTCAAGAGCGTCATCGCCAGGGACCTCGTAGAACAGTACACGACTCCGGGACAACTGGTAGTCGATCCATTTTGCGGCAGCGGAACCGTGTCTTTAGAGGCTGCGTGTCTCGGTCGTCGAGTCTTCGCGTCGGATGCGAGCAGTTATGCAATCACCTTGACAAGGGCCAAGCTCGGGCCGCCTGCCTCCGAGGAAACTGCTCTATGCTATGTCGATCGTCTGGGCTGCAAGATAGCCGCGCTCCCCGATCCCGATCTCCGTGCCGTGCCTCCATGGGTCCGTCGCTTCTTCCACGCCAAGACGCTAGCTGAGACCATTAAGATAGCTAACTTTTTGAAATCAAGAAGTCAGCACTTCTACCTTGCAGCTCTTCTCGGGATACTCCATCACCAACGCCCTGGCTTTCTCTCTTACCCCAGCAGCGCCTTAGTGCCGTATCTGCGGACCAGGAAGTTTCCCCCGGACAAGTATCCAGACATGTATGCCTACCGCCCTGTCATCCCGAGGCTCCGTGCCAAGGTCTCACGAGCATTCAAGCGACCGCCTGCACATTCTCCGTCACATTTCGTCGAAGCCTCTCGGCGATCTTTCGTTCATAACGTGACCTTGCCCCCGGCAATAGATTGCGTAATAACCAGCCCACCGTATATGAACGCATTGGACTACATACGCGACAATCGGCTCCGTCTGTGGCTGCTCGATGAGCCTCACTCAGAGTCCCAAGAGAGAACCAACTCGACGCTTCGCGGCTTCCGTGCCTCAATGCTCAATCTCGCCTCCAAGATAGAACGTAGGACCAAGAAGGGTGCTCATTGCATATTCGTCGTCGGAGAGCGGGTCGCTAGGAGCCGTCCTTGCTATCCCTCCCGAGAACTCGCACGTGCTTTCCTGACGAACGCACCCTCTTTCCAACTCCAAGAGATCATGCGAGATCACATCCCTGACATTCGTCGAGCTCGCAGAGCGCGCACCGGGGTCAAAGTCGAGCATTTCCTTGTCTTTCGGAGAGTGCGATGAGGCGCAACATGCCCCCCAAAGGTAATTTCATAGGGAAGGCTATTCCGACGTTTCCCAACCACATCATCAAGGAGCACATTGCGTCTGGTGCCAATGGTCATATGTTCCGTGCCTATTCAGAGAAGGAGAATATCTCGCTCGCATTCAAGATCGTTCCAGTTGACAATCTTGTAACGGAGGAAAACGAGCAGTATCTACAAGAGGCCAGGCGCGCGAACGGGATTGCGCACGAGTCCGTGGTTAGTTACATACAAGTAGTCGAGTACTTTGACGAGCTCTCTTCCAAGCAATGTGTAGTGTTCGTCTGCGAGTATGTAGATGGGCCTAGTCTTGAGAAATACCTTGAGGACGAAAGCGAAGCAGCCATTGACCTTTCTTTCATCCGCTCTTTCCTTGAGACGATGCTCGCCCTCCTGCACGAACTCCAAGGGCGTGGATATCAACACGGCGATCTTCACGCGGGCAATATACTCGTCGTCAAGTTGCCGTTTGATATAGATGGTCGTATCGTTTTTCGAGTCACAGACTTCGGAGTGCGCAATTTCGTTGATCCATCGAAGCGTGCGGACGATTTCCTCAACGTCGCAAATATTCTTAGTCGCCTCTTGCGGTCCATCGACTATCGAAAGCTCTCAGGAATTGACAGATTTGTCTTTGATGCGTTGCGAGACCGATTCCTTAAGCGCTACTTTCAAGAGAAGGATCCGACCATCGATAAGGCCGCGGGAAACCCGCAGGAAATTCGCAAGCGGCTGAGGGAATTGGACGCCGAGTATCGGCAAGCTCAGGCAGCCGACCTTAGCGAGCACCGTCTAATCACCCCCTTCGATTATCCCAATTGCGAACAGATCGGCGACTCACACTTGATGCTTCGGGCGCTATATTCTAATCGCCTATTGGAGCTCACGAAGATCGAGGCACACACCAATATTGTATTGACCGGGCCGCGCGGATGTGGGAAAACGACGGTGTTCCGAGCGCTCAGTCTCGAATATCTTACGTCGACTGCACAGGATGATCCTGCCGATGTACGTTACATTGGCATATATTATCGATGTGACGATCTTTATTTTGCTTTTCCTCGCTATAGTCAAGTTCCACGGGAAGATGCTATCGACATTCCAATGCACTTCCTGATGGTCACGCTTCTATCTCTGTTGCTCCGTCAATTGGAGTACTGGGCGACCCGGCAGTTTGGTGAAGAATGGAATGAGAAGATCGACGGTGTAGTAGGCGATCTCTGGAATATGTTGAAGTGGTCCGCGCCGAGCGCCCCGAACGATCGCGACCTTGCGACGCTAACCAGGAGGCTTCAAAATGAGAGGAGTAGGGCGGAGAAGACGTATCGATTCGCACGGAACGCGGATCAGAATATCGCGGGATTCTTCGGGCCTGGCCTAATGATTGAGGTATGTAATTTGTTGCGTAAGTCGTTCTCTTTTCTTACAAACCGGCCGTTCCACTTCTATGTTGACGACTACTCATGGCCGAAAATTACTGAGAGTCTGCAGGCAAACCTAAATAGACTACTAATGATCAGAAGTGCTGCGGTTTTCTTTAAAATATCTACTGAGAGTCCGGTTTCGTTCGTCAGACATGACGTGGATGGTAAGAAGTTTGCAGAGGCACGCGAGTATGACTTTATAAACTTGGGCGTTCGGTATATTACTGACAAAACGGGGCAAACGTCCGCCTTCATCAATGACCTATTTGCTCGCCGCTTCAAGGCCGTAGAAGGCTATCCGGTAAGTACTCTCAAAGAACTTCTTGGTAGCTGTCGTCGGAACGAGAATGCTCGCGCAAGAGTCGCACGTGGTGAGGCAACAGCGGTCGAAAAAGAGAAGTATCGCTACCTATACGGTGAAGAGGTTATAGCGCTGATGTGCAGCGGGGATATTCATCATGTGATCCGTCTAGTGTCTCGGATGCTGGACGACTTTGGAGGTCTTGGAGGACTGCGCGATAACGGGTCGCCGATACCTCGAAAAAGTCAACACCAATCTATTAGAAATGAGGCGGGGGCTGTTATGGAGTCTATTCGAACGGTGCCAGAGGTAGGGACGAAATTGGCGGATGTGGTTGGGGCATTTGGGAAGGTCGCACAGGCCTATCTACTGCACCGGGACTCTAAGAACGAGGCTGGCAGGCCGCCGCACCAAGCGTCAAAAATAGAACCATACGAATCGCTGCGTCTAGGCGAGGATGCGGAACGCATTCGCACGGACCTTCTACGCTATTCGGTGTTCATTGAGGATCCCAAGGGGAAGAGTCGTAGGGGAGATGTCGTCCCAAGGTTTTTCTTGAAGCGGTCGCTCATCCCTCACTTCGAGCTGACATTTAGCCAGCGTGACTCGGTAGAGCTAGAGAACAAGGACATTGAGCGTCTTCTGCTGGAACCGAAGAGCTTTGAGGAAGAATTTCGCAGGAAGGCGAGCGCTGAGGAGCGGTGGCCAAGGGATACGTACACTAGGGACATATTCGATGAGCGGGAATGAAGATCCGGGGCAATCCGGAGTTGTGTTGCGATGCGATGAAAGGCTGGCTGGCATTGATTGGCCGGATGTCGATGACTTTGACGTGGGCGCTATCAACGCGGGGGACGCCGTGGTGTTGTGCGGTGGGTTCGAGGAGCGCGCTTGCGCGGTGCTAGGGCGGCTCGTCGAGTGTGGTAAGAAGGGTATCACGCTAGTGTTAGTGGAATACCGACCATGCAACGATGATAACAAGGTGGATGCCCTAAGGGCATTGGCCGCTAGCGCCGGTGTGATGTTGTGCGAATGTGTTTACGACAGACAATTGCCTGCAGGTGGCGGTGAGAAGGTGGCTGAATTGGTGGCGGGGGCGGGAACGGTGTACGTCGACATATCGGGGATGTCACGGTTGTTGATCGTGCAAGTAATCGTCGCTCTGGATGAGGCGGGGTTGCGAACGACCATAGTGTACGGAGAGGCCGCAGCGTACGCACCGACGGCGCAAGAGTTCAAGGATCGGCTCCGTTCGAGGGAGCAGGAGACGACGCTCGACTTCCTCTCATCAGGTGTGTTTGAGGTGGCGGCCACGCCGGAGCTAGGATCGGTGGCTATGGTGGGGGAGGCGATTCGCTTGGTGGTGTTCCCTTCCTTTGAGGCGGTTCAAATGAAGAATCTCCTTCAGGAGTTGCAGCCAACTTATGTTGACGTGATCCACGGGGTGCCACCTGCAAAGGAGAATAGGTGGCGGCTTGATGCGGCGAAGCAACTCAATATGGGAGTGCTTAGGCGGCAGACAGGTGTTACGGAGCACGAGGCGTCGACTTTGGACTACAGGGAGACGATTGAGGTGCTGCTAGAAATATACCGTCGCCGGAGCATGTTTGACCGACTGTTGCTGGCACCCACTGGAAGCAAGATGCAGGCAGTTGCGGTAGGGCTGGTTCGCGCCGCCCTAACAGACATCCAAATTGTGTATCCGACTCCACAACATCTCAACACGTCGGTCTACACGCAAGGGCTGCGACATATTTACCAGCTCCGTGCGCCAAACATCGCAGAGTCTGTTCGGCATTCTGGGCAAGGCCTTGTTTAGTTGAGGCAGCGGTGTGACGTGTCCGTGTCCGACACCCGCCTGATAGAACGCTGGCTGCCCATCGCGGAAATCGGCATCGAGAGCACTCGGGAGCGGACGCCGATGACGCCGTTTCCTGCGCCGAACCGCCTGCACGTCTGGTGGGCGCGACGTCCGTTGGTGGCGTCTAGGGCGGCGGTGTTGGGGTCGCTGCTGCCGTCGGACTCAGATCGAGAGCAGTTCCTTCATGCTATCGGCATCCACGGTGACCCGTTGGCTGCCAGAGCACGGATTGCGGAGGCAAATCGCACTGGAGAGCGTCTCGGTGCCAATGCATACGGCTATCCGCGGGCGTTTGGGCATACGCCAACGCAGGAGTTCAAGGACGGGTTGATCAGCAAGCGGGACGTGGCCACGGTGCTGGACCCAACTGCCGGTGGCGGTAGTGTCCCTTTTGAGGCGGTTCGCCTTGGCTTGGCGGCGCAAGCCAACGACCTGAACGCGGTGGCGTCGCTGATTGAGCTGGCAACCGTTGCGTGGCCAGCCACGCACGGGGCGTTGATTGAGTCCGCTTTCGCTGAGCTTGGCGAGCGACTTGTGGCAGATGTGCGGCGACGGTTGGCCGGTGTGTTCCCCGACGAACCGGACGACGACATGCAGCCGGATGGTTACCTCTACGCCCGGACCATCGCATGCCCATACTGCGCCGGTCTTGTGCCGTTGTCGCCGAATTGGCGGCTCGCGCCTAGTGGGCAGGGGGTCCGGCTGTCGCCGCGACTTGGCGGTGGACCGGGTGCTGAGGGACGAGTTTGCGCGTTCGAGATTGTGGAAGCTGTCGAGCAGCAGTCGGAAGGGACGGTGGCGCGTGGGGATGGCTTGTGCCCGTACTCGGATTGCCAGCGGCAGATCAAGGGGGATGAGGTCAAGGCGCAGGCGCAAGCCGGGCGGATGGGCGAACAGCTGTACGCGGTGGTCTACAAGCAGCGGGTGCTCGTCAAGACGAAGACGGGGCGCAAGCGGGCGAAGTGGGTTCGCGGCTATCGGGCACCACGGCCCGAGGACGACAACAGCGCTTGGATTCAGGCCGCGCTGGACGAGAAGCTGCCGGAGTGGGAGGCGTTCGACTTCGTGCCCAGCGAGCGCATCCCGGAAGGCAGCAAGACGATGGAACCCAAGCGCTACGGCATGTCCATGTGGCGCGACCTGTTTTCGCCCCGCCAACTGCTGTGCCACGGCGCCAGCGTCGAAGTGTTCCGGCAGATGCTCGAAGCGGATGGGGCCGCCGGCGAACTGACCGAAGTGCGGCAAGCCGCCTACGGTTATCTAGCGATCACGTTGGACACGCTGTTGAACTACAACAACCGCGCTGGCCGCTGGGACAGCACCACGGGAAGGGTGCGCTCCATCTTCGACAGGCATGACTTCGCCTTCGTGTGGTCGTATGCGGAAATGGCACCGCTAGTTACCGGCGTCGGCTACGACTGGTCAATCGAAAAGACCGCCAAGTGCATCAAGGAACTCGTCGAACTCGTCAACCCCAAAGGCAAACCCTCAGACATATTCGACCAAGCCACCGAAGAGCCAAGCGAACCGCCCCCCGTCACCATCACCTGCAAGTCCGCAGACAGCCTAGACCACATCCCCAAAGGCAGCATCGACGTCGTCGTCATGGACCCGCCCTACTACGACAACGTGATGTACGCCGAACTGTCGGATTTCTTCTACGTTTGGCTGAAGCGCACCGCCGGGCACGTGTTCCCCGAACTATTCCGCCGCCAGCTCACGGACAAGGAGAACGAGGCGGTGGCCAATCCGGCGCGATTCGCCGGCGAGAAGGGCGCGAGGGCCTTGGCCGGCCGCGATTACCAAGCGCGCATGGCCGCCATCTTCGCGGAGTGCAGGCGGGTGCTCAAAGTCGACGGCATCATGACGCTGATGTTCACCCACAAGGCCACCGGCGCTTGGGACGCACTCACCAAGGGATTGATCGAGGCTGGTTTTGTCATCACCGCCTCGTGGCCCATCAACACGGAAGCCGGCGGCAGCCTGCACATCCGCAACAAGGCGGCGGCCAACAGCACCGTGTTTCTCACTTGCCGTCCGCGCCCACGCGAAGAATCGGCCGAAGGGCGCGATTCGGTCACCTATTGGGAAGACGTGGAACCCCGGGTCGCTGACGCCGTGCGTACCCGGGTGGCGGAGTTCCAAGAGGCGGGCATTGCTGGCGTGGATTTGTACCTCGCGTGCTTCGGCCCCGCGCTCGAGGTGTTCTCGCGGCACTGGCCCCTCACCCGTGGCACGCCCAGAGAGCGCCCCAAACCCGGTCGCCGCCGCCAGCAGGACTTGCTCGACGAAGAGTGGGATCCCTACGCGGCGACGCCTGAAGATGCCCTTGATGCCGCCCGCCGCGAAGTGAAGCGCTGGCGCTTGGAGCAGCTCACGCACAAGAAGGCGAAAGAGGATCTGGATGCCGTCACCGCATTCTTCGTGTTGGCTTGGGACGCCTTCCACGCTCCTATCTTCGCCTACGACGAAGCCCTGCGCCTCGCCCGCGCCGTCGGCGTGGACATGGACGGCCAAGTGGCCAAGCGGCTCGGCGAAAAGCGCGGCAGCGACTTCCGCCTTTGGGACAGCGCGACAAGGGCGGCGAAAGGTGCGCTGGGCCCGGTGGATGGCAGCCGCGGCGTGATCGACACGCTGCATCACGCCGCCAACGTCTCGCGCACCCGGTCGCTGACGGCGGCGCGGGATTTGCTCGCCGACACCGGCATGGATCAAGACCCCCGCCTGTTCCGGGCGTTCGAGGCGGTGCTGGAAGTGCTGCCGGTGTCGAGCCGGTTCACCGGCGTGGATCTGCAAAGCGAGGCCGCTGCGTCCAGCAACGATTTCGATGTGCTCTACCGCCTCTCCCGGCTGGCCTATCGGCAAGAAGTCGATAAGCCGAAGCAGTTGGATTTCTGGCTGGACGAAGCGGATGCGAACGATTCGGCGTAATGGACTCAGCCTTCCGTTCAATTTCCTAGGTGGGGCGGTTCGCGCATCCGTGGCGGGTGGCGAGAACCTGCGGTGTGGTACGCTTTTGGAAGTGACACTCGACGCTCGGTAACGACAGTCGGAGGCGCAGGCGGAATACCTGAACGCCCACCATGCGGGCGCTGGCGCAAGGTAACCGAAGGAGTCGGAAGTTCGGCCTCATCGTGGAGCACTTCGTATACGTTGAACACGAAGCCACGTTGATGCTGCTCGTGCCGAGTGGGTACCGGGCGTGCCATCTGCACCCACCGATACAAAGGCGAGACGGCAACGCGATACCTGCTTTGGCGGAGGAAGCGCATGTGACGGCGATGCGGTGCCGGTGCCACTATTGGTTCCACGAGGGCCGCTTTCGTTGGGGCCGTGTGCCGCGGATCACCGTGCCAAAGGAGAAACGGTGCTACGCAGGGTAGAGATAAGCAACTTCAAGGTCTTCGGTGAGCAGGTCTTCGATCTGCCCGAGCATCTGGTGGTAGTGGGCCCGAACAACTGTGGCAAGACCTCTCTGCTACAGGCCATTGCCACATGGTCCGAGATCGCCAACCACTGGTTTGAGACCAATCCGGATTTCGCGCGGCTTGAGGACGGCAACTACGCCGCTGCCGAATTCAACCTGTTGCGGTTCGATTCGGTGCCGCTGCCGGACTTTCCGCACTTGTGGCGGAACAAGCTCGTGACCCAACCGATTTGCATTTGGTTGGAAGCCGAAAGTTGGCGGGTCGGATTCGAGATCGGTCACTCCGGGACACAGCTAGCCAGTGTGCGCCCCGGGAAGAAGGTGACCGAGACGGACTTAGAAAGATGCAAGGAACATCCGCCAACTGTCGTGTATGTGCCACCGGTTTGGCAGTTGCCGGTTAGGGAAGCTCCGCTTACCGAAGACGGTGTTCGAGCGACGCTCCGGTGTGGACGTATATCGGAAGTCCTGAGAAACGTGTTGGTCTACATGAGCCGGGATGGCTCCAAGTGGGAGCGATTGCAAGGCATCGTTCGCGAGTTTTTCGGCTACGAGCTACTCCAGCCGAGTGCCGGCGCGGATGTGATCGCCTTCTACCGCCACTGCCCTGACGGCGAGGCGTACGATCTAAGCGCCGCCGCGAGGGGGTTCTTGCAAGTGCTGGCCTCGTACGCGGCGGTACTGTTCGACGAGGCGTCGGTCATCCTGATCGACGAACCCGATGCGCACATGCATCCGCTGCTTCAAGAAATGACCTATCGGAAGTTGCTCACCTTCGCTTCTCAATCTAAGTCGCAGCTCGTGGTGGCGACACACTCGGAAGTCATTATCAGAAAAGCCGTGCCCGAGCATCTGCGGCTGCTTTGGGGTGGCTTTCGCGGACTGCCTATGGACAAGCGGGTGGGGGATGTGCCGCGCGTGCCGAACGAAGTACTCATGTTAGCGGAGACAGAGCCGGGCATCCTTTACATTGAGGACGAGTCGGACCTCAACAACTTGCGCGAATGGGCGCAGTTGGTGGAGCACCCCCTCTTCGGCTTTCTCGACAAGCCGTTCTGGGAAGCCACCGCGCCCAGACGCGCCAAGGACTACGCGGCGCGAGCCTTCAGCGCATTGCACAAGATGGTGCCGCGGATCAGAGGCGTTGAATTGCGTGACGGGGATCGCTCTGCGTCCCAGAGAGGCCCCAAAGGGTTGCTCCGTCTGCGATGGAATCAAATGGAGGTAGAGAACTATCTGCTTCATCCCGAAGCACTGGAGCGCTTCGTGCTACGGGAGCGAGACGGCGAGGCCGCGGCGCATGTTCGGGAGTACATGCGCCGCGTGTTGCCGGCAGGGCTCTTCGAGAAACCGTTCGATACCGCCGACATTCTGGCGTCCACGAAGGGATCGGACGTTCTGGCTAGCATATTGCAAGAGGCCGGCTTGCGGCTGAAGAAAACCGAGTATTGCCGCATCGCGGCTCAGATGCGGCCCAGCGAGGTGCATCCCGAGATTCGCGAGAAGCTGGACGCGATAGCCGACCACTTCGAGATTGGCTAGCGAAGCCAACACCCACGATGCTGCGTGACCGAACTTGGCACATCCGCTACACGCCCGACGATGGCGATCTGGTGCGGCTGTTCTACATCCCCGCGCTGGAGGATGCCGAGCGTTACGACAGGCTAACCGGCTACTTCAACGCCGGTGCGTTGGCACTGGCGGCACGGGGCATCGAAGGCTTGGTGCGCAACAACGGTCGCATGAGGCTGCTCGTCGGCTGCACCCTCAAAGCCCGCGAAATCGAGGCCATCGAACGCGGCGAGGCCCTGCGCGAGCAAGTGGAACGGCGCTTGGCGCAATTGCCGCTGGCACCGCCAGACATGCAAGCGCACGACGCGGTGGAACTCTTGGCGTGGATGATCGGCCGCGGCCACTTGGACGTGAAAGTGGCTGTGCCCTGCAACTCCGAAGGCGTGCCCGTACCGGAGGACGCCATTTTCCACGAGAAGGCCGGCATCGTGGAAGACCGCGCCGGCGACCGCATCGCTTGGAACGGCAGCCTGAACGAGACTGCGGCGGGTTGGCAGCGCAACTGGGAGAGCGTTCACGTCTACACCAGTTGGGGACTGGAACCGGAGCGCGTGGAAAACGAGGAGCAGAACTTCGCCCGCTTGTGGGCGAACCGCTCGCCGCGCTTGATCGTGTTGGATGTGCCCGCTGCCGTTCGGAGCGATCTGTTGCGCTTCATGCCGCACGACCTGCCGAGGCGTTTGCAGCCGCAGGACGTTCCGAAGCGTCAACGCGTCGCGCAGAAGCCCGTTGCGCCGGTCGAGCCGCCGGTGGATCTACGCACCTTGGTGTGGCGCTTCATTCAAAAGGCGCCGCAGTTGCCGAACGGCGGTGGCGAAGTGGGCGCCGTGACCGCCGCCGTGGAACCGTGGCCGCATCAAGCGCGGGCGTTTCAACGTTTGTATGCGCAGTGGCCGCCGAAGCTCTTGATCGCGGACGAAGTGGGCCTCGGCAAGACCATTCAAGCCGGCCTGCTGCTGCGCCAAGCGTGGCTGGCCCGCAAGGCCAAGCGCATTCTCATCCTTGCGCCCAAAGCGGTGCTGACGCAATGGCAGATCGAGCTGCGCGAGAAGTTCAACCTCGATTGGCCCATTTACGACGGCAAGGGGCTTAGCTGGCCAGATTCGCCCGCCCGGCGCGCCTTGGGCGAACCGGATTGCGCGGGTTCGACATGGCATGAACAACCGGCCGTGATCGCCTCCAGCCAATTGATGCGCCGCCAAGACCGCGCCGCGACGCTGCTGGAACAGGCCGAACCGTGGGACTTGATCGTGCTGGACGAAGCCCACCACGCTCGGCGACGTGCGATGGGCGCGAAGCGTGAAGATCGTCCGAACAACCTGCTGCGGCTGATGCGGGCGCTCAAGGAACGCACACAGGGCCTGTTGCTGTTGACAGCGACGCCCATGCAAGTCCACCCCGTTGAAACGTGGGACTTGCTGGACCTGCTCGGTTTGCCGGTGGAATGGACCGCGGCGGCGTTCCTGCAATTCTTCGAGGATTTGGAGTCGACGAACCCGTCGCCGCAAGCGCTGGAGAGGCTGGCGTACCTGTTTCGCAGCGTGGAGCGAACTTTCGGCGAAGTCGCCAGCAAAGATGTCGAACGCATTGCGAAACTGTCGCGCTTGCGCGCCCGCAAGTTGCTGAACGCCTTGCGCGACGAGGCGACCATACCTCGTCGCCAGTTGTCGGCGGGCGAACGCCAAGCCGCGCTGGCGCTGATGCGCACGCAAACGCCCATTCGCCATCTGGTGTCGCGTCACACGCGACAATTGCTTCGACGTTACGCCAAGGCCGGTCGGTTGGGTTCGCCCATCGCCGAGCGCGATGTGGAAGATCGCTTCTTGCCGATGACGGCCGCGGAGCAGGCGCTGTACGAAGCGGTGGAGACCTACATTGCGCAAACCTACGACCAGGCCGCCGTAGCCGAACGTTCCGCTGTGGGTTTTGTGATGACCGTGTACCGGCGGCGCGTGGCCAGCAGCTTTCATGCGCTAAGGCGCACGTTCGAGAAGCGTTTGGCGGCGATGGACGGGCGGGAAGCCGCATTGCTTGAACTCGCCGACATCGACGAGGACGCCCCTGACGACGAGATCGACGACCTGTTGGACGTGGACGAAATGGAGAGGTTGGCGCGTGATGCGCTGGTTGCCGACGAGCGTTCGCAAATCGTCGGTTTGCTCGAACGCAGCCGTGCGCTACCGCCAGACAGCAAACTCGCCGCGCTCAAAATCGTGCTTGCCGATTTGCGTGAGCGCGGCTACGAGCAGGCGATGGTGTTCACCCAATACACGGACACTCTGGATTTTCTTCGCGAGGCCTTGCAAGAGGCATCCGACCGGCCGTTGCGTTTGATGTGTTTCTCCGGTCGCGGCGGCGAAGTGCCGTCCACCGATGGCCGCAATTGGCGGCGTATCGGGCGCGAAGAAGCCAAGCGCCGCTTCCACGCTGGCGAGGCGGAAATCCTGCTCTGCACCGACGCCGCCGCGGAAGGCTTGAACTTCCAGTTCTGCGGCGCGGTGGTGAACTACGACATGCCGTGGAACCCCATGCGCGTTGAACAACGCATTGGCCGTATCGACCGCCTGGGCCAGCAGCACCCGCGCATTCGCATCGTCAACCTGCACTACGAAGGCACGGTGGAGACGGACGTGTACCGCGCTTTGCGCGAACGCATCCACCTGTTTGAGACTGTGGTGGGCCGGCTGCAACCGATTCTTGCGCAGTTACCTGGCACGATAAGGAGCGCGGCGCTGGCCAAGGATGCCGCCGGCGCTGCACGCTCGACCGCATTAGCGTCTATCGAAAGGCAAACCGCGGAAGCCGAGGCTGCGGGGTTCGATCTCGACGCGGCCCTGGAGGAGGACTTGGAATTGCCACCGGCCCCGGCATCTCCCGTGACAATGGATGATCTGGAGGATGTGATAGGTCGCCCGGAACTCATGCCTCCGGACGCCGAGCTCAAGCCCCTCGGCAGCCGCGAGTACGGTTTGCGGATGGCCGGCATGACGGATTTCGTGCGCGTCACCACCAATCCCGCCTACTTCGAGGAGCATGCGGAGAGCGTTGAACTGTGGTCTCCCGGCGGGACCTTGTTCAAGGCGCCCGAGGGGCTGGGGCAGTCCGTCAACCAACGTGCCGAGTATTTGCGCGAGATATTACGGAGCGCAACGGACGCTTAGGGCGAAAAGCAAGAACGACGGAAGTGTCGCGGCCTACGCGGATGCTGCCCTATCGTGCGATCATGGTCGTCAATCGATGCGGTTTGGTGGCCGTGTTGTATATGACGATGTCTTGCTTGGCGTCGCCGTTGAGGTCCACAAGAGTCGTGTCGCGCTCGTCGTCGGGCAGCGCCACGGACACGGTTTGCGGCTTGCGCGCGAAGGCATCTGGCGAATCCACGCCGGCGAAAACATGCAGTTCCTCGCGGCCTTTGCCGACAACCAGATCGATGCGACCGTCGCCGTGCAGGTCTCCAATCAGCACGGGCGGAAAGAACACGCCGGCGCCTTTCGGGTAGAGGCGCGGCCGGATCCTGCGCTTGGCGGTTGGTCCGCGAGGATAGGCGCCTTTCTCCATCTGGTAATACTCCAAGTTCAAAGCAACGGACTTGCCCACCATCGCCCGCATCATCCCGCCGAAACCTGTGGCGACATCTCTGAACAGCACATCGGTTTCGCCATCGCCGTCGAAATCCCGCATCCACAGCGAAGAATATCCCGCCGCCTGCAACGCGCCCGCTCTTCCACCAGGAGCAATCGAAACGCTGGCCTCGCGCGGGAAGGCGGTGCCGTTCGGGGTTGCCGAGCCGAAATGCACTCGGTATGTCCCGCGGTGGTTTCCAAGGCGGCGGCCTCGCAGCGAAAGGGTTGTCAAATCGGCGATGCCATCGCCGTTCATGTCGCGTAGTGCGTGCAGCATCGTTAGCCGCGTCTTCTTCCGGAGTCCGAGGATGAGCCGGAACATGTTCTCGTCGTTGTACTCGAACATCAGCGGGTACGTTCCGTCCACATCGAAGGGCACGTTGGTCGTGAACGCCTTGGCGGTGGGGTTGAATTGTCGATGTTCGTTTTGGAAGTGGACGTCGAAGTGGTCTTTGTTCCAGAACACGAGGTCGCGGTATCCGTCGCGGTCGAAGTCGGCTTGGTGGACGCGGCTGAAGTACCAGGGGATGTTCGTGGCGTTGAGGCCCGTCTCGCTGTAGCTGCGCGTCTCGCCCAACGCAACCGCGTCGCGATATGGCTCCGGCGGGCCGAGCTTCACGGGGTCGGCGAACGTCCCGTCGACCGCTTGCGTGGAAATCCAGAAACCGTCGGTGTCCGGCACCAGGATGTCTTCGCGGCCGTCGCCGTTGAGGTCCCGGGCGATGTCGATAGCGGGCATGCCACCGTCTCCGCCGGCCCGGTAGGGGAAATTGATCGGCACCAGCAACTGTTCCGTTCCACTGGCGGGGTCGAACCAGTTCAGGCGGCCGTCCGCATACGCCAGCAAGCGATCGGCCCCGTCAACGCCTATCACGTCCACGAACAAGGTGCCCGGCGCCAGCGTCGATTCGACAGCCAGTTGCCAGGCGCCATCGGCGAGCGCGAAGATGCGCAGACGGCAATTGCGGTATTCGTCAGTGCCGACGATAGCGACGTTTAGCAAGGGATCGGGCAGGAATGCGCCTGTTAATACCGTCTCGCGCTGCGGGCCGGTGACGATTTGGTAGCTATCGAATGCCACCTCGGCGGCAATCGACGTGCCGCCGCAGAGCGCGCCCCACCCAACAACCAATGGCACCAACAGGCCTTGTATGTGGCGTCGGCTGGCAAGCCTGCGTCGTTTTCCCCTTGGTGTGCGCATCGTAAGGATTTCCAAGTCGCCGTTGGCGGCGGCCCTAGCGGCCGGTGCAGAGCGCAGACTGCTGAACAGTTGCTTCGGTTTGCAAGGGCAACGTGCAAAGTGCCGTCAACCGCAACACCGCGGTGCCGTGTGTCGATACCTCCGTGCGTGGAACCGGCGTGACCGCGGGCGCACTGGTTCAGTGGCCGGCATCCGCCCGCTGAACGTGCCACAATCAACCCATGCGTTTTTTCAACACAGAAGGGCCGGTTCGTCTGGACGACCACTACGCAATCCAGCCCTTGGAACGCACGGATGTTGCTGAGCTGCTGAGCTTGATTCAGACCAAGCGCTACTTCGTGCTGCATGCGCCCCGGCAGACGGGCAAGACCTCCGCCTTGATCGCGCTGCGAGACCTGCTCAACAGCGGCAAGGCCGGCAATTTCCGCAGCGTGGACGTGAACGTCGAGGGTGCCCAAGTCGCCCGCGACGACACCGCACGCGGCATCCGCGCGATCCTGAGCGGCTTGGCGACCAGCGCGCGTCTCTTGGGCGATGACTTCCCGGACGGCGTTTGGGCGGATATCCTCGCCAAGGCAGGCCCGGAAGACGCCCTCAAGGAGTTGCTCACCCGCTGGTGTCTTGCGAACCCCGTGCCGCTGGTGTTGCTGGTGGACGAGATCGATTCGCTTGTCGGCGACACTCTGCTCTCGGTGCTGCGCCAACTCCGTGCGGGTTACCCGCAGCGCCCGCGAGGTTTCCCTCAGAGCGTTGTGCTCTGCGGTGTGCGGGACATCCGCGATTACAGAATCCGATCAAGCTCCGGCGAGGTGATCGCCGGCGGCAGCCCCTTCAACGTCGCGGCGAAGTCGCTGCGTCTGGGCGACTTCACCGAAGCGGAAACAGGCGAGTTGTTGTCGCAACACACCGATGAGACTGGCCAGCGCTTCACGCCGGCGGCGCGGAAGGCCGTTTGGACGCAGACGCAAGGCCAACCGTGGTTGGTGAACGCGCTTTGCGCCGGAGCGTGTTTCGACAACAAGGCAGGGCGGGATCGATCGCGCGCCATTGAAGTGGACGACATCCACGCCGCGCGCGAAGAGCTCATCCTCTCCCGCCGCACGCACCTCGACCAGTTGGCGCACAAGCTGGAGGAGGAGCGGGTGCGGCGCGTCGTTGCGCCCATCCTGAGCGGTGGCGAGGTGCGGCACAATGCCCATGATCTGGCCTACGCGCGGGACCTTGGCCTGCTTGCCCAGGATTCGCCGCCGCGCATCGCGAACCCGATCTATCAGGAAGTGGTGCCGCGGGAACTCGGTTACGTCCTGCAGGACAGCCTAGACCAGAACCCCGCTTGGTATGTGGATGATGCCGGCGGGTTGGACATGCACAAGCTGCTGACCGGTTTCGCCACGTTCTTCGGCGAGCACGCCGAACACTGGCTTGACCACCTAGGCGACTACCGGGAGGCCGGGCCTCAACTGATACTGCAAGCGTATCTGCAACGGGTTGTGAACGGTGGCGGCCGAATCGAACGGGAGTACGGCTTGGGGCGCGGCCGGACGGATCTGCTGGTGCTGTGGCCGCGGGAAGAAAGACAGCCTTCGGATCTGTGGCAGCGCATCGTGATCGAGTGCAAGGTGTTGCGGAGCTCGGCCCGCAAGAGCCTGGACGGAACCATCGAACGTGGCGTAGAGCAGACGTTGCGTTACATGAAGAAGTGTCGTGCGGAGCAAGGGCACTTGGTGGTGTTCGACCGTCGCGACGGCGCGGAGTCGCAATTCTCCGGCCAAGACGCGGCGCAAGATGGCGGCCAAGTGGTCGTCTGGAGGCTATAGCGCATCCGCGACAAGCGAAATGGCCAGCCGCGGCAGACCTCGTTGGCTTGCCGTGCTCACCGCAACTCAATAGCTGACACGGCCTCTCGCCACCCTCAATGATCAATCGTTGAATACGAAACCAATCCGGCATCCGATAGCCCTTCGCAAGCGAGCAGGAATCTCATGAGCCCGCTTACGCCTCCCGAAGCTCTTCCTGAATCGGGTGCGAACCACGGCTTTCGCTGGCTTGGAGCACGTCCAGGCGCATCGGTCACTCGATCTCAAACAGACGCATAGCATAGACCGATGGCGCTTGGGCTCGGCGGTTTCGGTTCGCGTCTTCCTGCCACGCGTAACCACTAGCGCTCAGCGCCCGTGCCGAAGGCCATCCGCGCCGGGGTTCCCGCCTATTTCGGGAATCCCTTATAGCTCCCGCCCTCCGTTCCGTAGTTCGATGCGGGATCACTGTCCACCTGCGATGGCGATGCGGCACAAGTGCGCGAGAGCTAAGGATGGAACCCGACGACATGCCCAGACTGGCGGTGGCGGCGCTCTGCGCGGCCGCGGTGGTGCTCTGCGGTGCCGGCTACGCGCTGCTTCTGGCGCTCGGCCGCACGCACAACCGCATCTGGTTGCGGCGGGCCGCGTGGTTTGCCTATGGCGGCGTTGTGGTCGCGGCCATCGCGTTGAGCCGGTCGTTGCGACTCGACGGGCTTTGGCTGGTGTTGATCGGCGTGCTGCTCGTCGCGTATTTCGCGGCGCCGCGCGCGATTTGGCGCCTGTCGGCGGCGACGCATCAAGAGGAGCGCCATGAAGACTAGCGCGCCTTGGTGGGCAGCCGAGGACTTCTGGCGCAAGTGCGCCATCTTCATCACGGCTTTCATGGCGTTGATTCTCATCTTGCTCACCTTCCATTCGCTGGCGGCGATCACCGCCGGTGCCGGACGGGTGCCGGCGTACAGCGTCATCAACCACCGCATCGACTATCGCTTCGACAGGGAATTGGGCAGAAGCATGCCGATCATCGGGGACGAAGTGCCGTTGTTCGGCACCAAATTCTCTGAAGTCGAGGCTCGCGAACTCGTCAATCTCGGCAAGCTCACGGTGCAGGCGAAGAACTGCATGAACTGCCACACGCTGCTCGGCAACGGCGCCTACTACGCCCCGGATCTGACGAAGGCGTGGCTGGACCCGGGCTGGGGCAACGAACAGGCGCGGGAGCTGCTGATGACGATGTTCCTCAAGGATCCGGTCGCCAATGCCCGCACGTTCGGCACTGGCCGGCGAATGCCGAATCCGGAGCTCTCGGATGCGGAGGTGCGCGGCGTGATCGCCTTTCTGAAGTGGATGTCGGCGGTGGATACGAACGGCTTTCCGCACGGCTTCAAGCCGCTGCCGCAAGGAGGATCGTAATGGCGGAAGCCGCCGCCGATCTGCCGTTGGCAGAAGACCGGGCCGTGCGGCGCGCCAGCACGGCGCAGCTTACGGCCGGCCAGCGTTTGGCGCTCAAGTACTTCACCGTGGCGATGG
Source organism: uncultured Pseudomonadales bacterium (assembly GCA_958296295.1). Lineage (GTDB taxonomy): Bacteria > Pseudomonadota > Gammaproteobacteria > Pseudomonadales > Azotimanducaceae > VXYL01. The sequence continues at coordinate 2,832,067 of OY282460.1, read as the reverse complement.
TGCTGTTCTTGGCGCAAATGCTGTTCGGGCTGCTTGCCGGCTTGCAGTTCCTGATGCCCGATTTTCTGCTCGGCGTGCTGGATTTCAACGTCAACCGCATGGTGCATATCAACGCCATGATCGTGTGGATGCTCTACGGTTTCATCGGCGCGATCTACTGGCTGGTGGAAGACGAAGCCGGCGTGCCGCTGGTAGGGATCAAACTGGCGAACGCGACGTTCTGGGTGCTCACAGCGGCGGTGACCGTGGTGGTCGTCGTATATCTTTTGGTACAGGCGGGCCCGGGCGAGATGCGCAGCATCTGGTTGATCAACGAAGGCCGCGAATACATCGAGGCGCCGCGCTGGGCGGACATCGGCATCGTCCTGTGCATGGCGGCGTTCTTTTACAACGTCGCCGGAACCTTCATGAAAGGCCGATGGAGCGGCATCTCGGGCACGCTGGTGCTGGATCTGATCGCTCTGGCGGGGCTGTATTTCGCCGGCATGTTCTACACCACGAACCTGTCCGTGGATCAGTACTGGTGGTGGTGGGTGGTCCATTTGTGGGTGGAGGCCACCTGGGAAGTACTGGTTGGCTGCATCATGGCGTGGGGCTTGATGAAGACGCTGGGCGTGCGGCGCAAGATCGTCACCACTTGGCTGTACATCGAAGTGGCGCTCATGTTCGGCTCCGGCATTCTCGGTTTGGGTCACCACTACTTTTGGATTGGCACGCCGGAATACTGGCTGGGCATCGGCGGTTTCTTTTCGGCGCTGGAACCCGTTCCGCTGGTGGCAATGGTGGTTCACGCTGTTTACGACGCCGGCCGGCACGGCTTCCAAAGCAACAACCACCCGGCGCTGGCTTGGCTGATCGCGCATGCGTTCGGCAACTTTCTGGGCGCCGGCGTGTGGGGGTTCATTCAGACGTTGCCGCAGATCAACCTCTACACGCACGGCACGCAATGGTCGGCCTCGCACGGGCACTTGGCGTTCTTCGGCGCCTACGCCACCATTGTCGTGGCTTTCGTCTACCTCGCCCTGCAGCGCTGGCGCGGAGAGGTGTGGATGTCTGGCGATCTGCCTGACAAGGGCTGGAAGTGGAAGTGGGCGCTTGCTTTGCTGAACGTTGGTGCGCTCGGCATGACAATCGCGCTGTTGATCGCCGGCTACGAGCAATCGTTCACCGAACGCGCCATCGGCGGTTCCACTTGGCAAGCGTTTTTCGAAGGACAAACCCGGCCGTGGTTCGTGCAGGCCATGCAATGGCGAATGGCCTTCGGCGTGTTGATGACGGTCGGCCTGGTGCTTCTGCTTTGGGACTTTCTCGTCATCGGCAAGGGCGAAGCCCGCCCGGCGAAGGCGTTGCCGGCGATGGAGAGCCCTCAGCAACGCTCGAGCCCGCAGCCATGAAGCTGGCGAATGTTTCGGGCTTGGCGGCGATTGCCGCGTTTGCGACGTTGTCGGTGGCGTTGCTGCCGCGGACGGACGCCGCGGGGAGCGCCCAAGCCGGCGCGGAGAAGGCCGCTGTCTGCGCGGCGTGCCACGGGCAGAACGGCATTAGCGGAAATCCGCTCTGGCCGAATCTCGCCGGTCAGCAGGAGCAGTACCTGGCGAAACAGATCAAAGCCTTCCGCGATGGCGAACGCAGCGACGTTTCCATGCAGCCGTTCGTGGCCAATCTGACGGACCAGGACATCGAGGACTTGGCGGCCCACTACGCTTCGCTATCGCCCTGTCCTTGACGCCGACCCCGGCGAAACGAAACCCTTTCGCCCCACTTCGCCCGGCCCCATCCGCCACGAAGCGGGCCTTTGGCCCGAGGGGTGGATAATGTAGGCTCAAAACGTGTGGCAGACGGTGCGATTTGGCCGCGAATCGAAAAGCCTCCCCGCTTGGGGTCGACGTGGTGCAGGCGCTCATGGACAGCGCCGTGGACGCCATCCTCACCGTGGACGCCAAAGGCGTAATACGCTCCTTCAACCGGGCCGCCGAGCGGCTGTTCGGCTACCGCCCGGACGAGGCGATTGGCCGGCCCATCAGCCTGCTGATGCCAGAGCCGCACCGGGCCCGCCATCAGCAGTACATCGAACGCTATCTCGGCACGGGTGAACCCCACATCATCGGCATCGGTCGGGAAGTGGAGGCGCTGCGCAAAGACGGTTCGCTCTTGCCGGCCTACCTCGCGGTCAGCGAGTTCGAGGTGGCGGGAGAACGACGGTTCGCCGGCGTGCTGCACGACATTTCCGCGGACCGCGAAGCCCGGGAACTGCGCGAGCGGTTGGCCAAAGCGGAGAGCTTGAGCAAACTGGCGGAAACCACCGCGACGCTGGCCCACGAACTCAATCAGCCGTTGGCGGCCATAGCCACCTACGCCGAGGCGGCGCGCCGCCAACTGGCCCAAGGCAACTCCGGGGGGCTTGCGACAACGCTGGAAAAAGTGGCGCAACAGTCTTTGCGCGCGAGTGCCGTGGTGGAGCGCGTGCAGCGCCTCGTGAACGGCGCGGCGCGCGAAGGCACAACCACGAAATTCGCCGACATCAACGCGTTGATGGCGGAAGTGGTCGCGCTGATGCGGGCGGACGCCGGCCGGCGAGGCGTTGAATTGGCGCTGGAAACGGCGCCGGAATTGCCGGCCGTGCGTTGCGATGCCGTGCAGATTCAGCAAGTGGGGCTTAACTTGGTTCGCAACGCCATCGACGCTGTCGGACAAACGCGCGCCCGGCGCCGCCACGCGGTGGGGGTCCGCACGCGCTTCGTGGATGAAGCTGTGCGGATTGCGGTTTGGGACAACGGCGATGGCGTGTCCGCCAGTGTGCGCGACGTCTTGTTCACGCCGTTCCACAGCGACAAGCCCGGCGGCATGGGCATGGGTTTGGCAATCTGTCGCAGCATCGTCGGCAACCACGGCGGTACGCTGGATTTCCACGCCAACGCGCCGGATCCCGGCACCACATTCAGTTTCACGCTGCCCGCCGGCCGCGACGATGGCTGACCACGCCCAGACGGTTTTCATCGTGGACGACGACGAGGCGGTACGCGACGCCATCGCCACGTTGCTTGAGGCCGAGGGAACCGCGTGCGAAACCTACGCCAGCGGCGATGCGTTTCTGAAAGCCGCGGCCGGCTGGCCGTCGGCGCGCGGCGGGTGCCTCGTGCTGGATGTGCGAATGCCCGGGCCGAGCGGGCTCGACTTGCAGGACGAACTCAAGAATCGAGACATCGACTTGCCTATTGTTTTCGTTACCGGCTACGGCGACGTTCCAAGCGCCGTGAGAGCGATGAAGGGCGGCGCGGTGGACTTTCTCAGCAAGCCGTTCACCGCCTTGGCGCTGTCTCGCCGCATCCGCGAGGCCTTGCGAATAGACGCCGAAAGACGTGCCGCGCGGTGCGCGTTGGCCGCGGTTCGCGCCCGCGCGTCGGCCCTTTCTCCACGCGAACGCGAAGTGTTCTACCGGGTTGCCGTCGGCGAGGCCAACAAGGTGGTGGCGATGGAGCTGGGCATCAGCGAGAGAACCGTTGAAATACACCGCAGCCACATGATGAAGAAGATGGGTGCCCGGAACCTCGCGAGCCTCGTGCGCATGAAACTGGCGCTGGACCAAGGCTCTGGAGGAGTGGGCGACTAGGCGGGCATCGACTCGTCGAGCTCGATCCGAGGGATCAGCCAAACTCAAGCGTCAAAGCGGCTTCCCGTCGCCCCGCCCCCCCAACGCACTGCGCGACGTTCGTTGCTCCAACACCCGCTCGAAACTGACCAAGCGGCGGATGAGGGCGTTGTAGCGGGAGTGGGCGTCTTGCGGGTGAATGGCTCGGATGGCGGCGTACAGCGCCAGTTCCGGCGTCTCGGGCCAGCCGGGCGCGGCGGGGATCTCCAAGCCGGCGGCCCGCAGCCGCCGTGCGCCGACCGCCACCAACAACGCCTCCACGGTGAACTCGCGCCGTTTTCCGCTAGCCAAATCCGCCAAGGCGCGAAGCCCGGCCGCCACGATGTCGGCGCCGGGCAGATCACCGCACAGTGGCGGCAAGGGTGGGTTCAGTTCTTTGATTGCGAACTCCGCCTGACGAGCGCGCATCAGCCCTGCGACTTGCGCACAATCGCCTTGGTTGCCGCGCGGACCCGGCGCCGGAAGCTCGCTGGATCGATGGCTGGATAGCGTTCCAAACCCGGTTCGATGGCGAGGAAAAGCTCGGCTAGCCGTTCGGGAACTATCAGTCGCAGCCGACCCATTGCTTCCACGTCGCGCCAGTCCAAATCGTGTCCGCGTTCGATCTTGGCCAAGGCTTGGGCGTAGAAATCGTAATGAAAGAACTCCACCAAGCCGTGCCGGGCGACATGGCTGCTGCGCGTCTCCCAACCCGGCAAAGCGGGGATGAAGTCGTCTGGCGCCGCGAGTTCCACGTTGATGTTCAACTGGGCTTTGGCGTCGGCGATGGCGGCGAAAACGCCGCTCGGTTCCGGCGCCAGCTTGATGTCCACATCCACGGTGGTCGCCCGCCACCCGATCAGAACCGCCGAAGCGCCGCCGACGAGGTAGATGCGGCCCGGGCTTTTCGCCTGTTCGCCGAGCAACCGCATGAGCGCCCGCACCTTGCTGGCGTCGCTGACTTCGCGGGGCATCGAACGTGGCTTCTTCGTCGGGTCGTGGTGTGGTTTGGAGCCTGGAACAGGATGTTCGGGAGCTTCTCTGGCGCGGCGGCGGGCTGCTCCACTCCTACAAGACCCTCGTACACTACGAAATCACTGCCGTTTTCTTGCGCTCGATCATCTCGAAATCGATCTTCGCGCCCAACCCCGGCTCGGTGAACGCGTGAACCAAACCGTCGCCATCTACTTCGATGTCGTCGATCAAGCCGTGTTTCTGTGCGGCGTCCGGCAGCAGCACTTCGAAGTATTCGCAGTTCCGAATCGCCATCAGCAGGTGCAGGTTGGCGACGTTGTTCAGCGAGTTGCCGCCGTGGTGGACTTCGTAGTTCATGTGGAAACCCTCGGCCAGGTGGGCGGTTTTCAGGCAGGACGTGAGGCCGCCTTTCATCGCCACGTCGCCGCGCAGGAAATCCGTGGCTCGGGACAGCACCCACGGCGCGTAGGAGGTGGGGCCCGCCGGTGGAAACTCCGTTGCCATGATGGGGATGGCCAAGTTCTGCTTGAGCTTGACGTAGTTGTAGATGTCGTCCTCAATCAGCGGGTCCTCGTACCAGTAGAAGCCGAGCTCCTGCACGGCTTGGCCAACCCGCAACGCTTCAATGTAGTTGTAGGACCAAGTGGAATCCAGCATCAGGCGGTAATCGTCGCCAACGGCTTTGCGCACCGCGGTGCAGACCTTGATGTCCTGTTCCGGCACCGCCGGCGGATGAATCTTGTAGGCCGTCCAGCCGGCTTCCTTTTGACGCAACGCCTCTTCGGCGTAGGCGTCGGCGGAGGGCAACACGGCGGAACTGGCGTAGGCGGGGACGCTGTTGCGGTACGAACCCATCAGCCGGTGAATCGGCACGTTGGCGGCGCGACCGGCCAAATCCCAGAGCGCGACGTCGATAGCCCCGATGACACGCAGCATTTGGCCGCGGTTGCGGCGCATCATGGTCTGCCAGATGCGTTCCCTGGCCAGCGGGTCCTCCCCCAGCAGCATGGGTTTGAAGCGTTGCACCAACGCCTTGGCGTCGTTCGCGGCGGAACCCAAGGCGGAACCGAGGAATGCGTAGCCGTCGGCGCCGTCGTCGGCAACGATGCGCAGCAAGGCCATCTGGGTGCTGCGGCTGCCCGAACTGGCGATGGTTCTCGTGTAGCGCGTGGGCGGGATGCCGTCCCACGCCCACAGCGTGACGGTCAGGTCGGAAATGCGCACGGGTTTTCGCTCCTCTATTTGAGTGTCATCCTTGACGTCGTCAAGTTTTGGGCATCAGCGAGCCGGGTTGGCCATCACGCCGGCGCCCATCACGGCGCCAGAGGCGTGTTCCAGGAAAGCGACGTGAAGAAGCGGCCGAAGCGGGGCAGGTAGAACCTGCTCTTGTCCACCGAGAAGGCGATGGCGTGGGCGCGGCCGTAGATGCGTTGCCGATCGACCAGCCCGATGACGCGCGAATCGCTGGAGTTGTCGCGGTAGTCGCCCATCATCCAATACTTGCCGGGCGGCACTTTGAACCGGGGAAAGGTCGAGCAGGCCGCGGACTGGCCGCAGCGGCAAATGGCCGCCGCCAACGACGGGCTGGCGCCGGCGGTGACGACTTCGTAGTTGTCGCACTGTCCGGTGTTGCGGGAGAAGCCAACCAACGGGTCATTGCCCGGCCCCTGACCGCCGGGCCTGTGGTGGAGCATCACCACGCGGGTGCTGCCGAGCAGGCTTTCGCGGTAGAACTGGTGTCTCGGCAGCACGCGGATCGGCAGCGAATCCACTTCCCGCTCCGCTAGCGGCGTGTAGGTGGCCCGCTCGCCGTTGACGATGAGTTCGCGCCGTCGCCACTCCACTTCGTCGCCCGGCACGGCGACGATGCGTTTCACGAACAGCTCGTTGTCCACCGGATTCTCGAAAGTGACGACATCGCCCCGGTGCGGGTGGGCCCAGCGGACAACTCGCTGTTGGGTGAAAGGCACGCGCAGGTCCCACGCGAGCTTGTCCACCACTATGCGATCGCCGTCGAGGATGCCCGGTTTCATGCTGCCCGAAGGCACTTGATTCCAATCCGCCACCGCGGAACGAAACACCAGCATCAGGCCGATGAAAAGGACGAACCCGCGCCATTCCCGCCAGAACTTGATCAGACGTTCGGGCACTGCCTAGGCTTCCGGGCGGCCGGCCGAATCAGCCGGTTTCGACCCCGCGGGCGGCTCTTGGTTCAAGGCGATGTGATCGCCCGTTTGGAAGCGCCGCTTCCACTCGCTGTAGGGCATGCCGTAGACGCGTTCGCGGGCCTCTTCGTAATTCACCGACGTTTCCCGCTCCTCGGCGGCGGCGACGTACCACTTCGCCAAGCAGTTTCGGCAGAAGCCGGCGAGGTTCATCAGATCGATGTTTTGCACGTCCTTGTTGTCGTTCAGATGCTCCAGCAACCGCCGGAACACGGCGGCTTCAATGGCTTCTTGCGGTGGGGGCGTCATGTCATGTGGCCGGTGGCGCAAAGGCAATGACCATGATAGCCCATCGGCAGCGACCGCACGGGAGGCGGGACAAGGTGCGGGGCCAACATGGAGACGGTGGAGGAAACGGTAGAGTAGGGCGCAACCCAACACCTCCAAGGAGACTCCATGCTGACGGAAATGCTCGCCAGCCCCGAGCTTTGGGCGGCCTTCGCCACCTTGGCCGTGCTGGAAATCGTGCTCGGCATAGACAACATCATCTTCATCAGCGTGCTCACGAGCCGCCTGCCGCCGGAACAACAGCCTCGGGCGCGGATCATCGGGCTCACGCTTGCAATGGGGATGCGCATCGCGCTTTTGCTCTCGCTGTCGTGGTTGATGGGCCTCACCGACGATCTCTTCACGGTGTTCGAGCATGGCGTATCCGGGCGCGACCTCATCCTGTTGGTGGGCGGGGCTTTTCTGGTGGCCAAGGCGACGCGGGAGATCCACAACTCCCTTGAAGTGGACGAGCATCACGGACGGCTCGGCGCCGCCTCCGGCTTCGCCATCGTGCTGGTGCAGATCGCCTTGGTGGATGTGGTTTTCTCGCTGGACTCGGTAATCACCGCGGTGGGGCTTGTGGATCATGTGCCGGTGATGATCGCGGCGATTGTTACGGCTGTTGGCGTGATGATGGTGGCCGCGGCCCCGGTGAGCGCGTTCGTGGAGAGGAATCCCACCATCAAAATGCTCGCGCTCTCCTTTCTCGTGCTTATCGGCTTCGCCCTGTTCGCGGACGGCTTGGGCATTCGTGTGCCGAAAGCGTACATCTATTGGGCAATGGCGTTCGCCTTTGGAGTGGAACTGCTCAACCTGCGCGGCGGGCGCAGCAAGCCGATCAAACTGCGCAAAGCCCAATTCGGCGACCTGTTCGCGGCGGACGCCGAGCGGAAGTAGGCACCGGGGAATGGGATGTGGCACGCCCGCAGGGACTCGAACCCCGAACCGCCAGGTTCGAAGCCTGGTGCTCTATCCAATTGAGCTACGGGCGCAATGGGCGGTGATCCTAGCCGATTTTCGGCAATCCGGCACAACGACGCGACAAAGCCGACCGGCGTGGGGCCAGCTCCATGCTCGTACATATGTGTACTATCTGATTGTTTTTGATAAAAATAATTGCACAATCGCCGGGGAGTGGGTAGCATCCGTTCTACCCTTCCATAGAAGTGGGAAATCGCGATGGGACAACTCGAACACCCGCCCAGCGGCGACAGGCGAGCGCGCGTCGCGCCATGAACGGCGGCCCACAGCCGACGGTCGGCCCGCCGCTCGCCGAATTGGATTTCGATGATGGCTACCGGCGCTTCCACTTGGCCGAGGACGCCCTCGAAGATCACGACGGCCGGTTCGAGTTCTGGGACCGCTCCAGGCGAACCGCTTGGGAGGTGCGCGAGGTCAGCCCTCCCACGAACGTCCGTCGCAACGGCTCGCCACCTTGGCGGAGCGGATCAGCGCCGTGCGCGGCCACCCCATCCAGTGCTTCGGCACGATGGATCTCGCGCTCTTGGGAGCGGATGGCAAGCCGGAGCGTGATGCGGGCGGACCAGTCGCTCTACCTGCATCCGCAGCGGGCGAACATCGTCGGGCCGTCGGCGATGGCGGTGGGCTGGAACCACTACCCGGACGTGGTGCTGGAGGTGGACCGCACCACGGATGTGCGGCGCAACAAGCTGAAGGTCTACGCGGCGTGGGGCTTCCCGGAGGTGTGGGTGGAGGTGCCGGAGGATTCGTCGCGCCCGCGCAAGTTGTGGGCACGACGATCCACCTGCTGAAAGGCGGCGCGTACCGGCGCGCCGGGGAGAGCTTGGCGTTTCCGGGCTGGGGGCCGGGGACATCCACCGGGCGTTGAACGAGGCACGGCTGTCGGAGCGCACGGTGGCGCGCTTGGAGCGGGTCGGCGCGGCGCTGGGGGCGCGGGCGGGCACCGGGCCGGACGACGATCCGCTGCTGCGCTCGCAGCGCCGGCAAGCGCGGCAGACCGGCCGGGCCGAAGGACGTGCGGAAGGCGAGGCCAAGGGGCGTGCCGAAGGCAAGGCCAAGGGGCTTGCGCAAGGCCGCGCCGAAGCGTTCGCGAGCGAGCTCGTGCGGCGGGCGGCGATGGTGCGGCACCTGATGATGAGGCGAGGCTTGGATGTCGCGGCGGATTTTCCGCTCGGCGAGCCGGGTTTCGCCAAGGCCGCCTTCATGGCGGTGGTGGACGCGACGGCGGCGTGCGAGGACGAGGCGGATTTCTTGGCGCGGCTGCGCCAAGGCGCAAAGGGCGCATGAACGACGCACCCGCCAGATTCCGCACACCAGGCGCACGCGGCACGCGGCGGTTCGTTTCGCCTTTACGCTAGAATCCGCCACCTCCAGTCCGTCCCGCCCCGGTCACAACCGCGATGTCCGCCACCAAACCCGTTTCCACGGTAACCCCCTTCCCGCGCCAAGGCGGCCCGTTCCGCCCCGCTCCGCTGGTGCGCAAGTCCACGAAACTCGCGGACGTGTGTTACGACATTCGCGGCCCGGTGCAGGCGGAAGCCCATCGCTTGGAGGAGGAAGGCCACCGCATCCTCAAGCTGCATCTCGGCAACCCGGCGTCGTTCGGCTTCGAGGCGCCTGGCGAGATCGTGCGCGATGTCATCCACCACCTGCCGAGCGCGCAGGGCTATTGCGACTCCAAGGGCCTCTACTCGGCACGCAAGGCGGTGATGCAGGAATGCCAACGGCTCGGCGTGCGGGGCGTGGACATAGACGACATCACGATCGGCAATGGCGTGAGCGAGCTCATCGTGATGGCCATGCAGGGGCTGCTGGAGAATGGCGACGAAGTGCTTTTGCCTTCGCCGGACTACCCGCTATGGACCGCCGCCGTGCGGCTGGCGGGCGGAGTGCCCGTCCACTACCGGTGCGACGAAAACGCCGGCTGGCAACCGGATCTGGAAGACATTCGCGCCAAAACCACGGAGCGTTGCCGCGCCATCGTGGTGATCAACCCGAACAATCCGACCGGCGCGGTGTACAGCCGCGACGTCCTGACGGGCATCACGGATTGGGCGCGACGCCGGGGTCTGGTGCAATTCGCGGACGAGATTTACGACAAGATCATCTACGACGCCGCCGTCCACCATCCGCTCGCGACGCTTTCCGATGACGCGCTCACCGTCACTTTCAACGGTCTCTCGAAGGCGTACCGCGTGGCGGGTTTCCGGGTGGGGTGGATGGTGGTGAGCGGCGCCAAGGAACGCGCCCGGGACTACATCGAGGGCCTCGACATACTCGCGTCCATGCGCTTGTGCGCCAACGTGCCGGCGCAGCATGCCATCCAAACGGCCCTCGGCGGCTACCAGAGCATCAACGAGTACATTGCCCCGGGCGGCAGCCTGCACGAGCAGCGGCGGGTCGCGCACGCCTTGTTGAATGAGCTACCGGGCGTTAGCTGCGTCAAGCCCGACGGTGCGCTATACGTCTTTCCGAAGTTGGACCGCGACCGTTTCAACATCGAGGACGACGAGCGCTTCGTCCTCGATCTGCTGCGCAAAGAGAAGATGCTGGTCGTGCAAGGCACCGCATTCAACCTGCCGACCCCGGATCACTTCCGCCTGGTGTTCCTGCCTCGCGTCGAGGAGCTTGAGACCGCCATCGCCCGGTTGGGCGATTTCCTCGCGGGTTATCGGCAGTAGCGGGCAGCCTAGCCCAGCAGCTCCACCACGCGTTCGCCTATCGCCAGAGACGCGGTGAGGCCGGGCGACTCGATGCCGAGGAGATTCACCAGGCCCGGCGTGCCGTGGTCGGCCGGGCCTTCGATCAGGAAGTCCGCCGCCGGTTCGCCGGCGGGCACCAGCTTGGGGCGAATGCCGGTGTAGCCCGGATGCAGCATCGATTCGTCCAATCCGGGGTAGTAGCGCCGGATGGCGGCCACGAAGCGCGGCAAGTTGCTGTCGTCGAAGCCGTAGTCGGCATCCGTTTGCCACACCACGTCCGGGCCGAACCGGGCTTGGCCGGCCATGTCCAGCGTCACGTGCACGCCGAGCCCGTCCGCCCCGGCCACCGGATAGACCAAGTGCGTGAAAGGGGAGCGCCCGGACAGCGTGTAGTAGTGGCCCTTGGCGAAGTAGCCGCGCCGCCGGGCGCCGAGCCGCGCCGCCAGGGCCGGCGCATGCAGACCGCCGGCGTTCACCACCGCCTTGGCGTCGAGATCGAAATCCCCGCAACCCACGCGCAGCCCTGCGCCCAAGCGCGCCAGCTCGTTCACCTCCGTTCGCAACGCGACCACGCCGCCCGCGGCCTCGAGATCACCCAAAAGGCTTTGCATGAAGGCGTGACTATCGATGATGCCGGTGGACTCCGAATACACCCCGGCGATGGCGTCCACCTGCGGTTCCCGGGCCAGCACCTCCGTTCGCGTGAGCCACGGGAGTTCCCCCACTTTGTTGACGCGGGCTTGCCGTTGGTAGGCGCGCAGCGAGACCAGTTCGCTCTCGCGGGTGGCGACGATGAGCTTGCCCAAGCGTCGGTGCGGCACGTTGTAGGCGGCGCAGTGGGCGTACAGCAGCGCCTTGCCACGCACACACAAGGCGGCCTTCGCCGAGCCCGAAGGATAGTAGATGCCGGCGTGGATCACCTCGGAGTTGCGGCTGGAGGTTTCGGCGCCGATCACGTCGTGGCGCTCGAGCACCAGCACTTCCCGGCCGGCCCGCGCCAGCGCTCGCGCTGCGGCGAGGCCGACAACCCCCGCGCCGATCACCACGGCGTCGCATTCCTCGGCCACCCGCCGCGATCCGTTCGAACGTGCCGTTCAGCCCTTGCGGATCACGAAGAGGAATCGCTCCCCGCGCTGCTCCGAGAACGTCAGTTCGTGCCGCATGAACCGGCAGAAGTTGGCGAAGTCGCGCACCGTGGAGGGGTCCGTGGCTACTACCGCGATGGCTTCGCCGGAGGCCGCGGTGCGCACTTGGTTGCGCACCAGCATGAGCGGTTCCGGGCATTCGAGGCCCACGGCGTCCACGACATGCGCGGCCGCTCGGTGCCACGCGGAATCGTCGCTTCCCGAGGCGGCGTGCGACGAAGCGCGGCCGGAGTTTCGTTCCGTTGGCGTCATGGGCGATTCGAGCATCCGGGTACTCTACCATCGTGCGCCATCGCCGAGCCGCCAATCACCGCCAACTCGCCGCCCGCGGCACCCACCGAGCGCCTAATCGCGGTGCGCTGTGGGGGCTCAGTGACCTTCTGGACGTTTGGGGTCAGGCAGCCACGCTCATCATGCTAGCGCGCCGCCGTCGACCTGCGTGGCGCGGATGTCGAGCCGCTCGACGGCCTCGCGCAGGAACGCCGCCGCGGAGCGCGCGGAGGCGCCCGAATACGCCTTGGCGTGTTGCATCCGGGCGACCGCACACCGCCCGGAACTCCTTGAAGGTCTTGCCGTTGGTTGATGTGCTGTGCTGTGCTGCTGTGAGCCGCTTACGCTGTTGGCGAACCCGCATGGCGCAAGGGCTGGCGGCGATGTCCGATTTTTCTTCACCCCGCCAAACGGGGCGTTTCGACGGTTTCGGGCGGCGCGGGGGCCGGTTTTCGGGATTTCCACCCCAACGGCGGTCGGCGGGCTTGGGCAACGGCGAACGCGGTCGGGGCCTGGGAATGGAGGCCGCCATGGGCGGAATGATCTTTGCCGAAACCACCGCCGCTCCCGCGGACAGGAGACGCCATGGCGACCGCCGACAGCATGCTTTTTTCGTGGAGGGATGTCGAACGGCTGCCGGGCCTGGAGCGGCTGGCGCTGGAGCACCTGCCGGACGGCGAACCGGTGTCGGCGCTGGAGGCGCGGCGGGGCAAGGGCCGCGACGACTACCCGGTGCGGGCGATGTGGCGGGCGCTGGCGGCGGGGGTGGTGTTCGGGCACGAGTCGTCGGCGTCGCTGCTGCGGGAGTTGCGGCGCAACCCGGCGCTGCTGGAGATGTGCGGGTTCGGTCCGCTGGGATGGCAGCGGGCGCCGGCGCGGACGCTGGAGCGGGACGCGCGGGGCCGGGCGGTGGTGGTGGAGTTTCCGGGTCGGCGGCGGGACGGGATTCCGACGGAGGCGGCGTTCTCGCGGTTCCTGTCGAGCGTGTCGCGGCTGGAGGAGGAGACGGGGCGGTGTCGGCGATGGCGGCGTCGCCGCGGCGCCCTTGTGCCGGCAGGGCGACCAAGTAGTAGAATCGGCTTGCTATTGCTTGACTCGCCGCCCAACTGCGCGGAAACTCGCAAGTACCATGGCGAGCGCCGACCGCGCATTTCCAAGGCGCGGTTTCTTAGAGAACGGGGGACGGCGAGCGAGAGCCAAAATGCTGTTGAACGCGCTGTGCAAACGCCTGTGGACGCTGGTCGCCGTGGCCCTCGTCCCGCTATGCGTGGCGGCGCAAGACGGCGACATCACCGCCGCCGAGCGCGCCGCGGTGGAGCTGGCGGCGGGGCATGTGGCCGCTGGCGAGCATCCGCAGGCCATCAACGCCGTCGAAGCGGTGATCGACGCCATCGAGCGGCGCGCGAATCGCTACCATCCCGCGTTGCCGGCGCCGCTTGTCGTGCTCGGCGACGCGCTAGTCGGCCTCGGCGATCACGAAGGCGCGTCCGGGGCTTACGACCGGGCGTTGCAGATCACCCGTATCGTTCGCGGGCTCCATCATCCAAGCCAAGCCCGCTTCGTTTACCGCCAAGCCGCGCTGTTGGCCAAGCAGGGACACGCGGACGAGGCCAACAAGCGTCACGAGTACGCCTACCGAACGCTGCTGCGCGCCCACGGCGCTGGCAACCCGGCGCTGTTGCCGGGTGTGTTCGCGCTTGCCGATTGGTACCTGTCGGTCTACAACATTTTCGCCGCGCGCGCCCTGTACGAACACGCCGCCGCAGTAGCGGCAGCCAACCTGCCGGACGATGATCCGGAGCATGTCCGCGCATTGCGGAGGATCGCCGCCACCTACTTGTCCGAGCGGTTTCCGCCCTACCACGCATTGGCGAAACGCCCGCGCAGCGGATCACGGGTCTCGTTCACCAGCGATGTTCGTGCCGTGAGCTACCGGCCCGGACAGAAACCGCCGATCAACCGGTTCTCGCGTGGCGAACGGGCGCTTATCCGGGTGGTGGGCATCGAGCGCGATCGCCCGGACGCGAAGACCGCGGACGTCGCCGCCGCCCTCTTGGAGCTTGGCGACTGGTTCCTGCTGTTCGAAAAGCGCGAGCGGGCGTTGACGTTGTACCGCAAGGTGTGGGAGTTGCTGGCGACCAACAAGGCGCTCCTCGCCAGCACTTTCGCGACGCCGACCGCCTTGTACTTGCCCATGCCGAACGATCCGAAGCCAGCCGAGGGCGCTCGCTGGGACGATCCCCGGGCTGGCGTGATCGAACTCGCCGTCCATGTGGATGCCAGCGGCCTGGTGGAGGAAATCGAAACGGTGCGCTCGGAGCCGGAGAATCTCATGGACGAGGAGGTGCGTCTCGCCTTGCGGCGGGCGCGCTATCGCCCGGTCTTCGACGGCCAGACGCCGCAGGCCGCGTCTGATCTGCGGGTGGTTCACAACTTCACCTACTATCCCGCGGGTACTTTGCCGGTGGGGGTATTGCGAGAGTCGTCGGCCCTGGAGGCGGCCGCGGAAACCCCGTCCGCGCCCGTTGGTCTAAGCTCGGTGACGGGGCGATAACGGAGATTCGTCGTGAATGGAAATCGAGGCAACCGGAATCCAAGGAACGCGAGCCCCAACATAGCGGCCGTTTGGCGCAAAGCGGTCGCGTTCATGGTTGGCGTGGGCGCGCTGGCGCTGGTCGGTAGCGGTATCGGCTGCGCCAAGGGCTCGCTGCCCTTGCCGCAAAGGCAGGGGTTGCCGACCGCCGGCTCGCCGTTCCCGCAATCCGGCGGCGCCTCCGGAGGCGGTGGCGTTCCGAGTTTGCCAGCGCCGGGTGCCGGTTCGCCGGCGGGGCTGCCGTCTCCGGGCGGGGGAGGGGCGGCGGGTTTGCCCTCATCCGGTTTGCCCTCGCCCGGTTTGCCCTCGGCTGGCGGCGGCGCGAGTTCGGGTGCCGGCGATCAGTCCGGAGACGCAAGCGACGGTGCCGACTCGGGCGGGGCCGGTGGCACCGGGACGCAGACCGGCGCCGATGCCGGCGAGGCGGGAGCGGGGCAGGCCGGAACCGCCGGCACGGAATCCGGTGGTGCGGAAACCGGTGGTGCGGAAACGGGTTGGGACGTGAGCACGGAACTTCCCGACGTGGCGGGAGGTGCGGGCGACAACCGCGATGGTGCTGCCGAGGGAGATTCGACCGGTGGCGCCGGCGAAAACCCGGATGGCGCCGATGACGGGATTGCCGGGGGCGCAGCCGGCGATGGCCAGACCGCGCAAGACCCATCGAAAACCGACGACGCTCTGGCCCAGGCGCTGGAGGATTTTGACGAGGGCTTGCTGAAAGAGCGGTTGGAGGCCGCGCGACAAGCCGAGGCGGCCGGCGCGGTGGACGGTGCGCCGCAGGTCGCGCAGGACGGGTCGGCGCACGAGGGCGGGGATCAAACCGGAACGGCAGGCGGCGGCAAGAGCAACGTGGGGCGTCGTCCGCCGGCGACAGCCCCTGGCCCGCCGCCGCCGCCAACCCCAGACACCCCCGATGCCCGCGACGAGGACGTGGTGGCCCGTCAGATCCGCGAGGCCGCCGAAAAGGAAACCGATCCCGAACTCAAGGAGTTGCTGTGGCAGGAGTACGAGCGCTACAAGGCGGGTTTGTAGCGGCGTCCGCGTCCGTTCGCGGCGTCCGCGGAGCGGCAGCGGCCGGCCGGGGGTTGCTGGCCGCAGCGACCTTGGCGGCCGCCTTTGGTTGCGCATCGCACACCGTGCGCGTCGTCGACATGACGCCACCGCGCCAGCACGCCGAGATCGCCGCCGACGAGAGCCAGTTGCTCGATGTGGGCGTGGCGGTGTTCGACTCCAACGTCCCCGACTCCTATCGCGACGAGCTGGCCTTGAACATCACGCCGGAGGTGCGGCGGGCGGAGGCCAACTACATGGCCTTCTTCGCGAAGGATCTGCTGCAATCCACGGGCAACTGGGGCGCTGTGCGCGTGGTGCCGCGGCAAACACACGCCGTGGACGTGACGCTCACCGGCGTAATCGAGCATTCGGATGGCGAGCGGTTGGCGTTGCGCGCCCGCGCCAGCGACGCCCGCGGCGTGGTGTGGTTCGACAAAACCTACGAGGCGTTGGCCAGCAAGTTCGCGTACCGGGAGGACATTCCGGCGAATATCGATCCGTTCCAGACCATCTACCGCCGCATCGCGGACGACATGCTCGCGTACCGCAAGGAACTTTCCGAGGACGAGTTGCGCGTCATCCGCGCCACCGCCGAAATGAAGTTCGCCCGCGAATTCGCGCCGGACGCGTTCGCGGCGCATGTGCTGGAGCCGGCCCCGGGCGAATTCGCCCTGAACCGCCTGCCGGCCGAGGACGACCTGATGCTCGGGCGCGTGCGCAAGGTGCGCGAGCGGGAGTATTTTTTCATCGACACGCTGGACGAGCACTTCGAGAATTTCTACGCTCGCATGCGCCCGGCCTACCAAGGGTGGCGGCAAGCCACCTACCACGAAGCCATCGCCTTCCGCGAGCAACGGGCCAAAGCGCGGCGCCAGGCGTGGGCCGGCGCCGCCGGCATCGCCGCTGGCGCGCTGGCGCAGACCAGCGGCCACAAACGCACCCGCTGGGGTGGCGCGGTGAGCGTTATCGGCGGCGCGCAGCTGATTCGCAAGGCCGTGGAAAAGTACGCGCGGGCGGGAATTCACGCGGAGGTGCTGCGCGAGCTCGGCACCTCGGCGGAAGCCGCGATCCTGCCGCACTCCATCGAGTTGGAGAACCGCACCTTGCGCTTGCAGGGCACCGTGGAGGCGCAATACGAGGAGTTGCGGCGCGTTCTTGGCGAGATTTACCGGCAGGAGATCGGTGCCGATGTGGTCGGCCAAGCCGCTGTTGCCGGCCAAGCCGCTGTTGCCGGCCAAGCCGCTGTTGCCGGCCAAGCCGCCAACGCAGACATCGATGAGACGGCCCCGTGAACGCAATGCCGCGGCACGGAAGCGCGCGCCAAACCCGCGGCGAAGGGACGAGGCCGCCGGGAATGCAGCCGCCGATGCCGATGTTGAACGGGTGCTCGCGGGACCCCCGGGAGGCCATCTGAAGCGGTTGCTCGGCGGCGCTGTGCTGGGCGGTGAGGGCGTTTCCCTGCGCGTGCGGTTGGGCTTGCGGGCCGTGACGTTCTTGAGCCATGCCCAGCGATGATCTGATCATCGAGCCGGCCGCCGCGCCGCTCTCCGCCACCGACGGGCGGTTTGCCGACGCCGGCCGCCGATTCGGCTGGAAGCAAGCGCGAAGAACGCTTGCGGTGGCGTTTCCCGTCCTGCTCGCGGTGGCGGCCGTGTTCGTGTTTCTGCTGCTGCCGCCGGCCGTCGTCGACCGCAGCCGCGCCGGGCACCCGCCAACCTCCGCGGACGGCCAGGCCGCCAAGCCCGTCGGACGGGCGCGCTCGAGCGATTCCGGCCCCGCGCCTTACGAGGCGCTGACCATCGAGCAGGTTCGGCGGGAGGCCGAGGTGCGGCTCGATGGCTTCCTGGCCCTGCAGGTGCGTTTGGAAGACGAACTGAACGCTGACGGTTGGGGCGCAGCCGAGTTGGAAGCCGCCAAGATGCGCGCGCTGGCCGGAGACGCGCTGTTCAAAGACGAGGACTACGCCCTCGCCGGCGACGAATACGCCGCCGCCGTCCAAACGCTCGAGGATTTGCTGACCGCCGGGGAGCACCGGTTCTCCGGCGCGTTGGCCGAGGGCGAGCGGGCGCTCGCGGCGTTGGACGAAACCGCCGCCGCCGGCGCGTTCGAGCGAGCCGCGGCGGTGCATCCAGACGATCCGCGCGTGGCATCGGGGCGCCAGCGCGCCGCCCGCCTGCCGGAAGTGAAGCGGCTGCTGCTCGAAAGCGACCGCGCGCTCCTGCGTGAAGACCACGAGCGGGCAGCAGGCCTCCTGCAAGACGTGCGCAAGATCGAGCCAAACGCGCCGGGGCTCTCGGCCCGCATGGCGCAAGTCGCTGCTGGACGCTCACAGGCGAAACGCAAGGCGCTCTTGTCGGCGGCGTTCGAAGCCCTCGATACAGGCGATCACGACACCGCCGGGAAGCGGTTCGAGAAAGCTCTCGCCGCCTTTCCGGGCGACTCCGCGGCATTGGCCGGGGCGCAGCAAGCCGAACGTGGACGCATCCTGGCCCAGATCGCGACCTTGCGCGCTTCGGCGTTGGCGCAAGTGGGAGCGGAGGACTGGCAAGCGGCGCTCAATACATACGATCAGGCCCTCGCCATCGACGGGACCTTGCGTTTCGCCGTGGAGGGCCGCGTCCACGCCGAGGTGCGCTTGGCGCTTGTTCGGGCCGTGGACCGGATCATCGCGGATCCGCCGCTGCTTTCCTCGAACGACGAGTTCGCCGCCGCCCAAGAGCTTCTCGCCCGTGCGGCTGCCACCGTGCAGACGCCCGGCCCGCGGTTCGGCGAGCGGCTGGCGGAGTTGCGGGCCGTGCTGGAATTGGCAACGAATCCCGTCCCCTTGGTGCTCGTTTCCGATGGCGAGACGGACGTGGTCATCCAGCAAGTGGGTTCCATGGGCACGTTCGCGCGCACCGAGCTGACGCTGCGGCCCGGCCGCTACGTCATCGTCGGCAGCCGCGACGGCTGCCGCGACGTGCGCAAGGAGATCGTCCTCGCGCCGAACATGGGCCCGGTGGACATCCGCTGTTCGGAACGCATCTGACGCGGCCTCCCGCAAGGGCCGAGTCACTCCGCCAAGGCGCATGAGCAACTTGCCGCCGACCTCCGTCGTGGCGCGCGCGCAGGACGCTGCGCCGGCCGGCGAACGCATCGAGGCGGCGGGTTTCGAGCCCACCGCGGCCAAGGCGGGCAGGCGTCTCGCGCTGCTCTCGCCGCGCCGCATCGCCCTCGTCGGTTCGCTCGCCATCGGTTTGGCCATCGCCTGGTTCCTTTGGTTCTTGTTCACCGCCAAGTCCGTTCGTTTCGAACGCGCCCCGCCGACCGCCACGTTGGCGATAGAAGGCGGCTTCGCCTTTCGCGTGGGCGACACCCATTTGCTCCGGCAAGGGCGCTACCGGGCATTGGCCGGCGCCGCCGGCTATTTCGATTTGGAACGGGACGTGGAGGTAGGCGAGGCGGCCAATCAGACCATCGCCTTGGTGCTGCGGCGGCTGCCCGGCCAGGTGACGTTCGACGTGGATCCGCCTGGCGCCCGCGTGGACGTGGTCGGCCACGACGACGCCGGCGGCACGGCCCCGCTGCAAACGCGCTTGCCGGCGGGAAAGCAGATCGCGCACGTCGCCAGCCCCCGCCACCAACCGGCCACGATCGAGTTCGACGTGGAGGGGATGGAACGCACGCAAACAGTGACGGTGGGCCTCGCGCCGAACTGGGGCGACATCACCATTCCCACGGTGCCGCCGGGCGCCGCCGTTTTGGTGGACGACGAGCCGACCGGCGTCGTCACGCCGGGGCCGGTGCCCATCATCGCCGGGGAACGGCGGGTTGCCGTGAAACTCGCCGGCCACAGACGGTGGACCGACATCCTGCGCGTGGTCGCCGGCGAACCGCGCACATTGCCCGAGGTCGCCTTGGAACCCGCCGACGGCTTGGTGAGCGTGGCCTCGACGCCGTCCGGGGCGAGCGTCACGCTGGACCGCGTCTACATGGGCGAGACGCCGTTGGAGTTGACCGCGCGCCCCGGCAAGCGCCACCGTGTGCGCGTCTTCAAGACGGGACACGCGCCGGCCGCGACCACGTTGGAGGTGTCCGCCGGGCAAGAGCGCGAGATCGCCTTCACGCTTGAAGCCCTGCAGGGCGAATTGGCGCTGATCGTGGTGCCCGAGGATGCCGAGTTGTTGCTCAACGGTGAGAGCCGCGGCACGGCCGCTGGCGGTTTCACGTTGCCGGCGGTGGCGCACGAGGTGGAAATCCGCAAGGACGGCTACGCCAGCTACCGCAAGACCGTCACCCCGCAACCGGGGTTCACCCACCAGCTCAAAGTGCGGCTCTTGACCTTGGCGGAGGCGCGTCTGGCCGCCCTCAAGCAGGTGCGCGCCACCAGCCAGGGCCAAGAGCTCGTCCTGCTTGCGCCGGACCGCATCCGCATGGGCGCGCCCCGTCGCGAGCCGGGACGCCGGGCCAACGAGGTGTTGCGCAACGCGGAACTGACGCGGCTGTTCTATCTCGCGCGCGACGAGGTGACAAACGCGCAATTCCGGACCTTCGCGCCGGCCCACGCGTCGGGCAGTTTCCAAGGCTTCGATTTGGACGGCGGCGATCAGCCGGTGGTGCGGGTGGCTTGGCAGGATGCGGCCCGCTACTGCAACTGGCTCTCGGCCCAGGACGGCTTGACGCCGTTCTACATCGAGCGCGATGGCGACATCACCGGCTTTCGCGGGCGCGCTCTCGGCTACCGCTTGCCCACGGAGGCGGAGTGGGCGTGGGCGGCCCGCAGCCAAGCCGATGTGGACACGCCCTTGCGCTTCGCGTGGGGGGCGAGGCCGCCGCCGCCGGAACGCCACGGCAACTACGCGGACCGCTCCGCGTCGCATGTCGTCGGGCGCATCGTCTTCGGCTACAACGACAACCACATCGTCAGCGCTCCGGTGGGCACGTTCCCACCCAACGGCAAGGGGATTCGCGATCTGGGCGGCAACGCCGCGGAGTGGGTTCACGACTTCTACGAGATACCCGCCGAGGGCGACGTGTTGAACCCGCTTGGGCCGCGGGAAGGCGAATACCATGTGATCCGCGGCGCGAGCTGGATGCGGGGAACGGTGACCGAGCTGCGTCTTTCCTACCGCGACTACGGCGCCGACGGCCGACCAGACGTGGGTTTTCGCATCGCCCGCTACGCCGAATGAAAACCCTGTGTCCGCGCCGCGGCTAGCGGTTGCGCCGGGCGGCAATGCGGCCATGGGCGCCCATCCGGCGCCGGGGCAGGCTTGCGCGTGATGGCGGCTCTTTGGGCTTTTGCCCTCGCGCTTGGCGCTGGTGCCCTGCTGCCGCTTGGGCTGGCGCCGTTCGACATGCCGCCGTGCGCCCTGGCCAGCGCCGGTGCGCTGTTCGTGCTGTTGCGCCGTGCCGCCACCGGGCGTCGGGCGTTCCTGCTCGGCTGGCTGTTCGGCGTTGGCAAGTACGGCGTGGGCGCCTCTTGGATATACGTGTCCATCGAGGTCTACGGACGCGTGTCGCCACCGTTTGCGGCGGCGGTGGTGGCGACGTTCGTGGCCGGTCTCGCGCTGGTCAACGGGGTCGGCGGCTGGGCGTTCCACCGTTTGCGCGGTGCCGGCGTGACCGGCCCTTGGTCGGACGTCTTGCAATTCGCTTGGATCTGGTTGGCGTTGGAATGGGCGCTCACCTGGTTGTTGACGGGATTTCCGTGGCTGTTCGCCGGCTACGCCTTTCTCGACACGCCGTTGGCCGGCTACGCCCCTATCGGCGGCGTCCACGCGGTGTCGCTGGCGGCGGTGCTGATCGCGACGCTCTTGGTCTGCGTTGTCCTGCCGCAACGGTTGGCGGCGCGAACGAGCGCGTTGGGGGCCGTAGCGGCCATCTGGGCCGCCGGTTGGATGCTTGGCCACATCGACTGGACCGCGCGGGGCGAGAAACGCGCTGTCGCGCTGGTGCAGGGCAACCTGCCGCAGGACACGAAATGGACGCCGGCCGGTTTGCGTTTGGCGCTGGAACGCTACGAGGCGTTGTCGGCGCCGGTTTGGCGGAGCGCCATCGTGGTGTGGCCCGAAGCGGCCATCCCGGCGCTGCACCGCCACAACGCCGCGCGCATCGCCGCCATGCGCGAGGACGGCGCCGGCGATCTTGTGCTGGGGGCCGCGGTTGCCGAGGAAGACCCCGCGACAGGCGCGGTCACCTACTACAACGCCGCGCTTTCCACCGGCGGCGGCTCGTACCGCAAACGCCACTTGGTGCCCTTCGGGGAATACCTGCCTTGGCACGGGCTGCTCGGCGACGCGTTCGCGCTGTTCAATCTGTCGATGACCAATATCACCCCGGGCGCCGCCGGTCAGCCGCCGTTGCGCGCCGCTGGGCTCGATGTCGCCATGGCGATCTGCTACGAGGTGGCCTATCCCCGCACCGTCGCCGCCCAAGCGAGGCGTTCGGCATTGCTGGCCACGGTGAGCAACGACACGTGGTTTGGCGCATCCATCGGCCCGCCGCAACACCTGCAGATCGCCCGCATGAGGGCGTTGGAGAACGGCCGTTTCCTGCTGCGCGCCACCAACAACGGCATCACCGCCATCGTCGACGAGCGCGGCCGAGTGGTGGCCCGGCTGCCGCAGTTCACCACCGGGGTGCTGACCGGCGAGGTGTACGCCACCGCCGGCGCGACTCCCTTCGCGCGGGCGGCCGTTTCGCCGGCGGCGGTGCTATTGGCGCTGGGGCTGGCGACCGTTTTGGTGCGCCGCTGGATGCGACGAAGAAAAGCGGACTCGCCCGTCGCCGATGCCTGACGGCCCCGAGGGCCCGCGGGGGCCAAGCGTTGGGCGATTGCATTGGAAATGCGGGAGGGCACGGGGCGAAAGGATAGGGCGAAATTGGCACGGTGGCCGTGGACGGCAAGTCGAACGAGATCCCGGCGCTGCCGGAGCTGCTGGAACTGGTGGACGTGAAGGGGCGCACGGTGACGGCGGACACGATGCACGCCGGCTCGTCTATTTCGCCTCGCCACCGCTGGCCGGCATCCGGCTAGGCACCATCTTCGGCACCTAGCCGGCCCGTCGAGCCGCGCCCAGCCCGATCCTGTCGCTCGCCTTGCGAGCGAATTAGAACGGGCTTGCCGAAGCCCGCTCCTTAGTCGCGGCCGGCTCCGCCGTCGCCGGTTTGGTCGTCGTCGGTCGCGGTACCAACACAGGTTGACGAGTACGTGACCCCGGCTCCGCTGCCGGTGAAAGTCAGCTTCATCTTCTGTCCCGCTTTGCAGGCCCAGTCGACGGTACCGGATTGGAGCGTGTTAGGCCCTGCACCCGTGTGGACAGAGTAGGTCAAGGTGTGCGTTGGCTCCACGGGGTTGCCGTCCGAGTCCGTTTTTGGGGTGGTATCCATTTGACACTCCTTGTCCTGCGTCGTGTCCTTGAGGTGCCCGTACCAATGGAGGCCGTCGCAACTGGCGGGCAGTACGCCCGCGGGAACCTTTGTGGGGTCGCGACCTGCCGGGGTCGGGGTGGTGGTGTTGTTGACGATGGTGTAGACGATCGTTGTGAACGTGCGCGTGTCGCCTGCGGCGCTCGCGGCGGCTGGCGTCAAGATCACAGCAGCAGCAACAATGCACCTGAGAAAGGCTTTGTGGAGTGTCATGAGAGTTCTCCATTGGGTTTGCGCGAGGCCTCAGTATGCCATGCGTCTTCTTGCGCTGACAGATGCCCAAGCGGCGGAAGGGCGGCGGAAGGGCGGCGGAAGGATAGCGCGATTGCATTGGAAATGCGGGAGGGCACGCACGGCGCGCAGGGCTATTTCACGTTCACGCTAGCTCCAAGGTGTTGACGGCGGAAGTCGTTAGGAAAGAGCTGGCTATTCGCCGGCGTTTGCCCTGTAAAGGGGCGATGGAGGCGGCGTTCGACAGGGCGGAAGTGTCGTTGCGGGAGGTGGAGGTGCGTCCGGCGCGGGCGGACGAGCGGCGCCGGTGGGACGCGCTGATGGCGGCGCACCACTATCTGGGGTTCCGGCAGTTCGCGGGGCGCGGGCTGCGGCACGTGGCGGTGTGGCGGGGGCATTGGCTGGCGCTGGCGGGCTGGCAGTCGGGCGCCTTCAAGTGCGCGCCGCGGGACCGCTGGCTGGGCTGGCACCGCTCGGTGCAGTTCCGGCGGTTGCATCTACCGCCGATATATTCCTTTAACAATATGATTTTAAAGGGATAATTCTCCTCTAGGCGTTCCGTACTTACACCATTTCATATACCGCTCCGCGGATGCGCCCGCGCACTTGTGGCGAGTCCGGCCAGCGCCACACGCTATGGGACGATATCGACGTCGAGGCGAAGGCGTGGACGATCCCGGCCGAGCGAATGAAGGCGAAGTCCGAACACCGAGTGCCGCTGTCGCCGCAAGCGCTCGCCGTGCTCGCGCAGGCGCGGGCGATTCCGCGCACCGCCGCGGCCGGCGATCTCGTGTTCCCAAGCATTCGGGGACGCCAACTCTCGGACAGCACGATCAGCAAGCTCCTGCGCACGCTCGGCGTGAACGCGGTGCCGCACGGGTTCCGCAGCAGCTTCCGCGACTGGGCGTCGGAATGCACCGACGCGCCGCACGCCGTGATGGAGGCGGCGCTCGCGCACGCGGTCAGAAACCGGGCCGAAGCCGCCTACGCGAGAAGCGACCTGCTGGCCAAGCGGCGCGAGCTGATGGACGCCTGGGCCGCCTACGCGGCCCCTTCATAGCCCGCGCGAGCGGCTTGCGACTTCGCCATCACACGCGCACCGGCGCACCGACTCCACCTCGTACAGCATGTCCTTTGGGCACCATGGTGGCGGGCGGGCTCACGGCGCCGTGCTGGAGTGCTGGAGCAGGAATGCCGCAGCATCCGCGCCGCTCCGGTAGAATTCGACATTGTGGCGCTGCCAGGCGAGGCAGTTGGCGACGTGGGTCGCGGCCGCCGCCGACAGGCTCCGGCCCGGCGTCTCGAACTGGCGTTGGTAATGCGGCGGGAGCCCTCGGTAGCGCCGGCAGATGCCTTCGCAGACGGCGTAGGGGTTGCGCACCATGAACACGAACCGGGCGTTGCGGAAATGCCGGACCAGTTGCTCCACATGCAGCAGGTGCTGCGTGGACTTCGTGACGAACACCGAGGCGTCCGGGGCATGGGCGCGGGCGTGGAAGTACCACGCCTTGCGGGTGCGCGGCCAATCGTAGCTGCTCGGCTGCGAGAAGAAGTCGAGCCAACTCTGCTCCGAAGCCCACAGCAGGCCCGGGAACCATCGCGCGCCCTTTGGGCCGCCCAAGGCTCGATTGGTCACCGGCCCGGCGAAGCCGCGTATGTTCTGGCCTTCCCGCGGCAGGCGCCACGTCGCCCGGCAGGACTCCAGCGCGGCGGTGAGGAACGACGAGCCGCTGTTGTTCGGACAGACGACGAACAGATGCGTCCCGATCGCGTTCGCGAGGTCGCGGCCGGCGCCGGGGACGTAGTTCATTCCCTGTTCCCGGCGAGCCTGTCCCCGGCGCTGCGTACGTGAGCGTCCGCCAAGCAGCCCACATAGGCGTCATACCAGAGCCTGAAGGCATCCACGGGCTTGCGTTTGGGGTCGCCCCGCGTCGGCGGCAAGGGCTTCTATGTGGAAGATCCGAAAGACCTGCGGGCCGCGCTGGACGAGGCGATGGCCGTTGACGGCCCGGCCCTCGTAAACGTGCCCCTCAACCCCCGCGCCGGCCGCAAACCGCAACAGTTCGGGTGGTTGACGACCTGACACGGGAGTTGCGCTTCGCCTTCTTGGGGACACCGCGCCCGCCGTGCGCAACCGAGCACCCGCTCACGGCGCGTGCGGCGACGCCGAGGCTTGGACAAGGGAGCCTAGCGACCGCCCGAAGGGCCACGGGCGGTTTCCGCACCGCCTTGCGTACCGAACGACCGGTTGGAACGCGATTCCGGCCCTCACGACCCTGTTCCGCCGCACCCGGCCTTTCCTAGGCGCACAGGCACGCCGACCAGCACGGGCCAATCGCGAAAGCCGCCGCTTTGATGCGGAGGTCTATGACCGGTGGATGACCTTGGGACACCGAGCCCACGCAAGGGGTCAATTTGCTGCGTAAAGGAAATCGACCGCCTCTCGATTTGCTACGACTACTAACATAGCATTGCGGCCAGCGATTGCAAGAGGAAAATCGAGTGGCCCGCATCTTCGGTTTCGACATAGGGACAACATCTATCGGGTTCGCTGTCCTCGACCACGATCCCCGGGCGGGGACAGGAAGGATCGTGCGCCTAGGCGTGCGCATCTTTCCCGAGACACGCGACTCGAAGCAGGTCCCGCTGAATCAAGATCGACGGCAGGCGCGTCTGCGTCGGCGCCAGCTACGCCGCCGTCGGGAACGCCTCCAGTCTCTCTACCGCCTGTTGTCAGAAGCCGGTCTATTGCCCAGACGCTACTCGCAACAGTGGCAGACGCTCATGGAGAGCGACCCGTACGCTCTCCGGGCACGCGCAGTGGGCGACGGAGAATTGACGCCGTATGAGGTCGGGCGGGCACTTTACCATCTTGCCAAGCGCCGGCATTTCAAGGGCAAAGACGTAGAAGAAGATTCGCCTAGTAGCGCCGAGAAGAAAGATGCCGATGAGAGACAGGCTAAAGCCGGTCGGGACGCGACTCTGACCGAGTTGAAGAAAAAGGACCTCCATCTTGGCGCATGGCTGGCAAGCAAATCTCGCCGCGAGCGTCGTCGCGGCGTCCATGCGACCCGCCAAGCGGTCGAGGCGGAGTTCGACCGGATTTGCAATCAACAGGTAGCGCTGCGTGGTTCAGCTCTCAAGGATTCGATCCGCGAGGCGATCTTCAACCAGCGGCCGGTCTTCTGGCGGCGCAACACGCTCGTTGCGTGCCGGTTCTTTCCTGACAAGCCGCTCTGCCCGAAGGGTGCGTGGCTTTCGCAGCAACGGCGAATGCTAGAGAAGGTCAACAATCTCGAAATCGCCGGTGGGAATGCCCGCCCACTCGACGAGGAGGAGCGTCGCGAGATCGTGAATCGGCTTCAGACCCAAGTGTCGATGAGTTGGGCTGGTGTGCGCAGAGCGCTCGCGCCCCTTTATAGGGCTCGACACGAGCCGGGCGTAGAGCGGCGCATGAGATTCAACTTGGAAGTCGGTGGTGATCGGCACCTTCTCGGCAACACGGTGGAGGCTAAGCTCAAGTCCATCTTTGGCGAAGAGTGGCCCGAACACCCACATAAGCAGGACATCCGAGATGCTGTTCACGAAAGGCTCTGGGAGGCGGACTACCAGGAGGATGTGGGGCAGCGGGTCGTTATCCTGCCAGCAGTTAAGCGCAAGGAGAACCGGACGCAGGCGGCGCAGGGCTTTGTCGACGACTTCGGCGCGACCGACGAACAGGCGGCGGCGCTTGCAGATCTGACATTGCCGACCGGTTGGGAGCCGTATTCGACGGAGGCGCTAAGTGCCTTCCTGCCCCACTTGGAATCTGGAGTGCGGTTCGGAGAGCTAGTGAGCGGTCTCCGATGGAAGGATTGGCGGCACGAGACGTTCCCCGAAATGAATCGTCCAAGCGGCGAAGTCCTTGATCGTTTGCCGAGTCCCGCCAAAAAGGAAGAGCAGCGGCGAATCGCGGCGTTGCGCAACCCGACGGTCGCGAGGACGCAGAACGAATTGCGAAAAGTCGTCAACAATCTCATCGAGATGTTCGGCAAACCGGACTTGGTCTCCGTCGAACTAGCCCGCGAAGTCGGCAGGTCCAAACGCGAGCGAGAGGAGATGGCGAAGGGAATTGGCGCGCAACAGCGCCGTCGCAAGGACGCACGGGAAGCTCTGATCGAACGAGGAATCGCGGAACCATCGCGGGGGGACGAAGACAAGTGGATGTTGTGGGAGGAATGCGGAAAGCGCTGCCCCTACACCGGCGACTGCATTTCCTTCGATGCCCTGTTCCGCACCGGTGAATTTGAAGTGGAGCACATCCGGCCACGATCGAGGTCGCTCGACGATAGTTTCGGCAACAAGACTCTCTGTCGACGCGACGAGAACCTCCGAAAGGGAGATAGGACACCGTACGAGTACCTCCATATGGACGCCGAACGCTGGGCGACGGTCAAGGAACGCCTCGGAAGGATGCAACGAGGCGGATCTGGCGCAGGTCGGATGCCCCCAGGTAAGGTCAAACGTTTCGTTTCCAGAGACTTGCCGGACGACTTCGCCGCGCGCCAACTCAACGACACCGGCTTTGCCGCACGCGAAGCCGTTGCGTTCCTGAAGCGGCTGTGGCCGGACCAAGGCCCTACGGCGCCCGTGACTGTCCGTGCCGTCGCTGGGCGCGTGACCGCGCAGCTCCGTAGGTTTTGGGGCCTGAACAACATACTCGACCCCGATGGTGAGAAGACTCGCGCTGACCACCGCCACCACGCCATTGACGCGCTTACCGCTGCCTGTGCCGGTGCGCATCCCGGAATGACGCAGAAGCTCTCCCGTTATTGGCAACAGAAAGAAGCCCACGCGGAAAGACCGCATCTGCCACCGCCTTGGGAAACGATCCGGTTTGACGCAACCAAAGCAGTCAACGACATTACGGTATCCCATCGCGTCCGCAAGAAGGTGTCTGGAGCGCTCCATAGGGAGACGTATTACGGGCGCGTCAAACGAGGGGAGCATCACATCTTCGTCACACGCAAGCCGCTGCAGTCCCTTAGCAAGACCGAACTGAAGAACATCTATGACGAAAGGGTGCGAGAGATCGTGCATCGATGGGTTGAAGAACAAGGTGGAGATCCAAAGAAGGCTCGCCCGCCGTACCCGAAGGTTGGTCGGAAGGGTCCTGAAATTCGCAAAGTTCGGCTAGAGGTGCCGCGGCAACCGCACTTCATGAAGGAAGTCGCCGCTGGCCACGTCGACTCGAGCAACAGCAACCACCACATCGCGATCTTTCGATTCCCAGACGGGAAGGTTGACTTTGACGTTGTCACCTTGTTCGAGGCGTCGAGGCGTTTGGCGCGCAGAGAACCGATAGTGCGGCGCTGTCGGGATGACGGCGCGACGTTCGTGATGTCGCTGTCGCAAGGCGATGCTTTGATCCCCGGCGACGACGGAGACGTAGTGAAGATCGTCGAGAGCGTGTGGGCTGACGGTCGAGCTGTTGTGGTCGATCATACGGATGCAACGGGTGCCACGAAGAAGCGCCCTAGGGTAAGAACGGTCGTAAAAAATGGTTGGAAAAAAGTGTCCGTCGACCCTATCGGCCGCATGCGCGTTGCGAACGACTGAGTCGACTCTTCAATGATCCGCAAGACCGTAGAGTTCTCAACCCCCGGCACTCGTCTATCGGTTTCGCATCGCCAGCTTGTTGTGGAGCGGCCAGACCTCCCGAAAGTCACCCGCCCGATCGAGGACATGGGCGTCGTCATCGTCGATGACGTGCGCGCCACCTATACGCATGCCGTCTTCCTAGCCCTCTTGGAAGCCGGTGCAACCGTGATGGTGTCGGGCCGCGACCATCTGCCAATGGGCATGATGCTACCGATCAATGCCCACCACGTCCAAACCCAACGCCATCGTGCGCAGATAGAAGCCAAGGTGCCCGTTCGCAAACGGATATGGCAGGCGCTGGTTCGTGCCAAGATAGGACAGCAGGCGGCGGTGTTGCGCCATTTCACAGGGAGTGAGAGCGGCCTCGAACCGATGGCCCGACGTGTGCGTTCGCCACAGGCACAGGGGCAACCCCTTCTGTCTAGCCGATGACCTCTTGGAACCGTACCGACCCTATGTGGACTGGCGGGTCAGGTTGCTGTTGGAAGACGGCAGCGACTCCGTTCCCGATCTGGCAGAACGTTCGACCCGCACCGTGTTGTTGTCGCTGCTCAATGAGACGGTTGGCCTCGGGGGACGCTCCGAACCCCTGTTGTTGGCACTGCATACGAGCGCTGCATCTCTTTCCCGGGCTCTGACCGGCGGCGACCGCATTCTGGCCCTGCCTCAAGGGCTGCCGCTAAGGCGGGACCTCGACGGAGCAAGCGCCGGCGGATGACCGACGGCCGAGACGTCCCGCAGATTCCGTGGGGGTGGCGATCGATGTGGGTCATCGCGATGTTCGATCTCCCTGTGGACACTCCAAAGGCGCGCAAGGCATACACCCGGTTCCGCAAGGACCTGATCGAGGACGGCTTTACGATGATGCAGTACTCCATCTACATCCGGCACTGCGCTTCCATAGAGAACGCCCAGGTCCACGCGGCGCGCATGGGCAAGCGGGTACCGGCTGCCGGCGAGGTGCGCTTCCTGACCATCACCGACAGGCAGTTCGGCCGCATTGCAATATATGCCGGCAAGATACGCGAGCCAACGCCCTCACCGCCCGCCCAACTGGAGCTATTTTGACCAGCGAGCGGGCAGAATCCTTTGTTTTTTCAACCTCTTATGGGAGAGGTAATGTAGCAAATCGAGAGACGGCCGCAATCCGCAGCTCACCGGCTTTCTGGTGTTCATGCGTTGCGAATGTAGCAAATCGAGAGACGGCCGCAATCCGCAGCGCCGGGCTTGCCAGCGCCGGGGCAGCTTCGAATGTAGCAAATCGAGAGACGGCCGCAATCCGCAGCGTGAACCGCCAACAGCTTTCGTATCTCTTTAATGTAGCAAATCGAGAGACGGCCGCAATCCGCAGCGTGGTTCCCGGTGTGTGGCCGCCGTTCTCGAATGTAGCAAATCGAGAGACGGCCGCAATCCGCAGCACGCTGGCGGACGCGTTTCCGGACGCGCACAATGTAGCAAATCGAGAGACGGCCGCAATCCGCAGCCCAAGCAAGGTCGCGTCGTCCATGGCCCTTAATGTAGCAAATCGAGAGACGGCCGCAATCCGCAGCGATGGGTCGGGCGCGGCGAGCGCCGGCGCGAATGTAGCAAATCGAGAGACGGCCGCAATCCGCAGCACGGTCGCCGTGGAGGCGGAGCACCTCCGCAATGTAGCAAATCGAGAGACGGCCGCAATCCGCAGCCTCGCCGACGTGCAGGGCCGCCTCCAAGGGAATGTAGCAAATCGAGAGACGGCCGCAATCCGCAGCGACGCGGACGACGGCAAGGCGTACTGCTACAATGTAGCAAATCGAGAGACGGCCGCAATCCGCAGCGCCACGCTGTTCGTCGCGCGGCACCGCGAGAATGTAGCAAATCGAGAGACGGCCGCAATCCGCAGCTCGCCCGGCGTCTCGGCCTCTCGCAGCACCAATGTAGCAAATCGAGAGACGGCCGCAATCCGCAGCCCATCGGAGTTCGCCGCCAGCCCACCTTGCAAATGTAGCAAATCGAGAGACGGCCGCAATCCGCAGCGTGGGCCTGCAGATGTTCGAGAGCGACATCAATGTAGCAAATCGAGAGACGGCCGCAATCCGCAGCACGTGGCCGTCGACAAACCGCACCTCCGCCAATGTAGCAAATCGAGAGACGGCCGCAATCCGCAGCGCGGACCCAGACGGGATTGACCTCGGCGACAATGTAGCAAATCGAGAGACGGCCGCAATCCGCAGCGTCGAGCGGTACTTGTGCCGGTACTCCTCGAATGTAGCAAATCGAGAGACGGCCGCAATCCGCAGCGCCGAGCGCCACGTCGATCTGGAGGACCGCAATGTAGCAAATCGAGAGACGGCCGCAATCCGCAGCGGGAACAAGTTTGAGCCAACCGATGTGTAGAATGTAGCAAATCGAGAGACGGCCGCAATCCGCAGCGCCCGGCACCTTGACCAGCACCTCGCCCACAATGTAGCAAATCGAGAGACGGCCGCAATCCGCAGCGCCGCCGACGAGCTCTCCGAGACGCTGGCGAATGTAGCAAATCGAGAGACGGCCGCAATCCGCAGCAGCTACACTCCGGTGCTCGGCTCGGCGGCCAATGTAGCCGGCGCAGCTGCCGGCAGCGCCGCCGCCCGAGCCGCCGCCCGACGACCGGGCGGCTCGTGGCGCCGTCGAAGTCCTGCGTCCACCGCGTGCTGTCGGAACTCGACCCCGACGCCCTGGACGACGCGGCGCTTCGCCGCCGCCGGACGGCCCGCCCGCCGGCGGCGCGCTCGCGGTCGACGGCAAGTCGGCGCCGCTCAACCGTCCCGGCGGCCCCGACCCGGACCGCATGTTCGTCGCCGCGGTCGAGCACGGCAGCGGCGTGGTGCGCGGCCAGGTCGCCTCCGACAGCGCCGGCGGCGAGATCGAGGGCGCCCGCCGGCTGCTGCGCGAGATCGGCGTGGCCGACCGCGTCGTGACCCTCGACGCGCTGCACGGCTGCCCGAACACCGCGCAGGCAGGCGTCCTGCCCGCCGCCGGACGAGCGGCGGGAGCGTCGCGAGGAGATGAAAGCGAAGAGGGACCAAGCCCCCCGCGACAGCAGCGCCATCAAGGAGCTCCTCATGCCCGGGTTCTTCTACAACAACCGTCGCCGGCAACACTCGTTCGGCATGAAGACCACCGCCGAGTTCGCTAGGACGATGGCGGCAGCTGTCTGACCCCAAACGTCCAGAAGGTCACTGATCCCAACAACCGGCGTCTTGCTTGGGTGTGCGAGAAAAGTAGGTGAGCGATGCTCGCGGTGCCCGTGATCCGGCGCATGCGATGCTCACGGCGCCCGTGATCCGGCGCATGCGACCCTCCCTTCCTCATCCCTATCCGAAGAACCTGAAGTCCTCCGTGCCGTTGAACGGGAAGCGTTGGGCACCGGGCGAGTCCTCGATGCCTAGGTAGCGGCGCAGCGCCTTGTGGAAGTGCTTCGGGTAGATGATTGTGCCGTTGGCGTCGTCGCGGCGCAGGGTTCGCGGGTTGATCTTCTGCGCGAAGTGGAGATCGTCCGTCTCGCCGACCACGCGGTTCGTCCAGGGCTGGTTCTTCTCCATCACGACGTAGCTGCCGATGGGCCAGTGGTCCTTGCCGCCCTCGGCGTTGTAGTGGTTGGTGCGCCCGAAATCCGAGCCCATCACCACCACCAGCCGGTCGGCAACGCCGTGCAGCTCGGCGTAGTCCCACAGAAAGTCCACGGAGTCCGTCAGCGCGCCCAGCAGCCACTCGTGGTCGGGATCGTGGGCGCGATGCGTGTCGAAGCCGCCGAGCCACAGGTCAGCCGCCACCCCCGCGCCGGTCTTGAACGCCAGCACCGCCAGTTGCGCCTGACGGCGCAGTTCGTTGCTGTAGTTGCCCGTCACCCGGCTCGTGTATTCCTCCGGCTGCTGGAACTCGTCCTCGGACGGCAGGGCGTCGGCGAACCGCTTCAGTCCTTCGACCGCCGACGGCGCCAGCGACGACCGGTGGTGGCGGCGGTTGCGCGCCGCCCGCGGCAGCAGCCCCGGCGCGGACGCCAGACGCGCCATCTTCTCCGTGCGCCGTCGTGCGACCAGCTCCCAATCCGCCGCCAGCAGGTAGCCTCCTCCGTCGTCCGCCCAAGGATTCCGGTTCGGATAGGCGATCGACAGAATCTCGTCCGGGCCGTGCAGCCGCGTGAAGCGAGTGACGCCGCCGGTGGCGGAGAACCCGCCGAAGCTGAGGTAGGGCACGGCGCCGTCCGGCGCGTAGCGGGCGGCCAGGAGGGCCGCCATGCTCGGATACCCTTCCGAGTTGCGGCCGCTCCAGTTGTGGACCACGCCCACGGTGTGGGAGTTGGTCTGCGCGTCCACGCCGTTGACCACCAGCATGCGGCGGTGATACTTCTCGAAGAAGGCGGCGTTGCGCGCGAAGGGGGCGTAGCGCAGGTTGCCTGCCTGCTGGATCTCGCCCTCCCTCGCCCAGTGGTTGATCTCCGGTTCGCCGGATGTGTTCGTCTTTGGGGATTCGGGCTGCCTTGGGCTTCGGCGCGGAACCGGACGGCGGCGGCCACGACCAGCGCCGGATGCTCAAGCGTAAGGGAGTGCAACCTCGGGGGCGAGTGCCCAGAGGCGGCGCATGTGCGCGGAAACTGAAACTTGCGAATTGAAACGGAGAGTGTGCGATGGAACAGTCTGAGAGTCTTGATTGGTGGGCGTTGGTCCGGGGTGTGGGTAGTTGGTTTGCGCAACTGGTGTCTGGACTAGCGCCACTCATCGTCGTTGCGGCTTTCATCATCCCCAAAAGCAACCATTGGGTGACAGGGGATCACGTCGTTGTCGTGCTAGGTACCTTTGCACTTCGTCCGCGGCGAGTCGGCCGTCGGCGAGCTCCGGCACTCGTCAGACCATGCAGCGACGTTCGCCGACATCCACAGCGAGCGATGAGACGTGGGCCCCGTCGACAAGGGCGTTGTTCTTTCGGCATCGAGAGAGCAACGCACCGGGTGGGCGAGGAGACACGGAAGACATCGAGTTCGAACTCGACAAAGAGCAGGCGCGGTCGACGATGTGGCGCGGACCGCGCGGGCTATGAAGGGGCCGCGTAGGCGGCCCAGGCGTCCATCAGCTCGCGCCGCTTGGCCAGCAGGTCGCTTCTCGCGTAGGCGGCTTCGGCCTGGTTTCTGACCGCGTGCGCGAGCGCCGCCTCCATCACGGCGTGCGGCGCGTCGGTGCATTCCGACGCCCAGTCGCGGAAGCTGCTGCGGAACCCGTGCGGCACCGCGTCCACGCCGAGCGCGCGCAGGAGCTTGCTGATCGTGCTGTCCGAGAGTTGGCGTCCCCGAATGCTCGGGAACACGAGATCGCCGGCCGCGGCGGCGCGCGGAATCGACCGCGCCTGCTCGAGCACGGCGAGCGCCTGCGGCGACAGCGGCACCCGGTGTTCGGACCGCGCCTTCATCCTCGCGGCCGGGATCGTCCAGGCGCCGCCGTCGATTTCGGACCACGTGGCGCCGCGCGCCTCGCCGCTTCGGCAGGCGGTCAGCACGATGAACTCGAAAACCAGCTTCGTCGCCTGCCAGGCGCCGCTCGCCCGCACTCTCGAGAGGGCGTCGGCGACTTCGGCATGGGGCAGCGCCTTGTGATGCTTCGCTTTGCCGGCGCCTTTCGGCAAGGCTTGGAGAACGGCCGGGCCGGCCGGGTCGTCGGCTCGGTGGCCGTGGGCGACGGCCCACCGCATGACCGCCGAAATCCTCTGCCGAACGCGGCTCGCGGTCCCGCGCCTGTCGCCCCAGATGGGCGTGAGCACCGCCATCACGTCGGCGCTGTCGATCGCGTCGACCCGCTTGTCGCCGATCGCGGGGAAGGCGTAGGCGGCGAGGGAGCTTTCCCACTGCTTCCGGCTCTTGGGATTCGTCCACGCGACGGCCTGGGCGTCGATCACCTGGGCGGCGGCGTCGGCGAACGTCGGCGCGGCCGGCCTGCGGCGGTCCTCGAAGGGATCGCCGCCGCGCCGGGCGATCCGGCGGTTGGCGAACGCGGCGTCCCGCGCTTCGGCGAGCGTGACCAGCGGATAGCCGCCGAGACCCGCGCTGCGCCGCCTGCCCCGGACCACGATGCGCTGCACCCAGCTCTTGGTGCCGGACGGCTGGACGGCCAGCATCAGGCCGTGTCCCAGCGCGTCGATGTGCCAGTCGATGCCACCCTTCCCGGAGTGCTTGACGGCGCGCACGAACGCGACTGTCAGCGGCCCTTTCCTGTCCATGGCTTCCCCTTCTCGCCGATCTTCACTTAGACCATAACTTATACCATTCCGTTCTGGCTTTCGTCAAGCAGCCCCGGACGAAAAAGGACAACGAAGGACAACATGACAAGCATAAACAAATACTTGCATTACAAATGCGGACACTGGCGGAACTGGGCGAACCAAAAGATGGCGGATGCACCTTCGGCAACAACACGCGGTTCCCGATTCCGCCCGAGGCGCTGGGGATGAGGAACCTGGCCTCGCGGACGCTGGGGCCGAGCCTGCGACGGCTGAGCGCGGACTGGCGGGCGGCGCACGGCCACGCGCTGGAGCTGGCGGAGACGTTCGTGGATCCGTTGCGGTACTGGGGCGGCTGCCACGACGCCTCGAACTGGACGCGGCTGGGGAGCACGCGGGGCTTCGCGTGGCACAACGGCGCGTACACGGATCCGCACTCGACGCCGAAGGTGATGTTCGTCCGTCCGCTGCGGCGGGACGCGGCGGCGCGGCTGGCGGATCCGGTCGACCGCGCGGAGTGGTCGTGCCGGGCGACGCCGGTGCGCTACGCGGGAACGGAACCGGCCTCGCTGCGCGACCTGTTCGCGGCGATGCCCGACTGCCGGCGCGGCCAGGGGCGCAAGCACAGTTTGGCGACGGTGCTGTCGATCCGCGCCCTCGCCCGGCTCGCCGGGCAGCTCGGGCCGGTGGCGACGGAACGGTTCGCGCGCGGCCTCGACCAGCGCGAACTGCGCATTCCGGGGGCGTGGCGCGACGCCGACGGGCGCTGGACGGCGCCGTCGGACTCGACCTTCTGCCGGGTGCTCGCGGACACCGACCCGGACGCCCTGGCCGACGTGCCGCGCCAGTGGGCGGCGCCGCGCTTCGCGGAGTCGTCCGACCTGCCCGCCCTCGCCGCCGACGGCAAGCGCATCCGCGGCGCCAACCGCCACGCCGCCGACGGCGCCCGCTTCGAGACCGCCACGCTGGTCACGCGCGGCGGGCGCCCGCTGGCGAGCCGCTGCCGCCGCGACGAGGGCGGCGAGACGGCCGCGGTGCGGGCGCTGCTCGACGACGTCGACATGCGCGGCTGCGTGCCCGCCCTCGACGCCCTGCACGCCTGCGCCGACACCGGGCGCGCCATCGTCGACATCCACGGGGCCGACTACATGTTCGACGTCAAGGCCAACTGTCTCGACACCTTCGCGCTGCTCGAGACCGTCGACTGGGACGCGCCGGCCGTCCGCCGCCACACTGACGGCCCGGCCAAGGGGCACGGCCGCGTCGAGACGCGGAGCATCGCCGCGCGCGACCTCCTGCCGGGCGCGCTCGCCTCCTTCGCGCACGCCCGCCAAGCGTTCCGCGTGATCCGCGAGCGGACCGTCGTCAAGACCGGCGCCACCTCCACCGAGACCGCCTACGGCATCACGTCCGTGGACGCCGGGCGCGCCGGCCCCGACCGCCTGCTGGCCTGGAACCGCGGCCACTGGCAGGTCGAGAACGGCAACCACCACCGCCGCGACGCCCTCGACGCCATCCTCGATCCCGACTGAGCGCCTTCGGCGCCCGCAATCCGCCCAACCCGCCGCCGCGCCCGGCCGGCCGCCCGGCTTGGCCGAACAGCGCGCCGACGGCCCGCGCAAGACGCCGAACCCGAACAAAGCCGTCGACCGCGCTTCCGTCGCCGGCTTGCCTCCGCCTTCCCGCCGCCGACGCGCGTCCCCCCGAGCGAACGGTTGCTAGCATGAAATCACCCTGCACGGCGCGGGAGGATAGGGCGTAATTGGCACGGTGGCGGCCGTCGTGGCCAAGGGCGGAGGCTACGCGCTGGCGCTCAAGGGCTGGAGTAGGCACGCTCTCAAGTGCAATCACCCTGGCCAAGCGTGCTGCGTCCTTTACAATGCGCCACAATGCGCCTTTTGAGCAGCTTGGAATTGCCTCATGTCTGAATATTCGGTGTTCACTTCCGAATCCGTATCGGAGGGTCATCCCGACAAGATGGCCGATCAAATTTCCGATGCGGTGCTAGACGCTATGCTGGAGCAGGATCCGGAGGCGCGGGTGGCGTGCGAGACGCTGCTCAAGGGCGGCTTGGTGGTCGTCGCCGGGGAGACGCGCTCGACGGCGCAGGTGGATGTCGAGCAGCTGGTTCGCCAAGTGGTTCACGACATCGGCTACCGCGACGCCGCATCGGGCTACGACATAGACGCCGCCGCCGTCATCCACGCCTTGGGAGGCCAGTCCGCGGAGATCGGCCACGGCGTGGACGAGCGGGCCGACCACGAGCAAGGGGCTGGCGATCAGGGGCTGATGTTCGGCTACGCCACCGACGAGACGGACGTGTTGATGCCGGCGCCCATCGCCTACGCGCACCGGCTGATGCGCCGGCACGCGGAGGTTCGGCGGGCGAGCTTGCGCTTTCTTCTCGCCGACGCCAAGACCCAGCTCTCGTTGCGTTACGACGCCGCCGGCTCGCCGGTGGCCGTGGACGCGATCGTGTTGTCCACGCACCACTTGCCGGATGTGAAACTGGAAACCGTGCGCGAAGCCGTGCGGGAGGAGATCATCAAGCCGGTGATTCCCGGCAACTGGCTGACCGCCGCCACGCGCTTGCACATCAACCCGGCGGGGCCGTTCACCGAGGGCGGGCCGGTGGCGGATTGCGGCCTCACCGGCCGCAAGATCATCGTCGACACCTACGGCGGCATGGCTCGGCACGGCGGCGGCGCGTTCTCCGGCAAGGATCCCTCGAAGGTGGATCGATCCGCCGCCTACGCCGGGCGCTACGTGGCGAAGAACATCGTCGCCGCGGGGTTGGCCAAGCGTTGCGAAATCCAAGTGAGCTACGCGATCGGCGAAGCGGTGCCGACATCCATCAGCGTCAACACCTTCGGCACCGGGCGGGTGGAGGATCGCGTGATCACGGATCTCATTCGCGACTGCTTCGACTTGAAGCCCCGCGGCATCATCGAAATGCTGGATCTCAAGCGTCCCATCTATCGCAAGACGGCCGCCTACGGGCATTTCGGCCGCGAGGAGGAATCCTTCACTTGGGAGCGCACTGACCGTGCGCCGGCGTTGCGCGCCGCCATCGCGTGACGCGGCAAGTCAGCTTCGAGTTCTTTCCGCCGCGCACCGAACGCGGGCGGGCCAATTTGGTTCGCACCGCGACAACGCTGGCGGCGTTTTCCCCGGCTTTCTATTCCGTCACCTACGGCGCCGGCGGTTCCACCCGCGACCGCACTTTCGCTGCGGTGGCGGCGCTGCGAGCCGCAGGGTTGGAGACAGCGCCCCACCTCTCTTGGGGCCGCAGCGACGGCGAGGATGTGCTGGCTCTGGTCAACGCCTATCTCGAACTCGACGTGTCGCGCCTCGTGGTGCTGCGCGGCGACGCGCCTTCGGGCACCGGCCAAGGCGTCGCGCGCCACGGCGCGGAGGAGCTGGTGCGGCTGTTGCGAACACGCCTGAAAGCGCCATTGACGCTGCATGTGGCGGCCTATCCCGAGGTGCATCCGCAGGCCGCCTCGGCGAGCATCGACATCGATTTTCTCAAACGCAAGGTGGACGCTGGCGCCGATGGTTGCATCACCCAGTATTTCTACAACGCTGATGGCTATTTCCACTTTCGCGATCGGTGCTGGACCCGCGGCATGGACGTGCCCATCGTGCCGGGCGTCATGCCCATCACCAATCGCGACAGGCTGCTGCGGTTTTCGGACAAAGCCGGCGCCGACGTGCCGCGCTGGATTCGCCAGCGGCTGGACGAGCTCGATGGCGACGACGCGGGTCTGCTCGCGTTCGGCACGGACGTGGTGGCCGCCCTGTGCGACAGACTGCTCGCCGGCGGCGCGCCGGGATTGCACTTCTACACGTTGAACGAGGGGCCGCCGATCGTCGCGTTGGCGCGGCGGCTCGGCTTGCAGAACAAGACCGCCCGCGCCCGCTAGGGCGCGCGGCGCATCAGTTTGCGGAGCAGACCGCCAACGCGCCCGTCAGGGCGCGCACCGACAGCAGTTTGCGGAGCAGACCGCCAACGCGCCCGTCAGGGCGCGCACCGACAGCAGTTTGCGGAGCAAACCGCCAACGCGCCCGTCAGGGCGCGCACCGACAGCAGTTTGCGGAGCAAACCGCCAACGCGCCCGTCAGGGCGCGCACCGACAGCAGTTTGCGGAGCAAACCGCCAACGCGCCCGTCAGGGCGCGCACCGACAGCAGTTTGCGGAGCAAACCGCCAACGCGCCCGTCAGGGCGCGCACCGACAGCAGTTTGCGGAGCAAACCGCCAACGCGCCCGTCAGGGCGCGCACCGACAGCAGTTTGCGGAGCAAACCGCCAACGCGCCCGTCAGGGCGCGCACCGACAGCAGTTTGCGGAGCAAACCGCCAACGCGCCCGTCAGGGCGCGCACCGGCGGGCGTGGAGCATGTAGTTCACGCTCACGTCGCTGCCGAACCGGCAGTGGCGGGTGAGGGGGTTGTAGCTCATGCCGGCGATGTCCTCCACGACGAGACCGGCGTCGCGGCAGGCGCGGACGAGTTCGGCAGGGCGGATCAGATTCTCGTAGCGGTGGGTGCCCTTCGGCAGGATGCGAAGCAGGTGTTCCGCGCCGACGATGGCGAGCGCGAACGCCTTGGCCGTGCGGTTGATGGTGGCGAGAAACACGTCGCCGCCGGGCGTGGTCAACTCCGCCAGGGCGCGAACCGCGCTCGCCACGTCCGGCACATGCTCCAAAGTCTCGAGGCAAGTCACCAGATCGAACGTGCCGGGTGCCTGGGCCAGGAACGATTCCGGCGTACCTTGGACATAGGTGATTCTGTCTGCCAAACCCTGTTCGGCGGCATGCAGCCGCGCCACGGCCAAGGGCGCCTCGCCGGCGTCGATGCCGGTCACGTTCGCCCCAAGACCGGCGAGGGCCTCGGTGAGCAGTCCGCCACCGCAACCGACGTCCAGCGCGGCGCGGCCGGCCACTTCGCAACGGGCGCGAATGCGCTCCACCCGCGGGCCGTTGATGTCGTGCAGCGGCTTGAACTCGCCCTGCGGATCCCACCACTTGCCGGCGAGGGCCTCGAACTTGGCGACCTCGGCCTCGTCGGCATTGGTCACGGCGACAACTCCCGCCGCCAGAACTCGGCGCGCGTCAACGCCTCGTCCATGTCGAGGGTGTGGTAGGCGCCGTTCTCGTACAACAGACGCCCGCCGACGAACGTGTGCGTGACCCGCGGCCCGCTCGCGCAGTGAACGATCTGCGCGCGCGCGTCGTGCAACGGCTGCATGGAAGGGTGCGCGATGTCGATGGCGATGAGGTCCGCCCGCTTGCCCGTTTCCACGCTTCCCACCTTGTGGTCGATGCCGAGCACCCGGGCGCTGCCGATGGTGGCCAGGCGAATCGCGTCCGCGGCCACCAGCGCCGTGGCGTCGCCGGTGCTCGCCTTGGCAAGCAACGAAGCCAGCCGCAACTCCGCGAACATGTCCAGGTTGTTGTTGGAAGCCGCGCCGTCCGTGCCGATGCCCAAGCGCCCGCCGGCGGCGAGAATGCGCGTTGTCGGGCAGGTGCCGCTGGCGAGCTTCATGTTCGAGTGCGGGCAGTGGACAACGCCCACGCCACGTTCAACGGCGAGTTCGATATCCTCATCCGTCACCGCCGTCATGTGGACGGCTTGCAGGTTCTCGTTGAAGAGGCCAATGGCGTCTAGCAGACGAATCCACGTTGTGCCGCTCGCCCGCTTGGCGTCCGCCACTTCCTCGGCCGTCTCGTGCAGGTGGATTTGCACGCCGACGTCCATCTCGTCGGCCAACATCGCCACCCGCTGCAAGCTCTTGCGCCCTACGGCGTAAGCGGAATGCGGCCCGAAACAGGTACCCACCAGGTCTTCGTCCCGCACCCGGTCGTGCAAGGCCAATCCCTTGTCGAAGCACTCGTCCACGCCGTTCGCGTAGGGATTCGGCGATTCGATGATGGGAAACGCGACTTGCAGGCGGAAGCCGGCGGCTTGGCACACTTCGGCGGCGGCGTCCGGAAAGTAGTACATGTCCGCGGCGCTGGTGGTGCCGGACGC
Source organism: uncultured Pseudomonadales bacterium (assembly GCA_958296295.1). Classification (GTDB taxonomy): domain Bacteria; phylum Pseudomonadota; class Gammaproteobacteria; order Pseudomonadales; family Azotimanducaceae; genus VXYL01. The sequence continues at coordinate 2,790,687 of OY282460.1, read as the reverse complement.
GATCATCTCCGCCACCGCCAGCAGCGTGCCGTCGCGCACAAAGCCCGGTCCCGCCCAACGGCCCTCCAGCGGCCAGATCGTGTTCTCCAGCCACGCCTTGAGCGCCTCGCCCTCCCCAAGACCGCGCAGCAGCGTCATCGCCAAGTGCCCGTGGGCGTTCACGAGGCCTGGCATCAGCAAGTGGTTGTCGAGGGTCAGCTCCCGGGCGTTCGGAAAACGACCGACCAGCTCCGCGCGCCGGCCGACGGCGGCGATGTCCGCGCCCCGCACGGCCACGCTGCTGTCGGCGAGCACCACGTTGGCCGGCGCCACCGGCAACAACAGCGCCGGGGACAGGATGAGATCGATCCCGTCAGCGGCGTCCGCGGCTCGTTGGGGGCCTTGCGCCATGCGCGGCAGGCGGTCAGCCGGCGGAACGTTTCTTGGGCAGATCCACGAACGCGCCGGGCCGCCGTTCGCGGTTGGCCCGCATGGCTTCCTGCATTTCCGCCCCCTGCAGGAACGAGGCGTTCCAGATGGCGATGTAGTCCAGCCCGTCGGCGGTGGTGTGATCCCGGGCGTAGTTGATCATCCGCTTGCAGCCGTAGACGGCGAGCGGCGGCTTGGCGGCGATCTCGCGGGCGACGTCGAAGACGCCTTCGAGCAAGGCTCTTTGATCGACGAACACGCGGTTGACCAAACCCACTTGCCGGGCCTCGGCGGCGGACATGCGGCGTCCGGTGTACGCCAACTCGCGCACCACGCCCTCCGGCACGAGCTTCGCCAAGCGCGGAAAAGTGCCGACATCGGCGGTCATGCCGATGTTGATCTCGAAGATCGTGAAGTAGCCGTCCTCGGTGGCGTAGCGCATGTCGCAGGCGCACACCATGTCCACGCCGCCGCCGATGCAGCCGCCTTGCACCGCCGCCAGCACCGGAATGCGACATTCCTCCAAGCAGTTGAAACTCCGCTGCAGGTGCATCGCGCCATCGTAGAAGCTCGCGCCGTGGCGGATGCGCGCCGTTTTGACGGCGTCTTCGTCTTGGGCGGCGCCGTCACCCGGGCCGCCGAAGCTGGCCAGGTCCATGCCGGCGGAGAAGTGCGGGCCGGTGGAGGAGATGACGATGACCCGCGCTTTGGCGTTGCCGTCGATGTCTTGGACGATGGCCGGCAGCTCCCGCCAGAACGCCGGGTTCATGCTGTTGCGCTTGTCGGGCCGGGTCATCTTGACATGGGCGACCCGATCCGCGATGGCGACGTCAAAGCATTCGTAGGGCATGTGTTTCCTCTTGCTGACCGTGCCGCTGGCGGCTGAACGACAGCCGACAAATTAGCACAAGCGGTCGCGAGTGGTTAGTAGATGCCGGCCTCCAACCCGGCCGCCAAGGCCAAGCCGAGGTCGCGGCAGGCGGCCAGATGCGGCCGCACTTCGCCGCGCGCCACCACCGGCGCCTGCACTTCCCGAAACGGATATCCGGCGGCGATGCGGCGCAGCGACCGCAACGCGCCTTCGCCGTCGTTGCCGGCGCTGATGAAGATGGCGTACGGTAGTGGACGGAGCTTGCCTTCGACGGGATAGAACGTGCGATCGAGAAAGTCCTTCATGGCGCCGGACATGTAGCCGAAGTTCTCCGGCGTGCCGAGCAAGAGGCCGGCGGCGTCCAGCAGATGCTGGGGCCCGGCCTCGCGCGCCGTCTTCAGCACCACGTCCACGCCCTCCACCAACGGGTCGGTCGCGCCTTGCCACGCCGCCTCGGCCATCGCTCGGGTGTTGCCCGTCTGCGAGTGGTAGACGATGAGCAGCATCGGCTTCGCCGCCATGAAGCCCGCCTTTAGCGCGCCAGCAGGCGATCCGCCGCCACCAACCCCCAGGTGATCGCGGCGATCGCCAAGCTGACGAAGACCGCCGCCGATGCCATGTCCTTGGCTTGCGCGGCCAACTCGTGGCGTTCGCGGCCAATGCGATCCACCGTCGCCTCAAGCGCCGAATTGACCAACTCCACGACCAACACCAGGGCCAACGTCGCCAGCAAGAGCGCGGCTTGCGTGAACGTAGTCGCCAGCGCGAACGCGCACGGCGTCAGCACCAGCGCCGCCACGCATTCCTGCCGAAAGGCCGCCTCGCGGCGCCAAGCCCCGCGCAAACCGCGCACGGAGTACCGCGTGGCGTTGCTGAGCCGCTTCCAGCCCGGATGTGGGGGTTTGGGCACGAGGGGCTCCGTTGCGAGTGCGAAAAAACCGGGCGCTAGCGCAACAGCGCCGCGGTGCGCTCGCAGCCGTGGAACTCGGCCCAGCCGAGCGGTGTGCCGTTGTAAAGCGCATCGCGCGCGGTGGCGTCCGCGCCGAGCGAGAGCAGCCGCTGCGTCATCTCCACATGGTCGTTGCTCGCGGCCATGTGCAAGGCCGTGACACCCTTCGCGTGGCCGCCGAGCCAGCCGCGGCCGTTGAGGGCCGCACCATGGGCCAGCAGCCAGTCCACGGTTTCCAGACGGCCCTTCCACGCGGCGCGGATGAGGGCCGTGGTTCGGTAGGCCTGGCCATCCACGGCGGCCCCGCGCCGCAGGAGGAACTCGGCAGCGCGAATGCGGCCGTTGGTGGCGGCGTAGATGAAGGCCTCGCTGAGCACTTCGCTGGCGCAAGGAGCGGGTCGCCACGGGTACCAGCCGTAGTTGGGGCGGTAGTATTCCCTCCCCGCGAACGCCTCGGGGGCCAGATGGCCGGCCTCGTTCCACATCGATTCCATGCCGTCGATGTCGCCAAGGCCGGCCAATGTGCGCAGGTTCCGGGGCGTCACGTCCACCGCGGCGATGACGTCCGCTATCTCCACCGCGCCCCAAACCAACGCATGCGCCAAAGGCGTGCCGCCGGGCAGCGGGCACTCGGTGCGCGGGTTCGCGCCGCGTTCGAGAAGCAAGTGGGCCATCGCGGTGTTAGATCCGACGCCGGCGCTGTGCAGTGGCGTCTTGGCGGTGGACGCGATGCCGCCTACCAGGTCCGGGTCCGCGTCCAGCGCGGCAGCCACGGCGTCTGTCCGTGCCCCTTCGACATCGCGAATGAACGCGCAAAACGGCTCGACACTGCTATCGGCGGCGATGGCGGCCAGATGGGCCTTGAACGCCGACCAATCGGTGAAGCCGTGTTCGCCGGCGTACACGGCGCGCGCGTCGTCGACGTTGGGTGTTGCCCGTTGCGCCGCCTCGACCGTCATGCCGCCGAGCCGCGGCGCATGGGCGACCATTCGGCGCAGCGCCTCCGGCAGGCCCGAACGGGCCTCGGCGGCTAGCGCCTCAATGTAGCCCGCATAGAATGAAAGGTCGGCGGTGTAGGCCCGGTAGGTCATGTCCGCTCGCTGTCGTGGGTCGAGTTGGGCCGAGTATAGCCGCCGGTCGGTCATCCCCCGGCGGCGCCGGCCTTGAGCGCGGCGTTTGCGGCGTGAACCGGGAGTTCTTCGCCCGGGACCCCCGCGAGGTGGCACCCGACTTGCTGGGAATGCTGCTCGCCCACGGCGAGGTGGCGGGCCGCATCGTGGAAACCGAGGCGTATCTGGCGCGGGACGACCCGGCGGCGCATGTTTTCCGCGGCCGCACGCCGCGCACCGAAGTGCTCTTTGGCCCGCCGGGCCACGCCTACGTCTACCGCACGCGGCAGCATTGCTGCCTGAACGTGGTGGCGGAACCTGCGGGAGTGCCGGGCTGCGTGCTGATCCGCGCCGTGGCGCCGGTCGCGGGCATCGCCATCATGCGCTCACGGCGCGCCCGCGACGGCCGCCCGCCGCCGGACGGGCGGTTGGTGAACGGCCCCGCCAAGCTCTGCGAGGCGTTCGCGGTGGATATGCGCCACTACGGCGCGGATCTGTGCGCCGCGGCCGGGTTGCGCATCGCTTTCGACCCCAATGCGGGTGGGCGGGCCGGGCGCGTTCGCGCGCGCCGCCGTGTCGGCGTGGGCGCGGCGAAGGACTGGCTGCTCGCCTACCACTTGGAAGGCCACCCCGACGTGGAGGCGGCCGACCGGGGCTGAGTCACCTCCCTGGCCGGTGAGCGTTCCGCTGCCCGACGACGACTCGGAAGACGTTCTCGTGCGGGACTTCTACCCGCCGTTCTCGGTGACAATCGTTGACAGGCTCAACGCTCCGCGGCGGCACTTGGCTGCTGCCAAGTTGCCGGCAGTTCAGGCCGCTCCCTTGTCGTCGCGGCTGACCTCCAGCACTCTTCCACGATCCCTGATAGGGCTTGGCATCGTCACCCAAGCCCCCAGAGACTGTAACGCGTTGCCCGTTCGGGTGTCACCTCACCGACCTCGCCGCCACTGGCTGTTGGATTGCTCTACAATCCGATCAATTCCAACACAGGAGGACGAGCATGTTCGGCCCCAAGGAACTGATGGTCGTGGTGGTGGTGCTGCTCATCGTGCTTGTGGTTTTCGGCCCCAAGCGCATCAAGAGTTTGGGATCGGAACTCGGCAACGCCATAAAGGGATTCCGCAACGCCGTGCGCGAGAAAGACGCCGCCGGCGAATCCGATGCGGCGCAAGCCGTGGCGCGGGAATCCGCGGAATCCGGCAAAGCTGCGGCGGGCGACCAAAAGCAGCATGTTTGACATCGGGTTTCCCGAGTTCTTCATCGCCGCCGTCGTGGCGTTGGTGGTGCTTGGCCCGCAGCGGTTGCCGGCGGCCTTGCGCACGCTGGGGCTGTGGATTGGTCGGCTGCGTCGCAGCTACTACAACGTGAAGACCGAGGTGGAGCGCGAGATCGGCATGGACGAAGTGCGCCGGCAATTGCACAACGAGCAGATCATGGCCGATGTGAAGCGCGTGGAACGGGAAGTCAAGGCCATGGGCAAGGACATGGCCGGCGAATCGCCGGGCGGCGAGTCTTCGCCGGGCGTCGAGTCCACCGCCTTGCCGGACGCCGACCGTGCCGCCAGTGGCGCGGCCGAAGGCGCCGCCCGCCCAACATAGCCCGCCCGTGGCGGCCGGCCGCGAAGACGAGGACGCCACGAGCGTTGACGGGGCCCAAGGCGGCCCGACGGCGGACGCCGAACGCGCTCGCGACGAACGCGAACGTTCGCACGACGAACGCGTGGACAACGACGAGCAGCCCTTCCTGGCCCACCTGCTCGAATTGCGGCGGCGCCTGTTGCGCAGTTTCGTGGCGGTGCTGATCATCTTCCCGGTTGTCTTCTACTTCAGCAACGAGATCTTTGATTTCGTCTCGGATCCGCTCCGCGCCCAATTGCCGGGGGACATGATCGCGACCCAAGTGGCGACGCCTTTCCTCACCCCGTTCCGCCTCTCCGTTTACGCGACAGTTTTCCTCGCGATCCCGTTTCTGCTGCACCAGGCGTGGGGTTTTGTTTCACCGGGCCTCTACTTGCGGGAAAAACGTTTCGCGGTGCCGCTTTTGGCTTCCAGCGTGGTGCTCTTCTATTTGGGCATGGCGTTCGCCTATTTCGTCGTCTTTCCGCTGGCGTTCCGCTTCTTCGCGCTGATCGGCGCCGGTCTCGCCGACGTCACGATGATGACGGACATCAATCACTATCTGGATTTCGTGCTGAAGATGTTCTTCGCCTTCGGCGTCGCTTTCGAGATTCCGGTCGCCACGGTGCTGCTGGCGATGACCGGTCTCGCGTCCGCAAGCGGCATGGCGCGCAAACGCCCGTACGTGATCGTTGGCTGTTTCGTCGTCGGCATGTTGTTGACCCCGCCGGACGTGATCAGCCAAGTGCTGCTGGCGCTGCCGGCGTGGCTCCTCTTCGAGACCGGCGTGCTGCTGGCGCGATTGATGGAGAAGCGCGACGCGGCGGCCGCCGCCGTCAGCGGCGGTTGAGGCGGCTGGGCAGGAGCCCTTGCGCCCGTTTTTGTCCGGCAGCGCGCCGCTACGGTTCCGGCGACGCTTCTCCGGCGGCAAACACCAAAAGCGCGTTGCCGGGCATGCCAAATAAGCCGTAGCCGGAAGGGGCGATCACGAGATCGTCCACGGCCACCACGCCGGCGTTGTCGATGGCGCCGCCGTGGGCCTCGATCTCGTTCACGGTCGTGAAGGAGCGATTGGTGGCGAACGTCCACTTCACCGTCCCGTCCTTTCTGTCCAAGGCCAAGACGCGCCCGTCCAGGGCACCCGCGAGCACCACGTCGCCGGCGAGGCTCACCGCCGCCGAAAACTCGTGGCGGAACGAGCACTCCGGCCACGGCTCCGAGGTGCGCTTGGGCGTGCAGCCGCGCTCGCCAACATGCCGCCACACGTCCGCCCCATCGTCGATCCGCAGCGCTTGCACGCCCGGCCGACGTTCCGGCACACCGGGCGGATCGCCAATCGCAACATACACTTGGGTTTCGTCCGCGGCAATGCCCCAATGCACGCCGCCCAAGGCGCTGCCCGGGCTCAAGCGGCGCTGCCAAATCACTTCGCCCTGCTTGTCCGGATCCAAGGCGAACACGGCGCCGGATTTTTGTCCGGCGAGAAGCACGTCCTTGCCCTTCGAGTTCCGGGCGATGACCACGGACGCGCCGAAATCGAAATCCGGGCCGTTCTCCTTGGGGCAATTCGCGCCGGCCGGCCCTCGCCGACCACACGCCATGTTGAACGCGTCGCCGGCCGTGCCTTGGAAATGCCACTTGATGTCGCCGTTCTCCATGTCGATGGCGACGATGGCGTCGGACAGCTCGGTAGCCGGGGATGAGGTGTTCTCGCCCGTGCCGACGTACAGCACGCCGCGTTTGGCGTCGATGGCCGGCGAGGTCCACACGGCGGCCCCGGACGGCCCCCACATCTGCACGCCGAGTTCGCTCTTGTAAGTGGGCTTGGCGTCCTCGGTCATATGGGTGGTCCACAGGATCTCGCCGGTGTCGGCGTCGAGCGCCTGCACGCCACCGTGGGATTTGCAGCATTCGTACTGCGGCCGCATGGCCAGCGCCACGCCGAACGCGGAAACCGGCACGAACAGACGGCTGCCGTGCTGCACCGGCGCGCCGGTGGTGACGGAGGCGTCGAACAACGCCGCCGACGATTGCCAGACGCCGGCGCCGGTGGCCGCGTCAACGGCGTGAATGACAGCCTCCATGTCGCCCACGAACAATGTCGGGCGGCCCTTGACGCGGCCTATGGTGGCGGCGGTGCGCAAGGGCCGCTCGGCGCTGTAGACCCAACGAATGCACCCCGTTTCGCGGTCGAGCGCGTACAAACGGCCGGTGACGGTGGGCAGGTAGATGGTGCTGTTCGTCACCGCCGGCTGCGAGCGCATTTCGGAGACGCCGGGCACGCCGAACGCCCACTTCAGCCGCAGCGCCCCTGCGTCGCCGAGACGGGCGTCGCGCTGCCAACGGCTATTGCCGGCATCGAACCCCCAATGGCCGAGACGCACCTCTGTCACCGGCGTGGCGGCCCGGCAGTAGGCGGCATCGGGCACGCGGTCGTGCTGATCGCCAGCCAAGTGTTCCACCAGCGCCAAGACGTCCGCCCTGCCCATCCCGGTGGTGTACTCGCGCATCTTGCCCCGCAGCAAGGCGTGCCGCAGGCGCAAGCTGTGCATCCGCTGCATGCCGGCGAGAGTCGGCACCTTGGCGTCGGCGGGATTTTCGTGGCAGGACGCGCAGTGCTTGGCGTAGTCCTCGGCGGGCCCTGCCGCCGCGCCGGCCGCCAAAGCGAAGGCGAGGGCACCCAGAACTCGTCTGCGAGCTCGTTGTGGGAACGCGATGGGCAGTCGATAGGCCATGCGGGACTCTTAAGGCGCGTTAAGCCGTCATCTTATCGTGGTCGGGCGACATCGGCGCACAAGGTCTAGATCGTCTTCAGAACTCCGGGCGACGGCCCTGGAACCCGCCGTTGAGGTTGGTCGAGCAGGACGTCCTAGCGCCGCTCGCTAGCGGCGCGATTCGCCTGCTTGCGCCGCCTGTCCCTAATCACAATTATGGTGAAGAGCAGGATGATAATCGCCGCCATCGGTAAGACGATGAAGCCGGAAACCCCCGCAAGCCACAATCCCGTCGGACCCAACAGCCCGCCGACCAAACAGAGAACAGGCCCCATCAACCCGTGTGCCGCGTTGGAGTGTTCCAGGAAATTCATTGGGTGCGCCTGGATTCGAGATGCGCCGATTAACCCATCTTCAACGGGCGCGGTCAACGTTTTCCGTTCGACCTGCTACCATGCCGCCATGCTGGGAATCGACGCCATAGTCGAGCGCAAAGCGGCGCTGACGCGCTGGCGGCGGGACATCCACGCGAACCCGGAGCTGGGTTTCCAAGAGCGGCGAACGGCGGAATTCGTGGCGCGCAAGCTCCGCGAGTTCGGCATGGACGTGTACGCCGGCGTTGGCGGCACCGGCGTGGTCGGCGTGTTGCAGAACGGCAACGAGACGCGGGCGGTCGGCCTGCGGGCGGACATGGACGCGCTGCCCATCCGCGAGGAGAACACCTTTGCGCACCGTTCAACGCACGATGGCGTGATGCATGCGTGCGGGCACGATGGACACACCACGATGTTGCTTGGCGCGGCCGAATACTTGGCCCGCACGCGCAACTTTCGCGGCCGCGTCCACTTCATCTTCCAACCAGCGGAGGAAGGTCTGGGCGGCGCGAAGGCGATGGTCGAGGACGGGCTGTTCGCGAAATTCCCCTGCGACGTGCTGTTCGCCATGCACAACGCGCCGGGCATGCCGGTGGGACGGTTCGGCGTGAAAGCCGGCGTCATCACCGCCGCCGGCGCCTTTTTCGACATTCGCGTGAACGGCAGGGGCGGCCACGGCGCGCACCCCGATCTGACGGTGGACCCGGTGGTGGCGGGCGCTCAGCTGGTGACGGCCTTGCAAACCGTGGTGGCGCGCAACGTGCGGCCGACGCAAACCGCGGTGCTGTCGGTGACGCAATTCCACGGCGGCGACGCCTACAACGTCATTCCCGGATCAGTGCGGCTCGCCGGCACGGCGCGAGCCTTCAGCAAGGAGACGATGGCCCGCTTGGAGGAGCGCGTGACGGACTTGGCGCATGCGGTCGTCGGCGCGTTGGGAGCGGACGCCGAGGTGGATTTCCGCACCAATTTCCTGCCGGTGGTGAACGACGAGCAGGCCACGCAGATGGCCGCTCAAGCGTGCGTGGACCTGGTTGGCGAGGATGCGGTGCGCCGCGACTTCACGCCCAGCACCGGCTCCGAGGACTTCTCCTTCATGTCCGAGGAGGTGCCCGGCTGCTATCTGCTCATCGGCAACGGCGACGGCGAAACGTCGCGGCCCGTCCACCATCCGGGCTACGATTTCAACGACGACGCGCTCACCTTGGGCGCGAGCTTCATGGCGCGGGTGGTGGAACGGCAACTCGGCGGCTAGTCAAGGCGATCCGTTCCCTCGACCGCCCTCGGGGGGTGCGATTCGCCATCGTGATTTGCGTTACGCTACAACGCCCGGCGCATGGGAAAAACACGCCCAATGAGCGATTTCGACAGCATCCTTTACGAAGTGGCCGATGGGCGCGCCCGCATCACGTTGAACCGCCCGGAGAAGCTGAACGCCTTGTCGCTGAAGCTGCAATCCGAGCTTAGCGAGGCGCTTTGGGAAGCGGACAACGACACCGGCGTGCATTGCGTGATCGTGCGGGGCGCGGGGCGGGCGTTTTCGGCCGGCTACGATCTCACGGGCGCGGATGGCCATGTGCCGGTCTCCCGTGTGCAATCGCAGGACAGACGCTACCGCGGCGGGCGCAGCATCGACGACGACGCCTGGCAGCTGGAACGGGCGCAACGCTACCGCATGGCGCTGTTCGACATGCACAAGCCGTCCATCGCCCAGGTTCACGGCTACTGCTTGGCCGGCGGCACGGACGTGGCGTTGCTTTGCGACATGGTCATTTGCGCCGAAGACGCGTTGTTCGGGTTCCCGCCGGCGCGGGATCTCGGCGCCTTGCCGAACAACATGTGGCTCTACAACGTGGGGCCGCAGTGGGCCAAACGGTTGATGCTCACCGGCGATTCCATCAGTGGCGCGGAGGCGCAGCAGATCGGCCTGGTGCTGAAAGCCGTGCCCGGCGAGCACCTGGAGAACGAGGTGGAGCAGCTCGCGGACCGGCTTTGCAAGATCGATCCGGATCTGCTGTCCACGAACAAGCGCATCATAAACACCGGCTTGGAGCTGATGGGCGCCCGGACGCTGCAACGCATGGCCGCCGAGAACGACGTGCGAGGCCACAACACCAAGGCCGCGTTCGGCTTCCGCGAATCCGTTGCCAAGGTCGGCCTGCGCCAAACGCTGCGCGACAGGGACGCGAAGTTCGGCGACGGCCGCGTGCGCGTGAACGGGCCGGAGTTGCGCGACGAGGAAGGTCGCCTGGTCGACTCTTGATTTCTCGGCCACCTCGGTAACCGCTGGAAAGGGCGCTAGAACGCCCACCGGAAGACCATGTCCGAATTGCTGCAGCTCTTGGTGAGCGGCCTTTCCAAAGGCTGCGTCTTCGGTTTGATCGCGCTCGGCTTTGTGCTCATCTACAAAGCCACGGAGATGCTCAACTTCGCCCAGGGCGAGTTGATGATGATGGGCGCGTTTGTCGCGTTCACCTTCGTCAATCTGGCGGCGATGCCGTTCTTGGCGGGATTCGCCGTCACGTTGGTGGTTGCGCTGGCCTTCGGCATGGCGCTGGAAAGAGGCGTCCTGCGGCCCATGATCGGCGAGCCGCCGTTCGCGGTGTTGATGCTGACCATTGGCCTGGGCTTCGTGCTGCGCACCGTCGCGGTGAACATCTGGGGCACGGATCCGCGTACTTTGGACGTGCCGTACGCGGGCGAGGTGTTGGTGGTCCGCGAGGTGGTGTTCGGCTACGACAATCTAATCGTGATTGGCGCCACCGCGTTCCTGTGCGGCGGGCTGTGGCTCTTTTTCCGCCGCTCGCGCCTTGGCGTGGCCATGCAGGCGGCATCGCAAAACCAACTGGCGGCGTACTACAGCGGCGTGCCGGTGAAGCGCGTCGCGTCTCTGGTTTGGGGTATTTCCGCGGCCATTTCCGCCGCCGCGGGGATGCTCCTCGCACCCATCAGCCTCATCGATCAGAACATGGGTTTCATCGGCATCAAGGCTTTCGCGGCTGCCATCGTTGGCGGTTTTGGCAGCCTGCCCGGGGCCATCGTTGGCGGCTTGCTCATCGGCGTTTCCGAAGAGTTCGCTTTGCGCTACTTGTGGCCGGGCTTCGGCGAAGTCACGGCGTTCGTCATTCTGCTCGTCATGCTCTTCGTTCGTCCGCAAGGCATCTTCGCGTCCTTGCAGAAGAAGAAAGTGTAGGGCGGGTGTCAGGGTTGGTTTAGGGCTGGTTTAGGGCCGGTGTAGCGGCAATGCGTTTCGTTCTCACCACGCGCTACGCGCAGGATGTGGCCCTGTTCCGCCACAACGGCCAGCGGTTCTGGTACGGGCTGCTTGCCATCGCGCTGCTGGTCGCGCCGTGGTTGATGACGAACTTCTACGTCGGCGAGGCGGCGATGGTCTTCATCTGGGCGATCGCCGGCGTCGGCGTGATGCTGCTGGTGGGCTACACGGGGTTGGTGAGCTTGGGCCACGCGGCGTTTCTCGCCATCGGCGCCTACACCCATGCGGCGCTGCTGCGCTACGGCGTGCCGCTGCCGCTCGCCTTGCTTTTGGCCACCGGCGCGGCGGCGGCCGCCGGCGCGTTGGTCGGCTACGCCGCGCTGCGCATGACGGGCGTCTACCTCGCCGTGGCGACGCTGGCGTTCGAGCGCATCGTGGCGTATCTGGTGGAACACGGCGGCGCGTTGACCGGCGGCGTGCGGGGCGTGGCGATGACGCAACCGCAGTGGTTCGGAATCAGCGTCATCCACAGCCACTTCTTCTACTACCTGTGTCTCGGCGTGCTGGCCTTGTGCATTTTCGGGGCCGTCAACCTGCTTCGCAGCCCCACCGGACGAGCGTTCGTCGCGGTGCGTGATTCGGAAGTGTGCGCGGAGAGCATGGGCGTGCATCTGGCGCGCACGAAAACCGTCGCGTTCGCGTTGTCGGCGGCGTTGACCGGGTTGGCCGGGGCTTTGATGGCGCACAAGATCGGCCACTTGGTGCCGGAGGCGTTTGGCGTCAACGTCTCCATACAACTGCTGCTGCTGGTGGTGGTCGGCGGCCTGGGATCCCTGCACGGCGTGGTGTTCGGCGCGATTTTCGTGGGTTTCCTGCCGCAGATCCTCGCCTTGGCCAGGGATCAGCTCGCCGCGTTCGGCGTGGATCGCGTGCCGGGTTTGGAGGTTGGGGCCTATGGCGCCATTCTGGTGCTCTTTCTCATTTTCGAACCGCTCGGCGTGTACGGCCGCTGGCTGAAGATACGCGCGTGGTTCGACGAGTTTCCGCTGTACCGCAAGGCGACCTACAAGAAACAGAAATCCTATCTGCGCACGGAGCGGGTGCATTGAACCAGCGGTTCCGGCCTTGGCGCCCAGGCGCGACCACGCCGGCTTCGGGAGCCGCGGGCGTGTTGTTTGAGGCCCGCGACCTGTCGATTCGCTTTGGCGGCGTGCATGCGGTGCGCGATGTTTCGTTCGCCATCGAGGAGGGAGAGGTCTTCAGCATCATTGGCCCCAACGGTGCCGGCAAGACCACGGTTTTCAACCTGATCAGCCGTTTCTACGACCCCGACGGCGGCACCTTGGCGTTCCGCGGCGAGGACATCACCAGCACGCCGGCACACCACGTTGCCGAACTCGGCATCGCCCGCACTTTCCAGAACACGGAGCTGTTCGAACGCGAGACGGTGCTCGCGAACCTGCTGATCGGCAGGCATGTGCATCGGCGAACCAACTTGCTCAAGGACCTGCTCTTCCTGCCCGCGGCGCGCCGTCAAGAAGTGGCGTTCCGGGAAAAAGTGGAGGAGGTCATAGACCTGCTGCACCTGCAAAGCCATCGGCGCGCGCTCGTCGGCAGTCTTCCCTACGGCGCCCGCAAGATGGTGGAAATCGCCCGGGCGCTTTGCACCGAGCCCCGCCTGCTGCTGCTAGACGAACCTTCGTCCGGGCTGAACCCGGAAGAAACCGAAGACTTGGCCTTTTGGATCGAGGACATCGTGGCGGACCTTGGCGTCACCATCGTAATGGTGGAACACGACATGAACCTGGTGGCCACGGTTTCCAACCGCGTGTTGGCGATGGCCGACGGGTCCGTGCTCGCGACGGGCGAGCCGGCGGCGATCCAAAGCCACCCGGAAGTGCTGCGCGCCTATCTTGGCGGCACCGACGAGCCGCCGCCGGCCGTCGCCGAGGCCGCGCCATGACCGAGCCGGAGCCATTGCTGACGTTACGCAACATCGAGACGTACTACGGGCCGATCATGGCCATTCGCGGCGTCTCCTTGGAAGTGCGCGAGCGATCCATCGTCACCATATTGGGCGCCAACGGCGCCGGCAAGACGACCGTGCTGAAGACCATCTGCGGCGCGATGGATCCGCAGAAAGGCAGCGTGACGTTTCGGGGCGAGGACATCACCGGGCGCGACCCCGATCGCGTCGCGCGGTTGCATCTCGGTCATGTGCCGGAAGGGCGCGAGGTCTTTCCCTTCCTCACCGCGGAAGAGAACCTGGCGGTAGGCGCGTTCACCCGCCGGCGCGCGAATCTCAACGAAGATCTGGCATTGGTCTACGGCTACTTTCCGGCGTTGGCGGAACATCGCAAATTGCCGGCCGGGTTTCTTTCCGGCGGGCAGCAGCAAATGCTCGCCATCGGCCGCGCGCTGATGCTGCGCCCGCAGCTCATGCTGCTGGACGAGCCCTCCTTGGGATTGGCGCCGCGTTTGGTGGCGGAAATAGCCGAAATCGTGGTGCGCCTGAACCGGGAGCAGGGCATGGCCATCCTGCTGGTGGAACAGAACGCCCGCATGGCCTTGGATGTCGCCCACTACGGCTATGTGATGGAGGTGGGGCGCATCGTGATGGAAGACACCTGCGAGCGGCTGAAGAACGCCCCGGACATTCAAGAGTTCTACTTGGGAATGAAGGATCAGGGCGTGCGCGGACGCCGTCGTTGGAAACAACGAAAAACGTGGCGCTAGCGCGTGTCCGAACTTCGCCACGCTCGCGTTGGGCAACACGCAGGCTTGGGCTGTACAATGGCACAGTGAGGTGAGCGCACTGTTGGTGTGCCGCCCGGTGCCGATCTAACCCTGTTGCAGTCGCCCGTTGCCCGCATGTCCCTCGCTCTTCTGGCCATCGACATCGATGGCACCTTGGTTCTGAAAGACGATTCCGTGACGCCGGGCACCCGCGCCGCCGTGCGTCGGGCCCAAGCTGACGGCTTGGGGCTCGTGCTGGCCACCGGGCGCCGTTATCGCACTTCGCAACGCGCCCTGACCGCGCTCGGCATGAGGTTGCCGGTGATTTGCCTGGGCGGCGCCCTTGTCAAAGACGCCGCCGGCGAGACCATTCGCTCCACGCCATTCGCGCCAGCGGTGGTGCGCGCCCTTTTGGCGCTGGCGCGGCAGCACGGCTTGGCGCTGTTGCTGCAACGGGACGCGCACGCCCGCGGCGGCCCGGACTTCGTGGTGGACATGGCCCCGCCGTGGAACGAACCCACACGCGGCTATGCGCAAAGCGCGGGCGCGATCTGCCAACCGGATCCGGCACCCGAAAACGCGCCGTGCGAGGATGTTCTGCTCGTCGGCTGCTTCGGCCCGCGGCGGCCCCTTGCGGCGTTTCAACGGCACGTAGGGGAGGGCATCGGGCCGAATAGCGACCTCGGCTCGGTGCTCGTGCCGTCGCAAAGAACGCCGGGCTGGTATTTGGAAATCACCGCCGGACAAGTGAACAAGTGGACGGCGCTGCGACGCTTCGCCGCCGACAGCGGCGTCGCCGAGGAGGCGGTCTGCGCCGTTGGCGACGCGCTGAACGACTTGCCGATGATTCGCGGCGCCGGCTTTGGCGTCGCGGTTGGCAATGCGGCCCCGGCCTTGAAGGCGGAGGCGGACTGGGTGACGGGCGCGAACCACGAGGACGGCGTCGCCACGCTGATCGACCGGCTGCTGGAAGGCCGCGCCTCCAAAGGCTGAGCCGCGCCTGGAGCGCGTTGCGTCGGCAGGTTCGCTCCGGCCGCCGGCTTGGCCGGTGGCTAGCCACCGGTCGCGGTTAGAACTCCCACAAAACCCATTCGGCCAGCAGCGTGTCCGCTTGTTCCAAGTCTCCGAAACCCCGCGTGGGGTCCCGCGGTACCAGGTAGTACGGCTTGCCGCGCTTGGGGACGATCTTCACCATCCGCAGCTGACCGTGCTGGCGGTATTCGTACACCGTGCGTTTCTCGCTGGCGATCAACGTCACGTCCGGGCCGCGAAACTCCGGTGGCGGGCCGCCCGGGCCGTAGGCCGCCGGCGAGGATCTGATCTGCGGGGCTGTGGCCTCGCGGGTGTCTTCGCTGGAATCGGCCTCCACTTCGGCGGGTGCGCTTTGCCCTTCGCTTGGCGCTGGTGGCGCGGATTTTTCCGGGGCGTCCGCATCGTCCGATTTCGGCGGCGCGGGAACTTGCGCGGGAGCGTTTTCGTCCGCGGCGAGGCTGACGGCCGCCGGCAGAAAGCAGGCCCAAAGCAACGCGGCGATCGCTACGCCGCTTCGCCCGGTGCGTCGCTCAAACATTGGGCACTATGTCCTTCGCCACGCGCTCCAGCACATCGAAGCGGGTGTCCCAGTTGGGCAGGATCATCACTTGGTCCAACCCCGCTTCGGCCAAACCCCGCAGTCGCCCAACGAGTTCGTCGCGGCTGCCGATCATCGTGGTGGCGCGCAGCACTTGGGGCGTCAAGAACCGTTCTTCCTCCGGCAGCACCCAGCAGTTGTGGCCGCCGTGGATGCGCTGGTGGCGCCGCTCGGCGGGATAGGATTCGATCATGGCGCGGTAGTCGTCCCAAATGCCGTGCAGGTAGCCGGACGGTTCGCGCCCGAAGTTGCGAAACTGATCGTAGGCGAAATGCACCGCCGCCATGGCCATGGCGCCGCACTCGGCCTTCACCCGGGGCGAATCCACCGCCTCGCCGGCATCCAACACCACCATCGTCGTCAGCGCGGTGGTGTAGTAGGCGGCGCGGTCGATTGCCCGCCCGGCCTGCCGCGCCCCTTCCTCTATCCGGCGCCAGATGCCGGCCATCGCTTGCGGATGCGCTGGCAAGGCGAGCACCGCGCCATCGCCGTGCTTGCCGGCCAAAGCGAGCGACTTCGGCCCGAAGCCGGAAATGTAGAGGGGAATCGGCTGAGCGAAGTTCACGAAACCGGCATCCGGCATGATGTGGCGGATGGGCAGTTCGCGACCCCGGTGCGGCAACCTTGCTTCTTCGCCGCGCAACAGGGGCGCGATGGTGGCGAGATAGCGGTCGAACTCGGCGATGCGTTGCGGCGGCAAGCCCATCACCCGCAGGGCGGTGTTGCCGGCGCCAATCCCGAAGAACGTGCGCCCCGGCGCCAGCGCGTTGATGGTGGCGATGCCGGAGGCGTTGTTCGGCGCCGGCCGCGTGCCGCTAATGGCGACGCCGGTGCCAAGGCGGATGCGGCTGGTGCGCGTGGCCGCGAGCGCCAGCGCCGCGTAGCAGTCCGACCAGAGCATCTGGCTATCCGCCAGCCAAGCGTGCGAATAGCCAAGCGCTTCCGCCCGCACGATGTAGTCCGTGTCGCCCACATGGGACGCCACGCAGATGCCGATGTCCATTCGCGCATTGTAAAGCCGGCGCGTGTTTCAAGGAGAGCGGCGCGCGCGCCCCGCGCACCCCACAAACAGTGTGCGAACTGCGTTAGCATCACCGCTGGCTTGTCAGCAGAGGAGGAGAACCGATGGCCGAAGTGGCTGAGGTTGCGAGCGATCTCGCGTTGGATGTGCGTCCGCTCACCGGCGCGCTCGGTGCGGAAGTGTACGGCGTGGACATCGCGTCGCTGGACGACGAGGGCTTCGCCGCGGTGCATGCGCTGCTGCTGGAGTACAGCGCCCTCGCCCTGCACGGGCAGGGTCACGTGTCGGACGCCCAACTGCGCGAGTTCGGCCTGCGCTGGGGCCAGCTGGATGTCCACGGCTACTCGCCCACGGTGCCCGGCTTCAAGGACATGCTGCTCATTCGATCCGCCAGCGAGCAGCCGCGCACCGCCGAGGGTTGGCACTCGGACGTGAGCTGGAAGGTGATTCCGCCGAAGATGTCCATGCTGTTGGCGCGGCAGGTTCCAAGCGTCGGCGGCGACACTTTGTTCGCGTCGCAATACCGGGCCTACGAGGATCTGTCCGAACAGATGCAGGCGTTCCTCGAACCGCTTGACGCCGAACACGACGGACGCAACTTCGACTTGGACTTGATTCGCCGCCCGGTGGCCCATCCCATCGTCATCCGCCACCCGGAGACGGGACGCAAGGCGCTGTACGCGAACCGCGGCTTCACCCGGCGCATCGTCGGCCTCCCTCAGGGGGAAAGCGACGCGGTGCTGAACTTCCTGTACGACCACTGCACCCGCGAACGCTACCAAGCGCGCGTCCGCTACCAACCAGGCACCTTGGCCATCTGGGACAACCGTTGCGTCCAGCACGCCGCAGTACCCGACTTCGGCGGCGAAGTGCGAGAACTACACCGCGTCGCAGTGCTTTGCGATGAGCGTCCGGCTCGTTGAGACGGGCGCTAGATCGCTGCCGGTGGTGCCGGCGAGACCCGCGACGCGCCGTCGCAGTGCTTTGCGATGAGCGTCCGGCTCGTTGAGGTGGGTGATTGATAGCTGCGGTTGGTGCCGGCGAGACCCGCTACGCTCCGTTGTGCCAGCGGTGAGCGCCCGCTAGAACCCGCCTGCCGCGCCGCGCTTGTACTTCTGCACGGTTCACTGACCAACAGGTAGGGCTCGCCCGCCTGCCAAACGCCCCGGCCAAGCCGCTCGGCGCGATGCGGGGCCTGCCAGCCGCTCCTTCGCGGCGCGAGCCGCGCCAAACACGCGCCCGGAAAAGCGTCTTTGGCTAGACCGTCACGGCGGTGCCGGTCGCCGACACCATCAACATGCGGCCGGACCCAACCACTTCGTAATCCAGGTCGATGCCGACCACGGCGTTGCCGCCGAGCCTCCGCGCGTCATCGGCCATTTCGTCCAAGGCGTTTTCCCGCGCTTCGGCCAACGCCTTCTCGTAGCCGGCCGATCGGCCGCCCACGATGTCGCGGATGCCGGCGAAGAGATCGCGGAAGATGTTGGCGCCGAGAATCGCCTCACCCGTCACGATGCCGTGGTACTGGCGAATGGTTTTGCCGTCGATGTGCGGCGTTGTGGTCAACAACATGGCCGTCTCCGTTCGTTCGTTGGTGAGGATCGCGTCACAGGATGATGACCTGCCAGCGGCGATCCCGCAAGCCCGCAAGTTCCGCGTGTGGATAGCAAATAGGTCTGTCCGCTTTTTCTAGCACGTCATCTGTCCGGTTCTCCTTCCCGGCCGACCCGTGCGGCAGGGGTTGTCCGAGCAGCGTTTCGCGCCGGCTTTCCACGGGCGCGATCCCCTTCGTCACAAAAGCGGCGGTGGGAAGGCGGCGCGAAACGCGGGGCCCGCCCGAAGACCGGCCCGCCCCTCACGCGCCGTCCGCCAAGGCGCCGTCCGCCCCGTAGCGGCCCAGCCGCCGCGGCCCGTGGAACACCGACAAGCGCCCGTCCGAGTGTTCGTGGACGCGGACGGGCCGCCTCACATAGTGCCTGCCGTGCGGCCCCGGCGGAATCCGCAGCCGCAGGTTCTTGTACCGCACGCGGTTGTCGTTGCCCACCTTGCGCTCCTCCTTCAGGCACAGGATGTTGTCCAAGTCCACGTCCAGCAGCGGAACGAAGCCGTCCCCGGGCTCCGCCGCCGGCACCGTGAAGCGCGTGTTCCACGACGGCCAGCACACCTCCTCCAGGTACCGGTTGGCCGTCTCCATGTCGCGCACCCCCTCCGCCGCCAACTCCTGCGGCAGCCGCCCCCGCATCGTCCCGAACTGCCGCTCCGAACGCCCCCGCGCCTGCGGCGAGTACGAGGGGATCAGCTCGATGCCCAGTTCCCGCATCGCCCTTCCGAACTGCGTCGGGCTCGACTTGTCCACCCCGCCGCCGGCCTTCGGCGTGCGCCGGTAGTGGCTGCCGCGGTCCGTCCACAGGCTGCCGAACAGTCCCCGGCGCTCCACCGTCTCCCGAACGCCGCGCAGGCTCGACCAGGTGTCCTCCTCGTCCACGAAGAACCCCGAGCACACCTCCGTCGTCGCGTCGTCCAGCGTCACGATCAGGTCCCACGCCGCGTCCTCCACCCAGCGGTGCGTCGAGCCGTCCTGATGCGCCAGCAGGCCCGCCATCGGCGTCCGCTCGCGCCTCTTCCGGTGCTTGCCCTTCGTCCGCCCCTTCGCCACCAGCCCCGCCGCCTGCAGCCGGTTCTTCGTCCAGGTGTGCGACCGTTCGCCGCCGTGCCTCTCCCGGTAGCGGTCGTGGAAGTGCGCCACCGACCATCCGTCGTGGCGCTCCTTGTACAGCGCCTCCAGACGAACCACCTCGTCCACCGCCGCGCTCCGGCTCGACACCTCCGACATCCGCTTGTCCGCCAGCCCGTCCAGACCGCCCTCGTGGTACCTGTCCACGTAACGCCGGAACGACCGCGGACACACCCCGAGCAGCTCCGCCGCCGCCTCCTGGGTCAGCCGCCTCTCCGTCCACGCCGACAGCACCTCCTCGAATCGCCTCATCCTCGTCTCCCGCAGCCAAACCGCCTTCTTCACAGACCCTCCGCGGGCTTCCGAAAGCGGACAATTTATGTGCTACAAAAGCGGACAGATCATGTGCTATCAACAGGCGCGCGCCGACGGCGACTGTTCGCGCCGCGTCGTGCGCGGCGGCTCGTACGAAACGCATCCGGGGGCGATCCGATCGGCGGCGCGGGTCGGCCGGCCGGCCAACGAGCGCTATCTGGACGTGGGCTTCCGGGTGCTGCGCGAGCTGCGCAACGCGCCGGCGCGGGACGGCGACTGAAGGATTGGACCGCCGGACGCGGAGCCCCGCAACGTCGGGGTGTGGAAAGGCGAATAACCTGCCGCGGTATCGCGCACTTGTTGCCAGTTCCTGCCGCACGGGCGGTCTGGCGCTCAGCCCGGCCACGACGTTCTGCCGTGGAACGGCCAACAACACGGGATGCCCACGCGCTCACCCGCTCGGCGACCTGCTGACCCGGACGCGGCCTGTGGCTTTGCGGGAACGTCGCGATCAGATGTAGTCGCGGTGGACGCGGGAACCGATGCGGGCCAGGGCCTCGTGGTTGATGGTTTCGGCGCGCTCGGCGAACTCTTCCAGCGGCACGGTGGCGCCGAATATCTCCACCCAGTCGCCGAGGCCGATGTCGGTGCCGACAGCGGTTGCGTCCACTTGGCTTAGGTCCATGGACACGCGGCCGACAACGGGCAGCCTTTTGCCGCGCCATGCCACTTGGCAATTGGTCAAGCGGCGCGGCATGCCGTCCGCGTAGCCGATGCCGAGCACCGCGAGCCGGATTGGTTTGGGGGCGGCGAACGTGCCACCGTAGCCGACGGGGTCGCCAGCGCGAACATCGCGCAGGCCGACGACCTTGGCTTCCAAGGTGGCGACGACGGCCATGGCGTTCGGGCGGGTGGCGAAGGGGTTGCCGCCGTAGAGGGCGATGCCCGTGCGCGCCATGCCGGCGGCCAGCCCGCCAAGCGCTGCCGCGGAGTTGGCGAAACTGGCGGGCACGCCGGGGAACTTCGCCGCCACGCGGCGAAAGCGCTCCGCTTGGCGGCGGTTCATGGCGTCGGACGGATCGTCGGCGTTGGCGAAGTGGGAAAGGAGGAGGCGGAGGTTTACGCCCTTGAGCAGTTCGGGCCGTACCGATTCGTGGGGAAAGCCCAACCGGTTCATGCCGGTGTCCACATGGAGCGCCGCCGGCAAAGGGTGGTGCGCACGCCAGCGCTCGGCTTGCGGCACATCGTTCAGCACCGGCACGAGACGGTGTTCGGCCATCGCCCGTGCGTCCGCGTCGTCAAGGGGGCCTGAGAAGACGTGGATGCGCTGACGCGGGGCCACATCGCGCAATGCCAAACCCTCCGCGGTGGTGGCGACGAAGTAGTCTTCGCAGCCTTCCGCCATCAGCGCGTCGACAACGGGGCGGGCGCCCAGCCCGTAGGCGTTCGCCTTCACCACCGCGGCCGGCGCCGGGGCGGCGGGGTCGCGGGCGCGAAGCGCGCTGGCGATGCGCCGATAGTTGGCGCGCAACGCGGCCAGACTCACGGTGAGCCGGGCGGCTGTCACGTTGTTTTGGCCCGGCTTGGGCGAGCGTGTTGGCGCTAGTGGCCGAGGAAATCCGTTTCGCGGCGTTCGCCGAAGGCGCGCATGCCTTCGATGGAGTCCCGCGAAAGCCCCACCACGGGAATGGCGGATTCGGACCATTGCATGGCCGTGTCGAAATCCATGTGGGCGGTGCGCATCGCCAGCATTTTGCCGAGCTTCTGGGCGATGGGCGGCCCGGCTTCCACTTCCAACGCGAGTTCCATGGTTTTCGCCTCGAGCTCCGCCGGTTCCACCAGGTAGTTCGTAAGGCCCGCCTCGTGCGCCTCTTCGGCGCTCATGAAACGGCCGGTCATCATCAATTCCATCGCCTTGCGCCAGCCGATGATCTTGGGCAGCGACCAGAAGCCGCCGAGGTCCGCGTAAACGCCCCGCTTCACATACGCCACCTGATAGCGGGCCGCAGTGGAGCCCACGGCCAGGTCGCAGTGGCTGGCCAGATCGAAGCCGGCGCCCACGCACGGGCCGTTGATCATGGCGATCACCGGCACTTCCAAGCGCCGAAAGGCGATGTAGGTCTCGGTTTCGTGGCGGAAGTTCAAGCGGTAGCCTTCCGGGTCCGGGCCGTCGCCCGGCGGCGGCTCGCGGTCCGGGTTGGCGGCGCCGCCCATGTCCATGCCGGCGCAGAAGCCGCGCCCGGCGCCGGTCAGCACCACGCAGCGGACCGAGCGGTCGAAGCGGGCGTCCACGAAGATCTCCCGCAGACGGCGGAGCAGGGGGAAGGTGAGGGCATTCAGCTTGTTCGGGCGATTGAGCGTGATCCAGAGGATGCCGTCCTTCTGGCCTCGCCGTTCGGTAAGCACATCTGTCATTGTCTGTCTCCGTGGTGGTGAAGAGCGCGCGCGGCGCTCGTTTGGATCAAGGCCGGCTGTGGTCGCCTCACGGCCACGGCAGCCGCTCGGCGCGGCCATCGTGGTAGCGGGTGGCGCCGGTGGCGAAACCCGCCACCCGCAGGCGCACCGTGAGGGCGGTTGCCCCGCGGTTCTCCCAAAACCAGCCGTGGCGGCCGTCGAACGCGGCCGTGTAAGTGCCGGCGTCGGCGCGGCGCCGGCCTTGCAGGAAGCTCTCGGCCACCCCCGGCGGCGCGTCGGCCGGCTCGGCGTGCAGATCGAAGAACACTTCGGCCTCGGCCGTCCAAGCGTAAACCAAGCCGTCGCCGGCGGCGAGATCGTATTTCAGTTCCACCGATTCGAACGGTTCCAACGGGAGAGAACGTTCGTCCATGACCAGCGGCGTTTCGGTGCGACGAGCGTTGACCACCTGTTCTCCCGCGAGGCCGGTGAGATTGAGCGCCCGGCCAACGCCGGTGGGATCCACGCCGAACTCGGCCGGCAGCACGAGCGTGACGAACACCGCGCTGGCGGCGAGAAAGGCCAAGCCGGTTGCGAGCGCAATGCGTTTCACCCGTTGGCCTCCAGCAGCCAGCCGGCAAGCTGGTATTGCGTAAGCAGAAAGCCCCCGGCAAGCAGGGCGGCGTTCAGGCCGAAGGATGAGGGGGCGAATCCCGGCTGCCGGCGCCACCACGCGAGCAATCCCACCACCCCCGCGAGGGCGGAGAATTGGCCGAGCTCCACGCCGATGTTGAAGCTCACTAGGTTCGTCACCAAGCCGCGTTCGGAGAGGTAGAGTTCCTGCACCTTGGTGGCCAGGCCCATGCCGTGGCAAAGGCCGAAGGCGAGCACCGCGGCGCGGGGGTTCAGCCGCAGTCTCATGCGTTCGAAGCCGCCCATGTTCTCGAACGCCTTGTACGCCACCGACAGGCCGATGACCGCGTCCACGAGATAGGCGTTCACGTTCCAGCCGCCGAGCACTCCGGCCAGCAACGTCACGCTGTGGCCCAAGGTGAAAAGCGAAACGTAGATCAGCACATCCTTCAAGCGGTGGAGGAAAAACACCACGCCCACCAGGAACAGCAGGTGGTCGATGCCGGTGACCATGTGTTTCGCGCCGAGATAGGTGAAGGCGGCCACCGCCGGGCCGTCGAGCGCCTGCACATAGGCCGCGTTGTCGCCAGAGATGGCGTGGGCCAGCGCCGGCAAGCCGCCGGCGATGGCCAGCGCCGCCAATACCGCCGTCAACCAGACGGCCGTTGTGGGGCTGGCCGTGTCGGGCCTAGCTTGCGCGCGCATATGCGAGGCGGCCACGGAGCGGGCTTGGCTACGCGCCGCTCTCTTCGGTGGGTTCGGCGCCCTCAGCGTCGCGCGCGTAGATCTGGTGACAAGCCAAGCACACGTTGTAGAGGTGGCCGCCCACCTCGAACAGCCGCTCCGGGTCGCGCGCGTCCACCGCGTCGATGGCCTGCTGGGCGATGCGCGTCATGCCGTGGGCGAACTCCACCCACGCCGCGGAGTCTGGCGTTTCACCGTCCGGCGCCGGCATCAGGTGTGGCAGAACCAGCAGATTGCCGCCTTCCGCAAGCACCGCGGCGCTGTGCCGCACCCGCGCCCACTCCTCGTCGTTCGTTGGCGCGAGCGACTGTTCGCCCTCCGCCGTCAGCACGAAGCCGGCCGATCCCCAGATGACGTCGGCGGCCGGATCGAGCACCCAAGTCATGTTGTGGTGCAAGTCTCCAACCGGCTGCACGGGGGATTGCGTCTGCTCCCGCTCGCAGCCGCCGAGCGTGAACAGCGCCAGCACGATGGCGAGCACGCGAGTGGCGAATTGACCGCAGGCGTGGCGACATTCGCCAACGGATGGGGATTTCGCTTTGTGCGGGCGAATGAAATCAACGAGTTGAGACTTGGACGATCCGTGGCACGACCATTGCATTATGATTGGACACCGAGTGGTCACCAAGGGGAGACGAAGTAGCATGGGCTTTTGGAGTTTCATGGCGTTAGGCGCTGTGTTGGTGTTTTCGCTGGAGGCGTACCGAATCTACGTCAAGTCCAAGACGAGGAGCACCAGCGAGATCGCGAAGATCGAGGCTCGCGTCGCGGCGTTGGAGGCCGATGGCGGGCTGGAGGAGCGCGTGCGCACCTTGGAAGCCATCGTCACGGATCCGAAAACGCGCCTTAACGAGGCGATCGACAACCTGCGCCAAGCCTGACCGCGCGAGCGCGGGCGCAGCGCAACGAAGTCCGTCACCGTTCATCCGGAGAAGCCAATCCAACGGCCGGCCGCGGCGACGGTCACCCAGACGCTGATGGACACCGCGCCGGCGGTTTGCAGCAGCCACGCCGGCATCGCGCCGGGTGCGGCTGTTTGCTCGCCGTTTGCCGTCACGGCTCGGCGGGCCAGGGGGTTGCGCACGGCGTAGGTGAAGATCACGGCGAGCAAGAGCGCCGCCATCTTCACCTCGAAGGAGTCGTTGAAGCAACACTTCACGGCTTCCGAAAGGAAAAGCGGGACGCCGGTGGCGAGCATCACCGCCAAACTCCCCAAGAACCACCAACGCGCCGAGGCTTGCACCCGGGCCGGCGAGAACGCCGTCAAACCCACGCCGAGCAGGCGCAGGTCCACTATCAGGACCGAGCCGCCGAGCATGGCGAGGCCCAACAGATGCACGGCTTCTATGCCGGGGAACAACCAGAGCGATTCGCGGATGGCGACGCCCACCCAGGATTGCTCCCAAGCGTCGTAGGTGTCGAACCAGCCGAAGGATTCGCACCAGGTCATGCGGCAAGCCCGTTGCGCGTCGCCGGACGAATGCGCGGCTTGCGGCTCATTCGGCCAGCTCCGCGGCGCACCCGGCGGCCCAGACGATGAAGGCGGGTTGGCCGCCCCGACACTCGAACCAGTTGTACGCGATCATGCGTCCGACCACGATCACGGACGCCCAGATGCCTAGCGACATGGCCGCGGTCATGCGCACCGCGGCGGGTGGCTTCGGCTGGCTGTCCCAGCGCTCCCGGTCGCGCGAGACGCGCCTGTGGAACATCCAAGCGTTGACGGCCGCGGCGATGAGCAGCACGACCTTCAGGCGGAACCACACGTTGTGGGTGTAGGAAACGGGTTTGGAGTAGAACAGCAGCAAGCCGGTGGCGACCATGACGACGAACCCGGCCACCGACCAGGGCAGGATACGGCTCGTCAGGTGCGAGACCGGCGCTTCCTTGAAAGCGAAGCCGAGCAAGCGCAAATCCACCATCGCCAGCATGCCGACGAACAGCATGACCGTCAGCACATGGGTGGACTCCAACAGCGGCCACACCCAAAGCGACTCGATAAGAGCCGTGCTCCACGCGTGGCTGTCCAGCCACTCGGCGAAGCTGTGGAGCAGGGAGGGCTCGTAAAGAGAGACGTGCCTCAAGGGCCGCCAGGGTTCCGCGGCGGCGAAGGCGGCGATGAGAGTGCGCGGCGGGCGTGGTGGCGCCGCTACTCCTCGGCCTCCGCTGGTTCGCCAGCCGCCTCGTCGCCGGCGGGCTCCGCCGCTTCCACCTTCTTGGCCGGGGTGTCGCCACCGCGGGGCGGTTCGGTCGGGTCGGCGCCGTCGCGCGGCGCGCCGGTGCCACTGGAACCCATGAACAGCGTTTGCCCGTTGGCGAAGGTCATGTTGCGCCCGTTGCCGCGATGGGAGAGGTCCTTGGATTGGTAGCCGTCGATGATCACTTCCGTGCCGACGGGAACGGAATTGCGGTGGATGCCCCGCCGCAGCAAGGTGTTCGGCGTGCCCGCCTCCATCATCCACACGGTCTTGGTGCCGTCCTCGTTGGATTTCTCCACATGGAACCAGGCGTGCGGATTCGTCCACTCGATCTTCACGACCGGGCCGCGCACGACGATGGGGCGGTTGGGGTCGAACTCCGCGCCGAAAGCGTGGTGGGCGGACGCCTGCGCGCCGGTGAAAGCCGCTGCCGCCGCCACGACGACGGCCAAGGCGCCGGCCGGGTTGGAACGCCGCGCCGCATGGGGTTTGCGCAATTTCATGTCGAATCCTCCTCTTAACGTTGTCCTCGGGGCGCAAGCTGGCGCGAGCCGCGTCGCTTGCGCCGACCTCACTCTCCGCTGCTGTTCATCTGGCCCAGCAGCATCTGTTTCTCTTCGTCCATCATGCGCTCGAAGCAGGAGGTTTCCGCGAAGCGGGCGATGGCCTCGGGGCCGAGCCGCACCGCCTCTTGCCGGCGGGCGCCGCAAAGAATGTTGCCCATCGCGTAGTTGCCCTCGTGGCAGGCGTATTCGTACACCGGCTCGTCGGTCTGTTCCCAAGTGTATTCGCCGGTCCACGGCGCCGTCCACGTTTGCGGGTCGGTGACGGTGAACTTGTAACGGACGGTTTTCTCGTCGACGCGGCTGATCCACTCCATCACCTTGAGCTCCCGCGACGCCCCGTGCAGCGACGGGGTGTCGTTGAAGTTGGTCGTCTCCACGACGAGGGTGTCGCCCTCCCACCAGCCGATGGAGTCGCCAAGCCAACGCCGCACCTCGTCGGGCGCGTGTTCGCCGTTCATCCGGGCGATGCGCGCGTCATGCACCATCTCGGTGAGGAACATCACGCTGTCCGGCGTTTGCACGATGCGTTTGTGGTTGTTGTACAGGGTTGGCAGCATGGGCGGCCCGCCGGTGGTGCCGAACCCGATGAGGCAGCGATCCTGCAAAGGACGGAGCTCTGGGTCGTCGTAGGGGCCGAAGTCGTCGCGGTCCAGCCACCACGCCGAGCCCTCGTTCTTGCGGGTGTATTCGAGGTACACGTGGCTGTTGCGGCCACGTGCGGCCGGCAAGGTGGGTGGCTGCCGACCGTTGGGTGGGTCGATGATGATGGATGTACGGTACTTGCCGTCCAGCTTGACGTGCTTTTCGCCTTGGTCGATCCAGAAAGTCTGGTAACCGCCGACGTTGCCGGCCGGCCCCGGCGAGCCGTCCCCACCGGGGGGAGGCGCGCCGCGGTTCGGGTCTTTGGTTTCCACGCGGTCGCGGAATCTGGTGTTGCGGGCCGCTTCGGATTCCGCCCGGGTGGCGTCTAGGAACTCGTCCTTGCCGCGGCGTTGCAAAGGCGTCACCGTGGCCGTGTCGTAGTAGCCCGACAGCTCCGGCTTGCCGTCCGCGGTGCGAGGCACGTCGCCCCATGCCAAATCCGCCACCACGACGATCAACACCGCGGCGATGGCCGCGAACGCCATCTGCGCCCACGTCAACAAACGGTTGCGGGAATGCGTGCGTTGCGTCTTCATCCCTATCCCTCCTCTTGCAAAACCCTCAAACTTTAGGGGAGCGACACTCTCGGCGCCGGTCGGGCGCATCCAAGGTCACTCGCCCTCTTTCGTCCCCTTTGGCAGCCCGCGCGGCAGCGGGTTGCGCCGCCACTCGCCGTACATCAGTTCCTCAACGAACTCGACGCACTTGAAATCCAGGATCATGGCGTTCGGCTCCAGCCGCCGATACAGCGGCATGGCGATCTTCCAGGGCCGCGTGAACGTCTCAGGATCCGTGATCGTCGCCTCGTAGCGCAGATGGTTCGGGCCGGTGGGCGTGTACCGTTCCACCACCGTCATTTGGTCGCTGTGGTGGTTGCCGGCGCGGTCGAACCAAGTGGTGTCCAAAAGGCTGGTAACCGTCAGCACCAAGGTGTCGCCATCCCAACTCGCCACGGATTGGCCCATCCAGGAATCCACCGGCGCCGGCCCCGGATCCTCGCTGTAGATGTTGCGCACGGCACCCGCGAACTGGTAGACGATCTCGATCTCCTTGTCGCCTTGCAGGATCTGGAACGGCTGCGGCATGTAGGTGGCGCGCGGCACGCCAGGCAGGAAGCACTTGATCTCCGGATCGCGCTCCACCCACAAACGCCGGTTTTCGTCGCGTTTGGCAAGCGCTTCCGGCTTGTAGGGAATCTTGCCGCCCTCGACCACGCCGAGGCCCGGTGGCACCGACGCCACCGCGCCCAGATACATGGTGGCCAGATCGGGAACCGGGCCGTGCGGCCCGTCGCGAAGCGAGAGCGACGCCCGCGCCATGTGCGTCTCGATGTCGTAGTGGGCCGCGTTGAGCGCCTGCCAGACGCCGTTGAGATCCGGGTTGACGCCGCCGGGCCCGCGGGGCGCGACGTAGTCCTTGGCGTCAGACGCCGCGGCCACACCGCCACCGGCCGTGGCAAGCGCCAAGCCGAGGGCCAGGAAATTCAAGAAGGTCGAAGAGCGAGACAATACGGTCACCCGCGGTAATTGGGTACGCGGACATTACCACACTGGCGGCGGCCAAACCAAACACCTGTCGCAGAGCGGGTGTGCGACGTTTTTTTGATGCGCGAGCCGTCAGGCGGCCATCGGCGGCGGTTTGCGCCGATGGAGCCAGAAGTCGTCGTTAGGCTTCGTGCGGATGATCTTCCGACTGGTACCGGTGTTCATGCCATTTGACAAAGAGATACGGCGGCACCCACACAAGCACCGCGCCAACGGCGATCAAGACGACGTCCAAGCGGTCTTTCATCAACAAAGCCACCGCGTTGAGGATAATCGCCGCTAAGGCCACAAGTCGCCACCAAGTCCACTTCCACTTCAACCACTTCATCGGTCAGCCCTCCGTCTCAGAACCCGGCGGGGGCTTAACACAGTATCACGTCCGCAACATAAGCCGATCCGCTAATCCCAAGCCGCCGATTGCAAGGACCTTTGAGACGAAGGGCTCCGGGGTTACCCTGAGTAAACGAGACACCGCGGGCAGAGATTCGAATTGCCATGGCGGGCATCATCTGGCTTCTTAAGGGTCTTCAGGGCCCACCTTCCCGCAAGCCGAATCAACGAGCGTTACAGGTGCCTTTACGCGCATCCGAGGAGAACCGCGCCCCGAAGGGCGCGGGCTAGCGAAGGACACTTCAACGGCGCTGGCTTCGGTCAAGCGTTTTCCGCCAGTCCGCTTCGCAGCCGACGCTGGCGCGTGTTCTTCGGGCAACGCCTCACGCCGCCGCCTCGCCCACGCGGCGCAATTGGATGGCGTCCACGGCGCTTTCGGCCAGCACGTCCGAAAGCACCACCACCTTGTCCGGCGGCGCCAAGCCCTCGCGGTCGCGCAGCACTTTGAGCGCCGTCCGGATGGTCTTTTCGGGATCGCTGCTGAACGCCGTGCGGTGCGCGAACACGCCGCGGTTCAACATCAGTCGGCGGCGGGTCTGGCTGACGTTGGTGAAGGCGAAGATGGGCACTCGCGCCGGGTGGCACGAGGTCACCAAGTCCACGGTGATGCCGCGCCGGGTGATGACGACGATGCCGGCCGCGCCGATCGCGTCCGCGAGCCCCGCCGCGGCGGTGGCCAGGTGCTGCTTGTCGGTGTTGATCTCCAGCGAATCGTGGAGCGCGAACCCCCGTTGCCGCTCGCTCGCTTCCGCGATGGCCGCCAACTGCCGCACGCAGCGCACCGGGTAAGCGCCGACGCTGGTTTCGCCGGAGAGCATTATGGCGTCCGCGCCTTCGTACACCGCGTTGGCGACGTCGGTGACCTCGGCGCGGGTGGGCATCGGGCTCTCGATCATGGATTCCAAGAGATGCGTGGCGACCACGCAACGTTTGCCCAACCGCGCGCATATCTCCATCAGCCGCCGCTGCACGATGGGCAGCGAGGCGATGTCCGTCTCGATGCCCAGATCGCCGCGCGCCACCATCACGCCGTCGGCGGCGGCGGCGATGGACTCGGCGTTGCGCACACCCTCCTGATTCTCGATCTTGGCGACGACTTTCACGGTGCGGCTGGCTTTCGGCCCGAGCAGCTCGCGCAGATTCGCCACGTCGTCGGCGGCGCGGACGAAAGACAGCGCCACGAAATCCACGTCGTGCGCCAAGCCGAACGCTATGTCGTCCCGATCCTTGGCGGTGATGGCCGGCAGGTTCACGGCGACGCCCGGCAGATTCACGTGCTTGCGACTGCCGAGATCGCCGCCGTCCACCACCCGGCACTCCAGCCGCTGGCCGCGCCGCGCCACCACCTCCACGTTCATCAAGCCGTTGTCCAGTTGAACGAGGTCGCCCACCGGCACGGCGTCCGGCAGCTCCGGGTAGTTGACGACGATGGCCCGGTGGTCGTTGCCCGGCTGCGGGGCGACGTCCAGGAACACGGTCTCGCCGGCGCGCAGACGCAACGGCTCGGCAAACGTGCCGGTTCGTATTTCCGGCCCTTGGGTGTCGAGCATGATCGGCATCGGGTACTTCACCTTGCGGTTCAGCGTCTTCACCCAATGGATGGCCGCGGCGGCGTCGTCGTGGCTGGCGTGGGACATGTTGAGGCGAACCACGGACATGCCCGCCCGGTAGAGCTTTTCGATCATCGGGTAGCCGCTGGTGGCCGGCCCGATGGTGCAGATGATCTTCGTCTTGCGGCGCATGGCGCGGTGGCGCGAATCTGCTGTTGTGGGGTGGCGGAGAATACGCTAACGGGCGGCCCAGAACGCGCCTATCGCCGTGGCGACATGACGCCGCGGCGTGTACGCCAGCCGCCAACCGGCCGGCAGGAGTGCCCGGTAGGCCGCATGCGCGAAGCGCGCGTCCACCAGCACGGCGACTCCCGGCGTCTCAGGCCTGCGGGCGATGCGGCCGACGGTTTGCACCACCCGCGTCATGGCCGGTTGCCGATAGGCGATGTCGAAACCCCCGGCCTCGCCGCCCTCGCCGGCATCGCCAGCGGCGTGCGCGGCAGCGATGAGGTCGCGTTTCACGGATCGCGGCGGCAGGCCGGGCCCGACCACCACCACCGCGCGCAACGCGCGGCTGTCGAAATCCACGGATTCGGTGAACACGCCCCCCATCACCGCGAAGCCCACGCGCCCGCGTCCATCCCCGCCGAGCCAGTCGATGAAGTCCTCCCGCTCGGCCGGCGTCATGTTCGGGGTCTGACAACGAATGGCGGGATCGACGTCCGTCGCCGCCATTGCCAAGTACTCGAAGGACGGGAACGCCACCAGACAGTTGCCCGGCGTCGCCGCCGCGACGCGGGCGATGAGCGTGGTCAAACTCGGCAACGTGCGTGCGCGATCCCGGTAGTAGGTGGAGACGTCCGGCGCCACGAACGTGCCGAGCCGAGCCGCTTCGCCCGCGCCGCCGGCGCGGAACGCTTGGGCGCAGGCCGGGAAGCCGTGGGTTCTTTGCACGAGCCTTGGCGAAGCCAGCGTGCCGGATTGCCGCACCGTCCCTTGGAACGTGGCCATCGTGGCGCGAATGTGGCCGCCGGGCGCCGCGCACGCGAGTTCGACGCGCAAATCCCGGCCGCTGCCGCTGGCCAGATAGTGGAAAGCTTGGCCGTCCGCGCCATCCTCGCCGTCCGCGCCATCCTCGCCGGCCCAATCCAGCGCGCGCTCGAACCGCAAGAGTTGCCAGTAGGCGTCCGCGGCTGCCGGCAACGCCTCCAGATCCGTGTCCGGCTCGATGGCGACCTCGGAGGTCAACCGGCGGATCGCTCGATCCAGCGCGTGCGGCCGGCCAATGGCGCGCTCCTCGCCGCTCTCCAGCCGACCGACATCACGCGCCAACGCCGCCAGCGCCCGGTCCACCGAACGGAAACGCCGCGCCAAAGCGGCCGGCAAGGCCTCGCGCAAAGCCGCTTTGATGTCGCGCCGAGCGATGGTGGCGGACAACATCTCCCGCACCCGGTCGCCCAGCTGGTGCGCCTCGTCCACAACCAGCCCGACACGCCCGAACAAGTCGTTGTCCAGGCGTTTTAGCCGCACCACCGGATCAAAGACGTAGTTGTAGTCGCACACCACCACGTCCGCCCAAGCGGCGGTGTCCAGCGACAACTCGAACGGGCACACGAGGTGCGCGCGGGCGACGTGCTCCACTTCGCGTTGGCCGGCCAGCCCCACCGCTAGCAACGCCCGGCGGGCCGCCGGCAGGCGTTCGTAGTAGCCGCGCGCGAACTCGCAACGGGCGGGATCGCAAGGCGTGCCCGGATTGAAGCAGATGCGTTCCTTGGCGGTGACGGTCACCGCCGCCAAGGCGGGCTCCGCGCCAGCCGCGCGCGCCAGCGCGTCCTCGACGGCGCGTTGGCCGGTGTTGCGCGCGGTCAGGTAGACCAAACGGTCGAGCGCGCCTTCACCGATGGCCTTGACGGCGGGAAACACGCTGGCCATCGTCTTGCCCGCACCAGTCGGGGCCTCGACCAGCCAGTCCACGCCGTCCCGGAAGGCGCGGTAGAGGCGGGTCGCCACGCGCCTCTGTTCGGCACGGAACGTGGCGTAGGGGAATCGCAAGCGGCGCATGGCGTCATCGCGGGCGGTCAAGCGCCGCCGCACGCCGGCGAGCCACGCCGCGTAGATTCCGCAGGTGGCCTCGAAGAAGGCGATGAGATCCGGCCGCCGCCACCGCTCGTCGAACGCCGTCTCGTCCGGGCGCTCTGGATGCAGGTACACCAGC
Organism: uncultured Pseudomonadales bacterium; assembly: GCA_958296295.1. GTDB lineage: Bacteria > Pseudomonadota > Gammaproteobacteria > Pseudomonadales > Azotimanducaceae > VXYL01. The sequence continues at coordinate 2,758,180 of OY282460.1, read as the reverse complement.
CGCAACCGCAGCTCTTCAAGGCCGGCGTTCTGCAACGCCAGCATGGCCGCGTAGAGCCGCACTTGGGCGAGGTGGGCGTGGCCGGCTTGGGCGTGCAGCGCGGCCGGCGCGGCGCGCGTGGTCTTCACTTCCTCCACCAAGCGGGCACCTTCGTCCCAGCCGTCCGCGCGTCCGCTCACGCGCAGGCCGCCAAAGTCCGCCGCCACTCGCACTTCGCGCCGATAGGATTCGCCGCGGCCGCGCTGCCACGCCCGCTGGCGGACGATGCCCTCCCGCGCCAGCGTGGCCGATTGGTAGCGATAGTGGATGTCGCCGCGCCGATGGACGAACTCGGCGAGGGTCTTGACGCTCACCCGCGCTTTCGGCTCGGCGGAGTCGCATCCGTCCGTAGCAGCGGGCTCGCAAACGCCGCACGCGTCCGTCATTGGCGAAAGCGGAGCACGCGCACGGGCAGGCCGCGTTCGAGCAGCGCCGCTATCCACAGGCGTTGGCTCACCTGCAGCTGATCGTTCGGCCCCTTCACTTCGACGAACTCGTAGTTGCCGGGGCCGCGGATCACCGTGAGGTCCGGAAAGCCGGCGCTCTTGCCGGCCAGATCGCCGCGCACGATGTCCACCAACGCGCGCAGATGCGCTTCCGGCATCGCGTCGAACACGGCGTCCGCCACCGCCGGCGTGAACCGCCGCCAGTTGAACAGGCGGTTCGCCACTCCGGCCTTGGCGCGGGCGGTGGCCGCCAAGCGCGGTTTCAGCGGCGTGGCGAGCGGATCTTCGCAAACGTGCTGGCGCACGCGAAAGAAATCCGGCCAGAACAGATCCACCGGCCCGGTTTGGAACGGGTTGACGAACGCGCCTTCGATCGGCGCGAACAGCCAGTGCCAATAGGCGAGGGCGAACACCGCCATCGGCAGGTTGTTCTCCAGATGCCAGCCGACGCCGCCGGCGCGGGTGAGCATCGCCAAGGCGTGGTTCTCGATGGAATCGGGCGAGCTCCCGAGGCGCTGTTCCAGGATTGGCACTGGCGCCCGCCGAACCGTTCTGGCGAAACGGGCCGCGAAGTCCGCCTCCACGGCGTCGGCCGGGCTGGCCAGGATATTGCCGCGCAACGTCTCGACTCCTTCATCGTCACCCAGGCGCCGCAGAATCCGCATCCGGCGCTCGCGCGCCGGGGGCAGGGTGGAACGGGTGTAGCACGCCAGCGCCTCGTCAAAAGCCCCGGTCCGCTCCAAGTTCCTCGCCAGCCGGTTCAGCACGCGGCTGCGGCGCCGTTCCAACAGCCGCTCCGGCAAGGGGTTCCACAACTCCTCCAAGAGCCGTGGCACCTGCTCGCGCACGGCGCGGGGGGCCGGCAGAGCGCCTAGCGCCGATAACTCGTCGGCGGCGGCCAACAGGGCCAAATAGCGCTCCAACATGGCGCGGTCCCGGAACTGGCGCGTGTCGGCGCCAAGCGACACCGGCTCGTAACGATGCACGCCGAGGTCCCGCAACACGAAAGTCGTCAAGTCCTTCCGCCGGTCGCCGAAGAAGAGCAGCTGGTAGACGGGCAGATGGCTGGCGGCCAAGCGCGCCCAACGGCAGTGTCGCCGCGCCCGCCAGCGGACGAAACCGGCCGGGCTGGCGGCGGCTATCCGCGCCACGCGGTCAGCTTTGCGGGCGGTCGCCGCAACGGGGACGTCCCAGAACACGCGCGCCAGTTCGCCGGTCGTGAACATGGCCAAGATAGCCGCGACCGGCGCTGGCGAATCCCGCTCCACCAGGCCAGCGGCGGCGAGCTCGGCCAACGCCGCGTCCGTTGCCGGCACCTCGGCGTAGCGCAAAGCGTCCTCGCGCAGCAATCCTCCCGTGCCCGGTGCGCCCGCTCGGCCCCCCGCACGCCCGGCCAGCCGCGCCAGCAAGCGCAAGGCGGGCGGCGAAAGGCGTTTGATTCCCTCCCCGAAGGCGCGTTCCTCGCCTGTCAGGACGTCGCGGTAGCGCAGCAGCACGGTGTCCACGACGGCGAGCAGATTGTCCGCGTAGTAGTTGGCCGGCGGCGGCGCGCGCGGGTGCAGGCGCACCGCTCCGTTTGGCATGTCGTTGCGCAATCGGCTCTTCCCTGAGGGCTTGCTACATTGTAAGTCCGTGTACATGCGTACAGCAAGCGTGCGCGAGCGGCTTCCGGCCGCTGGCGCAACTTGCTAGCATGCGTCGCCATGCGGGGCTTGATCGGAAGGCCGGGCGAAAGGCGGGCGGGTGCGCGGACGCGGTGGCGTGCCGAGGGGGAGGGCGCAACGGAACCGGTGGTGACCGCGTGCGTGCTGATCATCGGCAACGAGATCCTCTCCGGTCGCACCCAAGACGCCAATCTGCAACACATCGCCACGGTGCTCGGCGAGCAAGGCGTGCGGGTGGCGGAAGCGCGCGTCATCCCGGATGTGGAGGATGTCATCGTCGCCGCGTTGAACGAGGCGCGGGCGCGATTCGACCATGTGCTCACCACGGGCGGCATCGGCCCCACGCACGACGACATCACCGCCGTGTGCGTGGCGAAGGCGTTCGGTGTGCCGCTGGTGATGAACGAGGCCATCCGCGAGCGCATCAGCGCCCGGCCGGCGCCGCCGGCGGTGATGGCGGCGCGGCTGCGGATGGCGCGCATTCCACGCGGCGCCGAGCTCATCGACAACGCAACCGGCGGCCCGCAGGGATTTCGCATCGAAAACGTGTACGTGATGGCTGGCATCCCGGCCGTGATGCGGGCGATGCTGTCCACCGTGCGGCTGCGCGGTGGCGCCGTCGTGCGGTCGCGCACCGTCACCGCCTATCTTGGCGAAAGCCAGGTGGCGGCCGGCTTGGAACGGATACAAAACGCCTTTCCGGGCATCGACCTCGGCAGCTATCCATTCACCCGCGACGGCAAATACGGCACGACGCTGGTGATGCGCGGCACGGACCCCGCGGCGCTCGACGCCATGCTGGAAGAGGTGAAGGCGCTCATCGTCCAGGCCGGCGAGACGCCGCGGGACATCGAATAGCGCAAACCCCGTGGACTTGAACGGCAAAAAAGCCATCGTGCTTGGCGGCACGTCTGGCATCGGGTTGGCCACCACGCTGCAATTGGCGGCGGCCGGCGCGACGGTGATCGCCGGGAGCCGTTCCCGGGCCAACATGGACAAGGCGGCGGCGCTCGCCGGCGCCGGCGTTTCCTTCACCACCATCGACGTCCTCGACAGGGAAGGGTTGGCGGCCCTGTTCGCCCAGCACGACGGTTTCCATGTGCTTGTGAACGCGGCCACCGGCGGCGCGCGGGCGTCGGGGCCGTTTCTGCGCATGGACCTGGACGGCTTCCAAGGCTCGTTCCGCAAGCTCTGGGGCTACGTCGGGAGCGTGCGCTTGGGCGCCGGCCACATGGCCGAGACCGGCGCCATCGCTCTGGTGAGCGGTTTTCCCGCCCGCAAGGCGAACCCCGGCGCCGCGGCGCTCTCCACGGTGGGCAACGCGGTGGAGGGTTTCGTTCGGGCCGTTGCGCCGGAACTCGCGCCGCGCCGCATCAACGTGGTCTCGCCCGGCGTCATCGACACGCCGATGTTCAAGGCCGAGGGCGAAGCGCGCCAGGAGCTGTTGCGCGGCGCAACGAGGAACATGCTGGTCAAGCGGGCCGGCACGGCGGACGAAGTGGCCAGCGCCATCGTGTTCACGTTGCGCAACGACTACATGACGGGCGCAACCGTGGATGTGGACGGCGGGGCGTTGCTTCCGTAGATCCCGGTTGGCGGCTGCGGCCGGGTGGCCGCAGCCGGTCACTCCGGCGGCTCTCCGATGGTGTCCCCGAGCTGCTGTTCGGCGATGCGCAGCTGTTCTTCGGCTTCCAAGTGGAGGCGCCGTTGCTGCTGCGCGGTGAAGAAATCGCCCAGCGCGCCTTCCGTCTGTTCGTCGATGTCCTTCTGGAAAACACACCCCAAGCGTCTTATGTGGCTGCGCGCCGGGCGGTGCATTTCGCACACCACGCCAGTCGCCCTTTCGCCGTACTTCGTCTTGTATTCGTCAACGACCTCTTCGAAGTACGGCACGTACTGCTCCGGGATGCGCTGCCAGATGGTGTTGAAGTAGTTCTTGATGGTGTGCGAACTGGTGCCGGAAGACGCCACGCCCAACCAGCCGACGGCTTGCGGCGTGTCCCGTTCGACGTCGCCAAGCCCGTAGGCGTAGATATGCCCCACGCGGGCTTGCGAGTGCTTGAACCCGCGTTCGGCGGTGTTCAGCAAATAGGGGAACGCCTCCTTGAAGTTCTTGTCCGCGTAGAGCGAAAGGCCCTTGGCCAAATCCCGATAGATGAGGCGCCGGTCCGCCTCCGTGAGATCCCGCCGTTCGCCGACAACCGTGACCACGGGAACGTCGTCGGCCGGCGCGGCGGCTTGGGCCTCCGCCGCCGCCGGTGGCGCCGTGCCGGTTGGATCAGCCTCGTCGCCGGCCAAAGCGGGCGTTGCGAAAACAAGGGCGAACAAGAAGGCCGCGCCGGCCGCCGCGCCTCGGACGCCCCAGCTACGCACAACTACACGGCCACAACTACACGCCATCGGAAACTTGCACCACATCGATAAGGCCCTCGTTGAGTGAACCGGAGCGGAAGCCGCCGAGATCCAGCGCCACGTAGCGAAAGCCCGTCGCCCGAATTCGCCGTTCCACCTCTTCCCGCTGCTCGACGGCGCGGACGATCTCTTCGGCCACCAGCTCGATGCGCGCCACGGCCTCGTGATGGCGCACGCGGAACTGCGAGAAGCCGAGGCCGGCCAAGGCGTCTTCCGCCGCTTCCACTTGCGCCAAGCGCTCTTCCGTGATGTGAGACCCGTAGGGAAACCGGCTGGAAAGGCACGCGGCTTGGGGCTTGGCCGCGTTCTGAAGCCCCAAGTGGGCGGCCAGCGCGCGGACGTCCTTCTTGGCGAAACCGGCATCCACCAGCGGCGACACCACATGGCAATCCGCGGCGGCCCGAAGGCCGGGGCGGTGATCCCCCAAGTCGTCCGTGTTCGTGCCGTTGGCGACATGCGTGAATCCTTCCTCGGCGGCGATGCCCGCCAGCGCCTCGTAGAGCGTGGTCTTGCAGTGGAAGCAACGGTTCACCGGATTGGCGCGGTACGCCGCCTTCGCCACTTCGTCGGTGACGATCACCCGGTGGCGCATGCCCCACTTCCGCGCCAGCTCCCCGGACAGCGCGAGGTCGCTGCGCTTGAGGCTGGGCGAGCCCGACGTGACGGCCAGCGCGTTTTCGCCCAGCGTTTTCGCGGCCACATAGGCGACGAGGGAACTGTCCACGCCCCCGGAAAACGCCACGATGACGCGGCCAAGACCGGCCACACGACTCTGGAGCGCGTCGTATTTGGTGCGCAGCTCGGCGTCCATGGTGGGTGCGTTGACCAGCCCCTCCCAAGCAGTTGGCAACAACACGATATTAGTCGGGGCGATGATGCCGGCGCAAGTGGGTTGGTGAAGCGTGTTGCGAAGCGTGGAGCGTGGGATTGGGCCGGGTTGGGCCGCGTGTGATCGGGTAAGATGGCGCTTTCCCAACGCATGAGGACCGCATGGGTCATTGCTTGCGCGGCGCTCTCGGCCGGCGAGAAATAGGGGCGGACACGCCGTCCGACGTTCCCGACGGCGCCAAGGAGGCGGCGGAGGCGGCCAAGCAGTTCGCGTTCCTCGAAAACACGCTGCTCAAGAACCGCACGCTGACGATCTTCGGCGAGATAGACAAGACAGTGGCCCAGCGCACCGCGGAGAAGCTCTTGGCGCTGTCGTTCGAAAGCGACGACCCCATCACGCTCTTCATCGGCTCTCCCGGCGGCCATGTGGAGTCCGGCGACACCATCTTCGATTTGATCCGGTTCGTGAAGCCGGTGGTGCGCACCGTGGGCACCGGTTGGGTGGGCAGCATCGCCACGCACATCTACCTCGCCGCGGATCGGGACTCGCGCTTCGCTTTGCCGAACACGCGCTTCCTCATTCACCAACCGGCTGGCGGTTTTGGCGGCGACGCCTCGGACATCGAGATACACGCGCGCGAAATCGTCAAGACCCGTGAGCGCATCAACCGGATCATCGCCGAACAAACCGGCCAGCCGTTGGAGCGGGTGGCCAAGGACACCGACCGCGACTACTGGATGAGCGTGGAGGAATCCATCGAATACGGTTTGGTGGGCCGCGTCATCGCGTCCGTCACGGAATTGCCTAGCTGATGTTCGGCTTCGCGACCGCTTAAGGCATTGGCATGACGCCTCGACATCCCCAGCGCAACGCAACGTGAGGATGTCGCTCCGTCGCCCGGCCACCCGGCGCCGCCAGCTCTTCCGGCGCGGCGAGCACGGCGCCACGTCTTGTTGCGAAGCGGTGCCTGGCTGATGCGCGAACTGCGCATCGAGGTCGGCGACCGCGACGTCGGCGCACTATTGCGCCCCGCGGACGCGGCGCACCGCGCCACCCTCGTGTTCGGCCACGGCGCCGGCGCCGGAATGCGGCATCGCAGCTTGGAAGCTATCGCGGCGGCGTTCGCGGCGGTGGGCGTCGCCACCCTGCGGTACAACTTCCCCTACGCCGAAGCGGGGCGTTCGCGGGTGGACGCGCAGGCGGTTTCCACCGCGACGGTGGCCGCCGCTCTGGAGCGCGCCGGCCAAGAAAGCGAGGGCCCGCATCTGCTCGGCGGCCACAGTTTCGGCGGGCGCATGGCGTCCCACGCGGTTGTCGAGCACGGCTTGGATGTCGCTGGTCTGGTGTTCTGCTCCTTTCCGCTGCACATGCCGGGCAAGCCGGCGAGCAAACGCGCCGATCACTTGGATCGCATCGCCGCGTCGATGTTGTTCCTCTCCGGTTCGCGCGACGGCATGGCGACTTCGCCGTTGCTGGAGGACGTGGTCCGCCGCGTCGGCGGCACGCTGCATCGGCTGGAGACGGCCGATCACGGCTACCGGGTGCTCAAGCGCACCCGCTCGCGCACGGACGACGTCTTCGACGAGATGGCCGGACACCTTGGGGCTTGGCTGGAGAAACCCGGAGTGCGATAAACGCGCCGCGCGCGGGCTTGACGGGGCGGGTTCACGGGCGCACGGCCACGGAAACAGGGGGGAATGGAATGAAACTGTGTACGTTCACGCACGGCCAGCGCACGCGCATCGGCGCGGTGGTTGGCGAACTGGTCATCGACTTGCCGGCGGTCTCGCCGGGCCTGCCCCAGGACATGACGAGCTTCTTGGCCGCGGGGGAACCGGCGATGGCCGCGGCGCGCACCGCGCAAACCCGGCCGGATGTGGCCTTTCCCGTGGCCGACGTGACGTTGGAAGCGCCGGTGCCGCTGCCGGGCAAGATCCTCGCCATCGGCCTCAACTACGCCGATCACGTGGCGGAGACAGGCGCCGAGGCGCCAAAGGTGCAAATGTGGTTCAACAAGCAGCGGAACGCCGCCAATCGACCTTACGGCACCATCAACAAACCCAAGGTGTCGGACATGCTGGACTACGAAGGCGAACTCGCCTTCGTGATCGGCAAGCGCGCCAAGCACGTGCCCGCCAACCGCGCCCACGAGGTGATCGCCGGCTATTGCTGCGGCAACGACGTGAGCGTGCGGGACTGGCAGGCGGCGTCGCGCACGATGCAGATCGGCAAATCGTTTGACACCCACGCGCCGTTCGGGCCGTGGATCGTCACCGCCGACGACGTGGGGGATCCGCACAACCTCGGCATTCGCACCGAGGTGAACGACGAGACGCGGCAAAACTCCAACACGCGCCATCTCATCTTCGACTGCTTCGAGCAGATCGCCCACCTCACGCAGTCCTTCACGTTGGATCCGGGCGACGTGATCTTCACCGGCACGTCCTCCGGCGTGGCCGCCGCCATGAAACCGCCGCGCTGGCTCGCCGTGGGGGACGAGGTGCGTGTGGAGATAGAGAACATCGGCTACATCGAGCACACCGTGGTGGAAGAAGACGCCGGCACGGTGATCGGCTGACTTGTGGCTGGCCTAACGGGGTAAATGCCAACATGTCCAGAAAACGCCTCACGGTAGCGAAGACCGGGTTGTGGGCCGGGCTGCATCCCGGCATGGCGCTCGCGTCGAAAGGCATGGTCGCGGCTTTCGTGGTGTTCACGGTGATCTTCGTGGACGCCGCCGGGCCGTTTTTCCAAGGCGTTCGGCGCTGGATAGAGGCCACGTTGAGCTGGTACTACATCCTGCTCGTGTGCTGCATGCTGTTCGCTTGCTTCTACCTGATGTTCTGCCGCCACGGCAACGTTCGGCTCGGCGACGACGACTCGCGCCCCGAGTTCAGCACGTTCTCTTGGCTCTCCATGCTGTTTTCGGCCGGGGTCGGCATCGGCATCCTGTTTTTCTCCATCGCCGAGCCGCTTACCTACTTCGACAACAATCCGCACGCGGATCACCTGGGCGCGCAGGCGGCCGACGAGCGTCGGGCGGTGCATGCGCTGCGCGTCACCTACTTCCATTGGGGGCTGCACGCGTGGGCGACGTACGTCATCGCGGGGCTGTGCCTCGCGTATTTCGGTTTCCGAAAAAAGCTGCCACTGACGTTGCGCTCGGCTTTGTATCCGGTGATCGGAGACCGCATCTACGGCCCCATCGGCCACGGCGTGGATCTGTTGGCCCTGTTCGGCGCGGTGTTCGGCGTGGCGACCTCTTTGGGTCTTGGCGTGAAGCAAATGGCGGCCGGCCTCAACGTGTTGATTGGGGTGGACCCCGGCGTCGTCACGCAAATCGTGTTGATCGCGGTGATTTCCGCGGTGGCCACGGTGTCCGCGGTGTCTGGCGTGGGGCGCGGCATTCGCATCATTTCCGAGTGGAACATCTATTTCAGCATCGTGCTGCTCGCGTTCTTCCTGTGCTTCGGGCCAACCGAGTGGCTCATGGGTTTTCTTGTCACCACGCTGGGCGAATACCTGTGGAACTTCGTGCCGATGGGGTTCTGGACCGCCGGCGAGGTGGGCGATGTGCAATGGCAGGGCGATTGGACCATCTTCTATTGGGGCTGGTGGTTCTCTTGGGCGCCGTTTGTCGGAATGTTCATCGCCCGCATCTCGCGCGGGCGCACGATCCGCGAGTTCACTCTGGGCGTGATGTTCGTGCCGACGGCGCTCGGCGTGTTTTGGATCTGCATGTTCGGCGGCAACGCGCTGCACATGGAATTGCACGCGCCCGATGGCGTGGGCACGGCCGGCGTGTTGGAGCTCGTGCGCGCCGATCGCCTGGAGGCGGCGCTGTACGGCACCATCGAGAGAATGACGGACTTTGCCTGGCTGTCCTGGGCGGTGTGCGCGCTCGCCACCTTCCTGCTCGCCACCTGGTTCATCACCTCTTCGGATTCCGGCACCTTGGTGATCGCCACGATGCTCAGCATGGGCGACGACCATCCGCCGCGCCGCTTTCGCGTCGTTTGGGGCACCACCGAAGGCTTGGTGGCGGCGGTTCTGCTGCTCGCGGGGGGGCTCGACGCCCTGCGCGCCGCGTCCATCGCCGCGGCGCTGCCCTTGAGCGTGGTGTTGCTGCTGATGACGTTCGGCATCGTCAAGTCGCTGGCGGAAGACTCCTCGGCCGCGCCCACACCGCCGCCGGACGACTGACAACGCCCGCGCTGCTCTAGGAGCAGCGTTCCATAGCCAGCAATTGGGCGGTGCGGGCGAACACGTGACGAGGCACGCCCATCGCCTGCTTCAAGGCGACGTCGCGGTCCCAGGTGTTCTCAATCCCGGCTACGGACTTCGCGGCCCGCATCCCGATACTCGGCGTTTGGTAGAAAGGCGAGACCAACGGAAAGAACTGCAACGGCCAGTCCGTGCCGTAGAGCAGTCGCTCCGGCAAACCGGGCACCGTCAACGCGCGGTTGAGAAAACCGAGCTTGTTGATGGCCGTGAGGCTTGAGATGTCGGAATAGAGATTCGGAAAACGCTCGAACATCGGCAGGATGCGCTCGAAGTTGTCCTCGCCCTCGTTCGTTCCGGTGGTGGCGATGTGCGCGGCGATCACGGTGACGCCCAACGAAAGGGGCAACTCCAGGCGGCGCGGGTCGCCGAGCGCGTCGTCCGCGTCGGCGAACGAGCGTTCTTGTCCGGCGTGGCTGAGCAACGGCAGGTCTAGCGCCACCAGTTCCTCGTAGAACGGGCGAATCGCCTCGTCGGCCGGATTGATGGCCATGATGTTGGGAATCCACTTCACGAGCAACGCGCCTTGCCGCCGCGCCTTCCGCAAACGTTCGACGGCGTCGTGGCGGTAGGGATTGACGCTGGCGCCGAAACAGAGGTTGGCGTGTTTGGCCGTCTCGGCGGCCACGAAGTCGCTCGGCACATAGGCTTGCGTGGCTTCCCGGTCCAATTCGCCGCCGGTGCCGACGACGCCGTCCAAGGCGAGAATCACCGCTTTGTCGACGCGTTTGGATTCGGCGATGGCCGCGCTGATGCGAGCGATGACAAGCGCGTCTCCTTCGGCTTCGAGCTCCTCCTGGCTGACGCGGAAGGCGCGAAGATAGAAGCCGAACCGGATGTTTTCGCTCATCTTCCGGTTGACGAAAGCGCCGGTGCCGCCGGCGCCGATGCCGGCGGTGTGAACGTGCATGTCGACCAAGCCGCCGCCGTCGTGCGGCGCGTCCACCGGCACCAGGCCGTAGGCGAGGGCCAGCGCCGCCACGATGCCGACCCCGCCGACAACCACGATTCCGAGCCGCCTCATTCTCATGCGGCCGGCATCATAGCGCCGCGCGACGGCGGCCAAGCCGCGCTCGCGTAGCGCGTGCTCTTGCCCGCGAGCAACCTGCCGGCGCCGATCGAGCTGGCCGCCGGCGGTGTTTCAACGGTCGGCCGTCTCCAACGGTGCCAGGGCGGTCATGCGCCAGCGGGCACGGGTTTCGATGGCGAGCCCGGCGCGTTCGCCGGCGGCGAGCCGCAGCGCGCCCGCATGGGCGACCATCGCGCCGTTGTCGGTACACAATGCCGGAGCGGCGAAGATCGCTCGCACGGGTTCGTCCAGCCCCGCCAACGAATCCGTCAACCGTCGCCGCAGCCGCTTGTTGGCGGCGACGCCGCCGGCGATCACGAAATCCCGGCAGCGCGTCTGCCGAGCCGCCCGCCGACATTTGATCGCCAGCGTGTCCACCACCGCGTCCTCGAACGCGCGGGCGACATCCGCCACGTCTTGATCGCCGAGCGGCGCGAGGTCGCGCACGGTGTTCGCCACCGCCGTCTTCAAGCCGGAGAAGCTCATATCCAAACCTGGGCGGTCGGTCATCGGGCGCGGAAACGAGAACCGCGCCGGATCCCCGCCCGTCGCGGCGGCGGCCACCGCCGGGCCACCGGGATAACCGAGCCCCAGCAGCTTGCCCACCTTGTCGAACGCCTCGCCGGCGGCGTCGTCCAAGCTCTCGCCCAGCAGGGTGTAGCGGCCCATCGCCTCCACGCCGACGAGTTGGCTGTGGCCGCCGGAAACCAGCAGCGCCGCGAACGGCACCGCCGGGCGCTGATCGTCGGCCGGCGCGATCAACGGCGCGAGCAGGTGCGCTTCCATGTGATGCACCCCAATGGCCGGCACGTCCAAGCCCCAGGCGATGGCCCGGCCCACCGCGGCGCCGACCCGCAACGCGCCGATGAGGCCGGGGCCGGCGGTGTAGGCCACGCCGTCCAAGTCTCGCGGCGTGCGCCCGGCCTTGTCGAACAGTTCGCCAAGCAGCGGGATGATTTTGCGCACATGGTCCCGGGAGGCGAGCTCCGGCACCACTCCGCCGTACTTCGCGTGCAGGTCGACTTGGCTGTAGACGGAGTCCGCCACGAGGCCGGCTTCGGTGTCGTAGAGGGCGACGCCGGTCTCGTCGCAGGAGGTTTCGATGCCGAGCACTAGCATGGTGAGAGCATGGTGAAGACGGTGTGGCCGGCCGACTCGGCGCGGGGCGCGTCTGGTGCGGACATGCCGCTTCGCCGGTGCGCCGCTCGGCAACGGGCTTGGTCGCGACGCGCATTGTACGCGTTGTACGCGGTAGGCGGCCGCGCCGGCGTCCTTGGCGTGGCAAAATGCCGCGAACCGCGCATGGAAACCGCAGATGGGCGAGTTGCCGATAACCCTTGGCGTCGAGGAGGAGTTCTTCCTCGTCGACCCCGAAACGCGCGACTTGGCGGCGGATCCGCCCGTGGCGGTCTTCGAGGCCTGCGAGAAAAACGCCGGCCCGCACAAGGTGGTGCGCGAGTTCCTGCGCTCGCAGATCGAAACCAACACGCGGGTGTGCGGCTCCGTGGCGGAACTCGGCGAAGCGCTCAAGGAAACGCGCCGCGTGGTGGTGGAGGCCGCCGAAGCCCACGGCTTGCGGGCGATGGCGACGTCCACCCACCCCTTCGGCGCTTGGCATGCCCAAGCGACGACGCCGCACGATCGCTATCGGCGTTTCGCGGTGACGTTCCAGGAGAGCGTGCGCCGGTTCATGGTGGCCGGCATCCACGTCCACGCCGGTTTCGGCGACGCCGAGCTGCGGTTGCGAGTGATGACGGCCGTGCGGCGCTATCTGCCGTTCCTGCACGCCCTGTCCGCGTCTTCGCCGTTCAACGCCGGGCGGGAAACGGGTTTCAAGTCTTACCGTTTGAACCTCATCGGCGCGCTGCCCCGCACCAGCCTGCCGCCGCATTTGCGCTCGCGGGCGGAATACGACGAACTCGTGAAGAGCTACCAGGCGCTCGACTTCATAGGCGATGGCAGCGAGCTGTGGTGGGACATCCGGCCGTCCACGCGGTTTCCCACCATAGAACTGCGCATCTGCGACGCCTGCACGCGCATGGAAGACGCGCTCTGCGTGGCCGCGCTGTACGCCTGCCTCATCCGCAAACTGGCGCGCGATCACGCCGCCGGCGCGTTGCCGCCGGAACCGCCCACGGAGCTCATCGCCGAGAATCGCTGGCTGGCGTCTCGCTACGGCGTGCTCGCGTTCATGGCGGACAACCGCTTCGGCGGCCGGGTGGACATCGACGACATCGCCACCGCTTTGGTTCAAGATCTCTCCGAAGACGCCCGGGTTTTGGATTGCGTGGCCGAGATCCGGCGCGCCCCGGTGATCGTCCGCGAAGGCACCGGCGCGGACCGGCAGATCGACCTCTACCGCTTGCGACGCTTGGAGGGCGACACGGAAACCCAAGCGTTGCGCGCGGTGGTGGACGCGGCCATCGCGGAAACCCGCCAAGGGCTCGGTTTGCCGGCCTAGCGCCCGCTGAGCACAGTGGCGAACATGGCCGTTTGGATAGCGCCTTCCATCCTCGCCGCGGACTTCGCGGCGCTCGGCCAAGAGGTGGACGACGTGATGGCCGCCGGCGCCGACGCCATCCACTTCGACGTGATGGACAACCACTATGTGCCGAACCTGACCGTGGGGCCGCTGGTGCTGCGCAGCCTGCGAAGTCGCGGTTCGTGCGCGCCAGTGGATGTGCATTTGATGGTGCGGCCGGTGAACCGGCTGATCGACGACTTTCTGGCCGCCGGAGCGGATGGGATCACCATCCACCCGGACGCGGACGAAGACCCTGCCGGCGCGCTTGCGGCGATTCGCGCCGGCGGGGCCAAGGCCGGGCTGGCGGTCAATCCGGACGATTCGCCGGACGCGGTCGCGCCGCTCCTTGATGCCGTGGACACGGTGCTCGTCATGTCCGTGCGCCCGGGTTTCGGTGGCCAAGCGTTCATGCCTTCGGCGTTGGAGAATGTCCACGTCGCACGGGAGCTCATTGATGCCAGTGGTCGAAACATCCGCTTGGCGATAGACGGCGGCATCAATCAAGACACCGTTGGCGCGGCGGCGGCGGCCGGCGCGGACGGGTTCGTGGCCGGCTCGGCCGTTTTCGGCGCGCCAAACAAGGCACCCAGGCGCGCCGAGGACTATCGGCGGGCCATCGCGGCCTTGCGCGCTCTAGCGGCCGGTGCCGCCAACCGCCGCGGGTGAGGGGAACCGCGGACCGTGCGGCCGGGCGCGTACCTTTTCGATCTGGACGGCACGCTGGTGGACACCGCGCCGGATCTCATGCGCGCGCTCAACCGCACGCTGGCCGGGGCGGGTCTTGGCCCCGTGGATATGGCGTTGACGCGCCATTGGGTGGGGCACGGCGTCCGCGCCATGCTGAGCGCCGCTTTCGCCCACCACGACGAGCCTGTCGCGGTAGGGCGCTTGGACGAGTTGCAGGCGGTATGCATCGACGACTACGCGGCGCACATCGCCGACTTCTCCGAGCCCTACCCGACGGTGGTGGAGACGTTGGACCGGCTGGCGGCGCGGGCGCCGTTGGCGGTGGTGACGAACAAGCTGGCGGCCTTGAGCGAGAGCCTGCTCGACGCCATGGCGTTGTCGAGGTACTTCCAGGCGGTGGTGGGACGGGACACGGCCGCCAAGCCCAAGCCCGATGCCGCGCCGGCGCTCTTGGCTTGCGAGCGGCTTGGCCGCCGCCCGGCCGAAGCGTTGTTCGTCGGCGATTCCGAAACCGATGTGGCGTGCGCCCGGGCGGCGGGATGTCCGGTCGTCGTATACCGCCACGGCTACAACCACGGGCGCGACCCGGACGCGATGGGTGCGGACCAGGTGATCGATTCGCTGGCGGTGCTGCTCTGATGTCGCCGGTGCCATGAACCAGGAGGAATTCGACCGCCTTGTCCGGCAAGGCCACACCCACGTGCCTGTGGTCCTCGACATCCTCGCGGATTTGGAAACGCCGCTTTCCACCTACTTGAAGATCGCCGACGCGCCGTTCACGTACCTCTTCGAGTCCGCCGCCCAAGGCGGCGAGAAGTGGGGCCGGTATTCGATCATCGGGCTGCCCGCGAACACGATCATCCGCGTCTCCGGCAGCCGTTTCGCCGTTTACCGGGACGGCGCGGTGGTGGAGGAGGCCGAAACAGCGGATCCGCTTGCCGCGCTGGAGCGCTTTCTTGGGCGTTTCAAGGTGCCGGAGTTGCCCGGTTTGCCGCGTTTTTTCGGCGGATTGGTCGGTTATTTGGGCTACGACACGGTGCGCTATGTGGAGAAGCGCCTTGCCGAATCCGCGCCGCCGGACGATCTCGGGGCGCCGGACATGCTGCTGATGCTCTCCCGGGACGTCGTCGTCTTCGACAACCTCACCAGCCGCATGAAACTCGTCACCCTGGCCGACGCTTCCGACGCCGACGCCTTGCCCGCCGCCAAGGCGCGTTTGGCGGCCCGCGCCCGGCGGCTGACCGACGCGACGCCGCAAGTGCCGCCGTCCGGCGGCGCCGGCGCGGTGGAGGAGAGCGACTTCGCATCGGCGTTCGGGCGGGAGGAGTTCATGGCCTCGGTGGAGCGCATTCGCGACTACATCCGCGCCGGCGACGTGATGCAGGTGGTGCTTTCGCAGCGCATGTCCGTGCCGTTCACGGCGCCGCCCATCAACCTGTATCGGGCGTTGCGCAGCTTGAACCCGTCGCCGTACATGGTGTTCATGCATCTGGGGGACTTCCACATCGTCAGCTCGTCGCCGGAGATCCTGGCCCGGCTGGAGAACGGCGTGGTCGTCAACCGGCCGCTCGCCGGCACGCGCCGCCGCGGCCGGGACGAACAGGACGATCTGGCCATGGAACGCGAGCTCCGAAGCGACCCCAAAGAGCTCGCCGAGCATCTGATGCTGATCGACCTTGGCCGCAACGACGTGGGACGCATCGCCAAGATCGGCACCGTGAAGGTGACCGAGCAGTTCGTCGTGGAGCGTTTGTCGCACGTGATGCATCTGTCGTCCAACGTCGTCGGCGAGCTGGCGGCGGGCAAGACCGCCATCGACGTGCTGCGGGCCACCTTGCCGGTGGGCACGCTTTCCGGCGCGCCGAAAATCCGCGCGATGGAGATCATCGACGAGTTGGAGCCGGTGAAGCGCGGCATCTACGGTGGCGCCATCGGCTACCTTGCGTGGAACGGCAACATGGACACCGCCATCGCCATCCGCACGGCCATCGTCATGGACGGCACGCTCTACATTCAAGCCGGCGGCGGCATCGTGGCGGATTCCCAGCCGCGCTTGGAGTGGAAGGAAAGCATGAACAAGGGCCGCGCCATCTTTCGCGCCGCCCGCATGGCCGGATTGGACTTCGAGGACGCGGGCTGATCGATCGCCGACGTTTGGGCTCGCCGGTTCGCCGAGGAGTCCGCGCGTTCGCGTGACGACCGCGACCGCGGTGCTTCAGCCCCCGATCCGGTCGTCCAGTTTCACGGCGGTGCCAACGGCGAGCAGTTCCGCAGCGCCGCCCATCAACACCGACGTGGTGAAGCGCACGCCGACGACGGCATCCGCGCCCATGCGGGCGGCATCCTCCATCATGCGATCGAAAGCCTGCTCGCGGCTCTCGGCCACCAGCTTGGTGAACTCGTGGATCTCGCCGCCGACCAGGTTGCGCAAGCCGGCCAGGATGTCCTTCCCGACATGCCGGGCGCGGATGGTGTTGCCGCGGGCGACGCCCAACGTCTGGACGACGCGCTTGCCGGCGATGGTCTCGGTGGTTGCCGCTAGCATGAGCGTCTCCCCGTTTCGTCAGAGCTCCACATCCGTGTATTTGTCGGTCTTGCGTTCGCGCAGCCGATCCCGCAGCACCGCGAGCAGCAGCAGCGCCAAGCCGCCGTATATCCCAAGCACGATGACGATGGCGACCAAAGACGTCTCGTCATCGAACAACAAACTGTACAAGCCAACGCCGACCGCGCACAACACGCCGCCGACGAGAAGCAGCCAACCCAAGCCGCGCAAAGGACTGGCGTTGCCCATGTCGCCCTCCTTGACCTTGCCGCGTCGGATTGTCGCACGGATGGCGGGCCATGCGACAAACGCGCCGTGGGTGTTGTGGAGTAGCGCATCCGGCTACGGTTGTTCTCGACTTTGCCCACCCACTGGTAGGCCGCGCTGCGGGGAGAGCCGCGGTCCGACCGGCGCACAGGGCGCAGGTCGGGTTACATGGCGACCGAACTAGCCTGCTGGGCGTGCGGGCGCGGCGGTTTCACCGTCCGAGCAGCCAAACACGCGCCTATCTCCGCCTTCTCGGCGCGCCACGGTTGGCCGTGGCTGACGCCCTTGGCGCGCTGTCAAAGGCTCTCGAAGCGTTCGTATATCGTGATCTGGAACAAACCGTAGAAGGTGTAGATGTGCTTGCCGTCGGGGCTCGCCAAGCCCACGTGATCAGCTAGGCTGTGGCTCGGAATCAGGTTCCCCATTCGATCCCGCTTTGTCGGTTGGACGTAGTCCGTTTGTCGCAGGCTGCCGTCGGGCCGCAAGGCGACGGTGTAGGCGAACCACGTGCAGAACACGTCCACGGCGGGCGTGGTGTTGCGCACTTGCGCGCTGAGGCATTCGTCGTAGTCGGCAGGCTGACGGTAGGACGGGCCTGCTTGGACGCGAACGCCCCCCATGAAGCGCGGGCGCGAGGGGTCTTCCCGCAGATCGAACGCCAGCGTGCGCAACCCTTGTTCGGCGAACGCGAACAGGTGCTCGCCGCTGTTGTCGACGGCGAGCATCCGCAGGGACGTCATGCCCTGGATCTCGGCGCCGAACTCGCCGTCGCCGTCGCCCAGCGCCATCGTCACGCGCAATGCGCCCGCTTCGTCGCGTCGCAGCACGAGCAGCTGATCGTCGGCGGCCGCGTACACGTGTACTCCGTCCCCGTGCGCGGCGGCGTGCTGGAAGTCGAAGTAGCCCAAGCTGTCGACCAGCGCGAGCGAAGCGCGCTGCTCGTCCAAGGCGTGGGTTTCGATGGCGCGGCCCGCCTGCACCAGCGAGACGAACGCGCGTCCAGGCGTCAGGAACGTCAGTCGGCCCGGGTGCTGACTGATCCCCCCGTCCCACGAACTCGCGCACGGCGCGACGCCGCCCATCGCGCCCGCGTGGGCGAGCGTGGGCACCCCGTCGGCATCGGCGCCGGCGGCGAACGTGTGCCATCCAGCGCAAGAGCCGGTGATCAGCGACCGCGAATCCTGGTCCCAAAGCAAGGCGTCCGGCCTGGGGCCGACCGGATCCAACGTTTGCGCCCACGTCAGGGCGCCGGTGGCCGCGTCGCGTTGGAAGACCCGCAGGCCGCGGACGGTGTTCGCGTACAGCGCGGCGCCGTCGGCATTGAACGCGCCGTCGAACGCACGCGGCAGATCCAGCGGCACGCCGTCGTCGTTCGGCACGGTGCCCGTTGCCTGGCCGGCGTACAGCAGCCAGACCGGCGGGCCGTTCACCTCCCAGCGGATCTCGAAGTCGCCACGCGCGCCGCGTTGACTCTCGTCGATGTCCAGATAGAGCGCGCCCAGCCGGATGACGTAGCGCGCGCCTTGCTCGGCTCGGAAGATGGCCTCGTGCGGGCCCACGGGTTCTTGGCTCACGGCGACCAACTCCAAGCCCTCGAACCCCGCGCCGGTCATCTTGTACACGGTGAGAACGCCGCGACCGGTTTCCAGCGCGAAGCGGTACCAGGTGTCGCCGGCTGGCGGCTGCCATGTCCACCAGAGCGACGAGTCGCCATGGGCGCCGGTCTTTTCGCCAAGCTCCACGGTGGCGAACTCGTTGGAACCGCCAACGGCGCCGCTGGCGCCTTCCAAAGCGGCGGCTTGGGCGAGCGAATCGTTCGCCGGTGTCGGGCCCCAGCGGAAGTGGACGTCGATGTCCGTCGGCACCGCCGCCAACGCGGCGTCCCGGGGCAAACCGATGGAGAACCAGTAGCGCTCCCCCGCCACGGCGTCGAACGTGAACTCGGTGTGGGCCAGTCCGTCCGTGCCGCGGACCGCGAGCGGCGTCAGCGTTGCCAGGGATTCGCCTGTGAACGCGGCGAAACGCATGGCGAAGTTCGCGGGGATCTCGAACACGAAACCAAAGAACTGGACCAGCTCGTGATAGTTCGTGCCCGCATGCCAGGTGAACTCGCCATCCGCCGGCGCTTCCCAGCTCCACCACGCGGTGCGCACGCCGGTCGCGGCGGGCTCCCCGGGCTCCACGGTGGCGCTGTTGACGTCGAAACGGCTCCTGTGCAGTGGCGCGGCCACGAGCTCGGCGTGGGCGAAGTCGTCGTGGGGCGAACCCGGGCGCGCGCCCTCCGCCCAGCTCAGACGGAAGTCCGTGCCGCCGTACAGAGCGCTCTCCGCCACCACGGCGATGTGGTACTCCTTGCCTTGGCGCGCCGGGAAAGCGGCCTGCTGTCGGGCGGCGCCGGAGACCAGCCGCGCCATGGCCACGTCGTCGCCGGCGAACGCGAGCACACGCAGGTGCCGACGGTTCACCTCGAAACGCCAGTCCGCGGTCTTTGGGGCTGTCCAGCGGTACCAGACGCTCGCCGCGATGCCGTCCTGAACATAGGTGGTCAGCGCAAAGTCCTCGCCGACCAGCTCGCCCTCCTCCAAGGTCGCGCCTTGGTTGTTGCCCTCGATGGCGGCGCCGTCCCCCAGCGCCACGGCTTGCGCGAAGTCGTCGTTGACGGGGGTGCCGCCGGGCGCCCAGCGCAATTGGACCGGCGCGGTTCCGCCGCGCGGCGGCTCGTCCACGCCGGGGTCGGGAACCACATTCGAACGGATGCTCAGACGGATGAGATAGTTCTCGCCGGCCTCGGCGAAGAAGGTCATGCCGCCACCGAGCTTCGGGAACGCGAGCCGCGTCAGCGAGACAAGCGCGTCGCCGCGGTACAGATCGAGGGACACATCGTCCGACAGCTCGCCCGGATCCGCTTGGGCGATGGTGAACTGGGCGAGGCCGGTGGCGGGCGCGTTCCATCGGTACCAGACCGACCGCGGGCGCGTCTCGCTTTCGTCTTGCAGCGCGGGCTCGCCGGGCTCTGCGGTGGCCAGCAGAACGTGCGCCGGCGCCGCGGCGCCGCGCTCGCCCGCGAGGAGGGTGGCGGCCGCGAAGTCGTCGTTGGGCGGACGTTCCACGGGTCCGGGGGCGGCGTTGGCGGAGTCGCCGACGCGCACTTCCACGGATGTGGCCCCGGCCGTGCCGTTCCAGGCGTTGGCGGTGAAATGCAAGCGGAAGTTCTCCGCCTCGCCGCGGGCCTTGAAGCGCAGGCGCAGCCGCTGCTGTTCGCCGGCGCCGACTTCGCCGACGCCGACGCTTTCGCCGGATTCGCCGGTCAGCGGGCGCGACAAGCCGTCTTCGCGCGATGCGCTGCTGGCGTGCGGAACGATGAACTCGACCATCGAACAAGCCGAACCCCCGGCCGGGGAGCGGCAGTCGACGCGCAAGGTGGTGCCGGTCGCCACGTAGCCGTTCACGGAGACCGTGAGATCGACATCGAAGGCGCGCCCCGCGTCCGCGTTGACCACCTCCTGGTCGGCCGCCACCGCCAACGTCGGCGTGGACGGGCCCCGAATCACCGTCCACGCGATTCCGGCCCGCGGCGCCGTGCCGAACACGCGGTGCGGCACGGCTTTCAGCCGGTAGGCGCCCGGTTGCGGATTTGGCAGGATCACCCATTCCACGTTGTCGATCCGCGAGCGCGACGCGCGATCGCCGCAGGCGCCCGCGTCGGGCGCGCAGGTCGCGCCGCGGTCCAGCCACAGATCCAAATCGTGCAGCACGGAGTTCGTGATCGTTTCCGCGGCCGGCTCGTCCCAGGTCAGCACCACGTCGAGTCTGCTCGCGCCCGCCGGCACCACGATGTCCTGGTAGCCGAACGAGTCCGCCTCCACCGTCATCGCGGCCGCGCCGCCGACCCACCCGTCTTCGGCATCGCGGCCGAGAACGCTGGTTCGCGCCGACACCTTGCCAAGCCCGTAGATGTTTTGCAGCGTTCCGGGGCCGTCCCCGTTGTCCAGGCGGAACCGCCCGCGGCCCGCCGTGAGGAGCCAAGGCACGTCGCGCCGCTCGAAGTAGGCGTCGGGCTTCACGGCGCTGGCCATCAGCAAGGCGCGCACAGCCGCCGGCTTCTCGCGCAGCGCCGGCACGGCGTCCATGACCAGCGCGGCCACCCCGGCCACGGCCGGCGAGGCCATGCTCGTGCCGGAGGAGATCGCGTAGTCCCGCTCGCTTCCGCGTCCGAACGGTGCCGCGATGCCGACGCCGGTTCCCACCACGTGGGGAAAGAGGCGTCCGTCCGCCGTGGGTCCGCGGCTGCTGAAACTCGCGATCTTGCCGTTGTTCTGCGCCGCGCCCACGGCCAGGGTGTTCTTGGCCACGGCGTAGCTCACGAGGCCGCGGACGTCCGAGTTGCCGGCGGCTATGGCGTAGAGTTGGCGGGCGCGCCAGACCACCGCGTCCACCTTCCTCTCCACGATGGAGCGCGCTTCCCAAAGCGTGGCCGTCACGCCGAGGCTGGAGTTGAGCACCAAAGGCTTCAAGGCGGGTTGGCGGTTGCAAGCGGTCGGCCGGGAAAGCCAGTCTTGGGCGCGGCTCCAGCCGATGGCGGAGCCGGTGCCGCCCGAGCTGATGGCTTTCGCGAAACGAATGTCGCGCACCAAAGGCGCCATGCCGGCGCGCCGCGGATCCACGGCGCCGTTGCCAACGAGGATGCCGGTCACATGGGTGCCGTGGCCGATGCTGTCGAGCCAAAGCTCCTGATCCTCTTGGCGCGGCGTGGATCGCGGCTCGAAGTTCCCTCCGCAGACGCTGCGCCGGTTCGAGGCGATGTCCAAGTGGCTGATGTTCAATCCCGAGTCCATGACGCCGATAGGCACGGAAGCGCCGCCGATGCCGGAGAACAGCCCGGTGGCCGCGTCGCGCGTTCGCAGCGCGTCCACGCCCATGGCCGGCCCGGCGGCGTGCAACGCCGCGCGAACGCTGCCGACCGGCTCGACGGCGAGCACGAAGTCCGCGTCGGCGAGATCGTCCAGGATGTCGTAGGGCATGGTGACCGCGTAGGCCCTGGTGTCGGTGTCGAACCAGCCCGCCTGGGCGCCCATGTCCTCGATCGCGCGGCGCCAGCGCCCGTCGGCGTCGTCCGCCATCAACGTGACGAACACGGGCGCCCGATCCCCGAATGGCCGCTCAAGCGCCTCGGCGACGAGTTGCGGCGGCACTTTCGCTTCCCTCGGCGCCGCGCCGACGCCGGCCACTTCGGGCAGCCGGGCGATGGCGGCGAGCCGGTCGGCGTCGGCGGGCAACCGGGCGCGCAACAGGTCCCCGGCGGCGCCGACCACGAACGCTCCGGCGCCGCGCAACGCCCGTTCCGCCTCCGGCTGGGCCACGCCGTCGGCCAGCCGCACCCATCCGAACGCCCATTCGCGTCCAGCGGCGGCGGCTTGTTCGGCAAGTCTGTGGCGGGCCGCGGGCGTCTTCAGCCAGTCCGGTCCGGCATCCGTGTCCGGTTTGTCCGCTGCCGGGGTCGGGGCCATGCGCCGCGCCGCCATCTGGTGGAAAGTCGGAAAGGCGTAGCCTTCGGGTGGCGCCGGCGCCTTGACAGTGGTGGCTGGCGCGTCGTCGTCGGCGTCCGGCGACTCTTGGCGGCGCGCCGCGACGGTTCCCGCGCTCTCGGCGGCGATTCGCGCCATGGCCGCCGCCCGCGTCCGCAGCGCTTCGCCCAGCGCCTCTTCGTCGGGCGGGGACTCCCCTTGGAGCAAAACATATGCGGTCGCCCCCCCAAGCACCGACACGACGAGACCGAACGCGACTCCTCTGATCACAGTGGCTCGAATCATGGCTTCATCCCCCGATCGAAGCAGGCCGGATCAACACTAATGGACTAGACTCGACATCTTGTCAAGCGCTTTTGCACAAGCGCACAAGCGCACAAGCAGTGCTCGGGAGTCTGAATGTGCGGCGGCATTCAAGCGCACAAGGGCGCGAACCCGCTGCGGGCGCGGCGCTTCGCGCAGTCGATGGAGCGCGACGCGAAGACGGACGCGGTGGACGCCGCGGCCAAGGCCCGAAGGGCCAGCCGCCAGCCCGCCCGGCCTCGGCGGGCCGCCAACCGCCACCCGGTGCCGGCGACCCGCAGCCCCGGCCTGACACTCCGGCGCCCGAAGACCGAGCGCTAGCCAACTGATGAGCTCGGAGCGGCCCACAAGCCACGTCGATCACCGGCTCCACATCCGCAACTTCGGCAAGCTGTCGCGGGCTGACGTGCGCGTTGGCAACTTCACCGTTCTGGCAGGGCCGAACAACACGGGCAAGAGTTTCGTGGCGAAGTTGCTGTATTCGATCTTCAACGCGCTGAACGTCGACCTCGAACAGGAGCGCGTCTTCCGACTGGTTTCGTCCCTCAGGTTCGACGCGAGACGAAGACGATTTGGCGGTTCAACTCGCGCAGATCAAACGAGACTTGACGAAACCCTTTTTCGATCTCTATTTGCGCGGCATGTGAGATATGTGAGATGACCAGGCTGGCGGAGTTCCTGGAGAAGGTGTACGCGGGCAGCGACCCGGTGCGTCCCGAGCTGCATGCGTATCGCATGGACGGAACATCGTCGGGCGCCAACGTGCGCGCCAGCGCAGGTTTGGGAACATGCAATTGTTGCGACTACTTCACTCTGAGCAGCGGGACCGTCGTGCTGATCGAAGAGACCAGACTGGTCGCGCAGATCCGCGACATTCAGAAGACGCTCGCCCATCTGCAGGTGGGCGAGCGGAACGGACGTCTTGTCAGGAGCTTGAAACACGAGAACCGCCTGAAGGTGTACGGATCGCTGCTCGTGTTGTGTCGGCTCGCTCGGGAATTGGAGGACAAGGAAAGAAGCCGCGGCGGTGTCTGGAATAGCGGATTTCTGGTTGGCCTTTAGCGACGACATGGCCCACGACGACGCCAGAGAATTCGACCATGTCCGCGCCGAGTTGATGGGCGATCTCCGTAGCGTTCTCACGCCAGCGGTCGTCAAGGACGTCCGAATCGTGCCGACAGGCAAGCTCGGCACGATGTTGCCTCCGCAGCCGTTGCCGCGCTAAGGGAGGCGGCTGTCGCTAGGGCTTTGGTGCCAGCGCGTAAGCCAAACGAAGTCGGCGGCCAAGTAAGCCGAACCAAAAGAATATCAAAGGCTTGGCCGCCTCGACGCATCATCAAAGACCGCGACAGCGTTGTGTTGGCCGTTCCCGTGCCCAGCGGCTTGACGCCCCCTTGCCGCGCTAGCCGTCCTCCCCGTCCTCCCCGTCAAGAGTGTTGAACACGGCCATGAACTGCGCGGGGTCCACGGTGACGCCGCGCACTTTCACGGTCCAATGCAAATGCGCGCCGCTGGCGCGGCCGGTCTTGCCCACCGCGCCGAGAATGTGGCCGCGGTCAACCTCGTCGCCCTTGGCGACATCGACCCGGCTCAAGTGGCAGTACATCGTCACCAGCCCGCCGCCGTGGTCGATGATCACGGTCTTGCCGTTGAAGAAGTAGTGGCCCGTCACCGCGACCACGCCCGGGGCCGGGGCGCGCACCGGCGTGCCCGTGGCGGCGGCGATGTCCAAGCCGGCGTGCGGCGAGCGCGGCTTGCCGTTGAAGAAACTGCGGGCGCCGAAGGGGCTGGATGCCGGCCCCGCGGCTGGCCGTTCAAACGGCACGAGATCGTTTCGCGT
Organism: uncultured Pseudomonadales bacterium; assembly: GCA_958296295.1. GTDB lineage: Bacteria > Pseudomonadota > Gammaproteobacteria > Pseudomonadales > Azotimanducaceae > VXYL01. The sequence continues at coordinate 2,733,749 of OY282460.1, read as the reverse complement.
CTCGGTGCGCAGCGCGTAGGCCGCGCGCTGAACGGCGGCCTCGCGCCGGTAGCGCTCGAGATCATCGGGACTGGGATCGACATGCCGTTGGCTCACGGTGACATGCCGCTCCGGGTACTGTTTGGCGAGCACGGTGAACTCCAACACGCGCTCTCCGGCGGCGGTCGCCACCGTGACGGATCGGCGGCCCGGGGCCGCGTCGAGCGGCACGCCGACGACGGCGTGACCGGCCACCACCAGCGCGTCGTCGTTTTGGTAGCGCACGCCGGTCGCGCCTTCGGGCAGCGCAAGCGCGACGATGCCGCCGATCTCCACCGTGGCCGCAGCGGCCGTCGCCAGCAAACTAGGCATTGTCGATTTCCTCCTTGACGGTTCGATTTGGCGTTGGAGTCGGCGGCCGGGGTTCGTCAACCGGGATCGCGTGTTCCACGCGGGCGCCCAAACGGCCATCCGCCAAGTGAACGATTATCCGCTCACCGACGCCGGCGTCCACCACCGACGTGAGCGGCCGGCCCCAGCGGCTGCCGTCCGGCTTCGCGGCGATGGCGAATCCGCGCGCCAGCGTGGCGAGCGGGCTTATCGCGTCCAACGCCCGCGCCAACGGGTCAAGCGCGGCTGCGGCCCGTTCCACGCGCCGGGCGGTGGCGCCGGCGAGCTGAACCCGGAGGTCGCGCACGCGTTCACGGCGGCTCGCGACGCCGTTGGTCGGACTGGCCCGCGCCAGCAGCCGGTCTTGGTGCGCCAACGCGGTTCGCAGGCGCGCGATCCGCGACCGGAGCGCCGCGGTCAGTCGCGCCTCCAGCTCGTCAGCCCGCAACATGCGTTGTTCCAGCGCTCGACCGGGATGCGTGAGTCGCCGCGCCGCGGCGTCCAACAGCCTTCGATCCGTGCGCAGCCGGGTGGCGAGCCGGGCCGCAAGCGTGGCGCGCAGACGCGCCACGCCGGCGAGCAGCTCGGCGGTGTCCGGGGTGATCATCTCGGCGGCGGCGGACGGTGTCGGCGCACGTTGATCGGCGGCGAAATCCGCCAGCGAGACGTCCGTTTCGTGGCCGATGGCGGACACCACGGGAATCCCGCAGGAGGCGATGCGGCGCACCACCGGCTCGGCGTTGAACGCGGCGAGGTCCTCAAGCGAACCGCCGCCGCGGGTGACGACGATCACGTCCGGCGGGCGCCGCATGCGCTCGGCGCGGTCGAGAGCCCCGAGAATCTGCCCCACCGCCTCGAACCCTTGCACGGCGACGTCGAAACAGGTCACCCGCACGCTCGGAAAACGCCGCCGCAGTACGGAGAGCACGTCGCGCAACGCGGCGCCGGCAAGCGAACTGATCACCGCGACATGGCGCGGATACGACGGCAACGGCCGCTTGCGCGCCGCCGCGAACAGCCCTTGGGCTTCCAGTTTCGCCTTCAGCGCGTCGAACGCGGCGCGCAAGGCGCCCTCGCCAACGGGCTCGATGTTGTTCACCACGGCTTGGAAGTCGCCGCTGCTTTCGTAGATGGACAGCCGCCCGGCAACCACCACCGCGTCGCCATCCCGAAGCCGGAACCGCACAAACCGGTTGCGGCTGGCGAACATCACGCAACGGATGCGCGCGCCGGCGTCTTTCAGGCTGAAATACCAGTGCCCGGACGGATAGGCGCGGTAGTTGGAGACCTCGCCTTGAATGCGCACACGCCCGAACCGGCCCTCCAGCACGTTTCGCGCCTCGGCGGCGACCTGGCTGACCGTGTACACCCGCGCCGCCAGCCGCGGCGGGCCGGCCGGAAGGGTTGTTTGCCGTGACTCGGACATGGCGGGTGACGGTACTTCGGCAACGCGGGGCAGCGCCACTTTGGCGAAACCGCGCAGGAAAAGCCAGACCTTCGAGATCTCCGCGCTTGACGCCTCGGCCACATGACGGATCCGTGCTCGCCAACAGGCGGTTGTGAACGAGTTTCGTCGTCCCGCGGCGCCGTCGCGGTCGCGTTCGACACCCTAGTGCTGTACGCTTTGCGGTCGCACGGACGGGCAGGCAGGAAGGTAGGCGGAGGATAGGCACGGTGCGGATCGCGGTATTGGGAGGCGACGGCTTCGTGGGCTGGCCGACGACTCTCCACCTCTCGAATCTCGGTCACGATGTGGCGGTGGTGGACAACCTTAGCCGGCGGTGGATAGACGCCGAGCTCGGCGTGCAATCGCTCACCCCGATGGACTCCATCCAAGAGCGGTTGCGTACATGGAAGGAAGTGAGCGGACGGACTCTCGCTTTCGAGCACATGGACGTGGCCTGCGAGTACGAGCGTCTGAAAGCGTGGCTTTGCGATTGGCGGCCCGAAGCCGTGGTGCATCTGGCCGAACAGCGCGCCGCGCCGTATTCCATGAAGAGCGATCGGCACAAGACCTACACGGTGAGCAACAACGTCAACGCCACGCACAACCTGCTGAACGCTCTCGTCGCATCCGGCACCGACGCGCACGTCGTGCATATCGGCACGATGGGCGTGTACGGCTACTCCACGGTCGGCGCTTCCATTCCGGAAGGCTATCTGAACGTGGAGATCGCGCTGGACGATGGCGGCAAGGTGGCCCGCGAAATCCTCCACCCGACGGACGCCGGCAGCATCTACCACATGACGAAGTGCCTCGATCAGCTGTTGTTCGCGTTCTACGCGAAGAACGACGGCCTGCGCATCACGGACTTGCACCAGGGCATTGTCTGGGGCACCCACACGACGCAAACGCGGCGTCACGAGCAACTGGTCAACCGCTTCGACTACGATGGCGACTACGGCACGGTGCTCAACCGCTTCCTCATCCAGGCCGCGCTGGATCATCCACTCACCGTACACGGCACCGGCGGCCAGATGCGCGCCTTCATACACATTCAGGATTCCGTGCGCTGCACCGAAATCGCCCTCGCCAACGCGCCCGCTACCGGCGAACGCACGAAGATCTTCAACCAAGTGACGGAAGTGCATCGCGTGCGGGATCTCGCCGCCTTGGTGAGCCGACTCACCGGGGTCGAGGTGGCGTTCTTGCCGAATCCGCGCAAAGAGGCCCCGGAGAACGAGTTGTCGGTGCGCAGGGATCAGTTCGTGGGGCTTGGATTGGAACCGACCACGCTGAAAGACGGTTTGCTCACCGAACTGGTGGATGTGGCGCGCAAGTTCGTCCATCGGGTGGACCGGACGCGAATTCCCAGCCGGTCGGCGTGGACGAGGGAGATCGCCCCGTCGCTGGTCACCAACGTGGAGCACGACGGCCCGTTGCGCCGCCGCAACGGCTCGGCTTCCTAACAGCGCCGGCCCGCTCGCGGTCGGTTGTCCCGTGTTCGCCTACGCCACGTTGGTCGCCAATGCCGACTACGCGATAGGCGCGTTGGCATTGGCGCGGTCGCTGCGCGCCGTGGGCAGCGCCTGGCCGCTCGTAGTGCTGGCCACCGAAGCCGCCGGCGACCTCGCGGCCTTGGAATCCGAGGGTTGCGACATCCGCCGGGTCGAGCCGCCGCCGCTGTCGCCGGCATTCCGGGAACGCCACGCCCGTGCGGCGCTGCACCGTCGCGCGCCGTTCGCGAAAGGCGGCAAACCGGATTTCCACGATCCGCTGGGCAATTTTTGCAAGCTGGCGGTGTGGCGGCTCGGCGAGTACCGGCGGGTGGTGTTTCTCGACGCGGACGCGCTGGTGGTGCGCAACATCGACAAGCTGTTCGGTTATCCGGAGTTCAGCGCCGCCCCCAACCTCTACCAGACGCTTGCGGACATGCACCGGCTCAATTCCGGCGTGTTTGTGGCGGCGCCGTCGCCGGCCACTTACGAATCCATGCTGCGCCGCTTGGACGCGCCGGGCGCGTTCTGGCGGCGCACCGACCAGACGTTTCTGGAAAACTACTTCCCGGATTGGCACGGCCTGCCGTACACCTACAACGCCTTGCAGTACCTGTATTTCAACCTGCCGGGCCTCTGGCGCTGGTCGAGCATCAAAGTGGTGCATTACCAATACGAGAAGCCGTGGCAGCCGGGCCATCCGAAAGCCGACAAGCTGGGGCCGTTGATCGATCTGTGGAAGCGGGTGCTGCGCGGCGAGGGCGTGCCCGCCGACCTTCCGGCGCCGAGCGAGACGCCGTGAACAGCGCAGCCGCCTGTTCGCCACTCGTCGCCGTCACGGGTGGCACCGGATTCGTCGGCCGCTTCGTGGTGGAGCGTCTGCTCGCCGAGGGCTGCCGCGTGCGCGTCCTTACGCGGGGCGGGCCGGGAAGCGGCGCGCTCGGCGGGGCGGAGCGGCTGCGAGGCGACATCGTGGAGGAGTCCGCGGTGGCGCGATTGGTCGCCGGCGCGGACGCCGTGGTGCATTGCGCCTACCAGCATGCGCCAGGCCGGTATCGGGGCGGCGAGGCCGATGACAGATTCGGCTATTGGCGCGCCAACCTGTTGGCCGGGGTCGAGCTCATGGAGCGCGCCCGCGGGGCCGGCGTCGGGCGGCTGGTGTTGCTCTCCAGCCGGGCGGTGTTCGGCCGCGGCTCGCCGAGCCCAAGCGGCGTGGACGACGACACGCGGGCCGTGCCGGACACGCTCTACGGGGCCATGAAGCTCGCCCTGGAGGCCCATGCCACCGCCTTGAGCGCGGTGGACGGCGTGTGCTACGCGAGCTTGCGTCCCACCGGCGTGTACGGCTTGGCAACGCCGCCGGCCAACAGCAAATGGTTCGACATCGCCTGCGCCGTGCGGGAAGGCGCGGCGGCGGAGAACTTGCCGCCACGCCGCCAAAGCACCGAAGTGCATGGCCGGGACGTCGCCGCCGCCGTTTGGCTGCTGCTCAACGCGCCGGTGCCGGCGGTGGCCGGGCGGACGTTCAACTGTTCGGATGTGGTGGTCGACAACCACGTCATCGCCACCGCGTTGGCCGAGCGCGCCGCGGTGAGGTTGGCATCGGCCGGCGGCAAGGTGCCGGCGCCCTCGCACCCGATGCGAACGCCCGGCCTGCGAGCGCTCGGCTGGCGGCCGGGCGGCGAGGTGCTGCTTGCCGAGACGCTTGACGCGCTGGCCGCCGCCGCCGCCCCGGCACATCAGAGCCAACGCCAAGCCCGCGGCAGGGTCGGCGCGATGCCGTGAGCGCGAGTGAGCGCCGCCAGTTTCTCCGGGTACGCGCCATGCCAGCGCAGATCCGCTAGGGAGTTCGAGATCGGCGCGTCGACGGCCAACGTCGCGAGCCGCTTGTGGAGCGCCGCTGTCGGCCGCCGACTTCGCAAGGAGTTGGCCAGGCGCGATGTGTGCCGTTTGGCCACCTGCCATCGGCCGCCGTCCGCCGGGATTGCTTCAATGCCGCCGAACTTCGCCACCAGCGCGCCGGCCGAGCGGGCCCCGAACTGGGGAATGCCGGGGATGCCGTGGCCGGGATCGCCCACCAGCGCCAGCCAATCGGGCAACCGGGCCGCTCCACAGCCGCAGCGGACGTGGATCTCGCGTTCGGTCGTCACGCGGAGCAGCCTTTGGTTCACCTGCACCACCTGATCCCCCGCACGCATTGGCCAACCACCGGATCCACGGAAAAGAGGCGCACCTGCTCCACTTCGTCGCGCCAACGCCGGGCCGCGGTGGCCAACGCGTCGTTCGCTTCCAAGTTCGCCATCGACCAGACTTTGACGCCCAGCGCGGCGACGGCGTCCGCGGCGAGCCCGATCTGTTCTGTCACTTCCGGCGTCATGCCCGACGCCACGCGGTAGTCCGCGAAAATGTCGTTGCGAAAGGAACGCACCGGATTGTCGAACGCCACCGCGATATGTGTGACAGCCTCGCGCGGGTCCTCGAGCAGACTGACGATGAAGGCCATGACGCCGGTCGTCGCCTTGAGATCCCGCCCACTCCGGGAGCGGTGCCGCGGGCGCGTGGAAGTGTGAGCGGCCAACAACGCTTGGGTGCCGTTGACGATATGCAGGCGCATTGGGGGTTCCACAACAGCGGCGGCGTCGAGCTCGCCAAGTGGGCACCGCGACGGCTGTTTGGCGTAAGCCTTGGACTTGGGACGACTCGTGACCGCCGCCCACGCACTCGAGCTGGCGCGGTGGCTCCGATGCCGTCGCTCGGGGTATCCGGCGGCGCCGCGGCAAGGAGCGCGGACTATTGTGGCACACGAAAACGCACGGGCATGTACGTTGTGCGCGGGTACGCTTGTGCGCGGCGGAACCGCCGGTGTCAGGTGGCGGCGGCCCTGCGGGGCTGTGCCGGTATGCCGCCCAAGCTGTCGGCCAAACGCCGGAAGCGCGCGCGGGACGCCCCGCGCCAACGCAGGTCGTCCAGGGTCTCGGCGAGCGGCACATCCGTGGCTAGGGTGGCCAGACGCTTGTACAGGGCCACGTCTTCCGGCATGGCGTTCAACCGGGCCGCCAACCGGGCGGCGCCGCGCACCGGCACACGCCAAGCCGCGGCGCTCTTGGGAATCGCCTCCACGGTGCCGTAGCGCGAGAGCAACCGGCCGGCGGTCTTCGCGCCGAAACCGGGGACGCCGGGAATGCCGTCGGCGGCGTCGCCGACCAAGGCCAGCCAATCCGGCACCGAGGCCGGCGGGCAGCCGTGGCGGGCGACGACGCCGTCCTCGTCTATGACGCGCCGGCGCACCCGGTCCACCTGCACCACGCGGTTGCCGGTGACGCATTGCCCCAGGTCCTTGTCCGGCGTCAGCAGCCGCACCTCGGCCACCTCGTCGCGCCAGCGGTGCGCGGCGGTGGCGAGCGCGTCGTCCGCCTCGTGACGCCGCATCGACCAGACGGTGACGCCGAGCGCCGCCACGGCTTCCTCCACAAGGTCGAACTGCGCGACGATGGCGGGATCCATGCCCTCGCCGGTCTTGTAGCCTGCGAACAAGTCGTTGCGGAACGACTCTATCGGGTTGTCGAACGCCACCGCCAGGTGCGAGACGCGCTCGTCGGGGTCGTCGAGCAAGCCGATAAGCGACGTGACCACGCCTACCGTGGCCTTGACGTCCATTCCGGTCGGCGAGACGCGGGCCGGGCGTTTGGAGTAGTGCGCCCGGAAGAGCTCGAACGTGCCGTCTACCAGATGCAGCCGCATCAACGGAGGCGTCGCCAGCGGCTGGTGGCGCGCACGTCCTCCACGGTTTCGTCGGCGTCCTGCCAGCCCTTGAAGCCGGGCTCTAGGTGCGCCACGTTGGTGAAGCCCATGTCGCCGAGCGCCTTGGCGGCGAGAGCCGAACGCCCGCCGGCCGCGCAGAACAACACGATGCGCCGATTCTCTTGGAACCATTTGCGGAAATAGGGACTGTGCGGATCCGCCCAGAACTCCAGCATCCCGCGCGGCGCGTGCTTGGCCCCCGGGATGGTGCCGAGGTCCACCCGTTCTTGAAGCTCGCGGATGTCGACGACCAGCACGTCGCGGCTGTCGAGCTCGGCCTTCAGTTCCGCCACCGAGAGGTTTTCGATGTCGCGCTTGGTCTCTTCGACCAGCCCGAATATGCTCTTTATCGGCATGTCCGCTCTCCATTCTGCCGCTGTCGCGCACCGGTGCGCCTACGCTGGAGTCTATGATATGCGGACGAAAGCACGCGCCGGGCCTTGCGGCGGCAAAAAGGCGGCCGGCACACGCGGGAGCGAAAGCATGGGCGATCTGCGCGACTGCCAGCGGGGCATCTTCGCCGAAGGCGCCAGCCACCATGTGTTCTTGGAGTTCGGGGCTTGTGACCGGTTCGCGGGCCCGTTGCCGGGGAGGGCGCTGGCGGCGACGCCGGTGCGAGGCGGGGAGCAGGTGATCGCCTTTGGCGAGGCGTTTCTGCGGCAACTGCGGCTACGGGCCCCGGCCTTTCCCGCGTTCGCGCCCATCGACGGGCGCGGCGGCGCCAAGGCGCCGGCCACGCAGCAGGCGATGTTCGTTTGGCTGCACGGCGGCCTGCGCGACGAGCTCTTCGCCCGGGCCTTGGCGTGGCGGCGTGTACTCGCACCGGTGGCCGAGCTCGCCTTCGAGAACCACGGCTTCCGCTTCCGGGACAACCGCGATCTCACGGGTTTCGTGGACGGCACCGCGAACCCGAAGGGCGACGATCGGCACGCCGCGGCGCTGCTTGCGGCACCGGCGCACCGCGGCGGCAGCTTCGTGCTGGCGCAGCGCTGGGTGCATGACTTGGCGCGGTTCGACAAGCTGGCGGTGGCGGAGCAGGAGCGCGTGTTCGGCCGCACCAAAGCGGACAGCGTCGAACTCGCGGGGCCGGCGATGCCTCCCGACAGCCATGTCAGCCGCACCGATTTGCCCGGCGTGAAAATCTACCGTCGCAGCGTTCCGGTTGGCGGCGTGGCGGATGCCGGGCTCTTCTTTTTGGCGTTCAGCGCCGATGCGGCGCGCTTCGACACGCTGCTTCGTTCCATGTTCGGCCTCGCCGAGGACGGTCGCCTTGACCGCATGTTGGCGTACACGCGGCCGGTCACCGGCGCCTACTACTACGCGCCGCCGGCGTCCACGCTGGCGTCCGCCTTCGCGGATTGACGACGGTCAACGCCTGCGGCAGCCGTCAATCCGCGATCCAGTCTTCCATCGCGGCGAGAACCGTCTTGCGCGGCGCGTCGGCGATCACCGACACCCGACCGATGCCCTTGCACACGACCAGCCGCACCCGCCCGTCCCGCGCTTTCTTGTCCATCGCCATGGCGTCCAGCATGGCTTCCGGCGAGACCCCTTCGGCGGCGCCCGGCAACCCGGCCGCGCGCAGCAGACGTTGCACGCGTTGCGCGTCGGATCCGGGCGCCAAACCGAGCCGCACCGACAGGGCCATCGCCATCGCCATGCCGATGGCAACGGCCTCGCCGTGCAGGTAGCGTTGATAGCCGGTAAGCGCTTCGATCGCGTGGCCGAACGTGTGGCCGAAGTTCAAGACGGCCCGCCGGCCCTGTTCCCGCTCGTCCGCGGCCACGACTTCCGCTTTGATTTCGCAGCAGCGTCGCACGGCGTGGAGCGTCGCCCCGGCGTCGAGCGCGGCCACCTCCGCGGCGTGGGCCTCCAGCCAGCCGAAAAAACCCGCATCGGCGATGACACCGCATTTGACCACCTCGGCGAGCCCAGCGAGAAGTTCGCGCTTCGGTAGCGTGTGCAGCGTATCCACGTCCGCCACCACCGCCCGGGGCTGGTGGAACGCGCCGATGAGGTTCTTGCCCGCCGGGTGGTTCACCGCGGTCTTGCCGCCTACGGACGAATCGACTTGGGCGAGCAGCGTGGTGGGTATCTGCACCAGATCCACGCCGCGCTGATAGGTGGCGGCGGCGAACCCGGCGACGTCGCCCACCACGCCGCCGCCAAGCGCGACGACGGTTGTGGAGCGGCTGTGGCGCTTGGCCACCAACGTGTCCAGTATCGCCGCGTAGGTGTCCAGCGTCTTGAACCGCTCGCCATCGCCGATCTCGAAGACGTCCACCTGCTCGGCAGCCAAGCTTCGGCGAACCGCCCCGAGGTAGCGGGCCGCCACTTCTGCGTTGGTGACGACAAGGGCTTGCTTGCCGGTATGCGGCCCGAGCACCTCGGGGTCGCCGAGCAGACCGCTGCCGAGGACGATGGGGTACGCCCGCCCGCCCGCCAAGCGCACTTCCAGCCGTTGGCTCATGGTGGCGTGGCGTTCAACGCCGCGAGAATCTCGTCCGCGATGACCTTCGACGGGCGCCCTTTGCTGTGGATCACCAGATGCGCGGCGGCATTGTAGAGCGGCTCGCGTTCTCGGCGCAGCGTCTGCACCCGTTCGCGAAGGTCGCCACCTTGCAGCAGCGGTCGGCGGCGATCGCGTTTGGCGCGGGCGACGATCTGCCCGACGCTGGCGCTGATGTGGACCACGGTGCCGTGCTCCCGCAGGACGGCGCGGTTCCGCTCCCGCAGCACCGCGCCGCCGCCGGTGGCCAGCACCACGCGTTCGCGCTGGGCGAGCTCGGCGAGCACCTGTTGTTCGCGGTCGCGAAAGCCGGCCTCGCCTTCGATGTCGAAGATCCACGAGATGTCGGTGCCGGCGCGGCGTTCGATTTCCTGATCGCTGTCCACGAACTCGAACTCCAAGAGCGTCGCGAGATGGCGACCGATGGTGGTTTTTCCGACGGCCATCATGCCGACGAGAAAGACGTTGCGTTTGATCATGGTTGTTTCCTTTGTTCGTGTAAACCTCGGTGGCGCGGCCCGGCTCCTTGTCGCGGGCTACCCGCCGGCGCTGCCTTGCGCGGGATCTTGCGCGACTTCGGGTGTGATGACACGAACAGCTCGCGCTTGTCGTCCCGCTGCAACGTGCGCCGGAACAGCCTGCCGAAGACCGGCAGCTCGCCCAGCAGCGGCGTGCGTGTCGTCGCGTGGTGCTTGTCGGTTTGGAAGATGCCACCGATCACCACCGTCTCGCCATTGGCCACGAAGGCGCGAGTGGCGATGCGGGTGGTGTTGATGCTGGGAACGCCGTAGTAGATCTTGCCAACCGTGTCTTGCTTGATTTCCAGCTCCAGCAAGATGTTCCCGCCCGGCGTCACCTGCGGGGCGACGTCGAGTTGCAGCACCGCCTCCTTGAACGAGATGGAAGTGCCCCCGGCGTGCGTGGCCTCCTGATAGGGTATTTCCACACCGGTTTCGATCACCGCGGTGCGTTTGTCTGTGGTGACGACGCTCGGGCGGGCGATGATCTCGGCTTCGCCGGCCGCCGCCAACGCCGAAAGCTCCAAGTCCAGCAGGAAACCGGGGCCGGTGAGGCCGAAGCCGATGCTGGTTGTGCCTGGTCGGTGACCGCCAAGTCCGCCACCAATGCGCGCCGGGATGGCTGATCGCGGCTTGGGATACTTCGTCGTCGGCGATGGTGTTCTGCAGTTCCGAAAGCGTTCGCAAGCTGCCGCCCCATTTCAGGTGTTTGCCCCGCTGCCCGACGCCGCGATGTCCGCCGCCGCCCCAGCGCACGCCGAGCTGCTCGGAGAAGTTGTTGTTGGCGCTTACCACCCGCGCCTCGATTCGCATCTGCCGCGCCGGAACGTCGAGCTGCGCGATGGCGCCGCGTCTCGCGGCGAGGTTGGCCGCGGTCTCGCTGACGACGAGAGCGTTGGTGCGGGCGTCCACCAGCACGCGCCCGCGTTCCGACCGGGCGCACGCGCCGGTTTCGGCATCGAACAGCGCCGCGAGGGTGGCGGCGTCGGCGTAACGAATGTGGATGAACTCGGTGGCGAGCGGCGCCAACTCGGCAAGGGCGCGTCCGCTCTCCAACGCCATTTTCTCGTGGCTGGCGAGGGCTTCGGCCGGCGCCACCAGCAACACGTTGCCGCGTTGCCGTTTGCCGAGGCCGTTGCTGGCGAGAATCACGTCCAACGCCTCGTCCCAGGAGATGTCGCGCAAGCGCAGCGCGACCGTGTCCGTTACGCCGTCGGCCACGACCAGGTTGACATCCGCGAAGTCCGCGATCAGCTGCAGCGCGGCGCGCGTTTCCACGTTCCGCAAGTTCAGCGACAAGCGTTCGCGGGCCGTCGCTTGCGGTCGCGCGCCTTGCGCTTCGCGCGGGGTTGGCGCGTCCGGCGTTGTTCGCGAGTGGACGACACCGTCGTAGTCGCTTGCCGAGGTGCGGCTTGTGCCTCCGACGGGCTAGGTGCCGCCGGCGTCCGCGCGCTGGACGACACCGCCGCCGCCGCTTGCGGTGGCGCGGCCTGTTGCTCCGCCGGGGCAGGCGCCGCCGACGTGTGGGCGCTGGTGGCCGCCAGCGTGATACTCCCGCCTTCCCGCGCCAACCGCGTGTAGTGCGCGCCGGGCACCGCGGTCTCGGCGATGGCCGCCAATATCCCGCCACCACCGTCCGTTTCGCCTGCAGGCCGCGCAATTGCGCCACGCCGTTGTCGATCTCCCGCGTCTCGCGTCGCAACCGATCCGCTTCGGAGATGCCGGCGTCGAGCGCTTGGATCGAAGTGGCGATGCCGTCGTTCACGCCGCGTTGGCGCTCCACGCCCGCGGACATGCGCCGCGGCGAGGGCCACAGCGCCAGCTGCGAAAAGAACGGACGCGGCCAGCGCGGTCGCGAAAAGCCGCAACTGCCGTTGCCGCCGGTGTTCGCGCCACGGCGACAGGTTCACGCGGTTCATGGCTGGCTCCCGACGGTGGGAGGGGGCGTCTCGGCAACCGCCGCCGGACATTCCCCCGGTTCGGCCGCCACGCCCCGCAGCGCGAGGCCGCAGGCCGTGGCCAGTACCGGGGATTTGGCCGCGTCGACGTGTGCGCCCGCCCCGTGCGGGATCGGCGGCGGGCCTTGCCCTGGCGGCGGCGCACCGTCTTCTGCGCGGGGCGTCTGCCGGGAAACAGGCGCGTTGCCCGTCGCCGTAGGTGGCGCAATGCCGTTGGCGTGTTCCCGGCGCGGTCTTTGCTCGGACGGGCAATCCGGAACGCCATTTGATCGAACGGATCGGCCAGCGCTACGGGCAGCCCCAACTTTTCGGTCGCGGTTTCGGCGAGGCCGGGAGTGCCGGCGCGTCCGCCGCTGACGAGCAGTTGATCCAGTGCGTACTGGTCGTCGCCTTGGGCGGCGAAGAACAGCCGCAACAGGCGGGAGATTTGGCGCACCAGTTCTTTCGACTTCCGGCGCTGTTCCATTGGCTGTCTGGTGCGCGTCGAAGGGCTCCTGGCGGGCGAACAGCAAAGCGCCGCCTTCGATCGCGAGCAGCGTGGCCTTGGTGTCGCCGAGATCAACGACGGCGAGCAAGGCGGGTGGGGCCAAAGCCGCGGCCCGGGCGAGCGCCGTGGTCTCCACCTCCAAGGCCGTGGCTTTGAGCCCGCCGGCCGCCGCCGCGGCCTGCCGAGCGCGGGCGTGCTCGGATCGGCACCCCACCACGATCACCTCCACCAGCGCGGGGTCGTCCAGGCAGAGCTGCGCCGGCTCGAAGTCCAACGCGGTTTCCCAGGCGGGAACGGGAACAGGTGTTCCGCCTCCAAGGCGACTTCCAGTTCCATTTCGTCATCCGTCAAGGTGGCGTCCAAGCGCAGGGTCTTCACCACCGCCGCGGCATGGGGAATGGCAAGGGCGGCGTTGCGCGCCTTCGCCCGGGTTCGCCGGCGCGGGCGCCGGATGGCTTCGCCAACCGCGCCCGGATCGCTTATATTGGCTTGTGCCCCGGAGACCGCGCCGGGTGGCAGCGGTTCGAGTCCACACGCCAGAACGCGACAGGCGGCCCGCGATGACCGGCATTCGGCGCGAGTTGGCGGCTTGGCGACAACTCGACCAACTTCACCGCGGTGGTGCCGATGTCGACGCCAACGAAGGCGCCGCGCCGAAGCCGCGGTCTTGGCGCGAAGCGGGGAATTCGCCGACGGCCGGCAACCACCGGGCTCGGTTTGGCTACTCGGCTGGAGCCAAGTAAGCGATTGGACGGTCTCAAGAAAACGCTCCTGTCGGCGAGAATGGCCCGAAGGATGGCGCGGCACCGGCTTCGGGTCGGATTTTCGGCTTGGCTCTCATTCGCGATGCTCCTGTCAACACGCGCCAAGGCGCTCGGCAAAGCCGGCCGGAACCTCCTCGGCAGGGCGCGTGCGCGTCGGGTACTCAGGGTGATTTTCTGGCTTGCCGGAGCCGGTGTCTGTACGTTTTCTCTCGGATTCGCGTCAGTTTTTGTCTATTTGGACCCTAGGATTCCGTCCATAGAGACGTACAGAGATTACCGATACGAAACGCCGTTGCGCATTTACACCGCCGACAGCGCGTTGATCGGCGAGTTCGGGCGGCGGCTCATACCCATCGCGCTCGCGGATGTGCCGGAACACTTCCTCAACGGCCTCATCGACACCGAAGACAAGCGTTTCTATTGGCATTTCGGCATCGATCTCTTGTCGCTGGCAAACGATGTGGTGAGCTTGGCCACCTCCGACGTCCGCACCGGCGCGAGCACCATCACCATGCAGCTCGCCAAAGTCGTCTCGTTCGACCGCGAGCAGTTGTTCATCCGCAAGTTCAAGGAGATGCTGACGGCGCTCAAGATCGAGCGCGACCTCACCAAGGCGCAGATACTCGAGCTCTACGTGAACATCATGTCGTTCGGCAAAAACGCCTACGGCGTGCAGGCGGCGGCGAACACCTACTACGGCAAGCCGGCCGCCGAACTCGATCTCGCCCAGCTTGCCATGCTGGCGGGCATTCTGAAAAAGCCGGAAGGGGGCAACCCGATCAACGGCCCGGAATGGGCCGTGAAGCGGCGCAACCTGGTACTGCGGCGCATGTTGTCCCAAGGTTCCATAGGCAGGGCCGAGTACGAAGCCGCGGTGGCCGCTCCCATCACCGCCAAGGTGTTCCAACGCGGCATCGACCTGCCGGCGTCCTATCCCGCCGAGTGGGTGCGGGTTGAGCTGTTCAAGGAACACGGTCGAGACATCTACACCGGTTTCGACGTGTACACCACGTTGGATTCCAAGCTGCAGGCCGAGGCGCAACGGGCGTTGCGGGAGGGCCTCTTGGCATACGACCGGCGTCACGGCTACCGGGGCCCCGCCGGGCGGGCGGATCTTGCCAGCGTCGCGCCGCTCGGCGATGCGCCAACGCGGGAGACGCCACTTGCCGCGACGATTGATCAAGAGGCGCTGACGGCCGCGTTGGCCGACTTCCCGGCCAGCGGCGATCTACAGGCCGGGGTGGTGTTGCGCGTGCGGGGGTGGGAAGCCGTCGTCGTGCGGCGCGGCGGGCAACTCGCGACGCTCGGCGAGGAGGCCCTGCGCTGGGCGCGACCGTTCCTGGGGACGGACAGCCTTGGCCCGGTGCCGAAAGAGGCCGCGGATGTCGTGTCGCCGGGAGACGTCGTCTACTTGCGACCGGGCGCCTCCGGTTGGCGGCTAGCCCAGCTGCCGGACGTGCAAGGGGCGTTGGTGGCGCTCGATTCGCATAGCGGCGCGGTGCGGGCGATGGTGGGCGGCTGGGACTTCAACGCCAAGCAGTTCAACCACGCGCTCCAGGCGCGCCGGCAGCCCGGCTCCAGCTTCAAGCCCTTCGTGTACTCGGCGGCCTTGGCCAGCGGCGTGACCCCGGCGACCATCTATTGGGATGTGCCGCGCGTTTTCCAAGACGCCAATCTGGAGACGGAGTACCGGCCGCGCAACGAAGGCGGTTTCGAGGGCAAGATGCCGTTGCGGCGCGGGTTGTACAAATCTAAAAACAGCATCTCCATCGGCGTGCTGCTCGATGTGGGGGTCGAACGCACCGTAGACCACGTGACCAAGTTCGGCTTCGCCGCCGACAAGCTGCCGCGCAATACCCAGCTGGCGATCGGCGGCGGCAAGATGCTGTTCACGCCGCTGGAGATGGCGGCCGGCTACGCCATCATCGCCAATGGCGGCTACCGGGTGGCGCCGCACATCGTCGACCGGGTGCAAAAGCAGGATGGCACCTTGGTGTCCGCGCCGGTGCGTCCCGTCGTCTGCGATCCTTGCCCCGCGTCCTCGGCGGACACGGCGCCGTTGCCGGAGCGCGTGTTGGACGCCCGCAACGCCTTTATCATGCGTTCCATGCTTGGGGATGTGGTGCGGCTCGGCACCGGCCGGCGCGCCGGTCAACAGCTTGGGCGGTCGGACTTGGGCGGCAAGACCGGCACGACGGACGATGCGACGGACACTTGGTTCAACGGCTTTCACCCCAAGCTCGTCGCCACAACGTGGGTCGGCTTCTCCGATGGCCGCTCCACGGGCAAGAACGAGTTCGGCTCCAAGGCGCCGCTCGCCATCTGGACGGACTTCATGCGTGCCGCCCTCGAGGACCTGCCCGTCGCGTCGCCGAACATTCCCGAGGGCGTGGTGAGCGTGAAAGTGAATCCGGACACCGGGCGGGTGGCGTCACCGGGCGACCCCGACGCCGTTTTCGAGTACTTTTTGGAGGAGCATATGCCCGAATCGAGCCAGCCGGCTTCGCCGACGCGGCGCCCGGGCGACACGCGGCCGGCGCGTCCTGAGGACGTGTTCTGATGGCCAGAGCGGCCACCGCAAGCGGCGGGGGACCGGCGAAGGCGGGGGCGGGCGGCGCGCTGCCCGCCCTTTGGCGCGCCATCGACCGCCGCGAATGGTGGAGCTTGGCCATGATCGGTTGGACCGCCGCGCTGCTCGGCGGCGCCCTGATTCTGGAATACGGTTTCGGGCAGGTGCCGTGCGCGCTGTGCATCAATCAGCGGCTTTGGGTTCTGCTGGCGGGGCTCGTTGCCCTGGCCGGATTCGCGCACAGCCCGCGCCGGCGCGTCTATCCCGTGCTCGCGGGGCTGGCGGCGGTCGGCGGCGGCTACTTCTCCGTGCGCCACCTGCACCTGCTGACGCTGCCGGCGGACCAGGTGCCCAGCTGCGGGGTGGATTTCGGCTACATGCTCGACGCCTTCCCGCTCGGCGACATTCTGCGCGCCATGTTGAGCGGCACCGGCGAATGCGCGGAACAATCCGCCACGATCCCGGCGCTCGCGCTCGGCGGTTTCGTCGGGATCGTGGCGCTGGCGTTCCTGCACTGGCGCAGCAGCCGCGTTTGAGTGGCGGGCCTTGCGCCGGGCGTCAGCCCGACACCCCGCCATCCGCCATGATTCGCCGATGACCGCCAACGACCAAGCGCCGAGCGCCGAGCGGCACCCAGCGGTTCCAGAGGGAGCGCCAAACAACCGAACGCGGACGCAAGAAGCACCTCCGGGCTTTTGGGGCACGGCGGGCTGGGGCCTGTTGGTCTTCGCCGCCTGGGCGGGCTTGCAAGGTGCCACTCTCGTGGCGTTCGTCGCTATCGCGGATGTTGAACGGCCCATCACCGAATGGGCAACCGATGGCATGTACGTTGCGGTCGCCACTTTGGTGTCGGCGCTCGTCTGCGTGGCGTTGCTGCTGCTGCTGGCGATCCTTCGCGGCCGATTGTCGCCGCGCGAATACCTCGCTATCAGAGTCCCCCGGCTGCGGTCTTTGCTGTTGTGGATTCTGGGCGCCGCCGGTTTCTGGGCGGTTTTCGACGGGTTGGCGTTCCTCCTCGATCGCGAGGCGTCGCCGTTCATGGCGGAGGTCTACGCCACGGCCACCAGCCCGGCGCTGCTTTGGCTTGCCCTCGTGGTGGCGGCGCCGGTCTTTGAAGAGGCGTTCTTCAGGGGCTTTCTCTTTCGCGGCTGGGCCCTGTCGCGGCTGAAGGCTCACGGGACGATTTTCCTTACCGCGGTGTTGTGGGCCGGCCTGCATGCGCAATACGACGCGTTCGAGATGGGCGGCATATTCGCCTACGGCCTGCTGCTCGGCGTGGCGCGGCACCGGACGAACACCATCACCGTGCCCATCGTCCTGCACATGCTCACCAACGCTGTCGCCTGCGCCATGGTCGCCTTTTCCGTCGGCGCGCAATGACGCCGCTGGCGTTGCGCGTCGCTACCGGAGCCGCAGCTGCGCGATCCGCGCCGGATCGCCGGACACTCTGGCCAGCCGCGCCACGAGGGCGAGGGCGGCGACGGCCAATCCCGCCACCAACCCCCACCAGAGTCCGCGCACGCCCATGCCTTCGACGCGGTTGATCGCAAGTTCACCGCCGGGGCCGCGCGCCCATTTCGGCACCGCATTCACCGCCGCGTTCAACGCTGCGACCACGTCGGCGTCTCCGAAACAGGCGATGTAGCCGATCGGCAACCCAACCAGCCAGTAGGCGAACGCGGCGACCACCATCGGCGCCCGGGTGTCCTTGTAGCCGCGCAGCGCGCCCATGATGGTCACTTGGGTGGCGTCGAACACTTGGAAGAGGGCGCCGAGGGCGAGCAGCGCCGCGGCGAGGCGGATCACCTCCGGCTCGTCCGTGTAGCTGGTCACTATTTCGTGCCGCAACACCATGAGTGCCGTGGCGATGGCCACGCCCCAGACGCAAGTCGTGGCCACCGCCACCCAAGCCGATGTTCTGGCCGCGGCGGTGTTCCCGGCGCCGACGTTCACGCCAACGCGCACGGTCGCGGCCATGCCGATGGCGAGCGGCACCATGAAAGCCACGCTGACCACGTTGAAAGCCACTTGATGCGCCGCCACCGTCTCGACGCCTATGCGTCCCACCAGCAGCGAGACGAAGGAGAAGAAGGCCAGCTCCAAAAAAAGCGTGAAGCCGATGGGCAGACCCAAGGCCAGCAACGATCGTATTCGCCGAGCTGAGGGCGCCGAGAAGGCGGCGAACACGTTGGAGGCGCGAATGCGCGACAGCGAGACCACGAACACCATCACCACCAGCGAGTAGGTCATGGTGATGGCCGTGGCCCAGCCGCAGCCCACGCCGCCGAGCGCCGGCAAGCCGACCGCCGGCCAGCCGTGGATGAAAATCCAGTTCAATCCCACCTTGAGCGGGAAGGCGGTGGCGCTGATCCACATCGCCGCGCGCGGCCACGCCATGCCTTCGCACAGGTAGCGCAGGGCGACGTAGGCGAGCAGGGGCGTCAAGCCAAGGCTCGCGGCTTCAAGATACCCGACCGCGACCGGAATGCCCCGCTCGTCCACGCCCACCAGCCGGTAGAGAGGCTCGGCGTGGTGCAGCGCGATGGTGACCAGCACCCCTCCGCTCACGGCGACCCACAGCGCTTGGCGCACATGCGCTCCGGCCTCGCCCGTGCGCCCGGCGCCGTGCAGTTGCGAAACGGTCGGCGCCACCGCCATCACCAGGCCCTGCATGAACAACAGGATTGGCCAATACAGGCTGCCGCCGAGGGTGACTCCGGCGAGGTCGGTGGCGCTGACGTTGCCGGCCATCACCGCGTCCGCGACGCCCATGGCCATCTGCGAGAGCTGGGTGATGACGATGGGGGCGGCGAGCGCGCCGAGCGTGCGCAATTCGGCCAGCGCGGCGTGGCGCATTTCGTGGCCTTGGAAGGGAAGAAGGGGGACGGAATTGTACAAGCGATGCCGAACGTGGCCGCGCGGCGTCGTGGGGTTGTATGATCACGACCCGCACCACGATAGAAGGGAGCCAACGTGGAACTCAGCACCAGCCAAACCTTGCAGAACCTGAAGGACGCCTTCGCCGGCGAATCCCAAGCGAACCGCCGCTACCTCTACTTCGCGGCCAAGGCCGACATCGAAGGCGAGAACGACGTGGCGGCGGTGTTCCGCTCCACCGCCGAGGGGGAGACGGGCCACGCGCACGGCCACTTGGAGTACTTGGAAGGCGTGGGCGATCCGGCCACCGGGTTGCCCATCGGCGGCACCGGCGACAACCTGAAGGCCGCCATCGCCGGCGAGACGCACGAGTACACCGACATGTACCCGGGCATGGCCAAGACGGCGCGGGACGAGGGTTTCGAGGAGATCGCGGACTGGTTCGAGACCCTCGCCAAGGCCGAACGCTCGCACGCCAACCGCTTCCAGAAGGCGCTGGACGCTATGGCGTAGACCGCCCCGGCGACAAACGCCCGCCGGCGGAAACGATGGCGGGCGTGGGCCGCTCGTCGGCGGCGGCGCGCCAGCGCTCGCCACGCGATGCCCGATCGAGCTTGGCGCGCAAGCCGCATGACGTCCGGCGGGCAGGCAACTCGCGATCCCTCGGTTAGCGAATCGGCAACGCCGGCGGCGCGTGACGCGCGGCGTGTGAACCTGCGCGACCTCAGGTACCTGGTGGCTGTGGCCGAACATCGCCACTTTGGCCGGGCGGCCGAGGCCTGCCATGTGACGCAACCAACGCTCTCCTCGCAGATCAGGAAGCTGGAGGAGGCGCTCGGCGCGCGCCTCATCGAGCGTGGCAGACGGGTGGTGCCGACAGCGGTTGGTCGGCGCGTCGTTGCGCAAGCCAACGAGGTTTTGCGCGGCGTGGACGCCCTGGTGCGGTTGGCGCGCGAGCACCGCGACCCCCTCGGCGGCACCTTGCGCCTCGGCGTGATACCCACCGTGGCGCCGTACCTCTTGCCGCTGGTGCTTCCCGCCGTGTACGCGCGGCTGCCGAATCTCGACATGGAGGTGGTGGAAGGCCGCACCGCCGACATCCTGGGCCAGCTGGAGCGCGCCGAGGTGGAAGCCGTCATTGTCGCGTTGCCGGCGCAGTTGGACGATGTGGCCGAAGCGCCGATTTTCGACGAGCCCTTCTATTTCGCCGTTTCGCCGCGCCACCGGCACGCCGAGCGGGAAGCCGTCTTCGAGGCCGAACTCGATCAGGAGCAGGTGTTGCTGTTGGAGGACGGCCATTGTTTGCGCGATCAGGCGTTGGCGATCTGCCGGTCGAGCAGGGCGGTGGAGAACAAGAGCTTCCGGGCCACCAGCCTTGAGACCTTGCGGCAGATGGTGGCGGCGAACATGGGCGTCACGTTGATGCCGGAACTCGCCGCCCAAGGCCCGCCCAATGTTCGCTACATTCCCTTCGCGGACCGCGACGGGCCGCACCGCACCATCGGCATCTGCTGGCGGGCGAGCTCGACGCGCACGCCCCTGTTCGAGGTGCTCACGCGCCTGCTGCGCGAAGCGATGGCGCACCGCTCCGGGCCAGCGCGATAGTCCGCGCCTATCGTTGTCATAGAGAGATTCAACTGGCATTCGCCGCGCCTCGGGGTATCGTGTTCGCAAGTCACAGCAAGAGGCGATCGCCATGCAACTCGGGGCAAGCCAAACCCTGCAAAACCTGAAGGACGCCTTCGCCGGCGAATCCCAGGCCAACCGCCGCTACCTCTACTTCGCGGCCAAGGCCGACATTGAAGGCGAGAACGACGTGGCCGCCGTGTTCCGTTCCACCGCCGAAGGCGAGACCGGTCACGCGCACGGCCATCTGGAGTACTTGGAGGCCGTGGGTGATCCGGCCACCGGCTTGCCCATCGGCGCCACCGGCGACAATCTGAAGGCGGCCATCGCCGGCGAGACGCACGAGTACACGGACATGTACCCGGGCATGGCCAAGACGGCGCGCCAAGAAGGCTTCGAGGAGATCGCGGACTGGTTCGAGACGCTCGCCAAGGCCGAGCGATCCCACGCCAACCGCTTCCAAAGAGCTTTGGAAGCGCTGGCATAGCGCTTCGCCTTTAGGTAAACGGCGGCCCCGCCACATGCCCATCGCCGAAGGCAATCTCCAAGCGCCCAAGCGCCTGCCCATCGACTGGCAGGGCGCGGACTTCCACGACCGCGACGCCGTGGACGCCGAACTCGAACGGGTGTTCGACATTTGCCACGGTTGCCGCCGCTGCGTGAACCTGTGCGCGGCGTTTCCCACCTTGTTCGATCTGGTCGACGAATCGGACACGATGGAGGTGGACGGCGTGGCCAAGGCGGACTACGACAAGGTGGTGGCCCAGTGCTACCTGTGCGACCTTTGCGCCGAAACCAAGTGCCCGTACCTGCCGCCCCACGACTGGGCCGTGGACTTTCCGCATCTGATGCTGCGCGCCAAGGCGGCCCGGTTCAAGGAGCAGAAGCCGCGTTGGCGCGATCGCCTCATCACCAGCACCTCGCCGGTGTTCAAGGTGGCCTCCACGCCAGGCATCGGCCAGATGGCCAACGGCGCGGCGAAGACGAATCTCCTCCGCCGCATCGGCGAGCGGGTGGCCGGCATCCACCGGGACGCGCCTCTGCCGACCTTCCAAACCCGCACCGCCAGCAAGCGCGTCGCGCCCGTGTACGAGGACGTGACGCCCACGCCCGGCGCCGGCACCACCGGCAAGGTGGCGGTTTACGTCACCTGCTACGGCGAGCACAACGAGCCGGACGTGGTGGAGGATCTGGTGCGCGTGTTGCGGCACAACGGCGTCGCCGTCAAGCTGCTGGCGGACGCCGGCTGTTGCGGCATGCCGAAGCTGGAACTTGGCGATTTGGACGCCGTGGCCGCCAAGAAGGACGCCAACCTGCCGGTGTTCCTGGAGGCGATGGAAGCCGGTTACGACCTCATGTCCATCGTTCCGTCCTGCACGTTGATGTACCGGCAGGAGATCCCGCTCTTGTTTCCAGGCGACGAGCAGGTGGCGAAAGTGGGCGCCGCGTTCTTCGATCCGTTCGAGTACCTCGTGGCCCGCCATCGGGACGGCCTCGCCTCGACGCGCTTCGCCAATTCGTTGGGCGAAGTGGCCTACCACGCCGCCTGCCACCAGCGCGTGCAAGCCGTCGGCCGGCGCACCCGCGAGTTCCTCGCGCTGATCCCCGGCACCCGCGTGACCATGATCGAACGCTGTTCCGGCCACGACGGCACCTACGCCGTGAAGGCGGAGACCTACGCCGCCGCAATGAAGATCGCCCGGCCGGTGGTGCGCGCGGTGCGCGAGGCGAAGCCGGACGCCTACGGCTCGGACTGCCCGATGGCCGGCCGGATGATCGAGCACGGCTTGGGCGACGAAACCCGCGCCACGCATCCGATCTCCATGCTGCGCCGCGCGTACGGCATCTGAGACGCTGCGCTGACGCGGCGTGACGGGCGCGAGGCGATGGACAAGCTGAGCCGCGAGCAGCTCTGGAGCCTGGAGCGCTACGCCGTGGAGCGGGGCGCGTTCCGCGAGCGCGTGCTGGCCCACAAGAAACCCCGCCGAATCGCTTTGGGAGACCACGCGACGCTGCTGTTCGAGGATTTCCTCACCATGAAATACCAGGTGCAAGAGATGCTGCGCGTGGAGCGCATCTTCGAGCCGGCGGCCATCGCCCAAGAGATCGACACCTACAACGCGCTCATCCCGGACGGCAGGAACTGGAAGGCGACCTTCCTGATCGAATACGAGGACGCCGGGGAACGCGCCGCCGCGCTTGCCCGCATGCCGGGCGTGGAGCACCACGTTTGGCTTGCGGCGGGCGATCTGCCCCGCACCCTCGCGTTCGCCAACGACGACTTGCAACGCACCAGCCGCGACAAGACCGCCGCCGTGCATTTTCTGCGCTTCGAGCTATCGCAGAGGCAGGTGGACGCGGTGCGCGGCGGGCAACCGGTGACGTTCGGCATAGACCACGACGAATTGCGCTGCCAAGCCACACTGACCGCCGAGAGCGTGGCGTCTCTCGCCACCGATCTGGCCTGAACCGCCGTCGGCGTCCGCCCGGGCGATCGTTCAACCGTTCCACTTCGATCGCCTATGCCGGCGCGCCTGCTCTCATCTTTCCAAGCCTGTTTGGATGGATAGTGATCATCTCGCCATCGTCCTTGATGGGCCGGACCAAGCGTGGCATGAGGCTTCGGAATAGCGATTTGCAGGCCGAGCACTAAGCGCCGGGTGCCTTGCCCGCAATTCTCCGAGAGGATCAACGCCACCTGCCACGCGAGGAGCGTTATCGCGGCAGGCCAAAAATCGGCGAGGAACTTGCATTCGCGTATGAAGCAAAAGGGTTTCTTCCCGATCTGTGGCTGGTGAGGCAATTCCTCGAATCGCATGGGATTGCGGCGAACAAGATCCGGTCGCGGAGCGATGCGCTGCTCAAGGTTGTCCGTGTTCTCTCAACGTTGCCTTGCGGCTTGGAGCAACTCGCGGCGCAGTCGTGGAAGAACGGCAACGACCTGTCGATTCTGACCGATCACATTTTAGGGCCGACGGAGGCGGGACTGTCCAGGCGCGCCGCGCAGGAGATCGAAGGGCAGCCAAGGTATGATCGCCCACTCCGCCATTGCGGGCCGCTCGCCGTGTCCGTCCGCGGCCAAGCGGGTGGGGCGCGGAATGTGCCGGGGTTGGGATGACCGTTCTCTCCGTCAACGTGAACAAGATCGCGTGGTTGCGCAACGCCCGCTCCGGACCTGGGCTGGACGGCTCGCGGCCGGACGTGGTCGCTTGCGCCCGCATCGCGCTCGCGGCCGGTGCCGGCGGTATCACCGTGCATCCGCGGCCGGACGGCAGACACATTCGCGCCGCCGATGTCCACGCCTTGAGCGCGCTGGTACACGAACATCCCGGCGCGGAGTTCAACATCGAAGGCAACCCGCACGCGCCGCCGCGGCCCGGCTACCCGGGCTTCGCCGCGCTCGTCGAAACGGCGCGTCCCCACCAATGCACGCTCGTGCCCGATGCCGACGAGCAGCTGACGTCCGATCACGGCTGGAGCCTGGCCGCCGCCGAGACCCGCGAAGAAGTGCGTGCCGCCGTGGAACGCTGTCGCGTTTGCGGCGCGCGGGTGAGCCTGTTCATGGCGCCGGATGTCGAGCAGATCACGCGCGCCAAAGGCGTTGGCGCGGATCGCATCGAGCTCTACACCGGGCCGTACGCGGAACTCGTGGCGTCTCGCGGGCTGCGCCACCAAGAGACGGCCGATTGTTTGGAGCAATACCGCGCCGCGGCGTCGCACGCGGCGAGCCTCGGCCTCGGAGTGAACGCCGGCCACGATCTCAATTTGGCGAACCTGCGCCAGTTCGTGTCCGTTTGCGCCGTCGCCGAGGTGTCCATCGGCCAAGCCCTCGTCGCCGACGCCTTGGAGTTCGGCTTGGCGGAAACCGTCAAGCGCTATCTGGCCGCTTTGGAGAACTGACCCATGTCGAATCGCTATCCCGCGCACCCGCTTCGCCGCCTGCGCCGCTTGCTCCATGCCGTGTCCGGCGCGGCGGTCGGCGCTGCGGCGGTGGTCGCCCAAGCCGAAGACGCGGCGAGCGCGGACGCCGCACCGCGCCCGACCGTTGAAATCGTCACCAGCGAGGGGCCCATAACGGTGCAATTGCGGCCCGATCGGGCGCCCCGCACGGTGGCCAATTTCCTCGCGTTGGTGGACGAGCGCTTTTACGACGGTTTGATCTTTCACCGCGTGATCCCGGACTTCATGATCCAAGTTGGCGGCTACGACGCGGCCATGAACCGCCGCCCGGCACCGCGCAATGTGCCGAACGAGTCGGTCGGCGGCTTGTCGCACGAACGCGGCGCCATCGCCATGGCGCGCACGGCGGATCCCGAGTCCGCCGGGGCGCAGTTCTACATCAACATGGTGGCGTCGCCCCACTTGGACGCCAAGAAGGGCAAACCCGGCTACACCGTGTTCGGGCGCGTGGTCGCCGGCATGGATGTGGCGGAGCGGATCGAGCGCAAGCCCACCCATACCGTGGAACGCATGCGCGACGTGCCTGTGGAACCCGTCACCATCCTGTCCGTGCGGCGCGTCGCGCCCGGGCCCTGAAACGCTTGAGCGATCCCCGCGTCAGCCGCCGTTCTCCAGCACGCGGAAGTGATCCAGGTAGGCCCGGTAGCGGTGGTTTATCTCGCGCACGTAGTTCACCACCTCCGAGCCGCGCACATAGCCGTGCGCGGCCCGACGGGCATGCTCCGGCTCCGCTAGCTTGAGCATCGCTTGTTCGACGTTGTCGAACCAGAGCGAACCGTCAAGGCCAAGCCGGCGCGCCAGCCTTCGTCCATCGCGCACATGGCCGGCGCCGGCGTTGTACGCCGCCAAAGCGAACTTCAACTGCTCGCCCACCGGCAGGGAAGGAAACCGCTGCCGCGTCCACGCCAGGTAGCTGACGCCGGCGCGGATGCTGACCTCCGGCTCGTCCAGGCGTCCCGGATCCAGCCCGAGCTCCTGCGCCGTGCGCGGCAACACCTGCAGCAGCCCTTTCGCGCCGGCGAAACTCACCGCCTGCGGATCGAAGCCGCTCTCTTGATACATCTGCGCCACCACCAACCGCCAATCCAGATCCGCCGATCGGGCGGCCGGCTTGACCAGTTCGTCGTAGGGCGAAAGCGAATCGCCGGTGACGCGGTGTTGGTGTTGGCGGGTCATGCGGCGCTGGTTGACGAAGTACTTGTTGCGCAGCACGTTGAAATCGTAGCCGCGGTAGCCGGCGCGGACGTGTTCGTTCAGCCGCGCGAGCAGGCCTTCGTTCTCGGCCAGAACGGCCCAGGCGAGGCCTTGGGGCGCCATCGCCAAGCCGAGCTGGAGATTGGAGTGGAAAGTCGCGGCCAGTTGGGCGCGGTGGCTGTCCGCGAGAGTCACGTCCAGCGTGCCGGCGGCCACCGCGTCGAGAATCGATTGCGTGCTCTGCCTGACGAACTCCACGGTGAAGTCCGGTGCCGGGCCGTCGCCGAGCGCCGCCAGCGTGGCCGCGTAACTGGTGTCTGGATGCACGGTCACCGTGCGCCCGGCCAAGTCCGACAGAGACGACACCGGCGCCGCGGCGGTGACGAAAGTCTCGCGCACCTCCAGATAGCGGGTGGTGAAACGCATTCCGCGCGCCTCGCGCCCTGGCGTGCGCGTCAGCCCGGCGGCGATGAGATCTCCTTTGCCCGCCGCCAGCCAGTCGAAGAGCTCGGAGAAATCGCTCGCCACCACCACTTCCAGTTGCAGATTGTGGCGGTCCGCGAACGCCCGCACCATTTCGAACTCGTAGCCCAAGAGTTCGCCGCGCCACAGGTAGTAGGTCGTGGGGGCGTTCACGGTGAGCATCCGCAGTCGCCCGGCGGCGACGATGGCCTCCCAGTCCCGCACCTCGTCGCCGCGCTCGTCGAACACGTGGCGTTCGAGCAGGAACTCGTCCAGCTTGCCTTTCAGCCCTTGCGCCGCCAGTGGCAGCGCCCACGCGTGGTCGCGCAGGGCCGGCAGTTCGCGCAGCATGTGGATGTCGGGACTGGCCGCAACCACGACTCGTGCGGCCGCCTCGTCCATGATGGTCGCGTCCACCACCCCTTGCTCGATGAGGTCGATGAAGCGCGGCGGGTCCGCGTCCCCGGGCACCGGCGCCCGGCGGGCGTCGGGGTAGTGCGCGGCCAGCGTCTCCTCGTAAGCGGTGCCCGCGGCGACGCCGAAGCTGCCCGTCTCGCGCGCGCCGATCACCCACTCTTGCGAACGGGTGAGGGGCAAGGAGAACGCCACGTGCTCGGCGCGCGCGGGCGTGACGGTGATGTTGGCGACGCCGATGTCCGCGTGGCCACCGGCCACCAAGGCCAGCGTTTCGGCGATGCTGGACGCCATGCGCCACTCGACGTCGAGTTCGTGCCGCGCCGCGAACTCCTCCGCCAGTTGGCGGTACCGCTCGGCGGGAAGACCGCGGGAAGGCAGCGTGTCGAATCCATCCCAAGCGCGGCCGGCAAGGCGTATGGATCCGCGTTCGACAATGCCGGCCCAGCCGCTTGGCACGGCCGGCGGGTCTGGCGTGTCCACCTTTGATTCGCAACCGGAAACGGCAACTGCCGAGATCGCGATCGCCGCCCACCGTTTCACTTTGCTGGTCCCTCTTGGTCTATTTGGAGGCCGGCCCTTGGGACCTTCCGCCATTTGCCGGCACCGACCGCTGGTTTGCGCCACCTTCGCATGCCTCAAGGCCGGCTATGCGCCGTCGCGTGTCGACCGGGAAGCGGCACGCTTGTTCAGCGCCTCGCCGCTTGGCAGTTCCTCAACGCGCTGGGCGTCTTCCCGCCAGACCTCGAACTCCGCCCGCAGCGCCCACTCGCCGGCGTGGTCGCGGACGAAACGCAGCAGATACCCGCGCTTGTCGGTACTGTAGACCTCGGCGCACAGGAGCGCGATATCGCCGGCCAGGCCGGGCCGGGACAGAGCCACCACGGGCCTTCCCTCGCGGGCCGCCAGGACGTTCGGCAGCGCGCCGCTCGCGTCCAATTGCAGCCGGTCGGCCCACGGCGTGAGGTCCAGCGCCGGAGCGCCCACGTTGGCGGTCAGAAACGCGCCGAAAGCGTCCGCTTCCACAGGAGCGCTCGTCACGCCGTCGGATCGGCAGTCGCTTGTTCCGCCGACGAACAACGCGTTGCGCAGTGGCGGCGCGAAGTCGCGCACCAAGGCGCGCACCACATCGGCCTGGCTGGCGGGAGGCTTGGCGTCGCAGCCGCCGAGGGCGGGCAACACGCCACCGGCCGCGAACGCGCCTGCGGCCCAGGCGGCCAAGCGCCGCAACGCCTCCGCGCTCGGCGTCATTCGCGCGCGTACACCGTTCGGTTGGCCACCAGCGCCGCCACATCCTCGCGGCGGTAGCCGAGCTCGTCCAAGAGCGCAAGGGTGGAATCGCCCATCGCGCTGGCGCCGGGGTAGTCGTCGCCTTTGCGAAACCGCGCCATGGGGCCGTTGCGATAGTAGTCGCCCCAATCCGGATGGCGCGCCGGAACGCGCAGCTCTTCAATGGCGCAGTGCTCGTCGTAGAGCAGGAAGTCCGGCGGCTCGGCGCCGTCGGCGCGCACGCAGCCGACGCCTCTCGGCGCGAGGCGCTGCTCGAAGTCGTCGGCGCTTCCCGCCGCGAAGGCCTTGGCGAGCTTTTCGGCGACATCCGGGTCGTCTGGTTCGGCCTTCAGCGCCAACGCTTCTTGGAGCGTTCGCCACTGCCCGGCGTTGGCGATCATCAGGAACACCCAACCCTCGGCGCAGCGGTACAGCCGGTGCAGCGGGCCGAGACCAAGACCTTGATCGTCCACGGCCGGGCGTTCCGGCTTGCCGTCGTAGGCGAGGAAGTCGTCCCAGTTGGCGTAGGCGTTGGCGCCGAACATGTCCACGTAGATCTTCTGCCCGCGTCCATGCGTGCGCCGGGCGGCGAGACCCATGAGCGCGGCGGTGGCGACGACCATGGAGGTGTTGGGGTCCGGGTTCACGTCGTTCGCGCGCAGCAATTTGCGGGCGGTTTCGCGCAGCATGCCGTTGTCGAGCGGCTCGTCGGCGGACGGCAAATGGCCGAACTGCCAAAGGGCGCCGCCGAGCGCGGCGCCGGGAATAGGGTGGGTGGAAGGCCGCTTCGCGCCGGGGCCCTCGGGGCCGTAGCCGTTGGCGGAGACATAGACGAGGGCGGGGTTCTCAGCGGCCAGTTGCTGGTAGCCGATGCCGAGTTTCTCCGGCACGCCCACCCGGTAGTTGTGAATCCAGATGTCCGCTTTCGCGGCAAGGCGTCCGGCGATGTTCTGGCCCTCGGCGGCCTTGAGATCCAAGCAGATGCTCTCCTTGCCGGCGTTGCACTTCGAGGCGCCGAAGCCGTGGAACATGCTGCGGAAGGGATCGCCCGTCGGTGGTTCGATCTTGATGACGCGCGCGCCCAGATCCGCCAGCACCGAAGCGCCCAAAGGCGCGGCGATGATGGTGGCGCTTTCCACCACCGTAACGCCGGCGAGCGGTTTGGCGCCTTGCCGGCCGCGGCGCGCCGGCGGTTCCACCGGCCGCGCGTCGATGGCGTCGAACGTGGTCTGCACGGCGGGGCCGCCCACCGCCCCCGGCGTTCGCGTGAGCTTGGCCAGCAAGCCGAGTTGCGTCATGCCGTTGCGCCGCGCCACGTGGTGGTTGGCCACCACGTCCGGGTCCGCCAAGGCTTCTTGGGTGGTCTGGTAAGGGTGGGAAACGACGCCGCCATCGGCTTCGAAGATGCTCGTCCACTCCGCCAGCGTCTTCGATTGCATGTGCTCGAACAAGCGCTCGCGAAAGCGTTCAAGCACGGGCCGCGGCCAACGCAAGGGGTCGCCGCGGTGCTCGTCGCCCCGCAACTCCTCGGCCAGGCCCGCGGCGCGAAAGAAGTTGCGCAGCAGGTGCGGCAAGAGGTTGCCGAGCTGCAGCCACTTGCCGTCTTTGGTGCGAACCGGATGGTAGTTCAAGGTCGGCATGGACCGCGTGCGGTCGCGTCGCGCCTTTGGCCGCTCCAGAATGCCTTTGTCCCAGAGCTGCGCCATCGCCATGATGCCCATCTCGTACGGCATCATGCCGCGCAGCAAGGATGTGTCGAAGGCGAATCCGCGCCCGGTGGCCTCGCGGCCGACCAGCGCGGCGAGCAGCGCCGCCGCGGCGCTTTGGGCGGTGGCGTGGGTTCCCACTTGGAGCGCGGCGTAGTTCGGCCCGTCGCGGTCCGCGACGCCGGCGAAACCGAGCATTCGCCCGGACTTGGCGGCCACCACCGGCTCGTAGCCGGGGTAGCCGGCGTACGGCCCGTCCTCGCCAAAGCCGGAGATGACGCCCAGCACCAGGTCGTCGCGGCCGAGACCGCCGGCATCGAGCCGCAGCCGCAGCCGCGTCCGCTTGTTCAGCGTCGTGAGGACCGCGTCCGCGGAGCCGACGATGAGATCGCGCAAGGCGGCGACATCGGTCTCGTTGCGCAAATCGGCCTCCACGAGGCGCTTGCCGCGGCTCCAAAGCGGCCAAGACGCCATGCCTTGGAACGGGTCGCCGCCTTTGGGCACGACCTTGATCACGTCCGCCCCGAAGTCCGCCAGCATCATGGTGGCCAAACCGGACGCCGGGCCGATGCCAAGTTCGATGATGCGAAAACGCGCGAGCGGGCCCACTATTCCCCTCACAGCTCCCCCCTCACAGCTTCCTCAAGCCGATGGATCGTGGGGCACTTTGCGCGAGCGGGGCACTCGGATCAACCCCGGAGCGCCAAAGGCGTCGGCGCTAGGCCGCATCGCCGTCCGCGCCAAGCCGATCGCCGATGCTCAGCTGGACCTCGGCGGCGAAGGCCCCGGCCGCGGTTTTCGCTTCGCCTTGGGGGCGCACGCGGAGCACTTCTATCGCGCCGCCGTCGCCGGTGCGCACCGAGAACGAATCCGCGTCACCCGCCACCACGCTCCCCGGCGGGCCATCGCCGGCGATCGCGCCTTGCGCCGTGCGGCAGGTGAAGATCTGCAGTTTCCGGCGGTGGAGGGTCGTCCACGCTCCCGGTTGCGGATCGCAGCCGCGAATGAGGTTGCGGACATCTTCGGTGCTGGCGTGCCAATCGATTTGGGCCTGCTCGGCGCGGCACCAGCCTTCGTAAGTGCCGATCTCCACTTGCCGCTGAACGCCGGTGTGCTTGGCCCGCACTCGCCGCATGGCGGCGCGCGTCTCGGCGTCCAAGAGTTCCGCCTGCGGCGTCTTGGGGGCTTTGCCGCCGCGCACCAGGTCCACGGCTTCGAGCAGGCCTTGGACGCCTAGCGGGAACAAGTGGTCGAAATAAAGGCTGCCCAAGGTGTCTTCCGGGCCGATGGTGACGGCCTTGCGGAGCAGCACGGGGCCGGTGTCCAAGCCCTCGTCCGGCCAGAAGATCGTAAGCCCGGTGCGCGTCTCGCCGAAGATGATGGGCCAGTTGATGGCGCTCGGCCCCTGGTGCATTGGCAACAGCGAGGGATGGTATTGGATGGTGCCGAGCCGGGGCGCCGCCAACGCCTCTTGCGGCACGAACAACGTGACGTAGGCCATCACGGCGAGGTCCGGAGCGAGTTCCCGCATCTGCGCCCACACCTGCTGGCGGCGAAAGGACTTGGGCTGAAACACCGGCAGGCCGTGTTCAACCGCCCCCGCCTTCAGCGGGTCTGGCGGTTTGCCCTCGCGGTCCGGTGCCGTGTACACGCCGACCACGTCCTCGCCCCGCTCCACCAAGGCGTCGAGAACGGCGCGCCCGAACGCCTGCTGACCATTGACGATGATGCGCATTATTGCCTCCTTGCGTTTCCAGCGACGGCGTTGGCGGGCGCCGTCCCGTCCTTCGGCCGCGCTGGTGAAATTGTCGTTGTTCGGGTGCCGGCGTGCGACAGCGCCATGCCGCTAAACCTCCACGCAAAGTTCGGGGTCGAAGAGCGGGTTCTCGGTCTTGGTGTAGCCGCCCGGGTTGGCCAGCACCCGGGTGTCGCCCAAGGCCTCGTCGATGCTGTCGTGCATGTGGCCATGAATCCACAGCGGTGGAGCGTGGCGACTGATCAAGGCTTCCAAGTCGGACGCGAACGCCGGGTTCAAGGCGTTGCCCTCGTACCACGGGCGGATCGATCGGGGCGTTGGCGCGTGGTGGGTGATCACCACCGCGGTTTCCCCGGCCACGCCGGCGGCTTCGAGTTCGCGCTCGATGAAGCTGCGGTCGGCGAGATGGCGGCGGCAGGACTCGGTGGGTGTGAACAACCCGCCGCGGTGCCGGATTAGGCCCATGAAATCACCCATGCCGCGTACCGCGACGGACTTGGCCCAAGGCGACTGGGCAACGCCGTGCAAGGCGAAATCCGTCCACAACGTGGCGCCGATGAAGCGGACGTCGCCGATGATGACGGCCCGCCGATCCAGAAGCTCGATGCCGAGTTCGCCGCAGGTTTCGGCCAGCGCGCCGCGCACGGCATCTATTTCGCCCTGGTAGAACTCGTGGTTGCCGGGCACATAGAGGACGCGCTCGGCCGCGGCCCAAGCCGCGGCCACGGCGTGCAGCGTGCGTGGCAGGTAGGGCGCCAAGTCGCCGGCGAGCACCACGACATCCGCGTCCTCGGCCAGCCGCGGAATAGGATTGTGCGCCTCGAGATGGAGGTCCGAAAGCACCTGCAGTTTCATGGCCGAATCATACTTGTTCATGGTGATTCCTACCTGCCCATCGCGCGCGTATCGCGACGCCGAAGGAACCGGGCGGTAAGGAACCGAGCGAAGGGGCTGCGGATGAGAAAGCGCTACCGGCGAGAGCGGCGCTAGGCAAACGGTTGGGCGAGCGACATGCGAACCGCCCGCGCCGTGATTGGCGCGCCTATGCGGGGGGTGGAACGGCACCGACCGGTTCGCCAATCGGCGCGGAACCCGCGGCGACAGGGCCGACTGTTGCGGCTTCCCGGCTTGCGGCAAGCGGACTGGTGCTGCGCCGACGCGCAAACGGCGGCGAAGGCGCGGCTTCGGTGGACGGCTAAGAGTTCTGCGCCGTGGCGACGGCGCGGCGCGTGGCTCGAACGCGACCTCAGCGACCGTTGGACACGCTAGGCCAAGGCGGCGCGGCGTTTCCGGGAGATGACGATGTTCTTGCTTCGCCCCATCTTGTCTTGGCCGCTGACGCCCATGGGTATGACTTGGATTTTCTTGCCAGCGGCCAGGAAGGCTTCCACATCCTGCTCGATGGTCTTGCGCATTTCAATGTTGTTCTGTGGCAATTTCCTTTGGGGACGGCTCAACGTGCTTCTCCTCAATCAATGGTGAACGACACCGACGAGCGCAACGGCCGCCGGCGGCAACAAAGTTGGGAGTATTGGGTGCCTTGGATGGCGCGTCGGTGCGCCGCGCAGTGAGTCCTTTCCCCACTACTACCCTACGGTGGTACCCTAATGCGGGGCCGAGTGTAGCAACTTGCGCCGGCGAATGGCACCCCCTACGCGCACTTTATTCGCTTGTTTGCGCTTGTTCGCCGCCGGGCGAGGGGAGCGGGGCGGATGCGGCGCGAAGGAAGCCGGTTCAGTCCTGGGCCGCGGCGACGGATCGGATGCGCGACACTATCGCCCGCAACCCGTTGCCCCGAGTGGGTGTCAGGTGGCTAAGCAGCGCCAGTTCCTCGAACAGCGCCTCGACATCGAACCGGACCGTCTCCGCCGGGGACTTGCCGTGGTAGGCGGCCAGCACCACGGCGATGAGGCCGCGAACGATGTGGGCATCGCTGTCGATGGCCAAGTGCAGGCGTTCTTTCTCGTCGTGGCGGGCCACCAGCCACACTTGGCTCTGGCAGCCGCGTACCAGGTTGCGCTCGGTGCGCTGCTCGTCGGGCAGCGGTGGTATCGCCCGGCCGAGATCGATGAGGAACCGGTACCGATCCTCCCAGTTGTCGAAGAACGCGAAGCTCGCGCGGATGTCGTCGAGTGACGCGGTTTGCGCCGGCACGGGATCAATACAGGCCCAGCTCCAGCTGCGCCTCCTCCGACATCATGCCCCGTTCCCAGGGCGGGTCGAACACCAGGTCCACATGCACATCGCCCACGTGCGGCACTTTTCCCACACGGCGTTCGACATCCTGCACCAGCACCGGGCCCATGCCGCAGCCGGGGGCGGTCAGCGTCATGCGGATATGCACGTCGCGGCCCTTCAGCTCGCAGCCGTAGACCAAGCCGAGCGCGACGATGTTCACCGGGATTTCCGGGTCGGCGACCGTGGCGAGAACCTGCCAAACCTGCTCTTGCGAAACTCTGCCGTCGGCCGGCGGCGGCAGGTTCAACACCTCCGGCGCGAAGCCCAGCGCGTCCGCGTCCTCCCCGTCGATGCGCGCCATGTTGCCGTTGTGGATCACCGTGTAGGCGCCGCCCAGGGACTGCGTGAGGGTCACGAACGCGCCGGCCGGCAGTGTGCAATGCGTGCCGGTCGGCACCAGCCGCGCCGGCGTTTCGCGCCGGAGCGGGATCACTTGGCGTTTCACGGCGGGGCGCCCGCGTCCACGGAGAAGCTCTCGCCGCAGCCGCACTCGCCGCTGGCGTTCGGATTCTTGAAGGTGAGCGCGGAGTTGAGGCCGCTGGTGACGTAGTCGATCTCGGTGCCGCGCACCAGTCCCCAATGCGCGTCCGCCACGAACACGCGCAGCTCGCCGAAGGTGAAGGCGCGGGCGCCGCCCGGTTGCTGTTGGACGAACTTCAGGTCGTACATGTAGCCGTTGCAGCCGCTTTGGGTGATGTCGAGCAGCAGCGCCTCGGCGCCTTCCCGCACCAGCTGCCGGCGCACATGCGCCCGCGCCGCCGGCGTCATGGAGAGAGTGTCCGGCAGGTCCGCGGCGGGATCGTAAATGCGTGCGTCCATTAGCTTGAGCCTCGCGGCGTCTGCTACAACAGCGAAAGCGCCTTGTGAACGGCTGTCACCAGCGCGTCCACATCCGCCCGCGAATTATACAACCCGAAGGACGCGCGCACGGTTCCGGGCAAACCCAGCGTTTCCATGAGCGGCATGGCGCAGTGGTGGCCGGCGCGCACCGCCACGCCTTGCTGATCGAGCAGGGCCCCGATGTCGTGGGGATGGGCGCCTTGCGCCAAGAAAGAGAGCACCGGGCTTTTGTTCCCCGCGGTGCCCACAATGCGCAGACCGTTGATTTGATTGAGAGACGCGGTGGCATAGGCCAACAGGTCCGCCTCGTGGCTGGCGACGCGGGCGAAGTCCAAATCGTTCAGGTAATCCACCGCCGCCGCCAATCCGATGGCCCCGGCGATGTTCGGCGTGCCGGCCTCGAACTTGAACGGCGGCGGCGCGTAGGTGGTGGCCTCTATGCGCACATGCTCGATCATCTCGCCGCCGGTCTGCCACGGCGGCATCGCCTCGAGCAGTTCTTGGCGCCCGATCAACGCGCCGATTCCGGTGGGCGCGTACATCTTGTGCCCGGAGAAGGCGTAGAAGTCGCAGCCGAGCGCGCGCAAGTCGATCTCGATGTGCGCCGCGGCTTGGGCGCCGTCCACCACCACCGCGGCGCCGGCGGCCTTGGCGCGAGCGGTCAGATCGGCGACAGGATTCACCGTGCCGAGCGCGTTCGAGACGTGGCTCAAGGCGACGATTTTGGTGCGCTCGTCCAGCTTGGCGTCGAAGTCGTCCAAGTCCAGCTCGCCATTCGGCAGCACGGCGACGGCGCGCAACCTCGCGCCGAACCGCGAACAGGCGATCTGCCACGGCACGATGTTCGAATGGTGCTCCATGCGGGAGATGAGCACGTTGTCGCCCTCGGCAAGCACCAGCGGCGCGTAGGCGGCGGCCACGAGGTTGATGGCCTCGGTGGTGCCCCGCGTCCAGATCACCTCCTTGGCGGAGCTTGCGCCGAAACGCGCCGCCACCTTCTCCCGCGCCGCCTCGAAGGCGCGCGTGGCGGCGTCCGACAGCTGGTGGGCGGCGCGATGCACGTTGGCGTTTCGTTCGCGGTAGTAGGCGCGCACCGCGTTCAGCACCGCCGTTGGCTTCTGCGTTGTGGCGGCGTTGTCGAGATACGCCAAGCCGGTCTGCTCGGCGATGAGCGGGAAGTCCTGCCGCCACGGGGACGGATTCCACCGCGTGGTCGCGGCGCCGGTTTTCGCCACCGACGTGGCGGGATTCGTCTTCACCCCGACAACCCGAGCGAGCGGGCGCCTTCTTCATCTACGATGGCCTCGGCAAGGAAGGCGCGAACCAGCAGATCGCGAGCGTCGCTCTCGCCGATGCCGCGTGAACGCAAATAAAGAACGGCCTCTTCGTCCAACGCGCCCACCGTCGCGCCGTGGGCGCATTTCACGTCGCTGGCGTTGATCTCCAGAGCGGGTTTGGCGAAAACCTGGGCGGTGGCGCTGGTGAGGAGGTTCTTGGCCGTCAAGCTGGCGTCCGAGCCATCGGCGCCGGGCGCGATGTGGATGGCGCCGTTCAGCACGGCGCGGCTGCGCCCGCCGGCCACACCCCGGTAGGTCTGTCGGCTGGTGCCGCCGCCCTCGGCGTGGCTTATGCGGACCTGGTTGTCCAAATGGCCGTCGTCGAGCCGCCAAGCGGCGCGGATATGCGCCCCGGCGTTGGGGCCGTCGATGCGTGCCACCAGATCGTTGCGGCGCAACGCCGCGCCTTTGGAGAGCTGCGCGAGTTCGTAGCGGCCGCCTTCCGCCACCGTCGCCGCCACCAAGCTGCACTCGCAGCCGCCAGAGGCGTCTTGACGCCGCAGGTGGGTGAGCCGCGCGCCGGCCGCCACGACGCACTCCACCACGCGGTGGGCGAAGGCGGACGGGGTTTCCAGCACGGTCAAAGCGGCCCCGGGCTGCGCCACCACCAGCACGTGCTGGAACGCCGCGCCAAGCCCGTCGATGCGCACCGGGGTCGCGGCTTGGAGACCCGCCGGCGCATGGACGACCACGCCGGCCCCAAGCAAGAGGCCGTTCACCGCCGCCAGCGGATGCTCCGCCGGATCCAAGATGTCGCCGCTGTGCCGGGCGAAGAGGTCGGCGGCGCGAGGCTCGTCGAAGGTTGCGACATCCACGCCCGGCGGCGCCTGTACGCGCACATCCGCGCCGCCACCGTTGGCGCCCAAGGCCGCCGCGTACCAGGGCCGCGGATTGGTGTGGCGCCACGCCTCGGCGTGGAAACGCGGCAGTCCATTGCCGGCCAGCGCTTCGCGGCAGCGGCCGCGGTCGAACCAGGGCGCGTAGCGCGCCGCGTCTTCTCCGCGTTCCGACAGGCGACGGGCGAGGGCGGTGGCCTCAGCTGTCGAGCCAGCCATAGCCTTTCGCCTCCAAGGCGTGGGCCAGCGACTTGTCGCCGGAGCGGACGATGCCGCCGCCGGCCAGCACGTGGATGCGATCGGGCACCACGTGGTCGAGCAGACGCTGGTAGTGCGTCACGAGCACCACCGCGTTGTGCGCGGCGCGGAACGCGTTGATGCCGGCCGCCACCACTTTCAGCGCGTCGATGTCGAGGCCGGAGTCCGTCTCGTCGAGGATGGCCAGGCGCGGCCGCAACAGCAGCAATTGCAATATCTCGTTGCGCTTCTTCTCGCCGCCGGAGAAGCCCTCGTTCACGCCGCGTTTCAGGAAGTCCGCGCTCAGCCGCAGATCCGCCGCGGCTTGCCGGGCGCGGCCGATGAACTCCACCGCGGACGGCGCCTGCTGGCCGGCGGCCTTCGCTTGGGCGTCCGTGGCGGCCTTCAGGAACTCCATGTTGGAGACGCCGGGGATCTCCACCGGGTACTGGAAGGCCAGGAAAAGGCCCTTCCTCGCACGCTCCTCCGGCGCCAGATCGAGCAGCTGCTCGCCGTCCATCGCGACGCTGCCGGCGGTCACGGTGTAGTCCGGCCGGCCGGCCAGCACATTGGCGAAGGTGCTCTTGCCGGAACCGTTCGGCCCCATCACGGCATGCACCTGGCCAGCCGGGACGGCAAGGCTCAAGCCGTTGAGAATCGGCTTGCCGTCCACCTCCACATGAAGATTCTCAACCGCCAGCAGGGTCACCCCACGGCGCCCTCCAAGCTCACCTCGAGCAGCTGGGCGGCTTCGACGGCGAACTCCATCGGCAGGGTGCGGAACACGTCCTTGCAAAACCCGTTCACGATCATCGCCACGGCCTTCTCGGCGTCAAGCCCGCGTTGCTGGCACAAGAAGAGCTGCTCGTCGCTCACCTTGGAGGTGGTGGCCTCGTGCTCGATCACCGCGCCCGGTCGGTTGGATTCGATGTACGGGAAGGTGTGGGCGCCGCAGTGGTCGCCGATCAACAGCGAGTCGCACTGCGTGTGGTTGCGGGCGCCGGCCGCGCCGCGGTTTATCCGCACGAGGCCGCGGTAGCTGTTTTGGCTGTGCCCGGCGCTGATGCCTTTGGAAACGATGGTGCTCTTGGTGCGCGGGCCGATGTGGATCATCTTGGTGCCGGTGTCCGCCTGCTGGCGGTTGTGGGTGAGCGCCACCGAGTGGAACTCGCCCACCGAATCCGCGCCGCGCAACACCACGCTGGGGTACTTCCACGTGATGGCGGAGCCGGTTTCCACCTGCGTCCAGCTGATCTTCGAGCGCGCGCCGAGACACGCGCCGCGCTTGGTGACGAAGTTGTAGATGCCGCCGCGGCCGTGCTCGTCCCCGGGGTACCAGTTCTGCACCGTGGAGTATTTGATTTCGGCGTCTTCCAAGGCGACCAGCTCCACCACCGCGGCGTGCAGCTGGTTTTCGTCGCGCATGGGAGCGGTGCAGCCTTCGAGATAGCTCACATACGCGCCCTCGTCCGCGATGATGAGCGTGCGCTCGAACTGGCCGGTGTTTTCGGCGTTGATGCGGAACTGCGTGGCCACCTCCATTGGACAACGGGTGTGTTTGGGCACATAGACGAAGGATCCGTCGCTGAACACGGCGGAGTTCAACGCCGCGTAGAAATTGTCCGGCTTCGGCACCACGCTGCCGAGATACTTGCGCACGAGATCCGGATGTTCGCGCACCGCCTCGGAGATGGAGCAGAACACCACGCCGGCTTTGGCCAGTTCGTCCTTGAACGTGGTGGCGATGGAAACGCTGTCGAACACGGCGTCCACCGCCACCGGCGCGGCCGGCCCGCGTGACGCCAGGCCTTCGGTGTCGGCTTGCGGTGCTTCCACGCCGGCCAATCGCGCCCGCTCGTGAAGCGGCACGCCGAGCTTCTCGTAGGTGCGCAGCAGCGCCGGATCCACGTCGTCCAAGGATTTCGGCCGTTCGCCCTTCGGGGCCGAGTAGTACGAGATGGCCTGAAAGTCGATGTCCGGGAAGGCGACATGGGCCCACCGCGGCGGCTGCATCGCGCGCCAGCGGTCGAGCGCGTCCAAGCGCCACGCGGTGAGCCATTCCGGCTCTTGGTTCTTGGCCGAAATGGCCCGCACGACGCTTTCGTCGAGCCCCGGCGGCAACGTCTCGGCGTCGATGTCCGTGACGAAGCCCGCCGCGTACTCGCGATTCACAAGCGCGTCGATTGCGGGGTTGGAGGATGGCATGGCCCTTTGCCTACCGGCGTTTGTTCCGTCAGGTCGCATCTTACAGAACCCGCGCCGCGAATACTCGCTCGCGCACGCTCGCTTGGTTGGCCGGCGACGCGCGATCTGGCACGCGAGACACGATCTGGCGGGAGTGCGTCGACGGGTTGGTTCTGTCAGACTCGCCGGCTTGCAGGAGTCGCGGGCCGCCTCGTCGCGTTGCCGCTTTGGCCTTGCCTTCACCGCGCCTGTTGCGCCGGCATCGTCGCAAGGCGACGTGAAGCGCCGCGGCGATTCCAAAGAGTTGAACGCCGGGACGCCGCCGCCGAAATGTCCGAAGAGTCCGCTGTTGTGCAAGTCGCGGTGCCGCGGCCGTTGCGCCGGTTGTTCGACTACGCGGCGCCGCGTCCGGCGCCGCCGGTGGGCGCGCGGGTGCGAGTGCCGTTCGCGAGCGCTCGGACGGTGGGCGTTGTCGCCGGCCACAAGAGCGGCTCCCGGCATTCGCTCAAGGCAGTTCTGAACGTTCTGGACACCGAACCGTTCTTGCCGCCGGATTTGGTGGAGTTGGCGGGCTGGCTGGCGGCCTACTACCACCATCCCATCGGCGAAGTGGTGTCCACGATGCTGCCCGCGAAGGCGCGTCGCGGCGCCCCGGCTCGTCAAGTCCAAGCCACGATGTGGCGGCCTTGCGACGCGGCGCCCGCGGACTTGGCGCGCGCGCCACGGCAACGAGAAGTACACGAGCGGCTGCGCGCCTTGGGCGGGGCGCTCGATTCCGAACTGCGCGCTGTCGGCCTCGCGCGCCGCGCTTTGGTGGCGTTGGAGGCGAAACGCCTGGTCCGCCGCGTAGCGGTCGCGGCCGAGCCGGCGGTGGTCAACGCGTCGCCGCACGAGCCCAGCGCCGAGCAGGCCGCGGCGGTGGCGGCCATCGCGGCCACGCTGAACGGGCGGGCGGTGCATTTGCTGGATGGCGTCACCGGCAGCGGCAAGACCGAGGTGTACCTGCGCGTCATCGCCGAGGTGCTGCGGGCCGGGCGTCAAGCCTTGGTGCTGGTGCCGGAAATCGCCCTCACGCCGCAGACGGTGGCGCGTTTTTCGGAGCGATTCGGCGCTGTGGCCACGTTGCACTCGGCCGCCACCGACGCCCAGCGCTTCGACGCTTGGCTGAAGTGCCGCGATGGCACGCACCGCGTGTTGATCGGCACGCGCTCGGCGGCGCTGGCGCCTTTCGCCGCGCTGGGCGTCATCGTGGTGGACGAGGAGCACGACGGCTCGTTCAAGCAGACCGAGGGTCTGCCCTATTCGGCCCGCGACGTGGCCGTGAAACGTGGCCAGATGCTGTCCATTCCGGTGGTGCTCGGCAGCGCCACGCCGTCTTTGGCGTCTTTGGAGAACGCCCGCGCCAAGCGCTATCGGCGGCTGCGGCTCACCGCTCGCGTCGGCGGCGCGACGTTGCCGGCGTTCCATGTCGTGGACATTCGCGCCGCGCGCCTTGACCGCGGCTTGTCCCCGGCTTTGCAAGACGCCATCGCCAAACACTTGGCGGCCGGCAACCAAGTGCTGGTGTTCATCAATCGTCGCGGCTACGCGCCGGTGCTGCTCTGTTCGCGCTGCGCCTGGCGCGCGCGCTGCGCCCGGTGCGACGTGCACCTGACGTTCCACACCAGCCCGCGGCAGTTGCGCTGCCACCACTGCGGGGCCTGGCGCGCCCCGCCGCAGCGGTGTCCGTCCTGCGTTGACGGCGAACTCGCGCTGGTCGGCAGCGGCACCCAGCGCGTTGAAGAGGCGCTTCGTGAACGGCATCCGGACACGCCGATCTACCGGGTGGACAGCGACACGACGCGCAGCGTGCGAAGGTTGGCGGCGGAATTGGACGCCGTCCACGCCGGCGCGCCGGCCATTCTCGTCGGCACGCAGATGCTCGCCAAGGGACACCACTTGCCCGGCGTGACGCTGGTGGCGGTGATGGACGCGGACAGCGGCTTTCTGGCGGCGGACTTTCGCGCCCCGGAGCGCGCCGCGCAGCTGATCGTGCAAGTGGCGGGACGCGCCGGCCGGGCGCAGCGCCCCGGCGAGGTGCTGATCCAGTCATTCGACCCGGACAACGCGAACCTGCGGGCGCTGATTCGCTTTGGCTACCACGGTTTCATCGCCACCGAACGCGCCGCCCGGGCCGCCGCCGGCATGCCGCCGTTCGCGGCGTTGGCGCTGGTGCGGGCGCGCAGCAAGTCCGCGCCGGCGGCGCAGGCGATGCTGGCGCAGGCCGCCGACATTCTGGCGCAAGACGAAGCAGTGGAAACGCTGGGCCCGGCGCCGGCGCCCGTTGCGCGGCGCGCGGACCTGCATCGCTGGCAACTGCTGGCGCTGGGGCGAAGACCGCGGTTGCATCGGGCGCTGGCGCGATTGGCCGATACCGATCCGCAAGTGCCCGCGGTGTCTTGGGCCATAGACGTGGATCCCATTGACGCGCTGTAGCGGCCGGACGATCGCTCCTTCAACTTGGGCGCCATTCGCACGCCGAGGATCGCCTTGGATTGCTTGTGCTTGCGCCGCTTTTGACGGCCGGCGCGGGTTCGAGTATGGTGCGCTTGCTCGGTTGCCAAGGATGGGCTTTATGCAGAAGGACTTCGCACCCAAGGCCAAACGGCCGGCCGGTGCTCGTTTCCTGCGCGGTGCGCGTGTTGCGCACGGTGCGCGCAAGGCCAAAAGCAAGACGCCCCGCGTCTTCTCGGCGGGGTCCTTCGTCGCCGGCGTGGTGTGTTGCGCCATTGCCGTTTTCGCCGTCGAGCACGCGCCGCCATTGGCCGCGTTTCTGCCTGGCGATGAGCATGTCGCCGCGGAATCCGTGGCGGCGGCCGCACCGAAGCTCAAATACGAGTTCATGGATCGGTTGCCGAAGGAGGTGGTGCGCACGCACGTCGATCCCTATCAGCCGGTGTTGGAGGCGCCCGCCGCGGACCCCGCAACCCAAGTGTATTTGCTTCAGGCGGCCTCGTTCCTGCGCGAGAACGACGCCCACGCCATGCGTGCGGAACTCCTGCTTGAAGGCATGGAGGCGAACGTCAGCGAGGTGCCGCGCGCCGCCGGCGGCGCTTGGCATCGGGTGCTGGTGGGCCCCTTCGCCGATCGTGTGGAGATGCGCCGCGCCTTGACGCAGTTGCGTGCCAAGGACATCCCGGCACTGCCCTTGGTGCGCGAAACGAGCGGCGGGCAAACGCCGGGCTGACGGCGCCGCGCCGCGAAACCGAGGTTCGGGATGGGCTCGGCCGCCGCTTGGCGGCGCGAGAAAGTCGCCTCTTGGCGGCGGTGCTAAACTGGCCGTCACGGCGTCGCATCGTGCGGCGTCGCCAGCGCCCGCAAGACCTCAAGAGACGCCCGTGGAGCAGTTCAGCGGCACAACTATCGTTTGCGTGCGGCGTGGGGCCAGCGTCGTGCTTGGCGGAGACGGCCAAGTCTCGTTCGGCAACACGATCCTGAAGAGCAACGCCCGCAAGGTGCGGCGGCTCCACGAGGGCAGCGTGCTCGCCGGTTTCGCCGGCGGAACGGCGGACGCCTTCACCCTGTTCGAGCGCTTCGAGGGCGCCTTGGAGAAGTACCAGGGCAATCTGACGCGAGCCGCGGTGGAGCTGGCCAAGGATTGGCGCGCTGATCGCGTGCTGCGCCGGTTGCAGGCGTTGTTGGCGGTGGCCGACAAGACCACGTCGCTTCTCGTCACGGGCAATGGGGATGTGGTGGAGCCCGAAGGCGGCTTGATCGCCATCGGCTCGGGCGGGCCTTACGCGCAGGCGGCGGCTCGGGCGATGCTCGCTGAGACCGACTTGCCGGCCCGCGACATCGTCGCCAAGAGCCTGGCCATCGCCGCCGACATCTGCGTGTTCACCAACCAGCACACGACTATCGAGACATTAGAAGCATGATGACCCCACGCGAGATCGTCCACGAGCTCGACAAACACATCATTGGCCAAGACAAAGCCAAGCGCGCCGTGGCCATCGCGCTGCGCAACCGCTGGCGGCGCATGCAGCTCGACGACGCGCTGCGCGACGAGGTAACCCCGAAGAACATCCTCATGATCGGGCCGACCGGCGTCGGCAAGACCGAGATCGCCCGACGTTTGGCGCGGCTTTCCAACGCGCCCTTCATCAAGGTCGAGGCCACCAAGTTCACCGAGGTGGGCTATGTGGGGCGCGATGTGGAGTCCATCGTGCGGGATCTGGCGGACGTGTCGGTGAAGATGCTGCGCGAACAGGCCATGGAGCGGGTGCGGGCCCGTGCCGAGGACGCCGCCGAGGATCGCATTCTCGACGCGTTGCTGCCGGGGCCGTCGTCCCACGCCGGCGAAGACGGTGGTGGTCGCGCCGCCGAGACGCGGCAGAAGTTCCGCGAACGCCTGCGCGCCGGGGAACTCGACGAGCGCGAGGTGTCCATCGAGTTGGACCATTCCGCCATCGGCGTTGAAATCATGGCGCCGCCGGGCATGGAGGAGCTCACCGGGCAGTTGCAGAACATGTTCGCGAACCTGCCCACCGGCAAGCCGCGCATGGCCCGCATGAAAGTGCGAGACGCCTTCCGCCGGCTGCGCGAAGAGGAAGCGTTCAAGCTCATC
This sequence comes from uncultured Pseudomonadales bacterium, assembly GCA_958296295.1. Lineage (GTDB taxonomy): Bacteria > Pseudomonadota > Gammaproteobacteria > Pseudomonadales > Azotimanducaceae > VXYL01. The sequence continues at coordinate 2,690,295 of OY282460.1, read as the reverse complement.
AACGAGGACGAACTGAAGACCCGCGCCATCACGGCGGTGGAGCAGACGGGCGTCGTGTTCTTGGACGAACTGGACAAGGTGGCGAAGCGCAGCGAGAGCATCGGCGCGGATGTTTCGCGCGAAGGCGTGCAACGGGATTTGTTGCCCCTCATCGAGGGCTGCACCGTCAACACGAAGCACGGCATGGTGCGCACGGATCACATTCTGTTCATCGCTTCCGGCGCCTTCCACTTCGCCAAACCCTCGGACCTCATACCGGAGTTGCAGGGCCGGCTGCCCATCCGGGTGGAGTTGGCGGCACTGACGCCGGAGGACTTTCGCCGCATTCTCTCGGAGCCGGACGCCTCCCTCACCGAGCAGTACCGGGCGCTGCTGGCCACCGAAGGCATGGACGTGCGCTTTGAAGACGACGCCCTCATCCGCATCGCCGAGATCTCCTTCGAGGTGAACGAGAACACGGAGAACATCGGCGCGCGGCGGCTGCACACGGTGATGGAGCGGCTGCTGGACGACATTTCCTTCGAGACCCGCGCCGACGACGTGCCGACGACGATAGACGCCGCCTATGTGGACGAGCATCTCGCCGACATCGCCCGGGATCAGGACCTCTCGCGTTACATACTCTGACCCCGGCTCGCCCAACCTCGTCGCAAGCGCTGTGAATCCCACCCGCATCATCTACCACAAGCGCTCCAAGACCTTGGAGCTAACCTACTCGGACAGCTCCGCCACGCTGCCGGCGGAACTGCTGCGGGTGTATTCGCCATCGGCCGAAGTGCGCGGCCACGCGGAGAGCGAGAGGGTGCTGCAAACGGGCAAGAAGCGCGTGGGCGTCCGCGAGATCGTGCCGGTGGGCAACTACGCCATCCGCATAGTGTTCGACGACGGCCACGACACCGGCATATACTCTTGGTCGTTCTTGCGCGACCTCGCGGCACATCGGGAGCGCTATTGGCAGCGCTACTTGGACGAATTGAAAGAGCGGAACGCCTCGCGTCTGCCCACCATCCCGGTGGGCCAGTGGACGCCGCCCGCCAAGCCCTAGCGTGCTAAAGAACATGTCCAACATTCGCCACGCTCACATTGGCGGCAGGACTCCGCGCCGTTTCCACGGTGCCGAATCGTAGCTTGATGGAAGAGCGATTTCTCCGTGAAGCCGAGGCCGACCTCGCCCGTCTGGGCCGGGAGCCGAGCCACGCTGGCGCCTTGGCGGGGCTGCGCGCGGCCTTTGCCGACGTCCGCGCGACGGCGGGCGTCGGGCCGGTCGGTGAACTGGCGCGCTCGGCGGAAAACCTGCTTGGCGTCCAGTTGGACGGCTGGGTGCCGCCCACCGCCGAGGCCGCCGACCTGATCCGCCAAGCAGCCTTGGGCCTTTTCGCGTTGGATGCCGGGCAACGGGCTGATCTGGCCGAGCGAATGGACGCCGCGGCCTCCGGCATGGGTAGCTTGTCGTTGGACAGTCTGCCGCCGCGGCCGCAAGCCCCGGAACCGCCCCTGCTGACGGAACGGGAGGACGGCTCGCTGGTCTCGCCGGGAATGTTCGCCGAGGTCCCGCCGGGCGACGCGGCCTACGCCACGGGGACCGTTGCTTTCACGCCCGCCCAGACCGTCGCGGACGCCTCTCTTGAACCTTCGACGACCGCGGTCGAGACGGTGCCGCCGGCCATCGCCTCCACCACGGTGGCGCCGCTACCCGTTGCCGAACCGTATGTTGAGACATCGACCACCCAAGAGCCGACCACCCGGGAAACGATCGGCGCGATCGTCGAAGCCATCCAATCCGCCGAGGAGAATCTTGGCAAGCACATCGGCGCATTGGTCTCCATCGCCGGCGGCACCGACATGGTGAGCGCCGCCGTGCAGCAGATGGCCGGCGAACTCGCCCAGATCGCGGCGGAGATCAAGCGCCAGAATCAAGCCCTCGCCAAGTGGGCGCGGGACGCCGGGAGTTGACGGCACAACGCAAGCGCCTCTTGCGGTGCCGGCCCGAACAGCGAACGAAACCACCGCAAGCGTATAATCCCAAGCCTTGCAGCACTCACGCCCGCATGATCCACGCCGCCGACATCAAGCCGATAGAACATCGCGTCTCGCTCGCCGAGCGCGAGGCGCGAAGCGGACACGCCGGCGGCGTGCTTTGGCTCACGGGTTTATCGGGGGCGGGCAAATCCACACTGGCCTTCGCGCTTGAAGAAACACTGTTTCGCGACGGTTTTCAGATCGCCGTGCTCGATGGCGACAACATGCGCCACGGCTTGAACGACGACCTCGGCTTCGCGCATGCGGATCGCACGGAGAACATACGTCGCGTCGGCCATGTCGCGGCGCTGTTGGCCATGTTGGGCTACATTTGCGTTTCCGCCTTCATTTCTCCGTACCGCGCCGATCGCGAGAAGGCGCGCCAGGCGGTCATGCGCGACTTGCCGCCGGGGCGGTTCCACGAGGTGTACGTTCGCGCCGATCTCGCCACCTGCGAAATGCGCGATCCCAAAGGCCTCTACCGCAAGGCGCGGGCCGGCCAGATCAAACGCTTCACGGCGGTGGACGACGTCTATGAGGCCCCCGAGCGTCCGTCGCTCGTCATCGACACGACAAAGGAAAGCGTGGCGCGGTCGCTTGCCACCTTGACCCGTTTCGTGACTTCCCGCTTCGCCGCCGGCCTTGGCGAAAAGGAACCCGGTTGATGGGCGCAGGCGCCAGAAGCGCGGGTGGCCCCGGCGCTCGCGACCCGAAGACCAAGCGGCGGGGCAACGCCGGCGCTGCGGCGAACACAACGGCCCGGGTGGCGGTGCTGGTGGCGGGAATGCACCGTAGCGGCACGTCCTTGCTGACCCAAGTGCTCGTGGGTTTGGGTTGCGACGCGCCCAAGACATTGATGGAAGCGGACGAATACAACGGCACGGGGTATTGGGAATCGACAAAGGTCACGGCTTTGAATGACGCCATGCTGAAGTCCGCCGGTTCGGCGTGGGACGATTGGGAACACTTGAGCGCGGACTGGTTCGCTTCGCCGGCCGCCCAGGCGTTCCGCCCCCAAGCCCAAGCGCTGCTCGAGAGCGAATTCGCCGATAGCGGCTTGTTCGTGTTGAAGGATCCTCGGTTGTGCCGCCTCCTGCCCTTCTGGTGCGATGTCGCGCAACGGGCCGGTGCCGAGCCGCGTATTGCCGTTGCGCTGCGCAATCCCTTGGAAACGTCGGCGTCTCTGGCCGACCGCGACGCCATCCCGCCATCGGTGGGCATGCTCTTGTGGCTGCGCAACGTGCTGGCAGCCGAAGAAGGTTCGCGCCCGCACCGGCGGGCGTTCGCGCGCTACGACGACACGCTCGAAGACTGGTCGACCGTGGCGGAGCGCCTCGGCAGCGACTTGGGCGTCGTTTGGCCAAAGCCGTCCGCCACCGCCGCCATCGAGCTGGATCAGCGTGTTTCGCCCGCGTTGCGGCATCAAAAGGCGGACGATGCCCTTGCGGATCCGGCCTTGTCGCGTTGGACGAGGTCGACGTTCGACATTCTCTCGCGCTGGTCGCGCGGGCAACGTGACGCGGACGACGCGGGCCGGCTGGATGCGGTCCGCAGCGAGTTCGACGACGCCTGCGCCGTATTTCGCCAACCGGTCATCGTCAGCGCGCGGCTTGGCAAGCGCAACAGCGCGTTGGAAAAGGAACTGCAAGCGCAAGGCAACGTGATCGCCGCGCGCGACCGCGAAATAGACTCGTTGGGACAAGCCGTGCGCGACAGGGACGAGGTTATCGCCGGGCACCAAGGTCGGCGCGACTCGTTGAGACAGGCCGTGCGGGACAGGGACGAGGTGATCGCCCGGCACGAAGTTCAGCTCGACTCGTTGAATCAAGCGGTGCGGGACAGGGACGAGGTGATCGCGCGGCACGAAGTTCAGCTCGATTCGTCGAGTCGTGCCGTGCGGGACAGAGACGACGTCATAGACGGCCTGAACAAGGACATCGAAAGACAACAAGACCAACTGGCTTCGCTAGACCAGGCCATCGTTGATCGGGATGTTCGAACGGATGCGTTGATCCATGCGGTAGCCGAGCGAGACGGCATGCTCAACGCCACGAACGAAACCGTGCAGGCGCGCGACAGGCAGATCGGCCAGATGAACACGGCACTGATCGAACGCGACGTCCGCATCGACCGGCTGGGCTCGGTGGTGGCCGAGCACGAGGCGCGCGCCAACACGCTTGCGAACAGGGTTGCCGAGCGGGACGAACGCCTCGCCTGGCTCGGCGAGAAGATGACCGAGCGCGACGTCCGCATCGACCAGCTGGGCTCGGCGGCGGCCGAGCACGAGGCGCGCGCCAGCGCGCTTGCGAACAGGGTTGCCGAGCGGGACGAACGCCTCGCCTGGCTCGGCGAGAAGGTGGCCGAGCGCGACGTCCGCATCGACCAGCTGGGCTCGGCGGTGGCCGAGCACGAGGCGCGCGCCAACGCGCTCGCCAACACCATCGCCGAGCGGGACATGCACCTCGCGCAGCGGGATGAACGCATCGCCGAACGGGACGAGCGCATCGCCGAGCGGGACGGGCGCATCGCCGAGCGGGACGGGCGCATCGGCGGTTTGCGCCGAGCCTTGGCGGATGGCGCGGCCCACGCTAGTGAGCTCAACCAGGCCATCGACGCGTTGCGGTCGTCCACGTCTTGGCGGGTCACCAAACCGTTGCGCTGGGTGCGAACGAAGCTGGGCGGCGAACCGGCCGGCGAGGCCGCGGATGAGGAGGCGGGCCCGCCAGCGGTCGCGGCGAGAACACCTCGGCCGCGCTACTACGCGCTGCGGGCGTTTTGGCGGTTGTTGCCGGTCGGGGCGGCAAGGCGAACGCGGTGGAAGGGCCGGATCGTGAAGGCTCTTCCCGACGGCGCCGGCCGGCACTTGCTTTCGCGCGCCCCGTCGGCCCGGACCTACGGCCATTGCGGGCGCTTGGATTTGGCGGATCGAAACTTCGAGGCGTCGCGCAACAACGCGACGGTGCCGATTTTGTTCGATCCCGAATACTACTTGGCGACCAACGACGATGTTCGAGCCGCCGAGCAAGATCCGCTCACCCACTATATGGAGGCGGGATACTCGGAAGGCCGACTGCCGATCGACATCTCCGACGACGAGCTGGATCCGCTGATCCGCGATCTGCATCGCTGCGACCTGTCGGCGCCAGACGCCTTCGCCTTCGACCCGGCGTTCTACGGCGCGCTGCATGCGGATCTTGCCGGATTGGACGACGCCGCGTTGCGGACCCACTACGAGAAACACGGCCACGCCGAATCCCGCATCTGCTCCAAAGGCGAGTTCTTGCGGACGATTTGCGACAGCCCGCGCGAGATCCCCATCGACTTTCAAGCCGACGAGTACCTCGGCTTGTATCCGGATCTTCAGGCCGGGTTCGCGAACAAGCCGGCCCTTGAGGTTCTGCGGCACTACATGTCCGCCGGACGCTGGGAGCCGCGTTTGCACACTTTGCGAAACGACAATGGCAAGTCCGGGGCGCCATCGCCGGCCGGCGTCGATACGGCCGCCGAGCCAAGGGTCGGCGCCAAGGCGTTGTGCGTTCTCGCGCACGTCTACTATCCGGAGCTTTGGCCGGAACTGTCCGGCTATCTGGCGAACTTGGCGCCGAATTGCCACGACTTGTACGTCAATCTGGTGGACACGACGTTCACCCAGGAATTGCTGACGAGCGTGCGGGACGACTTTCCCGAGGCCAGGGTTTTCATCAGCAAGAACGAAGGCCGCGACATCGGCGGCCATTTTCAGACGTTGCGGAACATCCGCATGGCGGATTACCCGCTGTTCTGTCTGGTTCACACGAAAAAGAGCCCGCACATGGGCAAGGGCGAGGTGCAGCTCTGGCGACGAAAGTTGTTGACGCCTTTGCTCGGCACGGCGGAAACCGCGAGCGACAACGTCCGCCGCCTGCTGGCCGACGAGTCGATCGGCATGCTCGGCGCCGAGCGGTGCCGGTACACGCAACTGAACGACAATCCCGACAAGTATTTCGATCTGCTGGATCGCCTGGGCGTGAGGGAGGAACACCGGGTCGTGGACTTCCTCTCGGGCACGATGATGTTCCTGCGTCGAGAAGTGCTGGAACGCGTCTTCGTCGGGGTGGCGGCGGCGGCCGGAACGGCGACCGAGGCGGGAGAAGCGGCGATAGAGTTCGAACGCGGCGACGAGAAATCCTTGACGTTTCATCGCGACGGGCAATGGGCGCACGCCATCGAGCGGGTTTTCCCGGCGGTGGCGCGCGACATGGGCCTCCGCGTGGAATGGCGGTAGCAAGCCCATGCGGGTTTGCGTGGTTTGCCACGACGCGAGTTTGACGGGCGCGCCGCGCATCGGCTTCGATATCGCCGCCCACTTGGCGCGAACGCACGAGGTTTCGCTGCTCGCCAAGAAGAAGGGGCCCCTCATCGACTTTCCGTGGTACGAGCACTTGCGCCCGTCGTATCGAGTGTTGAACACGAGCCACGAAGTCTGCGATCAAACGTACCGGCAACGGGTTGTCCACGCCGAGCGGATTCTTGCCGAACTGAAACCCGATCTCCTGTATGTGAACTCGGTGAGCGCCGGGGAGTGGTGCGAGGCCGGCAAGAGATCCGGCGTGGCCGTGGTGCTGCACACCCACGAGACCCGGGACAGTCTGCCGTCGCTGTTGTCCAGCGTGTGTACGCCCCGAGTGCTGCGCTTCGCGGACCTCTTGGTCGGGGCGTCGCGAACGGCTCTGGAGGATCTGCAGGAACTCACGTCCACGTCCGTGGCGAAGACGCTGGACATCGGCATTTTCGTGGATGGGGACGTCGTGCGGGCGGGCGGGGAGCAGGCTGTGCCGCCGCCGGTGAACGAGCGCGGCGAGGCGCTGCCGGCCAGCAGCGACCGGCTGGCGGTCGCCATGTGCGGGCTGGCGCAGCCTCGCAAAGGCGCGGACATCTTCTTGGCGGTCGCCGAGCGGTTGCAGCAGTACGATTTTGTCTGGGTAGGCCCGTGGGCGCCGGCGGAAACGGATCTCAACGACAAGACCTACGAGCGTTTCCAATCCCTCCGGGTGCGGAACTTCTACTTCACGGGAATCACCGAGAACCCCTATGCGCATCTTCGCCGCGCCGACGCGTTCTTGTTGACCTCGCGCGAGGATCCGAACCCGCTCGTGGTGGCGGAGGCGTTGCTGCTGGGCCGCAAAGTCGTGGCGTTCACCGGCACGGGGGCGAGCGCGGCCTTGTTGGCTCGGCTCGGCTACGCCCTGAACGGCCGGCCGAGCGTCGAGCGCATCGTCGCGATGTTGCCGCGTGTGCTGGCCGGCGAGGTTGGGCGGTGGCACGAGACCGTGGCCGAGCGCGCGCCGCCCTTCGTGGAAAGCGCCGCCAAGCTGGACGGCTTGCAGGACGCGTTGGAGCTCTTTTACGCGCAATGGACTGCTGGCGATGATGCCGAGGCCCCGAACGGCGGCGCGGTCTGAATCATGCAAGTGCGAGAACTCGCCATACCCGACGTGGTTCTCTTGACACCGGCCAGGCACGGGGACAAACGCGGCTTCTTTTCCGAGGTCTACAATCGCAGGACGTTCGCCCAAGTCGGCGTGGACGCGGAGTTCGTGCAGGACAATCACTCGTTCTCCGCGGACCGGGGCACCGTGCGCGGGCTGCACTTCCAAGAACCGCCCCACGACCAGCACAAGCTCGTGCGGGTGGTTCGCGGTTCCGTTTACGACGTGGCGTTGGATGTGCGATGCGGCTCGCCAACCTACGGGCGCCACGTCGCTGTCGTGTTGTCCGCCGACGCCGGGAACCAGTTGTTTGTTCCGGCGGGTTTCGCGCACGGGCTGATGACGCTGGAGGCGGACACCGAGATACTCTACAAGGTTGGCGCCTACTACGCGCCGAGCCACGATCGCGGCGTCTTGTGGAGCGATGCGGCGCTGGGCATCGAATGGCCGATCGCGGCGGGGGAGGCCATCGTTTCCGATCGCGACCGCGCTTTGCCGCGGCTCGCCGAGGCGTCATCGCCGTTCGTGTACAACGGCCCCGGCGCTGGAACGGGGACGTGAGAAGCGAGTTCGCGAGCAGCGCGCGTGGCGGTGGAAGCGAGGGTTTCATTCGCATGTGCCAACAGGCGGAATGCCCGTGAAGCGCGTGCTGGTGACAGGCGCCGGCGGCTACATCGGCACCGTTCTGACGCCGATGCTGCTGGATTCCGGCTACCGGGTCCGCGCGGTGGATCGGTTCTTTTTTGGACGCGATCTGCTGGCCGCGGACGAAGGGCTCGAGGTGGTCGTGGAGGACTGCCGCAAGCTGACCGCCTCGCACTTCGAGGGAGTGGACGCGGTGATCGATCTGGCGGCGATCTCCAACGACCCGTCCAGCGAGTTTTTCGAACACGCCACGTATCAGATCAACCACGAAGCGCGGGTTCGGTGCGCGCGTCTGGCGCGAGCCGCCGGTGCCGAACGGTATGTTCTGCCGTCGTCGTGCAGCATCTACGGATTTCAGCAGGGCGATGTGGTGGCGGACGAAAACACGCCGCCAAAACCGCTTACCCACTACGCTCGAGCCAACGCGATGGCCGAACGCGACATCTTGCCGCTGGCGGCCGCGGACTTTTGCGTGGTGGCGTTGCGTCAGGCGACTGTTTTCGGCCTGTCGCCGCGGATGCGCTTCGACCTTGCCATCAACGGCATGACCTACGGCGCGTGGAGCACCGGCAGACTGCCGCTGATGCGCGACGGCTCGCAGTGGCGGCCGATGCTGCACGTGCGCGACGCGGCGCGGGCGCAGATCTTCGCCTTGGAGGCGGCGAGCGCGGCGGTGAACGGGCAGACGTTCAATGTCGGTTCGGGCGACAACACCTACCAGATCGGGCCGCTTGGCGATCTTGTGGCCGAGAACGTGCCGCGGAACGTGGAAGTCGCGTGGTACGGGGAACCGGATCATCGCAGCTACCGCGTTGCGTTCGGGAAGATCGAAGCTCTCGGATTTCGCGTGAAATGGAACGCGATCGACGGCGTCGCGGAAATCTGCGAGGCGCTTGCGCGCGGCGCCGTGGAGAAGACCGCGAAGACGATCACGTTGGACTGGTATCGCCAGCTCGCGCATTGGCACGGCGTGATCCGCGAAGTGGAACTGCACGGCGGCATTCTGGACATATGACGATACGGCCCAGGTTCGCCGGATGACTCGCCCGGGCAGACGCCCGCGCCTGGTGCTGCTTGGCGCGCGCGGCCAGCTTGGCGCCGACTTTCGCAAGGCCCATGCCGCTGCGGGCGAACCGTTCGAGTTGCATGGCTTGGCCCGCGGCCAACTGGACGTCGCCTCAGCAGACGCCGAAAGCCGCTTGGCGGCCCAACGCTTCGACATCCTCGTCAACTGCACCGGCTATCACAAGACGGACGAAGCCGAGGACAATCCCGCCTTGGCCTTCCAAGTGAATACCGAGGCCGTGCGCGTGATGGCGCGGGTCTGCGCGCGCAAAAAAGCCCGATTGACGCACATCAGCACGGACTACGTGTTCGGCGGCGACGCGGCTCGCCGCGCGCCTCTTGCAGAGACGGCGCCGGTGGCGCCGGTGAACGTCTACGGCGCCTCCAAAGCGCTTGGAGAAGTCAACGCGCTGGAGGAGTGCGACGACGTCCTGGTGTTGCGGGTGGCCTCGTTGTTCGGTGTGCGTGGCGCCAGCGCCAAGGGGGGGAACTTCGTCGAGACGATCATCAACGCCGGCCGGCGCGGCCCGTTGCGGGTGGTACACGATCAGTTCATGTCGCCGACCGGCACCCACGATGTGGCCCGAACGATGGTGCGCGCCCTCGTGGAACGGGCCACGGGCGTCTACCACGTCGTCAACACGGGCGCGGCCACGTGGTTCGACTTCGCCAAGGCAATCATCCGTCGCGTTGGCATCGACACCGAAGTGACCCCATGCGCGAGCAGCGATTATCCAACGCGGGCGCGGCGGCCGGCGTACAGCGTGCTCGACAATGCCAAAGCCACTGCCGACTTTGGGGAAATGGCGACATGGCGGGACGCGCTGGATCGCTATCTGCGCGCCAAGGCGCACATCCCGCCCGTCGGTTAGGCGCCGTCGGCGGTCTGTGAACTCGCTTTGCGGTATTGCGCGATCAAGTCGCGCGCAGCGCCTGCGGCCCGGACGCGGCCGTTGTCCAGCCAGATGACGCGCCCGCAAACGCGCTCCATCATCTTGAGATTGTGCGAGACAAAGACCACCGCCTTGTCGCCTTGAAACCGCTCCAACATTATCCGTTCGGATTTTTCCCGGAACTCGATGTCGCCGACGCTGAAGATCTCGTCGAGCAGCAGCACCTCGGGATCCAGATCTATCGCCGTGGAAAAGCAGAGCCGACCGCGCATTCCGGTGGAATAGGTGCTGACGCGCCGCGCCAAAGCGTCCCCGAGGCCGGACATCTCGGCCACCGCCGGGATACGGGCTTGAGCTTCCTTGCGCGTGAGCCCGGTCAACATGCCGTGCATCACGATGTTCCGCTCGCCGGACAGTTCGTTGTCGAAACCGGCCTGCAACGACAGGAACGCGCAGGACAATCCGCCATCGTCCACTTGCCCCGCGTCCGGCTTGACAACGCCCGCCATCACCCTGAGCAGCGTGGATTTGCCGGCGCCGTTCGCACCCACCACGCCGAGCTTCTCGCCCCGGGCGACGCGCACCGAGACGTCGCGCAACGCCGCGACGCGGGCGCCGGGCGAGTCGAGGCCGGTTTCCGTGTACACGACGGACACGCCAGCGAGCCGCATCAGGCGATGATCCGGCGAGTGAGCGTCCGGTCGAAACGCTGATACAGCCACTTGAGGCCGAAGAGGAAAAGCGCACCCACCGCCACCGCGCCCAGGCACCACGCCACGTCAGGCGACGAGTGGTGAAGCAGCACCGCCCGATACTGTTCGATGATCACCGCCATGGGGTTCAGACGAAACCAGAAGCGCCACTCGGCGCCGAGATCGTCGATGGAAAAAAACAGCCCGGAGCAGAACATCATCAAGGTGAGGCCGGAACGCACAAGAAAACGAACATCACGGACGCAGCAGCACACGAACGCCACCACCGCGGCAGTGGCGAGAATGATCACTAGCTGGGTCACCGCGAGAAGCGGCAGGAACAGCCACGTCCAGGAGACCCCGAACATGGCGCCGATGAACAACAGGAGCACCACGAACACGAACACTTGTTTCAAAGACGCGGAAACCACGGCAATGGTCGGAAAGAGCAGTTTTGGCAGACGCATCTGCGAAACGATGGCGCGCGCGCCAACCAGCACGTCCGTGCAGTTTCCCACCGCGTTGGCGAACCAAAGCCAAGTCGTCACGCCAATGATCAGGAAGGCGGTGAAGTTCTCGATGCCGCCGCCGCGCATGGGCCGCAGATAGGTGAAGACCGCGAAAAACACCGCGGTCATGGCTATCGGCTCGAGGAACCACCACAACCAGCCCAAATGCAGTTTGGCCGCTTCGCCCACCAAGTTCAGATAGGCGCGGTACAGGGCGTACCGCCACAGATGCGTTTGGATGAGAATCACGATTTCGCCGGATCGCGAAAGACCGCCTCGGTGTCGCGCGGTCTTCCGTCTGGGAGTGGTCGCGGCGCTTTCACGCCGGCCGCCGGGCGTGGTCGGCGAATCGCGACGGGAACCTGCCTGGCCCGCCAGCCGAGACACGGGCATGGCCAAAGGCGTTTTCGGCGCGCGCGGCTCCACGCTGTCGCGAACGGCACACGTCGCGGCTCAGTCGCCGTTCGCCTCGCGGCCCTCGACCAGCAAACCCTGCAAATAGTCGCGATACGGTTGGCCGCGGGACCGCTCGGCCAAAGCGGCCAACCCGGCATCGGCGATCCATCCCATGCGCCAAGCCACCTCCTCCGGGCAGGCGATCTTCAGACCTTGCCGATGCTCGATGGTTTGCACGAACAGGCTGGCTTCGAGCAGCGATTCGGGCGTGCCGGTGTCGAGCCAGGCCATGCCGCGTCCGAACCGCACCACGTCGAGGCGGCCGGCGCGCAGATATTCCCGGTTCACATCGGTTATCTCCAGCTCGCCGCGGGCCGACGGCGTAAGCGACGCGGCGATGTCCAACACGTCGTTGTCGTAGACGTACAACCCCGTGACGGCAAGGTTGGAACGCGGAACCGCCGGCTTCTCGGTTATCGCCAAAGGTCGTCCGACGGAATCGACCTCCAGCACGCCGAACTCGCTCGGATTTTGCACCGGATAGGTGAACACGGTGGCGCCGCGATTGGCGTCGATGGCTGCTCGTGCCTTGCGCGGCAGTTCGCTGCCGAAAAACACGTTGTCGCCGAGGATCAGCGCCACCGAATCGTCGCCGACGAAGTCGCGCCCGACCACAAACGCGTGGGCCAAACCCTTGGGTTGGCCTTGCACGACGTAGGAGATGCGCATGCCCCACTGCGCGCCGTCGCCCAGCAGTTCGCGCAGCCGCGGCGTGTCGCGCGGGGTGGAAACCACGAGCACTTCGCGCACGCCGCCAAGCATCAGCGTCGTCAACGGGTAGTACACCATGGGTTTGTCGTAGATCGGCAGCAGCTGCTTGCACACGCCGATGGTGACCGGGTGCAGGCGCATGTTGCGGCCGCCGGCGAGAACAATGCCCTTTGTCTTGCGGGGGCCGGTCATGGGCTGCGCTTTGCCGTTCGCGCCGCGGTTGGCGTCGTCGCGCCCGACACGCGAATGTTGGCCACGCGCAAACTCCTGTTCATTGGTTTGGAACCGTTGGATTTGGACGCCGTGCGGCGCGGCGGACATGCCCAGGCGCCGGCGGCTGCGCATGGTACCCCATTTGCGGACGATGCGGCTGACGGGCGAGGCCGGTCACGTCAATTCGGCGTGGTCGCGGGCCACGACAAGGTGCCCAGAAGGGGCCGCCGCGCCGCGCCGCGCCAATCGGCCGATTATCCGAGCGTCTTCTCCCGCCGCCGCCAGATCCGCGCAAACGCGATCGGCGTGCGTTGCCGCCACGCAGGCCACGAAACCGATGCCGTTGTTGAAGACGCGCCACATCTCGAGTTCGTCGACTCCGCCGGCGCGTTGCAGAAATTCGAACACCGGCGGGCGCGGCCACGCGGCCAAGTCGACGTGCGCGGCGAGATCACTTGCGAACATTCGCGGCAGGTTGTCCACGAATCCGCCGCCGGTGATATGGCTCGCGCCCTTCATCGCGCCTTGCAACGCCCGGGCAGCCTCCAAATAGATGCGCGTCGGCCGCAGCAGTTGCGCGAGCAGGTCTTCGGACACGTTCTCGCCGCTGTCTAGCAGTACCCGCCGGATCAAGGAATAGCCGTTGGCGTGGGGGCCGCTGGAGGCGACCCCGATCAGCGCATCGCCTTCGCTAGCGCCGTCGCCGGTGGCGATCCGGCCGCGCTCCCCGACGCCGACGCAAAACCCCGCGAGTTCGTAATCGCCGGGTTTGTGGAAGCCGGGCAGCTCGGCCGTTTCGCCGCCGGCCAAGGCGCAGCCGGCCAGCTCGCAGGCCTGGGCGATGCTGGCGACAACGCGCGCGGCCACCTCGACATCCAGCGCGCCGGTGGCGTAATAGTCCAAAAACAGGAACGGCTCGGCGCCGACCGCCAGCACGTCGTTGACGCACATCGCCACCAGATCCTGGCCCACGCCGTCGTGGCGGCCGTGATCGATGGCCAACCGGAGCTTGGTGCCGACCCCGTCGGTGCCAACCACCAACACCGGTTCGCGGTAGCCGGCGGGCAACGCCGCCACTGCCGCGAAGCCGCCGAGCCCGGTGAGCAGTTCGGGCCGCCGCGCGCGCGCCACCGCGGGAGCGATGCGGCGCACCAGCTCGTTGCCGGCGTCGATGTCCACGCCGGCGGCGCGGTAGGTCAGGGGCATGTTTGGATCCGCCGACCGAGTCGCAATTGGCTGCGCCATGCGCGCCGCGATCGGCGGCTGGCCTCTAGCGTCAAAAACCGCGCTTTCATTAGACTATGCCCAAGTACACGCGAACCGCTCGACTTCGTCCCGCGGGCCGCCTTGCCGCTTACAACCCGATGCCGGCGACGGCGCTCAAGGAGTCTTCGCCATTCGCCAACGCACAAACCCGCTCGAAAGACCTCGGCCGGCGGCTGCGCACCGGGCCATGACGGCCGCCTCGACAAGGGCGCGGGGCCAAGCGCGAACGAATCCGCCACTCGCCGTAGGCGGCATCGAGCCCGAACGTTGGCGCACTATAACCCGCCGCGTCCGGCGGGCGATCCGGCATCTGGCGCTCGGCACTTGCGCCGTTCTCTGCCAAGCGCCCGGCGCGGAGGTGATCCCGTGGCTTTACGAGGCCGAGGTTCCGATCGCATCCCAATCCGAGGCGGATCGGCAACACGCCGCATCGGTGGCGCTTGCGCAAGTGCTCACCCGCGTGACGGGCATGGCCAACGTGCCGCTGACCAACCACATCGCCGCCGCGTTGGCGGCGCCGGAGCACTACGCGCTGAGCTACCGGTTCTCCATTCTTGAACCTCTGCCGGTGCCGATCCCGCCGGACTTGGGTGATTTGGCGGAAGCCGCTGGCCCGGAGCGCGACGCCGACCGCTTGCGGCTTGCAGTGCGCTTCGACGCTGAAGCCGTGCGCGGATTGGTGCGCGACGCCCAGCTTCCCATTTGGGCCGCCGATCGGCCGGTGATCCTGGTCTGGCTGGCGGTGCGCGAGCGCGGCCCCGGCCTCATCGTGGCGGCCGACGCGGCCGGAGATTGGCGCAGAGCGCTGTTGGCGGGCGCGCGCCGGCGCGGGCTCAACATCCTGTTGCCGCTCATGGACATGACCGATGCCGACCTTCCGGCGGCAGCGGTCTGGGGGCGTTTTTGGGCGGCCATGGAGGCGGCGTCCGGCCGCTACCGGCCGGACTTGCTGCTGGCCGGGCGCGCCGCGCCGAGTCGCGATGGCTGGACGGCGGACTGGGCGCTGCGGTCGCTGCGCCGATTCGAGCCGGGCGGCGTGGAGGTTGACGGCCGCGGCCCCTTGCCGGGCGCGAGCGCGCGCGGCGGCGATGAGGCCGTTGTCGTCGATGTCGCCGCTGGCGCCGATGTCGCCGGTGACGCTGATGTCGTTGATCGCGCTGTTGGCACCGATGTGGCTGAACGCCGCTTGGAGCTCGCCGGCGAAAGCCGGCAAACCGTATTGCGCGTGTCCGAGGGGCGCCTCGGTGGCCGATTTCATCATCAGGCCACCTCGCCGGAGGAAATCGCGCACCTGACTGTGGACGCCTTGGCGGACGCTTTGGCGGCGCGTTTCGCGGTGCGCGGCGGCGCCGATCGGGCGTTTCGCGCCACTGTGCGGGGCGCGCAGACGTTGCGCGGCTATGCGGCGTTGCTCGAACACCTCGGCACGCGGGAGTACATTGACGGCGTGGACGTGATCGCCGCGACGCCCAAGACACTGGAAATCCGCCTGCGCACGCGGTCCAGCTTCACGCAGCTGCACGAGCTCCTCAAACAAGACGATAAACTGGCCTGTGAACGGAACAGCGAGGGTATGGACATCACTTGGCTGGGCTCGAAGTGAACGCCGCGCCACCAACGCATCGGCTGCTACGCGCGCGGCAGTTGCCGAACGTCATCACGGTGGCGCGGGTTCTTCTCGTCGCCCCAGCGGCGTGGCTGCTGTGGCACGACTACGTGACGCACGCGCTGGTGCTCATCGCTATCGCCGGCGTGTCGGACGCCATCGACGGCGAGCTGGCGCGGCGTTTCGACTGGCGCACGCGGTTCGGCGCCATCGCTGATCCGGCCGCGGACAAGCTGCTGGTCGTCGTGGTTTGCGCCGTGTTGGCTATCAAGGGGCATCTGCCGGTGTGGCTGCTGGCCGTCGTGGTCTTGCGCGACATCGTGATCGTTTCCGGCGCGCTTACCTACCGTCGCCTGTTCGGCCACTTGGACATAGCGCCGACGATGCTCAGCAAGGCCAACACCGGGCTGCAGATAGTCACCGTGCTGCTGGTGCTGGTGGCGAGGACCGATCTCGATCCGGTGGCGTCGTTCTGCGCGGCCATCGTCGATCCGTGGGCATTCGCGCTGGTGGCCGGTTTCGCGGTGCTTTCCGGCGGCCAATACGTCGCCGTGTGGAGTCATCGCGCCAAGCTGGCCTCGCGGCGCAAACGGGAAGCGGCCGAGCACGTTCCGTGACCCTCCAGCTCGCGTTGCCGTTCGCGTTGCGCCAACACGCCACCTTCGACCATTTCGTAGGCGGCGCCAACGGCGAACTGGTGGCTCGCCTGCGCCGCCCGGCGGAAGACTTCGAATGCGTTTGGCTCTTTGGCGATCGGGGCGTTGGCAAGACGCACCTGTTGCAGGCGTTCTGCCACAAGCACGCCGGCAGCGCGTACATCCCCGCCGGCCGTATGCGGGCTTCCGGCGGGGTGCTCGCCGGCTACGCGGAGTTCAGGGCCGTGAGCGTGGACGACCTGGGGTTCTGGCTCGGCTGTCGTCAAGCGGAGCTGGCGTTTTTCGGCCTTTACAACCAATTGGCCCAGAGACGTGCTCAACTCGTGGTGACCGCGGGGCGTTCGCCGATGGAAATGGCGTTCGCGTTGCCGGACCTCGGCTCGCGCTTGCGGGCCGCGGCGTGCTACCGGGTCGCGGCCCTTGACGACGGCGACCGCGCACTGCTGCTCACCCGCGCCGCGCGCCGCCGCAGCCTGTCGCTGACGCCGGAAGTGGTGCGTTTCCTTCTTGCCCGCGCCGACCGCGACCAACGGGAGCTGTTGCGCTTGCTCGACTTGCTGGATCGGTCGTCGTTGGCCGCGCAACGGCGTATCACGATTCCGTTCGTGAAGGATGTGCTGTCGCTGTGACCGAGCGGGCGGGCCACCAGGCGCCGGCGAACGCCGATGGCGGCCGGCGCTTGTCGCGGGTGGTGGTGGCGGGGGGCGGCAGCGCCGGCCACGTCGTGCCGGCGCTGCCGGTGATGGAGGCGCTTGGCCGACAAGGCGTGGAAGTGCATTTCGTCGGCGGTTTGAATGGCATCGAAAGGCGTTTGGCGACGCCGTCCGCCACCGCCTACCACGGCATCACCACCGGCAAGCTGCGCCGCTACTTCTCCCTGCAAAACCTCGTGGACTGTTTTCGTGTGCCGGTCGGCGTGTGGCAGGCGTGGCGTCTGCTGGGCAGATTGCGCCCGCAGGTGGTCTTCTCCAAAGGTGGATTCGTTTCCTTTCCGGTCGTGCTCGGCGCCTGGCTGCGCCGCATTCCGGCGGTGGCCCACGAATCGGACTTGACGCCGGGTCTCGCCAATAGGCTGGCCGCTCCGTTCGTCGCCCGCCTGTGCGTGAACTTCGAGCCGCAGAGCCCGGCCGACCGGGCCGTGGCGGTGACCGGCACGCCGCTGCGCGAGGCCCTGCTGGCCGGCGACGCGGCGCGAGGTCGGGCGCGCCTCAACCTCGCCGATGAGAAGCCGGTGCTGCTCGTGGTGGGGGGCAGTCTGGGAGCCGCCCGGTTGAACGCGGTGGTGCGGGACGCCTTGGGGGAGCTGCTCGCCACCTATTCGGTGGTCCACGTCTGCGGCGCCGGCAAGATCGCGCCCGCGTTGCGCGACCTCACGGGCTACACGCAGCTGGAATACGTGGAAGCCGGCTGGGGCGACATCATTGCCGCGGCGGAGCTGGTGGTGTCGCGCGCCGGGGCCGGCGCCCTCTACGAATGGCTGGCCTTGGGCAAGCCCCACTTGTTGGTGCCCTTGCCGAAACGCGCCAGTCGCGGCGATCAGATCGAGAACGCGGCGTTCGCCGCGGCGCAAGGTTGGAGCGAGGTGCTGCACGAAGACGCGCTGAACCCCAAGACTTTGCTGGACGGTTTGGCTAAACTGGCAGCCGAATCCCCCCGCATCCGGCGGCGTCTCGCCGGTTTCCAAGCCCGTGACAGCGTGGGCCTCGTCATCCGCGAGCTGGAGCGGGCGGCCAGCACTGTCGACCGGTGAGTGAGGCTTCCGAGACGCGATCGCGTGGGGCGGCAAGCAGGGCGGGAGAGTCGGGCGCGATGTATCGAGTGAGAACCTACAACCAGATAGCCGCCAAGGGCTTGGCGCGACTGTCGGGGGAGGGCTTCCAAGTGGGGCCGGATACGGCCGAACCGCACGCCTTGCTGCTGCGCAGCCATCGCCTCGGCGTGGACGACCTGCCGCCGGGTCTCGCTGCCGTGGCGCGCGCCGGCGTCGGCGTCAACAACGTGCCCGTCGCGGATTGCACGCGGCGGGGCATCGTGGTGTTCAACACGCCCGGCGCGAACGCCAACTCGGTGAAGGAACTGGTGCTGGCGGCCCTCTTTCTGGCCTCCCGCGATGTGCTCGGCGGCTTCGACTTCGCGCGTTCGCTGGCCACGGTGGGCGACGACGACGCGTTGCATCGCCGAGTCGAAGCGGACAAGCGCCGTTTCAGGGGCCACGAAGTGGCCGGTCGAGCGCTCGGCATCGTCGGCTTGGGCGCGGTCGGCTCCCGGGTGGCGCGCGCCGGCTTGCAGCTCGGCATGGACGTGCTCGGCCACGACCCGGCGTTGTCGGTGGATGCGGCGTGGCGGTTGCCGAGCGAAGTGCGGCGCATGGAAAGTCTGCCGGCGCTGCTGGCGCGTTCGGACTATGTGACGTTGCACCTTCCCGCGCTGCCGGACACCGTCGGCCTCGTCGACGAGCGCGTGTTGCGCCACTGTCGGCCCGGCGCCGTGCTGCTCAACTTCGCCCGGCAAGAGATCGTGAACGCCGCAGCGGTCAAGGCGGCTTTGGAGACGAAGCGCCTGCGCGCCTACTTCTCGGACTTTCCCACCGTCGCCCTCGCCGGCGTGGCCGGCGTGTACGCGACGCCGCATCTGGGGGCGAGCACGGTCGAAGCGGAGGAGAACTGCGCCGTGATGGCGGCGGATCGGCTGCGCGCCTTCCTGCGCCACGGCACGGTCGCCAACTCGGTGAACTTCCCCACCGTGTCTTTGGACGCGCCGGCCGGCCACCGCGTCGCCGTGACCAACTTGAACGTCGCCGGCATGTTGGGGCAGCTGACGACCGTTTTCGCCGAAGCGGAGATCAACGTCATCGACATGATCAACAAAAGCCAGGACGACGTGGCCTACAACCTCATCGACTTGGACACGCCGCTTTCGCCGCAAGCGGTGCGCCGCATCGAGGCCATTGACGAAGTGCTGAGCGTGCGCGTGTTCAACGCGGCCGCGGGTTGAAGCGCCGCGGCCGGCGTCCGTCGCCCGGCCACCGCGCGGCTGCCAATGCTCCCAAAGGGCGCAAGCGATTGACCGGCGCGGGTGTATTGGCGGTGCAGTCGCTAGCGGTCACCACGCTCGGCGGCCGGTGCCGAGGCGGTTCGCCCACTATGGGGCCGATCCGCTGTCCACGCTCACCGTGAGGATGTCCATGCTGTGGTACTGGTGATGGCGCACGGAGGTGGCCCGGGTGCGCAGCAGGCGCAAGGACAGCTCGCGTTCCGCGGCTTCGCTGGGCGAGTCGGCCAGCGCCGACAGCAGATCTTCCAAGTTGTGTTGCCCCGGTGCGGCGCGGAACTCCAGCTCGGCGTCGTGGCCTTCCATCGCGACGGTTAGGCGCAGGCGCTTGGCTTTCGTTTCATCGGCGTCGTCGCTGTCTTGCGCGCCGATCAGGCAGAGCAACGCCTCTTCGCCGACCGAGCGCAGGCGAGCTTTCGCTTCCTCGTTCCAGCCGCGATGGCTCGCGAACTCCTGCAGGAAGTTGTCGATCGCCGCTAGCGATTCCGTGTTCAACGCGGTTTCCATGCGGTGCCGACGACGGCCGGTGAGCTGCATGAACAAGGTAAGCACGATGGCCACGAAGCCGCCGCTCGCCATGCCGTTGCCCAGCGCGTCGCCCCACAGGCCGTGCAGCTGGTCGGCGAAGATCACTTCGTTTTGGAAGCCGACGCCGATCCAGAACGACAAGCCGACCACAACGGCCTTGCGGTAGTCCACGCCATCGCGCACGACGAGGCGCATGCCGAGCACGAACAACATCGCCAGCAACACGGTGACGAAAGCCGCCACCACCGGCCCGGGAATCACCAACAGCGCCGCCGCGGCTTTTGGCAGGAAAGCCAACATCACGAAGGTCACGCCGATGCAGATGCCGACCCGGCGGGCGGCGATGCCCGTCAGCTCCGTGGCGGCGATGCTGCTCGAATAAGTGGTGTTCGGCACCGTGCCGCCGAGACCGGAAAGAACGTTGCCGATGCCGTCCGCGGCAACAGCGCCTTGCACTTCGCGGTAGTCCGTCGCGCGCGGCGTGCGCCACGCCACGCTCTGCACCGCGGCCGCGTCGCCGATCGTCTCGATGGCGCCGATCCAAGTGGCAATCAGGAACATCGGCAACAAGGCCCAGAACGCGGGCCCGAACGTGAAGTCCGGCACCGGCCAGCCGGCCGGATTCGGCATGCCGATCCACCGCGCCTCGGCAATGCTGGTGGTGTCGTACATTCCGTAAAAGGCGGCGACGGCGCAGCCGGCGGCCAAGCCGACGACTGGCACCCAGAGTCGCAGCCAGCCCTTGGCGCGCATCGCGAGCCCCGCGATGACGGCGAGCGTCGCCCCCGCGCTCACCGGCCCCGCCTCGGGCGGCGCCTCTGGCGGCACATGCGTCAGCATGTCGAACATGATCGGCATCACCGTCACCGCGATAAGCATGATCACCGTGCCGGCGACCGCCGGCGTGATGATCCGCCGCAACCACGAAAGGCGGGCCGCCAAGGCGAATTGGCCGAGCGCCGAGCAAAGCAGCAAGGTCGCCAGCATTCCGGGCCCGCCGTCGGTCAAGGCGGCGATGCTGACCGAGATGAAGACCGCGGAGGTGCCCATCAGGAGCGGATAGCCGGCGCCGATGGGGCCGAGGCGCACCGCCTGCAGCACGGTGGTGACGCCGCTCACGAGCAAGGCGGCGAAAACCGCCCAGGCAAGATATTCCGCGCTGCCGTCGGCGGCGCGAATGACGATGGCCGGAGTGAGCACGATGCCCGGCAGGCAGAGCGCGACTTGTTGAAAGCCGATGCCGAACGCCAGCGGGAACGGCGGCTTTTCCGGCGGCTCGTACCGAACAGTCGTGCGCTCCACGTTCAATCCCCGAACTCGGCGTCGCGCAAACTCGGCAACCGATAGTGTTGGGCGGCCAAATCCGCCCTCGCGGCCTTCTTGTCCAATTTGCCGGTGGAGGTGAGCGGGATGCTGTCCACAAAGAGGATGTCGTCCGGCAGCTGCCACTTGGCGAATCGCGTGGCGCAGTGGTCGAGGATTTCCTTCGGCGGCACGTCGGCGCCCGCGGCAAGCACCACCAGGGCGACCGGGCGCTCGTCCCACTTCGGATGCGGCTGCGCCACCACGCAGGCGGAGGCGACGCCGTCCATGGCGACGATGTGGTTTTCGAGGTCCACGGACGAGATCCACTCGCCGCCGCTCTTCACCAGGTCCTTGGAGCGATCGGCGATGACGAGGTATTCGCCCGGGTCGATGCTTCCCATGTCGCCGGTGATCAGCCAGTCGTCGTGGAACCGCGCCGGCTGCGGGTCCTTGTAGTAGTCCGAGCAGATCCACGGGCCGCGCACCAGTATTTCGCCCACGCTCTCGCCATCGTGCGGCAAGCGGTTGAAATGCTCGTCGAAGATGTCGAGTTCGAGCCCGGGCAGCAGTTGGCCGGCCTTGGCGACATTGGCCAGGCGCTCGGCCAACGGCAGCTCCCGGTGCTCGTGCTTCATCCGTTGTCGGGAAAGGGTGGCCAAGGGGCTCGTCTCGGTCATTCCCCAGCCTTGGATCATCTCCACGCCCAGCGCGTCCTGATACCAGCGGATCAGCGATGGCGGCGCTGCCGAGCCGCCGCAGGTCACCCGCGACAGCGCGGAAAGGTCGTAGGCGTCCGGCTCGGCTTCCAGCACGGTTTTGACGCCCTGCCAGATGGTCGGCACGCCGGCCGACAACGTAACACCTTCCGCGGCCATTAGCTCCACCAGCCGCTCGGGCGTCATGAAACGATGCGGCATCACCTGTTTGCAGCCGAGCATCAAGGCCGCCCAGGGGATGCCCCAGCCCATGACGTGGAACATCGGCACGATGCCGAGCACGGCGTCGGCGCCGGAGAGGCCCAGCGCGTCCGTCATGGACAGCGCCATCGTGTGCAGGTACTGCGAGCGGTGCTCGTACTCCACGCCCTTCGGCCGTCCGGTCGTGCCGCTCGTGTAGCACAGGCCCAAAGGCGCGTTTTCGTCCAGTTCCGGCCAGTCGAAGCGGGTCTCGTGGCCGGCGATGAACTCCTCGTAGTCGACGGCGGGCGCGACCTGCGTGTCCGGGCTGCCGGAACCCTCCGCCTCGGCGGCGACGACGATTCGCCGCACCGACGGGACGCGCCCCGCCAGTGGCGCGAGCAGCGGCAGCGTATCGGCGTCCGCGATGATGATCCCGGTCTCGCCGTGGCGGATGATGTACTCGAGATCAGCCGGGCCGAGGCGCAGGTTCAGCGTGTGCAGCACCGCCCCCATGCCGGCGCAGGCGTGGTACGCCTCCAGATGCCGCGAGCCGTTCCACAGGAAGGTGCCTACCCGGTCGCCCGGGCGGACGCCCGCCGCGGCCAGCGCATGCGCCAGTTGGTGCGCGCGGTCGCGGGTTGCCGCCAAATTCCGGCGGCGCGTCCCGCGCGCTGTGGCGGTGACGATCTCCGCGTTCGGCTGCACCTTGGCGCCACGTTCGATCAACCGCGACATCAGAAGCGGTTGGCGTTGCATGGCCATGCGGTTGGGTTTCCCTTGGCCTCCCTTGCGGGCCAGTTTAACCGTAGCGCAACAGGAATGTCGTGCGGCGCGTCTCGTCCGCTTTGGGAAGCGGTGTCGTGCGGCGCCGGCGGGTGAGCGAAATCCGCCACGATTTGGCGAAACGCGCCGTATTGAACTTGCGCCGCTCGGCGTGGTCAAAGCCTAAAAATCAACGGGTTGGAGTGCTATTTTCCAACAGCCGGTGGAATCAAACCGGTTTGGCACGGCCCTTGAAAAGACCGTAGGCGACCGCATCTTATGAGGCACCAGGAGGCACCAAGGCCATGACCCGAATCTCTCGAATCACCGCTCCGCGGGCGAGCATCCTCGCCATAGTCCTGCTGGCCTTGGCCATGCTGGGCGTCGCCGCCTTGGCAGACCGCGAAGCCGTCCTCCAGACCGAAACGGCCCGTGCCGAACACCATCCCTGCGGCTTGGCGTGGGAGGATCAGCGATGAGCGCATTCAACCGAGTCCGCCAGCGGTTGGCGCGGGACCGTCGCAATGGTTGGCTTGGTGGCGTTTGCGCCGGCATCGCCGGCCACTTCAACACGGAACCCGCCTTCTTCCGGGTGGGGTTCGTGGTGGCATGCCTGTTCGCTTGGAAGATCGCGCTCGTCGTCTACGCCGTGGCTTGGATACTCCTGCCGCCGAAAAACGACTCGGAGTTGGCGCCGTAGGAACGGCGTCAGCTCGTGGCCAACCTGGCGCAGCGGGGCCACCGATAGTTGCGAAACCTGCAACGCGATTCATCAGCTGGCGCGCCTAGACAAGAAACGGAAGAAACGGTGCCTTGGCGAAGCCGCGCCGGTGTTCGCCCCGGTTGTCGATTGACGCCGATCCCGCCACTTCCCGCGGTATGCATGGCGACATGGCCAGCCGCACCGCCATGCGTTGGCCCGCCGCACCACCGGGCAGCCCGAAGGCAAGGTACTATTTGCCCCTCTAAGGAGAAGCCGCGAGCTCCGCCATTGACGTTGGCGGCGCGTTCGCGGTTTGACGCGGTTGAATTGGGGGGAGCCGCCACATGGTCTTTTGCCACCAAGTAGTTCGCGCCGTTGGCCGTGCCTCGTCGCTTGGCCGCTGGTTTTCGGCCCTTGTCGGCGCGGTTTGCCTGCAAGCGGCGGCGGCCGATGCCGAGACGAAGCACGCCTTTTTCGGTGATCTGCACGTTCATACCCGCTATTCGTTCGATGCCTACCTGTTCGGCACGCTGACCTCGCCGGACGACGCCTACCGTTTCGCCAAGGGCGAATCGGTGCCGCACGCGGCGGGCTTCGATCTCCAGATCGACCGCCCGTTGGATTTCCTCGCCGTCACCGATCACGCCTTTTACCTCGGCATGTTCTGGGCTTGGCGGGATCCGGCGCATCCCGCGGCGGGCGACGAGGACGTGAAGCGCTGCGCGTTCGCAAGCACGATCGCCGAGCGTGGCGCGGCGTTTCGCGGCTGCTTCGCCACTTTGGCGGAGAAAGGACGCGAGGAGGATTCGCGTAGCGCGTGGCAGGCCATTCAAGCCGCCGCCGAACGGCACAACAACCCCGGCGCGTTCACCACCTTCATCGGCTACGAATACACGTCCTCCCGGCCCGGCAACCTGCATCGCAACGTCTTCTACCGCGGCAGCGAAGTGCCGCCGATCCCGTTCAGCCGGTTGGACTCCCTGAACCCGGAAGACCTGTGGGCGTGGATGGACGAGCAGCGCGAACAAGGCATCGACGCCATCGCCATTCCGCACAACGCCAACGGATCCGATGGCGACATGTTCGAGCTGGTGAAGTTCGAGGGCGGCCCGCTGGACGCCGCATATGCCGAACAGCGCATGCGCAACGAACCCTTGGTGGAGATAACGCAAGTGAAGGGCACCTCGGACACGCATCCGTTCTTGTCGCCGAACGACGAGTGGGCGGACTTCGAGATACTTCCCTACCAGATCGCCAGTTGGCGCAAGAGCCGCCCGCGCGGCAGCTATGTGCGCGAAGCGTGGCTGAACGGATTGGCGCTGGAGGCGAGCGACGGCCTCAACCCCTACCGCTTCGGCGTCGTCGGCGCGAGCGACTCGCACAATCCCGGCGAGCGTTTCGACGAGGACAAGTTCGTTGGCAAGGTGGGCGTCTTGGACAGCAGCGCCGAACGCCGCGGGTCGGTGCGGCTGGAGGGCGGCGGCTTCGAGGAAGTGGCGTTCCGCTTTTTCAGCGCTTCGGGGTTGGCCGGCGTTTGGGCCGAGGAGAACACCCGCGGGGCGATCTTCGACGCCTTTCGCCGCAAGGAGACGTTCGCCACCACCGGGCCGCGCATCAAGGTGCGGTTCTTCGCCGCATACGATCTGGACGAGGCCACCGCGGACGCGCCGAACATCCTGCGCGTCGCCGCCGCCAAGGGCGTGCCGCAGGGGGCGGATTTGCCGATGCCGCCAGCCGATGACGACGGCGCACCGCACTTCTTGGCATGGGCTCTCGCGGATCCCCAAGGCACCCGCTTGCAGAGGCTTCAAATCATCAAGGGCTGGTTGGCGGCGGATGGCCGGCCCCATGAAAGGGTCTACGACGTGGCGTGTTCCGACGGTCTGGCGGTGGATGCCGCCACCGGGCGCTGCCCGGACAACGGCGCCGAGGTGGACGTGGCCGATTGCAGTGTCAGCGAGGGCGTCGGCGCCGGCGAGTTGCGGGCGCTCTGGCAGGATCCGCACTTCGACCCGAACGCCAAGGCCTTCTACTATGTGCGCGTCTTGGAGAACCCCACCTGCCGTTGGTCCACTTGGGACGCGGTGCGCGCCGGCGCGCGGCCGCGGCCGGATATTGCCGCCACGATTCAGGAGCGCGCATGGAGCTCGCCGATCTGGGTGGGCGGCCGTTGAAACGCCGTTCGCTCGGCAAGAACGTGCGTGTTGGCGGGGCGAGCCGCGCACGAACGCCCCCCGCCCGTTGCCTAACGCTCGTCGCGTCCGCTGCGCGGCGTGGCTTCGGCGATCGTTCCGCCGTGGCGCACTTGGCCCGGCACGGTGGGGCGGTGCGAAGGCCAACGCCGGCCAGCGCCTGAGGTTCCACCTGCGCCGTGGACGGTTCCCGCGACAAGAAAGCGCTTCTCGACGACTTGCGGATCGAGCGCGATCGCCCGGCCGTCGCGCGCCGCCGCCCGCTCAAGTGGTTTGTGGCCGTGGCGGTGATCGCCGGCTTGCTGTTTGTCGGCTGGGAGTACGGCGCCCGGCGGCTGGCGCGCGCGGAGATCGCCGTGCAAACCGCCACCGCGCGGCCGGTGGTCGCCGCGCCGGTGGGCGACAGCGTGTTGGACGCGACGGGCTATGTGGTGGCGCGCCGCCAGGCCACCGTGAGCTCGAAGACCACCGGCAAGGTGTTGGAAGTGCTCATTGAGGAAGGCATGGCTGTGCGCGAGGGGCAGACGCTCGCGGTCTTGGACGACAGCATTCCCCGCGCCCAGCTGGCGCTTGCCGAATCGCAGCTCGAGGCGGCGCGGGCGTCGCTCGACGAGATCCGCGTCAACATTCGTCAAGCCGAATTGGACCTGGAGCGGGTCGACGAGTTGGCGGCGCGGGACCTTGCCAGCCGGGCTGATCGCGATCGCAATCGGTTGGCGCTGGAGGCGTTCGTGGCTCGGCTTTCCCGCGGCGAACGGGACATCGAGGTGGCCGAGCGCGGCCTCGCCGTGCAACGCCGAATGTTGGCGGACTTCGAGATCCGCGCCCCGTTCAGCGGCGTGGTCATCGCCAAGGCGGCGCAGCCGGGCGAGATGATCTCGCCGGTGTCGGCCGGCGGCGGCTTCACGCGCACGGGCATCTGCACCATCGTGGACATGGACTCCCTGGAGGTGGAGGTGGACGTGAACGAGGAGTACATCACCCGCGTCTTTCCGAAGCAGCCGGCCGTCGCGCGCCTGAACGCCTACGACGACTTGGACATTCCCGCGGAAGTGATCGCGACCATTCCGGCCGCCGACCGCGGCAAGGCCACGGTCCGCGTTCGCATCGGATTCCTGCGCCGGGATCCGCGTATCCTGCCGGACATGGGCGTGAAGGTGGCGTTCTTGGAGAAGCCGCGCGCAGCAGCCGACGCCGATGCGCCGGCGCCGCCGAGCGGCGTGCTGGTGCCGCCTACGGCGGTGTTCGAACAAGACGGTGGCGGTCATGTCTGGGTGGTGGAAAACGGCGGCGCGATGCGCCGCGAGGTGCAGGTGGCGGAAACGCGGCGTGGCAACACGCGCATCGCGAGCGGCTTGGCGGCCGGGGAGCGCGTCGTGCGCGCCTTGACGGAAACGCAGCGTGCCGCGCTGCGCGATGGCGCCGAAGTGCGGGTGACCCCGTAGCGAACGTTAAGACGCAACGGGCACAGTGGGCGCAGTGGGTGAGAGCACAATGGAATCGATAATCGACCTCACGGATGTTCACAAGAGTTTCGTGAAAGGCAGCGAAGTCGTGGAGGTGCTGAAGGGCATCGACCTTGCCATCGGCAAAGGCGAATTCGTCGCGCTCATGGGGCCTTCGGGCAGCGGCAAGACCACGCTGCTCAACTTGGTGGGGGGCATCGACAGGGCCACGGCCGGCGACGTCGTGGTGGCCGGCGAGGACATCGGCGGCCTCTCCAGTGGTGACTTGGCGAAGTGGCGCGCCGCCAACATCGGTTTCGTGTTCCAGTTCTACAACTTGCTGCCGGTGTTGAACGCGGAGCGCAACGTTGAATTGCCGCTTTTGCTGACGAAACTCTCCGCCAAGGAGCGGCGCAGGAACGCTGCCACCGCGCTGCAGGTGGTTGGCCTCGCCGATCGCGCCCGGCACAAGCCCGGGGAACTCTCGGGCGGCCAGCAACAGCGCGTCGCCATCGCCCGCGCCATCGTCGCCGACGCGCCAATCCTGGTATGCGACGAGCCGACTGGGGATCTGGACCGGGAGACCGCGGACGAGATACTCGATCTGTTGGACATCCTCAGCCGCGATCACGGCAAGACCATCGTGATGGTCACCCACGATCCCAAGGCCGCGAGCCACGCCAAGCGGGTGGCGCGCTTGGACAAGGGCCGTCTGACGCAGGAGGCCGCATGAGTCCCGTCGGTTTCGTATGGGCGAACCTGCACCGCCGGCCGGTGCGCACCTACCTGACGTTGTGCTCGGTGCTGATCGCGTTTTCGCTCTTCGTGTTGTTGCGCACGCTGGCGGTTGTGTTTGTTGGCGGCAACGACCTCGCGAGCGGAAGTCGCCTGGTGGTGAGCGGCAAGTACTCCATCATCGACAGCCTGCCAATTAGCCAGCAGCGGGCCATCGCCCAAGTGGACGGAGTGGACGCGGTGACGCACCAGACGTGGTTCGGTGGCAACTACCAGGACCCGCGCAACTTCTTCCCGAAGTACCCGGTGGAGCCGCGCGCCCACTTCGACATGTACCCGGAAAGCGTCATCGCCCCGGAGGTGCTCGAGGCGTTTGCCCGCACCCGCACCGGCGCTGTCGCCCCGGCGGAGCTGGCGGCGAAGTTCGGGTGGGAAGCCGGGGACAAGATTCCCATAGAAGCCGACATCTGGCCGATGCGAGACGGCAACCGTCGTTGGGAGTTCGATCTCGTGGGCACCTACACCTTCAAGGACGAGGACGGCGCGCAACCGGTGTTCCTATTCAACCACGACTACTTCGCCGAAGCGACGGGCATACGCGGCATCGTCGGCTGGTACATGGTGCGGATCGCCGAGCCGCAACGTGCCGGCGAGATCGCCAAGGCCATCGACGCCCTGTTCGAGCACTCGATGAACCCCACGAAAACCGCCACGGAGGACGAATACTCCCGCGCCTTCGCCCAGCAGGTTGGCGATCTCGGCTTGATGGCGAACAGCATTCTGTCGGCCGTGTTTTTCACCATCTTGCTGCTCACGGCGGTGGTCATGCACCGGGCCTTCCGGGAGCGCGTGCCGGAACTGGCGGTGCTCAAGACGCTCGGCTTTTCGGACGGCCGGGTGGCACTCCTGGTGCTTGGCGAATCGCTGCTCTTGTGTTTGTTCGGAGGCTTGCTTGGCATCTGCTCGGC
Source organism: uncultured Pseudomonadales bacterium (assembly GCA_958296295.1). Classification (GTDB taxonomy): domain Bacteria; phylum Pseudomonadota; class Gammaproteobacteria; order Pseudomonadales; family Azotimanducaceae; genus VXYL01. The sequence continues at coordinate 2,661,508 of OY282460.1, read as the reverse complement.
GTTCGTCCTGACGCCGGTCGTCGCCTTGTTCCTCGAGTTTTTGCGTTTGGACTTCGAGTTGCACTGGCCGACGGTGGGCTCGGGTTTGGGCATCGCCCTCGCGCTCGGCTTGGTGGTGGGCGTCCCGCCCGCGGTGGCGGCGCGACGGCTCACCATCGCCGAAGCCTTGCGGCGCAACTGAGGCGTCCGGCATGCTTGGGCAAATCGTGCGGATCACGTTGTTGAACCTGCGCAACCTGCCGTCGCGGCTTGGCAGCTCGTCCGTGATCGTTGTCGGCATCGGCGGCGTGGTGGGCGTCATGGTGGCGATCCTCGCCATGGCGACGGGCTTCGCCGCCACCTTCGAGAGCGCAGGTGCGCCGGATCGCGCCATCGTGCTGCGTGGCGGCTCGGACAGCGAGCTGTCGAGCGGTATCGGCCAAGACGCGCTCGGCATCGTCGCAAGCATGGAAGGCGTCCTGCTCGCCAGCCGCGAGCTTTACACCGTGGCCGATGTGCCGAAACGCTCTTCCGGCACGGACGCCAACCTCATCGTGCGCGGCGTCACCGGTGCCGGGTTCGAGATGCGCGACGAGGTTCGCATCGTGGCGGGCCGCACGTTCACGCCGGGCAAGGGCGAGCTGATCGCCGGCCGCGGGGCGAGCGTGGAATTCGCAGGCATCGACTTGGGCTCCACGGTGAAACTTCGCCAAACCGAATGGACGATCGTGGGCATCTTCGAGGCGGGAGGCTCCGCTTACGAATCCGAGTTGTGGGTGGATTTCCCGGTGGCGCAGTCGGCCTTCCGCTGGGGCGGCGGCGCCAGTTCGCTGCGGCTCCTCGTCGACTCGCCCGAACGCGTCGCCGAGCTCGGCGAGCGGGTGGATGCGGATCCGCGCCTTGATCTGGCTGTCTTCGGCGAGAAGGAGTTCTTCAACAGGCAGAAGGGCGATCTCGCCGACACGATTGAAATGTTCGGCTACCTGGTGGCGGCCATCATGGCCGTGGGCGCGGCGTTCGCGGCGCTCAACACCATGTACGCCGCGGTCGTGTCGCGGACGGTGGAGATCGCCACTTTGCGCGCCTTGGGCTTCGGTGCCCTGCCGGTGGTGGTTTCGGTGATGGCGGAGGCCTTGGCGCTGGCGGTCTTTGGCGGTGCGCTTGGCGCCGCGGTGGCGTACTTCGGCTTCAACGGCTTCACCGTCTCCACCTTGAGCGACGCCTCGTTCTCGCAGATCGCCTTTGATTTCGCGGTGACCACCGAGCTGATGGCCACCGGCCTCGTCTGGGCGCTGCTGTTGGGTGCGGTCGGCGGCCTGTTCCCGGCCGTGCGGGCCGCGCTTCTGCCCATCACGTTGGCGCTGCGGGGCGAGTGATCGGGTGGCAGAGCGATGCCGGAAAACGGAATCGCCGTGCGGGTGGCCGATTGAGGAAGCGCCGTGGACAGCTTGTTTGATTTGAGCGGCAAGGTGGCGCTGGTCACCGGCGGGAGCCGCGGGTTGGGCCGGGCTATGGCGCTGGCGTTCGCCGAGCGCGGTGCCGATGTGATCGTCGCCAGCCGCAAGGCGCGCAACTGCGCCGCGGTGGCGGACGAAGCCCGGGCTTTCGGGGTGCGCGCGCTCGCACACGCTTGCCATGTCGGCCATTGGCACGAGCTCGGCGGCTTGGCCGATGCCGCCTACGCGGAGTTCGGCAAAGTGGACATCCTGGTCAACAACGCCGGCATGTCGCCGGTCTACCCGAAGCTCTCGGCGGTGACCGAGGATCTCTTCGACAAGGTCGTGGCGGTGAATCTCAAGGGCCCATACCGCCTTTCGGCCTTGTTGGGCGAGCGCATGGCCGCCGGCGGTGGCGGGGCGATAATCAACGTCAGCAGCACCGCGGCGGTGCAGGCGACGCCCGGCTCCGAACCCTATGGCGCGGCGAAGGCGGGCGTCAACTCGCTGACGCTTTCGCTGGCCCGCGCTTATGCGCCGAAGGTGCGCGTCAACTGCATTCAGGCCGGGCCGTTTCTCACCGACATCTCCAAAGCGTGGGACATGGCCGCATTCGAGCGCAACGCCAAAACCGCCATCGCGCTCCAACGCGGCGGGCAAGCGCGGGAGGTTGTCGGTGCCGCGCTGTTTCTCGCCAGCGACGCCGGCAGCTTCACGACCGGTGCCATCGTCCGCGTGGACGGCGGCTCGTTCTAGCGTTCGTCGAACCACGCCCGCCTTTCGGCCGAAACCCTTTGGCGTCTCATCTGCGCCGCGCCGCCGAGCGGCCCGCCGGGCGTTTGCGCATCTCGCCGAAGGATGTGCGGGCCGCGCTGGGTGTGCTCGGCCCTTGCACTTGGGCGGAGCTCGTCGGCCATCTTCGCCCGCCGCGCGGCGGCGCGTCACGGGCGCTCAAGAAGATTTTGGAAGCCCTCGTGGACAACGGCGAAGTGGTGCTGGGGCGGCGTGGCGGCTACCGGCTGAACGACGCGGAGCGCGTCCGCGGCTTGGTGGAGGCCGGCGGCGACGGGTCGCGGTTGCGCGCCAACGACGGGCGCGTGCTGCGGATTCGCGCTGGGGAACGGGTGCGGCCGGGCGACCAGGTCACGGCGCTCGCCCAGGACGGCTGGGCGAAAGCGCTGCGCATCGTGGAACCGTCCCCGGCGCCGGTGGTCGGCGTCCTGTCGGCCGGATCGAAACGGCGCTATGCCGAGATTCTCGGCCCGGACAAAAGGCGCATCGACTTGGCGGACCCGACCACGGCCCGCGCCGGCGCGGTGGTGGAACTTCGCCTTGTCGCAACCGCGGATGGCGGGCTCGAAGGCCGGGTCACGCGGGTGGTGGAAGCCGCCAACGAAGCGGCGCTGGCCGCGCAAGCGCTGCTTGCCGCGCATGGCGTCCCGCGAACCTGGTCCTTTGACGCCAGAACCTTGGCGGTGCTGGCGACCGTCGCCACCGGTTCGTCGGTGCCGGAGGGGCGCCGGGACCTCCGCGCGCTGCCGTTCGCGACCATTGACGGCGCGGACGCCCGGGATTACGACGACGCCGTGTTCGCCGAGCCGCGCCCGCGGGGCGGGTGGCGCTTGGTGGTGGCCATAGCGGACGTGGCGCACTATGTGCGGCCCGGAACCGCCCTTGACCGGGACGCCCGCGAACGCGGCAACTCCATCTATCTACCGGATCGCGTGGTGCCGATGTTGCCGGAAGCGTTGTCCAACGGCATCTGCTCCTTGTTGCCCGATCAGGATCGGCTTGTTGTCGTCTGCGACATGCGGGTGTCGGCGCAAGGCCGCGTGACGGGCTACGACTTCGCCGAAGCGGTGATGCGTTCCCGCGCCCGACTCACCTACGACGCGGTGGACGAGTTCCTGCGCGGCGGCAGCGCCATCGGTGATCCGGCGGTGGCGCAATCGCTCTTGGCGCTCGACGCGGTCCGCCAGGCGTTCCGTCGGCGGCGGGCCGAACGCGGCGCTTTGGATTTCGACGCGAACGAGACGCGGGTGAGGCTGCGCGATGGCCGCCCGGTGGCGGTGGAACGGGTGTGCCGCAACAACGCGCATCTGCTGATCGAGGAGGCGATGATCGCCGCCAACGTCGCGGCGGCACGGCATCTGGAACAGGGCGTTGGAAACGGTGGTGCCGCCTCGCCACCCGTCTACCGCGTCCACGAACCGCCGGCGGCGGACAAGCTGGAAGCGCTCGCGTGGGCCTTGCGTTTGGTCGGCGAGAAGCTGCCGGACGGGCGGCTCGCCCCCGACGCATTGATGGACGTGTGCCGCCGGGCGCGTGCCAAGTCTTCGTGGCCGGGCTGGATCTGGGATGCCATCGTGCTGCGTTCACTCGCCTTGGCGCGTTACGAGACCCGGCGTCTCGGCCACTTCGGATTGGCGCTTCCCGCCTACGCGCATTTCACCTCGCCTATCCGCCGTTACGCCGATCTGCTCATCCACCGCATGATAAAAGGTGTGCCGCTGGCCGCGGACGAGGCGGACGCCGTTGCCACCCACACGTCGATGACCGAGCGGCGCGCCGAGGAGGTGGAACGGGGCGTCGATTCGTGGCTCAAGTGCGTGCTCGCGGAAGCCCGCACCAGCGAGACGTGCGCGGGAACCGTGGCGGCGGTGACGTCCTTCGGCTTATTCGTGGAGCTGGACGATCTGGGCGTGCAAGGCCTTTTGCATGTCTCCGGCCTTGGCCGCGATTATTACGAGCATCTGCCGCAATCGATGAGTTTGGTGGCGTCACGCTCCGGCGCGCGTTTCACCCTTGGCGACCGCCTGCAAGTGGTGATCCGCGAGGTCTCGGTGGCGACCGGCCGCATCGACTTGGCCTTGCAAGGCGCGCCGATCGGCCGCCGCCGCGGCCGGCGTCGCTAATGGGCCGCCGGTGCCAACGCGGCACCGGCATCCCAAGGTAGGCGGCTAGCCTCCGTGCCGGAGCACCCGTCCGGCGCGTTCGCCGGTGTGTTCGCCGTTTTCCACGGTCACAGCGCCGTTCACGATGGTTGTCTTGTAGCCCACCGATTTCTGGATGTAGCGCGGCGCGCCGCCGGGGAAATCGTGTACCAGCTCCGGCTGGCGTTCGGCCACTTTGGCCGGATCGAACACGTTCACGTCCGCCTTCAGGCCGGGCTCCAGGCGGCCGCGATCGGCCAAACCCAGCACCCGCGCCGGGCCGGAGGTGAGGCGCCGGACGCCTTCCTCCAAGCTGTAGAGGCCGGTGTCGCGGATCCAGTGCGAAAGCACGAAGCTCGGCCAACCGGCGTCCATGATTTGCGAGACATGGGCGCCGGCGTCGCCGAGGCTGGGGAAGATGTGCTCGCTTTGGAACAGGTCCCCGAGTTCCTTGAGGCTCTGGTTGAACATGCGCAGGTTGAAGAGCGCCTTGCCGTCCGTCGCATCCGAAAGGCGCAGGAACGTCTCCACCCAGTGTTCGCCAGCCGCGGACGCCACGGCTTCGAGGTTCTCCGCCGGGGGTGCCGCGTAGTTTGGCGATTCGCCGTCGCCGAGGTAGAAGACGTTGGTCATCGGGAAGCGGCGCTTCATGTCGCGGCCTTCCGCCACCAGCCGGGCGCGGGTCGCCTCGTCGCGGATGGCGGCCAAGCGCTCGGCAAGGCTCATCTTGCGCAGCGCGTCCCACGTCTCGCCTTGGCATGGCAGCGCGGATTGCAGGCCAAACATGAAGCCGGAGCCGCGCACCTGGGTGATGGCGGTGAGGTCGCCGTGCTGGCAGAGTTTGGCGAGATTCTCGGCTTGGGCCTTGCCGGAGCCGGGTTGCGGGCCCGTGCCGTAGCTGAACAAAATGCGGCCCTTCGTGGTCTCGGCCATCGCTTTGAGCACTTCGAAGTTGGCGCCCACGGCCTGCATCAGGCCGTTGCGCGGGCCCACGGCCTTGGCGATGTCCACCAGTTCGATCGGATCGGCGAACGTGCCGGGAATCGAGCGTCCGTCCGGCAGTTTGTGCGGCGGATAGCGGTTGGTGGAGAAACCCACGGCGCCGCGGTCGATGGACTGCGCCACCACATCGGCCATTTCCCGGCGTTCCTCCGCGGTCGCCGGCTCCTCCACGGCGCGCTCGCCCATCACGTAGAAGCGCACCGCGCAGTGCCCGACCATGCCGGCCACGTTGAGCGCCGGGCGCAGACGCTCGATGGCGTCCAAGTAGCCGCCGTAATCCTCCCAATCCCACGGCAGGCCGGTGAGGATGGCGTTCTTGGGGATGTCCTCCACCGTTTCCATCATCCCGGCGAGCAGTTCCACGTCCTTCGGCTTGCAGGGCGCGAAGGTGACGCCGCAATTGCCGAGCAGGGCGGTGGTGACGCCGTGCCAGCTCACCGGCGTCATTTCCGGATCCCAGCCGATCTGCGCGTCCAAATGGGTGTGCAGGTCCACGAAGCCGGGCGTCACCGCCAGGCCCTTGGCGTCGATTTCGCGGTTGCCTTTGCCGTCCACGCGGCCGACCGCCGTGATGAGGCCGCCGTCGATGGCGAGGTCGCCCTGCGTGGGCTCGGCGCCGGTGCCGTCCACGACTTCGCCGCCGCGGATCACTATGTCATGTGCCATGATATTTCCTCCAATTGGTTCCAGCGGGCCGCCCCTTCCGGCAGCCCTCTTGTGTAGCCCGCCTTCCTATCGACCTCCCCGTCGCCGGCCGGCGCGTCGCCGGCCGTTCGGGGTCGCTTCAGAAGGCGGAGACGATCTCCTCCTCCAGCTGCTCGTAGGCCTCGATGTTGCCCGTGGGCACGCCGCCGAACATGATCTCGGCCACGCCATCGCGTTCGAACTCGCCAATGCGGTCCACGATCTGATTCTTCGGCCCGGCCATGGAGCCTGGCCCCAGCCCTCTCTGGAAGCGCTCGATCTGCGCTTTGTCCTCGGTGATCCGCACCGGCATCAGTAAGGTGCGCTTGATCTCGGCAGGATCCCGCCCCACATCTTTGCAGTGCTTCTCCAAGACGTTGATCTTGTGGCGGTACACCTCGAGCGACATGCCTTGGCCCGCCCAGCCGTCCAAGTTGAAGATGTCCCCGAACATGGCCAACGTGCGCAGCGTGCGGCGCTCGCCCGTGCCGCCCACCATGATGGGGATGTGCGGCTTCTGATAGCAGCCCGGCGCCAGCGGCGCTTGATCCAGCGTGTAGTAGCGGCCGTTGTAGTCCACCGGGCCGTCGGCGGTGAACAGCAGGCGCAGCAGCTCGCAGGCTTCCTGGAAGCGATCTTGGCGTTCCTTCATGGACGGGAACGTCCAGCCGTACGCCTCGTGCTCGCGCTTGAACCACGCCGCCCCGAGGGCCAACTCGAAGCGGCCCTCCGACGCTTGATCGAGCGTTGTCGCCATCTTGGCCAGGAGGCCCGGATTGCGGTAGGTGTTGCCGAGCACCAAGTGGCCGAGGCGGAGCGACTTCGTCATGCCGGCGGCCACGGCGATGAGCGTGTAGCCCTCGAACGCGGTGAGGTGTTCGTCTTGCGGCCGGCCCGGCGGCAAAAAGTGGTCCGCGAACCAAAGGCTGTTCCAACGCCCCGCGTCCATCACCTCGATGGACGCCTTGATGGCATCCCACGTGGTGCGGTAGCAATTCACCTGTACGCCGAATTTCATGCGCGACCCCTCCCGTTATGTCACTGCGCCTTGTTGGCTCGCCAGCGCGAACCCGCGGAGCGACGAGCGCGTACGCTCCGCGTGGTGCGTTCGACCTCGGCAGGGTTCTCGAATCGAGTGCGAACAATGAACCGGTGTGGCCCGAATGTCCAGCCAAAATGCGCCAGCGTGCGAAGGCGAAGCCGCCTCGTGCGGCCGGAAGGATCCGAGGCCTTCGGCAAAAGGGACATGCAGTTTCCCTAACGCTGTTGCCGCTCCCGCATCGCTGCTAGCTGGGCCTTGAGCGCCGCGACCTCTTGCGCGGCTTGTGCCGCACGGGCCTCGGCTTCTTCGTAGGTCCTCAAGTACGCGCCGGCGAGCGGATCGTAGAAGCGCAAATCTTCGTCGCGGACACGCAACTGCAATTCCAGCACTTCGCTGGTCAAGTGGCCGTTGTCGTCCGGCTGTATCGGTTCATAGAAGCCGTTGCGCAGGCGGTAGCCAGCGAGGACGGGATGCATCTTGAGCGCCCAAGCGTGGACGAAAAATTTGCGGTTCTTGGAGATCACCGATTCTCGACCAGAACCGCTTGTCGACCCATATGGCGGGGAGGTCGGCCTCCGCTGGTGCCATGCCGATGGCCACGTTTCGCGCCAAGCCCTGCGCGAGAAAGCGCTGCACCTCGCGCTTCAGAGCGGCGATTTCGGGTGGTGCGAAAAAGTGCCGAACGGTGGTATAACCCGTTTCCTTGTATTGGCGGACCTGTTGCGGCGTCATGCGCCAATGTCCGTAGGGTGAAGAAAAAGCGAGCATACCGACGAGGGAAACATGAGCGAACTGATGGAAAGCGAGTTCAACGGTAAAGTGGCCATTGTCACCGGCGCTGGCGGCGGCATCGGCCGCTGCCACGCCATCGAGTTCGCCAGACGCGGTGCCAAAGTGGTGGTGAACGATCTGGGCGGCAGCGTGGACGGAAGCGGCGCTGGCGATGCGGCGGATGCGGTAGTGGCACAGATAAGGGCGTTCGGCGGCGACGCCGTGGCCAACAAGGCATCCGTTGCCGATCGCGACGGTGCCAAGAGCATTGCCGCCGATGCGCTGGCCGCCTACGGTCGTATCGACATTCTGGTGAACAACGCCGGTATTCTGCGCGACAAGACGTTCAAGAACATGACCTTGGACGAGTTCGACATCGTGATGCGGGTGCATCTGACGGGTACGGCCTACGTCACGCACGCCGTCTGGCCGCATATGTACGAGCAGCGCTACGGCCGCATCGTTTTCACCAGTTCCGGTTCCGGCATTTTCGGCAACTTCGGGCAATCCAACTACGGCGCCGCGAAGATGGGCATGCTGGGCCTCGCCAACGTGCTGGCGCTGGAAGGCGCGAACCGCAATGTCCGCGTCAATTGCCTGGGGCCGGGTGCCGCGACGCGCATGACCAACACCGTGCCGGGGCGGGACGAGAATCTCGACGCGCCGGACCCGCTACGCCGCCCGGCGTTGGTGAGCCCCGCCGTGCTTTACATGTGCAGCGAGGAGGCGCCGAACGGCGCCGTCATCCACGCCTCCGGCGGCAACTACCATCGCAGCGAAATCTGGGTGAACGACGCCGTGGCACTGGGCGCCGGCGCAACCTACGAAGACTTGCTGGAGCACGTCGACAAGCTGATGGACATGTCGAACGCGCATCCGCGCCAACAGCGGGCGCCGCGACCGCGGCGGTAAGCGAACGAACGGAGAGCGAAAATAGCCACCGGCCCAAGCGGGCCGTAGGGGCCGCGACCGTCCTGCCGTGCTGATCAGTCGTTCCGGCGCGAAAGTTCAGCGTCGGCCCTGCAACAGTCCCAAGGTCAGCGCCGGAGCGATCAGTTCCAGCGTTTTGTCTCCAGTTCGTCGAACCAGAAATGGGCCCCGTCCATATCGGCGGACGCCTTCGGCCACCGCTTCCGAATGGCGCTCAAAGTCGCCAATGACCTCGTCGCCACTGATCAACAAAAAGCGATTCGGGTAGGTCAGCAAGAGTTGTTCGGCGTGCTCGTCGTAGTAGGCCGTCTCAACCGCCAACAGACCGGTTTCGTTAGCTGCCATCACCATCTTCCTCAACGTCTAACCTAACCTACCGGGCATCACCCGTCCAACAGGCCGTCAACGCTTGATCCGCGCCATGAGCGCGCAGATGCTCGGCCAACCGGGCGCGCAGATCGGCGACCACGCCGGCGTTGCTGGCGGCCACGTCCACCGCCGCGAATGGGTCGGCGCTTAGGTCGTAGAGCTCGGCGGCGCCGTTTGCGCCAACGGGCGTCAGGCCCCAGCGGCCATCGGTTGTCCACGGCGTTACCGCTTCCTTGGGGCAGCGGCCGTCTTCGCCTGGCCGCACGAATCCGCCGGTGACGGTCAGCGAGCGGTGGTTCGGCCGCGTTTCCAGCACGGCCCTCGCGAAGCTCTTGCCCTGCAGCGGTTCTTCCGGCTCAACGGCCACCTCCGCCAACTCGGCCAAGGTCGGCAGAATGTCCACCGGCTGCGCCAGCATGTCCAGGCTCTTGCCGCCCGGCACGTCGCCGCCGGCGATCAGGAACGGCACATGGCTGACTTCGGGATAGATCGGCCAGTAGCGCTCGTCGTGATCGCAGATGTTGCTCTTGCCGGTGCGGTTGTGTTCGCCAATGCTGGTGCCGTGATCGCTGGTGACGACGACGATGGTGTCGTCCCACAAACGCAAATCGTTCAACTTCTGCAGGATGCGCCCCAAGTGGCGATCGACCAGCTCCGATTCGGCGGCGTAATGCGCCCACAGGTTGTTGAGCTCGGCCGCCGAGTAATCCGTCGCCGGGCCGTAGTTGCAGTGCAGCATCGGTTCGCCTTGGTAATCGGGATCGTATTTCGCCACCATGTATTCCGGCGGATCCCAGGGTTCGTGCGGATCGAAGAAATCCACCCACAGGAAGAACGGGTTGGCGCGGTGGTTCTCTTCCAGCCAGCGCACCGTGGTGGCGGCGGTGCGGGCGCAGAACGTCTCGTCTTCGCGGCTCGCGTAGCGATTGATCCAACGGTGCATGTCGGTCAGCGTCTTGCCTTGGAAGTTGGGCGTCCGGCGCGTCTTTTCGTGCGGCATCACCTTGCGAATGTCGTCGTTCAAGTGCAGCAAGTGGCGGTCGCCTTCCTGTCCCCGATGTTGATAGGCCGCTTGGAAGCCGTGTTGAAAACGGGCGTTGAACAGGTGCGGACAGTCGCAGATGAGCTGCGTGGCGTAGCCCTCGGCATCAAGCATTCGGGCGATGTGATTGCGTCCGCTGCGGGTAATCGGCTGCCACGGATAGTGCGGCCAGCCCAAGCGGCCGGTGGCGACGTCCGTGCGGTGCGGAATCGTCGGGAAGCTGCCGGTGTGGAACCCTTCGATGGCGCTGGCGCGGCTGGCGGCGAAGGCGTCGAGTTCCGGCGTGTACACGGGCCGCTTCGCCTTGTCGCCCAGATTGTCGTAGCGAAAGGTGTCGGTTATCAGCAAGACGATGTTCTTCAAGACCAACCTCCGTGGGCAAGGGACAAGGGGCGTCAGCAAGGGTCGAGCAACAAGCCGGTGACGGCGAGACCGTTAACCGCGACCGAGTACGAAACTAACACGTTCGAGTACTGTCGACGCCGCTTGTCGTGTCAGCAGAGCCGCTGGCACACCTGCTACGCTTGGGACGGAGCATAAGCGGAGCGATCCTATGGGAGAGAGAGGCGATGCCGCGCCAGCGTTGGCAAAGCGGGAACGCCGTGGTTCGGCCGGCGTGGACAACGCGGTGTTCTGGATCAGCGTGGCCTGCGTGGTTGGCGCTTCGGTGCCGATGATCGCCTACCCGGAGCAGGCGGGCGAACTGGTCGATGCGATGTACGATTGGGTCGCCGGGACGCTCGGGTTGTTCTATCTGTGGGCGTGCCTCGGCGCCACGGGATTTCTGCTCTGGCTCGCCTGCGGCCGCCACGGGGCGAGGGTGCTTGGCGGTAGCGCGAAGCCGGACTACAGCACCGCCAGCTGGGCGAGCATGTTGTTCTGCGCCGGGATTGGTTCCGGCTTGCTCTATTGGGCCACGGCGGAGTGGGCCTACTACATCGACAAGCCGCCGCTGGGCGTTGAGCCGGGCACGCTGGAAGCCCGCGAATGGGCCGCCACCTACGGCATCTTTCACTGGGGCGTGTCCGCCTGGTGCCTGTATTGCCTGCCGACCGTCGCCATCGCGTGGCCCTACTACCACTACCGGTTGCCGTATTTGCGCCTGTCCGGGGCGCTCGTCGGGTTGTGGGGGCGGGATTTTCCAGAGCGTCCCTGGGGACGGCTGGTGGACTTGCTGTTCATCTTGGCCCTCGTAGGAGGCACGGGCACATCGCTTGGTCTAGCCACGCCTATGCTCGCGGCGGTTGCCGCCGAGGCGTTCGGCATCGCCGAATCGTTCGCGCTCACACTCGGTATCTGCGGCCTGTGCGTTGTGCTGTTCGCCTCTAGCGTGTACCTCGGTTTGGGGCGGGGCATTCGCCGCCTGTCCAATCTGAACATGGGCTTGGCCGGGCTGTTTCTGCTTTGGGTGCTGGCAACCGGCCCGGCGATCTTCGCTCTGGAACTCGGCACGTCGTCGCTGGGCCTGATGATCCAGCAATTCGTGCGCATGAACACGTGGACGGACGCGCTGCGCGACACCGGCTTCACCGAGACGTGGACGATCTTCTATTGGGCGTGGTGGATCGCCTACGGCCCGTACATGGGCCTGTTCGTGACGAAGATCTCGCGTGGGCGCAGCTTGCGGGCGTTGATTTTCGGCATGGTCGGGTTCGGCACGCTCGGTTGCGCGGCGTTCTACATCGTCTGGGGCAACAGCGTCATGTGGATGGATATGCACCAGGGCATCGGCTTTCTGGATTTGGTGGGCGAGGACAAGACGGCTGCCGCCATAGCCCAGGCGGTGGCGGCTCTCGCCGGCCAGCCGGTGCCGTTGTTCGCTTTCCTGGTCCTTGGCCTCGTGTTCGTTGCCACGACATACGATTCCGCCTCGTATTCCATCGCCGCGTCCGCCACTCGCGGCCTCACCCCGGGCATGGATCCGGCACGGTGGCACCGGGTGTTCTGGGCCTTCGCGTTGGCGTGGTTGCCAATCGCGCTGGTGGTGGTCGACACGTTGAAGGCCGCGCAGGCCGCCACTTTGATCGTGTCGTTGCCGCTGCTGGCGGTGATGGCGCTTATGGTCTGGTCGCTGGCGCGGTCGCTGCGCGAAGCCGACTGAGCGCGGCGCCGGTCGCGTGGCCTTGCGCGAACAGGGTGCTGGTCTTTGTAGGAAATTGGCCCGCTGGTCTGTGCGAGTTTGGCCGTTCCAATAGGCTGGGAAGGGGGCACGATCCCTTGGGGTCCGGCACCGGACGCCGGTCGCCCGACGACTAAAGGCGTCCGTCCGTTTCCCGCCGAAGGCCTCACATGGTACGGTTCCCGCATGGTCAGCATGACCACGCTTCCGCCACGTTCCGCCCTGTCCGCCGTGCGTCCGGCGCTGGAAAGCGAGCCGCGCCCGCGGGCCGAGGACGCGCCGCGTCGCCCGCGGCTGTGCCGCTACCAGCCGGTGCCGCCGGTGGGCTTCGACGCGGACGGCTACTCGTGCGAGGACAGCGCCGCGTGGGATGAATGGCACTTCGTGGTGTTGACCTACCTGTACGGGGCGTTGCGGACGCGGTTTGGCAAGTGCGCCTCGGTGCTGATGGACGCGGCGCTGTGCTACCGGCGTGGCGGTGCTGGCGCCGGATCTGCTTGTGGCGTTCGACGCGCCCTCGGCGGGCGCGACTTCCTACAAGCTGTGGGAGCGGCCGGTGCCGGCGTTCGTGCTGGAGGTGCTGTCCAAGGAGACGAGAAGGACCGACCTGGCGGACAAGAAGCACACGTACGAGGTGCTGGGCGTCGAGGAGTACTGGCTGTTCGATGCCAAAGGGCGTTGGTTGAAGGAGCGCTTGGTGGGCCACCGGCTGCGCGCCGGCCGCTACCACCCGTGGGCGCGAACGGCACGGCGTGGCGGCTTGCGAGCGCGGTTCTCGGCTCGAGTTGCGGGTCGTGGACGGGACCAGAGACGTTCCGGGCAGCCAAGGCTGCGCAACGTTGCGTTGCCACGACTTGGAAACCGGCAAAGCTCTCCCGTCGTACAGCGAGCTGCACCGTTCGCACCACGACGCCGAAGCGGCCCGACGAGAGGCGAATGCGCGGGCGGAGGCGGCCTTGGCTGCCGAGCGGGAAGCGGACTCCGCGCGCCGCGAGGCCGAAGCCGCGTTGCGGGAGGCGCAGGAGCGCATAGCCCGCTTGCTGACCAGTGCCGACGCCAAGGGGCACCAGCTGCCCGAACAAGGTTGACGCGCTCCGGGTGCGGCGCGCCGACCGCCGCCGGTGCCAAGCGCATTGGCTCCCAACCGAAAGCTCTGTTGGCCCGAGCCTGGGGGTTGCGAGGCGCGTGTTTACGTTGCGATGAGCGGCCGGCCCACGCGCGCTGCCATTTGAGCGTCCTTGCCCGATCGCGTTGCGGCGCGGACCGGCCGTTGCCTCAAGCCACAGAAGCCAGCGCCGCTGGCGCGTGATGAGCTTCACGACGTTCGGTCGCGGACGCCAGCACCCGTTGCGTCATGTTTTCGGCCACTTTCGCCTCGGATTGGCCGGTGGCTTGCGCTTCGTCAAAGATGCGCTCCAAGCGTCGGCCGATGCCGCACACCCGCTCGTCGAAGCCGTCGCGGCCGAGGTACTCGAGGCCGGCGCTGATCACGCCACCGGCGTTGATGATGTAGTCCGGGGCGTAGAGAATCCCCCGGCGTCGCAGCGTGTCTGCCGCTTGCGGACAGGCGATCTGATTGTTGGCCGAACCGGCGATGGCGCGGGCAGGCATTTCTTGCGCCACCTCCACTGTCACCGCGCCGCCCAAGGCGCAAGGCGCCACGACGTCCACATCGGCCAGCATCGCCCCCGCCACGGGTATGGCGGTGGCGCCGAAACGCTCCTTGGCCCGTGCCACCTTGGCCGCGTCGATGTCGGCCACGGCCAGCCGCGCGCCGGCATCGTGCAGCCGCTTGCAAAGCGCCATGCCAACGCTGCCGAGCCCTTGCACGGCAACACGCAGGCCCGCCAAGTTCGGAAAGCCGAGCCGCTCCGCCACCACGCGGATGCCCGTGAAAACGCCGAGGGCGGTGCGCGGGCCGGGGTCGCCGCCAAGTCCTGCGCGGCCGATGCCGGTCACATGCGCCGTTCGCGTGCCCGCGGTGACGAGGTCCGACACCCGCATGCCCACGTCTTCCGCCGCCACGTAATCGCCGCCGAGGTCGTCGATCCACTCGCCCAGCTTGTGCAACTCCGGCACGGTGATCGCGCGGCTGGGCGGGCCGCAACGGTGGCCGGGGCGCGCCGAGCCGGGTGCCATCACGACGCTCTTGCCGCCTCCGAAAGGCAGATCGGCCAAGGCGTTTTTCGCGGTCATGCCGCGCGCCAAGCGCACCACGTCGGCGAGGGCCTCGTTGTCGTCCGGGTAAGCCCAGCGACGGATGCCGCCCAAGGCCGGGCCGAGGGTGAGATCGTGCAGGGCGAAGATGGCCCGCAACCCGGTGGCGCGATCGGTGCGCATTTCGATGCGATGGAAATCGTCCAAGTGCATGTTGCCCCTCCTTGGTAGCCGGGCTGAAAGTAGAGCAACCTTATCGCGGCTAAATGCTAATTGCTTTGCTATTTTCTCTTTTTGTTCCTCATAAATAGGATATGCATCCTATTAAGAGGGCTTAAGCTGTCGTTTTATGCCCTCATGGAAACATCGCATGTCCTCGCGCTCGCCCGTTGAGGGCCGTGTCGGTCGGTGGCGTGCGGCTCAGAACAACGACGGGAAGAACCAGTGCGCGCCGGCGGGTTCGGCCAAGAGGAGTTTTTGCCGTTCGGTGAGCTCGATGTTCTCAGGCGGCGTCACCCGCGCCCGGGACCACGAGAGCTGCGAAGCGCAGTATTTGTAGAGCAGGGTGCGGCGCTCGTGGGCCCCGGTCCACGCCATCGTGCCGTGGGTGGTGGCTTCACTGAAGAACGTAACGCTGCCGGCCGGTGCCTTGGGTACCCTCACCAGGTCTTGGTGGTCGCCGCCGCGGATGCGTTCCGGCAGTTTGACGCGGCAGTTGTGGCTGCTGGGAATGCAGCACAAACCGCCGGTGTCCGGGCCGCTGTCCGTGAGGTTGAAAGCCGCGACGCCGAAACCGTGCAGGGCTTGATAAGCCGGTTGCGGATGGTATTGGCCGGGTGTGGCGCGGGTGTAGGGTTCGGACGCGCCGTAGTCCGAGTGCAGAACGCCGCTCGGCATTCCGCGGCGCATCCGCATGCCGAAGATCCGATCCAGGCGGAAGCAGTCGCCGAGTTGATGGCGCATCACCTCCATCGTCACTGGATGGTCCATGAGATCCACAAACGCTTGGCCCCAAGCGAGAAAGCCCGGGTTCGTCCCGTGGGAACCGCCGGCCATGCCGAAGCGGTAGTTGCCGTATGGTCTGCCGGCTGCGCTCTCGAAGTGCTTGCGCCAGTCGTCCGGCAGCGTTGGCAAGCGCTCGTCCAAGAGGGCGTTGAGCGTGGCGATCTGGCCGGGCGTCAACACGTTCTCTATAACGATGTAGCCTTGCAACTCGTAGCGGTAGTTGCGCAGTTCCGTTTCTTCGTCCATTTGCGATCGGGCCGCTCCCGGCCGTTTCCCCCAAGTTGCTCCCAAGACGGGTTGCCATCGCGCTTGGGCCGTCGAGCGTGACGACGCCCGGATGCCTGCCTCGCAATGTCGCCCGGCCCAACCCGAATCACGCCGAATCCACGCGGCGGGCAGGGCTGTTACGGTAGTCTACGCGCTCCGCGCCGATGTCCCAACCAGCCATGCAGAATTCATCCGCTCCGGGCAACCGAGCCCGATTGGCGGCAAGCGATCCGCTTGTCCACGCCGCCTTGATTGGCGAGGAAGCTCGGCAACGCGCCGGCATCGAACTCATCCCCTCGGAAAACTACACATATCCGGAAGTGCTCGCCGCCCTTGGCTCGGTCTTCACCAACAAGTACGCGGAAGGCTATCCGGGGCGCCGCTACTACGGCGGGCAGACGTACACGGACGAAATCGAGCGCATCGCCCGGGACCGGGCGAAACGCTTGTTCGGCGCCGAACACGCCAACGTGCAGCCGCTCTCCGGCGCGCCGATGAACGCCGCCGTGTACATGGCCATGCTCCAGCCCGGGGACACCGTGTTGGGCATGGATCTCTCGCACGGCGGCCATCTCACCCACGGCGCGCCCGTATCCCACATGGGCGCGCTCTACAACTGGGTGCGCTACAAGACCGAGCCCGAAAGCGAAGGCCGCATCGACTTCGACAGCCTGCGGGCGGTGGCGAAGCGGGAGCGGCCGAAGCTCATCGTTTGCGGCTACTCATCCTATCCGCGCGACTACGACTACGGCGAGTTCAAGGCCATCGCGGACGAAGTGGGGGCGCTGACCATGGCCGATGTCTCGCACATCGGCGGCCTCATCGCCGGCGGCGCGATGGCGAACCCGTGCGACCACGGTTTCGACTTCGTCACCACCACCACGCACAAGTCGCTGCGCGGGCCGCGCGGCGGCATGATCCTCGCGAAGAAGCAATTTCGCCGCGAAATCGACCGGTCGGTTTTTCCGGGGCTGCAAGGCGGCCCGCACATGAACCAGGTGGCCGCCACCGCCATCACGCTCGGCAAAGCCGAGACGCCGGCGTTCCAAGACTACGCCCGGCAGGTGCTGGCGAACGCCCGCACCTTCGCCGAAACCCTGCTCGAAGCCGAGGTGACGCTTGTCACCGGCGGCACGGACAACCACATGATGGTGGTGGATTGCGTGCGCAGTTTCGGCGTGGACGGGCGTATCGCGGAGGAGACCTTGGACAAGATATTCATCACCACCAACAAGCAAGTGATCCCGGACGATCCGAACCCGCCGTTGCGCCCAAGTGGCATCCGCCTCGGCACCCCGGCCGCCACCACCCGCGGCATGGGTTCGAACGAGATGAAACGCTTGGCGGCGTGGATCGTGGCGGCGTTGCGCCGGCCCGACGACGAAGCGTTCCTGGAAACCCTGCGAGCGGAGGTGGAAGACACCTGCCGACGCTTCCCGGTGCCGGGCATCGACGAGACCCCTCCGGCCTCCGCGCCAGTTTCCCCCGCCAAGGCGCGCCGCTAGCGGCTCAAACCGTTCTCTACAAACCCACGGCGCCTCCGAGGCGGCCTCCGAGGCGTATAGTCGAATTACTTGGGGTCGGCTTGCGCAACGGAAGGGGAAGCGTGTTCAAACACGCCGCATATGTCCTGACCCACGAATTCATTCACCATGTGACTGGTCTTGACGACACCCAGAAGACGCCAGATGGGCAGACTGTTCAGAGTTTGACCGACCAAGCGTGGCTGACCACCACCATTCGGTGCAAGACATGAAGATCGCGGTCACCGCGGCGGCGTTGGCGACGGTTGCCGTGTTTGGGTTCGGGTGGTTGATGTTCGATGCGGGTGAGCCCCCGGTAGAGGCCCCGATCGCGCAACAGGCACCTCGCGAGGCATTGCCGGACCCGGTGCCGAGCCCGGTTCCGTTCGCCGCGGTGGCAACGAACGGTGAGGAGCCGGTCGAGACGACGTTGGAAGACGTCTACCTTGCTTGCGACGGGTTGCTCCACGGGGTGTTGCCGGACTACGGGATGCGAGACGGCGCGCCCTTGGCCACCCCGGACTGCCTTGCGGCGCTCGACGGCCTGTTCCTGGAGGAGTCCGCGTCGAACGCCCTGTTGCCGGTGTCGCCGCCGCTGCGTTGGCGCGATCTATTCGACGATGTCGCGGGCGACGTGTCGGCGGTGGTGGCCGCCGCCGGCGATCCGGACTGCGCCGTGCCGGAAGGAGACATTCGACCGGAGCTTGGCGCGGCTTGCGCGGCGCGGCCCATGGTCGAACTGGCCGCGATGGCGCACGCCTGCGGGAACATATTGGTCGGCGCGTTCAAGACACCGGCAAGCGGTGGTTGGGGCGATGTCACCTTGGAGACGCCCGGGGGATTGCCCGTCCTGCTTTGGAGGACGATATCGGGCCTTTATTCCAACTACGACCGCGACGGGCAGGCCCGTCAGCGGATGATCGACCAGTACGCGGCATCGTCGTCGGATCAGCAAGCCTTTTTGCGCCGGCGCCGCGACGAGGATCGGCTGCGCTTCCGCACGGCTTGGCTGGCGTCCAAGTGCATGCGAGACGGCGCTTGGCTGACGTGGATGGCCGCCCGGCCGCGCCAGTTCGACAACATGATGGCCCGGGCCGCGAGGCTGGGCGACTCGTTCGCGCTGGCGCACGACACGGGCACGCCGGAGCGGGCGCGGCGGCTCTTGGCCATCAATCCGGCGCAGGCGTACCTGCACTTGGCGGCGCTGGAGTCCAACCGAATAGAAAACGAGTGGGCGCGGAAGGTGCGGTCGATCGACCAGGAAGCGAGGGAACCCTATTTGGAGGTGCGCCGGCAATACTTGGCGTTGGCGGGGGTGGAGTGCCCGGACCCTTGTTCGGAGGAGAACCTGCGAGCACTCGATACCGAGCACGAGCGGACGGTCTGGATCTGGCGCACGCGCTGCTACATTGATCTGCCCAACTGCCCGCTGGCGGAGAAGATAGAGGAACTGGACGCGGCGTTGAAGTCAGCCAGAGTAGCGGCGGGACAGGTGAAGGCGCCGCTGCGCGAGGAATACCGTGGCCGCATCGAGGCCGTGCGGTTGAAGTACGTCATCGCGGCGGAGACGGCGGCCGCCGCGGCCGGCGTGGAATTGCGTGCGCGCGGTTACGCCGACGAGGCGCGTCTTGACGGTTACCGACTCCACTTGGCGCGCGTAGCCGCGCAAGCGATGATCGCCGAACACCAGGCGCAATTCGGCACCGGCGGCTCGTCGGACGCCTCGCCCCCACCCTGAAACGGCCCGCCACTGGCCCTACAATCAAGCCGGCGGGACGAAGCCATTGGGAGAGGCGTGCGAAACGTTGCGAACCACCGGCTCGGGCGCAAGAGGAGTCTCGCGGCCACAGCAGCGTTGGCGATGGCCGCCACAGCGGGTCTGTGGTGGTTGACCCTCGATCCTGAGCAGCCTCGGAGCGAAGCACCGCTCGCGCAAAACGTGTCAAAGGCGCCGTTGCCGGGGGCCGTGCCCCGGTCGGCCGCGGTCGCGGCGGCAACGAACGACGAAGAGCCGGTCGCCACCACGTTGGAAGACGTCTACCTTGCTTGCGACGGGTTGCTCCACACGGTATTGCCGGACTATCGCGCCTTGCGCGATGGCACGGCTTTGGCGGCCCCGGACTGCTTCGCGGCGCTCGACGGCCTGTTCTTGGAGGAGTCCGCGTCGAGCGCCCTCTTGCCTGTGTCGCCGCCGCTGCGCTGGCGCGACCTCTTTGACGACGTGGCGGGCGACATCTCGACAGTGGTGGCCGCCGCCGACGATCCGGATTGCGCCGTGCCGGAGGGGAACATTCGGCCTGAGCTTGGTGCGGCTTGCGCGGCCCGGCCGTTGGCCGAGCTGGCCACGTTGGCGCATGCCTGCGGGCACATATTGCTCGGCGCGTTCGATACGCCGGGAAAAGACCGTTGGGACGATGTCGTTTTGAAGACTCCCGGCGGATTGCCCGTTTCCTTTTCGAGGACGTCGCACCTCTACGCAAACTACGACCGCGACGGGCAGGCCCGTCAGCGGATGGTCGACCAGTACGCGGCGTCATCGCCGGATCAACGGAGCTATTGGCGCAAGCGCCGCGACGAAGATCGGTTGCGCTTCCGCACGGCTTGGTTGGCGTCCAAATGCGTGCGGCATGGAGGCTCGTTGGCGTGGATGGCCGATCGGCCGCGCCTGTTCGACGACATGATGGCCCGGGCCGCGAGGCTGGGCGACTCGTTCGCGCTGGCGCACGACGTCGGCACCCCCGAGCGGGCGCGGCGGCTCTTGGCCATTGATCCGGGGCAGGCGTATCTGCACTTGGCGGTGCTGGAGTCCAACCGGCTGCACGACGAGTGGTCGCGGAAGGCGCGGGCGGTCGAAAACGAAACCGAGAAGCCGTATTTCGACGTGCGCCGGCGGTACTTGGCGTTGGCGGGCGTCGAGTGCTCCGATCCGTGTTCGGAGGAGAACCTGCGAGCACTCGAGACCGAGCACGAGCGGACGGTCTGGCGCTGGAGAGCGCGTTGCTACAGGCAACTGCCCGAACCATGCCCGCTCGCGGAGAAGATAGAGGCAATGCGGGAGGCGTTGGCGCCGGCTCGCCGAGCGGCTGCGCCGCGGCTCGCGTCTCTGCGCGAGGAGTACCTCGGCCTGACGGAGGCGGCGCGGCTGAAGTACGTCATCGCGGCGGAAGCCGTGGCCGCCGCGGCCGGCGTGGAATCGCGTGGCCACCGCTACGCCAATCCGGCGCGACCGGAGCACTTGGACAGTCACGGCGTCCAGCAGGCGCGCGTGGCCGCGCGAGCGATGATCGCCGAACACCAAGCCCGATTCGGCGCCGGCGGCTCGTCCGACGCCTCGGCCCCGCCCTGAAGCGGGCCGCCACTGGCCGTACAATCAGGCGCGCAGAACGAGGCGATGGGAGATGGCCAGCGAAACGTGGCGAACCACCGGCTAGGCAAGAGGAGTCTCGCGGCCACGGCGGCTTTGGCGACGGTCGCCGCGTTGGGTCTCTGGTGGTTGGCCTTTGGTGCGCACGAGCGCCCGGTCGAAGCCCCCCTCGCGCCACAACCAATGCCGAGTGAGGCGTTGCCGGACGCGACACCCGGGCCGGCCAAGGTGCCTGCGCTGGCAACGAACGGCGAGAAGCGGCCCGCGACGACGCTGGACGACCTGTACGCCGCCTGCGGCGGCATGCTGCAAGGCGGATTGCCGCCGGACGATGTGGCGCTCCGCAGTACTCCGCTGGCCGCTCCAGACTGCGTCTCGGCGCTCGACAGCATGTTCCTGGGCAAGTCCGCGTCCGCCACAATGTTGCCGGTGTCGCCGCCGATACGCTGGGGCGACCTCTTTGACGACGTCGCCGGCAACATATCGGCGGTCATCGCTGCCGCTAACGATCCGCAGTGTGTGGTGCCGGAAGCCGAAATTCGGCCGGAGCTCGGTGCGCGATGCGCGGCGCGGCCCATGGCGGAGCTGGCCGTGTTGGCGCACGCCTGCGGCTCGACATTCGACATCCTCGGGCCGCGCGAGAGCCGGCCTTGGGACGTGGTCGAAACCACGGAACCGGGCGCATACCCGCTGACCATCGTGGATCTGGACGGAATGCGGTACGAGAAATACGACCCAGACGGCGCGCGTCGTCAGGAGAGGCTTGACGCGTATGCGCGGTATTCGGCGGACCAGGAGACCTACTGGACCCGGCGGCGTGAGGAGGATCAGCTGCGCTTCCGAAGCGCCTGGCTGGCCTCCAAATGCGCGCCGCATGTCGGCTGGCTGGGGTGGATGCGCGCTCGGCCCGACGCCTTTGACGATCTGATGACGCGCGCCGCGGCATTGGGTGACCCGTTCGCGTTGGCGCACAACACCGTCACGCCGGAGCGGGCGCGGCGCCTCGTGGCGACAAACCCGGCCCAGGCGTACTTGCACTTGGCGGCTTTGGAATCTGGCCGCATCCGCGACGAGTGGGAGCGGGAAGCCCGGACGTTGCGGGACGAAGCGGAGAAGCCCTATTTCGACGCGCGACGCCGGTACTTGGCGTTCTTCGGGATTGAATGCGCTGATCCGTGCTCGGAATCCGCTCTGCGGGCGTTAGAGACCGAGCACAAAAGGACGGTCCGGGTAAAGAGGATCGGCTGCTCCATACGCCCGGATCGATGCGCTCGTGCGGAACTGGATGAACTTGAGGAGGCGTTGAGTCCCGCTCGTCGCGCTACCGCCGCAGCGCAGGAAGGCCCGGAGGCGGAACATCGTCGTCGCGCCGAGGCGGTGCGGATGAAGTATGTGATCGCCGCGCAAACCGTGGCCGTCGCCGCTGGCATTGAATTGCATGCGTCCGGCTACGCTGATCCTGCGAAGCCCACCCATCTGGACGTGTACGGCGTCCAGCAGGCGCGCGTGGCCGCGCAAGCGATGATCGCAAAGCACCAAGCCCGATTCGGCGCCGGCGGCTCGTCCGACACCTCGGCCCCGCCCTGAAGCAAGGTCCCCACTGGCCGTACAATCAGGCGGGCAGGACGAGGCGATGGGAGATGGCGTGCGAAACGTGGCGAACCACCGGCTAGGCGGCAAGAGAAGTCTCGCGGCCGCGGCGGCGTTGGCGACGGTCGCCGCGTTGGGTCTCTGGTGGTTGGCCTTTGGTGCAAACGAGCGCCCGGTCGAAGCCCCGCTCGCGCAACAACCGATGCCGAGTGAGGCGTTGCCGGACGCGACGCCTCGACCGGCCGAGGTCCCCGCGCCGGCAACGAACGGCGAGAAGCGGCCCGCGACCACGCTGGACGACCTGTACGCCGCCTGTGGCGGCATGCTGCAAGGCGGATTGCCGCCGGACGATGTGGCGCTCCGCAGTACTCCGCTGGCCGCTCCAGACTGTGTCGCGGCGCTCGACAGCATGTTCCTGGGCAAGTCCGCGTCCGCCACAATGTTGCCGGTGTCGCCGCCGATACGCTGGGGCGACCTCTTTGACGACGTCGCCGGCAACATATCGGCGGTCATCGCTGCCGCTAACGATCCGCAGTGTGTGGTGCCGGAAGCCGAAATTCGGCCGGAGCTCGGTGCGCGATGCGCGGCGCGGCCCATGGCGGAGCTGGCCGTGTTGGCGCACGCCTGCGGCTCGACATTCGACATCCTCGGGCCGCGCGAGAGCCGGCCTTGGGACGTGGCCGATATCACGGAACTGGGCCTGCGCGTACACCACCGGATTCTCCTGGATCTGGACGGCATGTTGTACGAGCAAGTACGACCCGGACGGCCTGCGTCGTCAGGAAAGGCTTGACGGGTACGCGGCGCGGTACTCGGCGGACCAGGAGACGTATTGGACCCGGCGGCGCGAGGAGGATCAGCTGCGCTTCAGAAGCGCCTGGCTGGCGTCCAAATGCGCGCCGCATGTCGGCTGGCTGGGGTGGATGCGCGCTCGGCACCACGCCTTTGATGACCTGATGACGCGCGCCGCGGCATTGGGTGACCCGTTCGCGTTGGCGCACAACACCGTCACGCCGGAGCGGGCGCGGCGCCTCGTGGCGACAAACCCGGCCCAGGCGTACTTGCACTTCGCGGCTTTGGAATCTGGCCGCATCCGCGACGAGTGGGAGCGGGAAGCCCGGGCCTTGCGGGACGAAGCGGAGAAGCCCTATTTCGACGCGCGACGCCGGTACTTGGCGTTCTTCGGGATTGAATGCGCTGATCCGTGCTCGGAATCCGATCTGCGGACGCTAGAGACCGAGCACAGAAACACGATGAGCATGAGGAGATTTGGCTGCCCACTGCCATCTGATCGATGCGCTCGGACGGAACTGGATGAACTTGAGGAGGCGTTGGATCCGGCCCGTCGCGCTACCGCCGCAGCGCAGCGAGCACCCTTGGCGGAACATCGTCGTCGCGCCGAGGCGGTGCGGATGAAGTATGTGATCGCCGCGCAAACCGTGGCCGCCGCCGCTGGCATTGAATTGCATGCGTCCGGCTACGCTGATCCGGCGAAGCCCGCCCATCTGGACGTGTACGGAGTCCAGCAGGCGCGCGTGGCCGCGCAAGCGATGATCGCAGAGCACCAAGCCCGATTCGGCGCCGGCGGCTCGTCCGATGCCTCCGCCCCGCCCTGAAGCGGCCTGCCACTGGCCGTACAATCAGGTGGGCAGGACGAGGCGATGGGAGATGGCGGCCGAACGCGGCGAACCACCGGCTAGGCCGCAAGAGGAGCCTCGGGGTCGCCGCGGCGTTGGCGACGGCCGCCACAGTGGGTCTGTGTGGTAGCCCCTCGATCCTGAGCAGCCCGGGAGCGAAGCCCCGCTCGCGCAAGACGTGTCAAGGGCGCGGTTGCGCGGTGCCGGAGGGGAATGTTCGGCCGGAGCTTGGCGCGGCTGTTCCACCGTAGATTACGCCCGGTCGAAATCCAATACGACGCCAGAATCAGCACAGACGTCCCATTGCCGGACGCACACCAATACTGCGCCGTGAGTCCGTCAACCCGTAAACTAGGACCGCGTCATTGGATGGCGGTTCGCTTCGGGCAGGTAACGGAAGCCGCGGTGGAACCGACGCGGCAGGAGCCATGGATCCTGGAGCCATCAATCCTGCGAGGGGGTGGCGTAAAGTTCGATTGGTTCACCCGGCGTCAAATCCAGCCCCGAGAGACCCGGGTAGTCCGGTGCATACCGATAAGCGCGGTACACGAGATTGGTCTGTCTTTCCGCGCCACGCAACAGTGTGAGCGGCACAGGTTCGCCTTGACGCAAAGGGCCGTTGGTGGTCATGGGATTGACGTATCTCCAAACAGTTTTCCCGGCCGGCGTTACTTCGAAAATCGTGCCGTGTACACCGTCGCAAATCAGCGTGTTTCCGTTGGGAAGCCGTTGCGTTCCTGATATGTATGGGGCGAAGAAATCACTAGGCCTTTCTGCGGTATAAACCCATACCGGTTCTGCCGGAGCATAAGCCGAGTCGGGATCCAGACGATAGTTGGCCCCGTCCACCGGCGGGGTGATCTCATCAACCGACGAATAACCACGCAGGAACTCCGAGGCCTCGCTGCCATTGTTGAAAATGAGGATGTTTCCGGCGCCCGGCAGGCCGGGGGCAATCCATTGGCTGTTGTGCGGCCGGAAGAGTTGCTGGTCCTCCGGAGTTCCGGCGCGCCAGGCTCGCGGGTTGCCCCAGCGGTACAGCAGGTCGCCACCCTTACCGCCTTTGCCACCGCTGTGGCCGGCTGCCTCTGAAGTCGTGGTGCTGTGGTCGATTATCCACACTTCACCGAAGAATCGGGCCGACAGCATGACCTGGTCCAATTCCGGGTTGTAGTCGATTCCATTGCCCCGTATCCAGTACCGTGGGTCGTACACCATCCCGACGTGATATTCCCCCTGTCGCTTTGGCAGCTCGGGAGGGCGGACGTTGAGGTCAATCAACTCCGGATGCTCGGCCACCACTCCGTAATTCGCCTTGCTCGAATCAAAGTCCTGAATCAGATGATCCCAAACCGACCACTCCCAAACGATTTCGCAGCTCGCGGGCCCGGTGGGTCGGGCTTCGACGATATGCGGCACCCTCAAGCCATCGGCACTAACGAAGTCCGGGTCGGCGCCGGCGGCGATGGCCTCCTCTGCCGTCTTGTGTTGCCGTGACAGCATCATTACATTTCCGTTGGGCATCTTGAGAAAGTCATGATGCGGAAAGCCTTGGCTGCACTCCTGAAGGATGTTCCCGTTCGAGTCAACTTCCCTCACGGCGCGGACCGTGTCAAGATTGGCGAAAGTCAGAAGATTTCCATTCTCAAGCAACCTTGCGAACAGAGCGTCAGCATCCAGGTCCCACCTGTGAACCACCCGCCCCGAATTGTCAATCAGGTATATCGTCTTGCTTTGTCGCAAGCTGAACAGGGTGTAGCCGTCAAAAGCCTCCGGCTCGTTCAGGATCAAACCCACCGTTTTGGCGGCGGGCGTCGGGGCGCAAGCGAGCAGCGAAACTACCGCCCCCCCAACGCAGACACACAAGACGATGGTTCGTATCAGCGCCATGCCGATCATACCGTGCTCCTGTTCTTCGCCACAATGACGGGCGGAAGGGGACTTGTTCATTGAGGTGGGCCTACCTCTTGAGACAGTGGGCTAAGGTGTATTCCAAGCCTTATACCTTGGCCAAGCCCTCGAATTGTCTCACGAGACAGGACCACCTCACATCTCGTTCTTCGAGCCCGTCTCGATTGTCCGTCCGAGCCGGCGATGGAGCGTGGCCAGTTCTTCGCGCCGGCCGGCGAAGTAGCGTGGCGCCTCCCGCTCGCCGGGGGTCGTCCATCCGATTGGATCGTTCATGCAATCACGCTACACGGCGTCAATCGCAATACGCGCCGCCGGTTCGTCGCCAATGGCTCCTGTCAGTCGATCGGCCGCCAGCGGATCGCGTCCGCGACCACCACTTCGCCGTCGGTGCGGTCGGTGACCACCAGCGACACCTGCGGCGATTCCAAGTCGAAGTCGCCGAGATGGTTCCAGCCGGCGACCGCGTCCCTGCCGTCGAACTCGATCCGGGTGCTCTTGCGCCTTGTGCCGGCGGGGCCGCGCATAGATCATCGCGGAACACGAAGCCGAAATCGAAACGGCTTGCCGGATTCGCCTTGCTCCGTCGCCGCCCCTTGGCCGCTTCCCGAATCCTCTACGGCAACAACCCCAAGGCGAAGTACGAATCCACGGTCGCCCGCAGGGTCTCGTCGATGGAGTAGGTTTCAAGCCCCAACTCCTCTTGGGCCAGCAGGCAGTACGAACGCGGCGAGTCGTAGGTGTGCTGGGCCGGCTTGCCGTCCTCCATTTCTTCGCCGCCCACATGCGCCACGGCCGGGTACAGCTCGCGCAGCCTGGCCTGCAACTGCCAGGTGAACAACTCGCCGCGGCGATCGGCCGCCGACAGGATGTAGCGCGAGCCGTTCTTCGCCACCGCGCCCTCGGCGCACAGCCGATGCGCGCGCGCCACGTCGCGCACGTCCACGTTGTTCCACAGCATCCTGCCGCCGCGGGACTTCTTGTAGTCCTTGCCGGCCATCATGTAACGGATGCAGTTCTGCCAGCTCCAGCCCTGATCGTGGTTGGCGCACATGAGCGGGCCGATCACGTGCAGCGGCAGGATCGACATGGCGTCGAAGCCGCCGTCTTCCTCCGCGGCCTTGTAGAGCATTCGCTCGGTTTCGGCCTTCGCCATCGCGTAGGCGAGATCGCGGTTCTCCGGGATGCGGTCCCGGGTCCAGCGGCCGCCGTAGGCCTCGACGTTGTCGCCGCACCAGTCCTTCTCGGTGAACACATAGCCTTCGGGCCGGGGATGGCCCACCGCGGCGAAGGAGCTCGTGAACACGAAACGCCGCATCGCGCCGCTCTTGGTGGCCGCATCGAGCACATGGCGCACTTCGGTGAAGCAGCCGTCGTACACCTGTTGCGGCGTTTCCCGGTTGTAACCCACCGCGGCGCCGGCGTGGATGACGGCGGAGCAGTCGGCGAAGGCGTCGTCGTAGCTGCCGGGCTTGAACAGGTCGCCCTCGGCCAGCGCCACGCTGCCGCGCAAGCCGGCGTCGTTCAACGCCAGCAGGTGATCCACCTTCTCCGGGCGGCTCGCGTCCCGCACGCAGGCCCGCACTTCGTACCCTTCGGCCACGCAATCGCGCACGATCCACGAGCCGATGTAGCCGCTCGCGCCGGTGACCGCTATCGGGCCGTCCGCGGGAGATACCGGTTTCGCCATGTTGATTCCTCCATTCTAGGATTTCGTCTCGCCCGAAGGTCGCTTCAAGAAACGCCCTCGGCCCCGGCGGCAGTATAGTCGGGCGACGGTCGGACGAGGACTGGCGCCGGGCAACGCTTGGGCAAGGCAGGGCGGCGAGCGCCCCGCGGTTCAAGCGTCGCTACTCGAAACGCCCACCAATCTGAAGGTAGAACAGGACGCCTTGCCACGGCACGATGGAATCGCGCCGATAAACCATGCCGCAGCAGGTCTCGTGCGCCGCTTCGTCCGGGTAGTCGTCGAGAGCGTTCTCCACGCCGACTTTCAGGCGGTAGCGGCCGAACGAGTACGCCGCCTCTACGTCCAGCAGCGCTTGTGGCCCGAACCGTTGAATTTCCTTCAGCAGGCTCGTCTGGGCGTTGCTGTGCTTGCCGAACAGACGCGCCCGCGCCATCAGCGCCAAGCGGCCCCATTCGCGCCGCGCCGTGATCAGAGCGCGCATGACCGGCAAGCCGTTCTCGATGTCGTACTCGGCTTCGGCGAAAACGAAACGGCCGCGATCGAGCAGTTCGGTTCGATTGAAGTTGACCGCCGCGTCGATCGACGTGTCGCCGGCCTGCCAATTGGCGACGACGTCGAGGCCTTGGGTGCGCGTCTTCACGTCGTTGATGAAAAAACGCACTTGGGCGATCTCGCTCGCTCCCGGCACGCCCAGCGCCACCAGCCGGGCTCGTTCCACCTCGCCGACCGGAAAGCGCGACGACAGCGTGATGCGGTGGTCCAGCTCGATGCGGTAGTGATCCACCGTGAACTGCCAACGCCGCCAAACGGCGGTGGCGCCGACGGAGAACGAGCGCGAGGTTTCCGCCACCAGCGGCTTGGCGCCGAACAGCCCCGATGCCGGGTGCGCGGCGGGGAACAGGCCCTCCGCCACGGGTGTGCCGTCCGGCCCGATTCGCGTGGACACGTTGCTGGTGGAAATCTGCCCCGGCGTGGGCGCGCGAAAGCCGGTGCCGAAGGCGGCGCGCAGATTCACCGCGTCCGTCAGCCGGTAGCGCGTCGCCAGCTTGTGGATGGTCACGGCGCCGAAATCCGCGAACCGCTCGTGCCGGAGCGCCGCGTTGAAGAGCCACTCGGGCGTAAGGTCGAGTTCAACGTCCAAATAGCCGGCGCGGCTGCGGCGGTTCACGTCCGAGGCGAACGCCGGCGGATAGCCCGGAAAGCCGTTCGAGCCGATGGGCACGGTGTTGTTCACCGGGTCGCCGGCCGGGCACAGCGCGCCGACCGCGACAAAACCGGGTACGCGGCAGGCGATCACGGTGACGTCGTCGTGCGGGTCCGCATCAACTTCGGCTTGCGTCACCTCCAGGTTGAACGGGTCGGGGCGTGCGAAAGGCCCCACCGCGTAGGATGACGGTTCGCCGGCCGCCACGCGGTAGCCCTCGTTGCGGTGCTCCATACCGAACGCAAGGTGCAGCGGCTTGTCGCCGAGCACCGTGAGCGGCCAAGTGAAGTCGGCGTTCACGGTGAGCTCGTCGTTCACCAACGTGCCGGGCCGGAAACTGGTGGGCGTGTCCGGGCCGAGCGACGGATTCAGCGTGTTCTCGATGCGGTAGTGGATGGTGTTCTCGCCGTAGGTGGCGGAGAGGTCGTAGCCGATGCCACCGTCTTCCATACCATCGACCGTCCATTCGCCGCGCAAGCCGATGTGCCCGGCGTGGTCGCGCACGGCGCCGTGGAATTGCGGCGTGAAACCGGAAGGGTAGAGCGTGGCGCGGGGATCGTGGATGGCGCCGTTGGCCAGGCGCACGGGCAACAGTTGGCTCACACCGGGGCGGCGGTAGAAGAAGCCACTGGTCTGGTCTTTGCGGGAGTAGGTGGCGAAACCGTAGACGGTGATCGTCTGGGAGAGCGGCCAAGCGGCGTTCGCCACGAACATCGCCTGCCGGCGCGCCGGCGCGCCCCAGATCTGCTCCGGCCCGGCAAACGGGCGATCGCCGCCGATGGTGTGGTAGTTGTCGGCGTAGCGCGTGTCCAAATCGTCCGGCACGCCGTCGCTGCCGGGCAGCACCTGCAAGAGCGTGCCGTCGCGAGCGTAGACGTAGCTGAAGGCGTCCGGCCCGTAGTAGGTGACGCCGTCTTTGGTGAGTTCGTTGCGCGTCGCCTGCAACGGCGTCTGGCCGGACGCCGCGATGGGCAGGTCGTAGGGTTCGGAACGGCTGGTGGCGGCCGCGTCGGACACTTGGGCGCTCAGATGCAGGAAACCGTCCGGGCCGAGGGGCAATCCGGCGCCGCCTTCCAAGGTGGCTTCCTCGCCGTCGCCTTGGCCGTAGCCGCCGACGCGAACCCGCAGGTGGGCACCTTCCGCCTTGGCCCGCAGCTTGAAGTTCAACACGCCGGCGATGGCGTCCGAGCCGTATTGGGCCGCCGCGCCGTCCCGCAGCACTTCCACGGATTCGATGGCGATGGAGGGGATGCCGCCGATGTCCACGCCGTGCGGGCCGAACGAGCCGAGCCGCATCACCGCGCCGCGATGCCGCCGTTTGCCGTCCAGCAACACCAACGCGTGGTGCGAATCCATCCCCCGGAGTTTGGTCGGGCGGATGAACGACGCGCCATCCGCAATGGGCACCCGGTCGACGTAGAAAGACGGCACGATGGTCTTCATCACTTCGAGCAGGTCGGACGAATTGACGCTCTCGATGTCCTCTCGGCTGAAGACGTCCACCGGCACGGCGAGGTCGGCCGCCGTGCGGGCGGCTGTGCGCGTGCCGACCACCACCACTTCCTCGAGGCCGGCGTCGCCGCTTGGCGCTTCCCCTGCGGCGGCGCAAGGGCCGACCGCGGCAAGGCAAACGGCGATCGCGGCGACTTGGATGTTCCGGCGATTGCCGCGTGTCGGGTCGGGTTCCACGGTGGGTATAGTGACTCAAGCCGCCGGCTTTGGCCATGATGTTGCATGTTGCTTGGGCCGGTTTCGCCGGCGCGAAAAGGGCTCGTCCGTTGCCGACACTGCCGCTCAATCGCAACATCGCCACTTTGATGGTGGCGCAGTTGATCGCTGTCACGGGCGTCACCTCCATCGTTACGCTCGGTGGCATCGTCGGCGAAACGCTGGCGCCGTCGCCGGCTTGGGCGACCTTGCCGGTGTCCTGCATGGTGGTGGGCATTGCCCTGGCCACGGTGGGGGCGGCCTACACGATGTCCAGAATCGGCCGGGCGCGCGGCTTCGCTTTGGGCGCTTTGGTTGGCTGCGCCGGCCATTTGACCGCGGCGGCGGCCATGGCCTTCGCGAGTTTCGCGCTCTTTTCGCTCGCCGCGGTTCTGGTGGGCGTGGCGGGCGCTTTCGCGCAGCAGTACCGGTTCGCGGCAATGGAAAGCGCCCCGCGGGAAGCGGCCGGCCACGCCGTCTCGCTGGTGCTCGTCGGCTCGCTGGGGGGTGCCGTGGTGGGCCCGATGCTCGCGGTGGGCGGCGAGCGTTGGATTGCCGATGCGCCGTTCGCCGGCGGCTACTTGGCCGTAGCCGCCTGCTGCCTGGCGGTGGCTGTCGGCGTGTCGCGCTTGCGCGTGCCGGGCGGGGAACAAACGCACACGGAAGACGGGCCTCGGCCCCTCGCGGTGATGGCCGGGCAGCCGTTGTTCTTGGCCGCGGTAATCGGGTCGGGCGCGGGCTACGGCGTGATGATCCTGATCATGACGGCGACGCCGCTGGCCATGCATTCGGTGGACGGCCATTCGCTCGATAGTGCCGCCGCGGTGGTGCAGGCGCATGTGCTCGCCATGTACGCGCCGTCGCTGGTCACCGGATTTCTCATCGGCCGGTTGGGCGTGGGGCGGGTGATGGGGCTTGGCGTTGCGGCTTTGGCGCTCACCTTGGGCGTCGGGTTCGCCGGCCGCGAGGTGATGCACTACGGCGCGTCGATGGTCGCTTTGGGCGTGGGTTGGAATCTCTTGTATGTCGGCGGCACGGTGTTGCTCAATCGGGCCTATCGTCCGGCGGAACGCTTCCGAGCCCAGGCGGTGAACGACTTCAGCGTGTTCGGCCTCTCCGCCGCGGGGTCCCTCGGTGCCGGATTCGCGCTGCACGCCGCCGGCTGGTTCGGCGTGCTCGCTGCCGCCAGCGTGCCCATCGTCGTCGCGGCGGTCACCTTGGCCGCGGTGCGGCCAGGCCGTTGGCCGGGTACCGCGACGGCCGGTGGTGCCGCTAGTCGGCCCCGGCGAGCTTGAGAAACCGCGTCGCCAACCTCGGCCCGGCGCCGGCATCCTCGTGCTTGAAGAACGCGTACCCGCGTTTCGCGCCGGCGGTGGCCGCGCGCGCCGACCAAGCCGCGAGTTCGGATTCTTCGTAGCTTGGCTTGCGCAGCCGCAAGTACAGCCAGTCCGTCGTGGCGCGTAGTTCGGGCAGGGGCAGCTTGCCGTCTTCCGAGACGCACAGCGCCGCGCCGTGCTTGGCTAGGGTCGCCGTCGTGGCGGCGTCGAACCAACTGGCGTGGCGGAACTCCACCGCGGCGGGAAACGCCGCCGGCCAATCGGCCAGGAAGGCGTCCAGCAGCGCCACGTCTTTGCGCACATACGGCGGCAGTTGGAACAGCACGCAGCCGAGTTTGTCGCCGAGGGTTTCCAGACCAGCGGCGAGATAACCGACTGCGTCGGCGCAATCGGCGAGTTTGGCCTGGTGCGTGATGCGCCGCGAGGCCTTGATGGCGAAACGGAAGCTCGCCGGCACGGCGTCCCGCCAGTTCGCCAGCACCTCGGCGCTGGGCATGCGGTAGAAAGTGTTGTTGATCTCCACGGCCGGCAATCGCGTGGCGTAGAAGGCGAGCATCGCGCTTGGCGAAATGTCTGGCGGGTAGAAAGGGCCTTTCCACTCCTTGTAGCTGAAACCGCTGGTGCCGGCCAGCCAGCGCATGGCTAGGCCTGTGCCATGCGAGCGCCGGCCGGCGTGGCCGCTGCCGGCGCGGCGCGCTTGGCGAGCTTTCGATAACGGCGGTCGGAAGCGGCCAGCACACCGCCGAAGGCCATGAGCAAGGCGCCGGCCCAGATCCAGCGGACGAGCGGCTTGTGGCTGATGCGCACGCCCCACGAACCGTCCGCCAACGGCTCTCCCAGCGCCACGAAAAGATCGCGGCCAAAGCCGGCGGCGATGCCCGCTTCGGTCATTACTTGGCGGCTGGCGTTGTAGCGCCGCTTCTCGGCCACCAGTCGCGCCCCGCCGTTGGCGACGAAGACGCCGCGGTCGGCCATGTAGTTCGGCCCCGGCACCTGCCGCAGGCTCTCGAAACGCCATTCGACGTCGCCCAGCTGGACGCTTTCGCCCACCGCCATCCGCACATCCAGTTCCCGGGAGAACTGGCTCGTGACGCCAACGCCCGCCAAGGTGACGGCGAAGCCCAGGTGCGCTATGGCCATGCCCATGTAGCCGCGCGTCCAGTGGCCGCGCCGCCGCCGGCTGTCCATCGCCAGCACCAGTGCCACCCAGGCGCCGCCGGCGATGGCGAGGGCGGCCCCGGCCTTCACCGTGCCGGCCAAGACGAGCGGCGCCAGCACGCCCAGCGCAAGCGCCGCCGCCGCGAGCAGCCCGGCGTTCTTGAACAACGCGAGCGGCGTGTGCCGCCACCGCGCGATCGGCGCCACGGCCAACGCCGCGGCCAGCACCAGCGCGAGCGGCACGAACACGCGGTTGAAGTACGGCGGGCCGACGGAGAGCTTCTCGCCGCCGCTGGCCGCCTCGTAGGCGAGCGGGTACAACGTGCCTATGAGCACCACCGCGAGCGCCAGCACCAGCAGCAGGTTGTTGGTGAGCAGCATGAGTTCGCGGGAGACGCCTCGATACCGCGCCCTGGCGGCCAAGGTGGGCGCGCGCATGCCGTAAAGGGTGAGCGCGCCGCCTATCGCCAGCACCAAGAGCAGCAGGATGAAAAGGCCGCGGCCCGGATCCGCGGCGAAGGCGTGGACCGAGGTGATGACGCCGGAGCGCACGATGAACGCGCCCAGCATCGCCAACGAGAACGCCGCGATGGCCAGGAACACCGTCCAACTCTTGAACACGCCGCGCTTCTCCGTTGCCGCCAGCGAATGCACCAACGCCGTGCCGGCCAACCACGGCATGAACGAGGCGTTCTCCACCGGATCCCAGAACCACCAGCCGCCCCAGCCAAGTTCGTAGTACGCCCACCAACTGCCGAGGGCGATGCCGACGGTGAGGAAAGCCCAGGCCAGGTTCGCCCACGGCCGCGTCCAGCGCGCCCAAGCGGCGTCGATGCGGCCCCCTTGCAGGCCGGCCACCGCGAACGCGAAGGCGACCGAACAACCCACATAGCCCACATAGAGCAGCGGCGGATGCACCAGCAGGCCGACATCCTGCAACAGCGGATTCAAGTCCTGGCCGTCCGGCGGCACGCCGACGAGCCGGGCGAACGGGTTGGACGTAAGCAGAAGGAACAGCAGAAAGCCGAAGTTGAGCAGGCCCAAGGTGCTGAGCACGCGGCCGTGCAGGGCGTCCGGCAGGTTCTTGCCGGCGGCGCTCACCGCGAATGTCCAGCCCGCCAGCACCAGCGTCCAGAACAGAAACGAGCCTTCGTGCGCGCCCCAAGCGGCGCTGGCGCGGTAGTCCCAAGGCAACCCGGTGTTGGAGTTGCGGGCAACGTAGGCGACCGAGAAGTCGTTGGCGAGGAAGGCCCAGACGAGGGCGCCGAATCCCACCGCCAGAAAGGCGAATTGGCCGGACGCCAAACGCGCCGTTGCGCCGCGCCACTCGCCGCGCACCGCGCTCAGTTGGCCGAGCGCGGCCAGCGCCAACGCCATGCAGAGCGCGGCGATGGTGGCGAAATGGCCGAGTTCGACGATCATCCGCTTGCCTCGGCGGCGGCGTCGTTCTCGAAGACGAAGCCGTCGGCCGCCATGACCAGGCGGTGGCGCGGCCCTTCGCGGTCGGCGTCCCAGTCGTTGTAGCCGGCGTCGCCCTGCCACATGGCCACCCGAACGCCGTCGTTGCGTCTCACCACCCGCGTCTCGTAGATGCGCGCCGGGCGGTCGGCGAAACCCCACAGCGCCGATTCCACGCCGCGGTGCGCGGACAGGCCGCTCAAGGTCACCCAGGTGGGCGGCGCCAAGTCGATTTCGCCGGCGGCGTGCTTGGCCAAGGCGTCAGCGGGGCGAATCCACTGATGCGCTTTGATCTCGCTGTCGTCGATACGCACCGCCTCGTCGCCGGCTTGGGCGGCGAAGAACCATGTGGCGAAACGCACAGGCGTGCTGGGAGGCGGCGTCCAATGCGCGAACCAGATGAGATCTTCCGGGTCGAGCCGCGCGCCGGCTTCTTCCCACGCTTCCCGCGCCGCGGCGTTGCGGGCCGCGAGTTCGTCGTCGGCCCCCGCGGGGCGGTCCTCGGCATCGATGCGCCCGCCCGGGAACACCCACATGCCGCCGAAGGCGATCTTGGAGTTCTTGCGCAGCATCAGCGTCTCCGGCCCGGTGGCAGCGTCCCGCAGCAAAACCACCGTGGCGGCGGGAACCGCCGGGCGCGTCTCTTTGGCCGTTGCGGGATCGTCCACGTTGCCGTAGATGTCGTTCTTGTGCGTGGGGCGGGCGTCAGCCATGCGTGTCCTTGGGTGCTCGCGGAGCGCACATCATCCAACTTGGCGGCGCCGGCGGCAAGCGCGGCAGGTGCTATGCTGCGGCAAACGCCACGCCCGCCGGCGCTGTTCGTCCCGTTTTGACGGCTTCTCACGGTTTCAGGTCGGTCGGCTGCGCGATGTTGAGAATGTTGTCCCGGATGGGCCGGATGGGGTTGTGTCGCTCGGCGCATGTTGCCGCGCACGCCGCGACCGGCAAGAAGTTGAAGCATTGGGAACCAGTGTGCGGAACCCGCTCAGAATCGTCCACACCTCGGATGTTCACTTGGACAGCCGCGGCGCCGAGACCGGCGCCGACGGCTTTCGCAGCCGCGCCGAACGCGCCTTCGCCAGCGTTGTGGACACGGCCTTGGCGGAAGGCGCGCACTTGCTGCTCATCGTTGGCGACCTGTTCGACAACAATCGCGTGGACGACTCGAACATCGCCTTCGTTTACCGCCAACTGGCCCGCCTGGACGCCGGCCAGCAGGTGGTGGTGCTGCCAGGCAACCACGATGTTCACGATGAGCGGTCGGTGTGGAACCGCTTCAGCTTCGAGGCGGCCGGCGAGCATGTTTACGGGTTGCTCGAGCACGCCGGCGATTGCGTGACGTTTCCCGAGCTCGGCGTGCGGGTGTGGGGGCGGGCGATGCGCGAACACGCGCCGGAGAACTATCCCTTGGATGGCGCGCCCGACCAACACGACGCCTACTGGAACGTGGGCATGGCGCACGGTCAGGTGGTGGAGCGGCGGGTGTTGCAAGGCTCGTCGCCCATCACCAAGGACGAGATCCGCGCTTCGGGTTTCCACTATCTCGCATTGGGCCACATCCACGTCTTCGAGAATCACAGCGTGGGGGACACCGCGGCGTATTATTGCGGCTCGCCGGTGGCGCATTGGGCCGGCGTGGGCGGAGGCAAGGTCGCGCTGGTGACTCTTTGCCCCAAGGAGGGCTTGTCCGTGGAGAGCCGAGTGGTGAGCGTCGCGCCGGCCGCCGACGACCGCGAAGGCGCCGAGGGCCACGGATTCCCGTGGTGACGCGCCCGGCGCGGGTTGGCGAAGACCGCCGAGGCGGGCGGGAAAACCGTCGCGGCGACCGTTGGGATCGAGGGGCAAGCGAGCGATGGATTTCCGAACGCAGGTGAGGGGCTGGCTGGAGGCGAATTGCCCGGACAGCCTGCGACGCGGCTTGGGTGGCTACACGGCCGGTGGCCGCAAGGCCGTGTACGCCAACGCGGACACCAAGCTGTGGCTGGATCGCATGGCCGGGCGCGGCTGGACGGCACCCACCTGGCCCAAGGAGTACGGCGGCGGCGGGCTGTCCGTGGCGGACAACCTCGTTCTTGGCGAGGAGATGCGGCGCATCAACGCGCCGGCGCCGCTCGTCGGCCACGGACTGACCATGATCGGCCCGGCCATTTTGGAGTTCGGCAACGAATCGCAGTGCCGCGAACACCTGCCGCCCATCGCCCGCGGCGAAATACGTTGGTGCCAGGGCTATAGCGAACCGGGGGCCGGATCGGACCTCGCCGGTCTGCAAATGCGCGCCGTGGAAGACGGCGACGACTATGTGGTGAACGGCTCGAAGATCTGGACTTCCGGCGCTCAAGGCGCGGACTGGATTTTCTGCCTTGTGCGCACAGATCCGGCGGCCCCCAAGCACCAGGGCATCTCCTTTCTGGTGCTGGACATGGCCACGCCCGGGGTGACCGTCAAGCCCATCGAACTCATCAGCGGCTCGTCCGAGTTCTGCCAGACCTTCTTCGACGATGTGCGCGTGCCGAAACGCCATCTCATCGGCGCGCCCGGCGAAGGCTGGACGGTGGGCAAACGCCTGCTGCAATACGAACGCAGCTCCATCGGCGGCCGCGGCGGCACGCCGCAGAGGGCCAAGACCATCGACGAGTGGGCGAAGGAGTATTGCGGCGAGCACGACGGCCGCATAGCCGACGCCGGCATCCGTGCCCGCGTGGCGCGGCAGGGCATTGGCGACGCCGCCTACCAACTCACCATTCGCCGCTCGTTCGAGGAGGCGACCAGCGCCCAAGCGCCGAGCTTCCTTTCCTCCATGTTCAAGCTGTACGGCACCGAGCAGAACATGCGGCGCAACGACTTGCTGATGGCCATTCTCGGTGTCCGCGGCCTCGGTTGGAGCGGGGAGGGGTTCGCCGGCGCGGAGCGCGGCGCCACCCGCGGCTGGTTGCGCTCGAAGGCCAATTCCATAGAGGGCGGTAGTTCCGAGATTCAACGCAACATCATCGCCAAGCGCGTGCTCGGCCTGCCGGACTAGCGAATGGCGCCGCTGCGACCGACCGGCGGCAGAGACGGCGACGGGCCCGCCGAACCGCCAAAGCGCCGCCGGGCTCCGTGGCTTGGCGGCCTGCAGATCGCCATTGTCGCGGTGGCGGTGATCGCGGCGTTTTTTTTCGCGCGGGCGCCCGGAGCGGACGACGTGGCCCCCTCGCCGCACGCGACGGGCGCCGAGACCGCGCCGCTTGTGCGCGTGATCCGGCCGCGGCGTTCAAGCACGGTGCTGCGCGTCGCCGCCACGGGCTCGGTGGATGTGCGCAACCACGTGGCGTTGACGCCGCAGGTGGGCGGCCGAGTGGTGCGCGTCTCGCCGGCGCTGCGGGCCGGCGGCGCCTTTGCCGCCGGCGAGGAATTGCTGGTGATCGACCGGCGCGATTTCGAGCTCGCCCAAGAAAGCGCGCTGGCGAACGTCGCGGGCGCCGAGGCCAACCTCAAGCTGCAGGAGGCGCAAAGCGAAGCGGCGCGGGTCAACTATTCGTTGCTGAAACCCGGTGAGCGCGTGCCGCCTCTGGTGGCCAAGGAACCGCAGATCGCCCAGGCGAAGGCGCAATTGGCGGCCGCGCGGGCGCAAGCGAGCACCGCCCTGTTGGAGCTCCAGCGCACCACGTTCGCGCTGCCGTTCGCCGGGCGCGTCGCCGCGTCCAGCGCCGAGGTTGGCCAAGTGCTGACGCGCGGGCAGCCCTTTGGCCAAGCCTACGCCCTTGACGCCTTGGAAGTGGTCGTGCCCATCGCGCCGGACGACTTGGCGCGCATCGCGCCGGCCGTGGGCCGCGGCGCCGCGGTTCGGGTTGGCGTTGGCCAGGGCCTTGCCGAAAGCGCCGTGCCGGCGCGGGTGGAAAGACGGTCGGCGGAGTTGGATCCGCGCACCCGGTTCGCCACCCTGTACTTGGCGTTCGCCGATGGCGCCCACGCCCCGGTGCCCGGCACGTTCGTGGATGTGGAAATCGAAGGCCCTGCCGTGGCCGACACCTATCTTCTTCCCGAAGCGACCGAACAGACCGGCGGGATAGTGTGGGTCGTACACGACGGGGCGTTGAGCGCGGTGGCGCCGCGCACAGTGGCGCGGCTGGCCGATGGCTGGCTGGTCGCCGCCTTTGACGCCAAGGACGGCGTGGTGACGGGCGCGGTACCGGGCGGGCGGGAAGGGCTGGCGGTGGAAGCCGCCCCGGCGGCTGGCGATGACTAGGCGCTGCGCCCGCCCAGCGGTTCGATGAGCGACAGCGCGGAACTCTTGCCGCCGCCGTTGGCGCGGGGCCGCGGGTTGGTGGGCTATTTCGCGCACAATCCGGTGGCCGCGAACCTGCTGATGGTCTTTTTGCTGGTCGGCGGCTTTCTCGCCAGCCTCAAGCTCACCGCGCAGGTGTTTCCCCCCATCGATCCGCGCGAGATCACCGTCACGGTGCCGTACCCCGGGGCTACCCCGGCGGAAGTGGAGGAAGCCGTCACGCGTCGCGTCGAGGAGGCGGTGGCGGGCATCGACGGCGTGGACCGCGTGGTGTCCCAAGCGCGGGAGAACACCGGCACCGTGACCATAGAGATCAAGGACTTCGTGGACGCCATACGCGTGCGCGACGATGTGCAGGCCGCGGTGGATCGGTTGGCGGATTTTCCGCCGGAAGACGCCGAGCAGCCGGAAGTGGTGCGCGCCGAAACGGTCAGCGAGGTGATGACGTTGGTGGTCGCCTCGGAACTGCCCGAAGCCGAGTTGATCCGCGGGGCCGAAGCCTTGGAGGACGCGTTGCTGGCGCTGCCGAGGGTCTCGCTGGTGGGATTGATCGGGGCGCGGGATTACGAGATCGCCATTGAGGTGAGCGAAAAGGCGCTGCGCCGGCACGATCTTTCCATCGGCCAAGTGGCGGCGGCGGTGCGGCTGTCGTCGTTGAACCTGGCGGCCGGCGAACTGCGAACCCCGGCCGGCGATCTGCTTCTTCGCACCAACACCAAGCGGATGCGCGGCGAGGAGTTCGAGAGCATCGTGTTGCGCTCCCGGCCGGACGGCACGCTGCTGCGGCTCGGCGATGTCGCCACCATACGCGACGGATTCGCGGACGTGGACTTGATCAACGAGTACAACGGTCGGCAAAGCGTCTTCGTGCGCGTGGAGAAGTCCGAAGCGGAGGACGCCCTCGTCATCGCCGACGAAATCAAGGCGATGCTCGCGGATTACCAGCCCGCGCCCGGCATCGACGTTGGGGTGTGGGAAGACGGCACCGAGATCTTGGCGGATCGGTTGAACCTCCTGATGCGCAACGGCGTGCTGGGCTTTGCGCTCGTGTTCCTGTTCCTGGTCGTGATGCTGGATCTGCGCCTGGCGCTGTGGGTGGCGATGGGCGTGCCCATTTCCTTCCTCGGCGGCTTTCTGTTTTTCGACTTTTTCGACCTCAACATCAACATGGTGTCGCTGTTCGCGCTCATCATCGTGCTGGGCATCGTCGTGGACGACGCGGTGGTGGTGGGCGAGAACATCGTCACCGAGCAGGAGTCGGCGGCGGGGGGAGGCGTGTCGGCGGCGGTGCGCGGCGCGCTGGGCGTCTCCAGTCCGGTGATCGTGGGCGTGCTCACGACAATGGCGGCGTTCGCGCCACTCTTGTTCGTCACCGGGACGTTCGGGCAGCTCCTCGGCGTCGTGCCGATAGTGGTGATCGCCGTCTTGGCGATGTCGCTGTTGGAGGTGTTCTGCATCTTGCCGGCGCATCTCGCCCACGGGTCGCCGTGGAGCCGCTGGCCCCTCGACGTGCTGCAGGCCGCGGTGAGCCGCCGCGTGCGGGTGTTCCGCGACGGCGTGGTGGTGCCGGCCATCGCCGCCGCCGTGCGGGCGCGCTACAGGACGCTGCTTGCCGGGATCGGGTTCTTGGGGTTGGCCGCGGCGCTCTTCCTCACGGGCACGGTGCGTTTTCTCTTCTTCCCGGACTTGGAAACCGACCGCATTCGCGCGGATCTGGCGTTTCCCGTCGGCACGCCCTTCGAGGTGACGCGGGCGGCGGCCGATCGTCTCGTCGAAGCCGCCTACGCGGTGCAAGCAGCGGTGGAGGGAGACCCGTTCCGTTCCGTGAGCGCCACCATAGGTGGCCGACCAACCGCCGCTCGCGGCCCCGGCAACGGCAACGCGTTCAGCGTGGCCGGGCATGTGGCCACGGTGCAGATACAACTCAATCCGGAGCCCCTGCGGAAGCGTTCGGCGACGGATCTCGAGCGGCTGTGGAGGCGTCAGGTTGGCGACATCGCCGGTGCCGAGGCGCTTTCCTTCAGTGCCGTGTTCTTGGCGCAGGGCGCCGATGTGGAGTACGAGCTATCGCACACCGACGGCGACATGCTCGGCAAAGCCGTGGAAGACCTGCGCGCCGCCTACGAGGCCGTTCCGGCCGTGTATGGCGTGGAGGACACCGCCCGGGCCGGCAAACGCCAGTACGACATCACGCTCACCCCGGCCGGCGAGATCGCCGGCCTCACGCCCACCGACATCGCGCGGCAACTTCGGCGGCACTTCTTCGGCGAAGAGGTGCAGCGTATCCAGCGCGGCCGCAGCGAGCTCAAGGTGATGGTGCGTTACCCCGACGACCAGCGCCGCAGCGCCCGGGACCTCTACAACGCCCGCATTCGTCTACAAGACGGCACCGAGGCGCCGCTGTCGGCGGTGGCGAGAGTGGCGGAATCGCGGGGGTTCTCGTCCATCGACCGGGTGGACGGCTTGCGCGTCGTGACCGTTTCCGGCGAGGTGGACTCGCAATTGGCCACGCCCGACCAGGTTGATGGGCATGTGCGGGCGGACGTGTTGCCGGCGCTCCTGCAACGCTATCCGGGGTTGCGCGTCTCGCAGGCGGGAATCGGCCGGGAACAGTCGGAAGGCATAGCCGCGCTGGCCAATCTGGCCGTGGTGGCCCTGCTCGTGATCTTCGTGCTCATCGCTTCGCAGTTGCGCAGCTACGCGCAGCCGTTCATCGTCCTCGCCGGCGTTCCCTTCGGTGCCGCCGGCGCGGTGATGGGCCACTTCCTGCTCGGTTACGACCTGTCGTTCATCTCCGTTTTCGGCATGGTGGCGCTCTCCGGAGTGGTGGTGAACGACTCGCTCGTCATGGTGGACCGCTACAACAAGATCCGCGCCGAGGCGAACATGCCCCCGGACGTGGCCATTGTGGCCGCGGCGCGGCATCGCTTCCGGGCGATCTTCCTCACCACCGCCACCACCGCGCTTGGCCTCACGCCCATGCTGTTCGAAACCAGCACGCAGGCGCAGTTTCTCATCCCGATGGCGGTGAGCCTCGCCACCGGCATCGTGTTCGCGAGCGTGGTGATCCTCTTCCTGGTGCCGGCGCTGGTGGTGATACGCGAAGACCTCGGCAACCTCTTGGGTGCCCGCGAGAGCGCCCGCTAGACCGAATCTCGCAGTCGCGCGTCACAAGGCTATCCGGGCCGCGCGTTCGCACCACGCCAACTCCCAGCCGTGGAATATCACGGCGAGCCCCGTGAACCGCACAGACGGATACATGCGCGCCAAGCGTTCGTCGGCCAAGTAACGCTCGAGTTGGGTGGTGGCGTCTTGAACGGCCTGCCGCACGGCCCCCTCGCCGGCCTCGTCGCCACGCTTGAGGTACTTAAGCTCGATCAGATAGCCGTGTCGAAGTTCCGGGAACTGGGCCGTGAGCGGTTCCAGAGCGATGTCCGCGAAGCCCTTGTTGAGTTCCACCTCCGTGCGCACGAGGAAGTGCCGAGAAACGCCCAAATAGGCGGCTAGGAAACCTTGGATGATCTTCTCGCCATCCAAGTAGTCGCGGATGCTAGTTTGCGCGGCGATGGTCCCCCGGAGGAAGTCGACCACGGGCCGCCACTCGCCGTTGACCGCCATGCGCCACAGCAAATCGGCCAGCGCAAGCATGTCCACCGACAGGACGCCAACATCCTCGTAGGCATCCCGCAGATGGCCGTAGAGCAGTTGCCTCACGGTCTGGTTGGGAATGTGCAGGCGCGTTCTGCCGGCCACCGAATCCCGGATGCTCAGCAGGCCGAAGTAGTGCAGCAGGGAAAGAAAGTTGTCACGCTGGTCAAGGCGTTCCAAAGGAAAACTGGTTTGGATGTCGGCGTAGGCCTGGCCTTCGCCGATGACTTGCCGCAGCACATCGAAGTTGCCGTTCAACTGCGCCGCGTCCACCCGCTCTCCACCCGGACCACCCGGACCACCCGGAGCGGTTCTCCGCGCCTGTTCGACGTCTCCCATTTGCCGGCTGACGGTCAGCAGGTGGCGCAGCTTGCCGTAGTCCATGCGGACGTTCACGTCGATGAGTTCCCGCGGCATGGGCTTGTTCGGCATGGCCGCGTCCAAGAAGTAGAGCGCCATGTCCGTGTTGTAGACGGTCTCGGGCGCGTCTTCGGAAAAGCGGTAGCCGTCGTACCAATCGCGCATGATGTCGATTGCGCCTGCCACATCCAAGGTGAGCGCCCCGGCGTTGCGGTAAGTCTGGAGCAGGCCGCGCACCTCCGCCTCGGTGAAACCGAGCAAGGTGTTGAACTCCGGCGCCCGGCTGATGTTCTTGCCGATGTTGAAGCCGCTGGTCACGTCGTCCAGGGCGATGGGCGACACGC
Source organism: uncultured Pseudomonadales bacterium (assembly GCA_958296295.1). Classification (GTDB taxonomy): domain Bacteria; phylum Pseudomonadota; class Gammaproteobacteria; order Pseudomonadales; family Azotimanducaceae; genus VXYL01. Next base: position 2,618,580 of record OY282460.1, on the reverse strand, counting down.
CGGTGATGAACAACCGTTCCAAGCCGCCGCCGCTGCGCCCGGCGCCCCCCTTCAAGGTGGCGAAAAAGCTGCGGTAGAAGCCGCCGCCGCGGGTTAGCCGCCGATACGCCTGCGCGCCGTGGTGGGCCAATATGGTGTTGACGAAGTTGTCGTATTCGTCCACCAGCAGAAAAAGGCGGATGCCGCGCTTGCGCGCGTCGCGGAACAACGCGTTGAGCTTGCCGGATGTCGAGCGATGATTCAGGACCCGGGCCGCGGCCTGGCCGGGGAACAGGTCCGCGTTGCGCTCCAGGGCCTCCTCGATCTCCAGGTGGCAGTAGTCCTCGAACTCCCGCTCCAAGGTCTCCGGGGCGTCGTGTACCACTGAGAAGTCAAAGCGCAAGACCATGTAGCTGTGGCGCATTGCAGTTGGGGCCTGGGCGATATCGGTGCCGCCGAAGACCTTCTCGAACTCATCCGCCCAGTAGCGGTCGTAGTAGTTCTCCAACAACGACAGCCAGCAGGACTTGCCGAAGCGCCGGGGACGAATCAGAAACGCGAAGCGCTCGCTTTCCAACATGCGAATGAAGCGCGTCTTGTCCACATACAGGCGGCCATCCAGCCGAATGGCCCGGAAATCGGCCCAGCCGTAGGGAATCAGGGGGTACGGGACGGACACGGAGCTCACCGGCAGCCTGTTGGCTTCAATTCAGCCGTCTAACGGACGCACGCTCAAGGGCGTGCGTGGCCGATATGCCAATCAAGCGCCATGCGCCAACTCTACCAGCACGGCGGCGGCACGCGGGCGCGCTGTCCTGGCTCACCGCGGGCCGCGCGTTTCGTCCGCTCGCTGGCCGTGCATCTCCTGTAGTTTTCGCACGCGGTCCACGCGCCCGTCGCGAATCGCCTCGCAGAAGGCGGCGCCGCCGGAGAGCGTGGTGGTGTAGCAGACCTTGTGGCGCAGCGCCAAGCTGCGGATGGAGGCCGAGTCCGCGATGGCCTGGCGCCCTTCGGTGCTGTTGACGATGAGGTCGATGGCGTCGTTGCGCAGCAGGTCGGTGATGTCCGGGCGCCCTTCGGTCACCTTGTTGACGACTTCGCACGCGACGCCGGCGGCGCGCAAGCAGCGGGCCGTTCCGCGCGTCGCCAAGAGGTCGAAGCCCAAATCCGCCAAAGCGCGGCCGACGCGGCCGACGTGCGGCCTATCCGAGGGCCGCACGCTCACGAACGCCTTGCCGCCGGTCGGCAGCACCTCGCCGGCGCCCAGCGAGGCCTTGGCGAACGCCTCGGCGAAGGTGTCGCCGACACCCATGACCTCGCCGGTGGATTTCATCTCCGGTCCCAAGATGGGGTCTATTCCCGGAAACTTGGCGAAGGGGAAGACGGATTCCTTCACGCAGATGTGCCGCGGCGCCACCTCCTGGGTGAAGCCTTGCTCCTGGAGGGACGTGCCGGCCATGCATCGAGCCGCCACCTTGGCCAGCGACACGCCTATGCACTTGGAAACGAACGGCACCGTGCGCGAGGCGCGGGGATTCACCTCCAAGACGTAGATGTGGGTCGCGTCTGGCGTCTCGCTGGGCGACTGCACGGCCAGTTGCACGTTCATCAAGCCGACAACGCCGAGTTCCAACGCCATCGCCCGCACTTGGCGGCGGATCTCGTTCTGCACCGCATTGGAGAGCGAGAACGGCGGCAGGGCGCAGGCGGAGTCGCCGGAATGCACGCCGGCCTGTTCGATGTGCTGCATGACGGCGCCGACCACGACGTGGCGGCCGTCGCACACCGCGTCCACGTCCACCTCGACGGCTTGCTCCAGGAAGCGGTCCAGCAGCACCGGCGCGGAATTGGACTCGTCGGCGGCGCTGGCGAAATAGCGGCGCAGCTCGTCGGCGTCGTAGACGATTTCCATGGCCCGGCCGCCGAGCACATAGGAAGGGCGCACCACGATGGGATAGCCTATCGCCTCGCCGGCGCGCACGCCTTCGTCCACGCTGCGCGCCGTGCGGTTGGGAGGTTGCCGCAGGCCGATCTTGTCGATAACGCTTTGGAAACGTTGCCGATCCTCGGCGCGGTCGATGGCGTCCGGGCTGGTGCCGATGATGGGCACCTTGGCGGCGTGCAGCTTGTCCACCAGTTTGAGCGGCGTTTGGCCGCCGAACTGCACTATGACGCCGTCCGGCTTCTCCACATCGACGATGGCGAGCACGTCCTCCAGGGTCACGGGCTCGAAATACAAACGATCGGAGGTGTCGTAGTCCGTGGAGACGGTTTCGGGATTGCAGTTGACCATGATGGTCTCGAAGCCGTCCTCGCGCATGGCCAGGGCCGCGTGAACGCAGCAATAGTCGAACTCGATGCCTTGGCCGATGCGGTTGGGACCGCCGCCGAGGACGAGGATCTTGCGTCGCGTCGAAGGCGCCGCCTCGCACTCCTCCTCGTAGGTGGAATAGAGGTAGGCGGTGGCGGCCTCGAACTCCGCCGCGCAGGTGTCCACGCGCTTGAACACGGGGCGCACGCCGGCCGCGAGCCGCGCCGCCCGCGCCTCGGCCTCGTCGCAGCCAAGCAGGGTGGCAAGGCGCGCGTCCGACAAGCCGTCGCGCTTCAGCCGTCGCCACTCGTCAGCGGTCAGATCCTGGGCCCGGCGCCCACGGATTTCGGCCTCCGTCAGCGTCAATTCCTCGATCTGCGCGAGGAACCACGGATCGATGCCGGTGATTTCGGCCACCGCCGGAACGTCCATGCCGAAACGGAAGGCGTCCGCGACGTAGAGAATCCGTTCGGGGCCGGCGCGGCTCAGCTCTTGGGTGAGCGTGTTGACATTGCGTGAATCCGGTTCGATGCGCGGATCCAAACCGACCACGCCGGTCTCCAAGCTGCGCAGCGCCTTCTGCAGAGATTCCTTGAAGGTTCGGCCTATGGCCATCGCCTCGCCCACGGATTTCATCTGCGTCGTGAGGCGGTCGTCGGCTTGGACGAATTTCTCGAAGGTGAAACGCGGCGCCTTGGTGACCACGTAGTCGATGGTGGGCTCGAAAGAGGCCGGGGTGACGCCGGTGATGTCGTTGGCGAGTTCGTCCAAGGTGTAACCCACCGCCAGCTTCGCCGCCACTTTGGCGATGGGGAAGCCGGTGGCTTTGGAGGCCAGCGCCGACGACCGCGACACCCGCGGATTCATCTCGATCACGACCATGCGTCCGGTGGCCGGATCTATGGCGAACTGCACGTTGGCGCCGCCGGTCTCGACGCCGATTTCGCGCAGCACCGCGATGGAGGCGTTGCGCAGTTGCTGGTATTCCTTGTCCGTGAGCGTTTGGGCCGGCGCCACGGTGATGGAATCCCCGGTGTGGATGCCCATCGGGTCGACGTTCTCGATGGAGCAGACGATGATGCAGTTGTCGCGCTTGTCGCGCACCACCTCCATCTCGAACTCTTTCCAGCCGAGCAGGGACTCGTCGATGAGCAGTTCGTTTGTTGGCGACAAATCGAGGCCGCGGCGGCAGATTTCCACGAACTCGTCGCGGTTGTAGGCGACGCCGCCGCCGCTGCCGCCGAGCGTGAACGACGGGCGGATGATGCAGGGAAAGCCGATGCGGCTCTGCACCTGCAGCGCCTCCTCCAGGCTGTGCGCGATGGCGGCGCGCGGCGTGGCCAGATCGATGTGGCGCATCGCCGCGCCGAAGCGCTCGCGATCCTCGGCCTTGTCGATGGCGTCCTGGCTGGCGCCGATGAGCTCCACCCCGGCGGCTTCGAGGACGCCTTCGCGGGCCAGATCGAGGGCGCAGTTGAGCGCCGTTTGGCCGCCCATCGTGGGCAACAGCGCATCCGGATGCTCCGCGTTGATGATCTTCGCCACCGTGCGCCATTCGACCGGCTCGATGTAAGTGGCGTGAGCGGTGGCCGGATCCGTCATGATGGTGGCCGGATTGGAGTTCACCAGCACGACGCGGTAGCCCTCGTCCTTGAGCGCCTTGCAGGCTTGCGCGCCGGAGTAGTCGAACTCGCACGCTTGCCCGATGACAATGGGGCCGGCGCCAAGAATGAGCACGGATTCGATGTCCGTGCGCCGGCCGGTGGTTGCGGGGGGCGAGGTCACGGGCGGCTATTCTAACCGCCGCCCGGCACGGGTTGGCCCTCCCCGGCCCTCCCCCGGCCCTCCCCCGAGAGAGTAGGATCCCGTGGTGTCCGAAGGGCGCGGCGCTTTCGTTTGCGCGGCGCCCACGCACGGAAATCCTAAAGACGCTCCCAAGGAGACCAGTGATAGACCTGCCGAGCTTGGGGACAGCGCGGAGGACCAAGGCCGATACGTTCGTTGTCATTGCCTGGACGCTGTTGCTGAGCCTCCTCTTTCTCCTTGCGGTTGATGCCTTTGTGCAGACGCCTGGCAGAGACTCGGGCGCTTTTCTGTACATGGCCCACGGCATATTGGAAGGGGAAACGCCGTATCTCGACCGGTGGGCTCACAAAGGCCCGCTGATTTTCGTTCTCAATGCTGTCGGGCTGCTTCTTTCCGAGACGTGGGGCGTCTGGCTGGTACAGCTCGGGTTCCTGACGGGAACCTGCCTAACCGCCGGCAAACTGCTTGAATCCCGCTTCGGCGCAGTTGCCGGACTCTTCTCTCTTACCGTGCTGTTGATCTATTTCATCAAATTCTTGCATGGCGGCAACTTCACCGAACAGTACGCGCTGATGTTGCAGTTCATGGCCTTGGCTCTGTTCGTCGGAGTTGAGCGGAAAGATGAGAAATTCGCCTCCCCCAAGTTCTTGGCCGTCTTGGGCGCGCTCGGCGGCGCGGCGTTCATGCTTCGCCCCAACCTCATAGGAGTTTGGGTTGCGATTGGCTTTGTCTGGCTGGCGCAGCGGGACGGCGCGCTGCGGAAATTTGGTTGGACCGCTGCCGGAGGGTTGGCGACGCTCGCGGTTTTCGTTGTTTGGTTCGCGCTCGCCGGCGGATTGTTCGCCTTCTGGGATGCAGTCATCGTATACAACGTGAACTATAGCAACGTCTCGCTTGCCGTCCAATTCGGCGCCGTGCGCGAGACGTTGGGAAAGTTCTTTCCGCTGACTTGGGTGCTGCTGCTGGTCTGGTCAATTGGCCTGTGGCAGGTGTTGTCCGGGAATGCCGCGGGCCGCGGCGAGCTGTTGGCCCGGCTGGCCGTTGTGCTGCTGCCGGTTGAGGTCGTGCTCGCCAACCTGTCGGGTAGGGGCTATGAACATTACTATCTGGCGTTGATACCGGTGGTTTGTCTGCTTTCGGCCTTCGCGGTGCGTCTGCTCCTGGACACCTTCCAGACGCGACATCCTTGGATTCCGGTTGCGCTGTTTGTTCTCACAGGATTCACATGCGTGACTTCGAGCCACCTGCAGCTCCGCCTGATTCCTGACGATGTGGGGAAGTACAGGAACTTGCGAGCGTATCTTGAACGCGGGGACCCTGTCATCCACCATGTCAGGGAGCACACCGAAGAAGAGGATGTCATTCTCGTGTGGGGTGCTCGATCTTGGTACTACGTCAGCTCAGGCCGGGCCGCTCCCACGCGATTCCACTTCGGCTGGCCGCTAGTCAAGGAGGGATACGCGAGCCCGGAACTGGTGGCGGAGTTTGTCGCCGATGTGGTCGCCAATCCGCCCGTGCTGATCATTGACACACACGCTGATTCCATGCCTCCGTTGGATGCGACGGACGCGGAACGTCGGCAGCGATCCCGGATCGTCGCACCCCTCGTCGATCAACTTCGCCCGTTCTTCGAGTTCGTGGATGGCCAGTACGAGCGGGTGCGGACTGTCGGGCCCGTGGACGTCTACCGCAGGATTGGCTCAGCGCGCGTTTCGCAACGTTCGCGCCAGTTCCTCCAGCGGTTCGGCGCCGCGCATGTCCAGCAGCAGCTTGTCTTGGGCGATGCGGCCAATCACCGCCGGCCGGAGCTGCCGCAACGCCGCTTGGAAACCCCGCAGCCGCGCGCCGCTTGCGAACGCGATGGTGACCGCGCGACTCTCCAGCGTTTGACCGGGCAGGGCGCCGCTGCCGAGTCGGGCTTGGGAGCATGCGGTGGCCACCGTGGCGTCTTCCACATGGGCCAAGGCATCGGCCACGACTGCGGCGCGCCGCTCCAGCTCGGACATCGCCAGCGCGAGGTTGCCGAGTAGTGGAACGTGCTCGGCCACGGTCTGCTCGTTCTCGTAGGCCTTGAGCGTCTCGTCGAGCAGCGCGAGGGCGATCTTGTCCAGCCGCAGGGCGCGTTTCATGGGATTCGCGTTGATGCGCGCCACCAGCGCCTCGCGCCCGACCAGAATGCCGGCTTGCGGGCCGCCGAGCAGCTTGTCGCCGGAGAACATCACGAGATCGGCGCCGGCGGCGAGCAGTTCCCCGGGGGTCGGCTCGTGCGGCAGCCCGAATCGGCGCAAGTCCACCAAGGCGCCGCTGCCGCTGTCCACCACCGCCGGCAGGCCGTGACGGTGGGCGATGGCGGCGAGCTCGCGTAACGACACGGCGGCGGCGAAGCCGTCGACGCGGTAGTTGCTGGGGTGCGCTTTGAAGAGCAGCGCGGTGTCCGGCCCAATGGCCTGCTCGTAGTCGCTCGGGTGGGTTCGATTCGTGGTGCCCACCTCGCGCAGCCGGCAACCGGCCCGTTCCATCACGTCCGGCAGGCGGAAGCTGCCGCCGATCTCGATCAGTTCGCCACGCGACACGGGCACCTCGCGTTGCGACGCCAGCGTGTTCAAGGCGAGCAACACCGCGGCGGCGTTGTTGTTCACCACGGTGGCCGCTTCGGCGCCGGTGAGCAGACGCAGGCGGTGCGCCACGATGCGCTCGCGGTCGCCGCGGCCGCCGGTCGCGAGGTCGTATTCCAGGGCGAGCGGCCGGGTGGCGGCCAAGAGCGCGGCTTGGGTCGTTCGCGCCGAGAGGGCGCTGCGGCCCAGGTTGCTGTGCGCGAGCACGCCGGTGAGATTGAACACCGGGGTGAAGCCGTGCCCCACATGCTTGGCGATCCGCTCGGCCAGACGCGGGGCGTAGCCGCTAGGCGCGGCGGCCCAAGACGGCAACGCGCCGCTGGCGCGGGCCTGTTCCTGCAGCGCGCGCACCGCGGCCTTCACGGTGGCGAGGCCGCGACGGCGCGCCAACGCGCCCACCGCCGGATCGCGCAGCACCCTCTCCACGCTGGGCAACCGGCGAACGGGAGGTTTCGCGTCTGTCACCGACCCTCCGGAGGCGGGGTTGGCTCGCCGGTCTCGACGTGGTGCCGCAGCCTTTCCAACTGCTGGCCCATCACCCGATCCACAGGCTCGGCCCAGTCCTGCAGCTCCCGTCCGTTGACGACGTAGCGATAGGCGAGTTTGGTGGCTTTCGAGCCGTCGCCTTGTCCCGCTTGCCGCGTCGCTTCAAGATCGAAGGTCATGCTGCCGACCACGGCGAGAGTTTGCAGCGGCCCCAAGCCGCCGCGCAGTCGCAGCGTTCGTGGCGGACGCACCATGTCGATGGCCATGTGATGCACGAAACCCTCTTCGCCAAGCCGCTCCCAAAGCGCGGGAAATTCGTTGAAGGACATGTTGGCCGCGTCGCCGCTGTAGGTATGGGCCGGATCCCACCAATCGCCGACTTCGGCAACCAACGCTTGGTAGACGCGCTCCGGCGGCGCCGCGATTTCCACCTCGTGGGCGGAAACGAATCCGTGGACGTCGCTCTTGGCGACTTCGGCGAAGCCCTGTGCGGCCGCGAAGCATGCGAGCAGCAGTCCGCCGCGGGCTATCGACGGGACGATGGAATGTGTGCTGGCGATCATGGGGGAGGCTGTCGGCTATCGTGTTGCGCGATCATACGCACGTTGCCGTACACGCCGGATTTGCGGCGTTCTGGCGAGCCAAGTAGGCTACGCCGAAGTGTTGGAAGCGGTTGGCACGGAAGAGGGCAATGACCGAGCAGATCGAACGGATGCGCCACGGCGTCGGATTCATCGCGGCGCTTGACCAGAGCGGCGGCAGCACGCCCAAGGCGCTGAAACTCTACGGGGTGGAGGAATCCGCCTACGCGAGCGAGGCGCAGATGTTCGAGCTGGTTCACGCCATGCGCGCGCGCATCATCACCAACGGGCGGTTCGATGGCGACCGCGTCCTTGGCGCCATCCTGTTCCAAAACACCGCCGATCGCGAAGTGCGCGGCAAGCCCACCAGCCAGTACCTGTGGCGGGACAAGCGCATTCTGCCGTTCCTGAAGGTGGATTACGGCCTCAAGGCGGAGCGCAACGGCGCCCAGACCATGAAGCCCATTCCGGACCTCGGCGAACGGCTGCCGGCCGCCAAGGCGAAGGACGTCTTCGGCACCAAGATGCGCTCGGTCATCAAGGCGGCGAACGCGAGCGGCATCGCCGCCGTGGTGGAGCAGCAATTCGCCCTCGCGGAAGAGATACGCGCGCACGGTCTGGTGCCGATCATCGAGCCGGAGGTGGACATCCACGCGCCGGAGAAGGCGGCGTGCGAAGCGCTGCTGCGCGATCGTCTGCGCGAGGGGTTGGACGTCTTGCCGGGACGGGTGCCGGTGATATTCAAGCTCACGCTGCCGGAAGAACGCGATTTCTACCGCGAGTTCTGCTCGCATCCCAAGGTGCTGCGGGTGGTCGCGCTGTCCGGCGGCTATCCGCGCGCCGAGGCGAACGAGAAGCTGGCCGCGAACCGCGGCGTCATCGCCAGCTTCTCCCGCGCCCTCACGGAGGGTTTGCGCGTCCACCAAGACGACGCGGCCTTCACCGCCGCGTTGGACCAGGCGGTGGGCAGCATCGCCGCGGCTTCCGCGACCTAGCGCGCCCCAATGGGCGCGTTGGCGGTTTGCTTTCGCAAACCGCCGTCGCCAATCTCGGTTCGCCGTGGTTTGGGAGGCCGCGCCGTCTCTACGGCCCAAGCCAGCCGCGCGCCTCCCCGGGCCGCCTAGATTCCCTGTTAACGCTCTGAAGAGGGGTGGTTCAGCTGTCGGGCAGGCGGCGAGTGCGGTTCGGGAGCGGGGAACGCCTTGTCGAGCGTGTGGGGAAGGCGGGGAATCCGCGCCGAAGGAGTTTTCGCCTGTGGATTCGACGCGTTTCGGAACTGGCGCGGTCGGGCGACCGCGGCGCGTCGGAAACGGCGCCGGGAATCGCGCGCGGGGGCGGGTGCGGCGCCTAGCCGGAGTCGATGCGCAGGCGCATTCCCGCGTACAGCAGCCAGTCGCGGCGGAAGCAGCAGGACGCGAACAGCAGCCAGCGCTTCCTGCCGCTGCGCACCAGCCGGGCGACGCTGCGCATCACGTGCCGCACCAGCGGGCGGATGCCGTGCCGGCGGGCCGCCTTCGGCAGCAGCCGGAACTGCACGGCGCGCAGCAGCAGATGCGCCATTTGCCCGTAGGCGTAGAACGCCTGGTTGGCGCGGTAGCCCCGGCACGGCGGATGGTGCAGGTCGAGATCGACCAGCGGCCCCTTGAAGGCGTTCTCGTGGCCCTGCTTGCCGCGGTGCCGGCGAACCACCTCCGCCAGCGGCAGGTCGTCGCGGTTGGCCAGGATCACCGAGAAGCGCGGCAGCAGCTCGCCCTGCCGCCGCGAGCGCAGCCGCACCACCACATAGCTCTGCTCCTCCTTCCACTTCGAAGGGCGGTAACGCACCCAAGTGGCCGACTCGCCCTTGCCGATGTCCTCCCAGCCATGCTCCGGCAGGCCCTCCACAACGTCCAGCACCGGCCGGCACTTGTTGGGATCCGTCACGCTGATCGACAGGTCCCAGCCCTCGCCGCGAACATGCTCCACGAACGCCCCCCGGTAGTACGCCGCGTCGCAACGCACCCACGCCGGCACGCCCTTCGGCAGCAGCGGCGCCACGTCGCGCTTGAGCTGGCCCTTCCAGCCGCACGCCACGTCGCCCCCCGGCCGCAGCCTCCCGCTCACCCACAGCCCGCCCACGAACACCGCGTGCAGCCAGTAGCCGCGCTCCCCGGTGTACAGCCGCGCCGCGTGCTCGAACAGCCGGCCCGACACCTCGATGCCCGTGCCGTCCACGAACACCGGAACGTACCCCTTCTCCTCCAGCTCGTGCGCCACCACCTCCGGCGCCACGCACCGCGACAGGTGCCGCGCCACCCCCCGCAGGCTCTCCACGTCCCGCTTCGTCAGACGCGACAGGAACTCCCCGGCCCGCCGCCCCGACGGCGCCGACGACAGGCCCAGCAGCTCGCGCTGAACGCCGTCCTCGCGCAAAGCGTCCAGATCCGACAGCGACCCGTTCCCCGACGCCAGCGACGCGATCACGCTCCACTGCGTCTCCGCGTCCGACGCGCCCCGGTTCCGCTTCTTCACCGACACCGCCTCGGCAAGGCGCTCCGGAAGCCCGAACCGGCGCGCCGCCTCCGCCAGCAGCGCGGCGCCGCCCGTGCCCGTCAAACGATCCCCGGTGAAGCCGATCTCGACTTTGGCCGGGCTTGGAACTACTCTCTTCATCAACGCACCTGCGGGGTGATCCTTGTTCAACCGGCATCATACCGGCCGATTCCCCCGCAGCGTGCGTTCTTTCAAGCACTTGCGCTTCTTTCCCCACGAATCCCGCTCTCCCCGACAGCGGCTTAACAGGGACTTAAGGCGGGCCGGCGTTCCACCCATAGCGCTTCGACCGTCTGCTAAGATGCGCCGTCTGGCGGCTTGGAGGGAACGGACGTTGGCGTGGCGGAACACCAGGCATGACTGGGCGTTGGACGAAGTGCTGGCGCTCTTCGACCGGCCCTTCAACGATCTGCTGTTCGAGGCGCAATCCGTTCATCGTCGCCACCACGCGGCCAACGCCGTGCAGATCAGCACGCTGCTCAGCATCAAGACCGGCGGCTGCCCGGAAGATTGCAAGTATTGCCCGCAAAGCGTCCACTACGACACCGGTTTGGACACCCACAACCTGTTGCCGGCGGCGGATGTGGCGGAGGCGGCGCGACGCGCCCGGGACGCCGGCGCAACGCGCTTCTGCATGGGCGCGGCGTGGCGAAGCCCAACCCGCTCGCAGACCCGCCAGGTGGCCGAGTTGGTGCGGTCCGTGAGAGGCCTCGGCTTGGAAACCTGCGCCACGCTCGGCATGTTGACCGCCGAACAAGCGGACGAGCTGGCGGCCGCGGGGCTGGATTTCTACAACCACAATCTGGACACCTCGCCGGAGTTCTACGGCGCGATCATCACCACGCGCAACTACCAAGATCGTTTGGACACCTTGGGCCATGTGCGCGCGGCCGGCATCAAGGTGTGCTGCGGTGGCATCGTTGGCATGGGCGAGAGCCGCCGCGACCGGGCCGGTCTCTTGCGCCAGTTGGCGAACCTGCCGGCGCATCCCGAATCCGTGCCCATCAACCACCTCGTGCGGGTGGCGGGAACGCCACTCGAAGACGTGGCGCCTTTGCCGCCCTTGGAAATGGTGCGTTGCGTCGCGGTCGCCCGCATTTTGATGCCGTGCGCCGTGGTGCGGCTTTCCGCCGGTCGCACGGAGTTGAGCACCGAAGCGCAGGCGTTGTGCTTCTTCGCCGGCGCCGGCTCGATCTTCTGCGGAGATCAGCTGCTCACCACCCCGAACCCCGCATTCGGCGACGACATGGCGCTGTTCGACGAGCTCGGCATCGCGCCAGCGGAAGCCGCGGGCCGGTAGCGAAGCCGATCACGCCGCGCATTTCGCCGTGCTGTTCTTCGAGGACATTGCCGAGGACTACCAAACCGTGGTCGGATCTTGGCCACTTGCGGCGAACGCGATCGTGGAATTCGCGCGCGTGTGGGACCCGCAACCCGCCCACGTCGACGCGGAAGCGGCGGCGCGGTCGCCCTTCGGCGGCTTGGTGGCGTCCTCCGCGCACCTGTTCGCGATTTGCACGCGGCTTTTCGCCGATCACGAGGATCGCATCGCCGTGGTCGCCATGCTGGGCAAGGACAAACTCCGCCTGCCGAACCCGGCTCGCGCCGGCACGACGCTCACCTACGCGACCCGTTGCGTGGGCAAACGCGCTTCGAGCAGCCGGCCCGAGATCGGCATCGTCACGCTGGCGGACACCGTGACGGACACCGACGGCCACATCGTGCTGCGTCAAGAAGTCGCGTTGATGGTGCGCCGCCGCGAGACCGCGCCATGTTGACGCCTGAGCCGCGGCTCGTGGCGAGCTCGGTGCAACAACTGCTGGCCACGAATCGGGTCTACGCGCCGCTGGATTGGTTGCTGGAGGCCAACCATCTCGGCTACGACGACTACCGGGCGTGGCGTCGCGGCAGGAACACCACCCTTGACGACGCGTTGGTGCCAGGGCCGGCCAAGACCTGCGACTTGGTCGAGGAGGCCAACAGGCAGGCGCGAAGGCTGCGCGCGACCGCCGAAACCGTCGTGCTGTACGGCACCGACGAGAACGCCGGCAGCGAATTGCGCGCTTCCTCGGACGAACGGTTGGACACCTTGCTGCGCACCGAGTTCCGGCTGGCCGAGGATCGTCGCCAGCCCGACATCTTCGTCGACGCGCCGGACAACGCCGCGTTCAACGACCTGTTCGACGCGCTGTCGAGCCGCGACCCGGTGGCCGCTTCCAAACGCTTGGAAGCCTTGGCGCGGGTGAACATGCACCACTGGGCCATCGCCGATGCGGCGACGTTGATCGAAGCGCTCAGCTTGCCGCCGCCGAACGACGAGGCGCAAGCGACTGAGCGGCTGCGGATCATGGAAGGGCGGTGGTTGCAAGCCGCGTCGGCCGTCCTTCACGCCCGCGCCCGGGACTTTCTCATTCCCCTGTGGCGGGACATCGGTCGGGGATTGGAGAGCGCCGCCTTTCAACCGGCGCGCCCGCACCGACATGCCGCTTGGGCCTACTTGCAGGGGTTCGATTGGCGCAACGCCAAACGGGTCTTGCGGGGCACCCCCGCCCACGGCGAGGAACCGCTTCTGCTCGGCTGGCTGGCGGAGGCCGAATGGCGGCTGCGTCAGCGCAAGGCGGCATTGGAATGCTGGTTCGAGTTGTGCTGGCGGGCCCCCGAGGACTTCGCGCGAGTGATCGACTCCACCCGTTTCCCGGACACCTCGCTCAAGGCCGCGTGGGCCCGCGCCCGAGACGCTTTCGTCGAACCGCCCATCACCGCGGAGTGGTTTCCCGCGTGGATGGCTCTAGAGGAGCGCGGCATCGGCCGGGCTTTGGCCGCGCGACGCGGCAGCGACGGCCCGCGGCGCGCCTTCGATTTGGCGCGGTCGCTGGTGGCGGGCGGCACGGATCGGCAGGACATCGACAACCGCCGCGCCTTGCAAGCGCTGCATCCCGGTTTGTTGCAGCGCTACCTCGACACGCTCGACGTGTAGCTGCCACGCCTACGCCCGGCGCCAGTCGAAAGCCAGCACCTGGGCCAGCGAATCGACGCCGAGTTTGAGCGCCAGCAACCGGTCGATGCCCACCGCCACGCCGGCGCAGTCCGGCAAGCCGTGCCGATGCGCGGCGATTAGCGCCGGGTCCGGCGCCACGGCCGGCAAACCGCGCTTGGCGCGCTCCGCGGCGTCGCGTTCCATGCGGGTCCGCAACTCCTTCGCGTCTTGCAGTTCGTGGTAGCCGTTGGCCACCTCCAAGCCGTTCACGACCAGTTCGAAACGGGCCGCGCAGCCGTCCTCGTCAAGGCGCGCCAGCGCGGCTTGCTCGGCCGGGTAGCGGGTGACGAAGACGCGATCGGCGTCCAACTCGGCGATGGCGTCGGCCACCAGCAAGTCCCGCGCGGCATCGACGTCGTGGCCGCGCAAGCCCAAGGCCCGCGCCTCGGCCACAAGGGCGGTGGGTGAACCGGCGCGGTCGCCGAAACGCGCCCGGAGCAATTCCCCGAAGGTTACGCGCCGGTACGGCGCCGGCCCCAAGAGGGCGTTCACCAGTTCGGCCGTTTCGTCCATGAGCCGATCGGCGTCGAAGCCGAGCCGGTACCACTCCAGAAGCGTGAACTCGGCATTGTGCCAACGGCCGCTTTCGTCCCGCCGGAACGCCGGGGCGATCTGGTAGATGGACGGCGCTCCCGCCGCCAAGAGGCGTTTCATGTGGTGTTCGGGGGACGTTTGCAGGAAGCGCCCGCCTTGGATCCGCAGACTCTCGATGGCCGGGTCGGTGACGCCGGCGCCGCCGAGCGCCGGCGTCTGCACTTCCAGAACGCCGCGCTCGGCGAAGAAGCGGCGGGTCGCGCCGAGCAACGCGGCGCGCGCGTGCAAGGTTTCTATCCCGCAGGAGGGACGCCAGAGCGCTTCGGCCTGCTCGTCCGCCGCGGGCTCGTCCGCGGGCTGGCTGCCGCCGCGGGCCTCGCCGCCCGCGAGTGGCCAAGGCTTCGGGGTGGTCGGCGGCCCCAACTTTTAGCGTTGCACGCGGCTGACGTAATCGCCGGTGCGGGTGTCGATGCGCAGCACGTCGCCGATCTCAACGAACAACGGCACCTTGATGGTGGTGCCGGTGGGCAACGTGGCCGGCTTGGTGGCGCCTTGCGCCGTGTCTCCGCGCACGCCGGGCTCGGTATGCGTCACCTCCAGCTCCACGAAGTTCGGCGGCGCGACCGCGATTGGAGCATCGTTCCAGAGCGTTATGTTGCAACGTTCCTGCTGATGCAGCCAGTGCTTGGCCTCGCCCACCACGGCGGCGTTGACCGCGGTTTGCTCGTAGCTGCCGTCGGTGCGCATGAAGTGCCAGAAGTCGCCGTCGCTGTAGAGGAACTCCATCTGGGTGTCCAACACGTCCGCCGCTTCAAGGGTTTCGCCGCTGCGGAACGTGCGCTCCCAGACGCGCCCGGTCTTGAGATTGCGGAGTTTCACGCGGGTGAAGGCTTGGCCCTTGCCGGGCTTGACGAATTCGTTCTCCAGAATGGAACACGGATCGCCTTCGAGGAGCACCTTCAATCCCGGCCTGAATTCGTTGGTAAAATGGCTGGCCACGGCTCGGCCTCCTCGAAAAACCCACGCCAAGCCGCGCCAACGGTCGCGCCCTCCGAACGCTGGAGGTGCGGGAGGTGACGCTTGAACTTGGTTCGCACGCGCATGATACCCGCCACCGCGGCTTCGACAAGACGGCCGCCCGCGGTCGCGCGTGTTGGCGCCTCGGCGAGGGCGCCGGACGACTCCCCCGCCAACGACCTTCGCCCGCTTTGGCCGCCCCATGCGTGGCGGCGGGAACTCGCCGCCGCGGTCACCGATGTCGGCGAATTGTTGGCGCTGGTCGGCGTGGCGGAGGGCGCGGCGACCGCGGCCACGGACTTTCCGCTCCGGGTGCCGCGCCCGTACATCGCCCGAATGCGCCACGGGGACGCCGCGGATCCGTTGCTGCGGCAAGTGTTGCCCACCGCGCGCGAGGCGCGGGCGGTGCCGGGCTACAGCGCGGATCCGCTGGGCGAGCGCAACGCGGCGGCAAGCCCTGGCATCCTGCGCAAGTACGCCGGCCGGGCGCTGGTGATCGCCAGCGGCGCTTGCGCGGTGCATTGCCGCTACTGCTTTCGCCGCCACTTTCCGTACGCCAGCCACCGGCCGGGCGCCGGCGCTCCGGAACTCGCCGCGGTGCGAGCGGATCCAAGCGTACGCGAGGTGATCCTCTCCGGCGGCGACCCGCTGCTGCTGACGGACGGACACTTCGCCCGTCTGGTGGCCGCCGTGGCCGCCATTGATCACGTCCGCACGCTGCGCATCCACACCCGCCTGCCCGTTGTGATACCCCAGCGCGTCACCGCCGCGCTGTTGGACACCTTGGCGCGAACCCGGCTGCGGGTGGTGGTCGTGCTTCACTTCAACCACGGCAACGAGGTCGACGACCATTGCGCCCGCGCCATTGCCGCGCTCGGCCGCTTCGTGCTGCTCAACCAAAGCGTCCTGTTGCGCGGCGTCAACGACGACGCCGACGTGTTGGCGATGTTGTCCGAGAGGTTGTTCGACATCGGCGTCCTGCCGTACTACCTCCACATGCCCGACGCCGTCGCCGGCACCGCGCACTTCGACGTGCCGGAGACCGAGGCGGTCGCCATTCACCGTCGTTTGATCGCCGTGCTGCCCGGCTATCTCGTGCCCCGGCTGGTGCGGGAGATTCCCGGCGCCGAAGGCAAACAGCCGCTGCCCACCGCGCCACGCCCACCCGGAAGCGCCGGTTGATGGACAAGCGCGCGGCGACCACTTTGGCGGCGATGTCGGGCTTCGCGCTGGCGGTGGCGGCTTCGCTGCCCGCTTGGCATGCCGTGGAACGCGAAAGCAGCGCCGCCGAGCAGGCGGACGTCGGCGCCATGCTGGCGCGGCAACTGGCGGCAGACGCCGAAGAACCTCTGTTGCGCCAAGATCGCGTGAGCCTTGGCGTCGTCGTCAACCGCATGGCTTCCCGGGAGATGGTGCGCCACGCCGCCATATTCGCGGCCGATGGCCGGCCTCTCGCCGTGGCGGGCGAGTCGCCGAACCCGAACGCCGTCGTGTTTTCAGAGCCGCTTGTGCTGGCGGACACCTTGGCCGCCGAAGCGCGACTGGCGCTGGTCGCCGACGCCTTCGCGACACCGCTGGCCGGCATGTTGGCGATCGCTTGGCCATTTTGGGCCGGAGGCCTTGTGCTCGCCTTGGCCGCTTTTCTCTTCGGCGGCACCGTTGCCGGGTGGTGGCGTGGCCAAACGCCAGCGGCCGAAGCGGCGCGGCCGGCCTTGGATCCGGCCAGGGAGGCGGGTGCGGGTGAGGACCCTACCGGGCTGGTGGTGGCCAACCTGGGCGATCGCCTCGAGTTGCCTTCGGCGACACCGGGGCGCGCGTTGCAAGCCGCCGCCGCGGTCGCGGAACGGGTGGGGCGCATGTACGGCGCACGGGCGATCACGTTGCCAAACACCGGCGCCGCGCTGACATTCGGTTCGCCTGCGAGCCGCGATCGCACCTTCAACATGGCTTGCGCCGCATTGCTACTGCGTCGCGCGCTCGACCGTTGCGCGGTGGCCACGGACGAGGCGGGGCGTGGCGTTGCCGCCGGGGGTCTGTTCCGCTACGCGGTGGCCTTGGTTCCCGTGGCCGTTGCCCCGGACGCCCGCGCGTTTGCCACAACCGCAAGGGATGCGCTGCTGCTGTCGGCGGTGGCCGGCGAGGGTGAAATCGTCATTGGCAAAAACGCCTTGGCCGCCTTGGAAGGGCCAGACCGCCTGCGGCTGGGCGACTTCGCCAATCCGGCCGCGCCGGCCATCGGCGGGCCGGTGCCCGCCGGCGTGGTACTGGGCGTGAATGCGGAGTACGAGACCCTGGTCGACCACCAAGCGGACAGCGTCACGGCCGGTCGGAGCAATTAGACGGGCGCGAGAGCGGGGCAGGTTCCAAACCGCAAGCCGCTTCCTGTATAAACACCGCGAACAGATCACCACCAACGAGGCGAAACCATGTTTTACGAATTGCGGCGTTATTCCATCAACGCCGGCCAGATGGACGAGTGGGTGAAGTTCATGGAGGAGACCATCATCCCGTTCCAAGTCTCCAAAGGGATGGTGATCGCCGGCAGCTTCCGCGGCGAGGACGACACCACCTACGTCTGGATGCGGCGCTTCGCGTCCGAGGCGGAGCGGGAGCGGTTGTACGAGGCGGTGTACCAAACCGAAGAGTGGAAGAACGACATCGGCCCGCGGGTGGCGCGGATGATGTCGCCGGACGTCGAGATCACGCGGGTCGTGCCGACGCCGCGCTCGGTCGTCAGCTGATGTCGGCCGGCGCGGCATTCGCGAGCGCCGCCGAGCTGGCGCGGCGGATGAAGCGGCGGGAAATCGGCTGCGCGGAGCTGCTCGCGCACTACTTCGAGCGTGTGGACCGCTTCAATCCGGCGCTCGGCGCCATTGTGGTGCAAGTTCGGGAAGAAGCCGGCGAGCGCGCCCGCGAAGCGGACGCGGCGCTTGCGCGGGGCGAGGACTGGGGGCCGCTGCACGGCGTGCCCATGACGGTGAAGGAATCCTACGACGTCGCCGGCACGCCGACCACTTGGGGCTTGCCCGAGCTCAAGGACAACGTGGCGACCGAGGACGCGCTCTCGGTGACGCGGCTCAAGAACGCCGGCGCCATCGTGTTCGGCAAGACCAACGTGCCGCTCATGCTGTCGGATTTCCAAAGCTACAACGACATCTACGGCACCACCAGCAATCCCTGGGACACCAACCGCGTGCCGGGTGGCTCGTCGGGCGGTTCCGCGGCGGCTTTGGCCGCCGGCCTCACCGGCTTGGAGACGGGTTCCGACATCGGCGGCTCCATTCGCAATCCGGCGCATTTCTGCGGCGTGTTCGGCCACAAGCCCACTTGGAACCTGCTGCCGCCGCGCGGCCACGCCATGCCGGGCGTGCTCACCCCGGCGGACATCTCCGTCATCGGCCCGTTGGCGCGCTCGGCGGAGGACCTCGAAACGGCGGTGCGGGCAATGGCCGGCCCGGACGAAATCGCCGCTCGCGGCTTGGGCTTGCGGTTGCCGACCTTGGAAAAGCCGCCGCGCGAGTGGCGGGTGGGCGTGTGGCGGGACGACAGCATGGCACCCGTCGACGACTCGGTCTCGGCGCGGGTGGACGCGGTGGCGGTCGCGTTGCGCGGCCTCGGCGCGACGGTGCGGTTCGACGCCCGCCCGGTGGACGCCCGGCATTCGCACTTCGTCTACCAGAACCTGTTGCAGGCGACGATGTCGGCGCGGCTGCCGGAAGCCCGGTACCAACGCGCGGTGGCTGCGGCGGCGGCCTTGCCAGCGGAAGACGCGAGCTTGCAAGCCGCCATCACCCGCGCCCAAGTGGCGAGCTTCCGCGACTGGACCGCGAACAACGAACGGCGCACGCACTTGCGCTGGGCTTGGCACGACTTCTTTGAAAAGTGCGATGTTCTCGTCGCGCCGATCATGGCGACTTCGGCGTTCCCGCACGACCATCGGCCTTTCGGCGAGCGTTCGGTGACGGTGAACGGCGAGCAGGTCGGCTATTTCGATCAGGTCTTTTGGGCCGGCCTGGCGAGCGTCGCGTATCTGCCGTCGACGGTCGTGCCCGCTGGCCTCGATGCCCAAGGGCTTCCAATCGGCGTGCAGATCATCGGGCCCGAATACGGCGACCTGATCACCATTGGCGTGGCCCGGACGTTGGAACGGGAAGGTTTCGCCTTCGCCCCGGCCCCGGGATATTGACCTGCGCGTCGCACTTGGGCTTGTGACGGATGCCAGGCCCGCCGGTCACCGCCATCGCGCACTCCAACATCGCCCTCGTCAAGTATTGGGGCAAGCGTCCGGGCGAAGACAACGTTCCGGCGACGCCGTCGCTATCGATCACGCTGGAAGCGCTTACCACCCGCACCACCGTCCGCGAGGCGCGCGCGGACGTCGTGCGCGTCAACGGCGAGCCGGTCGGCGACACCAAGGTGGCCGGCTGGCTGGCGAAGATGCGCGCCGCTTGGGATTTGCCGCCGCTTGCCGTGTCCAGCCACAACGACTTCCCCACCAGCGCCGGGCTCGCCTCCTCGGCGTCCGGGTTCGCGGCCCTCGTCACCGCCGCGGACGCGGCATTCGGTTTGGGCCTGGACGCCACGGCGCGCTCGGTCTGGGCGCGACGCGGCTCCGCGTCCGCGGCGCGTTCCGTCTTCGGCGGCTTCGTCACGTTGGACGCCGAAGCGGCATGGGCTGCCGCGCCTTTGCTCGCGGAGGACGCTTGGCCGCTGGAAGTGGTGGTGGCCATCACTTCGGACAACGCCAAGGCGGTGCCATCCACGGTGGGCATGGAGCGTTCGGCGCGCACGTCGCCTTTCCACGACGGCTGGATTCGCTCCGCTGCCGAGGACTACGCCAGTGCGCGGCAAGCCGTGAAGCGGCGGGACTTCGATCTCTTGGCCGAGGTGGCCGAACACAGTTGCCTCAAGATGCACGCGCTCATGCTGTCCACGCGACCGCCCTTGTGGTATTGGAACGAGGCGACGCTCGCCGCGCTCGCGGTCGTGCGCGAACTGCGGGCTTCCGGCGTGCCGGTGTTCTTCACAGTGGACGCCGGGCCGCAAGTGAAGGCGGTGTGCGCGCCGGGCCATTCCGAGCCCGTCGGCGCCGCGCTAGGGCGTGTGCGGGGCATCCGGCGCGTGCTGCGAAGCGGCTTGGGCGGTGGTGCCCGCTGCGTTGCCGAACCGGCCAGTCCGAGTTGATCTTGTGGCCCAACATGCCGGGCTGTTGTTCGATGCGTTCGGCTTGAGGCGCCCGGCGAGTGCGGGACTGGCAAATCGAGGCGAGCGCGCCCGGCAAGATCGTCCTGTCGGGAGAGTACGCCGTTCTTGCAGGCGCACCGGCGCTGGTTGCGACGGTGGCTCGGCGCGTGATCTGCCGGCTGGCGGTGCGCCGCGCCGGTGGCTGGCGCTTCACCGGCCAGGGCGTCGCGTACGATCAAACGTTGCCCAAGGCCGCCGTGTTCCGGGCGCCGGCGACAACCATCGCCGGCGTGGCCCGGCAAGCCATCCCCGCCGACGCCGCGCCGGAGCACTTGCAAGTCTTCGTCGATTCGTCGGCGTGCCACCTGGGCGGGCAGAAGCTCGGTATCGGCGGCAGTGCGGCAACGGTGACGGCGGTGGCCGCCGCGCTCGGGGCGTTGCGGGACAAGGTTCCGTCTTTGGCAAGGCTCATCGACATTCACACGGCCTTCCAAGGGGGCGGCAGCGGGCTCGATGTCGCCGCGGCGTTTACTGGCGGCGTGATCCGCTACCAGAACCGCCGCGTAGACCGGCTGCGGCTGCCGCGGGGTCTCGCGCACCTCGCGGTTTATTGCGGCGAGGGCACGGCCACGGCCGGGCGGCTGGCGGCCTTCAACGCTTGGCGCGGAAGCGGCACGCCTGCCGCGTTGCGCCGCTTGGTGGACGCCGCGGAAGCGGCCGTGGCGGGCATTGGTGACGCCACGACCTTCGTGGCGCGGTTCGCGGACTACGGCGCGGCGTTGGCCCGCTTCGACCGCGACGCGAAATTGGACATCTTCGGCGCTCGTCACAAGCGGGTCGCCGAATTGGCGAGCTGCGCCGGGGTGCGCTACAAGCCCTGTGGCGCGGGCGGCAACGACATCGGGCTGGCCTTGGCGACGGATGAGCAGGCGATGACGCACTTCGAAGGCGTCGTTGGCACGGTGGGCGTTTCGGCTCGGCAGGGGTTCGAGCCGATCGGTCTGCGGCTCGCCGATGTCGGCCTGCGCGTGCGCCGGCGGGCCTTGGGGGACGACATTGCACAGTAATTACCCAAACCCGCAACGCGGTTTGAGGTTGAATGGCGGGTGCCGGCGCTCGCGGTTGGCGGGACAGCGGCGTCCGCCGGCGTATCGTACGCAACGGAGTTCCCGATGATGACCCCCTCATCGACAGCAGAGAAGGCGGCAACCAAGCGTTCTTCGCGCATTCCCCGCTTCTTCAAGCTGGATGTGGACGCCCGGGTGGACGCGCTGCGCGAACGCGGGCTGCTCACGGACGACGACATCCGGGCGCTGAAATCCGGCGAGCACACCTTGAAGCCGCACCTTGCGGACAAGATGATCGAGAACGTCGTCGGCGTGTTCGGCCTGCCGCTCGGCCTCGGCCTCAACTTCCTGGTGGACGGACGCGACTACATCGTGCCGCTCGCGGTGGAAGAGCCGTCCATCGTCGCCGGCCTTTCCGGGGCCGCCCGCACGGCCCGATTGTCCGGCGGCTTTGAGACCGAAGTGACGGATCCAATACTCATCGGCCAAGTGCAGGTGGTGGACGTGCCGGACACGCTTCCCGGTCGCGGCCGGGCGGCCCCGTCCGGCGCGGTGGAATCGGCCCGCCAAGCGCTGCTCGCCCGCAAGCAGGACATCCTCAATTTGGCGAACAGCCTGCATCCCAAGATGGTGGCGCGCGGCGGTGGCGCGCGCGACATCGAGGTGTTCGCGCGGCAAGGGCCCGAGACGGGCCGCGCCATGCTGGTGCTGCACCTTTTGGTGGACACCCGCGACGCCATGGGGGCCAACATCGTCAACGGGATGTGCGAGGGCATCGCCAGCCTGGTGGAGGCCATCACCGGCGGCCAAGTGTTCTTGCGCATACTGTCCAACCTCACCGACCGCGCCTTGGTGCGGGCCCGGGTGCGCATCCCGGTGCAGAATCTCGCCCTGAAAGGCTATTCCGGCGCCGATGCGCGCGACGGCATCGTGCTCGCCAGCGACCTCGCGCAGGTGGACCCGTACCGCGCCGCCACCCACAACAAAGGCATCATGAACGGCGTGGACGCCGTGGCCATCGCCACCGGCAACGACTTTCGCGCCATTGAAGCGGCCGCCCACGCCTACGCCGCGAAGGATGGCCGCTACCGGGGTCTCACCCGCTGGCGCACGGACGCGAACGGCGACCTGATCGGCGCCATCGACATGCCCATGAAAGTCGGCACGGTGGGCGGTTCCTTGCAGACGAACCCCACCGCGCGCTTGAACCACCGGCTGCTCGGTTCGCCGAACGCGGTGGAGCTGGCCGCGTTGATGGGCGCCGTCGGCTTGGCGCAGAACTACGCCGCGTTGCGCGCGCTCGCCACGGCCGGCATTCAGCAGAACCACATGACCTTGCACGCCCGCAGCGTCGCGTCGGCGGCGAGCGTGCCGGAAGCGCTGTTCGACGAGGTGGTGGACGCGCTCATCGAGACCGGCGAAATCAAGGTGTGGAAGGCGCAAGAGCTGGCGCGCCGTTTCGCCGCGGCGCGTCGGAGCGGACGCGACCAACCGGCCTCGTCGCCGGCCGCGCAGCCGCGCAGTTCCGCCTGCGGCAAGGTGATCCTGCTCGGCGAACACGCGGTGGTGTACGGTCGCGCCGCGCTCGCCTCGCCGCTGCCGTTGGCCGTGGAAGCGCGGGTGGTGGACGCGGCCGATGGGGTCCAGTTGCTCATTCCGCGCTGGGGCGTGGAGCAGCGTTTGCCGCCGCCCGGCGGCCAGGCGGCCGGCGCGGCCGGCATATTGGCGCTGCTCCTCGCGCGGCTGGAACTCGCCGGGCGTCCCATGACGATAGAGGTCTTTCCCAACGTGCCCCGCGCCATGGGCCTCGGCGGCTCCGCGGCGTTGGCGGTGAGCGTCGTGCGCGCCTTGGACAGCCACTTTCGCCTCGGCCTTTCGCCGGCAGAGGTGAACGCGCATGCGTTCGAGTGCGAACGGGCGGCGCACGGCACGCCGTCGGGCGTGGACAACACCATCGCCACCTACGGCACGACGATGCTGTTTCGCGCCGGCCCCGACGCGGCGCCGGACTTCACCGAACTGCCCCTCGGCAAACCGCTGCCGCTGGTGATCGGCATCTCCGGCAAGGAGAGCCTCACGGCCACAAGCGTGGCCCGGGTGGCCGCGGCTTGGCGGCGCAACCGCGTCCGCTACGACGGCATCTTCGACCAGATGGACGCCATCGTCCGCGCCGCCGCCGACGCCGTGCGGGACGGTGCGCTGACGGACCTGGGCGAACTGATGAACCTCTGCCACGGCTATTTGAGCGCCCTGCAGGTGTCCTCGCCCGAACTGGAATCGCTGGTCCACCTCGCCCGGCAAAACGGCGCCGTGGGCGCCAAACTCACCGGCGGCGGCGGCGGTGGCGCCGCGGTCGCGCTTTGCCCGGACGGTGGCGAAGCCGTGGCGGCGGCCTTCAAGAAGGCCGGCTATGAAGCGCTGCGTTTCGAGATCCGCTAAGCGCCGCTCGTTGGACTGCAAATTAGGCTAGCGCGTGCTAAAGCACATGTCCAACGTTCGCTGCGCTCGCATTGGAGCCATGACTCTGCGCCGATTCTGCGGCGCAGACTCCTAGCGCGTGCTAATGAAGACCCGTGCCGAACTCCCTTTGCTGGCGGACGCCGGGCGTTTGGTGGATCGCCACGCGATGGCGTGGATCCGTCGCCTCCGGGCACCGCTGGACGAGGTGTGGGTGACGATCAGCACCAAGGACGGTCTTGCCAGATGGTGGGGGATGCCCATCCACGTTCTCGAACCCCGTGTTGGCGGCGCGTTCAAGCACCACTGGGACAACACCGTCACCGCGATCAAGGAACGCGATCACATCGACTTCGCGGAGCCGAAAGGCGACTACGCCGGCACCGGCGGCCTGCGCTTCGAGGTGAGGTCGGACGGCCCGGCGACGATGTTCACGTTGTTGGACACCTGGGCCGAAGGCGCGACGTTCGAAGAAGACGGCCCGCTCGCCCACCAGCCCGGCGGCCCCGGCACACCTTGGATTGGCGTGGCGGCCGGCTGGCACAGCGGCGTGGACAGCCTAGGGCGGCTATTCGATCCGAACGCTCCGACGCACGATTACGAACGCCTGTGCCGCTTCTACGCCGGCCATCTCGCGGACCTGTTTCGTTGGCGCGACATGGTGCAACGCCGGCGGTAGCAGGAACCGGCTGCGCCACGCCCGACATTTCTGCTACCTTATTCGGCCTGCAAACAACGGGAGCGAGACCCTATGGCGGTGGAGCAATTCGCGGTGGAAGCGAGCCACATCATGATGTTCGCGCGCGCCGTCGGCGACGGCAATCCGATCTACCACGACGAGGAGCACGCGGCGAACACGGAGCCCGGCAGCATCATCGCGCCGCCGACCTTCGTGCAAGCGAGCGCGCAATTCGACCCCGATTACGGCTTGCGGCCGAAGATCGGTGGCGAGGGCTGGTTCGGGTCTGGCGGCAAACCCACCGGCGCCAAGCCCAGGCCGAGCAGTGGCGGCGCGTCGGGTGGCGGTGGCGGCGGCGGTGGCGGTCTGCACGCCGAGCAACGCTACATCTACCATCGGCATCCCAAACCCGGCGATGTGTTGTCGGCCACCGGCCGGCCCGGCAAAACCTGGGAGAAGCAAGGTCGGCGGTCCGGCAAGCTGGTGTTCAGCGAGTCGGTCACCGAATACCGGGACCAGAACGGCGAATTGGTCGTCACCGCCATCGGCGTGGGTGTGCGCACCGAACGTCCCGTGGATCAGAAATAGAGAAGCCGCGCGGCGGCAGGGGGAGTTGAGCAATGGCTTTGCGAGCAAGCGAACTGAAAGTGGGCGACACGTTTGAGGAACGGCTGGTGGAAGACCTCAAACGCACCCAGATCGTCATGTACGCCGGCGCGTCCGGGGACTACAACCCGGTACACACGGACGAGGTTTTCACCACCAAGGTGGCCGGCTACCCGAGCGTGTTCGCCCACGGCATGTTGACGATGGGCATGACCGGCAAATTGCTGACCAACGTGGTGGGCGACGGCCGCCTCGCCGAGTACGGCGTGCGTTTCACCAGCCAAGTGTTCCCGGGCGACACGTTGGAAGCCAAGGCGACCGTGACCCGCGTGGCGGACGGCATGGTGGAGCTCGATGTCTCCACCGTGAATCAAAACGGCGTGGAAGTGTTGAAAGGCACCGCCAAAGCGCGCGTGGACTAGGGTGCCTGGCAGCGACTACGCGCTGGCGCTCAAGGGGACCAGGGGACGCTCCACGAGGAATGGCACGACTGGCCAGGACAAGACAGACAGACAAGACGAGGGTTGACAAAGGCCTCAGGGCAGGTGTCTTATAAGCCGCAAATACCCCCTGGCGTCCAGATGGCCTGTAGGTGCTGCATGTCAGGTAGTTTCATACGCGGGCGGCAAGTTGCCGCCCGCTCTGCTTTGGTCGTGACAAGAGATTGCAGAGCATCGAGGTGGGTGTACGACAAAAAGTAGGTCAGTGGTCACTCACGCGAGTTGATCGCCGGGTCGGTGATGATCGGCGCGTTCGGAGAGTTGGAGAGCCAAGGCGGGCCTCGGTACTCTTGGTGTTTTCCCAAAAGCAACCAAGGGCAAGGAGGCCCGGCCATGGCGAAGAGAACTGTCGACGAGTTGGACGGGAAACGCAAGCGCGAAGAGGCGCGGGAGGCCCGGGACGAGGTGCGCCGGGAACTGGACGCGACGATGGCGAGGTTCGCGACGCTGGAGCTGGCGTGTTCGGAGCCCGGTTCGGCGCCGGCGGCGCTGCTGGACAGCCGGCTGCGGGCGGTGGCGTTGGAGTCGGCGCGACGGGGTCTGGGGGTGGCGTGCGGGAAGGACGACACGGCGCCCGGGACGTGTCCGGACTGCGGGGGCCGGACGCGGCTGTCGCGGCGCGAGAAGGCGGCGGTGGAAACGGTGGTGGGCGCCGTGCGGGTGGAGATGGCGCGGCGGGCGTGCCGGGAGTGCGGGCGCAGCTCGCGCCCGCGCGAGCGGCTGCTGGACATCCGGGGTTCGATGACGCTGGCGACGCGGCGGCTGGCGAGCGTGGCGGGTTCGGAGGCGTGCCACGAGCGGGCCGACGAGCTGGTGCGCGAGTTGGCGGGTCTGAACCTGGGCGCGAAGCGGATCGAGCGGACGACGCGGGCGGTGGGCGCGGATCTGGAGGCGCGGCGGAAGGCGGCGCTGGAGCCGGCGGCCGCGGGCTCGCCGGCGCCGGCGCTGCCGGAGCGCAAGTCGTTGAAGGAGGGGCAGACTTTGTGCTGCGCGCTGGACGGCACGGGGGTGCCGGCGAGGCCGTCGGAGACCGTCGGGCGCGCCGGCAAGGACGGCGAACGGGCCGTCACGCGGGAGGCCAAGGTGGGCGCCCTGCGGGTGTCGGAGCGGGACGGCGGGGGCCGCCCGCGCACGGTGCCGGGTTCGGTGGTGCTGTTCGCGGCCGTGGAGAGCGCGGCGGAGACGCCCGGCGGGGAGTCGGAGTTCGAGCGCCGCCTGCTGCGCGAACTGGCGGCGGCGGGCCACGCGCCGGAGGACGTCGGGTTCGCGGTCGGCGACGGCGCCGGCTGGGTGCGGCGGCTGTTCGACGACTGGTTCCCGAAGTCCGAGCGCGTCGTGGACTACTACCACGCGGCGGAGCACCTGTGGGCCGCGGCGCGCGCCCGCCACGGCCCCGGCGACTTGGCCGCGGCGTGGGCGAGGAAGCTGTGCGGGATGCTCAAGGCGGGCCGCGTCGACGACGTGCTGGCGGAACTGCGCCAGCGCGGCGCCGGCCTGCCCGAGTGCGAGCGGGTCGCGGCCTATGTCGCCGAGCGCCGCGACCGGATGCGCTACGACGACTATGTCCGCCGCGGGCTGCCCATCGGCTCCGGGCGGGTCGAGGCGGCCTGCAAGACCGTCGTCGGCCGGCGCATGAAATGCACCGGCATGCGGTGGACCGTCGCCGGCGCCAATCCCGTGCTCTGGCTCCGCTGCGCGCGGCTCGGCGGCTGGTTCGACGACTACTGGAACGACCGGCTCGCCGCCTGAAAGAACCACGTGAGTGACCACTGACCTACTTTTTGTCGTACACCCATCGAGGTTGGCCATTTATGTTGATGGCGGCTACGTTGCGAAGCTCGCCGAAACCCAGTTCAAGCTGTGGGTGGACTACGGGAAGCTTAGTTCGAAGGTCACAGAGATCATCCGCACTAGAACGGAAGGTTCCTTGGATTTAGTACGTACCTACTATTACGACTGCCTCCCCTATCAGAGCAACAGCCCCACCCCGGACGAGGCACGGCGGTTCAGCCAGAAGCGCAAGTTTTCTGGCAGCGCTGGAGCGCCTACCGAAATACACGGTGCGGCAAGGACGTCTGATGTATCGAGGCGATGACTCCAACGGACGGCCGATCTTTCAGCAGAAGCGAGTCGACTTGATGATCGGCTTGGACATCGCACTCCTGGCGGCCAAGAACCGGATCACGCATGCCGCAGTGCTATCGGGAGATAGCGATCTGCTCCCCGCAGTCGAGGCCGCAAAAGGAGAAGGTGTGAGCGTCTGGCTCGTGCATGGTCCCCGTTCAACCTTTGCGGACGAGCTCTGGTCTGCGGCAGACGACAGAATAGCTATCGAAGAGTTCGTTGATAAGGTGGCGCGGTCCCGAACGTCTCAGCGAGCAGGGAATGCCTCGCGCTGAGCGATAGTGCGTATGCATGGCGTCCGCGGTCACGGTGCGCCCTTCGGTACCGCAGTTCCGGCGGCGTCGAGATCTCGTTCGACTCGCGCGTCCACCTCCAGTCAAGCGCTAGCGCACCCCAATGGGCGCGTTTGGCCGTTTGCTACGCAAACTGCTGTCGCCAATCTCGCTTCGCGGTTGCGCCGGCCAGCTGGGCGCCGCCGATAGCGAACGTCACCAACGCTCCAAGGCGGTGCGCAGGTCGAGCTCGAACGACCACGCTTGCGGCGGCTGATCGTGTAGGAACTCGAAGGCGCCGGCGATGCCTTCGAGATCGACCATGCCGTGTTCCCCCAGCCGTTGCGCCACCTGGGGCAGCCCCTTTCTGATCTTCTCGCCGGCGATGGCGCCGTCCACCACCACATGGCCAACGTGTAGTCCTAGCGGCCCGCATTCCTTCGCCAGCGCTTGGGCGAACGCCCGCAAGCCGCTCTTGGCGGCGTTGAAGGCGGCGAAGTTGGCGCGACCACGCAGGGAAGCGCTCGCCCCCGTGAACAGGATCGACCCCGTCTCCATGCGCCGCGCGGCCTCGCGCCCGAACAGGAAGCCGCCGAAGCAGCACACGCGCCAGCACGCCTCGAAGTAGGCGGCTTCCATGTTCTTCACCGGGCCGGAGAAATTGTTGCCGGCGTTGTAGATGGCGAGTTCGATCGCGCCCAAGTCGCTTGCGGCGTCGAACAGCGCCGCAATGTCCGCTTCCTGGCCGGCATCGGCCACGCAAGGCGTCGCGCGCCCGCCGCGGGATTCGATCAGCGCCGCGAGCGCGTCGAGCTTCTCCGGCGTTCTGCCTGCCGGCACGACGTGCAGGCCCCGCTCGGCGAACCGCATGCACAACGCGCCGCCGACGCCGTCCGGTGGCCCCACGCCGAGCACCACGGCGACCTTGCCAGTCATGTCAACGCCTCGCGCAAAGCCGCGCACGCCCGCGTCAGCGCCGTGCGCGTTGCGGGAATCGTGCGCGAGTGGCTCAGGAAGCCGTGGATGAAACCGTCGTAGCGGATCTTCTCGACCCGAACGCCCGCCGCCGCGAGGGCGTCCGCGTAGGCCTCGCCTTCGTCGCGCAGCGGATCGAACTCCGCTGTCAGCACAAGCGCTGGCGGCAGGTTCGAGAAGGCCGACGCGAGCAGGGGTGAAGCTCGCGGGTGCAGTCGATCGTCGGCGGTTGGCGCGTAGTGGTTCCAGAACCAGCGCATGGCCTCGGTGGTGAGCAGATAGCCTTCCGCGTTTTCACGGAGCGAAGCGGCGCATTGACGGCCGTCGGTGACCGGATAGGCCAGCAACTGAAAGGCGATGTCCGGCCCGCCCCGGTCACGGGCCATTTGCGCCACGACCGCGGCCAAGTTGCCCCCGGCGCTGTCTCCGGCCACGGCCAAACGGCTGGCGTCGCCTTGGAAATCGGCGGCGTGACGCGCCATCCACTGCGTGGCGCTGTAGCAATCGTCCGCCGCGGCGGGAAAGCGGTGTTCGGGCGCGAGGCGATAGTCCACGCTGGCGACCAGCGCCGCCGCTCCATTGCAAACTTCGCGGCACTGGCAGTCCGCGGTGTCGAGATCCCCAATCACCCAGCCGCCGCCGTGGAACATCATCACGACTGGAAACGGCCCGTCGCCCACCGGCCGGTAAAGCCGCACGGGGACGCCACCGGCATCCACTTCGTCAACCGCGCCGACCGCGACTTCCGGCGCCTCCGGCTGCATCGCCCGGAACATTTCCCGTCCAGCGGAAATGGGCATTTCGACCAGGGGCGGCAGGTCGGCAGCGGCGGCTTGCCGCAGCATGGCGTCGTATTGGGGATGCAAGGGCACGGCGAGGTCGTCCGGTGGTTGTCACGCCAATTGTATGCAAACGTGAGACCTTGCGTTGCAGCCGGTTCTCAGTACGCAAAGGGGTAAGATTGCGGTCGCCCAATCGCTTCGGCGCCAGCCATGCACGCCAGCCAACCCCAGCTGTTCGGCCATCCCGCCGGCCTCTTCACCCTGTTCTTCGCGGAGATGTGGGAGCGGTTCTCCTACTACGGGATGCGGGCCCTGCTGCTGTTCTACATGCTCAAGGGCTTCTTGGGCTACGGCGACAGCGACGCTTACGCCGTGTACGGCGCCTACACCGCGCTGGTCTATCTGACGCCTTTCTTCGGCGGCATGTTGGCGGATCGGCTGCTCGGCGCGCGGCGGGCGGTGATTCTCGGCGGCCTGCTGATGGCGGCCGGCCACCTGCTGATGACCATCGAAAGCAGCCCCGCCTTCTTCGCGGCGCTGGCGCTGCTCATCTGCGGCAACGGCTTCTTCAAGCCGAACATCTCCACCATGGTCGGCTCGCTGTATCCGGCGGCCAGCGGCAAGCGCGACGCCGGCTTCACGTTGTTTTACATGGGCATCAATCTGGGCGCGGCCATGTCGCCGCTGCTGTGCGGCTACATCGGCGAAACCTACGGCTGGCACTACGGGTTCGGCCTCGCCACGGTGGGAATGCTCACGGGCATCGCCGTGTTCGTCGCGCCGCGGCGCATCGCGCAGGTGCTGATCCTCGCCGGCGCGTTGGCGGCCGCGGTGGGCCTGGCGGTGTTTCGGCCCGACAGCGTGGCGCTCATCGCGGTCAACCTGTTCGTCGCCGTGGCGCTGGTGGTGGCCGGCGGCTGCGCATGGGTGGCGCTCGAACGGGGCGGATTGCCCGACGACGTTGGCGCGCCGCCGGATATGCCGCGCTTGCAGCACCGCGTGGGCGGGCTGTTGTCGCGCCAGTGGCTGGTGTACCTGGCAACGCTAGCCGCCGTGCCGGTGGTGATGTTGCTGGTGTCGGGGTTCTCGCCGGTCACCGGCGGCGAGGCGCTGATGCTCCTGCCGGAGCGATTCCTGGCGGAGCTTCAAGGCGGCGGCGCCACGTCTCAAGTGCTGGCGGTGGTGCTCGGGGAAATGAGCCGCCCGGCTGGTCTCGTGCTGGTGATCTCCGGCGCCGTCGCGCTCGGCTATCTGCTCCGGCAAACCCTGCGCCTGGACAAGGTGCCCCGCGAACGGATGTTCGTGGTGCTGGTGCTCACCTTCTTCTCGCTCGCGTTCTGGGCGTTCTTCGAGCAGGCGGGGAGTTCCGTCAACAACTTCACCGACCGCAACGTCGATCGCGTGGCCGAGACGCGGGTGGTGACCGCCGCCGAAGTTGGCCAGCAGATTCGCCTGCAACCAACGCAAGAGCAACTGGGCTATTACAACGGCGGCGAGCGGTTCGGCTTGGACGACTTGGACGCGCTGCGCGACGCGAACCGTGCCGATCCGGCTTTCGAGATCGATTGGCGCGTGGCTCCGGACAACGTCGGCATGGGCATCGCCCGGCGCGATGACGAGACGCCGGCGAGCGTTTTCCAAGCCCTGAACCCCATCTACATCCTCGTATTCGGGCTGGCCTTCACCGCGCTTTGGGGATTTCTCGGCGCCCGGCGGCTGGAACCCGCCACGCCGTACAAGTTCGCGCTGGGCCTCACGCAGCTTGGCCTGGGCTTCGGCGCGTTCTATCTTGGCGCCGCGTTCGCCGACGAGCGGGGCATGGTGGCCGCGGCATGGCTGGCGCTCGGCTATCTGCTGCACACCAGCGGCGAGCTGTGTTTGTCGCCGGTGGGCTTGGCCATGGTCACCCGGCTCTCGCCGGCGCGGCTGGTGAGCACCGTGATGGGCGCGTGGTTCCTCGCCACGGCGTTCTCGCAGTTCGTCGCCGCCATCATCGCGCAATTCACGGGTGTGGCCGGCGCCCAGGGGCAGTCCGTGCCGGCCCCGGTCGACTCGCTGCCCGTCTACGGCGGCGTCTTTGGCAACATCGCGCTTTCCGCCATCGCCTTGGGCGTGGTGTGTTTCGCGCTGGCGCCGCTGCTCACCCGCTGGATGCACACGCGCGCGACGGACGACGGACGCGACGGCTAGCCATGCTGCGCACGTTGGCGGTGGCCAACTACCGTTCGCTGAAAGCACTGGTGACGCCGCTCGGCCAGCTCAACGTGGTCACGGGGCCGAACGGCAGCGGCAAATCCAACCTCTACCGCGGTCTTCGGCTGTTGGCCGAGACCGCGCATGGCACGGCGATCGAGTCCCTGGCCTCGGAAGGGGGCATCGAATCGGCCTTGTGGGCCGGGCCGGAGCGGCTGGCGGCCAGCGCGAAACGGGGCGAGCATCCGGTGCAAGGCGGGCCGCGCAGGGGGCCAGTGCAGCTGCGGTTCGGATTCGCCGGCGAGGACTTCAGCTACGCCATCGATCTCGGCCTGCCGACGCCGGTGCCGCGCACGATGTTTGGCAAAGACCCGGAGATCAAGCGCGAGGTGATCTGGCGGGGCGGCGTGTGGCACTCGCAACGCGCCGTCGTCGATCGGCGCGGCGCCGTGGTGCAGGCGCGGGACGACAACGGCCGCTGGCAGGTGATCGAACAGCATCTGCCGGCTTACGACAGCATGTTGGCGCGGCTTGCCGATCCAGAGCGGGCGCCAGAGGCGCTGCTGTTGCGCGAGCGCATCCGCTCGTGGCGCTTCTACGACCACTTCCGCACGGATCACGCCTCTCCGGCCCGGCAGGCGCAAGTGGGTGTGCGCACGCCGGTGCTTGGCAACGACGGCCGGGATCTGGCGGCGGCGTGGCGCACCATCATGGAGATAGGCGACGACGAGGCGCTCCGCAACGCCGTGGCGGACGCGTTTCCCGGTGCCGCCGTGGAGGTCCACGAGGAAGGCGGGCGGTTCCGGCTGTCGTTTTCGCAACACGGGCTGCTGCGTCCGCTTTCGCAAGCGGAGCTTTCGGACGGCACGTTGCGCTATCTGCTGTGGATCGCGGCGCTCCTGACGCCGCGACCGCCTAGCCTGATGGTGTTGAACGAGCCGGAAACCAGCCTGCACCCGGAATTGCTGCCACCGCTCGGCCGACTGATGCGCGAATGCGCCAAGAACACGCAGGTGTGGGTGACCTCCCACGCCGCGAGCCTCATCGAGACGCTCACCCTGGCGGACGAGGTGAACCACATCGAACTCGGCAAGGACTTCAGCGAGACTCGGGTGATCGGGCTCGGCCCCTTGGACGCGCCGGCGTGGCGGTGGCCGGCGCGCTGATCTCGCACGACTACGCACGAGTGATGCATAATCGTGGCGTGATGCACATCGGCGTCCTGTCTTTCGACTTCCACCTGCCCGGGTGCGCGTCGCTCAAGGAGAAGCGCCGGCGCCTTGCCCGGCTGCGCGACAAGTTCGGCCGCAGCGCCAATTTGGCGGTGTGCGAAAGCGCCCATCAGGATTCCCACCGGCGAGCCCGCTGGGAAGTGGTGGCGGTCGCCGGCGACGCCGGCGTGGTCGAGCGCTCGCTGGCGGATGTGGAACGTTGGGTGGCGGAATCCTTGGACGCCATCGTCGTCGACGTCGGCCGCGAGAACATCCACCACAAAGGTGGAAGAGGCGAAGTGGCACTCCTGTGATATATCTCGCCATCTTGGCCATCGGACTGCTCGTCGGCATCGGTTGGATGCGCGCCACCAAACGCGCCCGGAGCGAGTGGCTGCGCCAGCTCAACTTGGTCGGCCGTTGGGAGCGGGCGCCGGGTTCCGGCAACGGCGTCGCGCGCTCGATCACCTTCAAGGGCGCTTTGGCCCGCGGCGAATACCTGGCCAAGGAGGGCGACGCCGAGGAGCGCGGAACGTGGCGCCTTCAAGGGCACACGCTGACGCTCGAACCGGAACAGGGGCAACCGGCCGCGTTCGACCTGCGTTTGTTCGCCAGCGGCAAGATCGGCTTGGACGGCCCCGGCCGCGAGCGGGAGACGTACCTGCGCGCCAGCGACAACGTGATTCGGTTGCGCGCCCGCCGCTAGTGCGCGGCGTTGCGAAATCGGCGGGTCTTGGATGACCCGCGTTGACGTCGCGCGTCGCCCGTGGCCGGGTGCCGGCGCAAAGCGACATCTTGGCTCGGAACGCTAGACCCGTGGCCGAGGGCGTCACCACCTTGGCCGAGGGCCCCCACGCTCGCCTCAAACACGTCTTGGCGGAATTGCCGAAGCGCCCGGGCGTGTACCGCATGGTCGGCGAAGGCGACGAGGTGCTCTATATCGGCAAGGCGCGAAGCCTCAAGGCGCGCGTAACCGCGTACTTTCGCGCCTCCGGCCTTGACGCGAAGACGCTGGCGCTCACCGGCAAGACGCGCGACATCCAATGCACCATCACCGCCAGCGAGACGGAAGCGCTGTTGCTGGAGCAGAGCCTCATCAAGGCGCTGCGGCCGCGTTTCAATGTAGTGCTGCGCGACGACAAATCCTACCCCTACATTCGCCTTTCAGAGCATTCTTACCCGCGCCTGTCGTTCCACCGCGGGGCCAAGCGCCGCGGCCGCTACTTCGGCCCGTTTCCCAGCGCCGCCGCGGTGCGCGACAGCCTGAACATCCTGCAGAAGCTGTTTGGCCTGCGCCCGTGTACGGATTCCTTCTTCGCGAACCGCTCGCGACCCTGCTTGCAGTACCAGATCAGACGGTGCAGCGGGCCGTGCGTGGGCCACATCGAACCCGATCGCTACGCCGACGACGTGCGCTTGGCGGTGATGTTCCTGGAGGGCAAAAGCGCCGCGGTGCTCGACGAGTTCAAGGCCAAGATGGAAGCCGCCGCGAGCGCTTTGGAGTTCGAGCGCGCGGCGCGGCATCGCGATCGCATCAAGCACCTGCGGCGGGTGCAAGAAAACCAATATGTGCATGCGTCCGGCGGCGAGGCGGACATATTCGGGGTGGCGTTGGCTGCCGGCCAAGCCTGCGTGCAGGGCTTGTTCGTGCGCGATGGCCGGCTCCTCGGCCAGCGCAGTTGGTTCCTGCAAAACGCCTTGGACTTGGCAAGCGGCGAGCTGCTGGTGGCGTTCCTTGGGCAGTACTATCTCGGGCCGCTCGGGCCGCTCGGGCGGGATGGCGCGCGCGGCGAAAAAGGCGAGCTTGACGGCCAGCGGGAGATCCCCCGGGCCGTCGTTTCCGCAACGCCGCTGGCGGATGCGCAACTGCTGGCCGGCGCGTTGTCCGAACGAGCCGGGCGAAAGGTGGATCTGGCGTGTCGTCCGCGCGGCCAGCGCGCCCGCTGGGCGCGGATGGCCGCGGAGAACGCGGAGCTGGCGCTGGCCGCGCTGGTGTCGGATCGCAAGAGCGTGATGGCGAGGTTCGTGGCTTTGCAGGCCGCCTTGGGTTTCGAGGACCTGCCGCGCCGGCTGGAGTGTTTCGACATCAGCCACTCGGCCGGCGAAGCCACCGTGGCGTCCTGCGTGGTGTTCGACGACAACGGCCCGCGCAAGTCCGACTACCGCCGCTTCAACATCAATGGCGTGCCGCCGGGCGACGACTACGGGGCCATGGCCCAGGCTATCCGGCGGCGCTACACGCGCTTGGTGGAAGGGGAGGCCACGTTGCCGGACGCGCTGATCATCGATGGCGGCAAGGGCCAGGTGGGGCGCGCCGCCGCGGTGCTGGAGGAGCTGCAAGTAGAAAATGTCGTGGTTCTGGGCGTCGCCAAAGGCCCAACGCGCAAGTCTGGTTTGGAATGCGTCATACTGGCGGATCATGGAGAAGTCACGTTGCCGCCGAACGGCCCGGCGATGCATCTTTTGCAACACATCCGCGACGAAGCCCATCGTTTCGCGGTGTCCGGGCACCGCGGGCGGCGGCAAAAGAAACGTCGGCAATCCGCGCTGGACGGCATCCCCGGCGTCGGCCCGCGCCGCAAACGCGAGCTGCTGGTCCACTTCGGCTCCGTGGCGTCCATTCAAGGCGCGAGCGCTGAAGAAATCGCCAAGGTGCGCGGCGTCAGCGCCCGGCTCGCGGCGGATATTCACGGGGCTTTGCATGACGCGTGATCGGCTTGGTTCCAGCGCGCGGGCGAACGCCGTGCGGATCGGGGGCGAATCGTGAGCCTCCCCAACATTCTGACCATCGCGCGCATCGCGCTCATTCCGGTGTTCGCGCTGGTGTACTGGTTGGTGGACACCGCCTACTGGCTGGCGGCGGTGTTGTTCGCTTTGGCGGCCTTCACGGACTGGCTGGACGGCTATTTGGCGCGGCGTTTGGGCCAGACCACACCGTTTGGCGCGTTTCTGGATCCGGTAGCGGACAAACTCATCGTTGTCACCGCGTTGGTGCTCTTGATCGGCGCCCACGCGAGTTTGTGGTTGACCATACCCGGCGTTGTCATCGTCGGACGCGAGATCGTCGTATCGGCGTTGCGCGAGTGGATGGCGGAGATGAACCGGCGCGGGGTGGTGGCGGTGTCTTGGATCGCGCAGGTGAAAACCGCCCTGCAGATGGTCGCCATCGTCATCCTGCTCTACAACGCGCCGAACTGGGAGCCGTGGGTGGTCGTTGGCACCGTGCTGCTCTACGCCGCCGCGCTCATCACGATCTGGTCGATGGTCAGCTATCTGCGCGCGGCGTGGCCGGCGCTCAAAGACGGTTTGGCCGCGCAAGGGCAACCCTGAAGTCTCGGCCCGCGGCGCAGGGCGTTCGAACACGACATTCTGATAGCGAAAGCGCTCAAAGCCGCCTACTCAAGGTGCGACGTGGCGCCCGGCGAACAGAGCTTCATGGACGCGTGCCGCTTCTTCGGAGCCTTCTGCGTGCTCGCACTCAGTCGACCAGCAGCCTGCGCCACGCGCTCGGCGAGTTCGGCGTGGGGGCGCACGCGATGGACGCAGGCTGAGTCGAGAATCCCTCTGAGTTGCTTAGAGACCGTCTTAGAACTGCTCAGCTTTCTTAACGCCGGATGTCCAACTCTGCATCACCGTCACACAAACGATGGGGAGCATCGCCGCGATCACCATTAGATGAACCACCAGATGCCAACGCTCAGTCTGGATCGACGACGTGGGGTAGGTCGTTGCCGCGGCGAACGGAACCCGCACAATCACGACTCGCTCCGCGTGCCATGCGTCACATACCAGACCTGCCAAAGCGGCCATTAGGTGTGTCCACGCAACGCCGATCAGGATGCAGGTGCCGATGGCCAACCAAGAGGTTGTTGCTTTGCTTGTGTGCCTTTCGGGCGGCGACCGCAGGTGGGTTGCGACCGATGCCAGTGTTGCAGCAAGGGCCAGCGCAACATACAGCTGAATGTCTGGAAACACTACGTCATCACCCAAATCCCATGACTCATCGCATGCTCCTTGCATCGCCGCAGCAAGACGTCCGTGACGTGCGCCTTCAAGCGAACAGGGACGCTGCTGCAATCACTCTGTACCGCCGATCTCTAGAGGCGAGTTCGTGGCGGGAAAGATGCGCCTTGAGACCGCCATCAATTATCTTGTAGTGGACATCATCGTCGGGTCGGTCGTCTTGGCCGACCTCTATCTGAACGCCATGGCACTCTCCAAGTTGTTCTGTGAACGGCATGGCGGCATTGAAATTGAAGTAGCACGAAAGCCTAAAGCCCGGATTGTTCAACAATTTCTGACGCACGGCTTTAATGACCTCTTGGTTCCCGTAGATTGAACCCTCCATCTTGTTGCCGTCGTCATACACGACCATGCCCTCTTTGGCCTCGTCCAACAGCGCAACGAAGTGCTCTACCGCCGTCTCGTCAGAGTTCCAATCCGACGTTATCGACACTTGCAAGAACGCCCATCCTCGATAGACGACTATGGCAGCCAAAGCGACGCACAGGATCACGCCCGTGCTGACAACGAAGATGGTCACCCACCAGACGATGTCGTTGTTGAGCATTTCGCCTCCGTGTTCCTCTTGATGAAGTCAGGCTCTGGTTCGTTGGGCCTCATTGTCGTCCAATGGGGCTTCATGTCCCCGTCGCATCGACGCCGGACAAGGTTGGAGAGCGGCATTGAGAGCAGCACTGAGGCAGTTATAGCATACGAGTTGTGCTACACGGTCAAGCATCAAGCCGCCCGCCACACCGGCAGCCCAGCCAGCGTGCAGGACGCGGCTGTCTCGGCGTCCGAGCAGCCTGACAAGACGCGCTCTGTCCCCGCCTTCTCGCCCGTCCATCGTCAGGCCGTACTTACGCTTGACCCGCACGACGCGAGCGACGAACCCGCATCGGTTGTGCTCTGGCGGCCAGCCTGTGGCGTCCTTGTCGCTTTTCTGGTGCCGGGACGCTACCGAGCGGCAGGCGTACGGCGTGATCCACCCGTGTCGTTGCATGTGGCGCAAGTCGAGCGTGGCGTTGTAGTCGGGTCGTTCAGAACAGTCATCGCCGGCAGGCGACTGTTACCAACCTGTTTGCTCGATGCGGCTAGAGAGGGGCGGGTGCTACAATGCGGCTCGCGTGGCGGATCCGTTGGCTGGATGGCAGAGTGGTTATGCAGCGGACTGCAACTCCGTGTACGCCGGTTCGATTCCGACTCCAGCCTCCAACAAGGCGACACCGGATCACCGCGGCTTGACGCGGCTTCGGGCGTCGCCGGCTCTTGGGCTGCCGGGCGGTGTTCGTGGTGAGGGCGCCCGTGGCGTTGCGAATCCACCCGGTGCCAATCGTCGGTGTCGAAATGGGCGCGCCTCTGGGCGGCGTGCGCGAGTGTGAACTTGCCGGCTGCTCGGTCAGGCCTCGGTGCCACCGTGGTCGCGTGACGGCAACGCAACCGTGACCCGGGATTCGGCGGTTGCGAGACCGGCTTGGTTCTCGTTGTAGATGTCCAGCTCCACCAGATGCTCGCCGCTGGCGGTGGTCTTGCTCGCGACCTTGCCGAACACGGTGTTCGTGTCGCCAACCACGTTCGGGTGCCGCACCCGCGTCTCCATGCGCTTCAAGGTGCCGTCGTCGCCCATCCAGTCCGTCGCCATTTGCGCGAGCCAACAGGCCCGTTGCGGGCCCCAGTCGAACTGCCCCGGCATGTTGCGCCGATTGCGTGCATGCTCCTCGTCGAAGCGTCCGCCGCCACCGAGGTCTTTCGACTCCTCGGCCTCCAACGCGGCCCGCGGGCTGCGTCCGGTGCCCACCACGCCGTGCGTGAACAGAAAGAGTTCGGTCACGGTGTAGGTGCCCTTGTGCAGCGGCGGCATTTCCTCGCCCGGCGTCACGTCTTCGAAGTAGCGCGTCTCGTTGCCGCGGCGTTTGCGTTCGAACACCAGCGGATCGGGCGATTCCTCGATCACCTGCGTCTTCTTCTCGCGGTCGTAGCTGATCGTGCGGCCACCGCCGAGGTTCTGGTAGCGGGCCATGAGCGTGGTTTTGGTGGCCACCAGCTCTTTGCGCTGATTGTGGTATTCGATGGCCGCCTCGCACAGCACGAAATCGCCGATGCGGCGGCTGTGCTTGCGGTGGATGTCGACCACGCGCTCCGTCGCGAAGATGCGGTCGCCGGGCCAAATGGTGCGGTGAAACTCGATAACGCCGCCGGCGTAGTTCATGGGGAAGTGGCTGGAGGAAAGCCGGCGCCCGTCGATGGTGCCGTTGATCGCGAGCGCGATGCCGAGGCTCGCGCCGTAGATGAAGATCGGCGGCGCGACCACCGTGCCGAAGCGGCTCTCGGCAGCGTAGCGCGGGTCCCGGTACAGCGGGTTGTAGTCGCCCACGCCATCGCCGAAGCGGCGGATGTTGTCGATGCTGGCCTCGCGTCCGCCGCGGGCGGCCAGCTCGAAACCGATGCCTTTGCGGTATTCGGCCTCGAACTCGTCAAGCGCGGTGATGAGCGCGGGTGCGACCACTTGGGGACTCGCCAGCCAACTGTATCGCGCACCAAACTACCGTGCGCCGGCGCGGCCTGTCAACCGCGACGCTACGTCAGTGGCGACTGCTGGCGAAGCAGTGTGTCCCAATACGGTCGGCTTGGGGTGCCGCTGCTACTGGCCGCGCGTCGATGCGGGTTCGGCTTGGGCTTGCGAACCGGATTCAGCGCTTGCGCAGTTCGGCCAGTTGCTGCCGGTCACGCGCACTAATCCTGTGGAACTGCACTCGCATGGATTTTGCGTGTTTTTCGAGTGCTTGCGACAGCTTGTTTTCGACGACAAGCAACGACTTGACTTCGCGAGAGCTACTGGGGTGCTCGACGCGTTGCCTCACCTTTTCTACTGCCTCGTACTTGACGCACTGATACAGTCCGCGCCTGATGTCGCTCTCCCCGGATATTTTCGATTTGACTTCAATGTGCCAGATACTCCCTTCATTGCAAGCCGTGACGTCTGCTTGGTCACCGCTCGGCAGCTCGCATTCCATCTGCCGATCAGTGACTTCCACCCGACGACCGCTGATCTCGCTCAAGATCCTCTCGCAGTGCTTGTGCACGAATTCCTTCAGCGTCTTGTGCTCGATTCCCTCACCCCCGCCACCGAACTCGGCGCGTTTGACTTTCGGGGCCGATGTCCGGGTGCCAACGGAAGGTGCGTCACGCTCTTGCAGGAGCCTCCGGCCTGCGTCCGTCGCGTACAGCCTTCCGTCCTTAAGTTCCAACATCCCCGCAGACTCCAGCCACCCCCTTCGCCATTGGACCTGGTTCGGGTTGGACCCGGGACTAAGGCCGTACTTGCGCTTGCCAAGCAAGTGAAGCTCCTCTTCGCTGGCGCCATCCCGAGCCTCATTCAACATATCCAGGATGAATACAACGTTGTCATCGATAGTCTCAATGATCTTACGGTCTCTATTTCTGCTTATTGGAAACGCGCACTTGATGCGGTCGCCTTGTTTTGTCAAGAGTCCGCACCTAAACAAGGAGTTGACATAGTGCCCTGCCACTGTGACCGGACGGTTGAACTCTTGGACGTACCAAGATTTGATGTCTTCTCTCGTGGAGGGCTGCCCTGCCTCAACGTACCCGCGGATGACGACGAGAGTCTCAATATAGTGTCCATATCCACCACACAGAGGTTGTATCGTTTGTGCTTTGGCCATTGTCCTTACCGTGCCCGTTAGGTAAGACCTAGCATACCACCGTCATCCCGTGACGTGAGAGGGCGAGACCCGTCCGCTGGCCTTGTCGGGATGCGCGGCGGCGATTACGGTTCCGGAGGAGGCAAGACGGTCCGAGTGCGCGGTCCAGCCTCGCGTCCGGGTCAGGACGTGTCCAGCGGCACCGGCATGGGCTTGTGGCTGAAGCGGCGCCCGGTAGGCCCGGTAGCCGGTGTCCCCGCCGGCAAGAGAAACCGCGCCCTTGCGTCTTCTACTCTTTTCCAACTTGGTTTGCCGTACACTCGCGGCAACGGGATCACTTTCAGGGAGGGCGCGTGGCTACTTTGCGATTGCGGGTGAATGGCGAGACGCACACGCTTGAGGATGTTGACGGGAGCACGCCGCTGTTGTGGGTGCTGCGCGACGAACTCGGGTTGGTGGGGGCGAAATACGGTTGTGGGATCAGTCAGTGCGGTGCCTGCACCGTACATGTCGACGGTGCGCCAGTGCGGTCATGCTCCTTGCCGGTGGCGGCGGCGACCGGCGCGATCACCACGATAGAGGGCTTGGCGGACGCGCAAGGCGAACTCACGCCGGTGCAGCAGGCGTGGGTGGACTTGGATGTCGCGCAGTGCGGCTACTGCCAGTCCGGCCAGATCATGGCCGCGACGGCACTCTTGCGGAACAACCCGCGTCCAACAGACGCCGACATCGACGCGGCGATGGGGCCGAACATCTGTCGCTGCGGCACCTACATCCGCATCCGCGCCGCGGTGAAGGCCGCGGCGGCCAACTTGAGGGAGAGTCGCACATGAGCACCTTGAGCTACGCGGGCATTGGGGAGACGGTGCTCGCGGTAAACGGCGAGTTGCCGGCCACCGCCCAAGGCGTGGCGTCGGTCGCCAAAGTGGATCGGCGCGAGTTCCTCAAGTTGACCGGCTTGGCCGGCGGCGGCCTGCTGCTCGCCTTCTCGCTGCCGCGGGCCGCGGCGAGTGGTGGGCCGTTTGCGCCGAACGGCTACCTGCGCATTGACGAGACCGGCGTCACGCTGTACGCGAAGAACCCGGAGATCGGCCAAGGCGTCAAAACCTCGCTGCCGATGATCGTCGCCGAGGAGCTCGATGTGGCTTGGCGGGATGTGAAGGTCGTGCAGGCGGCCGTGGACCGGCGCCGCTACGGGATGCAGTTCGCCGGCGGTTCGACGGCCATTCCCATGAATTGGGAACCGCTGCGTCGCGCCGGCGCCACCGGCCGGGCCATGCTCGTGGCCGCCGCGGCCTCGAAGCTGGCCGTGCCGGCGGAAGAGCTTGCCACCTTGGACAGTCATGTGGTCCACGAGGCGAGCGGTCGCAAGCTGGCCTACACCGAAATCGCGGCGCTGGCCGCGACGATGCCGGTTCCAGACGGCAAGTCCTTGCGGTTGAAACCGCGCGCCGACTGGAAGCTGCTCGGCACGCGCGTCACCGGCGTGGACAACGAGGCGCTGGTGCGGGGCGAGCCGTTGTTCGGCATCGATCAGACCATGCCGGGAATGAAGCACGCCGTCTACGCGAAGTGCCCGGCGATCGGCGGCACGGTGAAATCCGCCAACTTGGACGCGATCAAGGCCATGCCGGGCGTGGTGGACGCGTTCGCGCTGGAAGGCAATGGCAACGCCGGGCAACTGCTGCCGGGCGTCGCCGTCGTGGCGGAGAGCACTTGGGCGGCCATCCGGGCCAAACGCGCCCTCGAAGTGGACTGGGACGAAACCGACGCGGGCAAGGACAGCTGGCGAGCCGCCGAGGCGGAAGCCGAACGCTTGGCTGGCGAGAGCGGGCGGCCGGTGGTCAACCAAGGCGATGTGGACGCGGCGTTCTCGGCGGCCGACAAGCGCATCGACGCCTTCTACAAGTACCACTTCGTGAGCCACGCCCAGTTGGAGCCGCAAAATTGCACGGCGCGATTCCATGACGGCGCCTTGGAACTGTGGGCACCGACGCAGACGCCTGGCTCGGCGATCAATGACGCGGCCGGCGTGCTGGGCATTTCCCCGGCCAAGGTCACGTTGAACCAAACGCGCTGCGGCGGCGGGTTCGGGCGGCGGCTCTACAACGACTTCGTGTGCGAGGCCGCCGCCATCGCGCAACGCGCCGGCGTGCCCGTGAAGCTACTGTGGACCCGGGAGGACGATATGGCGTTCGACCTCTATCGCGCCGGCGGCTTCCACCGGTTCGAGGGGGCCCTGGACAGCGACGGCCGCGTCTCCGGTTGGCGCGACCACTTCATCACCTTCACCAACGATGGCCGCCGTCCGGTGGGTGGCGGCAGCTTGGGGCCGGGTGTCTTTCCGGCCGGGTTGGTGGCCAATGTTCGTTGCGAGCAGACCGCGCTGCCGTGGCAGCACCGCTGCGCGGCATGGCGAGCGCCGGGCTCCAACGTGTTCGGCTTCGTCGTGGGCAGCTTCCTGGACGAACTGGCCGCTGCCGCGGGACGCGACCCTCTCGAGGTGCTCTTGGAAGTGCTTGGCGAGCCGCGTTTGTTGCGGCCCGGCAATCCCCGCTCGCTCAACACCGGGCGGGCCGCCGGCGTGGTGAAACTCGCGGCCGAACAGGCCGGCTGGGGTCGGAAACTGCCGAAGGGCCGGGGGTTGGGTCTCGCGTTCTACTTCAGCCACGCC
Organism: uncultured Pseudomonadales bacterium; assembly: GCA_958296295.1. GTDB lineage: Bacteria > Pseudomonadota > Gammaproteobacteria > Pseudomonadales > Azotimanducaceae > VXYL01. The sequence continues at coordinate 2,575,291 of OY282460.1, read as the reverse complement.
GGGCACATCGCTGAAGTGGCCGACGTGAGCGTGAGCGCGGATCGCAAAGTGGCCGTTCACAAGGTGACTGTGGCCGCGGACGTCGGGCCGATCGTGAATCTGAGCGGCGCGGAGAACCAGGTCGAGGGTTCGGTGGTCGATGGCCTGTCCACCATGCTCGGCCTTTCGGTGACATTCGAGAACGGTCGCGCCGAGCAATCGAACTTCGATCAATACCCGCTGCTGCGCATCCCGGCGACGCCCCAGGTGGCCGTGCATTTCGTGGACAGCGACCACTCGCCCACGGGGCTTGGCGAACCGGCGTTGCCGCCGCTTGCGCCGGCGGTCTGCAACGCCATATTCGCCGCCACCGGCCACCGGGTGCGAACTCTGCCGATCAGCATGGAAGGGTATTCGGCATAGGTAATCGTTTTCGCAAGCCGCCGGTTGACGTGCTTCGGGCGGCCGCGCGGGCTCGACACCAACGGCGCTGGCGCTGGCTTGCCGGCACCGTGTTGGCGCTCGCCGCCTGCTTGTCGTTCGGCCAAGCGATGCCGAGTCGCCACGGCGCGTTCGCCGTAGACGCTGGCACCGGCGGCACCGGGAGCTGGGGTTGGGCGGAGGGCTTCAGCCGACCCACCGAGGCGGCGGATGCCGCGTTGCGAGCCTGCCGCGGCCCCGGCAACGCGGGTGGTTGCGCGGTGGTCTTGCGCTTCCAGGACGCTTGCGCGGCGTACGCGTTGGACGCCCGCGGGGATTTCGCGATCCACGGCGCGGCTTGGGGCGCCGGCATCGCGGACATGCGCGAGAAGGCGCTTGCGAACTGCCGCATTCGCGGTGGCGCCCGGGGCGAATGTGTGGTGCGGGCGTCCGGTTGCGCCGCGCCGGACACGCTGCCGACCTCCCGGGTGGGCAATGTGTGGACGCTGCCCAAGGGGGAGCTGGTGCCGGGGCGCCGGTTCCGCGAATGCGCCGTCTGCCCGGAGCTGGCGGTGGCGCCGGCGGGCGTTTTCGCTATGGGCGCGCCGATGGCTGAGGAAGGTCGATACCCGGACGAAGGCCCTCGTCACTCGGTCGCCATCGGCTCGCCGTTGGCCGCCGGGGTTGTGGAGGTGACGTTCGCCGAGTGGGACGCATGCGTGGCGGCCGCCGGATGCGGCGGCTACCGGCCCGCGGACGAGGGCTGGGGACGCGACCGGCGCCCGGTCATCAACGTGAGTCGCCAGGACGCGGAAGCCTATGCGGCTTGGCTGTCCGCGAAGACGGGCCAGAAGTACCGCCTGCCAAGCGAATCCGAGTGGGAGTATTTGGCGCGGGCCGGCACGGAAACGCCATTCCACACGGGCGCGACCATAGCCCCCACGCAGGCGAACTACGACGGTGGCGCGTCCTATGGCGGCGGCGTGCGGGGCGCGTTCCGCGGCCGGACGTTGGAGGTGGGGTGGTTTCGCGCCAACGCCTTCGGTCTGCACGATGTCCACGGCAACGTCTGGGAGTGGGTGCAGGACTGTTGGAACGCGGGCTACGACGGCGCGCCTGCCGATGGCGCCGCGTGGGCGGAGGGCGATTGCGCCAAGCGCGTGCAGCGCGGCGGGTCTTGGAGCAACCCGCCCAAGGATGCCCGCTCCGCGGTGCGCAATTGGCGTGCGGCCGGCTACCGGGACCCGAACTCCGGTTTCCGCGTGGTGCGCGAGCTCGCGCCCTAGAGACTCGCCGCGCGTCGCGCACGAAGGGCCTCCAAGCCGGAAAACCACGCCCACGGCTGATCCGTCGCGAAGCCCTTTCCCTGCGGCAGCTCGCCAGAGCGGGTAGCATGTGCGCCCCAGCAAGGAAGCGACCGGCCACCACGCCCGCGACTACCGTGACCGTAGAGAAAAACCCAGGAGCTTGCCGCGTCGCCGTGGACATCGGCGGCACGTTCACGGACGTGGTGCTGCAGACGGGCGCGCGGCAAGTCCCGACGAAAGTGCTCACCACCGCCGACAATCCGGCGGTCGGCGTCGTGCAAGGGCTGCGACAGGTGCTGAAGCGGGCCGGGCGAGAGCCGGCCGACGTCGGCATGCTGCTTCACGGCACCACCTTGGCCACCAACGCGTTGATCGAAAGACGCGGCGCCCGCACGGCGCTCGTGACCACCGAGGGCCATCGGGATGTGCTGGAGATGGCGCTGGAGAACCGTTTCGAGCAGTACGACGTGAATGTGGACCGGCCGGTCCCGCTGGTGCCCCGACGTTGGCGGCTCACCGTACCCGAGCGGGTGAACGCCGCCGGCGAAGTGTTGACGCCGCTGAATGTGGAGGCGGTGCGGGCGCTGGTGCCGGCGTTGGCCGAGGGCCGCATCGAGAGCGTTGCGGTGGGCTTCTTGCACGGCTACGCCAATGGGGCGCACGAGCGGCTGGTTCGGGACGTGCTGGCGGCGGCTTTGCCGGACATATCCATCACGTTGGCAAGCGAAGCGTGCCCTGAGATCCGCGAGTTCGAGCGTTTCTCGACAGCGTGCGCCAACGCCTATGTGAAGCCGCTGATGTCGCGCTACCTCGCGGACCTGCAGGTGCGCTTGGCGGCTCTCGGCGTGCGCAGCCCGTTTCTCATGATGACCTCCGGCGGGGGCCTCACGTCGGTGGCGGCGGCCCGGGAGTTTCCCATCCGATTGGTGGAATCCGGCCCCGCGGGAGGGGCGATTCTGGCGTCCCGCATCGCGGCCTCGCTTGGTCTTGACCGCGTCGTTTCGTTGGACATGGGCGGCACGACGGCGAAGATCTGCCTCATTGACGACGGTGCGCCGCAACATTCGCGCGCCTTCGAGGTGGATCGCAGCTACCGTTTTCGCAAAGGCAGCGGTCTGCCGGTGCGGATTCCGGTCATCGAAATGGTGGAAATCGGCGCTGGCGGCGGCTCAGTCGCCGCGGTGGACCGTTTGAGGAGGGTCGAAGTTGGCCCGCGCAGCGCCGGCGCCATGCCGGGCCCCGCCTGCTACGGGCGAGGCGGAGAGCGCGCAACCGTCACGGACGCCAACCTGACGCTGGATCGTCTGGCGCCGGATCGGTTCGCTGGCGGCGCGATCGTTTTGGATGCCGCTGCTGCCCAGGCGGCGCTCATCCGCGACGTGGCGGCGCCGTGGGGCGGGCCGGACTGCGGCGCGGCCGAAGCGGCCGAAGCCGTTGTGGCGGTGGTGGACGAGAACATGGCCGCGGCGGCCCGAGCGCACGCCTCCGAGTGGGGCAAGGACATAGCCGAACGCACGCTCATCGCCTTCGGCGGCGGGGCGCCGTTGCACGCCGCCCGGCTGATGGAGAAGCTCGGCTTGCGGCAGGTGCTGGTGCCGCCGGCGGCGGGCGTGGGATCCGCGGTGGGATTTCTGGCCGCTCCGGTCTCCTACGAAGTCGTGCGCAGCCGCTACATGCGCCTCTCGGCTTTTGACTCCGAAACGGTCGATCAGGTGATGACCGAGATGCGGGCGGAAGCGCGGGAAGTCGTCGGCGCCATCGTCGACGATGCCGGGCGCGAGACGCGGCAGGCGCACATGCGCTATCTCGGTCAAGGCTACGAGATCGCCGTCGATGTGGCGCAACCCACAACGGCCGAAGCGCTGCGCGGCGCTTTCGACCGCGCCTACGAGGCGCTCTACGGGCGTTTGATCCCGGGTTTGGATGTCGAGGTGCTAAGTTGGACCCTGACGCTGCGCGCCGAGGTGGCCGAGCTTGCTTCCCCACCGCTATCGTCGGCGAGCCGGTGCGCGGCGCACGTTGTGAGCGGGCGCGTGGAACGCTCGGCGCTGGCCACGGGCGCGGTGGTGGCCGGGCCGGCGAATATCGTCGAGGACGAGACCGTCATCGTCGTGCCGACCGGGTGCGCGGCGCGAGTAGACGACCAAGGCAACGTGTTGATTTCGAGGCGAGCGTGACGGACATTCGCGAGCAGTTGACTTGGAACCTCATCTGGAACCGGCTGCTCGCCATCGTCGAGGAGCAGGCGCAGACCCTCATGCGCACGGCCTTCTCCACGGTGGTGCGGGAGGCAGGGGATCTCTCCGCCGGGGTTTTCGACACCCGCGGCGCCATGCTGGCCCAAGCCGTCACGGGAACGCCTGGCCACGTCAACGCGATGGCGCGGAGCGTCGGCCGGTTTCTGGCCGAGTTCCCGCTGCCGGCGCTGGCGCCGGGAGATGTGCTTCTCACCAACGATCCGTGGGACGCCACGGGCCATCTCAACGACTTCACCGTGGTGACGCCGGTGTTCGACGGCGCCCGGCCGGTGGCGTTGTTCGCGGCCACCAGCCACATCGCCGATGTGGGCGGGCTCGGCTTCGGCCCGGACGGTAGAGAAGTGTTCGAGGAAGGCCTGCGCATCCCCATCATGAAGCTCTACGAACGGGGTGCCTTGAACAAGCCGCTGGAAGACGTGATCAAGGCGAACGTCCGGGATCCGGTCGTGGCCCAGGGGGATCTGCACTCCCTCGCCGCATGCAATCGCGTCGGCGCCGAGCGGCTGCTCGCCACGTTGCGCGAGTTCGATTTGCGCGATTTGGACGGTGTGGGGAGGTGGATCATCGACACCTCCCGACGCGCCATGGCCGAGGAGATCAACCGCTTGCCGGACGGCACCTACCGCCACGACATGGTGGTGGACGGCTACGACGAGCCCGTGCGCATCGTCTGCGCGTTGACGGTGGCGGGGGAGGTCATCGACATAGACTTCAGCGGCAGCTCCGGCCTTTCGCCCTACGGCATCAACGTGCCGCCCAATTACACCGAGGCTTACGCCTCCTTCGGCGTGCGCTGCGTGGTGGGCAACGACGTGCCGAACAACGCCGGATCGCTTGCCCCGGTGCGGGTGTCCGCGCCGACGGGCTGCATTCTGGGCGCCGAGTTTCCCGCCGCCGTCTCCGCCCGCCACGCGCTCGGCCAGATGCTGCCGGACGTGGTGCTCGGCTGCCTCGACCAGGCGCTGCCGGACGTCGTCCCGGCGGAGGGCGCGTCTTGCATTTGGAACCCCGTGCTGCGCAGTTCCCAAGATGTGGAAGGCCGGCTTCGCTCGTCGCGTTTCGTCATCAACCCCATCTTCAACGGCGGCACCGGCGCGCGCGCCGGCAAAGACGGGCTCTCAACCACCGCCTTCCCGTCCGGCGTGCGCACCACGCCCACGGAAGTGAACGAGGTGACCGCGCCGCTCATCTTCTGGCGGCGCGAGTACCGCTCCGGCTCCGGCGGCGCCGGCAAGTTCCGCGGCGGCCTCGGCCAAGTGATAGAGATCGCCCATGCCGAAGGCGCCCCGTTCGTCGTCTCCAAGATGTTCGACCGCATTGGCCATCCGGCGCGCGGCCGCAGGGGAGGCGCGGCCGGGGCCGGCGGGCGCGTGTATCTCAAAGACGGCGGCGAGTTGCGCGGCAAGGGCCGAGACGAGGTGCCCGAGGGTGCCACTTTGGTGTTCGAGACGCCCGGCGGCGGCGGCGTCGGCAACCCGGCGGAACGCGCGCCGGAGGCGAAGCGCCGCGACGCCGAGGAGGGTCTGATCTAGCCAAGGCAAAGGCGTCGTGATCTTTGGTGCCCGGGGCCGGATTCGAACCGACATGGGGCGTACCCCGAGGGATTTTAAGTCCCTTGTGGCTACCAGTTACACCACCCGGGCATTTCGCCTAGCGAACTATACGCCACGCCGGGCTTGCCTAGCCCACGGTCGCCGGCAGCCAAAGCACGATCTGGGGCAGCATCAGGAGCACCGCCACGGTGACGACGTCCGCGGCGAAGAACGGCCCGATGCCGCGGAATACGTCCTGCAGGGGTATGGCGAGCGATTCGCCACCTTCGCCGCGCAAATCCCGCGCCACGCCGGCCACCACGAAACAATTGAGGCCGATGGGCGGCGTGATGAGGCAGATTTCCGCCATCTTCACCACGACGATGCCGAACCAGATGGGGTCGTAGCCCAGCGCCACCACCGCCGGATGGACGACGGGCAGCGTCAGCACCAACATGCCGATCGCGTCCATGAACATGCCGAGCACGGCGTAGGCGAGGAGGATGCAAATGATGATGAGCAGCGGCGGAACGTCCAGCCCGACCACCCAATCGGCGAAGGCCGCCGGCAGCCCGGCGAAGCCGAGGAAGCGCACGAACAGGAAAACGCCCCAAACGAGGGTGAAGATCATCACCGTGAGCTTGGCGGTCTCCATCAGCGCCTCGCGCAGGCGCCGGCCGGCCTGCGCGAGGGACCGTTGCCGCAACGCCCGCGCCACATAGAGCGTGAACACGATCATGGCGCCGAGCGCGCCCGCCTCGGTGGGCGTGGCGGCACCCGAGTACAAGGCGCCGAACACCACCACCACCACCAGCAAGATCGGCAGCGCGCCCGGCAAACTGGCGAACCGCTGCCGCCATGTGAAACCGCCGATGGGCCGGCCGAGGGCCGGCTTCGCCGCGCACAAACCAACGATGAGCGCGGCGTAGATGAGCACGGACACCAACCCCGGAATCAACCCCGCAAGCAACAGCTTGCCGACGGATTCCTCCACGATGATGGCGTAGATCACGAGAATCGCCGAAGGCGGTATCAGCGACGCCAAAGTGCCGCCGGCCGCGATGACCCCGGCGGTCAGGCGTTTCGCGTAGCGGTTGCCCAACATGCTGGGGATGGCAACCCGCGAGAACACGGCGGCGGTGGCGGTTGACGCGCCGGAGACGGCGGCGAAACCGGCGCTTGCCAGCACGGTGGAGACCGCAAGACCGCCCGGCACCCAACCCACCCAACGCCGGGCCGCTTCGAACAGGCGTCCGGTGAGACCGGCGTGAAAGGCCAAAAAACCGATGAGAATGAAGAGCGGCAGCACCGAGAGCGGGTAGGTGACGGTTTTCGAGTGCGGGATGGTGCCGGCGATTCCCGCGGCGACGTTCCAGCCTTTCAGGCAAAGCAAACCGAGGAAGCCCGTGACGGCGGCGGCCACATAGACGCGCACGCCAAGGCCCACCAGCAGGATCAGCAGCGCGACGCCGGCGATGCCTATCCAGAACGGATCCGCCGCCCAGGAACCCGCCAGCTCGTTCATGGCGCCGCCTTCGCGCCGGCGAAGTCGTCGCCGCTCCTCGCCACCTCCTCGCGCGCCTGGGCTGCCGCGTCCTTGCTGATCGGCACCGCCACCGGCTCAAGCCGGGGATGCATGGTCAAGCGCAGATAGCCGACAAGCTGCGCCACCAGGCGCAACAGCAGCAATCCGAGCGCCACGGGCACGACCAGTTTCGCCGGCCAGGTCGCGAGCTCGATGTCGATAGTGCTGTCGCCGAACAGGTAGGCGCGTTCGAAGTGGCGGTACGAATAGGGGATGAGCACGGCGACGATGAGCGCGGCCACCAGCACGCCGGCGGCTTCCGCGAGCCACAGGGCGCGCCCGCGCAACCGCGACACCAACAGCTCCATCCGCACATGGCCGCCGACGCGCTGCACGAAGGCGATGGAAAGCACCCCGAAGCCGACCATGGACACTTCCACGATGTCTATGTAACCGAATATCGGCGAGTCGAACGCCACGCGCAGGACGATTTGCGCCACTCCAAGCAACATCAACGCGAAGATCAGCACGCCGGCGACGAGGTTGAAGGCGTTCTCGACGCGGCCAAGGACGCGGTCGACGTGGGTGAGGAAGCGGCCGAGCGGATCGGTGATCATGTCGGTCGTTGCGCTAATCCGCGCCCGGCTCGGGCCGAAGGCGCAAGGCGAGCTTTTGCGCTGCCGGCCGCCGCTGGGCCACGGCCACCTTCACTCGTATGTTTGGCCGACGGCGGCGAAGATCGTCTCCACCAAGCCCCGGGCGTCGAAGCGGCTCTGGTTCTGCGTGATCCACTCTTCGATCACGGGATTGCCGGCTTGGGCGCGGAAAGCGGCGAGCTGCTCGTCCGAATAGCGGATCTCGCGCAACTCGGCCCGCAGCATGGGCAGGTTGCGGGCATCGACATCCACATAGGCTTGGATCTGCGCCGCCACCACCTCCTCTTTCACGTCCGCGAGCAGTTGCTTGTACGCCGCTGGCAACGCCGCGTAGGCGGTGCGGGAGAACGCGAGGGGGCAATCCGCGGTGCCGGGCGACATGTTGCCGGTGAACCAGTCCGCCACTTCGTGGATGCGGTACGCCACATGGCTGTAGGTGAAAGGGAACGAAGCCGCGTCCATGGTGCCCTGTTGCACGCCGGTGTAGACCTCCGTGGCGGTGGAGCTGGTGGGCGTGGCGCCGAGGCGGAGCATCGCCTGGCCAAGCCCGCCGCCGGCGCGCACGGTGAGGCCTTTCCAAGCCGCCAGATCCACCGGCGGCTTGCCGCGGCCCAAGAACTCGTACTGCGGTAGGAACGACGACGTGTAGGCCATCGCGTTCCAACGCCCCAGCTCCCGCACCACCGCGGGATGCGCGTACACGGCCTCGCGGACGCGGCGGTTTTGCTCCCAGCTGTTCATCGGCAGGAAGGGCAGGGTGAGCGCCATCAGCGCCGGGTTTTTCCGCGGGTGGTAGAAATTGCAGATCATGGCGGCTTGAAAGGCGTCTATGGCCAAGCCGTCCAGGTTCTCCCGGGCCTTGGACAGCGTCTCGCCGTAGTGCAGCCGCAACTGCCAGTTGCCACCCGTCTTTGCTTCCAGCTGGGCGGCCAGCGCGTCCGCGACGACGGTGCCGGCCCGGGGCTTGCCCCAGAGGGAAACGTCCCACGCCAACTTGGGGCCTTCCACCTCGGCGGCGTGCGCCGCCGCCCCGCACCAGGTGGCGGCGAGGAACACGATTCGACACAGCGAACGAGAGCGCATGGGCGTATGTTACCTTGCGCCGGGTTTGCGGCTTCAGCCGCGATCCGTCGAGCGCCGGCGGCGATGGCGCGGCCAAGCCATGTGCCCCGTTCGGCGCTTGCCCGCGCCGAGATTCCCCGTGCTACAGTGCCGCGGCATGGAACCGTCGCTCGCCGCACCGGCTCTTGTTCGCCAGCCGATAGCGGTAACCCGCAAGCTGGCCGCGGCATTGCCGGAGCTGCGGGCGCAGGCCCAGGCCAAGGGGCTGCCCATCCACCACTTGGGCGCCGGTTATCCGCACCCGGAAGTGACGGATCCGCGCGGCCACATCGCCCACGAGCAGGCGTTCTTCGAGCATTTGCGCGGCCAAGAGGGCATAAACGACCCCACCGCGCTGCCGGAGTTTCTGCGCGAGTGCTACGCCTACACGGACACGTTGGGGCCGGCCAGCGTGCGCGAATCCTTTGCGGCCGTCTACGGCAACGATTGGGGCTTGGAAATAGATCCCGCACGGCTCATTCCCACGATCGGCGCGACCGGCGGCATCGCCTTGACGTGTTCGCTGTTCGAGCGCCCGGGCGAGCCGGTGGCGTACATCACCGACGCGCCCACCTACGCGGGATTCCTCGCTCGCGCCGCGCTTTGCCGCAACGCGCGGGTCTACAGCGTGGACATGGACGGGGAAGGCCCTAGTCCCGACGGCCTTCGCGCGGCCATCCGCCAAGCCCGCGCCGACGGCTTTTTCGTGCCGTTCTACTACACGGTGCCGGACGGCCACAATCCCGCCGGTTTTTCGTTCAGCGCGGCGCGCCGGCAAGCGATTCTCGATGTCGCAAGCACCGAAGGCGTGCTGATCCTGGAGGACGCGCCTTACGTCTACATCAGCTACGCGCCGGCCGAGGCGCGCCCGAAGCCGTTCTTCGCCATGGATCCCACGCGCACCGTGCATCTCTTCACCGGCTCCAAGATCGGTCTTCCCGGCCCGCGCATCGGCTTCATCTACACCCAGGCGCAAGTCTCCATCGCCGGAGGCGCCAACGCGGCACTCGCGGACCTCCTGCTCGCGGAGGCCGCCGCCGACACGCTGTTTCAGAACCCAAGGGCGCTGCGCTCGTTCGAATCCCTGCTGTTCGACGAGGCTTTCAACCGCCGCGATTCGCTGTGGCCGGTTGCGGAGCCGAAACTCGCGGTGTACCGGCAGAACCGCTCCATCCTGCTGGACGGGCTGCACGCGAGGCTGGGCGGGCAGCCGGATCGGTTCCACTGGACGACGCCGGAAGCCGGCTTCTTCAGCGTGTTCACCTTCGCAAGTGCGGACGTAGTGGTGAACGACGCGTTCGCGAACCGCTTGGTGGCGGAATACGGCGTGGTGGTGGTGCCGATGTACGATTTCCACCCGCCGGACGCGCGGGTGCGCAATCCACGCGCCGGATACGGCGAGGCGCGGCTTTCGTTCTGCTTCACCGAACGCACCGGCCCGGGGCGGGTGGGAGACCTGGAAGCCGCTGTGGCGGCGTTCGCCGACGCGGCGCTCGCTCTGGGCTGAGCATCGGCGATCCAAAAGGCCGGTGGCAGCTCGCGCGATCGCGCTTCAACGACCGAACGCGCTTCCTAGCGCGCGATAGCCGACCGCAGGGTGAGGTAGGCGGCCGGCGGCGGCACCGCCAGACGTCGTCGCACATCTTCGAGCGGTGCGCCGAGCAGTGTTTCCCAATCCTGTTCCGGCAGCCAGCGTGCCCGGCGTCCGGCGCGATACGCGGCCCACACGGCTCGCCAGGCGGCGGGCCCCAACGCTTGGCCGAGCCTCCACGCGCCGACGAGGGCGATCACGCCGACGCCGCGGTCGCCCGCCTGCGCGTAGGTGAAGGCGAGCAGGCAGACTTCGCCGAAGGGGTCGCGCCCGTAGCGGGTGACGACGTGCCACAGATCGTGTTGATCCCGCAGGCGCTCGGCGTAGCGGCGCATATCCGCGCCGAGCTCGCTCGCCGGGTCGGCAGCGGCATCGCCGGCGCTTGCAACCGCCAATCCGTCGGCGGTAATTTGCTCCCGCCCAGTGAATTCGTAGTATGCGCGCCCGAGCGTGCCGGTTGGCAGCGCCGCCAAGCGGGCCCGGTCGCGCAACGCGTCGATCAGGTCCACTTCCTCGGCCATTACCCGTCTGCCAACGGCGGTGGCGCGGAACCGCCGCAAACCGCGGGCCAAGGACGGCCCACCCAAGGCGCGGATGACGCGGAAGACCTGGGCCGTGTCGTTTGGATCCGCGATCAGACGCCGGAGCGCCGGCCAAGCGGCCCAAGGCCGATCACCCCCGGCGGATTTGGGGAAGGCCGTGTTCATGGACAGGCATACTATTCGCTCCGCGTGGGGTGCTCAACCGAACGAACGAGGCGAGGGAAGATGACATTGCGCGAAGATGGCTTGGGCCGCCGTTTGTTGTACGGCTTGTCGTTGCCGGAGCGTGCGGCGCGCAGCGCCGCCGGCGTCCTTGGCGGCACGCTGCGCGAATCCGCCGCCGTGCTGCTGCCGGAAGCGCTGCGCAACGCCAAGACCTACCAGGTTCTGGTCGGGCAAATGCTGGATTTCATGGCGGAGGATGTCGGCCGCCTCGGCGACGAGCCAAGCGGGGCGAAGGCGGACGGTTTTCTCGCCCGCAAAACCGTTGGCAACTTCATCGACGTGGCGAGCTTGGCGACCCTGCATCTTTCGCCGATGCTGCTGCTCGCGTTGATCGGCGACATCGCCTACGGCTCCAAGGCCTATCTGCGCGAGTTCGCCGGCGAACTGCAACGCCAAGGCGTGCTCGCCGACGCCAAGAAGGTCCACGACGTCGACGACTTGCTCGATCAGATCGCCTCGGCAAGCCACGACACGGCGGGCCTCTTCGATCAACCGCCGCTATCGATGGACGGCCTAAAGGAATCCGTCGCTCAAGCCCGTCGTTCGCTGCGCGGCATCGAGGCCTCCAAGGTGATCTCCAAAGACGAGCTGGACCGGTTGTGGAACGCCATGCGCGAAGTCTCCCGGCGCGATGGCGTGAGCCCTTTGCGCGTGTCGGGTCTCTTGACGCTCGGCGCGTTGGACAAGGTGGGCAAGCTGGGCGACGGCGCACTCTCTTCCGCGCAAGCGGCCGGCACGCTGTTCAGCCGCCACGTGCTCGCCCACTACCGCACGGTGCTCGCGGAAGTGGAAGAGCGCGGCTTCTACGCCAGCCTGGCCGCGGTCGGCAAGCCTTACGCCCAAGCCGCGTGGAAGAACTTCTCGCCCAAGCGAACAACGCTCACGGAGACGGTTGTCGGCAACGCCGCGGCGCGGTTGTTGGAGAGGAGACGCCGACCGCCGCCGTAAAGACGGTTTGTTCGGATCGCTAAGGCGCCCGCTACTCGATGAACCGGCCCGGCGCGCAGCAGTTTGCGAAGCAAACTGCCAACGCGCCCAAAGGGCGCGCATCAGCGCAATCCGCCGCAGAGTTCGCACAACGCGTAGATGCGCTTCGGGTCCGTGAGGGCGCCCATCCAAGCGAGCTCGCGACCGAGACGTTCCGCCGCGCCGCCGCTGATGCGGTCTAGCCCGTTGAAGCCGAGATCGTCAAGCAGGGTGCGTAGCAACTGTTCCCGCGGCGACAGCGGCTCCTCCAGGTAGCGGACGCCGAAGCGCTCCAGCTCGGCAAGCGCCGCGGCGCTGTCGATGGCGTCCTGCAGGTGGCCGAGCTTGTCCACCAAGCCGATTTCGAGCGCCTGCTCGCCGGTCCATACGCGGCCTTGGCCGATGGCGTCCACGTCCTCGGGCGTCATGCCGCGGCCTTCCGCGACCAATTCGAGGAATTGCTCGTAGCCGTGGTCGATGTTCGCCTGCAACGTGCGCGCCATGGCCGCGTTCAGGCCGCCGGTGGGGTCGAGGGCGGCGACGAACGGGCCGGTGCCCACGCCATCCCAGGTGACGCCCACTTCGCTCAGCGAATCCTCGAAAGTGGGCACGATGGCGAAGATGCCGATGGAGCCGGTGATGGTGGTGGGCGCGGCCCAGATTTCGTCGGCATTGACGCTGATCCAGTAGCCGCCGGACGCCGCGGTGCCGCCCATGGACACCACCACCGGCTTTCCTTCCTGCCGCACCCGCGCAACCTCTTGGCGGATCAGTTCGGAGGCGAACACGCCGCCGCCGCCGGTGTCCACGCGCAGCACCACGGCCTTGACGGCTTCGTCCTTGCGCGCCTTGCCCAGCTGTTTCGCCATCGTGCGCGCCCCGATGAAGCCTCGCCCCGGCTCGCCCATGACGATGGGGCCGCTCGCCGTGACCACCGCCACCGCGTCGCCGAGCAGCACCGCCGGCCGCGGCGTCAGGTAGTCGCTGAAGCTGATCCGGCGGTAGGTGTCGTCGCCGTCTTCGCCGACCAACTCCCGCAGACGCTCTTTCGTCTCTGTATCGCTGAGCAGAGCGTCCACGAGGCCGCGATCCAGCGCCGCGCGGGCGGTGTCTCCACCGGCGGCGACAACATGCTCGTCATAGCGGTTGGCGTAGTGGCGCAGATCCTCCGGAGAAACATCGCGGTTCGCGGCGACGCGCTGCACGAACCGATCCCAAAGCGCGTCCACGGTGGCGCGGTTCGCGGTTTTGGCCGCCGGCGACATGTCCGCCCGCGTGTAAGGCTCCACGAACGCCTTGTAGGTGCCGACGCGAAACACGTGGACATTCACGTTGAGCTTGTCCAACAGCCCGCGATAGTAGTTGCGGTACATGCCGTAGCCGCCGAGCATGACTTCGCCGAGCGGATGCATGTAGATGTCGTCCGCGAAGCTCGCCAGATAGTATTGATCCCGGGTGTAATAGCGGCTGGTGGCCACGATGCGCTTGCCGGTCTCGCGGAACGCCGCCAGCGCATCGCCGATCACCTCCAACGCGGCCGGCGGCACAGAGCCCAAGGACGACGGATCGAGCACCAAGGCGCTAATGCGGTCGTCGGCGCCGGCTTGCCCAATGGCCCGCAGCACATGGTCGAGCCGTGTTTGGGCCAGCGACCCGGTGCCGAGCAAGGTAAGCGGATCCGCAGCCGCCTCCTGTTCGACGATGGCGCCGGCCGGCGCAAGCAAAAGCGCCGCACCGTCGGGCACCTCGTCCGACCCGCTTCCGAAGAAGGCGACCGCGACAACGAGCAGGATCGCCAACACGAGCACGTTGGCGACAGTGGCGCGGACGAACGCGAGCACACGGGCAGCGGCGCGGAACGACGTTTTGACAAGGCCGGCGAAGGACATTCGTCTCCTCCTGGCGGAGTGGCTCGAACAACGGTGCCGGAGGTGGAAGAGTGCGCCGGCTCGCGCTGCTACATGTTGATTACGCTGGCCTGTTGAGCAAACGGCCACCTAGGCGATGGCTTCATCTTGGTGCAACCGATGGGCGAAAGCAAGCCGATGCGCCGTCCGTCCGCCGTGTGTGCAAGGCCGTTAGATGCTGTTTGCTTCCTGTTCGCGGACGGTTGTTGCGAGGCAGGCGTTGACCGCCGAGGCAATATGCCATGCCAATACCGGGGGAACGGCATTGCCCACTTGCCGTTCCGTCTCGCGGAGCTTGGACTGGAACAGGAAGCTGTCGGGAAACGACTGGATGCGTGCCGCTTCGCGCATGGAAATACGTCGGTCCAGCGCATAGTGGTACTGGATGTTGCCGTGGCACTCGGCGCGGATCGTGTAGGCCGGTCGGGAGGCCCGGAGGCGGCGATCGCCTTGTTCAAGGCTCCGTCTCGCCCGGCTCCAGGTGTGATTCGTTTCTTGCGCCTCGGGCTGCTCTTGCAGGTCGTCCAACGCTTCGATCGCCGTCATGGGGCGCAGCACGAAGTTCGCCGGCGGTTCCGGCGCTTTGAACGGTGCCACTCCGGGTGCCGTGCCGACGAGGAAGACGCGCTCGCGCGTCTGTGGAACACCGTAGTCCGATGCTTGGTAGAGATCGTAGGTGACCGCGTAGCCGAGGGCCGAGAAATCGGCCACCACTTGGTGAAGAGAGGCGCGATTGTGGCGCATTAGCAGCCCTTTGACGTTCTCGGCCACGAATATCTTGGGTCGCAAGCGAGAGACCGCTGAGACCATCGCCCGGTAAAGACCGCTGCGGGCACCATCCACTCCCGCGCCCTTGCCGTTTACCGAGATGTCTTGGCATGGAAAACCTCCGGCCACGACCGCGCAGGATCGAGGCAACGTGTCCATCAGGTTCCAGACGTCACCGTGCCGTATGTCGAAACCGAGATTGTGTCGATAGGTGCGACAGGCGGCCGCGTTCGCGTCGTTGGCCCATACGACATCGAACGGGAGTTCGGCGTACCGGCGCCCCGAATATCCCGAAACCGCCCCTGAAGCGGAGATCCATGCCGCCGCAACCGGAGAACATCGAAACGACCCGGTGGCGGGCCTGGCGGCAGGATTGGCGTGAAGACGATACCCGAAGCGCACTGGCGAGTTCGCCACCAGAGTACGTCATCAGTTCGCGCTGTGGGTGGCCCATGTGCTGCGGCGCTGCCTGAGCCGCTTCTGGAGTTGGCGGTGCTCGTTGAGCAATTGCTCCATGTGGCTGTGGAACGAAGGAATGCCGAAGCTCACGCCGCCTTTATCCAAAGTCAGCACGCCGTGCGCGATGGCTTGCTGCACGATGTTCTCGCCGTCAGAGGATGCTTCCGCTGAGGGCTCTTTCATGCGAGGGGCAAGCCCCTCGCGCACCCCGGCTGAGGGCTCTTTCATGCGAGGGGCAAGCCCCTCGCGCACCCCGGCTGAGGGCTCTTTCATGCGAGGGGCAAGCCCCTCGCGCACCCCCGCTGAGGGCTCCACTACCGCGACGGCTTCCGATCTTCGCAGGGACTTGCGGCCCGTTTCCAGCATGGTTTCGATCACCGGCAGCATGGCGTCTTGATCGGGAAGCATGCTCAAGCGGGTGTCGTAGTAGTCGGCTCTTGCTTGGTCGCCCGCCTTCAGTGCGTCCTCAAGCGAGCGTTCCGTTTCAAGGCTGCCGTAGCGGCTGATGGCTTCGATTGCGCCCTTCAAGTAGCCGTGGATGTGCTGCGGGAAGCCTTGCGACGCCTTCGCCAAAGCCACAACGCTCTCTTCGCCTATCTCATGCCCCATCGCACGCATGTTTCGGTCGATAGCTTCCAGCGCTTCCTCGTAGGACAGGGGCGCCAGCTTGATCGGTTCAGCCACGCGTGAAATGCCGGACGATCCGTCCGCCGGGTTGCCTAGCACAAGCTGCGTGTGCTGCAAGCCGACGCCGAGCACCAGCAAAGGACACCCGTGCTCGCCCAGGTGGAGGGCGCGCAGAGTTTCTATGCCGACCGCGTCTACAGCTTGCAGTTCGTCAATGGTGACAACGAGCGCTCGACCTTGCCACAGGCCGCGGTCTAGAGAGTCGCGCATCAACGAAGTGAGATCGTGAGCGCGCCGAACGTGCTCACGCGAAACTTCCACCTTCGCGGACAATGCGCCAACGCCCACTCGCGACGTTTTCGGCTGGATGTCGGCCACTTGCCTGCCGGCTCTCTCTTTGCCGAGCGCCTTCATCATGTCCATGAACACGATGAGATCTACTGCCTTCAGCGTTCGCGTGTTCAGTTCCATTCGAAAGATGCGCCGCGGCCCTTCGCGCCGCGTGGCCTCCTCGGCGAACTTCCGCGCCAATTGGGTCTTGCCGACGCCTGGTACGCCGACGATCAGCGCCACGCCACCAGTCGGGTCGCCCGTCTCGCACAGATCCTCGAGACGTTCGCGTAACGCGGCGAGCTCCTTCACCCGGCCCGCGAAATAGGGAGGGGGCTCCCGTTGAGAGCGGAGCTTGGCGTGTCCTTCTTCGACCATGACGGGAAGTATAGGCTGTAGCCACAGCGCGGGCCGCGGGGTGTGCGACGTCTTGGACGTCGTCGCCGAGGAGAGCACGAGTCGAGGCCGTTCGGACCTCGTCGTACGCCACCCCGAAGGCGTGTGGGTGTTCGAGTTCAAGGGGAGGGGAGATGCCGGCGACGCCTTGGCCCAGATCGAGCGGAAGGGCTACGCGGAGAAGTACCGCCACTTGGGTTTGCCCATCCACCGAGTGGGCGTGGCCTTCAGCGAGCCGAATCGCAACATCTCCGCGTTCGAGGTGGAACGCGGCTGACGCCGTTCGGCCCTAGTCGCTTCCCTCTCTGGTGGAGGCGGTGCCTGCGCACCGCTTACTTCGAGCTGACGACCGACGGACCTTCAATATCGTCGCATCTCTTGATAAAGAACGACCTTCATCGCCGACAAGGCCGGCAGCACAACACGGTCGTCGCCGGGCGAAGGTGCCGGCAAGTCTTCCTGCTCGTCCATGCGGGCCGCAATCGCTTCCTCGAGTGCATCGCGCGCTCGGGCCAGCGCTTCGTTCCGATCTTCGCCAAAGGTCGTGAGTTCAGGGAAATCCGCACAGGTCACTAGGAGAGTGCCGTTGTCATCCGGCTCGATGTGGACTGGATACGAGAGCATAGGCCACTGCGTCTTTCTGTTGCCGTGTCTAACGGTAACGCATCCACCGACGCAGCGAAACCGAACGCGACGTTGTTGTCGAACTCGACGCTCCCACGCCACCGCGCCGGTTGATCATCGTCGAGCGCGGCACCATACTCCCCGTAGCTTGTTCGGCTGCTGTTGGGAAGCCGGAGTCCGCGCTCCGCAAGGGCGTGGCGTCCGGGTTGCAACGTGAGCCTGGCGAGCGTTGGACATGTGCTTTGGCACGCGCTAGGGGAGGAACCATGAGGCTAGCGTCAAGAACTTTCATCGCTGTGGCGGCGGGCGTCGCGGCAACCGGCGCAAGCGCTTTGCAGGTGGGCGAGCCGGTCGGCAATTTCGAGTTGCTCGATCAGCACGGGCAAGCGCACGAACTGCACTATTTGTCGGACATGCGGGCGGTGGCCCTCATGGCGCACAGCACGAGCTGCGATGCGGTGGGGGACTCGGTGCGGCGCTTTGAGGCGATGGCCCGCGCCTATGCGGACAAAGGCGTCGCGTTTCTGCTGGTCAACTCGGACGGCTTGGCCGACCGCCGCGTCATTGGCGACGTCTCGCTGCCGGTGCTGGTGGACGAAGCCCGCGTCATAGGCGAGTCGCTAGGGTTCGGCCAGGTCGGCGAGACGCTCATCGTGGACACGGACGGCTGGCGCGTGGCGCATCTCGGTGGCGAGGGTTTCGCGCCGGCGCTGGACGCCTTGCTGGAGGGCCAGGTTTCCGCGTCGAGCGGCGAGGGCGGCACCGCGTCGCTAACCGCCGCCGGATGCCCCGTGGCGACGGCTCAAGAAGACGCTTCCGCCGTCACCTATGTGGACGACGTGGCGCCCATCCTCATCGAAAACTGCGTCACCTGCCACCGCGACGGCGGAATCGGCCCTTGGGCCATGAAGAACTACGCCATCGTGCGCGGCTTCGCGCCGATGATCCGCGAAGTGGTACGCACGCAGCGGATGCCGCCTTGGCACGCGGATCCCCTGCATGGGGCCTTCGCCAACGACCGGTCGCTCTCCGCCGCGCAAGTGCGCACGCTGGTGCATTGGGCCGAGGCGGGGGCGCCGCGCGGGGAGGGCGACGATCCGCTGGCGGGCTACAAGCGCGAGTGGCCCGAGTGGCAGATGGGCGAACCGGATGTCGTTATGGACATTCCGCCGTTCGCTGTGCCGGCAACCGGCGTCGTCGAGTATCAGTTCCCGTATATCTCGAATCCGCTGGACAAGGACGTGTGGGTGCGCGGCGCGGAGATACTGCCGGGCGATCGGGCCGCCGTGCATCATGTGATCACAAGCTGGCTGATGCCGCCGCGGGAGGGCGGGAACCCGCGCGAGCGCCGCCGCGGTGGTCTCGGGGGCTACGTGCCTGGCATGGTTGCCGAGGAGAACCCGGACGGTACCGGCACCTTTCTGCCGGCGGGTTCCATCATCGTCTTCCAAATGCACTACACACCCTACGGGAAGGCGACGACGGATCGTTCGAAGTTCGGCTTGTACCTGATGGACGAGCCGCCGGAGCACAAGCTCTCAAGCGCCGTGCTGGTCAACAACAAGATACTGATCCCGCCGCACGCGAAGGCGCACAGCGACACCGCGGAGCGCACGTTCCAGCGCGATGTTCTGGTGTACGACCTGCTTCCCCACGCCCACTATCGCGGCAAGGCCTCCGAGTTCCGGGCCTTCTACCCGGACGGCCGCGAGGAGGTGCTGCTCTCGGTGCCCAACTACGACTTCAACTGGCAGACCACCTACGTGTTGGAAAAGCCCAAAGTGCTACCGGCGGGGACCCGCGTGTTGCACCGCACCTGGTGGGACAACTCGGCGCAGAATCCCGCCAACCCGGATCCCGCCAGGGAAGTGCCCTGGGGTTTGCAAAGCTGGGACGAGATGCTGTTCGGCGTCTTGAGTTTCCGCTTTCTGGACGATGGCCCGAGCGCGCACGAAGTGGCGGACGCGGCGGCGAATTGACCATGTGGCGGTTCGCCGAACGGCATCGAGGCGCGATCGCGGCTTTGGCGGTCTGCGTCGGCCCGCCGGCGGCGGCCGTCACCCTGGAGCGCATAGAGTTGTTCGACCACCTTGGCGCCCACCACGACTTCGCGGAGTACGAGGACGCCAAGGCGGTGGTGTTGATGGTGCAGGGGAACGGCTGCCCGCTGGTTCGCAACGCCCTGCACGACCTGCGCGCCGTGCGGGAGAGGTTTGCCGAAGAGGACGTGGAGTTCCTGCTGCTGAACGCCAACAGGCAGGACGACGCGATGAGCATTCGCGCCGAAGCCGAGGAGTGGGGCATCGACTTGCCCGTGCTGGTGGACGCGACGCAAGAGGTGGGCCGGCAACTCGAACTCACGCGCACCGCGGAGGTGCTGGTGCTGGAGCCGGCGTGGCAGGTGGCTTGGCGCGGCCCGGTGAACGACCGGATAACGTACGAGCGGCAGCGGGCGGCGGCGAACGAGCACCATCTGGCGGACGCGCTGACCGCGGTGCTTGCCGGCGAGCGCCCGGCGGTGACGCGGGTGGACGCGCCGGGTTGCCTCATCAACTTCCACGAGCCGGATGGCGAAGCTGAGGTTCGCGTCGAGCAACGGGAGCACGGCGCCCACGACGGTTCGCATTGAGCCGTTGGCGCGTGAGCCGCAGGAGGAAGCGCCAGCCCGCATCGGGCCAAAGCGCCGATTGGCGTGAAACGCGAATGAGTCCGCGACGGGGCGGCAACCGCCAAGCCGGTGCCAGCTTTTGCGTCTAGCTGCGCCCGCGCCCACGCCGCTGCGCGACGTGGTGCTGCTCGGCGGCGGCCACGCTCATGTGCAGGTGCTCAAAGCGTTCGGCATGAAGCCGCAGCCCGGCCTGCGGTTCACGGTGGTGGCGAGCGAACCGGAGGCGCCGTACTCCGGCATGTTGCCGGGCTATGTGGCCGGCGTCTACCGGTGGGACGAGCTGCACATCGACTTGGCGCGGCTCGCCACTTTCGCCGCAGCGCGGTTCGTAAACGCCGAGGCCACCGGGTTGGACTTGGACTCCAAGCGCGTGCTCTTCGCCGACCGTCCGCCCATGCGCTTCGATGCGCTCTCGATGAACACCGGCGGCGTGCCGGGCCGCGGCTTGAGCTCGGATTTCGTCACGCCGGTGAAGCCCATCGGCCGTTTCCTGCCAACGTGGGCGCGGCTGATGAAGGACGGCCTTTGCCGCCACCTGACGGTGGTTGGCGCCGGTGCCGGCGGGGTGGAACTCGCGTTGGCGATCGCCCATCGGCACGCCGGCGTTCGTTGCGCGGTGGTGGAAGCAGGCCCGCAGTTGCTGCCGACGTTCAAGGCCGCGGCTCGGCGCCGCGCGTTGGCGGCGCTGGCGGCGCGCGATGTGCAGGTCTTGACCAACTTCAAGGTTGCCCGGGCGGCCGAGGGCCAAGTGCGGGCGGCGGACGGGCGGACGGTGGCGACGGACCACGTCTTGTGGACCACCGCGGTGGAAGCCCCGGCATGGCCCGGCGCCGCGGGGCTGGCGACGGACGACCGGGGTTTCGTGCGCGTAGACGCGCGTTTGCGGTCCGTATCCCATCCCGCCGTGTTCGCCGTGGGCGACGTGGCGGCCGTGGAAACCAATAGCTCTCGCGTTCTGCCGAAGTCCGGCGTGTACGCCGTTCGCCAAGGGCCGGTGCTTGCCGCCAACCTGCGCACGCTGGCCACCGGGGCGCCACTGCGGCGGTATCGCCCGCAACGCAACGCGCTGGCCATCCTGGGTTTGGGCGCTGGGCGGGCGGTGGCGAACCGGGGCGGCTGGACCGCGTCCGGACGTTGGGTTTGGCGTTGGAAACAACGCCTAGACCGCCGCTTCATGGTGGGCTTCACGCACTTGCCGGCTATGCCGATCGCAACGCTCGAAGTGCCGACGGCCCTTGCCGGCGAGGCGGTGGCGCCTATGCGCTGCGGGGGATGCGGCGCGAAACTCGGCGCGGACACGCTGCGTCGCGTGCTGCATCGCTTGGACATTCACACGTCCGCCGCCACTTTGCGCGGCATCGGCGACGACGCGGCCGTCGTGGCCGTGAAGGCCGGCGAGTTGGCGGTGAGCTGCGACGGTTTCCGCGCCATGATCGACGACGTCTATCGGTTTGGGCGAATCGGGGCGCACCACGCGCTGAACGATCTCTTCGCGATGGGTTCGCGCCCGTCCTTCGCCCTCGCCTTGGCAACCGTGCCGGTGATGGCGGACGCCATGATGGAGGAGGACCTCTTTCAGATGATGTCCGGGGCGCTGGCGGTGTTCCGCGAGCATGCCGTGGATCTGGTCGGCGGCCACTCGGCGGAAGGCGCGGAATTGGCGTTGGCGTTCAGCGTGGCGGGGCGGGCCGAGGGCCCTGCGCTCACCAAAGACGGCCTGAAACCGGGCCAGCGGCTGGTGCTCACCAAACCGCTTGGCACCGGCGCGGTGCTGGCTGCCGCCATGCGCGGGCGAGCGCCTGCCGCGCAGTTGCTTGCCGCCCTGGAGACGATGGACACGTCCAACGCCTTGGCGGCGGATGTGCTGCGCGCCCACGGCGCCTCCGGCTGCACGGATGTCACCGGGTTCGGGCTGGCCGGGCACCTTTCGGAGATGACCCGGGCATCAGGCGCCGGGGCGCGCATCCAGAGCGACGCCGTGCCGTTGCTTGCGGGTGCCGCCACGTTTCTCGCCGAAGGCGTGGTCAGTTCCTTGCAGGCGAGCAATGAACAGGCTCTGGCGGATTTCGCGTTGGGGCTGGCGCCGGACGCCGCCGAGGTGCGCGTGCTTGCGGACCCCCAAACCGCCGGCGGCCTGCTGGCCGGCGTGCCGGCCGATTCGGCCGAGAATTGCGTGCGCGAACTTGCCGCCAGCGGCTACTTGTCAGCGGCGGTGGTCGGCGAGGTCTTGCAGGATGGCTTGGAGATCGTCTGACGCTTCGGACGGGCGGGCACGAGGCGTAGAGAGGAGTTGGCCGTCAGCCGTCGGCGCGAGCCGGCTCGAGCAGGTAGCACAGGCAATCTTGGCGTGCCGCGTCCACATCGCCGGTGTAGCTGGCGATGACGCTTGGCCGCTTAAGCAAGGTGGCGTCGTCGTCTTGGGTGAAGTAGGCGTTGCCCACGTCGCGTCCGTCCGCGGTGTGGGCGGCAATCTCCCCTTGCCGAACAAGCATCGCGCCGGCCGGCGCCGTGCGGAAATTGAACCGCTGCATCTCCGGCACGATCACGGCGTCGTCGCCAAGCGTCACCCGGGCCACGGTCTCGAAAAGCGCGAGCGGAGAGGCCGTGCTTTCCGGCTGCGAGGGACCCAGCAGGCGGCGTAGGAAATCGGTGGCCCGACAGGTGCTCAACGGGTCATCGGGCACCCCCACCTCGACGGTGACCGCCGTGCAGAAGTGGGCGAAACCGCCGGTTTGGAATCCGTTCGGCTGCGTGGCGAGCAGCGCCTGCTCCGCGAAGACGCGAGCGGCGGCCAGCGTCGCGCCGTCCGTATCCGCAACCACGGAGTAGGGCGGATTGCGCCCGGTGGTGTTGTGTATGTCCACCGCCAAGCGCGGATTGGCGGCCCGGACGCGCTGGGCGACGGCCGCGGCGACAGCCGCTTCCGGCGAATCGCCGCCTTGCCAAACGCGGTTGAAGTCCGGGCGACCCGGCAGAGTGCGCAAACCGGCTTTCGCCGCCGCCACGTTGCCGACGAAAAGCAGCACCGAGGCCTGCCGCAATTCGCGGGTCAGCTGCCGCACCGCGTCCCAGCCGGAGGTTTCGTTGCCATGCACCAGCACCGAGACGAAAAGCGGCCGTTCTCCCGGCCGGCGCAAGTCGAAGAGGGTGGGGCCGCGGAGGGCGTCCGCCAGCGCGCCGGCCGGCAGGGCGGTCACCTCCGTCGGCAGCCCCGACTTGACCTGCAACTCCACGGGCGCCCGGCTCAAACCGGCCAGGTGTGAACCGGTTCGCCGCGCTCCTGCGCGTCAACGTAGGCGCGGCTCAGCGCCGCCCAGTCCGGGCCGTGCTTGGCAACCCATTGGCGCTGCCAGCGGGCGCCGGTCTTGTCCGCCGCCACCCGCGCTTCGACGGTGCCGACATAGCGGGCGACGTCCGCATCGGGAATGGCGATCCGGCGCAACGCGTTCGTGGCCAGGGGCAGCAGGTCGTTCGTCAACAGGTCTCGAACCGTGAGCTGTTGGCCGTCCACCCATTCGATGCGGGCGTCCAAGCCGTGTTTGGCGGCGGCGTAGAAGTTGTTCTTCGCGGTTGCGAAATCCACCGGCGGCTCTTCGTAGCGATCCACCAAGCCGCGCACCATGCCGATGTAGGCGGCGGCGTTGGCCACGCAGTCGTGCAGCGTGGGGCCGGCCGGCACGACGCGGTGTTCGATGCGCAAATGCGGCTGGCCGTCGAAGTCGAATCCCAAGAGCGGCCGGTTCCAGCGCCACACCGTGCCGTTCTGAAAACGCACATGGGCGAACTTGTGCGGCGGCTCGGATTGCTGGACGAATGGCAGCAGTATGGGGTGGTCGCGTTGGTTCTCGGCGAACACCTCGAACAACGACGCGCTGGCGTACCCTGTCCCGAACGTCACTCGCGCCGGCGCGCGCGGCCCGACGGAGACCGCCTGCTCGAACAGGGGAATGCGCGTCTCCTCCCACAGCGAGCGGCCAAAGAGGAACGGCGAGTTGGCGGCCAACGCGACCATGGGCGCGGACGCCACCAATGTGGCGTTGAAGTCGCGCACGGCGCGTTCGGGCTTGCATTGCAGGTGGATCTGGAACGACGTGGCGGCCGCTTCGAGCATCACGTCGTCGTGCGTCATGTCGAGCCCGTCGCCAGAGCTGATGCGGATGTGCAGCGGGGCGCCGTCGCGCAAGGCGAGCACCCGGTCGTTGAGGGCTTGGTACCGCACCATCGCGGACATGTAGTTGGAGTTCAGCAGTTCGCGGCGGATGGTTGGCAGAATGCCGATGGTGGCCAACCGGCAGCCCAGGGCGTCCGCCCCGGCTCGACAGGTGGCCCAAGTGGCGCGCAGCTCGTCGTGGATGCGGGAAAAAACGTTGCCCCGAAGCGCTGTGGGGCTGCCGTTCAACTCCACGTTGAAAGACGCGAGCTCGGGCACCACCAGCGGATTGCCGATGACGTCCAGCAAGCGCTGGTTCTCGGCCAGCGGGTGGCCCTCGGCGTCCACGATCCACGCTTCCAGCTCGAAGCCGATGATGTCGCCCCGCTGGCTGAAGCCGTTGCCGTCGAACAGCTGTTCGACAAGCGCCGTCTCGTCGTCCAGCCGCCGCCGGAAGCGGCTGAAATCCTCGGCGTTGAAGTGGCGTTCGCGTATCTCGTCTCCCACGGGTGCGCATGAAAGCCGAAAGCCGTGCCGATGGCAAGAGAAGGATTGGGGAGGGGTGTGCGACGTCTTTGGCGCGGGCCTGGCCGAGCGGGTTGGGAGAGCTCTTGCGCGCCGTCGGGATCGGCAAGACGCTGATGGCGTGATTCGCTAATCGTGCTTCGAGCCTACCGCCCCCCTGTCGTCGCGCTGACTACGACGCACGCCCGTCCGGTCGCGAAACTGCCGCAACTCCTCCTCGAACCGCGCCTCGGTGGGAAGCAGATCGATCGTGTGGCGGTGTGTGGCGGTGTGGCGGTTCAGGTCGTTGACCGCCTGATCCCCGACGAGTACGCTAGGGTGACCCAAGCCGGAGCGCGATTCCGCGGAAGTGCGAACGGAGAAGGATCAGCTTCTCGAAGAGTCGCGGCGCAGCGCATCCATGGATGTTTTCGGAGCGTTGGAGGCTACGTTCCGGATAGATTTCCTCCAGCGTTGCTACAGGCGCGAGAAGGACGAGGTCTCGGTTGCCTTCAGGCATCTCTACAGGGTCAAGGGCCGACGTGTTCACTCGGAGACGACATTCTCGGCGCATGGAGGGGGACGCTCGAACGTGACTCCAAGTTTGATCGCGGATTTGAAGAACGCCTTTGAATAGGCGGCTAGCGAACCTTAAACCGTCTTGTCATGTCAATTTCGGGGCGTTCTGCCGTGGCAGCCACATGTCAGCGCCCGGCCGCGGCGGACGCCAAGCGGGAAGCCGCACAGCGCAGTGCCAGGCTATCGCGCATCGCGGGGTGGAGGCCGCCTTCCGGTGCGCGCTTCAGCGTTACCGAGGCCCTTCGAGCGGTGACCGGCCTTGAGGTTCTACTGCGGCGCGGTTCGGCAGCGTTGCGCCGCGCCCCGTGATGCGCTTGGCCGTAGCGTGAACATCGCGATGCCACATGGCCACCGGGCGGTCGCAACCCGGACGAGGCGTTAACGGCCGTGGCCAGATATGTCCTGCGGCGCTTGGCGTTGCTGTTCCCGACTCTGCTCGGCATCATCACCATCAACTTCTTCATCGTGCAGTTCGCGCCGGGCGGGCCGGTGGATCAGATGATCGCGACGCTCACCGGGCAGGACGCCGACGCGACGAACCGGATCGCTGGCGCGCGAACCGGCGCGCCGACGGAATCCGCCCTGGTCGAGACCCGCTTCGCCGGTGCCCAGGGCTTGGATCCGGAGTTGATCGCGGCGATCGAGAAGCAGTTCGGTTTCGATCAGCCGATCCACCTGCGCTACCTGAAGATGATCGGCGATTACCTGACGTTCGATCTGGGCAACAGCTACTACCAGGATCGGCCGGTGGTCGATCTCATCATCGAACGGCTGCCGGTTTCCATTTCCCTTGGCCTTTGGTCGATGTTGATCATCTACGCGATTTCGATTCCCCTTGGAGTGGCCAAGGCGGTGCGGGACGGCACCCGGTTCGACGCTTGGACCAGCGGCCTCATCTTCGTCGGCTACGCGGTGCCCGGGTTCCTGTTCGCGGTGTTTCTCATCGTGCTGTTCGCCGGGGGCTCCTATTTGGACCTCTTCCCCTTGAAAGGCCTCACATCCAGCAATTTCGAGACGTTGTCGCCGGCCGGCAAAGTCGCCGACTACTTCTGGCATCTGGCGCTTCCCGTCACGGCCTTGACCATCGGCGGCTTCGCCACCTTGACGATGCTCACCAAAAACTCGTTCTTGGACGAGATCGCCAAACAATACGTCCTAACCGCCCGGGCCATGGGCCTCAACGAACGTCGAGTGCTCTACGGGCATGTCTTTCGCAACGCCATGCTGATCGTCATCGCCGGTTTCCCCGCGGCGCTGGTAGGCATCCTGTTCACCGGCGCGTTGCTGATCGAGGTGATGTTCTCCCTCGACGGGCTTGGCCTCTTGGGCTTCGAGGCGGTGTTGCGCCGGGACTATCCCATCATGTTCGGCACACTGTTCTGTTTCACCTTCGTGGGGCTCGCGATGACGCTGATCGGGGACATCGTCTACACCTTGGTCGATCCGCGCATCGACTTCGAGCGGCGCGAGGCCTGATGACGGCAGGCACCTTGCCGATGGGCGCGCCACGCGAAGCCGACCCCGGGGCGGGGCGTTCGTGGTTGTCGCCGCTGACTCGCCGCCGCTGGGCGAACTTCCGCGCCAACCGGCGCGCCTGGACGAGCCTGTGGACGGTGGCCGCAATGGTGGTTGTCAGCCTGTTCGCGGAAGTGGTCGCCAACGACAAGCCGATCCTTCTGGGTTTTGACGGCGAGTTGTATTGGCCAACGCTTTTCTCCTACCCGGAGACGACCTTTGGCGGCGTGTTCGAGACCGAAGCCGCGTACTCGTCCGATGCCGTCCGGGAGCTGATCGACGCCGACGGCTGGATGATCTGGCCGCTGATTCCGTTCAGCCACGACACGATCGATCGGTACACCGGCGGCGTCGCGCCGGAAGCGCCGAGCGCCCGGCATTGGCTGGGGACCGACGACGTGGCGCGGGATGTGGCGGCCCGCATCATCTACGGTTTTCGGCTGTCCGTGCTGTTCGGCCTCGCGCTGACGTTTCTGTCCTCCATCATCGGCATCGCGGTGGGCGCCACGCAAGGCTATTTCGGCGGCCTGATCGATCTCGTCGGCCAGCGCGTTGTGGAAATCTGGGCCGGGCTGCCGGTGTTGTTCGTCATCATCATTCTCACCAGTTTGTTCGAGCCCAACCCCGTCGCGTTGTTGGCGCTGCTGCTGTTGTTCAACTGGATGGCGCTCGTGGCGGTGGTGCGGGCGGAGTTCCTGCGCACGCGCAATTTCGACTACGTGACCGCGGCTCGGGCCATCGGCGAGAACAACTTCACCATCATGAGCCGGTACGTGTTGCCGAATGCCATGGTGGCGACGCTCACCTATCTGCCGTTTCTGCTGAACGGCGCGATCACAACCTTGACGTCGCTGGATTTTCTCGGCTTCGGCCTGCCGGCCGGCTACCCGTCGCTCGGCGAACTGTTGGCACAGGGCAAGGCCAACATGCACGCGCCTTGGCTTGGTTTGGCGGGTTTCTTCACGCTCGCCGTAATGCTCACGTTGCTGGTGTTCGTCGGCGAAGGCGTGCGCGACGCGTTCGACCCGCGCCGGGCGGCGGTGTGATGCCCGTCTTGGAGGTCGAAGACCTCGCGGTGGCGTTCCGCGGCGAGGAAGTGGTGAGCGGCGTCAGCTTCGCCATCGAACGGGGCGAGACGGTGGCGCTGGTTGGCGAATCCGGTTCCGGCAAGTCCGTGACGGCGCTCTCGGTGATGCAACTGTTGCCGTACCGGTACGCCTCGCACCCGCGCGGCTCGATTCGCGTTCACGGCCAGCAGGTGGTGGGCGCCACCGAGGACGAGATGCTGAAGGTGCGTGGCGAACGGGTCGGCATGGTTTTCCAGGAGCCGATGACGTCATTGAATCCGCTGCACACGATCGAGCGGCAGATCGGGGAGATCCTGTATGTGCATCGCGCCCTCGGCAGAAGCGACGCCCGGGGGCGGACTCTCGAGTTGTTGAATCTGGTGGCGTTGCCGAACGCGCGCGAGCGGCTCGGCGCCTATCCCCACCAGCTCTCCGGCGGGCAACGGCAACGGGTGATGATCGCCATGGCGCTGGCCAGCGAGCCGGACCTGTTGATCGCGGACGAGCCCACCACGGCGTTGGACGTCACCGTGCAAGCGCAGATTCTCTCCTTGCTGGAGGAGCTTCGCGAACGCCTGCGGATGGCCATGCTGCTCATCACGCACGACCTCGGCGTGGTGCGCAAAATGGCGCATCGCGTGTGCGTGATGACGGCCGGCCGGATCGTCGAGCAGGGGCGCGCGGCGACGGTGTTCAACACGCCGCGGCACGACTACACGCGGCATCTGTTGGCCGCGGAGCCGGGCGGCGACCCGGTGCCGGTGGCGCGCGGCGCGCCGGCGGTGATGGCGGCGAAGGAGCTGTCGGTGCGCTTCGACTTGGGGCGCGGATGGTTCCAGCGGGCGCGGCATCTGGACGCCGTGAGGCGCGTTGACGTCGTCGTCCGCCGCGGCCAGACGCTCGGCATCGTCGGCGAATCCGGATCCGGCAAGACCACGCTCGCCCTCGCCTTGCTGCGGCTGCTTGCGAGCAAAGGCGACATCCGCTTGGGCGAACTGGCGATCCAAGGTCTGCGGGTGAAGGCGCTGCGGCCGCTGCGCAACCGCATGCAGATCGTCTTCCAAGACCCGTACGGCAGCCTGCCCCCGCGCTTGTCTGTTCGGGAGATCATCGAAGCCGGCCTCAAGATTCATCGGCGCGAAATGTCGCCGGCCGATAGAGGGCGCGCGGTCGGGCGCGTGCTGGAGGACGTGGGGCTGGAGCCCGACGCGCAGGATCGCTATCCGCACGAATTCTCCGGCGGGCAGCGGCAACGGGTGGCCATCGCCCGGGCCATCGTCTTGAATCCCGCGCTGGTGGTGCTCGACGAACCCACCTCGGCGCTGGACGTTTCCGTGCAGGCGCAGGTCATCGACCTGCTGCGCGATCTGCAGCGCCGCCACGACCTCGCGTATCTGTTCATCAGCCATGATCTCAAGGTGGTGCGCGCCATCGCCCACGAGCTCATCGTGATGAAGGACGGCGCCATAGTGGAGCAAGGCGAGGCGGCGCAGGTCTTCGACGCCCCGCGCACGGACTACACCAAGGCGTTGATGGCCGCGGCCTTCGAGTTGGAGACGCTGGCCGGGGGCGCGGCCGACGCGTGAGGTCGGGCGCTGCCGTTTTCAGCCGTTGCGGCCGTATTGGTTGCGCCGCACTTGCGCGAAAAACTCCTCCCACTCGGTGGCCGTCAAGCGGGCGGGTTCTCCCAGTTGGCGGGCCAGCAGGTATTGGCGGCACATGATCTCGAGCCGCAGCGCGAGGTTGACGGCGTTCTTGAGGTTGCGGCCTCGGGCGATCATCCCGTGGTTGCCCAGCAGGCAGGCGGTTCGGTTCGTCAAGGCCGCGGCGGCGTCGTCGGCCAGTTGCCGGGTTCCGAAGGTGGAGTAGGGCACGCAAGGCACGTCGTCGCCGCCGAAGGTGCCGACCAGATAGTGGAAGCCGGGCAGCGCCATCAAGTTGCTCGCAAGGGCCACGCAGTGGTCCGAATGGGTGTGAACGACGGCGGCGGCTTCCTCGTGCCGCTGGTAGACCGCGGCGTGCATCCGCCACTCGGACGACGGTTTGCGCGCGCCTTGCCAGCGGCCGTCCAGCGAGGCCAGGACGATGGAGTCCTCGGTGATGTTCTCCGCCTTCGCGCCGGCGGGCGAAATCAGCATGCCCTCGCCGAAGCGGACGCTCAAGTTGCCGGACGACAGCTCGTTCAATCCCAACCGCTCGACATGGCGGTACTGCGCCACGAGTTCCTCGCGCAGGTTTGTTTCGTGAGGCTCGTTGGCCATCTTGCGTCTCCTCTCAAATGGCGGCGTTCGCCGCCCGCGGCCAAATGGCGGCGTCCGTCGCCCGCGGCCAAATGGCGGCGTCCGCCGCCCGCATCCGATCCAACGCCGCGGCGATGAAGTCCTCCTCCCCGGCGCCGCCGGCTTTCAGCACCAACGCGACCGGGTCGGCCGTTGCGCTGTGGCAATAACCGCCGCACAGTTCGTCGTAAGCCGCGACTTCCACCCGGTCGATGCCGAGGCTGGCCATCACCGCGCCGGAGGTCTCGCCGCCGGCGAGCACGAACTTGCGTACGCCGAGCCGCTGCAGGCGTTTCGCCACGTTGCCCAGCACGTCGTCGGCGAGCGCCGCGGCGCGGTCGCGGCCGAGTTCCCGCTGCACTCGCCGCACTTCCGCTTCGTCCGCCGTCGTCGAGACGCCGATGGGGCCCTTCGACAACCGGGGCCCGGCCCACGCGGCGATCCGGTCGACGAGGCTGGGCGCTCGGGCCGCCTCCACAAGGTCGATCCTGAAGATTGGATTGGCCTGCTCGAACCGCGCCAGTTGGCGGTTGGTCTTCGGCGTGCAGCTTCCGGCGATCACCGCCGCTGAGCCGGGTGCCGGAGGTAGCAATGTCCGCGGTTCGGCTGCCCGCTCCGCTTGGTCGCGCCATTGCCGCGCCAAGAACACCGGCAGTTCGTCGGCGCCTGTGGACACCGGCATGTCCACGGCCAATTCGGCGATGCGGGCCAGATCCTGTGTTTCGACCACGTCGGTGAGGAAGAACCTGACGCCCTCGGCGACTTGTCGCGCCAAGAACCTCTTGCGCTCGGCCGTGCTCAGCCTCATTTCGGCGTAGGACAAAAGCCCCACCTTTTCGCGACTCTGCGCCTGCAGCACCTCCACTAGGTTCGAGTTGGTCATCGGCGTGACCGGGTCGCGGCTCTTGGGGATTTCGTGCAGCATGTTGCGGCCCACGAACAGCCGGCCTTTGTATAGCGTCACGTCCCTTTCGGGGAACGCCGGGCAAAACAGCAGATGGTCCACGCCGGTCAGTTCCAACAACGCTTCGGAAACCGGGCCAATGTTGCCTTTCGCCGTGGACGAGAACAGCGCGCTGTATTTGTAGTAGAGACGGCGCGCGCCTTGCGCCAACAACTCGGCGGCGCAGCGCCTGGCATCGGCTGCGGCCTCGTCCGGCGGCAGCAGGAGCGTTTTGCGGGCGACGACAACCGCCTCGGCGTCGTTGGCAAGCCCATTCAACGCGGTGGTGGTCGTCACCGCGGGGCAGCGCACGCCTTCGCGCTCCAGCAGGCTTGCCACCTTCACGCCGCCGGTCAAGTCGTCGGCGATGACGCCCAGCTCAAGCATCGGGATGCTGTCCTTCCGGTTGCGGCCCCAGGTGTGTGGCGAAGAACGACGAGATGATCCGCACGACGGCGGGTCCGTGGACCGAGCGGGGATCCGCAACGTCCACCATGCGCGCCCCGGCATCGGCGGTCTTGCGGTCGAAGGCGTGGCCGAGGCCCTGGAAGACGTGCAGTTCCACCTGGCGTCCCAAACGCTTGAGCGCAGCGTGGAAGTCCACGCTGTCCGCCACCGGCACGGCCTCGTCATCCGCGCCGTGGATCAACAGGCACGGCGGAAAGGCGGCAAGGTCGTAGGCGATGGGGCTGGCGCTGGCGCCATCCGCCTCGGTCGCATGCTCGCCTAGCAGGGCCGCGTGGTTCGGGCGGGTGTCTGGGCGAAGGCGCGTCGGCCCGTACATCGAGCCGACCGCGGCAACGGCGCTGCCGTGCTCGGTGTGGCCACCGCCGCCCTCGAACGGCGACACCACTGCGGCCATGAGCGCGAGATGGCCGCCGGCGGAGTCCCCGAGCACGCCGATTCTCTCCGGGTCTACGCCGAGGTCGTCGGAACGGGCGCGCAAGAAGCGGATGGCGCACTTCACGTCTTCGATCTGGGCCGGCCAGGACGCTTCCGCGGTCAGGCGGTAGGACGGCGCCAAGCACACGAAACCGGCTTCGCCGAGCAACTCGCCGAACCCTCGAACGCTTTGCCGCCGGCCCCGGCGCCAGCCGCCGCCGTGGAGCACGACGATGGCGGGGCGAGAACTCGTTGGACTGCGCGGCAGGTACAGATCGCCCAGCAGCGGCCGGCCACCCGCTTTGCCAACGACGACACCCTTCGTGACCGTAACTTGCTCTGGATTCATGGGACGCAGCGCCTGCCGACACCATCGACAGCTTGCGGTGAAAAGTCTGCAATCTGTTGATTAAAAAACATAAAGTGGAAGTCCCGAAGTGGCCAATCGCGCCGGAACCCGCGCTAAGCAAGGCATTGGCAAAGGCACGCTTTTTGTTTGATACTACCGCGCCGAGCTACACCTTGAGCCCAACATCAACATCGTGTTGGCGACGAGAGGCGGTCCACAGCGAGTATAGTGAGTTGTGGAGCGGGGAGAGCAAAGCGATTCGGGCGTCAGGGACGGGCCTATCACGGATGCCAGTCCGAGGAGCCGGCGGCATCGCAGGAGACACCTATGACTACCAGTTTGAGGGAGGCGCCATGTTGAACATGGGCAAGCCGCGATCAGCGGCGTGGAGCATCTTGGCGGCGGCGGCGGTGCTCTTCACCGGGGCGGCGTCGGCGGAGGAAGCGACGACGTCAACCACGTCGGACGAAGAGGCGGACGACATGGAAGTGGTGATCGTCACGGGTATTCGAGGCAGCCTGCTGCAATCCTTGGATCGCAAGCGCAACGCCGATCACTTCGTGGACGCCATCACCGCCGAGGACATCGGGGCTTTTCCCGATCAGAACTTGGCGGAGTCCCTGCAACGCATCAGCGGGGTCGCCATCGACCGCAAAGAGGGCGAGGGCGCTTTCGTCAGCGTTCGCGGTCTCGGCCCGCAATTCGTGCAGACGACCATCGGCGGGCGCGTAGCGGCGTCCAACGTCGATCCCGGGCAACACGCCGGCCGCGGCCAGACGAACCGCGGTTCGCGCGTGATCGGTTTCGATTCGTTTCAATCCGGGCTGGTGCAGGCCGTGGAGGTTCACAAGTCCCCGCGGGCGGACCATGTCGAGGGCGGCCTGGGCGGTTTCATCGACATACAGCCCCGCAAGCCCTTCGACTTGGGCGAACGACACGTCGCCGTGTCCCTGGACGGCACGATCAACGATCTCGCGGACGACACCGCGCCGGGGATATTCGCGCTCTTCAGCGATGTGCTGAGCGACACGGTGGGTTTCATGGCCTCCGTGCAGTGGGACAACAGGACCATTCGGTCGGATTCGCTGCATCACTACAGCTACGTTCCGAATCCCTCCACGTTAACCGTGAACGGGCAACAAATGGTCGGCTACCACCCGCGGCAGATTCTTGGCGAGCTGCACGTCACCGACCGCGATCGCTTGAACCTCTCCTCGTCCTTGCAGTGGCGCCCGTCGGATCGCGTCGAGGTGACTTTCGATTTGTTGTACACGGACGTCTCGAACGACGAGAAGGACTACTGGAGGGACTTTCGGATACAGCAGCGGCTTGCCAGCAACGTCACGGCCGCGACGCTCGCGAACGACAACGGCACCGGCGTCTTCACTTCCCTTTCCACATCCGGCGCCGGCTTGTTCGTCCAACACGGCGCGGAGCAGGTCGATACCAAGACCATGACATACGGCGCCAACGTGGTGTTTCAAGCGTCCGATCGGCTGTCCCTCAACTTCGACCTCACGGTTTCCGACACGGATTCCCCAAGCATGAACCGGGACTATCTGATACGGAACACAAGCACGCAGATGACGTACAACAAGTTCGGCCCGGGTGGCATTCCGTCGCTCACGTCGTCTTCGCCGTTGAGCGACCCGGAGTGGTTCGAGGTGGTGAAACACTCGATACAAACCCATCTTGTTGACGATCGGATCGTTCAGTTCAGAGCCGACGCCAGCTACGAGTTTGGCGGCGACTTGATCGAGACGTTTCGCTTCGGCGTTCGAACCGCCCAGCAGGATCGGGGCGACAGAGCCAGATACCTGAACAGCCGGGCATTCATCGGTCATCCGATATCCGAGTTCGGCGGCAACGATCCGTTTCCGTCGGAATCGAACTTCCTAAGCGGCCTCGGCAACATGTTCCCGTCCAACATCGTCAACCCGAACCTGGCGGTCATCCAGCGGACGTTCGTGACCCGACCGGACGAGATTCGGGCCGGACGGGGCTTCGCCACGGGAACCGAGAAGTCCCTTGAGGGATATGTGCAAGGCGAGTTCAACGAGGACCTCAACCACGAGGACGACTCGCTTGCGGTTTACGGGATGGTCACGTTCTCCGGACAGTTTGGCAACACGCCCTACGCCGGCAACTTCGGTGTGCGGTTCGTGGACAACGACACCTCCACGATAGGGCAGGTTTCCGAACCGACAGGTTTCGACATTTCGGATCCAACCTCGCCGGTGCTGGAGCTGTCGCCGCCAGAGTTCATCACCGTGCCGCACAGCTACTCGATGGTGTTGCCCTCGCTGAATCTGCGATTCGATCCCATGGACGACGTGGTCGTTCGGGCATCGGTGGCGAAAGTGATGAGCAGACCGTCCTACTTGCAACTCAACCCGCGATTCACCGGTGGTGGCATAGGCCGCACCATACGCGCCGGCAACGGCGAGCTCGATCCGACCGTGGGCGTGCAGCTAGACCTTGCGCTGGAGTGGTACTTCGCGGACTACTCTATCGTCTCTGCGGGTTTGTTCTCCAAGGACATTGAGGCGTTCGTTCAGTTGGACCTCGACGATGTGCGGTTCGACGACGTGATAGACCCGGACACCAACCTGCCGGTGGTGCTGCTTGCCCGCAGACCGTTGAACACCGGCAAATCGCGGCTCACGGGCGTCGAGCTCGCGTTCCAACACACGTTCGAGGATCTTCTGCCGGCGCCGTTCGATGGCCTGGGCGTGATCGCGAACTACACCTATGTCAATTCCGGGTCGGACTTCCAAAACGAGAAGACGGGTGCCGCGTACAGCATTCCGGGGCTTTCGGAGAACACGATCAATCTCACGGTGTTCTACGAAAAGGACGCTTGGAGGGGCCGGGTGTCGTACAACTTCCGTGACGACTTCCTGGACAGTATCGTGGACGGCCAAGGCCACCCGTACTTCGTGGACACCTACGATCAGATCGACGCGTCCTTCGGCTACGCGCTGAACGAGAGGATCGTGTTCAGCTTGGAGGCCATCAACCTGACCGACGAGAACGTGTACTACTACAACAAGCTCGGCACCGGCACGCAGAAGCACTTCTCCAGCGCCATCAACGCCGGGCGTCGCTTCCAGTTCGGCGTGCGGTTCAAGATGTAGCCGGAAGCCGGCAGTGGCAAGGGCTTCGGGCCAACGGCCGATGCGGGCACACGAAAACCGTCGGAGCATCGAGATGAGCGAACAAGGGCGCTTCCAAGAGCGCGCGGTCAAGGTGCCGCGACCAAAGCGGCACTTCCGGTTCCTGGTGGCCGCGGACGGCAAGATGCTGGCAATGAACAGCGAGGGCCTGCTGGAGCTGTCGGAGCAGGCGGACGACCGGGTGATCTGGGATCGCGTGCGCGGCGGCATCCGGCATGTCGCCACCGGCAAGGTGTTTCCCCGCGGCGCCAACGACGCCGTGCGAATCCCCAACTTCTCGGTGAAGAGCTTTCGCGTCGCAAGAGGCCCTGAGAAGCTGCCTTCGGAATACCTCGCCACGCTGCGGCGGGAAGGTTGGGTTTGCCTGGCGTGCATCCTGACGTCGGAAACGGTGGACGAGTTGCAGCGCGCGGCCTGCACCGACGCGTACGAGCATCTGGAGTTCAACGACACGGTGCCGCGCATCAGCCTGCACTCCTCGGTGGGCAAGACCGTGGCCGAGCCGGTGTCGCTGTGGTTGATCCGCGAGTACATGGGCACCCAGGACGTTCGCGTCGGACACCCGCCGGGGTTCGCGGTGCTGTCGCCGGACGACGGCAAGCGGCGGGTGCAGCGCTGGCACTCGGACTTTCCCTACAACGCGGCCAACGGCGGCGAGTACAAGCGCACGGCGCCGCCGGTCGCGGTGCAACGCAACGTGTGCATCTCGGACTTCACCAAGTTCCGCGGCGCCACGGCCTTCAAGCTCGGCTCGCACGCCGTGGACGCGGATCCGCCCAGCGACTGGAACCCCGCCAACAACGAAGGCGAGCCTTACGATCGCGAAGTCCACGGCCTGCCGTACACCGGGCCGGACGCGGACGTGTTGGAGGCGCCGGCGGGCAGCATCATCCTGTACGACGCCAGAACGTGGCACCGGGCCGGTTTCAATCGCAGCAACCACAAGCGCGCGGCCATGTTGCAGGCGATGCTGGCCGGTCGCGTCAAGCGCAAAAGGGAAACGTCGTTCGCCTACGAGAAGTTCCTGGCGAGCCCGGCGTGTGGCGGGTTGAACGCGCGGGAGCAAGGCGAAGTGAGACGGCTAATGGCCGCGAATGCTTGACCGGACGAGTCGCCCGGCAACGAGCGTGACGGCGGGCGCTTAGGCCATGCGCATAGGCATCATGTCGGGCCACTTTCCGCGCCCCTCGCTGGGCGAGACTCTAGACGCGATCCTTGCTCACGGCATTCGCCACCTCCAGTTCAACCTGTCGTCGGCGCACCTGCAAGGGCCGCTGGCGGAGAACCTGAATGCGTGCGGCGGCATTCGCCGCGAGGTGGAGCGGCGCGGCATGACCATTGCGGCCCTCGGCGGGCCGATCAACATGGTTCACCCGGACGCCGCCAAGCGCCGGCAAGGTATCGAACGGATGGCGACGTTGATCGCCGCGTGTACGCCGCTCGGAACGTCCGTGATCGCTACTTGCACGGGCTCCCGCCACCCGCAAAGCATGTGGCGGCATCATCCCGACAACACCACGGACGAGGCTTGGCGGGTACTCAAAGACACCTTGGAGCAGCTGCTGCCCATCGCCGAGGGGAGTGGCGTCGCGCTGGCGTTCGAGCCGGAAGTCAACAACGTAGCGAGCGACGCCAAGCGCAGTCGGCAGTTGATCGACGAGCTGGCCTCGCCCTCGCTCAAGGTGGTCATGGACGCCTCCAACCTCTTCGGCAAAGGCGATTTGCCGCGCATGACGGAGATCCTGGACGAGGCGTTCGACCTGCTCGGCGACCACATCGCCATCGCCCACGCCAAGGACCTCGACCACGATGGCGACGCGGGACACCTTGCGGCGGGCGCCGGCAAGTTGGACTACCGACGCTACGTTTCGCTGCTTTGCGCCTTGCCCTTCGAGGTGTCCGTGATCCTGCATGGCCTCCCGGAGGAACAGGTGGACGCCAGCGTGGCGATGCTCCGCGGCCACGCGGAATCGATCTGGTGACCCTCGCCAAGATCGCCATCGTCGGCTGCGGACGGCCGGCGCAGCGCTGGCATCTGCCCACGCTCGCTGAATTGGCTAGACGAGGCCGCATCGACTTCGTCGCGGTTTGCGATCTCGACCAAGAACTTGCCGCCCGCGTTGGCGGCGACTACGGCTTGCCGCATTACGCGAACGTCGAAGAAATGCTCGACAGGCACAAGGACATCATGGCTGTCGACGTCGTGACGGGGGATCCCTCGCACCACGCGGTGGCGCGCCTGGTGGCGGAGCACGGTCGCCATGTGCTGGTGGAAAAGCCGATGGCGGTGACGTTGCCGTGCTGCGACGTGATCGTGGACGCCTGTCGAAGGAACGGCGTGTACTTCGAGGTCGCCGAGAACTACTTTCGGATGCCGAAGCAGCGCGCCATCGCCAAGATTCTCGGCGCCGGCATTCTCGGCGAAATCGTGCGCGTCCACTTCGTGGAACCCAAGGGCCGCCGCTTCCGGTCCTTCGAGGCGGGTGCCAAGCCGAAGAACATCGGCCGGCCGGTGTCGCGGTTCGCCTCCTACTCCGGCGTGTTTCTGGACACGGGCGCGCACCGGTTTTCGCAGCTGCGAATCTACGCCGGCAGCGAGCCGACGCGAATGGTCGCGGCGTTGCGGAAGTACCGCGCCGACCCGGAGTTCGTCCACGAGGACTGGGGGCACGCCTTGGTCGACTTCGACAGCGGCGCCGTCGGCGTCTACGAGACTTCCCGCCTCGGCGAGGAGACGGTGAAGTACTGCCAGATCGCCGGAACCCAAGGCCGCATCCTCGACCACGACACCTTCGGGCCGCAACTGCCGCTGCGGGTGATGGTCGGGGGCGGAATGCGCGACATCCCGGTGGAGTTTCAACGCCGGCGCGTCGGGGATTTGGACGTGCTGAACCGGATCGTCGTACACACGGATCCGCCGATCACCTATGAGAACCCGTACGCGGACTGCGCCATCGACGATTGGAGCGTTGGCCACGCCGAGGAGATCATGAGCATCGCCAACGCCGCCGCGAACGACGAGCCGCCCGAGTACGGACTGGGAGGGCGAAAGGATGTGGAGATGTGCATGGCCGCCTACGAGTCGTCGATCCAGGGGATGCGACCGGTCGAACTCCCCATTCACGGCATTACGAGTTACGAGAAAATGCTGCACGACGACCACAGGGATCAATTCGGGCGCGCCATTGACCAGGCGTAGGCAGGTGTTGGCCATCGCCGCCGCGGCGATGGCATGGACGATTGCTGGTTCCGAGGCCGGCCGGATCGACTATCAGCACGGCGTTTCGCTGCTCCACCCGCTGAAGTACGGGCCGGACTTCACGCATTTCGAATACGCCAATCCGAACGCGCCGAAGGGCGGCAGACTGGTGCTCTCGACGGTCATGCGCATCGACAATTTCTCCGGGCAACAGGGCGCCAGAGTGCCGAACGCCCCAGGGCTCGGCCAAACCTACGATAGGCTGCTGGTTCGAACCGGCGACGAGCTATCGGGCCTCTACGGTTGGCTGGCGGACGGCATCGCCCTCGCCCCGGACCGGAAGACCGTGCATCTGCGCCTGCACGCGCAAGCGCGTTGGCACGACGGCGTGCCGTTGACCACGCGGGATGTGAAATTCACGATGGACGAAGTGCTGGCGAGCGTTAACGGCAGAGTCTATTTCGATTCGTGGCTCGAATCCGTGGAGGTCGTCAACGCTCGCGAGCTGGTGGTGCGTCACCGCAACGTGTTCACCAACTCGAACCTCATCGCGCTGATGTGGTTCCGCATCCGGCCGGCCCACTATTGGGCCAGCCGGGATCCGAGCGCGCCCACGCGCGTGCCGCCGGTCGCGAGCGGCCCCTACCGGGTGGTGGATTTCGCCAGCGGCTTTCTGCGTTTCGAGCGGGTGGAAGACTACTGGGGGCGAGACATTCCCATCAACAAGGGCCGGTTCAACTTCGACGAGATCCGCTACGACGTCTACCGCGACGCCACGGTGGCGCGGGAAGGTTTGCGCAAGGGACTCATCGACATCTATTTCGAGGGCGACATTGGCCATTGGGCCTCGTCCTACGACGTGCCGGCGGCGCGGGCCGGCAAGCTGCTGCGGGACACCCGCGCCGTGCGCAAGTTCATCGGGCCGCATGTGGCGATCACCCTCAACACGGATCTGGAAAGGCTGCAAGACGTTCGCGTGCGCGAGGCGTTGACGCTGGCGCTGGATTTCGAGTGGCAGAACCGGGTGCTCCACCACGGTTCGCAAACGCGCGCCACCAGCTATTTCGCCAATTCCATGTTCGCCGCGACCGGGCTGCCGTCCGCCGCCGAGCGCGAATTGCTCGAGCCTCTGCGCGGTCGGATCCCCGAGCGGGTCTTCACCGAGCCCTTTCAACTGCCCGTGTCGAGCGGCGTGGGATTTGATCGAAGCGCCTTGGTGCGCGCCCGCTCCCTGCTCGCCGAAGCGGGCTGGCAGGTGCGGGAGGGGCGGCTGGTCAACTCGGCCGGGTCGCCGTTCGAACTCGAGCTGCTAACGGATGATCCTGCCGAACAGCGTTTCCTGCTGCCCTACGTCGACACCCTGAGACTCCTTGGCGTCAACGCCCGCGTGCGTGTCATGGACACCGTCGCCACCACGAACTTTCTGCGCAGGCGCGAGTTCGAGGCCTTCGTTCGAAGCCACGAGATCCTGAACCCGCCGATCGGCGAGTTGCACAACTATTTCGGGTCCGCCTCGGCGGACATGCCCGGTGGCGGAAATCGCGCCGGCATCCGCGATTCCGCCGTCGACGCGCTGATAGAAGTGGCGACGCGGGCGAGCACGATCGAAGATCTGGTCGCCGCTTGCCGCGCCTTGGACCGGGTGTTGCTGTGGGGCTTCTACCACATCCCGCTCGGCGCCGCGGACGCGGAGCGTTTTCTCTACTGGGACAAATTCGGGCGGCCCGAGCACGAGGCCGTGGCCCGCTACGAATACCTAACCCAAAGCAGTTTGCGGGTGATCGACAGCTGGTGGTTCGACGCCGAAAAAGCGCGCCGCGCCCGTCCCTAAAGGACGCGGCCGACGGTCACTCGGACGAACGCGCCGGCAACGTCGAGAACCCGGCGATTCGCCAGACCCCGTCGCGCCTACCCACCAGGAAGACCGCTGCTGTCCGCGTTTGGCCGGCATCCGTCCAAGCCGCCGCCACGACCACGCCATCGCGTCCGGCTTGGGCCGCGTGGACATCGTCGATGACGCCGGGTCTCGGCGAGGCCAGGAGCCGGGCGCGGGCCTCGGCGACGTTCGCGTACCGACCCACCCGTCCAACGCCCGCTTCGACCAGCGGCGGCCAGAAGATGTCCGCCTGCGCTTTGCCACTGGCCAAGTCTTGCAGATGCCGCTTCACCACGCCGACCGCGGCCGTTGCGTCCACCCGTTCGCCCTCGGTGAAGGAGTCCGTGCCGAACCGCGCTTGGATGCCCCAGCGACCACCCAAGCGGGTGAGCACATAGGTGACGCGATTGCTGAGGATGGGCTGGTCGTCGGCGTTGTAGCGAGTCCAGCCGCCGGCAAGATGCACTTTGTCGTCGGATTCGTGCAGCCGCTTGGGTTCGACGCCTCTGGAGCGCACCCAGCCGGTGGCTTCCCGTCCCGCCCAAGAGGCCCGGGCGGCGTACTCGGCGGGCGTCTCGTAGTACGCGACATGGCCGGCGGCGGATACGCGCACATGCGGATAGCTCATCACCGCGGCCCAACCGGCGGCGTCCTTGGCGCTGTCGGCACGGAAGAACTCGTGGTAGGCGTCTTCCGGTGCCGCGAAGGTCTTGGTTGTCATGTCTTTGGAACCTCTTACGACCAATCCACGTCTTGGCGCGACGGGTTGTTTCCCTGCCGGTGGCGCCAAGGCCGGGCGTCCTCCTGCCAAGGGTTCGCTTTCAGCCACTGCTCGTCCATGGCGACGCCGAGGCCCGGGCCCGGCGGCAGCGGGAAATAGCCCTCGTTCTGCACCGGGAAATCGCCCACCGTCGCGTCTTGGTACCACGGATGAATGCCGCCTTCCTGGATGAGGAAATTGGGCATGCAGGCGTCCGAGTGCAGCGACGCGATGGTGGCGAAGGGGCCGTAGCAGTTGTGCGGCTGGACGCCGACATAGTGCGCCTCGGCCATCGCGGCGATCTTCTTGAGTTCCAAGATGCCGCCGACTTGAACCATGTCCGGCTGGATGAGATCCACGGCATGCAGCGGCAAGAGCTCGGCGAAGTCGAACTTCGTGAGCAGCCGTTCGCCGGTGGCGATGGGAATGTTCACGTTGTCAGAAACGCGCTTCAGGGCGTCCAGGTTTTGCGGCGGGATGGGCTCCTCGTAAAAAAACGGCCGGTACGGCTCCAGCCGGTTTCCCACCCGAATCGCGTCCGATGGCGAAAGCCGGCCATGCACCTCCACGAGCAGTTCGACGTCGTCGCCCACCGCCTCGCGCACAGCCCGCATCTTCTCGATGGCGAGATCTTCGGATCGCCGGTCGATGAATATGCCGCGGTGTTCGAACGGATCCCCTTTGAGCGCGGTGAGGCCGCGCTCCACATGGTTCATGGCGTTGCGCACCGCCCGCTCCGGCGTCGGGCCGTCCCAACGCCCGTAGGTCCAAATGCGGTCGCGCATGGCGCCGCCGAGCAGCTCGTACACCGGCACGCCCAACGCTTGGCCTTTTATGTCCCAAAGCGCGATCTCTATGCCGCTGATGGCGCACATCTGAATGACGCCGCCACGCACGTGGAAGTGGTGGTAGAGCGTCTGCCAATGCTGCTCGATGCGCATGGGGTCGCAGCCGGTGATCACCTTGCCGAACTCCTCCACCATCGTCGCGGCGGCCAACGGGCCGCAGGTGGCTTCGCCCCAGCCGCTGACGCCTTCGTCCGTCTCGACTTTGACGAAGACGAAATTGCGCGGGATGTTGGGGGGGCTGGCCGGAAACGCCTTCACCGATGTGATTTTCAAAAGGAGTAGCCCTTGGTGTGCTTGTTGAACGCGCAAGACTACCAAAAACGATGGTCGCGATTGCGATCCGGCGCCAGCCGGGCCGCCTCGACTTCAAGCGCCAGCGGTCGCGAGCGCCTGTCGCACCAGTTCGGGCGACCGCTCTTGGGTTTCGTCCAGCAGCACGATCACGGCTTGGCCGCTGCACTTGGCGTTCGGCGACGGATTGGTTTCGACGCCGCCATCGTCACGCAGGTAGCCCAATGGAAGGCCGGCGCCGGCGCGCACGAAGGCCACCAGCACCTCCGCCCAGACGAGGTTGTCGATGCGGGTGTCGAACCGCGTCAGCCGGTCCGCTTCGTGGGTGAACAGGTTCTCCAGCACTTCTTCGGCGCCGGGCACCGCCAGGGCGCGCACCACCATTTCAGGGTAGGCGCGCAGCGGCCGCATCACCGTCGTGGCGCCGGCCCCGCGGATGCGCTCGCGGTTGTCGTCGTCCACCACCTCGGCGACCACAACCCTGTCTGCCCGGGCGCCCGGCGACAACGCCTGCAGGCGGCTGAGAATGTCGTAGGTGTGGGCGTCCGAGCGCGAGTCGTAGGGCTCGTCGGCGATAACCAGCACATGGCTCGCCTTGTGGGCGTTCGCGGCGGCGAGATTCGCCGAGTTTTCCGCGACGCCCGTGTAGTGCGTCGTGCCCAAGTCCACCAAGCCCTGGGGCAGGCCTTCGGGGTAGTTTGGCGTGAGCAGCTGGACGGGTATGTCCGCCAGCGCCGGCGTCTTGCGCACATGCTCCACGAGCCGGTGCAGATAGGCGTCGGCGTCTTGGCCGGGGACGTTGATGATGACGAGGTGATCCTTCATTTTGCTCCACTCGAACTCACCACGTTTACGCCGCTCGCGTCGCAACGCGCGATAGTCGAACACATCCGAGGCGGCTTGGGCCAGCAGGAAGATGCCGAACAAGTACATGCAGAGGGTGGTGGCGAGCCGCCCGGCCGCGGTTTCGGCGGACAGGTCGCCGTAGCCGACCGTGGTGGAGGTGGTGATGGACAACCACAACGCGTCGCCGATGGAGAGGCCCTCGAACGCCACCATGGCGGCGACGTGAACAACGAACAGCGCGACGAACATGGCGGCCACGCCCACCAGTCGGCGCCGAATGGCGCCGGCGACATTGCGTGTGAAGCGCAGATACCGGCGGCGCCGGAACCACTGCGCGATCATAGACTGGGCGCGTCATGGGCGTTGCCGAGACGTTGGTGAATCTCGTTCATGACGCAGCGCTTCAACACGCTCGGCTGATCCGCCGGCTGGCCGTAGCGCCGGGCGAGCCGCTCCAAGTCCTGCTCGCTGAACGACAAGCTGATGCGCGGCCGCTGGATTTTGGCGCAGGGCAAACCCACCGCCTTGCGCACGAAGTCCGCATAGCTGAGGTTGTCCGCCGCCGCAGCCATCCGCACACGCCTCAAGAGCGTCTGCTGAAACTCCAAGTGTACTTGGATCTTGCCGAGCGCCCGCCGCTCGGCTTGGAATCGCGGGGAGGTGTCAGCCATCGCCGGCGCCCTCGCCGGGCCACATGGCGTCGATGACGTCGGCCGGGCAGTGGACGTCCAACGACACGTCCGTCTCGCCATCGCCCCACACCTCCACCGTGAGGCCGAAGCGGCCGGTGGCGTCCTCGCACTCGTGGTAGCGCAGTTCCTCGCCGTCGTCGTCTTGGCGGGCCGAGAGCGTCTCGCCGCGGCAATCGCGATCGTAGAAGTAGCCTTCCACCCACTTTTTCACTTGGGCGTAGCTTTCCGCAAGCCAGCCGTCGTAGCCGTTCGGCTTCTCCAAGACGTCGAGAGACGCGAAATCGTCCTCCCAAAGCGCGGCGAAGGCGTCTTCGTCGAAGAGGCGCAGCACGTCCTTGCGGGGCGCGTCTTTGGAGAGGCAAAGCTCCGCGGCGTCCCCGTCCTTGAAGCCGAGGTACACGCGACCGGATTCCGCGCCGTCCAGCGTCAGCTGCGGGTGGATGCCGTCCTCGTACTGGTAGGCAACCACCTTGGAGACCTCGAAGGTTTGCCCCTGCACGTCCGCCGGCAGCGACAGCCGATGCTTGAACGTGAGCAGATCCCCGGCCTGGAGGTCGCCGGGGCCCTGGAGCGTTCGGCCCGGTTCGGCGGA
Source organism: uncultured Pseudomonadales bacterium (assembly GCA_958296295.1). Lineage (GTDB taxonomy): Bacteria > Pseudomonadota > Gammaproteobacteria > Pseudomonadales > Azotimanducaceae > VXYL01. The sequence continues at coordinate 2,530,862 of OY282460.1, read as the reverse complement.
GCGGCCGAACCGGGCGCGGAGCAGCTTCTTCAGCACGGGGCGAACCTAGGCCGCGGCCTGCTTCGCTTTGAGCCGGGCCAGCACGTCGCCGGCCCCGCCAGTCGCGCCACCGATGCCTTTGGCGCGGAGTTTGGCGTCGATGTCGTCGCCGGCTTCCTGGCCCTCCATCCACTCGCCGGCCTGCATGCGATCCTGCCAGCCCTCCTGCTTCGCCTTCACCCGCTCCAAGGCCTTGGACACGCGGTGCTCGGTGGAGCCGGTGGCGGCGAAGTTCTTGGACACGCTGGCGGTGGCCTTTTGCAGCTCTTGGACGGTGCGCACCTTGTCCAACTCCCGTTTGTTCTTGGCGATGATCTTCTCGCGGGATTTGATCATGGCGTGGATCTTGTGGATCTCCGCGTCCAACGCGGCTTGCTCCGTGGCTTTCTCGCCGCGGTCCGTTTCCAGTTCGGCGATCCGCTCGGCAACCTCCGCGGCCAACGCCTCCTCGCCGGCGTTGAGCGCCGCGAGCGCTTTCTTTTCGTAGTCCGCCGCGTCCGTCGCCAGCGTCGCCATGTCGCGCTTCAGGCGAATCTCGGACGCCTTCATGCGGGTCAGGCTCTGCTTGGCGCTGCCGATGGCGTTCTCGGCGTCGCGGATCTCCTGCTCCAGAATGCGGATGGCGTTGGCGTCCACTATGGCTTCGCCGACTTCGTTGGCGCCGCCTTTGAGCGCCGTCAGCATGTCTCGCAAGACTCCCATGTTCGGGTTCCTCCGGTGTGGGTGGTTTAGGGGATAAAAGGGGGTAGGGTGGCGTGGTTCGCGCTACGCGAGCAGGTGTTCCACGGCCTCGAGCACCTCAATGGTGTTCTCGGCCTGCACCTCGATCTCGTGCGCGATGACGTCAAACCGGGTGCTGAGCGCCATGGCGCCGAAGAGGATGTAGGTTTGGCCCTGCAAGCCGATGGACGAAAGCGGCACCGCCGGGCTCAAACGCAGGAACGTGGCGTTCAACTCGTCCACCTTGCCGGGTTGGACTTCCGCGATGGAGAACAGTGGCGTCACGGACAGGAGCTGCGTCTCGGTGCGCGTGATGTGAATGGGGAACTCGTCGTTGTTGGAACAGACGACCTCGAGGATGTCGTTCTCCGTCACCACCGCGTCAAAGGTGGTGCCTTCCGCGCCGGCATGTTCGTTCAGGTGGAAGGCCAAGTCGTCCAAAGTCATGCGTGGTTCGCTCCCTCAAGTGCGGTGTTCGTGGCAGTGCAGGTACGCTAGGACATATTATGTCCCGTGTCAACGCCGGAATCGTGGAGATTTGATGGAGAGGCGATCGAGGGGGCCGGCGCGCCTTTGCGTCGCCGGGCCGCCCGCGCTTCGCCCCGAAAGGTCTACCGCAAGCTGGCGAGCCCGTCCCGGACGCCCTGCGTCGCCCAGTTGGCCCACGGCAGGGTGAAAAACCGGAAGCCCTTGTCCACTAGCTGGTGCGGCGTGATGCCCGGCGGCACGAAATACATGCCGGCGGCGACCTTGGCGCGTTGGCAGGCGGCGCCGATCTTGTCCAGGGCGGCCTGGTAGGTGGCGCTGGTGTAATCCAAGGGAACGTCGAGGTTGATGGACAGATCGGACGGCCCGACGAGCAGAACGTCGACGCCGGGAACGGCAAGGATGTCGTCGATGGCGCCGAGCGCTTCTTGCGTTTCGATCATCGGGATGACCAAGAGTTGCGTGTTCACCGCGTCCATGTACTCGCGGTAGCTCTTGAACTCGCCCCATTCGCCGCGCATTCCCGCGGAACTGCGCACGCCGTCGAACGGGTACTTGCACCACTTCACCATGTCGGCGGCCTCGGCGGGGGTGTTCACCATAGGCACGACGATGCCCTTGGCGCCAATATCCAGCGCGTAACAGATCTGATCCGGTCGCAGATCCCCCACGCGAACGATCGGCACGGCCGTGGTGCCGCGGGTGCCGGAGACGGCCCGCGCCAGCCCTTTGATGTCGTCGGTGGAGTGTTGCGTGTCGAAGAGCAGGAAGTCGAAGCCGGCGTTGGCAAGGAACGGGACGTTGTCGTTGGCCCGGGCGCTGGTGCCAATGGCGGTCTTGCCGGCTTGAAGCAGATCTTTGGCGTGGTTCACTTGTAGGCCTCGTTGGGAAAGCGGACAACATAGCTTTTTTGCCGACCAAGCGCCATTGCGCCAGTCGAGGGGTGGGCGGCGTTCTGTGAATCAGGCGACCCCGCTGACGCTTCCAGCCAACACCAGCCACCGTAGGTGCCAAGTGGCAGCGCCGCGTCGTTCATTCCACTCCCTTTTCGCATCATGGGGCGCGGGCGCTCCAAAAAAACGCCGCCGAACCGCGCTTCAGGAGGGCCTCAGGCGCGTCGTCGCTCGAGTCGCCATGGGCGGCCTCCAACTACTAGGGAGCGCCTTAGGGAGCGCCTACAAGCACTTGACAAGGCCGGCGCGAAGCTCTTGACTACGGCGCAGGTTGGTTACGGTAGCTGACTGGGATGGAGGACTGGCCCGTTGCCACAGGAGAAATACTGACGGAAGCCATCTCCAATCGTTGGCCTTGGGTGGACCTCTTCCTGCTGACCTGCGCGGCAATTGAGATCGCTCTCTCCCATTGGGTCAGCCAAAGGCGCTTTTGCGGCCCCGATCGGAGAATCCTCACGGTTGGCGAGGCGGCGAAGTACGCGAAGTGGACAAAGGCCCTGGCCGTAGTGGGCCTGACTAGCCTCGTTGCGGTAGCTGTCCTGGTCATGTTTGGTGACTTCCGGAGCGAGAACGGAGGGAGAGCAACGGTGTCTACATGGCTCATCACGATCGCGCTGTCGTTGCTGGTGGCATTGATGTCTTACGGCATCGTGCTCATTGTGCGCACCCTGCTCGGCAAGGACACTTGGCCCTACACCGTGAAAGGCCCCTTGCGTAGCACCGCGGAGGATATGTGGTTGCAGGAGGCGGCGATCGAGTACGCCAAGAAGGTGCCGTATCCCGGGACGGCGCCGCGCAGCGAGGATCCACGGGAAGGGCGAACGGGCACTAGCGCGAGTGCGCCTAGCGGTTGAGGCCCGGCCGGCCCCCACATGGACGACGCCGACCTCGAAACGCACTGTTCCATGTGCAGGCTAACCTTCGGCTAAGGCGTGCTGAAGCACGTACTCAAGCTCGCTACGCTCGCATCAAGCTACGCCGTTTCCTACGGCCATACGCGCAACCACCTAGAGCGAACTGTCGCTGCACATGGGCCATCAACGAGGGGATGCCGGCGCGCCAGGTAACGGATGGCCGCTGGCCGGGCGGGCACCAGATGTAGCCGAGGCGGTTCAGTTCCTCCCTTGCCGCCAGCCGATCGGTGGCATCCGCGCCGGTGGACTGGAGAGCGGCGTCGATCTCGCGGTCGCCAGCTTCGGCCTCGGTGCGGGTTTCGAAGAGGGGCGACACCGCCACCGCCGCTGCGAGCAGTCCAGCCGCTTCCAGTTCCCGATAGCGGTCTTGGTAGTACTCGGTGACTTGGGCAATCGCCTCGGGGCGTGCGGCGTCCTGGCATTCGGCGGTCAAAGGCGTCATGCCGGTTGCGCTGTGCTGCCGCCACAACGCTTCTCCCCAGAGCTGCACAAAGTACGGATAGCACTGGCTTTCGTCCACCACTTTTTCGAGCGCATCCTCGTCCAGGCGCGCTCCGTGCTCCTTCAGCGGTTCTTGCAGAGCCTTGCTGGCCGCGTCCTTGGAGAGTCGGCCGACCCCTAGCCGACCGGCCCCCAAGCGGTTCCAGAACGAGGCGTTCATCTTGGCGAGATGGCTTGGGAGGCCCGGCGTCGCGGCCAGCACCAGCAGGAAAGGCGCTTCATCGCGCACCTGCTGGCTGGCGTTCAGCAGTGCGCTGCCCACCGCGATGTCCAGCGTGTGCGCTTCGTCCAGCAAGACGACAAGCGCCTTGGCCCGGCACCTGGCGATCAAGCGCCGCGTCAGACGCGCCGGCGCGTCCGTTCCCTTCTCGCACTCGATTGGGGTGTCAAAGCCGCCACGTCCACGGCCTCGCCGGCCCGGCATTCGCGTTTGAACCAATTGAGCAACACGCTCTTGCCGTTGCCTCGAGGCCCGATCAAGACCACGTTGTGCGGCGGCGACTTGCCGGTCAGCAAGTCGGACAAGCACTGGGCAAGCACCTCCTGCTGTTCTTCGCGCCCACTCAGCAACGGCGGCGTCGCGCCATCCCCCGGCGTGAACAAGCGGCGATGGGCGGGTTTCATAGAGCGGGTCCACAAGGGGCCGCTGACGATGCCCCGGCCATGGAATCAACGAAACGGTCGAACAGGTAGCCGCAGTCGTGCGGGCCGGGGCTCGCCTCCGGGTGGCCTTGGAAGCCGAACGCCGGGGCGGAAAGGCAGCGAACGCCCTGCACGGTGTGGTCGAACAGCGACCGGTGGGTGACCTCGATGGTGTTTGGAAGCGAGCCCTCGTCCACGGCGAAGCCGTGGTTCTGGCTGGTGATCACCACCGCGCCGGTCGCCAGATCTTGTACCGGATGGTTCGCGCCGTGATGGCCAAACGGCATCTTCACCGTTCGCCCGCCGGCGGCGAGGGCGAGAATCTGGTGGCCCAGGCAAATGCCGAACACGGGCACGGCGCTGGCGAGGAACTCCCGCGTGGCGGTCACGGCGTAGTCGCAGGGTTCGGGGTCGCCGGGGCCGTTGGAGAGAAAGATACCGTCCGGCCCTAGCGCCAGCGCTTGCGCGGCCGTTGTGCGCGCCGGAACGACGGTGACGCGGCAACCGCGATCCACCAGCAAACGCAGGATGTTGCGCTTGACGCCGAAGTCGTAAGCCACCACATGGGCCCCGGCGGGATTCGCGCGCTCGTAGCCGCTGCCGGGCCGCCAACCCCCGTCCCGCCACGTTGACGCTTCAGAGCGCGACACGACTTGGGCGAGGTCCATGCCGGCGAGACCGGGAAACGCCCGCGCTTGGGCTAGCGCTTTTTCCGGGGTGGTTTGCCCGTCGTTGACGATGCAGCCGGCCAGCGCCCCCTTGGTGCGAATGTGGCGCGTGAGGCGCCGGGTGTCGACGTCGGCGATGGCGACCACGCCGCCGGCGTTCAGGTAGTCGGGCAACGCCTGCTCCGCCCGCCAGCTCGCGTGGCGGCGCGGACAGTCGCGAACCACCAGCCCCGCCGCCCAGATCCGATTCGATTCGGCGTCCTCGGCATTGACGCCGGTGTTGCCGATATGGGGATGCGTGAGGGTGACGATCTGGCGAGCGTAGGACGGATCCGTGAGGATCTCTTGGTAGCCGGTCATGGCGGTGTTGAAGACCACCTCGCCAACGGCGACCCCGCGGCCACCGATGGCGGTGCCGCGGAAGCAGCTCCCGTCTTCGAGCATCAGCAACGCGGTCATGGCGCCTCGTTCGCGGTGGCGCGCGAGGGTCCGAGCGCCGAATGGAGCGATGATCTTACCGCGCAACAACGCGTGGCACGCGGCGCGGACGCCCTAGAGATCGAGAACGGCATCCATCCCGAACAGGCCCGAGGCGCCGGCGGTTAGCTTGTCGGCGACGAAGCCGGCGGCGCGCACGGCGCCGGCGGCGAAGTTCTCGCGGCTTGCGGCGCGGTGGGTTATTTCCAAGCGTTCGCCCGTGCCGGCGAAGACGACGGTGTGTTCCCCCACGATGTCGCCGCCGCGCAGGCTGTGAAAGCCGATGGCGCGGGGGGCCCGCTCGCCGGTGAAACCTTCGCGCCCGTAAACGGCGTCGGTCGCCAAGGAGCGGCCTAGGGTGGAGGCGAGGATCTCGCCGAGGCGCACCGCGGTGCCGGAAGGCGCGTCCACTTTGTGGCGGTGGTGCGCTTCGATCACCTCCACGTCCACATCGTCGCCCAGCGCCTGGGCGGCGGCTTCCACCAGCTTGCCGGCGACGAACATGCCGATGCTCATGTTGGGGGCCATGACGACGGGCACGGCTTCGGCCGCGAGACGAATGGCGGCGAGGCTGTCGGTGGTGAAGCCGGTGGTGCCGATCACGAGGCCCTTGCCGGCGTGGGCGCAAGCCTGGAGCTTGCCGAGTGTGGCGGCCGGGGTGCTGAAATCCACCAGCATGTCGAAGTGCGGCAGCGCCGCGTCGATGTCGGCGGCGATGGCCACGCCGACCGGGCCTCGGCCGGCGATGGTGCCGGCGTCCGCGCCAATGTGCGGGGAGTCCGGGTGTTCCAACGCCGACGCGAGGCTTAAGCCGTCGGCTTTGTGGACGGCCGAAATCAGCATGCGGCCCATGCGTCCGGCGGCGCCGTTGACGGCCACCCGCGTGTTCGCGGCGCTGGTCACTTGGTTAGACCGTCAAAGAAGGCCTTCACGGATTCGAACCAGCCTTTCTCCTGCGGCGAGTGTTTGTCGCCGTTGGCTTTGAGGCTTGCCTTGAGTTCCCGCAGGATGCCTTTCTGCTTCTCGGAAAGACGCACCGGCGTTTCGACCACCACGCGGCAGAGCAGGTCGCCGGTGGCGCCGGCGCCCACCGAAGGCACGCCGCGTCCGCGCAGGCGGAACATCTTGCCGGTTTGCGTCTCAGGCGGCACTTTGATCTTGACGCGACCGTCCAACGTCGGCACCTCGATGTCGCCGCCGAGAGCGGCATCGGTGAACGAGAGCGGCACCTCGCAATACAAGTTTTGGTCGTCGCGGCTGAAGATGGAGTGCTCGGCCACACGCATCTGCACATAAAGATCACCCGGCGGGGCACCGTTGAAGCCGGCTTGGCCTTCGCCGGAAAGCCGCATCCGGTTGCCGTCGTCCACGCCCGGCGGCACACGCACGGACAGCGTCTTGCGCTGCTCCACACGGCCCCGCCCGCCACAGGCGGAGCACGGATCCCGAATGACCTCGCCGGCGCCCCGGCAGCGCGGGCACGTTTGCTGCAAGGAGAAGAACCCTTGCGAAACGCGCACTTGGCCGCGGCCGTTGCACTGCCCGCAGCGCGACGGCTTGGTGCCGGGTCTCGCGCCCGAGCCGTCGCACTTTTCGCAGGACGCCAGCGTCGGCACGGTGATCTCCACGCTGTCGCCTCGCACGGCCTGCTCCAGCGTGAGGTCGAGGGTGTATTGCAGGTCGGCGCCCCGGCGCGTGGAACTTCCTCCCCGTCCGCGTCCGCCGCCAAAGATGTCGCCGAAAACGTCGCCGAAGATGTCGCCGATGTCTTGGAAGCCGCCAGCGTTGAAGCCCGCGGCGCCGGCGGCGTCCACGCCGGCGTGGCCGAAGCGGTCGTACCGCTCCCGCTTCTCGGCGTCCGTCAGCACTTCGTAGGCCTCCGACGCCTCTTTGAACTTCTCTTCCGCCTCGGTGTTGCCGGGGTTGCGATCCGGGTGGTGTTTCATGGCCAGCCGCCGGTACGCCTTTTTCACGTCCGCTTCGGCGGCGCCCCGGTTGACGCCGAGCACATCGTAGTAGTCGCGTTTGGCCATGTTCTCCTTACCCGGCCGGCGGGTTCGTCGCGCTGCGGGACGCTCGGCGGCGCAATCCTACCGGTTGCCCAGCGATCAGCTGTCGTCCGGCTTTTTCTTGTCCACTTCCTCGAACTCCGCCTCCACGGCGTCGTCGGCGCTTGCCGCGTTGTCCGTGGCCGGATCCGCGCCGGCGGTCGCGTCTTGCGCCTGCTCGGCGTACATCTTCTGCGCCAGCGCGCCAGTGGCCTCGGTGAGCGCCCGCACTTTCGCTTCGATTTCCGCCTTGTCTTCGCCTTTTTGCGCCTGCTCCAAGTCCTTGGCGGCGTTTTCGATGGCCTGCTTCTCTTCGTCCGTGGCCTTCTCGCCGGCCTCGGCCACCATCTTGCGGGCCGAATGCACCAGCGCGTCGGCTTGGTTGCGCAAGGTGGCCATCTCCTCGAAACGGGCGTCCTCTTCGGCGTGCGCCTCCGCCTCTTTCACCATTTTTTCGATCTCGTCTTCGGCGAGGCCGCTCGACGCCTTGATGACAATGGACTGCTCTTTGCCGGTGGCTTTGTCCTTGGCGGAGACGTTCAAGATGCCGTTGGCGTCGATGTCGAAGCTCACCTCGATCTGCGGCACGCCGCGGGGGGCAGGGGGGATGTCGGTGAGGTCGAAACGGCCGAGGGATTTGTTCTGCGCCGCCTGTTTGCGCTCGCCCTGCAGCACGTGGATGGTCACCGCGGTCTGGTGGTCGTCGGCGGTGGAGTACACCTGCTGCTTTTTTGCCGGGATGGTGGTGTTCTTTTCGATGAGCGTGTTCATCACCCCGCCCAAGGTCTCGATGCCGAGGGAGAGGGGGGTGACGTCCAGCAGCAGCACGTCCTTCACGTCGCCGGAGAGCACGGCCGCTTGGATGGCCGCGCCCACCGCCACGGCTTCGTCGGGGTTCACGTCGCGCCGCGGCGTGCGCCCGAAGAAGGTGGCCACCCTCTCTTGCACGCGGGGCATGCGCGTTTGTCCGCCTACCAGGATGACCTCGTTGATGTCATGCACCGCGAGCCGGGCGTCGGTGAGCGCCGTGCGGCAAGGGCCCATGGTGCGCTCCACCAGGTCGTCCACCAGCGCTTCCACCTTGGCGCGGGTGAGTTTGGTCACCAAGTGCTTGGGGCCGGTGTTGTCGGCGGTGATGTACGGCAGGTTCACCTCGGTTTGGGTGCTGGAGGAAAGCTCGATCTTGGCCTTCTCCGCGGCTTCCTTGAGGCGTTGGAGGGCGATGGGATCGGTGTTCAGGTCGATGCCGTTCTCGTTCTTGAACTCGTCCGCCAGGTACTCGATGATTTTCAGGTCGAAATCCTCGCCGCCCAGGAAGGTGTCGCCATTGGTGGACAGCACCTCGAACTGGTGCTCGCCGTCAATCTCGGCGATCTCGATGATGGAGATGTCGAAAGTGCCGCCGCCCAAGTCGAACACGGCGATCTTCGAATCACCGCGCTTCTTGTCCATGCCGTAGGCGAGGGCGGCCGCGGTGGGCTCGTTGATGATGCGCTTCACATCCAAGCCGGCGATGCGGCCGGCGTCCTTGGTGGCTTGGCGCTGAGAGTCGTTGAAGTAGGCGGGCACGGTGATCACGGCTTCGCCCACGTCCTCGCCGAGGTACTCCTCGGCGGTGCGCTTCATCTTCTTCAACACTTCCGCGGACACCTGCGGCGGCGCGAGCTGGTCGGCGTTGGCCTGCACCCACGCGTCGCCGTTCTGCGCCTGGACGATCTTGTAGGGCACCATCGAGAGATCGCGCTGCACGACGCTGTCGCTGAACTTCCGCCCGATGAGGCGCTTGACGGCGAACAGCGTGTTGGCCGGATTGGTGACGGCTTGGCGCTTGGCGCTTTGGCCCACCAGTGTTTCGCCATCCGTGAAGGCGACGATGGAGGGCGTGGTGCGGTCGCCTTCGGAGTTTTCGATGACGCGCGTCTCGCTTCCGTCCATCACGGCCACGCACGAGTTGGTCGTGCCAAGGTCTATGCCGATGATCTTTGCCATTTGTTGCCTCGCTTGTGTTGCCGGCCGCCAAGTGCCGGCCCCGTTGCTTTGTCTACCTCAGATATTGGCGCGAACGCCGGGCATTCAACCGTCCGCTTCGCTGTCCGCGCCCGGCGCGTTGTCGGCCCCTTGCGCGGCGGCATCCGGGCCGTCGGTTGACGGCGACGGCTGTTTGGCCACGACGACCCGCGCCGCGCGCACCAAGCGGCCGTTCAGCGTGTAGCCCTTCTGAAACACCCGCGTCACGGAACCCGGCTCGGCTTCGGGGCTCTCCATCACGGTCATGGCCTCGTGCGCGCCGGGATCGAAGGGGGCGCCGAGCGGATCCACAACCGCGACGCCTTGGCGTTCCATGGTGCCGACGAGGAGCTTGAGCGACAGGCGAACGCCCTCGATCAACGCTTGCGGAGCTTGCTTCGCGTCCGCCGCGGACGCCGCCTCGACGGCTTGCTCGAAGCTGTCCACCGCCGGCAGCAAGTCTTCGACGAAGCGCTCCAAAGCGAACTTGCGCGCGCTTTCCATGTTGCGTTCGGCGCGCTTGCGGGCGTTCTCCGCCTCCGCGGCGGCGCGCAACGCCCGGTCCGCCTCGGCCTCGGCTTGCGCTTGGGCTTGCGCGAGCGCCAGCTGCGACGCCGCCAGTTCGGCAGCGAGGCCCGCCACGGTGGGGGCGCTTTCGCACCCGGGCTTGTCCGGGGCCGGCTCGGTTGGCTCTGCATCCGCTTCCGAGTTGGCTGCATCCGCCATTTGGTGTCGCACCTCCTTCCGCTGCCCCTGTGCTGCTGTGGCGGCGAACCCTGTCTCGCTTGTCAGGGTTCGGCGTGCACGGTTCTGCGCTGCTCGCCGCTACCGCCACGCGCCACCATAGATGGGGGCGTTCGCGGCCAAGTCAACCGCCGGGATGCCGTGGCGAGGAAATCGGGCCTCGCTACTGGTCGTTGTCAGGAAGCCCCTGCCACCATCGCCATGCCGAGCAACCGCGCGGTCACGTCCACGGCGGGGATCACTTTGTCGTACGCCATGCGCGTTGGCCCGATCACGCCGAGCACGCCGGCGACGGCGCCGTTCGCTTCGTACCGGGCGGTGACGAGGCTGTAGTCGCCGAGCGGTTGATAGCCGGACTCCTCGCCGATGAACAGCTGGATGCCGGGGGTGTCGAGGCACTGATCGAGCAAGTGCAGGATCGCGCCTTTGCGCGCGAAAGCGTCGAACAGCTCGCGCACCTCCTCGATGCTGCTCAGCGACTCCACGAGGTTCGCCTCTCCGGACACCACGTAGTCCGCATCGTTTTCGGCGGTTTGCGCGAACGCCTTGGCGGCGACGTCCAAGGCCGCCTGCATCACCGCGTCCAGACGCGCCTTGTCGTCCCGCATGCTGTTCAACACGCCTTTGCGAATGGCGTCCAGCTGCGCGCCGGCGAACTCGCGGTTGATGTAGTTGGCCGCTTGCGCCAGCTCGGCTTCGTCGTAGGCCCGCTCGGTGTGGATGACGCGATTCTGCACGTCGCGGTCGTTGACGACCAGGATCACCAGCACGCGCTGGCCGGAAAGCGGCAGGAACTCCACCTGCCGCAGCGATGGCTGGCCGGCGCGTGGCATCGTGACCACACCGGCCATGTGCGTCACTTGGGAAAGCAGCTTGGAGGCGGTCAACGCCAATTCGTTGGGTTGCATGTTCGGATCCAAGCCGCCGCGGATGCGTCCGACACCGCGGCGATCGAGGGGCTGAACGGAGATCAAGCTGTCCACGAAGAAACGCAACCCGCGGTGCGTCGGCACCTTGCCGGCCGACGTGTGCGGACTGGCGACCAAGCCGCGGTCCTCCAGATCCGCCATGACGTTGCGCACCGTCGCCGAGCTCACCGCCACTTCCGCTCCGGACGCGAGCGTTCTGGACGCCACCGGAGCGCCGTCCACGAGGTAGCGCTCCACCAGCGCCTTTAGGAGCTGCTGCGCCCGTTCGTCGACTTCGCCGGGAGGACTGTCGCGCCTCTTTGGCATGCGCACTCGCCTCGAGTTCGCCGGTTGCCCCGATCATGCATCAAGCGCGCCGCCGATTCACGCGCCGCGAGCGCAAGAGCGCAAGCGGCGTTGCCGGCGTGGCGTAGTGCCGAAACCAAGGCCGATCCACACCCTGCATTACACTAGTCGCCCGTCGTTCCCTGCTCGGCCTCCCATGTTGCGAGCGCTCACCATCTCGAATTTCGCCTTGGTGGCGGAACTGGACATCGAGTTCGGCCCGGGACTAACGGTGATCACCGGCGAGTCGGGCGCCGGCAAGTCCATTCTGCTCGATGCGTTGTCGCTTGTGCTCGGCGCCAGGGTGCGCCGCGCGCAGATGCGGCCGGGTGCGGACACATGCGACGTGAGCGCCGAGTTCGACATCGCCGAGCGGCCGGACATCCAAAGCGCGCTGGAGCGTCTCGCCATGCGGTCGCTGGACGAGCGCACCTGTCTGGTGCGCCGCTCGGCCAGCGAAGGCCGTTCGCGAGCGTTCGTGAACGGCGTGCCCACGACGTTGGCCACCTTGCGCTCGCTCACCGAGCCGCTGGTGGACATTCACGGCCAGAACGAGCACCGACAGCTGCTGAATCGCGGCGTCCAACGCCGCCTTCTAGACGAGTTCGGCGTGCCGTCGGCGTTGGTGGAAGACGCCGCCGCGAGCTATCAGCGGCGCCGGGATTGCGCGGCCCGGCTTGCCGCGGCGCGCGATGCCGGGGAACGTTCGCGCGAACGGGGCAGCCTGCTGCGCTATCAGGTGGAGGAACTGCGCGGGCTTGGCGACGCGGTGCATCGTGTGGACGAACTCGCCGCCGAGCACAGACGCCTTAGCCGGGCGCAGGAGTTGCTCTCGGACATCGGCGGCGCGCAGAGCGAGCTGGACGAAGCGTTGATCGGCGGCGTGGCGCGGCTCGCGGCGCTTCTCGAACGCGCGGACGACGCCCGGCTCGGCACGGCCGTGGATTTGGCGACCTCGGCGCAGACGCATTTGGAGGAGGCGCAAACGGAGCTGCGGAACTACCTTCAGTCCATTCCCGAAGACGACGCTCGGCTCCGGGAGGTGGATGCGCAGCTGGCCGCGCTCCACGACATGGCGCGCAAGCACCGAGTCGCCGCGTCGGATCTTGGCAAGCGGCTTGATGAACTTGCCGCGGAACTGCGGGACATCGCCGCCGCGGAGACGTGCGGGGCAGCAGCGGCCGACGAGCTGGCCGAAGCCGAGGAGCGGTTTCTCGCCGCCAGCCAGGCGCTGTCCGCAGCGCGCCGGACTGCCGCCGGGCCGTTTTGCGAACAGATCAACGCCGTCTTGGCCGAACTTGGATTCGGCGACGCCGTAATGCGGGTGGAGTTCTCGGCGGCGGAATCCGCCGCCGGTTTGGACCAAGTGGAGTTCAAGGCGCGCACCAATCCGCGCTATCCGGCCGGCGCGTTGGGGGAAATCGCCTCGGGCGGCGAGCTCGCCCGCATCGGACTCGCCATCGACGTCGTGGCCGCGGCGCGGTCCCGGCTGCCTTGTTTGATTTTGGACGAGGCCGATGTGGGTGTGGGCGGCATCGGCGCGGCGGTGCTTGGCCGGCTGCTGCGCCGGTTGGCGGCGACCACGCAGGTCATCGTCGTAACGCACGCGCCGCAGATCGCGGCGCTCGCGGACCTCCATCTGAAGGTGGCCAAGACGAGTGAACACGATACGGTGATCGAGGCGTTGAAAGATGCGGAGCGGGTGGAGGAGCTGGCGCGCATGCTCGGCGGGCGCGGCGTGACGGAAGACTCGCGGGCCTACGCGAGAACGCTGCTGGCCCAGGCGGGCGAGGGCTAGGCGAGGTACTCCAAGCTGCCGCGCGCGCCGAGGCGGTCGGAAGCGGTTGACTTGCCGCCGGCCACCGCGCATGTTGGAGCGAGTCCGCAAGCAGGTACGCCGTAGCGGCCACGGCCGGGGAGGAACAGATGCAGGGCGATGTGTCGGTGCGCGACTTGGGCGCCGTTTGTTGCCAACCGCTGCAAGCAGCGGTTGCGGCGCTCGATACCGCCGCGTGGCGGGCGGAGGCGTATCGGCAGGACACTTTCGAGATGCACCGCGCCACCGAATCGGTGTTGTTGCTGTTCCTTGACGCGGACGATTGGCCCCGCCTCAACGTGCGCCGAGCAAGCGGGTGGAAGAGGCTCGGCCCGATCGCACTGGCGCTGATGGAGCGGATCGTCGCGGTCAACTACGCATCTGGAGGCGCATTCCTTCGGGCGATGACGGTTCGCCTGCCGCCCGCCGCGCGGATCGCGCCGCACCGCGACAAGCACGTCTCCTTCCGGCACAGCCATCGCATCCACGTGCCGCTCTCGACCAACTCCCGCGTGCGCTTCCTGGTGGATGGCGCGCCGCACCGCCTAGTGGTCGGTCGCGCCTACGAGATCGACAACCAGCGCCCGCACTCGGTATTGAACAACGGCGCCGCCGAGCGCGATCACTTCATCTTCGACTACCTGCCGCCAAGCGCTCTCGCCACGCCCGGGCTGGCCCGGCAGGACGGCGCCTAAGCCCGTGTCCACCGCGTCAGCGCCAAACGACGATGTGCGCGCCGCCGTGGCCGCCCTGCGAGCCAATCAACCCTCGCGGGCCGAGGCGATCTGCCGCGAACATCTGCTGGCGCATCCGGGCAGCGTCCGGCACTTGGCGCTGTTGGCGCGCGCGTTGGCCAAGCAAGGTCGCTTCGCCGAAGCGGAAACGGAGCTGCGCCGCGCCCTCGCGCTGGCCCCGGGGCAAGCGATTCTCTACGAAGATCTGGGCAACGTGTTCGCCGCCGGCGGGCGTCTCGAGGAAGCCGTCGGACTGTTCCGCAAAGCCGTCGCCTTGGCCCCCGAGACGCCATCGGCGCATCGGAAGCTGGGCGAAGCGCTGGCAACGCTCGGCCGCGGCCAAGAGGCCGATCGCCACTTCGAGGCGTTCTTCGACCGCAACCCCGTCGCCGGGCGAGTCGCCGAGGGCGCGGATCAGCTCAAGGCCGGTCGAGTGGACGAGGCGATCGCGACGCTGCGCGCCGTGCTGCGGGAACATCCGGAAGACGTCTCCGCCATGCGACAGATTGCGCTCGCCTGCTGGCGCGGCAAACGCAACCTGTCCGATGCCGAAGCGTGGCTGCGCAAGGCAACGGCCCTCGCTCCGGACTTCGCCGCGGCATGGCTCACGCTGGGCCGCGTGTTGCTGGACGCCGACAAGTACGCCGACGCGGTGGACGCCTACCGTCAGGCGGTGGCGGTGGTGCCGGGCAGCGCCACCGCCTGGGCCGGGCTAGGCAGTGCCCACGCCCAAGCCGGCGAACCGGAATCCAGTATCCACGCCTATCGACGGTCGCTGCAACTCGACCCCGACTCGCCCGGCGCTCTGCTGAGCTACGCGCATGCGCTCAAAACGATCGGCGATCAGGCCGCGGCGCTCGCCGCCTATCGCCGCGCCATCGCGCTGCGGCCGCGCTTCGGCGAAGCGTACTGGAGCCTGGCCAACCTCAAAGTGTTCCAATTCGAGCCGCCCGAAGTGAGCGCTATGCGCCAGCAACTCGAACGCGGCGATCTGAGCGAGAGCGAGCAGGTGCATTTTCGCTTCGCGCTCGGCAAGGCCTGCGAGGACAGCGCCGACTACGATGCGGCATGGATGCATTTCGACGCCGGCAACCATCTGCAACGACCTCGCGTGAAGCACGATCCGGTGGCAATGGAAGACCGGCACGCCCGCATCGTGGAGGTCTTCGATCGAGCGTTCCTGGCCGCGCACGCCGGGCGAGGACATCCGGCGGCCGACCCGATCTTCATCGTCGGTTTGCCCCGCTCCGGCTCGACATTGGTCGAGCAGATCCTTGCCAGCCACAGCCAAGTGGAAGGTACCGCTGAACTGCCAATCCTCGGCCGGATCGCGGCTTCCCTAGGCCGCTATCGCGCCGCCGAAGAGCAGTTTCCCGAAGCCGCGCGGCGCTTGCGCGACAGCGATTGGCGAGCCTACGGCCAGCAATACTTGGACGCCGCCCGCTCCCACCGCCACACCGCCCGCCCCACCTTCACGGACAAAATGCCGAACAATTTCCCACTGCTCGGCTTCGCCCGCTTGATCCTGCCGAACGCCAAGATCATCAACGCGCGCCGCCATCCGCTCGACGCCTGTATCGGCTGCTACAAACAGCTCTTCGCCAGCGGTCAAGCGTTCACCTACGACTTGGAAGACCTCGCCCACTACTACATCCAATACGACCGTCTGATGCGACACTGGAGCAATGTGCTGCCCGGCGCGGTGCTCGACGTTCACTACGAGGACACGGTGACCGATCTGGAAGGCCAAGTGCGCCGCATCCTGGACCACTGCGGCCTGTCCTTCGAGCCGGCCTGCGTGCGATTCCACGAAACCCGGCGGGCCGTGAAGACCGCCAGTTCCGAGCAAGTGCGACAGCCCATTCACGACGCGGCGATCGGCAGGTGGCGCGCCTACGCCAAGCACCTCGGCTGGCTGATCGACGACTTGGCGCCGATCGTCGACGCGCTGCCGGAGCGCGTCCGCCAAGCCGCCAGCTAGTCGAAGGGCCAAACCTCCAAACCGTGGATGGCGTTGCGGACATCCATGGACAGGTTCACCCGCAGCAGCCGTTGATTGGTGGCGAGATCGTAGACCGTCACGGTCGACGGCGACGAGCCGCCAGCCACCACCGCCGCCGACAGAGCGCACAAGCCGCGCGCGAACCCCTGTCGGGCGACCGCGCTGGAATCCACGCCGTTGTGCGTGAGCTCGCGCGGCCGGTACTTCGGCACGACCATCGCTCGATCCTCCTCGCCGGTGCGCCCCGTGTAGCGCAGCCGGTCCGCGGCGCTGTCGTTGAACAGCACGCCGTCTCGGAACGGTCGAGCATTGTGCGTGCCGGACGGCAGTTCCGCCGCCATGCGTATGGTTTTGCCGTTGAAGTGCAGCAGGCCGCCGGTGCGCAAGCCGGCCAGGTACATGCCGCTCGCTTCGCAATGGACGTTGTTGATGTGCAGCTTGTTCAGCGCCAGCGGCCCATCGTCGCCATGCGGATCGAAGACGCGGCCCTTGAAACGGAATCGGTCTACATCGACATGCAGGGCCCAATGAAAGGCGCGCCGCGCGAGATCGAAGCCTAGGATGGAGTCGAAACCGGTGGAGGCCAGGAACAGCGTGTGCTTGTGGACGCAGATCTCATGGCAGTGCTTCAGGTACGGATTGCGCCAGCTGCCGAGCGGCGAGAAGTCCGGCGCGAAGGCGAACAGCTCGTCGCTGGCGGCGATGTAGACGGTTTCCGCGTTGAAGGCGATGCCGCGCAATCCTCGGTCGCCGCCTCGGCCGGCCCAGTCGATGTTCGCCCTGTTCCAGTCCAGTACGCAGCGGGCGCTTTGCGCGTCCAAGTCCAAGAGATAGACCCCGCCATGGCTCTCGCCCTGCTGGCTGCCACGCACCACGGACGTGGTCAGCAAGCGATTCATGGCATCGCGCGGCCGGGAAGCGCTAGAACCGCTTGGTCATGCTCAAGCCGAACGTCCGGGGCGCGGCGAACGAGCGAAGGTTGTGGTAGCGCGTATCGTTGAACCACGCCGCTTGTTCGTTGCCGCCATTGTCCAGGTAATTGACGGTGCGCCGGTCCCAGACGTTGTTGAGGGCGATCGTCATGTCCCAGCCGCTACCGAACGACGCGCCCAGCTGCAAATTGGCCATCGTCCAGGATGGTTGGCGACCCTCCGGGTCCTCGGCGATGGCGGCCTCGATGCCGTTGTACACCGAAGCCTGATAGCTGGTGTCGTAGCGAATCCACAGCTGCTCGGTGGCGGCCACATCCCACCACGAGTATTCCACGGCCAGCCAGCACTTGAACTCCGGCGAGACCGGCATCACGGTGCCGTCGCGCACCACGCTGCCGCTCAACAGCGTGAACTCGGAGGAGAACTCCGGCGCGGCGCGGAATAGGGAGCCCTCGATACGCAAGTTGGCAATGGGGTGTGCTTCCCAGTTCAGCTCCACGCCCGTGGTTGCCGCGGTGTCGCCGTTGATGATGCCGCGCAGCCACCACTGATCCTCCACGCCGCCCTCGTTGTTGATCTGTATGTCTTCCCACACCATGTAGAACACCGAGACGTTCAATCGCAGGCGCCCGTCGGCCCAGTCGCTCTTGATGCCGACCTCGAAGTTGTTCAGCTTGTCCGACGAATAGTTGAGCGGCACCCGCCCGGTGGCCGCGGCGCGCTGGCTGTTCGAGCCGCCTAGCCTGAACCCTTGGCTGAACAGCGCGTAGATCATCTTCTCGTCGTCCAGACGGTACTGCGCGTTCAGCTTGAAGGCGGTGTCGCTTTCCACACCCTCGGCGCGGTACGCGCCGCCTAGATCTAGCGCGGCGATGGGAGGCAGGCCCTCCGGAAAGTTGAAGCGGTCGTACTCGCTGCGGTCGTACTCGAACCAGCGGGCACCGAAACCGGCGGTGAATCGATCGGAAAAATCGTACGACATTTCGCCGAATGCCGCCTTTTGCGTCACGTCGCGCTTGAAACGGTTGGAGTAGCCGATGTCGGTGGGCGCGAGCGGGTAGTCGACGGCTTCGTAGCTGCTGTAGTAGTTGTACGCGTATTGGTTGGCCGCCGTCCAGGCCAGCGTTTCCATGAGCTGGTCGTTCTTGGCCCCGTACAGCCATTCGTCGTGAACGTCTTCGTAGAAACCGCCGATCATCCACTGGAAGCGGCTGGCGCCGGTGGAAGTCAGGCGCACCTCCTGCGAAAAGCGCTGCTGGTCCTGATCGTTGAAGGTGGTGCCGAAGGTGTATTCCGAGTTGTAGAGGTCGTAGCCGTTGTACACGCCGAAATAGGCGTCCTTGTATTGCTCGTAGAGCATGTTGTCCCACTCGTAGACGATCTTGCGGTCGAACTGCGCGGTGGTGGCGGAGAACTCCGCGAAACCCAAATCGCCGCTGACGGTCATGGCCAGCTGATACCAGTCGTCTTCGCGGTATTCGTCGAAGAACTTGGTGATCTTGAAGTCGCCCAAGGCGGGATCCGATTCCCACGAACCGTTGGCGTCGCTGCCTTGGCCGATGACGGAAGCGAGGACGTTCCAGCGATCGGAGACTTCCCAGGCCGCGGCAAGCCGTCCGCCGTAGACGTCGTATTCGTTGAAGTTCTCCTCCACCACGTCGGCGTTGTCCGCCGTGCCGGCCACGTCCGTGCCCAACACGTTGTCCACATAGCCGCCTTCGTGCGAGTAGTAGCCGGCCCCGCGCACGGCCAGCCGATCCGAC
The DNA here is from genome assembly GCA_958296295.1 of uncultured Pseudomonadales bacterium. Lineage (GTDB taxonomy): Bacteria > Pseudomonadota > Gammaproteobacteria > Pseudomonadales > Azotimanducaceae > VXYL01. The sequence goes on along the minus strand of OY282460.1, from coordinate 2,512,163 downwards.
AGCGGCACGTTGAGGTGGCCGCTTACGTCGAAGCTCGGTTCGCCGCCCCGCGTCGCGTACGCGCCGGTGTCCAGCTGGCCGGAGATGCCCGTCGGATCCGGCTTGTTCGTGATCACGCGGAGCGTACCGGACTGCGAGCTCGATCCGAACAGCGTGCCTTGCGGGCCCGGCAGGGCCTCAACGCGTTCGATGTCCACCAGCCACGGGTCCACCTGCTGCGAGTTCGTCGTTAGCGGCTGCTCGTCGAGATACACCGCGGTCATGCTGTCGGTGCGGTACTCCGACGAACCCGTGGAGACGCCGCGGAAGACCACGGAGTTGCGCCCCGGCACGGCGTTGACCAGCGTGACGCTGGGCAGCGCGTCGATGTACTCCTTCATGTCCTTGGCGCCGAGCCGCTCCAAGTCCGCGGTGGTGAACGCCGTCATGCTCTGCGGAACGTCCTGCATGTCCGCTTCCCGTTTCGTGGCGGTGACGATGACCTCCTCGATGCCGCGCCCTTCTTCCTCTTCGGCTTCGGCGCCACTCGCCGAACCGTGCGCGGCGGCGACCACGGCCGCAGCCAGGGATGTAAGGCGAAATTTCGGCGTCGCCGGCCCCGGCTGGCTGGATTTCGGCCACTTGGCCATGCGTGCCTCCCCGCTCGCAAACTGACGCACAAGTAAAAGGCGGCGGCGAGTGCCTGTCAAGTTGCGGCCAGCGATTCCCGCTAATTCCTGAGCCCGCGTGGCACAAGGGCTGGCGGCGCGCTGGAAAATAGTTTCTCGCAGACTTTTGGAGGCGTTGGGGGATAATCGACTCGATTTCGGGCAAGGAGTCCAAGGATGGGACGCGAGGCGAGGTTTCGGAAGGATCTGTCGATGCCGGGGATGGTGGCGGAGATGCGCCGCTGCTTCGGGCGGATCGGGGACGGGGTGTCGAGCCGCGGGTTGAGTCTGTCGGACTGCCTGATGTCGGGTCTGGCGATCTTCGCGCTGAAGTATCCGTCGCTGCTGCGGTTCGACCGGGATGCTCGCGGGCTTGGCGAGCCGTCGGCGCGGGAGGAGAACCTGCGCGGCCTGTTCGGGATCGGTCGGGCGCCGTCGGACAGCCGGATGCGGGAGCGTCTGGACGTGCTGGAACCGGATGAGCTGCGTCGTCCGTTCAAGCGTCTGTTCGCGCTGGCGCAGCGCGGCGGGGTTCTGCGGGTTTACGAGTGGCTGGGCGGACGGCACCTGCTGTCGGTGGACGGCACGGGGCACTTCTCGTCGCCGACGGTGCATTGCGGCAACTGCTGCGTGAAGAGGCGGCGGGACGGGAGCTTGGAGTACCACCACCAGTCGCTGTGCGCGGTGCTGGTCCATCCGGAGCATCGGCAGGTTCTGCCGGTGGTTCCGCCGGAGCCGATCCTGAAGACGGACGGCGCGAGGAAGAACGACTGCGAGCGGAACGCGTCGAAGCGTCTGCTGACGGCGCTGCGCCGGGAGCATCCGCACCTGCCGCTGGTGGTGGTGGAGGACGGCCTGGCGTCGAACGGGCCGCACGTCCGGCTGCTGAAGGAGCTGGACATGGGCTTCGTGCTGGGCGCGAAGCCGGGCGACCACAAGGCGCTGTTCGCGTGGGTCGACGAGTTGGAGTCGGCGCCGCGGGCGCCGGGGGCGAAGCCGGGCGTGGAGCGCTGGGAGACGGTGGACGCGGACGGCGTGGAGCACCGTTTCCGGTGGTCGAACGGAGCGCCGCTGAACGACTCGCACCCGGATCTGGAGGTGAACTTCCTCGAATATTGGGAAAGGAGGCCGAACGGCAAGGAGAGGCATTTCTCGTGGGTCACGGACCTGCGGATAGACCGATGGAACGCGATGGAGCTGATGCGTGCCGGGCGGGCGCGCTGGCGGATCGAGAACGAGACGTTCAACACCCTGAAGAACCAAGGCTACGAGTTCGAGCACAACTTCGGCCACGGCAAGAAGAATCTGGCGACGGTGTTCGCCTGTTTGATGATGCTGGCGTTCGGCATGGACCAGTTGCAGGCGACATGCTGCCCGCTGTTCCGGGCGGCGCTGGAGCGCAAGCGGCGTCCGACATACTTCTGGGAGGACTTCCGCTCGCTGTTCACGACTTTTCTCCTGCCCGACTGGGACACGTTCTACCGGGCCTTGGCCTTCGGCCACGAGGCGCCCGTGCCGGTGCCGCTCGACACGTCCTGACCCGGACGCCGGGCCGGGTCGCGCTCGGACCGCCTTGCCTCTTCAGGGAACCGACATCGCCGCCTCCGCATCCACACTAGGCATGGAGGACGGGTCTTGCCCTTTTCTTCACAAGCCGACGCCGCAAGCCGACTCGCGAACAGGCCGTGCCGTTAGCGGGAGAACCTGAGTTGCGGCGCTAGGCGGCGCCACTGGCCACACGACGCCGTACAATACGGCAAGTTCTGTTCGCGGCGACCACGCAGGTCGTCGTCGTAACGCGCGTGCCACCGCGCGCCGCCAATTTCAAGGCGTGGCGTTCGGGTAAGATCCGGCGAACCATGTCCAGGTGAAGCGAAACTCGTGATTCGGAACGTTCGCGGCGTCGCGCCGCACGTTGGGGGCGGTCCACCGCGTCCCTCCGGCGGTTGCCATTGGCTGCTGCGCGCTTCGCTCTTGGGCGCTGGTCTAGCGCTAGTGGGCGGCGTGTTGCCTTCCTGCAACCTCTACCGGGTGGCGGTGCAGCAGGGGAACGTCATCACCCAGGAGATGGTGGATCGGCTAAAGCCGGGGATGACCCGCGAGCAAGTGGCCTACATCTTGGGCGAGCCGGTGGTTCGCAATCCCTTCGACCAGGATCAGTGGGACTACGTCCACACGTTCCGCTTGCCCGGGCGCATGGACGAACAGCGCAAGCTGTCGCTGGTGTTCACCGATGGCGCGTTGTCCGATCTGAAGGGCGATTTCAAGCCCAACCTGGAAGAGGAAATCGAGACGGGAGCGGCGGACGCACCGGACGGCTAGCGCCGTGCGCCCGAAGCCGACGGCGGATTCGCTAAGATCGCGGGAAACCGCCAGGTCTTTTTCCAATGCCGTCTCTGCTCAACGCCTTCGCGCAACGGGGCCTGCTCGCGCAGGTGTCCGACCATGCCGCGTTGGACGATCACCTAGAGGCCGGCAAGCGGGTGCTCTACGCCGGCTTCGACCCAACCGCGCCGAGTTTGCAGGCCGGCAATCTGGTGCCGCTGCTCATGCTGCGGCGGGCGCAACTTCGCGGCCATCGGCCCATCGTCGTCGTTGGCGGCGCCACCGGCCTCATCGGCGACCCGTCCGGGCGCGGCGACGAGCGGACGTTGCGGGATGCGGCGATGGTGGAGGAGTGGGTGGAGGCCATCCGCCGTCAAGTGAGCGGTTTCCTCGATTTGGAGGGAGCTTGCGCGGCCCGGGTGGTCAACAATCTGGATTGGACCCAACCGCTTAGCGCCATCGACTTTCTGCGGGGCGTGGGCAAGCACTTCTCTGTGGCGGCCATGATCGGGCGGGATTCTGTGCGTTCCAGACTCGAACGCGATGGCGCCGGCATTTCCTACACGGAGTTCAGCTACATGCTGCTGCAAGCCTACGACTTCCTGGAACTGGCGCGGCGCTACGACTGCACGGTGCAGCTTGGCGGCAGCGACCAATGGGGCAACATCGTCAGCGGCGTGGATTTGGTGCGGCGGGTGACGCGCCGGGCCGTGTACGCGCTCACGGCGCCCCTGGTGACGCGGCAGGACGGCGTGAAGTTCGGCAAGACCGCGGCCGGCGCGGTCTGGCTGGATGCCGCAAGCACATCGCCCTACGCCTTCTTTCAATTCTGGATGAACGTCGCGGACGCCGATGTGGGGGCGTTCCTGCGCTACTTCACACTGTTGGACATGGAGGACATCGCCCAAGCCGAGGCGCTGGCGCGGGCCCGTCCGGAACGGCGCGAGGCCCAGCGCCTCTTGGCGCGGGAGGCGACGCGCCTGGTGCATGGCGAGGGCGGGTTGAAAGCGGCCGAGCGCATCACCGCCGCGTTGTTCGACGGCGACGTTCGGGGGTTGGCGCCGGGCGAGCTGGCGGTCTTGGAGCAGGATGGCATGGCGGTCACGGCCATCGCGCCGGGAGAGGGCTTGCTCACCGCGTTGACGCGGGCCGGCCTTGCCAATTCGAACAGCGCGGCAAGGCGGTTGGTGCAAGGCGGCGGCATCCAGCTGAACGGCGTTGCCGAGACGGACCCGGCGCGCCGTTTGGACAAGGCCGACGCCCTGCACGGCCGCTGCCATGTCGTTCGGCGGGGACGCCGGCACTGGCACTTGTTGGTTCTGGAGGCCTGATAGCCCGTTTCGGGCCCGGACAGTGGATGGGCGAAGTGTCAATATCTCATTGATATTTATACTATTTTCTGTCCGCGATCCACCTTTTGGAAAAAAAACCGCTTGCGCGTGTTGACAGTGCGAAAGCGGAGCGTATAGTACGCAGCCCTTGCCGAGGGGCGCGGTTCAAGCGCCCTGTTGGCCGTTCTCTAACAGTGTAGACAAGCCATTCGTGTGGGCGCTCGATGCCGAGCTTTGAGCAACACTTTTGGCCGCGTGGCCCGTGGGCGCAAGTCCGGGGGTGGCACGGTCGAACGACCTTCAACTGAAGAGTTTGATCATGGCTCAGATTGAACGTTGGCGGCAGGCCTCATACATGCAAGTCGAACGAGAAAGGCCCTTCGGGGTTGAGTAAAGTGGCGAACGGGTGAGTAACGCGTAGGGATCTACCCGGCAGTGGGGGATAACTCGGGGAAACTCGAGCTAATACCGCATACCGTCACCGGCAACGGTGACGAAAGCGGGGGATCGACCGTGGCGGCTTCGGCCGTAGCGGGAGACCTCGTGCTGGCGGAGGAACCTGCGTTGGATTAGCTTGTTGGTGGGGTAATGGCCTACCAAGGCGACGATCCATAGCTGGTCTGAGAGGACGATCAGCCACACTGGGACTGAGACACGGCCCAGACGACTACGGTCGGCAGCAGTAGGGAATCTTGCACAATGGGCGAAAGCCTGATGCAGCCATGCCGCGTGTGTGAAGAAGGCCTTCGGGTTGTAAAGCACTTTCAGTGGCGAAGAAAAAGCCGACGCTAATACCGTCGGCCCTTGACGTTAACCACAGAAGAAGCACCGGCCAACTCCGTGCCAGCAGCCGCGGTAACACGGAGGGTGCGAACGTTAATCGGAATTACTGGGCGTAAAGCGCGCGTAGGCGGTTTGTTAAGTGGGATGTGAAAGCCCTGGGCTCAACCTGGGAACTGCATTCCAAACTGGCAAACTAGAGTTTAGTAGAGGGAGGTGGAATTTCCTGTGTAGCGGTGGAATGCGTAGATATAGGAAGGAACACCAGTGGCGAAGGCGGCCTTCTGGACTAAAACTGACGCTCAAGTGCGAAAGCGTGGGGAGCAAACAGGATTAGATACCCTGGTAGTCCACGCCGTAAACGATGAGAACTAGCCGTTTGGCCCCTTGAGGGCTTAGTGGCGCAGCTAACGCGATAAGTTCTCCGCCTGGGGAGTACGGCCGCAAGGTTAAAACTCAAATGAATTGACGGGGGCCCGCACAAGCGGTGGAGCATGTTGTTTAATTCGAGGCAACGCGAAAAACCTTACCACCACTTGACATCCACGGAACTTTCCAGAGATGGATTGGTGCCTTCGGGAACCGTGTGACAGGTGCTGCATGGCTGTCGTCAGCTCGTGTCGTGAGATGTTGGGTTAAGTCCCGTAACGAGCGCAACCCCTATCCTTATTTGCCAGCGGGTAATGCCGGGAACTCTAAGGAAACTGCCGGTGACAAACCGGAGGAAGGCGGGGACGAGGTCAAGTCGTCATGGCCTTTATTGTGGTGGGCTACAAACGTGCTACAATGGGCGGTACAAAGGGCTGCAACCCCGCAAGGGTGAGCGAATCCCAAAAAGCCGCTCGTAGTCCGGATAGGAGTCTGCAACTCGACTCCTTGAAGCAGGAATCGCTAGTAATCGCGAATCAGAATGTCGCGGTGAATACGTTCTCGGGCCTTGTACACACCGCCCGTCAAGTCATGGGAGTGGGCTGCACCAGAAGTAGCTAGTCTAACCTTCGGGAGGACGGTTACCACGGTGTGGTTCATGACTGGGACTAAGTCGTAACAAGGTAGCCGTAGGGGAACCTGCGGCTGGATCACCTCCTTAAACCCAAAAGATCGCGCCGGCGGCCTTGTGCATGTCGGATGATCGATCCAACGCTCGAAGCAAAGCTCGAGCGCTCACACGAATGGTTTGTCTTCGCTTTCGCCCGCGTGTTCGCAGAGGGTCTGTAGCTCAGTTGGTTAGAGCGCACCCCTGATAAGGGTGAGGTCGCCGGTTCAAATCCAGTCAGACCCACCACTCAAAGCGGCCCGATGTCCGGCTTGCGCCGGGGATTCAACCGGGCTGGCTCGGGGCCGTAGCTCAGCTGGGAGAGCGCCTGCCTTGCACGCAGGAGGTCAGGAGTTCGATCCTCCTCGGCTCCACCACTGGTCGCCTCATGGCGACGCGCGCGGGCTTGGAGCGCGACTGTTCTTTTCTAGTTCGTTCTCGATGAAGCCAAAGCGTCTCTTGTTGTTGGGTTCTCAAGTTCCCGGTTTTCCGCGAGCTTTGGAGTTTGGCCGAGGGATGCTTACCAACTTGAAGTTGAAAAATGCGTCTGCGCGATGCCCCATGCGTGGGGCGGTCGCGTTGTGGCCACACATAGCGACGCGGGTCGCGTGTGGTCACGGGTAAAATCCGGCGATGTTCCATCCATGTGGCCGATCCTGTCGGCTTTCGAGCAGCCTGCGAGGGCTTGACTCAAAGCGCGGCGTGGCTTCGGTTATATGGTCAAGTGAACAAGCGCATTCGGTGGATGCCTTGGCAGCTGAAGGCGATGAAGGACGTCGTAACCTGCGATAAGCCTCGGGGAGTCGGTAAACAGACTTTGATCCGGGGATTTCCGAATGGGGAAACCCAGCCATTTCGATGGCTATCGCGCACTGAATACATAGGTGCGCGAGGCGAACCCGGGGAACTGAAATATCTAAGTACCCGGAGGAAAAGAAATCAACCGAGATTCCCTAAGTAGCGATGAGCGAAAGGGGAGCAGCCCTTAAGCGGTGTGAACCCGCGGCGGTCTTTGGCTGCCGCGGCGTTAGCGGAAGCGCCTGGAACGGCGCGCCATAGTGGGTGACAGCCCCGTACGCGAAAACGCACGCACCGTGAAATCGAGTAGGGCGGGGCACGTGAAACCCTGTCTGAACTGTCCTTCGGGACGAGGGGGGACCATCCTCCAAGGCTAAATACTCTCAGCTGACCGATAGTGAACCAGTACCGTGAGGGAAAGGCGAAAAGTACCCCTGAAGGGGAGTGAAACAGTACCTGAAACCGGATGCGTACAAGCAGTGGGAGCCACGATGCCGTCATCGTGGGCCGTTGTCGCTTGCGACAGTGGCCCGCCGACGTGCTAAGGGTGACTGCGTACCTTTTGTATAATGGGTCAGCGACTTACTTTTACTGGCAAGGTTAACCGTTTAGGGGAGCCGTAGGGAAACCGAGTCTTAACAGGGCGTTGTGCCGTTCGCGGCGCTTAGTCGGTAGGAGTAGACCCGAAACCGGGCGAGCTAGCCATGGGCAGGGTGAAGGTCAGGTAACGCTGACTGGAGGCCCGAACCCACCTATGTTGAAAAATGGGGGGATGACCTGTGGCTCGGAGTGAAAGGCTAATCAAGCCCGGAGATAGCTGGTTCTCCTCGAAAACTATTTAGGTAGTGCCTCTCGTATCGCCATCGGGGGTAGAGCACTGTTTGGGCTAGGGGGTCACCTCGACTTACCAACCCCATGCAAACTCCGAATACCGATGAGCGCAGCGAGGGAGACAGACGGCGGGTGCTAACGTCCGTCGTCGAAAGGGAAACAACCCAGACCGCCAGCTAAGGTCCCCAAATCATGGTTAAGTGGGAAACGATGTGGGAAGGCTCAGACAGCCAGGAGGTTGGCTTAGAAGCAGCCATCCTTTAAAGAAAGCGTAATAGCTCACTGGTCGAGTCGGCCTGCGCGGAAGATGTAACGGGGCTAAACCGTGTACCGAAGCTGCGGGGTCGCGCTCTTTGCGGGCGCGACCGGTAGAGGAGCGTTCTGTAGGCCGTTGAAGGTGTGCCGCGAGGCGCGCTGGAGGTATCAGAAGTGCGAATGCTGACATGAGTAACGATAAAGGAGGTGAAAATCCTCCTCGCCGAAAGACCAAGGGTTCCTGCGCAACGTTCATCGGCGCAGGGTGAGTCGGCCCCTAAGGCGAGGCCGAAAGGCGTAGCCGATGGGAAGCTGGTTAATGTTCCAGCACCGCATTTTGCTGCGACGGGGTGACGGAGAAGGCTAGGCTGGCCTGGCGATGGTTGTCCAGGTGAAAGCGCGTAGGCCGGGACCTTAGGCAAATCCGGGGTTCCACCAAGGCTGAGACGTGATGACGAACGGGCTTTACATAGCCCGGAAGTGGTCGATGCCATGCTTCCAAGAAAAACCTCTAAGCTTCAGGCAAAATGCGACCGTACCCCAAACCGACACAGGTGGTCGGGTAGAGAATACCAAGGCGCTTGAGAGAACTCGGGTGAAGGAACTAGGCAAAATGGCACCGTAACTTCGGGAGAAGGTGCGCCGTGTGGCGGTGACGGGGCTTGCCCCCTGAGCTGTCGCCGGTCGAAGATACCAGGTGGCTGCGACTGTTTACTAAAAACACAGCACTCTGCAAACTCGCAAGAGGACGTATAGGGTGTGACGCCTGCCCGGTGCCGGAAGGTTAATTGATCAGGTTAGCGCGAACTTCGGTTCGTTCGAAGCTTGTGATCGAAGCCCCGGTAAACGGCGGCCGTAAATATAACGGTCCTAAGGTAGCGAAATTCCTTGTCGGGTAAGTTCCGACCTGCACGAATGGCGTAACGATGGCCACACTGTCTCCACCCGGGACTCAGTGAAATTGAAATCGCGGTGAAGATGCCGTGTACCCGCGGCTAGACGGAAAGACCCCGTGAACCTTCACTACAGCTTCACACTGGACTTTGATTTAGTTTGTGTAGGATAGGTGGGAGACTTTGAAGCGAAGGCGCTAGCTTTCGTGGAGTCGTCCTTGAAATACCACCCTTGCTACGTTGGAGTTCTAACTCAGGCCCATTAGCTGGGTCGAGGACAGTGTGTGGTGGGTAGTTTGACTGGGGCGGTCTCCTCCCAAAGAGTAACGGAGGAGTACGAAGGTACACTCAGCATGGTCGGAAATCATGCAATGCGTATAAAGGCAGAAGTGTGCTTGACTGCGAGACCGACGGGTCGAGCAGGGTCGAAAGACGGTCTTAGTGATCTTGTGGTTCTGAATGGAAGGGCCATGACTCAACGGATAAAAGGTACTCCGGGGATAACAGGCTGATACCGCCCAAGAGTTCACATCGACGGCGGTGTTTGGCACCTCGATGTCGGCTCATCACATCCTGGGGCCGGAGCCGGTCCCAAGGGTATGGCTGTTCGCCATTTAAAGTGGTACGCGAGCTGGGTTTAGAACGTCGTGAGACAGTTCGGTCCCTATCTGCCGTGGGCGTTTGAGATTTGAGAGGAGCTGCTCCTAGTACGAGAGGACCGGAGTGGACGAACCTCTGGTGTTCCGGTTGTCACGCCAGTGGCATTGCCGGGTAGCTATGTTCGGAAGGGATAACCGCTGAAAGCATCTAAGCGGGAAGCCCCCCTCGAGATGAGATCTCACCAAATCTTCGAGATTTCTAAAGGGCCCTCGTAGACTACGAGGTTGATAGGCGGGATGTGTAAGCGTTGAGAGGCGTTGAGCTAACCCGTACTAATTGCCCGTGAGGCTTGACCATATAACCGAGTCCATGCGCATCGCGCGGGCGCGGTTGGTGGCAGCCGGTGATTGCCAAGACGCATTCTTCAAGTGGACTTCATCGAGGACGGAATCACGGTTTGCCTGACGACCATAGCGATTCGGAACCACCTGATTCCATTCCGAACTCAGCAGTGAAACGTTTCAGCGCCGATGGTAGTGTGGGGTCTCCCCATGTGAGAGTAGGTCGTCGTCAGGCATGATCATTGGCCCGGCAGCATCGCGCTGCCGGGTTTTTTTTGCCCGGTGCATGGAGCGGTGTTGGGCGGCTGTTGGTGCGGTGTGAAACCGCGAATCGCTGCGGTGCTACCACCGCCGGCACCCGGAACAGCGAGGTGAGGGCGGTCCTGGCTCTGCGCCGCAAGCGCCCGTTCATGGGCAAGGCGCCCATCAAAGCGCATGCTCGAACGCAAAGGCCTTCGCCTGAGCGTGTCCACCGTCGGGCGCATTCTCTCCCGCGCCATCGTCATCCGCGCCGTGCCCCGCGCCAGCGCCCCAGGGACGGCTCAAGCTGAATCGCCGCCGCAATTTCAACGGCTGGGCGCAACGCTGGAAGTACGGCCAAGGCCCGAACGCTCCGGCCAACTCGTCCAACGCGCCGCTTCGGCGTGCATCGATCACATGACCTTCTCCCGCGACGGCCGAACCGTCAAGGAGGCTCCGGCGGACTCTCCGAGTCCGCGCCATCTGCCCGACCTCGCCCCGAACGAGTACCTTGTCGCTCAGGAGGCTGCCTAGCCCCAGTGCCCATATGTAGTGAACCGGTTCAACCGGTTCACTTTGACTGCCCGACCGGCTCTGCTTATGGTCTACTTGCCTGAGGTAGGCAATCTCCAAGTCGGCGGAAACGATGAAAGGCATTCACGTTCGAGTCGTTGTTGCGCTGGCCACCTTGGTCTCCGGAGCGGCATCGTCCAGTAGCGCGGTTTCCAACGGCTCGTCAGTAGGTATCGCTGGCGGCAACTATAGGACCAACAACGGTTGCGGAGGCAGCCTGCTGGGGGATTCCTCGGCCTCCCAACGTCCTACGCGCAGTCGTACCGCTTTGTTTGAAGCCCTTTCTGTGTGAATGTATGCGGCACCAGTGGCTAATGCCCGACGCGAGCGGACACGGCTTCGTCGCGGGCGATAGGCGGGGCCGCCCTCGGCACTCGTGACGTGAACGGGCAACCGACTGCCCGGCGGCGTTCTCGACCCGCGGCCGAGTGCCGCGCCATCTGGGCCGTCCTTTGCGCGGAGCTGCGCACCGCGCGGCGTAGCGCCGCCGCGCGCGTCTACGCGGTGGTCGCCATTGTCGGTGTCGGCGGGGCTCTGCTGGCGTGCTCCTACTGGCATGGCGTTAGCTCGGGCTGGCTCCCATTCGTGGTCCCCATGGCACCGTCGAATATGCTTGGCTGGTATGGCGCACCGATCGTGTGCCTTGCACTTGGCGCCGTGGTGTCGTTGGCCGCCGCGGGAAGCCGACGCGACAGCCCGATTTTCGCCGCTTTGCATTCGCGGCCTTTCTCCACGGCGGCCCTCCAGACCGGTCATCTCCTCGCCCACGTCGTTGCCTGTTGGTGGCCCTTGGCCGCCGCGCTTGCCTTGGCGCAGTGCGTCGGCGCGTTGGGGGCGGCGTTGGCGACGCCTTGGGGTGGCACCATGCCGGCGGGGAGCCTCCTGGCGTTCCTGCTGCTGGACATTCCGGCGGCGCTCGCCTTGTTCGGCGGCGCGACGATGCTGTTCACGGTCGCGAGTGGTAGCCGCGCGGTCGGTGCCGTTTGTGGATTGGCGCTTGTTGCCGGCTACACATGGGCGCTGTTCAACGTGCCGTCGTACCTGTTGCCGGCCGTAGGTCTCGCGAGCAATTTCGGGGAGTTTGCCTCGGACATGGTGGCCAACATCACCGCCGAGACATTCCTCCACCGTGGCGCCATGGTGGCCACCGCCGCGGGGCTCGTCGCCCTAGGCGTGCGTTTGCACTGGCGGCCCGCCGATGGCCGCCGGGCATTGGCGTTCGGCGCGGCCTTCTGCGCCGCGGGGTTGACCGTCCCGTTGATCATCGGCCTTTTGGCGGCGGATCGGTTGGCGCTGCGTGAAACGTGGCGGAGCGCGCATGTCGAAGCGCTGAAGTCGCCGGGGGATTTCTCCATCGACCGAGTGCAGGGGTTGGTTCGCATTGCGCCCGGCCACGGTATCGAGATCGACGTGACCCTGCGACTGGCCGTGGCCGCCGACCACAGCGGCGCGCTGCTGTTCAGCTTCAACCCGGGCATGACGGTGCGCGAACTGCGCCTCGACGGCCAAGTCGCCGCCTACACGCATGAACACGGGCTGCTCGCCGTTTCCTACTCGGCCGAGGGTGCTGTGCAAGCATCGCTGCGCCTGCGCGCCACGGGTGCGCCGGACGCGGACTTCGCTTATCTCGACAGCCCCTTGGAGTGGCGCAAGCTGCCGGGACGCCACCCGTTGTTGCGGCTTGGCAGGGATGCCACGATAGACGGGCAGCGCTTGGTCGCCCTCATGCCCGCGGCGCGGTGGTTGCCGGCCGTTGGCGCGAACGTGGGCCAGCGACGTTGGGATCCGTTTGAGTTGGACCTGCTGGTCGAAGCGCCGCGTGGATGGCTGGTGGCCGGCCCCGGTCGTCGCCGAACCGCTGGCGACCGCGTCCGCTTCGCCCCGGTGGCCTCGGTGGCCGATGTTGGCCTGGTCGCTGGGGTGTTCGCCCAACGCGCGATCGACATCGCCGGCGTTCACGTCGAATTGCTCGCCGCTCCGGGGCATCTGGACAATGTCGGCGACTTGGCGGTGGCTGGGCCGCTCGCGGCGCGCCTTGGCGAACTGTTCGACCGTTTGACCGGGCTCGGCTTGGCCTATCCCTACGCTGGCTTGACGTTGGTGGAAGTGCCCATGCGGCTGCGCACCTACGGCGACGGTTGGCGCATGACCAGCGTGGCCCTTCCGGCAATCTACCTCTTGCGCGAAGCCCACTTGACGACGCCCCGGTTTGGGCGCGGGCTGGCGAGCGAGGCCACCCCGAAGGAACACGCCCTTGCGGTCGAGCACTATTTCACGGCCTACACCCGGGCGAGCGGGAACAATCCGGTCGTCGGTTTGGCAAGGCAGGCTTTTGCGCAGCAAACCGCGGCTGACGGCCCAAGCGCCTTGGCGCTCGGCTTCGTCTTGAACGACTTGGCGGCGCAGCTACTGGGTCCCAACCTCGTCGCCGACCGCTTTTCCGCCCTCGAAACGGACGCTGCCGTTGCGCAGCATCGACAGGAACTCTCGCGGCTCATCGGCGCCACATGGGGTGGGCGAAGCGTGTTCGGCGGCGAGTTGGGCGGTGTTCTCGCCGCCGGGATCACATGGCCGGTTTGGGGGCCCCAAAGGCACCCCTTCGAAGCCGAGCGCGAGGCGGACGCCGCGTGGCACGCGGCGCGGGTCGCGTTGACGGCGTTGGACGCCTGCGCCACGGCGGCCATGCATCGGCGTGTGCGCGGTGGTGACGCCCCGCCGCCAACGCAGCTGGCCAGCAACAGCCCATGTACGCCAGTGGCGGAGGCCCGCAGGCTGGTCGCCGCGCTGCATCTGAAAGGCGGCCAAGCCAACGCCGCCCTTTTGGACACGCTCGGCCCAGCGCGGAGCGCCGCCCTGTTGGCGGATATTCGCCGCCGTCATGCCGGCAGCGGCTACCAAGTCCACGACGTCGCCAACGCCGATCCGGGCGGCGATGTGGGTGAACTGCTCGAACTTATGCTGGCGGGGGCCGGGTTGCCCGGGTTCGTCGCCTCGCCGGCTGCCGTCAGCCGCTTGGCGGACAGCGGCAGCACACCGCGTTACCAAACGCGGGTTCGGGTCCTCAACGATCAGCCCGTGGACGGGATGCTCAGACTCGCCGTTGGCGGTCGGCAAGCCGCAGACGCCGGCGTGGCGAGGGGTGCCGGGCTGTTCGGCTTCGAAAGGTCTCTGCCTGTTCGGATCGCCGGCAACACCGCGGTGGAAATGGGCTTGGTCACAGCCTTCCCGCCCGAGCGCATCTCGCTGTGGCCCTATCTGTCCCTCAATCGCACCGACCTGCCCGTGGCCCTGCCGATCTGGGCCGACGACATCGTACACATCCCGCCCCTGGTTGGGGCGCGACCGAGTGATTGGCGCCCCGCGTCCGTGGCTGGGATCATCGTGGACGATCTCGATCCTGGGTTCTCCATCGCCCTGGCCGCTGAGGCCGCGCTCGGCGAACATCAAGGCTCGCCGTGGCTGCCGCACTACCCACCGGACAATGCGCGGGCGCAATGGTCTCGGCAGCATTGGGAGTCCGCTTGGGGCAAGTACCGACGCACGGTGGCGCGAACGCTCCCCGGCGACGGTCGTCATGCAGCCGTTTTTCGCGCCCGCCTGTCCGTCCCGGGCCGCTGGCGGTTGCAATACCACTGGCCAACTTGGCGCAAAGTCACCGCGCCGAAGATCGGCGGCCCTGCGGCGGCGATGCAAGCGCTCAGTCTTCGACGCTATTTCGACAAACAGGGCACTTACGACATGCGCGTTGCAACCGCGGCGCACACGACGGCGGTGGACTTCGACGGCGCGGCAGCGGTCGCGGGCTGGAATACGCTCGGCGACTTCGACTTGGACGCTGGCGAAGTGCGCCTCATCGTCTCCGACGAAACGCCCGGCGACAGCGTGGTCGCCGACGCGATTCGCTGGTTGCGTGTCGATGCGCCCGAGGCGAGTGCGGCACACCTTCCTGACGAACGATAGGCCTTGGCTTAAACAACCAATCGCTGTTCGGCGCCGCCCCCAACGGCGCACCACAACGCCTGCCACCGTATCCGACAACCGCGACATCCCGGAGGGAACGTTGCGAGACGAGACCACTTGGGTGAAGTGTTCCCGCTGGGATCGCACGATGTCCACGGCGATCTGTGGGGCTTAAGCCGCACATGACTATGAGGCACTCGTCGCCGTTTTCGTGCGGCGGTTGGTGCGGTGTGAAACAACGAATCGCCGCGGTGCTACTACCGCCGAGGGCCAGCGCCGTTGTCAGGCGCGGGGCCAACGGCGGTACAAAATCTCACCCAAATAGCCGAGCAGCGCCGCCAGCAGCAGAAACGGCCACAGGGGCGTTGCCGAAAAGGATGTCGCGGTGCCGCCGACACCGCTCACGGGCACCCCGCCGGGCGCTTGCCCGGCGAGCACCAGGCCACCCGTGCGGGTCGCCAGGCGCGTGAGGCTGAGTGCCGAGAGAGGATCCACTTGGGTCTCCGGCAGCGCGTCGGAGCTCGCGACCGCGGCGATGCGTTGCAGCCGTCCGGCGGCTGCGACAACGACCCGCACGGTCTCGTTGCGCGGCGCGGCGATATTCGCCTCGAACAGTCCCGGCGCCCGTTCGTGGAACACCACCGGGCGGTTCGCGAGGCGTTTCTCTTCCGCATCGACCAAGTGCGCGGCAGGCACCAGCGTGGCGTCCTGGACATCGCGCTCGGCGGTCAGCGTCAGCTGGTCGTGACGGCGTTTCAGGGTGAGGTGGAACGGCGTGTGATCCGCCGCCGTGCGGGCCAGCACGCGGGACAGGAATTCGCCATAGTCAGGCCAGTTTCGCCAGGGCGCGGTTCCTTCGCCTACCGGCTCGGTCATCAGCGCCGTCACCCGGCCGAGGCCGTGCTGCCAGGTGGCGAGCAGCGGATGGCGTTTGCCGTCGCCGGCGTCGATTTCCAGCAACACTTCGGCACCGTCTCTGGTCTCCACCTCGGCGTAGCCGGCGAGCGGTGGCAGAACGTGCCCCACCGGCCCCCACCACCCTGGGCCGCCTTGGGCGTGGAGCGTGAACTCGCCTTGCTTGTAGCGTGGCGGTTTGCGCGTGGACGGCTGTTTGAGCACCAGCTCCACCAAGCTGAACTGGTCGCCCACGGCGTAGAAGCGGCCGCGGCCCCAGTTGGCGATGTCGGACATGATGAGGTTGTGGCCGCCTTGGCCGACCAGAATCGTTGAGACGTTGATGCCGTCCTTGGCGATGCGCCGGGTCATCCGTTCGTAATTGCTGTCCTCGACCCCGGCGTCGGTGATCAGCAGGATGTGTTTGAAACGGGTGTTGACGTTCTTGAGACCGTAATAGGCCTCCTGCATGGCCGGATACAGCACGGTGCCGCCGATGGCCTTCATGCGGCCTATCGCGCGGTCGATCTCGATCTTGTTGGCGGCCGGTTGCATCGGCACGGCCCAGTGCTTGGCGCCGTAAAACTCCACGATGCCGATTCGGTCGTGGGGTTGCAGCCGCCGAACGGCGATGCGGGCGATCTGTTTGGCGAGTTCGATACGCGTGCCGCCCATGGACCCGGAAGTGTCGATGATGATGGCAAGCGCGACGCTCGGGTCCACCTTGTCCTCCTCGCCACGCAATTCCACCGGAAGCAGGTCTGCCAGCGGTTGACCGTGGTAGCCGCCATCGGCGAAAGCCGCCGCCCCGCCGCTGTGCATCAACCCCACTCCGTCGTTCGCCACCGCTGCCGCCAGCGCTTTCTGCGCCGCTTCCGGCAAGCGCCGCGCCGGCAGGTCGTCGATGAGCACGAGATCGTGGCTGGTGAAGTCGAACGCTTCGCCCACCGCCTGCTCCGAAGCCAGCGCGAAGCCGTCGCCCACCAACGCCTGCAAGCGCTCGCGCGCGCCTTGTTGGCGCTCGCCGAGGTACAACACGCGCGCCGGCTCTTGCACCACCAGCACGCCGTCCCGCCGACTGCCCGGGTGAGCCGCGGCCGCGGGGTTCACGAGCTCGGCCGTGAACGGGTGGAAACCGGCCGCCCCGCTCTGCAGCTCCAGCACGATCGTGTGGCGACCGTCGCTGTCGAACAGTCCGCTGCGCTCAAGCAGCGCCTCTTCCCGGCGCAGCACCACCTCGAGACCGCGCCCGGCACCGACCACGTCTACGGCGATGCGGGCGTTTTCGCCTGGGCGCGTATGCGGGGTTCGCAAATTCGCCAAGAACGGCTCGCTCACGCTCTCCAAAGGCAAGGCGTGGACGGGCAAACCGCGGTCAAGCAGCTGGGCAAGCGCCTTGCCCCAGTGTTTGTCCGTCGCCCGACCGTCGGAGAGCAGCGTGACAGCGCCCGGCGAACCGGTGGGTATGGATTGGGCGGCCAGATCGAGCGCCGCGCCGAGCGGCGATGCGCTGTCGGTGTCCGGTTGCAGCCACTGGCCCTCCTCATCGGCGGCTGGGGCGGCCCCGCCGAGTTGCAACACCGTCACCTCGTGTTCCCCGTTTGCGGCAAGCCGCGTTGCAAGGGCCAACGCGGATTCCCGCGCTTGCTCGGCAACGCTCGAGGAGACGTCGAGCACCACCGCCTGATGACCGCCGGCGCGGGGCGTGACCAACACGGGTCGCGCCAGTGCGGCGATCACCAGCAACAAGACGAGGGTGCGCAGGGCCGCTTGCGTGCGCGAGCGCGGACGCCCGGGCAGGAACCACACCAGCGGCACGGCCAGCAGCAGCCAAGCCATGTGCGGCTGCAAGAACGACAGTTCCATCGCGCGTTTCGCCTCCGCCTTAGGGGATCAGCCCGCGCTGGTGCAGGACCCACTCGCCCACGAGCAGGGCGAGCGCGAGTAGCGCGAGCCAGGCGGCGATGTCCTGCGCCGCACCGCCTCCGGGCGCCGTGTACGCCGGCAACTCCACGCCGGGCCGTCCGCTCGTGACATCTTCGCTGAGCAGAGCCGCGATCAAAGCGGGGGCCTGTCCGGATAGCTCGCCGGCGCGGGCTGGCGCGAATTGCGCTCCCAAGAGGTCCACGGCGGGCTCGGGCCGGCCAAGCCACGGCGCGCCGCCGACAGCTGTGGGCAGAGGCTTGCCGGCCGCCACATAGGAATGCCACACGGGATCCGCCGCCAAGTACCGCAACGCGCGGGCGACGAACACCGGAAAACCGCGACTGTCGGTGAGGTTGTACTCGGCGCTGAAAAGCTCTTCCCACACCGCGACGCGGCGGCGAACAGCGGGTTCGACCGCCACGGACACTTGGCGCTGCAAGGTGCTCGCAAGCCCGACGGCGTCTATCTGATCGAGACCAAGCGCTTCCGCGCCGGCGCGCAAGACGCGCTCCGCGTGAGCGTCTTGATCGCTGTAGCCGATGACGAACGCGTCGGTTTGCGTTGCGGCCGGCACCAGCTCCAGGGCCGGCAGCTCAGCGCCGAAATCGCTGCCGGCGCGGCGCACCACCACCGCCGCCGCTGCGGGGTCCGAAGACGCCATGCCGGCATCGGCCGCGATGACGTCCGCAATGAGAACCGGCACGTCCGGTGCCAAGGCGACAGGCAGCACGCGGCGCGTCGGCAAGCGCAAGCGCGCCACGTTGTCGAGCGCCGAACCTTGCGCGTCCACCACCGAGGCCGCCAAGACGCCGCCGGCCGCCGGCAAATCGCGCACCGCGAAGTGCGCTCGCCCGTCCTCGCTTTCCAAGCGCTTCACTCGCGCCGCGGCCAGCGGCGCGTCATCCAACCGGACGATCACATCGGTTGCGGCGGGCGAGGGCGCGCGAACCGTCATCAAGGCATCCACACGCAGCGGGTCGCCCGAAAGCGCCGGGGCGATGCCGAACGCCACGATGCCGGCGCCCGTCTGCGGCGCGGGGTAATCGACGCCCCTGGTGACGCGAATGCCGCCTGGCAGCCCGGCGAGCGTTTCCGCGTCCACCGGGGCGCGTCCGTAGATCACCAGTTCCAAGCGCTCCGGCCAGGCGCCGGGGATGCTGAGCAAGCGCAGCTGGTCTTTCAGCGCCGACGGCGCCGCGTCGGGCGTCAGGGATTCCAGACGCTGGTCGAGCAACAGCGCATCCTCGCCGGCCCGCAGCAACTTCAAGTTGAAGGCGCCACCCCAGATCACTTCCCGGCGATCCGTCGGCAGGGATTGCAGATCCGCCTTCAGGGCCGACAGCGCGCGTTCCGCGTCCGCCGGCTTGGCCGTGTGCGCGGAGCCGTCCAAGAACAACACATGGAAGTCCACGGCACGTCGAGAAGCCGCCTCGGGGCCGGCCAAGGCAAGCCACAGCAGGGCGCAGATGAGCAGGATGAGCAAATACGCCAGCCAATGCCGAAAGCGTCCCCAAAAAACCCGCACCGGCGCGTCGCGCGCCGCCGCCAACCAGAACAACGTCGTCGGCACGGTCACTTCGATGTGGCGGGTGCGCAGCCGTTGCAGCACGAACAGGAGCGCGGCCAGCGCCGCCAAGCCGCCCAGCACGCCGAAGAGCGGCAGGTTGGCGAACGTCATGCGCCGCCTCGGTGCGACGCGCCGGCGGCGCGATTCATACCACCAGCGCGCCGCCGGCGAACAACCGCGTGATCTGCTCAAGCACATCCTCGCCGGTGTTGACGCGCGCGAGGCCGGCGCCGCGCTCGGCGGCGAAGTCCGTCAAGCGGGTGTTGAACGCGGCGTATGCCGCCCGGTAGCGGGCGAGAACGGCCGGCGTGATGGTCACGTCCAGCGCCGTCCCGGTTTCGCAATCGCGCAGCCGCACATCCCCGCGCAGATCCGGCCGCGCGGTCGGTTGGGCGTCCGCCTCGTTGGTCAGGCAGACGAGCAACAGCCGGTGACGGCTGAGCGCCAGCTCCGCGGTCACGGCGTCCACGCCGGCGGGGTCGAAGAAATCCGACACCACAACCAGAAGCCCGTGGCGCAAACGGCGGCCGGCCAACTCGCGCGCCGCGCCCACCAGATCCGTCCCGGCCTGTTCGGTGAGCGACGCCATCCGCCGGGCCAGACCGGGCAGCCCCCGCGTGCCGGCCGCCGACGTGACATCCAAGCGCAAGTCGTCCGAGAAGTGCAGCAGCCGCACGCTGTCATGCTGCGCCAGCGCGATTGCGGCCAACGCCAGCGCGGTCTTGAGCCCCGCCTCGATGCGCGGCGGCGTCTCCAGGTACATGCTCCGCGACCGATCCACCAGCAGGTACACCGGCAGATCGCGCCGCTCCTCGAAGACGCGCACGAACAACCGGCCGAGGCGGCGGTAGATGTTCCAGTCCAGCGTGCGCAGATCGTCGCCGGGCGTATACGCCTTGTAGTCCGCGAACTCCACTCCGCCGCCGCGCTGCCGGGAAGTCTGATCCGCCGGCCGTCCGGCCATCGGCACCCGTCGAGCCCGCAGCGCGAAGGGCCGCAGGGCGGCCAAGAACTCCGGATCGAACAACTCGCCGAATGTGGGGGCTGCGGGCATGGTGGTTCTTGCTGGGGCCGTTAGCGTGCCGATTCGCGAACAACGGGGAGTCTCCGCCGGCGGTATTGGCCCGCGCCGGATGGCCGAGAGGCCAAGAAAAAGGCCAACGCCTTGAACTCGACGCTAGGCGACGGCATTGGGCGCCGGCACAGCCGCCAGCACGTCCTCGATGAGCGCGTCGGCGGTCACGTTGGCGGACTGGGCGCGGTAGTTCAAGAGCACTCGGTGGCGCAAGACGGGCAGCGCCACCGCGCGAATGTCGTCGGTGGCGATGGCGAACCGGTCGTCCAGCAGGGCGCGCACCTTGGCCGCCAGAATGAGACCCTGCACGCCGCGCGGACTCGCGCCCAGAGCGGCGTTCTCGGTGACGGATTTCGGCGCATGGTCGCTGTTCGGCTGCGTCGCGAGCACCAGCCGCACGGCGTAGGTGCGGGCCGGATCCGGTTCCGCCACCGCCCGCACCGTGGCCCGCATGCGGACGATCTCGGCGCCGTCGGTTACCGGCTGAGCGGCCTCCACCGCGGCGCCGGTCGTGCGGTCGAGAATGCCGTGGTATTCGGTTTCCGCGGGATAGCCCACCAGCAGTTTCAGCAGGAAGCGGTCGAGCTGCGCCTCCGGCAACGGGTAGGTGCCTTCCTGCTCCACCGGATTCTGCGTCGCCATCACGCAATAGGGCTCCTCCAAGATGATTGTCCGGCGGCCGATGGTCACTTGCCGCTCCTGCATCGCCTCAAGCAACGCCGACTGCGTCTTCGGCGTGGCGCGGTTGATCTCGTCGGCGAGCACCAGATTGGCGATGAGCGGCCCTTCTTGGAAGCTCAACTCGTGGCCTCCGCCCGCCGTTTCGGTGAGCACCGTGGTGCCTTGGATGTCCGCCGGCATCAGATCCGGCGTGAATTGAATGCGCGAGAAGCGCAGGCTGACGGCCTCGCTCAAGGTGCGCACCAGCAGCGTCTTGCCGAGTCCCGGCACGCCTTCGAGCAACACGTGGCCGCCGGCCAGAAGGGCCGTGAGCACGCCGTCCACGACATCGTGCTGGCCGACGAACATCTTGGCCACTTCGGCCTTGAGGCGTCCGCACACGTTCTTGAACCCCGCCGCGGCGGCGCGCGCGGCTTCGGCGGTTTCCACGGGCACGGGGCCCGCGCTCTCGGCAACACTCATGGCTCCTCCTTCGCGTTGTTGGTGGTTTGGCGTTGCGCGAGGAAGTAGTCGCGCACGGTGCTGCGCGCCCGCGGCGGCAGGCGCATGTGGTTGATGTCGCCGAACGCCTCGTCGCGGCGGCCGCGCGCTGCGGCCGGCACCGCTTGGACGGCTTTCTCCTCGGGCGCGGAGCGTTCGCGCCGCACCTTGACGCGGCCCGGATTCGGCTTGCCGCGCAAGTGGTCGGGCATGGGCACGCCGAGCAGCATGGCCGCGACGCCGCGTGTCTTCTTGAGGCCGCCGGGGCCGCTGCGGCCGTTCAAGTCGTCACGCTCCTGATCACCGATGCCGGCGGGCGTGAGCGACCGGTCCACTGGCGCTTTCTGGTTGTTCAGCATGGGCTTGCGCGTGGCCGCGGCCTTTTGCTCCTCGTCTTCCTCGTCCTCGGCATCGTCTTCCACGTCGTCCTGTGATTCGTCGCTGCGCGCTTTGTTGTCGGCCGCGGGATGGTCCGATGCCGCGAGGCGGCTGCCGGCGCTCGTGCCGCTGCCGCCGGCGACGCCGCTGGAGGCGGACTCTTCGCGGCGCATCTCGGTCGGTTTCCGGCGCTTGCCGGCGGGTTTTCGCGTGCGCTCGCGTTTCGGGCGAGGCGCTTGATCGGCGCTTTGGCTGGAGGCGCCGGCGGCGGCCAATCCCGCTTGGCTGGCCTGCGCGTTCGCGGCGCGCGTTTCCGACGGCTCGAAATCCGCCGGCAATGCGCCCATGCCAAGCGGTGGGCGCTCGCCGCCTGCATCCGCCGCGAACGCGAAAAGTTCGCTTGGCCGCGGAGCAGGACGGGGCGCCGGCGAGCGCCGGTTCTCCCGGTGCGCCGGTTCTTCGTCTGGTTGCTCTGCCGCAGGAGCGGCGGCGACGGGGTTGTCCACTTCGCCGGCCCCGGCGTCTTCGGCCGAGTCGCCGAGCGCCAACGACTGGCCGCGCAACAACAACCCGATCACCAACGCCACCAGCGCCAGCACGCCGAGCGGCCAAGGCCCAGGACGCAACGCCGGCCGCCGCCACTGTAGTTTGGGGAGCTCGGCGGCTAGCGCCCGTTGCGCGAACCCGGCGGCGTCCTCAATGGCGGCTTGCGCGAATCCGCTGGGCGCCTCGGCGCGCAAGAAGAAGTCCGCCGCCTGCAATCGGTCGCGCAGGCCCAAGCGGTGATCGTGGAACGCGAGACCCATGGCCCGCGTGGGCGGATGCCGCCAATAGGCGAGAACCGTAGCCACCAACATGTACGCGAGCGGCAGGGCGATGGCGAGGGCGATCGTGGGTGCCACGCCTAACGACCACCAAGAGCGGCCGGAAAAAAGCCCCCACACGCTCGCCGCGAGAACGAGCAGGGGCACCGCCGTCGCCGTCGGAGCGAGCACCTCCGCACCGCGTTCGGCGGCTTGCCGCCACGCCCACGGGCGCATGGCGCCTTGCGCCCGTCGCGCGACGCGGTCGAGGTTGGCGGCGAGTTCGGCGGAATCAGCCATCTTGGTCGCTGGCCAGCAGTTCGTCGTCGGGCGCCAGATGGGGACGCAAGCGCGCCAAGGCGGCTTTGGCGCTCTGGCGCATCGCGGGCGGCGTCGGCGTCAAGTCGGACAAAGCCCGCTGATAGTTGGAGTAGGCGCGACGATGCCGGCCGAGCGCCTCGTAGGCGCGTCCGAGTTCGTGACGCACCACGCCCTCCAGGCCCGGGTCGCCGTTGAAGCCGGCGGCGAGAAACGTCTTCCAAGCCGCTTGGGCATCGCCCCGCGCGAGATACCTATCGCCCAGCATCAGTTGCAGATGCTGACGAAAACGCGGCTTTTCGGCGCGACCGACGTGGCGCATGGCTTCCTCGCCCAGAGCCAAGACGAGATCGGTGTGGCGGTCCTTGTCCTCGCCCTGGAACAGTCCCAGGGCGAACGCGCCGACGTATTCCATCCGTCGCGGCGCCGGCGTGACCGCCAAGCCGAGACCCACCGTGTCCAGCTGGGCCGCCACGGTGAAACCTTCACGCACGCCGATGTCGAACAATCGGGCGGCCGCTTCTTCGATGTTGCGATCCTTTGGCCAGGCCGCGGCGTAGGCCCGCAGACCCTCGGCGTCTGCGGCGGCGGCGGCCCGGTAGAAAGCGGCATCGGCCTCGGAATAGTTGCCGTCCAGCACCGGCGTGAGCGCAAGGTAGCCGCGACCAGGGTTGATTTCCAGCGCGTAGCACGCCCACAGACCGAGCCCGGAACGCAGCAGCAAGCCGTCGTCCGAGTCGTCGAACGGTTGCGGGAACATCGCCACCATGTCGGAGACCGACAACGCCGTGTCCCCGAACCGAATGTCCGCGCTGGCGCCGATGGCCAATTCCTGGTTCAAGTAGGTGTGATAGCCGGCGGTGTTGAAGGTCATCCAAGCGCGTGCGCCGTCCCGCGAGACGGGCACCCGCACGGATTCGCCTACGACGCGCACTCCGGTCACCAAGGTGCCGCCGGGTCCGGTGGAGGCGGCGGCCGCGGCCTCCTGCGCAGGCTTTAGCGTCAGTTCGCCGTCCCGCAAATTCAGGCCCAGGGCGAAACGCCGCAGCACCGGCCAGCCAAGTATCGCCGAGGCGTCCACGTTGCCAAGTTCATTGGCGTGGCGGGCGGTGATTTCGCCGAGCACCGGGCCCGACTCGACGGCGATGGCGTCTCTCGGCACGGCCACTTGGAAACCGTCCGCGACGATGGCAAGGGTTTGTTCGCCTTCGCCGAAGGCGATGGAAGGCAGGACGTTGCGATGCACCTGCAGTCCGACCGGCGCCGCGTAGTCCACGACGACATGCGTGTCCTTGTGGAACGCTTCGGTGCGCAAAGTGGCGCGGACGAGCACCCGGTCGCCCAGCGCGCGCGCATCGATTCGGCCTCCCTCGGCGGCGCCGAGCGACGTGGACGCGACAGCGAGCAGCGTCGCGCCCACCACATGCGACCAGCTGGCGAACGCGCCGGAAAACCGATGCGGCCGCGTGTTGGACACGCTCGGCATGTCAGCTCCCCGCCCGCGCCACGTTGGCGGACCGCCCAAGCTCGCTTTCGGGCGCCAACCCAAGCTCGGCGCGGGCCTCCTCGGCGGTGCCGATGCGCCCCGTCAACTGCGCGGCGTAGGCCGCATCGCCGGCGCTTCTGGCCAACGGCAGGAGGGCTTGCAGCACCGCCAGCCGGTCGCCGCGGTCGGCCGTCCGGCCAACGCGCAGGGTGGCGCCGGCGTCGGAAAGCGTGGCAAGGTAAAGCAAGAGATCGGCCTCTTGGGCGGCGGTCAGAATACCGCGGCTCAATGCCGCCTCCGCCAAGTCGAGCGGCAGAGGGCTTTCCAGCTGGAGTGCCATCAAGGCGAGCTGGCGCAGGACGCCGGCGCTTGGCGGGCTGTCGGCGCTCGCGATATTTCCCGCCGCTTGTGAGAAAAGGCTCCGCGCCATGTCGGGCTTGCCGGCGGCGCGTCGTTGCCAAGCGGCGACAAGCACCGCGTCCAACGTGACCGCGGCGTCCAAGGCCGCATCGTCCAGCCAGTCGATCATGGCGTTGGCGGCGCGCATGATCCACTCGCCGGAACCATCCCAGACATGCGGCTCGCGGGCCGGGAAAAGGCGCCCGCGGTGCGCCACGAGCATGCCGTGCGCGGACGCGGCGGCTGGCACGCCGAGCAGGCGCTTGAAATGACTTCGCGCCGTTTGCCGCCGGTAGTCGTCTTGGCTAAGGAAAAGGTCGTCTTCAGAGCGTGACGGGGCGCTCCGCAGCAGCGCCCGCAACACGGCTAGCGCATCCGCGAGACGACCGGCTTGGGCGTGGATGCGCGCGAGTTCGACAGCGTGGGCGCCATCGCAGAGCGCGCTGTCGGCGGCGGGAGGCCTACCGGCCCACGCTTCGGCCTCGACCAAGGCCTCGTCGGCGGTCATCACCGTCGACAAGGTCCGCAGCGCGTAGGCGTGGAAACAGGCCGCGACATCAGCGTCTTCATCCATCGGACGGGCAATGCCCAAGACGCTTCGTATCACCTTTAGCGCCTGTTCGTTCGGCAACCGGTCGGCCACCTCGTCGGCAAGATCGGCCAAGTCGAGGCTATCGCTGACCGCGCCCGGCCCGATGATCCGCATCATGACGCGCGGTTCGGCGTCTTGCATTCGCAACAGGCTGGCGGCCACCAGTTGGTAGTGGGAGACCGCGGCGTCAAGTGCGCTTGGCGTCGACGCGCCGGCTTTGGCGAAAAGACGCGCCAAGTGGAGTATCTCGAACGTGTTGGGGTCGTCGATGGCCGCGGCGCGCGCTTGGAAACGCGCCACCTCCCATCGCTCCAGAGGGGCTTGGTCAGCTTCTCGCAACGCCACCCACAAGCCGAATTCCTGGTCGCTGAGGGAGTCTCGCCGCAACCCGTCCCCCAGCTTGTCCAAGCGCTGATCGCGGTATCCGGGCGCCGCCTCGAACGCCTTGCCCAGCAAGGCGTACAGGCGCTGATTCTCCCGTCGCGTGTCCGCCGGCAAGGCGGCGATGAGGCGGTCGAACGCCGCGGCGGCGAAAGGAAGATCGGCGAGCGCGTCGAAGAGCCGCGGCGGCGCGCCGCCTCCGGAGGATTCAAGCATGGAGGCGATCCCGCCCGTCGGGCGCGTCTCGTAGCTGAAGAACTCGTCTTTGGCCGCTTTCGCCGGCAAGTCGAGCAGCATGCCGAGCGGTTCGAAAAAACGTAGGCCGCCATCGCTTTCGTCGGGTGCGTACGCTCCGCGCCACACCGCTCTGAGCGCTTGGCTGCGCGATCGCGCGTCCCCACTGTCAACGGCGAGAGCCCGCAGCCTGTCGATGTCCCGCGACAGCGCCGCGTCTCTGGGGCCGTAGAAGTCGAACGGCTTCGGGTAGTACAACCGGAAGATCTCCGCGCTGGAGCCGCGCGCGCCGCGCGACATGGCTTTCTCCAACAGCGGATCGACGGTGGTTTCGTCGCGGTAGTCGGCGCCGCCATCGGCGGCCAGCGCCAGCGCCTGCGCGTAGCGGCCCTCGCTCAGCCAATGGAAGTAGACGGCGCCGCGCAACAGTTCGTCTTCTGGCGCGCTACTGTGGAAGTCGAGCAGCGCTTGTTCAGCCCCGTGGCGCTCGCCGAGCGCCAGGTGGGCGGTGACCAGCGCCCGCCGGTACTCCGATTCCTCCGGGTCCAGCGCCATCAATCGCGGTGCCAATTGGATCAAACGGCGGGCGCGCGCCGTGCGCTGTTCGGCGTTCCCGTAGAAGCTGGTGGCGAGCTCCATTCCGTAGATGAGGTTCGCCGTGGCGGCGTCCACCTGCTCGCCGCTGGCGATTCGGGCGAGCAGCTTCTCCTTCTGTTCGGCAAACCGCTCGGTGAAGTCTCGGATGCCAAGCGCTGCGGTTCGCAAATCCCTGCGTCCCAGATCCAGCAGCGCGTCGAAGCCGTCGTCCGGGTCGCCTTCGAAAATCGTGCGCAGCGTTTGACCGAGATCAAAGCCCAGCTGACCGCGCCGGGCGAACGGTTCGGCCAGCGCGTAGAGCATTTGTTGGTTTTGCCTAGGGACGTCTTTCAACAGCATGCTCAGAATCTGTTGCGCCGCGTACTCCGGAGGCAAATCCGATTTGGCGGCGTAAGCGCTTGCGGCGTTGACGAGGGCTTCCTGTTGCGGCGGGGTCAGTTCCGTTGTCAACAGATCGTCCAGCACCTCCCTGATGACATAGGAGCCGCCGCCAAAACCGTTCCCGCCCTCGAAACCGTCGACAACGTTGGCGAAATAGCGGATCTGGGCATCCACCCCCACCTTCGCCTTGAGGTAGCCCCAGAACGCGGTTGCGTTGCCGAACCCCCGTTCGTCCAGCACTTGGTCCGCTATCGGACTGGTGGCGAGACGTTCCAGTTCGTCCGGCGCGATCAAATCGCGGCCCAAGCGCTCCTCCACATCGAGCACCAGCCATGCGCCGGCGCCGGTGATGAGCTTAAGGAACGCGCTCTTGTCGTCCTTGAGCGCGGCCACGAAAGGCGAAACGACGCGGCGGAAGGCCGTGGGCGACAACATGGCCCGGGCAACCGAGATGCCTTCCTGGTACTCGCCGGCGGCGATGCGTTCGCGCAACAGTTCGGCGATTCGCTCGTCGTCGCCGAGCAGTCGCGCAAGCCGCGCCGCGGCACCGAAATCCCCCTCGCCCTTGGCGCGCGCGAAGTGCCGTTCCAGCACCGACTGGCCGCCCTCGGTTGGGGGGGCGGGAGCGTCTTCCGTTTCGGCCTCGTAAGCCGCGACCGCGGCGTCCACATGGCGCCGGAGTTCGGTGTCGCCTGTGAATTCCGCCACCCGGCGCGCGAACCGGGCGGTGTGGTCGAGCCGGGGAAACGCCGACAGCGGCTGTTCGCCATCCGGCTCGCTGGTGGACTGGACGGCGTCGTCGACCATGGCGCGCACAGCGGCGAGCCGCTGCGCGGCACTGGCCCGGTCTTCGGGCCATGTGACGAGGAACCCCTGCGCGAGGGTCTCGAAGTACGTGCGGTAGTCGCGGGTGACGGCGAGGTCGACGCGGGGCCCGAACATCGCCATCGGTGATTGATCACTACCCGGCCGTTTCGCCTTGGCGGTCGCCGGCTGCGTGCGCAGCACATTGCCGAGCGCGCGTTCGTACAACCTGTTCGCCACCGCGAGCTGGCCGTTCGTCTCGCGCAGCAGGGCGGTCTTCGCGAGCAGC
The DNA here is from genome assembly GCA_958296295.1 of uncultured Pseudomonadales bacterium. GTDB lineage: Bacteria > Pseudomonadota > Gammaproteobacteria > Pseudomonadales > Azotimanducaceae > VXYL01. The sequence goes on along the minus strand of OY282460.1, from coordinate 2,484,268 downwards.
GCCAGGTCGTCCGGCTTGACGCTGAGGGCGCGGGTGTAGTAGTTCAGGGCTTCAGCCGAATGGCCGGCTTCGTGCAACAGATCGGCCTTGGTCTTGTTGACGTCGATGAGGCCCGTGATGTCGTCAATGCCGTCGAACGCCTTCTCCGCGCCGGCGAGATCGCCGCGTTCGAGCAGCACTTTGCCGAGATCGATGTAGACCTCCGGGGGCAGCGCTTGGCGCAGGCCGATCAACCGGCGGCCGTGCTTGAGTTGCCTTTCCCTATCGCCGCCGCCGGTGTCGAAGCCGCCGTAGCCGGTGTTCGGCGTCGCCAGCGTGACGAGTTCGCGCAGGATGGCCGGGCGCCGCAGGCCGGCCTGGGAGAGCGAGTTCTCCAGCGCCAGGAACTCGCCTTCGTGGTCGCCCGTCTCCTGCGCGATGTCCGCCAGCAGCTGGTACAGGTAGAACTTGTCGGCGCGGCCGGTTATGCGTTCAAGAATGATGCGCTCGGCCCAGCGGAACGTCCGGCGCATGGCGGGTGTGAGACGGTCGGAGAAGGAGCGGGCGCCGATCATGTTGACGATGCCGTCCACGGCGACGACGAACGCGTTGTCGTCCACCGCGTGTTCGGCGGCGTACTGCAGCAGCGAAACCGCTTCGTCGCGGCGGTTGGTGCGCTTCATCATGTCCGCCATCAGCAGCAGGTTGTCGCTGTTTTCCGGTTGCAGCACCAGTGCGCGGCGGTAGCTCTCGATCGCTTCGTCGTTGAAGCCGCCGAGGGAGAGCACGCCGGCCTCGAACTCGCCGCTAACGCCTTCCGCATCGAAGGTCCGCAACTTCGCCAACCAACGCTGGATGTCCGTGAAACGCTCGTCGGAATCCTCGGCAAGATCGTAGGCGAGCATGTTGAGCACGAGATTCTGCACATGCTCGGCCTCGTTTCGCGGATCCGCCGCGACCAGCTGGCGGAGCACCTTGTCGTAGGCCGAGTAGTCCTTCAGCAGCATGTGAACCCGGCCAAGTTGGCGAAGCCGGTTTACATCGTCGCCGCCGCCGCGGCGGGCGAACTCGGCGATGACCTCGGTGGCCGAAAGCGAGTCGCCCACCTCGGTGTAGATGCGCGCCAACAGGTTCATCTCGTTCTTGTCCGCGTCGCCGTTCGCGAGCTTCTCTTCCAACTCAACCACGATGTCCGCCAATGCGTTCAACTCGGCGGCGAGCAGCAGCATCTGGCTCTCGGCGAGACTGCGCCGCGCCGCGCTGTCCACGCTCACCCAAAGCGCCCGCCAAGTGGCCAGGGCCTCCGGTTTGCGCTCGGCCACGCTGTACAGCCACGCCAAACGCATGCGCTCGTCATAGCCGAGTTCGCCTTTGTTGGCGCGCAGCTGTTCCAGGAGGCGGATGGCGGCTTGCGGCTTGTTCAAGCGCTCGTAGGCGTCGGCCAGATCCCGGATGGCGCTGTCGTCCGGCGGCAGCAGCGCTTCCAGCCGTTGGAGAGAGGCCTGCGCCGCTTCGTCCCGGCCTTGGCCGCGCCGGACGTCGAACAGGAACAAGAGGCCGTCCGCGTGCTCGCCGTCGGCGGCCATTTGCCGCTCCACCATGGCCACCGCCTCTTCGGTGAAGCCCATTCGGAGCATCCGTTCAGCGGCTTCAAGCAACGTCGGCGGATGATCGGCGTTGGCGGTTTCCAGCGCTTGCCACACGGCCAACGCCTGCGCCGGCTCCGCCATGTTCATGTAGTGGCCCGCGAGCGCCGCGAACCAATGCACCACCCTCGGCTCCGAAGCCATCAGCCGCCGGTATTCGGCCACCATGTCCGCGGTGCGGCCGGCCGCCTCGTACAGGTTCAACAGCCGTTGACGGGCCGCGACATCCACGCCTGCGTCGTCCGTCGTCCGGTAGTAGCGGATGGCCTCGTCGTAGTGCTCCGTCTCGATCAGCAGGTCCACCCGGGTCTCGACCAACTCCGGCGCCGTGTCGGCGCCGGCGTCGAGGCGGGCCACCAGTTCGTCCAACGCGCCGTTCTCGCGGTACGCCTCGACGAGCACCGCCAAGGCGTAGAGCCGGTCCGCCCGGCGCCCGGCCGCCTCGAACGACCGCCACGCCTCGGCTTGCGCTTGCTCGAGGTCGCCAGCGGCGATGGCCCACTCGGCCAATCGCACCCGCTGCCGGAACACGTCGCCAAAGGCGTCCGCCACGCGGTAGAGCGCAAGCGCGTCGGCGGGATGGCCGAGCACGGCCAACGCGATGGCGACGCGGTTGCGGAAGTCCTGGTCGCGCTCGGACGCGAGCGCCACGAGGGCGTCGATGTTGCGCTCGGTGGCTTGCGCCATGGTGAGTCGGAGGGCGACGAACTCTTTCTCGCGCTCGCGGGCCGTGTTCGCCGCAGCCCGTTCGTACCAAACGACAGCGGCCGCGGGGTCGCCTCTCGCGTCCAGCAACCGAGCCTTGAGCAGCGCGCCATCCACGGACTCGCGCACCGCCCAAGCCGCATCGGCCGCCTCGAGAGCGGCGTCCGGGTCGCCGTGGCGCCAGTGCAGGTGGGCGATGGCGAGCAAGGTGTTGGCGCGCGCCCGCGCTTGGCGCGCCGGCGCGTCGGCGAAGGCGCGCAACCGGCGCACGGTGCGTCCCACGCCGACGCCATCGCGCACGGCCTCGTCGTACAAGCGGCCGATCGCGGCGAGATCGAGGCGTTCCGTCGCCGCCCCGGCCTTCAACACCTCGGCCAAGGCGTTCGTTTGGGCGTTCGGCGACGTGGCGGCCAACGCGCCGGCGGCCAAGATGATCGCGGCCACAACGCGGCGCGGCGATCGTGGCCACGGGGGGCGGTGCCCGCGCGGCAGTCGCAAACGGGGGCCGGTGTCGTGCAAACGGCTGCCTGTCTTGCGGGCAATGCTGCGGGCAATGCTGCGGATAGGTCGCCTCACCCGTCGAGCAAATCGGCCAGCTTCTCCGACAGCGCCTCGCCGCGCAGATGCCGCGCCACCGTCTTGCCGTCCGCGGCCACGAGGAAGTTGGCGGGAATGCCGCGCACGCGGTAGAGCTTCGCCACCGGGCTCGCAAACGCGTGCCCGTCCGAGACGTTCAGCCAACCGATGGCGTAGTCGTCCACGGACGCTTGCCGCCATGCCGCTCTGTCCTCATCCAAGTTGACCGAGAGGATCTCGAAACCTGCGGCGCGAAACCGCTCATAGGCGGTTTGCAAGTGGGGAATCTCGGCGATGCAAGGGCCGCACCAAGAGGCCCAGAACTCGACCAGCGTGTACTTGTTCTGGCGCAGCACGTCGCGCAGGCGGACCTCCCGCCCGGCCAGTGTTGGGGCTTGGAAGTCCTTGATGGCGCGCGCCGCGACGGCGTCGCGTTGGTCCAACACGGCGTTGATGAGGGCGACATTGAGATTGCCTCGCACCGGGGCCAGTTCGCCCAGTTCGGCCAGCACCGCCATCTGCTCGGCGTCCTCGGTGTCACGCCAGGCGCCGTTGCGATCCTTCCAAGCCTCTCGCAGCGCGAGCGCCCGAGCGAGCGGATCGGTCTCGCCGCGGTATATCTGGCGCATGCGTTCGATGTGCGTCTCGGTCGGTGCGGTGGGGGAGGGGGCGATGAGGGATTGGTAGCGCCCGCCGGAGAACGTCAATGCACCGTCCGTCCGGGCGCTTAGCCGATGCTCGCCGCCGGGTTCCACGATGCCGCGCACTCTGCGTTCGCCATCGTCGGCCAAGATGATGAACTCGGTGGCCAGCGCGGTATCGATGTCGGCCCGCAATTCGGCCCGCCCTTCTTCGACCAGCGCCAACCCAAGAACCTCGAAGCCGTCCGGGTTGCGGGGATCCGCGTAGCCGAACTCCAGAACCGCGCCATCGTGGGCGTCCAACCCGACCGCGGTCACCGAGACGGGGCCGCCCATCGACGCGCTGGCGACGATGGCCAGCGGCAAGGCCAGCACATGTTTCATAGGGCGCTCCAATGGCAGTGCCGGCTAGTGCCCGGCACCAGATGTGCCGGAGAATATAGCATGTTGGTTACGGCAACCTTGCGCCGGTTGCTTGGGCCGGGAGAGCCGGAGACGGGCGGCAATGACGCCCGCCGGGACGATGTCGGGTTCTTGCGGACGCCTTAGGGGGTGCCGGGCGCGCACACCGCCGGAGCTTCGTGGTCGAGCCCCAGCAGGCGAAAGTAGTTTTGGCCCAAGGCGATGTTGCGGAAAGCGTTGTCGTCAAGTTCGCGGTGGATCCGTCCCGTCACTTCCAGCTCGTCGCGGTAGATGGCGAACGTCTTGTTGGCCGACGCGACAAAGTCCGTCCCCGGCAGGAACCGCTCGGAGTGCGCGTTGATGAAGGCCGCGTAGCGTGCGCGGGTGTCGGCATCGGTGAATACGCTGTCGTCAATCACGCGCCAAGAGAGATCGAACAGCAGGTTGGGGTAGCGTCCAACCAGATCTTCCATGATGCGGATGTGTTCGCCGGCATCGACCTTGGTGAGCTCGCGGGAGAGGCCCAAGTGCATCCACACGATTTTGTTGTCGGGGTAGAGGCGGAGCACTTCCTCGATCCAAGCCAGGTATTCGGTCATGTCCTCGTCGTGGCCGAGGTCCGAGTGGATGGCGATGGGAATCCCGCGTTCGCGCAGCAGCGCCATGAACGGCGCCCACTCGGCGATGGTCTCAAGCGGCACCGCCGTGTGGCCATTGCCGAACAGGGCCTGTTTCACCAGGTTCACTTCGCCCATCCAGCGGAACATGCCGGGAAACTCCGCATCGAGCAGCCGAATGCCGGCAAGCACGGACTGCGGGGCCGCGAGGTCCGGAAAGGTCATCGACAACACGAGCCGGACGCTGTCCGGTTTGTAGGCGGCCACGTTGGCGGCGTTCACGAAGTCGTTCTTGAGGGTGGGTGTCACCGGCGTGCCCACGCAGTCCAAATAGTAGGTGCAGGTGGAGGACACGGGCAGCATTTGCCCGATGCCGTAGATGTTGGCGAACAGGATGCCGGTCTTCTCCAGATACCCGATCACTTCGGTGAAGGGGAGGGCGGTGCCGCCGAACGGCCGCATGTGCAAGTGCGTGTCCACCACCGCGGTGTGGGGCATGGCGCTGCGGTCGTAGCAAGCGCCCCCGCCTTGGAACATGGACATCGACACCGGCGGCGCGGACGCGCAACCGGCGAGGGCCAACGCGCCGACGACTATCGACGCTCGTGCTGTCTGTTTGTGACGCTTTTTGTGACGCATTGTGGATTTCGCTTGTTTGGCTGGTTCGAGAAGCGGACGTTGGCGATGGCTTCGCCGCGGTTCCCGGGGCGGCCGACGACACAGCAGGCTGCGCCACGCCTTCCCGCGATGGCGTTGGATTGTACATGGAACCCCAACCGGAACGCCGAACCGCCTTGCGTTGCAGGGCATGCGCGGGCGTGGGCTAAGATGGTCGCCATCGTCACCGGAAGCGCCATGACCGTCATCCGCCAAGAGGACTTGATCCAGAGCGTCGCGGACGCCCTGCAGTACATCTCCTACTACCATCCGCCGGATTTCATCCGCGCCATGGCCGCCGCGCACGACCGCGAGGAGAGTCCGGCCGCCAAGGCCGCGCTTGCCCAAGTGCTGGCGAACTCGCGCCTCTGCGCGCTCGGCAAACGCCCCATCTGCCAAGACACCGGCATCGTCATCGTGTTCTTGGAAGTGGGCATGGAAGTGGCATGGCAGGGGGCGATGGGCGTGGAAGACATGGTGAACGAAGGCGTTCGGCGCGCCTACACGTTCCCGGAAAACGTGCTGCGCGGCTCGGTGCTGCGAGACCCGGATGGCGCCCGGGCCAACACCGGCGACAACACCCCGGCGGTGATACACACCCGCATCGTGCCAGGCGACAAGCTCGCCGTGGAGGTTGCCGCCAAGGGGGGAGGCAGCGAGGCGAAGGCCATGTTCACCATGCTGAATCCCTCGGACTCCGTGGTGGACTGGATCTTGGGCGCGGTGCCGAAGATGGGCGCCGGCTGGTGTCCGCCGGGTATCCTCGGCGTCGGCATCGGCGGCTCGCCGGAAAAGGCCATGCTGCTCGCCAAGGAAGCGATGATGCAGCCCATCGACATTCACGATCTCCAAGCGCGGGGGGCCGCCAACCGCGCCGAGGAGTTGCGCTTGGAGCTGTTCGACAAGGTGAACGCGCTTGGCATCGGCGCCCAGGGGCTGGGCGGCCTCACCACGGTGCTGGACGTGAAGGTGCGCGAATACCCAACCCACGCCGCCACCAAGCCCGTGGCCGTGATTCCCAATTGCACCGCCACCCGCCACGTGCGTTTCGCGCTGGACGGCACCGGCCCGGCCACCTTCGAGCCGCCGGACCTCTGCGACTGGCCGGACATCGCCTTCGCGCCCGGCGACGACGTGCGGCGCGTACACCTGGATGTGGTGACGAAGCAGGATGCCGCCGGCTGGAGGGCCGGCGAGACCTTGCTCTTGTCCGGGCGCTTGCTCACCGGGCGCGACGCGGCGCACAAGAGGCTGGTGGATATGCTCGAGCGGGGCGAACCGCTGCCGGTGGATTTCGCCGGCCGCTTCATCTACTACGTCGGGCCGGTGGACCCGGTGGCCGGCGAAGTGATCGGGCCGGCCGGCCCCACCACGGCAACGCGCATGGACAAGTTCACCCGGGCGCTGCTGGAGAACACCGGCCTCGTCGGCATGATAGGCAAAGCCGAGCGCGGCCCGGCGGCGGTGCAAGCCATCCGCGACAACGGCGCGGTGTCGCTGATCGCCGTGGGCGGCGCGGCCTATCTCATCGCCAAGGCCATCACCAACTCCCGTTTGCTGGCCTTCGAGGATCTCGGCATGGAAGCCATCTGCGAATTCGAGGTGAAGGACATGCCGGTGACGGTGGCGGTGGATGCGCGGGGCGAGTCGGTACACGTGTCGGGCCCGCGCGCCTGGTCGCGGATCATCGAAGATCGCATCATCGCGGCCACCTGACGCCGTTTCCCGTGGCAGTTCGAACCCGGATCGCGCCGAGCCCCACCGGCGACCCGCATGTCGGCACCGCCTATGTGGCGCTCTTCAACCAAGTGTTCGCCAGGAGCCGCGGCGGGCGCTTCGTGTTGCGCATCGAAGACACCGACCGCGCCCGCAGCACCCCCCAGGCCGAGCAAGCCATCGTGGACGCCCTGCGGTGGGCGGGAATCGGGTGGGACGAAGGCCCGGATGTGGGCGGCGACTTCGGCCCCTACCGCCAAAGCGAGAGGTTTGCGCTCTATCGGCGCCACGCAAACGACCTGTTGACCGCCGGCAAGGCGTTCCGCTGCTTTTGTTCCGCCGAACGTCTGGACGAGATGCGTCGCCGCCAGCAGGCGAATGGCGAGACGCCACGCTACGACGGCAAGTGCTTGGCCTTGCCGAAACCCGAATCCCTCGCCCGCGCCGCAAGCGGCGAGGCCCATGTAGTGCGCCTCGTGGTGCCGGGCGAAGGCCTCTGCCGGTTCACCGACGGCCTGCGCGGAACCGTCGAGATTCCTTGGCGGCAGGTGGATATGCAGGTGCTGCTGAAGTCCGACGGCTTTCCGACCTACCACCTCGCCGTTGCGGTGGACGATCATCTGATGCGCATCAGCCACGTGCTGCGGGGCGAGGAGTGGTTGAACTCCATGCCCAAGCACGTGCTCCTCTATCAGGCGTTCGGCTGGGAAATGCCCGCCCACAGCCACTTGCCGCTGCTGCGCAACCCCGACGGCAGCAAGCTCTCCAAGCGCAAGAACCCCACCGGCCTCGACTACTACCGGCGCATGGGCTACCTGCCGGAGGCGTTGCTCAACTACCTCGCCCTCATGGGTTGGTCGATGGCGGACGAGCGCGAGGTGTTCAGCGTGGCGGAGATGGTCGAGTGCTTCGACTTGGCGCGCGTGTCCCTCGGCGGGCCGGTGTTCGACCTCGCCAAGCTCGATTGGATGAACGGGCGGCACATCCGCGCCTTGAGCGCCGACGAGTTCATGGCGCGCGTGGGGGCGTGGGCGCTGAACCGGGATCGCCTGGCGCCGCTGGCGCCGCTCTTGCAGCACCGAACCGAACGACTGTGCGACCTCGTCGGCAAGGTGGACTACCTGCTAGGGGACAGGCCGCCACTCGCGGCGGCGGACTTCGCCCACAAGACGCTGTCCGAGGCGGACTGCAAACGCCTCCTCGACCACATCGCCCGGTGTTTGGACGAGGTGGCGGAATGGCGCCGGGACGCGCTTCAAGACGCGCTGAAGTCGCTTGCGGTCAAGATGGACGTGAAGATGCGCGACCTGCTCGCGCCGGTCTTCATCGCCCTCGCCGGGCGTTCCGTGGCGCTGCCGATCTTCGACTCGTTGGCCTTTCTTGGCCGCGATGTCGCCCGCATCCGCCTGCGCACGGCGATTGATGCGCTTGGCGGCCTAAGCAGGAAGGAGCTGCGACGCCTCGAACGGGCGTACCGGGACGTGGTTTCGGGCTAGGTCGTCGTCGGCACCCAAGGGCGTCGGCGACGGCAGTTTGGCGACAGCAGTTTGCAAGGCAAACCGCCAACGCGCCCATTAGGGCGCGCCTAGGCCGCGGTGGTTTGCAGCTCCACGAATCGGCGATAGTGGCCATCCGGCTTGGCCATCAATTCGTCGTGGCGCCCCTGTTCCATCACGCGCCCGCCTTCCAGAAACACGATCTTGTCGGCGTGGGCGATGGTGGAGAGCCGGTGCGCGATGATGATCACCAACCGGTCCTTGGCGGCCTCGTGCAGCGAACGCACGAGATACTGCTCGGTTTCCGGGTCCAGCGCGGATGTCGGTTCGTCCAAGATCAAAATGCGCGAGTCCCGCAGCAACCCGCGGGCGATGGCGATCCGCTGCTTCTGCCCCACGGAGAGCTTGCTGGCCGCGGCGCTGCCGAGCTTGGTGTCATAGCCTTCGGGCAGTCCGGCGATGAAGTCGTGAATGCCGGCGTTGCGGGCCACGCGCTCCACATCCTCTTGTAGCGCATCGGGCCTGCCGTAGCGGATGTTGTCGCCGATGGAATCCGAAAACAGCTGCGTCTCTTGAAAGACGTAGGTCACCTGGCTGCGCAGCGTCTCTAGCGTCAGGTCGTTCACGGCGTGGCCGTCGACGCGGACTTCGCCCTCCGTGGCGACGTGGTAGCGCGGAATCAGATAGGCGAGGCTGGTTTTGCCGGCGCCGGTCGGCCCGACGAAGGCGACGATTTGGCCCACCTTGGCGTCCAGATCCACGCCGGCCAGCGCCCGTCGTCCGTCCGGGTACACGAGCCCCGCGCCTCGCATGGACACGCCCTGTTCGATGGCCGGCAGGGCGGTTGTGCCAAGGTCCGCTTCGGCCGGGAGATCCAACATGGCGAACACCCGGCGCATCCCGGCCACGTTGTCCTGAAACCGGATCCACAAGATGCCAAGAGCCGATGCCGGCCCGCGCATGTAGCCCCAGAACACGAACATCGCGGCGAAGTCGCCAGGGGACATCACATCGTCGATGATGAGGTTGACCAGCACCACGAAGAAGAAGGTCTGGGCGATGGCGTTTATCGTGTCGCCCACTTGCGGGATGATCATCCACATCAAAGAGACGCGCCGGTGGCGGCGGAACGATTCGGCGCTGTCGCGTCCGAAGCGGCCTTTCTCCTCCTCGTTGCCGCCGAGGCCCTGCACCGCCAAGACGTTGTCCATCCCTTCTTCGATAGTGCCGGTCGTCAACGCGCCGGCGGCTCGGGCCGCTTGGCCGCGCCGCCGCACGATGCGGCCGAAGAGGCTGGAGAGGATGAGGTAGGTGGGAAAGATCGCCGCGGAAAGCCAGACGATCTCCGGCACCGACGGATAGGTGGCGATCACGATGAGCAGCGATTGCGCGTACAGCACGGTGGACATCACCGGCGTGTGCGTGATTTCGTAGAACACCTCCGTCACTTGGGGCGCGTCGTACATCACCCGGTAGAGGGAATCGCCGATGCGCTGGTCCTCCAGCTTGGTCATGGACAGCGCGCCGATGCGGCTGAACAGCTGCGCGCGCAAGGTGTGGTTGAGCGCTTGGTTGAGGCGGGCGTGGAGCTTGAACTCGATGATGCCCCAGAGGCCGCCGAATTCGCTGTGACCGCCGTGCAGCGTGTTCTCCACCGAGGTGGCGTAGTCGTGGCCCTGGGCGAGGCCGCTTTCCGTATTGTCGTTGTAGCCGGTGATGTAACGGCCGATCAGCAACACCATGCCCAACCCGAGGACAGCCAGAAAGACAAGGATCTGCAACGCCGACCAGCCTTGGCAGAGCGTGATGATCGGTTGCCAGTAGGGCGGATAGGCGGTCGCTTCCTCGATCGGCCTGCCCAGGATGACGTGGTCCGTGAGCATCTTGGTGGGCCAGGGCAGGAACGCGAGACCGATAGCGTACGCGCTCAGCTTCATGGCGAATTTGCCGAGGTAGCGCCACACGAAATAGCGGATGTACGCGCAGCTGCGCAGGATGATCTTCAGCGAAGCGAGCTCGCCGATCTGGGTCTGGGTGTCGATGCCGCTGGTGCGGCGGTCCAGTTCGCGATCGCTCGCGTGCCGCCGCGACTTGGAGGTGTTCAGCGCGTCTTCAGCCATCGTCTCGGATTTCCCGGCAGCCGTCCCGAACCCGTCAACCGGCCTTGCGGGCCGTGGCCGTGGACTCGGCCTCCACGAACGCCCGGTAGCGTCCGTTCGGCCGCCGCATCAAAGCCTCGTGATCACCGCTCTCGACGATGCGCCCTTGGTCGAGGTAGAGGATGTTGTCGGCCCGGCGGATCGTCGAGATGCGATGCGTGATCAGGAAGATGGCGCGACCTGCGCCCCATTCCGCCAGATTCCGCATCACCTGATGCTCGGTGGCGGCGTCGAGCGCGGCGGTCGGTTCGTCGAGCACGAGGACGGGCGTGTCGCGCACGACGGCCCGGGCGATGGAAAGGCGCTGACGCTGGCCGCTGGAGAGCTTGCCGCCGCGGTCCGAAAGCACGGTGTCCAAGCCGTTCGGCAAGCCGGCCACGTAGTCGTCCATGCCGGCGACGCGCACCGCCTCCCGCACCTGCTCCTCGCTCGCGTTGGGTGCCACATAACGTATGTTGTCCCGCACGGAGAGCGCGAACAAGACGTTCTCCTGCAGCGCGATGGCGACGTTGGCGCGCAGCGACCGCGTCTGGTAGGCGCGCAGATCGCGTCCGTCGATGGTGATGGCGCCGGATGCGGGGTCGAACAGGCGCAACAGCAGCGCCATCATGGTGCTCTTGCCGGACCCGGTGGGGCCGATGATGGCCGTGATGGAGCCGGGCTTGGCCTGAAAACTCACGTGTTCAAGCACCGGCCGGCCTTTCTCGTAGGCGAAGCGCACGTCGTCGAAGCGTATTTCGTCCTTGAATGCCTCCAAGGGCACGGCGTCCGGGGCGTCCTTCACTTCCGGCTCGATGTCCAGAATGTCGAACACGCGCCGCAAGCCCATCGCCATGTCTTGCGCGGTCATCCAGTCGCGCAGCAGTTTCCGCACGTCGCCGCTGGACTCGTGGAGCTGGTCGCGGGCCCAGCTGAAGCTGGCGAGGTTCCACGCCACGAAGCTGATGCCGAGCAGACCGATGAGCTCGAGCGCCCAAGCGGCCTCGCCCTGGTTCGCCCACCACGCCATGACGGAAGTGCCGCCGGCGACGAAAATGGTGGCCACCGTGTACATGACGATGGTGACCACGGCGATGAGTTGGCGCACGCGAAAGGCCGCGTTGAACGCGATCACCGAGTCGTCCTCGAGACGCCGCTGGGCGCGCGCCGCGGTGCTGAACGCCTTGACCAAGCGTATGGCGCCGAAGCTCTCTTGGATGGTGGAGGTGACGTCCGAAGTGGCGGCGCGATAGACCAACGTTCTCGTGCGCATGCGCGGCATGGCGAACTGCGCCCACAGGAGGGCCGGCACGACGACGACGAGGGCGAAAAGGCCAAGCCAAGGCGACATCACCGTGACGAGCACGACACAGCTGAGGTAGCTGCCGAGCGCCAACGTCATGCCGATCACGTGACCTATCACCGCGGTCACCATGGCGCTGTCTTGGTAGATGCGGAAGATCGAATCGCCGGTGCGATGTCCGCTGTGGTAGCTGAGCGAAAGTTGATGCCAGCGTTCCACCAGCGCGAGGCGCAGCGCCTGGTTGATGCGCTGCATGATCCACATGTTGTAGTAGGGATTGATGATGCGCAGCGGCAACTGCGCCAGATGGACGCCGAGCGCGAGATAGACGTAGAGCCACACCAACTCGCGCCGCTGGTCTGTCGTGAGCGATTCCACCGAGCCCTGCGCCCAGTCGGGCAGACCGGCAAGATTGGCCAGCGCCGGCGCCAGCGGTTCGGCCTGCAGCAAGTTCTGGTTGAGCAGATCCGCCAGCAGCACGCCGAGCACCAAGCCGATGCCGCGTTGCAGGAAGTTGATGGCGTAGAAGTAGACGAGGTGGGTGCCCACCCGCACCCGAGACCGCAGATGTCCTTGCGCGGCGCGGAACTGCACCATCCACCCGACGATGGCCGCGACGATCACGGCCACTCCGTACAATGTGGAGGCCCAACCGTCGATGAAGAACGTCGCGGCAAGCGCGATGCCGATGCCGGAGAGCAGCACCCCGACCACGCCCACCGTCTGTGCCCGGCCTTGGCGCCACGCCACCAAACCCATACAGACGACCAACACCAGCACCGGGACGTAGAGCAGGTTCATTGGCCAGCCGATGCTCGCCGGCACCCAGCCGGACAACGGGCCCGCAACCGCCACTGCGGCGATCAGGAAAGGCGCGTAGGTGAACTGGTAGCCGTCGCCGCTCACCAGATCCGCCACGCGATCCTGCACGCCTCGTCCGGGAATCCACCAGCGGCCAAGCACCAGCGGCCGGATATAGGCCCAAGAGCGCAGCAGCAGTTTCAGCACATCGGTGAAGCCGCTGGTGTCGTGCATGAGGTGGCGATAGCGCTCCAGCGGTACCGGCGCCAAGCGGAACATCGGCAACTGCCCCGCCCGTGCGCGGTTCGCCACGATGTCGGCCTTGGCGCGGGGGCTCAAAGGCGCTTGGTTGGCGAGGAACACCACCACCGAGCCGGCGATGGCCGCGGCGATGATGGCCACCCCGTACAGCCCGGACGCCCAACCGTCGATGAAGAACGTCGCGGTAACCGCGATGCCGATGCCGGAAAGCAGCATCCCGACCGTGCCAACGGCCCGCGGGCGGCCTTCGCGCCCCGCCACCAAGAACATGCACACGACCAACACCAGCGCCGGCACGTAGAGCAAGGGCAGCGGCCAGCCCAAGCTTGCCGGCACCCAGCCGAACAACGGGCCGGCGATGGCGACCCCGGCGACCAGGAAGGGCATGTAGGGCGCGTAGGCTCTGAGTTTCATGGGCGGCATCGCCGGTCAACCGCGGGCGCTGAACGAACGACCCATGCGCGCCGCAAGCCGACGATGCGCGCAATAGCCCGGTCCCGCGCCGCGGCGAAGCCACGGCATTCCCCTGTCGGTTGTGCCAACCAACCTCGACTTCCCTCCCGCGAAAGCCTGTTCGACCGCGTTTCCACCCGAAGACCCTTCGGGAAGCGGCCTGCGTTCCATTTATTGACGGTGAGACTACCGCCTTGCTAGCGGTTTGGCCAACACTTTTTTGTTCGCTTCTCGAATCGCTATTGACCATAAGCAACCGTTGCCTCGGGTTCAGCCGAGTAAGGGCCGCGCCAAGGCGCTTGGCGTTTGCAACCGCTACCGCCGGTGACCGATGGCTTCCAGCCAGCCCTCGCCACGCTTGGCCCTGGCCATGTCGACCGGTGTCTTGCCGCGTCTGTCGGGCCGGTCAACGCGCGCGCCCGCCGCCACGAGCTGCCGCGCCACGGCCCGAAGCCGTGCCTTGTCTTTCACCGTGGATCGCAGAGCGGTCGCCAGAGGCGTTTCGCCCTTGCCATCTTGGGTATCGACCTCGGCGTGATGGGCGAGCAGCAGCGTCACGATGTCCACGAAACCGGCCTTCGCCGCGCAATGCAGCGCCGCCTGGCCTTTGTGATTGCGGGCGTTGACGTTGGCGCCGGCGGCGAGCAGCGCGCGCACCCGCTCGATGTTGCCGCCTCTATCGCCGCGGCACTGGAACACGATGGGCGGCCAGCCGCCTTCCGGACGGTCGACGTCGGGCCGCGCGCCGTGCGCGGCAAGCAAGTCGACGATGGCGGGGTTGGCGATCCCCACGCGCGGCGGTTCGACGCCGGCGACATCCAAACCCGCCGCAAGCAGCTGTTCCAAAATGTCGGCCCGGTCGCGCCAGATGCAAAAACGCGCGAGCCATTGGCTGTGGGGTTTCGGATTCGCGCCCCGCTCGAGGAGCAGCCGCACCAGCTCGAGGCGACCGGGGCTCACCGCGTAGTGCAACGCCGTGGCCCGCACGTTGCCGTCGTGTTGCGGCACTTCGGCGTTGGCCAGCGCGGGTTCTCGATCCAGCCCACGGCGCGCGGCTTGGTCGTGGCCGAGAAACACGGCGGTGTGGAAGTCCTCGGTGGCGCCATGCCGCGCCAGCAGATCAGCCACTTCGTCATGGCCCTTGAAACGCGCCGCGCAGTAGGGCGACACATCGACCAACAGCGGGGTGAAGTGGCAGCCCCAGGCATGCACGTTCGCCCCGGCGCCCAGCAGATGCTCCACAACCGCGAACCGCCCGCGATACGCGGCTTCCCAGAGCATGGTTCGCCCGTGCGACCCCGCGCGCCGCACCCATGTGGGCTGTTGCGCCAGAACCGCCTGGACGGCGGCCAGATCGCCACGGCCGGCGGCGGCGACGCCGATCTTCAGAAAGTCGCTGGCCTTGCCGGTGAGCTTGGCCCGCGTGGACATGTCCCGTGCCCTCACCGGGCCGTTCAGCCGTTGCCCGCGGGTCGCGGCGCTTTGACTGCGCCAAGATGGGCGGCTACGGTGCGGCGATGAAGCGTCGCAAGCTGCCGACGGGCATCCAGACCTTTCGCAAGGTGCGCGAAGAGGGCTGCTACTACGTCGACAAAACGGCGTACATCGAGCGTTTGGTTTCGGTCGGCACCCACTATCTCTTGTCGCGCCCGCGGCGTTTCGGCAAGAGCCTGTTCGTGGACACGCTGAAGGAGCTGTTCGAGGGCAGCGACGAGTTGTTCCGCGGGCTCGCCATCCACGATCGGTGGGACTGGACCGTGCGCCATCCGGTTGTTCGGCTGAGCTTCGCCGCCGGCAGCTTCGAAGAGCCGGGCCAACTGGCGGCGAACTTCAACGACAAGCTGGCGAATCTCGAACGGGAGGCGGGCACCACGGGAATGTACGAGACTCCCGAAGGCCGCTTCGCGGGGGTGCTGCGGGCGCTGCGCGCCAACACCGGCGAGCGGGTGGTGCTGCTGGTGGACGAGTACGACCGCCCGATCACCGACGCTCTGGAGTCGCCCGACATCGCCCGTGCCAACCGCGACTTCCTGCGCGGCGTTTACGGGGTGGTGAAGGAATGCGACGAGCTGCTGCGGTTCAGCTTCTTCACCGGCGTCACCAAGTTCAGCAAGGTGAGCGTCTTCTCGGACCTGAACAACCTCACCGACATCACGTTGGATCGCCCCTTCGCCGCGGTCTGCGGCTACACCGAGGACGATCTGGACGCGGTGTTCGCGCCGGAGCTTGAAGGGCTGGACCGAGCGGCGGTCCGCGACTGGTACAACGGCTACAGTTGGCGGGGCGGGGCGGAACGGGTGTACAACCCCTACGGCATGCTGCTGTTCCTCCGGAGCCGGGACTTCCGGGCGCACTGGTTCGAGACCGGCACGCCGGCGTTCCTCCCGGAAACGCTGCTGCGACGCGGCGTTGCGCCGGCGGCGCTGGAAGGGCTGGTGGTGGGCGACGCGGACCTCTCCGCGTTCGACGTGGGGCGCGTGAAGACGGAGGCGCTGTTGTTCCAGACCGGGTATCTGACCATCCTCGGCGAAGAGCGGGACGACGCCGGCCACTTCTACCGGTTGGGGTATCCGAACCGCGAGGTTCGCGTGGCGCTGAACCTCGGCCTGCTGGCGGCGAAGGCGCCGGCGTTGTCGGCCCAGGTCGAGTGCTCGCGGCTGCGGCGTCTCTTGGCGGCGCACGACTTCGCCGGCTTGGAGCGGCTTTTGCGGGCTTTCTTCGCGAGCATTCCGCACCAGTGGCACACGCGCGACGACATCGCGCGTTTCGAGGGCTTCTACGCGAGCGTCTGCTACGCGCACTTCGCCGGGGCGGGTTTGGCCGTGACGGCGGCGGAGAGCACGAGCGCCGGCCGCTCGGACATGGTCGTTCGTCACGATGGCGGCGTGTGCGTTTTCGAGTTCAAGACCGGCGGCGGGACAGGCGCGGCTTTGGCGCGGATAAGGGAGCGCGGCTATGCCGACAAGCACCGGCAGCCAGGCCGGCCGATCCACCTCGTTGCGGTCCAATTCAGCGAGGAAACGCGCAATATCGATGTGTTCGCTGTGGAACGCGCCTGACCGAAGCGTCGCCGCCGGCAAACGGGCCAACGGCCGTTCGAGTTCAAGCGGTGCTGTTTACCTAACCCACTGCTACCTAACCCACTGCCGCAGACTGCGGCGCCGGCCCGGGCGCGAACTCTTCGGCCAGCGGATCCGCGGTGGTTGGCGCAAGTTCGGTCGCCGGGTCGCCGGAGATGCGCGTGCTCTGCAACACGCGCGGCTCGCTCGTGTCGTATGGCGCTGCGCGATGCATCACGCAGCGGTTGTCCCAAACCGCCAAGTCGCCCACTTGCCAGTTGTGCGAGTAGACGCGCGGCGGCTGACACGCCGCGGCCATGAGATCGCCCAGCAGCCGTTCCGATTCCTCGGTGCCCATGCCCGGAATGCTGTAGGCGTGTCGGCCGGCGTAGATGGCTTTGCGCCCGGTTTCCGGATGGCGCTTCACCAATGGTCGCAGCGGCGCGCCTTTGGTGTGGAAGCCGTAGCGGTGGTCGGTCCGGTGGATGAAGCCGATGCTGGCCTGCGAGCGATACAGCGAGTGGTAGGCCGAGAGGCCTTCGAGTTTCTCTTGCGTCGCCGCATCGAGGGCGTCCCAAGCGGCGCGCATGTCGGCGAACTCGGTTTGGCCGCCGGCGGACGGCACTTGCAACGCCGAGAGCATGCCGGCCTTGGCCGCGAGCGGCATGTAGGTGCTGTCGATATGCCAGCCCTCGTTGCCCCGCTGCAGGCGAAACGCCTCGTCCTTGGCGGTCGTCATCGAGCCGTCCCGACGTTGGTTGGAAATGCGCCCGGTGGCCCGGCCCTCCATGCGGTCGCCAAATCGATGGGCGAACGCCCATTGCGCTTCTTGGCCCAAGTGTTGACCGGGGAACACCAGCACGCCGTACCGCAGGAACGCCGTGTGGATGCCCGCCCAGGCGACGTCGCTCAGCGCGTTCAAGTCCACATCGGTGACGACGGCGCCGAGCGTCGCGTCGATGGGTGTGAAGGTCGGGACGTCGCTCATGGCGGCTCCTCTTGGTTCGCGCGGCCGTGCGGGGCGAAGTCCACGACGGCGGCGGTTGATCATCGATCTTGGCCCAACGCATGAGGTTGGGGCGCCTCCACGGCGCTGGCCGGATTTTACTACAGCCGAATCGCGGCAGTGTAGTCTTGGTTTGTTGCCTAGATTCCCTGTTAACGCTCTGAAGAGGGGTGGTTCAGCTGTCGGGCAGGCGGCGAGTGCGGTTCGGGAGCGGGGAACGCCTTGTCGAGCGTGTGGGGAAGGCGGGGAATCCGCGCCGAAGGAGTTTTCGCCTGTGGATTCGACGCGTTTCGGAACTGGCGCGGTCGGGCGACCGCGGCGCGTCGGAAACGGCGCCGGGAATCGCGCGCGGGGGCGGGTGCGGCGCCTAGCCGGAGTCGATGCGCAGGCGCATTCCCGCGTACAGCAGCCAGTCGCGGCGGAAGCAGCAGGACGCGAACAGCAGCCAGCGCTTCCTGCCGCTGCGCACCAGCCGGGCGACGCTGCGCATCACGTGCCGCACCAGCGGGCGGATGCCGTGCCGGCGGGCCGCCTTCGGCAGCAGCCGGAACTGCACGGCGCGCAGCAGCAGATGCGCCATTTGCCCGTAGGCGTAGAACGCCTGGTTGGCGCGGTAGCCCCGGCACGGCGGATGGTGCAGGTCGAGATCGACCAGCGGCCCCTTGAAGGCGTTCTCGTGGCCCTGCTTGCCGCGGTGCCGGCGAACCACCTCCGCCAGCGGCAGGTCGTCGCGGTTGGCCAGGATCACCGAGAAGCGCGGCAGCAGCTCGCCCTGCCGCCGCGAGCGCAGCCGCACCACCACATAGCTCTGCTCCTCCTTCCACTTCGAAGGGCGGTAACGCACCCAAGTGGCCGACTCGCCCTTGCCGATGTCCTCCCAGCCATGCTCCGGCAGGCCCTCCACAACGTCCAGCACCGGCCGGCACTTGTTGGGATCCGTCACGCTGATCGACAGGTCCCAGCCCTCGCCGCGAACATGCTCCACGAACGCCCCCCGGTAGTACGCCGCGTCGCAACGCACCCACGCCGGCACGCCCTTCGGCAGCAGCGGCGCCACGTCGCGCTTGAGCTGGCCCTTCCAGCCGCACGCCACGTCGCCCCCCGGCCGCAGCCTCCCGCTCACCCACAGCCCGCCCACGAACACCGCGTGCAGCCAGTAGCCGCGCTCCCCGGTGTACAGCCGCGCCGCGTGCTCGAACAGCCGGCCCGACACCTCGATGCCCGTGCCGTCCACGAACACCGGAACGTACCCCTTCTCCTCCAGCTCGTGCGCCACCACCTCCGGCGCCACGCACCGCGACAGGTGCCGCGCCACCCCCCGCAGGCTCTCCACGTCCCGCTTCGTCAGACGCGACAGGAACTCCCCGGCCCGCCGCCCCGACGGCGCCGACGACAGGCCCAGCAGCTCGCGCTGAACGCCGTCCTCGCGCAAAGCGTCCAGATCCGACAGCGACCCGTTCCCCGACGCCAGCGACGCGATCACGCTCCACTGCGTCTCCGCGTCCGACGCGCCCCGGTTCCGCTTCTTCACCGACACCGCCTCGGCAAGGCGCTCCGGAAGCCCGAACCGGCGCGCCGCCTCCGCCAGCAGCGCGGCGCCGCCCGTGCCCGTCAAACGATCCCCGGTGAAGCCGATCTCGACTTTGGCCGGGCTTGGAACTACTCTCTTCATCAACGCACCTGCGGGGTGATCCTTGTTCAACCGGCATCATACCGGCCGATTCCCCCGCAGCGTGCGTTCTTTCAAGCACTTGCGCTTCTTTCCCCACGAATCCCGCTCTCCCCGACAGCGGCTTAACAGGGACTTAAGGTTTGTTGCCGTTCGCATTGGAGGGATGAGAATGCGGTTCGAGACCATCTTGTTGAACAAGGCCGATGACGTCGCGGTCATCACGCTCAACCGCCCGGAGCGGCTGAATGCGTGGACCGACCGGATGAGCGCCGAGTTGCAAGCCGCCATCAGCGCTTGCAACGACGACCCGGACGTCGGGGCGATGGTGGTGACCGGCGCCGGGCGCGGCTTCTGCGCCGGGGCGGACATCCGCGACAGCTTCAAGGCCCGCATGACAGGGCCGGCCCAAGCCGGTACCCAAGCCCGGCAGAAGGCGCCACGCGATTGGATCGACTTGGTGCGCTCGTCAAAACCGCTGATCGCGGCCGTGAACGGCGCGTGCGTCGGTGTGGGGGCGACGATGATCCTGCCGATGGACGTGATCGTGGCCTCCGAGGACGCCAAGTTCGGCATGATGTTCGTGAAGATGGGCGTTACGCCGGAACTTTGCAGCTCGCACTTTCTGGTTCAACGCACGGGTCTTGGGCGGGCCAGCGAGATGTGCTTGACGGGGCGGTTGTACAGCGGCCGCGAAGCCTACGAGATGGGCTTGGCGGATCGGCTGGTGGCGCCGGACGAGCTCATGGCCAAAGCCTGCGCGCTGGCCGCGGAGATCGCCGCGAACCCGGCCCGGCACCTGCGCTGGGTCAAGGAACTGCTCACCGCGAACGGCTCGGAAAGCGACATCGCCAAGGTGCGGGAGCGGGAAGGCAAGGTGCTGGCCAAGGCCTACGCTTCCGCCGAACACCAAGAGGCCGTGGACGCCTTCTTGGCGAAGCGCAAACCGGTGTTCCCGCGCGATCGGGAGTAGCCGTGGCGAGCGTGGCGGCGGCGGCTAGCGGGCCGGCAGCAACGCCTCCAATCTCTTGCCGAGCGCCGCATGGCCGCCGGCGTGCGCCCAGCCGGCCGCGGCGCCATGGAAGACGTTGTCGCGCAGGGTGGGATCGGCGCCGCTGGCGAGCAGTTTTTCCACAAGCGCGGCGTTGCCGTCGATGGCGGCTTGGTGAAGCGCCGTGGCGTCGTCGCCCCGGCGGGCGTCGACGTCCACGCCGGCGTCCAGCAAGGCGAAGAGGATAGTCTCTTCGCCAAGCATGGCGCTCTCCACCAAGGCTAGCCCGGCCGTCTCGCCAGCGGCTTCCACCTCCCTCGCAGCGGCTTCGGGCAGGCGCCCTTGGCGGCCGGCTTCATGCAACGCGGTGAGCAACTCGTACATGGGCTCTTGCCGCGCTCCGCCGCGCGCCAAAGCGCTCAACATGGCGAGGGTCAAACCCGCCTCCTTCGGATGGCCGCTGCTGGCGAGCAGGCCGGCGGTGTTCTCGCCGGGGCCGCCGCGGTAGGTGTGGCACACGGCGTTGGGATCGCCGCCGGCGCTGATCAACAAGTCGATGACCGCGACGGCGTTCCCCGGCGTTCTTTGCCGCCAGCCCTCGAAGCCGTTGGCGCCGAGGTAGTTCAACAAGGTGCAGCGGTGGGGGCGTTTCGACCGGGCCGTGGCGAGCCGCGGCCGGTTGCGCAGCAACTCGCGCAAGGCGTCGATGTCGCCGTCCACCACGGCGTCCGAGGCGCGTTCGAAGGCGTCTTGGAAGCCGGCGTCGTCGATCCGGCTTGTGGCATCGCCGCCGTTTCGAGCCAGCTCTTCCGCCAAGCTGTCGTGGCCGGCGTCGATTGCCACGTCCAGCGGCGTTCGGCCCTCGAAATTGAGCGCTTTGGCGTCCGCGCCAGCCGCGAGCAACGCGGCGAGCGCCGGCGCATCGCGGGCCGCGGCGGCGAGGTGCAATGGCCGTTCGCCGTCGTCGTCCGCCGCGTTCGGATCCAGGCCGCCGGCCAACAACAGCCGGAGCGCATCGGGCGAAGCGTCTTCCAGCCCGGGCGGCGCGTTCGCCGTCTTGGCGCGAACCACCCGGACGACCCAGAGATGATCCGCGGGCTTGAAGCAGGCGTCCGCCAGCCGAGCGGCGAGTAGCCGCGCCACGGCGGCATCGCCGGCGAAACACGCCGCCACCCATCGATCCGCCGGGCGGACGTCGTCTTCGCTCGCGCCTCGTTCGCGCAACAAGGCGACATGCGCACCGCGGTTCAGGCAGGTCGCAAGCGCGAGCGGCGTGCGTCCGTCACGGTCGGTTTGGCCGATATTCGCGCCGCCGTCCAGCAAGGCCCGCACCAAGGCGGCGTCGTTGCCGAGCACCACCGCCTCGTGCAGACAGTTGCCCTTGAAGCCCCAGATGCCCATGTTCCAGTTGGGGTCCGCGCCGTTTGCGAGCAGCAGCTTCGTCAAGTCGATGTCGTTGAACCGCAAGGTGTGGGGCAGGGCATGGCAGACGTGCCACTGCGGCGGGCCGGCGGCCAGCAAGTGCTTCAGGCTTTCGACGTCGCGCCATCGCACGGCCTCCCACATGGCGCAGCCCTCGTACAGCGTGGGCCCGTCGGCGGCGTCCGCGCCGGCGTCCAACAGCAGCTTGACCAACGCCGGACTGCGCACCCGACCCGCCGCGGCGCCCAAAGCGGTGCGGTAGCCGCGCAAAGTGTCCGCTTCCCGCACGCCGGCGTTCGCGTCCGCGCCGCGGTCCATCAACGCTTTGGCGATGTCGAGGCGCGCGGCGTTCGTTTCGGTGTCGCCGGCGCGCAAACGCGAGTTCAACAGGTACGCAAGCGCTGGCCAACCGTTCGGCGCAAGGGGCTCGTTCACGATCTCGGCGGTCCAACCCTCGGCCGCGGCGGGATGCGCCAAAACCAGAGCGCACGGGCGGGAACGGCGCGGCAGCTCGGGCCAGCGTTGGACGATGGCGTCGGCCAGCGCGGCATCCCCGGCCAACGCCGCTGCAACGAGACGGGATTCGGCGTCCGCGCGCTTGAACGCCTCGACATCGAGCGCTTGGCGCAGGCGCGGCCAGTTGGGGAAGCACGCCTCCAAGGCGACGACCTTGCGCGCCTGGGCGAGCAGGCCGTCGGCGTCCCGCGATGGCGCGAGACCCCCAAGTGCGCGCGTCATCCGCCACGCCGCGCTCGCACGGCCTTGTGCCGCGGCGGTGGCCAAATCCTGGGCACGCTGGCGCAGCTGCTCGAAGTTGGCGTGGGGCGTGGTTGCCTCTGGAGACTTGATCTTGGACACGTGTTTCGTCAACACCTGCTAGCCGTCGGGCGCGTCTCGCCGCCCGGCGGGCAGGCGGAACGCGAGCAGTGCGTTGCCGCCGGCCTGGCCGTGTTCGCCATAGCCGCTTTGGACGAAAACCGTGTCGCCGACGACCATCGGGCCATGCACGTCAATGGCCGCGCCGGTGGCCCGCCCATTCACCGCGTCGAACTCGCGCCAAGTGTCGAACTCCCACAACAGGTTGCCGTTTTCGGCGTCGTATGCGGCGAAATGGCCGTCCAAAGCGCCGGCGAACACCAACTCCGGCGTGGCGGTGACCGCCGCGGAGAACCCGGGGAAACAGGCTTCGCGTTCGTCGCAGCGTTTGCCGGCCGGCACGAACCAACGCTCCTCGCCGGTCTCGATAGCCAAGGCGTGCAAACCCGGACGCCACTCGCCGGCGGCGGGCCCCACCGGCGTGTCGTTCATGGGCGCGTAGACCAGGCCTAGGCCCTCGTGTACCGCCATGCCCCAATGGACGCCACCCAGGTAGCCGCCGCGGCCGAGCTGCCGCGTCCACAGCACGGCGCCGGTGTCTGGACGCATCGCGTGGACGCCGCCGGACTTCTGGCCGGCCAGCAGGACGGCCTTGCCGGTCGGCGTCTTCGCGAGGATGGGTGGTGCGCCGAAGTCGTAATCCGGTCCGGCGTCGTCGGGGCAGTTGGGGTGGCTTGCGGAGATCACGCAGCCCATGTTGAAGGCGTCGTTCTCGGTGAACTGCCGGCTCCAGTGGCTTGCGGAGATCACGCAGCCCATGTTGAAGGCGTCGTTCTCGGTGAACTGCCGGCTCCAAACGCGGCTGCCGTCTTGGGCCCGCAGAGCGAGAATCGCGTCGCTGGTGTCCGTGGCCGGGGCGGTGTAGTTCTCGCCGGTGCCGACGAACACCCAGCCGCGCTCCCGATCGGCCGTCGGCGCCGACCAGACGGGCGCGCCGGACGGCCCCCACTCCTTGACGAATCCCCAATGGCTGCCAGTCACTTGCGCGACCTCGTCCACCGTGTGGGTGCGCCAAAGCAATTCGCCGGTGGCCGCGTCCAAGGCCAAGATGGTGCCGCGAAACTTGCAGCAGGCGTATAGGGGGTTCATAGCCAGCGCCAGCTCGTAGGACGAGACCGGCACAAAGAGGCGCCCGGCGTGGAACAGCGGGGTGCCGGTGATCATGGCGTTCGGTTCCTCCACTTGGAAAGACCACACCACGTCGCCGCCGGCGTCCATCGCGTGAACCAAACCGCCGCCGGTGCCAAAGAACAGGCGCGCCCGCCCATCCACAGCGCCCATGATCACACCCGAACGGATGCCGTCGGGCGCGATGCCACCCGCGGCATCCCTGACACCGGAGTTCCAGCGTGTGCAGCCGGTTTCGCGGTCGAGGGCGAACAACTCGCCGGACTGCGTGCCGATGAACAGCGTGTCTTCGGTGACCGCGGGATAGGAGTGGGGCGATTGGCCGCCTGGCAGCGCGAACGCCCACGCGAGCCGCAGATCCTCGACGTTGTCGCGGTCGATCACCGTGTCCGCTTGGAAGCGGGTGTTGCGGGCGTCCAGGCCCCAACCCTGGGTGAAGCTCTCGACGCCGGGCTTGCTCTCGCAATCGGCCGCCGCCGGCGCCTCGGCCCCCAGCGCGAGCAAGCCTAGCGCCGCCAAGCACAATCGCTGCATTGGCCTTCCTCCCTTTAGTCCCCGTTTAGTCTAGGCCGTCCTCGTCGTCTTCCGCACTGAGATCTTGCGCGAGTTGGCGCAACGGGTCGACCACGGCACCAAGCACATCTTCCCGTCGCGGTTGCCGCGAACATACTACGGCAGCGGCCGGCCGCGCTTTAGCTTCCGCTCGCCCATGCGCGAAACGCGTCCAGCGCTTGCGGGTTGGCGAGCGCGGCGGTATTGCCCGGCTCGCGGCCGTGAATCACGTCGCGCACGGCCAGCTCCGTCACCTTGCCGCTCAACGTGCGCGGCACGTCGGGCACACTGGCGATCACGTCCGGCGCGTGGCGTGGGCTCGCGTGATCGCGGATGCGGTCCCGGATGCGCTTGCGCAAGGCGTGGTCCAACTTCACGCCGTCGCGCAGCACCACGAACAACACGACGCGGGTGTCGCCTTCCCATTCTTGGCCGATGGCCACGCAGTCCACCACGTCGTTCAGGGCTTCCACTTGGCGGTAGATCTCGGCGGTGCCGATGCGCACGCCGCCGGGGTTGAGGGTGGCGTCCGAACGGCCATGCACTATGAAGCCGCCATGCTCGGTGCGCTCGGCGAAGTCGCCTTGGGCCCAGGCGCCGTCGTACTTGGCGAAATAGGCGTTTCGGTACCTCGCGCCGTCGGCGTCGTCCCAAAAGCCGAGCGGCGCGCTGGGAAAGGACTTCGTGCAAACCAGCTCGCCTTTGCCGGACTCGAGCGGGGCGCCGGCGGGGTCGAACACGTCCACCGCCATGCCGAGCCCGGCGCATTGCAGCTCGCCGGCGAAGACCGGCAACCAGGGACAACCGAGTGCGAAGCAGGAGATCAGGTCGGTGCCGCCGGAGATGGAGGCCAGCGCCACATCCGCCTTGATGTCGCGGTAGACGTGGCGAAACGCCTCGTGGCTGAGGGGCGATCCGGTGGAGAGCACGGAGCGCAGGGCCGCCAAGCGATGGCTGCGGCG
The DNA here is from genome assembly GCA_958296295.1 of uncultured Pseudomonadales bacterium. Taxonomy (GTDB): domain Bacteria; phylum Pseudomonadota; class Gammaproteobacteria; order Pseudomonadales; family Azotimanducaceae; genus VXYL01. Next base: position 2,459,212 of record OY282460.1, on the reverse strand, counting down.
GGGCGCGACGCCGGCCTTCTCGATGGCGGAAAGGTATTTGGCGCTGACGCCGAAGACGTTGACCGCCTCGCGTTCGGCCAAGTCGACGAGCGCGGCGGCGCTCGGGTGGAACGGCGAACCGTCGTAGAGCACCAGGCGGCAGCCAGTGGCCAAGCCGGACACCAGCCAGTTCCACATCATCCAGCCGCAGGTGGTGAAGTAGAACAACGTGTCGCCGCGGCCGAGATCGCAGTGCAGGCGGTGTTCTTTCAGATGTTGCAACAGCGTGCCGCCGATGCCGTGAACGATGCATTTCGGCTTGCCGGTGGTGCCGGAGGAATAGAGGATGTAGAGCGGATCGTCGAAGGCGCGGGCCGTGAACCGCAAACGGGCGTTCGGGTGGCGGGCAAGCGCTTGGGCGACGGCGTCCTCCTCCTCGCCGAGCACGGACACCCACAGCAGGTGGCGTATCGACGGCACCGCGTCCCGCACTCGGCGGGCCCGCTCGCGCACGGAGAAGGTCTTGCCGCCGTAGTGGTAGCCGTCGCAGGCGATGAGCACCTTCGGGCCGATCTGCCCGAAACGATCCAGTGCGCCTTCCGTGCCGAAGTCCGGCGAACACGACGACCACACCGCGCCGAGGCTTGAGGTCGCCAGCATGGCCACCACGGTTTCCGAGACGTTGGGCAGCCAACCCGCCACCCGGTCGCCGGGCGCCACGCCGCAATCGACCAGCGTCTGGCGGAACGCCGCGGTCGCCTGGGCGAGCTGGCGAAAACTCATGCCGCGGCGCTCGCCCGTTTCCAGAACGGACACCAGCGCCTCGGCGTCGTCTTGGCGGCGCAGCAGGTTCTCGGCGAAATTCAGCTTCGCGTCGGGAAACCAGCGGCTGCCTGGAAAGCGCTCGCCCTGCGTCAACGAGGGGCCGTCGCCAAGCTCGCCAACCACGTCGCAGAAATCCCAAACCTGGCGCCAGAAAGCGCCGCGATCGGCCACCGACCAGGCGTGCAAAGCGGCGTAGTCCGGCGGCGTGAAACCGAGCGGCGCGGCGAAGCGTGTGAGCGCCGCGTTGCTCACGCGGTCGGCGCTTGGCCGCCAAAGGGCCGATTCCGAACGCGCGCGGGACACGGAGGACAACGGCGTTACACCACCACCGACGCGAGCGCACGCGCCCGCTCTGCGAAAGCGCCGGAGTCGGCGTAACGCTCGCTGTGGACGAAACGATCCGCGCCGGCCTCGCGGTAGGCGGCAAGGGCGGCGCGTGTGGCCGGCGGGTCGTCCAGCGGCAGGGCGCCCATCACCGTGGCCGCGCCGGGCCGGCGTCCGGCCGAGCGGCAGAAGCCCCGGTAGGCTTCCATGTGTCTGGCGAACTTGTCCGGGCCGACCGCCATCGGCAGCCAGCCATCGCCGTGGCGTGCCGCTCGCGCCAGGGCGTGGGGCGCGCCGCCGCCCACCAGAACGGGTGGCTTGCGCGGGCGCGGTTTGAAGAGAAAGCGCTGGCCGCGGTGTTCCACCTCGTCGCCGGCGAAACAACGGTTGATGAGGTCGAGGGTCTCGTCGGCGATGGCCCCGCGACGGCCCCGATCCACCCCCAAGGCGCGAAACTCGGCCGCCATCCAGCCGACGCCAACGCCCACGATCAAGCGTTCGCCGGAGAGCTCCTGCAGCGAGGCGAGCTGCTTGGCCACCGGCAACGCCGGCCGGTACGGCAGCACGAGCACGCCCACGCCCAAGCGCACGCGCCGCGTCACGCCGGCAAGCCACGCCAAGGCGATGAGGGGATCCACATAGCGTCCGCCCGATCCTTGCGCATCGTCCGGTGGGATGGCGATGTGGTCCACCACCCACACCGACTCCAATCCCGCATCCTCGGCCGCGGTCGCGCAGCCCGCCATCGTCTCCGCCGTGGACGCCGGGCCCATGTTCCGCACAACCACCCCTAGCCGCATCGCCGGCGCCCCTTGGTCATGCTGTTGGGCCGCCATCGGCGTTGCCCGCCTCGTCGTTCGGCGCCGTCAGTTGCCCCTTGGCTCGCTCGATCGATTCCAGCAGGTTCGCGTCCGGTTCGGGAAAGCGCGGCGCCATGGCGGTGAGGGCCTGCACCACAACGGTGGCGACAATGAGGCGCATGGTCGGCTTGTGGTCGGCGGGAACGACGTACCAGGGCGCGTTGTCGGTGCTGGTGCGGGAGAGCGCCGCCTCGTAGGCATGCTGGTAGTCGTCCCAGCGCCACCGGGCGGCGAGGTCCGACGGATCGAATTTCCAGTTCTTCGCCGGATCGTTCAGACGCGCCATCAAGCGCCTTTTCTGCTCGTCTTTGGAGACGTTCAGGAAGAACTTCACGACCCGGGTGCCGTTGCGCGCCAAATGCGCCTCGAAGGCCACGATGTCGCGCAGCCGGTCGTGCCAGAACTGGTCGTTCACGTTTGCGGACGGCACCTTGCGCGCGGATAGCCATTCGGGATGGACGCGCAGCGTCACCGCCTCCTCGTAGTGCGACCGGTTGAAAATGCCGATGCGGCCGCGCTCGGGCAGGGGCGGCCAGTGACGTTGCAGCCAGCTGTGTTGCAATTCCGTGGCTGTCGGCCGGGTGAAGTTCGTGATGCGGAAACCCTGCGGGTTCACGCCGGACGTCACATGCTTGATGGTGCTGTCCTTGCCGGCCGCGTCCATGCCTTGGAACACCAGCAGCAGTGCGCGGCTGTTCTCGGCGTAAAGCCGCTCCTGCAACATGGAAAAACGGTTCACTTGCGCGGCGAGCGCCTTGCGCAGCTTTTTGGCCGGCAGCGCGCCCGCCGGCGGGTGCGTCGGCAACGCCACCAAGCGCACTTCCGTGCCTTCGCGCACAAGGTGCTCCGCCGTGTCGATGGCGACTTTCACATGCTCCCCCTCTCCGTCACCGCGCCGGCTGGCACATGCGGTCTTGCAAGCGACATGCGCAACGCGCAAAGGTTGATTGTGCGGGATTCGGCCCTTGCACATCAACGCTGATGGGCGCTGCGGCGCGGGCCTCGCACGAGTTCACCGCTGCCCCGCCGCAAGAGGTGCTCGCGGTTCGCCGGCGGATCAGTCCAGCGTTCCTCGCCGCCGTCCGGCCACCGCACATGGACTTCCCGGACGTTCGCGGCGGCGCCGAGGCCGAAGGTGACCGGCAGTTCCACTTGCGAAAGATAGCTGCGCGCCGCGACGACCATGCGCGTCTGCGTGGCGCCGCCGGCGGTCACGGTGGCCACCGCGCCGACGGCGTTCGTATTGGGTGGCGCGTCGCGCAGCGTTAACCGGATCCAGTGGTGGCCCGAGGTTTGCTCGTTGCGCAGCAGGACGGCGGGGCCGCCGGCTTGGGTCAGCGCGAAGTCCAGGTCGCCATCGGCGTCGATGTCCGCGTAGACCAGGCCGCGTCCGACCCGAACGGTACCGAGCGCGCCGGTATCGGCGACGGCGACGTAGGGCCAGCGGCACTCGGTGCCGCAATTCCAGAAGAGTTGCGCCGGCTGCGCGTAACGCTGGCTTGCCTGCACGCGGTTGATCTCCGGCTCGACATGACCGTTGGCGGCCATCAAGTCGATGGCACCGTCCAAGTCCACGTCGGCGAACGCCAAGCCGAACGTCAGCGCCAGCCGACTAGGCGCCCCGAGGCCCGCCACGATGGCGTCGTCGCTGAACAAGCCGGCGCCGGGGCGTCGAACATAGAAAGACGACATCTCGTTGCCGAAGTTGCCGATGGCGACGGCCAGCCGTCCGTCGTTGGCGTAGTAGGCGGCGTCTATGCCCATCGCGCCGGTGGCCGCGCCGGCGGCGTCAAAGGCGAAGCCGGTTTCGCCACCGCGTTCGGCAAATCGGCCAGCCCCTTGATTGACGAACAGAAAATTGCCCACCGTGTCGTTGGCCACGGCCAAGTCGAGGCGGCCGTCGTCGTTCACGTCGAGCGGACGCACGGCCAACGCCTTGCCCACCGGCGCGCCAGTGGCGCGGTGACGCACTTGCACCCCGGCTGCTGCGGACACGTCGATGAACGCGCCGCCGTCGTTGCGGTAGAGCACGGAGTCGGCGCCGGCGAAGTCGGTGGGCGGGCCATAGGCGCGGCCGATGCCAGTCAACTGAAATCCGACGGCGCGGTCTATCGCCGGCGACCACGCCACATAGTTGCACACGAAAAGGTCCAAGTCGCCATCGCCGTCGCTGTCGAAGAAGGCGGCGCTAGTGCTCCAAGCGTCCTCGGCGCCGCCAACGCCGGCGGTTTGGGTGACGTCGACAAAGCTCTCGCCAGCGAGATTGCGCAACAGACGGTTGCCGCCCACCGCGGTGACGTAGACGTCCACAAAACCGTCGCCATCGTAGTCGCCGGTGGCGACACCCATCCCGTACAGACCGGCAAGAGCCTCGCCGAGACCGGTCTGCGCGGAAACGTCGTCGAACACGCCGTCGCCGCGATTGCGGTACAGGCGCGAACCACCGGCCTCGCTCGGCGTCGCCGGGCGCCAAGGCCAAGGGGCCGAGTCTATGAACAGCAGATCGGAATCGCCATCCTGGTCGTAATCCAGAAAGGCCACGCCGCCGCCCATGGTTTCCGGCAGCAGGCGTTCGCCGTAAGCGCCGGTATGGTGGACGAAAGAAATGCCGGCCGCGGCGGTGACGTCGGCGAAAGGCATCGGCGGCGGCGTGCGGGTCGGCGTCGTCGGGCGCGGCGCAACCGGCAACGGGGCCGCTTCGGGAGCCGGCGGCGGACTTCGGCGCAGCATGACGGCGCCGCCAACGGCAAGCGCGACGCAGACCGCGGCGGCGACGGACCGCCACAGCGCCCGGCGGATGCGTTCCTCGCCTTGGGCTTGCGCCGTCACCGCGTCAGTCCATACGCGCCTTGGCGTCGCAAGTCGTAGACGACCACGGCTTCGGCCGCGTGGTTGGCCGCCGCGTCGCGCCGCCTGGCGAGCGCCACGGCCCGGTCGGCCGCGTTGTCGTCCTTGCGGTAGCGCTGGTGGAGTTGCCGGTGCCGGGCCTCGGCCTTCACATCGCCCCGCCGCGCGTACACTTGCGCAAGCCCGTAGTGCGCGGCGACATTCTCCGGATCCTGCGCGAGCGTTTGGCGATAGCGGTGGTTGGCCCGCGTCAACCACAGGTGTTCTTCGCCGGCGGGCGCCAGCTTGGCGCGGTCGAACAGCGTCGCCCCGAGCGTGTTCAGCAGTCGGTAATCCTGCGAAAAATCGAAGCCGCGGCGGCGGGCGTCGGGGAAGCGCGTCTGGACGAGGCGAGACATGTTCTCGATGGCGGTGTCCAAATCTCCGCTCTGCCGCGCCACTTGGGCACCGAACCAAGCCAACGACCAGGGCACGGCACCGGCCGCCTCGGCGCGTCGCAACGCCTCGCCGGCCTCGGCGAGCCGTCCTTCGCGCAGCAACACGCGGGCCAAGTTGAGGTCGCCCTCCGGTCGGCCAAGCCGCGCCACCTCGCGAAAGGCGTCCTCGGCTTGGCGCAAGGCGCCACGCTGGGGTTTGGCCAACAGGCCAATGCCGTAGTCGTTCCACCGCTGCCATCCGGGCACATCCGGCGCGTTGCGCACATCCGGCGCGCCAGCCGCGGCTTGGTTGGACGAGGACGCGCCGGCGTCGCCCACCGCGAACCGCACCGCGTCTTCGGCGATGGCGATGATCGGGAGATCGTTGTTGGCCAGTTCGTCGCCGAGGAAATGGCGCAAGTAGGTGGTGTCGAACTTTCGGTACAGCAGGCGCGCCCGCAACGTCACCGGCGCCTGCGCGTCCGCCGGCAGCCGCAAGCGGTAGTGGACGGTGGTGGCCCCGCCCGGAAGGATCTGGTGGTTGTAAAGCGGCGTGAAGATGTCCTCGGCGTTGCGCCGATCGATGCGGTTGCCGTCCTTGTCGAGCACATAGGCGTTGACGAAGTGCGACCACGGATCCACCGCGCCGTCCGGCGCCAAGTGGCCGCTGGCGCCAATCAACCGGCCGCCGCCGGTGGCCGTGACCTCCAGCCACACCTCGTTCGAGTCCGCGGTGCCTTCGGTGAAGAGGTGGCCCACCCGCAGGTTGCGCAGCACGATGTCGAAAACGTACTCGCGGCCGGGCGCAAGTGCCGGCACTCCCGGGCGGACCGGCGCGACGGTCGGCGCGGTGATGTCGGCGCCGGCGTGGACGGCGAAGATGTCCACCCGCAGCGCCCCCTCAAGCATGCGCCGATGCTCCGCCAGCACATGATCCGGCAATCCGAGCAGATGGACGAGGGCGGTATTGGCGGCGGCAAAGCCGTGGTTGTGAACGGTGAGCTGTCCGCTCGCGTCGTTGCGCCGCGCCGCGAAGTCCGTGGAGGCGAGCAGCGGCATGTGGCACCCGTTGCAGTTCGCTTCGGCGCGGTCCGGGTAGTAGAAACTCGCCACGCCATGCCCGGATACGCCGCTCAGCAGGAACGAATCGTAGTGGTTCTGGCCGCGCAGCCAGCGGTAGCCGTTGAGCGACTCCGGCAATTGCACCTTGTGGCAGGTGCCGCAAAACGCCGCGGTCTTGTGCAAAGGCTTCAGAAAAGTCCGTTTGTGCAAATCCGGCTTGGCCTTGATGAGAAAGCCGTTCAAAGCCCGTAGCAACCCGTTTTCGGACATCGCGAACGGGTAGCGTTCCGGCACCGCCAAGGTGTAGTCGGCGTTGCCGCGCACGCCCACCGCGGCGATGGCGTGGCAGCCCACGCAGCCGATGCCGAGCGTCGCCGTGGGGTCGTTCTGGTCGTCGAAATCGGGATCGTCGAAGCGGCCGCTGAACAGCGGCGCCAAGTCGTGGCAGCCGGCGCACACCCGCGCCGCCCGCAGGTCGCCGTCCCGGGCCAGCACCTTGTCGCGCGTGTTGCGCACGGAGAAGGCGTAGGCCGGGTTGTTGAAGGACGCGAAGCGGTGGGCGCTGTGCTGCCAACCGGCGTGGGCGTCGGCGTGGCAGCCGGCGCAGTCGTCGTCGCGCACGAGATGCTCCAGGATGTCGCCTCCGCTGGTGCGGGCGAAAGAGGGGGGGTATGTCACTTCGCCGTCCCCGCTCGGCCGGCCGCGTTCGGCGATGAACAGGCCGGCCGCCCCGATCGCCAGCGCGAGGGTGGCGATGGCCCCGCCGGCCGCCCACCGAATCGCCCGCCCGGCCAAGCGGTGCAGGACGAACAACCAGCACACCGCCAAGGGCGCCGCGACATGCGCCCAATACGCGACGGTCCGCGCCGCCGGATCGCGCAGCTCCACGATCGGAATGCCGCGGGTAAGGGCGAAGCCGCTCGCCAGCACGACGAGCACGCAGCCGAAGAGCGCAAGGCCGAGGCGCACGGCCAAGCGATTGGGCCTCCCGATGGCACGTCGAAGGTGCATGACGCCGTACACGATCGCCGGTACCGTGATAGCGAGCCCCAAGCCCAGATGCGCGAGGAACATGGCGTGGTAGGCGGCGTCCTCCAGTTGCGCGCCGGTAAACCACTGGCGCCAGGTGACGGCGCCGAGGTACGCCGAGTTCACCACCAGGAGCGCGAAGAGCGCCAACACCGAGAGCAACAGTTTGCGCAGCCGCGGGCTGACCACGGGGCGCGGCCCGACCACGGTCTGGGTGTCGCCGGCGGTTCGGCGGGTCGGCGTCTCGTTCGCCACGGACGAGACCGCCTACATGCCGTCCTGAAAGCGCACGTTGTGGCGTTCGTTCAGGCGAGCGCCGCGCGCCAGCACTTCCGCTGCGACCCCTTGGGGCACCGGCAACGGCTCAACCGTTCGGCCGTCCCGGGTGTAGAGGTCCATGTCCTTGGCCCAGCCGTCGAAGCGCAACACGAAGCGGCGCTGGTACCCAGGGGGCGGATCCGGCGCGGCGGCGAACTCGAGATGGACTTCCTCGCCGCTGCCGATGATGGCGAGGCCGCCGTCGATGTCCCGCAACAGGTCGGTGGCGTCGCCCAGCGCGGAATAGAAGCCGCGGGGCGCTTTGGCGTCCCAAAACGGCGCGCGATCCCGGTAGTCGTAGTGTGGCTGACGCTGTCTTCCCGTCGTGCGTTTGGCGAAACCGGTGCGGGCGACCCTGGCCGCCACCAAGGCCGACGCTGTCACGCGCGGCTGTTCAAGCTCCGGCGGCGCCTCCCAAACCACCGCTAGCGCGTCCCAGTAGATCTCCATGTTGGACTTGAGCCGCAACGCGCTGGCGCCGGCCGGCAGGGCCGGTAGCGGCAGCGCCATCTGGCGCGGCATTCCGGCCGGGTAGCCGAACTCGGCCGCCACTACCCGCCAGACGCCGTCGTCGCCGCGCGCTTCCAACGTCGGTGGCCGGTAGCGGACACCGGCCTGGGCGGCGGCGAACGAGGTTTGCGAGTAGGGATATTCGATCCAGCCGTGGGCCACCAGCACCGCGCCCTCGGTGTCGAGGCGCTCGTCGAAAGTCAACGTAAGCACTTGGTCCGCCGCCAGCAAGCCGATGAAGCGGGGATCGCGCGGGCCCGGCGGCGGCGCCGAGCGGTCGGCCTTGGTGGCGAGCTCGGTGACATCCAGGCCGTCGGCGGTGGTTATGCGCACGGGAGAGGCCGAACGGCGGTAGAAGATCGGCCGCCCGGTCGCCGGAGCGCCGCCGGCGGCCAAGCGCTCGTCCAGCACCATCGACAAACCCGCCGGCAGGTCGTAGACCGCAAGCTCGGCGCGGTCGAGATAGGTGTTCTCCTCCATCGGCTCCGCGAGCTTGACTTGGTAGCGTCCGTCTCGCGGCGTGAGCAACATGGAATCGAGCATGTAGCTCTCCGCCGGACGCGGCGGCGCGTATTTGCCGGGCGCCATCAGATAGCCCAACGCCGCGCCGCCCAGCACGTCGCTCACGAAGCGGAAGCCGCTGCCGTCCCAAACGAACAAAACCGGGCAGCTGCCTATCTGGCGTTGGGTCTCGACGATGACATGGCGTTGTCCAGCGGCAAGCGCCAGCTCGGTTTGCGAGACGCCGTCGCTCCACTGAAGGGCGATGAAGTCCGCCTCGGCTGCGCCGCCAAGCCCAACGCTGATCGGTTGCAGGCTTTGCCCAGGCCCGGAATGCGGATCCAGCGCGTCGTGAATGCTCCATCGACCACCGAACCGCAAGCGCACCTCGGTGCCGATGCCGGAGGCGTTCGAGCGGGTTTGCGCATTCTCGCCGCGGCCGGTGGGGGCGATGGCGAGAAAGGGATGTCGGCCGGGCCCCGGCGGCCACATCAGAAGACCGTCGGCGCCGATGGCAACCACGCTTGCCCCACGCCCGGCATCGTGGACCGCAGCTCGCGCTGTTGCGAGGCCGGGGACGGTCTGGCGCCAGAGAATAGCGCCAGTGCGGGGATCCAGTACCGTCAGCTCGTCGCCGAACGCGCGCAACAGCTCCAGCGCGCCATCGCCGTCAAAGTCCGCGACGTCGAGTTGATGCGTCGCGGGGGCCGGCGAGTCTGCCGCCACGATGGCCGCCGCCAGGGGCTCGCGGTTCCACGCCAAGCCGTCGTAGCGCCAGCGCACGATTTCGCCGGTTGGGGTGGCCCCGTAGATTTCCCGATGACCGTCGGCGTCGCTGTCCATCACCGTGACCGCCTGCAGCGCGGTCGCCTTCAGGTCGGCGAAGCCGGCCGGGGCGTCGTAGCGCCACGCGAGGCCGCTGCGCCACACGTCGTGCGGCGGTTCGCGGTTCAGCACCAGGATGTCCAGATCCCGGTCGCTGTCGAGATCGGCCGCTAGCACTTGGCGCCCGTCGCCGCCTTGCAGGCCGGCGTCGTCAAGACGCGCGAACGTGCCGTCGCGGTTGTTGTTGTAGAGCGCGTTGCCTTCGGGGCCGGCGGTGAACACGTCCAAGTCGCCGTCGTTGTCGGCGTCGAATATCGCGCCCGCCGCGCAGGGGCGATCACCAAGCGCCGCTTCGGGACGCCAACCGTCGGTGGTGCGTCTCCAGCGCCCCGCGCCGCTCGGTCCGCACAGCACCGCGTCGATCAGCCCGTCCTCGTCCAGATCGCCCCACAGAACCGCGCCGGCGCCTTCCGCTGTGGCCAGCGGGTGATCGGCGATGCGTTCGAAGCCGTATTCCGCGCCGGCCGGCCCGGTTTGGCCGATGAATACCGCGACGCCCCGGCTTGCCGTGCCGACCAGGTCTTGGCGACCGTCGGCGTTCACGTCCACCGACGTGATGGTCCAACCGTCCGCGCCGATCAGGTCTTGCGCCAAGATCGTGGGCGCGCCGAAAAGCGGGCCGTCGGGCCTCTTGGACGGGGTGGTCTCTTCGCGCGAAACCGCCACGGCCTCGGCCTTGGGGCCCATGCGCAGGTATTTGATCTCGGCGGTGCGGGCGGCGGGGCTGGGGCGACGCCGCTCGAACTCCCCCAATAGCGTGAGCGCCTCTTCCGTGCGCCCAAGACGGCGGAGCGCCAAGGAACCTGTGTAGTAGGCGCTGACGAGGTTGGGGTCGAGCTCCACCACCTTGAGGAACCACGGCGCGGCGGCTTCGTTGTCCCCCCCTTGCAGCAAGCACTGGCCGAGGAAGTACGCGGCGTACGCATCTCGCGGATCGGCCTCCACCACGCGCCGAAACAATGCCGTGGCCGTAGCCACGTCGCCGCCGTGAAACCGCAGGATCGCGCTGGTGTAGAGGGCGCGCAAATGCTGCGGATCCGCCTCCAGCACGCCGGCGAGAATCTCCAACGCGAGGGTCTCGTCGCCTTCGCGTTGGCGGTTCAACGTGGCGATGGCAAGGTTCACTCGCGCGTCCAACCAGTCCGGCGCGGCACGCACGACGTCCGCGAACACCTCCTCGGCACCCGCGAAGTCGTGCTGGCCCATCAACCCGACGCCGCGGTCGTTCCCGGCAACCGTTTCCGCGCCAGGGCCGTCCGCGCCGCCGCAACCGGCGAGCGCCAAAAACGCGCCGGCCGCGAGGGCGGCGCGCCTGGCGGCCAAACCGGTTTTTCCGCCGCCTACCCGCTTGTTCCGAGGACGATCGAGGTTGCGGGCGCGAAAAAGCACTGTGGACTCCGTGGCGGCCTTCGACACGGTGGGCCAATGTCTCACAAATCGCCCGCCTTCGCATGGACGAGGATGCGCTTGCACGTCGGTGAGGTGGTGGACGAGCCGGCTCTTGCTCCCTCCAGCCTTGGTGTTGGCGGGCAGCGGCACGGAGGATGGAGATAGGGTGGCGTTGCGATCCGCAAGTTCGTCCACGCCCAGCTGAAACAGGAGTTCCCCATCGAATGATCAGCCGCGTCCGCACGCTGGAGTAGGCGCGCATCTCAACCGCGACCGCGCTGTCGTCCGGTCCGGTTCTTTTCGATCTTTCTCCCCCGCGACGTGTTAAGGTGCAGTCCCATCTTCCGGCGGCGGTCGGGACGCGGATGTCCTATCGCAGCCGGGGCAACGGATGGACGGATGGCGCAATACATCTTCGTGACGGGCGGGGTTGTCTCGTCGCTTGGCAAGGGCATCGTCACCGCCTCGCTGGCCGCTGTCCTCGAAGCGCGGCGGATCAAGCTGAACATCCTCAAGATGGATCCGTACATCAACGTGGATCCGGGCACCATGAGCCCCTTTCAGCACGGCGAGGTGTTCGTCACCACTGACGGTGCCGAGACGGATCTGGATCTCGGCCACTACGAACGGTTCTTGCGCGGCGTGCGCATGTCGCAGCGCAACAACTTCACCACCGGCAGCGTGTACGACGAGGTGATCAGGAAGGAGCGGCGAGGCGACTACCTGGGCGGCACCGTGCAAGTGATTCCCCACGTCACGGACGAGATCAAGCGGCGGGTCGTCGCGCTCGGCGACGGGTTCCAAGTGGTGATAGTCGAGATAGGGGGCACCGTCGGCGACATCGAATCGCAGCCCTTTTTGGAGGCGGCTCGGCAACTGCGGCTTGAAGTGGGGGCGAACAACACCCTTTTCATTCACCTCACCTTGGTGCCGCGGCTGGCGATGGCGGGGGAGATCAAGACCAAACCCACCCAGCACTCCGTAAAGGAACTGCGCTCCATCGGCTTGCAACCCGATGTGCTGGTGTGCCGCTCGGAGGAGCCCCTGGGCCCGGATGTGCGGTCCAAGATCGCCCTCTTCACCAACGTGGAACCGCGCGCTGTCATCTCCTTGGAGGATGCGCCCTCCATCTATCAAGTGCCGATGCTATTGCACGAGCAGCATCTCGACGCCATCGTGGTGGACAAGTTCGGCATCGGCTGCGCCGCGCCGGATCTGGCCGAGTGGCGGCAGGTGACGGACGCCATCGCCCGCCCGCGGCGGCGCACGGACGTCGCCATCGTCGGCAAGTACCTCGATGTGCTCGACGCCTACAAATCGCTTTCCGAGGCGATAATCCACGCCGGCATCCACAACCGCACCGAGGTGGCGGTGCGCTATGTGGATGCCGAGGATCTGGAATCCGACGGTTGCGGCTTGTTGCGCGACGCGCACGCGATCCTGGTGCCGGGAGGCTTCGGCGAGCGCGGTTTCGAGGGCAAGATCATCGCCGCGCGCTACGCCCGGGAGCGCAACGTGCCTTATCTTGGCATCTGTTACGGACTGCACGCCGCGGTCATCGACTTCGCCCGCCACGTGGCGGGTTTGGACGACGCCCACTCGACGGAGATCGATCCCGAAGCCCGGCACCCTGTCATCGGCCTGGTTTCGGAATGGACCGACAAGGGCGGCCAGCTGGAACAGCGCGACGGCGACGAAGACCTCGGCGGCACCATGCGTCTTGGCGAGCAGCGTTGCCGGCTAGACCGCGCCAGCCTCGCCGCCCGGCTCTACGGCCAGGAGTGCGTGCTGGAGCGGCATCGCCATCGCTACGAGGTGAACAACCACTACCTTCCGGCTTTGGTGGAGCACGGCTTGGCGGTGGCCGGGCGCAGCGAGGACGACTTGGTGGAGATGATCGAGTTGCCGCATCTGGATTGGTTCGTGGCTTGCCAGTTCCATCCGGAGTTCCAATCTTCCCCGCGCGACAGCCACCCGCTCTTTCGCGGCTTCATCGCCGCGGCCAACCGCCACGCGGACCGGCTGGCGGCCTAGGATGCGGCTCGACAGCTTTGACGTGGGCTTGCACCGGCCCATCTTCTTGATCGCCGGCCCGTGCGTGATCGAAAGCGAAGCGCTGGCCCTCGAAACCTCCGCCACGCTGCGCGACATCGCCACCGCGGTGGGTCTGCCGTTCATCTACAAGAGCTCGTTCGACAAGGCCAACCGCTCTTCGCACGAGAGCTACCGCGGGCCCGGGGTGGGGGAGGGCCTGCGCATTCTGGAACGGGTGCGTCGGGAGGTCGGCGTGCCGGTGCTCACCGATGTTCACGAGGACACGCCGCTCGACGAAGTGGCGGACGTGGTCTCGGTGCTGCAAACGCCGGCCTTCTTGTGCCGGCAAACGAACTTCATCCAAAACGTGTGCCGCCAAGGGTTGCCGGTGAACATCAAGAAGGGGCAGTTTCTCGCTCCGGGAGACATGCGCCATGTGGTCGCAAAGGCCAAGGCGACTGGCAACGACCACATCATGGTGTGCGAACGCGGCGCGAGTTTCGGCTACAACAACCTCGTCTCCGACATGCGGGCGCTGGCCATAATGCGCCACACCGGCTGCCCGGTGGTGTTCGACGCCACCCACTCGGTGCAGATGCCGGGCGCCTTGGGGGGCAAATCCGGCGGCCAGCGCGAGATGGTGCCGGTGCTGGCGCGGGCGGCGGTGGCCGCGGGAATCGCCGGTTTGTTCATGGAAACCCATCCGAACCCGGAAGAAGCGCTTTCGGACGGCCCGAACAGCTGGCCCACGTCGTTGATGGAAGAGCTGTTGCGCGAGCTGGTGGCCATCGACGCGGTGGTCAAGGGCAACCGGCTGCTGGAAGCCGAGGTCGGCCCGAAAGCGGACGTGGGCAACGCCGCATGAGCCGGATCCGCGCCATAGCCGCCCGCGAGATGCTGGATTCGCGCGGCAACCCCACCGTCGAGGCCGAAGTGTTGCTGGACACCGGCGCGGTCGGTAGCGCCTTGGCCCCGTCCGGCGCTTCCACGGGTTCCCTGGAGGCCTTGGAAATGCGCGACCGCGATTCGACGCGCTACGGCGGCCGCGGCGTGCGCGGCGCCGTCGCGGCCGTGCGGGAAGAGATCGCGCCCCGCCTGCGCGGGTTGGACGCCGGCGATCAAGGCGCCGTGGACGACGCGCTCGTCGCCTTGGACGGCACCAGCAACAAGGGGCGGCTTGGCGCCAACGCCACCCTCGCGGTCTCGCTGGCGTGCGCAAAAGCCGGCGCAAGGGCGAGGGGCCAGCCGCTGTTTCGGCATCTTGCCGCATTGTACGGCGTTGATGCGCCCACGCGCTTGCCGGTGCCCATGATGAACATCGTCAACGGCGGCGCGCACGCGGACAACAACGTGGACATCCAAGAGTTCATGGTGCAGCCCGTGCGCCCGGGTTCCTTCGCCGAGGCCTTGCGTACCGGCGTGGAGGTGTTCCACGGGCTCAAAGCGGTGTTGACCGAGCGCGGCCTCGCCACGGCGGTGGGCGACGAAGGCGGATTCGCCCCGAACCTGGGTTCGAACGCCGAGGCGCTGGAGGTGATCGCGCAGGCCGTGGCGCGCGCCGGGCACACGCTCGGCGACGATGTGCTGTTGGCGTTGGACTGCGCGTCCACCGAGCTATGGGACGGCCAAGCCTACTCGCTGGCCGGCGAGGGCGCGCGCTTTTCCAGCGCGGAGTTCGGCGGCTATCTCGAATCGTTGGTGGACGAGTTTCCCATCGCGTCCATTGAGGACGGCTTGGGCGAGGACGACTGGGACGGCTGGCGTTTGCTTACCAAACGCCTGGGAGGGCGCGCGCAGTTGGTGGGCGACGACATCTTCGTCACCAACACGGAACTGCTCGCGCGCGGCATCCGCGAGGGGGTCGGCAACGCCATTTTGATCAAACCGAACCAGATCGGCACCTTGACGGAGACGTTCGCCGCCATCCGCATGGCCGCCGACGCCGGCTATCGCGCCGTGATCTCCCACCGCTCCGGCGAAACCGAGGATACGACCATCGCCGATTTGGCGGTGGCGACCGGTGCCGGGCAGATCAAGACCGGCTCGTGCTGCCGCTCCGAGCGTGTGGCAAAATACAACCGGCTGCTGCGTATCGAGGAAGCGCTTGGCGCGGCTGCCGAATACCGTGGACGGGAGGAGTTCGCGTGCGGTCTCAAAGGGAATTGAGCTTCGGCCGGATGCCGGCCAACGGTTCGTGCAGGCGGCCGGCGGGCGTCCGCCGCTTCGAGCCAAGGAGCGACGCTTGAAGAGCGTCAAGTTTCTGGCGGTGCTTGGCATCGCCCTGCTGTTGTTCATCCTGCAGGGATTCTGGTTCGGCGAATCCGGCTACTTCGCGGCGCGCGCGCTCGAGGAGGAGGTGGCTGAGCAGGAGCGGCGCGCGCTGGCGCTCGGCGAGCGCAACCGGGCCCTTGCCGGGGAGGTGACGGCGCTGAAGGACGGCTTCGACGCGGTTGAGGCGCGGGCGCGAACCGACCTCGGGATGGTGGCCGAGGGCGAGACGTTTTATCTGGTGCTGGACGCGCCGGGGGCCGATCCGCAACCGTGAACACGCTTAGTGCGCGAGGTGCCGCCGGGCTTGATGTGCGCGGCATCGGCATGACCTCGCAACGCACCCGCGATCGCATGGTGCAGCGCCTGCGCGACAAAGGCGTGACCGACGAGCGCGTGTTGGACGCCATAGCCACCGTGCCCCGGCATCTGTTCGTGGACGAGGCGCTCTCGTCGCGCGCCTACGACGACGACGCGCTGCCCATCGGCCACGGTCAGACCATTTCGCAACCGCATACCGTGGCGATGATGACCGCCGCCATCTTGGAAGGCGCGGATGGCCGCGACCGCGTGTTGGAGATCGGCACCGGCTCCGGCTACCAGACCGCGGTGTTGGCGGCGCTGGTGAGCCAGGTCTACACGGTTGAGCGCATCGGCCCGCTGCTGGACCGGGCGCGCAAGCGGCTGCGCGGACTTGCGGTGCGCAACGTGCGTTTCAAGCACGAAGACGGCAACTGCGGCTGGCCTTCCGAGGCGCCGTTCGACGCCGCTGTGGTGACCGCCTGCGCCAGCCACGTTCCCGCCGCCCTCGCCAGCCAGTTGGCGCAAGGGGCGCCGTTGGTGATTCCCGTTCGCACCGCCAGCGGCCAAGGGCTGCGGCTGCTCACGCGCAGCGGCGAAGGTTGGCGGCGACGCGATTTGGGCGAGGTGAGTTTCGTGCCGCTATTGCAGGGCGCCACCTCGTGACGTTCGAATCCCTAGGCCGGGAGGGGCCGCGGCTTCCTGGCATTCCGAGGTGCCGCTGGTCTTTGGCACAAGGCGCTGTGCGGTGACGGCCGAGCACGCGGACGGCGGTGGGGCGCGGCGGGGCGGGGCGGCGCCAGATCTAGCGGGGTTTGCGGGCGATCCCGCAGATGCGGAGAAAGCCCTCTCCGGCCCGCGTTGGCCGGGCGTGTTCACGCGCGGGTTGGCGATGGGGGTGGCGGAGATCGTGCCCGGCGTGTCCGGCGGCACCATCGCGTTCATCACCGGCATTTACGACCAGCTGGTGCGTTCCCTAGGCTCGTTCACCGCGGTTTCGCCCCGTGCGCTCGTATCGGGAGATTGGCGCACTCTGGCGCGCCGGCACAACCTCGCGTTTCTGGCCGTTTTGGCGGCCGGCATGGCGATGAGCTTTCTGGCCATGGCCAGGGTGATCGGTACGCTCATCGAGACGCATGGCGGTGCCGTGTACGGCTTTTTCGTGGGGCTCATCGCCGGCGCCGTGGTTCACATCGGCGCGACCGCTGCCCGGGCGGGGAGCGGCCAGTCGAAGCTGGCGCCGTGCGCGTTCTGGGTTTTGGGCTTGCTCGCCGGTTTGGCGTTGACGCTGTTCAACGATGCGCCGGCGGCGCGCGCGGACGTGCCTATGGCGGCTTTGTTCGGCGCTGGCGTTCTGGCCTCCGTCGCTTGGATCCTGCCGGGCGTTTCCGGCGCGTTCGTGCTGCTGCTGCTCGGCCTCTATGAACCTCTTGTGGCAGCGGTGAACGGGGCGGATCTGCCGCCCTTGGTGACGTTCGCGGCCGGTCTTGGCTTGGGCGCGGTGGCGTTTTCCAAAGTGCTCGCTTGGGTGCTGGAGCGGTGGCGCGCACCCTTGCTGACCTTGTTGAGCGGCTTCATGGCGGGGTCCTTGTGGCTTCTGTGGAAACGCACCGGGGTAGGGGGCTGGGACGATGCCGGTCTGGTGTCGGCTTTGTGCGCGGCTCTCGGCGGCTGTTGCACGGTGGCCGGTGTGGTCTGGCTCGCGCGTTGGCGCGATCACAACCGCGTCGCGGCCTTGCCGGAGCGCGACGTGCCGTGAGCGTTCGGTCCTCGCGGCGTGTCGTCGCCCGGTGCGTGCCAGCGGGGGCCGCGTTGTGGCTGGCGGCGTGGTTAGGCGGTTGCGCTTTGCAGAGCCCGGCCCCGGTCGTGGATCGTTCGCCAGAACGGGAAAGCGCCAGGCCCGCCGCCGACGAAATCTATGTCGTGCGCAGGAGGGACACGCTTTATTCCATCGCTTTCCGGCACGAATTGGACTACCGCGCCTTGGCGGCGGCCAACGGCATCGACGAGCCGTACCTGATCAAGCCAGGACAACGCATTCGGCTGGCGCAAGCGTCATTGCCGTCGCCGGACGTGTCGGTGGCCGCGCGTGCGGTCGCTGCCCCCAGCGCTCCCGCGGCCGCACCGGCGCCGGCGACGCCCGCGAAGCCGGTTGCCAATGCCACGCCACGCCAATCGCGCCCCGCGGCTTCCGCGCCTTCGAGGGCGCGGACACCGCCGGTGCCGCCTGTGGTCGTGCCAGCGGTCGGACGCTCCGCACCCCCCGTTCCCGCACGCGGGACGCCGCCGGCGGCGCCTCGGCCGGCGCAAAAACCCGCAGCGGCGAAACCACCGGCGCCGGCCGCGCCGCGGAAGGGCGGATGGCGCCCGCCGGTGGACGCGAAGCCGGTTCGCCGGTTCGGCAACGGCTCCAAAGGCCTCGACTACGAGCTGGCGCCCTCCACCCGCATCCGCGCCGCGGCCCCCGGCGTGGTGGTGTACGCCGGACCGGGGCTTGGTGGATTCCGCCATTTGGTCATCGTGAAGACGAGCGAGACCCACTTGGTGGCCTATGGCGTCAACGTGAAGCCCCTCTTGGGCGAAGGCGACGACGTGCGCGGGGGCGCAACCGTGGCCCAAGTGGGAGGTGGCGGCAAGACGGCCGGACGTTTTCACTTCGAGGTGCGAAATGGCGGCAAACCCGTGGACCCGGCACCGTTGCTCGGCATGTGAGCACGCCGAGCGCGAGCCGGCGCGAACGCGGCAACGCGGCTGTTCGGCTTGACACGGCAGGCGCGATGTCGAAAATAGGGCGCAGCTTGAACGAGCCAAACCCCCTCCCCAGCTCCCAAGTAGGCCCATGACATTCTTGGTCGGCGAGAGTTGCATCAAGTGCAAGCTCACGGACTGCGTGGAGGTGTGTCCCGTGGACTGCTTCTACGAAGGCCCGAACATGCTTGTGATCCACCCCGACGAGTGCATCGATTGCGCGCTCTGCGAGCCGGAATGCCCGGTGGACGCGATCTTCAGCGAGGACGAGATCCCGGACGGCCAAGAGGAGTTCTTGGAACTCAACGCGGAGTTGGCGGAGACTTGGCCGAACATCACCGAGATGAAAGCGCCGCCGGAAGACGAAGCGGACTGGCGGGAGGTGCCGGACAAGCGACGGTATCTGGAGCGCTGACCGCCGGGCCGGGTGGTTTTAGACGCTGGAGCGGAGCCTTGCCGGCCGCAACGGCTGGCGCGACGCGCGGGCCGACAACGTCACTCCCCGTCCGTTAGGGTCTTCAACTCGGTTAGGGTCTTCAACTCGTAAAGGGCGGCCAAGGCCTCGCGTGGCGAGAACTCGTCGGGCTGCAACGCCCGCAGCTTCGCCAAGGCCGGGGATTCGGCGTTGCCGGTGGCGTCCGCGCTCGCCAAGTCGTCGAACAGGTCGCGTTGCCGGCGCGCCTGCGCTTCCACGTGGCGCCGCTCCAATGCCACCAGTCGGCGTCTCGCATCGGCGAGCACCGTCGCCGGCACACCCGCGAGTTTGGCTACTTCGATGCCGTAGCTCTGGCTTGCCGCACCGTCGCGGACGCTGTGCAGGAACACCACTTCGCCGCCGTGCCGCGCCGCCTCCAGATGGACATTCGCGGCGGTCTCCACTTCTTCCGGCAACGCGGTGAGCTCGAAGTAGTGCGTGGCGAACAGCGTGAACGCGCCGATGCGCCGGGCGATGTGGTCGGCGGTGGCCCAAGCGAGGGCCAGGCCGTCGTAGGTGCTGGTGCCGCGCCCGACCTCGTCGAGCAGCACCAGGCTTCGCGCCGTCGCGTTGCGCAGGATGTGCGCGGTCTCGCTCATCTCCACCATGAATGTGGATCGGCCGCGGGCCACGTCGTCCGCGGCGCCGATGCGCGTGAATATGCGGTCCACCGGGCCGATGCGGGCGCTTTGCGCGGGAACGAACGCGCCGGTGTGGGCGAGCAGAACGATGAGCGCGGCCTGGCGCATGTAGGTGGACTTGCCGCCCATGTTCGGCCCCGTCACGATGAGCATTCTGCGCCCCTCGTTGAGGGTCAGATCGTTCGGCACGAACGGCGCGTGGGATTCGGCCTCCACCACCAAGTGCCGGCCGAGATTGATCTCCAGTGTGGGCGAATCGTCCAGCGTGGGCCGCGTCAGGTCGTGCAGGTCGGCGGCGCGGGCGAAGGCCGCGAGCACATCCAGACGGGCGAGTTGCCGGGCCGCGTCGCGCAAGCCCGGCAACGATTCGCGCAACCGATGCTGCAGCTCGTCGAATAGCTCTCGTTCGCGGCGCAGCGTTTCGGTTCGGCTGGTGAGCGCTTCGTCTTCGAACCGCTTGAGCTCCGGCATGATGTAGCGCTCGGCGTTCTTGAGGGTTTGACGCCGGATGTAATCCGCCGGCACCTGCTCGGCGGCGGCCCGACCCACCTCGATGTGGTAGCCGTGAACACGGTTGTAGCCCACGCGCAGGTTGGCGATGCCGGTGCGTTCGCGTTCGCGGTTTTCGAGCGCGCGCAGGTATTCGGCGGCGTTCTCGGTAAGCGCCTTGAGGCGATCCAATTCAACGTCGTAGCCGCGCCCGAAGATGCCGCCGTCGCGCGCGGTGGCCGGTGGTTCCGCCACCAGCGCGTCGGTGAGCAAGCGGCGTTCGCCGGCGAAACAGGGCAATGCGGTGAAGCGTTCCGTCAAGGCCGGATCGCGCAAACCGGTGACCGCCTCAACCAAGGCGGGCAGGGCGTCAAGCGCGTCTCGCAGTTTGCCGAGATCCCGCGGCGAGACGCTGCCGAGAGCCAAGCGGCCGGTGATCCGCTCCATGTCGCCCACCGGGCGCAACAGCGCCGCCAAAGGCTCCGCGGCGTGGTGCCGGGTGATCGCGGCAACCGCTTCTTGACGATGCGTGATCCGGTCGCGCTGGCGCGTCGGCGCGTTCAACCAATTTCGCAAATGGCGAGCGCCCATCGGCGTCCCGGTGTGGTTCAGCACCGCGAACAACGTGCCGCCGGCCTCGCCGTCGATTCGCCGGTCGATCTCCAGATTGCGCCGCGTGGTCGCGTCCAATACCACCACGTCGCTCTCCGAAACGCGCGCGAGCGCATCGACGAAAGCGAGATCTTGACAACGCGCCGTTTGGGCATAACGCAACACCGCGGCCGCCGCGCCCACTTCCGGGTCCGCGGCTTTTAGCCCGAACGCGGCGAGGTCGGCGACGCCGAAGTGGGCGGTGAGGTGGGCGAACCCCAAAGCCGCATCGAAAGCCAGCGGATCGTGCGGCGTTGATGGCCCGTCCACGGGAATGTCCGCGTCTTCCGGCACCAGCGTTTCCCCGGGCCGCGCGCGGGCGAAAAGGGCCGCGAGCGCGCCCGCATCCGCGGCCCGGGCGACCGCGAACTCGCCGGACGCCAAGTTGAGCCACGCCACGCCCCAGCCGTCCTTGGCAGGCGCCACGCCGGCGAGCACGCTGTCGCGATCCGGCGCCAGCAGGCCGTCCTCGGCCAGCGTGCCGGGCGTGACCACGCGCTCCACGCGCCGCTCCACCGGGCCTTTCGCGGTGTTCGGGTCTCCCACCTGCTCGCAGATGGCTACCGTGCGTCCCTGTTCGACCAGCTTCGCCAGATACCCCTCAACCGCGTGATACGGCACGCCGGCCATGGGAATCGGCGCACCGGCGGCCTTGCCCCGCGCGGTGAGCGTTATGTCGAGCAGCCGGGCGGCTTCCTTGGCGTCGTCGTAGAAGAGCTCGTAGAAGTCGCCCATCCGGTAGAAGAGCAGGGCGTTCGGGTGCTGCGCCTTGATGCGCCGGTATTGGCGCATGACCGGCGTGTGGGTGGAAATGGCCATTGGCGACGAAGCCTACCCCACCCGCCGCGGGGATCAGGCATCACGGCGGTCGCCAAATTGGAAGCGTGGTGCTTACCTGGATTGCCGGCATCGGCGCGAAAGCCGAGTCACGGCTCAGGGTGACGGTTCCCCCGTTTCGCGCCGAGCCCGCAGTTTGAGATCCAGCGCCTGGCCATCCCAATTCCGTATCGAGACCGGATCGTAGTTGGGGTGCCTGAAATACAGGTCTCGGCCGGCGAGATCCCACCACAGGCGCGCCGTGCCGTCGCTGGTCAGATGCAGCGCCAAGCCCCCCGGTTCGCCGGCGATGCTCATGCCCACGAAGGGCAGAGGTCGATTCGTCTCGGCGTCCGTGAGGCGAACGGTGGGCCCGGAGGCGGGGTGCAAAGCGACAACGACGTCCGACGTCGGTTCCAGAATGGGCTGGCGGTACGAAACGGCGGCGAAGCCGGTCTTGTAGGCGAAAACCCGATAGGTGCCCGGCGCGACGGTTAGGGAAAACGCGCCGTTGGAATCTGTGCGCCGCCGGCTGGCGACGGGCGTCGCGCTCTTGTTGGCGCCGCTTCGGAGCGACACATTTGCTCCTGGTAGTGGGCGGTTTCCCGGTGCCGCGACTACCGTACCGGCGAAAAGCACTCTTCGCTCGTCCTCGCCGAGGCGCAAGTCCACGCGGGTGTCGCCGATGACCGACACCTTTCGGCGGTGGCCTGTGCCGGCCACTGCCAGCATGTAGTCCCCATTCGTCAAGCCGGCGATGGCGTATTGGCCGCTGGGCGACGTGACGGCGATGGCGCCAGAGTTCTTGGAGCAGTCGCTCGGCGTGCGACCGGCCACTTCCGCGGCCGAGGAACCACACGGCGATGGATCTTCTGCCGACAGTATCGCGAGCACGGTTCCCCGCACCGGTTCGCCTTGCCGTGTGACGGTGCCGAACAACATGGCCTGGCCGTCGAACGAGAAATCCGCAGCCCGCGCGGCAGCCCCGCTGCGATCATCGCAGGCCGCGAACACCTCACGTTCGAGTACCCGCCCCGCGCTCGTCAGGGCGCGGACGCGAATCTTGCCTGGGCGAACGGCCAGCTTGTAGCGGCCGGCGGAATCCGGTCGGACGCCTTGCCGGCGTTGCGCCTTGCCGTTGAAGTGCGTGACCTCCACCCGGGCGGTTTCGCCGCCAACGAGACCTCGGACCACGCCGCCCAATTCGCAGCGGGCGGCCGGCCCGAGCGAGACGTCGAGGTCGGTCACGTCTTGGTGCGGCGCCACGGACACCTCGACGCCGGCTTGCTCTTCCTCGAAGGGCCAATGTTCCGTTGTTCCCGCCGCCAAGCCCCAGACCCGGTAGCGTCCGGCTGGCATGCCGTGGAATCGGAAGCCGCTCTCGCCCGTGGCGGCTGTGGTGCGCCGTTCCATGCTGACCGGGTACCACAACACCACCGTTCCGTCGGTTGGGGTGCCGTCGTGGTGGACCAGCCACCCGCTGATGGTGGCGCCGGCGGACAAGTAGATCTCCAGATGTTCGTCCCCCGGCTGGGCCAACGCGGTTTCGGCAAGGTAGCCGTCGGCGCGCACCTGTACGGTGACGGTTTCCCGCTGCAGTTGCCGAAGCGTGAAGGCGCCCGCGTCGTCGGTGCGCGCCGACGGCGTGCCGAACGGCATCGGCGCGTTGCCACGCGCCAGCGACCGATAGGAAAGCCATTCGCCCGTTACGCCCGTTACGGCTATGACCGACGCGCCCGCCACAGGCGAACCGGTGGCGGCGTCGATTACTCGGCCGCTCACCACGGCTTCTTTGTTCATGGCGACCGTCAAATCCACATTCTCACCGTCTTGCCCAAGAGTGAACTGCGCCGGCCCGTGCAGCTCGTAGCCCTCGGCGGACACCGTGGCCGCGAACCGCCCAGGGCGCAGGCCGTGCCACTCGAAATGGCCGCCGGGTGATTCGAACCGCTTCGTCTCCCGGTTTTCCGCACCATTCGGCCCCGCCACCTCGATTCGGAAGCGTTCTAGCGCCACGCTGGTTTCGCTGTCGAACACGCGACCCCTCAGGGCGCCGGCGCCGAGCATGCGGATGCGCAAATCGGCGCGCGGGGCCACGGCCTCCCAACCCAAGGCGGCACCGTCCCCGTCAGTGTGTACATCTATGTGTACCTTGTCCCCGCGGGCGAGCGGGCCGAGCCGGAAGCGGCCCTTGGCGTCTGTGCGCACCAGCAGCGGCGGCCCGGACGGGCGCGCCGCGGCAACTTCGGCATCCGCCACAACCTCGTCTTTGGCGTTCGTGACGACGCCGGTGATAAACACCGCCGGGGCCAATTCGACGACAAGCGCCGGCCCGCCTTGGGGCGTGACCGGGAAGACGGCAACTTCGTGCGGCAGATACCCTTCGGCGGCGACGGCGATCCGGTAGTTGCCGTGCGGCAAATCGGCGATGGCGAACCGCCCGTCCCGACCGGTGGTCGCGCTTGGTGGCTTGGCGTCATCGTCGCTTGGCTCGGCGCTGTCCGCCGGCCAAGCCTCGACCTTCGCACCCTCGATGGCGGACGCTTCTTCAGTCTTCACCGTTCCGGCGATGCGCCCAGTCTGGGCGTCCGCTTGGTTTGGGTACCAGCAGAGGAGCGCGACCAGTGCGCCGGCGGTGAAACGGAGCGCAAGCGCCGGAAACGCGGCAGGCGCGCGCATCGACTCGGAGCACCTCGATGGTGATGTCGGACTCCGGCTCGCCTTCTCGGCCATCGTCTTCGCAGCCTCGTCCCGCTCAGATCTCGTTCCTCATCATGCTCGCACTCGGCATCCTCTTCAACCAGGGGCTGATCCAAGCTCGAGAGGGCCACCTAGCGCACCGCGGAATGTGGGACATTGACCGAGCGGGGCGTGAGAGATCGCATCTTTGTGGGCTTTTTTCGGTTTTGAGGCGTTTTTCGCGGTTTGAGGGGTTGACTATCGGACTGAGTAAACATACAGTTAACCTAAATTCGCACAGGGAGATGCTCATGGCGAACATCCAAATGGCTCCGCCGGCCCCGAAAGGCCCCTCCGCGGAGAAGTCCCGCGCCTTGGCTTCGGCGATCTCGCAGATCGAGCGGCAGTTCGGCAAAGGCTCCATGATGCGCCTTGGGGACCGCGAGCAGGAGGCCATCCCCTCGGTTTCCACCGGGTCTCTGGGTTTGGATATCGCGCTCGGCGTCGGCGGCCTGCCGCGCGGCCGCGTCGTCGAGATCTACGGCCCGGAATCCTCCGGCAAGACGACGCTGACGTTGCAGGTCATCGCCGAGGCGCAGAAGAGCGGCGGCACCTGCGCCTTCATCGACGCCGAGCACGCGTTGGACCCGATTTACGCCGAGTCCTTGGGCGTCAACACGGACGATCTGCTCGTCTCGCAGCCGGATACCGGCGAGCAGGGCCTCGAGATCTGCGACATGATCGTGCGCTCCGGCGCCGTGGACGTGGTGGTGGTGGATTCCGTGGCCGCGCTCACCCCCAAGGCGGAGATCGAAGGCGACATGGGCGACACCCATGTGGGCCTGCAGGCGCGGCTGATGAGTCAGGCGCTCCGCAAGATGACGGCCAACATCAAGAACTCGAACGCCCTAGTGGTCTTCACCAACCAGATCCGCATGAAGATCGGCGTCATGTTCGGCTCGCCGGAGACCACCACGGGCGGCAACGCGCTGAAGTTCTACGCCTCCGTGCGGTTGGACATCCGACGCATCGGCGCGGTGAAGGAACGCGACGAGGTCATCGGCAACGAGACCCGCGTGAAGGTGGTGAAGAACAAGGTCGCGCCGCCATTCCGCCAAACGGAGTTCCAAATCCTCTACGGCAAGGGCATCTACCGCAACGCCGAGATCATCGATCTCGGCGTGCAGGAAGGCGTGGTGGAGAAGTCCGGCGCCTGGTACAGCTACGGTGGCGAACGCATTGGCCAAGGCAAGAAGAACGCCGCCGCCTGGCTGGACGAGAACGCCGCCCTGCGCGACGAGTTGGAGAGCAAGATCCGCGCCCGCCGGCTGCCTTCCAAACAGCGCGAAACCGAAACCGCCGAGGATTCGCCCAAGGACGACGCCAAGCCCGTTCTTCGCCCGGTAGCCCGGCGGAAATGACCGTTCGGCGCATCAAGGGAGGGTGCGGGGAAGGGGCCGGCGGCGTGCGATAGGGCGGTGCCGGTTCTGAGGTGCCATTAGTAGCGCCGGCCTTCGTCACGCCATTGCAGAAACTCCTGGTGCGTCATCGTTGCGCCACTCGCGTCGCGCTCGCGAAACATCTCGATGGCGACGAGCTTGAAGACCATCGCCCGGAAGGTCGCGAAGTCGGCCCGGAACTCGGCTCGGTCAACTCGTATGTACCGCCAAATCTCGCCGGTCGCACGACTCGTTCTTTTGCACCAGTCGTGCATCGCGGCGTCCTTCTCCTCGGCGCCTTCCCAAACGCGACCCTTCGTCTCGATGATCCAGTTCACGATCTTGCCATCCAGATCGCGTTGCACCGCCATCCAGTCGGGATAGTAGAAGCCGATGGTGCCGCTTGGCTTCAGATAATCCACGCGGAAGGTGGTGTCGGACACGCCTTGCTCCGTAGTGCGAAGGGCGGCGAACCGCAGAATGTCGGGGGCGCGGTTCAGGAAATCGGCAAACTCGCGCTCAAACTTGCTACCGTCTTCGCCACCCTTGGCGCGAAGGCCTACGCCACGGCTTCGCACTGCGCCAGTTCCCAGCCGTGGAACGCCACCGCCAAGCCCGTGTACGAGACTTGCGGGCTCTGCCGACGCAGGCGGTCGTCCGCCAGATACCGCTTGAGCTGGGATTTCGCTTCGTTTATCGCCGCGTCCAGCTCCGCATCGCCTTCCTCCCGCTTGACGTACTTGAGCTCGATCAGATAACCGTGTCGCGCCCGAGGATGCCGTGCGGCGAACGGCTCCAGGCAGAAGTCCACGAAGCCCTTGCCGAACTCGCGCTCGGTGCTGAACAGGAAGTGGTCCGTCACCCCTAGGTACGCGGCTAGGAATCCTTGCGTCATCTTCTCGCCGGCCAGATAGTCGCGCACGCTGCTTTGCGAGCGGATCGCGTCCGCCAAGAAGTCCAGTGCCGGCCGCCACTCGCCGACATGGGCCATCCTTCGCATCAGCCGCTCCAACTCGTTCAGGTCCACTACGAACGCGCCCACATCCCGGTAGGCGTCGCGTAGGAAACCGTGCAGCAAGTGGTGGGCCGTTTGGTTCGGCACCGCGAGCTCCGCCGCGCCCGCCGGCGCGGGGTGAATGCTCAGCAGTCCAAAATAGTGCAGCAGGGAGAGGAAGTTGTCGCGGTGCGCCAGATCCCGGAGCGGGAAGCTGCGCCGTACCCGGCACTCGGCCCTGCCCTCGGCCATCGCTGAGCGCAAGAGATCGAAGTTGCCGTTCAGGCGTCCGCTGGCGTTGAGCAGGTGGCGCAGT
Organism: uncultured Pseudomonadales bacterium; assembly: GCA_958296295.1. Classification (GTDB taxonomy): domain Bacteria; phylum Pseudomonadota; class Gammaproteobacteria; order Pseudomonadales; family Azotimanducaceae; genus VXYL01. The sequence continues at coordinate 2,432,417 of OY282460.1, read as the reverse complement.
TTGCCGTAGTCCACCCGCACGTTGTCGTCGATCAGGTCGTGCGGCGGACGTTGGCTGCCGAGGGACTCCGCCAAGTAGTAAAGCACCATGTCCGTGTTGTAGACATCCTCGGGCGCGTCCTCCGAGAAGCGGTAGCCGTTGTACCACTCGCGCATGGTGGCCAAGGCGTCGTCTGGATGCTCCGCCATCGCGCCGGCGTCGTGATAGGTGCCGAACGCGCCATGCACCTCGCTTTCCGTGAAACCCAGCATCGCGTTGAACTCCGGGCTTAGGCTCAGGTTGCGGGCGATGTTGAAGCCGCTGGTCACGTCGTCCGTCGCCAAGGGCGAAACGCCCGTGATGAACAAGCGCTCCAGCGCGCCGGTGTCCGTGCCTGCCTTCAAGGTGGCGAAGAAGCTGCGGTAGAAGCCTTCGTCGTGGGTTGGGGCGTGGCAGGCGGCCTCGCCGTGGCGCGCCAACAGCGCGTTCGCCGGAACGTCGTACTCGTCGATCAGCAGGTAGACCGGAACGTCGCGGTTGCCGGCGATGGCGAACAACTTGCGCAGCTTGGTGTTGATCGACGACTGCGCCAAGACCTCGCGCATCGCGCTCTTGTCGAAGAGGTCCTCGTTCAGTTGCAGGCACCGACTCAGATCGATGTCGCAGCATTCCTCGAAGCGCTCTTCCATGGCATCCAACGGCGCGTCCATCCCCGAGAAATTGAAGCGCAGCACGAGGTACCGGCTGCGGCCGGTGGTCGGCGATGCCCCGATGTCCGTGCCCGCGAACACGGCCTCGAAACTCTCTCGTTCGGCGTGGCCGTAGTAGCACTCCAGCATGGACAGCCAGCACGTCTTGCCGAACCGCCGCGGGCGGATGAACAGCACATACCGCTGCCGCTCCAAGGGCCGAATGAACCGCGTCTTGTCCACATACAGGGCACCGTCCATGCGGATGCCCTTGAAGTCGGCCCGACCGTAGGGGACATCGGGAAAGTCGGTGTCGGGCGTGGGGGACATGGAACCATGCTAGCACCCCAACACGCAGTCGCCGAGCGGCTGGAAGGCCATCGAAAGCGTTGTTTTCCAAGCAGTCGGCCTAGGTGTGTTCCAAGCAGGCCGAGCGCACCAAGTTCGCGCGCTCCATCACTCCTTCGCGCCGAGATGCACCACGTCCACGCCGCCCCAGTGGGCGTTCAAGTACTCGGCCACCAGCCGCCGGTGGCAGTGGTGGGGTTGGTCTTCGCTGCACAGCAGGCAGCTGTTGTCCAGCAACTGTCGGTCCACGGTTTCCTCGATGCGGCGCTCGCGCATGAGGTCCAGGAAGCGCTTCTCGTAGACGGGCCATTCGATCTCCGCCTTGCGGTAGGCGGCGAGCATCTCCTTGGTGGGCGCGAGTGCGGGAACGTGCCGATAGTCCATGCGGCATATCTCGCGCAGGAACCAGGCGAGGTCGTCGCGCTTGGCGAAACCCGCCAGCTGCGAGGCGTTGTTCAGGCGCACGTCCACAACGCGCTTGGCGCCGGCGGAGCGCAGCAACTCGAAGAAACGCTGGGCGCGCTTTTTTGGTGAAGCCGATCGCCAGTATCCGCACGGGCTTCAACCTTGGGCTTCCGAGGTGTCCAGCGCATGGCCCACCTGTTCCGTTTGCCGGCGTATCGCAAGATCCACAAGCTCGGCGCGAGGCTGGGCGAACAGGTCATCGCGCAGGCCGAACTGGGCGAGCAAGCGATCAAGGGTGGCCGGGTGCTCCTCCAGCCGCCCATCGGCATGGATGTGTGCGACATCGGCGCCCTGGGCGTGCAGCGCCTGCGCGACCAACAATGCGCGATGGCAGTGCAGAGGTTCCTTTTCGGCGCACATCAGCGCGACGCGGTGTTCCCCCATGCTCTCCGCCAATCGGCGCAGACCATCTCTGAAACGCCGCGTCCGCGTCACTTGGTCGTAGCGAATGCGGCCGTGCCGATAGCTCGTCAGATCATCGCTGCGGCCGCCGAGTTCGCGGCCAAGATAGACGTAGGTGAAGTTGGCATGGCCAGCTCGCGGCACAGCGCATCGCGGTTGAAGTGGGGATAGAAGCGGCTGTAGGGTGCCGAGCGCACATCGGCCACTGCGGTAACGGCGTGCTGGCGCAGCAGAGCCAAGAAATCCGCCAAGGCGTGGGTGGAATGGCCGATCGTGAACACGCCAGTCATCACGGGCACTTGATCACCGCGGCGATGAGCTTGTAGCAATGATCTTGGAATTGCTCGGTCACACTAATCGTTAGAAAACAGCGCTCGAGGCGATAGTCGCCATCCAGCTTCCCGCCCCGGGCGCTTGCTCACCAGACGAATCCAATCCCCCGCCCGTTCGCCAGACCATTCACGCCCGGCAACGCACCGGCCGGCGAGTTTTCGCGAGTTGGCGAGGCAGACTATGCGCTTGGCGTCCATCCGGGCTAGGCCCACATGACCAAACTGAGCTCGCTGTCGTCGATCATGCTGTAGGTCGGGCGTCGGCCGGAGAGTTCGGCGCACTCCTTGAGGATGATGGGCACACCATCGCCGCGCCGATCCATCATGCGGGTACGCCCCAACCCGGTTGGTGCCGGACACCGCGCGAGCAGGGAGACGATGAGTGGGTTGCGGCTGGCCTGACGCAGGTGCAGGCTGTCCGGCGTCAAGGTGTTGACCAAGGCACCGGGCACCCGCAACTCCAAGCGATCGCTGAACAAGTGCAGGCGGATTCGGGTGCCGGCCATCGAGTAGTCGCGGTGCGCCACGGCGTTCACAAGCGCCTCGAATACGGCCCGCTCGCTGAACTGCGGGCGCTCCGTGCGCGCCGTTCTCTTGACCGCACCCACCAGCATGTTGCGGCGCACGAAGTGCAAAGCATCCTCGATCTGGGCATCAAGCGGCCCGCCAATGTCGCGGGCATCCACTTGGCAATCCGCATCCGTGCGTTCGCCGGCGTAGCTCACGGCCTGCACATGCGCATGGAGCAGCCAGCGTTGAGGCTCCTCGGTGCAGAGCAGGGTGCCCGCCAGCGTCAAACCCACCGCGCCGGCGCTATCCGTGCCGACTATGCGCAGCTTGCCCAACATATCCTCCTTGGCTACCTCGTGACCGGGGGGCGCCTCGCTGCGCAAAAAACGGTCCGTGAATGCGTAGTGCAGGTCGCTGCGGCGGGTGCGCGGCACGATGGATTCGTCGAACCGGACAATTCGGCTTTGGCTGCGATCCTGGAACGCCCGCGCCAGCACATCCGGTGCCATTTTGCGCTTGGAACTGCCAATGCGGCGGAAGTGGCCGCCGGGGCTTTCGTGAACGAACAGGCTGCGCGGCACGTCGACGCGCAGCACCGGAACCAAGGTGCCGTCGGCGTTTTCCAGTTCCAGCTTGAGAATGTCCGCATCCAAGGCCGGGTCTATGGAGTCGTTGCATGTCTCCCGCACCCAGCCTTCCACCGCATCCAAACTGTCGAGCGGGATGCCTTGAACGCGGCGGGTTTTGTCGTCCACGCCCAGCACGAGGGTGCCGCCACGGCCGTTGGCCAGCGCGCCCAGCTCGTCGGCGAAGTCGCCGCGACGCGGGGAGTTCACCTTGCCGCCGGCCAAGCGCACGCTCGTGAGTTCCAATACGGAATCTTCGCCAAGGCGGATGCGCCTCGCCAACTCCATCGAAGGATTAGCCATGCGGCTTGGACAAGAGACGGACGGCTGGACGCTCACAGCTCAAACGACATCCGCAGACCGACGCTGCGCGGGCGTTGCCTGGTGACCACCGGCATGTAGCGGCCGCCCACTTGCACCACGGTTGCCTCTTCGTTGCCGAGATTGTCGATGAAGAGTTCGGCCCGCCAGCCGTCCCTTGCCATGCCAACGGAGGCGTTCAGCGTGGTGGCGGAAGGGTTGACGAAGCGCGAGTTGAGCGGCAGGCGGCGGCCGTCGCCGTCGGGAATGGTCGTGCTGCCGAAAGTCCCGCCCTCCAAGTGGGTCTCCAAGCCGGAATAGCGGCCGGTGTGGTGGAACAGGGTGTCATCCATGTATTCCGCCTTGCCGACCATGCCGGCCAAGCTCTTGCCGCGATAGACCACGCTGGCCGTCCAGTAGGCTTCCGCGTCCAGGCGGGGCAGGGCGAACTCGTAGCGCAGTCGCAGGTTGCCGGAAAAGCGCGGCGATAGCGGCAGTTCCGCGCCGACTGGCACGGAGACGTCGGCCAGCTGGGCGTTGAGGCGCGTCAGCTCGGTGTCCAGCAGGCTGAACGCGCCGATGACCGTCAGCGCGTAAGTGGGCAGCCAGTGAAAGTCCACATCGAGCCCTTGGGCGCGGGCGTCGCCGACATTCTCGATGAAGTAGTTGAACGCCACGTTCACGGGGTCGTAGCGGGAAACTTGCAGATCATCGACGCGGGTGCGGTAGGCCGTCGCGTTGATCCGCAGGCGGCCGTCTTGAAAGTCGCCCTTTAGTCCCACCTCGTAGTTGAACAAGTGGTCGGTGAGCGCCACTGGCGGCACCGCGTAGTTCTCGAACACGCCGGTCTGCACGTTGGCGAATTGGCCGCCGTTGCGATTCAACGCCGCCGGCCGGTAGCCCTCGGAGAACGTGGCGAAGAGCAGCACGTCGTTGTTCGGAACCCACGTCAACGTGGCCTTGAGGATGGTGTCCACCTCGTTGATCGAGCCGTCCGGCCGCATTCCGGCCAAGCTCAGTTTGCCGGTCTTGATGGCGTTCAACGTGGCCTGGTTGCTGCCGCCGCCACGGAACAGATCCCGCGGCGTGCCGTCCTCGCCGTTCGGGCTGCGGGCATCGAGAATCAAACTGTCGTCGCCGGTGGCGGCGTACTGGCCCAAGAGCCGCAGACGCAACGTGACGTCGTTGCTGAAGTCGTGGCCGTCGCAGCGCCCGTCGGCGGTTCGCCGGGAGTTCGCGCCTATCCCGTAGCGGCAGCCGAAGGAGAAGTTCGAGGCGCCTTGGAGGCTGGACACCAGATCGTAGCGGCGCCCGCTCAAGGCCACGCTCCACTGGTCGTTGAAGTCGAAGGCGATTTCGCCGAAGAACGCCAGTTCCTCTTCCGTGCGCGTGTAGTCGTTGAAGAACGTCACTGTCGCGGGGCGCGGCCCGGACGAGACGACGCCGGCCGTCGGCAGGGTGACGTTGCCGAGCAGCAGCCCGTCGCCGGAGTTGTCGTTGTTGTAGTTGCTGGTGTGCTCGGCGAATGCCGCGTTGGCCGCCCAGTCGTGATAGTCGCCGAGGTGCGTGGTTCTGGTGTCGTTCAGATACACGCCGCCCAGCAGTCTCCAGCGTCTTGCGGAGTCGGTGGAGAAGCGCAGTTCGTGGGTTTCCCGGTAGTTGGTGGTGGCCTCCGTGTATTGCTTGGTCGGGTTGTAACAGTTGTTGGGATCGGTTTCGTCGGAGAGGTTGCCGCTGCACAAGTAGTAGGCGATGTAGCCGCCGCCGGCGTTGTAGTGCGTGTAATCCACCACACCGTCCACGTCGCGCTCGAGACGGCCGCCGGCGTAGACGACTTCGAGCCCGGCGAGGCGGCCGCTCAGCGTCAAAGTGGTGAGGCCGAACTCGTCGCGGTTGTAGTCCGGCGTGAATGTCGTGGAAGCATGAGGCTCGGGCAAGCTGGGATCGATCAGAAAACTCCCTTCGGTTGCCAATGTCTGGCTGGCGTGTTGCAGGAGCACATTCCAGTCCTCCATGCCGTACAACACGGTGGCGCGCCCGCCCCGGTAGCTGGCGTCGTTCCAATCGCGCCGCGCCAGGGAGTCGTTGCGGGCGCTCGCGACGGAATCGGCATCCGCCACGCGCGGGCCGTAGCCGACGCTGTTGCGGTCGATCACCTCGGCGCTGGGCGTGAAGGTCGCGGGCACGTTGTCCACCCAACCCCCCTGATTGTCGCTGTAGGCGACCAAGCGCACGGCCAGATCCGTGCCGAGCGGCAGATTGACGAAGGCCGCGGCGGCGGCGCTGTCGGCACCTCCTTGCGTGGCCGCATATCGGGCGTTGAAGCCGGCCGAGAAGCCCGCGGCATCCGGCTTGCGGGTGATGAGCCGGAGGTTCCCCGACTGCGAGCTGGCGCCGAACAGTGTTCCTTGCGGCCCGGACAGCACCTCGATGCGTTCGAGATCCGCCGCGTACACGTCCAGATTGCGGCCGCCGAACGACACCGGCTGTTCGTCTACATACAAGGCGACGCCAGGTGCCGAGCCCTGCTGGGTGGAGACGGTCACGCCGGACTGCTCGGTGGCGCTGCCGCGCAAATAGATCTCCTTCTTGCCCGGCCCGTTGCCGGCGTTGGCGACGTTGGGCAGAAAACTCACGTACTCGTCAAAGGTCTCCACTCCGAGATCGCGCAACCCTTCGCCGGTCATCGCCTGCACCGGAATGGCCACGTCTTGGGCGCTCTCGCTGCGCTTGCTGGCGGTAACGACCACGGTTTCGAGGCCCCGCGTCGGGTCGGTTTGCGCGTTTGCGCCGGTTTGCAATGCGGCCACCACCGCGGAGACCGCCGCCGCCACCCGGTTCCTGGGCCAGCGCTGGCGGGGCAGGCGACGAAGGGCGGATTTGCTGGAGGTCGTCACCAAGACGCTTGGCTCTCAATCGTTGCCGTGGTCGTTGTGCCCGGGAAGGCAACGAAACCTAGCACGATTCGGCACGCCCGGCGCACCATCGCAACGCTCGATTCGCAGCGAACAGATTATGTTCCGCAGCATTATGCACAGGCGCATAATGTTGAACGTGGAGTTCCTCGATCGACAAGACGAAATGCGCCGCTTGGACAACGCGCTCCGGCCGGCGGCCTTTGCCGTCATCTGGGGCCGCCGGCGAGTCGGCAAATCGCGCCTGCTCGTCGAGTGGGCGCGACGACGAGATGGCCTGTACACGGTGGCTGATCAATCCGCGCCAGCCGTGCAACGCCGCTACTTGGCGGCTGCCGTTGCCGAGCGCTCCCCGGTTTCGCGGATGTGCAATACCCGGATTGGCGGGCCTTTTTCACGCGCCTCGGGCTGGAAGCGGCAAGGGCCGGCTGGCCCGGCCCCTTCATTCTCGACGAGTTGCCCTATCTGATCGCGGCGGACCCGACTGTCGTCGGCACCTTGCAACACTGGATCGACACGGCGGCTGAACGGCCCAGCACCGTAGTGAGCGGATCGAGCCAGCACATGATGCATGGCGCGGCGCTCGACGCCGGAGCGCCACTCCATGGCCGCGCTGTCGAGGCGTTTGCGGTCAAACCGTTGCGTCCCGGGTATCTGAGCGAAGCGTTTGGCACTGCCGACCCGCGCGAGCTGGTGAGCCTGTACGCGCTGTGGGGTGGCATGCCGCGCTACTGGGAATTGGCGCATAACGCGTTGGCCGCCGGCGCCGGTCTCGACCAAGCCGTGGATTCGCTGGTGCTGGATCCTGCCGGCCCTCTCCACGGCGAACCGGATCGGCTGTTTCTGGAAGAGACGCCGTCAGCCATTTCGTTGCGGCCGTTGCTGGATGTGATCGGTGCCGGCGCGCACCGCGTGAGCGAGATGGCTGGGCTGCTGGAACGGCCCGCATCTAGCCTGTCTCGACCGCTCGCCACGCTGACGGCGATGCAGCTGTTGCGGCGCGAGACGCCTTTTGGGAGCAGCGCCCGGGCCACCAAACGGGCGCTATACCGCATTGACGATCCCTTCCTGCGGTTCTGGTTCCGCGTTGTCGCTCCGCATCGCGCCGTTCATGCCCAAGCCCCCCGCGAGACTCGGCTAGGCTATTGGCAACGGTATCGGCCGGGCTTGGAAGCCTACGCCTTTGAAGAGCTCTGCCGGGCGGCCGTGCCAACGCTGCATCGCTTGGACATTCCGATTGCGCGGCTAGGCCCTTGGGAACCGGCACAACGCTATTGGCGCGGCGCGGCGCCGGAATTGGATGTCGTGGCGCGTTCCGCCGACGGCGAGCGGCTGCTGGTGGGGGAGGTGAAGTGGTCTCGGCGAACCCAAGCCGTCTCGCGGGCGACGCCTCGGCCGGCCCTGCCACGCGGGCTTGGCGCTGGCGACCGCGAAATCGTGCATGCGTTGTTCGTTCCCGAAGCGGCCACCGGTCGGGACGAGATAACGGGCGCGTACCTGGTCGATGGCGAGGCGGTGATGAAGGCGCTGCGGTAGGCTGGCAGGGCACTGAGAGTGACGGATTCGAGAAGGCCGTGGCCTGTTCGGTGGATGGCGGTGTGAACGCGGACGACGGGTCGGCGGCTGCCGATGCCAAGAGCTTGGCGCGGGCTCAGGCGATCCGATTGCTGGCGCGACGGGAGCATTCGCGGCGGGAGCTTTGCGGCAAGTTGACGCGGAGAGGCCATGCGCCGGGTGTGGCGGAAGCCGTCGTCGACGAGCTGGCGGAGCAGGGCTTGCAATCCGAAGCGCGTTTCGTCGAGGTCTTCGTTCGCACGGCGCTGGCGCGAGGCCAAGGCCCGCTCAAGATACGCGCCGGCCTGCGGGCGCGGGGCGTGGACGGCGATCTGGCGGAAGGCCTCGACTCGGCGACGGACTGGGACGCGCTCGCCCGAGCGGCGTTGAGCAAACGTTTCGGCGAAGAACCGGCCCAAGGGCGATCGGAGTGGGGCCGCCGCGCCCGTTTCTTGGCGGGCCGGGGGTTCCCGTCGGATGTCGTGGCCAAGGTGCTTGGCGACATGTCGACTTGAACGGCGCCGCGGCACGAGCGGGCCCACACCAGTCGGGCGGTTCACCGCTGACCGCATCGCGGCCTCAAGGCTCAACGCTATAATGCCCGTTCCCTCCGCTCGCGCATCGCGCCCCCATGCGAACAAACGAAATACGCGCCGCCTACTTGGAGTTCTTCGCGGAGCGCGGCCACCGCGTGGTGCCCTCCGGCTCGCTGGTGCCGGCGAACGACCCCACGTTGCTGTTCACGAACTCCGGGATGGTGCAGTTCAAGGACGCGCTGACCGGGCGCGAACGGCCGGAGTACGCGCGGGCGGTGAGTTGCCAGCGCTGCGTGCGCGCCGGCGGCAAGCACAACGATTTGGAGAACGTCGGTTACACCGGGCGCCACCACACGCTGTTCGAGATGCTTGGCAACTTCAGTTTCGGCGACTACTACAAGGAAGAGACCATCGCGTGGGCATGGGAGCTCGCCACGCGCGTGTTCGGGTTGCCGAAGGAACGCCTGTGGATAACCGTGCATCCAGAGGACGCCGAGTCGCGCGCGGTGTGGGTAAACAAGATCGGCTTGGACGCCGGGCGCGTGGTGCCGCACGAGAGCAACTTCTGGGCCATGGGCGATACCGGGCCGTGCGGCCCGAACTCGGAGATGTTCTATGACTTGGGGCCCGATGTGCCGGGCGGCCCCCCGGGCACGCCGGAGGAGGACGGTGATCGCTACTGCGAGTTCTGGAACCTGGTTTTCCCGCAGTTCGACCGCGCGAAAGACGGCACCTTGACGCCGCTGGAATCGCCCGGCGTGGACACCGGCATGGGCTTGGAGCGCATGGCCACGGTGCTGCAAGGCGGCCACAGCAACTACGACAACGATCTGTTCGAAGGGTTGCTGGCGGCGGTGGCCCGGCTCGATGGCGCGGACGCTGGCGTCACTTTCGCCAATCCGTCGCTCCGCGTCGTCGCCGACCACGCCCGGGCCGCCGTCTTCCTGTTGGCGGACGGCGTGACGCCCAGCAACGAGGACAGGGGCTACGTCTTGCGACGCATCGTGCGCCGCGGCTTGCGGCACGGGCGCAAACTCGGCATTCGCGGAGGCGTGTTCGCGCCGCTGGTGCGGCCGGTCGTGAAGCTGATGGGCGACGCCTATCCCGAATTGCGCGCCCGGGCCGATGCGGTGACGGAAGCGCTGGCGGCCGAGGAGGAGCGCTTCGCGGACACCTTGAAGTCCGGCATGGGGTTGTTGGAACGCGCCATCGTCGATCTCGACGGCGCCAAAGTGTTGCCCGGCGAATTGGTGTTCAAGCTCTACGACACGCACGGATTCCCCGCCGACATGACGGCCGATGTCGCCCGCGAGCACGGCCTCGCCGTTGACGAGGCCGGTTTCGCCGCCGCCATGGCGGCGCAGCGCGAGCGCGGCCGGGCCGCGGCCAAGTTCGATGGCGGCATCACGCACAACGTTCGCGTGGATTCGAACGTCGCGTTCACCGGCTACGCCGACGTGCAAACACAGGCGCAGGTGGTGGCGCTGTTCCAACTCGACGCGAACGGCCAGCCGGTGGAAGTGGACGCGCTCGGGGCGCCCGACCGCGGCATCGTGGTGTTGAACGCCACGCCTTTCTACGCCGAGGCCGGCGGCCAAATCGGCGATGCCGGGGCGATCGAAACCGCACCGCAAGGCGCCGCAGCGACATGCTTTGACGTGCGCGACACCACCCGCGGCGGCGGCCAGCATCTGCATCACGGACAGGTGCGGCGGGGTGTTCTGCGCAAGGGCGATCGGGTGCGCGCCGGCGTGGACTCCGCAAGGCGCAGCGACATAGCCCGCAACCACTCGGCAACACATCTGCTGCACGCGGCGCTTCGCGAAGTGCTTGGGCCGCAAGTGGAGCAGCGCGGATCGCTGGTGGCGGCGGATCGGCTGCGGTTCGACTTCAGCCACTCCACCCCTGTGCCACCGGAGCGGCTGCGCGGCATCGAGGCGGTAGTGAACGGCCGCATCCGCGACAACTCCGAAGTCCGCACCGAGGAGATGCCTTTTCAAGAAGCGCGGGATCGCGGCGCGCTCGCGCTGTTCGGCGAGAAATACGGCGACAACGTGCGCGTGCTGACGATGGGGGAGGGCTTCTCCGTCGAATTGTGTGGCGGCACCCACGTCGCCCGCACTGGAGACATAGGCGTCTTGCGCATCGTCTCGGAGGAGGGCATAGCCGCCGGGGTGCGCCGGGTGGAGGCGATGACGGGTGCGCGAGCGCTCGCTTGGCTGGACGCCGGGGAGGAGGAACTCGCTGCGGTGGCCGAGCTTGTGAAGGGCGGCCGCGGGCAGGTGGCCGCCAAGGTGCGCCAGCTTGTCGAGCAGGCGAGAGCGGGGCGCCGGGAAATCGAGGCGCTGCGGGCCAAACTCGCCGCCAGCGAGAGCGGGGATTTGGCGGCCAACGCCGTGGCCGTAGGCAATGTGCGGGTGCTTGCCGCCCAAGTGGGCGGCGACGCCGGTGCGATGCTCGCCACGATGGACAGTCTGCGCGACCGGCTCGGCAACGCCGTGATCGTGCTGGCGCATGCTGGGCCGCCGGTGCGGCTGGTGTGCGGCGTCAGCAAGAACGCAACCGCTTGGATCAACGCCGGCGAGCTGGTGCGCTTTGTTGCGCCACAGGTCGGCGCGAGAGGCGGCGGCCGACCCGACATGGCGCAAGCCGGCGGTGGTGATCGTCCGGACGACCTGCCCGCCGCTTTGTCATCGGTGACCGATTGGGTGCGAGAGCGCGTCGGGGACGCCTAGTGCGTCCCGGCCCGCAGCCCAAGAAGGCTTCAACGATGAGACTCCCCGCCACCGCCGGCGTGCGGCGATGAACGCGCCTCGCGGGCCGGATGCCGATGCGTGGCGGCCGAGTGGTTCAATGTTCTTTCGGGCTCGCAAGGCTTCTTCGCCCCCGCCTAGGCGGCCGGCGTGACGGCTTCGCCAAGCGCAGCCGCAACGCCCGTCCGGTCGCGGCTTCTGGTGCAAAAGTTTGGCGGCACTTCGGTGGCCGACGTGGAGCGCATCAACGCCGCAGCGGACCGCGTGGCATCCGCGCTCGCGGATGGAGACCGGGTGGTGGTCGTGGTTTCCGCCATGGCCGGCGAGACGGACAGGTTGGAACAGCTGGGTCTCGAAATCGCCGGGCGCCCGCCACCGCGGGAAATGGACATGCTGCTCGCGGCCGGCGAACAAGCCTCGATAGCGCTCATCGCCATGGCGCTCATGGAACGCGGCTGCGCTGCGCGCTCGTGGCTCGGCTCGCAGGTGCCGATTCGCACGGACGCCCAGCACACCAGGGCGCGCATCGAGCATGTGGATGTGGAAGGTCTGCGGGCGGATGTGGAGGCGGGCGTCACGCCGGTTGTGGCCGGGTTCCAAGGCGTCAACGCCAGCGGCGACGTGACCACTTTCGGACGTGGCGGCTCGGACACGACAGCGGTGGCGGTGGCGGCGGCGTTGGAAGCGGACGAATGCCAGATATTCACCGATGTCGCCGGCGTATACACGGCGGATCCGCGCATCGTCAAGGACGCCAGGCTCCTTGAGGCCATCACCTTCGAGGAGATGCTCGAGCTCGCCAGTTTGGGCGCCAAGGTGCTGCATTCGCGCTCGCTGGAGTTCGTCGGCAAGTACAACGTGCCGCTGCGCGTGCTTTCGAGCTTCTCGAATGCCGGGCCCGGCACCTTGATCACCACGGAGGAGCAAGCGATGGAACAACCCTTGGTATCCGGCCTCACCTTCACGCGGAACGCGGCCAAACTCACCTTGGTGGCGGTGCCGGATATGCCCGGCGTCGCCTCGCGCATCCTCGGCCCCATCGCGCAGGCCGCTATTGAAGTGGACATGATCGTCCAGAACATCGCCGCGGACGGCCATGCGGACTTGACCTTCACGGTGCGCCGCGAGGACTACAAGGACGCCCACAAATTGCTGGCGCACGCGGCACAGGAACTCGGTGCCGGCGGCATCGCCGGCGACGAAACCATCGTCAAGGTGTCGGCAGTGGGCGTGGGCATGCGTTCGCACGCCGGTGTCGCAACCCGGATGTTCGACGCGCTCGCAGCCGAGAACATCAACATCCAGATGATCTCCACATCGGAAATCAAGATCTCGGTAGTCGTTGCGGAGCGCTATTTGGAGCTGGCCATGCGGGCCATTCACCAGGCCTTCGGGCTGAGCGAGGCGCCGAGGGAGGAGACCTGATCGTGGGCTGCCCCGGGCGAGCGCAGCCCGCGCGCCGGGCCGCCACGAATGGGGTGGCTTTGAGGGGCGATCTGCGGCACAATAGGCCGCAAGACGGGCGCGAGTTCGCGCCGCCACGGATGGCAGTCGCTTTGGGAGGACGTCTCGCTAACGCTGCCGCCGGATGACGAGGCCATTGCCGCGCACGGTGTAGGTGCGAAGTTGGCAAGTACGGACAAGCGAGTACGAACAGCAAGGAGATGTGGTTATGTTGATTCTCACTAGGCGCGTTGGCGAGGCCCTGATGATCGGCGACGACATATCCGTCACCGTGCTTGGCGTCAAGGGCGGGCAGGTGCGCGTGGGCGTGAACGCGCCGCGGGATGTGATCGTCCATCGCGAAGAGATCTACGAACGGATTCGCGAGGAGGATTCCGCCCCCGAACGCCGCCCGCTACCCAAGATGGCCGGCTAGCCGACTGGTCGCCCGGCAAGGGATTCTCCCTTGCCGTTTGCCTTTGCTTTGACACCGTGGTGCCCGCGCAGACCGCCACGCGGCAGCCAGCATCGCGGCGGCCCCGGCGTCAATCGGCAAGTTCGCGGCTGAGTTTCTGAGCCTCGGCAATCTGCGCCGGGGTCATCCTTTCCGACAAGCCTGCGCGGAGTTCTCTCGCCGATTCATACCCCTGCGCGACCGCGAGACTCGCCCACGCATAGGCTTGAACATCGTCTTGGGGAACGCCTCTGCCGAGCGCGTATATGGCCCCCAGGTTGTACTGCGCCATCGGAAAACCTTGCCGGGCCGCCTCGCGGTACCACCGCAACGCTTCGCCGTCGTCTTCCGCAACGCCTTCGCCGTTGTCGTACATGAGCGCCAGGTTGAACTGCGCCATCGCGAATCCCCGCTCGGCTGCCTCGCGGTACCACCGAAACGCTTCGCGGTCGTCCTCCGCAACGCCTTCGCCGTTGTCGTACATAGCCGCCAGGTTGAACTGCGCCATCGCGTCCCCCTGGTCGGCTGCCTCGCGGTACCAACGCATCGCTTCGCCGTCGTCCTCGGCAACGCCCTCGCCGTTGTCGTACATGACCGCCAAGTTGAACTGCGCCATCGCGTCTCCCTGCTCGGCCGCCATGCGGAACCACAGCACCGCCTCGCGGTCGTCCTCCACAACGCCATCGCCGTTGGCGTACATGAAGCCCAGCTTGAATTGGGCTTCCGCGAATCCTTCCTCAGCCGCCCTGCGGTACCACCGCAACGCTTCGCGGTGGTCCTGCGCAACGCCCTCGCCGTTATCGTACATGGCACCCAAGGTGAGCTGCGCCATCGCGTCTCCCTGGTCGGCCGCCTTGCGGTACCACAGCGCGGCCTCGCGGTCGTCCTCCGCGACGCCCTCGCCGTTGTCGTACATGACTGCCAGCTCGAATTGCGCCCTCGCGTCTCCCTGCTCGGCCGCCTTGCGGAACCACAGCGCCGCTTCGCCGTGGTCCTCGGCAACACGTATGCCGCGGGAATAAATTAGCCCCAGGCGAAACTGCGCATTCGCGTCTCCTGCGGCAGCCTTGGTGCGAAGCGCCTGCGTGGTTTCGTTAGCGGCGTCTTCAGCAACGCCCTCGCCGGCATCGACCGGGCTCTCTCCTGAGGTCTCTCGACCTGTTGGAGACCCGCACACTGGACATGTTCCGTCTTGATCCGAACCGGGCGGTGCCAAGTCTAGGACGAAGATCGCGCCCCCTATCGTTAGCACCGCGATGGTGGCCAACGAAACGCGGGTAGCTGCTTTGGGGCTCTTCGATTCATCGGTGGTTTGCGACATAGCATCCTCCCCGCCTTCACGCCTGCCAGCGGCCCGCGCTCGTGGAACACGGAAAGGATGTTAGGTTAGCAGAGCGTTGGTTCTGCTAACCGGGGTGGGTGCCCGTGTGGTCGCGGTCGATTGTCTTGGCTTGAGCGGTCAGCTGCCTTCGCCGGTTGGCACCGTCGTCAGCGTCTTTTCGAGCGAGCAGCCCACGAGGAACGCGGCCATGCCGTCCGATTCCTTGCTGTCGTAGAACTCGATCATCCGCTTGTTGAACTCCAAGCGTTTCGACACGGGCACGAGAATCGGATCGTGGCCGCTCGAAAGCAGCACGCCGTTCATTAGAAGCCGACCGGTGCGTTTGTTGCCGTCCCAGTGGAACTGGTGCAACGCCATGAACAGATAGGCGCAGATCGCCTTTTCGTGGACGTTCTCGCAGCTCTCGAGTTCGGCGACGCCCGCTTGGAACAGGTCGGGAAGTTCGTCGCTCGGTGGCGGTGCGTGTTCGGTGCCGCCTATCGCCACTTGGCCGTCTCTGAAGACCCCGCTTTCGATGGCCTCGCCTTTGGCCACCAGCGCGTTCAAGGCTTCGGCCGTCGCCCGGTCGAGTCCGAACCGGCCGTTTCTCACCAGATCGAACAACAGTCGCCAACTCGCGGCTTGGTTGACGACCTGGTCCGCGTCCTCCACCTTGTGGCCGCCTACGGTCACACCCTCGAGGAGTGTCTTGACCTCCGGGAAGGTGAAGGGATTGCCCTCCAGCGCCACTGTGTCGTGGACAATGCCGGCGAGCACCTTGTTCGCACGAAACAGCGCCCGCCGCATGTCGGGCGTTGCTTGGGTGGCGAAGCCGCAACGTGGGGGTGTGAACCCTAGGGAATGGCCGGCCTGGCGCATGCCACGGGGCTTCGTGCGCTGGCTGTGGTTGGTATGCTTCTGGTGGGCCACCGTACCGCTTCGTCAGAATCACTAGGGCTACAACATACGCCATTGAGAGGGCGGGGTGCCAATACACCCGTAACGCGGCGTCTCAATATGGTCGCGGCCCGCATCGCGGACAGCGAAGTACCAACCCGCGCCACACCACCTGACTATGCCCATGAGCAACCGGAGAACATGCGCACGGTTGGGCAGCAGCGATAGAAGAGCATGGAAGCGCGACCGAACGGGTCTTGACGCTCGTGCCGAATGTCGCCGCTTCTAGGCTGGGTAGTGCGCCTTGGGCAGACTATCGGCCTAGCTCAAATCTCCATCTCGACATCTAGTTCCGCGTCATGGTCGCGTGCTCGCTCGATCTCTGATCGAAGTTGACGAATCATACGCTTCGCCCAGCGCTGCACGGACGGAATCCGGTGCTCCGTCAATACGCCAATAGGGTCGATGTACTGGCCATAGTATTTCGTCCTCGATCCGGCCCAGCTATAGGTGTAGATGTTGCTCTCAATCCCATCCAGTACGCTCGCACGCTCGCCGAACTCGTAAATTAGACGACGCAGGATAGGATGCATGGTCATGCTGGAGTCCTGCCCCGCGATCAGAACAGGAAGGACTCTTGCCGCGAACGCTGGCGCTTCTTCGGGATTGGCATGACACCACGAAAACAACGTCGCCTCCGGTAGACCGAGTATCGGCGGTTGCGCAAAGCCTTTCGCCCCTAACACCCCAGTCCAGAGAATCGCTTGGTCACGATCGGAGACGATCGCTGCACCGACCAAAGGCCATACGACTTCGGGGAACTCGGACAATAGCTGCCGCGTGAGGGAACTAGGAAACTCTGATCCAATTTCGCACGAATTCGCTGTGGCCCACCGCCCAACAACTCACCGGCCTCTGCTTGGGATAGGCCTAGGCGCTCTCGGATGGCGCGGATTTCCGCTGGCCCTATCTCTTTGCCCAGCGCAGCGGCGGTTGCCTTGCTGCTCATCGAACGTCCAAGTATCGGCTTAGTGCATCCTTGACGGCCTCGCGATCGCGCTTGGACAACATGCCAACGCTGCGGAGGATCAAGGTCTCATCCAAGGTGAACAACTTAGGGCGGACCCCAACAAGGCACATCCAAGCCGGCCTGCCGCCAGTCTTTAAGCGCCAGATCGCTCCGCCACCGCGCCTTGGCGGAGGTGACCATCGCCAAGATCCTGCATTCGTGGATCTCGTTGAACTCGGGAGTGGATACGACCACCGCTGGGCGGCGTTTCACTGCTGCCCGGTCGGTGAACGGAAATGGTACGACAACTACATCAAAGCTGGACAGACGATCCATTGTGGTGTCTCTGTTCTAGATGGCACCACTATGGTCGCTCTATTCGTTCAGTGCGACCCGAACAAGGCGCGTCGTATGAAGCCGTGTGAAGCGGCCTCTCCGGCTCAAACTGCCTAGAGGTCGCGCCAGGCCTCTTCGTCCTCTGGCGAGTTCCACTCGTCGAGCGTCTGCGACAAGCCATCAAGGTAGGCATCGGCGACTGGCGACATCTTGCGGACGACGAGACAGTTGGGGCGTACTTCGAAAAAGAGCGTATCGCCAGCCTTGAGGTTGGCCGCCTCGCGGACGCGCTTGGGTATCGTCGTCTGGCCGCGAGATGTGATTCTTGCTAAATCCATGCGCAGAGAGTATGCACCGCTCAACCCGGTGCTGCCACTAGGCTAGGCGAGCAGTTCGGCCGAACACACCGGAAGAACCCGCTCCAGGCGAGCGCCATTCGGACGGAAACGGCCTGATGCTGTGCATCCAGCCGAGCGGCTCAAAGTCGTGGGCACAGCGCATCGTGATCCAGGGGCGGCGGTGCATCTTCGGCTTGGGTGGCTACCCGGCAACGTCGCTCAAGGAAGCGCGGCGGGTCGCGTTTGAGAATCGAGCGCTAGCCAGACAGGGCGGCGATCCGCTGGCGCTACGCGCACGGCGCGACATCCCGGACTTCGCGGCGGCGGCCGGCAACACGCTCCGTTTCAGAATCAAGGTCGCCATCAAGCACGCCATCCGTGGCCGTCAAGCATTCCCAGACGGCTTCTGTCTTGCGCGAATAGACGATGCCATCGTCGGCGAAGAACATCCGCGGTGGCCCATCTGCGCCATGCGCACGACGCGACAAACGGCCAGTCCGACTTGGAAGCCGACAGTCGGCGTTCGCGTCTCTGAGTGCTCCGTCGAGCTGCTCGCCGCCGGTCTCTCCCGGCTGCCACAACCACTGGGGCAGGTGTGCGTTGGTGTTGGGCTTGTGCAGCCCTCGCCTTCGCTATCGACTCGGTGGACAGTCTTGTGGGCGCGCGTCCCCGAGTTCTACGGTGATTGTTTCGATGCAGGCGCTCGGTCTCCAACCAATCTCGCCAGGTGATCACTCACTGACATTTGCCTCGGTGCGAATCGGGCTAAAGGTGGAATCAAGCTCGATCGGCTCACCCGGGATCAAATCAAACCCTTGCAGACCGGGGTAGTCCCGTGCATACCGATGAGCGCGGTACACCCGATTATTGTCATCTCGTTTGTTTGGCACCGACTCGCCTTGACGCAAAGGGCCATTGCTGGTCATGGGGTTGATGTATTTCCAGACTGTTCTCCCGGCCGGCGTTACCTCGAAAAACGTACCGTGTACACCATCGCAAATCAACGTGTTTCCGTTGGGAAGCCGTTGCGTTCCTGACATACGTTTTGACAAAAAGTCGCTGGGCGTTGCGGCAGTATAGGCCCATACCGGCAGGGTCTGGGAGCTGGGTAACAACTGGCGCCGCTGTTGGACGTGGCATTGACGTTTCGATCAACCCCTCCGTGCTACAGGCTAGTGTAGTGTCGTAAGCAAATCATTGATTATGTTCGGCGGTCGTGTCAGCATGCGGCCGGCAAGGTTTTCAGGAGCGAGGGCATGCGGGCAGCGCCAAGGATAGAGGTGCCGGAAGGGGATCGGGAGAAGCTGGAGCGGTGGTCGTCGTCGCGCTCCGTTCCGGTTCGGCTGCGGGAACGGTCGCGGATTGTGCTGACGGCGTCCGAGGGGATGACGAACAAGGAGATCGCGGCGGAGCTGGGAGCGGAAGTGAACAAGGTGGGGCGCTGGCGTCGGCGGTACGCGGACGAGGGCTTGGCGGGAATAGAGAAGGAGCGGGCGCGGGGCGGCAACCAGGGCGGACGGAGCGACGCGGAGCGGGCGGCGCTGCGCAGCCGGATCGTGGAGGCGACGACGACGCGGCTGCCGAAGGACGCGACGCGGTGGTCGTGCCGGTCGATGGCGCGGGAGACGGGGGCGTCGCGGGACTTCGTGAACCGGACGTGGCGGGCGCACGGTCTGAAACCGCACCTGTCGCGGACCTCAAGCTGAGCAACGCCCGGACTTCGAGGAGAAGCTGCGCGACGTGGTGGGCCTGCACCTCGACCCGCCGGAGAACGCGGCGGTGTTCAGCTTCGACGAGAAGAGCCCGAACCAGGCGCTGGACCGGACGCGACCGGGGCTGCCCATGAAGAAGGGGCGCTGCGGGACCATGACGCGCGACTACAAGAGGCACGGCACGACGTCGCTGTTCGCGGCGCTGAACCTGGCGTCCGGGGAGGTGGTCGGTCCTTCCGCCGCCACCGCCACCAGGAGGTACCGCGTTTACTGCGCGAGGTGGAGAGGACGGTGCCGCCGGAGCAGGACGTCCACATCGTCCTCGACAACTACGCCACCCGCAAGCACGAGAAGGTGGCGAAGCGGGTGGAGCGGAAGAAGCGCGTCCATCTCCACTTCACGCCCACCAACGCGTCGTGGCTGAACTCGTGGAGCGCTTCTTCGCGCGGCTGACCGAACAGCGGCTGCGGCGCGGCGCGTTCACCTCGGTGTGCCATCTGGAGAAGAGCCTCCGGCGGCACCTGGACGCCTACAACGAGAATCGGCGGCCGCTGGTCTGGACGAAGTCGACCGGGGACATCCTCGAAAAGGTCGGTCGCGCGCGGGCGCGCTTGGCGGCAGCTATTTAATCAATATTATGTTAGCGACACTACACTAGTAGTGAAGTTACCGCTATGGCATACAGGACGATAGTCCATATTGAGCAGATATTGTGCTTCATGGGGATCACAGGGCGATTGTATTGGGGAGTCCTTGAGTGGGCGTCCGGGTCCGTCCTATACACCGGCCAAATCAGCGAAATCCGGCCGACGCTGCAAAGCACTCTGCGCCAAGCGCTCTGTTAGATCGCCGACATCGATGCCCAACATGCGGCATGCATCAGGGTAGAGGCTCGTGTGCGTCATGCCGGGCAACGTGATGACAACCAGTACCACCGTCTCGGTGCCGACGATGAAGTCCGCACGGGACAAATCGCGCAGGCCGAGGCAGCGGTGCGCACGCAGCGCCAACCGCTCCAAGAGTC
Source organism: uncultured Pseudomonadales bacterium (assembly GCA_958296295.1). Classification (GTDB taxonomy): domain Bacteria; phylum Pseudomonadota; class Gammaproteobacteria; order Pseudomonadales; family Azotimanducaceae; genus VXYL01. The sequence continues at coordinate 2,412,474 of OY282460.1, read as the reverse complement.
TCTCGCCTAGTTCGCGTCGTCGCCATCTTTCGTTCCGTACGCTACGGACACTGTCATGCGACATATTGTAAGACGACGTGCTGGACATCTGCAACCATGCACCTCTTTCTTGTTGACGCCCACGGCGGTCGACTCCCCTATGTGATGCGCGAAAATCGAGTACGCGCTGGCCACAAGAACGCGCAGCCCGGCGGAAACACGAAAACGCCGACGCGCTCGAACTCCGCCATGCGGTGCCTAGCCGAAGCTACCGTCGCCACGCCGGACGACATGGACATGTGGCAGGAGCGAGCCCACGACGGGCGCACGGCCGGTTGAACCCTGTTCTGCACGTCAACATCCCCACTCGCGCAGCGAGTAGGGCATTGGGAAGGTGAGCGTGGACGGAGACAGCGACGTTAAGCGGGCTAACATTGCGCAGTTGATGCGTCCGCATTGCGGCCGAAAGGCACAATAATTGGCACAGAAAGTTCGTAGAACCACAATAAATTGTAGTTAATCAATAAGATATAGTATGGTACTGGCGGAGAGGGAGGGATTCGAACCCTCGATGGGTTTCACCCCATACTCCCTTAGCAGGGGAGCGCCTTCAGCCGCTCGGCCACCTCTCCGATGGGCGCGTGGTTGCAGAGGTTTGGCGCTCCGAGCAGGATTCGAACCTGCAATCCCCGGCTTCGTAGGCCGGTGCCTTATCCAGTTTGGCCATCGGAGCGCTGTCGAAGCCAAGAGTAGCACACCCCGTTGCCTATCGCTTCGAGAGCGACGCGTCCGAGCGGCGCGGTTCCACGCTTCGGAACCTCGTGGGGAACCGCGGCGCCATCGTCCGTTGGGAGGGTGGCCACCCGCGCCTGTCACACTGCGAACTGGGCCTCTTCCGTGGAGCCGGCCAGCGCGGTTACGGACGATTGGCCGCCTTGGATCACCTCCGCCACGCGGTCGAAGTAGCCGGTGCCCACCTCCTGTTGGTGGCTCACGAAGGAGTAGCCGGCGTTGGTGGCGGCGAACTCCTTCTCCTGCAGGGCCACATAGGCGGACATCTGCCGATTCACATAGTCGCGGCTCAGGTCGTACATGTTGAACCACATGCTGTGGATGCCGGCCAGCGTGATGAACTGGAACTTGTAGCCCATCGCGGCGAGCTCGCGCTGGAACTTGGCGATGGTGGCGTCGTCCAGATTCGCCTTCCAATTGAACGAGGGCGAGCAGTTGTAGGCGAGTAGCTGATCGGGATACTCCTTGTGGATGGCGTCCGCGAACGTCTGCGCTTCGTCGAGATCGGGCACCGCCGTCTCGCACCAGATGAGGTCCGTGTAGGGGGCGTAGGCGAGACCGCGGGAGACGGCCTGAGCCAAGCCGCTGCGGCTGCGGTAGAAGCCTTCCGGTGTGCGCTCGCCCGTGAGGAAGCGTTTGTCCCGCCCGTCGATGTCGCTGGTCACCATGTCCGCGGCGTTGGCGTCCGTGCGCGCCATCAGCACGGTGGGCACATCGCACACGTCCGCCGCCAAGCGGGCGGCGACGAGCTTCTGCACCGCCTCCACCGTCGGCACCAGCACCTTGCCGCCCATGTGTCCGCACTTTTTCACGGACGCCAGTTGATCCTCGAAATGCACGCCAGCGGCACCAGCGCCGATCATGGCCTTCATCAGTTCGAAGGTGTTCAGAACCCCGCCGAAACCGGCCTCGGCGTCGGCGACGATGGGCGCGTAGAAGTCGATGCCTTCGTCTTCGCCCTTCGCCCACTGGATTTCGTCGGCGCGCCGGAAGGCGTTGTTGATGCGGTTGACCACGCTCGGCACGGAGTTGACGGCGTACAGGGACTGGTCCGGATACATCGTCTCGGACGTGTTGTTGTCCGCGGCGACCTGCCAACCAGAGAGGTAGATGGCCTTGATGCCGGCCTTCACCTGCTGAACGGCTTGCCCGCCGGTGACGGCGCCGAGGCAGTTCACGAAGTCCTCGGTCTGCAACAGATCCCAGAGCTTGTCGGCGCCGTGCGCGGCGAGCATGCTGCGGTGCGGAATGGTGCCGCGCAGATTCACCACGTCTTCGGCGGTGTAGCCCCGTTTCACGTCTTTCCAGCGCGGGTTCGATCGCCACTCCTCTTCCAAGTCTGCGATCTGCTCGGCGCGTGGTTTGCGGGGTACGAAGTGCAATGCCATTGACGGGTTCCTTGTGAGTGGGGCAAGAAGCCGCAGGCACTCGGCACCGCTGCCGCGCCTGCAACCAGGCAAGCAAGGGCAGGGGAGTGCGTGTTTTTGGCTTCTTGGGTGTATAATACCAGCTTCGTCTTGACGGGCTGCCGTGCCCGTCAGTTCTACTCGAGGCCTTTTTGTTGCGTCGTCCGCCCGGCATCTCCGGGGTGTTGCTGATCGTTTGCGTCGCGTCCATCGCCGCGGATGGCGGTTATGCCGAATCTCCCGTCGCCGAGTCGTCCGCTACGGACAACCCGCCGTCCGTCGGTGGCGTACAGCTTGCGCGCCGGCCAGACGACGTGGCGGTCCGCTTGGACGGCAAACTCGACGACGCCGTTTGGCAAGCTGTGCCGGCCAAGGGCGACTTTCGCGTGATCGATCCGGACACCCTCGCTCCGGCGGCGCTCGCCACCGAAGTGCGCATGTTCTACACCAGTCGCGGCCTTTATCTGGGCGTGCGGATGGAGCAGCCCCCGAACACCTTGGTGGAATACCTCAGCGGGCGGGATCAATGGCTCGACCGCGATTTCTTCTCGTTCACGTTGGACACCTCCGGCGAGGGGCGTTACGGATTCTGGTTCACGCTCGCCCTGGGGGACAGCAAGTCCGATGGCACGATTCTGCCGGAACGCCAATACAGCGACAGCTGGGATGGCGCCTGGCGGGGCGCGACGGCGCGCACCGCGGCGGGGTGGAGCGCCGAGTACTTCATCCCCTGGGCGGCGGTGAACATGCCCAAGGTGGAGGGTGTCCGCACGGTCGGCGTCTTCGCCCAGCGCAACGTGGCGCATTTGGACGAACGGCATGCGTGGCCGCCGTTGCCGTGGACGAAGCCGAAGTTCCTTTCGGCCTTCGCGCCGTTCGAACTGCGCGACGTAAGCCCGCGCCAGCAATACAGTTTCACGCCATACATCGCCACCACCCGGCACTTCTCCGGGGGTGGCGGGGCGGAGCGGCCGAGGGCCGGTGTCGACGTGTTTTGGCGGCCACTCAGCAACATTCAATTCGCTGCCACCTTGAATCCGGATTTCGGCAATGTGGAGGCGGACGACGTCGTCATCAACCTCTCCAATTACGAGACGTTCTTCCCGGAAAAGCGGTTGTTCTTCCAAGAAGGCCAAGAGCTGTTCGCTGTCGGCGACGGCAAGGGTGCCACGCTTCTCCACACGCGCCGCATCGGCTCGCCGCCGGTGCGGCCCCGGGTGCCAGATAGCGTGCGGGTGGAGAGCGAGGATCTGGGCCGTCCGGCGTCTCTGCTCGGCGCCCTCAAGGTGACGGGCCAGCAGGGGCCGCTGCGCTACGGCGTCTTGGGCGTTGCGGAGGATGACGCCCGCTTCAACGCTTGGCACGACGACGAGCACTTGATCCTGCGCCAAGAAGGGCGCGACTTCGCCGCGGCGAGGTTGCTCTACGAAAGCGCGTCCGGCGGTTACCGCTCGCTAGGCCTCTTGGCGACAGCGATGCAACATCCCGAGCGCTCGGCGCGAGTGGCGGCCATCGATGGCCAGTACCACACCGCCGGCGGCAAGCTGCGCTTGAATTCGCAGTTGATCGCGTCGGACATCACGGGCAGTGCTGAAGACGGGCAGGCCGGTGTGTTGGGTTTGAGCTACAAGCCGCGTCAAGGCGTCAGCCACTCCATCCAGGTCGAGGCGTTCGACGATTCGATTCAGCTCAACGACATGGGGTTCCAATTCCGCAACGACTACCGCAGCGCCCACTACCGGCTGCGCGTTTCCAACTCCAACGGGAACCGCTTCCGAGAGACGCGCACCTATGTTCGTCTCGACCGCATGTGGAACACCGCCGGCAAGCTGATCGATGGAGGCGTGGCGGTGGAACAGAGGTTCACCTTGCACAGCTTCTCCGAGGTGCGATTGGATGTGGGGTTCAAGCCGACGCGCTACGATGATCGCGGCAGCTTCGGCAACGGCGCCTTTCGTGTGGCGGGTGCTTGGGACGCCGAACTGCGCTATTCGTCGGACTCGGCGCGACGTTTGGCCTACTCCGTCCGGCAACGGTGGCGCCAGGAGTCCTTGCGCGGGCTTCAGCACCGCACCCAAGGCAATGTTCGGTGGCGTCCCACGGATCGGTTGACCCTTGCCTTCGGGCTACGTCACGGCACACGCGACGCTTGGCTGCTGCATCAATCCCAGGGCGCGTTCGCGACGTTCGCGTCCGAGCAATTGGATTCGAATCTCGATTTGAGCTACTTCCTTTCGGCCCGCCAGCAGCTAACGGTGGGTTTTCAGTGGGTGGCCGTGCAGGCGAAGGAGCGCGATTTCTACCGCATCGCGGACGGCACCGGCCGCCTCGTGGGTGGCGAAGACACCTCGCCGGTCAGCCGGGACTTCAACATCTCCCGCATGCACATGCAGTTGCGCTACCACTGGCGAATCGCGCCCCTTTCCGACGTCTTCGTGGTGTACGCCCGCGACGCGGAGCTGCCGCACGCCAGTTCGCCCTCGCTCGGTTTCGGGGAGATGCTCGCCGAGACGGTGGACGAGCCGGTGGGCGAGCACTTGGCGGTGAAGTTCCGCTACCGGTTCGGCAGTTAGGGCGCGCCCTGGCGGGCGCGCGGGCGCACGTCCCAAGCTGGACTGGGGGCAAGGTGCCGCGTTCGGGCGCTTGAGGCTTGGCTTTGGTCGCCGCTCGGTGCCTATCGATTGGGGCTACAATGCCTCGCTTCGGAGTGTAGCTCAGCTTGGTAGAGCACCGTCTTCGGGAGGCGGGGGCCCCCGGTTCAAATCCGGGCACTCCGACCAAGCTTGGCCGTCTCCCACCTCGCGCCAGCCCTGGGCGAGACCACCAATCGTTGCGTGGCTAGTTCGCGACCGGACGCACACCTAGCGGATGGGTTGCCACCGGAGGCTTCGGCACGGCTTCGGTGGGACGTCGCACGGTCACGTCCTCAAAGACAAACGCCGGCGTCTCGATGGTGGTCAGGGCATCGCCGCCGGCGGCCAAACCGCCGGTCACCAATGTGACGTGACGGGTCCGGCGCTCCGAAACCGCGACAATGTCCTTGAACTGCCCTTCGTCGAAGTCCGGCAAAATCGCTTTGCGGATCAGTTCCTCGCGGCCGTCCGGGAACACCTTGTACGCCAACACGAGCGGACGAACGCCCGGATTCAACCCGCCTTGCATCATCATCAAGAGCGAAGCGTCGGCGATTTGCAGCCGGGGACTGCCAACGCGGCGGACGATCACGCCGTGCTCCGCGCCGCGTTCCGCCACCAGCGCAAGCAGTTCCGCCCGCAGCTCGTCATCGCTCAAGCCGCCTTTGGGGATGACGAAGAGGTTGCTGGGGCCGGGCGCGCCGCCGCGTCGGCTTCCCGTGCTGTTCGGCAGGTCGGCCACGGGAACGCGGGTGGAGAGCAAGGTCTTCAGAATGCCGTTCTCGACCAGCGATGTGCGCCGGGCCGGCACGCTGTCGTCGTCCACGACGTAGCTGCCAAGCAGCGGCTTGCCGTCTTCGTCGGTGGCCGCCGGATCGTCCACAACGCTCAACGAGCGGGCGAGCACGCGCGCGCCGATCTTGTCCAAGAACGGATTTCGCAGTTGCTGGAGCATGTTCTCCATCATCGGGTTCTCGGGCACCGGCACGCGGATGGCGAGCAGCCGCGGCGCGAGCACTTGCGCCACCAATTCGGCGGCGGCTTGGCCTTCGAAGAGCACGGGGCCGGTGTAGCGTTCCAAGTTCGCCGCCCGGCGGCGCTCCGCCAAATGATCGATCATCGTCTCCACTTCGCGGACGAACTCCTCGGTCTTCGGCAGGCCTTCCCAAAGCCGCGCATCGGCGGTGGCGACATCGCTCAGCTCGGTGCCGTCGTCCGCTTGCGTGACGGCCGACACGTTGATGGAGACCATCGGTTCGCCGCGAACAAAGAATGAGCCTTCGCTGTTCAGATAAGAGATGGTGGTGTTCACGGCGCTGACGCCGACATCAGAGAGGAAAACGTCCGAACTGTCCTTGAACGCCGCGGACACTTGGCGGGCGAGGGCGGCCACACGCGCCGCATCCAACGCCACGGGTGGCCTTTCGTTTACCGCGATGAACGGCTCTTCTTCGCTGAAATCCGCCACTTCTTCGGACTGCTTCTTGTTCTGCAAGGCCGCTTTCTTGCCAGCCAGAGCGCTGAGCGCTTGCTTGTAGGCGGCATCCGTCGCCAGCCAAATGTGGCGACGCAGGTTCTCGTAATCGTCAGCGAGCGGCAGGGCGGCGCCTCCCGAAAAAAGCCCGGCAAAGCGGTTGCCAAAGAAGTTCGTGTTGTCGAGTTCGCGGCTGCCCACGCGAAGTTCGACGTTCAACCACCGTCCGTGGCGGTGCTGTCGCCCGACAACGGCACCCATGCTCGCGCTCGCGCCCACGCCGGCGGTCTCCCGCACGCGGTAGGCGACGAAATACGGCTTCTGCGCGTCATCAAGGCGCAGCCGCTCCATCGTCCGGCCCAGCTCGTCCCGCATCGCCTTGAAGAGAACGTTGTCTTGGGCAAGGGCCGGTTCGTCAGCGGGCGCCTCTTGCGCGCCGGCAGGCGCGGCGACGGCCACGAGGGCCAAGACGAGCCACAACGGGGCGCGTCTGCCACGCTCGGTGCGCTTGGAAACAGGCCCGCGGGCGGTGTCGCGTTGTTCGGCGGCAGCCAGTGGCCCCCGCAAGTGGTCGTCGAACATCATTGGCCCTCCGCCGGTCGCGCGGCGCCGTGCGCCAATCCGTGCCCAAATGACCGGGCGCCATCGCCGGGCGGTTCCAGCACGGGTGTGCGGTCTTGGGACTTGTCCTTCTTCTGCACCTCGATCTGCGAGACCAGTATGGCCGGCGACACCGCCGCCACCGGCACCGAACCGGACTCGGCGCCGCACATGCCGTTGAATACCGCAACCTCGTCGCTCGCCGCCGTGATCTTGCTGAAGGACGTGAGCGGCGTGCCGATCAGATCCACGCCGCGCACCAGTTCCTCGCGGCCGTCCGGGTAGATGCGGTAGACCAGGACGGGTTGCACGTTGAAGGCGTTGGGCCTGAACCGGCCGGTGGTTGTGAAGCCGCCTTGAATGTCCTCGAAATACAACCCGAAAGGCAGGCCCTGATCCCTCACCATCTCCAACAGCCGCGCTTTCAAGGCCGCGTTGGAAACCGGGGTAGTCACTTCGACGATCAGATTGGATTGGCGAGCCACCGGATGGGCGCCCACGTTCTTGCGGCCGTGGCCGTTGGAGCGCGGAAACCCCTCGATGGGGCGCCGGGACATCAGGAAATTGGTGAGCACGCCTTTCTCTATCACCGGCACGCGGCGGGCCTTCACGCCTTGGTTGTCGAAGCGGTAGCTGCCCGCCAAGTCGGTCGCGGCGGCGCGGGTGGCGGTGGGGTCGAAAACCACGGAGAACGCAGGGTCCAACACTTGCTCGCCCACCATCTTTTTGAAGGTCTGCCCCTCGGTGGCGAGTTTCTGGCGGTGGCCCTCCAAGCGGTGGCCGAGGATCTCGTGAAAGAAAACGCCGCTCGCCCGCCCGGAGAGGATGGCGGGGCCGGTGTAGGGATCCACCAGCGGCGCGGTGCGCAGCGCCTCGAGATCGGCGACCATTCCCCGCGCCGTGTCCACCACTTCTTCGTCGCTCGGCAACCCGTCCAAGGTCAACGAGAAGAACGTCTCGTAGCGCGGCAATTCCATGCCGTCGTCGGCTTTGGTCGAGGCGACGAGCGTCAACCGGTAGAAAGGCTGGGAGACCTTGATGCGCGAACCGTCGCTGTTGACGTACCAGCGCGTCTCGACGTTGCCGTTGAGGGACGCTTGGGCGGAGTAAATGTGCGGGGAGCCGGCGAACGGCGCCGAGTATTCGGCGACCTTCCGTTCCCACGCGGCGCGGTCGAACATCAGCGGCACCGAATCTTCTTCCGCCTGTTCCGCCTTCGCCGGTGAGAAGTCTCCGGTGGTGTCTTCTTCCTCCACCTTCACCTGCACGTTGGTTTTCACCATGGTGAACTTCTCGAGCGCCTGTTTGTACTTCTTGTCCGTCCAATACCACAGCAGACTGCGCAGAACGTCCGGGTCCGTGTCGGCCAGGGGCACGTTGCCGTAGGAGGGCCCCGAGAAGCCGAGCCTGCCGCCTCCGCGGATGGGATGCGTGTTGTCGAGGTCGTAGCCGCCAACGCGCAGGTCGATGTCCAAGATGCGCCTGTCCATCTCCATCCAAGCCGTCAATGCGCCGAAGGCGGCGGAGGCGGTGGCCGTCCGGTCCTCGGTGATCTCGTAGCTTAGGTAGTACGCCGGTGTCGGTTGCTCGGAAAACGCCTTGAGCGAACGTTCCAGCTCCGTCGCCATCGCCTTCAACGTGGCGTCCGCGCGCAGCGGCTGGGGCGCGGCAACGACCACCACGGCGGCGGTCAACAAGGCGGCCAGTTTGGCCGGTTTACTCATGGGGCGTCCCCTTGGCTATTGCTCCGAACGCGGATGGCGGTCGTCAAAGCGGACTATACGGGCGCTTCGTCTACCGCGCAAATGGGGCTGCCGCGGGGCGTTCAGCTCGTGGCGTTGGCCGGGCTCGGGAACCCGCCGTGGCGCTCGGCGGTGTCCCTGGCGCGGTCGTAAACGATCTTGCCGTCCCTCACGAACGGCACATTCATGTTCATCCGCTTGCCGGTGCGGCTGGAGGCGATAGTGCCGGACGCGTACTGGAGCAGGTAGACGCGGCGCATCTCGTCGCTGGTGTTGGCGCCGCTCCGGTGCAGGTTGTAGCTGGAGAAACAGACGATGCTGCCGGCCGGGGCGGTGATGGCGATGCCCGGATCGTCGCCTCGATAGCCGACGAGGTCGTTGCTGCCCGGCTGGCGGACATGGTGGTGAATGCGGCCTTTGGTGCCGCCGCGGGAATGCGGCAACAGGTAGACCGTGCCGTTGCGTTCGCCGACGTCGTCCAAGGCGCACCAGCAAGAGAGGTAGGGGGCGTGAACGGTGTTGGGATCCTGCGCCTTGAGGTAGCCGGAGTCCTGATGCCAAGAAAACGTCATTCCCTGTTCCGCGCCCTTCACAACCCACTGCTCGTGGAACAGAACCACGTCGTCGCCGAGGAGCCGGTGGCAGATCTCCGCCGTGGTGGCGCTGAAGACGAACCGCCAGAGGCGGGTACTCAGGCGGTAGCGGTTGGCGATGAAGTAGCGTTTGCCGCGGTGGGTGATGCCGCTTGTGCTGGCCGCGCGCGAATCCAATTGCGCGTCCAGATAACCGACGAAGTACGAACACTCCTCCCGCAACATGCGCTGCGTCTCCTCCGAGAGGGCGCGCTCGATGACCAGGTAGCCTTCCTCCCGGAAGAGCGCCTTGTCGCCTTCCGAGACGAGGCCGGTGTTGGGAACATCCATACCGCGTTTGCGTCGTCAAAGTGGCCAGACGCCCGCAAGCGTAAAAGAGCGAACCGCCGAATGGCAAACGAAAGCGGACTGCGCGAGGGCGAGCTAAACGATGATGATGATGATGATGATCCTTAAGGTCGCCTTCGGTGCCCCGTCGTGGCAAACTTGCCCTACGTCGCACCGAAGCGGACATGTCCCGCCCGCCGTTCAACAACCGGCGGCGTTGAATGTGACCCGGTGGCCCCGTGCGCACCAGATGGCTGAAAAGCCAAGGAGGCTAAATGAAATCCGCTGAAAACGGCATCGTCCTCGGCATGTCCGCGGCGTTCTCGGGCCCGTCCGGAGGGCTCGGCAACGAACTGTACCGCGGCGCTCGCGCATGCTTCGACCAAGTGAACGCGGATGGCGGGGTGGGCGGACGGCCCGTGTCGCTCGACGTTCGCGACGACGGCTACCAGCCGGGCCGCTGCGTGGCCAACACCACCGCGCTCATGGAGCGCGAGGACGTGTTCGCGCTGTTCGGCTACGTGGGCACGCCGACGGTGGCGCGGGTGCTGCCGCTCCTGCAGGCGCATCAGGACGAGCACATCTACCTGTTCTTCCCGTTCAGCGGGGCGCAACCGCAACGGGAGCCCCCGCACGGCGAGTTCGCGTTCAACCTGCGGCCTTCGTACCGGGCCGAAACGGCCGGATTGGTGGACAACCTCTTGGACACCGGCAGGCAACGCATTGGCGTTTTCTACCAAGACGACGACTACGGGCGCAGCGGTTCGGCCGGTGTGCGAGAGGCGTTGCGGCGACGCGGCGAAGAGGTCGCGGGAGAGGCCACCTACCGTCGCGGCGAGGCCTTCGCGCACAGCATGGCCCCGCAGGTGGAGGCCCTCAAGGCCGGCGACCCGGAAGCGGTGATCTGCGTGGGCGCCTACGCGGCCTGCGCGGCGTTCCTTCGGGACGCCGTGGACGGCGGCCTGCGGGTGCCCATCGCAAACCTGTCGTTCGTGGGCAGCGAGAACCTGCTGCATCTCATAACCGCGGAACACCCGAACAGCCGCGTCTACACCGACCTTCTGGTGCATTCGCAAGTGGTGCCGAGTTACGAGGACGATTCGATGCCCGCCGTCCGCGAGTACCGGGAACTCATCACGCGGCACGATCCGCAGCCCCCGCAGGCGTTGAACGTGGACGGCTACCGGCCGTTTGCCCACAGCTTCGCCAGCTTGGAGGGCTTCCTGAACGCCAAACTCATCGCCGAGGTGCTGCGCCGCATGGGCGGCACCGCCGGCCGGGAGGGCATCGAGCGCGCGGTTTTCACGGTGCAGGACTACGACCTCGGCATTGGCGAGCGCGTGTCCTTCTCGCCGGATCGCCGGCAAGGATTGCTAAGGGTGTACTACACGGTGGTGGAAGACGGCCGGTTCGTCCCGCTCGCGAATTGGCGCGGAATAGGGAGTGGCTAGACCCCACTCGAGAGAGATACGGCGCGGACCACCGGGCGCAGACGGGCGACCCGAACGGCCCGATCGCCCAAGAGCGTATGATGGTGGCTTCCGGCGCCGCCGGCACGGAACCTCGCACCGCATGATCGTCGACGCCCAGGGCCGTCGTTTCCGCAACCTCCGCGTCAGCCTGACCGCGGCCTGCAATTACGCGTGCTCCTACTGCGTGCCGAACGGCCGGCGGTTGCAAGCGGCGGTTGCCGAACTCGGCGCGGAGCAGCTGCTGCGCGCGGTGCGCTTGCTCATGGAGACCGCGGGCATCGACAAGCTGCGCGTCACCGGCGGCGAACCGCTGCTTTCGCCCAAGTTCGACGCCTTCCTGCCGGCGGTCATGCGGCTGCCGCTTCGGGACGTGTCCGTCACCACCAACGGCCAATTGCTGCCGCGCAAGGCCGATATCATCCGATCGGCCGGCCTTCAGCGCATCAACGTGAGCTTGGACACGTTGAATCCGCTGGCCTTTCGCGCCATCGCCCGCAGCGGCGATCTGGCCACCGTGCTGCGCGGCATCGACTTGATGGTGGAGTACGGCCTCAAGGTGAAGGTGAACATGGTGCCGATGCGCTCCGCCAACGTCGATCAGATATTGCCGATGCTGGACTACTGCTTGGAACGCGGCATCGAACTGCGCTTCATCGAGCTGATGAACATGGGGCACCTAAGACACGACGCCACCTACGGGCGCGAGTTCTTCGGCATGGACGACATCCTCGCGCTCGTCGCCACCCGTCACGAGTTCGCCCGCACGGACGCCCCGTTCGACTCCACATCCGTGCGCTACGAGATCCCCGGCAAAGGCGCCTTTGGGGTGATCGCCAACGAATCCGAGCCCTTCTGCGCTTCTTGCACGCGCCTGCGCCTATCCTCCAACGGCTATCTCTACGGCTGCCTGTCGAACAGCAAACGCCACGCCATCACGGACTTGCTGGGGCTGCCCGACGACGAGGCGCGCGAGGGGTTGCGCAGCCGCCTCACCCGGGCTTTGGGGGACAAGCAGACGGTGCAATTCACGGGCGAGGTGACGGTGATGAAGTTCATCGGCGGCTGAACCGCCGTGAGCGCGTTCGAGGCCCTGCTCGCCGCCGCCAACTCCCGTCGAATGCCGCCCGTCGCGCAGTGGCGTCCATCCCGCGTCGGCGCCATCGACATCCGCATCGCCGCCAGCGGGGTGTGGTTCCACGAAGGCGCGCCCATAAAGCGCCCGGCCATCGTCAAGCTGTTCGCCACGGTGTTGCGCTTGGACGATGGCGTCTACTACTTGGTGACGCCGGCGGAAAAGCTCCGCATCACCGTGGAGGACGCGCCATTCCTTGCGGTGGGCATGGAGTGCGATGGCGCGGGCGCGGCGCGGCGGGTGTTGTTCAACACCAATGTGGGCGATGCGGTGGTGGCGAGCGCGACGCACCCGATCACGGTGGAGGAGAGAGGCGGCCGGCCACGCCCGTACATCGAGGTGCGCCGGGGGTTGCGCGCTCTCATCGCGCGGCCGATGTTCTACCACTTGGCGGAGTTGGCGGACGAGGGGCCGGACGGCGACATCTCGGTGTGGAGCGGTGGCGCGCGGTTCGTCCTTGGGAGCGTCGGCGTGCCGCACTGACAGCCCCGCATCGGCCTGATCGCCGCGGCAACGTCTCACATGTTGCCGTAGTTCGGCCCGCCGGTGCCTTCCGGGGCGATCCAAGTGATGTTCTGCGCCGGGTCCTTGATGTCGCAGGTCTTGCAATGCACGCAGTTCTGGGCGTTGATTTGGAAGCGCGGCCCGTCGGCGCTGGAGACCACTTCGTAAACCCCTGCCGGACAGTAGCGTTGCGCGGGCTCGTCGTAGCGGGGCAGGTTGTCGCGCACCGGCGCCTCGGCGTCCGCGAGCCGCAAGTGGCAGGGTTGATCCTCCTCGTGGTTGGTGTTGGAGAGGAAAACGGAGGAGAGCTTGTCGAAGGAGAGCACGCCGTCCGGCTTCGGGTACTCGATCCGCCGCGCCCTGTTCGCCGGCAGCAGGCGGTCGTGGTCCGCCACGGGGTTTTTCAGCGTGAACGGCATTCGCCCGCGAGCGAGCAACTGGTCCACGCGCGCGTACTTGGAGCCGAGAAGCGGCCCGAACTTGTGCAGCGCCGGGCCGACGTTGCGCGCCCGGTGCAGTTCTTCGCCAAGCCAAGAGGCGTCCACGCGGGCGCGATAGTCCCGCAGATCCGTGCCGGCGTCGCCGCGGGCGAGGGCGTCGAAAACCGTCTCGGCGGCGATCATGCCGGATTTCATGGCCGTGTGCGTGCCCTTGATCTTCAGCATGTTGAGAAAGCCGGCGTCGTCGCCCACGAGGAGCGCGCCTGGCGCCGTCAGTTTCGGCAGCGCCTGCCAGCCGCCTTTGACGATGGCGCGCGCGCCGTAGGACACGCGGGTTCCTCCGGTCAACGTCCGGGCGAAGAGCGGATGGTGCTTGAGGCGCTGCAGCTCGTCGAAAGGCGAGAGGTGCGGGTTCTTGTAGGCCAAGTCGACGATTATGCCGAGCGCCACCTGGTTGTTTTCCTGGTGATAAAGGAAAGAACCCATGCCGGGGCCGCGGACGCGGCCGAGCGGCCAGCCGATGTTGTGCAACACGCGGCCCGGATGGTGGTGTTCGCCGGGCACGTCCCAGAGTTCCTTGAGGCCGATGGCGTAGTGCTGGGGGGTGGCCCCGGCGGAGAGATCGAAGCGCTCCATCAGCTGCTTGCCGAGGTGCCCGCGGCAGCCTTCCGCGAACACCGTGTAGGCGGCCAGCAGCTCGTATCCCGGCTCGAAGTTCGCCTTCTGTTCGCCATCGGCGCCGACCCCCATGTCCGTGGTGGCGACGCCTCGCACGCCGCCGTTCCCGTCGTAGAGAATCTCGGCCGCGGCGAAGCCCGGAAACACGTGCACGCCGGCGGTCTCGGCCTGCTCGCCAAGCCAGCGGCAGAGGTTGCCGAGCGACAGCGTGTGGTTGCCCCCGTTGCGGCTCGCCTTCGGCACCGCCCACGACGGCAGCAGGATGTGATTGGTGTCGTTCACCAGGAAGTGGAAGCGGTCGTCCGTGACCGGCACGCCAAGGGGCGCCCCGCGTTCCACGGCGTCCGGGAAGAGCTCGTGCAAGGCCTTTGGCGCCAACACCGCCCCGGAGAGGATGTGGGCGCCGATCTCCGAGCCCTTCTCCACCAAACAGACGCTTATCTCCCGGCCGGCCGCCTCGCCCAGCTGCATCAAACGGCAGGCCGCGGCCAAACCGGACGGGCCGCCGCCGACGATCACCACGTCGAAATCCATCGACTCGCGAGCTTGTTCCGGCACGGCATCCTCCCTTTGCGCCCTTCCAGCGTGGAAGATTATAGGCGCGAGGCCGAAACGCGCCCAAGAACGCCGGTCCAATGAGAAGATGAGCATCACCTGTTCGCACAGCCGACGATCCGCGCTGAGATTCAACCCATGAGAGGAGCCGGAGGCCGGCGCGCCATCGCGACGATCGAGAAGAAGGCGAACAAGCCGCGCCTGCTCGTGTTGATCCGCGGCGAACCCGCCTTGCGGCTGAACCCGGCCGGCGGGCGCCACGCCGGCCCCGACGCGGCCGAATGGCTGATCGCGGGCGATCGGATGTCCTGCGGATGGAATCCGCCCATCGACATGTTCCGCCTGTCGAACTGGCTCGAGCGCGCCCTGCCCGAAAACGGCTGCTTGGCGAAGCCAGGGGCCGGGCAGCCGACGAGTTGATGCGCCAGGGCGTCCGTCGCGATCCCGGCGGGCCAGCCGACATTCTCTGGGGCAACCCGGGCCTCGACTGTCCAGGCGCGGCGCGTTTCGTTTCCGAGTTCGCCGACGGCCGAACGCTTCGCCCGCCCGAGGACGCGCTGGAACCGCTAGGCGACGCCGCCATCGGACAAATGATCCAATGGGCCGCGTACTTGTGCAGAGGGCGCGGGCCACCACCTCGCCAACCGGACGCGGAACGCTATGGACATGGATCGTTGAACGCCGAGTTCGCGCCCTTCAACAAAGCGGGCGAATGTAGGAAAATGACCGACTGTAAGGAGCGAACGTCGCGGAAACCGGGGCCCGTCCCGGACGTCGGTGGCGACGGGCGCGCAAACGCAGCTGGGAAGTCGGGGGCACATGAAGGTACTAGTTCCGGTGAAGCGCGTCGTGGACGCCAACGTGAAAGTGCGGGTCAAGCCCGACGGCACCGGCATCGATCTGGCCAACGTGAAGATGGCGGTGAATCCGTTCTGCGAGATCGGCATCGAGGAGGCGGTGCGTCTGAAAGAGGCCGGCGTGGCCAGCGAGGTGATCGCCGTTGCCGTGGGCGAGAGCCGCTGCCAAGAGCAGCTCCGCACCTGTCTGGCCCTCGGCGCCGACCGGGCCATTCTGGTGGAGGCGGACGCGGACTTGGAGCCCTTGGCCGTCGCCAAGGTGTTGAAGGCCATCCACGATCAAGAGCGACCCGGCATCGTCATCTTCGGCAAACAGAGCATCGACGGCGACAACAGCCAGACCGGGCCGATGTTCGCGGCGCTGGCCGGATTGCCGCAAGGCACCTTCGCCTCCAAACTCGATGTGCGTGACGACACGGCCGAAGTGGTGCGCGAAGTGGACGGCGGGCTTGAGACCGTTTCGCTCAAACTGCCCATCGTCATCACCACGGACCTGCGCCTGAACGAGCCGCGCTACGCCTCCCTGCCGAACATCATGAAGGCGAAGCGCAAGCCGCTCGACACCACCACGCCGGCCGCGCTGGGCGTGGATGTGGGGCGGCGCACCCGGGTGGTCGAAGTGGCGCCGCCGGCCGAGCGCCAAGCCGGTGTCAAGGTGGAAAACGTCGAGGCGTTGGTGGACAAGCTGCGCAACGAAGCCAAAGTCATAGACGCGGTGTAGCGGGGGAGGGCGCGAACATGGGCATTCTGGTGGTTGCCGAACACGACAACGCGGCGTTGCGCCCGGTCACCTTGAGCGTGGTCAAGGCCGCCCAGGCGGTTGGCCGCGGTGACGGCGGCGGTTTCGACATCCTGGTGGCCGGCAGCGGCTGCGGCAAAGTGGCCGAGGAGGCCGCCGGCATCGGCGGCGCCGGCAAGGTGCTCTTGGCGGATCACCCCGCCTACGAACACGCGTTGGCGGAAAACTTGGCGGCGTTGGTGGCCGATGTCGGCGCCGGCTACGACCACATCCTCGGCGCCCACACCACCACCGGCAAGAACTTCCTGCCGCGGGTGGCGGCGCTCTTGGATGTGCAAATGGTGTCGGACATCATCGGCGTGGACGCGCCGGACACGTTCCGCCGTCCCATATACGCCGGCAACGCCATTGCCACGGTGAAGTCGGACGATGCCCGCAAGGTGGTGTCCGTGCGCGGCACCGGTTTCGACCCCGCGCCCGCGCACGGCGGCGCTGCCGCGGTGGAAGCCGTGGACGCGGTCCACGACGCCGCGGCGTCGCGGTTCGTCGGCGCGGAGATCGCCCAGTCGGAGCGCCCGGAGCTCACCGCCGCGTCCATCGTCATCTCCGGCGGGCGCGGCATGCAAGACGGCGAGAACTTCGCCTTGCTCGAAGGCATCGCCGACAAGCTCGGCGCGGCGGTCGGCGCGTCTCGCGCCGCGGTGGACGCCGGTTTCGTGCCGAACGACATGCAAGTGGGGCAGACGGGCAAGATCGTCGCGCCGGACCTCTACATCGCCGTCGGCATATCCGGGGCCATCCAGCACCTGGCGGGCATGAAAGACTCGAAAGTGATCGTCGCCATAAACAAGGACGAAGACGCGCCGATTTTCCAAGTGGCGGACTACGGCCTGGTGGCGGACCTGTTTCAAGCGTTGCCGGAGTTGGAGGCCGCGCTGTAGAGCCAGGCGGTTGCGGACGCCTGCGGCGCGTCCAAGCCGGCGTCAGCCCCGGCCGGATGGCGGCGTGCGTCTGGCCGTGTACCAGGTTACGGGTTGGGCGCGCTCGTGCACCTGCGCCGCCACATCAAGCACCATGGCGAAGAGCGCCATTCGCACCACAACGCCGTTGTCCGTTTGCCGGAAGATGGCGAGGTTGGGGTTGGCGATGAGGTCGTCGTCCAGTTCCTGGGCTTGGGCCCGCGAGTCGCGGGGCAGGGGATGCATGATCACGGTGTTCGGTTCGCAGTGCTCGGTGTAGATCGCCTGGTTGACGCGAAACAGGCCGCGGTAGTGGTCGGCCTCCGCCTGGCTGGCGAAACGCTCCTCCTGCGTGCGCGTGACATACAGGATGTCCACATGCCCGATGCCGTCCGCCAACGTGTGGAACACCTCCACCGCGTGTCCGCGTTCGCGTAGCGCGGCGGTCGTGTCCGGCGGCGCCTCGAGGCCGGGCGGCGACACCAGATGCACCGACACGTCCTCGAACAACACCAGCAGTTTCAACAGCGAATGCACGGCGCGCCCGTGCTTCAAGTCCCCGATGACGGCGATTCGCAACCCGTCGATGGCGTGGCCGCGGTCGGCGAGTTCCCGGCGCACGGTGTAGAGGTCGAGAAGGGCTTGGCTGGGGTGCTCGTTGGCGCCGTCGCCGGCGTTCAGCACCGGCACCCGCGACGCCGCGGCGAACTCCGCCACCGCGCCTTCCACCGGATGCCGCATGACGATGACGTCGCTGTAGCCGGAGAGCACGCGGGCGGTGTCGTACAGCGACTCGCCTTTCGCCAGCGACGAGGCGCGCATGCCGGTGGTCTCGCGGACGTCGCCGCCCAAGAGGTTGAAGGCGGACCCGAACGAAACCCGCGTGCGCGTGCTCGGCTCGAAGAACATGTTGGTGAGGATCGCGCCTTCCAAGACGCGGGTGATGCGCTGCCGATCGGCGTAGGGCAGCATGGCGTCCGCAACGGCGAAGAGATCGTCGATGTCCGTCCGCTCGAACTGTTCCACCGACAATATGTGGCTGCCCACGAAGTCCAAGGTTGATCCTCTGGCGCGTTCAGAGATTCGCCGCGCGGCGTTCCTTGGAGCAAGCATTCTACGCCTCCCGTCGGGATGCGACTTTGCCGCCGGGAAACGGTCCAAACACCGGCGGGCCGGCAATTCGTCCGCAAGGTTGAAACCGCAGGTGGTGCTATGCTCTCACCAGAGCGCCGCAGGGCCGGAGAAATCGCTTGGAAAGGGACGCCACGAGAGGCCGCGAGAGATCGGACGGCAGCAGGGCACCTGTGAACGCCGATGCCGAAGCCGTCCCGCAAGCCGCGGCGTTGGCGCGGCGAACCACGGCGGTGAACGGCGGCGCGGACGGGCTCGACCCGGTGGCTGTCGGCCCGCTGCTGCCCTTTGCGTTCGCGCGCCGGTTTGGCGTTGTCGTGGTCCGCGAGCTGGACGACGGCAAATTGGATGTGGCCGCCAAAGCGCCGCCGGCGCTCGCCACGCTGGCGGAGATCAAGCGCGTCACCGGACGCCGTTTCCGGCTGCGCACGGTCGCCGAAGGCGAGTTCGAGGCGCTTCTCACCGCCGCCTATGTGCGCGATTCCTCCGAAGCCAAACAGATGGTCGCGGACATCGGCGATCATCTCGATCTCGCCAGCCTCGCGGACTCCGTGCCGGAAACCGAGGATCTGCTGGATCAAGAGGGCGACGCGCCCATCGTCAAGCTCATCAACGCGGTGCTCGCCGAGGCCATTCGGGCCGGCGCGTCCGACGTCCACATCGAGACGTTCGAGAAGTTCCTGCAGGTGCGCTTCCGCGTGGACGGCGTGATGCGCGAAGCCGTCAACCCCAAACGCGCCTTGGCGCCGCTTTTGGTGTCGCGCATCAAGGTGATGGCGAAGCTGGACATCGCCGAGAAGCGCGTGCCGCAGGACGGGCGCATTCCGTTGCGCATCGGCGGGCGCGAAGTGGACGTGCGCGTCTCCACGCTGCCCACGGGTAACGGCGAACGGGTGGTGCTGCGGCTGCTCGACAAGCAGGTCGGCTCGTTGGAGCTGCCCAATCTGGGCATGGACGCCGCCACGCTGGCCCGGGTCCGCGACGTCGTCGCCAGTCCCCACGGCATTTTCCTGGTCACCGGCCCCACCGGCTCCGGCAAGACCACCACGTTGTACGCGGCGATGGGCGAGCTCAACCGGGACTCCATCAACATACTCACCATCGAGAATCCCATCGAATACATGATCGCCGGCATCGGCCAAACGCAAGTGAACGAAAAGGCGGACATGACCTTCGCCCGCGGCTTGCGGGCCATCCTGCGGCAGGATCCCGACGTGGTGATGGTCGGCGAGATCCGCGACCTGGAAACCGCCGAGACGGCCGTGCAGGCCAGCCTCACCGGGCACCTCGTGATGTCCACCGTCCACACCAACACCGCCATCGGCTCGGTGACGCGGCTGGTGGACATGGGCGTGGAGCCGTTTCTCATCGCCTCCAGCGTGCTCGGCATGTTGGCGCAGCGGCTGGTGCGCGTGCTTTGCCCGGCCTGCAAGGCCGCCGTTCAGCCTGGCCCGATCGAGCGAAGGCTGCTTGGCCGGGCGGCGGCCGATGCCGTGTTCCAGCCGCGCGGTTGCGAGGAGTGCGGCAACTCGGGCTACAAGGGGCGCACCGGCATCTACGAGCTCGCCACGGTGGACGACGGCATGCGCGAACTCATCCACGACCGCGCGTCCGAGCAAGCCCTCACGGAGTACGCGCGCCGGACCTGCCCCGGCATCCTCGACGATGGCCGGCGCAAGGTGCTGGCCGGCGTCACCTCCGCGCAGGAGGTCATGCGCGTCAGCTTGGCGGACTAGCCATGGCTGTCTTCGAGTACACGGCGCTGGACGCCGGCGGGCGTCAGCGCAAGGGCGTGATCGAGGGCGACAGCGGCCGGCAAGTGCGTCAGACGCTGCGCGATCAGGGCCTTTCGCCGATGTCCGTGGCGGCGACGGATGCCAGCCGCGGCAATGGCGCCGCCAAGCAGACGCCGAGCCGCCGCTGGCGATGGCGTTGGGGCAGGGCGCTGTCGGCGCTGGAGCTTGCGCTCATCACGCGCCAACTGGCCACCCTCATCGCCGCCGGCCTGCCGGTGGAAGAGGCGTTGAAGACCGTCGCGCAGCAGACGGACCAGCGCCGCGTCTCGGCGCTCATGATGAACGTGCGGGCGCGCGTGCTCGAAGGCTATTCGCTCGCCGCTGCCTTGGCGGATTATCCGCAGGCATTCGGCGCGATGTACCGTTCCACCGTGGCCGCCGGCGAGCAATCCGGCTATCTGCACGTTGTGCTGGAAAACCTGGCCGACCACACCGAGCGGCGCTTCGAGGCCAGCCGCGACGTGCAAATGGCCTTGTTCTACCCGATCATCCTGTTCGTGGTGTCGGTGATCATCGTGTTTGGCCTCATGGTCTATGTGGTGCCGAACATCGTCGAGATGTTCGAAGACATGGAGCAGGAACTGCCGGTGCTGACCAACGTGCTCATCGAGGTGGCGGACTTCTTGAACAATCGCTGGTGGGTATTGGCGTTGGCCGTGGCCGGCGTGGTGGCCGTCGCGCGCTGGCTGCTCGCCCGGCCGAACCTCCGCCTGGCATGGGACCGCCGCAAGCTGTCCCTGCCCGTCGTCGCCAAAATCGTGCGCGGCGGCGATGCCGCGCGCTACGCCGGCACGCTGGCGATTCTCACCAGCAGCGGCGTCGCGTTGGTGGACGCCATGCGAATCGCCACCGAAGTGGTGACTAACCAGTGGTTGAAACAAGGGCTGGCGGACGCTGTCGAAAGAGTGAGCGAAGGCGCGAGCCTGCGGGCGGCGCTGGAGGCCGTCGGCCATTTCCCGCCGATGCTTCTGCACATGGTTGCGAGCGGCGAGGCGAGCGGCGAACTCGACGCCATGCTCGGCAAGGTGGCCCACTACCAGCAGCAGGAGCTGACGCGCTTGGTCAGCACGCTGGTGCAGCTGTTCCAGCCGCTGATGCTGCTGGTGATGGCGACTTTGGTGCTCGGCATCGTGCTCGCCATCCTGGTGCCCATATTGGGCATGAACCAATTGGTGATGTAGGGGATATGTTGTCAAGTGTTGGAGGACACAAGTGTTGGAGGAGATGTTGCGAAGGAAGCTGGGGTTGCTACCCGACGATGAACGGAATCACGGGAGTTCGAGCATGAAGAGGCCAAGATCGCGTTGGTGGAGGTCGGCGACGTCCGGTTTCACGCTGATCGAGGTGATGATGGTGGTGCTGATCATCGGCCTGCTGCTGGCCGTGGTCGTGCCGAACATGTGGGGCAGCGTGGACAAGGCGCGGGTGACCATGACCAAGCAGGGCATGCACAGAATCTCGACGGCGCTGGAGATGTACCGCATGCACAACACCCACTACCCGTCCACGGAGCAAGGCTTGGCGGCGCTGGTGGCGAAGCCGGGGGGCTTCCCGGAGCCGAAGAACTGGGGGCCGGAGCCGTATCTGCCCAAGCTGCCTTTGGATCCCTGGGACAACGAGTTCGTCTATGCCGCGGACGACCGTTCCTTCGAGATCATCTCGCTCGGCCAGGACGGCGTGGAGGGGGGCGACGACTTGAACGCGGACATTCGCTTCTCGGAAATCTAGGCCGGAAATCTAGGCCGGAAATCCAGGCCGAAACCGCTGTCGACAACGCGCGATCCGGTGGCCGCGAGGGAGGCGGGGCGCGACGGCCCGAAACCAGCAAAATGCCAGCCAACCATTCCTCCCTGGCCCGGCCACCTGCTAGCCGCGACCCGGCGAGCCGCCGCGGCTTCACCCTGCTGGAGATCATGCTGGTGCTCGCCATCATCGCCATCATCACGGGCACCGTGGTGCTTGGTTTCACGGACGCCGGCCGGGAACGTCACGGGCGGGCCGAGGCCGGCAGGCTCGCGCGGCTCGTCGAACTCGCCCGCGACGAGGCGTTGCGCGGCAACGAGGTTTGGGGCTTGGCGTTTCATGAAGACCAATATGCGTTTCAACGCTACGATCCCGTCACGCGCCAGTGGGAGGAGGTTGCCCGGCGGCCCTTCCAACGGCACGCCGCGGAGGTCGCCGTGGCGTTCGAGGTGGAGACCGGCTACGAGGACCGCGCCCGGCTGGAGGCGTTGACGGACGATGTGGCGTTTGGCGAAGAGACCTTGGGGCCGCCTGCGGTGGCGATCCACCCGGGGGGAGAGGTGACGCCGTTCGAGGTGCGCGTTGCCCTTGCGGGTTCCCCGCACGACGAGGCGGGGTGGGTGGTGTATTCGGACGGCATTGCGCAAGTGCGGCTGCGCGCCGCGACGGCCGATCCGCCACCCTCCACGGATGCCATGGACGACGGGATGGCCCGCACACGATGGCAAGAATGAACGGCTTGGCGCGCCGTCCAGCTCGCTCCGGTCGGCGCGGATTCACTTTGCTGGAGCTGATGATCGCGCTCGCGGTCTTGGCCGTGGTCTCCATCGCCGTTTACGGGCGGGGCGGCGACACGGTGCGGCAGCTGGCCGCGTTGGAGGAGAAGACCGCGGCCCGCTGGCTGGCCGAGGACGCGGTGGCCAAAGCGAGGCTTGGGCAGCTGACCGGATCAGAAACACTGCGGGAGGGCACCGAGCGCAACCGGGTGGTCCGCGGCGACCGGACGTGGCAGGTGGTCACGCAGACCACCACCACTTCGCATCCGCTGTTGCATCGGCTTGAGGTGTCGGTGTTCAGGGTTGTGGACGGCACCGAGGTCGGCCCGGTGGACACCCTCACCGCCTTCGTGGGCGAACATTGATGGGCCTTGCGACCCGTGTCGCCGGCCGTGGCGACTTGCCGAGCGGGCCGAGCGGCCGTGGCGGAAGGACGCGTTTCGCCCGGCGGCACGGCGTCGGCTTCACGCTGGTGGAGATTCTGGTCGCCCTGGCGGTATTCGCCATCATCGGCGTCATGGCGGCGCGCATTCTTTCCGGCATGGTGGACATCAGCGAGTTCACTCAAGAGCGAGGCGAAGTGCTGGCCGAAACGCAACGCGCCTTCGCCATCATCGAACGCGACATCGAACAGTTGGCGCATCGGCCGGTGCGCGACGAGCTGGGCGACACCATGAAGGCCGTCACCGTGGGGGGCCAGACGCTGGCCGAGTTCACCCGTGCCGGCTGGCAGAATCCGCTGGGCTATCCGCGCCCGGAACTGCAGCGGGTGGCCTACGCTTTGGAGGGCGACACCCTGGTGCGCCTGTTCTGGCCGGTGCTGGACCGGGCCCCGGACACGGAAGCGGTCGCGCAAACGCTGCTTACCGGCGTTGCCGCGGCGATGTTCGTGGCCCGTGACGGCGACGGCGGAGAGCACACCTATTGGCCGGCCGAGACGGGCGGGAGCAGTAGGGTGGTCGCGATGGGTCTGCGACTGCGGCTGCGAGGTCACGGCGAAATCGAACGCCTTTGGCTGACGCCGGTGGCGGTGGGTTTGGCGCCGAAGGAGGGCGAGGGCCCGCCGAAAGGAGAGCCGACGTGAAGCGCCGGAACCAGAGCGGGGTGGCGTTGGTGAGCGTGCTGCTTGTCGTCTCCGTGGCCACCGCGCTGGCCTACGAAATGATGACCCGTCACGCCCTGGACGTGGCCCGCAGCCGGTTGCTGTTCGACGCGTCCCAAGCCCGCCTGTACGCGTTGGGCGGTGAAGAGTACGCGCGGCAGCTGCTCCACCAGGATTGGGAAGAGGAGGCCGCGCGGACGAAGGACACGTTGCTGGAGGCGTGGACGCTCTGCGACACGCCGGCCGAGGCGGGTTTCGACACGCCAAGCGACGGCGCCGCGGGCGCGTTCGAGATCGAGAACGGCACGTTGACCGTGTGCGTGGAAGACCTGCGCGGGCGGTTCAACCTGAATGCGCTGGCCGGGCCCGAAGCCGCCGACCACATCGCGCGTTTCAAACGCCTGCTGCAGATTCTCCAACTGGACCCGGCCGCGGCGGACGCGTGGGTGGACTGGATAGACGCCGATCAGAATCCCACCGGCATGGGTGTCGAGGACGCGGACTACCTGGTGCGGCAGCCGGCGCACCGCGCCGCCAACCAGCCGGCCTTCCACTTTTCCGAGTTTCTCGTGGCGGTGCCGCTTTCGGCGGAGGAGTCCGCCCGCTTGCGGCCGCACGTGGCGACGCTTCCGCGACCGGATCTGGTCGTCAACGTCAACACCGCCACGGACGCGGTGCTCGCGTCGCTCGGCACGAAACTCGGCATCCAGGACGCGCAGTTGTTCGCCCGGGCGCCGCGCGACTACGACAAGGTGCAGACCGTGCTCGAGGAACACGCCAAGTTCGGCGAGAGCGCCGCTGTTCTCGCTGTGGGCAGCGACTTCTTTTTGGTGCGGGCGGCAGCGGAGGTTGGCGACACCCGCGCCACGCTCACATCGGTTGTCCACCGCGACGCCGGGTCGGGCCGGTTGCGCGTCGTTTCGCGCAGTTTCGGCGAGCGGGTGGACTGGCCGGTGGCCGACAGCGACGCGCAGGCCGTCTGATGCCGCATCTGTTCATCCGTTTCTCGACCTTGTCGCAAGAGGCCGGCGGCGATTTCAAGGGCATTTTGGATGTGCTTGTCCAGAATGGCGAGGAAGAGCCCGGGGAAGGCTGCGTGGAGGCGGCTGCCCTCGGCGATTTCGTGGCGGCACAAGCGCCTTGGGCAAGCGATCCGGCGAATGTCACCGCGCTCGTGCCGGCGGCCGAGGTGCTGGCGTTGACCTGCGCTGTGCCGGGGCGTACCGCCACCCAGCTTCGGCGCGCCGCGCCGTACGCGGCGGAGGAGTTCATCACCGAGGACATCGAGGCCATGCACGTGGCCTGCGGGGACTTGGCGCGTGGCGAACCCGTGCGCTGTCTGGTGACGCCCCGGGCGCGCATGGGGCGTTGGCTTGCGTGTCTTGCCACCGCCGACATCGAGCCGGGCCTGGTGACCGCGGACGCGGCGGCTTTGCCGGGCGGGCCCGAAACCGTGACGGTGTTGTTCGAAGGCGACCACGCGCTGGTGCGGGGAGGCGATCAAGTTGCCGACGTGGACGTGGAAAACCTGTCCGCCGCGGTCGCCGGCGCGCGGGCGGCGCTCGGCGAAGTGGAGCGGCCGACTTTGCGGCTTCTCAACGGGCGCATGTCCGAATCCGACGCGCTAGCCGCCGGGTTCGAGCCCGAGGATGTGCAGACGCCGCCGGCCGCGGTTCCGGTGCTGCGCGTTCTCGCCGAAAGCATCGCCCAGGAGTCCGCTTCGCCCATAAATCTGGCCCAAGGCGACTTCGCGGTGAAACGCCGCGTGGGCGGGGCTTGGGCGCATTGGCGCCCAGCCGCCGCGTTGGCCGGCATCGCGTTGGCGTTCGTGCTCGCGCTCACCACGGCCGAGGGCGTTTGGGCCAGCTACAAGGCGAATGCGTTGCGCGAAGAGGTGCGCGCGCTCTACCGCGAGGTCTTCGCCACCGATCGCGTGCCGGGCAACCCGGCGCGGGCCATGCGGTCGCGCCTTGGCCAAGCGCCGGTGGACACGCCGGGCTTCCATCGGCTGCTAGGCGAACTCGGCGTCGCGCTGCAAGCGGGTGGCCGGCACGAGTTGCGCAGCGTGACGTTCTCCGAGCGCAACGGCCTGGTGGCGGAGATAATGGTGGCGGACTACGACACGGTGGAACAGCTGCAGAAGGCCTTGGCGCAGCGCGGCCTGTTGGCGGAGGTCGGTTCCTCGGAACAGCAGGAGGGGCGCGTGCGCGCCAACCTGCGCATCGCGCCGAGCGGCTGATGGATAGTCCGCGAGGCACGGGTTAGGCATGTTCACGGCATTCGAGGACGCGTGGCGGCGTTCGCCGCTGCGCCGCCGCTACGAGGCGTTGGCGCCGCGGGAACGAAAACTGGTGCTGGCCGCGTTGGCCGTCGTCGGCCTGATTCTGGCCGCGAGCGCCATGGATTCGCTGTACGGCTACCGCGGCAGCGCGATCGCCCGCCATGCGGCCGAGCAGGCCGATCTGGGGTGGATGCGGGCCAATCGCTCGGCCCCGGCGCTCCAGGGCAAGACCGGGGGAGCGTCCGCTTCCATGTCCGCCATGAGCACCACCGCGCGGGACTTCGACTTGGCGCTGCGCAGCATCAACCCGGAAGGCGAGGGCTACAGCGTGCAGATAGAGGGCGCGCCGTTCGAACAGGTGCTGCTCTGGAGCCACGCCTTGGAGACGCGCCACGGCTTGGAGATCGTGGGCGCCACCATCGACATGCGCGACCCGGGCATCGTCAACGCGAGGTTCAGCGTCCGCTAGCGTTGCCGGCGTCGCTTGAGCAGCGGTTGTTTGGACGCGGCGAGCAAAGGCGGTGCGGGCACGGTTCAGCAGTTTCCACGCTTGGGCGCCCAGCGGCCATCCACGGCCACCGGCAATCATAATTTAACATAATACGCATTATGCGTAATTTGAGTCGCTGAACGAACTGGATGACTTGGGTGTGCGACGTTTTGGTGCGCGAGCCGTCTCAGGCGGCCAGTCTCGGCGCTTGTTCGGCAAGACGGCACGGCAATCGGTGCGGCTTGCCGCAAGCCCAACGGTCCGCTTCTCGGTCGCGGACGCCTCTTACTTGCCCGGCGCGTTCCGCCACACCGAAATGCGCCTTCCGCGCCAGTCCTCCACCCAGGTTTCGCGCATCGCCACGTCCTCCGGGCGGTCGAACCGCCGCGGCTCGCCGCCTTCGTCCACCACCACCACGGTCCAGCCTTGTTCGATCAGCCAGCGCGCCGCGTCCGGCAACGCCTTGTCCAGAATGGCCTGGTCCGGAGGGCCGGTCATCCATTCGACGCCTTCGGGATGGACGGTGACGCCCAGCGAGGCGCTGAGCAGGTAGGCCGCGAAGGCGTGCCGCCAGCGCGCCGCGCCTTCCGGCGAGTGGCCCAGCCTTGTGCTACGGTTCCCGTACCGCGCCCACAACGCCTCAAAGCTCGGCGAATTCGCCTGCCGGATGCGGAGCAGCTCCGCCAGCACCGGGCGCGCCGCCGCCACGTCGGCCACGCCGACGTCGCCCACCTCGAAGGGGGTCATCTTGAGCACGCTGGAAAACGCCCAATCGCTGCCGAGCCGCGCCGCGGCCTCCATCAATCGCAGTTGTGGGCGGCCGCCGTAGCCTTGGTGGGTGGCGCCGGAAGGTGCCGGGAAGGGCCCGATCGCGTCCAGCGCTCCCGGCGGCAGCGCCCGGCACTTGCCGAGCCGCCACATGGCGCCGAACCAGTGCTCGTCCATCGCTGCCAGAAGCCGAAGGTATTCTTGCCCGTTCTCGGCCCGGTTGGGCCGTTTGAGATCGATCCGCCATATTCTCTGCCGACTCTCCAACCCGCCGTACCCCGCCAAGGCCACAGCGCATTCGCGCCCCAGTATGGCCAGCTTCGCCATCTCGTCCGCCGCGCACGTCTCGCGCAGGTCCAACCGGAAACGGCCTTCGGGAACCAGGCACTCGGGCCGCGCCACGGCTTCCGCCACCGCCGCGAGCGTCGCCTCCGGCCGGTCGAACACCTCTCCCCAAGTGACGGGCTCCCCGATCAGCACCGGACGCCACTTGAACGTGGGCGCCGACGTCAGGTCGGACATGCCGGGCACCGTGTCGCCGTAGCGACGCTCCAGGGCGGCGACGCACTCCGGCGCGAATTGCGCCATCCACGGCGCGCCGCAGAGCTGCCGCAACGCGGCGAGGGTCAATGCCTCGCCCGACTCCGCCGGGAGGTCGCCGGTGGCGGCTGGCGACCGCGGCGGCGGGACTTCGGCATTCGCCGGACCAGCACCCGGCGCGACCGCCGTGCGGTCGGCAACTGGCGGCGGTGCTGGCGTGCCAAGGAACCGCGCGAAAAGCCAGAACGCCGCGACGGCGACGGCTGCCAGCGCAAGCGGCCAGACGACCTGCCCTATTCGACGAGGCACTTGGCACGGCCCCCATCGAACAGGAAGTTGTAGTCGACTTCGGCTTTCTCGTGGGTCACTTGCTCGTCGTCCCACGCGTCGTGTTCGGATGCGCTCCCTCGTCTCGACGCTTGTTCGGCAAACGGCAATCGGTGCGGCTTGCCGCAAGCCCAACGGTCCGCTTCTCGGTCGCGGACGCCTCTTACTTGCCCGGCGCGTTCCGCCACACCGAAATGCGCCTTCCGCGCCAGTCCTCCACCCAGGTTTCGCGCATCGCCACGTCTTCCGGGCGGTCGAACCGCCGCGGCTCGCCGCCTTCGTCCACCACCACCACCACGGTCCAGCCTTGTTCGATCAGCCAGCGCACCGCGTCCGGCAACGCCTTGTCCAGAATGGCCTGGTCGGGAGGGCCGGTCATCCATTCGACGCCTTCGGGATGGACGGTGACGCCCAGCGAGGCGCTGAGCAGGTAGGCCGCGAAGGCGTGCCGCCAGCGCGCCGCGCCTTCCGGCGAGTGACCCAGCCTTGAGCTACGGTTCCCGTACCACGCCCGCAACGCCTCGAAGCTCGGCGAATTCGCCTGCCGGATGCGGAGCAGTTCCGCCAGCACCGGGCGCGCCGCCGCCACGTCGGCCACGCCGACGTCGCCCACCTCGAAGGGGGTCATCTTGAGCACGCTGGAAAGCGCCCAATCGCTGCCGAGCCGCGCCGCGGCCTCCATCAATCGCAGTTGTGGGCGGCCGCCGTAGCCTTGGTGGGTGGCGCCGGAAGGTGCCGGGAAGGGCCCGATCGCGTCCAGCGCTCCCGGCGGCAGCGCCCGGCACTTGCCGAGCCGCCACATGGCGCCGAACCAGTGCTCGTCCATCTCTGCCAGAAGCCGAAGGTATTCTTGCCCGTCCTCGGCCCGGTTGGGCCCGTTGAGATGGATCTGCCATTTTCTCTGCCGACTCTCCAACGTGCGATTCCCCAGCAAGGTCACAGCGCATTCGCGCCCCATTATGGCCAGCTTGGCCATCTCGTCCGCCGCGCACGTCTCGCGCAGGTCCAACCGGAAACGGCCTTCGGGAACCAGGCACTCGGGCCGCGCCACGGCTTCCGCCACCGCCGCGAGCGTCGCCTCCGGCCGGTCGAACACCTCTCCCCATGTGACGGGCTCGCCGATCAGCACCGGACGCCACTTGAACGGGGCCGCCGACGTAAGTTGGGACATGCCGGGCGCCGTGTCGCCGTAGCGACGCTCCAAGGCGGCGACGCACTCCGGCGCGAATTGCGCCATCCACGGCGCGCCGCAGAGCTGCCGCAACGCGGCGAGGGTCAATGCCTCGCCCGACTCCGCGGGGAGGTCGCCGGTGGCGGCTGGCGACCGCGGCGGCGGGACTTCGGCATTCGCCGGACCAGCACCCGGCGCGACCGCCGTGCGGTCGGCAACTGGCGGCGGTGCTGGCGTGCCAAGGAACCGCGCGAAAAGCCAGAACGCCGCGACGGCGACGGCTGCCAGCGCAAGCGGCCAGACGATTTGCCCTATTCGACGAGGCACTTGGCACGGCCCTCGCGGGGGAAGATGTACGAATAGTTAGTAGATAGATGTTTTCGTGCGTTCGTTGGCGCAAGCGACCACTCGCGTGGTGTCGTCCTCAATCGTGCCCGGTTTGCGATTGCGACCTATCCCGACCACCAGCCGCACCCGTAGTCCTCCTTCGGAACGCCAATTCTGCCCCATTCCTCACCTCCGTCGCACCTGCCCCTTGTAGATGCTGTAGATGTCCAGATGCAATCGCCCTGCCCCTCGATCTCTCGATCTGGACGCCTACATACGGTCAATTTCGCCGTGTTTAATTTGTACGCAATCTGCCTTGGCCGTTTGGGAGGGAGGGGGGGTCCCAATGTTTCAAGTCGCAGTTTGCCCGGATCGGCAGATCCGGTTTCCACGGAGGGCGTTCGCCGCGGCTGCCCCGGTCGCCCTTTGTGTTGCCGCCCTACCCGCTTGGGCCGAAGGCGCCGGTGAAGATAGCGACCTGGAGGTCGTCGCCGTCTGCGCCACTTGGGATGAAGAGACCCGCACTTGGCGGATTTACAGCCCGGCGGACGACACCGGCTGCGACATAATCGGTTCCCGGCGCAGCGATCGTTCGGTCTCCGGTTCACCGGTGCCGGTGGACATAATTCAAGTCAGCGACCTTATCGCCCAAGGCGACAACAGGCTCGATTCGCTGCTCTCGTTCGTGGTGCCGTCCTTCAACGTCAGCCAAGGCGGCGATTCCGCCATGCTCATGCGTCCGGTCACGTTGCGCGGCCTCGCCCCGGACGCCACCTTGGTGCTGCTGAACCGCAAGCGGCGTCACCGCGGCGCGGTGATCTCTCTGCTTGGCTACGGCATCGCGAGCGGCGCGCAAGGCCCGGACTTGGCATCGATCCCCGCTATCGCCTTGGAGCGCGTGGAGGTGCTTCGAGATGGCGCGTCGGCGCAATACGGCTCCGACGCCATCGCCGGCGCGTTGAACCTCGTGCTTTCGCAAGCCGCCAGCGGCATGAATTTGGACGCCAAGTGGGGCTCCCACTTCGAGGGAGACGGCGACGCGCTGACGTTGTCCGGCAACATCGGATTCGCGCCGGGCGACGGCTTCGCCAATCTCAGCTTCGAGTGGAAGGAGGCCGACCCCACCAGCCGCAGTATTCAGCGAGCCGACGCCGCGGCGCTCATCGCCGCCGGCAATATGGCGGTTCGGCAACCCGTCGCCCAAGTATGGGGCCTGCCCCATCTGCGCTAACTTGTTTTTCTGAAAAATGGAAAGTAGTCCAGAATTTGTTGTCGACGTTTCCGCGGCGGGTCGGCGAGGGAGCGGGAGACGACGTTCCAGGTCTCGAACATGCGCGCCAGCGAAAACGCTGGCTCGATGGCGCGCTGCACCTGATGGAGCGCGAAGTCGAAGTCACGCCAGGGACTGCTCCGGCAAGGCTCGGCGGAAGTCGAAGCCCCAGGGGGAAAGGGCCGCCGCGTGGCGGAGCGTCTTCTCGACCAGCAGGGCCACCAGCAGCTTGCCGTACAGCCACGCCCGGGCGCTGTCCGAGTCGCGCTTGGGCAGATGGCCCAGCCCGGCCAGCGACTTGAAGCGCTTGAACACGAGCTCCACCTGCCAGCGCAGGCGGTACCAGCGCAGAACCGCCGCGGCGTCGAACCCGGATTCCGGGAACGTGGTGAACACGATCACATGCTTGGCGTACTCCAGCGTCTCCGGGCGCAGCCGCTGCTGCATGCGCGACGCCCGGCGCCGCAGCTTGGCGACCGCCAGGCGCGCCGCCTCGCGGGTCTTGCGGACGGCGCACACCCGGCCCGCCACCGCCTCGCCGCCCTCGACCGCCACCGCCGCCGGCCAGACGCCGACGTCGCCGGCGCGCTTCAGCGACGACACCGCGCCGCGCAGGTCGAACGCCTCCCCGTCCGCTCCGCGCAGCCGCAGCGCCCCGGTGTTCACGCGCACCGTCGCGTGGCCGCCGCGGTCCGCCACGTGGCGCAGGCCAGACCCGGTCGAAAAGCCCCGGTCCGCCAGCACCAGGTCTCCCGGCGCCACCGGAAAGCGCGCCAGCGTCTCGCCCGTCCCGGCCCCCTTCGCCGGCGTCAACTCGAAGAAGTCGCACGCCAGCGACGGCAACCTGACGCCGTAGTGCAGCCGCCACTGCGAACCCCGGCCCGGCTCCCGCACTATCGTGCCGTCCACCGCGCGCATCGACGCGCCTTCCTCCGCATCGACCCCGTTCTCCCGGAACAACTCCACGCACATCCGGCGCAGCCACTCCGACGACTTGCGCAGCCGCTTCAGCAGCGCCACGTCCGACAGGTCCGCAAGCCCGGCCTCCCGCGCCCGCACAGCCGTCTCCCGCAGCGAACGGCCGCAGCCCAGGTGGATCAGCAGCGTCCGCAGCAGGCGGTCCGCCGACTTGTCCTTGCGCAGCCCCTTCAGCGCGCCCGTCTCCGCCGCCAGCTCCCGCCAGTTCCCCGGCAGCAGCGACGACAACAGCTCCCAGTCCCGATCCGCCATCTCCATCGCCCGACCTCCTTGTCAAGACGATCCGCACCATATCCAACTCAGTCAATGAAAACAAGTTAGCGCACATGGGGGCCTGCCCCGCGTGGAAGACGACATCAAGCTCTTCGCCAACGTCGGCACCGCCATCGGCGAGAACGCCGATGCCTACGCGTTCGGCAATCGGGCCGAGCGTCAGGTTGAAGGCGGGTTCTACTACCGCAATCCGCACGGGCGCATCGGCGTTTTCCGCGGCGACCCGCTCGCGGACGGCACCCCAACGGTGAAAGTGGCAGACCTCACCGGAACCGGCTCTGGAAACTGCCCGGCGTTGACCGTTGTGGACAACCGCGTCGATCCGGCGGCGCTGGCGGCCATCCGCAACAATCCGAACTGCTGTTCCCTGATCGAGCGGTTCCCCGGCGGCTTCACGCCGCAATACGGCGCCCACATCGGCGATTGGAGCCTAACGGCCGGTGTGCGCGGCAACGCGAGCAACGGCTGGCGCTGGGACGCGAGCGCCGGCATCGGCCGCAACAGCGCGTCGTTCTACATTCCCAACACCGTCGATGGCAAGGTGACGGCCCGCTTCCGCTTGTCGGACAACTTCGCCCTGCGTGGCGCGGCCAGCACCGGCTTTCGCGTGCCCACGGCCGGTCAGGCGAACCTGCGCAACGTCCTCACGTCGTTTCGCAGCGTGGACGGCGTGCGGCGCCTTGTGGACATCGCCATCCTGCCGCCAACCAGCCCCGTGGCCGAGCGGAAAGGCGCGAAGCCGTTGACGCCGGAACAGTCCCGCAACATCACGGCCGGCGTGGTGTTCAACGTCGGCGGGCTGGACGTCACCGTCGACTACTACAACATCGAAGTGACCGATCGCATATCGCTAACGAGCGCGTTCGCACTCACCCAAGCGGATGTCGACGCGCTGCTTGCCGCCGGTGTGCAAGACGCCCAGAGCATCCGCGAAGTGCGGTTCTTCTCGAACGAGCAGACGGTGAAATTTCCGGCGTGGATTTGGTTGCCAGCTGGCCTTTCGATCTCGCCGCCGGCCGCTCCGTCGTCACGTTGGCCGCCAACTTCTCGGACATCAACTTGAGCGAGTACAACCCCGCTTTCACGTCGGAGAACCGTCGTTCGGAGATCGAGGAAGGCCGCCCGGAATCCCGATTGGCCGCCACTTGGACGTACAATGTGGGACGTTGGAGCGTCATCGCGCGCGTGCGCAACTACGGCGAATACTACGACGCGCCAATCGGCGGCGGCTGGGGCGCGTATCGCCCGGAACGGGTCACCGTGATGGACGCGGAGCTGACCTTCGATCTCACCGCCGCCCTTTCGCTTGTGTTCGGCGCGCAAAACCTCTTGGACACCTACCCGCAGAAAAGTCCCAACGAAGGCGTGCCGGCGTTCAACGGTCAGCCCTACCCCGAAAACTCCCCCGTCGGTTACAACGGCGGCTTCTACTACGTCAGCGTCAACTGGCACATGGACTAAAACCCGCGGCTAGGCGGCGTGCCCTAGGCGGCCGTCGCCCGGCAGTAGTAGTCGATAAAGCGCTGGTGTTCGGGAAGCTGGCCCACCAGCTGGCGCACGGCGCCGTGGATGCCGGTGAGGAACCGGGTGAGTTCCTCGTCGCTCATCATGTTGACGATCGGATGGTATTGCTCCGGTGTGATGCCCTGCCCCAGCATCACCTGGATCCAAGAGTTCTCGCCGAACAGCTCCGTCGGCAACTTGAACACCCTGCCCGCCTGCCGAAACAGCTCGATGCGGTGTTTGAGGGAGTCCGGAATGTCCATCTCCCGGCAATGACGCCAAAAAGGCGTGTCCGTCCGGTTGGTGACGTGGTAGTGCAAGATGATGAAGTCGCGCACATTGTCGACCTCGAAGCGCATCTGGTTGTTGAACTCGTCCACGTCCGGCTGGCGGATGCCGTCGTAGGGAAACATCTGCAGGAGGCGGATGACGCTGCGTTGAATCAAGTGGATGCTGGTGGACTCCAAGGGCTCGATGAAACCGGAGGCCAAGCCCATCGCGACGCAGTTCTTGTCCCAATGCAGGCGGCGCTGACCGGCGCGGAAGCGGATGATCCGCGGCTCGGTCAGGCGCTTGCCATTGATGTTGCCCAACAGGCACGCCACAGCCTGCTCGTCGGTCCAATGCGCGGCGCTGAACACGATGCCGTTGCCCACACGATGCTGCAGCGGAATGCGCCATTGCCAACCGGCTTCCCGGGCGATGGATCGCGTGTACGGCAGCGGCGGTTCCACCGATTCCGTCTGCACCGCCACGGCACGGTCGCACGGCAGCCAGTGGCCGAAATCCTCGTAGTCCACGCCCAGCGCCTTTTCGATCAAAAGGCCGCGGAAACCGGTGCAGTCGATGAAAAGGTCGCCGTCAAGCCGCTCGCCGGACTGCAACTGAACGCCGGTGATGAAGCCTGTCGCGGGGTCCTGATGCACTTTCTCTATCTTGCCTTCCCGCCTTCGCGCGCCGTGCTCCTCCGCCATGCCGCGCAGGAACTTCGCGTAGAGCGAGGCGTCGAAGTGGTAGGCGTAGTTCAGCTGCTGGTTCGGCAGCACCGCGAAGCGGCTGTGGCGAGCCGCCGCCCATTCCTTGCAGTACTCGCCGAACTCCTCGCTGATGCCCATCTTCCTGCCTTTCAGCCAGAAGTGCTGGAAGCCGGCCGCCCAGCTGTCCTTGCCGGTCCAGCCAAACGAGTGGATGTAGTTCTCCCCCACGTCGCACCAGTTCTCGAACGAGATGCCGAGCTTGAACGTGCCTTGCACGGCCTTGACGAAATCCTGCTCTTTCACCTTCAGCAACTGGTGCAGCGTGAGCAGGGTGGGAATCGTCGCCTCGCCGACGCCGACGGTGCCGATCTCGTCGGATTCGATCAGCGTGATGTCGATGGTCTTGCCAAGCAGCTTCGCCAGCGACGCGGCGGCCATCCATCCGGCCGTGCCGCCGCCGGCCACCACCACTTTGTGGATTCTCCGTGACGGGGGCGCGTCCCCGGGGGCGGGCGTCTGTCGCAACATCGGGTCTCCTTCGATCAAGCCGTCTTGGATCGATCAAGCACGCGGGCCGAGGGCCTACCGATTGAGCTTGTTCAGCAGATCCGCGCGCAGCTGCCGCGCGGCCGGTTCGTCGAGCGTCGCGAGAACGCCCCTGCCCTGCTCCGGTATGTGCTCGTAAACGGTCTCGTCGGCAGCAAAGACGTAGTGATTGTAAAGGCTTCGCCACGCCTCCTTCTGGCGCGGCGGCAACTCGCGCAACGCCAGCATGGCGTGCAACAACGCCTGGGACGGCGCACCGAAATAGGCCGGCGTGTCGCACCACCAGTAGTTGATCAGCAAATTGAACGGCGACAACGACTCCACGTGATGCCACCACATGCTCGGAATGAAAATGGCGTCGCCCGGCTTCAGCAAGGCGGTTTTCGCTTGGGCTTGGGCTTCCCTGAAGCGTGGATGGCGCGTGAAGTCCGGCCGGTGGAAATCCACGAGGCTGATCGGTTGGCCGGATGGCGTCTTGTCCACCGGCCCAACGTACAGGTTGCGGATCTGCTCCGGCGGCAGCAACGTGAACCGCCGGGTACCGGCCACCACGCACGCGATGTTGTTGGGAAAGTCGTAGTGCGCGGAGATCCGCGTCTGGCTGCCAAGCCAGAAACTGGCGAGCGCATCAGCGACGGCATCAGCGACCGGCCAGCGCAAGTCGTTGTGGGCGCGAAAGCCCGGCAGCCATCCGTCCACCGGCGTCGAGCCGACGTAGATTGCGGCGACGGCGTCCTCCCGCGTTGGCTGGGCGAGTTTCTCCAGCACTTGCGGCAGCGTCGCCTTGCCGCTGCGGAAGTTGAAGCTCTCGCAACGTTCGTCGTAGAAGAACCGGCCGCCGATGGAGGCGTCGCCCACATACACCGTCACCGGCGTCAACGTGCCGAACCGCCCGAGGTACCGCGTCGCCGCCGCCACTGACTCGTCGCACGCCAGCGCCGGCCAATCGCGCACCAAGCCGCGCAACAACACCGGGACGTCGCTGTCGAGCACCTGCCGCGGCACGGCCGCGTCGGCGCATTCCAGAGCGGCAACGCTCGGCAGCTCAGAAAGCCAGCGCATCGGCCACCCCCGTTGCCGGCGGGGCCGCGCGCGCAAGCCTGTTCTTGCGTTCCACCAAACGACCGACATTGGCCATCGAGGCGAGCACCATGAACAGCGGCATGAGCACGCCTTGCTCGTTGAACTCCCCGAGCACCGCGCCGGGCAACGCCCGCACCTTCTCCTCGTTCAAGCAGTGGAAGCCGAGCAACTGGTTTCTACTGCCGTCTTCCAAGGCGATCTCGAAGGTCACGTTTTCCAGGAGATCGTGTTCCCGCAGGGCGTCCACGAACGTCTTGGTTTGCTCCAGACCCTCGTGGATGGCCTCCAGCAAGTCCGCCGCCTGCTCGAGGAACGGCGTTCTGCCGCCCAAGGGCTGGAACAACGGCTCGCCGGCTGCGGTGTTGACGCGCGGATGATCCATGTCGAGGGACAGCACCCGCACCCGCTCCGGTCCCGCCGCGGCCTTGTTGTCTTGGAAACCGATGAGAAACGGCTCGCGGCGCAACAGGGCCGGGATGTACGAGGCGTCCCAGCCGGCTTCGTTCAGAAACAGGTTCTCGCGCTCTTGGAATCCGAACAGGGCCACCGGCGTGTGGCCGCCGTCGCGGGCCTGCTCGAACAACACCGGGTAGAACGCCTGCACGTTGCGGAGCTCGAACGGCAGCACCGGCACCTTCATCACGTCGTCGCCAAAGCGGGCGGCGCGTTCCGTGATGATCTTGACGTCGCGATGATCGACGTTGTTCACCAGCGCGAAGTTCGCCATGCCGCCTCCTTGGTTCAAGCGCGCGCGGCGATGGCCCGCACGAGCGCCCGCGTGGTGGGCAGCAGCGCCACCATGCGGCGCGCTTGCTCACGGGCGCGACCGGAAACCGCTTGCGAACCGCCCTGCGCGGCGCATTCGGCTTTTGCGGCACCGTAGCGCGGCCTGAAACCCATCCCGTAGAGCACGTACTGGTAGCTCGCCGACGGGAACAGCTCGCCGAGCAGCGGCGCGTCGTCGTGCCAAGGCGGTTGTTGTTGCCACAGTGTCATCTTTTCGCGCAGGCTCTCCGGCCAGGAACGCGGGTCTCGGTGGTCGCGCCAATACGCGCCGTCGTCGCGGGCGCTCGCCGCGTAGTGCAGCTTCAGAAACTCGATGATCCGCTGCCAGTGGTAGTGCATCCTGGCGTTGAAGCGCTTCGCCACGACGGCCATTATCTCGCGGTCCCGCGGCAGCTGCTCGGCGATGATCGCGGCGGCATGCTCCACGAGCGCAAGCGCCGACGCTTCAAGCGGCTCGATGAAGCCGGCCGACATCCCCACGGCGACGCAGTTGCGCTTCCAGAAGGCTTCCCGGTGGCCGGGCCGGAAGGCGATGGTGCGGTAGGCCACCGATTCGGCCGCCAGCGCCGGCGAGGTCTCCTCGACGTAGTCCCGCAACGTCCGCCGTGCCGTCTCGTCGTCCACATGGGCGCTGGAGTACACGTGGCCGAGCCCGCGGCG
The DNA here is from genome assembly GCA_958296295.1 of uncultured Pseudomonadales bacterium. Lineage (GTDB taxonomy): Bacteria > Pseudomonadota > Gammaproteobacteria > Pseudomonadales > Azotimanducaceae > VXYL01. The sequence goes on along the minus strand of OY282460.1, from coordinate 2,375,064 downwards.
CGTGGGCAGGCCGATGTCCCAAATCCAGCCCGCGTCTTGGGCCGAGGCGTTGGTGACCGGGGCGATGGCATCCGCATCGGCATCCGCGTAAGGCACTTGGCCAACCACGGCGCGATCGTTGAACAGCACGTCGGCGGCGGAGACCAGGCGTTGACCGTAGTGCTCGCCAACGAGCAAGGCCCGTTGGCCGGTGCAGTCCACGAACAAGTCGCCGGGCAGTCGTTGGCCGGTGTCGAGCGCCAACGCCTTGATGTCGCCGTCCGGGCGGGATTCGATGCCGGCGACGTTGGCGCGGACGTGTCGAACACCCAGCACGGTCACGGCGTGCCGTTGCAAGAGCGCAGCGAACTTGCCGGCGTTCAAGTGGTAGCCGTAGTTGACGGCGAAAGCGTACTCGGGTGTCGCGGCCTGCTTCGGCGCGAGTCCGCGAGCTATGACGCCGGCTTGCGGCGTGACCGCGTCCGCGAACGGCAGCTCGCCGCCTTCGGCGAGCCAACGCAGCGCCGGATTGGCGTTCGCGTAATCGAGCGGCCAACTGAACGGATGGATGTAGGCGTCGGCGTCCCGACCGTCCCGCCAGCCGACAAAGCGCGTGCCCTGCTTGAAGCTGGCATCGCACTGGCGGATGAAATCGTCCTCGGCGATGCCGATGCGCCGAAGCGTCGTGCGCATCGACGGCCAAGTGCCTTCGCCGACGCCGATGGTCGGCACGTCCGGGGATTCCACCAACAGCACCGCAGCGGTTCCGCTGCCGCGGTGCTCGGCCGCAACCAGGCAGGCCGTGATCCAACCGGCGCTGCCACCACCGACCACGACCACTTGGCGCACGGGCGGGTTCACAGCCCTACCCCGCCAACGCGACAGCTCGGCTTGTGGCGCAACGCCTCATCGCGGCTCGCCGACAACAACTCCTTCGTCGAGGACGGCCTGCCGTGCAGCCGTTGCGGACGCCGCGCGCTAGAACTTGAACCGCACGCCCATGTTGTAGCGCGGCCCGGCCTGCCCCGCGAACAGCGTTTGGAACTCGTGCCGACCGTAGACATGGGTGGTCTCGTCCGTGATGTTCAAGGCGTCCACATAGACTTGGAAGCGGTCCCGGAACCAGTAGCTCGCGCTCATGTCCAGTTGCTGGTAGGCGTTGACGTGCGTGGGCGGCCCCGCGCCAACGTTGTTCTGCCCGGTTCCGGCCAAGAAGGCGTCTCGCCAGTTGTACGCCAAGCGGACGCTGATGCCGTCCTTGTCGTAGAACGCTATCACGTTCGCGGAGTCGCTAAGACCCGTGAGCACGAATTGCTGCGCCAAGCTGAAGTTGTCGTAGCCGACATCCGCGCCAACGATGGTGGCGTTCACGATCGCGCCGAAGCCGCTGTCGCCGAAGTTGTGCTGGACGACCACTTCCCAGCCCTTCATGGTGGCCTTTTCGATGTTCACCGGCACCGTGAGGTTGAACGGCGACGCCGGGTCGCGCCCGGCCACGCCGGAGATGATGCCGTTCTCCGCGTCCACGCCCGGCTGATCAGCGCGGTTCGCCAGAATCCAAGCGTACAACGCGCCGGAGTCCGCGCTGCCGGTGGCCGCTCGCGCCTCGTCCGCCAACGGGCCCAACGCCGGGTGCGGCAGATTGAACGTGTTCTCGATCACCGAGGACGTGCCGATGAAGTTCTCCACATCCTTGTGAAAGTAGCCGATCGCGAAGTAGCTGTCGTCGCCGTAGTAGTACTCGAAAGACACGTCGATGTTCTGCGACGAGAAAGGCATCAGGCCGGGATTGCCCCGGTTGCCGGTGCCGCCATCCACCCGCACGAGCGAATTGATGGTCTGGCCGCCTTGGATGTCGCCGTATTTCGGTCGGGTGATCGTTTCGCTGTAGGAGAACCGGGCCACCAAATCGTCCGTCACGTCGATCTTGAAATCGAAATTGGGCAGCGCGAGGTCGTAGCTGCCGTCGAGGGAGGTGAAGTCCGGATCGGACTGCACGGCGGACAACTCGTTGCCGGCGACCCAGTTGATGCCGATGTAGGCGGGGGACAGCGCTTGCGACGAAATGTCCGTCTTCTCGTACCGCAATCCAAGGCGGACGTCCACCGGGCGGGTGCCGAACTCCGTGTCGAAGTTCACCTGCACATAGGCCGCGGTGGATTCCTCGGTGGTGCGCCGGTCCGACGCGAACCGGCTGGACGTACACAGCCCGGTGCCGCAATCGCCCATGTCCGCCACCATGAAGATGGTGGCCTCGCCGGAAGCCATGAGCGCCTCGGTTCTCTCCACCAGCTGGCCCATGTCGAACGTGTAGAAGGCCGTCTGGCGCCGAGCGTCGTCGCCGCCGGGCACCTTGTCGAACGCGGCGCCGGCGTCCGCCGGCGTCAAGATGTCCGCGATGGCGCCCGGTTTGGTGACGCCGCCCCAAGCGTCCCGCTGCACCACCGAGCCGGCGGAACGGTTGTTCACTTCCGTCAGCTGAACGCCGAAGTCGATGTTCTCCACGAAGCCGGCGTCGAAATCCCAAGTGCCGGCGATCTTCGACTGTTTGATGTTCATGTTCGAGAAGTTGTTCTGAAACACGCTGCCGGTGACGATCATGTCGTCCGGCGTCAAGGTGTTGCTGAGCGTGAGTTCCAGTACCGGCAGATCTTGCCCGAAGTGGCCGCTCGTCCTGGTGCGCGAGTACGCCGCCGTCGACAGCAAGGCGGAGTCGCCGAAGCGGCTGTTCGGCGCGCGTCGGGCGTCCGAATCGTGGTGGTCGAACTCCAGCACCAACCGGTCGCTCACGTCCCACATCACGTTCAACCCGGTCGCGCCGTTGTTCGCCTTCCAAGCGTCCAAGCCGCCGCCCATGGAATAGTCGGCGCCTGCTGAGCTTTCGGTGTACTCCAGTGGCGACGCCTGCGGGCCATCGGTCCACACCGTCTCTTGACCGCCGAAGTTGAACCAAGCCGACAGGTTGCTGTACGAGCGCGTCAGCTCCACCTCCGAGTAGGTGTAGTCCAAAGTGGCTTCGATCCGCTCGGTGGCCTGCCATTGCAGCGTGAGCTGGCCGTTGGTGCGCACCCGCTCGTACTCCGCCAGCTCGTAGCCGATGGCTTGCGGCACGGAGTACAAGTCGCCCTCGCCGGGACGGTTCACCTGCGTTGGCGGGCCGGTTTCCGGGTTGAGCGGTATGCCGCCCCACTCCGCGCGCCCGGTGGGGCAGCCCCAGCAGTTGTGCACTTCGCCCGGGAAAGTGCGCCAGCCGCCAACGTTGGCGGTGTTCGCGCCGTTGTTGCGGCTTTGGCGGACCGCGCTGAGCGCGATGCCCACGCGGTCGTCGTTGAAGGTGTTCGAGAAGAGGGCCGAGATTTCCGGCGTGAAGCTGTCGCCTTTGGAGGTGGAACGATCGTTCAGACCGCTGCCGGCGGCGGTGAACTTCATGCCCGGCGAATCCAGAGGACGGGTTGTGCGAATGTTCAACGTGGAACCGATGCCGCCGGTCGGCACGTCGGCTTGGCCGCTCTTGTACACCTCGACGGCGCTGATGCCCTCCGAGGCGAGGTTGCCGAAGTCGAACGACCGGTTGAGACCGCTGGCTGTCGGCATTTGACGACCGTTCAGCAACACCAAGTTGAAGTCCGGCCCGAAGCCGCGCACGGTCACCCTGGCGCCTTCGCCACGTTCGCGATCTATCGAAACGCCGGTGATCCGCTGCAACGACTCGGCGAGGTTGCTGTCAGGGAAATCGCCGATGTCCTCGGCGGTGATGGCGTCCACGACGCCGTCCCGCGCCCGTTTCAGGTCCATCGAGTGCTTGAGGCTCTGGCGGATCCCGACCACGGTGACTTCCTCGATCTCCCCTTGGGCGACCTCTTCCGCCGCGGCGCCGGGCACCAAAGCCGGGCTGAGCGCAAGCGACACCGCGAGTGCGAGTCGGTTCTTCTTGAACGCCTTGATTTGCTTGGTTGCCCGGTTCGGCATGACGCCCCTCCGCAAGGTTCCCGTTTGCTCGATGTGCGGCGGCCAGTCGCTGCGGCCCGTCGCAACCTGTGCGACACCGGGCCAGCAGCGACACCGCGGCAGGATCGACTATCAGCGCGAGCATACACTGCTGTTTGTGGGAATAGGGACTTTTTTTCGATCTTTTGTGTCCTATGTGCCCCGATAAACAAAGGTTGATAGCGTTGTCATTTGGGGATAGGGTGTTTAGAGGATGGATTTGGGGATTTCCTTGGTGCGACTCGAGCGATGCGGCCCCCCGCGCCGCCGCCCGCCAGATGGCGGACGCGCCCTCGCGACAACCCGGCCAGCGTGGTGACGTATGACGTTCGGCAAGGCGCTTCGAGGGCCACCATCAACGAGGTGGCCACCGGGGCCGGCGTCTCCATCAAGACGGTGTCGCGGGTGATGAACGGCGAACCGAACGTTCGCCGCGCCACTCGCGAGCGGGTGCGGCGCGTGGCGACCGAGCTCGGATATGAACCCAATCCGCAGGCGCGGGCATTGGCCGGCCGGCGCACCTTCTCCATTGGCCTTCTTTACGAGAACCCGCACGAGTTCGGCTATGTGCAACGCGCCTTCGAGGGCGTCTTCGCCGCGTGCGAAGCCGGCCGCTACACGTTGCTGCTGCGGCCGTGCGGCGACGGTTCGCGGGGCGCCGGCGGCCCCAGCGCGAAAGAGGTGTTGGGTTTTGTCACGCAGACCCGCGTGGACGGCGTGATTCTCACCGCGCCCCTTGGCGACGACAAGGCGTTGCTTGAGGCGCTGCGCGCGAACGGCACTCCGGTAGCCTGCATCGCCCCGCGCGAGGCGGATCCGCGGCTCTGTTCGGTCCGCGCCCGCGACCGCTCGGCGAGTCGGGCGCTCACCGAGCACCTGCTCTCCTTCGGGCATCGCCGCATAGCCTTCATCAACGGCGACCCGCGCCACGGTGCCAGCGCCGAGCGACTCGCCGGCTTTCGCGAAGGCCTGCGCGCGGCGGCCTGCCGGGCGGACGAACGGCTCTTCGTTGACGGCGGATTCGACTTCCCGTCTGGTGAAGACGGCGCGCGCCGGCTGCTTGGCATCTCGCCCCGCCCCACCGCCATCGCGGCCGCCAACGACGAAATGGCGGCCGGCGCGATCGCCGCGGCCCACGCCTTGGGTTTGCGCGTGCCGGCGGATATTTCCGTGGTCGGCTTCGACGATTCGCCGGCCGCCTCGCGCACATGGCCGCCACTGACCACGGCCCGCCAACCTGTTTTCGAGATGGCGCAGGCGACCACGGCTGATCTCATCGAACAACTGCGCACCGCCGGGACGCCCAGACAGCGGGTGTTCGATTGTCCGCTGGTGCTGCGCGGCTCGGTCGCCGCCCCGGCCGCCCGCAAGAGCGGCCGGGCAGAACCCCAACACGCGGCAACGAGGAGTGCGCATGCCGATAGCTGATTGGCCCCGCCGGAATGGAGACGCGGACGCCGAGCGACAGATCGAGGAGGAGGTGTCCAAGCGCCTCGCCGGCATGTCCCTCGACGCCAAGGTGGGCCAAATGATCCAAAGCGAAATCACGCATCTCAGCCCTCGGGACGCCCGCGAGCATTGCATCGGATCGGTGCTCAACGGCGGCGGCTCGTGGCCGAATGGCAAACGGGGATCCGTCGCGGACTGGCTGCGCTTGGCGGACGCCTACCACGCCGCGTCCTTGGACTCCGCCTCCGGCGTGCCCATCCTGTGGGGCACGGACGCGGTCCACGGCCACAACAACGTGTTCGGGGCGACCATCTTTCCGCACAACATCGGCCTTGGCGCCGCCGACGACGCGAGTCTCGTGGAGGCCATCGCCCGCGCCACCGCCCGAGAGGTGGCGGCGACCGGCATCGACTGGACCTTCGCGCCCACCCTGGCCGTTGTCCGCGACGACCGCTGGGGCCGCACCTACGAGAGCTATTCCGAAGATCCCCGGATCGTGCGGGCCTACGCCGAGCGGATGGTCAAGGGGCTGCAAGGCCCGGCCGGCGGCCGGGGCTTCCTCGCCGCCGGCAAGGTGTTGGCCACCGCCAAGCACTTCATCGGCGACGGCGGCACAGCGGGCGTGGATCAAGGCGACGCCGTGTGCCCCGAAGCGGCTTTGCGCGACATTCACGGCGCCGGGCACCTGAGCGCGTTGGCTGCCGGGGCGCAAGTCGTGATGGCGGCGTTCAACAGTTGGAACGGCGACAAGGTCCACGGCCACCGTTATCTGCTCACGCAGGTGCTTAAGGAACGGTTGGGGTTCACCGGCTTCGTGATCAGCGATTGGAACGGTTGCCAGCAGTTGGCCGAGGCGCGGGGCGAGTCTTGGGCAAAGGCGGTGAGCGCCGGAGTCGACATGCTGATGGTCGAGCACGAGTGGCCCGAAGCTCTCGCGGATTTGCAGGCGTCGGTGCGCGCCGGCGAAGTGGCCGAGGCGCGCATTGACGACGCCGTGCGGCGAATCCTGCGCGTGAAGGCGCGGGCCGGCCTCTTCGCCAAGGGCCCGCCGTCGTCGCGGGGGTTCGCGGGTGGCCCTTTGGCGCCGGTCGAACATCGCCGGCTCGCTCGCCAGGCGGTGCGCGAATCCCTGGTGCTGCTGAAAAACGACGCCGGGCTGCTGCCCCTGCGCCGCGATCTGAACGTGCTTGTGGCCGGCGCGCACGCCGATGACATCGGCCGGCAGTGCGGAGGCTGGTCGCTCACCTGGCAGGGCGACGGCAACGGCAATGACGACTTCCCCAACGCCCAGTCCGTCCTCGGCGGGATCCAAGCGGCGGTGGCGGGCCGCGGGAACGTGCGATTCGCGCCCGACGGCGCGTTCGACGACCCGCCGGATGTCGCTATCGTCGTGTTCGGCGAAGACCCCTACGCCGAGGGAGAAGGCGACATCGCGCACTTGTCGTACTCGGCGGCATACGCCGAGCCGCTGGCGACGCTGCGTTCGCTCAAAGCGCGCGGCGTGCCGGTTGTGTCCGTCTTCGTCACTGGCCGTCCACTCTGGGTGAATCCGGAGCTCAACGCCTCGGACGCCTTCGTGGTGGCGTGGTTGCCCGGCAGCGAAGGCGGTGGCGTCGCCGATGTGCTCTTTCGAGACGCCGCCGGCCGGATTATCGATTTTCGTGGCAAACTCGCCTTCTCCTGGCCCCGGGACCCGTGGCAGACGAGCGTGAACCGCGGCGACGAGCCTTACGAACCCCTCTTTCCCTACGGCTTCGGGTTGCGCTACGCGGACGGCGCCACCGCATCCAGGCGGCTGTGCGAGACCCCGTCGCGCCCAGCTGTCGACGCGCCTTCGCGACCACGTTCGCAAGGGTCCGGTTCATGATGCGCCTCGCGGCCATTGCCGCGATCGCGTTGGCCGCGACCCACGCCGCCGGCCAGCCCATAGAAGTGCGCGTGGCTGGCCAAGACGGCGTCTACCTCTTGTTGCGGGGTGGAGAGCCCTATGTGGTGAAAGGCGTTGGCGCCGGCAACATCGACCTCGCCACCGTGGCCTTGCGCGGCGGCAATTCGATACGCACTTGGGGCGTGGAAGGCGCGCAGGCGACGCTTGACGCCGCCGGTCGCCACGGGCTGACCGTGGCGCTGAACCTGCCGGTGGCCAGCGAGCGGTTCGGGTTCGACTACGACGACGCGGCGGCGGTGGCGGCGCAAGAACGCCGCATCGAAGCGCTCGTGCGCCGCTACCGTGATCATCCCGCCCTGCTCTGCTGGATTCTCGGCAACGAGCTGGACTTCAACTACACCAATCCGCGCGTGTACGACGCTGTCAACGCCCTCTCGCGGCTGGTCCACCGCCTGGATCCGAACCATCCCACCACCACCACGATAACGGGCGTGCGCGCCGAACTGCTGAAGGCGGTGCGCACCCGCGCCGCGGACTTGGATTTCCTCAGTCTGCAGCTCTACGGCGCTCTGGCCGCCCTTCCCCGCTACCGGGAACAACTGCTCGCGGACATCCCGTTCATGGTCACCGAGTGGGGGCCGCTGGGGTTTTGGGAGGTGGGCAAGACGGATTGGGGCGCGCCTATCGAACAGAACAGCACCGAGAAAGCCCGCCACTACCTGGGCGGCTACCAGAACTTCATCCTGCCGGCGCTGCCGCGCCAGGCGCTCGGCTCCTACGTCTTCCTGTGGGGACAGAAGCAGGAGCGCACGCCCACCTGGTTCAGCATGTTCACGGAAACCGGCGAGCGCACCGCAACCGTCGACGCGATGCAGGTGGCGTGGACGCGCACCGTGCCCGGCAATCAGGCGCCGATAGTCGAGGCGCTGCGGCTGCGGGGCAAACCGGCCACCGCCAACGTCACCTTGCGCGCCGGCAAGACGTACCCGGCCGTTGCGGTTTTCTCGGACCCCGACGGCGACGACCTCACCTACGCATGGAGCGTGAAGGTGGAAAGCGCGTCCCGCGCCGAAGGCGGCGATGCGGAAAGCGCCATCCCCGACCTGCCCGGGCTGATAGCGAGCCCGCCCGGGGAGGAGGCCGAAGCTGCGGCGCCGGGTGGCGAGGTCGTCGTCCAGGCGCCCGCGGCACCCGGCCACTACCGCTTGTTCGTCACCGCCTACGACGGTCGCGGCAACGCCGCCTACGCCAACCTGCCGTTTCGCGTTCTGTGACCACGGCGCCGGCCAGCGGCGACCGCGTCGCCATCGGGCGGCGCATCGCCTACGGCATCGGCGCGTTCGTGAACAACCTGCTGGCCGCGGCCAGCGGCGGCATGATGATCGTGTTGAACCTGGGCTACGGCATGAACCCGGCCCTGGTGGGCTTGCTCGGGGCCTTGCCGCGGCTCACGGACGCGGCCACCGATCCCGTCGTCGGCCACATTTCCGATCGCACGCGCTCGCGGTGGGGCCGCCGGCGCCCTTACATCTTCTGCGGCGCCATCGCGGGCGGCTTGGTGTTCATGGTGCTTTGGGCTCTGCCGGGGGGCCGAAGCGAGGACTTCTACTTCTGGTACTTCCTGGCGATCTCGCTGCTCTTCTATCTCGCGTACACCGTGTTCGCCACGCCGTGGGTGGCGCTCGGCTACGAGCTCACGCCGGACTACCACGAACGCACGCGGTTGATGGGCACGCAGAACGCCATCGGCCAAACCGCCTACCTGCTGTCGCCGTGGTTCCTGCTGTTCATGGAGTTCGACCGGTTCGGCGATCTGCGTGTCGGCGCGATGTGGCTCGCGGTGGCGGTTGGCCTGGCGGCCATGGCGCTTGGCGTGGTGCCGGCCCTGCTCCTGCGCGAGCGTCACCGCGACACCGGAACCCGCCCCTCCCCAAAGCGCGGGAAGTTGTGGCGGGACATCCTGGGCAACGTGTTGGAGTTCGGCCGGGCGTTCGGCGCCACGTTGTCCTCGGTGCCGTTTCTTCGCCTTTGCGCGGCCACCTTTCTGGTGTTCAACGGCTTCATCCTCGTCGCCGCGTTCCAAACCTACGTCGTGATCTACTACGTTTTCGCCGGCGACCGCGACGCCGCGGGTTGGCTCATGGGCTGGTTCGGCACCATTTCCGCGGGATCGACCTTCCTCGCCATCCTGGTCGCCACGGTGCTCGGCACGCGCATGGGCAAACGGCGGGCGTTCTTCGTGTGCATCGGCATATCGGCCGTCGGTTACGCCCTCAAGTGGTTCTGCTACAGCGCCGAACAACCGCTGCTGCTGCTCGCCACGGCACCGCTCATCGCCTTCGGCCTCGGCAGCCTGTTCACCCTGATGCCTTCCATGGTGGCCGACATCTGCGACCTCGACGAAGCCAGGACGGGCGAGCGGCGCGAAGGCATGTACGGCGCGATCTTCTGGTGGGTGGTGAAGCTGGGCCAAGCGGCGGCCATCCTCGCCGGCGGCTACCTGCTGAACGCCACCGGCTTTGATGTGGCTCTTGAAGGCCTCCAACAGGAACGCACACTGCTGCTGTTGAGGGTGTTCGACGTGCTGGCGCCGCTCGGCGCCTCGCTGGCCGCCATCGCGGTGATGTGGGGCTACGGCCTCACCGAAGAACGCATGCGCGGCATCCGCGCGCAACTTCAAGGCGGGGCGGCGGCGTAGCGGCGGGAAACCGTTGCGCTCGGGTCCGGACGCGATCCGCGCGGGCCGGGTGGTGGCCCGATTCTTGACGCGGATCGCGCGACTTGGGCGCGGCTTCTACGGCGTTTCGCTCGCCGTGCCCGCCGACCAGGCATCGTCCTTCCTCTCGCCGGACGGCTTGCTCTTGGGTTTCTTGCGCCCCGGATCCGGCGGCAGCCACAGTCCGCGTTCGGAGAAACGCTTCCAGATCCACGGCAGCCAGCGCAGCAGGGCGAAGCTCAGCCACAACGACCACGCCAGTATCAGGGTCTTGTATATCCAAAGCGGCACCGACCAGACCGTGCCGACCGGCACATCGCCGCTCGTCTGGTCGCCGAACCACGTCAGCATGTGGCCCGCGGACTGGTAGCCGGTGATGGTCATGTCCGGCGTGCCCAACAAGCCGTTCGGAATGCCGGTGAGAATGGCCGCGAAGGCGGCCAGCGTGAGCACACCGAGGGCGATCTGGCGGGCGTTGTGCCACCGGCGGCCAAGTTCCTTCTGCCAAACGCCGTGGGCGATGAGCCAAGCGGCGACCACCGCGAAGGCGAGCCAGGAGAAGGTGCTGAAACCGAGGCCGAGCAACAGCCAGTGGCCGGTGTTCAGCGGCGTCGACGTGAGACGGCCGAGCACGAGGGCCGCGACGACAAGCGCGATCAGTTCCGCCCAGTAGAGTACGGCCGGCCCCAACGTCGGCCCGGTGGCGTACAGCACCCAGCGGCTGGAAGGCATCAGGACGCCCGTGCGCAGGTTGGCGGCCGGCCCGGGTAGGGTCACCTCCGGGGTTCGCGCGCGCACGCCGGCGCTCGCGCTTTCGTTCCAAGCCACCGTCACGGTGTGCTCGCCGGGCAGAACGGGCAAGTTCAACTCGCCGTTCGTCAACGCCAACGGTTCACGCTGGTCGTCGATGGTGACGAACTCCAAGGCGGCGCCTTGCGGCAATCCCAGCGTCTCGCTGCCGCCGCGGGTGCTGCGGTACGCGGTGCGCAGCGTGGACTTGCGGGAGTGGACGCCCACGTCGGTCTGAAGCCGCACCTCGTCAAACGCCAAAGTGCCCCCCGGGGCGGCGCCCGGGCGCTGGATCGTCACCGTGAGCGTCTCGCCCGGGCGGGGATGGAAGATCGGGTGCCGGCCGGAACGCCTCTCGCCCGGTTGGCTTTGCGGCACGCCGGCGAACTCGATCCGCCACATCGGGTCCACTCGGAAGGCCCACACCTCGCGCCAGGGCGAGTCCGCCGGCGCCACCAGCGTGAAGGTCCCTCTTTGGGGCAAGGTCGAATCCCAAAGGAAGACATCCTGGTGCGGGCTCAGCGCCACATCCACACGGCCGTTCGCCACCGTGCGTTCGGCAGTCACGACGGACTCGCCGTCGACGAGGGGCACCTCGATATTGATCGCGCCCAGGCGCGGCGCGAGCCGGCGCACGACCGTTCTCACGCGCCACTCGCGGTTGAAGAGCACCGTGCGATCCACGTGCGCGAAAATCGGGAACCGCGTGGGTTCCCAATCCGGCGTCGCCGCGGTGGGCGTTGCCGCGCCCGTCGCGTTGGCGCGCAGGCGGGTGAGTGTCAACGCGTCCGCAACCAGCACGCCGTCCTCGATGCCGCCAACGAGCCAGTGATCGGATTGCGCCTGCGCGACCCTCGGTGGTTTGGAAAACCGGATTTCCACCGAGTCCGCCGCCGGCAGCGCGCCTTCCAGCGTCAAAGTGTGGCGGCCGGCGGCCACCAGCGTGCGCAACGCCCCGTCGTCGTCCCAGAGCGCCGGCCGGGGTTCGCCGCCAAGTTCGATCCGTTGCGGCCGCCAGCCGTCGGCCACGCCAGGCACCGGCACCGCCACGTCGGCCAAGGCGTGGATTTCCAGTTCAATGGACACCGCGTCCGCGCCGGCGGTCACCTCCGCGCGAACGATTTCGGCGCACGCCGGCGCGCACTCGGGCGGCGCCAACAAGCGGCGTTCCAATTCCTCGAGCAGTTGCGGCGCCGGCGTATTGGCGAGCGCCGACTGGCCGACCAAGGCCACGCACAGCCCGGCGGCAACCACCGTCGCCGCCCGCTTGGGCAAGGTTGGCCAGCGCCACGGCCGTCCCAGCGCCTCGAACGCGAACCGCGCCGCGAAGACGCCGAGCGCCAGCACGGCGAGGAAACGCAAAGCGCTCACCAGCCAAGGCGGCAGAACCACCAAGCGCATGGTGCGCGTCGCGTCCACGGGGCCGCTCCAAACGAGGTCGTAAGGCGTCCATTCCCAGTCGGGCTTGCCGGGGCCGGTCTGCACCAGCGCGTCGTCCATGTACTTGGCGCCAGGGTCGGCCGGTGCCACACGGAAGTAGCCTTGCTGGACGGGTTCCGCAATCCGCTCCCGCACAACCTCGAGGGTGGCTGGGAGCCCCGAATGCAGGGGGCGGAAACCTCCCGCCCCCGCCAGCACTTCGAACAGGCCGATCGTATGGCCGTGTCGTTGCGCTTCGGATTCCAGTTGCGGATAGATCGCGATGCGGATCTGTCCCAAGACGAACGGCACGAGAAACAGCAACAGCATGGCGAGAGAAACCACCCGGTAGCTGCGGGCCGTTTTCGCCAGCCACCCGTCTGGGGCAACGCGCACCAGCGCCGTGGCGGCAAGGAGGTTCAGCCAAGTCCACACCGGGGCGCCCGGCTCGTGGAACGAGAGCCCCAACGCGACCAGCGCCACCGCGGCGGCGGCACGTCCGAACAGCCGCGCCATCGCCCCTGTCACGATGAGCAGCACGAAGAAGTCGAGCAGCCGCCAACGCCCCGTCCAACTGCGGGGCGCGTTGTCCACGCCGAGCGCGGTCAGCAATTTCCGGCCCGGCGGCAGGTTCAGAGTCGCCGTCATGTCGTCGATGGATGTGCCCCAGCCGACCACCGGGGTGCCGCCTCGCGTCTCGATGCGTCCCAGGGCCTCCAAGGTCAGTTGCGGCCCGGTCACTTCCACGCCCCGCTCCTCGCCATCGCCGGTGACCAACAGGCTCTCGCCCTGATCGGCGGCGGCTTGCAGCGAATAGGGCGGCGTCATGCCCAGCCGGAAGCCGGTTCGCATCTCGCCCGTCACGTCGTCCACGAAGGTGAAGCCGGCGCCGTCGAAATCCAGCCACAGCTGGCGGGCCACCGTTAGGGCGTTGTCCGTCTCCCCTTGGCCACGCCGCTTCTCGACGATGGCAAGCGTCTCTCCCGGACGCATGTGAAATGTCGGCAGGTCCGGCCAAGGCGAGCCGACGACTTGCGGGGCCACCGGGCGCGCCGCTTCGGCGCCCGTCGCGCGCAGCCCCGGATTCGCCTCGAAACTCCAGATCTCCTCATCGGGCAGGTTGCTCAAAGGCGCGGTCGAGGCAATGGCGGCGAGCACGTCCGCGGCTCGAGCGTCGATGCGGATCTCCCACCGCCCGGGCCGCAACTGCACGCGCAAGTGGCCGCCTTCCGCCAGCCGCGCCGGCAAATCGCTCGCGAGCGCAAGCGGGATGAAACCGTCCGGCAACATCGGACCGATGCTCTCCTCGCGGACGCTGCCGGAGACATCCAGCCGCAGCACGGTCTCCAGCATTGTCGGCACGTCGTCTTGAACACGCCGGTAGACGCGGCTCTGCAAGCCGTCTTGCGCGGCTTCGCCCTGTTCGCCCCTGCCAAGCCACAGACTGTTCGCCTCGAGCCGCGGCAACGTCACCCGCTCGCCGTCCACGGCCAATGCCACCAACCCGCTGCCGACGGGTACGCGCAGAGTGGCCGGCCGTTCTTGCCACCCGAACTCGCCGGCGACGCGGCGCGTCCCGGCTCGCAAGTGGACGCTCGGAGCGTCTTCCCGCAGCACCACGGACGCGGCCCGGCCATCCACCGTGACGGCGCGCGGCCATGTGTCGCCGGAACCCGGCAGCGGCACCCACTGGGCTCCGCCTCGCACCTGCCAGGTCTGCTCGAACCTGCCGCCTTGGGCGTCGACGCGGATTTGCAACGCGCCCGGCCACAAGCAAACGAAATGCTCCGGCTTGGCCGCCGGGCTGTCGTGCAGAAACGGGCAGCGACGGTATTCCTTGTCGTGCAGCACCCAGCCCTGCCAGTTGGAGAGCTCCGGCGGCACGACGACATCGGAGCGCTGCGCCAAGGCGAACGGCGCGCCCAGAACGGCGGCGAAGATGAGGAATCGTGGGGTTCGCATGGCAGCTCCTCGTGGTGTTCGGAGCGAAGCCCCCCGTGAGCACATGCGGCCACCGACGGACTTCGACACAGGTGCAGTGGACGCCAGACTGGCGACGCTTGCAACCGTCTTCGCCAAAGTGTCAACGCAAAGTAGAAATGTCCCCTTTTGTGCAAAGTAGAAATGTCCCCTTTGCCGAAGGCCCGGGATCCTGCCGGCGGCAACGAGGCGGCCTCGCCCGGGCGAGCCGAGTAGCGTTTTCCACCGTCTTTCCACGGGCGCGATCCCCCTTCATCGCAAAAGCGGCGGTGGAAAGACGGTGGAAAACGCGGCGCCGGTCCGGACGCGCCATCCCGACCCGGCGCGACCTCATGCCGCGGCGCGCTCCGCCGCGGCGGGCTTGAACGGCCGGCGCCACGGATGGTCCGGCGCCGGCTTCCAGTCCGGCCTCGCCGCCTGTTCCGCCTTCGCCGCGTCCACCCGCTCCCGCACGTCCTTCTCGTCGGCGACCGGAACCGCCGCCTCGCCCTCCGCCAGCACCCGGAACGCCAGCTTGCGCCCCTTGAGGAGCACCGACGCCGCGCCGTCGAAGCCCTTGCACACCGTCACCGCCGCGCCGCGAAGCCGGCGGCCCTTGCCCTCGCCGACCAGCTGGTACTCCCGCCGTTCGAACTTGAACGTCAGATTCTTCGACAGCTTCCGCGTCGCCTGCTCGCACAGGATCAGGTCCAGCTCCTCCGCGTCGTGCAAGACCGGACGGTGCGCGTCCTCCGCCTCCCGCGGCGCCACCGCGAAGCGCCGGTTGTGGTCCGCCATGAACTCCGGCAGGTACGCGTTCGCCGCCTCCATGCCGCCGATGCCCCGCAGCCGCATCTCCTTCACCAGCCGGTCCTGCAGCGTCAGGTTGGCGCGCTCCACCCGTCCTTTCGCCTGCGGCGTGCCGGCGTGGATGGGCTCGATGCCCAGCGTCAGCAGCGCGCGCGTGAACTGCGTCGGCACCTCTTCGCTGTCCTTCCGGTTCACCCGGAACACGCTGTACCGGTCCGAGTACAGCGCCACCGGCCGGCCGTGCGCGGCGAGATGCCCCCGCAGCGTCTCCATGTACGCCTCCGTCGTCTCCGACCGGCAGAACCGCAGCGCCAGCAGCCGGCTCGTCGCGTCGTCGATGAACACGATCAGCGCGCAGCGCGGCGCGCGTCCCTCGAACCAGTCGTGCGGCGAACCGTCCACCTGCACCAACTCCCCGAGCCGCGCCCGGCGCGGCCGGCGCTGGTGGACGCGCGCCTCCCGGCGCCGCTTCGGACGCCACAGCCCGTCCTCCGTCATCCACTTCCTCAGCGTCTCCCGCGACAGCGCCAATCCGTGCTCCTCCAACAGCTTCTCCGCCGCGAACGTCGGCCCGAAGTCCGGGTAGCGCTCCCGGACCAGGCGCACCGCCTCCAGCCGAACCTCCGCACCGAACGCCCGGTTCGATGGCGCGCCGCGGCGCGCCGACGCCATCCCGGCCGCCCCTTGTTCCCGGCACCGTCTCGCCAGACGCTTCACCTGCCTCACGCTCAGCCCCAGACGATCCGCCGCCTCGCGCTGCTTCACGCGCTTTTCCACCACCGCCGCGATCAACGCCGCCCGATCCGCTTCCTTCACCGTCATCGTCCCTTCCAGCCCCAAATCCCACCTCCACGCAACCGCGAAAAGGCGACACTCTAAGTTCCAAAGGGGACATCTCTACTTTGCACGAAGGGGACATTAGGGTTTTGCGCTGACACCGTCTTCGCCAAAGTGCAAGCGGGCGGCACCAAGAAGTGCTATTGTGCAAGACCAACGTGGCAATGACCGGCGCAAAGCCCCGTGTGGCGGTGCTGGCGCGGTTGCCGCCACAATGTGATCTTGCGGTGACCCGCCATGGCGCAAGCGAACCGGAGCCAATCGCGACGCGTGCTTCGCGCCCTCAAACGGGTGCTGAAGGCGCGTGGCGTTTCCTACGAGCAGGTGGCGCGTCATCTGGGCCTCTCCTTGAGCAGCGTCAAGCGGCTCTTCTCGCCCGCCGCGGATTCGGATTTCACCCTGCGGCGCTTGGAGGCGGTTTGCGAACTGGCGGACGTCGACTTGCTGGAGCTGGTGCGCGAAGCCGAATCCGAGCGCTTGCGCGTCACGTCCTTGGCCGCGGCGCAGGAGCGGGATCTGGTGGCGGATCCGGAGTTGCTGCTGG
The DNA here is from genome assembly GCA_958296295.1 of uncultured Pseudomonadales bacterium. GTDB lineage: Bacteria > Pseudomonadota > Gammaproteobacteria > Pseudomonadales > Azotimanducaceae > VXYL01. Next base: position 2,358,687 of record OY282460.1, on the reverse strand, counting down.
TGGCCATCTGCGCCTTGAGCCATTGGCGCTTCGAGCGCATCTTGCAGCGCTACCGGATGACGCGGGCGCGTCTCACGGGGCTCCTCGTTCGCCTCGACCGCATGGGGCTCATCGAGCTGCTGCCGGAGAACCGCATAAAGCTGCGGGTGGCAAAGAACTTCACCTGGTTGCCCGGCGGCCCCATCCACCACTACTTCGTCAACCATGTGCAGGCCGAGTTCGTCTCCGGCACGTTTGCCCCGGAACGTGACCTGCATCGTTTCGTCTGGGGCATGTTGACGGCGGAATCCGCCGCCCTGTTGCGCGCCAAGATGGCGGAGCTTGCCGAGACGTTCGACGATTTGACGCGCCAAGACGAGCTGCGTCCCGACCACGAGGCCCGCGCCAGCGGCAGGTGCCTGCTGATGGCCTTGCGCGAATGGGAGCCGGCGAAGTTCCGCGCGTTGCGGCGAACGGCAGGCTAAGTGCCACCTCCGGCCCGCCCGAACCTCGCCGAACCCCGCAAACGAGGCGCGGCGGCGCGCTCGGCCATCCGTCTAGCCGCTTGCCAGACGCTCAAGACGCCGGCGTTGCCGTCTCCAGCAGCGCCTTGCCGACCACTTTGAGAGCCAGCGTCTCCTCCGCGCCTTCGAAGATCGACAGCACGCGGGCGTCCAAGAAGTAGCGGCTCACGTCGGTCTCTTCCGCGTAACCCATGCCGCCGTGGATCTGCATCGCTTCGCGCGTGAGCCACTCCGCGGCGCGACAAGAGAGCAACTTCACCAGGCTGGCCTGGAGTTGGCCGTCGCCGCGATCCATCTCGGCCGCGGCGGCGTAGGTGAAGCGCTGACAGGCGTGGATGGTGGCGGCCATGTCGGCGAGTTTTTGCAACGTCAGCGGATAGCTGGCCACCGGGCGCTCGAACACCACCCGGTGCTCCGCGTAGGCGAGCGCCTGCTCGAAAGCGGCGCGCATCAACCCGCAGGCCCGAGCGGCGGTTTGCAACCGGCCGGCCGCGAAGCCGCGCATGGTGTGGTAGAAGCCTCGGCCCCGCCCCGCTTCGCCGCCGACCAAAGCGCTTCGCGGCAGAAAGTAGTCGTCGAAGAACAGATCGAAGGAGTGCATGCCGCGGTAGCCGATCGTGGGTATGGCGCGGCCGGTCAGCACGCCGCCGCGCGGCCCCCGGTGCGTGAACTCGCGCGCGTCCGTGCCGGCCTTCTCGACCACGAAAAGCGACAGGCCGCGGTGCCGCGGGCGGGCGTCCAAGTCCGAGCGCGCAAGCACAAGCATCAAACCGGCTTTGCCGGCCAACGTACACCACGTCTTGGCGCCGTTCAGCACCCAACCGGGTTCGCCCTGCCGCGTCGCCGGCGTGGCGCGAAGCGCGACCGCGGCCACGTCCGAACCCGTTGCCGGTTCGGTGACCGCAACCGCGACCAGCGGGTCCCCCGCCGCGACGCCCGGCAACCAGCGCGTCTTCTGATCTTCCGTGCCGCCATCGATGAGCGCTCGCGCCATGATCTCGGGCCTTGTGATCAAGCTTCCGGCGGCACCGAGCGAGCCACGCGAGAGCTCTTCCGTGACGATCACCATGCCGAGGCTGTCCTCGTGGTCGTCCGGTTTCAACCCGCCGTAGCGCGCCGGCACCGAGAGGCCGAAACAGCCGAGTTCGCGCATGCCGCGCAAGATGCTTTCCGGCACGATCGCGTCGCGGCGGTGCGTGTCCGCCGCCAAGGGCGCGACGCGCTCCTCGGCAAAGCGGCGAAAGGTCTCGCGCATCAGCGCGTGGTCGGCGGTCAACGCGTCCTCGGGCGCCCTGCCCTGGCGTCTTCGCACCATCTCGCCCAGCTCGGCGACGCGGGGCGGCGCAAGCGTTGCGTCCACGAACCGGGCGCTTTCACCATCGATGTGCCGGTCCGCCACGCCGAAGGCGCTCGGCCGCGCGCGCAGGCGGGCGCGCAACGTCGCCACGGCGCGCGCGCAGCAATGGGCCGTCACCGCCCCGGCGTAGGCGGCGTCCGCCGCCGGCCCGCCACTGCCGGCGTCCAGCGTGGCGCGGGCCGCTTCGAGCTCGGCCCAGCCGAACGCCAGCTCGAACACCTCCATCTGCGCCCCGTCGACATCGCGGCCCGCCAGATGGCCCCGAGCGTGCTCGAACAGGGACGCGGCGGCGTCAATGGCTTGGTGAGCTTGTTCCACGCCAATGATTCTACAGACCGTCGGCCGCATCCGCGGCCGTGCGGCCACCGTCGGCACCGGCCGGCGGTGTCCACATGCCCGCGGTGGTTGATGGCGCGCGCCATTTTCGGCCGGAACGCACGACAGAGTCAGCCTAAAGCCATTCCTTGAGGCGCGTTCCGTCGAGCACACTGCACCCCATGCGCAAGCCCCGCTTGGACAGCGACCATGCGGCCAGACGCTTGATCTCACCGCCGCATGGCCGCGGATTTGGTGCGCCTGCTAGGCGATCGCTGGATTGAGGACGTGGACCGCCTCGAGCGTGGTTGGCGTTGGAAGCCGCCTCTTTGGGGTGTTTGCCGTCCGCAGCCGGTCGGGTAGGACAACTGCTCGACGAATCCGGCGACCTGGACTTGACGAGGTTGTTCGATGTTTGGGCGATGGCGTGTTGGTGCCGCGCTTTGGCGAAAAAGCGCCATCATTTGTGAACATGCTGGAGAAACCGACAATGTTGGCGGAAACCCTGAGGGACTGGGAAGAGCGCCAATTGGCCGACGGCGTGGAGCTCGGCCGGGCGCGGGAATACTCGCTGCTCCGCGAGATTGCCGAGAGGCGGTTCGGCGTCGCCGCCGGAGCGGAAGTGTCGCGCCGCCTCGCCAAGGTTGATGGGCGGGAGCAGGCGGCGACGATGGCCGCGCTGATCGTGGACTGCGAAGACGGCCAGCAGTTGCTCCGGGGCCTGCGGGCGTTGCCGCGAAACCCGAGCAGCTGATTGCCTGACGCGAGTTGCGCGCCGGCTGGCACGGCTCTGCGTTGAGTTTCGGTGTGACAAGCGCCGTTCGGCCACGGACAGCGGGTTCGGCGAACGACGCGATCGTCCATGCCCCGTACGCCGCGGCACGTCGCCGTTTGCCCATGACGCTGCCGGACGATGGCGTGTTGGGACCGCGCTTTGGCGCAAAAAGCACCGTCATTTGCGAACAGGGGCGCGACGGCGTCAATGGCCTGGCGAGCCTGTTTCCACGCCGTTGGCCGCTCGCGCGGCCGTCCACACTGGCAATGCATCGACACTACCGGGCGTAGGCGGCGGCCAGGTTCGACAGCGTGGCGCCGGCAAGTCTCAGGCAACGCCGCGACTGCCAACAACCCCCTGCGAGGGTTCGCGCACCGCTATGACATCGGTAGGACTTTCCGAAATGTCAGCGAGATGCGGCGGTTGCGTTCGCGCCTACGACTCTTGCCGGCCCGATCAACATATGGGTCTGACTTTCGTTTTGCGATCTCGTGCTTCCACTTGCACCGTGCCTCGCCGCGCATGACGGCAACGCTACGTCGTTCGAGTAGCCGAGGCACTTTGTCGACCTTGCCACCTTTGCTGCGGGGAGCGTGAAAAGCCATTTCCCAAGATTCCAGCAGGCTGATCATTGCAATGCCATCGGCGAAACCTCTTGCGTCGACGTGCGGGCTGATGCCCTGCCCAGCCCGATACTCGTTGACAATGACCTGATCGGGCATCTGGGGCACGAGCCCCCTGTCGTAGAGGCGTTCGGCGAGTTCTTCAAGCTCCGCAGGAAGTTCCCCGAGGCGCATTGACGAATCCACCTCGCGAGCCCCGTAGTCGTAGCGCCAGCCGTAATGCTGCACACGTCTGGACAGTTCGGTGCTCCAGGCTTGCTGATCGATCCATTCGATGAGGTGTCGTTCGTGTTCTTCGTCAAGGAAATCCCGCTTGTAGGTGAGGCTTGGGATGACGATGTTGGGTGATTTGGCAGGTATTTCAGACATCGGCGGTGGCGGCAGCTTGCCGCCCTCGGCAGCGACAAGCCGGCGGAAGGTCTCGACATCAAAGGTTCCTTGGGGCAAGTCGAGATCCACTCTGCCAACCGCTTCGAGACGACCGTTGCAAACGGCCACTTCGCCGGCGCCGGATGTCGGCACTTCCGTATCCTCGATCGAGACCTTGTTGCATGGCCACTTCAGGGCTTTCGCTACGCTCCGCGCTACGCGGCAGATTTCGGCATCGCCGGAGTCCGCCGCAAACCATCGGCCGGACATGCTCCGTCTTGCGGGCCTACGGCCACCGCGGGCCCTCCCAGATATCGTGACTTTAGAATACTGTATGCAGAACCAGACTTCCAGGCAACCACGGCGGTCGGTGCGCGCGGGGCATCTATAATGCGCCGCTTGTGCCACCGTCGGCAGGGGAATGGAGATATTGCGCGGCGTCCGGGTGCTGGACTTCGGACGCTACATCGCCGGGCCGTTCTGCGGCGCGCTTTTGGCCGACTTGGGTGCCGACGTGATACGCGTGGAGAAGGTTGCCGGCAGCGAGGATCGCTTCACCGCGCCGGTCACCGAAGACGCCCATGGCAGTGCCTTCCTCACGCTCAATCGCAACAAGCGCGGCTTCACGCTGAACCCGCGCAAGCCGGAAGGCCAGCATGTGCTGCGCAAATTGGTGGCCACCGCCGATGTCGTCATCGCCAACCTGCCGCCGGACACCCTGGCGTCCATGGGAATGGACTACGCCAGCCTTTCGCGGATCAAGCCGGACATCATCCTCACCACCAGCACCGCATTCGGCGCCGGCGGCCCGTACGGCCACCGCGTGGGATTCGACGGCGTGGCGCAAGCGATGTCCGGCAACATGCACCTCACCGGCTACCCGAACGAGCCGATGAAGAACTACTTCCCCTATGTGGACTACACCACGGGGACGTTGAACGCCCTGGGCACCGTTTCCGCTCTTCTGCATCGGGCCAACACTGGCGAAGGACAGCATGTGGAGGGCTGTCTGCTCGCCTCGGCGCTCACCGTGGCCAATGGCGTGCTCATTGAAGAAGCCATCCTGCACAAGAATCGCTCCGCCACCGGCAATCGCGGCCAGACGGCCGCGCCCACCGACGTGTTCCGAACCAGCGACGGCTGGCTGTTGGTGCAGGTGGTGGGCAATCCGTTGTTCGAACGCTGGGCGAAGTTGATGGGTGAGCCGCAGTGGCTGACGGATCCCCGGTACGCCACGGACGAGGCCCGGGGCGACAACGCCGCGGACATCAGCCGCCGCATGGCGGCGTGGACCGCCCAGCGCACCACCGCGGAAGCGGTGGCCGAACTCGAAGCGGCGCGGGTCCCTTGCGGCGAAGTGTTGACGCCCGCGCAAGCGTTGGAAAACGAGCAAGTCGTGGCCCAGGGCTTTCTGGTGCCGACGGACTATCCCGGCCTGCCGCGGCCCGCTCCGGTGGCGCGGATGCCGTTGGATTTCTCAAAGGCCGAAGTCGGCATTCGCCGCCGGGCGCCCACGCTGGGCGAGCACACGAACGAAATACTCGCCGAGCTCGGCTACGACGCCGACGCTGTGGAACGGCTGCGGGCCGATCGGGTGGTGTGACAGGCCCCAACTTGGCCGCTTGCCCGGCAGCTCATCCCTAGGATTGGCGCCGAGGGAGGCGCGAAATCACGCGGCCTCCAAGTCCGTTGGCTGCGGCTCACCTTCCGCAAGCGTCCGCAAGTGGTAATAGCTCGTCGCGGTGGCCACGCCCCAAGCAACCCAAACCACCGCTTGGAGGAGTGGCAGCGCGAACGGCGCGACAACAGGGGCGGCGACCGCGAGCACCCCCGCTACCGCAATGGCAAATGGAATCAACACCAGCAGCAGCAGCGCGAGCAGGGCCAAGAGGTGCCACTTGTGGCCATCGGTCAACGCTCGGCTGCGGGGCAGCGCGGATGCGAAGCGTCCCTCCACCACCGCCGCCGGCGTAACCACCCAGAACATCAGCCACAGGACGATGCCGGGCACCACCAGCAGCAGCAAGCCGACAGTCGCCGCCAAGTTCGCCAAAAACGTCGCGACAAACACATGCGCGATTCTGCCGAACGCCTGCCGCAGCGTCTCTAGAAAGGTGGGCGGGTTGCCTCGCAATGCTCGCACGGTGAAATAGATGGCGCCGCCGTGCGCCCAACAGATGGCGAGAGACGAACCCGCGGCGAGCAGGAACGCAAGTGCCAGTGCCACCAGCTCGGACCCCGACCATGCGCCTGTGCCGTCGCTGCTCAGCGCATCGACGAGCGCCGTCAGCCACACGAGGAGCACCATCGGCACGGCGCCAAGCGCCGACAGGCCGAGGAAGACGTGCAGCTTGCGGCCAAAGAGGCTCGCCGCCGCGCGTACAACCTCCCCGAGGTCAATTTGTTTTTGCACCATGCTTCCCCCCAGTTCGCCAAAGACCCGGTCGGCGAGGCCCTCGTACCCTCGTGGTCGAGGGCTTGAGCATAACCCGCCGCCGTTTGGTTGGGCGGCTCGGCATCTGCCGCCGCCCCGTTCGCCCCTTCCGGGCCCCTCTTTCACACTCCTCCTTTCGCCTCCCTGCCCCGTCCGAGAGGCGCTGCCGGAAGCGGTGGCGGGTGGGCGGCGTATGCGGTACGCTTTGGCGCAGTCGGTTCGTGGGCGCAGCCGCCTTCGGGATGCCAGCGTCGTCATGCAACCGTGCGGCTCGGCTTGTTTGCTGGAGGGAACATGCGCAGATTGCGGGCACGTGACGAAGAGCGCGAGAGCAAGATCAACCTCACGCCCATGTTGGACGTCGTGTTCATCATGCTCATTTTCTTCATCGTGACGGCCACGTTCGTGAAGGAAATCGGTTTGGACGTGAACCAACCGGAAGACGACACGGTGCAGCCGGTCGATCCGGACAAACGCAGCATCGTGGTGCGCATAACCAGCCACGACCGCATCCTGATCGCCAAGCGCACCGTGGACATCCGCTCCGTGCGGGCGAACATCGAACGCCTGCACGCGGAAAATCCCGAGGCGCCGGTGATCATTCAGCCTCACCCGGAGTCCACTACGGAGACGATGATCCACATCATGGATTCGGCGCGCCAAGCCGGCGTGTACAACATCTCCTTCGCAACGGGTCACTAACACCAGATCGCCGCCAAACCACCCACCAAGTCGCGCGGCGAAGCCCGCTGCCGAGGCGCGCCTGGCGTCACAATCTTGATTCGTCGCGCCATGCCGCTGAGCGTGATCGTGGATCTGCGCTCGGATACGGTGACCAAACCTTCTCCCGCCATGCGAGCGGCCATGGCCGCGGCCGAAGTGGGCGACGACGTCTACGGCGAGGATCCCACCGTCAATCGCTTGCAGGCCGCATGCGCCGAACGTCTCGGCCACGAGGCCGGCTTGTTCGTGCCGAGCGGCACCCAATCCAATCTGACCGCCGTGCTCACGCATTGCCAACGAGGCGAGGAGTACATCGCTGGACAGGACGCCCACGCCTATCGCTACGAGGCCGGCGGCGCCGCGTCCCTCGGCGGCGTGCAGCCGCAGCCCCTCCCCTTCGCGCCGGACGGCACGCTGCCACTTGACGACGTCGAGGCGGCAATCAAGCCGGACGACGACCACTTCGCCAAGACGCGCCTCGTGTGCTTGGAAAACACGCAAGCCGGAAAGCCCATCGGCGAAGCGTACTTCGCCAAGGCGCGGGCTCTCGCGGACATTCGCGGCCTACGTCTGCATCTGGACGGCGCGCGGCTGTTCAACGCCGCTGCGGCCCTCGGCGTTGCCGCCACGGACATCGCACGCCATTGCGACTCCGTGTCCGTGTGCCTGTCGAAAGGCCTCGGCGCACCCGCCGGCTCGGTGTTGTGCGGCCCCGCGGCCTTCGTAGCCAAGGCGCGGCGCTGGCGCAAGATGCTTGGCGGCGGCATGCGGCAGGCCGGCGTCTTGGCCGCCGCTGGACTGCACGCGCTCACGCACCATGTGGGCAGACTGGCCGAGGACCACGAGCGTGCCGGGCGGCTTGCCGACGGGTTGCGCCGGGCCGGTTTGACAGTGGAGCGCCACACCAACATGATTTTCGTCACGGGCGTGGACGTCGCACGGATGATCGAGCACATGGCGCAGCGCGGCGTGCGGGTCGCAGGCCCGCGCTGGGTCGTTCACTTGGACGTCGACGACGAAGGGATAGACCGCGCGGTTCGCGCCGCGCGAGGGCTGGTTTGAGCTGCGCGGCCGCCAACGCGCCGCGGCGGCGACGCACGCTTCCCCCCGACCACAGCCAAGGGTTAGGCGCACCGCGGTTTGCGAAGCAAACCGCCAACGCAACCGAAAGGCGCGCTAGAAGCGCGTCACCAACCCGGCGATGGCGCCGGTCAAACAGGAAACCAGCGTGCCGGCCACGAGCGCCCGCGGCCCCAATTGCAGAAGTTCCGCCCGCCGCTCTGGCACCAAGGTGCCCATGCCGCCAATCAGGATGCCCAAGCTGCCGAAGTTGGCGAAACCGCACAGGGCGTAAGTGAGAATGAGGCGTGTCCGTTCGGAAAGCGTCTCGCCGTGCGCGGCGAACTCCAAATAGGCGATGAACTCGTTGAGTATCACTTTCGTGCCGAGAAACGACCCCGCTTGGGGAGCATCCGCCCACGGAACCCCCATCAGCCAGGCGACGGGCGCCAGCCCCCAGCCGATGATGCGCTCCAAGGCCAGCGGCGCGCCAAACGCCTCGAAGTAGCCGAGCACATAGTTCACCAGGGCCACCAGCGAGACCAGCACGATCACCATCGCCGCCACGTTGGCGACCAGCCGCAGCCCGTCCAAGGTGCCGCGGCTGACGGCGTCCATCGCGCTGTCGTATTTGAGGGCGTCGGCCAAATCGCCGGCGGTGGCGTCGGCCTGTTCCGGCACCATTATGCGGGCGATGACCACGGCGCCGATGACGTTGATGAGCGACGCCACCAGCACATGCCCCAAGGCGCCGCCAACCACTGGCGCCAGAATGGTGGCGTAGGCCGTCATGATCGACCCGGCGACGGTGGACATGCAGCAGGTGATGACCACGAAGAACTCGGAACGCGACAAGCTCTTCAGATAGGCGCGGATGAGCAGCGGCGCTTCCGCCAAGCCGAGAAACACGCTGGATGCCGCGGCCGTTCCCACGGCGCCGCCGAGCCCCAAGGTCTTGCGCAACGCCCAAGCGAAACCGCGAATCGCGAATTGCAGCACCCGCCAGTGCCAAAGCAGCGCGAACACGACGCTGAAGACCATGATCTGCGGCAGGATGCGAAACCCGAAAATCGGCGCGAAGGATTCTCCCGGCGCGAGTTGGAACGGCACCGGCGCGCCGCCGAGGAACCCGAGCACCAGCGATGTGCCGGCTTCGGTTGCCGCGCCCATGGCGTCCACGACATGGCGAAGCAGCAACAGCCCTTCGCTTAACTGCGACACGTTGAGCAGCACAAACGCGAAGGCCAGCTGCAGCCCGAGACCGGTCGCCACTTGGCGGTAGCGCACTTCGCGCCGCCGCTCGCCGAGCAGCCAAGCCACCGCCAGCAAAACCAAAATCCCAACAAGGGCCTGCATCAAGATCCTCTGTCGCGTTGCCGATGTTGGGAAGCCCGTCGGCCGGCCCATTGCCGCCGTCCGCTCCCGTTCGTTCGGCACTTGGAATCGCCGCCGACGGTGCGATCCTCTCGATCCGCCACGGCACCATACTACAGGCGCACGCCTGTGCGATGATCCGGTGTTGACGCGCAGTTGCCCCCGCGAGAGACCACATTGCGCCATCCGCCCGTCCGCGTGCTCGTCACCGGCACGCTCGCCATAGATCACATCGGCCGCTATCCCGGCGCGTTCGCGGAGTTGCCGAGACATCGAGGCATCAATCTGTCCGTGCATCTGGACCGCGTGGACAGGCGGTTCGGCGGCTGCGCCATGAACATCGCCTACACCCTCAAGGCGCTCGGCGACGATCCGGCGCCGTTCGTGTTCGTCGGCGAGGACTTCGACGCCGAATACGCCGCGCATCTCGAGGCCCTTGGCATGGACGTGAGCGGCGTCAACCGAACGCCGGCGCCCTACTGCGCCCACGCGTTCGTGTTCACGGATCGGCGGGACAACCAGTTCACCGCGTTCTTCGGCGGGCCTGCATGGACGCCCGATGCGGCCCGGCGGCTCGGCCGGTTCGTGGCCGATGGCCGTTTCGCGTTCGCGGTTCTCGCCCCGGACGTGCCCGCCAACATGATCGCCGCCGCCCAAGTGATGCGCGCCGGCAACATTCCGTTTCTTACCGATCCCGGCCAGAACATCACGGACTTCCCCGCCGACGACGCCGGGCGGCTGGTGCGGGGGTCGCGCGCCGTGATCGTCAACGAGTTCGAGCACGAGACGCTGCGCCGGATGGTCGGCGACGGCGCCTTGGCGGCCCTCGATCTGCTCGTCGTCACCCAAGGCGCGCACGGCGCGTGCTGGCGTTCGCGCACCGAAGGCCGCGGCCACGAGCCTGCGCTCGCGGCCGAAGTGGTCGATCCCACCGGCTGCGGCGACGCGTTCCGCGGCGGCTTCGTCCATGCCCGGTTGCGTGGCGCGAGCGTCCGCGTGGCGGTGCGCGCGGGGAACGTGGCCGCGGCCGACGCCCTGCGGTCGATAGGCACGCAAACGCACCGCTACGACGACTTCGCCAAGAGCTACCAAGCTGCTTGGGGCGGGGATTTCGAGCCGGCAACGTGAGCGGCCCGGGACGGATCGTGTTGTTGAACGGGGCGTCGAGCGCCGGCAAGACCACGCTTGCCCTCGCCTTGCAGCGCATCTGGCCGGAACCTTTGCACCACATTGCGCTGGATCAGTTCCGCGACGGCATGGCTGGCCGGTTTCGCGGCATGAACTCGCGCGATGGCGAACCCGGCACCCGGGGCCTCAACGTGGTGCCGGTGACGGGCGCCCAAGGCCGGGTGACCGAACTGCGCTTCGGCGATGTCGGCAGAGCGACATTGCGCGGCATGCGGCGGGCCGCGGCCGCGTTCGCCGAGAGCGGCGTGGACATCGTGGTGGACGACCTCCTTGTCGAACCCGAGTTCTTGGCCGACTACCTCACCGCGTTCGTCGGCAAGCCCGTGACGTTTGTTGGCGTGTATTGCGACCTCGCCACGTTGAACCGCCGGGAGGCATCACGCCTCGGCCGGTTTCACGGCACGGCGGCGGCGCACTTCGAGCGCATCCACGTTGGTTGCGAGTACGATGCCGAGGTGCGAACGCAGACGCACGCGCCCCGCGAATGCGCGGCGCAAGTGCTGGCAGTCGCGCTGGCGCCACCCCGGCCCACGGCGTTCGAGCGGATGCGCTCGGACCGGGCGCGTCTGACAGCCGTTGGCCCAGTGCAGTGAAGGAGCGCAAGTGAGAAGAGACGAACGAGATGCCGGCATCGACGCGTTGCGGGCCATGCTCGAAGACGCCCGGCGCGTGGTCGTGTTCACCGGTGCCGGCATCAGCACGGAATCCGGGATTCCGGACTACCGCAGCGCCGGCACCGGCCTGTGGAACAAGATCAAGCCCATCGAGTTCGGCGATTTCGTGCGCTCCGAGGAGGTGCGGCGGGAGTCTTGGCGACGCCGGTTCGCTTCCCGGGAAGGGTGGGAAGCCGCCAAGCCCAACACCGGCCACATCGCCGTGGCGAAACTGGTCGGCGAAGGCAAAGTCGTCGCCGTCGTCACGCAGAACGTCGACAACCTGCACCAGGATTCCGGCGTGCCGGCGGATCAGGTGATCGAATTGCACGGCAACAACAGCTACGCCAAATGCCTCTCTTGCACGACGCGCTACGAGCTCGCGGATCTCAAAGCCGAGTTCAAGCGCCTTGGCGCCGTGCCGCCGTGTTCGCGGTGCGACGGCATCGTGAAGACCGCGACCATCTCGTTCGGTCAGCCGATGCCCGAGGAGGCTATGGCGCGTGCCCAAGCCGTCACCGACATCTGCGATCTGTTCCTGGTGCTTGGCTCGTCGTTGGTGGTCCATCCCGCGGCCGGTTTCCCGCACCACGCGAAACGCCGCGGCGCCAAGCTCGCCATAGTGAACCGCGAATCCACGCCCCTCGACCCCATCGCGGACCTCGCGCTGCGTGCCGAAATCGGGCCGACCATGGGCTTCGTCGCCGGCGTGAATTGACGTTGCCGCGCCCGCGCCGGGCGCCAAGCCGCCATCACCGTTCAGGTTCCGCGCCGCCAAGCGCGGCGACGAGCTTGTCCACGAACCCGGCGGCCCAGAAGACGCCGTTCGAACCCTTGACCAAGACGCGGTCCGCCGCTTGCAACGCCCCGGCGCAACGGGCGAGGCATTCGTCGTTCGCCTCTTCCGCCCAGCCGAGCCGCAACGCCGGCGGCAAGGCGTCGTAGAGGGTCCGCATTCGCGGCCCAACGCAGAAGACGCCGTGCATCTTGGCGCACAATGGCGCCAACTGGGCGTGATAGCGGCCCGCGTCTTCGCCGAGCTCGAGCATGTCGCCGAGGATGGCGATGCGCCGCCCTCCCCGCTCTTCGCCGAACGCCCGCAACGTGGCCGCCATGCTGGCCGGATTGGCGTTGTAGCTCTCGTCGACGATGGTGACGCCGCCGGCGTTCCGCCGGTTGCCGCGGCCACTCGGCACCGCCATTCCCGCGAGACGTTCCAGCCCGTCGAGCGAAGCGCCAAGCGCCTGCAACACCGCGGCGAGCGCGCAGACCGAAAGGCCTCGATGCCTACCGCCACCCGGCACTGGACACGTGACGCGGCCGGCGGCCGTCGTCAACACCGCCCGGCTTGTTGGCGCAAGCCCGGGCTGGTCGACCGGCCCCCGCAAGGCGTCCATCGTCACGTCCGCGCCCGAGTCCACGCCCTCGCCAAACGTCACCGTCCGACCCTTGAAATCGGCGTCGAGATCGACCGGCCGCACCAGCGCCCCGCCGGCCCGCAGGCCCGCCGCGATGGAGAGTTTCTCGGCGGCTATGGATTCGACAGAGCCGAAGTGCCCGATGTGCGCCGGATGGACGTTCAGCACCACCGCCACATCCGGCGAGGCGAGCCTCGCCAGAGGTTCGATCTCGCCCGGATGGCTGGTTCCGATCTCGTACACCGCGCCGCCAGTGTTCCGGGGCGTGCGCGCCAAGGACAACGGCACGCCCAGATGGTTGTTGAGGCTGCCTGCCGTGGAGAACGCTTGCAGAACCGTCGCGGCGAACGTCTTGAACGTGGTCTTGCCGCTGCTGCCGGTGACCGCCACCACCGGGCAGGAAAGCCGCTTGCGGGCGGCGCGGCCCAAGGCCCACAGCGCGTCCAACGTGTCGTCGACCACCAGCGCCGGCGCGCCGTAATCGCCCGGCCGATGAACGAGAACCGCCGCCGCGCCGTTCGCCGCGGCGTGCCGGGCGAAGTCGTGCCCATCGCGGTTTGAACGGGCGCTGGTCTTGAAACGCGGCCCGGGGTCGCCGGGCAACGCGACGAAGAGATTCCCCGGCTCGATGAGCCGCGAGTCGATGGCCACGCCCGTGATTCGCGGGCCGTCGGCGCCGGGCAGCCCCAGCGCGTTTGCCAGCTCGCGGTATGTCCACAGGGCGTCCACAGCGGCGCACTTCAACATACGCGGGCGAGCGTTGGCAATGTGCCGCTATGAAGTCAGTGGTTCCACCAAGGCAGGTCCGAGAAGGATCTGAGATCCAGTTCGTGGGTCCAGACGGAGCGATGCTGCTGCGCGATGTGGTGGTAGGTGTCGGCGATGCGTTCCGGCAGCATGAGGCCGTCTTCGGCGCCTTTCGTCTCCCGCAGCGCTTGGAACCGTTCCGCGCCGAGCATCTTGCCGAGCGTGTCCGGCGCGTCCACCGAACCGTCGACAACGACATGGGCGACGTGGATGTTCCGCGGCGCGAGCTCGGCGTTCAGGGTTTGGCAAAGCAGCCGGCGCCCGCCCATGGCGGCGGCGTGGGAGTGCTGGCCGGCATTGCCGCGCACCGCGGCGGTGGCGGAGGTGACGATCAGCGTGCCGCCGCCGCGTTCCACCATCGGCGGGCAGACGGACTTCGCCAACCGGAACAGGCCGAGCGTGCCGAGCCGCCAACCCATCTCAAAGGCCTTGTCGCTGGTCTCGGACAACGCCCGGTTGCCGATCTGGGCACCGAGGTTGTAGATGGCGATCCGGATCGGGCCGATGTCGGCTTCCACCTGCGCGACGCGCTCCTCAATCGCGTTCGGCGCCACCGCGTTCATCAGGAAGCCTGACGCTTCGCCGCCTTCGCGCTTGATCGCTTCCACCAGTCTGGCGAGACCGGCCTGATCAGAGCGGCGGCAAAGCACCGCGTGATAGCCGGCCCGGGCGAACCTCTTGCCGACCGTGCCGCCGATGCCGGCGCCGGCGCCGATCACGAGACAAACGGGTTTCATCGCGTTTCCACTCCTTGCTTGTTCAGCGTTGAACAAACACGCTCCAAGCGCGCAACTTGGCGCTACGTGTCGCTCGGCAACAGAAACCGCCAAAGCGGTTCCTTGGCCCCGGACTCGCGCATGGCGTCGCGCGCCTTGCGCATGACCTCACCGGTCTTCGTCTGGTCGCGGAACCAGCGATAGCCGGCCCAAGCCGCGGGCGTGTGTTCGGCGATCGCCATCGCGGCCATTTCGTAGTAGCCGCGGATGTCCTGTGAAACGCGCGCCGGAATCCCGGGGATGCCGGCCTGTTTCCACGGACGGCCTTCGGCTACCCGGATGAACGCCTCGATCGCGGCGGGTATGGCGTCGGCGTCCAACAACCGTACAGCCCCGGCACGGTTGCCGTACTTGGCGATGGCGCGCTCGTAGGCCGGACGCAGCCCCTTGGCCTCGTCCACCGCGGCGTGCGCATCGGCATCCAGGCGCGGCGGCAACGGACACGCCAGCGTTTGCGATTCCTCGTCGTCGATCACCACGTCGTAGTCCACAAGGGCCGGTTCATCGCATTCGAGCAATCCGAAAGCGCGCTCGAGGACCCGCCGCTGGAAGGACGCGTCGTTCGGCGCGCCGAGTGGCCGGCCGAGCGGGAAATCGCAGAACAGGCCCCGGGGCGGTGCCGTTCCGTAAAGCTGTTCGCGGATCGATCCGATGGCGACTGTGGCCAGGCCCGCCGCCTCGAAGATGTGCGCGAGCGTACAGACCGTACGCGTGCACAGTGGTCAGACCGGCGTGAGCAACACCATGTCCACCTCGTGATCGATCAGGTGCTTGGCGCCGGCCGGCCCGCCGTCCACGCGGATCGCCGCAAGATCGAACTGATTGCCGGCGAACGCCAAGTGGACGTCCGAGACGCTGCCGATCGCGCCTTCGGACGCCATCTCCTCCAGACGGTCGATAGGAAACACCACGTTGAGATCGGCACTCACTCCGCTGGCGTCGAAATTGGGGCTCCAATGGCCGACGACGATGTCGCGGCGGTTGCGGTGAAGCACGCGGTAGCCGGCGTCCACGACGGCGAAGTCGTCATCGTCCTCGTGGTGCAGCGACGCCGAGGTCACCAGCGCCACTTTGGCCTCCGACAGCGGCTTGGGCCTGGTGAACGCCGCCACATCGAATGTCGGGCACGGGATGCGCGACGACGCTTGCTTGATGGAACGATCGCTCATGGACGGTCCTGGGTGCGCCTTGGCGGGGCGTTCCGGCGCCGCCGGCGGCCTTAGTGCAACAGGTTGTCGCGGGTCTTCGCGGCTTGGCCGAACTGCGTTGCCAGAAAGTCCATTTGATCGCCGAGAATGCGCCCGGAGTTGGTGAGCGCCAGATATTCCGCGATGTTCGGCACATAGGGCAGCGCGAGCAGCTCCATGCCGCATTCGTGCGGCAGGCGGTGGCCTTTGCGGTGGTTGCAGCGTTTGCAGGCGGCCACAACATTCTCCCACTCGTCGTCCCCGCCGCGCGACTTCGGCACGACGTGATCGCGAGTCAAAGAGGCCGCTTGGAACACCCTGCCGCAGTACAGGCAAAGGTGGCGGTCGCGGGCGAACAACGCCTGATTGGTGAGCGCCGGCACGGCGCGCGTCTGCTGCGCCCGCCGTCCGCCGCAAGCGATGATGCTGTGGATGTCCGCCGTGGTGCGGGTGCCGTCAATGCGCGAATGCCCACCGCGCAGCCGCAACACGGCGTCGCCGAGCGTCCACTCGACCAGATCCCGGGCGTACAGGCACACCGCCTCTTGCCAAGTCGCCCAGTCCACCGGTTGGCCAGACACGTTCAAGCGCAGAATTCTCGGCACGCGAGCGTAGCCGTCCAAGGTGATGGCCGCCCCGGAAGTGTCGCTATCGGTGTTGGTGCCGGAGTTCATGGACGCGATCTGCGTGTTGCAAGCGGCCTGCGCCGCTTGCGTATTGCACAAGTCGCCGATCTTGAAGGAAAAGAAGGGCCGATTCAACACTCCCGCTCAATCAACTCACTCAACTCAAGGCGTGGCGCGCTGAGGAACTCTGGTACCGGCCACGAGAAGCATCCGCACCCGAAGGGTGTGCGGGCCCGCTGTTCCAAGCGGCGCTGGCGCAAGGAGCGGCACCCCCACGCATCTGGACGCGGCCCGATGCCGGGTCTCGCCCTGTTCGCGCAAGGCCGCCGCCGACTCGCGGTACAACCCGTGCCGTTATGGAGCCCGCTGATCACAATTGATGCTGTGTGAATGAACAGCTACACTTTGCTTTCACTGTATGGATAAACATCTAAAAAAGCGGATGGTTGAGCGTGGCGGATGTCCCGAGACGCCCCTTCCGTCAACCGTCGGCGCGGCAGCCGGGGGGAGGGCCGTGCTGCAGGCATTGGCGCAAGACGAGGGCCTGCGTGCCACGGCGGGCCTGTGGCGGGCGCGGGATTTCGCGCGCGGTTCTCCAGCGGCGCTTGCGGCCAACGGCATTGGCACGGGGTTTCCCGCCTTGGACGCCTTGCTCGCGGATCGTGGCTGGCCGCGGGCCGGCTTGACCGAACTGCTTTGCCCCGCTTGGGGCATTGGCGAACTGCGGCTGCTTGCGCCGGCGCTGGCGACGGTCTCCACCACCGAGGCGCGTTGGATCGCGTGGGTGGATCCGCCGTTCGTGCCCTACGCGCCGGCGTTGGCAGCGGCAGGCCTCGATCTCGCCACGGTGCTGCTGGTGCGCGCCGAAGAGCGCGCCGAGGCGTTTTGGGCGCTGGAGCAAGCGATGCGATCGGGCGCGTGCGGCGCCGTGCTCGGCTGGCCCGGCAAGATGACGCTGGCCGAAACGCGGCGTTTGCTGCTGGCCGCCCGAAAAGGCGGCGCTTGGGGTTGCGTGTTCCGGTCGCCGGCCGCGCAGCGCGAGGCGTCCGCCGCCGATTTGCGCTTGCGGCTGACGCCATCGGCGGACGAACGCTTGCGGGTGGATTTGCTGAAGCGGCGCGGCGGCTGGCCGGTGGAGAACATCGCATTGGACGTGTCGGCACCCGAACGCGGAGAATCGCCATGATCAAGATGGCGAACACTCCGGTGCGCGAGGGGGCGTCTCGCGAACAAGCCGTCGTTCCTTCCGCTGAGGCCGCCGAGGCCGCCGAGGAGGATTCTTCCGCGCGCCGGCGCGATTCGCAGGCGAGCCGTTGCCCCGCTCGCGACGGTTGCCAACCGGCCCACGCCGAGGGTGCCTGGCTAGCGGTGTGCTTTCCGATGCTCGGCCTCGAGGTGCATTTCTTGGAAGCCTTGGGGGCCGCCGAAGCGGTGGACGATGCGCCCACGGTGCTTGTCGACGAGGGACGCGTGGCGCAAGTGGATGCGGGAGCGCGACAGGCGGGCATTCGGATCGGCACCACGCTTGCGACCGCGCACAGCATCGCGCCGGGGCTTCGGCACTTTCAACGCGACCGGAACGCGGAACACAAGCGGCTGGAATGGCTGGGCCTCGTCGCCTACCGGTTTTCTTCGCGCGTCAGCTTGGAACCTCCCGACGCGCTGCACGTTGAAGCGCGCGGCAGCCTGCGGCTGTTCGGCGGCCTTCGCGCATTGGTGACCGAGATAAACGCCCGCTACCGGCGGCTGGGACATGCCACGCGCATCGCCGCCGCCGCCACGCCGCTCGCGGCGCTGGCCTTGGCGCGGGCCGGTTTCGACGAGCCCCGCCCCGCCCCGCATTCAACCTCGTCACCCCACCCGTCACCCGTTTTCCCGTCATTGCCGTTGCGCCAGGTGCCGCTCGCCGGCATCGGTTTGCCGCCGCAGGAGGTGGAGCGGCTGACGAACATGGGCATCCGGCGCCTGGGGGAACTTCTGGACCTGCCGACGCGGGAACTCGGCCAGAGGTTCCCATCAACGCTGGTGGACTACCTGCACAGGTTGACAGGACGCAAAGCCGACCCGCGCCGGCCTATCGCCTTGCCGGAACGCTTCCGGTTCAGCGCGCATCTCTTGGAGGGCGTACACAGCAAGGACGCGCTGCTGCCGCCGATGCGCCGGGTGATCGCCCGGGTCGCGACCAAGCTCGCCGCTCGCGGTCTCGGTGCCCGGCGGCTGGCGTGGACGTTCACGGCGCTGTCCGGCGCCACGGCCGCCGTGCAGGTGGGTCTTGCGGAAGCGAGCGCGGACGCGGCGGCTTTCCTGCGCTTGAGCCAATTGCGGCTGGAGCGCGTGGCTCTCCCAAGAGAGGTGATGAGTGTTCTCCTGCACGCTGAACTCGTCACGCCGCTCTTGCCGCCGGAGGCGGACTTGCTGGGGGACTTGCCGGGTATGCGCGGCGACGGTTCCGCCACCGCCAAGAAGCGGGCCGAACTGGCGGATCTGCTGGCGGCCCGCCTTGGCGACGATGCCATCCGCACATTGGCAACAGTGGACGACCACCGGCCCGAAGCGGCGTGGGCGGCAACGCCAGTCGTCTACCGCACGCTCCGACCGGCCGGCAAGCCGGCGGATGCGGCGGCCAAACCCGGTGCCCGCCCGCTGTGGCTGCTCGACCCGCCGCAGCCCGTCTCTGTCCGACGCTTCGCGTTGCGCGACACCTTGGAGCGCATCGAAACCGGCTGGTGGGACGCCGCGCAAGCGCGCGATTACCACGTTGCCAAGACCAAGTCCCACGCCCGCTGCTGGCTGTACCGCGACCACCGCGGCAGGTGGTTTCTGCACGGCTACTTCGCTTGATTGCCGCCGACTGGCGGATAGTTCTCGGTCGGCGTGGAGGCTCGCGCCGCACCGGGTTGAGCGAGCGGCAGCAGGCTCGTGGCGTCCTCGCGAAACCGCTTTCTTGATACTGTATGCATAACCACTTATAGTCGCTCTATCTTGTACGAAAACACGTCTCTGCAATGGTTCACTCCGACCATCCAGTCCGCACGCGTTACGCCGAGCTGCGCGCCATCTCCAACTTCTCCTTTCTGCGCGGCGCGTCGCATCCCGAGGAGCTGGTGCGCACGGCCGCCGCGTTCGGCTACCACGCCATCGCCATAACGGACGAGTGCTCGCTGGCCGGCGTGGTGCGGGCGCACCTCGAGGCGCGCGAACGCCGCATCCACCTCATCGTCGGTGCCGAGTTCCGGCTCGCCGGGGCATCCGGCGCCGCGGCGGACGCGAACCACCGGCCAAGCGACGGCGCGCAGGTTCACCTCGTGTTGCTCGCCCCAACCCGCCGCGCCTACGGGCAACTGTCCGCGCTCATCACCCGCGGACGGCGGCGCGCGCCCAAGGGCGAATACGCGCTTACGTTGCGCGATCTGCGCGGCAGCGTGCCGGACTGCCTTGCGCTGTGGATCCCGGACGCGAACACGGCCATCGGCGCCAAAATCACCTTGGGAAGCGAGCTCAAGCGCCTGCTGCCGAACCTTTGGATCGCCCTCGAGCTGTTTCTCGAAAGCGACGATCTGGACAAGACCGCCCATGCGCTCACCCTCTCCTCGCGCCTGGACATCGCCATCGTCGCCTCTGGCGCCGCCGCCATGCACGCGCCGGAACGCAAGCCGCTGCGCGATGTGCTCGCCGCCATCCGCCTCAAAACGCCGGTGCGGGATCTCGGCGGGCGCATCGAGCAGAACCGCGAACGCTGCTTGCAGCCGGTGTCGAAGCTGCTGGCGCGCTATCCCCGCGAAATGCTGGACGAAACGCTGCGCGTGGCCAAACGCTGCACTTTCTCCTTGGACGAGCTGCGCTACGAATATCCCCGCGAGCTGGTGCCCCTGCGCACCACGCCGGCCGCGCACCTGCGCCAGCTCACCGAGGCCGGCGCGCGCGAGCGCTGGCCGGAGGGAACACCATCGGCGGTGGCGACGCTCATCGACAAAGAGCTCGCTCTTGTCGCCGAACTCGGCTACGAGCACTTCTTTCTCACCGTCCACGACATCGTGCGGTTCGCCCGCAAGCGCGGCATCCTTTGCCAAGGGCGCGGTTCGGCTGCCAATTCCGCGGTTTGCTACTGTCTTGGCGTCACCGAAGTGGATCCGGCGCGCCAGCATGTGCTGTTCGAGCGCTTCGTCTCCAAGGAGCGGAACGAGCCGCCGGACATCGATGTGGATTTCGAGCACGAACGGCGCGAGGAGATCATCCAGTACATCTACGCCCGCTACGGCCGCCACCGCGCCGCCCTCGCCGCCACCCTCGTCACCTACCGTCCCCGCAGCGCCATCCGCGATGTCGGCAAGGCGCTCGGGCTGGCGCAGGATTTCGTGGACCTGTTGGCGAAATCCGTTTCCTGGTGGGACAACCGCGCCGAGATGATCGAGCGCTTCAGTGCCGCCGGCCTGAATCCAGACAGCCGGGTCGCCAAGCAGTTTTTGCATTTGGTGAAAGAGATTCTCGGTTTTCCGCGGCATCTCTCCCAGCATGTCGGCGGTTTCGTCATCTCCGCCGGGCCGCTCGCGGAACTCGTGCCGGTGGAGAACGCCGCCATGGCCGAGCGCACCGTCATTCAATGGGACAAGGACGACCTCGAAGCCCTTGGCCTGCTCAAGGTGGACGTGCTCGGCCTCGGCATGTTGACGGCCATCCGCAAGGCGCTCGCCTTGGTGGAGGCCACCGCCACGCACCATCGCGCGGCGGCGATGGCGGACATACCGCCCGAAGACGCGGACACTTACGCCATGCTGCAACGGGCGGACAGCGTGGGCGTCTTCCAAGTGGAGTCGCGGGCGCAGATGTCCATGCTGCCGCGCCTCAAACCGGCCTGCTTCTACGATCTGGTCATCGAAGTCGCCATCGTGCGGCCGGGGCCGATCCAAGGCAACATGGTGCATCCCTATCTGCGCCGCCGCCAAGGCAAGGAAGCCGTCGTCTACGGCAGCGAAGCGGTGCGGCGGGTGCTCGAACGCACCCTCGGCATCCCCATCTTCCAAGAACAGGTGATCGAACTCGCCATGGCCGCGGCGGGCTTTTCGGCCGGCGAGGCGGACGCTCTGCGCCGCGCCATGGCGGCGTGGAAGAAGCGCGGCGGCCTGGAGCCCTTCGAGCGCAAACTGGTGGACGGTATGCTGGCGCGCGGCCACGACCGCGAGTTCGCCGAGCGCGTGTTCGCCCAGATCAAGGGTTTTGGCGAATACGGCTTTCCGGAGTCCCACGCCGCCAGTTTCGCCCTGCTGGTGTACGTCTCCGCTTGGCTCAAGCGCCACCACCCGGCAGCGTTCGTTTGCGGCCTTCTGAACAGCCAGCCGATGGGCTTTTACAGCCCGTCGCAGCTACTGCGCGACGCCATCGCCCACGGCGTGGAATGCCGCCCGGCGGACGTGCAGGCGAGCGGCTGGGACTACCGGCTGGAATGCGACCGCGAGGGTGCGCGCCCGGCCGCGCAAAGCGAAACGGCTATGAGGAACGGCGACGCGGCGGTCGCTGTGCGTTTGGGGCTGCGGCAGGTGAAGGGCCTTGGCGAGGACGCCGCGCGCCGCGTCGAAAGCGCCCAGCCCTTCCGCGACATGAACGACCTCGCCGCCCGCGCCGCCTTGGACGACCGCGAGATCACGTTCCTCGCCCGCGCCGGAGCGCTGGCCGGCCTGTCGGGACACCGCCATCAAGCGCATTGGGACGCCGCCGGGGTTCGTCGTCCAGCGGCCATCTGGAAAGCCGCCGCGGCGCGCGTCGAATACCGCACCGAGGTCGCCCTACCCGCCCCGAACCCCGGCGAAAACATGCTGGCGGACTACAACTACCTCGGCCTCACCCTCGGCCCCCATCCCATGACGCTGCTGCGCGGCGAGCGGGAACTCCAGCGCTGCCGCACCGCCAAGGAACTGCAAAGCTGCCGCCACGAGCAGTTCGTGCAAGTGGCCGGCATCGTCACCTGCCGGCAGCGGCCGGGCACCACCACCGGCGTGGTGTTCATCACCTTGGAGGACGAGACCGGCAACAGCAACATCGTGGTGTGGAGCAGCGTGCTGGCGCGCTTTCGCGCCGCGCTCTTGCAAAGCCGCCTGCTGGCCGTGAAGGGCCTGGTGCAGCGCGAAGGCCTGGTGATTCACGTGGTGGCCGGCGAATTGCGCGACCTAAGCCACAAACTCGCGGGCTTGGTTGCCGGGCACTCCGGCCCGGCGGATGCGGCCAACGGCTCGAGCGCCACCGCGCGCGCCTTCCGATCGCGGAACTTCCACTAAACGGGCGGCGTCCTCATAGCGTCCACACCGCCACCGCGCGTCCGCCTCCGTCGCGTTCCATGCGGCCGGCCAAGCCGGCAACCGGCCCGCGCGCTTTGCCGCGTCGGTCGAACACCACCAGATGGCCTTCGTTCGCGCCAGACTTCGCCATGTACCGCAAGGTCTGCTCCACGCCACGCTCTATCGTGCCTTCCAGGCTTCGCTTGTCCGTGTCGCGCAACGCCTTGCACTCGATCACGAAGCGTTCCCACAAGTCCGAAGGCTGCCCCGGTTCCCGCGGCCACAACACAAGAAGATCCGTCGCCCCTCGGCCCAATCCGTATTCGCGCTCGATGCGTCCGCCGCCGTTCACGATGCGTTGAAGATAGCCTTGCAGGATGAGCTGGGGGCCGGCCTCGCTGTAATCCTTGAGGCGCCCCAGCCAATGCTCCGCGTGCTCGCCGTAGAAGGTGTGAAACGCCGTCAACAGCTTTCGCATGTCCAGCCGGCCAGCGTCGTCCACATACCACGTCGCGTCCTGGTCTAGGCTGCTTTGCAGGATGTAGGCGAGTTCCCGGGGCACCACTTCCGCGTAGATCGGGTTCGCAATGCGCGGTGGTTCGCTGGCGTCCACCAGTCCCAGGTCGCGAACGTACTCGAGGTCTCGAACCTCGTGGCGAGCAGGCGCGCCGCCCAAGAGGGGCTCGACGATCCGGCGCACGCGCTTCTCCGTCAACTTGTGCGCCAACTGATCCAAATGCGTGCGGCGGGAGAGAATCAGCTCTTCCCGCGCGGCGAAGATGTCGTCCTTGCCGATGACCCTGGTGGCATCGCGCGGGCCCTTGCTGTCAAAGCACACCTCGGCGCACAGCGCGTTCACGAGCCACGGTTGGCCTTGGGTCTGCTCCCACACCGCGTCCCGCGCCGCGGTCGTAAAGCGCTGCCCGGTTTCCGCCGTGTGCTGCGCGATCAAGTCCCGCGTCTGCGCCTCGGTGAAATCTCCCAAGCGCAGGGACTTCGCGGCCACGTTGAACGGACTGCCACCGGCGATCACCTCGCCGGCCGTGGACCTGATGCGATAGTCGCGGATGTCCCGCACGCCACACAGCACGACGCTCTGCGGGAAACCGCGGGGACGCAATTCGTAGCCGGAGCGCAGCTGGCGCAGAACGGACAGCAGCGTGGCCCCCACCAGCGAGTCGATCTCGTCGATCAGCAGCACCAGCGGCGTCGGGTTCGCCTCGCACCAGCGCCCGAGCAGACCTTTCAGCGCGCCGTCGGGGCCGAGCGTGGCCAATTGCGTACGCCACGCGCTGTCGGGGAAGTCGTCGCCCAAGAGCCTCGCGCAATCGGCCAAGTTGCCGAGAATGGCGGGCATGGCGCGGTCGGTGTCGTCGCCCGCCGCCTGGCCGACCTCGACGTTCACGTTCACGCATCGGAAGTTCCCCGCCTTGCCGCCGTTCAACAGGTCGCGCAGCGCGATGAGCGCCGAGGTCTTGCCGGTTTGCCGCGGCGCGTGCAGGACGAAATAGCGCTTGGTTCGAATCAAGCCGAGCAGACCGTCGACGTCCAAGCGCGCCAGCGGCGGGATCGCGTAGTGGTCGTCTCGGTTTACCGGCCCCTCGGTGTTGAAGAAGCGCATGGAACGAATATAGCACCGGCGCCGGCGGGTCGAGCGGCATCGCCGCCGACATCCCCGCGCCGGCGACTCGATGAACGCGATAGCGCGATCAAGCCGCGATCAAACGAAGTAGGCGCCGCCGTTCACGTCGAAATTCGCGCCCGTGACGTAGCTCGCGTCTTCCGACGCCAGCCAAGCCACGAACCGGCCCACTTCCGCGGCTTGGCCTTCGCGGCCAAGAGCGGTCTCCGAGGCCACTTTGGCGCGCACCGCGTCCTTGGTGAACGTGTCGTGGAACGTGGTGTCGATCATCCCCGGACAAACCGCGTTGACGCGAATCCCGCGCGCGCCGAGCTCCTTGGCCATGGCGCGGGTGAACGTCATCACCGCGCCTTTGGCGCTGGCGTAGGCCGCCGCCCCCGGCCCGCCGCCATCCCGCGCCGCTTGCGATGCGCAGTTGACGATGGCGCCGCCGGCCGGCATGTGGGCGGCGACGAGTTTCGTGGCGAGGAACGTGCTGTTGAAGTTCAACCGCATCACTTCGTTCAAGAACGCCTCGTCCATGTCCGCGAGGCCGCGACGGGCGACCAGGCCGCCGGTCACGTTCACCAGCACATGCACCGCATCGCCGAACGCTTGGCGCGCCTCGCTGACGAGCCGCTCCACATCGGCTTGCGCTGTCATGTCTCCCGGCACGAGGATCGCCGCGCCGCCGGCGGCGCGGATGTCCGCCACGGTTTTTTCGCCGAGCGCCGGACTGTGGCACGTGTTCACGGCCACATGCGCGCCGGCCGCCGCCAACTCCAGCGATACCGCCCGGCCGATGTCGCGGGCGCCGCCGGTCACGATCGCCACCTTGTCTGTCAACTTCCCGGTCATTTCAGTTCTCCGTTTGATGCGGTTGGCAAGGCCATCCGGCTATTTGGGTGTGACGGGTTCGATGCGGCGCGCGAACGCCCACACGCAGATCATGGCGACAGGCACCAAGGACGCGCCGAGCACGAAGAACGGCACATAGGAGGTTTCCGTGATCTTGGGCACGATCCATGTCGTGATGAGCACGCCGACCACCGCCGCGGTGCCTCCCGCGCCGGCCAGAGAACCCACCGATTCGCCCGAGTAGAAGTCGCTCGGCAGCGTTTGAATGTTTGCCATCGCCATTTGGAAGGCGAACAGGATCACCGCGATCAGCAACACCGCCAAGAGCGGCGTGTACGCGAAGGCCGTGCCAAGGAGCGCCGGAAACATCAACGCGCCACCTACGGCGATCGCGCATTTCCGAACGCGATCCACCGGCCAGCCGCGGGCAAGCAACCGCTTGGCCAGCCAACCGCCGAACACGCAGCCGAGCGCCGCGCCAACATAGGGCACCCACCCGAACAAGCCGATTTGTTTCACATCGAAGCCGAACTGCTCGTGCAGGTAGATCGGCAGCCAAGTGACAAACAGCCACCAGATGGGATCCAAAAAGAACCGCGACCCGATGACAGACCAGCTTTCGCGGTAGCGCAGCATTTCCCGCCAGCCCGGCGCGAAAGTGTTGGCCGATGCGAGGGCGCCTTCCCCGGAAGCCACGCGTTGACCGCTCAAGATGTAATCGCGTTCTTCGGCGTCGAGCCAAGGATGGCTGTCCGGCCCGGATTTATAGACGATCAACCACGGCACCAGCCAGACAAACCCCAGGCCGCCAAGGACGACAAACGTCGCCTTCCAACCGACGAGGTAGAAAAGCCATGCGACGATGGGCGCCGACACCAAGGCGCCGACGGAAGCGCCGGCGTTGAAGATGCCCTGCGCCAGCGCCCGCTCTTTGATGGGAAACCATTCCGCGTTGCTCTTCGTGGCGCCCGGCCAGTTGCCGGCTTCGCCAATGCCCATGACAAGCCGCACGGCACCGAACGCGTAGACGCTGCGGACGACCGCGTGCAAGGCCACGGACACAGACCACACGACGATGGCGAGCGTAAAGCCGATGCGCGTGCCGATGGCGTCCATTATCTTGCCGAACAAGGACTGCCCGATGGCGTAGCCGATCATGAAGAAAATCACGATGTTGGCGTAATCGTTCTTGTCGAGACCCAGCTCGCCGGACATTTCCGGCCACATCACGCCGAGCGCATTCCGGTCGATGTAGTTGATGACGGTGGCCAGCGCCACCAAACTCAAGATGAGCCAACGCAATCCCGGTACTTTCTCGGTGGCCGATGTTGGCCTGGTCGCTGGGTTCACAATCCCTCCCGATCCCCTTGGTTTGGCATTGCCGCGTCAGCCATCGATACCCGATAGTAGCCGCGCCATTCGTGCCGCCCGGTGGCCGTTTCGACCACATGAGCGGCGTCGGCGTCGCGGTCGTAGGACAACGCCACCGAGAGATGCTCGCCCGAGCCGGCCCGTATGGTCACGACATCCTTGCCGTCGGCGTCGAACCAGCGCATGTCGGCGACCTGTGGCTTGCTGTGTCGGGTGAACTCCCTCGAGCTGCTGTATTCGCCGTGCGGCTCGAGCAACGCGACCAGCGCAAAGTTGTCGACTTGGTCCGCCCGCAGCATCAGGCCCGGCTCGGGGCGCAGGCTGAAGTCCGGATCCCCGGCGCCGACGCGGGTCATCATCGCTCGCAAACTCGCGTTCGCCTGAACCGCGTAGGTGTAGAAGCGGCCGGCGCGCAGCCAAGTGAATGCCAATCTCTCGCCGGCCGGCACGGCGGCCTCGCCAAGCAGCCAAAGATGCTGATAGCCGTTGTGTTCGCCTAACGGGAGCAATGAGGAGGCGGCCTCCAACCGCGGCACGGTCTCGATCATGTGGCCCTTGAAATAAAGCGGCAGGTCGAAGCGCCGAGGCTGCGTTCCAAGCGCCCGCCAAACGTCCAGCACGAATGGACAGTCGAGCGCCGGCCAGTCGATGAGCAACATCGTTCGGCGCAACGCGATGCCCGGATAGGCGAGTTTTTCCACCGCTGAGACGATCTGCGCGTTGCCGCCCGCGTGAAAGAAGTGATCCGCGGGCCAAGACGCATCCGCTTGTTTCACGTCGCCTTGGAACTGACTCGCCTCGTCCACAACCAAAGTGTTGTGGGCAACCGTCTGCTTCGCCCAAGACGTGTTTTCCGGCAGATACCGGCCGCCGGCCTTC
This sequence comes from uncultured Pseudomonadales bacterium, assembly GCA_958296295.1. Lineage (GTDB taxonomy): Bacteria > Pseudomonadota > Gammaproteobacteria > Pseudomonadales > Azotimanducaceae > VXYL01. Next base: position 2,331,502 of record OY282460.1, on the reverse strand, counting down.
TGCACCACGTTCAGGAAACGCGCCGCGCCGTAATCCGCCACGACATCGACGCCGTTGTCGTAGAACATCCAATGCAACCGGTCGAAGTGGCCATGCCCCAAGCCGTGGGAAGTGGCCTTGAACACGAGCGCGTACCCTTCCGGCGCCCGTGGGCAACGTGTCGTTCGCGGAAGACCCTCGGGCGTGGAAGCGCCGGTGCCGCCACGGAGAACCGTCAATGCGCCGCGCTGGCCGTCCGCCCCGTCCCGGAAGTGGCGTGACGCGAAAGGAAACGGCTGCTCTTCGCCGGCCTCCTTCGCCAACGCGAGACGCAGCGCGTCAGCTGTCAGCACCAGATGGGAGCGGTCGTCCACCAGCGAAAGCAGCGCCGGATCCGCGGTTTGGCCGTAAGCGATGGCGATGGCGTGATCCAGCTCCATCGTGTCCAGCCCTTTCTCGGGCAGGGCGTCGTTGACGGGGAAGAAGCGCCCGCCGTAGGTGAGCTGAATCGTCGTGCGGATCGCCTTGCCCAAAACGCCGTTCCGGTACTCGAAGATCGCGCGTTGCGGTTCGTTGCGCTCGATGGCTCTGGCGAACAGCACGAACGGCATCATGGCGTAGCGCTGATAGTAGGGCCCTTCCAGGTAGTAGCCATCGGGCGAGAACAAGTGCCGCAATTGGGCCAGGAATCCGCCTTTGCCGTCTTCCAGCGTGCCCAGCAAGGCCATGCGAACAAACTGTTCGTCGTCCAGCACATATCCGGTCATTCCAACAGCGGCGGTCGCCCAAGTACCGTGGTTGTGAATCCGGTTGAACATGCGCGGCGACTCGGTGGAAAGAAACCGCGCCACCGGCCGCAATAGATTGTGCTCGATGCGCCGGCGGTCTTGCGCGGCAAGCGCTTCGTAGACGCTGTCGTAGCCCATCGCGGCGTGGACCAGCCACACCGACTCGTTCAGACTCTGCCAAAACAACCGGCCCGGCGTGCGCGACTTGCGCACCGGGTGCGGGCCGAGTTGCGGATAGAGTTCGGCGTAGCCCAGCAGCAGTTGGCGCGCGAATTCGGCGTAACGGGTCTCGCCGGTCCACTGGAACAAAGCCCCGGCCTCGGCCAGCAGGATGCCGTTCGCCTTGTGCCGTTCGTGGGTGTAGCCGCCGCCGGCGTCCCGCGGCGCCGGCACCGCCGGCAGTTGGGCGAGATGCGGTTCGAGGCGCGCCGCGGTGCGGGAGACCGCGGCGGCGAACAGCGGCGACTTCCGCGATTCCTCCCGCAGCGCCGGCGCTTCGCCGGCACCCAACAGCAGGCGGGGGTGCCCCGGGGCGGAGGCCGCCGACGCGACGTGGCAGGCGGCCAAGCACCACAAAGCCGCGAGCCAGCGGCCGCATGGGCCGGCGACTCTCACGGACGCCACTTGGCCACGACGGGCGCCGGCGTCTCGACAAGACGATTGCGTTCCACGGCTATGACGGGCTCGCCCACGGTTTCAAGCACTCGAATGGGACGGCTGGCGCGCAACTCGTTGTCTTGGATGGAAACCCTCTGCGCACCGTGCAGGAACACCGCGGCGCCGGTCTTGTTGCGCTTGCCGTTGCCGACGTTCGCGAACGTGTTGTCGCGGATGATCACGTGCGGCCCGAACGTGCTCTCGTCCGTGCCGCCGCGGTAGATGTTCAACACCGCACCGTCCACATCGGTGAACGCGGAACCGCGGACCGTGACGTATTCGCCGTTGTAAACGCCCAAGTCGTCGATTTCGGGATTCAAGGCGACGACGTCGCCGGTCACCGCGTGGAACGCGGAATCGACGATCTCGATCTCCCGCGCGAACGTGTGCTTGGCGACGCGGAGGAAGTTGAAGGAGTGATTGGTGTTCAGATTGCGAACGTGCGTGTCCACGACGCGAACCGCGTAGTTGCGAAGCATCGATCGCCGGCTGGTGCGCACCACCGCGTTGCCGTAGGCGTCCGGGGCGAGCGCGCCATCTATCGCCAAGCCGACCAACTCCAGGCTGCCGCCATCGGCAATTTCGATCAAGGCGCTCCGCTCGAAGCGGATGACCGGGCGGCCAGAGGCGTCCGGCGACGCGCGCAGCGTCAAGGGGGTGGCGATTTTGAGCACCTCGGCGACCGTGTAGTCGCCGGGGCGCAGTTCAAGCACATCGCCCGGGCCAATGCGCTCCATGGACGCCGCCAGCGTGTCGTCACCGGGTGCGACGCGCCACGTTCGCCCGCCGCCGAATCGAGGGCTCGCCGACGGTTTCGGATACCAAGACGGGCCGGCGTCTTCTCGGCGCAAGACCGTCATGTCGCGCGGCGCGCCGATGTTGGCGAACGCCTCGCCAGCGGGATGTTTCAGACCGCCTTGCCCATCAACAAGTGTCACTTCGCGGGCCGTGATGCCGTCGATCTCCGGCAGTCCGACCACGCGGGAGGCCACGTTGCCCTCGAAGCGAACGCCGCTGATGTCGTCGTACACCGTCACGGAGCGGCGCGGCGTCGTGTTGACAATGAGGTTGTTGCGCATGCGGCTGCGGCGTGGGACGGCGCTGCGCTCGGCGTCGCTGCCGGCGGCCAGCTCGATGTGATGGGCGTTGATGATGGTGTTGTTTTCGATGACCGCGTCTTCCACCCGGTGGTAGCGGTTGATGGGCGAGTTCGGCACGCCGTTCATCACCACCAAGGCGCCGCCGAAGCGGCGGCCGGTGAGACCGAAAAGGTAGTTGTTGCGAACGGTCTGACCCTTGTTGATGACGCGGATGCCGCCGGTGTGATCGACGCCGTTGCCGAGGAAGACGTTGCCTTCCACGAGATTGCCGTTGCCGTGGCGCAGCGTGAGAGTGCCGCGGGACTCCAAGAAGAGATTGCCGCGAAACACGTTGCCGCCGGACTTGCTGGAGATGATCTCCACTTCGCCGTTGCAACGCTCGAAGACGTTGTTTTCCACCAACGTTCGCGATTCGACGAGCGAGTACTTGCTGGTGCCGATGCGCAGCGTCTCGCCGCCGTTGGAACCGAGGATCGGCCGGTGGCCGAAATAGTTGTGTTCGATGCGATGTTCGTTTTGCTCGCTTGCTTTCGCGTCCAGCCGAACCGCCACCGTCACGCCGCTGTTGCTCTTGCCGGCCAGATACGAGTGATCAAGGCGATTGCCCCGACCGTGCATGGTGACCCAGAAGTCCGTCTCGAACCGTTCCGGATTGTTGAATTGGTCGACGACCACTTCGGTGACCCGCGAATGGTTGGCGAGGTGCGTCTTTGTGCGGCGAAAGGCGATGACATCGCGGGTCGGGGTGTGGCCGTCCGTGAACACGAGGCCGGACACGATCAGGTGTTCGCCGCCAAGCCGCAGGTTCGAGCGGCCGGTGATTCGCACCTTGCCCTTCGTCTCGGCGCGCAGCGTGATGGGCTTGTCTGGCAGGCCGTTGCCGGTGAAGACGATCTCGAAGTCCCGCCACTCGCCGTCGGCAAGAACAATGGCATCTCCCGGCGCCGCTTGGCGCACCGCGGCGAAGTAGCCGGCTTGGTCGCGAACCAGCGTATCCCCGGCTTGCCCAAGATCGGCGGCAAGCGCGGCGGCCAAGCCCAAGGCGACAACCGCGACGTTCCGCCGGGCGGCCATCAGGGCGCGCCTTTGAGGTATCGCTGCCGTGTTTCCGCGACTTTCTTCTTCACCTCCTCCAACGCCTGTTCCTCCGCGACATCGACCATCGATTCGATCAACCGCCGAAAGTGCTTGCGCATGGCCAGTCGCGCCGCATTCGCATCGCGCGCCTTCAAGGCGTCCAGGATTTCCGCATGCTCTTCGCCGCGCTTGGCCACGTCGTGCGAGCACACGGCCCGATACACCGCCTTGATCGGCTCCCGTTCCAGCCTCATCCGCCAAAGCGACTCGATGACTTGCCGGACAACGCCGTTGCCGGAAGCCGCGGCTATGGTCATGTGAAAATCGCGGTCGGCCAGGTCCGCGGTTTCGTCCGAATCGCTCGCCTCCATCCGGGCAAGCAACTCGCCCAAGCGGGTCAACGTGGTCTCCCCGATGTCCGGCGCGGCAAGAGCAGCCGCTTCGGATTCGAACAACAAGCGCGCTTGCGTGAGCTCGAACGCGCTCGTGCCGGCCAGCGCTTGCGACCCGACCGCGCCGTCGGAAACGTAGACGCCGGAGCCGGTTCGGATCTGCACGCGGCCCAGTGTTTGCAGCGACACCAGGGCTTGGCGGACAGTGACGCGGCTCACGTCCAGTTCCTCCGCGAGCGTGCGTTCGCTCGGCAGTCTGCCCCCCGGCGGATAGGCGCCCTGCTCGATGAACCTGGTGATTTCGCTCGCCACCGCCTCGTAGAGCCGCGCGCCGGCCACGCTTGGCCCGTCCCCGCTTTGGTTTCGAGGAATCGGCGCGATCGACAAGCGGCTCTCCGGCACAAGCAGAAACCCGGACGACTAGAACTTCGCCCGGATGCCGACGAACACGCGAGGGCCGTAGCTGTTGAGCTCCGAAAGGCTGTCCGGCGTCGGAATCAAATTCATTCGCGGTTCGTCGAACAGGTTCAACGCCTCCACCCGCAGGGTCACCTTGTCCATGATTTCGTAGGTCGCGCGGGCCTCGACGACGCCGATGTCGCCGATGTAGCGGATGATGCCGGGCGAGCTGATGAACTGCTGGAAGTACTTGCTGCGGTACTTGTAGATGAGCTGCAGGTCGAGGTCGGCGATTTGGTAGTACAACTGCCCGGAAAGCACTTGTTCCGAAAAGCCGAACAAGCCGGCGGCGGGGACCAGGCGGACGCGCTCGGACACCACGTTGCCGGACTCGTCGACCACCCGGGACGCGCCGAAGGTTTGGTCCTCGAAGTCGAAGTCCGCATCCGCCCAGTTGTAGGACAACTTGCCGCCCAGGCCGCTCAAGTAGCCGGGCAGCCAAGTGAAGGCGTGCGCGAACGTGACCTCGAAGCCGATGAGCCGGCTTGTGTCCTCGATGGTTCTCGAAGTGGTCACATCGGCGTTGAACGGCTGGTCGTCGATGAGGAATTGCTCAACGCGCTGCGTGTTCTCGAATCCGCCGAGAAAGCTCTTGTAATAGCCCCCTACGGCGAGGATGGTGTCCGGGTTCGGATACCACTCCACGGCGGCGTCGAAGTTCCATGACGTCAGCGGCTTCAGGTCCGGATTGCCGCTGGCGGTGGCGGTGCCCACGACTTCGCTGATGGATGTGGCGTCGTCGTCGTCCACGCTGAGGTTCCGGCCGTAACCCATGTCGGCGGGATCCGGCCGCGACAAGCCGCGGAATACGCCGAGCCGCAGCAACACGTCGTGGCGCATGTCCACCACCGCGTTGAAGCTCGGCAGGGCTTCCACATAACTGCTGCCGCCGACCACGGGGTAGAAGGCGCCGCTGTCCTCGTTGATGGTCAACGTCCCGTCGTCGTCGCGGCTGCTGGTGAAGGTTGTTCGCAGCCCGGTCGAATCCACTTCGGTGCGCACCACGCGGACGCCGAAGTTGCCGCGCACGGGCTTGCCGCCCACCTCGGTGCGGTAGTTGGCCTGGACGTAGGCGGCCAAGGAGTTCTCTTCCACGTCCACGTTGCCAACCGTTTCCCGGGGCGCGGGAATGGCCGGGATCTCGCCGCCGAAGAGTTCACGGGCGAGGCACAGCGGATCGAACGTGGCGTACGTGTTGCCGGTGCCTTGGGCAATGACGTTGCCGCTCTCGTCCACATTGCGCACCAGCGGCCGGCCGTTGGCGGGCTCGGAGAGGAATCCATCCTCCGGGAAGGTTGCGTCGCGGCAGGCCATGCTGGCGCCGGGAATAGCGCTGTCGCTGTGCGAGGTCTGCAACCGCACGCGAGGCCAGCTCTGGAATTCGAGAGTGGATTGGCGCACGCCGCCTTCAACGCTGTACACCGGCCCCATGTTGTCGACCAGGAGGTGGAAGTCCCCGCGCACGGCGGAGATGTCGTTTTCCCGCGCCTGGTTGAGATCGACGCGCGTGCGGGCGTTGTCCGCGAACAGATCGTGGTTGTTGACGTCGAAGTTCGTGACGGTGATCTCGGCGACCTGCGAGGCGCCGCCCGATAGCACGTAGCTGGCGTCCGGACGATCCGTGCCGGCGGGCACCGGATTGCCGTGGATGTCCGACGGCTCCGATTGCAGCCGCGTGTGGATGATGTTCTCGCGCCGGGATGTGGACGATGTTGAGAAGTCCAGCGAGAGCTCCAACCGATCGTTCACTTGGTAGGTGGCGGCGAAACCGCCGCCGCGGTACTCCTCGATGCGCTCCTGCGCGGTGCTGAGTGTTTCGATGCGGCCGTTGTTGTTGAACTCCCTAAGGATGCCGCTGGGGGAAACCACGAGGCCCTCCGGGTTGACCCGGCGCTGCTCGGCGAACACCAAGTCGTTGCGCGTCTCGGTGAAGTCCCGATCAGAGAATTGGTAGTCGAAATTGAGGTCCAGCCGCTCCGACGGCTGCCATTGCATCGCCAGGAACACCGAGTCCCGATCGTCGTCCGTGATGTTCTGCCGGAACGAGCGTTGGCTCGGCACGAACACCACCGGGGTGCCGGCGTCCGGCGCCACGCCGGTGTTTGGATCCACCTCCATGCGCAGGTCGCCGCTGCCGCTGTCGCAATTGCTGCTGGAGTACACGCCGGCGGAAACGGCGGGATCGTTGCGGCAGTCCCGCCACGCGCTGCTGGTGCGGTACTCCTGTTCGGGATTGGTGACGGCGTTCTTCTGCACGCCGAGCGAGATTCCGAAGACGCCGCCGCCGGCGGTGTCGAACTGGTCGATGTAGCTGCCGGAGGCGCGATACCCCAAATCGCGTTTGGCGATGTTGATGTCGGCGTTGTTCGGGTTGTAGTTCATCTTGAGGTCCCCTTGAAAACGGCGCTTGCCGTAGTCGATGGGGCGAACGTTGCCCAGCGCGATTTGACCGGACACGCCGCCTTCGATGAGGTTGGCCTGCTGCGTCTTGTAGACTTGCAGCTTGTTGAACAGCTCCGACGGGAACATGCTGAAGTTCACCGACCGGTCGCCGCTGCCGTTGGTGGCTTCGCGGCCGTTGAACACGGTGGAGCCCAGAAACGGCCCCATGCCGCGTATGGAAACCTCCGTGGCGGTGCCTTGGTCGCGGTGGGCCGCGGCGCTGGTAAGCGTTTCAAGGGCCTCGCCGATGGACAGCGAGGGAATGTCGCCGATGTCCTCGGCCGAAAGCACTTCCACGACGGTGTCCGACGCCCGTTTGGCCGCGATCGAGGACTGGATGGTGCTGCGCGTGCCGGTCACCACGACTTCCTCGATAGCCTCTTGCTCGTCTTGCTCTTCGTCTTGCGCCGCCGCGTACGGGCCGCCCAAGACGAACGACAACGCCAGCACCGTAAGCCAAGACGCCCCGCGACCCGCGGAAGCCCGATTGCGGGCGGTTTTCCCGCGACTGGTTTGCATGGCCCCCATAATGGCCTCCCCACAGATTGACTACACCACACGTTAAAGCCATATGACACCGAATTGCAATAGGCAATTCAACTAAATTGGACTAACCAATTTGCCCTGCGAGACTTGGAACCACGGTGCCCAAGCATCCGGCACTGTCGTTCGATGGCGCCTTGCCGGCAACACGCGCCCCCGTTGTTCGACGCCGGCACCGTTGCGTGTAGTATTCCTGTTCCAAGCGAGGGTGTGGAGGGTTGGTTGTGGCCAACACTGCTCGCAGAGAACGGCAACCCCGCCGCTGGCTGTTGCCGGCCAAGGCGCAGTGGCCCGGGGTGGTGAGCGGCTACTACCGCCGTACCGATCTGCTCGATTTGATCGAGCCGTTGCGGCCTTTGACGGTGCTGCGGGCGCCGAGCGGTTTCGGCAAGACGTGCCTGCTTGCGGACGTGTTCCAACGGTGGCGAGACGGCGGCCGGATCGCCGCGTGGCTGACGGTGGACGAAGACGACGCGCCCGGCATCGTGGACGCCTACTTGGCGATGGCCTTCAAGCTGGCCGGCTTGCCGCTTGCGGATTTGGAAGAGGCTTGGCGCGACGACCACGAGAGCGCTGTGCCGCATCGCGCGAGACGCCGCACCGAGCTGTTGTTCGCGGCCATCGCCGCCCACGCCGCTCCCTGTCTGCTGGTGCTGGACGATGTGGAGCGCTTGGCGCACGGCGAGACGTTGGACACGGTGAACTTCCTGCTGCAGAGCGGGCCGCCGAATCTGCACATCGCCTTCGCCATGCGCGACAACCCCGGAATCGATCTTCCCGACGCCGGCGCGAGGGATGAAGGCGCCTACCTCACAGCCGACGAGCTGCGCTTCACGGCCCAGCAGATCGACAGCTTTTTCGAAGGCGATCTCTCGCTGCGCGAACTGGCCGCGTTGGAGAAGCGCACCGAGGGCTGGCCGGTGGCGTTGCGCATCCTGCGCAACCTCCGGGCCGCGGCCGGCGACGAGCGGCTGGTCACCGTGGAACGGCTGGCCCGGGATCAGCTCACGGCCGAGTGGTTCGGGGAGCGGCTGTTGGCGGACTTGCCCGAAGCGGACCGGAACCTGCTGCTGGATCTCGCCCTCTTCGACTGGATCACGGCGCCCCTCGCCCAAGAGGCCTTGCGCGAGGACGACATTCGCGGACGCATGGAACGACTGGTCCCACTCGAAGGGCTGCTGCTGCAGGGGCAAGACCACACGTTGACGCTGAATCCGCTGCTGCGCGAATACTGCGCGGCCAAGCATCGGGAACAAAACCTCGCGCGCTACCAATTCGTGCATGGCCGCATCGCCGAGGCCGAAGCGCGGGAAGGCCGTGTGGCGCAGGCGTTGCGCCACGCGCGCGAATCCGGCGACTCGACGCAAGTGGGAAGGCTCCTCGAGGAAGCCGGCGGCGTGCGGCTCTGGGCGCGATTCGGCGTGAAGGGCCTGATCGCCGTGAACGAGTTTCTCACCGACCACGTGATCGACGCCTTCCCGCGGGTCGCCCTGGTGCGCTGCACGGTGCTCGTCCTGCAATCGCGCTTCGCCGAGGCGTTCACGCAATACACCGCCGTCAAAGCGAAGACCGAAGACTTCGCCAAGGATCGACAAGGCGGCGACGACGAGGCGTTGCGCGCCGACCACGTGCTGGTGCAAAGCACGCTGGCGGGCTTCAGCTGCATGCCGTTGGCCAGCCGTTTGGTGCGGGAGACGCTGAACACGGCCGTCGAGATGGTGGGCGCGCCGGGCCTCGACCCGGTGGTGGCGGGCGCTCTGCGCCTTTCGCTTTGCATGGCGCATGGCCAGCGCGCCCGCTTCGCGCCGGCCGAAGAGAGCGGCCGGTTGGGCAAAGCCGCTTTCGCTCGCGCCGGCGCGGAGTACGGCGGCGTGTTCATCAATCTGGCGGTGGGGGCGATCGCCATGGCGCAAGGGCGCGTGCGGGACGCCGCGATTTGTTACGGCCGCGGCGCGCCAACCGCCATCGCGGACGTCCTGTCTTGGGAATTGGAGCACGAACGAACCTGCAATCCGCCTGGAGCGATGGTGCGGGAAGTGCCGGCCATGCCCGATGTGGGATGGTTGGAGGTCTACGCCGCCTTCTACGGCGTGACCGCGGAACTCGCGCCGGACAACCACGGGGCGCTGTTCTCGGTGGAACAAGCGTTGGCCCAGGCACGCAAAAGCGACCTCTTTACGCTGGTTCGCTTTCTCTCGGCGCTGCGCGTCAGTTGGCTCGTCAGAGACGGCCTGGGCGCGGAGGCGGAGCGGGCGTGGCGCGAGGACGATCTGCCCACCGACAGCGCCGGCGTACTGGACCTGGATCGGCAATCTTGGCGCGAGATGGAAGCGGTCGCCTGCGGGCGCATACGCCTCTTGTGCTTTCGGCACGACTTGCAGGCTGCCCGGCAACTGGTGCGGGAGCTTTGCCAACGCGCCGACGAGCGCGGGCTGCAACGGGTGTTGATGAACGCGGTGGCCTTGTCCGTGGCCGTCGAGTTGCGCTGCGGCGACATGCGCAACGCGGTGCAGGACTTGGCGGACTTGCTGCGTCTGGCGGAACACGCCGACTACGTTCGATCGCTCGCGCGCGAGCGCGAAGCCGTGCTGGAGGTCTTTCCCGCGTTGTTGGCGGACGACTCCGCGAAGGATGTTCACCAACGCGCCGAGGATTTGCTCAAGCAGTTGGAGAGGCCGGCCGACGCGCCGATTTTCACCGCCCGCGAGTTGGCCGTGTTGCGCGCCTTCGGCGCCGGCGGCGACAAGGACGCCATCGCCGCCAACCTTGGCACCACCACGGACAACCTGCAGTTGGACTTGGACGACCTCTACCGAAAGATCGGCACGAACGACCCCGCCGAGTTCGCGCGGCTCGCGCAGGAGACCGCGGGCGCCCTGCCGCGCGACGCTCGCCGAAGTTGGCGCGGGTCGACGCGCGGCTTGCGCGTCTGACTTGCCGGATCCGGTTGGCGACGCAAGCCGGAAGACGTCTTGGCCCGGCAAAAGGTCATCTACGCGCGAACGGATCTGCGCCCGCCGCGCGCGCTCGTCGATGCGGTGCGAAACGCCGATCCGCCGGTGGTGGAACAGCATCTTGACGACAACGCGCAGTGGGCGTGGGCGGCCCACCTGTTGCTCTTGGCATGCCGCGTGCCCGGGCACGAAGGGCATGGCGGGCGCATCGCCGAGGAGCGCAAACGCCAAATCGAGCGCGTGCGGATCGTCGAGCTGTTCGTCCAACACGGGGCGCCGGCGACGCTGCGCGACAATCGCAAAGTGACGCCGCAGCACATGGCGTGCCGCTTCGACCTGCCGCGGGTGGCTCGGCGTCTGGCCGAATTGGGCGCCGAGGTGAACGCCTACGACGAAGCCCGCGAAACGCCGCTGTATCGCGCTGTCAATCTCGGTTACGTCGAATGCGTCCACGCGCTGTTGCACGCCGGCGCCAACCCGAACTTCCAAAATCGGCGCGGCGAGACGCCGTTGCACAGGGCCGCCATGCGCGGCAAGCGCTTCGTCGTGCCGCCGCTGCTGGCCGCCGGCGCCGACCCGCGTCTGGCCGACCGCGCTGGCAGGCGCCCGCCGGACTACGCCCGCAACAAGCACATCCGTCATCTGCTGGAAGCCGGATGACCGCCCTCATCACCCACGCCGCCTGTCTGGCGCACGAGATGCAACCGGGCCACCCCGAACGCCCGGCCCGCCTCGCCGCGGTGCTGGATCATCTCCGCGAAACCGGGCTGGCCGACGACTTGGAGATGATGGACGCGCCGCTGGCCACCCGCGAGCAGCTCGCCCGCGTCCACGGCGCGAGCTACTTGGAGTCGTTGCGGCGACTAACGCCGGCCGCCGGCCTCGTGCGTTTGGACGCGGACACCGCCCTCGGCCGGCATTCGCTGCGCGCCGCCCAAGCGGTGGCGGGCGCCGCCGTGGCCGGCGTCGATCTGGTGCTCGGCGCCGCGGGGCCGAAGCGCGCCTTTTGCGCGGTGCGACCGCCGGGCCATCACGCCGAACAAGCCACCGCGATGGGTTTCTGCTTTCTGAACGGCGCCGCGGTAGCGGCGGCGCACGCCTTGACGTGGCCGGACGTCGACCGCGTGGCGATCCTGGATTTCGACGTCCACCACGGCAACGGCACCGTCGCCGCGTTCATGCACGACCCGCGCGTGCTCGTGTGCTCCAGTTTCCAGTTTCCACACTACCCCTACCGCCTGCAGGACGTGAGCCAGCCCAACATCGTGTGCACGCCATTGTCGGCCGGCACCGACGGCGCGGCCTTTCGCAAAGCCGTGGAGCGTGATTGGCTACCGGCCATCGACGCCTTTCGGCCGGCGCTGATCGTGGTTTCCGCCGGCTTCGACGCCCATGCCAAGGATCCGCTTGGCGACCTCTTGCTGGCGGAGGACGATTTCGCGTGGGTGACCGGGTTGATCGTCGCCGCGGCGACGCAACACGCGGCCGGCCGCGTGGTCTCGATACTTGAAGGCGGCTACCACCTGGGCGCGTTGGCGGGCAGCGCCGCGGCGCATGTTTCGGCGCTGGCGGGTTGACCTCCCGGGCGCCGATCGAACTCAGGCGTCGGCGGGTTCGAGCGGCTGCTCCAGCGCCCGCCAGTCGATGTCGCCGTCCGTCGTCAAGTTCTCGAAGTCCAGCACGCCCATTTCCTCGAACTTCGGCCGCACCCGGTCGGTGAGCAGGCCGATGCGCTTGAGGTTGGGAATGACGCGCGCGTAGAGCATGTTCAGGAAGTCCGCGTTCAATCCGCGTTCAACCAAAGCGCCGCGGGCGTGGTCCACGTCCCAACCGAATTGCCGGAACACGTCGTTGCCGATCAGCCGGTCGCGGCTCACGATGCACGCCTGGTAGGCGAACTCGGCGCGCTCTTCGCGTTCCTCCTGCGAAAGCGTGGCGACGAACTCCTCCAGGTAGTTCACGCCGAAGGTGACGTGCCGCGCCTCGTCCCGGATCACCAGATACAAGAGGTCGCGGAGCACCGGATCATCGCTTTCGTTGCGCCGGGTGTGGAACGCGGCCAGCGCCAAGCCTTCCAGGATGATCTGCATGCCGATGAACTTGAGGTCCCAGCGTTCGTCCGTCAGGATCTTGTCCAGCAGGGCCTTGAGGCCGCTGGTGACCGGATAGGTGAAGCCCACCTTGGTGCGCAGGTAGCGGTTGAACACTTCCACATGCCGCGCCTCGTCGAAGGTTTGCGACGCCGCGTACAGCTTGGCGTTGAAACTTGGCGCGCAGGAGGCCAGCTGCGACGCGACCAGCAGCGCGCCCTGCTCCCCGTGCAGGAACTGCGACAGCGCCCACGACTGATCGTGGCGGATGTAATCGATCTTGCGTTCGAAAGGCAGCGCGTCGAACGGCGCGTAGCCGTTCCACGGGAACCGGGCGACGGCTTCTTCAAGCCGGGCGATGTTGCGCGGGCCCCGCCTCGGGTCGCCGATGTTCGGCGTCTGCGTCCAGTCGACGTCCGTGGAAGCGTTCCAGTTCAATTGCTTGCCGAGTTCGTACAGGCGGCGGATGCGGTTGTCCACCGCCTCGTAGTCCCAGTTGTACGCGCCATCAAGCGGTGTGCGAAAAATCTCGGCGACATGTTCCACCGTCTCGTCAGGCAACGACACTTGGGGATCGAAACGGGTGAGTTTGCGCGGCGCGGCGTCGACGTAGCGGATGTCCATGGTCGCCTCCCTTCTCGTTTAGAGCGTTTGTCTGCTGGCGAATTGTACGCTTGGCGCTCTTCGGTTGCGCACTCCAAGGCTTGAGGGCTTGAGGTATGGGGGTTGACAACCGCACGGGCTACGGGAGAGTTTCGCCGGCCATGAACGAACAGGAGGCCCAAGCCGCCGCCGTGGCCCGCGCCTTGATGCCAGCTTGGCGGGAACGCGCCATCGACGCCGTCGACTACGTGCCGAGCGGCTACAACAACCGCAACTACCGCGTGGTGGTGGATGGCCGCGTCCACGCCCTGCGGATCGCGCGCCGGCCGCCGCCGCCCGGCGAACGCGACTACCTGGCGATCGCCGCGGCGCCGCAAGTGGTGGCGCACGATGCCGAACGCGGGCATCTGATGACGCTATGGATAGACGGGCCGACTTTCGCGGACGCGCCCCCGGCGCCGGCCGAGGCCGGCGCCTACTTGGCGGACCTGCATCGGCAAATACCGACCGGCGTTCGCGACTACGACGTGCTGGCGGAAATCAACTCGCTGCTGGGCGCCGCCGGCGGGGCGGATCCCGCGCTGGCGACGCTGGTGCGCGAGTTGCGTTGGACGCCGAGAGTCCGCACCGGCTGCCACAACGATCTCAATCCGTGGAACGTCGTGCGCGGCGCCACAGGCCCCCGCACGCTCGATTGGGAAATGGCGGGCGACAACGACCCGATGTTCGATGTCGTGAACTTGGGCATCGGCCTGGGTTGGCTCTTCGCCGACGTCGAGGCGTGCCGTGCCGCGTACCAGAGCGCCGGCGGCGACGCGCCGGCGGACGCTCGGCATCTGCGGGAGACCGCCACGGTGTTCTTCTTGCGCGAGCACGCCTGGGCCGCGGCCCAGATCGCCACCGGCAACGATCGCGAGGAGATTCGAACCCAAGCGAAAGTCATGCGCCAAGCCGCGTTCATTTGCGCCCAAGAGCAATAGCCGACACCGGACGTCTGGGCGTTTGGGCTGGAGTTCAGCCCATCGGCATTGGCGGAGCACCCTGGGCGAACCAGGACGCCGCCGCCCGTTGCGCCTGCTGAAACCGCTCCTCGCCGGCGCCTTGGACTTCCACGAAAGGCGCGCCGTGGTCGAAGAGAAGGCGTCGATAGTCGTTGAAAAGACGTTGCAGATGGCGGCCATCGCCGCCCGACTCGCGCAAAGGGTCGGGCTGAAACGGCAGATCCGGCCGACACAGCAGGTAGAGGCGCCGGGGCGCATTGGCGAAGGCGTGCTCGAGCCAGCCGGGCGCGGGGCCGAACTTCGCCCGCCACCAGATGAGAATCACGCTGAGATCCGTGTCGAGAACGACGCGCGGCGCGCGACCCAGCAGTTCCGTCTCAAGGCGGGCCTGCTCCCGGGCGATTGCCGCCAAGTCCCTCTCGTCGTAGCTGGCGCGACCCTGCAAGTAATCCCGGGCGTGCTCGGCAAGCCACGGCGCGCGCAAGCGCTCCGCCAGTTCGCGGCACAACGTGGTTTTGCCGGCGCACTCCGGACCCGTCGCGCATACGATGCGGCCAGGCCCCCGCATCGCCTCGGTTTTGGCGGACTCGCTGGAAGGCAGTTCGTTTCTCCACAGGCCGCGAGCGCGCCAGCGGGGCGCGGCCGCTTGATGCGGCAACGACTCGCGGGCCTATTTTACTCTGGCGAAAGGCGCGGCCTGTCGGCCAAACGGGGCGTCGCCCGACTCCTCGCGTCCGCCAAGAAGCGCTGGCGTTACAATGCCCTCATGCAAAAGCTCATTGCCATCGTTGAGGACGATCCCGATCAGCGCTCGAACTATGTGGAGGCGATTCTCGGCAAGGGTTACCAAGTAGCGGCCTACGCCAGCAAGAGAGAGGCGCTCGAAGGCTTCGACGCGCAAATGCCGGATCTCGCCGTGCTGGACATCGTGCTCGGCGACGGAGTGGACGCGGGGTTCGAACTGTGCCGCACGCTTTTGGCGCGCGATCCCACGCTGCCGGTGATCTTCCTCACCGAGCGCATCAAGGAAGTGGATCGCATCTCCGGCCTGCGTCTGGGCGCTTGGGACTACCAATCCAAGCCCATCTCGCTGGACTATCTGGCGGAACGCATCTCCTCGTTGCTGCGCATAAACGAAGTGCGCCTCAACGTGGAGCAGAGCGACAGCGCCAAGCGATACGGCGAACTGTTGCTGAACAAGGAAGCGCTTCTGGTCTCATGGCGCGGCGAACGCATCGTTCTTTCCCGCACCGAGTTCCGCATGTTGGAGAAACTGCTGCGCACGCCGGACCATGCCGTGAGCTACAAGAGTTTGATGAACGCCACGCAGCAATCGGTGGTGACGCACAACACCATCAACACCCACATGCGCAACATCCGCAAGAAGTTCGAACGGGTCGATCAAGGGTTCGGTTGCATCAAGAGCGAGTACGGGTTCGGCTACCGCTGGACGCCGTAACCGACCGCCTGACGTGAACACCGGGCCGCCAGTGGCCGCACCCAATGGCCGGGGCGCTTAAGGAACCCGCC
This sequence comes from uncultured Pseudomonadales bacterium, assembly GCA_958296295.1. Lineage (GTDB taxonomy): Bacteria > Pseudomonadota > Gammaproteobacteria > Pseudomonadales > Azotimanducaceae > VXYL01. The sequence goes on along the minus strand of OY282460.1, from coordinate 2,315,887 downwards.
GTGCGAGGGGATGCCAAGGGCGGCCTGCGCGGGCCTCGCCTTGGCACCAAATTGGCTTTGCTCGGCCTGCCGCTAGCGCTTGTGGTGGTGCCGGTGCTCTCCTCCGTGCTGCTTGCGGAGATGGAGCGCTGGTCGGTGCAGTCGCAGGCCGAAAAGCAGCGCCGCATCGCCGAGAACATCGCCCTCTCCTTCACCGGTCGCGACGATCTCTTCGCCGACTTGCCCGTGAACATCGGCGAATACGCGACGTTGGAGGCGAGGCCCATCCAAAGGCAGCCGCGGATCGACGGCGCACTGGCGGACTGGGGCGAGCAGGCCGGGCCGCCCATGCGCTTCGGCGGCGAAGGCGACGGCGCCTTCGACCTCACGCTTGGCACCCGGGCGGACATGCTCTACGCCTATTTGGCGATCGAGGACGACGTCCGGGTGTACCGGGATCCCGCGGTGTTGCGTTTGGACAACGCCGATCAAGTGCGCATCGCCTTCATCATGCCGGACGGCGAGGACGGCCGCATCACGGTGACTCTTGCGGCAACCGGCGACACCACCGCGTACCGCATGGACGACAACTGGCGATTCGCGCAATTCGGCCCGCCCGAGAGCGCCGTACGGGGTTTCCTGCGGGAAACCCCGGGCGGCTACGCCGTGGAGTTGCGCCTGCCGTTCTCCCTGCTCGGCTCGCGCCGCTATTTCGCCATGTCGTTCGTGGACGTGGACGACGAGGACACGCGCACGATCCGTGCCGCCACGCACACCCGCGCCGACAGCTTCTTGCTGGCGTTTCGCTCGCCGGAACTGTCGAACATCCTGGAGCGGCTCGCCCGCATCGACATGGAAGTGCGCGTCCTCGACACCGAACGTCGCGTGCGCGCCAAGAACGGCAGCTACAGGACCGCGGACGATCCGCCGGCGATGTCTTGGCAGTTGCGCGTGCTCGGCTGGCCGACCGCGCTCGGCGAAGCCTTGGGCGCCGCCAAAGAAAAAGTGTGGCGTTGGGCCGGCGACGCGCCGGCCCAGCCGGGTGCGCAGGAACCGGCGGATGTCGAAGCCCGCGTGTTCGAAAGGGCGCTGGCCGGGGAATCGGTGGCGCTCCGGCGGCGCGCCCAGGGCGTGCAGACGATCTTGGCCGGCCATCCCATCGTGTCCGACGCGGACGCCCCGATCGGCATGGTGGCGGTGGAACAGAACATCAACGACATTCTGGCCTTCCGCCGCGAGGCGATGGATCAGATCGCGCTGGTGGCGCTGGCCAGCATGGTCGTCGTGCCCATGTTCCTGATCGCCTTCGCCGGAAGGCTGACCTGGCGCATCCGCGGCTTGGGCCGAGCCGCCGCCGCCGCGATCGACGAGCAAGGCCGCTTGCGGGCCACCAACTTGGGCGCGCAGACCCGGGCCACCGACGAAATCGGCGATCTCGCGCGCAGCGTCGCCGGAATGCTCGCCCGCCTGGACAGGCACCACGCCTTCGTGCGCACCATGCCGCGCACGCTGCGCCACGAAATACACAATCCGCTCAATACTTTGACAACATCGTTGGAGCATCTGTCGGGCGATGGCGCGCAGCGGCCGGGCGGCAGGTACATGGAAAGCGCCAAGCGGGCCGTGCTGCGAATCGGCCTCATCGTGCAGAACCTGACCGACGCCGCCAACCTGGAGGACTCGCTCACGTCCGAGGATTTGGAGATCGTCGACGTGCAGGGCCTCGTGGCCAGCTACGTGCGCAATTGCCGAACCACCCACGGGGAACAGCACTTCGACTTCCACAGCGCGCCCGGCCCCGTCTACGCGGAAGTCGCCGACTACCGTATCGAACAAATGCTCGACAAACTCATCGACAACGCGGTGGACTTCCACCGTCCGAACACCCCCATCACGGTGCGTTTCGACGTGCTGCGCGGCCAATGGCGCGTGGTGGTGGCGAACCGCGGGCCTTTGCTGCCCGCCGAGCCGAACGCGCTGTTCGAATCGCTGGTCTCCCGCCGCGCGCCCGCCAAGCGGCCCCACTTCGGTTTGGGCCTCTACGTCGTGCGCGTGATCGCCGAGCAGCACGGCGGCTCGGCGCGGGCCGCGAACCTGCCGGACGGCTCCGGGGTCGCGGTGGTCGTACACCTGCCGGTTGTGGACACCGAGGCCGACGGCGCGGGCCGGGCCGCCCGGCTTCGCGAGTGGGCCGCCGGGAACGGCGCGGCCTCCTAGGCTCCGCGCCGTTCGCCGGGCGCGGACTCTTCAGGCGTCCAGCCGCACCTCCAGGAACAGTTCTTGCCGATTCTCGTCGAGCAGCGTGGCCCGACTGACGAAAAAGGGCCAGAAACTGCGGGCGATCACCTTGTTGGTGTGCGGGTGCGGCGCCGGCGGCGGTTCGGTCTTGATGGCGAGCGCCTCCGCGTTCTCCAGCCCAAAGCGCATACCCGGGAACGGCAGCGCGTTGGAGAACGGCACGAAGGCGTGCGCCCGCGTGCCCTCGTGAACGTGTCGGCGCAAGGTCTGCGCCAGATCGCGCAACAGCGTCATGTCCAAATAGTTCAGGAAATCCCAGAACAGGCAGATGTCGAACAACGTGCCGTGCGGAAAGTCGAACACCCGATCGAAAACCGTCTCGTGCGGACGCCGCCGATCCCGGTGCTGCCGACGGTAACCCGTCTCGCCAAACAAGTCGGCGAAGTGCAAACGGCAGTGGTAGCGGTTGAAGAACCGCACACTCTCCGATGTCGCGGCACCGACATCAAGGATGTTCAGTTGCCGCTTGAGATCGAGATCGTCGAAAACCAGCGGCAGCAGCCGCGTCGCCAAACGGTCGGCCAAAAGCGTGGCTCAACGCGGCCCCGTCGGCCGACTGGCGGCCGCCGGTGGTGGACGAGCCACTTCAACAGGCCGACCATCGCCGGTGAGCTTCACTTTGTCCGGCGTGACGCGTTTGGGCGCGGCCTTGGCGGTTTCGGCTGTGCCGGGATCCATATCGATGCTGCCCTTGAACTTGGCACCGTCGTTGAGGATGACGCGGGGCGCCTTGATGTTGCCCTCCATGCGTCCGGTGGCCGTGATGACGACCTTGTCCACGCCGTCAACATCGCCTTCCACTTGACCCTCGATCTCCACCACGTTGGCCTCGACATTCGCCCGCACATGGCCGCCGGACAAGATCGTGAGCGTGTTCTGGGGCAGACTGATGCTGCCCTCGCAACGCCCCGCGATCACCATGGCCTCGTCGCCGGAGATCTTGCCGTTGACGACGATCGTGGGGCCGATGGTGGCTTTCGGCGAAGCCGGGCGATTTGGGGTGGACGCGGACGCAACGGGGCTCTGCGACTGTAGCGGGCTGGTGACGTGGTCATTGGTGTCCCGGCGTTTCTCGAACATGGCGGCACCTCTTCGGTTGTGAACGTAGGCATCATACCTGCTCACCCGGCGCGTTGCACTTGCGCCGACCGCCCAGGGTGTACGACAAATCGTGAGCAATCGCCGTGGTCCGGTCATGCGGCTTTTTTCGAGTTGCGGTTCGCGGGGCACATCGAACCGGCGTGGTGGCGGATTCGCGCCGCGGTCGGGGGCAAGTGTTGGATTGGAGCCGTGCGGGCCGTTACTCTTGGGGTTTTCCAAGCAACCAAGGGCAGGAGGCCCGCATGGCGACAGGGACTGTGGCGGAAGCGGTGGCGAAAAGCAAGGACGTGAACTGGTTCACTGGTCCACAATGCCGGGAGAGCGGGCGAGAGCGGGCGAGTGGCATTACGAGGACCCGGTGTGGGGCAAATGTTGCGTTTGATGGCGGCTTGCTGCGCCATATCGGCGTTCGTGGCGACGGCCGATGTCGTGCATTTCGTCAACGGAGACCGACTGACGGGCACGCTGACGGAAGCGCCTGCCGGCGCCGTGGCCATCGATGTGCCGGAGATTGGCGTGGTGGTCGTGCCGTCCGCTCTGGTCGCTCGTGCGGTGCCGGCGGGATCAACCGTGCTGGCCAGCGCCGAATCCACGGCCGAGGCGGTGCCGGCCGGCGAAGACACGAGCCCCTCGGCGTGGGACTTGCGCTTGGAGCTGGGCCTTGCGGCCGCCAGCGGCAACACGCGTACGCAAGACGCGCATCTGGTCGCGACCGCCGGACGTGTTGGCGACATCTTCGACAACGAGCTCAACCTGGCGATGCGCCGCGCCAGCGCCCGCGCCGGGGCTGGCGGTTTCGTCTCCCGTACCAAGGATCACGTCGACCTAGCCTACGACCTGCGCTGGAAGTACCGCGAGTCGTGGTATGCGGTGGCTAACTTCCAGTTCTTCCGCGATCCGATCAAGGACATCGACCAGCGCTACACGACCGGGCTCGGCGTGGGGCACACGCTCTGGGACGAGCAGCACGGCACCTTCAAGACCGACATCGGCATCAGCCAAGTGTTCGAGACAAGAGCGGGTGCTGCAAGGGTCATGCGCTCGGACGACCCGGCGTTGCGCTGGAGCGTGACTTTCAGCCACTGGCTGAAGCCAGACCGGTTGGAGATATTCCACCACAACGAACTGCTGCGCGTGTTAACTCGCGAGCACGGCACCGTGTGGGATTCCGATACCGGAATGCGCTTTCAGTTGAACGACCGATGGCACGCCAGCCTGCGCCTGGATGTGCAGCACGAGACCGACCCGGCACCCGGCCGCGTCAAAACGGATGCCAACTACGCCATCGATTTGGGCGTGCGGATGTAGGTCCCACGAGACCGAGCGAGCGTCACCGAGCACGCGCTATGGGCAGTGCCGAGATGTCCTTGGAACGCAGCCTGGTCAACGTGCGCTCCGTCTCCGCCTGGTTCGGAAAAGGCCCCACCATGACGCGGTGCCAGGCCACGCCAGCGGCGCTGACGGCCGCCGTCATACCCTTTGAGAGCAACTCGGCGCGCATGGCGTCGGCTTCGTCGCGGTTGCGGAACGAGGCGCGAGACGGTGGCGTTCCTGGTCGAGCGGGAGGTGGCCCGCCGGGACGAGCGGCGCATCGAGATGGCTTTCAAGATCGCCCACTTCCCGGCTGTTCGGGAACTCGCGGACTTCGACTTCAAGGCGCAGCCGAGCGTCGACGAGCGCCAGGTGCGGGAACTGGCGGCGTCGCGGTGGGTCGCGCACGGCGACGCCGCGCTCCTGCTCGGCCCGTCGGAGACCGTCGGGCGCGTCGGGAAGAATCGCGAACGGGCCGCCACGCGGGAGGCCAAGGTGGGCGCCCTGCGGGTGTTGGAGCGGGACGGCGCGGGCCGCCCGCGCACGGTGCCGGGTTCGGTGGTGCTGTTCGCGGCCGTGGAGAACGCGGCGGAGACGCCCGGCGGGGAGTCGGAGTTCGAGCGCCGCCTGCTGCGCGAACTGGCGGCGGGCCACGCGCCGGAGGACGTCGGCTTCGCGGTCGGCGACGGCGCCGGCCGGGTGCGGCGGCTGTTCGACGACTGGTTCCCGAAGTCCGAGCGCGTCGTGGACCACCACCACGCGGCGGAGCACCTGTGGGCCGCGGCGCGCGCCCGCCACGGCCCCGGCGACCTGGCCGCGGCGTGGGCGAGGAAGCTGTGCGGGATGCCCAGGCCGGCCGCGTCGACGACTGTCTCCGCCGCGGGCTGCCCATCGGCTCCGGGCGGGTCGAGGCGGCCTGCAAGACCGTCGTGGGCCGGCGAATGAATTGCGCCGGCATGCGCTGGACCGTCGCCGGCGCCAATCCCGTGCTCTGGCTCCGCCACGCCCGGCTCGGCGGCTGGTTCGACGACTACTGGAACGACCGGCTCGCCGCCTGAGAGAACCCCGTGAGTGACCACTGACCTACTATTTGTCGTACACCCGACCGCCCATCGGCACCCCATTCAGGAGACAGCGCGCCCGACCTTGGGTCTAGCGACGCGGGCGAAATTCCGACGCCAAGCTCGGCGGGCCGTCGCACAGCACTTCGCCACGTTCCACCATGCGCTCGATGGCCGCCAGGACGCTGCGCGCCGCGGCGCCGTGGAGTTGCCGCGACACCCCGGCGTACATGGATGGCACCATGTCGGCGATGCGGGCGACGCCGGCGGCCAGCTGTTCGCGGATCTGTTGCTCCCGGGCCAGCCGGTGGGCGATGAACGCGCGCACATGCGGCTTTGGATCGGTGATCGGCGGCCCGTGCGTGGGCCAATACACCGCGTCCGGGCGGTCGAGCAGCGCCTCCAGGCTCGCCATGTAGCTTTCCATGTGGCCGTCCGGTGGAGAAATCACGCTGGTGGCCCAGCCCATCACGTGATCACCGCTGAAGAGGGCGCTCTTTCCGTCCTTCCGCCGGAGCGCGTAACACATGTGGTTCGAGGTGTGGCCCGGCGTGTGAACGCACTCGAAAACCCAGCCGTCGCCCTCCAGCAAGTCGCCGTGCCGCACCTGCGCGTCCGGCGCGAAGTCCCAGTCCCCGCCCTCCTCCACTTCCGCCGCGCCGGGCCGGCCCGCGCCGTGCGGCCCGTAGCCGTGGGTTTTCGCGTCGGTGTGTTCGGCCAGCAGCCGGCAGCCGGGCGAGTGGTCGCGGTGGGTGTGCGTGACCAGGACGCGCGTGATGGTCTCGCCGGCCGTCGCCCGGGCGATGGCGTCCACATGGCTGCGGTCGGCCGGGCCAGGGTCGATGACCGCCACGCGGCCGCGGCCGACGAGGTAGGTGCCGGTGCCGTGCAACGTGAACGGGCTGGGGTTGTTGGCGATGACGCGGCGAATGCCCGGCGCCACTTCGTCCGCGCGACCGTACTCGAAATCCAAGGCGCGTTTGAAGGGAATGGCGACCACGCGGCCTCCCGCCACATCGGCGTCGCTGCACGACGGCATTGTAAGCCGAAGCAATGGCCCGCCATCGCGGCGGCCGTTCGTTCGGCGGCCGTTAGCGCCCGGCGCGGGTTTCCCCGTCAAGCTCCCGCTGCCATCTCTGGCGCTGCTGCCGCCAGCGGGAGATGCCCGGGGTGACGGTGAGCGCGAGATCGAGATAACGCAAACCGTCCTCCTTCATGCCCACGTCGTAGGCTTCCCGCGCGACCGTGTGCAGGCGCGTCGCGGCCACGGAAAGCAGTCGAATGGCATCCGCGTTGGCGGAGTCCAACCGCTGCACCTCGCGCAAGCGGGCTACGCAGTTGTCGTCCAGCGACGGCCCGGTGATGTAGCCGTCGGCGCACAGCGTCTCGGCGGCCGACACCAGCCGCGCCACGGCCTCGATCCGCGCCAGCTCGCTGTCGTAGCGCGCGTTCATCTCGGTGGTCCGATCGTCGCCTATGCCGGACGCCGCCGCCCGTTCGAGCAGATCCCGCGCCGCGTCCAGCTCGCCGCCTTCGAGCAGGTTGGCGAAATCCGCCTGCACTTGCGACGCCACCTCGGCCAAGCCCTGCACGGCGATTTCGTTGTCGGGTTTGGTGGCCAACACGCGCCGATAGCGCTCGGCGGCGTTGTCCCCCGGCGGCTCGATCAGCGCGCCGCGCTCACGCAAGGCCGCGGCTTCGCGCAACAGCGCGGCGATCTGCTCCCGTAGCGCCTCGGCCTCGGACAAGGTGGTGCGCACCGCCTCGGCACCCTCGAAGTTCTCGTTGGCGGCGCTCGCGCGTTCCATGTTCTCCATCGCCACGGACAGTTCGCCATCGCGGGCCGCCCGGGCGGCCAACGCGCCGTAGAACGTGGCGATGTCGTTCAAGGCGGAAAGCGCCTCGGCGTTCTCCGGCGCAAGGCGCAACACCTCGCGGTAGGTGGCGATGGCCCGATCCGCTGACGGCGGGTGGGAAAGCCCGTCGCCAGCCAGCAGCGACGCGGTGTCCGCGAGCAGCCGCTTGGCCTGGCGGTGGTCGTTGAGCAGATCGAACAGGGTCGGCAGCTCGGCGTCCTCCGGGAAAACCGCGCCGAGCTCGTTCAACTTCGCCGCCGCGGCGTCGGCGTCGCCGGCGGCGAGTGCCGCGCGAACCTCGGCCCGCCACTTCTCGGTCGCCTCCGCGATCAGTCTCGCGGCGCCTTGGTGCCCCGGAGCAAGCGTCAGCACACGGCGGGACGCGTCGACGACGGCCGCCAAACCCGAGCTTGCCTCTTTGCCCAAAACCTCGGCTTCCTGCCAAGCCAAGACCACGTCCGGGTGCTCCACCAGTCCGACGGACGCCAACGCGCGTTCCCAAACCGCCGGTTGCCGTTCGGCGTACCACACGCCACCAGCGACGACGATCACCAACAGCGCGAGCGGCACGGCCCAGGCGGTGAGCCGCCGCCGGGCCCGCCTTGCCGTCAATCCGACGCGCTCGTCCTCTTCCGCGCCGGCCACGACGTCGATCTCCCTGGCCGTCACAGGATTGGTTCTGATGGTGACGTCCGGCACCAGACCCGCGGTCCGCAGGCTTCCCAGCGCCTTCGCGACTTGGGCGCCGGACTGGAACCGATCCGCTGGCGCCCGCGCCAGCATAGACCGGAACACGTCCGTGAATGGCGCCCATTGCAACGGCAACACCGGCGCCGCCGCCGAGCCGCCGACGGCTGTCGGCTCGACGAACGGCAATCGGCCGGTCAACGCCCGGTGGAACACCACGCCCAAGCCGTAGAGGTCGGCGCGGACATCGAGCGGTTCGCCGGAGACCTGCTCGGGACTTGCGTAGGCCGCCCAACCGCCGGCCTCGCCGTCTTGCGCGTTTTCGACCGCACGATCGTCGAGCTCCGCCAGCAGCGGGGACAGGCCGAAATCCGTCAACAACGCCGCGCCCTGGGCCTTGAAAAGGATGTTGCCGGGTTTCATGCCCAGATGCATGACGCCGCGCGCGCTGGCGTAGTCGAGCGCCGCCGCCAACTGCGTGACAGCCTTCAGCAAATGCTGCGTGTGCAGTCCGGCAGCCAGGTTGCTGTCCAGATCGCCCCCCCGCAGGTATTCCGTCACCATGTAAAGGGTCTCGTCCTCGCCACCTGCCGCCAAGACGCGAACGATGTTCGGATGATCGAGGAGGCGGGCGCGCTCGATGGCGGCGAAGAAGCGCTCGCGGAATCGTGCTTGGCTGGCGAGCCTTGGGGAAACCACTTTGACCGCGCACACGCCGTGCGCGGCGTGCTGGGCCAGATAGACGGACGCCCGGTCGCTGGCCGCGAGGAGGCGTCGAATCCTGTAGCCAGGTATGTGTACTCTTGGCGGCGGACTGGCCGCGGAAACGCCGTGGGCCGTTGTGGTCATCGTCGCCGGGCTATTCCAGGGCAAGCGACACCGGCACGCCTCGCACCAGCCGGCCGAGCACGAAGCGCCCGTCCACCACATAGCGCAGCCCGTCCAGTTGCACGGCGTCGCCATCCCCGTGAGCGAGGCCGTTTACGCAGCGCGACCCGTCGAACATCCACGGCAGGCCTTCCAGGTCGAGGGCGCATCGCGCCACCGCGGCCACGGGCCGCTCCGCCACCAATTCGCCATCGTTCCACTTCTGAAAGAACAAGGCGCCCTCCACCGAGGCCTTCACACCCGGCCCGTGTTGACGGCCGTACGCGAAGCGCCCCCGGTAGACCGTGCCGTCGCGCCATTGAAAGTGGCCTAGACCGTGGCGCTCCCCGGCCGCGAAGTAGCCGTCGTAGCGATTGCCGTTTTCCCACACCAGGGTTCCGAGACCCGCCTTGGTGCCGTTCTCGAAACGCCCTTCGTAAACCGCGCCATCCGCATACCGGTACACGCCCTCCCCTTCCGGCACGCCCGCGGCGAGCGATCCTTCGTAAACATCGCCGTTGGCCCACGCGTAGACGCCGCGGCCGGCCATCACGTCCTGACGGAACGAACCCCTGTAGACATCGCCCGACGGCAGCCGCAAGAGGCCCTCGCCGTTCCTGCGGCCGTTCTCGAACGCGCCCTCGTAGCTCTCGCCCGACGGCGCGGTGTAGACGCCTTGGCCATGCGGCTGGCCGAGGCGGAACTCGCCCGCATAGCGGCGCCCGTCGCTCCACGTCAGGGTTCCGCGCCCGTGGCGCACCCCGCCCGCCATGTCGCCGACGTATTCGACCTCGCCATCGCTCGCCGCCAGGTCGACCGCGCCACCCTCCGCGCCTTGGGCGCCGGCGCGCGAACAGGCCAGCGCGACGATCACCATCGACAAAGGCCAAACCGCGCGCCGCGGCGAAGTGGCGGTTGCACTCGGCATATGGGCGCAGGCTCCGTTTCCGATAGCGCAACCCTACACATCCCGGCGGCGCGCGCAAGCGCGCGCTCCGTTCTTTCGGGCGCCTCGAGTCGCTCCGCAGCTTGGTTGGGCGGGGCGTCGTCGCAACCTCGCCCTTGGAAACCCGGGTTGGGACGCCTTCCCGTTAGCCAGCGCTCCGGCGCACCGCCTCGAGCTGCTCGGCGGTTCCGACGTCCGCCCACACGCCGTCAAAAAGCTCGCCGGTGAGTTCGCCGGCCGCGGCGGCGTCGAAATACAAGTCGCGCAACGAGAACGGCCCGTCCGGCGCCGCGTCGAAAAGCGCGGGCGCGAGCACCGCGATGCCGCAATAGGTGAGGTCGCTCCGCGCCGACCGCAGCACGCGCCCGCCGCGCAGATGGAAGTCCGCCATCGGCCGGTGCGGCGGCTTCGGCGTAAGCACCAGATGCGCCCGCCGCGGGCGCGACCCAAGCAGCTTCGCGAAGGGATAGTCCGTCCAAATGTCGCCGTTCAGCACCACGAAAGGCCCCGGCCGCAAATGCGCGAGCGCGCGTTTGATTCCGCCGCCGGTTTCCAGCAACTCCTCCTCCCGGCTGTAGCGAACGCGCATGCCCAGCTCCCGGCCGCTGCCCACCTCGGCCTCGATCTGCTCGCCCAGATGGTGCAGGTTGATCACCACGTCGCGCACCCCGCCGCGTCGCAGCCAGCGCAGCTGGTGGACGATCAACGGCTCGCCGGCGATGGGAATCATCGGCTTGGGCGTCCGGTCGGTGAGCGGTCGCAACCGCTCGCCCCGGCCGGCCGCCAAGATCATCGCCTTCGGCGGCGTCACGGCGCGTGCCGCAGGCGTCGCGCCGCGGCTGGCAAGACGTCCGCGGAGATCCAATCGGCCAGTTCCGCCGTTTCCCGGCGCGTTCGCGCCAGCCGGGCGATGCGGCCGAGCACCGGCCCGATGTCTCCCAGATGGCTGGCGCGACCAGCGCGCAGCCACAAGCGGGCGAAAATGCCCACCGCCTTGAGTTGTCTTTGCAACGCCGTCAAGTCGAAGACGCGATCGAACGCCGCTTCGCCAACGTCGGGCGCCGCCAGCTCGAAATAGCGTCCGCGCCACCTGGCCACCGCGGCCTCGTCGAACTCGTGGTAGCAGTCCCGCAGCAGAGAGGCGATGTCGTAGGTGACAGGCCCTACCAAGGCGTCTTGAAAGTCCACGATGCCCACGGTGCCGTCGGCGCGCCAGAGCAGGTTTCGGCAGTGGTAGTCGCGGTGCAGCGGACGCTGCGGAACCTCCCGGGTGGCGGCCACCAGCAGCGCGCAAAGCGGCGCGAAGAACGGCGGCGGGCGCAGCCCGAGCAAACCCTCGACAAGCCACTCGGAGAAGATGCCCAGCTCGTCCGCGAAACGACGCTCGGCGTACGGCGCGAACGGCTCGGCCGGCACCGCTTGCAGAACGACCAAGGCGCGGATGGCGGCTTCGAGCGCCGCGTCCGTCTCACCCTCGGCGTACGCCGCCTGGAAGTTCCGCGCGCCCAGATCCTCCAGCAACAGGAAACCGCGTTCCGCGCAAAACGCGTGAACGTCGGGCGTGTGCAGCCCGTGGGCTCGAAACAACCTGGCAAGACGCGCGAAGCGGGCGTTCTCCTCCGTCTGCGGCGGCGAGTGCATGGCGACGAAAGTGGCCGCGCCGGCGTGGACGCGAAAGAAGCGCCGGGTGCTTGCTTCCACCGGCAAGGACTCCAAGGCGCCGGCGGCATCGCAACCCATGCCGGCCAACGTCTCGTCCACCCACGCCTTCAGTCCAGCGGACACGCCCTTTTCACTCCGCGCGTCAACGGCGGGGCGCCGCGCCAGCGAGCGGCCCCGCACGACTTCAACACCCCGCCGGCGACCGGTTGGGCAAGTCGGATCAGCTTGCCGGCGCGCCGGCGGCCTGCGGCTCGCGCACCAGGCCGAGCAACACCATGCCGATCAGCAACACCAGCACCACCGAGAGAATGCCGAGCCGCGAACTGCCGGTGACCGTGCCGGTGATCCCCACCAACGCCGGCCCGATGACCGCCGCGAACCGCCCAAGCATGTTGAAGAAGCCGAAGAACTCGCCGCTCTTTTCGGGTGGCACGAAACGCGCGTACATGGAACGGGAAATGGCTTGCACGCCGCCCTGCACCAAACCCACCACAACCGCGAGAACGTAGAACTCCACCACGCTGGAGAGGAAAAAGGCGTACACGGTCAGCCCCACATACACCGCCACGCCAAAGTAGAGTGCCGGTTTCGGCCCGAACCTCGCGGCCGCGAGGCCAAACCCCAGCGCCGCCGGAAAGCCGACGAACTGCGTGATGAGCAGCGCGACGATGAGGCTCTCGGACGGAAAACCAAGCGAGAGGCCGTAGTCCACGGCCATGCGGATGATGGTGTGAACGCCGTCGATATAGAAGAAGTAGGCAAGCAGAAACAGCCCCGCCATCCGGTGCGCGCGGTAGTTCCTCAACGTTCGCCCCAAGACGCGAAACCCGGCGAGCAAGCCGCCACCGCCCCCGGCGCCCCCCGCGCTGCGCGGCTCCGGCACTGCGCGGAACAAGGGGATGGAGAACACCAGCCACCACAGCGCCACCGTCACGAACGACAGCCGCACGGCTTCGGCCTGCCCGGCGAGGCCGAAAGAAGCCGGCCACAGCGTCATCGCCACGTTCACGCCGAACAGCACGCCGCCGCCGATATAGCCCAGCGAAAAGCCAAAGGCCGAAACCTCGTCGTAGCGCCGCGCCGGGCTGACGGCGACGATGAGCGCGTCGTAGAAGACGATGGCCCCGGAAAATCCCACCGCCGCCAGCACATAGAGGACCGACGCCAGCGCCCAACCGCCCTCGGGCGCGAACCAGAGCGCGGCGGACATGGCTACGCCAAGCGCGGTGAACGCGCCGAGAAAGCGCTTGCGGGCGTTCCCTTGATCCGCCATCGTGCCAAGAATGGGCGCCGCGATCAGCAGGATGGCGCTGGCAATGGAATTGGCGTAGCCGAGCCGCGCCGTGCTCACCACCGCGTCCACGCCGCTGTTCCAATACTCCTTGAAGAAGATCGGGAAGAACCCGGCTATCACCGTGGTGGCGAAGACCGAGTTCGCCCAGTCGTACAACCCCCACGCGAACACGCGCCGATCTTGGAACAGCCGCCGCACCCGGCCCCATGCCGATTCGCCGTCAGCCATCGTGTGCCGCCGGCCGCGTCCGCCGCCGCTGATCCAACGCGTAGCGCAGCCGCGCCACGGCGATGCCGGCGATCAGCCCGCACAAGTGCGCTTCCCACGACACGTGCTCTTCGCCGCCGGGCAGCACCCCGAAAATCATGCCGCCGTACAGAATGATGACGAGCAACGACGCGCCAACAGAGGAAAGACTGCGTTCGTACAGCCCGCGCACCGCCAGCAAGCCGAAGTAGCCGAACACCAACCCGCTGGCGCCGATGTGAGCCGACTCTCGGCCGAACAACCAAAGCCCCAAGCCACCCAGCACCACAATGCCCGCGGACACCCAGAGGAAGTAGGCGACGCCGCGGCTGACCACGATGAGGCCGAAAACCAGCAGCGGCACGGTGTTGGCCAGCAAATGCTCCATGGTTCCGTGCACGAACGGCATGCCGACGATGCCGACCAGACCCGCCGGTTCCCGCGGCACCACGGCCAGCGCGTACTGCAACCGGTCATCCGCCATCAGCGCGTAGAGCGACACGCCCCAGATGGCGCCAACGACAACCACCAAGACGCGGGCGCGCAGGTGCCAGCTCGTCGGCTCGTTCACGCGGTGGTCACGAACGCAACGCCCGGCGACCCGCCATCACCGCGCTGCTGCGCACGCTACTCCACAATGGCCTGAACCGCCGCCACCTTCAGGTCGTGGCGTAGATTCCACGGCGATCCCATGAGCTGGATCATGCCGACGACGACCATCTCCTCCACCGGATCCACCCAGAACACCGTCCCCGCGGCGCCGCCCCAGCTGTACTCCCCAACCGAGCCCAGGACGCCCGACGCCACCACGTCCGTATTGACGCCCCACCCCAAACCGAAGCCGAAGCGGCTCGCGCTCTGGCCGGTGGGGTCTTCGCCCTTTCCGCCGCCTGCAATGGCGGCCGGCAGGTGGTTCGCCGTCATGAACGCCACGGTTTTCGGGCTCAAGAGCCGCACGCCGTCGAGTTCGCCGCCACGCAGCACCATTTCGGCGAAACGGGCGTAGTCCAACGTGGTGGAGACCAGACCGCCGCCGCCGGAGAACAACCCGGTGTTGCGGTAGGAAGCCCACGCCCCCTTCTCGTCGTCCTCGGGCGGCGGGATCTGCACGAGTTTCTCCTCCGCCCCGTTCCACGAGTGGTTCGGCAAGAACCGGTCCCACTTCTCTTCCGGGACGTTGAAGAAGGTGTCGTTCATGCCCAGCGGATCGAAAATGCGCTCTTTGAGGAACACGTCGAACGACAAGCCGCTCAGCCGCTGCACGACGAGGCCCGTCACATCCACCGCCACGCTGTAATGCCACCGGGCGCCGGGCTCGAACGCGAGCGGCAAGGTGGCGAGCCGCTCGGCGAATTCGTCCAAGTCCGCGGCGGCGAGTATCCGCGCTTCGCGGTACTTCTGATCCACCGGATTCCGCGGATTGAAGCCGTAGGAAAGGCCGGCGGTGTGCGTCAGCAGATGCTGCATCGTCATGGTCTTTTCCGAGGGCTTCTCCTCGCCGTCCACCAGCACGTTCAGCTCGGCCAGTTCCGGCACGAACTTCGCCACCGGATCCGAGAGGCGGAACTTGCCCTCCTCGTAGAGCATCATCGCCGCCACCGCGGTGACGGGTTTGCTCATCGAGTAGATGCGGAAGAGCGCGTCCTTCGTCATCGGCCGCTCGTCGTCCGCGCCACGCTGACCCACGGCCTCGAAATGCACGATCGTGCCCTTGCGCGCCACCAGCGTGACAACGCCGGCGAGCTTGCCCTCGTCCACATAGCGCTGCGTCATCGCCGTGATCTGGTTGAGCCGCCCGGCGTCCATGCCCACGCTCGCCGGCTCGCCTTCGGCCAGATCGCTCGTCGGCATCGCCGCCGCATCCGCCTCGGCCGCTGCGGCGCCGGCGTCGCCGCGCTCCACATCCGCGCACCCCGCGGCCCCCAGCAACCAAAGGCCCCCGGCCAAGGCGGCCAGAACAACCCTCTTGCCCATCATCTCCCCCATCGTCATCTCCCCATGCGAAAAAACTCCGCCTCGCGCCCACCCGGAACAACGGGAGCGAGGGCGGCCTTCACCAAGTCTAACCGGCCTTGACCTGTTCGGCGACCGCGCCCGCGGTTTCGCCGAACAGCCCGCGGTGCGCCTCGCGCAGCGCGTTCTTTCGCACCTTGCCCATGACATTGCGCGGCAGCCGCGCGACGCGAACCACGCGCTTCGGGTGCTTGAAGCGGGCCAAGCGCCCGCGCAGGAAGGTGTCCACATCCTCTTGGACGACATCTTGCTCGGCCACCAACACCGCCACCACGGCCTCGCCGAAATCCGGGTGCGGCACGCCGATGACCGCGGATTCCCGCACCCCCGGCATCTCGTCCAGCAACGCTTCCACCTCCTTGGGATAGATGTTGTACCCCCCGGAAATGACCACGTCCTTGGCGCGCCCGACGATGGCCACCCGGCCGTCGGCGTCCATCACGCCCACATCGCCGGTGATGAAGAAGCCGTCGGCGCGGAACTCGCTGCGGGTCTTTTCCGGCATCCGCCAGTAGCCGCTGAACACGTTGCGCCCGCGCACCTCGATGCCGCCAACCTCGCCGGCCGCGACGGGCGTGCCGGCCGCATCGGCGATTCGCGCCTCGACGCCGGGCAAAGCGAAGCCGACGGTGCCGGCGATCCGCTCGCCGTCCAGCGGATTGGAGGTGTTCATCAGCGTCTCGCTCATGCCGTAGCGCTCCAGAATGCGGTGTCCGGTGCGCTGTTCGAAGGCGTGGAAGGTCTGCTCGGCGAGCGGCGCCGAACCGGAGATGAAGAGCCGCATGCGACGGCACAGCTCCGCGGTGAAGGCGTCCTCGCTCAAGAGGCGGGTGTAGAAGGTGGGCACACCCATCATCACCGTCGCCTGGGGCAGCGCGTCGAGCACGCTTTGGGCGTCGAACCTCGACAGGAAGATGGTCGGCGAACCGGCCAAGAACGCGCAGTGCAAGGCCACGAACAACCCGTGGACGTGGAAGATGGGCAGCGCGTGCAGCAGCACGTCGTCTGGGCGCCAACCCCAACAAGCATTGAGCGCTTGCGCGTTGCTCGCCAAGTTGCCGTGCGTGAGCATGGCGCCTTTGGCGCGGCCGGTGGTGCCGGACGTGTAGATGATGGCGGCCACATCGCCGTCTTCGCGGGCCGCCGTCTCGGCAAGCGGGTCAACGCCGCTCGCCAACGCCGCAAGCGAGCCGCCGCCGGCGTCCAGAGTCTCCACCCGCGCATCCGCGGGGGCCGAAGCCGCCAACCGCGAATCCGCCACGAACAAGCTCGATGCCGCGTCCGTTAGGAAGTACTCCACCTCGGATTTCGTATAGGCGGTGTTCAACGGAACGTAGACGGCGCCGAGTTTCAAGCAGCCGAGGTACAAGCTCACCGCTTCCGGCGTCTTTTCCACCTGCGCCACCACCCGGTCGCCGGCGCCGACGCCGAGCGCGCGCAACGCTCCGGCCATTCGCTCCGCAGCCGCGAACAACTGGCCGTAACTCCAATCCCGGGACTCCGGGCAACGCAACGCCAACCGGCCGGCCGCGCCCCGGAGCGCGTTCTCCAATCCGCGGTAGAGATTCATCGCGCCGTGGCCGGGCGACCGGGGCCGCCGAGAGTCGGCCACTGGCCCAAGTGGCCCAAAGGAGGAGCGTCGGCGATCAAGCGTTCTGTTCCACCCAATGTGCTCCCGACGCCTTGCGGCGCGACGACTTCGCCACGTCGGGGCAGTGTAACGCGGCGCCTTGAGCCCGAGCCCGAGAGCGCCCGCCCGTTGCGCCGATCGCGCCGGGGGCACGAACTTCGTTTATGGTGCCGACACTTTTGGGCCGATGATCGAGAAGATGCCGCCATGAACACCGCGCCGGACCGCGACACGTTCGCGATCGTCGCACACACGATGATTTTCCGGGGCGCCGAGCTGCTGCTTTTGCGGCGC
This sequence comes from uncultured Pseudomonadales bacterium, assembly GCA_958296295.1. Taxonomy (GTDB): domain Bacteria; phylum Pseudomonadota; class Gammaproteobacteria; order Pseudomonadales; family Azotimanducaceae; genus VXYL01. The sequence continues at coordinate 2,298,642 of OY282460.1, read as the reverse complement.
GCCGGCACCGGCTTCATGGATGGCCACCACACGCTCCCCGGCGGCCACCGGCAAAACGGCGAGACGGTGGTGGACGCCGCGGTGCGGGAATGCCGCGAAGAGCTGGGCATCACGGTGGAAGCGCTCAGGCCGGTGGTGGTCATGCCCTACCGCGAGGGCGCGAACTTCGTTTTCGAGGCGCTCGATTGGCACGGCGAGCCGATCATCGCCGAACCCGAAAAGTGCGATGCGCTCGCGTTCGCGGCGCCCCGCGCCTTGCCGGTGCCCACGGCACCGTTCGTCGCGCGGGCGCTTCGCTGCCGCCAACGCGCCGAGTGGTACGAAGAAAAGCCGAGCGCCGCCGCGCGTCTGGCGCCCGCCCGGAAGGACGTTTAAGCCACCTTCCCGACGCTGTTCGGCCACACGGCGGCTTGCAGTACGATCCCGCTGGCAACGAAAAGGAGCTCCCATGACCGCGCCAATTCGCGTCACGATCACGGGCGCCGCCGGACAGATCGGCTACGCCCTCGCCTTCCGCATCGCCTCGGGCGCCATGCTGGGCCCAGAGCAGCCGGTGGCTCTGCAATTGCTGGAGATACCCCCGGCGATGGACGCGCTGCGCGGCGTGGTGATGGAGATCGACGACTGCGCGTTCCCGTTGCTGCGCGCCGTGGTTGCCACGGATGATCCGAACGTCGCCTTCAAGGATGCCGATGTCGCCCTGCTGGTGGGCGCGCGGCCGCGCGGCCCGGGCATGGAACGCAGCGATCTGCTAACCGCCAACGCGGCCATCTTCTCCGCCCAGGGCCAAGCGCTCAACCACCACGCCAGCCGTGATGTGAAAGTTCTGGTGGTGGGCAACCCGGCGAACACCAACTGTCTCATCGCCCAGCGCAACGCGCCGGACTTGAATCCGCGCAACTTCACCGCGATGACGCGCCTCGACCACAACCGCGCCCTCGCCCAGCTGTCGGCCAAGGCCGGCGTGCCGGTGACCGAGATCGAGGGCTTGGCGATCTGGGGCAACCATTCGCCCACGATGTACCCGGATTTGCACCACGCCAGCGTCGGCGGACGCCCCGCGTTGGAGCGTGTGGACATGGCTTGGGTGCGGGACGAGTTCCTGCCCACCGTGCAGAAACGCGGCGCCGCCATCATCGCGGCGCGGGGCGCGTCCAGCGCCGCCTCGGCGGCCAGCGCCGCCATCGACCACATGCGCGACTGGACGCGGGGAAGCCTCGGCGTCGTGAGCATGGCGGTGCCGTCGGACGGCCGCTACGGCATCGCCGAGGGGCTGGTCTTCTCCTTTCCCGTGGTTTGCGCGAACGGCGATTGGCGAATCGTCGGCGGCCTCGGCGTGAACGAATTCAGCCGCGCCAAGCTGCGGGCGACCGAAGCGGAGCTTCTGGAAGAGCGGGAGGAGGTGGCGCACCTGCTGCCCTAGCGGGCTGCTCGAACGGTCGCCACGCCCGCGACGTCTCAAGATTCGCGGCGAATCGACGCCGCCAGCCATCGCCGCGGCTATCGCTGGGCCGGCCCCCGCCGCTCAGCCCATCACTTGCCGCCAAGTGGTCAAATCCGCGACGGCCAAGTAGGCGTTCGTCTTTTTCGTTTCCTCAAGCGTCGCGTGCGGCACGGCGCTGTAGTTGTGGCCTGGCAAGAGCAACGTGTCGTCCGGCAGGCTCTTGAGTTTCTGCAGGCTGTGGTACATCTGTTCCGCATCGGAGCCGGGCAGGTCCACCCGCCCGCAGCCGTCAATGAACAGCGTATCGCCCGACACCAGGGTGTTCTTCACGCGGAAGCACTGCGAACCGGGCGTATGCCCCGGCGTGTGCAGAAACTCCACTTCCACGGGGCCAACGGCCAGTTTTTCGCCCGAATCCACCTTCACCAGATCCGACTCGGATAAACCGGTGACCTTGCGCAGGCCGGCGGCCTCGGCGCGGTTGACGTAGACCTTCACCGGGTGCTTGGCCAGCAGCTCCGCCACACCAACGATGTCGTGGCCGCGCATTCCGCCGCCGACGTGATCCGGATGGTAGTGCGTGGCGAGCGCCGCGGTGAGATCGTAGTCGCGTTCAGCGATATGGCGCAGCAGGCCGTCGATGTCCCACGCCGGATCCACCACCGCCACTTGGCGCGTGGCGCGCGAGCCAACCAGATAGGTGAAGTTCGCCATCGGGCCGATCTGGATCTGCTCCACGATCAACTCCGACTCAAGGGGCGCTGTCGTCGCTTTGGCCATCGTCCTCCCCGATGTTCACGGCGTTGGCGGGAAGCCAAGCCGCCGCGTCCACGCAGGTGCAACCAACTCGCTAGCCCATGGCGTGGGAACGACTGGGACGAAGGCGGCGTTTGCGCGCATTCCGAATCGGCGAGTGGGCAGCCTGCATTATAGTGCCCGCCATGCCGCCGAGGGCCCGAATCCGCCGTCGCCCGCGCCTCGCCACCGATCCGACCTTGCCACGGCTTGTGGTTGGCGCGTTGAACAAACCGATCGATCCGCCCGGGTCACGCGGCATCCTCCCACCGCGCCACGTTCGGACGCGGATGCGATGCTACCCGGCCAAATGCGCATGAACGCGCCCCCTCCATCCGGTAAACGGGATCGACGGGATTGGATGCCGCCAGCGTTCTCCGGCGTCTTGGTGGCCGGCGGCTTTGCGCTGTTCGCCCTGCCGGGCGCCACGGTGCAGGGCTACGCGCTCCAAGATCTCATGACGTTCTTCGGCTGGATCAACGCTTTGCGGCATGGCCGCGTGCCCAGCGTCGACTTCGGCACGCCGGTGGGCGCACTGGCCCACCTGTTGCCGTACTGGTGCGGCCGGATCTCGGGCCAGTACGCCGGCGCGTTGGAAGCGGCCGGCGCCTTGGTCGCCGCGCTGCTGCTGGCGGCGGCCTCGGCGGCGCTGCGCGCAAGGGCGTCCGCGGGCGTGACCGCGCTTTTCCTCGCCGCCGTCTTCGGCATGTGCTGCGTGCCTTGGAACCCGGGCGACGGTGGCGGCATGGTGTCGCAGTTCGGCTTCTACAACCGCTGGGGCTGGGCGGCGATCGCGGTGCTGTTCCTGCTCGGCGCATCCGGCCATGGCGCGGCGGGCAACCGCTGGCGCCTGGACGCCGCGGTGGTCGCCGGGATGCTGCTGTTCCTGTTCTTCCTGAAGATGTCGTACTTCGCCGTCGCCTTCGTCTTCGTCGTCGGATTCGGCTTGGCGCTCCGACGTTTCGCGCGGGCCGCCGTGACCGGCTTGGCGGTGTTCTGCGCCGTCGTCGCGACGACCCAGGCGGCGACCGGCGTGGTGCTGCCCTACCTCGCCCAGGTCGGCGAGATCATCCGGGCCACCGGCGTGGTCTGGACGGAAGTGCTGCGGGTCAATCTGCCACCGATCTGGCCACTCGGCGCACTGGCGGCGACGGCCGCCGTTTTGACGGTGCGCAAAGGGAACGCGGCGCGGGACTTGGCCATGCCGCTCTTCGCCTTGGCGGCATGTCTGCTGTTGTCGGCCCAAAACGGCCCATCGGCCAGCGCATTCGCGCTGCTGCCGGCATTCGTGCAGGCGGCGGCGCCGGTCGAGGGCGAACGAGCGCATTGGGTGTCCGCGACCGTGCGGATTCGCAATGCCGCCGTGGTGGGCATGATGGGCGCCTTCCTGCTGCCGCAGCTAGCCAGCCAAACCGCCGCGACCGCCGTCTACGCGAGTCTCGCCCACTTTGGCGGCGACGGGTGGGGTCAATACCGGGAAGTGGAGGTGCCAGCGGTCGGCAAGCTCTACATACGGCGCGAGGACGAAACCTATGCGCGAACGCTGCGAAGCGGCGTGGCGTTGGCGCGCGCCGCGCAGCCGCCGTGCGGCACCGTGGCCACCTTGGATCTTGCCCAGCCCTTCGGCGCCTTGCTGCCGCTGCCGCCGTCCAAGAGCTTCTTCTGGAGCGTCGACGTGGGCCGCAGCGTCCGCCGCGACACGGCCCCCGATGGCCCGGAGGTGTTTGCGGATGTGGATTGCGTCATGTGGCCGAAGCACCCGGACGCGCCGGAATCCACGGCGTTTCTGCTCGACCTGTACGGCGACCACCTGCAAGAGGCGTTCCCGGCGCGAATGGAGAACGACGATTGGCGGCTGTTGCGAAGAAAGCCCCAACAAACGTGACGCTACGCCTGCCATCGCGCCGGCCCTACGACGCCGACGGCGTCTTCGCCTTCTTGCGCGGCCGAGCGGCGCCCGGTCTCGAAACAGCAGACCTGCAGCGCTATCGGCGCAAATTGGGCCCCGACGCATGGGTGGAAGTGAAGCGCGAGGCGCGGGAGAGGTCGAGCGCGTCGGCACCGCATGGCGCCCTTGGCGTGACGATTCCCGCCTCTTTCGCGGGCAAGACCGCGAGCATCCTCGCGGCGGTGCGCCGTTTGTTCGACTTGGACGCGGACGCGAGGGCGATCGACGCCCATTTGGCGACGGCGCCGGATCTCGTGTTGTCGGTCGCCAACGCGCCGGGCGTTCGCGTGCCCGGCGTGTGGGACGCCTTCGAGGGCGCGGTTCGCGCCGTGCTCGGCCAACAAGTGAGCGTCGCGCGCGCCACCGCGCTGGCGGGTAAACTCCGCGAACGCTATGGCGACGGTGGCGTGTTCCCCGCCGCCGAGACGTTGGCCCAGGCGGACGTGGCGACCATCGGCATGCCTCGCGCACGCGGAGCGGCCATCTCGGCGATCGCCCAGCGCACGGCGGCGGAAGGCGATGGCTGGCTGCGCGACGCCAATGCGCTGCGCCCGGGTTTCGCCGCGATCCGCGGCCTCGGCCCGTGGACCGCCGAATACGCGGCGATGCGCGTGGCCGGTGATGCGGACGCCTTCCCGGATTCGGACTGGGGCGTGCTGAAGGCCCTCGGCAAGCTCCGCGGCGCGCCGGTCACAAGCGCCGCGGCGCGAGCTTGGGCCGAGCCTTTGCGCCCGTGGCGGGCCTACGCCTGCATGAGGCTGTGGTCTCTTTGAAGGAGAGCGATGACGATGTCCATCTTGTACGCATTCACGCCAAGCCCGATCGGCCAACTGTTGCTGGCCGGCACCGGCGCCGAACTGCAAGCGCTGCGGTTTCCTCCGGTAGCCGCGCCGGGCGACCGCGCCACGCCGGACCCGGACTGGCTTCCGGACCCCGATGCGTTCGAGCAGGCCAAGGCGCAACTGGCGGAATACTTCGCTGGCGCACGCCAAACCTTCAGCTTGCGGCTCGCCCCGCGGGTGACGGCCTTCCAAGCCGAAGTGCTGGCGGCGCTTGGCCGCATCCCCTACGGCGAGACGCGCAGTTATAGCGCGATAGCCCGCAGCATCGGACGCCCGACAGCGGTGCGGGCGGTGGGCGCCGCGAACGCCCGCAATCCGCTGCCCATCCTGATTCCGTGCCACCGCGTGGTCGGCGCGGACGGCAGCCTCACGGGCTTCGGTGGAGGCCTGCCCGCCAAACGCCACCTGCTGAACCTGGAGCAGCGAACCGCCTGTTGAGGAACACGAGAGATCCCACTGGTTGGCTTCGCGGGAGGACACGCCTCCACCTGCTATAGTGTGACTGAGGCCGTTGTGGACGACCGCAGTTGTAGTTGCACAATCCCGATTCGATGCGGGATGTGAGGATCAGCCTTTTCAAGAGCAAGGGCGGGACGGGGGAGTTTCGCTGCTACGTCTCGCGCCGAGAACGGGTTTGGGGCTTTGCGGGAAGTGACTTGGTATGGAACTACCGCAAGGCGGTGCGGAGCCGTCAGGTTCATGGGTCAGAGTTGAAGTGTCCGCAATGTCCCCTTAGGGAGAGAAGACGATGAAGAGAGTGATTGTGGCGGCGTTTGGTGTCGCTGGTGCTTTTGGGGTTGAAGCGGAAACCACGTTTGAGGTGCCACAAGGCAGTAAGGACTTCCCGACCATCGGGCAGATCAACTGCTTGGAAGAGATCGGCGGCACTTATTGCTCGGCTGAGTGGACGTGTGGAGAAGAGTCGGGCGAGCTTTGGGGTGACATGAGGAACCATGACGGCACCCGGTCGCTCACGGTGGAATCGCCCGTGGCCCGAGGGCGCTCGTGTTTCATTGAGGTGGACGGACTGGCCGAGGTCGTGTGGTTCACAGCGCACACCCCTGCCGGACAGAACGGCCGCGTTGTTGGTCTCACGCCCGTGTTGAATCCGAGGGCTCCGGTGGTGCGGCGGGTAGTTGAGTCAACCGCGTCAGAGGGATCGTTGTTGCGGTGGATGGCCGACGAACGTGGATTGGACCTTGCCGAGGTTCGCGCCGACGCCTGCAAGCACTTGAACGAACACGCCACGGACGAACAACGATCCAATTGCGAGTCGTTTGTGGTGCATACCGCCAGTGCCGCGCTGCTTGTCAATGCAACCCCCTTTGTCCAATGTGCCGTTGATTGGATGTTGGAACATCTGGCCGATGTTTACCGGGACGAACCAGAAGGCGGATACCAAGTTGACGCGTTGTTTAAGCAATACGGAGGAAGCGGAACAGGCGGGTATTGGTTGGCTGACACCTTCGGTAGAGAGGTTGTTACCGATTGGCAACAGTGCAGGGAACCGACGGGGCGACCGTATGAACACGATTCAAGTGAAGAAAGTCGGCTGCGCTGTTGTGGACTGTACCGTGAAGAGGCCGAGCGTGTTGGATTCGTGTGGGATTAACCCGTAGGGAGAAGACGGTGGAAAATCCGAAAGAGGAGACGACACTGTGACGATTGAATACTTGCTCCTTGACCTTCCGTCAGATCACGAAGTCGAAGACAGCGTGGTTACTGAGTGCGATGTCATCAGGGCGATTATCAGCAACAAACGCCAAGGCAAGAAGGTCAAGACAATTAGGTCAACTACGGCCGAGAGGTTCCTTCGCACACCGAGGCCGACGAAGTCTGTGAAGTATGTCCACTTGGCTGGACACGGCAATCGAACGGATCTAGGCCTAATTGGCGGGCAGGTTCAGTGGAAGAAAGTTGCCGAGCACGCTACGACATTCGTGTCGCCGTTATCAAGAAAACAGCAGCGCGTTCTATGCATCTCTTGTTGTTACTCCCGCTACGCGGCCAAAAAGATGTCTCCTGTATTGAAGGGCTATTTCACTGGAATCTACTACTTCCGAGAAGACAATATCGGGTTTGCTTCGGCAATGACCGTGTGGTCTATGTTCTATCACAGAAAGGGGCTAGACAGGCCACACAAGAACAGGAAGATAGTGAATCAAGTCAAAACGTTCTTTGGCAAGAAGGTCCTGTTGTATGTTAAGGTTCGAGGCAACAAACGGCGTCACCACACGGCTAGGAAGAGGAGCTAGGGCTCGTCACAGTTATGCCAATGTGAGCCAGATGGCGGCGCGGCCAACACCGGCTGGCGAGGCCGGCGCGCTACTGGCGTTCTTCGGCAGCCTGCCGTTGTTTGGCGTGGCGGCGTCTCTTGTCGCTGCGTCCCATCTTTTCGATCTGTTCCACGAACTGCCGCCGTTCCGCCGGCGTAAGCCGCTCGGCGATGGCGACGAACGCCTCGTGGCTGCGGCCCTGGCTGGCCGCGAAGTGCTCGCGGAACGTCGCCAAGGTGGCAGCTAGAGCGTCCGCGTTGAACGGCTCGGCGGTCATGGCCTCGTGCATGGCGCGTTGGGCCCGGCGCATCTCGCGCACCGAGACGCGCAGATCCCGGCGCAGGCCGTGGCCGTTCGGCGCATCCGCTTCAAGCACCGTGGCGCGCCGGTTGTTCGGCAGGAAGCGCAAGAGATGCGTGAGCCCCACGGTGGCGTCCAAGTGGCCGCGAGACCAGTGCGCCGGGCGGCTGGCGGCGCCGATCAGAAAGCCGATCGCCGCCACGTTCAACACCAACGAGGCGATCAGCGCCGCCACGAGCCATTTGTTCTTCACGGTTGGCTTCCCGGCACCTCGAAATCCGCGAAATCCGTGCCGTGGAACGCGAGCAGCACGCGATCTTCCAAATCGGCCGCGGCGGCGTCGTCATCCATGCCCACGACCAAGCCCAGCGTGAAGCCAAGCAGCAGCGGCGCGCACGCCACGCCGATGGGCCGCCACGCACTCGCGGTGAACCAGCCGAAGGCCGGCTTTCGGGTTTCCGCCCGGGCGACGATGCGCCCCGGCAATCCCGCGGGCACCGGAGGCGCGGCCAAAACCACGTCAAGAACGCTGTCGAGCCGCTCGGCCGCGGCCAAGGCCGCGCGGGCCTCGGCGGAGGACGCGAGCAGCCGCTCGACTTGCGCGCGTTCCGCGATTGGCCACCTCGCCAAGTCCCCGCCCCGACGATCGAGCAGCCGTTCGAAGTCCGCCGCAAGCAACGGTCTTTGTTCTCTACCCTCTCTCATCATCCACTCTCTCCCCTCACCGCACGCAACTACCGGTACTCCCCCAACACGCTTCGCAGCGTCCGGCGGGCGCGCGCCAGCAACGATTCCAAGGCGTCCACGCTCACATTCAGCACCGCTGCGGCGTCGCGGTTGCTCATGCCGCGGTGGCAAAGCACCACCGCTGTGCGCTGCCGCTCGGGCAGCGCCGCCAAGGCCCGGGTCACGGCCACCCGCAGTTCCTCCTCCTCCGGCGCGGCATGCGGCCCGGGGCCATCGCTCTCGATCTCCTCGATGACCACCGGCGTCGCGTCTTGGCGTCGGCGATGCGCGTCTATGCAGAGGTTGCGCGCTATGCGGTGCAGCCAAGTGGTGAACTTCACCCGCCCCGCTTGCCAACTGCCGGCGCTCTTCCACACGCGCAGAAAGGTCTCCTGCGCCAGATCCGCGGCATCGTCGGCGTTCCGCGTGAAGCGGTATGCGAAAGCGTGAATCGCGTCCAGATGACGGGACACCAAGACCGCGAAGGCCTCGTGGTCTTGGTGTTGCACAAGCGCCATCAGTTCCTCGTCCGCGACAGGCGTTTCGTGAGCCGAGCCGCCCCGAGGCGGCCTTGCCACCGCGCCGATCGCCCGCCCGCCGCGTTGTTCCGCGCGTCGCTTCAGCGCCGGCGGCGCGGCATCTCGTCCGGCGTGATCTGATCGTCTCCGTTCGCATCGAGCGTCGCCAGCCGCTTCGCCATGGACGGGAACTCGCCCATTGCCAACACGCCGTCGCCATCCGCGTCGAGCCGGGCGAAGAGCCGGTCTTGCCGGTGGGCTCTCTTGGCCGCCGGCAAGCCTTGGTATTCCTCGGCGGAGAGCTGCCCGTCGCCGTCGCGGTCGCCAACGCCGAAGTCGTTTTGGCGCTGCCGCCGCTGGGCTAAGGCGCGTCTTTCGCGCCGCTCCATCGCGGTTGCGAGCCGTTGCGCCGGCGTCGCGCCGCGCTCGTGCTCCGGCGGTCGCCGCGAGCCGCCGGCGCGTTGCCGCGGATCGCCCATGGCGCGCTGCAAATCCACGTTGGCGAATTCCTCTCGGCTGACCACGCCGTTGCCATCGGCGTCCGCGGCGGCGAACTGCCTCTCCGCCGCGGCGCGCAGTTCACCAAGGTCGATCGGCGCCCGCTCTTTCGGGTCCGCCAACGCCATGGTGGCCAATGTGGCGGCGCACACCGCCAAGGTCGTGCTTCTCAGTCGCATTGCGTTCTCCATGCAAGGTTGTGTTGGCATCTTCTACGCTTGGGATTCGGTTTTCTGTCGCTGCGCGCCCGCAAAGCGGGCGCGTTGGCGGTTTGCTGCGGAAACCGCTGCGCGCTGGTTAGGCGTGCCGGGTCCTCGCTGCGCGCCCGCAAAGCGGGCGCGCGCTAGCGTGGCAAGACCTTGCGGAGGAAGCTGCCGGTATGGGAAGACCGCACTCTGGCGATCTCCTCCGGTGTGCCCACAGCCACCACGGTGCCGCCACCGGCGCCGCCTTCGGGCCCCAGATCCACAACCCAATCAGCCGTCTTTATCACGTCCAGGTTGTGCTCGATGACGACGACGGTGTTGCCCTGGTCGCGCAAGCGGTGCAGCACGTCCAGCAATTGCTGTATGTCTTGGAAGTGCAGGCCGGTGGTGGGCTCGTCAAGTATGTAGAGCGTCTTGCCGGTGCCCCTTTTGGAAAGCTCGCGCGAGAGCTTCACGCGTTGCGCCTCGCCGCCGGAGAGGGTGGTGGCGCTTTGGCCCAAACGCACATACGAAAGCCCGACGTCCATCAACGTGTCCAGTTTGCGCTTGAGCATGGGCACGGCGGAAAAAAAGCCGCTGGCCTCCTCGATGGTCATGTCCAACACTTCGTGAATGTTCTTGCCCTTGTAGTGGACCTCCAGCGTTTCCCGGTTGTAGCGTTTGCCCTTGCAGATGTCGCACGGCACGTAGATGTCCGGCAGAAAGTGCATTTCCACCTTCAACACGCCGTCGCCCTGGCAAGCCTCGCAGCGCCCGCCGCGCACGTTGAAGCTGAACCGGCCGGCGCGGTAGCCGCGGGCGCGGGATTCCTGCGTCTGCGCGAACAGGTCTCGAATCGGGGTGAACAAGCCGGTGTAGGTGGCCGGATTGGAACGCGGCGTGCGGCCGATGGGGCTTTGGTCGATGTCCACCACCTTGTCCAGCAGCTCCAGGCCCTCGATGTCCTCGTAGGTCTGCGGCGTAACGGATGTGGCGCCGTTCAGAGCCCGCGCCGCGATGGGATAGAGCGTGTGGTTCACCAACGTGGATTTGCCGGAACCGGAGACGCCCGTCACGCAAGTGAGCAGACCCGCCGGAATCTCCACCGTGACGTCGCGCAGATTGTTGCCGCTCGCCCGCAGCAACCGCACCATCCGGCCGACATCGCGGGACGTCCGCGTCTTCGGCACGGCGATGGCCCGCTTGCCGGCCAGATACTGGCCGGTAATGGACTCGTCGCACTCGACGATTTGCGACAACGGCCCGGCGGCGACGATCTCGCCGCCGTGAACGCCGGCCCCCGGCCCGATGTCCACGATGTGGTCGGCGGTGCGAATGGCCTCTTCGTCGTGCTCCACAACGAGCACCGTGTTGCCGATGTCGCGCAAATGCGTGAGGGTTCCGAGCAGGCGCGCGTTGTCGCGCTGGTGCAGGCCGATGGAGGGTTCGTCGAGTATGTACATCACGCCCACCAGCCCAGCGCCGATCTGGCTCGCCAAGCGGATGCGTTGCGCTTCGCCGCCGGAGAGCGTGTCCGCGCTGCGGTCCAGCGTGAGGTAGTTGAGGCCAACGTCCACCAGAAAGCGCAGGCGGGCGCCGATCTCCTGGACTATCTTGTCCGCTATTTCGCCACGCCGTCCAGACAGCTGCAGCTGCTCGAAGTGCGCGAGTGTCGTCTCGACCGAGCCGCTCGTGAGCGGCGGCAGCGTGGTGTCGCCGATGAACACGTGCCGAGCTTCCCGTTTCAGCCGCGAGCCCTCGCAGGCCGGGCAATCGCGCACCGTGAGGTACTTCGACAGGCTCTCCCGCACCATGCTGGATTCCGTTTCGCGGTAGCGCCGCTCCATGTTCGGGATGACGCCCTCGAACCGATGTTTGCGGGTGACCACATCGCCCCGCTCGTTCACATAGCTGAAGTCGATGCGCTCCGTGCCGGTGCCTTGCAGGATGGCTTCCTTGTGTTTCTTCGCCAAGCGCTTGAACGGCCGGCGAACATCAAAGCCGTAGTGCCGCGCCAGCGACGTGAGCATGTGGAAGTAGTAGACGTTGCGCCGATCCCACCCGCGGATGGCGCCTTCCGCCAAGTTGAGGTCCCCGTCCGCGACCACGAGCTCCGGATTGAAGTACTGCTCCACGCCAAGGCCGTCGCATTCGGGGCAGGCGCCGGCCGGATTGTTGAAGGAGAACATGCGCGGCTCCAGCTCGCTGATGCTGTAGCCGCAAGTTGGACAAGCGAAACGGGCGCTGAACGTGAGGTCTTCGCGATCGTCGTCCAGGAAACTCACCACCGCAATGTCCTCGCCCCGCTGCAGGGCCGTCTCGAAAGACTCCGCCAGCCGTTGCTGCGCGCTCTGACGCACCCGCAGCCGATCCACCACCGCCTCCACCGTGTGCTTCTTGTTCTTGTCCAAGGTCGGCGGATGGTCGATGTCCGTGACGATGCCGTTGACGCGCGCCCGGATGAATCCGCCGGCCAACAGTTCCGAGAACACGTGCTGGTGTTCGCCCTTGCGCTCGCGCACCACCGGCGCCAGCACCATGACGCGCCCGCCCTCCGGCAGCGCGAGCACCTGATCGACCATTTGGCTCACGGTCTGCGCGGCAAGCGGCAGGCCGTGATCCGGGCAACGCGGCTCGCCCACCCGGGCGAACAGAAGGCGCAGGTAGTCGTAAATCTCGGTGATCGTCCCCACCGTCGAGCGGGGATTGTGAGACGTCGACTTCTGCTCGATGGAAATGGCCGGCGAGAGGCCTTCGATGTGGTCGACATCCGGCTTTTCCATCATCGAGAGAAACTGGCGCGCGTAGGCCGAGAGCGATTCGACGTATCGGCGCTGCCCTTCCGCGTACAGCGTGTCGAACGCCAGCGAAGATTTGCCGGAACCGGAAATGCCGGTGACCACCACGAGCTTGTCGCGGGGAATGTCCAGGTCGATGTTCTTGAGGTTGTGCGTGCGGGCGCCGCGCACGGCGATTTGCGTCAAGGCGGACGTGGCGGCCGCCGTGGTGCGGCGCTTGCGGGATCGGCCGGCGGCGGCCCCGTTGGCCCTGCGCCCGACGGTCCCACGGCTTTCCTTCGGCGAGGCGTTCTTCTCTACCTTCTTGTTTTTACTGCGCTTCGCCGCGGCTTCCGCCATTCGTCCCGTCCCCATCGCCAAACCGCTCAATCTACGCGCATGGCGTGCGTCGGGCAATAGCCGGCGGCGTTTTCCTACACGCGCGCCGGCGAATCTCGCAAGCGCGAACGCCCGGCCTTGGGTTAGACTGCGCCCGAAGCAACGACAACCGCGGCAAGGCCGCGATGGTGAACGAAACATGGCACGAGGTATCAACAAGGTCATTCTCATCGGCAATCTGGGACGCGACCCCGAGATGCGCTACACCCAAAACCAGCAGCCCATCGCGAATCTGCGGTTGGCCACCAGCGACAGTTGGACGGATCGCGCCACCAACGAGCGGCGCGAACGCACGGAGTGGCATACCGTGGTCTGCTTCGCCCGCTTGGCCGAGATCTGCGGCGAATACCTGCGCAAGGGTTCGAAGGTGTACATCGAAGGCCGTCTGCAAACGCGCTCTTGGGACGGTCAGGACGGCCAAACCCGCTACGCCACCGAAGTGGTGGCGCGGGACATGCAAATGCTCGACAGCCGCGGCGGCGATGGTGGTGGTGGCGGCTACTACAGCGGCCCGGACGGCCCGCCGCCGGGTCCGGACGACGGCTACGCGCCCAATCGGCCTGCCCAGGGCGCAAGAGCGCCGGCGAAGCAGGCACCCGCGCAGCCGCCGCCCGAAGACCCGGACGATTTCGAAGACGACATCCCGTTCTAGCGCCCGCACGGCTGGCGCCGTCGACGTTCACGCGAGGGCCGCAACACCGGTGAACGGGCTTGCCCGCGCAACACCGCGCACATGGCGGGCGCGTGGACGAGGACGCATATGGCCGGTCGGCCTTGGGCTCTTGGCCGGCGCCATGCCCATGGCGGCAGAGGAGGCCCCGCCCGTGTCCAAACAAGCAGCCTTGGCAGCGTTGCTGGCCGAGCCGCTGGAGGTCACCTCGCCGGACAGCCTGCGGGTGGCGCACGGGCTCCTCTCCCGCATGCTGCGGAGCGGCTTGGCCGGCGGCGGTGACGTCCAACACCGCCAACAACATCTGGACGGCTACGTCTTGCTGATGAAAGCGCTCCTGCAACACACGCTCAAACAAGCCGAACGCCACCCGCAACAGGCCAAGGCTTACAAGGCCGCGGCCATCCCCATGACATTCAACCTCGCGGCGAACACTTGGGTGGGTTGGGGGCTTGACGAAGTCGGCCCGGTTGCCGCGCAACACCACCGGTTGGGCTTGGCCGCAGCGCGCAAGAACATCGAACTGGCCGCCGATGTCGGCTTGGGCCCGGAACGGCGGCGAAACGGCTATTGGGTGCTCGGCGCGCAATTGCTCGCGAGCGCCGATTACGAGGCGGCGACCGCGGCCTTCCAGACGGCGAAAGAGCTCGGCGGCGATTCCGCCGACGCCACCGCCGCATCGATGGCCGAAGGTTGGATTCACGTTGCCGGCATCCTCGGCGGCGGCGGGCCCGACCACGCGCGGCAACTCGAACGGGTGAAGGAGGAATTGCGCCGCCCAGGCGGCGACGGGCCGTTCTACGCCGACCAGTACGACACGGCCATTGCCGCCTTGCGGAGCGGCCCGCACGCGCCGTAGCCCAGCGGCAACGCAAGTTGCCGGGCGGTAACCTAGCGCCCCACGTGTCGCAGTCGCGCACGGCCCCCAAGAGGCTCGGGCATTCGTACAGTCGTACAGTTGTGTTCCGTTGACGCCGTAGCCGAGTGGCCTACCGTATCCGCGTCTTTTAGGCCGCCGAGCTGACGCCGGAACGAATCGGCCAAGTCGAAAACGCGCTTCACGAGCTCGGCTCAACTCTTTGCGTGGAAGTGACCGCCGCGTAGCCGACGCCTCGCACCCTGGTATGACGTGTCGGCCTTGCAAACGCATCCAGCCGGCTGATCCCAAAGTGCTTCTCGAAGGACGTCGGCGATTTGTCGAGAAGCACCTCCGGGTGTGCTCCCGAGCATTCGCATCCGGGATTTCGGCGATCCAGCCAATCATGCCCAGACGGCCGTTTGCCTTGGGCGCGCCGCCTGCGCGACACTTGACGCGACACACGAAACGAAGGCGTTCGACCAGCGCACCCACAAGATGACAATGATCCATCCGAACGCCGACCGATCGACACCCGTGAGCGCCAGTACGCTCCGTTACGCCCGGCAACGGGCCGGCGTGTCCTTGCGCACCGCCGCCGAGCGCGCCGGCGTCTCGCGCTCGACGCTGTCCGCCTACGAACGCGGTGCTCGGACGCCGTCCTTGGACAGGTTGTTCGGCATTCTGGAAGCGTTGGGATTCGCCGTGCGCATCGAGTTGGAGCCGCGTGTCCGCGAGAAGAACGGGGTGCCGCGCGGCGAGGAGCTGGTCCAGGTGATCCGGCTGGCCGAGCAGTTTCCGCCCCGCGACCGCCCGGAGATTTCCTTTCTTTCCATCCTGCGCGGTGCGGCCCGGCGCAACGTGGGCGCTCGGCTAACCGACGCGAAGACCGACCGCGGCGGCGACGAGCACGAAGGTTCCTGAACGCAGCCCGCCCCGCCATGGATTCACGCCCGGAGCCGCTCGCCGACAAGGTGGTGCGCTTGCATCGCGCCCTCGATGCGGCCGGTCTTCCCCATGCCTTCGGCGGCGCCTTGGCGCTGGCTTGGTGTACGGGCAACGGCCGCGGCACGGTGGACATCGACATAAACGTCTTCGTCGCCACCAGCCGGGCCGAAGAACTGTTTCGCGCCTTGCCGCCCTGCGTGGCCCGCGACGAAGAAACGCTCAAGGCTCTGGTGCGCGACGGCCAAGTTCGCCTCGATTGGCGCGGCACGCCGCTGGACATCTTTCTCGACACGACGGAAATCCACACGCAAGCGGCGCGGTGCGTTAGCTGGGAGCGGTTTGCCGGGCACAGCCTGCCGTTTCTTTCGTGCTTCCACGTTGCGCTGTTCAAGGCGTTCTTCAACCGCACCAAGGACTGGGCGGATCTGGAGGCCATGCGCGATGCCGGCACGCTGGACGTCGAACGCGTGAGGGCCGCCTTGGTTCAACACCTTGGTGCCGACGACGAGCGCCTTGCGGCGTTGGCGGCGTTGGCCGTTTGAGGCTTTGGCTTCCACGGCGCTGGATCTCTGGATGGCGTGTCAGCAGGAAGTCGAATGCGACTGCCGTACCCCGCAAAGCTCGCCACGCTTGGGAGTTACGTTGGGCGAGGTCGTTGGACCAAGAAACCCTCCTATCGCCCAGATGCGCCGCTGGTCGTACTCCGAGCCTTGGTGGCCTCGAAGGTGGCGCTCTTCCAGGCCACGCTCGGTCAGCGAATGGACAAGACTCGGTTGGCCGAGCGCATCGGGCTGACGGAGAGGGCCGTGGAACGGCTAGTGGACTTGGACCGCAGCTCGCCTGTCGGCCAAGTCGAAAGTGCGCTTCGCGAGCTCGACCGCCTAACTAGGGCGTGTTGACACTACGCAACGCGGCGACGACGAGCGCGAAATAGATGCAGGACACGAAGACGACGTCCAGTTTGTCGTACCGCGTGAATATCCGCCGGAAACCCTTCAGCATCCTGAACAGCCGCTCCACCTCGTTGCGAAGCCTGTAAATTCCCTTGTCGAAGTCCCAAGGCTCCGTGCGGCCGCTCTTCGGCGGAACCACCGGCACCGCGCCCATCTCCTCCACCAGGCCGCGCGTCTCGTCGCCCTCGTAGGCCTTGTCCATCGCCACGTTCTTCGCCGTCAGCGGCGTCGCCGCCAGCAGCTTGCGCCCTTCCGGCGCGTCGCCGGCCTGTCCCGGCGACACCGGGAAGTTCACCGTCGCGCGCTCGTTCGCGGCGATCATGTGGAGCTCGTCGTCCACCCGCGCCGCGACTTGCCGATGCACTGCGCGCCGTTTTTTTTGCGCCCCCGTGCCGTCCGGATGCACCTTGACGACCGTGCTGTCCAGCGACACCGTCTCCCCTTGGCCGTCGATCACCCCCGACTCCCGCAACTCGTTGAAAACCTTGGCCAGAACGCCTTTGTCCGCCCAACGCCGCCAACGCCGGTACACCGTGTTCCACGGCCCGAACCGCTCCGGCAGGGCGCGCCACTTGCACCCGTTCTCAACCAGATACAGCATCCCGTTCAGCACCGTCCGGTTGTCGTGCTTGACGTTCCCCCGCTGCCGCGGCAGCACGTGTTTGATCTTCTCGAACTGCGATTCCGTGAGTTCCATGGCGACTTCCTTGTCGGTTTGGCTTGGAACGATGCATCCTACACCTAGTGTCAACAGGCCCTAGTGTAGTGTCGCTAACATAATATTGATTAAATAGCTGCCGCCAAGCGCGCCCGCGCGCGACCGACCTTTTCGAGGATGTCCCCGGTCGACTTCGTCCAGACCAGCGGCCACCGATTCTCGTTGTAGGCGTCCAGGTGCCGCCGGAGGCTCTTCTCCAGATGGCACACCGAGGTGAACGCGCCGCGCCGCAGCCGCTGTTCGGTCAGCCGCGCGAAGAAGCGCTCCACGAGTTCAGCCACGACGCGTTGGTGGGCGTGAAGTGGAGATGGACGCGCTTCTTCCGCTCCACCCGCTTCGCCACCTTCTCGTGCTTGCGGGTGGCGTGGTTGTCGAGGACGATGTGGACGTCCTGCTCCGGCGGCACCGTCCTCTCCACCTCGCGCAGTAAACGCGGTACCTCCTGGTGGCGGTGGCGGCGGAAGGACCGACCACCTCCCCGGACGCCAGGTTCAGCGCCGCGAACAGCGACGTCGTGCCGTGCCTCTTGTAGTCGCGCGTCATGGTCCCGCAGCGCCCCTTCTTCATGGGCAGCCCCGGTCGCGTCCGGTCCAGCGCCTGGTTCGGGCTCTTCTCGTCAAAGCTGAACACCGCCGCGTTCTCCGGCGGGTCGAGGTGCAGGCCCACCACGTCGCGCAGCTTCTCCTCGAAGTCCGGGCGTTGCCCAGCTTGAGGTCCGCGACAGGTGCGGTTTCAGACCGTGCGCCCGCCACGTCCGGTTCACGAAGTCCCGCGACGCCCCCGTCTCCCGCGCCATCGACCGGCACGACCACCGCGTCGCGTCCTTCGGCAGCCGCGTCGTCGTCGCCTCCACGATCCGGCTGCGCAGCGCAGCCCGCTCCGCGTCGCTCCGTCCGCCCTGGTTGCCGCCCCGCGCCCGCTCCTTCTCTATTCCCGCCAAGCCCTCGTCCGCGTACCGCCGACGCCAGCGCCCCACCTTGTTCACTTCCGCTCCCAGCTCCGCCGCGATCTCCTTGTTCGTCATCCCCTCGGACGCCGTCAGCACAATCCGCGACCGTTCCCGCAGCCGAACCGGAACGGAGCGCGACGACGACCACCGCTCCAGCTTCTCCCGATCCCCTTCCGGCACCTCTATCCTTGGCGCTGCCCGCATGCCCTCGCTCCTGAAAACCTTGCCGGCCGCATGCTGACACGACCGCCGAACATAATCAATGATTTGCTTACGACAGGGTGTGCGACGTCTTTGTGCGCGGGCGGACTGCGAGCGGGTTTGGAGAGTCACCGCGATTCCCGGTACGCAGCTCCTGCCGTGCGCTGGTCGGCGAGTATCCGTGTTGCAAGTGTTGATTTTGGGACTATGTATGCATCCACCCTTCAAGGTTGGCCCTCGCTCCGGTGTTCGGAGTGTCAGGCCGGGGCTGGAAGCGGTCGCCGGGGCCGTGTGGCGGTTGGCCGCCCGCGGAGGCGGCGCGGGCTGGTGGCTGGCCCTTCGGGCCGCCGGCATCCTCGGCCGCCTCGGCAGGCGGAGCCGCGGCCGGCTCGTCGCCGGCTCGCGGGGTCCAGAGCCGGTTCTGGCGGAGCAGCGCGTTGGCCAGCAGCAGGAGCTTGCGCATGACGGCGACCAGCGCCACCTTCGGCGGCTTGCCGCGGCCGATCAGGTCGCGGTGCTTTCGGCCGAGATCGGGGTTGTGCCGGGTGGCGGCGACCGCGGCCATGTGGAGCAGGCGGCGCGCCCGCGCGCGGCCGCCCTGGATGAAGCGCCTGCCCTGCCACTGGCCGGACTCGCGCGCCACCGGCGCGAGGCCCGCCAGACTGGCCGCCGCCTTGGCGTCGAGGCCGCCCAGTTCCGGCATCGCGGCCAGCAGCCCGGCCGCGGTGGCCTTCCCCACGCCCGGAATGGAGGCCAGCGTCTCGGCGCGACGCGCCAGCCCCTCGTCGCCGGCCAGCGTCCGCGCGATCTCCGCGTCCACGGCCTTGAGCTGCCGCCCGTTCCGCTCCAGCCGCAGCCGGCACTGCCGCCGGAGCAGCGCCACGCGCAGGCCCTTCTGGCGGTTCAGCGCCGCCACCCGGTCCCGCACCAGCGCCTCCCGCGCCACCGTCAAATCCCCAAGGTCGCGCAGCGCCCCGCCCGGCGGCTCCGTCGGCCGCAGCTCCAGCGCGGCGCCCATCCGCGCCAGCACCGCGGCGTCCACCGCGTCCGTCTTCGCGTTGCGCCCCATCGACTGCGCGAAGCGCCGCGCCCGCAGCGGGTTCGCCCGCGCCAGCGGCAGACCCGCCCCGGCGAGCGCCTCCTCGAAGGCGCGGTGGTGGCGCCCGGTCGCCTCGTAGACCACGCGGTCCGCCGCGCCGATCCAGCCCGCCAGCTCCTCGAACCCGGCCGCGTCGTTGCCGAACCGCGCCGCCTCGCCGGTGCGCAGCCGGTGCGCGTCCAGATGCGACTTCGAGATGTCCACGCCGACCATGTTCGGGGTATTCTCCCGCATCCTCCTTCCTCCTGTGCTTGTCTTGCGAGCCACGATGCTCATGTATCCGTTCAGGACGTCGAGGGAAGACGGTGGCCGACCAAAACTCGCCGGCGGCCCCTTGCGGCCAAGCTTGGAACGGTCCGACCACCGCCTGCCCTGCGGCGCCTCGAAGGGCGCCGCAGGGTGGGACCCTCCCGAAGGTCCACGGGGGAATCTAAACAGACAAGCCTGGAGTGTCCCGACATGCGCTGGAGCAGGGCCGGTGCCAACGACGTCATGGCCTTGCGTTCCCGCGTCCGCAGCGAACGGTGCGAGTACTTCTGGCGCATCGCGCAAACCACCGCAAATGGCGGCCTTACGGCCCGCGCACAAAAACGTCGCACACCCCTTACGACACTACACTAGGCGACTTTCTTCGCAACGATGGAGAAGTGCGTTCGCAGTCTAGGTGCTAGCCGAGAAAGCACGTTGTCGACGGTGCGCAGCCACTTCGTCGGTGGAGACGGCCACTTGCCACGGTGGATTATCAACTCCACGCGAAAACCCATTCGCTCAAGGAACTTGGCGACTTCGGAGGGCGAATAGAGCCGCACGTGGCCCATGTGGCCAAGGGTTTCGAGCTTCCTGTATGCGTTCCACACGTCCACAGCCAAGCGTCCTTTGATGGCGAAGAAATACCACCCCTTCCAAGAAATCAGATTAGGCGTGGAAAGCAGCAGCGTTCCCCCTCCCTTTAACACGCGACCAATCTCACGAAACGTGAAGATTGGGTTGATTCGGAGATGCTCGAACACTTCGTTGAAAATCGCAACGTCGATGGAATCGTCTGCGAACGGCAGAGGCTGAGTCTCGAAGTCCACTGCTTGCACAGAGAGGTCTTCCTTGCAGACCGCGTTTTGGAACCTGCCCGGCGCCAAGTCCAAGCCGACAACCGGGTAGCCCTGCCTCGCCAGTGCCACAGTAAGGATTGGAGGCATTGCTCCGAACTCGACGATCTTGTCGCCGGCGGCGAAGCGCCGCACCCAATCCAGATCGAACGCCAAGCGATTTTTCTGCCCACGTGCGTATCCTTCGTACCAGGAGCGCATGTCGGGCGCATCCGGGTACGCGGCTTTGATGGCGCTCTCGATGGCAGCTAGGTGTTCAGCGCACGGAGTGTGTTTTTCGGCGATGCGCTTATACGTCAGGTTGGTGTTAGTCGGGTCGTCCTACGTCGCCCTATTTGTCCGAGTCAATTCGAGCTTGGCATGGAATCCGTGGCAATACACCGCGGGCGAACACCCTATTTCCGCACGTCCGTAGACCCTGCCCTTGGTGCCGATACCCGTCTTGACATCGCACCACTTGTCTTTCAACCCGAGCGCATCGCTCGCGTCGCGGCCGATTACAAGCACCACGCGCGGCCGCGTCGGACGCGATGGCGAACGGTCTTCGCCAGCGGTGGCCCGAAGAGCGCTGTTATCTTGGCGCTACGCTCGCCCAAGAGACAGAACGCCTTCTCGTACATGCACTCCGCCAACTGCTTTAACTCACGCTGCTCAGTCACGCTCATCGTCCTTTGGTTACTCTTGCGCTCCGCTACGGGCCGACCATAGCGTGTGGCGCTGGCCGGACTCGCCACAAGCGCCGATCCTATAGGCGTGGCGTTCCCGCCATCCAGCGTAAATGCCGTATATCGCCGGAAAGCATACCGCAAGCGGCGAGACGGGCACGCGGCGAGCGGATCGGCGATCTACCTTCCGCCGAACCCGCCGCGGCTACCGCGGCCGCCGCCGAACCCGCCGCGGCTACCGCGGCCGCCGCCGAATTCCGGACGTGCTTCGCGATCCAACTTCGCCTCGATGGCGCGCGCCGCGAACTGCAATTTGTGTTCGGGGAGCTTGCCGTCGGTCAGCAGGTCCAGATCGGCCGCGATGCGGTCGGAATCGCGCGGCTTCCCCAGGCGTCGTTCGCGCTGCCCGTGCAACCACTCCACCGTCTCGCGCTCGTTGCTCTTGCCCCTTGTCCTTGCCGCCGTCGAAGACGGCGACGACGCGGCCGACGAGTTCGCGCCACGGTCTGTCGCGCTCGCGGCTATCTCGAGCGACCGCTGGTAGTCCTCCGGCGAAGGTTTCGGCGCGAGTTCCGGGAGTTCGAGCTGGACCTGCGGGGCGGGATGGCGTGCGGGGAACGCCGACGGTGCTGTGGGCGCTGGCGGAGCTGGCGTTGGACGCGAGCTTCGAGAAGGCGGCGGCGCGCCTGGGCCGGCTGGCCGGCGTCGTGGCGACGGCGAAGCGGGCCGAGCGGGCCGCGAAGCAGGTCGGGCGGGAGATCACGGCGTGGGACGAGGCGGAGCCGGCGCTGGGGGAGGCGCCGGCGGAGACGATGTGCCGCGGTCCGGACGGCACGGGGGTGCCGGTGGCGCGGCGGGACGCGGGGACGGCGGAGGACGGCCGGCCGTCGAAGACGCGGGAGGCGAAGGTGGCGGTGTTCCACACGGCGGAGCGGCGGAACCCGAAGACCGGCCTGCCGGAGCGGGACGCGGGTTCGGCGCGGCGCACGGCGGCGATCGACAGCGCGGCGTCGAGGGACGTGGACGCGGAGCCGTCGGCGTTCGCGCGGCGGCTCTGGCGGGCCGCGGAGCGGTTCGGGTTCGCGGCGGCGAAGCGGCAGGTGGTGGTCGCCGACGGCGCGAAGTGGATCTGGAACGCCGCCGCGGAGCTGTTCCCGAACGCCGTTCGCGTAGTCGACATCCGGCACGCGAGGGAGCGGCTCCGGGAAGTGGGGCGCGCGGTTTACGGGGCCGGCACGGAGCTGTGCCGGGCGACGGCGAGCGCGATGTTGTTGAGAGTGGCGTTGTCGGGGGGCGTGGCGGGCGCGGATGCGGCTGGCGTCCTCGCCGAGGGTGGCGTCGCGGCGGTGGTGGTTGCCGTTCTCGACCTGCCAGTGGCCGCGGTTCCACGCCAGCAGGCGGTCGGGGCCGGCGCGCCCGGCGTCCACGGACGTGATGCCGTAGGCGGTCTCGGTGGAGGTGGCGCCGGTCTTGACGACGGTCCGCTCGCGGATCACGCGGAACGCTACCGGGACGCGCCGGCCGTCCGCCGCCACGCCGACGGCCCGGCCAAGGGGCACGGCCGCGTCGAGACGCGGAGCATCGCCGCGCGCGACCTCCTGCCGGGCACACCGTCGCCAAGCTGTGCTTGCGCCCTTGGCCACGCCGGCAGTCGGGCATCGCCGCGAACAGGTCGCGCAGCGAGGCCGGTTCCTTTCCCGCGTGGCGCACCGGCGTCGCCCAGCACGACCACTCCGCGCTACCACCGCGCCTTCGAGGAGGCGCTCGCCGGGGCGGGTCTGCCGCTGGCGCGGGCGAACCCGTTGCGGGCGCGGCGCTTCGCGGAGTCGATGGGGCGCAACGCGAAGACGGACGCGGTGGACGCCGCGGTGCTGGCGCGGATGGGCGCCGCGCTGGAGCTGTGGCCGACGGAGCCGCCGGGCGGGGCGCTGCGCGACCTTGGGGATTTGACGGTGGCGCGGGAGGCGCTGGTGCGGGACCGGGTGGCGGCGCTGAACCGCCAGAAGGGCCTGCGCCTGGCGCTGCTCCGGCGGCGGCTCAAGGCCGTGGACGCGGAGATCGCGCGGACGCTGGCCGGCGACGAGGGGCTGGCGCGCCGCGCCGAGACGCTGGCCTCCATTCCGGGCGTGGGGAAGGTCACCGCGGCTGGGCTGCTGGCCGCGATGCCGGAACTGGGCGGCCTCGACGCCAAGGCGGCGGCCAGTCTGGCGGGCCTCGCGCCGGTGGCGCGCGAGTCCGGCCAGTGGCAGGGCAAGCGCTTCATCCAGGGCGGCCGCGCGAGGGCGCGCCGCCTGCTCCACATGGCCGCGGTCGCCGCCACCCGGCACAACCCTGATCTCGACCGAAAGTACCGCGACCTGATCGGCCGCGGCAAGCCGCCGAAGGTGGCGCTGGTCGCCGTCATGCGCAAGCTCCTGCTGCTGGCCAACGCGCTGCTCCGCCAGAACCGGCTCTGGACCCCGCGAGCCGGCGACGAGCCGGCCGCGGCTCCGCCTGCCGAGGCGGCCAACCGCCACACGGCACCGGCGACCCGCTTCCAGCCCCGGCTTGACACTCCGGCACCCGAAAACGGGAGCGCTAGCCAACCTCAGGAGGTGTATGCGCGTACAGAACTAAATCGACACTTGCAACACGGATACTTGTCTTGCGAGCCACGATGCTCATGTATCCGTTCAGGACGTCGAGGGAAGACGGTGGCCGACCAAAGCTCGCCGGCGGCCCTTTGCGGCCAAGCCTGGAACGGTCCGACCACCGCCTGCCCTGTGGCGCCTCGAAGGGCGCCGCAGGGTGGGACCCTCCCGAAGGTCCACGGGGGAATCTAAACAGACAAGCCTGGAGTGTCCCGACCAGCGTCCGGCAGGAGCTCTCCACCATGCCCGAACCGATCAGCAGCCCCATCTCCCGGTACGCCGGGTAGCGCATCCGGCCCCGGTTGTTCTCCACGTATCCGACGCACTGGTCGGCGGTCTTGTCGCCGGCGTGCCGGCGCGGTTCCCGCAGCAGGTCGTCCACGCGCCCCTCGGAGAGCGCCGCGCAGACCTTCTCCGACCACGCCCGGCACAGCTCCGTGCCGGCGCCGCAAACCGCGCGCCCCACTTCCCGGAGCCGCTCCCTGGCGTGCCGGATGTCCACTATGCAAACGGCGTTCGGGAACAGCTCCGCGGCGGCGTTCCAGATCCACTTCGCGCCGTCGGCGACCACCACCTGCCGCTTCGCCGCCGCGAACCCGAACCGCTCCGCGGCCCGCCAGAGCCGCCGCGCGAACGCCGACGGCTCCGCGTCCACGTCCCTCGACGCCGCGCTGTCGATCGCCGCCGTGTGCCGCGCCCGAACCCGCACGCCGGCGCACCGGATTCCGCGTCCAGCGCCGACAGGCCCTCCGAAACCGCCGCCGCCGCGCCGCCAAGCAGCGCGCCCCGCAGGTCCAGCTCGAACTCCCGGAACTCCCGCCCGCCGGCCAGAACCTCCCGGCAAAGCTCCCGGAACTCCGGCGACGACGACAGCAGGCGGAGAACATTCTCCCCGGAAAAGCCCACGCCTTCTTGCGCTCCAGCGCGTCCCGCGCCGCGGGAGGCGGAGGACGCGCACCGTCCGGTGCTGCACGACGCGGAGGAGCTGGACCTGATCCTGTGCGGGCAGGCGACGCGGAAGCTGTCGAAGAACCTGACGTTCAAGTTCGAGCGGCGGGAGTACCAGCTGGTCGGCGAGGGCAAGGGCCGCCGGCTTCGCGGCGCGGCGGTGACGGTGTGCAAGGGCTTCGACGGCGCGGCGTCGGTGCTCCTCAAGGGGCGCAAGCTGGCGTTCCGGGTGCTGGCGGAGGGCGAGGCGGCGGTTCCGGTCGCCGACGAGAAGGACGTGCGGGAGCGGGTGGACGCGGCGAAGGCGGAACAGGCGGCGAGGCCGGACTGGAAGCCGGCGCCGGACCATCCGTGGCGCCGGCCGTTCAAGCCCGCCGCGGCGGAGCGCGCCGCGGCATGAGGTCGCGCAGGGCCGGGATGGCGCGTCCGAACCGGCGCCGCGTTATCCACCGTCTTTCCACCGCCGCTTTTGCGATGAAGGGGGATCGCGCCCGTGGAAAGACCGTGGAAAACGCTACTCGGCTCGCCCGGGAGAGGCCGCCAGCAGGATCCTGGGCCTTCGGCAAAGGGGACATTTCTACTTTGCACAAAAGGGGACATTTCTACTTTGCGTTGACATGACAGTTCCAAAAGTTGCAGTCCGCGCGCCGCTTGCCTATGCTGAGGCCCGTCTTTGGTTGGCGTTGGCACGAGTCCCCCATTTTCAGTAGTACCCCCCCGGGCGGAATTCGCCTAACTAGCCGCGCCTCGCGGCACCGCGGGCCTTCCCGCAGCCGACAGCCCGCCTCCCCGCCCGTCCGCGCCAAGCGCGTCGCCGCGGTCGCGTTTTGCCTCGCGTCACTCCTCGCGCCGCTTGGGCGGGCGCAGTTCTTCGACAGGCTTTCCAACCCGACCGTGACCGTCGACATCCGCCACCCGCCGAGTCTTGGTCTGCAAGTGGACAGGCTGGTGTTCGGGCCCGCCGCCGGCGAGTGCAGCGACCAGATCATCGCGGCGATGGTCGACGATTTCGTCTCGAACGGCATCGAAGTCGTCGACAGGCGGAATCTCGACCTGATCCTGGCGGAGCACGACTTCGCGTTCAGCGGCTACGTGGACCGGGCGAGCGCGGCCAGGATCGGGCGGATACTGGGGCCTTCGGCGATGCTGATCGTCGACGTCCAACGCTGCGCCGTCGAAAAGAAGCGCTTCCGGGACACCGTCACGCGCTACGACCGCAAGACGAAGACGGAGTACGAGCAACCCGTCTACTCGTCGCGCACGCGCGGCTTCGTGAAGGCGTCCATCCGCACGGTCGACCTCGCGACGGGCCGGATATTCGCCGCCCGCACCTTGGACTACGCGCCCGTGCGCGAATCGGAGTCGTACGAGGGCTACCCGGAATACCCGTCCGAGTACGACGTGCTGGACGCCGCGTTCGGCCGGGCCGTCCGGGACGCGCGCCGCATGTTCCTGCCGTGGACGGAAAAGACGGGGCTGATCTTCTACGACGACAAGGCGTGCGGATTGAAGGGCGCGTACCAGGCGCTCAAGGCCGGCATGTTGGAACAGGCCCTCGAGGTTTCCACGCGGAACCTCGAGGCGTGCAAGGCGGCCCCCAGGGTCAGGAAGAGGACATTGGCCCGCGCGCACTACAACGTCGGCATGTCCAACCTGATGCTGGGCCGGCACGACGCGGCGTTGGAGCACCTTCTGGAGGCCGCCGAGCTGCGGCCGGGAGACGTCGTGGCCAAAGCCATCGCCGACACCAGAAGGGCCGGGGAGCTCCTGGCGTCCATGCGGGAACTCGAAGAGGACGCGGCCCTGGAAGTCGCCAAGAGGGATGCCGCGGCGGAACGCGCGGTCGAGGCGCGAACGGGCGGCACGCTCACGAACGAGGACGTCGTCGGGATGACGGAACAGAAGCTGTCGGAAGCGATAATCCTCAGGAAGATGCAGACGTCGAATTGTCGTTTCGACACCTCCGCGGATGCGCTGGTGGCCTTGACGAAGGCCGGCGTCAGCGAAAACGTGGTCATGGCCATGATGGACGCCCAATAGAAGGTCGGCGCGTCCGATCGAAACGCCGCCCGCGGCAAGTCCGTTGGCGCGACTCGCCCGCTTGCGGAACAAGGGAAAAGGGAGACAGGCATGAGCAATTGCGGATCGCGCGGAGACTGCGGAGAGGAGCGGGAGGCGCCGATAGGCGTACCGTTGAGGAAGGCCGAGGAGAGCAGCAGCCACATGGCGGGCCCGCCGCATATTGCCGCCTGCAGGCGCAACGGCATCCGGGCCGTGCTGCTTGCCGCGGTGGCGGTAGTCGCCACGTCTGCCCCTCTCGCGCAGAACCGCGACGATGCGGAGTCCGCCGGCGGCGCCAGCCGGCATCTGGTGCCGCTGTTCGCGCGGGCGTCCGACCCGCTGCGCCAGGGCTTCGCGCGGGTGGTCAACCGTTCGGACGAGGCCGGCGAGGTCTCCGTCCTGGCGGTCGACGACGGCGGCAACAGGTTCGGCCCGGTCACGCTGGCCGTGGGCGCCGGCGCGACGGTCCACTTCAACTCCGCCGACTTGGAGAACGGCAACCCCGGCAAGGGTCTCTCGGGCGGCGTCGGCGCGCCGGGCGAGGGCGACTGGCGCCTGGAGCTGGAGTCGTCGCTGGACTTCGAGGCGCACGCCTACCTGCGCACCCTGGACGGCTTCCTCACCGCAATGCACGACCTCGCGCCCGAGTCCGGCGGGACGCACCGCGTGCCGACCTTCAACCCCGGCAGCAACGAGCGCCAGGAGAGCCTGCTTCGGCTGGTCAACGACGGCGACGCCGACGTGGCGGCCGCGGTGCGCGGCGTGGACGACCACGGCCGCTCGCCGGGCGGCGAGGTGCGGGTCGCGGTTCCAGCCGGCGCGTCGCGGACGCTTTCGGCGGCGCAGCTGGAGAGCGGCGACGGCCCGGGCGTGGTGGCGGGGGCGCTGGGCGACGGCGCCGGCAAGTGGCGCCTCGCCGTGACGGCGGACGGGCCCGTCAAGGCGATGAGCCTGCTCGACAGCCCGACCGGGACGATGACCAACCTGTCCACCGCGCCGCCGCGTCCGGACGCCGGCGATCCCCACCGCGTGCCGCTGTTCCCGCCGGCCGCGGACCCGTTCCGGCAGGGCTTCGTGCGGGTTGTGAACCGTTCGGACGAGGCCGGCGAGGTCTCGGTGCGGGCCAGCGACGACTCCGGCTGGGACTACGAGGCGGTGACGCTGTCGGTCGGCGCCAACCGGACCGTCCACTTCAACTCGGACGACTTGGAGCGGGGCAACCCCGCCAAGGGGCTGTCGGCGGGAGTCGGGGCCGGCGAGGGCGACTGGCGCCTCGCGCTGAGCTCGGAGCTGGACATCGAGGTGCTGGCCTACATCCGCACCGGAGACGGCTTCCTGACCAGCATGCACGACCTGGTTCCGACCAGGGGGGACGAGCACCTGGTGGCGACGTTCAACCCCGGCAGCAACGACCGCCAGGTGAGCCTGCTCCGCCTGGTGAACGACGGCGACGCCGCGGCCCGGGTGACCATCTCGGGCGTGGACGACCGCGGCGCGCCCGGCCGCTCCGCGGTGTCGGCGACGGTGCCGGCGGGCCGCTCGCTCACGCTGTCGGCGGCGCAGCTGGAGAGCGGCGACGGGGACGGCATCGTCGGCGGCGCCTTGGGCGACGGCGCCGGCAAGTGGCGGCTGGCCGTCGCCTCGGACCGGCCCGTCCGGGCGATGAGCCTGCTGCGCAGCCCGACCGGCCACCTGGCCAACCTCTCGACGGCGCCGAACGAGACGGCGGCGGAGTTCTTCGCGGCGCGGGTCTCCCCGGTGGTGCAGGCCAAGTGCGTGAACTGCCACGTCGAGGGCGGCGTCTCCGGCAGCACGCGGCTGGTGTTCGTGCGGTCGGAGAACGCCGACCACTTGGCGCTGAACCGGCAGGCGTTCGCGGACTTCCTGGCGGAGGCGGAGGACGGCGCGGAGCTGATCCTGAACAAGATCCAGGGCGTGGCGCACGGCGGCGGGGTGCAGGCGGCGGCCGGCACGGAGGACTACGCGAGCATCCAGCGCTACCTGGAACTGGTCGGCGGAACACAGGCCGAGGCCGGGGAGACGTTCCGCGACTGCGCCGAGTGCCCGGAGATGGTGGCGGTGCCGTCGGGGACGTTCACGATGGGCACGCCGGCGTGGGAACGGGGTTCGAGCGACGAACGCCCGATGCATGTGGTAAGGGTACCGTCGTTCGCGGTGGGCGTGTACGAGGTGACGTTCGACGAGTGGGACGCGTGCGTGGCGGGCGGGGGCTGCCGCGACCAGCCGGTCGACGCAGACTGGGGACGGGGACGCAGACCAGTCATCTTCGTGGATTGGGACGATTCGCAACAGTACGTGGAGTGGCTGTCGTCGCGGACAGGGGAGCGGTACCGTCTGCCGAGCGAGTCGGAGTGGGAGTACGCGGCGCGCGCGGGGACGACGACGCCGTTCCACACCGGCGAGACGATCACGACGGACCAGGCGAACTACAACGGGTACTACCTCTACCCTTCCGGCGACCGGGATCCGTTCGGCCTCTACCGTGCGCGGACGGTGCCGGTGGGCTCGTTCGGCGCGAACGCGTGGGGTCTGCACGACGTCCACGGCAACGTCGATGAATGGGTGCAGGACTGCGTGAACGCCAACTACGAGGGAGCGCCGGCGGACGGGAGCGCTTGGGTGACGGGCGATTGCCGCGGGCGCATCTTGCGCGGCGGTTCGTGGATCGACTGGCCATCGAGCCTCCGCGTCGCGAACCGGCACAGGATCGCCAGCGACCGCGCCGCCCAATTCGGGTTTCGTGTGGCTCGGACGCTCGGCGGAACGTACGGAGCGCCGACGGTGGCGACGGCGATCGCCAATCGGTCTCTCGCCATCGGCAGAGACGCCACCTTGGATCTCTCGGACCGCTTCGCGGACGACCAGACGCTCGTCTACGAGGTGCGTTCGAGCGACGCGGAGGTGGTGCGCGTCAACGTGACCGGCGGCGTGCTGACGCTGATGCCGGTGGCGGAAGGCAGCGCGACGGTGACGGTGACGGCGCGGGACCCGGACGGCAACGAGGCCACGCAGACGTTCTCGGTGGCGGTGGGGCCGTCCGTGGAGACGTTCCGCGACTGCGACGCGTGCCCGGAGATGGTGGTGGTGCCGGCGGGGACGTTCATGATGGGCGCGCCGGAGTCGGAAACGGGTTCGCTCGACCACGAACGCCCGGTGCATGCGGTAACGGTATCGTCGTTCGCGGTGGGCGCGTACGAGGTGACGTTCGACGAGTGGGACGCGTGCGTGGGCTGCCGCATCCGGCCTCACGCCGAGGGCTGGGGACGCGGCCGTCGCCCGGTGATCAACGTGACTTGGCACGATGCGCAACGGTACGTGGAGTGGCTGTCGTCGCGGACGGGGGAGCGCTACCGTCTGCCGAGCGAGTCGGAGTGGGAGTACGCGGCGCGCGCGGGTACGACGACGCCGTTCCACACGGGCGAGACGATCACGACGGAGCAGGCGAACTACGACGGGCGCCGGCTCTACCCTTCCGGCGACCGGGATCCGAACCGCCTCAACCGCCTCTGGCGCCGTCAGACGGTGCCGGTGGGCTCGTTCGACGCGAACGCGTTTGGTCTGCACGACGTTCACGGCAACGTGTGGGAGTGGGTGCAGGACTGCTGGAATGCCAACTACGAGGGAGCGCCGGCGGACGGGAGCGCGTGGCTGACGGGCGGTTTCTGCAGGCACCGCGTCTCGCGCGGCGGTTCGTGGTACGACTATCCATCGGACTTCCGCGCCGCGGTCCGGTTCAGGGCCGGTCCCCTCGCCCGCGGCATCAACTTCGGGTTCCGTGTGGCCCGGACGCTCACCCCATGAGTCAGGGCTATTTCACGCTAGCTCCAAGGTGTTGACGGCGGAAGTCGTTAGGAAAGAGCTGGCTATTCGCCGGCGTTTGCCCTATAAAGGGGCGATGGAGGCGGCGTTCGACAGGGCGGAAGTGTCGTTGCGGGAGGTGGAGGTGCGTCCGGCGCGGGCGGACGAGCGGCGCCGGTGGGACGCGCTGATGGCGGCGCACCACTATCTGGGGTTCCGGCAGTTCGCGGGGCGCGGGCTGCGGCACGTGGCGGTGTGGCGGGGGCATTGGCTGGCGCTGGTGGGCTGGCAGTCGGGCGCCTTCAAGTGCGCGCCGCGGGACCGCTGGCTGGGCTGGCACCGCTCGGTGCAGTTCCGGCGGTTGCACCTGATCGGCAACAACACGCGGTTCCTGATTCTGCCCGAGGCGCTGGGGATGAGGAACCTGGCCTCGCGGACGCTGGGGCCGAGCCTGCGGCGGCTGAGCGCGGACTGGCGGGCGGCGCACGGCCACGCGCTGGAGCTGGCGGAGACGTTCGTGGATCCGTTGCGGTACTGGGGCGGCTGCTACGACGCCTCGAACTGGACGCGGCTGGGGAGCACGCGGGGCTTCGCGCGGCACAACGGCGCGTACACGGATCCGCACTCGACGCCGAAGGTGATGTTCGTCCGTCCGCTGCGGCGGGACGCGACGGCGCGGCTGGCGGATCCGGTCGACCGCGCGGAGTGGTCGTGCCGGGCGACGCCGGTGCGCTACGCGGGAACGGAACTGGCCTCGCTGCGCGACCTGTTCGCGGCGATGCCCGACTGCCGGCGCGGCCAAGGGCGCAAGCACGGCTTGGCGACGGTGCTGTCGATCTGCGCCCTCGCCCGGCTCGCCGGGCAGCTCGGGCCGGTGGCGACGGAACGGTTCGCGCGCGGCCTCGACCAGCGCGAACTGCGCATTCTGGGGGCGTGGCGCGACGCCGACGGGCGCTGGACGGCGCCATCGGACTCGACCTTCTGCCGGGTGCTCGCGGACACCGACCCGGACGCCCTGGCCGACGTGCTGCGCCAGTGGGCGGCGCCGCGCTTCGCGGAGTCGTCCGACCTGCCCGCCCTCGCCGCCGACGGCAAGCGCATCCGCGGCGCCAACCGCCAAGCCGCCGACGGCGCCCGCTTCGAGACCGCCACGCTGGTCACGCACGGCGGGCGCCCGCTGGCGAGCCGCTGCTGCCGCGACGAGGGCGGCGAGACGGCCGCGGTGCGGGCGCTGCTCGACGACGTCGACATGCGCGGCTGCGTGCTCACCCTCGACGCCCTGCACGCCTGCGCCGACACCGGGCGCGCCATCGTCGACATCCACGGGGCCGACTACATGTTCGACGTCAAGGCCAACTGTCCCGAGACCTTCGCGCTGCTCGAGACCGTCGACTGGGACGCGCCGGCCGTCCGCCGCCACACCGACGGCCCGGCCAAGGGGCACGGCCGCGTCGAGACGCGGAGCATCGCCGCGCGCGACCTCCTGCCGGGCGCGCCCGCCTCCTTCGCGCACGCCCGCCAGGCGTTCCGCGTGATCCGCGAGCGGACCGTCGTCAAGACCGGCGCCACCTCCACCGAGACCGCCTACGGCATCACGTCCGTGGACGCCGGGCGCGCCGGCCCCGACCGCCTGCTGGCCTGGAACCGCGGCCACTGGCAGGCGGGAACGGCAACCACTACCGCCGCGACGCCACCCTCGGCGAGGACGCCAGCCGCATCCGCGCCCGCCACGGGCCCTCCAACAACGCCACTCTCAACAACATCGCGCTCGCCATCGTCTTCCACCGCGGCTTCCGCCACGTGCCCGAGGCGAACCTCCACTTCATGATGCGGCGCCGCGACGCCCTCGACGCCATCCTCAATCCCGACTGAGCGCCTTCGGCGCCCGCAATCCGCCCAACCCGCCGCCGCGCGGCGCGGCGCCGCGCCCGGCCGGCCGCCCGGCTTGGCCGAACAGCGCGCCGACGGCCCGCGCAAGACGCCGAACCCGAACAAAGCCGTCGCCCGCGCTTCCGTCGCCGACTTGCCTCCGCCTTCCCGCCGCCGCAACGCGTCCCCCCGAGCGCAACGGTCGCTAGCATGAAATCACCCTGCCCCATGAGTCCTTGCCTCTTTACCTCCTCATCTCGGCCTCGGACGCGTCTTTGGCGCGTCCGAGACTTGCACCCACCCAGCTTGCTGCTCAGGTGTCGACCTGTCTGCTCCGCATGGACAGGTGCGGCCGACGATGTGGAAGGGCGTGGTTCGCTGAGTGGACGCGCCACCATGATGCCCAAAGGACATGCTGTACGAGGTGGAGTCGGCGAAGTCGCAAACCGCCCGCGCGGGCTATGAAGGGGCCGCGTAGGCGGCCCAGGCGTCCATCAGCTCGCGCCGCTGGCCAGCAGGTCGCTTCTCGCGTAGGCGGCTTCGGCCTGGTTTCTGACCGCGTGCGCGAGCGCCGCCTCCATCACGGCGTGCGGCGCGTCGGTGCATTCCGACGCCCAGTCGCGGAAGCTGCAGCGGAACCCGTGCGGCACCGCGTCCACGCCGAGCGCGCGCAGGAGCTTGCTGATCGTGTTGTCCGAGAGTTGGCGTCCCCGAATGCTTGGGAACACGAGATCGCCGGCCGCGGCGGCGCGCGGAATCGAGCACGGCGAGCGCTTGCGGCGACAGCGGCACTCGGTGTTCGGACTTCGCCTTCATTCGCTCGGCCGGACCGTCCAGGCGCCATCGATTTCGGACCACGTGGCGCCGCGCGCTTCACCGCTTCGGCAGGCGGTCAGCACGATGAACTCGAAAACCAGCTTCGTCGCCTGCCAGGCGTTGCTCGCCCGCACTCTCGAGAGAGCGTCGGCGACTTCGGCACGGGGCAGCGCCTTGTGATGCTTCACTTTGCCGGCGCCTTTCGGCAAGGCTTGGAGAACGGCCGGGCCGGCCGGGTCGTCGGCTCGGTAGCCGTGGGCGATGGCCCACGTTCCATGCGCGAGGATGATGCGCCGCTTAGAGGGCAACGGCGCACGGCGCACTCACCGCTTCGGAAAGTCCACCGCATTGGCGTCCCGCTCAGTGGCGGTCGTTTTATCGGGAGCGGCGTGTTTTGCGCCGGAGCCTTCCGGCCCGAAGTTGTGCTTGGCGGCTAATTCGCGGAGCGCGGCGGCGGGGGTTGAGGGTTCGATCGCGGCGGAGAAGTCCGCCTCGAACTCATCGACGATGACCTGATCGCCGAGGTCGGTCATGTCGGCGTTGCGGCATAGCTTGAGGATGTGGTGCGCGAGGCGGCTTTGCGTTGCGCCGGCGGATTCGGCGCCGGGTGGCTTCGATGTGTTCTTGGGCGGCTTTGAGCTTGGCCGCTTCCTGTTCGCGGACGGCCTTGGCGGCCTTGAGGCGGGCTTCCCAGCTTTCGAGCTTGCGGCGGACGCTCTTGAGCAGTTCGTTGTTGTCGGCGTTCGCCTTGGCTTGGCGCTCACAGTCGAAGGTGGACGCTCAAGGTCTACGACAAGAGGCTTGAGCTGTTGGCGCACCGGAGGAAGGGAAGCCCGGTGACCGACGAGATGTTGCGTTGGGCCGAAGGTGTTGTCCGCTTCGAGATCACGGTCCGGGGCCAAGAGCTCAAGGACGCCATGTTTGAGCTGGGCATCACGCCACGCGCGCTTGCGGCCGTGAAGTATGGCGACGAGTTCGGTCGCATCATGGCTGCGAGATTGTGGTTGCGCTACTTCGCGATGGTCGAGGTGGGAGACAACGTGACTGGCAAAAACGACATTGAGAAGTTGCCGAAAGGCATGATCCGACTCCTCTACTCGGGCTGGTGCAAAGGTGACGACCCGAGGGATATGGTGTCGATGGCGACGTTCTACAGGCACCGCAAGCAGATCACGCGGATACTTGTGGTTTCGATGGTTGGTGACGGCAGCTTTGGCGGTATCGACGAGGCTTGGATAGCGCCGCTCCAACCGGGCCGCATAGTCCAACGCAACGCCAAGCCACACCACTCGCTGGTGGCAACTGAGCGAAGCGAAGGCGCAGTCCCTAGCCCGACTTCCGCAACTCGACCCGAATTTCAACCAATTTCGTTGGATTTCGACGGCATGCGTCATGTAAGCTACTGATTCAATTGACGAGGGCGGCGGGAGAACGGCTGTGGTGCCGACCTTGCCTCTTGATTTGGCGGGCGGTTGGGGCAGGCTATGCGGCCATGTTCGTGCGCGCCAAGAGACGTTTCAAGGACGGCAAGGAGCACCGCTACTGGAGCGTGGTGGAGAACTGCCGCGACCGCGACGGCCGGGTGGTGCGGCGGCAGGTGCTCTATCTCGGCGAGATCAACGACGGCCAGCGGGCGGCGTGGTGCCGGTCCATCGAGGTGTTGCGGGGGGATTCGGGGCCGGCGCCGATCGCGCTTTTTCCCGATGATCGGGAAGCGCCGGAGTTGGACTGCGAGACGGTTCGGATCAACGTCAAGGACTTGAGCCTTCACCGTCCCCGGCAGTGGGGCGGGTGCTGGCTGGCGCTGACGCTGTGGGATCGACTGGATCCGGATCGGTTCTGGAGTCCCCGGCTGCCGCCGAGCCGGCAGGGCACGCGCTGGCTGGACGTCCTGAAGACGCTGGCCTGCCACCAGTTGATCGATCCGGGCAGCGAGTGGCGGCTGCACCGGCATTGGTACGGGCAAAGCGCCATGCGGGATTTGCTGGACAGTCCGATGGGAGTCGTCTCCGACGATATGCTTTACCGCTGTCTGGACAGGCTTGTGGCGCACAAACGCGCGTTTTTCTCGTTTCTGCGGGAGCGCTGGGAGACGCTGTTCGAGGCGCGCTTCGATGTTTTGCTTTACGACCTGACTTCCACCTGTTTCGAGAACGATCCGCCGTTTTCGGACAAGCGCCGGTTCGGCCACAGCCGGGACAAGAGGCCGGACTGCGTGCAGGTGGTGATCGCCCTGATCGTCACTCCCCAAGGTTTTCCGCTGACCTACGAGGTGATGCCGGGCAACACCAGCGACCAGACGACGCTGGCCGGCTTCCTGGAGAGGATCGAGGCGCAATATGGACGCTCCGACCGGGTCTGGATCATGGACCGGGGCATTCCGACCGGGGAGACGCTGGCGGCGAGGCGCGCCGGCGAGGCGCCGGTGCATTATCTGGTCGGCACGCCCAAGGGCCGGCTGACGCGGCTGGAGAAGGCGTTCGTGGGGCAGCCCTGGCGGGAGGTCCGCGAGTCCGTCGACGTGAAGCTGCTCGACGAGGACGGCGAACTCCACGTTCTGGCCCGGAGCCGACCGCGCGTCCTGAAGGAGCGCGGCATGCGGCGGCGCCGGCTGAGAAAGTTGTGGCGGCGGTTGCGCGAGTTGCGCGGGCAGTCGTTGAAGCGCGACGAGCTGCTGCTGAAGCTCGGCGCCGCCAGGAAGGAGGCGGGACGCGCCTGGCACCTGGTCGACATCCGCCTGCCCGAGGCCGGCGAGGCCGTGACCCCGGAGACCTTCACCTTCGCGCCGCGTCGCGACCGGCTGCGCCGGACCCGGCGCCGCGAGGGCCGCCACCTGCTGCGCTCCAACCTGACCGGCGAGGATCCGGCGACGCTGTGGCGCTACCACATGCGGCTCACGGAGGTCGAGCAGGCGTTCAAGGACATCAAGCACGACCTCGCCATCCGCCCGGTATTCCATCAGCGCGGGGAACGGATCGAGGCGCACATCTTCGTCGCCTTCGTGGCCTACTGCCTGCACGTCACCTTGAGGAACCTGGCCCGGCCGTGCGCGCCCGGACTCACGCCGCGCGCCATTCTGGAGAAGTTCTCGACCATTCAGATGGTGGATGTCCATCTGCCGACCATGGACGGGCGGCGCCTGGTCCTGCCGCGCCACACGCAACCGACAGGGGATCACCAACTGCTGCTGGATCAACTCAAACTGCGACTGCCCGCGCAACCCCTGCCGCGAATCTCGGCGTAGCCCGCCCCGCCGCAACACCTTTCGACCGGTGCCTTGTAGTGCCGACCTGCGGCCTCCGCCAACCAAAAATCAATCACTTGCGAGCGTTTTGACGCTGAGTTGCGGAAGTCGGGCTAGCGATGCGCCGGCCGGACGATCCAAGACGCTGGCGAGCGGCCAGCAGGTCACTACACCGAGCAGGTGCCGCCGCCAAGCACGCAGAACCGCGAGCAGTGCGGGTGATTGAGCGGCACGCTGGCCAGGCTGTCCGCCAAATCCGCGCCCATGACGAACTGCTCGTCGTAAGGCAACAGCGTGCAGCTCACAACCACCGGACGAGGAGCGCCTTTGCGCTTGACCACCATGCGCGACCAAGCGCACATCATTTCCTCGGGCCGCACGCCAAGCAGGCCCCAGCACTCGGTGGTGATCTCCGGCGTGTCCGCGGCCGCTTGCATCTCGGGAAACAGCACGAGCTGCTCCGGCGATGATGCGTCGACACGCACGTTCTCGGCGGCGAACAAGGAAGCGAAACCGTCGCGCAGGGTTGCTTCGTCGTCTCCCCAGCGTTGCCGCGCCCCCACATGCACCACGAAGCCGTTGTCGCTCAGCCAGCGCAAACCGGCGAGCGTCGGCAGCCAGGAGCGGGGGCCGCGTTCCTCTTCGTGCAGTTCGCGCCGGAAATGGTCGACCGACACGCGCAGCACCAAACGCTCGCCGTGCTTCTCGCGCAAGGCGAGCAGCTCGTTGGCGCGCTTCATCATCGGACGCATGGCGTTCGTCAGCACGAGGGTGCGGTAGCCGGCGGCCAATGCGTCCGCGAGCATGGCGGTGAAGTCCGAGTTCATGAACGGCTCGCCACCGGTGAAGCCGATCTGCTCGGTGCCCATGCCGAGCGCCGCCACTTCCTCCAGATAGTCCGCCGCCTCGGCGCGGCTGAGGTAGACCAAGCGGTCGTTCTTGGGGCTGGACTCGATGTAGCAGTTCTCGCAAGCGAGATTGCACAGCGTGCCGGTGTTGAGCCACAGCGTTCGCAAGCGGCCGAGGGCCACCCGCGCCCGCTTCTTGCCGTCCGCCGTGAACGCCGGATCCGCGAACTTGCCCGAGCCCCGCCAATCCGCGGCAGATCCGTTGCCCGCCTCCCCGCCAACGCTGGCGATGACGCTGTTCACCTGTTTCTTCTCTCGAACCGTCGCACCGCGCCCTACCCTGTGGACACGGGTGGCGTTTGTCAACTGTTTTTCGGTGAACCCGGGCCCAGGACCGGAATCGCCGTAATCCCGCGCCGGGGACGCTACCAAGCCTTGGAAATGGAAACGCCGAACCGCCGCGGCGCGCCGAGTTGGGTGAAGCCGCGGGCGGTGTAGCCGTCGCGGGGATCGTTGCCGAAGCGAAAACCGCGCACGAAATAGTCTTCGTCCGCCAAGTTCTTGCCCCATAGCCGCACGCTCCACGCGCCGCCACGCAAGCCCGCGCTCGCGTGCACGAGGCGGTAGGCTTCGGACTTGAGATCGTGGTTGTCCGAGAAGTAGAAAGCGTCGCGGGCTTCCGCTTCCAAGCGCACGAAGAACTCCCCCGCCATCGTCACGAAAGTGAACTCGCCGCCCACGTTCACCTGGTGGCCCGGCGCGTGCGCCTGCTCTCGGCCGTCGAAATCCTCGCCATCGCTGGTCACGAAATCTCGATACTCGCTTTCCAGCACGCCCACGCGGGCGAACAGCACGGTGTTGCGCAGGCCCGAATAGTGTACTTCCAGCTCTGCGCCACTGTTGGTGCCTTGCGCCGCGTTGCCCACATACTGGATGAACTCGGTGCTGCCATCCGGGTTGCGACGGCTGAGCGAACTCTCGATCTGCACGTCGTCCCGGCGCATGGTGAAGAGCGCCAAGCGCATCCCCACCGAGCCGTCGCGCAACAAACCCTTGAAACCCACTTCGTAATTCCACAGCACTTCCGGGCCGTACACGCGCAAGTCCGCCGCCAGGGTGCCGTCGGCGTTGAACCCGCCGGCCTTGTAGCCGCGGGCGACGGCGCCGTAGAGAAACGCCCCGTTGCCGACTTCGCGCCGCAGCGCCAAACGGCCCCCCACCATCGTGTCGCGGGGCTTGAAGGCGATGCCGTTGCTGTCGCGGTAGGACGCGGCGTGGCGCTCCAGACGCATGCCGACGGCAAGCGTGGTGCGGTCGCCCAACGTGGTGTCCGTTTGGCCATAGGCCGCGTGGCGGCGAATGCCGAAGGCGCTTGCGAAGTCCTCTTCCAAGCCCGTGTACCGCCGGCGCAAGTCCACATCCTGATCAAGCAGGTAGAGGCCCGCCGTCCACGCCGTGGAGTCCCCGAAGAGCCGACCATCCGGCCCGGAGTTGAACCGCACGTCGGCAGTGAGCGTGGAGCGGTCGCGCAGATAGTCGTCCGTATAGCTGTACCCCCACGGATGGAACCCTTCGTAGACCCAGTCCACGTCGTAGCCGTAGGCGATGTCCGAACGCGCCAAGCCAACATGGGCTTGCGTGGAAGCGCGGCGCCCGTGCCAGTCGAGGCGGACGGTCCCGTAGGTGGTCTCTTGTCGATCGTGGCCGGGTTGGTCGGAGAGCGTGGCGCGAACGTTGTCCAAGGAGAACGCGTCGTAGCCGTTGTCGGCGTCCAGCACGCCCACGCCGAGGTTCAGTTCCGCCTGCTCGGAGATGTCGAACGCCAAGCGTGCGCGCAACGTCTTTTCGTCGACGTTGTCGGTGTCCTTGCGGCCTAGATGCACATTCTCGATGTAGCCGTCGCTACGGTCCGTTCGCGCCGCCAGACGGCCGCGAGCGCGCGCGGACAGCGGCCCCGACACCGCGACCCCGGCACCGAAGACGCCGTAGCTGCCAACATCGACCGCTCCGTGGCCCTCGGGGACTTCGGTTGGCGCGCGGGTGACCACGTTGACGAGGCCGGCCAACGCGTTCGCGCCGTGCAGCGTGCCCTGCGGCCCGCGCAGCACCTCCACCTGGTCGACGTCGAACATGCCGACGACGGTGCCGACACCCGACAAGTCCACGCCATCGACGAGCAGACCGACGGATGAGTTGAGCGGCTCTTCGAACTGCCCGCGCTCGCCCACGCCGCGCAGTTGCAGAAAGCGCGCCCGCGACGCGCCTTTGGCGAAGTTGAGGTTGGGAATGGCGCCGAGCAAGTCGTCCAAGTGCCTCGCTTGGCGGCTCGCGATCGCGGCGTGGTCCACCACGGTGACGCTCGATGGAACCTGGCTCGCTTTCGTTTCGCGCAGTGTCGCGGTGACCACGACCTCTTCCAGGGCGGGCCGGCTCCGCTCCCCGTCCGCGTCTTCGTTCAATTGCGCGGCAGCGTGGCCGGCGACCAGCGCCGCGGCGTTGACAGCCAACGCTGCCGTTAGGAAAGATGGGGGCTTTGGCACGGTGCTCTCCTTGTCGGCGGCGGGGAAAGCGTGCCAAATGGCGATCACCATCCCTCCGCCGGTATTGTCCGGATCAGGTTCAAAGGGTTCGCACGCCAAAGCGCGTCTCAGGCCAACGGCCACCCCTTAGTGATGGAGCCATTGTCGAACTTACGGCCGGCCGGTGTCAACGGCTGCCGTTGCCTGCCTCGCGGGAATCTCCGAGGCGAATGGACAGTCCGCGGGAACTTGGGTTAAAACGGCAAGCAAGCGGCCTTCGCAATCGGGGCGACGCATTGGGAACGGAAGAACAAAGGCGAACGAGCGCCCCCGGGCCCGGCTTCACCCGGCCTGTCGGCGTTTGGATCGATCCCCCCAAGTGGCGCAAGGCGACAGCGTGGGCGCGTCTGCGCCCCGCCTTTCTCGTCATCGGCGCCCAGCGCGGCGGCACGACTTCGCTATACCGTTACCTCTGCGCGCACCCGGATGTTCTGCCCGCCTTGCGCAAGGAGATCCACTACTACGACTTTCAATTCGGCAAAGGCAGGGCTTGGTACCGGGCCCACTTCCCGCGCAAGCGCGGCCTGCGGTCGCGGGCGATCACAGGTGAAGCGTCGCCGTACTACATGGTGCACCCCTTGGCGCCCGGCAGAGCGCACCCATGATCCACGGCTAAAGATCATCGCGATTCTGCGCGATCCCGCGGAACGGGCGTACTCGCAATACCAACACGAACGTGCCCAAGGCCACGAAACGTTGAGCTTCGAGGAGGCCATTGACGCCGAAACGGAGCGGCTGGCGGGGTGCCATGCGCGGCTTCGGGCCGGGCCGCACTACTACTGCCGGAACCACCACCACCTCTCCTATCTGGACCGCGGCCGCTACGGCCACTACCTCCAGAAGTGGCTGGAGCACTTTCCGGCCAAGCAGGTGCTGGTGTTGTACGCCGAGGAGCTTTTCGCCAACCCGAATCGGGTGGCCAACGAGACGTTCGCCTTTCTCGGCCTCGCCCCCCACGAACTGGGGGTTGCGAGCGCGCACAACCGAATAGGCTACCCGGCCATGCCGTCGGCGACGCGAGAACGGCTGCGGCACCACTTCGACGACGATCGCAAGCTGTTGGAGGCGGTGTTGCGCAAGGTACAAGGCCGAAGCACATCGCCTGCGACCCGGTGACGCGGCAGCGAACGTCTCTTATGGCGTGGCGCAGGCCCGCGCGCCCCAAACGCCGCCCAACGGCGCGTCAGCGCCGAGCCGCGTGGAACCGCCCGACCCATTCCAACAACCGCTCCGGCGCGTGCTTCTTGCGCCACGCGCTGGCGGCGAACTTGCTAGCCTCGGACAGCGTGGGATAGATGTGAATGGTGCCCATCACCTTCTTCAAGCCCAATCGCCACTTCATCGCGAGGATGAACTCCGCCATCAGATCGCCCGCGTGATGGCCCACGATAGTCACGCCGAGAATGCGATCCTTGCCAGGGGGCGTGAGCACCTTCACGAAACCCTTGCCCTCCTCGTCCGCCAAGGCGCGGTCGAGGTCTTCCAAACCGAAGCGCGTGACCTCCACGGCGACCCCTTGCCGCTCGGCTTCTTGCTCGTTCAGCCCCACCCGCGCCACTTCCGGATCGGTGAAGGTCGTCCACGGGATCACCGAATAGTCCACCTTGAAACGCCGCAGCGCGCCGAACAGCGGATTCACCGCCGCGTACCACGCCTGGTGCGAGGCGGTGTGGGTGAACTGATACGGCCCGGTCACATCGCCGCAGGCGTAAATGGTCGGCACGCTGGTGCGCAGATACTCGTCCACCGCCACCTCGCGGCGCTCGTTCAACGCCACGCCCACCTCTTCCAAGCCGAGGCCGGCCGTGTTCGGCGCCCGCCCCACCGCCACCAGCATCGCGTCGAACGGCACCACCACCTCGTCCCCGTCCTCGGCGCAAACCAGGCGTTTTTCTCCCGCCGCGGATTCCACCCGCAACGCCTGGTGGCCGGTGAGCACGCGCACCCCCTCGGCGGCGAACCGCTCCTGCATGAGGGCGATGACGTCCGCGTCCTCGCGCATGAGAAGGTGCGGATTGCGTTCCACTTGCGTCACCTCGGAACCGAAGCGGGCGAAGGCTTGCGCCAGTTCGCAGCCGATCGGCCCGCCGCCCAAGACCACGAGCCGACGCGGCAGATCGCGCAGTTCCCAGATCGTGTCGGAGGTGACGTAGCCGGCCTCCCCCAGACCGGGGATAGGCGGCACGGCCGGTCTTCCGCCGGTGGCCACGACGATATTCCGCGTGGTGATCTCGCGGTCGCCACCCGGTTCCCCGGCGGCGGCGCCAACCCGCACGCGCCACGGCGAGACGATGGTGGCGTCGCCCATCACGCAATCCACGCCAAGGCCGGTGTAGCGTTCCACCGAATCGTTCGGCTCAATGGTCTTGATGACGCGCTGCACGCGCTCCATCACGTCTTTGAAGTCGAACTCTGCGCGAGCGCTTTGGAAGCCGAACTCCTTGGCCCGCGCCATGTAGGAGAGCATCTTGGCCGAGCGCAGCAGCGACTTGCTGGGCACGCAGCCGGTGTTCAGGCAGTCGCCGCCCATGCGATGGCGCTCGATGAGCGTCACCTTCGCCTTCACCGTGGCGGCGATCAAGGCCGCCACCAAACCGCCGGAACCGGCGCCGATCACAACCAGATTGGCGTCGAAACGCCTGGGTTTGTCGAACCGCCGCAGCACGGCTCGGGCTCGAAATGCCTCCACCGCCTTCTTGGCGACGAGCGGGAAGACGCCGAGCAGCGCGAACGACGCCAAGAGGGCCGGCGACAGGATGTCCGACACCGACTCCAGCTGCGCCAGTTGGTTGCCGGCGTTCACATAGACGGCCGTGCCCGCCAACATGCCCAGCTGGCTCCAGAAGTAGAACGTCCAAACGCGAATCGGCGTCACGGCCATCGCCAAGTTCACCACGAAAAACGGAATCACCACCACCAGACGTATGGCGAGCAAATAGAAGGCGCCGTCCTTGGCGATGCCGCGGTCGATGCCCTTCAATTGGTTGGCGAAACGGGCCCGCACGGCGTCGCGAAAGAGATGGCGGGCGATGAGAAACGCCAGCGTGGCGCCGATGCTGCTTGCGAACGAGGCCACCGCCACGCCCAGCCAAAAGCCGAACAGCGCCCCGGCCGCCAACGTGAGCACGCCGGCCGCCGGCAACGAAAACGCCGTCACAACGACGTACAGCCCGAAAAACGCCGCCAGCACCAACCACCAGTTCTCGCGTTGGAACTCGGCCAAGGCTTGCTGTTGCGCGCGCAACTGTTCGAGCGTGAGGTAGTCGTCCAAGCCGAACAGGAAGAACGCGCCGATGATCCCCAGGAAGACCACCAGCAGGATGATCCGGCTCGCCTTCACAATCCCTCCCCGGCCAAGGGTCTGACCAGATCACCACCCGCATGGGCGCACTTCGCCCACCACATGCAAGCCCCGCGCCGACAGGGCACCATGCGGGGCTTGCTTGCGCCAACAGTAGCACGAGCGCAGCGCCAGGCATTTCGCGCCGGGACGCCGGGACGTTCCGGGCGCGCCGGCTCGATCTGCGCGGGAGCTAGGCGAGCGCTTGGCGCAGAGGAGAACCGCAACGGATCAACTTGGGCCGTCGTTTCTGCTCGCGCAACGTGACGGAGGTTCTCTGCAGCGCCTTGAGCCTCTCTCGGCGAATCCCTCGTCGGTGGGCCACCACTGGCACGAACTGAAATCTCGCGTTCGGGGGCAGCCACCGATCTGCCAGATTCGCGCCGACTAGCAGCTGCGCCTCGACATGCGTTCGCGCGAAGCAGTCGTCCGGCGCTTGTTTGCGAACCACCCCCACCAAGTCACCCACTCGGTCGCTCCTGC
Organism: uncultured Pseudomonadales bacterium; assembly: GCA_958296295.1. Taxonomy (GTDB): domain Bacteria; phylum Pseudomonadota; class Gammaproteobacteria; order Pseudomonadales; family Azotimanducaceae; genus VXYL01. The sequence goes on along the minus strand of OY282460.1, from coordinate 2,255,135 downwards.
AGCGCTTGGCGCCGATTGAAAATGGTCGCGCCTTCGTTGTAGAGCGCCCGCGAGACCTCGTCGTAGTCGGTCTCGAAAGTACCCGTCTCCGAACCGAAATTGACTTCCTCCACAACCGAACCCCTGGGCCGCTTCACGGGCTTGAAGAACCACGCGCCGACTTCATCCGGGGCGAGCGCCACATCGGCGCCGGCGATGCCGGCGCGGTGTTCCTCGGGCAGTTCCGACACCGCGACGAGATTGCCGATTTGCTCAAGCAGCCATTCGCTGTGCGTCGTGAGCACGATGCGCACGCCGGACCGCACCAGGCGCGCCAGCTCCCGGGCCAGCGTGGTTTGCATGGCGGGATGGAGATGGGCTTCCGGTTCCTCGATGATGAGCACGTCGCCGGCGTCGATCACATGCCGAAGATAGAGTACGACCGGCGCCAGCTCCGAGACCATTGAGGATGCGCGCATCAGCGGGAGTTCCTCCTCCCAACCCGCCGGTCGGTAGGTGAACGACGGGTAGTTGGCCTCGTTCCTCTGCAAAAGCACGGATCCATCGAGGAGGTTCCGCTCGAAAGGCTCGGCGATCTCCGTCCTTGTTTTCCGCTGTCGTAGGGGATCGGTGCCGCCAAAGGCGATAAGCTCGTTCAGAAAGTCCGCCAAGACGCCCGAGAGCAATGGTGCGTTGGCGGATGGCCTACGACCCGCCGTGGTGGCGCTCTGCAACAAGGCACCGACAACGACTTGGCGGCTGTGCATCACGCCGGCGCGGTCGGCCGGCAGGTAGTGGGCGGGCCGACCCGCGGCGCCGGCGCCGCGACGCAGGTGGTCCGCCACCGCCCGGGCGGCAGCGTACCGAAGCTCTAAATCGCGCCGCGAGGCGGTATTGCCGGCGCGGAGCGTGCTCAGGTTCGCGGAAAACGGGGCGATACCCAGGTTGAACCCAGGGCCGGACAACGCGATCTCGCCGGACTTGAACGCAAACTCGTAACCGATCTGGTATTCCGATTCGAGCGGCCCACTGAAGCGGACTACGCCCCCGACCTTCGACGCGCTGCGCCGATTCAGCGCTTTGAGGTCATCTATGCCCAAGCAACGGCGTATCTCGTCTACCAAAGCCGCTCTGGTGCCCGGTGCCCGTTGCAGCGTCAGCCGCAACTTTTCGGCAAACGCCACCGGCGCAACCTTGGGAAAGCCGTCGGAGGATGGAAGCCATGCCCGCAGGTTCGAGAGCATGTCGCTCCGGATTCCCACATCCACCAACCTGGTCAGCCACTGGTGCATCGCGTACACAAGCGCGGCCAAGTACGACTTGCCGGTGTTGCTCGGCCCCACAAGGACGGTGAGCGGTCGGAACTCTACGCTGGCCCGGATGATCGGGCCGAAGTCCGTGACCTCCACGCGGTAGTTCGTCAAGTGCGGCACCTTGTTGCGGCCACCCGGATCAGCACCCCGTCGAGGTTCTTTGGAGTGCTTGTTCGTCTTCATGGCTCGAGGCTCCGCCGATCCGCGGACGCCGGCCATGATGCCACGCGATCGGTAGCGCGGCCCCTCGTCCGCCGGGTCCAACACAGGCTGCCAACGCGGCCGCGCTGGTGTATGGTTGCCGCCGTAGAGTCGCTGGGACGATTGCGAAGCGCATGAGCCACTATCGACGAATCCTCTTGGCCGTGGATCTGAGCGACGAGTGCCGGCACGTCGCCCTCCGGGCGCGCAAGCTGGCGGCGGCTTCCAACGCCGAGCTGGATGTCGTGCATGTCATCGAGCCGCTGGCGCTCGCCTACGGCGGCGACATGCCGATGGACCTGTGCTCGGTGCAGGATCAGATCGAGGAGCAGGCGCGAACCCAGCTGGCGGCGTTCGCGGCGGAGTTCGAGGTGCCGGCGGATCGGCGCCATTTGGTGTTTGGCCGTCCGGAAACCGAAATCCACCGCTTGGCCGAAACCGCCAACATGGATTTGATCGTGGTTGGCAGCCACGGTCGCCACGGGCTCGCGCTGCTGCTTGGCTCCACCGCCAACGGCGTTCTGCATGGCGCGTGTTGCGATGTGCTCGCAGTGCGCGTTGGGCCGGGCGCGCGCGACGCTTGAGTCCAGGATGCGTGTGGCACGGGGCGCTAGCGCACGCCGTAGAGACCTCCCTCTTCACCGCGCCCGTTGACCGGCGCACAGATGGAACGTAGACGCATAGGCGCCAGCGCTGGAATACGCGCCTCTTTGCCTGCCGCGTTGGCGCTGTTGGCAACGCCTCTCGCGCCGGCCCAGAGCCATGCCGCCGAGTTGTCGTCGTACGAGCAGCGAATGGCCTACAAAGAGGCCGTCTACGCTATCCGCATCGGACGCTCCAGCCAATTCCGCCGCGAGGCGGCGAAGTTGCGGGACTACGCCCTGGCCCCCTACCTCACCTACCACGACGCCCAGCGGCGCCTTTCCTCCCTAAGCGCCAAACGCGCGAAAGCCACCCGCGAGGCGCTGTCGGACACGCCGCTTGCGCCGATCTTCTTCCGCAGTTGGCTGAAAGCCCAAGCGCGCCGCGGACGTTGGGACGTCTACCTCGCCCACTACGAGCCGAGCAACGACGCGACGGCGCGTTGCAACCACTTGCGGGCGCTCTACCGGTCTGGCGAACGCGAGCAGGCGCTTGATCAAGTGCGCGATCTCTGGATCGCGCCGAAATCGCAACCGAAAACGTGTGATCCGCTGTTCGACGTGTGGATCGCTTCCGGGCGCATCGACCAGGAAGCTGTTTGGGCGCGGCTGGAACTGGCGCTGGACGCCCGCGAAGTGTCGCTGGCCCGCTACCTGCTGCGGTTCTTCAACCCGGCGAACGCCGCAGCCGGCAAGCTCTACTACGATGTTCATGCGCGTCCACGCCTGGTGCGCTCGCATTCGCGCTTCAAGGACACCGAAGGCGGTCGCCGGGCGCTTCGCCACGGCTTGCTGCGCCACGCCCGCAGCGACGCCGAGGAAGCGCTGGCGCTGTGGCGCAAGGTGGCGGACAAACGCTCTTTCACCGAGGCCGACCGCCGCTTTATCGAAGAGCGGCTGGTCGCCGCGGCCGCCGAGGCGGGGCAGCCGCCAGCCGACGCGCCGGAGAGTTTCGCTCCGGAGAACGCCCTGCGCGTGGCCCAAGCGATGGTCTGGCATCGCCAATGGGCGCACGCGGCGGCTTGGATCAAGGCCTTGCCGGCGAATGTGGCCGCCAAGCCGCGCTGGCGCTATTGGCTCGGCACGGCGTTGCGCGCCGTGGGCGAAGACGAGGCCGGCCGCCAGCATCTCGCCGCGGTGGCGAAGCTGCGCACCTACTACGGCTTTCTCGCCGCCGAGGCGTTGGGCCAAAGGCCCGCGCTGAACGCGGTGGCGCCACGGCGCGACGAAGAGACCCGCGAGGCCCTCATGCGCGTGCCGGCGGTAAGACGCATGACCGAGCTGTACGCGGTGGGCGATCGGGTCAACGCGCGGCGCGAATGGGCCTACGCGGTGCCCAAGCTCACCGAGGCCCAGCAACGGGATCTGGTGGCGTGGACCGCCTCGATCGGCTGGGGCGAACAGGCGATCTTCGGCGCCCGCGACGGGGAGATGGCTGATCTGGTCTCCATCCGCTTCCCCAGGCCGCACTTGGACATCTTCCGCCGCCACGCCTTCCAGACGCAACTGCCTGTGCATTTCCTCTACGCCATCGCCCGGCAGGAAAGCGCCTTCAATCCACGCGCCATATCCAGCGCCGGCGCCCGCGGTCTCATGCAGCTGATGCCCGGCACCGCGCGCCTCGTCGCCGACCGCGTGCGCGTCGCGCGACCATCGCGCGACGCGCTGCTGAACCCGGACGTGAACATGCGCCTTGCCGCCCATCACATCGCCCAGCTGATGCGCCGCCACGACGGCAACCGCGCCTTGGTGGCCGCCTCCTACAACGCCGGCGAGCACCGCGTCGCGCAGTGGTTGAAGGGCGTCGACGGTCTGCCCACCAGCGTGTGGATCGAGCGCATTCCGTTCCGGGAAACGCGAGACTACGTGAAGGCCGTCATCGCCTTCGCGCAGGTGTACGCGCAACTGGCGGGGGAATATCCGCCGGTTCTCGCCCCGCACGAGAGAACGGTCTCGGGGCGTTGATCGACATCGGCGCGAACCTTGCGAACGCCGCGTTCGAGGACGACCGCGACGCCGTGCTGCGACGCGCCGCTGACGCCGGCGTTGAGACCGTGGTGGTCACCGGCACCAGCGTCGCGGCAAGTCGACAGGCGTTGGCCCTCGTCCGTTCGCACGGCGGGATCGACGCCGGCGCCACGAATCCGCGCCTGTACGTCACCGCCGGCGTCCATCCCCACGACGCCGGGGACGTGGGCGACGGATGGCATGAGGAGATTGCGGCACTGGCCGCCGACTCCCGCGTGGTGGCGATCGGCGAAACGGGCTTGGATTACAACCGCAACTACTCCGTGCCGACCGAACAGCGGCGCGTGTTTCGCGAGCAGGTGCGGCTTGCCGCCCGTCTCGGCAAGCCGCTGTTCGTACACGATCGCGAATCCGGCGGCGAGACGCGGGCCGTTCTGGCCGAGTTCGCCGGCGCGGTCTCCTGCGTGATCCACTGTTTCACCGGCACCGCCCGGGAACTCGACGGCTACCTGGAAGACGGCCACCACATCGGCGTCACCGGCTGGATCTGCGACGAGCGCCGGGGCGCCGAACTCGCCCGCCTCGTCCCTCGCATCCCGGCCGATCGCCTGATGATCGAGACCGACGCGCCGTTCCTGATCCCCCGCACCATGCACCCGAAGCCCCGCTCCAGACGCAACGAGCCGGCTTTCCTGCCTTGGATCGCCCGCCGGGTGGCCGAGTGCCGCGGCGAGTCTTTCGCGGAAGTGGCGCAACGCACTTCGCGCAACGCCGCTCGGTTTTTCGGGCTCGCCCACGCGCAAGACGGGCCCTGCCCGCCCAAGCGAGAGGGGCAGTGAGGTGTGAGAGGTGTGAGGCAAGCACGGCGAAACCTCTTTGGAAAACTGTATGATTCGCCGCCATGCCGAGCGCTTGCCGCGAAAGACCGTCACGGCTTGGGGATCGGCCCCGTGGAACCAACTCGCCGTGTCGAAAACCGTGGCCCTGACAGTGGACTTTCCGGCCGTTGCCCGGACACCCAAGCCAAGGTGGTGGGCTTGCGCCGGCCTGTGGTTGCTGCCGCTGCTCGCCGCGTGCCAGGGCCCGGCGGCGGTGGAAATCCGCGACGCCGCGGCGGCCGAACTTTGGCACTGCCGAGGGGTACCTCAAGGCGCTTGGCAATGCGGGCAAGGCGCCGGCGCAACCGAGGAACGGCGGGCAGCCACGCCGCTGGCGGGCCGGACCACCTCATTGACGTCCGCGTACCAGCAACACGCCTACCGGCCGCCGGCACCCACGCGGCTGCTCGACTTGCCCGGCAACTACTACGCGTTGCAGTTGGCGGCGTTTGATTCGCGTTCGGCGTTGGATCAATTCGTCGCGAACAACCGCCTGGCCGGCGTGATCGCCGTCCGGGCCGCCCGCCGGGGCGAACTGGAGCATGTGGGCCTCGCCGGCGTTTACGAGGATCGCGCCAAGGCCGAAGAAGCTCGCAAAGCGCTGCCCAAGCGGTTGGATTCGATGCGGCCGTGGGTGCGACGCCTGCGGTCGGTGCAGCGGGCGATGCGCCTCGCCGACGATCTCACCGGCGGCAACATGGCGGCCAGCGTTCGCATCGGCGAGGCGCCGTAAACAACGCGCCTTCGCATGGTGGCCAGCCGACTTGGCGGCCGGCGCGGGAGGTGCTTGCGCGATGCCGCCACGGCACCGGCTCAACCGTCCGTCGGCTTCGGGCAGTGCTTTTCAAGCACCGCCTCCGCCCGCATGTCGCTGGTGTCCACAACGCCAATGTGGCGGTAGCGCTCGAACAGCGCCTCGGCATTCGGCAAACGGTAGCGATCCGGGCGGCGCCGGAAATCGTCGCAGAGCCGCAACATTCGCTTCTTGGCGACGGGCACCAATCCGGCCCCGTAGGCGTTGGGGTTCAGCAACTCGTCCCAAAAAGGGTTGACATGATCGGCCCAAGTGAACCGGCGTTGGCGGACCGGCTTGCCATCCTCCCACCGGAACAACGCGGATTTGTCCGCCACCACCCCATCGTGCAAAAGGCCGTGGTAGAACCGGTGGCCTTCGTAGTTGGCGACGATATCCGCGTTCGAGTAGACGCCGGTGGACAGTCTGCCAAACAACCCTCGCTCGGTGAGCACGGAACGCTTCGCGGCCCGGGCTTCGTCGCCGTGCCTGCGATAGCGGCCATAGAACTTGCGGCCTTGGGAGAAGAAGTGGCCGATCTTGTCCGTGCCGAAGTAGACGCCCCCAACGCGGATAGTCGGCCCGAAACCGAAAATGAAGGCCACCCGGCCGGCAAGGGGCGGAAACTCCGCCACCATGGATTCGGCGCGCGAGACGTCAATCTTCTCCACGTCCGGCGATTCCATGGCCCAGCGTTCGAGCTTGTCCACCCAGTGGACGCCGCCAACCTTCCGGTACACGGCCATCACCAACGCCCATTCGTCCTCGCCGCCACGCCAAGACGCCGCCACCTCGTCCAACGCCTCGTTCACCTTGGCGTCCATGGCCGCCAAACTGTCCGCCACATCCAAGTGGCGATTGGTGTAGGGATCGGTCTCGTAGCCGTGGGCGCAAGGCGACAGCAGCGACACGACCCAAACGAGCGCCGTGGCGTAGCGGCACCAACCAGCCTTCAGTATTCGTACTTCTCCACGCCGCGGCCGGCCATCGAGTAGCTTGCTTCCGCGAGGCCGCCAGCGTAATGCTCAAGGCCCATCTTGCCCGTCACCCAGACCGGATCGTACATGGATTCCACCGCGACCGGCTTCGAAAAGGTGACATGGACTATCTGGTTGGCGGGCGGCGGCGGTTGATGGATGCAGGCGCCGAAGTACGGCACCAGCAAGAGGCTCGACACCTTGCCCTCCGTGACATCAAGGGGCACGACGAACCCCGGCAACCGCGCCTCGACGCCATCGAGTTCGTCCACCACGCCAACGGAAACAACGACCGGAAAGTCGTCAACCGTGGGCACCCTGGAGTGATCGACGGCCTGCGGCGGCGCGACCTCGCCTTCGGGAAGCAGATCGTCCCAAGAAAGCGTGCGCACGTCGCTGGCTTGCGCCGCGAAGAGCGCCACGCCAACGAGCACGGCGGCCGCAACGCATCCGGCTTGCCCCTTGGGCCGCCACCGACGCCTTTGGCCCGCCGCAACGCCCTCCCGCACGGCGGCGAAGCGGGTCCAAACCAGTAAGCCGCGCACCATGACCAAGATCCACGTCAAGACGCCGCCGGACTATACACCCTCTCCGCACTCGGCCGGCGGTGTTGGGCTTGCGCGATCCCTCGCCGACGGACGAGGATGGTACGCTCTGGCGGAAACGGGCGTTGGAGGAGGACGATGGCAACCTTGAAGGACGCGGTCGAAGCGCTGGCCGCGGGCGATTGGCAAGCCGCCCACGGCATCGCCCAGCGGGACGCATCCGCGCACGGCTGCTGGGCCCACGGCATAGTGCATCTCTTGGAAGGCGACCGGCGCAACGCCGGCTACTGGTACGGGCGCGCCAACCGACCACTGCCAGCGGCGGACGCGGTTGCCGCGGAAATCGACGCGCTGAGGGAAGCGCTCGGCTAACGGCGACAACGTGGCACAGAAGCGCAAGTTAGGGGTTGGTGGAGCCAGCCGGGATCGAACCGGCGACCTCTACAATGCCATTGTAGCGCTCTCCCAGCTGAGCTATGGCCCCGCGGCGCCGGCGCGTTCGCGCCGGCTTTCACAAAGGCAACGATGCCACCGGCAATACCGAAGGTCAATGCTTTCGATGCTTTCGTTCCGGCTATTCCGGCTAGGCCGGCAGCGAGCCATCCGCTCCGGCGCCCCGCCACCTCTTTGTCAAAGCCGCACCGTCAGCCCATCGGCCAAGGACATCCCGCACACGCGCCAAGCGGGCAGCAAGGCGACCAAGCCAGCCGCCAGCGCCACACCCGCAAGCACCGCCAGCTCGAAACCGCCCGGCGGGCTTGCCGCCAACGCCAACCCGTAATTCTCCAGCACAAAACCGCGCCCGACCAGCAAAGCGCCGTGCGCGCCAAGAATTCCGACGATGGCGGCAACCGCTGCCAGCAACACGGCCTCGAGGACGAGCAGGCCGAACACCAGCGCCGGCCCCGCACCCACCGCGCGCAGGATGGCGGTCTCGCGCCGACGTTCGCCTAGACTCGCAAGCAGCATGGTGAGCATCCCCACGAGGCCGGCGACGATCACCAGGGCGCTGATCGCCAGCATCGCGGTTTCGATCACGGCCACGAGCTCCCAAAGCTGCCGCAACGCGACCCCGGGCACGATGGCGAGCAGCGGCTCCGGCCGGTACTCGTTGACGAACCGCTGAAAGGCGAACAGCAGCGGACGCGATTTCAAGCCCACGATGAAAGCGCTGATCATGTCCGGCGCATGATCACCGGCTTCGGAATGCCCGCCATGCTCGCTCGCGTCGTCTTCCCCTTCGGGTTCGCCGTGCATCCGTTCCACGCCGGCAAGGGTGATGTGTACCGTGCGGTCGATTGGCGTGCCGGTGCGGGCAAGCACGCCAACCACATGAAAAGGCGCCTCGTCGTGATGACGAAAGCTGACTTCGCCAAGCCCGTGGGACACCACCATCGCATCGCCCAACCGATAGCCGAGGGCCGCGGCCACATCGGCGCCGAGCACGGCGTCCTCGGCGTCGGCGAACGGCCGCCCGGCGGCGAACGCGATCTGCTGGCCGCGCCCGAAGCGGTAGTGGGTGAAGTAGTCGAGGTTGGTGCCGAGCACGCGGAAACCGCGGTGGGCGTCGCCGAGCGACAACGGAATCGTCCACGCCACTTCCGGGCGTGCCGCCAAGACTTGATAGCTCTCCCAGCTGATGCCGCTTGTCGCGTCGCCGGTGCGGCCGATGCGAAAGATGGAATACAGAAGCAGGTTGAGCGGCCCGCCACGCGCGCCGACGATGAGGTCGGCCCCCGAGATCGTGCGGGCGAAACTCGCCTTGGTCTCGGTGCGAACTCGATCCACGCCCACCACCAAGGCCACGCTGACAGCCACGGACAGCACCGTCAAACCCGCGGTCAACCGCCTGTTGAGAAGGCTTTTCAGCGCCAGCGAAACCACCAATCGCCACCGCCCGCCTCCGGCCCGCCGAACCTGGCCCACCTCACGCATCCGCTAGCGACCACAACTTGTTGATCGCGCCCATGGACACGTGGCGGTCGAACGCGCCCGCCAAAGAGTCGTCGTGGCTGACGAACAACACCGCGGCGCCGGCCGCCGCGCACTCGCCAAGAAGCAGGCGGAGGAATTCGACGCGGTTGGCGGCGTCCAACGCCGATGTCGGCTCGTCGGCGATCAGGAGTTCCGGGCGTCCGATGAGCGCCCGCGCCGCAGCCACCCGCTGTTGTTGGCCGACGCTGAGATCGGTCGCGGAGCGCCGGAGCACATCCTCCTCAAGCCCCAAACGGCCCAGCAACCTCGTCGCCTCGCCCACAAGCGCGGCTTGGCCCCCGGCGCGCTCCGTGCGCGCCGCCGAGAAACGGCACGGCAGCAGCACGTTTTCCAGCACCGACAAGTACGGCAGGAGGTTGAATATCTGGAACACGAAACCGACGCGGTCGGCGCGCAGACGATCCCGCTGCGCCGGGCGCAAATCGGACAACAGCTCGCCCAGCACTTCCACGACGCCGCTCGCCGGCGCGAGCACGCCCCCGACCAAGCCCAGCAACGTGCTCTTGCCACTGCCGCTCGCCCCTTCGACGAAGACGCGCTCGCCGGGCGCCACGGCGAAATCGGCAACCTCCAGCACCGGCGTTTTCGGCCGATAGCCGAAAGTTACGTCGGCAACGCGAACAGCCGAAGCACTCACAGGGGAAGGCCGTTAATACGGCGGGCGTGAGCGGCAACGCCCGCCGTCATCGCCAAGATTCACCGTCATGCCAGCGTTTGGGGACCCGCCCGGTTCGCGCCCCGTACGCGGCCGGATCAACCCCGCGGGCGTGCCGCCTCGCGTGCCATGCAACGATCAAGCCACGCCGCCAACCGAGGCTGGTCGGCGAAATCCGCGCCGGCCATACGGCCCCAGCCGATCACGCTGGCCACGTTCAAGTCCGCCACCGTGAAATCGTCCCCAAGCAGGTAGTCGCGGCCGTCCAACGCGCCATCGAGCACGTTAAGCGCCTTCTGCAAAGATCCGATCAGCGTCTGCGCCGCGTCCGCGTCCTGCGCGTGGCCCATCAAGCCGCGCGCTTTCAGCAGCGCTTCAAGCATGGGCTTTTCCACCGCCGTCATCGCCCAGAAGCTCCAGCGCAGAGTCTGCGCCTCGTCCGCCAGCGTCTTCGGCGCCAACTTGCCGTGTTTCTTTGCCAAGTAGAAGTTGATGGCCATGGACTCGGCCAAGGCGAAGCCGTCGTCGTCGATGGCCGGCACCTGCCCCATCGGGTTGACCGCCAAGAGGGCGGGCGACGCGCCATCCTCGGCGAAGCCGATGTCGTGCTCGAAATCCAGCCCCAGCTCGCGCGCCATCCACAGCACCCGCGACGCGCGAGATTGCGCCGGCCCGTAAATGGTCAGGCTCACAGCGCCTCCAAGACGGCTTCGGCCTTGCTCACCTCGAAGGCGCCGGGCGCTTCAACGGCCAGTTTCGTGACCACGCCATCGTCCACGACCATGGCGTAGCGCTGGGAACGGGTGCCCAGCCCGAAACCGGAGCCGTCCATCTCCAATCCGAGCGCCGCCGTCAGTTCGCCGTTGCCGTCACCCGCCATCACCAGCGCATCGGCGTTCTTGTCTTTGCCCCAGGCGTCCATCACGAACGCGTCGTTCACGGACACGCACACGATGCTGTCCACGCCCTTGGCCTGGAACTTGTCCGCGTTCGCCACAAAGCCCGGCAGGTGCGCCTGCGAACAGGTGGGCGTGAACGCGCCGGGCACCGCGAACACCACCACCTTTTTGCCGCTGAAGAGTTCGTCCGTGGTCACCGCCGCCGGCCGACCGTCCTTCATCACGTGCAACGTCGCCGCGGGCAGTTTTTCGCCCTCTTGAATCGCCATACAGTCCCTCTCGGTTGAGTTGATCGAACGGCGCCTAGTCTAGCGCAAGGGATGCGACGGGTACGCGGACCGAGCGCCAGCCCTTGCCACTTCGCCAGCGTGCCGCCATGATGGGCGCAACCGCCACGCACGAGGGGATACGCGACGATGCTTGTTGAGCAGATCTGGACGGGCAACGCCTACCGCAACTTCAACTACCTTATCGCCTGCCCCGAGACCGGCGAGGCCTTGGCCGTCGACCCGCTGGACCATCGCAAGTGCCTCGCCCGCGCCGAGGAGAAAGGCTGGCGCATCACGCAAGTGCTGAACACGCACGAGCACGGCGACCACACGGGCGGCAACGGCCCGGTCAAGGCCGCGACCGGCGCCCGCCTGCTGGCGCACGCCAAAGCCGGCGACCGCATCGCGGACGTGGACGTGGGGCTCGCCGCCGGCGACGTCGTGCGCGTCGGCCGCTCGGTGGAGCTGCTCGCCCTGGACACGCCCGGCCACACGATGAGCCACATCTGCCTGCTCTCCAAGACGGACCAACCCGCCCTCTTCAGCGGCGACACCCTTTTCAACGCCGGCGCCGGCAATTGCCACGGCGGCGGCCATCCGGAGGAACTCTACGAGACGTTCGCCGCCCAGCTAACCGCCCTGCCCGAGGACACGCTGATCTACCCCGGCCACGACTACATCACCAACAACCTGGCTTTCACCTTGGATCGCGAGCCGGACAACACCGTGGCGGCCAACCTGCTGGCCGACCTGGACGGCAGCCACGACCCGGCCGAAGCGCTGGTAACCACGCTGGCGCAGGAAAGAGAAGTCAACACGTTCTTCCGCCTGCGCAGCCCCTCCGTCATCGCCCGGCTGCGCGAGACGTTCGGCAACCTGCCCGACGAACCCTCGCCCAAAGAGGTGTTCCTGCGCCTGCGCGAACTGCGCAATAGCTGGTAGCGTATGAACGAGCGTTGACGCCATCGCCAGTCATCCGCGGCGTCATCCCCACTCCCCCACCCGGCGCGACCATGCCACTCGCACTTGCACACGCGTCTTTTCGCCAGCCGTGCCAAGAGGCCACGAAGGAGAACAGCCACACATGAACGAGCTTAAGTCGGAAGTGTTGCGAGTGCTTGAGGCACACATCCGCCGATGCTCCGGCGAGAGCAAACTCGATCGCCATTGGCTGGAGTGTGAAGTGCAGCTGGCCGGAGAGGGTGCGTTGAAGCTATTCCTCGAGGTACACCAAGCGCTTATTGAGCGAACACCCCGCTATCGAACGCGGAGGGCCGCTCGCACTTCGACAGAAGGGATAGGCGTTATGTACTACACCTGCCACGGCAGGAAATTTGAGATTCAAGCAGTGCTGCTTCGGACCAAGGAAGGCCACCGTGGGGAAATCGTGGCGTATCTCAAGGGCCACTGCCACAAACCGATCACGGTTCCCGATTGCCTATATCACGAGACCAAAGAAGAGATGCACGGCAAGCCCGTCTATCGGGTCACCGCGCCGCCTTCACCGGACTTGGCCAAGCAGCTCACATGTGCTCTCGAAGAGAGCTCGCTGTATGGTTGAGCTGCTCTCGGCTTTCGCCCACCACGGCAAGGCACGGAGGACAGCGCGATGGCAGGCGTGACTTCCTACAAGCGAGCCGTTGCGCTTGGCGATTAGACTGCCGATCGAAGCCGGCGGGAGCATTCCCTATCGACGGCTTGGATCGCGGGACCGTCGGTGCGCTGTCCGGCGAAGGCAGGCAACCGGATGGCACGGCATGTTTCGTTCGTGCCGTCCCGTACACGCTCTAGCCGACGTTGGTTTTTTCCAATCCCAAGTTCAGCTTGGCATTGAGCGTGCGAGCGGCACGATCTCCCCCTTCGAAGCCCTCGAGATACTCGCTCTTGAGATAGGCGCTCATGCTTGGAACGGCTACTTCATACGCATTGGCGTGTCGTTTCCTCAAAAATCCCGTGGCCACGAGCATTTCGGTAATCGACTTCGAGAGCTTCGGCTTGACGTCGTCGCCGTCGTTGTCTGCGGTACGCAAAGCCAGCGCCAGTACAGTCCGAGGAATCAAATCGTCGTTTTTCAACTCTGCGGCGAGGCAAGCAGCGCCTAGCGCCAAGGTGTGACGCTCGTGCTTGTCGAGCAGGTGAACGTAGTAGGCGTTTCTGTGCTGAGCGGCACGGCCCTCCATTTCAGCGACGAGGTTGTTGTTGTGATCGAAGTTGTCTCGATTGGCAATGAGGGTCTCGAAGACCGCGCACGTCGAAGAAACGACATGCTGGGGGAAGCAGTTCGACGACCGCTCGATCACGTTCCTTGTTCGATTCCGCCAGTTCTCCCATGCTTCTTCCGTGAACCGCCCGCTGCCTATGGCGTAGGCGCGCCAGCCGGGATCGTCGGCCGTCAACGCGACCGATGCCATGAGGGCGTCCGCCATGCGGCGGGTCTCGTCACGCGACAGCAGGCCAAGTTCCAAGATCGCCCCGGAGGACGAGCCAAAGCCGCCTAGCCTCGAAAGCCCTCTCTCCTGCAACACGCCGACCGTATTGGCGAGACCGAAGCAGAACAGCACCGCGCACGAATCGTGCTCGACAAGATGCAGGGCTTGCAGGTTGGCCGTCACATGCCCGCTCTCCGGTATGGTCTGGGCTTCGTCCACGAGTAGAACAACGACCGATTGTTCCGGCCAAAGCGTGGACGAGTAGACGTCCAGACACTCGCCGAAAGGTGCCGAATCGCCCAAGCCAACGCCTGAGTAGATCAGATCCGGCAGTGCGCCGCGCTTCGACAAACTCGAAGTCGCGGAAGCAACGGTTGCGAGTGCGCCCTTGGTCTTCCTCCACCAGTCAGGCTGCTGGACCTCCTTCGGCAGCCGCTCGAACCGCACCGGCACTTGGTGATTGATGGCCTTGATAAGGGTGGAGGGGGCTTGGGCCAGCATGTGGGCTGGGATCCTCGCGGTCACCACCGGCCGGCCGTTGAGCGTCGTGCCATCCACGCGCTTGCGGAACTCGTTCAAGATCGCGGTCTTGCCAGCTCCGGGAAGGCCCTGCACCACCGTGGTCATTCCCGGGGTATTGTCTCCGGCAGTCTCGCGAACGGTGCGCCACAGTCGTTCGATTTCCACTTCTCGCCCCACGAAGACCGGCGGTGCGCCACGGTCTCGCTTGTTCAAACGATCCTGCATCGCTTCGAATACATGCTCGGCGCATGTTGCGGAAGCGGCGCGTTTGCTGCCTTGTGCCATACGACAGGGCCGTCACGGGATGTCTTCCATCGTATCACCAGTTCCCAGGCTATCCGCGTGCCGTGTCAACGCAAAGTAGAAATGTCCCCTTTTGTGCAAAGTAGAAATGTCCCCTTTGCCGAAGGCCCGGGATCCTGCCGGCGGCAACGAGGCGGCCTCGCCCGGGCGAGCCGAGTAGCGTTTTCCACCGTCTTTCCACGGGCGCGATCCCCCTTCATCGCAAAAGCGGCGGTGGAAAGACGGTGGAAAACGCGGCGCCGGTCCGGACGCGCCATCCCGACCCGGCGCGACCTCATGCCGCGGCGCGCTCCGCCGCGGCGGGCTTGAACGGCCGGCGCCACGGATGGTCCGGCGCCGGCTTCCAGTCCGGCCTCGCCGCCTGTTCCGCCTTCGCCGCGTCCACCCGCTCCCGCACGTCCTTCTCGTCGGCGACCGGAACCGCCGCCTCGCCCTCCGCCAGCACCCGGAACGCCAGCTTGCGCCCCTTGAGGAGCACCGACGCCGCGCCGTCGAAGCCCTTGCACACCGTCACCGCCGCGCCGCGAAGCCGGCGGCCCTTGCCCTCGCCGACCAGCTGGTACTCCCGCCGTTCGAACTTGAACGTCAGATTCTTCGACAGCTTCCGCGTCGCCTGCTCGCACAGGATCAGGTCCAGCTCCTCCGCGTCGTGCAAGACCGGACGGTGCGCGTCCTCCGCCTCCCGCGGCGCCACCGCGAAGCGCCGGTTGTGGTCCGCCATGAACTCCGGCAGGTACGCGTTCGCCGCCTCCATGCCGCCGATGCCCCGCAGCCGCATCTCCTTCACCAGCCGGTCCTGCAGCGTCAGGTTGGCGCGCTCCACCCGTCCTTTCGCCTGCGGCGTGCCGGCGTGGATGGGCTCGATGCCCAGCGTCAGCAGCGCGCGCGTGAACTGCGTCGGCACCTCTTCGCTGTCCTTCCGGTTCACCCGGAACACGCTGTACCGGTCCGAGTACAGCGCCACCGGCCGGCCGTGCGCGGCGAGATGCCCCCGCAGCGTCTCCATGTACGCCTCCGTCGTCTCCGACCGGCAGAACCGCAGCGCCAGCAGCCGGCTCGTCGCGTCGTCGATGAACACGATCAGCGCGCAGCGCGGCGCGCGTCCCTCGAACCAGTCGTGCGGCGAACCGTCCACCTGCACCAACTCCCCGAGCCGCGCCCGGCGCGGCCGGCGCTGGTGGACGCGCGCCTCCCGGCGCCGCTTCGGACGCCACAGCCCGTCCTCCGTCATCCACTTCCTCAGCGTCTCCCGCGACAGCGCCAATCCGTGCTCCTCCAACAGCTTCTCCGCCGCGAACGTCGGCCCGAAGTCCGGGTAGCGCTCCCGGACCAGGCGCACCGCCTCCAGCCGAACCTCCGCACCGAACGCCCGGTTCGATGGCGCGCCGCGGCGCGCCGACGCCATCCCGGCCGCCCCTTGTTCCCGGCACCGTCTCGCCAGACGCTTCACCTGCCTCACGCTCAGCCCCAGACGATCCGCCGCCTCGCGCTGCTTCACGCGCTTTTCCACCACCGCCGCGATCAACGCCGCCCGATCCGCTTCCTTCACCGTCATCGTCCCTTCCAGCCCCAAATCCCACCTCCACGCAACCGCGAAAAGGCGACACTCTAAGTTCCAAAGGGGACATCTCTACTTTGCACGAAGGGGACATTAGGGTTTTGCGCTGACAGGCTATCCGCGTGCCGCACGGGTGCGCATATGGTCGAAGCGAGCGCGAAGTCGGTATGCCGCGGTGGACGGCATCCGCTCCGTCACGGCGCAGCCGCACGGCTGGGCATAGGCTGTCCTCCAGCGGCAGGTTCTCGGCGAGTCTGCGCCTTCGGCTTACCGCGCACGAACTGGAACCGCCCACCGCCGGGCCGTAGTCGTTCCAGTCGAATCAGCGTGTAACGCGATGGTTTGTTGATGGCGTAGTCTTGATGCTTGCCCTTTGCGCCGGCGCTGGTGTTGGAGCGTTATATACTGCCAGCCTAGCGATTGCGCGGCGCGGTGAAGCACATCCACACCACATCGAAGGACATGCACCGCCTACGGCTCAAGTCGCATCCGGCGAACTTTCGACGCGTTGCGCTCACACTGGCCGTCGCCGCCGCGTTGAGCACTCAAGGCGGCGTTCGGTCACCATCGCTCGAAGCTGAGTACCGCAGGGCACAGGCACATGCAGCGATGCCCGACACGATGCATGCGTCGACTCCCGATGATTGGCACCAGCGTGCCCAACATCCGGTGCTAAGCGACCCGCCCGTGCCGATGGACCGCGTTCGTCCAAAATCGACGAACGCCGACGTAGAAACGGCCAAGGCTGTGTTCCGCGAACGCATATCCGGCCCCGTGGTGCAGGCCAAGTGCATCCGATGCCATGTACGGGGCGGCATCTCCGAACACACGCGGCTGCGGTTCGTGGGCGATTCCGCCATCGGCCACGTCACGGCCAACTATCAACAGTTCGGCGACTTCCTCGACGTGGAACCGGATGGCGCGGAGATCGTTCTCGACAAGATCGCGGGTCGGCGCGGGCACGGCGGCGGCCCGCAGGTGCCGGCCGACTCGGCTTCGCATGGCCACATGCGCCACTTTCTATCGCTGCTGGCCGCCGAAGGCGCAGGACGCGGCGGTGATCTGTTCGCCGGCGTGTCTCTCAAGAGCTCCCGCAAGGTGCTCTACCAAGCGGCCATCATGTTCGCCGGACGCCCGCCGACGCGAGCCGAGTATGCATCGGTGTCGCACGGCGGAGACGACCAGTTGCGCATCGCAGTGCGGAGTCTCATGTCGGGCCGCGGCTTTTACGACTTTGTTGTGCGCGGTGCCAACGACCGGCTGCTCGTACACGATCGGCTCATCTTGTCGTCGTGGTTTCTCGTGCCCCACAGGAACCGCGCCGAGCGGCTGTTCCTCAAGAACCGAAAGCATGGCGAATGGCGGCCCGCCGCCGAGTACATGATGGGCGTCAACTACGGCGTGTGGATGGGGCCTTTAGAACTCGTGGCCCACGTCGCCCTGAACGATCTGCCCTACACGGAGATACTCACTGCGGACTACGTCATGGCGAATCCGCAGACTGCGCTCGCCTATGGCGACAAGACGGTCGAGTTCGACGATCCGACCGACGTCCACGAGTTCCGACCGACGCGGATCGTGGACTACTACGTCGGTTGGGGCGAACGAACTTGCGACGAAGACCACTTGTGCACCGTCGATCCCCTGGGCACGCGCATCGAACGCCATCCCCACGCGGGTCTGCTGTCCGCGAGGTCGGCGCTTTACAGGCACCCGACGACGCCCACCAACCGCAATCGCGCCCGTGCGCGATGGGCGCTGTTGCACTATCTCGGCGTCGACGCGGAACGCCTAGGCAATCGGACCATCGACCCCGCCGCGCTGCTCGCCGACGAACCGCACCCCACGCGGAACAACCCCGCCTGCAACGCCTGCCACCGCGTCATCGACCCCGTGGCGGGCTTGTTCCTGCGCTACGAGTACGACGGCGAGATGCGGCCGAACTACAGGTATTCGTACTGGCTCTACGGACAGATGGAAAAAGCCGCTTGGAACGCCGCGATGGGCGCTCCCGGCATCGACGGAAGGAAAGCCCCCGACACGCCGAACGACTGGCTGGATGGGGATGTGTCGGAGATCGATCATCTAGGTTGGCTTGCGAAGGAAATCGTGAACGACAATCGCTTCGCGCCGGCCGCCGTGCGGTTCTGGTGGCCCGCGGTCATGGGCACCGAAGTGGCGCAGCCAGCCGGCGACGGCCAGCGCATTGCGGCGCTGCACCAGTCCGCAACCGTCTCGAGACTGGCCGATGGGTTCCGACAGGGCTTCGGCGACGACGGCAAGCCGTACAACCTCAAGGACCTGCTCGTGGAGATCGTGATGACCAAGTGGTTTCGCGCGCAGAGCGTCTCGACCACCGATCCCGTGCGGCTTGCGGCGTTGGCCGACGCCGGCGCGGTCCGCCCATTGACGCCGGAAGAACTGGTCGCCAAAACGGATGCATTGACTGGCGTTGCATGGAGCCGGATCAGAAAGGTCGTGGGGCCGGAGCGGGACAGGCCCAAGAGCCGTCTTACGCGAAACTACATGGGCTACTACGAAATGTACGGCGGCTCTAACGCCCGGACGGCAAGCCCGCGCCATCGCCGCTTCACGCTGCCGATGGCGCAGGTCGCCAAGCGGCACGCTGTCAAGATCGCGACGCTGGCCGTGCTGCGGGAGTTCTTCTTCGCGCCGACGAGCGACAGACGGCTGTTCACCGGCATCGGGTTGGACGAGACGCCGGGCACCGACGAAGGCGCCGCTGGCATCAAAGCGAAAATCGTCGAACTGCACGACCTGTTCTACGGCGAGCACTCCGCTGCCGACGTCGAGCGGTCATACAGCCTGCTCGCAAGCGTGTGGAGCAACGACGACGGCGTAGGCGGCGGCTGGCCCGGCTGGTCCTCGCATCCGCCGCATTCGGCGTATCCGACGCCGGGCGGCCTATGGGACTACTGGAACGGGAGCGAAGACCATCGCTACTTTGACGGCATACTGGACGACGCGGACGTACTGAGCGAAGACCACGCCAAAGCAAGCTACTCCGAACTTCGCTGGAACCGAGCGGCGCTCGATGCGTTCATGGCGGGCATCAAGCCCGATCAAGAAGAACTCCGCATGGCCGAAGCGTGGAGCGCCTTGGTCGCCACCATGATGATGCACTACCGCTACCTCCACCTGTGACGGAGACGCCGTGAACCGACGCAAACTGCTTGCGGGAACGCTCGCCGCCGGCGCGGCGGGGTCGATGCTGCGCCTGCCAATCGTCCATGCCGCGGATGGCGTAGGCAGGCTGCTGGTTTTCGTGCATGCCGGCGGCGGTTGGGACCCGACGTGCTTCTGCGACCCAAAGACAAACGCGGCCGATGCGCCGGAAATCAGCCGTTGGATCGACGACGTGGACACCGCCGTAGCCAAGGCAGGCGGCGTCTCCTATGCGAACGTGGGCGGAAACGCGGCGTTCTTCGACAAGCACCACAGCCGCATGCTGGTCGTCAACGGCATCGACGTGCAAACGAACAGTCACGACGTCGGCAGGACGCACATAGCGAGCGGCACGAATACGGGCCGCCAGCCGTCGCTGACGGCGCTGTTCGCAAATCGGCACGGCCCCGATCTGCCCATGACGTACCTGAGCTTCGGCGGCTATTCCCGTGCGGCCGGGACGGCGGTGCATGCCGTGCGCGTCGGCGACCCTGATGGGTTCTCCGGTCTAGGCCGGCCCCTGGCCATGCTGCGGCCCCCAAAGCATCGCGAACACATGCGCGACCATGTCGTCGCCAACGTCGCCGTCGACGTCGAACGGCCGGTCGGCATGCTGCCGAGCGAGCATCGCAGCCGACGCAGCTTCGAGAAGGCGATGCGCGCCGACGAGTTGCGGGAGTTCGTCAACTCAATGCCACAACTGAGCGCGGACGGACCGCTGCGCCCGCAGGCGCAGGCGGCCGTGCATGCTTTCAAGACAGGGTTGTCCGTCAGCGCGGACTTGATCGTGAACGGCTTCGACACGCATTCCAACCACGACGACGACCACATCGCGGCGCTGGACACTCTGACGGACGGCGTCGACTTCCTGTGGGACTGCGCCGAAACGGAAGGCGTCGCGCACCGGCTCACCGTGGTGGTCGCGTCCGAGTTCGGGCGCACGAACCACTACAACGACAACGACGGCAAGGACCATTGGCCAGTTACGAGCATGCTCGTCCTAGAAGATGGCGCGAGGTGGACGGACCGCGTCGTCGGCGAAACCGACGAGTCGCACATCTCCCGCGAACGTCCTATAAATCCGACGACGCTAGATGTCGACGAACGCAACGGCTTGGTCATCTACCCGCGCCATGTCCACAAAGCGCTCAGGCGGCACTTGGGAATCGCGGCCGATGCCGTCATGGATCGGTTCCGCTTCGACGGCGTCGCCGACTTCGCGTTTTTCGACTGACACTCGCCAACTTCGATTAACACCAGCGACACGTACTGTCGGGTGACGCCGACGCGCTCGGTGATCTGTACCTGAGAGCAGATCGTATCTAGGCCAATGACCCGCTCACGTTATTTAAACTGAGACAAGTTCAGCCTCTTGGAGCAATGGGACTTGGAGGAACGGATCGAAGGTGCTTTCGGGCGTCCCGTGGACCTCGTCAAGCTGCCGTTCGAGGGACGGTTGAAGCAGTGCGCCGAAGAGGGCCTCGTGCCGGCGTTCCAATAGGGCTCTCGCTGAAAGCCAGGTTCGAGGACGCCTTGGCATCCGCCGAGAGTATCGAAGGCTGGCTGGATCAGGGACTGGACGGCGTGTTGGAGTTGGAGGAGCGCGAGACCTGCTGGCCCTTGATGCCGATCTTGGCTTGGCGGCTGGCCTCGGCATGTGGGATTTGCTGGAGAAGCTGGAGCCGCACGTGCTCGGCATGAACCGCCTGGTAGGCACTTACCAACGCGCTTGAGCGCCACCGCTTGCCGCACATGGTCAGGTGGCGGGCGCGCTGCGGTATAGTCGCTGCAAGGCCCCGGTGGCACAGCTGGATAGCGTGGCCGCCTCCTAAGCGGCAGGTCCCAAGTTCGAATCTTGGTCGGGGCGCCAATGAGGCGATGCGGGCTTGGGCTATGATCGCCGCAAGTACCCGCTTGAAAGGCCCTCATGCAACTGATTCCACTCGGCCGCCTACCCCGGCTTCCGGCGTTGGCGCTAACGCTGTCGCTCGCCTGCGCTTCCGCTGCCGCTGAACCGGCGATCACGGCCGATGTGGTCTACGGCCACAAGGACGGCATGGCGTTGGTTTACGACCTGTTCAAGCCGGACGAGCACAACGGCGCCACCGTGCTGTTCATGGTCAGCGGCGGCTGGTTTTCGCGCTGGCAGCCCCCACAGCAGCGCTTGCCGTGGTTCTCGCATCTGCTGGATGCGGGGTTCGCGGTGGTGGCCGTGCATCACGGCAGCGCGCCGCGCTTCAAGGTGCCGGACGCGGTGGCCGACGTGCGCTTGGCTCTAGAACATGTGCGCTCCAACGCGGCGCGATTCGGCCTCGACCCGAATCGCCTTGGCGTCCACGGCGGCAGCGCCGGCGGGCATCTGTCCTTGATGCTGGGCCTCGACCCGCAGGGCGAGAATCGCGTGCAGGCCGTGGTTGCCTACTTCCCGCCCGTCGATCTCTCGGGTGTCGTGGGGCCGAGCGAGCGCTTTCCGGCGTTGGACTTCAACCCCGAACTGGCCGCAGATATCTCGCCCATCAACTTCGCGAGCGCCGACGACCCGCCCGTGCTGCTGATCCATGGCGACAAGGACGAGCTGGTGTCGATCAGCCACAGCGAGCGGCTGCACGGGGCGCTCGACGAGGTGGGCGTCGCCAACGAGCTGTTTGTGATCGAGGGCGCCGCGCATGGTTTTCGGGGTGTGGCCCAGCAGATGGCGCGCAAGGCAACGGTGGAGTTCTTCCAAGCGCATCTGACGCCGGCCGAGGGTTGATAGGCCGCTCCGTTCCTCTCCATAGTCGCATAAATCAACGTATTACATACTTCTACGGACGTTCGCAGACCGATGCGGACTCGCACGGACAACACGTGACTGGTGCCCAGGGAGGGAATCGAACCCCCACGCCCGAAGACACTGGAACCTAAATCCAGCCCGTCTACCAGTTCCGGCACCTGGGCATAGAGACGAAGGCGTCAGACGACAAGCTCGGCCCCGCCTTACCGGAGCAGCACCGTACCACACACTTGGACGGCCTAGGCCGTCGCCGTTGCCGCCGCCGTTTGCCGTATCGCCGACGCCGTTTGGGCCAAAGAATGTCAGCGCAAGGCGGCGCCGCTCTAAACCACGGGCGTTTACGCGCTGGCGCTTGGTCGGCTCGATACGGCCGCGTACCAACGCTTGACGTGGGGATGTTCGTCGCCGATCCGCATTTGAATCCATTTCGCGAAGTCCACCGTGCAGAATGCCGTGATGTCCGCGATGCTGTAGGTGTCGCCGGCGACGAACTCGGACTCGGCCAAGGTGTCGTTCAGCGAGGTGTAGAAGCGCGCCACCGAGGCTCGCCCGCGGGCCACGAGTCCTGGCACCGCCGGCACGCCTTCGGTGCCGGAAATGGAACGGTTGGCGAACGTCGGATTGCTGTTGCGGAACACCTCCGCCACCGGCTGCAAGCCGTCGAACTCCATGTGCCGCAACGCCGAGGCGATAACAGCGCGAGACTTGGCGTCCGTTCCGACCAATGGCGGATCTGGATGCAGCGTCTCGAAGTAGAGGCTGATGGCCACCGACTCGTCGATGACGGTGCCATCGTCCAGCACCAACGTGGGCAAAAGGCCGCGCGGATTGATGGCGCGGAACGCGGGGGCGAGATTCTCGCCGGCCGGAATGTCCACCTGTACCTTCTCGATTTCGATGCCCTTCTCGGCCAGAAAGACGCGCACGCGGCGCGGATTGGGGGCCATCGTGTAGTCGTAGAGTTTCATTTTGGTTCCTCCCTCGCTAGCGACACTGCATGGCCATCATAGGCGCAACCGCATTGGACTGCCAGCACAGCACATGTCCCGGTCGAGTCGGGGGTCGGGCGGTGCGCGGCCACTGGCGGAACGGCCGCACATTGCCGCACATGCCGCACATCCACGTCGAGACGGGGCCGGTGCCGAGCGGTGTACGATTTCACGTTCGCCGATCGTCGCAACTGGACGCCGCCAAGCAGCGACTGGCAGCCGCCGCCGAAGAGGCGCTGGCGGCTGTGCTGGCAAGCGAAGCGCCAGCAGAGGAGCGCGACGACGCTGCGCGGGCAGTGCGCCGGCTACAGCTGACGGTGCGGCACCAGCACCCGCGCGACGCTGGAGCTTGTCACGGCGGTCGCCAGCGAGGAGAACCTGCAAGATCGCATTGCCCTGCTGGGCGAGGAGCCGGCGGAAGACCCCCTGCGGGACGTGTCGTTGCGACTACTGCGCCACTTCGCGTCTGCCGTGCGCCACCAGCAGTTCCACGACGCGGATGTCCTCACCGTGCGGGTGGACGGCCGGCAGAGATAGGAGGCCGCGCCGTCTTTCTACGGTGCAGACTCCTAGTGGGCCGCTCGCACCTTCCGCAGTGGTTGGCTGGCTTTGCTACTTCTCGAGAAAGGAAGCCGCCACCAAGGTGTGGTTCTCCCTGCTCACGATATAGTCGGCTTCGCGGCACGCTGCCAAGTACGCCCGCCATTCGGGATCCGCCGCCAACGCCGCACGGCGGCTTTCTCGGTCCGCGGCATTCTCGAACGCCATCACGTGGGTGTACGAATCCACGTCGCCGGTGTCGCCGACGCCGAACACCACCGGCCTGCCGAGATGGCGCTGGTGGGCCGCCAAGCCCTTTTCCTCGTACAACTTGACTTGCGCTTGCACCGTGCCGTAGCGGCACTTGTGTTTGTGGACGTCAAAAATCATCGCGGTTCAATCTTCGTGGCTGCGGGTGGGTGCAACATAGCACCAGCACACCAGACCCGCAAACAGTTTTGCTGGTTCGCTGGTTCGCTTCAGATGCCGCGGGTATCGTGCGGGCACCGCACAACAACCGCACAACAACGCCTCAGCCTTCCTCAGGATGTGTCGTTGCGCTAAGATCGCCCATGTGACTTGCCGGTTTCGCAATGCTGTAGAGGCGACAGGCCGCATGTGGATGCCGGTGCTGGGCGCTGTCGCGCTCGCCGCATCGACCGCCCACGCCCAAGAGGTCGAGGAAGTGATCGTCACCGCCCGCAAGAAGGCGGAGAACTTGCAGGATGTGCCCATTTCCGTGCAGGCGTATTCCGGCGAGCATGTCGCCGAGAAGGGAATCATCGACCTGCAGACCATGGCGCCGACGATTCCGAACTTCAGCTACTCCCAAGCCATCGGCGCCGGCGACGTGCTGATTATGCGCGGGCTCGGCACCTTCGGCTCCGGCCCGCACTTGGAACAGGCCGTGGGCCAGGTGTTCAACGGCTTCTTCACCACGCGAGCGCGCATGGGCCGCGCCTCGTTCGTGGACCTCGCCCAAGTGGAGCTGCTGCGCGGGCCGCAGGGCCCCGTCATCGGCAAGAACACCTCCCTAGGCGCCATCAACATCACCGCCAACCGTCCCGCCTCGTCGCCGGAGTTCAGCGTCGAGGGCGGCTACAACTTCGCCGCCAGCGCCGGCTTGGAATTGCAGGCGATGGCATCCGGCCCGCTCGGCGACGCCTGGCGCGCGCGGGGCGTGGTCAACCGCAAGGAACAGGACGGCTGGATGACCAACGCGCCCACCGGCCAAGAGCATCGAGGCAAGACGGATACGACGGCGCGCATCATCCTCGAAGGTGATCTGCAAGAGACGCTGAACACGCAGCTGCTCTACCAGCACTTGGATTACGACCGGCGCGGCAAACCCCGCGAGATGCACTGCATCGACCCGCGCCGCGTGGCCGCGAACCCCGTTTTCGCCGGCGAAGACTGCGCCGTCAACGCCCGCAACAACAGCCGCGCGGTGATTCCGGCGGCGGTAGTGGCGCGCTCCTACGCGGCAGCCGGATTGCCGGTGCCAAGCGGCCTCGTGGACCGCGAAGTGCGGGAGGGTTTTCAGCTAGGTTCCCGGTTGATCGGCTTGACGCTGACTTGGCAAGCGAGGGACGACTTGAAGATCACCTCCCTAACCGGACGAACCAACTACAACATGGCCGACGTCTTCGATTCGGACCTCGCGTCCGCGCCCAGCAACCACAATGTGCGCGTCATCGAGAACCACGAGGACTACCGGCAGATCACGCAGGAGTTGCGCATCCAATCCGCTTCCGACAAGCGGTTCTCTTGGCTTGCCGGCTTCAACTATCTCGATAGCCGCTTGGTGTTCAGCCAAGACTTCGACCACCACGCCGGCGGGCCCAACCCCAACGCCCGGCGGGCGGAACGCGCGGAGGTGGAAACGCAAAGCCTGTCCTTCTTCGCCGGCGCGGATTGGCGGCTGGCGAACGCGCTGACCGCGACGCTCAGCGTCCGTGCCACCGACGAGCGGCGCGAGGCGTTCAAGAACCAATGGCAAGCCGTCTACGGCACCGCGCGGCGCGCCAACAGCCTGTGCCGGCGGGGCGGTCTGTTCGGCTGCTTCTACAACCCCTCGACGGGCGAGGACGATGTGCTGCGCGGCAACGTGGACGAGCGGGACTTGTCTTGGAACGCCGCGCTGACGTGGAAGTACGCGCCCCACTCCATGTTCTACGTGAATGTCGGCGACGGCTTCAAAAGCAGCGGCTTCAACATCCGCGGCAACGTCAACACGGCCGCCGGACACGCCAATTTCGTGTTCGGGAACGAGCAATCTCTCAACGTCGAAGCCGGTGGAAAGCATGTCCTCGGCGACGGCACGGTGCGTTTCAACTGGACCGTCTACAACACGGTCATCAACGGCATTCAGCTCGCGTCGAACGATCCCGTGAACATCTCGCAAGCGGTCGTGAACGGCGACGCGACCGCGCGCGGCGTCGAATGGGACCTGCTGTGGGTGGCTTCCGAGAGCGTTGTGCTTGGCGTTACGGGCGTCTACACGCACACGCGATACGACGAGTTCCTGGGCGCCTGCTGGACCATCCCGGGCTTCGCTCGGCAAAGCGCTGCCGAAGGTTGCGATGTGGACGCGAACGGCGACGGCCGAGGCGATTTCCAAGACCAGAGCGGCGATGTCCCTCCCCTGGCGCCAGCCTACACGGTGGTGGCGCATGGCGAATACGCGCTGCCTGCAGGTGCGACGGACTGGACTTTCGGCGTCCAGTTCTACGCCGTGGACGAGCAGAAGATCTCGCTAGTGGATCATCCCCACGCCACCGAGCCGGCCTATTCGAAAGTGGACGCCAGCGTCACTTGGGCGGCTGCCGACGGCGCGTGGCGGGTGGCGCTGGTGGGCCGGAACCTCACGGACAAAGTGGTGCGGACCTTGGCGGACCCGACCAGCTCCTTCGCCAGCGTCGGCGGCGGCATCTTCACCACCATTGACGAAACGCGCTCCGTCGCGTTCAGGTTCAAGTACCTATTCTAGGTTTGGCCTGACGTTTGGCCTGGCCTTGCCGCCTGACGTCGCCTCTCCCGAATCGCAACTGGGCACGACTGGACAGGCGAAGTGGCGATTCACAGCAAGGTTCCGTTACGATTCGTGCTTGGGCGCGGTGCCGTGTTTGGCGCGTTGTTGTGCAGCGGCATCGCCGTCGCCAATACCGCCACCGAGCAAACCGAGTTGTCGCTCGCGTACTTTGCGGGCCCGAAACATGCCATGAACAACGCCGTTTTCAAGCCCTTCCAAGAACGGCTGGCGCAACTCTCCGCAGGCCGTTTGGTTGTGAAGCAGTTTCCGGGCGGCGCCTTGAACTCGTCGCCGGCAAGGCAGTATTCGATTCTGCTCGATGGCGTCGCGGACATCGTCTTGGCGCTGCCCGGCTACACCAGCGCCTTGTTTCCGAAAACGAACGTCGTCTCCTACCCAGGCGTTTGCGACTCCGCACAGTCCTGCACGAAGGCGCTGTTGCGGGCGCGGCCGGTGCTGGAGCGCGAATACCGGGCGAAGGTGCTGGCGCTTTGGTCCACGTCGCCGGCGGCTTTGCTGACCCGCGACGTGCCGGTGCGAACGCTGGAAGCGATGCGGGGGCTCAAGGTTCGCGTCGCGTCGCGGCTCGACGTGCCGTTTGTCGAGGCCCTTGGCGCCGCTCCCATCGTCCAGCCCATCAACGTCGTCTACCAGAACCTCGCCAACGGTGTCATCGACGGCGTCGTCGTGAGCCCGTCGGCGATCGGTGGCTTCAAGCTGCACGAACCGGCCAACTACCTCACCACTTGGCTGCCGCTTTCGGGCACGCCGGTGGCGTTGCTGATGAACCGCGACGTCTACGCGGCGCTTTCGCCCGCCGCGCAAGACTGGATCGACACCGCTGCGGACGCCGCACTGTCGATCCGCGGCGGCGACGGCTATGCCCAAGCGGCCGAACGCGGCATCGCGGCCTGCGAGAACGCCGGCGTGCAAGTCATCAAGCTGTCGGCGGCGGAGAAACGTCGCTTCAAAGCCGCGGCGGCCCCGGCGCTGGATGCGGCCCTCAACCGCCAAGCAGGCGACATGTCGGTGGCGCAAGTGGTCGCGCTGCTGAAGGGCCCATGAGTCTCGCCAGCCGGCTCAGCCGGCCCGGGGCAGGTGGGCATGGGCCCGATGCGGCATTCGCTTGGCTGGTGCGCGGGTTCGCCGTCGCCGGCGGCGTTGCGCTGGTGGTGATGGTGGCGACCGTCGTAGTCGCCGTGGTCTCGCGCTATTTGCTGAACGAACCGATATTTGGCGCGGAGGACATTTCGGCGATGGCGCTCGTCGTCGTGGTGGCGAGCGCAATGATCTACGGCGCATGGGACAACGCGCATGTCGCCGTGGACGCGATCGACAGTATTGCGCCGAAACGCGCAACAAGGGTGACGGACGTCGTCGCGCGGCTGCTTGGCGCCGCAACGGCGGCGATGGCGGCTTTTGCCTTGTTTCGGCACGGCGCATGCGGGGCGGCCTGCGGCGCGACGACGCCAAGCCTGTTAATCGTCCACACGCCCTTCTACTACGCGCTCGGCGCCGCGTTCGCAGCCATCGCCGGGCTGCTGTCGATTCGCCAAGCGGCGTTGTGGATGCGTCGCAAAGGCCAGCCGGACAGGGCGCACGCCCGCTAGCGCGCGATGGCCGGTTTGGAAACTGCCGTTCTGGGTTTCGCCGGCCTTGGGCTGCTGCTCTTGCTGCGCGTGCCGGTGGGTCTCGCGTTGTTGCTGGCGGGCACTGTCGGCATCGCCCTGATCCGACCGGCAGCGGCTTTGCCGACGCTCGCCGGCGAGATTTTCGCGGTGGCGTCGAAGCCATCGCTCACGATCCTTCCGTTGTTCATTCTCATGGGCAATCTCGCGGTGGTTTCCGGCATGGGGCGGGATCTCTACGCCGCGGCCAACGGCTGGCTCGGCCACTTGCGCGGCGGGTTGGCGTCCGCCTCCATCGTCGGCTGCGCCGGCTTCTCGGCGCTGTCCGGCTCGTCGCTGGCTTCCGCGCTCACCATCGGCCGGGTTTCGCTCGGCGAGATGCGTCGCCACGGCTACGACGACTCGCTGGCGACCGGTGCCGTGGCCGCCGGCGGCACGTTGGGGATTCTGATACCGCCGTCGGTGGGCCTGGTGATCTACGCCGTGCTGACGGAGGCCAGCATCGGGCGCTTGTTCGCCGCCGGCGTCTTGCCGGGGATCCTTCTGGCCGCGCTGTTCGTTTTCGCGGTGTGGGTGGTGGTCAAGCGCGCGCCAGACAAGGCGCCTCGCGCGCGGTTGTCGCGGCCTTGGAGCGAACGTTGGCGGGCCTTGGCGCGCGCCGGCTGGACCGTCGCCGTCATCGGCGGCATGATGGCAGGTCTGTACGCGGGCGTGTTCTCCCCCATCGAAGCGGCCGGGGTCGGCGCCTTCCTTGCCTTCGCCACGCTCGTCGTCAGGCGCGCCTTGAACTGGCGCAACGTCGTGGATGTTTGCGCCGGCACGTTGCGCGCCACCGGCACCGCGTTCCTGATTCTCTGCGGCGCGTTCGTCTTCAAGACCTTCATCGGCTTTACCGAGGCGATCGTCGCCCTCGCGGAGTGGATCGGCGAACAGGGTCTCTCCGGTGTGCAGATCGCCCTGGCCGCGTTGTTCCTCTTCATCGCGCTCGGCACCTTCCTCGAGGGATTCGCGATTCTGGTGTTGGCCGTGCCTTTGCTTCTGCCGATTCTGACCGCCGCCGACGTCGACCTGATCTGGTTCGGCGTGCTGGTGGTGGTGACGCTGGAAATGGGGTTGATCTCGCCGCCGGTGGGCATCAACGTGTTCGTCGTCAAGGGAATTGCCCGCGATGTGCCTCTTGCCGCCATCTTCCGGGGCATCTGGCCGTTCTGGCTGGCGATGCTGGCGGCTATCGCGCTGATCGTCGCGGTGCCGCAGATCGCGACTTTGCTGCCGGACGCCCTGTACGGCAGCCGTTGAACCACCTTCGTGGTATCGTGCGGCATTCGTCGCACACGGTCGCAAGCTAGATGACAGCACTTCGCTACGAAGCGGACGGTGTCCCGTCGACGTGGCTTGCTGTTGGCCAAGGGGCCCAGCTCGCCATGCTGACGATCAATTCCATCGTCATGGTGGCTGCGGTCATCTTCCGGGGTGGCGGCGCGGCCGACTATCTGCTTTGGGGCGTTTTCGCGACCGTTTTGTGCTGCGGCGTCGGCACGATTCTCCAAGCGCTTCGGTTCGGCCGGGTCGGCGCCGGCTATTGCGTGGTGGCGGGCACCTCCAGCATATTCATCGCCGTTTGCGCAGCGGCGCTGGCGAGCGGCGGCCCGGCGCTGCTTGCCACCCTTGTGGTGGTGGTGGCGCTGTTGCAGATGGCGATTTCCACGCGTCTGTCGCTCGTGCGGCGGATGCTGACGCCGGCGGTCACGGGCACCGTCATCATGTTGCTGCCGGTATCCGTCATGCCCATTCTGGCTCGGCTGCTCAACCAGGCGCCGGCGGATGCGCCGCTCGCGGCGGCGCCGGTTTGCGCCCTCGTCACGTTGGCGCTCATCGTTGGCATCGGCCTCAAAGGGAACGCCGCGCTGCGGCTGTGGGCACCGGTCATCGGCGTTGTCAGCGGCGCGATCGCCGGGGCGCTGTTCGGCATCTACGACACCGGGCGCGTGGCCGAAGCGCCATGGATCGGCCTGTCCGCGGCGGACTGGCCGGGCCTGGATCTCACCTTCAGCGCGGAGTTCTGGGCGCTGTTGCCGGCGTTCGCCTTCATCTCCCTGGTGGCGGCGACGAAATCCATCGGCGCCGTCATCGCCACCCAGCGGGTGTCGTGGCGTCGCCCGCGCGCCGTGGACTTCCGCGCCGTGCAGGGCGGCATCGCCGCGGAAGGCACCGGCAATCTGCTGGCCGGCTTCACGGGCGGCGCCCCGAATACTCCTTTTCCAGTCGCCACGTCCGTGATCGAACTCACCGGCGTGGCGGCGCGCCGGGTGGGCCTCGCCGCCGGCGCCATCCTGATTCTGGTGGCCTGCGCGCCGAAGGCGCTGGCTGTCGTCATTGCCATACCGAGCCCCGTGGTTGCGGCCGCGATCGGCGCCGGGATGGTCATGTTGTTCGTGGTCGGCTTGCGGGAAGTCATGCAAGGAGGCTTGGACTACTCCACGGGCTTGATCGTCGGGGTGTCGTTCTGGATTGGCGTGGGCTTCCAGGCGCAGGTGATCTTTCCCGACATCGTGCAGGATTTCGCCGGCGGGTTGTTCCAGAACGGCATGGTCGCCGGCGGCCTGACAGCCATCCTGCTGACGCTGGCGGTGAACCTCGCGCAGCCGCGCCCCGGGCGCTTCGCCGGGCGGGCGGTAGCGGCGGAACTGGGGACCATCCAAGCGTTCCTCGCCACGTTCGCCGATCGCCACAACTGGGGCGACGCCATGAAGCAGCGGCTGGCAGCCGCCGCCGAAGAGGCGCTGGCGGCCGTGCTGCAAAGCGAGGCGACGGAGAGCAAGGAAGGCGGCGCCGCGCCGGAAGCTCGTCGGCTGCAGCTCACGGTGCGCGGCACCGGCGCAAGCGCGACGCTGGAACTCGTCACCACGGCCACCGGCGAGGAGAACCTGCAAGATCGCATCGCCCTGCTCCGCGAGGAACCGGCAGCTGGCGACTCCATGCGCGACGTGTCGTTGCGGCTGCTGCGCCATCTCGCGTCTTCCGTGCGCCACCAGCAGTTCCACAACGCTGATGTCCTCACCGTGCAGGTGGACGACCGGCCGCGATAGGCGGTTCTCGAACAAGCTCCCGCCAACCGGGACGCGCTTGATCTACAACGTCCAGACGACCACGCCGCGACGGGCCGGCCGGGGAGGCGTTCGCTCCGGGCGCCCGCCGCGTTGGCGGGCCTGACCACGGCGGTCGACCACCACCAGATGCCCCTCCTTCGCCTCGCACTGCTCCATGTAGCGCAACGTTTGCGCAACGCCCTGTTCGACGGTCCGCTCCAAGCTCTTGCGGTCGGAGTCGCGCAGCACCTTGCACTCGATCACGAACCGCTCCCACAGGTCGGACGGTTGCCCCGCCTCGCGCGGCCACAGCACGAGCAGGTCCGTCCGGCCACGCCCGAGGCCGTACTCGCGCTCGATGCGGCCGCCGCCGTTCACGATCCGCTGCAGGTACGCCTGCAAAATCAACTGCGGCGCCGCTTCCCGGTAGGCGTCGAAGCGGCCCAGCCAGTGCTCCGCATGCTCGCCGAAGAACGTGTTGAACGCCGTCAACAGCTTGACCATGTTTAGCCCGCCATCGGCATCCACATACCACGCGGGGTTCTGATCCAGGCTGCTCTGCAGTATGTAGCCGAGCTCCCGGGGCACCACCTCCTGGTAGATCGGGTTCGCGATGCGCGGCGGCAGGCTTGCGTCGATCAGGCCGAGGTCGCGAACGTAATCCAGATCCCGGACTTCGTGCCGCGCGTCGCCGCCGCTCAGGATGGGCTCGACGACGCGGCGCACGCGCTCCTCCTCCAGCTTGTGCGCCAACTGGTCGAGGTGTGTGCGGCGCGACAGGATGAGCTCCTCTCGCGCCGCGTGGATGTCGTCCACTTCGATGGGCCGCGAACGGTCCCGGCCGGCCTTGTTGTCGAAACACGCGCCAGCGCATAGCGCGTTCACCAGCCATGGCTGGCCGCGGGTCTGCCGCCACACGGCGTCCCGCGCCTCCGGCGTAAAGGGCTGGCCGGTTTCCTCGGTGTGCTGAGACAACAGGCTGCCCGTGTCCGCGGCGGTGAAGTCGCCCAGCCGCAGCGACTTCGCCGCGACGTTGAACGGGCTGCCGCCGGCGATGACCTCGCCGGTGCTCGAGCGGATTCTGTAGTCGCGGATGTCGCGCACACCGCAAAGCACCACGCTCTGCGGGAAACCTGCGGGACGCCTCTGGTAGCCGGCGCGGAGCTGGCGCAGCACGGAAAGCAGCGTGTCGCCGACCAGCGCATCGATCTCGTCCACCAGCAGCACCAGCGGCGTCGGATCGGCTCGGCACCAGCGCGCCAGCAGCACGTTGAGAGCGCTTTCCGGTCCTGCCGACGCCAACACGTCCTGCCACACGCTGGCGGGATAATCGTCGCCCAGCTCGTGGGCGTTCTCGGCCAAGCAGCCCAGAATGGCGCGGATGCCGCGCGCGGTGTCGTCGCGGGCCACCTGGCCGACCTCCACGTTCACGTCAACGCAGCGGAAATCGCCGGCTTGGCCGCTGTTGAGCAGATCGCGTAACGCGATCAGGGCGGAGGTCTTGCCCGTCTGCCGCGGCGCGTGCAGCACGAAGTAGCGCTTGGAGCGCACGAGACCCAACACATCTTCGACGTCGATCCTGTCGAGCGGCGGGATGGCGTAGTGGTCTTCCTGGAAGACCGGCCCTTCGGTGTTGAAACGGCGCATTGCGGGATTATCGCACCCGCCGCGCAAACGAGAGCACCACCGGCCAATTCCTTTTAGCCGCCGCGCGCGGCGTTACACGGGCTGCGACATACGGCGCGGAACCCTATGCCGCGGCGAAGCGCTCGATCGGGCGGATCCAGATGTTCCGAAAACGCACACGGTCGCCGTGGTCTTGCAGCACGACCGGGCCGGTCGGCCCGTGGGGCTTGTCGTAGCTCGCCAGCTGGCGGTGCGCGGTCGGGCCTTGCAGGCGTTGCCGGTGGTGGACCAAAAGACCGTTGTGCAGCACGGTCATGTGGGCGGGTGACGTCAACGCGCCATCGGCGTAAGCCGGCGCCTCGAACACGATGTCGAACACATGCCAAGCGCCCGGCGCCACGCAGGCGTTCACCAGCGGCGGATACTGGCCGTAGATGGCGGCCGTCAAGCCGTCGGCGTAGGTGGGATTGTCGTAGCCGTCCAGCACTTGCACTTCGTAAAGGCCGAGCAGGAACACGCCACTGTTGCCGCGCCCTTGGCTGTCGGCGCGTATTTCCGCGGGGGCGCGCCATTCCACATGCAACTGACAACTCCCGAACGCGGCGCGGGTGTGAATGTCGCCGGCGCCCGGGGCCACCTCGACGGCATCGCCTTCCACCAGCGGCCAAGCCGCCGCGCCGCCGTCGCGCGCAGCCCAGGCGTCCAAGCCGCCGCCATCGAAAAGCACGGTCGCGTCCGAGGGCGGGTTCCCTGGGCGCTCCTGGGTGGAGAAACCCGGTGGCGTCACCACGGGCGGTGCCGGACGGTCGGCGTCGTGGACGCGCCACCGCGAATCCGGCAACACCGGCGTATCGCTGTATCCCTTCGGCAGTTCTCGCATGTTCGACGGCATGTTCCGCTCACCTTGTCGCTGTCGTTCCGTTTGCTCCCCTGGGCAAGCGGCCGGCGGCTAGAGCGTGTACCCCTGCTCGTTGTGGGAGATGAGGTCCAGCCCTTCCGTCTCTTCTTCATCCGAAACGCGGTTCCCCACCAACGCATCCGTGACTTTGAGGATGATCCAAGTGACGATCGCCGTGTACCCCACGGTGACCACCACGCCGAGGGCCTGCACGCCAAGCGCGCGGCCGATGGCGATGTCCAATTGCCCGCTGAAGACGCCCAAGGCGCTGCTGGCGAAAACGCCGGTGAGGATCATGCCCAATGCGCCGCCCACCCCGTGCACCGGGAACACGTCCAGCGAATCGTCAATGCGCAGGGTGCGTTTCATGAAGTTGGTGGCGAAACAGCAAACCGCGCCGGCCCACACGCCGATCACCAGCGCCCCGGCCGGGCCGACGAAGCCGGAAGCGGGCGTTATGGTGCCCAGCCCGGCCACCATGCCGGTGACCGCCCCCAACGCGCTGGGCTTGCCGTAGCGAAACCACTCTATCACCAGCCAAGTGAACGCGCCGGCGGCGGCCGAGATGTGCGTCACGGTGACCGCCATGGCCGCGTCCCCGTTCGCCGCCAAAGCGCTGCCGCCGTTGAAGCCGAGCCAACCAACCCACAGCATGGCGGCGCCGGCGAAGGTCAGCGTCATGTTGTGAGGAGGTTGCGTGCGGCCGGGAAAGCCGCGGCGCGGGCCAAGAGTCACCGCCGCCACAACCGCCGCGACGCCGGCGGTGATGTGAACCACCGCGCCGCCGGCGAAATCCATCAAGCCCCACTCGGACAGCAGGCCCCCGCCCCACACCGAATGCGCGACCGGCGCGTAGACGAGCAGCGACCAGGCGCCCGCGAACAGCAGCGCCGCGCCGAAACGCATGCGTTCGGCGAAGGCGCCGACGATCAACGCCGGCGTGATGATGGCGAAGGTGAGCTGGAAGGTGGCGAAGAGGGACTCGGGTATGGAGCCGCCGATCATGACGGCGTCTTCCGTGACGCCGTTGAAGAGCACCTTGTCCAACCCCCCGATGACGCCGCGCACGTCGGCGCCAAACGCCAGACTGTAGCCCACCAGCACCCAGAGAATGGTCACCAGACAGGCGATGGCGAAACACTGCACCAGCACCGAAAGCACGTTGGCCGTCCGCACCAGGCCACCGTAGAACAACGCGAGGCCGGGCAACGTCATGAACAACACCAGCGCGGTCGCGGCGAGAACCCAAGCCGTGTCGCCGCTATCCGTGGCGGCCGCCATCGTTTCTCCCCATGCCGCGGTGCCCGCAAGCACCGCGGCCGCGCAGCCAAGCCGCGAGAACATCTTCAAATCGGATCTCCCTTGTGGCCCGTGTGGCCCCTGTGCTTCGTTGACCGGCCCTGGGAACTTCCCTGCCGCCGAAAGCCCGTCTAGTTGCGCAATCCTGCCGACTGCCGCCCGCCAACGCAAGTCGAAGTCGCGACCGGGCGCGGGGTCGCCAACGCCGCCGCCGAGTCTCAAAACGCCAGCATATCCGTGAATTCGCACACCGGCGTGGCGGCCAGCCGCTCCGAATCCGAACACAAGCCGAGGATCCGCCGGACGCGCCCGGCGGGAAAGCGCGTCGCCAAGTTGCGCTCGAATTTCTCGACCAGCAGCGGCAGCCCCTCGGCACGACGGCGACGATGTCCGATGGGGTACTCCACGGCCACCTTCGCCGTTGCCGCGCCGCGGGCGAAGAACACCTGCACCGCGTTGGCGATGCTGCGCTTGTCCGGCTCGTGGTACTCGCGGCTGTAGCGCGCGTCCTCCGCCACCTCCATGCGCTCGCGCAGCCGATCGATGCGCGGGTCCGCCGCCGCCGCGTCCTCGTAGTCGTCGGCGGTGAGATCGCCTTTCACCAGCCCCACCGCGGTCATGTATTGCAGGCAGTGGTCACGGTCCGCGGGATTGGCGAGCGGGCCGGTCTTGCTGATGATGCGAATGGCGGATTCGTGGGTCGTGAGCAAGACGCGCTCCACGTCGTCCAACCGCTCGCCCACTTCGGGATGCAGCTTCACCGCCGCCTCCACCGCGGTTTGGGCGTGGAACTCCGCCGGGTAGGAGATCTTGAACAGCACGTTCTCCATCACGTGGCTGCCGTACGGGCGCTGAAAGCGGAACCGCTGGCCGTTGAAGGCCACATCGTAGAAGCCCCAAGTCGGCGCGGTCAGGGCGCCCGGAATGCCGATCTCGCCTTTCAACACCAAGAAGGCCAGACGCACGGCGCGACTTGTGGCGTCGCCAGCCGCCCAAGACTTGCGCGGCCCGGCGTTTGGCGCTTGGCGGTAGGTGCGAAGCGCCGAGCCGTCCACGAAGGCGTGCGACAGCGCGTCCACGACTTGCTCGGCGGCGCCGCCCAGAAGGTGCGTGACCACCGCCGCGGACGCCACGCGCACCAGCAGCACGTGATCGAGGCCCACGCGGTTGAAGCTGTTTTCCAGCGCCAAGCAACCTTGGATCTCGTGCGCCTTGATCATTGCCGTCAACACGTCGCGCATCAGCAGCGGCGGCTTGCCGGCCGCGACGGCGGTGCGCGAGACGTAGTCCGCGACAGCCAGGATGCCGCCGAGGTTGTCGGATGGATGGCCCCATTCCGCCGCCAGCCAAGTGTCGTTGAAGTCCAGCCAGCGGATCATGCAACCGATGTCCCACGCCGCCTTCACCGGATCCAGCACGAACGGCGTGCCCGGAACCCGCGCGCCGTTCGGCACCACGACGCCCGGCACCAGCGGCCCCAGATGTTTGGCGCACTCCGGGAAACGCAGTGCCAGAACGCCGCAGCCCAGCGTGTCCATGAGGCAGTGGGCTGCCGTCTCGTAGGCTTCGCCGCTGGTGACGGCGAAGCCGGTCACATAGTCGGCGATGGCGACCAGCTCGTCGTCCGGCGGCGGACGAACGTTCGCCACCGCGTTCGGCGAAGCCACAGGCACCCTCTTTGCCGATCGGTTCTTGAGCGATCGGCTTAGCGATCGGCCATCGCCGTGAACGGCCGCGGCGCCGGCCCCACATACTCCGCGCTCGGGCGGATAATGCGGTTGTCCGACCGCTGCTCCATCACGTGGGCGGCCCAGCCGCAGACGCGCGCGCAGACGAAGATCGGCGTGAACAGCTTCGTGGGGATGCCCATGAAGTGGTAGGCCGCGGCGTGGAAGAAGTCCGCGTTGGCGAACAGCTCCTTCTCTTGCCACATCACCTCCTCGACAGCGCAGGAGATCGGGTAGACGGTCCCGTCGCCCACTTCCTTGCCGAGCCGCTCCGCCCAGGCCTTGATGATGGTGTTGCGCGGGTCC
Source organism: uncultured Pseudomonadales bacterium (assembly GCA_958296295.1). GTDB lineage: Bacteria > Pseudomonadota > Gammaproteobacteria > Pseudomonadales > Azotimanducaceae > VXYL01. The sequence goes on along the minus strand of OY282460.1, from coordinate 2,218,118 downwards.
GATTCGCGGTAGATGGCGTGCCCGAAACCCATCACCACCTCCTTCCGGGCCAACATCCCGCGCACCGCCTCGGCGGCCTCGTCCGGCGTCCCGAACCGCTCGACCAGCGCCATCGCGGCCTCGTTGGCGCCGCCGTGCAAAGGCCCGCGCAACGAGCCGATGGCGCCGGTCACGCACGAGTGCATGTCGGACAGCGTGGAGGCGCAAACCCGGGCCGTGAAAGTGGACGCGTTGAACTCGTGCTCGGCGTAGAGGACGAGCGAGACGTCCAGCGCTCGTCGCTGCAGATCGTTGGGCGGCACGCCCTTCAAGGTGTGCAGGAAGTGGCCGGCCAAGGTGGTCTCGCCGGTGTCGAGGTCCACGCGCTCGCCATCGTGACTGTAGCGATACCAATAGTTGACGATGGAGGGCATGGCGCCCAGCAGGCGGTCGGCCACGTCTTGCTGCTCGGTGAAATCGCGCTCGGGTTCCAAGTTGCCGAGCATCGAGCAGCCGGTGCGCATCACGTCCATCGGGTGCGCGGTGGCGGGAATGCTCTCCAACGCCGCCCGCACCGCCGACGGCAGACGGCGCAACATCGCCAGTTTGGCCCGATACGCCCGCAGCTGATCCGCGTTCGGCAGCTCGCCGTGGAAGATCAGATAGGCGACCTCCTCATAGCTCGCCTCGGCCGCCAGATCGGATATGTCGTAGCCGCGGTAGGTGAGCCCGGTGCCGGTCTTGCCCACGGTGCACAGCGCCGTTTGCCCGGCCGTCTGGCCGCGCAGCCCCGCTCCGCCGAGTTTCTTGTCAACCACTCGCCTCCCTCATTCCGCCTCTCTCTTCCCCTCCCCTCTCGTCCCCTCCCCAAGGGCGTCGTCGTTCGCGGTCCCGGCCGTTGACGCCGGCCGGCCGGCGGGCGAAGGCTCCAGCGCGAACAACGCGTCGAGTTTCGCTTCGTAATCCCTATAGCCGAGAAACTCGTACAGCGCCTCCCGGGTTTGCATCTGTCGCATCACGCCGGCCTGCGAACCGTCCCGGCGAATCGCCCGATAGACGTTCAACGCCGCCAAGCTCATGGCGCGAAACGCCGACAGCGGGTACAACGCCATGCTAACACCAACCCCGCGCAGCTCGTCCAGCGTGTAAAGCGGCGTCTTGCCGAACTCGGTGAGATTGGCGAGCACCGGAATGTCCACCGCCGCCACGACGCGGGCGTACATCTCGAGGTCGGTCATGGCTTCCGCGAAAATGGCGTCCGCGCCGGCCGCCTCGAAACTGGCCACCCGTTCCAGCACGGCCGCCTCGCCCTCCACCGCCAAGGCGTCGGTGCGGGCCATCACCACGAAATCGGCGTCGGTCTTGGCGTCCACCGCGGCTTTCACGCGGTCGCACATCTCGTCCACCGAGACGATGGCCTTGTTCGGCCGGTGGCCGCAGCGCTTGGCCGCCACTTGGTCCTCGATGTGAACGGCCGCGGCGCCGGCGCGAATGATCTCGCGCACGGTGCGGGCGATGTTGAACGCCCCTCCCCAGCCGGTGTCGACGTCCACCAACAGCGGCAATTGCACGGCGCCCGTGATGCGCCGCACATCCTCCAGCACATCGTTCAAGGACGTCATTCCCAAATCCGGCATGCCGTGGGAGGCGTTGGCGACACCGGCGCCGCTCAAGTAGATCGCCCGATAGCCAACGCTTGCGGCCAACAGCGCCGCGTAGGCGTTGATCGCGCCCACGATCTGCAGCGGCGCTTCTTGCCGCAACGCTTGCCGGAACAACGCGCCTGCGGTCATCCTTCGGCTTCTTGCGCGGCTGCGAGCCGTTCCTTGAGCGCCGGCAGCCCCTCCACCGCGTCAAAGGCCGGATGGCGCTCCCGCACGCCGGCCGGAGCGTTCACGAACACGCCGAAGTCCGCCTGTTCCAACATGCTGATGTCGTTGAAGGAATCCCCGGCCGCCAGCACGCGGTAGTTCATGCTCTGAAAGCCGCGCACGGCTTGGCGCTTGGGGTCGGCTTGGCGAAGCCTGTAGCCGATGATGCGGTCGTTCGCCACCTCCAGACGATGGCAAAGCAGCAACGGATGGCCCAGCTTCGCCATCAGCGGCTTGGCGAAATCGTAGAACGTGTCCGACAGCACCGCCACCTGGAAGCGCGCCCGGGCCCAGGCGAGGAAGTCCTCGGCGCCTGCCAGCGGCGCCAAGGCGCCGATCACGGCGCGTATGGTCGTCAACGCGACATCGTGCCGATGGAGGACATCGAGGCGCATGCGCATCAGATCGTCGTACACGGGGATGTCGCGGGTGGTCTGGTTGAGCGCGTCGATGCCGGTGCGCCGCGCCACCGCCGGCCAGATCTCCGGCACCAGCACGCCTTCAAGATCGAGACAGAGAACGTTCATGGGGTTCCCGAGGACGAAGCCGCGGTCGCGATGTCGGCTTTCCGCGGCACATGGCCGGTGGCCACATGGCGGCTGGTGTGCTCGCAGTTGCTCCAGAGATCGTCAAAGAACACGTCGGCCTGGTAGGCGCGCAGGAACTCGGCTTTGCTCGACCCGCCCAAAAAGAGGCTCTCGTCAATGCGGATGCCCCACGAACGCAGCGTCTTGATCACGCGCTCGTGCGCCGGCGCGCCGCGCGCGGTGACCAGCGCCGTGCGAATCGGGCAATCCTCTTCGCCGAACTCGCGTTGCAGACGATGGAGGCCCTCGAGGAACCGCTTGAACGGCCCCCCGGCCAAGGGCTCGTCCGCAGCGCCGGCTTCGGCGTTCTCGAACTCCTTCAAGCCCTTTTCGCAGAACAGTTGGTGGGCATCCTCGGCGAACAGCACGGCATCCCCGTCGAAGGCTATCTTCAACCTCTCGGTGGTCGGCCGCTGGTCGGCACCGTCGCGGACAGCCGCGGGGCCGGAAAGCAGGGTCGCCGCCGGCACGCCGTCCTCGGCGGCGCACGCCACGTCGCCCGGATCCATCGAGAGAAAAAGGTCGCAACCGAACGGCTGCGCGTAGCGGTACGGGCTCTCTCCCGAACAGAACGCGGCGCGCACGATCTCCAAGTTGTGCTCGGCGATGGAATTGAAGACGCGCAAGCCGGTGTCCGCCGAGTTGCGCGACAAGAGGATCACGTCCACGCGCCGTTTGCCCAGCCGGTGGTTGATCGCGAGCAGTTTGCGAACGAAGGCGAAGCCCTCGCCCGGCGCCAGCTTCTCGTCCTCGTGCTTGATCTGGTAGTCGCGGTAGGCGTCCAAGCCGTCGCGCCGATACACGGCGTCCGAGGCGCTCAAGTCGAAGAGCGCCCGGGAGGAAACGGCAACGGTGAGGAACGTCTCCGACGGCACCGCGTCGCTGGACGCGCCCACCGTCGACGCAACGGCCGCGTCGGCGCGCGCGCGTTCGTCCTGTTCGCCCATCGCGTTGCTCAAATCGCGTCTCTCAGGTCGCCCGCCCGTTGCGCTAGTTTTCGCCGACGGCGCCATACCGCACACGCAAATACAGGAAACGGCCGCCGGGGACGTCGTAGGTGGAAGCGTCGTAACCGTTCAACGTCGCGCTGCGGCTGACGGGCGGGTCGCGGTTGAACAGGTTGTTGGCGCCCACGGCCAACGCGAAGCCGCCACCGGCGTAGCCCGCCTGCGCGTCATGGTACACCACCGCGCCGAGGCGGTTGCGCGACGCCTTGTCGTCGGCTTCGTCCGGCAACGAACACAGGCCAAGGCTGGTCAAGCTGTCCGGCGAACCGTCGAGAAAGTTGGAACAACGCTCGGTCGTCGGATGGATGTAGCGCGCCGTCCACGCGGCCCGCCAGCCGCCACGCCGCCAATTCACCCAAAGCGAAGACTTCCAACGCGGTTTGCCGCGATCGGCCCCGGTCTTGCCCGCCAAGCGCCGAGTGGCGACCAGCTTGCCCTCGGTATCCTCCAAGAGCTCCGTGTACTCGGCCAAGTAGGTGGTGCGCCAACGCATCCGCCAAGATCCGACAGGGCTGGCGGGAGTGGCGAAGACCGCTTCGAGATCCCAGCCGCCGGTGCGGATGACGCCGACGTTCAGCAGCGTGTTGCGAAACCGGCGAATGTGCCCCAAGGCGCTGCGCTCCACGAACCCGCAGAAGGTGTCCACAGCTTCCCGGTAGCAACCGTCAAGCACCGCCTGGGCGTCGAACGCGGTGATCGCGGCGTCCAATTCGTGCCGGTAACGGCTCAGCTCCAAACGCAGCTTGGCGCCGTCCAGGGCCAGCCACTGCGGCTGCCAGGCGATAGCGAAGGTGCGGCTTTCGGACGTCTCGGGCCGCAGCTCGCGGTTGCCGCCCGTGCGCACGGCGATCTGGCTGCCGAGCTGCGCGTAGCCGCCGTCCGCCGGCACGCCGGCGGCGACGCAGCGCGCCACGAGCCCCGGCGCCGAGTCGGTTCCCAAATCGGAACAAGGATCGGCCACCACCGCGTCCAAGAGGGTCTCGCCGCCGAAAAGCTCGCCGATGTTCGGGGCGCGGAAACCTTCGCCCCAATGGGCGCGCAGCAAAACGTCGGGACGCGGGCGCCAAAGCAGGTCCAGCTTGCCCACGCTGCCGCTCCCTGACACGTCGTTGCGGGAACCGCGCAATGCCGCCGCAACGTCCAGCTTGTGCGCCCAAGGCCGTCCCGCGAGCAACGGCACCTCCACTTCGCCGTACCACTCCGAGGCAACGTGTCCGCCGGCCGTGGGCTGCGCCCGGAGCCCGGCGGTGTCTCCCGCCGCCACCACCGGATCAGGCCGAAACTTGCCGCGCTGCTCGCGCCGCTCGAATCCGGCGGCCACCGCCAACGGGCCGGCCGGCAGCCAAGCCGCGTCGCCGGTGACGTTGAAAGTGAAGTCGCGCAAGAACTGATCGCTGAAATCGCGCTGCGTGAAGCGGATCCACTCCAGCATCGGCGCCGTGATCGTGCCGTCGCCGTCGCCCTGGCCGCCGAGCAGGTTGAGCGGCACGCAGCCGGGCGTTCGGGCGCACACTTCCGGCGGGCCCAACGCGACGAGCATGTTGCGGGCGTTGTGGGCGCCGCGCTTGGTCTGATGGGCGACGTTGCGCGACCACACCAGATTCGCGTCCCAGAAGAACGTCCGCTGGCCAATCGTCCTGACGCCGCGCAAGCCCGCGGCGACGTAGCGCGTTCGCACGTCTTGCGCGAAGACCCGCGGGCCGCTTTCCAGCGGCCGGCGGGTCGCCCAGGCGCCGGCGCCGAGGTCGAAGCCAAAAGGGTTGTGCGGATTGGCCGCGCTGATGACGATCCTGTCCAGCACGCTGCCGCTTTCCGCCAGCGGCCCCGCCCACAGCGGCTCCGGGGCCGCCCGGTTGACGGAACGACGCCGGTTGTCGAGCACCCGCAGATACGCCGTCAGCCCGCTCGCGAAGCCGCGTTCCACGCGGGCGAACACGCCTGTGCGACGAGACGGTGTCACGAGCAGGTTGAAGGGCGCGTAGTTGAAACGATCGGCGTTGCTCCACGGGTGGTAGTCGTCGCCTTCGCCGCAAGGGTTGTCCGGGTCGTAGCGCGGAATGCCCACCACGCCTTCGTTCAAGGCGCAGTTCACGGCCCGGCCGGTGTTGGGGTCCTGGAAAATCACTCGGCCCTGGGGCGTGAACGTGCTGCCGTGGCGATTGCCGGTGCCGGCAACCGGAAAACGGGACAAGGGATGGACGCCCGAGCCAACGCCGCCGGCGTCCGTGTGGCTAACGTGCAGCGAGGCCGAGGTCGTCTCGCCCTGGCGGCCCGCGGCGAACTCCACCTCGTAGGTTTCCCCACCGTTCGCGAAAGCGCCGCCGTAGACGCTGGCCGAAACACCGTCGGCGGCGGCGGTGATCACGTTCACCACGCCGGCGATGGCGTCCGAACCGTAGATCGCGGACGCCCCATCGAGCGAGACCTCCACCCGTTCCACCACGCCTGCGGGCAAGGTGTTCAAGTCCGTCGCTCCCGACACGCCGCTACCGGACGCGCCATCGACCCAGCGCAAGCCGTCCACCAACACGAGCACGCGCTTGCTGCCCAAGTGCCGCAGGTCCACTTGGGACGCCCCGGCGGCCACGCCGCCGCCATCCGCCGGGAAGCCGAAGTTGCCGCTGCTGTTGAAGCGGGTGGAGAGCGGCGAGCCGCTTGCCGGCAACCGCGCCAGCATCTCGCCGAGCGCGGTGCGACCGTGGCGCGCATCCGCCAAGTCCAAGCCGAACACCAGATCGCGCGCGTCCAACGCGGTGCGCCGCAGCCGCGAGCCGGTGACGACGACCTCTTCGATATCCCGGGCCCCGTCCTCGTCTTCGCTGGCGTGTCCTTCCGGCGGGCCGCCGAGGCCGAGGCAAAGGAGCGCCGCCAGAACATTCGCGGTGCGGGGGGTTCGGGGCAGCGGAGAGAACGCCGCAACGGCGGGGCGTTTGCGTCTTGCGCGGGCGTGCGGGGTGTTCATGTTCTCCTCTTCGTTCCCGCCAACGGCACCGGAAGGCGTTGCCGGTAGGATACCGCCAAGCCGCGTGTTGCCGGAAGGCCACGACTTTCGCCATCATTGCCGCCAGCGAACCGACCACTTGAGACGAATGCCCAAGACGCCCGCGCCCAGTCCCGATGTGCGGCGGTTTCTCCAAGCCGCGAACGCGGCTGTGCCGGCGCGGCGGGAGAATCGGCCGCATCGCATCCTGTTCGCATTGGACGCCACCGCCAGCCGCGAGCCGACTTGGGACATGGCCATGGCCCTGCACGCCGAGCTGTTTCAGGCCGCGGCGGGCGCGTCGGCGGACACCGCCGTCGCCGTGCAGTTGGCCTACTACCGCGGCTACAACGAGTTCCACGTCTCGCCCTGGTCCACATCTCCGACCGAGCTGTTGCGACACATGACGGGCGTTTCGTGCCGCGGCGGCACGACCCGCATCGAACGGGTGCTCGCCCACGCGCTGCGCGAAGCGCGCCTCGAACCCGTCAAAGCGGCGGTGTTCGTTGGCGACTGCTGCGAAGAACCGCCCCATGCGCTCACTGCCGCGGCCGGCCGGCTCGCGCTATTCAAGCTGCCGTTTTTCATGTTCCAAGAGGGCCGCGACCCGCTCGCCACCCGGGTGTTCGGCGACATCGCGCGCATCACCGGCGGCGCCCACGCGCCCTTCACCGCCGGCGGCGCCGACCGGCTGCGCGCGCTGTTCGGCGTCGTGGCGCAATACGCCACACGCGGCCGGCAAGGTCTGCGCGAAATCAAGCACGACGCGGCGCGGGCGGTGTTGGCGCAGTTGCCGCCATGACGGCCCGCGCGGCAAGAACGCGTTTCGCCCAACCGGTCTCGCAATGTTCCTGACGCTCTTTGGGCTGACCGCCCTCGTTGTCGCCTTTGTCGTCCTGTGGAAGGAGGCGGCGGCGAAAAACCGGCCGCGCAAGCTCTCCAAGATGGCCGGCGGCGCGGCCGTGGTGTTCATCGCCTTGCTCGCCCTTCTCACCGCGAGCGGCAAGTTGCACTGGCTCGCCGCCCTCACCGCCGGCACGTTGCCGTTGCTGCGCTGGATCGCCGGCCTGGTGGCCGGGCCTCTGATCGGCAAGTGGCTGCGCTCGGCGTTCGGCGGCGGCACCCAGCCGGCCGGCGCGCACGGCGGCCCCCAAGTCTCCACTGTCGCCAGCGCGGACTTGCGCATGACGTTGCGGCACGACTCGGGCGAAATGGACGGCGAAGTGCTTACCGGGCCACTCCAAGGCCAGCGCCTTTCCGCCCTCGATCTGCCCGCCCTCGAGCTGTTCCGCGCCGGCCTGGCCGCGGCGGACTCGCTGCAACTCTTGGACGCCTACCTCGACCGGCGCTTTCCCGATTGGCGCGAGACCTCGGATCATGCGAGCGAACGCGGCGCCGCGCCTTCCCAAGCGCCCCGCATGGACAAGACGCAGGCGCTCGCCGTGCTCGGCTTGGCGGACGGCGCCAGCGACGCCCAAGTGCGGGAAGCGCACCGCCGATTGATGCAGAGGCTGCACCCGGACCGCGGCGGCACGGACTACCTGGCGGCGACGTTGAATCAAGCGAAGGAGGTGTTGTTGACGAACGGCGGCTAGGAGTCTCGCCAACCCCGCTCAAGGCCGCATCAGGCCGCGCGCCTCCTCTTCCAAGGCCACCAGGCGCCTCACCCAGTTGTCCATCAGCCGGAAATCCTCGTCGCCGATGTCGAAGGCCCGCGCCACTTCGCGGAGCAGGCACTCCTCCTCGATCTCGAAGGCGCCGTCGGCGTAGGACAGGTGCACGAGGTTCAGGACGGCGACAACGCGGGCGCGGCGGTTGTCGAAAATCTCGCCGATGCCGTCCAGTTCCAGATAGTCCGCGCCGCCGTCCGGCGTGCGCGCCATTTCGCGCCGGAACTCGACCAGCATGTCCTCCTCGTTGGGGTCGAGAAGGCCGTCGGAAACGACGACATCGTGCGCCAATCCGAGCAGCGCGTCACGCTGGCGCTCGGTGAGGGACGCCAACCACATGCTCTTGTCGCCGGCTCAAACGGCTTGGCAAGCCGAAGTCAACGCACGAATGCCGAGACGAAGCTCGCCACCATGATCGCCACGCAGAGCCAGCCAAGCAGGATCAAGAGCTTGACGACGATGCCCTGCTCGAAGAAGTCCTCGATCAAGTGCCACATGCGAATTCGCCTCCATTTCTTCGGCCCGGCAAGACCGACGGGCCCCACCGGCCGACGCCAGCGGCGGCGCACCGGCCACGCGGCAGAATAGCATGGGCGCGCCGCGAACAGCCCCGGGATGCCGCGCGCGGCACCATGCGCCGGCAAGTTGGCATTGGCCGGCGAGATTGGCTAGATTACCGCAACCACCGATGAACCGTGGAACCACATCCCGCCACGCACAGGAAGCGGCACATGGCACCTCGCCGGACTAGGAGCCCCGACCGCATCGCCTCGAACGCCCCGCGCTTCGCAGCCGAGCGGCGCCAGCGCCGCCGCGCGCCAACGCTGGCCGCGGTCTTGGCGGCGGCGTTTCTCGCCGGCTGCGCCACCACCACGGCGCCCCCTTCCCCATCGGCGGACTCGGTGCGCCGTGAACAGGACGAACAACAGCGCTTGGCCTTTCAGACGCAACTGCGACGACGCACGCGGCTGAACGGCCTGGCCTATCCCATCCTGCGCGCCAACGTGGATTTCTGCGGGCAACACGTGGAGTCCCTCATGGGCATCTACTTCGACACCGCCGGCAACATGCCCCAAGCGTCGCGCCAGGCGGCGGCCCGGCTGTTCTCGATGTCCGACGAGTGGCACACGGTGCTGTCCGTGACGCCCAACTCGCCGGCGCATCGCGCCGGGCTTCGCGCCGGCGACGTGATCCTGTTCGTCGACGGCCAGCGCCCGCCCGCTTCGCGCGGCCACAGACGCATCAATCTCATGCTCGATGAAGCGTTGACCGATGGCGTGGTGCGCATGCGCGTGCTGCGCAACGGCCGCACGCGGGTTGTTTCGGTTTCGCCGGAACGCGTGTGCGCCTACCCGGTGCTCTTGGTGAACGATCCCGGCCTCAACGCCTACGCCGACGGCCACAGCGTCTATGTCACCAGCGGCATGCTGCGCTTCGCGCAGTCGGACATCGAACTGCAAACCGTCATCGCGCACGAGCTGGCGCACAACACCGAAGGGCATGTCGACAAGAAGCTCGGCGCCAGCTTGCTCGGCGGCCTCATGGGCGCGGTGGCGCGCGTTTACACCGGCGTGGAGGCGACGGAGCTGGGCACGCGGCTCGGCGGGCTCGCTTTTTCCAAGGAATTGGAACGCGAAGCCGACTACATGAGCCTCTACATGCTGGAGCGGGCCGGCATCGACAGCAGCGGCGCGCCGGCGTTCTGGAGGCGCATGGCGGTGGAACACTCCGGGAACATCCGCTTCGCCCGCAGCCACCCGACAACCGCCGAGCGTTTCGTCAGCCTTGAAGCCACCCATCGAGAGATCCGCGCCAAAAGGCGGGCCGGCCGGCCGCTGACGCCCAACCGTCGTTGACCTTCGCGAAAGGAGACCCGCATGTACCAGGAAATCAAGTACGAGGTGGACGCGCCCACCGCCGTGTTGACCATGAACCGGCCGGCAAGCCTGAACGCCTTCACGCCGCTGATGCTTGCCGAGATCCGTCATGCGTTGGGCGAGGCCGAACGCGACGAGCGCGTGGTGGGCATCGCGCTTACCGGCGCCGGGCGCGGCTTCTGCGCCGGCATGGACATGAACGCGCTCGGCGAGATGACGCAAGGCGCCCGGGGTTCCGCCGAGTACCCGCAACTGGCGGCGGATCCGGGCAACCCCGACGGCGACCCCAACTTCACCGTCACCCTCACCTACCTCCTCGGCATCCGCAAACCGCTCATCGCCGCCGTCGGCGGCGCCGCGGCGGGAATGGGTTTCTGTTACGCGTTGTTCTCGGATCTGCGGTTCGTCGAGCGCGGCGCCAAGCTCACGACATCGTTCTCGGCCCGCGGCCTCGTGGCCGAACACGGCGCCAGCTGGATGCTGCCGCGGCTCGTCGGCCCATCGCGGGCGCTGGACCTCTTGTGGACATCCAAACGCCTCAACGGCGAGGAGGCCTACCGGATCGGCCTCGCCGACCGCCTCTGCGAGGATGGCGAGTCCGTGGCCGAGGCCAAGGCGTACATCAAGGAGTTGGCGGCAACCGCGGCGCCAACCTCTTTGATGATGATGAAACGCCAAGTGTACAAACACCTGAACGCGGAACTCGGGCCCGCAATGGCGCAAACCAACGGCTGGATGGAGGAGAGTCTGGAGCGCTCCGACTTCGCCGAGGGCATCCAATCGTTCGTGGAGAGGCGCCCGCCGAAGTTCTCGCCGTTGAAAGCGCCCTAGGAGCTTGCGCCACAAGTCACGTGGGCAAAGTCGCGAGCTCGGCCCGTTGGCGCGCCGACAGGCGGCGAAACAAACGGATCAGCGTGTTCTCGTCATCGGAAAGCTAGCCCCGGAAGGTGGTTTCGAGAGACGGGAACAACTTCGGCTCCAGCTTCGACTCGGCATCGTCTTGCGGAATCCCGCCGACCGAGTGCTCCAAGCGAGCAACGATCTCCGCGTTCAAACCGCGACGATATCGAGTGGCCGCTTCTGTCAACCGCCCGTGCGGATCCAGCGGCAAGCGCGGAACGAATCGATGCGGCTCCGTGGCGATGCGACACGCCTCCCCGAAATTCCGGCCAGCGGCCACGGCGCGAGACGGCGGCCCAACAGCCAACCGGAACGTGGTCGGGTCGCGGACCGAACGGCCACCCGCCATCCCGTGGCGGCGGCGCATGTGTGGCGAGCCGGGCGATAAGCCGGGTTCTGTCGCGAGCAACCATTCATCTGGGACGGCCCGTCGCCGAGCCGCCTCTAGCGGCCTACCCGGGTCCGGCGCGGACCACGCCATGGGACCCCTATTTGGCCTTGCTCCGGGCGGGGTTCACCTAGCCGGGACCGTTGCCGCTCCCGCGGTGCGCTCTTACCGCACCCTTTCACCCTTGCCGTCCGTCGCCGCGAGGCGAAAGCGAACGGCGGTTTGCTTTCTGTTGCACTAGCCGCGGGCTCACGCCCCCCAGGTGTTACCTGGCGCCCTGTCCTGTGGAGCCCGGACTTTCCTCACGCCGACCGCACCGCATTGCGCTTAGCGGCCGACGCGCGGCTGCTTGCCCGACTCGCGCGGCTAGCCTACACCATTGCCGCCGTCGCGACCTCGCCGGACGGACAGCAGGCGCTCGTACAAGGCGGCACGGGGCTCGCCGGTGATGCGCGCGGCCAGACGGGCCGCTTGGCCCGCTGGCAGCTCGGCGGCCAACACCTCCAACACCGGGTGCGGTTGCGCCTTCGGGTTCGCCTCGGGCGCGAGCACGCAACAAAACTCGCCGCGCCTCGGCCCGTCGTCGGCCAAGTGCTCGCGGACGGTAGCGAGGCGAATGGTCTCGAAGCGCTTGGTGAGTTCGCGGCACACCAGCAACTCCCGGGCGCCGGCGCCCAGCGCCTGGAGCTCGGCCAACGTCCGCGCCACGCGGTGGGGCGCTTCGAAGAACACAACCGCCACGTCCGAAGCCAAGAGATTCGCCAGCGCCTTGCGGCGAGCGCCGGCCTTGGCCGGCAGGAACCCCTCGAACCGAAACCGCGCCGCGGGTATCGGACATGCCGCCAGCGCCGCGGTGACGGCCGAGGGGCCGGGCACGGGCGTGACGCCGATGCCGGCCGCCCACGCGTCGCGCACCAGCGCAAAGCCCGGATCCGACACCAGCGGCGTGCCGGCGTCCGCCACCAACGCCACGGAGTCCCCGGCGCGCAAGTGTTCGAGAACGCTGGCGCTCGCTTGGTCTTCGTTGTGATCGTGCAGGGCCAACAGCACTTCCGGCTTGGCGCCGATGTGCGCCAGCAAGCGGCCGCTCCGTCTGGTATCTTCGCAGGCCACCACGCGCGCCGACCTGAGCACATCCGCCGCTCGCGACGTCAAATCCTGCAGGTTCCCTATGGGTGTCGCCACCACATACAGCCGTCCAACGGCCCGATCCGCCATGCGTTGTTCCTCTCCCGACCATAGTACAACGCGCACTGCGGGTGCTCGCTTCCCGCGTGGGCCAAGCCGCATCGCTGCCCTCGCCGCGGCGCTCGTCCTCGGCGGCTGCACGGCAGGCCCGGTGCCGCCGCGCGCCGACGACGCCCTTGCCACCCGCGCCGACCCGCTGGAGCGCATCCTGCGCCAAGCGGAGCGAGAGGCGGATCCGCAACGCCAAGCCGACGCCTATTTCCGGGCCCTGATGCTAGCCCGGTCGACGCGCGAGGACATGGCGCCGGCCTTGGTCGAACGCCTGCGGTCGCCACGCCAGCCAAACACGGCGTCCTTGGCGCAGGCGCTGTCCGCCAGGCGCCAGCACGAATTGCTGGGCGTCGCCTTGGAGCTGGCGCTGGCACGCTCGGATCACGCCGAAATCGTCCAGCTGCTGCGGCTGTTGGCTGGCGGCGACGCCGAGCAATCCGCCCTCACCGGCCGAGCCCGCGCGATGGCCCTTGGACGCCTTGGCGAGCATTGGGCCGCCGCCCAAGCGCTCATGGAGGTTCTAGCGCAACCCGGCGTCGCCGACGCCGCGGCGATCGCCACGACCGTCTGGCGGCATCTCTCACGGGTTTCAGTGGCCGAACTGAACCGCCAAGCGCGTGCCGCCGCCGCGCCCGCGACCGCGGCATGGGCCGCGCTGGCGCGGGACGTCTACGCCGGGCTCACGCCAAGCGCGGCGGCGCGGACGTGGCGGACCTGGCGGGCGCGGCATCCAGACCATCCGGCGGCTCGACACCCCCCAACCGTCTTGGCCCAGCCCGGGGCCAGACGACGCTCCATCGCTTTGCTGCTGCCGCTGACCGGCGAGTTGGCGGGCCTCGGAGAGGAGGTCCGCGACGGCTTCCTCGCCGCGTATCTGCACGGCGAACCCGAGGACCAAAACGTGACGCTGTACGACACCGCCGGCGGCGCCGCTACCGATGCCTACAACCGAGCCGTCGCCCACGGCGCGGATGTCGTGGTGGGCCCGCTCGACAAGGCGGCCGTTGCCGCCATATTCGCGCTCGCGCCACAGCTTCCGCTGGTGGCCTTGAACACGCCCGCGCGCGACGCCGAAGCCCCGAAGGACGCCGTGCAACTCGCGTTGGCGGTGGAAGACGAGGCGGCGGCCGTCCGCGCGGCCTTGGCCACAAGCGACCTGCGGCGCATCGTCGTCTTCCAAAACGAGACGTCCTGGGCCGGGCGCGCCAGCGCCAACTTGGCCGGCGACGCTGGCCTCGACATCGTCGCGACCGGGAGGCTGCGGGACATGGCGGCCACCACCGATGTCGCCGCCGAAGCCTTGGCCGTGGTCGAGAGCACCGCGAGGCACGCGGCGATAGAACGTCTCGTGGGCGCGGAACTGAAGTTCACTCCGCGACGCCGCGACGACGTGGACGCCATCGTGGCCTTCGTTGAAGCCGACGAGTTGCTGGCCCTCAAACCGGCCTTGGAGTTCCACTTCGCCGGCGATCTGCCGCTTTACGTCTGGTCGCGGGTGCCGCGCGGCGACGCCGCGGCGAACATCCGCGGCGTGCGCGTTTGCGACATCCCGTGGCGCCTGTTCCCGAACGCGCTGCACACCGAAGCGTCCGCCGCGTTCCCGGCCCGGCGAGTGGATTCGCCGATGTTCGCGCTCGGCGTGGACGGCTATCGCGTGGCGAACCAGCTCTCGCGGATGACGGCGCACGGCGAATCCATCGCCGGCAGCACCGGCATGCTCACGTTGGCCGCAAACGGGCGCATCCACCGCGAACTGGCCTGCGCGGTGGCCGGCGACACGGCGGCCCCGCGGGCGGGTTCCTAAGGGACGAGGTATGTTGCAGAGGATTCACACTGTGATCTCGAAGAGCGAGGGAGCGTATGTGGCGGAGTGCATCAAGGTGGGCGTCGTCACTCAGGGAGAGTCCTTGGACGAGACGTTGCGCAACTTGCGCGAAGCTATCGAACTGTTCATGGATGGCGAGGAACCTGCCGCCCTGGGCTTGGTTCCCAATCCCCGTCTGGCGATCAGTTTCGAGACAACGGCGCGTTGACAAATTGCCACGAGTTTCCTGCCACGCCGGCGGCATCTCCCTTGCGCTCGCACGCAAATGAAATGGACCGGCTTGGTGCGCCGAACAACGCGGGGAAAGCACCGGGCCGGGTTGCTCGGACGCCGCTCCGAGCGGCGCGCCGAACGCTACCTGCGCGACAACGGTCTGCGCTCCGTCGCGCGCAACTACCGCCGCCGCAGCGGCGAGATCGATCTGGTGATGCTGCACGACGAAGTGTTGGTTTTTGTGGAGGTTCGCTACCGCGGCCGCGGCGCGTGGGTATCCCCGCTTGACTCGGTGGACGCCGCCAAGCGGCGGCGGCTGACGCGCACGGCGCAACTTTACCTGGGCGATCACCCGGAACATCGCTTTCGCGGCGCGCGGTTTGACATCGTCTGCGCCGAGCGGCGATACTTCGGCATCGCTTGCGAATGGATTCCCAATGCGTTTGATGCAACGGAAAGCTAACCCGACCCGCCAGCCCGTCCGCTCCCGTCAAGGCAGCTCGCCCAACTGGCGCACCCTTGCCCTAGCGTGTCTCGTCGCCGTCGGTGGCGGCTGCGTCGACATCGGCGGCAAAGACCCTGCGCTGCGCACCGCCCGTTCGTTTCTGAACGATCAGAAGATCGAACGGCTCGTCAGGGAGCGCATCGCCGCGGACGAGAAGCTGGCCGCAAGCCGCGTGAAAGCGGTGAGCTACGATGGCGTGGTGCTGCTGGTGGGCCAAGTGCCGGCCGCGGCGCTGCGCGACAAGGCCGAACAGGCCATCCGCGACATGCCCGAAGTTCGACGCATCCACAACGAGCTGCAGGTGAGCGGCGCCACCAGTCTGATGGCGCGCGCGAACGACGACTGGCTCACCACCAAGGTGGTGTCGCGTTTCGTGGCGAGCGACCAAGTGAACGCCAGCCGGGTCAAAGTCGTGGCCGAAGACGGCGTCGTCTACTTGGTCGGCATCCTGCCGGAAGCCGAAGCCCGCCAAGCCGCCGAGGTGGCCCGCACGGTGTTCGGCGTGAACAAGGTGGTCAAAGTGTTCGACTACTTGGACGGGTGACGCAGGCTGTTCGAGGCCGCAGCCGCGGCCCTCAAACTACGCCACCTGCCCAGCTACTTGACGAGCGTGAGCTTCGGACGGTCGGGCGCGGTTGAGCGGTTCGCTGGAGGTTCGGGAGGCGGCTCGCTCTTGTCCGGCTCGAAACCCATGCCCATGCCCGTCTCTTTGGCGTAGACGCCGACCACCGCGCCCACTGGCGCGGTGACGCGCACCGGGCGCCCGCGAAAGCGGCAATCCACGCGCACCCCGCCTTCGTCCACCGACAGAGTGCGGGTCGCTTTGGAGGAGATGTTGAGCGTCAACTTGCCGTCGCCGGCGTATTCACCGGGCGCGTCAACGCCGGGGACGCTGCAATCGATCACCATATGCGGGGTGTGGTCGTTGTCGACGATCCAATCGATCAAGGCGCGGACGAGGTAGGGGCGCAGCGAGGTCAATCGCGCATCTCCACTTCCAGCTCGGTAAGGCTGTCGCGGAACGACTGGCGGGCGAATATCTTTTGCATATAACGCGCCAACGGGCGGGTTTGCCGTTCGGGCAGATCGATGTCCACGTGTTCCAAGCGCCAAAGGATGGGCGCGACGCAGCAATCCACCAAGGTGAACTCGTCGTTCAGGAAATAGGGTTTCTCCCCGAAAGCCGGTGCCGAGGCGACCACGCTCTCGCGCAGCGCCACATGCGCTTTCTGAAGCGCCCGTGCACCGCCCCGGCCACTCGCCAGCACGTTCAAGTGCGGGCTCCAATCCGTCTCGATCCGGTACATCAACAGCCGACTGTGGGCGCGCGCGACCGGGTACACGGGCAGCAACGGCGGATGCGGAAACCGCTCGTCGAGATACTCCATGATCACGGTGCTTTGGTAGAGGGCGAGTTCCCTGTCCACCAGCGTCGGCACCGTGTTGTCTGGATTGACGTCCGCGACCCGCTGCGGCAACCGCGACGGATTGACGTCCACCACATCAACGGCGATGCCTTTCTCCGCCAACACCAATCGGACACGATGGCTGTAGTGGTCGCGGGGATCCGAGTACAACGTCATCGCCGAACGGCGCGCCGGGTTCACGTCCATGCGTCCACCTCCGCCTTGCGCCCGCCGGCGGCGGCGTTCACTTCAATGCACATCTTTCCAATACTCGCGGTTCAGCAAGGTCGCCAGCACAAAGAGCCCGGCCAGAAAACCCAGCACCCAATAGCCGATGCGGCGGCGTTCCAAGCGCCCCGGGTCGCCGACGTAATGCAGAAAATTGGCGATGTCCTTGGCCGCCTGATCGAACTCGGCGGCGGAGTACGCGCCGGTGCCGGGCACCACGCGCGTCCAAGAGCAATTGTCCTCGCGCACGCGGCGGGCGGCGGGGTCCTTCTCCAAGATGCGGCTTCGATCAGCCAAGATGTTGGCCGCTTTCTTGCCTCTGCACTCGACTTCCGGCACGCCTTGCAGCCCGATGAGCACGTGTGGCATGGCGATGTTCTCGAACACCCGGTTGTTGACGCCGAAAGGCCGCTTCTCGTCGACATAGAAGCCCTTCAGCATGTTGTACACCCAAGCCGTGCCGCGCACGCGGTCCACCATGGTCAAATCCGGCGGCGGCACGCCAAACCAGTTCTTCGCGCCTTCGGCGGGCATGGAGGTTTCCATCAAACCGCCAATCGCCTGGCCGGTGAAGATCAGGTTCCTGAGCGCCACGTCGTGAGGAATGCCAAGGTCGTCGGCGGTGCGCTCGTAGCGCTGGAACTTGAGCGAATGACAGCCCAAACAGTAATTCGCGAAAAGCGCCATGCCCCGCTGCAGCGACGGCTTGTCGGTGAGGTCGGGGTCGAACGGATCCAGCCGCACGTCCGTCGCGGCCAAAGCCGGAACCGCGGCCGCCATGCCCGCCAGGATCGCCAACGCCAGTCTGCCGCGGCCCGGCATTGCCCGCACTGCCACGTTCACGTCAGCCGCTCCGGCGGCTTTTTCGTCTTCTCCACGCGCGTGTACCACGGCATCAGCAGGAAGTACGCGAAGTAGATCGCCGTAAACACTTGCGCGAGCGCGGTCGTCAGGGGAGTGGTGTGGACCGTGCCCAAGTAGCCAAGCACGAAGACACTCGCGACGAAGGCGGCGAGCATGACCTTCGACGCCAGCCCTTTGTAACGGATGGACTTCACCGGGCTGCGGTCCAGCCAAGGCAGCACCGCCGGCATGAGGATGGCCGCCACCATCACCACAAGCCCCCAAAACCTCGCTTCCAAGCCGAACAGCGGGAACGTCGTGGCGCGCAGCATCGAATAGAACGGCGTGTAGTACCACACCGGCGCGATGAGGTCCGGCGTCTTGAGCGGATCCGCCTGCTCGAAGTTCGGTTTCTCCAGGAAGTAGCCGAACATCTCCGGCGCGAAGAAGACCACGGCGCAGAACACGAACAGGAACCCCACCGTGGCCTGGAAGTCATGCACCGTGTAGTACGGGTGGAAGGGAATGCCGTCCACCGGCACGCCGTGCTCGTCTTTGTTGTCCTTTATCTCCACGCCGTCCGGATTGTTCGAGCCAACCCGGTGCAGCGCCACGATGTGTACGAACACCAAGCCCACCAGCGCGAGCGGCAAGGCGACGACGTGCAAGGCGAAGAAGCGGTTGAGCGTTATGCCGGACATCAGATAGTCGCCACGCACCCATTCCATGAGATCTGCGCCGACGAACGGCACGGCGCCGACGAGCGAAACGATCACCTGGGCGCCCCAATACGACATGTTGCCCCAAGGCAGCAGGTAGCCGAAGAAGCCCTCTGCCATCAGCGTCAGGAAGATGGCCATGCCGATGAGCCAAACGAGTTCCCGGGGTTTGCGGTAGGAACCGTAGGCGAGGCCGCGAAACATGTGCAGGTAGACCACCACGAAGAAAGCGGACGCGCCCGTGGAGTGCAGATAGCGGATGATGTGGCCGTACTCCACATCGCGCATGATGTATTCCACCGAGGCGAACGCCTCTTCCGCGCTCGGCACGTAGGACATGGTGAGCCAAACGCCAGTGAGCAGCTGCATCCCCAGCACCACCGTGGCGAGCACGCCGAAGTAGTACCAGAAGTTGAAGTTTTTGGGCGCGTGGTATTTGGTGGCATGCGCCTCAACGGTCTCGGTGAGCGGGAAGCGTTCGTCCACCCACGCGATGAGGCGTCTGATCGGACGACGCGGCCCCACTGGCCGCAAGGGCGGCGACTCGGCCACCTACGCCGTCTCCTCGTCCACGCCGATGATGATCTCGGTGTCCGAGAGGTACGAGTGCGGCGGAACTTGCAGATTGTCCGGCGCCGGCACCCCCTTGACCACTCGGCCGGCCAAGTCGAAACGCGAGCCGTGGCAGGGGCAGTAGAAGCCGCCGCCTTCCCAACCGGTGTCGAGCTCGCGCATCTGCTCCTCGTTCTTTTCCTTGGGGGAACAGCCGAGGTGGGTGCAGAGCCCCAGAAAGACGCCGATCTCGGGCTTGCGGGAACGATAGGGATTTTGCGCGTAGGCCGGCTGCTTGGCTTCGTTGTCGGAAGCCGGATCCGCGAGGCCGTCTTTCGCGCGGGCCAGCGCCTCGATGTCCACCGCCGTGCGGCCGACCACGAACACGGGCTGGCCACGCCAGGTCGGCATAGGTTTCAGCAGTTCGCCGGCCCGCAAGCGGGCGATGTCCACGCGCTCCGGAGCACCGGCCGCCCGCGCCTTGGCGCTTGGCAGCCAAGACTTCACGAACGGCACCGCGGCGCCCATCGCGCCAACCGCGGTGACCGCCGAAGTGGAGGCGATCAAAAGATAACGGCGCCCTACCCCGTCCTCGCGGACTTCCGCGGCGTCCTCGTCGTCGCTCACGCGACGCTCCGCGCCGGCGGCCGGCCGTGTGCGAGTTGCCCTCGCGGCATCAGCGCTTGGAGTATTGCGGACGCTTGCGCGCTTTGCGCAAGCCCACCTTCTTGCGCTCCACCTCGCGGGCGTCCCGGGTGAGGAATCCGGCGCCGCGCAACGGCGCCCGCCACTCGTCGTCGTGCTCCACGAGCGCCCGGGCGATGCCGTGGCGAATGGCGCCGGCCTGCCCGGAGGGCCCGCCGCCCCGCACCGTGACGGTGATGTCGAACCGATTGCTCACGCCGACCGCCACCAAGGGTTGGCGAATCACCATGCGAGCCGTCTCACGCCCGAAATACTCGTCCACAGGGCGGCGATTGACCATCACGCGGCCGATTCCCGGGCGAAGGAAAACGCGCGCCGTGGACGTCTTTCGACGGCCGGTGCCGTAGCTGGTCTCAGGCATCTTGGTTGGAAACTCCTTGACGAAAGCTGTTGGCCGCTAGAGTTCGAGCGCCTGCGGCTGTTGCGCCGAGTGCGGATGCGAGGGGCCGGCGTAGACCTTGAGCTTGCGCAACATGGCGCGCCCTAGGGGATTGCGCGGCATCATGCCGCGCACGGCACCGGCAAGCAGACGTTCCGGATGGGTGGCGCGCAACTTGCCCAAGGACACCGCCTTGATGCCGCCGGGATAGCCGGTGTGGCGGTAGTACGTCTTGTCGCGCTCCTTGGCGCCGGTGACGCGCACCTTCTCGGCGTTGACGACCACGATGTAGTCGCCGGTGTCCACATGCGGCGTGTACTCCGCTTTGTGCTTGCCCCGAAGCCGCCGGGCGATCTCCGACGCGAGGCGGCCGAGCGTTCGTCCGTCGGCGTCCACCACATACCAGTCGTGCCGTGCGTCTTGCGGGCGCGTGCTGTCCGTCTTCATGCGCGGGTTCGATGCTCGAAGCCAAAATACAACGGTCGCGCACAGTAGCAGAGCAGCGCGAATATGGCAACCGGAATCGCGCGCTTCACGCCCTTCGGGACTGGTTCGATGACTAGTGGCACGACCGCCGATTCGCAGACGCCATGAGCCGCCGGCTGCGAAGCAACCGCCTCGAGGCGCTTCGCGGAAACCGTCTGGGCAGCACAGCATCAGGATCAACGCCCGGTGGCCCATCTGCTTTTCGCTGGAGTGACGATGGCGTTCGAGAGTCGCTCTAACGCCTCTATCCCGTGCGCGTGGACACCATGCACGCGCGGCCAATCAGCAAAGACGACGAACTGCTTCTCTACGTCGAGGTCAAGAGGATCATGTGCACCATCGTCCGTTGAGCGATGGTCATGCAGGAAACGGCGCCGTTCTACGGTCGGTGCGGTCGGCCTAGGTACGCGTCGCCGCGCATTTCGCGCAGGCGGCTGGCGGTGCGGGCGAACTCGTTGCTGAGCAGCGCCCCCTGGTAAAGCTGTTCGGGCTCGGCCTCGGCAGCCACCAATAGCTTCACGCCGCGGTCGTAGAGTTCGTCCACAAGACCAATGAAGCGGCGCGCCTCGGCTTCCCGCGCCGGATCGAACACCGGCACGCCCCATACCACCACGGTGGAGTACAGGCGGGCCAGTTCGATGTAATCGTCGTTGTGCCGCGGCCCTTCGCAGAGCGCCGGGAAGTCGAACCAGACCACCTCCTCGGCGCAATAGCGCGCCGTCACCGGCCGGCCGTTGATGGCCAGCGCCCGCCCCTCCAACACCGCTGTGTGGGCCGAGGTGCGGGAGAGCGCGGCGAAACTGTCCCGCAACGCCGCCTCGGCACCCGGTTGCGAAAGCAACTGGTACAGGCCCTCCCGTTGCAGCACGCGCAGGCGATAGTCCACGCCGCCGTCGATCCGCACGACGTCGGTGTGCCGCTCGATGCGGTCGATGGCCGGCAGGAAACGGCGCCGCTGCAAGCCGTTCTCGTAGAGTCGCTGCGGCGGCGTGTTCGACGTGGCCACCAAGGTGACGCCGCGCTCGAACAAGCCGCCGAGCAACTCGCCGAGGATCATCGCATCGCCAATGTCCGCCACCGCGAACTCGTCGAGACACAGCACGCGCGCTTGGCCGGCGAAGCGGTCGGCCACAAGCCGCATGGGGTCCGGCCTGCCGGCGTGGTGGCGCAAGTCGTCGTGGACCAGACGCATGAACCGGTGGAAATGCAACCGGCGCTTGTCGGCAAACGGCAGCGATTGATGGAACAAGTCCATCAGGTAGGTCTTGCCGCGGCCCACGCCGCCCCACAAATAAAGCCCGCGCACGGATCGGGGTTGGCGTCTTGGCAACGCTCGCAGCCACGCCGGTCGGCGTGGACGCCCGGCCGCGATAAGCCGGGCGCGCAGCTCCGTCAGCCGCCCCGCCGACGCGAACTGCCCCGGGTCGGCGTCCAGCCCGTTCTCCACGTTGCGCCGATGCAGCTCTTCCGGGGTGACGCCCGCCGCCGCCTCGCGCACACCCTTCCGTACACGCCGTGCCCGCATGGAGGGCTATTATC
The DNA here is from genome assembly GCA_958296295.1 of uncultured Pseudomonadales bacterium. Lineage (GTDB taxonomy): Bacteria > Pseudomonadota > Gammaproteobacteria > Pseudomonadales > Azotimanducaceae > VXYL01. The sequence goes on along the minus strand of OY282460.1, from coordinate 2,196,220 downwards.
GCCGGTACACCCGCACGCCTTGGAAAGGTTGCGGCCGAACCCTGTGAGGCATCATTCCGGCGACCGGCGCGGAGGTCGCCTGAACGCGCCCCGCCGCCAGCGACCTAGGCCTTTCGCGCCGTCGCGGTCCCTCAGTGGCCACCGCGGATGTATTCCTCCAACTGGCCGATGGTGGCGGATTGCTCGTCGATGATTTCCGCGAACAAGTCGCGCAGCGACAACATCCCAACGACCGAGCCCTGCTCCACCACCACCAAATGGCGGATGTGATGGCTGGTCATCAGGTTCACGCAGTGGCTGATCGGATCGTGCTGATCCACCGTGATCACCTGCCGCGTCATCACCTCGGAGACGCGCGTCGTCTTGGACGACTTGTCCTTCAGAATCACCTTGCGGGCGTAGTCGCGCTCGGAAACGATGCCCACCAGCTTGTCGTCGATCATCACCGGCAAGGCGCCGACGTGGCGCTCCGACATCATGGCGATGGCCTCGAAGACGCTGGCGATCGGCGCGATGGCGTGAACCCGCTCGGGCGCATCGTCCCCGCGCAAGCGCCGTTTGTGCTGCAAAAGGTCGTGGACGGTCTTCACGGCGCACCTCCCGTGCTGTTGCGTTCGAGACGCTGAGTTTGTCGCATTCGCGGCCAAACTTCGATAGCCTGTTTGCAACGCCCGCGGGCGAATCCAAGGACTTGCGCCGTGTATCCCGGGCATTGGGCCAAAGTCTTCCCCGACAAACCGGCGGCGGTGGACGCCGCATCCGGCCAAGTGCGCACCTACCAAGAGCTGGACGACCGTTCCAATCGCCTGGCACGTTTGCTGCGGCACAAAGGCCTGCGCCGCGGCGATCACATCTGCGTTTTCATGGAGAACAACCTCGCCTACTTCGACGTGGTGTGGGCGGCGTTCCGTTCCGGCCTCTACGTCACCACGGTGAACCGCTACCTGACGGCCGAAGAGGCCGGCTACATCGTGGACAATTCGGAATCCAAGGCGCTGGTGGCGTCAATGGCGGTTGCCGAGACGGCAGCCCGGATTCCGCGCCACGCCCCTTCCTGCGGCCTCCTGCTGATGGCGGACGGCGCGGCGGGCGGTTTCGACGAGCTCGACAACGCCTTGGCCGGCTACCCCGCCGAGCCGCTCACGGAACAACCCACCGGCGGCTTCATGCTCTACAGTTCCGGCACCACGGGCCGGCCGAAAGGCATCTTGCGCCAGCTGCCGGAAACTTCGATCGACGACGATGGCGGCCCCGTCGCCGGTTTGCAGCGCGCCCTTTGGGGTTTTGACGAAAACGCCGTCTACCTTTCGCCGGCACCCCTTTACCACTCCGCTCCCATCGGATTCTGCCATTCCGTGCAGGCGCTCGGCGGCACCGTGGTGATGCTGCGCCGTTTCGACCCCGTGCAAGCGCTGCAAGCCATCGACGACCACAAGGTGACGCATAGCCAATGGGTGCCCACCATGTTCACGCGGATGCTGAAACTGACGGACGCCGAGCGCGACGGCTTCGACCTCTCCTCCCACAAGGTGGCCATTCACGCCGCGGCGCCGTGCCCAGAAGAGGTGAAGCGGCGCATGTTCAACTGGTGGGGGCCGATTCTCTACGAATACTACGGCGGCACGGAGATGAACGGTTTCACGCACTGCGGCCCCGCCGAGTGGCTCGCCCGTCCGGGCACGGTCGGCAAGGCGATTCTCGGCACAATCCACGTCTGCGGCGAGGACGGCGCGGAACTGCCGAACGGCACGCCCGGCATCGTCTACTTCGAACTCCCGCAAATGCCCTTCGAGTACCTCAAGGACGCGCAGAAGACCAAAGACGCGCAACATCCGCTGCACGCCAACTGGTCGGCGCTCGGCGACGTGGGCCGCCTGGACGACGACGGCTACCTCTACCTCACCGACCGCGCCACCTTCATGATCATCTCCGGTGGCGTGAACATCTACCCCCAAGAGGTGGAGGACGCCTTGGCCCTGCACCCGAAAATCGCCGATGTGGCGGTAATCGGCGTGCCCAACGAAGAAATGGGCGAGGAAGTGAAAGCCGTGGTGCGGCCGGCGCCGGGCGTCACCGGCGATGCGGCGCTCGAGGCCGAGATCATGAGCTACGCCCGCGAGCGCATCGCCCACTACAAGTGTCCGAAGAGCGTGGACTTTCGCGCCGAGCTGCCGCGCCTGCCCACCGGCAAGCTCTACAAACGCCTCTTGAAGGACGAATACTGGGGCAAGACCGGCAGCCGCATCGTCTAGCTCGAGTGGGCCGTGGCGAAGCCAAGCCGCATCGGCGCGTTAGGATCGCCCACATCCGACTCTAGAGGAAGCGCCATGAAGCCGATTTCAGTGCAGCTCTACTCGCTGCGCGTCGAGTCGTCGCGGAACTTCGACGCGGTGCTCGAACGCCTCGCCACCGTGGGCTACAAGGGCGTCGAGCCGTTCAACCTCTACGGCTGGACGCCGCAGCGGTTCCGGGCGCGGGTGGAAGCCCTTGGCATGGCCGTCTCCTCAAGCCACCACCCGTGGGCCAACCGCGCCTCGACGAGCGAAATCGTGGACACGATTGGGGCGCTGGGCTTGAACCGCGCGGCCGGCGGCTTTGTCGCGGACGATTTCAAGGACATGGACGCCGTCAAACGCACCGCGGACACGGTCAACGCCATCATCGACGCTCTCGCTCCGCACGGCATCGACCTCTTCCTGCACAACCACTGGTGGGAGTTCGCGCTGATCGACGGCAAACTCGGCTACAGGCACATCGCCGAACGCTGCCCAAAGGTGCTGTTCGAGGTGGACACCTACTGGGCGGCCAATTTCGGCGCCGTCGATGTGGCCGCGGAAGTCGCCCGCGTGAAGGATCGCGCCCCGTTGCTGCACATCAAGGACGGCCCCCTCACCAAAGGCGCCGCGCACGTGGCGGTGGGCGACGGCAAGATGGACATCGCCGGCGTCCTCGAAGCCGCCGACCCCGAGGTGCTGGAGTGGGTGATCGTCGAACTCGACGCCTGCGACACCGACATGATGACCGCCGTGGAGCGCAGTTACCGCCATCTGACGGCGAACGGTTTGGCCTTGGGCAATGTCTAAAGTCAACTCCGGTGGCGTGGAGGCGGCGCCGTCGGCAACGCGTTTGGCAATTTGAGCGCTTTAGGAGGTACGAATGGGCAAGTGGATCGCCGGTGTCATTTTCGCCTTCGTGCTTGGCGGCGCGTGTACCTACGCCGCTTTCACGTTCGTGCCCGATACCACAGCGTTGGGCCCGCCCGATCGGCCGGCCGCGGACCAGCCTCCCGCCGGCGCCGGAGCGAACCTTCCCGACCCGGAACTCGCCCTCACAACGCTGGCGGACATCGCCGGCTTGCCGAGCCACTTCGAGCAAACGGCGGTTCTCTACAACCTGCTCCGCAGGGCCGAACCGCCGACCCTGGAGCGCTTGTTGGGCGAGGCGAATGATCTGCGCCCGCCAAGCGAGAGCCATGCCGCGAAAGCCATAATCTACGCCCGCTACGCCGAGGTCGATCCCCTCGCCGCCGTGGACAGCGCCCTTGAGGAAAAGGGCCCGGTCGCGCCGAGTCTGCTCACCCACGTCTTCACCGCGTGGGCCAAGCAGGATTTCGACGCCGCCCTCGCGCACGCCGAAACTCTGCCATCGAACCTGCGGGCGTCTGCCGCCACGGGTGTTCTGCAAACCAGCGACGGCTTGACGCCGGATCAACGCTCCGCAGTCGCCGGCGCCTTCCCGCTGGAGCAACAACTCGCCCTTGTGGACAGCACGGGGCAACTGGAGGACCCCGCCCTCGCCTGGCAAGCGGCGTTGGCCGAAGCCGCGGGCCCGGCGCGCATGATGAAGTTGCGACAGATCGCCGAGCATTGGGTGCTGGTAGACCCACTAGGGGCGCTGGCCGCCGCAGCCGAGTTGCCCGGCAGCGGCATGTTCGGGGACCTGCGGCCTTTTCTCGTCCAGCGCTGGGCGGAGTTGGACGGCGAAGCCGCTCGCGCCTGGGTGCTCGGCCAGCCGGACTCGCCGGCGCGCCGGGACATGCTGGGCACCTTGGCCCAGGCCATGGCCGCACGCGACCCGCAATCGGCCCTGGCGCTTGCGCGAACCCTCGAAGGCGCGGATCGCCGGCAAGTCCTCGAAGCCGCGCTCACGGCCTGGGCGCAGACGGACGCGCCGGCCGCTTTGGCGGCCCTTGAAGACCTGCGGGACGAGGGTGTGCCGCAAGGGGCGCAGTTCGGCATCGTCGCCGGTTGGGCGCAGCAGGACCCGCGTGCGGCGTTCGAGTGGGCGGTGGCGCAGAAGATCACGATGGAGAACTTCCCCTTGGCGATCATTCCCTTGCAATTGATGGCGCGGTCCGACCCCGAAGCGGCGTTGCGGCTGGCCGAACAACTCGAGGGAATGCGCCGCCAACACGCTATCGGGGCAGTCGTCGGCGCGTGGGCGGACACCGACCCGCGCGCCGCGGCGGCTTGGCTGGAGTCCGCCGAAGGCGACCTGTCTTCCGCCGTGGGCGCGGTCGCCTACGCCTACTCGCAGGCCTCGCCGGCCGAGGCCTTCGACTGGTTGCAAGCACTGCCGAAGGAAAACCAGTTCCTGGCCATACACAGTTGGGCCAGCGCCGCGGCCCAGTGGTCTCCCGACGAGGCGAGCGGCATGATCGCCGACATCGACGATGCGGAACTGCGCAGCCAAGCCACCCAAGCGTTCGTCGGGGCTTGGGCGCAATCCGCTCCGGGGGACGCCGCCCGCTGGATCCGCAGCTCCCCGGACACCGACGCGCGACCTGCCTTGTACCGTGGGCTCTTTCAATCGTGGGGCCACTTCGACCGTAACGGCGCCGCCGAAGAATTGCGCCGGATCGATCGAGGCGAGCGGGATATGGCCGCCCTTGGCCTGATCGAATCCACCGCCTACAACGATGCCGACTTCGCCGCCGAGATATACGGCCGCGTTCGCAACGACGAGGCTAAACGCGAGGCGGCGGGACTGCTCTACCACTCGCTCATGCAAATCGACCCGGATCGCGCCGAGCGCTACCGCGCAGCGGCTGGCGTCGCCGAGGAGTGAGTGGCTCGGCTAGCCCGAGCCGCCCGGATCAGCCGACTTCCCCGTCGTCTGAGCGGTACTCCAGCAGCTCGCCTGGCTGGCAGCGCAGTTCGCGGCAGATGGCCTCCAAGGTGGAAAACCGCAGTGCCCGCGCCCTGCCCGTCTTCAGGACCGAGAGATTCTGCGCGGTGATGCCAATTGCGGCCGCCAGCTGCTTGCTACGCATCTTGCGACGCGCAAGCATCACATCAAGGTTGACCACTATGGGCATCGCTACACCGTAAGGGCGGCTTCTTCCGCCACCATGCTGGCGGCCCGCATCGCGTGACCGACGATGAGGACGATGAGCCCCGCGAAGAGCCATTCGAGATCGAAGGAGATCATCGCCTTCCCCGACGCGACGGCGCCCAAACCGAAGCTGCCCAAGAGCAGCCCCCAACGACGCCAATGCAGGGCTGGGCCACGAACCACCCCATCAGCAGTTGGCCGACGCGGCGGATGCGCAGGGCGTTGCGCACCGTGTTGCGCACCGTGAGGATGGCGCCCTGTTCGTAGGCGGCGAGCAGACGTTCCAGTTGCCAGACAACCGCAAGACCTATAAGACCAGGGATGCACGCGAGCATGGCGAATGGCACTTCCTGCCAGCCCGCCAGAAGCTGGGGGTCCACCCGCACGCCAGCGAATTTGTACGCGGTTTCGTGCGTCCAAGAGCCGAAGGCACCGAATAGCTGACCCACCACAACGACGGTGCCGACCGTCAAGAAGAGGCCCACGAACACCCAGAACCCCATGCGCAAGCGGCCGCTCAGCTCGCGGATGCGAAGGACAAGCAAATCGCCCGTCGTTGCCGAATCATCAAGGTTGAGCGTATTCACTGCCTTCTCCAAAGGGATTCGTCAATTGCTGTTATACATGTTTTAGTCATCGAATAACAATCATTTTTTGTCCAAACGCAGCGTGCCAACCAGGCGCGGGGTGCGTGAACCGCCTCTAGGTGCGTCGCTCTTCACCGTTAGAATCGTCGTGTTTCCGTTGCCGAAAGGAGAAAGAGATGCGCACCGAGACCATGCTGTTCGCCAAGGATGTGGAGGCCACGTCCAAGTGGTATCAAGAGTTTCTCGGCCTGCAATCCGGCCACGGCGGCTCGGAGTACGAAATGCTGATGGACGGCGAGCGGGTGCTTCTGCAACTCCACGAACTCGATGCCAGCCACGACCACGGCGTCGGCACGGTCGCGCCCTTCGGCCACGGCGTGATCGTCTACGTTCATGTCGACGACGTGTTCGCGGTGTACGACCGCGCCAAGGCCCTCGATCTCGAAATCCTCAACGAGTTGGAATACAACGAGCAGGCATCCATGCACGAGTTCACCGTGCGCGATCCGAACGGCTACGCCATCGGCGTATGCAAATCCAAGTGGGGCTGAAGTGGCAGCGCGACCAAGCCAAGCGCACTGACCGACGCATTCCGGTTCGATCCGCGCAAGTACTTGGCCGCGCCCACAGGTCGCCGCTCTGCTCGCAATATGCCATCATATCGCTATCGAACCGAGAGGCGGTGACGAAAATGGCCAACGTAACTGTGCGCAACATCGACGACAGCGTCATCGAATCCCTCAAGGCTCTAGCGAAGGCAAACCACCGCTCGCTGGAGGGCGAGATCAGGCACATGTTGGCTCAGCAGGCGCTCCGCCACACCCGCCTTGACGGCTTCCGCGAACGAACGGCGCGCCTCGCCTCGCTCACCGCCGCTGTCCCGCAAACCGACAGCGCCATCCTGCTCCGCGACGACCGTGACCGGTGAAGTTGGTCGTCGACGCCAGTGTGGCCGTCAAGTGGCTTTTCACCGAAGACGGTACGACCGAATCCCGCCGTCTGCTCGCGCACGAGGTACACCTTTACGCGCCCGACTTCATCCTGACCGAGGCCGCCAACGTCATCTGGAAGAAGGTCCGGCGTCGGGAAATCGACGATCCTCAGCCCTACTTCGAGGAATTGGCCAGTTTCCAGGAAGTCATCGTGCTGCGGTCTTCGCGGGATCTCGTGGCTCGCGCATCAGCCATCGCCATCGCGATAGACCACCCGATCTACGATTGCTTCTATTTGGCTTGCGCGGAGGCCGAGGGCGCGCCGCTGGTCACCGCAGATACGAAACTTCAGCGTGCCGCTTCGACAGTTCCGACCGTCCATGTTTGGCACATTCTCGACGTGCAACCAAGCGAACGCATCGCCGCCGGCGCCACCACGCCGGTCCTTGATCGGTGACCCACCCTACAAGTGCTTTCCGGGGGCGCGGAACACTATCCGTGCGTAAGTCGCGACCGGGCCGCGCAGCATCGTTGGAGTTGTACGCGGCTGCCGCTTCGATACATGCCTTCAGCGGTTCGACGATGCTGTCGGCGCTATTTGCTCCGCATCGCTTTGCGCCGCGTAGATGGTCAATCGGAGTTCGGCGTGGTCGAACAACTCGATCTTCGGCTCTTTGCCGGAAAGCTCAATGCTGTTGTCCAAGATGATCGGCATGCCCTCGCCGCGCCGCTCGATCATGTGCTGTCGAGACGTGGTCAACCAAGGCTCGTCGGGCATCGGACATCTCGCCAACAAGCTGCAGAGAGCCTCGTTGCGTGCGGACTGACGGTAGCGCAAGTTCTCGATCGTGAGCGAGTTGTGAAGGGCGCCGGGCGAGTAGAGTTCCAATCTGTTCTCGAACAACCGCAGCCGCACTTTGGCGCCGCGGATCGAGTAGTCCCGATGGGCAACGGCGTTGACGAGGGCCTCGAAGATGGCGGCCATATCGTATTGCGGTCGGTCCGTGCGCCCCATGTGCTTGAACGCGGCGGTTTTCATATTCCGAGCGACAAAGCGACAGGCGTCCGCCACTTGGCGATCCAGTGGGCCGGTGACGTCTAGGGCATCGAGTTGATAAGCCGTGCTCGCGGACCCGGCCTGAATGTCGTTGCCTCGATACGCCACAGCCTGCACATAGGCGTTGGGCAACCACCGCCGTGGATCGTCGCTGGCCATCAGCACTCCGGCGACGGTGGGCTTGGCGAGCCCCGCTCCGTCGAGTTCGGCCATCCCCAGCTTGGCGAGGAAAGTCGCGGCGTCTTCGTCGGAGCGTGGCGTCATAAAGCGCGACCACAACGACGGGTTCAAGTCTTCCAGCCTCGCGCCGGGCACGGATTGTCGTTGAAGGGCACAACATGCTGTTGGCCTCGTTCGCCGAACAGGCGTGCCAAGAGCGGCGGCGAAATAGGCCGCTTGGAATCCGCCACGCGATGCAAGTAGCCGCCCGGGCTCCGATGCACGAATAGACTGCGTGGAACGTCGACTTTCACGATAGCGACGTCGTGGCCGGTGCTCGCAGGCAACAGGAGGCGATCCACAACGACGTGCTCCAAGGCAGGTTCTACAGAGTCCATGCACACGTTGCGCACCAACTCGACCACGGCGTCGAGACGGTCCAGCGGCACACCGACGATTTCGCGCGTGCTATCTGCAATGCCCAAAACGAACACGCCGCCGCGGCTGTTCGCTAGGGCAGCCAATCCATCGGCCAGCGAGTCGCGGCGCGGCCCTTCGACCCTATCGCCTTTGAACTTCACTTCCTTGAACTCAAGGAAGGAACTCTCGCCTAGGCGAATCTTCTCCAACAGTTCCACCTTGGTGTCAAACATCGCGTGGCGCCCTGCCAAGCCGCCGATAGCGGCGCGAAAACGCCTCGCGGCCACCTTCCATGATCCGACAAACCTCCTCGCGGATCTCGACATCCTGCAACGAGCCGGATTGTTCGACCACGCATTGGCCGTTCGTAAAGCGCAGCGCATGCACCATTTCGGCGTCGCCGTTAACGACGATGTTGGGGTTGTGGGTGACCACGATGATCTGCCGCCGCAGCTTGTTTTCCCGCATCTGCCGCACCACCAAATCGTAAATGAGATGGTTGTCCAGATCGTCCTCCGGCTGATCGAGCACCAAAGGTTCGTCGCCGTGCGCCAGCAGAAACGCCAGCATGGCCGCTGAGCGTTGCCCGGCCGATGCCTGGCTGATGGGTCGGAAATCCGTGCCGTCACTTGGCAGGCTGTATTCGACGACTAGATCATCTTCCGGGAACCATGTGAGCATCTTGTCCAGCAACTCGGGCTTTCTGTTGAACTCGCGCTGGAAGTAGTTGTTGAAGTGGCCGTGGAAATCTCCGTTGCCGGCGCAGGCGCTCTCAATGCGGTTCTTCAGGCGCTCGATTCGACGCTCGATCTCCGCGCTTCGTCGTTTGTGCTCGTCCGGCAGTTCATTCAGCAACTCCGCGACGATTCCCGCCTTGCCGTCCTCGGAGAGGATGTCGTTCTCGAAGCGGTCGTCCATGATGTCCAATTGTTGCCGCAGGGATCGTTCGACGACCTTCGGCTCGTAGCCATAGGCGCGGACGGCGATGCGCACGAAGCGGTTGCGAGCCAATGCGTCCGACAGAAAGTCGGTTCGGGCGGTGGTAATGGCCCGCCGGGCCTCGAGAACGATTACACGTTGGTAGTTCGATTCGTCTATCAGCCTGTCGCGTTCCTCCCGGATGGAATCCAAGCGTTTGCGTTCCTCTTCCAGCAGCGCGCGGTCTTGGATGAGGTTGTCGTATTCGCTGGGGTCCGTGGCTCCTGCGGCCTGCACCGTTTGGACGAGCGCTTGGTAGTCGCTGGTGGCCTTGTCGGCTGACGATTGCCACATAGACCGCGCCAATTCTTTTTCCTGTTCGGCAACGGCTTGCCGTAGACGAGTGGCTTCGCCACGCAGGTTGTCCGCAGTTCCGCCAACGGCGGCCGCAAGCCGAGCCAACACCGCAGCAGCTTCCTGATCTTCATCCGCTCGGGAGAATACGCCGGCAGGAACATCGTCTAGCTCCAGCGTTTGCGCAGTTGTATCGACGCGCTCAGCGGCAGCCTTTGCCGACTTCAGCTGATGCTCCGCCACACGGCGTTGGCGCTCGCGACGCCGATAGTCCATCAACAGGGTCTGATGTCCTGCGTCTTCAAAGCGCTTCAACTTGCGCTCCAAATCCTGCAACTCCACCAAGAGGACACCTTCGCGCAGTAGCCGTTGGTCGATCTCACGGATGCGCGCCCGCAACGAGTTGAACGCGGCAGAGGCTTCGTCAAGCCGCCTTCGCTGCGGGGCAACCTCCTCGGCAGCGTCGTCCACGACTCGCAGCAGCGCCTGATTCTCGCCTGCCAGTTCAGCGATCTGTCCTTGGCTGAACAGGCGAAGAGGAAACTGCTCCGTGACCGTTTGCGACAGCGACTCCGCCCAGCGGTCGCTGTCGCGGTACTCGACGACGATGCCGCGGGCATCCTGTCGCCAGTGGACCCGATAGCGCATGTCATCGCGCTTGACCAGCCAGCGAACGGCCGTGTCCTTGGTCAAGCCGCCGCGGTCCCGCCGGTCCTTCGGCAGCCTGTCGAACTCTTGAAACGTAGAGCGCGGGCTGCTCCGTTCTTCCAAGTCGTCCAGTTCCGATTGCCGTCTGGCGGCAAGGCGAAGGGCGTGCAGAACGGTGGACTTGCCAGTGCCACGCCCACCCACCACGGCGTTGAGCCAAGGGCTGAACGCGATCCTGGCCGCTGTGCCGCGCCCCATGTAGCGGGCGTCTTCGATCTCTACGGCTTCAATCAAGTTCGTCGGGATGGCGAATGGATCGAAGGGTTCTGGCGCATCGCTGCGCCGCAGCGAGAAGTCGCCGCCGTCCAGCAGCGCGAGACGAAGCCCTTCCAGTGAAGGACTAGCCATCTTGATCCATGTGTAGTGCGAGCCGGGAACTGGGAACCGGCGGCACCTGTGGGGTGGTGCGAATCGGAACCGATCACCTCCGCCCAGTCGAGTTGGCGATCCCTATAGAGTGGCGGCCTTTCGTGAGACGGATCGACTACTTCGAGCGCGAACAAGCCCTCCAAATCCAGCAGCGGGGCCAAGCTGTTGCCGCTTAGTCGCCAAGCCCCGGCGGGGCCATCGACATGGGCAAGAATCGGGACACCGCCTGCTTCGCAGACCGCTTCGACAACCTCGATGGCAGAGCATTTCGCGGCTGAATCGCTGGTACCCCGCTCTCCTTCATAGCCCGCCGCGCCGAGCAACGTGGCTACATCAGCGGACTCGCCGCCCACGTCGAGCACTGCCAGCACATGCACCCCGCCGTTCGCGGTGATCTCGACGCCCGGGAATAGGGTTAGGGGACGGAAATCCTCATGGTCCTCCTGATTCAACGCCTCTAGCGCTCCCTTCAGGCAGTCGATCCATTCGCCGGAGTTGTGGTCCGTGACCGCCACGCAGTCCAAGCCTGCACGCATGTAGCCCAAGAGCCAGTCTCGCGGCGTGACTTGGCGGAGCGCCGCCTGGTGCGGGCCCTTTCCGTAGTCTGCCGACGCAGGCGTGTGGGTGTGCAAGTCGAACTTCCACCAGCGGGCCCCGGGATAGGGGAAGTCGCGGTCTTGGGTGATCATCCTCTCTCTCCTACCTCGGGAGCGCTAATCCCTAGCCGACCCGTGAGAAGGGAGCTGTCTCTGATGTACGCGTCTGCGATTGCCAGAACTGATACACCCAGCCAAGCGCATCGGATGCGGTGAACACTTCGGTGGGCAGGCGTTCCACCGGCGCCTCCAACTTTTGGCGGTGCTCCCGTGCGAACCGCACGTCGAACACGGGCAGGTCGGGCCGGAACACTTGAGGCAGCATGGCGTGGGCGAAGCGGGTAGCCAGCATCCACTTATCCATGCTCGCCCCGCCGCCATCACCGGTACCGTTTGCGTCCTTAGCAAGCTCCTCACACTCGTCCAGCGCAACGGCCGCGCCCATCTCCGGCTCGACGAGCAGGTTGTTCTCGGCAAGGAAGCGAGCGAACAACATGCCGTGCCATTGCTCGTAAGCGCATTCCTGAACGAGATGTTCGGTGGCTTGGATGGCTGTGGCGCTCTCTCGCCAGTCGCCAAGCTGCCGGGCGTGTGCGCGAAGTCGTCGGCGCAAAGTGCGTTCGTGGGCGCTCATGTGTTCGTAGGCGGCCCGATCGCAAACGGCCAAAGCCTCAATGGCATTCCGGCCACCTTGTTCAGCGATGTCCCGGGCATCCGCGATCGTCCGTTCCAGCTGCTTGCGGCATTGCGGAGAGAGTACGTTCACAGTCTCTCCTTGATGGCCTCGATCAGTCGGCGGGCGTGCGGAGAGCCCTCGATGACCTTCGCCGCGTCAAGGAGTCGCAGCAGAGCGAACGAGTCTCGGCCCTTGGTGTACCGGCCCTTGCGGGATGGCCGTGTGGAATCCCGAAGTGCTCGCTCCACATCTGCCTTCGCAACCTCTTCAAGAAACCGTTGCGGAGCGGGCAAGGCGTTCGCTCTGAAGCCGTTGCCGAAGTAGCTCGCCAAGCACTCTCTGTCGGCCAGAAACCAAGATTCCATCACCTGCACCATCAGGTGAACGTTCCTGTCCGCGGCATCAGCGGGTCGCGCCCATCCGTCGCCTTCGCGTTCCCTCAGGTGTGCCCACGGAGTATCCGCCTTCACCGGCCCTTCGCCATCTACCAACAAGACTATGAAGTCTGCGGGCCGTTGGCCAATAGCGACGCGAAATCTGTCGTATGCCTGCGTCCTGCTGCCACAAGCAACCACCTTCGGCATACGCTCGTCTAGACCTGCTTTGCGGAAGAAAGAACCAAAACCCTCGCGACACGCTTGGCGCAGTGCTCGCCCTGTACCGCCGCCCTCAACGTACACCGTGGTCTTCACCAACGGTTCCCTCCGATCTCGCCCGACGACCACAACTCGCCCAGCCGGTACTTGTCCAGCCAGTGCTCTAGGTCGGCGTGGTTTAGGCGCCTCAGCTTCGTCTGTCCCTCCTCTTTGTCGCAAACGATGACGCTTTCAGGTTCGTGCGTTAGGGCGTCGACGAGAATTTCCGAGTGCGTCGTCACGATCAGCTGACAGCGTTCGGACGCTTCGAGCAAGAGTTCAGCCAAGCCCGGGAGAATGTCGGGGTGAAGACCAATCTCCGGTTCCTCGATGCAGACGACGGGTGGCGGATCCGGGTCGCACAGGATCGCCAACAGGGAGAGGTAGCGAATCGTACCGTCGGAGAGCCGGGTCGCTGGCACGGTTACTTTGCCTTCCCGCTCTTGGACGAACACCTGCACGGTGTTGAACTCAATGTTCACGTGGAAATCCGAGACCTCTTGATAGAGGCGGCGCAGGGCTTCGACCATCCGCTCGCGTACCTTGTAGTCCCTCGACAGACGATTCAGAACCAAACCCAGATTGGTGTTGTCTTCGGCGAGATTGGTGTTCGGCAGGTCCGTCTTCTGGAGCGAGCGGACGACGTTGGCGCAACCAAAGGTCCACTCTCTGTAGAGACTGATGCGTTCCAGCTCTTTGGCTACGGAGGTCAGTTCCGGGTAGTGCTCGGCATCTTTCACCTGCGCTAGAACGGATTTGGAGAAATCTAACGGGTACTCAATGGGGCCATTGCCCCGGGATTTGAGGAGTGCTTTGCGGGCTGTTCCACCCATTTCGATATAAGGCCACTGGTCATTGCGAGCCGGAACCACGGATTCCAGCCGCTCGTCGATCACCGCGAAGCGCTGGTAGCGCTCGGCAAACTCCACGCAGTAGCGTAGCGCCTCTTGGCCGGCGGGGTTTACCACTGCCTCGACGCGGGCCGAGTCCACCTTGGGATCGCCTTGCCAAATCCAGTCCGCGACGCCACGACCAGTGCGGATTGGAGCCGCCATATCAGTCGGTGCGGCCTGCAATAGTCCAATCGCCTCGATGAAGTTCGACTTCCCGGAGCCGTTGGTGCCGATCAAGACGTTCAGTGGCCGGAGCTCCAGCGCCTCCGCCTGCGGCCCGAAGGACAGCAGGTTCCTCAGCTCGATGCGCTCAAGCAACACGTCTGGTTCCCATCTTCAGTTCGACCTTCAGTTGACCACAACCGGCCCTCGTTTGACCTGCTACACAAGCTCCCGCTCCGTCTTCCGTGCCCACGCCCGCACGTCGTCTTCCGTCCTTAGCGTGTCGCTCGCCAGCTTGACGTGGCGCGTCTTAGGCTCCACCAACCTATCGGCTTCCGAGCGGGCGTTGGCGAACAGCTGCGGCAGTGCCGCGGTGCGCGTTCGCCAGTCTTCCAAGGAAGCCCGCTGCAAGGAGCTCAGTACCTCTTGCTCCGTGCCTAGGGTGCCTACGGTTGCCGCCTTGATGTGCAGCTGCGCCAGTATGCCATCGCGCTGCGCTTGCTCGATCTGCTGCCAACTGGCGGCACCTTCCAAGCGCTCGAGCTCAGGCGAAGGCAAACCACCGCTCGCTGGAGGGCGAGATCAGGCATGTGCTCGCTGAACAGGCGCTCCGTCATACCCGCCTTGACGACTTCGGCGAACGGACGGCGCGGCTCGTGTCCCGCACCGCGGATACCCCACAGGCCGACAGTGCCATCCTGCTCCGCGAAGACCGCGACCGGTGAAGTTGATCGTCGACGCCACCGTAGCGGCCAAGTGGCTCTTCACTGAAGACGGTACGGAAGAATCGCGGCGTCTGCTCGTCCACGGGATACACCTCCACGCACCCGACCTCCTCTTTGGCCGAGGTCGCCAACGTCATCTGGAAGAAGGTGTGGCGTCGGGACATCAACCATCCCCAGCCCTATTTCGAGGAATTGGCCCGCCTCCAAGACGTTATCGCGCTGCCGCCGTCACAGGATCTTGTGGCGCACGCCCTACCCATTGCCATCGCGACTAACCACCTGTCTACGATTGCCCCTATCTGGCTTGCGCCGGGGCCGAGGGCGCACCGCTCGCCGCCGCGGACACGAAACTCCAGCGCACAGCTTCGGCTCATTCGACCGTCCACGTTTGGCACATTCTCGACGCGAGGTCGGCGAACGCATCTTCGCTGGTGCGCCGAGTCGCGTTGGCCAGCGGGAGCACGTTGACCTCAGCCGACCCGATAAAATGGATAGCTGTTTCTGATGTATGCGTTGAAGAACTGTCCCTTGGAGGGTGCTTGCATCAACTGCGTATGCATGTTCTCCGGCACGCCGTAGTACTGGTACACGCGCCCGTTGACGAATTGCACTTCCAACGTCCGAGTCCCTTCGTCGTAGCCTACCGACTGCAGGTTGGTTGATGCCACGCTCTGCCTGAGCATCACGATTCCTCCTTGTTGCCTGAGTCGTCCGGCTGTCGAAGCCCGCGGTAGTCGAGCGCGAGGCCCTGGTGGCCGTTCTTCCCCAACCAGCTAGAAACGCACCTTGACGCCGGCGCTCCATGCCCAAAAACCGGCATCGTCCGTCGCGACCCGCCATAGCACGTCGCCGTCGCGCCCGATGGTGGAATCGTGGCCGCGCAACTGATGCCAGCGCTTGTCGGCGGCCTCGAAACGGGTGAATCCCACCCAGCGGAAACGCACCCGTAGTGCGGTGGTCTCGTTCAGCGGGCGCTCCAGACTGGCGAGCAGCTGGTAGCCGAGCATGGTGTCCGAGTGGCGCGCTTCGCCGATGGTCGTCGTGCCGGCAAGTCTTGCGCGCAAAGCGGGATCGTTGAAAGTCGCGATTTGCGCTGGATCGTCTGCCCGCCGGGCCTCGGCGGCGTAGTCGAGCATGACGCGGCCAACGCCTACGCCGACGCCCAAATACGGTTGCCACGCGCCGTCTCGAAGCCGGTAGTGGATGTTGGCGAAGGCGGCGTGGGCGCGAACGTCGCCCAAGCGGCCGGTGGCGGAGGAAATCTCTTGGCTCAACTTCTCCAGCGTCACCGCATCGCCGATGCGTAGCGGGACGCCCTCATCGAAAGCCGTGGAACGGTACAGGTACTCGACCTCGAAGTTGAAGCGCGCCACGCCGTAGCCCAAGGCGAGGGACGCCAGCCCGCCGCGCCCTGCGTCGAAATCCGCTGCGAAATTGCTGCGCGGCGGCGCCGTGGCGCATTCGCCGGGGGCGGTTTCGAGTTCGCCGGGATTGATGAGCCGGTCGCACTTGGTGCTCCAGTCGTTGTCGCTGCCGGCGATGGTGGTGTCCATTGAACGGGCGAAGCCCAAGTCGACGCTCCCATACCAACCGTCTTCGGCGGCGGCCCCGCTTGCCGCGAACATCGCAATCGCGGCAAAGGCACTTAACGCTTGGCGCGAGTTCGGCACGTTGTCCTCCGTTTCGGCATCGTGTGGAGTGTGAGTCGATTCGGTTCCGTTGGCGCGTTCATCACACTAGCCTACAGCTGCGCGAGGCGCAGGATCACTGTCACAAACCGGCTCTCTTCGTCCTGCACGAGTGTGGGCACGGTGCCGTTGAACTCCTGCATGGCCCGGCGCATGACAAGCCAACCCCGGCCGCGCTGCTCCATGAAACGTCTTTCCAGCATGAAGTTGGCGAGTTGCTCGTTGCGCGAGCGGGTCCGTCCGCCAGCACACACGGCGGCGACGGAGAGATGATTCGGCAGCGTGCCCGGGCTCGTGATCCGAACCCGGTCGTGGAACACCTCCAACGACACCTTGGAACCACTGATGGCGTAGTCGCGGTGGACCACCGCGTTGACCAGCGCCTCGCGCAGCGCGGTCGGCGGCAGCAGCGGGATGTCCTCGCGCTCCAGCCCCTCGTACTTCTCGAAACGCCCCAAGCTGCGCGCCCAACCAAGGGCGCGTTCCACTTGCTCGTCCACGCGGCCCTTGGCCTCGCCGGCCAGGATGATCTCGGCGGCTTGATCGTTGCCGGCGTAGGCGACACAGTCCACCCAGAAGTTGCCGGTGTGCGGATAGCCCTGCGGGTGCTTGCCGAACGACATGAGGCCGTACAGCGTCGGGTGCAGGCGGCCATCGAACTCGGCCAGTACGCCGCGGTTGCGCAGATCGTCTTCCACCGCCGGCTGTGGTTCCCGCGCCACGTCGAATCCCTGCCGAGTCAAATGGCCGCGAAAAGCGTCCATGTCGATGTCGTTCGGGCCGGCCGCCAAAATAGTCTGCTCTTCGGTGAGAACGTAGCCAAAGGCGTTGTAGAGCGATTGCAGTTCGGTCGGCGAAGGTTCCACGGCGCTGCGCTCGCGGCGGACCCATACGCGCCCGTCATGGCGCATCGGCTCGAAGCCGCGCTGCCGGGGCACCTCGATCCAATGCACATGGCCGGATTCGGTCGCACGGTGCCCGCAGGTTGCTCGCACCGGCACGTTGCAGCCGTTCTGGAGAAAGCTCGTCAGCCGTTCTCGAACGCTCTCGACATCGCCGCGGATGCCGACGACATCGCCGGCATCGTCAACGCCCAGAACGAGCACGCCGCCGGCGGTGTTCGCAAACCCGCAGATGGCGTTACCCACCTGCCGAAACTCCAAGCTCCGCTTGAACTCGGTGCGGACATCCTCGCCGGCGGCTACGCGACCTTTGATTTGATGCGAGTCCATGCCGCGGATAGTCTGTCACAGAATCAACGCGTCTCTCGCCTTGCCCTCGCCAGCTTTGCCCTTGGCGGGCTGTCCGCCAGCGCGTCATTGGCCCACACAGCGCGAGTCAGGGTGACTCGCAACGGGAACGAACCGCGCTTGTTGCACGTCGAACGTGACTCATGGCTATTTCACACCCCGCAGACCAAAATCCGAGGCTTGGCTGCGGCCTTGTTGAGCTGCGATGTGCCGAATTGGGAGTTCGACACTCGAGCGGTGCCGCCGGGAACCGACCCGGTTCGCGCTAGCGATTGGCATAGGAGGCCGGCGCAACGCGACCGCGGACAGGGAGTGGAAGCCGTGATCCCTTTGGCGAAAAAAAACCGGTGGACGATGAGCAACGCATCGACCCGGCTTGCAACTCCAACGCGCAAGAACGTCGTGGCACAAACAACCGAGCAGGCCAGTCCCGAACGTTAAGGGATCACCTCTCGGGTAGGACACGACTGCCGCCTCGTTCCAGCAGTTTAGGCGGCCACATAAGGGCTTCCTCGGTTTGGCCCGTTTGGCAAGGCTGCCGTGCCACGGCGATCGCGCACCGAACGCTGCGCAGGGCGCGGGCGCTAGCGGATCGAGCAGCAACTCGTCGCCATTGACCACCTCAACGAACAAGCGCACACGATCCCGACCCGGTCGCCGGCCCAAAATCGACCACCAGCCCACGCAAGAGCGCGGGCGAGGCGCCCTCCCCGTGTCACATCCCCCGCCCGCGCCGCTTGCAACGATGGCGGCGGCTTGGCCAGTGCGGTAGGCTACGCATCCGCACCGTTCACCGCACGCTCGGCCGCGCGGCCGTCAACACCGCCATCAGCGAAAACGCACGAGAGCGACCCAATGCCGAAAGGAATCGTCACGCTGCGCGCCGCCGCCCCGAACGGCGGTGTGGAGGCCGTTCAGGCGGCTCTGCCGGCGTATGACCGGCAGCGCTTCGAGGATGTGGGCTTCCTCACGGCGATGACGCTGACCTTGCTTGGCAACTACCAGCAAACCGGGCACTTCGGCGGCCCCCTCGCCTACACCCCCTACAACGTCGCGTTGCACCTGGCGGGGCCCGAGAACGGCGGCTTGCGCTACGACTACCGGCGGCCCAAGCACCCGTTCGGCGACAAGCTGCTGCTCGCGGGCGGCCACAACATCCCCACGCTGTACGCCCTGTGGATGCTCATGGGCGAGGCCATGGCGCGGCGGCACGCGGCCACCGGCGACGCCCGTTTTCGGGTGGAGCCGGGCGTCGCCATGCTGGCCATCGACTGCCTCGGTTTCCGTCGCGGCGCCGGCGCGCTCAAGAACCTGCTGCAAGACGCCGGGCTTGCGGACGACGCGCTCTTCGCCCAAGCCAAGCTGCGCGGCATCCGTTCGCTGGCGGGGCATTCCGAGACCACGGACCTCATCAACGACGTCAACGGCGGGCCATCCGGCATCGGAGTCGCCACCGCCGCCGGCAAGGCCGCGTTCTGGGACTTCATGGGCGCCGGGCCGTCGCCCAAGGTGGTCGCCCTCGAGGGGGAGTTCGCCATGACCTCCGGGCACTCGCAGGAGTTCAAGACCCAAGCCGTGGCGCAAAGCGTCGGCAAGCGGTTGCGCGTGCTGCTCTCGTTCAACAACGCAGGCATAGACGATTCGCTGCTCGGCGGCGTCGTGCCGGAGGCGAACGACGGCTACCGCATCACCGATCAGTGGGCGTCCTACGGCTGGAACGTGCTCTCGCTCGACAACGGCAACGACTACGACCAAGTGCTGGCGGCCCTTGCCGCCATGGAGCGCTGGGATCCCCAAGACCGGCGGCCGATGATCGTCGTCGGCAACACGGTGAAAGGCTGGTGGCCGGCCGCCGAGGACGGCGTCATCCCCGGCTTTGGCGACCAAGTGGTGGGCCACAAGAGCCACCCCTACGACATGAAGATGAACGCGCCCTACTTCGTGGCGTTGGCCGAGACCTTCGAGCGGCGCTTCGGCGTGCGGTTCGCGGGCATCCGCGAGGGTGCGGTGACGGACGAAGCCGAGCGTCTGCGGCAGTTCAAGACCAACATCGACATGGTGATGTCCGCGCTGGACCAGGACGGTCTGGGCGAGTGGCTCGCCGGCCGCCTGGTCGCCATCGGCGATCAGGTGCGCGATGACGAGACCTTGCGGTTCGACGTGAAGCGGGACCCGTTTCAAGACGATCGCCTGCGCGTGGCCAATCTGCCAACCACGCCGCAAACGGTGGCGAGTCCGAACGGGGACGTGCCGGTGGAGCTGTTCAAGGCGCCCGGCGAAGTGGCCGGGACGCGCCGGGCCATCTCGGAGGTGGTGAAGTGGATGAACCACGTCACCGACAACCGCTTCGTCACCATTTCGGCGGATCTGTCCAGTTCCATCAACGTGGAGAAGGGCACCCTCACCGGCCACTACGACCCGATTCGGAATCCGCGCGGAACGCGGCTCAAGGCGGCCATTCAAGAAGCCGGCAACGCCTCCACGGCGATCGGCCTGGTCGGGCAGAGCGCGTCGTTGGACGCCAACGTCCACAGCGGCGTTTGGGCGTTGAGCGGCAGCTACGGCGCGTTCACGCCCTTCATGTACCTGCCGGCGCGGGTGTGGAGCCAGCAGAACCAGGACAGCCCGTTCCGCCTCGGCGTGCTGAACATCCTCGCGGGGCACTCCGGCCCGGAAACCGCGGCGGACGCCCGCACCCACTTCGGCATCTTCGCGCCCGGCGTGTGGAAGCTCTTCCCGCGCGGCCAAGCCATCGTGCTCAGCTTCTGGGATTACAACGACGTGGCGCCGGGCTATTTCGCCGCCGCGGAGGTCGCCGCCCGGGATCCGCTGGTCGGCATCATCGTGCTGGAGGTGGCGCGCCCGGATTTTCCGGTGGCGGATCGCGCCACGTTCGCGGACCCGGATCCCCTGGCCGCCGCCAAGGGCTTCTATCTGCTGCGGGATTTCGCGCCGAACAAACCGCGCCACGGCACCGTGCTCGCCCAAGGCTCCAGCTCCACCGTCAATCTGATGCGGGCGTTGCCGGCGCTGGAGAGCAACGGCGTGAACGTGAAAGTGGTGGCCGCGATCAGCGAAGAGCTGTTCGACCGCCAACCGGCCTCGTACCGCAACGCCGTGTTGCCGCCGGAAGCGAAGCACGACATGATGGTGGTCACCACCGGCACCCGCCGCTTGTCGCCCGTGCGCGGCGCCGGGCCGTTGACCCAAGAGTATTCGCTGGCGTCGGATTGGCACGACCGCTGGTTGACCGGTGGCTTGGAGCCGGACGTGATCGCCGAAGCCCGGTTGGACACCGACAGCATCGCCGCCGGCGTGGAGCGGTTCGCCGCCGACCGCGGCGACCGTCTGCGCCGCCAACAGGAGGCGTTGCGTGTACTCGACGCCACCCCCGCCGAATGAGACGCGCCCGGGCCGGCCGCCTGCCGCGCCGCGCATCGGCCCGCCTTGCCAAACGTTGCGTCATCGCGGCAGTCGCGTGCGGCAGCCTCGCCTTGGCCGCGTGCGCCAGCGGTTTTCGCCCGCCGGAACTGATTGGCGGCACGGACCTCGTCTATCCGAGCGAAGCCCGCGCCGCTGGAGTGGAGGGACGCGTGCTGGTGCGGTACGACGTGACCGCGGACGGGCGCGTGGAGAACGCCGCCGTGGTTTCGGCCGAACCGAGCGGCGTGTTCGAGAACGCGGCCTTGGCGGCGGTACGTTCCTGGCGGTTCCGACCGTCCGCCAAAGAAGGCAAGCCGGTGGCGGCGCCGAGCCGGGTGAGCGAAGTCGCCTTCCGCATCGGCGAAGCGGCCCGCTACGACGACGCGCCGCGCCCCAAACCCAAGGACTAGGCCAATAGTGAAGCCGCCCGTGCCACGCGCCACGACCAATCGCACACCCTGCCGTTGGCGGGCAACGCCCAGGCTCTTCGCCGGCGCGGCGCGTGGGCCGACGCCCTCCCGGCCAAGGCCAGCCCTGGTTGGCCCGGT
Organism: uncultured Pseudomonadales bacterium; assembly: GCA_958296295.1. Lineage (GTDB taxonomy): Bacteria > Pseudomonadota > Gammaproteobacteria > Pseudomonadales > Azotimanducaceae > VXYL01. Next base: position 2,174,786 of record OY282460.1, on the reverse strand, counting down.
GTTGAAGGCCGTTGCCGCCCTGTTGCCGGCTTGGGCCAGCGTGTTGCCGCTCGGCGGCGCCGGGGCCGCGGAAAGCGAACAAACGGCGACGAGCGGCTTCAGCGTTCACGACCGCGGCTGGCCAAAGAGCTGGTTCGCGCCGGCGAAAACGGCGAGCGAACTGGGCATTTCGCGCTTCCAGGAAAGCCCGGCGCTGGCAGGGCTCGGCCTGCCGCCCGTGGCGAAGCGGCTGCCAGATGATCCCGTCGTCGTCGAACCCTACCAGCGCATCGGCCGCTACGGCGGCACCGCCCGCATCACGATGACCGACCATTGGCACTACTTCAATTGGGAAGCCGCGCTGACGATCTCCGCGGACATGCGGACCTTCCTGCCCAATCTCGCCGAGTCCTGGGAATTGAGCGAAGACGGCCGCGCGCTCACCTTCAAGCTGCGACGGGGAATTCGCTGGTCCGATGGCGAACCGCTCACCAGCGACGACTTCGTTTTCACCTTCGATCATTTTTGGATGGACGACGAGTGGTCGCCGGTGACGTCGGTGCGGGTGGCCGGGGGACGCATCGTGAAGATCGACGATCTCACGTTCCGCTACGTCTTCACCGAGCCGAACCCCCTGTTCGTCAACATGATCGCCCAGTACGGCAGCCATTTCGTGGACCCGGAGCACTACTTCCGCAAGTTCCATCCGGCCTTCGTCGATCGCGAGCAATTGAACACCGATGTGAAGGAGGACGGCTACATCACCTGGATGGCGCGGCTGGGCGCCTTGCGCGGCTGGGCGGTGGAACGCAGCCGCGAGGTGCCGACGCTGCGCGCCTACCGCGTGGAGAAACGCACTCTGCAAATGATGCGGCTGGTGCGGAATCCCTACTACTTCAAGATCGATCCGGCCGGCAATCAATTGCCCTATATCGACGCGATAGAGGCCGAAGATGTTTCCGAACCGGAGATCATCACCGCCCAGGCGTCCACCGGCCAGTTGGATTTCGCGGCGTTCGCGATGCGCACGCAGGACATTCCGCTGCTCAAGCTCGGCGAGCGCAGCGGATTCGTCAACGTGCACATCTGGGAGCGTTTGCACGTCAGCGACGTGGTGATTCAGCTCAACTTCAATCACGCCGACGAGCGGTTGCGCGCGCTCTACTGGGACAAGCGTTTTCGGCAAGCGCTTTCCCACGCCATCAACCGGGACGAGATGAACCAGATCATCTATTTCGGCCGCGGCGTGCCAAGCCAGGTGACCGCGCATCCCTCAAGCAGCTACTACGAGGAGGCGTTCGCCAAGGCGTACACCGAATACGATCCCGAGCGCTCGCGCGCTCTGCTCGACGAGATGGGCGTGGTGGACGTCGATGGCGACGGCCTGCGCGAATACCCGGACGGCTCGCCTCTCACGGTGACTTTGGAATACCTCGATTTCGAGACGCCCAAGGCCATCACGATGGAGTTGGTGCGCGCGTACTGGCGCGAAGTCGGCATCGACTTGCGCCTCAAGTTGATCGACGGCGGTTTGCAGAACGCCCGCGCGATGGCGGGGCTCATGCAAATGACGTTGTGGCATGCGGATCGCGTGACGGACGTTCTCTTCCCCGTTGAGCCGGAGTGGTGGGCGCCGCGCGCGCTCGGCTGGGAGTATTGCATGTGGAACGACTGGGTTCGCCACTACAAGACCCGCGACAAACCGCTAGCGGAACGCGAAGGCGAGGTGCCGCCGCCGGCCATCCGGCAGTTGATGGATTGGGCCGATGTGCTGCGCACGACGACGGATCCGGCGCGCCGCCTCGAAGCCGGCAAGAACCTGCTGCGCTCGAACGCGGAGAACTTGTGGAACATCGGCACCGTGGGCATGGCGCCGCAACCGGTGGTGGTTTCCAAGCGCCTGAAAAACGTGGTGCCGAACGGCATCTGGGGATGGGACAACCGTTGGACGCTTTCTTATCATCCCGCCACTTGGTACATCGACGAATCGCCTTGAGGGCAATCGAACGGGAAGGCGAGCGCTTGGGGTTTTCCGCACAAACGGCGTCTCGCGCCGGGGCGTCTCGCGCTGGGGCGTCTCGCGCCGGAGTGCGCGCCTTTGCGGCGCTCGCGTTGCTTTCGGGCCTCGGCTGCGGCCCGCAGGCTGTCGTGGAATCGGCGCAAACGGCGCATGGCCTTGCGACACCACCGGAACTGTCGGCCGCGGACTCTTTCGACGTGCGTGATCGCGGCTGGCCGGACGCGTGGTTCGCCGCCCCAAAGACGGCCAGCGAACTCGGTATTTCCCGTTTTTCCGAAAGCCCCATGCTCGCCAGCCGCGGCAACGGGCAAGTCGGGGCGAAGAAGCTGCCGCCGGTCGCCGAGCGCCTGCCGGACGATCCGCTGGTCTCCACGCCATACGGCCAAATCGGAAAATACGGCGGGACTGCCCGCATCACGCTGGACGACAGTTGGCAGTTTTTCAACTGGGAGTCCGCTCTCACCCTTTCGCCGGACATGCGCAGCGTCTTGCCGAACCTCGCCGAGTCCTGGAGCGTGAGCGAAGACGGCCGCGTCACGTCCATGCGCCTGCGCGAAGGCCTGCGTTGGTCCGACGGCGAACCCCTGACCAGCGACGACTTCGTGTTCACCTTCAACCACATCTGGTTGGACAAGGAATACAGCCCCATCACCTCGCGCCTCATCCAAGGCGGCCGAATCGTCAAAGTGGACGACTTGGACTTCCGCTACGTCTTCGAGGAGCCGAATCCGCTGTTCGCGAATCTCATCGGCCAATACGGCAATTTCATGGTGGATCCGGAACACTATTTCGCCAACTTCCATCCCGCTTACACGGATCGGGAGGAATTGGCGGCGCGCACCAGCGAAGCGGGTTTCATCAGCTGGATGGCGTGGATGCAGGCGCTCAGGGCATGGCGCATCGAACAAAGCGCCGAAGTGCCCACGCTGCGCGCCTTTCGCGTCGTCAGCCGCACGTTGCAGATGATGCGCCTGGAACGCAATCCGTACTACTTCAAGATCGATCCGGCCGGCAACCAGCTACCGTACATCGACGCCATCGACGCCGAGATCGTCCTCGACAACGCCGAACTGGCCACCGCCAAAGCGTCCACCGGCCAGTTGGATTTCGCCGCCTTCGCCTTGCGCACGCAAGACATTCCGCTGCTCAAACTCGGCGAACGCGGCGGCCTCGTGGACGTGCACATCTGGACGCGCCTGCATTCCAGCGATGTCGCCTTGCAGTTCAACTTCACGCACGAGAACAAGCGCCTGCGCGAGTTGTTCTGGGACAAGCGTTTCCGGCACGCGCTCTCCTACGCCATCAACCGCGAGGAAATGAACGACACGATCTATTTCGGCCTCGGCGAACCGCGCCAAGTGACCGTGCATCCCACCAGCGCCTACTACGAGCCGGAGTTCGCCTCGGCGCACACCGAATACGATCCCGCCCGCGCTCGCGCCTTGTTGGACGAGATGGGCTTGGCGGACGCCGACGGCGACGGCTACCGGGACTATCCCGACGGCACGCCGCTCACCATCACGATGGAGTTTCTCGATTTCGAGACGCCCAAGGGCATCTCGATGGAACTGGTGAGCGATTACTGGCGCGACATCGGTATCGATCTGCGCTTGAAATTGGTGGATCGCGGCTTGCAGAACGCGCGGGCATCGGCGGGGTTGATGGAAATGACGCTGTGGCATGCGGACCGGGTGACGGACATCCTCTTTCCGCTGGTGCCGGACTGGTGGGTGCCCCGTTCCGCCGGCTGGGACCGCTGCATGTGGAACGACTGGGCGCGCTACTACCAGACGCAAAACAGGCCGGAAGCGGAGCAGCTGGGCGAGGTGCCGCCGCCGATCATCCGCCAGCTGCAGGCCTGGGCGGACGAGCTGCGCACGACCACGGACCCCGACCGCCGCCTGCAAGCGGGCAAGAACCTGCTGCGGGCCGGCGCCGACAATCTTTGGACGATAGGCACGGTGGGATTGGCGCCACATCCGGTGGTGGTTTCGAAACGCCTCAAGAACGTGGTGCCGAACGGCATATGGGGTTGGGACAACCGCTGGACGCTCTCCTACCACCCCGCCACCTGGTATTTCGACGAGTGACCTGCCGAACCCCAAGAGAGCCAATGCGACATCGCGCCGTTCGTCGCATCGACCATGCCTGAAAGCTTGGCCGAACGCCGCGACCGCGTGCTCGGCGCCGGCGCGCCGCTGTTCTACCGCGAGCCCTTGCACCTCGTGCGCGGTGAAGGTGTGGCGCTCTTCGACGCCAACCGCCGGCGCTACATGGACATGTACAACAACGTGCCGGTGGTCGGCCATTGCCATCCCCATGTCGTGGCCGCCGTGCGCGAACAGGTGGGCATGCTGAACGTTCACAACCGCTACCTGCACGATGGCATCCTGCGCTACGGCGAGCGCCTCCTCGCACGGCACCACGACGGCATCGAGAGCGTGGTGTTCACCTGCACCGGCACCGAGGCGGTGGAAGTCGCGCTCATGATGGCGCGGCTGGCCACGAAGCGCCGGGGCATCGTCTGCACGGACGCCGCCTACCACGGCAACAGTGCCGAGGTGCGCAAACTCGCACGCTGCCAAGCCACGACCGGCGAGGTGCGGTCGGTGCCGTTTCCAGACGCCCGCCGCGGCGCCCCCGCCGATCCGGCCGTTTGGCACTTGGAGCGGCTGCGCGAAGTGCTGGACGGCTTCGCGCGCGATGGCGTGCCGGTGGCCGCCATGGTCGTCTGCCCCATCTTCGCCAACGAAGGGCTGCCCACCGCGCCGGCCGGCTATTTGCCGCAAGCGGCGGCGATGGTGCGGGCCGCCGGCGGCCTTTTCATCGCGGACGAAGTGCAGGCTGGCCTGGGCCGCACCGGGCACTGGTGGGGTTCGGAAGTGGCTGGCATCGAGCCGGACATCGTGGCGATGGGCAAGCCCCTCGGCGGCGGTGTGCCCATCGGCGCCGCCGCGGGCAGCCGGGCGGTGGTGGAGAACTTCCGCCGCCGCACCGGCTACTTCAACACCTTCGCCTCGAGCCCCTTGCAGGCGGCGGCCGGCAACGCCGTGCTGGACGTCATCGAACGCGAGCAGCTATGCGCCAACGCAACGCGGGTGGGCACCATGTTGCGCGACGGTCTGGCCGAGATTCGAGAGAACTGCGAGGCGATGGGCGAAGTGCGCGGGCGCGGCTTGTTCCTCGGCGTCGAGTGGGTGACGGCGCGTGACGCCCAAGAGGCGGCACGGGCGGACCGCGAAGGCGCCCGGCGGATCGTCAACGCGCTCAAGGACAAGGGGTTCCTGCTCGGCAACGCCGGCGCTTTCGGCAACGTGGTGAAGATCCGCCCGCCACTCGTGTTCTCGGAGCAAGACGCCGCGGCGTTCCTGACCGCGTTCGCCGAAGCCGCGGGCGAAGCGCGCCAAGCCACCTGAGCCCAAGCCCGCGAGGCAAAGGTGCAAGAGAGATGCGCCACCTACGTTTCCCTCGCGTGGCGCTCGCCCCACGCGCCTGCTGAAAACACGTGCCCGATCATGTCGCCTGACGCCGAACTCGCGGCGCACTTGCGGGCGGCGCGGCGCGTCATCGGGGCCTGGGCCGTCGACGTCGTCTCCATCGAACGGGTGTCCGTGTCCGAGAACATCGTGCTGCGCGTGCGCGACGCCGAAGGCGGCAGCCATGCGCTGCGCTTGCATCGGCCCGGCTACCACACGCTGCGGGAGCTGCGGTCCGAACAGTGGTGGACGGCCGCGCTCGCCGGTGCCGGGGTGGATGTTCCCGTCGTCGCGCCAACGCGCCGCGGCGAGGGCTACGCGCCCGTCGCGCTGGGCGTGGGCGGGGGCGAGTGGCGCTACGCCGGATTATTGGAATGGGTGGACGGGGTGACGTTGGGCGACGCCATCGGCGCCGCGTTGGCCGCCGAAGCACCGCAGACCGCGCAACGAAGCGGACGCGAACTCCCCATGCCTCGTCCCGCTGGCGACCCGGCCGAAACCGGAGCGCGGGGAAACGCCGCGAGCGTCCAAGTTTTTCCCGCAATCCAACGCGCAGCCGGCACACGGCCGCCCGCACGAACTGCCATCCCCGCGGCCGCCGCGACCAAGCCGGCCCACGCGGCGGCGCTCGCCCACTTCTCGTCGCTCGGCGAGATCATGGCCGCTATCCACAACCAAGCCAGCGCGTGGCCAATCCCGCCGGGCTTCGCGCGTCAGCGGTTGGACGCCGACGGCTTCATGGGCGAACGACCGTTCTGGGGCCGGTTTTGGGAATCGCCGCACCTCACCGTCAAGCAGCGGCGCGAGCTGACCGCGCTGCGCCGGCTCTTGGCTGTCGCCTTGCGCAAACTCGGCAAAACGCGGCAGACCTATGGCTTGATTCATGCGGACTTGCATCCCGGCAACGTGATCGTCGACGGTGAGCGCCTGCACGTCATCGATTTCGACGACGCCGGCTTCGGCTGGCACGCTTACGAGTTCGCAGTGGCCCTGCACGCCCATCAAGGCCGGCCACGATTCGCGGACTTCCTGGCCGCGCTCGTTCGCGGCTACCGCCGGGTGCGGCCGGTCTCGGACGCGGTGGTGGCGCAGGTGCCGATGTTCCTGCTCGTGCGCACCTTGGCGTCCATCGGCTGGACTGCGGCGCGCCCGGAACACGAGGCCGGCGGTCGCACGGCGGGCTTGCTGGCGTTGGTGGAGCGACAGGTCGAGCAGGCGCGTGGGGAGCGAGCCGCCTACATCACGGTACCTGCCGCCTAGCGCCTTGAATCGCACGTTGGCGACTTGCCCGGGAGCAAGCCGTTCGTCTAGCCGCCGTCAACCGTCGCCCAGCGGAAACCGTTGTTTGGCCAACTTGCGCGTGTTCTCGGAGGCCCGGGCCTCGATCCAGCGCGCCCGCTCGGCGGCGGTCTCGTCCATCGTCGCCTCCGCCAGCAGGCGTTCCGGCACGTCGGCGAGCCGCACATCGCCGGCCGCCAGCGCCGCGGCGGCCAACGCGGAGCCGCCGGCGATGCGCCGCAAGTCGTCCTCGCAGACCCGATAGGCCGGAAACGGCCATTCGTGGCCGCCGACGATCCGCACGTCGTCCTCGTCCACATCCTTGGCGAGGCGGCGCAGATAGTCCGCGAACGGGTTGACCAAATGCGCCTCCGGCTGGTGACGATGGGACGCCGGCAGCGGGTCGCCAAACAAGTCGCGCCGCTCGGCGGCGTCTTCCTCGTGGGCGCTCCACTTCAGCGCCGCGGACACGTCCCGCGCGAAACGATGCCGCTCGCTGCGCCAAACGAAGTCCTGCGCCCGCCCTAGAGCCTCCCGCAACTCGGCGAGTTCGGCCTTGCGCCAAGCCAAGCTCGCCTCGGCCACAAGGGCGAACAGCAGCGGCGCGACGGCGAGGACGTCCTTCAGGCCGACGCCGCGTTCGCGGCCGGTTTCGTCCGTGAAACGGTAGCGACGCTCCAGCAAATCGTAGGCGAGGCGCGTCTCGGGCGAAAGAACGGCGCTCGCTCTGGCGGCGCCGGGCGCATCGCCCAACGCCGGCATTCGCGCGGCGCCCGTCAACACGTCCGGGTGGACGGCTAGCGCTTTCGCCAGCTTGGTCTGGTCGGCACGGCTAGTGGCGGCCCGCGCCGCCGCCTCCAAGCGCTGAATCCGCGCCACCGACACCTTGGCTCGGCTGGCAAGCTCGGCGCGCGTCAACCCGCGCGCCTGGCGCAAGGCGCGCAGTCGTTTGCCCTGCACCGAAACGCGCAACTGCGCCGTGGTGCGCCCTTGGGCGTGGGCCCGTTTCGCCTGCGACTTGATGGTCGCGACGGTGCGCCCGGATGTACGCCGATCCGGCAGCAGGCGCCGCACTTGGGCCGCGATTTCGTCATTGCCGAGGCCCGGCTGCTCGGCCGCCAACCGCAACACCAGCTCTTTCACAGTGGCCATCCGCTCGCTCCACACGGTTGCGCCGAGATCAAGGTAAACAAAATCTCAGCACTATATCGCGCCGGATTAATTCACATTGGTCGTTAACATGACATTGTATGTGTTTAATTCCAAACGATGCAGCGTTAACACCGTGAATAGTTGGCACACCGTTTCGCCGCCTGGCCGAAGCGTCTTGAGGGGCGCGAAACGCCTTGGGTTTGCAGAGAAAAAAATGCCAAATTGCAAGGGCTTAGTGCTACACTGCGGAACCGATTCGGGTGCGGTTGCGGAAGGAACCGTGCGCACTTGCCCGGCCTTGATTGACGCTGGGCATTGGCACTGACAAGGAGGTTGGCCATGTCCCATGGCTTTCGTCGGGGGTATCCCGCCCGTATTCGGCGACCGTCGCTCTTGGTCGCGTTGTCCGTCGTGTTGGGGTTGGCGCAGGGTGCGTGGGGTCAAACCACGCCCATGGTGACGGGAGTCACCCTGAACAGACCGGCCGATTCTGATGGCTTCCGGGTCGGCGAACAAATCGAAGCACAGGTCAATTTCAGCGAAGCCGTCTGGGTCTTCGAGGGCGACGTTGGCGGCGTCCAGACGGGCGAGCTGGCACTCCGCCTCTCCATTGGCGCCAACGACCGCCGGGCGGAGTATTGCGGTGGCAGCGGATCGCGGAACTTGGATTTCTGCTACACCGTGGTACGCGGCGATGAGGATGACGACGGCATCAGCATCGGCCCGCTAGTGCGGGCTCTGGTGGGCGGCGCAATCTTGTCGGCCGGGGGAACGGTGGCCGGTCGCGACCACCCCGCCCAAGGGCCTTTCGCCGATCGCGTGGTGGATGGTCTGAACCCGCGCATCGACCAAGTCCGAATCACGTCGACTCCGAACACCCCCCAAACCTACGGCGCCGGTGAAGCCATTGAAGTCGCACTCACGTTCGACGAAGTCGTGAACGTCACGGAGGTCGACTCCCAGGCGGAGCTGTTGCTGCAAGTAGGCACGAACATCCGCAGGGCCGCTTTCCACGCTGGCTCCGGCACCGACGTGCTGACGTACCGCTACATCGTGCGGGCCGGTGATCGAGACCGCGACGGCATCAACATCGGGCCCGGCCCGACATCCTTGACAGGCGGGGTCATCACCGACTTGGCTGGAAACGTTGCGCTGCGCGACTTCACCGGCCTTGCCCAGGACGCCGACCACCAAGTGGACGGCGGCATGGACGTGGCCGCCCCCGCCGTGGTGCCAGGCGGCGTGCGGGTGACATCGGCCGCCACGACCTACATTACGGGGGCGACCATTGAAGTGACCGCGACGTTCGACGAGGACGTCATCGTGACCGGCAACCCCACCTTGGCGTTGCGCATCGGCGCCGCCAACCAAAATGCCACATACGACAGAGGCAGCGGCACCGCCCTGCTGGTGTTCCGTTACAAGGTGATGAGCGGCGACCGCGACGACAACGGCATCAGCATCGGAGAGAACGCCTTGGCTTTGAACGGCGGCACCATTGCCGACCGCACCGGCAACAACGCCGCGTTGAGTTTCCGAGCACCCGGTCGACAGCCGGGGCAACTCGTCAACGCCGTGGCACCTGTCGTGACCCGGGTCGAGTTTTCGGGAACACCGCAAATAGGCACTACCTATCGCGCCGGAGAGACGGTGCGCGCGGAGGTCGAGTTCGATGTCGACGTGGACGTGGTTGGCACACCGGGGCTCCTGCTTTCGATCGGCACGGTCGCGGCCCGCCGCATGACGTTTGCCGGCGCAAGCGCGCGCACGCTGTTCTTCACCTACACGGTGCGGCCGGGCGATCAGGACACCACCGACGGCATCGAAATCGCCGCCGGAAGCATGACGCTGATCGGCGGAATCATCCGCGATCGAATCGGCAACGACGCCAACCGCACCATCAACACCGCCGTGGGGCCGGACGTTAGCCGGCTTGTAGACGGCGGCGTGGACAGTGTGGCCCCCACCGTGGAGGACGTCTCCGTTGCATCCAATCCGGGCATGGACCAACCCTACGCGATAGGCGACCGCATAGAAATCGCGATTCGATTCAGCGAGCCGGTGAATGTCACCGGAACGCCCACGCTCGACATTTCGGTGGACGGCGGCACCGTGCAGGCCAACTATGCGACAGGTCACCGCACGGACACCCTCACGTTCCGCTACACCGTGATGGAAGACGATCTCGACACGGACGGTATCAGCATGACCGCGAACGCCTTGGCGTTGAACGGTGGCACCATCACCGACGGCCCCAACCCTGCCACTCTCGCCCACAACGCGGTCACAGTACAGGCGGACCACAAGATTGAGGCTGTGCGACCAAGGCCCGCTCTTTCCATCGTGTCCAGTCCAACTGGCACCGCCTACGGCGCAGGGAACGAGATTCGCGTCCGCGCCCGATTCGATGAGCCGGTGTGCCTCGGCACTGGCACGCCAGTAATGCGGTTGGTAGTCGGCTTTAGCAACCGCCAGATGCGTTTGATTGAGGACGTTCGATGCGCCCAAGACCGTTCCGCGACCGTCTTCACCTTCGAGTACCGGGTGAACCCAGGCGAGATGGACACCAACGGCGTTTCAGTGGAATCGCTGTCAGGGCCGTTTGTCGATCTTTTCGGCAACCCGGCGGAGTTTGCAGGGGCAGTCATCGATGACGACCCCGCCCACCAAGTGGATGGCGGCAGGGACACCGAGGCACCGACGGTGGCTGCCGTCGAAGTCTCGTCGCCCAGCGAGCGCAACGCCCTCGAAATCTCCGCTATGGGCGACCGCATCGAAGTGCTCGTCGAATTCACGGAGGTCGTGTTCGTAATCAACGCGCCGACCGTCGGATTGGCCATCGGTGCGCAAAACCACGACGCCCAATACGAAGGTGGCAGTGGCACAAGGGTACTGCGGTTCAGCTATCAGGTGGGCCCGCACGACGCCGACGACGTGATCACCGTGCGCGCAAACTCGCTCGCGCTTCCCCCCGGCGGCGCCATACTTGACGCGGCCGGCAATCACGCTGACCGTGCTTTCGCCGAGGAAACGCAACCGGCCCCGGCAGGCACCGTTGACGGGGTAACGCCAACCGTCGCCACCGTCGCCATCACCTCGGGGCCGGGCACGGACCGAACCTACAAACGCGGCGATGTGTTGGCGGTGACGCTAACCATGAGCGAGCCGGTCTGCGTGCGCCACGCGCCCAGCCTAACCCTCGCGTTGGGCATTGGCGCTCGCACTAGAGACGCCCGTTTGCAAACCACCACCAACTGCGACGACCGCAACCGTTTGACAAGGGCGTTGGTGTTCACCTACGCCGTTCAGGATGGAGACCGCGCCCTAGGCGGCATCGAAATCCAGTCCGGCGCGGTGCGTGGCGGTACCGTGTCCGACTACGCCGGCAACGACGCGGATATGGGGGGCGCCGTACTGCCGCCACAGAACCAGCACCGCGTGGACGGGGTCGCCCCGGGTGCCGCGGTGGCCATCATCTCGGACCCAGGCGAAGACCGAACCTACGTCGCCGGCGACGAGATCCGCGTGCGGGTGACGTTCGACGAGACGCTGTCCGCTTCCGCCGCGCAAGGCACCAGGCTGGCGCTCACCATCGGCGACCTCGCGCGGCAGGCGACGCTGGTGGATACCCGCCCCACCCAGCTCACGTTCGTCTACCGCGTGCGCCAAGGCGATCAGGACGACGACGGCATCAGCGTTCGGGCGAACGCGCTTGTCGGCGGCAGTTTCACCAATCGAACCCTGTTGCCGATCGTCGACGACCGTCGCCACTTGGTGGACACGGAGTTGCCCTTCGTCACCGAGGTGCGGATCGTCTCCAGCCCGCGAAGCGGCGACACCTACGGCGTCCAAGAAGTGATCCGCGTGGACGTCGTGTTCAACGAGGAGGTCTGGGCCACGGCCAATCCGCGCCTGCGCATCGACATGGACCAGCGCAAGCCGGCCGCCGCGTTCGTTCGCGGCAGCGGCACGCGCACCTTGCGTTTCCAGTACGAGGTGCAACCCGGCGACGCCGACAGCGACGGCATCGCCATCGACGCCGCGGCGCTTATCGACGGCACGATTCTCGACAGCGCCGGCAACGAGGCCGCTCGGCGTCTGCAACCGCTGCCGGCGCAGCCGGGGCACAAAGTGGCGTCCGGCACGGACGATCAGGCGCCGTTCATCGTTGATTTGCGCATCACGTCGACGCCGGCGGTGGGCGTCATCTACGCGCCCGGCGAGGTCGTGGAAGTGCAGGTGGTCTTCAGTGAGGCGGTGAATGTCGCGGAAGTGTGTTCCGTCGCCGGGCAGTTGACCGAGTGCGAGCGCCCGGTGCTCCAACTGGCGGTGGGCGACGTGTCGCGGTCCGCGCGGATAGACCCGGAGGACGACGCCTCGGACACGTTGACCTTCCGCTACACCATCGTCCAGGGCGACTTCGACGCGGACGGCATCAGCATCCCGGCGAACGCCTTGACCGGCGGCACCATCCTCGACTACGCCGATGGCGGCAACGTCGCGGACCGCGCCCACGCGGCGCTGCCGACCAATAGCTTCCAGAGAGTGGACGGCATACCGCCGCGCACCAGCAGAGCATTGGAAATCGTCTCCAACCCGCGCGGCAGCTGCCCGGGCGGCTACGGCCTCGGCGACACCATCAAGGTGAAGGTGAAGTTCGACGAGTTCGTCGTGGTGAGCGGCCAACCCACGCTGCGTCTCAGCATCGGCCGCGAGGATCGCGAGGCGATCTTCGCGGAAGTGAACCGAGAGGACTTCTCGGCGGAGTTCCACTATGTCGTGCGTGCCGGCGACCGCGACGACGACGGCATCAGCATCGGGCCGGACGCGCTCCGGGGCGGCGGCATCCAAGACCTCGTGGGCAATACGTGGAGCGTGGGCCGACTGTCCGGGCTGGCCAGCGACGGCCAGCACTGCGTACACGGCGGCAGCGACTTTCTGCCTCCAGTGGTGAAGAGCGTGCGGTTCGACGAACCACGCAACCCGGACGGTTACCGCCTTTACGAGGCGATCGACGTCGATGTGGAGTTCTCCGAGACGGTCAATGTGGTTAGCGGCACGCCGGCGGTGCTGATCGCCATCGGCAGCGAAACACGGCGCGCCACCTACCTTACCGGCTCGGGTGGAGCCCAACTGAACTTCCGTTACATCGTTCAGTTGGAGGATTACGACCGCGACGGCATCAGCATCGGCCCCAACGCTTTGGTCGGCGGCGAAATCCAAGACCAAGCCGGCAACGAAGCCGTGCGCGCGTTTTTCGGTTTACCCCAAGACGGCACACGCAAGGTCAACCCCAGCGCCGACGTCGATGCGCCGGTGGTGGAACGGGTGGCTGTCACCCCCCGCGCCGACGGTGGCGACACCCACGGCATCGGCGACGTCATCGAAGTCCGCGTGTACTTTGACGAACCCGTGATTGTCGGCGATGGGGCCAGACCGGCCGTGCAGCTCTCCGTCGGGGCGAACGCGCGGCGCGCCGGCTACGCCAACGGCAGCGGCACGGAGGTGCTCGTGTTCCGCTACACCGTGCAGCCCGGCGACTGGGATGCCGACGGCATAGACATCGCGCCGGACGCCTTGGTGGGCGGCGAAATCCAGGACGAGAGCGGCAACGACGCTTTGCGCCGCTTCGGCGGCCCTCGGCCTGTGGGCCACAAAGTGGACGCCAGACGGCCGGCGGCCGAGAGTTTGGCCATCATTTCCACGCCGCCCGAGGGTGGCTACGCGCTCGCGGACGTGATCCGCGTGCGCGTCGAGTTCAACGAGCCGGTTTGGGTTGGCGGCGACCCGGCCCTCACGCTCTCCATCGGCGCGGCGTCGCGCCCGGCGTCCTACAACGGCGGCAGCGGCACCAACCGGCTGATATTCGAATACGAGGTGCAAGCCGGCGACTACGACCAAGACGGCATCAGCATCGGCCCCAACGCCTTGGTGGGCGGGACGATAGAAGATCGCGCCGGCAACGCGTGGGGGACGGCGGAGCGACGCTTGGATCCCCTTGCCAATCAGCCCCGGCACACCGTCGACTCCGGCGTCGACGCCATCGTTCCGAGGGTCACGGACGTGCACATCACCTCGACGCCACAGCGCCGCGCCTATCGGCTCGGGGAACGCATCGAGGTGATGGCTTGGTTCACCGAGCCGGTTTGGGTGACGGAAGGCGCGCCCGTTGTCATAATCTCCATCGGCGGCGCACTACGACGTGCGGCGTTGGTCGGCGGCGGCGGAACCAACAGGCTGGTGTTCGAGTACATCGTGCAGCCCGGCGATCTGGAGGACCGCGACGGCATCAGCATCGGGCGCGGCCCTGCCTCGCTCGCCGGCGGGAGCATCGAGGATGACGCCGGCAACGCGGCGGACCGCACCTTCGATGCGGTGCCCGCCGATCAACACCAGAAGGTGGACGCTCGCCGGCCGGCGGCGGACGCCGTGACAGTGGTCTCAGATGCCGAGGCCGGCGACGTTTACGGCCGCGGCGAAGTCATCGAACTGCATGTGCGGTTCACTGAGCCGGTGTGGGTTGTCGCCGACGAAAGCGGCCCGGTGTTGCGGTTGGACGTTGGCCGCCAGACGGTGGACGCGGAATACATTGACGGCAGCGGCACGGAGATCTTGCAGTTCCGTTACATCGTGCGACGCGGCGACTACGCCCCGGCGGGCATCAGTGTTGGCGCGGACGCGTTGCGCGGCGGGGTCATTGAAGATTCGGCGGGCAACGACTGGCCGGAAAATCTGCGCAAACTGCGGCAGCCGCGCCGGTATCCAGACCACAAGGTCAACTCCGGCACGGACATCGACCCGCCCATCGTGCAAAACGACGGCGACGGCGTCCGCATCAAATCTGACCCGCCGCGAGCGGACGACACCTACGGCTTGGGGGACGTGATCACGGTGGAGATCTCGTTCACGGAAGTCGTGTATGTCACCGGCCAGCCGACGCTGGCGCTTTCCATCGGGCCAGCAGTGCGCCAAGCCCTCTACGCCACCGGCAGCGGCAACACGGTGCTGAAGTTCGAATACACCGTTCAGGCGGGGGATCTGGACACCGATGGCGTGAGCGTGGGGCCCGGGCCCGATTCCCTCGCCGGGGGCACGATCCGCGACGAAGGCAACAACGGCGCGATACGCGATTTCGGTCCGCTGCCCGAGGACGGCAATCACAAGGTGGACGCCGTGCCGCCGCGGGTGACCGGCCCGCCTTCCATCGTCACGAGTCCCGCGGACGGCGACACCTACGCGCTCGAAGAGGCCATCGTCCTGAAATTGCGTTTCGACGACGTGGTGCGCGTGGTCGGCGACTTGGCGCTGAACGTGCGGATCGGCACCGAAAACCGGCGCACTGAACTGGCCACCGGCACCGACCCGAGAGCGCTCACGTTCCGTTACACCGTGCAAGAAGGCGACTTCGACGACGACGGCGTGAGCGTGGCGGCGAACGCCTTGGTGGGCGGCGACGTGGAGGACGTCTACGGCAACGTCGCCGATCGCGCCGTGCCGCCGCTGGAGGATCAGGCGAAACACAAGGTTGACGGCATCGATCCGCCGACGGTCCAGAGCGTCGAGATAATGTCCGATCCGATAGCACCCCAAGACACCTACGGCATGGGCGAGACGATCAAGGTGGACATAGTGTTCACCGAAGTCGTGCATGTCTCCGGGCAGCCGGCGCTGGCGCTTTCCATAGGCCCGGCCGTGCGCCAAGCCCCCTACTCCACTGGCAGCGGCAGCGACACCAAGACGCTCACGTTCGAATACACGGTGCAGGCGGGGGATCTGGACACCGACGGCGTGAGCGTCGGCCCCGGCCCCGAGTCCCTCGCCGGCGGAACGATCCGCGACGTGGACGGCAACGACGCGATACGCGACTTCGACCCGTTGCCCGTGAACGGCAAGCACAAAGTGGACGCCGTGCCGCCGCGGGTGACCGGCCCGCCTTCCATCGTCACGAGTCCCGCGGACGGCGACACCTACGCGCTCGGCGAGAACATCGACGTCGAATTGCGTTTCGACGATGTGGTGCGCATGCCCGCCGACGACGACTTGGCGCTGAACTTGCGGGTCGGCGCGGTAATCCGGCGCGCGGAACTGCACGCCGGTGCCGGCACAGGAACGCTCACCTTCCGTTACACCGTGCAGGCCGGCGACTTGGACGAGGACGGCGTGAGCGTGCCGGCGAGCGGTCTCGTCGCCGGCGACGTGCGGGACGTCCACGGCAACGTGGCCGATCGCGCCGTGCCGCCGCTGGAGGATCAAGCGAAACACAAGGTTGACGGCGTGGTGCCCGCCGCGGCCGTCGCCATCGCGTCCGCCCCGGCAACCGGCGACACCTACGCCGCCGGCGAGAACATCGACGTGGCGTTGACGTTCGCCGAGACGCTGACCGTCGCCGGCGGGGACGCCACCCGTTTGGCGCTGACCATCGGCGAAGACACCCGCCACGCGGCGCTACTGCGGTTCGACGCCGAGAACAACCGCATCACTTTCCGCTACACGGTGGTCTACGGCGACTTCGACGCCAACGGCGTCTCCATCCAAGGGGACGCCTTGATCGGCGGCACCATCAAGGACTTGGCCGGCAACGAGGTGGAGCGAACGGTGACGCTCACCGACCAAAGCGGCCACCAGGTGGACACCAGCGTCAACCGGAGCTTCACGGAGCTCAACCTCACCGTGGGCGGGCCGCCAGGCGAGATTCTGCTTACCGACGCGCTCGATTACGCCGGCCTCTACGCGGCGCCGGTCACAACCGACGCGAACGTGGCCACCGCCCGTGTGTCCGGCCATCGGCTCATCATCACGCCGGTCGCCGAAGGCACGGCCACCATCACCATCACGGCCACGAGCGCAGCCGAAATCGTCTTGAACTTCCCGGTGCGGGTGACGGCCTCCCCCGCCGAAGTGGCGGTGCTGACACACACCCTTGCCGCGATGGGCCGCAGCATGTTGGCGAGCGCCGCCAACACCATCGGCACGCGGCTGGAACTCGGCCCCCGGCAACGCCGGCTCTCGCTCATCGTGGGCGGGCGGCGCTTCGATCCCCAAGGTTGGAGCGCGTCCGCGCAATCGGCGGATCCCCTTGTCGTGTCGCACCGCGGCCTCCAGGGCGATCGTCGGCCACCGGGAGTCGGCAACCACGCGATGCCGGCTTTCGGCAACGGCGCGGCCGCCGGCATCGGCGCTACGACCATGAACTTCGGCGACAGCTTGGCCGGGCCGAACGGCGCCGGCATCGGCGGCGAGCGGATGTGGCGGGGCACGTCCTTCGAGATGCCACTGCTCGGCAGCAGCCGCAACGCGTCTTGGGCGGTGTGGGGCGGCGGCGACTTCGCCTCGTTCGCCGGCGAGCCGGACGAGAACTCCTACGACGGCAGTTTGGCGGCGATGTACCTCGGCATGGACGGGCGCGGCGACGGCTGGGTGGCGGGCGGCGCTGTCGGCCAAGTGAAGGCGGACGCGAGCTACGAGTACAAGGACGGTCAAGTCAGCGGCAAGGGCAAGCTGGACACCTCGCTCACCACCTTGCATCCCTATGTCGGCTGGGCGCTCACGGAGCAAGCCAAGGCCTGGGTTGTCGTCGGCTTCGGCACCGGCGAGGCGTCCATGACGCGCGATGGCGCGAGCTATGTGGCCGAGCCCACGGATCTGTCCATGCGCATGGGCCTCGTGGGCGCGAGCGGCACGCTCGGCGAACCGGGCGGCTTCGACATCGCCCTGCGCGCCGACGCCGGCGCGGTCGCGCTGGAAACCGGCACAGGGCCGAAGGCCGTTGACGAACTTGCCGTCAGCGTGCAGCGGGCGCGCCTCGGCTTCGAGATGTCCTACACCGCGGACACCGGCCCGGTCGTCGGCGGCGTGCGTCTTTCCGGCGCCGGCGGCAACGCCGGAGCGGTCACGCCGTTCGTGGAGGTGGCGGCCCGCTTGGACAGCGGCGACGGGCCAAGCGGCACCGGCGCGGAAGTGGCGGCCGGCGTGCGCTACCAAAGCTCCACGGTCAACTTCGAGGCCAAAGCGCGGACGCTTGCCATGCACGGCGCGGAGGGCTACTCCGAGACCGGCGCGAGCGCCACCTTGGTGGTGGAACCGAGCGGCAACCGCGGCCTGCGGCTGTCCGTCTCTCCGCGCTGGGGCGGCGCGTCCGAGGCCACCGACGTCTTTTTCCGTCGCGACTACGCCGCGCAGATGGCCAGGCGAGGTGGTGCCGAACGCGCCGACACGGCCTACGACGAGTGGCGCATGAACGCCCGCGTCGGCTACGGCATGGCGTTGCGCGGGCGCGACGGCACGATGACGCCGTTTGCGGAAACCGACGTGTCAGGCCCCGCCAAGCGCTCCCGCATGGGCTTCTCCTACGAAACGCAAACCCGCAGCGGGCCCGTGCGCTTCGGTGTGGCCGGTGAACGCGCCGAGGGCGCTCGCGGCAAGGAAAACCGGCTGCTGCTTACCGCCGAGGGGCGTTTCTAGCAGCCTGCGCCGCCCAACGGCGCGGGCGCCTTGTGGCCAACCTGGCGCAGCGGGTTGGCCACCGACAGTCGCGAAGAGCGCGCGGTTGCGCGGCCTGATGGCGCCGGCGAAGCGCGCCAGCGGGTTTACACTCGCCACGTGCAGAACGGGGACGGCAATCACGCAGTGGCCAAAGCGCTCGCGCTGGCACCGCTGATTCGGGCGCATGCGGACGAGGCCGAGCGGCTTCGCCATCTGCCGGCGCCGGTGGCGCGGGCGTTTGCCGAAGCCGGCCTGTATCGCGTGGGGGCCGCCAAATCCATCCACGGGGCGGAGGCGGATCCGCAAACCCAGATCCGCGTCATCGAGGCCGTGTCTCGCGCCGACGGCAGCGCGGGTTGGAACCTGATGATCGGCATCGAGACGTTCGAACTCATCGCCCCGGGTTTCACCGGGCGCTGTCCCGAGCTCATCGCCGATCCCTTGACCATCATGGCGAGTTCCACAGCGGCGGTTGGGCGGGCCGAGCGCGAGGGCGACGGCTGGCGCGTCTCCGGGCGGTGGCCTTTCGTGAGCGGCATCCACAACGCGCAGTTGTTCGGCGCCACCGTGCGGCGCCACGACGGCGACGGCGAGGTGGATGGCGGCAACCGCTACGCGGTGGTGCCGGCCGGGGAGTTCGAGATCATCGACACCTGGCGTGTGAGCGGCTTGCGCGGCTCCGGTTCCCACGATGTGCGCCTGGACGAGGTCTTTGTGCCCGACGCCCGCATCATCGCGCCCCTCGGCGGCGCCAGCGAGGAACCGCCGCGGCCCAAGCTGCCGCTCGGCAACCGGCTGGCGTACAACAAGGCCGCGGTGGCGCTCGGCATCGCCCGCGCCGGCGTCGACGCGTTCGTGGAGCTCGCCACCCGCAAGCGTCCGCGCTTCACCAGCCTCACTTTGCGCGAACGGCCGTTCGCGCAACGCGCCATCGCCCACGCCGAAGCGCGTCTGTTGGGAGCGCGAGCCGCTCTGCTGGAGCTGGCGACCCAGTGCTGGGACACGGTGGTGGCGCAAGAAGCCGTGCCAAAGCGCGATCGGGCGCTCTTCCACATCGTCGCGGTGGATGCGGCGCGCGCCGCCGCGGAAGTGGTGGACCTGCTTTGCGAGGCGGCCGGCACCACCGCCAACCGCCAGGGCGAGGCGCTGGAGCGCATCGCCCGGGACGTTCGCGTGGTGCGCCAACACGCCACCGTGGCCCCGCACAGCATGGAACAAGCCGGCCAGACGCTGCTGGGCTTGGAGAGCGGGTCCTTCGCGCTACACTCGCCGTAGCGCCGGGCTTCCGGCAGCCGACAAAGCCGGCTCACGGAGCTACCCGGCGCAGAGAATTCACCGTGCGGATTGGAGCAGGTCGCGCATCATGAACATGTCGAAGCGGCAAGGGTCTCCGCCCCGCCCCGTCTCGCCGAGGGGAGCGGCAACGGCCTGGAGGTTGGCGCCCTGTCTGCTTGCCGGGCTTTGCGCGGCCGGCGCCGCGGAACTTCCAAGCGCGCCGCCGGAAGCGGTCGGCATGACCAGCGACGGCTTGCAGGCCCTCGGCGCGCGTCTGGATCAACTCGTCGCCGACGGCGCGTTTCCCGGGGTCACGGCGATGGTGGCGCGCCGCGGCAAGGTGGTGTTCGCCCACAGCGCCGGCCTGCTGGACGTGCAAACCGGCGCCAAGATGCGGATCGATTCCCTGCTGCGCATCTACTCGATGACCAAGCCGGTCACCAGCGTCGCCGCCATGCAGCTGGTGGAGCGGGGCGAACTTCGCTTGGACGACCCGGTGTGGCGCTTCTTCCCCGGCTGGAAAACCATGACGGTGCTTGCCGCGGACGGCGAGACCCGCGAGCCGGCCGAGCGCCCGGTGACCGTGCATCATCTGCTCACCCACACCGCGGGGCTCGCCTACGGCTACGACGGCGACTCGGCGGTGGACCGCATGTACCGTGAAGCCGGTCTCATCGACGATTGGGACTATCTGGCGCGGGACACCGGCGAACTGGTGTCGAAACTGGCCAACATCCCCTTGCTCTTTCAACCCGGCGCACGCTGGCACTACGGTTTTTCCACCGACGTGCTCGGCCATCTCGTGGAGCGCGTCAGCGGCCTGCCCCTCGACGCTTTCTTGCGCCGGAACCTGTTCGCGCCGCTAGGCGTGAAAGACGCCTATTTCGACGTGCCGCCGAACGTCGTTCACCGCTTCGGCACGAACCACATCATCGGCGCGGGCGGCGAACTTGCGGTGCAGGACAACCCCCGGGAGGATCCCGAGTTCATCGGCGTCACTTTCCTCTCCGGCGGTGGCGGGCTGGTGACGACGGTGGGCGACTTCATGCGCTTCTGCCTGATGCTGGAAGGCGGTGGCGCTTTCGCGGGCACACGCATCCTCACGCCCGAAACGGTGGCCGCGATGACGCGCGACCAGCTACCCGAAACGGTCCAAGGCGGCGCCGGCGGATTCGGCCTCGGCTTCGGCATTGTCGGCGAAGGCGCGCCGCCGGGCGGCCCTTCGCCGAACTCGTACCGCTGGGGTGGCGCGGCCGGCACGTTCTTCTGGATCGATCCGGCCGAACGGCTCGTCGGCGTGTTCATGCCGCAGCGCATCGGCATGCCAGGTGGCATCGGGCGATCGCTGGAACGCCTCGTCTACGAGGCCATCGCCGAGGAGTAGGCCCGGCCCAGCGCGGGAAACCGCTACACGAAAGTCACCCAGGGCAGCAACGCCAGCGCCAGCCGCATCAGCGTGGAGAACACCGGCACGCCCAGAACCTGCGCCAGAATCAGCGCGAGCAGCAGCCACGCGCCATAGCGGGCGTTGTAGTGGCGGTACGCGAGGGCCAGCCGGCGCGGCAACAGATGGGGCAGGATGTAATGGCCGTCGAGCGGGCCGATGGGCACCAGGTTGAACACCGTCAGCAGCAGGTTGATCAGCACCAGCAGTTGCACAAACGTCACCGCGCCCTCGGTATAAGCGAACCCGACATCCGCCGCGCGCAGCACCAGAAAGCCGTTCCACACCACAGCCGCGAGCAGGAGGTTCATTCCAGGGCCCGCCGCCGCCACCCACAGGTCGGCGCGTCTTGCGCGGAAGTTGCGCGGGTCCGTCGGCACCGGCTTGGCGTAGCCGATGCCCACCAGCACCACCATGAGAAGGCCAAAGGGATCGATGTGCGCCAGAGGATTGAGCGTCAGCCGCCCGGCCCGCTGGGCGGTGTCGTCGCCAAAACGCTTGGCGACGAAGGCGTGGGCGAACTCGTGGAACGTGAGGGACAGCACCAGCGCCGTCAGCAGCAACACGAAGAGCGGCGTCTGGCCGCTGGTGATCAGGGTGATCGGCGAAGTCATGCCCGTTCCCGCCGCCGCTCGTTCGGCATCGGGTTCCCCAAGGTGGCCGGGCGCGCCGGATAGCCGGCACGCTCATCCCCCGCCCGCCAGCGCATCACGGATGCTCGCTGGGGAACGTCGAAAGATTGGTGATGCTGGTCGAATTGCGCAGCAGGCTCATCACGCGAATCGGTTGATCGGCCGAGACCTCGAGCCGCCACTTGCCCGTACGGTCGCCAAGCGAGCCCTCCATGCCGGCGTACCCCTCTTCCAGTTGTGTGGCGGTGAGGGCCCGGGCCGTGCCCGCGGGCAACCACAGGCGGACTTCCGTCTCGCCTCGCGCGCCGGCGTCGTCGATCCCCGTTATGGTCGCCTGGGCCTCCGTCTCGCCGGGATTGACCAAGCGCAGCCAACTCGCTTGCCGCAGATTGCTGGCCGGATTGAAGATGCGCACGTCGTGGCGGCCGTCCACCGCCGGCACCACGTCGTGCATGGCCGTCAACAAACCTTGCCGCGTGCGAATGTAGGCCAAGGCTTCGATGGCGAGTTCCGTCTCGAACGACAGCCGCAACGCTCCAACGCCGGCGCCAACGCCGCCTGACAACCCCTTGCGCGGATTGCCGTTGACCAAGTCCCGGGAGTTGAAGTGTCGAACGCCGTTCGGCGGCAGCTCCAAGGTCAACGGCCCTCTTTGCACGCCGTCGTCGTCAATGGCGTGGATGAGCACCCCGTCCTCCACATCCGAGTGGTTGACGATGCGCGCGAAGCCTTCCAGCCGTCCGTCATCCGCCGGGAAGTAGGGAATGGCCGCGCCGGCGCCGGGTCGCGGCCGGGGCCCCGGCCGGGTGGACAGATTGGCGATGTCCCCGGTCGGCGATTCCAGCAGGCTCATCACTTGGATCGGCTCGTCGGCCGAAACGGCAAGCCGCCACTTGCCCTGGCCGTCGCCCAAGGCGCCGTCGATGCCGTCCGCGCCGCCCTCCAGCTGCGCGGCCGTCGCCGTCGCGGTCGCTCCGGCGGCCACCGTCAGCGTCACCGGGCCACCCGGAGCGGCCTCGCCGATGTCGTCTCGGCCGGTGATGGTCACGGTGGCATCGACCTCGCCGGCGTTCACAAGACGCAGTTCGCTCACCTGGGCCTCGTTGCTGCCCGGGTTGAAAAAGACCACTTCGTGGCCGCGGCCGGGCGGCCCGGCCGTCTCGTGCAGCGACGTGAGGAAGCCGGCGTTCGTGCGCATGTACGCGAGGGCCTCGATGCCGAGCGGCATGGAGAGTTCCAGCCGCCAGTCGCCCTGCCCTTGCCCCACGCCGGCGAGGCCTTTCGCGGCGCTGCCGTTCTCCAAATCCCGCGAGTTGAAGTGGCGGGTTTCGCCAGCGCCGACGGCGAGCGTGATGGCCGGCGCCCGGCGCCCGCTGTCGTCGATGGCTTCGATGGTCACCTCGCCGGCGTCCGCCGTGCGGTTGATGACGCGCACAAAACCCTCGCGGCCGGCCACGGCGCCGCCTCTCGGCCCCGCAAGGACGAGCCCAAGGCGCCGGAGCTGGACAGCCTCGCCCGGCAGAGCCGTGAGCTTGTAGATCCAGCCATTGCCTTTGGCGAGCACATAGAGCTCGCCTTCGTGGTCGATGCCGATGCGGGCATCCACACGCCGCTCGCCGAATTGATAGGTGTTGACCATCCCGGCGACGTCCGCCAAGTCCCGCTCCTGGCCGTCGAACGACAAGCGAAGTTCGTCGATTCGCGCCGGCCGGTCGGGGTGCAGATCGCCCGCGTCCACGACGAAGACGCGCCCGCGCACGAACTCCGTGAAGACGTACTTGCCGCGCAACGACGGGATGCCCCTGCCGCGATAGACAAAGCCGCCGCCGATGGCGTAGCCCTCGTCGTGGTCGTACTGCGCCACCGGATAGACGAACGCGGCGGGGTCCGCCGCGGGACGCCGATACACCGGCCCGAACCGGCCCCCTTGCGCGGCATGCGCCGTGGCGAACGTGCCTTCGCGCAACCGCCAGCCGTAGTTCGCGCCGGCGACGCCGATATTCAGCTCTTCTATCTGATCCTGGCCGATGTCCGTCAAGAACATGCGCCCGTCCGCATCCCACGAGAACTGCTGCGGGTGGCGCAAGCCGTAAGCCCATATCTCCGGCGCGGCGCCCGCGAGGCCGACGAACGGGTTGTCCGGCGGTATGCCGTAGGCGCCACCGCCGGCGGTGTCGAGCGGGTCGATGCGGGCGATGGCGCCGAGCGGCGATCGCAACGTCTGGCCGTTGTCGGCGGGGTCGTCGCGGCTGCCGCCATCGCCGTAGCAGATGTAGAGGTTGCCGTAATCCGGCGAGTCCGGCTTGGCCGCGGGGTTGAAGGCGATGGTGCCGACATTGTGGTTGCTGGCGAATTGGCCGACGCGGAGCACTTCCCGGGAGGTGCCCCGGAAGACGTTCGCGCTGGCGTCCTCGGCGGTCCACTCGCGCAGCACGCTGTCTTGCACGGCACCGGCGTCCGCGTAGTCCGCCACGCCGCTGCTCGGCAAGGCGCTGAACGCCGTGTACAGCTTGCCGTAGCCGGGCTTGCCGGGCATGGCGAACTCGGGATGGAAGGCGAAGCCCAGGAAGCCGGACTCGTTCGGGAAGTTGCGGTTGGAGAAATGCACATCCTGGCGCCGCAAATCCAAATACGCGGTGGGCGTTCGGCCTTCGGCATCCGTGAGATACAGGACGCCGCGCGCGTCGTTGAACGCCAACCGGCGCGGCGCCGCGCCTGCCCCCACCGGCACCGGCGCGAGGGATTGGACACGGGCGTGGGCGTTGTTGGTGCCAAACCAGCTGCTTTGGTCCACGGTCCGCGGCGCACGCACGAACGGCGCCACCGCCACCACGAGGTCGCCTTTGCCAATAACCTCCGGCACGGGATCCTCGAGCGGGCTTTGGCCGAACGCCGATGGCGCGATGACCGCGGCAAGGACGCCCAGCGGCACCGTCCCGCCCCGCTCTCCCCGAATACGCCGATTGCGCCAAACGCGCCAAATGTTCATCGCTCGCCGAACCCATTTCCGCTGAAGGGCTGTTGGCCACCTATCGTAGTCCATTGTTGGCCCAAGGGGGCGTCCGTTGGCGCAATGTCCTAGGGCGCGGGGGCGAGATCGGATGCGCCCACCTTCCGTCGGCCGTTGCCGCTTCGCCACGGCGCCGTCCTCGTTGCGCGACGGCCCCTCGGACGGCCAATCCCCGCTTCCGACCCGTTGCAGCGGCTGCCTTGCCGAGCTCGCAGCCGGGAGTTGCGCAACATGCGCCGGAGTGCGCGGGATACAATCGCCGTCGACTCGCTCGAACACTCCCGACAACAAGGCGCACAGCCGAATGCACAATCCGTTTCTCGTCGCCGTCGCGCCAAGGGCGCTGGCCGCCGGACTGCTTGCCCTTTGCGCCGCAGCGCCCGCAGCAGGGCGGGATGCGGCCACGGCGCAACCCGCCACGCTAGCGGCCTCGATGTGGCGCCCCGATGTCGCTTTGGGCGCTTGCGGGGGTTCGTATCTCGCAGCGCCTCCCGTCGCGCCGACAGGCGGGGTGCGCCTTCGGCAAGGCGACAGGCGGTTGTCCGCACACACCGTGGAAGTGGACGAGGGCCGGGGCGTCGCGGGCGCCGAAGGCGCGGTGGAGTTCGGCGAGCCGGGCCTTCGCCTGCGCGCCGCCCGCGCCGAGTTGGGGTTAGAGGACGGCAACGCGCACGCCCAGGACGTGGATTGGGTGTTGACCGCCATGTCGCTGCGCGGTCGCGCCGAGCAAGCGCGCCAAGAGGGCCAGGCGTTGCGTCTCGACAACGCCGAGCTGACCCGTTGCGCTCCGGGGACCGCGGCGTGGCGGCTGCGGGCTTCCAGCGTGGAGGTCGATCAGGACACCGCCCTGGTGACGGCGCGCAATGTGCGCGTGCAACTCGGCGGCGTGCCCGTCGCGTACTTGCCGTACGCCCGTTTCTCCGCCAGCGGCGACCGGGCGACCGGCTTCTTGTTCCCCAATCTGCGCTACGGCGGGGACAGCGGCGTGGACATCGCCCTGCCCTACTACTTCAACCTCGCGCCGAACTACGACGCCACCATCACACCGCGGTTCATCAGCAAGCGCGGCGCCGGCCTCGAAGGCGAGTTCCGGCACCTCGGCAAGCGCGCACGGAACCGGTTTGGCGCCGCTTACCTGTCGTCGGACGATCTGCTGGACGGCGCCACACGCTGGCTTTGGCGGACCGAGCACCGCGCCCGACGCGGGCCATGGACGACATTCGTGGATGTCAACGCGGCGAGCGACCCCCGCTATTTCGTGGATCTGGACTCCACCCTTGCGGTCACGAGCCAAGCGGTGCTGCGGCGCCATGCGGAGATCCGCTACGCCGCCGGCGGTCTGACCGCGCGGCTGTGGGCGGAAGGCTACCAACGCCTCGACAACGGCTTGGCGGCCCATCGGCGGTTGCCGGAAGCGAACCTGTTCTACAACGGCGCTGCCGGGCCGCTGCGCTGGACCACCGGCGCCGCGTGGACGGTTTTCCAACGGCCCGGGGCGGCCACCGCCGCCACCCCGCAAGGCGCCCGGTTGCACATCGAGCCGCGGCTGTGGTTGCCGGTGTCGCGGCCTTGGGGGTTTCTGACCATCGCCGCCGGCTGGCGCCACACCCGCTACGACCTGCGGGTCGACGGCGCGCCCGACACTAGCCTCGAGCGCAACATCGCCTTGGCGAGCGTCGACGGCGGCCTCTACTTCGACCGCGACGTCAAGGCCGGCCGTTGGCGCCAAACCCTGGAGCCGCGGCTGCGCTACTTCCACCAATCCCACGCCGAGCAAACGCACCTGCCACGCTTCGATCCGTCACGGCTCGCCTTCGGCTACCAGCAGTTGTTCCGCGACAACCGCTTTGGCGGCGTGGACCGCATCGGCGACGCCGATCAGATCTCGGTGGGCCTCGCTTCGCGGCTGCTCTCCGCCGATGACGGCCGCGAGATTGTCCATGCGCGTCTCGGCGCCTTGGCGCGCCTGCGCGACGCCCGCGTGACTCTGCCTGGCTACGGCCCGCCTTCCAATACCTTGCTGGCGGGCGAGGTCGGCACCACCTTGGGCCGCGTGCGCCTGCGCGCGAACTGGGCGTGGGACGCCGACGAAAGCGCCTCCGAGGAAGCGGGATTGGCGCTGGCCTATCGGCGTGGCCCGTCGCGGCTTGTCAATCTCGGCTACCGCCGCCGCCCGGCGGACGGCGTCGACCAATCCGACTGGTCCTTCCACTGGCCGCTGGCCCGCCAGTGGAGCGTTTTCGGACGGTGGAACCACGACTGGAATTCTGGTCGAACAATAGAGCGGTTCGCCGGCTTCCGCTACGCCAACTGCTGCCTGGAGGTGAAACTGCTGGCGCACAAGACCGCGCACGCTGCTCTGGCCCAGCCCCCCGGCCTCGCCAGCGGGCCGCTTGAGGCCGACCGCGGGGTGTTGTTGGAACTGGTGCTCAAGGGTTTGGGCGGGATCGGCGGCGGCGTGGACGCTCGGCTGACCCGAGGGATACGCGGCTTCAACCCGTCACTCTAACCATTGTCTAGGCCATCCACGGGACTTTTGCAGAGGTAAAAGAGGTAAACATGCAGCCCACCACCACCACGAGAACGGCGGCCTTCGGCGCGCTCTTGACCGCCCTGGCCCTGTTCGACCCCGCGCGGGCCGTCGAGCCCATCGACCGCATCGCGGCCGTCGTCAACGAGGACATCGTGCTGGCGAGCGAAGTGCTCGAACGCTACGAGGGCGTGACCGCCCGGCTGGTCGCGGAAGGACAGGAGTTGCCGTCGCGGGACGCGATCATGGAACAGATACTGGAGCGGTTGATCATCGAGAACATCCAGCTGCAGGAAGCCGAGCGCCGGGGCATCCAAGTGGACGACGAGACGCTGACCGCGGCGGTGAGCGAGGTGGCAGCGCAAAACGGCTTGGACTTGGACCAGTTCATCGAGACGCTGGGCGCCGAGGGCGTCTCCTACCGAGACTTCCGCGATCAGGTGCGTCGCCAGATAACGATGGAACGGTTGCAGCGCGAAGTGGTCAACCGGCGCGTCTACATCACCGCCCAGGACGTCGACGAGCTGCTCGCGTCGCCTTTTTTCGCGGAGCACATTTCGGACGAGTACCGCGTCGGCCACATCCTGCTGCTGACGGAAGCAGGCGCTTCGCGGGCCCAGGTGAACGCGGTGAAGGGCGAAGCGGAAGCGCTTATCGAGAAGTTGCGCGCTGGCGCGGATTTCGGCGCCCTGGCTGTGGAGCATTCGGCCGGGTCGAAGGCTCTGGAGGGCGGCGATCTGGGCTGGCGCAAAGCGAGCCGCATTCCGAGCCTCTTCGCCGACACCGTGCAGAACATGGATGTCGGCGATGTGGCCGGGCCGCTGCAAAACGCATCGGGGCTGCACATCGTGAAGCTCATCGACAAACGCGGGGCTTCGCAGCAGACGACCAGAGAGGCGCTGGTGCGACACATCCTGCTCATGCCGTCCGCCATCCGCGACGAGGCCGAAACCAAGGCGCTCATGGAAGAGCTGGCCGCCGAACTTCGGGACGGAGGGGACTTCGCGGCGCTGGCGCGGGAACACTCCGACGATCCCGGCAGCGCCTTGGCCGGCGGCGAGCTCGGCTGGCGAACGGCCCAGGATTTCGTGCCCGAGTTCCAAGCGGCCATGCAAGCCGCCGCCATCGGCGAGCCGACCGCGCCGTTCCGCAGCGCCTACGGCTGGCACGTTCTGGAAGTGCGCGACCGGCGCGAACAAGACGCCAGCGAGGAAGCGCAACGCGATCTCGCCACCCGCGTCTTGCACGCCCAGCGTTTCGACGAGCGGCTGCAGGAGTGGCTGCGCGAGATCCGCGACGAGGCGTTCGTGGAGATGCGTCTCGACACCGGCGACGGCGAGGCCGATGGCGATGACACCGCCGGCTGAAAGCGGTTGCCGGCGCAACGCCGAACCAACCGCAAGGCGCCCGAACCATCCCGCCGGCGCATGAGCGGATCGACGCCGCCATCGGCGCGGAGCCGTCCTTTCCGTCGCCGCAAGCGGTTCGGCCAGCACTTCCTGACGGACGCCGCCACCGTCGAGCGCGTATTCGCGGCGTTGCGTCTCGCCCAAGGCGACCATGTGGTGGAAATCGGCCCGGGAACGGGCGCCCTCACCGGGCGTTTGGTGGAGGAGGCGGCGGCGGTGACCGCGGTGGAGATCGACAACTCCCTCGCGGAACGTTTGCGCCACCGTTTTCCCGGCGCGCGAATCATCGCGGCCGACGCCTTGCGCACGTGTTGGCGGGACCTGCTCGCCGCTGCCGGCGACAGCCGCATTCGCCTCGTCGGCAACCTGCCCTACAACGTCGCCACGCGGATTCTGGCGCAATGGCTCGATGGCGCAGAGCGGGTGTTCGACATGCACTTCATGCTGCAGGCGGAGGTGGCGGCGCGGCTGACGGCGCGGCCGGGCGGCAAGGCTTACGGGCGCTTGTCCGTGCTGGCCCAGCATCGCTGCCGCGTCGAGCGGCTGTTCGACGTCCCCGCGGCCAGTTTCTCGCCGCCGCCCAAGGTACACTCCGCTTTCGTGCGGCTGCAGGTCGCGCCGGCGGCAACGCCCTGCGACTTGGAGACGCTCGGCCATGTCTTGCGCGTCTGCTTCGCCCAACGTCGCAAGAAGCTGGCCCGCGCCTTAAAATCACTGCACTGCGACGCCAAGGCGCTAGAGTTGGATCCGCAAGTCCGCCCCGAAGAGCTCTCGGTGGGCGACTTCGTGGCCATCGCAAACCACTACCGAGAGGCGTCCGTGCCAACGACCAGGCAAACGGTGCCGGAGCGACCCGTCCCATGAGAGGATTCGACGTGCACGTGGAGACCCGCTTCATCGCGTCCGAATCCGACGCTTCGGCCCCGCGGTTCGTCTTCGCCTACACCATCACCATCGCCAACACCGGGGCGCAGGCCGCGCAGTTGTTGAATCGACGTTGGTTGATCACCGATGGCGATGGCGACCAAGAGGAAGTGCGCGGGCCGGGCGTCGTGGGCAATCAACCGCACATCGCGCCGGGGGAGGCGTTCCGCTACACCAGCGCGTGCGTGTTGGAAACGGCGGTGGGCACGATGGAGGGCCACTACGAGTTCCGCAACGCCGCCGGAGAGCTTTTCGACGTGCCCATCAAGCGTTTTTCTCTGGAGGCGCCGAACGCGGTGCATTGACGCGCCGCGCGAACGAAGCCGTGGCAACCTACGTCGTCGGCGACATTCAAGGCTGCCTCGCGAGCCTTCGAGCGCTGCTCGCGGCAGTCGGCTTCGGCGCCGCCGACCGCTTGTGGTGCGTGGGCGATCTCGTCAACCGGGGCCCGGATTCCCTTGGAACCTTGCGATTCGCCCGCGACTTGGGCGAGCGTTTCGCAACCACCCTCGGCAACCACGACCTGCACTTCCTCGCCATGGTGCATGGCGGCCATCCGCACCGCCCGGGCGACACGCTGGAAGCGCTATTGGACGCGCCGGATCGCGACGAGCTGGCCGGTTGGCTGCGCGGGCAACCGTTCCTCCTTGAAACCGAAGACTGGCTGGTGGTTCACGCCGGCGTGCCGCACGTTTGGAACCTGGCCGCGGTTCGAGCCCGCGCCGCGGAATTGCAGACAGCGGTGCGCGGCGCGGAGCATCCGGCATTCTTCAAGGCGATGTACGGCAACGAACCGGCGCAGTGGGACGACGCGCTCACCGGCATGGCGCGGCTGCGGGCCATCACCAACCACCTCACCCGCATGCGACTGCTCGACGTCGCCGGCGTGATGGAGTTCAGCCACAAGGGCGCCTTGGCGGAGGCGCCGGCCGGCTACAAGCCCTGGTTCGCCTACCCGTCGCGGCTGCCGGGAAAGGTCGTGTTCGGCCACTGGGCCGCCTTGTTCGGCGTGGCACCCGACCAATGCCACCCCCGAACCCGCGCTTGGGGGGTGGACACCGGCTGCGTGTGGGGCCGAAGGCTGACCGCATTGCGCTTGGACGACGAACGGCTGTTCTCCGTGCCGGCCATGGAACGGCGCGCGGCGTGAACGGCTTCGCTTCCAACCCGTTGGCCCACCGCAAAGGCCCGATGTGAACGCCAGCACGCCGCCGGCCCGCCGGCCGAGCGGCAAGACCTACCTGGTCGGCGGCGCGGTGCGGGACGGTTTGCTTGGCCTGCCGGTGCGCGAACGCGACTGGGTGGTCGTCGGCGCCACCGCGGCGGAGATGCTCGCCCACGGTTACAAGCAAGTGGGCCGCGACTTTCCGGTGTTCCTGGACCCGCGCTCCGGCGAACAACACGCGCTGGCCCGCACCGAGCGCAAGACCGGGCCGGGGCACGCGGATTTCACCTGCCACGCCGCGCCATCCGTCACCTTGGAGGAGGATCTCCTACGCCGGGATCTCACCATCAACGCCATGGCCAAGGACGGCGACCGGCTCATCGACCCCCACGGGGGCAAGGCGGATCTGGACGCCAGGCTGCTGCGACACGTCTCGCCGGCTTTCGCCGAGGATCCGCTGCGGGTCTTTCGAGTGGCCCGTTTCGCCGCCCAGCTGCCGAGCTTTCGGATCGCCGACGAGACCCTTGCCCTCATGGCGTCGATGCGGCCGGAACTGGCGGCGCTCTCCGGCGAAAGGGTTTGGGCCGAACTGGCCAAGGCCGCCGCCGGGCCAGCCCCTGCGCGGTTCTTCGAGACCGCCAGCGCCCTGAACGGCGCCGTTTGGTTCGAGCAGCTGAACCTGGACGCCACCGTCGCGCTCTTCCGCCGGCGCGCCTTCCGCAATCAAGCCACCGCCCTCGTCGCCATCGGCTGGGCGAACCAGCGCGACGCTATCGCCAGCACGCTCTCGCGCCTGAAGGCGCCACGCCTGACCGCGCGGGCCGCCACAGCCCTGGCGGGCCACGGGCCTGCTTTGGTGGAGGCAGAAACGGCCCCCGCCTTGTTGGAAGCTCTCGCCGCCATCGGCGTGTTTCGACCGGGGCCGCTGCCGGAGCTGGTGTTCGCCGCTGTCGAGGACTGCGCCGGCGAATCCCTGCAGCCGCTGCGCGACCTCGCCCAAGCGTTGCGGCGCATCCGCGTGGACGCCACCCCCGGCCCGGCCTACGGCGTGGCGTTGCGCGATGCTCGCCTCGCCCGCATCGCCTCGTGGCAAAAGGCGCACAGGTAACGCTGGACGGAACGCCGCCTCCATTCGCAGCCGGTTGTTCCCCTCTTCGAGACCGCCAGTGACGTTCGAGTTGCCGGTTGCGCGCATGGCACCCGGCGGAGCGGTGGTAGACTGACGCCTATGCGTTCCCTCCCGGCGCCGGAACCGCCGGCACCCCATCTTGTTCACAACTGGCAGGGGTTGCACGGCAGCGCCCGCAGTTTGGCCACTGCGCGACTGGCGCAGGCGACGGATCGGCTCGTCGTTTACGTGGCCGCGGACCCGGAAGCCGCGTTCCACGCTCTGCGCGAGGTGCGGTTCTACGCGGCAAAATCCTTGGCCGGCGCTTCGCAGGCGTCTCGGCCCACCCGAGCGATGCTGTTCCCGGACTGGGAAACCCTGCCCTACGACCATTTCTCCGCCCATCAGGACATCGTCTCCGAGCGCTTGGCGACACTGCACGATTTGCCAACGGCCACGCACGGGGTGCTGGTGGTGCCGGTGGGAACTTTGTTGCAACGCCTAGCGCCGCCGAGCTACGTTCAGGCCCGGTCGCTGGTGCTCGCCGCCGGTCGCACCTTCGACCTCGCCCGGGAGCGCGAGCGCTTCAGCGCCGCCGGCTACCGCGCCACGGACACCGTGACGGAGCGAGGCGAGTTCGCGGTGCGCGGTTCGCTGGTGGACGTCTTTCCGATGGGCGCGGCCAACCCCGTTCGCATCGATCTGTTCGACGACGAGATCGACACCTTGCGCATCTTCGACGCCGACACCCAACGCACCATCGCGGCAACGGACGAGATCCGCATTCTGCCGGCGCGGGAGATGCCCCTCGACGCCGCCGGCGTCAGCCGGTTCCGCGACACCTGGCATCGCACGTTCCACACCGATGTGCGCCGTTGCCCCATCTACCAGGACGTGAGCGAGGGCCTGGCGCCGCAGGGCATCGAGTACTACCTGCCGCTGTTCTTCGGGCCGAGCGACACCGCCACCCTGTTCGACTACCTGCGATCCGATGCCGTGTTAGTGCTGGAAGAAGACATCGGCGGCGCGGCGAGGCGCCATCTGGGCGAGGTCGCCGCGCGCTACGAAGCGCTGCGCCACGATGTGGAACGCCCGATCCTGCCGCCGCAATCGCTGTTCCTGACGCCCGCCGAACTCGGCGAGCGCTTGAAGCGCTACGGTCGCGTCCAACTGGACACTAAAGCCACCCGGCACCGCCACCGTGTCGGTTTCGGCGGCAAACCGCTGCCGGAGGTCGCCGCCAACCACCGCGCCCGCGACCCGGCGGCGCGGCTGCGCGCCTTCATCGGCAACGCCAAGGCGCGGATGCTGCTCACCGCCGAGAGCCCCGGCCGCAAAGCGCATCTGGACGATTTCCTGCGGCGCGAGGGCTTCGCGCCCAAGGATGTGGCGGACTTCGCCGCGTTCCTGGCGGACGAGGCCCCGCTTGCCATCGCCACCGCGCCCATCGAACGCGGCTTCTGGCAGGCGGATGTGGCGGTTGTGACCGAAACGGAGATTTTTGGCCACCGCGGCGAGGCGGCCGCGGCGCGCGCCCGGCGGCGCGGCATCGACCCCGACTTGGTGGTGAAGAACCTCATCGAATTGCGCGTGGGCGCGCCGGTGGTCCACGTCGACCACGGCGTGGGACGCTACCGCGGCTTGGAAACGCTGACCATCGACGACGAAGCGATGGAGTTTCTGCTCATCGAGTACGCCGAGGAAGCCAAATTGTATGTGCCGGTCACCAGCCTGCATCTGGTGTCGCGCTACGCCGGCGCCGGCGAGGAGGCGGCGCCGCTGCACCGCCTCGGCTCTGATCACTGGGCGAAGGCCAAACGTCGGGCCGCCGAGAAGGCGCGCGACGCCGCGGCCGAGTTGTTGGACGTCTACGCCCGCCGCCAAGCCGCCAAAAGCGTGGCGTTCGCCGCGCCGGACGACGATTACGGCCGGTTCGCGGAGCAGTTCGCGTTCGACGCGACGCCCGATCAGGAAGCGGCCATCGGCGAGGTGATGGACGATCTCACCAGTCCCAAGGCCACCGATCGGTTGATTTGCGGCGACGTCGGCTTCGGCAAGACGGAAGTGGCCATGCGCGCCGCGTTCCTCGCCGTGGCGAGCGGCAAGCAAGTGGCGGTGCTGGCGCCCACCACGCTGCTCGCTGGTCAGCACTTCGAGACGTTCGGCGACCGTTTCGCGGATTGGCCGGTCACGGTGGAACTGGTCTCGCGCCTGCGCACGGAAGGCGAGGCGAACGCGGTGGCGGAAAAGCTCGCGAAAGGCGCGGTGGACATCGTCATCGGCACCCACCGGCTACTCGCCAAGGCGTTCAAGTTCAAGAACTTAGGCCTCGTGGTCATCGACGAAGAGCACCGGTTCGGCGTGCGCCAAAAGGAGCGGCTGAAGAGCCTGCGGGCCGAAGTGGACGTGTTGGCGCTCACCGCCACACCCATCCCGCGCACGCTTAACCTTTCCTTGAGCGGACTGCGCGACATGTCCGTGATCGCCACGCCCCCGACGGGCCGCCTCGCCATCAAGACGTTCGTCATGGAGCGGCGGCGCGCCATCGTGGCGGAAGCCATTGCCCGGGAACTCGCCCGCGGCGGCCAGGTGTTCTACGTCCACAACGAGGTGCGCAGCATCGACCGCGCCGCCGACGGGGTGGCCGAACTGGCGCCGGCCGCCCGGGTCGGCATTGGCCACGGACAGATGCCGAAGCGCCAATTGTCCCGCGTGATGGCGGACTTCCAGCACCGGCGCGTGAACGTGCTGGTGTGCTCCACGATCATCGAGAACGGCATCGACATCCCCAACGCCAACACCATGATCATCGACCGCGCCGACCGCTTCGGCCTCGCGCAATTGCACCAGCTGCGCGGGCGCGTCGGCCGTTCCAACCGCCAAGCCTACGCCTACCTGATGACGCCCCACCCCAAGGCCATGACCGCAGACGCCGTCAAGCGGCTGGACGCGGTGCAAGCTGCCGGAGAGCTTGGCATCGGCTTCACGCTGGCCACTCACGATTTGGAGATCCGCGGCGCCGGGGAACTGCTCGGCGAGGATCAATCCGGGCAAATCGAGACCATCGGCTTCAACCTCTACATGGAGATGCTCGGCCGCGCCGTAGCCGCCATCAAGGCCGGCCACACGCCGCTGTTGGACGAGCCGCTGCGCACCAGCCACGACGTGAACCTGCACGTGCCGACGTTGATCCCGGACGACTACCTGCCGGACGTCCACGCCCGCCTCGTGTTGTACAAGCGCATCGCCGGGGCGGCCGATCAAGACGCTCTCGACGACCTCAAGGTGGAGATCATCGACCGTTTCGGCCCGCTGCCGGATCCGCTCCGCAATCTCTTGCGCGTCACGTCGTTGAAGCTCGTGGCCGGCGCCATCGGCGTCGATCGGGTAGACCTCGGCAGCGCCGGCGGCCGAGTGGAGTTCCAACCCGATGCCGCGGTAGATCCCTTGGCGGTGGTGCGGCTGGTGCAACGCGAGCCGGCGAAGTACCGTTTTCGGGAAGCGGACGCCGCGGCCGGCCGACGCGGCGCGCGTTTGCTGGTGAGCGGCGGCATCGGACCGGCGCTCGAACAGCCCGACGCGAGGTTCCAATTCACCGAAAAACTGCTGCGCGAATTGGGCACCGGGCGCCAAGCGCGGTCGGGGCGCAAGCCACCACCCGTTCGCGGCCTACCGGCCGACGGGCGCGCCGGCGGCGACCGCCAACCGGCTCTGGTCGCCGCCGGCGCCGGCTGAATCCCGGCCTGTTGGTCGCTTCGGCGGACACGGTCTCCGTGCGTGCCGGCGTAGTTTGGTTGGCGATGCTGTGGGCGGCGGGCGCTTGGGCCGCCACGGACGATCTGCACGAGGCCGCTCAAGAACGCCTGCGGTTCGACTGGTACCGCGTCGAGGTGGTCGTGTTCTCCCACGCGCAAGGCGGCGCGGATGGCGCTGCGCGCCGGCGGCGCTTGGACGCGGTGACCTTGCCCCGCTTGGCGATTCCGCTGGCCGAAGACGCGCCGCCGCCGGACGGCTTCGCGTTCGGCCGGCGGCAACCCTTTGAGGAGTATCCGGCCCCGCTGCTGGCCGTGGACTTGCCGCCACCGGAGTGGTTCCGAGGCGATTGCGCCGCCGAGTTCTGGCCAGGGCCGGGGCCGGATCCGTGCTTGTGGCAATCGCTCCCGAACCCGGACTTGGAGGGCTATTTCAAGGACGATCCGTTCGCCGATTGGGGGGTGCCTGGGCTGCCGCCAGACGAGTTGGCGGCAATCCCGGTGCCGGCCGTCGACTCGACGCCGCTCGCGCCCGACCCGGCGGTGACAGACCGGGCGGCGACAAACCGGGGCGCGGAAATCCGCAATGAACTCGTCACGCAACTGGGCGACCAGTTCAAGGCTCACGAGCAAACGTTGTTCGACACCAGCTACGAGTGGCGCCGGCAGCTGCCCGAGCTGGGGAGCGCGGCGCGCCGCTTGCGCCGGAACCATCCCGTTCTCGCCGCCGGCAGCTGGCATCAGCCGCTGCCGCCTCGGGAACGGCCGCAGCCCCTGCTAGTCCAGGTTGGCCAGGCGCGAGCCGGCGCGCCGCCAGCGCTCGAAGGCTGGTTCACGGTGACCCTAGGCCGCTACATCCACTTCGAGGCCACTCTGCTCCACCCGCTGGCGGCCGGCGGCGTCGCCCTGCTGACCGAAAGCCGGCCGATGCGCAGCAGGGAATCCCACTACCTCGATCACGCCGCTTTCGGAGTGCTGGTGCGGGTGACGCCCTTGGACGTGCCGGACGAGTTGTTGCGGCTGCTCGATGACCTCAAGGCCTTCGACGAGTCGGCCGCGAGCGTCGGCCAGTAACGGCGTCGCGTTTTGCGGCATGGCCGGGCGGCGAACCGCCGGCCGGTGGCCGACGGACGCGGCGGGGCGGCCCGTTTACAGCCTCGGAAAAGTGCGCCCAATCGAGCGAACACTTCCTGCCGGGACAACGGCTTGCGAGCGGAGGCGGGCAACGCCGCGATCGCACAGCCGTGTACCAAAAAAAGCGTTTAAGATCAACGGAATACCCTTCGCAATCGGAGAGGTTCCGATGCCGCCTTCCATCGCCAAACGCGACCCGGCCCGCCAAGCCGCCGGCGCCAGCCCGCGGCAAGCGCCGAGCGGCGCCGCGCAACGCGCCCGCACGGCGCCGGCCCAAGCGCCGGCCAGCCCAGTCCGCCGGACGGACATCGCCGACGAGGACTTCCCCGGCTGCCGCCCGGTGCGCATCCGCCGCCGCGGGATCGGCTGCCACGAGGGGCGCATCGAGTTCCGGGACGCCCGGCGCGAGACCGCCTACGTCGCCGAACCCGCCACCACCCACCACGGGGGGCCGGCCGGACGGCTGGCGGCCCTCGTCGCCGCTGTGCGCGGCGCCCCGATAGCCACCTTCCGCACCGCGGACCTGCTGCTGCGCGGCCCCGACGGCGAGCGCGCCCGCATCATGCAGGCCGACGAGGCCATCCACACGCATCCAGGGCGGGACGCGCCCACCGGCGCGGCCATGGAGGTGGCCGAGCGCCTGCCGGACGTCGTGCTGGAGGTGGACTTCACCACCGACGTCCGCCGCCGCAAGCTGTCGCTCTACGAGGAGTGGCGCGCGCGCGAGGTCTGGGTGGAGGTGCCGGACGCGCCCGGCCGCCGGCCGCGCTCGCGCCGGCCGGGGCTGACCATCCACGTGCTCGACGCCGACGGGCGGTACGCGCCGGCCGGCGCCAGCGTCGCGTTTCCCGGCTGGCGGGCCGAGGAGATCCACCTCGCGCCCGGCGAGCCGGAGCTGTCGCCGGCCTCGGCCAAGGCGCTGCGCCGCGTGGGGCGCGCCCTCGGCGAGCGCGACGGCACCACCCAGGACGACCACGCCGTGCTCCGCGCACCGAGCGCCGGGAAAGCCGCGCCGAGGGCTGTGCGGAAGGCCATGCGGCGGGCCGCGCGGAAGGCCGCGCCGAGGGCCTCTTCGAAGGTCGCCGGTTGACGCGCGAGGAGATGGTCGAACCTTTGCGCGGCCTGCTGCGCCGGATGGTGGAGCGGCGTTTCGGCAAGTCGGCGGCGAAGCGGGCGCGGGCGTGGGCCGACGGCGTGGACCGCCAGCAGACGATCCTGCGGGCGTTGGACGGCTTGGCCGACGCCCGCAGCGGCACCGAGTTCACGGCCAACTTGGAAACGTATCGGCAGCCGTAGAACGCTTCGTTCCCGGGCCGTCCCACCGGCGGCGCAGCGGACACGGCGGCGCCCGCCAGCCCAGGTGCGGGCGCGGCGAACCTCGGGCACATGCTCAGCACGCAGGCCGGCACCAGCCGATCGGCGTCGTGGTCGCCGCCGCACGCATCCCGCCACGCCAACTTCCGCCCGCCAACCCATCCAAGCGGCTGGAGTTCCTTTGTGACGTGCCAGTGATGTTTTTAACCTTGACAACCGTTCCCATTAGCGTTTACTTTACTATTTACGGAACAAGGAGACACTTCCATGCGAATAGCCGGACTTGCGGCGGCCGTCGGCGCGCTGGCGGCGGTTGCCACCTGGGCGGGCCAAGAGGGCACCCGCGCCGAAGTCCAGGACCGGGAGGCGAGCGACCAGCTGGAGACCGTCACCATCATCGGCTCGCTCGAAGACGTCGACAACACCGCCGGCGGCGCGCACGTCATAGAAGCCGAGCAGCTCGCGCGGTTCGCGTACGCCGACGTGCAACGGTTGCTGAGGCGATTGCCGGGCGTGTCGATACAGGTGGAAGACGGCTACGGGTTGCGTCCCAACATCGGCATTCGCGGCGTGGCGACGGAGCGCAGCGCCCGCATCACGCTGCTCGAAGACGGCGTGTTGATCGCCCCGGCACCCTATTCCGCCCCCGCCGCCTATTACTTTCCCACCGCCGGCCGCATGGCCGCGTTCGAGATCCTCAAAGGGCCGGCGGCCATCGCGCAAGGCCCTTACACCATCGGCGGCGCGCTCAACATGGTGTCCGTGGCGATTCCGGACCGCCGCCAAGGTCGCATCGCCACGGAACTCGGACAGCACGGCGGCAGTCGGCTGCACGCCACCTACGGCGACACGACGCCGTCCGGTTTCGGCTTCCTGCTGGAGACCCATCAGTGGCGTTCGGACGGCTTTCAAACCATCGACCGCCACGGTGCGGACACCGGCCTCGATGTCCGCGACTACACGTTGAAAATCGCCTACGAACAAGCCCGCCACCGATTCAGCTTGAAGTTGCAAAGAGCGGATCAACATTCCGATCAAAGCTACCTGGGTCTGACCGACGCGGACTTCCGCGCTTCGCCCGCCCGCCGCTACGGCGCTTCCGCGTTGGACGGCATCGACGCCAACCACCGGCAAGCCGTGCTGCGCCACAACTACAGGGCCGACGCGCTGGACGTGGTCGCCACCGCCTACCGCAACACCCACGCTCGCAACTGGTTCAAGACCGAAGGCGTGGATTTGGACGGCAGCGCCAATGCCCAAACGCTGTCGCGCACCAGCTGGGCCACCATCGTGCAGGCCGTGAACAACGGCGACGGCATCCGCGGCTGGGCCGCGGCGGCGCTGGCAGGCCTGTTGCGGGGCACCATGGACACCGCGCCCGGCAGCATCCAACTGCGCGCCAACGACCGCCGGTACGTCTCGCAGGGCGTAGACGTTCGCGCTTCCCTCACACGCCGGTTCGGCCAAGCCAGTCACGGTCTGCGGGTCGGCTTGCGTTATCACGAGGACGAAGAGGATCGCTTGCAACGCAACAGCGCCTACAGCCAAAGGGGCGGCGCGCTGGCACTGGACGACTTGGGGTTGCTCGGCAATGCCGGAAATTGCGTTCAGCGCGCCGAGGCTTGGGCCTTGTTCCTGCAGGACCGCATCGACTTCAATGATTGGACCATCACGCCAGGCGTGCGGTTGGAAGCCATCGACCAGAACCGGGTGCGCTACGAGACCCGCGCCGGACGCACCAGCGACCCGAGTTCCCGCGCCGCCGCCAACCTGCGCGGGACCCGCCGGAACCGAACCACCGTGCTGCTGCCCGGCGTCGGCGTTCTCTACCGCGCGCGCCCGGCCGCAACGCTGGTGGCTGGCGTCCACAAAGGTTTCACGGCACCGTCCAACGCGCCGGGCGTGAAACAGGAGGAAGCGCTGAACTTCGAGCTCGGCGTGCGCGGCGAAACGCCGCGGGCGCGGTTCGAGGCGATGGCGTTCCTAAGCGACTACGACAACCTGCTCGGCACCTGCGCATCGTCCTCCGGCGTGGACTGCGAAGCCGGGGACGCCTTCAACGGCGACGCCGCCACCGTGCGCGGCGTGGAGTTGCTGCTGACGTCGGACGACCTTGCCGCCAACACCGACTTTCGAGTGCCGCTGACCGTGGCCTACACCTGGATGGACGCCACCTTCGACACCGACATCGCCGATACGGACTTCTTCGGCGATGTCGGCGCCGGCGACCCGCTCCCCTACCTTCCGGAGCACCAGGCATACGCCGGCCTGGGTCTCGCGAAAGGCCGTTGGACGGCCAACGTCGCCGCCAACTTCGTCGGCTCGGCATGCGCGCGCGCCTCCTGCCGCGCGTTCGAATCCACCGAAAGCTCGCTGACCGTGGACTTGTCCTTCCGCTTGCTGGTGGGCCGGGCCTTGGAGCTGTTCGCCCGCGTCGAGAACCTCGCAAACGCCCAAGACATCGTGGGACGGCACCCCTACGGCGCTCGCCCAAACCGGGCGCGCACGGCGGCCCTGGGTTTGGAGCGGGCCTGGTAGCCAACCACCAAGCGCGGCGCCAACGGGCATTGCAGTACACTGACCCGGAGCGATGGCGGCGCGGAAACGCGCCAAGAAACCAGGCGGGGGAGCGGCATGAGGAAAGGCGCATGGCCCATGGCGGCGGTGCTGTTGGTGGCGGCTTGCGGGCAACCGGACGAGGCGGTGGATCCGGCGCCACCGCCGACGCCGGTGGGCGCGGAGGTGGAGGTCGCCGGCGGCGTGGTGCGCGGCATCGTTGGCGAGGATGGTCTGAAGCAGTACCACGGCATTCCCTACGCCGCGCCGCCGGTGGGTTCCCTGCGCTGGGCGCCGCCCGCGCCGGTGCGGCCTTGGGCGGACGTCAAAGACGCTTCGACACCCGGCCCGGTATGCACGCAACCACAGGGACAAGGGGGCGGCTTCTACCAGCGCGCCGTTACCGAGATGGCCGAAGACTGTCTGACGCTCAACGTCTGGACTCGCGCCGAAAACGCCGACGCCGGGCTGCCGGTGATGGTGTGGATCCACGGCGGGGCGCTGGTCACCGGCGCCGGCTCCGACTACCCTGGCGAGGTGCTCACGTCCAAGGGCGTGGTGCTGGTGACGGTGAACTACCGTCTTGGCCGGTTCGGTTTCCTGGCCCACGCGGCGCTCTCCGAAGAGAGCGGCAGCGGCGTCTCCGGCAACCAGGGATTGCGCGACCAAATCGCCGCGCTCGCTTGGGTGCGGGACAACATCGCCCGCTTCGGCGGCGATGCCGGCAATGTCACGATCTTCGGCGAATCCGCCGGCTCGCTGAGCGTGTCGTTGTTGCAGGCGAGTCCGCTGGCCAACGGAATGTT
Organism: uncultured Pseudomonadales bacterium; assembly: GCA_958296295.1. Lineage (GTDB taxonomy): Bacteria > Pseudomonadota > Gammaproteobacteria > Pseudomonadales > Azotimanducaceae > VXYL01. The sequence continues at coordinate 2,133,340 of OY282460.1, read as the reverse complement.
CCACCGCGCCATCGGGCAAAGCGGCGGGGCCTTCCAACCCATGTGGCACCGTGACAAGCCGACCACGTACGCGGCCACGGCCGAATCCTTTGGCGCGAAGCTGGGCGACGCGCTGGCCGGCGAGGGCGGCGACAGTTCGCTGGCCGCTCTGCGGGCGCTTTCCGCCGAGCATGTGATGGAAGTGATCCAGTCGGATCCGGCCTTCTCCACCTACGATGCGCTGGCCATCGTGGACGGCGAGGTGATTCCGGACGAAGTGGCGACCATTTTCGCCACCGGACGCCAAGCCGACGTGCCCGTGCTGATCGGCTCCAACGCCGACGAAGGCACCACTTTCCTGCCTTTCTTCACGCCGGCGCTCGGCGAAGGCGTGACCGGTTTCACAGCCTTCATGGAAGCCACCCTGCCGGAGGCGGGCGACGAGGCCAACGACCTCTACCCCGCCACCGACGATGATCAAGCGACGCGCTCTTGGGTGGACCTGTTCAGCGATGTGCTTTTCGCCTACCCGATGCGGGCGTGGGCGCGAGGCATGGAGAACGTCGGCAGCGACGCCTATCTGTACTGGTTCACCTGGGCGCCGCCCGTCGAAGACGCGGATCTCGGCGCGTTCCATGCCGCCGAGATCGGCTACGTGTTCGGCAATCTCGATCTCTTCGGGGCCAAGCCAACGGATGCCGACCGCGAGTTCTCCGAATTGATGACCAACATTTGGACGCGGTTCGCCAAGACCGGGAGCCCCAACGCCGAAGGCTTGCCGAACTGGCCGGCCTACACCAAGGAAAACCAGGCGTACATGGAACTCGGCGTCGAGACCGGCGCCAAAAGCGGCCTGCGCGTGGCACAGATGGCGCTCATCGAGCGGGCGTTTGCGACAAGGCGGGGCGCGCCCTAAAAGGGCGCGTTGGCAGTTCGCTTTGCGAACTGCTGCGCGCGAATCCCGAACCGCGGCGGCGCGCCCTGAAGGGCGCGTTGGCAGTTCGCTTCGCGAACTGCTGCGCGCAATCCCGAACCGTGGCGGGGCGCGCCCTGAAGGGCGCGTTGGCAGTTCGCCTTGCGAACTGCTGCGGGCCAATCCCAAATCGTGGCGTGCCTAGGCTGACGGCCGCGCTGGCAGTTCGCGGAGCGAGCTGCCGTGTGCCATCTCACCGGGCACGCCTAGGCCGGACTTCGTTCGCCCGCCCGGTCCGGGCTTCGGTGGCTCGGGAGATGACGAACTGGCGGATCAGTTCGGCTTCCTCTTGGGTCACGACGTCGGCGAAGGAATCCATGCCTTTCTCCAAGTACAGGCCGCCGCGCACGATGGCTTGAAAGAGATCGTGCGTTTCGGCGGTCATCATCCGCAGGTCGGCGTTGACGGTGCCCACCGGGCCCAAGCCGTGGCACCACACGCAATGGCGCGAGTAGAGCCGCCAGCCTTGCGAGATCTCGCTGGCGCTCGCGGTGAGCGGCGGCGGTTCGGGCACATCCACTTCCGGCGCCACTGGCGGCGGAATCTCGCCGCTGGCGCCGAGCTTGAAGGCGAGCAGGCGGCCGTCGTTGTATGGATGGCGACCGCGGCCCACCTGTACGGCGAGATATTGCACGCCGTCAACGGCGTAGGTGATGGGCGATCCGGCGCCGCCATAGACGTCATGCTCCCAAACCAGCGTGCCGTCGCGGGTGTCGTAGGCGGCGAACTGGCCGGCGCCATCGCCTTGGAACACCAAACCGCCGGCGGTCGCGAGCACGCCGCCGTTGTAGGGCGTGGCCCGTTCAACCGCCCACACGACCTCGCCGGCCAAGGCGTCAAACGCCTTCAGGTAACCCTTGGACGCCGGTTGTGGCGGCGCCGCGGCCAATAGCTCCCGGTAGCGCGGGCCGAGCTCCACTCCGAGGCTGATGGAGCCCTTGCTGATTTCGTACACGCCCGTTCGCTTGAAGCTCTCCGGCAACGAGTAGAGCAGCGAGATGTCCTGCACCGCCGTGTACGCGATGCCCCGTTCCGCGTCCACGGACATCGGTTGCCAACTGTGCGCCCCCGAGTTGCCCGGCAAAATCCAAGCGGGCTCTTCCTCATAGCGAATCGCCTGGTTCTCCACCGGGCGGCCGGTTCCCATGTCCACATGCGTCGCCCAATTCAGGCTGGCGTAGGGCGCGGCCCGCAGCAACTCGCCATTCTCGCGATCGATCACATAGAAAAAGCCGTTTTTTGGCGCTTGGAAGAGCACCTTGCGCATCGCGCCATCCACGACCGTGTCGAGAAGCGCCATGTCCTGCGCGGCGTTGAAGTCCCAATTGTCCGCTGGCGTCGTTTGGTAGAACCACTTCTTGCGCCCGCTGTGCGGATCGAGCGCCAATATGCCGGAGAGGAAGTGGTTGTCGCCGCCACCGGGCGAGCGGATGGCGCGCGGCCACGGCGCGCCGTTGCCAGTGCCCACCAAAAGCTGGTCGAAGTCCGCGTCGTAGACGATCGCGTTCCACACCGTGCCGCCGCCGCCAAGCTTCCACCATTCGCCGCTCCACGTCTTGGCAGCCTCCGCCAGCTCGGGATGCTCGAAGGGCGCGGACGGATCCCCGGGCACAATGAAGAAACGCCACTCCAGCTCGCCCGTTGCCGCGTTGTAGGCCGAAAGGTACCCGCGCAGACCGAACTCCGAACTGCTCTGACCGATGAAGACCTTGTCGTGGACAGCGCGCGGCGCGCCGGTGATGGTGTAGGGGTTGTTCGAGGGCCGGTGGCTGGTGTCCACTTCCCACAGCTTCTCGCCGGTATCCTGGCGCAGCGCGAACAGGCGCGCGTCGAACGTGGCGAAGTAGATCTTGCCCTTGTAAGCCGCGACGCCGCGGTTGATCGCGCCGCCGCAGCAGGCGTAGCGCATGGATCGCTTGTCGGTGCGCGGATCGAAACGCCATATCTCCTCGCCGGTGGCGGCGTTCACCGCGTAGGCGACGCTCCAAGCGTCCGTGAAATACATCACCCCGTCGATCACCAGCGGCGTGGACTGGGCGCGGTCCCGGCTGCCCAGGTTCTTGTACCACGCGAGGCCAAGGTTGCCCACGGTCTCGCGGTTGATTTGGTTGAGCGAGGGGAAGCGCAGCTCGTCGTAGGTTTGCCCGTGGGCCAGCCAGCTGCCCGGCTCGGCCGCCGCGGCCGCCAGCACCCGCCGCTCGTCCACCCAGCCCGGCGGAGGCTCGGCCTCCGGCGCCGCCGGCGGCAACACCGCGCCTCGGCAACCCGCAAGGCCCGCAAGGGCCAGGACGGCGGCAACACCGCCGGCCATCGATAGCCACGGGCCGCCACCCGGTTTCTCGCTCAACACCGCTACCAACGCCTCCCCCAGCGCCAACACCAAACGCAGTATAGCTGGCCAGCTGGCCCAACGCATCCCAACGCGGCAACGGCCTTCCGATGCCACCCGCAACCCGCACGGTTGCACGTTGCACGGCAGGTGCCGCCGGCACTGGCGGGTTGTTGATAGAGTGCGCCGGATGGCGTTCCAACGCGCACAGTCCCCCCGGCCGGGCCCACCGGCTTGGCGCCAAGACGAAAGGCCACGGGTCGCCAAACCGGCCACGATCGGGAAACCCGCCTTGGGCGCGAAACCGGCCCCGCCGTGACCGCCACGACGGCCGCGGATCCAAGCCGTCTGTCCCCTCGGCGGCGGGACTGGGGCAGCTGCCCGCCGCTCTTGCTGGCGCCGGTCGCCGGCGGCTTGTTCTTGCTGGCGGCGGCGGTGTTCGCGGTGCCGGAAGCCACCTACGAAGCGAAGTCCGTGTGGGACAACGTGTTGCATCTCGACGCGATGCACCGGCTGCGCCTGGGGCAATCCCCGCATGTGGATTTCCACACGCCTATCGGCGCCTTCGCCTACGCGCTTCACTACCTCGGCTATCTGGCGACCGGCCGCTTCGGCGGGGCGCCGGAGTTCGCCAGCGTCTTGATGCTGGCGATCTTGGCGCCGCTGGCGGTAGTCGCGTTGGCCGGCCGCGCCCCGACGATCGCCGGGCTGCCGATTCTGGTGGCCGTGTTCGCCGTCGTCGTGGTGCCCGTGGATGTGGGCGAGACGTCCGGCTTCGCGGTCTCCCAAGGGCGGTTCTACAACCGCTGGGGATGGGGCGCGCTCACGGTTCTGCTGCTGTTCGGCTTGGCCCGGCCAACCGGCGAGGCACCGGCAAGAGGGTGGCTGGACGCCGCCACCGTGGCGCTATTGCTCGGCCTGTTGTTCTTCACGAAAATCACGCACTTCGTCGCCGGCCTTGCGTTCGTCGCGGTGGTCGGGATAGCTCTCGGCCGCTTTCGGCGGGCCGGCGGGCTCGGATTGGCCGGCTTCCTCGTTTGCGCGGCCTGCGTAGCGGCGCTCTGGGCGACGACCGGGCGGGGCTCGCTTGTCCACTACATCGGTGACATCGCCCGCGTCGCCGCGGTGGCGATGGATGCGGGGGCCCCCACGCCCGATCCGATGCCGAGCTTGCTCGAGACCTTCTTCGCGGTGTTCGGCCAGATCACCTTGGCCGCCATGGCGTGCGGCGTGGTGGCGCTCGCGCGGCCGCCGCGCCTGCGCGAGATGGCCCTGGCCGCCTGCATCGTCGTGGTCAGCGTCGGGGTGCTCGCCGAGGACTCCAGCGTCCCTGGCACGTTGTTCGGGCTTGCCCCCTTGTTTGTGCATCTGGTCGCCGCCTGCCGCCGCCGTTCCGCGCACCAGCGTTTGATCGTCCTCGGCATGTGGCTGTGGCTGTTGCCGCTGTTCGGCCGCCAGCTAACGGCGACAGCCGCCTTTGGGTTGGCCACGTCCAGCGCGTTTGGCCATTTCGAGACCGATTTGCCGGGAATGGGCGGCGTCCGCGTCGGCGGCCCCGGCATCACGAACAACGCGTTCGAAGCGTTGGCCGAAGCAAACACCTCGGAGGCCATCCGCTGGGCGCGGCACCACCCGCCGCACACGTTCATCGACTTGTCCGCCGCCGAATACCTGCACACGCTACGGCACGGCTTGGCGCTCTTGGACGCCGCCGGCGCGTCGCAAGATCGTGTGACGACGGCGGATTTTGGCAACGCCTTCTCTGCCCTGACCGGCGGGCCGCCACCCAAGGGCGTGCTTTTCTGTCTACATGTGGGGCGTCAAATGAACCGCCGGATCGCCGCCGATCGCGAGCTGATGTTCGGCGACGCGCAATGGCTCATGGTGCCGAAGTTCCCCATCAAACAAGCGACGACCGAGTTGCTGCTCGAAGCGCATTCGGCGCACTTGGCGAGCGCGTGGGAGACGGTGGCCGAAAACGACTACTGGCGGCTGCTTCGCAAGGTTCCGCCAAATAGCGACTCGAAGAGCTCGGCCAAGGCCGCTACTGCGCCTGGTCACCGTGCTCTTCCCGAAGAACCGCGGCGGCGTGGGTCAGCAAGCGGGTGATGGCGCCACGCCCGGCGGCCACCGCTTGCTCCCAGCCGGCGACGGTGGGGCCAGGCGGCCCGCGGCCGGCGGCTGGATTCACCACCAACGACAAGCCGGCGAAGGGCAAGCCCAGTTCCCGGGCCAAGGCGGCCTCTGGCATGGCGGTCATGCCGACGACGGTGCAGCCGTCCCGCGCCAGCCGGTCGATTTCCGCAGCCGTTTCCAAGCGCGGCCCTTGCGTGCAGCCGTACACGCCGCCGGCGTGAATCGCTACTCGGGCGCGCGTTGCCGCGCACGCCAATACCCGGCGCAGCTTTTCGTCGAACGGCTCGGCGAAGTCCACATGCGAAACAGCGACATGGCCCGGCGCACCGTCGGCGAACGTGTGGGCGCGGCCCCAGGTGTAGTCGATGAGCTGGTCTGGCACCACGAGGTCGCCGACGCGGAGCTCCGGCGCGACCCCCCCCACCGCGTAAACGGCAAGCACGGCCTCGACGCCTTGCTCGCGCAGCAGCCACAGGTTGGCAAGGTAGTTCACTTGGTGGGGCAGCAGACGCGCGCCCGCACCGTGTCGGTTTAGAAACAGCACGCCGGGCCAGCGCCCGGAACGCGTCAACGGCGCCGATGCCGCACCGAACGGAGTGGCGGATTCCAAATCCGCCCGCCATTCGGCATCCAACTCCAGCAATGCCGTGCCGCCAATGATCCCGATGCTCGTCACGCGCGCCGCTCCGGTTCCGACCTTCGATTGGCGCAAGAACGCCCTTTCAAGCGCCCGTTCCTCGAGGTGGCGGCAGGCTGTAGATGCCGGACAACTGCCGAAAGGCGCCATCGCAATCCATGCCGCGGCCCACCAGGAACTCGTTCGGCCCGTCGAGCGCCACATAATCCGCCTGCGCCACGGCGCCTGGCACCCGCTTGCGCACCAGCACGGCTTTGACGATTTCGGCTGCGCCACGCCCGCTTGCCGCCTCTTCGGCGGCCCGCAAAGTCGAACCCTGGTCGAGGACGTCGTCCACAAGCAGCACCGTTCGCCCGGCAAGCGAACGCTCCAAGTCTCGCGCCACGCGCACGGGGCCGCCGCGCACGCCTTGGTAGCGGGTAAGGTGCATGTAGTCCAGCTCCAAGTCGAAGTAGAAACGGCGCAACAGGTCTGCGGTGAACGGCAGCGCGCCGGTCATCAGGCACACCACGACCGGCCGCGCCTCCCACAACCGCACGGCGAGGCGGGCGGCCACGCGATCCACCGCCGCGTCGACGCTGGCCGGCGAAAACACGCAACGGGCGCCGCTTGGCAATCGCGGATCCGCGTTTGTGTTCCGTTTGGCGGGTTTCTCGGACAACGCGATTGGGACGGGACGCAACACTAGGCGCCGACAGCAGGCGGCGGATCCGGCGCCGGGGGCACCTGCGCCGGCGTTTCCAGATGCACGGTGCGGGTGGGGAACGCGGTCTGCGCGCCGTGTTGGCGCACGATGGCGGCTATGCGCAACAGCACGTCCTCCTTGATGGCGTGGAACTCGGTCCACACCGTGGTCTTGGTGAACGTGTAGACCATGACGTCCACGGACGATGCGCCGAAGTTCAGAAAGTTCACCATCAACGTGCGTTTGGTGTCTATGGCCTTGTGCCCTTTCAACATTTGGCGAATGTCCTCGAGAATCGCCGGCAGCACCGCCAAGTCCTCGTAGCGCAGGCCGACCACCTCGTAGATGCGGCGGTTGGTCATGCGCGAGGGATTTTCCACGGTTATCGAGGAAAAGACCGAGTTCGGCACATACAACGGCCGCTGATCAAAGGTGCGAACCCGCGTCACGCGCCAGCCAATCTCCTCCACGGTGCCTTCGATCTCGCGATCCGGGGAACGGATCCAGTCGCCCACCGTGAACGGCCGGTCGAGGAAGATCAACAACGCGCCGAAGAAGTTCGCCAACAGATCGCGCGCCGCGAAGCCCACCGCGAGACCGCCCAACCCCCCAAACGCGAGCACGCCGTTGATCGACACGCCAACCGCCTCCAAGCCCAACAGGACGGCCGTGATCAGAACCGTGGCGCGCAGCAGCTTGCCGACCACGGCCGCGGTGGCCGCATCCACCGGACGCTCCCGGTAGCGCGGATCGCCCAGGTGGGCTTCAACGAACTTCACGAAACGCAGGGCGAACCACGCGAGCAGCACGATGGCCGCCAGATCGCGCAGCGCACCGACATGCTGGAAGATCTCGGCATCCGAACCTTGCCCGGCCACCTGCGCGGCCAGCAACGTCCCGAAGGTCCAAACGCCCCAGCCAATGGGCTTGCGGGCCGCTTCCAGCACCGCGTCGTCGTACAAAGTGGCGGTGCGTTCCAGCCGCCGGGCCAAGCGATCGAAGGCGAGCTTCACGACGTAGCGCGCAATGAGGGCCGCCAGCACCACGCCGAAGACCTGCGCCGCGCGCACCCATTGGTCGCCAACGGCTTCAAGGGTGATGTCCACAAGCGCGTTCATGCGAGTTGCCAATCAGCTTCCCGAGGGGCTGGCCCGGCAAGCCATCGTTCCGGTTTCGCAGTGCCCTTGCCAGCGATCATACGGCCTTGGCCACCCGGCGCGAATACCAGTCGTTGCCGCGTTCGTTCCATCCCGCGTTGCCCCGGTTCCATTCAACCGCCCAGGCTGTATATAATTGCAGCCATCCTCGGATGGAACCACAGGAGACCACCATGCAACCGCTCACCACCCGACAAAGCGAGGTGCTCGCTTTGGTGAAACAGCACATCGCGGAAGTAGGCTACCCGCCCACGCGCGCGGACATCGCCCGCGAGCTCGGCTTCCGTTCCGCCAACGCCGCCGAAGAGCACCTCAAAGCCCTCGACCGCAAGGGCCACATCGAGATGATCCCGTCCACCTCCCGAGGCATCCGTTTGGTGCAGCAGGAAGAAACCGGCTTGCCGGTTGTGGGCCGAGTGGCCGCCGGCAGCCCCATCCTCGCTGCCGAACACATCGAGGAGACCTGCGACGTGGCGCCCGCCATGTTCAGCCCCGCGGCGGATTTCCTGCTCCGCGTGCAGGGCGACAGCATGTCCGGCGTAGGCATCCTCGACGGCGATCTGCTCGCCGTTCACAAGACGTCCGAGGCGCGCAGCGGCGAGATCGTCGTCGCCCGCATCGAGGACGAAGTGACTGTGAAGCGCTTGCGCCGGCGGTATCGGCGGCACCTGTTGCTGGAGGCGGAGAACCCCGACTACCCACCCATCCCCGTGGACTTGGCGAAGCAAGAGTTCGCCATCGAGGGCTTGAGCGTCGGCGTGATTCGCCGCGGCGTTTAGAGCCGCGTCCGGCCGCGTCCGAAAGGTGCCGCCGGCCGGGTGACGCCGGCCGGGTTGGGGCCGCGTGGCGCATGCTGGCCGGCCAGCGCGACCGGCCGCCAGCGACGGCCTTGGCGTCAACGGCTGCCGGCGGCGCGGGTACCCTTGCCCTTGCGCGGGGCGCGCTTGGTCGGCTTTTTCTTCGCGCTGGATGACTTCCTCGTGCTGGACGGCTTCTTCGCCGACTTGGCGGCGGATTTCACCTCGCGCCAGGTGCCGTCGCGGTAGAACACCGTCCAGCCGGTGGGCTTGCCGTTCTTCTCGGACGTGACGAACTGCTCGCGGCTCTTGCGCGAGAAACGCACCGAGCTGGGATTGCCGTCGCCATCCGTCTCCGGTGCGGCGAGAAGATGCGCGAACTTCGGGTCCAGCTCGTTGCCGTGGGCTTTCAACTCCGCCACCAGCGGCGGGCGCGTCTCGCGGTGCTTGGGGAACTGGCTGGCGGCCAGAAAAACGCCCGCGGCGCCGTCGCGCAGCACGAAGTGGTCGTCCACCGTCGCGCAGCGCAACTCCGGCATCGGCACCGGATCCGCCTTGGGCGGCGCCGGCTGGCCGTTGCGCAGCAGCTTGCGCGTGTTCTTGCACGACGCGTTGGTGCAGCCGAAGAACTTGCCGAAACGCCCAGAGCGCAGCTGCATCTCGGTGCCGCACTTGTCGCAGGCGATCAGCGGGCCGTCGTAGCCCTTGATGCGGAACTCGCCCGTTTCCACCTCGAAGCCGGCGCAGTCCGGGTTGTTGCCGCAAATGTGCAACTTGCGCTGCTCGTCGATCAGGTAGCCGTCCATAGGCGTCTCGCAAAGCCGGCACTTGCGTTTGGCGCGCAGCAGCTTGGATTCGCCTTCGTCGTCCTTCTCGACGTCCACGGCCTCGTCGCCGGGAACCAGATTGCGGGTGTTGACGCAACGCTCTTTCGGCGGCAGCGCGTAGCCGGCGCAGCCGAGGAAAACCCCGGTGCTGGCCGTGCGAATGTGCATCGGACGGCCGCACTTGCCGCATTCGATGTCCGTTTCCGTCGGCGCGTTGACGCGCATGCCCTCTTCTCCGTGGGCTTGTTCAAGTTTGCCGCTGAAGTCCGCGTAGAAGACGTCGAGCAGCCCGCGCCACGCTCTTCGCCCTTCCGCCACCTGGTCGAGATCACTCTCCATTTCGGCGGTGAACGAGTAGTTCAGCAACTCCGGGAAGTTCTCGACCAAGCGATCCGTCACCAGCTCGCCGATTCGTTCCGCATGGAACCGGCGTTTTTGCAACGTGACATAACCGCGGTCTTGAATCGTGGAGATGATGGGCACATAGGTGGACGGTCTGCCGATGCCGCGTTTCTCGAGTTCCCGCACCAAGCTGGCCTCGCTGTAACGGGGCCGCGGCTTCGTGAAGTGCTGCGTCGCGACCAGTTCTTCAAGCGCAAGGGCGTCGCCCGCTTTGTAATCCGGCAGCGGCTTGTCCTCGTCCGCCCGCGCCGGCAGAACGCGGGTGAAGCCGTCAAACTCCTGAATGCGCCCGCGCAGGCGCAACTCGAACGGGCCGCCGGCGGCGGTGACCGTCGTGGCGAGGTAGCGCGCCGGCGTCATTTGCGAGGCCACGAATTGCCGCCACACGAGTTCGTAAAGGCGCCCGGCGTCCGCCTCCACGCCGCGCAAGCCCTCAATGCCCTCAAGGGCCGTCGGGCGGATGGCCTCGTGGGCTTCTTGCGCCGTCGCCTTGCTGGAGTAGTTGTTCGGCGCCTTGGGCAAGTAGGCGTCGCCGTAGGCGTCGCGGATGTGTCCGCGCACGCTCGCCAAAGCGTCGGCGGCGATGTTCGTCGAGTCCGTGCGCATGTAGGTGATGTGGCCGGCCTCGTACAGGCGTTGCGCCAACGTCATGGTCTTGCGGACGCTGAAACCCAAGCGCACGGCCGCCGCTTGCTGCAAAGTCGAGGTGATGAACGGCGCGCTGGGGCGGGTGGCGACCTTGCGGTCATCGCGCCCGCTCACCACGAAGGCGCAGGCGCGCAGGCCAACCTCGGCCGCCGCGGCCGCGGCTTCGGTCGCAGGACGGAACTCCGCGCCGTTCTCCTTGACGACTTGGAACCGCTGGCCGGTTTCGTCGTCGGCGCGGCGCAAGACCGCGAACACGTCCCAATACTCCTCGGGGTTGAAGGCGCGGATTTCCCGCTCGCGCTCGACCACCAAGCGCACGGCGACGGACTGCACACGCCCAGCCGAAAGCCCGCGCGCCACCTTCGCCCAAAGCAGCGGCGAGAGCTCGAAACCCACCACCCGATCCAAGAACCGCCGCGCCTGCTGGGCGTTGACGCGGTCCAAATCCACGGCGCCGGGATTGGCAAAGGCCCGTTCGACGGCGGTCTTCGTGATTTCGTTGAATTTCACGCGCCGATAACGCTCCGGCGGGCCGCCCAGCACCTCCGTCAAGTGCCACGCGATGGCCTCGCCTTCGCGGTCCAAGTCCGTGGCGAGATAGATGTGCTCCGCACGGGCCGCGTGCGACTGCAACTCGCGCACAACCCGCTCCTTGCCGGGAATCACCTCGTAGCAGGCTTCCCAAGCGCGCTGGGGGTCCACGCCCATGCGCTGCACCAGCTGCCGGCGGGCGCGCTCTTTGCGGTACTTGGCCTTTTGCGCCGGCGAGAGCTTGCGCGTCTTGGCCGCCTCTTTCGCGCGCTGCTTGGCATCCGTCACGGCACCGCCGCCGACAGGCAGATCGCGGACATGTCCGGCGCTGGACTTGACGACGAAGTCGCGACCCAGATAGCGGTTGATCGTCGGCGCTTTCGTGGCCGATTCAACGATGACCAAAGAGCGGGCCATGGGCCTCCTCTGGTGTTTGTCAGCGGGGATTGTCGCGGTGGCGGGGCTTTCGGTCGAGGCCGCCGCGCCCGCAAGCCGCGCATATTCACGCGGGTATTCCACCATGTCAACCCGTCATGTCGAGATAAACGCCGACGCCTGTTCCACCCGCGACCGCGAATCCGTGCCGATGTTCGCTACAGGGGCTCGAAGTACACGCCTTTGTGATCCGTGCCCGCCCGCATGTGGCGCGAGAGCGCCGGCAGGTAGGGGCTGGCCCGCGCCGGCTCGCCGTTCACGGTTTCCGGGACCAGCCGCCCCTTGGCGCGGCAAAGCGCCGCCAAGTGCGGCAGCAGGGCGTCCAAGCCGGGGTGGTCCGGCGGCAGGTGAAAGGTCAGTCGTTTGCCGAACCCGGTGGAAACGATGGCCAGTTCCCCGTCGAACCAGCCAAGATGGTTGGCAAGGCGGCGCTGTGGCAAATCCGGCAGACCCTCGCCGCCGAGCCCAAGCCCGCAAGGCGCAACCGGATCGAGGGCGTTGATCCAGAACGTCGCGCCGGCTTTCCCGAACCGCTCCAATTCCCGCACCGCCTGCGGCAACGCGAACTGCGGCCCGGAAAGGCCGGTGAAAAAGAGACCGCTTGTCACCTCGCCGGAAAGTTCCATTACCCGAAGCGCCGGGAACAGCGCCGCCCAGCGCCACTCGCCACCGCCGCCGCCGTGGCGCCGGCCCTCGCGCGCCGCGTGTTCGCGCATCGCGTGCTCGCGCGCCAGCACGCCATAGCGGTCCAGGAGCGCCCGGCAGCGCTCCTTGCTCTCCTCCAGGCGGTCGACGGGATCGCCCTGCCCGCCCGCGCCGCGCACGCGATACCAAGTGCCAGGCCAACCCATCGCCACCCCTCGGGCCTGCGCCCGGGAAAGGCGCCGCGGCGTTTGCGACGTGCCGACGCTCAAGTCGCGCAAGCGGTACTGGCGCACCTTGGCGAGCTGCAAGGCGCGCCAACCGTCCGCGGCCAGATGGCCGGCCCAAACGGCGCCCCAGAAGGCGTCGTTGAAAGCGTCGGCGTCGCCGCGCCACTCGTCGCGCAACTGCGGGAAGGTGTAACGGGCGTTGGCGTCCTTGAAGAGGGCCGTCACGGCTTCGCCATCGCCGGCCCCGTCGCCGAGCGGCGCCGCTGGCGCGAGCAACGCCAAGTCTTCGCCGAACCCCACGGTGACCACCTCCTTGCCGACGCCGCGCCACGCCAACCCGTCTTCGGTGGCGACGTCCAGCGGCGCCGAAGCGGAACCGGGCAAACGCGGGGCCAGCGCTTCGTCCAGCCAGTAACCTACCGGCCCCGGATAGCCGCGCAAGCGGTCCGCCGCCTCCGCCGGCGACTGCGCGTCGCCGAACCCGTGCCAGCGCGCCAGAAACGGCGCAAGGTCGGTCGCCGGGCGCGGTTCCATTCGCGGACGCGAAGCCGCCCTTTGGAAGCGAATGAGCGTCTCGAGATTCTCGGCGTCGCAGTAGTGGGCCGTCTTCGCGCCAGCCACCATGCGGCCAAACGACAGCGATTCGCATTCCACCAGCGTGGCCAAGATGGCGTCCACATGGGCGAACGGCAGCAGCGCTCGCAGTTCCGCCGCGGTGCGCGGGCCGTAGAACTGCAACATCTCCTCGGCTTGCCGCCGCGGGTCTTGGCCGAGCGCGACTTCGGTGTGGACCAAGTACACGCGGCCCTGGTGTTGGACTGAGCGGACGGAAGCCGGCACCGGCACGCCCTCGAACCACTCCGCAACGGGCACGGCCACCCGTTCCTTCACCCATTCGCCGAGTTCGTCTTCGCCTTCCGGCCGGTAGCCCGGACGGGTGCGGCGCAGCCGGGACTCGAAATCCCTTATCACCTCGGCGGCGATCGCCGGACGCAGTGAAGCGTCGAACGCCGCTTGGCGGATGAGATCGTCGGAAAGCGCGGACGCGCCACCCTGCTCCGGCGTGTCGTTGGCGTACATGTAACGGCTGATCTGGCCGAAGGCGAGGCCGGCCGCCAACGGGCTCGGCACTTGCACGGTGACGGCCGACCAGGCCAACTCGCCGACGGCTATTCGTTCGAGCACCTCGTAAGTGGCGGGAAGATCGAATTCGTCACGCAGGCATGTGCGCCAAGTCTCGAGCAGGATGGGAAAGTCCGCGAACCGTTTCGTGGCCGCCATGAGCTTCTTGGCGTGCAGGCGGGTCATCCAAAGCGGCAAGCGCTGGTTGAAACGCCGCTTGGTGATCAGCAACGCCCGGCCGGCGCATTCGCGGAACCGGGCGCCGAAAAAACCGGAATCCTCCAGCGACCGGCGCAGCAGCGTCTCGAAGTTGGCCGGCGTCACCAAGCTGAGCAAAAGCGCCGGCGGCGTCTCGGCCTTCACCTGCACCACGATGGCGTTGTTGTCCGCATGCACATCCGGCGAAACGCCGAACCGTTCCCGCCACGCCGCCCGCAAGGCGAGCGCCAAGGGCTGGTTGACGCGGCCGCCCCAAAAGGTGTGCAACACGACCTGCTGCTCCCCGTCCGGGCCGATGTTGCCGCCTGGGCCGGCAAGGATGTGTTCGACGAGCAGATGGTTGACGTGCGGCAGATCCCGGCCGGTGGCCTCGCGTTGACGTTCGAGATGGGCAACCAACTCCCGGGCGGCGACGCTGTCGAATCCGCGTTCTTCGAGATCGCTGCGCAGCACGTCTTGCCGGCGGCGAACCAAGAGTTCGTTGGCCGCTTCGAGGAACTCGCCGATGCGCCGCGAAAAATGGAAGCTGCGTTGCAGGTTCTCGGCCCGCCAGAACGGCGGCGCCGTGGCTTTCGGCGGCGCGGCGCCAACCAGCACTTCGCTCGGCGTGATGCGCCGGACGCGCCAGGTCTGGCTGCCCAAGCTGAACGTTTGCCCGATGCTCGCCTCCCAGACGAACTCCTCGTCCAGCTCGCCGATGGCCGCCCCACTGTCGGCGTGGCGCAAGGTGAAATAGCCGCGGTCGGGAATGGTGCCGCCGGAAGCGTAAAGCGCCAGCAGGGCGCCTTGCCGGGCCTTTACCGTGCCGCGGGCGCGATCGTAGGCCAAGCGTGGCCGCAGGTCGCGGATTCTCGTGCCGGCGTAGCGGCCGGCCAGCATCTCCACAACCAAGTCGAAGTGTTCCCGCGGCAGTTGGGCGAACGGCGCGGCCCGCACGATCACCCGGTACAGCGCGTCTGTGTGCCACGGCTCGGTGCCGGCGCAGGACACCAGAGTCTGCGCCAGCACGTCCAACGGATTGGCGAGTGGCCGCAGCGGCTCGATGTCGCGTTCTTGCACGGCCCGGGCGAGCACCGCGGCTTCCACGAAGTCCTGCGCGAAGGTTGGAAACAGACTGCCTCGGCTCACTTCGCCGACGCGGTGGCCGGCGCGTCCGATGCGTTGCAGGCAGGCGGCGATGGAGGGCGGCGATTGCACCAGCACCACTTCGTCAAGCGCGCCGATGTCGATGCCCAACTCCAGCGAGGCGGTGGCGACGATGGCTTTGAGCTCGCCGTTCTTCAAGCGCGTCTCCACCTCGGTGCGGATCTCGCGGGCCAGCGAACCGTGGTGCGCGTAGGCCACCGGCGCCACGGCGTCGGCGTTCACCTTGAGCGTGATCTTCTCCGCCAAGCGACGGCTGTTGGTGAAGAACAACGTCGAGCGATTGGCGTCGATGGCGTCGCGGAACGCATCGGAAAGCGGCCCCCAGATGTTCTCGCCGTTCTCCGCGGCGATCCGCGCCGCCTCCGGGAAGCGCACCCGCAAGTCCGTCCGCTTGGCGGCGTTGGACGCCGCGATGCCAACCGGCCGCGCCTTGCCGGCGGCATCGCGCCCGCCCACGTAGCTGGCGACGAGCGGCAAAGGCCGCACGGTGGCGGAGAGCGCCACGCGCTGGAACTCGCCGGCGATTTCCACCAGCCGCTCCAAACCCACCATCAGCTGGACGCCCCGGCGGTTCTCCACCAAGGCGTGAATCTCGTCCAACACCACCGTTTCCACGGTGGCGAGCGCTTGCCGGCCGCGTATTGTGGTGAGCAGCAGGTTCAGGCTCTCCGGGGTGGTGATGAGCAGTTCCGGCGGACGTCGCAGCATCCGCTGGCGTTCGCCGGCATCGGTGTCGCCGGTGCGCGTGGCCACGCGCAGGTTGGGGAACTGCCGACCGGTCGCCTCGAAACGGGCCCGAAGCTCGGCGACCGGCGCCAGCAGGTTGGCGCGGATGTCGTTGCCGAGCGCTTTGAGTGGCGAGACGTAAAGCACTCGGGTGGCGCCCGGCCGGGACGCGCCGGTGGCAAAGGCGTCGATGGCCCACAGGAACGCCGTCAACGTCTTGCCGCTGCCCGTGGGCGCGGTGACGAGCAGGTGCTCGCCGGCGGCGATGCGGGGCCAACTGCGGGCCTGAATATCCGTCGGCTGTCCGAAAACGTCGGTGAACCAGGCGCGGATCAGCGGATGAAAGCCGGCCAGCGCGGGTACGCCGGACGCCGGGGCCGCCGGCTCACTCTTGGCGCGGCGCATCCCGGCTGTCATCTTCGCCCGCTGTCGAATCGCTGTGCAGCCGCGCGAGGGCCGCCAAGCCGTCGCGAATGCCCGCCACCACCACCTCGGCCGCGGCGCCTTCGAGACGCTCGCTGCCATACCACGCCACGCGCCGCCTGTCCGCCCCCACCGCCACGCAACCGCCCGGCAACCCGTTCGCGACAGCGGCGACGGCCCGCCAATAGGCCTGCGTCGCGGGCGGATGAACTTGCATCTCGCCGAGCGCCCAGCCCGGCACCGGCGTCTCGGTCGCCGCGGTGTCCGCCGGCGACGCCTTCAGCAACAACCACCGGGGCGCGTCCGGCCGCGCATCCGTCATCGGAAAGCGGTACACCGCGCAGTCCACCTTGGCCTCGCGCACCACGCCTCCAGCCGAAACCTTTTCCTCGGCCGGCGCGTCGAGCTTGGGCACGGTGGCGAGTTCCACCACCAGCCCGGCTCGCCGCGCCTCGGCGCGCAATCGCGCGAGCTGCCGCTCGCGTTCGGAGGGCAGCAACCAGAACACCGGCCCGGCAAGCGCGATGAGCACCACCGCGACGACAAGCCAAGTCACGGACGCCGCCAAGGCCCGGCTTTCCGGGCGGCCGTTGGTGTTGCTTGCACGACGGATCCAAGTGTGGAGGCCACGCCGACGACGACGGAGGCGTCAGTATGCCCGCTTGCGGCAGTGCTTGGGTTTGCCACCGTGTTCACTAACGTTCAAGGCCGTGTCAGCGCAAAACCCTAATGTCCCCTTCGTGCAAAGTAGAGATGTCCCCTTTGGAACTTAGAGTGTCGCCTTTTCGCGGTTGCGTGGAGGTGGGATTTGGGGCTGGAAGGGACGATGACGGTGAAGGAAGCGGATCGGGCGGCGTTGATCGCGGCGGTGGTGGAAAAGCGCGTGAAGCAGCGCGAGGCGGCGGATCGTCTGGGGCTGAGCGTGAGGCAGGTGAAGCGTCTGGCGAGACGGTGCCGGGAACAAGGGGCGGCCGGGATGGCGTCGGCGCGCCGCGGCGCGCCATCGAACCGGGCGTTCGGTGCGGAGGTTCGGCTGGAGGCGGTGCGCCTGGTCCGGGAGCGCTACCCGGACTTCGGGCCGACGTTCGCGGCGGAGAAGCTGTTGGAGGAGCACGGATTGGCGCTGTCGCGGGAGACGCTGAGGAAGTGGATGACGGAGGACGGGCTGTGGCGTCCGAAGCGGCGCCGGGAGGCGCGCGTCCACCAGCGCCGGCCGCGCCGGGCGCGGCTCGGGGAGTTGGTGCAGGTGGACGGTTCGCCGCACGACTGGTTCGAGGGACGCGCGCCGCGCTGCGCGCTGATCGTGTTCATCGACGACGCGACGAGCCGGCTGCTGGCGCTGCGGTTCTGCCGGTCGGAGACGACGGAGGCGTACATGGAGACGCTGCGGGGGCATCTCGCCGCGCACGGCCGGCCGGTGGCGCTGTACTCGGACCGGTACAGCGTGTTCCGGGTGAACCGGAAGGACAGCGAAGAGGTGCCGACGCAGTTCACGCGCGCGCTGCTGACGCTGGGCATCGAGCCCATCCACGCCGGCACGCCGCAGGCGAAAGGACGGGTGGAGCGCGCCAACCTGACGCTGCAGGACCGGCTGGTGAAGGAGATGCGGCTGCGGGGCATCGGCGGCATGGAGGCGGCGAACGCGTACCTGCCGGAGTTCATGGCGGACCACAACCGGCGCTTCGCGGTGGCGCCGCGGGAGGCGGAGGACGCGCACCGTCCGGTCTTGCACGACGCGGAGGAGCTGGACCTGATCCTGTGCGAGCAGGCGACGCGGAAGCTGTCGAAGAATCTGACGTTCAAGTTCGAACGGCGGGAGTACCAGCTGGTCGGCGAGGGCAAGGGCCGCCGGCTTCGCGGCGCGGCGGTGACGGTGTGCAAGGGCTTCGACGGCGCGGCGTCGGTGCTCCTCAAGGGGCGCAAGCTGGCGTTCCGGGTGCTGGCGGAGGGCGAGGCGGCGGTTCCGGTCGCCGACGAGAAGGACGTGCGGGAGCGGGTGGACGCGGCGAAGGCGGAACAGGCGGCGAGGCCGGACTGGAAGCCGGCGCCGGACCATCCGTGGCGCCGGCCGTTCAAGCCCGCCGCGGCGGAGCGCGCCGCGGCATGAGGTCGCGCCGGGTCGGGATGGCGCGTCCGGACCGGCGCCGCGTTTTCCACCGTCTTTCCACCGCCGCTTTTGCGATGAAGGGGGATCGCGCCCGTGGAAAGACGGTGGAAAACGCTACTCGGCTCGCCCGGGCGAGGCCGCCTCGTTGCCGCCGGCAGGATCCCGGGCCTTCGGCAAAGGGGACATTTCTACTTTGCACAAAAGGGGACATTTCTACTTTGCGTTGACATAACGTTCAAGGCCGGTGACCAAAGTCGCGATGTGTTTTAGGATGAACGCGATGGCGGGCAGTGATCAAATGGCCGGGGCGGTGCGGCGCATAGGCGGGTTCGCGGGTGCGGCAATACTCGCGGCCGCGGCCGGGATGTCAGGCGCGTCTCTTGGGCAGGAGACGCTGTTCCAAGGCGGCGAGGTGTGGACGGGGAACGGCGCGGCGCCCGCAGCCGAGGCGGTGCTGGTGCGCGGCCGGCGCTTCGCCTTTGTGGGAACGAACGCGGACGCGGCCAAGCGCGCCGGCCCAAACGCCCGGGCAGTGGCATTGAACGGCCGCATGCTGCTGCCGGGTTTCGTGGACAGCCACACCCATCCGGGCGTCGCCGGCCTGCTGGCGACGAAATTGCAAATCGTCGGCACCCGCACGGTGGAGGACGTGCAAGCGGCCCTGGGCGCCTACGCCGACGCGCACCCGGACGAGAAGGTGATCTTCGGGTTCGGCTTCCCGAGCGCGCTCAACACCGCCACCAACGCGGCCGGCGTCAGCGGCCCCCACCGGCTCGACTTGGACGCCGTGGTGCCAGACCGTCCGGTGATGCTGCTCGCCCTGGACGCCCACAGCGCGTGGCTGAACAGCAAGGCGCTGGAGGTGGCCGGCATCACCAGAGACACGCCGGATCCGGTGCCGGGCGTGTACTACTACCAACGCGACGGGAACGGCGAACCCACCGGCTGGCTGGTGGAGAGCGGCGCCTTCTGGCCGTTGCTGCCCGTGTTCGGCGTCGGCACGGAGGCGAACTTCCGCGCCGCCTACGCCGCCATGTTGCCGAAGCTATCGGCAATGGGCATAACCACCGTGTTCGACGCCGGCATTCCGGGCGACGCACTGCTCCGCAACGCCATGCGGGCGCTCGCCGCGATGGCCCGCGAGGGGGCCTTGCCGTTGCGCTACCGGGCGAGCGCGTATCTCGGCGGCCCGGGCACCACCGGCGAGGAACTGGTGGGCACGATCACCACTTTGCGAAGGCAGTTCGCCAGCGATCTGCTGGACATCCACACCGCCAAAATCGCCAACGACGGCACGATCGAAGGCGAGACTGCCGCCACTCTGACCCCGTACGCGAGTGGCGGCAGCGGCGCCGTGCTGCTGCAAGCGGAACGGCTCGGCAAGGTGTTGACGGCGCTGCGCAGGGCGGACTTGGACGCCCACGTTCACGCCATCGGCGACCGCGCCCTGCGCGTGGCCTTGGACGCGGCGGCCGCGGCGCGGGAAGCCGTATCGCAATCCGATGCGCGAGACGCGCGGGTGGTGGTGGCCCACGCCATGCTCGCCGCGCCGGAGGATCTGGCTCGCTTGAAACCGCTCGGCGTGATGCTCCAGACCACGCCCCACTGGGGCCACGACCTCGCCGGCTCGCTCGCCCTGTATTCGCGTCTTCTGGGCAAGTCGCGTGGCGAAAACGTCATGCGCCTGCGCGACTTGTGGGAGTCGGCGCCGCTCACCGCTTTCGGCTCGGACCATCCGGCCACCGGCCTGCCGTTCGAGCAGACCGCGCCGCTCTACGGCATCGAGATAGGCCACACGCGACGGGCGCCCGGCGTGGCCAACGGGCCGCGTTTGCCGCCTTCCGGTCAGCGCCTCGACTTGGCCACGCTGTTGATCGGCTACACCGCGGCGGGGGCGCGGCAACTGCGCTTGGACGACGTGGGCATCATCGCGGCGGGCAAGCGGGCGGACTTGGCGGTGTTGTCCGAGGACATCTTCAAGACGCCGGCGCACCGCATCCACGCCATCGAAGTGGACATGACGATGATGGGCGGCCGAGTCGTGTTCGAGCGAACCGGCCGCTAGTGCGCCCTAGCGGGCACGTTGGCAGTTTGCTTCGCAACCGCTGTCGCCAGTCTCGCGTTCAAGGGACGCAGGAGCGCGCACGGACGAGACATTGCGTTTTTGCCCGCGAAGCCGCAGGCTAACGCCCGCGTCGCAAACTGATTGGTCTTTGGCATGCTCGTCCTTGCGACCTACACGCTCTTCTAGGCCGTGGCCGAACGCACGGCGCGGATACTGCACGACATCGGCGCCATTGACGAGTTGGCGTGGAACCGTTGCGCCAATCCGGCCGGGGCGCCGTACAACCCGTTCGTGGATCATCGGTTTCTGCACGCCTTGGAGGCGAGCGGCAGCGTCAGCGCCGAAACGGGGTGGCAGCCCTTCCACCTCGTCGTCTCGCCAGGCGACGCCGGCGTGGACGAAGCCATCGGCGCGGTGCCCATGTATCTCAAGGCGCACTCGCGGGGCGAGTTCGTGTTCGACAGCGGCTGGGCGGAGGCGTTCCGCCGCGCCGGGGGCCGCTATTACCCGAAACTCCAAGTGAGCGTGCCGTTCACGCCGGCCACCGGCCGGCGGTTTCTGGCCGCTGCCGGGGAGGCGGCGAACGAGGTGGAAAGCCAATTGCTTGGTCTGACCATCGAGGTCGCACGGCAGGTGGAGGTGAGTTCCGTGCACGTCACCTTCATGCCGGAAGACCAGTGGCGGCGCGCCGCCGAAACAGGCTGCCTGCGGCGCTTGGACACGCAATTCCACTGGCGCAACGACGGCTACCGGACGTTCGCGGACTTCACCGCCGCACTCTCGGCGAAAAAGCGCAAGAACATCCGTCGCGAACGCCGCGAGGCCCTCGCCGAAGGCGTGACCATCGAATGGGCCACCGGCGAAATCACCGAAGCGCAGTGGGATGCGTTCTACGACTGCTACCTGGACACCAGCAACCGCAAGTGGGGCGTCCCCTATCTCACCCGCGAGTTCTTCAGCCGCGTGGGCGAGAGCATGGGCGACCGTGTGCTGTTGGTGTTGTGCAAGCGCGCCGGGCGCCACATCGCCGCCGCCATTCACTTCATCGGCGAAGACGCTCTCTACGGGCGCAACTGGGGTTGCTTGGAAGACCACCGCTTCCTGCATTTCGAGGCCTGCTACTACCAAGCCATCGACTTCGCCATCGCGCATGGCCTCGAGCGCGTGGAGGCGGGCGCCCAGGGAGGGCACAAGATCGCCCGCGGATACCTGCCCTGCCCCACCTATTCCGCGCACTGGATCCGCGACCCCCGGCTACGCGACGCCGTGGAGCGGTACCTGGGCGAGGAGCGCCATTTCGTGCGCCGCGACATGGAGTTCGCGCAGGCGCATCATTCGCCGTTTCGCCACGAAGGTGGCACACGGATCGAGCTGCCGAGCGGGCGCGGCGCAAACCCTAGCGGTCCAACCGCTTGAGAGCGGCGCGGAGTTCCCGGGCGTAGCGCTGCGCCTTGGCGGTGTTGGCCGGGCCGGTGCGCAACAACTGTTTCTGCACCGGCAGCAGCGCTTCCAGGTCGGCATCGGCGAACTCGTAATGCACGGCTGGCCGCTCCAACGCGATCCCGCCTTCCGGGATGGGGGTTGCCAACACGCGCGCGATGGCGCTGTACGTCAGCGTGCGGGGGCTCGCGTCATGGACGCCGATCTCGCCGAGCGCGGTCTCGATCAACGGATCCAGCCGTTGCAATAGCGCCGCGGCCAAATCCGGCGGCAACGCCAACGCCGCGTCCATCAAGGCGTCGTAACGAGCGTGGGACGCCGGCGAGATGAACATCCCGTCGCCGGTTTCAACCACGCTGAACCGCCCCGCGGAGATGAACGAGAGGGCGCGTCTTGGCACGTCGCCACGAGCCGCGTTGTCGAGGATGACCGCCACGAAGTGGACGAGGCCGGTCCGCGCCAACCAATCGTTCCACGCCGGCGGCGTGTCCGCGCCCAGCCATTCCCGCACGAAGACGTCGCTTTCGGCAAGCGGCGGCAACCCGGTGCCGGCCGAACGGACGCCGATCTCAACAGGCGCAGGCGCGACCGGCGGCGGATCGGTGTCCGCGTCCGCCGGCGCCTCCTGCGGCGGCTCTTGCGCCGGCGGTTCTGCCACCGCCTCGCCGGCCACCCCACTCCCCACCGGGGATTCGTCGGCTGGCGCTTCACCCCGTGCGGCCAACCACCAAGCGAGCGCGGCGACCAGCACGGCGGCGCCAACCGCGTGCGCCGCGATCAGTTTGGTTCGACGTTCCATGCGCCGCATTATGCCTTCAGCCAATCCGAAGCGCCGGCATGGATACCGCCGCCGATATTGCTTACATTAGCGCGCATGGAAGACGCGACCATCCACGACGTGCTCAACGGGCCGGCCACCCTCGGCGATCAGAAGCGCGTGCGCGGCTGGGTGAAGTCGCGCCGCACATCGAAGGCCGGATTCTCGTTTGTCGCCGTGAACGACGGCTCCTGCCTCGCGGACCTGCAAGTGGTCGCCGATCAAGGTTTGCCCAATTACCAAGAGGTGACCGCGCTCGGCGTGGGATGCGCGGTGGAGGTGGCCGGCCAGGTGGTCGCCTCCCCCGGCAAGGGGCAAAGCCGCGAGCTGCGGGCCACCCAGATGCGGCTGGTGGGCCCGGTGGCCGACCCGGAAACCTATCCGATCGCCAAGAAGCGCCACACGTTCGAGCATCTGCGCACGGTCGCGCATCTGCGCCCGCGCACCAACACCTTCGGCGCCATCGCCCGGGTGCGCAACGGCATCGCCCAAGCCATTCACGGCTATTTCGCGAAGCGCGGCTTCGTGTGGGTGAACACTCCCATAATCACGCCCAGCGACTGCGAGGGCGCGGGCGAACTGTTCCGCATCGCCGGGCCGACCGGCGACGGTTTTTTCGGCCGGCAAACCTATCTCACCGTTTCCGGCCAGCTCAACGTGGAGGCGTTTTGCCTGGCCATGAGCAAGGTCTACACGTTCGGCCCCACGTTCCGGGCGGAGAACTCCCACACCGGCCGCCACTTGGCGGAGTTCTGGATGATCGAACCGGAAATCGCCTTCGCGGACCTCGGCGATCTGGCGGATCTGGCCGAGGACTTCCTCAAGAACGTGCTCGGCGAAGTGCTGGAGCGGCACGCGGAGGACTTGGCCTTCTTCCAAGCCCGCGTGGACGCGAACGTGGTGACGCGGCTGGAGAACATCGTCACCTCGTCGTTCGCGCGCCTCGACTACGGCGAGGCGGTCGACATCCTGCAAAACGCCGGGGCGACGTTCGAGTTTCCCCCGCAGTGGGGCCGCGATCTGCAAACCGAGCACGAGCGCCATCTCACCGAGCGGCACGCCGGCGGCCCGGTCGTGGTGACGAACTACCCGAAGGAGATCAAGGCGTTCTACATGCGCCAGAACGACGACGAGCGCACCGTCGCCGCCATGGACGTGCTGGTGCCGGGCGTTGGCGAGATCATCGGCGGCAGCCAGCGCGAAGAACGCTTGGCGAAGCTGGACGAGCGCATGGCGGCCGACGCCAAAGAAGACCTGTGGTGGTACCGGGATCTGCGCCGCTACGGTTCC
The DNA here is from genome assembly GCA_958296295.1 of uncultured Pseudomonadales bacterium. Classification (GTDB taxonomy): domain Bacteria; phylum Pseudomonadota; class Gammaproteobacteria; order Pseudomonadales; family Azotimanducaceae; genus VXYL01. Next base: position 2,109,577 of record OY282460.1, on the reverse strand, counting down.
GTGCCGCACGCCGGTTTCGGTTTGGGCTTGGAGCGTCTGGTGCAGTTCGTCACGGGCATGGACAACATCCGCGACACCATCCCGTTTCCGCGCGCGCCGGGCAACGCCGCGTTCTGACCGCGCCCGATGCTCCAACAACCCGGCAAAGAGGCCGGCAGCGGCGCCAAATACCGCACCAGGCACGGCTTCAACGCCATCAAGGACGGCATCAAGGCGCGGCAACTGGACGCCCCGCCGCGACAGCCCAAGCCGCCGTGGCTGCGGGTGCGCGCCGGCGGCGGCGAGCGCTTCGGCCACGTGCGGAAGGCGGTGCGCGAGAACCGGCTCGCCACCGTGTGCGAGGAATCCCGCTGTCCCAACATCGGCGAGTGTTGGAGCGCCGGCACCGCCACGCTCATGCTCATGGGCAGCGTGTGCACCCGCGCCTGCCGCTTCTGCTCGGTGGACACCGGCAATCCGAACGGCTGGCTCGATCCGGCCGAACCGGCGAACGCGGCGCGGTCGGTGCGGCTCATGGGGCTCCGCTACGTCGTGCTCACCTCGGTGGATCGCGACGACCTGCCGGATGGCGGAGCGGCCCACTACGCGGCCTGCGTGCACGCCATCAAGTCGCGCTGCCCGGCCACCCGAGTGGAGGCGCTGACCCCGGACTTCCGCGGCGATACGGCCGCGGTGGCCACGGTGGTGGAATCCGGCGTGGACGTGTTCGCGCAAAACTTGGAGACCGTCCGCCGCCTGACGCACCCGGTGCGCGATCCGCGGGCCGGCTACGACCAGACCCTGGCCGTGCTGAAGCACGCGCACACGCTCGGCGCCGCAACCAAGAGCAGCCTGATGCTGGGCCTTGGCGAAACCGACGACGAGGTTCGCACGGCGATGCTTGATCTGCGCCGGGCCGGCGTCGGCCTGCTCACCCTTGGCCAGTACCTGCAACCCACCCGCAACCACCTGCCGGTGGCGCGTTGGGTTCGTCCAGAGGAGTTCGAGTGGCACCGGCGCTGGGGTTTGCAGGCGGGCTTCCGCGATGTGGCCGCCGGCCCATTGGTTCGTTCCAGCTATCGCGCGGATCAGTTGGGGGCGAACGTCGGACACGAGTCGGCACGATGATCGAAGACGACGGCCGCCCGGCCACGCCCGTGGAAGTCGTGGCGCAAGCGGACTTCGACGGCTGGCGCGCCGGTCAAGACGAGCGCGCCCGGGCTTGGCTTGCCAGCGCGGGATTCCAAGCCCGCGCCGGCGAGCTCGCGTGGCTGCCGGGAGCGGATGGGCGACCGGAGCGCGTGGCCGCCGGGCTCGGCGAGTCGGCCAAGGTCGCCAGCCTGGGGAACGCGCCGCACAAGCTGCCCGAGGGCGACTACCGGCTGGCCAACGCCGGCACCGGCGAGATGTCGCGGAAGCTCTCTCTCGGCTGGGGCCTAGGCGCCTACCGCTTCAACGCCTACCGCGAGGCGCGGCGAGCGCCGGCCCGGTTGTTGGTGGCCCAAGCCGACCGCGCGGTGCTCGGCGAGCTGCGGGCGGTCGCCTTTTGCCGGGATCTGATAAACACGCCGGCGGCGGACATGCTGCCGCACCATCTGGAGGCGGCCGCTCGCGAACTCGCCGCGGCGCACGACGCCGAGCTGGAGGTCGTGGCCGGAGAGGCGTTGCTGCGCCGCCGCTTCGGAACGATCCACGCCGTGGGCCGCGCGAGCCGCAGCGCGCCGCGTCTTCTGGACTTGCGCTGGGGCGAGCCGGGCCTTCCCAAGGTGACGCTGGCGGGCAAGGGCGTCTGCTTCGACAGCGGCGGCCTGGACCTCAAATCCGCCAGCGGCATGCGCCTGATGAAGAAGGACATGGCTGGCGCCGCGCACGCTCTCGCGCTCGCCATGCTGGTGATGGCCGGCGCGCTGCCGGTGCGCCTGCGGGTGTTGGTGCCGGCCGTGGAGAACGCCGTGGCCGGCGGAGCGTATCGTCCCGGCGATGTCATTCGCACCTACAAGGGCCTCACCGTGGAGGTGGAAAACACCGACGCCGAAGGCCGCCTGGTGCTGGCCGACGCCCTCGCGCTGGCCGCCGAGGAGGAACCGGACTTGCTGGTGGACTTCGCCACTCTCACCGGCGCCGCCCGCACGGCCCTGGGCACCGAACTGCCGGCCATGTTCGCCAACGACGACGAGGTCGCGGGCGAGTTGGCGCGGCACGGCGAGCAGGTGGAGGATCCGGTGTGGAGGATGCCGTTGTTCCCCGCCTACCGGCGGCTGCTGAAGAGCGAGGTGGCGGATCTGCTGAACTGTCCCACCACCCCATACGGCGGGGCCATCGCCGCGGCGTTGTTCTTGGAACGGTTCGCGGGCGACGGCCCGTGGCTGCACTTCGACATCATGGCGTGGAACCTCGCGGCCGGACCAGCGCGTCCCGTGGGCGGCGAGGCGATGGGGCTGCGCGCCGTGCACGCCTATCTGGACGCCCGCTTCCGCGCATAGCGTTTCGTTGGCGAATCGCGCCGACCTCCGGTCGAAAACCATGTCAGTTTGGCCGCCGCGCCGCCACGCGGACGGCGCCCAGGTGATCCGCCGGTCGCGTACAATGCGCGCCGTCGAGCGCTCGGCCCCCGGCTCGCCAAGGTCGCTCCACCGCGGCCCGTGCCAAGCGCCACTTGAGCAACGACGCGACAGCGGCCATGCGAATACACCTGCACAACACCCAATCCGGCCGCAAGGAGATGTTCACACCGCTCGACCCGGGCAAGGTGACCGTGTACGTCTGCGGCCCCACCGTGTACGGCCTCGCGCACATCGGCAATGCGGTGCCGGCGGTGGCTTTCGACGTGCTGGTGCGGCTGCTCCGCGTCGCCTACCGGCGCGTCCGGTACATCCGCAACATCACCGACGTGGACGACAAGATCAACGCCGCGGCCAGCGCCGCCGGGCAGCCCATCCACGAGCTCGCCGAAAACTACGCCGCCGAATACGCCCGCGACCTCGCCGCGCTGGGCGCCGCCCCGCCCGATGTCGAGCCCCGCGCCACCGGCCACATCGCGGAGATCATCGCCATGATCGAAGCCCTCCTCGCGCGCGGCAACGCCTACGAGGCGAGCGGGCACGTGTTGTTCCACGTGCCGTCGGACGCCGCCTACGGCACGTTGTCGAAGCGCACGCTGGAGGAGATGCGCGACGGCGCCCGGGTGGAAGTGGCGCCGTACAAGAAGGATCCAAAGGATTTCGTGCTGTGGAAGCCCTCGCCGCCCGATCTGCCCGGTTGGCCGAGCCCGTGGGGTCGCGGCCGCCCGGGCTGGCATATCGAATGCTCGGCCATGATCCGCAAGCACTTGGGGCCGGTGATCGACATACACGGCGGCGGCAGCGACCTCGTCTTTCCCCATCACGAAAACGAAAGCGCGCAGAGCCGGTGCGTCAACGGCGGCGCCGCCAGCGTCCGCTACTGGTTGCACAACGGCATGCTCACCTTCGGCACGGGCAAGATGTCCAAGAGCGAGGGCAACATCGTGACCATCCGCGAGCTGCTGGCCGAACACGACGGCGAGACGCTGCGCTACGCGTTGCTTTCCGGCCACTACCGGCAAAGCCTGGCTTGGAGCGACGCCCTGCTCGCGCAAGCCAAGGCGAGTTTGGACACGCTGTACCAAGCCCTGCGGCAAGTGGAAGAAGGTGACGACTCGACCGCCGACGAGCCCGCCAGCGAGCCGTCAGCCTATCCCGGCCCGGTGCTCGGCGCCTTGGCGGACGACGTCAACACGCCGAAGGCGCTGGCGCACCTGCATGTCCTGGCGGCGAACATCCACCGCGCCAAGGACCGCGCCCAAGCGCGGGAGTTGCGCCGCGCGCTATTGGCCGGAGGCCGGCTGCTCGGTCTGCTGCGAAAGACGCCGGACGCGCACTTCCAGACCGCAGCGGCGGGCCGCGTGGAGGTTGAAACGGTGGAACGGCTCATCGCCGAACGGCAAGCGGCACGCGAGACGCGCAACTACGAGCGGGCGGACGCCATCCGCGACACGCTCTCGGGCATGGGCGTGGAATTGGAAGACACGCCGGCCGGAACACGGTGGAAGGCGGCCAGCTAACCGGCGATCATCTCGCCACGGCATCACCGCGGGTATCGTCTAGGTCTAGGCGATCCGCCCCCGCCGCCGGGCGAGAACTCACCAACCGGCGTCCGGGTTCTTGCGACGAGCGGCCGCGCACTTGCGAACATCCTCGGCGGCGGGCCGATCGCAGCCCAAACGGGCCATCTCGAACGTCCGCCGGCTCGGCGCGGTAAGGAAGTAGGTCTCGCCGCCAAGGGTTTTCGCCACCCGCACTTGCACGGCGTCGCCGGCCTTGATGCGCGACGCCGGCCCGCCGCGGCCCTCCAAGAGCAGGCCGTTGTCCAGCAGCACCACCTGCCCGCCGCGTATACGCGGCCAGACGCCCTGCGCCACGGCGTCGAGGCGTTCCGGCAGTTCTTGTTCCGCCGGCGGCTCGGCGGCCGGCTTGCGCCGAAACCAGCGAAACCAATCGCGACCGCGCTCGGCCGTTTGCGCCGCCTCGACAGCCGGAGTTGCCGGCGACTCGACCCGCGGCACGACTGCCGCGGCCGTGTCACGCGCCGACTCCGCAGCGGCCGGCTCGTTTCGCGCCTCCCCGTCGCGCCCTGTCACCGCAGCGGCGGTTTCGCGCACAGGCGCGGCAACCGTCGGTTTCGCCTCGCCGTCACCTGACGCGGTCTCGGCCGCGGACACGTCTCGATAGGCGGTATCGAAACACGCTTTGCGGGCCTCGGCGTCCGCGCGCCCGGAGCAGGCCGCCAAGGCCTCGCAAAGCCGCTGTTGGTCCGCCGGCAATTGGGCGCAGTCGAGCACCGCGCGATCCGCACCGAGCGCCGGCGGGCAAACGGCGAGCAACACGGCCAAGACCCCGCCCGCCGGCGTTGTGGGCGAACGCATTCCCTAGTTTTCCTCGGGAGGCGGTATCGGCACGGCGAGAATGTCGCCTATCACCGCGGAATCCAAACTGTCGCGGAACTCGAACTCGTTGTCGAACACGCATTTGAGGCGGCTGATGTGCGTGCCCGCCAAGCGCTCGTTCGCGCAGTGCAAACCTACTACCGAGGCGCCGTAGCGCTCCCGGTAGTCCGCGACGATCTCTTCCGCGTGCGGCCTGAACGGCTCCGGCACCGCTTTCATCATGGCCTTGTAGTGGGCGAGTATCTCCGGCGTGGTGTCGTGGGTGGCGGCCACGCCCAGCCAACCGATGGCCGCGTACGCGTCCCGTTGCACGCCACCGAGGCCCTCCTGGTAGATGTAGCCCACCCGCGCCTGCGCCAGCTTGAAGCCGCGTTTGGCGGCGGCCAGAAGATGCGGGAACGCGTCGGCGTAGCGCCCATGCCGGTAAAGGCGCGCCCCTCTGCCGTTCGCGTCGCGGATGCGCTGCATCATGATGGGTTTCAGGTCGTCGGCATCAAGGGGCTTTTCGGTGACGAGCACTTCTTCCATGTCGTCCGCGAACGTCTGCTCATCGGCCACCGCTCCGTGCGCGACAGCCGCCACGCTCGCAGCCAACACCACCATGCGAAAGCCTTTCACGCCTACCCCGACCCAAGCTCTTAGAAGGTGACATCGAGTATACCGCAAACCGGCCAGGGGCATTCGCCTAGGCGGCTTGCGCGTCAATCCAGCGTGGCCAGCAGCTGCAGCAGATCGCACACCCGGTTGGAATAACCCCATTCGTTGTCGTACCAAGCGAGCACTTTGAGAAAGCGCCCGTCGGTGAGCCGCGTGAAGGACGTGTCGAAGATGGACGAATGGGGATTGCCGATGACGTCCGAAGAGACAACGGGCGCGTCGACGACCTCCAGCACGTTGCGCAGGCGCGGTGAGGCCGACGCTTCCAGCATCGCCCCGTGGATTTCGGCCACCGCGGCGTCCGCGTCGAGTTCCACGAACAAGTCCACCACCGAGCCGTCCACCACGGGCACGCGAGACGCGATGCCGTCCAAGCGCCCGCGCAACGCCGGCAACACTTCACCGACCGCCTTGGCTGCGCCGGTCGAGGTGGGAATGATGTTCTCGGCGGCGGCCCGGCTGCGCCGCCAATCGCTGTGCGGAACGTCCGCGAGGCTCTGATCGTTGGTGTAGGCATGCACCGTGTTGATGACGCCCTCGCGGATGCCGAACTCGTCTTGCAGCACCTTGGCGACCGGCGCGAGGCAGTTGGTGGTGCAACTGGCGTTGGAAACCAAGCGGTGCTCGGCGCGAAGGCCGTCCTCGTTCACGCCCATCACCACCGTGTGGTCGATGGCGTCCTTGGCCGGCACCGTCAACACGACGCGCTTGGCCCCCGCGGAGAGATGCATGGCCAACTGATCGCGGGCGCGAAAGACGCCGGTGGATTCCACCACCGCTTCCACTTCCAAATCCCGCCAAGGCAACCTCGCCGGATCCCGCTCCTCGAACAGCCGCGCCCGGCCGCCCGGCGTCGCCAGCTCGCCATCGGCTATCGTCACGCCGCCCTCGAAGCGGCCCATCACCGTGTCGTAAGTGAGCAGATACCCCAACGTCTCGTGGTCGAACAGGTCGTTGATGGCGACGACGTCCAGATCTTCGCGGGATTCCGCGATGCGGAAGACGGCCCGGCCGATGCGCCCGAAGCCGTTGATGGCCACTCTCATGCCGTTTCCTCCGTCGCGCCTTGTCCCCACAGCGGCGTTCCGTGCTCGGACTTGGCGTCCAACTCGCCGTAGCGGGCGGCGAGGTCCAAAATCCGGCGCGCGTGCCCGAGGGTCTCGTGCCAGGCCAAGAGCTTCACCAGCCGCTCGCCCGCCCGCAGCGTGCCTTGCAGGTCCACCAACAACGACTGCGGGCAGCCTCTGACATCGGACGACACGATGGGATCCGCCGTCACGCCCACCAGCGCGGGACTGGCGCGCGCGGCGGCGACGAACCAACCGTTCACCGTCGCCGCGTCCGTGCCGCTGTCGCGGAAGGAGATGGTGACGTCCAACAACGAGCCCGCCGGCACCGGCACGTTCATCGCGAATCCACTCACTTTGCCGGCCAGTTCCGGAATCACGCGACCTACCCAGCGCACCGCCGGGGTGTCGTTGGGGATGATGTTCTCCGCTCCCGAACGGCTGCGGCGGTAGTCCGCGCCCACAAGGTCCTGCAGGCTTTGATCGCTGGTGTAGGCGTGCACGGACGTCACCGTGGCGTGGGCGACGCGCCTCGCTTGGGTGACCACCTTGAGCGCCAAGGCGGTGGCCGCGGTGGAGGCGGAACCGGCCGACACGATGGCGTCCGAAACTCTGGCGTCACCGTGGTTGACACCGTAGATCACCACTCGATCCACGGCGTCTGGCGCGCTTGGCAAGGTGGACACGAGGACGCGGCGCGCGCCGTTCTCCAAGTGCGGCGCAAGTTGCCGCCGGGTGCGAAACCGGCCGGTGGCGTCGATGACCAAATCGGCGCCGAGCACGTCCCACGGCACCTCCGACGGCGTCTCGGCGCGCAGCAGGCGCGCCCTGGTGGGGCTCTGCGCGCCGCGCGCCACCAGATAGTTGCCTTGCAACGACACCGCGCCGGCGACGTCCCGCGGCGTGGTGGAGCGGGTGAGCAAGTAGTGCAGTATTTCCGCTTCGCCGACATCCGACACCGCCACCACTTCGGCGCGCGGATCGTTCAGCGACGAAAGGAACACTTGGCGGCCGATCTGGCCGAACCCCATCACGCCGATTCGCGTTGGCCGCATAGTCCGTTGGCTCGCCAATGTCGCCCGCTTGAGACCTTGCGTTCGGGCAGTGCTTTGCATCTTAGCCCAGACCGCGCCCGCCTCGTGCGGCATGCAGATATTGGCGCGCCAGCAGTTTGCGAAGCAAAATGCCAACGCGCCCATTGGGGCGCGCGCTAGCGACGAACGGCAACGCCCCGGTAGGTGAACGTGGCGAACTTCGGCCCGGGCAAGTAGCCCGTGTCCAGTTCGACAACGCGAAAGCCGGCGGCGCGAATCAGCTCGTCGGGTCGCCTCGACAGGTGGCAGCCGCCGCCAACGAGCTTCCAAGCCGGCTCCAATCGCCGTTGCCAACGCAGCCAAGCAGGTTCCGGGCTGGCGCCGTGTTCCACGAAGACGAAAACGCCGCTCGGCTTGATCACCCGACGCAGCTCCCGAAGCGCGTGGTAGACGTTGCCTATCGAGCACAGGGTCCACGTGGAGACCACGGCATCGAAAACCGCATCCCCGGCGGGGATCTCTTCGGCGCCGGCCGCTACCACTCGCACCGGGAAACGGGTCTCGGCAAGCCGTTCGCCGGCGAGGGCGGCGATGGCTTCGGCCGGCTCCAAGGCCAGCAGCGATGCCGGTTTGGCATCGCCCACGCCGTAGTGCGGCAGGTTCAAGCCCGTGCCGAAGCCGATCTCCAACACCTGTCCCCGCGCTCTGGGGACGTACCGCGCCCGCAGTTCAGACATCGGCCGTTGCGCGCAAGCCGTATTGATGACCTTCGGCAGGACATGGCGGGCGTAAAACCCCATCGCGCCCCCGTTTCCCTCTATCGACTCGCACGATACACCAACGCCGGTCACCTTCGCTGGACCACCAACGCTGGACCACCAAACGAACGCCGGCGCACAAGATTTGCCTTACGGTTAGAAACTCGGTAGTGTGCATGCTCAAGCGCTAGGGGTGGCGTGGGGGCCGACCGATGTGACAGCACGTCTCGCGCTCGGAACGAAACGTCTCCGATATTCAACTGCCGAAAGGAGGAGAGCGTACATGTCCAAGCGAGGAAAGAAGCAAGCGGAGGCGCGAGGCCAAGCGAAGCCTTGGCGCAGGACGAAGCTCGCCGCAGCGGTGTCAGCCGCCGTGGGCATGGCGGCGCCCCACGCGGTGGGCGGCGAAATCGAAGAGGTGATCGTCACCGCCAGCAAGCGCCAAGAGAGCGCCCAAGACGTTTCCATTGTGGTGCAAGCCCTCACCAGCGACGGTTTGCGCGATCTGAACGTGGAGACCTTCGACGAGTACGTGGATTACCTGCCGAACGTGATCGCCGCCGGCAACGGGCCCGGCAAGAAAGAGCTGTACATCCGCGGCAGCGCCACCGAGCAAACCAGCGTAACCCTCTCCACCGCCCAGGGCTCGGCGCCGGGCGTGGCGATGTACGTGGACGAACAGCCGGTCTCCTTCGGCGGGCGCAACCTGGACGTCTACGGCGCGGACCTCGAACGCATCGAAGTGCTTTCCGGCCCGCAAGGCACGTTGTTCGGCGCGAGCTCCCAGTCCGGCAACTTGCGGCTCATCACACGCAAGCCCCAGGCGAAGTTCCAAGCCGGCTTCGACGGCGGCTACGGGGCCACCAGCGGCGGCGCCCACAGCGCCTCGGCGCAAGGGTTCGTCAACATCCCGCTGACCGACAGCCTCGCCATTCGCGCCGTGGTCTACAGCGACAACCAAGGCGGCTGGATAGACAACATTCCCGCCACTTTCACACCCAGCGGCGTGGTCGTGGACCGCAACAACACCGCCGGCTACGGCCCGGCGATGACGCCGCGCACACCGGCGCAGCGCGCCGCCGGGATGGCCGGTTCCGATTCCGTCGCCACCGCCCGCAACGACGGTTTGGTGCAGGACGACTGGAACGACGCCTCCTACCGCGGCGGGCGCTTCTCCGCCTCCTACGGCATCGGCGGAGATTGGGACGTGCTGGTGCAACACACGGCGCAAACGCTGGAAACCGAGGGCACATTCCTGGCGGACCCGAGCCTCTCGAAGGAGAACGCCTCGGCGGCGTTCTCGCCGAATTACAACCGTGACGAATTCGGCCTCACCACTTGGACCGTGACCGGCCGCATCCGCGAGCTGGACGTCGTCTACACCGGCGGCCACATCGGCCGCGATGTCGATGGCGTGATCGACTACACGCACTACAACAACGGCGGCGGTTACATCACCTATTACCTCTGCAGCGGCAACGTCTACGACCGCACCGACGTGAACAACTGCTACGACCCCACCAAGCGGTATGTCGGCACCACCACCGCCAGCCGCACCACGCACGAGGCGCGCTTCGTCACGGACTCCACGCGCCGCTGGCGGCTTCTTGGCGGCGTCTACCTCAACAACGCCGAAAACAACCATGTTGGCGATTTCCAATACCTGGGCGCCAACGCGGCGCTCGGCGAGCACATCAGCAGCTACAACAACGACAATTCCGGGGACGGGTTCCTGTTGGGCAACACGACCTTGCCGACCGCCGGCGTCAACAGCTCGGGCCCGCGGCCACCGGCGACCGTGTTCTTCAACGACTACACGCGCACCGTCGAGGAGATCGCGTTTTTCGGCGAGGTCGCCGTGGACATTTCGGACTTCTGGAGCGTCTCGCTGAGCGCGCGCCGCTACGACCTCACCTCGCAACTGCAAGGCGCGTCCAACTTCTCGTTCGGCTGCCGCTACGGCATCGGCTCCAACAGCGAGGAAACCGCCGACGGGCGTTGCAACGGCACCGGCTTCAGCAACGACGTCTCGCTCCGTCTGCGGCTGCTCGGCGAATACGCGAACGGTGGCGACGACAGCCTGATTCTGGACGCCAAGAGCCCCAACGGCGCCCGGGACCTGTTCCGTGGCGGCGGCAGCAACGCCAGGACGCTCGCCGCCATCAAAGCCGGCCACATCGCGGTGAGCGCGATGCAATCCGACGGCTCCGTGAACGAGACGGACACCATCGTCAAGCTCTCGTTGAACTGGCAACCCAACGACGACGCGCTGATTTTCGCCACCTACTCCGAAGGCTACCGGCCAGCCACCCAGAACCGCAACGCCGGCCAGCTTTCCACGAACCAAACCGGCGCGTTCGAGAATTACGTGGTACCCGCCTACGCGGTGACGGACACCCTCGTGAGCTACGAGTTCGGGGTGAAGACGGACTTTCCGGCCTGGTTCCTGCGCCTGAACGCCACCGTCTACCGCACCGAGATCGAGAACTTGCAAGTGGGCCGTTTCGACCCCTCCAACGTCGCCTTTCTCATCTTCGTGGAGAACGTCGGCGACGCCCAGTCGACCGGCTTGGACATCGATTTCCAATGGGCGCCCACGGACGCGTGGACCTTCGCCGGCGCGGCGAGCTTCCTCGGCACCGAAATCACCCGCCTCAACGCCCAGCTCGCCGGCGTCGCCGTCCCGGTTGGTGCGGAACTGCCGCTGGCCCCGGGTTTCGCCGGCAACATCCGCGCCCGCCGCGGCTTCTCCCTGGACGCACTGGACGTGGACGCCTACGTGCGGTTCAGCTTGAACTACCGGGGCGAGAGCGTCTCCGGCGTGGCCGGCAGCGCCGAGTTCATGGAGGACACGCTGTTCCAGCAAACGGGCGAGCGCTCCGGCCTGCCGATGCAGGACGAAGGCGGCACCTTCGGCACCGTGGAAATCCCCGACGGGGCCGGCGGCACCCGCCTGCCCAAGAACTCGCGCTACCTGAACGAGAGCTCCCTGACCGCCAACATGACATTCGGCATCGAGCGCAACGAATGGTCGGCGGAGCTGGTGGTGGAGAACCTCACCAACGAAGAGGCGCCGGTGGTGCAAGTGGCAGGCCACTTCACGCCGCTGGTGAGCGTGAAACGCCCGCGCACCATCGGGCTCCGATTCTCGTACAGCTTCGAATAGCCCGGCGACAGCGGCTCGCCACCGCAATCCCGGCTTGGCGGAGAAAAACCGCGCCCTCGCCGCGCGGGCGCGAACGCGACGAAGAACCGCGGCCGAGTTCGCGCACGCTGAGCTAGTGCTTGCCGGCAAGTGCATTGGACGACGTTGAAGCAATCGTTCGAGATGCCGAGCGGCTGTTGGCGCGGGGACAGCCGGCCGAGGCGGAACGCGCCATGCGCGCCGTGTTGCGCGACCACCCGGAGCCCGACGACCCCGCCCATGTGGATGCCCGCTACGCGCTGGCCGTGGCGCAACGTCACCAGCACCGGTGGCCGGAAGCCCTCGAGACGCTAGGCGAAATCCTTGCACAGCGTCCCGGCTTCGGCAGGGCGCTTCAGGAAGTCGGTTACAACCAGATCGCGCGGCGAGATTTCGCAAACGCCAGGGTGGCGTTCGAGCAGGCGGTTGCGGCGAATCCCTCGCTTGTCAACAGTTGGAAGTGCTTGGTCAAGCTGTACGAGGAGCACGGGGCGCGCAACGAGTACGCGCGGGCCGCCGAAGCGACGGCAGAGAAACGAGGCCGGGCGCTTGGGCAGCTGGCTTATCTTGGCGATCTGCCGCCGGAGTTGCTGGCCGCGATGGGTCTTCTCTACGAAGACAAGCTGGCGGACGCCGAACGCGCCTGCAAGCACTTCCTGCGCGGCAACAAGACGCATGTGGAGGGAATGCGTCTGCTCGCCGAGATCGACACCCGCAACAAGGTGTTCGACGAGGCGGAGTTCCTGCTGGAAAGCTGCGTGGAGTTCGCGCCGGAAAACCAGCCGGCGCGCATCCAGTACGCCAACATCCTGCTGCGCATGCAGAAGTTCGCCAAGGCGGCGGAGCAGGCGGAAATCCTGTTGCGGGAAAACCCGGGGGACTCGGGCGTTGTTCGCGCACTCCACGGCGCGGCGAGTTCCGGCGTCGGCAACACCGAGGCCGCCATCGCCGCCTATCGGCAGCTGGTGAGCGAGCACCCGGACAACCACCTCTACCCGGTGTCCCTCGCCCATGTGCACAAGGCCGTGGGCGACAGCGACCGGGCGATCGAACTCTACCGCGAGGCGTACCGCATCAAGCCGGACCACGGCGACGCCTATTGGAGTTTGGCGAACACCAAGTCCTACGTCTTCACGGACGCCGAGCTGAAACAGATGCGGGATCTGGAAGCCAGCGCGGCAACCGCGGAAGAGGATCGAACGCAAATCCGCTTCGCCCTGGGCAACGCCTTGGAAGCCAGGGGCGAGTACGAGCAAGCGTTCGGCTACTACAGCAAGGGCAACGCCGCCAAGAAGGCCGGCAGCCACCACAGCCCGGAACAGTTGCGGATTCGCGTAGATGGCCAGATCACCACATGCACCCGGCAATTGTTCGAGACGCGCGAGGGCGTCGGCTGCCAGGCGGCCGATCCCATCTTCGTCGTCGGCCTGCCCCGGGCGGGTTCCACGCTCATCGAGCAAGTGCTCGCCTCCCACTCGCAAGTGGATGGCACGATGGAGTTGCACAACATCCTGAATCTCGCCAAACGCTTGCGCGGGCGCGACGAAGACGCAACCACGCCCCGCTATCCGCGCATCCTCGCCGATCTGAACGACGACTACTTTCGTCGTTTCGGCGAGCAGTTCATCAACGACACGCGCGCGTACCGCGGCGACGCGCCGTTTTTCACCGACAAGATGCCGAACAACTTCTTCCACATCGGCCTCATTCGGCTCATCCTGCCGAACGCGAAAGTGATCGACGCCCGGCGCCACCCGCTGGCCTGCTGCTTCAGCGGCTTCAAGCAATTGTTCGGCGAAGGTCAGGAGTTCTCCTACGACTTGGCGACCATCGGCAACTACTACCGGCAATACGTGAGACTCATGGCCCATTGGGACGACGTGTTGCCGGGCTTCGTTCTGCGCGTGCAACACGAGGATGTGGTGGAGAACCTGGAGGGCGAAGTGCGCCGCCTGCTGGATTTCTGCGGCCTGCCTTTCGAGCGCGCCTGCGTGGACTACCACCGCACCGAGCGCAGCGTGTACACGCCGAGCTCCGAGCAGGTGCGCAGTCCCATCAATCGCCGCGGGCTCGATCAATGGCGGCACTTCGAGCCGTGGCTGGCCCCGCTCAAACGCGCTTTGGGGCCGGAGCTGGCGGACGCCGGGCCTGCCGCAAGGTGAGCCGTTGCGCCCACCTTGAGCCACCTCGCCGCGAAGTTCGGCCCACGCGCCTAGTGGCCTGGCTGCCGCTCCTGTGTGCCGTCTTGCGCCGCATCGGGTGATTGGCTGACCGACGCAGCGCCGTTCGCGGCGCCGGCCGGTTGGTATCGCATCAAATCCAAGATGAAGTCGAACAAGCCCGGCGTGAAGATGTCGCGGTGATCCGGCAACAGTTCCGGCGGCACGGTGAAGACCCAGTAAGGCGCCTCGTGCGTTGGTTTCTCGGCGCGGCAGAGGCGGTAGGGTTGACCTGCCACCCGGAACGGAATGCCGACATCGACGCCGTCCGCGCACGCTTCTCGTCGCAGCCAATGGCTCTGAACTCCGGGATGGTGCGCGGCGCTGTGCGTGGTCAGCTTGCCGTAGTCGCCAAACGGCGTGTTCGTCCGCATCCTGTTCGTCGGCCTCAGCATGAGCGCGCGGCCAACGTAAAGGCCGCCCGGGAAGATGCGCCGCGTCACCCGATCGGTGCTCGATGCGATCGAAACAATCCGCGGGGCCTGGGGCTGTCGCGGTTCGCCCGGCGGTCGCGCGCCCACCGTTTCCATCGCTTGGATCAGATTCGTCGCCGATAGCGCTTCGATCGCCGGATTCAGCAGCACCACCAGGTTCGGCAAATGGTCCGCCGCCGGTCCTAGGGCGGGCCGGCGGGTCTGCTCCATCTGGCGCGCGACGACCACGGGCGCGAACGCCCGCTCGACAACGCCGGCGCCCAGCGAGTGGCCGATGACGAGACTGCGCGATCGCACGGACAGCGACGCGCCGGCGGATTCCCCGGCCGCGTGTTCCCCGCGCCCACGATCGACGGCTTCGACGGCGCCGAGCAACCGCAGCAGCGTCTCCGTCATCGGCGTGCCGCCGGCCCGCCGAGCGGCGCTCTTCCGCGCCCAAAACGTGGGCACGCGCAGGGCGCCGAGCCAGTCCGTCTCCCTGGTGCGCGTCTTCGCGTAGACGCTGCCGAGGCCCAACGAATCGCCATGCCACGCCAAGTACACGGCCACCACATAGGGCCTCGACCCGCATCTTGCGTTTGCCCCCTCGTTGGCCGACTCACCGTGGTGGGGCCGGCGCCAATTGCAGATGCTGGACGAACCGGCGACGTAGCGGGCGATCTTGCGGAAGTCCAGCAGCGCGCGGCTGCCTTCGCTGCCGCTGTTGCCCCAGCCGTGGACGAACGCCATGAGCAAGATGCCGCGGGTTGCGATCGTCCCGATCGCCTGCGCCTCGCCGATGGCGCGGATCTCCTCCTCGACGCGTTGCAATTGCCCTCTGTCCCAGTGGGTTCCCTCGTCGTCGAATTCGACCACGCCAACGCTGAGCCCGCCACCCGCCACGCAGATGTTCGACGCCAAGGAGACGCCCTCGTCCAACGCCATGTCGTTGGCGTCGAAGTGGTTCTCGTACTCCACGCAAGCCGACCGCCAAGGCGCCGGCAATTGCGGCTTGTGGTGGCGGTGTCCCCAGCTGCAGCCGAGGCTTGCAAGGCCAAAGCCCATGACCAGCGTGGCCACGCCGAGCTTTCCTCTCCAGCGGCGGTCGCGCAACGCGGCGCTGCTCACCACGACCTTGAGACTATGTTGGGCCACCGGTTCCGACATGGCGCGTCCGTTGCGGCTTGGCCGATACCGCTGGCAGGCCGCCAACGGAAGAAGCCGACCATCGAACAAGCGCAGGTAAGCCTACACTTGTTCGCGCGTGCCGCACATACGCCATGTATTGCGAGCCGCTTGCGTCTATCCTTGCGCGTTCGTTTGCAATCAGAGGTAAGCCAATGCTCGAACGTTTCAAGGTGCCGGATGACATCGCGGTGCGGGTGCCGCCGGCCACCATGCGCAAGGCGGCGGAGGACATTTTCGCGACCCTCGGCATGTCCGGGGAAGACGCCGCCAAGTGCGCCGACCCGCTGATCTACGCGGATGTGCGCGGCATAGATTCGCACGGCGTCAGCAACATGATGCGGCCCTACGTCGCCGGCCTCAAGAGCGGGCACATCAACCCGCGCCCGGTGATGAAGCGCGTTGGCGACTATCCCGCCGCGGTGTCGGTGGACGGCGACCGCGGCCTCGGTTTGGGACAAGGCAAGGAACTGATGGAACTCGCCTGCGCGCGCGCCAAGACGACCGGCGTGGCTTTGGTGACCGCTCTCAACAGCGGCCACTACGGCGCCTCGGCGTACCACGCGCACGTCGCTCTGGCGCACGACATGGTGGGCGTGTCGATGACCGCCGGCGGCTTGCAGGTGGCGCCCACGCAAGGCGCCGAGCCCTTGCTCGGGCTAAACCCCATCGGCATCGCCGCGCCATCGGCCAGCGAGCCGCCGTTCGTTTTCGACGCCTCGATGAGTTCGGTGGCCGGCAACAAGATCACACTCTTGCGCCGCATGGGCGGCAAAGTGCTGCCCGGCTGGATCGCCGACGCCGACGGCGTGCCGATCATGGCCGAGTCCGAAGTGCCCGAACGGTTCCTGATGCTGCCCCTCGGGGCCACCCGCGAGATCGGTTCCCACAAGGGTTTCGGGCTGGCCATGCTCGTGGAGGTGTTGTGCAGCGCCTTGACCGGCACGGGGGCCGGCCCCCACCGGCGCAAAGGGTTGGCCCACTATTTCATGGCGTACAACGTGGCGGCGTTCACCGAGGTGGAGACGTTCAAGGCCGATATGGACGCATATCTGCGTTCCATCTTGGATTGCAAACCCGCCAAGGGCGAGAAGCGGGTGGTGTATCCCGGCATCCCCGAGCACGAGGCCGAGCTGGACCGCACGGCGAACGGCATTCCCTACCACCCGAACGTCGTCGACTGGTTCAACGGCACGATGAAGGAGCTCGGCATTCCGCCGGCGTTCGTTTGAACGTCCTTTGCGACCGTGCGGTCATGGGCACCTTCCAACAAACCGCTGGGGCGGTATCGGGTATATTCCAAGCATGGAGCCAGGGGACAGCGCCCGCGCCATCGCGCTACGGAACAAGGATCGAGTCGGCGGCGTGCTCCGGGCCTTGCGCGAGATCGTGCTGGCGCACGGCCATGTGAGCCGCGACCAAGAGCATGTCGTGGCCGACGTGTTCAACCTCAGCCACGCCGAAATCCGCGGCGTCGTCTCTTTCTACCACGACCTCAAGACGACGCCGCAGCCGCCCGTCGAAGTGCGCGTGTGCCAAGCCGAGGCCTGTCAAGCCGTCGGCGGGCGCGAGCTCACGGCGCGGGTGGAGGCGCTGCTTGGCCTGCGCCTGGGCGAAGCCAACGATTCCGTGGTGCTCTCGGCCGTCTACTGTTTGGGGTTGTGCGCCCAAGGCCCGGCGATGATGGTGAACGGGCGTCCACTGGCCCGCGCCGACGAACGCGATCTTCGCGCCGAGATGCCGCCGTGACGACAGCGTTCGTGCCGCTCGACACGAGCGCCGTGGCGCTTGGGGCCGACGCCGTGGCCGCCGCCTTGGCCAACGCGGGAGTCGCCGTGGTGCGCAACGGCTCGCGGGGCCTCGCTTGGGCCGAGCCTTTGGTGGAGATCGCCGAAGACGGATCGCGGCTCGCTTTCCGCAACGTCCACGCCGCCCAAGTGCCGGACATTCTGGCGGCACGAGGAGCGCATCCCCGGTGTTTGGGCGAGGTTGCCGCCGTGGAAGCGCTGCGACGGCAAACGCGGGTGGTCTTCCAGCGCTGCGGCGAGGACGATCCGCTCGTGCTGCCGAAGGTCACGGCGCTCAAAGCCTGGCTGGGCGAAGATCCGAACGCGCTCTTGGCCGAGATCGAGGCATCCGGCTTGCGCGGGCGTGGCGGGGCCGGTTTTCCGGCGCACATCAAGTGGCGTGCCGTGGCGGCCACCGAGGCCGAGACGAAGTACCTGGTGTGCAACGCCGACGAGGGCGATTCCGGCACCTTCGCGGATCGGATACTGCTCGAAGGCGATCCGCATCTCCTCATCGAAGGCATGGCCTTGGCCGCCATCGCCACCGGCGCGGAACGCGGCTTCGTGTATCTGCGCTCGGAATATCCCGTCGCCAAAGACCTGTTCCAACGCGCTTTGGACGCGGCCTACGCGGACGGCGTGCTCGGTGACGACATCATGGGCAGCGGCCGCGTCTTCCATTTGGAGCTGTTTGTCGGGGCCGGCGCGTACATCTGCGGCGAAGAGACTTCCCTGCTGGACAGCCTCGAAGGCAAGCGCGGCGAAATTCGCGCCAAGCCGCCGCTGCCCGCGCACCGCGGCCTGTTCGGCCAGCCCACTTTGGTTCACAACGTCATCTCCTTCGCCTCGGTGCCGGCCATTCTCAAGAACGGCGGCGACTGGTACGCCGCGTTGGGCGTCGGCGCCTCCACCGGCACGATGCCGTTCCAGCTGGCCGGCAACATCGAGCGGGGCGGCCTTGTGGAGGTGCCGTTCGGCATCACCCTCGGCGATCTGGTGCTGGGCTACGGCGGCGGCACGCGCAGCGGCCGGCCGATTCGCACGGTGCAGATCGGCGGCCCTTTGGGCGCCTACCTGACGCCGGACGAGTTCGACACGCCCCTCACCTACGAGGCCATGGCCGAGCGCGGCGCCGGCATCGGGCACGGCGGCGTGGTGGTGTTCGACGACACCGTGGACATGGCCGAGCAAGCCCGCTACGCCTTCGCGTTCTGCGAAGTGGAATCCTGCGGCAAGTGCACGCCGTGCCGCATCGGCTCCGTGCGCGGCAAGGAAACCATGGACGCGGTGCTGGCGGCGCGCAAGGCCGGCGACAACACCGAGGGCAAACTCGCCATCGTGGAAGACCTGTGCGAAGTGATGGAGTCCGCCAGCCTGTGCCAGATGGGCGGCATGACGCCGATTCCGGTGGTGAGCGCACTGCGCCGGTTTCCCGAGGACTTTGGCCGCGATGCGCCGGGGTGAAAGTCCACCCCGTCAAAACCATCGCGCATCGACTTCCTTGGCAACCAACCCCTCCACCGCACGCATGAGCGCGTTCGCTAGCGCGCGTTGTCCATGATGTTGGCCCGTTGGAACCGGGCCAAGGCCGGGCGAAAGCCCACGCACGCGCTCAGCACCAACGCTTCCGCTGCGCAAGCGCCAGCGCCGGGCGCCGGCGATCCAAGCCGCTCGCGGCCACGGCTCCGGTTCAGTCTGCGCTCGGTTCTCATCGGCGTGAGCCTGTCAGTGCTGCTTGTGCCGTTCCTGGGCGTCTACCTGTTGCGGCTGCACGAAACCACGCTGTTGCGGCAGACCCAAGACGAACTCGAGATGGCGACCACGCTGCTCGTCGGCAGCTACCGCGCGGCCCTCTCGGAGCATGCCGTTGCGGCCGCCGCGCCGACCGAGCCGAGGCGCGTTTCGCCGCCGCAGTTGGATTTCGCCAGCGCCGCCATCGCGCCACCCTTCCCCCCAGCCCTGCCCGGCCCTCGACCGGAGGCGCTCGCCGCCGACGCCGGCGAGCGGCTGGCGTCCGTGCTCGAGGACGCCAGAGCGGCCACAGCGGCCTCTTTCCGCCTGCTCGATGAACGCGGCGTGGTGGTTGCCACGACGGAGGCGGATCGAGGCCTGTCGCTCGCGCATGTCGAAGAGGTGCGCGAGGCGCTCGACGGCTTCGCCGCCGGTCGGCTGCGGCGCGTGCGCGACCACGGCGGCTTGGAGATTCAGCTGCTCGTGCGCGGCGCGGCGACCAAAGTGCATCTGGCAACACCTGTAACCCTCGCCGGGCACGTTGTCGGTGTGGTGACCGCCTCGCGTCGGCCGTCCACGATCATCGACACGTTGGTGCAAAAACGTTATCTGCTGCTGCAAGGTGCCGGTTTGTTCTTCGCGGTCGCCATCGGCATCGCCGTGATCACGGCGCGCACGCTGGTGCTTCCCCTGCAACGGCTGCGCCGGGGCGCGGGGTGGGTGTCGCGCGGCGAGACGGAACACTTCGAGCGCGGTCGCCACTACCGCGTGCGCGAGCTCGCCGATCTGGCGGACAGCATCGACGCGATGGTGCTGAACCTGCAGCACCGCACCAACTATGTGCGCGACTTCGTGCGCCAAGTGAATCACGAATTCAAGACGCCCATTGCCGCGGCCCGCGGCGCGGTGGAGGTCTTGAGCGACCATTTGGGCGACATGACGAGCAAGGAGGCGCGCCACTTCGTGGACAATTTATCCACGGACTTGGCGCGCCTCGACCGCTTGACGCAACGCCTTCTCGACCTCGCGCGAGCGGACTTGAGCGAGGCCAGCGAGGAAGTGACGGATGTGCTGGAGGTGGCGCGCGCGCTGGGGAATCCGGCCGTGCGCGCGGTCGGCGACCGCGCCCTGGCCCGGGTGCCCGCCGCCTCGATTCGCGCCGTGCTCGAACACTTGGTGGAAAACGCCGTGGAGCACGGCGCATCGGACGTGCGCGTGGCCGCCGAGCGGCGCGGCGATCGAGTGGAAGTGCGCGTGGAGGACGATGGCCCCGGCATCGCCGACACCGATCGTTCTCACGTCTTCGATCCGTTCTACACGACCCGCGGCGCCTGCGGCGGCACCGGCCTCGGGCTGCCGATCTGCCGCGCCCTGATGCAAACCGCCGGCGGGCGCATCGCCCTCGCCCCCAGCGACCGCGGAACGGCATTCACGATAATGTTGGCGGCGGCACCTTAAGGGGCGCCCCAGCGGCCGTAGGCGGCCAAACACGTCGGTGCCGCAAGCAGGTAGCCGTTTCGGGTCAACGTCTTCGCGCATCGGTCAACCGTTCGTGCCCGTCCTCGCGTTCGCCAAGCGCCAAGCGCATTCCAAGGCGGCGCGCAGCGAACCGGTGAAGGCCTGGCCGCGCCAAGCGATGTCGAACGCGGTGCCGTGATCCACGGATGTGCGCACGATGGGCAAGCCGATGGTCACGTTCACCGCGGTCTCGAAAGCGAAGAGCTTCATGGGCGCGTGTCCCTGGTCGTGGTACATGCACACGATGGCGTCGTAGCGGTCGCGCTTGATGGCTTGGTGGAACACGGTGTCCGCGGGATGCGGCCCCGCCGCATCGACGCCGGCCCGGCGGGCATCGGCGATGGCGGGCGCCACAACGCCCTCGTCTTCGCTGCCGATGAGGCCGTGTTCGCCGGCGTGCGGGTTCAATCCGCAAACGGCGATGCGCGGTCGTGGCGTGACGTGATGCAACGCCCGGTGGGTGAGTTCGATCACCGTGCGCACCCGTGCTCGCGTGACCTGGCCGATGGCCTCGGCGAGTGGAACGTGCCCGCTGACGTGCGAGACCGCCACCTCCGGCGTGGCCAGCATCATGGCGAAGTCGCGGGTACCGCACAGATCAGCGATGAACTCCGTGTGGCCGAGGAATCCCGGCGTGGTGGCGCGGGTCGCCTCCTTGTTTATCGGCAGCGTCACCACGCCGGCGACCTCGCCGGCCAACGCCGCGCGCGTGGCGTGTTCGACATAGCGGCGCGCCGCCTCGCCGGCGCGGGCGTTGATCCGTCCGGGCGTCAGATCCCGCGCCACGAGCATGCCGAGATCCACCACGTTGAGGCGTCCCGGCGTGGCATCGCACGCGGATTGGACGGCGCGCAAATCCACTTGGAGACCGAGCCGCTCCGCGCCGGCCAAAAGCAACGCCGCATCGCCGTACACCACGACGTCGTCGCCGATGCGACCGGCCGCGAAACGCCGCAGGAGGATTTCCGGGCCGACGCCGCTGGCATCGCCCATGGTCACCGCCATGCGCGGCGGCGGCGCGGCAGCGCGGCGCACGGGGCGTTTGCGAGCCGAAGGGTCTCGATCCGCGCGCTAGCGCGGCTGCATCCTGATACCGCCGTCCAAACGGATGGTCTCGCCGTTCAGATACGGGTTCTCGATGATCTGGCGGGCAAGCTGGGCGAACTCCGGCGCTTCGCCCAAGCGGTTCGGGAACTGCACGCTTTCGACGAGTGGCACGCGCACGCGGTCCGGGGCGCCCATCATCATCGGCGTCTCGAAGATGCCGGGCGCAATCGTGCAGACGCGGATGCCGTTGCGGCCGAGATCCCGCGCGATGGGCAGCGTCATGCCGACGACGCCGCCCTTGCTCGCGCTGTACGCCGCTTGGCCAATCTGCCCGTCGAAGGCCGCCACGGAGGCGGTGTTGACTATCACGCCGCGTTCGCCGTCGGGCGTGGCGGGTTCGTTCTTGGCCATGTGCAGGGCGCAAAGCCGCAAACTGTTGAAAGTGCCCACCAAGTTCACTTGAATGACGAAATTGAACGCCTCCAAGGACAGCGGCCCGTCGCGCCCCAAAGTGCGGCCGGCCGCGCCGATGCCGGCGCAGTTGACGTTGATGTGGAT
The DNA here is from genome assembly GCA_958296295.1 of uncultured Pseudomonadales bacterium. Classification (GTDB taxonomy): domain Bacteria; phylum Pseudomonadota; class Gammaproteobacteria; order Pseudomonadales; family Azotimanducaceae; genus VXYL01. The sequence continues at coordinate 2,087,477 of OY282460.1, read as the reverse complement.
GGCGCCGAAACGCTCCACCGCGGCGTCGATGGCGGCCTTGACGGAATCCGCCTGGGCGACGTTGGCGGCGAACGCCGCCGCGCCGTCGCCAAGCTCGCGCGCCGTCTGTGTCGCCAAATCCGCGTTCAGGTCCACGAGGGCGACCTGGCCGCCCGCCTCGAGAACGGTCTGCGCGGTGGCCCGTCCAAGCCCGGAGGCGCCGCCGGTGACGAGCGCGACCTTGCCGTTGATATCCATGGTTCGATCCCTCTTAAGGTCGTTTCGAATGCGGCGACTGGCGAGACCTCGCAGCCAAACAGACGAAATGAGCGCCTATCATAAACCGCATGACCTACGCGCCGCCGCCAAGTTTCGTCTCCAAGAGTGAGAGTTTCGGCGTCGAGGGGGCACGCTACAGGCCGGGTTTTCTGCAACGTCTCCGGGCCGACGCGCTGCTCGCGCGGGCGCTCGCCGAACTGGCGTGGCAACGCGAACAGCTAACGCTTTTCGGGCGCGACGTGTTGGCGCCGCGCCTGTCCGCCTGGTACGGCCTGCCGGGCGCGTCCTACCGCTACAGCGGCACCGAACGGCGGGCCGCGCCGTGGCCGGTTTTCGTGGAACGGCTTGCCGCGGAAGTTGGCGCCGCCGTGGGTTGGCGCTTCAACTACGTGCTCGTCAACCGCTACCGCGATGGCCAGGACGCGCTGGGGTGGCACGCCGACGACGAGGCCGACCTTGGCCCCGCGCCCGTGATCGCCACGGCCAGCGTTGGCGGCGAGCGCCTGTTGCGAGTCCGGCGCCGCGCCCGTGGAACAACCACCGATTCCATCGCCCAGCCGTTGGCGCACGGTTCGCTGCTGCTCATGTGGGGTCGCTGTCAGCGCGACTACCAGCATTGCGTTCCGCGCACGGTCAAGCCGGTGGCGGAGCGCGTGTCGTTCACCTTCCGTTGGACCAGCGGCGGCCGACCAGCGGAAAGCGCCGAGGGGAAATGACAGCGCCGGCATCGTCTTCCCGTCAGGTGCCGAACACCTTGCGCGTTCCCTGTTTGGCGGACGAGTTGCGCGTCATTCGCACCGAGTCGGCCCTCGCGGAACGGGTCAGCGCCGCCGAGCGGCTAGGGGTCCCGGTGACCGTCCTCGGCGGCGGATCCAATGTCGTGCTTCGTTCCCGCCTGCCGGGTCTGACCCTGCTGTTGCGCTTGCGCGGCGTCTTCTTCGAGCGCCTTGACGGCCAAGCCTGGCGCGTCACCGCGAGCGCCGGCGAAGTCTGGAACGACCTTGTGCGGGCGACGCTTGGCCGGGGCGTCGCGGGATTGGAAAACCTCGCGTTGATACCCGGCTCGGTCGGCGCGGCGCCGATGCAGAACATCGGCGCCTACGGCCGCGAATTGGCCCAAGTGCTGGAGAGCGTGACCGCGTTCGACCGGCAACGCTGCGCATTCGCGACGCTTCCCGCGGAGCAATGCGGCTTGCGCTATCGAGACAGCCGCTTCCGGCGCGCGCCAGGCCGGTTCGTGATAACGCGCGTGGCGATGCGCCTCGGCGAGACGCCCGTCGCCACCGGGTATTCCGATGTGACCCGCGAACTCGAACGGATGGGTCTCGCCGGCGCCACCCCATCCCGGCCCGCCGTCGCCGAAGCCGTCGCCCGCGTGCGGCGGCGCAAACTCCCGGACCCGCGTTGGGTGGGAAATGTTGGCAGCTTCTTCAAGAATCCGGTGCTCACCGCGCGGCAACTCGACGGTTTGCGTGCCCACATCGCGGTGGACGCCTTCCCGGCGCCGCCGGAGGCGCCGACTCTCAACAACGCGACCAACGCCGCTTGCGCTACCAACGCGCCGAACACGACCTTCAAGATTCCCGCGGCCCGGCTAATCGATGCCGCCGGGTGGAAAGGCGTTCAGAGAGGCCCGATGCAGGTTTGGCCGCGTCAGCCGTTGGTGTTGGTCAATCGCGGCGGCGCCACCGGCGAAGACGCGCTGTCGCTCGCCCGGGAGATCCGCGACGACGTGCGCACGAAGTACGGCGTGCGGCTGGAACTCGAGCCGCGGGTGGCCGGCGTCAGCACGCCCTGACAGGCACCGCGAACGCCGTCTGTGGGCGTTTCGGCCGTCCGGCGGGGTTGGCCGGCCGGCGCGACATGCTGAAGCGCGTGTTCAACGGTCGCTGCGCTCGTGTTGGAACCGAGATTCTCCGCCGCTACCACGGCGCAAAGTTCCTAGCGCGCGCTGAGCCCGTGTCCAACGGTCGGTGCTCGCGTTGGCCGCAAGGCTCTCCACCGCTCCCGCGGCGCAGAACCTCAACCGGCGTTCGCCTTGCGCAATTCCCTCGGGTCGTTGCTGGCTCGGCCACGGGGCACTACTTCCGTGGCGCCCGTGGCCTTGGACGATGCCGGCGTTGGCGGCTGCGCGTCCGGCGGTGGTTTGGCGGCGGGTGCCTTGCGCGACGCGGGTTCGCTTCGCGGGCGCGGCGCGGCGGCGGGTTGCGCGGCGGTTTCCGGCTGCCGAGGAGGGGCTGCTGCGCTCGGTTCCGCGGCCGGCGACGCCGGCGCGCCGGGCTTGACGCGCGGATCGTTGCTGGCCCGGGCGGGGGCCGCGTTCGTCGCGTTGCTTTTGGGCCTGTCGGCCTCCCGCTCGGCGCTTTCCGCTCGTGGCGGGCGGCGGCGCTCGTTGCCGCTCGCTTGTTCGCTGTTGCTGTTCGCGCTGGCGGCTGCGGGAGGCGGCCGGTTGTCCGTTTCGGCGCCGGCGAGGGCGGCTCGGTCGCGGCGCGGCTTGCGGCGGCTGCCGGCAAGCTCCTCTGCGCTCGGCGCGTGTACAGTGCGCTCACCGCCAGCCCGCTGCGGGTTCGGGCTCGCTTCCTCGCGCGGCGGCTGGGCCCGTTCCGGGCCGCGGTCGCGGCGCCTGGCGTCCGGCGCGGACGTGTTCCTGTCCCTCGTGCGCGCATCGGCACCCGCCGGACCGCGTCGCCGGTTGCCACGGCCATCGCGTTCTTGCCGTTCCGCCCTGGCGGGGCTCCTGCCATCGCTCCTGCCGCGCGCGGGGGAAGCGTGGTCGGCGCCGGCGGGCCGGCGCCGCTCGCCATGTCGCTGGCGGCGGTTGTGGCCACTGCCGCGGCGCTCTTGGTTGGCGGCCGGCCCGGTGGTGTTGGCGGATTGACCGCCCCGCCGTTGGGTGCCGTGTTTGCCCCGGTCCCCTTGGGCAGCGGACGTCTCGACCGGTTTGGCGGATCCGCCAAAGAGCTTGGCAACGCCGGCCCCCAGCCGCGCCAGCAGGCCGCGTTTGGTTTCGCGCCCGCGTTTGGTTTTGCTTTCCTGTTGGCTCTTGGGCTGCCTCGCCGGCTTGTCCGCGGGCGTGGCACCTCGCGTCTGTCGCGGTGGCGCAGGCGGTGGCGGAGCGGCCGTCACCGCGGCTGGGCGGGGCGCCGGCGCACGCCGGGCCGGGCCGCTAACCGAATCCGTTTGAGTGGCCGCTGCCGTGAACTCGTAACTCGGCACGTTGCCTTCGGCGGCGGCGGTGTCGTCGCGGATGCGCTGCACTTCATAATGCGGCGTCTCCAAATCCGGGGCCGGCACGATCACGATGTGGGTGGAGGTGCGTTGTTCGATGTCCGCCAATTCGCGCCGCTTTTCGTTCAGCAGGTAGGTGCCCACATTCACCGGAACGCGGGCGCGCACGATGGAGCTGCTCTGCTTCAGCGACTCCTCCTCCACCACCCGCAGGATCGACAGCGCGAGGGATTCGACATCGCGTATCCGGCCTTGACCGGAGCACCGCGGACAGACTTCCGTGGTGAGTTCGGCCAGCGACGGGCGCAGGCGCTGGCGCGACATTTCCATCAGGCCGAAGCGGGAGATGCGTCCGACCTGCACGCGCGCCCGGTCCGCTTGCAACGCTTCGCGCAGCTTCTCTTCCACGGCGCGTTGGTTCCTCTGCGCGACCATGTCGATGAAGTCGATGACGATGAGGCCGCCCATGTCGCGCAGACGCAACTGGCGGGCCACCTCTTCTGCGGCTTCGAGGTTTGTGGCGAACGCCGTCTCCTCGATGTCCGCGCCTTTGGTGGCGCGGGCAGAGTTGATGTCGATGGACACCAGCGCCTCGGTGGGGTCGATCACCACGCTGCCGCCGGAGGGCAGTTTCACCTCGTGTTGGAACGCGCTCTCGATCTGGCTCTCGATCTGGTAGCGGCTGAACAGCGGAGTGGGATCCTCGTAGAACTTGATGCGATCCTTGTAGTGCGGCATCACGGGGTCGATGAACTCGTGGGCTTGGTTGTAAGCGTCCTTGCCGTCGATGAGCACCTCGCCGATGTCGCGCCGCAGGCAGTCGCGGATCGCGCGCACATATACGTTGGTCTCTTGGTAGAGCAGCCTCGGCACCTTCGATTCCGCCGCCGCCTTGGCGATGGCCTCGTGAACCTGCAGCAGGTAGTTCAAGTCCCACTGCAAGTCCTCGGCCGCGCGCCCGATGCCGGCGGTGCGCACGATGACGCCCATCCCCTCCGGCACATCCAAATGGGAGAGCGCATCGCGCAACGCCTCGCGGTTGTCGCCCTCGATGCGGCGCGAAATGCCGCCGGCCCGGGGGTTGTTCGGCATCAACACCAGGTAACGGCCGGCAATGCTGAGGAAGGTCGTGAGGGCGGCACCCTTGTTGCCGCGCTCCTCCTTCTCCACCTGCACGTTCAGCATCTGGCCCTCGCGCAGAGCGCCCGGCGTGTTCGCCCGGCCGCCGGCAGGCGAGGCGTCGCGAGGGGTTCCCTCGGCGCGCAGGGAGTGGGCGACTTCTTTGAAAGGAAGAAACCCGTGCCGCTCGGCGCCGAAGTCGACGAACGCGGCCTCCAAGCTGGGTTCGACCCGGACTACCCGGGCCTTGTAGACGTTGCCTTTCTTCTGCTCGTGACTGCGGTTCTCTATGTCAAGGTCGTAGAGCTTTTGGCCATCGACGAGTGCGACTCGAACCTCTTCGGGTTGAGTCGCGTTGATCAGCATGCGTTTCATCGTTGCGCTTCCATGTTGCGGACGGCTTGGAGCGCGGAACGGGTGTCATCTCGCCTGTCGTTTGCGCCCAGGGCGCCAACCAGCCAACGCTGGGGGCGGTTTGGTGACGGCAAGTTCGAGAGGCTGGTGGGGATTGGCTTGCGGCGATCCGGGCTTCGCGTCGCGGCAAGGCGATGCTTCCCGTGCCCAAGCGTCGCGTCCGGCCCGGCGTCGCGCCATGAAAGGGCGCAAGCGGCGGCCGATGGCCGATAGGCCATGCCACCCGGTCGCCGGGCGGTGAGATGATGACGATTCCGTACTCCAAGGCGTATTGAGACTCGTGTTGCAAGAACGTGTTGCAAGAAGTGTTCTTTGCAAACTGCTAAACCGCGTCCGGCCGCTGGCGCCAACGCTTGGCACCCCTTGGCACCAACCGTGCGAACCATCCTTGGCGGTCATCTGTCGCGCCAATTCTTGGACTTTGGGCGCACGACCGAACACGCGAGTGCCAACATTAGCACTTTTGGACAGCTTTTCAACCACTTTCGCACACAACAACCAGCGACTCCCGCTAACGACACGGGTTGTCGGCGAGTCGGCTTGCGGCGTGGTCTTCCTGGGGGATGGGCGAGACCCCGGCCTCCGGCGCTTGTCCGGATGCGGGGGCGGCGATGTCGGGTTCCCCTGAAAGAGGCAAGGCGGTCCGAGCGCGGTTCGGCCCGGCGGTCGGCTCAGAACGTGTCGAACGGCACCGGCACGGGGGCCTCGTGGCCGAAGGCCAGCGCCCGGTAGAAGGTGTCCCAGTCCGGCAGGAGAAACGTCGCGAACATCGAGCGGAAGTCCTCCCAGAAATACGTCGGACGCCGCTTGCGCGCCAGCGCCGCCCGGAACAGCGGGCAGCATGTCGCCTGCAGCTGGTCGATGCCGAACGCCAGCATCATCAGACAGGCGAACACCGTCGCCAGATTCTTCTCGCCGTGGCCGAAGTTGTGCTCGAACTCGCAGCCTTGGTTCTTCAGGGTGTTGAACGTCTCGTTCTCGATCCGCCAGCGCACCCGCCCGGCGCGCATCAGCCTCATCGCGTTCCATCGGTCGATCCGCAGGTCCGTGACCCACGAGAAACGCCTGTTCTTCCTGCCGTTCGGCCTCCTTTCCCAATATTCGAGGAAGTTCACCTCCAAATCCGGGTGCGAGTCGTTCAGCGGCGCCCCGTTCGACCACCGGAAACGGTGCTCCACGCCGTCCGCGTCCGTCGTCTCCCAGCGCTCCACGCCCGGCTTCGCCCCCGGCGACCGCGGCGCCGACTCCAACTCGTCCACCCACGCGAACAACGCCTTGTGGTCGCCCGGCTTCGCGCCCAGCACGAAGCCCATGTCCAGCTCCTTCAGCAGCCGGACGTGCGGCCCGTTCGACGCCAGGCCGTCCTCCACCACCACCAGCGGCAGGTGCGGATGCGCCCGACGCAGCGCCGTCAGCAGACGCTTCGACGCGTTCCGCTCGCAGTCGTTCTTCCTCCTGAGGAACGCGCTGGCCGCAATCAAGCCGCCGGTGCGCCACTTGGATCTTGAGACTTTCGCGCCGGCCATCCCCCGCTTCGCCGGCACCCGGCCTTATGACGCCATCCCCTTCCTGTTCTCCGTGCATAAGGAGCACGACGGGCAGGCGCCGGCCCGTGCGGACTGTCTGCACGAAGGGGACGACGACGCCCGCCCCACGCTGGCCAAACGCCTGCTGGACGCCCTTGGAGAGGAAGGAACCATCTGCGTCTATTCAAATTATGAGCGGCGGATGCTGCGGGAATTGGCGGCGGCGGTTCCGCAGCGGGCGACAGCGCTCGCTGCAATTGAAGCACGGCTGTTCGACTTGCTGCCGGTAGTGCGCAACTGCTGCTACCACCCGGACTTCCGAGCCTCCTTCTCCATCGACAACGCAGGCAATACTAAACCGCGCCGCCGCGGCGCAGACCGACCTGCAGGCCGCGAGATCACTCAACCGCGCCCGCGCCGAACTGTTCCGCAAACGTGCGGCAGGGCTCAACCGGACGGACACGACGAAGCCGCATCCGCATCCGAGCATCTCGCCAAGACGCCCTCCAATGCCGCTCTCTCCGCATCATCCATCGTCAGCCCGTACTTGCGCTTTGACCTGCACGACGCGTACCGCGAACCGCACTCGTTGCCGAGCGGTGCCAGGTCAATCTCGCCGCTTCTTTGCATCCTTAAGCATCCTCTCGATGTCTTTATTCTCGGTAACCTTCAATGCAGTAACGCCGGACACCTTCAGTTTCACGTCCGCGCCGGCGTCAATGAGGGTGCGCACTACCGCCGCATGGCCTTTATTCGCCGCGAGCATCAAAGGGGTGACCGCCACCGACCCGCTAGAATTGGCCTCAGACACGGAATCGATGGCCGCCCCTCTTCCGAGCAGAACCGCAACGACATCTTCATGGCCCTTGCTGGCGGCGTAGTGCAAGGCGGTGAAGCCCTCCAAGCCCTCCACCTTTGAAAACTCGCCTGTGACTTTCGCATTGACGTCCGCGCCGGCGTCAATGAGGGTGCGCGCTACCGCCGCATGGCCATTATTCGCCGCGAACATCAAAGGGGTGGCCGCCACCGACCCACTAGAATTGGCCTCAGACACGGAATCGATGGCCGCCCCTCTTCCGAGCAGAACCGCAACGACATCTTCATGGCCCTTGCTGGCGGCGTAGTGCAAGGCGGTGTAGCCCTCCGCCTCTGGAAACTCGCCTGTGACTTTCGCATTGACGTCCGCGCCCGCATCCAACAATGCGGTAACGACTTGAGGATATTCCCAGGCGGCGACAGCGAGTAGCGGGATTCCGCGGTCCGTGAGATTGGGATCGGCTCCGCCGGCAACAGCCATGAGTACTTTCTCGACATCTTTTTGCTTGAACCCCGCCATCAGCAACGCCGACGCCTGTTCCGGGGAGAGGTTGTCGGAATCAATCACCAAACCCACTTGCCTAAAGAGCGAGAACGCTTCAGCGTTGGCCGATTTCAACAAGTGGCCTCGCAGTTTTTCGCCCAACTCTCCTCGGTATTGATCTCGGCAGGATTCTCCGCAGACGATAGGACCTTCCCAGTCGCTCCCGTCGTCCGATCGTGCGACCAGGAAGTCCCTCACGACCTCGATATGCCCTTCCCGGACGGCGTGTTGAAAGGCGACGTCGTCCGCGTCGTCAGCGCCTGCCGCGAGCAACAGGCGGACCATTTCGGATGAGCCGTCCTCGACAGACTTCCTGAGGGCCGTGTTCGCCCGGTAGGAATACCTCAAGTTCGTCTGCCAACGGGGTTTTTCATCGGCCCCCTCTCCTTCGTCCGAGCTTGGCCCGCGCACCATACTGAAGCCTATATGGAAACCGCCTTTTTCGACCAGCGCTCCTCCATCCGCGCCTCGCCCGAGCAGCTTGGTGACCAATTCTCGATCTTGCGCGGCGACTGCATCCCAGAGTTGTTCATCAATCGACCTGACCTCCTCTTTCTCCTCCGCGTTGTCTGCCGCCTCTTTCTCCTCCGCGTTGTCTGCCGCCTCTTGCGCGCCGGCCGACCACGCTGGCAACGCCAGACAGCAGGCGATAACGAATGCCAGGATCGTTGAAGAGGTCGTTACGTGCGTAACGGCGGACACGCGAGGCCCTGCATGGAGTCCTCTACCTGCTTGAAGCAGCACGGCACTTTCACCGGCAGCTCCCGGCATCGTCGCCCCTTTGGCCACTTCGTCCATCTCCCGGTACCCATTTCAGCGGATTCGCCTTGAGCATAGCACTCAAACTGAACCAGGTCACACTCCAGAACTGTCCAACGCTAGCGCAAAGCGTCGATGCGCGAACGGCTGCGCGATTTGCCGAGCGCGGGATTGCCGCTCACGTCATGGCGAACGGCCGATTCCTGTATGGCGTGCGCCATTGGCCTGGTGCGACCTGTTCCGAACATCACGCGCTCATCAAGCGCGGCCGACCTTTCCGAGGATGTCCTCGGTCGACTTCGTCCAGACTAGCGGCCGCGGATTCTCGTTGTAGGCGTCCAGGTACCGCCGGAGGCTCTTCTCCAGATGGCACACCGAGGTGAACGCGCCGCGCCGCAGCCGCTTCCCTAGCAACACTTGATGTATGCTGAACAGCGACCTAGCGGCTCAGCTTGTATATGGGAGGATCCAATGCGACGAGGATTACGGATCGCCTTCCTCACCGGCGCACTTGGGTTGATGGTCGCGCTGGCTTTGACGATGGGTGACCTTGGCGCGGATACGGAGTCGCAAGCCGAGGCTGCTGATGAGCGCGGTCGCGATCCTGACGGTGCCGAACTACGACCAGTCGACAGAGCCCGCAAGCAGATCGCGGCGGAAAGCCGCGGCGAACGCCAGCCGCCAATCGCGCAGGCGCCGCCCGGCGTAAACCACCATGGCCCCCTCACGCAAAGTGCGCCTCGGCCGCCAGCCGGCTACTTGTTTACCAGCGCCCCGAGCGAGATGACGCGCGTGTACATGGTCGAGACGCCGCCGGCCGCGGAAGTTTCCGCCAAGGACTTGGATTGGCTCGACGAAAGCGAAGCCGTCGTCGCGCTCGCCGGCTTGGCCGCCGCGGCAAAGCGCGACTGGACGTTCGGCTGGCTGCGGCTGGCCCCGACCGCCAAGGTGGACGACTTGCTGGCACAGGCGAGTCCGCTCGGCGTCCAGGTCGTCGGCTCGGCGGGCACGCTGGTTCGCGCCAAGCTACCAGGAGACGAACAGCGCTTGCGTCGGGTGGCGGCGCTCTCGTCTGTGGACGGGATGGGCATGTTGCCGCCAAGACTTAAAGCGCCCGCGGATTTCGTCAATAGCGTGTACGACGCGCCATACCAGCAGGCACCCGTGATCATCACGCTGATGGCGAACGATGCCGATGGCCGATGGGATCGGGCTTTGCGAACGCTCGGTGCCGTCGTGGGGGCGTTCGATGCGGACATCCGCGCTTACGCGGCCAACCTGAATGCCAAGGCGCTCGATGCGGTTCTTGCCGCGGACTTCGTGCAGGCGGTAGAGCCCGTGGCCATCGTTCGCGCCCACCACGACACCGCGGTGCCGGCCATGGGCGTGGACGCGCTTCGGCGCCGCGACGGCCCGCCGGGCTTGTTCTCCGGCGTTGGCGGCGCTTCAGTGCCCATCGGCGTGATGGACACCGGCCTCAACATCAATCATCTGGACATCGCGTCCAACCGCGAGAGCATCTGCGGTGCCAACTTCGTGTCGGCAGAACCGAGGGCGGAAGATAACGACCTGTGGGTGGACGAAGGCGAGCACGGCACCCATGTCACCGGCACGATCGCCGGCAACGGCGTCGCCGACCCGCGCTACGCCGGCATGGCGCCGGCGGTGGCCCACATCCGCTTCGCCAAGGTACTTAGTCGCTATGGGGTCGGAACATTTATCGCTAGCCGGCGCGGCATGGACTTTCTGGCGCGACCGTCGAGCTGCGGCGGCTCGAGTGCGGCCGCGCTCAAGCCGCTGATCGTGAACATGAGCCTCGCTGCTGACTCGCTGACATTCCAAGGCAGAGGCGCCGAAGCGCGCAAGCTCGACGCCATGGTTTGGGCACATCGGCAGCTGTATGTTGTCGCGAACTCGAACTCCCACATCCACGGGTTCTCCAACTACGCGGCGGCGAAGAACTCGCTCTCCGTCGGCGCCGCCAGCGACGACGGCAGTCTTGCCGGGTTCAGCAGCCACGGCCCGACTGCCGACGGTAGGCTGGTGCCGCTGGTCGTCGCCACCGGTGTGGGGCTCAATTCCGCCGCCGGCGCCGGCAGCCGCGGCGACTACAACAACTTCGGCGGCACCAGCATGGCGTCGCCCACTGTAGCCGGCGTGGCAGCGCTCTTGATGGATGCCGTACCGGCCTATCGCGAGCAGCCGGCACTCGTGCGGGCACGGCTGATGGCAAGTGCCATTCGCCCGACGCCTTGGCTGGAGCTACCGGAAGCGTTCGCGGTCAGCAACAGCGCCAGCCTCGGCACGCTGCAAGCGCAGTACGGCTTGGGCAAAGTCTCGGCGCGCACCAGCGTTCTGATGCGAGACCGCGCCGACGGCTGGGTGAGCGGCGGCGCGATCGTCGAACTCGAAGACGGCGAGTACGCCTACGAGGAAGTCGTCGTGCCGCCGGACGCCGGACGGCTCGATGTGGTGATGACTTGGGACGAACCACCGGCGGACACCATCGGCAGCACCGTTCTGAACAATCTGGACTTGCATGTAGACCACGGCGGCGATTGCGGCGCCGGGGCGTGCGGCGAACATGCGTCCACGTCCAGCCACGACAACGTGGAGTGGGTAATCGTCCAAGATCCGCCGCCCGGCACCTATCGCATCAAGGTGGTGCCGCGACGCATCTACACCGCAGCGCCCCGCGTCGGTGTGGCATGGACCGTGGTGCGCGGGACGACCACGCCGGATCTCCGCTTGGTCGCCGACAGAACATCCCTCACGGCCAGCGACCGGCCGCAGGAGCTCACGCTGACGCTCAGCGCGTCCGCCTATGTGGCGGCAGGCACTCGCTTGCATGTCAACTGCCGTAACGCCGACAACGCCTTTTGCCATAACTGGCACGCCACATTCTCGTTCGCCAATGAAGACGGCATGGAAGTCTCCGGCGACCTAGGCGAAGCTAGGGGCACCATCGCGCTTGGCGAGATCGCCGTTGGCGAACGCCAGAACATCCGTTTGAACGTCCGCAGCCGTGACGACATGCGCCTCTATTTCGTCGCAACGGCGTGGAACGCCGAACCGGCGACCTTGTCGGTGGCAGTTTCCGGTGACGCAGACTCCATCCCGGCTTTGCAGCCGCCCGCCAACGACGATTTCGCCGCGGCTACGCGTTTGACCGGCGCAAGCGGCGAGCGCGAACTCGATTTGGCGCTCGCCACCACCGAACCCGGCGAGCCGCCGTGGTCGGCGGGCAGGCCTTGGGGGACGGTCTGGTACCAGTGGGTCGCCGCGGAGGACGGACTCGCTCGGTTCGCCGTTGCCAAGCTCGGCTCGGATCCTGTTCACGTGGATGTCTTTCGCGGCGACGCCATCGCCAGATTGTTGCGACAGGCCGGGGCATCGGACGGTGCCTCGTTCTTCGCCGAACAGGACGTCGCCTACCGCATCCGTGTGAGCTACGAAATACATATTCGGACCGAATTCGATGGTTGGAGCTACCCTGGCTCCGTTCTCCCGTCCACGCTGTACTACTCGTCCGGTCCGCGGCCAGTCAACGACGATTTCGCCGCCGCCATCGAGCTAACCGGCGCAACCGGCAGCATGGCCGGCAACAACCAAGGCGCGACGTTGGAGCCCGGAGAGCAGGTGGGCAGCTTGGCAGCCACTGTCTGGTATCGATGGCGCGCAGAGGTTGACGGCGGCATGCGCTTCTCGTCGGACGGCCAACGCGCGTCCAAAGTGCTCGTCTTCACCGGCAGCGATGTGGCGTCGATGCGGCTCGTTTCGGGCTATCCGGACGAAAGCGTCGACGTGCCGGTGGAGGCTGGCGACGAGTATCGAGTCGCGGTCGCCGCGGGAGGAGCGCACCGTGGCGGACGGCGCTTCGAGCTGGAGTGGCGTGATGTAGAGCGCGACGTGGACAACGACGATTTCGCCAACGCCGAGGCGATCGAAGGTGTCGCCGGCAGCGCGAGCTTAAGTGTCGCCGAAAGCGTCGAACCGGGCGAACCCTTGCAGACCGGCGTGCAAACGCGCTGGTGGGTTTGGACGGCGCCGAAGACCGGGACGTTTACTTGGCGCCTGACCGATACTGCTTCCACGGAAATGGGTGTAGCTGTTTTCGCGGCCTCCGTCGCTGATCCTTCGTTCTCCGATCTGACCTTGGTCGGTGGCACCGGACTGCCGGTGACGACTACGGAGTTCAGTTTCAGTGCTAGCGAGGGCAGCCGCTACTGGCTGGCGGCCGGCTGGCCGATCGGCGACTTGGCCGCATTCGATTTCGCTCGAGCCGCCACACTGGAGTGGGGCGAGACGCCCGTCAACGACGCGCTGGCCAACGCCACGGCATTGTCCGCGACGAGCAGCTCGATGGTCGTTTCCAATCGCTTTGCCACGGTGGAGCGCGGCGAGCGAACGGGGCGGCTGGGGCACTCGTCGCTGTGGTGGAGCTATACCGCCGAGACCGCGGGTTGGCAGCGCTTCTGGATCGAAGGTGCCGCCTTCTCGCTGGCTGTCTACAAGCCTGGCAGCGGCGGAGTCGGCGGCATCGAGCTGCTCGCCAGCAGCCACGTCGGTTGGCTAGACGAAGCGCCGGAGGTTGTCGAAGTGCTGTTCAAGGCGACGCCGGGCGAACGCTACTTCATCCGGCTCGGCAGCCGCGCTCCCGAGAGCTCGGACGAATCCACGTTGCATTGGGAAGAGACGCAAGCTCCGGCGTGGTTGCGATACGTTGGCCGCTTCGAGGCGTCCGCGGTTGACCCGCCGGCCGGGTCGTCGCCAACCGGCAGCTTGGCGTTCGACGATCTGGGCGCCACCCTGTATTTGTCCGCCGCAAGCCGCTTGCACGTACTTTCGCGGAACGCCGAGAGCGGCGCTCTCGAACAGGCGCAGCAAGTCGATTTGCCGGCGGCCAGCAAGCTGGTGTGGGATCGCCACCGCACGAGACTTTACGCGCTGGGATGCGACCAGTGGCGGCAGTTCGCACCGATAGACGGCTCGCGGCGACGGCTCGGCGATGCGGGGTTGCTGACGGGTGACGCCGTTGACTTGGCCAGTTGCGCTGAGGACGTCTTTATGGACGGGGACGGTTCGTTCCTATACGTCGTCCGCGATTGGAAGATTGAGGTCGTCGCGATCGAATCCACGGACGACGCTCTGGAGTTGTCGGCAGTACAGACGCTGGAAACGACGTCTCTTAGGCAGGCACGGTTGGCGCCTGGCGGTCGGCGCATCTACGTCGTCGACTCTGGGGAGTTGATCGTCTTGGGGCGCGACGTAGACAGCGGACAACTAACCGAAACCAGCCGCGTCAGTACACCGTCCAACGCCGAAGCATTGGCAGTCAGCGACGATGGCGGTCTGCTCTTCGCCTTTGGCCAGAGTGGCGAGACCAATCTGTTCAAGCTCGACGACGATGCGGAGCCGAGCCATTTGCATACGTTGCCTGCCTTCGGCGTTCGGGCGCCGTGGTGGCCGAACAAGCGGTGTCTCTTCGCCGCTCCCCGCGGTGGCCGACCGGCGGTAGACGCGGTTTGCCGCGACGCGTTGTTCAGCACTGCTGCGGTCGTCGAAGAGGAACAGACTATGCTCCGCGCAACCGATTTCATCGCCAATTGGCAAGCGGACCGCTTCAATAACCATGTGCCGAAGTTCAACCCCTATGACTTGGCGATGAGCCCGGACGGGCTGCATGCCTACATCTATGCAGACGGTCAGCTCTTGATCTTCGAGCGTGTTGGCAACGACGTCGCACCAGCGGACGAAGTGGCATTCAACGTCCGCTTTGTCGGCAAGCGGGTGGTGACCGATGACCAATCGAACTACGTGGACTTCGTCGAACCAAGTCGATTCGAAGAGACCAAGGAGGCCGACGTTTACGCTGGAAACTACAGCTATGAGAAAACTGGGCCGAACGCCGGGACGATGGGGTGGAACTACGATGGCGGTGGCAGCTGCACCGTCGGCGTAACGTTCTCGTCGGGAACATCGGGTACATTGGCCTACGAATGCGACGACGGATCGGAGAGATCTTCCAGTTGGCACCTCGCAGAGATCCGAGCTCCGGCCTGCCGCATCGAGCAGCAGTTGACGCCAGGGCAAAGCTGCACGCACGGCGACTTCACTTTTGAGGTCCAAAGTGATGGTACTGCTTGTTACGTGGACAGCGATACCAATCTCTGCGCCGGCGGCGACTTCAGCGTCAACGGGTTTAAAGCTAGCAGAATATCCGGCACCGACAACTGGCGGATCGACGACTTGCCCTAGGGCCTGTTGACACTAGGTGTAGGATGTATCGTTCCAAGCCAAACCGACAAGGAAGTCGCCATGGAACTCACGGAATCGTTGTGGTCCTCCTCTCATCCGCGCAGCCACGGTGCCACCGCGGTGTGGAACGTGTTGAGCCGGCACACCGCCACATAGTATGGTCTGCAACCGGATTCAGCGTGGCAGCACGAGCATGGCAGTGTCTTCCAAAGTCGTCCGTTCGGTGAGTTCGCTGTATTTGGCCCTCGCGGTCGCTGGTCTCCCCTGCGACGCCAACGCGGTAGAGGACGCGGTCGCCGCCATGTACGCGCTGTCCTTCTCGGACATGAAGGTCAGCCACCACGTAAACCAGGACGAACCCAGGCCGGATTTGTACGTGCATGTCAGGCGGCTCGATGCGGAGTTGGAGGCGCGACTCGATGCCTCGAACCGCCGGCAACGCGAACTGCGAAGCCGACAAAGGACACTCGTCGGCGCGCACGGCGCGTTGGAGAGGCGTGCGGGTTCCGGTCCGGCGTTGACCTTCGAGCAGCGGGAACGTCTCGACACTCTGCGCCTTGATGTAGGCGGATTCTGCGCCGAGTCAGGCAAGATCTGCGCCGATTGCCCGGAGGGCCTCGACTTCCGGACCTGCGCCAGTTGCGCGAAGTGCCCCGAACTCCAACTGCTCGAGTGGCACGCCCCGTTGACCGACGACGAGCTGCAGCGCAGGCAGGAGCTTGAAGGTCTGATTTCCGCTCTGGGTGTGCAGCTCGCGCAAGTCCGAACGACGGAATCGGCGATGCGCTCGCAGCTCGCCGGGTCGAGCAGCACGATAACCACGTCGGGTAAGTCGGTCAGATTCGCGGGCGTTCCCGTCATCAACGTCCATCCGGGCGACGAAGTGGTCATAGCGGTCTGGGACAACGATCCCTTCTTCGACGAGTTGTACGGCCGCACGACCTTGGTGCTCGATCGGCAGATGTTGGAAGGCGGGTCTCTCGTCGTCCAGACGGGTGCGGTCGAGCACCTGCGCATGGGGTTTCTGCGAGTGGACGAGAATTGACAACGAATCGAGCCCCACTGATCGCGACGTGCGCGCCATTCCGGGTGTCCGCCGTAAGGCCCCTTGCGGCTGCGTCCCGCACGACCGCGCTCGTGGCGGCAGCGTTCCTCGCCGCAGTGCCGACCATCCGCGCCCAGTCAAGCGAGGATGCCACGCCATCGTACGACGCGGACGCGGCCACGCCCGGCACCAATGGCGTTGCTCTCGTCTGTTTTCGAGACACCGGAACGGGAGGGGTCTTCACTCTGCACCGAGTCGGCGACCAGCTCAGGTTTAGGGTCCGCAATGCCGTGAGTCCCGGAAGCCATGAATTCGCCGGTCCGGTGATCGCCACGATCCGTGCGTTCGCTTCCGTTTGGAGCGATTTCGAACCGGACATCCGCACCATCGAAACGATGATCGACGCCGGGTCGAGCACGTGGACTCTGTTTGATGGCGACCGAGACGCGCTGGCCCGATCGGCCCTTTCGGACGTGACCGAGGGATTCGTCGAGGTGATGGGCGGGACGGGGCTCGTATCGGAGTCCGCATACCTGTTCCGAATCGACGGCTGGGAGTACGCGGTTCTGTCTTCGCACGGACGCCCCCTGAACGTCCCCGCAGGCGAAATGCACGAGTATCGACGCAATGGAGTCGTTGCCGTGTCTCCCCGTGGCCAGCGATACCGCTACGAAGGTGTACCGCTCGAGCCGAATCAAGAAGCTGCCGCTGTTTGCACGCCCTGAGATCACGGGACGCCCCGCGGAGCGGGCGGTGGTGGTCTGTCGGCAAAGTGGGCGTTATCGCGATGCGGTGCTCTACATCCCTTTGGGCGTGAACGAAGGCGCCGGCGATGCCATCCCTCGTATGGCGGTCACCAAGAACGCGGCGTCAGTTGGACCGCGTTTCGCGGCTCGTGGTTCGCAGCCGATTGATCCGCCAAACTAGACATTGGACATGTTGGCTTGGCTAGGCCATCGGATTTACGCCTTTTGGAAGGCGATGCTGACATTCACGGCATTCGCCCCGGCGCTTGGCATCTACGGGATCGTCTTGTTGATGGACTCCGAGTACGCATCGGGCAGCATGTCCATTCTAGGCGCAGTGGCGCTCTGGGCCATCTGCCACTTGAGCTTGCGGCACTCGATGAAGCACGCGCCCCGAATCGAACTGAGGCCGACATCGGTGGAGGTGGCAGACAACGAGACCATCGGATTCCTGCTTGTGTACCTTTTGCCGCTGATTACCCGTAACATGGCCGACTACAATTGGCTGGCATTTGGCGCACACAACCACTTTCGCACAGAGGCGCCAAACCAACAGACCGCTCTCGCGCTCGTATCGCGCTACGAGGTCTGTGCTGCTTGCGCGAGAGGCAGGGCCTGCAACGTCTTGCACATGGCCGTGCGCCAGCAGGCGAACTCGACCAAGTCCGCTTGGTTCGACGTCGCGCTTGCGGCCAATTGCGCGAAGCCGAACGTGCTGGGCGCCAACTGCAAGAGGTAGAGCGGCAAGGATCGGCGGCGTTCGCCCGGACGCAACGGCATCACCGACTCGAACGCCCTGAAGTAGTGCTCTAGAGCGGCCGGATCCAATCCGCCATGCCGGCACGATGGGTGGGCGTAAGTGAACGAGCGGACCACCTCCCAAACGTAGGGAAGTTGGCTCGCCTTCTCGAAGTCCACCACGGCCGCGACCGACTTGCCCGCGCAAAGCACCTGCAACAGCGAGTAGTCGCCGTGTGTGTTGCCGATCGTGAAGTCGCGGCTGGACAGGCCACATCCCACAAGGCGTTCGACGAGATCCGCTTTCGTTCGCGCACTCCTGCTCAACCGACTGCGTTCAGCTTCCTTCAGCCAAGGCGCGGTTTCGATTTGCGTGGCCAGCGCGCGCAGGCGCTGTGCCCGCGCCGGCAAGCGCCCGGCAAACCACTTCCCGCAGCCGCTCGGCAAACGCGGCACCGCCTCCAGAGCGCGGACGATTCTGCCTAGCGTTATGGCCAGTTCCTCGAGTAGCCACGGCGGCGCCTGGTGCTTCGGCCACATACGGCCGGCCACGAAAGACTGCAGCTGAAACAAGCGTTCGCGGTGGGCTACGAACGCCGCCCCGTCGCCTGTGGGGACGACAGTGCTGACCGGGATGCGCACACGGGCCAGATGGGCGAGCAGGTAGCGTTCGCGCTCCAGCTGAAACGGCTGTGTGGAAGGGCCATGCTCCTTGAGAAAGAACCGCTCGCCATCGCAGACGAGCACGCGGCAGTTGGCGGTTCCCGCGTGCAAAAGCGTGGTGGATGCGAGGCGAAGCCCCCAGCCGGCGGCGAGCAGGCCGGCGAGATCTTCGTCATCGCGAATAACGCTGTGCGCAAGCAACGGCGCTTACTCCGTGCCTTGGGTGCGTAATAGCATAGGCGCGCCACGGCCGGTAATGGATCCGCCCTTCGCCTTGCATGCCGTGCCGGCACGGAAGGAACGGTGGTTGCAGTAGCATTCGCGCAGCCCCTCGCTGCCGGCCCGCCAACCGTGACTACGCTCGCCGTGGAAATCGTCCGCATAGACGTCGATGACGGCCGGCGTTTGGACAACTTCCTCCTTGCCCGACTCAAGGGCGTGCCACGCAGCCGCGTATACCGAATGCTGCGCCGCGGCGAGGTCCGTGTGAACGGCGCCCGCGCCGGGCCGGACTACCGCCTGCAACGCGGCGACAGCATCCGCGTCCCACCCCATCGACGTGATCCGACGCCGCCGACTGGCCGGCCGGGCTCGAAACTGGCTGAAGCGCTACGCGCCGCCGTCATCCACGAGGACGAGAACCTGTTGGTGCTCGACAAGCCGAGCGGCATGGCCGTGCATGGCGGCAGCGGCGTGGCCTTCGGGGTGATTGAAGCGCTGCGCGCCTTGGTCGGCGCTGAAGTGGCCGCGCACTGCCAGTTGGCGCATCGGCTGGATCGGGAAACCTCCGGTTGTCTGGCGGTGGCGAAGAATCGCCGGACGCTCTTGGAATTGCACGGCGAGTTTCGCGCCGGACAGGTCGGCAAACGCTACGACGCCATCGTTGCCGGGCGCTGGCCGCGAGGCGCGCGGCGGGTCGAGATGCCGCTGGCGCGTGTTCTCACGACGGGAGGCGAGCGGCGCGTGCGCGTGCGTGCCGATGGCGAACCCGCCCGCACGGACTTCACCGTGGAGCGTTGGCTCGGCGATGGCGCCGCCACTTGGCTGGCGGTGTACCCCAAGACCGGGCGCACCCATCAGATTCGCGTCCACGCCATGGCCAGCGGCCATCCCATCATCGGCGACGAGAAATACGCAGGGCCGGACATCGCCAAGAAATTCGGCCACCCGCGGCTGCTTCTGCATGCGAGCGAACTCGCGGTGCGGCTGCGCGGCCATCGGCACCGGTTTCGCGCACCGCCGCCCGCCGTCTTCAAAACCTTCCGAGAACGCTTGGAACACGGCGGCTGACGGTGTTCATACACTCGGCCATGCGGATTCGGCAAGCGGGTCCACGCCCTCCAAACGCAGCAGTTCGCCCAGCTTGATGAGAGGCAGGCCGATGGCGGCGCTGGGATCTTGCGTCTCCACCGCGGCGAGCAGCAGCGGCCCCAAGCTCTCGAACTTGATTCCCCCGGCGCAATCGAACGGCCGGTCGCGCACCACATAGCGCCTCGCGCACGCGATCGTGAATCTGCGAAACCGCGCCGTGGTCACGTCGAGATGCGTGCGAGTGCGCATGGTGTCGCTTCGCACAACGGCCACGCCGGTAAGGAACTCGACCCGCCGGCCGGCGAAAGACATCAACTGCCGCACGGCGCGTTCCTCCGTGGCCGGCTTGCCAAGCACATGCCCTTCCAGGCTGGCCAGCTGATCGGAACCGACGACGAGCGCGTTCGGACGCCGGGCCGCCACCGCTCGCGCCTTCGCCACCGCCAAGCGCACGACGAGATCGCGCGCGGATTCCCGCGGCCGGGCAACCTCGTCCACATCCGGCGGCGCCACCTCGAAGGGCAGCCCGAAGCGTTCAAGCAGCTCGCGCCGGTAGCGCGACGAAGAAGCGAGGATCAGTTTCATGGCGGCTTCTCCAAATCGGCGAGCACGGCAGACTACACCGTTGCGGAGGCGAATCGCCGTAGGCCGGACGCCTTGGATGCGCGTCAAGCGCGACACGCCCAGGACGGCTACCGCCGAGCGCCTGCCCGAACCGTGCAGCGCACCAGTTCGGCGCGCACCTCGAACTCCGGCGCCGGCTGCTTATTGTCGCGCAATGCGCGACGCGCCGCGGCAATGCCCACCCCGTAGCGTTGCACCAGACCCAGCACCCGCATCGCCTCGGCAACAATCGGGTTGCGATAGTCGACGGCATCGGGCCGGCCGAACGTCTCGACCGTAACGACGCCGTAGGGGCCGCCGGGGCACATGATCTCGACGCGATCGTCGAACCAGTAGACGCGCACTGGCGCGTTCGTGCCTTCGTAGGCGCGATGCATCACGGCGTTGCGCGTTAGCTGTTGCAAGGCCCCCAGGGGTACGTTGGCCGTCGGATCTCCAAGGGCCCGGAAGTGAAGTCGACGGCAACCCGATTGTGGCCTATGAGCTTGTCGTCTAAGCGTCTTATCTGATCGGCGATCGGCCCTTCGCAACGCGCTTCGTCCTGTACGTCGCCGCCCCACTCGGTACCGCCGATACGCAGAAACTGCACATACGCGCCCGGCAGGTGATCGACCGGCCGCCTGCCCAACGCAAGAATGCCGGCTACGGTGGGAACCGGATCCGCAGCCGAGAGGATCATCTTCGCCGCCGCAAGCCGTTCGCAAACGCGCAGACGGCCTGGCGAATGGTTCGCGGCGCGTCGCCCCGCAACGACTCCTCGTGCTCCACCAAATCCGACTCGGCGTCCGCCAGCAGGGCCTCAAGCTCCGAATGGGAGTAGCGCCTGTTCAATCTTCGCCAGTGTTCGTGGGCCTGAAGCCGTTGCCGCTGGCCGCCCGCCGGTTGCAGGCGGCACCATAACAAAGACCGGCGGCGCTGCGACGGAGGAGAGGATGGGGCCCCGCACATCCCCTCGCCAATCGCGCGCTCCTGCACCGCTCCGCTCGGCGTTTTGGGTTTGCCGCTTTTGCGTGGGCCTACACTTTGCGCTACGGTCTGCACCTACGTCGTCCGAAGCCCTTTGGAATACGAGTGAAAGCTGTCAGCGTCCGCCAATTGCAGAACGATCCATCCGCAGCGCTTCGGGATGCACGCGAGCAGCCGGTGATGGTTCTAAACCGCCGACAGCCCGAAGCGCTGCTGGTACATCTCAGTGATGACTCGTTGCTCTCCGAACCAGGTATCCGCTTGGCGCTGGCGACGGCGCTCTACAAGGATGAGAGCCTATCGCTCGGTCGTGCTGCCGAGTTCTCTGGACAGACGATGGCAGAGTTCATCGGTCATATTTCGAGGCTTGGCATACCAGTGGTGCGCGGAGCAAACACGGTGCCCGAAGATCTGGCAACTCTTGACAAATGGCTCGAAAGTAGTCCTCCATGACGTGAAATAGGAACATATCACGTTGACTTTATTGAGTGTCAACGCCGGACGATGTAGTGAGAGTAGTAGTAGATGCGAGCCCGCTAATCGGCCTCGCCAAAGCCGCTCGGTTTGGCGTGCTTCAACAACTGTTCTGCAAAGTCGCCGTTGCCGAGGCAGTTCGTGACGAGGTGCGGGCCGGCCACAACTTGCCCGGCAAAGCCGAGCTCGAGGCGGCGGTGGATGCTGGCTGGTTGGAGATAGTCACCACCAGCACGAGCCCGATCTTTGCGGATCTGGGCGCGGGCGAAGCCGCCACGTTGACGTATGCGAGCGAGACTCACGCACTGGTCTTGATGGACGACAAGGCTGGCCGGCTACGCGCCCGGACGCATGGGCTGGACGTCGTGACCATCATCGGCGTGCTGGTCGCCGCAAAACGGAAGGGCTTCGTGGATGCGATCGGGCCGCTGTTCGATTTGATGCGGGAACGAGATTTCTATCTATCCGACAAGGACATTCAGGACGCGCTGGATCAGGTTGGCGAGGAGAGCGACAGGCCCTCGCAAGCTCGCGCGGCGCGGTGCTGACGGATGCGCCCTGCCGGATGCGACGACCGAGGAACGGATCATGAAAGAACCTATCCAGCCGGATGCCGCCGCTCTCGTGAACGTCCGGTCGCCGGCGGGGCGGGCTCTTAACGCTACCGCGCATCCTCCATGATGGCCTTTACGACAGGACACGACTCTCGAAGCTCCGCCGGGCTGCCGCAACCCGCAACCCGGCCTTCCTCCAGCGCCACAATCTGATCCGCATTTTCGAGCACGCGAGGTCGATGCGAGACGATCAGGAATGTCCCTTGCCCGGACCTTCGACGGGCGGCTATCGTCCGCAGGATCTCGGCCTCCGTTTCGTCGTCCAGCGCATTCGATAGGTCGTCTATCGCATACAACTGGCAGTGTCGAATGAACATCCGGGCGACGCCCACGCGCTGCACCTGCCCGCCCGACAGCCGTGCGCCGCGCGGCCCCACCAACGTCTCAACGCCGTTCTCGAAGCGCTCTATGTCCGGCAACAATGACGCGCTCGACAACGCCTCGCGTAAATCCGCGTCGTTCGCCGTCAGGCCTAGCAACACGTTGTCGCGCAGAGACTCGGAAAACAACGCCGGCAGCTGCGGCCGGTAGGCAACGCGGGGCGGCGTCATGAATCGGGATGGCGCCGCCACCTTTCTGCCGTTCCAACAGATGTCGCCTTGGGCCGCTTGGCGCAGTCCCAGAACCACCTCCAAGAGCGTCGACTTGCCGGCCCCCACAGGCCCGGTAATCACCGTCAACGAGCCCCTCGCCGCCGTGAAGGACACGGCGGATATGCCCGGGTTGGATCCATGGCCATCGCCGGAGGGGCGCTGGTGGCGAAAGCTCAGATTTCGCACTTCCAAGCGCTCCAGCCGATCTTCATCGTCCAAGCGGGGATTCGCGAGCACCGGCAGCGGGCCGCTAAAATGCGTGGGCCGATTCCGGACCAGGGAAGCGAATGGTTCAGGATCGATCGTCTCCTCCAATCGCGCAATGGCCTTTTGGCTGACTTTCTGTTGACTCAAGAGGCGGCCGAGTCGGCGCGGCAGGTCAAGCATCCAGTCCAGATAGGTTGAGAACAGGATGAAGTCGCCAACCGAGAAACGGCCATCCAGCATGGCCCCGGCGCCAATGAGCAGCACGAGCCCCTTGCCCCCGTAGATACTGGCCTCCGAAATCGCTTCGATCCAAGCAACCGAGGATCGGTTGCGCACTTCAGCTTGCCCCCTGCGCGTGTTCAGCGTCGTCAAGCGGCGCAGCGCGTTTTCCTCGGCGTCGAAGACCTTCACCGTCACAACGCCGGCGAACAGGTCGCCGATGGTTTTGGTGACCGCGACCGTGGCGTCGCGCGCGCGGCCCACCAGATCCGGCAGCCGAGCGCGTTTCCAGTGCGTGAACACCACCACCGCGGCCAGCGGCGCGAAGGTGACGATCGTGATTGTCGCGTCAATGGAGAGCATGATGGAAAACGCGACGACAACGAACACGCCTTCGCCGATTATCCGGTACCACTCGTTGACGATGTCCACGAACAGCGGAACGTCATCGCGAACGTGCCCTAAGAGCGCGATGGGCATTTGTTGGTTCTTTGATCTTCCAGACTCGTCCATGACCCACTGAACGAGATTCGTGCGAACGAGCGCCTCCATGCGCGGTTCCACGGTGTGGTGAAGCCAGATCCAGAGCACTGCCGTTGCCGGTTGAAGCACCCGGAGGGCGGCCAACGCAACGAACAGAAGCACAACCGGTTGAATCTCGCTCTTGAATTGCAGCCCGTCGAAGATTCCTTGCTGGACGACGCCCGTCGCGACCGGAAGGCACGACAGCGCGATCCAGACCAAGAGGGTAATCGCCAACGTCGCAGGTGCGTGCCGGATCAGTTTCCACACGAATGCGCGCATCCGCCTACTCCGCCACGAGCTGAAGCTCGCCCCGCGCCAGAAGGGCGGCAAACCGCGATGACGAATCCGCCACCAGAACCTGGCGTTTCCCGAATTCGACAACCCTTCCCCGGTCAAGCACGAGAATCCGATCCACGCGATCCAGCGTGGAAAGCCGGTGGGCGGCGATCACGCATGTCCGGTTGCCGAGCAGGCCCGCCAACGCGTTGTCGAATGCGCGTTCAGTGACCGGATCAAGGCGCGAGGTCGGCTCGTCGAGGATCAGCAGACCCGGATCGACAAGAAACGCGCGGGCGACACCCAAGAGCTGCGCCTCGCCCGCCGACATGCCTTCGCCGCTGGACGAGAGCAATGTGTCCAGTCCTCCGCTTTGGCGACGGTACCAAGACAGGAGCCCCACTTGGCGCAAGGCTTCCAGAATGCTCTCGTCCGAGAGCGCCGGGTTGAACACGGCGATGTTGTCGCGCAGCGAGGCGTCGAAGAGGTGGACATCTTGGGTGATCACGCTCACCCGGCGACGCAACTCTTTCGTCGTGGCTTGGCGGATGTCCCGCCCGTCGAACCGGATGCACCCCGTCGTCGGGTCGTAGAGCCTCAACAACAGCCGCGCGAGGGTGCTTTTCCCCGCACCCGTTCGCCCGACCAAACCCAAAATCTCCCCAGGCGCGAGTTCGAAGCGCACGTCGTGCAAACTCGGAAGCCCTGCGTCCGGGATGTCGGAATCCCTGGCCAGGGGGTATGTAAAGGAAACACCGTCGCATTCGACTCGAAGCGGACCGGGATCCCACCCGACGCCACCGCCGCCGATTACGGACGGTTCGCGGGCCAGTAGTTGGCGGACACGGCCGAGCGCTGCGGCGGCCCGCTGGAAGTCGTCTACTTCCCGGATGATCGCCCCCAAAGGCGCGAAGACCATCGCGCCGTACATGGAGACCATCACCACGCTGCCGAGCGAGATCGAGCCACCCAGATAGAGGGTCGCTGCAACGGCAAGCGCCGCCACGGTACCCAGCGCGACCACAAGGGCGCCTGAGTGTTGCACGACGACGCCAAACGTCGCAGCCGCACGGGTGGTCAGGTAGTTCGCGCGAAGACGCTCCGTGAACTTGCGCATCACGTAGTCTCGCGCACCGTTCGCGCGCAGATCCCGAACTCCCCCGAACCGCTCCTCGAGCTCGTTGTACAGGACGGCGTTGGATTCGAGAGACCTCCCCCACCGGGGCGAGGTGGAGTCCTTGAGGTACACCAAGAGACCCAGCGCCAATCCGCTAGCCACCACGAAAGCCGCGGCAAGGCGCCAGTCGACGAACGCGACAACCACAAGGAGGCAGGCGAGCAGCACGATGTTGCCGACGATCTGCAAGAAGAACTCGGCGAAGAAGTGGTTGAGCCGACGCATGTCGCCGTCGACCCGTTCGACCATCGCGCCCGGCCCGTGCCCGTGATGAAAAGCGAGGTCGAGACCGAGACAATGCCGAACGACATCGGTCCGCAGCCGATTCGTGGCACGCCAAGCGATGTGCGCACCGAGATGCGCAGACGCCACCTTCAGTAGCTGCCCACAGACCCCGGCCACAAGGAACGCCCCGGCGAGCAGGAGGAGGAGCGGCGGCATCGCCTGAGTTCGGTCCAACGCCGGGCGAGTTGCCCCGTCGATGAACAGCGCGGCGAGAAACGGCGTCAGCAAGGCCA
Source organism: uncultured Pseudomonadales bacterium (assembly GCA_958296295.1). Classification (GTDB taxonomy): domain Bacteria; phylum Pseudomonadota; class Gammaproteobacteria; order Pseudomonadales; family Azotimanducaceae; genus VXYL01. The sequence goes on along the minus strand of OY282460.1, from coordinate 2,061,859 downwards.
CTGCGATGTTGCATGCGAGCATGGACGCAAGCAGGGCGAACAGGCCGCGGTCATCGCGCAGGTAGCGCGCGAGAACCCCGGCGTAGTCGCGCAACGCGAGCCGCCGAGGGCCGGTTGCGTCACTCATCGGCCGCCACGCCTTGCCTCCCCTTGCCCACGACTAACGGCCTTCCACGAACGCGGGGCGTCACACCCGTCGCTTGACCATCCCCGCCCGATCTCGGCCGGCGGCCGGCTCCGTCGGCCGATTCGCGCCGACGAGAAGACGATCTCCGCCCGTGCTGGCGAACCATTGTGCCACGGGTCCCTTGGGCCGTTGGGTGTGCGATCAAGAAGCAAAAGTAGGTCAGCGATCGCTCACGCTGTGCGATCCCGAGCACCGCAACCGCTGCACCGCTTGTTTTTGGCGCTCAGCGCAGTACAATAAGCACTACCATTGGTACTTAAGTAAGGACTAAAGATGGAAACCAAGCCCAGCAAATACGCACCCCTTCGCCGGCACCTCAGCACACTCAACGTGTGTCGGTGGCCCGCCTCCTTCGTAGACGTCGAGCACATCCTAGGCTTCTGCCTGCCGAAGTCGGCCCGGACCCACCGCCAGTGGTGGCAGAATCAATCCAAAGATGACGGCCGCCACGCTCGCGCTTGGCAAGCGGCAGGTTGGCGAACGGGCCCGGTGGACTTACGGGGGCAGACCGTGGTGTTTGAGCGGCTGCGGCCCCCACCTCCACAGCGACCAGCTTCCCCCGGCGACGGCAGCACGATGCCTTGCAGCGCTGCAACTAGACGCCCATCGCGCACCACCGAGACCATGTACGCCGACTGCGCCGCCCGAACGGTGACATTCGGCGGGCAGGTGTTCGAGCACTTTGCGCCCATCGCGCCGGAGGCGGGGCCGGACGGCAAACCGATGGAGTACATGCCGCAACACCGATACCGCGAGGCGCAGTCCACGCCGCTCAACCGCTACGGCCAAGGCCCTTTCTGCCGCTTGGCCGTGCCTGGGCTGCCAGCGGCACAGGGAGTGTACGTAATCACCGTCGCACAGAAGCTGGTCTATGTGGGTATCGCGACGAATCTCCGGCAAAGGTGGGGATCATCCGGCTACGCGCGAATCCAGCCGAGGAACTGCTTCAAGGGGGGCCAATCCACGAATTGCAAGGTGAACCACGCCATCTTGTCGGCGGCGCGGGGCCACCTAGCCATAGACCTGTGGATACATCAGACCGGCAACCCCCGGCCATTGGAAGCGCGGCTGATCGGCAGGTTGGCACCGCCTTGGAACGGCCAGCGATGAACGACCAACTCATGCGGCAAGTGGCCGCGCGCGGCAAATACGCGCCGCTCTATCGGCATCTCACCGCGACTGATGCGCGGCAGTGGCGGGCCACGTTCCGTGAGGTCGAGTCCATCTTGGGCTTCCCGTTGCCGAACTCGGCCAGAGTCCACCGCCCGTGGTGGTCGAATCAAGCCAACGGCGGCCACAGTCACGCGCTCGCGTGGCACGCCGCTGGTTGGAGAACCAGCGCAGTGGACTTGACGGGCGAGGCCTTGGTGTTCGAGCGAGTGGAGGATGCAGCCACGTCGAACCGCGGCCAGCAAGCCCTCTCGATTGAGGATATTTTTCCACCGCACGACTTTGGCTCTTGGCCGGAGGGATTTACCGCAAGCCGCGAGCAGATCTACGGCGACGACGGCCGCTAGCCGTGTTCGTGGATACCAACGTGTTGGTGGCAGCCCGCTCTGCAAACGCACCGGACCGCCAAGCCGCACTGGACGTTCTAGCCCATGTACGCCGAACCGAGCCGCTGCGCATAAGCCGCCAAGTCATCCGCGAGTATCTTGCCGTGGTCACCCGGCCGCAAACTTGGGCTGCGCCGCTGCCGATGCCGGAAGCGCTGCTCGATGCGAGCCGCTTTGTTGCCGCCTTTGACGTGCTGGAAGACGGCCAAGCAGTGACCGACATGCTGGCCACGCTATGTCGAGACGTGCGGGTGGCCGGCAGGCAAGTTCACGACGCCAACATCGTCGCGACGATGCTCGCGCACGGCGAGCGGCGCCTCGCCACATTCAACACCAAGGACTTTCGGCGCTACGGGCAACGCTTGCAGCTAGTGCCGCCGCCGTGACTGCGCTTCCCAAGCATCCGGCCTGTGGGCCCTGTGAGAACCCCATGAGCAACCACCGACCTGCGATTTTGTCGCGCATACGCCGTAGACCGCCTAGACCGACCGTTCCGGGGTGTACGACAAAATTGTAGGTCAGTGGTCGCTCACGGGGTCCTCTCAGGCTGCGAGCCGGTCGTTCCAGTAGTCGTCGAACCAGCCGCAGAGCCGGGCGCGGAGCCAGAGCACGGGATTGGCGCTGGCGACGGTCCAGCGCATGCCGACGACGGTCTTGCAGGCCGCCTAACAGACCCGCCCGGAGCCCGCGGCGGAGACAGTCGTCGCGAGCCGCCGGACGACCGCCAGGCAGGCGGCGCTGTTGCCCTTGCGGTTGCGCGCGCGGTCCTCGTCCATCGACACGTCCAGCACCCAGTGCAGGCGTCCGATGCGCAGCATCGGCGTTCTCGATCGCCCAGTGGGCGCGGACGGTCCGCCCGAAGCGCTCCGCCTCCGGCTTCGCGCTGAGGATGTAATAGCGCGTGTCGACGCTCTCCGCGCCGCTGGCGAGACGCCGCTCCGCGGTCACCTTGCCGATGGCCGAGAGGCCGGGCCAGTCGTGGCGCCCGCGCAGCCAGTCGACGTCGTGGCAGACCGTCACCGTGCGCTTCTCCACGCGCCCCGACTTCAGTCGGCTGACCCATTGTCAACCTGTTGATGCGACAGGAGTTCCGCCGACGCCGGCGGACTGTCCAGATAGGTGGTCACGTCCTCGTGGAGCGTCCCCTGGTTGCCCTGGGGGCCAGCGCGTAGTCGCCCCCCTTGGGGGTGTACGACAAATTGTAGGTCAGTGGTCACTCACGCGAGGCGATCACCGGGTCGGTGACGAATCGGCGCGTTCGGAGAGTCGGGAGCCAAGGCGGGCCTCGGTACTCTTGGTGTTTTCCCAAAAGCGACCAAGGGCAAGGAGGCCCGGCCATGGCGAAGAGAACTGTCGACGAGTTGGACGGGAAACGCAAGCGCGAAGAGGCGCGGGACGAGGCGCGCCGGGAACTGGACGCGACGATGGCGAAGTTCGCGGCGGCGGAGCTGGCGGGCGGTGGGCGCGGACCTGGAGGCGCGGCGGAAGGCGGCGCTGGAGCCGCCGGCGCCGGCGCTGCCGGAGCGCAAGTCGTTGAAGGAGGGGCAGGGTTTGTGCTGCTCGCTGGCCGATGTGGCCGCTTGGTCTAACCGGCGTCGAGCCACTCGTTCATGGCATCGCACAGCTTGTTCTTGTCGGCGTCGGTTCGGCTCGCAATTTCGGAGGCCCTGGCAAGTGCGGCCGGGACGTCGCCTTCCGGTTGAGCTCCCTTCCCGTTGCGGGGGTCTGGTAGAACATCAAAGTATCTGCGATCCGCTTGGGCCAGCATGTTGTGCGTGTGACTGTTCATCTCGGCGACTTGCCTATCGTTGAGGTACCCAGCGGCGCTCAGACGTTCGACGACAGCTCTGCCATGCCGACGCGAGAGGTCTTGGTTGTAGTCGTCGGCGCCGCGACTGTCGGTGTGGCCGACAACGTAGAGTTGCACGTCGCCTATGTCTCGATGCACAGCACTGGCGACGAGATCGAGGATCGGCAGCACACCTTCGATTAGCTGATCGTCGTTCGAGTCGAAGAAGGTCTGGTTTTCCCAAGCCAAGCGAAGCGCGGGCACATCGTAGTCGATGTCGGGAATCACGCCGGCCGTCAGGTCGAGGGCCTCGATTAACGGCGCTGCCACGGCTTGTTCTCCGGCTAATCGACGGAACCGGAAGGAACGCAGGCAATGCTCGAAGCGAATGTGCTCCTTGCCCATGGCAGACGACGGGGGAATGGGCGCACACGCCGTCATCCAGTTCGCCGCTGGCGCCACTTGGGCCGACTGACCCGTTAGCGTTTTCCTGCCGAGGGTGGTCGGACTCAATCAGGGGGTCTTCGCGTGCGGCAACCGTCGTGCTGCGCGAGGGAGCGTCTCGGTCGACGGCCTATTGATCAAGAACGGCAACACCACGCTCTCGGCGATGTCGTGGCGTTGGACATCGAATTCCCCGCCGTGCGTGACCAGCGTGGCCGGAGATGGCGGTGATACGTCGTCCACCAGACCCCTTCATGTATGATCTTGATTTAAATACGTTTTTTGGTTCAGCGAGAAGGAAGCTATGCCATTTACTATATACCAAGTTCCCAGAGCTCGCCCGGCCGTGCTTTCCGTTACGGTTCAAGGCGAATTTCCCCTTCCCAGAGGTTGTTGAGACCGCCGTCCACGGGTGCATGCTGGCCGGTTCTAAACTGGCCGGTGCGGATCGCGACGATAGCGTAATCAGGCAGTTCCCGCGACATTACGCAGACTTCTCCCTCAATGATATGGTGATCCTTGGAACCAAAGTCCAGGTTGTCGAAGCCATACTGCTTGCGATGGTTGGGGAGGTCGTTCATGTCAACCGGGTCCAGGTGGAGGAAGAATGTCGGTTCAGTGTCCTCCAGAATGCACTGCTCCTTCTTGTAGATCAGTTCATTCCCGACAAGATACACATCCCAATCGGAGCGGATTGCCGGTTGGTTGTCTCCGAGCCGCTCTGTCCAGTAATCGTCGTGGAACACCCGCAAGTCTCGCCCGGCAAAACGGTCAAAGACCCACTGCCGATCGGGAGAGTCAAAGGGCATCCACAGAGCCGGGCCGACCTTTACGGCGTATTCCGCGCGGCCAAGCGCTTGGAACTCGCTGGTTGCCGGCGGGTGTATGGCGAAGTTGACGCCCCGCTGCTCAAGGTATCCGGCTGGCGGGCTACGGTCGTGGGCGATGATGCGCTGGTGGTTGGGTTTTTCGACCGGGTTACGCGCCACCGTCGCGTCGGTCAAGCCTCTTAGGTCGATAACCTTCAGGTCGGGAAGATAATAGTAGCGGATTCCCATCGCAGTGTCAGCCATCAGCGCGTCATCGGGAATCACTCCCTTCTCCATGTTCTCGTAGGGTTTCCATGTCCGCAATAGCGCGTTGGCGAACTCGCGGTGTCCCGTGAAGGGCGAAGCGACCTCCTGCAGGGCAGTTTGGCGGTTCAGGTCGTTCGAGACGGCGACAAGCATCGGCATCCCCGGCATGGCGAGCAACCACGCAGCATTGCCGTCATCCACTTGTATGTTCCGCATCCAGATGCTTTCGCGTATTACGACCTCCTCGAACAACAGGACGCCCTGAATCGCGCTGGCGTAGAACAACACCGGTACGAAGAGAACGAACGCGCACGTTCGCGTACCCACTGCCAAACGGGGGGAGGATTGTCGCGACCACCGACGGTTGGCAATCCGCGAGCCGAGATGAACGATTCCCATGGACGCGGGGACAGCCAGCAGCGGCCAGTAGAAGTCCAGCGGACGGTACTCGAAATGGTCGCCCCCGATCCGCATCACATAGGCCATGTGGACGCCAACCAGGAGCAGCACCAGCGCCCATATCCCGTCATGGGATGCTCGCCAGCGATTCCGCATCGCGACTGCGGCCAAGGGGATCAGCAGATACAGCCCGGTCTCCAGCGCCGCCGCCCACAGGTAGCGAAAACCCGACTCATACCAGGGCCGCACATGCTTGGCGTAGTAGGTGTTGGGCAGCCATTCGCCGTAATAGGCGTAGCGCCACAGGAAATGGGCGCCGACCAGGACGACAAAGGGCGCTGCCAAACAGATCAACCGCCGCCAGTCCGGATTGAGACGCCCGGTGTCCGCCATCCGCTGGACGACGAACCAGCCGAAGCACAATGCCGCCAACAGCGGGCCTTCGGGCCGCGTCAAGGCGGCAGCGGCCAGGCTCAACGACGCCGCCAGCAGGCCCCGGTGGCGGTCTCTGTACAGGCTCAGGCACATCACGGCCAGGACGATGAAGAAGGTGAACTGCCGCGTCTCCAGTCCGCCGCCGGACGTCCATACCGCGAAGGTGGCGCTGGCGCATACGAACCCGAGGGCCATCCATGCGACCAGACCCCGGTGGCACAGCAACGGCAGGCGCGCGACCCACCACATCATTGCGGCGATGGTGCCGGCGGTAAAAGCGACCGACAGCCACGGCGCCGCTCGCTCCGGCGCCACTCCCGACAATCCCCATATCGCCGCCAGCTCCAGCACCCACAGGAAATTGGAATAGCCCTCGACATATTCGCCGGGGTTGAACACAAGGCCGTGGCCATTGAGCAGGTTGCGGACGTAGCGGAAACTGATGAACGCGTCGTCGCACAGGAACCACGCAACCGCGGATAGCCATCCCAGCAGTGCCAACCACGGCAGATGCAGCAGAATGCCTCCCGCGTTTCGGAGGGCATTCTCATTCATTGGACCGTCCACGATCAGCCCCATGCTATCCGACTGTCGTCAGTTCTGGTTGAGACGTTGAGACACTAATCGCTTCAACATGCTGAAATGGCTCGGTGAAATCGGCCTTGATGCCTTGACAAAAAAGGAAGGCCGCGCCCGTAAGGACGATGCCCAAACTCGGGACTCGGGCAGCGGACGGCCAGAGTGCGGCAACGACCGTCGGCGCGACGACCGGCGACGACCGGCGTGGTCAGCTTGTTCATGGCCCCGAGGGTAACACCGGTCACCGGCACCGTTTCAACCCCGCCGTCCACCGAGTGTTGTAGCGGGCGTGAGAGACCGGCGATTCGCCACTCGGTCAGCAGCCTTTACTCCGTTCCGGGTGACCCACCCTTCGGCTAGCCGACTAAGAGGTGTGGCGTTGCACAAAGGCCGCCACGGCACCAGCAACAGCACCGCTGAACAGCAATGATTTCATGTCGCTTAGCTGGCTTTCAGATAACCAATGGTATGTGCTGGACACAACGTAATGCCACGTCATTACAAAGACCATGGAACAGATAGCAAGAAATGAAAGCGTCAGCAATGTCGCCATCCCCAAGGAGAGAATGTCCCGAGTTTTCTCTTCGCGGTGGAATTCACTCTTCTCTTTCAGAAACGGGAAATCCCGCGAACCGAGGTTCTCGCCTTCAGCGGCGTCAAGTTCGTCCTTAGTGGAGTTGTCTGGACCGGGACTGGGCTCGGGAATACGGGGTCTTTTTACCATCGCCATGATCCCTCATATCCTAGGGGGATGTCATGCGGTTTCAGCCGATTTTGCAGCACGAGCATAATATCGCCTAATCGCCGACTCGGAGCTGACGGCACCGCGACCTTGCGGGTTGAACTTGTCCCACGGTGTGCCCGGCATGTGCGTCAACCTTGACAGGAACCACCCGTCCAGATGCCCATAGACTTGGTAAACTTGGTCAACTATGTCGCTTTCGTCCGCATCAAACTCTTCCTCGCGCACGCCGGGGATTAGGTGACTAACGGGCTTTCTGCCGTAGTGTTTGAGGGCGTAGTACACATCTGCGACGACCGGCCCGTAGCGCCATGCTTCAATGTCCTGCTCAAAAATCGGTCGTTTGTACAGCCCCAGCATCCACCCTTGGCAGAAGTAGGTCGAAGACGCGCGAGGCCAAGGTGGCGGTGTTCCACCCGGCGGAGCGGCGGAACCCGAAGACCGGCCTGCCGGAGCGCGACGCGGGTTCGGCGCGGCACACGGCGGCGATCGACAGCGCGGCGTCGAGGGACGTGGACGCGGAGCCGTCGGCGTTCGCGCGGCGGCTCTGGCGGGCCGCGGAGCGGTTTGGGTTCGCGGCGGCGAAGCGGCAGGTGGTGGTCGCCGACGGCGCGAAGTGGATCTGGAACGCCGCCGCGGAACTGTTCCCGAACGCCGTTTGCATTGTCGACATCTGGCACGCCTGTCTTAGCCGGCGCGCACGGATGCGCCCGAGTCCGGCTCGCGGACTTCGCATCGTGCTGTCCGGACGGTGTACGGGTCGAGACGCCTCCGCTCCAGCCGCCCGTCCGCCAGCACCGCGTAGCACTCCCCTGGCCGCAGCGTGGAGAGGGGCCGCACATCGGCCACGCTCGGCCTGCCGGGCGTCAGCGGGCAGATGTCCCGGACGTACCGCTGCGCCACGCCGTCCGTCGAGTTCGCATCCGAAGTAGAGTGTCGACGCGGCGGTTCCGTCGCCGAAGTCCGCGAAGGCTTGCCGCGCCATCGAGTGGACGCCAATGTAGTGCCCTCCGCTCGTGTTCGCGGCGAGCTCCGTCCACTGCCGAATGTCGTCGGCGAGGGTTCGAATCTCGCCGGTCGCCGCACCGCGAGCTTCGCCGCAAGCCTCTCGCGGCAGTTCGGCCCGAAGAACTTGGCTAGAACGTGATTGGCCAGCGCGAGGACGTTGGGTTGGCGGGCCGGCCCATCAGTGGCCGGCGTCTTCGCCATGCCCGCCAGCCGCGCGAAGTCGTGGAGTTCGCGCCAGTAGCCTCGGTTCGTCTCATCCATGTGCAGCGCCGCCTCGGCTATCGGGCTGTCGGGGAAGTGTTGGCGCACCCACGCCACCGTTGCCCGCGCCCACGCTTCGGACTTCTCTCGCGGCCAAGCGTCTTCCGCCGCGTGTCTGGGCGGCCCCCACATCACGAACTCGGCCAGCGGTTTCGGCTTGGCCCCGCGCTTTCCTCGGAGGTACTGGCGTCGTCGCGTCTCCAGCGCGTGGAGTTGCAACGGGTCGGATGACCGCAAGCGCCAACGGACTGCTGCGGGACACATATCAAGAAAAATCAATTACTTGATCAACATATACGGATGCCTGCCGAACGATGCGAACCAATGCTCGGCCGAGGAGAGCGCGGCGGAGACGCCCGGCGGGGAGTCGGAGTTCGAGCGCCGCCTGCTGCGCGAACTGGCGGCGGCGGGCCACGCGCCGGAGGACGTCGGCTTCGCGGTCGGCGACGGCGCCGGCTGGGTGCGGCGGCTGTTCGACGACTGGTTCCCGCGGTCCGAGCGCGTCGTGGACTATTACCACGCGGCGGAGCACCTGTGGGCCGCGGCGCGCGCCCGCCACGGCCCCGGCGACCTGGCCGCGGCGTGGGCGAAGCGGCTCTGCGCGGCGCTCAAGGCGGGCCGCGTCGACAACGTGCTGGCGGAACTGCGCCAGCGCGGCGCCGGCCTGCCCGAGTGCGAGCGGGTTGCGGCCTACATCGCCGAGCGCCGCGACCGGATGCGCTACGACGACTATCTCCGCCGCGGGCTGCCCATCGGCTCCGGGCGGGTCGAGGCGGCCTGCAAGACCGTCGTGGGCCGGCGAATGAAATGCGCCGGCATGCGCTGGACCGTCGCCGGCGCCAATCCCGTGCTCTGGCTCCGCTGCGCCCGGCGGCTGGTTCGACGACTACTGGAACGACCGGCTCGCCGCCTGAGAGACCCCCGTGAGTGACCACTGACCTACAATTTGTCGTACACCCCCCCTTGGCCTGGGCTTGAGCGACTGCGAATACCGTGCTAGGGTCTCCCATGTTCCGATTGGTTTTCTCGAATACCCATAGCAGCGCCGGACGGTCCGAGCCCTTCCTTCCCCGTTAATGGACAGCAATCCCCCCCCCTCCCCCCCCCCCCCCCCCCCCCGCGAGCGCGTGAAGGACTCAAAGCAACCGCGGTAATCGTTCCGTGCTATCGCTGTCTTGACCACATCGAGGACGTGCTTGCCCGCATCGGGCCCGAAGTCGCACAGATTGTCGTCGTCGACGATGCTTGTCCGCAGAGCACTGGCAAACATGTCGAAGCCACAGACCCTCGAATCACGGTGCTCTACCAGGACGAGAACACCGGAGTCGGTGGCGCGGTACTCAGGGGGATGGCTTACGCACGCGAGGCGGGCGCGGACGTTCTAGTCAAAGTTGATGGCGACGGACAGATGGCGCCCGAACTGGTGGAGCGGTTCGTGTCGCCCATCGCGGCGGGGCGGGCCGACTATACCAAGGGCAACCGCTTCCACACCTACCAATTCGTCAAGAACATGCCCTATGGCCGCCTTATTGGCAACGGAATGCTCTCTTTTCTGACCAAGCTGGCGAGTGGGTACTGGAACGTATTCGACCCGACGAACGGCTATATTGCTATCAGTGGCTCGGTTTTCGACGAACTGCCGCTGAAGAGAATGCAGCCGCGCTATTTCTTCGAGACGGACATGCTTTGCGAGCTTGGCCTGCTCCGTGCCGTTGTCATGGATATTCCCATGCGCGCAATCTATGGCGACGAACGAAGCGGACTGTCGCCGGTTCGCGAGATTGTGCCGTTCTTCTGGTTCAATGTGGTGAGATCCCTGCGCCGAGTGATCTACAACTACTTTCTGCGCGACTTTTCTATCGGATCGATCTATCTGATAACTGGCGTTCCCTTGTTGCTTTTCGGCCTCGTCTTCGGAATTTGGCAATGGGCCGCCTTGGCCGCCGCCGATCTCGCCGCGAGCGCGGGCACGGTCATGCTGGCGGCCTTGCCCACCATTCTCGGGTTCGTTCTCGTCCTCAATTTTCTCGCGATCGACGTCACTACGGTTCCGAAAGAGCCGCTTCATCCAAGATTGGGAGATGCCCTCAAATGATCTTCGATCCAGCGGCCCACTTGGTATCGAGCCGGCGTCTGCCGAGAAAGCTCGCCGTTCTGTCTATCGACTTGGAGTACGACTACAACGGGATTCGGACTGACGCCTTGAACCGGCTGCCCGCTCTGCTTGACGCCGTCCGGGATGCCCGTCTGCCGTTGACCGCGTTCGTGGAAGGGCGACTGTTTGCCGAGCGGCCGGACCTGTGCGCCTGCCTTGCCGAGGCCGGCGCCGACCTGCAACTCCATTGCCACGACCATCGAGAGCCGGGCGATACGGCCGAGAGCCTTCAGGCGAGTATCGCCGCCTTCGAGAGGTTTGTGGGTATCCGGCCGCGCGGATACCGGGCGCACACCTACCGTCTGACGGAAGAACTCTTCCAGGCGGTGGTGGCGGAAGGCTTCGCGTGGGATTCTTCGATCCTGCCGGGCATCGGCTTCGGCAACCATCCGGGACGGGTGTTTCGCCAAGGCGACTGGTTCGTGATTGACGACGCGCTCGCGGAGTTTCCAGTCGCAAGTTGGCGCGCCCTAGGCATTCCGTTCACGCATTCCTACCGGCAACTGATGGGGCGACTCGTCGAGTCGGCGCTCGATCGCACAGCGTCGCTGCCGGCGCTGCTGGTCTACGACATGCACATGGTGGACTTGGTCCCGGACGGTCGGATTGGGAAATCGCCCCTGCCGCTGTGGCTGAAGGGCGCTCACGCGCTGGCACGGAGTCGGCAGCGCGGATGCGACGACTTGACGGCGCTGGGCGACCGCCTGCGGGCACGGGGCTACGAATGGTGCACTTTGTCGCACTGTCACGAACGGCTGACCAGGACAGGTCAATGCGGGTGAATGGCCGCCTGATTTCGGGACACAGTCCGGATTTCGTCGCGGCTTGGCGGTCGGTGCACTGCGATGTATATCACTGGCAGCAGAAAGACCGGTTTGCCGTCGTGCCGTCGCTGTTCGGCGCGCCGACGTTCGCCTATCTGCCGGGCCTCAACTACGCCGACCTGAACGCCGCGGAAACGCGAGAGCTTGCGCGGGAGATGGCGGGTCGTTCGTTCAACATCCGGGCGCTGACAGCGCCGCAAGGAGAACCGCCGCCCGGCGCACCTGTGGTTCTCAGGGTTGATCTCGCGGCGTTCGGTCATGATCGGGATGCCGTTTGGGAACAGGCGCTGATAAGGGTAAGGCGGAAAGCGGTTCGGCGGGCACGAAAAGCCGGGCTCGGAGTCGCCGAGGAGACCGGGCCGGCCGCAATGAAGGCGTTCCGCGTCCTGCTGTCCGCCACCCTCGTCCGGCACGGGGCACCGCTCATGCCGGCGGCGCTGTTTGATGCCCTGATCGCCGAGATCGGCGCCCGGATACTGGTGGTTCGGAACACCGGCGGCGAAGCGCTGGCGAGTCTGCTCTGGCTTCGCGACGGCCCGCTTGCCTGGGTGCCCTGGTCAGGGTCGCTACCGAGCGCCGACTGCCCCGGCGACCTGCTCTTCTGGGGGCTGGTAGAACAAGCCCTGAGAGAGGGCGCGGACGTCGTCGACTTCGGACGCTCCTCGGTCGGCGGCGGGACCTGCCGGTTCAAACGGGGATTTGGCGCCGTTCCCATCCCCGTCTTATGGCTCTCCGACAAGCCGGCCGACCTCTATCGCCGCTACGCGCCGGCGCAGAAGCTGTGGCGCGCGCTTCCGCACTTCGTGACCGATAATCTCGGACCACGATTGTGCCGGTATCTGGCGGACTACTGAATGCGCATTCCACGAACAGCGGCAATGACAAGCGAAACCGGGGAAAACTAGACATGGCTCTTGCGGATCGTCGGGGCTCTCGGGTAAGGAGACGAATGAATTGGAATACGCTCTTCCACGTTCTTGTATTCGCATCCTTGCTGAGCGGACACGTCTATACCGCCGTTGGCGTGCATCATACGCATTTACCGCCCAAGGATTCCGACGAGTACTATTACATCGATGCTGCCGTATCTATCTTTCAAGGGTCGTACTTTTCCTCGCCGCAACCGGTGGAAATCGTTCCGCTCTATCCTTTCTGGCTGAGTACGTTAATGCATATTAGTCCAGCCTTTGCCAATTTCCTGGAATGCTTGGACGAAAACCAACAAGCCATTGGCCCTGAGAATGAAGCCATCTGCCGATCCTCGGACCTCGGGCTTTACGCGCAGACGCTCCTCGGCGCCGTCGGCATAGGACTTGCCTGGCTTGCGGGCTGGCTTGCGGCCGGGCGTTTCACGATGGCCCATCTCAGTGCGTTTGTTGCGCTGGTGGTGGATGACTATGCGTTTTACAACACCGAGTTTCACAACGAGAATCTGGTCATCCCGCTCTTCGCCGGCGTCAATGTCTGCCTTGCCTGGTTGGTGCTGAGGAAGGAGCGGAAGTGGCGAACGGTAGCCGTGGCGGTTGGATGCGGGGTCATGCTTGGTGGCTTGATCCTCACGCGGCCCCCTTACGAGTACCTGCTGACGATCCTGCCGTGCATGGCGCTCGTCTATTTGTTTCAGGGGCGATCGCGGCGCCGCGAAATCGCGGTGGCCGCCACGTGCATTGTGATCGCCGCCATGCTGGTGGTGACGCCCTGGATCGTCCGTAACTACATGGTCAGAGGTTTTGTGGGACTCACGGAAACTTATGCCCCGGCAATCCTCTCCCAACGGATCAATTACAACGCCATGACCCGGGAGCAGTGGACCGCCGCCTGGTTGGTTTGGAGTTTTGGCAGGGGGCGTATTCTGGCGACCGAGTTGTTCGGGTCCGAAACCGTCGCCCCCTTGATCTATTTCCACTCGGAATCTTTTGAAAGACAAAGAACTGGACCGGAGTTGCTGGCGGGCGTGGCGCCAAAAGATCAACTTGGCGTCCTGGCGGCGCATGTATGGTCCGATCTTCCGAAACACTTGGTCGTCAGCGTGCCTCTGGCGTGGAGAGGCATGAACAAGTTCAGGCCGAGCGCATGGGTGCCGAAGGTGTATGGAATTATACCGATCTGGGGTGTCATTCTGTTGGTGGGGATTTTCGTCAGCCTCGTGCGCGGCACGCGTAGAAACCGAATCGTCCTGCTGGCGTTGACGTTCTGCCCGATCGTCATCCTGGCGATCCACGCGCTCGTATCCGTCAACATTCCCCGATACAATATCGGATTGGTGACACCCTTGTCGGTCGCAGCCGCGCTGCCAATTGCCTGGGTCATCGACGGCACGTGGAGCAGACTGCGCCGGTGGATTCCGTGGACAAGGTCCCAACAGTCAGAACCACCTGACACACCCCATGACACGCGCGGACATCAGGAATGACGAGATCTATGACGGGCTTCGGGCCGATTTCGGCGCTGCCAGCCCCAAGGCATCCGGTTATCTTTCCGAGTACTCTTTCTTCCGGGAACGCGCCCTGGTGCTGGAGGCTGTCGGCGATGAGCCGGGCATGATACTGGACTTGGCGTGCGGCGGCGGGCTGGTCATCCTGCCGCTGGCCGAGGTCGGTCACCGCGTCATCGGCCTGGACTTCAACGCGGCCGCGTGCAGGCAGGCCAAGCGGAACGGAATCGAGGCGATCCGGGGCGACGCGCTCAACCTGCCGCTGGCGGATGACATAGCGGATGTCGTGTTGAACATCGAGTTCGCACAGGAGTACGAGCTGGAGGCTGTCAGAGGCATGCTGCACGAGGTGGCGCGCGTGCTTCGTCCCGGCGGGCGGCTGGTGATCGTCTGGGGCAACCGTCGGGCACTGGTCCACCGGATTGCCCACCCGGCCTCTCGCATCCTGGACCGCCTGCGTGGCCGGGCTTCGTTCGCGTCGTCGGTACATCATTCCCTGGCCGGAATACAAACCGCGGGCGAGCGGGTGGGACTCGCACTTGACCGAATGTTTGCGATTTTCCCGCCGTTGCGTCTCCGCCTTCGTCACGCCGACGGACTGTTGGCCAGTCTGATCGGGTCGAGCTACGTCGCCGTCTTTCGCAAGCAGTATCAGCCACAATGACGGAGCGGCGTGGTCGCCGTTCTCAAGCCGATCTGGACGACCAAGCGGGAGACCGCCCGGCGCGTCGGTGGAAGCGGCGCTGCCGCGCGCGGGAGCCAAGCCGAGGCGCGCCTCGCAGACGAAGTCGCAAGATACGAGGACCGGCGGCCCGTCGGCGCCGGATTGCCCGATTGGATGTATCCGACGATGGACACTTTGCAGTGGGTTATAAGCGGCTTGTTCCTGCTCGAATACGCCTGTCGCATCTGGGCCGCAGAACGCCGCCTGCAATACCTGAGCAGGTCGCCAGAGCAGTGATGCAGGGTGGAGCCAAGCCGCGGCCGGAGACGCGACGGCCCGGCGGCTTGGAGCGGTAAACCACGCCAGCCCGCGGATCAGGCCGATGACGGCGGGCGAAGCGCGGCAGGAGATCACGTCATCACCGCGGAGCTTGGCGGTGGCCGTGCGGACTGCCCCGCGTCGGTTTGGGCAAAAAAGTATATGATTCCCATATCTTTCCACCGCACGACTTTGGCTCCTGGCCGGAGGGACTTGCCGCAAGCCGCGAGCAGATCTACGGCGACGACGGCGCTATGCCGCCACCGAAACGTTGCCCTACAATACGCGCTCCAACCTAAGCGAAGCACGACATGGCCGTTCAACAAAACAAGGTGACGCGCTCGAAACGCGACATGCGCCGATCACATCACGCGTTGGCCGAACCAACTCTGTCGCAGGATCCGAGTACCGGTGAAATCCACCAGCGGCACCACGTCACGCCCGATGGCTACTACCGCGGCCAAAAGGTCGCGAAAGCTCGCGGCTGACACGCCTTTGCCGCCCGAGCGCGGCATTGGAATCGCGTTGTTCCACAGCGCGCGGATCGCCACCTAGCGTGTGCTAAGACACGTGTCCAACGTTCGCGGCGCTCACATGGGCGCCGGGACTCCGCGCCGCTTCCGCGGCACGGACTCCTAGGCGCGTGCTAAAGCACGTGTCCAACGTTCGCCGCATCGCCATCGACACGCTCGGGGCCGACCAGTCGGCCAACGCGCTGGTGCGCGGCGCTTTGGACGCCGCGACGGCGGACAACGGCGCTGATTCGGCGCGTTTCACCTTCTTCGGAGAGGCCCGAACCATCGCGCCGCTGTTGGCCGAAAGCCGCCACGACGTTGTGCATTCGCCGCGGTCGGCGCGCGTGGACGATCCCCTTCGCGGGTCTCTGCGCGGCGAGGTGCAATCCTCGATGCGCGCCGCCATCGCCGCATTGGCCGCCGGTCGAGTGGACGCCGTGGTGAGCGCCGGCAGCACTGGCACTCTGCTCGCCCTTTCCCGGCATCTCGTCGGCACGCTGCCGGGGGTAAGGCGGCCGGCCATCGTCAAGGGGTTCGGCGCCCAAGCCGGCCGGCGGTTCAGCATGTTGGATCTGGGCGCCAACATCGGCGTTGCGGCGGCGCAACTCCATCAGTTCGCGCTGATGGGATCCGCGGCGGCGCAAAGCGAGGGCTTGGTCTCGCCGGCGGTGGCCTTGCTGAACATCGGCTCGGAAGTGCGAAAGGGCCCTGCACCGGTGCGCGCCGCGGCAACCCTGCTCGCCGGCGATGATCGGCTTCGCTACCGCGGTTTTGTGGAACCCGACAAGCTGTTTCTGGGCGAGGCCGACGTGGTGGTGGCGGACGGCTTCGCCGGCAACATCGCGCTGAAGGCCGCCGAAGGCGCGCTTGGGATGGCGCGTTACCTCCTTGGCCGTGAACTCGCCTCCGCGCAAGGCGACTCGGCAGCCCTCGGCAATGGCGTTCTGCGCCGGCCGCTCGAGCGCATCCGCGATGCCTACAACCCGCAGCTGTACAACGGCGCCCAGCTGCTCGGCCTCGCCGGCGTCGTGGTGAAGAGCCACGGCAGCGCGGATCGCCAAGGGTTTGGCTGCGCCGTGGCGCAAGCCATGTCAGCGCTTTCCACCGCAATGATCGCCAAGGTGGCCGCCGGGGTCTAGGCCGCGCGGGCCGGCCCGCCGGTTCGAGTGGTCGGGCTACAATGCCGCTGCGACCATCGGCGTCGCACCAAGCAGCGGCTGGAGTGGCAATCGAATGGATGTGGGGGCTGTGTTTCCGGGGCAAGGTGCCCAAAAGGTGGGAATGCTCGCCGACGTGGCCGCCGCGGAACCGAGCGTTGGCCGACGGTTCGAGGAGGCGTCGGACGCGGTCAGCTTCGACCTGAAAACCATCGTGCGCCACGGGCCGGCCGAGGAATTGAACAAGACAGCCGTGACGCAACCGGCCCTGCTCACGGCAAGTTTCGCGTTGTTCGAGCTGTGGACGCGCCGGGGCGGGGCGGCGCCGGCGCTGGTGGCCGGCCACAGTCTGGGCGAATACTCCGCGCTGGCCGCGGCGGGCGTTCTCGAATTCGCCGCCGCCGTGCGCCTTGTCCACGAACGCGGCAAACTGATGCAAGCCGCGGTGGCGCTCGGCGAAGGCGCCATGACCGCCGTTATCGGCTTGGACGACGAGCGCGTGGCGGCCTGCTGCGAAAGCGTGGCCGGCGTCGTGACGCCGGCCAACTACAACGCGCAAGGCCAAGTGGTGATCGCCGGCGAGGCGGCGGCGGTAAGCGCCGCTGCCGCCGCATGCGCGAAGGCCGGCGCGCGACGCACCGTGCCGCTGGACGTCAGCGTGCCCTCCCATTGCGCCTTGATGGCGCCGGCCGGCCAACGCCTCGCCGAGCTGCTGCGCGACGCGCCATTCGCGCCGGCGCGCGTGCCGGTTGTGCAGAACGTGAACGCCGAAGCCACCAAGGACGCGGACGTCATCCGCGAGAACCTGGTGCGCCAGTTGGTTTCGCCGGTGCTGTGGGCGGCGTCGGTGCGCGCCATGGCGGCGGCTGGCGTGCACACGTTGGTGGAATGCGGGCCCGGCAACGTGCTCGCGGGTCTCGCCCGGCGAATAGACCGATCCCTCGTCGTGCGCGGCATCGGCGACTTGGACGGTTTGCGAGCCGCGCTGGCCCCGGCCTAGGCACCTTGGGGAGGCTGACATGGCAAGGAACGAAAACGGCCGAATCGCGCTCGTGACAGGCGCGAGTCGCGGCATCGGCAAGGCGGTGGCGGCCCGGCTGGCCGCTGACGGGTTGTTCGTGGTCGGAACGGCAACCTCGGATGACGGCGTGCGGGCGATAGACGCCCATCTCGGCGGCACGGGCGCCGGCGTGAGGCTGCGGCTGGACGACGACGCCTCGGTCGAGGCCGCGGTGCAGCGCGCAAACGATCAGTTCGGCGCCCCGGTGGTGTTGGTGAACAACGCCGGCACCACCAGCGACGGGCTGCTGATGCGAATGTCCCCGGACGCGTGGGGCACGGTGCTGGAGACCAATCTCACCGGCCTGTACCGCATTACGAGGCCGTTGCTGCGCGGCATGACCCGCGCGCGCTGGGGACGCATCGTCAACTTGAGCTCGGTGGTGGCGCGCATGGGCAACGCCGGCCAAGTCAACTACGCCGCCAGCAAGGCCGGCGTCGAAGGCTTCACTCGCGCGCTCGCGCAGGAATTGGGCTCACGGCACATCACCGTGAACGCGGTGGCGCCGGGCTTCATCGACACGGACATGACCAGCGATCTGCCGGACTTTCAGAAACAGGCCATGGTGGTGCGCACGGCGCTTGGGCGAATGGGCACGGTGGAGGACGTGGCCGCGGCGGTGTCGTTTCTCGCCGGCGACGGCGCCGCCTACATCACCGGCGAGGTCCTGCACGTCAACGGCGGCTTGTACAGCGGCTGATTGCCGCACCCGTCGCAACAGGCCCTCGATGCCGGCCTTGGGCGCTTGCGGTGGCTTGGAACCCGCCCGGCGCCCATCCCTTTCGGTCGCCCGATTCGTCGCAACCGCGCAAGCGGACGACGCCGGAAAGCGGCCAGCGGATACGCAACGCTTGCGGTCCTTGGGCACCTTCCGGCCAAAAAACGCTACACTACGCGCTGCCCATTGGGGCACTTGGTCACCACTACGGGAGTCTTGCCATGAGCAGTGTCGAGGAACGAGTCAAGCGGCTCATCTGCGATCAATTGGGGGTCAAAGAGGATGAAGTGAAGGACGAGGCGTCCTTCGTGGACGATCTAGGGGCCGATTCGCTGGACACCGTGGAGCTGGTCATGGCTCTCGAGGAGGAGTTCGAGACCGAGATCCCCGACGAGGAAGCCGAGAACATCACCACGGTGAAGGAAGCCATCGACTACATCCTCGCCCATCAGTAGCGCGCGGCAGCGCGCAACCGCCCGAGCGTGACTGCGTTCAACCGCCCATGATCCGACCAAACCCATGACCAGACGCGTGGTGGTCACCGGCCTCGGCCTGCTTTCGCCCATCGGGAACACCGTGGAACATGCGTGGAACAACGCCTTGGCCGGCGCGAGCGGCGCCGCCCGAATCCAAGACTTCGACACGACCGGACAGAGCGTGACCATTTCGGCCGCGGTGAAGAACCTGACCGTCACCGACTACCTGGACCGCAAGGAAGCGCGGCGCATGGACGCGTTCATCCAGTACGGGCTCATCGCCGGCATCCAAGCCGTCCGGGACGCCGGCCTCGAGGACGCCGGCGACCGCGACCGCATCGGCGTCGCCATCGGCTCCGGCATCGGCGGCATCAACACCATCGAATCCACCCACAAGGTGTCCTTGGACCGCGGCCCCGGGCGCGTGTCGCCGTTCTTCGTGCCGGCCAGCATAATCAACATGATCGCCGGCAACCTCTCCATCAAATACGGCTTCCGCGGGCCGAACATCGCCGTCGTCACCGCCTGCACCACCGGCACGCACAACATCGGCATGGGCATGCGCATGATTCAACAGGGCGATGCGGACGTCATGGTCGTGGGCGGCGCCGAACAAGCCACTTCGCCGGTCACCGTGGCCGGTTTCGCGGCGATGAAGGCGCTCTCGACCCGCAACGACCACCCCGAGCGCGCCAGCCGACCGTGGGACCGCGACCGCGACGGCTTCGTTCTCGGCGACGGCGCCGGCGTCATGGTGATCGAGGAACGCGAACACGCCGCGGCGCGTGGCGCCAAGATATACTGCGAACTCACGGGCTTCGGCATGAGCGCGGACGGCTGGCACATCACCAGTCCGCCGGATGACGGCCGCGGCGCCGTGGCGTCCATGGAGGGCGCCCTCGCCGACGCGGATATCGGTCCCGACACCATCGACTACATAAACGCCCACGGCACCTCGACGCCCCAAGGGGACATTGCCGAGACCCTCTCCATCAAGGCGGTGTTTGGCGCGGACACGAGCGTCGCCGTGAGTTCCACCAAGTCCATGATCGGCCACCTGCTCGGCGCGGCCGGCGCCGTGGAGGGCATTTTCACCGTGCTCGCCGTGGCGCGTCAGATCGCGCCGCCAACCATCAATCTGGAAAACCCGGATCCGCTCTGCGACTTGGACTACGTGCCACACGAGCCTCGCGAGATGCGGATCCGCCACGCGCTGTCGAATTCGTTCGGCTTCGGCGGCACCAACGGCACCTTGGTCTTCAGCGCCGCCTGAGCGCGCACGGGTGTCGGCAGCCAACGGCCGAAGGCGCGAGCGGCCCGAGGGGCGGATCCCGTGAGCACGCGCATTCTCGCGATTCCCACCGCCGTCATCGTTCTCGGCGTCGCCTTTCTCGTGTCGGTGGCGTACTACCTGGACCACTGGGGTGGTCAACCCCTACCCGTCACGGACGAGAAGCATGTGGTGGTGCGCCCAGGCATGACCTTCCTGGCGGTCGCGGACCACTTGGCCGATGCCAACATCGTCGATCCGCGGCTGTTTTCGCTGCTGGCGAAACGCCACGGCCTGCAAAAGGCGGTGCAAAGCGGCGAATACCGGGTTGCGCCGGGTGAAACCGCGCACGGGCTCTTGCGCCGGCTGACCACCGGCGATGTTGTTGTCCACCGATTCCGAATCCCCGAAGGCGGCACGCTGGCAACGGTTTTGGGCGACCTTCACGCCGACGACAGCCTCCACTTCGACCTCGCGGACGCCACGGCCGAGAATCTGCTGCAACGAATCGGGCTGCCGCCGCGCCACGCCGAGGGTCTGTTCTTCCCGGACACGTACCAGTTCCGCCGCGGCCAGAAGGCGTCGACGTTGTTGCGGCGGGCCTATGCCCGCATGGAACGGAAACTGGCCAGGGCGTGGGCCGAGCGCGACCCGCTGGCGGACCACGCGGGCCCCTACGAAGCCCTCATCCTGGCCTCCATCGTGGAAAAGGAAACCGCCCACGAAAGCGATCGGCCGCTCGTCGCCGGCGTTTTCGCGCGACGCCTTCGGGAGGGGATGCGTTTGCAGTCCGATCCCACTGTCGTGTATGGCCTGGGCGACGCCTTCGACGGCAACCTGACCCGCGCCCACTTGCGCGCGGACGGCGTCTACAACACCTACCGCCGGGCAGGCCTGCCGCCAACCCCCATCGCCATGCCCAGCCTGGCCGCCATTCAAGCGGTGATGCATCCCACCCTCGGCGACGCGCTGTACTTCGTGTCGCGCGGCGACGGCACGAGCGAATTCTCCGCCACGTTGGCGGAACACAACGCCGCCGTGCGACGTTATCAACTACAGTGACCGGGCGCGGACGGTTCATCGTCCTGGAGGGGGCCGAGGGGGCAGGCAAGACCACCGGGCTCGTTTGCGTCCGGCGCGCCCTCGACCACCACGGCGTGCGCGTGATCACTACCCGCGAACCTGGCGGCACGCCGCTCGCCGAGGCCGTTCGCGAGCTGCTGCTGCAACCCCGCGACGAACCCGTGGATCCCCTCGCCGAGACCCTGCTGATGTTCGCGGCGCGCGCTCAGCATGTCGCGACGGTCATCGAACCGGCGTTGGATCGGGGCGATTGGGTGCTCTGCGATCGCTTCACGGGCTCCACCTACGCCTACCAAGCGGGCGGACGCGGCGTGGACGGGGAGGTTGTGCGCCGCCTTGCGGAACTCGTCCACCCCCGCTGCTGGCCCGACCTGACGCTGTTTCTGGACGTGCCGCCGCGGACGGGTCTCGCCCGGGCGCGCGGCGACGATCTGTTCGAACCCGATCGTTTCGAGCGCGAGCGGCTCGCCTTCTTCGCCCGCGTGCGCCGCGCCTATCAAGAACGCGCCGCGGCCGATCCGCGCACGGTGCGGATCGACGCCAGCCAAAGCCCCGACCGCGTGCGCGAGGAGCTCGCCGCCGCGGTGGCGCGCTTCGCCGCCTCCGCCGGGTGTTCGCCGCGGGCTGCCGCCGCGACATAGAAAATCCGGTAGGGCCAGCAATAATGGAGCTGCCGTGGTTGCAGCCGGCGCAACAGCGCCTTCGGGCCATGCGCGATCGGCTGCCGCACGCCCTGCTCATCGAAGGGCCGAGCGGCTGGGGGCAGGCGCGGCTTGCCAACGGCTTCGCGTTGGAGCTGATGGCACTGCCCGAGGGCCGCGCGGCCCGGGAGGTGGCGCATCCCGATCTGCGTTGGATCGAACCGGATGGCGGCACCATCAAGATCGACATGGTGCGGCGCGTCATCGATTTCCTGACCCAGACGCCGCAACTGGCCGGCCGCAAAGTCGCCGTGATCCAAGACGCGGAACGCATGAACTTGAACGCCGCCAACGCGCTCCTCAAGACGCTGGAGGAGCCGCCCGCCGAGAGCTTCCTCGCGCTCTCCACCAGCGCGTCGGAACGGCTGCTGGCGACGGTGCGCAGCCGCTGCCAACGGCTCGCCGTTCGCCCGCTGGACGACGACGCGCTGTTGGCTTGGTTGTTGGATCAAGGCGCCCCGGCGGAAACCTGCGGCTATCTGGCGGTGGAGTACGGCGGCGCCCCGCTGGCCGTCTTGGAGGCGGTGCGGAGAAAACAACCGCCGCTTTGGCCGATGTTGGCGGGCGGGGCGGCCGCGGCGAATCTCGTCGACCGGCACGGCGACGCGGATCTCGCCGATATCGCGGCTCGCTGGCTGCGAATCGCCTGTTGGCTGGCGCGCCGGCAACCGCTCCCCGAATTGCTGGGCTTCGTCGACGAGCTGGCCACGGTGCGCCGCTTGGCGCTGCTCAATCCCGGCCTCAACCGGGGCATGCAGTTGCGCCGGCTGGCGCTCCTCTGGGCGAACGTGTGGCCGCTGTTCTCCCGCCCGGATCCGCCGCTCTTGCGGGCCGTCGCCAACGCCGCGGCGGGTGCCGACGAGCCGCCGCTTCACATCGTGTAGGTGTCGCGTTCCAGCAGCGCTTCGTCGGCGCCGCGGAGAATCTCGTCGATGCGTTGTCGAGCCACGTTGTCGCGGTCGTCGAAACGCACGCCGATTCCAGCCACCTTGCCGCCGCGGGCGCCTTCGGGCGTCACCCACGCCACCCGTCCGGCAACCGGAATGCGGTTGGCGTCGCCCGGCAGGCCGGGCAGCACGAACACCTCGTCGCCAAGCGCATGCCGCGGCGTGGTGGGAATGAAGATGCCGCCGCCCGAAAGGAACGGCATGTAGGTGGCGTGCAGGACGGCCGCGTCGTCGATGGTGACGCCGAGCATGTCGCTGGTTTCGGCTTGACGCATGGGTTTGGGCCTCGCAAGGGTGGCAGCGCAAGCGCATAGCAAACCACATGCCGGACGCGAGGCGTGTGCGAGAAAGACCCGCCCCGTTGTCAGCCAACGCGGCGATTTTTCGCCCAAGCGTTGGTTTTGGCCGACAGCGTTGTTCCCCGTTGTTTTCCGAGCCCACGCTTGGCCGCTGACAAGACGATGTAGAATCACCGCTCCCCCCGCGCAACACCGCGCAACGGAGCTCGATATTGGCTGCTTGTGGCAATTCGCGCCCAGCGCGCCAGCGAGAACGAGCGGCTGCGCAACTCCGAATGGTCCGAATGGAACGCTGGCGGCGCATGGCGGTTCAGCTCGCACCCCTTGGCCTAGCGCTGTTCGGGGCAGCGGCGTTGACCGGCTGCTACACCAGCGAAGGCTCCGGCCGCGTCGTGGTCGAGACTTTCGACGAGCGCGACTTCACGGAGGTGGCGCTTGCCGGCGACGGACGCTTGGTGGTGACCGCCGGCGAATACCGGGTCTCGGTGTCCGCGGAAGACGACGTGCTGCCCTCCGTGCGCGTGCGCCGCAAAGGCCCGGCGCTGTTGCTCGGACGCGAAGTGGACTGGTTGGATGGCGTGCGGCCGACGGTTCCAGTGGAGTTTCGCGTGACTCTGCCGGCGACCAGAGCGGTGCGCGTGTCCGGCAGCGGCGAAGCGGTGCTCGGCGATGTTGCGGGCGATTCGCTGCGCTTGGCCGTGTCCGGTTCAGGCCACATCCGCGCCGGCCAAGTGCGGGTGCCGGAACTCGCGCTCGATCTGAGCGGCGCCGGCTCGATTCTCGTGGCGGATGCGCGAGCAAGCAAGGTCGCCGCGACCATCACCAGCTCCGGCAATCTCAGCGTTGCCGGTGCAACCGACGACCTCGCGCTGCGAATCAGCGGCGCCGGTTTGTTTCGCGGCAGCGAACTCCGCGCCGCCGCGGCGGCCGTGCAGGTAACCGGCAGCGGCAAAGCGTTGGTGTGGCCGGAGCGGCACCTGGGCGCCCGCGTCACCGGCGCCGGCAGCGTCAGCTATCGCGGCGAGCCCGAGTTGGACGCCTCCGTGCAGGGCGCCGGTCGCGTAGCGCGGTTGAACGGCGACTCGATACAGAAACGCTAGGGAAGGTCTGAGCAAGCGGCTTGTTCGGTCGAGCGGCTCGGCATGACGTTTTTCGGAGTCTTTCTCGTTATAGGGGCGTTTTAGACGCCGGCGCGTTGGTTCCCCGCGCCCGTTGGAGCGAAAGTCTGGCTGTGATAGATGCCGGCTGCCCAGTACTCCCCCAAGGCATACGCGCCAACGGAACATCCGCCAACCGAGTACCCACCGGCAGAGATTCCACCCGCCGAGAGCCATCCCGCGGAACCGCCGCGCGGAACAACCGTATTGTGGCACCATCCGGTCACTTGATCAGACATTCCCTAGCGCCGTGCTTCACCGACTTGAGCGAAGGAGGAGGTACCGGTACCAGTTGGATGGCTGTCGCGTTAGGGAAGAACGATCATAACGATCATGTGTTCTTCTCCCCAATCCGTGACACCTTCAATCCTAACGAGGACGCCACGTTCGTTATCCATTTCCATTGGCCCGGCGTTAGTCGCGACGGAGGTAAAATCCCGCTGTGATAGATGCCGGCTGCCCAGACGCCCCCCCAAGCATACCCGCCAACGGAAATCGCGCCGAACGAGAGCCATCCTGCGGAAAATGCGCCCGTAGATACCACACCGACCGCCAAACACCCCAGGGGTATCACCGCAAGAGTGATTGTTCCTACGGCAACCAACCCGATCGGCAGCACTCCAACGGCAAGTACGCCTGTTGGCTGGGCGCCAATGGCCACGATTCCAACCGGTTGGATGCCAACGCTAACCAAAGGCCACGGCTCGCCTTCGAGGGAAGGCCAACCCCAGAAAGCCGCGCCAATGGAGGCAAAAATGGCCAAGCCCGAGACCAGAATTGACCAAGCCAGATGGGTCACGCTGAGGTGAACAAAGAACCGTTTCGCCTTGCTAGGGTTCTTCAGAAGCCGCGCCAATGTCGGCAAGCTTGCTTCGGTGTCTTCTGATGTCGGCATCGTCTATGGCCCCCTAAACACAAGTGGTAACAAGTTAGCGCAGATGGGACAGCGCCCGGTCCACGCGTTCCAGCCGAAAACCGAAGCCGAGCTCGTTCTCCCAGCCTGCCAGTTGCCCAACGTCGTCGAACGCCGGCCGTTCGCTGCCGTTGCCGAACGAGCCAACTTCGGCCCCTCGACCCTCCAAGTTCGACGTCCAGCCCCGACCGAACAGCCCGGATCGCCCGTTCGCGTGTTCGTAGGTACTACCACCCGCAGCCACGCGCCCCGGCCCGGAACGACCAAGTCGGCGACTGTCATGGAGTACGACCCGTCCGCGAGTCCACCGGCTGCCACGCTCCAGCTGGCCCGCCCTTCGGCGTAGCAGCCCCCCCAGTTGTAGCGAATAGGCTACGACAACCAACAAAGCCCGCCTCGCCGAGCTCTCTGCGAACATAGCGCGTTCTCTTTTCGAGTTGGATACCGTTGTGGGCGTTATATATAGACTAGCAGCCAGCTCGTCGTCAAGCATTACTTGAACGAAAACTCGATCATGGACGTCTCGGCACTGGGTGCGCTCGAATCCCTG
Organism: uncultured Pseudomonadales bacterium; assembly: GCA_958296295.1. Classification (GTDB taxonomy): domain Bacteria; phylum Pseudomonadota; class Gammaproteobacteria; order Pseudomonadales; family Azotimanducaceae; genus VXYL01. Next base: position 2,036,142 of record OY282460.1, on the reverse strand, counting down.
ACAACGCTCCACCTCCACAACAACTCGATCACCGGCGTCGCGACGTTCGGGTCGCTCGCTTCTTTGACCGTGCTCTACTTGAACAACAACGCTATCGCCGACGTCCCGGCGCTCGGTCCCTCGCTTCTTTGACCAAACTCGGCTTGGACGACAACGCCATCGTCGACGTCTCGGCGCTCGGGTCGCTCACTTCTTTGACCAAGCTCCACTTGAACAACAACTCGATCTTGGACATCTCGGTGCTTGGATCGCTCGAGTCCCTGACAAGGCTCCGGCTGTCCGGCAATTCGATCACAGACATTTCGACGTTGGCTTCGCTCGAATCCTTGACAGCGCTTTGGCTGCGCGACAACTCGATCGCGAGCATCTCGTCGCTGGGGTCGCTCGAATCCCTTAAGACACTCCTGCTGGACCGCAACGCGATCACGGACGTCTCGGCGCTCGGGTCGCTCACATCCTTGTTCGCGACGATCCTGAGCTTGACGCCTCCGTCCAAGGCACCTGTGGCGTAACGCGGTTGAACGGCGATTCTGAAACCCTAGCGAGGAAGCGCTTGGCCAAGCCGCGGCCGGCACCAATCCTGTGCTCTGACGCCTCTGCCGCGGGTGGTCGCTGACCCAAAGCCTTCTTAGAGTTAGACGCCCGGACATGGTGAATGTCGGCGCACCGAGCCATGATAAGTTACGCCGCATCTGCAAGCACACGAGGCCAGATGGACACGTTGGAAGGTCTCTTGGACGCGAACCGGCCAAGGCTAACCTCGGCCTTGCTAGCCGCAGTCCTCGGCGGCACATTCTCGTTCGTCGCCGACGCGCAACCTTCCGCGCCGAAAGGCCTCGCGGCGGTGCCTAGCGACGCCGAAGCGATACTCTCCTGGACTGGCCCGTCGGACGACGCCATCACGAGCTACTCGGTGCGCTACGCCACCAGCGATGCGGAGCTGTCGAGCCCGTCCGCACCCGCGTGGACGGCCATCGCGGGCAGTGGGCGCACGACCAGCAAGCACACGGTGTCGAGCCTGACGAACGGCGACCGTTACCACTTCCAGATTCGCGCCGCCAGCGCCGATGGTGCCGGGCCGCCATCGAACGTCGCGACGACACGACTGGCGGCCGAACCGTCCGCAGTCGTCGCGATCAACGACAGCGGCCTGCGTGAGGCGTTGGAACGCCGTTTCGGCTTGACACCCGGGACGCCCATCACACAGTTGCAGATCGCTACCCTGGTCTCGCTCGACAGTCCGCTGCTGCGCATTTCCGATCTAGCCGGACTGGAATATGCCGTCAACCTGCATACGCTCTCGCTGGTGGCAAACCGGATCTCGGACATCGCAGCGCTGGGATCGCTCGAATCATTGCGATCGCTTGACCTAACCAGCAACCGGATCTCGGACATCTCCGTGCTGGGGTCGCTCGAATACCTAAGAGAGCTCCGCCTGCAAAACAACCGAGTGTCGGACGTCTCAGCGCTCGGATCGCTCGAATACCTCACAATCCTCGAACTGTACGGCAACGCAGTCTCGGACGTCTCCGAGCTCGGGTCGTTCGAATCCCTAAGAGAGCTCTACCTGGGCAGCAACTCGATCTCGGACGTCTCGCCGCTTGGGTCGCTCACCTCGTTGACGGAGCTCGACTTGTCCGAAAACTCGATCTCGGACGTCTCGGCGCTTGGATCGCTCCAATCCCTGACCGAACTCTCCCTAGGCGACAACTCGATCTCGGACGTCTCGCCGCTCGGGTCGCTCGAATCCCTGACACGGTGGCTCTTCCTGTGGGACAACTCGATCTCGGACGTCTCGGCGCTGGGGTCGCTCACCTCGTTGACGGCGCTCGACCTGTCCGGCAACTCGATCTCTGATGTGTCGGCGCTGGGGTCGCTCAAATCCCTGACACGGCTTTGGCTGACCAGCAACTCGATCTCGGACGTTTCCGGGCTCGGATCGCTCGAGTCCTTGAGAGAGCTTTACCTAGCGAACAACTCGATCTCGGACGCCTCCGGGCTCGGATCGCTCGAGTCCTTGAGAGAGCTCCACCTGCAAAACAACTCGTTCTCGGACGTACCCGAGTTCAGTTCGCTCGACTTGGACAAGCTCTTCCTGCAACACAACTCGATCTCGGACGTCTCCGCGCTCGGATCAATGAAATCCTCCCCGTCAACGCTCCACCTGCACGACAACGCGATATCAGACGTCTCAGCCCTCGGATCGATTGGACACGCCGGGCCGAAGTGGCGTTACCTACGGGAGCTCCACTTGCAAAACAACCTGATCTCGGACGTCTCTGGGCTTGGGTCGCTCGAATCCCTAAGGGAGCTCCACCTGCACAACAACCTGATCTCGGACGTTTCCAGGCTCGAGTCGCTCGAATCCTTGGCCAGGCTCTACCTGAGCAACAACGCGATCTCCGATGTCTCAGCGCTCGGGTCGCTCCGCTTGGGAGAGCTCCACTTGCAAGACAACCTCATCTCGGACGTCTCCGGGCTCGGTTCACTCCGTAACCTGCGAGAGCTCAACCTGAGCAACAACTGGATATCGGACGTCTCCGAGCTCGGTTCACTCCGTAACCTGAGAGAGCTCACCCTGTACAACAACTTGATCTCGGACGTCTCGGCGTTCGGGTCGCTCCAATCCCCGACCGGCCTCTACCTGACCAACAACTCGATCTCGGACGTCTCGGCCTTGGGGTCGCTCCAATCGCTGACAACGCTTACGCTGAGTAACAACTCGATCTCGGACGTCTCGGCACTCGCATCGCTCCAATCCCTGAGGTGGCTCTTATTGGGCGGCAACTCGATCTCGGACGTCTCGGCGCTTGGGTCGCTCCAGTCATTGAGACAACTTGACCTGCAAGACAACTCGATCTCGGACGTCTCGGTGCTCGCATCGCTCCAATCCCTGCGCCGGCTCCGCCTAAGCGACAATTCGATCTCGGACGTCTCGGCGCTTGGGTCGCTCCAGTCTTTGCTAGATCTCCATCTGCAAAACAATTCGATTTCGGACATTTCGGCGTTGGGCAACTTGGGAATGAGCTCCTCACGCCGCGCTTGGACTCCGTTCCTGCTCGCGTTGGCAGGCAATCGAATAGCGGACATAGCGCCGCTTGTGGCGGCCGACCTCGACGCTGTCGGACTGCGCGGCAATCCGCTCTCCGCCGACGCTATCGAACGCCATGTCCCGGCGCTGCGCGCGGCGGGCACGGGGGTGATGGTGGGTTGGCCAGTGCCGTTTTTCCCGTCGGCTGCGGACCCGTCCGGGCACCAAGGGTTTGTTCGTGTGGTAAACCGTTCCGACGTCGGCGGTGAAGTGCTGATCGATGCGGTGGACGACAGTGGTGAGCACCGCGACCCGGTGCGGCTGGCGCTCGGCGCCGGAGAGGCGGCGCACTTCAACTCAGACGACTTGGAGACTGGCAACGTGGCGAAGATGTTGTCCGGCAGCGTTGGCGCACTCACGCGCGGTTCTTGGCGACTAGAGCTCTGGTCCACGCTGGACATCGAGGTGCTGTCCTATATACGCACGCGGGACGGTTTCCTCACGAGCATGCACGACATGCTGCCGCGAGCAGGAGGGTACTTGCGCGTGCCAATCTTCAACCCCGGCAGCAACAAGGCGCAGCGGAGTTCGCTGCGGCTGACGTATCCGGGCGGCTACGGCGCATCAGTGTCGGTATCGGGGGTGGACGACCGCGGCCGCCGCAGTGACGCCAACGAGGTGGAGACTCTGTGGCGCACCTCTCTGACGGTGTCCGCCGCGGCGCTGGAGGCGCACGGACTCGGCAACGGAGCGGGCAAATGGCGCCTTGAGGTCTGGGTCCGGTGGCCGGCGGAAGCAGTCAGCTTGCTGACGAGTCCCGGCGGCCACGTGACGAACCTCTCCACCGCGCCGGCCGCCGGCGCGGACGGCGTGTGGCGGATGCCGCTGTTCCCGGCGGACGACACTTCCGACCGGGAGGGCTTCGTCCGCGTGGCCAACCGCAGATGGCGGGCCGGAGAAGTGGCGGTTGTGGCGGTGGACGACAGCGGTGCGCGGTTCGGCCCAGTGACGCTGGCGCTCAAGGCGGGGCAAACGGTTCACCTCAACTCCGGCGACTTGGAGCGGGGCAACGCCGAGAAGGGGCTGCCGACCGGCGTGGGCCCGCCGGCGCACGGCGACTGGCGGCTGGAGTTGACGTCCGAGCTGGACATCGCCGTGACGTCCTATGTCCGCACCGCGGACGGTTTCCTGACGAGCATGCACGACTTGGCGCCACCCGGCGTCGCGGCGCAAACGGCGCGGGTTCCCATCTTCAACCCCGGAAGCAATCGGCGGCAGGCGAGCCTGCTGCGCGTGATTAACGATGGCGACGCCGCGGCGACGGTGACGGTTACCGGGGTCGACGACGCGGGGACGCCGGGCGGCGAGGTGCGGCTGACGGTTCCGGCGGGTGAGGCGCGGACATGGACAGCGGCCGATCTCGAGGCCGGCGGCGAGGAGTTCGAGGGCGGACTAGGCGACGGCGTCGGCAAGTGGCGGCTGACGGTGGCGTCCGACGTCCCGGTGTCGGTGATGAGCTTGCTGCGCAGCCCGGGTGGTCATCTGACCAACCTCTCGACCAGCACGAGGCCGTAGCCGCGAGCGGGCCTGCGCACTGGGGCCCCAGGACGGGTCGCGCGAGGGAATGGCAACGAATCAACCGGGCGACGACATGTACCGCAACATCCACCGGCGATGGATCGGCCGGCGTGCGCGTGGACGTGGTCGCCCGGCGCGGCGAGTTCCACTTGCTGGAGTTCGACGCGCCGAACGACGAGGTGCTGGCCCGCTACGGGCGAATGCCGCTGCCGCCGTACATCGACCGCGTCCCAGACTCGGACGACGAAGAGCGCTACCAGACCAAGCAAGGTCGCCGCGACCATCACGAACTCCGGCAATTTCAGCGTTGCCGGCGCAACCTACGACCTCGCGCAACAAATCAGCGGCACCGGTTTGTTCCGCGGCAGCGAACTCACCCCCGCTGCCATCGTGCAAGTGACCGGCAGCGCCAAGGCGTTGGTGTGGCCGGAGCGGCACCTGCGCGCCCGCGTCACCGGCGCCGGCGGCGTCAGCTATCGCGACGAGCCCGAGTTGGACGCCTCCGTGCAAGACACCTGTGGCGTAACGCGGTTGAACGGTTGAACGGCGATTCTGAAACCCTAGCGCGGAAGCGCTTGGCCAAGCCGCGGCCGGCACCAATCCTGTGCTCTGACGCCTCTGCCGCGGGTGGTCGCTGACCCAAAGCCTTCTTAGAGTTAGACGCCCGGACATGGTGAATGTCGGCGCAGAGAGCCATGATAAGTTACGCCGCATCTGCAAGCACACGAGGCCAGATGGACACGTTGGAAGGTCTCTTGGACGCGAACCGGCCAAGGCTAACCTCGGCCTTGCTAGCCGCAGTCCTCGGCGGCACATTCTCGTTCGTCGCCGACGCGCAACCTTCCGCGCCGAAAGGCCTCGCGGCGGTGCCTAGCGACGCCGAAGCGATACTCTCCTGGACTGGCCCGTCGGACGACGCCATCACGAGCTACTCGGTGCGCTACGCCACCAGCGAGGCGGAGCTGTCGAGCCCGTCCGCACCCGCGTGGACAGCCATCGCGGGCAGTGGGCGCACGACCAGCAAGCACACGGTGTCGAGCCTGACGAACGGCGACCGTTACTACTTCCAGATTCGCGCCGCCAGCGCCGACGGTGCCGGGCCGCCATCGAACGTCGCGACGACACGACTGGCGGCCGAACCGTCCGCAGTCGTGGCGATCAACGACAGCGGCCTGCGCGAGGCGTTGGAACGCCGTTTAGGCTTGACACCCGGGACGGACATCACGCAGTTGCACGTCGCAACCCTGATCGGGCTTGCTGCGGTTGATGTTGGCATTTCCGACTTGGCCGGGCTCGAACACGCGGTTAACCTGACATGGCTCAATTTAGACGCCAACTTCATCTCGGACGTCTCGGCGCTCGGATCGCTCCAATCCCTGAGATGCCTCCATCTGAACAACAACTCCATCTCGGACGTCTCGCTCGACTCGCTCCCATCCCTGAGATGCCTCTACCTGAACAACAATTCCATCTCGAACGTCTCGCTCGGATCGCTCCAATCCCTGAGATTCCTCAACCTGAAAAACAACTCGATCTCGGACGTTTCGGTGTTGAGCGGCATCGGGACGAACCTCACGCGGCTCGCCTTGGGGGGCAATCGAATATCGAACATGGCACCGCTTGTCTCTGGCGGCTTCAGCGTAGTCGGGCTGCGCGGCAATCCACTCTCCACCGAGGCCATCGAGCGCCATGTGCCGATGCTGCGCACGGCGGGCACGGCAGTGGTGGCGGGTTGGCCAGTGCCACTTTTCCCGTCAGCGGCGGATCCGTCCGGGCACCAAGGGTTTGTTCGCGTGCTGAACCGTTCGGACGCCGGCGGCATCGTGCTCATCGACGCGGTAGACGACGCCGGCACCCGCTTCGGCCCGGCGCGGCTGGTGATTGGCGCCGGCAAGGCTGCGCACTTCAACTCGGACGACTTGGAGGCGGGCAACGCGGCGAAGCGGTTGACCGGGGGCGTTGGCGCGACGACAGGTTCTTGGCGCTTGACGCTCTCGTCCACGCTCGACATCGAAGTGTTGTCCTACATGCGCACGCAGGACGGCTTCCTGACGAGCTTGCACGATATGCTGCCGAGGGAAGCGGACCTAGACGTGTTAAGCGAAGCGTCGCGGTTGCGGGCGGCAATCTTCAACCCCGGCAGCAACAGGGCGCAACGGAGTTCGCTTCGGTTGATGAATCCAGGCGGCCGGGACGAACCTGTGAGTGTTTGGGGAGTGGACGACTGGGGCCACCGCGGCCGTAGCCTCAACTACGGCATCGTCTCAACGGCGGTGCCGGCCGGCGGCGCCTTGCCGGTGTCCGCCGCGGCGCTGGAGGCGAGCGGACTCGGAGACGGAGCCGGCAAGTGGCGACTGACGGTCGACATGTTGTGGCCGGGGGAGGCGGTCAATCTGCTGACGAGCCCCAGCGGCCATGTGACGAACCTCTCCACCGCGCCGGCCGCCAGCGCGGACGGCGCGTGGCGGATGCCGCTGTTCCCGGCGGCGAACAGCGCTTCCAAACGGGAGGGCTTCGTGCGCGTGCTCAACCGCAGATGGCGGGCCGGAGAAGTGGCGGTTGTGGCGGTGGACGACAGCGGTGCGCGGTTCGGCCCGGTGACGCTGGCGCTCAAGGCGGGGCAAACGGTTCACCTCAACTCCGGCGACTTGGAGCGGGGCAACGCCGAGAAGGGGCTGCCGACCGGCGTGGGCCCGCCGGCGCACGGCGACTGGCGGCTGGAGTTGACGTCCGAGCTGGATATCGCGGTGACGTCCTATGTCCGCACCGCGGACGGTTTCCTGACGAGCATGCACGACTTGGCGCCACCCGGCGTCGCGGCGCAAACGGCGCGGGTTCCCATCTTCAACCCCGGAAGCAATCGGCGGCAGGCGAGCCTGCTGCGCGTGATTAACGATGGCGACGCCGCGGCGACGGTGACGGTGACCGGGGTCGACGACGCGGGGACGCCGGGCGGCGAGGTGCGGCTGACGGTTCCGGCGGGTGAGGCGCGGACATGGACAGCGGCCGATCTCGAGGCCGGCGGCGCGGAGTTCGAGGGCGGACTAGGCGACGGCGTCGGCAAGTGGCGGCTGACGGTGGCGTCCGACGTCCCGGTGTCGGTGATGAGCTTGCTGCGCAGCCCGGGTGGTCATCTGACCAACCTCTCGACCAGCACGAGGCCGTAGCCGCGAGCGGGCCTGCGCACTGGGGCCCCAGGACGGGTCGCGCGAGGGAATGGCAACGAATCAACCGGGCGACGACATGTACCGCAACATCCACCGCCGATTCGGGAACCTGCCGCGGCCAGCGCCGGGCGAGGCCTTGCCGCCCCCCACCCGGCCACACGAACCCGTCCCGCTTGCCGTCTCCTGCGGCGCAGACTCCTAGCCGACGCTATTCGGTCCTTCGATTGCGCGCCTGCGACTTCGACTTCGCGCTGCCGCCGGAATTGATCGCCCAGCGGCCCGCCGGGGCGCGTGCGGAAAGCCGCCTGCTGGTGCTGGACGGCGACGCGATCACGCATCGCCGGTTCGACGCCATCGCCGATCTGCTCGTGGCCGGGGATCTGCTCGTGGTGAACGACACCCGCGTCATCAAGGCGCGGCTCACCGCCCGCAAGGACTCGGGGGGCAAGGCGGAACTTCTGCTGGAGCGCGTGCTGGACGAACGGCGAGCGCTCTGCCAAGCCCGCACCAGCAAGCCGCTGCGGCCCGGCCGGCACTTGCGCGTGGCCGGCGTGCACGTGGACGTGGTCGCCCGGCGCGGCGAGTTCCACCTGCTGGAGTTCGACGCGCCGATCGACGAAGTGCTGGCCGGCCACGGGCGAATGCCGCTGCCGCCGTACATCGACCGCGCCGCGGACGCGGACGACGAAGAGCGCTACCAGACCGTCTACGCCACGAATCCCGGCGCGGTGGCCGCGCCCACCGCCGGGTTGCACTTCGACGCCGGGCTGCTGGAGCGGGTTCGCGCCAAGGGCGTCGCCATCGCGCGCCTCACGCTGCACGTGGGCGCCGGCACGTTCCAGCCGCTGCGCGATGACGACGTCAGCCGGCACCGCATGCACGCCGAACGTTTTGCGATTCCGGCGGCCACACGGGAAGCGTTGGCGGCGTGCCGCGGGCGGGTGGTAGCGGTGGGCACAACGGTGGTGCGCGCCTTGGAGACCGCCGCGGCCACCGGCGTGGACGAAGGCGAAACACGCCTGTTCATCACTCCCGGCTACCGTTTCCGCGCCGTGGACGCGCTGGTGACGAACTTCCACCTGCCCAAGTCCACGTTGCTCATGCTGGTGTCCGCCTTCGCCGGCGTCAACCGGGTGCGCGAGGCCTACGCCGCCGCGGTGGCGAGCCGCTATCGGTTCTTCAGCTACGGCGACGCCATGTTCTGCGAACGCGCCGGCCACGGGGGTTGATCGGTCGTGGGCATGGCACAACGCGAAACGAGCCGGCGCTCCGCGTTCGAGGTTCTCGCCACGGACGGCGCGGCCCGCCGCGGCGAGCTGGCGACCCCGCACGGCGTGGTGCAGACGCCCGTGTTCATGCCCTGCGGCACCTACGGCACGGTGAAAGGCATGACGCCCGCGGCGCTGGAGGAAGTGGGCACGCGGATGTTGCTTGGAAACACCTTTCATCTCCTCCTGCGGCCGGGGGACGACGCGGTGCGCGAACTCGGCGGCTTGCACAAGCTGATGGGATGGGACGGCCCGATTCTCACGGACTCCGGCGGCTTTCAGGTGTTCAGCCTGCGCGAACGCGCCAAGGTGGGCGACGACGGCGTCGTCTTCCGTTCGCCGTTAAACGGCGATCTGGTGCGGTTGACGCCTGAACGTTCGATACAAGCCCAGCACAATCTGGGCGCCGATGTGGTGATGGCTTTCGACGAATGCACGCCCTACCCGGCCACCGAACGCGAAGCCGCCGCATCCATGCGTCTTTCCATGGCCTGGGCCAAACGCAGCCGGGAACAGCACGGCGACCACGCCAGCGCGCTGTTCGGCATCACCCAAGGGGGCATGCATCCGCGGCTGCGCACCGAGAGCGCCCAGACTCTGGCCGAGATCGGTTTCGACGGCTACGCCGTGGGCGGCATGTCCGTGGGCGAGCCGAAAGAGGAGATGAACGCCACCTTGGCGCACGCCGCGGCCACCCTGCCGGCGGACAAGCCGCGCTATCTGATGGGCGTCGGCACGCCGGCGGATCTCGTCTTCGGCGTTCGCCAGGGAATCGACATGTTCGATTGCGTGCTGCCAACGCGAAACGCCCGCAACGGCCACCTGTTCACTTCCCGCGGCGTGGTGCGCATCCGCAACGCGAGGCACCGCGCGGATCCGGCGCCGGTGGACGAGAACTGCGACTGCTACGCCTGCGCCAACTTCTCGCGGGCGTATCTGCACCACTTGGACCGCTGTGGAGAGATGCTTGGCCCTATGCTGATGACCATCCACAACCTCCGCTTCTACCACGCGCTGATGGCGCAATTGCGCGCTTCCATTGAAGCAGGTACATTGGCGAGCTTCGCCCGCACCGCCATCGGCGGATGGAACGACGACCATGACTGATCTCGCCTACGCCGCGGCGCCCGCCGGTGGCAGCCCGTGGACGATGTTCGCCCTCCTCGGCGGCTTTTTCGTCCTCATGTACTTCCTGATGATCCGCCCGCAAAGCAAGCGGCGCAAGGAGCATCAAGCGCTGGTGGCCGCGCTCGCCAAAGGGGATGAAGTCGTCACCGTCGGCGGCATGACCGGCGTGGTCACGAAGGTGGAGGACGACTTCGTGAAGGTGCGCATCGCCGACCGCGTGGAGGTGCGCCTGCAGAAGGCGTCCGTCCACGCTTCACTGCCCAAGGGCACGTTGAAGTCGCTGGACGACGGCTGATCCCGCAACCGGAACACTAGGGACTCCGCGCATGGCACGCGGCCCGGGCGCGCCGGGCAACGCGCCCTCTCGCGCCGCGCCGCCCACCCGCATCGGCGCGTGGCGTTACGTCGTGTTGGCGTTGGTGGCCGCGCTTGGCGGGATTTACGCCGCGCCGAACCTGTTCCCCCCGGATTTCGCGTTGCAGGTGACGGTGGACAACAGCGAACGGCCGGTCGATGCCGCGTTGCTGGCGGAGTTGGCCGCGGTGTTGGCGAACGCCGGCATCGCCGTCAAGGGCAGCGAGACGATGGCGGCGGGCGGCGGCCTGTTGCGGGTCGGCGGCAGCGACGACCAGTTGCGCGGCAGCGCGCTGCTGCAAGAGCACCTGAACCCCGCCGGTCGCGAACGCCAGTTCGTGGTCGCCCTGAACCTCGCTTCCACCACGCCGGCGTGGCTCGAGGGAATCGGCGGCGTGCCGATGACCTTGGGTCTGGACCTGAAAGGCGGCGCCCATTTCGTGCTGCAGGTGGACATGGAAGAGGCGCTGGCGAAACGTCTGGGAGACGAAGCCGAAAAGGCGCGCGATCGGCTGCGCGCCGAGCGGGTGCGCTACCGCCGGGGCGCCGAGCCCGTTCAAGGCGACACCATCCGGCTGGGTTTCGCCACCGCGGAATTGCGCGATCGAGCCATCGACGTTCTGGACGAGGATTTCCGCTTGCCCGACTACGTCGTCGCCGAGGCGCTGGTAGGCGGACGCCCCGGTCTCGCCATCACGGTGCAGGACGTGAAAAAACGCGAGATCGAGGCCAACGCCATCGAGCAGAACCTCACCGGCCTGCGCAACCGCATCAACGAGCTGGGCGTCGCCGAACCGCTGGTGCAGAAACTCGGCGGTTCGCGCATCGTCATCGACTTGCCGGGCGTTCAAGACAGCGCCGAGGCGAAGCGCAAGCTGGACAAGTTCGCCAACTTGGAGTTCCGCCTTGAAGCCGCGGCCGACAACCGTCCCTCGGAGCTTGAAGCCTGGGACTACGAGGGGCGCGTCGTGCAGCTCAACAAGCGGGTGATCCTCACCGGCGATCGGGTAGTTCACGCCGCCCAGGGGCGCGACCAGGAGACCGGGCTGCCGGTGGTGAACATCCGCCTGGACAGCCAAGGCGGCGAGATGTTCCACGACGCCACCGCGCCGAACATCGGCCGAGGCATGGCGGTGATCTTCATCGAACACAAGCCCATCGTCACCGTGGACGAGGTGGACGGCGAGCGCGTGGAACGCCACGGCAGCCGCGCCGAGAAGCGCGTGATCAGCTTGGCGACCATCCGCGACGCGCTCGGCTACAACTTTCAGATTTCCGGCTTGACCGTGCGCGAGGCGCAGGAGCTCGCGTTCCTGTTGCGGGCCGGCGCGTTGGCGGCACCCATGTACATCGTCGAGGAGCGGACCGTCGGCGCGTCGCTTGGCGAGGAGAACATCGAGCGCGGCATGTTGGCGGTGACCGCGGGTTTCGCGCTGGTGCTGGTTTTCATGGCGGCCTACTACAAGGTGTTCGGCCTCATCGCGGACCTGGCGCTGACGCTCAACCTCGTGGTTCTTCTCGCGGTGATGTCGCTGCTTGGCGCCACGCTGACGCTGCCCGGCATCGCCGGCATCGTGCTCACCGTGGGCATGGCGGTGGACGCCAACGTGCTCATCTTCTCGCGCATCCGCGAGGAGTTGAAAACGAACGCCCCGGCGCGGGCCATCCAAGCCGGCTACGACCGAGCCTTCCTGACGATTTTGGACGCCAATGTGACGACGCTGTTCGTCGCGCTGATCCTGTTCGCCGTCGGCAGCGGGCCGGTGGCCGGTTTCGCCGTGACCCTCTCCATCGGCATCGTCACCTCCATGTTCACCGCAATCTTCGGCTCGCGGGTGCTGGTGCATCTCGTCTATGGCCGGCGGCGGCTCACCAAGGTGCGGATATGACGTTCGCGTTGGACTTCATGGGCCGACGGCACATCGCCACCGTCGTCTCGACTGTCCTGGTGCTGGTGTCCATCGGCTCGGTGGCCTTCGTCGGGTTGCAGCGGGGGCTCGACTTCACCGGCGGCGTGGAGGTGGAGTTGGGGTTTCCGGCGGCAGTGGAGATAGCGCGCGTGCGCGCGGTGCTGGCGGATGCCGGCTTCGACAGCGCGGTGGTGCAGAGCTACGGCGCGCAGACGGACATCCTGGTGCGCATGCCGCCGGTGGAAGGCGTGGACCAGTCCGACCTCGGCAACCGCGTGGCCGCGGCTCTGGCGCAAGCGTTCGACGGCGTGTCGCTGCGCCGCAACGACTTCGTCGGCCCGTCGGTGGGCGAGGAGCTCACGGAGAACGGCGGCCTCGCCCTGCTCGTGGCGCTGGGCGTGGTGATGTTCTACATCATGTGGCGTTTCACCGGCAAGTTCTCCGTGGGCGCCGTGACCGCGCTCGTACACGACGTGGTGATCGTGGTTGGGGCCTTCTCGGTTTGCGGCTGGACGTTCAACCTGCCGGAGCTGGCCGCGCTGCTGGCGGTGATCGGCTACTCGCTGAACGACACCATCGTGGTGTCGGACCGCATCCGCGAGAACTTCCGCGCCATGCGCCGCGGCACGCCTGTCGAGATCGTCAACCGCTCGTTGAACCAGACCATCGGCCGCACTCTGGTGACTTCGCTGACGACGCTGCTCGTGCTCGGCGCCCTGCTGTTGGCCGGCGGCGAGCAGGTGGCCGGGTTCGCCACGGCGCTCAGCATCGGCGTGGTGGTGGGCACCTACTCGTCGATCTACGTCGCCGCCAATGCGCTCCTCGCCATGGGCATCACCAAGCAGGACCTGGCGCTGCCGGAGAAGGAGGGCGTGGACCCCACGCCGTGAGAAGACGGCCCGGCGGCGCGCCCTAGGCGCGCCCTAATGGGCGCGCGCCAAGCGCCGCACGAGGTTGGGCCCGCGATACACGAGCGCCGTGTAAATCTGCACCAAGTCCGCTCCGGCGTCGCGCAGGGCGCGGAAATCCGCCTCGTCCGAGACGCCGCCGACGCCGATCAGCAACGGGTCAACGCCCACGAACTCGCGCAGACGCCGCACGCGGTCCAGCGCCAAGGCGAAAAGCGGGCGCCCGGAGAGGCCGCCAGCCTGTGCTCTGCGCGGCGACCGCAACGAGCGCGGCCGAGACGTGGTGGTGTTGACGGCGACGAAGCCGTCCGCCGAGGCTTCGAGCGCCGCGGCGGCCACGCTTTCCATCCTCGCCGGCGGCAAGTCCGGCGACAGTTTCACCAACAGCGGCCTGCTCTTCCCGCGCGCCGCGGCCAAGCGGGCGCCGGCGGCGGTCAATTCGCCGACCAGCGCCCGTAGCGGCTTCGCCGCTTGCAGTTCCGCCAGTCCCGGCGTGTTCGGCGAGGAGACGTTCACCACCACGAAATCAGCCACGTCGTACACCGCCTCCAGACACTGGCGGTAGTCGCCGGCCGCGGCCGCGGCCGGGGTGTCGCGATTCATGCCGATATTGACCCCTATCGGCACCGCCGCCGGCGTCCGCCGGCCGATGTGGCGCGCGAGATTGGCCGCGACAGCGTGCGCACCGACGCCTTTGAAGCCGATTCTGTTCACGAGGGCGCCGTCCGCCGGCAGGCGGAACAGGCGCGGTTGGGGATTTCCGCTCTGCGGGCGTGGGGTCACCGTCCCGACCTCGACGAAGCCGAAGCCGATTTTCGCGAGCCCGGCCACCGCCACCGCGTCCTTGTCGAGACCGGCCGCGACCCCGAGACGATTCGGAAAGACCACACCGCGCAATTCCACCGGCGCGCTTTCGCCCGCCGGCGGCGCCGGTAAGAGACCGGGACGTTTCAGCACCGCCAAGGCAAGCGCGTGCGCGACTTCCGGGGGAAGCGCGAACAGCAGCGGCCGCAGCAGGCGGTAGGCGTCCACCCTCGCGCGGCCGGCCGCTAGGACTCCGCGCCGCACAAACGGCGCAGAGTCTTGGCGCCAACGCGAACGCAACGAACCTTGGACACGTGCTTCAGCGCGCGCACATGCTTTAGCACGCACATGCGCTCTAGCACGCGGGCGCCGCTTCCGACGACGGCACCCGGTGCGCCGCAACCCCGCCGTGACCAGCTTCGCAGGCCACCCGGCGGCACATCCTCACTGCTCGTCGGGCCGGGATGGCGGCGCGGCGGCGAGGCCCTTGTCCACCACTTCGCGCACATCGCTGGAGAGGTCTCGTTCGCCGACGAAGCGTAGCGCTTCGCGCATCAAGCGGGCGCGAACACGGTCGAAGCGGGGCCATTCGGTGAGAACTTTCGCGAGCGGGGCGGACAGCGACGGATTGAGGGAGTCGAGCGCGGCCACCCGCTCGGCGAGCCAGCGATAGCCGGCGCCGCCCTCGGCATGGAAGTTGCGCGTGCTCTGGGTGAACGCGAAGAACACCGCCCGCACCTTGTTGGGATTCTTGATGTCGAACGCGGAGTGCTTCTCCAGAGCCTGCACGCGGGCCAGGCCGCCGGGCAGCCCGCAACGGGCTTGGCCGGCGAACCAGGCGTCCACGACCAAGGCCTGCGACGCCCAACGGCGGTGAAAATCCGCGACGTGTTCGGCGCGCCGGTCAGCGGGGAGTGATCGCAGGTCAAGCAGGCCGTTGAAGGCGGCAAGCCGCTCGGTGAGGTTGTCGGCCTTCGCCAAAGCCTCGACCAGCAGGCTTTCGGCCAGGCGCGGGTCCGCTTGGTCGAGATGGCGCAGGCCGTACCAAACGGCGCGCTGGCGCAATTGTCTCCTGGCGATGGCCGCGGGTTCCGGCCGGTACGGGCCGGGGGTCGTGTTCGCCCCGGCCAGGCCGAACCAGTCCACGCTCCCCGCAAGGCGATCCGCCAAGGCGTCCCGCGCCCCCGCGATGGCGAGAATGTCGGTGCCCGGCGCGCGATCGAGCAGCGCGGCTGCGGTCGGCAAGGTCAACAGGGTCGCCAACAGCGCTTTCGCTTCGCCATCGTCCGGCGCCGTTTCGGCGGCGCGGACGAGGTCTTGGAACAGGCCCACGACCTCGCCTTCCAAGCCCCCCGCCGCCGCGTCTCGCCGGGCGTGCGCGAGCAACGCTTCGCCGCACAGCTCGCCGGCGGCGTCCCAGCGGGCGAAACCGTCGCCGTCGACCACAGCCAACTGGCGCAACATCCCTGCCGGGCGCGGATAGCGCACGCGCACGGGCGCCGAGAAGCCGCGCAGGAAACTGATCCGGGCGTCCTGGGGCACTCCCCGGAGGCGCAATCGCGTTTGCGGCTCGGTCAGCTGGACGACCAGCGTGCCGTCGCGATTCGGATTCTCCACCGCGGCTTCGGCGTCGACGGCGAGCCGCGCGCCGCGGGCGGCGCCGGCGGCGCCGAGCAGCTCGGTGCCGTCGGCGCCGACCAGGCCCAACGCCACCGGCACGTGGAACGGCCGCTTCTCCGGTTGGCCGGGCGAAGGGCCGCACGACTGGGTGATGGTCAGCGTCAGCTCGTCGCCTTCGCGCTGCTCCCGAACGGCGAGCAGCGGGGTGCCCGCCTGCTCGTACCAGCGCCGAAACTGCGGCAGCGGCGTGTTGGTGGCGTCTTCCAGAGCGCGAACGAAGTCCTCCGTGGTGGCGGCCTCGCCGTCGTGGCGGTCGAAATAGAGATCGGTGCCGGCGCGAAAACCCTCCCGACCGAGGATGGTTTCCAACATGCGCACCACTTCGGCGCCTTTCTCGTACACCGTGGCGGTGTAGAAGTTGCCGATCTCCTGGTAGCTGTCCGGGCGCACGGGATGGGCGAGCGGCCCCGCGTCCTCGGCGAACTGCCAAGTGCGCAGCAAGTCCACATCCTGCACCCGTTTCACGGTGCGCGAGTTCACGTCCGACGAGAACTCCGCGTCCCGGTACACGGTGAAGCCCTCTTTCAGGCTCAGCTGGAACCAATCCCGGCAAGTGACGCGGTTGCCGGACCAGTTGTGGAAGTACTCGTGCGCCACCACCCGTTCCACGCGCTGGTAACCGGCGTCCGTGGCCGTGTCCGGGCTCGCCAGCACGCAAGAGGTGTTGAAGACGTTGAGCCCCTTGTTCTCCATCGCGCCGTGGTTGAAGTCCTCCACGGCGACGATCATGAAGACGTCCAAGTCGTATTCGCGCCCGAAACGCTCCTCGTCCCAGCGCATGGCGCGCTTCAGCGCGTCCATCGCGTAGTCGCACTGGCCGATGTTGTGCGGCTCCGAGAAGATGCGCAACGTCACGCGTCGGCCGGAACGGGTGACGAAGGCGTCTTCGCGCACGGCGAGATCGCCGGCCACCAAGGCGAACAGATAGCTCGGTTTTGGAAACGGATCCTCCCAAGTGACGGTGCGGCGGCCATTGCTCTCGGCCTCCGCGACGCGGTTGCCGTTCGATAGCAGCACCGGACACCGCTTGGCATCCGCCGTTATGGTCGTGGCGAAGCGCGAAAGCACGTCCGGGCGATCCGGATAGTAGGTGATCTTGCGAAAACTCTCGGCCTCGCATTGGGTGCAATACATGCCGCGCGACTTGTAGAGGCCCTCTAGCGAGGTGTTCTTCTCCGGCGCGATGCGCACCCGGGTGCGCACGCCGCAGGCGTCCGGCACGTCGAATACCGTGAGCCCCTTCTCGTCCAGCGCGTACTCGTTGCCGCCGAGCGCCCGGCCGTCCACCCAAACACCGTCCAAGCGCAGGTCGTTGCCGTCCAGCACCAACGCGCCTTCGCCTTGGCGCCGCACGTCGAGCTCGCACTCCACAGTGGTTTCGCCATCGCGGATGTCGAAGGCGAGACGAGTTTGTTCAATGCGGAACGGATACGGCTTGTAATCCTGCAATCGCACCGTCTTGGGAGAGTCCGCCATGTCTTTTCCCGCAAGCCCGACAAACGCGCAAAGTGTACGCGGTGCTAAAATCAACCGCCAATCCAGCAGGCGCGGATGCGAGATGCAGGCCGTTGATCAACAGGTGCTTGGGCAAGTGCGGGACTGGCTGCGCGACGGCGCTCCGTGCTGGCTGGCGACCGTGGTCGCCACCTACGGATCCTCGCCGCGCCCGGTGGGTTCGCTGTTGACTTGCAACGACCAGGGCCAATTCGTGGGTTCGCTCTCCGGCGGTTGCGTGGAGGATGATCTGCTCGAAAAATTGCAACGCGGCGAACTGGCGCGGCGGCGGCCCGAGTTCCTGCGCTACGGCGGCAGCGTCGAGGAGGCCGAGCGGCTCGGACTGCCATGCGGCGGCCATCTGGACATCGTGATCGAGCCCCTCGCGCCGGCCGCGGCGGACCACTTCAACGCCGTGGCGGCCCGTGTGGCCAGCCGCGCTTGCGTGGAGCGCACCGTGCATCTCGCCACCGGCGACTTCGCCAGTCGCCAAGTGGAACGACACGCGCCGCTTCGCTACGACCCGGCGCAAGGCGTGCTGGCCCAGACCTTCGGCCCGCAATACCAACTCTTCGTCATCGGCACCAACATGGTGTCCGCCTATGTGGCGGAGATGGCGCTGGCGCTCGGCTACGACGTGGCCGTGTGCGACCCCCGCCCCGAACGGCTGGCGGACTTCCGCGTTGACGGCGTGCGCAAGATTCGGGACATGCCGGACGACGCGGTGCGCGTGCACGCCAACGACGCGCACTCGGCCATCGTCGCGCTCAACCACGATCCGCGCATCGACGACATGGGCATGATGGAAGCCCTCGGCACCGACGCCTTTTACGTCGGCGCGATGGGTTCGAGCCGCACTTCCGCCAAACGCCGCGAGCGGCTGCTGGCTCTTGACGTGCCGCCGGAGCGGTTGGCCCGCCTGCGCGCGCCCATCGGCCTGTCCATAGGCAGCAAGACGCCGCCGGAGATAGCGGTCTCCATCCTCGCCGAAATCACCGCCGTGCGCCACGGACGCCAAGACGCCGCCGGCGCCGCGTTGGCCGGCGACTTGGTCGGCGAACATGAACACGCCATCGCGTGAAACACCTGCGCGGGCTGAAGCCCGTTCGCGCGCGAAGAACCACATGCGTGCGCCGAAGCGCGCGCGCGATGGTCGTCGCGCTCGCGCGGGCGGGGCGGGACGCGAGCGCGGCCGCCATCCTGCGGCACGCTAGGCCGCCGGGACGCGACAAATGCGTATCGCCGCGTTGGTGCTGGCCGCCGGCTCCTCCAAGCGGTTCGGCGGCGACAAGCGCCTGCATCCCATAGACGGCGTGCCGATGCTCCCGCGCACGCTGGCGGCGTATCGCGCCGTGCTGGACGATGTGGGCGTCGTCGTGCGGCCGGGCGAACCCGCGGTGGCGTCGCTTGTGGAAACGGCCGGTTGCCGGCTGATCGAAGCGCCGGACGCCGAACAGGGGCAGTCCCGGTCGCTGGCTGCCGGTGTCGCCGCCATGCGCCACGCCGATGGCCTCCTGATCGGCCTCGGCGACATGCCATTCCTCGCGCCCTCCACTGTGCATGCGTTGGTGGCCGCAATGCGTCGAAATCCGCAACGAATCCTGCGGCCAACCCACAACGGCCGAGCCGGGAATCCGGTGGGCTTCCCGGCATGCTGTTTCGACGCGTTGACGCGCGTGACCGGCGACGTCGGCGCACGGGATCTGATCGCCACAAGCGACCGCGTCCTCCGCCTTTCAACCGACGACCCGAACGTTCTGCGCGACGTCGACACGCCAGCGGACGCGCAAACCTGACCGGGTCTCCGGGCGAACGTTTGGCCCGGCGCGGGACATGGCGCAAACCGTGCTGGTTGCGGATAATCGCCACAGTCGTCAAGGAGTCCGCCATGCCGTCAAGCCGTCCGGGTTGGCGCAAATCCACCGCCTCGTTTCGTCAGCGGCTGGAGGCGGCAGTGATCGCGCGGCTGCCGGTCAAGCACCGCCGATGACCGCGGCGGCGCCCTTGGTGGTGTGGCGATTGCTGGACGGCAAGGCCGGCCACGAGAAGCAATCCGCGGCGTTGCTGCAGGCGCTCGCCGCGTTGCGGCGGCTCGAGACGCACGATCTCGATGTGCGCGGCAAGTGGCTTGCGGGGCGCCAAGTGCGGCGGCAAGCCTCATCCGGCAGTGCCGCGGCGCCCGCATTGCCGCCGCCGGCGTTGATCGTCGGCGCCGGCCATCGCACCCACCTGCCCATGCTCATGGCGCGTCGGGCGCACGGCGGCAAATGCGTCGCGTTGATGAAACCGACCTTGCCGACGACGTTGTTCGACTTGATCTTCGTGCCGGCGCACGACCGCACGCCGCGCCGGCCCAATTTGATTGAAACCGAGGGCGTCATCTGCTCCTCCGTGGTGGGCCCGAAAGACGACCACAGCGGCCTCATCCTGCTCGGCGGACATAGTCGGCACTTCGCGTGGTCGAACGATGAAGTCGCCGGGGCGGTCGCGGCCATCGGGCGCCTCGCGCCGGAAGTCTCGTGGCTGGTGTGCGACTCCCGCCGCACACCGGGCGGCTTCGCCGAGACGCTGCCCCGAATCGACAACCTGGAGTACCTGTCGTGGCGGGACGCCCCGTGCGGCTTCCTGGAGCGGGCGCTGGCGACGGCCCGCTACGCATGGGTGACGGTGGACAGCGCGTCCATGCTCTACGAGGCGCTGTCGGCGGCGGCGCAAGTGGGCGTGATCGATTTGCCTGTCAAGCGTCCGCGCCGAGCCAACAAGCACGCCCGCGGCGTCGCCAAGCTGCGCGATGCCGGGCGCGTGCATTCTTCCCGGGACGGACTCCGCTTGACCAGCGCGGGGGCGGCGCGGGCGGCGGTGGCGGAACCGGAGAACCGGCGCTGCGCCCGCATCCTGGCGGAACGGTTGCTCGGCGGTGTCGCGGACGGGCCTTCGCAACCTCCGTGACCGCCGGCCCCTGGACCATCGACTGCGGCCCGCCTAGGCGACGACGTCCGCGGGCCCCAGCGCCGCCAGCAGAGCCTGTAGATCCGCGGGCGTTTGCGACCGGAAAGTCATCGCCTCGCCCGTTGCCGGGTGCTTCAGATCCAAACGATGGGCGTGAAGCGCTTGGCGGGCGAAGCCGTGCACCGCGGCGGCTTGCGCCGCCGGGACGTGCGGCGGCACCACGCCGCGGGCGCCGTAGCGTCTGTCCCCCACCAGCGGATGGCCGATGGCGGCAAGGTGGACGCGCACCTGATGGGTGCGGCCCGTTTCCAGGCTCGCTTCCACCAAGGTGTGCGCCGGGTAGCGCGCCCGCACCGTGAAATACGTCGCCGCGGGGCGCCCGTCGGCGCGGACTTTCTGGCGCAGGCGATTGCGGGGATCCCGCCCGATCGCCAGCGCGACGCGCCCGCCGGCCACCATCCGCCCTTCCGCGACGGCCAGATAGCGACGGTCCACCCGACGGGCGCGCATGGAGTCGCCCAGCGCCAGCAAACTCGCCGGGTTGACGGCCACCACCAAGAGGCCGCTGGTGTCCTTGTCGATCCGATGCACCAGCCCGCCGCGCGGCAGGCTCGCAAGCTCCGGGCACAGCCGCAGCAAACCATTCACCAGCGTGCCGCGCGGATTGCCGGCGCCCGGATGGACCACCACGCCGGCCGGTTTGTCCACCACGATCAAATCGGCGTCCCGATGAACGATGGAGAACGGCACGTCGTCCACCGCGCGCCAGTCGAGACGCGATTCGCGGGTTGCCCGCACCCGGACGCGCTCGCCACCGCGCACCGCGAAGTTCGGTTTCGCCGGACGGTCGTCAACGGTGGCTTCACCGGAACGAAACCAGCGCGCCAGCTCCGATCGGGAGACGTCGGCGAACAAGTTGGCGGCCACCTTGTCCAATCGTTGACCGCGAGAGGCGAGTGGAACCACGGCATCCAACTCCACCGAACGGACATCTGGCTGATCATCAGCCCCGGACGTGTCAGGCGGCGGCATGGGCAGTGGCGTTGGCTTGGGCGTCTCGCGCGCACCCGCACGAACGGCGCGGCGCGGGAGCCGCGTGCCGGCGGGCGACATTTCGCTTAGCATACGCGCCCCGATGCCGAAGCGAAGAACGAGGCCTTGCAAGAGGATGACCACGATGGCGGCCAAGAAGCAGTTGACCGTGTTCTTGCGTCGCGCCCTTGGCGCGTCGAGCCTCATCGTCTTGCCCTTGTTGGCGGCGGGTTGCGCGTGGATGCCGTTCGTCGGCGACGAGGACGACGACGACGCGGTGGAGACAAGCGAACAAGCCCTGTACCGCTTGGCGCAATCGGGGCTGCAAACCGGCAACTACAGCCAAAGCATCGTGCGTTTGGAGCGCTTGGAGGCGCGCTTTCCCTTCGGCCGCTACGCCGAGCAGGCCCAGCTGGAGCTCATCTACGCCCACCACATGGTGCGCGACCTCGACTCCGCGGACGCGGCGGCGGACCGGTTCATTCGCCTGCACCCCCAGCATCAGAACGTGGATTACGCCTACTACATGAAGGGCCTCACCGCGCTGGCGCGGGATCGCAGGTCGTTCAGCCGCATCGGTGGCAGCGGCGTGAGCCGCCGGGATGTCACCAACGCGCAAAAGGCGTTCATTCAGTTCAGTGAACTGGCCACGCGTTATCCGAACAGCGATTACGCCAAAGACGCGCGCCAGCGCATGATTCACTTGCGCAACCTGCTCGCGCAAGCGGAAGTCAATGTAGCCCTGTACTATCTGGGCCGACGCGCCCATGTCGCCGCCGCCAACCGGGCGAGGCACGTGATCGAGCACTACTCGCGAACGCCGGCCGCCGCGGACGCGTTGGCGATTCTCATCGAGACGAACTGGAAACTCGGCCTGACCGACGCCGCCGAGGACGCGCTGCAAGTGCTCGCGCTCAACTTCCCGGACTACCGCGCGTTCGACGAGGACGGCCGGCTGGTGCTTCGCAACGCGATCGAAAAGCGCGAACGCTCCCTTTTGAACCTGCTCACGCTTGGAATACTGGATCGACCCAAAGGGCCGCCGCCGCTGCAATTCCCCAAGGTCGACAGCTAGGCGCGCCCAATGGGCGCGCTTCGTGGGCGGAAAGCTGGCCGTGCGGAGGTCGGCTTGTGGGCATCGTTGACGTCCTGAAGGGCCGGCTGCTGAAGGCCGCGCCGGTGGCCGACGTGGAGGCCACGCTGGTGCTGCGGGTGGCAGGTTGCCGGCCCCACACCTTGACGGTGGCTCTGGAACGGGGCGCTGTGACAATCACCTCCGGGCTTTCCGGCGGCTGCCCGGACGCCACCTTCCTGTTCGACTCCGAGACTGCCGCGCTCGGCGTTCTCGGCGGCGAGGCGGATCCCATCGAGATGTTCATGCAAGGCCGGTTCCGCGCCGACGGCAACCTCCCGCTCGCCTTCGTGCTGCTCGGCTTGTTCCGACCGGAATACCGCGGCGGCCCGCCGCCGTGAACGCGCGTGCCGAAGCGCCCGGTCTCAACCTTGGGCGGCAGCGCGCTCGTTGACGAACGCGTCTATCAGCCAACGCGAGATGGCGGTGCCGTTCGGCACGTTGGGCAGCTCGCGATAGTGGAACCACCGCGCTTCGGCGATCTCGCCGTCCTGATATTCGATTTCGCCGCCGGCGTAGTCGGCGTGGAAGCCGAGCATCAGCGAGTTGGGGAACGGCCACGACTGGCTGCCGAGGTAGCGCAGATTGTCCACCGCGATGCCCACTTCCTCCGCCACTTCGCGGTGGACCGTCTGTTCGATGGATTCGCCCGGCTCCGTGAAGCCCGCCAACGTGGAGAACATGCGCGTCGGCCACGCGGCGTTGCGGGCCAGAAGCATCTCGTCGCCGCGCCGCACGAGCACGATGATGCTCGGTGACAGCCGTGGATAGGCGGTGAGCCCGCAGTTCGGACAATGCATGGCGCGGTCGGTGGCGTGGGCATCGTTGGCGCCGCCGCAACGTCCGCAGAACCGGTGGTCGCGATGCCACTCGACGATCTGCTTGGCCCGGCCGGCGAGATAGAAGAAGTCCGGCTCGACGCGGCCGAGCAAAGCGCGCAGATCCACCGTGGCGAAACCCTCCGGCGCCGTGCCTTCCCCGGTCAGCGCGTAGCAGGCGCGCTGGTCCCAGCGGCCCAGATAGTGCTTGCCGGTGACTTCCACATCCACCCACCGGAACTCGTCCGCGGTGACCGGGCGCGGCACACCGTGTTCGCTGACGCACAGCACCCGGCCACCAAGCCAGACGAAATAGAGGGCGTCGGCTTCCACTTCCGCCGGCGGCGCTGTTTGGGAAACGAATCGGGATGGCGAGGTCTGAAACAAGACGGGCACCTGGTGTTGCTATACTTTCGCGCTGTCGCGCGCCCACATGGCCGTGTGTATTTGCCTGCGACCACACAGACGCCCCTTCCCGCTTCCTGGCCATTTCCAAGCCTCGGAGTAGTCAGAGGCGGCCCGTGTCGTGGAAAGTGCGGGAGGTGGCGCGAAGCCGTCCTCCGGGACACGGCTGTTTCCGGCTTCTCGGAGCCGGGAGTGTGGCCGATCCGCGGTTCTCCGCGCAAGCCCAAGCCGGGCCTGACAGGGCGTTGCGGGATGGTGAACGCCATGACCAGCGCTAGCGGCCGGAAGGCCGGAACAAAGGAGGAGTTCTTCAATGGCGGTTACGCATAGCGGCCGGCACGCGGCCTGGGGGCCGGCCTACTGGCGCAATTTCCTCGGTGCCGCGCCGGATTGGTACAAGGTGACGATCATCGCCTTCTTGGCGGCCAATCCCTTCCTGTTCGCCTTTTTTGGCGGCTTTATCGCCGGCTGGGTGCTGGTGCTGGAGTTCATTTTCGCGTTGGCGATGGCGCTGCGCTGCTACCCGCTGCAAGCCGGCGGCTTGCTGGCCATAGAGGCGCTGCTGATCGGCATGACGACCCCGGGCCACGTCTTCCACGAATTGGAGCAAAACCTGAAGGTGCTGATGCTGCTGGTATTCATGGTGGCGGGAATCTACTTCATGAAGGAGCTGCTGCTTTTCACGTTCACGAAGCTCCTCCTCGGCGTGCGCAACAAAATGATGTTGGCCTTCCTGTTCTGTTTCGTCGGCGCCTTCCTCTCGGCCTTCCTTGACGCCCTTACCGTGACCGCCGTGGTCATCAGCGTGGCGGTGGGCTTCCACCGCGTGTACCGCGAACACATCGAGAAAACCGCGATGGCTCGGCTGGAGGAGGCCGCGGCCAGCGAGCAGATGGGCGAGGACGGCCCGGTGCCCGAGCTCCTCAGTCGGGAAGATGTGGAGCGTTTCAACGCCTTTCTGCGCAGCTTGGTGATGCACGCCGCGGTGGGAACCGCTCTTGGCGGCGTCACCACCATTGTCGGCGAACCGCAGAACGTGCTCATCGCCGACAAGCTGGATTGGGAGTTCATCGAGTTTTTTCTGCGCATGGCGCCGGTCACGTTGCCGGTCTTGGTGGTGGGGCTCGCCACTTGCATGCTGTTGGAGAAAATAAAGATCCTCGGTTACGGCCCGGAGTTGCCCCACGCCGTGCGCGAAGTGCTGCGCGCGCATGACGCCAAGCAAACACAAGAGCGCACGCGGCGCGACACCGCCCGGCTGGTCGTGCAAGCGGTCACCGCGGTCTTGCTGGCGTTCGCCCTCGCCTTCCACGTCGCGGAAATCGGCTTGATCGGCCTCGGCGTCATCGTCATACAGACCGCCTTCAACGGCATTGTCGAAGAACCGCGCATCGGGCCGGCGTTCGAGGAGGCGTTGCCGTTCACGGCGCTGCTGGTCGTGTTTTTCGCGATCGTCGCGGTGATTTCCGATCAGCAGCTGTTTCAACCGGTCATCGACTATGTGCTGGCACTGCCGGCGGCTCAGCAGCCCGGCGTCTTCTACATCGCCAACGGCGTGCTCTCCATGATCAGCGACAACGTGTTCGTCGCCACCGTGTACATCAATCAGGTAAGCGAGGCGTACCAAACAAACGTCATCGACCGCGGCCAGTTCGACCGCTTGGCGGTGGCCATCAACACGGGCACGAACATCCCCAGCGTCGCCACGCCGAACGGCCAAGCCGCGTTCTTGTTCCTGCTCACGTCGTCGTTGGCGCCGCTCATCCAGCTATCCTACGGGCGCATGGTGCTCATGGCGCTCCCCTACACCGCCACCATGGGCACGACCGGCTGGATCTGCGTGACTTGGGTGTTGTGAGCCGGCCGGCGCATCAAAACGGCTTGGCAGGAAACGCCACAACGCGCCCCGTTCCGTCGCCGAATCGAGGTTGTCCAAGTACGCTTCGTGGGCGACGAGTTCCTCTGGCGTCGCCAGGACAACGGGTACCGGCGGGCGTTCGTCCGGCAACCGGATGACTTCGCTTGGCGTGGCGCCTGCGGCGTCTTCGTCGCCGCCGAACAGCGAGAGTTGGCCGCCGGTCAGCGCCAAATAGACGTCGGCCAGGATTTCCGCGTCCAACAACGCCCCGTGCAGTTCGCGCGCCGAGTTGTCCACCTGGTAGCGCCGGCAGAGGGCGTCCAAGCTGTTCTTCTGCCCCGGATGCTTGCGCCGCGCCAAGGCGAGCGAATCCGTCACCACGCACAGATCGGCCATCCGTCTGCGGCTCGCGCCATCGAGCAGCGACAGCTCGTAGTCCAAAAAGGTGACGTCGAACGGCGCGTTGTGGATGATCACCTCGGCCCCGGCGATGAAGTTGACGAACCGTTCCGCGATGGCGGCGAACTTGGGTTCCCCGGCCAACCGGGCCTTGTCCAAACCGTGGATCTCGAAGGCCGCGTCGTCTATCTCGCGTTCCGGGTCCACGTACAGCTGCAGGCGCTCGCCGGTGGGCCTGCGGTCGACCAGCTCGACCGCGCCGATCTCGACGACGCGGTGGCCGTGCTCCGGCTCCAGGCCGGTCGTCTCGGTATCCAGAACCACTTGTCTCATTCAAGAACGCATCGGCCTCGCGTCACGTTGCTTGCGGCTCGGCCGCCGGGGCGTCCGGCTTGCCGTCACCAGCAAGCATGTCGTCGATGGCCGCGTTGGCCGCACGGTCGGCGGCCTCGTTTTCCGGGTGCCCGCTGTGGCCCTTCACCCACTGCCAGCGCACGTCGTGGCGGGCGTTCAGCCGGTCCAGACACTGCCAGAGATCCTTGTTGACGACGGGTTTGCCGTCAGCGCGGGCCCAGTTGCGACGCTTCCAACCGACAATCCATGTCGTGATGCCCTGCCGGACGTATTGCGAATCCGTGGTCAGCACCACCGCACAGGGCCGACGCAAGGCGGCAAGACCGTTGATGGCGGCGGCGAGTTCCATGCGGTTGTTGGTGGTTTTCGGCTCGGCGCCGGAGATCGTCTTTTCCACCGGCGGGGTGTTGGCATCGGTGCCGACGTAACGCAGGATGGCGGCCCAGCCGCCGGGACCCGGATTGCGGCGGCAGGCGCCATCGGTGAAGATGTGGACGTTGATGGTCACGCGGCCCGGTGCGAGAACGCCGTCGCGTTCGGCAACGAGGCCACCATGCCCGCCGTCGCTTTGCGGCGCTCTGGTTCGACGACGAGGCCGGGCGCCGTCTTGGTGGCCACAACGAGGTACACCGCGCCTATCGGCAGACTCCGCCACCAGCGCAGCGGCCCACCGCGCACGGTCGGCGGGCCGGATCCCGCGCGGCGCGATTTGCCGATGGTCCAAACCGACGGCGCCAGATAGGTTGGTCGAACGTCGGGCTCCAAACCGAGGAGCGCCAGCCAGTCTCTCAGGCGCGGCACGCCGACCAGCCGCAAGCGCCGAAACGCCGGCAGCGCCTTGGCGAAGAGCCAAGGGCTGAACGGGTTGAATCCGGCCACGACGAGTCGGCCGCCCACGCGCAGCACCCGCGCCGCTTCCCGCAGCGCGGCGCGCGGGTCGGCAGCCGTCTCCAAGGCGTGGTGCAGAACGATGCCGGCCACGTCGCCGGTGGCAAACGGCAGCCGGGCGGGGTCGGTTGCCACGAAGGCGACATCGCGCGCCCCGTCGCCAACCTCGGCAGCGGGCATCGGCTGATCGAACGCGAACACGCGGGCCCGCACCATGCACTGCGAAGTGACGTCCAGAAGCTGCGGCGCCACACCGACCCAAAGCAGCACGTCGCCGTGGAAGCGCCGTGCGGCCGCATGCAGCGAAGGGCGTTCGGCGTCCAGCAGGCGCACGCCCCGCGCTGTCCGCAGCCAAGCCGCGAAACCCGGCTGCCGGGCATCCTTGCCAAGCGGCGAACGGCGTTCACCCGGTCTTCGCATGCGTTTGTCCTTCGCAGACCATTCCGTCAGTCTTGAGGCGACGGTCGCGTCCCCATCCTCTCGGCATGGGCACCGCGCGGCCGCATGGGCCGCCAAGGGCCTTAAGTGATCACCCCGGGTCGCTCAAGTCCTTGGCGTCAATGGACGCCGCGCCCCGCAAGGTGCGCAGCATGGCGGCCAAATCCCGCGGTCCCGCGCTCGACGCGAACATGGTGGCCAACTGCTCGCGGTCCGCTTCGGGAAGGGCGCCGTAGTCCGCCAGCGCCACGTTGGTCAGCAGGACGATCGCTTGCGAGCCGTCATCCAGTCGGGCCAAATCGGTATTGCGTTCGCCGGGCCCGGGCGCCTTCATCGAGAAAGCAAGCTCCGCCACCGGCAAGGGCACGCCCTGCCCATCGATCCGAAAGCCGTCGGCGCGTTCCCAGGAGAGGCCGTGCTCGCCGGAAACGTCGCTGGGCGCCTTGCCTCCGGTCAGCTCTTCAAGCGCCCGGAGCGCGCGTTGCTCCGCCAATCCGCGGGCACCGAACTCCTTAAGCGTGAGACGCACCGCTTCCTTGACCTCCTCCAGAGGGCGTTGCAGCGGCGGATGGCGGGTGCGCAGGCGCGCCACCAAGGCTTCGGCGTCCGCGGTCGCCACCGCGCTGGAGTTGTAGCCCTCGACCAGCACTTCGTCCGAGAACAACGCGTCGCGCACGGCCTTCTCGGCAAGCAGGCCTTCGCGCGTCCGGCGCGTCGCTCCGTCGAGTGGTTCGATCGCCAACCCGAACTCGCCAGCGAGCCCGAGCAAGGAGTCCTCCTCCTCGAAAGCGAGCTTGTCGAAATCGTCCAGAACGCTTTGGAACCGCCGATCCGCCTCCTCGCGCCGCAACCGGGCGGTGATTTCCTCTCGGCGCTCGGCAAGCGTCGGCGGATCTTCGGCCTCTTCGGAAATCAGCTTGATCAAATGCACCCCGAACTCCGTTCGCACCGGGGCGGAGAGCTCGCCCGGAGCGAGCGCCCACAAAGCCTCCTCGAACGCGGCCGGAAAAACGCCGCGGCCCGACGGCCCGAGATCGCCACCGTCGTCCGCGGTGCCGGGGTCTTCCGACATCTCGCGCGCCTTTTCGCCGAAACTGGCGCCCGCCAAGATGCTGGCACGGGCCCCGGCGAGAATGCGCTCGGCTTCCTCGGGGCTGCGTTCGTCGGAAACCTCGAGCAGGATGTGCGCGGCGCGCCGGAGCGGCTCCGCGTCGGCCACTTCCGCTTCGTAGGCCGCCACCACCTCCTCTTCGCCGATTTCGATGTCGGCTTCCAAGGAACTGCGTGGCATCCGCACGAGATCGAAGTCGAAGCGCTCCTCGGAAACGTAGTTCTCTTGGTAGGCGTCGTAGTGCTCCGCGATTTCCTCGTCCGAAACCTCCACCTCGTCCATCAGCGACGGGACGCGAAACGTGAGCCACGCTATGTCCCGTTTTTGGGCGACCACTTCGGAAGCCCGGCGCAGTTCACGCGAGGTGAGGAAGGCCGTGTCGCTCAGCCCTCGTCGCAACTGGCCGGTCACCTCGTGTACGAAGCGCTCGGCGTGGAAGGAGGTGGGCGTGTGGCCGACGGACGCCAGCGCGTTGCGGAAAAGGGCTTCGTCGAAGCCGCCTTGCCGGGCGAATTCGGCGCGCAGACGCGCCTGCACCGCTTCGTCCGCCATCGACAACCCGAGATCATCCGCGGCTTGGGCGAGCAGCGCCTGGTCGATCATCGCGGCAAGGACGGCGCCACGATCCACCAGGCTGTCCAGCATCTCTTGGGTGAGATCCTGGCCGAGGTCCTCGTAGGCGCGCCGGTGGGCATTCACCTCGGCCTGCAACGCGCGTTCGGTGATGTCGTCGCCGTTGACGCTCGCGACAACCGGTTCCGAACCGGAGAACAGCTGGATCGCCCCGAAACCGGTAACCGCCAGAACGAACACGACGAGGCCCATCAGCACCTTGGCCGCAAGACCTTGCGCCCCGGCGCGCATCTTCTGCATCACCATGGCCTACTCACCTGCTCCGCGAGCGTCCGCCACGCTCTTGGCCGCAACGCCGACCGTCTCCGCCGTGAAGCTAGCCGTTGAGCGCTTCCTTGAAGGCCTTGCCCGGCTTGAAGGCCGGCACCCTGGCCGCGGCGATCTGGACATCCTCGCCGGTGCGCGGATTGCGCCCGACCCGGGCCGGCCGCTCGCGCACCAAGAAGGTGCCGAAACCGATCAACGCCACCGGCTCGCCTTCTTGGAGAGAGGCTTTGATGGCTTGCAAAGTCGCGTCCAGCGCACGCCCGGCCGCGGCTTTGGAGATGTCCGCGTTATCAACGATGGCATCGACAACTTCCGACTTGTTCATGGATGAGATCCTCTTGCTGTTGGCGCGCCTGGCGCCCAGTTTGCTACCACATGGCCAGTTGGCGAAGAGCGCGCACATGCTCCTAGCAACCAACCAGCCGCCGCCAAGCCACAGGAACAAAAAAATGCGCGGACAGCCGGGGTTTATACGGTTGCCGGGGCAGCATGTCAACGCTCGCGGCGCCCGGTGGCGAGACGGCTTCGGATTCGCCATGCCGGCTGCCGGCTCCGGCGCGCCGTCTTCCGCGGCGCGGACTCCTAGGCCCGATGCAGGAGGTGGCTTGGACGCGCACCGGCGGCCAACGCCGTCGCGGCATACACCACGAAACCCGCCAACACGACCGCGGCGAGCGCCAAAACGCGCGTCCACAGCGCCGCGGCCAACCACCAAGACGGGTCGGGCACCCACCACCAAAGCGCCGCGGACATCGTCGCCGTGGCGGCCGATGCCGCCAGCGCGGCGCGAAAAAAAGCGACACCGGGCCGGAACTGGCCGCCACGCGCCAGGCCGCCCACCAACAGCGCCGCGTTGACGATGGCCGCCACGCTCACCGCAAGCGCGAGCCCCACATGGCCGAGCCATTGGAACGTCGCCAAACTGACCACGATATTCACCGCCACCGACGCCACGCCGAATTTGAACGGCGTCTTGGTGTCTTGACGGGCGAAGTACGCCGGGGCCGCGATCTTCACCACCACCAGAGGCACCAGTCCGATGGCGAATGCTCTGAGCGCCGCGACGATCCTTTCGACGTCGTTCCCAGTGGTCTCGCCGTGCAGGTAGATGGTGGCCACCAGCGGATACGCCAAGACGGCCAACGCCGCCGCCGCCGGCAAGCCGATGAGCACGCCGGCGCGCATTCCCCACTCCAGCGCCGCGCTGAAACCCGCCCAATCGCCGCGGTTTCGCAACCGCGAGAGGTTCGGCAACAGCACCGTGCCGATCGCAATGGCGACGATGCCGATCGGCAGTTCCATCAGGCGGTCGGCGTAATAGAACCAAGAAACGCTGCCCTCCTCCAGCAGCGAGGCGATCTGGCTGCCGACAAGAGCGTTGACCTGCCCCGCCGAGGCGGCAAACGCCGCCGGCACGAACAGCCGACCCACCTGCCTTGCGCCTTCGTGCCGCCAATCCGGCCGTGGCGCCACCAACATGCCCACACGCCGAAGCGACGGCGCTTGGAACACCAGTTGCGCCACACCGGCGGCGAGCACGCCCCACGCGAGGAAGTACGCCGCCGCGGTCAAGTCGTCGGCGGCGAACGTGGTGGCCGCCAACGCGGCCGCGATCAACGCGACGTTCAGCAGCACCGGCGTAAACGCCGGCACGCCGTAGCGGTGGTGGACATTCAGCACCCCGGCGGCGAGCGACACGAACGAGATGCAGGCGGCGTAAGGAAAGACGATTCGCGTCAGTTCCACCGCCAAGGCGAATTGTTCCGCGTCGTCCAGGTAGCCAACCATGAACACCGCCGCGACACCGCCGGCGCCAACCACGCCAAGCCCGGTCGCCACCAGCAGCACGACGCCCAGATTGCCGGCCACCGCGGCCACGAAACGCTCCATCGGCCGGTTGTCGCCAGTGCGTTCCGCTTGCGCGTGGTAATCCGCAAGCACCGGCACGAAGGCCTGCGAGAACGCGCCCTCCGCACACAGCCGACGAAAAAAGTTGGGCACCCGGAACGCCAACAAGAACGTGTCCGCGGCCACGCTCGCGCCAAGAACGTGCGAAAAGGCGACATCGCGCAGCAGACCGCCAACGCGGGAAGCGAAGGTCATCCCGCCGACAACGGCCCCCTTCGCGGCGATGTCGCGTCCAGAGGTCGCCACCGGCCGCTGCTCTTCACTCACGCGACCGCCTCCCCCGCGCCGGCGCCGCCGACGCCAAGACTCGCGTTTCGTTGGCGGAACCGCTTGCTTTTCAGGTTCGACATGCGCGGTGCTCGATCAGTGGCGAGGCGGCACACTGGCCGCCTTCACGGCCAGCGCCGGGATGCTAGCGCAAGCGCCTGCACCCTCGGACGGGCCGCCCCGCCCGCTACGGGCCGGCGATGCGTTCAATGGCGTTGTGAGCGCCAGCCGCACATTGAAGCGGCCCGCACGGGGCTGTGCCGCGGTTCCAATCCATTGGCGCATAGGGCATCATGGCACTCGAATCAACGGAGGTGAGCGTCCCATGAAAATCCTTTCCCGTCTCTTCGCCGCGGTTGGCGGCATCGTGCTCCTGGCTTGCGGCACCACCGCCTGCGTTGCCGTGGAGGAAGCCGCCACGCCGGCCGAGATAGTCGTACCGGCCGAGGAGGCCGCCACGCCGGCCGCGACAATCGTGCCGGCCGAACCGCCGCCGCCACCCGCCGTCGACATCTGGACCGCCGCCGCGGAAGGCGACTTGGAGCAGCTCGAGGCGCACAAACGCGCCGGAACGAACCTCGACGAGTTGCAGCTCGACACCGGCGTCACGCCGCTCATGATCGCCATCATCGTTGGCCAGCAAGAGGCCGCCGAATGGCTGCTCGGCAACGGCGCGGACGCGAACGTCGAAATGCGGGACGGCGGCAACGCGCTGCACGGCGCCGCCTTCGTCGGCAACGCCGACGCCGCGGAGCTCCTGATGCGGCACGGCGTGGACGTGAATGCGGTCAACAGTCAGTCCGATACGGTGGGGGACATACTCGCCCTCGACTGGGGGACCACGGAATACATCTCGGACATGCTGCAGCTCGGTCTCATGCAAGACCAAGTCGAAGCCGGACGAGGCAGGATCCGCGCCCTCTTGGGAGGTGGCGCCGGCGAAGGAGGGGGTGCGGGCGACATCCTGGGTGCCGTCTCCTTTGGAGACGCGGCAAGCGTTCGCGCGTTGCTGGGCGGCGGCGCGGATGCCAACGCCACCGGGCCCGATGGAACTCCCCTCATCATGATCGCCGCCAGCGCCGGCCACGCCGACGTGGTGGCCGTGCTCGTTGAAGCCGGCGCGAACGTGGACGAACCGAGCCTGGCCAGCGGCGCCACGGCTTTGCATGCGGCGGCGGTGTTCGGGCGCGCCGAGGCGGCCAAGGCGCTCCTTGACGGTGGCGCGGACGCGACTGTCCTGACCAACGACGGCGCGACCGCGGCGCAACTGTTGGAACTGGATTGGGCAACCACCGAGTACATCGCCGAAATGGTGGCGGCCGAGGTGGAGCAAGAGGCTTTGATGGCCGGGCGCAAGAAAATCGCGGACATGCTGAACGCGCGGTAAGAGCGCCACTCGTCGCGCGCGAGCCATCGGGGACCGGGCCGGCGGTTCGGCGGCCTGTCCAGACAATGCCGGTGGCTCTGGCTTGCCTTCCGGCGTCGCGACATGACCGGCACCGTGTTCCTGTTCGATAGGGACGACGACGCCTATCGCACTTGGCTTGCGATGCACCCGGACGGCTATGTGGTGAACGTGCGCCGCAAACTCGGCCCGGACTACGTGGTGCTCCACCGAGCGTCTTGCGCGACCATCTCCGAGCCGCGGCCGCCAGGGGCTTACCCGGAGCACGGCTTCCGCAAGTTCTGCGGAATCACCGTGGAGGGCGTCGCGATGGCGCCCGAACACCGCGGACGCGAACGTGGCTCGTTCACCAGCCGGTGCGGATTCCGCAAGCCTTGACGCCACGCCTTCCGTCACATAGGTGGTCGCGGTGGCGAAGACCGATCACGTCCGCGAACGCGCCGGTCGACGGTCAGGCGGCGTTCAAGCGCTCGCGCAAGTAGCGCCCGGTGTGCGAGCGGGGATTGCCGGCGACGGCCTCCGGCGGCCCTTGCGCCACCACTTCGCCACCGCCTCGACCACCCTCCGGGCCCAGATCGATCACGTGGTCGGCGGTCTTGATCACATCCAAGTGGTGCTCGATCACCAGTACCGTGTGACCGGCATCCACCAGTCGGTGCAGGCAGTGGAGCAATTTGGATATGTCCGCCAGATGCAAGCCGGTGGTGGGCTCGTCCAAGATGTAGAGCGTGGCGCCCCGGCGCTGCAGTTTCGACAGCTCGCTGGCGAGCTTCACGCGCTGGGCTTCGCCGCCGGAGAGCGTGGTGGCGGATTGGCCGAGCGTGAGGTAGCCAAGGCCCAGCTCGCCGAGCACCGCCACCTTGCGGCCAATGGCTGGCAGATCGGCAAAATACGCCTCGCCTTCCTCAATGGACATGTCCAGCACGTCGGCGATGTTCTTGCCCTTGTGCGTCACCTCCAGAGTCTCGGCGTTGAAGCGTTGTCCCTTGCAGGCGCCGCACACCACTTCCACATCCGGCATGAAATAGAGTTTGGTGGCGATGACGCCCTCGCCTTGGCATTCCTCGCAGCGCCCGCCCTTCACGTTGAAGCTGAAGCGGCCCGGTTTGTACCCACGCTCCTTGGCGAGCTTGGCCCTGGCGAAGAGGCCGCGGATTTGATCGTAGAAGCCAACGTAGGTGGAGGGGTTGGAGCGGCTGTTGCGGCCGATCGGCGCCTGATCGATGTTGATGACGCGGGTCAGATGCTCCACGCCGTCGATGGCGTCGTGATCGCCGGAGAGCGAGCGCGGCTCCACCAAGCGCTTCCACAGCTCCCTGTAGAGAATCTCGTTGATCAGCGTGGACTTGCCGGACCCGGACGCGCCGCTCACGCAGACGAATTGGCCGAGCGGAATAGCCACGTCGATGTTCTTGAGGTTGTTGGCGCGGGCGCCGCGGATCGTCAGCGCCTTGCCAGTGTTCTCTCGGCGCCGCGGTGGAGCGTCGATGCGCCGCCGACCGGAAAGATACTGGCCGGTGGGAGATTCCGGGCAGGCCAGAACATCCGCCAACGCGCCGGAGGCGACCACCTCACCACCGTGCACGCCCGGGCCGGGGCCCAACTCCAGCACATGGTCGGCGGCGCGGACGGTCTCCTCGTCGTGCTCCACCACGATGACGGTGTTGCCAATGTCGCGGAGCGAGCGCAGCGTGTCGATCATCTTGACGTTGTCTTTCGGGTGCAAGCCGATGGAGGGCTCGTCCAGCACATAGAGCATGCCCATGAGTCCCGAACCGATCTGCGTGGACAGCCGAATGCGTTGCCCTTCGCCGCCGGACAGCGTGGCGGAGGCGCGGTTGAAGTTCAGGTAGTCGAGGCCGATGCCGAGCAGCAAATCCAGGCGGCGCGCGATCTCGCGCAAGATCTGCGCCCCCGCCTGGGCGCGGGGGCCGGCAGGTTCGATGTTCGCCAACAACGGCCGCAGCTCGTCGAAGTTCATGGTGCCGAAATCGCTTATCGTGCGCCCGGCAACGCGGAACCTCATGCGCGTGGCACGCAGCCGCCGACCTTGGCAATCGGGACAGGTGTGCTCCACCATCACCCGATCCAGCCAAGCCTCCATGCCGGAGTTCGGCACGTCCCGTTGCCGGTAACGGCGGTAGTGGCGTTCGATGCCGCCGGCGATGCCCTGGAACGGATAGGCCCAGCGCAACCAGTTCTCTCGGCGCACTTTGGCCTCCGGCGGGATGCGCAATTTCAACGCCTCGCCGCGGGTGCCGTAGAGCAGCAGCTGCCTGGCTTCCTCGGTCAACTCCCGCCACGGCGTGTCGAGGGAAAAGCCCTTCTCTTGCGCTAGCGAATAGATGGTGTAGCCGCGATGGGTGTCGGGTTTGTAGTTCCCCACGTCGCGCAGAAAACACCCTTCCCGGATGCTGCGTTCCGGGTTCGTGATGAGCAGCGCTGGATGCGTGCGTTTGTCCGTGCCGATTCCGCCGCAGGTGCGGCACGCGCTCTCTGGATTGTTGAACATGAAGAAGTCCGGCACGATGTCGCCGTACACGAGCGCGTGCTCCAGGCTGCCGAAACGCCGGGCGAACTTGCGCGCTTCGGACTTCGGCACGCCGCCCACCACGGCCGCGGACATCAGCGAATCGCCCACCCGCAAGGCGTGTTCAATGGCGGCTTTGAGCTGCCGTTCCACTTCCGGGCCGATGGCGAGCCGATCCACCACCGCGGTGATCTTCGGGTCGCCGGGCAGCGCTTCGGGCACATTGTCCGTGAGATCCACCCGTTCGCCGTCGATGTCGACGAACCTACAGCCGAGCTTTCGCACCTCGTTGAAGATGAACTCCGGCGTCTCGCCGTAGACTTGGAAGACCGGCACTTGGAGCTCCACTTCGGCCCCGTTCGGCAGCGCCAGCAGCGCTTCGAGTATCTGGCCGCTCGTCTTGATCGGCACCGGCTCGTCGGTGTACGGGCAAAATCCCTCGCCAATCGTGGCGAAGAGCAGGTTCAGGTAGCTGGAGATGTCCGTCAGCGTGCCCACCGTGGAGCGCGGATTGCGGGCGATAGTCTTCTGTTCTATGGAAACCACCGGCGACAGGCCGAACACGAAATCCACATCCGGTTTCTCGACCTGGGCGATGAACCGCTTCGCGTAGGTGGAAAGCGACTCCATGTAGCGGCGCTGGCCTTCCGCGTACACCGTGTCGAAGGCCAAAGAGGACTTGCCGGAGCCGGAAAGCCCCGTGACCACCGTGAGCTGATCACGCGGAATCTCCACCGTGATGTTCTTCAGATTGTGGACCCGCGCGCCCTGCACGCGGATCGACGTGCGCATTGGCCTTGCGGCCGCGGGCGAAGGCGGGACCGGCGCGCCGGCTGTTGCTCCCGCCACGGGATCCGCGGGGCGGGCGGCGGCTCGACTTTGGCCGGTTGCGCCCCTCAAGACTCGGGCTGGGGCCGCGTCAGTGGCAGCCAGCGGATGGCGTCCGCAATCACCACGCGGCCGGAGGTTTGGTCCGAGACCACCAGCCGCACCTCGCCCGCTTGGAGGTTGAAGTCGCCGATGCGATTCCAGCCGGGTTCGCCGGCGCCGCCGTCGAAATCCAGTTCCTGTTCCTCGCCGCCGACGACCAGGCGCATGTCGTAGCTCCCGTGGCCACGCATTGGCCGCAGTTTCTTTTCCGCCCGGGCCCCGCCCCGACCTATGCCGATGACAGCGCCTGCCACTTCATCCAACAGTGGCAGGTGATACTCCAGCCGCCAGCGCCCGCCCGCGGGCAGCGTGGCCGAGAACACGGCCTTGGCGGTGCCATCTCCCCCCGGCGTCCGCGCCAGCGTCCGCCGGTATCTGCCCCATGCCTTCTGTGCGCTCTGCCGGGTCCAATTGAACGACGGGGGAAAGGGGACGAACTGTGGCAGTCCTTGGTCGAGGTCGGGCGGTGGGCCGGCGAAAACCGAGCCTTGGTCCGGCGCGTTCGCGGGGTCTGCTTGGGGGTTCGCGTATTCGACGGCGAACTGCGGATCCAAGTCGTCCACATAGACGCCGCCATCGTCGTCAGGTCGCCAATCGCTCGGCCGATGGCCAACCAACGGTTCGGCGTTCTCGACATCGTCGCCGGCGGTGACCTGTACGTTGACGGCGCTCCGGTTCAAGGAAAGGTACGGATAGAGCCACAATTGATCGGGCGCGGCTTTAGCGATCATGCCGATTTCCACGGCGCTCATCGCCGGCACGCGAATCGGATCCGTGCGGTCTTCGATTGGGCCGGCGTTGGTCTCCTGTGAATAACCCACCCGCACCAAGCCGGGCACCGGCTCGCCATTGCGGGCGTGAATGCGTATTTGGTGGCGCGGAAGACCCTGTTCGTCGTCGGCCAATCGGGTTGTTGTCGCCCGCGAAACCAGGAAACCGGGCAAGCCGGCGTCGTCCAGCCAGTCTCCAAGCAGCCCCGGCAGATCCGCGCCAACGGCGGCGCCGGCGGCGTTGAGGTCCGCCAACGTGTAGTTGCCGCCGGCGTGTCGCCGTCGCAGCTCCGCCAACACGGCCGCCGCCGTCTCGCGGCCCAGACCTTCGACAATTATCTGCGCGAGCTCCGGCCCCTTGAGCCACAACACGTTCATCGCGAGCTTCGGATCGCTGGTGTCGAGATCCCGCAAGGCGGCGCCCAAGGCGCTGTCCCACACCGACGGTGTGCGGGTTGACGCCACATACGCGCTGCCGCCAAGAGTTCCTGCACCGCCGGAAAAAAAGCTTTGCATTGCACCGCCTACAAGCCCTTGGAAATCGGCTTGTCCGCCTAGCGCATGGGGCGAAAAGAACCCGCTGCGGCGGCCGGTGACGAGTTGCACCGCCAAATCGTGAACCACGAAGTCCAACGCGACGGCGCCCGGGCCCCGGGCCGACGTCTGGAAGCCGAGTACGTTGCGGACGGCACCGTAGACCGGATTGCCCCCGGTAATGTCGTTCGAAAAGAAGCGGTCCAAAATCCGGACCAGCCGGCGATCGCGATCCTGTTCGTCTTCCACCTCCAGATCCTCAAGATCCTCCAACACCATTCCGAAGCGGGACGTGGGGAAGCCGTATTCGCGCAGCAGCACGATGCCGGGCAGCGCCTGCACCGACGGTAAACGCCAGCCACCCCCGTAGGTGCGCAGGTGCGCGGGAACTTCCACCGCGCTCAGCGCACCGTAGGGATATGGCAGGTCGAATTTGGCGGCGGTCTCGAACAGTTCCTGCAATCGCGCTCGCAGCGGCTCGGCGGCTTGCCGGAACAGCTCCACATTGCGCAGATGCCCGGGCGACATGAGCAGCTCCAACTCGACGCCGGCAACCTCCGCGGCGTGGCGGACGAACGGCGCGGCCAAGAGCGCCACGGCCGGCACCGGCGCCGACGGTCGAAAGCGGAAGTCGCCCTCCCCGCCTTCGCGCCGACCGGGGCCGGCCACCAGCCAATCGCCCGGCACCCGCACTTCCATGTCCACGGTGAAGTAGTCCGCGCCGTGGTCTTCGCCTGGACCTTGGACCGCCGACCCCGGCAATGGCATCCAGAACACGCCGGGCATCAGCGCCACATAGTCGTCGTCGAAAAGAGAAGCGTCGGTGCCGAGGAGCGTCAAGGCGCCGGCGTCCGCGGTCATGCGCACGACGTCGAGCGCGCTGTCGAGATAAGCGAACCCGGGGTTGGGCACGCCCCGCGCCTCGATGGCCAGCGTGATCTCCGCGTTCGGCGCAACCCCTTCCGGCAGCGCCACCACCAACAGGCCTTGGCTGTGCTCGAACCGGGCGTCTTCGCCGTTCAAAGCCAACGCGCGCACCTGGATGCCGGGATTCAAGCTGAACGTCAGCGCCTCCAGCCGACCCCCGCCGGCCCGGTCCGGCATGGTCAACGCGTATTCGAGCCGCAAGTCCACGGCCTCGTCCGGTGCGATGCGCACCTGCCCCGTCACCCGCTGGAGCGTCGCCCGGGGTGCTGTCCGGTGCGCTTCGTGGTGGGCCAGCCAACCGGCGCGCTCTTCCATGTCGGCCATTGCCGACATCACCAGACTCGCGCTGCACAAAGCGCCGAGCGCCACCAGTGCCGCGCCGATGGCGAGCGGTTTGCCGCGCTCGCCCCGCGCCGAGCGCGGATGCAACCCCGCCGCCAGGATGACCAGGCCGGCGGCCACCAGCACCAAGGCGGCGCGGTGGCCAAGCTGAACCCCGGTGCCGAACCGAGGCAACACGTCCGACACGATCTGGGACGCGGCGAGACCTGAGATGGCCGGCGTCAAATACACGGGGATCGCCCAGCCGGCCCAAGCCCAAGCCGCAACCAACGCCAAGGCCGCGACGGCGACGATCAGACGATTGCCGATGGCCACGGCCAGCAGCACCACGACGGCGCCCCAAAGGGCTAGCGTCGTTGG
Source organism: uncultured Pseudomonadales bacterium (assembly GCA_958296295.1). Taxonomy (GTDB): domain Bacteria; phylum Pseudomonadota; class Gammaproteobacteria; order Pseudomonadales; family Azotimanducaceae; genus VXYL01. The sequence continues at coordinate 1,996,563 of OY282460.1, read as the reverse complement.
CGCATCGACCAACAGGAAGGCCAGAAAGGAATTCGCCTCGACCGGAGTGCCAAACGGCCAATCCGCCATCACGGCGACGACGCCGAATGTCTGTATCAGCAACCCCAGCAGCAAAAGCGGCAGCCACGCGATGGCCACCAAGCCGGCGAGTCTCCCGGCGAGCATGGTCAGGTTGCCTACCGGGCGCGAGTCCAGCACCTCCACCATGCGCTCTCGCGTGTCACGGGCGCGCACGTCGAAGGCCAGGAAGATCAGCGCCACAACGAACACCAACAACAAAGCCACCGCGCTGCTGGACATGATGAACCGCGGATTGAGCATGCCGATGCTCGCCGACGCGCTGGAAGCAACACCGTGTAGCGCCGTGTACCAGGCGTACATCAGCAAACCGATGAAGAAGGTGAGGCCGGAAAACAGCCAAGTGCGCACCAAACGCCGAGCCGAGCGCATCTCGGCCAACGCGACAGTCAGAAACTCCTGAAACAGAACGCGCAAAGGCGTCTTCCCGGGAAGCTCTTCGGCTCCGCCGGGGCTGCGCGACTCCATATGCTGGTTCGCCGTGGTCATGGGTGGTTCCGTACTTTCATCGTGGTTGGCATCGTGGTGGTGCGGCGGCAAGGCCGAAGACGTCCGCCGCGGCGGCCCAGGCCCGGTACCGCCAAGCCGTACCGACCGAACGGCATGGCGTTAGGCGCGTCCTTAAGCGTCGTCCACGGTCTCGGCGGCGAGGTCGGCCCCCTCCTGTCCCGCGCGCGCCGCTTCGGTGCGTCCGCGTGCCGCCATGAAAGCGAGATAACCCTCTTCCAAGGTCGGGGTGGCCACCGGGGTCGCGCCTTCGGGCAGGCCGTTGGCGCTGACGCCGCGCAAAGTGACGCCCGTCGCGTTGGCACTGCGCGAGACGATCTCGTAGTCCGCCTCCAACCGCTCCGCCGCCTGGGCGTCCACGGCGACCTCGAACACTTTGCCCACCGCCCGTTCGAGCAAGGCTTCCGGGGAATCCTGGAACTCGATGCGGCCATCGTCGAGCAGGGCGATCTGGCTGCAGCCGCCGCCGAGATCGGCCACTATGTGCGTGCTCAAAAGGATGGTGCGGTCGCGCCCGAGACGGGCCATGACCTGCCGGAACCGCATGCGCTCTTCCGGATCCAGACCGACCGTGGGCTCGTCCACGATGAGAACCCGCGGTTCGTGAACCATCGCCTGCGCGACGCCCAACCGACGCACCATGCCCCCGGAGAGTTTCTTCACTTTGCGGTCCGCCACAGCGTCCAGCCCGACCAACTCCAAGGTTTCCGCCACCCGTCGCCGCCGCTCCTTTTTGTCGGACAGGCCGGAAAGACGGGCGAGCGTGTCCAACACCTCCTCGGCCCGATGATTGCGCCAAGCGCCGAACTGCTGCGGCAGATAGCCGATGCTTTCACGCACTTGCCGACGTTCCTTTGTGACGTCGTGCCCGCACACGCGGGCGGTGCCGCGAGTGGGTATCAGCAGCGTGCAAATGATGCGCATCAACGTGCTTTTGCCGGCGCCGTTGGGGCCAAGCAGTCCGTAAAGGCCGGTGCCGAGCGTCAGATCAACTTCGTCCAACGCGGTTTGATCGCCCTTGTAAGTGTGACCGAGCCCTTCGGCTTCGATCATGGCACCTTGCGCCGCGGCACTCTCCATCGGCAGTTCCTCGGTTGTCGTTTAGCCGCTGGCGGTGCTTGCCGGTTCTCTACCACCTAGCGGGCGCGTGGCGTCCCCTAGGGGAATCGAACCCCTGTTGCCGGGATGAAAACCCGAAGTCCTGGTCCACTAGACGAAGGGGACAGCTAGAGCGTGCGGACACTACGCCGCCACGCCCCGCTTGTCAAATTGAACCGGGTGGCGCCGCGGTTGCAGACCCTTGCGTACCCGGGAATCGCGACGACTCTGGCCAATCCCCGCTCGCAGCCCGCTTCGCGCGCAAGAACGTCGCACGCCCTCGAGTTAGGGCAAGTCCAACGCCGGGTTGCTGTCGAAGAAGTCGAATGGGCGCAAGTCGAAGCTGTACCACATCACCGGCATCACCGGCCAATCCTCGGCGCGTGGCAGATGGTGCATGCCGACGGTGTGCCACAGCACGATGTCGGTTTTGCGGATCTTGCGGTCGGCGGCCGTCCACGTCGGCAGGCCCATGCCCGGCTCGCTCAAGGTGGGGTGGTCGCCGGCGGCCCAACGCTCGTCTTCGCGATGCGGCGTGACCCAAAGATGATGGTCGATGAAGCCGGTGCGCCGGCGCGGGTAGTCGTCCGCCGAGAGCAGGGTGGCGGCATTGCGACCGGGCGCCAATTGGTAGCTGGCGGCATAGCCGACATGATTCTTCCTGCCGCCGGTAACGCGCCAAAGCGTCGGACGGCGCAAGTCGATGTCGAGTTTCGCATCGGCCTCGGTCTTGGCGGTGTGCGATGCCGGCACCCAAATGCTGCGGCGCGGGTGGTCGGCCGGCAGCATCTGCGTTTCGAGTCGGTCCAACACCAAGCTGTTGTCGACGCCGTCGACGTCTAAGTCCAAGCGAAAGCTGAAATAGTGGTCGTGGTTGACGGCGACCAGGTGTTCGGTCACGAAGCGCCCGTAGGCGTCCGCGTCTTGCCCCCCGCGGCTCGCCGCCGTTGCCGGTTTCACGGCCTTCGCTTCAACGATGCCGGTGGCACCGACGGCGACGCGCACGGAACCATCCTGGCGGAAGATCCAATCCAGTAGGTAGTCGTAGTTGCCGATGACCATGGCCGAACGCACGACGAGATCCTGGCTGGCACGGCTTTGCGGCAGCTCGCCGGACCAATGACGCCAGAGCGGGTCGCCGACTTGGCGCTCGAACAGGCAAATGGCGCGCGGCGTGGTGCTCGGCCAGCCGTTGGCGCCCGCGCCAACCGCGTCGAAGTAGACGGCGTGATCCGGACAATCGCGCCCAGCCAGCAGCGGCTCGATCAAACCGCCGGCCGAGAACTCGCCGGCGTCGATGAAATTGCGCGCGTACCAAGCGAACGACGGGTCCATATAGGGCACGAATATCTCCGAGAGATGGCCTTCGTAGAGCACGGATCGTTCGCCGACCTCGGCTTCGTGGTAGCGCACCAAGGCGATTACCGTGCCGGCCCGCGGGTCCGGGCGCACGTGAAAACGCCAATTCCCCCATGCGACCCGATAGCCGTCGATCTCGAAGCCGGGGCCGAACGGCTGCTCGATGCGCATCCGGCCGGGCGTCGGCTGCCGGCTCTTGTGCTGGCGCTCCGCCTGATCGTTGACCGCCGGGCGGTAGTCCGCATCGGTCATCGCCACCGGCGTTTTTCCTTCATCCACCACGCGCAGCACGGTGTTCGCGTCCAGATCGACCACGGCCGTCAAGCCCGGTATCTCCCGCGACCAAGTGTTGCGGGTGCCGCGGACGTCCTTGCAACGCACATGGCCGATGCGCCGTCCGCGCTGTTCCTCGGTTCCGTAGTAGCCGGGCGGAATGGTGACGCAATCGAGAAACAGCGTATCCGTGATGCCGCGCTTCGCCAGGCCTGCCAAGAACGCCGGGTGCTTCAGCACTTCCTCCACGACCGCGCCGTACTCGGTGTCCTGCCAGTTCGGCTGCGCATCTTCGAGTTCGGTCCACGAGGCAACTTTGCCCGCTCGCAGATCGACAATCGCCTCGAACGACGCCTCGCCCTGCCGGAGCAGCGCATAGGCGCGGCGCGGAATCGGCTTGCCTTCCCGCCAGCGCAGGACATCGCGCTTGGGAGGTTCGTGCAGGCGCAGGCGCGAAAAGCGGGTGTCTTTGTCCAGCCGTTCGGCGGTGCGAAGGATTTCAAGCGCTTGCCAATGTTCCGCGAAATCGAGCGGATCGAGCGGATGGGTGGCGGCGCGGGTGATCGGCGTTGCCAGCAGAGCGAAGGCGAAGACGGTGCCGGCGCGTGCCAAAGCACATGTCCAATGATCGCTGCGCTCGTGGTGGAGCGAATCTCGGTTTCTACTGTGCGGAGTCCTAGCGAGCGATCGGGAGAGGAGCATCATCGAGACCCTCCGTTGGAGTTCGCGGTCATCGTACTTCAAACGAGATGGAAGCGCTTTGGCGACGAGACCTCGGTGACGCAAATCGTCAACCAGGGGGCGCTTCCAAGAGCGCCCGGCCGACATGCTCCTTGGCGAAGTGCAACGCGGTGCGTCCGCTCCGCACGCCGCGGGCGAGAGCCCACCGCAGAGCGGCGTGGCGGAGCGTGTCGTCCCACGCCAGGGCTATGCCGTGCTCGGCGGCCAAACGCTCGAGCCAATGCCGGGCGACGCACAGGTAGTCGTCTTGGCGGAAGGAGCGGAACGAAAGCCACAGGCCGAATCGATCCGACAGCGAGATCTTCTCTTCCACCGCTTCGCTTTCGTGCAACTCGCCTTGAACATGGTGCGCGGCCAGGTTGTCGGCCATATGCTCCGGCATGAGGTGGCGACGGTTCGAGGTGGCGTAGATGAGCATGTTGGCGGACTGCTTGAACAGCGAGCCCTCAAGGGCGCTCTTGAGCACCTTGTAGGAAGCGTCCTCGGCCTCGAAGGAAAGGTCGTCGCAGAACAGCAGAAAACGGAACGGCTCCTCCCGGAGTTCCGCGGCGATGGCGGCGATGTCGGTGAGCGCCTGCTTGTCCACCTCCACCAGCCGCAGGCCGGCACCGGAAAAACGGTTCAACAGGGCGTGGACGAGGGACGACTTGCCGGTGCCGCGGGCGCCCCAGAGCAGGGCGTTGTTGGCCGGCAGCCCATGCACGAACTGCGCCGTGTTGCGCACCAGTCGGCCCTTCTGGTCATCAACGCAGAGCAGATCGTCCAAGGCGATGGAGTCCAAGGGCGCGAGCGGTGTGAATTCCGCGCCGATGGGGCCGCGCCGCCAACGCGCCGCCGGGTGCGCGCGCCAATCCAACCGATTCCGCCGCGGCACGAACTCCAGCAATCGCCGAACGAGTTCCCGGCCGTCGTCTAGCAGCGGAGCGAGCTTGCCGTCGTCGCCGGTCATGGGCCTTGACGACCGGGCGCCGCGCCGGGCGTTCGCGGCCTGGGGTTTTTCTTGGGCGTTTCCGCCGACGCTTTGGAAGTCCACATCGGTAGGGATTTTGCCAGTAAACTCGGCATTGCGCGGGCCGGGTTTCCACTGCCGCAGCGCACGCCGTCTTCTACGGCGCAGACTCCTGGCAACGGCGCCGGGCTGTCGGTTGGCGACGCGGCTCGTTGTGTGTGTTGGCCGGCGCGTGAATTTTTGGTTGTGGGCGGGCGCGGATAGCCGAATGTCCTACGAACGACAGCGACCTGGCCGGCGACGCCATTGCTTTCGCGATTCCCGCCGGGCGCAGTGGTGCGCGAACCGGCAGCGGGTTCTCGCCCGCGAATCGATCTCCAGTGGCCTCGGCCGCAACCTCCACACAGCCCACGCAGCCCGATGGCGCTAGGTTTTCTGCTCTACTTCGCCGTCGTTGGCGCCATCGCCGTATTGGCGCTTCGCCGCACCCGCACCACGGCGGACTACGTGATTGGCGGGCGCACGCTGTCGGCACCCGTGGCCGCCCTCTCCGCCGGCGCATCGGATATGAGCGGCTGGCTGCTGCTCGGGCTGCCCGGCGCGGTGTTCGCGGCCGGCGTCGGCGAGGCGTGGATCGTCGTTGGGCTGGCGTGCGGCGCTTGGGGGAGTTGGCGTTTGGTGGCGGCGCCGTTGCGCACCGAAAGCGAGCGGCTGGGCGGCGCGGTGACGTTGCCGCAGTTCATCTCCCGCAGCGTGCATGCGAAAACACCATTGCCGGCCGTGGTCGCAACCGCGCTGGTGCTCTTCTTCTTCGCCATCTACACCGCCGCCGGGCTCGTCGCCAGCGCCAAGCTCTTCGAGAGCACGCTGGGCTTGGACTACACCTTCGCGCTGTGGCTCGGCTTGGGTGTGGTGTTGGCCTACACCATGCTCGGCGGCTTTTTGGCCGTGTGCTGGACGGACGCGTTTCAAGCCGTGCTGATGCTGGCGGCCTTGATCACGGTCGCCGCGCTCGGCTTTGGGCAAACGCCGGCGGCGACGATCCCCAGCGCGCCGGTTTTTGGCGGGCTGGCCACGGCGAGCGCCTTGGCGTGGGGCCTTGGATACTTCGGCCAGCCGCACTTCCTCGCCCGTTTCATGGCCATCGACAGCGCCGGCTCGGTGCCCTTGGCGCGCCGGGTCAATTTGGCGTGGATGGTTCTGGCCGGCGCGGCGGCGGTCGGTGTTGGTCTGGCCGGCAGCAGGCATTTCGGCGCGGCTGGGCTGGCGGACGCCGAGACGGTTTTCATCGCGCTGGCGGGGGAACTGCTCGCGCCGTGGCTGGCCGGCGTGGTGCTGGCGGGCGTTCTCGCGGCGGTGATGAGCACCGTGGATTCGCAACTGCTCGTGGCGTCCACAGCGTTGGTCGAAGATGTCGTCCGCCCACGTCTGCCAGGGCTCGGCGATAAACGCGCCTTGCTGCTAAGCCGCCTTGTCGTGGCCGCGATCGCGCTTGCCGCGGGCATCTTGGCGATGGCCCCGGACAGCGGCGTGTTGGAACTGGTCGCCTATGCGTGGGCCGGCCTCGGCGCGAGCTTCGGCCCGGCCGTGCTCGCGTGCTTGTTCTGGCGGCGCGTGAGCGAAACGGGCGTGGTGGCCGGCATGGTCACCGGCGCCGCGGTGACCGTAGTGTGGCGCAACGTGGACGGCGGATTGTTCGATCTCTACGAGTTGCTGCCGGCGTTCGCCGCGGCCGTCTGCGTCATCCTGCTGCTTTCCGCGCGCCGGTCGAACCATCGCCTCGGCGGCGAACCGGACACGCAGGGAACCTGACCGCAACCGCTGCGCGAACGAGGCGTTAGCCGACGCTCAACGCCGGATTGACCATCCCGTGGCGCACCGCGGGCGTTGCGAGTTCGACGTCCGAAGACACGCTCAGCTTGTCGAAGATCCGGTAGCGATGGCTGTTCACGGTCTTCGGAGAGAGGTGCAGATTCGTTGAAATGTCGGCTACGCATTGGCAGTTCACCACATGAGCGTGATCCGCATTTCCCGCCCGACGGTTGGTCGAACGGCGACATGCACTCCTCGTCGAACGACTGGAATGCCAGCCGCTCGGCGATATCCGAGCTGACGAACCGTTTGCGGGCGTAGGCCCGTTTGACAGCGGCGAGCGCCACGTTTGGTGACGAAGCCGCAAACCCCGGCGCGCAGCGATTGCGCCGGAAACGGCGGATTCCAAGCGCCGGTGAGCATCACCACTTGCGTGCCGCGTTTGGATTTCAAGATGCGTCGCGCCGCCTCCAATCCGCCCATGCCGGGCATGGCGATCTCCAGCGACACCACATGCGGATTGAGTGTGCGCACGAGGTCCACGGCCTCTTCGCCACTCTCGGCTCCGCCAACGACGTCGATGGTCTTGACGTCCCGCAACAGGCGTACGACCCCGGCCCGGAACAAGCTGTGATTGTCCGCAACTATCGTCCGCATCATGTTCCCCAACTACAATTACAAGATAGAAAAACCTATCGGTCTCCGCGAGGCTGCATGGCGATTTTCTGCCTAAAATCGGGGAAAACGCCCAAAATGAATATCACGGTGACATCAAAAAAACCGCGGCCGAGACGCCGGATGACGGCTGAACGCAGCGAACGTGGACTTGTGCTTGGCACGCCTGGCCGAGTGCCAACGCAAGAGCCTATGCGGCCGGCGCGGCCGGCACGTCGCTAGCCCAAAGGGGAGGACGGCCTATGGGAACTGCCGGCCAACGGCAAACACGAGGTGGACATCGCGCGACCGGCGGCGTCCCGCAGCCCAACGGATGATCGTCGCCTGAAGCTACGGCCCCAACTTTGGCATGGCCGGGTCGTTCACGTCGTAGCCGAAGCGGATCTTGTCCATCATCAACAGCGGATCGCGCAGGTCCACCATGCCCGGCCCGGCGGCGGAGTAGCCGCCTTGGTAGCCGAGCACGCGTTGCAGGCGCTCAGGCATCTTGGCGACCTCTTCGCGCGGGACACCGATGTACTGGTTCTCCTGCTGACGCAAATAGGCGACATTGAAGTTCAGATTCACCGCCATGCGGCTCTCCGGCGTGGTGTTGGCGCCGCCGCCGTGCCACATCGCGCCGGTCCAGCCGACCAGCGAACCGGCTTTCATCTCGATCTGCGTCGTCTCCACGTCCGGCGGCTGACGCACTTTCTGGTCGTGCCAGAGGTGCGAACCGGGCACCAGCACCGTGCCGCCGTTGGCCTTGGTGAAGTCGTCCACGGCGATCACCGTGTTGAACAGGAAGGGCGGATGGGGACGCGGGATCGGCCACAAGCTGTCGTCTTGATGCAGGGGCTGCGCCTTGGAACCCGGCAACAGATCGAACATCACCGCTGCCGAGATCTGCACCTTGTAGCCCAGCACGCCTTGCGCTAGCGCCAGCACGCGCAAGTCGGCCACCAAGTCGTCCACGCAACGCGTCTTGGCGAGGAGGTTGTGCGCCCGCACGGTTGTGTGGTGCGGCGGCAGCAGCTCGCGGATCGGGTTGACGTCGCGCCGCAAGGCAACGCGCAGCCGCCGCGTTCGCTCGGCGTCCAGCCAATCGGGAATCAACACATAGCCCTGTTCGTCTATAGCCTTCAGCCAGCCCTTGAGACCCGGCACGCGAACGCGCTCGCCGCATACCTCGACCAGGTCTTCTTCGCCGTCTGCGGTTTGCGCACCCTCACGCACCGGGGATTTGTCGTGTGACCGTCTCACCGCGTCTCCTCGCTCCATCGTGGCGGCAAGTTTCGCTCCGATGCCTCGCGAGCGTCAAGCCGACCGCGAGCGTGCGCAGCGGAGGACCGATCCGTTCATGCCCCGCCGCCTTTGCTGCGAACGTCGCCCAACACTCGCTTGACGGTTCGCCGGCGGCCTGCGGGACGCGACCCGCTGGCGGCGACGAAGTGGCGGGCAATCGGCGTACACTCAAGCAACGATTCGCAACCGAGGCCCACGCCGTGCCAGCGGCCCCACCAAAAGCGCTTGGTCTTCCCGACCCGCCGCGCCTGCTCATGCTTGGCCTGGCGCTGGCCCAAGGCCTGGCGTTGCTCTGGCTGTGGCGCGCCGAGGCCGGCGGCGATTGGCCAAGCCAAACGCCAAGTGCGAGCTTCCCGCTGTGGACCCTCGCCGTTGTTTGGCCGGGAATGGCGCTGCTTTGCGTGGACTCGACCAACTTGGCGCGAACGCTGACGATGGTCAGCGTGTTCTCGGCCATGGTGACGCTCTTGGCCGCGTATATCGGTTGGCAAGCGTCGCCCTTGGGCGCGTTTCCGCTGTCCTCGCTGCTGTCCTACGCCATCCCCTCGTTGGTGGTCGCTAGCTTCATGGCGCTCATGTACCTGCAACCTTGGGCGGCGCGGCTAAGGGCCGCGTACGACGTGTTGTTCGTTCTCTCGTGGCGCAACTTCCTCGTGCTGACGCTGGCCGTTTTGGCTACGGTGATCTTCCTTGCGGTAACGGGACTGTGGGCACTGCTGTTCTCCGCGATCGGCATCGAATTCTTCGAAGAGCTCTTCAGCAAGGATTGGTTTCTGTTTCCCGTGCTGGCAGTAGCCCTCGGCTTCAGCATCCACGTCTTTCGGCGCCTCGTGCGTTTGATCGACGGCATTGCCGGACTGCTCGGGGGGTTGTGGCGGCTGCTGCTGCCCCTCGCCGTTGTCGTGCAAACGTTGTTCGTGGCCGCGTTGCCCTTCACGGGCTTGGCGCTGTGGGAGTCCGGCTTCGGCACCTTGTGGCTTCTCTTCCTGCAAGGCCTGGTGCTGTTCGGCGTCAACGCGGTGTATCAGAGTGGCAGCGACCTGCCCTACCCCATCGTCGTGCATCGGCTGCTCTACGTCGGCGTCGCGCTGCTGCCGGTGATCACGATCCTTGCGGCCTACGGGCTGTATCTGCGCATCGATCAGCATGGTTGGAGCGTGGACCGCTGCTGGGGCGCGACCGTGTTGGCGTTCTTCGGCCTGTTTTCCGCCGGCTACGCTTGGCACATCGCGCGCCGGCGGGATTCTTGGCCGGTTGGCCTGGCCAGCGTGAACCGGGTGATGGGCTGGGTGATCCTGGCCGTGGCGCTGCTGGCCAACAGTCCCTTGCTGGACTTCCGCTCGATCTCGCTGGCCAGCCAGTGGGCGCGGGTGGAGAGCGGCGAAGTCGCATTGCGGGACTTCGACTTCTATTTCGTCAAGCGTGAACTTGCCCGGCCTGGTTGGCTGAAAATGCGGGAGCTCATCGAGAAGTACGAGACCGCCGACCCCGGCCTTGCTCAAGCGATCCGCGAAGCGAAACAGTCGCCGCAGTTCGTATCGGGTCTAAAAGTCGACTGGGCGCGAGTGCGCCCCCGCCCCGAATCCCTCGAGGTGCCGCCCGGCGTTCAAGAAGCGGCTAGCGACTTGCTGGATGGCGCTTGGGCTCACGGCTATTGGCCGTCGCAGAAAGACGCGGACAAGAGGCGGGCTTGGTTGACGGGCGCGGACCTCGACGCCGATGGCCGGCAAGACTACGTTCTGATCCAAGCCTACGGCAACTACGTTCGTGGCATCCACGTTTACGACGAAGACGGCACCGGCGCATGGCGTAGCGCCCTGTTGGCGCCTCGCGACAAGCTGCCGCCGGGAACGGACGTGTTGGCCATGCTGCGCGATGGCGAGATCCTGACCGAGGAGAGGACGGTGCGCGATCTGAGGATCGGCGACCTGGTTCTTGGCGAACAACCGGCGTATGGCTTGTCAGAACCGTGGGTAGCTGTCGGAACGCGTGAGGATTGACCCAACAGTCTGTGGATTCCTCGCGCTAAAGGCGTGGATTTCTCGCACTAAGGGTTTGTATTACTCGCGTTAAAGGTTTGGATTTCTCGCGCTAAGGGCTTGCATTTCTCGCTATAGCGGGTAGGTTTCCCGTCTGGACAGCCACATCCGAAGGTGCCCGAACACATCTTGGAGAAGCGTATCGACTCCACGCCCACGATGTATGCCAGACGCCTGCAACCCACCTTGGGGGAGTTGCTTGCCGAGTTCCGCATCGTCTATCTGACCGGCCCCCGCCAAGCGGGTAAAACGACGCTGGCGCGTTCGGTCTCCCGCGACATGGGTTTGGAATACCTCACGCTGGACCACCAGGCGACGTTCGAGTCGGCCCGGAGCGACCCGCACGGTTTCGTCCGTTCGTTGGGCGGCAGGCGTGCGGTGCTGGACGAGTTCCAATACGTCCCGGCCTTGATACCGGCCATCAAGGAAACCTCCGACAGGCTCGAGCCGCACGAGAAGGGCAAGTTCCTGCTGACGGGTTCGGCGGACATCTTCCGTTCCGCCCGCACCCAAGAATCCCTGCCGGGACACATGGCGCGCTTGGAGTTGCTGCCCCTGTCCGTCACCGAACTACACGGCAAGCCGTTGAACGTTATCGACTATCTGGCCGCCGGCCGGTTCACGAACGTGCCAGCCGCGGCGATCACGCGAGAGCACCTCGCCGCTCTGGTGTTGCGTGGCGGCTACCCGGAGGTGCAAGGGAAAAGCCGACGCGGCCGGCAGGCATGGTTCCGGTCCTACATGGAAGGCCGGCTCTACAAGGATTTCGAGACGCTGCACGCCGCCCGCGGCGACTACTTTTCCAAACTGCGCGCTCTGGCGCCCTGGCTGGCCGGCGCGACCGGCAACTTGTTGAAATACTCGAGCATCGCCAACGACTTGGAGTTGGACGACCGGCTGAGCAAGCGCTATGTGGAAATACTCGAGCTCATGCACATCGTTCATCGCGTGCCCGCCTGGACGAGAGGCTTGGCCAAGCGGTTGGCAACACGCATGCCAAAGCTGCACTACGTCGATACGGGGCTGGCGTGCCACCTGCTCGGTTTGCGGAACGAAAGGCAGCTGTTGGCAAGCCGGCACTACGGCGGCCTGCTCGAGAGCCTCATCTACATCGAGTGCCGCAAACACGCCGCTTGGGCGGAGGAGGAGGTTGGCCTATGGCATTTTCGCGACAACAGGAAACGCGAGGTGGACATCGTGCTGGAACGTGGCGATTCGCGGATCATTGGCGTGGAGGTGAAGGCGTCCGCCAGCGTCCGCCCAGCGGATTTCAAGGGCCTCGCCGCGTTGGCCGAGTTCGCCGGCGACACGTTGGAGCACGGCGTTCTGTTCTACGGTGGGCACCAGGCGTTGCCTTTCAACGTCGGCGGAAGGCGTTTTGACGCTTTGCCCTTGGGGATGCTGCTCGGGGCTGGTGGCGGTTGACCAACCGGGGCCGCGCCCGGTGACGGGTCGATTGCCTAGAGGAGGTCCAACAGCAGCTTGTTGACGCGTTGCACGTAGGCCCCCGGCTCGGCAACAGGTGCGCCTTCCGCCAAGGTGGCCTGGTCGAACAGAACGAGGGCCAAGTCTCTGAAGCGGTCTTCGTCCGGTTCCTTGTCCAAATGTTGGATGAGCGGGTGCGAGAGGTTCACTTCCAAGTGGGGCTTGGTCTCCGGCGCGCTCTGGCCGCTCACCTCCATGATGCGGCGCATCTGCACGCCGAGATCGTTCTCGCCGAGCACCAGGCACGCGGGAGAGTCCGTTAGCCGGATGGATTTGCGCACACCCTCCACCTTGCCGTCCGGCCCCGCGAGCACCTCCGCCAGACGTTTCAGCAGCGGCTCGTCCTCTTGCTTCTGCTTGTCCTCTTGCTGCCGCCCGGTTTTCGCATCGCCGTCGAGATCGAGTTCGCCACGCGTCACGTCCTGGAACTCGTGGCCCTGGTATTCGCCGGCGAAAGACATCCACCACTCGTCGATCCGGTCCGTGAGCAGCAGCACTTCAATTCCGCGCTCGCGGAACACCTCAAGATGCGGGCTTTGCCGAGCCGCCGCTTTGGATTCGGCGATGAGATAGTAGATCTTCTTGCCACCGCTCGGCGCCGGGTCTTGCGCATCGGCCTCGCCGGCCGTCTGGGATTCGTTCTCGCCCTTGGAGTCGTCTTCGCCAGCGCCGCCCGCCTCTACAACCGTCTTGGGCTGCTCCAACCGGGCGATGTAGTCTCGCAAGGAAACACGTCCCTGGGTCGCGTCGTCCGCATCGCGTGTCGAGTTGAAGCGCAACAGCCCGAGCAAGGCGTCCTTGTTGGCGAAGTCCTCGCCGACGCCCTCCTTCAGCACTTGGCCGAACTCGTCCCAAACCGGCCCGTAGTCTTCGGCGTTCATCTTGCCGAGCACATCCAGCACGCGTTTGGCGAGCCCGCTCTTGATGGTGCGCACGCGGTCGTCTTCTTGCAGGAGTTCGCGGGACACGTTGAGCGGCAGGTCGCTCGAATCCACGACTCCGCGCACGAAACGCAGATACAGCGGCAGGAAGTGGTCCGCCTCGTCCATGATGAAGATGCGCTGCACATAGAGTTTGAGGCCGCGAGGCAACTCGCGATTCCACAAATCGAACGGCGCGCGCTTCGGGACGTACAACAGGCTGGTGTACTCCAGCTTGCCCTCCACCTTGTTGTGGCTCCAGACGGCCGGATCCTCGAAGTCGTGCGAGAGGTGTTTGTAGAACTCCTTGTATTCGTCCTCGCCGATGTCGGTGCGCGGGCGGGTCCAAAGCGCCTTGGCCGCGTTCACCGTCTCGAGTTCGGGTTCCTTTTTCTCGTCCTTGGCGTCTTTGTCCGCATTGTCGTCTTTGGCGTCGTAGGCCTCCTTCGCCATCATCACGGGCACACCGACGTGATCCGAGTAGCGCCGCACGACGGAGCGCAGCCGAAACCCGTCCGCGAACTCGGTGGCGTCCGGCTTAAGCGTCAACGTCACTCGAGTGCCTCGCGGCAAGTCCGCCGCCGGTTCGATGGTGAACTCGGCCTCGCCGGCGGACGTCCAGCGCGCGCCTTCCTCGTCGCCGGCGCGACGGGTGAGAACCTCCACTTCCTTGGCGACAATGAAAGCGCTGTAGAAGCCAACGCCGAACTGGCCTATCAGCGCGCTGTCTTTTTTCTGGTCGCCGGTGAGCCGTTCGAAAAACTCCTCGGTGCCCGATTTGGCGATGGTGCCAAGCTGTTCAGCGACCTCCTCCCGGCCCATGCCGATGCCGTTGTCGACCACGGACACGGTGCCGGCGTCCTTGTCGAACTCCACGACAATGCGCAGCTCGGCGTCCTCGGCCATGAGCGAGGCGTCCGTGAGCGATTCGAACCGCAACCGATCGATGGCGTCGGAGGCGTTCGAGATGAGCTCGCGCAGGAAGATCTCCCGGTTGGAATACAGGGAGTTGATCATCAATTTGAGGAGCTTGCGGGCCTCCGTCTGGAAGCTCCGCGTCTGGACGCCGGTTTCGGTCATGGGGCCAATGGGCAATGCTTGCGTTTGGGGTTCGGGGGGAAGGTGGGGACGGACGGACGGGTTTCAACCCTTCGGACGCCCGTTTCGAGCGGACGGGGCCGGCTACTCGTCGTCCTCGTCGAAGTTCTCTTCTTCGACAACCCGGCCCACGAGTTCGATGTAGGCCATCGGGGCGGCGTCGCCGGCGCGGCTGCCGGTCTTGAGTATGCGGGTATAGCCGCCCGGGCGCTCGCGGAAACGGGGGCCGAGTTCGCTGAACAGCTTGCCCACCGCCGCTTTGTCGCGCAGGCGGCTGAAAGCGAGGCGCCGGTTGGCGACCGTGTCCTCTTTCGCCAGCGTGATGAGCGGTTCGGCGACTCGTCTAAGTTCCTTCGCCTTCGGCACGGTGGTCTTGATGACCTCGTGGGCGATCAGCGAGACGGCCATGTTGGCGAACATCGCCTTGCGGTGGGCGCTGGTGCGGTTTAGATGCCGACCGCTCTTTCGGTGTCTCATCGCCGTGGCTCCGGTACGACGAACGCGCCCTAGCCGGCAGGCCCGCGCAGGTTGGCCGGCGGCCACTTCGCCACGCGCATGTCCAAGGAGAGGCCGCGCGACGCCAACACTTCCTTGATCTCGGTGAGCGACTTCTTGCCGAGATTCGGCGTTTTCAGCAAGTCGTGCTCGGTGCGTTGCACCAGGTCGCCGATGTAGTACACGTTCTCGGCCTTCAAGCAGTTCGCCGAACGCACGGTGAGCTCCAAATCGTCCACCGGGCGCAGCAGGATCGGATTCACATCGTCGCCTTGCTCCTCGGTTTTCAGCTCGCCGTGGTCGAAATCCACAAACACGGCTAGTTGCTGCTGCAGGATGGTCGCGGCGCGCCGGATGGCCACCTCCGGGTCGATCGTGCCGTTGGATTCGATGTCCAAGATCAACTTGTCGAGGTCCGTGCGTTGTTCAACGCGAGCGTTTTCCACGGAATACGCAACCCGTCGCATGGGGCTGTAGCTGGCGTCCAGCCGCAAGGTGCCGAATGGCCGCGTCTCCTCTTCGTCGGCGATTCCCGTGTACTCCACCGGCTGGTAGCCGCGGCCTTTGCTCACCTTCGCTTCCAAACGGATCGCGCCATTTTCGTTGAGGGTGCAAACCAGATGGTCGGGGTTCGCGACCTCCATGTCGTTCGGCAGCTGGAAATCGCCCGCCTTCACCTCCCCGGGGCCCGTGGCGGACAACCGGATGGTCGCCGACTGACCGCCGCGCATCAGCACCGCAACGCCCTTGAGGTTGAGCAGGATGTCGATGACATCTTCGCGCACGCCGTCCACCGAAGCGTATTCGTGCTCCACACCGTCTATCCGCACCTCGGTTATGGCGGATCCGGGCATGGACGAAAGCAGGATGCGCCGAAGCGCGTTGCCCAGCGTGTGGCCGAAACCACGCTCCAACGGTTCAAGCGTTACCCGCGCGCGGGTCTTGCTTTGCTCAACGACGTCAATGCGCCGAGGTGTCAGAAATTCGCTTGCCAACTGGGGCATCTATTTCCTCCGCAGGATGTGCCGGGCGGTTCACCGCGCCCGGCGAAGGGTCAGGAGATCCTTGGCCGGTCAACCGTCCGCTTCAAGGCCGTTCCCAAGGTCATTTCGAGTACAACTCGACGATCAGGTTCTCGTTTATCTCTTGGGGCAGTTCGCTGCGATCCGGATCGCGCCGATAAACGCCGGAGGTGTTTTCGGTATCCACCTCGACCCATTCCACCGCCCCGCGCTGACCGGCGAGATCCAGCGCTTGCCGTATTCGCAGTTGCGCCTTCGCCGCTTGGCGCACGGCCACCGTGTCGTCCGGCCGCACCTGGTAGGAAGGGATGTTGATGGGCCGGCCATTCACTTCGATGGCCTTGTGCGACACCAACTGTCGGCTCTCGGCGCGAGTGCAGCCGTAGCCCATCCGATAGACCACGTTGTCCAGCCGCCGTTCGAGCAGCCGCAGCAAGTTCTCGCCGGTGGCGCCCCGCTGCCGTTCGGCGGTCTTGTAGTAGTTGCGGAATTGCTTCTCCAGAACACCGTAGAAGCGCCGCACTTTCTGCTTTTCGCGCAGTTGCACGGCGAAATCGTTGGGTCGCGGGCGCCGCGCCGCCCCGTGTTGGCCCGGCACGGTATCGGCGCGGCACTTGGAATCCAGTGGACGAACGCCACTTTTCAGCAGCAAGTCCGTGCGCTCCCGCCTCGAGAGCTTCAGCTTGGGGCCAAGGTATCGCGCCATGTTCTAAACCCGTCGCCTTTTGGGGGGCCGACAGCCGTTGTGCGGAATGGGCGTGACGTCCGAGATGCTGTTGATCTTCAACCCCACGGCGTTCATCGCGCGCACCGCGGATTCTCGGCCAAGCCCCGGCCCTTTCACGAACACGTCCACGCTCTTCATGCCGTGCTGCTCGACGGCCGTGGTGGCCGCGCGTTCCGACGCCACTTGGGCGGCGAACGCCGTGCTTTTGCGCGAGCCGCGATAGCCGGAGCCGCCGGCGGTGGCCCAGCAAAGCGCGTTGCCTTGCCGATCCGTGAACGTGATGATGGTGTTGTTGAAGGACGCATGCACATGCGCGAGGCCGTCGATAACGACCCGCTTGCCTTTCTTGCGGGATGTCGTTTCAGCCATCCAAATCCGCCACGTTCAAAAAAATCCTCGCCAAAAGCCCAAGCGAAACCGCGCCGAGAGCGGCGCGGGCCGTTATTCTACCAAATCCACGCCGTCGTTGTCGTCGTGCCGCACGTCGTCGTGGCCATCGTCGCGCTACTTCCTGATCGGCCGGCGCCGGCCCTTGCGCGTGCGGGCGTTGTTTTGGGTGCGCTGCCCGTTCACGGGCAGTCCCCGGCGATGCCGCATGCCGCGGTAGCAGCCGAGGTCCATCAATCGCTTCACGTTCAGCTGCACCTCGCGCCGCAAATCGCCTTCCACGTTGAGTTTCGCCGCTTCGGCGCGCAAGGCGTCGAGCCGGTCCTCGCCAAGTTCGCGCAGCTTGATGGTCGGCGGCACATCCACTGCCGCGCAGAGCCGTTGCGCAGTGGTGCGACCAACGCCGAAGATGTGCGTTAGCGCGACCGCCACGTGTTTGTGGTCGGGTATGTTGATGCCGGCTACTCGGGCCACTTTGCGTTCCTCATTTGTGCTCTCAACCTTGGCGTTGCTTGTGCCGCGGCTCCGCGCTGCAGATCACGCGCACGACGCCCCGGCGCCGAACGATCTTGCAGTTGCGGCAGATTCGCTTCACGGATGCGCGAACTTTCATCTCGTCTCCTTTCCACTTAGCGGCCGCGGGGCCTGCGGGTTGCGCCGCCCCGGCCGCGCCCGTAGCCGCGGATGTTGGACTTTTCCATGAGCTTGGCGTACTGGGTGGACATCATGTGTTGCTGCACTTGGGACATGAAATCCATGGACACCACCACGACGATCAACACCGCGGTGCCGCCGAGCTGCAAGGTCACGTTGAAGAACACCACCATGAACTCCGGCAACAGGCACACCGAGGTGACGTACAGGGAACCGAACAAGGTCAGGCGCGTTATCACGTCGTCCAAGTAGGCCGCGGTCTGCGTGCCCGGGCGGATGCCCGGCACATACGCGCCCTGGCGTTTCAGATTGTCGGCCACCTCCTTGGGATCCATCATGATGGCCGTGTAGAAGAAGCTGAAGAAGATGATGCCGGCCGCGAACAACATGATGTAGAGAGGCTGTCCGGGCGAGAGCACCAGGCCGACGTCTTGCAGCCAGCCCATGTTCGGCGCCTGGCCGAACCATTGCGCCATCGACGCCGGAGCGAGCAGCAGGCTCGACGCGAAGATGGCGGGAATCACTCCGGCCATGTTGATTTTGAGTGGCAGCGGCGTGCTCTGCGGCGCCACCATCCGCCGGCCCTGTTGACGTTTGGCGTAGTTCACGGTGATGCGGCGTTCGCCACGCTCGACGAACACCACGAAACCCACCAGCAAGACGCCGATGGCGGCCACAGCGAGCAGCGCGATGGTGTTGATGTCGCCCTGCCTCGCGGCTTCGAAGGACTGACCGACGGCACCCGGAAAGCCCGAGACAATGCCGGCGAAAATCAACAGCGAAATGCCGTTGCCGACGCCACGCTCGGTGATCTGCTCGCCCAGCCACATCATGAAAAGGGCGCCTGTCACCAAGGTGACGATCGCGACGAAGTAGAAGCCGACGCCGGGATTGAAGGCCAATCCCTGGGCCGCGAGCGTGCCGGTGAGCGCTGTGCCCTGGATCAGCGAGATGAACAACGTGCCGTAGCGCGTGTACTGCATGATCTTGCGCCGCCCGGACTGGCCCTCCTTGCGCAGCTGGTTCAGCGCCGGGTACATCATCGTCACCAAGTTCATGATGATGCTGGAAGTGATGTACGGCATCACGCCCAAGGCCAGAATGCTCATGCGTTCCAACGCGCCGCCGGAGAACATGTTGAACAGGTCCAGGATGCCGCCCTGTTGGGAATCGAAGAGAGCGCGCAGTTGGTCCGGGTTGATGCCGGGCACCGGGATGTGCGTGCCGATGCGGTACACCAGCAACGCGAAAAGCACGAACAAGAGCCGGCGGCGCAGTTCCGAGAGCCCGCCGCCTCGCAGGCCGCCGGCGGCACGGGCACCGCTGGCGTTGCGCCAGCCGGCCATGGCTTGGGCTGCCAGCGCCATTAGCCCGCACTCCTTTCGCGGCTGGCCGGGGCCTCGCCGGCTTGGGGTTGGCCTTTCGCCGCGTCACGCGATTCCGGCGCGCCGGAATCGACACGGCCACCGGCCGCCTCGATCGCCGCCCGCGCGCCTGCCGAAACCGCCAACCCGCGCACGGCCACAGCGGCGGAAACCGTGCCGGAAAGAAACACCCGCGCCCGCGTCGCGTTCTTGCGCACGACGCCGGCGGCCTTGAGGGCGGCCAAGTCCACGACTCCGTCGGGGCTGGCCGCGGCGGCCAGTTCGGAGGTGCGGACTTCCGCAGTGGTTTGACCGATCCGCGACCGGAAGCCGAACGCGGGAATGCGCTTCTGCAGCGGCAACTGTCCACCTTCGAAACCCGGCCGCATGCTGCCGCCGGAGCGGGAACGCTGACCCTTGTGGCCGCGCCCGGCCGTCTTGCCGCCACCGGCCGCGATGCCGCGGCCGCGCCTCTTGGGGGCCTTTTTGGCGCCCTTGCCCGGCGCGATGTCGTTCAACCGCCCTTCCGTCGCAACTTCGCCTGCCTCGCCCGCGGGTTCAGGCTCATGCTCTTCAATCGTGTCTGGCATCGCGCTTACACCGCTTGCCGTTCTTGGCCGCCGGCTTCGCCGGCGCCAAGGCCGTTGCCTTCGCGCACCTCGAGCAGATAAGCCACTTTGGCGATCATGCCACGCACGGCCGGCGTGGCCTCGAGTTCGCGCTCCGAGCCGAGTCGACGCAGGCCGAGGCCTTTCAGACACTCGCGGTGCTTCGGCAGCCGTCCCCACGGAGACTTCACCAGTCTCACCCGCACGGTAGTCGTCGGCGGCGTCATCTCGTTCCCGCACCAGCGCCGTTCAGGCGCGCAATTCCTCAACGGACTTGCCGCGTTTGGCGGCGATCAATTCCGGCGACGCCATGCCGGTCAAAGCGGTGAACGTGGCGCGCACCACGTTTACCGGATTGGTCGACCCGTAGCACTTGGCCAAAATGTTGCGCACGCCGGCGCATTCGAGCACCGCCCGCATCTTGTCGCCGGCGATGATGCCCGTGCCTTCCGACGCCGGTTGCATGAGAATCGTGGACGCCCCAAAGCTCTCCGTCACCGGGTACCAAATCGTCGTCCCGTTCAGTTCCACATGCACCATGTTGCGGCGAGCCGCTTCCATGGCCTTCTGGATCGCCGCCGGAGTTTCGCGGGCTTTTCCGCGCCCGAAACCCACGCGGCCATCGCCGTCGCCGACCACCGCGAGCGCCGTTACGCCACGCTGCCGACCACCCTTGACGGTCTTGGCGACGTATTTGATCTGGACGAGTTTCTCGACCAGACCTTCTTCCTTAATTTCTTCGGAATAAGCCACTTTTACTCAATCCACCCAAATCCACCAATGCCATTTCCGGCCTAGAACCGCAACCCGCCTTGGCGCGCCGCCTCGGCGAGCGCTTTCACACGGCCGTGGTACTTGTAGCCCGAGCGGTCGAACGCCACCGTCTCCACGCCGGCCGCGATGGCGCGCTGCGCGATCAGCATGCCGACCGCGCTGGCGGCGGGGATGTTGCCACCCGGCGCATCGCGCAGAGTCTTGTCCAGAGTGGAAGCCTGCGCCACCACGCGATCGCTGTCGTCCACGACAATGATCTGCGCGTAGATGTGCTTGGGAGTGCGATGCACGGTCAAGCGGGCGGCGCGTTGCTCGCGGATTCGCATCCGCGCGCGTTTGGCGCGCCGCAACCGCTGCGCTGTCTTCGTCACCGTGCGTTTCATTTCTCAACTCCGCCCAACCCCGCGAACCTCGCGCGGTTGCTACTTCTTCTTCCCTTCCTTGCGGCGCACGCGCTCGCCGGCGTAGCGCACGCCCTTGCCCTTGTACGGCTCCGGCGGCCTGAAGGCGCGAATCTCCGCGCACACTTGACCCACGAGCTGTTTGTCGATTCCCCGCACCACGATCTCGGTCTGCGAGGAGGTCTCGGCGTCGATGCCGTCCGGCAGCGCGTAGTCTATCGGGTGCGAAAAGCCGAGTTGCAGGTTCAACTTGCGCCCCTGCGCTTGTGCCCGGTAGCCCACGCCCTGAATCTCAAGGCGCTTCTCGAACCCCACCGAGACGCCAACCACCATGTTCTGCACCAGCGACCGCGTCGTGCCCGCCAGCGCCCGCGCTTCACGGCCCCCTTGCGGAGCGAACAGCAGCGCGCCGTTCCGCTTGGACACGGCCACCTGGCTCGGCAGCCGCAGCGACAGGCTGCCCTTGCCACCCTTCACCGTGACGGCATCCGGCCGCAAGGCCACATCCACGCCGTCAGGAATGCTCACCGGCGCGTTCGCCACCCGCGACATCGCTAGAATCCCCCTCGCGCATTGGCCGCCATCGCCATGGCGGCGCGGCCAATCACCCGGGGCCTCGTCGCTGCAACCACCGTCAGCCGCCTAGAAGACCGTACACAGGATTTCGCCACCCAAACCGGCGCGACGCGCCGCCCGGTCCGTCATCACGCCGGAGGCGGTGCTGACGATGGCGACGCCAAAGCCGTTGCGCACCTTCGGCAGTTCGCCCTGGCCCTTGTAGACCCGCAAGCCAGGTCTGCTGACCCGCTTGAGGTCCTCGATCACCGGCTTGCCACCGTGATAACGCAACGTCACCGTGAGGGTGGGCTTCACGCCATCGGTGACGGTGAATTCGTCAAGGTAGCCTTCGTCCCGCAGCACGCGAACGATGGCGACCTTCAACTTCGAGCTCGGCATGGTCGCCGTGGCGTGCCGCGCCTGCTGCGCGTTTTTGACCCGCGCAAGCAGATCGGCGACGGGGTCTTGCATGCTCATCCGCGTTACCAACTCGCCTTGACAAGACCGGGCACGTCGCCGCGCATCGCGGCTTCACGCAGCTTGTTGCGGCCCAAACCGAACTTGCGGTAGACGCCGCGCCCGCGGCCTGTCAGGGCGCACCGCGAACGCAAGCGCACCGGCGACGCGTTGCGCGGCAAGCGCTGAAGCTGCAACTGCGCTTGCCACCGCTCCTCCGCGGACGCGCCGCGATCGGCGATGATCTTCTTCAGCTCCGCGTGCTTCTTCGCGTGCTTCGCAACCGTCTTGCGGCGCTTCTTCTCACGCTCGATGATGGACACCTTCGCCATCTTTCAGATTTCTCCTGTCATGCCGCCCGCCTTTAGTTGCGGAACGGAAAGTGGAAGGCCTTGAGCAAGGCAAGGCCCTCCTCGTTGGTCTTCGCCGTTGTGGTCACCGTGACGTCGAGCCCGCGGATCTTGTCGATCCGGTCGTAATCTATCTCCGGGAAGTTGATCTGCTCGGCGATTCCCATGGAGAAATTGCCGCGCCCGTCGAAGGAGCGCGGATTCAAGCCGCGGAAATCCCGCATTCGGGGAATGGCGATGCAGATCAGCCGTTCGACGAACTCGTACATGCGCATCCGCCGGAGCGTCACCTTGCAGCCGATGGCGAATCCCTCGCGGATCTTGAACCCGGCCTCGGACTTGCGGGCCTTGGTGACCACCGGGCGCTGTCCGGCGATGAGCGTTAGATCGGCCACGGCGTTGTCCATGATCTTGCGGTCGCCCACCGCCTCGCCCACGCCCATGTTCATCGTCACCTTGGCGAGGCGCGGCACCGCCATCAACGACGAATAGCCGAACTCGGCCATCAGCTTGGGCCGAATGTCGCTCATGTACCGGTGTTGGAGATTGGCCACGGCTAAGCATCCACAGGCGTGTCGGTGGACTTGAAGTAGCGCGCGCGCTTGCCGTCGACCACGCGGATGGCGACTCGGTCCGCCTTGTCCGTCTGCGGGTTGACCAACGCGAGGTTGGAAATGGCGATGGGCGCCTCGATCGGCTTGATGCCGCCGGGCTCGCCCGCCTGCGGGTCGGGGCGGACGTGCTTTTTCACCATGTTCACGCCGGAGACGATGGCGCGATCGCCCACGATGCGCGTCACCGAGGCGCGCCGGCCACGGTCGCGGCCGGCGATCACGATCACCTCGTCGTCGGTTTGGATCTTGCGCATCTATCGGCTCCGTCGCGGCCTAGAGCACTTCCGGCGCCAACGAGATGATGCGCATGAAACGCTCCGTTCGCAGCTCCCGCGTGACGGGCCCGAAAATGCGCGTGCCCACCGGTTGAAGGCCGGCGGTGAGCAGCACGGCGGCGTTTTGGTCAAAACGGATGATGGAACCGTCGGCTCGACGCACGCCACGCCGGGTGCGCACGACCACGGCGTTCATCACCTGGCCTTTGCGCACGCGGCCGCGGGGAATGGCCTCTTTCACGGTCACCTTCACGACGTCGCCGATGCCCGCGTAACGGCGGCGCGAACCACCGAGCACCTTGATGCACTGCACGCGGCGCGCGCCGCTGTTGTCCGCAATTTCCAGCATGGTCTGCGCTTGGATCACGTCTTCGCCCCGCTACCTTGCCGCTTCTGCCGCCTTTACCGCCGTGCGCCTCGCCGGGCGGTCAGGCGCCGGCGCGCTCCAAGATGCGGCAGACCGCCCAGGATTTGGTCTTCGAGACCGGGCGCGTCTCCACGATGGTCACGGTGTCGCCTTCGCGACAGGTGTTCGCCTCGTCGTGGGCGGCGAGCTTGGTGCGGCGGCGAATGATCTTGCCGTACACGGGATGCTTGATGCGCCGGTCCACGCGCACGATGATGGTCTTGTCCGGCTTGTCGGAAGTGACCACGCCGGTCACCTCCCGCGCCGGTCGGGCCGCAGCGGACGGCGCGCGCGCCTCGCCTTGCTCGGCGCTCTGCGCTTGTTCCAATGCCGGCGCCGTTTCGACCACGGCCTCGGGCACGCTCTCGACTGGCGCGGCCGGCGGCGCCGGCGGGCTGGCCGCGGTTTGGTCGGCGTTCTCGTCCATGTCGGTCTCCGCCCGGCCGGCGGACGCGCCCTCGACTGTCGCGTCTTCACCCATTGTTCTTCTCCCGCCGCACGGTCTTCACCCGGGCGATGTCGCGCCGCGTGGCGGCCAAGAGATGGGGCTGTCCCAGTTGCTCGGTCGCCCTTTGCATGCGCAACTCGAACTGCTCCTTGCGCAGCCGCAGCAGCTCGTCCGACAGCTCGGCCGCCGTCTTTTCCCTAAGTTCCGTCGCGGTCATGCCAGTTTCGTCCGCCTCGACGCCTTCACACCAACGCCCGTTTGACGAACGCCGTGGGGAAAGGCAATTTGGCCGCCGCCAAAGCCAGCGCCCGACGAGCGACGTCTTCGCCGACGCCTTCCATCTCGTAGAGCACCCGGCCCGGCTGCACTTGCGCCACCCAATACTCCACGCCGCCTTTGCCCTTGCCTTGCCTCACCTCCAGCGGCTTCTTGGTGACGGGCTTGTCCGGGAACACGCGGATCCACACCTTGCCGCCACGCCGAACATGGCGAGTCATGGCGCGTCGGCCGGCTTCGATCTGGCGCGCCGAGAGACGGCCGCGACCTACCGCCTTCAGCCCGAATTCACCGAAGCTCACGCGGTTGCCCCGGCTCGCAAGGCCGCGGTTGCGGCCCTTCTGCAGCTTGCGGAACTTCGTTCTTTTTGGTTGCAGCACCTTACCTACGCTCCCTACACTCCATGCGCGGCCGCTCCATGTCCGCCCACGCCAAGTGCGCCGATTGGCCGTTGGACGCTTTGGCCGCCACGCGGCGGCCACGATCGCTACCCGCGGCAACGACGCTCGGCGCTCGCCGCGGCTTCGCCCGCCTCGGTGGGATACCCGACGAGGACGAGATCGACCTCGCCAAAATCGGGCGGCGCATCCTACTCGCCTGCGGAGCCCTTCGCAACCTCACGCACCCCTCCAATGCTTCTCTCGCGCTGACCGCACCTACGCCCGACGCGCCCGATGCCCTCGAATCCCTGAAAACCGTCAACCCTGCGCGGGCTTGGCCTTCTTCTCCTCTTCACCGAGGATCTCGCCCTTGAATATCCACACTTTCACGCCGATGACGCCGTAGGTCGTTTTTGCCTCGGCGGTGGCGTAGTCGATCTCCGCGCGCAACGTGTGCAGCGGCACCCGGCCCTCCGCGTAGGTTTCGTCGCGCGCTATTTCGGCACCGTTCAAGCGTCCGGCCACGCGCACTTTGATGCCTTGCGCGCCGAGCCGCATGGCGTTCTGCATCACCCGCCGCATCGCGCGCTGGTGGCGCACCCGGCGCTCCAGTTGTTGCGCGACGTTTTGCGCCACGAGAAACGCGTCCACCTCCGGCTTGCGGATCTCCTCCACGTTGATGTGAACCGGCACGCCGATCAGTTTCATCAACTCGCGGCGCAGGCGATCGACGTCTTCGCCCTTCTTGCCGATAACGATGCCAGGCCGCGCCGTGTGAACGGTGATGCGGGCGGTTTGCGCCGGCCGCTCGATGTCGATGCGGCTCACCGACGCTTGCGAGAGGCGTTTGTGGATGTGTTCCCGCACCAGGAGATCGCTTTGCAGGTTGCTCGCGTAGTCCTTCTTGGTGGCGTACCACACGGAGGCGTGCTTCTGAACGATGCCGAGACGCATCCCGGTGGGGCTGACTTTTTGGCCCATTTGCTTGCGCGCTCCTTTCCAACCCTTGTTTGCTTGGTCTGCCGGCGATCAACCGCCGGAGCCGTCCGACACGGTCACCTTGATGTGGCAAGTGGGCTTGAAGACGCGATCGGCCCGGCCTCTCGCCCGCGGACGAATGCGCTTCATGGCGATGCTCTTGTCCACGGCCACCGCGGCCACGGTCAGCTCGTCGATGTCCGCGCCTTCGTTGGTTTCGGCGTTGGCCATGGCCGATTCGAGCACCTTGCGCACCAGCGCGGCCCCTTTCCGATTGCTGAAGTTCAAGATGTTGACGGCATCGCCGACGCGCTTGCCGCGGACTTGATCCGCCACCAGCCTCGCCTTGCGGGGCGAGATGCGCTGCCGTTTGGCGGTCGCGCTAACCCTCATTCTTCACCAACCCGCTCTTTGTCAACCCGTCCAACACGCGACAGGCTCAGCGACGCGCCTTGCGGTCCGCGGCGTGACCGCGGTATGTGCGCGTCGGCGCGAACTCGCCGAGTTTGTGGCCCACCATGTCTTCAGAGACGAACACCGGCACATGGGCGCGACCGTTGTGGATGGCGATGGTGAGCCCGACCATTTCCGGGACGATCATGGAACGGCGGGACCACGTGCGGATCGGCCGGCGATCCTTCGTGGCCGCCGCCTCGCGCACCTTGCTCATCAAGTGCAGGTCCACAAAGGGGCCTTTGCGTAGCGCTCTCGGCATCGCCTACCTCTCGCGTCTGTAGCCGCTTACCGCTTGCCGCCGCGGCGGCGCACGATCAGCTTGTCCGTGCGCTTGTTCTTGCGCGTCTTGAAGCCTTTGGTGGGTTTGCCGGTGGGCGACACCGGATGCCGACCGCCGGAGCTCTTCCCTTCCCCCCCGCCATGCGGGTGATCCACGGGATTCATGGCCACGCCCCGCACCGTCGGGCGCACGCCGCGCCAGCGCTTGGCGCCGGCCTTGCCGAGGGACCGCAGGTTGTGCTCGCTGTTGCCCACCTCGCCCAAGGTCGCCCGGCATTCGGCATGCACCCGGCGCATCTCGCCGGAGCGCAACCGCAGCGTCGCGTAGGGGCCTTCCCGGGCCACCAGTTGGCAGGAAGCGCCGGCGCTGCGGGCAAGCTGGGCGCCCTTGCCCGGCTTCAACTCGACGCAGTGGACGACGCTGCCCACCGGCGCGTTGCGCAACGGCAAGGCGTTGCCGGGACGGATGGGCGCCGAAGATCCGGACATCAGCACATCCCCCGCGGCGATTCCGCGCGGGGCGATGATGTAGCGGTGTTCGCCGTCCGCGTACTTCAAGAGCGCGATGTTGGCCGTGCGGTTGGGATCGTATTCCAGCCGCGCCACGGTGGCCGCCACGCCATCCTTCCCGCGGCGAAAGTCGATCTTGCGGTAGTGCTGCTTGTGGCCGCCGCCGCGATGGCGCGTCGTGATGCGTCCGGCCCCGTTGCGGCCGCCAGTCGCGCTCTGCTTCTCGAGCAGCGGTTTGTACGGCGAGCCCCTGTGCAGCGTGCGATCCACCACCTTGACGACGAAGCGTCGGCCGGGCGATGTGGGTTTGGTCTTGACGGCAGGCACGGCGCTAGCTTCCAACCGCCGAGAAATCCAGGCTCTTGCCGTCCGCCACGCGGACATACGCCTTCTTCCAGTTCTTCCGCCGCGTCTGGCGGCGCCGGAGATCGCGCTTCGTCTTGCCTTTGACGTTGACCGTGGTGACGTTTGCCACCGTCACGTCGAACAACGCCTCCACAGCGTTCTTGATCTCGCGCTTGGTGGCGTCCGGCGCCACCTTGAAAGCGTACTGGTTGTGCCATTCGCCGAGGTTGGTCACTTTCTCGGTGATGTGCGGCGCGAGGAGCACGGTGTAGAGCCGCTCCTGCGCGGCTTCGGCGGCGCTCACGTCAGCGCCTCCTCGACGCGGCGGATCGCGTCCACCGTGGCGAGCACTCTTTCGTGGCTGATGAGGCTCACCGGGTCCACCGCGGCGCAGGCGCGGACCTCCACACGCGGCAGATTGCGGGCGGCCAGATGCAACTTCGCGTCCGGTTCCGCGGTGAGAATGAGCACATCGGCGAGTTCGAGCGAACGCAGTTTGGCGGCAAGGAGTTTGGTCTTCGGAACGTCGATAGATAGGGAGGGGACGGTGACGAGGCGATGCTGGCGGACGAGTTCGGAGAATATGCAACGGATGGCGCCGCGGTACATCTTGCGGTTCAGCTTCACGGAGTGATCCTGCGGGCGGGCCGCGAACGCCCGGCCGCCACCGCGCCAAAGCGGGCTGCGGATGGAACCCGCGCGGGCGCGCCCGGTGCGTTTTTGCCGATGCGGCTTGCGCCCGCCGCCACGCGCGTCGGAGCGCGACTTCTGCGCTTTGGACCCTTGCCGGGCGCCGGCCATGTAGGCGACGACCGCCTGATGCACCAGCGCTTCGTTGAACGCTTCGCCGAAAGCCGCCTCGGACACTTCCACAGGTTCGCCTTCAGTGACTGCGACGGTCACGCTCATCGCCTGATCCCCGGTGCTCTCTCAACGCTCTGGTTCGACCGCGGCCGACTCTAGCTCGTCGCCTTCACGGCCGGGCGCACGCACACGTCCGCGCCGGGGCCTCCGGGCACCGCGCCTTTGACAAGCAGCAGATGCTGTTCCGGCAGCACATCGACCACCTCGAGGTTCTGCATCGTCACGCGGCGGTTGCCGAGGCGGCCGGCCATCTTCTTGCCCTTGAAGACCCGTCCCGGCGTTTGGCATTGGCCGATGGAACCAGGTGCCCGGTGCGACAAGGAGTTGCCGTGGGTGGCGTCCTGGCCGGTGAAGTTCCAGCGTTTGATGGTGCCGGCGAAACCCTTGCCCTTGGACACGCCGGCCACATCGACGATCTGACCCTTCTGGAACTGATCGACGCCGAGCTCCAAGCCGGGCGCCAGTTCGGCGTGGGCGTCCGCATGCAGCCGAAACTCCCACAAGCCGCGCCCGGCCATGATGCCGGCCTTGGCGAAGTGCCCGGCGAGCGGACGCGAAACGCGGCTCGATTTGACATCGCCGGTGGTGACTTGAACGGCGTCGTAGCCGTCCACGGCCTGCGTCTTCACCTGGGTGACGCGGTTTGGGGGCGCGATGATCACCGTGACGGCGACGGACTCGCCATCCTCGGCGAACACGCGCGTCATGCCGCTCTTGGTGCCTATCACCCCGATGGCCATGTTCTTCTCTGTTGCATCGGGCGCTAGCGGCTAGTTCAGGCTGATCTGCACGTCGACGCCGGCCGCCAAGTCCAACTTCATCAGCGCGTCCACGGTCTTCTCCGTGGGCTCGATGATGTCGAGCAGGCGTTTGTGCGTGCGAATCTCGTACTGATCGCGAGCGTCCTTGTTCACGAACGGGGATATCAGAACGGTGTACCGTTCCTTGCGCGTCGGCAACGGAATCGGCCCGCGAACCTGGGCGCCAGTGCGCTTCGCCGTATCCACGATCTCCTCGGTGGACACGTCGATCAAGCGATGATCGAACGCTTTCAAGCGTATGCGTATGCGTTGGCGTTGCGGCACCTATTCCTCCAAGCCCACCTAGCCCACCTGCCCTCCAAGCCCAACGGCCCTCCAAGCCCACCAGCTTCAAGCCGATCCGAGGGCCTCGCGAGCCAGCCGCCAAGCCAAGGCCCGTCCAAGCAGGTGCACAGGCAACGGCCAGCCCGTTGCACGGCTGGCTTCTCTGCCTTTCAAGCACAGAAAAACGCTCCTTCGCCGGGCCGCGGTGACCACGACCGTGGCGCGAAGAAAGCGCGTTCGTCGAAACGGATGGCGAATTGTAGACCTTGGGCAACCGATGTCAACAAAAAAAGTCGCACTCCCGCGCACTCCCGCAACTCGCTCAGTCATTCTTCGCCGGAACGAGAGCCGGTGATGCCGGCGCGCTTCGCGTTCAATCCGGCTGCTTGTTGGTAGCATTCGCCGGCCAACAGTCGCCCAAGCGCCGGCCAACGCCATGAAAAATCACCCTCAAACCTCCAACGAGCCGCGCGAGTGGATGGACAGCAAGGGGCTGTCCAGCAAGGCTGATGCACCCGAAGCGGTCCGAGCAGCCAAGCCGCATGGCTGAAACGGGCCTTGCGCGCCGGATCGAGCGGCTGCGCGGCCCGTTCGACACGTCGATCACGCTGCCGGGCAGCAAGTCGATCGCCTTGCGCCACATCTTGATGGCTTTGCTCGCCGATGCGCCGTCGCGGCTGGAGGGCGTGCCGCGTTGCGATGATGTGGACACCATGTTCGCGGCGGCGACGCGGCTCGGGGCGCGGGTCGAAAGGCGCGGCAGGACGGCGCGCGTCCAGCCGCAGGCGCCGCCCGACACCGACCTGACGCTCGATTTGAACATGAGCGGCGTGTCCTTGCGCCTGCTGCTGGCCCATGCGGCGTCGCGCAACGCGACCACGCGCTTCACCGGCCACCCCCAGCTGCATCGCCGCCCGAACGCGGACCTGCTGGCCGCGCTCGAAGGCTTGGGGTGCGCCGTGGAGGCGGCTGATGGCGGCCGTCTGCCCATCGTCGTGACGGGGCCGGCGCGGCCCCGGACGCACACGACGTTGCGCGCCGAAGTGACCAGCCAGTACCTCTCCGGCCTGTTGCTGGCCGCGCCGGCGCTGCCGGGCGGCCTCACCATTCACATCGAAGGCGAACTGGCGAGCGCATCCTATGTAGGCGTCACACGCACCGAAATGGCGCGCCGCGGCGTGCCGGTGCGAGAGGTGGGCGGGCGCACTTTTGTCGTGCCGCCCAGCCCCTACACCGGCGGCGCGGTGCGCATCGAGGGCGACGCTTCGGCGGCCACCTACCACGCGGCCCTCGCCACCTTGCACCGCGGGCGCGTGCGTTTCCCCAATCTCGGCGACACCACCACGCAAGGCGACTTCGCCTTCCTCGATCTCTGCGAACGCGCCGGCGCCCGCGTCGAACGCGGGGCGGATTCCGTCGCGGTGCAAGGACCGGCGCGCCTCGACCCCATCCACACCGCCGACTGTGCCCAGATGCCGGACGCGGCCCCGACGTTGATGGCCCTCGCGCCGTTTCTGCCGGCGCCCACCCGCATCACCGGCCTTGCGACTCTGCGCGTGAAGGAGTGCGACCGGCTGTTCGCGGGAACCACCGAGTTGCGCAAGGCCGGCGTGCGCGTGGACGCCGGCGCGGACGCCATGACCATCCATCCCCCCGACGCGCTGCGGCCGGCGACGTTCGACACCTACGAGGACCACCGCATGGCGATGGCGCTTTCCGTGCTGGCGAGCGGCATCGGCGGCTGCGCGGTGCGCGGGCCGGACTGTGTTCGCAAAACCTACGCGGACTACTGGGACGACTTCGCGCGCATCGAGAGCGCCGCGCTCGGCCACGGCAAACCCGCACGGACATGACTTGGACGGCGACCACACGGCGCCTCGCCAAATCGCCGGGCCGCGTTCGAGGTTCGTTGTTCTAGAATACGGGGCTTGTTTTTTGCCGCAGCGGGGCGGAACCCATGAGTGATTTCGAAGGCAAGGTCGCGATCGTGACCGGCGCCGGCAACGGCCTCGGCCGCAGCCACGCCTTGGCGTTCGCCCAACGTGGAGCGAAAGTCGTGGTCAACGACCTTGGCGGGTCCGTCCACGGCGAGGGGCAATCGGCGGCCGCGGACATGGTGGTGGCCGAGATCAAGGCCGCCGGTGGCGAGGCGGTCGCCAACAAGGCGTCCGTGGCCGATCGGGACGGCGCGAGAAGCATAGTCGACGACGCCGTGGCGGCCTTCGGCACGGTGGACATCGTGGTGAACAACGCCGGCATTCTGCGCGACAAGTCCTTCAAGAACATGACGCTCGACGAGTTCGATCTGGTGATCGACGTGCATTTGCGCGGCACCGCGTACGTCACGCGCGCCGCATGGCCCATCATGTACGAGAAGAACTGGGGACGAGTGGTGTTCACGAGCTCCACCTCCGGCATATTCGGCAACTTCGGCCAAGCCAACTACGGCACCGCGAAAATGGGAATGCTGGGCCTTATGAACGTGTTGGCCATCGAGGGCGCGGCGCACAATGTGCGCGTCAACTGTTTGGCCCCCGGCGCCGCCACCCGCATGACCGCCAGCGTGCCCGGCTCCACCATCGACATGGGCAACCCGCCATCGGCCATGAGCCCCGATCTCGTGACGCCGGCGGTGCTCTACATGTGCAGCGAAGACGCGCCTTCCGCGCACACGATCCACGCCGCCGGCGGACGCTTCTCGCGCTCGCAAACGTTCACGAACAACGGCGTCTCGCTGGGCTCGGAGGCAAGCTACGAGGATCTGACGGACGCCGTCGCCAATGTCGTGGACATGGGCGCCGCGCAGGCGTTCGATCCGTTGGCGCGCCGGCGGCGGGGCTGACGCGCAAAGGCCCATGCGGCCCGACGGCGGGGCCGCGGCGCCATCACGCCACCAGCGAGGGACACCCGGGAACCCAAAGCGCGCCAACGCCGGCGTCAACTGGTGGTGTGCCCTGGGGCTGGTGGCCACTTGTTCTCACGCGGCCCTGGCGGCGAGCCCCGGGGCACCCGAACTCTTGAAAGTGCGAGCCCATCGCTCCTTCGCCCACGAGACGACTGCGTTCACCCAAGGGCTTGTCTGGTGGCGCGGCAAGTTGTACGAGAGCACCGGCCGACGCGGCGAATCGGAATTGCGACGCATTGATCCGGTCAACGGCGCGATCGAGCGGCGGGTCGCCCTTCCGGTTCTGTTCTTCGGTGAAGGCCTCGCGCGGGCGAACGAGCGGCTGGCACTGCTCACCTGGCAGGCCGGCCAGGTGCTCTTCTTCGACATCGGCGATTTCAGACGCCTCGGCGCGAAACGGTTTCGCGGCGAAGGCTGGGGGTTGTGCCACGATGGCGCGCGGTTCGTGATGAGCGACGGCTCGGCCCGCCTCGCCTTTCGCGACTCCCGCTCCTTCGCCGTCACGGGTTCGGTGCGGGTCACCCTGAACGGCGCGCCGCTGCCGCTGTTGAACGAGCTGGAGTGCGTGGATGGCGCCGTGTACGCCAACGTCTTCGGGGCGGACTATTTGGTGCGTATCGATCCGGCCACCGGGCGCGTGTCCCACCGAGTGGATGCCGCGGGGCTGCTCGACGCCGACGCGCGACGCGAAGCGGGTGTGCTGAACGGCATCGCCTACGATCCGAAGGCAAAACGGTTCTACCTGACCGGCAAGCTGTGGCCGCTGTTCTTCGAGACCACCTTCGAAGCCAACGAAACCACCTCCGAGGCGCCGTTTGAGAGCGCCCGCGAGTGATGCCGGCGTGACTTGCAACGCGTCGTCGCGACCACGCTTGGGGGAGTGCGAATGAACCCGGACGCCGAGGCCGCGCGGCTGGTCCGCGCCAAAGCGGCGATTCCGTCCGTCGCCGGCCGCTACGACGACGTGTTGGACGCGCCGCCTGCGGAGCGGGGCCCGCGGCTGTGGTCGCGGGCGGTCGCCGACGCGCACGCCGGCGACTTGGACGACCGGCCGCTTTATTGGGCGCGGCTTGGCATGCTCGCCGCCAATCCGCGCGACACAGCGCTCGAGCGCCGATCGCGCGGCTTCCAAGTGGAGTTTCCCGCCGGCGAGCCGGGGGTGCTGCTGACCGGATTCGACCCGTTCCACCTCGACCAAGACATTCGCCAAAGCAATCCATCCGGCGTCGCGGCGTTGGCGCTTCACGGCACGCGCATCGCCGGCGCCAACGTGCGGTCGGCCATCCTGCCCGTTCGTTACGCGGACTTCGACCGCGGCATCGTGGAGCAGCTGCTGACGCCGGTATTCGCGGGGGCGTGCGGCCCTTTGACGCTCGCTTTGACGATCAGCATGGGTCGCGACCGGTTTGATCTCGAACGCTTCCCGGGGCGGCGCCGCTCTTCGACAAAGCCGGACAACCAGCGCCAGCTCGCGGACGGAACCGAGCAGTGTCCGTTGCCGCCGAGGCGCTTGGAAGGGCCGGAGTTCCTGGAGTTCTCCCTGCCGGTGGAAGCGATGGCCGCGGCGCCGGGCCCTTGGCCGGTGCGCGACAACCGCCGGGTCGAGACGCTGGAGCGCGGCGCGATCTCCGCCGCCGGTTTGACGGAACTCGCGTCCTGCACCGCCGTCGCCGGTTCCGGCGGCGGCTTTCTTTCCAACGAGGTGTCCTACCGGAGTTTGTTGCTGCGGGCGCGGCTGGGCGGCGATTTCGCCCTCGGTCACCTGCACACGCCGGCGGTGACCGGGCACGACGCGGCGGCGCAGAAGGACATGGTGGCGCAGATTCGTCGCATCGTGGCCGCCGCGGTGGGGGCGCTCCACGCCCCCTGAAGGACGCCTGCTCGCCCGCCTGCGTTCTGTCGCCGACGATCAAGGCGGTATGATGAACGCATCCCGCCGGCCTTGACGCTGGACGGAAACGCGAGCCTGGGGTGGCGGCATGGCCGACGACATCGCCGATGTGGTTATTGTGGGGGCGGGCGCGTCGGGCGCCGCGGTGGCGTGGAGCTTGGCGCGCACGCGCATGCGCGTCGTCTGCCTCGAGCAAGGCGGTTGGATGAATCCGGCCGAGTATCCGAGCACCGGGCGCGACTGGGAGATGCTGCGCGGGTTCCAACCCAGCCCGAATCAACGCCACCGCGCCGCGGACTATCCCATCAACGACGACGACTCGCCCGTCGCCATCCTCAACTTCAACGCGGTGGGCGGCAGCACGATCCTGTATTCCGCGCACTTTCCGCGCTTCCACCCGTCGGACTTCCGCGTCCGGTCCTTGGACGCCGTCGCGGACGACTGGCCGATCGGGTACGCAACGCTGGAACCCCACTTCGCGGAAAACGACAGCAACATCGGCGTCGCCGGCCTCGCCGGCGACCCCGCCCTGCCCCGCCACGAGCCGCCGCTGCCGCCCATTCCCCTCGGCCGCATGGGCGAAGCGATGGGGCGAGGCTTCAACAAGCTCGGCTGGCACTGGTGGCCGTCCGACAGCGCCATCGCCAGCCGCGAGCACAACGGCCGCGGGCGGTGCCTGAATCTCGGGCCTTGCAACTCCGGCTGCGCGCAAGGGGCGAAGAGCAGCGCCGACATCACCTACTGGCCGATGGCCCAGCGGCTCGGTGTGGAACTGCGCACGCATTGCCGCGTGCGCGAGATCACGGTGAACGCCCGCGACATGGCCACCGGCGTCGCCTACTTCGACAAGGACGGCGTCGAGCGCCATCAACGCGCCGAAGTCGTGATCCTGGCCTGCAACGGCGTCGGCACGCCGCGCCTGTTGCTGAACTCCGTCTCCGCACGGTTTCCCGACGGCCTCGCCAACCGCTCCGGGTTGGTCGGCAAGAACCTGATGTTGCACCCTTGGGGGCTCCTCACCGGCGTCTTCGACGTGCCCCTGGAATCGCACTTCGGCCCGCGCGGATGCTGCATTCTCAGCCAACAGTTCTACGAAACGGACGCGCTACGCGGCTTCGTGCGCGGCTACACCATGCAGATCACGCGTGGGGCGGGCCCGGTGACGACGGCGCGCGGCGGCATCGGCGAAGGTTCGATACCTTGGGGCGCGGGCCACCATGAGGCGTTTGAGCGGTTGTTCGACCGCACCATGCACATCGGCATCTGCTGCGAAGACCTGCCCGAGGAGTGCAACCGCGTCACGTTGGACGCCGAGCTCAAGGACGGCCACGGCATTCCCGCGCCGAAGATCACCTACCGCCTGAGCGAAAACAGCCGTCGCATGTTGGCGCACGGCTTGGAACACGGCGCGCAAGCGCTGCGGGCGGCCGGCGCTGTGGACGTCCCGCGAACCGCCGCGCCGTTGCGCCACTCGGGCTGGCACCTCCTCGGCACGGCCCGCATGGGCGAACACCCCGGGCGGTCGGTGGTGAACGAGTGGGGCCGCAGCCACGACGTGCGCAACCTCTTCATCGTCGACGGCAGCGTGTTCGTCACGTCCGGCGGGGTGAACCCCACCAGCACCATCCAGGCCGTGGCGCTCTACATCGCCGACGCGATGAAGAAGCGCTTGGCCAACCTGTTCGACTAGCCTCGCGGGAGCAGGCTGTGCGAGCGGGCCAGGTTGTGCGAGAAGGCGTTGTCGGCACCGACGCCCCGCTCACCGCGGCGCAGCGGCGCACGTTCGACATCCTGCTGGACATGATCATCCCGGCCAGCGCCGACGGCCGCATGCCCAGCGGCGCCGAAGTGGATGTGCTCGGCTACGTCCGCGCCCACGAGGCCGCGTCGCTGCCCGCGTTGCGGCGCGAACTCGACGCCTTGGATGACCGCGCCCGAGAGCGTTGGGGGCAGGCGTTCGCCGCTCTGCCGGCGGGCGACCAGCGCGCCTTGGTGGATTCGGCGCGGGCCGCGGACCCGCGCTTTCTGCGCGGTTTGGCGCTGCACGCGGTGACGAGCTACTACCAGCACGATCGCGTGCTCGAAGCCTTGGGGATGGAAGCGCGCCCGCCGTTCCCGAAGGGTTACGAGGTGCCGCCGGGAGATCTGTCGTTGCTCGACCCGGTGCGGGAGCGTGGCGCGATCTACCGGGATGCGCCTTCTTCCTCCAAGCGCTGACGTTCCTCCAAGCGCTCGCCCTCGGGCCCCCACACTTCTTCCAACCGCCGGTCGCGCCGGCACCCGGAGCGGTAGAACTTGTAGCGCAACGGGTTCTTGCGGTAGTAGTCCTGATGGTATTGCTCGGCCGGATAGAACGTCGCGCGCGGCAGGATGCCGGTGACGAAGGGCCGCCCCAAACGCGCCTGGAGCTCCCGCTTGGAGGCCTCGGCCGCCGCTCGCTCGGCTGCGTCGCCCACGAACACCGCGGCCCGGTAGCTCGATCCCTTGTCGCAAAACTGGCCGCTGTCGTCGAACGGATCGATCTGGCGCCAGTACACGTCCAACAGCGTGGCGTAGTCCACTTTCGCGTCGTCGTAGCGAACGCGCACCGCCTCGAAATGCCCGGTGTCCCCGTAGGTGACCTCTTCATAGGTGGGCGAATCCGTGCGCCCGCCGGTGTATCCCGAGGTGGTTTCCAGCACGCCGTCCAGCCGGTCGAAGGGCGGTTCCATGCACCAGAAACAGCCGCCGGCGAACACCGCCGTCTTGATCTCGGCGGACGCGGTCGCGCCGCCGGCGGCCAGCGTCAGAGCGACGGCCAGGGCGGCGAGCTTCACGGCCATTCGCCGTTTCACGCCGCGGCAAGGCCTTGCAGGAGCGCCGTGGTGCGGGCGAAGGAGCCGCGGCTGTCGTCGCCGGCGGGGAAGACGCTGGCGATCACTTCCGTCGCGCCGGCGTCGAAGTAGCCGCCGAGCTGGGCGGTCACTTCGTCCTCGTCGCCCACAACGGCGATCTCGCCGGCTTGACCCAAGCCCTCCGCGTCCAACTGCCGCCGGTAGTTCGGCAAATGCCCGTAGCCTTGGAATATCTGCACGGCGCGCGCCGTCGCTTGCGCTTTGTCGTCGTGAACGCACACGGGAAGGGCCGCGATCACCCGCGGCGGCTGGCGGCCGGCGGCCGCGGCGGCATTGGCGATGCGCGGCGCCGTGCGGGCGGCGATGGTGTTCTTGCCCACCATCCAAGTGACCGTGCCGTCCGCCACTTCGCCGGCCGCCTTCAGCATCAACGGCGCGAGCGCCGAGATCACCACGGCGAACGGCTGCGCCTGCGGGCAGGCGAAGCCGGCGCGCACGCGGTACATGTCGCCCTCGAAGTCCACCCGCCCCTCGCTGCCAAGCGCTTTCAGGATCGTGACGTACTCGCGCATGTGCAGAGCCGGCCGGTCGTAGTCGAGGCCGAGGGCCTCCATGGCCGGCGCGTGCGAAGGGCCGACGCCCAGCACCAGGCGTCCGCCGCAGAGCGCGTTCACCGTCGCCGCTTGCTGGGCCAAAGCGCTCGGATGGCGCGGGTAACTGGGCACGACCGCGGTGCCCAGTTCGATGCGGCTGGTCTGCTGCCCGGCGAGCGCCAACACGGTGAGCGCGTCGAACGTGCCCACTTGCGGCGTCCAGTAGCTGGCGAAGCCCTGCTGCTCCTTCTCCACGATCTCGTCCACCAAACTCGTGAGCGGTTTGCCGCGCCGCACATTGCCGCCATAGATTCCGATTCTCATTGCGCCTCCCCCGTGTCGCTTGTCAAGAAGTCGTCACGCGGATCATACGGCGGAACCGTTCCGCTTGCGCGGCATGTTTCGATTCGACTCGAGCGCTCCGTCCCAGGCCCCGCGGCGGCGGGGTTATGATCGCCGCCGGTTGGGTGCAAGAGTGGCTTGCGACAATGAGTGGAACGGCCGACGGCACCGATGTGGCGTTCGTGGGGCTTGGCGTGATGGGTTTTCCTATGGCCGGGCACTTGGCGGCGGCGGGACATCGCGTCGCCGTGTACAACCGCACCGGCGAACGCGCCGAGGCTTGGCTGCGCAAGCACCGCGGCGCTCGCGCCCTGACGCCGCGCCAAGCCGCCGAGGGCAAGCGTTTGATCTTCCTCTGCGTTGGCAACGACGACGACGTGCGCAGCGTCGCGCTAGGGCAGGACGGCGTCTTCGCCGGCGCGCCGCCCGGCGCCACAGTGGTGGACCACACCACCGCGTCGGCCAAGCTCGCCCGGGAACTTGCCAAGTTCGGCGGCGACGTCGGCGTGGGCTTCTTGGACGCGCCGGTGAGCGGCGGCCAGGCCGGCGCCGAGAACGGACAACTCACGGTGATGGCCGGCGGCACGGAAGACGTGTTCGCGGCGGCCGAGCCGGTGATGCGCTGCTACGCCAAGGCGGTGAGGCGCATGGGCGATGTGGGCAGCGGTCAACTCGCGAAGATGGTGAACCAGGTGTGCATCGCCGGCGTGTTGCAGGGGCTGGCCGAAGGGCTGCACTTCGCGGAGAAGGCCGGCCTCGACCTCGACGCCGTGGTGAACGTGATTTCCCAGGGCGCGGCGCAAAGCTGGCAGATGGACAACCGCGCCGCCACGATGGCCCGGCGCGAGTTCGAATTCGGCTTCGCGGTGAACTGGATGCGCAAGGATCTGGACATGACGCTGGCGGCGGCGCGAGAACTTGGCGCCCGCATGCCGCTCGCGGCGCTGGTGGACCAGTTCTACGCGGACGTGCAGGCGTTCGGCGGCGGACGCTGGGACACGTCCAGCCTCATCGAGCGGCTGAGGCGCGTGGAGGCGGCGAAGTCGCCGGCGCCACCCGGCGGAGAACGGGCTTGACGCGATTCGCCGCGGCGGGAGACGACTACCCCGTCGTCTCCTTGGCCGACACGGACAGGCCGCTGCCGAGACGGATCGATCCGGCCACCCGTTACGCCTACTTCAAGACCATCGCCCGCGGCGGCCGGTCCATCATCCAATCCTGCAAAGACCTGCACCTGATGCGCGTCGTCTGCTACAAGTGCCTCAAGGCGGAGTTCGCCGACGACGAGGCGGAGCAGCGCCGTTTCGTGCGCGAGGCGCGCGTGAGCGCCTTGTTGCAGCATCCGAACACCGTGCCAACCTACGAGCTCGCCCGCGACCTCAAGGGCCGCCCCTACTTCACCATGAAGCTGGTACACGGCTACACGCTGCGCGAGATTCTCAACTACCGCGACCGCTACGATCTCTCGCGTCTGGTGGAGGTTGTCATCCAGGTGGCGCACGCGCTGGCCTACGCCCACGATCACGGCGTCGCGCACCGCGACATCAAGCCGGAGAACGTGCTGGTGGGGCCGTTCGGGGAAGTGCTCGTGCTGGATTGGGGCCTCGCCAAGATCCTGCCCCAGGCGGAGGCCGAGACCGTTGTTCAAGAAGACGCGCCGACCGTCGCCGGCGGCAGCGATCTGCAGGGCACAGTGTCCTACATGTCGCCCGAGCACCTGCGCCAAGACCCGGCCCTCGACCACCGCACCGACATCTACAGTTTGGGCGCGGTGTTGTACGAAGTGCTGGCCGGGCGCCCGCCGGTTGCCGGGGACTCGTTCGACGAGATCATCGCCCAGACCCTGAGGGCGGACATCGCGCCGCCATCCTCGCACGCCGCCACGCCGGTGCCGAGCCGCTTGGAGGAGGTTTGCCTGCGCTGTCTGCGCGTTGATCCCGCCCAACGGATCGATTCCGCCAGCGAGGTCATCCGCGAGCTTCAGGAGGAGTGGTAGCCGGCGGCGCGGTCGCGGCGTTCAACTTGTCGAGCGCGTCAAAAGCGCGTTGCCGCCAAACCGCGTCCGGGTGCCAATAGGCGGTCTTGCGCAGATGCCGCCGCGCTTCCCGCGCCGCACCGAGGCGCCAGTAGGCCACGCCCAAGTGGTAGTGGACGCGCAGCGACCACGGCGCGCGCCAGAGGGCCTCGCGCAGGTGCAACAGCGCTTCGGCCAGCTTGTCGCCGCGCAAGAAGGCGAGACCAAGACAGTAGACGGCGTCGGCGCGACCGCTATCCAAAGCGAGCGCCCGCCGGCAGGCGGCCGCGGCCGCGGCCCAAGCGTCGTCGCAGGCGTCGCCGGCATCCGCTTGGCAATTGGCGATGCGGGCTTCCGCCAGCCGAACTTGGGCGGCCGGATCCGCCGGCGCGGCGGCCACCGCGGCCTCCGCCGTCGCCAGCGCATCGGCCTTGTCCGCTTGCACACGCGAGAGCCCCACCAACGCCCCCGCGTGTCGCGGTTCGTCCGCCAACACGGCGCCAAAGAGCGTGGCGGCGTGGGCCGGACGATGCCGGGCCACCGCGTTCGCCAGCACCAGGCGCCGGTCGTGTTCGCTCAAGCACTCGTAGCTGAACTCCGTGGGCGGTTGGGGCGGCAGCGGGAATCTGAACACCGGCGGCGGCCCGTCGCCGAGACGCCCGTAGTAGTCGCGCATCAAATCGCGCAAGCCCGCCACGTCCACGCCAAGGCGTTCCCGCAGGGCGACGGTGGAAGGCGTGCCGCGATCGATGGCCTCGATCAGGCCGCCGACATCGGCGGCGAAACGTTCCCCGTTGGGGCGAGGGGCGTGCAGGAGAAACCGCACCACGCCCCAAGACAAGACGTAGATGTTGGACAGATCATGACGCTGCCAGTCCAGCCGGTAGCGCTCGCCGATCACTTCCTCCAGCCCCGTTGCCGGCTTCGCCAGCAGGTGACGCAGCAGCCCGTGCGGGCCGCGGCCGGCGGTCACCACCCCGTCGGCGACATCCAAGGTCGCCGCGTACGACGCGAAGCCCTCCTCGTACCACACCGGCAGGTTCAGCGCGACGCGCGTGTGCAGGAGATGGTGCGTGTACTCGTGAAAGGCGATGGTGTCCCAGTAGCCGTCGGCGCTTGGCCCGAACACCAGCAGGCTCTGGTCCAGCGACGGCTGCGAAAACCCCGCGATGCGCGGGAACTCGAACAGCGCGACGAAGTCGCTGGCGCGCTTGAAAGCCAGCAGTCGCAGGCCCGGCCGCCCGTTCACGCCGGCATGGCCGGCGGCCGGCGGCCCCGGAAGCAACGCCGAGGCGGCAACGCGAAAGCGGTCCAACGAGTCGGCCAGCGCGCGCGCCTTGCGTTTTCGCAAATCCGACACCAGCTCGAAGTGCGGGCCGGCGGTGACGCACCAAGTCCGATCTTCCACCGCCGCGCCGGCGCCCAGGGGCGCCAACACCAACGCCGCGAGCGCCCACCGCAGTGGCGAACCGCGCATGAGCCGCCGGCCCGTCCGGGCAGCGAACCCATCGCCACACGCGAGCGCTTCCAAGCCAGCGTGGCCGGTGCCGTATATCGCGGTATCCATCCGTTCGCTGCGAGATCCGTTGCGAGATTCTATCGCGGATGACGGCGGCAAGCGCTTGACCGCCGCAACGGTCGGCCCTGCCTGCGGCATTGGACGAGACTCGAACAGCACGAACAGCACTGTCACGGTTGCGCCGGATCGACGCGATAGGCAGACTTCGCGTTTACCTGCGGCTGGATGCCCAGTGCGAGAACACGACTACGACTTGTACGTGATCGGTGCCGGTTCCGGCGGCGTGCGTGCCGCCCGGGCGTCGGCGGCGCTCGGCGCGCGCGTGGCCATCGCCGAGCAGGGCCAGCTCGGCGGCACTTGCGTCAACGCCGGTTGCGTGCCGAAAAAACTCTTCGTGTACGGCTCGCGCTTCGCCGAGGATTGCGAGGACGCCGGCAACTTCGGCTGGCGGGTCGAGACGCCGGATTTCGATTGGCCGACTCTGCGCGACAACAAGACCCGCGAGATCCGGCGGTTGAACGGCATCTACCGCGACATGCTCGAAGACGCTGGCGTCGCGATCCAGGTGGATCACGCCGCCGTGGCCGCGCCGCACACGTTGCGGGTGGGGGCCCGCTCGGTCACCGCCCGGCACATCCTCGTGGCCACGGGAAGTCGGCCGCGGGTGCCGGCCTTCCCCGGCAACGACCTGGTGATAACTTCCGACGACACGTTCCATTTGGCGGACTTTCCGGAGCGCGTCTTGATCCTCGGCGGCGGCTATATCGCCGTGGAGTTCGCGGGCATCTTCGCGGGTCTCGGCGCGACGACGCGGCTCGCCTACCGCGGCGAGTTGCCGCTGCGCGGATTCGACGAAGGCGTGCGGCGGTTCGTGCTGGACGAAATGCGCCGCAAGCATGTGGATGTGCGGCTCAACGCCCGCATCGCCGCGGTCGAAGAGAAACCAGGCGGCCTTCTTTGCCGGTTCGACAACGACGACTCGCTGGAAGTCGACGCCGTGCTGGCGGCCACCGGGCGCGCGCCCGCCAGCGCCGGTATCGGGCTTCCGGCCGTCGGCGTGCGACTGGCGGCCAATGGGGCCGTGGTAGTGGACGACGACTACCGCACCAGCGTGCCGCACATTTTCGCGATCGGCGACGTCATCGACCGTGTGGCCTTGACGCCCGTGGCGATCGCCGAAGGCGCGTGCGTGGCCGAGCGGCTGTTCGGCGACGGCCAGCGCTTGGTAGACTACGCCGCCGTGCCGACGGCCATCTTCTGCCAACCGAACATTGGCAGCGTCGGCCCTACCGAAGAGGCGGCGCGGAAGCGCTATTCGCGCTTGCGGGTGTACGAATCGAGGTTCCGCCCGTTGAAGCACACGGTGTCCGGGCGCGACGAGCGATCGCTGATGAAGCTGCTGGTGGACGGCGACACCGACCGGGTGGTGGCGGCGCACATGTGCGGCGCCGAAGCCGGCGAGATCATTC
Source organism: uncultured Pseudomonadales bacterium (assembly GCA_958296295.1). Classification (GTDB taxonomy): domain Bacteria; phylum Pseudomonadota; class Gammaproteobacteria; order Pseudomonadales; family Azotimanducaceae; genus VXYL01. Next base: position 1,953,966 of record OY282460.1, on the reverse strand, counting down.
AAGGCGTGGCCGTGGCCATCAACGCCGGTGCGACGAAGGCGGACTTCGACGCCACCATCGGCATTCACCCCACCGCCGCGGAAGAGTTCGTTACCATGCGCGAGGCCGTTCGATGAAACCTGTCCCACATCTGCCACACCGGCCGCGTTTGGCGCGTTTGGCGTTCGGCGTACCGTTCGCCTTGTCGCTGTGCCTCGGCTCGGCCGCCGAAACCGCGCCGCGCAACGTCATCCTTTTCGTTGGCGACGGCATGGGGGTCTCCACCGTCACCGCGGCGCGCATCCTCGACGGACAGAACCGCGGTCAACCCGGCGAGGAGAACTACCTCTCCTTCGAGCGTTTTCCGCACCTCGCGCTGGTGAAGACCTACAACGTGGATGCCCAGGTGCCGGATTCCGCCGGCACCATGACGGCTCTGGTGACTGGCCGCAAAGCGCGCGTCGGCGTGCTCAGCGTCGATCCAAGCGTGGCGCACGGCGATTGCGAGGGCGCGCTCAGCAATCCCTTGACCACTTTGCTCGAGGAAGCCGAGCAGCGGGGCTACAGGACCGGCCTCGTCACCACTACCCGAATCACCCACGCGACGCCGGCGGCGGCCTACGCGCACTCGATAGATCGCAAATGGGAATTCGCCGCGGCCATGCCGGAGGACGCGCGCGGCAAGTGCAAGGACATCGCCCGCCAATTGGTGGAGTTTCCGCACGGCGACGGCGTGGACGTGTTGCTCGGCGGCGGACGCGGGGTGTTTCTGCCCGTGGAACAACAAGACCCGGAGGACGCCGAGGCCACCGGCCACCGGCGCGACGGACGGGATCTGATCGCCGAGTGGCTCGCCGCCGGCGAAGGGCGGCGTTTCGTGTTCGACCACGACGGGCTCAACGCGCTGGGCGCCGACGGGCAGGTGCTTGGCCTGTTCGAGGTGTCGCACATGGAACACGAGGCGGATCGACTGGCGGACGCCGGCGGCGAGCCTTCCTTGGCCGAGATGACGGATTTCGCCCTCGCCCGCTTGGCCGCGCCTGGCGCACCCGGCTTTTTCCTGATGGTGGAGGGCGGGCGCATCGACCACGCCCACCATGCCAGCAACGCCTACCGGGCGCTCACCGACACCATCGCGTTCGCGGCGGCGGTGACCGTGGCCGTGGAACGCGCGAATCCGGCCGAGACGCTCATCCTGGTCACCGCCGATCACAGCCACACGCTCACCATCGGCGGCTGGCCGGCGCGCGGCAATCCCATCCTCGGTTTGGTCGTCGGAGCGGACGGCAAGCCGGGCAAGGACATGGCAGGCGACACCTACACCACCCTCGGCTACGCCAACGGCCCAGGCGCTATCAAAGGCGCGCAAGGCGACCTCGAGCCGACGCACCCGGACTATCGCCAGCGCGCGACTTATCCCCTTTATCTCGAGACCCACGCCGCAGAAGACGTGGCCGCCTACGCGCTGGGGCGAGGGGCCGAGGGCGTGCGCGGCGTCATGGACCAGCACGAGTTGCACGGCGTGATGCGTGCGGCGTTGTTCCCCGCCGACGCGCCCAAGACGTCCGACGGCGGCTAAGTTCGGCGGGATGGAGACCGTCACGGACATCCTGAATTGGCTAGACGGCTGGCTTGGCGCCGCGTTCTATTTTCCGTATCTGCTGCTCGGCGTCGGCCTCTTCTTCACCATCTATCTAGGCGTGCCACAGGTGCGCTACTTCAAGCATGCCTGGGGCGTGCTGTTCGGCCGGCACACCCGCAAGGACGCCGCCGGCGACACGTCCCACCTGCAAGCCCTTTCCACCGCGCTTTCGGGCACGGTGGGCACCGGCAACATCGCCGGCGTCGCCTTCGCCATCTTTCTCGGCGGGCCGGCGGCGCTCTTTTGGATGTGGGCCACGGCGTTCGTCGGCATGACCACCAAGTTCGTGGAAGTGACGATCTCGCACAAATACCGCACCTTCGACGACAAGGGCGAGGTGGCGGGCGGGCCGATGTACTACATGGAGCGCGGTCTCAACATGAAGTGGCTGGCCGTGTTCTTCGCGGTGGCGACGGTGCTGAGCACCCTCGGCTCCGGCAACATGCCGCAGAGCAACAGCGTCTCGGCGGGGCTGCGCGCCTCGTTCGACATTCCACCCGCGGCGAGTGGCGCGGTGCTGGCGATTCTGCTGGCGCTGGTGATCATCGGCGGCATCAAGCGCATCGCCCGGGTCGCAACGGCCATCGTGCCGATCATGGGCGTGCTCTACGCCGTGGGGGCGTGCGCCGTGGTGGCCAGCAACATCGAGCAGGTGGTGCCGTCGTTTCTCGCGGTGTTCCGAGACGCTTTCACGGGCTCGGCGGCCACCGGCGGTTTTCTCGGCGCCTCGGTGGCCTACGCCATCAACCGGGGCGTGGCCCGCGGACTGTTCTCGAACGAGGCGGGGCAAGGGTCGGCGCCCATCGCCCACGCCTCGGCGCGAGCGGACGAACCCGTCTCCGAGGGGCTGGTGTCCCTGCTCGAACCGTTCATCGACACGCTGGTCATCTGCACGCTCACCGGCATGGTGATTCTCGCCTCGGGCGTGTGGCAGGAGAAGTTCGACAACGAGTTTCAGCGCGCCGACACCGAGTTCCTGGCAGGGGTGTATTCAGAGCGCGAACCGGAGGACCTGGACAAGCTCGCCACCCACATCGGCGCCCGCCAAGGCCTGCTCGACGGGCTGCTCGGCCGCCGCCAGGACAGGACGCTGCCGATGGCCGAAGGCGTGTTCGCGGTGCGGGACGGGCGCTTCGTGGACGCGGACATCACCGTCTTGCACAACCGTTCGGTGGCCGAGGATGTGCTGATCCTCACCGGCGGCGTGCCGCATAACGGCGACGTGACGCTGGTGGACGGCGCATTGACCGACGACGCGACGCTGCGCGGCAAATCCCTGTTGCATTCCGTGCCCCTCACCGCCGAGGCGTTCAAGCGCAGCTTCTTCGGATTCTACGGACAGTACGCCGTGACGGTGGGACTGGTGCTCTTCGCCTTCAGCACGGCCGTCGCCTGGTCGTACTACGGCGATCGCGCCATCACCTATCTGTTCGGCTCCACGCGGGCGGTGCTGCCGTACCGGATCTTGTACGCCGCGGCGTTCTTCTGCGCGGCGTGGATGGACACCTCGTTCGTCTGGCTGATCTCCACCGTGTCGTTGGCGTTGATGGCGCTGCCAAACCTGTTCGGCATAGTGCTGCTGCGTCGAGAAGCGCGCGACGTCCTGCGCGACTATTCGCGCCGCCTCGAGCGCTGACGATTGCCGGCGGCGGCGCCGGATTCTCGCCGCGCCGCCGCGTTCAGCGCAAATGTGGGCGCGACGAAACGCCTACGCCGCCTCTACCGACACCGTTTGCGTTGCCGTGCGCCCCTCGTCCACCAACAGCGCGATGCCGCCGCTCTGCAAGGCGCTGTCGTGCGCCTCCAGCCGAGGCACGCCATCGATGACGCCGACGATAGTCTCGCCACGCACGGTCAGCGCCAAGTTGTACGTTTGGTAGAGCGCCAAGTCGTGGTCGCATTCGGCCAGCACCGCGGTGCCGTCCAGTTCGCGCACCAAGCGCGCCTTGCCGTCGGCCGCCAACACCAGCGCGTAGTAGCGTTTCATGCCCTGCACCCGCGCCGCGACACCGGCGCGGCGCACGAGATGGGGCGTGACGTCGGCCCGCACGCGGTAGTCAGTCCAGTCGCGGGTGCCGTGCAGCAGCAAGCCGGTGCCGCGGTTCTGCACCAAGCGGAACGGCTCCCCGTAGTAGTGGCCGTATTGATCGACGCCGTTGACCCAAGCGCGGTGCCACATGGTGCCGCGCACGCGTGTCAGCGTCACTTCGGGCGCGCCTTGCCAGTCCAAGCTGTGCAGGTACAGGGTGCCGCCAGATCCGGCGGAAACGACCTCCACGCCCACCGCCGCGAACGGGTAGCCGCCCACGTTCGGGGCCTGCCACGTCAAGGTCTCGCGATCACCGGGGGCCACCGTTCGGGCCGGATTGCGCAGCGTCATCAACTGGTCGTCGGCGTCGAAAGCGCGGATGCAAATCGACACATCCGCCGCCTCGTCGGCGGTCTTGGCGAGCTCGACCGCCGCCGTGATGGTCTGCCCCGGAGACAGGCTGGGGCTCGCCATCAAGCTGTAGCCCTTGCGCTCGAAGTACTGGGCCGTTGCCAACGAATCCACGAAGACGGCTGTCGTGGCCCGCGCCGTGGCGCCCGGTTCCGTGCGGTTGAAGTGGACGGCGAGGCAGCGTTCGCCGCTGGCGTTGGCCCGGTTCTGCACCACGCAGTCGTGGCCCGTGAAACCCTGCACGGCACCCGGGTGCGAGAAGTGGTAGCGGGCGCCGTTCTTGGGCGCGGCATAGGGAACGCCGGCGAGACCGTGGCCCAAGCGGGTTATGCGCGCCGCTTGCGTCACCGCGTCGCTGACGCCGCCGCCGCTGTCGGCGCTTGGGAGGTAGCAGATGTCCGCCACGGGCCCGCGCCAGTCCAGATTGGCGTCCATGCCGGCCAAACCGTGTTGAATGCCGAGCAGGCAGCCGAGGTTGCCCGAGTTGCAGTCCGTGTCCCAGCCCGAGGTGTTGACGATTTTGAGGGCGCGGCCGAAATCGTCGTTGCCGTGCAGCAGCCCATGGACGATCAAGCCGTGGTTGGGGACCATGTGGCAATTTCCGCCGTATTTGTCGTAACCGTAGTTGGCTTTGATCGCGGCGAAGGTGGCGCGCCAGTCGTCGCCGTGCTTGGCGTGCCAGTCGCGGATGTCGCCGATCATGCGCGTCAGCAAGCTGGATTCGGGGATCTGCGCGACACCGATGTCCAACAGCTTGTCGGTGTCGGATTCCACGAACGCCGCCGCTTCCATGGCGGCGAGGACTTGGGCGCCGTGGATGGCCACGCCATCGTGTGAGACGCTTGCCGCCCGCCGCGCCAGATCCGCTGCCCGCTCCGGGTCCCCCGGGGAGACCATCGCCCAGCCGTCGATGAATATCTGCGCGCCGATTTGCTCGGCCACCACTTGGCCGTTCATGGCGATGGAGCCGCTGGCCGGCGCGTCGATGCCGTTCGCCAGCCGCATGTAGGCGGTGTGCTCGGTGGAGTTGCCAAGGCCGCCCCACCACAGGATGGTGCGTTTCTCGATCAGGTAGTTGAGCCAGGTTTGACCAATCTGCTTGGGCGTCAGCGCCGGATCGCAGCCGTAGTCCTCAAGGGCACGAATGAAGGTGAACGTGCCGCTGATGTCGTCGTCGGTGACGATGAGCCGCACACCGAGCTTGTCGTGAACGTAGTAGTCGATCACGCCGAGGCGTTTCTCGATGGCTTCGTTCGACCAGCCCTCGAACGGGCGTCCGAGATAGACGCCGATGAGCTTGCCGAGCACCCCAGCGTAGACGCGCTCCTCGTAATCCACGGGCAACTGGGTCACTCGCCTTCCCCCTTGTCAGCGACCTTGGCTTCGCACACTAGCACAGTAGCACAGCGACAGACGCGCTTGGGTTCCGAGAGCAGCCGCGGTGGTGCCGTCGAAAGTGTCGGCGAACCGACCGCGGTTGACAGTTGGCGACAGAGGGTTGACGCTACTGTGCCGCGCCGCGGAAAACGGCGCAGCCCGGTAGCCCAAGCAGGAAATACGCGCTAGCTATGGCAAATCGCGTCGCAAGAACTTCGACCGCCGCGGCTTCCCGCAAGCCCAGCGTGGTGTGGGCGCGCCCGGATGATCTGGCGGCGACCGGGCACACCGTCTCCCCGGCGGAAGTGGAGTTCTTCGTCGACAACGGCTTCTTGGTGAAACCGCGGATGTTGGACGCGGATGTGGTGGATGCGGCCTTGGATCGCGTTTGGCGGCACATGACCGATCGGGTGCCGTTGCAAGGCGCGGCGAAATGGTCGTCGACTCGCGACGACCGGGGCGCTTGGGCGACGCCGCGCTGGGCGAAAATGCCGCCGATCCCGCAGGCCGGCCCGCACCTCGGCCGGCAGCGCGTTGTGCATGTTGGCGCGACGGTGAAGCTCCACGATTTGGGTGGTGCGCGTTTTATCGTCGATCTCGTGCCAAACAGCCCGGCGGTGAGGGCGGTGGCCGAGTCGCTGCTCGGCGACCTCCGCCCGAGCACGCGGACCCGAGGCGTGTACGCCCTGTTTCCCGCCGGGCCGGATGGCGCGGCCCCGCGGGGCGCGGACGCCCTCGGCCCGCATACGGACCAAGTGTGCCAACAGCTCAACGTTTGCGCCTACTTGGCGGACGTGCCGCCTCGCAACGGCGGCTTCACGCTTTATCCCGGCAGCCACAAGGTGATGTTCCGGGCGCATCGACACGCCGCGAACTGGTCGCCGTTGCCGACGTTCCGAACCGCCATGCGGCAGGTGGTGGACGGCGTCGCGCCGGTGGAGATCGCCGGCGACAAAGGCGACGTGATCTTCTGGCATGGAAGGGCCGTGCATTCCGCGGGAATTCATGCGGGAGCGCGCATCCGCTGGGCGGTGTTCGCGGACTTCACCCACCAGCGCGAGACGCTCACCGAGGCGGAGCACCGGGCGCTTGGCCAGTTCGAGTGGTTCAAGGACACCAGGCTGTTTCGCCACGACCACGAGGCGGGCGGCGACATGTGGCGCGGTTGGCGGCTGGGCCGCTCTCGGCCCCGCGGCTGTTAACGAGGCGCGGCTTGGCCGCATACACCAACGCGCGCATCTGGGACGGGGTGGCCGAACGCTATCTCGACGCCAACTCCATCGTCGTGGAGGAAGGCAAGATCGCCCAAGTGGGTCGCGATCTCGGCGGCGAGGACTGCGCCGGCTTGACCGTTCTGCCGGGCCTCATCGACGCCCATGTTCACATGGTGCTGGATCCGGCCATGAGGACCGTGGCGGAGCACTTGGCCGAAGAGCCGGACGCGGTGCGGCGCAAAATGGCGGCGAGGGCGCTGGCGATGGTGCGGGGCGGCATCACCACGGCCCGGGATCTGGGTGGCGGCCAATGGCTGGAACTGGAGTTGCGCGACCGCATCGACGCCGGGGAGATTCCCGGCCCGCGGCTCTTGTGCGCCGGCCAGCCCGTCACCTCGGTGGGCGGCCATTGCCACTTCTGGGGCGGCGAAGCCGCGGATGCGGCGCAGGCGGAAGCGGTTGTCGAACGGCAGCGGGCGCGGGGCGTCGATCTCGTAAAGCTCATGGCCACCGGCGGCATGCAGACTCCCGGCAGCCAGCCCAAGGACGCCCAGTTCGATCAGGCGGCCACGTCCGCCATCGTCGCGTTCGCCAAGACGCGGGGTTTGGAGGTGGCCGCGCACTGTCACGGCACGCCGGGCATCCGCCACGCCGTCAGGGCCGGCGCCCGTACCATCGAACACTGCTCTTGGATCGGCCAAGACGGTCGCCGCGGGCCCTACGATGCGCAGCTGGTTGCCGAAATCGCTCGCCGGGAGGTTTGGATTTCACCCACCGTGAACGCGGGGTGGGCACGGTTCGGGAAAGCGTTCGCCAACAACGTGACGGGCAACTTCCGCGCCATGAAGACCGCCGGCTGCCGTTTCGTGGCCTCCACGGACGCGGGGATTCCCAACGTGCGCCACCACGACTTGGCGTTGGCGCTGCCGGTGTTCGCCCGTTTGGCGGAACTCTCCCCGGTGGAGACGTTGCGCTGCGCCACCAGCGAGGCCGCCGCCGCGTTGGGCCTCGGTGAAGTGGCCGGCGTCGTGCGTGCAGGCGCCAGCGCGGACCTGCTGTTTGTTCGCGGGGATCCTTTGGCGAACCTCGACGTGCTTCGACAGCCGGTGTTGGTGTTGGCACGAGGCCGCGAATACGGCGCCGCCGGCTAGGGCGGGCGGCGCTACGCGCTTGGGCCACGGCGCAGCAGCGCCAAGAAGTCCGCCTCGTCCTCGCACGCCGCCGCCGCGTCCACCATCGCCATGAAGGCGGCCTCGGCACGACGCCGCGGTCGAAGCCACCCTTGGCCGGTTCGTCCCCGGCCAAACGCTCGTGGGTCTTCATTTCAGTCGCTTTCGGCATCGCAGGCATCTGATGGGACATGTACGGTGGCGCAATGGCTGGGTTCATTCCTGTTCGAGTCATGCCCGTTGTATGTCAATTCGGCTCGAACGAGTCCGCACGCTCGCTCTTGAGCGAGAGATCCTGGTCCGCCTTGCGCAGGAAGCAGTGGCCGATGGCAACGCAGTCGAAGTCCGTGCCCGGGAAACAACGCCAAGCGGTGTCGAAGCACCGGGACACGATCAACGGTCGCCTTCCACCGCGCCGACGGGGACCTCGGCCATCCAGATCCGGTCGCCTTCGGGGGTGAACTGCCCGGTCCGGATGCGGGCGACGGGATAGTCGGGGAGCGGATACTCCATAATGCACTGGCCACCAAAGGCCAAGGCAGCGGTGTTCCCGTAGTGGAAGTTCACACGGCCGAAGCCGTACTGCCGGCGGTCGGCAGGCAGGTCCTCCAGGTCTTCCGGGACGAAATGCAGGAAGAACTCCGCTTGCACATCCGCCGCGCTGCACGGCGACTTGAGGTAGGACACCGTGTTCTCGCGAAGATAGATGTCGAAGTCGGAGCGCACCGCCGGTTCGCCGGACGCGATGGACTCGTAGTCCTTCCGCCAGGAAGGAAGCGGCGCGGGCGAGGTCGGGCTCTTTCGCCTCGTGCATATCTCCTGGTTCTCCTTCAGGTACTCAAGCAGGGCTTCCGCCGCCCACCGGTGACCGGCGATATTCCAGTGGTTGTCGTGCTCCCATCTCGTATCCCTCCGAGGCTCGGCGCCCTGGCGGAGGACGTAGTCGTGGTAGTCGATGACGGGAATGCCTCGCGCCTCGGCCAGAGCGGTCAGGCGGTCGAATCCGAGGTCGCCCCGGGTGCCCATGTAGTTTGAGGTCAGGATGACCAACGCGGCGCCGTCGCGGGCCGCGCGTTCCCTGAACTGGTCCAGCGCGAAGGCCGTGAAGTCCAAGCCGTCCTCATAGACGGGCGGCAAATCCTGCGCGTACAGGAACGGCGCCTGGATGTCTCCCCGCGTCGTTGGCCGCCATCCATCGAGCAGCGCGGCGTAGCGGGGGGAGCGCCGGCTCAGCAGCGCCACCCAGGCGATCAGTTCGGGATCGGTGTCGGCCGGGAACCAAGCCTTAGTCTTAATCTCCAGCCACTTCGCGAAGGGAGACATGCCGCTCAGGCGGTCCGTGACGCGCGAATACCAGGGTGGAGAAGTCGAGGCCATGGTGGCCAATCGGGACTCCGGGGAATAGGGATGGGGAAGTTGCAGCGTGATGGTCCCGTCCGCGGCTCGCGTCGCGGAAACCTCGGTGAGTCGGTCCGGGTCCACGCCCCGGTTCAAACCCTCCAGAATGGGCGCATTGTTCACGAAGTCGTTGTCGACGAAGACGAGCACCAACAGGGCGGGCCGGAGAGTCCGTGCGAACTCGTCGTAGTACGCCAGTTGGTTGACCTAGCCGGTGCCCATGATCCCGAACGCCGAGGTCGTGATGTCCAGATGGCGCAGTTCCTCGGCGGCGAGTTCCTCCAGCCGAACGTGAAACTTGTCGGCGATGGGAACGTGGCGCGCCTCCACATAGGAATCGCCGATCATGGCGATGTGGCAGCTTGCCGCGGCGCGCTCGAGGCCAATGGGTTCGCGGTCCAGGAATCCCAAGCTGTTGGTTCGCGATTCCGTCCAGAAATCAAGCCTGTTCGTCCAACGCGCCTCCGTGTTGGGGGTAGATATGCGCCCGACAGTTGGAGACCAGGCGAAGGAAGCGTCGACCTCCAAGAAAGGCGCCCGCAGCCGGAAATACATCCCGCCGACGACTCCGATCAGCATCAGGCCCGCCACGAGAAACACCGCGTTCCAGCTGACCAGGCGCAGCGCACGGCGGATTGTTTTACGCGACGCCTCATGGTCTGGAAACATGTTGCCTATCAACTGTGTACGCGCTAGCGTCAGTCCTCATCTCGGCTTGACATGGTAGGTCGACAGGCACGTTCCAGCCGCTGGTGTTCATTCACCATGTGGCTGTGGAAGGATGGAATGCCGAAGCTGACCGCTCCTCGATCCATCGAGAGCACGCCATGCCGGATGGCGTCGTTCACAACGCCTTTGCCGTCGAGTTTCGCCTTGTCCACCGCCGAGATCGCTTCACTTTTCCGCAACGACGACCGACCTTCCAAGATCATGGCCTCGACCACCGGCAATATCGCGTCTTGATCGTCCAGCGTCACTAGTCGCGCGTCGTAATATCTGGCCCTGCCTTGGTTGCCGACCTTGATTGCATGATCAAGCGCCGAGCCCGGTTCCAAGTGGCCATACAACTCAATGGCGCACTCGGCCCCGCGCAGGTACTCGTGGATGTGTTGAGGGAAGCCAAACGACGCGGCGGCCAATGGCGCAACGCTTTGCGCGGACACCACATGGCCCATGGCCTGCAAGCCTCGGTCGATGGCCTCCACAGTTTCGCTTTCGCTCAAAGACGCCACGCGAATGGGATCGGCCACACGGGAAATGCCGTAGCCGGACAGAACCGATTGCAAATGTTGCAGGCCAACCCCAACCAGCAGAAGCGGGCATCCGTGCGTCCCTTTGTGCAGCACTTCCAGAGCACTCGCTTCATCCGCTTGCAGCCCTTGCAGCTCGTCAATAGTGAGCACAACCGCCTTGTCGTCCCACATGCCCTTGCGCTTGGACTCTCGCAACAACTCGAACAAGCTCTTTTGTCGTCGCACCGATTCCCATGTCGCGCTGCCTTTTACGGGGCCTACGCCCACGCTTCCGCCGGTTCGGCGCGTGTCCAAGTCCGCGATTTCCTTGCCGAGCTCTTCCATGCCCAACGCGATCGCAAGCTCCTCGAACAATCCGATTTCACTTTTCAGCAGGGTTCTGTCGATGTCCAACCAGCGAACGTCGACGGGCCCGTCTCGGTCAGTTGCCGCTTGAGCGAATTGGTGCGCCAACTGCGTTTTGCCTACGCCTGGAACACCCATGATCAGCGCGATGCCCCCAATGGGACTTCGGCACCTGCACAAAGCGTTGAGACGCTTGTTCAGCGCACCGAGCTCGGCCTTTCTGCCTGCGAAATAAGGCGGCGGATCTCGCTCCGTGCCCAAATAGGCCACTTCGCGGGGCTTGTTCATTGGGGCCTGCTGTTAGTTGCTCGCAGAATCGTCGCGCATCCGATCTCGTGGCGATTAGCGACTAAGGCGACGTTACCATAGCATGGGTGATTGGCGTGCTCATCCGGCCAGTGCGCCTCGGAGAGCGCCGCGCAGACCTTCTCCGACCACGCCCGGCACAGCTCCGTGCCGGCGCCGTACACCGAGCGCCCCACTTCCCGGCGCCGCTCCCTGGCGTGCCGGATGTCGACAATGCGAACGGCGTTCGGGAACAGCTCCGCGACAGCGTTCCAGATCCACTTCGCGCCGTCGGCGACCACCACCTGCCGCTTCGCCGCCGCGGACCCGAACCGTTCCGCGGCCCGCCAGAGCCGCCGGGCGAACGCCGACGGCTCCGCGTCCACGTCCCTCGACGCCGCGCTGTCGATCGCCGCCGTGTGGCGCGCCGAACCCTCGTCGCGCTCCGGCAGGCCGGTCTTCGCGTTGCGCCGCTCCGCCGTGTGGAACACCGCCACCTGAATACCCTCAGCTTACTTTGGGAATCGCGATGACTCCCCAAACCCCGCTCGCAGCCCCGCGCACAAAGACGTCGCACACCCCCGCCGACGAATCCGCTTGCGCTTGGCGGGCCGCGGCGGTTTACTTCCAAGCAACGCGGTCGCTCGCCGGCCGCAAAGCGACGGGTATTGGGAGCTGGCATGGCTTTTCGTGAGGAGGTTCGAGATTGGCTGGAGGAGAATTGCCCGCCGAGCATTCGACGCCCGGCAGGGCCAGGGGAAGGCACCGGCGGCGGGCGGCGGGCCACCTACCCGAATCCGGAGGCGAAGCTGTGGCTGGACCGCATGGCCGAGAAGGGCTGGACGGCGGCCATGTGGCCGCGCGAATACGGCGGTGGCGGGCTCGACCGCGCCCAAGCGAACATCCTGGCCGAGGAGATGCGGCGCATCCGGGCGCGTCCGGCGCATACCGGCATGGGGCTTTCCATGATCGGGCCGGCGCTGCTCGAGTTCGGCACCGAGGAGCAAAAGCGCGAGCATCTGCCGAAGATCGTGCGTGGCGAGATCTGGTGGTGCCAAGGCTATAGCGAACCGGGCGCGGGGTCTGATCTCGCCAGTCTGCAAACCCGCGCGGTGCTCGATGGCGACGAGTACGTCGTGAACGGCGCCAAGATCTGGACCTCCGGCGCCAATTTCGCGGATTGGATGTACTGCTTGGTGCGCACGGACCCCGATGCATCCAAACACGACGGCATCTCCTTCATCCTGTTCGACATGGCAACGCCCGGCGTCACCGTGAAGCCCATCAAGCTCATCAGCGGGGCATCGCCTTTCTGCGAGACGTTCTTGGACAACGTGCGGGTGCCGAAGCGCAATATCGTCGGCGAGCTGGGCAAGGGCTGGACGGTTGGCAAGCGCCTTCTGCAATACGAGCGCACGTCCATCGGCGGTGGCGGCGGCGGTGCTTCGGGCGATCCGCTGGCCGACTTGGCGCGCCGCTACGTCGGCACCGAGAACGGCCGCATCCGCGACGCCGCCTTGCGTACACGGCTGATCGCCCATCGCATCACCGACCGGGCTTTCGGCCTCGCCGTGCGGCGCAACGCCGAGGAGATGCGGGGCGGACGGGCGCCGACGTTCCTCTCGTCCACGTTCAAGCTGTACGGCACCGAGCAGAACAAGGCCCGCTACGACCTGATGCTCGACATGCTGGGCAGCCGGATGCTCGGCTGGACGGGCGACGAATTCGAACGCGGCGAATTGTCCGCCACCCGGGCGTGGCTGCGCTCGCGGGCGAACTCCATCGAGGGCGGCACCTCGGAGGTGCAGTTGAACATCATCGCCAAGCGCATCCTCGGCTTGCCGGACTAGCGCGTCCGGCAAGCGAGCCAACGCGCGGCCACCGATAAGGAGAAACCATGAAAAACGTCCTTGCGGCCTTGCACGCGGCAACTGCGGCCGCGATCGCCGCCCTCGCCGCTTTCGGCGCCGCCGCGCAAACGCAGGCCGATAACGAACCGATGCCGCTCGACACGCTGCTGCGCACCTTCAATTGGGACTTCGACAACACCGAAGTGACCACTCAGAAGATCGGCGACGGCCTCTACGTCTTCTTCGGCGTCGGCGGCAACATCGCCGCTTCCGTCGGCGACCAAGGCACGCTCATCGTGGACAACATGTTTCCGCAGATGATCCCGAAGGTGGAAGCCGCCATCCGCTCGGTTGGCGGCGACGGCGTGGACTTCGCCATCAACACACACTGGCACTTCGACCACGCCGACGGCAACCTGGCGCTGGGGCCGGCCGGCACGTGGATCGTCGCGCAACGGAACTCGGCGGCGCGAATGGCCAGCGACAACCTGCTCAACATGGTGCGCTTCCAGTACCGCCAACCGGCCTACCCGGCGGCGGCCCGCCCGGCGGTCGTGTTCGACGATCGGCTGCGTTTCCAGTTCAACGGCGGGGAGATCGACATGGTGCATGTTGGCCCGGCGCACACCGCCGGCGACGCTGTGGTGATCTTCCGCGAACACAACGCCGCGCACTTCGGCGACGTGTTCAACAACGCCGGCTATCCGTACATCGACGTGGACAACGGCGGCGACGTGGACGGCATGATCGCCTTCTGCCAAGCGATCTTGGACGAAGTGGGCGAAGCCGGCGTCATCATTCCGGGGCACGGGCCGGTGACGGACGGCAAGGCGCTGGCCGCGTACATCGACATGCTCAAGACGGTGCGCGAACGGGTGGCCGCGCAAATGGCGGCCGGCAAGCCACTGATGGAAGTGGTGGCTTCGCGTCCGACCGCGGATTTCGACAGCGCGATCGGCCCGGAGCTGCAATCCCTCGGCTTCGTCGACCGCGTCTACACCAGTCTCAAACGCAAGGCCGATCAAGCCGCCGACTAAGGGTTCCGGCTGGGATTGGCGTTTGCGCACGCCCAACGAAGGAGAGAAACGGCATGGCAAACGAGACCTTGCGTTTCGCGGTGCTGGTGGACGCCGACAACGTCCCCGCCCAATGGGCCGCCGCCATATTCCGCGAGATCGCCAGTTTCGGCGACGCCACGGTGCGGCGCATCTACGGCGATTTCGCCAGCGGCAATCTGAACGGCTGGCGGAAGGTCTTGCAGGAGCACGCGTTGATTCCGCACCACCAACCGGCCTACACCACGGGCAAGAACTCCTCGGACATCGCGTTGGTGATAGACGCCATGGATCTTCTGCACTCGCACCGAGTGGACGGTTTCGTGCTGGTGTCCTCGGACAGCGATTTCACACGCTTGGCGAGCCGCGTGCGGGAAGAAGGCCTGGACGTCATCGGCATCGGCCAAGAACGCACGCCAGAATCTCTCAGAAAGGCTTGCAAAAGGTTCATTTTGTTGGAGAATCTCATCGAACAGATCGAACCGGCCGCGGCCCCCGAAGCGAAAGGAAAGGCCGCCGGCCCGTCCACGCCCGCGCCGGCCCGCCAAACCCAGCCTCCCTCCAAGGCCGTGCCACTGGTGCTGGACGCCATGAGCAAACAAGAGGAGGAGTGGGTGTCGCTCGGAGCCGTCGGCAGCTATCTGCACGCCGCCAACCCGGACTTCGATCCGCGCACCTACGGCCACACGAAACTGGTGGATCTGCTGGAGAAAGCCGGCGCCTTCGAAGTGAACAGGAACCATCCCGTACGGGTGCGGCGCAAGAACGGCTGAGCGGACCGGGCGCGAAGCCGACAGCGGCGACCGCGCCACGGGAACCTAGCCGCGACACGGCGCCACCTTTTTGCCAACAGACCGTTGAGGCGTGACCGGCGTGAGAGTGTGCTGACGGCCCACCGCCCCCTCGCCCGTTGCGTATAATTTCGCCGAATGTCCCTTCGCTATCCCCACCAGGCGCATCCGGCGCCGGGCGCCACCGTGGAAGTCGCCGATGGCGTCCGGTGGCTCACGATGCCGATGGGCGGCTCGCTGAACCACATCAACCTCTATCTCATTCGGGACGAGGACGGCTGGTTCGTGGTGGACACGGGCCTCGGCGAACCGCGCACGCGAAGCCTCTGGCACGAGATTTTCGAGCACCGGCTGGACGGCAAGCCGGTCAAGGGCGTCGTGTGTACCCACATGCACCCCGACCACATCGGTCAAGCGGGAATGATCGTCAATCACTTCCGCTGTCCGCTGTACATGACCCACGCCGAGTACTACCAAGCGCGCGCTTGGACGGGCCTGGGTCTTGGCGCATCGCGCAACGGCTGGCAAGGCGAGCAGTTCTACCACCGCCACGGCATCGACAACGACCACCTGCGCCGGTTGCGCGAGCTGTGGACCTCCAGGAGGGACAGCGGCCGTCCCGCGTTCCTGGCCAAGTCCGATCCGCTGCCGATGGGTTTTCGCCGCTTGCGCGATGGCGACATCCTCACCATCGGCGGACACGACTGGCATGTGGTGGTGGGCGCCGGCCACTCGCCGGAACACGCCTGCCTGCACTGCCAAAGCCTTGGCGTGATGCTGTCCGGCGATCAGATACTGCCGATCATCACGTCGAACGTCAGCGTCCACGTCTCCGAACCGGAAGCGAATCCGCTCAAAGCGTGGATGGAGTCCCACGACAAGTTCTTGGCGACGCCCCAGGACACGCTGGTGCTGCCGGCGCACAATCTGCCGTTCTACGGGGTGCGCGAACGCCTGCGCGATCTCATCGGCCACCACGAGGACAGGATGCTCGCCATCGAAGAAACCTGCGCCGAACCGCGCACCGCCAAGGAACTGTTGCCCGTGCTGTTCAAGCGCAAGCTCGATTCGCGCCACACCATGATGGCGCTGGGCGAGGCCATCGCCCACTGCCACTTGTTGATGCACCGCGACCGTTTGCGCCGGACGCTCGGCGAAGACGATCGCTACCGTTACCTGTCGGTGGACCCGGATCTGGAGCGGCGCGCCCATCCCGGCCGCCACGACGCGCCGGACGACCGGCCCATCCTCGTCTAGTCCCAGGTATAGCCGTCATCGCTCCCGTGAAGTCCAAAGCGGCCGCGTTCGCGCGCGGGATCGCATCGATCACGTACCGCACCCTGCACTGGTGCGACACATACCTGCCTTTCGGCGTGCGCTCGGTGATCGGTGTTCTGTTCATGACCGGCGGAGTCTTCGGCGGGCTTCCGCTGCTGGGGTTTTGGATGTTGCCGCTCGGTGTGGCGCTGGTTGGGCTCGACATCCCGTGGACGCGCCACATCGTCCACAACTGGATGGTGTCGCTCAAAGCAAGGGCGGAGCGCGACAAAGGCGAGCGCAAAAGCCCGCCACAAGGGGATTCGACCTCCAGCCCGGCGTTCCCGCATGACCACGAACGTCTCCCTAAAGTGCCGCGCGGCGAAACCGACCACATGCAGGAATGATCACGAGGAGGCCGAACGCCTCGGTCATCCCGGCGGCCAGCAACAGCAGCAGCGCCAAGACGCTCTTGGGCGGCGCATAGGCGATCAGGGGCGCGCGAGTCTCCCTGCCTCGGCGAAGATGGCGGGAGACCGGCTCGACCGTCCGGAGCGGGAGCCCGACCCGCGACCAGCCGTTTTCCACCAGTACCCGCTCGGCGGCCTGAAACGTTCGCGACGAAACCAGCAGGTCGATGTCCCGCGCGCTTCTCGCCAGCGGGTGCCCGTACAGGCATTGGCTGAGCGGCAGACCCTTGAGCACCAGACAGGGGATGTCGGCGGCGGCAAGCAGGCCGGTCGCCCGTTTCAGCGCTGCGATTTGGGCCAGCCCATGACGCACGGTCCGTTCGCTGATTCTCTTGAGCCTGCCATTCGTTCAGATCCACGAAACGGCGAGTGGCTTCAGCGGCCAAGGAGAAATGCGATTGCCGCTGCACAGCAATTTGACAGATTTTGCCCATGTGGAGTATTTTGCCCCAATGAACTTAGCTGGTTCGTTGACCCCCCCCCCCCCCAAAAAAAACGCTCGGCGACGAAGACCGTTGCGCAATGCGTGTGTTGATGAGTCAGCGGCTCAAGCGTAGGCCGCCGATTTTCGCTCACCGAAGGTACTAAGGACTGAAGGGTACTGGGCAGCCGCTGTGCAGCAGACCCCCTTCACCATTGACGCGGACTTCGACTTGAGCGAGGCCGCCGCACCCTGGTCCCGGGCGCACGGCGCCGATGTGGCCGTGCGCCGCGGCGCGGTGCCGTTGTCGCTGCCGCGTCCGGAATCGCGGGGAGTTGCCTGGCAACACGCCGCCGGCCGCACGTTGATCCTGACGCCCTGCGGCGTGCGCTTCCTCGTCGAGGGCGGCTCGACCATCCGCTACGCGCTCGATGGCTGCGCCTCGCTGGCGGACCTGCGGTTGTTCTTCCTGGGCACGGCGCTTAGTGTGTTGACCGCGCAGCGTGGCCTGCTGCCCCTGAAGGCAAGCGCCGTTGCCAACGGCGAGGACGTGCATGCCCTCGTCGGCATGCCGATGAGGGGCAAGTCGGCCTCGGCGGCGGCGTTGGCCGCACGCGGCTATCCGTTCTTCGCCGACGACCTGTTGATTCTCGATGCCAAGGGCTTGGATGCCGAGGCGCGCTGCTATCGCTGCGACGACCTGAAGGTGTGGCCGCAGGCGCTGGCGCTGGCGGACTGCGAGAGTCTAGGTCCCGTGCGCGGAACCTCAAAGTACCGCAAACTGTACGCCATGCCGCGCCAAAGGGCGGCCCGAGTGTCGGGGCGCCTGCGAACCATCGTTTACCTGGCCAGCTTCAAGAAGGGCGATGCTTCCGGTGATCGCCACTCCACGCACTTGGAGCGGTTGTCGGGGAGAAAAAAAGTGGAAACGGTGATGACCACCATACACTCCCGGCCGATCACGATTGCCGTCGTTGGGCGCCTGCCGCTCTTTCAATGGGTCATGGCTTTGAGCCGTCGCGTGGAGATGCTGGGGCTCACCCGCCCCGAAATCCCGACGGTGTTCGGGGCCGGCGTCAACCGCATCGCCGCGCTGCTGTCGGCAGCCGAGTCAGGCACCGTGCAGACGCGCAAGGGCACGGCGCCATGACGCGGGCGCACCCGGTGTCAGGCCAACGGCGCATCGCCTGGTTGGCGAGCTACCCGAGGTCCGGCAACACCTGGACGCGCCTGCTGTTGGCGAACTTCCTGTCGGCGGCGGCCGAACCGGTAGGCGTCAACGACATCGGGAGTGCGATGTTCAGCGCCCTTTACCACGGCCGGCCGTGGTTCGACAGCGTGGCGGGCATCTCATCGTCGGACTGCACGGAGGACGAGGCCGAATCCCTGCGTCCGGCCGTTGTCCGATTCTGGGCCCAGGAGGCGAAGCGCGAGGAAACGCCGCTGTTCTGCAAGTCGCATGAAGCCTATCGCGACACCCCGGCCGGCGAGCCCTTGTTTCCGGACGACGTCACTGTCGGCGCTGTCTACTTGGTACGCAACCCGCTCGACGTCGCCGTGTCTTGGGCGTTTTACCTGGATGAGGGCTTCTCGCACAGCGTCGCCTATCTGAACGCACGGACGAGTCGCATCGGAGGCGCCGGAAGCCAAGAGCTTCGCCAGCGGCTGTTCGATTGGTCGGGCCACGTCGAGAGCTGGACGGGTGCGCCGTTCCCCGTGCTGACGGTGCGTTACGAAGACCTGCTCGCGGACACGGTCGGCTGGCTGGGCAAGATCGCTTCGTTCCTGCGCCTCGATGGCGCTTCCGACCACCGGCGGCTGGAGCAGGCCGTTGCCCACTCGGCCTTTGCGCGGCTGCAGGAGAACGAAGACCGCGAAGGCTTCCATATGCGCGGTCGATACAGCCGGACCCCCTTCTTCCGCTCGGGCGTCGCCGGAGACGGGCGGCGGCATCTCTCGGCGGCACAGGTGCGCGACGTCCTGGCCGCCCATGGGGCGACGATGGCGCGCTTCGGCTATTCATGTCGAGCTACTGGATGAAGAATATGAAGATCACACCGGAAAGCCGCGTAAGACGCACTCCCGACAACTTCGTCAACGCCATGTTGGACGACGATCTGGTGCTCATGGACGTTGCCGAAGGCCAGTTCTACGGTCTCCGGGAAAACCGGCCTGCGCGTCTGGCAACTCCTTGAGGAGGCAGCGGGACCTGGACGCAGGTTCAGGAGTTGACGGCGGCCCTGTGCGCAGAGTTCAGGGTCGATGAGGAGAAGTGCCTGCGCGACCTGGCGGTGCTTCTGGATGAATTGCAGGCCGTCGGCTTGGTCGAAACGTCGTAGGCCGAGCGGTCTCAGGAAGGCATGATTCAGCTCACGACCAGCGGTCTGCGCGTTGCCAAGGACGCCGCGTGGACGGCGCAGCAGCAGGACTTTGCGCAACGCAACGCCACTGCGCTGTGCTCGAAGGCTTTCTCGGCGAGTCGATATTGCGCCATGTTCCCCGGATGCTGGAGCAGGGCGAGATGCGGAAGTCTGAAACGCTGCCGTCAATGCTCTTCTAAGCCCCGGCGCCTCAAGCGGTTGCGCAGACTTGGTGCCAGCGCGGTTATCTCACGCATTTCCGCCGTCATCCACTTGGGCAGTTCATTACTCTTGGACGCAAATCAAGACACCTGCCCTCTACCTGACGCCGGTGTGCGCGGCGAAAAAGGTCCACCGGCTGCACACCGCCGACTGACCTTGGCCGGTCGTCTTGCGGGCGACCGCCTGAACGCCTGCAAAGCCGGAATCAAGACCCGCTTCGTACCGTGCGCTGGGCGATGACGACACCACCCTCCAGCCATTCGCTTAGATACTTTTCGTCACCGCTTTGGGTGCGGTCGGATGTTGGCGATCACTTACCTTCCGGACATCAAGGTCGAAGTGTTTTTCGCCAGACCGAGTGATAGCATTCTCCGTCGTCAAGGTCGCAACCCTCTCATGCACGGAACTTAGCATGGTCGCGTTTGATGCGCTGGCGAAACGGACGGGAGTAGTCCGGGACGGCGTTCGCCACTCCCCCCCGCCCCCCGCGGGCATGACGAGACATGCCGGTTTCTCCCCCCGTGGACATGGCGCAGGGCGCTAACCCGCACGAACGGACGGACGACGCGCCGCCGACGGTCCCCTTCACTATCGAAGCGGATCTCGATGTAGGCGCGGCTCTCGCTCCCTGGCTGCGGGCGTCCGGTGCCGACGTCTCCATTCGGCGCGGCGACGTGCCAACGGCCCTTCCGGCCCCGGAGGCCGAGGGCGTCGTGTGGCAATATGCCAGCCGGCGGACCCTGTTCCTTCTCCCCTGCGGCGTGCGGTTCCTCATCGAAGACGGCCGGACGGTCCGCTACGCCATGGAACGCGGCGCGACGCCGCGCGACGTCCGGCCCTTCGTGCTCGGCAACGTATGGGGCGTCCTGGCCATGCAGCGTGGCCTGCTGCCGCTGCACGCGAGCGCCGTGAGCCGGGGGCCGGGCCTGCATGCGTTCACCGGTCCTTCGGGGGCGGGCAAGTCCACGCTGGCAGCGGCCCTGGCTCCGCGCGGATACCCGCTGTTCACCGACGACATATTGCTCGTTGACCCGGCCTCGTTCGATGCCGGGCCGCTGTGCTACGGCCACCGCACCCTGAGTCTGTGTCGGAAGAGTCTGGCGCTGATGGGAGTCGAGGCTGTGGCCCAGGTGCCCATGCGGCAGCGCCTCCCCAAGTGGTACGCCGTCCCCGCCCGTCAGGTGCCGCCGCGTGCAGGCCAGCTGCGAAGGCTGTACACCCTGTCGTACCGGAACAACGTCCCGGGCAGCCCCCCCTGTAGCGTCGAGCGGGTAACCGGCCGACTCGCGGTCCAAGCGCTGTGGGCCGCCGTCTACCATCCGCGGCAGGCGATCGCAATCATGGGACGCCGGCGCATTCTGTCGCTGTTGGTCGGCCTGGCCCAGGGCACGCGGGTGTCGATGTTCCACCGTCGGCGGTGCGACCCGGATGTGACGTGGTTCGCCGAAGACGTGACGCGCCTCGCCGCGGAGTTGGGGGCGCCATGACCGCCGGCCGGCGGCCCTTCGTCTGGCTCGCCTCCTATCTGAAGTCCGGCAACACCTGGACGCGGCTGCTGCTGGCGAACTTCCTTGCAGACTCCGAGCAGCCCGTGCCCATCAACGGTATTGATACCGTGCTGCCGGGCTTCTACCCGCATGATCGCCGCTGGTTCGACGAAGTAACCGGCTTGTCCTCGTCCGAATGCACCGACGACGAAGTCGAGTCGTTGCGCCCCGCCGCGCTGCGGGCGGTAGCCGCGGACGCTGCTGGCGAGCGGCAGTTCTGCAAGGTCCACGACGCCCTGCACGAAACGGCCGCGGGCGAGCCGCTGTTTCCGGCAGACGTCACCGCCGGCGCGATCTATCTGGTGCGCAATCCGCTCGATGTGGCCGTCTCCTGGGCGTTCCATGTCGGCCGCGCGAACTCTCCCGGGCTTGCCGAGGTCGTGGCGCGGATGAACGATCCCCGACGCACGGTGGCGGGCAGTTGCAGCCCTCAGTTGCGGCAGCGGCTGCTTGACTGGTCGGGTCACGTGGAGAGCTGGCGGGCCGCGCCGTTTTCGGTTCTCCTGGTGCGCTACGAAGATCTGCTGGCGGACGCGGCCGGCCAGCTCGCGCGCATGGTCCGGTTCGCGGGGCTCGACGGCGCGGCCGACCGGCACCGTCTGCGGCGCGCGGCCGAGGCCACCGCCTTCCCCCGGCTGCAGGAGCAGGAAACGCGGCACGGCTTCCGGGAGAGCGACCCGCGCTGCCGGCGCTTCTTCCGCGCCGGCCGGTCGGGCGACTGGCGGCGGCATCTGAACGCGGCGCAGGCGCGGCAGATCACGCTTCACCACGGGCCGGCCATGCTGGCCTGCGGCTACGATCCGCGGGAGGCGGCATGATCACGATCCCCGCCGCGCTGGACGCCGGCCTGTTCGACAAGGCCGAGGCCACCCTGCTGCGGATGCTCGCGGCCGATCCGACCAACGCTCGGGCGCTAGCGCGGCTCGGCGACTTCCGGCGCGGGAGAGGAGACCTTGCGGGCGCCCTAGCGGCGTACCGGCGCCTGCGCGCCATTGCGCCCGACGACGCGACGGCCGCGTGGTCGATCGCCGTGCTGGGCGGCATCCGGCTGCCGGACGCGGCACCGCCGGGGGGCCGGGCCGCGCCGTTCGTGCGGATGACGAACTTCCTGTCCCCCGCGGCGTGCGACCGGCTGCTTGCGGGAGTGCTGGCGGCGAGCGACCGGTTCGTTCCGGCGCAGGTGCGACGAAATGGGAACGGGATGGTGAACCGCGAGATCCGCATCGCCTCCTGTTCGGATGCGCGAATCAACCGGGACGTCCGATCCTGGTTCGTCCCGCAGCTGCGCGGCGTGCTGCCGGAAGTCCTGGGACGGCTGCGGATGGAAGACCTTGACGTGGGACGCATCGAACTGGAAGTGACGGTCCATCGGCGCGGGGCCTTCTTCGCCGCGCACCGTGACGGCGACACGGGCAACTTGCGATCACGCAAGCTCAGCTACGTCTACCACTTCCACCGCGCTCCACGACCGTTCGTCGGCGGAGACCTGCTGCTCTACGACGATGCCGGCGGCACGGGCGGCTCCGTCGCCTTCTCGCGAATCGACCCGCTCCGCGACAGCATCCTGTTCTTTCCCGCCGACTGCATGCACGAGGTCACTCCCGTGGCGTGCGGCGACGCGTTCGGCGACAGGCGTTTCACCGTCAACGGCTGGATTCACTCCCGACATGCTGCGGAAGGGCGAAGGAAACCGGTGACGCCGCAAGGCCAGACATCGAACGCTGACGCCGGCGAAATCAAGATCGACCGCGAGCCGTCGGCGTTACCGCGCGTCGAAAACCAGCCCGGGTGCGGCATCTTGGGGCGGTTGACGTCGAGACGCTCCGGGGCAACGTCGACCGCCACATGGACGGGGAGGGCTCGCACCCGTTGACGCACCGCATCCACGTCCCGTTGCAGACCAACCCGCGAGCCACGCTGACCGTACACGACACCGACTTTCAGCTTCAGGCCGGACACGCCTATGAGGTCAACAATCTGGTCCGGCACGGTGCGTTCAACGTCGGCGACCAGGACCGCGTCCACTTCATCTTCGAGATGTTCGAGGGCGAGGGAGCGACTCTCGCGTGAGCCGCACGCGGCGCTTGACTACGCCTCGCCATCGGAGCAGCTTGCGACGCTCCAAAACATGCCGATGGCTGCCTGAACACTTAGTTTAGTGGCATATGTACTGAGTCTGAACGGATCAGGATGTTAAAATGACTACCGAGTCGCAACCGAGACTCTAAGTTTGGAGGAATGCCCATCAACAACCCATCAGACGACACCCGATCCTCCATCCGGGAGAGGGGAGACCAGAAAGACGGAGCAGCTTCCGGGAAGGAGCGCAAACAGCGCAAGCCGTGGACGCCGCCGAGGCTGGAGACGAACAGCGCCAGCGACATCGGCGCCGCCCCACCAGGTAACAGCCATCAAGACGGTGTGACCAGCTACATGCCTTGATGGCTGTCGCAGGCCCCACTTCCGCGCTGGCCGCGGTTTTCCTACGCGACGGCGGGTCGGTATCGAGGGAACGGGTCGCTTCCCTGTCCGCCGCGTTGCGCCCGTTTGGGAACTACGTCGACCTGTGGCGCGGCGGGTCGGAGGCCCTGATTCGGAGGGCTGATCGATCTCCCGCGGCGCGGGCACCTGAAGACCGGCAACCCACCGCCGCCGGAGACGGAAGCCTGATCCTCTTCGCCGGGTTCCTCAGCCACCGCGACGAGCTGGCTGGCGCGTTGCGCCTTCCCCCCGGCGACACGGCCCGGCAATCCGACAGCGCCCTGTTCGCCCGCGCGTGGACGCGGTGGGGCCGCGACGCCGTGGGGCGGGTGGACGGCGAGTTCGCCGTCGTGGTCTGGGACCGTCCCGCCCGGACGCTCGTCGCCGCCTGCTCCCCTTGGGCGGCACCGCCCTTGTGCTTCCACGTGAACCGCCGCCGCGCCGTCGTCGCCACCGCCCCCCGTGGCGTCTTCGGCTGGGGCGACCTGGCGCGGCGCCTGGACGACGAGCGGTTGTCCAACTGCCTGATCGGCCACCACGGCGACCCGCGCCGCACCTACTACCGGGATGTGCTCAACCTGCTGCCCGGCGAAATGCTGACGGTCACGCCCGAAGCGCACGACATCCGCCGCTACCACAGTCCGGTGGCGGCGGGCCGGCCGGATCGGGTAGCGGCCGAGTACGTTGAAGAAGCCCGGCACCGGTTGCGCGAGGCGGTGCGGGACGCGCTCTGCCCGCCGGAGCTTCCGGCCATCCTGCTCAGCGGCGGCTTGGACTCCCCGGCCGTCGCCGCCCTTGAAATCCTGGCCGAGTCTCCGACGCGCCAGTCCGCGACGCTGCTCTCGTTCACATCCCACCCGGAGCCGCATTGGGACGGCCGTGCGCCCGAGAACCGGAGCGGTGACGAACGTCCGCTGGTGCGCGAGCTGGCGGCGCGGTACCCGGCGCTCGACATCCGGTTCGTGGACGCGGCGGGCCTCGGCTTCGACCACCGGCTGGAGCAGACGATCGCTTTGGCCGAGGTGCCGCCACGCAATGTGGGCAATCTGGTCTGGATCCACGAATCCTTGCGCAGGGCGCGCGCGGCCGGCCGGCGGGTGGTACTCGGCGGCGGCTCCGGCAACTTGACGCTCTCGCTGACCGGCCAGGAACGTCTGGCGGAGCTCCTGGGCGCCGCCCGCCTACGGGCACTGCGGCACGCCGTAGGGCCGTTCACGGGACGTTCGGTGCGATCCCTCCTCCGTCAAGCGCTGCCTTGGCTGCCGCCGCTGTTCCAGCGGGCCGTCCTGCGCCGCTTGGGCGCGCCGGTGGCGATGCCACCGCCCTTCAGCGCCATCCACCCCGGCTACGCGCGCACGACGCGGCTGGCCGAACGCGCCCGGGCGCAAGCGTTTGGGCCGTATCGGCCGCTGCCGAGATCCTTGCGCGAGAGTCAACTGCTCGGCTTGGCGTCCCCCATCCGGCAGGGCGACGGCCGGGCCGTGATGTGGGCGCTCAAGACCCTGCACGGCGTCGCGTTGCGTGACCCGCTGGGCGAGGGCCGGCTGGTGGAATCGTGCCTGGGCATGCCCGGCGAGCAGTTCTTTGATCGCGGCCGGCCGCGGCTGCTGATCCGCCGGCTCCTGCGCGGCCGCGTACCGCCCGCGTTCTTGTCCGCGCCGCGGGGCCTGCAGGCGGCGGACTGGCACCTGCGCTACACCCGCGCGCTGCCGCGCATCCGCGAGACGCTCGGCGACTGGCGCCACGACCCCGCGGTGGCCCAGCGCATCGACCTCGACCGCCTGTTGCGGTTGGTCGATACGTGGCCGGCCAAGACGCCGCTGTGCGCTCGCGACCACCCCGAGTTCAGGCTCGCCCGGACGGGCCTCGGCCGCGCCCTCGCCGCCGGAACGTTCATCCGCTGGGTCGAACGGGGATACGAGCAAGCACCGCCGGACGAAACGGCGACCGGGGGAACGGCCTGATCGGGGATGCTGTCAAATAGTTCGACGATATAATCTCTGACCGTGGCACTGGAATCGAACAGCCGCGTGCGGCGCACGACCGATGACTTCGTCGACGCTTCGGTGGACGGCGAACTGGTGTTCATGAACGTTCTGGAAATGCGATTCCACAGCCTACGGGACACCGGCCTGCGGGTCTGGCAACTCCTTGATGGCGGCGACGAAGGCCCGGTGACGGTGGGCACCGTCGTCGCGGCGCTGTGCGAGGAGTTCGAGGTCGACGCGGACACCTGCCTGCGGGACATGGCGGTTCTGCTGCAGGAACTTCAGGAAGCCGGTCTCGTCGAACTGGAGGGCGAAGTGCTGCTGCAAACGGAACCGCGCCGGCAGCAGACGCGCGAAGATCACTGCTACAAGCAACAGCTCCGGTAGCGGCAGCGCCGTGGTGGACAGGGCAAACCAAACCAGCGCGGCGAGTGCGAACGCGGCACCCATATCGAGGCCCGCACGGGCCGCCGAGCTGAGCCGCGTAAACGCCAACTGGCGTTCCCGCATGACCGCGACCGTCTCCGTGAAGTGCGGCACGTGCCGCCCTTCGGCGTTGTAGCCCTCGGCGAGCTTCAACCCACCCAGGAAGTCCGTCATGGCGCCGTGGAGCGCCCGGTTGGCCGGTCAGCATCTCGCCGAGGGTGCGTGAACGCCGCACCATCGGGCGGGTGAGGAACAGCAGCGCCGCCCCCGTGGCAAGGGTCGTGGCGGTCAGGGAGGGGAAATCAGCGCGGCGAGCACGATCTGCGCCAGCGCCAGCAGCGCCGTCACCGCCAGTTGCAGCAGGAGGAACGCACCCTGGCCGATGCGGTGCACGTCGCCGGTCAGCACATGTTGCACGTCGGATCGGCGGCGCGCGAGGAGAAACTCCCACTTCGCTCGCGCGACGGCGGCGTAGAGCCTCTCGCGAAGCCGGTCGGTGAAGCCCAGACGCATCCCGGTCAGAAGAACCATCCGTTGCCAGGCCACCGCCGAGCGCGCGGCGGCAAGGATCAGAAAGACCGCGAGCCGGCAGGGTCAACTCCACGCCGGCGGCGTCCGCAGCGCGCGCCACCGCCTCCGCGACGGGGCTTTCCTCACCGGGCCGCGGCGAAACCGACCATGTGCAGAAGGGGAATGATCATGAGGAGGCCGAACGCCTCGGTCACCCCGGCGGCCAGCAACAGCAGCAGCGCCAGGACGCTCTTGCGCGGCGCATAGGCGATCAGGGCGCGCGCGAGTCTCCCCGCCTCGGCGAAGACGGCGGGAGAACCGCTCGACCGGCTGGAGCCCCGCGAGCTGTTGGCACGCCATCGTCACGGTATGCCACCTTCGACGCACGACGCGCCTAATCGAATGGACAAGCCTAGCCAGCATGCTCGCTCACGAGCTCGTGGACCGTATCCCCCAACCTTTGGATGACTAACCCACCGTCCCGGACGTCCCGGAAGCCCTCGAACAAGCGGCGCTGGATCGCATGTTAACCTTACAGATGCTCCCGCAGACGCAGATGATCAGCATAGAACTTGTGTCCCGTAACGCGACGATGTTGGCCCTTGGGTTCCACTGATCTGTCCTACCAGCACGGCCGCGAGCCACTCCGCAACGCGCTGACTGCTGTCGCGTTCTGGACATTGGCAGTCCTGGCGCTGATCAACCTGAGGGATCTGCATCTTTGGGAATCGCGGCAAGTCGAGGTCCTCGTGGCTCGCGCGACCATGGCGTCTTGCGCCCTGCTGTTGGGCCTGGTTGGCATCTGGTGCGTGGTTGCCTGGCGGCGGTCTGGTTCCCTCGCCCCCGTTCGACGAACGCTCGGCGGCACGCCCGGCATATTGCTGTTCGCCGGGGCAGCGTCCTATCTGGCAATCGGCACCGCCATGCTGGACGTCGAGGCGCAAGGACCGGACAGGGCCGGGCAGCTGAGATATTACGTTCTCTATTTCGGCGTGCTCGTGGCGGCCGCGGTCGGCAGCCGTGCGATGCTGGAGCGAACGGGGTCCCAGCGCCTGTTGCAGGGCCTGCTCGTAGTGCTGATTTTTGGCTGCGCGATCATTCTCGCTTCGCCGGTGCTGCGAGATCTCGGCATCCTGCCGCGCTACCGGTTCCCGTTTCGCCTTAGCGGCGCTTTCGTCGATCCCAACGAAGCCGGCTTACCCGCCTGCATGACGGTGGCGCTCGCCATGGCGCTGCTGATCCATGGCAGATCGCGCAAGCTCGGCTGGCTGGGCCTGGCCGCCGGCGTCGCCGCGAGCCTAGCGACGGCGTCCCGGACCGCTCTGGTCGTACTCGGCGTGCTGATGGTCGTGTTCGCGGGGATCAATTTCCGCGGCAAACGGAGCACTTTCGTCCCGGTCCTGGCCTTGGCATTGTTCGCCGTTGCAGGATTCATCGGAGTTACGTTCATTTCCGGCGGTCTAATCCATTGGTCGAGCCTTCGATCCAGCCCTGCCGCCGCAGAGGGACCCTGCGACCTTTCGACCCACAGCGCCAGCGCGGACGGCGCCGTCCTGCTCGCAATAAGAGACGCGCTAGCCGGCGACGTTGCCCTGAATTGGAGTCGCGCCGTGCCTATGGACTGCTGGCGCGGCGTGACAATGGACGACGGCCGCGTCAGCAAGCTGCTTCTGCCGGATCTAGGACTGAATGGTCATATCCCACCGCAGCTCGGCCGCTTGGATCACCTCGTTTCTCTGTCCCTTCGAAGAAATCGGCTCACCGGTTCCATTCCACCCGAGTTGGGCAATCTGGCAAGCCTTCAGATACTGCACTTAGACCACAACAACCTGACCGGGACCATCCCACTGGAGCTGGCTCGGCTCCGTCAACTCCGGCAGCTATCGCTTAAACACAACCGTCTGGCGGGCCCAGTTCCAGCCGCTCTCGGAGATCTCGAACTGCAGGTGCTGGGGCTCAGCGGCAACGACATCCACTCCGTGCCCGCCGGACTTGCCACCTACCACGATCTGGACACCATGCGAATCTGCGCGCCGCTGCCGCCAACGAACGCGGCGCTGTTCAACGACTGCACGGCGCTGCTCGAAGTGAAGGACGCGCTGGCCGGCGACGTGCCGCTCAACTGGCATGCGGAGGTACCCGTCGGTCGGTGGCAAGGCGTGGCCGTAGGCGGTCCGCAAGAACGGGTAGTGGAACTTGACCTGTACGAGAAAGGGCTGCGCGGCCACATCCCGCCGGAGCTGGGCAGGCTCGATGGTCTCGTCGACTTGAATCTGGCCGCCAATCGGCTCACCGGGCCGATTCCGCCCGAGCTGGGGCGCCTCGTCAACTTGCGCACTCTGAGTTTGGACCGCAACGCCCTGACCGGCACCATTCCCGCGGAACTGGGCCAGCTCGGCCAGCTCGAATCCTTGTGGCTGAGAGACAACCACTTGAGGGGCCCTGTTGCACCGGCCGTGATCCAGATTCCCGACCATGATCTCAGTCATCTAAAGCTGTGTCAGCAGCCCCCGCCGCCCGTGCCGACTCTATTCGAGGACTGCACCCTCCTGCTGGCGGTAAAGGAGACGCTGGCTGGCGAGGCCGAACTCAACTGGCACGCAGCTCGGCCGATCAGTGAGTGGCAAGGGGTGTCTGTGGGCGGGACGCCGAGCCGGGTGATCGCGCTCAACCTGGAGTCAATGGGACTCGCCGGACGCATTCCGCCGCAGCTCGACAGCTTGCCTGGCCTGCAGTGGCTGAACCTGTCCGCCAATGAGCTCACGGGTCCGGTTCCGGCAGAGTTGGCGCAATCCGTTCCCTTGCGCGACATATTCTTGGATGGCAATGCCCTGACGCGCTCCGACCCACCCGAGCTGTTCGATGTCCAGCGCAGGATTCCGCGAAACACTTCGACGGAGTCTTCAGATCGGCCGGCCCGCCCCGCGACGGCCTCTACAACAGTGGTTTGCCGGCTACCGCCGCTCAGCAGCTCCGAGTTGTTCGACGATTGCCGTCGTCTGCTGGCGATGAAAGACACGCTGGCCGGCAGCGCATGGCTCAACTGGAGCGCGACCCTGTCGCCGAGCGAATGGCAGGGCGTCACCGTGGGAGGTCCGGAAAGTCGCGTCGTGCGGCTGGAACTGCCCCGCATGGGGCTGAATGGGCGAGTTCCCGCGGCCTTGGGTCAGCTCGCCGGGCTGCGGTCCCTAGTGCTCGACGGCAACCTGTTGACCGGCACCGTTCCGCCAGAACTGGGGAGATTGCGCGATCTGGAAATACTCGGGCTTGCTGACAACGCGCTGACTGGCCCCATCCCGCCGGAACTGGCGTCGCTGTCTAGCCTCAAGGAACTCTGGCTGAGCGGCAACCACATCACCAGTGATTCCCTTCCGCCCGAACTACGTTCGGTGGCCAGGCGGGACGTGCCCTGCCCCGCCGCTCCCGCCGACAATCCCGGATTGCGGGCCGATTGCGCGGTCCTGCTGGCGGCCCGGGATGTTCTCGCCGGCACCGGCCGGCTCAACTGGAGCGAGCGCATCCCCATCGAGTTCTGGCAAGGCGTCACCGTCGGGAGCTCCCTGGGACGCGTGACGAAGCTCGAACTGCCAGACTCAAGCCTGAACGGGCGCATTCCGCCAGCGCTAGGACGATTGCACCAACTCGTGTCGCTAGATCTGAGCCGCAACCAGCTCACCGGCCCGCTGCCTCCCGAACCAGGGCTATTTCACGCTAGCTCCAAGGTGTTGACGGCGGAAGTCGCTTTGAAAGAGCTGGCTATTTGCCGGCGTTTGCCCTATAAAGGGGGGATGGAGGCGGCGTTCGACAGGGCGGAAGTGTCGTTGCGGGAGGTGGAGGTGCGTCCGGCGCGGGCGGACGAGCGGCGCCGGTGGGACGCGCTGATGGCGGCGCACCACTATCTGGGGTTCCGGCAGTTCGCGGGACGCGGGCTGCGGCACGTGGCGGTGTGGCGGGGGCATTGGCTGGCGCTGGTGGGCTGGCAGTCGGGCGCCTTCAAGTGCGCGCCGCGGGACCGCTGGCTGGGCTGGCACCGCTCGGTGCAGTTCCGGCGGTTGCACCTTCCGCCATCTTTTGGTTAGCCCAGTTCCGCCAGCGTCCGCATTTGTAATGCAAGTATTTGTTTATGCTTGTCATGTTGTCCTTCGTCGTCCTTTTTCGTCCGGGGCTGCTTGACGAAAGCCGGAACGGAATGGTATAAATTATGGTCTAAATAAAGATCGGCCAGAAGGGGAAACATGGACAGGAAAGGGCCGCTGACAGTCGCGTTCGTGCGCGCCGTCAAGCACTCCGGGAAGGGCGGCATCGACTGGCACATCGACGCGCTGGGGCACGGCCTGATGCTGGCCGTCCAGCCGTCCGGAACCAAGAGCTGGGTGCAGCGCATCGTGGTCCGCGGCAGGCGGCGCAGCGCGGGTCTCGGCGGCTATCCGCTGGTCACGCTCGCCGAAGCGCGGGACGCCGCGTTCGCCAACCGCCGCATCGCCCGGCGCGGCGGCGACCCCTTCAAGGACCGCCGCAGGCCGGCCGCGCCGACGTTCGCCGCCGCCGCCGCCCAGGTGATCGACGCCCAGGCCGTCGCGTGGACGAATCCCAAGAGCCGGAAGCAGTGGGAAAGCTCCCTCGCCGCCTACGCCTTCCCCGCGATCGGCGACAAGCGGG
The DNA here is from genome assembly GCA_958296295.1 of uncultured Pseudomonadales bacterium. Lineage (GTDB taxonomy): Bacteria > Pseudomonadota > Gammaproteobacteria > Pseudomonadales > Azotimanducaceae > VXYL01. The sequence continues at coordinate 1,922,827 of OY282460.1, read as the reverse complement.
TCGACGCGATCGACAGCGCCGACGTGATGGCGGTGCTCACGCCCATCTGGGGCGACAGGCGCGGGACCGCGAGCCGCGTTCGGCAGAGGATTTCGGCGGTCATGCGGTGGGCCGTCGCCCACGGCCACCGAGCCGACGACCCGGCCGGCCCGGCCGTTCTCCAAGCCTTGCCGAAAGGCGCCGGCAAAGCGAAGCATCACAAGGCGCTGCCCCATGCCGAAGTCGCCGACGCCCTCTCGAGAGTGCGGGCGAGCGGCGCCTGGCTGGCGACGAAGCTGGTTTTCGAGTTCATCGTGCTGACCGCCTGCCGAAGCGGCGAGGCGCGCGGCGCCACGTGGTCCGAAATCGACGGCGGCGCCTGGACGATCCCGGCCGCGAGGATGAAGGCGCGGTCCGAACACCGGGTGCCGCTGTCGCCGCAGGCGCTCGCCGTGCTCGAGCAGGCGCGGTCGATTCCGCGCACCGCCGCGGCCGGCGATCTCGTGTTCCCAAGCATTCGGGGACGCCAACTCTCGGACAGCACGATCAGCAAGCTCCTGCGCGCGCTCGGCGTGGACGCGGTGCCGCACGGGTTCCGCAGCAGCTTCCGCGACTGGGCGTCGGAATGCACCGACGCGCCGCACGCCGTGATGGAGGCGGCGCTCGCGCACGCGGTCAGAAACCAGGCCGAAGCCGCCTACGCGAGAAGCGACCTGCTGGCCAAGCGGCGCGAGCTGATGGACGCCTGGGCCGCCTACGCGGCCCCTTCATAGCCCGCGCGGTCCGCGCCACATCGTCGACCGCGCCTGCTCCTTGTCGAGTTCGAACTCGATGTCTTCCGTGTCTCCTCGCCCACCCGGTGCGTTGCTCTCTCGATGCCGAAAGAACAACGCCCTTGTCGGCGGGGCCTACGTCTCATCGCTCGCTGTGGATGTCGGCGAACGTCGCTGCATGGTCTGACGAGTGCCGGAGCTCGCCGACGGCCGACTCGCCGCGGACGAAGTGCAAAGGTACCTAGCACGACAACGACGTGATCCCCTGTCACCCAATGGTTGCTTTTGGGGATGATGAAAGCCGCAACGACGATGAGTGGCGCTAGTCCAGACACCAGTTGCGCAAACAAACCAACTACCCACACCCCGGACCAACGCCCACCAATCAAGACTCTCAGACTGTTCCATCGCACACTCTCCGTTTCAATTCGCAAGTTTCAGTTTCCGCGCACATGCGCCGCCTCTGGGCACTCGCCCCCCGAGGTTGCACTCCCTTACGCTTGAGCATCCGGCGCTGGTCGTGGCCGCCGCCGTCCGGTTCCGCGCCGAAGCCCAAGGCAGCCCGAATCCCGTTGGCAAGCTCACCCGCGCCGCGCTGCAGGGGTTCCGGCGCGCAGCGGCCGGCCGCGGGCGCGGCCAAGCCCCGGCCATCGCCCTCGACAACGTGGCATCGGTCATGGCCAGCGGGGCACCGAGTCCGCGAAGACGGCGGCCAAGCGCGGCCGCGTCGACAAGGCGATCGTGGGCGTGCTGTTCCAAGCCTGCCTCCGGCGGAGCGAAGCCGCCGCGCTGACGTGGGGCGACATCGAAGCGGCCGGCACGCCGGGCGCGCGTTGCGGATCGCGGTTCGCCAGTCCGAGACCGACCAGGCCGCCAGAGCGCCTGTAAACCCCTGTGAGCGCCGTTTCACTAGGGGTGTCCTTGCTATCGCATTTTCAGCGCGTCGAGCGGCTCCTTAGCGCCCCAACCCTCTGTCCTTCCCGCTGCGGCCGAACCAAGACCTTGCCGGCACGACCTTCGCCTTCGCCTTCTTGCGGCGTTCCGCCTCGTCGGCCGCCTCACGCTCAAGTTCGCGCTCTTCCTCCTCGGCCTCCGCGCGCGCGGTCTCTTCCTCGAGGAAGCGCCGTTGCCGCTCCGATTCGCGGTCGGCGCGCGCCTTGGCCTCCTTCGCCTTCCGGTTCGCCGCGACAACCGGCGCGACCTTGCGCTGGTACTCCTCCAGTTCGTCCAGCCGCCTCAGTTTGCCCGCGAGCGCGGCCTTCGCCTCGGCGTGGTCCCTTTCGACATGGCGCAACGCCAGCTCGCGGCGGTTGTACTCGGCGTCCTTGCGCTTGGCGTCGGCGTCGAGTTGCGCCTCACGCTCGTTGAGCGACTTCTGGGCCTCAAGGAGAGTGTCGGCCTTCTCGTCGAAATCGGCTTTGACGGCTTGGCGTTGCGCCGTGATCTCCTCGCGCTCGGCTTCCAGTTTCCTCTCGCGCACGTCCAACTTCGCCTCCCGGTCCTCGGCGTGTCGGCGGCTGGACTCGTCGACCTCGACCGCTTTGTTCCGCCGCTGCGAACCCTTCACGCCCCGCGCCAATCCGTACTTCGCGCCGACCGTCGCGTGGTAGTCGTCGAGAAGCAGCGACGTGTGTTCTCCCACCTCCTCGCGGTCTCTGATGCGCTGACGGCGGCTGTTGCGCTGCGTCCCCTTCCCGGTGAGCCGGTGCGCGGCGGCCGAGTGCGCCCGCTTCCATCCGTAGGCGGTTTCCCCTGTCGCGTCCGTGTAGCGGGGGAACAACGCGAAGTGGCAATGCGGCGATCCCTCGTCCATGTGCATGCTGCTCGCGACGACCGGGGAGTCGGGGAAGTGGCGCTTGATCCAGGCCAGCGTGTCGTCCGCCCACGCCTTCGACTTCTCTCTTGGCCAGGCGTTCTCGGCGGCGTGTCTTGGCGGTCCCCACATGACGATCTCGGCTATCGGCATGGGTGGCCTGCCGCGCTTCCCCCGGAGGTACCGCCGCCGCTCCTTGGCCAGCTTCGCCAGTTCCGCGTCGGGCAGCGGGGTGGAGAGCGCCACGACGTCGGGAGGCCCTTCGTTGTCGGCGTTGGCGAGCTGCGTGGCCAGACTCCGGGCTTCCCCCCTGATGTGTTTCAGGCGGTTCGTCCGGGTCGCGTCGTCCGGGATCAGCTTCCAGCGGAGACCTTGCGCTTGCTTCGGTTGATCGGACATCGGTTTGCCGCCGCCGTCGGCGGCTAGTACGGGTGCGGGGCGGTCACGCGGCCCTAGGCCGCCGGCTTGCCTGTGCGCCGGCTCTCGCGCCACGCGACGACTTCGTCGCGGTGGAAGCGCACCGCCCGCTTTGAGACGCGGTAGGGCCGCGGAAAGCCGGCGTTCGGGTCCTTCAGCAGCTCGTAGAGCGTCGTTCGGCTGATGCCGAGCAACAGGCACACGTCCGGGACGCGCGCGAGATCAGTGGTGGGTGTGGTGGTTTTCATGGCGCGGAACTCCGTCAATGCCCTAACGAGAACAAGTAACTGAGTCCGCTCTGAACAGTTCCGGGTTCTTCCGGCGCGACGCGACCCGCAGCCCGCAGAGCCTTCCGCTGTCGGAGGATTACGGGTGCGAGTAGACATGACACGACAACCACGCACGGTGCGCGCGAGCGGCTGACTTTCAGCCAGCGCATGATGTCCCTGCTATCGAGCAGCGGCCGGGGAATGGTGGTAAGGGTGGTGTTGGCGGTGGTTTTGTCCACAGCGACGGCCTCCGGTAAGAGAACGAATCACTGTGGAGCGGGCTACTTCCGCGAATCCTAAATGGATTCTTCCTAGGGGAAGGCGTCCTAACTTCGTTCCGGTCCAAGCGCCCAACCGGCTACATGGCTCGCCTTTTTGGTCGTCAGCACATCCGCATTGGCCGAGCGGCAAGCGGGGGATAAACTGGCTCCCTCTATTCCAAGAGTGCGATGTTCGTTCAAGGTTTCCTTGATGGGTGAGCCGCCATTGTAGCGCGGTCTAATGCTCGACGCAACGCTTTGCTGCTTGCCGGGGTTAGGCGCGGAGGAGGGTTTTGGGGTTTGTGTGCCGGCCTTCCGGGACATTTGCCCCGGCTTCGCCGATGGTGCCAAAGGTCAGATTTTTTACTGACTTTTGCCCGCCAGCCCCCATGGTCTCAAATTCCACATTTCGCTTTGGAATGTGAAATTTGGCCGCCCGCGAACCCCTTTGCGGCGGCAACCTCATCCGCGATTCCACATCCGGGGGCCCAAAGGTACGAGAACTCAACGCATGCCTGTCGTCTTGACGGGATGGCGCGGTTTTCATCTGGCGCGGTAACCAATACCAATACGCACTACTACGGACAGTAAAGTACTTCTGCGGACTATTGTGAACTAATGCGGAAAAGCGGTTTCGAACCAAAAGCGCCCCGAAATCGGGGGCGCTGGTCCATCCACCTTCTTTTTCCGTTTGGCAGAGGAGGTGCCGCCACTTCGCCTACCTTTTTCGGATTTTGGTAGGAGAAGTTGCCGACTCGAGACCATCGGCGAAGGTTTCCTAGCGTGAGCGGGCTTGCGGAAAGGGGACTGGCGCACCCGCGCTGAACTTCGTTGTCCCGAACAACGATGTGCCGGCGCCAGAATTGCCATAGCCGGCAACGCCTGGCGCGAACGGCGCTCACAGGGGCTTACAGGCGCTCTGGCGCGATGCCCGGAGACGCCTCGAATTCCCCAACTTGGGTTTTTGCCCCGCCCCGGTGGTCTCAAACCCTGATTCTCAGGATGTTCGTCCGCCGTCAATGCCGATCTCTCTCGGCGGTCACGTTCGCGGCCTTCGCTTCGGCTTGCTCCCTTGCGATGTGGCGCAGGGCCAGCTCGCGCTTGTTGAACTCCGCGTTTTGGCGCTTGGTCTCCGCGTCGAGTCTCTCCTCGCGCTTGTCGAGCGCTTGCTGCGCTTCAAGGAGCATGTCGGCCTTCTTCCCGAAATCGTCCTTGGCGGCTTGGCGTTCCTCCGATCTCCTTGCGCTCGGCTTCCAACTTCCTCTCGCGCACATCCAGCTTCGCCTCCCGGTCCTTGGCGTGGCGGCGGCTGGACTCGTCGACCTCGACCGCCTTGTTCCTCCGCTGCGAACCCTTCACGCCACGCTTCAATCCGTACTTCGCGCCGACCGTCGCGTGGTAGTCGTCGAGGAGTATCGACGTGTGTTCTCCCACCTCCTTGCGGGTTCTGATGCGCCGACGGCGGCCGTTGCGCTGCGTCTCGATGCCGACGAGCCAGGCCGAGGCGGCCAAGTGCGCCCGCTTCCATCCGTAGGCGGTTTCCCCCGTCACGTCCGTGTAGCGCGGAAACAGGGCGGCGTGGACATGCGGACTGCCCTCGTCCATGTGCATGCTGCTGGCGACGACCGGGGAGCCGGGAAAATGGCGCTTGATCCAAACCAGCGTGTCGTCGGCCCACGCCTTCGACTTCTCTCTTGGCCATGCGTTCGGGGCCGCGTGTCTTGGCGGCCCACATGACTATCTCGGCTATCGGCAGAGGTGGCCTGCCGCGCTTCCCCCGGCGGTACCGCCGTCGCTCCTTGGCCAGCTTCGCCAGTTCGCTATCGGGCATCGGGGGAGAGAGCGCCACGACGTCGGGAACTTCGGTGCCGGGGTTGGCTAGCTGCGTGGCTACGCTGCGGGCTTCCCCCCGGATGTGAGCCAAGCGTTTCGTCCGGGCGGCGTCGTCGGGGATCAGCCCCCACCTGAGACCTTGCGCCTGTGTTGGTTGATCGGACATCGGTTTTCGGGAGTCGTCTCGGTGCCACGGAATGTACCTCGTTGATTTGGCCAGAGGGTTGGGTTTCACCTACTTGGGCAACGCAATGCCTAAATACCCCGATGGGGGACGCCTACGGCTTATTTAGATTGCGCCAAAGGGACTGCGCCCCTTGTGGAATCCCCGCTAGGGACTGCGCCTTCGCTTCGCTCGGTTGCCACCAGCGAGTGGTGTGGCTTGGCGTTGCGTTGGACTATGCGGCCCGGTTGGAGCGGCGCTATCCGAGCCTCGTCGACACCGCCAAAGCTGTCGTCACCAACCATCGAAACCACAAGTATCCGCTTGATCTGCTTGCGGTGCCTGTAGAACGTCGCCATCGACCGCCATCGACACCATATCCCTCGGGTCGCCACCTTTGCACCAGCCCGAGTAGAGGAGTCGGATCATGCCTTTCGGCAACTTCTCAATGTCGTTTTTGCCAGTCACGTTGTCTCCCACCTCGACCATCGCGAAGTAGCGCAACCACAATCTCGCAGCCATGATGCGACCGAACTCGTCGCCATACTTCACGGCCGCAAGCGCGCGTGGCGTGATGCCCAGCTCAAACATGGCGTCCTTGAGCTCTTGGCCCCGGGACGACGGCGGCCGGCGGGTCGGCCCGGTGACGCTGGCGCTGGAGTCCGGGCAAACGGTTCACTTCAACTCCGGCGACTTGGAGCGGGGCAACGCCGACAAGGGCCTGCCGACCGGCGCGGGCCCGCCGGCGCGCGGCGACTGGCGGCTGGAGTTGACGTCGGAGCTGGACATCGCGGTGTTGTCCTACATCCGCACCGCGGACGGCCTCCTCACGAGCATGCACGATCTGGCGCCACCGGGCGTCGCGGGGCAAACGGCGCGGGTTGCCATCTTCAATCCCGGAAGCAATCGGCGGCAGGTGAGCCTGCTGCGCGTGATCAACGACGGCGATTCAGCGGCGACGGTGACGGTGAACGGCGTCGACGACGCCGGGACGCCAGGCGGCGAGGTGCGGCTGACGGTTCCCGCCGGCGCGGCGCGGACATGGGAGGCGGCCGATCTCGAGGCCGGCGACGCGGCGTTCGAGGGCGCGCTCGGCGACGGCGTCGGCAAGTGGCGGCTGGCGGTGGCGTCCGACGTCCCGGTGGCCGTGATGAGCTTGCTGCGCAGCCCCAGCGGTCACCTGACCAACCTCTCCACCACCATGAGGCCCTAGCCGCGGGCCGGCAGCGTCAGCTATCGTGGCGAGCCCGAGTTGGACGCCTCCGTGCAAGGCGCCGGTCGCGTAGCGCGGTTGAACGGCCACTCGAAACCCTAGCGAGGAACCGCTTGGCCGAGCCGCGGCCGGGAAACGGCGCCAATCCTGTGCTCTGACACCTCTGCGGCAGGCAGTCGGCCGCTTCATCGACTATTGGAACGACTGGTGGGCTGACCGAAACCGTTTTCCCTCCACCCCAAGGCAATCGCATTTCAGATGCGCGCCTACTCCAGCCTGCGGACGCATTGGCTTAATCTTTGCTAACCAGTAGCGTGGTAGTAGCGATTGGAGTTGCGGTGCATGCTGCTCAGTGACCCTCCCCTGGACGCCGACGACGAGCGCGCTCACGCCCTGCTGGATGTCCGCATCCCGAGCGGGGACACGCGATGGCGCAGGCTAGCCTGGGAGTCGCGTACGCAGACGGCACCGGCGTTCCTGAGGACTACGTCCAAGCCTATGCTTGGATCAATCTCGCTGCCGCGCAAGGGGATGAAGCGGCGATAGAAATCCAACCGCGCTTGCGGGCGTACATGACCCGCGACCAGATTGCCGAGGCTCAAAAGCTCAGTCGTGAACTTGCCGACTGACCGCCGGACCGCCAGCGTCGTCTAGCCGCGGCCGGGTGAACCGACTCTGCAACACTCGAACGATCATGGCTCGGCAGATTGCGCTCACGGTCTTCCGGGATGGTCTCCATCAATTGCCGCAGCGCCGGCGATGCCGGTGACTGCGAGCGCCCGTAGATGTCAAACGCGCCAAGGCGGGGTGCGGGGAGCACCGGCCGACAAGTTGAAGGGAGGCTATAGACCAGCTCGGCAAGATCGGCACGTTTGGTCGAACTCGGCCGGAAGCTGATCGAGATGTTCGCGTCCTAACCAGCTACCGAATAGCCGCGGATTGCTACTTCAGCAAGGGTGCGCCACCGCATCTCTCTCTGCCGCCGCCTTGCGGAACCGCACGGCTTTGCGGTGCGACGTAGGACCAGCGATCGTCCGCTTGTGGTCTTCAGCGCTCACAGAAGGCAGCCTAGCAGAAAGGTCCGTTCTCTTTGTGTTCACGCCGTCGCAAGAAGCGCCATCGGTCGGCGACCTACCGGCCGCCACGTGGCGCACGTGCTGCACGTCGGTCCGCCGCGTAGACAGGCGCGCCGTCGAAGACGCCATGCCGCCTTCGCCCAGCGCGATCGGCGGCGCGGCGGTGACGGTCGCCAAGCATGGTCGACCGGTTGTGGTAGAGTGACGGCGGTGTACGAGCGGCTGAATTTGTTTGAGACAGGCCACGTCGATGGCCGCCCAAGCACCATCAGGAAGGCAGAATGATGGATCAACCATCCACAACAAGATCGTCTCCTTCATCCGCGGCATCGAAGCCAACCTCGGCTCGCGTTCATTTGACACCGGACAGTCGGACGCTTTCAGCGGACGTCACAAGGAGTGAGTCCCCGCAATGGCGATGATCACACCCGAACGCGATCTTGAAGAGTCCCTTATCACGAAGCTACGAGACCTCAAGTACGAATATCGCACCGACATCCGCGATCGAGCAACGCTTGTAGCGAACTTCAGGAAAAAGTTCGAAACCCTGAATCGCGTCAGCCTCACCGACGTCGAGTTCAAGCGACTCCTCGACGAGATCGTCACACCCGACGTATACGGGGCCGCACACTCCCTCCGGAACCGGGAGACGTTCATCCGCGCCGACGGCACGCCGCTCAACTACACCCTCGTCAACATCAAGGACTGGTGCAAAAACGACTTCGAGGTCGTCAATCAGGTCCGCATTAACACGGACAACAGCCATCACCGCTACGACGTCATACTCCTGATCAATGGCATTCCCGTCGTCCAGATCGAGCTCAAGACGCTTGGGATCAGCCCGCGACGGGCGATGGAGCAGATCGTCGACTACAAGAACGACCCCGGTAGTGGATACACCAAGACGCTTCTCTGCTTCGTCCAGCTCTTCATCGTTAGCAACCGCACCGAGACGTGGTACTTCACCAACAACAACGCGCGGCACTTCGCCTTCGACGCCGAAGAGAGGTTCCTTCCGATCTACCAGTTCGCGGCCGAGGACAACAGCAAGATTACCCACCTCGACGACTTCGCCGATCGGTTCCTCACCAAATGCACGCTCGGCCAGATGATCAGCAAGTACATGGTCCTCATCGCGAGCGAGCAGAAGCTCCTGATGATGCGCGCGTACCAGATCTACGCCGTCAAGGCCATCGTCGAGTGCGTCGAGCAGAACTGCGGAAACGGCTATGTCTGGCACACGACCGGCTCGGGCAAGACGCTCACCTCCTTCAAGGCCTCGACGCTCCTCAAGACCAACGAGAGCATCCACAAGTGCCTCTTCGTCGTCGACCGCAAGGACCTCGACCGCCAGACCCGCGAGGAGTTCAACCGGTTCCAAGAGAACTGCGTCGAGGAAAACACCAACACCGCGGCGCTTGTCCGCCGCCTCGTGTCCGACGACTACGCGGACAAGGTCATCGTCACGACCATCCAGAAGCTCGGGCTCGCCCTCGACGAGAACAGCAAGCACAGCCGGCGGGACATGTCTCAGGGGCGGGCGACGTTCACGCAGTGGCTCGAGCAGCTTCGAGACAAGCGGATGGTCTTCATCTTCGACGAGTGCCACCGCTCGCAGTTCGGCGAGACGCACAGGGCGATCAAGGGATTCTTCCCGAACTCTCAGCTCTTCGGCTTCACTGGCACTCCGATCTTTGAGGAGAACGCGAGGGCGAGGCAGATCGAGGGAGAGGTCGCCACTCTTCGAACCACCGGAGACCTTTTCCAAAGAGAGCTCCACACCTACACCATCACCCACGCAATCGAAGATCGAAACGTTCTCCGCTTCCACATCGACTACTACAAGCCAGAGGACACCCCCGTCAACCCCGGCCAGACGCTCACCAAGCGGGCGGTTGTTCAGGCCATCCTCGACAAGCACGATGCCGCGAGCGGAGGCCGACGCTTCAACGCACTGCTGGCCACCGCATCAATCAACGACGCCATCGAGTACTACGAGGTCTTCAAGAACCTACAGGCCGAACGCCAGGCCGCCGACGCCGAACTCGTCCCTCTGAAGGTCGCCACCGTCTTCTCGCCGCCTGCGGAGGGCGACAGGGACGTCCAGCAGATCCAGGAGGATCTTCCCCAGGAGAAGGAGGACAACCGGCACGACCCCGAGGGCAAGAAGACCGCGCTCAAGGCCATCATCTCCGACTACAACGAGCAGTACGGCACCAACCACGACATCAACAACTTCGACCTGTACTACCAAGACGTCCAGAAGCGCATCAAGGATCAGCAGTTCCCCAACCGCGACCTGCCCGGCAAGGGCGAAGAGAAGATCGACATCACCATCGTCGTCGACATGCTCCTCACAGGCTTCGACGCCAAGTTCCTCAACACGCTCTACGTCGACAAGAATCTCAGGCATCACGGCCTGATTCAGGCCTTCTCCCGCACCAACCGCGTCCTCAATGCCACCAAGCCCTACGGCCACATCCTCGATTTCCGCCAGCAGCACGAGAGCGTCGACACCGCCATCGCTCTCTTCTCCGGCGCCCACCCCGGCCGGGCCCGCGAGATCTGGCTAGTCGACGAGGCTCCCGTCATCATCGACAAGTTCAAGCAGGCCATCGCCGACCTCGGCGAGTTCATGCAGTCGCAGGGCGTCGAAGCCAAGCCCGATCAGGTCAACAACCTGATGGGTGACGACGCCCGCGTCCAGTTCATAAGGCGATTCAGGGAGGTCCAACGCCTCCAGACCCAGCTGGACCAGTACACCGACCTTACCGACGAGCAGCACAAGCAGATCGAGAAAGCCCTCCCCAAGGATGATCTCCGCGCCTTCCGCGGCGCCTACCTCGAAACCGCCCAGCGCCTGAAGGAGCAGCAGGGCAGACCCCGCGGGGACGGGGAGCTGGACAAGGACGACGTCGACCAGCTCGAATTCGAGTTCGTCCTCTTCGCTTCGGCCGTTATCGACTACGACTACATCATGAAGCTGATCGCCAAGTACTCGGGTCAGAACCCGAAGAGGCTGGCGATCAGCCGCGAGCAGCTCATCGGGCTGATCCAGTCCGACGCCAAGTTCCTCGACGAGCGGGAGGATATCACCGAGTACGTCCGCTCACTCACGGAGGGGGAGGGCCTTGACGAGGCCGCGGTCCGCGCCGGCTACGAGAAGTTCAAAGCCGAAAAGCAGGCCAAGGAGATCGAAAGCCTTGCCCAGACCCACGGCCTGACGATCGAGTCCCTTGCGGACTTCGTCGACATCATCCTTCAACGCATGATCTTCGACGGCGAGCAGCTCACCGACCTTTTGGCGCCGCTCGAACTTGGCTGGCGTGAACGCCGCGAGCAGGAGCTTGCGCTGATGGACGACCTGGTGCCGGTGCTGAAAAAGCGGGCGGAGGGCCGGAACATCTCCGGCCTCAGCGCCTATGAGCAGGGAGGCGCGCGATGACAGCCGACAAGCCCTCGCCCGTTGTGCCAAAGTTGCGGTTCTCCGAGTTCCGCGACGCCTCGGCCTGGGAGCAGACCGCGCTGGGCACGCTCTTGGATCGTCCACCCGAATACGGCGCAAATGCGGCGGCGGTGCCGTTCTCCGAAGACCTGCCGGCTTACATCCGCATCACTGACATCGACGACGATGGTCGGTTTGTCCCAGCTCCGCGTGTATCAGTCGATATCAAACCTGGCGATGATCAGTTCCTTCAGCCAGGAGACATTGTGTTTGCACGAACTGGGGCCAGTGTTGGCAAATCCTATCGCCATCGCGGGGCGGGTGGCCGTCTGGTTTATGCCGGTTTCCTAATTCGGGTGCGCCCCAATCCAGATCGTTTATCGTCGCAGTTTCTAGCCGCCTACTTGTCGACCTGGGCGTACTGGGACTGGGTTCGACTGACATCAGCACGAAGTGGGCAACCCGGCATAAACGGTACCGAGTATGCTTCGATGCCACTCCCCTTACCGCCAGCCGGACGAGATCTGGCCGAGCAGCAGAAGATCGCCAGCTTTTTCGGCTCACTAGAGGATCTGATCGCAGATAAGGGCCGTAAGCTCGAAGCCCTGCGGCAGCACAAACAAGGGCTGATGCAACAACTTTTCCCCCAGCCCGACGAGACGGCGCCGCGGCTGCGGTTTCCGGAGTTCCAAGATGCCCCTGATTGGAAGACGGCTCGCTGCCGCGACATCGCCAAAGTGCTGACGGGCTACGGCTTTCCTAATAAGTTTCAGGGGAACAAGAAGGGGCAATACCCCTTCTATAAGGTGAGTGACATCTCGCAAACGATCGAAAAGGAAAAAAGGCACATTTCGGAGGCGAACAATTACATTGATTCCGACGTGCTCGACAAAATTCGTGGCAAGCCCGTACCGGCGGGAACGATTATTTTTGCAAAGATCGGCGAAGCCATCCGATCAAATCGACGCGCAGTCACGACCAAGCCGGCCGTGATTGACAACAATACGGCTGGAATAAAGGCCATGAAGGCGAAGAACTCTGATGAATTTCTGTTCTATCTGTGGTCCAAGGTGTCACTTATCGACCACGCTGGTGGTGTCGTACCCGCGGTTAGCAAGTTAGCACTTGAGAACGTCCCGCTGTGCTATCCTATCGATCCAGCTGAGCAACAGTGCATAGCCGACTGTCTCTCTTCGGTGGACGATCTGATCAGCGCTCAAGCGAGGAATCTCGTTGCGCTTCAGACTCATAGGCGGGGGCTTCTACAGCAGCTCTTTCCCTCGCTGGACGGGCAGTGAGTCATGGGCGCAAAGACCTTCACGGAACTCAACGCCCTCGCCGCACACCTGCGACAGGAGCTGAAAAACGAGAGATTCATCCTTCTCTACGCCCATAACGGGATAGGCAAGACCCGGTTGTCCACCGCCTTCAAGGACCTCGGCAAAGTGGTGAGCACGGATGACGAAACCAGACGGCGCGACACGCTCTACTTCAATGCCTTTACCGAAGACCTGTTCTCGTGGGACAACGATCTGGAGAATGACAGCGAACGGAAGCTGAAGCTCAACGCGAATTCGCGGTTCTTCGACGGTCTCGAATCGATGGAGATGGACAATCGAATCCGTACCCTCCTCAACCGCTACGCCGACTTCGAGTTCCGGATCGATACCGCCACCTGGGAGGTGGTCTTCGCCCGAGAGTTCAGGGTGAAGAAGGGCGGGACCGCCGGCGACGAGTACAAAACCCGCCGCGAGGAGGCCATCAAAGTCTCCCGTGGGGAAGAGAACATCTTCATCTGGTGTTTCTTCCTTGCCATCGTCGAGCTTGCGCTCGATGACGATGAAACCGGTCCCTACAAATGGGTGAAATACATCTACATTGACGACCCGGTATCATCGCTCGATGAACACAACGCCATCGCCGTGGCAAATCATCTGGCGAGTCTTCTCAAGAGGCCGGAGAGCCAGCTCAAGACGGTGATCTCGACGCACCACACGCTGTTCTTCAACGTGCTGTACAACGAGCTGAAGAAAGCGAACAAGTACTTTCTCAGCCGCGACGGGTCGCCGGAGGGGATCCTCCTACGCAAGACCCGGGATACGCCATTTTTCCACCATGTGGCCGCGCTCGTTGAGCTCTACGAGGTGGAACGCAAGGGCAGGCTGTACACACATCACTTCAACATGCTGCGCGCAATCCTGGAGAAGACCGCGAGCTTTCATGGCCTCGAGCACTTCTCCGCATGCATTAAACGTAGCGATGACGATGAAGACGGCATCCTTCACACACGGTTGATCAACGTCCTCAGCCACGGAAACTACTCGTTGTTCGAGCCGCAGGAGATGCTCGATGAGAACAAGCGCTACTTTCGGAAGATCCTGCACGGGTTCATCAACCAATACCCCTTCAATCCCGCCTTGTTCCCGAGTGAGCCGGCAATCGAAGAGAGTGACGCGACATGACAGAGCAGACACAGAAGCAGCTTGGCAAGACGCTCTGGGCCATCGCGGATCAACTCCGCGGAGCGATGAACGCGGACGACTTCCGCGACTACATGCTCGCGTTCCTGTTCCTCCGCTACCTCTCAGACAACTACGAGCAGGCCGCAAAGAAGGAGCTAGGGCGCGACTACCCCGACCCGAACGCCATCGGCAACGGCGGGCGGTCCTCCCTGTCTGTGTGGTACGAGCAGAACCCCGACGATAAATCGGACTTCGAGAAGCAGATGCGGCTCAAGACGCACTACGTCATTCGCCCCGAGCACCTCTGGGCCAGCATCGCCCACATGGCCCGCACCCAAGACGACGAGCTGCTCAACAGGGTCCAAGACGGCTTCAAGTATATCGAGAACGAATCGTTCCAGAGTACGTTCTCGGGACTTTTCTCGGAAATCAATCTCGCTTCCGATAAGCTCGGCAGGACCTACTCGGGCCGGAACGCGAAGCTCTGCACGATCATCACCAGGATAGCCGAGGGCCTCGCGGAGTTCTCCACCGACAGCGACACCCTCGGCGACGCCTACGAGTACCTGATCGGCCAGTTCGCCGCCGGGTCGGGCAAGAAGGCCGGGGAGTTTTACACGCCGCAGCGGATCTCGGACATCCTTTCTGCGATCGTCACGCTCGACAGCCAGGAGCCGAAGACCGGCGTGCGAAAGCACCTCGCCAGCGTGATGGACTTCGCTTGCGGCTCGGGCTCTCTGCTGCTCAATGTGCGCAAGCGCATGGGGCCGCACGGCATCGGCAAGATATACGGGCAAGAGAAGAACGTCACCACCTACAACCTCGCGCGGATGAACATGCTTCTGCATGGGGTGAAGGACTCAGAGTTCGAGATCTATCACGGCGACACGCTGACCAACGACTGGGACATGCTCCGAGAGACGAACCCAGCGAAGAAGCCCCACTTCGATGCAGTGGTCGCCAATCCGCCGTTCAGCTACCGCTGGGTCCCGAACGAGGCGTTGGGCGAGGATGTGCGCTTCAAGAACTACGGGCTGGCCCCGAAGTCGGCGGCGGACTTCTCGTTCCTGCTGCACGGGTTTCAGTACCTCGAGGATGACGGTGTGATGGCGATCATCCTGCCGCACGGCGTGCTGTTCCGCGGCGGCGCGGAGGCGAGGATTCGCCGCAAGCTCCTGGACGACGGGCACATCGACACCATCATCGGCCTGCCGGCGAACCTGTTCTACTCGACCGGCATCCCGGTCTGCATCCTCGTCCTGAAGAAGTGCAAGAAGCCCGATGATGTCCTGTTCATCAACGCGTCCGAACATTTCGAGAAGGGCAAACGGCAGAACCACCTGTCCGACGAGCATATCGAGAAGATCGTCGAGACCTACCGGCAGCGTCCGAAGAGAATCGAGCGGTACGCCAGACGCGTGGAGATCAACGAGATTGAGGACAACGACTACAACCTGAACATCTCGCGCTATGTCAGCACGGCCGAGCAGGAGGTCGCGGTCGATCTGCGGGTCACGCATAGGGAGTTGAGCGCAATCGAGAAACAGATTCAGGAGTCAACGGCGAAGCACAATGCGTTTCTGAAGGAACTTGGACTACCCCCATTGCCAACGGGCAAAGAGTGGTCGAAGGGATAGCTTCGCCTATGGCTGGCGCCGCATGCGTGTGGTCGGCTGGATCATGAAGCAGATGTAGATCAACCGCCTGATGCGCGACGAGGCTGTCAGGATTCCCGTGTTTGAGGGCCATATCGTCGGCCGCCGCATGAAATGCGCCGGCATGCGCTGGAGCGTCGACGGCGCCAATCCCGTGCTCTGGCTCCGCTGCGCCCGGCTCGGAGGCTGGTTCGACGACTACTGGAACGACCGGCTCGCCGCCTGACAGACCCCGTGAGTGAGCACTGACCTACAATTTGTCGTACACCCTGGCAGCCAGGGCAATCGCATTTGGAAAGGTGCGGGTGCGACGAAGGTGAGGGTAAGGCAGAATTGGCGTTTCGATCCAAAGAGCCGCAACCAAGATCGGGCTTGCTGATCGCCGATTCCGCAGCACCCGATCTCCTACGTCGTGCTGATGCCTTGTTCACCGCGCTGACTCATACTGCCTCCGTTCGTGTTGTGACGCCGGCGGGCAGGCCGGACAGGTTACAACCGATGCCGAAACGTCCAAAACCGGGGCACAGTCGATGCCCTTGAATCGACCGTTTAACAGACTCGTGATTTGGTCATCGAATGCTTCCCTAGAGACGGAATACATACCCCCGCGTGCGCCCTCGAAACCGCAGTTCCATGCTGCGAGCGCCTGACCGTAGCGAAGGGCTGCCCGGACGCCGCGGGCACCGACCCGGCGCAGGCCCTTCCGCCCACCGACCGCGGCCTTGGTAATCAGGCCGGCCGTACACCAGTCGCCCGCGCCGCAGGTGTCGGCAAGCAGCGGTGCAGAAACAGCCTTAAGATGAAGCCAGTTGGAGATGCCGTGGCCGAGCCGATGACGATACTTCAGCCCTCGCTCCCCGAGAGTCCGCACTTCGAGCAGCGCCGCGGAATCGTTTGCCATGACGCCCCTGATGCCGGCAATGCGATCGTCGGCGTACTTGACGATGTGAGCGAGCGCGATCGCTTCCGACATGAGCTGGTTGGGCACGTTGGCGGATGGCTCGAACACCACCACGGCACCGCGAGCCGACGCCTCGGAGGCCAAGGTCAGCGTTGCCCGTGACAAGCGATCGAGAAAGAAAACCGATGCCTCAGCGAGCGCCGGCTTGATCCTCTCCGCCACGTTGACCGTGATCGCCTTGAAAGGCGGCAGCCACCTGCCACAGTTTGGGCACGACCAGGAGAACCGGTGTTCGGGCCGACCCTCCCGTCCACGTCGGATTTTCTGAACAATGATGGGTGTATGCGTGGTAGGAGCGCAGGTGGTCCAATCGAGATGGACCCCCCACTGCGCCATGTCCGCGCGGACGCGCTCGGAGGCCACGTCACCATTCATGCGCGTGATCGGGTAGGCATCCCATCCGAGCCAAGCGAGAATGGAAAGCACGTTGCCGCAAGTACCACCCGCCCAGCAGCGAACAGGTGTCTCGGGATCGAGGCCGATGACCAGATCGAGGGCTATCAGCCCCGTCCCGAAAACCTTGGGCTGAGTGGCGGAGGTCATCACGCAGCGCTCCTGTCCGTTGGTAAAGCCGGCCCGCGTTGGGGATAGACATCGCCCTCCAACCAAATGTGTATGAGATTCGGCTGTTCGATCCCTTCCGGCACTGCCGCTTCGAGTTCGTAGCCGATTGACTCCACGTAAGCGACGGGTAAATCGCGCTCCAGCGCCGCCATCAGTGCGCCGAGAGCCATCACCTTGCTGCCGAGCGGCGAGAGTACGAGCATCGAACCGCCCGTTTCCGCGAAAATCGGTCTTCGAAGATCGTCTAGCCGGAGAATTGTTCGGTAGAGGTCCAGCGGATCCCCTTCGTCGGCATAGACGATGTCGCGCGTATCCACCGACCAAGGGGTATCGAGTTCGCTCATTAAATACTCCCCCGCCAAATCGTCACCGATACGAGGGTCGCTCGCGGGGAAGGGAAGGATCGGGCACATCTCGTCAGGTTGGATGAAGCGGTAAAGCCGTTCGAGTGCAGCGCGTTGTCCTCTAGCCAACTGTGGCAGCCACATCCATGCCTCACGGGCCCTATCAGAGAGGGTCGAGAGGCCCTTGAATCCGTGAACGTAGCTAGGCGCATCGCTTGCTATTGAGCGGATGCTAGCGTCCAAGCGCGGGTCGTGAACGACGAACACATGCAAATTCACAACGTCATTGTAGCGATTGACATACTCAACGAAGTAGCGAATGATCGGAAAGCTGATGCCGGCCGACAATGCACTGATATCGACTACCACATCTGTCATACCTTGCAGGTGCTGCCGTCGTTGGCTGAAGGCACGAACCACGTTGCGACCACCCACTACCGCCCCGTCGGACCCGAATATCTCGACCGGCACCAACTGCCGGTCGGCAAGCGTCGTTAGGAGAGTCTTTGTGTTTGCGTCAGCTCGATCCGATTGATCCTGGAGTGGATTGGGGCGCTCTTCCCGGATGAACAGCGCATGTACGCTCGCGACGGTGTTGCTGAGCCGAACGGCCACAGCATACGACCGGGGATCGAAGCCGGCACCTGCCACAAGAAGAACCTTTCGGTTTGGCTGCATAAAGTAGTGAGTGAGGAAGTCGTCCACATCGTCGCCTCGGTGGACGACGCAGGGATCCCAACGGCGTCTGTGGTCCACCTCAGCCATCGCCAAGCAGCCGTTCCAGATCGGCGGCACGACGTTCAAGGAAGCCGCCACGTTTCAACGTCAATCCGTAGTGAAGCAGAGGTACGCCACCGAGCTCGATCAAGCACCAACGGCGCTTCTTGGTACGGTGATTGGGCACCAATACGAATGCGTTGTAAGCGACGCCGAACTGAAGAACCTGCGCCAAGCGCGAATGTGTCTCGAGAATGGCGTCGAACTCCTCTTGTGGGATGCCGAACGCGGTAGCACCGCCGCCAAGCGAAGCGTTGCCCTCCCGGCTCTTGGTCAAGCAGTCGGCGGCGATACCGTCAGCGAGCCGACGAACGAGCTGACACTGTGGGAAGCTCCACTCATGCATCATCTCTGTCGCTTTTTCCCGTAGCAGCTTGTGTTGGAGGCCGCCCTTGAGCATCGCGTCCTTGCCGCGGATGAGCAGGGTCTCTGACTGCGAGACGAGTCGGGCGGCAAGTTGGAGGAACTGTTCGGCATTCTCAGAACTCGCGTCGCACAAGGTGTCTATACCGAAGAAATAGGGTCGTTCGTACTTGTGCAACAGGTGAATGCGGGCACCATCGGCAACCCCGGCGTCGACCCTCAGTGGCCGGCTGGGCTCGACATTGTCGGGCGTGTCGTCAAACAAGCTGGGTTGTGGAGTCCGCTTGGCGTAACGCTCCAACAGCACCGATAGGATCTCGAGTCGCAAATCTTCGCCACTCTCCCCAGTATTGGCGAGGTAGTCGTTGACCTCCTTTTCAAGATCCCGACGACGTTCGGCCGAGACACCATACCTGCGTTGCAGGGCATTGACATGCTTTCCGAGTTGCTGAAGTCTGCCAGACGGGACCAACTCCGCCGTCGTTGACAAGAGATCGCCGAGGTTTTGGAGGCCCCGGCGGGTAAACACCTCCATTTGGCTCAGGTAGCGCCCCGCCATATTCTTGGCCATCTTGCGGAACGCCCGCCGCTGGCTCGCGCGATCTTCGCCTCTCTGCATCCAGATAACCGTGAGCTCGCGGGAAAGTTGGAGCCCGGGTTCATCGGCGCTCATCGCCCCACCCAAAAGCACGTCGCCCGGTGTGAGTGCATCGAGCCGGGTCAGGATCCATCTTGAGACCTTGAGTTCGCGCCGAGCAAGCCAGTGCCGAAGTAATTCGAATTGCTCAGGATGGAGGCTGTGTGCATCATCGAAGATGGCGAGGGGGCGTAACTGCATCTGCTCTTCGCCATTCGTGATTCTAATCTCTTCGATAACGTCGAACGGCCGGTACGCGGCGACTGCTTCTCGGTCAATGTCCTCCATGTTCGGTGGAATGAGAGCAGACGATATTTGGTAGATGGCCAGCTCGACCTCGCGGGCGCGGGCAAGAAGACCCGATCCCGCCATGCCGCCGATGGCCGTGAGTGCAGCATCCGCGTCGGCACGCGGCACGATCTCGATCTGGTGGATCGGCACGTCGGAGGCCTCGATATTACGGAGCCAAGCTAGCACGGTGCGGGCCTGCAACAGTCCGATCATCAGATTCGTTTTGAAATCTTCCGGGTAAGGGAACTCCCAGAAGTCCCGATACTCGGCTTCGAGTGGGAGTCGTGCGCCTACGAGCGCCGGGCGTTCGTTGTCAATCGCTCGGCAGGCGGTGAGCATGTCGATCAGCGGCTTGTAGTTGATCATGTTGTGATTGTGCAGCAGGGTCCTAAGCGTCCGGAACTGAAACAATCGTGCTAGCGTAGTCTTCCCGCTGCCCGGCGTACCGATGACCACCGCTAGGCGATCGTAAAGGCGCTCTTCTTCCGCATACTTCTGGAAGAAGGTGGCGAGTGGCTCCGGAGTGACCACGGCGAGGAACGCCTCGTCGTCCCGGAGATACTCGGTCGCTCGTTTTTCGAAGGGGTTTGCCATGCCACACGCCTCTCAGACATGCCGCTGGCGGCGACGGAAGAGTGGTCGCATGGCTGGCGCGTGAACACCATTTCGATCACCGCCCTCAGTTTCCGCCCAAAGCAGGGCGACCGCGTTGTTCGGAGTATTGTGGGCGAGCACGAGAGGGAGCCCGCTGCCGCCATAGCCGAGGCCAAGGTGGGTCACGCCTCCGATGTCGGTGTGTTTCGTGCGGATTTTCGGGTCGTAGTAGAGCTTGGTTAGCCCGATGAAGTCGTCGTGGCGTTCGGGAATTGCGTTGATCGGCAGATCGTTCGGGAGAATCATGCCGAAAGAAGGGTACATGTTCTGAGCCCAGTCCTCGGGAAATGCATCGTTCGCTTTCGCGTTTCTGAGGCGCTCCTTAATCGCATCGGCGGCGACCTGTGAGGCCACATAATGGTGGATGCAAAGTTCCCAGTCGTCCTCGAACAGTTTACCGCTGCCGAGGACAGTAGTGGCACTCTCCACCGACTTCCTGAAGCGGATGAGCTTGCCTTTCCATTCCGTCTTCTCTTTATTGGGACGGAGAAACGATGTCCCGGTAGCAGTAAAGTCGTCGATCAGAAAGACAAGGCGGAACCGCGCGTCTGGATCCTTCTGGTCGTTGGAAAGATTGGCGAGTAGATCTCTCCACTTCTCGGTGTCGATCTGCGTGACTTGAACGAATTGCTCGTTGCCGAACAAGCGTGAATTTACATGGCGGATCGTGTCGATGTGCGCTCCATCACTCAAACCCATGAACAAGGTCCGGCGGCGCAAGCGCTTCTCCGCCGCCTGGGCGCCCGTGTCGGTGAGCACTCGATAGGGCGGAACATCGCACTCCGTTGCTACCATGCGGACGATGTGGTCTCGGACAGTGCTCGGGTAGAACTGCTCGACGAGCCGCTGCATTTCGTTGGGACCGATGTAGACGAGCGTGCCGCGCACAAACGCGTAGGCGGTTTCCCGTTCCTTTGGCTGTTTGAACTGCTGGAGCCAAGTCACTAGATTTTCGATGAAACGCATGCCGGCCTGGAAATCTCGGTAGCCGTCGTACTTGAGACGTGCCATCAGCCTCAGCCAAGCGAACTCCCGGCGAGCGCGTTCATCGGACCAGTCCATGATCTGGCTAAGCACTCTAAGCCCGAGATCTTGATTCATTGCAGCGATCCCACCGCGAACCTCAAACGACCATCTTGCGCTTCCAGCGCCGAGAGATACTCAAGTGTGACTGTCGGGCCACGCTGGCCTGGCTCGCCGAGATGCCAGCAGGTTGCGGGATCGACGCTGATTTCGTCGACCCCGAGTGCAAACGGCTCGCTGAGCAACTCGTAGTCGTTACCTGGCCAACGTCCGCGATCACCAATAGTGAGGATAGGTTCATCGCCGGCTGTCTTACGTAGCCGCCGAACGACGTTCAGTTTGGATACTCTGGCAGCCACGATGTCAACCGAATGGCTAGAGCATGTGGCGGTAACGCCGTGGACGCCGGTCTTTAGGATGACTTGTCGGGCGAGATCCCAAAGCCGCATTACTGGCGTGACGCTCCTGGCCTCAAGCGTTATTTGGAAGGGGCGATCTTCCTGGAGTACTGTTTGGGAGAGCTCCGGCTGACGGTGCAGAGCGTCGGCGAGTGGCCGGAGGACGGCGTGGACATTCTTGGACCCATCCGGAGCGCCATCGTCATCGAGCGATGCGACCTCCGCGCCGTTATAGTAGCCAACGAGAACGAGAGGCCAGAGTGCGGGCGGCAGGCATTCCTGAAGGCCGTGTCGAACCGATTTGCCTCGACCGGTTGCGATCCCAATGTAAGCGCCCGCTCGGGCCAGGCGGGCAAGTTCGGAGACTATTCTCGTGTCTGCGGGCTCGAACCGATGCCGAGTGTCGACCACCGTACCGTCATAGTCGAGGACGACTCCGGCGAAACGTGCATTCCGCAAACGGGTGAGGAAATCCGCGAGGGCATTGCGCCAGCGATCGAGTTCACCCAAGGCGGCTAGGCCGGCCGGGGTTACGCCGGCCTTCCGGGTGACCGCGGCGGTCTCCCGCGGCGTAAGGCGCACCAACCCCGCAACGGGCCGGGGGCGTGGGAGTCGAAGATTGTAGAGCTTGCGTCCAAACTCGGGCACACCGGGTCGTCCGGGGTCGATACCTCGGCTACGCCCAGCCCATCCCGTGATCCTCAGCGCCGCGAGCAGCGATGCCAGCGCTACAGCGCTCGGTCCGCCATCGAACACGATCCGCGCTTGGGGAATGTCCTTGGGGATCAGGTCGAGCGTGCGCTCGGCAAGCGCTCGATCCGTGCTGGTGACGAAAGCAAGTACGGCGCTCATATCGGCTCTTTTGGCGAGCCAATGATGTCGACCGTGGGCGAAGTTGCGGTAATCGGCGACCTGAAGGTGGCCGAGCGCGGCCTCCGTGAACTTCGACTCCAGATCGATCGCCCCGACCCGCGTAGAGGGGCCATGAAGAACCAGTGTGGTGGGTCGAGTCCAGAGCGGCGCAGCGACAGCCTCCCACGCATCAAGAGTAGCAGCGGCATTCGGGAGCAGCGGTTTCAAGCGATCGACTGCATCTTGCCAATCAGCGTCGGAGCTAAACTCGGCAGCGTAGGCTCGCGTGAGAAGGGCAGTGAAGCCGAACAGCGAGTTTGTGGCTAGGAAGCCGTCCTTACCTGTAGGCGGTGGGTAGATTAGCAGGTCAACAAATGGATGTCGGCGGCAAAGCTTCGCCAAAGGGCTGGTCTCGCGCCCACAAAGGACGCCGAGTTGGCGTGGCTCGCGTAGGATCAGGGCCTTCGCCGCAGCCAAGATGTCGGCATTGCCGCCTCCGGCGCTCAGCAGCCAAGTGGCGGCAGATACATCTAGCCATTCGCCGACTGCCTCAAGGGGTGTGGTCACCGCTGCGAGACGGCCGGTGTAGCGTTGGTGCAGACCAGCCAGCGCTTGGGCCCCGGTCAGGGAACCGCCGGAACCAATGGCGCGGAGCGGCGAAAAGCCTGTAGCGCGAATGGCTTGCCTTAGAGGCTCGATGTCAGCTTTTTCTGCCCAAGCGAAGGTCGCCGCCAACGCCTCCATCTCTCCCGCATATGGTCGTGCCATGGCCGTCACGAACGCCCCGTTTGTGATTCACGCAACCCGATAACCATGAGTGAAATGGGAACACACGGCACCGTCGTGACGGACACACTATATACGGTTCGACACGGAGTGCGATCTTTGCGAAGACTGCGAAGGCGGAGGCGCTTGCGTTGTGGCGTCTTTTCGGCTGGCGGGTCGTCCGCGAGGCAGCCGCAGCGGGCGTCGCCGCGGGGCTGCCGACGGGCTGCTGTGCTTCAGTGTTCCCCGGTCCTCCTCGATGGCGGAAGGCATGTTGGCGCGGGACGCGCTGAAGCGCAAGGAGGCGTGGCCTTTTTCTGGAGGCGGCGGTGCGGCTGCTGCTGTCGTCGTCGCCGGAGTTCCGGGAGCTTCTGGGCGGCGGGCGGGGGTTCCGGGAGTTCGTTGCCTACCCCGGACATTTCTCCACCACCCGACCCAAACAGACAGCATAACGGGCGCAACGCCAGAAGATCGGTGGATTTCCTTGAGGTGGTCCTACTCTTTTTGAGACAGTGGGCCAAGGTGTATTCCAAGCCCACAGCAGGTCTACGCCGTGGCGGGTTCGGTGGAAGGTGGATCGCCGATCCGCTCGCTTCAACGACAGGGTGGCCGGCGTCCGCGGAGCGGTATATGAAATGGTGTAAGCACGGAACGCCGCTAGGGACATTGTACCTTGAAAATCATATGGTTGCCGTCATTTATCGGCGGTTGCACCTGATCGGCAACAACACGCGGTTCCTGATTCTGCCCGAGGCGCTGGGGATGAGGAACCTGGCCTCGCGGACGCTGGGGCTGAGCCTGCGGCGGCTGAGCGCGGACTGGCGGGCGGCGCACGGCCACGCGCTGGAGTTGGCGGAGACGTTCGTGGATCCGTTGCGGTACTGGGGCGGCTGCTACGACGCCTCGAACTGGACGCGGCTGGGGAGCACGCGGGGCTTCGCGCGGCACAACGGCGCGTACACGGATCCGCACTCGACGCCGAAGGTGATGTTCGTCCGTCCGCTGCGGCGGGACGCGGCGGCGCGGCTGGCGGATCCGGTCGACCGCGCGGAGTGGTCGTGCCGGGCGACGCCGGTGCGCTACGCGGGAACGGAACTGGCCTCGCTGCGCGACCTGTTCGCGGCGATGCCCGACTGCCGGCGCGGCCAGGGGCGCAAGCACGGCTTGGCGACGGTGCTGTCGATCTGCGCACTCGCCCGGCTCGCCGGGCAGCTCGGGCCGGTGGCGACGGAACGGTTCGCGCGCGGCCTCGACCAGCGCGAACTGCGCATTCTGGGGGCGTGGCGCGACGCCGACGGGCGCTGGACGGCGCCGTCGGACTCGACCTTCTGCCGGGTGCTCGCGGACACCGACCCGGACGCCCTGGCCGACGTGCTGCGCCAGTGGGCGGCGCCGCGCTTCGCGGAGTCGTCCGACCTGCCCGCCCTCGCCGCCGACGGCAAGCGCATCCGCGGCGCCAACCGCCACGCCGCCGACGGCGCCCGCTTCGAGACCGCCACGCTGGTCACGCACGGCGGGCGCCCGCTGGCGAGCCGCTGCTGCCGCGACGAGGGCGGCGAGACGGCCGCGGTGCGGGCGCTGCTCGACGACGTCGACCTGCGCGGCTGCGTGCTCACCCTCGACGCCCTGCACGCCTGCGCCGACACCGGGCGCGCCATCGTCGACATCCACGGGGCAGACTACATGTTCGACGTCAAGGCCAACTGTCCCGACACCTTCGCGCTGCTCGAGACCGTCGACTGGGACGCGCCGGCCGTCCGCCGCCACGCCGACGGCCCGGCCAAGGGGCACGGCCGCGTCGAGACGCGGAGCATCGCCGCGCGCGACCTCCTGCCGGGCGCGCTCGCCTCCTTCGCGCACGCCCGCCAGGCGTTCCGCGTGATCCGCGAGCGGACCGTCGTCAAGACCGGCGCCACCTCCACCGAGACCGCCTACGGCATCACGTCCGTGGACGCCGGGCGCGCCGGCCCCGACCGCCTGCTGGCCTGGAACCGCGGCCACTGGCAGGTCGAGAACGGCAACCACCACCGCCGCGACGCCACCCTCGGCGAGGACGCCAGCCGCATCCGCGCCCGCCACGGGCCCTCCAACAACGCCACTCTCAACAACATCGCGCTCGCCGTCGTCTTCCACCGCGGCTTCCGCCACGTGCCCGAGGCGAACCTCCACTTCATGATGCGGCGCCGCGACGCCCTCGACGCCATCCTCGATCCCGACTGAGCGCCTTCGGCGCCCGCAATCCGCCCAACCCGCCGCCGCGCGGCGCGGCGCCGTGCCCGGCCGGCCGCCCGGCTTGGCCGAACAGCGCGCCGACGGCCCGCGCAAGACGCCGAACCCGAACAAAGCCGTCGCCCGCGCTTCCGTCGCCGGCTTGCCTCCGCCTCCCGCCGCCGCCGCGCCCGCCTCCCTCCGCCGCCGCGCGTCCCCCCGAGCGCAACGATCGCTAGCATGAAATCACCCTGCTCCCGAACTGGGGGAGCTCGCCAACCTCGAGAACCTGCGGCTCTCCTTCAACGCCCTGCGCGGCCCGATTCCCCCGGAACTCGGAAAACTAAGAAATCTGAAAGAGTTGTGGCTGTGGAACAAGCGCTTGAGCGGCGTCGTGCCGGTGCAACTCGACGACTTCGTCATGCTCGACAGTGTGCGGAATCGTTCGTCGTTCGGCGATCCCAAAACGCCCGCAGCGGCGTCCCGCGACGCGAGCGAAGATCGCCCGGGCGCGGTCAGGCGGCTGTTCTGCCGCCGCTCTCCCCCCTCTCCCCCCTTTCCCGCCAGCGCCGATCTGCACGCCGACTGCGCCCTGCTGCTGGCGAGCAGAGACCTCCTGGCCGGCGAGGCGTCGCTCAACTGGAGCGAGGACATCCCCATCGAGTTCTGGCGCGGCGTCACCGTCGCGGGCGCGCCGCCGCGGGTGACGGCCCTGGAATTGCCGCGCGCGGGACTGAACGGGCGTCTGTTCGCCGAATTGGGAGACTTGGGCGGCCTCGTGGCTCTGAACCTGAGCCACAACCGGCTCGCCGGGCCCATCCCGCCGGCGCTGGGTGGACTCGAACACCTCGTCTCGCTGCGCCTGGAAGGCAACCGGCTCGCCGGCCCTGTGCCTCCCGAACTGGAAGGACTCGACAATCTCGCTTTTCTGAGCCTCGCCGACAACGACTTGGACCGACCCTTTCCGCCGGCGCTGCACGAGATCGGCGACCACGACCTCGACGCACCGGTCTTCTGCCGACCGAGGAAGATCGATCCGGGCCTGCTCGCCGACTGCGCCCTCCTGCTGGCGGTGCGCGACGTCCTAGCGGGCGACGCGCCGCTCAACTGGAGCGAGGCGGTGCCCGTCGATGACTGGCTGGGCGTCGTCACGGACCGTTCGCGCGGCCGCGTGACGGCGCTGGACCTGACGCAAATGGGGTTGAACGGGCGCATCCCCGCAGAGTTGGGGCAGCTTGCCGGGCTCGTCTCCTTGCGCCTCGGCCGCAACCGGCTCGCCGGCGGCATCCCGCCCGAGCTCGGCAGCCTCGGCGCTCTGCGCATCTTGGCATTGGACGGCAATCTCCTGGCCGGTCCCATACCGCCGGAGCTGGGTCAGCTGTCGAGCCTCGCGGACCTGTGGTTGCAGGGGAACCGCCTGATCGGTCCCCCACCTCCTTCGGTGGCCGACCTGCCCAGGCTGACCCTGTTGCGCCTAGACGACGACGCCGCGGCTGCGGAACCGCCGCCGGCACCGGATACGCGCGTCGGCCACGGCGGGTTCCGCGACAGGAACCTGTTCTGCCGGCCATCCCACGCGACGATCTGGCCCCTGCAGGGCGACTGCACCACTTTGCTGACCGTGCGGGACGTATTGGCCGGCGACGTCGAACTGAACTGGAGCGACGAAGTACCCATCGACTACTGGCGCGGCGTCACCGTTGGCCCTTCATCCTTCACCAGTGACTCGACCAGTGACTCGCAGCGCATCATCGCCCTGGATCTGTCGCACGCAGGGTTGAACGGGAGGATTCCCCCCGAACTCGCGGCTCTGGACGCGCTAGCGGTGCTGTGGCTCGGCCACAACCGGCTTGCGGGCTCCATCCCGCCGGAACTGGGCGCCCTGACCGAACTGCGGACGCTGAGTCTGGAGAACAACGCGCTGACCGGCAGAATTCCGCGGGAGCTGGGCATGTTGCGGCAACTCGTTTCGCTGCGTCTCGGCAACAACGAGCTCGCCGGTCGTACGAAGTGGTTCACCAACCTCGCCAACCTGCGCACGTTGGCGGTCGAGAACGCCGGCCTGCGGGGTGAAATCGATCCGCAGATCGGCAGTCTGCAGCACTTGGAAGAGTTGCGGCTCGACAACAATCGCCTGCACGGAAGCATCCCCAGGGAGCTGGAGGGATTGAATCGCCTTGTGATCCTTCGCCTGGGCGGCAACGCGTTTCCCTACTGCGTCCGAACTACGGCGCCGCTGGCGCAGGTACGGGACAACGATCTCGAATCGGCTGATCTGCTCTGCGAGACGCCGCCCTGGAGCAAACCGGGCTTGTTCGAGGACGGCGCGCGTCTGATGCAGATGCGCGACACCCTAGCCGGGGATGCGGTGCTGAACTGGAGCTATACGCGGCCCGTGGCCTCTTGGCAGGGCGTGAAAGTCGCACCAGCGGGCCGCATCAAGTCTTTGGACTTGCGGGACATGAACCTGACCGGACGGATCCCAGCGGAGCTGAGCGAACTGAGCCATCTCAACGTGGTGCGGCTCGGTGGCAACCGACTCGCCGGCGCCATTCCGCCGGAACTCGGAAAATCGCCCCGTCTGACCATGCTGTCGGCCGGCGGCAATCTTCTCACCGGCCCCATCCCGCCCGAGATCGGCAATCTGTTGACTCTCCGGCAACTGTGGCTGGCCGACAACCGCCTCGTCGCTCCCATCCCCATCGAATTGGCCACCATCCCGCATCTGTCCTTGGCTGTCGCCGGCAACGATTTCCGCAACTGCACGCACCATGAGCTGAAACATCTGCGCAGCCACGACTTCGACGAACGTGCCATCTGCGCTGCCGCTGATCTGGCGAGGGAGGGGGCTGCGGATAGACTGTTGCTTTGGAAGCTGAGTTTCGAGAAGGCCATGGAGGCGCCCCTCCTTGGTCATGGCTTTGGGGCGTTGGAATCCATGGACGGCGCCCCCGTCGGTAACGATGGTCGACCGCTCGGCCCCCACAACTTGTACCTGACTTTGCTGGGCGAGGCGGGCATTGTCCCTCTGCTGCTGTTCGTATCCGCCATCGTCCTGCTGCTGCGCGCGCAGTGGGCCGCGCCCAAGTCCGTCGCCCGGGATGCGACCATAGCCTGTGTCGTCGTGATCGCGCTGTACTCCATGTCCTTCGAGCATCTGCTCGGCCTCGGCGCTTTCATGTTTCTCGCCGGGGTGAGCGTCGCAACCGGGATGGCGTACGACGACCGCGACCGGCACGTCGCTGAGGCGTGACCGGACGCTTCAAGCCGCTGTGGTTCCGCAAGGCTGCCGAGCAGGGACACGCGGGCATCGCTCCCTGCGACCTCGTCCGGCGAACCTCGATGTGCAGGTGGAGTTCCACTGGCCCGCCGGCGCGCTGATCGGTGCAGGCGGTGGCTTTGTCAGCGCCGGGGCCGCGGTTTGGGGCCGCCTTGGCGCACCGTTGAGTCTAGCCGGCCTCGGCTCAGCCGCCGCGCAAGTTCGCCGCCAGCGGCGCAAGTGCTATCGTTGCGCCTATCGCAAACCGAACCCGGAGGCTCCACGCATGGCGATCCGCGATGTCGTTTCCGCGCTGGCGGATGTGCCCACGTTGCTCGCCCTCAAGAAGGGCATGAAGCCGCGCCCGCTGGACACCAAGGACTGCATCGGCGCGGCGGTGGAGCGCAACGCCGCCCGCGTCGGCGGGCTGACGGCCGTCGTTTGCGAGGGCGAGTCCGTCACTTGGCAAGGCCTCAACGCCCGCGCCAACCGTTACGCCGGGGCGTTGCAGGCGTCCGGCTTGCGGCGCGGCGACGTGGCCAGCGTGATGATGGAGAACCGCATCGACTTTCTCGCCGTCGTGATCGCGCTCAACAAGATCGGCGTCACGGCCGGCCTCATCAACACCAACCTGCGCGGACGACCGCTCAGCCACTGCGTTTCCGTCACCGAATCCAAGAAGTGCGTGTTCGGCAGCGAAATGGCGGCTGCCATCGAGGAGGTGAAGATGGACCTCGATCTCAAAGAGGGCGAGGACTATCACATGGTGCCGGACGGCGACGCCCAAACGCCCAACTGGGCGGCGAACCTCGGCGAGGCCGGCGCGCGGGAGGCGGACGAGAACCCGCCGGACACCGCGCAGACCACGCTCGGCGAGACGGCCATGTTCATCTTCACCTCCGGCACCACCGGGTTGCCGAAGGCGGCCGTGCTTTCCAACCGGCGCTACCTGGCAAGCGCCCAACTGGCCGCCAAGGCCGGCCTGCGTTGCACGGAGCAAGACCGGCTGTACATTTGCCTGCCGCTGTACCACGGCACCGGACTGATGGTGGGGGCCGGCGCGGCGTTCGCCAGCGGCGCGTCCATGTTCCTGCGTCGGCGCTTTTCGGCCAGCGCCTTTCTGCCGGAAATCCGCGAGCACGCCTGCTCCTGCTTCATCTATGTGGGCGAGCTGTGCCGCTACCTCGTCAACACGCCCGTCAAGCCCGACGACGCGGACTCGCCGTTGACCACGATGATGGGCAACGGCCTGCGCCCGGACGTGTGGCTGGACTTCAAGCGGCGCTTCGGCATCCGGCGCATCACCGAGTTCTACGGCGCCAGCGAAGGCAACGTGGCGTTCGCCAACCTGCTCAACAAGGACCGCACCATCGGCATGACCTCCTCGAAGGTGGCGCTGGTGCGCTACGACGTGGACGCCGACGAGATCGTGCGCGACGACAACGGCCGCTGCCGGGAAGTGTCGTCCGGCGAGCCCGGGCTGCTGCTCGGCCACATCAATCCCGAAGCCGCGTTCGAGGGCTACACGGACCGCGCCGCCACCGAGAAGAAGATCCTGCGCGATGTGCTGGAGCCCGGCGACGCCTGGTTCAACACCGGCGATCTGCTGCGCGAGGTGGACGTGGGATTCTCGCTCGGCTACGCGCACTACCAGTTCGTAGACCGCACCGGCGACACCTTCCGCTGGAAATCCGAAAACGTGTCCACCAACGAGGTGAGCGACATCCTGTGCGCTTTCCGGGCAATCGAGTTCTGCAACGTCTACGGCGTGCAAGTTCCCGGCGCGGACGGACGCGCCGGCATGGCCGCGGTGACGCTACGGGAAGGGGTGGAGTCGCTGGACTGGGACGCCTTCGCGGCGCATGTTCGCAAGGAGCTGCCGCCGTTCGCGCGCCCGGTGTTCGTGCGGGTGCGGCCGGCGATGGCGCTCACGGGCACCTACAAGATGCTGAAGGGGGACCTCAAGCGCGAGCAATACGACATCGCCGCCGTCGACGACCCGATCCATGTCATGAAACCGGGCGGCGGCAACTACGAACCGCTCGATGCGGCCTACCTTGAGACGATCAACAGCGGCGAGGCCGGGTTCTAGCCGCTGTCCCTGTTGCGCGGACGGTCGCCGCCAGCCGTCTCAATCCCCCACGCGCACGATGCGGGTGCCGACGTTGCCGCCACCAAGCATGTCGATGAAGGCCCGCGGCGTCTCCTCCAAGCCGCGGAACTCGTCCTGGAGCGGCCGCAACCGCCCGGCCTTCACCCACTCGCGCAGTTTCGACCGTCCCTCGGCGTAGCGGGCCGCGTAGGCGAACACCAGAAAGCCCTCCATCCGCACTTGGTTGTTGATCAAGAGCCCCGGCACGCCGCGCGGCCCCGGCGCCGGATTGCTGGTGTCGTATTGCGAAACCACCCCGCAGCAGACGATGCGCCCGCCCGGCTTCATGCGCCGCAACGCGCCGCCCAGGATCTCGCCGCCGGTGTTGTCGAAGTAGATGTCAACGCCGCCCGCGCAGGCGTTGCGGAAGGCGTCGCGAAAGTCCGGAGCGCGGTAGTTGACCGCCGCGTCAAAGCCCAGCTGCTCGGTGAGCAGCCGGCATTTCTCGTCGCCGCCGGCGACGCCAATCACGCGACAGCCCGCGATCTTGGCCAGCTGTCCCACCAAGTGGCCGACAGAACCGGCGGCGGCGGAGACCACGACAGTCTGCCCGTTCTTGGGTTCGCCAATATCGAACAAGCCGAAATAGGCGGTGAGGCCGTTGGTGCCGTACACGCCCAAGTGATGCGCCGGGTCGCCTTCGTCTTCGACGACGCGCACGGCCGCGGCCGGATGGACCGAATAGTCCTGCCAGCCGGAGGGGCAAGCGACCAACGCGCCAACATCGACATCCGGCGCGTTGGACGCCACCACCCGCGCCACAGCCGAGCCGCCCATGACCACGCCCGTGCGCGGCGCGCCGGCGTAACTCGCGCTGCCTTGCAGGCCGGCCCGCTGCCCCGCCGCGACGGTGAGCACCAGCGTGCGGCAAAGCACTTCGCCCTCGGCGGGCGTGGGCGCCGGCGTGGTGCGCAAGGCGAAATTGTCGGCTTGGAGCTTGTCCGTCGGCAACGACGCGATGACTATCTGGCGGTTGTTCATGCTTGATTTCCTCCAAGCGCGGCCATGCCGGTCAACGCGGCGACCGGGCGGAACGCCACCGTGGCGGACGATGGACATTGGCCTTGGCGTTCCGCTCGCGCCGCCGGGCCGAGACGAGGCGCCGCCGCTTGCCGCCAGAGCGACGGTGCCGCAACCACCCAAACGCCGCGCCGGCAACCCCGGCCAAGGCGATGCAGCCGACGACGAGCACGGCGCTGGTCGCCAAGAAACCGAGCAGCCGCGACTCTTCCACCTCGTAGGCGCGCCCAAGCCACCAGATGCCGAGCGCGGCGGCCACCGCGCCCAGCACGACGGTGCGGGCCAAACGGAACAAGGCCGCGGCCGTCAGGCCCCCTCAATGGCAAGGAGCTCCACCTCGAACACCAGCGTTTCGTTCGGGCCGATCATGGCGCCAGCGCCCTTTTCGCCGTAGGCCAGCTCCGGTGGAATGAAGAGCTTCCACTTGTCGCCCGCGCGCATCAGCTGCAGCGCCTCTTGCCAGCCCTTGATCACGCCGTTGACGCTGGCCGTGAATGGTTCGCCACGCTGCACGGAACTGTCGAACACCCGGCCGTCGATGAGGGTGCCGTGGTAATGGGCGCTGACCCGATCGGTCGGCTTCGGGGAAGGCCCTTCCCCGCCGGCCGCGAGCACTTCGTACTGCAGGCCCGAGGCCGTCGTCACCACGCCCTGGCGCTCTGCGTTCTTTTCGAGAAACGCCTTGCCCACCTCGAGCGGCGACGCGTTTTCGGGGAGCTCGAGCGGTGTGGCTGGCGACACCGCCGCCTCTTCCAATTTCACGGCGTCCGGCGCGTCTCCCGAATCCACCGCCTCTTCCAACTCCACCGCCGGCGTCACCGGCGCCTCTTCCAACTTCACCGGCGCCACCGCCTCTCCGGGCGTCGCCTCTTCCAACTCCACGGGCTCCACCGGCTCGTCCGGCGCGGAGCAACCCGCGAGCAAGCCCCCGGCGGCAGCGCCGGCGGCCAAGAGAATCAGTCTACGGAATCCAACTTGCATGGCCTTCACCTTCATCGGTTTGGTGTTGCTCCATTCTAACGGCTTCCAACAGCTTCGATAAGGCCGCCGGCCCAACGGCGTCCAGCGTCGATTCACGCGAACAGCTCGCGGTTCGCCCGCGGCAGGAACAACGTGCCGATGGCCGCGTTGAACAACACGAAAAAGGTGTGCATCACGAAACTGAACGCGGCCACCTGCGGATAATCCGGGAACAGCACCGTCCACAGCAGCAGCGCCCCGGCGTGGAACGGCAGCGGCAGTGCGGCCGCGAGGAAAATCACCGGCAGAAACGCCAGCAATTGGCCGAACCCCACGTTGACGTTGAAGAGTTGCAACGCGAAGTAGTACACCACCACCGCGCCGATGAGATTCGGCGCCTTGAACAGCACGACGAGCAGGTAGTGCACCGGTCGCGCTTGCCGAAACGCCGTCAAAAGCGGCTTTTCGCGCAAACCGCGCAAACCGTTTGCGCCGAACAATTCCGTGCGGAAATACGCGATGTGCAAGGGCAGATAAACCACCGCCACCGCCATGACCACCGGCAGGATCACGTCGAGCGGCAAGATCGTGGACGCCTCCCCCACCAGCTGGAAATTCGCGGCAACGCCGATGCCGGAGAACAACAGGAGTTGGTATATCTCCAAAAGACCAAGGAAAATCATGCTGGAAAGCGCTTTCCACCCCGGCACTTCGTAGCGGCGCAGCAAGTACAGCGACATCGCGCCCTTGCCCACCTGCTCGTTCACCAGCGACAGGATGTAGGCGCTGGCGCGGATCGGCAACACGCCGCCGAGCTTGAGCGCGGGCGCGTTGAACCAGCGCACCACGCGCCAAGTCGCGTGGCTGTCCACCAGGAAGAAGAACACCGAGTAGGGAATCATCAAGGCGAGCCAAGCTGTCCAATCGGCGTCGCCGAAGAACACCGCGAGGTACTCGAGCGCGGTGCGCCCTTCCCGCCCGGCGGCGGCATCGATGCGGGTGTAGACCAAATAGAAGCAGCCGGCCGCGAGCAGCCAAGTGCCCAGCCGCCACACCCAACTCCAGCGCGAGCCGCGCCCGGCGGGGGCCGTTCGGCGGCTTCCCGCCGGCTGCGGCGCCGGCCCGCGGGCGGCATCCATCGGCCCCGGCTGTCGCCGAACCCTCACGTCCTACGCCTCACCAGAATGGACATGGTGGTGTCCACGCGCTTCTCGAAGCCGATCTTCTCGTACACGCGGGTCGCTTGCGCCTCGGTGGTGCTGCCGGTTCGCACATGCAGGAACGGCACGCAGCCGGCAGCCCGGGCCCGCCGAGCGACCTCGCGCACCAGCGCTTGCGCGTGGCCGTTGCCGCGGTGGGCGGAATCCGTACACACCGCGCTCACCTCGCGATAGCCCGGCTCGCCGGCGGGGGTTGCCGCGATGCGCATGCGCTCGCCGGCCATGGCCACCAGCCGCCGTTCGACGAAAACGCCCAAGTAGCCGCCAAGGCGATGGGTCTCGCGTTCAAATGGGCCGGGATCCGTCGCCTTGGCGAGCCGGTACATGGCGTCCGCATGGCAATCGGACAGCTCCGTCCACGCGCCATGTTCCGGGCCGCGCGCCGGCACGCCGTTGGCGCACACCCATTGCGAAACCCGCGCCTCGCCCGCCGGCCGCCACAGCGCGAGCGCCCGAGGGCCCGGCGAGGCACGCCCGAAGAGCGCAACGAACCGGCCGGGCCGCACCAGCGACGCGAGTTCCAAGAGCCCGTCTTCGCCACCGTCCGCCACGGCGGCGAGTGGCGAGACGCCGGCCCGGTAGCAGGCCGCGCGCCGACCCACCAGTGCGAATTCCCGTTGCTCCTTGCGCAACGCGTGCCAGACCGGGTTGTCCAACGCGTCCACGTCAGGCGAGGGCTTGATAGACCAGCGTTTTGAGTTCCCGGCGAATGGGATAGGTGGACGACGGCAGCAACTGCGTCAGGAACACGACGATCACCTCCTCGCGGGGGTCCACCCAGAAGTAGGTGCTCGCGGCGCCTCCCCAGGCGAACTCGCCCGGCGAATCCAGCACGTTGGCCGCGGCCGGATCGATCACCACCGAAACGCCCAAGCCGAAACCGATGCCGTCGTAGGAGGTTTCGCTGAACACCGGCTGGCCCATCGCCGCAAGGTCGCGGTTGCCAAGCAGGTGGTTGGTGGTCATGTACTCCACCGTCTTGCGGCCGAGCACCCGGCGGCCTTCCAGTTCGCCCTTGCCGAGCAGCATCCGCGCGAAGCGGTGGTAATCGTCCAAGGTGCCCACCATGCCACCGCCGCCAGAGAAGAACGTCGGCCGCCGCAGATAGCGGGAGGTGGCCGCGTCGTCCTGCAATTCGTAGCCGGCCGGCGCCTTGTGGCGGTAACAGGCCGCGAAGCGCTCGGCGGCCTGCTCGCGCACATGAAAGCCGGAATCCTCCATGCCGAGCGGCCGGGTGATGCGCTCGGCCACCAGCTCGTCGAGCGGCGCCCCGGAGAAGCGCTCGGCCAGATGGCCGCACACGTCCGTGGAGACGCCGTAGTTCCAGCGCGTGCCGGGCTGGAACTTGAGGGGAATCCGCCCAAGTTTCTCCACCATGTCGCGCAACGTGCCGCCGCCCGGCACTTGGGCCGCCCGGTACATCGTTTCCACCGGGTGTTCGCTCAGGAAGCCGTAGGTGAGGCCCGACGTGTGCGTGAGCAGATGCTTGATGGTCATGGGCGCGGCCGGCCGCGTCAAAAGCCGCTCCCCGTCACCCCCCTCGAACACCTGCAGCGCGTCCCAACCCGGGATGGCGTTCGCCACCGGATCGTCGAGTTGAAAACGCCCCTCCTCGTAAAGCGCGAGCAGCGCCACGCTGACCACCGGCTTGGTCATGGAGTAGAGGCGAACCACGGCGTCGCGGCGCATCGGTATGCCACGCTCCATGTCCGCGAGGCCCGCCGCGTGGAAGAACGCCTCCTCGCCGCTCCGCGACACGAGGCACAACGCGCCGGGCAGCTTGCCGGCTTCGACATAGCTGTCGATGTGCCGGGCGATGCGGGGCAGGCGGTCAGGAAGGAATCCGTGGCTCATGGCAGGTGGACGCGGCGTTGTTCCATTGACGCGGCGCAGCATACCCGACTTGCCGGCTACGCCCCGATCATCCCGTTTCGCCGGCCACGACATCCTGCTTCGGCCAAGCGATGTAGATGGCTTTCACCAGGGTTGCCAACGGGATGGCGAAAAACACGCCCCAGAATCCCCAAATGCCGCCAAACACCAGCACCGCGGCGACGATGGAGATCGGATGCAGATTCACGGCCTTGGAAAAAAGCAGCGGCACGAGGGCGTTGCCGTCGAGCACTTGGATGGCCGCGTACGTCGCCATCACGCCCAAGAGCTCCAGCGTCCAGCCGAATTGCAGGAAGGCCACCACGGCCACCGGCAACGTGACCACCGCGGCGCCAACGAACGGTATCAGCGTGGAAAGCCCCACCAGCAATCCCAAGAGCGCCGCGTAATGCAAGCCGAAAAGCGTGAAGGCGAGGTAGCTGACGCCACCGACAATGATGATCTCGACGAACTTGCCGCGCACGTAGTTGCCGATCTGCACGCCCATCATGGTGCCGACTTCCTGGAACACCCCCCGCTCGCGCGGCACGAGCGCGGCGAAAGAGCCCAACATGCGGTCTTTGTCCTTCAGGAAGAAGAAGAGCGCGATGGGCACCAGAATCAGGAAGATCAGCACCCCGAGCACGTTCGGCAACTGCGCCACGATGCTCTGCACGAATGCTCCGCTGCCCTCCGTGAACTGCGCGCTCAACACCGCCACGAAATCGTCGATGGCCGTCTCGGAGACGAAGTCCGGGTAACGGGCGGAGAGCTCTCCGGCGAGTTCCCGGAGCTGGCCGAGCAGCGGCGGGATCAACAGCACCAATTCCCGCAACTGCCTCCAAGCTAGCGGCAGCACGCCGATCAGCAACGCGATCAACGCGCCGAGGAAAACGAACTCCACGAGCACGATGGCGACCAGGCGCGGCACGTGCCACGCGACCAGCCTGTCCACCACACGGTGCAGCAGAAAGGCGAACACGAGACCGGTGAGTATCGGCGCCAGCACCGTGCCCAAGGTGAGCAGGATGGCGAGAACGGCGGCGATGAAGAGCACCAGGTAGATCGCCTGCTCGTTGGAAAAGTAGCGATTGATCCAGCCGCTGATGACATCTACGAATTTCACGTTTCGCTCAAGCCCTCCATCGGCTGGCCACGCCAACGCGAGGCTGCGCGCGCATCACACCAACACCAAATCCGACCACGGCTGGCGACTCGGCACCCGACTTTGCCGGCTCGGCCCGACGGCTCTAGGGGTCGGGCTTCTTCTCGAGCAAATAGTGGTAGCGGTCGCCTTCTTGCCGGAAGTCGAGCAGCCGGTGCCCGCTCTGTTCGCTGAAAACGCGGAAGTCCCGCACCGAGCCGGGGTCCGTGGCGACCACGCGCAACCACCGGCCGGCAGCCATTCCGTTGAGCGCCTTCTTGGCCTTGAGCAGCGGCATGGGGCATTGCAGGCCGGTGGCGTCCACAGCCACCGCCGGCGCATCGCCATGGTCGCCGACAGCGGTCGTGGCAGCGGGCGGACGAGGTTGCTCGGCAGGCGCGTTCGACATCGCGCCGACAAGTATCCCACAGCCGAACCGCCAGCGCCCGCCGTGGTCGAACCACCATGCCGTGTATGATGACAATCCCGTGTCCGCGCAAGACGTTCCGGTGATTCGGTCCGGCAGCTCCCTTGGCAGCCCCCTTTCCCGCGGGTCGCGCCACCCGGCCGGTGGCGCCTGTTCGCCGCGGCGTCGTTCTGCCTTGGCCGCGTTGGCGGTGGCGACCACGCTGCCGGTGGCTGGCGACGAGCGCGGGTTGGAGCTTCCCACCTTGGGTGACGCCTCCTCGGCGGCAATCTCGCCGGCCGCCGAACGGGAACTGGCGCGGTCAGCGCTGCGGCAGATCCACGCCGGCGCGCCCACCGTGTTCGATCCGGTGCTGAAGTACTACGTCCAAGTGCATGTGCGGCGGCTCGCCGAGAAATCCGAGCTGGTAGAGCCGGTGCTTGCCACGGTGCTCATCGACAACCCGCGAATCAACGCCTTCGCGGTGCCCGGCGGCGTGGTGGGCATCAACCTGGGGCTGCTTCTGCACGCCGAGGACGAAAGCGAGTACTCGGCCGTGGTGGCGCATGAACTCGCCCATCTCAGCCAACGCCACTACGCCCGGCGGCTCGAGGAGCACCGCGCCATCGCGCCGTGGCGGCTGGCCGGACTGGTCGCCGCCATCGCCATCGGCATTGCCACCAGCAGCGATGCCGGCATGGCCGCGGCGCACGGCAGCGAAGCCCTGCTGCAAGGCAGGGTCTTGCAATTCAGCCGCTCGCACGAGCAAGAGGCGGATCGGATCGGTCTCAACACGATGGTGGCGGCCGGTCTGGACCCCGCCGGGATGGCGCGGATGTTCGAACGGATGCGCCACGCCTACCGTTACGTCACCAAGCCGCCGGAGTTTCTGCTCACGCACCCGTTGACGGAAACGCGCATTGCGGACGCCAAGAACCAAGCGGGGCGCGTTGCGGCCCATGCGCGCCCGCCGTCCTTGGACTACCAGTTCATGCGCGCCCGGACGCAAGTGCGCTATGCCGAATCCGCTCGGCGCGCGATTGCCGAAGCCCGCGCCCGCAGCGGCGGTGGCGATGCCGACAAATACGCCGTGGCCATGGCCCTCGCCCGCGCCGGCCGCTACGACGAGGCGGCCGACGCGGCCGGCGTGCTGTTCGACCGGCACCCGGAAAGCCTGTTGATGGCCGCCTCTTACGCCGACGCCCTCATCAAAGCCGGGCAGGTCGACGCGTCGCTCGCGTTGTTGACGCGCCAGTTGGCCATCAACCCGGACAACGAGCCTTTGTCCTACCTGCACGCCCAGGCGCTCAACGCGGCTACCCGCTACGCCGAATCCGCCGCCGCGCTGCGCCGCCACACGCGCGTCAATCCGCACGACCCGGACGTGTGGGAACTGTTGGCGGAAACCGCCGGTCTCGCCGGCGACACCCTTGGCGTGCATCGCGCCCGCGCCGAGTACTTCGCCCTGGTCGGAGCACATGCCAAGGCCATCGCGCACTTGGACTACGCACGGCGGCTGCTGTCGGCCGAAGACTCGCGCTCGCTGGCGGCCATCGACCAGCGCATCGTGGACATGCGCACCGAATTCGAGGCTTTCGACGCCAAGCGCGCGGCCAGCGGGAACAAGCGGTGAACGCGAGCTGCCGATGGAGCTGCCGATGAAGGTGAGCATCGGCATTGGCGGAGCGGCCTCCGGGGCGCGGCGCGACTTCCACGAGCAGGTGGCGTTCGTGCGGGAGGCGGAGAAACTCGGTGTGGACTCGGTGTGGAGCGCCGAGGCTTGGGGCCAGGACGCCGTGACGCCGCTCGGCTTTCTGGCGGCGCGCACCGAACGCATTCGGCTCGGCACCGGCATCATGCAAATCAGCGCCCGCACGCCAAGCATGACCGCCATGACCGCGCTGACGCTGGCGGCGCTCTCCGGCGACCGCTTCCTGCTCGGTCTTGGCGCCAGCGGGCCGCAAGTGGTGGAAGGTCTGCAAGGCCGGCCCTTCAAGGCGCCGCTCACACGGATGCGCGAGACCGTGGACATCCTGCGCTTGGCGTTCGCCGGCGAGCGCATCGCCTACAACGGCCGCTTTCACCAACTGCCGCTCCCCGGCGGCGAAGGCAAGGCGCTCCGCCTCGCGCAACCAGCCAATCCGCACATTCCCATCTACTTGGCGACGCTGGCGCCGAACGCGCTGCGCTACACCGGCGAGGCTGCCGACGGGTGGCTTGGCACGTCGTTCACGCCCGAACACGCCGACGCGCATCTCAAGCTCATCCGCGAAGGCGCGCAGGCGGCCGGCCGCGGCTTGGACGACATCGACATCCAAGCCGGCGGCACGGTGGCGTTCGGCGATCCGCAAGCGCTGGCGCAGCCCTTGAAACCCGGCATCGCCTTCACGTTGGGCGCGATGGGTTCGGCCCGCACCAACTTCTACAACGACGCGTTCAAGCGCGGCGGCTGGGACGCGGTGGCCCGGCGCGCGCAAGCGCTATGGCTGGCTGGCGAGCGCGCCGAAGCCGCGGCGGCCATTCCCGACGAGATGGTGCTGCAAGCGAACCTGCTTGGCGACGAGGCCGCTGTGCGCGGGCGTCTGCGGGCGTATCGTGACGCCGGCGTCACGACTCTGCGGCTCTCGCCGGCCGGACGCGACGCCCACGCCCGGTTGGACACGCTCGGGCGCGCCCTGGAGCTCGTTGCGGCCATCGCCTGAGCCCTTCCGCTTGCCGGTTGCTAGCGGCGGCCGATCGGCGGCAAGCGGCTCGCGGCAGGCCGCCGTGGCGCCGTGGCGCTCAACATGCTGTGCCGGCCGGCCGTTTTGGATAGCATTGCCGTTCCGTCGCACGCTTGGGCGTCCCGTCTTCCGCGGCCCGGCGTTCGGCTTTAGGAGAACGCATGACCGACGCAGTCGAACGACACGGCCTTTCGGTGGCCAAGGAATTAGACGACTTCATCCGCGCCGAGGCGACGCCCGGCACCGGCGTCAGCGCGGACGCGTTCTGGGCCGGCTTCGCCGCCATCGTGCGCGATTTGACGCCACGCAACCGCGCCCTCCTGGCCAAACGGGACGAGTTGCAGGCGCGGATCGACGCCTGGCACGCCGAGCACCGGCACAAACCTCTGGACGTTGCCGAATACAAGGTCTTCCTCGAGAGCATCGGGTATCTGGCGCCGGAGGGCGCAGGCTTCGCGATCGCCACCCGCAACGTGGATGCGGAGATCGCCAGCATCGCCGGGCCGCAGCTGGTGGTGCCGGTGATGAACGCCCGTTTCGCGCTAAACGCCGCCAACGCGCGCTGGGGCAGCCTGTACGACGCGCTCTACGGCACGGACGTGATTCCCGAATCGCCCGGCCGGGAGAAAGGCGCGACGTACAACCCGGCGCGAGGCGAGTTGGTGATGGAGCGGGCCGCACAGGCGCTGGACGCGATCGCGCCGTTGGCCGGCGCCAGCCACGCCGACGCGACCGGCTATCGAGTCGTGGCGGACGGGCCCCGGCGCGGCCTGCGCGCCGTGGTCGGCAACGCCGAGGTCGCACTGGCCGATCCGAGCCAATTCGCCGGTTTCACGGGCCGTTCGGAAGGCGAACCGGAATCCGTGCTGCTCCGTCA
This sequence comes from uncultured Pseudomonadales bacterium, assembly GCA_958296295.1. Lineage (GTDB taxonomy): Bacteria > Pseudomonadota > Gammaproteobacteria > Pseudomonadales > Azotimanducaceae > VXYL01. The sequence continues at coordinate 1,881,999 of OY282460.1, read as the reverse complement.
CCACGGCCTGCACGCGGAGCTCCGGATCGACCGTTCCGACAGCGTTGGGGCCGCGCATGCCGCCGGCGTCAAGGATGTGCTGCTGGAATCGGCGGTGACCACCATTCAAGACTGCGAGGATTCCGTCGCCGCGGTGGACGCCGAGGACAAGACCGCGGTGTACCGCAATTGGCTGGGCCTGATGACAGGCGGGCTCGAGGCGGCTTTCGAGAAAGGCGGCGAGACGGTGCATCGGGCGCTGGCGCCCGACCGCGTCTATGCCGCCCCGGCCGGCGGCGAGGTCGCCCTGCCGGGCCGCAGCCTGCTCTTGGTGCGCAACGTCGGCCATCTGATGACCACGGACGCGGTGCGCGACGCGAATGGCGACGAGGTGTTCGAGGGCTTCCTCGACGCCGCGGTGACGAGCCTGTGCGCCATGCACGATCTGCGCGGCCTCGGCAAGTTCCGCAACAGCCGCGCCGGCAGCATCTACATCGTGAAGCCGAAGATGCACGGCCCCGAGGAAACGGCCTTCGCCTGCGAACTCTTCGACCGCGTGGAGGATGTGCTCGGACTCGCGCGCAACACCGTGAAGATGGGCGTGATGGACGAGGAGCGGCGCACCACCGTGAACCTCGCCGAGTGCATCCGCGCCGCCCGCGAGCGCATCGTCTTCATCAACACCGGCTTTCTCGACCGCACCGGCGACGAGATACGCACCAGCATGGAAGCCGGCGCGATGGTTCGCAAAGAACCGATGAAGCGGCAAAAGTGGATCCTCGCCTACGAGGACGCCAACGTGAACGCCGGACTCGCCGCCGGCTTTCCCGGCCGCGCCCAGATCGGCAAGGGCATGTGGCCGAAGCCGGACGAGATGCGCGAGATGCTGGACACCAAGGCGAACCATCCCGCCGCCGGCGCGGATTGCGCGTGGGTGCCTTCGCCTACCGCCGCCACCCTGCACGCCCTGCACTACCACCAAGTGCATGTCGAAAGCCGCCAGCAAGCGCTGAAGACCCGCCCACGGCCCAGCATCGACGACATCCTGACGATACCGCTCTTGGCGGGCGAGAACCTTTCCGTAGACGAGACGCAACGCGAGCTGGACAACAACGCGCAAGGCATCTTGGGCTACGTCGTGCGCTGGGTGGATCAGGGCGTCGGCTGCTCGAAAGTGCCGGACTTGGCGAACGTCGGCCTGATGGAGGATCGCGCCACCTGCCGCATTTCCAGCCAGCACATCGCCAACTGGCTGCGTCACGGCGTGGTGAGCGAGGAGCAAGTGCGGGAGACGATGCGGCGCATGGCCGCGGTGGTGGACGGGCAAAACGCCGGCGACGCCAACTACCGCCCGATGGCCCCGGACTTCGCCGGCAGCATCGCCTTTCAAGCCGCCTGCGATCTCGTCTTCGAGGGCTTGACGCACCCCAACGGCTACACGGAACCGGTGTTGCACGCGCGTCGCCGGCAGGTCAAGGCGCAGGTCGCTTAGGGCGCCGGCGGGCGCGGTCCCAAATTCGGCCCGGTGAACGCGCGACCACACGAACCCGCGCCCGCAAGCCGCGCCACGCCACGGCTCGCCGTTGCCGCCGCGGCCCTCGCCTGGGCACCCATCGGCTTCGCGGCCGGAGTGGCCGTCGGTGCCCGCGCTTTGGCCGCCGGCGCGGGCGGTGGTTCGATCCTCGCCTGCGCGCTGGCCGGGGCCGGGCTTGCCGCCACTTTGATGGGCGGCGCGGCCGTGTGGATGCCGGCCAAGGCGTCGCGGGTCGTCACCTTGGGCGCGGCCGGCGTGTCTTTCGCGCTGTTGATCTACTTCGTGCGCGACTTCGTGACCGACCGCGCCCGCCAAGCGGAAGCGTTCGAGGCCGCCTACGAGCGCATGGGGCACTTCGCGCTGCGCATCGAATCGGACATCGCGGGCCGGCGGCCCTTCTCCTCCTTGGTCTTCAACGCGACGACCGGCACCTACACCGCGGTTCGGCCCGGCGGCTGGCTCTGCCGCGGAACCGGCAGCCGCCAACACGCGCTGACGTTGTTCCGCCAGACGTCGCTGCTGGTCCAAGCGACACCGCGCGAAAACGATCGCTGCCCGACGCGCGCGTCTTGGCGCGTTGGCGAGGCCGCGCACGGCGAGCCGCCGGGCGAGCGGGATCAGGCGGCCTGCGCCGCGGACACGGCGCTGCTCGCGACCGCCGACACGATGGTGGAAGCGACGGAGCGACGCGCCTCGTGTCGCCGCATGGACGGCTCACGCCTGCGATAGGCCGCGAGGTCGACGTCGTCGCGCCGGCGAGATCTCACGCGCCCAAGGCGTCCAGCACCAAGGCCATGGCCGCATCGGCATCGATTCGGGTGGCGACGTTGGCCGTTGGCGCGCCGCGTCGCCGGCTGATCCGCTCGTCGACGACGGTCATCCCGCGCGTGAGCTCGCCGGCGGTCTCCACCGCCACATGGCGCGCCGCGGTGGTGAGCAGGTGCGGATGGGTGACCGCGAACACCGCGCAGGGGTCGTGCAGAGCCGCCTCGCGGCGGCCGGTGAACGTCTCCATGCGATCGTGCAAGTGGGCGAACGCCTGCGCCGCCATGCGAGCAGTAGGGGCCGGGACTTCGCGCAGCCGCTCGACGATCGCGTCTCCGGTGCGCAGTTGATGGGTCAGGTTCAGCCCGCACATGGTGATTTCGCCACCGCTCGCGAACACGATGGCCGCGGCTTCCGGGTCCGCGAAGATGTTGAACTCCGCCGCCGGCGTGGCGTTGCCGGCGCCGACGCTGCCGCCCATGATGGAGATGCCGGCCACCCGGCGCGGCCAAGTCGGATCCGCCGGATGGCGTGCGCCAGATTGGTCAGCGGCCCCACGGCGATGATCCAGACGTCCGGGCCGCCGGCCCCGAGTAGAAAGCTCACGGCGTCGTCGCTTGCCACCACACGGCTGTGCGCCGGCCTTTCCACGCCCTCCAAACCCGACTCGCCATGTACAGCCGCGGCGTGGATCGGCGCGCCCACAAGCGGCTTTGCGGCGCCCGCGTGCACGGGCGTGTCCACCTCCAGCAACGCCATCACCATCAGCGCGTTGGCGGTGGTGGCGGCCAGCGGCGCGTTGCCGCTGACGGTGGTGACGCCAAGCACCTCGGCGTGGCGGTGGGCCAGCACCAGGGCGATGGCGTCGTCGTGGCCCGGGTCGCAGTCGATGATGACGCGCTTCTTCGTTACAGGCGCCATCCGGCCCTCCCGCAGCGGCAATTCCTTGCGCGGTATTATCGCAAGAGCCTTGGCCGGCGCCTCCCGTGCGGGGGGCCGGCCCCTCGTCCAACTCCAGCCTGCCGCCGGAGCGCCGCCCATCGCGCAAAGAGACAACGCATCGCCTGCCGAGGCGCGTCGCATTTTGGCGTGGATGTGCGTGCTGGTGGCGGTGAATCAGTTCGGATTCGGCGCGGCGATTCCGGTGCTGCCGCTGTACGCCCAATCCTTCGGCGTTTCCTACGCCGCCATCGGTCTCACCGTGGCGGTGTACGGGTTGTCCCGCGTGTTGCTGAGCGTGCCCACCGGCCAGCTCGCCGATCGTCTGGGTCGGCGCAGCGCCTTGGCCGTCGGCGGCGCGTTGGCCGCGGCCGGCAACATCTGGTGCGCGCTGGCCGGCGGCTACGCCGAACTGGTGGTGGCGCGATTCGTGGCCGGCGCCGGCGCCGGCGTCTTGCTCACCGCCGGGATCATCGTGCTTGCGGACATAACGCATATCGCCAATCGCGGGCGCGTCATGGCGATTTACCAGGGCGTGTTTCTGTTCGCGAGCGGCCTCGGCCCGTTGCCCGGCGGACTGCTCGCCGAGTGGTTCGGCTTGGCCGCGCCTTTCGTCGCCAGCGGCGTGGCCGGCGGCATGGCGGCTCTGGTGGGTTGGTTCGCGGTCGCGGAAACGCGTGCGTTCGGCGCGAACTCCGCGGCCGCGCGGGCCGCGCCGCTGCCCCTGAGGGAACAGTTTCGCGCAGTGGCGCACGGCGGTTTCCTGCTCGCCGGGCTGGTGGGTCTGGTGGCCGCCATCGCGCGCACCGGCGCGCTGTTCAGCGTCGCTCCCGTGTTGGCCCGTGAACGCCTCGCCCTTGCGGCCGACGAAATCGGCCTTGGCCTCGCGCTCGGCAGTTTGGCCGGGCTGGCGGTGACCTATCCCGCCGGCGCCGTCGCCGATCGGCATGGGCGCAAGCCGGTGATCGTGACCGCCACCGTGGTTACGGCGGCGTCCATGCTGGGCTTCGGACTGGCCGCCACCTATGGCTGGTTTCTCGCGGCCTGCATCGTGTGGGGCGCGGCGGCTGCCGCAAGCGGCGCGGCGCCGGCCGCTTACGCGGCGGATTCCGCGCCACCCGGAATGAACGCCGCAGCGATGAGCGGCTATCGCATGTTGAGCGACGTGGGTTATGTGCTGGGCCCTATCGCGCTCGGCGCGTTGGGCGACTGGGGCGGCCTCGACGCGCCGTTCTGGGTGGCCGCGGCGCTGCTTCTGCTAGCGGCCATCCTGTTTGGCCGCTACGCGCCAAGCCTGACCAGCCAGAGTTCGACGCGACCGCGCTGAGGCAGCGGTGGCGCGGGCGGTGGCGCACTGCCGACAATACGACGCGGCCGGTGGCGGCCCTTTTTTTTTTTTGCACCACCCGCTTCAACCGCCGCCTGCTGTGCGGGCCGTTGGCTGCGCACATGGCGGCCACGACCCCTCTGACCGAAACGTCCGTAGCGCTGGCGGCCTTCTGACGAGTGCCGCCACGAGCATGTCCCGCACCGTGCCCCGCTACCGCGCCGAAGCAGCCGAAGAATGTTGCTTGCCACTTACGCTCGCAACGCCTAGACTTCGCCGCAGGGCCTATAGCTCAGTTGGTTAGAGCAGTGGACTCATCGACGCAAAGGTGCGCTGTCGTTGAGAGGCGGCAGATGAACGGGATGAATTCAGGGAAACCGTCGGCTTGCGCAAGCGGCCACGGCAACCTTGAGCCAAGCCGGCGGTACACCGCCGGAAGGTGCAGAGACTACCTGAGGGCTGGCGTGGCGGTAGCCGCCGAGTGCCCTTGATGACAGGCTTGAGCGTCCCGCGCCCGAAACGCCGCCGCGGCGGCGGGGGTGGTGAGATAGTCCGCGCTCGGTGGAAACATCGGGATCACGTGAATCCATTGGTCCCAGGTTCGAGTCCTGGTGGGCCCACCAACGATTGACGCGCCGGCGCGGGAACGCACGAAACGACACTTCAACCAAATTAGGGGATTGGAATGGAAATCACATCCGAACGGGACGGCCAAACGCTAACCGCGAAGGCCATCGGGCGAGTCGACGGCGTGAACGCCAGCGAGTTCGAGAAGACCTTGCGCACCGCCATCCAGGACGAAGACACCGCCGTCATCCTGGATCTCGCCGGCATCACCTACCTCAGCAGTGCCGGGCTGCGGGCGATCCTGCTCACGGCGCGATCGCTGTCGCAACGCAAGGCGAAGTTCCTGCTTTGCTCGCCGTCCGCGCCGATTCGGGAAGTGTTCGAGATCAGCGGATTCGACAAGATCATCCCCGTTCACGACACGCACGAGTCCGCCTTGGCCGCCATCGCCGCCTAAGACGCCGCCATCGGTCCCCGGCGGCTCGCGGGCAAGCCCCGGCCCGCGGGTCATAGGCGCCGAATCAGCAGCGCGCCGGCGAGCCAGCAAACGGCCACCGGCGCGGACATCGCAAGCCACGGCGGGATGGCGAAGACGATGCTCATGGGGCCGAAAACGTCCACCAAGTACTTGAAAGCCAGTCCGACGGCGACGCCAACGCACAGGCGGGTCCCCATCCCCACTTCGCGCAGCGGGCCGAGCACGAATCCCACCGCCACCAGCACCAGGCCCAACACCGCGGCGGGTTGCAGCGCCTTCGACCAGAAAAACACCTGATGGCGCGTTGTGCTCAAGCCCTCGCGCCGCAACTGGTCGATGCCCAAACGGAGATCCGCGAGCGACAGCTTGGCCGGATCGACCGCCGCCTTGGCGGTGAGCAGAGCCGGCGCCAAGTCGCTGCGCCAAAGCAGCGCGGCCGGCCGGGTGACCCGCGTCGCCCTCCCGCCCAAGTTCGTCTGCGCGACATTGCGCAACAACCACGCGCCCTCCTCGCCGCCCAAAGCAGCGTGTTCGGCGTGGCGGCTCGTGCGCAAACGGCCGTTCTCCAGCACGAACTGCCGCACATTCACCAAGCGGCCTTGGTCGTCGTAGCCGCCAACATTGGTGAACAAGCCGCCGCGGCGGAGCCACGTGTTGGTGGTCGTCTGGCCGCCTTCCCCCGAGCGCGACTTTATGGCCGCGGCGCGCTGCTCTCCCCAAGGCGCGGCGAACTCGCCAATCGCCAAGCTGGCGACAAGAGCCACGAGGCCGGCCGCGGCGACGGAAGCGAACAACCGCGCCACGGACACGCCGGCGGCGCGCAGGACGGTTATCTCGCCGTTTCTCGCCAGCAGGCCAAGACCGGCGAGCACGCCCACGAAGACCGCGTAGGGCGTGAGCTCGCTAATCCGCCGCGGCGTCGTGTGCAGGACGTACAGCGCGGCCTGCCATGCGGTGTAGCCGCTCTTGGCGTCGCGCATCTCGTCCATCGCCGTGAACAGCGTCACCACCGTCAGCAGGCAAAGATGCACCGCCAAGACAGCCCAAAGCACCGTCTTCGCCAAGTGCGCGTCCATGCGCCCGCCGATCATGGCCGGCCACCGTGGGCTTTGCGCCAGGCTGCGCCCAAGCGCGCCACGCCGCGTTCGATCACGTCGGCCGCCAACTGCGACGGAGCAGCCACGCGGCCAGCGCCAGCACCACCACATGAACCAGCCACAGGCCGGCGCCCGCCAGCGGCTTGCCGTCCGCCAAGGCGTCTTGGGCCACCACCAGCGCCACGTAGTAGCCCACGAACACGCCGACGCCCGGCATCACGCGGGCGAAACGCCCGCCGCGCGTGGGCGGGCGGGCCACGCCCAGCGCCACAAGGGCTGCAATGACGGTCATCAGCGGCAACGCCATTCGCCATTGCATTTCCGCGACGTGACGAATATCCGCGCCATCGAGACCGCGGGTCGGCAAGGCGCGCGGATCCCGAGACGCCGTGGTGGGCGCGCGAGCCAAGCGTTGACCCAGCCGGGCGAACTCCAGCACGCGATAGTCCGCCCGTCCGGCCACGCCCTCGTAGCGGACGCCGTCCTCTAGTTCCAAAAACCGACTGCCGGTGGTGGGCAGCCAATGCTGGCGGGCGCTCTCGGCCCACACGACCACATCCGGGCCTTCGCCTTGCTCGGCCATGAAAAAGCCGCGCAAGCGATCCGTGTCCGGGTCCACGGCTTCGGCGTAGGTTACGCGCTCGCCACCCGAACGCACATGGAAGCTGCCGGGCGAGACGGCGTCCAAACCGCTGTTGAGCAGCTGCTCCTGGGCAAGCTCCGCGTAGGCGCGGCGAGCCTTTGGCGTAGCGCCGAAGGCCAGGAGTCCCACCAACGCGGCGAGTGGCAGGGCGCAAACGAGAAGCCAGCGAACCACTCGCCCCGGCCCCACGCCGCCGGTCGCGAAGGCGACGAACTCGCTGTCGGCGTGCAGCCGGCCGAACGTCAGCAGCGTGGCGAGCGAGAGCGCGAAAGGCACCGTCACCTGCACGAACTCCGGCACCCGCAGCGCCAGCAACAGCCACAACGCGTCGGCGGTGAATCGGCCGACGGCCGCCTGTTGCAAGAAGCCGATGAAGCGGCCGCCCAAGCCCACCGCCAAGAGCAACGCGAAGACGCCGGCGAACACCAGCAGCAGTTCCCGCGCGACATGCTTGAAGGCCACGGGCACCCGTCAACCCCCCTCCACGCGGCGCGCGGCCTGGCCGCCGCGGCCGGCCTCGGCCTCCAGCGCCTTGACCCTTGCGGCGAGAGCGTACACATGGGCGTCTTCGGCCCCGAGCCGATCCAACGCCGCCGCCAGTTGGCAAAGGTAATCGCGGTTGCTCCCGCTAGGTCCGGCGGCGCCCCGGATGTCCGCCGCCATCGCATCGAGGCGATCCGGGCCGAGATATCCCGGGTTGCCCGCCGGCGCGACATAGGTGATGCCGCGACAGGCGCCGCTCGTGGTGTGCATGTCCACTTCTGTTCGCTCGTAGCCGTCCTTCTCGCGGTGGTCGAGATGCGCCAGCACGTCGGCCTCCACCCGATACGCCAAACCAACGCACCGCTCGCCGCGCCGCGGGATCAGGGTGACCACCCGTCCCGGCGCCTCCGGCGTGCCGCGGTGATCCCGCGAACCTTGCCAGAACCGCCGCGCCCAGCCGCGGATCAGCGCCCGGCGCCGTTCGTGATAGGGAAAGTCCACGCGCCAAATGAGCGAACCGTAGCCAAACACCCAATGCGCCAAAAACGAAACCACGGTGTTGCGAACGAAGGCGCCACTGTGCCACAAAGCCGCCCTCGCGTAATCCGGGCGCCGCCACGGCGGCACCGCGTTGCCAGCGCGTGTTGATGCACCCAACCAACGCCAAGAGAGCCGACCGCGCTCGCCCGCCGGCGATTCCGCGCAGGCGTGGCGTTAGACGCTACACTAGGGTCGACGCCGTAGGCGCTGTGGGAACACTTGCATGGCGATTGAAGCGCAAGTGCGCTACCTGAACGACGAGTGGCGCCACCGCGAGGACGCGCCGCGAATCGGCGACCGCGACAGCCGTCGCGCCAACACGTCGAAGCACACCGTGCACATCCACGACGCGCGCGGCAAGCTCGCGGCCGGCGCCATCGACTTGGACATCAACGGCTTCGCCTTGCTGCGCCACCGCTCGGAGACGGCCGATTTCCGCGACGACGCCGCGGTGAAGGCCGTCTACTACCCGGAAATCTCGGCTCTGGTCGCCGCCCGCACCGGCGCCGATGCGGTGTTCATCACGCAACATCTGGTGCGCACGGAAGACACGCGCGACTTCAACCGGGCCTACGCCCGTTTCCTGCACTGCGATTACAGCCTGCGAGACGCCAAGGAGATGGCCGGGCGCATCCTCGCCAAACGCGGCCAGGCGGGGCGATACGCCGACCACGACTTCGCGTGGTACAACACTTGGCAACCCTTCGATCATCCGGCGACGCGCAATCCGCTGGCGCTGGTGGACGCGGCCTCGTTGGCCGCGAACGATGTGCTGGATTACCACTACACGGGCTACGCGACCACTGTAGACGTGGGCTTGGGGCGCTCGTCGATGCCGGCGCACAATCCAACCCATCGCTTCTACTACATCTCGAACATGGCCGTGGACGAACTGCTGCTTTTCAAGCAGCTGGACACGCGGCGGCAAGGCGGCGCATGCCCGCACACGTCCTTCGACGACCCGGCAACGCCACCGGGCGCGCCGCCGCGGCGCAGCATCGAAGTGCGCGTGATGGCGACGTTCGCACCGCGCCCCTAGCCTAGCGCAGACGGGCGGAAAAGCGCTTTGCCGACCCCGGAGGCCTTGGACGGGCTGCGCATCTGCGATTTCACCGGACAGCTCGCCGGCGCCGGCGCCACCCGTTGGCTCGCCTCTTTCGGCGCGGAAGTGATCCGCATTGAAGATCCGGTTCGGGAAGGGCGCTGGGACATCCTGCGCGGCGCGCCGCCGTATGTCGATGAACGGCGCGGCGTCGACATGGGCGGCGCGTTCAACAACCACAACGTCGGCAAGCTCGGCATCACGCTGAACCTGCGCACGGCGAAGGGCAAGGAGATTCTCGCCCGTCTGGTCGAGACTTCGGACGTGGTGGCGGAGAACTTCGCCACAGGCGTGATGGAGCGGTGGGGGTTCGGCTACGAGAAGCTGAAGGCGATCAAGCCGGATGTCGTCTACGTTTCCAATTGCGGGTTCGGCCACAGCGGCCCGTACAGCGCGTTCAAGTCCTGGGGGCCGATCGTGCAGGCGGTTTCCGGCCTCACCTTCACCAACGGCTTGCCGGACCGCGAACCGGCGGGCTGGGGCTACTCCTACATGGATCACACCGGCGCCTATTTCATGGCCATCGCCATTCTGCTGGCGCTGCTGCATCGGCAACGCACCGGCAAGGGCCAGTGGGTGGACTTGGCCTGCACCGAATCCGCCCTGGCGCTGCACGGCCCGGCGCTGCTCGATTGGACCGTGAATGGCCGCCCCGCGCGACGCGACGGCCAGCCGCACGCCAACCGCGCCCAGTGGCCGCCGATGGCGCCGCACGGCATCTACCCCTGCCGCGGCGACGACGATTGGGTCGCCATCGCCTGCCGCCACGATGCCGATTGGCGGGCGCTCGGCGCGGTGATCGACGAACCGTGGTGCGAAGCCGCGGAATTCGGCGCCTGCGAAGGGCGATGCGCCCGGCAGGACGCCTTGGATCAGCACCTCGGCGCGTGGACGGCGCGGCGCGCCAAATTCTCGGTCGAAGAAGCGCTGCAAGGCGCCGGCGTGCCGGTGGCCGCGGTGCGCAAGCCGGCGGAGCGCATCGACACGGGGGCGAACCGGGACGCCTTCGGTCTTTGGCCCGAAGTGCGGCACGCCGAGATGGGCGCGGTGCGCGTGGACGGTCAGCCCGTGCGGTTCAGCAAAACGAACTGGCGCATCGACCGCGCCGGCCCGTGCTTGGGCGAGCACAACGACGAAGTGCTCACCGGCCTTTTGGGCTACAGCGCCGAAGACGTGGATACGTTTCGCGCCGAGGGCGTGATTTGACCGCGCTGACCGGCGTTCGCGTGGTCGAGCTGGCCGGCGAGCCCATCGCCTGGGCCGGCAAACTGGCGGCCGACATGGGGGCGGACGTGATTCTGGTGGAGCCGCCCGGGGGCGACCCGTGCCGCGCCTATCCGCCGTTCGTGGACGACGACGCCGGCGCGCCCGATGACAACCGCAGCCTGTTCTGGTGGCACTACCACACCAGCAAGCGCGGGGTGGTTTTGGATCTGGATACCCGCCAAGGCCAAGCGCGCTTCGGCGCGTTGATCGCCAGCGCGGACGCGGTCATCGAAACCGAGCCGCCCGGCCGACTGGCCTCGCTGGGCTTGGACTACGACGATCTCGCCGCCCGCCAACCGGGCCTCGTTCACGTCGCCGTGACGTCCCACGGCCGGCAAGACCCCAAGAGCGCCCTGCCGCACACCGATCTCACTTTGATGGCCGCCGGCGGCCCGCCATGGAGCTGCGGCTACGACGACCACTCGCTGCCGCCCATTCGCGGCCGGCTTCAGGCCTACCACACCGCGTCGCACTTCGCGGTTCTTTCCCTGTTGACCGCGCTCCTGCACCGGAACACCTCCGGCGAAGGCCAATTCATCGACTTGAGCATCACCGCGGCCTTGGGCGTCACCACCGAAGCGGCGTCGCACACCTACCTGGTGGCGGGACAAACGGTGCAACGGCAAACCGGCCGCCACGCCGCGGTCACGCCGACCGGCGAGACGCAGCAGCGCTGCGCGGACGGCCGCTACGCCAACACCGGCGTGCCGCCGCGCAAACCGTCCGAGTTCGCCGCGTTGGACGCTTGGCTGACGGGGCTCGGGTTGCGCGAAGAGCTGCCGGAGGCGGTGTTTTTGGAGCTGGGCGCGAATTGGGAAGGGCCGTTCGACCTGAGCAGGATCGGCACCGACGACGCCGTCACCGCGGTCTTCGGCGCCGGCCGGGAAGCCTTGCGCCTCATCGCCTCAAAGGTGTCGGCGCGGGATTTCTTTCTGGGCTGCCAGCGGGCCGGGCTCGCCGTCGGCGTCGTGAACAGCCCGGAAGAAGCGTTCGAGGACGACCATTTCAAGGCGCGCGGCTACCAAGTGCCGGTGTTGCACGAAGAGCTTGGACGCGAGGTGGTCTACCCAGGCGCGCCCTACGTTCTGCACGGCAGCCCATGGGCCATATCGCGTCGAGCGCCGGCGCTGGGCGAACACACCGACGAGGTCTTCGCCGAACTTTCCGGCTAGGCGCGCCCAAATTGGGCGCGTTGGCGGTTTGCTTCGCAAACAGCTGTCGCCAATCAGGCTTGATCGGCGATCGGGGCAACGGCGCACGCGAAATTCAGCCATTTCGCACAATCCGAATGGACTATCTCGCACACGGTGGACGAACGCGCCAAGGCGCAATGGCGTTCGGTGTTCCCAACTCAGCTTTTTCCAACCCGGGTTTTTCCCAACCCGGTTTTTTCCAACCTGAGAAGAGCGAAAAAATGCGCATCGCCTACCCCGTCAAAGTGATCCGAAGGGACGGCCTGTTCCACAGCACCTGCCCTTCCCTACCCGAGGTCTCGGCCTCGGCTGTCAACCGTGTGCGCTTGCGGGCGCTCACGCAGGCCGCCCTCGTGGACGCCCTGTGCGACCGCGTCAAGGAGCGCCACGATCTGCCGCGGCCGGCCGAAGGGCCGGTGCGGGAGCTGCTGGAGCCGCCGGTGCTGCTCGCGGCGAAATTCGCCTTCTACCAAACCCTGCGTGATCGCAACATGACCAACGTCGCGGTCGCCAACCGGCTGGGCACAGTGGAAGGCACCGTGCGCCGGCTTTTGGACCCGCGCCACCGCTCGGGCATCGCGCAGGTGGAGGCCGCGCTCGCGAAGCTCGGCAAACGCCTGCTGATCGACTTGCGGGTGAGCTGAAAGCGCGGGCGCGCCCACCGGGCGCGGCGCGCCACATGGGCGCGTTGGCAGTTTGCTTCGCAAACCGCTGTCGCCAATCTCGCTTCGCTACGGTTGGCGTCGGAGACTGAGCCGTTTCTACGGCGCTTCTCTCCTAGGCCAGGTATCCCGCTTGCTCGCCCCGGCGCACTTCCTGCTCGGACATGCCCAGCCAATCCGCCAACACCGCGGCGTTGTCCTCGCCCACGCGCCGCGTGCGGTGGTAGGTCTCGCACGGCGTCTTCTCGAATCGCAGCGGCAGCCGGTCGCCGTAGGTGGTCTTCTGCACGGGGTGCGGCTCAGCCATCTCGAACAGGAAACCGGACGCCTTGAGCTGCGGATCCCGCTCCGCCAGATCGACGCCGGTTTGGACGACGCCGGCCGGCACTCCAGCCGCTTGGCAACGCGTCATTACTTCGGCCGCGGCGAGCCGGCGCGTCCACTCGGCCACGTTGGCGTCCAGCGTGGAGCACGCCAAGCGGCCGTCCACGTCGCCAAGCGCCGGATCGCGCGCCCAGGGCGGGTCGCCCATCACGCGGCGCAGCGCCGTCCATTGCGAATCCGTCATGCAGGCGATGGCCACCCACCGTTCGTCCGCCACCGCGTCCGAGGCGGCGCCGGCGCAAGGGTAGCAGCCGTGGGGCGCGGCCTTGTCGTAGGGCAGCCGGTTCCCGCACGGCGCCGCGGCGCGGCCATGGGCGAAGTAATCCAGCAACGCCGGGCCGAGCAGCGAGACACCCACCTCGAATTGCGACAAATCCACGCGCTGGCCGCGGCCGGTGCGGCGGCGCGCTTGCAGCGCCGCCAGAACCGCGAACGCCCCGTGCAGGCCGGCGCAATGATCGTTGTAGGAGTAGCCGATGCCGATGTCCTGCCGGCCCGGCACGCCGGTCAGGTGCGTGAGCCCCGCCAAGGCGTGGATGGTCGGCGCGTAGGTGACGAAGTGCGACCACGGGCCGCCCTGCCCCATACCGGACATCTGGGCGTAGACGACGCCGGGATTCGCCGTGCGCACGCTGTCGTAACCGACGCCCCAGCGATCCAGCACCCCCACCGAGAAGTTGTCGATCACCACATCCGCCCGCTCGCACAGCCGTTTGCAGATGGCCCGGCTTTCGGCCTCGGCCATGTTCAACGCCAGCGCCCGCTTGTTGCGGTTCCACATGATGTAGTAGATGCCGTCCGGCGCGTTCGGCCCAACCCGCGTGGCGGAGTTCACCTTCACCACGTCCGCGCCCATGTCCGCGAGGACGCGGGTGGCGAACGGCCCGGCCAGCACATGGGTGAAGTCCAGCACGCGCACCCCTTCGAGCGGTCGGCGGCGTTCGCCGCCGGCACCGGCCGGCGGCGCGTCTCGCCGCGGCGCGAACCCGGTGCCGGCGCCCGGCGCGGCGATGCGCCACGGCGTGTCGCTGAAGCGGTACGGCGGGCCGGGGCCGCCCGCGGTCTCGCCACCCGCTGGATAGCGCGTCCACCAGCGGCGCGCCTCGAGTTGCGGGTTCTCGGCCACCTTGCCGACCGGCAATACCCAGCCGTAGGGCGCGTGGCGAGCTTGCGCCTCGAAGAACAGCCCCTCGACTTCCCGCGTCGCCACCCAGCCGCGCAACACCTCCATCAGCCGCCCGATCAACGCCCGGCGTTTGCCGGGGGCCTGATATTGCGGGTCGAGCAGATCCTGGTGCGCCTCTTGTTCGATCAGCCATACCAGCTGGTTGTCGAAGTTCGGCGTGGGCGTCACCATGATGGCGCCGTCCTTCGCGGCCATCACGGCGTAGGCGTTGCTCCAGTGGACGCTGCCGCGCCGCGCCAGCACCGGCGCCGAGGCGTTCGGCATCCGCTCGTGATACCAGTACCACATGAGCACATGTTCCAAGCAAGACGCGATGCACTCGTGGACGCTCACCCGCACCCGCTGTCCGACGCCGGTGTCGCGCGCGTGGTTCAGCGCCGCCAGCGCGCCGATGGCGGTGTAGGCGCCGGAAAGGACGAAATAGAGCTCGCCGAAAGCCTTGAGCGGCGGCGTTTCCACATCGCCGGTGGTGGCGACCGCGCCGCCGAGGGCGCCGGCGACCAGATCCGGCGCCAGGTGGTCCCTCCACGGGCCCTCGCTGCCAAAGGACGAGACTTCCACCACCACAAGGCCCGGCTTGCGTTTTCGCGCCGCGTCCAGCTGCCCCTTGAACGTGGCCCCGCAAACGAGAGCCACATCCGCCTCATCGAGCAAACGGGCGAGGGCGGCGGCACCTTGAGCCGTCGTCGCGTCCAACGTCGCAAACGTTCTGCCGGTGGCGAAAAAGGCATGCCACAGGGAGTGGCCCTCGCCGGCGCCGGGCGCGGTTTCCCGGCCGGCCGCCGCTTGGCGAAACGGCCCCCGCCGGCGCAACGGATCACCGCCGGCGGGCTCGGGCCGAACGACGTCCGCGCCCATGTCCGCCAACATCTTGGCACCGTAGATCGCGCGCTCGTCCGTGAGATCCAGCACGCGCACGCCGTGCAATGCGCCTTTCGCCATCCGGCAAGCCCCCTCGCCAATTGGCGGCGCATCATAGCCGATGGCGCCGCGGCTCATCCTCGCCGCGGCGCGTGGCGCCGGCGGCTTTAGAGCAACTGGTCGTGGAACGTGGGGCGCAGAGCGCGAGTGGCGAAGTAGTCCGTCCAGAACGCCTGGTGCCGCGCGCGCACTTCGGATCGCTCCGTGCTGCTCCGTCGAGGCAGGTAGAAGATCTCCACCGGCGTGACAGCCAAGGCGGCCGCTTTCGCCGGCAACGGCGCGAGCAGGGAGTTCTCGCGTTGCGCCAAGAAGTGGGCGAACTCCCACCGCCGCCACTCCACTTGCGAATGCGAATACCAGTCGCCCTGTTGGAACATGTCCGAGAAGACGTAGAGCGTTCGCTGCTTGGCGTCGGCGAAACCGGCCACCGTCTCCTCGAGCGCTTCGACAAGGTACGCGTTGCCCGTGCCTGCGGTTTGCCGGTTGGCCAGGTCGTCCACCCGATCCCTCAGCCGCGCGCGCCGCTCGCAAAACCCGCCGGCGACGTCGCGCAGCGCGCGGGGCAACCGCACCGGCAGCTCGCCGCATTCCGCGGCGCTTGGGGCGGCGAGCGCCTTGGTGCCGCGGGCCACCGCCTGCGGCGCAAACGGCTTGCACAGCCGACCGAGTGGAATGCGCGGCGCCAAGGCGTACTCGGACAGCGCGAACACGGTGAGTTCGTCGCCTTTGCCGAGGCCGGCGGCCAATCCCTCGAGCAACTCGCCGGGGCGCGAGCGGCCGTTCGGCGCCAAGCGTTTGCGCAGGTCCACCAGAAACGCGGCGCGATGGCCAATCGCGGCCCGCTTTTGCGGACACAGATCCGCGTCCAGCGTCGCCGCGCCACCATCGCCGCGCCCGTCCGGGACGTCCGGCAATCCCGGCGGCAGCGTGGTCGACCCGGTGGCCAGCGTGAAAGACACGGCTATCACCAACACCGACAGCAGCGCCAACAAGCCGCGCCGCAACCGGCCGCCGGCCTTCGCGTGTTGTTCTACGGGGCCCACTTCAGGCTCGCCCCTCGTCAATGTTCACGCTTCACAACGCGGCGCTTGGCGCTTCGGTTGAGATCGTGTCGCGCAACGGCGGGCCGGATAGCGGCGTGCTGGACAATTCGGGCACATCGTGGGGCTGCCGGCGCGCGACAGGCAGGGTGATTTGCGCCACCGTGCCGCCGTCCGGCAAAGAGCCTAAGGCGATGGTTCCCGCGTAGGCCTCCACCAACCGCGCCGTGATGGCGAGCCCGATACCTCCCATCGCGTTCGGCCCGTCGGTGGGCCAGTCTGAGCAGAAGGGCAGAAACGCCCGCTCGCGCTGTGCCGCAGACATGCCCACGCCGTTATCCATCACCGTGATCACCGCACGGTCGTTCTCGACAGCGCAGGAAATGCCCACGCGGCCCGCGACCGCCTCTTCGCGCCTTGCCAAACGCACCGCGTGTACGGCGTTCTCCAGCAGGTTCGCGAGCATCAACTGAACGCCGGTCGGGGCAGCGAGTACCTCAATCCGCACGCTATCGCGCCCACTACCCCGCCCACGGGCACGATCCCAGCTTCGTGCCCAACCCGCGGATCGCGGCTCGGCAACACTCCGCCAAGACACGTCGGCGCCTTGGAAATCCGTATCCGCAACCACTTCGTCCACACACGCCGCCACATCCACCAAGGTTCGTTGCTCGCCGCCGTGCCGCGAAAACGCGGCGAACCGCGCCGCCAAGTCCGCTATGTCTTGGGCTTCGTCGTCCACGCGCGCCGCCAGCGCGTTGGCCGCCAGAGCGTCGGCCGCCGGCGATCGCCACAGCTTGACCGCGGCGGCGTTGATGCGTTGCGCCGCCGCCTGCAGCCGCTCCGCCACCAGCTGGGCGGCCATCGCCTCGCGTAAACGCAAGGTGGCCACGGCGTGGGACTTCGCCGGCACATCCTCGCGCTTGTCGTTGGCCGGTGCTCGTCGGCGCCAAACGGACTGCAATTGCGAGGCCGGCGCACGCGGTTGTCGCGCGCCCTGCCACGCCGCCGCGACGCCCACGCTGAGCATCGTCCCGCGGCCACGCGACGCCGCCAGCAGAATCCAGCAGGCCACCACGCCAACGGCGGCCACCACCGCGCCGCGTTCATACCAGGCGGCAGTGGTGCGCTTGGTGTCGACGAGGGCGGTGAGATCGCCGATAAGGGCGCCGGCGCGGTCGGCCAGGTTGTCCGTCGCCGCGCGCGCGAACCAAGCGGCGGCGCGTGTCCCCTCGGCGGTGCCGCCGGCGTTGGACGCGAAGTGCCGCACGCCCTTGGCGCGGGCGTCCAAAGCGTTGACGTAGGCCGCCAGTTCGTTGCGCAGCCCCGTGGGCACGTCCAAGGGCCCCGCGGCCCGTTCCAGTGCGCCTTTGCGTTCCTGCCAACGCGCGCCGAGGGGAAGCAGAACATCCGAATCGACGGCCGGGCCATCCAGCGCCGACAACCCAGCGGCTTGCGTCCACTCGGCGGCCACGCGTTGCACGTCACGCAACTCGGCGATGGCGTCGTGGTAGGCGGCGACGTCGGTGATCGCCGCTGTGCGGTAGGACGCCGCGCCAGTGGTGACCAGAACCAACGAGGCGACGGTAACCAACGTGATCTTGCTGAAGGCCATCTTCGGCAGCGAGCGCGGCCAATGTCGACTGAATTGCGGCTAGCCTACCCCGCGGCTGCACGGTAGGCGGGCGCGAAAATGGGGTAGATGGCGTTCAGACGCGGGGGCGCCGCCACTACCGCACCTCTACTACCGGAAGCGGTAGCGCTCCCGTGGAACGGCGAAAGTGCCGGCAATCCCGCGCCGTGCGTGACGAGTCTCGCGGCCCCGTCTCCGGCATGGCAGCGAGCGGCCAGCGCGCGGTCTTGCCGTCAGAGGTCAGCAGCCTCCGGCCTTTCCCGCGACCGCCAAGCCCATCCGCCCACGCCGACGTTTCTCACGCGACGGGCCGCGTCGATCCGGGTGCGGGCGCCGGTCTTGCGATAGATGTTCTTCAAGTGGTAGCGAACGCCGTTCTCCGAGAGGCCAAGCCGGCGAGCGATCTCCTTGTTGCGCAGGCCGCTTTCCACGCCTTCGACGATCGCGAGTTCACGCTCGGTGAAGGTCGGCGTCGGGCCGCTGTCCGGCTCGGCGAGCCGCTCGCGGACGGATCGCGCGCGCTCAAGGAGCGCTTCGGAGTGCCGGCCTTCCAGAAACACCGCCAACGCGTCGCGCACGACTTGGCGTTCGCACGCCAGCGGGCGCAACAAGTCCGCCCTGCGTATCAATCGCAGGTACCTGCCCAGATGCGCGACCGCCGCCTCCAGGTCACCCGCCAGGACTTCAACGCGAATCGCCACCGCGAGACCCGTCATCAGCGGCCAATACAGGCCTCGGTCGGCGCACAAGCGGCAGAACGCCGTGATGAGTTCACGGCCGGCGGCGGTGTTGCCGGCCGCTGCCAAAAAGCGAACGCGGGCGCAACAAATCGCCTCCATCTCGCGCCACGACTGCCCCTCCAAGTTGAGGATGCGGGCGGTTTCGGTGGGAAGGTTGCCGCGCTGCCAAGCCTGCTCGGCTTGATCGGCGAGCCCGTCGCGCACGAGCCAGGTCACCCGCAACGCGGCCAGAAACCGCTGCACCGCTATCTGACCCCTGGCGAGCGCCTGTTCGCGAGCCTCGTCGACCACCAACAGGGCCGCCTGGGCATCCCCCTTGTCGAACGCGAGGTCCGCGGCCAAGCCGTATGCCGCGGCGTACACGTCAAACCAGCCGAGCAAGCGCCGCATCGGTGGCAACTGCCTGTTGAAACCGCCTAGGGTGCGCACGTATTCCAGCTCCATCAGATAGATGTCCGCAATCGTCGTCGAGCCGCCTTGGGCCAGAAGCCGCACCGCTTCGTCCGTGCGCCCTTGCGCCATCGCCAGCTTGCCAAGGTGGAGGTTGTTCGAAACGAGGCCGTAGCTTGCGCCGCATTCGGTGAATCTCTTGGTGGCTCTCGCACCGCGCTCGCGGGCACGGGTCAACATGCCGCGCTGCTGATCAACGGCCAAAAGGCCCATGTGCAGCGCCCCGTCCACCACCGGATCCGCCACCGGGCGGCGCACCCTTTCCTCCGCCGCGGCAACCACCTGCCGCATCAGCGAACCGGACAAGGGCAGGCAGGCAAAGCTCACCAACGTCATCTGCACCAGCAGGTTGTCGTCGCGCAGCGCGTCGTCGTCGCCACCCGCCCGGTCGCGGGTGAAGCCCGCCGTTCGCGCGGCGATTTCCATGTAGAGCGTCTGCGCCTGGGCAAAACGCCGAGCCAACGCCAACGCCGTGCAGCGGACAAGCGCGGCGCGCGGGAACTCATCCACCACGCTCGGCGTGATACAGGCATCGGCGGACATGAGCATCTTCTCGCCGAATTGCGCCCATAGCCGCACGCCGCCGGCGCGCTCGACAATCTGCCCGACGAGGTCGCCACCGCCGGCCTCGCTGGCATGACGCAGCGCCGGAAGCCAGCGCCTTTCCTTCGCCTCGAACTCGGCGATGCGCCGATGGATTTCTCGAAATCGTTCCGGGTCCTCTCGAAATCTCTGGTTCGCGCAGTGGTCTTTGAGCACCGGATTCAACCGCAGGGTGTTGGCGTCCGCGCCCGGCTGAACCAGCCCGTCCAACGCCACCAAGCCATTGATGCGGCGCCCCACATCAGATGTTCGCAGCACCTCGTCGGCGAAGGCTGGCGTGATCCACTCGAACACGGAGAGATCGAGCAACATCTGCCGATCCGCGGCGGCCAGATTGCGCAACAAGCGTTCGCCGAGCCAGTCCGCGGCGACCCGGCTTTCGTCGCCCAACAGCCGCGCCACGCCGGTTTCTTGTTTGGCGCTGTCGGAACGCATGTTGCGGTACACGCGCAGCGCCACCGGCCAGCCTTCGGTGCGCTCCGTTATCGCGCCCAACTCGCGGCGGGAAAGCTCGCCATCGAAGAAAAGCGCGATCCGCTCCTTGGGAAAACGCAGCTGATCCGCGGTGAGATAGATGCCGTCGCCGCTCAAGATGGCGCTCGCCAGATCCAAACCGGGGTTGGCGCGCAGCGCCATCGCGATGTGCAGGTTCCGCGGCGCGTGCTGCAGCAGGAAGTTCAAGGTGTCCACGGCGCCCGGATCGCGCACGACGTCCACCTCGTCGAGCAGCAAAAGGCACGGCGCGGCATGGGCTTCGATAGCGACGCACAACAGCTCGGTGCGGCGGCGCACCCGGTGGGGCAGTTCGACGCCGCGGTCGTTCATCCACGCGCCCTCGGCACCCGCCACCCGCAAGCCGGCGTGCTCGAACGCAAAGGCGAGGTAGGCGTCCAACACGCCCGGCGTGTCCTGGCCATCGAGCGAAAGCCACGCGGCAGTCCGCCCGGCTTCGCGCCAGCGCCGGCACACGTCCGCGAGCAGAGTCGTCTTGCCGAACCCGCCGGCGGCCTTGAGCACCGTCAGGCGGCGCAGCGGTTCCAAGCGTTGCAACAAGTCGTCGCGCCGGTGGTAGCCGGCGACGAATCTCGGCGGCTGCACTTTGGCCGTGAGCAACGGCCAAGACGCGGTGCGCACGGCCCGCTCGGTGCGCGGCCCGTTGGCAGTTCCCTCAAGGCCGCCGGCCGGCCACTCCTCGTTCGCGCTCACCGCGCCACACCCGCCCATGCGCCGCCATGTCCGAACGCATGTCCAACCGGACGCGGCGGTGTTGGGTGGCCCCCGCCACGCGGTCGCGGCGGCCGGCGGCACTCTCGCATTGCCACGCGCCCGCCGCTCGACCCGGCGGCCACCTTGCGAATCGCATCTCGGCGTGACGGTAGCGGTGCGAGGCGCCTCTCGGCCCAAGCCGTCTCGACACGCGGTTTGTTGTTATTGAACGTCCGCCCGCCCAACCCGTCCCTCTAGCGACCAGCGACCTCCCCCAAGGCCGGTCGAGCGACTATAGCGCATCTTGGCCGGGGTGTTCGTCTGGCATCGCCGCTTGGCCAGCGGAGGTAGGCCAGTTTGCGCCGGATGTCTGCGATGCGCCGGACGTGATTAACCGATTAACCGGGTGGAAAAAGTTGCCAGTTGGCGTTGATACTGGGAAGATTAGAGACCCGGTTTCGTTTGACTTGCAACGGCAGCGGAGAGACATGGCGCTCACGGAGATCATCTTGGACGCGCAGGAAGCGGCGTGGGACGTCGGCGTGCCGCGTCGCCTCGATGTCACCGCACTGCCGGGGAAGGCCACCGCGATCGTCGGCCCGCGGCGCAGCGGCAAGACCACCCTGCTGCACCAACGCATGGCGAAGCTGGTGGAGAGCGGAGTAGCCCGGACGGACATCCTGTATCTCAACTTCTTCGACGACCGGCTGCGCCATCTCTGGCGCGAGGGCGCGGGTGCGGTGACGGACGCCTACTACGCGCTCTATCCACAGAAGAAGAACCCACAGAAGAGAAACCCCCGCACTGTGCATTTCTTCTTCGACGAGATTCAGGTGGTGCCGGGTTGGGAGGCGTTCGTGGATCGGGTGATGCGCACGGAGCGCTGCTCGATGCATTTGAGCGGGTCTTCAGCGCGAATGCTCTCCGCCGAGATCGCCACCGAAATGCGCGGTCGCGCACTCGCATGGGAGCTGTTCCCGTTCTCGTTCCGGGAGTACCTGGACTACCTCGACATCGACCCCGCGGCACCGCTGTCCTCCAAGCGGCGGCTGCTTGTCCAACACGCGTTCGAGCGTTACTGGGAGACGGGCGGCTTCCCGGAAGTAGTAGGCCTGGACCGCGCCTTGCGCGTGAAAATCCACCAAGAGTATTGGAGC
Source organism: uncultured Pseudomonadales bacterium (assembly GCA_958296295.1). Taxonomy (GTDB): domain Bacteria; phylum Pseudomonadota; class Gammaproteobacteria; order Pseudomonadales; family Azotimanducaceae; genus VXYL01. The sequence continues at coordinate 1,860,104 of OY282460.1, read as the reverse complement.
GCGATGCTGTTTCGAGACCTCGTCGAACGGCACGACTTCCGGCAGCCCCGCGCCGTTCTCGACCTCGGCCACCGATTGCTCGACATCGTCGCTTCGCGCTACTCATTGAACCGCCTCACGGGCTATCTGCGGGCCCTCGGCCACCGAGTGCCGAAGCACGCCGTGGCGGCCTATCTGCGAGCGTTCGAGGAAGCGTTCTTCCTGTTCACCGTGCGGCTATACGACGCCTCCTTGGCGCGCGCCAACACCAACCCCAAGAAGATCTACTGCGTAGACCACGCGCTGGTGGGCTCCGTCTCCTCCGGCATCTTGGCGAACACCGGCCATCTGCTGGAGAACGTTGTCTTCATGGGGCTGCGCCGCGCAACACCGGAAATCTACTACTACAAGTCCGCCACCGGACGCGAGGTGGACTTCGTGGCGGTGCTCCCCGACCGGTCGCGTGTTCTGGTGCAAGTGTGCGAAACGCTCCTCGACCCGGCCACCCGCCGACGGGAGCTGGCGGCCTTGCGCGAAGCCATGAGCACGCTTGGCCTCGATACCGCGAAACTGATCGTCCGCCGCGGCGTAGCGCCGGTGGACGAAGCCATCGATGTGGGCGTGGGGACAGTGGAAGTCGTCCCCGTGTGGCGGTTTCTGCTGGAGTTGGCATAGGTTGCGCGTTCTTGGCGCTGGCGGCTTGCAGACGAACCACACAGGGGACGCCAGCGATTTGGACCGCCACCGCTCCGGCTGGCCGACTGTGTCGTTTGCTCTAGGAATACGCCGCTTTTGAGCCAGAGCCCACAGACCCCAACCACCTAGTCCAGCGCGTCCGCCATGCATGTCGTGGCAGCCAACTCACCGCTATTCATCCGCCTCGATGTCGACAAAAGTCGACTTGTCGCCTTGCCTGACGGCATGCACCTGCACGGGTTTGTTGACCAAAGGGCCGAGGAGGTCGTCAACCTGCTCGCCGACCCCATCAATCCGTATGCTGGCACCCTGAACTACGACCTCTAGCCAGTCCTTATCCAAGTGAACCGCACGAAGTACGCCGTTGTAGACAAAAGGTTGATTGGAGGACTGGCCGGCCTTGTGAAGCCCTCTGATGCGCTCGCTGAGAATTTGACGGGTTTCCGGGTTGAGTGTGACTGCACAGGTGTCGTCCGCCGATCGAATTACCAAGTCGTCGAACGCCTTTCCGGTAGGGGCGAGATTCCGGGTGAGCTTCAAGAAGGTCTCTCTGTAGCGTGGGTCTGGCACGGCTTCGGCGAATTCCTCGTTGGCCTCCCCACAGCTAAGACGCAGGACGTTGAGAAAGAAGTCTGTCACCACCTCGCCCTTGGGTGGGCCAAACAGTTCTCCCGCACTCCCGCACGGGTGTGCGACGTTTTAGTGCGCGAGCCGTCAGGCGGCCATTGGCGGCGGTTTGCGCCGACGGCGCCAGAAGTCGTCGTACCGTTCGTCGCGGACGCACGAACGCAACGCCATGACGTCGTTCGCGCCGGCCCGGCTCCATCGCATGCCGGAACACTTCAAGCGCTCGCCGACCAGCGTGCGGCAGGAGCTCTCCACCATGCCCGAACCGATCAGCAGCCCCATCTCCCGGTACGCCGGGTAGCGCATCCGGCCGCGGTTGTTCTCGAAATAGCCGGCGCACTGGTCGGCGGTCTTGTCGCCGGCGTGCCGGCGCAGTTCCCGCAGCACATCGTCCACGCGCCCCTCGGAGAGCGCCGCGCAGACCTTCTCCGACCACGCCCGGCACAGCTCCGTGCCGGCGCCGTAAACCGCGCGCCCCACTTCCCAGAGCCGCTCCTTCGCGTGCCAGATGTCCACTATGCAAACGGCGTTCGGGAACAGTTCCGCGGCGGCGTTCCAGATCCACTTCGCGCCGTCGGCGACGACCACCTGCCGCTTCGCCGCCGCGAACCCGAACCGCTCCGCGGCCCGCCAGAGCCGCCGCGCGAACGCCGACGGCTCCGCGTCCACGTCCCTCGACGCCGCGCTGTCGATCGCCGCCGTGTGCCGCGCCGAACCCGCGTCCCGCTCCGGCAGGCCGGTCTTCGCGTTGCGCCGCTCCGCCGTGTGGAACACCGCCACCTTCGCCTCCCGCGTCTTCGACGGCCGGCCGTCCTCCGCCGTCCCCGCGTCCCGCCGCACCACCGGCACCCCCGTGCCGTCCGGGCTGCAGTACATCGTCTCCGCCGGCGCCTCGCCCAGCGCCGGCTCCGCCTCGCCCCACGCCGTGATCTCCCCCCCGACCTGCTTCGCGGCCCGCTCCGTCCGCTTCGCCGTCGCCACGACGCCGGCCAGCCGGCCCAGGCGCGCCGCCGCCTTCCCGAAGCTCGTCTCCGACGCCAGCTCCGCCAGCGCCCACAGCGCCGCCGGCGTTCCCCGCACGCCGTCCCGTCCCGCGATCCCCAGCACCTCGTCCAGAACATGCCGCCCGCCCTTCGAGCACCCGCACGTCCAGTAGCCGCGCCGCAGCGTCAGAAGGCCGAGCAGCGACAGCGGCGCCGTCGAGCGCGTGCCGCGCCGGACCATCGCCGAGCCGCAAGCCCCGCACGCCGGCGCCCCGGACTCCGCGTCCAGCGCCGACAGATTCTCCGAAACCCCCGCCGCCGCGCCGCCAAGCAGCGCGCCCCGCAGGTCCAGCTCGAACTCCCGGAACCCCCGCCCGCCGGTCAGAACCCCCCGGCAAAGCTCCCGGAACTCCGGCGACGACAACAGCAGCAGCCGCACCGCCGCCTCCAGAAAAGCCCACGCCTTCTTGCGCTCCAGCGCGTCCTGCGCCAACATCTCTTCCGTCATCGCGATTCCCTTCGCTGCGGTTGTACATACCCTCAGCTTACTTGGGAATCGCGATGACTCCCCAAACCCGCTCGCAGCCCCCGCGCACTAAAACGTCGCACACCCCTCCCGCACCATTTTCCTGTATAGCCACCGCGAACTGATAGCTACCGGGGGGCGCCTGGAACAACCAAGCGCGGTATTCGTCCTGTATCAGCTTACTCGGGGGGCCGCGCTTGCGGTGGTCGGCGCCACTCAGGAACTCGGCTGCTCTATGGAAGATGGACTCCACAGCCTTGACCGTTTCCAACACCGGGGCGAGGGGCGCACCGCCAGTAACGACTTGCCCGCCATTTACAGAAACAAGCACTTGGCCGGGCGCAAAACGCAGATCAGTCATCTGGCGCGTTTCCTCGGCCCACACAACTTGCAAGAGGTGCTGAAGCTGATGCCGCGCAAAGACCGGAAGTTGATCAAAACGCATGCTTTGCATGGCAACGCGCTCCGCTTGCTCCGTTTGCCGAGCCTTGAAGTGCAGCGAGGCCGCACTGACGGCAGTTATGCCGTAAGTCCTGGTTTTGGCGAGATCGACCGCCTCCAACGCCCTTTCTTCCGCTTCGGCGGCTAAGGCGTATTGCTGTCGCGCTTCGTCACGCCTACCTTCACGCAGAAGTGATTCCGCTTGCGTCGCGCAAACCTCGCTGACTCTGTGATGCTCAATCCAAGTCACCTGCGCCTCCCGCCGTTGCGCCAAGGCCAGTTAGTCCAAGTCGGCCATCATGATCTGGCGAGCTTGGAAGCCGACAACGCCGGCGGTCGCTGGTAGGCTGCTGTCGCCTCTTCCAGCTTGCGCCAACTCTGCTTTGAGTCGCCGCCGAATCACGCTCTCCGCACCGCGGTCGATGCCGGACACCTCTAAGCGACGGCAGTCCTCCAAGTCATTGATTCCCTTTCCCTCGGAAGCGACGTAGTAGTCGGCACCTGTCATGATCTCCGCCCTGCCAACAGCCAAGAGCCCGTCGGTAACCTCTGCCGCCGCCAGCACGCACGCGCAGGCACCTGCCTCGGTGGCATCCGTCTGGTTCGCCCATGCGCGCTGGGCCCGCGTATCTGGTTTCGGCCAATTCACGGTTGCTGTGGTCTTCGCGCCATCTCTATCCAGCATCATCTCCACGGGCGATATGTGATGACGCTCTAGACAAACCGAAGCGGCCTCGGTTTGAGCGTCGGCCAATGCCGGTGTAAGTCCTGGATGCCGCGTGGCCATTCCGTGTATCGGCAAGCGAGGCATGGCAGCCGATCATACGCTAGGCCAGAGGTCAACCCGGTGTGCCGCGACGGCTCCGCCGGCGACTTCCCGCGCACCATGCCGCAAACGCGGGCAACCGCACTATAATCGCCAGCCTTGCCGAGCGTCGCGCAAGCGGCCGCCGGGCTTGGGCCGGTGCGCACGCCGGCTGGAACGAACAAACAGGAGGTTGCCGATGAACCGCACAGGGAACGCCGCCGTATCGCCCGCCACCGCTCGGGCGACGCTCGCGCTAGCTTGCCTCGCCACCGGCGCGTCCTTGCCGTTGGCCGCACAGCAGACGGACGCGGACATCTCCTTCGGCGTGCGCTACCGCTTGGAGCAAGTGAAGCAAGAAGGCGTGGCGGAAGACGCCATGGGCACCAACGGGCGCGCCCGCGTGACCTTGAACTCCGGCCGGCGGGGCGCTTTCAGCTTCGGGGGCCAAGTGGACTACTCTTTCATCCTCGGGCTGGACGACTTCAACTCGCTTGCCAACGGCAAGACCGAGTACCCGGTCATCGCCGACCCGGAGGGCTTCGACCTCAACCAAGTATTCGCGCGCTACCACTTCGGCGAAGGCGACGACGGCGCCACCACCATCACCGCCGGCCGCCAGCGCATCAACCACGGCAGCCAACGCTTCCTCGGCGGCGTCGCGTGGCGCAACAACGAGCAGACCTTCGACGCCGTGCGCATCCAACGCGCCGGGCGCGTCGGCTTCGACTACAGCTACGCCTTCCGCGTGAACCGGATTTTCGGCCCGGACGACGGCGTCCAGCCCGCCGTGTGGGACACGAACTCGCACTTCCTGAGAGCGACCTTCAACCCGCTGGCGGACCACGAGCTGGCGGCCTTCGCCTACCTCATAGACTTGCAGCACGACGACGCCAAGTACCGCGGCGGCGCCGCCACCAACTCCAACGTGACCTGGGGCCTCGAGTACAACGGCTCGCTGCCCCGCACCAAACTCACCGCCACAGTCGCCTTTCAATCAGACTATGGCGACAACCCGACCTCCTACGACACGGTGTTCTTCGGCGGCGAGGCGACGTTCGACCTCTTCCTGCTGAACGTCACCGCGGGCCACCATTCGCTGGGCTCCGACGACGGCCGCCAGGCCTTCCGCGCCCCGCTCGCCACGCTCCACAAGTGGCAAGGATGGACGGACAAGTTTCTCGTAACGCCGCCTAAAGGCGTGCGCGACACCTGGGTTGCCGCCACCAAGAAAATGCTCGGCTTCACGCTGACGGGCGTGTACCACGACTTCCGCGCCGCCGATGGCGGCGACCGCTACGGCGGCGAACTCGGCGCCTCGCTGGTGTATTCGCCCATGGATAAACTGAGCCTGCAAGCGAAGGCGGCCCGCTACTTCGCCGACGACTGGGCCTCGGACACGACGAAGATCTGGTTGGTGTTCAGCTGGAACATGTGAGGCGTGTGATGGCGGCTTGGGGTCGGCGGCAGGTCGCGACAAGGCGGTAGGTCACGGGCCGCGGCGAAACGGCGCTAGCACATGTTGCGCAAGCTCTACGCCGACAACTACAAGTGCCTCGTCAACTTCGAACTGCGGTTCAAGGACGTGACGCTTCTGCTCGGGCCGAACGGCACGGGAAAGACATCCGTCCTCGATGTGATGTCCCGGCTGCGGCGAGTCTTGGTGGACGGCATCAAAATCGCAGAACGCGACGCGTTCCCAACCGCTACGCTCACGCGCTGGGACGCGCGCGATACCCAGTCCTTCGGGCTTGATGTGGAGATCGATGGGGACGAGTACCACTATCAACTAGAGGTTAAGCATGAACGCGCGACCGGCCGGGCCCGCATCGCGTTGGAGCAACTGCGAGTCTGCGGGCGCCCCCTCTTCTCTTGTTCGCTAGGTGAGGCCCAGCTGTATCGCGACGACTATTCGGAAGGGCCACGATTGTCCGTGGATTGGGAGGAGTCGTTCCTGGCGCGGATCTCGGCGGGACGCGACAACAAACGTCTTAGCCGGTTCATGGACTTCATGCGCACTCTGGTGGTGTGTGGTTTGGACCCGCGGAGCTTCGTGGCGGAATCGGCGCGGGAAAGCACTGTGCTCGCGCGTGACGGCGCCAACTTCGCGGATTGGTACCGGCATCTGGTGCAGGAACGCACCGAACTCGCTGTGGAACTCGCATCGAGCCTGAAGGACGTGTTCGAGGATTTTCGCGGCATTCGCATGGAAAGGGTCGGCGCGGATACGCGGGCGATGCTGGTTTCGTGGAATGGACGAGACGGCCACACGTTGCGTCTCGACGAGATCTCCGACGGGGAACGTGTGCTCATAGCGCTTTACGCGTTGATCGGTTTGGCAGGAGACGACGGTTTCACGTTGTTCCTCGACGAACCCGACAACTACGTGGCGCTCTCGGAGATTCAGCCTTGGCTGATAGCGTTGGTCGATGCGTGCGGGAACGCGAAATGCCAAGCGGTAGTGGGTTCCCACCATCCCGAGATCATCGACCACCTCGGTGGAGACAAAGGCGTATTGCTCGACAAGACGAGCACCGGCGTCACCAAAGCCCGCGACCTTTCGACAGCCGACGCCAAGGGTGGGTTGCGCCTCTCTGATCTTGTCGCCAGAGGTTGGATTGGCGAGGAGTAAACAGGGGAGCAAGTAGCAGATGAGAAGGGTGCGGGCAGTCTTGCTCTGCGAAGATCTGCAACATGCCGTGTTCGTGGGGCGCTTCTTCGAGAAACGCGGATGGGACAGGCGTTGGTGGCGTGTCGAGATGGCACCGCCAGGACATGGTTCCGCCGAGCGGTTTGTGCGCGAACGCTACCCCTTGGAGCTTGCCAGCTTGCGCAAATTCGGTGGGCACGGGGCTGCCCTCGTCGTGATGATAGACGGCGACAACAAGGGCCTGCGGGGTCGGCACAAGGCCCTACATGATGCGTGCGCGGCGGCCAGTGTGGATCCTCGCAGACCAAGCGAGCGCGTGTTGGTTCTTGCCCCGACTTGGTCCATCGAGACCTGGCTCGCTTACCTTGATGGAGATGATGTGGACGAATCGACGGGCGATTATCCGCGCTTGGCTAGGGAAAGCGAGTGCCAACGGCATGTGGATCATGTGGATGCCTTGGTGGACATGTGCCGCGAGCAGGCGCTGCGCCCGCCGGCACCCGCCTCGTTGCTGGCTGCTTGCGGGGAATACAAACGGCTGGCGCGGTGAGAACGGCCGTTTCGGCCGCGCCGCGCCCGGCGCGGTGGCCGGGTGCGGCTTGGCCGGTTTGGGTCAGGCGGCTCGCACGGTGATGGCGCGGGCCTGCGCTTGGGCGCTCTTGCCGACGGCGATTCGAACCACGCCGTTCCTGGCCGTCGCGGTGATGGCGTCGGCGTCCGCGTCCTCCGGCAAGCGGAAGCTGCGGGAGAACTTGCCGTAGCGCCGCTCGCGGCGGTACACGCGCTCTGCTTCGCCGTCCGTGCCGAAGGCGCGCTCGCCGGAAACGTGGAGCAGGCCGTCCTTCAGTTCGATGCGAACGTCGTCGGGCTCGATGGCCGGCAGTTCCAAGTCCACCTTGTAGGCGTCCTTGGTCTCGCGGATGTCGACCAGCGGCTGCCAGTCGCTGGTGGTGCCGCCGAACGTCCGGTCGAGCTCCCTGTCGAGTGCCCTGAAAGGGTCCCAACGCACAACATTCATGTTCATTTCGGTTCCTCCTTTGGAGATTTGCGGTTTGCGTTGCAGCCTATGTGGGGCTGGCCAACTGTTTCCAAAGGTCTTGAAATCGAAAAGAAACACCCCACGCGTGGCGGCTGGCGCTGTGTTGCGCGCTACCGCGGCGGCTAGAACGCCAAGGCCGCCCCGGCGTTGCGCGGATCCGAAACGCCGATCACGTGATCGCCCCGGCGCATGGCGGAGTTGGCGTCGCCAATGCCGAATCTCACCTCGTTCAAGTTCACGTGGCCACTGTCGCGCAGGGCTTCCAGCGTCGGGGCGGCCAACGCGCCCGGTTCGTAGGTCACCCGATTGGGCAGCCACTGGTGGTGGAAACGCGGGCGCGAAACGGCAGCCGGCAAATCCATGCCGTGGTCTATCACGTTCGTCACCACTTGCAGCACGGTGGTGATGATGGTGCTGCCGCCGGGCGAGCCGGTCACCAAAAACGGCTCGCCGTCCTTCAGCACGACGGTGGGCGTCATGGAGCTCAGCATGCGCTTGCCCGGGGCGATGGCGTTGGCCTCCCGGCCGATGAGTCCGAACGAGTTGGGCGCGTTCGGCTTGGCGGAGAAGTCGTCCATCTCGTTGTTGAGCAGGAAACCGGCGCCGGACACGACGATTTTCGAGCCGTAGGCCAAGTTCAACGTCGTGGTGTAGGCCACCGCGTTGCCGGCGCCGTCCAGCACGGAAACGTGCGTGGTATCGGTGCTCTCGTCCGGCAAGCGCCCGCCGGCGCCTACGTCAGCGGAGCGCGAAGCCCGCTCGGGATCGAAATCCGCCAAACGGGCGGCGGCGTACTTCTTGTCGGTCAGCATGGCCATCGGGACGTCGTGGAAGTCCGGATCGCCCAAGTGTTCCGCGCGATCGGCGTAGGCCCGACGCTCGGCCTCGATCAACAAATGCGCGGCGGCCGGCGAACCGGCGCCCAGCCCCGCCAAGTCGCGGGTTTCGAGCATGTTGAGCATTTGCACGAGCAGCACGCCGCCGGAGGACGGCGGCGGCATGGAGAGGATGTCGTAGCCGCGGTAGGTGCCGCGCACGGGCTCGCGCCACTTGGAACGGTAGGCGCGCAGATCGTCGTGGTTGATGATGCCGGCGCCGCGCGCCATTTCCGCAACCAGCAGATCGGCCGTCCGGCCGGCGTAGAAGCCGTCGCGTCCCTGCTCCGAGATCCGCCCCAAGGTGGCCGCCAGGTCCGGCTGGTGGAACAAATCGCCAGCGGCGAGCGCGGCGCCGTCGGATCTTGCGAATTTCGCCACGCTGGCCGGGTACGGCGCGAATCTCTCGCGATAGCGTCGAAATTGCCCCGCCAGATCCGCCGGCAGGGCGAAGCCTTCCCCGGCCAGTCGAATCGCCGGGGCGATCACGTCGGCTCGGGAGAGCGTGCCGTGACGTTCCAGAACGGCCAACAAGCCATCGACGGTGCCGGGCACGCCGACAGCGAGGTGGGAAGCCGTGGAGAGGCCCTCAACGACATTGCCGTTGCCGTCCAGATACATGTCGCGGGTGGCCCGTTTAGGGGCGACCTCGCGGTGATCGTTGACCGCCACGCCGCCATCGGCAAAGCGCATCACCATGAAGCCGCCGCCGCCGAGATTGCCGGCCGAGGGATGCGTCACCGCCAAGGCGAAACCAACCGCCACCGCCGCATCCACGGCGTTGCCACCGCGTTTGAGCATCTCCAACCCGACTTCGGAGGCCAGCGGCGACCGGGACGCCACCGCGCCGCGTTCGCCCACCGCGGCCGCGGCCATCGGCGTAGGTTCGGTAGCCGCGCCGGCGGCGCAAAGAAACATGGCGGTCGCCGCGGTCAGCTGTGTTGGGAGGCGCATGTCAAGCTCCTTATCGCTTGCGGCGCGGGAAGTCCGCGCCTATTGGACGCCTGCGTGGCGGCGCTGATCAGCATCGGCATCGACGCCGTGCGGCCGAGCCGTCGTTTCGGCTGCGCCGGCGCAATTGTAGCCCCGCCGGTAGACCACCGCGCCGGCGACCACGGTGGCGGCCACGCGCTCGTGACTCAGGGCGAGTCTTGCCCGCGACCACGGGCCGTCCAGCAAGCACAAGTCCGCGGGGCAACCGATTCGAACTCGGCGCGGCGGGCCGCCAGGGCTGTCGAGGGGGCCGAGAAACAGATCCCGCGCTTGCTCCGGGCTGAGCGCTTCGCGCGCGCCAAGCACAACGCCGGAGGACGTCTCGCGTGTTGCCGCGGCAGCCATCGCAGCCCAAGGATCGGCAGCGCCGAAAGGCGCGTCCGTGCCGCCGCCCAGCTGCACGCCGGCGTCAAGGAAACCGCGGCAACGGTACAGCTGAGCGTGATCGGCGGCGGGGATATCGCGCAAGTACTGGTCGCCGCGTTCGGCGATGAAGTTGGGTTGCGTCACCACCGTGAGATGAGCGGGTTCCGCAGGCGCCTCCCGCAGCATCCGCAAGGCGGCGGCGTCCGTCACCGCGGCGTGTTCTATGCGGTCGCCGGCGATGCTGCCGGCTTCGCGCAGCGCCGCCAGCGTGAACACGAGCTCCGTGCGCGTGACGCAGTGGACGGCCACCGGGCGACCGCCACCATGGGCGGCGGCGATGCGTTCACGCAAATCCTCAAAGAGCGGCAGATCCGCTTCGTCCAGCATGATTTTCAGCGAGCCCGTCGGCAAGGATTCGTCGCCCATCCAGTTCACGCGTACGGCGAGCTCGAGCTTGTCGTAAAACGCCACGGCGCCAGCGTTGTTTGTCGGCGTCGCCTCGGTTACGCCGGTCACGCCGAAACCCGCGAGCAGACGGGTCGCGGATGCCAGTGCGGCGGGAAAGTCGGCGTCGTCCGCCAAGCGGCCGCGCAGCCAATCGTCTTGCCGGAACAGCCGCCCGGATCGCGCCCTTGGGCCGAGCCGGCCTATGGCCGCAGAGTTCAAGAACCACATCTTGCCCGAGCGGTGCTGCACGCGCACGGGTCGGTCGCGAACGAACTCGTCAAGCGTGCGCGGCGAGAGCGGCCCGGCAACCGATTCGTGGTAGCCGACGCCGCGGATCCAGTCCTCGCCCGGGGCGCCCCGCAAGACGCTCGCCAACGCTTGGCGGTCGCGGACTTGCGGCGGCCCGCAGCGCACCGAACGCCTCGCCGCGGCAAGCGCCGGCAGGTGAATGTGGTGATCGTGCAGTCCCGGCAGCAACGCCCCGCCGCCGGCGTGGAGCGCCGTCTCGCCCGGCCGCTGAACGAGGTGGCCGCCGATTTGCGCCACCACCGCGCCTCGGCAGCGAACGTCAAGGCCCGGCTTGCCGTCCACTTCCGCGTTCTTGATGAGCAAGCCGTCGGCCGGTTCTCGTGCCACGAGGCTGGCGCCTGGCGCGTCAGTCGGTGAGGTCGATGGCGATGGCGAGCCCGTCAGGGCCAAGCGTGAAGGCCGCGTCTTCGAACTTCGGCGGCCCCAAGCGCGGCTTCGCGTTGTTGCTGAAGCCGTAGGGCTCCTTGGGAATCCGCAAAAGCCGGTAGTCCATCTTGCCGTTGTCGTTTTCGTCGTGCAGCACCGCCACGGCGTATTCGTTCGGCGGCAGCTTGAACTCCGCTGTTACCCGCTCGCCTTCGGCCCGCACCCAGACGCGCGCGGTCGGCTCTTCCAGCCAGTTGCCGGGCCGGTATACGGCCACGCGCACCTGCCCTTCGGAAGACCGCACGTTGTCCACCGTTACGGTGAGATCCGCAACCTGCTCCGCGCCGGCCAAGCCAAACAGACCCAGAGCCAAAGCGCCCGCTCCAAGCCAAGTTCCCACCCGAATACCCACTTTCGCTCCAACAGCCCACCAGCCCATGTTCACCGCGACGTCCAATCGCCCAACGAACCGCAGACGTTCGAGGAACGCGGCGCGGACGGCTGCCGGGATCGTACACCCGCCGGGCCGCGGCGCTCCGGCAGCCAAGTTGGCCTGGTTTGGGCCGCCGTGCCGCCGTTCGCCTTCCCGCCTTCTTGACAACCGGCCCTTGCCTGCCATCTAATGCCACCCGCCTGTGAGATTGCCTTGTTTCGGTAAGAGACAGGCGCTGAGCATTTTCTTGCGCAGCCTGCGCGTCAACCGGTGCTGTGGCGGCGAGCGGCTGCGGGCCTGATGGTGGTTGACTCCACGGCGGCGCTTGGCCCAACACAACGCCATCCGCCAGAGGCGAGCTGTGACAACTGCAACTTCGGCCAATAGCACTGCCGCCAAGGATGTTGAGCGCTTCGTCCCCCTGCGCGCGGTGTCCTTCGAGTCCCGCCCCATCACCCGCAAACGGATCATGATCATTGATCCACCTTTCAAGCGCCTCTACCACGACAATGCGTCGCTGGTCAAATTCCCCTTGGCGCTTGGTTATCTGTCCGGGGCCGTCTTGAAATGGACGGATTGGGATGTCCAAGCCTACAACGCCGATTTCAATCCGCGCAAAAGGTCCATCACAATCGACAACGTAACACGCATTAGTGAAGGAATGGCCCGTTACATTGCGACGTTGGAAGATCCGACAGCCGCTATCTGGGCGGAAATACGGACGGCCATAACGGAGTTCGACGCCGGCGTCGTCGGTATCAGTTCCAAGACCCAGAACTTCCCGTCCGCGATGCGGATTGCGCGAATCGCCAAGGAGCACAATCCCGACACGCTGGTGGTCTTGGGCGGCCCGCACGCCACCTTGTCCACTACCGCCGCATTGGATTGCCCGGATATCGACGTGGCCGTGTTGGGCGAAGGAGAGATGACGCTGGTCGAACTGCTCAAGGCGCATGAGAGCGGCACGCCGCTAAGCGAGGTGGCCGGGTTGGCCTATCGTCGGGACGGTCGCGAGTTCTTCACGCCGACGCGCGCCAACATGGCCGACCTTGACGAGTTGCCTTTTCCCGCACAGGCCGCTCCGCAAGTTCTCCGGGACTATGAGAGCTATCCGCCCGAAGCCTTCGGTTATGTCTTCTCGGCGCGCGGCTGCCCGTACAGTTGTACTTTCTGCGAGTCCAAAGCCATCTGGACGCAGAAGACCCGCTGGCGTTCGCCCGAAAACGTCGTGGCGGAGCTCAAGTTGCTGACGGAACGAGGCGTCCGGTACATCTACTTCGACGATGACACCTTCGGCATCCACCCGCGTTATATCGAGCGGCTGTGCGGCTTGATCGAAACCGAATGCCCTGGACTCAAATGGGGCTGCGAGATGACGGTGGGCGTCGTCAAAGAGCGGTCGATGGAGCGGATGCGCCGTGCCGGCTGCGTGCGCGTGAATATCGGCATCGAGTCCGGCAACAACCAGATACTGCGCGGCGTCAAGAAGGGGCACACCATCGAGAAGGCTTATCCGGCGGTGGACGTCTGCCGCAGGAAAGGCATCGAAGTCGGCGCCTTCTTCATGGTGGGTTTTCCAGAGGAAACGGAAGAGACTCTGCAAGACACGCTGACAGCCATCAAGCGGATCAACGCCGACACCATCATGCTGAGCATCTTCACGCCTTATCCTGGCTCCGAGCTATTCCAAGTGTGCAAGGAGCTTGGCGTGGTGGACGACGACTTCGACATTACGATCTACAACCACCAGAGCCCGGAAAACTGCTTCACCGCCTTTATTCCGCCGGCGCGTTTCAAGGAACTGGTACGGGAGGCGGTTTCGATTGTCCGGCGCAAAAACAGGCGCGGGCGGTGGCGCCGGATACCGCTGATGCTGCGCCAGCGCGACTTCCATCGCGCGAAGCAGATGGCGCGACAGTTCCTCGCCACGCGCGTGGCGTGGTATTTGGATGGGTTGAAACTGGCGGTCTCCAGACGCTAGTGCGTGCTAACGCACGTGTCCCAAGCTCGCTACGCTCACGTCGGCACCGCCCCGTAGAAGCGCCCCAACCTTGGACAAAATAGTCCCGGCTGACATTTTGCGTCTCCTAACCCGCTATTCGCCCCGGCTGGCCAAGATGGCGTACCGACGCTTCTTCGGCGACGAGCAGTGGTTCCTGGCGGTGACCGCCGGCCAGCCCATGGCCGATTCGGCAATCGCCGGACGGCCGCCCGCGGCGCAGCTGAAAGTGCATCATGCCCCGCCCGGTCGTTTTTGGGCAGACCCCGTTCCCATCGTCCGCGACGGCAAGGTTTGGGTGTTCTTCGAGGACTACTCTTTCGCGTCGAAGAAGGCGGCTATCTCCTGCGCTCCGGTGTCAGCCGACGGCGACTTGGGCGAAGTCGCCACCGCGTTGGAATGTCCCTACCATCTCTCCTACCCGTTTGTCTTCGAGCATGGAGGCCAGCTCTATCTGATCCCCGATACTTGGGACGAGAGTCGGGTTGATCTGTGGCGCTGCCGCCGGTTCCCCGGCGATTGGCGCCGTGAGCGGACGCTGCTGGACGACGTACACATGGGCGACCCGACGCTGCACAGGCAGGACGGGAAACTGTGGCTGTTCGGCACGGTGAGCGAGGCAAGGGCGCAGGCGAACGATGAACTGCATATCTATGTGGCCGATGCCCTGGATGGTGCGTGGCGGCCGCACCCGGCCAATCCAGTGGTGTCCGACCGCCGCCGGGCCCGGCCGGCGGGCAGACTGTTTTTCCGGGGCGGTCAGTTGATTCGCCCCGCGCAAGATTGTGGCGGAGGCTACGGACGCGCGGTAGTCCTCAACCGGGTGGACGAACTGAACGAGCGGGTCTATGCCGAGGCCTCGATCGGGCGCATCGACGGTGCCGTGCTGCCCGGCAACCGGGGCACGCACACGGTCAATCATGCGGGAGGCCTCGAATTTCTGGACGGACGAACCCTGCAACAGGCGAACACGAGCAACCTTGGCAAGGGGGTCAGGTAGCCGCACGATGAAGGTTCTGCTCATGGGCCCACTGCCTGCCCTTTCGGCGTCTCTCGGCGAGCCCATCGGCGGGGCCAGGGTGACGTTTGCGGAAGCCGTCCGAGAGTTGGGCCGGCGCGGCTTCGACCTCGACGTCGTCGACACGGCCAGGCCGAGGCCCAATCTGCCCCTTTGGAAAATACTGGGCTACGAGTTTCTCACCTTCGCGCGGGTGGTCTGGCAAGTGCTGCGCAGGGCGCGGCGCGCCGACTTGGTGTTCCTTCACATGTCGGCCTATTCCGCGCTGTCAGCGGCGTCCACCATCTGGGCGTTGTGCCGGATGCTGCGCCGCCCCCTGGCGCTGCGGTTCTTCGGCGACAGCCTCTATTTCACCTACCATCGTTACGGGCCGGCTGGTCGCTGGCTGATGGACCGGACATGTCTGCGCGCCTCGCTGGTGTATGAGGAAAGGCGAACGCGCCGGACGTTCAGCAACCGGGGCAACTTCCGCTGGCTGGCCAACACCAGAGACATCATCCCGGCGGCAGGCGGGCAAGACCGAGATCGTGTCCGCAGACTGCTGTTCATGGGCCAACTCAGGAAGGAAAAGGGACTGGCGCAAGCGCTGGACGCCTGCCGTTCCCTGCCCGAGGACTGCCAGCTCCGAGTGTTCGGCCCCCGTATGCCCAACACCGACTTTTCCCTGTTCGACGGCCACCCCAGAGCGATTTACGGCGGCGTGCTGGCGCCGGAGCAGGTGCCGGGCGTGTTCGCCGAACACGACCTGCTGCTGTTCCTCAGCTACATGAGCAGCGAGGGTACGCCCGGAGTCATTATCGAAGCCTTCCAATGCGGCGTGCCAGTCGTCGCAACCTCCATAGGCGGAGTAGCCGAGCAGGTGGAGCACGAAAAGAGCGGGCTCTTGGTGGCGCCCCGCTCCGTCCCCGAGTTGAAGGCGGCCATCGCGCGGTTGATTGACCAGCCCGCTCTGTATCGGCGACTTTGCGCCGGGGCCAGGCAGCGCGGCGAGTTCTTCCGCTGCGGGCGCCATTTCGATCGGTTGGCCGAGGAGTTGCGGGGATTGGCCCGCGAATGTACGAAGAAGGGGCTATCTCGCGGATAGGCGCCAGATGTTTGGCAAGACGATAGATTATTGGCTGCTTCGACCACTCGCGCATGGCAGGCACCCCGAAGCGGAGGAGCTTCGTCAGCTTGACCGCAATCTCGGCATCGAGTCCGCGAAGGCTCGCTTCGAGAAGTGGAACCGCCGCTTGGGAAACGAAATCCCCATTGACCCGGCCATGCGCTACTTGGAGGTCGGGTGCGGCATGGGGGAGATGTCCCTGGCACTGGCGCAGTACGGGTGCAGACATGTGACTGGTGTTGATAAAGACCCGCATTACATCGAAATCGCAAAGCGCCTGGCCAAGAAGGCGCAATTGCAGGACAGATGCACATTCGAGTGCATGAATGTTCATGATCTACCGAACGAGAAGGAGTACGACATCGTACTTTCTCACGAGATGCTTGAGCATGTGGAACGCCCTGGCGACCACCTCCGCCGTATGGACGGCGTCCTCAAGTCGAGCGGCGCGGGGGCGGGGGGGGTGATAGTCCTGGCGTTTGGCCCGCTGTTTCATTCACCGTTGGGGGGGCACCTGAACCGGTTCTTCAGATTCCGCATACCGTGGATAGGCGTCCTGTTCTCGGAAGACGCGCTGATGCGTCTCCGGCGCGAGTTCTGGCGGCCGGTAGCGGATGAGGCCGAGTCGTTCGAAGATACGCGGGAAGGGCTGAACAAAATGAAGTTTTCGGAGTTTCTTCGCTATATCGAAGAAATCGGGTGGAGAACTGAACGGTTGACTGTGAACCCGCAGTTGAAACGCTGGCCTGCGCTCTGGCGGCTTTCCAACGCATTGTTGCGCGTGCCTTTGTTGCGCGACTACCTTGCGGTTTCCGTGTATGCGATCTACCGGCGGCCGTAGATGGCGGGATCCAGTACGCAGCGGCGCACGCAAGCCCTTGCGTGGTTGGCCCCGCTGGGAATCCGATCTGGAATGACCTGGCGTAGCGGCTTGAATCATCCTCTAATCGCCCGCCTGCTTCCGGCCTCGGACCGGCGCAGCGCACGGCAGACATTTCAGATGGGTGCCATCACGGCGGTCCAACTCTTGGGCGGACTGGCCCAGCTGACCCTCTCCGCCCGGATACTGGGGCGGAAGGTTTCGGCATCCTGGCGATCATCGTTGCCGTGGCCGCGCTCGTCCACGGGCTTTTGGCTGCGCCTGGCGGCGAAGGCAGATCCAGCGTCTCGGCACTGGCCTAACAACATGGACACTCTCTTGGTGGCGCAATTGACCGGCGTGGCGGAAGTCGGGCTGTACCGGGCGGCGAGGCAGATTATCGAGACGGGACATCATCCGTTCAGCCGCTCAAGGATGGCGTGCAACTCCAGTACAGCCGGCAGTGGTACTCGCGCCAAGGCGCGGCACTGCGCCGCACGTGGCTGCTGTTCGGCCTGGTGTCGCTCACCTCGACCGTCGCTCTGTTCGGGTTGCTTGCCATATTCCATCAACCCATAGCCTGGTTCTTTTCTGGGAGATGAGTTCTCAGACGGCGTTAACAGTATTTCGGCGCTAACAGTGCTGCCGGCGGCTGTCGGTCGCGCATGGCCAATGTTGGCGGCGGAAATCGGCGGTTTTGCGACTTTCGTCGCCGGCATCGTATGGCTCGTTCCGCTGCACGGCGCTGAAGGCGCGGCCTGGGCCAATACGACCTACTACAGCGCCATAGCGTTGATCTTGGTGCCTTTCATCGTCGCAACCCTGTGGCAAAGCCGGCGTTTGCGGCAGAAACCGTGAAGAACGCAACGACTTAGCCTACATCCGCGGTTTTTTGGGTCCGCTCCGAGTCGAGGGCCAAGCGACATACCGAGAACCCCTCATCCCGCACCGTCCAGCGCTGCCGCGACGTCCCGGGCAACCTCCCGGCCCTGCCGAATCGCATAGTTCGTGCCCCGGTCTTGCGGATATATCTGCGCCATGGTCGCGAGAAACAGGTTCGCCAAGGGCGTGCGCGTAGCGGGTATCAGCCGACTGTAGCCGCGCTCCACGACGGGCTGCGCGTACTGCGCACGCCAGACGTGGGCGGCGAGAACCCGGTCATCCGTCAGGTCCGGAAACATCCGCCGTAGGTGTTCGACCGTGAACGCAATCGCTTCCTCGTTCGGCATCCGCCAGAGCGCGTCGCTCTCGGGCAGATAGCGGGACAGGTACACGATGTGCCGCCCGGCATAGGTCGAGGCCGGCTCGAAGTTGGTGTGCTCGATGACCCCCACGAAGGGGTAGCCGGGGTCGTTGACGTTCAGCCAGTAGATGTCCGACAGGCCGCGGTCCAGCTCGAGCACGACGCAGATGTTGGCCAGATAGCGGATGCGCCGCAGGCCGTCCACGTACTCGCCCGACGCGTGAGGCGCAACGAGGTCAGCGACGACGGGCAGCGCCGGCGTCGCGACCACGGCGTCGGCCGCCAGCGTCGCCTCCGGCGTAGTCACGCCGGTCACCCGTCCGTCGCGTACCCGCAAGCCGTTGACTGGGGCCCCGGTGCGGATTTCTCCGCCTTGGTCCCGGATGGCCTGGGCCAGCGCGTCCGCCAGCGCGGCGAAGCCGCCCCGATAGTAGGCTAGCCGTTCCCCGCCGCCTCTACCGCGGCTGCCGCCCCGCAGCTTGAGCTTGTTCCAGAACCAGACCGCAGCTATTTCCTCCGCCAGATCGCCGAACTTCCCCTGCAAGAGCGGCGCCCACACCACCCTGTAGACCCGCTCGCCGCCCATCTCCCGCAGCCAGTTCGCGGCGGTGCGGTCTTCGAGAGCGCGCCAGTCCTTCACCCTGCGCGCCCTGAGCGCCAGCAGTCCGAGGCGGAGGCGGTCGAAGAACGGCAGGGGCGAGAAGCGCAGCAGGTCGAGGGGCGTCGACAGCTTGAAGAAGTCGTGCGCGTAGTACGTGCCGGTCCGGGTAGGCCGCGTCAGCACTTGGTCGGACTGCCCCAGCTCCGCGATGAGATTCATCACGTGGACGTCGTTGGTGAACCAGTGGTGGTAGAACTTCTCGAGCCGCGTGCCGCCGCCGGCGAAGCTACCAGCGAGGCCGCCGACTTCGGCGTCGCGCTCCAGCACCGTGGCGCGGACGCCGCGCCGGCCAAGCTCGTAAGCCGCGGCAAGTCCGCAAAAGCCGCCGCCGATCACTGCGACGTGGGGCCGGGAGACGCCGGCCGTCGTCCCGCTACTCATCGGAGCGAAGTTCCTCTACCCAGAGGTTTGCGTAGGAACCGTCCTCGTTGCCGATGAACTGGCCGGTGCGGAAGAGGGCGATGGCGTAGTCAGGCAGCTCTTGCCAAGCGAAACATTGCTCGACTGGCATCACTGGTATCTTGAAGACGTTGAAGTTGACGCGGTCGATGCCGTATTCTTGTACTTTGAAGATGTTGAAGTGGACGCCGTCGAAGCCGTATTGTCGGCGATCGGCCGGCAGGTCGTCCCCGTCAACGGGCTCGTAGTGCAGAAAGAAGGTTGCCTGCATATCCTCTGCGCCGCACGGCTCCTTGAAATAGACCAGCATGTTCTCATGGAGATAGATGTCGAAGGTGGTGCGGACTAACGGTTCGCTAGGTAAGATTGGCCTTATATCTCGAAACATATCAGTAGCGGCAGCGATCTGAATCAAGGACTTCGCATCTTCGATCAGATAGAGATTGGGCGTTCCACCAGAAACGACATGCTCAACCAGAACGTGCCCGGCCATCGTTTGTAGCATTCCCAGAAAGGACAGAGGCTTGTAGGAAACCAACCAGAGTCTGCTTCTTCCAATCTTCGGGGTGACCTCGTCGATCATTTCTTGTAAACATAGTCCTTCTCCAGTCCAACAAGCTACCTTTCCATAAAGCATCAACCCATCAAACACCAACCTTCCTTGATTTGGCTCTCGATGGAACTCTATAAGATGTTGCAAGTCTCCGCTATAAAATAGAACATCGTCTTCTTGTGCGTGCTCTCGTAGTACGGCGACAATCTCCTCGCCTCTATCATGGAGCGCGTACAAGTCTATCCGCCGTAGAGCATCCACTCCGGAAAGCACTATCGCGCTTGCGGATAACACGATCAACAGGGGCCCCAGCCATGCTTGCCGTGCGGTCGATGCCAGCGCGTCAGTTCCTGAATGAAACGCCAAACCGACCGCCAAGAAAATAGCCGGACCCAGATAAATGCCTTGGCGAATGCCCCCAAGCGGATACATGCCCAGCACGGCAGCGCCGACGGAAACTGCAATGCAAAACGAGAATAAAACTGCGATGGCACCGCCTTGAAAATTTCTTCGGAATGCTGCGACCAGGAGGATCGCGAATGCGGGAAGCGCCGCCATCGCAACGACCTCCGGCAAATGATACTCCAACAAGCCCCAAATCCCGCCAATCGAAAACTCGAAGATCGAGTACGCGTCGAATTCTCCCTGATAGTAATACGGTGACAAATAGCCGTCCCGGCCGAAGAGCGGTCGATGCCACTGATAGCGTACAGTCACTAGGTAGCTCAAGGCACCCCCAGCCAGGAAGAACCCGCAGGGCGCGGCCAAGTCTAGGCGCCTTTTCAGCCAGTCCCCCAATCTCGGGCTAGGGGGGCCGCTCGGCCTTTCCTTCGCAGAGACGCATGGGGCGACGACGGCGGCACCAATGACGGCGGCACCGAACAGGGCCAAGCCGTACTGGAGAAGCGGCGCGAGGAACAGAAGAGCGCAGAGCAGGGCCGTCCTGCCGTCTCGCAGATACCGTAGCAGTCCCGCGACCATGAGCAGGGCGAGCAGCGCGTCAATGGAGTATTCCCGCCCATCCTGGGCGTGCCGGATTGCTTCAACGGAAAGCGTGGCGAGCAGCGCCGCCAGAAACGCGGCGCCCCGAGCGACGCCGAGGCGCGGCAGCAAAAAGAGCATCAAGGCGATGGTCAGAACGCTGGCCGTCGCCGGCACGATTCGAACGCTGAAGATCGTGCTCTCGACTTTCTGGACCGCGTACAGGATCAGGGGGTATAGGATCGGAGAGGAGTTATGGGCACGGGTATTGGAGAAGACTTCCGAGAATGTGCCTCTTGAATAGTTAGCCGTTGCCGCTTCGTCGAACGATAGCTGGCGCTCGGCCAGATCATAGAAGCGCAGCCCCGCCGCGGCGACAAGCACGCAGACACAGGCGGCGTAGTACAGATGCGCTTTGCGGTCGCGGCCGAAGTCGGCGATGCGCCGGGCCATGGCGGGCATCCCTATCGCTCGCATCGGGCCTCTCCCGCGGTGCCTGCCCGGATCGCCGCCGCGGAAGCCTGGGGCATGGCGGGCAGTTTGTCGGTGGTCGGCGGCGCCGAAGATTCGCGGCGGGCCGGAACGGACGGGAGGCCCCGTGCGCGCCATGGACGGATGCTGTGCGCGAGCAGGCAGAACAGCCCGGCGGCGGTCGACGACGCCCAAAGCACGGCGTGAGTGGTCAGCGCGAAGGCGACGGCGACTCCGTCGAGGCGCCATAGGCTTGGATGCCTTGGGCGGCGAACCAGTCGAATGTCCCGACATAGCCCGGCGCACTGGGGATGGCGGCGGTGAGGGTGCCTGCCGCGAGGGGAAAACCAAGGCCCCATTGGCTCGGCACCGGCACGGATCGCTGCCGCCACGGTCACGAAGGCCGCCCCTTCGGAGGCCCACGCGACGGCCGACAGACCGATGAGCACGAGCGTTCTGGGCCCGGAGCGTACGAGGCGCAGGGCCTCGATCAGCAAAGCGCCTTGGCTGGAAACGGCTTGCGTCCAGCGCCAGCCACCGAAGGTACGGCGTCCGACCAACCGCTCCCAGACGCGGCCGAGCACAGGCGCGAGCAGCGGCAGAACGACGAGCGCGGCGATGCCCCCGCCCGCCAGAGACGCCGCCACCACGACGAAGCCGGGCGGGAAGGCGCCGGCCGGCAGGCCGAGCAGGCCCAGAAAGAGCAATGCGGTCAGCACCGCCACGTCCAGAATACGCTCCACGACGAGGGTTCCCGCCACCGCCATGGTCGGTGCCCGAAGCTGGCGGCGAAAGCCCAGCACCCGCAGCGCGTCGCCGGCCCGCAACGGCGCCACGTTGTTGACCGCCATGCCGGCGAGAAACGGCCCCGCGCAGACGCCGAGCGGCAGGGTCGGCACCAAGGTGCGCAGCATCCACCACCAGCGCACGATCCGCACCGCCCAGCCGGCGGCTAGGAAGGCTAAGGCGAGCAGGACCGTGGAGACCGACAGGCCGGCGAACGCCTGTCCCAGCGCGTCAAGGTCCACCTCGCGCGCGAGCAGCCACACGAACCCCGCGGTCACGGCGAAACCGATCGACAGCTTCAGCCATCGCACCGTCTCAATCCTCCATAGGCTCGTCGCGCATCGGCGGCCGGCCGGCGGGCGCGAAGCCCAGCCTTTCCTTGACCACGTAGAGCGGACGGCGCTTCACCTCGCCGTAGATGCGCCCCACGTACTCGCCGAGGATGCCGACGCACAGCAGCTGCACGCCGCCGAGAAACAGCACCGCGATGAAGAGCAACGTCCAGCCGGAGACCCAGACGGCGGCAAAGACGCGAAGGACGAGCGCGTAGACGATGCCCGCGAGAGCCAAGCCGCAAGCGAGCAAGCCGAGCCACGTCGCCATGCGCAGCGGCACCAGCGAGAACGACATAATGCCGTCGATGGCGAGGCGCAGCAGCTTCCCGAACGGGTACTTGGTCTCGCCCGCCGCCCGGGCGGCGCGCCGGTAGGGGACCGGCTCCTGGCGAAAGCCGGTCCACGCCATCATGGCGCGCACGAAACGATCGCGCTCCGGCATGGCTAGGAAGGCGTCCACCGCTTTCCGGTCCACGAGCCGGAAGTTGCCGGTGTCGAGCGGAACGGGGACGTCGGCGAGCCGGTTGAGGAGACGATAGAAGGCGCTGGCCGCCCAGCGCTTGAACCGCGTCTCGCCATCGCGTTCGGTGCGCACGCCGTAGGCGACGTCGACACCCGCGCACCAACGCTTCAGCATCTCAGGGATGACTTCGGGCGGGTCCTGGAGGTCGGCATCCATGACGACGACGGCATCACCGGCCGCGCATTGCAAGCCGGCGGTCACCGCGATCTCATTGCCGAAATTACGCGACAGCGCGAGTACGCGCACGCGCGCATCGGCGCGGTGGAGGTTCCGCAGGGCGTTCAGCGTCGCGTCGCGGCTGCCGTCGTCTACATAGACGCACTCGAAGTCCAGATCGGGGACGGCTTCCAGCGTGGCGACGAGGCGGCTGTGGGTCTCGCAGATGACCGCTTCCTCGTCGAAGCAGGGGACGACGACGGACAGGAGAGCGTCTGCGGTCAAACGCGCGGGAGGGGGAGAGTTGAGGGCGGTATGCTCTCTATCGTCGGCCGTCGTCGGCAACTTTCGCTTGATCCGTTTGCACGATTCCGCTTCGAGGCGTCTTTTCGCCACTGCAGTGCGCGGCGCGAGTCCGGAACACCGCAAGCGAACGTGGCTTCGTCGCCTGCTCAGTCCAGCGCAAGCATATCCTCTTTACACCTGCCGGGACGAGTTCTTGACCATCCAACGGCATGCAACGGCCAGATTCCGCACCGGTACGTGCTCGATGGCCTTGCCGTCCCGAGTCTCCGCAGCCGGTGAGCCCGGCGACGACGCAGCGACGAACTCGCGGTCTATCGAGTAACGGGCCAGCCGTTGCGGAGAAACGCGCAGGAGAGTTCTCATTGCCTTCTTTTAGAGGCGGACTGACGCGCACCCGTGCTGTCGAAGGCATCATTCAGTCTGAAGATGGCGCCGTCGGCCAGTTCCGCCACCGGTTCCAACGGCAGCGGCGACTCCACATCCCGGAGGGTACACGTCATCTGGCCGGGTTCGCGCCCGCTGACCCACACGACGTGCTCTTCGGGCTCTCCGTACCGCCGGGATTTCTGGACGGCCCGCTCGAACCAGTGCTGGCACACGTTTCCCGGCTTCCGCCGCGGCACCGGCACCCAACTCGTCAGCGTTCCTGGAACGCCCGCGTTCCATCGGAGTACGTTGGGATCGTTGCTGTAGTACCGGCCGGAAGAGGGGTTCGCCCGCACATACGCCACGACCTCGGAGTCCTCCCAGTACGCCGTGTTGAGACTCTTGCCGATGTACCCCGATTCCAGCGCTTCGGCAGTCAACCGCAGATTCTGCTGCACCGAGACGCCGATATGCCAGGCGCCGCCGACAAGCGCGAGAGCGACCAGCGCCCACCGGAAGGCGACAATCCTGCCAGACAGCTTGGCGCGCAGGAGTGCGTCCAGCCAGAACGCCGCGACGAACAGCAGCGGGACGTAGACCGGCACGAGGTATCGGCTGTCTATCTTCGCCCCGACCGTGAGTGGTGCCACCACGGCGATAATCGCAAGATAATTCAGTGCGAAGATCCAGAAGACAGAAGACGCCCGGCTCGGACGCGGAGTGACGAGGAGCAGCGCCGCCAGCAGCAGCAACAGGCAGGCAATCAGCCACGGCGAGTGCTGCAACTGCCAATGGATGAGAAACAGCGGGTCGGCCCACTGCTGGAACACCTCGACGACCTGATCCAGCGAATCGAACAGGGGCTGTCCCGACGGGCGCTGTCCCGCCGCTTCGGTCCTAATCCCGAAGAGGGCTCCCGAGACCAGTTGGTTGCGCACCATCACCCCCGCGAGCGGGAGCGACGAGATGGCGCCGAAGGCCAAGGCCTGCTTCAACCGCTGGCGTACCGGGACGTTCCGGCGTGCAAGGAGTATGAGGACTCCTGAGATGATGAGCGCAGCTCCCATGTACCGCGTCAGCGCGGCAAGCGCGGCGAATACGGCGGAAAGCACTAGGGCCGGCGTGCCGCCCCTCCGGTCCAGGAACGACTCCAGTGGCATCAGGGCGAGGAGGCAGAACAGGATGAAGAGGGGTTCGCTTATGAGGGCCGAAGCGGAATGAGCGACAGGGACGGATGCCATCACCGCCACCGCCACGCCCAGCGCGATCGGCCGTGACTCAAGACGCCGGCTCAGCCAGAGCCCCGACGCCCCGATGAGCAGGCCGAAGGCCGTTGCGTTCAGGAACCGGCCCCCGTCCACGGGCTCAAGGCCGAACAGGCTCAGGAACGCCATTGCCATGGAGAAGAAAGGCGCAACGATCGCCACTTTTCCGCCGCCAGGACTCAGCAGGCCCTCCCCGGCGGCCAGGCTCTCGGCTGCCGACAGGTAGGTAAAGGCGTAGTCGAGCGACGCGCCGTAGGTGGATGTGCGGACGAGGATGTGCGCCACGCCCAAGGCCGCGACGAGTGCGATCAGCGCGGGAAAGGCAAATGACTCAGTCGTCCCCATGCGCCCATTCAACAGCGTCGTCCAAATCTTCATCGTCAACGCAATTCGGCTTTTCCAGATATTGACTTTAGACCGCCATCCACAGGCGCGTACTGGCCGGTCACGCTCTCCGAGGTACCATGTTCCGGCAGAGTGATTGTCCCAATGCCGCCCGCGAATCTCCAGCGCATGTGCGGATTGAACCGTCGGACAGGTCCACGCGCTGCAAGTGCTATGATCGCGGTTCAGGAGCGAAGAGGCTTCGCCTTCAACAACGTAGTGTCGCATAACGGTTGTTTCCACCCCCGAAACGAGAAGCGTCGGCCGGCAACGCGGGCACGTCTTCGAGCCGTGCGGGCGATTTGCGCAGCAGTAGCCGCAGCTTGGCTGGCGGCTGTCGCAGGCTGCAATGAAGCAGAGGGCCAGCGACCGAGCGGCGACAGCGCCCACGCACGGAGCGGGTCAGGCGAGTCGGCCGCCGCCATCACCATCGCAAAGTGGTTCAACAACCACACCGCGGCCATCTCCATCACATACGACGACTGGCCGGACGTGAACCACCCGGTGGACGACTTCGTGCTGGATATGGGACTGGTGCTGGATTTCCAGATGGTCACTCAGGGATATGCCGACCGAGTGCCCGATTGGGTAGAGCACGACTTGACGGAACTCATCCCGCATGTTGTTCCCGGTGCTTCGCAGAGCAAGTTCGAAGACCAGCGGATCAAATACAACTTGGCGCTCACCGCTCGTGGGTTCGG
Source organism: uncultured Pseudomonadales bacterium (assembly GCA_958296295.1). Taxonomy (GTDB): domain Bacteria; phylum Pseudomonadota; class Gammaproteobacteria; order Pseudomonadales; family Azotimanducaceae; genus VXYL01. The sequence goes on along the minus strand of OY282460.1, from coordinate 1,834,458 downwards.
ATTTTACGGCCACGGGCACTGGCACGTCGACCACGACGTGCTGACCTACGCCCAGGCCCATGATTCGTTCCGGCTGTGCTTCGAGGTCATGCAGAAACTAGGGTTGAAGCCGGTGGCGTACGCGTATCCCCGCGGGGCGGGGCTCGAAGAGGAAACCAGGCGGGCGCTGTCCGACGCAGGCTTTCTCGCCGGCCGCCTGTCTTCACCGGCGGGTCAATCGCCCTACATCGTCGCAGACGCCGCCACGACGCCGGAGGACTGGTTCTTGCTGCCCGCTCTAACGATGGAGGACTACGACTTCCAGCAGTGCGGCGGCTGCATCAACAACACCGAGGAACTGCTGCCGTTCCTGGACGCCGCCATCGAGAAGACGGCCTGGATCATCCCTGTATACCACAACATCGGCAGGAGCACGGGCTGGGGGCCTTACGGGTGGGAGGACTTCCAAGGAGACGTTCGAGCAATCGCCGCCCGCGACTTCTGGGTCGCCCCGATGAACGACGTCGTTCTCTACATACGGGAACGGGAGAAGGCGGTCGTCGAGATGGCGGCAACGGAGCGGGACGGCACAACGGAGCAGATACGTTTCGCCCTTTCCGATGGGCTGGACAACGAGCGCTTCGATCAGCCGTTGACGCTGGTCTTCACGCCGCCATCGGACTGGGCCGGGCTGCCGATACACGTCACGCAGGACGGACGGCACGTTGACTGGATTTTTCCCGCCGCTGGCGAGGCCGCCACGTTTTCGGTTCCACCCGACGAGAAGCCCTACATCATCAAACCGAAAACTGGGCTTTAGGGAGTCTGTGCCTCCGAACGATGCGTCCGGACAGTCGGCGTCGCAACAGGAACAACGGACGAAACTCAAACGAGGTGATTGATATGACCAAGCCGAACATCGCAGCAACCGCTGCCGTGCTGTTGGTTGCGGGCGCGTTCGCAAGCGAACCCGCGCATTGGGAATACGCTGGTGCGACGGGCCCGGCGCATTGGGCGGAACTTTCGCCGAACTATCATGCTTGTGCGGGCGCCAACCAATCGCCCATCGATCTTGCCGGCATGGTGGACGCCGATCTGCCGCCGATTCGATTCGACTATTCGGCAACTGGCACTGAAGTAGTCAACAACGGCCACACCATACAGGTGGCTTTCGCCTCGGGCGCCAGCATCGATCTGGACGGACGCACGTTCGCCTTGCGGCAGTTCCACTTCCATGCGCCCAGCGAAAATCTCATCGGTGGCGAGTCGTTTCCCATGGAAGCACACTTGGTACACGCCGACAGCGACGGCAAACTCGCAGTCATAGCGGTGATGTTCAGCCTTGGCGAGGCCAACGCCACACTCGCCGAAGCGTGGGCGAAGATGCCCGAAGCGCCTGGCCGCAGCACTTTGCCGACCGCCATCTCGGCGGCGGACATTCTTCCTGCCGTGCGCGACTACTACCGCTTCAACGGCTCGCTCACCACGCCGCCCTGCTCCGAAGGCGTTCGCTGGCTGGTGATGAAGCAGCCAGTGTCCATCTCCGCCACGCAGTTACAGCGGTTCACCCGCACCATCGCGCCCAACAACCGACCGATACAGCCGCTCAACGCCCGCATCGTTTTGCGTTGATCGCAGCCAACGCCACGATTGCCACGCCGAGGCCATCGAAGCTCCATGCCGCGGGCTGGCGGGCTTTTAGAACGTGCTCCAGAGTTGCGTGCGGCACGGTGTCGAGCGTTTCGTCATGATCTCCAGCGGCGGCACCGTATACGGCGATGTCGACCAGCGCCCGACCTCCGAGCAGGTGACGCCGCAGCCGCTGTTTCCATACGCCATCCACAAGCTTACCGGCGAGCGCTTTTCTGGAGTTCCACCGGCAACAATATGGCCTTTCGTCGATTGCGCTGCGCTACGGCGACGTCTACGGGCCGCGCCAAGTGGCCTGCTGGGAATCCCTCACTGGAATAACCTGGTGTAGTGGAGCTTGAGTCATCCTTTAATCACCCGGCTGCTTTCGGCCTCGGACCAGCGCACAGCACGGCAGACTTTTCAGATGGGCGCCATTACGGCGGTCCAACTCTTGAGTGGACTGGCCCAGTTGACCCTATCCGCTCGCATACTTGGACCGGAAGCATTCGGCGTCCTAGCGGTCATCGTCGCCGTAGCCGTGCTCATCCACGGTCTGTTGGCCACACCTGGCGGCGAAACCGTTACGACATTCGTAACGCGAGCCGTAGCCGAGGAAAGGCCGCAAGAAGCGTCCCGCATACTGCGTTTCACGATGGCCGTGTCTCTAGGGCTGTCGCTCATCGCCTATGCCTTGATTGCCGTAGTTGTCCTCACGGCAAGCAGCCTGTTGGGCATCGAGGACGCCCACCGGGACTTGGCGCTCATGTACGGCGTTGTGGGCATCTTCCTGGCTACCCGCACCGAAAGCCTGGCTGTCCTGCGGTTGTCCGACCGGGTGCCCTTGGGCTTGGCGATCACTCTGGCCGCCGTTCTGGTCCGGGTCGCCCTGCTCGGATTAGTCTGGGTGAGGGGAGGCGGGATGTTCGAGGTGGTCTTGGCGCACATCGCGGGGGTTGTGGTGAACGGGGCCGGGATGCTCGTTGCCGCGACAGTATCGGCGCCACGGGCGGGGATCAGAGGATTCCTCGGCTCGTCGTCGCTGAAGGTTCCACCTGACGTGGCGCGCTTCCACATCGCCGTATTCGGAAGGTCCACCTTCTCGACATTGGCTTACCACACGGACACTCTCTTGGTGGCGCTATTCACGGGCACCGCGGGCACCGCGGATGTCGGGCTGTACCGGGCGGCAAGGCAGATCACCGACACCACGCACTATCCGTTTCACCCGTTAAGGGATGGCGTGCAACTCCAATACAGCCGGCAATGGTACTCGGGGCAAGGCGGCGCGCTGCGCCGCACCTCGCTGCTGTTCAGCCTGGTGTCATTCGCGTCAGCGGCAGTGCTATTCGGTCTGCTTGCCTTTTTCCATCAAGCCATCACCTGGTTCTTGCTGGGGGAGGAATTCGCTGGGTCCGCCCCTCTAGTGCTGATCATGATCTGCGGCGCCTTTGCCCTGAACAGCATCTCCGCGCTTACGGTGCTGCCGGCGGCGATTGGGCGCTTCCGGCCGTTGTTGGCGGCGGAAGCGGGCGGTTTGACCGTTTTGGTCGGGGCCATCGTATGGCTGGTTCCACTGCGCGGCGCCGAGGGCGCAGCTTGGGCCAACACCGCGTACTACAGCGTCATCGCCTTGATTTTGATCCCGTGTGTGGTCTCGATCCTGCGGCAAACCCGTCGTATTGGGCGGAAACCACACGGAGCGGACGCCAAGGCGCACCGAGGGCTTCACATTCCACCTTCTGGATCCTCGGAATAGACCCTCTACGGTGCGAGCGGGCTGGCGGCGTTCGCAAGCCCTACACGGTCCAAACGACCACTGCGCGGCCATCGGCACGGCGACCCTCCGCAGCCGTCGCGCGCTCGCGGCGCCGGCGCTCCTCGCTACGGCGGTCTACTACCACCAAATGCCCTTCCTTCGCCTCGCACTTCGCCATGTAACCCAGCGTCTGTTCAACGCCCTGCTCGACGGTCCCCGCGAGGTTCTTGCGGTCCGAATCGCGCAGCACCTTGGACTCGATGACGAACCGTCCCAGAGATCCGACGGCTGCCCCGCCTCGCGCGGCCACAGCACCAGCAGGTCAGTCCGGCCACGCCCGAGGCCGTACTCGCGTTCGATGCGGCCGCCGCCGTTGACGATCCGCTGCAGGTACGCCTGCAAGATCAGTTGCGGCGCCGCTTCGCGGTAGTCGTCGAAGCGGCCCAGCCAGTGCTCCGCGTGCTCGGCGAAGAACATGCGGAACGCCGTCAACAGCTTGTGCATGTTCAACGCCCCGGCGTCGTCCACGTACCACGCGGGGCTCTGATCCAAGCTGCTCTGCAGGATATAGCCGAGTTCCCTGGGCACCACCTCCTGGTAGATCGGATTCGCTATGCGCGGCGGCAGGCCGCCATCGATCAGGCCAAGGTCGCGGACGTACTCCAAATCCCGAATTTCGTGCTGCGCATCGCCGCCGCCGAGAATGGGCTCGACGACGCGGCGCACCCGCTCTTCCTCCAGCTTGTGCGCCAGCTGGTCGAGGTGCGTGCGCCGAGACAGGATGAGCTCCTCCCGCGCCGCGTGTATGTCGTCCACTCCAATGGCGCGCGAGCGGTCCCGGCCGGCCTTGTTGTCGAAACACGCGCCCGCGCACAGCGCGTTCACCAGCCACGGCTGGCCCAGCGTTTGCGTCCACACCGCGCTGCGCGCCGCCGGCGTGAAATGCTGGCCCGTCTCTTCGGTGTGCTGCGACATCAAGCCGCAGGTTTCCGCCTCGGTGAAGTCGCCTAGGCGCAGCGACTTCGCCGCGACATTGAAGGGGCTGCCGCCGGCGATCACTTCGCCGGAGCTGGAGCGGATTCGGTAATCCCGGATGTCCCGTACGCCACAAAGCACGACGCTTTGCGGGGACCCTTGCGGGCGCTGCTCGTAGCCTGCGCGGAGCTGGCGCAGCACGGAGAGCAGCGTGTCGCCGACCAGCGATTCGATCTCGTCCACCAGCAGCACCAGTGGCGTCGGGTTCGCCACGCACCAGCGGGCGCGCAGACCTTTCAAGGCGTTTTCCGGCCCCGCCTTGCCCAGAACGTCCGGCCAAACACGGTCCGGGTAGTCGTCGCCCAGCAACAGCGCGCAATCCGCCAGATTGCTCAGGATGGCGCGAATGCCCCTTGCCGTATCGTCGCGCGCCACTTGCGCGACTTCGACGTTCACGTTCACGCAGCGGAAATCGCCGACCTCGCCGCTGTTGAGCAGGTCGCGCAGGGCGATTAAAGCCGAAGTCTTGCCTGTCTGCCGCGGCGCGTGCAGCACGAAATAGCGCTTGGCCCGAATGGGGGCCAGCAGTTCCTCCGCGTCCATCCTTTCCAACGGGGCAATGGCGTAGTGGTCGTCCGGGCGAACCGGCCCTTCCGTGTTGAAGAAGCGGCGCATGGGCGGATTATGGCACTAGGGCGAACGGACATCCCCGCCAAAGGCTGTGATGCATTGAAGCGTGTTGTCTTGTTACGGAGAATTGCGCCAGCAGGCGCAGCCTCCTAAGGTAGGGTCTTTGGTTTGAGGGTGTACGGCTTCTCGTCAGGCAAGATCGAAAACGTGGCGGCCTCGGCGTCCGGGAAAATCCAATCAATATGCCGTCCGTTCCGCGTGACATGCACCGGCAGCCCGGCCCATTCGGACGGCGGCGTGAAAATCAGCGTCAACTGCTGGTCGAACCGCTCGTTGTCCAGCCCGTCGGAAAGGGTGAAACGTATCTGCTCCGTCGTCCCGTCCCGCTCCGTTGTTTCCATCTCGACGACGGCCTTCTCCCGTTCCCGTATGTAGAGAACGACGTTGTTCATGGGGGCGACCCAGAAGTCGCGGGCGGCGATGGCTCGAACGTCCCCTTGGAAGTCCTCCCACCCGTAAGGCCCCCAACCCGTGCTCCTGCCGATGTTGTGGTACATCGGGATGATCCACGCCGTCTTCTCGATGGCGGCGTCCAAGAAGGGTAGCAGTTCCTCGGTGTTGTTGATGCAGCCGTCGCACTGCTGGAAATCGTAGCGCTCCATCGTCAGAGCGGGCAGCGAGAACCAGTCATCGGGCACCTTGGCGGCATCTGGGACGATGTACGGCGACTGACCCGCCAGCTCCGCCAAGCGGCCGGAGAGAAAGCCGGCATCGGCCAGCGCCCGCCTGGTTTCCTCTTCGTGTCCCGCCCCTCGGGGATACGCGTACGCCACCGGCTTCAACCCCAGTTTCCGCATGACCTCGAAGCACAGCCGGAACGAATCGAAGGCCTGAGCGTAACTAAGCACATCGTGGTTGACGTGCCAGTGCCCGTGGCCGAAAAACCCGAACCCGCGGGCGGTAAGCGCCAAGTTGTGTTCGATCTGCTGGTCTTCGAACTTGCTTAGCGACACTCCGGGAACGATATCCGGGATGAGTTCCGTCAGATCGTGCTCTACCCAATCGGGCACTCGGTCGGCATATCCCTGAGTGACCATTTCGAAGTCCAGCACCAGCCCCATATCCAGCACGAAGTCGTCCACCGGATGGCTCGCATCCGGCCAATCGTCGTATGTGATGGAAATGGCCGCGGCGCGGTTGTCAAACCACTTTGCGATGGCAAAGGCGGCCGGCTGAGAATCAGCTGAATCGATCCGATCGCCGGCGTCTTTTGTTTCGTTGCAGCCCGCGATGGCCACCAGCCAAGCAGCTGCTACTGCTGCGCAAAGACAGTTACCTGCTGCTCGTGTGGGAGGCGAAGCAGTCACCGTCCGGCACTACAGCGTATTTGCCGACGCGAAGGCTTGCCCAAAAAGGATCCGCTGAAGCGAGCAATCCAAGTGACCATGAACCTCATAGGTCGTCGAGCATACACGACCGCGACATCCTACGGAACGGCCAAACTGGCTGGCTGGCGACACGCCACCGGACATCCGGCTTTGGCCGGGGTGAACGAGGCGTTCGGGACGTGGGCGCTGGCGACCTGGAGGTTCCGCGCAGGGCGCGGGACGTCCATGGCATCGACTACGACGAGCCAGCCACCGGGAGACATCCTGCGTCTCGCCAGCCGCCGTCTCGTCCAGATGTGGCATCTCAGCCCAGACCCCTTGGCCGGTTTTACGAACGCGCCCAGGTACGGCGCCGCCCAAGCCTTCAGTATTATTGCCCGCGCTTCCCGGCTTCAGCACGCGCGATCGCCCGGAGGCGATCGAAATGCGCCGACTTTTCGAACACGGCCAACCATCTGTTGATGTACGTCAGGTCAAGTTCGGGCGAAGTGCTCAGTATCGACACGACATCCATGTCGTCTTTCCATCTCGACGCGACCAGCTTGTGAATGACGACATCCTCGACGGTCAGCATTGGAATACCGTCGTGGGCCAGACGTTGTTGCGCCCGTTCAACGGCACCATGCTCATAGTCCGTGAGCGAGTAGGCCACATCGAGATTGCCGAAGCGCGAGTGCTTCAGGCGGGCAAGGTAGTCGTCCACCACGGTGACGACTTCCCAGCCGTCGGTTTCCAATCCGTGCGCGAGGTCGCGGATGGTCGTGTGCTGCGCCGAAACCAAGATGTCCGTGTCCATGGTTTGGCGTACTTCGTCGCGATAGGCGTTGGCCGCGAGGCCACCATGCAAGGCCCAAAGCACGTCGTTGGAGCGGAAACGGTGGACCAAGTATTCGAGCAGGTTCCCCACATAGCCCACGGATCGTTCCCTAGCCTTGGCCCAGAGGGTGGTTCTGCGTCCAGTACATGAGGTCGACAATTTCCGCCACCTGGCGCGCTGTCCTCGGCGGCGGCGGGCTCAATGCGGGGAGCATCGCCAAGGCGCGTCCCCGCCTCTTGAAGTACTCGATGTACTCGGCAGTGGACGCGGGATTGTTGGTCGCCGCGGCACCGTCTCGTTCAACCTCGTCCCGGCTCATCGGTAGCGCTCGACACTCAAGACAACCGAATTGTACGCCGTTGGCGGCCGGTGAATCCAAGCGCGCAAAGCACCAGCGGGTCACCGGCGTCTACGCGTTGGCCCGGCTGTACCGCCACGGCCAGATTGAACACACCCGTGGCAGTGGCGGCGGTTGACATCCACAAAGTGCCGCAGGAAACTGGCCTCGGTTGGCTCGCGCCTCTCGTCGGGAGTGGCCGGCCACTCGAAGCGGCGGCGAATCCGTCGCGCAACCGTTTGAGGACAAGCAATGTCTGAAGCCGCGAATTCCACGAAAGGCGATTACATCCAGATGGACGAAGTGGACTGGGTGCCGTTCCCGGAGCACCTGTGTACGGGCGACATCAAGTTCAAGCTCTTGCACGTCTCGCCGGAGCGTGGCGGGTGGACAGCCATCTACGACTGCAAGGCCGGCTCGTCGTTCGGCCCGCACACCCACCTGGGGCCCAGCGAGTACTTCCTCTTGAAGGGCCGCATGCAGGTGCGCGGTGGCGAGGCCGCTGGCGGCGCAACCGCGGTGGCACCCGGCTACGCGTACGAATTGTGCGACGTCCATCACGATCACACGGAGTTCGACGAAGACAGCGAGCTCCTCATGATCGTCTACGGCCCGCTGAACTACATCGACGATGGGGGCAAGACCATCGCCTTGGTCGGTTGCAGCCAGATGTTGGAGTTCTGGAACGCCTCGCGGTAGCCGCGTTCACGCCGGCGGCGTCCGGAAGACCGCCGCCGGCGTTGGTACCTTGGCACGCGTTGCGGCCTGCGCGGCGCTGCGCCCAAAAGAGGCACGCCCGCCAGCGGACCGTCCAGCTAACCGCCACGCCTAGCGCAAAGCCTCTTGGCGCACAGTCGCAGCCCAGCCACCATGGCCGCGTCCCGCGCCGTGCGCGCACTGTGCGCCGCAACCGGTGCGCTCGTTACGTCGCTTCAGGGGTGCCGGGGAGGCCGCCGCGGCCTGTGGGGCCGGCGGCGCTGGCATGTGGCTGTAACTCCGTCATGGCGTTCCGACGCGGCCCGCCGCCGCGCCAACGGGGAAAGTAGCATAGTCCCGCCTGTGTCGATTCCGACCGGCGAAACAGGCTCGGCGTGGGCCGGTTCAACACCGGCAATCGAGCAGCTTCACCGCTTGGCAAGCGCCTGTCTGTAGGAAATTAACTCGATTTTTGTGCGAATTTCCTGTGATTTTCGGCCTGCACAGGGATGATGCCGTCGGCCGGCGCGCCAAATGTCTCGCCCCGCGCCGGGTTCTCGTTCGAAATGCCCGTTCACATCCAGCAGTCACCAGCACCAGCTTCGCCATCCCCGAGAAAGGCCCACCTCGGTGATACAGTGACCCTCGTCTGCACGGTCTCGTCGGCAGGAATGAACACCGGACTTCGCTACGAAGCCAACGGCACCCCCTCGACATGGCTTGTTCTGGGCCAAGGGGCGCAGGTCGCCGTGCTGACGATCAGTCCGACGGTCTTGCTGGCGGCGGTCGCCTTCCGAGCCGGAGGCGCGGCCCAGTATCTGCTTTGGGGCGTCTTCGCTACCGTGTTGTGCAGTGGCGTCGGGACGATTCTGCAGGCCGTTCGGTTTGGCCGGATCGGCGCGGGCTATTGCGTGTTGGCCGGCACCTCCGCCATATTCGTTCCCGTTTGCGCAACGGCCCTGGCGAGCGGCGGGCCGGCGCTGCTAGCGACGCTCGTGACAGCGGTAGCGCTTTTGCAGATAGCCGTTTCCACCCGGCTGTCGCTCGTGCGGCGGCTGCTTACGCCGGCGGTTACGGGCACCGTCATCATGTTGGCGCCGGTATCCGTCATGCCCTCGCTGGCGGGGCTGCTAAACCAAACGCCCCCGGAAGCGCCCGAAGCGGCGGCACCAGTCTGCGCCCTCGTCACCTTGGCGCTCATCGTTGGCATCGGCCTCAAGGGCGGCCCCGTGTTGCGGCTGTGGGCACCAGTCATCGGCGTCGGCGGCGGCGCAGTCGCCGGGGCGCTGTTCGGCATCTACGACACCCAGCGCGTGGCCGAAGCGCCGTGGATCGGCTTGTCCGTGGCGGAATGGCCGGGCTTGGATCTCGCCTTCGGTCCCGAGTTCTGGGCGCTGTTGCCGGCGTTCGCTTTCGTCTCGTTGGTGGCGGTCACTAGATCCATCGGTTCCGCTGTCGCCACCCAGCGGGTGTCGTGGCGTCGCCCGCTCGCCGTGGACTACCGCGCCGTGCAGGGCGGCATCGCCGCGGAAGGCGCCGGCAATCTGCTGGCCGGCTTGACCGGCGGCGCGCCGAACACGGCCTACCCAATAGCCGCGTCGGCGATCGAACTCACCGGCGTGGCCGCGCGCCGAGTGGGCGTCGCGGCCGGCGCCATCCTGATTCTGGTCGCCGGCGTGCCGAAGGTGTTGGCGGTCGTCCTTGCCATACCAAACCCCGTGGTGGCTGCCGCCATCGGCATGGTGATGGCGCTGGTGTTCGTCGTCGGCCTGCGACAACTCATGCGAGAAGGCTTGGACTACTCCACCGGCTTGATCGTCGGAGTGTCCTTCTGGGTTGGCGTCGGCTTTCAAGCGCAGCTGGTCTTTCCGGACATCGTGGGCGACTTCGCCGGCGGGCTGTTGGGCAACGGCATGGTCGCCGGCGGCGCCACCGCCATCCTGCTGACGCTGGCGCTGAACCTCACTCAGCCACGCAGCCGGCGCTTTGCCGGCCGGGCGGAAGCGGCGGAACTGGCGAACATGCAAGCGTTCATCGACGCGTTCGCCGATCGCCGCAACTGGGGCGCCGCCATGAAGCAGCGGCTGGCAGCCGCCGCCGAAGAGGCGCTGGCGGCGGTGCTGGCGAGTGAAGCGACGGAAGGCGAGGAGCGCGTCGACGCCGCGCGGGAAGTGCGCCGGCTACAGCTTACCGTGCGCGGCACCAGCGCCGGCGCGACGCTGGAGCTTGTCACCGCGGTCGCCAGCGCCGAAAACCTGCAAGACCGCATTGCCCTGCTCGCCGAGGAGCCGGCGGAAGACGACCCAATGCGGGACGTGTCCTTGCGGCTGCTGCGCCATTTCGCGTCTTCCGTGCGCCATCAGCAATTCCACGACGCGGATGTCCTCACCGTGCAGGTGGACAACCCGCAAACCTAGCGCAGCGGTTGGCCACCACAACGACAGCCTTCATTCCGCCCCCTCCAACGCCGCCGCCACAGTCCGGGCAACCTCCCGGCCTTGCCGGATCGCGTAATTCGTGCCCCGGTCTTGCGGATAGATTTGCGCCATGGTTGCGAGGAAGAGGTTCGCCAGCGGCGTGCGCGTTTCCGGGATCAGCCGGTGGTACCCGCGCTCCATGACGGGCTGCGCGTATTGCGCCCGCCACACATGGGCGGCAAGAACCCGGTCGTCCGTCAGGGCCGGGAACATCCGCCGCAGGTGTTCAAGCGTGAACGCGACCGCTTCGTCGTCCGGCATCCGCCAGAGCGCGTCGCCCTCCGGCAGATACTTGGACAAATATACGATGTGCCGCCCGGCGTAGGCCGACGCCGGCTCGAAGTTGGTGTGCTCGATGACGCCCACGAAGGGGAAGCCGGGGTCGTTGACGTTCAGCCAGTAGATGTCCGAAAGGCTGCTGTCCAACTCCAGCACGACGCAGACGTTGGCCAGGTAGCGGATGCGCCGCAGGCCGTCCGCGTACTCGCCCGCCCCGTGTGGCGCCACCAGGTCGGCGACGATGGGCAGCGCCGGCGTCGCCACTACCGCGTCCGCGGCCAACGGCGCCTGCGGCGTGACAACGCCGACCACGCGCCCGGCGTCCACCCGCAAGCCGGTGACCGGGACGCCGGTACGGATTTCTCCGCCTTGGCCCCGGATGGCCTGGGCCAGCACGTCGGCGAGAGCCGCAAAGCCGCCCTTGTAGTACGCCAACCGTTCCCCACCGCCCCTGCCCCGGCTGCCGCCCCGCAGCTTGAGCTTGTTCCAGAACCAGACCGCCGCCACTTCTTCCGCCAGCTCGCCGAACTTGCCCCGCAGGAGCGGTTCCCACACCACCCGATAGACCCGCTCGCCCCCCATTTCGCGCAGCCATTCGGCCGCGGCGCGGTCTTCAAGGGCGCGCCAATTCTTCACGCCGCGCGCCCGCAGTGCCAAGAGCCCGAGCCGGATGCGGTCCAAGAACGGCAGCGGCGAGAAGCGCAGCAGGTCGAGCGGCGTCGAGAGCTTGAAGAAATCGTGGGCGTAGTAGGTGCCGGTCCGCGTAGGCCGCAGCACCACCTCGGCCGATTGCCCCAACTCCTCGATGAGTTCCATCACGTGAACGTCGCCCGTGAACCAGTGGTGGTAGAACTTCTCGAGTCGCGCGCCGCCGGTACCGAAACTGCCCGCGAGGCCGCCGATTTCGGCATCCCGTTCCAGCACCGTGGCACGGACGCCGCGCCGACCGAGCTCGTAAGCCGCCGCGAGCCCGCAAAACCCGCCGCCGACCACCGCCACATGGGGCCGGCTGGCGCTGTCGGGGCTACTCATCGAAGCGGACCTCGCTTTCCCAAAGACGGCCTTCGTCGGTGTATTGGCCGGTGCGAATGCCAGTGATTTCGTAATCGGGAAGTTCTCGCAGAGCGACGCACCGCTCGGTCGACCGAACGCCAGAGGCGTCAAAGCTGAAGTCGAGATTCTCGAAGCCACGCTCCCTTCGGTTTTGGGGCAGATCGCTCGCGTGTGCCGGGTAGACGTGCAAAAAGAAGGCCTCCTGCACATCTTTCGCACCGCACGGCGTCTTGACGTAAACCACCTTGGCCTCGCCGAGATAGACGTCGAACGTGGAGCGGATTGGCGGCTTGCGAGGCAAGGGCGACTTCGTCAACAATCCATTAGCGGTGGCGATCTTGATCAAGGACTCGGCATCTTCGATCAGATAGAGATGGACGCTGCCGTCAGAGACGAGATGCCGAACCGAAAGCCCGGGCAAGTGACCCTTCAACGTTTCCGGTAGCTGATATGTCACGAACCAGATTCGGCCATTTGCGACACCGAGCCAGTATGCCAGCTCGGCCATCTCCCGGAGACACTGTTTGGCGAAGGAGGTACACCAAGCGGTTCCATAGTAGTAGTTGGCCGGCCTTTCCGCTTTTCCTTGATAGAACCGGATGGCAGGCACTGGCCCCCAGCCCGCGTAAACCATGTCCTCTTCCGCAAACTGGTCTTCCAGGACGTCAAGAACGGATTCGACGTTCTCAAGTGTCTTGTATGGGCTGTTCTGCAACACGTTGTTCACGCCGGCAAGCGCTGTCCCGCCGGTCATGACGAGCAAGATCGGCATCGCCCACGCCGCACGCGTTGGTAGCGAGGACAGCCAATCCGCCATCCGCTGAAACGAGATGCCGACCGCCAAGAAGACAATCGGCCCAAGATAGACAACTTGGCGAATGCCCCCAAGCGGGTACATTCCCAATATGACGGCACCAACGGAAACCGCAATGCAAAACGAGAACAGAACCAGGATGGCACGGTCTTGGTGCGCTCCTGGCAACTTCCTGCGGAATGCCAGGAGAATCCCGGCCGGAAGCGCCGCTATCGCAACAATCTCCGGCAAGTGGTATTTCAGAAGTTCCCAAACTCCACCAATAGAGAACGCGAAGATCGACAGCACATCGAACTCCCCACGAAAGTAGTACTCCGACAAATGGCCAGCCGCGCCGAATCCCGTTCCGTGGTAGCGCAGGGTCGCCAAATAGCTGACGACGCTCCCCGCCAAGAAAAACCCGGAAGGCGCTAGCAGATCCAAGCGTTGTTTCAGCCAATCCCCCGTCCTGCCCAAGTAAGCGCCGCGCCTTTGCCAACCGGAAACTCGTGGGAAGACGGCGGCGGTTGCAATGACGGCAACGCCGAACAGAGGCAAGCCGTACTGCACCAACGGCGCAACGAACAGAGACGCGCAGAGCAGCGCCGGCTTGCCGTCCCGCAGCTGCCGCAGCAGCCCCACCACAATGAGCAGCGCCACCAGCGCGTCGACGGAGTATTCGCGCGCATCCTGCGCGTGGCGAATTGCCGCAACGGAAAGCGTGGCCAGCAGGGCCGCCAGAAACGCGGCCCGCCGCGCAACGCCCAGGCGCGGCAACAGAAACAACATCACGGCGATGGTCAGAACACTGGCCGTCGCCGGCACGATTCGAAGGCTGAAAGGCGTGCTCTCGACTTTCTGTACAACATATGCAGCCAAGGGATACAGGATCGGAGAGGAGCTGCAGCAACGAGTACCTTGGATGACCTCCGAGAGCCCGCCTCTCGAAATGTTGGCCACTACCGCTTCGTCATGCCGTAGCGACTTCTCCGCCAAGTCGTGGAAGCGCAGCCCGGTGGCCGCAACAAGCAGGAAGACACAGGCGGCATAGTACAAGCCGGTCTTGTGCTCGCGACCGAAACGGACAACTGGCCCCGCTACCGCACGCACTTCCATGTTCCGCTTGGCGACTCGCTCCGAAAGATGACGACTCGGCCCGGTCCCTATTCGGATCGGACGAGACGCCACCGCCAATTGGCCGGAAGCCGCGTGCCCCGCGCTAGCAGGTAGAGCAATCCGACCACCGTGAAAGGTACCCACAACACCGCGTGAACGATCAGCGCAAATGCGCCGGACACTCCGGGGGATGTGCCATACGCCGCCAGACCTTGAGCGGCAAAGTAGTCGAACGTCCCAAAATAGCCGGGGGAACTAGGCAGAACGGTGGCCAGTGTCCCGGTCGCCAGCGCAAACCAAGGCCCGAACAGCGCCCCGCCGGGCGCAAGCGCCGCGGCCACGGTCGCGAACATCGCCCCCTCACAGATCCAAGCGAGCGCCGACAACCCGATAAGCGTCGAAAACCTCTTTGGCGAACGCACCAAGGCGAGCGCACCGGCCAGATCGGCACCGTGTTTGGAAACGGCTTGCGCCCAGCGCCGACCGGCTAAAGCACGGCGTCCCAGCAAGAACTCCCGGATACGGCCGAGCAAGGGCAAGAACAGCGGCAGGGCAAGGATGGCAACGATGCCCACACCCGCCAGAAACGCCGCCGCCACGACGAACCCGCGCGGGAACGTGCCGTCTGGCAGACCGAGCAGGCCAAGAAAGAAAAACCCGGTCAGCACAACCACGTCCAAGAGCCGCTCAACCACGAGGGTTCCGGCCACGGCCATGACCGGCACCCGCAGCTGGCCGCGAAAGCCCAGCACCCGCAGCGCGTCGCCGGCCCGGAAGGGCGCGACGTTGTTGACCGCCATGCCGGCGAGGAACGGCCCGGCGCAGGCACCGAGCGGCAAGGCCGGCTCGAGGGCGCGCAGCATCCACCACCAGCGCACAATGCGCACACCGTAGCCGGCGGCCAGAAAGGCCAGGGCGAGCAGGCCTGTAGAAAGCGAAAATCCGGCGAACGCCCGCGCCACCGCGGCAAAGTCCACCTCCCGCGCGAGCAGCCAACCAAACCCGACCGTCGCGGCGAGGCCGATCGCCAACTTCAACCATCGCACCGTCTCGCTACTCATCCGCAGGCCGGCCCGAGGCCGGAAAGCCCAGCCGTTCCTTCACCAGGTAAAGCGGCCGACGCTTCACCTCGTGGTAGATGCGCCCCAAGTATTCGCCGAGGATGCCGAGCACCACAAGTTGCACGCCGCCAAGGAACAGGATGGCCACGAGGAGCAACGTCCAGCCGGAAACCGAAATATCCGTACACAATCGGATGACGAGGACATAGGCGACGCCCGCCAAGGCCAGTCCGCAAGCGAGAAAGCCGAGCCATGTCGCCAAGCGCAACGGCGCGAAGGTGAACGAAAGAATGCCGTCAATGGCCAGCCGCAGCAAGTTCCGCAACGCGTACTTGGTCTCCCCGGCGGCCCGGGCCGCCCGCTGGTAATGGACGGGCTCCTGGCGAAATCCGACCCACGCCACCATGGCGCGCGCGAAGCGATCGCGCTCCGGCATGGCGAGAAAGGCGTCCACGACTTTGCGGTCCATGAGCCGGAAGACGCCGGTATCAAGCGGAATGGGGATCTCGGCAAGCCTGTTGAGGAGTCGATAGAACGCGGTGGCGGTCCAGCGCTTGAACCGCGTCTCGCCATCGCGTTCGGTGCGCTGACCGTAGGCGACATCGGCACCCTGTCGCCAGCGCTCCAGCATTTCGAGGATGATCTCGGGGGGGTCTTGGAGGTCCGCGTCGATGAGGACGACGGCATCGCCGGCGGCCCTCTTCAAGCCGGCCGCAATGGCGACCTCGTGGCCGAAGTTGCGTGACAGGGCGAGAACCCGCACGCGCGCATCCGCGCCCTGCAACCCGCGCAGGAGGTTCAAGGTGGCATCGCGGCTGCCGTCGTCCACATACACCAGCTCGAAGTCGAGATCGGGGACGGTCTCCAGCGTGGCGACGAGGCGGCGATGCGTCTCGCGGATGACAGCTTCCTCGTCGAAGCAGGGCACCACGACGGACAGGAGCGCACTGGAACCTTCGCCGACAGGGGAGGATTCCCCAACTCTGCGCGCGGAGGTGATAGGTCTGGCATCCATACTTCTAAAGTCCGGCGTGGCCTTCTTCAAGCGGTTTCAGCCCTTGGCCAAGACCGTTGGCCGCCCCGGCTTCGCGAATTATAGCTCTCTTCAGACCGTGCCGGGTTGCGCAACACCGCGCTCACCGCGCTGCATGGCGGTGTCCGACCGCGGGCCATCGTCCGGCCGTGTTGTGGTTCGCAAGTAAATGCCTTCACGCACCTGCCGGGAGGAGTTCTCGACGATGCGACGGCAGGCAAAGGCCGAAGCGTCTAGCACCTTCAAGGATTCCCCGGAGAGGCGGGGCCTTTCCGCATCGTCGGTCAAGGGAACGAAGAACGCCTTGTTGACCACCTTGTTCTCTTTGATTCGCTGCAAAAAACGCCGGCAGCCAAGATTCCGCAGAGCAAGGGCGCACCAGCGCCCAAAGGCCGAGAGCCACAGAGATCTGGCCGCAACCGCTTGGTTGAGCGCTTGTGGTGGAGCGTCGTCGAACTTCGGTACTCCGCAGAGCGAAGGCAAGACGTCCATCACGGCATCGGCATGCTCGGTAAGAGCGGAAAAAGAGAGCGTCAGGACATCGGCATCGGCCCGGAACACACGCGCCAAGTGTTCGGAGGTCAATCTATCGCGCACAACCGCCGCCTCCAGCCGCCGCGCACCAAAGAGCGCCGAGAGCTCCGCTCGGCTTTTGCGGAACCGCATCATCGAAACCGCACGGGCCCGATGGTCTCTGAGAAGCACCACCAGCAATAGCCGGAAGCCTTCTTCCCGTAGAGTTTCGACGCTGCCGGACAGCGCGGCATCGGCATAGGCCAAATTCGCCACGTCACACACGAGTTGCCCACGGGCCAACCGGTTCCAGGTTCGTCTGAACGCCCGCGGAGAGCGATAGTAGTAGCGCTCCTTGATCTCAGGGAAGACGAAACTGGGATGGCCTCTCAAGAGGCGGTAAAGGAACTCGCTGCCGGACCGCCCCGGCCCCACCGCAAGCAGATAATCGTAAGCAGGTCTGGACGGCGTTCCCAAGATGCCGTTGGATTGCAGCATCCGCTAGCGTCTGCCCGTGTCCGCGATCTCGTTGCCTTTGCCCTCCCCCGCCGTGGGCGACGACCGCGGCTGTCTTACACGACGCGAAAGTACCCCACTTCGCCGCTGTCGAGCGGACCGCGCCGGGCGATGAGAACAGACGTTGAAGAAGCGCATCCGCCGATTATGGCACGCCGCACGCTGTACCCGTCATCAATGGAATTGCGCTTCCCAGACAAGATTGTTACCGACAACTGCGGGCGTGTACTGGCCGGTCCTGACTTCAGAGACACGGTAATCCGGGAGCGGACTATTGCCAAGCACTTGCGGGGCGGCAACCAGGGCGGACGGAGCGACGCGGAGCGGGCGGCGCTGCGCAGCCGGATCGTGGAGGCGACGACGACGCGGCTGCCGAAGGACGCGACGCCGTGGTCGTGCCGGTCGATGGCGCGGAAGACGGGGGCGTCGCGGGACTTCGTGAACCGGACGTGGCGGGCGCCCAGCGGCTGCGCAGGTCGGCGCGCTTCGCCGCGACCGTTCTGAGGCGTCTTCGAACGACCGCCACGGGCCCGTAGCGGCGGCGGCTCTCCTTGAGTATGATGACCGCATCGGTACCGGTGCGTATGTGCCACCGCCAGTGGCCTGCGGTCGACAATCTCTGCAAGGACGAGACACAGCTTGAACGGTATCGACATCTACGGGGGCGCCGCGGGGAAACCGCGCTCGCGTGCCGACCGGGTACGAAGACGCGCCAGTTCAACACGCCGCAACGCCGCGTCCCGTCGGCGAATGCCTCGCGCATTGCGGCCTACCGCCCCCGCCCTACATGGAGCTCCCGCCCGCACCGAAACCGCTCCCGCCACTCTCACCACTCACCTGTACGCGCTCAAGAGCGAGTCCGTGCAACTCGAGAGCTTCGACGGAATTGCCGACATTCTTCTGGAAAATCTTCCGGAGCGTTCTTCTGACGAGACTGCGGGAGCGTATGTTCTATTCGTTACCCATCACTATTTCGCCGAAGAATGTGTCCCGTTCAGATTGTCGTCTACTAAGCGCCGCCGCGTTTACTCAATCAACTGCGAGTCCGTCGCCGCGTCGTCGGACTAGGCGGCGCGGAGACTGGAGTTACGCGAAGCATGGACATCACGATCTTCGGTTCCGGTTATGTGGGTCTCGTCACCGGCGCCTGCTTCGCCGAAATGGGCAACCATGTCGTGTGCGTGGACGTGGACGAGGCCAAGGTCGAGCGCTTGCAGGCCGGCGAGATGCCGATCTTCGAGCCAAGTCTCGAGATGCTGTTGCGCACGAATCAGGACGCTGGACGGCTAGCGTTTACGGTCGACGCCAAGTCCGCATTGGGCCGAGGCGAGGTGGTGTTCATCGCCGTCGGCACGCCATCGGACGAGGACGGTGCCGCCGACCTCCGTCATGTGCTCGATGCCGCGGAAACGATTGGCGAACACTTGGCACGTTGGACCATCGTCGTCGACAAGTCCACGGTGCCCGTAGGCACCGCGGATCGCGTCAGGGAGACCATCGCGGCCGCGCTGGCTCGGCGCAAGGCCGACATCCGCTTCGCGGTCGTTTCCAACCCGGAGTTTCTCAAGGAGGGCGCGGCCGTCGCGGACTTCATGAAACCGGACCGCATCATTATTGGCAGCGACGACGCCAAGGTCGCGCAAGTACTCGATCGTTTATACCGGCCCTTCAACCGCAATCACGACAAGGTGCTGCACATGGATGTGCGTTCGGCCGAGATGACCAAATACGCCGCCAACGCCATGCTGGCCACCAAGATCAGCTTGATGAACGAATTGGCCAATCTGGCCGATCGCGTGGGTGTGGATATCGAAGCGGTGCGGCGCGGCATCGGCGCGGATCCGCGCATCGGCTACAATTTCATCTACCCAGGCTGCGGCTACGGCGGCTCGTGCTTCCCGAAGGACATGCGCGCACTCGCAAACATGGCCGCCAAGGTCGGCTACGACGCCGAGCTCGTGCGCGGCGTGGAGGCCGTGAACGAGCGTCAGAAACAAGTGTTGGCAGGCAAACTGCTTGGCTACTTCGGCGGCTCCTTCCGCGGCCGCACCCTGGCATTGTGGGGGCTCGCCTTCAAACCCGAAACCGACGACATGCGCGAAGCGCCGAGCCGCACGTTGATGGAGGCCGTGTGGCGTGCTGGAGGAGCCGTGCGGGCCTACGACCCGCAAGCCATGCGCGAAGCCAAGCGGCTGTACGGTGACCGCCAAGACCTAGTGCTGTGCTCGCGCCGCGACGACGCCCTCGTCGGTGCCGACGCCCTGCTGGTCGCGACGGAGTGGCATGAGTTCCGCAGCTTGGATTTCGACACCCTGCGCCAAGTCCTCAAACAACCGGTGGTCTTTGATGGCCGCAATCTTTACGACCCGGCCATAATGGCGGAACAGGGCATTGTTCACATAGGCATCGGCCGCGGCAACGTCGCGGCTGGGCATGGTTGAGCCACCTTGCGCAGCACCGGCGCTCTTGCATTGAACGAATTCACGCTCTCCGCGCTCTTTGACACCCCCCCTCAAGGGCGGCACAATGCGGCACGGGTCATTGACTGTGGCGAAGACGGTAATCAGAGAAGACCGCTTGGCGGCTGCGCCAAGTCACGTTACTCCGGACTAGAGTTGGGCGAGGGAGAGCACAGGGATGCGGGATGAGCTGGCAGGCGCAGGAGACGCCATGAATCGCACCAACCGAGTGTTGGTAACCGGAGGAGCGGGATTCCTAGGCTCACATCTATGCGAACGGCTGCTTAGGGAGGGTTGCGCAGTCCTCTGCGTCGACAATTACTTCACAGGGTCACGCGACAACATCGGGCCCATGTTGTCGAATCCGCGTTTCGAGGCCCTTAGACACGACATCACGTTTCCGCTCTACGTCGAGGTGGACCAGGTTTACAATTTGGCCTGTCCGGCCTCGCCGATTCATTATCAATTCGATCCCGTGCAGACCACCAAGGTCAGCGTGCATGGCGCACTCAATATGCTGGGTCTCGCAAAGCGGGTGCGAGCGCCGATTCTCCAAGCATCCACCAGCGAGGTGTACGGCGATCCCCAAGCGCATCCACAAACGGAGGACTATTGGGGCAACGTCAATCCAATCGGGCCGCGCGCATGCTACGACGAGGGCAAGCGTTGCGCCGAGACGTTGTTCTTCGACTATCGGCGCCAGCACGGTATGCCCATCAAGATCGCGCGGATATTCAACACCTACGGCCCACGCATGTCCATTGGCGATGGCCGCGTCGTTTCCACCTTCGTCGTGCATGCCTTGCGCGGTGAGCCACTCACAGTCTACGGCAATGGCGATCAAACTCGTTCCTTTTGCTATGTGGACGACACGATTGATGGCTTGGTGAAGTTGATGAACACACCCCACGAAATCACCGGGCCGATCAACATTGGCAATACGCGGGAGGTCACTATTGGGGAGCTCGCAAGCATGATCATTCGTCTAACCGGCTCGAAATCGAGAATCATCCACAAGGAGTTGCCGATAGACGACCCGATGCGCCGGCAGCCCGACATTACGAGGGCCGGGGACATTCTCGGCTGGGCACCTTCCACGTCCTTCGAAACGGGAATCCAGAAAACGATCCGTTTCTTCGATCGTCTGCTGCAATCGAAGCGTATCCCTCCCATCCCCGCCAGTGCGCGAGCAGTCCAGTAGCGGCTGCGAGGGCTACCTCGTTACCGCGGCGAGCGCGGCGAATACCGCGGAAGCACGAAGGCCAGCAGCCCGCTTCTCGCCCTCCGGCAACACTTCGAGCACGGTCACACCCAGCCGCGCACGCGATAGACCACCAGACCCAGGTATTCCCGTAGCGCCGCGGTACTCCTACGCAGCGCAGGGGTGGACGGAAGGACTTGGAGAATCCAGGGAAGCGGTCGGATTGGCCGCGAAGGTGCGGCGTGGATCACCTGCAGCGCCGTGCTGCCGAAGGCGGCCGCGGCGCGCGGCATGTGATACGGCGAAGTGACCAGCAACACCTGCTCGATCCCCAGGGGGGCAGCAAGCTCTGCAACGAACAGGGCATTCTGTCTGGTGTTGCGGCTGTGGTTCTCGATGATGATGGCGTCGTCGGGGACACCCAGCGCACGGAGCTGGATCCGCATGACCGCTGCGTTCGACGGGGCGGCGCCCGGCCACACGAGACCGCCAGTCACGATGACAAACGGGGCCTTGCCGGCGCGGTAGAGCCGTGCGGCCCGCCAGACCCGGTCGTGGTCCGGGCCGCCGAGCAATACGATCGCGTCAGCGGCAGGCAACTGGGCGGCCGACCGGGGCGGAAATCGCTCCACGAGGGGGCCGTTGACGTGATGCGCGACGAACGGCGTCGACCAGCCCCACAGCCAGACCGTCGAGAACGCGATCAACCCGAACGCGACACGCGGCCGGCCCCGGGCGAGCGCCGCCATAGCGAACACTCCCGCGATCGCGGCAACGCCGATCGGCATCGCGAACAGTGTGAGTATCTTGTCCAGCATCAACGGCATGGGGACTACCACGTCTTGAAAAATGGACCAATGACGGCGCACACGCCAGGCGCCACGACGCCCCATGCGAGCCGCATCAATCGGCCTTTCAGTGTTGAAGAAGCGCTTGCGTTCAATTATGCACGGTCGTCGGCGGGCATGTTCCCCGGATTGCCCACAAGGTCACGCACGGCCGAACGAAGCGCGGAATGTGCGCCAGAAGGCGGCCGCATCGGCAAGTCGTGGCAGCCAGATCGAGAGCCAGCGCATTCGTGTGGCCCTTGCGAACGCCACCGCGAGAACGACGAGTCGGCAGATCATCCCCAAGCTCAACCCCCAAGCCGCGGCCGAGACGCCCAACGCGGGATAGAGCGTGGGAATCGCGATCAGATACACGGCCAGCCCCAAGGAAACCGCCCAAGAAAAGATGCCCGGCCGGCCGATGCCTTTGAAATAGGTTCCGAGTATGCCGGCGCAGGCATAGGCGAGCACACCCGGTGCCGTGACCCACAGTAGCGGTACCGCCGGCAGGAAGGCATCCGAGAAGAGGATCCGAACCAGCGGCGTGCTGATCAGCAGCATGGCAAGAGTCGCGGCCAAAGTGCCGCACCACACGACACGCAGACAGAGCGTCGTCAATTCCGGCCGGCCGCTACCTGCGATACGGGGCAGCAGCGCGTTGCCTACCGCGTCGGAGATCATGCGCAGCCCGAACATGAGCGCGCTTGCGGTTGCGAACAGGCCGATTTCCGCCGCGCTCGCGAACAGCCCCAGAACGAGAACTCCGGCGGTCGTTTCCAGCACGCCGCCTATGCCCGCAGGATGGAATCGCAGACCGTAGCCAACGACTCGCGCGAAGGGCGCGCGCAGCGGATTGGTCGGAACCAGGCCGTGGTGCCGGCGCAGGTACCACGCACACAGGACCACCTTGCAACTATGCCCACCAATGGCCGCCGCGACGGCGCCGTCCACCGTGATCCGATCGACCCACGCGAGGCCCAGCAGAGTGAGGATGTCCACCCCGACATGCACCAAGGAGCACGCCGCGAGATGTCCAAATCGGCGCAACCCGGCGAGTTGATACATCATGCTGCCCGAAAACGCCATGACAGGCACCAAGGCAAGCGCCAAGTAGAACGCGCTCGTTTCCGCCTTGCGAAAGAATCCGATGTCGCTGTGCAGGAATGGCACCGTCAATGCGAACCCCAAGGCCCCGGCGACCAGGCATATCGCCAACGCGACGTTGACGCCTTCCGAAACGGTCGCCTGCTTCGTCATGACGAAATATTGCGCGCCCTGTTGGGCCCCTGGCGAGAAGACCACGGCGAGAACAGCTGCGAACCCGGCGCAAACGGCAAAGCTGCCGCGTCCTTCTGGCAACAGCGCGTAGGCTAGGAGACTCTGGATGGCCAAACCGAAGACCACAACACCAATCTGGGTCGCGAACACGATGGCCGCATCCCGTCCGCCGGTCGTGCGCGGACCGGGCGGCTGGTTCGGTTCTTCCTGGGTCATGGCGCGCGCCTTGAGGTGCGGGCCCGGATGGGCGCGCTGGTAGCGCCACGGCAAGCGCGGCGAACGTTGAGCATGTGCTTTGGCATGCGCTATTTTTTCGAGCAGCGGCGGCGGACGGCAATGCCCAGATATGGACTCAAGGCTATACCCGTCACTGCTTTGAGCGCTTTGAGGCAACGCATCGCCACGTCTTTGGGTAGAGACGTCCCTTTATCGCGAACATGTTGATACCAAAGATCGATCTGGTCCCGGGTCGCGCCATCCCAAGAAGGCGTGAGAAGCTCCCCGTCCCCAAGAATCGAGACGATCTCCCGGGCGGTGCCTCCGCGTATGCCCGCCCGCAGGAGGTCGGGCCATGAAGAGTCGCTACGCACTCGGCGCGAGAAGCGCCGGGAGCAGTAGTGGGCCGCACGGTCGGGCAGGTAGTTGATGAACGGCAGCAGGGTGGTGTGCGACTCGATCGGGAACCAACGGTGAGGCGTCTCGAAGATGAACAGTATGCCCCCGGCATTCAGTTTCGACCAGATGAGGGAAAGCAGGCGCCTTCGTTGGATCGGCAACAGGTGCTCGTACACACCCGAGAGCACGACGTGATCAAAGTCACCGATCCCGGCCGGCAGGTTGTTCGCGTCCCGAGACAGCACGAACCGAACGCGGTCGCCCACACCGTAATACTCTGCTCGGTGCCGGGCCAACGTCACAGCATCGGATCGGACTTCCACGCCCACTATCTCCGTCTTCGGGAGCATCCGCGCGAGCACCACGCTCGATGCCCCACAGCCCGAGCCGAAGTCGAGCAGACGACGCCCGGCGAAGTCTCGGGAATCAACGTAGCTCAGGACGTTCCAGCGAATAAAGCTCCGAGACGCGGAAGGATTCTCATCTCTTGCGATCTCGTCGTTGAGCCAGACCGGGCCCGTGACACGCAGGACATGCTCGACTAGTTCGATCGGATAAGCCGTCTCCCATTCCCTTCTGGGGACGAAAGTCCCACCAGAGACGAGAACCCGGCGCTTCCCGTTGCGCTCTTCAATGTGTACCGAGGGCTCCGCCATGGCGGTGCGGCACGGCGATATCTTCTTTCGCACTCGCTTCTCCGACCCTTCCGGCCTCGCTGGCCGCCAAGCTGGGCCGAACACGATGCCACAGACTGTCGCTGCCGTGTGGCCGCTCGCCTGCGCGACTAGAGCGTCCACGGACTTGCGGCGGAACTTCTTTCCAGTACCGGCGAGAACATGGTGACCCGCCTCAAGTCCGCGCGCGCGTCGGATGTGCGGCCGTATCCACAACACGGGTGGCCACGCCGACCTCAAGTCCGCGCGCGCGTCGGATGTGCAAGCGGAGTTTCCTGCATGTCGTCCCGGAAGACCTGGAGGATCTGCCGGCCGACCGCCGGCAGCACGGCTTCGACAATATGCATTTTCCGCTAGGGGGAACACGCCACCTTGGCCTTTGACGGCCGGTGCATCGCGGAGCGGGCGCTCGCCGCCTATCCCATCGCCCGCATCCGGAACGGGCAGTTCACGCCCGAAGGCGACCAGATCCGGTTGGCCGAGTTCCCCGCCCGCACGGTGGAAGGCGGACAAGGCCGTTGATCGCGTCCCGGTTTCGACACCGCTTGGCGTTTCCCGGGCACGGACCTCGACTGCCTCGCCATCGGCAACTGCTTCCTGCGCAAGGCGGACCAGGACCACTCGCTCGAGCGCGAGCGCGTGGACTCGTTCGAGCCGAATTGACAGACAACAGGTATGATTCAGACAGGAAGGAACCTAGGCCAATCATGTTTCCGGAGGAAGCCGACGGCGGACGTAAGAACCGAGCGGCGCAAGCCGTCAGCCGAAGCGCAGGATGCGTTGTTCGGCATCGACCGGTTGAACGTGCCGCGCTCGGACGTCCCGGCCGTCACCCACGTGGACTATTCGGCCCGCGTGCAGACCGTCCATCGCGAAACCAACCCCCGCTATCACGTGCTGCTGGAAGCCTCCAAAGCCAGGACGGGCTGCCCGGTGATAGTGAACACTAGCTTCAACGTGCGCGGCGAGGCCATCGTCTGTTCGCCGGCGGACGCCTTCCGCTGCTTCATGGGCACGGCCCTCGACTGCCTCGCCATCGGCAACTGCTTCTTGCGCAAGGCCGAGCAGGACATGTCGCTCAAGCGCGAGTACGCGGAGTCGTTGGAGCCGGATTGATGGACGGACGCCCCGCGTTGCGCCTGGCCGGCTGGAACGCGCTGTTTCTCGTGGCGGGCTTGGCGCTGATTGGAGTCGTCGGTGAGACGTACTTCCGGCTGCGGACGCCCTTCGTGGGGAGCGACATTCCTTACGCTTGGTTTCCAACTGTGGGGAGGATATTCGCACCCGGCGCGGAGGTGCGCCATACGAACGGGCTTGAATTCTGGACCATCTCTCGCACGAACAGCCTGGGGTTCCCCGACCGCGAACCGGCAGGCCTCGAGCGGGCCGCGGCGAGCTGCCACATCGCCATGATCGGCGATTCCTATGTGGAGGCACTCCAGGTTCCCATCGCCGACAAATTTCATGTTAGGCTGGAGGAACTCGCTGCCCGGGAGCTACGCCTTCTGGACGTCACGACCTCGGCGTTCGGGGTCAGCGATACCGGCCAAATCAACCAACTGGCGTACTACGACGAATTCGCACGATATCTGCGACCCGCTCTGTTGGTGCTGGTCTTCGTTCAAAACGATTTCGTGAATAATTCGCCGATCCTGGATGGGTTGCGCCGAGGCGTGGATCCGGACCGACACAAGTTTGTTTCCGCGACACGAGGCGCGGGTGGGACCATGGCGCTGCGACCGCCCTATCCCGGGGAGCCCGGGGAGTCCCAAATTGCCGCGACGCCTCCTCCACCTTGGCATGCGCGCGCCACGGACTACCTGACCGGCATGTCTGCCTTCGCGAACTGGCTGGCTGCCAAGAGGCGCGCTTTTGCCTCAACGACGCCGGGATACATCGATGATCCGCTATCACCTGTCTACGAAGATGCCCTAGACTTCACGGCCTTCGCATTTGACCAGTTCGGGGAACGTGCAGACCGCGACGGCGCCGCATTGGTCATCCTGTCCACGCACACCATGGGCACCCGCGGCGACCTCGCCTTCGACCGCATGGCCGCCCTGGCCGAACCGCGGGGCATTCCCGTCATAGACTTTAACGACTACGTCCGCCGCCAGGGCGCCGTGCCCTGGAAGGATGTGACGTGGGCGCACGACGGCCACTGGAACGCCGCCGGCCATCAATGGGCGGCGGAAGCCCTGCTCGAGTACCTGAAGCGGAACCAGGCGATCTGCACGACGCGAAAGCGCCCGACCACGCCCCCGCCTCCGCCTTCCTGGCTGACGGACTACGAGTCCATCGCGTCCGGCGAACCGGCGGCCCGCTCCGTCTTCGACATCTATGCCGGCGAGAACACGGTGGCCTACCTCAAGTCGCCTTGCAGCGCAGCGGATGTGCAAGCGCGGTTCTTTTTGCACGTCTTCCCGGAAGACGTGGAGGACTTGCCGGCCGGCCGCCGGCGGTACGGCTTCGACAATCTGGATTTCCACTACGGGGGAAACGTCGCTCTGGCCTATAGCGGCAAGTGCATTGCGAAACGTTCGCTCCCCGACTATCCCATCGCTCACATCCGGACCGGGCAGTTCACCCCCGACGAAGGCCAGATCTGGAGAGTCGAGTTTCCTGTCGGCGCGGTGGAGGGTGGACAAGGCTGATGTTGAGTCTCGTCGCGCTTAACGTCGGATGGAACTCAATCTGCTTGCTGCCTTGGTCAACTCCGGCCACGACTTGGGCGCACGAGACACCATGACAGCCATCAAGACGCGCGATGTAAACCATCCCACGGGGCGAGGGAGAATCCGCCGCGCGCTGCGTCTGATCGGCTGGAACGCGCTGTTTCTCTTTGGTGGCTTGGCACTGATTGGCGTCGTCGGCGAGACGTATTGGCGGCTGCGAGCACCCTTCGGGGAGACGTTCCGTCCCTACGCCTGGTCTCCTAATGTCGGGGCAATATACAAAGCCCACGCGGACGTGCGTTGGACGAACCACCTTGATTTCTGGACCGAGTCGCGAACCAACGGCCTGGGCTTCGTGGACCGCGAACCCATCAGCCTCGAGCGGGCCGCGGCAAGCTGCCACGTCGCCATGATCGGCGATTCCTATGTGGAGGCACTCCAGGTTCCCATCGCCGAGAAGTTTCACGTTCTGCTGGAGGAGCTCGCCGCCGAGGAACTTCCACACCTGGACATCACGACCTCAGCGTTCGGGATGTCCGGCACCGGCCAAGTCAGCCAACTGGCGTACTACGACGAATTCGCGCGGTATCTGCGGCCCGCCCTGTTGGTGCTCGTCTTCGTTAGCAACGACTTCATGAACAATGCGCCAATCTTGGAGGGGTTGCACCAGGGAATGGACCCGGACTACCTCACCAATGTTTTCGCGACGCGAGGCGCGGACGGGACCATCACGCTGCGACCGCCCCATCCCCCTCATTCCCAAGAGTCCCGATTGGCCGTCCCATCCCGGCACACGCGCACCGCGGACCACGCGACCGGCGTGTCTTCCTTCGCGAACTGGCTGGATGCCAAGAGGCGCGCTTCGTTCGCAGACGACACAGATACCGAACTGGTCGCCCAAGTGGCGTTGCTGAGCCAGCGCTCCCCCGGCTACGCCGCGCTGCTCGACGGGTGGCGGCCAACGACGAAGGAGGGCATGGATGATCCGTTCCTGTACACACAGGATTTGCCGCCCGTCTACGAGGACGCGCTGGACTTCACGGCCTTCGCGCTGGACCAATTCGGGGAGCGCGCGGACCGCGACGGCGCCGCGTTGGTCATCCTGTCCATACACCACATGGGCACCCGGGGCCACCTCGGATTCGACCGCCTGACCGCTCTGGCCGAACCGCGAGGCATTCCCGTCATCGACCAGCACGACTACATAACCCGCCAGGGGGCCAAGCCGAGGGATGCGATATGGGCGCACGACGGCCACTGGAACGCCGCCGGCCATCAGTGGGCGGCGGAAGCCCTGCTCGAATACCTGAAGGAGAACCAAGCGACCTGCACGACGCGAAAGCGCCCGACCGCACCCCCGCCTTCCTGGCTGACGACTATTGAGTCCGGCGAACCGGCGGTCCGCTCCGTCTTCGACGTCTATGCCGGCGAGAACACGGTGGCCTACTTCAAGTCGCCGTGCAGCGCGGCGGACGTGCAAGCGGAGTTCTTCCTGCATGTCGTCCCGGAAGACGTGGAGGACCTGCCGGCCGATCGCCGGCGGCACGGCTTCGACAACATGCATTTCCATTACAGGAACACCGCCGCCCTGGCCTTTGGCGGCCAGTGCGTCGCCGAGCGGACACTCCCCGACTATCCCGTCGCCCGCATTCGCACCGGCCAGTTCACCCTCGAAGGCGACCCCGTCTGGATGGCCGCGTTCCCCGCCGGCGCGGTGGAAGGCGAACCGTCCCGGCTGACGTACTACGAGTCCGTCGCGTCCGGCGAACCGGCGGCCCGCTCCGTCTTCGACGTCCATCTTCGCGAGAATGCGGTGATCTACCTCAAGTCGCCGTGCAGCGTAGCGGATGTGCAAGCGGAGTTTTTCCTGCATGTCGTCCCGGAAGACGTGGAGGACCTGCCGGCCGACCGCCGCCAGCACGGCTTCGGCGGTGGGCATTTCCGCTACGCGGAATACGCCGCCCTGGACTTCGGCGGCCGGTGCATTATGGCGCAGCCGCTCCCCCACTATCCCGTCGCCCGCATCCGCACCGGGCAGTTCAACCCCGAAGGCGACCTCATCTGGATGGCCGAGTTCCCCGTCGGCGCGGCGGAAGGCGAACCGCCGCCATGACTCGGGCGGGAATGAAAATCCGCCGCGTGCTGCGTCTGGTCGGCTGGAACGCGCTGTTTCTCTTTGTCGGCCTGGCCCTGATTGGAGTCGTCGGTGAGATGTATTTCCGGCTACGGGCGCCCTTCTTGGAGAGCGACGCTCCCTACGACTGGTCTCCAATTGTCGGGAGCATATTCGCTCCCAACGCGGAGGTGCGTTGGACGAACGGCCTTGACTTCTGGACCATCTCTCGCACGAACAGCCTGGGGTTTCCCGACCGCGAACCCATCGACATCGATCGGGCCGCGGCAAGCTGCCACATCGCCATGATCGGCGATTCCTTTGTGGAGGCAATCCAGGTTCCCATCGCCGACAAATTTCAGGTTCGGCTGGAGGAACTCGCCGACGACGAACTCAGACATCTGGACATCACGACCTCGGCGTTCGGGATCTCCGGCACCGGCCAAGTCAACCAACTGGCGTACTACGACGAATTCGCGCGGAATCTCCGGCCCGCCCTGGTGGTGCTCGTCTTCGCTAACAACGACTTCATGGACAATGCGCCAATCTTGGACGGGTTGCACCAAGGAATTGAGCCGGACAAGCTCACCAATGTTTCCGCGCCGCGAGGCGCGGACGGGACCATCACGCTGCAACCGCCCCATCCCCATTCATCGGAGTCCCGATTGGCCACCAGGACTCCTCCACCCTGGTATTCGCGAGTCAAGGACCGCCTGACCGGCATGTCTTTCCTCGCGAAGTGGCTGGACGTCAAGAGGCGCGCTTCTTCCCCGGACGACACCGATCCCGAACTGATCGCCCGGGTGGCGCTGCTAAGCGGCGCTCCCCGCTACGCCGCGCTGCTCAACGGGTGGCGGCCAACGACGAGGAAAGGCATGGATGATCCGTTCCGGCACACGCAGGATTTGCCGCCCGTTTACGAGGACGCCCTGGACTTCACGGGTTTCGCGCTGGACCAATTCAGGGAACGCGCGGACCGCGACGGCGCCGCATTGGTCATCCTGTCCACTCACTACATCGGCACCCGAGGCGACCTCGCTTTCGACCGCCTGACCGCTCTGGCAGAACCGCGAGGCATTCCGGTCATTGACTACAACGACTATGTACTCCGCCAGGGCGCCACGCCCCGGAGGGATGCGAGATGGGAGCACGACGGCCACTGGAACACGGCCGGCCACAGGTGGGCGGCCGAA
Organism: uncultured Pseudomonadales bacterium; assembly: GCA_958296295.1. GTDB lineage: Bacteria > Pseudomonadota > Gammaproteobacteria > Pseudomonadales > Azotimanducaceae > VXYL01. The sequence continues at coordinate 1,804,372 of OY282460.1, read as the reverse complement.
GCCCTGCTTGAGTATCTGAAGCAGAACCAGGAGATCTGCACGATGCGTAAGAGCCCGACCTCGCCCCCGCCAAGTCCTTCCTGGTTGACGGATTACGAGTCCATCACGTCCGGCGAACCGGCTGCCCGATCCCGCTTCCACATCTATCTTCGTGAGAACGCGGTGACCTACCTCAAGTCGCCGTGCAGCGCGGCGGATGTGCGAGCACAGTTCTTTCTGCACATAGTCCCCGAGGCTGTCGAGGACCTGCCGGACCACCACCGGCAATACGGCTTCGATAATCTGGATTTCCACTACGAGAACCAAAACGGGAACATCGCCGCCCTGGCCTTTGGCGGCCGGTGCATCGCGGAGCATCCGCTCCCCGACTATCCCATCGCCCGCATCCGGACCGGGCAGTTCACCCCCGACGATGGCCGGCTCTGGGAGGCCGAGTTCCCCGTCGGCGCGGCGGAAGGCGCACCGTCGCCATGACTCGGGCGGGAATGAAAACCCGCCGTGCGCTGCGGCTGGTCGGCTGGAACGCGCTGTTTCTCGTGGCGGGCCTGGCGCTAATTGGGGTCGTCGGTGAGATGTATTTCCGGCTGCGGGCGCCCTTCGTGGAGACGTTCCGTCTCTACGCCTGGTCTCCAAATGTCGGGGGGATATTCGCGCCCAAGTCGGAGGTGCGTTGGACGAACAGGCTTGATTTCTGGACCATCTCTCGCACGAACACACTGGGATTTCTCGACCGCGAACCCATCAGCCTCGAGCGGGCCGCGGCCAGCTGCCACGTCGCCATGATCGGCGATTCTTATGTGCAGGCATCCGAGGTTCCCATCGCCGACAAATTTCACGTTCGGCTGGAGGAGCTCGCCGCCGAGGAACTCCGACATCTGGATATCACGACCTCGGCGTTCGGGATCTCCGGCACCGGCCAAGTCAACCAACTGGCGTACTACGACGAATTCGCGCGGTATCTGCGACCCGCCTTGTTGGTTCTCGTCTTCGTTTCCAACGACTTCATGAACAATGCGCCCATCCTGGATGGGTTGAACAGGGGAGTGGACCCGGACCGACTCCCCAATGTCTCCGCGACACGAGGCGCGGATGGGACCATCACGCTGCAACCGCCTTATCCCCCTTCTCAGAGTACCCGACTGGCCGTCCCATCCCGGCACCCGCGCGTCACGGACCGCCTGACCGACATGTCTCCCCTCGCGAACTGGCTGGATGCCAAGTGGCGCGCGCTTTCTACCTCGGACGATATCGATCCCAAACTGATCGCCCGGGTGGCGTTGCTGAGCCGGCGCTCCCCCGGCTACGCCGCGCTGCTCGACGGGTGGCGGCCAACGACGCGGGGGCACATCCAGACTCCGTTCCTGTACGCGCGGGACTTGCCGCCCGTCTACGAGGACGCCCTGGACTTCACGGGCTTCGCGCTGGACCAGTTCAGGGAACGCGCTGACCGCGACGGCGCCGCATTGGTCATCCTGACCTCACACACCATGGGCACCCGAGGCGACCTCGGATTCGACCGCCTGACCGCTCTGGCCGAAGCGCGAGGCATTCCCGTCATCGACTACCACGACTACGTCCTCCGCCAGGGCGCCGAGCCCCGGAGGGATACGAGATGGGAGCACGACAACCACTGGAACATCGCCGGTCACCGGTGGGCGGCGGAAGCCCTGCTCGAGTACCTGAAGGCGAACCAAGAGATATGCACGAGGCGAAAGAGCCCGACCTCGCCCCCACCACGTCCTTCCTGGCTGACGGACTATGAGTCCGTCGCGTCCGGCGAGCCGGCGGCCCGCTCCGTCTTCGACGTCTATACCAGCGAGAACACGGTGGCCTACCTCAAGTCGCCGTGCAGCGCGGCGGATGTGCAAGCGCAGTTTTTCCTGCAGGTGGTCCCGGAAGACCTGGAGGACCTGCCGGCCGACCGCCGGCAGTACGGCTTCGACGATGCGAACTTCCGCTACGGGAACACCGCTGCCTTGGCCTTTGGCGGCCGGTGCAGTATGGAGTATCCGCTCCCCGACTATCCCATCGCCCGCATCCGCACCGGGCAGTTCAACCCCGAAGGCGACCAGATCTGGGTGGCCGAGTTCCCCGTCGGCGCGGTGGAAGGCGCACCGTCGCCATGACTCGGGCGGGACTGAAAATCCGCCGCGTGCTGCGGCTGGTCGGCTGGAACGCGCTGTTTCTCGTGGCGGGCCTGGCCCTGATTGGAGTCGTCGGTGAGATGTATTTCCGGCTACGGGCGCCTTTCTTGGAGAGAGACGCTCCCTACGACTGGTCTCCAATTGTCGGGAGCATATTCGCTCCCAACGCGGAGGTGCGTTGGACGAACGGCCTTGACTTCTGGACCATCTCTCGCACGAACAGCCTGGGGTTTGCCGACCGCGAACCCATCGACATCGATCGGGCCGCGGCAAGCTGCCACATCGCCATGATCGGCGATTCCTTTGTGGAGGCAATCCAGGTTCCCATCGCCGACAAATTTCAGGTTCGGCTGGAGGAACTCGCCGCCGACGAACTCAGACATCTGGACATCACGACCTCGGCGTTCGGGATCTCCGGCACCGGCCAAGTCAACCAACTGGCGTACTACGACGAATTCGCAAGGGCTTTCCGGCCCGCCCTGTTGGTGCTCGTCTTCGTCGACAACGACTTCATGGACAACGCGCCAATTCTGCAGGGTTTGCAGCAGGGAGTGGATCCGGACCGACTCATCGACGTTTCCGCGACGCGGGGCGCGGACGGGACCATCACGCTGCGACCGCCCCATCCCCCTTTTCCGGAGTCCCAATTGGCCGCCATGGCTTCGACTTCTCCACCTTGGTATTCGCGCGTCATGGACCGCCTGAACGGCATGTCTCCCTTCGCGAGGTGGCTGGATGCCAAGAAGCGCGCGCTTTCTACCTCGGACGACATCGATCCCGAACTGATCGCCTGGGTGGCGCTGCTGAGCCAGCGCTCCCCGCGCTACGCCGCGCTGTTCGATGGATGGCAGCCAACAACGCGGGGAGACCTCTGGACTTCGTTCCGGGAGGCGCGGGACTTGCCGCCGGTCTACGAGGACGCCCTGGACTTCACGGCCTTCGCGCTGGACCAGTTCAGGGAACGCGCGGCCCGCGACGGTGCCGCATTGGTCATCCTGTCCTCGCACTACATCGGCACCCGAGGCGACCTCGGATTCGACCGCCTGACCGCTCTGGCCGAACCACGAGGCATTCCCGTCATCGACTACAACGACTATGTACTGCGCCAAGGCGCCGAGCCCAGGAGGGATGCGAGATGGGAGCACAACGCCCACTGGAACACCGCCGGTCACCGGTGGGCGGCGGAAGCCCTGCTCGAGTACCTGAAGGAGAACCAGGAGATATGCACGAGGCGAAAACGCCCGACCTCGCCCCCGCCGCTTCCTTCCTGGCGGATGGACTACGAGTCCATCGCGTCCGGCGAACGGGCGGCCCGCTCCGTCTTCGACGTCTATGCCGGCGAGAACACGGTGGCTTACCTCAAGTCGCCGTGCGGCCCGGCGGACGTGCAAGCGGAGTTCTTCCTGCAAGTCGTCCCGGAAGACGTGGAGGACCTGCCGGCCGACCGCCGCCAGCACGGCTTCGGCAATACGCATTTCCGCTACGGGATCCACCACGGGAACACCGCCGCCTTGGCCTTTGCCGGCCAGTGCATCGCGGAGCATCCGCTCCCCGACTATCCCATCGCGCGCATCCGCACCGGGCAGTTCAACGCCGAAGGCGAACTCGTCTGGATGGCCGCGTTCCCGGTCGGCGCGGTGGAAGGCGAACCGTCCCGGCTGACGGACTACGAGTCCGTCGCGTCCGGCGAACCGGCGGCCCGCTCCGACTTCGACATCTATCTTCGCGAGAATGCTGCGGTGATCTACCTCAAGTCGCCGTGCAGCGTATCGGATGTGCAAGCGGAGTTTTTCCTGCATGTCGTCCCGGAAGACGTGGAGGACCTGCCGGCCGACCGCCGCCAGCACGGCTTCGGCGGCGCGCACTTCCGCTACGGGGAATACGCCGTTCTGACCTTTGGCGGCCAGTGCATTATTGAGCATTCGCTCCCCGACTATCCCATCGCCCGCATCCGGACCGGGCAGTTCACCCCCGCAGGCGACAGTATCTGGACGGCCGAGTTCCCCGTCGGCGCGGGACAGGAAGGAACCTAGGCCACAAGGATGCGTGCAGTGCTCCGGCGCATCGTCAGTTCAGCCGCGACCGCAAGGTGCGTCTGTACTACGTCGCGTGCGTCGTTTTGATTTTCGCCGCCGCGGGGCTGCGCTTCCATGACTTGGCGGAGAAGTCCCTACGGCATGACGAAGGGGTAGCGGCCAATATCTCGAGAGGCACGCTCTCCGAAGTCGTCTCCGGTACTCGTCGCGGCCACTCCGCTCCGATCCTGTACCCCTTGGTCCTGTACGCGGTACAGAAAGTCGAGAGCACACCATTCAGCATTCGACTCATACCGGCGACGGCCAGCATTGTGACCGTCGCCTTGATGCTTTTATTGCTGCCTCGCCTCGGCGTCGCTCGGGGAGCCGCGTTTCTGGCGGCTCTGCTCGCAACGCTCTCCGTCGAGGCAATCCGACACGCCCAGGATGCGCGGGAATACTCCATTGACGCGCTGGTGGTCTTACTGATGCTGGCCGGGCTGCTGCGGTATCTGCGGGACAGCAAGAAAGTCTTGCTCTGCGCGTTTCTGTTCGTTGCCCCTTTGGTGCAATACGGCTTGGTCCTATTCGGCGTTGCCGTAATTGGTGCCGCCGCCGTCGCCCCACGCACTGCTGGACCGGATTGACGGAGCGCACCTGCCGTGGCCGGCCGGATCGGGGACTGGTGGAAACGACGCCTGGACTTGGCCGCGCCTTGCGGATTCTTCCTGGCCGGGAGTACCGTCAGTTACTTGGTGACTCTACGCTATCAAGGGGTTGGAGGGTACCTCGGCCCGGATGGCCATTTGTCGAGGCATTACTACCAGGGAGGACTTGATGCGCTGTCGCTCGTGGAGTTTGCGATTGATGCGATTTGGAGATTGTTGACATACCATGTGCCTGAGATTGTAGCGGTGATAGCGATGCTCACCGTCTTCGCGTTCCTCTTGGTCGCCGTATCCCGCTGAACGTTTCATGGCAAATTTCCAAACAGCGTCATCGCCGTTCTATTTTCGTTCGCCATTGCGGTTTCCATCGGCACCGCCGTACGGGGAATCTATCCGCTTGGGGGAATTCGCCAATGTATCTATTTGGGACCGATTATCTTCTTGGTGGTCGGCATGGCGTTTCATTGGATAGCCGGTTGTCTGTCCTCGCTCATACAACGGAGTTGGACGAAGTCGGCCCTGCTCGTTGCGATGGCCGGCGCGACAGCGCTTGCCGGGGTGAGCGCCATGCGGCAGGACAGTCCGTACAAGACACTTGGAAACATCAAATCCGTTCTTGCCTTACTGAAAGAACAGGTGCGGGAAGAGGATATGGTTTACGCCGGTGGGAGTGCAGTCGCGGCGATGCGGTTCTATCAAGGAAATGAAGAAAGGCCGGCCAATTACCACTATAGAAGATCCGGTTGGTGGTGCTGGCGCCCACTTCGTGTCTCGGCAAGATGGCCGACTTGGCCTCCTGGTTAGGCAGCGGGAACGGCAGAGTATGGTTTATTACCCACAGGAGAACGAGCCTGCCCGCGTCTTTGGTTGAACAAGTCGTGGCGGATGGGTACTTCAGCGTCTATCTGATTGAGGATACGGAAACCTTGATAGACGGATACGCTACTGATGCGTCTAAAAATAGAGAAGAAATCCTGACTCGTGACCCGTCGATCCGCTCCACCTTCGATGTCCATCTCAGCGAGAACATGCTGATTTATGTCAAGGAGCCGTGTGACGCGAAGGATGTGGACGAATCGACAACATTCTTCCTGCATCTCTTCCCCGTTGATGTGAACGACCTGCCAACCCAACGCCAGCAGTACGGCTTCGACAACCTCGGCTTCCGCTTCAACGGCCGTGGAATGCGGTCAGCCGGCCAGTGCGTCGCTCTGCGCGCGCTTCCCAATTACCCCATTGCCCAGATCCGAACAGGCCAATTTTCCAACGAAGGAACCGGCTGGGAAGAAAATTTCTACCATCCCACCTATGTCGCGGACAGGATTGCGGAGATAATCCACACCATTAATGTTGAACTTGTCATCCGCGACCATTTCGATGTGTATGCCGACAAAAACAAGCTTGTTTTTGTCCGTAACCAGTGCGACGCCACTGACACTGACCCGGAGTTCTTCCTGCACATCTACCCCGTTGATGGGGACGACCTGCCTGCCCATCGCCGGCAGTACGGCTTCGGCGGCCTCAACTTCCCCTTCAACGCCCATGGGATGCGGTCGGCCGAACAGTGCGTCACCTGGCAGGAATTTCCCGACTACGCCATCTCCAGCATCCGCACCGGCCAGTTCCTCGTCAACGAGGATGGCTCCACCACATCCCTGTGGGAAGGCGAAGTCCGCTTCGATGAGTAACCCGGCCGGCTACCGATGGCGGTAGTGAAGCTGCTCCTCGAAGGTGATCGGGAAGTGCGTCGGTTCGGAGAGGACTTTACCGAGGGAGCGCGCCTTTCCCGGTTCCGCTCGCACCCCGTCAAGGCGTCCCGCGCCGCGCTGCCCTCCCGATAGGCGGAGGCGTCAGGATGCGCCGCGCTGCCTCTTCGTAGAAGCACGGGACGCGGCGCCGGCGCTCGTCCGCTTCCCCCGGCGCCGCGGCGTCGCCGAACGCTTCAATCCGAACCCTCAGGGAACAGTTCATCCAGACCCGCGGCCTCGAGTCCGTGGAGGCACGCAGCCACGCCATCCGGGGACGGCGCGTCCTCTGCCACGAACCCCGGCTCGTCCGGCGACCCCGACACCGTTCCCGCGCACCGGTCCGGCGCGATCAGGCCGCGCCCGGACGGCAGGGGATGGCCGGCAACTCTCCGTCCGACAAATCGGAGGCACTGCCCGTCCACCGGCCGTCGTTCCCTGCCCTTCGACCGGAACCCTGCGATGGAAATGGCCTATGAAGGTGCCGAATATCCGGGAAAAATGGCACCCGTGTACGCCAGATTGCTGCCGAATCGCCGGTAGGCTTGCGAACCTGCTCAGCAGCCCGCGAAGCCCGCCGCCACGCGGCGAAGGAGGATCCGAAATGCCCACGCTGGCCGGAGCGGCCGGCGCCGCCCTCATCTTGACCGTGCTCGCCCCGCCGAGCTTCGCCGAGCCGCCGGAGCCCGGCCGGCCGGTGCACACCTACTCCATCGTGGCCCGCGACCCGGCCACCGGGCAGCTCGGGGTGGCGGTGCAGAGCCACTGGTTCTCGGTCGGCTCCATCGTGTCCTGGGCCGAGTCCGGCGTGGGGGCGGTGGCGACCCAGTCGTTCGTGGACCCCGCCTACGGGCCGCGCGGCCTCGACCGGATGCGGGGCGGCGAGTCCGCTCCGAGGCGCTCGCCGCGCTCGTCGCCGCCGACGAGGGCCGGGAGGTCCGGCAGGTGGCGATGGTGGACGCCGAGGGCCGGGTGGACGCCTGGACCGGGGGCAACTGCATCCCCGCCGCCGGCCACCGGGTGGGGGGGAACTTCTCGGTGCAGGCGAACCTGATGGGGAGCGCGACCGTCTGGCCGGCGATGGCCGAGGCCTTCGAGAACGGCGGCGGCGACCTCGCCGAGCGTCTCCTGCGGGCGATGGAGGCGGCGGAGGCCGAGGGCGGCGACATCCGCGGCCGCCAGTCGGCGGCGATCCTGGTGGTGCGGGGCGAGCCCACGGGCGAGGCGTGGCGCGACCGCCTCTTCGATCTCCGGGTGGACGACCACGCCGACCCGCTCGGCGAGCTGCGCCGCCTAGTGAACCTGCAGCGCGCCTACCACCACATGAACGCCGGGGATGTCGCCCTCGAGGTCGGCGACCGCGAGGCGGCGCTGCGCGAATACGGCGCGGCGCGGGCGCTCGTCCCCGACCACTACGAGATGACTGAGCATTCGCTCCCCGACTATCCCATCGCCCGCATCCGGACCGGGCAGTTCACCCCCGCAGGCGACCGTATCTGGACGGCCGAGTTCCCCGTCGGCGCGGGACAGGAAGGAACCTAGGCCAACCGTGTTTTCCAGAGGAGGCGAGAAACCATGACGCGCAGCGTAAGCCCACCCGGATTCACGCAGCGGGCGGCCAGAGCGCGCCAGCGACCCATCGGCGCGGCGCCGTTCACGGTGCGGCGTTTCCGTCATCCGCCGGGCTGAATGTGGGGTAAAGTTCGATTGGCTCACCCGGAGTCAAATCCAGCCCTTGCAGACCGGGGTAGTCCGGCGCATACCGGTAAGCGCGGTACACCCGAATATTGTCATCTCGTTTGTTTGGCACCGACTCGCCTTGACGCAAAGGGCCATTGCTGGTCATGGGGTTGACGTATTTCCAAACCGTTTTCCCCGCCGGCGTTACCTCGAAAAGCGTACCGTGTGGCCCGTCGCAAATCAGCGTGTTTCCGTTAGGCAACCGTTGCGCCCCTGAGATAAAACGGGCGAAAAAGTCGCTGGGCGTTGGGGCGGTATAGGTCCATACCGGTCCGACCGGAGCATAGGCCCGGTCGGGATCCAGCCGGTAGTTGGCCCCGTCCACCGGCGGGGCAATCTCATCTACCGACGAATAATGGCGCCATGAACCCGGGAACTCGTAGCCATTGTTGAAAACGAGGATGTTGCCGGCACCCGGCAGTCCGGGGGGAATCCATTGCGGATTATGCGGCCAGAAGAGTTGCTGGTCAGCGGGCGTCCCGGCCCGATAGGCGCGGGGGTTGCCCCAACGGTAGAGCAGGTCGCCCCCCTGGCCGCTATTTCCCCCACTGGAGCCGGCCGCCTCGGCTCTGGTGGTGCTGTGGTCGATAATCCACACTTCGCTGAAATGACGGGGCGATAGCATAACCTGGTCCAATTCCAGGTTATAGTCGATTCCGTTGCTGTGCATCCAGTCCCCCACCGACCAGAGCCCCTCCGACGGGCCATCCCAGGCGGCTACCTCGGAAAGGCGGTAGTTGAGGTCAATCAACTCCGGATACTCGGCCACCACTCCGTAATTCGCCTTGCTGGAGTCAAAGTCCTGAATTAGATGATCCCACGCCGACCATTCCCAGACAATTTCGCAGCTTGCCGGCCCGGAAATTCGGACTTCCACAATATGCGGCGCCAACAAGCCTTCAGGGTCGATGAATTCCGGGTTGGCGCCGGCGGCGATGACCTCCTCGTCGGTCTTAAGTTGCCGGGACAGCAGCAGCACATTCCCGTTGGGCATTTTAAGGAAGTCATGATGCGGCCAGCCCTGAGTACAGTCCCAAAGGATATTCCCATTCCGGTCAACTTCCCGCACACTCGCGTCGCGGCCCTCGCCTTGATTGGCGAAAGTCAGCAGATTTCCATTCTCCAGCAACCTTGCGAACAGGCTCTTAGCATCCAACTCCCACTTGTGAACTACCCGCCCCTGATTATCAATCAGGTAAATCGTCTCGCTCCACGCTTTATTGAATAACGTATAGCCGCCAAATGCCTCAGGCTCGTTCAGGAACAACCCGACCGTTTTGGCGGCAGGCGTCGAGGTGGTGGCCGCGGGGTCAGGAGCCGGCACCGAGGTGGGTGCCCCCTGCCCGTCGCCTGACGGCCCGGTGAGGTCGAAGCCGCCGTTCCAGATCCCGCCGTCGCCGTTGAACTGGCCGGTGCGGACCGCGGCGATGGCGTAGGTGTAATCAGGCAGTTCCCGCCGCGCTACGCAGATGCCTCCCTCGATGACAAGGTGGTTCCTGAAGTCAAAGTTGAAGCCGTCGAAGCCGTGCTGCTGGCGATGGCTGGGGAGGTCGTTCACGTTGACCGGGAACAGGTGGACGAAGAATTCGGGTTCAATGTCCTCCGGGCTGCATTCGTCCCTGACATAGACGAGGCTGTCTTCAACGAGGTACACATCCCAGTCGGAGCGGATGACCGGTCGGTTGTCTCCGAACGGCTCCTTCCAGTAGTCGCGGTCGTACACTTCATTGGGGCGAATTGTCCCCTCCCAGAGGTTGTTGTAGTCGCCGTCCACACGCGCATTCTGGCCGGTTCTGATTTCGGAGATGGCGTATCCGGGCAGAGAGACTTCCTGCAGGCATTTGCCGTCGTACATCGAGACGCGCTCGTCGAAGCTGAAGCCGCGGTCGGCATAGCCGTATTGTTCGCGATGGTCGGGCAGGTCGTTCACGTGGGCGGGGAACAGGTGCAGAAAGAACGGTGCCTCGGTGTCGGCCGGGGAGCACGGCTCCCTGACATAGACCAGCGTATTCTCGCCGAGATATACGTCAAAGTCGGAGCGGACTGCGGGTTCGCGATTTCTGACCAGCGCCTCCAAGTAGTTGAGCCTGCTGATGTGGTCGGCGATGGCGCGGGCTTCTGCTTCGCCGATGCTAGGCGATGACGTGGACGTGCCCGGGCGAACTGCTCCGGGTCGGTGGCCGGTGAGAAACTGCTTGACGCCGTCCTGCGTCCAGACGACGTCCAGCGAATCGAACGCATCCGAAAATCGGTAGCCTTCGACCTCGCCCGCTCGCCGCCCGATGACGCCAACCAGGTGCGGCCCGGCGCCGTGCTGTTCGGCGTTCAGGTTGTGACAGGCGCTGCAGCGCAGGTCGAATAGCTGAGCGCCGGCCAGATTTCTGCTCAAGTGCGGAACGTACGGCGCCGGGTATTCCGTATCCGGTGGGTCCGCTACGGACGGTGCGGCGATGGATTCGCAGTTGACCGAGTACACCTTGCGCTGCTTCTGCGCGTCTTCATTGCAGTAGCGCAGAGAACGGCTCAGAAAATAGACCCGCCCGCCATCGCGCAGCAGGGCTATGCGTCCGTCCGGCATGGACGTCAGGTCTCGAATGCGCCAGCCGATTTCGATCCTCTCGGCGTACTGCACGTCCGTCCCGTGACGGCGGACTCGGAAGAGCGAGCCAGCGCGCTGCGAAGCAACCAGCAGGTCGTCTTTCCACAGGGGGAACCACCGCTCGTCGTTGACGGCGATGGCGGAAACGGCGGGCGACGGAACCCAGGCGAACGCCGGCCGCAGGAAGCCATCGTGCCGGCCCATCGCCTCATCCTCGATGGTCAGGGGAACCTTATCCTCATAGTCGACTCCGTAGGAGACCAGGGGCCAGCCATAGTTGCCTCCCCGCTCCACCAGATTCAACTCGTCGCCGCCTTGCGGCCCCTGATCCGTCGCCCAGAGGTTGCCTTCCGCATCCCGCGCCAGCCCTTGTGAGTTGCGGAAACCCATAGCCAGCGTCTCCGTCTCTCCTGTTTCGATGGCGATACGAAGGAGTTTGCCCAAATGCGAGGCGGGATCGGACGTCGGCCGCGCCAACCATAGATCTGCTTGGTGGGCCCCAATATTCACCAGCAGATGGTCCGCGCCGTCGGTCAACATTTTCCCGCCGGCCGCGTGTCCTGCGAACCATTTAAGGGGCAGGCAGGGTTCCGCGTCGAATATCGCCCTCCAGTCCGGCATGACCGTGACGCTCTCTTCGGTTTGCCGAATCGTCGTGGACGACAATCTGAACCGGATGCACTCGCCGGTAAAGTAATGATGCGTTGCGAATAGCTCGTAACTTCCTTCCCCAAGTTCCTTCAACAGGACATCGGCGACTCGAAAGAACCTCAGATCGAAATGATTATCGTAATCCTCATGCTGACCAAGGGACGCCGCATTCATGGGAACGTTGCCGTCGAGATATTCCGCAGTCCCGTCCGGGAAGACCAGGGCAAACCTTCCCTTCGGCGTAACGACAAGCAGGTCCTCCCCCATGCTTTCAATGGCCCCGCCTGTTCCGTCGAAACTTTCGAGTCTGACGGGCTCGCTCTCGAGCGCATACAGATGAGTGCTGAGAGCCGGCCCCTCTTCGGGCGTGGGCGCCGCCAAGGTTGGGTCCTCGGAGCAGACGGTCGCGACAACTCCAAACAGGGCGAGCGCGACATGCCGCAGCGCCAAGCCCTGCAAGCTGTTTCCGTTACGGTTCATGGCGGATTCCCTCCTCCCAGGGCGATGGATATCGCCTTCGGCCCCGGCGTGTACTGACCAGTGCGGACCGTGGTTCATCTTCCTGTTCATGTGGTTCAAGGCGCAGCCTGCCCGTCGCCTGACGGCCCGGCGAGGTCGAAGCCGCCGTTCCAGATCTGGCCGTCGCCGTTGAACTGGCCGGTGCGGACCGCGGCGATGGCGTAATCACGCACGGGCAGATCCAGCCGGGCTACGCAGACTCGTCCGTCGACAAGGTGGTTCCTGAAGACAAAGTTGAAGCCGTCGAAGCCGTGCTGCTTCCGGTGGCTGGGGAGGTCGTTCATGTCAACTTTGGGTTGGCTAGCTGTGCTCGTCAACATACCGGAACGGCCCCGTCATTGTCCAATGAGAAGTGAGCCTGGGGTGTGCGACGTTTTAGTGCGCGGGGGCTGCGAGCGGGTTTGGGGAGTCATCGCGATTCCCAAGTAAGCTGAGGGTATGTACAACCGCAGCGAAGGGAATCGCGATGACGGAAGAGATGTTGGCGCGGGACGCGCTGGAGCGCAAGAAGGCGTGGGCTTTTCTGGAGGCGGCGGTGCGGCTGCTGCTGTTGTCGTCGCCGGAGTTCCGGGAGCTTTGCCGGGAGGTTCTGGGCGGCGGGCGGGGGTTCCGGGAGTTCGAGCTGGACCTGCGGGGCGCGCTGCTTGGCGGCGCGGCGGCGGGGGTTTCGGAGAATCTGTCGGCGCTGGACGCGGAGTCCGGGGCGCCGGCGTGCGGGGCTTGCGGCTCGGCGATGGTTCGGCGCGGCACGCGTTCGACGGCGCCGCTGTCGCTGTTCGGCCCGCTGTCGCTGCGGCGCGGCTACTGGACGTGCGGGTGCTCGAAGGGCGGGCGGCATGTTCTGGACGAGACGCTGGGGATCGCGGGGCGGGACGGCGTGCGGGGAACGCCGGCGGTGCTGTGGGCGCTGGCGGAGCTGGCGGCGGAGACGAGCTTCGCGAAGGCGGCGGCGCGCCTTTGGCGGCTGGACGGCGTCGTGGCGACGGCGAAGCGGACGGAGCGGGCCGCGAAGCAGGTCGGGTGCGAGATCACGGCGTGGGACGAGTCGGTGCCGACGCTGCGCGAAGCGCCGGCGGAGACGATGTGCCGCAGCCCGGACGGCACCGGCGTGCCGGTGGTGCGGCGGGACGCGGGGACGGCGGAGGACGGCCGGCCGTCGAAGACGCGGGAGGCGAAGGTGGCGGTGTTCCACACGGCGGAGCGGCGCAACGCGAAGACCGGCCTGCCGGAGCGGGACGCGGGTTCGGCGCGGCACACGGCGGCTATCGACAGCGCGGCGTCGAGGGACGTGGACGCGGAGCCGTCGGCGTTCGCGCGGCGGCTCTGGCGGGCCGCGGAGCGGTTCGGGTTCGCGGCGGCGAAGCGGCAGGTGGTGGTCGCCGACGGCGCGAAGTGGATCTGGAACGCCGCCGCGGAGCTGTTCCCGAACGCCGTTCGCATTGTCGACATCTGGCACGCCAGGGAGCGGCTCTGGGAAGTGGGGCGCGCGGTTCACGGGGCCGGCACGGAGCTGTGCCGGGCGTGGTCGGAGAAGGTCTGCGCGGCGCTCTCCGAAGGGCGCGTCGAAGACGTGCTGCGGGAACTGCGCCGGCACGCCGGCGACAAGACCGCCGACCAGTGCGTCGGCTATGTGGAGAACAACCGCGGCCGGATGCGCTACCCCGCGTACCGGGCGATGGGGCTGCTGATCGGTTCGGGCATGGTGGAAAGCTCCTGCCGGACGCTGGTCGGGGCGCCAATTGCATGCAGGCAACCATATGATTTTCAAGGTATAATACCCCTTGCCGCCTTCCGTACTTATACCATTTCATATACCGCTCCGCGGACGCCGGCCACCCTGTCGCTGAAGCGAGCGGATCGGCGATCCACCTTCCACCGAACCCGCCACGGCGTAGACCTGCTGCGGGCTTGGAATACACCTTGGCCCACTGTCTCAAAGAGTAGGACCACCTCAGGTGGAGAAATGTCCGGGGCAGGCAACGCGGGTCGAGGCGATTTGTAGTGGCTGACGCTGGCGGTGGCCATTGGCTGCCTTTTGACCTTGAACGTCGTCCCGTTCGTGCTGCCGGGGGCTACTTACACCGCCAAGGTGCCGCACGACCTTTTGGGCTACTTCGACGCCATGCACCGTGCTCGGTCGGCGCGTGCCCTCACGACACCCGCTCGATCTGCTGCACAACGAGTTCGTGCGGTCTCAAATCACCTCTCCCGGCAGATCGCCCTCCTCGTGCGCCCAGCGCGACTTGCTAGCCGAGCGGACCGAGACGCTGGCCGCCCTTGCCTCGCAACCGGATCGAATAGCCGCCGCCGAGGTCCGCTTCGTGGCCCATGCGACGCGGTGAACAAGGCATCAGCACGACGTAGGAGATCGGGTGCTGCGGAATCGGCGATCAGCAAGCCCGATCTTGGTTGCGGCTCCCTCGCAAGAAACACACCCAGCGGCCGGCCACTCTTCCGCTCGGCCTTCCAGTACCGCCGAGGCGAATCGTTCATCGGGCAGACTCCTAATGTAGTGTCGCAAGCGAATCATTGATTATGTTCGGCGGTCGTGTCAGCATGCCGCCGGCAACGTTTCGGGAGCGACCGATCAGCACGTTGATGGGCTTTAGGTCCAGCTTCTCGACGCACGCAATGGTCCGAAAGCCCTTCACGGTAATCCAGTCCAAGGGCTTTGTGCGCCTCATGCGCTGCGCCCGTCGCCTCCGTCATACCCGAAACACCTTCATCACTTCGTCGCCGAGGTGGTTGATCACTTTCACGGCGATGCGGCCGGATTTCGGTTTGGCGAACGGGCGAGAGGTGTCGCTGTAGAGGGTGGCCCAAGCGTCCGGTTCTATCTCGGCCTTCAGCGTGGTCTTCAAGGATTTGTAGGGGTCGCTGGCGCCGAGGAAATAGGCGTGGCGGACGAAGAAGCTCTCCTGGTTGTAATCCGTATCCACGAACCAGCAGGCGATGCCGTCCGCAGCGTCGCTGCGGACTTCGCCGGTGCTGGGGTGGTACACGTCCACGCCGTTGATCTTCACTTGCAGCTGTTCGCCCTTGCCATTGCCATCGGTGCGTGCGATCTCGATGTCCGGCTCGCCGAAGATGACGAACAGGTTGGCGCGATCGGTCTTTCTGAAGTCCTGGGCTTGGTGCAAGTCCGCATTCATGCGCGCTTTGAGGATCGGTACGCGGCCTAGCTGGGAGAAGTCGGACGCTTGCGCGTCGTAGTTGAAGGCGCAGGCGATCAACACGTCGAAACCCGCGTCCGCGGCTTCGCGCACGGCTTGTACCAGATCGGGGCGCGAGACGGTGCCGAACTCCGGGCCTACGAAGACGGCTGCTCGCTTCTCCGCATCGCCACCTGCTTCCGGGTAGCGACCTTCGGCGCAGACCATCGTGCCGGGCCACGGTACGAGCGACCTGAAACCGATCCTGTCGTCCTTGCGCGCCTGCTGCACGCCAGCGGCGCGAAGGTTTTCCAGAATGATGGACGTGAAATCTTGGTCGCCGTTGCCTGTTTGGTACGGGGCGTGTTCATCGCGGACTTCGGTGGCTTGCGCGTTTCCGTCCTCATCGACGGCTAGCGTGCGGTGCGGCGACAGGCTCTCTACCGTGAACGGGCCGGCCACGCGCACGCGCTTGCTGTCCACAAAGGGTTTGTCGTAGAGGCATTCGTAGTCCGCCTTGGCGGCGATGGAGGCGTCGATGTCCTTCTGGCGGGCGATGCGCTGTTGCCACCACTCGGCGTGCAGTTGCTTCGTTTCGTCGGGCCACGCCTCGTCGGCATCGCGGGGAATCTCCCACTCTTGCCACTGCTCGCCCAACGCGTTGTTGAGCGCTTCGCGCAGGGGCTCGAGCTTAGCTTGGTATTCGTCGTGGATGACGTCGATCTCGACGTTATTGGCGATGGCGCGCAGCGTGATGTGCGGTACGCGCTCGTAGACGAAGCCGTGCCGGATCGACCCGTGAGTTGAGGCTTCGGCTGGCGCGGCGCGGGCGAGCTCTGCTTCCTTCGCTTGGCCTTCGGGCGAATCGGCCAGCAGGTAGTAGGGATAGCGAGCGCCCATGACGCGTGTGCGAGCCAAGGCGAGGGCGACACGGGAGGTATCGATAGTGATCCAACGGCGGCCCCATTGCTCGGCGACGTAGGCGGAGGTGCCAGCGCCGCAGGTTGGGTCGAGGACGAGGTCGCCCGGGTCGGTGGCCATTAGGATGCAGCGTTCGACTACTTTTGCTGTAGTTTGTACGACGTAGATTCGCTCCCCAAAGCTACTACTTGTATCAGTCCAAGTATTTGTCAGGGCCATCACTGGAAAATCACTAAGATAACGTCTGTAGAAAAGTGTCCTTCCCGACGCAATTAACCGTCCAGATTCCCTTGCGCGGATCATTCCTTCCGGACTAGTAGACCAATAGCGGTTTCTTGGCGTGTATGACCCCCCCCCTAAACTCGACTGGAACCCTTCCCAAACTATACTCATGGCTCGAGCTTGCATCACTTGCTGCGAAAACTCTGCCGTTGGTTGGAATTGTCTGTGGGAACAGTCTTTCTTCTCTAGTTAGCTTTCTTTCAACTCCAAATTCATCCTCGAACCATACATACTGGCTGCCCCCAACTTCTCCAACATCTTTGGAGATGTTTAGTTGCCTATATTTACATTGTGATCGTGATCTCGCATACCAGACGATGAAATCCGAAATGGTTGGAATGAACTTGTCGGTCGGCGCACTGGTCTTCTTTACGACGACCAATCCGACAAAGTTCTCTTCCCCAAACACCTCATCCATCACCGCTCTTACCCGATGCACGTTCTCGTCCCCAATCTGCACGAACACGGACCCGCTCTCCGCCAGCAAATCCCGCGCCACCGTCAGCCGGTCGCGCAGATACGTCAGATACGAGTGAATCCCGTCCCGCCAAGTGTCCCGAAACGCCTTCACCTGCTCCGGTTCGCGGGTCATGTGCTCGGTCTTGCCGTCCTTCACGTCGCGGCTGGTGGTGGACCACTGGAAGTTGGAGTTGAACTTGATGCCGTAGGGCGGATCGATGTAGATGCACTGCACCTTGCCGCGCAAGCCTTCGCGTTCGGCTAGCGATGCCATCACTTGCAGGCTGTCGCCGAGGATCATGCGGTTCGCCCAGTTGGCGTCGTGCTGGTAGAACTCGGTACGGGCGTTTTCGTCCGGCAGCCCGTTGAAATCCGCGAACAGGTCCACCTGCGGTTCGGCCGCCGCCCGATCCTCTTTGCTGCGCCGCACGAGGTCGTCGATCAGCACCTTCGGATGCACCTTCTCCTGAATGAACAGCGGCGGCGCCGGCACCACCAGATCCTGCCAATCCTGCTCGTCCTTGCCCCGCCACACCAACTGCGGGTCCAGATCGCGATTGCGGCGCTGGTAGGTCACTGGAACCGGCTTACGCTCCCCCTCCGCCATCACCGCCTGATGCTCGGCCGTCGGAATGTTCTTGCGCGACGCCTCGCCGTGGGTGAGTGCCGTCACTTGCTTGGGCTTTCGGGTCCGTCGCGGCATGATCTAGAACAACGCGGCCTTGTACCGCGATAGGCTCAGGATTTCTCGCTGCGTGCTCCGTCCCATTGGCGGTGCGCATCTCATGCCGCAACGCGTCGCAGCAACTTGCGGCTGAAGTCTTCATGGGCATCTAGAGACGAAATCATCTCGCCGCCAACATCGGTCAGTCGCGCGAGGTCCATGCGAGGAATCTCCATCTGATTCTCGAACACGATGATGGACTCGAAGGCCAATCTGTGGCGGTGCAGGTGCAACAACATGATGGTGGTCAGCCTCGCCTTGTCGCGATTCGGAACGCCATACAGAAAGAGGGGCAGATCGTCCCGGCCGGCAATACGGTAGTCCACGGTATACGCGTTGGGGTTGGGCACGTCGGGTCGGAAATCGCGCTCCATCTTGGATTCGTCCACCAGGTTGCCGAGGCACTCCGCTAGGTCGTCATAGAACGTGGAGCCTACGTTCGAGCGCGAGAGGAACGTCAAGTCGTAGATGCGAGTGAGAGCTTGCCCTAGCTGGAACAGCGCCGTCGGGAGCTGTTCCGGCGTTGTGTCCATGCAAAAGGCGCCTTGCTGTTGCTGGAGCCCGCTCTCGGCGACGATGCGTTCAAGCAGCGCACCGCGGGTTCCGTCCAAGAAGGCGTCTACGTCGTGGTCGTAGCTGATGTGCATCAACGTGTGGCCACGGTCCGAGAGTCGAATGCCACCGCTCGGTGCTGGGGAAATGTGGATCGGGAAGCCGTCGCCGTCCGGAAACCGGAAGTGCGTGCGCAGCATCAGGTCGCCATCTGGCCTACGGTCCACAACGATGTCCTCGCACAATCGCTCGCACAAGAGATCTTGTAACGCTTCCACGTTGATAGTCATGGGACGAGTCTCGGCTCGTCGTGTTTGGCCATGATGCCGACGATGTGAAAGTCTTCCAGTAAACAGGCCGTTGCGCCTTCGAGGGTCTCGTATCGATCGGTCTCGACGGCTTCGGATTCTGGTCTGCGGCCAGCCGAGATGGCATCCACTGTCGCACGATGGATGTGTGTCCGATAGTGGATGTCGCCGTGCATGTGGCTCGGTCCGTTGTACCGAGCGAGCGTTAGCGGAGTGGCGCCAACGCGGTAGTAGCGAATGCCGCACGAGAAGTCATTGCGGTCTTGCAGGCTCTCGCGTTGGTAGATCGCGAAAAGCGCGTCGCCCTCACCTTGGACTTGAATGCTACGCTGCCTGTGCGATGGCGCGGCCTTCGGCTTGTCCAGCCATCGCGCTTGGGGATTGGTCGCCCGCTTTGGCATCGCTCGCAGCGCCGCTAGATCTTCTTCGGTATACGAGCGGGGGTTCATCGCCAACAGCCTCGCCTCGTGCTCGCGGCTACTAGGCCGTAGGTGGCCAAGTGATTGCCTTCTCGCCGTCTTGCGGGAGCTCGTAGACGATCAGGGGGATCGATTTCACCGGCTCGGTTTGGCCATGAACCATAACCCGGGCCCTCTCGACCGTGTCGGCACTTAACGTCCGGTCGCCGCAGCGGTTGCATACGGCGGCTGGCATGTTGTCGACTAGGACGTATTGGCCGGCAAGGTGGAATATCTCATCCACCATTTCCTCGTGGCACCCGTCAGCGCCACAAACGGTACAGCGAAACACGTTGCTCACCTCCGTCGAATAGTCCAACCAATCTTCGAGGCTCGTAGAGGGTGATGATCTTGACATCGCCTCCATCCTCAGCGGTCTTCATCGGCGCCCGCAGCCAACGCCGCATCGAAATCCTCACGCATATCGTACACGTCTCGAAGCTCCACGAAGGCCCAGCGGCCGTACTCGCCCAAACGGTTGACGCCGGGGATCCAGTGCGTGCGCATAGTGGCCGTCTTCACCTTGGCGTCCTCTAGGCGGCGGCCCTTCACTTCCACCACCAGATGCAGCAGGTCGTCTTCGCCGTGGCCGTCTTCCGCCAGCACGATGAAGTCCGGCAGGTAGGTGCGGGCTTCGCCGCCCAAACGATAGGGCACGGTAAAGCCCAGCCCTTGGTTCTTCACGTAGGCGCGCACCTTGGGATGCGTCTCGATGGCGCGGGCGAACTCGGCTTCCCAGCCGCTGTCGCACACCACGTGGTTCACATGGCAGCGGCGCGGGTCCGTGCGGTACGTCTCCTTGGCGGTGGCGAAGTGAACATGCGCCGTCGAACCCACCGTGTTGTAGGGGTCCAGCACCACCGTCGCTGGCCGGCTGCCGATGTTCTGGTGGACGATGCCGTATGTGATGCGCTCGCAGGCTTGGTCGCCCAACTGCTTGTAGAGAAGTTGCGCCGGGTAGGTGCCGCCTTTGCACTTCAGATGGTTGTCCAGCCACTGCAGCGCGATGCCCTTCAGTTGCCCGAACAGATGCAGCTTCGGCGTGCCGTCGGCGTCCTGCCACTTGGTTTCCACCAGATGCTTGGCGAGATGGTAGGCCACCGTGGCTAGTCGCGTGGAGGCGGTATGCGCCAAGGTGAGCACCACGCTTTCGCCAACGATGCCTTCGTTCACCGTTTCCGCCGGCCCAACGAGTTCGGGCGTTAGCACCATCGTGGAATCTTCATCGAACGTGGCCGTAAGCCGTTCTTCCGGCAGTTCCACGCGATAGCCGGCCACTCTGGGGAAACGGATCGCGCAGGCGTCTCGGTCTGGGCTGATGGCCTGCACTTGCACGGTGTTGGTCGGCGGCCGCGGCTTGACTATCGCGGGTTTGGCGGTGAAGTCGAAGGGAATGCCCAGCACGTCCGCGTATTCCACGTTGAAGTGGCCGGCCTCGTTCAACTCGTAGGATTGGCGGCGCAGCGCCCGTCCCACCACTTGCTCGCACAAGAGCTGGGTGCCGAAAGCGCGCACGCCCAGCACGTGGGTGACGGTGTTGGCGTCCCAGCCTTCGGTGAGCATGGAGACGGACACCACGCAGCGCGTCTCGCCGCCGAGCCGACCAGCCTTGCCAACGGTGTTCATGGCCTCGCGCAGCAGCTCTTCGTCCGTGAAGTCCTCGGCACGGCGGCCAAGGCCTGTGCGCTCCACCATCTCGCGGCGAAAACGCTCGATCTCGTCCTTGGCGAAAGCGCGGAACTTCGCATCAAGCGCGGCACCGGATTCCAATTGTTCGCTATCGATCAAGAGTGTGCGCGGGCGCGGATGAGCATTGCCAGCTTCGTCGAAGTTGCGGAACAGTTCCAAACGGCCATGTACCAGTTCTTCGGAACCGTCCTGCCGTTGGCGGTGGAAGCCGGCGATGTAGTCGTAGACGAGCTTGGATGTGGCGGTGTTGTTGCAGACCACGATGAAACACGGCGGCACGTCGATCTTTGCGGAGCGCCACTCGGAGAACACCCGTTCGTAGTGGCCGTACAACGCTTCGAGGGCGCTCTGCAGGGGCACCGGCAGCGCCAGCGGATCCAGAGCGCCGGCGTTGGCGCGACGGCCCTTTCTGGGCATGTCTTGGCCGATGTGATCCCACAGGGTGCGATAGACGGGCGTTTCCGCGCTGGCGACGTTGTCCGCCACCGGCACGCGGGGCAGCTTGACGATGCCGCACTCGATGGCGTCCATCAGCGAGAAGTCGCACATCGTCCACGGGAACAGCGTGCCTTCGGCGTAGCCGGAACCGCGCAGGAAGAACGGCGTGGCGGAGAGGTCGATCACGCGGCTCAGGCCCAGCTTGGCGTCAACGGCTTCCAAGCCGGAAATCCACACCCGCGCCGCTTCCCGATTGCGCTTGGCTTCGTCGCGTTCCTCGCCGCGCAGGTCGCCCTCTTCGCCCGCTTCGTCGGGGCGCTCGCGGTAGCAGTGGTGGCCTTCGTCGTTGAACGCCAGGATGCGCTTCATGCCCATCAGTTCGGGCATTACCCGGCGCAGCATCTGGCCTTCGGTCTCCAGAGTTTGCAACGGAGGGCCGTGGCCCTGCAGCAACGCGCGGCCGCCTTTGGCCAGCGGCATCCGTTCGCGGCGCATGAAGGCGTGGTAGTTGGTGATGACGATGTTGGCGCGGCCCAGGTCCGGCAGCATGTCCTGGGGCACCAGTTCGCGCTCTTGGTAGTAGCTGTCTGGATCGTTGGGTTTCAGCACCCGCAGCCGTTCGCGGATGGTGATGCCCGGCGTCACCACCAGAAAGCCGCGCGTGAAGCGGTTGCTGCCGGGGTGGCGCACGGCGTTGACGGTCTGCCAGGCGATCAGCATGGCCATCACCGTGGTCTTGCCGGCGCCGGTGGCCAGCTTCAAGGCCAGCCGCGAGAGACCGGGATTGGCGCCGTCGTTGACGTCTTGCAGATGCTTGAGGACGTTGCGGGCTTCCCGGCCGACGCTTGGCGCCACCTCGGTAAGCCAAATCACCGTTTCCGCCGCTTCCACTTGACAGAAGAACGGTCGGATGCGGTTGAACGGATGGTGGCGCCAGTGTTCCAGCAACCGCGCGGTTTGCGGCGTCACCCGCCACTGACCCGCAGGCAGCTGCCGCCAACGCCGCAACTGCTGGCGCAGGTTGTTGATGAGGGGCGTGAGGTCGTAGCTTTGGCTGTCGCCGCCGACCGTCGCGGCGGCGCGGTCGAACACTATCTCGTCCTGTTGGCGCCGTCGTTTGCGCGGCTTCGGGATGGGCGTGATGAAGGAGGCGGGGCGGCGGCTCTCGATGCGCCGGTTGGTCGGCTGGCGATTCTCGTCCAGTTCCCAATGCCGGTCCGGGCGCTCGTAGGGCGAGTTCAGGATGGGTTGTTCGAAGAAATCGGCCATGCCGCGGGGCCAAGCTGGGGACGCGGCGATCATACAGGCGCGGCGGCCCCTGCCGTCGCACCTTCGCCCTCCGCTGCAGTCCGTTGACGCTTGCGGGCATCCGCGTCCAGCTGGTCGCCGCGCCGCCTGGCCGTCCTCGCCGAGGCGCGGGACGACCTCCCCGGACGGGCGCGGCCGCCGATCTCGTCTTCCCAAGCGCCCGAGGCCGCCAGCTGGCCTACAACGCCTTGAGCAGGCTCCTGCGCGACTGGAGGGGGAGGCGCAGAACGATCCGACGCTTGAAGTCGTGCTGCCGCAACAGGCGGTGCTCGCCGTGATGGAGCGGCGCTCGCGCACGCGGGCAGAAACCGGGCGGAAGCGCCAGCTTCGACAAGGGCAGGTTGTTCAAGGACTTCATGGGGACGGACGAGGGCGGCTGGACGCGACACCCGACATCCGTCCTTGGCCGGCAAGCCGCCCACGTCGCGCCCGCGGTTTGTCGCCGCGAAGGTCAGGCCGTGGCAGTTGCCGCCGCCGTCGGCGGCTAGCACGGGTGCGGGGCGACCACGCGGCCCTAGGCCGCCGGCTTGCCTGTGCGCCGGCTCTCGCGCCACGCGAGGACTTCGTCGCGGTGGAAGCGCACCGCCCGCTTCGAGACGCGGTAGGGCAGCGGAAAGCCGGCGTGCGTGTCCTTCAGCAGCTCGTAGAGCGTCGTTCGGCTGATACCGAGCAACCCGCACACGTCCGGGACGCGCACGAGATCAGTGGTGGGTGTGGTGGTTTTCATGGCGCGGAACTCCGTCATGCCCTAACGAGAACAAGTACTGAGTCCGCTCTGAACTCTGCAGTTCCGGGTTCTTCCGGCGCGACGCGACCCGCAGCCCGCAGAGCCTTCCGCTGTCGGAGGATTACGGGTGCGAGTAGACATAACACGACAACCACGCACGGTGCAACACATTTCGCACTCTGGCAGGTGCTCCCGCTAACGGCACGGGTTGTCAGCGAGTCGGGTTGCGGCGTGGCCTTCCGAGGGAATGGGCGAGACCCGGCCTCCGGCGCTTGTCGGATGCGGGGGCGGCGATGTCGATTCCCTGAAGACGCAAGGCCGGGGCGGGGCAAGACCCAATTTGGGGTGAGGCGTCTCCGAGCATCGCGCCAGAGCGCCTGTAAGCCCCTGTGCGGGGCGTTCGCGCCAGACGTTGCCTGCTATGGCAATTCTGGCGCCGGCACATCGCGGGACAACGAAAGCGCGTGTGCGCCAGTCCCCTTTCCTCGTGCCTTTTCTCCCGCGACGCGGGCTCGTTCGGATGGCGGCGCGGGCCATGCGCGGCATTGCGAATGGTGTTTGCATCCTATCACTAAAGGGTTGATTGTCAAGTCTTTTTTTTACTGTGATTTCCGGATATGGTCGTGGTTCGTCCTGCCAGCGGGCTGGGTCTGGCAACCCAACCCGCTTCGGCGGTCATGACGACCGCCGCGCCAGGACGCGACAATGGACTTGAAGGACTGCCGCATGGCGGACGATACCAACGCGTCGATCCAGGCGCAAACCCCCAAAGCCGAGGCCCCGGCAAGTCGGGTCAACGGCGATCCCGAGCGCCTAGACGAACTCCGCCGCTGCGCCAATCTGGTCGCCGCCATCAAGGTCGCGTCCCGCGCCAAATGGAACGGCGGGCTCAAACACGCGGTCGAGGTGCTGCGCGACGACTTCAAGGCCGACGACCGCGAGATCGCCGACGCCTTCGGCGAGGACGTGTTCGACATCCTGAGCACCGAGGGCGTGAACCAGGTCCCGGTGACGGGGTGGATGATGCGCGAATGCGCGCTCTTCAAGACCTTCCGCGAGAAGCGCGGCCGGAACGCGCCCATCGGCGGCGTTCTGCGCTCCATCACCAACCCCAAGCAGAGCAGGCGCGATCTGCTGGCGGCGGTCGTGCAAGCCAAGACGGCGTATCTCGACGCTTGCGACAGGGCCGGCGACGAGTCCGACGAGGCGCAGGCCGCCAAGGCGGAGTTGAAGGCGACGAAGGACATGTTGCCGTGCGTGGTCTATCAGGGCCTGTTCGATGGCGAGGGAAAGGGTGACGACCACTTCGTCTCGGCGAACGGAGTGTTCGGCCTGGACTACGATTTCAGGCGGGACGGCGACGCGGCCGCGTTCAAGACGCGGGTGTTCTCCGCCCCGTTCGTGGGCGCGGCGTGGTTGAGCGCGTCGGGCAAGGGTGTTCACGCGCTCGCGCTCGGCCCCGTGACCACCACCGCCGCAGGGTACCGGGACGCGTGGGACGCCATCGAGGTGAATTTACACGCGCTGACCGGCGAACACGCCGATCCCGCACGGAAAAACCGCAACGGCCTGCTATCCCCATCACACGACATAGACCTGCTTTGGCGCCGAGCGCCGGCCACGTTCGAGCCGAAAACCCCGCCAGCCAAATCACGATCCGCGACCAAAACCGCGTCCGCCCCGGACGCCGGCGGGTCCGCGCTTGAGCGCCAACTCGAACGCGTCCCCAACCCGGACCTGCACTACGACGACTGGCGCCGGGTGGTGTTCGTCGTCCGGGACGAGTTCGGGCAGGCGGGCAGGGCCGCTGCCGAGCGCTGGTCGGCGAAATCGGGCAAGCACCAGCAGTCGGGGTTCGACGACCTTTGGAACTCCACGCCGCGGACCGCGGGGGAGCGGGTGAGTTGGGGGACTCTCGTGCAGATGGCGGGAGGGTTCAACGCGAGGATGGGGCGCCCCCGCGACGACGAACCCATGAGCGACACGTTGCGCCAGCGGGCGAAAAGGGCCGCGCGCCAACTCGACTGGCGTTTTCTGGAGGTGGTGCCCGCCGAGATCAGGGACGCCGAAAGGGTGTTGGAGTATTGCGCCGACTTTTTGCTGCTGGTGAAGTCGGTGCAAGGCGAGGAGGCTATGCTGGCCAACG
This sequence comes from uncultured Pseudomonadales bacterium, assembly GCA_958296295.1. Classification (GTDB taxonomy): domain Bacteria; phylum Pseudomonadota; class Gammaproteobacteria; order Pseudomonadales; family Azotimanducaceae; genus VXYL01. The sequence continues at coordinate 1,779,127 of OY282460.1, read as the reverse complement.
CGAACGGGTTGTGGGAGCCGTTGGAACACAGGCGCTCGGACCGGAGCACAGGGGCGCTGGCCCGGGTGGTGAGGAAGGCGCGGACGAAGGCTCTCGAGGCCGCGAGGGCGGCGGGGTGCGATCCAGACTTGTTGGCGGATTTGGCGATGCACTGGTCGGTTGGAGACATGGCCAGGGCCAAAGGCGATCTGGCGCGCCAAATCGCGCAGAGGGTGGCCGGTCGGGAAGTCCCTGTCGCGCAAACCCATGAAGAACGCCTAGACGATCGGTCGAACGCCCCGATCATCCCCCTCGAAGGCGACGTGGGCGGGTGGCACATCAAGAAGCGCCGTGTGGTTTCGGCCACCGAGGTGGCGGGGCACCTCCTGCGGGAAAAGGGTTGGCACATGCCCGAACCCGTTGAAGAGCCGTGGTCGGCGGCGGGGCAGGTGGCCGACGAGGAGATCGCGGGGCGCTACGCGGGGTTGTTCGAGCGCACGGCCGCGTTGCTTGTGGCACCCGCGAAAGTCGTGGACATCTTCGCGTGTCAACGCTCGTCTTTCGGGAAGAGCACGTTTTACGACTGGTTGCGGGCGGCGTTGCCCGGCATGATCATCGTGGTTGACGCCCGCTCCGCCTACAACAAATCGTCCATGAGATTCACTCCTGTCGCCGCCGCGTCGGCGAACGCCGCGCTCGTGGTGGTGGACGGATGCGGGCATGTCCTTCACGACCTCCCATCCTCGGTGTTGGACGCGCACACCGACGTTTTGGTGACCATCGAACTCAAAGGGCAGGACCGTCAGTCCGTCCGCAGGGCCGGCAATCTTGTCCTAGTGGGGCACGATTGGCCGAAGATCGATGTGGACGCGCAGGGCGCGTCCACCCGGTTGCGTTGGGCGCTGCGAGTGCCCGACTCCGCGCCCCCGCTGAGTCAAGAGCGCAGGGACGCGCTCATGTCGCCGGAAGGTGTGGTCAGGTTCCGGTGGCGGCTGATCGAGAAAATGGGGGAGTTGGCGAACGACTCGCGAGGCCCGTTGGCCGCGACCGAGGGGCCTGAAAGCCGCAAGTTCGTGGCCGAGTTGGTAAGAGAGCGCGGTTGTCCGGTGGTGGCGGCGTTCAAGGACACGTTCGAGATCGACGCCGGCGGGTTCACCCCTTCGTCGGAAGTGGACGCGTTGGCGAAGGATATGTCCCCCGACGGGGCGGGGCTGTCGGGGAAAGATGTCGCCGAGAAGGTACGCAAAGCGTTCGGCTCGTCTGTCCGACTTGGCAGGCGGCGGAAGCGTGGAGATCGCGGGTTGGAGCGCGGGTGGATCGGTCTGCGGACGCGCACGACACCCTTCTGAGAACGGCGGATACAGCGTTCGGACTTTGTCCGCCTACATGCATGGGGATACAGCTGGTGGATCTGGTGGATACAGATCCGGCCAAATTAGGCCCGGATCTATAGGATCCACCACAAATCATCGAAATCTTGCCCCACGTGGGATGGACAAAGTCGGGACTTTGTCCATGAAACGCATACAACCGAAATCTGGTGGATCTGGTGGATACATCAACTCCTGCCAACAGGATTCGGAGAGTCGGACATGTATCCACCAGATCCACCAGCCGTATCCCCATGCATGTAAGCGGACAAAGTCCGGGAGTGAGAATTCGGGGCGGGATCTGGGCCAATCGAACCGCCATTGGGGCCACCGGGGCCACCAGAAAACGCTCACAGCTCATTTCTGGACAAACTCGGCCAAGTGAGCCAACACCTCCCGGCGCCAGGCAAACCAGGCAGATCATCCCCCCCATGTGAGGCCCAGACAAACCGTGTTGACAACCGCCGCGAAGGGCGGTGTTTCCAATTGAAGCGCGGGCCGCGGCCCATCGGCGACGGAGCGAAGCGAAGGCGCGGTCCGCCTCCGGGCGGGGGAATCCAAAGGGGGTGCAACCCCCTTGGCACAACGCCCCGAAGGGGCGCCAATTCAGCGTAGCGACCCCGCGAAGCGGGGGAATTGGGGATTGCGTTTTCCCTATTAAGGGCCGTTCCCGGCCCCTGATACTGCAACAGACATTCTCCCCGCGTTTCACGCGGGATTTCCCTCTGGTGATACATTCCCCCCATGACCAACGCGATCGGCATCAGACGCGGACTCATATCGGGCGCGAACGCCCCTCCCCGGAGGGCGCATGTCCGCGGCGAGACGCGAAGCCTCGCCACGAAACTCGCCAACCCCGAGGCGGCGCGGCCCGACGTGGTGCCGCTCTCTCCGGTGATCGATCCGCGGGAACTCCAAACGCTCGAGAAGCGGCGACGCCAGTACCTCAGGGGGAAGCGCGGGGTCAAGCCGAAACCGCTGGCGGAACTCGTGCTCTGGGGGCCGCCGAGACACGCCTCCGCCGACGCATGGCCGCGGGAAACGTCCGTGGCTTGGGCGCAGGCGTCGCTGGCTTGGACGCGGCGACACTTCCCGGACAGCCCCGTGACCGAGGCCGCGCTCCACATGGATGAAGGCTCGCCCCATGTTCACGTTTGCTTGTTTCCACGCTACACGGACAAGGCGGGCGAAACCGCCTTTGGTTGGAAACGCGCCGAACGCGCGGCCACAGATCGGCTGAGAGGCGCCGAGCCGCTGCTGAACGCCGGCCGCCAACGCGTCCGCGGCCGGGAGCGCGCGGGGGACGCGATGACGATGCTGCTCGACGACTACCACAAGACCGTCGGCGAGCGGTTCGGGCTGGCGCGCGGCGAGCGCGGTTCGGGGCGCAAGCACCAGGCGATCACGGCCGACGAGTCCACGCGCAGACACGCGGCGGACAGGGAGGCGAAGCTGGACATCCGCGAGACCGGGATCGAGGCGACCGAGGCCGAGGCCGATCGTTTGGAGGCGTTGGCGGTGAAGCGCCACAAGACCCTGGACGACCGGATCGAGAAGCGTGTGGCCGCGTGGGACGAGCGGGAGAAAGACCAGAAGTCCGAGGCCGAGCGGCTGGCCGCCCTCAAGCGCCGCCTCGTCGAGCACGAGCGGGCGCACGGCACGGTGATCGAGCGGCAGCGGGCGCTCATGCGCAGGGAGGCCCTCGTCGATCGCAAGGCGCAGGCAAACCGCGAAATGATCGACTGCATCGGCTTGGCGACGAAGTGCGTGGACCAGGGCCTCGCCATGCCGCGCCTCGCGGACGCGGAACTGTGGTTGGACAGGGCGCATCAGGCCATGCACGGCAACGAGGGGGAGCGGGCGGAAGTGGCCGCGTTGTTCGCCAAGCCGTCCGGCGCCGCGCCGGCGAGGCGCGACAAGGGGCAGGTCGTGGAGTTCCCTAGAGGGCCGTCGCGCTAGGCGTGTGCGAGCTAGGCAAAAGGGCGTTCTCTCAGAGAACACCCTTAGGCGGAGCGACGCGGTATAGGTTGCTGTAATTCACATTCTAACACCCTATACCGCACCTCCCAACCCTGCCCTTGTTCGTTCGTTCGACGGCAAGGGCGAACCAGAATCACCGATCGACGACGGGGAGCATGGCTTCGGCGCAGCGGAAGTCGACGAGCCCCTGCCCGAATTCACGGTCGACCCCGGGCTCCCCGATGTCCGTCGCGCACGACTTCAGCGCGTGCACCACATCATCCGCGTCCTCGTAGGTCTGGAAGAGGTGGAACACCGCCGCGCTGAGTGCCGGTGCCGATGCCGAGGTGATCCTCGACTGCTCCACCGCGAAGCACTGCTCCATGGTGTCGCCGCACATGATGACACCGGTCTCCGGCACGACCGTGCCGTCCTGTCTGCGCACCGCCGCGGTCGCCATCAGCACCTTGCCGGTCCTGACCGCGTCCATCGTCGCGGTGTACTGCCACCGCCGATTGGCACCATCACAGGTGAACCACGAATGGTCGGGACGCCACAGGTCCCGATCCGGATTGCCCGGCGGATCGCACTGGTTCACGCTATGAGGGTTCACATTACCGGCACTCGCCACAAATATGATGTTGTGCGCGGGGATGTGCTCCACACTACTCCTACTGAAGGCGGGCAGTACCGACCGGTTCACCACCAGGGTCTCGGCGCGCAGGGCGGCGTTGTCCGGGTGGGTCAGGATGCCGTACGGTCCAAGCACGCGCCAGTCCGTTATCCCCGGACCGTGCACATGGATGTTCGCCTTCGGCACCCCCTGCTCCTTCATGCTCACATACACCGTCTGTTGGGCATGGCTGCCCTCGAACGCTTCACCGTCATCCAACTCCGAGAGCACCAGTTTGTAGCGGTGTCCGCCGTCGTCGGTGACACGGCCGATGAGGTCGCGCATGCCGGCGAAGGACAGGGTGTTGGTCACCGTGATCCTCTTGGTGTGCGTGGCTTCCGCGCCGTAGCGGTCGGTGACGGTCAGGGTGACCGGGTAGGTCGCCGTGGCGGGGTAGCGGCCCTCGTAGCCGAGGACGTACTCGGGGCGTTCGCCCCGGGTACGCCCGAAGAACCAGTCAAGGTCGTAGACGAACAGCGGGGTCGGACCGGTGCCGGTCGTGGTGTCAACCCGCAGGCTGTCCTCCCCGAAGTCCCAGGCGTAGTCCGTGATGTCTCCTTTGGACGCGGTGGCGTCGAAGCGGATGCCGAACGGGATGCCGTCGTCCTCCTCGTAGGCGAACCGCGCGATGAGCGGGACGGCGATGACGCGGATCGTGTCCGACAGGTGGGAGAGGTTGGTCAGGTGGCCGGTCCTGGTGCTCATGAGCGACATCAGAATGACGGGATTGGTCGCCGTGACGAGCAGCCGCCACTTGCCGGCGCCGTCGCCGAGCCCCATGTCCTCCAGCTGTTTGGCGGTGAAGGTGCGGACCTCGTAGTACTGCAGGGTGACGCGCACCGTGTCGTCGCCTTCCCTCCCTCGATCGTCATAGCCGCGGATGGTGACCGTTGTCAGGGCGCCCGTGGTGTTGACGACACGCAGGCTGCTCTCCCGGTCGGTGTTGCTGCCCGGGTTGAGTATGGGCACCTGGTGCGTCCGTCCCGCATCGCCCACGATGTCGTGGAGCGCGGTGAGAAAGCCGTCCTCCGTGCGCATGTAGGCGAGAACCTGCAGGTCCCTATTGCTGGAGAAGCGCAGCCGCCAGTGGCCGTCGCCGTCGCCGACCCCGGCGATGCCTTTTGCCGCGTTGCCGTTCTCCAGGTCGTCGGAGTTGAAGTGCAGCGCCTGATTGGCGCCGATGGGGAGGGTGAACGCCGGCTGGTAGCCACGGGGGCCCGTGCCGTATCGGGCGCCCGAGTCGTCCCTGGCGTATGCCGCCACGGTTCCCGCCTCCGCCGACCGGTTGACGATCCGCACGAAACTCTGTCTGCCCGCCGCGGCGGCGGTGAACAGCGGGACGGCGGCGCCTTCCGGCGCCGACGAGAGGTTCGTGAGGTAGCCGACCTTGGCGCCGGCCTCGCCGACCCCGGTGCTCATGAGGGACATGACGACGATCGGCTCCGGCGCCGTGACGAGCAGCCGCCACTTGCCGCTCCCGTCGCCGAGTCCTCCGTCCTCCAGCTCCTTGGCGGTCAGGGTCGCGCCGCCGTCGGGGCGGAGCTCCACGGTCACGGGACCGTCTCCCGGCGCGCCGCGGTCGTCAACGCCCCGCACGGTCGCCGCGACCGCCCGGCCGGACCGGTTGACCAGCCGGAGCCGGCTCTCCCGGTCCGCGTTCGAGGCGGGATTGAAGGTCATGACCCGGTGGACGCCGTCGGGTCCTCTGGCCACGGTGTTGTTCATCGCGGTGAGGAAGCCGTCGTCGGTGCGCAGGTACGCGGCGACCGCGATCGGCAGCCCGCTGTCCAGCGCGAGACGCCAGTCGCCGGCGCCGGCGCCGACACCGGCGATGCCTTTCACGGCATTGCCGTTCTCCAGGTCGTCGGAGTTGAAGTGGTACACCCCGGACGCGGCGATGCGGAACGACGTCCGGCGCAGCGCGCCGTCGTCGTCGCGGGCGCGGACGGAGACCGTGCCGGCCCGGTTCGAGAGATTCACGACCCGCGCGAATCCCTGCCATCCGTGCCGGACGCGGTCGGCCGCGGGAGCGAACAGCGGCACCGTCTGCGTTTCGCCGGCCGCGATCGCCGCGGTCAGCAGGAAAACAGGCAGGACGCCTGCCGCTCGTCCGCGCATGGGTGGTCCCCTCTTGTTCCGCGCCCCCTGTTGTCGGCCCTTGGCGGAGCGCGTTGTCCCCGGCGGCCGCAACGCCTTCGACAGCCGCGCATCATACCGAAGCGGCTGGTCGCGCCCGCCCCGCCGCGCCAGCGCGGAATTTGAGATCGTGCAGGCGGACGACGAGGCGGACGAGCGGCTTGCGGAGCGTTACGCGAAGGGCGGGCCTGCGGAACGGGGACTGGCGCGCAAGGGCGCGACCCCGGCCCGTCGAGGCGCGGGATAGGTTGCTGGAATCGGCATTCTAACACCCTATACCGAACCGCCCAATCCAGCCCTTGAAACTTGAAACCTGAAACCGGGTGTGCGATGTTTTTGTGCGCGGGCGGGCTGCGAGGGTTTGGAGAGTCACCGCGATTCCCGGTACGCAGCTCCTGCCGTGCGCTGGTCGGCGATCCGGAAGTGTCCCGACATGCGCTGGAGCAGGGCCGGTGCCAACGACGTCATGGCCTTGCGTTCCTGCGTCCGCAGCGAACGGTGCGAGGACTTCTGGCGCATCGCGCAAAACACCGCAAATGGCGGCCTGACGGCTCGCGCACAAAAACGTCGCACACCCACCGTGTGCAAGCCGCTCGCGCGGGCTGTTAAGGGGCCGCGTAGGCGGCCCAGGCGTCCATCAGCTCGCGCCGCTTGGCCAGCAGGTCGCTTCTCGCGTAGGCGGCTTCGGCCTGGTTTCTGACCGCGTGCGCGAGCGCCGCCTCCATCACGGCGTGCGGCGCGTCAGTGCATTCCGACGCCCAGTCGCGGAAGCTGCTGCGGAACCCGTGCGGCACCGCGTTCACGGAGAGAGCGCGCAGGAGCTTGCTGATCGTGCTGTCCGAGAGTTGGCGTCCCCGAATGCTCGGGAACACGAGATCGCCGGCCGCGGCGGTGCGCGGAATCGCCCGCGCCTGCTCGAGCACGGCGAGCGCTTGCGGCGACAGCGGCACTCGGTGTTCGGATTTCGCCTTCATTCGCTCGGCCGGGATCGTCCACGCGTCGCCGTCGACTTCCGACCACGTGGCGCCGCGCGCCTCGCCGCTTCGGCAGGCGGTCAGCACGATGAACTCGAACGCCAGCTTCGTCGCCTGCCAGGCGTTGCTCGCCCGCACTCTCGAGAGGGCGTCGGCGACTTCGGCATGGGGCAGCGCCTTGTGATGCTTCACTTTGCCGGCGCCTTTCGGCAAGGCTTGGAGAACGGCCGGGCCGGCCGGGTCGTCGGCTCGGTGGCCGTGGGCGATGGCCCACCGCATGACCGCCGAAATCCTCTGCCGAACGCGGCCAGCGGTCTCGCGCCTGTCGCCCCAGATGGGCGTGAGCACCGCCATCACGTCGGCGCTGTCGATCGCGTCGACCCGCTTGTCGCCGATCGCGGGGAAGGCGTAGGCGGCGAAGGTGCTTTCCCACCGCTTCCTGCTCTTGGGATTCGTCCACGCGACGGCCTGGGCGTCGATCACCTGGGCGGCGGCGGCGGCGAACGTCGGCGCGGACGGCCTGCGGCGGTCCTCGAAGGGGTCGCCGCCGCGCCGGGCGATCCGGCGGTTGGCGAACGCGGCGTCCCGCGCTTCGGCGAGCGTGACCAGCGGATAGCCGCCGAGACCCGCGCTGCGCCGCCTGCCCCGGACCACGATGCGCTGCACCCAGCTCTTGGTGCCGGCCGGCTGGACCGCCAGCATCAGGCCGTGTCCCAGCGCGTCGATGTGCCAGTCGATGCCGCCCTTCCCAGAGTGCTTGACGGCGCGCACGAACGCGACTGTCAGCGGCCCTTTCCTGTCCACGGTTCCCCCTTCTGGCCGATCTTAATTTAGACCATAACTTATACCATTCCATTCTGGCTTTCGTCAAGCAGCCACGGACGAAAAAGGACAACGAAGGACAACATGACATGCATAAACAAAGACTTGTATTACAAAATGCGGACGCTGGCGGAACTGGGCGAACCAAAGGATGGCGGCTGGTCGGGGAGCGACTGAAGTGCTCCGGCATGCGCTGGAGCCGGGCCGGCGCGAACGACGTCATGGCGTTGCGCTCCTGCGTCCGCGACGAACGGTACGACGACTTCTGGCGCCATCGGCGCAAACCGCCGCCAATGGCCGCCTGACGGCTCGCGCACTAAAACGTCGCACACCCCCGCCACATGGGTGTGCGACGTTTTAGTGCGCGGGGGCCGTCTTGTCCAATGAGAAGTGAGCCTGGGGTGTGCGACGTTTTAGTGCGCGGGGGCTGCGAGCGGGTTTGGGGAGTCATCGCGATTCCCAAGTAAGCTGAGGGTATCCACAACCGCAGCGAAGGGAATCGCGATGACGGAAGGCATGTTGGCGCGGGACGCGCTGGAACGCAAGAAGGCGTGGGCTTTTCTGGAGGAGAAGGTTCTCCGCCTGCTGGCGTCGTCGCCGGAGTTCCGGGAGCTTTGCCGGGAGGTTCTGGGCGGCGGGCGGGGGTTCCGGGAGTTCGAGCTGGACCTGCGGGGCGCGCTGCTTGGCGGCGCGGCGGCGGCGGTTTCGGAGGGTCTGTCGGCGCTGGACGGGGAGTCCGGGGCGCCGGCGTGCGGGGCTTGCGGCTCCGCGATGGTCCGGCGCGGCACGCGTTCGACAGCGCCGCGGTTCGGAGAGGACTTTACCGAGATATGCACGGTGCGAAAGCGCCTCGACAGCACTGTTAGCGTTTTTGGTTACCTAGGCGCGATAGCGTAGCGTTGGCTCGATCCACTGGCCGTGGCGCCTAGAGCCGTACCAAACGAAGTACCCGTGTCGAAGCAGCGAAATGGCCTCGTCGGCGGAAGCCTCTAATAAAGTTCGATTGGCTCACCTGGAGTCAAATCCAGCCCTTGCAGACCCGGGTAGTCCGGCGCATACCGGTAGGCGCGGTACACCTGATTAGCCGGTACGTCTCTACCACTTCTCGCTTTTTCCAACGGCACCGGCTCGCCTTGACGCAAAGGGCCGTTGCTGGTCATCGGGTTGACGTACTTCCAAACCATTTTGCCGGCCGGTGTTACCTCGAAAAGCGTACTGTCTGGCCCGTCGCAAATCAGCGTGTTTCCGTTGGGCAGCCGTTGCGCCCCTGAGATAAAACGGGCGAAAAAGTCGCTGGGCGTTGGGGCGGTATAGGTCCATACCGGTCCGACCGGAGCATAGGCCCGGTCGGGATCCAGCCGGTAGTTGGCCCCGTCCACCGGCGGGGCAATCTCATCTACCGACGAATAGTGGCGCCATGAACCCGGGAACTCGTTGCCATTGTTGAAAACGAGGATGTTGCCGGCGCCCGCCAGTCCGGGGGGAATCCATTGCGGATTATGGGGCCAGAAAAGGCGCTGGTCAGCGGGCGTCCCGGCCCGATAGGCGCGGGGGTTGCCCCAGCGGTAGAGCAGGTCGCCCCCCCGGCCGCTATTTCCCCCACTGGAGCCGGCCGCCTCGGCTCTGGTGGTGCTGTGGTCGATAATCCACACTTCGCTGAAATGACGGGGCGATAGCACAACCTGGTCCAATTCCGGGTTATAGTCTATTCCGTTGCTGTGTATCCAGTCCGACTGGTCTAACCAGTCGGCTGTGTCGGAAAGGTGGAAGTTAAGGTCAATCAACTCCGGATGCTCGGCCACCACTCCGTGATTCGCCTTGCTGGAGTCAAAGTCCTGAATTAGATGATCCCACGCCGACCACTCCCAGACAATTTCACAGCTTGCCGGCCCGGTGATTCGGACTTCCACAATATGCGGTGCCACCAAGCCCTTATCACCGATAAATTCCGGGTTGGCGCCGGCGGCGATGACCTCCTCCGGCGTTTTATGTTGCCGGGACAGCAGCAGCACGTTCCCGTTGGGCATCTTGAGGAAGTCATGATGCGGAAAGCCCTGAGCGCATTCCCAAAGGATATTCCCGTTCCGGTCAATTTCCCGCACACTGCGCTGCGCGTCGGGGTCCGGGTAGTCGGTTAAAGTCAGCAGATTTCCGTTCTCCAGCAACCTTGCGAACAGGCTCTCAGCATCCAACTCCCACTTGTGAACTACCCGTCCCTGATTGTCAATCAGGTAAATCGTCTTGCTTCGGATTTTATTGAATAAGGTGTAGCCGTCAAATGCCTCAGGCTCGTTCAGGAACAACCCGACCGTTTTGGCGGCAGGCGTCGAGGTGGTGGCCGCGGGGTCAGGAGCCGGCACCAAGGTGGGTGCAGCCTGCCCGTCGCCTGACGGCCCGGTGAGGTTGAAGCTGCCGTTCCAGATCTCGCCGTCGCCGTTGAACTGGCCGGTGTGGACCGCGGCGATGGCGTAGGCGTAGTCAGGCAGTTCCCGCCGCGCTACGCAGACGCCTCCCTCGATGACAAGGTGGTTCCTGAAATCAAAGTTGAAGCCGTCGAAGCCGTGCTGCTGGCGATGGCCGGGGAGGTCGTTCACGTCGACCGGGAACAGGTGGACAAAGAATTCGGGTTCAATGTCCTCCGGGCTGCATTGGTCCCTGACGTAGACGAGGCTGTCTTCAACGAGGTACACATCCCAGTCGGAGCGGATGACCGGTCGGTTGTCTCCGAACGGCGCCGTCCAGTAGTCGCGGTCGTACACTTCATTGGGGCGAATTGTCCCCTCCCAGAGGTTGTTGTAGTCGCCGTCTGCACGCGCATTCTGGCCGGTTCTGATTTCGGAGATGGCGTATCCCGGCAGAGAGACTTCCGCCAGGCATTTGCCGTCGTACATCGAGACGCGCTCGTCGAAGTTGAAGCCCCGGTCGGCATAGCCGTATTGTTCGCGTTGGTCGGGCAGGTCGTCCACGTGGGCGGGGAACAGGTGCAGAAAGAACGGTGCCTCGGTGTCGGCCGGGGAGCACGGCTCCCTGACATAGACCAGCGTATTCTCGCCGAGATATACGTCAAAGTCGGAGCGGACTGCGGGTTCGCGATTTCTGACCAGCGCCTCCAGGTAGTTGAGCTTGCTGATGTGGTCGGCGATGGCGCGGGCTTCTGCTTCGCCGGTGCCAGGCGACGACATGGACGTGCTTGGGCGAACTGCTCCGGGTCGGTGGTCGGTGAGAAACTGCGTGACGCTGTCCCGAGTCCAGACGATGTCCAGCGAATCGAACGCATCCGAAAATCGGTAGCCTTCGACCTCGCCCGCTCGCCGCCCGATGACGCCAACCAGGTGCGGCCCGGCGCCGTGCTGTTCGGCGTTCAGGTTGTGACAGGCGCTGCAGCGCAGGTCGAATAGCTGAGCGCCGGCCAGATTTCTGCTCAAGTGCGGAACGGACGGCGCCGAGTATTCCGGTGAGTCCAGTGCTGGCGATGCGGCGATGGATTCGCAGTTGGCCGAGTACACCTTGCGCTGCTTCTGCGCGTCTTCATTGCAGTACCTCAGAGAACGGCTCAGAAAATAGACCCGCCCGCCATCGCGCAGCAGAGCTATGCGTCCGTCCGGCATGAACGTCAGGTCTCGAATGCGCCAGCCGACTTCGATCCTCTCGGCGTACTGCACGTCCGTCCCGTGACGGCGGACTCGGAAGAGCGAGCCAGCGCGCTGCGAAGCAACCAGCAGGTCGTCTTTCCACAGGGGGAACCACCGCTCGTCGTTGACGGCGATGGCGGAAACGGCGGGCGACGGAACCCAGGCGAACGCCGGCCGCAGGAAGCCATCGTGCCGGCCCATCGCCTCATCCTCGATGGTCAGGGGAACCTTATCCTCATAGTCGACTCCGTAGGAGACCAGGGGCCAGCCATAGTTGCCTCCCCGCTCCACCAGATTCAACTCGTCGCCGCCTTGCGGCCCCTGATCCGTCGCCCAGAGGTTGCCTTCCGCATCCCGCGCCAGCCCTTGTGAGTTGCGGAAACCGATAGCCAGCGTCTCCGTCTCTCCTGTTTCGATGGCGATACGAAGGAGTTTGCCCAAATGCGAGGCGGGATCGGACGTCGGCCGCGCCAACCATAGATCCATTTGGTGGACCCCAATATTCACCAGCAGATGGTCCGCGCCGTCGGTCAACATTTTCCCGCCGGCCCCGTGTCCTGCGAACCATTTAAGGGGCAGGCAGGGTTCCGCGTCGAATATCGCCCTCCAGTCCGGCATGACCGTGACGCTCTCTTCGGTTTGCCGAATCGTCGTGGACGACAATCTGAACCGGATGCACTCGCCGGTAAAGTAATGATGCGTTGCGAATAGCTCGTAACTTCCTTCCCCAAGTTCCTTCAACAGGACATCGGCGACTCGAAAGAACCTCAGATCGAAATGATTATCGTAATCCTCATGCTGACCAAGGGACGCCGCATTCATGGGAACGTTGCCGTCGAGATATTCCGCAGTCCCGTCCGGGAAGACCAGGGCAAACCTTCCCTTCGGCGTAACGACAAGCAGGTCCTCCCCCATGCTTTCAATGGCCCCGCCTGTTCCGTCGAAACTTTCGAGTCTGACGGGCTCGCTCTCGAGCGCATACAGATGAGTGCTGAGAGCCGGCCCCTCTTCGGGCGTGGGCGCCGCCAAGGTTGGGTCCTCGGAGCAGACGGTTGCGACAACTCCAAACAGGGCGAGCGCGACATGCCGCAGCGCCAAGCCTTGCAAGCTGTTTCCGTTACGGTTCATGGCGGATTCCCTCCTCCCAGGGCGATGGATATCGCCTTCGGCCCCGGCGTGTACTGACCAGTGCGGACCGTGGTTCATCTTCCTGTTCATGTGGTTCAAGGCGCAGCCTGCCCGTCGGCTGACGGCCCGGCGAGGTTGAAGCTGCCTGCCCAGATCCCCTCGCCCTCGCCGTTGAACTGGCCGGTGCGGACCGCGGCGATGGCGTAGGCGAAATCCGTCAGCTCCCGCCGCGCTACGCAGACTCCTCCCTCGATGAGAAGGTGGTTCCTGAAGACAAAGTTGAAGCCGTCGAAGCCGTGCTGCTTGCGGTGGCTGGGGAGGTCGTTCACCTCAACCGGATCCACGTGAAGGAAGAATTCGGGTTCAACGTCCTCCGGGCTGCATGGGTCCCTGACGTAGATGAGGCTGTCTTCAACGAGATACACGTCCCAGTCGGAGCGGATGACCGGATCACCGGCATCTTCGACCATTCTTTTCACCGCTCTCAATTCGGTGAGATTTCCCCAAAAATGGCCCCGGCCGCCGATCTGATCACCCACACTAATCTGGTCGGTGGGGTACTCGGGGAGCTGAAAGACCATCAAGCACTTCCCGTCGAACTTTACGCCATTCTCGCCAAAGTCGAAATACACAGTGCGCCGATCCCGTCCCTGCTGCTTGACATATACCGGTAAATTGTTCGCGTCAACTGGAACCAGCGAAAGCACGAAACGGTTAGATACGTCCTCGGGCTCACAAGATTCGTTGACGTAAGTCAGCGTTTTTTCCGATTCGTTGTGGTACAGGTCAAAGCCACTGCCGCTGACGACCGGAGAACCGGCCACCGCATCCCGGTAGATTTGCCGGTAGGCGTCGGCGGTGGTATCGTCCACCGCCGATAGGTTGAGGGCCGCAACGCTCAGGACGGCGTTGTTGTATACCTCGCGACGGTGGACGATCGGAGCAAATACCGCTACTTTCCTTCTGTGAAAGTCGTTGTTATAGTGGTTGGTGACGTGGAAATCGGCGATGGCCTCTCCTTCGCCTTTGAGAGCTGTCCTCTGCCAAGCTGACTCTGGAAGAAACGCGCGATCCCGATGTTTATGCCAGTCGTTACCGCCGACTTTGCTCACTATCCTTTGCCGGGTTGACTCTGGAAGAAACGCGCGATTCCGATGGATATGCCCGTTATTGCTCCACACGTGTATAAGTGAGTCCGGATACGTTTTCGTCAGCCAGCGCAGACCGTCCAGGTAAGCAGTCCCCCAGTATTCCAGAGGATACTGGTCGCCGAGGAGCCCCGGCGTCTCCCGGTCCACCAGGAAATTGAAATAGGCTTGCTGATAGGGATGAATCCGAGCCATCTGCAGGACAACGACGAAAATACCCGCTCCCACGAGGGCGTACGCCGTCGCGCGGACGACTGTACGCCCCGAGACCGAGGCCAGCCAATGCAGCCCCAACGCTGCCAGCGCGCAAAACGGCGCGTAGAGGAAGTACGTCTGTCGCCATCCGTTGTACATTGAGGGAGTAACCACGACGACTGCGATGAAGGTCATAGTCAGGCAGCCGATCAGCAGGAAGCCGAATTTCAGGTCGGCGTGGCCCAGGATGTCCCGGGGACGGCTCCAGCCGCGACGGATGACGGCGATTATTCCGGCAACGCCCAACAGGAGCGCGACCGGCGGGGTCGTAATAGCGATCCAAGTTGGGAGGTAATGGGCCGGCAGATCGTCTCCCATTATCAACTCGCCCTGGAACAGTTGGGGGAACATGGTCGGGTGATGGGCCAGCGTGGCAAACATCTCGACGGAGCGCTCAATGGGGTTGGCCCAGAGGTAGGGAAGGGTAGCGTAAAGGGCGAATATTGCAGCCAGGGCGAACACGCCGCCGGTGACTAAGGCGTGTTTTCTACGCACCGCCGCCCAGGAATCAAAGAGCAAGTCCAGAGCGCGTACGGCAAGCACGGCGGCGAACAAGACCACGCCCAGGATGCGAATGTTGATGAGAATGCCCACGGCCAAGCCGCACAGCAGAAACGCGCCCACAGTATCTTTGCTGAAGGCCCGGTGCGTCAGGAACAGGGCGACCATGAACATCGCGACCAGAGGCAGGTCTTTGGTGTTGACGAAGGATTCGGCGTACAGTCGAGGTTGCAGCAGGAACAGCAGCATGGCGAACAGCGCGATGACCGTACTGCCGAACAGCCGGCGTGTCAGCAGATAGCAGAAGAAGCCTCCTGCTATAAAGAACAGGTGGGACAGAATGTGGCGGCTAAGTAAGAAGGCGCGGGTGTCGTCTTGCAGTCCCAAGGCGCGCTCGACAATCAAGAGCGGCATCTCGAAAGTCGTGCCGTAAAACTTGTCGTGATTGCTCAGAAGTTCGTCGTCCTGGCCGAGAACGTATCTGATCGTCTCCAGGGCAATGTCGCGCTGATAGAACTCGTCCCACGATACGCCGTAGTCGTCGAGGACAGCGATTCCCACCGCGGTGAAGACCGCGCATACGGCGAGGGCCCAAACCGGATGTGGAACTTGGGACGCGCGGAAGCAAAACGCTCCCAATAGTGCCCCAACCCTCAAGTATCCCTCATTTTCTGACAGCCTGGTTGTATTCGTTTTGGATCGGTCTCTGCCTTTTTCTCGCGGTGCTTCTACGATCTCACTCGCGGTGCTTCTACGATCTCATCGGGACGAGTGTTGCGGCAGGGAGAGCCTACGCAAACCCGCGAAACTCTGTCAAGTAGTTGAACTGGTTCGGGTGTACGACAGATTGTAGGTCAGTGGTCACTCACGGGGTCTCTCAGGCGGCGAGCCGGTCGTTCCAGTAGTCGTCGAACCAGCCGCCGAGCCGGGCGCAGCGGAGCCAGAGCACGGGATTGGCGCCGGCGACGGTCCAGCGCATGCCGGCGCATTTCATTCGCCGGCCGACGACGGTCTTGCAGGCCGCTTCGACCCGCCCGGAGCCGATGGGCAGCCCGCGGCGGAGATGGTCGTCGTAGCGCATCCGGTCGCGGCGCTCGGCGATGTGGGCCGCGACCCGCTCGCACTCGGGCAGGCCGGCGCCGCGCTGGCGCAGTTCCGCCAGCACGTCGTCGACGCGGCCCGCCTTGAGCATCCCGCACAGCTTCTTCGCCCACGCCGCGGCCAGGTCGCCGGGGCCGTGGCGGGCGCGCGCCGCGGCCCACAGGTGCTCCGCCGCGTGGTAGTAGTCCACGACGCGCTCGGACTTCGGGAACCAGTCGTCGAACAGCCGCCGCACCCGGCCGGCGCCGTCGCCGACCGCGAAGCCGACGTCCTCCGGCGCCCAGCCCGCCGCCGCCAGTTCGCGCAGCAGGCGGCGCTCGAACTCCGACTCCCCGCCGGGCGTCTCCGCCGCGCTCTCCACGGCCGCGAACAGCACCACCGAACCCGGCACCGTGCGCGGGCGGCCCGCGCCGTCCCGCTCCGACACCCACAGGGCGCCCACCTTGGCCTCCCGCGTGGCGGCCCGTTCGCCGTCCTTGCCGGCGCGCCCGACGGTCTCCGACGGCCTCGCCGGAACCCCCGTGCCATCCAGCGCGCAGCACAAAACCCGCCCCGCCTTCAACGACTTGCGCTCCGGCAGCGCCTCCAGGTCCGCGCCCACCGCCCGCGTCGTCCGTTCGATCCGCTTCGCGCCCAGGTTCAGACCCGCCAACTCGCGCGCCAGCTCGTCCGCCCGCTCGTGGCACGCCTCCGAACCCGCCACGCTCGCCAGCCGCCGCGCCGCCGGCGTCATCGAACCCTCGATGTCCAGCAGCCGCTCGCGCGGGCGCCAGCTGCGCCCGCACTCCCGGCACGCCCGCCGCGCCATCTCCACCCGCACGGTGCCCGCCACCGTTTCCACCGCCGCCTTCCCGCGCCGCGACAGCCGCGTCCGGCCGCCGCAGTCCGGACACGTCCCGGGCGCCGTGTCGTCCTTCCCGCACGCCGCCCCCAGACCCCGCCGCGCCGACTCCAACGCCACCTCCCGCAGCCGGCGGTCCAGCAGCGCCGCCGGCGCCGAACCGGGCTCCGAACACGCCAGCTCCGCCGCCGCGAACTTCGCCATCACCGCGTCCAGTTCCCGGCGCGCCTCGTCCCGCGCCTCTTCGCGCTTGCGTTTCCCGTCCAACTCGTCGACAGTTCTCTTCGCCATGGCCGGGCCTCCTTGCCCTTGGTTGCTTTTGGAAAACACCAAGAGTACCGAGGCCCGCCTTGGCTCTCCAACTCTCCGAACGCGCCGATCGTCACCGACCCGGTGATCGCCTCGCGTGAGTGACCACTGACCTACAATTTGTCGTACACCCAACTGGTTCAGTAGATATGGCACTGGGGTTAGGCAGCCTCCTGAGCGACAAGGTACTCGTTGGGGGCGAGGCAGTCGAGAGCCGAGTGCGGGCGCTGGCAGTTGTACAACTCGACTCTCGAACACCCACGGCACCGAACGCAGGATTCTCTACGAGTTCCACCCGTGGCACGGGCAGGAGGTCGCCATTGACCAAGTGTTCGCCAAGGGCGGAGTTTCCGCAGCCCACTGCCGCCTGGCCGGCCGGGCGCGAGGTCCGCGATCTGCTGGCCGACGGCGAAATCGAAGAGTACGAGGGGTGGTTGGAGAGACGCGCGCGCGGCGATCGAGGCGAGGTCGGCGAGGTAGTTCGCCGACTGGGCCCGCTTCGTCGATAGGCGGCCTAGCGGGCCTGACTTGGCGTTTTGGGCTGCTCGCCGGCAGGCGGCCCTGACGGGTGTACGCTGATTGCCATGACGAACAAAAACTCGATTCCGGATTGTTTCCTCCTTCAGGGCCACATGGATGCGGCCTAGAAGTTGCGGCGGCGGCGATGCGTGACATCAACCGGCAACAGCGCTTCGAGCACGTCAACGTCTTCGTCGGTGGACGTGACGGCAACGCGCACCTTGAGCCAGCACCGCCACGTCTCGGCTTCGTTGCCGCCAAACGGTGCTACGGTGGAGCAGAGGCGGCCCCCGGCCATCGCAGCGACGCCGATTTGGAAGAGATGGCCGACATGTTCGCGCCGGAAACCGCAAGCAGACGCCGGCGGCAAGGGCATGTACCTCCGCACGATGAGCGATGGTCGCCAAACAGAGAATGGTATGGTTGTCTGACCAACACGCCACATCGGGAGGTGTTCAGATGGCCTATTCGACGCGCCAAACGCGCGTGGCATCTACTACATCGAGACCATATGGTACGGCGATGCATCGCCGCCATCTGGCTCGCATTGGGGCGACCTGCCGCCAGTGGGCGATGCGCCGGCGCTGGTCGCGACGCTGCGGGGCGAGAAGCCAACGGAGAAGGCACTTCGGGCGCGCGCTGCCGACTTCTCTGAAGAAAAAGCCGCCAACGCCTACCTCGCACTGTTCGAGGAGCTGCTGAAGGCGCGTGCGCCGTGAGTTCGGATAAGCTCCAAGTCGGATTCCTGCTGACCGGCTTGGACGGGGGAGGGGCGGAGCGCAACATGCTCCGCCTAGCGGCGGCGTTCATCGCCCGCGGGCATCAGGCGGACTTGATGATTCCCCGGTTGGCGGGAGACTATCGGGCCGCGGTCCCTAGCGGGATGCGCGTCTATCGGGCGCGGATTCCCGGCACCGACCGGGAGCTCCTGCGGGCGGTGCAGCGCTCGGGAGCGGATGTGAAGGTGATGACCGTCAATCCCTTCCGGGTCGTGTGGAATTGGCTGGCGCTTGGCCGAAAGGGCCTCCACCTACCCGTTCGAAGGCGTCACCGTGTCTATGCGTATACAACCATGATCGCGCGGTACGTTCGCGAGGCGCGGCCTCATGTGCTGGTGTCGGCGCTGCCGGGTGCCGACGCCGCCGCGGTCTGCGCCGCGGAGTTGACGGATCGGGCCGTTCCGGTAGTGGTCACGGTGCGCAACGTCCCAGCGGACTACTACACACCGGAATGGCTGGCCGTTTCGCGGATGCTCTATCCGCTGGCTGACGCGGTGGTGGCGGTGTCCAAGGGCGTGGCCGAGTCCGTGCGGCGATCGTTGGGGGTAGACGCTAGGCGCGTTCGCACCATATACAACCCCATTCCCGCTGACAGCATACGGCGGCTGGCGCAAGCCGCCGTCACGCATCCCTGGTTCGCGGATGGCGAACTGCCGGTGATCCTGAGCGTCGGACGCGAGGCGCCCTCGAAGGACTACCCGACCCTGGTGGAGGCTTTCGGGTTGGCGCGGCGCGAGGTCGAATCACGGCTGGTCGTCCTCGGCCGGCTCTCGGCGCCCTACCGGGCAAGGCTCAAGTCACTGGCGCTGGGCCTTGGCGTGGCGCGAGACCTCGACTTCGTGGACTTCGACGAGAACCCCTACCGCTACATGCGGCGGGCGGGACTGCTCGCGCTCTCCTCGCACTCGGAGGGTCTGCCGACGGTGATCATCGAGGCGCTGGCGTGCGGCACGCCGGTGGTCAGCACCGACGCACCCTTTGGGCCGCGCGAGATCCTCGGCTGTTGGGGCGACCTGCCGCCGGTAGGCGACGCCGCGGCGCTGGCACGGGCGCTGGTCGCCACGCTGCGCGGCGAGAGGCCGACGGAGGACGCACTTCGGACGCGCGCCGCCGACTTCTCACCAGACAAGGCCGCCGACGCCTACCTCGCGCTGTTCGAAGAGCTGGCTCAGCGTTAGCTACAGATTAGCCCTGCGGTCCAGCCATGCCTGAAACATCAGAATGTTCCAGAGGAGAAGCTCGCATTGCTCATGCGCATTCAGAAATTCATGCCACTTCCGACGCACCGGCCGCGGGTCGAGAAAACCCTCCGCCCGCAGCCGTCCGGCGTCCAATAGCGCCTCCGCCCAATCCCTAAGCGGCCCACGCAGCCACGACGCGAGCGGTATGGAGAATCCCGCCTTCGGCCGTTCGACGAGTTGCATCGGCACGTACTTGTGGAGCACCTGTCGCAAGACCCACTTGCTCCGAGCGTTGCGGATCCTGAAAGGCAATGGCAACCGCCAGACGAACTCCATGACATGACGGTCCAGGAATGGCGCACGCGTCTCGAGACTCACGCCCATCGCCGCCCTGTCCACCTTGACGAGAATGTCATCCGGAAGGTAGCTCAGGCCGTCCAACGCCATCAACCGAGCCGCGGATTCGAGGGAATCGGGCCAGTGCGCGGATTCAGTCAGGGCGGTTTCGGGTTCGGACGCTTCGTGTACGACCGAGGACGGATTCCGCCAATGTGAGAGAGAGAGCCAATGGAGTTCCTCTTGCGTCCTGCAATTGGCCAACAGCGCCAGGGTGTGCGCTTTGGCTTGTAGGCGGTGTCGCCAGCGGTCTGCTGGCCGCTTGCCACTGACACGGGCCGGCGAACTGTCAGCGCCAAGCGCCGGAGCGGCCGCCACAGCGCCGGCGACGAATCGGCGCAACGGCGCCGGCACACTGGACAGCAGGCGCCAGCGCCGGGGCGTCGAAACATAGTATTCATAGCCCCCGAACAGCTCGTCGCTGCCGTCGCCCGTTAGGGCGACGGTGACGTGCCTGCGGGCCATCCCGGCAACTAGGAACGTCGGAATCTGCGAGGAGTCGGCAAAAGGCTCGTCGAAGAGGTCAGGCAAACGGGGAATGACGTCCAGCGAATCTCGCGCCGATACGTACAGTTCGGTGTGTTCGGTGCCTAGGTGGCCAGCTACGGCCTTGGCGTGCTCCGCTTCGTTGTATTCGGATTCGTCGAATCCGATGGTGAAAGTTCGCACCGGCCGCATGGATTGCGCCTGCATCAACGCGACCACAGTAGAGGAGTCGACTCCGCCGGAGAGGAAGGCGCCGAGCGGCACGTCCGCTGCCATCTGGCCGCGCACCGCGTCGAGCAACAGGCCGTGCAGGGCATCGACCGCGTCTTCGGGTGTACCCGTGAATGGCTCCGCCTGGCCGGCTGCTACCACGTCCCGCAACGACCAGTAACAGCGCGGTTCCGGCAGTTCGCCGGTCGGCTGCTCCCGCGAAGCGCCGGCCGCCACCCTGACGTAGGTGCCCGCCGGCAGCTTTCGCACTCCCTTGTAGATCGACCAAGGGGATGCAATGTAGCCGTGGCGCAGGAGCAGGGTGAGCGCGTCCCTGTCGACGTCTCCCTCGAATGCAGGATGCGCCGCGAGCGCCTTCAGCTCGGAGCCGAACAGGAACACGCCGTTCTGCCAGCCGTAATAGAGCGGCTTTTCGCCCATCCGGTCGCGGGCCAGAAAGAGCGCCCTTTCCTCCCGGTCCCAGAACGCGAAGGCAAACATGCCGGTGGCCGCCTGCAACGCCTCCTCCAACCCCCAACACTCGATGGCGGCTAGCAGCGTTTCCGTGTCGGAATGCCCCCTCCAGGACAACGCATCCGGACGCTGCGCCTCGATCTGCCGCCTGAGGTCGAGGTGGTTGTAGATCTCGCCATTGAATACGATGACGCTTCGCCCGGAAGCAGACTGCATCGGCTGGCGGCCGGCCGGCGACGGATCGATGACGGCCAGCCGCCGGTAGGCCAGCGCGACCTCGGCCGCACGGTCGATCCAAACCCCGGCATCGTCGGGCCCGCGGTGCGCAACGGCGTCCGCCATTCCGCGTGCGATCGACGACGCTTCTTCCGGAGTGAAACGCTCGCCGCCAAGAAAACCGGCTATGCCGCACATGTCATGGGCTCGATGGATCTCGTCGCCGGCTGTGGTCCGGCCGATTGCCGCAGATTGTAGCGGTGAACGCGGACTGCCGGATTGCCGTAGAACTGCGGCGCGGCAGTGGACGGGAGCGGATCACCGTCCACCGCGCCGACGGGGAAAGTCGCCTACACACGGGCCAACGTTTCTCGGCCCGGCGACGACGCGGGTCGTAGCGCTCGGGGGCGAGAATCCAGCCGTCGTCGACAGCCGCTGCGATCGCCGCTCAAGCACTCCGTCCCACGTGCGAACCCATGCCGGATGGTCTGGCAATGCCGGGGCGAAGCCGTTGAAATAGCCGGTCTCTCGCGCAGTTCCGACACGTCGCTGGAGGTCGAGCGTCCAACCGCGTCAACTATGCGGCGCACCACGCCTCGTTGATGCCGCAAAGGATGAGCTTTGAGCCATGTCGCCAAGTGCGCGGCTTGGACCGGCCGTCGGCGTATTCGCGGACTGGCGCGGACGCCTGCGGAACCATGCGAACCAACGATTGGCGACGTTCGCCCAGTGGAAAATCCCGCGTCCGGCGGGGCCTTCCACCGATACATCGTCCGGCGGCTGACGCCGATCTCCCTCAAGGCGGCCTGTTCCGCGCAGCCGGCTGCGCGCAGTTCGTCGTGCCGGCGGATCGCCGACAGGCGCTCGCGGCCTCGGCCGGCAGGTCGGCGTCGTCGACCTTGAAACTGCGGTACGATCGCGTCCGCATCGATTCGATCTTCATGGTTCGGGTGTCCATTCAGTGGGTTTGCGTTCACTGAAGGCCACCCGATCCGGCGTCGGCGGCGGGTCTTCCGTCGCCGGCGCCGCCTCGGCCAATCACGGCCCGGGCAGTGCCAAATCTATCTGAGCCGGCACAGTAGTGGAAACATGCCGGCGCCGTTTCGATCCCGCCGTTCACGGTACGGCTTTCCCGTCGCCCGCCGACCCGGCGAGGTTGAAGCTGCCTGCCCAGATCCCCTCGCCCTCGCCGTTGAACTGGCCGGTGCGGACCGCGGCGATGGCGTAGGCGTAGTCAGGCAGCTCCCGCCGCGCTACGCAGGCTCCTTCCTTGATGAGAAGATGGTTCCTGATAGCGAAGTTGAGGCCGTCGAAGCCGTGCTGCTGGCGATGGCTGGGGAGGTCGTTCACGTCAACCGGGGCCATGTGAAGGAAGAACTCGGGTTCAACGTCCTCCGGGCTGCATTGGTCCTTGGCGTAGATGAGGCTGTCTTCGACCAGATACACATCCCAGTCGGAGCGGATGATCGGCCGGCCGCCACCCAGCGGCCCCGACGCCCAATCGCTTGCCGACATTGTTTCAACCCTGACCGGCGGGAGCGCATTGCGAGGCAGCACGCGCATGTCCACGCACAACCCCGTTTGCGTTCGCGTCCAGACGCTGGCGGCCGTTCCATCCCCTGGTCCGGCCCAGGACCACACCGCCAGCTCGCCCGGCGTGCAATTTCTGGCGAACGCCTGTGCCAGCCGTCCGTCCACAATCAGCCCGACGCCATCCGACCGGTGGTCGAAGTGTGGCTCCATCCGCTGCCAGAACCAGTCGGAACGATTGGTCCCGCCCGATGACATGTCCGGCGGCTCGGGGGTCAGGAGCCTGAATTGGCGTTTGTGCGGTGCGTTCTTTGCCTGATGGAGATATGGCGGGCCTTCGAACAGGATCGTGCCCACGCTCGAGCGCTCCCGATGTTGTCGAGCCGTGTAATCCGGTACTGCTGGCAGAACGTGGACGTCGGTTCCTTCCCGTAGGATCCAGATGTTGGCGAAGTGGGTAATTCCGTAACGCTGGTAGAACGCCGCCTCGGTTCCTTCCTTTCGGGCGCTCATGTAATCGTAGGAATTGACCAGGCCGTCCAGGTTCACCACCGGAAAGCGAGAGAAGTACCCGATGGCACCGGCGTCCCACGACCCGACCACGCTGCCCTCGGGCAGCACACGGTTCATAGCCTGCACACCCATATAAGAAGAAGCCATCCATTTAGGGCGGGTCAACTCGCTCCACCGGTCAACGTCTCGGAACGGCGCGGTGAAGTCCGCCTTCGCAAGCAGGAAAGCCGCGCCAACAACGACGATGCCCATGCTCAGGAGGTTGGCTGCCTGGGGCGACTTGGGGTCGAGGAAACGGCGGATGAAGTGGATGGCGACGTGGCACCTTACGAGAACGACAAGCGTCGTCAGCAGGTATGCCGGAACGAAGTAAAAGGCGGCGCTCCCCCAGTAGGGATGCATGGTGAGAACGGTCTGAGCGAACTTGGCCAGATGGCCGGCCGCCAGGCCGAACACGCACGCCAGGAAGGCCAGCAGCAGCCGGTCTGTCCGGTCCCTGGAACGGCGGGCGAACCACCAGACCAGAACGACGTAGGCGCAGACTTCCAGCGCGACCAGCAGCTCGTAGCCGAAGGCGGGAATCTGCAGGACGTCCCGGAAGTTCTGGGCGAGGCTGTATCCGCCTTCCTGCTCCCATAGCCGCTCCGACCACATCTGCTTGGTCGCGCCGCTCACGGGCGTCGCGCCGCCGAAGACGATGCCGTTGTATGCGAAGTACGCGAGGATGCCGGTGACCGCGCCCAGCAGTGGCGCGACGGTGTTCATCGCGCGCACGGAGTGTGCCAACCCCTCTCCGGAGTGCCGAGGGCCCCTCCCGCCTCCATCAACGGGAAAGGAGGAGGGCGATTCCCGCCCCGACCACTCGATCAGGCACAGCGCGGCCGTTGCCGCCAAGGATATGGCTACATACTCCAGGCGCACCCAGGGCAGGGCAAAGGCGACGGCGGCCAGCGGCCACTTCCACCGCGCCGGGCTTCGCGCGAAGAGACAGACAGTCAGAACGAACAGGCCCAGCATGAACAGCCCTGCCGCCGCTTCCATCCCCAGAAGCAGCGCGCGCTGCTGGTAGAGCATCGGCAGCGCGGCGAACATCAGAACCCACGGCGTACGCGCCAGCCGGGCGGCCGCGGTGACGAGGACCACGCCGCCGGCGATCAGCATGATCTCGAACGCCTTGATGGCGAACAGCGCGGCTTCCCTGTCGAATACCCAGTAGAACGGCGTGATCAGAAACAGCCAGAGGGGGTGGTATCCGTTGGTGCGCGTTATGCCGCCGTCGAAGGTGGAGAACTTCCCCTCGGCCAGGTTGAAGGCGATCTGGAAGTAGTAGAAGGCGTCGTCTCCGCTCGCGTCGCGGATCAGGTTGATGAGATCGAAGCGGGCGAGCATGTACCAGGCGAACCCGGCCCCGTAGGCGAGGATCCCCCCGATGAACAGGACGAACAGCGCGTTGCGCGGCCGGGAGAAAGCGGTACCCTCCCGATTCAGGCAGCGGGCGGCCAGAGTGCGCCAGCGACCCATCGGCGTGGCGACCTCGGGCGTGGTCATCTTCTTGTTCATGCGGTTCAAGGTGCAGCCCGCCCGTCGCCTGACGGCCCGGCGAGGTCTAAGCCGCCGTTCCAGATCTGGCCGTCGCCGTTGAACTGGCCGGTGCGGACCGCGGCGATGGCGTAGGCGAAATCACGCGGCTCCTCCCTCTATGAGAAGGTGGTTCCTGAAAACAAAGTTGAAGCCGTCGTAGCCGTGCTGCTTGCGGTGGCTGGGGAGTTCGTTCATGTCAACCGGATCCACGTGAAGGAAGAATTCGGGACAAGGGCAACTCGCGGTGCGCCTGCTCCACCTTCGAGTGATACGGGCCGCCGTGGTCGGTCGTCACCATCCAGCGCAGGCCGAACCGCTGCGCCATCGCCGCGTTCCGCGGGTCGAACAGAGGGCGTCCCGCCCCTTGATCGGGGTCGGCGGACTGGTGCGGTAGTCGTATCCTGTGCTCCAGTAGCTGTGGATGCGCGAGTCGCCAGCCAGCCATTCGCGCTCCGCGGCGGGCGCGGCCAGCATTCTGGTCAGTCACGGCCGACGAACCGATGGCGCACTCGGACCTCGACATCTACCTTCGCGAGAGTGCGACTCTACATCAAGTCTCCGTGGAGCGCCGCGGATGTGCAAGCGGAGTTTTTTCCTGCGGGTAATACGACAGATCGTAGGTCGGTGATTGCTAACGACCTTTCTCAGGCGGCGGGCCGGTCGTTCCACAGGGTGGCCTAGCTCAAGTCGCCGTGCAGCGCGGGGGACGCGCAAGGGGAGTTCTTCCTGCACGTCGTCCCGGAAGACATGGAGGACCTGCCGGCCGATCGCCGGCGGCACGGCTTCGACAACATGCATTTCCACTACGGCAAACACCGCCGCCCCTGGCCTTTGGCGGCCCGTGCATCGCGCAGCGGACGCTCCCCGACTATCCCGTCGCCCGCATCCGGACCGGCCAGTTAACCCCAAAGGCGACTTGATCTGGACGGCCGAGTTCCCGTCCGGCGGTTGATACCGTAAGCGCTTGAATCGACGTTCGTGAACAAACGTGCGGAGGGCGAGAGACACCCTGGTTAGCACCAAGACTCAGCATGAGGCCGCTCCGGGCGGAGTCTTGACAGTGTGGGTTGGCGTCTTTGGCTACCTCTTTCTGTGTCTGAACGCGCTTGTCTTCAGCTCTCTCCTCGCTGCCGCCCCGCCTACATTCGAGGCGATGGCCAAGGATGATTGGGTGGAGAGTCTCACCACGGTCTGGTTTCTCCTGGCCGGTCTTGTGCTGTTCGTCACGGCATTCGTGGAGCGCGGCATCTTCCGGCGCTGCGTCCATATCCTCCGCGGGATGGCGATGGTGTTCGCCGCCGGCGAAGAAATCAGTTGGGGGCAGCGCATATTCGGGTTTGCGACAACCCGCTTCGCCGCCTCATGGTCGCCCGGCCGCCTGGACGGCCGGCGGCGCGGAGACCTTCAGCACGCCGGCGCGACGCTTCTCGCGGAGCCGGTAGCTCTCGCCCGTGATCGTCAGCACGTGGCTGTGGTGCAGCAGGCGGCCGAGGAAGGCGGTGGCCACCACGGCGTCGCCGAACACCTCGCCCCACTCGGCGACCGACCGGTTCGACGTGGTCAT
The DNA here is from genome assembly GCA_958296295.1 of uncultured Pseudomonadales bacterium. Taxonomy (GTDB): domain Bacteria; phylum Pseudomonadota; class Gammaproteobacteria; order Pseudomonadales; family Azotimanducaceae; genus VXYL01. The sequence continues at coordinate 1,752,850 of OY282460.1, read as the reverse complement.
CATGCTGCCGCGCTCGTAGCGCCTCGACACCAGCTGGAAGAACAGGCGCGCGGCGCACGGCTCGAATGGCAGATAGCCGTGTTGGTCATTCTATCCACGCAAGACATGGGCACCCGGGGCGACCCAGGGCAATCGCATTTCAGATGCGCGCCTACTCCAGCCTGCGGACGCAGCGGATCATTTCGACGAGGAACTCCTGTTTCCGCTGCGCGTGGATGAACTTGCGGCGGATGGAGCGCTTGTCGGGGTGCATCCGCGCGATGTTCAAGGCGAGCCGCCGGGCAGGCGGCGCTGTTGCCTTTGCGGTTTGCGCGCCCGGTCCTCGTCCATCGACACGTCCAGCACCCAGTGCAGGCGTCCGATGCGGAGCATCGGCGTTCTCGATCCCCCAGTGGGCGCGGACGGTCCGCCCGAAGCGCTCCGCCTCCGGCTTCGCGCTGAGCAGGTAGTAGCGGGTGTCGACGCTCTCCGCGCCGCTGGCGAGACGCCGCTCGGCGGTCACCTTGCCGATGGCCGAGAGGCCGGGCCAGTCGTGGCGCTCGCGCAGCCAGTCGACGTCGTGGCAGACCGTCGCCGTGCGCTTCTCCACGCGCCCGTGACCCTTGTCAACCTGTTGATGCGACAGGAGTTCCGCCGACGCCGGCGGACTGTCCAGATATGTGGCCACGTCCTCGTGGAGCGTCCCCTGGTTGCCCTTGAGGGCCAGCGCGTAGTCGCCCCCCTTGGCAACGATCGCCGCCGCCGTCCCGCGCTGCGCGCGCATCGCGTCCGCGGTCACGGTGCGCCCCCTCACGTCGATCAGCTCCAGCAGCGCCGGCAACGCCGGGATCCCGTTCGACTTGCCGTCCACCACCACCTGCGCCAGGGTCAGTTTCGCCTCCGACGCGAACGCTTGGAGCAGGTGCGTCGGCGACCGTTCCGCGGCGTCCTCGAACGACCGCCGCAGCGCCTTGCCGTCCACCGCCACCACCTCGCCGAGACGGTCCGCCCAGTCCTGCGCCAGGCGCAGCAGCGCCGTCTGCAGGCCGGCCGGGTCCAGAATCCGGAACAGCCGCGAGAACGTGTCGTGGCTCGGAATCCCGTTCGGCAGCGTCATGAACTCCCGCAGCCAAGACTCCCAGACGCACCCGTAGTCCTCCATGTCGACGCATGTGCGACCGCCCGCGAGCATCGACACCAGCGCGATCGTCAAAGTCTCTTGCAGATCGTGGCGCTTGGCGTTGCCCCGCCGGGGGTCCTCAACATCTTGAAAAACCGACAGAATCTCCCGCATCCCGTCTCTCCTTCCTTGGATCGAAACGCCAATTCTGCACCATCCTCAACCCCGTCGCACCTGCCCCTTTCCAAATGCAATTGCCCTGGGGGCGACCCGGATTCGACCGCCCGACCGCTCTGGCCGAACCGCGGGGCATTCCCGTCATCGGCTATAATGACTACGTCCTCCGCCAAGGTGCCGTGCTCTGGAGGGATGCGACGTGCGTACACAACGGCCACTGGAACGCCACCGGCCATCGATGGGCGGCGGACGTTCTGCTCGAGTACCTGAAGCGGAACCAGAAGATCTGCACGATGCGAAAGAGCCCCACCTCGCCCCCGCATATCGCCCGCATCAGAACGGGGCAGTTCACCCCCGACGGTGGCCAGATCTGGCAGGCCGAGTTCCCCGTTGCGCCACGGCCAGTATCTGAATGAAGCAATCACGAGATCTGCACGATGCGAGAGTCTCGATAGTACGGTTGGGTGTCTTTGGTTACGTCTGTCTGTGTCTGAACGTACTTTTCTTTAGCTCTCTCCTCGCAGCCGCCCCATCGACGTTCAAGGCGCTGAGCAGGGAAGACTATTGGGTGGAGAGCCTCACCGCGGTCTGGTTTCTCCTGGCGGGCCTCTTGCTGTTCGTCACGGCCTTGGTGGAGCGCGGCATCTTCCAGCGCTGCGTCTATATTCTCGGCGGAGTGGCGATGGTGTTTGCGTCCGGCGAAGAAATCAGTTGGGGTCAGCGCATTTTCGGGTTTGCGACGCCGGACTTCCTGATGCGCTTGAATGATCAGCAAGAACTCACGGTCCACAATCTCGCCAATGGAGTGTTCGACATTATCTATCTGAATGGCACGCTGATCCTGTGCATGGTGACCAGCGCGGCTTTCTTTTGTCGGAAAGACAGGCTCTTCGACATTCCGTTGCCGTCAATCCCGCTGATGCTGGGCTTTCTGATAATACTTTCCTATGAAACGGGAATAAATCGTGAGACCGGATTCTCAGGCGTTGATTTCGCCATGGCGGGCGTCAGAAAATCCTTCGGACTTATCGTGGTCGAGGAGAAGGGGCTGCTGCTGCTTTTTCTCATCTTCACCTTGCTTTCAGGGCAGGTCAGGTTGGTCTTCGCTTCCGCCGCAACGCTGGCGCTCGTTCTAGCTCTCACATACGTGAACTACCTTAATAGCGTCAGCACTGTAGGCCAGTTGTATGAGGTGCGTGAACACCTGTTCGGCATCGGCTGTCTTTTCTATTGTTTGGAGATCTTGCTGGCTCAGGGACGGCTCGCGCAATCTCACGGGCACCATTCACCCGTCCGAAGCTTCCGGGCAGACGGATCCCCATTCTTGATGATGAGCGGCTATCTGGTCATCGCAGGCAGTATCGGGTTGATTTTATTTGGGTATTTCACGAACCAGCTCAGAAGTGCCGCCACCAAGGAGGCATTCTGGTCAGTCATGGCCGGCGAGCCGGCGGCCCGCTCGGACTTCGACATCTATCTTCGTGAGAATGCGGTGATCTACCGCAAGTCGCCGTGCAGCGCGGCGGATGTGCAAGCGGAGTTCTTCCTGCATGTCGTCCCGGAAGACTTGGAGGACCTGCCGGCCGACCGCCGCCAGCACGGCTTCGGCAATGTAGACTTCCGCTACAGGAAAAACCCCGCCTTGGACTTTGTCGGCCAGTGCGTCATGGAGCGGACTCTCCCCGACTACCCCATCGCCCGCATCCGGACCGGGCAGTTCACCCCCGAAGGCGACCCGATCTGGATGGCCGAGTTCCCCGTCGGCGCGGTGGAGGGCGAACCGCCGTCGTCCGCTGCTGTCCCATAGCTCTCCGGAGAGGCAAGACAAAGAGGTGTACCGCGCCCATCGGTATGCGCCGGACTACCCGGGTCTGCAAGGGTTGGATTTGACCCCGGGGGAGCCGATCGAACTCTACTCCGCCGAATAGCAAGTGATGGGACAATGGCTGGACACCGGCCAAAATGCCAACACGAGCCGAATCGTTCCCGGCTTCCCGCACCCCTCTTGCCGCCACTTCCACTTCGTGATCGCCGACGCCGGTTCGTGGTGAGTGTTGGCGACCTCATCAAGTGCAATGCGCAAGGGTCAGGTGCAGCTGGACCGCGAGCGGTTGAACTAGCGTTTCGAGCCTACCATCAGCACCAGAACGACGAAGTGGACAGCGCTGTTGAACGGTTCGGCACGGCGCTGCAACCGGCACCTGACACAAGCGTCAACGCCTAGGCCGACGACGTCGTCGATGTCGAGTAAGTTGCCGGCCAACCCCAGCGGATAGTCGGCAGCGATGTTGTTTTGCACCGTGATCACCACCGGAACGGCCCAGCCGTCACTCCTGCGCCCGAGCGTTGGACTTCTTTCAGGAACGTCCTGTCGGTATGAGGATGCCGCCCCCGATACAGTCGCAGTCCACGCGGAACTGCGGCCCGGTAGTCTCCCGCGAAGCGGGGCACTACGCGGCGAAGAAGCGGAAGACGCGGCGGGAGAAGTTTCTGGGCGGATGGAGGGGGCTGGTTCCGTGGTCGGAGCTGGAGGAGGTGATCCGCCCGCACTATCCGAAGGCGCCGCGCTCTGGTGGGCACCGAGATCGAGCACATGAACGCGAATTTCGCTCGCGTGGAGACGATCAAGAAGTTCCGCTTGATTGCAACTGCTGGACCCCGGAAGACAACGAGCTCACGCCGCCGCAGAAGCTCAAGCGCAACGTGGTGAACGAGAAGTACGCGGACCTGATCGAGGCCATGTACCCTGATATGGCTCGAACTAGCAGTGCTGTCTCGCCCGGCCGTTCATTGCGCGGCTTTCCCGTCATCCGCCGGCTCGACAACATCGAAACTGCCCTCCCAGATCCGATCCTCGCCGGTGAACTGGCCGGTGCGGACCGCGGCGATGGCGTAGGCGTAGTCAGGCAGTTCCAGCCGCGCTACGCAGACGCCTTCCTCGATGACAAGGTGGTTCCTGAATTCAAAGTTGAAGCCGTCGAAGCCGTGCTGCTTGCGATGGATGGGGAGGTCGTTCCTGTCGACCGGATCCAGGTGGAGGAAGAATGTTGGTTCAGCGTCCTCCGGGATGCACGATTCCTTGACGTAGATGAGACTGTTCCCTACGAGATACACATCCCAATCGGATCGGACCACGGGCGCGGCCCCATCCGTCAGACGAATCAGATAATCCCTGATTGACTTTATCTCGATCCGATCACCCGGCGTCAAATCCAGCCCTTGCAGACCCGGGTAGTCTGGCGCATACCGGTAAGCGCGGTACACCTGATTAGCCGGTGCTTCGCTACCACTTCTCAGTTGTTCCGTCGGCACCGGCTCGTCTTGCCGCAAAGGGCGGCGGCTGTCGGTCGTCGGATTGACGTACTTCCAAACCGTTTTACCGGACGGCGTTACCTCGAAAAGCGTGCCGTGTACTCCATCGCAAATCAGCGTGTTTCCGTTGGGTAGCCGTTGCGCCCCTGAGACATAACGGGCGAAAAAGTCGCTCGGCGTTGGGGCGGTATAAGTCCATACCGGTTCGACCGGAGCATAGGCCCGGTCGGGATCCAGCCGGTAGCTGGCCCCGTCCACCGGCGGGGCAATCTCATCTACCGACGAATAATGGCGCGATGAACCCGGGAATTCGTTGCCATTGTTGAAAACGAGGATGTTGCCGGCACCCGGCAGTCCGGGGGGAATCCATTGCGGATTATGGGGCCAGAAGAGTTGCTGGTCAGCGAGCGTTCCAGCCCGATAGGCGCGGGGGTTGCCCCAGCGGTAGAGCAGGTCGCCCCCCCGGCCGCTATTTCCCCCACTGGAGCCGGCCGCCTCGGCTCCGGTGGTGCTGTGGTCGATAATCCACACTTCGCTGAAATAACGGGCCGATAGCACAACCTGGTCCAATTCCGGGTTATAGTCGATTCCGTTGCTGTGTATCCAGTCCGAAGGGTTTGACCAGTCGGCTATATCGGAAAGGTGGAAGTTAAGGTCAATCAACTCCGGATGCTCGGCCACCACTCCGTAATTCGCCTTGCTGGAGTCAAGGTCTTGAATTAGATGATCCCACGCCGACCACTCCCAAACAATTTCGCAGCTTGCCGGCCCCGTGATTCGGACTTCCACAATATGCGGCGCCACCAAGCCCTTATCACCGACAAATTCCGGGTTGGCGCCGGCGGCGATGACCTCCTCCCGCGTTTTACCTTGCCGGGACAGCAGCAGCACATTCCCGTTGGGCATTTTAAGGAAGTCATGATGCAGACTCCCCTGAGTACAATCCGAAAGGATATCTCCGTTCCGGTCAACTTCCCACACATGGCGGCCCTGGTCGGTATTGGCTAAAGTCAGCAGATTGCCATTCTCCAGCAACCTGGCGAACAGGGTTCTGACCCGCAACTCCCACCGATGCACCTCCCGCCCCTGATTATCAATCAGGTAAATCGTATCCCCACCGCCACCCGCCCACCGATGGAGTTTACTAAACAAAGTATAGCCTTCAAATGCCTCCGGCTCGTTCAGGAACATCCCGACAGTCCTGGCGGCCGGCGTCGGGATAGCGGTAGGTGTAGGAGCCGGCGCCGCTGTCGGACGGGGTGTTGGCCTCTCGACCAGCGCTGCGCGGCTGCAAGCCAGTAGGGAAACTGCCGCTATGCCAAGCAAGGCCGCAACAGCGACAATTCGGCGCAATCTACTGGCTGCACTTCGTCGGAATGCGGAAAGTCCTGGAGGAGAGGGGAGGGAGAGGGGAGGGAGAGGGGAGAGAGAAACATGAGTGTGTAGGCGTTTCATTGCTGTCCCATTAACAGAGAAGGAAAGAGGGCTTGGATCGTCCTGCGGAGCGAGGATTGTGTTCTGAGAAACAAGTCGGATCAGGGGAGATCGAAGCCTGTGGCACAATAGCACACGTCGCCATCGATCAACGGCGACGCGGACGAAATGGAACTGCGCCTTGCGGACGGCCCCGTCTTGGCCGTCGATTTTGGGAAGTATCTCGAGCGTCGCGATAGAAGACCGCCCTCGGCGGCCACCTCCTGGCGCAGCGTCGCCACACGATTCGCCCAAGCGCGGGCTGGGGCGCGGCCGGTCCGTTCGTTGCGGTCGACGAGGAATCGCCACGCCGTGGTGAACGCCGTCTCGCCGGGCAGGACCACGGCTAACAGTCAGGCTCTTTATGTTGAACCAAGGCAACACGCAAGGCGAGACTGTCCTAACGCTCTCAGCAACTACAGGCGGATTGCTCGCAGCGCCGCCGCGCTGCTCCGACGGCCTTGAAGACATCACCAACCGGCACGGCGGGCGCGGCTATCTCGCCGAGGACGCCTGCTGTTTTCCGCGCTCAAACGTCCCGGAGCCAGCCACTGGGGCTTCTCCGAAGCGATACGGCTGCCAGTGCAAGGCCGTGCCGCTGGAACCGCGCACATGCCAAGGGATGCGGTTGCGTATCTCGTGTGCATCCCAATCCACCGCCGTCACGCCGATGCGCAGCATCTGCCACGCGCCGCCCGCCTGGGCATCCAGGAATGCACCGGAGACCTTCGCTTCCGCCACGTATCCGGTGGCGGTCCGCTTTGTCTTCCAAGTCACCGCAGCTCGGGATTCCGCGGGGAGAAGCAGGTCAGGTGCCGCATCCGCCAGAGTGAGGCTATTCCGGGCCATGCCCGTCGCGAAGCGTCGGGTTTCTGTCGAGCGCTGCGGTTCGTTGCGGGCATCGACCACCAACAACAGGCCGTCCTGCTCTCGCGGGCCCAACGCCGACGAGGCAACGATGTCGTCGTCTACAACCTGTACGGCGAAGTAGACGTCGCCCTCGGCCTCGCGCACGCCGAACGAGAAGGAGATGTCGGTTTGCGCCGTGCGTGCAGTCGCCACATCCCCCTGGCGATGCACCGCGTAGGGAAGCGCCGGCCAGTCCGTCAAGTCGCCATCCACGGTCGGCACCGGGCCGGAGGGCATCGGCAGCGGCGCCACCGGCAGCAGCGCGGTGGTCTTCTCGAATCGGAAGGGCTCGCCGCCGACGTCTGTTGCGAGCGACCATACGGCCCGGCCCGGCGAGATGGCGTGGTAGGGCAGATGGCCCAGAGCTTCCGACGCCGCCAAAGCGATCTCGACTCGTTCGATTTGGCCGGGCGCGACGGTGAAGGGCTGCGGTTGCGCCGCGTAGACCAAATCAGGCCCGGGGTCCACGTTGAACGCCACGGTCATGTCCTTGTCGGTGGTGTTTGCGACATCGAAGGCGACGCTGCCAGCCTCGAAGCGCGTGCCGCTGCCGAAGGCTGGCACCGAGTACACCGCGGTGCGCAGCTTCTGAACGGCATCGCGGGAAGCGGCGGTTGTTACGTTTTCGTCCTGGATGCCGTCCAGCGTCAGGTTGGCGATGCGCGGCCCGGCGTCGGTCATGCTCACCAGCGCCACATGGTCGAACTCGCCGTGCATCAGGCCGCGCAGTCTGCTGCCGCCGCCGGTGGTGGCGAGGGTGATGTAGCGGCGGTCCTGGCGGACGATCTTCACGTAGCGGTGCGAATGGCCGGCGAACACCGTGTAGTCGCGCTGGCCGAGCATCGCTTCGACCTTCCGCCAATCGTCCTGCGGAGCGTCGGCGTAGTCCCAGCGCGGCTGGTGGATGATCACGATGGTCCAGCGGGGGTTCGGGAAACGCTGCAAGGTCTCGTCAATGAAGGCCATCTGTTCGGCTTGCGTCCAAGGCCCTGGCACCGGCGTGTGCATGTCGCGCACCATGCCGAAGAGCTCCGAGTTCAGCACGAGAAACAACACGTCCTTGTAAAGGAAGCTGTAATAGGAGGGGCCGAAGCGCGCCTGCCACGTTTCTGCCATCACCGCGTTGCTCATGTCGTGGTTGCCGGCGGCGTAGAAGAACGGCGTTTCGAGCCCGGCTACGAAGCCCTCGAACTCGTCCCACTCGCGGTCCAGCTGCGCCTGGTCCTCCGTATCGCCTTCGATCAGGTCGCCAACGCTCACCACGAACGCCGGTTCGAGCAGATTCACTTTGGGAATCGCAGACTCGAAGACGCCGGGACGAGCGCTGCCGGTGCGGTCGCTGACGATCACGAAATGGAAATCGTCGTCGGCATCGTTGGCCGCAAGGTGCGTCCATGGCACGGCTTGATCGGCGGCAAGAGGCGGGCGTGGGGAGATGGGCCCTCTACTGCTGCACCCTAGTAGTAGAGAAGTTACCGCTACGGCACACAAGAAGATAGTTCGTGTTGGCCCCAATACCATTGCCAGCGTCAAGCGAGGGCGCTGCGACGCCATTGCCGGGGCGACCGCCGCACGCCGGGGGATTTGGCTGCTCCCGGCTGCCTGCCCAGCGTCATGAAGACTACTCCATGGAGCTGGGTTCGGTAGAAGTACAGGGGAGTCTAAGCGCTGCGGGCGAGCGCTTCGTCCTCGGCGCGGATGGCTAGGGCGCACAATCCGCGACTCCCGCACATCGCCCGCCAGTGGTACTTCGACCTCCATGGGGGAGGACCTTATCGCCTCCCACCGCTAGCCTCAAGTAACAGAACTGTCCAACGCTAGGTGGCATATGCAGATCGGCCGGGGTCTGAACGTGGCCTCTCGCGCAGCTTGCCAGAAGGCTCGTTGCCATGCGATGGGGTGTGATGACCCGTTCGCGCTGACAAAGCGCTTCAGCCGCCCCAAGGAATCGACCGTCTGCGACGACAGCGACGACAGCACCCGCTTGAATCGGTACGCGAATTCGCTAAGATGCGCTCGCCCAACACGGAAATGACCCACATCCCGAGGACATCTCATAGATCTCAAGTCAGGGCTATTTCACGCTAGCTCCAAGGTGTTGACGGCGGAAGTCGTTTGGAAAGAGCTGGCTATTCGCCGGCGTTTGCCCTATAAAGGGGGGATGGAGGCGGCGTTCGACAGGGCGGAAGTGTCGTTGCGGGAGGTGGAGGTGCGTCCGGCGCGGGCGGACGAGCGGCGCCGGTGGGACGCGCTGATGGCGGCGCACCACTATCTGGGGTTCCGGCAGTTCGCGGGGCGCGGACTGCGGCACGTGGCGGTGTGGCGGGGGCATTGGCTGGCGCTGGTGGGCTGGCAGTCGGGCGCCTTCAAGTGCGCGCCGCGGGACCGCTGGCTGGGCTGGCACCGCTCGGTGCAATTCCGGCGGTTGCACCTGATCGGCAACAACACGCGGTTCCTGATTCTGCCCGAGGCGCTGGGGATGAGGAACCTGGCCTCGCGGACGCTGGGGCTGAGCCTGCGGCGGCTGAGCGCGGACTGGCGGGCGGCGCACGGCCACGCGCTGGAGCTGGCGGAGACGTTCGTGGATCCGTTGCGGTACTGGGGCGGCTGCTACGACGCCTCGAACTGGACGCGGCTGGGGAGCACGCGGGGCTTCGCGCGGCACAACGGCGCGTACACGGATCCGCACTCGACGCCGAAGGTGATGTTCGTCCGTCCGCTGCGGCGGGACGCGGCGGCGCGGCTGGCGGATCCGGTCGACCGCGCGGAGTGGTCGTGCCGGGCGACGCCGGTGCGCTACGCGGGAACGGAACTGGCCTCGCTGCGCGACCTGTTCGCGGCGATGCCCGACTGCCGGCGCGGCCAGGGGCGCAAGCACGGTTTGGCGACGGTGCTGTCGATCTGCGCCCTCGCCCGGCTCGCCGGGCAGCTCGGGCCGGTGGCGACGGAACGGTTCGCGCGCGGCCTCGACCAGCGCGAACTGCGCGTTCTGGGGGCGTGGCGCGACGCCGACGGGCGCTGGACGGCGCCGTCGGACTCGACCTTCTGCCGGGTGCTCGCGGACACCGACCCGGACGCCCTGGCCGACGTGCTGCGCCAGTGGGCGGCGCCGCGCTTCGCGGAGTCGTCCGACCTGCCCGCCCTCGCCGCCGACGGCAAGCGCATCCGCGGCGCCAACCGCCACGCCGCCGACGGCGCCCGCTTCGAGACCGCCACGCTGGTCACGCACGGCGGGCGCCCGCTGGCGAGCCGCTGCTGTCGCGACGAGGGCGGCGAGACGGCCGCGGTGCGGGCGCTGCTCGACGACGTCGACCTGCGCGGCTGCGTGCCCGCCCTCGACGCCCTGCACGCCTGCGCCGACACCGGGCGCGCCATCGTCGACATCCACGGGGCCGACTACATGTTCGACGTCAAGGCCAACTGTCCCGACACCTTCGCGCTGCTCGAGACCGTCGACTGGGACGCGCCGGCCGTCCGCCGCCACACCGACGGCCCGGCCAAGGGGCACGGCCGCGTCGAGACGCGGAGCATCGCCGCGCGCGACCTCCTGCCGGGCGCGCTCGCCTCCTTCGCGCACGCCCGCCAAGCGTTCCGCGTGATCCGCGAGCGGACCGTCGTCAAGACCGGCGCCACCTCCACCGAGACCGCCTACGGCATCACGTCCGTGGACGCCGGGCGCGCCGGCCCCGACCGCCTGCTGGCCTGGAACCGCGGCCACTGGCAGGTCGAGAACGGCAACCACCACCGCCGCGACGCCACCCTCGGCGAGGACGCCAGCCGCATCCGCGCCCGCCACGGGCCCCCGACAACGCCACTCTCAACAACATCGCGCTCGCCGTCGTCTTCCACCGCGGCTTCCGCCACGTGCCCGAGGCGAACCTCCACTTCATGATGCGGCGCCGCGACGCCCTCGACGCCATCCTCGATCCCGACTGAGCGCCTTCGGCGCCCGCAATCCGCCCAACCCGCCGCCGCGCGGCGCGCCGCCGCGCCCGGCCGGCCGCCCGGCTTGGCCGAACAGCGCGCCGACGGCCCGCGCAAGACGCCGAACCCGAACAAAGCCGTCGCCCGCGCTTCCGTCGCCGACTTGCCTCCGCCTTCCCGCCGCCGCCGCGCGTCCCCCCGAGCGCAACGGTCGCTAGCATGAAATCACCCTGGATCTCAAGTATCCCCTCACAGCGATTCCCGCTAATTCCTGAGCCCGCGTGGCACAAGGGCTGGCGGCGCGCTGGAAAATAGTTTCTCGCAGACTTTTGGAGGCGTTCGGGGGGATAATCGACCCGATCTCGGGCAAGGAGTCCAAGGATGGGACGCGAGGCGAGGTTTCGGAAGGATCTGTCGATGCCGGGGATGGTGGCGGAGATGCGCCGCTGCTTCGGGCGGATCGGGGACGGGGTGTCGAGCCGGGGGGTGAGTCTGCCGGACTGCCTGATGTCGGGTCTGGCGATCTTCGCGCTGAAGTATCCGTCGCTGCTGCGGTTCGACCGGGACGCGCGGGGTCTGGGCGAGCCGTCGGCGCGGGAGGGGAACCTGCGCAGCCTGTTCGGGATTCGGCGGGCGCCGTCGGACAGCCGGATGCGGGAGCGTCTGGACGCGCTGGATCCGGAGGAGCCGCGTCGTCCGTTCAAGCGTCTGTTCGCGCTGGCGCAGCGCGGCGGCGTGTTGAAGGAGTACGAGTGGCTCGGGGGCCGGCACGTGCTGTCGGTGGACGGCACGGGGCACTTCTCGTCGCCGACGGTGCACTGCGACAACTGCTGCGTGAAGAACCGGCGGGACGGCAGCGTGGAGTACTACCACCAGTCGCTGTGCGCGGTGCTGGTTCATCCGGAGCGTCGCGCGGTGGTGCCGGTGGTGCCGCCGGAGCCGATCCTGAAGACGGACGGGGCGAGGAAGAACGACTGCGAGCGGAACGCGTCGAAGCGTCTGCTGACGGCGCTGCGCCGGGAGCATCCGCACCTGCCGCTGCTGGTGGTGGAGGACGGCCTGGCGTCGAACGGGCCGCACGTCCGGCTGTTGAAGGAGCTGGGCATGAGCTTCGTGCTGGGCGCGAAGCCGGGCGACCACAAGGCGCTGTTCGCGTGGGTGGACGAGTTGGAGTCGGCGCCGCGGGCGCCGGGGGCGAAGCCGGGCGTGGAGCGTTGGGAGACGGTGGACGCGGACGGCGTGGAGCACGTCTTCCGGTGGTCGAACGGGGCGCCGCTGAACGACTCGCACCCGGATCTGGAGGTGAACTTCCTGGAATACTGGGAAAGGAGGCCGAACGGCGGGAAGAACAGGCATTTCTCGTGGGTCACGGACCTGCGGATAGACCGATGGAACGCGATGGAGCTGATGCGCGCCGGGCGGGCGCGCTGGCGGATCGAGAACGAGACGTTCAACACCCTGAAGAACCAAGGCTACGAGTTCGAGCACAACTTCGGCCACGGCAAGAAGAATCTGGCGACGGTGTTCGCCTGTTTGATGATGCTGGCGTTCGGCATCGACCAACTGCAGAAGGCGTGCTGTCCGCTGTTCCGGGCGGCGCAGGCGCGCAAGGGGCGGGCGAAGTACTTCTGGGAGGACTTCCGCTCGATGTTCACGACGTTTCTCCTGCCCGACTGGGACACGTTCTACCGGGCCCTGGCCTTCGGCCACGAGGCCCCCGTGCCGGTGCCGTTCGACAGCTCCTGAACCGACCGCCGGGCCGAACCGCGCTCGGACCGCCTTGCCTCTTCAGGGAACCGACATCGCCGCCCCCGCATCCGGACAAGCGCCGGAGGCCGGGTCTCGCCCATTCCCTCGGAAGGCCACGCCGCAACCCGACTCGCGGACAACCCGTGTCGTTTAGCGGGAGTCGCTGATCCCCTCATTTTAATCCTGCAATTGATTGATTTATGATGCTTTTGGTTTTCTGTTCCAAGGAGGGGACCATGTCGGCGTTGGCGGGGATGCGACCGGAGCAGGTGGCGAAGTTCGTGAAGGCGGTGTGTGGCGGCGACGTGCATGCGGCGTGCGGCGTCGCTTTCGAACGCGGTGACGGGAGCGCTGGCGAGCGCGTCGCTGGGCGTGAGTGCGATAGGCGTGGGCTTGGCGCAGGCGCGGGGAACGAATGCGAAGCACGGGGTGAAGCAGGCGGATCGGCTGCTGAGCAACGGCAGGCTGGACGTGTGGGAGTGGTTCGGGCTGTGGGTTCCGCACGTGATCGGGGCGCGCGGGGAGGTGGTGGTGTCGCTGGACTGGACGAGCTTCGCGGCGGACGGCCACGAGGTGGTGGCGTTGTCGATGTCGACGGGCCGCGGGCAGTCGACGCCGCTGATGTGGCGCACGGTGGAGGCGTCGGAGCTGAAGGGGAAGCGGAACGACCACGAGGACGCGCTGCTGCGGCGGCTATGGGAGGTGGTTGGGGGACGGACGCGGGTGACGGTGCTGGCGGACCGGGGCTTCGCGGACTGTTGCCTGCTGGAGTTTCTGGAGGAACTGCGGATTGGGTGGGGCCGGGCGGCCGTGCGCGGACGCTGCGCGGCGCGACGGTGACGGACGCGCACCGCTGGAAGGCGGCGACGGTGGCGTGCCTGAAGGACAAGGACATGAAGGAGCCCTGGTGCCTGGCGGCCAGCGAGCGGCGCGGCGCCCGGGCGGCGGATCGGCACGCGCCGGCGGATCACGACGATGCGGCGCTGGCTGGCCCAGCTGTCCGGCTTCCAGTCCGGCTCGAAGCACTCGACGTCCCGGCCGGCCTTGCGCCATCGGGTCTGGCTCTCGATCAGCCGCTTGAGCGCCGGGAAGCGCTCGAAGGGCACGGACACGGAGTAGTCGACGCGGCGCCGCTCGAACAGGTCGAGGACGTCCTCGCCGAAGAAGGCGCCGTCGGCGCGGGCCTCCAGCCGCGTTCCGGGCAGCGCGCCGCGCAGGCGGGCCAGCGTTTCGTCCATGAACTCCCGGGCCCCGGTGGAGTCGGCCACGTTGCCGGGGCGGTGCAGCACGTCCAGCGCCTGGCTGGTCTGCGCCACGGTGGCGAACAGCGGCCAGTAGCTCCGCTGGCCCCTTGCGGGCGGGTTGTAGCCCACCGTCGCGCCTTCGGCCCGCCGCCTCGTGCCCAGCACCGATCCGTCGAAGTCGACCGTCGGGCGCACCGGGCGCAGCGTCCGCCCCGGTTCGCCTCCGAGCTCTCACGGCGGCTCGCGTTGTGAGGCGGCTCGCGTTGTGAGAGAGAGGGACATGAACAAGATAACCACGCCGGAGGTCGCCACGCCGAGGGGTCGCTGGCGCATTGGCCGCTGCCTGAATCCGGCCGGGGGGTAACTCTGTACTCCCGGCCGCGCAACGCGCTATTCGTCCTGTTCATCGGGGGGATCCTCGCCTACGGGGCCGGGTTCGCCTGGTACATGCTCGCCCGCTTCGATCTCGTCAACCTGATCGGCGACGTGAACGCGGACGATTCGTTCTACTACTTCCAGATCGCCCGCAACTTAGCTGACGGCAAGTTCTCCACCTTCGACGGTGGCATCACGCGCACCAACGGATACCATCCCCTCTGGCTGTTTCTGATCACGCCGTTCTACTGGGTGTTCGACAAGGAAGCCGCGCTGTTCGCCATCAAGGCGTTCGAGATCATGCTCGTCGCCGGCGGGGTGGCCCTCGTCACCGCGGCCGCCCGGCTGGCGCGCACGCCGTGGGTTCTGATGTTCGCCGCGCTGCCGATGCTCTACCAACACCGCGGTTTGATCTTAGGGATGGAAGCAGCGGCGGCGCTGTTCATGCTGGGCCTGTTCGTTCTGACCGTCTGCCTCTTTGCGCGAAGCCCGGCGCGGTGGAAGTGGCCGCTGGCCGCGGTCGCCTTTGCCCTGCCTTGGGCGCGCTTGGAATATGTCGCCGTATCCTTGGCGGCAACAGCCGCGCTTTGTCTGATCGAGTGGTCCAGACAGAGACCATCTTCATCCTCTCCCGTCGAGAGAGAAGGGAGGGCTTCGGCGCCTCGGAGAGGCGGGCTGACCCATTCCGTCCTCGCGATGAACACCGTCGCGCCGGTGCTGGGCGCGGTCGCCGGCATCCTCGCGTACTTCGCCTACAACGGCATCGTCTTCGGGGGCGTGGTGCCTGTGAGCGGCGCGACCAAGCAGATGTGGTCGGAGCGGCTATGGGAGCATGAAGGCGGATACAGCTTCGCCCGGAACTTCCGGGACGTCTTACGGATCCCAGCCTTCGACTACGAGCTGCTGGTGGCGTTGGAGGTCTGCGCCTACGTCGTTCTGGTCTGGTGGTTCGCCCGCCGCTCAAGAGGCGGGACAGACCGGCTGCTGTTGGCCTTGCTGGTGGGCGCGTTCGGCTTGGCAGCCGGCCACCTTGCCAAGTTTGCTCAGACCGTTCTCACTATGCACCCCAACTGGGGGGGTGTCACTTGGTACTTCGTTCCGGCATACCTGCTGGAGACGCTCATCATTCCCCTAAGGTGCTACGTCGCCATCCACTTCATCCGCTGTTTCCTCAGCCCGAAGTCGCCCCAGGCAGCCAACCTCCTGAGCACGGGCGTCGTTGTTGTCGGAGCGGCCTTCCTGTTTACAAAGGCGGACTTCACGGGGCCATTCCAGTCTGTTGACCGTCATGGCGAGGCAACCGACCGCCGCACGAATATCACTTCTCATATGGGCGTGCAGGTCATGGACCGCGTGCTGCCCGAGGACGGGGTAGTCGGGTCGTGGGATGCCGGCATAGTCGGGTATTTCTCTCGCTTTCCAGTGGTGAACCTGGACGGCGTGGCCAATTCCTACGGCTACCTGCGCGCCCGCACGGAAGGAACTGAGGCCACTTTCTACGAGCGATACGGGATTAGCCACTTCGCCATCATCTGGTTCCTACCGGCAGGAACCGAGGACGACCTTCTGCCAGCAGTAGCGGATTACCTAGTTCGAAAACGTCGAGACCGCGGGGGCGTAGGCGAGGTTCTGTTCGAAGGACCGCCATATATCCATAGCAGAATGGGCGCACCGCACAGACGCCAATTCAGACTCCTGACCATCGAGCCGCCGGAAGTGTCGGTGGACGGGACCAATCATCCCGACTGGTTATGGCAGCGGATGGCAACGGACTTCGACCACATGTCTGACGACGTCGGGCTGACTATGGACGGTCGGATGACGCAAGCGTTCGTGAGAGATTGCGCCCCGGACGAACTGGCGGTGTGGTTCTGGGTTGGCCAAGAGGATGAAACAGCCTTCGCTTTCTGGACGCAAACACCAACGGGGCTGTGCGTGGACACACGCGTGCTGCCTCACGATGCACTCCCGCCGGTCAGAGTTGAAAAAATGTCAGTGGGCGATTGGGTGTCGGGGCCGCTTGGTGGTGGTCGGCCGATCATCCGCTCCGACTGGGATGTGTATCTCGCTGAAAACAGCCTCATCTACGCGAAGGACCAATGCAACCCGGAGGATGTTGGACCTACGTTCTTCCTTCGCTTGGACCCTGTCGACATAGAGGACCTGCCCAACGACCGCAAGCAATACGACTTCGACAACCTGGATTTCGCTTTCGGGGATCACCATCTTCTCAACGAACGAGGAACCTGCGTAACGAGGCGGGCACTGCCTGATTACGCCATTGCTACGATCCGCACCGGCCAGTTCAACAGCGAGGGCAAGAATATCTGGGAGGGCGGCTACACCTACAACTCTCTGGAAGAAAGGTCGGAGACACTGCACTTGGAAGGTTCCCAATGAAGGAGCCTGCCCTCCGAAGCGCGCGGGCCATGCTGCTGCATTTGCCGTGGCTGGCGCTGCTGGGATGGTTCTCCTCGGCTGCGTGGTTCCTGTGCGACGACGCGTTCATCAGCTTCCGCTACGTCCGCAACCTGCTCGACGGCCACGGCCTGGTGTTCAACCCCGGCGAGCATGTCGAGGGCTACTCCAATTTCCTGTGGGTGCTGGAGCTGGCCGCGATCTGGGCGCTGTCGGGAGTGGCGCCGGAGCGCGCGGCGCCGTGGCTGTCCGTCGCCTTCACCGCCGGCACCATCGCCGCGATGACGTGGTGGATCGCGCGCCTGCCGTCGCTGAGCCATCGACGGCTGGTCGGGTGGATGGCGCTCGGGCTGGTGTGCGCCAGCGCCACCTTCGCGGTGTGGACGTCCGGCGGCGGGCTGGAGACGCGGCGGTTCACCTTCTTCGTCGTCCTGGCCGTGGCGTGCCTGAGCCTTTACAGAGACAACCGCCGGGGCCTGCTGGTGGCGTCGTTGAGCTTGGCCGCGGCCGCCTTGACGCGGCCCGAAGGCCCGCTGTTGGCGGCGTTGTGCTTCGGCTGGTTCGTCGTCCAGCGGATGGCGGACACGGGCGTTAAGAATCCGGACTGGCGGCGGTTGATCTGTTTGGCAACGCCCTTCGTCGTCCTGATCGGCGCCCATTTCCTGTGGCGCCACGCCTATTACGGCGAATGGCTGCCCAACACCTGGTACGCCAAGCATGTGCGGCCCTGGTACGAGTCCGGGTTCCGCTACCTGTGGGCGGCGGCGCTGGAGACCGGGCTGTATCTGCTGATCCCCTTGGCCGCCGTCGCCATGCGGAACCGCTGGCGGGCGTCCCGCGACGGCATATGGGCGCTGGCGCTGCTCCTGGTCGGCGTCCACATGGCCTACGTGATGCGGATCGGCGGCGACCACTTCGAGTACCGTCCGCTGGACTTCTACTGGCCGCTGCTCGCAGTCCCCGCGGCCGCGGGAATCGTGCATCTTGGCGCTCGGATCGCCGAGCGCCGGTGGGTGCGAAGGCTCCCATCCCGTCCGGCGTTGAGTGCGCGAGCGTGCGCAATCCTCCTCTTCGTGCCGGTGTTGTTCTACGCCAGCGCGATCCAGGGCGCCCTGCTGTTCGAGGGTGCCGCAATACGCGAACGCATCCAGAACCTGCACATAGAACTCGACGGCGCCAACGCCGCGTGGTTGCTCGCCGCGCCGGCGATGCCGATGCTCGTCGCCGTCTCGAACGACCTGCGCCGCCAGGCTTCCCGGCAGCTCGTCGCCTCGCCTTTCGCGGAACACCGCGAGTTCGCCAACCAGCAATTGCGGAAGTGGAAGCCCTACCAGCGCATGGAGGACGGAGTGATTCCCGATGACGCGCTGACGGCTCGCGGGGCGATCGGAATCCACTTCTACTATCTTCCGGACCTGAAGGTCGTCGACTTCCATGGCCTGACCGACGCGACGGTGGCGCGCAATCCGGTCGAAAGACCCAACCGCGAGCGCATCATGGCCCACGACCGCCACCCGCCGCCCGGATACCTCGAAGAGCGGGGCGTCAACTTCACGATACGCCCGCCGGCAACCAGCGTACTCCAGGCGCTTCGCAGCGCGGAGTACGCCGTGGAAGTCGGCCCGGCTCTGTGGATGCCCTTTGACTCCCCCGACCGGCAGTGGGTCTTCGACCGTTTGACAGCCGAAACTTGCGCGTGTTCGATCGCGACCACTGGGCCGGGCTGCTCGGAGACAGCCCGCCGGCAGTCCGCTCCGACTGGGATGTGTACCTCGTCGGGAACAGCCTCGTCTACAAGAAGGAGCAGTGCGTCCCGGAGGACGCCGAACCGATGTTCTTCCTCCACGTTGACCCGACTGACGTGAACGACCTCCCCAGCCAACGCAGGCGGTACGGCTTCGACAATCTCGACTTTGCTTTTGAGAGCCACCACCTCATCAAGGGAGAAGTCTGCGCAGCGTCGCGGGATCTGCCCGACTACGCCATCGCCGCGATCCGCACCGGCCAGTACGCCGGCGAGGGCGAGATATGGAAGGGCAGTTTCCACGTCGACGCGCCGGCGCATGACGGGAACGCCCCACCGTGAACGGCGCCGAGAGGATGGGAACGGCGCTGGTGATCGGCGCGACCTCGGACATCGGCCGCGCCATCGCGCACATGCTGGCCGGCGACGGCCGTGCGTTGCAGCTCGCGGCCCGCGACCCGGCGCGCCTGCAGCGAGAGGAGCAGGATCTCCGAGTGCGCACCGACGTCGCCGTGACCGCGTACCGGTGCGATGTGCTCGATGCAGACGGCGGCGTCTCGTTGCTCGACACGCTCGACCCCCTGCCTGACGTGGCGGTGTGCGTCGTTGGGCTGCTCGGCGATCAGGCCGAGAGCGAACGGGACGGCGCAGCCGCGGAGCAGGTGATGCGCACCAACTACGTCGGCCCCGCGTTGCTGATGGGGGCGCTGGCCGAGCGCTTCGAGCAGCGCGGCAGCGGCGCTCTGGTCGGCGTCAGCTCGGTGGCCGGCGAACGAGGGCGTGCGTCGAACTACGTCTATGGATCGGCGAAGGCGGGATTCACCGCGTTCCTCTCCGGGCTGCGCAGCCGCCTAGCCGCCTCCGGCGTCTACGTGGTGGCGGTCAAGCCCGGCTTCGTATACACCCGCATGACCGAAGGGATGGACCTGCCGGCGCGGCTGACCGCGACCCCAAAAAGAGGTCGCTGCCGCGGTCGTCGCGGCGATTCACCGGCACCGCGATGTGATCTATGTACGCCGGGTCTGGCGCCCGATCATGTTCGTGCTGCGCGCGATCCCGGAGCGCTTGTTCAAACGGCTGCGTCGCCTGGGGTGACCGTTCACACTGGCAAGAACAACTGGTCTTTGCCGATCCCTAGAACGTCCAAACAAATACACCGCGTGCATCCCACCGACCATCTCCGGGAAGGCATGGAGGCGCTGTAGACCGGGGTCGCTACCGGGCGAGATCGCCTATGTCGAGATGCCGGTCTCCCGCAGCAGTTCGTCGCCGGTGGAGCAGCGCACGATCGCCTCGCCGACTACCGCCAGGCGCTCCGGGTCCGCTTCGGCGGCGAGCGCTTGAGCCAGACGGTCTGCCGTCGCCGCGCCGAAACGCGCCGCAGCCTGGCGTTGCAGCAGCTGGCGCTCGTGCGCGATGCCCTCTCGCCGCCCGGCGCGGACAGCGCACGCGACAGCGATTCCGCCGCACGCGCCAGATCCGCCGCCGAACGGCTCTGCTCCAGCAGCAGCACGCCCGCATCAGATCGCGCAACTGCGGATCGTCCGCCGCGGCACGCCGCTCGTCAAGCACCACATGGCGCTGCGACGGCTGGTACGGCGACAGCGCCGGACCCGTCCGCGCCACCAGGTCGCGCACCTGCGCCGCCGAGCGCCACGGCAAGTCGCCGTTGTACAGCACCACCGGCAGCACCGGCGGCAGCAGCTCGCCTCCGCCGCCGAACGAACCCTCGCGCAGCAGCTCCCGGTACAGCATCGCCGTGTACTCCAACACCCGCAGCGCCATGCTCGGATCGTCCCTGGACTGGAACTCCAGCAGCACCAGCACGTGCAGCCAACGGCCCTGCGCGGATTCCGCGTTCAGGCGCCACACCGCATCGCCGCGGCGCTGCCGGTAGTCGTCCGCCACGTACGCCACTTCGACCGAGTTTCCCACCTTGTGCGAGCAGTGGCCTCCGAAAGCGAACGTGTCGGGTCCACGGGGGAATCTAAACAGACAAGCGGCTGAAGTGTTCCGGCATGCGCTGGAGCCGGGCCGGCGCGAACGACGTCATGGCGTTGCGCTCCTGCGTCCGCAGCGGACGGTACGACGACTTCTGGCACCGTCGGCGCAAACCGCCGAGACTGGCCGCCTGACCACTCGCGCATTAAGACGTCGCACACCCGACTGGTTGGTAGTGGCTCAGTTTGAATAGCAGGCACGATTCTTGCTGTGGAATCAGCATCCCCTTGCCGAGTAGGGTCATGCAGGTGTCGAAGCGCCTCACCACTGCCAGAACGCCAGCACGCAACCAAGAGGCTCGCCACCGCGGTGACTATCCCTATCCATTGGACAGGCACAGGCAAGCTCCGATGTGCATGAGCAGAGGACGCCTTTCGTTCACGCTTCTCGGCCCTAGCCTTCTTCCAGCCTAGCCATTTCGCCTGTAGCCGTCGCACATACACTACATCACGGCAGGCGCCGCCAATGGCCGCCTGACGGCTCGCGCCCACTAGACGTCGCACACCCGTGCCGCGATGTCCTGCGCCCCGCAGTGCCGCCTGATCGTTGATGTAGGTCGGATATACTGACCATCCGATGCGGTTGATGTGGCTGCGTTCGCCCAGCCATTGCGCCACCGTACATGTCCGGTCAGATGCCTGCGATGCCGAAAGCGAATGAAATGAAGACCCACGAGCGGCTGGCCGGGGACGAACCGGCCAAGGGTGGCTCGGACCGCGGCTTTGGCTTCGTCTTCGCCGTCGTGTTCGTCGCCATCGGCCTGTTCCCGCTGCTGGACGGCGGGCCGCCTCGCGCCTGGGCATTGGGCGTCGCGGCAGCGTTCCTGGCAGTGGCGTTCGTGAGGCCATCGCTGCTTGCACCTCTCAATCGGGTCTGGTTCAAGTTCGGCCTGCTGCTGCAGCGGGTGGTCAACCCGCTCGTGATGGCGGTGATCTACTTCGCCGTGGTGACCCCGACGGGCCTCGTCATGCGCGCCTTGGGCAAGGATCCGTTGCGCCTCAAGTACGACCCGGATGCCCGGAGCTACTGGATCCACCGCGACCCGCCCGGACCGGAGCGCGAATCGATGCGGAACCAGTTCTGATGCGACGAGAGTTCGATGTCCTTTCTGCGTGAGCTGTGGGTCTTCATGCGGGTGCGCAAGAAGTACTGGCTGTTTCCGGTCGTCTTCCTGATGCTCCTGCTGGGCGGGCTGATCGTGCTGGGCCAGAGCAGCGCGGTCGCGCCGATGATCTACACCATCTTCTAGCCCTTCCAAGCCGTGCGCATCCTCGGCCTCTCGGCCTTCTATCACGACAGCGCCGCGGCCTTGGTGGAGGGCGGGCGGATCGTCGCCGCCGCCCAGGAGGAGCGCTTCACGCGCAGGAAGCACGATTCCGACTATCCCGCCAACGCCATCGCCTGCTGCCTGGAGCAGGGCGGCATCGCCCTCGACGACGTCGACCGGGTGGCGTTCTACGACAAACCGTTTCTCAAGTTCGAGCGGCTGCTCGAAACCTACGTCGCGCTGGCGCCGCGCGGCTTCCGCTCCTTCCGCATGGCGGTGCCCGTCTGGATCAAGGAGAAGCTGTTTCAGAAGGGGCTGCTGCGCCGCAAGCTGCAGGCGCTCGCCGCCGAAGTGGACTGGGAGGCCAAACTGCTGTTCGCCGAGCACCACCAATCTCATGCGGCGAGCGCGTTCTATCCGTCGCCGTTCCGCGAGGCGGTGGTGCTGACCATGGACGGGGTCGGCGAGTGGGCCACCACTTCCGTCGCCATCGGCCGCGGCAACGATCTGGAGATGACGCGGGAGATCCACTTCCCGCACTCCTTGGGGCTACTCTATTCGGCCTTCACCTACTACACCGGCTTCAAGGTGAACTCCGGCGAGTACAAGGTGATGGGTCTGGCGCCCTACGGCCAGCCGAAGTACGCGCGGACCATTCTCGATCACCTGATCGACCTGAAGCCGGACGGCACGTTCCGCCTGAATCTCGACTGTTTCGCCTACTGCACCGGGCTGACGATGACCAACAGCAAGTTCGACGCGCTGTTCGGCGGGCCGCCGCGCGAGCCGGACGAGCCGTTGACGCAGCGGCACATGGACCTCGCCGCCTCGGCGCAGGCCGTGATCGAGGAAGCGGTGCTGCGGCTGACCCGCTCGCTGCGAGCGGAGACCGGCATTCCCAATCTTTGTCTCGCCGGCGGCGTCGCGCTGAACTGCGTCGCCAACGGCAAGGTGTTGCGCGACAGTCGGTTCAACGACGTCTGGGTCCAACCCGCGGCGGGCGACGCCGGGGGCGCATTGGGGGCCGCGCTGGCGGCGAGTCATCGGCTGTTCGACGAGCCGAGGCCCACAACGTCGCCCGATCGCGGCGGAGCGAGCGCTCACTCTCATCGGGCCCGCAAAACGGAGGGCGAAAGTGGGAATGCACCCTCCCCACCGCCTACCGCCTGCCGAACAGACGCGATGCGCGGCGCCTTGCTCGGCCCCGACTTCGGCCTTGACGAGATTCGCGCCGCGCTCGATGCCGCCGGCGCACGCTACGAGACGCTTGCGGATAGCGTGCTGATCGATACCACGGCCGAGGCGCTGGTTGCGGGCGAAGCGGTCGGCTGGTTCCAGGGCCGCATGGAGTTCGGCCCGCGCGCGCTCGGCAACCGCTCGATCCTGGGGGACGCTCGTTCGCCCACCATGCAGAAAACGCTGAACCTCAAGGTGAAGTACCGCGAGTCGTTTCGCCCGTTTGCGCCGAGCGTGTTGCGCGAGGATGTCGCGGACTGGTTCGCGCTCGACCGCGACAGCCCGTACATGCTGCTGACGGCGGAGGTAAGAACCGAGCGGCGCAAGCCGCCGGCGAAAGCGCGGGAAGCGTTGTTCGGCATCGACCTGTTGAACGTGCCGCGCTCGGACGTCCCGGCCGTCACCCATGTGGACTATTCCGCCCGCGTCCAGACCGTCCATCGCGAAACCAACCCGCGCTACCACGCGCTGCTGGAAGCCTTCAAAGCCAAAACGGGTTGCCCCGTGATCGTGAACACCAGCTTCAACGTGCGCGGCGAACCCATCGTTTGCACCCCGGCGGACGCCTTGCGCTGCTTCATGGGCACGGCCCTCGACTGCCTCGCCATCGGCAACTGCTTCCTGCGCAAGGCGGAGCAGGCCCCGGCGCTCAGGCGCGAGTATGCAGAGTCCTTCGAGCCGGATTGACGGACAACAGGCATGACTCGGGGCGAACCGTGGCGCAAGCGAATGATGATTTTCCGGAGAAGACAAGAGACACCTCGTGGTAAGCGCCAAGATGCACTGCGTAAAATAAAGGCCACCCAAGCACTTCCGAACGCGGTGACGGGCGAGTTCCCGATTGGCAGGTGGAGGACAAGACCACTGACCCCCTCCGGTGCCTGGCACCGGAGTGAATGGAGCGCACGGCCAACCTACCTACCGGAGGAACTCACAGCGTGAAGCCGCAGCCGTCTATCGGGGGCACTTGCCCGGCACCAGGGCGCGGACGCCCGGCGCTAGGACGCGTCCGCCGCGCACTGCGGCTGGTCGGCTGGAACGCGCTGTTTCTCGTGGCGGGCCTCGCTCTGATCGGAGTGGTCGGTGAAACGTACTTCCGGCTGCAGGCGCCGTTCGTGGAGATCCGCCATCCCCTCACATGGTCTCCAATTGTCGGGGCGGTATTTAGACCCAACGCGGAGGTGCGCCATACGAACCACGTTGATTTCTGGACTGAGTCGCGAGTCAACAGCCTAGGCTTCGTGGACCGCGAACCCATCAGCCCGGAGCGGGTCGCGGCAAGCTGCCACATCGCGATGATGGGCGATTCTTTTGTGGAGGCACTCCAAGTTCCCATCGCCGACAAGTTTCACGTTCGGCTGGAGGAACTCGCCGCCCAAGAACTAGAACATCTGGACGTCACGACCTCGGCGTTCGGGATAAGTGGCACCGGCCAAATCAACCAACTGCCGTACTACGACGAATTCGCACGGCATCTGCGACCCGCGTTGTTGGTGCTCGTATTCGTACACAACGACTTCATGAACAATTCCCCCATCCTGGAAGGATTGCACCGGGACGTTGACCCGGCCCTACTCAGGAACACCACCGCGACACGAGGCGCGGATGGAACCATCACGCTGCGACCACCCCGTATGCCGGAGTCTCGACCTACGACCCCTTGGTACAACAGGTATACGCCCGCACGCGCCACGGCCCGCTTGACCGCCATATCCCCCCTCGCGGCCTGGCTGAATGCCAAGATGAGCGTTTCCTCCTCGCACGACACCGATCCCGAAATGATCGCCCAGGTCGCGCTGCTGAGCCAGCGCTCCCCTGCATACGCCGCGCTGTTCGACGGATGGCGGCCGACGACGCGGGCAGGCATCGATGATCTGTTTTTGCTCGCCGAGGATATGCCTGCGGTCTACGACGACGCACTGGACTTCACGGCCTTCGCCCTGGACCAATTCAAGGAACGCGCGGACCGCGACGGCGCCGCGATGGTCATTCTGTCCACGCACTACATGCGCACACAAGGCAACCTCGGGTTCGACCGCCTGACCGCTCTGGCCGAACCGCGGCGCATTCCCGTCATCGACCAGTACGACTACATACTCAGCCAAGGTGCCGATCCTTGGAACGATGTGCGGTGGGCGCACGACGGGCACTGGAACGCCGCCGGCCATCAATGGGCGGCGGAAGCCCTGCTTCAGTACCTGAAGGAAAACCAAGGGATTTGCATGATGCGAAAGAGCTCCGCCCCGCCCTCGCCACCTCCTTCCTGGCTGACGGCTACGAGTCGATCGCGTCCAGCGAACGCCGCGTCCGATGGAGCGGCCGAACCCGAAACGGTGCTCACCGAATCGGATGAGGGTGTGACTGAAGACAACCGATCGAAGGTGGCACCGAACGCATGAAATCCATCCCCACGGCCGCGTTCAAGTTCATCTTCGCCATGTTGCTCGTAGCGGTTGCCTTCGCCGCCACATATTCGTCGTCCCCCGGGGCCTTCTCTGAAACGGACTTAAGAGACATTCTCCTACGCGGGGGCACGGTCAACACAGCCCTTTTGCTCCCCACGCTGTTATTCCTGCGCTCCAAGGCTATAGCGAACGCCACCCTTGCGCTTATAGTGATGGCCAGCGTCGCGACGGCCTACATCATCCATACCGACCTCTACTCGGCGGCGAACGCGGCCGTCCTCATTGCGCTATGCGCCGGGTCCGGCGCAGGGCTGTTCCTCGCCTTCGAGCTCATGGACAAGCGGCGCTGGGGCGGGCCCGCGCTCTCCGCGCTCGCGGCGTCAGCACTGCTGGGCTTGGGATTGACGTGGAGTGGCAGCGCGGTGTCCGCGAAGCCGCCCCCACTGTTAGACTCCACATACATTCGCGACATCTCCTTCCGCGAGAAGCCGAACCTGTATTTCGTTTCGTTCGATGCTCTCGTCCCACGCCCATTGCTCAAGAAGTACCTTGACTTGGAAACCACCAAGTTCCACGACTTATTCGAGACCCGTTTCCGCCGTTTTCCGAATTTCTTCGCCAACGCCGTATCCACTAGGAATTCTCTCAACACCGTCCTTGCGCTGGACGTGGACGCGTATTCCTCACAACGAGAGAAGTTGACGGCAAGGGGCGACGATCCCGAACCGTTCCTCTTCTCTGGTCAAAACCCGTCCAATCTCGTTGGGCTCCTCCAAGGAAACGGTTACGAGTCCACGTCGATCTATGTGGACAGCTATCTTGGGGAAAGGAACGGTCAATACATCGACAACTATATTACGACCTATGACAAGACCGTCTGCAGCCTATTGGATGCCAGCATACAGGCCTTCTCTTTCTGGGGACATTGCTGGTTCGGAAGGGCCGACTGGTTCATCGCACTTGACATCAGCGCCGAGCAGATCACCAAGGTGAAAGTAGACGCCAAGCCTCAATTCGTGATGGCCCACCTGTATGCGCCGGGACATACCGATACCGACTTTCGGTATAGCGATACGGAACAGCTCGATGGGTTTAGAGCCATGTACATCGACTCGACAGAACGAGCAGGCCGCTACTTGGATTTGATCATCCGGCACTTGGAGGAGAACGATCCCGACGCCATCTTGCTCGTGTACGGCGACCACGGCCTCTACGTGTCTCGCGGCGTGCGATTCGAGGACGATCCGGAGTTTTTCTTCCAAGACAAATATGGCATTCTCGGCGGCGTCTATCCCCGTGACACGTGCCCTCGTTGGTTCGATGGGGCATCGTCCCAAGGCTACATGACGATTCTGGACGCCGTCCACGCTCTGCTTCGCTGCCTGTCCGGCGGCGAAAGCCCACTCATCAATCCGCAAAAAAACACCCATCCTTGGAACATGAGGTTTCAGTTGCACCACAGACCGTACTACGAGGACTTTCTCTATGAGTAGACCCATGCGCCACCGGCACGACCAGCTGATCGCCGCCACGGCGTTCGTCCTGGTGCCGACCGCGGCTCACGCCTACGTCGATCCCGGCGCCGCCGGATTCATCGTCACCAGCGTGCTGGGCGCGCTGGCGGCCGGCGGTTACATCCTTCGGGAGTACTGGGGCCGCTTGAAGCGCCGGGTCTTTCGGTCCCGGCAGGGAGACGGACCCGGCGGCGACGAGGCCGATTCGACAGAAGCGCGTCCCGAGGACCGAAACGAAAATGCTCAGGGTTGACGGTCGGGGCCTTCAAAGACCCGGGCCGGACAAGTGTATCGGCTTGTGCGGGACAGCCGAGAGGTGAGCATCGTTCGCGGGCTGAATGCAGCCGCCGCCGGAAAAATGGGGCACCTACGTGATCGTGTTCATCACGTTCCCGGAAATCCGGGTTCGACGCCGCGGCCGTTCTGCGCTGGTACCCTCTGCGGGCTGGGCCATCCGCCGCAGCGCGACTCCGAAAGCGGCCAGACGTGGCTGTACGGCAAGCTCCTGACGGCCCTGCTGGTCGAGAAGACCCTCCGCCATGCGGCGGCCCTTCCGGCTTGGGGCTTCGACTTCCGCAGAGCCTTGCCGGAGCAGTCTCTGGCGTGACTTCGACTGCGCACTCCATCAGGTGCGGCGCGCCATCGAGCCCGCGTTTTCGCTGGCGCGCATGTTCGAGACTTGGAACATGCACATGGGGCACCGCCAGGTTCGTTTCCGCGCTGTCGCGGCGGCTTGCGTTGCGAGGGCGAGGGACATGCACAAGATGACCACGCCGGGCGTCGCCGCGCGGATGGGTCGTTGGCGGGTTCTGGCCGCCCGCTGCCTGAATCCGCCGGGGGTACCTCTGTCTTCCCGGCTGCGCAACGCGCTGTTCGTCCTGTTCATCGGGGGGATCCTCGCCTACGGGGCCGGGTTCGCCTGGTACATGCTCGCCCGCTTCGATCTCATCAACCTTATCTCCAACACGCACGATGACGCCTTCTACTACTTCCAGATCGCCCGCAACCTGGCCGAGGGGAAGTTCTCCACCTTTGATGGCGGCATCACGCGCACCAACGGATACCACCCGATCTGGCTGCTTCTGGTCACGCCGTTCCACTGGGTGTTCGACAAGGAAGCGGCGCTGTTCGCCATCAAGGCGTTCGAGATCATGCTGGTTGCCGGCGGCGTGGCCCTCGTCGCCGCGGCCGCCCGGCTGGCGCGCATGCCGTGGTATCTGATGTTCGCCGCGCTGCCGATGCTCTACCACATCCCCTTCATGATTGCAGGAATGGAAGCGGCGGCGGCGCTGTTCATGCTGGGCCTGTTCATTCTGACCGCCTGCCTCTTTGCCCGAAGCCCGGCGCGGTGGAAGCGGCCGTTGGCCGCGGTAGCCTTTGCCCTCCCCTGGGTGCGTCTGGAGTACATCGCCATATCGCTGGCGACGACGGCGGCGCTGTGCCTGATTGAGTGGTCGTGGCAGGAGCGAGCGCCCAACGCTTCACTCGGAGAGCGGGCTCGTTCCGCGCGCTCCATGAAGGCGGTCGTCCCGTTTCTCGCCGCCGGTGCCGGCATCCTGGTGTATTTCGCCTACAACCGGCTCGTGTTCGGCGGCATCGTGCCGGTCAGTGGCGCGACCAAGGCTGCCCGGTCGCAGCTCTTGTGGGAGAAGGACGGCGGATACAGTCTGGCGCAGAATTTTCAGGACACACTACAGATATCTGTCTTTGACCATGAGCTGCTGGTTGCGCTGGAGGTTTGCGCCTATTTGCTGCTGGTCTGGTGGTTCGCCCGCCGCTCCCGGAGTCGGCAGGACTGGCTGTTGTTGGCCTTTCTGGTGGGCGTGTTCAGTTTGGCGGCCGGCCATCTGGCCAAATTCGCACAGACTGTTCTCACGATTCACCCTTCCTTGGGGCCTTGGAGTTGGTATTTTGTCCCGGCGTACCTGATGATGGTGCTGATTGTTCCCATACGATGTTACGTCGCCATTTACTTCATTCGCCGGTTCATCGGGTCGAAGTCGCAGCACGCGACCAACATCCTGAGTTTGGGCATCGTCCTTACGGGCGCGGCCTTCCTGTTTATCAAGGCCTATTTCACCGAGCCATTTCAGCGTTTTGAAGCGATTAGCGTCTCAACCAGAACTGACGACAAGTGGATTGAAGCCGTTTCTTACAACGAATGGACTGAAGCTTTTTATGGGGGTACGCAGCTTATGAATCGCGTGCTTCCCGAGGGCAGCGTGGTCGGGGCGTGGGACGCCGGCGTCATCGGGTACTTCTCACGCTTTCCAGTGGTAAACCTGGATGGCTTGGTCAACTCCTACGACTATTTCCACGCGCGCAACCGGGCTAGAGACGGAAATGCTCCTCTCTATCGAGAACTCGGGGTAACTCACCTTACCAAACCTAAGCACTTTGAAGGTTCACTACTGGATATCCTCAATAGATGGGAACTCCAACTACGGCCCATCGATCTGCCGGCAGATGAAAATACGGTCGCCAGGACTTGGGAGAGGATTGAACCCCACTTCGACCATCAGTCGGATGGCGTCGGGCTGATCGTGGACGGCCGGCTGGCGCTGGCGTTCGTCAGGAATTGCGCGCCGAACGAGTTGGCAGTGTTGTCCTGGGTTGGCCCAGGAGAGGAAACGGTCGCCACAGGCTGGCCGCAAACCGGGCTGTGCGTGGCCGCGTTCGTGCTGCCCCATAATGCGCACCCACGGGTCAGCGTAGAAATAACGGATTTCCCTCTGGGCGATCATCTGGCAAGACTGCTCGGAGACAGCCCGCCGATAGTCCGCTCCGACTGGGATGTGTATCTCGTTGAAGACAGCCTCATCTACGCCAAAGACCAATGCAGCCTCGAGGATACTGAACCAATGTTCTTCCTCCACCTGGATTCGGTTGACATGAACGACCTCCCCAGCCGCCGCAAGCAACACGGCTTCGACAACCTGGACTTCGCTTTCAGGGACCACGGTGTCATCAAGGGAGGAGTCTGCGCAGCGAGGCGGGAGTTGCCTAGTTACGCCATCACCGCGATCCGCACCGGCCAGTACACCAGCGACGGCCAGATATGGGAGGGCAGCTTCCATGTCGACGCGGCGGCGGATGACGGAAACGCCGCACCGTGAACTGTGCCGCGCCGACAGGCTCGAAAAACAGGGACCGAGCCGCTTTTCGGCCGTTCGGCACGGACGCGGGACATGGAGGTGAGTATCTGCTCAGTATCGCCTGCGTTGTCTATGCAGGCGAACTTTTCCTCGCACCGAATCGTTGAGCATGACGCGTTCCGCCCCGCTTCCGTTCAGGCTGGTCAGCAGGAAGCCGACATGGAGCTTGTCCCAACTCACCGCGCGTGCTCGCTCGCCAGTTCTTCGAACAGCGCGACATAGGCGTCCGCGGCCTTGTCGGATGAGTAGTCGGCGGCGCGCGCCCGCAGCGCCTCTTCCGTTGGCCTCTCGCCCCGCAGCGTACCGGCCAACGCCCGCGCCAGCGCCGCGGCGTCGCCCACCGGTGGCAGGTCGCCCCAACCGCCGAGGATCTCGTTCGGACCGCAGCGCGCGTCGGTGCTGACCACCGGCGTGCCGCAAGCCAACGCCTCGAGGATCACCGTTGGCAGACCCTCCGAGCGCGAGGAGAGCGCGAGCAGCCCCGCGCGTCTCATGTAGCGGTAGGGGTTCTCGTCGAAATCCACGAAGCCGACATCTCCCTCCACGCCAAGGCCCCGCGCCTGGGACTTGAGCCTTGCCCGGAAGGGCGCCGAGAGCCGGCCGAGGATGACCAGCCGCGAGTCCACCTCGCGCCGCGCCAGCCCGAACGCCTCCACCAAGGTGGGGTAGTCCTTCGAGTGGGCTTCGCGTCCGACGCAGAGGACCACCGGCGGCTCGCCGTCCGCGAACCAGGGATGCGTGACCGCGTCTTGCGCCAGCCGCCGTATGCTGTCGGTGGGAATGGGGTTGTGTATGGTGCGAACACGCTTGGCGTCCACCGCCAACGATTGCTGCACAGACTCGGCAATGCCCCCGGACACCGCCACCACCGCGTCGGCAAGCCGATAGAGCGTCCGGGTGTCAGTAACATCCCGGAAGCGGCCAGCCATTCCGGCGCGTAATAATCCACCGGGACGTTGTGCACCGTGACCACCACCGGGACGACCCGGTCCGTCAAATCCGCGGCGCAAACAGCGGCGGCGTCCGCGCCCGGTAGCGCCGACACCAACACATGAGGACGCGCCTCGCGAACGTACCGCGCGATCATGGTGGCATACGCATAGACACGGAGACGACTTCGAACCGGCAGGTCGAGACCCTTCCGCCCAAGCACGAGCCAACTCCGCACGACCCCGAAGGGGCTGACGGTCATCGCTTCCACCTGGATTCCCGACCGCTCCACCGTCCGCAGGAGCTCCCGGTCGGTGCCCGGAATGCGCGCCCGCCAGACGCGCATTCCGCGAGGGACCGCGGCACGGTAGTCTCCCGCCAACAGGGGGGATCACCAAGTCCGCCGGTGCCCGCGCGCGATGAGCGCCGCCGCCAAGTTGAGCATGGCGCGCTCCGCCCCGCCGCCGTCCAGCCCGGTCAGCAGGAAACCGATATGGAGCCTGCCCGAACGCGCCGCGCACGTCACCTGACCAGCCTCTCGAACAGCGCGACAGAAAAGGCAACATATCGACAACCATAGCAATACGGAACAGTTGGAGGAGTTTAGGGCCATGTATATGGAGTCGATAGAACGCAGTCCGCTACTTCGATTTGATCATCCGGCACTTGCGCACGGACCGGCCCACGTCGTCCACACGAGGGCGACTTTCAAGGCTGCGGCGATGCCCCCCCGGATGCCTCCGCGAAGTGTCGGTCACCGTCGTCGCGCCCCGTCCCTGTCGCGACGCTCACCCCGGCGAGAAATATGAACGCAGCGAGGCCGAGCAGATGCTGGAAGGCCATGGAGTACAGGACGATCACGAGGACCCACGCTACGGTCGCATCCCGGGTGAGCGACTTGGGTGCGGCCCACTGCGCGCGCAGCAGCAGGACGATGGCGGACACGAACAGCAGCGGAGGGACAATGCCCGCGTCGACCAGCAACATCAGGTACAGATTATGGGCGTCCGGTGGGCTGCCGTGATATCCGGGGGGGGCACCGTCCAAATATCTCGCCGCCCCAAAGCCATGGCCGAGGACTGGCTTCTCCATGGCTTTCTGAAACCCCAGTCTCCAAAGCCACAGTCTGTCATTGCCCAGAACTATGCAGATGAGGGCATTATCGAGGTCGTGTCTGGCCTGACGGTGCAGCACCCACGGCAGGCAGCCGTGGAAGTCGTTGCCGGCGACAGCCAAGGAAAGGTCCGGGATGCCGGACAATTCGGGCGGGATGGAACCGGTGAGACGGTTGTGGGCCAGCCACAGTTGCCTGAGATTCGACAGATTGGCGAGCGCGGGTGGGATCGGCCCGGTTAGGCGATTGCCGTCGAGCGACAGCATGGTCAGACGGGTCAGGTTCGCCAGTTCCGGTGGAATGCCGCCGGTGAGCCGGTTGCCGTCGAGCCGCAGCACCTGGAGATGGCTCAGTTCGCCCAGTTCGTCGGGGACCTGTCCGGCGAGGTTCATGTCCCGCAAGTCCAAGGAGACGACGTGACCATCTCGCCCGAGGTCCACGCCCTGCCACGAGCCGATTGGGACCGCCGCGTGCCAGTTGAGCGACATGTCGCCGGCCAGCGAGTCTTTCACCGCCAGCAGCACCGCGCAGTCGTCGAACAGCGCCGGACTCGTTGACGGCGGCGGTAGGCAGAACCGCGCACTGGCCAGATCGTCTTCGGCGACAGCGGCGAGCACGGGAGGAACGGAGTCGAAGTCGTTGCCCGAGAGACGCAGAACGGACAGGTCGAGCTCTGCGAGAGCGCCCGGGACAGGGCCGGTCAAGCGGTTGCCTCTCAGTCGCAGCTCCTCGAGATTCTCGAGCATCGCCAGTTCCGGCGGGATGCCCCCCGTCAAGGCGTTGTAGCTCAGGTTCAGATGCTCGAGACTCGCCAGATCGCCCAGCTCGGCCGGCACGGGGCCGGTGAGCCGGTTTCGTTGCAGGGACAGCGAACCGAGGCGGTCCAAGCGGCCGAGAGCCGAGGGGATGCGGCCGTTCAATCCCAGTCCCGCCAGATCCAGCCCGGTGACGCGTTCCTCCGGACCGTCCACCATCACGCCCTGCCAGTGGTCCACGGGCACGCCCCTAGTCCAGTTCAACGTCATGTCCCCGGTCAGGGCGTCCCTCGTCGCCAGCAGGACGGCGCAGTCCGGGCCGGGACTGTTGGTCGGCGAAGAGTCGCAGAACACCTCATACGCAGCGCCGGGAGTGGACCGCAACATCCACCACGCGGAAAACCCCCCGGAGAAACCCGCGAGACCGGCGAATACCGCTGTCCCGAATAATCCTGCGACCGTCCAGGCAAGAACGGTCCTCGGTTTGCTGCGGACGTTGATCGACAGGAACACGACCGCCAGCGCGCCGAGCACGACCAGCGCCGTTCGGGATGCCGTCGCGAGGCTCGCGGCGACGCCGGCGGCCAGGCCCAGCCAGCCTAGAGTGCGCGGCCCGCCGTTGGTTAGCGAACCCGCGGCCAACGCCACCGTCATGCAGGCGACCAAGCCGGCGCTGTTGGGCTCGTCGAAAGCGCCGGTCAAGCGAAACGGAATCCAGTAGGGCCGCAGGATGCCGAGATCGCGCAGGATCGGCGAAGCGAGAATGACGGCGCAGCTCGCAATCAGCACCGCAAGCATGCCCTTCAACAAGCGGTCGGCCCCGGTTCGTTCCAGCACCGCGCGGCCGCCGACCACGGCGGCCGCGAACACGCCGAGAAGGAGAACGTGATACTTCAACAGCTCGGGCGTGTCCTGTTCCCGGATCGCTTCGGCGCCCAGCGCCGAGGCGCCGATCGCCAGATAGGATGCCACCGCTGCGAACAGCAGCATGCCGGGCGTTCCGCCGAGCATCCTGCGGATGGCGCCAAGCGAACCGGACTTCCTCCAAGCCATCGCGCACCGGGTTCCAACCAAGCCGAAGACGAGAATGCAACAGAGCACGGCGGCTCGTGCGACGATCAGCTGGACCTGCGGCAGCCCCCCCAAGTGTACGTACCGCAGCTCGGCCAGAGCGATGACCGCCAACGTCCAGAACGCGGCGGCGATCAGCGCGGTCTGTATCGGCTCGGTTCGGTGCAGCAGCGAGGCCGGATGTCGGAACAGGAGCATGCTTCTTTCGACAGTGGTGAAGTGCTGTCAGTGTCGTAGCACATCCGGTCGCGACGCTCTGCGACGTGGGCCGCGCCCCGCTGGCACTCGGGCAGGCTGGCCGCGCTGGCGCGGTTCGGCCAGCACGTCGTCGACGCAGCCCGCCTTGAGCGCCGCGCAGAGCCGCGCCAACTCGCGCGCCAGCTCGTCGGCACGCTCGCGGCCCGCTTCCGAACCCGCCACGCTCGCCAGCCGTCGCGCCGCCGCCAAGTTGAGCGTGGCGCACTCCGCCCCGCCACCGTCCAGTCCGGTCAGCAGGAAATCGATATGGAGCTTGTCCGAACGCGTCGCGCACGTCACCTTACCAGCCTCTCAAACAGCGCGACATAGGCGTCGGCGGCCTTCTCGGGTGAAAAGTCGGCGGCGCGCGCCTGAAGTGCCCCCTCCGTTGGCCTCTCACCCTGTAGCGTCCCGGCCAGCGCCCGCGCCAGCGCCGGCGCGTCGCCCACCGGCGGAAGCTCGCCCCAACACCCGAGGATCTCCCGTGGACCGTAGGGCGCGTCGGTGCTGACCACCGGCGTGCCGCAGGCCAGCGCTTCAAGGATCACGCCAGGCAGACCCTCCCAGCGCGACGAGAGCGCGAGCAGCTCCGCGCGTCTCATGTAGCGGTACGGGTTCTCATCGAAGTCCAGAAAGCCGATGTCCCGTTCCACGCCATGGTCCCGCGCCAGGGATTTGAGACTTGCCCGGTAGGGCGCCGAGAGCTTGCCGAGGATTACCAACCGCGAGTCCACCTCGCGGCGCGCCAGCCCGAACGCCTCCACCAAGGTGGGGTGGTCCTTCTGCCGCGCCTCGCGCCCGACGCAGAGGACCACCGGCGGCTCGCCGTCCGCGAACCAGGGGTGCGTGACTTCATCTTGCGCCAGCCGCCGTATGCTGCTGGCGGGAATGGGGCTGTGGATGGTGCGAACGCGCTCGGCGTCCACTCCCACCGACCGCCGCACGGACCCGGCCACGCCGCTGGACACCGCCACCACCGCGTCGGCCAGCGGATAGAGCGTCCGGGACGCGGCCAGCCATTCCGGCGTATAGTCCGCGGCGATGTTGTTCCATACCGTGACCACCACGGGAACGGCCCGGTCCGTCAACTCGGCGGCGCAGACCGCGACGGCGTTTGGGCCCGGCAGCGCCGACACCAGCACTTGGGGGCGTACTTCGCGAATGTACCGCGACAGGAAGTGGGCGTAGGGATAGATGGAGCGCAGGCCGTTGCCGCGTATCACGGGTATCCCGGGATACTTCCGACTGAGAACCCGCCAGGTCCGCGCGGCCCCGAACGGGTTGACGGTCATCGCTTCCACTTGGACTCCCGACCGCTGCACCGCCTGCAGAAGTTTCCTGTCGGTGCCGGGAATCCGCGCCCGACGGACACGCATCCGGCCAGGGATCGCGGCCCGATAGTCTCCCGCGAACCGGGGGATTACCAAGTCCGTCCGGTGCCCGCGCGCGATGAGCGCCGCCGCCAGGTTGAGCATGACGCGCTCCGCTCCGCCGCCGTGCAGGCCGGTCAGCACGAATCCGACGTGGAGCCTGCCACCGGTCACCGGTCATGCCTCCGCGACGTGTCGATCACCGTCGTTGTGCGCCATCCCCGTTGCGACGCTCAACCCGGCGAGAAACATGAACGCGCCCACACCGAGCAGATGCTGGAAGGTCATGCCGTACAGGGCGATCGCGATGACCCAAGTCACGGTCGCATCCCGGGCAAGCGACTTGGGCGCGCCCCATTGCGCCCGCAGCAGCAGGACAATGGCGGACACGAACAGCAGCAGAGGGATGACGCCCGCCTCACCGAGCAACCTCAAGTACAGATTGTGGGCGTCCCGCGGCCTGCCGTCATGTCCGGTGGGGACGCCGTCCAGGTATTTCAACGCCCCAAAGCCGTGACCGAGGGCGGGGGCCTCCATGGCTTTCTCGAAACCCAGTCTCCAAAGCAGCAGCCTGTCCATCGCCAAGGCAGCGCAGATGAAGCCGTCTTCGATATCGTGTCGGCGAAGACGGGGCAACTCCCGCGGCAGGCAGCCGTGGAAATCGTTGCCGGCGAGACGCAGGGAAAAGAGATTGTCCAGTCCACCCAGTTCCGGCGGGATGGGGCCGGTCAAGCGGTTGTGTTCCAGCCACAGTTCGCCGAGGTTCTCGAGTTTCGCCAGCTCCGGCGGGATGTCCCCGGTCAAGGTGTTGTAGCTCAGATTCAGATGCTTGAGGCTCGCCAGATCGCCCAACTCCGGCGGAATGCGGCCGTTCAATTCCAGCCCCGCCAGATCAAGCCCGATGACGCGCCCCTCCGGGCCTTCCACCGTCACGCCCCGCCACAAGCCGACCGGGACAGTCGCGTGCCAGTTGAGCGACGCGTCGCCGGCCAGTGTTTCCTTCACCTCCAGCAGCACGGTGCGGTCGTCGAACAGCGCCGGACTCGTTGGCGGTAGCGGCGGGTAGGGGAGCGCATCGGCCAGATCGTGGTGGGCGACGTCGGTGAGTTCGGGAGGAACGGAGTCGAACTTGTTGCCCGAGAGATCCAGGACGGACAGGTCGAGCTCTGCGAGAGCGGCCGGGACAGGGCCGGTCAAGCGGTTGTGTTTCAGCCACAGCTCCTCGAGGTTCTCAAGATTCGCCAACTCCGGCGGGATAGCCCCCGTCAAGGTGTTGTAGCTCAGACTCAGATGCTCGAGGCTCGCCAGATCGCTCAACTCGGGCGGAATGTGGCCGGTGAGCCGATTTCGTCGAAGTTGCAGCGAAACGAGGCGTTCCAGGCGGCCAAGCTCCGAGGGGATGCGGCCGTTCAATCCCAAGCCCGCCAGATCCAGCCGGGTGACGCGTCCCTCCGGACCGTCCACCGTCACGCCCTGCCAGTGGTCCACGGGCACGGTGCGGCTCCAGTTCAAGGCCATGTCCCCGGCCAGGATGTCCCTCGTTGCCAGCAGGACGGCGCAGTCCACGCCAGGATTGCCGGTCGGGGAAGGGTCGCAGAACACCCCATACGCAGTGCCGGGAGTGGACCGCAATGTCCACCACTCGGAAAAACCTCCGGAGAAACCCACGAAACCGGCGAATCCCGCAATCCCGCTCAATCCTGTGGCCGTCAAAGCGAAGACGAAGGGCCTCGCTTTGCGGCGGACGTTGATCAACAGGAACACGACCGCCATCGCACCGAGTACGATCGACGCCGTCCGGGACGCCGTCGCCAAGCTGCCGGCGACGCCCGCGGCCAGGCCCACCCAGCCGAGCGCGCGCGGCCCGCTGCTGGTCAGCAACGCCGCGGCCAACGCCACCGTCATGCAGGCGGCCAGGCCGGCGTCGTTGGGCTCTTCGAAAGCGCCGGTCAGGCGAAAGGGAATCCCGTAAGGCGGCAGGATGCCGAGATCGCGCAGGACCGGCGAAGCGAGAATGATGGCGCAACCCGCAATCAGGACGACCAGCACACCCTGCAACAAGCGCTCGGCCCCGTTTCGTTCCAGCACCGCGCGGCCGCCCACCACGGCGGCAGCGAGCACGCCGAGATGGAGGACGTGATACTTAAAAACCCCGAACGTATCCGGTTCCCGGATCGCTTCGACGCCCAGCACAGCGGCGCCGATCGCCAGATAGGAGGCCACCGCGGCGAACAGCACCATGCCGGGCGTTCCGCCAAGCGTCCTCCGGATGGGGGCGAGCGAGCCGGACTTCCGCCAAGCCATCACGCACCGGGCTCCAACCAGGCCAAACAAGAGGACACAGCAGACCATGGTGGCCCGTGCAACGATTACCTCGACCTGTGGCATCCCCCCAAGATGCACATACCTCAGGCTGGTCAGAGTGATGACCGCCAATGTCCAGAACGCGGCTGCGATCAGCGCAGTCCGGAGCGGCTCGGTTCGGCGCAGCAGCGAGGCCGGATGTCGGAACAGGATCATGCGTCTATCGGCGGTATCTGATGTTTCGGCTCTAGTGCCGCACCAGCTTCTCGAACAGCGCGCGGTAGGCGTCGACGGCCCTCTCCAGTAAAAGTCTGCGGCACGCACGCAGCGTCGCGACCAGCGCCAGCGCCGGCGCGTCCCCCACCGGCGGCAGGTCGCCCCAACGCCCGAGGTTCTCGCGCCGTAGGGCGCGTCGGTGCTGACCACCGGCGTGCCGCAGGCCAGCGCCTCGATGATCACCGCCGGCATGCCCTCCCAGCGCGAGGAGAGTGCGAGCAGGCCGCCCGCCGCATATGGCGGTACGGGTTCTCGTCAAAGTCCACGAAGCCGACCAGGTCCGCCCGGTGCCCACGCGATGAGCGCCGCCGCGAGCATGACGCGCTCCGCCCCGCCGCCTTCAGGCCCGTCCGCAGGAAGCCGACATGGAACTTGTCCGAACTCACCGCACGCGCCCCCTCGCCAGCTCCTCGAACAGCGCAACATAGGCGTCCGTGGCGTCCTCGGATGAGAAATCGGCGGCGCGCGCCTGCAGCGCCTGCGCCGTCGGCCTTTCGCCGCGCAGCGTGTCGACCAGCGCACGCGCCAGCGCCGGCGCGTCGCCCACCGGCGGCAGGTCGCCCCAGCCGCCGAGTATGTCGCGCGGCCCGTAGGGCGCGTCGGTGCTGACCACCGGCGTGCCGCAGGCCAGCGCTTCGAGGATCACCGTCGGCAGACCCTCCCAACGCGAGGAGAGCGCGAGCAGCCCCGCCCGCCGCATGTAGCGGTACGGGTTCTCGTCGAAGTCCACGAAGCCGAGGTCTCGTTCCACGCCATGGTTCCGCGCCAAGGACTTGAGCCTTGTCCGGTAAGACGCCGAGAGCTTGCCGAGGATGACCAGCCGCGAGTCCACCTCGCGCCTCGCCCGCCCGAACGCCGCCACCAAAGTGGGGTGATCCTTCTGGGGCGCCCCGCGCCCGACGCTCAGCACCACCGGCGGCTCGCCGTCCGCGAACCAAGGGTGCGCCACCTCCGCCTCCGCCAGCCGCCGTATCCTGCCGGCGGACACCCCGTTGTAGATGGTGCGAACGCGCCCGGCGTCTACCCCCAACGATCGCCGCACGGACTCGGCCACGCCCCTGGACACCGCCACCACCGCGTCGGCCAGCGGATAGAGAGTCCGGGCTGCTTCCAGCCACTCCGGCGCATAGTCCGTGGGGACGTTGTGTACCGTGACCACTACCGGAACAGCCCGGTCCGTCAACTCCGCGGCGCAGACCGCGGCGGCGTCGGCGCTCGGCAGTGCTGACACCAACACATGAGGACGTGCCTCGCCGAGGTAACGGTTCAGAATGTGGATGGAAGCATAAAGAGAACGCTTGCGCCGGACCTGCACGCCAAGGTGCTTGCGGCCAAGAACCAGCCCGATCCATGCGACGGTGACAGGATTCACGCCCAGCGCTGTCACTGCTGCGCCAGACCGTCGGACTTCCCGCAAGAGTCTCCTGTCCGTGCGCGGAAGCCGCCCCCGATACAGTCGCACTCCACGGGGAATCGCGGCCCGGTAGTCTCCCGCGAAGCAGGGGATCACCAGGTCCGCCCGGTGGCCGCGCTCGATGAGCCACTGCGCCAGATGCAAAGTG
Source organism: uncultured Pseudomonadales bacterium (assembly GCA_958296295.1). GTDB lineage: Bacteria > Pseudomonadota > Gammaproteobacteria > Pseudomonadales > Azotimanducaceae > VXYL01. The sequence continues at coordinate 1,713,229 of OY282460.1, read as the reverse complement.
TAACGCTCTGCTCCGCCCCCATACAGGCTGGGCAGCACGAACCCGACGTGGAGTCTGTCGTCGGCCACTGGTCATGCCTCCGCGACGTGTCGGTCGCCGTCGTCGTGTGCCGTCCCTGTCGCGACGCTCAACCCGGCGAGGAACATGAACGCGCCGACGCCGAGCAGATGGTGGTAGGAAAAGCAATACAGGGCGATGACGACGACCCAAGCTACGGTCACATCCCGGCCAAGCGACTTGGGCGCGCCCCACTGCGCACGCAGCAGCAGGACGATGGCGGACAGGAACAGCAGCAGCGGGAGGACGCCCGCTTCGCCTAGCAACATCAGGTAGAGGTTGTGAGGACCCAGCGGCTTGCCGTGATGTCCGATGGGGGCATCCGCGATGTGTCCCAGTTCCGCAAAGCCGTGACCGAAGACGGGCGCCTGCATGGCCTTCTCGAAACCCAGTCTCCAGAGCAGCGGTCTGTCCGCCATCCAGCCAGCCCAAGCGAGGCCGTGATCGACATTGGGCGGCCCTTGCAGCGCCCGCGGCATGCGGCCGCGCAGGTCATTGCCGGTGACAACCACGGAGAAACCGTTGAATTGGGCCAGTTCGGGCGGAATGGAACCGGTGAGCCGGTTGTCGGCCAGCCACAGTTGGTCGAGATTCGGCAGTTCGGCGATCTCTTGCGGGATGGCACCGGTCAGGCGATTGCCATCCAGGGACAGCATGGTCAGACGGGTCAGGTTCGCCAGTTCGGGCGGAATGTGGCCGGTAAGTCGGTTGCCGTCGAGCCGCAGCACATAGAGGTGGCTTAGTTCGCCGAGTTCCGGGGGAATCCGACCCGTCAGGTTCATGTCCTGCAAGTCCAAGGCGGCGATGCGACCTCCTTGCCCGACGAAAACGCCCTGCCAAGACGAGACGGGCCGAGCATAGCTCCAGTTCAGCGACGCGTCGCCAGCCAGGACGTCACGCGCGCGCATCAAGTGCGCGCCATCATCGAACAGGCCCGGTTTGGTGAACGGCGGCGACCCGCAGATCAGCCCGGCGGAATCCAAGTCGTTGTCCCGCAGCCGCGCCAAACGCGCTGAGGCTGGGACGCAGTCGGCAAACCCGTTGCCACCCAGACGGACCACATTGAGATTAGCCAACCAGTCAAGCTCCTCGGGGATCGTTCCGTATAGATTATTGTTCTCGAGCCGCAGTTCCTCCAGATGGTACAGATCGCCAAGCCCCGGATCGAGTTTGCCCGTCAGGACGTCTTCCAACGCCAGCACTCGCAGGTTGGTCAAGGTGGTGAATTGCTTCGTGCCACCAGTGAGTTCGTTGCCGCCAAGACGCAGCGAAACGAGAGACTGCAACGCGCCTAGTTCCTGTGGGATCTCGCCGGTTAGCGCGTTGTTCTGCAGTTCCAGCGTGCGCAAGCCGGTCAACGCGCCCAATGCCGGCGGTATCGATCCCGTAAGCCTGTTGTCGCCAAGACGCAAAACGGCAAGTGCGTCCAGAGCCGCCAGCTCTCGGGGAATCCGTCCGTTCAGTCCCATGTGCGAAAGGTCAACGGCAATCACTCGTGGCACTTCCCCGGCCTCGCCGGCGACGGTGACGCCCCGCCAATAGCTGACGGGGACCGCGTCGCTCCAGTTCAGTTCGACATCGCCGCCCAGCCCTTCCCGAACGTCCAGCAACGTGGCACAGTCGCGATGCAGGTCCGACATTGGATTCCGGTGGGGGCGACAGAGCAAGGCACTGTCCCGAACTATCGTCCGATCTCCATCCTGCGTCGGCCGTTCGCCAGTCGCGTCGTCGTCATCCAAGCGCAACGCGGCCAGCTTGGGCAACGCGGTCACCGAAGCGGGTGCGGGGCCTAAAAGATTCCCGTTCAGCCACAGGTCGGTGAGCCTCGACAGCTTGCCCAGTTCCGGCGGCACGGGGCCGGCCAAGAGGTTGCCGTCCAATGCCAGCACGCGGAGATCAACGAGGTTGCCGAGCTCGGGCGGGATCTCGCCGGCCAATCGGTTGCGGCCTAGGCCCAAAGAAACCAGCCCGGCGAGCTCCCCCAACTCTGCGGGAACGTGTCCGGTCAACCCCATTTGCGTCAGGTCCAGCGCAGTCACGCGGTCCCCGGAACGGTCGATGACGACGCCCTGCCAGTCATCGACCGGTACGTCCTCGCGCCAGTTGAGCGGCGCTTCCCCGGCAAGGCTGTCCCTCACCATCAGCAGGAGGGTGCAATCGGCGTACAGGTCCGGATCGATTTCCCTCGGCCGGCAAAAGACCGGCATGTCGAGGTCATGGTCGCCAATCTCGTGGAGCGCTGGCGGAAAGGGCCGATGCAGTTCGTTGCCGGCGAGGCGCAGGAAAGAGAGATTTTGCAGTTCCGCGAGTTCTGGAGGTACGGGGCCGGTGAACCGATTGCCTTCCAGGCGCAGCGAAACGAGGTGTTCCAGCGCGCCCAGGCCAGGCGGGATGGCCCCACTGAGCCGGTTTTGACCGAGGTTCAGCGAGACGAGGCCGCCCAATTCTCCCAGTCGCGCCAACAGGCGTCCGTTCAGTCCCGCGCGCGGCAATTCGAGGGCTGTCACACGCTGCGGCGCCCCGCTGACTGTGACGCCACGCCAGAACTCGAGGGGAATGTCCTCGCTCCAGTTGAGCAGCGCTTCGCCAGCCAAGACGTCCCTGCTCGCCAGCAAAAGGGCGCAGTCGGCTTGCAGGTCGGAAACGGTGCCGGAGGCTGGTCGACAGAACAAGCGCTTTGCCGTCGGCCGACGCGCTTTGCTCGGCCGCCAGTCCACTGTCTCCGCAGTTTCCGCGGCGACCATCGGGCGACGAGGGTGCAGATCATCGGCAACGAAGTCGTTGTCGGCGATCTCGAAGAGACGCCGCGGATAGGGGCGATCCAGTTTGTTGTCGGAGAGCCGCAGGACGTTCAATACCTCCAGATATTCGAGCTCCGCCGGCACCGGGCCGCTCAAGGCGTTGGAGGACAAGGCCAAGTGCTCCAAGTGCTCCAAGTCCGCCAGTTCTGGAGGCACGGGACCGGTGAGCCGGTTGCCGCTGAGATCAAGCGACTCGAGATAGCTCAATCGTCCCAACGCCGGCGGGATGCGCCCGGTCAGACCTCGGCTTGACAGTTCAAGCCTTGTCACGCGTGCCACCGAGCCACCAACGGTGACGCCTTGCCAGAACTCGATGGGCACATGCTCGCTCCAGTTGAGTGGCGCGTCGCCGGCGAGTATGCGCTTGATTGCCAGTAGGGTCTCACAATCGCCGCGCAGACCGGGATTGGCGTTCTGAGCACTTGGGCACGTCGCTTCCCGGCGGGCGACCGCAAGCAGTTCGGGCGGGAAGGAGCCGGTCAAGTAGTTGCCGCTCAGCCAGAGTTCCCTCAGACTCGACAGATTCGCTAGCTCCCGAGGGATAGAACCAGTCAGGAAGTTTGCGCCGAGCCCGAGCACTGCCAAGTGTCGCAATTTCCCCAACTCGGGCGGAATGGGGCCGGTCAACTCGTTGCCGTCGAGCACTAGGAATCGCAAGCCGGGAAGTTCCCCCAACGCCGCGGGAACGCGCCCGTTGAGGCCCATTCTAGGCAGCTCCAGCGCAGTGACACGACCTTCCGGCCCGCCCACGGTCACGCCCTGCCACTCGTTCATCGGCAAGGCCAAGCTCCAATTAAGGTGCATGTCGCCCGCCAGCGTGCGTTCCATGCTCAATAGCGCCGTGCAGTCGTCGAACAAAGCGCGACTCATTCGCGGCGGTGGCAAACAAACCAACCGATCACCAAAGGCGGTTTTCGGGATCTCGAGCAGTTTCGACGGAACGATACCGGTCAGCGCATTGCGATCCAAGAACAGGCTGCGCAGGGCAACGAGTTGCTCCAACTCCGGCGGAATCGAACCGGTGAGCTGGTTGGCGGACAAGTTCAACCGTCCGAGGGCATCAAGGCTCCCGAGCTCCGGCGGAATCCGCCCCGTGAGTCCCCTCGCCTCCAGATCGAGCGCGATCACACGCCCCTGCCTCCCCACGGTCACACCGTCCCACTCAAGGACCGGCAAAGCCCTGCTCCAATTGAGTTCTGCCTCGCCAGCCAGCGTTCCCTGTATGGCCAAAAGCAAAGTGCAATCGTCGAACAACCGCGGATCAAGAGGCGCTGGCGGTGCGCAAGACACGAGATGGCGGAGATCATGCTCGCGGACATCGGATATTGCCTGCGGAACAGGCCCGGCCAGGCGATTCTCCCTCAGCCAAATGGAGTCGAGCTGCCTGAGCTGTCCCAGTTCCGCGGGAACGCCACCGGTCAGGTAGTTGCGGTCCAAGCTAAGATCACGCAAGCGGACGAGGCGCCCCAACTCGGGCGGAATAGGCCCGGTGAGGTGATTGTTGGCCAGGTCCAAATTGACGAGACCATCCAGCTTGCCGAGTTCCGATGGAATGCGTCCGTTCAGCATCTTCCCGTGCAGGTCGATCCCGGACACGCGTCCCAGGGGCCCGCCCACGGTCACGCCTGCCCAAGAACCGATCGGGATCTCCTCACGCCAATTGAGCGACGCGTCGCCTGCCAGCGTGTCCTTAACCGCCAGCAGCAACCTGCAGTCGTCGAACAACGCTTGGCTCGTGGTCGGCGGTGGTAGGCAAGGCGGTGTTCCGACCACAACGTGTTTGGCTCCAGCTTCGATTTCGTGAGGCACGGAGTCGAAGTCGTTGCGCGCAAGGTCCAGGAGGGACAGGTCGAGAACTCCGAGAGCAGCCGGTACCGGGCCGGTCAGACGGTTGGCGGCCAACCGCAGCACCTCGAGGTTCTCGAGCTTCGCCAGCTCCGGCGGGATGGCCCCTGTCAAGTTGTTGTAGCTCAGATTCAGAAACTCGAGGCTCGCCAGGTTGCCCAACTCGGGCGGAATGCTGCCAGCGAGTCGATTTCGCTGAAGGTTGAGTCGGACGAGCCCATCCAGGTGCCCGAGATCCGACGGGATCCGACCGTTCAATCCGAGGCCCCTCAGATCCAGCACGGTGACGCGCTCATCCGGGCCTTCCACCGTCACGCCCCACCAAGCGTTCACGGGCACGGTGCTGCTCCAGTTCAAGTCTATGTCCCCGGCCAAGACGTCCTTGGTTGCCAGCAGGATGGAGCAGTCCGTGCCAAGATCCTCCGGCTGCGGTGGCTCGCATGGCAGGCTCCCTTCCTCTACCTGTGCTACGGTTGCTACCACCCTTGCAAGTTCCGAATCTCCCGTCCGCAACAGCGACCACTCCCAAAGACCTCCGGAGAAGCTGACAACACTGGCCAATCCTGCGATCCCGAGCAATCCTGAAGCCGCCAAACCCCAGACGAAGGTCCTAGACTTGCCGCCGAAGCCTATCCACACGAACACGACCGCGAGCGCACCGAGCACCACCAACGCTGTTCGGGACGCCGTCGCCAAGCTTGCGGAGATGCCAGCGATCAAACCAACCCAACCGACCACGCGCGCGCGCCCGTTGGTCAGCCACGCCGCTGCCAGCGCCACCGTCGTGCAGGCGGCCAAACTCGCATCGTTGGGATCGACGAAAGCGCCGGTCAGGCGAAATGGAAGTCGGTAAGGTTGAACGATGCCCAGATCGCGCAGGACGGGCGAAGCAAGAATGATGGCGCAACTCGAAATCAGGACGACAAGCACACCCTTTAGCACGCGCTCCGCGCCGACCCGTTCCCACACCGCGCAGCCACCAACCACGGCGGCCACGAGTACGCCGAAATGCAGGAGTTGATAGATCAAGCTCTCAACCGTACCTGGTTTCCCAAGCCCGTCGACGCCCAGCACCAAGACGCCGATCACGAAATACAACGCCACCGCGAGGAACAGCAGCATCCCCGGTGTTTCACCGAGCGTCCTGCGGATAGGGGCGAGCGAACCGGACTCCCGCCAAGCGATCACGCTGCGGGTTCCGACCACCGCCAACAACATGACCACGACCACCATGGTCGCCCTGGCCACGAGGACCTCGACCTCCAGCACCCCCCCAAAGTGCAGAAATCTCGCGTTGATCAGTGCCATGACCGCCAATGCCCAAAACGGCACTGCGATCAGAGCCGTTTGGAGCATATCCGTCCGGCGCAGCAGCGAGGCCGGATGTTGGAACAGCGTCACGCGCCTTTCACCCGCGGTCCGTGGAAGCGCCGCAGCACCAAGCCACCAACTGCCCGCTACGACCAACCGGCCCGGGCGACGCGCTATTCAACGGTCCCATGACGAACGCGCTGGCCTCGGGCCATTCCCCCACGAACTCACGCGCTCTCGGCCCGACTTTCGTGTATGACGCGCGAGCCAAACGAATCCAGCACCAACGGAAATGCCGGCGGATCCCCCAGGCGGGCAAGCAAAGCCACCTGCCGCTCGGCCGGCACCAGGAAGAGCAGGAAGCCGCAGCCCCCTGCGCCAAGCAGTTTCCCGCCCCACGCGCCTGACGACATCCCGATTTCGTACCGTTCATCGATTTCCGGATTAGTGACGTTGGCGGCAAACGCCCGCTTGATGGTCCAGCTCTCGGTGAGCATCGATCCCATCGACGGCAAGTCGAGCGGGCTCTGCTCAAGCACGGCCAAAAAGTCATCAGCAATTCTGCAAATAGCCTCAAGACCCGATCGATTCGCCTCCCGATTGGACGACTGTACGGACAACACGCTCTCCGCTTTTCTCGTCTCCCCCGTATACACGAGCATGGAGTTGGCCTCCAAGACCTTTCGGTTCTCCGGCGCGAGCGCTATCGGCTCCACCTGCACTGTATCGTCTCTATTGAACAGTATCTTCTTCACGGCGGGAAACGCCACGCCATACTGATCTTGCCACCCAATGGGTTTTCCCAACAACTCGGTCTCGACAGTCACCGCTTCGCTCGCAAGGGCATCCGCGCTGCATTCCAAGCCCAAATAGCACCGAACCGCATGCAGGAACCCGACCGTGACCGCGCTGCTCGACCCCAAGCCGGTCCCTCCGGGAACCTCGCCGATCATCCCGATCTCCAACCCCGAATGAAGACCGTACCGCGCTAGGATCGTGCGCACTATGTCATGCTCCAAGTCTCCCGCAGTCTGAACAGTCTCCGTCTTCGAGTACGACAGACAAATGTTGTCGTCAAACCGACGCGTCATGCTGACATAGAAGTACTTTTTCAGTGCGGCACTTATTACTTGGCCGCCCCGCTCGCGGAAGAAAGCGGGGAAGTCCGTTCCGCCGCCCATCAAGCCCACTCTATATGGAGTGCGAGTGATGATCATTTTTCTTGCCAGCGGCTCCTAGCAATTCTCAGCGTTTCTCACCCGCGAGAAAACATGTCGACGACGGCGTGGATCAAGGCCTCATGGGTGAGTTCCGCGTGGCCGTAGACGTCGGTCGGCGTATGGAAGGAAAGAGTGGATTCCAGTTGGTGCAGGCGGTTGTCGGGGGAGAAGGCGGAGAATGTCACGACGCCCATCCCCATCTCAAGCGCCGCTAGGGCCGCATCCACGATGTTCTTCGACATCCCGGAACTCGACACGGCCATCAGAACGTCCCGTTCACGAGCCAAGGCTAGCAAAGGGCGCTTGAAGACCTGTTCGTATCCATAGTCGTTCGACATGCAAGTGATCAACGCAGGGTCGTTGAAAGTCAGAGATCTGATCCCGCACTTGTTGATCAAATCCTGAGACACATGCGAAACCAGCGCCGAACTGCCGCCATTGCCAATCCAAAAGACGGAACGGTCCTGATCAAGTTGCCTCGACCAAGTCTCTAACAGGATCTCCAAGCCGCGGTCCAACGACACCGGACGGCCTTCGTGCCGGCAGGTCGACTCCTCTAGCAACTTGGCCAGCGTCCGAAGCCAAGATAGAGCTTCTTTTCCAAGATCGTTCATAGTGTGATCTCTCCAGTCGAGACCTTGTCTCTCACAAGGTTCAAATCCCTCTTCGTTCCTATGTCGTAGTGAAATCCGTCAATTCGCCAGCCCACGGCCCGTCCCACGCAGCGCGGGAGCACGTCTCGGGCCAAGTCATGGTCATCAGCGTCAAGAATGGATCTCAGCACGCCCGGCCTGAAGGCTAGTATGCCCGCATTGGCGAGGCTTGATTTCGGTTTCGCGGGCTTCTCCTCGAAGTCAACAATGACATTGGCACTGGTCAGTTCCACGATTCCGCAAGACTCCGGCTTGCAAGTGCGGAATAGCGAAATCGTCATGTCGGCGTCGCCATCCATGTGAGCGGACCAAAAACGCCCCAAGTCGATACTCGAGAAGTTGTCCGCGTAGATCACGATACTTCCGGACGAACCGTTGGAACTGTCTAGCCAATCCAGATGTTTGAACAATGCGCCGGCCGTTCCAAGCAACGAATCCTCCCTGCACACGCTCCAGCTCGACGAGGATCGCGTCCGATAAACATTCGTCCGAGCGACGATCTGTTCGGGCAGATGATGCGCGTTGATGCGGATCTCCGCGCTCCCGTTCGCAACCGCCTCTATTCGATGGAACCAACGGTCCAATAGAGGCGCGCCGCCAATCTCAACCAACGCTTTGGGACACTTGTCGGTCAGCGGCCTCAAGCGTGAACCAACCCCCGCGGCCAGCAGAAAAAACCGCGGGATCATGCCGGGGCTGTTGCTGCGGATTGGCGTTCGCGGAAGTGTGCTACGGTGCGGGCGATCCCGTCAGGCAATGAAACCTCGGGACGCCAGCCCAGCAGATGCTCGGCGCGCGAGACGTCCAGCCAATTTTCCTTCAGGTCGCCGGGGCGGGCGGGCCCGGCGGCGGGCGTAACGTTCGTGCCGCAGGCGGCCTGCACGGCGCGGAACAAATCTCCCGTGCGCACCGGCGTTCCGCCAGCGATGTTGAAGGCGCCGGTGGCATCGCTCTCGGTGGCGCGCAGGTTGGCCCGCACTGCGTCCGCAACGTACACGTAGTCGCGGCTCATTCCCGCCGGCTGATCGGGATAGGCGAAGATCGTCGGGGACTCGCCGCGCAGCAGCTTTCCGACGAAGATGGCGACCACGCCAGCCTCTCCATGCTGATCTTGACGCGGCCCGTAGACGTTGCCATAGCGCAGGGTGATCGACGAGAGGCCGAACTCCTGTCGGTAGAACTCCAGATAGCGCTCGCCGGTGAGCTTGTGAATGGCGTACGGAGACAGCGGCTGCGGCGCTACGTCCTCGGATGTCGGGCGCTGGGGGACGTCGCCGTATATGGCCCCGCCGCTGGAGATCATGACGAAGCGCCCGACGCCGTGCCTGACACAACTTTGGAGCACGTTGAGCAGCCCGCCGCAGTTGATGCGGGCGTCCAATCCCGGATCGCGCGCGGAAACGGTTACGCTCATTTGAGCGGCATGGTGACTCACCACGTCCGGTCGCTCTGTAGCCACGACGAGATCGAACTCCGGCGCGGCTATGTCTACCAAATGGAGCCGAGCGTCAGCCGGAACATTGTCGATGTTCCCACTCAACAGGTTGTCTGCGATCACTACGTCGTGACCGGCGCCGAGGTAGCCGTCCGCGACGTGGGAACCGATGAAGCCGGCACCGCCCGTGACCAAGATTTTCATGGCCGCGCAGCATACCACGACAAGGCCCACGGCACCGCCAAGACACCCGTTACCCAGGGCAATCGCATTTGGAAAGGTGCGGGTGCGAGGGAGGGGAGGATAAGGCAGAATTGGCGTTTCGATCCAAGGAAGGAGAGACGGGATGCGGGAGATTCTGTCGGTTTTTCAAGATGTTGAGGACCCCCGGCGGGGCAACCCCAAGGCCGGCTGAAGCCGGGCCACGATCTGCAAGAGACTTTGACGATCGCGCTGGTGTCGATGCTCGCGGGCGGTCGCACGCGCGTCGACCGCGCGTCGACATGGAGGACTACGGGTGCGTCCGGGAGCCCTGGCTGCGGGAGTTCATGACGCTGCCGAACGGGATTCCGAGCCACGACACGTTCTCGCGGCTGTTCCGGATTCTGGACCCGGCCGGCCTGCAGACGGCGCTGCTGCGCCTGGCGCAGGACTGGGCGGACCGTCTCGGCGAGGTGGTGGCGGTGGACGGCAAGGCGCTGCGGCGGTCGTTCGAGGACGCCGCGGCACGGTCGCCGACGCATCTGCTCCAAGCGTTCGCGTCGGAGGCGAAGCTGACCCTGGCGCAGGTGGAGGTGGACGGCAAGTCGAACGAGATCCCGGCGCTGCCGGCGCTGCTGGAACTGGTGGACGTGAGCGGGCGCATCGTGACGGCGGACGCGATGCACGCGCAGCGCGGGACGGCGGCGGCGATCGTTGCCAAGGGGGGCGACTACGCGCTGGCCCTCAAAGGCAACCAGGGGACGCTGCACGAGGACGTGGCGACGTATCTGGACAATCCGCCGGCGTCGGCGGAACTCCTGTCGCATCAACGAGTTGACAAGGGTCACGGGCGCGTGGAGAAGCGCACGGCGACGGTCTGCCACGACGCTGGCTGCGCGAGCGCCACGACTGGCCCAGCCTTTCGGCCATCGGCAAGGTGACCGCGGAGCGGCGTCTCGCCAGCGGCGCGGAGAGCGTCGACACGCGCTATCACATCCTCAGCGCGAAGCTGGAGGCGGAGCGCTTCGGGCGGACCGTCCGCGCCCACTGGGCGATCGAGAACAGCCTGCACTGGGTGCTGGACGTGTCGATGGACGAGGACCGGGCGCGCAACCGCAAAGGCAACAGCGCCGCCTGCCTGGCGGTCGTCCGGCGGCTCGCCCTGAACATCGCGCGGATGCACCCCGACAAGCGCTCCATCCGCCGCAAGTTCATCCACGCGCAGCGGAAACAGGAGTTCCTCGTCGAAATGATCCGCTGCGTCCGCAGGCTGGAGTAGGCGCGCATCTCAAATGCGATTGCCCTGCCCGTTACCGGGTGTGCGACGTTTTAGTGCGCGAGCCGTCAGGCGGCCATTGGCGGCGGTTTGCGCCGACGGCGCCAGAAGTCGTCGTACCGTTCGTCGCGGACGCACGAACGCAACGCCATGACGTCGTTCGCGCCGGCCCGGCTCCAGCGCATGCCGGAGCACTTCAGCCGCTCCCCGACCAGCGTCCGGCAGGAGCTTTCCACCATGCCCGAACCGATCAGCAGCCCCATCGCCCGGTACGCGGGGTAGCGCATCCGGCCGCGGTTGTTCTCCACATAGCCGACGCACTGGTCGGCGGTCTTGTCGCCGGCGTGCCGGCGCAGTTCCCGCAGCACGTCTTCGACGCGCCCTTCGGAGAGCGCCGCGCAGACCTTCTCCGACCACGCCCGGCACAGCTCCGTGCCGGCCCCGTAAACCGCGCGCCCCACTTCCCAGAGCCGCTCCCTGGCGTGCCAGATGTCGACAATGCGAACGGCGTTCGGGAACAGCTCCGCGGCGGCGTTCCAGATCCACTTCGCGCCGTCGGCGACCACCACCTGCCGCTTGGCCGCCGCGAACCCGAACCGCTCCGCGGCCCGCCAGAGCCGCCGCGCGAACGCCGACGGCTCCGCGTCCACGTCCCTCGACGCCGCGCTGTCGATAGCCGCCGTGTGCCGCGCCGAACCCGCGTCCCGCTCCGGCAGGCCGGTCTTCGCGTTCCGCCGCTCCGCCGTGTGGAACACCGCCACCTTGGCCTCCCGCGTCTTCGACGGCCGGCCGTCCTCCGCCGTCCCCGCGTCCCGCCGCACCACCGGCACGCCGGTGCCGTCCGGGCTGCAGCACATCGTCTCCGCCGGCGCCTCGCGCAACGCCGGCGCCGCCTCGTCCCACGCCGTGATCTCCCGTCCGACCTGCTTCGCGGCCCGCTCCGCCCGCTTCGCCGTCGCCACGACGCCGGCCAGCCGGCCCAGGCGCGCCGCCGCCTTCCCGAGCTCGCGTCCGGCGCCAGATCCGCCAGCGCCCACAGGACCGCCGGCGTTCCCCGCACGCCGTCCCGTCCCGCGATCCCCAGCGTCTCGTCCAGAACGTGCCGCCCGCCCTTCGAGCACCCGCACGTCCAGTAGCCGCGCCGCAGCCGCAGCGGGCCGAACAGCGACAGCGGCGCCGTCGAACGGGTGCCGCGCGGAATCATCGCGGAGCCGCAAGCCCCGCACGCCGGTGCCCCGGACTCCGCGTCCAGCGCCGACAGACCCTCCGAAAGCCCCGCCGCCGCGCCGCCAAGCAGCGCGCCCCGCAGGTCCAGCTCGAACTCCCGGAACCCCCGCCCGCCGCCCAGAACCTCCCGGCAAAGCTCCCGGAACTCCGGCGACGACGACAGCAGGCGGAGAACCTTCTCCTCCAGAAAAGCCCACGCCTTCTTGCGCTCCAGCGCGTCCCGCGCCAACATGCCTTCCGTCATCGCGATTCCCTTCGCTGTGGTGGTTGACACCCTCAGCGTAACCGGGAATCGCGATGACCCTCCGAACTCCCGCGGCCCGCTCGCGCACTAAAACGTCGCACACCCCCCGTTACCAGAACACCTGACGGAGGGTTCAAGTGGCTCACGATCGTCGAGCGCCGCCGCCATTGGCAACGCCGACCGGCGAGAAACACGAACGCCCCAAAGTACACGAACTGGCTGTCTGTAGTTTGCTACAGGCCGCGCAGGTCCGCAGCCACTCGATCGTGCCATTTCACGCTGCGGAAGTCCTCCCCCCGGCGTTCAGCGCCCTCGCAGAGACGCCGGTACAGATCGGGGTCGCCCAACAGCCGCTCGATAGCGACCCGCACTTCGCCGGCGGATCCAGGCGCCACGAGCAGCCCGTTCTTTCCGTGCTCCACGACCTCTGGAACGGCCTGCCACTTCGCGGCGATGACAGGCAGCCCGCACTGAAAGGCTTCAAGGATCACTCCGGGATGGCCCTCGCCCGGGTAGTAGCTGGGAAACAGCAGCAAGTCGTGTTCGCTGAGAACGCGCGGCACCTCTTCCGGCACCAGCATGCCGCCATAGGTCGCCCTGGGATGGGACTCGAACAGCGACCAGTCCGTATCGGACATGCCTGGCCCAAAAACGTGCAGGTGGCACTCCGGGGGCAGGTGGCGGCACGCGTCGAGCGCCTCGGCCAGACCCTTGGTCATGTGCAGTCGGGAGATGAAGATCAGTTTCCTGATTCGCTCACGCCGGCCAGTCGCGGGCGCTCGGATGTTTCTCGTGCCGGGAAACCAGCGAAAATTGGGCAAGTCGAGGAACTCGCGATGCGCCTGCATCGTTTCGACATAGACTAACGAACAGCGCATCCAAGCTCGACGGGCCAACCAACGAGCCACCACGCCGTAGCCCTGACACACCACAATCAGGTCACCACCCGAGAGCCGCAGCGCCATAGGCCGGCGCATTGCTTTGCAAATCATCCAGACGGACGACGCGAGGATGAGCGCCGAGTGGGGCGCCGTAAAGAGGAACGCGACTTGGGAGCGCGGGATCTTCATCGCCACTCTCAAGATGACTCGCAGGAACCTCACAAGGCGGCTGACTTGGAATCTCCACCACGAGATATTGGTCACATCGCCCGAGGTATCGACGACGTCCACCGAGAAACCCCGCTTGGCCAGTTCGCAAATCGTATCCGTCGCCAGCAGCCTGTGCCCGCCGATCACGTTGGTGGCCGAGGCCCCAGAGCCCAGCGGGGCGATGAGCAGGATCTTCGTCATCTCGATCCCCGTCGACGAGCGAGCACCGATCTGTCGGCCGCTGGCCGCCGCTATTTCGCCGGAGCTGCGGCACCTGTCGAACCGCTTTGAACCGGCGTGAAGAAACCGATTCCCCAGCTCAGGTGCATGGTGGCGAGGATCAGCGGGAGCAGGACCGCGGAGTACGAACGGCGGCGAATGCCGACCGCCAGCGAGCCGCCCCCCAAGGCGAGGACGTAAGCAAGCGGCACCACCGCGGGCGCCCAAGAAGCGCCGGTCGCGGCCAGCACTGGCGAGGCGGCCAATCCCAGCACCAACAGCGGGCTCGCGAAATGCCGCGGCCGCAGCGAGGCCGGATGTCGTTGCGCCACTACCCGTTTCCATCGGCCGTAATCGAAGTACTGCCTGGCTAGATCCAACAACGTGTCGCGGGGCCGGTAGGCGACCGCGAGCCGAGGGTCGAACCACACCGTCTCCCCCCGCGCTCGCAGGCGCCAGTTGAGTTCGTAGTCCTGGTTTCGAACGAAGCGGGGGTCAACGCCGCCAACCGCCTCCAACGCGTCGCGCCGGAACGCCCCCAAGAAGACCGTGTCGGCGGGCCCCTCCGCGCCGCCCAGTCGGTAGCGGGCACCGCCGTTCCCCAGCGGGGTGGTCATTGCCATCGCCACCGCGCGCCCGAAGAACGTGGTCGCGACCGGGTGTTGCCGACCACCGACATTGGCCGCTCCCGTTCTCAGCAACGTGCTTACCACACGGCGCAGGTAGTCAAGTGGAAACACCACATGGGCGTCGCACCGCGCGAGGATCTCTCCGTTCGCCACGCGCTGCGCCGCGCGCAACCCGAACCCGGCGGTTTGTTCCAGATTGCGAACCAGTTTCACCATCGGGTACCGCCGTCGAATCAGATCCGAAGTGGCCGCAGTGTCGGATCCGTCGGCGACGATCACCTCTACCGAACCGTTGTAGTCCTGCGCCAACACCGAGTCGATTGCCGCCCCGATGGTGTCCTCGCCGTTGCGAACCGGAATGAGCACCGACACCGACGGCATAGAAGCGGGGGCCCTGCGAGCAAGCCGCCAATGCGCCTCCAGTCCACTCCTGTTTCGCACCGGGACGAAAAAGCCGATACCCCAGCCCACATGCATGGTTGCGAGGGCCAGCGGGAGCAGGAGCGCGGCGTACGAACGGCGACGGATGGCCACCGCCAGAGAGCCAACCACCATTGTGAGCGCATAGACCAACGGCACTGCCACTGCCGCCCAACCGGCGCCGGCCACCGCGAGCACAGGCGCGGCGACCAATCCCAGCACCAACGCCGGGCTGGCGAAGTGCCTGGGCAGCAGCGACGCAGGATGTCGTTGCGCCACCACCCGTTTCCACCGACCGTAATTGAAGTACTGCTTGGCTAGACCCCAGAGCGTGTCGCGGGGATAGTATGCGACCAAGAGCCCGGGATCGAACCACACTGTCTCTCCGCGCGCCCGCAACCGCCAGTTGAGTTCGTAGTCCTCCGCCCCCCCAAGACTAGGGTCGACGCCGCCCACCGCCTCCAACGCGTCGCGCCGGAACGTCCCCAAGAAGACCGTGTCGGCGGGCCCTTCCGCGCCACCCTGTCGATAGCGGGCACCGCCAGCCCCCAGTGGAGTGGTCATCGCTATCGCCACCACGCGCCCGAAGAGCGTGGTGGCCACCGGCTGTTGCCGGCCGCCGACATTGGCCGCCCCCGTCCTAAGCAACGTGCTCACCGCTCGGCGCAGGTACCCTTGCGGGAACACTGTATGGGCGTCGCACCGCACGACGACCTCTCCGGTTGCCACTCGGTACGCCGCGTGGATTCCGAACGTGATGACCTGTTCCGGATTGGGAACCAGTTTCGCCTTCGGGTACAGCCGCCGAATCAGATCGGCCGTGGCCGGGGTGTCGGATCCGTCGGCGACGACTATCTCTACCGAGCCCGGGTAGTCCTGAGACAATACCGAGTCGATCGCCGCCCCGACGGTCGCCTCGGCGTTCCGGACAGGGACGAGAACGGAAACCGATGGCCAACGAGTCGCAACGGTCTCAGCGGTCAAATGCGGCGCGAGGATAGGACTCTCCTTCATGTCCTGTGCATGTCCCTTTACTTTCAACAGCAACGATCCGGCGGCCGGTGCGCGACCTTAACACAAGATGCCCCGCCCATGCGGTTCGTGGCCGCTGCCGCCGCTCCCGTTGTACAATTCCGCCACTCTGCCGCGGCGCGCCCGGTTGCGGCGTTCAAGGAAGATCAACCGCGCCGGCGGCCACCCGCCCCAGCCGGGCCAGCGACAACTCCCAACACATGAGAATACTGAAGAAGCTGGTTCGGAACATGCTCCCGGCGCGGGTGCATGGCGCGCTTCGCCGGACGGTCCATGGCCATCGCCTCAACCGGGCGCCGGCTATGGTGGCGAACATCGCCCCGCTTCCCAAGGCGGTGGAGATTTCGGTCTCGGACATGCTTCGGGGCGACGGCATAGCCGATGGCTGGGAAAAGGCGAGAACGTCCATAGGCGAGGTTTTCGAAGACGTGCCTGCGAGTCACGCCATCGATCCGGAAAGCCGCCGGGCCATCTACTACCTGATTCGCCGTTTGCAGCCGCGCTCCGTCCTGGAGGTGGGCACCAACCGCGGCGCATCCACCTTGCACGCCGCCATGGCAATGCGGGAGTACCGCAACGGGTGCGGCCCATCCCGTCTGGTCACCGTGGACTTGTTCGACGTCAACAACCCCGCCACCGCCGAGGCAAGGCGATACCGCATCGCCACGCCCCCTCGGCGAATGTTGGCCCGACTGGATTGTGCCGACATTGTGGAGTTTGTCATCGCCCGCTCCACGGACTACTTGAAAAGGTGCGAGCAGCAGTTCGACTTCATCCTCCTCGACCACGCCCCGGCCGCGGACATCGCCTACCGGGACATCGTCCTGGCTATTAGGGCGCTCCGCCCGGGTGGACAACTGTTGATTCACTCCTACTTCGCGGGCGGGAAACCTCTGCGGCCGGGAGAGCGCGTCAACTCCGATTCCCACTTGGCCGTGGGACGTTTGCGCCAGCAAGGTGCCCGCCTGGTCGCCGTGCCCTTGGGGCCGTTGCCGTGGCCGCCGAGACCCGGCGGATCCAATCTCACCAGTCTGGCGTTCTTGGCAAGGGAATGACCGACGGATGCCGGCGCCGGCTCGAAAGCGAGGCTGCGCGGCATCAACCACCAAGAGCTCGCGGCTTGGAGTTTTCGTTCGGATTGGTTGGCGGCTACGGCCGGCGGTGGGCCGGTTGCTCGAGCAGAAACTTGCGCCGCGAGTCCGCGTCCTGATCCGCGGCGGCGATCGCCCTGGCGACAGCTTGACCGATGAGGTCCATCTTGCGCACTTGCTCGAAGCGTGGGCGCACGGCGGCCAGTTCCTCCTCGGAAAGCAGTGCGCCGAAGATGCCGCAGGCGTCCGCCAAGCAGATCAGCGCGACATCGCGCGGATCCGGCAGGTCCTGGCCGAACAGCACGTCGAAGATGCGCAGCTTCACTTCCCGTTCGGCTTCCCCGTCCACCACGGGATAGCGGCGGGATCGGAACACCCAAAGAAAACGGTCGTCCCGGCGTTCCAGAATGCCGCGCTCGGTGAGCCGGGAGAGAGCGCCCGCCCGCATGTCCGCGGCCCGCGGCAAGAGACGCTCGACCCAATGCCCGGCGTCGCGCGTGCGCTCGGCGTGGGCGATTTCCGTCAGCGAAGGGTCCAGCAGCGCGTCGCCGGTGGGCGTCGCGTCCACGACTTCGAGCTTGCGCAGATCCGTGTCGATGCGGTTCTCCAGCGCCAGATCCATCAGCACGCCGCCGACCAGCGCGTAGCGCACCGACTGCTCCGGCACACGGGCGAACCGGCCGCCCGAGTCGTGCAGCAACAGGAGCATGATTTCTTCGGCGAAGCGCAGCACGGCGGCCCCTGACGACAGGTTGGCCCGACAATTGTGGTCGGCCCCGAGAAAAACAGTTGGCGACGGCAGTATAGCCGTGCGTCAGCAGGGCTCTATCCTGTCCACTTGGAGTTGCAGGGTTTCCACGTCCGCGTAGTCGTTGACGCCCAGCCGGTACACGGCGCGGGCGCGGTTGGCGCCGATCGGCGCCTGGTTGAAGGCGATGGCGTCCGCAACTCTGCCATCGTGCTTGAGGCTGATCTTCAGATGGCGCTCGCCCACCACGCGCTCGTTGACCACGTCGAACTCGCCGTGGAACGTGGGTTCCGGGAAGCCCTGCCCCCACGGGCCGTTGCGGGCCACCAAGTGCGCGTTGCGCACGTTGAGATCGTCCGCCGCCAGTTCGCCGTCCGTGACGATGACGCCGGTGAGATCCCGTTCGCTCACACGCGCCGCCACGGCGTCGTTGAACGCCCGCCGAAAGCGCTGAAGGTGGCGGCGCTTGAGGCTGAGCCCGGCGGCGGCGGCGTGGCCACCGAATTTGCCCACCAGCCCCGGGTGGCGGGCCGCGCAATCGGCGATGGCGTCGCGAATGTTCAGACCGGGTATGGACCGCGCCGAGCCCTTGAGTTCGTCCGGCACCGCGGCCCCCGCGTCCGCGAAGGCGATGGCCGGCCGGTGGAAGCGTTCACGCATGCGCCCTGCCACGATGCCCACCACGCCCTGGTGCCAGTGCGGCTCGTACAAGCAAAGCGCCACGTCCGCGCCGACTTCGCCGACTTCCACCAAGGCCGCCGCGTCTTCGGTCATGTCCACCTCGATCTCGCGCCGCTTCGCGTTGAGCTCGTTGAGGCGCTGCGCCGAGCGCCGCGCGGCCTGGTCGGTCTGGGCGAGCAGACAGCGGATGCCAACGGCCATGTCCTCCAGCCGGCCAGCGGCGTTCAACCGCGGCCCGATGGCAAAGCCAAGGTCGGCGGCGGACAGTTTCGCGAGCGACCGGCCAGCCGTTTGCGCGAGGGCTTGAATCCCCGGCCGGCCGAAGCCGGCGCGCAGGCGCCGCAACCCTTGGTGGACCAGGATGCGGTTGTTCCGGTCCAGCGTCACCACATCCGCCACGGTGCCCAGCGCGACGAGATCCAACCATTGCGCCAGATTCGGCTCGGCGATGCCCCTCGCCTCGAAGTGCCCGCGCGCCCGCAGCGCTCGGCGCGCGACGCTCATGACGTAGTAGGCGACGCCGACGCCGGCCAAGTTCGGGCTGGGGAAACGCGAGCCCGCGAGGTTGGGATTCACATGCGCGTGGGCGTCCGGCAGCGTCTCGCCGGGCAAGTGGTGGTCGGTGATGATCACGTCCGCCCCCGCCGCTTTCGCGACCGCCACGCCTTCCACGCTGGAAACCCCGTTGTCGACGGTGACGATCAGCGCCGGCTCCTGGGCCAAGACCACCCGCGCGAACTCCGGCGAGAAGCCGTAGCCGAACTTGAAACGATCCGGCACGGCGAATTCCACCTGCCGCGCCCCGAACGCGCGCAGCACGGAAACGCACAGCGCGGACGCGGTGGCGCCGTCGGCGTCGAAGTCCCCGGCGATGACGATGCGCTCGTCGCGCGCCACGGCGTTGGCGAGACGGTCGGCCGCCGCGTCCACGCCGGGCAAGGTTGTGGGGGGCACCAGATCCGCAAGCGGCAGTTCGCGCTCCGCCGCCTCGCACACGCCCCTGGCCGCCAAGGCGTCGCGTAGAAACGGCGGCAGGGACATGCCGAGATTCGAGGCGCGCTTTGGCCTTGTCTCGATCAGCACGGGTTCAACCGCGGGAGGCTTTACGTCACCAGCTCGTTCGGCAGGTGATCCACCCGGTTCTGATAGCGCAAGAACGCTGCCCCGGCCGGCCCGTCGGCAATGTCGAGGCGGGTGATGCCGGTGTTGTGCGTGCTCAGAAAGACGCCCGCCAAAGGCCCGCCGCTCAACAGATGCTGGACGAGGAAGCTCAAGAAGGTGCCGTGGCTGACGATGGCGATTCGTTCGTCCGGGTGCCAGGCGGCGTCCCGGCCGGCGCCGCCGCTCTCGTCCTCGGGACCCGCCCGGATGCGTTGGCGAATCGCGATGGCCACCCGCTCGGCGCGGTCGATCAAGCGCTCGCGGGTCTCCGCCGGCCCTTTCCACCAGCCGGACTCCGTGACACCGGCAGGCAAGACGAACTCCGGCATTCGCGTCTGGATGGCCGATCGAGTGAGGCCACCGGCGGTGGCCGGCCCGCGTCCGTCGCCCGCGTCCACCCAGATGCCGCCTTCCTCGTGGACATCCAGCCAAATCTCCGGCGTCAGCTCCAGCGCCTGCGCGATGGCTTGCGCGGTTTGCAACGCCCGAAGCATCGGACTGCTGTAGAGCCTGTCGATGCCGTAGCCGCCCTCGACGCCGACACCGTCGCGCGCATCCGTTTTGTCCGCGCAGCGCCGCAGATGCTCGGCGACGCACCGCGCCTGCGCTTCGCCGGTCGCGGTGAGGGCGGGATCCGCCGTGCGCCCGGCCAGCGCGAATTGGCCGGCGGCCGCAAGCGCGTTGTTTTCCGATTGGGCGTGGCGAATGAGGTACAGAGGCATTTGTGTGCTCAGTGGCGAGACGGGGCCGAGGCGAAGGCGTTGCGAGCGGCAAACCGCAACGGGCCGTTCCGCACGCTCGTGGCCAACTTGGCGCAGCGGTTGGCCACCGACAGTTGCGAAGCAACCACAACGCGATTCATCGCGCTAGAGGTCCGCCACGCGGATGCGCGTTATCGTGCCCGTTACCCCGCCGAGGCCGCCGAGTTCCGCCACCGCGGCCTCCACCACGGTTTCGGCCACGTCGTTGGTCAGGATGACGATGGGCACCCACGGTTCGGCGTCGGGGCGGATGGCTTGCGGGCGTTGAATCACGGCTTCGATGGAGATCGCGTGGCGGCTCAGCACTTCGGCGACCTCCGCGAACACGCCGGGTTGATCGATCGCGGGGATTTTCAGGTAGTGGGGGCACACGAGGCCGCGCACGCCAAGGGCGGGCAGCCGGCGCGTGGCCGGCCGCGGCACCGGCAAGTGGCCGCGGGCCAGCGCCACCAGGTCCGCCACCACCGCCGAGGCGGTGGCCATGCCCCCGGCCCCTGGGCCGATGTGGACCGTGGACCCCACGGCGTCGCCGTTCGCCAGTATCGCGTTCGTCACGCCGGACACCTTGGCCAAAAGCACTCGCTCCGGCACCAACGCCAAGTGGACGCGCGCGGCCACGCCGTCCGCGTGCCGCCGCGCCATCGCCAAGTGTTTGACGACGAAGCCGAGTTCGCGGGCGTAGCGGATGTCCTCTATGTCGATCGCGGCGATGCCTTCCACGTGCACGCCGGCGAAGTCGATGCCGCTCTCGAAAGCCAGCGCGGCCAACACCGCGAGCTTCTGCGCGGCGTCCACGCCTTCCACGTCGAACGTGGGGTCGGCTTCCGCGTAGCCGAGGCGTTGCGCTTCGGCCAAGGCGGCCGCGAAATCCTGGCCGTCGTTCTCCATCGCGGTGAGGATGTGGTTCGACGTGCCGTTCACGATGCCGGCCAATGCGTCCAAGCGGTTGGCGGCAAGGCCACCGCGCAGCGCTTCGACGATGGGAATGCCGCCGGCAACCGACGCCTCGTAGCCAACCGGCAGGCCCTGGGCATGGGCCAGGGCGAACAGCGCTTCACCGCGTTCCGCCAAGAGCGCTTTGTTGGCGGTGACCACCGCGCGTCCGGCGCCGAGACTGGCTTCCACCAACGCGCCAGCGTCTTCGACGCCGCCGATCAGCTCCACCACGACGTCCACCGGTCCGTGAGGCAAAGACGCCAAATCCGTGCTGAAGGATGCCGCTCCGAGGTCCAACTCCGCTTTCGGGGTGCGGCTCGCCACCCGTGCCAGTTCGATGGGCCGGCCGGCGCGGGCGGCGATGAGGGCGGCGTTTTCCGCCAACAGGCGAACGACGCTGCCACCTACCGTGCCGAGGCCGGCCAAGCCGACCCGCAAGGCGTTAGCCACGATGCGGCTTTGCGCGGGCGCTAAAGGCCGATCTGGGCGGCCAGCGCGTCGGCTTCCAAGAAGCCCGGCAGCACCGTGCCGTTCTCCAGCACGATGGCGGGGGTGCCGGTGATGCCGACCTCCTGGCCGATGGCGTACTGCTCCGAAACGGGATTTACGCACGTCTTGGACGGGATGCGATCGCCGCGTTTCAACGCCGTCAAGGCGGCCTTCGGGTCCTTGGCGCACCAAGCGGAGACCATCTTGTCGTAGGTGAGGGAATTCACCCCGGCGCGCGGAAACGCGAGGTAGCGAACCTCGATGCCCAAGGCGTGGTAGTCGTCCATCAAGGCGTGGAGCTTGCGGCAGTAGCCGCAATCCGTATCGGTGAAAACCGAGACCACGGCTCGCGTTTCCGACTTCGGCCCAAAAACGATCATGTCGTCCACGGACACGGTCGCCATCGCTTTGCTCAGCCGCTCGCGTTGCTTGGCGCTGCGCTTGGCTTGGGTGAGCCCCACGAGCTGATCGCCCCGCCGCTCGTACAGGTCTCCCGCGATCAGGTGGCGGCAATCCGCGCCTTGCACATAGACAAAGACGCCGCCCTTGGCCTCCACCTCGAACAGGCCGGCGATCGGCGACGGTTGCACATCCAAGGCGACGAGGCCGAGTTCGTCAAGGCACGAGATGATCGCCTCGGCGGGCGAGTCTTCGCTCATTTCCTCGTCGCCATGGGCGATGGTCGCGACTTGGGCCGCGAACGCGGCGAGAGCGAGGGGAATCAACTTCCGCCGGCGCGTAACGAGGGCTCGGAGTGCTGACAGTGCCATTGGCGATTACCTTCCAAGTGCGGACTAGCCGCGCGGATGATGCTCCGCGTGCAACCGCTTCAAGCGGTCTCGGGCGACGTGAGTATATATCTGCGTGGTGGACAAATCCGCGTGGCCGAGCATGAGCTGCACGGCGCGAAGATCCGCGCCGTGGTTCACCAGATGCGTGGCGAAGGCGTGCCGCAGGGTGTGCGGCGAAATCTCCCGGTCTATGCCGGCGGTCGTCGCGTAACGCTTGATGGCGTGCCAGAAGGTCTGGCGCGTCATGGCTTGACCGCGATTGCTCGGGAACAGCGCGTCGCTCGCCCGTCCCTTGAGGATGTTCGGGCGCGCCTGGGTGAAGTAACGCGCCACCCAGTCCAGCGCCACCTCGCCCACCGGCACCAAACGCTCCTTGCCGCCTTTGCCCACCACTTGCACGGTGCCCCGGCGGGTGTTCAACGCCGCCACGGTGAGCCCCACCAGCTCGCTCACCCGCAGGCCCGTGGCGTAAAGCACCTCCAGCATCGTCCGGTCGCGGTACTCGCCCGCCGCGCCCAGCGGGTCGTCGCTGCGCGGCGCCCGCAACAGCCGCTCCACTTCGGCCTCGGAAAGGGAACCCGGCAGCGGCCGACCAAGCAGCGGGCTGGTAAGATTGGCGGTGGGGTCGGCTTGCGTCAAACCGGTTTCGGCGGCGCGTCGGTAAAAGCTCCGCGCCGCCGCGAGGAACCGCGCCACGGTGCGCGGCGAGCGGCGTTCGCCCAAGCGAGCCGCCAGAAACGCCTGCAGATCAGCTTCGCACGCCGCGGTGAGATCCCGTTGCAGCCAATCCGCGAAGCCGGTGAGATCCTGCCGGTAGCCGGCGAGCGTGGCGCGGCTCAAGCCGCGTTCCAGCCAGAGGTGATCCAGATGCGCGTCTATTGACGCCTGCGAACGGGCCGATGCGCTGTTTTGGTTCGTTTGCGCGACGGCCATGCGTGTGTCCTTCCGTGGACGCGCTTCCCACCCGGCGACTCGCCGGGCATTGCAGTGGCGCGATAGTAGCGCGCTTCGGTGCAACGCGAAACGAGCGAGCAGGCCGAATCAGCCGAGCCGCGCGTTCACCAGGCGGTTCAGGCTGACGCCTTCTTCCGCCGCCGCGACCGCCAGCGATCAGTGTACCTCCGGCGGCACCCGCACGACGAACCGGCCGCTGTAGCTGCGATCGGCGAAGGGCGTGGGCGCCTGTTCGCCGGTGGCAGCCATGTCCGCGAGGACATCGCGCACCAACTTGCGAACGCCGGCGAGCGCCTGCTCCGGCGAATCCGCCAACCAGCTAAGCGACGGGAACTCGGCGCACAGGCCCACGTGTTCTTGATCCTCCGCAGACCAAGTTACGCGGTATGTGTAGCGGTCGGACACTGCCTTCGCCCTCACTGGGCCGGTTTCGGCGAACGTGGCCCGCGGGGACGACCGGTAGATGCGATGGCTTCCCTTCCCGCGCGGTTAGCCGAACCACGTTTCCAGTATCTTCGTTGTTAGTATCAATAATGACATCTACACTAGAGCACATTCACGGTCGTGTCAACCACGGCGCTTCGTCTCTTCTTAGGTCTCCACGCGAGTGGGTTGGCTTGGAACACCTGCGCGACCGACAGCGGGCGCCACCTCGCCGGCGAGGCCAAACGCCGCCAACAAGCCGAAATCCGGCCTCTCTGCCACAGGCTTATACTGTCGCTGCCATGAACGCGGCCACGCCACGCCTGTTTCGGCCCGGGGACGGTGCCGTGCCGCCGGCGCTCAGTGGACGCGAGGCGCAGCAGGATGTGCTGTCGCGCTGCCTCGCCGATCTGGTTGCCGGCTCGTCACCGCCCCACAACGTTGTCTTGGTGGGCCCGCGAGGAAACGGCAAGACCGCTCTGCTCAATTGGTTCAAGGGCGCCTGCGCCGATACGCCCGTGGATGTCGTGGCCTTGACGCCGCACCGCATTCCCAGCCACGAGGCCCTGGTGGACGCGCTGGCGCCGAGAAGCGCCATCGCCAAGTGGCTGCCACGCAAGGTCGGCGTCGCGGCGCTGGGCTCGGTCGAGTGGCAACCCAATGGCGCGGCCGGCAAGGACCTCACCCGGACGTTGATCGCTCGCAGCCGCAAAAGGCCGCTGGCCGTGCTGCTGGACGAAGCGCACACCCTCGCCCTGGACGTCGGCGGCACGCTGCTCAACGCCAGCCAGCAAGTGCGGGCCGACGCGCCGTTCCTGCTGGTGCTGGCCGGTACGCCGGGGCTGCCCGATCACTTGAGCGCAATGGATGCCACGTTCTGGTCGCGGCTGGGAGAGGGGTTGCTGCCTGTTGGCCGCTTGGATGACACCGCCGCTCGCGAGGCGCTGGCGCAACCGTTGTCGGCGCATCGCGTCGGCATCGACCGGGACGCCTTGGACGCCGTCGTCGAACACAGCCAGCGCTACCCCTACTTCATCCAACTCTGGGGAGAGGCCCTTTGGAAGCGACACGCGGCCACGAATGGCACGCCCATCACCGTTGATCGGGTCTCCAGCGCCGAGCCGGCCGTCCTCGCCAGCGTGGCCAACTACTACGAAAGCCGGTATCGCGAACTGCGCGCCGAAGGATTGCTCGACGCCGCGGTGGCGGTTGCGCCGCTCTTCCAAGCCGGCATGGACGCAACCGCTGCCGAGCAGGAGCTCGAAAACGCCTTGGCGGCGGCTGGCATCAAGGACGCGGCGGCCCGGTTCGCCACGCTCGCGCAGCTGGGCCGCCTAGGCTACGTGTGGTGCCCGCCGGGCCAAGTGCCGCCAGTTGCCTGGAGCGCCGGGATACCATCGCTGACAACCTACATACTGGAGCACGGGCCAGCGCCGCATTGAGGCGAAGTGATCAACAGGGTTCGTGCGGTTCGGCTTGGCTGTAGCTGTTGGCCCTTGGCTTTACGGGAGAGGACGATGAACAGGTTCTACGTCGCACTGGTGGTTCTGGGTTTGGTGGTGGCTGTTGGCCTGCCGGTTGCTGGTTGGCTGTACGACGCGTTCGATGCCCGAACGGCCTTCTACTTGGACGCATTCTGCGTGGTGCTGCCGTTCGTCGCGGTCTCGCTCTATGTGATCGCGCGTTGGCGGGATGTCCACCGCGCGGTGTCCATTCCGGTGGTCGTCGTCATCGTGGGCCTGTACGCGATGACCGCGCGCAACCTTGTGATCGCCGGCGGCAACGCCTTCGGCGGCTAGCGCGGCCAGAACCGCGCTGAGGATGCGGGTGGGTTGTGCGCCAAAGCCGCCTTGAGGTGAACCAACCGACAGCACCCATCCCGCCGTCTGGCTAGACCTTTTCGCGTATCCGGGCGGCGCGGCCGCGGCGTTCGCGCAGGTAGTAGAGCTTGGCCTTGCGCACGTCGCCGCGGCGCTTCACGCTGATGCCGGCGATCAGCGGGCTGTGCGTTTGGAACGTGCGCTCCACGCCTACTCCGTGGGAGATCTTGCGCACGGTGAAGGCCGAATTCAGGCCCCTGTTGCGCTTGCCGATCACGACTCCCTCGAACGCTTGCAGCCGTTCGCGTCCGCCCTCGCGCACGCGCACTTCCACCACCACGGTGTCGCCGGGGCCAAAGGCCGGAATATCGGTCTTGAGCTGGCGACTTTCCAGCTCTTCGATTATGGGGTTGCCAAGCATGTTTCGTTCCTCAATGTGCGGTGAGAGCCGTGAAGCTGTCGCATGGGTGCCATTGTGGCCTATCGCCGGGCCAAGCCGCTGGCCGCGAAGCATTCGGCCAGCAACGCCCGGTCGCTTGTCGCGAGTGGCCGGTCCAGAAGCAGATCCGGCCGCCGACGCCAAGTGCGGGCGAGCGCCTCGCGCCGGCGCCACTTCGCCGTCTCGCCGTGGTCGCCGGAAAGCAGCACCGGCGGCGCGGCCAACCCGGCGCAATGCGCCGGGCGCGTGTAGTGGGGACAATCGAGCAGACCGTCCGCATGGGAGTCCTCGGCGGCGGACGCGGGATTTCCCAGCGCGCCCGGCAGCAGCCGGGCCACAGCGTCGAGCACCGCCAAAGCCGCCAGTTCGCCACCGGAGAGCACGAAGTCGCCGAGCGAGAGTTCGCGATCCACCTCCCTCGTCACGAACCGCTCGTCCACGCCTTCGTAGCGTCCGGCCACGAGGATGAAACCGGACGACCCGGCCAGCGCGGACGCGACATTCTGATCGAAACGTTCACCCTGGGGCGAGAGCAGAATCACTGGCGCCTCGTGCGGCGTCTCGGCGCGGGCGGCATCCACGGCCCGGCGCAACGGTTCGACCATCATCACCATGCCGGGGCCGCCGCCGAACGGCCGGTCGTCCACCGTCTTGCGGGCGTCGTCGGCGTGGTCGCGCGGGTTCACCAAGGCGCACGTCATTCGTCCGTCGCGCACGGCGCGTCCGAGCACCCCGACATCCAGCGCGGTTCGCGCCAAGTCCGGGAACAGGCTCACAAGCGCCGTCCTCATGGCGCGCCTTCGGTGTTCGCCGGCATCGTCATTGCCAGTCCGCGTCCCAATCCACCACCACGCAACCCTGCTCCTCGTTCACCTCCAGCACCACTTGGCGCACGAACGGAATGAGACGCTCGCGGCTGCCGTCTTCCACGACCAGCACGTCGTGCGCCGGCGTGGCGAACACCCGGGCCACGACGCCCAGCGACTGCCCGGACGCGCCATTGGCGCGAGAGGAGACGACGCGCCGGCCCACGAGGTCTCGCCAGTAGTGTTCGCCAGGCTGGGCCGGCGGCAGCAGCCGCGCGGCCACGCCGATGTTGGCGCCGCGCAGGCGGCAGGCCGCATCGCGATCCGTCACATCGTCGAAACGGGCGACGAAGCCGGCGCCGTGCGCGCGCGCCGTGGCCCGCACCTCGCGCCAAACGGCTTGCGACTCCAGCTGCCACGGACGGTACGCGAGAAGATTGCCCGGCGGCGCCGTGAACGAGCGCACATGCACCCACCCGTGCACGCCGAACGGCGCTCCCACCGCGCCGACCACGGCGACGGACACTAGCGGAGCCCCGCGGGCATCGCCAAGCGGAACGCTGGTGTTCGCTTCAGGAATCGCGGGTGCATTTCACTGTGACGCATCGAGGTGCTAGGAGACGGCCAGGAGGTCGGAAAAGAAGAGTGACGGGTGTGGATGCGGAGGAGCGAGAAGAGCGGAAGTCGAGTCGAAGGGGTTGCGGCTAGGATGTCGCGCTTGGCGCGTCATTGGCCCCGGCGGCTTCGGTTTCCGCCGACTCGGCCACCGCCGGCGACTCCGCCGCGGCCGGCGATTCCGCTACCGCCGGCGACTCGGCCACGGCCGGCGACTCTTCCGTTGCCAAGGATTCCACCGCTGCCACCGGTTCCGCGCCGCCTTCCTTGCGCCACTTGGCGACGAGCTGGCGCACGCGCTCGGTGGGTTGCGCGCCCACGCCAAGCCAGTGGTCCACGCGCCCCAAGTCCACCCGCAGTTCCAACTCCTGGCCGCGGGCAACGGGATTGTAGAAGCCCACACGCTCGATGAAGCGGCCGTCGCGCCGCGCAGTCTTCTCCGCCACGGTGATGTGGTAGAAGGGCTTTTTCTTGCCGCCGTGGCGCGCCAGACGAATCGTGACCACTTGCGGGACACCTCCAAGGGACGAAAGGGCGCGAATTCTAACAGACCGCCAGACGCGGGAACGTGCGGATTCCGCCGGCGCTGGCGCGCCCGGCCGGTGTCACCGCCGCCGACGCCGCTGGCGACGGCGGGGCGGGCCGCCACGGGAGGCGGCCTGCGATCCGGCCTCCAAGCCGCGCGCAAGCCGTTGCATGCCGCCTTTGCGCATGGTCTTCTTCGCCACCTTCTGCGTTTGCCTGTGTTGCTTGAGCAGCCGGTTCACGTCCTGCACCTGGGTGCCGCTACCGGCCGCGATGCGGCGTTTGCGCGAGCCGTCAATGAGGTCCGGAAAGCGGCGTTCCCGCGGCGTCATCGAATCGATGATCACGATCATGCGCCGGAACAGCGCTTCGTCCAGCCGCGCCCGCGCCTGTTCGGGGAGCATGCCGACGCCGGGCAGCTTCTCGAGCAGGCTCTCGGCGCCGCCCAGGTTGCCCATCTGCTGCAGCTGTTCCCGGTAATCGGCCAAGTCGAACTTGCGCCCGGTGGTGAGTTTGCCCGCCAGCCGTCGGGCCTTGCGCTGATCAACCTTGCGCTCGGCCTCTTCAATGAGCGTGAGCACATCGCCCATGCCGAGAATGCGCGACGCCACGCGATCCGGATGAAACGGCTCCAAGGCGTCCGTCTTCTCGCCGGCGGCCAGGAACTTGATGGGCTTGCCGGTGACGGATCGCACCGAGAGCGCCGCGCCGCCGCGGGCGTCGCCGTCCACTTTCGCCAGCACCACGCCGGTGAGAGGCAGGGCGTCGTTGAACGCCTTGGCGGTGATGGCGGCGTCCTGGCCCGTCATGGCGTCCACGACGAACAAGGTTTCGATGGGATCGATGGCGGCGTGAATCTGGGCGATCTCCGCCATCATCCGCTCGTCAATGGCCAGGCGCCCGGCGGTGTCGACGATCAGCACGTCGTCGAACCGCGTTCGCGCGTCCGCGAGCGCCCGCTTGGCGATGGCCACCGGCGCCTCCCCAACCGCGCTCGGTATGAAGCGGGCGCCAACCTCGTCGCTCAACGCGCGCAGTTGCTCGATGGCCGCCGGCCGATGGACGTCCGCGCTCACCACCGACACGCGCTTGCGCTCGCGTTCCATGAGGTGTCGTGCGAGCTTGGCGGTGGTTGCCGTCTTGCCGGCGCCCTGCAAGCCGGCCATGAGCACCACCGCGGGCGGATTGGTGGCGAGGTTGAGGGCGTCGTTGGCCTCGCCCATGGTGCGCACCAGCTCCTCATGCACCACCTGCACGAACGCTTGGCCGGCGTTCAGCGAAGCGTTGATCTCTTGGCCAATAGCCCGCTGGCGCACCTCCTCCGTGAAGCGCCGCACGACGGAAAGCGCGACGTCTGCCTCCAAGAGCGCCACACGCACCTCGCGCATGGCGCCGGCGATGTTGTCCTCCGCCAAACGGCTGCGCCCGGAAACGGAGCGCAACGCAGCGGTGAGCCGTTCGCTCAGGCTGTCGAACATGCCGGCAAACCAAGAGAAAAGGGACCGCGCATTCTAAGGCCAAAAGGCGGTTCGCGACGTTTGCCGCGCCAGCCCGTCGGCACTATCCGCTGGGCAGGCCATCGACCCAGGCCGCCGCACAGGCCAACATTGAAGCGCCACGCTTCATGATGCGCTCGGCAGCGGGATGAACGACACCGCGACGCCACGCGCTCCAGGGCTTGCGCCGCAAGGTTCCCCATGCCAGGGCCATCCCGGAGTTAGCGCCAAGTCGTTGAGGCGGCAGGGGAAGCAGGACGTACTGGACATTCGCCGCCGGACGGGTCAGGATGGGCGCATCGTGGCTGTGGGCGAGAGTCGTGGCGAGGTCAAGCACGGGCGGGGTGGTGCTGTCGGAAGTGTCGGTGCGTCCGGTGGCGGGCGGCGCGGAGCGGGCGGAATGGGACCGTCTGATGGAGAGTCACCACTATCTGGGGTTTCGATGTCTGTTCGGCGGCGGGGTCCGGCATGTCGCGGAGACGGCGGACGGACGCTGGCTGGCGCTGATCGGCTGGCAGTCCGGGGCGTTCAAGGTGAAGGCGCGCGACGCCTGGATCGGCTGGACGCCGGAGCAGCAGTTCCGGCGTCTGCGGCTGGTGGCGAACAACACGCGTTTCCTGATCCTGCCGGGCGCGAGGACGTGGAACCTGGCGTCGCGGGCGCTGTCGCTGTCGCTGCGGCGGCTGTCGTCGGACATGGAGGCGGCGCTGGGGCATCCGGCGCTGCTGGCGGAGACGTTCGTGGATCCGTCGCGTTTCGAGGGGACGTGCTACCGGGCGTCGAACTGGACGGAGCTGGGCGGGACGCGGGGCTACGCGAGGTCGCACGGCGAGTGGGTGGCGCACGGCCGGCCGAAGCAGGTGTTCGCGCGGGAGCTGGCGCCCGGCGCGCGGGAGGCGCTGCGCGGGCTGGACGAGCCGGCGCAGCTGCCGGCGGCGCCGCCGCCCGAGCCGCCGTCCGACGCGCGGCTGCGCAGCCTGTGGGACTTTCTGCGCCAAGTGCCGGAGTGCCGCCGGCGGCGCGGCCGGCGGCATTCGCTGGCGACGGTGCTGGCGTTGTCCGCGGCCGCGAAGCTGGCCGGGGCGCAGGGGCCGACGGCGATCGCCGAGTTCGCCGCCCGGTTGACGCAGCGCCAGCTGGCCGCGGTTCGGGCGTTCCGCAGCCCGACGACCGGGCGGCTCGTGGCGCCGTCGAAGTCCTGCGTCCACCGCGTGCTGTCGGAACTCGACCCCGACGCCCTGGACGACGCGGCGCGGCGCTTCGCCGCCGCCGGACGGCCCGCCGGCGGCGCGCTCGCGGTCGACGGCAAGTCGGCGCCGCTCAACCGTCCCGGCGGCCCCGACCCGGACCGCATGTTCGTCGCCGCGGTCGAGCACGGCAGCGGCGTGGTGCGCGGCCAGGTCGCCTCCGACAGCGCCGGCGGCGAGATCGAGGGCGCCCGCCGGCTGCTGCGCGAGATCGGCGTGGCCGACCGCGTCGTGACCCTCGACGCGCTGCACGGCTGCCCGAACACCGCCCGGCTGATCGTCGACGGCGGCGGGGACTACGTCGTGCCGATCAAGGACAACCACCCGACGCTGCTCGACGACATCCGCATCCTCGACTGGGACGGCGCGCCGTCCCGCCGCGCCGTCGACAAGGGCCACGGGCGGCTGGAGGAACGCGTCTGCGCCGTCGCGCCCCTCGACGGCGTGCCCGACGACGTCGCCGCGCTGCCCGGACGCCGCCAGGCGTTCCGCATCGTGCGCCGCCGCACCGTCCTCAAGTCCGGCAAGACCTCCGAAGAGACCGTCCACGGCCTGACCTCGCTCCCCCCGCAGCGCGCCGGCGCTTCGGAGATCCTCGCCCTCAACCGCGGACACTGGGAGATCGAGAACCGCGTCCATTACGTCCGCGACTTCTCCTTCGACGAGGACCGCTCCCGCATCCGCGCCGGCAAGCTGCCCCGCAACCTCGCCCGCCTCTCCAACACCGCCATCTCGATCGTCCGCATGCGCGGGCGTTTCCAACACCAGCCCCAGGCGCACCGCCACTACGCCGCCAGGCAGGCCGACGCCGTGCGCGAAGTGCTCGCCCCGGTCTTCTGACCCGACCCCGCCGAAACAAACGGCCGCGCGCGCCGGGCCGCCCCGCGGCCAGCCGCGGAAACCTCGCCGCCAGCCGCGGAAAACAAGGCCCTGGCGACTCCGAAAACCGCTCTCCTGTCGGACTCCAAGCAATCGAATCCCCATCCAGGCAACCCGCCCGTGCCGAACAAACCGTCAAGCGCTGACTTCGGGATGGCCCTGTTCCCCATGCACAGAGGTTCGCGCGGCCCGCCGGGTTGTGTCACACTCGCGCCATCGCAATCGTCGAGCCCCGTCGCCGCGAGGGCGCACACCCCGTGAACGAACTTTCCACCGGCTTTCAGCTGCTGGCGATTTTCGCCCTGATACTGATGTCCGCCTTCTTCTCCTGCTCCGAGACGGCAATGATGGCGCTCAACCGCTATCGCTTGCGCCACCTCGTCAACGAGGGCCATCGCGGGGCCAGTCGCGCCAACCTCTTGCTGCAAAGGCCGGATCGTCTGCTCGGCGTGATATTGCTGGGCAACAACTTGGTGATCTTCGTCGCCGCGTCGTTCGCCACGGTGGTCGGCCAACGGCTGCTTGGCGACAACTTTGGCCCGCCGGTATCGGCGGTGTTGCTCGCGCTGCTTGTGTTGATCTTTGCCGAGGTCATGCCGAAGACGGTCGCCGCGCAGCGTCCAGAGACGCTCGCATTTCCTTCCTCCTACATCCTGCAGCCTCTGCTCAAAGTGAGCCAGCCTGTGGTGGTGCTCATCAACGTCATCGCCAACTACCTGGCGGCGCCGATGATTGCGCGAGCGAAGAAGCAAACGGACGATTTGTCCGCAGACGAGCTGCGCACGGTGGTGAACGAGCGCACGTCGTTGCCGCGCGAACGTCAGGACATGCTGCTAGGCATCTTGGACTTGGAGAACGCCACCATAGACGACATCATGGTGCCCCGCTCCGCGGTGGCCGGCATCGACATTGAAGACGATGTCGCCGAGATCGTCGACGCCATCCGTGGCTCGGAGCACACGCGCCTGCCGGTGTACCGAGAGAACATCAACGACGTCGTGGGCATATTGCACTTGCGCCGTGCGGCGCGGTTCCTCCGCCAAGAGGAGTTCACCAAGGCCGATTTGGTGCAAGAGACGGAAGAGCCGTACTTCGTGCCGAAAGGCACGCCGTTGCACACCCAGCTGGTGCATTTCCAGAAGGAACGCCAGCGGGTCGGCCTGGTGGTAGACGAATACGGCGATGTGCAGGGCCTCGTGACTTTGGAGGACATCCTCGAAGAAATCGTCGGCGAGTTCACCACAGACATCGCCGCCGAACTCGCCGATGTGCGCCAAGAAGATGATGGCAGCTACATCATCGAGGGCAGGGCAGTGCTGCGCGACATCAACCGCAGCCTAGGCTGGGAATTGCCCACGGCAGGGCCGCGCACGGTGAACGGGCTAGTCGTCGAGCACCTGAAGTTCATCCCGGAAGCGGACGTGTGCTTGCGTATCGAACGCTATCAAATCGAAACCTTGCGGATCGCCGACAACGTGGTGCGCACAGTCAAGGTGTGGGAACTGCCCGCCGCCGACGCATGATCGCGACGAAGTAGATCGCGCCGTTGAACGCCGCCACGAGGCAGCCAAGGGCGATGCGCACGCCAGGAGTGAGCACGCCCTCGCGCAGCAGATCCGGGTAGAGGATCGGCAGCAACGTCTCGTCAATGAAGCTGCCGCCGGGAGGCGCGCCGCGCAAAGCCGCTTCCCAATAGGTGAGCGGACACGTGTAGTCGGCGCATTGCACCAACGCGCCCCACACCGCCGCCGGCACATGCAGCCAAGCGACACGTGGCCAGCGCAAGACCAGCAAACCGCCGAACACGACGAACAGCACGAAGCCGAAGTGCGCCACCACGACGACGTCGGCGGCGGCGCTCATGGCGACAACACCGCCCCGCCGGACTCGCGCCGGCGCGCCAGGACGCCGCGGCCCTGGCTGCGCGACTGGCGAGCTAGCCCACCCGCTTCCATCGCCGGTTCACCGCGGAGACGATGGCGGTGAGCGACGCCGTCACGGTGTTTCGACTGAGGCCGATGCCGAAGCACGCCGCGCTGCGCGTGTCACCTTGGACGCCTTCCTGATCGTCGCCTACCGCGACGATGCAGATGGCGCGAGCGTCCTTGCCGGCCCCCAACGCCCGTTCGTGGTAGTCGACGATGTTGAGCGGCTCGTTCAACGTGGCCACCATGCCGTTCACGAACGCTTCAATGGGGCCGGAGCCTTCGCCGGCCACGGCCACCTCGCCGTCCGGCACGCGCAGCCGCGCCTCGCACCGGGCGGCCCCGGCATCGCCACGCAACAGATCGTACCCGACCAAGCGGTACGGGCCGGTCTCCACCAGGTATTCGGCCGTGAGGGCGTCCATGATCTCGGCCGGGCGCACCTCGCGATCCAGCCGCTCGGTGAGCGCCTGCACGACCTTGGAGAACTCGACGAGCATCGCCCGCGGCAGCGCGACGCCGAAGTGCTCCTCCAGCACGAAGCCGACGCCGCCTTTGCCGGACTGGCTGTTCACCCGCACCGTCTCTTTGTAGGAGGAGCCGACGTCGGCCGGATCGATGGGCAGATAGGGCACTTCCCAATGGGCGCGATCCACCCGCGCCATGCCTTTCTTGATGGCGTCCTGATGCGAGCCGGAGAACGCGGTGAACACCAGATCGCCGGCGTAGGGATGGCGTTCGTGTACCGGCAGCTTGTTGACGGCCTCCACCGTGCGGCGAACGCGGGGCATGTCTCGGAAGTCCAACTGCGGGTCCACGCCTTGCGAAAACAGGTTCATGGCCACGTTTACGATGTCGCAGTTGCCGGTGCGCTCGCCGTTGCCGAACAGCGTGCCTTCGACGCGTTCAGCACCGGCCATCAGCGCCAGCTCGGTGGCGGCCACGCCGGTGCCGCGATCGTTGTGGGTGTGCAGGCTGATGACGATGCGCTCGCGGCGTGGGAAGTGGCGGGCGAACCACTCGATCTGATCCGCGTACACGTTGGGCGTGGCCATCTCCACCGTGGACGGCAGGTTGACGATGATGGGGTTGGATTCGGTGGCACCCCACTCGTCCGCCACCGCGGCGCAGATGTCAACGGCGAAATCCAGCTCCGTGCCGGTGAAACTCTCCGGCGAATATTCGAACAGGACGTTGGTGTTCTTGAGCGCGCGCACCCCCTCCTTCACCACCGCGGTGCCTTGCACGGCGAGATCGATGATGCCGGCGCGATCCAACTCGAACACCACCCGCCGTTGCAACTCGGAGGTGGAGTTGTAGAGGTGGAAGATGGCGCTGCCGGCGCCGTCGAGCGCTTCCACCGTGCGTTCGATGAGCTCGGCGCGGGCTTGGCAAAGCACCTGCACGGCGACGCCTTCCGGCACCATGCCGCGGTCGATGATCTTGCGTATGAAATCGAAATCCGGCTGCGACGCCGCGGGAAAGCCCACTTCGATCTCCACGAACCCCACCTCCAGCAACAACTCGTAGAGGCGCAGCTTCTCGTCCACGTTCATTGGATCGATCAGCGCCTGGTTGCCGTCGCGCAAATCCACGCTGCACCAGCGCGGCGGTGCCGTGAGGGTGTTGTTCGGCCAGTGCCTGTC
This sequence comes from uncultured Pseudomonadales bacterium, assembly GCA_958296295.1. Lineage (GTDB taxonomy): Bacteria > Pseudomonadota > Gammaproteobacteria > Pseudomonadales > Azotimanducaceae > VXYL01. The sequence continues at coordinate 1,678,135 of OY282460.1, read as the reverse complement.
CCGCAGCGGCACCGGCGTGAACGGCCGGTACTTGCCGAAGGGCATCGCGCCTTCCCGACTGCCCGAAGGCGTCGGCGGGGCCGGTTGAGTGGGTTGCTGCGCGTTCATCTCGAAACCTCCGCTTGCGGGCGGCCTAGCCCGCCGAGCCATGAAGAGGGTTGAAGGTTTGGACGGTTGGGCTTGCTTGGGGCCCTGTGCGAAGAAAAAGCCGGCTACGCCGGCAGCAGCAGCGTGAGCGGCTTGTGGAACCGCCGGTCGACAGCGGACATGGCGCGGGTGTTCATAGCCGCGACTATAACGCAAAAAACGGCGGCGAACGTCATCGAGTTGCCACGGGTTGCGCGGGGTGCCACGCAGGGCCGGCGCCAACGACCTCGCAGCGCGGCGTGAAGCGCCGGCTCGGCCCGCTGCCGGCGTGTGTTCGGGCCGGGCGGCGGGCCGCGCCCGGCTTGGCCGGCTTGGCCGGCTTGGTATGATCGCCAAACTCGCACTTCTTGGGCTCGGTCCGATGCCGTCTCGTGGCGCATGTCTTGGGCTGGCGCTTTCAGCGCTCGGCGCGTCGTCCTCGGCCAGCGCCGGGGAGCGGACGTTGGAGACCGTAACCGTGACCGCGGAAAAACGCTCCGAGAACCTTCAGGAACTGCCGCAAGCGGTCACCGCGCTCGACGACGGCGATCTGGATGCGCGCAACATCCTTTCGTTCGTGGATTTGAGCGCCATCGCGCCGGGTGTCACCGTGGCCAAGAACGAAGGCTTCAGGACCGTCATCTCCATTCGCGGCATCGGCAACGAGGCGAATCAGAACGCCATCGCCAACCCCTCCGTCTCCTACCACTTGGACGGCATCTACGTCGCGTCGGGTTTCGCCCTGCACGCGGACTTCCTGGACATCGAACGCATCGAGGTGCTGCGCGGGCCGCAAGGCACGCTGTTCGGCCAGAACTCCACCGGCGGCGCGTTGAACGTGGTGTCGCGCGGGCCGGACACGGGGACGTTCGGCGGCAGGGCGGATGTCGCGTTCGGCAGCCACGGCTTGACGCGATCGCGCGCCGCCGTCAACGTGCCGCTCTCGAACAATCTCGCGGCGCGGATTTCCGCGGCCAGCCATCGGCACGACGGCTTCGGCGAGAACATCGTGCTCGATCAGGAACTGGACGAAGCCGACAATCGAGCCGTCCGGGCTCGGCTGCGCTGGACGCCAAGCGATCGCTTGGAGGTACACTTGACGGGGCAGATCCACCTTGATGACACGAACGGCGCAGCGCAAAAAGGCATCTTGGACAACACACCGAATCCGCGCCGGTTGAGGCAGGATTCGCGCGGCGCCTTCGAGCTCGACAGCCGCTTGTTCGCCTTGGTGGCGACGATCGACCTGCCGCGGTTGACGGTGCAATCGCTGACGAGCTATCAGGACGACGACATATTCATCCGCCGCGACAACGACCGCCACGATCTTGCCAGCCTGCCCCCGCGCGCTTTGGTGCCGGCGGTGATCGACCCTTGGAACAGCCGTCAGAAGACCCGCACCCAAGAGTTCCACTTTATTTCGGCCAAGCCGATTTGGGGCCGTGTGGATTTGGTGGCGGGCGTGTTCTTTCTGGACACGTCCTTGGATATCCTCATCCGCGAATACTTGGATTTCGGCTTTGATGGCCGGTTCGATCCGATCACGGTGGAGCAAGTCCGCGCCTACGCGCCCGGCGACTACGGTTTCATTTCCGATTCGCGCCCAGAGCGCGATTCGCGATCGCTCTACGGCCAAGGCAACTACCATGTGAACGACAGGACGCGGCTCACGGCCGGCCTGCGCTACACGATGGACGAAGTGCGTTCCGCCGTGACCAACTTTTTCGGACGCGCCGGCACGGACAACTTGGCGATAGACGGCACGGCGCTCACCGGCCGCGTCGCCGTGGAAAGAGACATGGCGGAAGCCGGCATGGTCTACGGGTCCTACACGCGCGGCCATAAACCCGGCGGCAGCAACCTCACCTACGGGCGCGAGGACGTGGTCGCGCCAATCGTCGTTCTGCCCACCTACGACGACGAAACCGTGGACGCCTTCGAGTTGGGCGCGAAAGCCGACCTCGCCGCCGGCGCCATGCGCCTGAACGCGGCCGTTTTCTACTACAACTACGAAAACATGCAATACCAAGCGACGGATCCAGAGGTGTTCGAAGGCGGCGTAGGCAACATCCCGAAAGCGCGCAGCTTTGGCGCGGAACTGGAGTTTCTTGCCTTTCTCTCGCATCGGCTGACGTTGGACGCCCGCCTCGCCTGGCTCAACACGGAGATCACGGCCCGCCACCTGGCGCTCGACAACGTCCGCTCGGACGAAGCCACCAACGCCCTTCTCGCCCAAGGCCTGCCACTGTTCGGTGCCGAAATCCAACAGGCGCGGGCTCGGGCGATCACCGACGTTGGAGGCAACGAACTCGCAAAGACGCCCGGCTTCACCGCCGACGTGATGCTGCGCCACACGAACCGGCTCGGTGCTTGGGGCGAATTGGCCGCCGGTTTGCAATACACGCATCGGGGCGAGTTCCAGCATCGCATCTTCAACAATCCGAAAACCGATCGCGTGCCACGCAGCGACGTGTTCAATCTCACCCTTGCCGTGCGCCCCGCCGCCGGGCAATGGCAAGTGGAGTTGCTGGTGCTGAACGCCACCGACGAAGCCGGTGTGAACGCCCGGTTCACGGACGTCTTCGGCGTGGGCGCAACGTCCGAGGAGCTGATTCCGCCGCGCCAGATCATGGCGCGCTTCGGCGTGGGATTCTAAGACGCGGATGTCCGAGACGCGAGCGAACAGCGCCGAGGCCGTGGAGCGATTCGACGCCGTGATCGTCGGCGCCGGCTTCGCCGGCCTCTACATGCTGCACCGGTTGCGGGAAGCGGGTTTTTCGGCGCGCGTCTTCGAGGCCGGTGGCGATGTCGGCGGCACCTGGTATTGGAATCGCTATCCCGGCGCTCGTTGCGACATCGAGAGCATGGAGTATTCCTACAGTTTTTCCGAGGCATTGCAACAGGAGTGGGAGTGGACCGAGCGTTATGCGGGACAGCCGGAAATCCTGCGCTACGCCAACCATGTGGCCGACAGGTTCGATCTGCGGCGCGACATCGTTTTCAACACGCGCGTCGTTCGAGCCGTGTTCGGCGACACGCAAGAGACCGAGGCGCCGCACCAGCAATGGCACGTCGCCACCGATACCGGCCTAGCGGTCTCAGGGCGCTTTCTGATCATGGCCACCGGATGTCTCTCTACCGCCAACCTGCCCAACATCAAAGGCCTTCGCAACTTCCGCGGCGAGATGTGCCACACCGGCCGTTGGCCGCGCGAAGGCGTGGACTTCACCGGCAAGCGCGTCGGCATCGTCGGCACCGGATCCTCCGCGATCCAGGCCATTCCAATAATCGCTTCCCAAGCGCGCCATCTCACCGTGTTTCAACGCACGCCGAATTATTCTATTCCGGCGCAAAACGCGCCACTCGAAGCGGATTTCGCCCGCTCCATCAAAGCCGAATACGCGGACTTTCGCGCCCGCAACTACCAAATGCAAGCGGGTTTTGGATCCAAGATTCCGCCGCCCAGCGGATCCGCGCTGGACGATGACGAACCGGCGCGGGAAGCGAACTACGCGGAACGTTGGCAACGAGGCGGCTTCGGGTTCCTTTCCGCGTACCACGACTTGCTGCTTCGCGACGACGCCAACAAGACTGCCGCCGAGTTCGTGCGCGCTCGCATCCGCGAGATCGTCGATGATCCCGAAATCGCCGAGATGCTCTGCCCGGACAACGTGATCGGCTGCAAGCGCCCGTGCTTGGACACCGGCTATTTCGAAACCTACAACCGGCCGAACGTGACTTTGATCGATGTGCGGGCGAACCCCATCGAGCGCGTCACAACGCGCGGCATCCGCGTGGCCGGCAAGGTGCATCGAATCGACTGCCTCGTCTTGGCCACGGGCTTCGACGCCATGACCGGCGCCATGCTCGCGGTGGACATCCGCGGCCGCGACGGCCTTTCTATCGACGAGAAGTGGGAAGCCGGGCCCCGCACCTACCTCGGGCTGGCCACCGCCGGCTTCCCCAATCTCTTTATCATTTCCGGCCCCGGAAGCCCGTCCGTCCTGACCAACATGATCTGCTCCATTGAACAGCATGTGAACTGGATCGCCAACTGTCTGGAAAACATGCGGGAGGATGGCGTGGCGACCATCGAGGCCACCGCGCCGGCCGAGGACGCCTGGGTGGATCATGTCAACGGCATCGCCGACCTCACGCTCTATCCAACCTGCAATTCCTGGTATCTCGGCAAAAACATTCCGGGGAAACCGCAGGTGTTCATGCCCCTCATCGGTTTTCCGCCGTATGTGGAGAAGTGCGACGCGGTGGCGGCGAACGGCTATGAGGGCTTCGAGCTCCGGCGATCGGAGAGCGCCTGATGGCCGGCGCCCTGCACGGTATTCGGGTGCTGGATCTCACCACCATCTACTCCGGCCCCATCGCCGCCGCCATTCTCGGCGATCAGGGCGCGGACGTGGTAAAGGTGGAATCGCCGCAGGGCGACTTCATGCGCCATCCCGCCGGTTCCGCACGCAATGGCGTGGGCGGCGCGTTCGCCATGATGAACCGGAACAAACGCGCCATCGTGATAGACCTCGGCTTGCAAGAAGGCAAGACCGTTTTCAAGAAACTCGCCCTCGGCGCGGACGTGGTGGTGGAGAACTTTCGACCGGGGGTCATGGAACGGCTTGGCGTTGGCTACGACGTGTTGCGGAAGGTCAACCCGCAACTGGTTTTCGCGTCCATCAACGGCGTCGGCCATCGAGGCCCGTATGCTGGCCGCCGGGTCTACGACGCGGTGATACAGTCCATTTCCGGCTTCGGCTCGCTACAAACCGATCCGGGCAAGGAGCGGCCGATTCTCATCAACTCCCTCGTCTGCGACAAGATCACGTCCATGACCGCGGCGCAGGCCATCACCGCGGCCTTGCTGGCCCGCGAACGCGAAGGCGTCGGCCAGCGCGTGGATATCGCCATGCTGGAGGCGGCGTTGTTCTTCCTGTGGCCGGACAGCATGTTGAACTACACCTTCGTTGGCGACGAAGTGCCGCACGGCGGCTTCCGCTCGCACGTCAACATGGTTCGCAAGACCCGCGACGGCCATATCTGCACGATGCCGGTGCAAGCCTCGGAATGGCACGGCCTGTTTCGCGCCTTGGATCTGCCCAATCTGTTCGAAGACCAACGTTTCCGCACCCAAACCGGCCTCGACTCCGAACGTTTCCAAGAAGCGCTGAACGAAGGCTACGCCCGCTTCGACACGGACGAGCTCGCCGCCCGACTGGAAGCCGAGGAAGTGCCGTTCGCGAAGATCAACCGCCGCGACGACGTTATCGAAGATCCGCAAGTGCGGGCGATGGAGGCGCTGTGGGAGTTCGATCATCCGGTGGCCGGCCCCATGCGCCAAGCCCGGGCCCCGGCGCGGTTCGACGAAACGCCGGCGGAGATATTCCGCTGTTCGCCGGAACTTGGCGAACACACCCGGGAAGTGCTAGCCGAGGCGGGCTACTCGGCGGAAGAGATCACGGATTTGCGCGAGCGCAAGGTGGTGCGTTAGCGCGTCGAATGGCAGGTTGGCGCTTCGAGTCGACCGTTCCGGTCAGCCGGATTCGTCCAAACCCGACTTGGCAAGCTCCCGCGCCGCCGCGGCGGCCGCGTAGTTGCGCCTGAACTCGTCGAGAAACCGCGCGATGTCGCTGGGCGACAGGGCCTTGCAGCGGGCGAGGTATTCGGGCGAAAAACACTGCACGGCGCGCGGCCGTTCCGGCCCGCGCAACAGCCCGTCCCAATCGGCGAGCGGATCCGCCCGTTTCATCCGAGGCCCTCGAGGGCGTCAGCGTCCGCCAAGTCTTGCGGACGCCCGCTGCGCTTTTCCATTTCGATCAAGTCCCCGCGGGAGAGCACACGCACCAAGCCGGAAGAAAGCCGAATGTCCGCGACGTTCTTGCCGGCCAAGTCGTAGTTGACAACGATGTCCACTTCGTCCATGGGGGCCTCGGGATCGAAGAAGTTCCACGCGTTCAGGTGGCGCTCCCGCGCATAGTAGTCGCGCAAATCGAACACATCGCCGGCGGTAACCGGAATGCGCGACTCCAGCCCCATCCCGCGCAACGCGGCTTCCGCATCCACGACCGTTTGCCGAGTCCAGCGCAGCGCGACATCGACGTCAATGGTGCCCCGAATCACGCCGTGCAACGCCACCGCTTGGCCACCGACCACGGCGTAGTCCACCGGCCTCGCCTAAAGCACGGCACACGCGCTCCAAAAAAGTCACTGCGGCAGCGTGAGGGCGTTGCCGAGCGGGCCGCGGAGCGGCGCTTGCCCCCGCGAGAAAACCCCAACGCGCACCCTCGCGCCCACGGCCACTCCTTGCACCCTGTGCGATTCGCCACAAACGTACCACACGCAAACCACGTCGGCGTGCGACGTTCTCGTCGCCGCATAGGCCGTCCCATGGACACGTTGAGCCACTCCCACGGAACTAGCCGTTCGCCCGCGCCGTTGGCATCGCCGTGGCGTTCATCCCCATGCCAACTGCGTCAATGGCTACATCGGCGCTCCAACGCCGCCGAACCGCGCCGCGGGAGAACCTCAAGGCCGGTCGTCGCTCGAACGGGCTCGCAAACGCTTTCGGCCATCGGCGTACCGTCCGAGCACGGGTACAGCGCGTCCAGCGCGCTGGCGTTGGTGGCGATGTCCAAAGCGGCGGCAGCGGCGGCCGGGGGCGCTGGCATGTGGTCGTGCTCCGTAATTGCGTGCCGGGGGCGCGGCCCACCGCCGCGCCAATGGGGGAAGTAGCGTAGTTCCGCCTGTCTATTCCCCGGCCGGTCCGGACCGGGGCAATCGGGCAGTCTCGCGGCTTGGCAAGCGCTTGCCTGTAGGATATTTGCTCGATTTTTCGTGCGAATTCGCTGTGACTTTCAGCCTGCGCCTCCCGGCCCGCCTCATTGCGTAGACGGTTGCCACCGGACGCCGCCGGCTCCCAATGTCGAGTCCGGGAACTTCCAACACCCGCTCGCCACTAAGCTCAAGGCCGCGTAAGATCCAAGCTCGCGCCGCTGGCCCACCAACTCCACCAAGTGGATAGGCAACGCGGTTGCGGGCAATTCACTGCAAGGGAGTCGCCGGCAAGATGGAGTTGCGGCGCGCAGCTCGCATTGGCCCTTCGGCGTTGGCCGCCACGCTGGCGCTCGGCGCTGTCGCTAGTGAGCAAGCACTCACTCTCGGCGAGGCGGAGCGGCTTGCGCTCGAGGCCGAACCCGGCGCCGTGGCGCTGCTGGAACAAGCCGCCGCCTTTGACGAGTTGGCGACGGCCGCCGTGGCGCTGCCGGATCCCGTCATCCGGTTCGGCGCGGCCAATCTGCCGCTTGAAGACGGAGGCTTCCGCACCGAAGGCATGACGCAGGGGCAACTCGCCGTCCGGCAGGCGCTGCCGCCGAACGCCACGCGCACGGCCGCGGCCCGCCGGGAACGCGCTCGCGCCGACGAGCAGCGGGCGCGGGCCGAGGAGCGGCGCCGATGGGTGCTGCGAGAAGTTCGCCGCGCTTGGCTGGATGTCTTTCTGGAGACGCGCCGGCAAGCGGTCGTCCGCGATTCGCGCGTCCTGTTCACGGACCTGCTCACCGTCACGCGCTCCCTCTACCGCGTGGGCGGCAAGAACCAGCAAGACGTGCTGCGCGCCGAACTGGAACTCAGCCAGCTGGACGCCCGCCTGTTGATGATCGACCAGCGTTTGGCCGAGGGGCGAGCCGCGCTCTTCCGCTGGGTGGGCGAGGCCGCGGCGCGAACCGTGGACGACTGGCCGGATTGGCCACCGCCGCATTCGCTCCGAGAAATGCGGGCCGCGCTCGCGGGCCATCCGGAGCTTGCCGCGGCGGGCGCGCGAATCGCCATTGCCGACGCCGGCGTGGCGCTCGCGAAGAGCCGCTTCCGTCCCACTTGGACCGTCGACGCCGCCTACGGCTACCGCGATGGCGGATTGCCCGATGGCGAACCCCGGCCGGACTTCTTAAGCGTCCACGCCACCTTGAGCGCGCCGTTGTTCACGGCCAACCGCCAACAGCGCGGCCTTGCCGCCGCGCAAGGCCAACGCCGCGCCGCGACCTTGGAGACCGACGAGCTGCGGGCGCGGCTGGAAACCGAACTCACGTTGGCGCACCGGCGTTGGGCGGCCTTGGGCCTGCGGATTGGCCTGTACGAGGACGCGCTGCTGCCGCAAGCGCGCGGCAACGCGGAAGCGGCGCTGGCCGCCTACCGCAGTGACGCGGCGGACTTCGCCGACGTGATGCGCAGCCACATCAACGACCTCGAAATGCGCTTGGAACACTTGGCGCTGCGGGTGGAACGAAGGCGCAGCCACGCCGAGTTGGCGTATTTGGACGAGGTCGCGCCATGACCGGCGCGCGCGTGGCGGTTCTCGTCGCGTGTACCGCGGCAGCGGCGCTGGCCGCCGGCATCGGCCTCGGCCGTTGGCTTTGGCCAGCCGATGGCGCGAGCGCGGAACCGCCGGAGCGGGAAATCCTCTATTGGGTGGCGCCCATGGACAAGAACTTCCGCCGCGACAAGCCGGGGAAGTCGCCGATGGGCATGGATCTGGTACCCGTTTACGCCGACGAGGCGGCACCGGAAGACGAGGCGGTGGTGGTCATCGACAGCGCCGTGGCGCACAACCTCGGCTTTCGTTCCGCGCCGGCGGCGCGCGGCGTGCTGCCCCGGCGCGTGGACGCCGTGGGCTATGTGGAGTACGACGAGAACACCATGCATCACATCCACACTCGCGTCGAGGGGTGGATCGAAGCTCTCGGCGTGCAAGCGGCCGGTGATCCCGTGACAAAGGGCCAGACGCTGTTCGAGGTCTATTCGCCGATCTTGGTGAACGCCCAGCGCGAATACCTGGCGGCGCTGGAACGCGGCGACGACTCGTTGGCCAAGGCCTCCCGCGACCGGCTCGAAGCGCTGGGCATGGCGACAGCCGGCGTGGACGCCATCGCCAAGGCCGGACAGCCGCGGCAGCGCGTGCGCGTGCTGGCCCAGGCCGATGGCGTTGTCACCCATCTCGGCGTGCGCGACGGCATTCACGTCACGCCGGCGACGCACGTGCTCTCCATCGCGGCCCTGGATCGCGTGTGGGTGCTCGCGGAGGTGTTCGAGCGGCAAGCCGCCTGGGTGGTGCCGGGGCAACGCGCCGAGGTGGAGTTGGAACATCTGCCGGGCGAGAAGTGGCGCGGCGTGGTGGACTTCGTCTATCCCGAGTTGGCCCCGCGCACGCGCACGCTCAAGGTGCGCATCGGCTTCGAGAACGCGGCGCGGGCGCTTCGTCCCAACATGTTCGCCCGCGTCACGCTGTTCGCCGACGCCGCGGCGCCGGTGGTCCACATTCCCCGCGAGGCGCTCATCCGCGGCGGCGACTTCGACCGCGTGGTGCTGGATCTGGGCGCCGGCCGCTTTCGCGTCCAGCCGGTGGTGGCCGGCGTGGAAGCCGGCGACCGGGTGGAAGTGCGCGAGGGGCTTCGCGCCGGGCAGCTGGTGGTCGCCTCCGGGCAATTCCTCATCGATTCGGAATCCAATGTGGAGACGGCCCTGACGCGCTCCGACGCCGGCCGGCAAGAGGAATCCGCCGCCGAGACGCCGTCCGGCGATGGTCACCACCATCAACATCACTGACCGGGCGCGCGGAGCGCGCCGATGATCGGGCGAATCGTCCGCGCCGCCATCGACAACCGCCTGCTGGTGTCGTGCGCCGCGCTGCTGGTGGTGGTCTGGGGCGTCCACTCGCTGCTCACCACGCCCGTGGACGCGCTCCCGGATCTCTCCGACGTCCAGGTGATCGTGAAGACCTCCTATCCCGGCCAAGCGCCGCGCGTGGTGGAGGACCAAGTGACCTATCCCATCGCCACGGCGATGCTGGCGGTGCCCGGCGCGACCGCGGTGCGCGGCTACTCGTTCTTCAGCGACTCTTTCGTCTATGTGTTGTTCGACGACGACACGGATCTCTACTGGGCCCGCTCGCGGGTGCTCGAATATCTCAACCAGGTGGCGGCGCGGCTGCCCGAGGCCGCCAAGCCGGCGCTCGGCCCGGACGCCAGCGGCGTCGGCTGGGTGTTCGAGTACGCGCTGACGGATCGTTCCGGCAACCACGACCTCGCGCAGCTGCGCTCGATTCAGGACTGGTTCCTGCGCTACGAGCTGCAGACCGTTCCCGGCGTCGCCGAGATCGCCACGGTCGGCGGCATGGTGCGCCAATACCAAGTGGTGGTGGACCCGGATCGGCTGAGCGCCTACGGGCTCACGCTCGCCGCCGTCAAGGGCGCCATCGCCGGCGCAAACCAAGAGGCCGGCGCCTCCGTGGTGGAGCTCGCGGAGGCGGAATACATGGTGCGCAGCACCGGCTATCTCACCGGGCTGGACGACTTGGCCGCGGTGCCGCTGGGCGTGGCCGAGGGCGGCGTCCCCATTCTGCTCGCGGACGTCGCCGAGCTGCGCGTGGGGCCGCAAATGCGCCGCGGCATAGCGGACTTGGACGGCGAGGGCGAAGTGGTGGGCGGCATCGTGGTGATGCGCAGCGGCGAGAACGCGCTCGCCACCATCGCCGGCGTGAAGGCGCGGCTGGCGGAGCTCGAGACCGGCTTGCCGGACGGCGTGGAGATCGTCACGGTCTACGATCGCTCCGCCCTCATCGATCGCGCGGTCGCCACCTTGCGCGACACGCTCGTTGAAGAGTTCGCGGTGGTCGCGCTGGTGTGCGCCGTGTTCCTGTTCCACTTGCGCTCGGCGCTGGTGGTGGTGCTGAGCCTGCCCGTGGCGGTGCTCGGCGCGTTCGTGGTGATGCGCGTCCAAGGCATCAACGCCAACATCATGTCCCTGGGCGGCATCGCCATCGCCATCGGCGCGATGGTGGACGGCGCCATCGTCATGGTGGAGAACGGCCACCGGCGTCTGCAGGCCGACGACGCCGCGCTCCGCTCAACCGGCGAACAACGCTGGCGGCTGCTCGGCGATGCCGCGGCCCAAGTGGGCCCGCCGATCTTCTTCTCCCTCGCCATCATCACCCTGAGCTTCTTGCCGGTGTTCGCGCTTCAAGCACAGGAAGGACGCTTGTTCTCGCCGCTGGCGTTCACCAAAACCTACGCGATGGCGGCGGCGGCGATTCTCTCCATCACCTTGGTGCCTGTGCTCATGGGCTACTGCATCCGCGGCCGGATCGCTCGCGGCAATCCGGTGGAACGGGCGCTCGGCGCGGCCTACCGCCCGGCGCTCGCCGTGGTGTTGCGCCATCCGTGGTGGGTGCTCGCCGGCGCCGGAGCGGTGCTGATCGCCAGCGTGTGGCCGGCCACGCGGTTGGGTTCGGAGTTCATGCCGCCCTTGAACGAAGGCGACCTGATGTACATGCCGACGACCTACCCCGGCATCTCCATCGACAAGGCCCGCGAACTGTTGCAACAGACGGACCGGCTGATCCGCACGGTGCCGGAGGTGGAACGCGTGTTCGGCAAGATCGGCCGCGCCGAAACCGCGACCGATCCGGCGCCCTTGACGATGATCGAGACGACGATCCAACTGAAACCCGAGGACCAGTGGCGTCCCGGCGTGACGTTGGACGATCTGCGCGACGAACTCGACCGCACCGTGCGCGTGCCGGGCCTCAACAACACTTGGACGATGCCCATCAAGACCCGCACCGACATGCTGGCCACGGGCATCAAGACGCCCGTGGGCGTGAAGGTGACCGGCGCCGATCTCGAAGTGATCGAGCGCGTTGGCGAGGACATCGCCGCGGTGCTGCGCGACTTGCCCGGCACCGCTTCCGTGCATGTGGAACGGGTGGCGAGCGGCCGCTACATCGAGGTGGACATCAACCGCCGCCGAGCGGCCCGTTACGGCCTCAACGTGGCCGACGTGCAGGACGTGGTGCGCACCGCGGTGGGCGGCGTGGAGGTGACCCGCACCGTGGAGGGCTTGGAACGCTACCCGGTGAACCTGCGCTATCCGCGCCGCGTGCGCGATTCGCTGGAGCGTTTGCGGCTACTGCCGGTTATCACGCCCCAGGGCGCCCGCATCGCCTTGGCCGACGTGGCCGATGTGCGCGTCACGCAAGGCGCGCCGATGATCAAGAGCGAGAACGGCCGGCCGAGCGGTTGGCTCTTCGTCGATCTCGACAGCGCGGATCTCGGCGGCTACGTGGCCGCGGCGCAGCGGGCCGTGGCCGAACGCGTGGCCTTGCCGCCCGGTTACGCCGTGCGCTGGGCCGGGCAGTACGAATACATGCTGCGCGCGCAAGCCCGCTTGGCGCTGGTGGCGCCGCTGACGCTGCTGGTCATCGTGCTGCTGCTGTACTTCGCTTTGCGCCGCCCGGCCGCCGTGGCCATGGTGCTTGGCGCTTTGCCGCTCGCCCTGGCCGGCGGCGTCTGGACCCTGCATGTGCTCGACTACGCGCTTTCGGTGGCGGTGGGCGTGGGTTTCATCGCCCTGGCCGGCGTCGCCGTTGAGCTCGGTGTGGTGATGGTCACCTATCTCAACCTCGCGCTCCAGGACCGCGTGCGGCTCGCCGAACGCGAGGGTCGCCGACTCGCCGCCGGCGATGTTCACGCGGCCGTGCTGGAAGGCGCCGGGCGGCGCCTGCGCCCCATCGCCATGACCACCGCCACCTTGGTGGCCGGCCTCGCGCCCATCATGCTCGGCGAGGGCACCGGTTCCGAAGTGATGCGCCGCATCGCCGCCCCGATGTTCGGCGGCATCGTCGGCGCGGCCATCCTCGCGCTGGCGGTGATTCCGGCGCTGTTCCTGATCTGGCACCGGCGCCAATTGCGGGGGGCCGAGGAAGCGTCTTGAGCGCCCGGTGCCGTCAGGCGCGCTCCACCGCGAACGCGGCGACGTTGCGGGCCTCGCGGCTGAACTCCACTCCGATCAAATGGATGGGTTCGGCGAGATGGCGGTACTTGTCGGCGTAGCCCCTCGCCTTGAGCTGCGCCATCGCGGCCCCTGTCGGCTCCTTCCTCACCGTCTTGAACTCGAACAGGTACACGCGGCCGTTGAACCGGAACGCCATGTCCGCCCGCCCGCGGGCGCTGCTCTCCTCCGCCATGAGGTCGAACCCCTGCGCCGCGAAGCAGGAGTAGAACACGCTCGCGTAGTAGCCCTCGTACTCCGCGATGCGGTGGTTGGTGTGCCATTGGTGCGGAATGCCCGCGAAAACGGCCCGGAACAGGGCTTCCAGACCCTCGAAGTCGTTCGCCGCGAGCAGTTCGCGCAGCGGGCCGCCCTCCGCCAGCCGGCGCGAGGCCTCCGGCAACAGGGCGTTCAGCAGGTGTTCGTTCAGGCTCTGGCGCACCTCGTGGTTCGGATAGCCCAGCCGGTAGCGCGTGCGGCCGGCGCGGGCCTCCACGTCCCGAATGGTCAGGTAGCCGGTCTGGAACAGCAGCGCCTCCGTGGCCATCTCGTCCACGTCGAATGTGGAGAGCAGCGCCTCGCTGCCGCTCATGCCGGCCAAGTCCGGCGAGGCGACGCCGCGGCGCAGCAGGGTGTCGATGAGGAACCGCGGCGTGCCGGTCTCGAACCAGTGGGCCTTGAACTCGCGGGTGTCGAAGAGCAGCAGGATGTCGAAGGGGTTGTAGACCCTGTCCTCGCCAAGCCAGTGGTAGCCGTTGTACCAGTCGCGGATGGCCTGCCGGTCCAGGCCCGGCAGCTCCGGCGCGAACACGCTGTCCAGGTCCGCGTCGGTGTAGCCGCAGATGGCGGAGTAGCGTCGGTCCAAGGTGACATCCCGCAAGTTGTTCAGGCCGGAGAACAGGCTCACCTTGGAGAACTTGCTCACACCGGTCAGAAAAGTGAACTTGACGTGCGCGTCGCTGAACTTGACGGCCGAGTACAGCCCCCGCAGGGCGTCGCGGTTGGCGCGCGCCACCTCCGGCTTCCCCAAGGCGTCCAGGATCGGCTTGTCGTACTCGTCCACCAGCACGACCGCGCGCCGCCCCGTGCGCTCGTGCAGCGTCTCGATCAAATGGGCGAGCCGTTCAGGGCCGGCGGGGTAGGGTGCGCCGACGCCGGCGCGCCTTTCCATGCCGTCGAGTTGCCTCGTCAGGTTCGTTTCGAGATGACCGGGTTCGGTGAAGTTGCGTCCACTGAAGTCCAGCCGCACGACGGGATGGCGGACGGCCCAGTCCCAGCGGTCGTGGACGGCGAGGTTCCTGAACAGCGGTTCGTTGCCCTCGAACAGCTCCTTCAGGGTGTCCACGAACAGGCTCTTGCCAAAACGCCGCGGGCGGGAGAGGAAGTAGTGCTTGCCTGCGGCCACCAACCGGTGGGCGTAGGCCGTCTTGTCCACGTAGTAGCAGCCTTCCTCGCGGATCTCCCGAAAGGTCTGGACGCCGATGGGCAGCTTGCGCTTCGTCATGGCCGCACCATAGCCCCCGCGTCATGCGCGGTCAAAACCGCTCGGGGAGATGTCCGGCGGCTTTGCCTATCCAAGAGACGCCGCGAGCTTCGGAGGCTTAGGTTGCACTGGAAATGCATCCGGGCCGGGTTTGCCAGGTTCGCTGATCGTGAGAGCAGCCATCGCCTTCTACCGCCTCATCGACCGCCGCACCGACATCTCGATTCCGCTCGACACCGGAGTCTGCGCGCCCCGCACGGCCACGAACGGTGGAAGTGGGTCTGGGCGGAGCGCGCAAGGGCACGAACGGCGTCTTGCCCGGTGCCGTCAGGCGCGCTCCACCGCGAACGCGGCGACGTTGCGGGCCTCGCGGCTGAACTCCACTCCGATCAAATGGATGGGTTCGCCGAGATGGCGGTACTTGTCGGCGTAGCCCCTCGCCTTGAGCTGCGCCATCGCGGCCCCTGTCGGCTCCTTCCTCACCGTCTTGAACTCGAACAGGTACACGCGGCCGTTGAACCGGAACGCCATGTCCGCCCGCCCGCGGGCGCTGCTCTCCTCCGCCATGAGGTCGAACCCCTGCGCCGCGAAGCAGGAGTAGAACACGCTCGCGTAGTAGCCCTCGTACTCCGCGATGCGGTGGTTGGTGTGCCATTGGTGCGGAATGCCCGCGAAAACGGCCCGGAACAGGGCTTCCAGACCCTCGAAGTCGTTCGCCGCGAGCAGTTCGCGCAGCGGGCCGCCCTCCGCCAGCCGGCGCGAGGCCTCCGGCAACAGGGCGTTCAGCAGGTGTTCGTTCAGGCTCTGGCGCACCTCGTGGTTCGGGTAGCCCAGCCGGTAGCGCGTGCGGCCGGCGCGGGCCTCCACGTCCCGAATGGTCAGGTAGCCGGTCTGGAACAGCAGCGCCTCCGTGGCCATCTCGTCCACGTCGAATGTGGAGAGCAGCGCCTCGCTGCCGCTCATGCCGGCCAAGTCCGGCGAGGCGACGCCGCGGCGCAGCAGGGTGTCGATGAGGAACCGCGGCGTGCCGGTCTCGAACCAGTGGGCCTTGAACTCGCGGGTGTCGAAGAGCAGCAGGATGTCGAAGGGGTTGTAGACCCTGTCCTCGCCAAGCCAGTGGTAGCCGTTGTACCAGTCGCGGATGGCCTGCCGGTCCAGGCCCGGCAGCTCCGGCGCGAACACGCTGTCCAGGTCCGCGTCGGTGTAGCCGCAGATGGCGGAGTAGCGTCGGTCCAAGGTGACATCCCGCAAGTTGTTCAGGCCGGAGAACAGGCTCACCTTGGAGAACTTGCTCACACCGGTCAGAAAAGTGAACTTGACGTGCGCGTCGCTGAACTTGACGGCCGAGTACAGCCCCCGCAGGGCGTCGCGGTTGGCGCGCGCCACCTCCGGCTTCCCCAAGGCGTCCAGGATCGGCTTGTCGTACTCGTCCACCAGCACGACCGCGCGCCGCCCCGTGCGCTCGTGCAGCGCTTCCATGATCTGGCGGAAGCGGATGGAGGCCCTGGCGTGTCCCGGATCGAGGCCGGCGCGTTGCTCGATGGTGGCCAGTTGCGCGATCACTTCGTCATGCAGGTAGTCCGGGTCACTGAAGTCGCCGGCACTGAAGTCCAGCCGCACGACGGGATAGCGCACCGACCAGTCCCAGCGGTCGTGGACGGCGAGGTTCCGGAACAGCGGTTCGTTGCCCTCGAACAGCTCCTTCAGGGTGTCCACGAACAGGCTCTTGCCAAAACGCCGCGGGCGGGAGAGGAAGTAGTGCTTTCCTGCGGCCACCAACCTGTGCGCGTGGGCCGTCTTGTCCACGTAGTAGCAGCCTTCCTCGCGGATCTCCCGAAACGTCTGGACGCCGATGGGCAGCTTGCGCTTCGTCATGGCCGCACCATAGCCCCCGCGTCATGCGCGGTCAAAACCGCTCGGCGGCGTCTGGACCCTGCATCTGCTCGACTACGCGTTTGCGGTAGCGGTTGGCGTGGGTTTCATCGCCTTGGCCGGCGTCGCCAGCACATGTGTCTGCCCGAGCGAAGGACGCCGGCTCACCGCCAGCGGTGTTAACGCGGTGGCGGCATCACTAAGTCCGTTCAGTCCTCGGTGCCGGTCGAGACGTTGGTGAGGTGGCCGGTCGGGCTCTCCAGCAGGCTCATCACCGCGATCTGAGTGTTGGAGTTCACGCGCAACCGCCACTTGCCGTCGCCGCGGGCCCAAACGTCCGGCAAGGCGGTCGCTGCCCCATCCGAGCTCCGGGGACGTGAACGTGAGCGCCGATGCCGCCGGCACCCGTAAGCCCAATCATCCCAGCCAACGGGTGGCGTGTGCGACGTTTTTGTGCGTCAAGCGGCCTTGGGCGGTAAGTGCCGACGGTGCCAGAAGTCGTCGTACCGGTCGAACTTCCGCGGCCATCGTGTATGCTCGCCGGGGTAGACGAAGGACGAACATGGTCGACGTCGCGGCCTGCGCCCAGCCTAAACTTGAGACTTCCATGCACGCGTTTCGACGCATGACCCGGCACCGCAACCCCAAGCGGCACCGCGAAGCGGCGTAGGCAACCGTTGACGTGGGCAGAGCCGTTGCCGCCCTTGCGCTGGCGTGGATCGTCTCGGCTTGTGCCGAAACCGATCCGGCCGCCGAGCAGGCCGCGCGCGACGCCACCGTGCCGTGGTTGGAACGGATGGATGGCGGCGACTACCGCGGGTGTTGGGATGCCGCCGCGCCGTGGTTCCGCGAACAGATCAGCGCGGACGTGTGGAACGAGCGGGCGCGGGAAACCCGCGCCCCGCTCGGCGGTTTCGTGAAGCGGGAGTTCCGCGAGACCACGCTGGTCAGCGATCCTTGGGGCGCGCCCGACGGCCGTTACGTGATCGTCGTGTACGCCTCCAATTGGCGCAAAGGCAAGATCTTGGAGAACCTCGCCATGCAGCAGCAGGCGGATGGACGCTGGCTGCTGGTCGGCTACCACGTGAAGCAGCGCCGGGGCGACGGATGAGGCCGCGGCCGGCGTTTTCCAACGCCGTCGCCGTCGTCGGCGTGGGCGAGACGGACTACTCCCGGGAAAGCGGGCGCAGCGAGCTGACGCTGGCGCTGCAAGCCATCGGCGCGGCGTTGGACGACGCCGGCATCGAACCGCGCGAGGTCGACGGTCTGATGAAGTGGTGGGTGGATACCAGCTTGGAAGCCGAAGTCGCCGCCAACCTCGGCATTCCCGATCTCGCCTGGTGGGGCGAGATCAACCAGGCCGGCAATGTGGGCGCCGCGCTGGTGGCGCATGCGGCGGCGGCGATCTTCGCCGGGCTCGCCAACGTCGTGGTCATCTACCGCGGTGTGAACGGGCGTTCCGGCCGGCGCTACGGACGCGGCGACGTCACCGGCCAACGCGGGCGCGGCGCGGGCGCGTTCAGCGAACCCTACGGGCTGCTCACGCCGCAGCACGGCCTCGCGATGGCGGCGCGGCGGCGAATGTTCGAGACCGGCATCACCAGCCGGCAATTCGGCGCGCAGGCGGTGGCGCAGCGGCGTCACGCCAACCGCAATCCGCGCGCGACGTTCCACGATCGCACGCTGACCCTCGAGGAGCATCAGGCGTCGCGCTTCGTCATCGAGCCGTTTCGGCTATTCGATTGCTGCTTGGAAACCGATGGCGGCGGCGCCCTGGTGCTGGCCTCGGCGGACCGCGCCCAAGCCACGGCGGCCGGTCGCCCGTTGGCGCTTGTCCGCGCCGCCGCGCAGTCCGGCCCCGGCGTCGGGGCGCCGGCGAAGCGCGGCGCGGAGCGCTTGTTCGACATGGCGGGCTTGAGCCGCGCGGACATCGACGTGGTGCAGATCTACGATCACTTCTGCCCTTTCGTGCTGTTCGCGCTGGAGGACTACGGTTTCGTCAAAGACGCCGGGCGGCTCGCCGAGGAAGGCGGCACAGAATGGGCCGGCGACGGCGTGCCAGTGAACACCTCCGGCGGGCACCTTTCGGAGGCGTACCTGCAAGGCATGAATCACTTGATCGAAGCCGTGCGCCAAGTGCGCGGCGAGTCCACCGCGCAGGTGCCAAACGCCACGTTCTCCTTCTGCGACACGGGCATTGGCGCCGGCGCGGTGATATTCGAGCGTTTCGAGACGTGAGCGGCTGGCGTTTCAAGCGGCCCGACGGCTTGCCGCTGCCGCAGCCGACGGAGGAGGCGCAGCCGTTCTTCGACGCGTTGCGCGAACACCGGCTGGTGGTGCAACGCTGCGCTTCCTGCGAGGCGCTCGTCCACCCGCCCCGCGCCATGTGCGGAACATGCCGCGCCGTCCGGTTCGATTGGGTGGCCATGCGCGGCGCCGGCACCGTGTATTCCCATGTGGTGACGCGCCAGGCGGTGCATCCGGCCTTCGCGGGACACACGCCGCTCGCCACGGTGGAGGTGGAGCTGGCCGAGGGCCCGCGCCTCTACTCCAACTTGGTGGACGTGCCGCCGGAGGAGATCGTCATCGGCATGGCGGTCGAGGTCGTGTTCGTCGCGGTTGCCGAGGGCGTGGTGTTGCCGCTCTTTCGCCGCGCCCATTAGGGGCGCGCTAGCCCGGTTAGATGACCCGCTTGCGCTGGTTGGACGAGGGAATGGCCAGCGCGTCCCGGTATTTGGCCACTGTTCTTCGCGCCACCCGAATGCCGCGTTCCTTGAGCAGTGCGACTATCGCAATATCCGAGAGCGGCTTGCGCGGGTCTTCTTCGGCCGTCAGCTTCTTGATGAGGGCGCGAATGGCGGTGCTGGAGACCTCGCCGCCGGCGGTGGTGCCGACGTGGCTTGAGAAGAAGTATTTCAGCTCGAAGACGCCGCGGGGCGTCGCCATGTACTTGCGCGTGGTCACCCGCGAGATCGTCGATTCGTGCCGATCCACGGCGGCGGCCACATCGGCCAGAACCAGCGGCCGCATTCCCTCCTCGCCGTGTTCGAAAAACCCGCGTTGCCGTTCCACGATGTTGGCCGCCACCTTGAGCAAGGTCTCGTTGCGGTATTCCAAGTTCTTCAAGAACCACTTGGCGTCTTGAAGATTGTCTTTGAGAAAGACGTTGTCGGCGCTCGTGTCGTTCGGCTTGATGTAGCGGGCGTACTGTTGATGCACGCGCACTTTGGGAGTCAGCTCGTGGTTCAACTCCACGGTCCAGCGGCCGTCTACGTTGCGAACGATCACGTCCGGTTCGACGTAGTCCACTTCGGCGTCGCCGACGGCCGCGCCGGGGCGGGGATTCAAGGAGCGGATCAGGCCCATCACTTGGTCCAGATCAGCGCGCGAGAGCCTTGTCCTGCGCAACAGCGCGCTGTCGTCGCGGCCGGCGAGCAGCGGCAAATAGCGGCGGACCAGCTTTGACGCCTCGGCGCGCCAAGGTGTCGTGGCCGGCAGCCGTTGCAATTGCAGCAGCAGACATTCCGACAGATCCCGGGCGCCGACGCCGGGCGGATCGAAACGCTGCACGGCTTGCACCGCGGCTTCCATTTCGGCCGCGTCGAACCCCAGCTCCGCGTCGAGCGCCGCAAGCAGGTCGTCAATGGAGGCGAGCAGCATGCCGTCTTCGTCGATGCTGTCCACAACCACGAACGCCGCCAGCCGCATGCGGTCGGACAACGGCGCCAGGTTGAGCTGCCAAAGCAGGTCCTCGCGCAGACTGGTGCCAGCGCCGTTTCGCTCTTCGAATCCGCTGTCGGCGAACTCTGTTCGCGCTGGGCCCGCACCGCTGGCGGCTGGTTCGTAGATGTCCTCCCAGGACACGTCCACGGCGAGCTCGTCGGGAATGTCCGTCATGTCGCTCGGGTCGTCCACGGCTTCGCCATTGGCCGCGCGCGATTCCGCCGAGTCTTCGAAGAGGTCGGGATCATCTTCTATCGGCGGTTGATCGTCTTCGTCGTCGATGTGGTCGTTCTCTTCCAGTTCCAGCATCGGATTGCTTTCCACGGTTTGCATCACAGCCTGCTTGAGTTCCAAGGTGGAGAGTTGCATCAGCCGTATCGCCTGCTGCAACTGCGGCGTAAAGGCCAAGTTTTGGCCAAGGCGGGCGGAAACCGTTTGCCTCATCACAGGTGAAAACCCTCGCCCAGATAAACGCGGCGCACCGTGTCGTCGTTGAGGATTTGCGTCGGCGTGCCTTCGGCGATCACCCGCCCGGCGTGGACGATGTAGGCGTGATCGCAAATGTCCAACGTCTCGCGGACGTTGTGGTCGGTGATGAGCACGCCGAGCTCCCGTCCCGCGAGGCCGCGGATCTCGGTTTTCAGATCTTGTACCGAGATGGGATCCACGCCGGCGAAAGGCTCGTCGAGCAATATCATGCGCGGTTGGCTTGCGAGCGCCCGGGCGATTTCCACCCGTCGCCGTTCGCCACCGGAAAGGCGTTCCCCTAGGGTTTCGCGGATATTCCGCAAGCGAAAGTCGTCGAGGAGGGATTCCACCAGTTTGCGCTGCTCGGCGCGCGCCAAATCGCGCCGCAACTGGGCCACCGCCAGCAGGTTGTCGGCGACGGAGAGTTTGCGGAACACGCTGGCTTCCTGCGGCAAGTAGCCGATGCCGGCCCGGGCGCGTTGGTGCATCGGCGCGTTGGTGAGGTCCCGCTCGCCCAACTGGATGCTGCCGGCGTCGGCTTTCACCAAGCCGAGAATCATGTAGAAGCAGGTGGTCTTTCCGGCGCCGTTGGGGCCGAGCAGGCCCACTATCTCGCCGGCGGACACGGACATGCTCACGTCCGCGACGACGGTGCGGCCCCGGTAGCGTTTGCTTAAGTTCGCCGCCGCGAGCCAGAGCGGTTTCAGTCGCTCGTCGTTGTCCGCTTCGGCCGCCACTTCCCGGTAACGCCGTCCGGCCGGTCCGACCGGGCGCTCACGCGACCCTCTTTGATGTGCCAGAAAATGACGTCGGCGGCGATCTCGCGGTCATTTTGTTCGAGCACCGCGTTCCCCGTGAGCTCCAAACGCTCGTCGGCTATCGAGTAATCGATGCGATCGGCTTGGGCGGTGACGAACGGATCGTCCGGATTGATGCGTTGGCGCAGCTTGGCGGGTTGATCCGCCGCGCCTTCCGCCACCACGCGGCTTAAGCGCCCGTCTTCGGCGGTGGTGGTGACGCGGCCGGCGTCGATGCGCAGCGAGCCTTGGCGGACGCGCACCGCGCCGGTGAGCACGGTCACGCCTGTGCTGGCGTCGTAGGTGCTTTCCGTCGCCTCGATGAGCAGTTCCTGGGCGCTGTCGTCCGGCAAGCCGTAAGCGACCGCCGCGGCCAGCGCGGCCCCCGTGAAGAGCGCCGCGGCGAATCGCCGCGCGGGGCGCGACCAGTCACGGCTCGCGGTTCGCGCCGACAGTTTGGCTTGGCTGCACGACAACTCGCACCCGCTTTTTCGTTGACGAGAATAGCCGCATCCGCCCGCTTTCCAGATCGGCCGTCAAACCGGCGGCGGACATTCGGCTGCCTTCGGTGACGATGATAACAGGTTGGTCGGTGCGCGCTGATCGACTGTCCGGCAACAAGGTGAGGGATTCCGTGGACAGTCGCGTGAAGCCGCCGTCCGGGCGCGTTTGCGCCAGCTCCACATCGCCTTCGAGGTGCATCGTCTCCTCTTCGATTCTCGGCGCCTCCTCCGGGGGGCGCAAAACCTCGTCTTGTTCCGGCGTGTTGAACGCCAGCGCCGTGTCGGCGCGCGCGTGCCACGGCGCGGGTGCCCCGGGAAGCTCGATCTCGGGCGCGACGAGGCGCGTCTCACCGGCCGCCGCGACCTGCTCGCCGCCGACTTCCCGCGCCGTGGCGAAATGCGTGATGCGCCGCGCCCGCAGGCGATAGCGGATGCCGCCGTCCACCCGGTGTTGGGTGATCACGCCGTCGGCGATGTACAAGTCCGGCTCTTGGGCCAGTTCCGGCGGCAGCTTGGGGCGACCGATCTCCCCCGGCGCCACCAATACCGCCACGGCCGCGAAAGCCGCGATCAAAAGGCCGATTCCCAGCCACAGCGCCGGCGCCGAGAGTTGGCCGCTCAACGCGCGCGTGGCCACCGGCCCTGCGCGAACAGCAACAGATCGCATACTTCCCGCACGGCGCCGCGGCCGCCGGGCAGCGCGGTGACGTAGTTCGCCCGCTCGCGCACGAGCGGGTGCGCGTCCGCCACCGCGACCGCCATGCCGACGCGCGCGAAGAGCGGCAGGTCGGGGCAGTCGTCTCCGACATGCGCCATGCGTTCGGCGCCAATGCCGGTGTTCGTCACCAGTTCGGTCAGCGCCGCGGCCTTGTCGGCGCAGCCGAGATGCACATGGCGCACGCCCAACTCGTCGGCGCGGCGCTCGACGGCCGCCGCGGTTCTGCCGCTGATGATGGCGATGCCGACGCCGGCCTCGGCAAGCGCCTTCAGGGCGCTGCCGTCGCGTGCGTGGAAGGCCTTGAGTTCCTCGCCATCGCGCCCGTAGAGCAGGCTCGCGTCCGTGAGCACGCCGTCCACGTCCAGAATCAGCATCCGCACGCGGCGCGCCTGGGCGAGCACGTTCTCGCTCGCTCGGGGCGCGCTTTCCGGCCCGCTGTTCGCCTCGCTTCCCACGGCTAGCCGGAAAGCGCTTCTTGCCGATACACGAGGCCGGTGAAGCCCACCCACGCCGCCACCAGCACAAAACCCTCGAAGCGCGTGATCACTTGGCGCGAGCCGATGCCGTAGGCGAACAGGATGAGCAGCGCCGTGAGCGCCACCATCATCCCGTAGTCCCGCCACAGCACCACCACCGGAAGATCCCGCGGATCCAGCAGCGCCGGAATGGCGAGCACCGCGAGGATGTTGAGGATGTTCGAGCCCACGACGTTGCCGATCGCCATCCCGGCGTGGCCGCGCAGAACCGCCGTCACCGTCACCGACAGTTCCGGCAGGCTGGTGCCCACCGCGACGATGGTGAGGCCGATGACCATTTGGCTGACGTTGAACCGCACCGCCACTTCCGTAGCCGCTTCAACCAGCACGTCCGCCGAAAACAGCAACACCGCGAGACCCAAGCAAAACCAAACCGTGGCTTGCAGCATCGGCATCTGGCGCAAGTCGTCTATTTCGCTCTGGATGTCCGTTGGCAAGGCGCCGGCGCCGCCTTTGCGACGAGGCGAGGCCAACCTGTAAAGGAGGTAGAACAACCCGGCAAGCAGCAGAACCCCATCGGCCACGCCGAGGTGGCTGCCGCTGAACAAGCAGACCAACGCCAGCAGCGTGGCGCCGATGAGCCAAGGCACCTCGCGCTTCAGGGTTTGGGTGGTGAAAGGCAACTCGCGCACCAACGCCGTGACGCCCAGCACCAGCCCGATGTTGGCGATGTTGGAACCGATGGCGTTCCCTATGGCGAGATCCCCACCGCCCTCGCGCATGCAGGCGCGCAGGCCCACCATGATTTCCGGCGCCGACGTGCCGACAGCCACGAAGGTGAGGCCGATGACGATGTTCGACACGCCGAGGTTCTTGGCCGCGGCGGCGGCGGCGGTGACAAACCGATCGGCGCTCCAGATCAACCCCGTGAAGCCGGCGATGAGGGCCACGAACGGGTAGCTGGCGACCAAGGCCCGGACTTCGTCCATCAAAGGCATTCGCAGCCCCGACTTGGCGGCGACAGTCGGGCGGCACGGCCCGGGGCGCCGGCGTGCGGCATGGCGAAGCCGGTTGGCATGGCGGGCTTGGTCGAAGCCTTGGGGCGTCCGCGGAGGACCACGTCACGCCCTGCTTGCGGCAGAGGTCAATTTCACTACGCTCATTTCCCGCAAGGTAGCACACGCGACTGGGCGCACGGCCGCACGCCGGCACCGGGGGGCGCTTTCGGGACCGGACCAAAAAGCGGAGCGTGTGAACGGATTTCGGATCTGGTTGCCGAGCAGGCTAAAATCGTCGTTGGCTCGGCCTTGCGTTGGGGTCATGGAGTTTCTGTTCGAATACCTCGCCTTCCTCGCCAAGACGGCCACCGTGGTGGCCGGCGCGCTCGTCGTCGCGTTCACCGTGGCGGGGCTTGGCGCCCAGCGCGCCATGCGCCCGCCGCCGATCGGCCACATCGAAGTGGTGCGGCTGAACGACCACCTGCGCGACATGAGCCAAGCGGTGCGGGAAGCCGCGATGTTGCCGGGAGCGGCGCGAAAGCAGCGCAAGCGGGACGCCAAAGAGCGCAAACGGCAGCGCGGAGCAAGCCAGAGTGACGGTCGCCAAGTGTTCGTGCTCACTTTCGACGGCGATGTCGCGGCGAGCGGCGTGGAGGCGTTGCGCCGGGAAATCTCCGCCGTGCTCGGCGCGGCGCGGAAGGACGACGAAGTGGTGGTGCGCCTCGACAGCGCCGGCGGCATGGTACACACCTACGGCCTCGGCGCTTCGCAGCTTGCCCGCATCCGCAATGGCGGCTGTCGGCTCACGGTGGCGGTGGACAAAGTGGCGGCCAGCGGCGGCTACATGATGGCGGCGGTCGCGCATCGCATCCTGGCCGCGCCTTTCGCAGTGGTGGGCTCGATCGGCGTGGTGGCGCAGATACCCAACGTGTACCGGCTGCTCAAGAAACACGATGTGGACGTGGAGATTCACACCGCCGGCCAATTCAAACGCACGCTGGACATGTTCGGCGAGAACACCGAGCGGGGGCGCGAGAAGTTGCGCGAGGAGTTGCACGACGTCCATGCGCTGTTTCAAGAGTTCGTGGGCGCGTGGCGCCCGAACTTGAATCTGGAGGCGGTGTCCACCGGCGAAACATGGTACGGCCAACGCGCCTTGGACAGGGCGTTGGTGGACGAGTTGGTCACCAGCGACGAGTACTTGAGCCGCGCCTGCGACGAGGCCGAGGTGTTCGAGGTGGCTTGGGTGGCGCCGAAGCGCCCGGTCGAGAAGCTGCTTGGCCAACTGTTCGACGACGCCGGCAAAGCCGCCCGGCGGATGGTGGATCGCGTGCTGGGCAAGACCACGCTGGACAAGACCACCCTGGGCGAAACCACAGACGGAGGTTC
Organism: uncultured Pseudomonadales bacterium; assembly: GCA_958296295.1. Taxonomy (GTDB): domain Bacteria; phylum Pseudomonadota; class Gammaproteobacteria; order Pseudomonadales; family Azotimanducaceae; genus VXYL01. Next base: position 1,652,757 of record OY282460.1, on the reverse strand, counting down.
CAAATGACGACGTTCCGGGCGTTTCAAGTGTCGAAGCGGCCACCCGAAGCCGGCGAAGGCCGCCCGACGTTCGCGCGCCGGATCGTCGAGCGCGACGTGGAGGCCCTTCCCCCCGGCGAAGTGCTGGTGGATGTCGCCTACTCCTCGCTCAACTACAAGGACGCGCTTTCCGCCACCGGCAATCCGGGAGTCACGCGCAACTTCCCACACACGCCCGGCATCGACGCCGCCGGCACCGTGGCGGAGTCCAGCGTGGAGGCCTTCTCGCCCGGCGATCAGGTGATCGTCATCGGCTTCGATCTCGGCATGAACACGGCCGGCGGCTTCGCCCAGAAGATCCGCGTGCCGGCGGGATGGGTGGTGCCGCTGCCTACCGGCCTCAGTCTGCGCGAATCGATGATCCTCGGCACCGCTGGTTTCACCGCCGCCCTCTGCGTGGACAAGCTCCAAGCCGTGGGCGGCATGGTCCCGGCCAGCGGCCCGGTACTGGTCACCGGCGCCACCGGCGGCGTCGGATCGGTTGCCGTGAAATTGCTCGCCAAGCTCGGCTACGAAGTGCATACCGGCACCGGCAAGAGCGGGGAGCACGGCTATCTTCGCGCGCTCGGAGCGGCCGAAGTGGTGGATCGCGAGACATTGCTGGCCGGCGCCGAGCGCCCGCTTGGCCGGGAGACTTGGGGCGGCGTGGTGGACACCGTCGGCGGGCAGATTTTGGCCAACGCGCTCAAGGCGTTGCGCTACGGGGCGAGCGCCGCGGCATGCGGCCTCGCGGCCTCCGCGGAGCTGCCGGCCGGCGTGTTCCCCTTCATTCTGCGGCATGTCAATCTGCTCGGCGTGGATTCGGTCGAGCTGCCGCTCGCGCAAAAGGCGCAAATCTGGAACAAGCTGGCGGGCGCTTGGCGGCTTGACGATCTGGCAGCGTTGGCGACCCCTCTTGCGTTGGATTCGCTCTCCGACGCGATAGACCGCATCCTCGCCGGTCGCATGGTGGGCCGAGGCCTCGTGGACCCCAACGCCTAGCAGTCTGCGCCATAGAAGACGGCGCGACCTCCGATGGCAACAGCAGTTTGCGAAGCAAACTGCCAACGCGCCCGCTCGGGCGCGCCACGGCAGCGCAATGGCGGGTAAAATGCGAACCAAGGCCCGTTTCGCCCAACCCCAACCCTGAGGGACGCCATGCAGCTCACCATCGCCGGTCGCCACATGGACGTGACCGCCGCCTTGCGCAACTACGTCACCACCAAGCTGGCGCGACTGGAACGCCACTACGACCACATCACCACTTTGCGCGTGGTGCTGGCGGTGGACAATCTCGCATCAGGATCGCGACGCCGGCGTTCAGGAAAGGCGTGGCAAAGCGCGGAGGCCATCGCCCATGTCGGCCACGGCCAAGAGATCTTCGCGAACGCGCAAGCCGACGACCTCTACGCGGCCATCGACGCCTTGGCGGACAAGCTGGATCGACAACTCATCCGCCACAAGGAGAAGCTCGCCGATCACCGCGTGCCGGCCCGGTGATCGATTTCGAGGAGATACTGCCGGCGGATCGCGTGCGCGCCGGCGTTCCGGCGCGCTCGATGAAAGCGGCGCTGGAAGAGGCCAGCGAATGCTTGGCGGCGCACGACCCGGCCATCAACGCCCGCCGATTGCTGGAAGGTCTGCTCAACCGCGAGCGGCTGGGATCGACCGGGCTCGGCGAAGGCGTGGCCATACCCCACTGCCGCTTCGATCGTTGCCGCACGCCCGTGGCCTGCTTGCTGCGCACCCAAACCGCCATCGAGTTCGACGCGCCGGACGGCGTTGGCGTGGATCTGTTTTTCGTGCTCGCCGTGCCGCCGGGCGAGCAAAACGCCCATATCGCGATACTCGGCACCTTGGCGCGGATGTTCGACGATTCGGGAAACCTCGCCGCTTTGCGGGCCGCCACCGATGATCGGTCGTTGTTCGACGCGCTGCACCGTCAACTCGCCTTGGCGCAACAGACGTGAGACCGGTGGTGGCTTGGGCGCATCCCCGCCGCGTCGCCTGCCGCCACGGGCCCGGCGGCGAACGCCGGCGTTCAAGCGCTTGACGGAGCAAAAGTGCGCAGCGGCGAAATCAAGATCGTCAACAAGCTCGGCTTGCATGCCCGCGCCGCGGCAAAGCTCGTGAAACTCACCAAGACCTACGCCGCGGCGGTTGAACTCGGGCGTGTCGACCCGCGCACGCCGCCGGTGGACGCCAAGAGCATCATGGCGGTACTGATGCTCGAAGCCGTCTGCGGCACCAGACTCAACCTCGTTTGCGAAGGCGTGGACGAGGACGACGCCTTCGACGCCGTGCGCGGGTTGATGGTCAGTCGCTTTGGCGAAGACGAATAGGACTTCGGCTTTGGCACGGCCCGTTCGGCCAGCGCGGCGGCGGAACCGTCCACGTTGACCGTCAGGCCCGAATCTTGACCACGCGATGGCGCAACGCCCAAGGCGGCCGCGCGGTCGCGGCGAGAACGGCCGTCCTGCCCCGTTTGCCGGCGGCTCTCACCAAGCCGCGCTTCGCCGCCGACCTCCCCATCGCGGCCCGCATGCCGGAGATCGTCTCTCTGCTGCGCCGCGAACGCGTGGTCGTGGTTGCCGGCGAGACCGGCTCGGGCAAGACGACGCAACTGCCGAAGGCCTGCTTCGCCGCCGGCCTCGGTCGCCGCGGCGTGATCGCCCACACCCAACCGCGGCGCCTCGCGGCGCGCGCCGTCTCGGCGCGAATCGCCGCGGAACTTGGCGTCGCGCTGGGGGCCGAGGTGGGCTACGCCGTGCGTTTCGACGAGCGCGGCGGGCCGGCCACGCGGCTGGCGGTGATGACGGACGGGCTGCTGCTTGCCGAGATGCGCACCGACCCCCGGCTTCGCCGCTACGAATGCGTGATCGTGGACGAGGCCCACGAACGCAGTTTGAACGTGGACTTCCTGCTCGGCGGCCTGCGGCGGCTGCTCGGCAAGAGGCGCGACCTGAAGGTGGTGATCACCAGCGCCACCATCGATGTGGACGCCTTCGCGGAGCTCTTCGGCGGGGCGCCGGTGGTGGCGGTGGAAGGCCGGGGATTCCCGGTGGAGGTGGTGTACCGCCCAATCGAAACCGGCTCGCGCCACACCGCCACGCAATCGGACGCGGAACGCGCTCTGGTGGATTGTCTCGCGCACATCGCCAAGGCCGCGCCGGTGGGCCGGCGCGACATTCTGGTGTTCCAGTCCGGCGAGCGGGAGATCTTCGACAACGCCAAGCTGCTCAAACGCCACTTCGGCGAGCGGTTCGACATTCTGCCGCTCTACGCCCGCTTGCCGGCCGCGCAGCAGGCGCGCGTTTTCGCGCCGGGCCATCGGCAGCGAGTCGTGTTGGCCACCAATGTCGCGGAAACCAGCCTCACCGTCCCCAACATCGGCTATGTGGTGGATCCGGGCTTCGCGCGGCTGAACCGCTACAGCTACCGCGCCAAGCTGCAGCGCCTTCTGGTGGAGCCCGTTTCCCAAGCAAGCGCCACGCAGCGCGCGGGGCGTTGCGGCCGCATCGCGCCGGGCGTTTGCTACCGGCTCTACAGCGAGGACGACCACGGCGCGCGGCCGCGGTACACCGACCCCGAAGTCAAGCGCGTCAACCTCGCCGGCGTGGTGCTCACTTTGCGGGCTTTTCACCCCGACTACCGCCGCGGCGACATCGGGACTTTCCCCTTCATCGACCCGCCGGCGCGCCACGCCATCACGGACGCGACGCGGCTGCTGCACGAGCTGCAGGCGCTTGACGATGGCGAATTGACGGACATCGGACGCGCCATGGCCCGGTTGCCGGTGGATCCGCGGCTGGCCAGGATGCTTGTGGAAGCGCCGCGGCGCGGCGCGTTGCGCGAGGTGCTGGTGGTCGTTTCCGCCCTCGCGGCCCAAGATCCGCGTCTGCGGCCGTTGGATCGCGCCGCGGCGGCGGATCAAGCGCACGCCGAGTTCGCGAAAGCCGACGCCGAGCGCCGGCCGTCGGACTTCGAGGTCTTCCTGCACATCTGGCGATGGCTCGAAGAGGCCCGCTCGAAACTGTCGGCAAGGGCTTTCGGCCGAGCGCTGGAGGCCCGCTTCTTGAGCCCCGCCCGGGTGCGCGAGTGGCGGGCGCAACACCGGCAACTGACGCTCGCCTGCCGCGCGCTCGGATTCAGAGTGAACCAGCAGTCGGCCGACCACTCGACATTGCACCGGTCGTTGCTGGCGGGGTCGCTTGGCATCGTGGGCCTCAAACGTCCGTCCGAGGCCGGTGTTCGTCGTGGCGCCGTCGAGTACGACGGGCCGCGCGGAACACGCTTTCGCTTGTTTCCGGGCTCGGTGTTGCGACGTTCGCCACCGGCCTGGGTGATGGCCGCGGAACACAGCGACACCGGGCAGGTGTTCGCCCGCTGCGTGGCCGCCATCGAACCGGAGTGGCTCGAAGAAGCGGCCGCGCACATCGCCAAGCACCGCTATTCGTCCGCCCGTTGGGATGCCGCTCGCGGCGAGGCCATCGTGCTGGAAACGGTGACCGTGTACGGCCTAACGGTGGCGAGCGAGCGGCCGCGAAGGGCCGCCGAGGTGGACTTGGAAGCGGCGCGGGAGCTGTTCGCGCTGGAGGGGCTGGTGCGGGTGGACCAGCGCGTCCGCGGCGGGTTCCTGGCCCGCAACGCGCTGCTTGTGCGCCGCGTGCAGGAACGCCAAGGCAAGCTGCGGCGAATGGACCTGCTGGCTTCAGAACAAGCGCGCGCCGCCTTCTACTTGGCGCGACTCCCCGCCGACGTGTGCTCCGTCGCCACATGGGAACGCTACGCCACGCGCGCCACGGCGGCGGAACTCGCGAAGTTCGAGATGCGCGAGGCCGACATGCTCCCAGCCCAAGCCGCGGCGCCGCGAGACGAGGATTTTCCACCGGTGTTGCGGCTCGGGCCCCACGGGCTGGCGGCGCAGTCCAGCGGCGGGGCGGACGACGGCGCCGGCGCGGCGGCGAGGCTGGCGTACAAGTTCGCCCCCGGCGCGCCGGACGACGGCATCACGGTTCGCGTGGACCTGGCGGGGTTCGCGGGTGTGGACGCCGAGGCCTTGGAATGGCTGGTTCCCGGGTTCTTGGAGGAGAAGTGCCTGGCCTTGGTGAAGGCGCTGCCGAAACGCTTGCGCCGGCAACTCGTGCCGGCGGCCGACCGCGTGGCCACGCTGGTGCCGCGTCTACTGGCACCGAATGTCTATCGGCAGGGCCGCTTGGCCACGGCGCTTTCGGTCGCAGCGCTCGAGTGCCTCGGTGTGCGCGTCCCGGCCGGCGAGTGGCGAATGGACGCCGTGCCGGCCCACTTGCGCATGAACGTCGCGGTATCTGGCCGGCGCGGTCGCGGCGTGCTCGCCGAGGGGCGGGACTTGGCGGCGCTACGCGAGCGCCTGTTGGCCACCGTGGAGCGCGCCGTCGCGCCTTCCCGCACGCAGCTGGAACAACGGAGCATCACCGCGTTTCCCGCGAGAGGCGTGCCGGACTCGATCGTCGTCGGCGACCGCGGCGCGCGCGCCCGCGTCTATCCGGTGCTGGTTGACCGCGGCGACAGCGTCGATCTCTTGGTGCGGGCCAAACCGCAGGGCCGCACCGCCCTGCAAAGGCGCGCGTTGGCGCGTTTGGCGTTGCTCGCGCAGCACGACCGCGTGCGGCGGTTGCGCCGCGACATCGAGCGCGACGACGAACTGGCGCGCGGCTTCCGGGCGCTGGGCGGCATCGTGGCGCTAGCGGACGCGTTGTTGCTCGCTGCCGCTTGGCGCGCCTACTTCGCGGAGGGCGAGATGCCGACCACGCGGGAGGCGTTCCAAGGCGCAGTGGCCGCGGTGCCGCTTGGCCCGGTGGTGGCGGACACCATCGCGTTGACACGCGAGATCTTGGCCAAGCGTCTGGCCGTGGCGGACGCGCTGGACGCCATGCGCTCGCCGACTTTGGAACCGAGCGGGAAGGACATGAGAACCCAGCTCGATCTGTTGGCGGGGCCGCGGTTTCTCGCCGCGACACCCGCCGAACGCCTGGCCGACCTGCCGCGGTATCTGGACGCCCTGGCCTACCGCATCGACCGGCTGCGCGTCGGCGGCCGTGTGGATCGCGATCAGGCGGGCATCGCTTCGGTTGCCGCTTGGGAAGCGCGACTGGTCGCGCTCCAAGCGGCGGATGTCCCGCTGGAGGTGGAGGCCGAGCTGCGCTTTCTGGTGCAAGAGTTCCGCGTGGCCACTTTCAGCCAAGCCGTGGGAACCCGGGGGAAGGTGTCCGCGCCGCGGCTGGAGGCGCGGTTTCGCGCTGCGGAGGCCGCAGCCGGCTTGGACTGACACCGGTGCCAACGCGAACGGAAGCGAATGCTCGGCTCGCTCTTTAGGCAGGCGCCCGTCGCAGCACGATGTCCTGTTCGTGCAGGCGGTTCAGGGCCCGCATCCCGGCGCGCGCCACATCCCCGACGGCCATGCCGGTTTCGGTGGCGAGGGTGTTGAAGCAGACGCGAGGCGTGCGTCCCTCGGCCAGCACTTGCAGGAGCCGCATCGTGATGGCGTTGACGGCGACGAAGCCCACCGCGCCTTCGCGGTCGCGGCGGGCGACCAGAAACGTCGGCTCGCCCGGCGGTGCCGCCGGCTGGTGCGTTGCGCCGATCCGGTCGACCGGGTAGTCGTAGCGCAACGGCCAAGCCAGCGGCGAGACGGCTAGGGCGTCGTCGACGGCCACGGGATGGTCGTCGAACACGCAGTCGGCGTCCGCGGCGAAACGCAAAGCCAAGCGCACCCACTGGTAGTGGCAGAGCTCCAACGCGAACGGCGGCAGCCGCGGTCGGGCCGGGCCCGGCGTCGAACCAAGATACTCCAGGAACTCCTGCGGTATGTCGGAAAAATAGGGCGATGTGGCGCGATGGTGGTGCAGAAAGTCGCGCGCGAGCGCCCGCCACGCCGCGGCCGGGATGATCTCGCGCAACACGGTGAAGGTTTCGGCCAGGAAGGATTCCACGTTGTTGTAGAACAGCCGCGCGTACACGCGCATGCGCCGCTCGGGTACGCCAGGCGGCAGCGGATGGCGTTCGGGATGGCGAATGTAGGCGGCGAAGGCGCGTTGCGCCGTCTGAAATCGCGGCGTCCGCTTGGCCGCCGAGGAAGGCGATGCCGCCGGCCGCGGCGGGGTCGCCCAGAGCGCGGTGGGCTTTTCCGCATCGACAGGGCCTGCGTTCGACTGCAGGTCGCGCACCCGCGCGGGCTCGGCGAGCAGTTCAGGAAGGGGCGGCAGGTTGAAGTCCCGCTCCACCAGCGTCGGCAGCGGGCCGAAGAGCTCGTAGGCCTCGGCCAAGAGCCGCCACACCGGGTCGATGATCGGCGCGCCGTGGGTGTCCACGCACAGCTCGGAGGATGGCCGCCGGTGACCGGCCACATGCAGGTAAGCCGCCCGCCGACCGGGCAACCCGCGCAGGAAGGCGGAGGGGTCGTAGCCGAAGTTGACGCTGTTCACATAGATGTTGTTCACATCCAAGAGCAGCAGGCAATCGGCGCGGTCAATGACGGCGTTGATGAAATCGAGCTCGCGGAGCTCTTGCGCCGGTGCCGCGTAGTAGGAAACGTTCTCCACGCCTATGCGCTGTCCGAGCGCGTCCTGCACCCGTAAAACGCGCTCCGCGACATGCAGGGCGGCCTCCTCGGTGAACGGCACCGGCATGAGGTCGTAGAGATGTCCGTCGTCCGCGCAAGCGGAGAGGTGCTCCGTGTAGCAAAGCACCCCGTGGTCGCGCAGGAAGCCCTTCACCGCCGCCACCAGCTCCATGTCGAGCGGCGCGGCGCCGCCGAGATTCAGCGACAGGCCGTGGCAAACGAACGGGAAACGTTCCGTGAAGGCGCGCAAGCGTTCGCCGACCTTCCCGCCGACGTCGATCCAATTCTCCGGGGCCACCTCGAAGAAGTTCACCGGAAACTCGTCGGCGCCGGCCTCCAAGTGCTCGAGGAGCGGCCGCATGAGCCGGCGGCGCAAGCCGAGCCCGGCACCCCGCACGCTCGCAAGGTCAGCTTGGGACACTTTGATGGGCGGCGGACGATTTGGCTTGGGCGGCTGGAGCGTGCTGCTCGATCCCACGGAGCTCACGCGAGGGGCCTAGGCGCTGGCGGCGGCGCGAGGGCGGCGTTGATCAACGCCGCACGGGCCACCCTGCGGGTATCCGTGCGAATAGCTGCACGGGCAAGAAGCGATCGCGACGCACCTTGACGGGGAGTGTGGACGTCGACTTGGGCACAAGCGTACGCGGCCGGCCATCAAGAAACCGCGGGATTCGATTCCAAGGCGCGACAGGCGGCCCCGGGCAACCCGGACCCGCCTTTCAAGAAGCCCTGTTGGCGGCGAAAGGGCCGCGTTTGCCCCTACCCTTCCGCCGAGCCCCGGAGGGCTGTGGCTTAGGACTCCTCCTCGGCGTCGCCGGACTCGGCCTCTTCCGAATCGGCATCGGCATCGGCATCGCCCTCGCCTTCCTCGTGGCCTTCGCCGCATTTGCCTTCGCCACACTCGCCTTCGGCTTTGTCGTCGCCTTCAGCGGGCTTGTCCTCGCCGCAGCCGCCTTCCTTGTGTTTGGTGGCGAACAAGACGCCATCAAGTGCGCGCGTCTCGAACGGATCGGCAGCGGCGGCCTCCAAGTTGGCGGCGTCCGCGGCGGCGCTCGGTGCCAGCGACGCGACAAAGGCGGCGCCAACAGCGGCTGCGATGGGTTTCATCTTGCGATTCAGCATGAATCAGCTCCTTTAACGGTTCGTGGTTCGTCGCGCAAAAAGGCAACGACAACCCGACTATACGCCTTTTCCACAAGATTACACACTGCCCGCGAACCGCGGGCAGGGCAATCGCATTTCAGATGGGCGCCTACTCCAGCCTGCGGACGCAGCGGATCATTTCGACGAGGAACTCCTGTTTCCGCTGCGCGTGGATGAACTTGCGGCGGATGGAGCGCTTGTCGGGGTGCATCCGCGCGATGTTCAGGGCGAGCCGCCGGACGACCGCCAGGCAGGCGGCGCTGTTGCCCTTGCGGTTGCGCGCCCGGTCCTCGTCCATCGACACGTCCAGCACCCAGTGCAGGCTGTTCTCGATCCCCCAGTGGGCGCGGACGGTCCGCCCGAAGCGCTCCGCCTCCGGCTTCGCGCTGAGCAGGTAGTAGCGGGTGTCGACGCTCTCCGCGCCGCTGGCGAGACGCCGCTCCGCGGTCACCTTGCCGATGGCCGAAAGGCCGGGCCAGTCGTGCCGCTCCAGCAGCCAGTCGACGTCGTGGCAGACCGTCGCCGTGCGCTTCTCCACGCGCCCGTGGCCCTTGTCAACCTGTTGATGCGACAGGAGTTCCGCCGACGCCGGCGGACTGTCCAGATATGTGGTCACGTCCTCGTGGAGCGTCCCCTGGTTGCGCTTGAGGGCCAGCGCGTAGTCGCCGCCTTTGGCAACGATCGCCGCCGCCGTCCCGCGCTGCGCGTGCATCGCGTCCGCGGTCACGGTGCGCCCCCTCACGTCGATCAGCTCCAGCAGCGCCAGCAACGCCGGGATCTCGTTCGACTTGCCGTCCACCTCCACCTGCGCCAGGGTCAGCTTCGCCTCCGACGCGAACGCTTGGAGCAGGTGCGTCGGCGACCGTTCCGCGGCGTCCTCGAACGACCGCCGCAGCGCCTTGCCGTCCACCGCCACCACCTCGCCGAGACGGTCCGCCCAGTCCTGCGTCAGGCGCAGCAGCGCCGTCTGCAGGCCCGCCGGGTCCAGCATCCCGAACAGCCGCGAGAACGTGTCGTGGCTCGGAATCCCGTTCGGCAGCGTCATGAACTCCCGCAGCCAGGGCTCCCAGACGCGCCCGTAGTCCTCCATGTCGACGCACGTGCGACCGCCCGCGAGCATCGACACCAGCGCTATCGTCAAGGTCTCTTGCAGATCGTGGCGCTTGGCGTTGCCCCGCCGGGGGTCCTCAACATCTTGAAAAACCGACAGAATCTCCCGCATCCCGTCTCTCCTTCCCTGGATCGAAACGCCAATTCTGCCTTATCCTCACCTTCGTCGCACCCGCACCTTTCCAAATGCGATTGCCCTGGAACCGCGGGTGTGCGACGTTTTAGTGCGCGAGCCGTCAGGCCGCCACTTACGGTGGTTTGCGCGATGCGCCGGAAGTCGTCGCACCGTTCGCTGCGGAAGCAGGAACGCAAGGCCATGACGTCCTTGGCACCAGCCTTGCTCCAACGGCCGAGCTGCGTGCCGGGAATCGCGGTGACTCTCCAAACCCTCGCAGCCCGCCCGCGCACAAAAACGTCGCACACCCCGGAGCGCGGGGTGTGCGACGTTTTAGTGCGCGAGCCGTCAGGCGGCCATTGGCGGCGGTTTGCGCCGACGGCGCCAGAAGTCGTCGTACCGTTCGTCGCGGACGCACGAACGCAACGCCATGACGTCGTTCGCGCCGGCTCTGCTCCATCGCATGCCGGAACACTTCAGTCGCTCCCCGACCAGCGTCCGGCAGGAGCTTTCGACCATGCCCGAACCGATGAGCAGCCCCATCGCCCGGTACGCGGGGTAGCGCATCCGGCCGCGGTTGTTCTCCACATAGCCGACGCACTGGTCGGCGGTCTTGTCGCCGGCGTGCCGGCGCAGTTCCCGCAGCACGTCTTCGACGCGCCCTTCGGAGAGCGCCGCGCAGACCTTCTCCGACCACGCCCGGCACAGCTCCGTGCCGGCGCCGTACACCGAGCGCCCCACTTCCCAGAGCCGCTCCCTGGCGTGCCAGATGTCGACAATGCAAACGGCGTTCGGGAACAGTTCCGCGGCGGCGTTCCAGATCCACTTCGCGCCGTCGGCGACCACCACCTGCCGCTTCGCCGCCGCGAACCCGAACCGCTCCGCGGCCCGCCAGAGCCGCCGCGCGAACGCCGACGGCTCCGCGTCCACGTCCCTCGACGCCGCGCTGTCGATCGCCGCCGTGTGCCGCGCCGAACCCGCGTCCCGCTCCGGCAGGCCGGTCTTCGCGTTGCGCCGCTCCGCCGTGTGGAACACCGCCACCTTCGCCTCCCGCGTCTTCGACGGCCGGCCGTCCTCCGCCGTCCCCGCGTCCCGCCGCACCACCGGCACGCCGGTGCCGTCCGGGCTGCAGTACATCGTCTCCGCCGGCGCTTCGCGCAGCGTCGGCGCCGACTCGTCCCACGCCGTGATCTCCCGCCCGACCTGCTTCGCGGCCCGCTCCGCCCGCTTCGCCGTCGCCACGACGCCGGCCAGCCGGCCCAGGCGCGCCGCCGCCTTCTCGAAGCTCGCGTCCGCCGCCAGATCCGCCAGCGCCCACAGGACCGCCGGCGTTCCCCGCACGCCGTCCCGTCCCGCGATCCCCAGCGTCTCGTCCAGAACGTGCCGCCCGCCCTTCGAGCACCCGCACGTCCAGTAGCCGCGCCGCAGCCGCAGCGGGCCGAACAGCGACAGCGGCGCCGTCGAGCGCGTGCCGCGCCGGACCATCGCCGAGCCGCAAGCCGCGCACGCCGGCGCCCCGGACTCCGCGTCCAGCGCCGACAGATTCTCCGAAACCCCCGCCGCCGCGCCGCCAAGCAGCGCGCCCCGCAGGTCCAGCTCGAACTCCCGGAACCCCCGCCCGCCGCCCAGAACCTCCCGGCAAAGCTCCCGGAACTCCGGCGACGACGACAGCAGGCGGAGAACCTTCTCCTCCAGAAAAGCCCACGCCTTCTTGCGCTCCAGCGCGTCCTGCGCCAACATCTCTTCCGTCATCGCGATTCCCTTCGCTGCGGTTGTACATACCCTCAGCTTACTTGGGAATCGCGATGACTCCCCAAACCCGCTCGCAGCCCCGCGCACTAAAACGTCGCACACCCGCGAACCGCCCCGAACCCGGTCCCGCTCGACTGGATGGCGACTCCATGCGACGGTTGCGTTCGCGGTCTCGCCGGCAACATACTGTGGGCTGAATCGCCAATGCGAAGCGCGTTCCCGAGAGGCGAATAGAGTCTCGAACCCGAGAGCGATGTGATGACCGAGCGTGGCAATCCCACGTCACACAGCTACTTCTCGCAGCGTTTGCGCCTGCACTACTTGGACTGGGGCAACGACGAGGCGGCGGACATGCTGCTGGTGCACGGCGTTCACGATCATTGCCATTCTTGGGATTGGCTGGCGCAGCCCCTGCGCCGGCACTACCATGTCGTGGCGCCGGACTTGCGCGGCCACGGCGATTCCGCGTGGACGCTCGGCAGCCCGTATTCGTACTTGGAGTACGTGCAGGACATCACCCAGCTCGTGCGCCAGCGCAGCTTGGCGCCGGTCGCCGTGGTGGCGCATTCGCTTGGCGGCACCATCGCATCGGTGTACGCGGGAGCTTTCCCGCAGGCTGTCGAGCGGCTGGTGATCATAGAGGGCGTGGGTCTCTACCCGGGCGGCACGGACTCGCCGGCCGACCGGGTGCGCCGTTGGCTCGAGGGCAACCGGGCGCTTTCCGCCCGCTCGCCGCGCCGTTACGCGACTTTGGAAGACGCCTATCGGCGCATGCAAGACACCAATCCGCACCTCTCGCCGCAACAGGCGCGGCATCTCACCATCCACGGCAGCAATCAGAACGAGGATGGCACTTTCACATGGAAGTTCGACAACTACACGCGCGCCCTTCGGCCTTACGACATGCCCCGCGAGGATCTGGTGGCGCTCTGGCAACGCATCGACTGCCCGGTGCTGATCATCAACTCGCGCCAAGGTTTCCCGCATCGCATCGGCCACGACGACACGCTGCGCCACTTCCGCAACGCCACTTTGCACGAGATCGACAACGCCGGGCATTGGCCGCAGCACGACCAGCTGGAGGCCTGCTCGGCGGCGATCGGCCAATTCCTGGGGGTGCGCTTGGCGTGACGCCAGTTTCCGTCGCCGGCGCTTGGGGCAAGGCCGGCTACCGCCCCTCGCCCTTGCGCAGCCGGTAGTTCTCGAACGCCCGCTCCACCATCGGTCGCCGTCTGCCTTGGGGCACCTTGAGCGCGTAGTCTGGATCGCCCTCGCCTTCGGACGAGACGATGTGCGCCATATGCGCCGCCGTGATGTGCGCGTGGAAGCCTTGCACGTCCTGCATTTGGTTGACGGCCAGTTTGATCATGCGCAGCTGGAACGGGTCGTTGCGGGCGATGCGTTCGGCATAGCGGATCACTTCGTCGCGCAGACGCGCCGGCGGGAAGACGCGGTTCACCAAGCCCAGCCGCGCCGCTTCGTGGGCGTCAATGAAACGGCTTTCGTAGAGGAGTTCCTTGGCTTGGCGCGGATGCATGTCCCACGGCACGGAGAAATACTGGAAGTTCGAGCCCAGGAACATGGCGTTGTCGGCGGCATAGACGATGTCCATGGCGCTGGCCACGATCCACCCGCCGAAAATGCAATAGCCTTGCACGGCGGCGATGGTGGGCTTCGGAACATTGCGCCAGCGCATGGTCTTGTCCACGAACTGCTCGCGGGAGTGGTCGAAGCGTCCGCGCACGCCGGCCTGCGATGGGCGCCGCTGCTGATCCGCCTGTTCGTCCGGCGTGCCCAAGTCGTGGCCGCCGGAGAAGTGCTCGCCGGCGCCGAACAGCGCGATGACGTGTACGTCCTTGTCCGCCGCCGCCAAGCGGAAGCGCTGGTCCAGCTCCTCCAGCAAGCGCCGGCTTTGGGCGTTGCGGTAGCGCGGCCGGTTGGCGGTGATGCGGGCCACGTTGTTGGCCAGCTCGTAGGTGACTATCTCGGACGCCATCTGCCAACGTCATTCCACGCTCTTGGAACCGCGGCAGTCTACATGGGCATGGGATACGCCCGCCGGGGAGCTTCGCCTATTGCCGGGCCAAGTTGGTCGCGAGGTTGTAGATGAACCAGCCATCGCCGGTGCGGAAGGACTGCGGCTTGGCAGTGAGGGCGTCGCGCATGACGCCGATGCCGTCGCTGTACGGTTCGAACGAAACGATGCGGTCGTAGCGGATGCGGAACCGCTTGCGCTGGCCGTGGAAATAGAGGTGCTTGGTGGTGATGCCCAAGAGGCCCGTGTCGACGTGAACGGTCTCCTCCCACTCGTGGACCCGGGCGCGAAACGTCCCGGGGCGGTAGTACAACCCCTTGGCGATGCGAATGCTCAGGCCGTGGGAAGTGCCGCGCCGTTCGCGCCGAGTGACCACTTCGTGGTAGTCGACGTCGTCGATGGTCCAAACCAATTGCTCGGACTTCATCAGATTGAATGGAATCCGGCCGCTGATCGTTTGGCGTTGGGGCACCAAACCCTCGGCCGCTTCTCGAATGACGGCGGCCTTGACCATGTTCGTGTGCGCACCGTTGGCGTTCACGTCCGCGGCGGCCAGCTTGAAGTGCCGCAGGTAGCGAACGAGCGCCGCCTCTTCTTCCAGAGTAAGCACACCGTCCTCCAGCACGCCGTCCACAGCCATCTCCCAAGCCTGCGCCAATAGCCGCCGCCGATCCGGGCCAACGCGCGATTGATCCAAGGAGTCGGAGAGCTCGCGCAGGGCCTGTTCACCTTGAGCGGCGAGCGCGGCTTGGCGGGCGTCTTGCGCCAGCCTGTCTTGCGCGGCCCGCTCGAGGTTGCCCATTGCAGCCCGAGAACCCGCATCGCCGAGGGCCAATCCGTCGCGGTAGTTCCGCAGGCGTTCCTCTTCGTCTCGCGTGAGGATGCCGTCCGCCAAACTCTCCGAGACGGCCTGTTCCCAGCCCCGTTCGAGGGCCCCGGTGATGTGATCTTCACCGGCGAAAGCGGCTTCCGCGACCTCGGCCAGGCGTTGGCGCAGGGCGCTCGCATTGAACTCGCCCATCGATGCGGCCCGCTTGGCCAACGTTGTCATTTCCACCAAGCCGCGGTGATGGGCGTCGTGGCAATCCGCGTGCTTCCTGCGCAGGAAGCCCGCGTGTTGGCCGCAATAGGCGCAATTCGCCATGTGCGGTTCCCTCTCCTTGATTGCTTCCCGGCACCTGGCCCGCACGCGCATCGTGCCACGTTTTGGACGGTGACGTGGTTGCCGACAAGCCAACCGGCGCCGGCGGCGCCGGTCCCGGCTTCGCTGCCAGCGCGGACTTCAAGACGCTGCCCAGTCGCCCATTTTGGCGGCTTCTCGCCCTTGTTTCCGACGGCCAATGCGAGTAGGGTAGCCGCTGTCCAATCGCTACCATCGGATCGAAATGGCCATCGCGGTCATTGGCGACGACGACTTCACCTCGTCGCTGATCCTTCGCCTTAGCAGGCTCGGCTTTGACGCGATTCCCGCTCGTCGCGGGAGTCGTGCGTTCTCGCGTGTGCTCGAAGGGGCGGACGTCGTCGTCTGCGCTTCCCTGCGGGACGCCAAGGACGGCGTCGGCAACGCCGGGCGTGTGCCCGCGCCTTTCGTGTGGATGCGCAACGCGTTGCCGAACGCGCCGACGATGCTCGAGGCCATGCGCACGGGAGTGGTGGACGTCCTGCCGACGGGTTGCGGGGACGCCGAGCTCGCCTCGCGCGCACGGGCCGCGATCGAGCGGGCAAGGCCGTCGGACCTGCGAATGGCCGGCCAACTGGCTTCGCTGGAGCGCGACCAGCGCGCCGGCCGCTACGTTCAGCAACGCATTCTGCCGCGCTCGCCACTGCGGATCGGCCATTACCGGCTGGCGCACCAAGTGCGGCCTTCCATGTTTCTTTCCGGCGACTTTGTGGACTACTTCGCCATTGGCGATGGCTACTTCGTGTTCTACATCGCGGACGTGTCCGGTCACGGCGCGTCGAGCGCACTGGTCACAGTGATCCTGAAGAACTTCTCGAGAAGGCTGCGGCGCGAGTATCGACCGTCCATGCTGCAGCGCCCTGGCGAAATGCTGGCGGCCTTGAACCGGGAGTTGCTGGAACAGAATCTCGGCAAGCATGTGGCCATGTTCATCGGCGTGGTGAACCTAAAGGCCGACACCGTCACCTACGCCAACGCCGGCCATTTCCCGCACGCCATCCACGCGGGTGGCGGCCGGGCGCATTCCCTGGAATGCAATGGCAAGCCGGTGGGGCTCTTCCCCAATGTGGATTACGAGACCGGCATGATGCCGCTTGGCGCGGCCGAGAGCGTGGTCGCGTTCTCGGATGGCGTCCTCGAGGTGATGCCGGAGGAGGGCTTGGCCGCCAAGGAAGCGCGTTTGGTGGAGTGCGCCGCAAGCCACGCGCCCGATGTGCCGGCGCTGTGGGACGCCTTGGGAGTGGTGCGAGGCACCACCGGCCCCGACGACATGACCTGCCTCGTGGTGGCTCGCGCCGCGTAGCGACGCCGGATTCCAAAGACATGACCCCCGGCCGCATCCTCGTCGCCAATGGCGACGGCACCTACCTGCTCAAGTTCGTGGGCGATGTGCGGCTCGGCCTCGGCGCCACTTTCGACGAGTTCTTGGACCGCGTCTTCAAGGACGAGAACCTGGCTTCGGTGCTTGTGGATCTCTCCGCCGCCGAGAACATCGACAGCACATCGCTCGGCGTCTTGGCGCGACTGTCCGTGCAGGCGAAGGCGCGGTTGGGCTGTGCGCCCACCTTGGTGTCCACGCGGCCCGACATCACCCGTCTGTTGAAAACGATGGGCTTTGACGAAGCGTTTCACATGGTGGAGAAGCCACTCACCGACGAGCGCCAGCTTGGCGACCTGACCGCGACAACGCTGTCGCCGCGGGAACTGCGCGTGCGGGTGCTTGAAGCGCATCGAAACCTGATGGCGATGAACGACAGGAACAGGGAGACGTTCGAGGATCTGGTCGTTACGCTGGAGTCCTCGGAGTAGCGCCGGCGCTGGCGCCACCTGGTCGAAAGGGCCGTTTTAGACGGTGCCCGGTGTCCCGAGATCGACCATTTCGAGGCTTCCGGCGGCCAACAGGCGACCGAAAAGGCGGTTCATCAAGATTCCCTCCATTTTCTCTTCACTTTCTGGCGCGCTT
Source organism: uncultured Pseudomonadales bacterium (assembly GCA_958296295.1). Taxonomy (GTDB): domain Bacteria; phylum Pseudomonadota; class Gammaproteobacteria; order Pseudomonadales; family Azotimanducaceae; genus VXYL01. Next base: position 1,635,841 of record OY282460.1, on the reverse strand, counting down.
GCGGTACAGTGCGCCGTCAATTTGCTCTTCGGACAGGCTTTCATGCTGCGTCAGAGAACCGTAGACCGTCCCGCGCACGCCATCGGCGTGGGCGTTCACACCGGGCGGCCCGTGCGCATGACCTTGCGTCCCGCGCCTGCGGGCACCGGCATCGAGTTCGTTCGTTTGGACACGTCGCGGCGTCCGGTTCGGGCTTTGGCGGACAACGTCTCCGACACCACCCTTTCCACAAGCATCGGCGAGCACGGCGTGCAGATCGCCACTGTCGAGCATCTGATGTCCGCGCTGTGGGGCTTGGCCATAGACAACCTGCGCGTGGAGCTCTCTGGCGAAGAGGTGCCCATCATGGACGGCAGCGCCGCGCCGTTCGTGCAAATGGTGCAGGCCGCGGGCGTGCGCGAGCTGAACGCGCCCCGCCAATTCATCAAGATCAGGCGTGAAATCTCCGTCTCGCAAGGCCAAGCGCGGGCGAGTCTGAAACCCTACGACGGCTTTCGCGCCGGGTACACTTTTGTCGCCAACCATCCGGTGTTCAACCGCTATCCCAAGCGCGTGGAGGCGGATTTCTCCCGCACATCCTATGTGGGCGAAGTGTGTGGGGCCCGTTCGTTCGGGTTGATGCGCGAACTGCCGCAGGCGCGGGCCATCAGCAAGTGCTTGGGGTCCAGCTTGCAGAACGCTGTTGGCGTCGGCGAGCACTCGATCCTGAATCCGGAAGGGCTGCGCTACGAGGACGAGTTCGTCAAGCACAAACTGCTGGACGCCATTGGCGACCTGTACTTGCTCGGCTTGCCGGTGCTCGGCGCGTTCGACGGCTACATGTCCGGCCACACCCTCAACAACAAGCTCGCTTGGGCCGTGTTGCGCAGCCGCGACGCGTGGACTCTAATGTCCGCGGACGGCGCCGCCGCCGGCGATCTCCGCGCCGAAGTCTCGGCCGGCACGCTGCCGCACGCCGGCGGCTGATTCGACGACCCGGGGCGGCCCTAGGCTCCCGGGGTCTCGCCGCAGGGCCACGAAAACGGCTCGCCACCGGCAACGCACCCCGGTTGGCTACCCCGCGTTACCCGCGCCAAGCTCGGCAAGCGACGGCTGGCTTGAACGACCCAGCGGGTTTCGGTAGCTGGAGAGCCCCCACGCGGTAATCCGACAGCCCGGACTGGCCTTGGTCAAGCAGCTTGCGCTTGAGCGCGGCCCGCTTCACATCCGCGTGCACACGAAAATAGCGAGGTGCCGCCGGGACGAAAATTCCGCCCAAATTGTCGTGCTGGACAGCGAACGTGACTTGAGCTTCAACGGCCTCGGCGAGCGCGTCAAGCGCGTCGTCGAACGTCTCGCCGCAACCCCGGAGGCCCATTTCCAACGCGATCGCACACCATGCGTCGTCCTCCCGCAAGCCGAGCACATCAAGCTTCGGCGTAAACCGGGTCAAACGGCCTTCGCCACCCTGGAATTCGCTGTCCGGGGGGCGTTTGGCCGCTGCACGATTCTCACTCGTCACAACCGATCCACGTCCTCAGCCTGGGCACGCATGACGCTACGCCCGCTACACATCCGCCGACCGCCCTTGCCGGCCCACTTCGGAACGGGCCACGATGGGCACCTTGACCGGCCAAGACGGCGGCTATACTCGCAGTGTTGGCATCCGCGCACAAGGCCTTGAACTGGTTCAGACCCTGACTTGGCCTGCGCGGATCGGTGGGCTGGCGGTGAACTTCATGGCTCGGCGGGAAGACACGGAAGCGGGCGGCGAACGGCACCGGCGGCGCGGCGTCTACCTGTTGCCGAACCTCATCACCACCGCTGCGCTGTTCGCCGGCTTCTACGCCATCGTGGCGGCGGCCAACGGCGGCTTCGTGAAGGCGGCGCTTGCCATTTACGCGGCGTTCATTCTCGACACGCTCGACGGCCGCGTGGCGCGCTGGACGCGCTCCGAGAGCGATTTCGGCGCCCAATACGACAGCCTTTCCGACATGGTGGCTTTCGGCGTGGCGCCCGCGCTGGTGGCGTTCTTCTGGGCGCTTTCGAGCTTGGGGCAGTTCGGTTGGGTGTTCGCCTTCGTCTACATGGCGTGCGCCGGGTTGCGGCTGGCGCGCTTCAACACCAAGGGCGAGACCGCCACCTTCACCGGTCTCGCCAGTCCGTCGGCGGCGGCCATCATCGCCAGCAGCGTTTGGATCTGGAGCGAGTACGTGGATCGGGCCACCGGCTTCGCCGCCTACGTCATGGCCTTGCTCACCGGCGGCGTGGCCCTGTTGATGGTCTCGCAGTTCACCTACTTCTCGCCCAAGGAACTCAACCTCACGGGGCGCGTGCCGTTCTTGATCCTGGTGGCGGCCGTGTTGATCTTCGCCACCGTGCTCATCGATCCGCCGCGCGTGCTGCTCGCCTGCTTCGTGGTGTACGCGCTGTCCGGCCCGGCGCTGTACCTTTGGCGCCGCTACCGCGGCGATCCGGCGACATCGAACGAACCACCATGAGGAGCGCGCCATGCTGATAAAGCCCGCAAGCGACATCAAGCCTTCCGAGATCACTCCGGAGTCCGTGTACCGCTCGCGCCGCCGGTTCATGGCCGAGTCCTTCGCGGCCGCCGGCACCGCCGCGGCGCTGCCCGCCGGGGCGTTGCCGGCGGCTTGGCTGGGGCAACGCGAAGTGCGACCGGGCCAGCCGATCGGCGAAGACCTCACGCCGGAGCGGGACGCCACCCGCTACAACAACTTCTACGAGTTCGGCGCGGACAAAGGCGACCCCGCCGCGCATGCCCACGAGATGACGGTGGATCCTTGGACGGTCAACGTGACCGGGGCGGTGGCGAAGCCGGGCCGAATCGACATCGGGGCCCTGCTCTCCGGCATCGACTTGGAAGAGCGCATCTACCGGCTGCGTTGCGTGGAGGCGTGGTCGATGGTGATCCCGTGGATCGGCTTTCCGGTGAAGAAACTGCTCGACAAGTTCGAGCCCGCCGGCGACGCCAAATACGTGGCGTTCAAGACGTTGCACCGGCCGGCCGAAATGCGCGGCCAGCGGTCGCTCGCCTCCAGTATCGACTGGCCGTATGTGGAGGGCTTACGGCTCGACGAGGCCAACCATCCACTGGCGATTTTCGCGGTCGGCATGTACGGGAAGGTGCTGCCGAATCAGAACGGCGCGCCGCTGCGCCTGGTGGTGCCGTGGAAGTACGGCTTCAAGAGCATCAAGTCCATCGTGGAGATCCGCCTCACCGAATTGCGGCCGCCGACCACATGGAACCTCTCCCAGCCGCGCGAGTACGGCTTCTACTCCAACGTGAATCCGAACGTCGATCACCCGCGCTGGAGCCAAGCCACGGAGAAGCGGTTGCCGGCGGGGATATTCGCGTCACGCATCAAGACGCGCATGTTCAACGGGTACGACGAAGTGGCCGGGCTGTACGCGGGCATGGATCTCAGCCGCCACTTCTAGCGGCAGGTCCCGGCGGTGGGGCGCCGCATGCCGCCGTTGGGCGCGCAGAAGGCGGTGCTGTTCGTGCTGCTCGGCCTCCCGCTCGGGCTGCTCGGCTGGGACGTTTGGGGCGAACTGGCGGAACCCGGCAGCACCTTGGGGCCGGACCCGCAGGAGGCCATGTTGCACCGTCTCGGCACTTGGGGATTGCGTTTCCTCCTGCTGACCCTCGCGGTCTCGCCACTCGCGCGGCTGTTGCGCAGGCCGGAGCTGGTGCGTTTGCGAAGGCAGGTGGGCCTGTGGGCGTTCGCCTATGTGCTGGCGCACTTCACGGTGTACTTGACGCTTCTCGCCGGCCTTGACCCGACCGTGTTGCTGGGCGACGTCTACAAACGCCCGTACATCACGGTGGGTCTTGGCGCCCTGCTCGCCCTGGTGCCGCTGGCCGTCACTTCCACGCGAGGTTGGCAGCGGCGTCTCGGGCGGCGGTGGAAGGCGTTGCACCGCCTGATCCATCCAGCCGCCATCGCGGCGTGGATCCACCTGTTGTGGCTCTCCAAGGCGAGCTACCAGGACGCGATCGTGTACGGTTTGGTGCTTGCGGCCCTGTTCGGCGAGCGCATCGCCTTCGCCTTGCGGCGACGGGCCGCCAAGGCGGCCCGCTAGGGAACGCGGTCCCGTGCGCGGGAGCTGCGCGACCGTGCGTCGTTCCGGCAACCTGCGGTTAGAATGGCCGCTGAACCGCCACCGGCCACCGCATGAACAAGCGCTCGCATTGGCAGGCGAACCTGCGCTTGGTTGCCGGGTGCCTAGGCGTCTGGTTCGTGGTCTCCTTCGGCTGCGGCGTGCTGTTTGTGGACGTCCTGAACCGTGTCACGTTCGGCGGTTTCAAACTCGGCTTCTGGTTCGCGCAGCAGGGCAGCATGTACGTCTTCCTCGCGCTGGTCTTCTACTACGCCGCACGCATGGCGGCCATGGACCGCGAGCACGGCGTGGACGAGGACGACGCCGGCGCATGAGCTTGGAACTGCTCACCTATGTGGTCGTGGGGCTCTCGTTCGCGCTCTACGTCGGCATCGCCTTCCGCACCCGCGCCGGCAGCACGGGAGACTTCTACGTCGCCGGCAAACACGTCCATCCGGTGGCGAACGGCATGGCTACCGCGGCGGATTGGATGTCCGCGGCGTCCTTCATCTCGATGGCCGGCATCATCGCGTTCCTGGGGTACGACGGCAGCGTCTATCTCATGGGCTGGACCGGCGGTTACGTGCTGCTCGCGTTGCTGCTTGCGCCGTACCTGCGGCGTTTCGGCAAGTTCACGGTGCCGGAGTTCATCGGCGAGCGCTACTACTCGGACGCGGCCCGGGTGGTGGCCGTGATCTGCCTCATCGTCATCTCCTTCACCTATGTGGCCGGACAGATGCGCGGCGTCGGCATCGTCTTCTCGCGTTTCCTGAACGTCGACATAGGCGTTGGTCTGCTTATCGGCATGGGGGTGGTGTTTTGCTACGCGGTGCTCGGCGGCATGAAAGGCATCACCTACACCCAAGTCGCGCAATATTGCGTGCTCATCTTCGCCTACACGGTGCCGGCGGTGTTCATCTCGTTGCAGGTGACCGGCGTCGCGGTGCCGCAACTCGCCTTCGGCAGCGAGGTGGAAGCCGGCGGCGAGCATCTGCTGACGAAGCTGGATCGCATCGTCACCGACCTTGGCTTCTCGGCGTATACCGATGGCGAAAAGGCCACCGTGGACGTGTTTTTCATCACCTTCGCGTTGATGGTGGGCACGGCCGGTCTGCCGCACGTGATCGTGCGGTTCTTCACCGTGCCGAAGGTGCGCGACGCCCGCGCCTCGGCGGCCTGGGCGCTGCTGTTCATAGCCCTGCTCTACACCACGGCACCGGCGGTAGGAGCGCTGGCGCGGCTGAACCTGACCACCACGATTCAACATGGGCCGGTGGGCGCGCCGGACGGCAACCTGCGCTACGACGAACGGCCGCAGTGGTTCCGGACTTGGGAAGACACCGGGTTGCTCGCCTTCGAGGACAAGAACGGCGACGGCCGCGTTCAGTACTACAACGACCAGAACCCGGATTTCGCCGCGACGGCCGAGGGCTTCGGCTGGCGAGGCAACGAGTTGCAAGCGGATCGCGACATCATCGTGCTGGCCAACCCGGAGATCGCCGGCCTGCCGGACTGGGTGATCGCGCTGGTCGCCGCGGGTGGCATCGCCGCGGCGCTTTCCACCGCCGCCGGCCTTCTGCTCGTCATATCGGCGGCGATCTCCCACGACTTGGCGAAGGGCGTCCTCGCCCGCCGGATGTCCGAGCGGCGCGAGCTCTTGGTGGGGCGGATAAGCGCGGCTTGCGCCATTCTCGTGGCCGGACACCTCGGCTACAACCCTCCTGGCTTCGTGGCCGAGGTGGTGGCCTTGGCGTTCGGCCTCGCCGCCGCGTCCCTGTTCCCGGCCATTCTGCTCGGCATCTTCTCCACCCGCGTGAACAAGCCCGGCGCCATCGCCGGCATGCTGGCCGGCCTCTTGTTCACGATTGGCTACATCGTGTGCTTCAAAGGGGTGTTCGTGGCGCCGTTTCTGCCCAACGAGCCGGAGCACTGGCTGCTTGGAATCTCGCCCGAAGGCATAGGCGGCGTAGGCATGTTGCTCAACTTCGCGGTCGCGTTCACGGTTAGCGCCGTTACGGCGCGTCCACCAGACTCGGTGCCCGCCCTCGTGCGGCGCATCCGCACGCCATGAAACCCGCCGCTCAAGCGCTGGCGGCCGAGCCGTGTCAAGCCTGCCGCCCGGACAGCCCGGCGGTGACCCGCCCGGAAGCCGAAACGCTGCTGGCCGGGCTGCCGGACTGGCGAATCGTCGCCGAGGACACCGACCGCCTCACCGCCGGTTTCGCGTTCCGGAACTTCGCCGATGCGCTGGCGTTCGCCGTGCGAGTCGGGGCGCTCGCCGAGGCCGCGGACCACCATCCGCTGCTGGTCGTGGAGTGGGGCCAAGTGCGGGTCTCCTGGTGGACGCACGCCATCGGCGGCTTGCACCGCAACGACTTCATCCTGGCCGCACGGACATCCCAACTGCTTGAGGGGTGACGGGCCGCACGACCAGGAATCCGGCGCGGGCAGGCCAGTCCTTCGGTGGGGGCGTGGGCGTGGCAGCGTTACGTGAACGGCCAAGCGGCACCAACTGCCGCAGGCCCTGGTCGCGCGCGCTGGCTAGACGAAGACCTTCAACATGGCGAACAACAACATCGCGGTGGCCACCTGGGCCGCGACGATGCGAATGGTCAACGCGCTCTTCAGCGCCGCGAGGTCGGCCTTGGTGGCGAAAACGGCATGGCACTCGTCTCGCAGTTCCTTGATGTCCGCCTTCACCTCGGCCCGCAGCCCGTTGAACTCGTTCCGCAACCCGTTGAACTCGGCCCGCAGCCCGTCGATCTCGACCTTCACCTCGGCGCGGAGCCCGTTGAACTCGTCCCGCAGCCCGTTGAACTCGTCCCGCAGCCCGTTGAACTCGTCCCGCAGCCCGTTGAACTCGTCCCGCAGATCCTTGAAATCGCCGCGCAGTTCCCTGAACTCGCCGCGCAGTTCCCTGAACTCGCCGCGCAGTTCCTTGAAGTCCTCCTTGCCAACCGGGTCGCCAGCGGCGCCGTTGATCGCGTGGACGATGGCCTTGGCGTGCGCGGCCTCGACGCCAGCCGCTTCCAAGTCGGCGATAGTTGCCGCGGTGTCGATTGCGAAAGCCATAACGCCACCGTGCAACCAAAAGCCACGCTTGTCAAGCGCCGCGACGGGGATTGCCGAGCGGCGGGCGCTCCCGACGCGCTCCAGCGAAGCGTGTTGACAGGCGGCGGCCAAAACGCCCATCCTTGCCCTCGTCGCGCCGACGCGCCAAGCCCAAGGCTGGCCGGTGCCGCAACCGGACCGCCCGATGGATTTCAAGCATCTCACCGTTGACGAACCGTCCGCCGGCGTGGTGCGTTGCGTCATGGCGAATCCGCCCACGCACACCTTGGTGGCAGGCGAGGTAGAGGAACTCGAAACGTTCGCGAACGATCTCGACCGGCGCGACGACGTGCGTGTGGTGGTGTTCACCGGCGGTGGCGAAGGCGTGTTCATCCGCCACTACGAGGTGGGCGAGTTGGCCGCGAGCGCCGCGCGCAATCAAGCGCAAGCCGAGCAGAGCGCGGACGACCGCGCCGCCATGCTCCGCAATCGCCCCATCGGCTCGCGCGTGCCGCAAACGGCGGAACCCGGTCTGCACCGTTTCAATAGACTTGGGCTGCAATTGCAAGACGCGCAGTTCGTCACGGTGGCGGCCATCAACGGCAACGCCGCCGGGGGCGGGCTGGAGTTCGCGCTCGGCTGCGACTTCCGGTTGATGGCCGATGGCGACTTCCGTATCGGATTGCCGGAAACCGGCGTCGGCATCATTCCGGGCGCCGGCGGCACGCAGCGCGTCGCCCGTCTGCTTGGCGTCGCCAAGGCGCTTGATCTCGTCTTGCGCGGCACCCTGCTGGCACCGCGGGAGGCTCTGGCGCTCGGCCTGTTGCATGCCGTCTATCCACCGCTCGAATTCGCCGACCGGGCGCTTGCGTTCGCGGTGGAATTGGCGGCGCGATCGCCCATCGCTCTGGCCGCGGCCAAGCGGGCGATATACCAGGGCGTGGAAACGGATCTCCGCTCCGGGCTCGCCATCGAACAAGCGCAGTTCGCCCGTTGCATGGCCAGCGGCGACGCCGCCGGAGCATTGCGCGCCGCAATGGATGGCCGGCGCTGGCGTTGGCGGGGACGCTAGCGGGATGACGCCCCGATGACGGTGCGCGAGATGCTGCCGCGGGCGGTGATGATCGTCGGCCTGCTGGCGCCCGCCTTGATGGTCGGGGGCGCGCTCGGCACGAAGAACGGCGTCTGGGGATTTCAGACCGGCTTCCAGTTCGTCTTCACGGGGGCCTTCGCGGCGGCCGCGGTGCTGGTGCTCGGCTTGGCGGTGCTTGTTTTCGGGTTGCGCGCCGGCCGCACCGCCGAGGCGTTGCCCATCGGCGTGGGGCTCGCCGGCTGCGTCATCGTGTTGGCGGTGTTGGGTTGGCAGTTTCGGCTGGCCACGTCGCTGCCGCGAATCCACGACGTTTCGACGGATCGCGGGGATCCGCCCGCGTTCTCCGCCGTCGCGCGGCTGCGTGGCGAGACGGCGAATCCGCTGGAGTACACGGAAGCGGTCGCGCAACTGCAATCCAAGGCGTACCCAGAACTCGAAACGATGCGCAGCGCCTTGTCGACCGGCGAGAGCTTCGACCGTGCCGTGCGGGTGGCCGAAGGCTTGGGTTGGCGCATCGTGAACGAAGATCCGGGCGCCGGTCTCGTCGAGGCGGTGGACACCACGTTCTGGTTCGGCTTCGACGATGACGTGGTCATCCGCGTGCGCGCCACCGCCGGCGGCTCGCTGGTGGATCTGCGGTCGGCCTCGCGTGTGGGCGAGAGCGACCTCGGCGCCAACGCGGCCCGCATCGAGGGCTTCATGCGGCGCTTCGAAGAGAGCGGCCAGGACTAGGCCGACGCCGCCGTGCCCTCCGTCGCCCGAGCCCGTTTCGAGGCGGCCTTGGACGCCGCCGTGGCGCAGATACGCGAGGATCGGCACATCTTGGCGGCGATCCTCTGCGGCAGCCTCTCGCACGACGAAGTCTGGGACAAGTCCGACATCGACTTGGTGCTCGTCTGCGCGGACGACAAGAAAACCGGCCGCCGCGGCGTGGCGCTGCTGCAAGACGACGTGAACATCCACACCACGGTGCAGCCGCGCGCCGACTTCCGCCGCCGCCTCGAGACCGCGGTTCGCAACACGTTCGAGCATTCGCTTTTCGCCAAGGGACGCTTGCTGTTCAGCCGCGACTCCTCGATAGACGCGCTGCTCGCCGAACTGAAGGAAATCGGCGCCCGCGACAGCCGTCTGCAGGCCATGCGCAGCGCGCAGCTGGCGATCCTCACGCTGTACAAGGCGCGCAAATGGCACGCCATCAAAGATGATCCGGCGTATACGGCGCTGTGGATTCTCAACACCGCCCGGGCGCTCGCCGAAGTGGAAGTGGGACTGGCCGGAGAACTCGTGGGCCGCGAAGCCCTCACGGACGCCTTGCGTCTGAATCCGCGGCTGTTCCGCCTGGTGTACACCGATCTGTTGGAGCGGCCTGTCGCTCAAACGGCGTTGACGAAAGCGCTGGCCGCCATAGACGACTACTTGGAGGCGCGCGCCGAACGTCTGTTCGCGCCGGTGCTGGAGTATCTCGACGAGGCGGCGGGCGAGCCGCGCTCCAGCACGGACATCGCGCATCACTTCCATCGCCACCACGACGCCGCGGACGTGATCACCGCGTGCGAGTGGCTGGCGGACATCGGCGTCGTAGAGAAGGCGTCCACGCCCGTGAAACTCACCACCCGCAGCCAGGTGGAGGTGGAGGAATTGGCGTTCTTTCGCGCCAACTGGTGATCCGCCACTTGCGACGGGGCAACTCCCGGCGTGTTGGCCGGGGCGAACGGAGCCCACGTTATGCTAAGGTGCTCGCTGCCATGCGCCCGCCGAACCCGGTGCGGACGTGCTGGCACACGAAATGAACGGCCCCTGTCAAATCAATCGAAACCCGCCATGAAGCGCCCATCTTGCTTTGCGCTGTTGCGTGCGCGGCACGTTCTTTCCCGGCCAAAGGTCAAGGCTTCGCGGCCGGCGGCGCGCCACTGGCCGTTCCTCTGCGGAGCGGCCGCTGTGCTCGCGCTCGCGGCCTGCGCGCCCCCCACCGGCGTGCCGGAGGTGGAGTTCCGCATGCCGGTAGAGGCGGAGGAGATCGTAACCGCCACCGTGGAGGACTTGGTCGTCGCCACCGGCACGTTGCGGGCGCGCGAAATCGTCCGCTTGCATATAGAGACGCCGGGTCACTTGCAGGTCGGCCGCGACGGCGCCGGGGAACGGTTGGCCGAAGGTTCGGTGGTGGCGGCCGAGCAGATCGTCGCCCGCGTCACTGGAGAGGACGTGCGCCTCCACGCCCGGTTGGACTCGACGCGCCGCACCATGGAAGCGGCGGCGGCGCAATTGGCCCGTCGACGCGATCTGTTCGACGTCAAACTCGCTTCCGAAGAAGAATTGCACGAGGCGGAAGAGCGCTTCGAGCGCGCCCGCTTCGACTACGACCGCAGCGTCTTGGACGCCGCCAAAGCCACGCTGAAGACGCCCATCGCCGGCACCATTTTGCACCTCGCCCGCAACGACAATGGCAATCCGATGGCGGACGGCCAGCTCGTGGTGGCCGGCTTCGTGGTAGCGGAAGTCGGGCCCCTGGATCAGCTCGTCGCGGACGTGGACCTCATCGGCCCGGAACTCGCGCGCGTGCGCCCCGGGCAGACGGTTCGCATTCGCCACTACGCCTTCACGGACCTCGAAATCGGTGGCCGGGTTGTTCGCCTTTCGCCCACCATGGATCCGGTGAAACGCACGTTCCGCGCCGAAGTGGCCGTGGACAACACCGCCATGCAATTGCGCCCGGGCATGTTCGTGGAGGTGACCGTGGTGGTGGAGCAGCGTCCGGACGTGACCGTGGTGCCGCGCCAAGCGGTGGCAAGCCGGGGCGGGCGCGACGTGGTTTTCCTGCTCGACGGCCAGAAAGTGAATCGGCGCGACGTGCGCTTGGGGCTGGGCGACGACGACGTCGTGCAGGTACACGAAGGTTTGGTCCTTGGCGACCGCGTGGTTGTGCGCGGCTTGGAAACGCTGACCGACGGCACGCGGGTGCGCGTGATCGGCGGCTAGGGTTCTTTTTGACGAAAGGCCCGCGACCACCAGCGCGGGATCTCCACCGTGATGAAGAACGACGGGGGCTAGGGACGTTTACTGTGGCAGTGTGGTCGCGTGGCATCTGACTTGACCTTTCGGCAATTCAGCAGCCGATCTTTGGCGTCGTTCCGCCGCCGGCGGACGGACGCCCCCACCCCGTGAGCTTGTTCGAGTCCTTGGCCGCGATGGCCACGCGGCGGCCGGTGGCGGTCACCGTGGTGGCGCTTGCCATCGCCTTGGTGGGGTGGCTGTCTTGGCGTGAACTGCCCGTGGACTTGCTGCCCGATCTGCAGAGTCCAACGGTCGTGGTTGCGATTCGCGCCGGCAATCGCCCGCCCGTCGAAATGGAGCGTCTCTACGGCCAAGTCGTGGAGCAGCAGTTGCTCACCGTGCGCGGCGTTCTCGATGTCGAACAGGTGGCGCGCACCGGCCGGCTGGTGTCCACCGTCCTGTTCGAATGGGACGCCGACTTGGATCTCGCCCTGGTGGATGTGCAAAAGGCTGTGGGGGGCATCGCCGGCGATCCGCAAGTGGACGAGGTGCTGGTGCGGCGTTTCGACCCGCGCCAGGCGCCCATCCTCACTTTGGGCCTGTTGGCGCCCACCGGCAAGCCGGATCTGGCCGAACTGCGCCACATGGCGCGCCGGCAGGTGGCGCCCGGGCTGGAACAGCTTCCGGGCGTTGCCGAGGTGCGGGTCACCGGCGGGCGCGAAAAGGAAGTGCGCGTGTTGGTGGATCGCTACCGCATGGACGCGTTCGACGTCTCGCTGGCCATGCTGGAGCAGCGCGTCAGCACCGAGAACGCCGACGTGACGGCCGGCACATTGGAGGAGGACCAGCGCATCTTCCAAGTGCGGGGCATTTCCCGCTTCCGCACCCCCGAGGACGTGGCCAACGTCGTTGTGCGCTACATCTACGAGCCAGACGCCACCGATCGCGGCGGCGTCCGCCAAGCCGTGCGCGTCCGCGACATCGGCACGGTGGAATTGGTGGACGCCGAGGTGGACCATCTGGTGCGCGTCAACGGCCAAGAAGGCGTGGGCCTCGCCATCTACAAGGAAGCCGGCGCCAACACCGTGGAGGTGTCGGCGGAAGTGCGCACCGCGCTCGCCGGCCTTGGCGATGATCTGCCGGGTGTTCAAGTCCACGAGATTTCGGACGACGCCAAGCTGGTAACGGAAGCTCTGGACGATCTCAAAGTCGCCGCTGGTGCGGGTATCGCGTTGGCCGTACTCGTGCTCGCCTTGTTTCTGCGTTCCATGGGCGCGACGCTGATCGTCGCCGCCGCGGTGCCGGTGTCGGTGTTCGCAGCGCTGTTCGGCATGAACTACGGCGACCACAGCCTCAACATCGTCACCTTGGGCGGCCTCGCGCTCGGTGCCGGGATGCTCGTCGACAACGCCATCGTGGTGGTGGAATCCATGTATCGGCGCCTCGCGCTCGGCGACGCCCCGGCGCAAGCCGCCGCCGCCGGCACCGGGCAGGTGGCCGGCGCCATCGTGGCCAGCACGCTCACCACCTGCGTGGTCTTCCTGCCGGTGCTTTTCGTGGAAGGGCTGGCCGCCAGGCTCATCGATGGAATCGCGTTCACCGTGGTGATTTCGCTGCTCGCGTCTTTGGTGGTGGCGGTGTCTCTCATTCCGGCGCTCGGCCGCTGGTTCCTGCCGAGCGCTCCACGCACCGGCATCGCCGCGGAAGCCGCGGCGTCGCGCGCCCGGGCGTGGCTGGAGCGATTGGTGGCGCGGCTCTTGCGCCGACCGTTCACCGTTGTGGCGGCGGCCACGATCCTGTGCGTCGGGGCCGTGGCGATGCTCGCCAGTCTCGGCACCGAACTGCTCGCCCCATCGGATCCGCGCCAATTTTCGCTGCGGATCGTGGGCCCGGCGGCCCAGCGCGTGGAATCCACGGCGCAGACGGTGGCCGGGGTGGAGGCCATGATCGGCCAAGCCGGTGGCGGCGCGTTGATGGCCACGCTCTCGGAAGTGGGCCGCCTGCCCGAGGACGACCGCGCGATTCGCAGCGAACTCACGGAGGAAAACACGGCGCGCGTGCAGGCGCGCATGGCGCCGACGGGGCCCACCGGCCGGCAGGTCGCGGCGAGCCTGGGCCCGGACTTGGCGGCTTTGCCGGACACCGAGGTGTCATGGGAAATCACCCGTTCGGCCCTTACCGACTCGCTTGGCGCGAGCGGGCCGCCGGTCGTGGTGGAGGTGGCGGGCAACTCGCTCGACGACTTGCGCCGCGGGGCCGGCATCGTGAAGGAAGCCCTTGCGGATCTGCCGGCGCTGTGGAATGTGCGGTCGTCCTTCGAGGGCGGGCCGGCGGAACTGCGCGTGACGCTGGACCAAGCGATGGCGGATGCCATGGGCGTTGATCTCCAAACTGTGGCGCGGGTGCTGGAGGCCAGCTTGGACGGGCGCGTGGCCACGCAACTTTCCACCGGCGACGAAGAGAGGCCGGTGACCATTCGTTTGCCGGCGCCGGCCCGGGACGCGCTCGCGGATGTGGAAATGCGCACCGCCCGCGGGCGCCCGGTGGCCATCGGCGAGGTGGCCACCTTCCGCTACGAGGACGGGGCGCGCGAGGTCTTCCGTCGCGATCAACGGCGCACCGCGCAGGTGACGGCTCTGGTGGCGGACGGCGCCACCCAAGCGCAGGCGGTGGCCGCCGTGCAGGCGGCCATCGCCGAGGTGCCGTTGCCACCCGGCCTGCACGCCAAACTGCGCGGCCAAGAGGAAGAGCGGGCGCGCACGTTCGGCGAGCTCAAACTGGCCGGCACCCTTGCGCTAATCCTGGTGCTGATGGTGCTGGCCGGCACTTTCGAATCGCTGTTGCAACCGATCACGGTGCTTGCCGCGGTTCCGCTCGCGCTGGTGGGCGTGGCGGTGGCGCTGGTGCCCGCGGGCCAGCCGATCGGCGTCATGGCCATGCTCGGCTTCATCGTGCTGGCCGGCGTGGCCGTGAACGACGCGGTGCTGCTCATAAGCACGGCGCGCCAGATTGCTGCCGAAGGCCGCGCCGGCGGCCGAGAACCGTCCGTGAGCCAAGCCTTGGCGGCGGCTGCGGGCATTCGCCTGCGACCCATAATGATGACCACGCTCACCACCGCCTTGGCGCTCACGCCGCTCGTGTTCGGCGGTGGCGAAGGCGCCCAATTGCGGGCACCGATGGCCATCACCATTATCGGCGGCATCGTCGCATCCACCCTCGGCTCGCTCCTGGTGCTGCCTTGCCTGTACCTGCTGCTGGAAAAGACGCGCCTCGCGGCCGGCGGGTTCGTGAAGCGGTTGGCGTAGCCGGAAATGCGAATGCATCTCTTGGATCTGCCGGTGCGCCGACCCGTTGCGGTCGGCATGGTGTTCCTCGGCATGGTGATCCTCGGCTTGGTCGGTCTGCAGCGTATTCCGGTGGAGCTGTTTCCGGCTATCCAGGGCGATTCGTTGCATGTGTCGTTTTGGCGATCCGGCAGCGAATCGGAGGTGGTCGAGCGGGAGATTCTGCTGCCTTTGCAGGCGCGCGTCTCGGCGCTGCCGAACGTCGCGGAAAGCTGGGCCGAAATTCGCGGGGCTGGCGGCAGCTTCCAAGTGCGGTTCGAATCCGGCACCGCCATCAAAGTGCGCGAACTGGAACTGCGGCGCATCGCCGCCGCCATCGAGCGCGAGCAGCCCCGCGGCCAAGCCGGCATTCGCGTCTCCTCCACCGAGGAGAGAACCGCCACCATGGGCAGTTTCGTGATGATGGTGCATGTGCTCGGCGGGGCCGGGCAAGGCGTGGAGGAAGCGGATCTGCGCGCCCTGTTCGAACTGACCGATCAACTGCTCGCGCCGCGCTTCGCGGCGGTGCCCGGCGTCAGCGAGGCGGTCGCCACCGGTGGCGCCCGCCGGCAAGTCACCGTCACCGTGGATCCGCACCGCGTGATGGCGGCCGGCGTGACGCCGATGCAAGTCATTGGCGCAGTGTCGCGCAACCTGCAGCAGACGCGGCACGTGGGGAATCTGGAGTCCGAGAACGGCCGCCAGCCAACGCTCGTCGAGGGTCGTCCTTACAGCCTGCGCAGCTTGGCGGCGGTGGGGGTGGCAGCGGACAGCCCCGTGAAACTTGGCCATGTGGCCGATGTGGACCTGGGCGTCGCGCCGAACCAAACGTACCTGCGCGTCAATGGCGAGCCGGCCGTGGGCGTTGTGATCTATCAGGAGCAAGGCGCCAATCTGATCCGCCTGGGGCGGGCGCTGCGGGAGCGGGTTGCCGAGCTGCGTGGCGAAGTCGCACCGCTCGGGATCGACCTCGTGGTGGGCAGCGACGCCGCGGAAGGTGTGGAGAAGCAGGTCCGCCACCTCGCCAAGTTGGCGCTCACAGGCTACGCGATAGCGCTCGTGGTGCTGTTCCTTTTTCTCCGCGAATGGCGGGCGGTGGCGGTGGTGGGCGTGGCCGTGCCCGTGAGCCTGCTCGCCGCCGTGGCGCTGCTCTACCTGTTCGGCCATTCCCTCAACATCCTCTCGCTGATCGGCTTGTCGTTGTCCATCGGCCTGCTCATCGACAACAGCATCGTCGTGTACGAGGCGGTCTTGCGGCGGTTGGAACACGGCGTCGCTCCGGCCGACGCCGCCCGCCTCGGCGTCCGGCGCACGGCGCTCGCCATCGCCGCTGCCAGCCTCACCACCGCGGCGGTCTTCCTGCCGTTGACGCTGGTGGACATCGGCACCTCCATTTCCGCCACGCTGGAGTTGGTGGCCGCGTCGTTGCTGCTGCCACTCGCGGCGTCCTTGCTCGTGGCAGTGGGGCTCGTGCCGGTGCTCGCGCACCGGCTGGCGGCACCGGCGGCGGTTCGGCGGGTCCGTCTGCAACGCGCCCGTCGCGAGCAATCCGGCGGCTTGCGGGTGCCCGACCCGATTCGCGTGCTGTTCGTGGGACTCTTGAAGAACGCTCTGCGCCGGCCTTCCGGGTGGCTCGCCGGCACGTTGTTCGCCGTGTTGATCACGTTGATCACGGCAGTTCCCATAGCGATCAGCAACTCCGGCCGATCGGACGCGGAACGGGCGGACGAAGTGCGCATGGTCGCGCGTTTCGCGCGCGGGCGGGGTTCTGCCGAGGTGCTTACCGCGGCTGTCGGCCAAGTGGAACGGGCCGTCATGGCAATCGAGGGCGTGGAAACCGTGACGTCCGAGGTGTCCGAGGAAACGGCCACGATCACCGCGCAGTTCGTCGAGCCCGACGAGCGTCCCGAGACACTGACAGTCTCGCGGGTGCGCGACGCCGCCACGAACGTCGCGGACGAGATCAAGGGTTTCGAGCTGTTGCGCCAAGGCGAGGAAAGCTTCGGTGGCAAGGGCGGCGGCCCCCGCGGCGGCAGGGGCAACCCGTTCGGCAGCGGCCCACGCGAAGTGGTGCTCTCAGGGCCACAGACCGGCCCGCTAAGCCAGTTGGCCAGCGACATGGTGGCGCGGCTCGATGCCGTGAGCCACGTGGCCAAGGCCTTTCAGTCCAGCCCGCCCGGCATGGACGAGATCTGGATCGAGCCGAACCGGCGGGCGTTCGAAGCGTTCGGGCTGACGTTGGACGAGGTGATGCCGGTCTTGCAGGTGGCCGGGCGCGAGGGTTTTGCGGTCGGCGCCGGCTTCGTGCTCTCGTCCGGGCGCGAAATACCGGTCGTCGTGGAGCGCGTCGGCGCCCGCGAACCCTTCGGGAGCCGGGATCTGCGGCGTCTGCGCATCCACACCGAATCCGGCGTCGCGCCGGTGGCCGCGCTCGCCTCGATCCGGCGGATGCCGCCTCAGCCGCCGATCACGCACCACAACGGGCGGCGAGAGACAAGCGTGCAATACCACCTGAACCGCGACGTGCCGGACTCCGGCCCCGGTTTGCAGGCGGTGGAGAAGGAGATCGCGGCAGTCGTGCAGGCGGTGCCGCGGCAAGAGGGCTACACCGTGGAGCTGCCAGAGAACGACGAGGAGACGTCGCTTGTGCGCGAACTCGCGCTGCCGGCGCTCGCGCTGTTGGCGCTGGTGCTGGCGATGGCCTTCGAGTCGCTGACTTTGCCGCTCCTGGTGCTGCTCGCGCTGCCGTTGGCCGTGCTTGGCTCGGCTTGGCTGTTCGTGCTCACCGGAACGCCGTCCGGGATCATGGCCGGCGCCGGGGTGGTCATGCTCTTCGGCTTGGCCGTCAATCCCGCCATCCTGCTGGTGGACCGCATCGCGCAGCGCGTGCGCGGCGGCTTGTCGCCCGGGGCGGCGGCGCTGGGCGCGGTGCGCGAACGCACACGGCCGGTGCTCATGACGGCCGCCACCACCATCGCCGCGCTGTGGCCGCTCGCCATCAGCACCGGCCGCGAGAACGAGATGTGGCCGCCTTTCGCCATCGTCGTCATCGGCGGGCTGCTGACGGCAACGATTTTGACGTTGGTGATCATTCCCGTGATGTACATCCTGCTGCAACGCCTTGACCGGGTGTTCGGGCGCGTGGGCCCTTGGCTCGTGTTGGGTTGGGGCGTCGCCACGATCGGCACGATGTTGTCGCTCACCTTGACCGGCGTCATCACCTCGCTGTTGTGGCAGGCGGTAACCAGTCTGTTGATCGGTGGCGGGCTGCTCGCCATCACCGTATTGCTGTTCCGGCGCCCGGCAACGATCGCGCCGGACAGCCGCGTGGGGCCGCCGGTGGTGGATGTGCGCAACTTGAAGAAGACCTACGGCTTGCCCGGTCCGTTTCGTCAGGCGTTGCGAACCCGGCGCGAGTTCGCCAGCCGGGTTCTGGCGCAAGGCGGCACGGTGGAGGGCGTTGGCGATTTCGAGGGCAAAGACGCGCTGCGACGCTTCGGTCCGGCGCTGGTGCTCGTGGCGGCGCCCTTTTTCCTGGCGACCTATGTGCAAGCCGGCGGCTGGAAGTTGGCGTTGTGGCTCCTCGGCGCCGCGTTCGCCGCGCGCTTGCTGAACGATATTCGTCGCGCGCGCGGTCGCGCCAACCCGGCCGGCACGGTGGACCCCGGCGGCGTGGAGAGCGTGCTGCGCGTCTTGGCGCCGTGGGTCGTCGTGGCGTTGTTCGCGTATTGGATGCTGGTGGCACCGGCCTTGGCTGGCGAGCCGCGGCCCGTGTCGGCGGCGTGGCCCCTGGTCGCGGCGTTGTTGTTGGCCGCGGGGCAATTGGTGCGCACCAGCGCCGTGCGCCAGCAGCGCGGCCAGTTGCCGCCGCGGGTGCGCGCCGGTCCGCTGCGCTACCCGCGCACCTTGCTGCGCCGGTGGGCCCTGCGGCTGGGCGGTTTCGACTTGCCGGCGCGTCCGGTGCGGGCCCTTTCAGAGGTGAACTTCCGGGTCGAGAGGGGCATGGTGGGCATCCTCGGGCCCAACGGCGCGGGCAAGACCACTTTGCTGCGTTTGCTGGCCGGAATCCTGGAGCCCACCCGGGGCGCGATCTCCCTTGGCGGTGCCCGGCTTGGCACGGTACGGGACGTCCTGGCCCGCTGGGTGGGTTATCTGCCGCAGGACGCCGGGCTGCCGGGCGGCCTTTCCCCCCGCGAGTACCTCTCCTACTTCGCCGCCCTCTACGACCTGCCGCCGGAGGTGCGGCGGGAACGGTTGGAGGGCCTGTTGCGCGAGGTCGGGCTGACCGGCAAGGCGGACGACAAGATAAAGTCGCTCTCCGGTGGCATGCGGCAGCGCGTGGCGGTGGCGCGCACGTTGCTGCGGGTGCCGCCGGTCATCATCGTGGACGAGCCGACGGTTGGATTGGACCCGCGCGAACGCATTCGTTTCCGCAATCTGCTCAGCCGCTTGGCGGCGGAGCGCATCGTGCTGTTTTCGACCCATGTGGTGGAGGATGTGGCCGTCGCCTGCGAACGCGTGCTGGTGCTGGCCAAGGGCCGGCTGGTGTTCGATGGCGAGCCGGCGTCTCTATCCCATGTCGCCGAGGGCCGCGTGTGGGAGGTGCGTTCCCCCGCTGCCCAAGAGTTCGTGTTGCCGGAAGGGGCCATTTTGGCGGAGGAAGCGCCGGCCGGCGGCTTCTCGGTGCGCCGGGTGCTCGCGGACACCTCGCCGGCGCCCGACGCGCAGGCGGTGGAAGCCAACTTGGAGGACGGCTATCTGTGGCTCATCTCCCAGGCCGCCGAAGCCGACACCGAAGCCGATGAAGCGGCAAGCGAGGCCGCCCGGCCGGCCGCCAAGCCGGCGTAGTGACGCGGGCGATGGTGTCGTGGCGGCTCATCGGCGCGCGATTGGCGTTGTTCCGCTTGGCCGCGCTCACGGTGGCGGGCCACCGTTTCTGGCTGCTCCCGCTCCTGCCGCTGACCTGGCTCGCCGTGTTGGCGACGCTCACCGCCGTCGGCATGGGCGGAAACTTCGAGCCGGACATGGCGCAGGGTTTTCTCATCGGCGCGCCGATGACGGCGCTCGCCGTGTTTCTGGGCTTGCGCGTCATCGCCGGGGAGATCGACGGGCGCAGTCTGGAAATCGCCTACACCGTGCCCGGCGGCTGCCAGCGCGTGTGGTGGGCCAAGCTCGCCGGCGCAGGCCTCATGCTGGTCGTTGCCGAAGCCCTCCTGGCCGTCGTCGTGTGGCCTTTCTTCACCAAGTTTCCCCTCGGCGCCTTGTACGGCGCGTTGCAGGCGGCCGTCTTCTATCTGGTGTTGGCGATGGCGTTGGCCACCTTGTTTCGCAGCGAGGTCGCCGGCGCCATGGTCACCGTCGCGGTGTTGGGGCTGAACGGCATGTTCACCGGCTTCGGCGAGAACCAGATCCGCTTGTCGCCGTTCTTCAACCCGCTCGCGGCGCAAACCGCCGATCCCATGGAGCTGCTGGGCTGGACCGTCCAGAACCGCATCGGCATCGCTCTGGTGACCTGCGGCATCGCCTCGCTGGCGTTCATGCGCGCCAACCGCCGCGAACGGATGCTCGACGGCTAGCGCGCGCCCTACCGGGCGCGCACCGCCTCCGCGACGCCCAAAGTCGCGCCACCGGCACCCTGCCCGCCCGTCCAGCGCGCGTTCCGCGCCGCCACCATGCCGCCAACGCCGCCGCCACAAAGGCATTGACCCGCAACGCCACAGGCGGCATATTACGCGCCCTGAAAAGAGCCCGCCGAAATCAAGAGGAGCATCGCTTGGCAAACAGCCCCCAAGCCCGCAAGCGCGCGCGCCAGTCCGAACGTCGCCGCGCCCGCAACGCGAGCCTGCGTTCGCGGGTGCGCACGCACATCAAACGAGCCGTCGCGGCGGCCAACGCGGGAGATCGCGAAACCGCGACCGCCGCATACAACGCCGCGGTGCCGGTCATCGACGCCATGGTGGGCAAAGGCATCCTGCACAGGAACAAGGCGGCCCGGCACAAATCGCGTTTGGCCCGCAAGCTGACGAGCTTGGCGGCGGGTTCGGCGTAAGTTTCGTCGGCGCCCTCGGCGTCGCGCGCGCCAAGCCGGGAGCGGCGGCCCCCGGAATCGGCCACCGTCTACCGCGCGCTTGGCGCCTTCGGCGTCTACCAAACCACCAGATTGTCGCGGTGGATCAGTTCGCTCTCCCCCACAAAACCGAGCACAGCTTCGATCTCCGTCGTTCTGAGCCCGAGGATGCGCCGCGTCTCGGCGGCGTCGTAGTTGGCGAGTCCCTTGCCGATCTCGCCGCCTTCGGCGTCCACCACGCGCACCAGATCGCCGCGGTGAAAGGCGCCGCTCGCCGCGGTCACGCCGGCCGGCAGAATGCTCACGCCGCTGCCCCGGATGGCTTCGGCGGCGCCGGCGTCCACGCGCAGTTCGCCTTTCGCCCGCAGTTGTCCGGCCAGCCACCGTTTGCGGGCGTCAAGAGGCGCTAGATCCGCGGTCAGCAGCGTGCCCAACGGCTCGCCTGAAGCCAGACGACACAGCACTCGCGGTTCCCGACCACCGGCGATCACGGTGTGGGCGCCGGAGCGTGCGGCCAGCCGCGCCGCCGCCACTTTGGTGGCCATGCCGCCGCGACCAAGCCCCCCGCCGCGGCCGGCCATGCCGTCCAAGCCGGCGTCCGCGGCGGACGCCTCGCCCAGCAGGGGCGCGTCCGGTTCGAGGCGCGGGTCCGCCTGGTGCAGGCCGGCTTGGTCGGTGAGCACCACCAGGACGTCCGCGGCCAGGAGGTTCGCGACCATGGCGGCCAGCGTGTCGTTGTCGCCGAGTTTGATCTCGTCGGTGGCCACCGAGTCGTTCTCGTTGACCACCGGCGTGATGCCGAGGTCGAGCAGGGTCGCCAACGTGGCGCGAGCGTTCAGGTAGCGTTGCCGATCGGCCATGTCGTCGTGGGTCAGCAACACTTGCGCGATGTCTCGGCCACGGCGGCTGAAGGCCCGCTGGTAGGCCTCTATCAACCCGGATTGGCCGACCGCGGCGGCTGCGGCGAGCTCGTGGATGGCCGCCGCCCGGGCCCCGTAGCCGAGCCGTCTGCGGCCTTCCGCGACCGCGCCACTCGACACCACCACCACCCGCCGGCCAGCCTCGCCGATGGCGACGATCTGCTCGCACCAGGCGTCTATGCGGTCGACATCCAGCCCTTGGCCGTCGGCGGTGATGAGGGCGCTGCCCACCTTCACCACCCAGGTTCTAGCGTTCGCCACCTGCGAACGGATGGACGCGCTCACGCCGGGCGCTCCGGGAACCTAGGGGACGTCGGCGCCGAAGGCGGCCGCATCCGGGGCCGGCCCCGCGGCGGACGGCGCGTCGCGTCCAAACACGCCATGCGCCAGCACATCGGTGCCGATTCGCCGCTTCTGATCGCGATCACGGGCGGCGTATTCCGCGTCTTCGGCCAATTGGCGTCCGCGCTCGCCGACATGCCGCATCACCGCGTTCACGAGATCGCGAACGCCGGCGCCGGTGGCGGCGGAAATCGCGTGGAAGTGCCGGTGTCCGTAACGCGTTCGCAGCCTCTCGCTTCCCGCATCGGCACCGGGCATGTCCAGCTTGGTGGCGACGATCCAGATGTCGCGGGCCGCGAGCGCGGCGCTGTAGGCGCGCAGTTCGTCTTCAACGGCTTCGCAGTCGCGCACGGGGTCCGCGCCGTCGGCCGGCGCGGCATCGACGAGATGCAAGAGCAACGGGGCGCGGGAGAGATGCTTGAGGAAGCGAAACCCCAAGCCGGCGCCCCGCGACGCGCCTTGAATGAGGCCGGGGATGTCCGCCATCACGAAGCTGGCGCTCACGTCCACGCGCACCACGCCGAGATTCGGCGTCAACGTCGTGAAGGGATAGTCGGCGATGCGCGGTTTCGCGGAGGAGACCCGGCCAAGCAGCGTGGACTTGCCGGCGTTCGGCAAACCGAGCAAGCCCACATCCGCCACCACTTTGAGTTCCAAGCCGAGGCGCCGCCGTTCACCCGGTTTGCCCGGTGTCGTCTGGCGCGGCGCGCGGTTGGTGCTGGACTTGAAGCGCAAGTTGCCGAGGCCGCGGACGCCGCCGCGGGCGACCAGCATGGCTTCTCCCGGCGCGGTCACATCGCCGATGGCGACGCGGGTCTCGGCGTCCACCACCGTTGTCCCCACAGGCACGGGCACATCGAGAGTCGCGCCGGCGGCGCCGGTCTTGCCACTGCCGGCGCCCGGTCGCCCGGCTTCGGCGCGAAAACGCGGCGTGGCGCGAAAGTCCACCAGCGTGTTCAGGTTGGCGTCGCCCACCAGACGCACGGAGCCGCCATGGCCGCCGTCGCCACCGTCCGGCCCGGCGCGCGGGCGGTTGCGGTCGCGCGCGAAGCTCAAGCAGCCGTCGCCGCCTTTGCCCGCTTCAACCTCAACAACAGCTTCGTCGACGAATTTCATAGCCGTGTCCGGCACGGCCCAACATCCGCGCCGCGCCGGTAGCCGACCTCGGGGGAAGCAGCCGAGTCGGCTTAGGAGTCCGGGCCGCAGGAGCGGCGCGGGCTCTTCGCTCCAACGCAAGCGCAACGAACATTGGACACGTG
This sequence comes from uncultured Pseudomonadales bacterium, assembly GCA_958296295.1. Taxonomy (GTDB): domain Bacteria; phylum Pseudomonadota; class Gammaproteobacteria; order Pseudomonadales; family Azotimanducaceae; genus VXYL01. The sequence goes on along the minus strand of OY282460.1, from coordinate 1,612,691 downwards.
CTTTGGCACGCGCTCAGGTGGAGGCCGTTTCCACTTGGTCCGAAACGACGTTCACGGTGCGCCGCTTGGCAGCCCCGACGACGGCGTAGCGCACAGTGCCGTCAGCGGTTGCGAACAAGGTGTGGTCGCGCCCGCAACCGACGTTCGCGCCCGGGTGGAACCTGGTGCCGCGCTGACGGACGATGATGTTGCCGGCCCGCACCCGCTCGCCGCCGTACTTCTTGAGCCCCAGCCGCTTCGAATGGGAATCGCGCCCGTTGCGTGTGCTTCCGCCCGCCTTCTTGTGTGCCATTGCGAATGCTCCTTGTCTTTAGGGCCCGCTGTTCCCGAGCCGTTTCGGCTGTGGCTTACGCCGCTTCGGCCGGCGACGCGGCGGCGCCCGCCTCTTCGTCGGCTTCGCTCTGCGCCGACTCGGCCGCCGCAGCGGCCAGCGCCGGGCAGTCGATCGCCGTGATCCGCACATCGCAGAACAGCTGCCGGTGCCCCTTGCGACGCAGGTAGTTCTTGCGGCGCTTGAATTTGATGACGCGGATCTTCTTGCCCTGCCCCCGGCCGACCACCGCGCCGCGAACGACCGCGCCATCCACATGCGGCTGGCCGATCAACACGTTTGCGCCCGCCGCGACCATCAGCACGTCGGCGAAAGCGACCTCGTCGCCAAGCGCTTCCGGCAGCCGCTCGAGCCGCACCGTTTCGCCCACCGTGACGCGATGCTGCTTGCCACCGCTTGCGATGACCGCGAACGCCGCACCGTCCCGCACCTCGGCATCATCTTCCAACCCGGTCGCCTTCGCCACTTGAACCCCGCTGCTCCTGAAGCCACTCGGCCCTTTTCGCTTACAATGCGCCTGCCGCCCCCCGTGCCTAGCGCACGCATTCGCACGCATGACGCTGACCAGACCGAGAGGCGCGAAAGGCGCACGATTCTACGCAAGGGCCACCGTTCACGCAACGGCCGGCCCGCATGCGTGGCGCCGTGATCTCCGAGCGGCGGCAACGCGTCTTCGGCGCGGCTTCCACCGCCCCGGCCAATAGTCGGGCACCTCGGCCGAACCCGCCCATGCCCTTGGACACCGCTCGCGCCGCCCCGACGGAATGGCAAGACGCGCCAGCCCAAGCGGAGTCGGATTTCGCCGCGGTCTTCGGTTTGGTGGCGGAGGATTTCGCCGAGATCGACCGCTTGATTCCACGTCAGTTGGCCTCCGGCATCTCGCTCGTGCGGGACATCGTCGGCCACATCGTGACGGCCGGCGGCAAGCGGTTGCGCCCGCTCGTTGCGCTGTTGGCCGCGCGGGCTTGTGGCTGTCGAAGCCACGACGCGGTGCGCTTGGCCACCATCATCGAGTTCTTGCACACGGCGACGTTGCTGCACGACGACGTGGTGGACAAGAGCGCTCGCCGGCGCGGGCGCCCGTCCGCCAACGCCCTGTGGGGCAACGCGCCGAGCGTGCTGGTGGGAGACTTTCTGTATTCGCGCGGATTTCAGCTCATGGTGGAGCTGGACCGCATGGCCATCATGGCGATCATCAGCGACGCCACCAACGAGATCGCCGAAGGGGAAGTGATGCAACTCGCCAATATCGGGCGGGTGGGCACCACCGAGCGCGAGTACCGCGAGGTGGTGCGCCGCAAGACGGCGATGTTGTTCCAAGCGGCCGCCCACACCGGCGCGGTTCTCGGCACCAGCGATGCCGGCTTTGTGGAGGCGCTGCGCACCTACGGAGTGCGTTTCGGCATGGCGTACCAACTGGTGGACGACTGGCTGGATTACGCCGGCGACAGCGGCGTGATGGGCAAGAACCCGGGCGACGACTTGGCGGAAGGCAAGGTCACCCTGCCGCTCATCCACACGCTGGAGCACGGCCCGCCGGCCGACGCCATGCTGATCCGCCAAGCCGTGCAGGCGCATTCGACCAAGCACTTTCCCCGCGTCGCGAGCGCGGTGCGGGCGAGCGGCGGCTTGGACTACACCAAGACTTGCGCGTTGCGCGAGGCGAAGCTCGCCGCCAAGGCGGTCGGCGCGCTGCCGCCGAGCCGCTACCGCGACGCGCTGGAAACGCTGGCCGAGTGCTCGGTGTCGCGGCTGACTTGAGCTCGACGGCCCAACGGCCAAGAACGACCGTGCCGGCGCGCGACGAGCGGCCGGCGCGGATTTGCGGCAACGTGGCGAGCGCGACGATCGTTCGCTCTCGGCCGCGGGCCTTCATGGGCAGGGCTCGCGCGCCGGAGACACCCGGCACAAGGCGCGGCCCGAATCCGTGGTGGCCGTCACCCGCCAGCTCGTGGCGCCTTTCGCCGTCACGACATAGACCGTTCCGTCGTCCGCTGTCGGGCGCCAACCGATGGCGTCCGTCAGGCTCGTGTCGCCGGTCTTGGCATCGTAGCCGCCGCTGCCGTAGGCGCCGGTGCGCAGCCGCAGATCCTCTTGGAATATCGCCATCGTCGTCATGGCGTTGACGACGGCGCTGTCGCGGCTGGTGGAAATGTGCCCGCGATAGACCGGCACGGCGACTGCGGCGATGGCCGGGATCACCGCCACCGCCACGAGCAACTCGAGCGGCGAGAAGCCGGCGGGACCGCGGGGCCCGGCCGGCCGCCGCTACTCCGCGCCGGAGGCCGCCAGGCGTCCGGCCCACGTTCAGCCGGCATGTTCGGCGTCAATTCCACGAGGCGGCACGCTAGCTGTCGGCCCAAACGACCCGGTGGGCGTCGGTGTTCAAGTCGCCGTACTTGGGCCGTGTCAACGTCACGACGAGGTCGCCGGTCGCGAAGCCCCCGGTGATGGCCACCCCTACGACCCCGCACGCGTCGTCGACGGCTACGGCGTACGGAACCGCCTCCAGGCGCTTGGCCGCTGGCCGGCCGCTTTCCGCCGGGCTGCGCGATAGCGGCGTGTTTCCCCACTTGCTGGTGCAACTCGTGTCGGTGGGCGAGGAATCCGGCAGCTTGGACGAGATGCCGGGCAAGTGCGCCGAAATCCACGAGGCGCAGGTGGAGGACGCGGTGGACAACCTTGCGACGTCGATCGAACCCGCGTTGACGGCCGTGCTCGGCGTCGTCGTGGGCGGCCTCATCGTGGCCATGTATCTGCCCGTGTTCGAGTTGGGATCGGTGTTCAGCGGCTAGAAGCGGTTGGGAAGAGTGGCAAAGCACGCGTCCGACGTTCGCCGCGGTCACGCTTGAACCACCAAGCCCGGAAAACGGTTCGCGGCGGTTGCGGACCGGTCGGCTAGAATCGCCGGCCAAGGGGTTTGGAGCCTTCGACCATCGGCACTCTTCTCGCGCACGGCTGGGCCGAGCCCGCGCTGGCCACTTTGGTCGGCCTCGCGTTCGGCAGCTTTCTCAACGTCGTCGTCCACCGGCTGCCCATCATGCTGGGGGCGCAGTGGCGGGCCGAAACACTGGAGGCGATGGCCGTCAAACCGCCCGCCACCCAGCGCTTCAACCTGGCGGTGCCGGGCTCGCGGTGCCCGGTTTGCCACCAGCCATTGGCGGTCAGGGACAACCTGCCGGTGCTGAGCTGGATGCTGCTGCGCGGACGCTGCCGCCAGTGCGCCGTCCGCATCCCGCTTCGTTATCCCCTGGTCGAACTCGCCGGCGCGGCGCTGCTGCTCACGGCGATCCACTTTTGGGGATACACCTTTGACGCCCTCGCCTACTACGCCTTGCTGATGGCGTTGCTGGCCCTCGCGGTGATCGACTTCGAGACGCTGCTGCTGCCCGACCAGATCACCCTGCCGCTGCTCTGGCTGGGTATCGGGGCCGCGCTGTGGCCGGGCGTCGGGCCGTCGTTGCCGGACGCGGTGATCGGCGCCGCGTCGGGCTACTCGTCGCTGTGGCTCTTCTACTGGGGCCACCGGCTGCTGACCGGCCGCGAGGGCATGGGGCGGGGCGATTTCAAGCTGCTCGCCGCGTTGGGCGCTTGGCTGGGTTGGCAGGGCATCCTGCCGGTGGTGCTCATCGCGTCCGTGCTAGGCGTCGCCTATGGCGCTGTTGGTCTGGCGCGCGGCGTCGCCACCCGCGCCACGCCCGTGCCGTTCGGCACTTTTCTGTGCCTCGGCGGGGCCGCGACGCTGCTCTTCGCCCGCCACTTGGCGTTCACCCAGCCGTTCGGCATGGTGGGCACCGCGCCGTAGGGAACCCTTCGCCCGGCGCGGTCGCGTCCTACCGCCACGCCGGCACGGAATCAGGTTCGGTAGTCCGCGTTGATGCGAATGTAGTCGGGCGAGAGATCCGTAGTCCAGACGGTTTCGCGCGCCACGCCGCGGCCGAGCGTCACCCGCACCGTGAACTCGTCGCGCGACATCACCGCGGCGCCGGCCTCTTCGGTGTAGTCGGCGGTGGGCAGGCCGTTGGCCATCACTTGCACATCATCCAGATAGAGCCCCACCGCGCCTTGATCCAGCGGCACGCCGGCGCGGCCGATGGCCATGCAAAACCGGCCCCAGTTCGGGTCGGACGCGAACAACGCGGTCTTCACCAACGGCGAGTGGGCGATGGCGTAGGCCACCCGGCGGCACTCGTCGGCGTTGCCGCCCTGCTCCACGCGCACCGTGACGAACTTCGTCGCGCCTTCGCCATCGCGAACCAGGCGCTGAGCGAGATCCGCCGCCAACGGCGTCAACGCGCTCAAGAGCGCGGCGTAGCGTTCCCCATGCCCGTCTTGCACCGCGGGCGCGCCGGCGGCGCCGGTCGCCATCACCACGAAGGCGTCGTTCGTGGAGGTGTCGCCATCCACCGTGACGCGGTTGAAGCTGCGCTCGGCGAGATCGCGAACCAGCGCGCCGGCGGCGCGTTCCGAGAGCGTGGCGTCCGTGCCGAGGAAGGCGAGCATGGTGGCCATGTTCGGACGGATCATTCCGGCGCCCTTGGCGATGCCTGTGGCGCGAATCCGGGTGCCGCCGATCACCGCCTCGCGCGATGCCGCCTTCGGCGCGGTGTCCGTGGTGACAATCGCGCGGGCGGCATTCGCCCAGCCGTCCGCGCGCAGATCCGCCACCGCGGCGTCCACGCCCCTTGCAAGGGCGGCCATGTTCAGGAACTCGCCGATGACGCCCGTGGAGAAGGGCGCGACTTCGGCCGCGGTGACGCCTAGACGGCTGGCGACATGGGCGCAGGTGGCTTTCGCGTCCGCGATGCCCCGTTCGCCGGTGGCGGCGTTGGCGTTGCCGCTGTTGACCACCAAGGCGCGCGTGGCGCCCATGCGCGTCCGCGCCACCACAACCGGCGGCGCCTGGAAGGCGTTGCGCGTGAAGACGCCGCCCGTGACGCTGCCCGGCGCCAACGCGAGAACGGCCACATTGGGGCGCTCGCCTTTCTCGCCGGTGGCCGCAACGCCGATGCGGATGCCGTCGACCGGGCGCGGATCTTCCATCGGTGGCAGGTTCACCGCCATGTCGAACCCCGGCGCCGTTTCTCCTCGAGCGTGCTCATGGCCTTGCCCCGAAGGGGCTGCCGAGAGCCGTCAGGTCGCGTTCGGGCGACCGCAGCACTGCTTGTACTTCTTGCCCGAACCGCACGGGCAAGGTTCGTTGCGCCCCACCTTGCGCTGCCCGCGCACGAAGGTGGCCGGGCGCGCCGGCGCACCGGGTTGGCCGTTCGGCTGCGTCTCGCCATCCGCTCCGGTGGCGCCCGCCGGCGCGGCGCCCGCACCGTCGGCGTGGCTGTAGTTCATGCGCCGCTGGGCCGCTTGCCGCCGGCGGCGTTCCAAGCGTTCGAGATCCGATTCGCCGGCCAGCTGCACCCGCGAAAGCACCTCGATCACCTCGCGCCCGATGTTCGATTGCAGGCGCTGAAACAAGCCGAAGGATTCGCGTTTGTACTCCTGCTTGGGCTGCTTCTGGGCGTAGGCGCGAAGATGGATGCCTTGGCGCAGGTGATCCATATCGCGCAGATGCTCTTTCCACTTCTTGTCCAGCACTTGCAGCATCAGCTGCTTCTCCACGCCGCGCATGTCGATGCCCACGGCCGTCCACTGGGCCTCCTTCTCCTGGTAACGGGCCTCGATGGCCTCCAAGACCCGCTCCCGCACGCCTTGATCGTCCAAGCTCTCGTCGGCGTCGAGCCATTCGCGCACCGGCGGGGCCACGTCGAACTCGGCTCGAAGCGCCTGCTCCAAGCCGTCCAGGTCCCATTGGTCGTCAATGCTGTCGGGCGGCATGTATTCGGCCACCAAGTCGCCCACAACGTCCACCCGCATGGCCCGCACGGACTCCGAGACGTCGTCCGCCTCCATCAGCGCGTTGCGTTGCCGGTATATGTAGTGGCGTTGGTCGTTCGCCACGTCGTCGAACTCCAGCAGATCTTTGCGGGCGTCGAAGTTGCGCGCCTCAACGCGGCGTTGCGCCCGCTCGATGCCGCGCGTCAGCCACTTGTGCTCGATGGCCTCGCCTTCTTCGGCGCCTTGGCGGATGAAGTTGCGGATGCGCTCGGAGGCGAAGATGCGCATCAGGTTGTCCTCCAAGGAAAGGAAGAAGCGCGACGATCCGGGATCGCCCTGCCGCCCCGCGCGCCCGCGCAGCTGGTTGTCGATGCGGCGCGATTCGTGGCGCTCGGTGCCGACGATGTGCAAGCCGCCAGCGTCCAGCACCGCTCGGTGCCGCTCCGCCCACGCGGCCTTCACCTGCTCCAGCCGCTCCGCCGGCAGATCCTCGCCGAGGGCCGCCGCTTCCGCCTCCCAGTTGCCGCCAAGGACGATGTCCGTGCCGCGACCCGCCATGTTCGTGGCGATGGTGACGACGCCCGGCCGGCCCGCCTGCGCGACGATCTCGGCCTCGCGTTCGTGTTGCTTGGCGTTCAACACGCTGTGCTTGATCTTGCGCCGTCGCAGATCCGCGGACAGCCGCTCGGAGGTTTCGATGGAAGCCGTGCCCACCAGCACCGGTTGGCCGGCTTCCGTGGCGTCTTGTATTTCTTGCGCCACCGCCTCGAACTTCTCGTCCATGGTCATGTAGACCAGGTCCTCGCGATCGTCCCGGATCATCGGCTTGTGGGTGGGCACGATCACCACTTCCAAGCCGTAGATCTGCTTGAACTCCGCCGCCTCCGTGTCTGCCGTGCCGGTCATGCCGGCCAGCTTGTCGTAGAGGCGAAAGTAGTTTTGGAAGGTGGTGGAGGCGAGCGTCTGCATCTCGTTGCGGATGGCAACGCCTTCCTTAGCCTCCACGGCCTGGTGCAAGCCGTCGGACCAGCGGCGGCCGGGCATGGCGCGGCCGGTGTGTTCGTCCACTATGACGATCTCGCCGTCCTGCACCATGTAGTCCACGTCCCGCGCGAACAGGTAGTGTGCCCGCAACGCCGCCTGCACATGGTGCAACAGACTGAGGTTGACGGCCGCGTAGAGGCTGTCGTCGGCATCCAGCAGGGCCATGCGTTTGAGCTCGCGTTCAACGAAATCGTGGCCGCGTTCGGTGAGTTCCACTTGGCGGTTTTTCTCGTCCACGAAGAAGTCGCCGGTCTCCTCCGGCGGCGGTTCCTTGCCGGCCAGCACCGACGGCAGGCCGGACTCGATCTTTTCCTGGCGCGTCAGCCTGGGCGCGAGCTTGTCGATCTTGCGGTAGAGATCCGTGCTTTCGTCGGCCGGGCCGGAGATGATGAGCGGGGTGCGGGCCTCGTCGATGAGAATGGAATCCACCTCGTCCACGATGGCGTAGCTGAGCGGGCGTTGCACCCGATCCTCCAGCGTGAACGCCATGTTGTCGCGCAGGTAGTCGAAGCCGAACTCGTTGTTGGTGCCGTAGGTGATGTCGGCGCCGTAGGCGGCTTTCTTGCTGGCGCGATCCTGCTGCGACTGCACCACGCCGACGGTGATGCCGAGCGCCTCGTAGATCGGCCCCATCCAAGCCGCGTCGCGGCGCGCGAGGTAATCGTTCACGGTGACGATGTGGACCGCGTTGCCGGTGAGCGCGTTGAGATAGGCGGGCAATGTGGCCGCCAGGGTTTTGCCCTCGCCGGTGCGCATCTCGGCGATCTTGCCTTCGTGCAGAGCGATGCCGCCGACCAGCTGCTCGTCGTACGGGCTCTCGCCCCGCGTGCGGCGCGACGCTTCGCGCGCCGCGGCGAAGGCTTCCGGCAACACGGCGTCCAACGTCTCGCCATTGCGCAGGCGCTCCTTCAATGCCGCGGTGACCGCGGCCAACTCGTCGTCGTCGCGCCCTCGCATAGCGTCCGTGAGCGCGTTGATGCGCCTCACCACGCGCCGCATGCGTTTCAGATCGCGGGCGTTCCTGGTGCCGAACACCTTGCGCACGATGCTCGCTATCATGGCGTTACTGTTGCCGTTGCGGTTTGGCCGACCGGCGGCATTCTACTACCTGCGGCGCCGCGCCACCCGTGCGGCCCGGGATTCAACACGGCTAAAGGGCCGAGCGCATGGCGCAGCACAAAGTGGAGGAGCTGTTGACCGAGCGGAGCCTCCCGCGCAATCCGCTCGAACGCCTGGTGAAGCACGCCGCGGCGCGGACGGCATGGACCGATCAGCTGCGCGCCGTGCTGCCGGCGCGGCTCGCCTCCCACTGTCATGTCGGCGACATGCGCGACGGACGCCTGACCATTCATGTCGCCGGCTCGTCTTGGGCGACGCGCCTGCGCATGGAGTTGCCGAAGGTGGAACCGGCCTTGAAGGCGCTCGCGGATTTCGCCGCGGTGTCGGAAATACGCATTCGGGCATCCGCGCCGAAATCGGCGTGCGCGTCCGAATAGGCGTTCGCGTCCGAATAGGCGTTCGCGCCGGCGGTCGTCAAGGCCGGCGCCGATAGCGAGCGGGGCTTTCTTGGAAGTGGCTACAAGTCGCGCGCGTCCACGCCGTCGGCTATCGCTTCCGCTCGCAGCTCCGGCTGCAAGCGAACGGCCTTGAGTATGTCCGCCAAGCCAAGGTCGCGCTTGCCAAGTTTGAGTCGCGACACTCCTCGTCCCAACAAAGCCGGCGCATCGTCCGGGTCGCAACCCAAACACGTCCCAAAGTCCTCGATCGCGCGGGCGTGCTCGCCGAGTTCTTGCAGGCTGTAGGCGCGAGCGAAGTAGGTAAGGGGCCGGTCCGGATCCAAGCGAATGGCCTCGGTGAAATCCGCCACCGCCTTGGCGTGTTCACCGAGCTCCTGCAGGCAGGCGCCACGACTGTTGACGGCCGTGGCGTCTTGCGGGTCCCGCCGCACGATCTCGTTGAAGTCCTCTATCGCGCGACGAAACTGCCCAAGCGCCATCGATGCCGCGGAGCGGACTTCGTAGGCCAACGTCTCGCTCGGGTCGAGCCGGATGGCCTCCGTCGCGTCTCGCTGCGCGCGTTTGTTCTTGCCGGTCTCGTGCAGCAGGAGGGCTCGGTTGGTATGGGCGTTGGCGGCCTCGGGATGCAACCGGATGGTCGCGCTGAAATCGTCTATCGCCCGCGCGCGTTCGCGCAGGCGGGTGAAACAGACGCCGCGCTTGAAATAGGCTTCGCCGTTCTGCGGATCCGCTTCAAGAGCCTTGGTGTAATCCTCCACGGCACGCTCCAATTCGCCCAAAGCATTCAAGGCGTCGCCTCGCTTGTGGTACGCGTCATAGCGGGCCGCGTGCTGCGGCGCCAGGCGGATCGCTTCGGTGAGGGCTTCCAAGGCTTCCTCGTGGTCCTCGAACTCCAGCAGGGATTCGCCGTAACCGTACCAAGCGTACGGGTGCTCGGGATTCGCGATCGTCGCCTCGCCGAAATCCTCGACCGCCCGCTCGTGTTCGCCGAGATTCTGCAACGCGACGCCGCGGCTGAAGAGGAAATCGGCGTTGTCGGGCGTCAGCCCAAGCGCTTCGCCAAACGCTTCCACGGCGTCCTCGTTCTTTTTCAGCCGGTGGAAAGACAAGCCGCGGCAATAGTGGCTGTTGGCATGCTCCGGGTTCAAGCGCGCGACCTCCTCGAAATCGGCGACGGCGCGTTCGTGTTGCCCGACGCTCTGTAGTGCCAACCCGCGGGCGAAGTAGGCGTCCGGATCCTCTGGTTCCAAGCGGATCGCCTCGTTGAAGTCCTCCAACGCCGAGGCGATCTCGCCAAGGCGCGCCAACGAAGCGCCGCGGTTGAAACGCGCCAGATGGTCGCTGGAATCCGCCGCGAGGACCACGTTGAAATCTTCGATGGCACGCCGGTATTCGCGCAGCCGGAAGTACGCGTTCCCACGGGCCAAAAGAACGGGGATCTTGTCGGGATCCAAGCGGATGGACTCGGCGAAGTCCTCCAGGGCGCGGCCATGTTCCTTGAGATCCGCCAACGCCAAGCCGCGGTGGTAGTGCGTTTGAGCCGTCGCGTTCAGGCGAATGGCCGCGCCGAAATCCTCCACCGCGCGTTCGACGTGGCCTTGCAGGTGGAGCGACACGCCCCGGTAGGCGTGCGCCGCGGCGTCGTTGGTGTTCAAGCGAATCGCCTCGTCGAAATCCGCGGTGGCGGTTTCGTGATCGCCGAGGGCCTGGCGCGCCACGCCGCGGTTGCAGTGGGCATTCGGGTGTTCCGGACTTAAGCCGATGGCGGCGGAAAAGTCCTCGATCGCGCCGCGCAGGTGTTGGCCTTCACCGATTACGGCGCGGGCGCCCGCCATGAGCCCATCAAGCCACGCGACCGCGCGCGCGCCCTCGCCCTCGTCTTCGACAGCCTTGACGTGGCCGGGCAAGGCCAGCAGATGCGCGCCGCGGTTGTTGTAGGCGTCCGCCAATGTTCGCGCCGAACTGGCCAACACCGTGCGTTTGACGATCTCGAACGTCCAATCTCGCACTCGCTCGGCGGCGACGCCGTGGGCACTTTCCTGGACCAGCTCCTTTGCGCCCAGAATCGCGTCAACCGCTTTCTCGTCAAAGCCGAGCAAACGCTCCAGCAAATCCAAATCCACTTCGTGGGCCAGCACACCCTCGGGGCCGCGCAGCAGGAAAAGAGCGCCCGTTCTCGCGCTCTCGCCATAACGTCTGACGTGCTCGTCGACCACCGCCGCGGTCTCTGGTCGGGCCATGTCTTCTTGGAGACCGGCCAAGTTCAGTCCGGCTTGGCTCGCGGCGTCCGCGATGGCATCGTGGATGTCCGCCGTTTCGTCTGCGTCCAACAGGGCGGCATGGAACCTGCCCCACTTGGCACTCTCGCCGCTCTCGCCACTGGATCGCCAAACGGCGACCGAGGCGCGGGCCGCGACGCGGGATTCCTTGCCGAGAACCGGCACCGGCCGGTATACGAACTGCAACCGGGGATTGTCGGCCAAGAGCGCGGACAGCCGCCCGAACACCTCGCGCGCCCCCGGACGCCGGTAATCGCCGAACTCGAGCAGTTGGAAAGTGGCCGCATCCGGCCCAACCACCGGATCACTCGCCGCACGAACCGCTGTCGATGGCGGGTCAGACGCCGGCGCAGCGTCGCCGGACAACAGGGCCCCCGCGACCGCGGCGGTTGCCCTGCGCACGCGATCCGCGAAGCTCCGTCGCGCTCCGGATGGCGGCTCGTTTTTTTCCGGCGGTCTACTCATCGCAAGGCTCCCTAGTCACGGCCGCAACGCCACTTCGAGCTCAGGAACGACCTCATCGGCGGCAGTCTACTACCCGCCCCCGCCCGGCCGCGCACGCAAGTTCGCGGTGGTCACGGAAGGTTGGCGCAAACCGCACGTTCCGCGGAAGCTGACCCCAACATCCAGGGGAAGGCGTCATCGGGAGTCGCCTCATACCGGCCCCCGAGGTTGTGTTAGTGTCCGCTCGACCTTGTTCCCCAAGGGGCACCGTCGCGTCCAACGCGGCCGGCAACCGTGGGAATACCCTCGGAGGACATGCAGTTCATTCCGCCGGCGTTGCGCGAGTGATATTCCTGAATCACGATCGGGTCATTGATCACCTTGTTAAGCTCAGCAGCGAAAGACATAAACCAACCGGCCGGCGCGGCGGCACGCGGGTACGTGAAGAAATCGGACTTTCACGAAAAGGCACCGGTTGAGGTGCCCGTACCAACGGCCTCGGTGGAACAATGGCGACGGAAATTTCGCTAACAGCCCCAGTGATGCCCACTGACAGACGCCGCGGCTGGTGTGTGGCACCGGCGAACGCAAAATCGTGACCCCCGAGCAAGTTGCCGACCTCGCCAGCACTGGCGAGTCCGAGACGTTGGAGTTCAAGAGGACAACGGCGGAACTCGAAACGGCAGCCAGAGCGGTTTGCGCGATGTTGAATCATCGTGGCGGTCGCGTCCTGTTCGGCGTCGCTCAGAACCCCACGAAGGTGGTTGGCCAGCAGATTGGCACCGGCACGCTTGAGAACATTGCGCAGCGTATGCGCGAAATCGATCCGCCCGCGTTCCCGACGGTCGAAAAGGTGCCTATGGGTCAAGGTCGCGAGGTGATCGCGATCACGGTGAGCGCAGGCCAGAGCCGTCCCTACTCTTACCGGCAACGGGCTTACCGGCGTGTCGGAAGCACGAACGAAGCCATGACCCAAGCGGCTTACAACACGATGCTTCTGGAGAGGTTGCATGCCGAACAGAGATGGGAAAACCAGCCAGCGCAAGATTGGACGGTGGCCGATCTGGACAGTGCCGCGATCCGGCGGATCGTGGAAGATGCCATTCGTCGAGGGCGCCTAGAAGACCCGGGTACGCGTGATCTCAACGGCTTGCTGCGCGGTTTGGGCCTGTTGCGTGGCGAGCGGCCAGCGCGGGCCGCGGTGGTGTTGTTCGGTGCGGAGGAACGATTGTCGGCGGAGTTTCCGCAATGCCTGTTGCGCGTGGCGCGGTTTCGAGGCGTTGACCGCACGGAGTTCCTCGAAAACCAGCAGGTGTATGGCCACGCTTTCACTCTGTTGTCTCGCGCCGAGGCTTTCCTACGAGAGCACAACCCCATCGCCGGCCGAGTGGTGGCAGATCGGTTGGAAAGGCTCGATGAGCCGCGTTATCCGCCGTTGGCGGTTCGAGAAGCGTTGGTGAACGCTCTGTGCCACAGGGACTACGCGCTTGGTGGTGGCTCCGTGGCCATTGGCGTTTACGACGATCGGCTGGAAGTCACTTCTTCGGGTACCCTGCACTTCGGTCTGACACCCGAAAAACTGTTCGAGCCTCACGAGTCGCTACCTTGGAACCCTTTGATTGCAAGGGCGTTCTACCGATGCGGCCTTATCGAGGCGTGGGGGCGCGGCACCATCAAGATGGCTGACATTGCGACGGAATCGAACTTGCCTACGCCAGAAATCGAGGATGCGGGTGGCTGCGTCACGGTGCGCTTCCGATCCAGCCACTATGTTCCGCCGGAGCGCGTTCAGCGCCCGATAACCGACCGGCAGCGCACCATCTTGGCGATGCTCGACGAAGCGCCCAACGGTCTGGCGGTGCGGGAGATTGCCGCCAAGCTCGATGATGGCGCTACAGGTCGCCAGGTGCGCTTGGATTTGGGCCTGTTGAAGATGCTCGATCTTGCCTACTCGGCGGGCCATGGGCGGGGTGCCCGTTGGTGGCGTTCTTGACCCATTGAGACGTCCCGCCGCGTCTTAATGCGTCTTAATGCGTCCTATTGCGTCCTATTGCGTCCTATTGCGTCCTATTGCGTCCTATTGCGTCCTATTGCGTCTTAATGCGTCCCATTGCGTCTTACGACTCGCCGCGGTACGGGATGGGCACCTGCACCGAAGCGCTAGCCCGACTTCCGCAACTCGACCCGAATTTCAACCAATTTCGTTGGATTTCGACGGCATGCGTCATGTAAGCCACTGATTCAATTGACGAGGGCGGCGGGAGAACGGCTGTGGTGCCGACCTTGCCTCTTGATTTGGCGGGCGGTTGGGGCAGGCTATGCGGCCATGTTCGTGCGCGCCAAGAGACGTTTCAAGGACGGCAAGGAGCACCGCTACTGGAGCGTGGTGGAGAACTGCCGCAACCGCGACGGCCGGGTGGTGCAGCGGCAGGTGCTCTATCTCGGCGAGATCAACGACGGCCAGCGGGCGGCGTGGTGCCGGTCCATCGAGGTGTTGCGGGGGATTCGGGGCCGGCGCCGATCGCGCTTTTTCCCGATGATCGGGAAGCGCCGGAGTTGGACTGCGAGACGGTTCGGATCAACGTCAAGGACTTGAGCCTTCATCGTCCCCGGCAGTGGGGCGGGTGCTGGCTGGCGCTGACGCTGTGGGATCGACTGGATCCGGATCGGTTCTGGAGTCCCCGGCTGCCGCCGAGCCGGCAAGGCACGCGCTGGCTGGACGTCCTGAAGACGCTGGCCTGCTACCAGTTGATCGATCCGGGCAGCGAGTGGCGGCTGCACCGGCATTGGTACGGGCAAAGCGCCATGCGGGATTTGCTGGACAGTCCGATGGGAGTCGTCTCCGACGATATGCTTTACCGCTGTCTGGACAGGCTTGTGGCGCACAAACGCGCGTTTTTCTCGTTTCTGCGGGAGCGCTGGGAGACGCTGTTCGAGGCGCGCTTCGATGTTTTGCTTTACGACCTGACTTCCACCTGTTTCGAGAGCGATCCGCCGTTTTCGGACAAGCGCCGGTTCGGCCACAGCCGGGACAAGAGGCCGGACTGCGTGCAGGTGGTGATCGCCCTGATCGTCACTCCCCAAGGTTTTCCGCTGACCTGCGAGGTGATGCCGGGCAACACCAGCGACCAGACGACGCTGGCCGGCTTCCTGGAGAGGATCGAGGCGCAATATGGACGCTCCGACCGGGTATGGATCATGGACCGGGGCATTCCGACCGGGGAGACGCTGGCGGCGATGCGCGCCGGCGAGGCGCCGGTGCATTATTTGGTCGGCACGCCCAAGGGCCGGCTGACGCGGCTGGAGAAGGCGTTCGTGGGGCAGCCCTGGCGGGAGGTCCGCGAGTCCGTCGACGTGAAGCTGCTCGACGAGGACGGCGAACTCCACGTTCTGGCCCGGAGCCGACCGCGCGTCCTGAAGGAGCGCGGCATGCGGCGGCGCCGGCTGGGAAAGTTGTGGCGGCGGTTGCGCGAGTTGCGCGGGCAGTCGTTGAAGCGCGACGAGCTGCTGTTGAAGCTCGGCGCCGCCAGGAAGGAGGCGGGACGCGCCTGGCACTTGGTCGACATCCGCCTGCCCGAGGCCGGCGAGGCCGTGACCCCGGAGACCTTCACCTTCGCGCCGCGTCGCGACCGGCTGCGCCGGACCCGGCGCCGCGAGGGCCGCCCTGCTGCGCTCCAACCTGACCGGCGAGGACCCGGCGACGCTGTGGCGCTACCACATGCGGCTCACGGAGGTCGAGCAGGCGTTCAAGGACATCAAGCACGACCTCGCCATCCGCCCGGTGTTCCATCAGCGCGGGGAACGGATCGAGGCGCACATCTTCGTCGCCTTCGTGGCCTACTGCCTGCACGTCACCTTGAGGAACCTGGCCCGGCCGTGCGCGCCCGGACTCGCGCCGCGCGCCATTCTGGAGAAGTTCTCGACCATTCGGATGGTGGATGTCCATCTGCCGACCATGGACGGGCGGCGCCTGGTCCTGCCGCGCCACACGCAACCGACACGGGATCACCAACTGCTGCTGGATCAACTCAAACTGCGACTGCCCGCGCAACCCCTGCCGCGAATCTCGGCGTAGCCCGCCCCGCCGCAACACCTTTCGACCGGTGCCTTGTAGTGCCGACCTGCGGCCTCCGCCAACCAAAAATCAATCACTTGCGAGCGTTTTGACGCTGAGTTGCGGAAGTCGGGCTAGTCTGTGACGCCCTCGCCCGGCGGCCGTTTACCGCGCCAACTTGGCCTTCCTTGGCGTACGCCGCTGCCACATGGCGCTTTCTTGTGGTTGCTTCCACAGCAAACTCCGCGCATGCGGCTGCTTCCGCGCCGTCTCTTCGACCCGAGCGCTTTCAGCTCCGGGAAGCTCCCTTCGCCGTCAACGTCCTTACTTCGCCTTCGCCCGCCCGGCCTCTCTTGGTCGCCTTCCTTCCTTCAACTGACGGCGAGCTAGTCGGCTTGGCGGCGCAGGAACGAGGGGATGTCCAAGAAATCCATGTCCTGTGCTTCCTCTGGCCCGTCCGCTTGCTGTCGGATCGACTGCCCGACATCCAACCCGCGTTCATCCGCTGGTTGGCCGGCGTGTCCTTGGGTTCGCGAGCCGACGCGGGCAGGCCCGGCCGCCGGGCCCACCGCCGCACGCGTGTGTACCGGCGTCAGCACCGGGGTGCTGGGCGCCGTCCCAGTCCCGCCGAGACCAGTGCCCACAACCGTGACGCGCATGCGGGTGCCCATGCTCTCGTCCTTCACCGTGCCGACCACCACCGTGGCGTTGGGGTCGGCGAACTCGCGCACGATCTGCCCCACTTCGCGGAACTCCTTGATGGCCATGCTCGACGCGGTCACGTTCGCGACGACGCCGCGGGCGCCTTTCAAGTCCACATCGTCAAGCAGGGGGCTGTGCATCGCCTGATCCGCCGCCTGGGCGGCGCGGTCGTCGCCCTCGGCATCGCCGGTCCCCATGATCGCAAGCCCCCGTTCAGACATCACCGTGCGCACATCGGCAAAGTCCACATTGATGAGCCCGGGTCGCATGATGATGTCGGCAATGCCTTGAACGGCACCGCGCAGCACGTCGTTGGCTTCGGCAAAGGCTTCCTCCAACTCTGCCGCTGGGTCAAGCGCGGAAAGAAGCTTCTCGTTTGGCACGGCAATCAGCGAATCGACATGATGGCCGAGTTCCACAATGCCCTTCTCCGCGACCTCTGTGCGTTTGGTGCCCTCGAATTCGAAAGGCTTGGTGACGACCGCCACCGCCAGCACTTCCAAGTCTCTGGCCACCTCCGCGAACACCGGCGCCGCGCCCGTGCCGGTGCCACCACCCATGCCGGCCGTTATGAACACCATGTCGGCGCCTTTCAGCAATTCCTCTATTCTGTCGCGGTCGGCCAATGCGGCGGCTCGCCCCACCAGCGGGTCGGAGCCGGCACCCAAGCCCTTGTTGTCGGACGCGCCGAGCTGCAACTTGGTCGGCGCGCTGAGTTGGTCAAGGGCTTGGGTGTCCGTGTTGGCCACGACGAACTCCACGCCCTGCACGCCTTTTGCCACCATGTGCTCCACCGCGTTGCCGCCGCAGCCGCCGACGCCGACCACCTTGATCACCGCCGCCTGCAGCGGTTGTTCTACCAGTTCAAATGACATGCTTGCCTCTCCTTAGCAGTTGATGGGTACGCGATCGCCGGAGCTCCACGCTCAAGTGCCACATGGATGGCACCAGGTTGGTCCGCCGACCGCGGTTTGGTTGCTGTTGCGTGAACAAGGTCAAATCCTCTCGTGCAGCCACCGGCGCAACTTGTCGAATTGGCGCCCGACGCTGCCGCCGAAGGAGCGTCGGCACTCGCCGCTCAACTCCTGATCGCGCCCGTACAGCAGAAGCCCCACGCTGGTCGCGTACACCGGGTCCCGCACGATGTCCGCCAATCCCGCCACCGAGCGCGGCGCCGCAAGGCACACGGGCATGTGGAAAATCTCTTCGGCGAGTTCCACCAAGCCTTCGATCTTCGCGCCGCCGCCGGTCAACACCACGCCGGAAGCGACCACCTCTTCAAAGCCGCTGCGCCGCAACTCGCGCTGGACCAGGGTGAACAGTTCGTCGTAGCGCGAACCCACCACCTCCACCAAGGTCTGCCGCGACAGTTCCCGGGATGGCCTGTCGCCCACGCCGGGCACCTGGATGTGGGCGTCCGGTGTCAATTGCGCCAAGGCGCAGGCGTACTTCACCTTGATTGCCTCGGCGTCCGCGGTCGGCGTGCGCAAGGCCATGGCGATGTCGTTGGTCACTTGGCCGCCGGCGATGGGGATGACCGCGGTGTGGCGGATCGCCCCTTCGGTGAACACCGCTATGTCCGTGGTGCCACCGCCGATGTCGACGAGGCAGACGCCAAGGTTGCGCTCGTCCTCGCTTAGCGTCGCGTGGCTGGCGGCGAGCTGCTGAAGGATGATGTCGTTCACCTCCAAGTCGCACCGCCGCACGCACTTCTCGATGTTCTGCACCGCGTTCACCGCGCAGGTCACCAGGTGCACCTTCGCCTCCAGCCGCACGCCGGACATGCCGAGGGGGTCTTTCACGCCCTCTTGATTGTCGATCAGGTAATCCTGCGGCAAGACGTGCAGCACCTGCTGATCGGCAGGCACCGGCATGGCCTTCGCGGTCTCGATGACCCGTTCGATGTCTCCGGCGCACACCTCGCGATCACGCACCGCCACGACGCCTTGGGAATTGCTGCTGCGAATGTGGCTGCCGGCGATGCCCACGTAAACCGAGCTGATCTCGCACCCGGCCATCAGCTCGGCTTCTTCGACAGCCCTTTGGATCGACTGCACCGTGGATTCGATGTTCACCACCACGCCTCTCTTGAGGCCGTGGGAGGGATGCGTGCCGAGGCCAACCACTTCCAACTCGCCGTCCGGCGACAATTCGCCAACAAGCGCCGCCACCTTGCTGGTGCCGATGTCGAGCGCGACGATGTTGCGGGATTCCGCGTTGGCCATCGCTAGTCTCCGAGCGCCGAGCGACCGGCGGGCGGCCAGTCCGTGGCGACGTTTGCCGCGAGCGCGTTCGCCAACACGTCGCCGGTGCCGTCTTCGCCCTGGTCGGGCGGCTGCGGACGCAACCACCGCACGGCCACGCCGTTCGCGTAGCGGGCGTCCGCGCTTGCCACCATGCCGACGCGATTCGGTTCGGCGTCCACGGCGGCTTGCGGGGAGAGGTGCGCTCGATAGACCGCCACGAACCGCCGCATCCGCTCCGCGAACGCGGTGTGGCCGAGCACCACCCGGACGCCGGTGGAGAGCGTCGCCGTCCAGTCGCCGGCGGCGCTCTCGGTCAACTCGGCGATGGCGAGACCTTCGCTTGCGGCCACTTCGCTGATGCGGTTGAACACCTCCATCGCCTGGACGCCGTCGGCCCGGGTCGCGGCGATGGTCGGCAGGTTAGCGACCGCCATTTCGCCTCCGAGGGCGGCATTTGGCACGACGCTGCCGTCGCTTGAGAGCCAAGCGTCTTCACCCCAACGCGCCGCCGGGGTCTCGTGCGCCACCACGATGTGCAGGGCGTCCGGCCATACCCGGCGAGCGTAGACGTGCCGCACCCAATCCAAGCCCTCCACCACATCCACCACATCCGCGACGGTGGGAGATCCGGCACCGATTTCGCGGTTCACCGCGTCGCGCACCTGCCCCCGTTCGGCCGCGGTCAACTCGCCTTCAACACGCACAACGTGGAAGCCCGTGGTGGCGAAGGCGTCCGCCAGACGCCAGACGCCAAGCACCACCGCGCAGACCGCCAACACCGTTGCCGCGCGGCGAATCACGCGTGTCGCACGGCGAATCACGCCTGTCCCAGCGCGAGTCACGCCGCGTTCCCCAGCGCCTGGGCGACGCGGTCGATGTCGCCGGCGCCTTGCGCGAGCACCACATCGTCGTTCCGCGCGATAGAGCGCAAACGTTCGATCACCTCCTCCGGCGTTGCGAACACCGGGGGCAAGGCCGCTCCGCAATCCGCCACGGTCCTGGCCAGCGCGGCGCAGTCGACACCGGCTATCCCCGCCTCGAACGCGGCGTACACCTCGACGAGCAGCAGTTCGTCCACGGTCGAGATCACCTTGGCGAATTGCTCGCCCAAGTCCCGCAGCCGGGTGTAGCGATGCGGTTGGAAAGCCATGACGAGCCGGCGGCGCGGCCACAGCCGGCGGGCGGTGGCGATGACGCCGGCGATTTCCGCCGGATGGTGGCCGTAGTCGTCCACCACCACCAGCCGTTTGCCGTCCAGTTGGCGGTGTGCGATGTCGAAACGTCGCTTGACGCCGGCGAAATCCGCGAGTCCCGCCACGATCGCGCTGTCCGGCACGCCCTCGGCGACGGCCACCGCGGTGGCGCCCAAGATGTTGCGGGCGTTGTCGCAGCCGGGCAGCGGAAGCCCCACGCGCAGCGGCGCCCCGCTGGGGCGCGAGACGGTCAAGAAACGACCATCCGCCTTGGCGCCGCGCACTTGGGCGTCGGCGGAGAAGCCGTAGGTCAAAGTCGGCCGCCCGGCAGCTCGCGCCAACGCCGCGGCGGTCGGATCGTCGGCGCAAGCGACGAAGGTGCCGTTCGGCGGCAGATCGCGAACGAACTGCGCGAACGCGGAGCGCAACCGGCCGAAGTCCTGCCCGTAGGTGTCCATGTGGTCGCGATCCACATTCGTGACAACCGCCACATCCGGGCGCAGCCGCAAGAAAGAGGCGTCGCTCTCGTCCGCTTCCGCGATGAAGTGCTCCCCGCTGCCGCGACGGCCGTGGACGCCGAAGTCGCGCACCACGCCACCGATGGCGAAGCTGGGGGCCTTGCCGGCGGCGGTGAAAATAGCCGCCGCCAATGCCGCGGTGGTGGTCTTGCCGTGGCTGCCGGCCACCGCCACGCCGCGCTTCGCCCCCATGAGTTCCGCCAGCAATTCGCCGCGTGCGCGCACCGGCACGCCGAGTTGCCGCGCCCGCGCCACCTCCACGTTGGCGTCGCCGACGGCGCTGGAGGCCACCACCGCGTCCGCCCCGGCCACCGCTCCGGCGTCGTGTCCGATCCGCACCTCGGCGCCAAGGGCCAGAAGCCGCCGGGTGGCCTCGGACGCCACAAGGTCCGAGCCGCTCACAGCGCAGCCGTCGGCGAGCAGTATCTCCGCGAGCGCGCACATGCCGGCGCCGCCGACGCCAACGAAGTGCCAACGCGCCGCGGCGTTGCCGTCAGCGTTCGGCATCGCCGCCTTCCGCGCCCGTCTGAGCAGATTCCCAATGCGCCCGAAACGCCAGCGCCACCAGTGCGGAACACACCAGAATGCTGTTTCCGCCGAAGCTGACGAACGGCAGCGTCATGCCTTTCGTCGGCAAGACGCCGGTGTTCACGCCGGCGTTTATGAGGGCTTGTCCGCCGATGAGCAACGCCGCCCCGTAGGCAAGCAGCCCGGCGAACGGTTGCCGGGCCAACACCGCGGCGCGGGCGATGCGCAACATGCGCACCGTGACGACGGCGAACAGCGCGAGCACGCCCACCGCGCCGGCCAAGCCGAACTCTTCGGCGATCACCGCGTAGATGAAGTCGTTGTGGGCCTCCGGCAGGTAAAAGAGCTTCTGCACGCCTTCGCCGAGACCCAAACCGAGATAGCCGCCGCGCCCGAAGGCGATGAGCGCTTGCGTGAGCTGGTAGCCGCCATCGAACTGGGTCGCCCACGGATCGAGGAAGGTGACCAAGCGCTCAACCCGGTACGGCTGCAGGACCGCCACCGCGGCGAGCGCCAAGCCGCCGAGCACGGTCAGCAGTCCGAAACTCCGCAGCCGCGCACCGGCGAGAAACAACAGACCGCCGGCCAGCGTCGCCAGCACCACCACGCTGCCGAAATCCGGCTGGCACAGCACCAGCACCAACACGACCCCCACCCAGGCCAGCGGCGCCAGCCACGTCGACCAATCGGCGGCGAAGTGGTCGCCCACCCGGGCGACATAGCCGGCCAAGTAGATCGCGACGAGCAGTTTCGCGAACTCGGCGGGTTGAAGCCGCGCCACCCCGAAGTCGATCCAGCGCCGCGCCCCGTTCACTTCCACGGAAAAGACCGGCACCAACACCAGTGCGCAAAGACCGATGGCGACGAGCAGGCATGGTCTGTGGAGAAACCGCCAAAGCCGCAGCGGAGTCGCCGCCAAGACCAAGAAGACGGCGATGGACGCGGCCACGAAGACAAGGTGCTTCACCAAGTACGAATCGGCGCCGCCAGGCCGGCCGGCCGCCGCCGAGGCGACCATCACCACGCCGACAGCCAACAGCGCCAGCCAAGCCACCAGAAGCGTGGCATCAAACCGCGCCGCGGCGGCCGGGGAGTGCGGGACTGCAGCACCGCCCGCGACCGCCGGCGAAGAGACTGTTCCGGCATCGGCGCCCGGGCGCGTTTCGCGGTCCAACAGCACATCCACGGGGTTCGCCGGCATCCTCGGCGCGTGGCGCGCGCGCCTGCGAACGCTCATGCCGATGCCGCCGTTCGGCCGCGTGGGCAGGGCGCCAAGGCGCGCACGGCGGCCGCGAAGGCGTCGCCGCGCGCCTCGAAGTTCGCGTACATGTCGAAGCTCGCGCACGCCGGCGAGAGCAGCACGGTATCGCCCGGGCGCGCCGACGCGCGCGCCAAGCGCACGGCGTGCGCCATGCTCGCCGCCGGCGCCGTCTCCGCGGCGTCGCCGAGAGCCTGCTCGATGCGGCCGGCGTCCCGCCCGATGAGAAACGCCCGCGACACATGCCGCCGCGTGGCCGCCGCCAGCTTGTCGAAGGACGCGCCCTTGCCGTCGCCGCCGGCGATGAGCACGATGTTGCCGCGGCCGTTGGCGAGACCTTCAAGGGCCGCGCAGCACGCGCCCACGTTGGTGGCCTTGGAGTCGTTCACATAGGCCACGCCGTCTATCGTCGCCACGTGTTCGCAGCGGTGGCGCAGCCCGGCGAAACCCCGAAACGCGCCGCGCTGATGCTCCACCTGCACGCCCGCCAGCCAAGCGATGGCGGCAGCGGCGAGCACGTTGAAGTGGTTGTGGCGGCCTCGCAGCGCCAGTTCCGCGGTGGGCAAGCGCACGCCATTGACGACCAGCGCGTCATCGGCGAGGCGCCAAAGCGGATCGCCGTTCAGGGCCACAGCGTTGGGCCCCGTCTCCCCCGCCCCGACCGACGCCGGGAACGTGCGCGGATCCTCGGCGTTGAACACCGCATGAGCGGCGCCGGCGTAGATGCGACGCTTGATGGCCGCGTAGGCTTCCAAGCGCGGATGGCGATCGGCGTGATCCGCATCCACGTTCAGCACCGCCGCCACCGAAAGGCCTGGGCGTTCCAGCCGCTCCAGTTGAAAGCTGGACAGCTCCAGCGCGTAAATGTCTCGACTCGGCGCAAGCAGGGCCAGCGCCGGCGTGCCGAGATTGCCGCCGACGGCCACGTCCCGCCCCGCCGCCGCGAGCACCTCGCCGAGCAGGGACACGACCGTGCTCTTGCCGTTCGTTCCGGTCACCCCGATCACGGGCGTTGGCGCCGCCGCCTCCAGAAACAACGCGATGTCGCTGACGATGGGCACTCCGGCGGCCCGGGTTTGCCGCAGCCAGCAATGATCGAGTGGCAGCCCTGGGCTCGCGACCACCCGGCTGGCCACCGCGAGCGCCTGCGGCCAGTCGCCCGGCGCGAGGATCTCCGCTTGCGGATGGCTTGCGCGGATTTCGTCCAGATAGGGCGGCGCCGGCCGGGTGTCGATGGCGAGCACCCGCTCGCGCCCGGCCAAGTGCCGGATCACCGAGCGTCCGGTGGCGCCCATGCCGACGACCAAGGTGACCGGCGCGCTCATCGCAGCTTCAACGTCGACAAGCCCAGCAGCACCAGCACGAAGGTGACGATCCACATTCGCACGATGATGCGCGGCTCCGGCCAGCCTAGAAGCTCGAAGTGGTGGTGGATGGGCGCCATGCGGAGCACGCGCTTTCCGGTGAGCCGGAAGGAGGCCACTTGCACCACCACGGACACCGCCTCCACCACGAACAAGCCCCCCATGATCAGCAGCACGATCTCGTGGCGCACCACCACCGCGACCAGGCCAAGGGCGGCGCCCAGCGACAGAGCGCCGACATCGCCCATGAACACTTGCGCGGGGTAAGCGTTGAACCACAGGAATCCGAGGCCGGCGCCGATCAGCGCGCCGCAGAACACCGCCAGCTCGCCGGCGCCCGCGATGTAGGGAATGGCGAGGTAGTTGGCGAACTCCACATGCCCGGTCAAATAGGCGATGAGGCCGAGCGCCGTGGCCACCATCACGGTGGGCAGGATGGCGAGGCCGTCGAGGCCATCCGTCAGATTCACCGCGTTGCTCATGAACACGATGACGAAATAGGCGAGGAACACGAAGCCAACGCCAAGCGGAATGCTCACCTCCTTGAAGAACGGCAGGTAGAGGCTGGTTTCGGCCGGCACCTCGGCGAACGCGAAAAGCGCCACCGCGGCCAAGAAGCCGAACACCGACTGCAATAGGTACTTCCGCCCGGCGGTGAGGCCGCGGGCGCTCTTTTCGCTGAGCTTGAGGTAGTCGTCAAGCCAACCCACCGCGCCGAAGGTGACCACCACGCCCACCGCCATCCAGATGTAGCGGTTGGCCAGATCGCCCCACAGCAGGGTCGCCACGAGAATGGAGACCAGAATCAACCCGCCGCCCATGGTGGGCGTGCCGGCCTTCTGTTGATGGGACTGGGGGCCGAGTTCCCGAATCACTTGGCCGATCTGCCGGTGCGAGAGCGCCCGGATCATCTTCGGGCCTATCAGCAGCGACATCGCGAGCGCGGTCAGCGCGCCGACGACGGTGCGCAGGGTCAGGTAGTGAAAGACGCCAAAAGCGCTGACGAACCCGGCGAGGTATTCGGTGAGCCACAGCAGCATCAGCCTAGCCTTCCCACCCGCGCCGACAAGTGGCCCCGCGCCAGCGCGGCGTCGTCGAACAGCACCCGGCGACCGCCGACCTCCTGATAGGTCTCGTGCCCTTTGCCGGCGAGCAGGACGATGTCGTGCGGGTGCGCGCTTTCCAACGCCACCGCGATGGCCTCGCGCCGATCCGCAACGCGCAGCACTCGGTCCGGCGACGCGAACCCGCGCATCACGTCCTCCAAGATGCGATCCGGATCTTCGCTGCGAGGATTGTCCGAAGTGGCGATGACGACGTCCGCTCCCTGTTCCGCGGCCCGCGCCATCAACGGCCGTTTGCCGCGGTCGCGGTCGCCGCCGCAGCCGAACAGAACGATCAGCCTCGCCTGCGGGCGCAGATGGGCGCGCGCCGCAGCCAAGACCGTGCGCAGCGCGTCCGGCGTGTGAGCGAAATCCACCAGCACGGTGGGCGCGGCGTGAACCCGTTGCATGCGGCCGGGGACCGGCGGCAACCGCCCGAGGCGCGCCACCGCGTCGTGGAACTTCGCACCGAGAACACAGGCCACGGCCAGCGCCAAGGCCGCGTTGCTTGCGGAAAACGCGCCGAAATAGCCCGCCAGCGTGAATGGCGCCTCGCCCCAAGGCGTCTGCCAGTGGCCGCGGATGCCGACCGCGTCCATGCGCAGATCCCGCCAGCGCACGTCCCCTTCCTGGCCAACGGTGACGGTCTCCACGTCCGGGCCGGCCTCGCGCGCGATTTCCCGGCCAAGGGCGTCGTCCGTGTTCACCACTTGGAACCGCAGCGGACGGTCGAAGAGCCGACGTTTGGCGCCGGCGTATTCCCGCATGGATCCGTGGTAGTCCAAGTGGTCGCGCGTCAAGTTCGTGAACACCGCGCCGGCGAAATCCACCGCGTCCACCCGGCCTTGATGCAGCGCGTGCGAGCTGGCCTCCAGCGCCACCACCCGGGTGCCGCCGTCGCGCAGCGCTCGCAGCCACGCTTGCAGCGAGATCTCGTCCGCGGTCGTGAGCTTCGACCGGCACAAGCGCGGCGGCACGCCCCAGCCCAGGGTGCCGATGTAGCCGGCGGCGTCGCAAAGCCCGGCGATGTGGTGCGCCACCGTGGTCTTGCCGTTCGTGCCAGTGACGCCCACCACCGCGAGGTCCGCGCTTGGCGCGCCGTAGAATCGCCGGGCGAACCCGCCGAGACGCTTGCCGGCATCCGGCACGACGACATTCGGCACGGCTATGTCGAGCGGCCGTTCGGACACCACCGCGGTCGCGCCCGCAGCCACCGCCGCGGCGGCGAAGTCGTGGCCGTCAAAGGCCCCGCCACGCCGGGCGACAAAGACGTCGCCGGCGCGCACCCGGCGCGAATCGTCGGCGATGCCGCGCACGCGCACCGGCGGCGCGGCGGCGTCGTCGAGCAGCCGTTGCAGACCCATCGCGCCCACGCTCACACGGCCCGTCCGCGTTCGTTTGCGACGGCCGCTGGCAATTCCGCCTGCGGCGGCACGCCGAGAATGCGCAGCGCCCGCTCGACCACCCGGGCGAACACCGGCGCGGCCACTTGGCCGCCGCCAATGGGCCCGCGCCGGGGTTGGTTTATCGCCACGACCAGAACGATGCGGGGATGCGGGGCCGGCGCGAAGCCGGCGAAGAAGGCGACATGGGCGGTATCGTCGTAACCGGACGCGCCCACCTTGCGCACAGTGCCGGTCTTGCCGGCGGCCGTATAGCCCTTCGGCTTGCCACGCGGGGCGGTGCCGCCGGGGGCCACAACCGCCCGCATCATCTCGGTGACGGCATCCACATGCTCGGCGGCGAACACGCGCTCGCCCGTGGTCGCGCCACGCAGCAGGGCGAGGTCGTTGCGGATGCCGGAGTTGGCGAGCAGCAGATAGGCGCGCGCCAGTTGCATGGGCGAAACCGTCAGGCCGTAGCCGTAGGCCAACGTCACCCGGCCGATGGGCTTGTCCAAGTCTGTCGTGGTGAGCACGCCGAGGCCCTCGCCCGGCAATCCGCCGCCCGTGTAGTCGCCGAACCCCACGCGCTGCAACACGTTGAACACGGCGTCCGGCGCCATCGCCAACGCCATCTTGGCAATGCCGACCTGGGACGACACGGCGAGGATGCGGCGCACCGTGGCGAGCCCGCGGTCGCTCGGATCCTCGATCGTCTTGCCGCCCACGCGAAAGTAGCCCGGCGAAGTGTCGATGACGGTGTCCGGCTGGTGCGTCCCCGCCTCCAAGGCGGCCAGCACCGTGAACGGCTTGACGGTCGAGCCGGGCTCGTACAAATCCGCGACCGCGCCGTTGCGCACGCCCTCCACGCCCCGGCGCGACCAGTCGTTGGGATTGAAGGACGGCTGGTTGGCGAGCGCGAGCACTTCGCCGGTCGCCACATCCAACATCACCAGCGAGCCGGAGGACGCGCCGTGGTGCTCCACCGCCGCTTTCAGTTCCCGGTAGGCGAGGAACTGCAACCGCAAGTCCAACGCGAGATGCACATCGCTGGCCGGGGCGCGACGGTATTCCAGCACCTTGACCACGTGCCCCCGGTTGTCGCGCAGCACGCGCTTGACGCCTGGCGTGCCGGCGAGCCGCTTGTTGAGCACCAGCTCCACGCCTTCTTGGCCCACGTCGTCGATGTCGGTACGTCCGACGACGTGGGCCGCGGCCTCCCCGGCAGGGTAGAAGCGGTGGTAGGCGCGCCGCACATGCACGCCGTCGATGTCGAGCTCGCGCACCCGCGCCGCCACCTCCGGCGGCAGGCGGCGGGCGAGATAGGCGAAGCGGCGACCGGACCGTTCCCCGGAAACGCCGGCGCGCCGGCCCAGCGTCTCCGGCGCCATGCCCAGCGCGTTGCCGAGCCGTTTGAGATCGTCCGGCGTGAGCGTGCTGCGTTGGGGGTCCACCCAGACGTAGCGCATCGGCGCGCTCACGGCCAGCGGTTCGCCGTTGCGGTCGAAGATCATGCCGCGATGCACGGGGATGGAGAGTTCGCGCACTGCACGCGCAGCACCCTGCCGCTCCAAAAACTCGCCTTTCGTGACGACCAGATAGCCGGCCCGCGCCGCGAGCCCGACAGCCCCCAAGGCCAAGACCACAAGCACCGCGTAGTGGCGCCAAGCGGCCAGCGGCCGAGGCGGCACCGACGGCGGCGGGGGCGGCGGCTCGCGCATCGGCCGCGACGCCACCGCGCCACGCCGCCGTGCCCGCCTGCGCTTCATTGCCAAACCGCCACTCCGGTGTGCTCGACATGCTCCATGCCGGCGTTCATTGCCACACCGCCACTCCCGTCTGAAAAGCGCAGGCCCGGCCGTTCCGCCAACGCCGGCTCGACGTTCCGCGTGCCGGCGTTCATGGCCACACCACCACCACTTCCGTCGGAAAGCGCATGCCGAGCCGTTCCGCCGCCACCGGCTCCACGTTCTGGGTGCCGGCGAAAGTCGCGCGTTCCAACAACAGCAGGCGATACTCGCGCAGGTGATCGTCTTGCACCTTGCGGTTGTCCGACAGGCGTTGAAAGAGCGTGCGCACCTCGTCGGCTTGCCGCGCCGTTTGCACGCCGGCGACAGCGGCGCCAACGTAGGCCAACACGCCGATCAGACACCAAGCGGCAAGAGGGGACAGGCGGGATTGGCGTTTCACCACGCACCCCAACTGCGAGCGCTGGCGAGGAACGGCGCGAGCGGCGTTGGGGATTGCGTGACAACGGCGGCCACCCGCGCCAGCCGCGGATCTTGGCGCTCCGGCCAAGTGGCGCTTCGCTCGGCCTTCCGGCACGGCTTGGCGGACAGTTTCTCCACCGCCTGCAACAGGGCGCTGCGGGCACGCGGATTGGCGGCGATTTCGCCCGGTGACGCCCGCACGCCTTTGGCAACCGTGGCGATGCGCCGCGCCACCGGCGTCGGGACGCCTGTGGTGGGCAGGCGTCTTGGCGCCTGCGCCCCTTGCGTCCACTCGCGAAAGCAACGGCGCACCAAGCGATGTTCCAATCCGTGGAAGGTGATGACGCCAATGCGCCCGCCGACTTCGAGAGCTTGGAACGCCGCCGTCAGGCCCCGGTCGAGTTCCGCCAACTCGTCGTTGATGTGGATGCGCACCGCTTGGAACACGCGGGCGACCGCCTGTTTGCCCGCTGTCGTGGCGGCGCCCACCGCGTCCGCCAACTGGGTGGTGGTGTCGAGCGGGCGCGCCGCGACGATACGCCGCGCCACCCGGCCGGCTTGGTGTTCCTCGCCGTAGCGTCGGACGATGGAGGCGATTTCCGCTTCCGGCGCGTTGTTGAGCCACGCGGCGGCGGTGGGCTTGCGGCGCTGATCCATGCGCATGTCCAACGGCCCGTTGGCGGAGAAGCTGAAGCCGCGGGCGGCCTGGTCGATCTGGGGCGACGACATGCCCACATCGAACAGCGCTCCCGACAGCGGGCCGATCTGGGCGTCGCGCAAATGGTCGGTCAAGTCGCCGAAGCGCCCCCGGCGAACGGTGACGCGCCGGTCGCGGCGCGCCAGCGCTTCGGCCTCGCGGACCGCGTCCGCATCGCAATCGATCACCAGCAATCGGGCGCGTGGCGACAGCGCGTCCAAGAGGTGTTTGGCGTGGCCGCCCCGGCCGAAAGTGGCGTCCACATAGGCGCCGTGGCGATCTGCCACCACAGCCCGCACCAGCTCGCTCGGCATGACGGGCGCATGCCCGTCGTCGCCACAACCTTCAAGGCCTCGGCCACCGCACGGCTCCGCCCCGGGGGCGGCACTCGCGTTTTCCACTGGCATCTCCCAAACCCCGGTGCCAAAAATCCCGCCCGTTACAGGGGTATATCCACAAGACCTTCCACCGGGCTGTCCGGCTGGGCGACGGCAGCCGACCAGAGGGCTTCGTCCCATATCTCGATCTTCGTGAGCTGGCCGACGACTACCGCCCTCTTTCGCAACTCGGCGTGGTCGCGCAGCGCCTGGGGCAACAGCACGCGCCCGTTGGAATCCAAGTCGACCTCCGTCGCGTATCCCACAAAAAGGCGCTGGAAGGCGCGAACAGGGAGAAGTTGGGTGTTAAGCTTGGCCATATGCTCTTCGAGCTTGTCCCAATAAAGCCGCGGGTAGAGGAAGAGGCACTTTTCGCCAGGATGGGGATTGACGGTCACGACCACCCTGTCGTCGTCCTTGTCCCGAAAACGCACCGGCAGCGCCAGTCGGCCGCGTTCGTCGAGATTCACATTGGTGATTCCGCCAAACATCGTTCATGTAGCCATCAAAAACGAAAGCCCCGCATTGCGAAGTGGGGGGCTTCCCTGCCCCCGCGGCACTTCACAAGCGTGGCTAGGCCCTCCGTGACCATCGCTCACATCCCTGTCGGGTGGTCCGTCACCCGCCGGCACGTCCGTGTTCATCCGTGTTCTAGTTGTTGGAAGGATGTCGAAGGGGCCAAATCCCCACAAAACCCCATCCAACCCCATTTGCATGTCCAAACTCCCCACAACCATAGACTTCCGAAGCAGGTGCGTCAATCGGCTCTCGCGCAACGGGATGAAGATGATATATAGCTAATAAAACAATATGTTACATTACGTTTAGTGTTTAGATAAACAGTTCAGACGCCACTTGGAAAAAGCCAAAGACGGCCACTTGGCGCGTTTTCTGCGGCCACTCGGCGGCGCACCTCGCAAAGACGAGCAGGGTGGTGCCGCCCACTGAGGCGACCCCGGCCCGAGGACGCTGGTACGATTGGCGCATGGATTCGTTGCTCGCGCGCGCCGGCGACATGTTCGACCGCTACGCGGACGCTT
Organism: uncultured Pseudomonadales bacterium; assembly: GCA_958296295.1. Taxonomy (GTDB): domain Bacteria; phylum Pseudomonadota; class Gammaproteobacteria; order Pseudomonadales; family Azotimanducaceae; genus VXYL01. The sequence continues at coordinate 1,582,575 of OY282460.1, read as the reverse complement.
TGGTCGCCGCCAAGGGCTTGCTCGACGGGCGCTTCGCCGAAGCCGTGCGGGTGGTGGCCGAGCTGGATTCGATCCTCATCGTCACGGGTCTCGGCAAGAGCGGATTGGTGGCGCAAAAGGCCGCCGCCACGCTTTCGAGCACCGGCACGCCGGCGGCGTTCGTGCATCCCGTTGAGGCCCTGCATGGCGACCTCGGCATCGTTCGCCCCGGCGCCGCGCTGCTCGCCTTGTCGAAGAGCGGCAACAACGAGGAGACCATCACCTTCGCCCGCCAGTTCAAGACGGTGGCGGCGGCAGCCCCGGGCGGCGGAACGGAAGGCAAAGTGTTGTCGGTAAGCGAGCCGGGGTCGCGGCTGGCCGCCTTGGCGGATGTCGCGTTGGAGATCCCCGCGTTGCCGGAGATCGACGCCTTCGATTTGGCGCCCACCACCAGCGCCGCCACCACCATGGCGGTTTGCGACGTGTTGGCCATCCTCGTGCAACAGGCGAAGGGGTTGACCGAACACGATTTCGCCAAATTCCACCCCAGCGGCGCGCTAGGGCGGCGATTGTTGCTGTCGGTTAGCGACTTGATGATCAAGGGAGACGCGCTGCCTTTGGTTCGCGTCGACGCGGGATTCGCGGATCTGGTGTATCGGATCTCATCCAAGGGCATCGGCATGGCCATCGTGGTCGAAGCGACCGGCGATCATGTCGGCGTCATCACCGACGCCGACATTCGCCGGCTGTTGCTGCGCGGCGAACCGGTCGGCGACTTGTCGGTGGCCGAGTGCTTCGCCCGCAGTCGCCGCGGCAGCGAGAGTTCCGCGCCCGCCACCGTGCGGGGTTCCACTTCGCCGGCCGCGATGGCCATAGACTGCCTCGCGCAAATGCAAGGCGACCAGATCACCGAACTCGTGGTGTTGCAGGGCAATCGTCCGGTTGGCGTCGTGCGCCTGCAGGACTTGATCGACGCAGGCATCTAGAGCCGGAGTTCACAGACCGGCGCATCTTCCCTGCGGCCTTGCGCCGCCTCGCCGGTCCGGTCGGCATGTTGCGGCGCCGGAGCGCTCACCTGCGCTGCCGCGATAGAAGCGCATGTGACTTCAGCGTTTCTGGCATAGCGGCCCGGCTCGCTTGGTGCCGCTTGGCCGGCGGCCGGGCACCTCTGCTAAGGTTGCAGCAGCTCCGGCAGCGTGGCTCGGAGGCCGGCGAGCACCGTGGCAGAACCAACAAGATGGACAGTGAGCGGCCGACGGCCCCTCGCGGGAGGGCGCTCGTTCGGCGAACACGGGCCGTTCGAGGTTGTCACCGGGCAAGCGCTTTACCGGATCGATCCGGCGGCCGCGCGCAACCGCCGCATTGTCGATCTGCAACACGCGCCCCGGGACAGCGAGGGCCGCGTGTGTTTTCGCGGCGACTACACCTTGATCATTCCCGAAGGCCGAGCGGTGCGAAAGTTGCTGATCGACGTGCCGAATCGCGGCCGGCCGCTGGCGCTCTCCATGCTCAACCGTGCCCCCGCCTTGGCGCAGCCGGAGCGGGAAGCGGGCGACGGCCTCCTGTTTCGGCTCGGTTTCGCCATCGCGTCGATAGGCTGGCAGTGGGATGTGTTTGAAGGGCACGCCTTGGAAGCGCCGCCGGTTCTGGTGGCGGGCAGACCGGTCGACGGCGATGTGCAGTGCCGCGTCCAGCCCGGCAGCGATCGGTCCTTCGTGCCGTTTGGCCAACTCGGCGAGGTCGCCTATCCGCCGCTGCCTGGCTCGCCGGCGCGTCTCTTCGAGCGTGACGACGACAACGCGCCGCTCAAGGAACTGCCCCGCCACTGCTGGCGCTTCGCCCGCGAGCGCGCCGGCCGCCTGGAACCGAGCGACCGCTTCATCCACAAGGACGGCGGCTTCCAGAAGGGCAGCGTCTACCTTTTGGTGTATCGAGCGCGGGGTGCCCGGGTTGCGGGTTGCGGGTTGTTGGGGTTGCGCGACGCGGCGGCAAGCCTGCGCGCCGGCGACGGGCCCGGCGGCGACGGGTTCGAGCACGTACTCGCCTTCGGCGCATCGCAAACCGGCCGGGCGCTCCGACACCTGCTCCACCTGGGCTTGAACACGGACGCCGGCGGAAAACGGGTGTTCGACGGCATGCACATCCACATCGCCGGCGGCCAACGGGGAGATTTCAACCACCGCTTCGCGCAACCCTCCAGCGCCGGGGTTCCCGCGGCCGGGCAACGGTTTCCCTTCGCCGGCGCCACCACCCGGGATCCCGCTACCCGCCAGCGCGATGGCTTGTACGCGGAAGCCGAACGCGCCGGCGCCATGCCCAAAGTCGTGGCCACCAACACCTCTTGGGAATATTGGCGCGGCGACGCCGCACTGATCCACACGACCGCGGACGGCGCCGCGGACTTGCCGGCGCATCCAGACGAGCGCCGCTACCTGTTCGCGGGCACCCATCACATCGGCGGCGTTTTGCCGCCGACCAACACCTTCGCGCTTACCGGCGAGAAGGCGCGCCACACTTTCAACACCGTCGACCACGCCCCGCTCACCCGCGCCGCCTTCGCCAACCTCGCCGCGTGGGTGGAAGACGGCACCGAACCACCGGCTTGCGCGGTGCCCACCCGTGCCGCCGGGACGTTGACGACTCGCGCAGCGGTGCTCGCCAGGTTCGCCGCCGCCGGCATCGAGTGCATCGATGCCGAGCGTGCGGGCGGCCTCTCGGCGTTGGATCTGGGGCCGGCTGTCGACGACGGTCTGTGCGCGTTTCCGGCGGTGGAAGGCGCGCCTTACGCCCGTCTGGTAAGCGATGTGGACGAAACCTTGAACGAAGTCGCCGGCATCCGCTTGCCGGACGTCGGCGAACCCGTCGGTTGTCACACCGGATGGAATCCTCGGCATCCCGACAACGGGGCCCCGGAGCTGCCGGCCGTCTTCCTCGGCTTCAGCCGTTTCGTCCACCGTGCCGACTTGCCATCCCGCCCCCAATACGAGACTCGGGCGCGCGCCTGGACGCGGCGCTTGGTGGCGGAACGCCACATCTTGGCGGAGGACGAGAACCTGGTAGTGGCCAACTGCCTGGCCCGCCACGCCATTGCCGCCGGAGATTGAAAAAATGGCCGCCGTGATCTCTAGCTGCCGGGCCGGCGTTGTGAAAGTGAGCGTCGTCATCCCGGCTTTGAACGACGCGGCGCCCTTGGCGCGGTTGCTCGCGGACTTGCGCGGCGGGCCGGCGCTGGAGATCGTCGTAGTCGACGGCGGCAGCGTGGATGACACCCGCACCGTGGCCGAGGCCAACGCGGACGTCGCACTCTCGGCCCCGAAAAGTCGCGGCGAGCAGCTACGCGTCGGCGCCACTCGCGCCAGCGGCGATTGGCTTTGGTTCCTGCACGCGGACAGCCGCGTGCCGCGGGAAGCCTTGGAGTGGCTCGCGCGGATGCCCGAACGGCACGGCTGGGGATGGTTCGATGTGCGCCTCGACGGCGCGCCATGGCCGCTGCGCGTGGTCGAGGCGACGATGAACTGGCGTTCGGCGCTGACCAGCGTGACCACCGGCGATCAGGGCATCTTCGTGCATCGGAACCTGCTGGCGATGGCTGGCGGGGTTCCCGGCCAACCGCTAATGGAGGACGTCGAACTGTGCCGGCGGCTGCGGCGCCTCGCCAAACCGATCCGCGCTGGGAACCCGATCGTGGCATCGTCCAGACGCTGGGAACGGGACGGCGTCGGGCGAACCGTTGTGCTGATGTGGGCGTTGCGGCTTCGGTACTTCTTGGGCGCGGACCCGACGGCGTTGGCCAGTCGGTACTACCCGTGAGCGAATCGGCGTCCCGCGGTGGCCCGGCCCCTCGGCTGGCCATCTTCGCTCGCGCGCCGGTTCGCGGCCAGGTGAAGACTCGGCTGGCACGGGACGTGGGCGAGGACGTGGCGCTGGCCGCCTACCAAGAGTTGGTCGAGCGAACACTGGACCGGCTAGGGCCGGGCGAAGGCGACTTCGCGCCGGAAATCTGGATAGCGGGCGACGCCCCGGTCGTAGGCGAGTGGCGAGGCCGGTTTCCGGTGTTCCGGCAACCCGCCGGCGACCTCGGCGAGCGCATGGCCGCGGCGTTCCGGGATGGCGTGCGCGCGCTAGTCGGCTGTGACATCCCCGCCCTGGGCGCGGCCCATGTCGAGACCGCGTTGGCTTTGCTGGAGGAAGCCGACTTGACGCTCGGCCCGACGGAGGATGGCGGCTACTGTCTCATCGCCATGAACGAGCCCCGCGAACGCCTGTTCGTCGACATACCCTGGGGCACCCCGGACGTGCTCGTCAAGACGCTCGCGGCCGCCGGCGGGCTGCGCGTGCGGCTGCTTGCGCCGTTGTGGGACGTGGACGATGGCGCGGACTTGGCACGCTGGCGGAACGACGACGCGCGGGTGGCGTGTGGGGGTTCCAATTCGCGCCGACCGAATCGTGGCATCCTAGCGGGTTCGTAGCGGAGGTATCGTGCCCAATCCTCGCACGCCGGTAATCGTCGGCGTCGGACAATTCGTGAACCGCGTCAAGACGCTGGACGAAGCGGTCGAACCGCTGGAGATGATGATGCGGGCCGTGCGTCTGGCCGAGGCCGACGCCGACGTGGGCGGCTTTCTGCACCAAGCGCAGTCCGTGCGAGTCGTGCGCGGCATGTGGAGCTACCAAAACCCCGCCGCCGTCATCGCCGAACGCATCGGCGCGTCCAACGCGCAAAAGGTGGGTACGTTGATCGGCGGCAACCAGAATCAAGCCCTGATGAACTTCACCGCTGCCGAGATTCTGAACGGCGAGCTCGATCTCGTGGTGTTGACTGGCGCCGAAAACGGCAACAGCGCGGGCAAGGCGCGGCGGGCCGGCGTGACCCTTGCGCAAACGGTGGCCGCCGGCCAGCCGGACTTCGTGTTCGGCGCTCCGCAACAGCCGGAGCACCATCCACACGAAGTGGCGCGCGGCATACGACGCGCTGTTCAGGTCTATCCCATGTACGAGAACGCTTTGGCGCACGAGCGCGGCGAGAGCCCGGCCGAGCATCTTCGCAAGGTGTCCGAACTGTGGTCGCGTTTCAACGACGTGGGCCAGCGCAATCCCCACGCTTGGGTGCGCGAAAACATGACAGCCGAGGAGATCCGCACGCCATCGCCACGCAATCGGCGCATCAGCCACCCGTACACCAAGTTCATGAACGCCAACATGGCCGTGGACATGGCCGCGGCGTTGATCGTCTGTTCGCTGGAGCGGGCGCGGCGCATGGGCGTGGACGAGGCGAAGTTGGTCTATCCGGTTTCCGGCGCAGAGGGACACGATCACTTCTCGGCATCGGTGCGCGACAACTTTCACAGCTCGCCCGGCGTGCGCATAACCGGCGAACGGGCGCTGGAGCTCGCTGGCCTGGACGCGGCGGACTTGGATTTCGTGGACCTCTACAGTTGCTTTCCTTCCGCGGTGCAGATCGCCGCCAGCGAGCTGGGATTGGCGCAGCATCGGCCGCTCACCGTCACCGGCGGTTTAACGTTCGGCGGCGGCCCGCTGAACAACTACGTGATGCACAGCATCGCCCGCACGGTGGAACTCTTGCGCGAGAAGCCGCAGGCGCACGCCTTGGTCACCGGCAACGGCGGCAATCTCTACAAGCACGCGCACGGCGTGTACTCGGGCACGGCACCAAAGCGTGACTTCCGCCGGGCGGACGTGAAGGAGGAGATCGCGGCCTTGCCGCGTCGCGACTGTTTGCGCGAATACGAGGGCTCGGGGAACATCGAGTCCTACACCGTGATGTATGAGGAGGACGAGCCGCGAATCGGCCACGTCTCCTTTCTCACGGGTCGTGGCGAGCGCACTTGGGTGAACGTCTCGGATGCCGATCTGCTGGCCGACATGGTGCGTTCGGACTTTTGCGAACGGCCCGGGCGAATTACGGCCGGCGAGCTTTCGGTGGTTTCCTAGCCGCTGCGGCCACAGCGCGATCACAGCAATTTTTGGAGGAATGGACAATGGCGCTCTTTCGCAGAGAAAACACGGTTCTTCACTACGAGGAGCACGGCTCCGGCTTTCCCGTGTTGCTGTTCGCTCCCGGCGGGATGCGCTCGGCGGCGGCGTTTTGGGAAAACGGCGAGTGGAATCCGGTTGCGGCGCTGGCACCGCACTTTCGCGTCATCGCGATGGATCAGCGCAACGCCGGGCGATCCACCGCGCCGATAACCAGCGACGACGGCTGGCACACCTACACGGACGATCACATCGCGCTGTTGGACCACTTGGGCATAGACAAGACCCACCTGCTCGGCGGCTGCATCGGCGGCCCGTACTGCATGGGCGTTATCGAACGCGCGCCGGAGCGGGTTGCCGCGGCGGTATTGCAGCAGTCCATCGGCAACGACGGCGGCAACCGCGAGTTGTTTTTCGCGATGTTCGATCAGTGGGCGAACGGCCTGCGCGAGGCCATGCCTTCGGTGTCCGAAGACACGTGGCGGAGCTTTCGCGCCAACATGTTCGACAAGCCGTTCCTTTACAACGTCTCGCCCGAACTCGTGGCCGCCTGCCCAACGCCGCTGTTGGTGCTGATGGGCAACGACCCGTACCATCCCGAGTCCATCTCGCGGGAAATCGCCCGCTTGGCCCCCGACGCCCGCCTGGTGGAACGCTGGAAAGACGCCGAACAGGACGGCACGGCAGCCACCGTCGTGGAGTTTCTCAAGACCCACACGCCGTGACGTTCGCCGCGCCCGCGTTCCCCCGCGGCGGTCTGCGCAGCAGGCGCGAACGCAACGTCCGCCGCTACCGTTGGGCCAGTGAAACCGCCCGGCGCGCAGCGGTTCGCGAAGCGAACCGCCAACGCGCCCGCGCCCTTTGGGCGCGGGCGCACGCCTACGATTGCCGGTTGCGCTGGTGCGGGCCGATGAATCCCACCACCACCTGCTCGGTTTGCTCGTCCCACGCGAAAGCGATGCGGATCGTGCTCACGGGATCGAAACTGTTGCCTTTGCCGATGTGGTTGGAGAGATCGTAAGTCTTGCCGTTCACCGTGGTCTTGTACCACTCGCTGAACATGCCCTTCGTGGTTTGAGTCTGGTGCGCCTTGTAGAACCAACCGGGGCACGCTTCCTTGATGGCCAAGTTGAAATCGGGGCTCGATCCCGGATTGAGGCGCTGGCGACGGAACTCCGTTGCCAACCAATGCAAAGCGTGAAGCACTTCCTGCGGCTTCTCGAACGGCTTGGCTGTGTTCGACTTGCTGTTGAGCGCGACGACCAACTCGGCGTCAAACACGTCCTTGGCGCGGTCGACAGCCTCTTTCACGGTGGCCGCATCCGCCTCTTCGCCACCTTCCGTCTCGCGACGGCCTTTCTCCGCGACGTAAAGGTCGCGCCAGTAGGATTCGCTTGTGCGGCTCTCGTTCAGCTGCTTCTTCAGATCGCTGATCTCGCTCGAGAGCTGGTTGTTCTCAAAGCGGAAGCCATCGGTTTCCTCCTTGTGCAGGGCCTTGACGTCGGACAGCTCGCTTTTCAACGCCTCTAGCTTCGAACCGTCGTCCGCTCTCCGCCGCGGCGAACCGGGGGAGGTGTCCATGCTATGAACGGCGCTCTCCTCGCACGCTTCGGCGGCAGGCTTCGGCGGCGGTGTGGCCGCGAGGGCCTCCCATTCATTGGCGATGCCCAAGATGGCGGCTTCGTGCTCCGCGCGTCGCAGAGCGCGACGCTTTTCCTCCTCCAAGGAAGCGCCCTGCGGACGAATCGGGCCATAGGCGTCCAATTCCTCTTGCAACTTGCCCAGAAATCTCATGGCCTTCGGGGCCAGATCCTGGCGCGCTTTCACGTTGTTGAACCAAAAACCCACTTCCAAGCCGAGATACTTCACGTCCTCCTTGTGGTTCTCGCGTATGTGTTCTATGGCCCTCTCGACAGCCCGGGTTTGGTCGTTGATCCTGTCCTTGGCCTTCAGGGCGGCTAGTTCCCCAACAGCGACGCGGAAAGCGTCCGCTTCGTTCCAGTCTGGTGCCGTGGGAGGGAGATCTCCCAAGACGGAGATAAACCGCGCAAAGACTTCCGAATTGAGAGCGATCGAGAAATCCTGCGAGAAAGGCGAACGTCCAGCAACCAGACAGAGCATCAAGCCCACTTCCTCCTGGTCCAAGTCTGGATGCTGGCCCGCAACAGCCTCGCGATGCCGCTCCCTTTCCCCGGTTGGCCACCCGGCCTTGAACTTGCCGTTTTTGAAGTCCAGCCCGATCGGCGCCACGGCGGCGGCTTCAAGGTAGGCGGTCACATGGTCGCGCAACTCGGCATGCGAATGCTCCCAAACGCGCAGCGCCGCGCCGGCAAGTTTGCCGTTGGCCAGTTCCATTTCGTGAAGTACGGGCTCGAGAAGCTGCGTTGGATGGGCTTTGCTGGCGTCGCGGAACCCGTTGATCTTGACCCGTGCGCGGATCGCCGTGTTCAAAGGGTCACGCAGGTTGCGCGGCGCTTTCGCCTGCAAAGCGTCTTGCACGACCGTCTCGCGGAAGTCCGCGCGCATCACCGCGAAAACCGCTGCCAAAGACACGTTTTTTCGTGTTCGTTTCTCAGGAAATTCACTCATGGCGTGTCTCACTCCTTACAAGTGGCTAGCAAGTGGCGGCAAAAAGATGGGCATTCGCGCCCGTGTCTGAACTCGTGCTGCAAAAAGGCCGGGCAGACGCTCGGCGATACGATGGCGCCGCGTGACCGGTGCCGCCGGTCGTCTGACGCACGCAAGAAACCGGCACGGCCGACGCCTTTGGCGACATATGCACTTGGGCGACGTATGGGCTTTGGCAACGGCCGTCCGCCGGGGCACAGCGGACGGCGGCGCGCGACGGGCCTCACTCCTCGGAATCCGAAGCCAACACTTGGCTGCGCTACTCCAATGCCGCGGTCTTCGGTGGTGGTCACGCGCCGCGCATGGGGTTTATCGGCGGCCAGCGGTCCTTGCTGGCCAGAATGGCCTCGCCCACTTCCGAAACGTCCCACGGCCCGTCGGCCTCGTTCTTGTGCGCCAACGGCGTGAGCTGCCAAGAGAGCAAAGACACCCGGTTGCCGGTGAGCAGCCAAGTGCGCCCCGTGATGTCCTTGGCGTCTTCGCCGCACAGCCACACCACGGTGGGCGACACCATCTCCGGCGGCACGGAGTCCCTGGCCTGCTCCGGCAGGATGTCGTCCGTCAAGCGCGACAGCGCCGTGGGCGCGAGTATGTTTACGGTGATGCCGTAGCGGGCGCCCTCGAGATAAAGGCAGCGGGCGAATCCGGCGATGCCGGCCTTGGCGGCGCCGTAGTTTGTTTGGCCGAAATTGCCCAGCAGGCCGGAGGTGGAGCTGGTGACGAGGATGCGCCCGCCCTCGCCTTGCTCCAACATCCGATCGTAGGCGGCCTTGGCGGTGTAATAGGTGCCGCGCAAATGCACGGCGTGTACCGCCTCCCACATGTCGTCGGTCATGTTCTTGAAGGACTTGTCGCGCAGGATGCCGGCGTTGCAGATGCAAATGTCCAAGCGCCCGAAATTGTCCACCGCCGCTCGCACCATCGCTTGCGCTGCGGACTTGTCGGTCACGGAACCGTAGTCCGCGACGGCCCGGCCGCCGGCGGCTTGTATGTCCCGCACCACGCCGTCGGCCATCGACGTGCCGGACCCGGTGCCGTCGCGGGCGCCGCCCAAGTCGTTGACGACCACCGCCGCCCCTTCAGCGGCGAGCAACATCGCGTGCGTCCGCCCCAACCCCCCGCCGGCGCCGGTGACCAGCGCGACTTTGCCATCCAACATACCCATGGGGACCTCCCGATCACTGCAAGTGGCGCAAGTGTATTGCGCCGCCGGGCATCCCGCAAAGGTTGTGCGACGACGCCAAAGCCGCGGGCCGAGCGAAGCGCGTCGCGCCGGGCCGCGCGGCAGCGCGCCGGCGGACACGCCTCGCACACCCTTCGCGTGACCGCCTCTACGCGGCGTCCGGCGCCGGCGGGCGTGCGCCGGGCGTCAGCCGGCGCGTCACCCACATCAGCATCCCCAAGGCCAAGAGCAGCACGCCGACGCCGGCAAGCAGCGCGAAATCCTCCAACCGGAGCAGCACGAAGAGCACCCCGTACAGGCCGCCGAGCATGGTCACCGCCATCGCCGTGATCCGCCACTGACGGGTGACGCCGCGCGTGTAGGCACCCATCATGCCGGTGAGAACGGCCGCCGCGCCCAAGTACGCCCAACCGAACCGGATGTGCTCGGCCAACGCCAGGAGCACGAGGAAAAACAACACCAAGCCGAGGCCCGCCACGCCGTACTGCACGACGTGGAAGCGCCGCCCGGAGGCCAGTTCCAAACACAGCACGCTCACCAGCGTCAGCACGACGAACAGGACGCCGTACTTCACGCTGCGCGACACAAGCACATAGAGCGTCACCGGGTCGTAGAGCTTGAAGCCCAAGTCGTTGTGGATGTAGAAATCGTAGGACTCGGCGATCTCCAACGACCGAAAGCCGCGGGCGAGACGCGATGTTCGCCAAGTCGCGTTGAATCCGGCGTCGCTGATGTCGTGGGTGTCGGGCAGGAAGCGCCCGTCGAAACTCGGGTGCGGCCAAGAGGAGGTCATGGTCACGGTGGAGTGGTCGCCAACCGGCACCGCGGCCAAACGTCCCGTGCCGCGCAATCCGACGGTCAACGCGAACGCGCCGCCGGCCGCCGGGTCGGCGATCGCCGCCCGCAGCAAGGCGCTGCCCATCTGCAGCGGCGGCTCTCGATCGTTCCATTGCAGTTCGGCATCCAAGACGCCGCGCGAGTCCGAGATGTAGAACGCCACCGCCGCGCGATCGAGGTCGAGCGGCCCGTGGGCTGTGGCCAGGGCGTCCACGTCCAAGGCCGGAAACCCGCCCTCGGCGACCACCGCGGCCTTCAGCGCGGGAATCTCGAATATGCCCACTCGGCGCGTGACGTGCTCGCTGTCGATGCTCATGTCGAGACGTTCCGGCATCACGAACAGCTGCCGGGGTCTCTTCTCCTGATCTTCGGTCGCACGTTGCTCGAGCGGTATGACGAGAACCGGGCCGGCCACCCGCACCTCGCGACCGAAGGAGTCCGCCACCTTCCTCGCGGCGCGGTCGTAATGTTCCTTGCGGTCGTCGGCAACGCAGCTCACCAGTCCGAGCGGGATGGCGAGCAGCACCGCCAGCAACGCGACCGCCGCGAAACGCAGGCCAATCGCAAAGCTCGGTGACAGTGTTGGCGAATCGATCGACAGTTTCATGGCGTTTCCTTGAACGGAGTTTGATTGCCGTCGATACTACCGGCGAGACTCCCGCCGCATGGGGCGAAGTAGCGGACAAACCATGCAGAAATTGAGCAACCGCGCCTCGCCCGGCCTCCGGCGGGCGCCGCCCCGGGCCGTTGCGGCCCCCTTCAACGGAAGCCACTAACAGGATCTCAACCGGATGCTGCTGATCACCGCCGACGATCGCACCGGCGCCTTGGAAGCGGGCGGCGCCTGCGCGGCACTTGGCTTCCGAGCGCGTCTCGCCTCCACTCCCGACGCCTCAGCCGACTGCGCGTTGATCGACTTGGCGAGCCGCCACTGCGCTCCGGCCGAGGCCGCGACAGGCATCTTGGCCGCGCACAATCGCCCAGCCCGCTTCCGCTGCCACAAGATGGATTCCGGCTTGCGCGGCAACTGGGCGCACGAAGTGGCGGCCTTGCTCGCCGCCGGGCACCGCGTCGGTTTGCTCGCCAGCTTCCCGGACGCCGGCCGCCGCTGCCACCGCGGCAGCGTGTTCATCCACGACGTGCCCGTGTTGGAGACCGCGTTCGGCAAAGACCCGCGCAGCCGCTTGATCTCGAACCGGCCGGTGGACTACTTGCGCGCCGCCGGTTGCGACGCCGCCCTCGCGCGGGCCGACGTGGTGGTGCTGAACGCCAACGACAACGCCGAACTGGCCGCCGCCGCGGCCCGCTGCCGCGCCGAAGGGCGCATGCTCGTCGGCACCACGGGCGGCATCGAGGCGTATGCCGCAGGACTGCCCGGCGCGGCGCGGCCGCATGGCGGCCGGCGCCTCCCGCCGCCGCCACATCCGGCGCTCGTCGTCTGCGGCAGCCTGCATCCCCTCAGCCGTGCCCAGGTACGGGCCCTCGATTGCGCCGTGGTGGGGCCGGATCGCGCCGCCCAAGCTGTTCAATTCCTGCGCGCCGGCGCGGATGTCGCGCTCGCCACGCCGATCGCTCGCCGTGTGGCGGACGCCGCGGCCGAGGCGATGGCCGCCCGACTCGCCAGTCTCACTTGGCGCTGCTTGGCCGAGAGCAGCGCGCCAACGGTCATCGCGCTCGGCGGCGACACCGCCGCGGCGATCCTCGGCGAACGCCCGCTGCGTGTGCTCGGCAACTTGGCGGTGGGCGTGCCGATCTGCCAAGCGGACGCCGCCGGCACTGTGGCGGCCGGCGTGCGGCGGGACTTGCGAATAGTCACCAAAGGCGGCGGCATTGGCGAGATCGAGACGCTCAAACGCATCTTGCGCCCAAGCGTCGTCGCGCCCGGCCTGGACGCGGCAGGCGGGGCGCACCAGGAATAGGGCGAACGTCCTACAAGAAATCGCGCAAATTTCCCACATCCCCCACGTTCGCAAAGCGCTACTGTGGACTTTGGGAAACCAAGCGGAGACGCGAAAATGAACGAAGCGCGCCTTTCGAACCCCAACGCTCTCACGCGAGCCTTGGGGCGAGAGCTTTCCCCCCACGCCGCGAATGTCGACGGCTGGACGGACTTGCGCTACGCCGCGACATTCGACTTGGCGCACGCCGCGGACGTTGCGCTCGCTCGGCTGCCGCTTCGACAGCTGGACGCGGGAGGGCGACACGCCCTTGCACTTGGCGGTTTTGTCCAATGCGGCGAACGCGGCGCGCCTTTTGCTTGCGGCCCGCGCCAAGGTCAACGCCAACCTGGAGACCGGCGGCACGCCGCTCAACGTCGCGGCCCGGTTCAACGCCACCGCAACCGCCGCACGGCTGATCGAACACGGCGCCGACATCCACAGCAAGGACAAGCGCGGCTGGATGCCGTTGCACGCGGCCGCGACCACCGGCGCGTTCGAGACCGCCACGTTGTTGGTCGAGAACGGCGCCGACCTCACCGCGCGGGTGGAGGAAGAGGGGTTCACGCCCCTGCACCTGACCGTGATACGCGCTTCGCCCGAATGGTCGGACACCCCAATGTGAACGCCGTGACGCGCAAGTTCGGCGCCACCGCGCTCGACATGGCCGCTGCACTGGACCGCCGGAACATCAGCCGAGTCTTGCGCCACCGCGGTGGGCGACATCACCTTGGACAAGCCGCACGTCATCGGCTTCCTGAAGGCCAGCTTGGGCGCAGGCCAAGGCGCCATGTGGCCGATCGTCCAGCGCAGACGTCGCCCGCCACGCGATCGCCGCGGGCGCAAGGGCGGCGGCTAGAGCGTGCTGGAGCACATGTTCAACATTCGTTGCGCTCACACTGGCCCCACCGCCAACCGAGACCGCCCCGCGGCCGAACGCGCCGTTCAACGGCGCGTCCCGCCCGGCGTCCACGCGAGCGAAGGCGAGCCTCGGACAGTTGCATAGGTACGCCCTCGGCAGCGTCTCGCCCGGCGAATCGCCGTGGTCCCCGCAGCAAGCCGGCACAACGCCCGGTTCGATTCCGGCCAACGCGACAAGGCGCGTGGAACGCGCTGACCTCGTCGAGTATTCTCCACTGCGGCTCACTTGGGAGGCGTTTGCGATGATCAACACGGTCACCGGGCCGGTGTCCTCGGAGGACCTCGGTTTCACGCTCATGCACGAGCATGTGATGGTGAGCGCGAGCGGCATGTACCGCAGCTATCCGGACTTGCTTGGACCGAACCGCGAAGAGCGGGCGGTGGCGCGGTTGAAGGAAGCCAAGGCCGCCGGCATCGACACCTTCGTGGACGCCACCACCTTCGACCTCGGCCGCGACCCGGAGTTGCTGCGCACGGTTTCGCAACGCTCCGGAGTGCAAATCGTCAACGTCACCGGCTGGTGGCTCGACGTGCCCCGCTTCATCCGCAACGTGTCGCCGAATCAGATGGCGCGAGAGTTCGTTCGCGACATTACGGAGGGCTTCCGCGGCACGGACATCAAGGCCGGCGTGCTCAAGTGCGCGGCGGACTTCGCCGGCGTGACGCCGGAACTCGAAATCATGAACCGCGCGGTGGCCCGCGCCCACTTGGAGACCGGCGTTCCCGTCATGGTGCATTCCTATCCGACCGGACAGGTGGCCCGGCGGCAAATCGCCATCTTCAAGGAGGAGGGCGTGGATCTCGAACGGGTGAAGATCGACCACTCGAACGACACGACGGACACCGAATACTTGAAGTGGATTCTCGATCAGGGGTGTTTTCTGGGGCTCGACCGCTACCCCGGCTACTTGGTGAGCCCACACATGCGCACCGTGACGATGAAGTCGCTGATCGACGACGGCTATGCTGATCGCTTGTGCCCGGCCCACGACTGCATTTGCCTGCACATCCTTAACGAACGCGCCGACGGCACCATGCCCGAAGAGCACGCGTTGGCCGTGCGCAATCCCGACGGCTACCTCTACATGCATCGCCACGTCATCCCGGAGCTCAAGGCGATGGGCGTGGGCGACGACGTGATCGAAACGTTGTTCGTCCGCAATCCGCAACGTTTTTTCGCCGCCGCGTAGGCGCGGCGATTGCGCGACCGTTGCCCGCCAAGCCATGCCCATCCCCAGCGCAACCGCGGTCAAGGGCCGTCATATGGAATCTCTTGGAGCGGCGCCGCTGGGCCGCACGCGGCCACCGTGAGATGACGGCCACGGAGGCGGCGTTCGTCGAAGCCGCCATGCACGATTTCCGCGGCGGCCTGGCGCAGCCGACGGGCCACGAGTTGGAGGCCAGGCTCGCGGCCGAACCCGGCCTCATGCGAACGGCCGGCAACGCCGCCTTGACCGTCGCGTTCGTCGGCCGCGACACCGACGATCTGGTGGCGTTGCTGGTCGCCAAAGGCGCGCGCTTCGAGTGCGACCGCAACGAGTGGAGTCCGCTGCATTCGGCGGCGCACGAAATCTCGCGGCATCTCGCCGTTCCCGCCGAGATCACGAAACGGAATGCGGCAACGCCTGCCGGTGCGGCCAGCTCCACGGCGAACGTGCCGCCCGCCGATCACCCGGCAACCCCGAAACACCAAGGGGCGACACGCCCGACCGCCGCTGATGGCGCGACATCGGCGACGTCCCGCATCGCCCGGTTCCAGACGGTGTTCGAAGCCGAGCTTGCGGGCGCCGCGGAAATCGCTGCGCGGCCTCAGCACCGCGGCACCCTCGGTCACCGCAGTTTGTTGCACGTCGCGTCGTTCTTCGGCCACTGGGAATTGGCCGAGCTGCTGTTTGATCACGGCGCCCACGCCGTGCTGGAGCGCAAGATCGGCCGCAACGGGCACACCGCCCCGCGATGCGCCACCGAGATGCGCTACTGGCGCGAGCGGCGCGAACGCACGGCCGAGGCGCTCTTGGGCCGCGGCGCGTACTACGACATCTTTTCCGCTTGCGCCCGCAACGACAGCCACCGGTTGCGGCAATTGCCGCGCCAACGCGGCGCGGTCGATGAGCGCAACAAACAAGGCGAAACCCCGCTGCACCGGGCCGCTTGGTGCTGCGCGTCGCAATGCGTGGAACTGCTGCTCGCGGCTGGCGCCAATGTCAACGCCACCGCGATCAACGGCAAGACGCCCTTGCATCTGCCGGTCGGGCTTTCGGACGCGCCGGAGGGTTGGCCGCGGCCGGACAACACCGCCGTGGTCGCGAAAAGACGTGCCGTGTCGCGCCTTGGCCAAGGCGGGCTGCTACTTTGGCTTGCCGGTTTCACGATTCTCGGCGCGACCCCGGGACAGGCCCAGGAATCCGGTCTCGTGCCGTTGTTCCCCGCCGCCGCGGACCAGCGTCACGAGGGCTTCGTGCGCGTGGTCAACCACGACGACGAGGATGGCGAGGTGCGCATCGTCGGCTTCGACGACAGCGGCTGGCGCACGCCGCCGGTCGCGCTCGAACTCGCCGCCGGCGAAACGGTCAACTTCAACTCCCGCGATTTCGAGAGCGGTGAGCCGGGCAAGGGCCTCCCGGCGGGCGTCGGGCCGCCCCGCGAAGGCTCGTGGCGTTTGGAATGGTCGTCCCCGCTGGACGTGGAGGTGAACGCCTACATCCGCACGCCGGACGGGTTCCTCACCAGCGCCCACGACGTCGCGCCGCAAGTGGAGGGCACCCATCGAATCGCGTTCTTCAACCCCGGCAGCAACGCCACCCAGCGAAGCCGATTGCGCCTGCTCAACTTGGGCGACGCCGCCGTCGAGGTGACCATACGCGGCGTGGACGACCACGGGCGCGCCTCGGAAGACGTGCGGGTCGCGGTGCCGGCCCACGGGGCGCGAACGTTCGACGCGGCGGATTTGGAGGCTGGCGTGGGCGCGCTGGACGGCGCCTTGGGCGACGGCGCCGGCAAGTGGCGGCTGACGGTGTCGGCCGACGCCGCCATCCAGGCGATGAGCTTGCTGGCGAGCCCCACCGGGCATCTCGCCAACCTCTCCGCGGGCGCGGCGGCAGCGCGAAACGACGGCGGATCGCGGCGCCACCTGGTGCCCTTCTTTCCGGCGGCGCCAGCGGCGTCTTCGGCGGCCTCTCCAGCGGCGGCGTCAAGGAACCAGGGCTTCGTGCGGATCGTCAACCGCGGCGCGGCGGGTACCGCGCGGATCACCGCCATTGACGACGCCGGTGACACCGCGCCGGTAGTCGCGTTGGCCATCGGCGCCGGCCAGACCGTGCATTTCAATTCCACGGACCTGCAAAACGGCAATCCGCGAAAGGGCTTGTCGGGCGGCGTCGGCACGGGCGTTGGGGACTGGCGGCTGGAAATCCGAACCTCGCTGCCCGAACTGCAGGTGTACTCGTACATCCGCAACGCCGCCGGCTTCGTGACGAGCATGCACGATTCGGCACCAACCGCCGCCGGCGCACTACGGGTGGCGTTCTTCAATCCCGGCAGCAACCAGACCCAGCGCAGCGTCCTGCGGCTCGTCAACTTCGGCGCCGCGCCGGCCGCCGTGACGTTGACCGGCATGGACGACGACGGCGAGCCTGGCGGCGAGGCCGTCGTGCGCGTCCCGGCCCGGGGCGCTCGCAGGGTGGGCGCCGACGCGCTGGAGGTGGGCACCGACATCACCGGCGCGCTGGGCCATGGCCGCGGCAAATGGCGTCTGACCGCGTCCTCGAACCAGCCGATAGCCGCCATGAGCCTGCTCGCGAGCCCGAACGGGCCGATGACCAATCTCTCCAGCACAACCCGCGAGACCGCCGCGGACATCTTTCGCGCCACCGTCGCCGCGCCCGTTGTGGACGCGCTTTGCGCGCAATGCCATGTAACGGGCGGCGACGCGACGGACACGCGACTGATCTTCCGGCCCGCCGCCGCCGACAACCATGTGGCGAGGAATCGGCGCGCCTTGGCGCGTTTCCTTCGCGCCGCCACGGACGCTCCGGCGCTGCTGCTCGAAAAGCCGCTCGGTCTGCGCGGCCACGGCGGCGGCGCGCAGCTGGAAGCGGCATCCGCCGAGTACGCGAACCTGAGGCGGTTCGTCGCCGCCATGGAAGCGGAAACGACCGACGACGAGCCGCGGGCCCCGTTGCCGTTGTTGGACGCCATTCCCGCGGCGAGTGGCGCCATCGATCCCCGCACCCGCCAAGTGAACGTGGTTCACACGGGCGAGCCCGGCACCGCCTACGTCTACGCCGATCCGTGCCCGTTCGGCGTCGCCATGCGCCACACCTTGTTGGCGGCTGGCGATTCGGCGCGGCAAGTCGTGGATCACAAACTCGAGTGCGACTTCCAACCCTCGGCAACCGAGACGGTGCGCATGGCCGGACGCGACCCGGACGGTGCCCGGCTCGTTGGCACGCTGCCTTTGACCACCACCGCCAACGCCGCCGAGCCGAGCCTGGTGGTGCGAGCGTCCGACACCATCGCCCAAGACGACGTCAACGAGTTGTTCGACCGGTACATCGCCGAGGCGCTGATCGAAGACATCGAAGGCGCCATCTTGCAGCTGCTCGTCGCCGTTCTCATCGACGAGCTCGCTCGCCGAACTTGGGCGGAGCTGCGCAACCCCGGCGCCCGCTACGACGTGGTGACCCGGCGCGTGTCGTACACCTCGCGCCAACCAAGCGGCGCGCGAACCGAGACGGCCACAGGCCTCGTGGCCATGCCGGAGATTTCCACAGCGCCCACTTTCACCCGCAAGCCGAGCGTGGTCGTGTTGAGTCACACGACGGGATCCACGCCGAGCGAGCTGGACTTCGGCGACGCCTGGTACGCGGTCGCCGGGATGCTCGCCGGCCGCGGCTATCTGGTGGTGGCGGCGGACAATTGGGGAAGGGGCGAACTTGCGCCCCAAGGCCAGCCGGAAACCTACCTGATGGCCAACCGCACCGCCAACAACAGCGCGGACCTGCTCGCCGCGGTGCTCGCCAGCGAGGACTACCGGGCGTTTCACGATCCCGACGCCGAAGAAACGGACGTCTCCATCATCGGCTATTCGCAAGGGGCCCACAGCGCGGTGGCGTTGTGGCTGGAGCTGCACACGCGGGACCACGGCGTGCGCGTGCGCGAACTCTACAGCGGCGCCGGGCCGCACAATCTGCGCCAGACCTTCATCGGCGCCTTGGAGCACCTCGCCGGCCGATGCGACCGCAACGAATGGTGCCGAAACGTGGACGCCGAGGTGGTGCTGCCCTATGTGGTCGGCCGCATCGTGCCGGCGCTCCTGGCCTACACGACCACGGGTTTGGCGCTGACGGACATCCTGGACGGCAACAACGTGCGGGCCGACTTCGTGGCCGGCATGCTGCGGCAAAGCGCCGAATACGAGACGCTGCACGCGCTGCTCGAACTCAACAGCCACACCAGCCTGGTCGCGCCGGCGAGCGTGGTTAGGAGCGGCACCGCCATCAACCTGTACCACTCCGAATACGACCTGCTGGTGCCGGAGGCGAACACGCGCCAACTCGCCGAATTGCTCGCCGCCGCCGACTTCGACGTGACCTACCACGACGAGGAATGCGAATCCACCGATTACCGACGAATATCCAACCTGATCGACAAACCCGGCACCCTGCACGTGGTTTGCGGCCTTGAGGTGGTGGACGACGTGCTCAAGCGCTTTCCCTGATGCCCGCTGGGAGTCGCAAGGCTACGGTCAGCTTCGCGGTGTTTCGTACGCCCCAGGTCGCTCAAGGGTCGTCGGCTAGGGAATGAACATGGCAAAAGCAACGAACGCAATGAAGGCTGGTGGCAGGACGAAGACGCCAAGGACGAAAGTGATTTGGGCGTTGACCGCCTTCGCAGCCTTCAATGGAATGGCGGCAGATCCGCCGCCAAGCGCGGAGCGGCTGAAGGAGATCCGCCAAGGGGACCCGCTCACGCTGGAGGAGCTGAAGGAGATCAGCCAGCGAGCGGGCCGCTCTTTCCAAGGGGCGTCTTCTGTGGTTGTTACGCAACTTCCGTTCCGCGACTGCCCGAAGTGCCCGGAGATGTTGTTGGTGCCCGCGTCCTCGTATCGCGTGGGTTCGCGACGAGACGACGACGAGGGTCGCCCGCGTGAAGTGACGTTCCGCGCGCCGTTCGCGCTCGGCGCGCACGAGGTGACGGTTGCCGAGTTCGGCCGGTTCGTGGACGAGACCGGCTACTCGGCCGGGAGTTCGTGCCGGACCTACGAAGGCGGGAGGCAGAAGGAGCGCACGGGCCGCGGCTGGCGCAACCCAGGCTTTGGGCAGAGCGGCGAGCATCCGGCGGCGTGCGTGAACTGGAACGACGCGCAGGCGTACGCGGCGTGGCTGTCGCGCAAGACCGGGGAGCGGTATCGCCTACCGAGCGAATCGGAGTGGGAACACGCGGCGCACGCGGGCAAGTATCTGGGGGAAGATGGCGAGTCGGGCCAGTGCCGCCACGCGAACAGCGCGGACGCAAGCGCGGCGGAACGCTACTCGGGATTGACGGTGGCGTCCTGCAGGGACGGCCATGTACACACCGCGCCTGTGGGGAGCTTGGTTGCGAACAGTTGGGGCCTGCACGACATGCTGGGCAACGTGTGGGAGTGGACGCAGGACTGCTGGAACGGCAGATCCCAAGGAGCGCCTTCCGACGGAAGCGCGTGGGAGTCCGGGAATTGCGCCGAGCGCGTTTTGCGCGGCGGTTCGTGGCTCGACCTGCCATCGGACCTCCGCGCCGGGCTCCGGATCGGGATCGCCTCCGGCGACCGCTCCGACAGCGTCGGGTTTCGTCTGGCCCGGGCGCTCCCCAACTGGCCGACGCTGGATGGCGGCCAGACCGACGCTGGCCGACGTCGGTCTGGCTATCCTGCGCTTCCTGTGCCGGCTGGCGCGCGGTCTGCGCCACTGGAACATCCGCCGCTACGAACAAGCCGCGGGCGGCCTTGAGGCGGAATGGGGCAGAGGTCGCAGAAGCGACGCCCCGGCGAAGTGTGGTATAAGGTTCGCCGCTCGCGCACGCCGCCACGGCTGGCGGGCCAAATAGACACCGCGCCGGATAGCGGCGCCGCGGGTGGCCGCGCCCTTGGGTGTGGCGGATTCGGCGCTGCGGGGCGGTGGAACGCATCAACCCGGAGAACTTGCCATGGCCACTATCGGCATGCGCGAGATGCTCGCCTCTGGCGCGCATTTCGGGCATCAAGCGCGTTTCTGGAACCCGAAGATGGACGACTTCATCTTCGGCGTTCGCAACAAGATCCACATCATCAACTTGGCGGTCACTGTGCCGGCTCTCGAGGCGGCGGTGGGCGAGGCGCGGCGGCTCGGCGCCGGCGGCAAAAAAGTGCTTTTCGTGGGCACCAAGCGCGCCGCCTCCAAGGTGATCCGCGAGCAAGCCGAACGGGTGGATCAACCCTTCATCGATCAACGCTGGCTCGGCGGGACGCTCACCAACTACAAGACCATTCGGCAGTCCATTCGGCGCTTGACGGATCTCGAAAGGCAAGCGGCGGACGGCACTTTCGACAAGCTCACCAAGAAGGAGCGGCTGCAACGCCACCGCCTGATGGACAAGCTGGAGCGCAGCCTAGGCGGCATCAAGGACATGGGCGGGTTGCCGGACGCGCTGTTCGTGGTGGACGTTCACCACGAGCGGATCGCCGTCACCGAGGCCAACAAGATCGGCATTCCCGTGATCGGCGTGGTGGACACCAACAGCAGTCCCGAAGGCGTGGCCTTCGTCATCCCCGGCAACGACGACGCCATCCGATCCGTGCGCCTTTTCGTCACCACCATCGCCGACGCCATCGCCGACGGCAAGGCGAGCGGCGGCGAGAACATGCGGCCTGAGGACTTCGTGGAGATCGTGCAGGACGCGCCTCCGGCAGAGCCCACCGCACCATCGAAGTAGCCCGTTCGCGGAACAGGCACCAGCGAGAAAACGCTTGCCACGAGCAACAAGCGTCACCGAACCACGGAGTGAAACCCATGAACATCGCGCTGATCAAAGAGCTGCGCGAGCGCACCGGCGTCGGCTTCGGCGACTGCAAGAAGGCGCTGGTGGAGGCGGATTGGAATATGGAGCGCGCCGTTGACGCGGTGCGCCGGCAAAGCGGGGCCAAAGCCGCCAAGAAGGCCGATCGAACAGCCGCCGAAGGGTTGCTCGGTTTGGCTGTGGAGGGTGCCGCCGGGGCGTTGGTGGAAGTGAACGTCGAGACGGACTTCGCCGCCCGCAACCCCAAGTTCGCCGCCTTCGCGCAACGCGCGGTGGCGCACACTCTCGCCGCCGGCGACGCAGGCGTGGGCGCGGCATTGGAGGACGAGCGCGAGGCGCTGGTGCAGGGAATCGGCGAGAACGTCCGCATCCGCCGCGCCGTGCGCCTGGCGGCCCCGGAGGGCGGCGTGGTGGCCGGCTACCTGCACCAAGATCGCAAGAAGGGCGCCCTCGTTGCGCTCACCGGCGGGGATGGCCAGCTGGGGCGCGACGTCGCCATGCACATCACCGCCATGCGTCCTCTGGTGGCGCGCGCGAGCGACATCCCGGCGTCTGTGGCCGCCCGCGAGCAGGCCATCTTCGAGCAGCAAGCGCAAGCGAGCGGCAAACCCGAAGCCATCGTTGCCAAGATGGTCGCTGGCCGCATGCGCAAGTTCCGCGCCGAATCGAGCCTTCTCGATCAACCTTTCGTGAAGGACGCGGACACCACCGTCGGCAAACTTCTCGCCGCCGCCGGCGCCGATTGCGCCGCGTTCGAACGCTTCGAGGTGGGCGAAGGCATCGAAAAACGCGAGGACGATTTCGCCGCCGAAGTGCGCAAACAAGCCCAAACGGGCGGCGGGTAGACCTCGCGCCCCGCCCGCGAATCGCGCGCCAAGAGCCAGGAGACAGCGTGGCCACCCGCCTCGGCCTAATCGCAGACACCCACATACCCGAGGCCCGGGCCAGCCTGTGGCCGCAGGTCTACGAAGCCTTCGCGGGCGTCGAGCGCATCCTGCACGGCGGCGACGTACACGACTTGGCGCTGCTCGACGAATTGGAAAAAGTCGCGCCGGTGTACTGCGCTCGCGGCAACGGCGAAGACGGTTCCGGCGGGCGCCCGGTTCAGCCCCGGGACCCGCGTGTGAGGTACTTCTGGACCTTGCGCATCGAGGCCCTTACCGTCGGCCTCACGCACTACCTGCCCATCGACGACTCGCCGCCGCTGCCGAGTTTGGCGCAGTTCGTCGCGCGCAATTGGCCTGACGGCAAACCGGACGTGATCGTCTCCGGCGACAGCCACACCGAACTCATCCGCGAGCAAGACGGCATCCTGTGCGTGAACCCGGGCTCGCCCACCTACCCGCACAACTACGACACGCAGTACGGCACCATCGGCTTTCTGGACATAGACGGCCATCGCGCCGACGCCTCGGTGTGGTTGATAACAGACGACGGCATCGAGCCCTTCGATTGGAACGCCATCCCGCCGTGGCGGCGGCGCTGACCCGCCGCGTCTCGCCCGCGTGCGTCGGCGCCCGCCGCGCATTTCCGAGGCGCCGTTGAACTGACGCGCAGCGACACCATCAAAAGGCACATCGCACGGACCACTGGCCACCTTGGCGAACGCGACCACCACTAACCCACGCCCACGCCTCGCCGGCGCTCTGCGTACGGCATGGTGGCTAGCGCTGCTCGGTTGCGCACCGCTGGCGTTGACGGCTTGCGGCACCGACATCCAGCCGGAAGACCCGGCAGCAAGCGCGACATCGGCCGTCGAGTCGCCGGCCGACACACCGCTCACCGCCGAGACCCGCGAAGGCCCGGTGACCGCCACCGTGAAGCTGTCGCCGGCCGCGCCCCGGCTTGGCGACGCCCTGGTGCTCACGTTGACGGTGGAAGCGGAACCCGGCGTGGTCGTGGACATGCCGGCGTTCGGCGACGCTTTGGGCCGTCTCGCCATCGTCGATTTCACGCCCCGCCACGAGACCACCGAAGACGGGACGCTGCACATGCAGCGCTACACTTTGCAGGTCTCGGCCAGTGGCAGGCAGCGGATACCGCGGCTGCGCGTGGAGTTCCTGGACGAACGCCGCGGCCAAGGCGGCGGGACGGGAGGTTCAGCCGGAGCGGCGCGGCCAAGGGAACTGCTCACCGACGAACTCGGCTTCCAAGTGGCGTCCGTGCTGCCGGAAGGCGAGGTGGCCGGGGAGTTGCGGCCGGCCCGCCCGGCCTTGGCGGAGCGCAAGGGCCCTTGGGCCTACTGGCCGTGGGCGCTGGCCGCGGCCTTCGGGGTGGCCACGCTCGGCGGCGGCATCGCGCTCTGGCTTCGCCACGCCGCAGAGCGCGCCCGTTTGACGGCGTTCGACCGCGCCGTGGCGCGCTTGGATCGCCTGCAACGCGCCGGGCTGCCCGACGAAACCGCCCTGGACGCCTGGTATGTGGAGCTGTCGGACATCGTGCGCCGCTACATCGAGGAGCGCTTCGCGTTGCGGGCGCCGGAGCTCACGACGGAGGAGTTTCTGTTCGAAGCCGGCCGCTCGGCGCTCTCCAAGCCGCACCGGGCGCTCTTGTCCTCGTTCCTCGAGAACTGCGACCGCGTGAAGTTCGCCCGCTACCACCCGGGCCAAACCGAGTCGCGCCAAGCGCTCGACTTCGCCCGGCGGTTCCTGACCGAAACCCGTCACGACGCCGGCGCCAAGGACGGCGAGAAGCCGGCGCAAGGGCGACCTGCCCGGCCCGGCCCGCAAACCAACGCCCCCGCCGAGGCGAAGGCATGACGTGGGCCGCACTGGAGTTCCGCGAGCCGTTGCTCTTGCTGCTCGGCCTGGTTGCGCCGGTGGTTTTTCTGCTCGCACGGCGCGCCCCCGGCCGGGTGCTGTTCTCGTCCTTCGCCTTGCTGCCGGCCGAGCGGCGCAGTTGGCGCGAACGGCTGGCGTGGCTGCCGGACGCGCTTCTCGCGCTGGCCTTTCTGGGTTTGGTGGTCGCCCTCGCCGGCCCCAGGGTGGGCGAACGCCAAAGCCGGGTGCAGCGCGAAGGCATCGCCATCATGATGATCGTGGACACCTCCGGTTCAATGGCCGCCTTGGACTTGTCCACGCCCACCCGTGAACGCACGCGCTTGCAGGCCGTGCAGGACGTTTTCGAGCGGTTCGTGCTGGGCGGCGCTGCGCTGCCCGGCCGGCCAAACGACGCGGTGGGACTGGTGAGTTTCGCCGGTTACGCGGACACCGCGGCGCCGCTCACGCTGGACCACGAGAACCTGGTGGCGGTGGCCCGCAACCTGGAACTCACGCGGTTGCGCGAGGAGAACTTCACCGCCATCGGCGACGCCCTCGGACTCGCCGTGGAGCGGCTGCGCGAATCCCCGGCGCAATCGCGCATCGCCGTGCTGCTCACCGACGGCGTGCACAACGCCGGCGTGGAGTCACCGGCGGCGGCGGCGGAGTTGGCGCGCTCGCAAGGCGTGAAGGTCTACACCATTGGCGCCGGCACCACCGGCATCGCCCACATGCGCGTACCGGGGCCGCGCGGTGCCACTCTGCGCCCGGTGCGGGTGGAGATCGACGAGGCGACCTTGCGCGACATCGCCGAGCGTACCGGCGGACGCTATTTTCGCGCCGACAACGCCGAGGCGCTCATCGACGTCTACGCCGAGATAGACCGCCTGGAGCGCACCAAGATCACCGAAGATCGCTCGCGGCAGTACGAGGAGCTGTTCCCTGCGCCGCTCCTCGCGGCGCTTTTGCTCGCCGCCTGCGGCTGGCTCGGCCGCGGCACCGTGCTCGCCAGAGTGCCGTAGCGTCCGGATGTCCGCGACCATGACGAGCAAAGACGCGCGACGAGGGCCCGGCTAGCTGTGGACATCGTATTCGCCAATCCCGCCTGGATTCACGGCGTTTGGGCCGTCCTCGCGCTCACGGGCGTGCTCGCGTATTTCGAGTTTCGCGGCCGGGACGCGCTCGGCCGCTTCGTCGCCGCGCCGATGCAGGCGCGCCTTGCCCACGGCGCGAGCGTCGCCCGGCGCTCGGCGAAGCTCGGCTTGGTATTGGCGACGTTGCTGCTCGGCGTGGTCGCGCTCATGCGTCCGCAAACGCCCGGCGGCACGGAGACCATCTCCGGCCGGCGCTTGGGCGCGGACGTGATGGTCGTGCTGGACGTGTCGCGCAGCATGCTCGCCGAAGACGCGGTGCCGAATCGGCTCGCCCGCGCCAAGGCGGACATCGCCGAGTTCGTCTCGCGGGTGCGCGGTCACCGCGTGGGACTGGTGGCGTTCGCCGGCCGCGCCGCGGTGATGAGCCCGCTCACCACGGACTACGGCTTCTTCCATCTCGTGTTGAAGAACGCCGCGCCGGACGCGGTGGCCCGCGGCGGCACACGTATCGGCGACGCCTTGCGCAAGGCCGTGGACGCATTCGGCCCAAGTCGCGGCGCCGGGCGGCTGCTGTTGCTGATCACCGATGGCGAAGATCACGACTCCTACCCCCGAGACGCGGCGCAGGCCGCATTGGAAGCGGGCATTCGCGTCATCGCCATCGGCTTCGGCAGCGAGACAGGCAGCGAAATCGCGCTCACGGACCCGGACACCGGGGCCAAGCGAATGCTCTTGGACAACGACGGCAACATCGTGCGCACCCGCCTCGACGGCGACTTGCTGCGCGACCTCGCGCTCGCCACCGAGGGCGTGTTCGTGCCGGCCGGCACCTCGCCCATCGACATCGACGCCATTGTGGAAGCGCATGTCGAACCTCTGGTCCACGACGACGCCGCGCAGGTGCTGCGCCGCGCGCCCACCGAGCACTACTTCTGGCTGGTGCTGGCCGCCTGCGCGTGCATGCTGGGCGCCGCGTGGGCCGGCGCGCCGGCGCGAGCGCCCAAGCGCGAGGCCGCAACATGAAGCCGATTCGGTTCGCCGTCTTTTGGCTCGTGCTGGCCGCGCATGGCATTGCCGCCCAACCTCCCGGGGCTGACGGCCAGCCGCCAGATCCGGCAACAGTCGAAGTGGAGGAGAACGCCGGCGACACGGGCGCGGGCACGGCACCAGACGGGCCGGCCACGCCGGAGCTGTCGCCCCGCGGCCACTACAACCAAGGGTTGGAACACTTGGCCGCCGGTGACACGCAGGCAGCTGTCGCGTCGTTCCTCATCGCCCGAGACAACGCCGGCCCGGACCCGGAATTGCGCTACCGCGCCGCCTTCAATCTGGGGCTCGCCCTAGCTACCCAAGCGGACGCGCCGACGCCGGCGGGCGCCGCCGCGGCGGCGCCCGCCCAAGACGACGCTAGCGAACAAGAACCGCTGCCGGGAGCGGCCCCACCCGCCACAGAACCGGCTTCCCCGGAGGAGACCTTGGCCCTTCTGCGCCAAAGCGCCGCCTGGTTCAACGACGCGGTGCGCCTCGCGCCCGCCGAAGACGAGGACGCCCGGATGAACCTGGAACTGGTCTCCAGGCGCATCCTGCAGCTTGCCGATCGGCTCAACGAAGGCGACAAGCTGGAAGGCCGCCTCGACCGCTTGATCGACGATCAGCGCGGCGTGCGCGATCAAGTGAGGCGATTGCTCGGCGAGGTGCTGGCGCAAGAAGCGAGCGCGGCGCCGCTCGGGTTCAAGAACGAGTTCGACAACCTCGCGTCGCGTCAGCGCGTGTTGATGGCCGAGGTGGGCGAAACCATCGACCTCGCCACCGAGGAACGCCTGTTCATCGAGCAGACGCCGCCCGATCAGCGCACCGCCGAGCGGGGGTCGCGCGCCCAGCGTCTGGCCGCTGTAACGGACTATCTGGAACGCGCTCGCCAATCGTTGAGCGATGCCCGCCGCCGCCTGCGACGGCTGCAAGGAGAGCGCGCCCATCGTCGCGCCGACGGGGCGTTGGCCGAGCTGAAACGGGCGCGGGAGCAATTGCGGGATCCGTTGACGGTGCTCAAAGCCGTGGCGCAAGACGAGGGCGAGCTCATCGTCCACACCGCGGCCTTCGCCGCCTTGCGCGATGACGCTATCGATCTCGATGGTCCCGCACCCGCATGGCTCACGCCCAAGCACTTGGCCGAACGGCAAGAAGACGTCGCGGTGCGCGCCGGCGGCGTCCTCACCGTCTTTGAGGCGATGCTGGCCGCTGGCGCGAGGGCGGCCGAGCCCGGCGCCCAGGACGCGAACCGCACCCAAGCCGCGGTGGCCGAAGCGGCGCCGGTTCTGAACCGGGGCTTGGCGTCCATGCGCGATGCCATGCAAGCGCTTGCCGGCGTCCAACCCGCACGCGCGCTCGCGGCGCAGAACGAAGCCTTGGCCGCGTTGCGGGACGCCATCGAGATGTTCGCCGACATCAAGGGTCTGGTGGAACTCGCCTACGCGGGGCAGCGCGACATCGTCGCGCTGTTGACGCCGAACGACGAGAACCCGAAAGACCTGGAGGTCACCGAACGGGCGAAAGTGCTCGCCGACCTGATCTTCGCGGGACAGCGGCAGCTCGGTCGGCTGGGGCCGTTGCTCGCCGAAGAAACGGCCAAGGCGGAAGAATCCGCGAGTGGGACGAGTGGACCGGGCGAGCCGGGTGGCGAGGCCCAGCCGCCGCGGCAAAGCGCGAAGCAGCTCTACGAACTCGCCGAGAAGTTGCGCGCCGAATCCGAGGACGGATTGGCCCGCTTGGCCGAGGCCGTAGACGCGATCGGCACCGGTGGCGGCGACCCCGCCCTCGCCCGGGATCAGGCCGCCCGAACGTTGGCCACCCTGGAGCAGCTTCGCCGCCTGTTCTTCTCCGTCGTCGAACACTTGCAAGCGCTCCACGCCGATCAGGCCCAGACCCACGATCAGACGGCCACGGCGCAGTTCGAATCCACCGTGGACAAGCTGGACGCCTTGCCCGCCGAGCTCGGCGCCATCGCCGAGCGGCAGACCCGGCACACCGAGGTCGGCGAGCAACTGGCGAACGCGCTGGCGCGGCAGGCGGACGCCGCGGCGGCGGGCGGCACCGAAGCGGCGGCGCCACAAGCCGCTGGCACCCCTTCCGCTGAACACTTGGCCGAGGCCGCCGAGGAGGTGCGCAAAGGCGCCGGTCGAATGCAAAGCGCCGCCGCGGCGTTGGTCCATGCCGCCGCCCGCGCCGGCGCGATGTCGCCGGAGTTGGAACCGACGCTGACCGATCAGACCGCGGCCATGGAACATCTGGAGAACGCGTTGCGGGCTTTGGCCCCGGATCAGCCCCCGCGCGACTCCCAGGGCGATGGCGAGCAGCAGCAGGCCGAACAGCAAGCCGCCCAACAGACCGCGCCGGAAAACGAGGAAGCCGAAGACGAGAAGATGTCCCGGCGGCAAGCGCTCAGACGCCTGCAAGCCATCCGCGACCGCGAGGCCGAACGCCAGCGCCGTCGCCAGCAGGCCGAGGCCGGCCGCGAGCCGGTGGAGAAAGACTGGTGAGTCCGCGGCCCGACAGCTATCGATCCAAGTGGTGGTGTTCCCCGCCAGCGGTGCCAGCCGTGAAGCGGGAGCGACGCATCGCGCCGGCGCTTGGGCTCGCGTTGCTGGCGCTTTGCCAACCGGCGTTGGGCGCGGAACTGACGCTCGCCGTCGAGGCGCAAGCGCTCCACACCGCCATGCCGTTCGTGCTCACCCTCACGGCCAAAGGCTTTGAAGAAGAGCCCGAGCCCGAAGCGCCGTCGCTCACCGTAGCTGGCTGCGAAACAGCCTACCTCGGCGTCAGCCCCAACGTCTCATCGCGCATCCAGATCATCAACGGTCGCCGTTCCGAATGGCGGGACGTGACATTCGTCTTCCGCTGGCGGGTGCGTTGCGCCGCGGCGGGACGCTACCAAGTGCCGGCGTTGCGCGTCGCCCAAGGCGGCGAATCCGCGACGAGCCGTACCGCCGGTTTCGAGGTGACCGACGTGCCCGCCTCCAGCGACATGGTCGTGCGCATGCGCCTGCCGGAACGGGCGCTCTGGGCCGGCGAGACCTTCGACGTGGCGGTGGAATGGCTGCTCGCCCGCGACGTGAGCGACTATCGGTTCGCCGTGCCCCTCTTCAACCTGCCGGACGCGCAGGTGCAAGCCCCGCCGAAGGTCTCCGGCGAAACCGGCGCCAGGGTGCGTTTCGCCGCCGGCGCCAGCGACATCGAACTGCCGCTGCAACGCGCCGAAGTGCGCGAGAACGGCCGCGGCTACACGCGCTTCACGTTTCCGGCACGGGTGACTCTGAATCGGCCCGGCTCGTTGGACGTGCAGCCCATTGTGGTGGTCGCCCGCTTGCAGACCGGCACTGTCCGCGACGGCTTCGGCTTTCCCCGCGCGCGCCGCGAGCTGTTCCGCGCGGCCGGCGAACGTCGCCAGCTAACGGTGCGACCGCTGCCGCTGGCCAACCGTCCGGCAGCGTTCGCCGGCGCCATTGGCGCGGGATTCGCCATCGACGCGCAAGCGAGCCGCACGGTGGTATCCGTCGGCGATCCCATCGAACTGACGATCCGTCTGCGGGGCGACGGGCCGCTCACCGGCCTCGGTCTACCCCCGCTCAGCGGGCCGCAAGCACTGCCGGCGGCGCATTTCAGCGTGCCGGACGCCAGCCCCCCGGGCGTGGTGGACGAATCCGGTCGCAGCAAACGGTTCGTGGCGACCGCCCGCGTGAAGAGCGCCGAGGTGCGGGAAATTCCGCCCATCGAGTTCGCGTATTTCGACCCGTCGGCCGGCGAGTACCGCACCACCCGCAGCGAACCCATCGCGCTAGCGGTAGGTACCGCGCGACTGGTGGGTGTGACCGACGTGGTGGCCGCTCCCAAACCCGCGACGGCGACATCGCCTGCCCCCGGGGCCCAACAGGTGCCGAGCCCCGGCGCCGCGGTGGCGACGCTCATCGGCGCGGACATGTCGCAAAGCGCCGAGCGAGGGACCTTCGCCCGTCCCTGGGGCACCGGCGCCGTCGCCTGGTTGCCGTTGTTGTACGGCGCCCCGGCGCTGGTCGTTCTCGTTTCCTTCTATCTGGCCCGCACCCGCGGTCGGCGCACGCGCAGCCAGACGGTTCGCCACGCCTTTGCGGAAGTGCAACGCGCCTTGGCAAGCGATGCGCCGGCCCGCGAAGCCGCGCCGGCGATCATCGCCGCGATGCGGCGGTTGGCCACCGTCGCCGGCGCGTCGGCCAGCGCGTCGGCGGCCGTCGTGGAACGTTTGGAAACCCAAGCGTTCGATCCCGCCGCGGCGGGACAAGCCGTTTCCGCCGAACTGCGCGACGAGTTTCGCGCCTTGGCGCGCGGCTGGGCCAAACGCCGCGCCCCGCACCCGGCTGCCGCTAGCGCGCTCGCCCTCTTGGTCGCCTGCTGCGCGGCCGGGGTACACGCCGGCCCCGAGCACGAGACGGTGGCGGCGGCGCGGGCAGTCTACGAAACCGCGTTGGCCGAAACCGATCGGTTGCGCCGGGTGTCCCTGTTCTCTCAAGCCGAACAGGGGTTCCGCCCTGTTGCCAGGGCGCACCCCAAGGCCGCGCAATTGCAGGCGGACTGGGGCAACGCCGCGCTCGGCGCGCAGGATGTTGGCCGTGCGGTGCTCGCCTATCGCCGCGCTTTGCGCGTGGCGCCCGGCAACGAACGCGCCAACGCCAACCTCACATGGCTACGCGGTCGCCTGCCGGTGTGGTTGCCGCGCCCGGCCAGCGGCAACGCCTTCGACTCGCTGCTGTTCTGGCGCAGCCGTTTCGCTCCAGAGCAACTGCACCTGGTCGGCGCCGGCGCCTTCGCCTTCGGCGCATTGCTCTTGGCGGCATGGTTGCGTTGGCCTCGAAAGGGCTTGCGGCCCGCAGCGATCATCGCCGCCGTGGTCTGGCTGGCAACCTCCGGTTCCGCCGTGCTCGGCGCTGACGGCGCAGGTGCCGTGGTGATCACCGACGGCGCCACGCTCCGCTCCGCGGACAGCCTGGGCGCATCGCCGGCGTTCGCCAACCCGCTCCCGGCCGGCACCGAAGTACACGTCGTCGAGAACCGACCCGGCTGGATGCGCGTGACCCTCGCCGACGGCACCAGAGGCTGGTTGGCCGCGACGGCCGTAGCTATGGTCTCGATTGCCGACAGCGAAGCCGCGGCCGGTGAGACGCCGCCCAAGCGATAGACCCCCTAGCCTAAGCGATAGACCCCCTAGCCCCCTAGCCTAGTAGACGCGCTAGCACGTACGCGGCAGCGCCCAACCGACTGCGCGGCGCTCGCATGGAAGCCGAGGCTTGACCGCGGCTTTTCTACTTCCCACCCCGTCGTCCCGCCCCCAAACGCAGGCGCAAGGCGTTCAGGCGGATGAAGCCGGTGGCGTCTTGCTGATCGTAGGCGCCGGCGTCGTCCTCGAACGTTACGACGCCAGCGTCGTACAGGCTGTCGGTGGCGGATTCGCGGCCAAGCACCCAGACGCCGCCCTTGTAGAGCTTGAGGCGCACGCGGCCGTTCACGGGCTTTTGCGACTCGGCGAGCAGCGCTTGCATGGCGCGACGCTCCGGCGACCACCAGTAGCCGTTGTAGATCAGGGTGGCGTAGCGCGGCATGAGCTCGTCTTTCAGGTGCGCCACTTCTCGATCCAGCGTGATGGATTCGATTGCCCGGTGGGCCTTCAGAAGGATGGTGCCGCCCGGCGTCTCGTAGCAGCCTCGGGATTTCATGCCGACGTAGCGGTTTTCCACAATGTCGCTGCGACCCACGCCGTGGCGCCCGCCGAGCGTGTTCAGGCGTCGCAGCACGCCGGCCGGGGTGAGCGCCTCGCCGTTCACCGCCACCGCGTCGCCGGCGCGGAAGTCCAACGTGATCTCTTCCGGCTTGTCCGGTGCGGCTTCGGGCGCCACCGTCCAGCGCCAAGTGTCCTCGTCCGGCGGGTGCGCCGGATCTTCCAAGCCGCCACCCTCGTAGGAGATGTGCAGGAGATTGGCGTCCATCGAATAAGGCGATCCAGCGCCGCCGCGTTGGAACTCCACCGGAATCTGGTGTTGTTCGGCGTATGCCAGGCACGCTTCGCGCGAGCGCAAAGTCCAATCCGGATCCCGCCACGGGGCGATCACGCGGATGTCCGGGTTCAGCGCGTAGGCCGACAGTTCGAACCGCACTTGGTCGTTGCCTTTGCCGGTGGCGCCGTGGGCGATGGCTTGGGCGCTGGTGGCCGCCGCGACTTCGACGAGCCGCTTGGCGATGAGCGGCCGGGCGATGCTGGTGCCGAGCAGATACTCGCCTTCGTACAGCGCGTTGGCGTGGAACATCGGAAAGACGAAGTCCCGCGCGAACTCCTCGGTGAGGTCCTCGACGAACAGTTCCCGCACGCCCATCGCTTCGGCTTTGGCTCGCGCCGGCGCCAGCTCCTCGCCTTGGCCGATGTCGGCGGTGAAGGTGACGATCTCGGCACCGTAGGTTTCCTGCAGCCACTTGCACATCACCGAGGTGTCCAAGCCGCCCGAATAGGCGAGAGCGATTTTGCGAAGAGGAGCTAGGGCGTTCGGCATCGTCGATAAAGGTTGCTGGCAAACCGTGATTTTACGCCGCTGGCGGCCAGTTGAAGGGGCGGTACCCAATCGTCTTGGCACCGGCGTGTTACGCTGTCGCGCCGATGCAGATGAACGCCCGGTTCCGCGGCTACCTGCCCGTGGTGCTCGATCTGGAGACTGGCGGGTTCGACCGCCGAGTACACGCCGTCTTGGAAGTCGCGGCGTTGACGCTGGACATGGTGGATGGCCGATTGTCTGTGGCCGGGCGGCACCACTGGGCAGTAACTCCACATCCCGACATGGCCGTGGAAGAGGCTTCTTTGCGCGTCACCGGGATCGATTTGGCGGATCCCGACCGCACCGCCGTGGCGGAGGCGCTGGCCGTGCGGGAGTTGTTCCAGGTGGTGCGCGCGGAACTGAAACGCCACCGCTGCCAGCGCGCCATCGTCACCGCGCACAACGCCCACTTCGATCACGGTTTTCTGCTCGCCGCCGCCGAACGCAACGGCATCAAACGCAACCCGTTCCATCCGTTCTCGGTGATGGACACGGTGGGCCTGGCGGGCGTCGCCTACGGCCACACGGTGCTCGGCGAGGCGTGTCGGCGGGCCGGCATCGCCTACAACGCCGACCGCGCCCACTCGGCCGTCTACGATGCGGAGGTCACCGCCCGGTTGTTTTGCCAAGTGGTGAACGCCAACGCGCGGTTGGCGGGCGACTCAGGCTGCGGCCAGTAGCTCGTGACCGGACGCAGGCCTTGGCGCTAGAGCTAGTCGTCTGTGGCCACGACCGTTTTGGCGGCATCCTTGACCAACGGCTCCAACTCGCCCGCCTGATGCATTTCCGTGATGATGTCGCAGCCGCCGATCAACTCGCCGCTCACATAGAGCTGCGGGAACGTGGGCCAATCCGCGTAACTCGGCAGCGTGGCGCGGATTTCCGGGTTCGAGAGCACGTCCACGTACGCGAAGCGCTCGCCGCACTGCATGAGACATTGCACCGTCTGCGCGGAAAAGCCGCATTGCGGCGCCTGCGGCGAGCCTTTCATGTAGAGAATGATCGGGTGGGTCGCGATCTGCTCGCGGATCTTGTCCAGCGTGTCGGTGGCGGCGCTCATTTTCCCTCACTTGAATGGCGGCGTTTCTCGGCGAATTGTAGCAGACCGCAACACGGCAAGGCGGGCAGAAGGCCCGCCGATCGCCGTGGCGCCACTTCCCGCCGGGCCGCCGCCAACGCCGGGTGCGTGCCGTGTTGAGGCGGCGGGACCGCGGTGTGGACCGCCGGGGGACCTCTTCCGAGAAGTGGGAGAAATACGCCGGACGGGACATTCTGCCCCTTTGGGTGGCGGATATGGATCTGCCGATGCCGCCGTTCGTGCTACACGCCATGCGCCGACGTCTGAAACACCCCATCCTCGGCTACACGTCCACACCGCAAGCGGCGACTGAGGCCATGGTCGATTGGCTGGGCCGCCGGTACGGTTGGCGTGTCAGCGCGCAGTGGCTCGTGTGGGTCGGCGGCGTCGTGCCCGGTTTCACCCTCGCGGCGCAAGCGGTGGCCGAGGCCGGCAGCCAGTTGGTGTTGCCTGTGCCCGCCTATCCGCCGTTCTTCCGAGTGGCCGAGCGGGCCGGTCTGCGCGGCGTTTTCTCGCCTCTTGTGCGAGTCGGCGATCGCTGGGAGATGGACTTCGACGATCTGCGGGCCAAGATCACGCGCCAAACCGCCGCGGTGCTGTTTTGCAACCCGCACAATCCCACCGGTCGCGTGTACGACAAAACCGAGTTGACGGCGCTAGTCGATCTGGTGGTGAGCACCGACACGGTGCTCATCAGCGATGAGATCCACTGCCCCTTGGTGCTGGACGGCGACCACGAGCATATCCCCGTCGCCAGCTTGGATTCCAGCGTGGCGACGCGTTCGATAACGCTGTTCGCGCCTACCAAGGCGTACAACTTTCCCGGCGTCGGCGGCGCGGTGGCGGTGATCCCCAACGCCGGCATCCGCGAGCGGTTTGAAGACGCGGTGGCCGGCATGGCGTCCAACATTTCGCCGCTGGCCTACGCGGCGATGACGGCGGCGTTCCGCGACCAGTCCCAGTGGCTGGCGCGGCGAAACGCCTTTCTCGCCGGCAACGCCGCAATGCTTGAAGACGCAGTCGGCACCCTCCGCGGCGTCGAAACAACCCATGTGGAAGGCACCTTCATGGCGTGGCTGGATGTCTCCAAGCTCGGGCTGGCCAATCCGGCGGCCTACTTCGAGACGCGCGGCTTGGGGCTGGCCGATGGCGTCGAATTCGGCGCACCCGGCTTCTTGCGGTGGAATCTTGGTTGTGGGCGCCCGCTGCTCGAAACAGGTGTTGAAAGGCTGACCGACGCCATCAACGAATTGGCGACCAAGCGGCGCTAGGCGTTCCGCCAACCCCAAGCGCGGCCGCGGCTTGGACGACCTAGCGAACCGCCCGTAGAGCGTCGTAGCGGAAGATGCGGGCCACGGTGGCCCGCAGGCCAAAGCGCAACGCCCGGTCCCGCAACCACGCGGCGCCAGCCGGAAGATGGAACAGCTTGGCGTTGCGCCGGGAAAGCCGTTGCACCATGGCGGTGCGAGCCTGGCGCAGCTTCTCGTAGCGTCGAAGGGCCGCCTCAGGCTGCCCGGTGCCTAGGCAGGAAGCCAACACCGCGGCATCCTCGATGGCCATCGCGGCGCCTTGGGCGAGGAAAGGCAGCGTGGGATGGCAGGCGTCGCCGAGCAGCGTTGCGGGGCCGTCGCCCCAGTCCCGCAGGGGCCGGCGGTCGTAGAGCGCCCACTTGTGCAGCGAGCCTCTATCGGCGTTGTCGATGAGGGCTTGCACGTCGCCGTGCCAGCCGGCGAAGTCCGCGTGGAACTCGGCGTGGTCGCCGGGTTCCACCCAGGACTCCACCGTCCAACCGCTCTTGCGCACCACGCCCACGCAGTTCATCAGCTCGCCGCCGCGCACCGGATAGTGGACGAAATGGCGTCCCGGCCCGAACCAAACCCCAGCGGCCGTGCGGGCGTCACCCGGCGCGAGGCGCGTCGTCGGCACCAACACGCGCCACGCGACGTTGCCCGTGAAGGTTGGAGACTCGGCCCCGAACAGAGCCGTGCGGACCGCCGAATGCACCCCATCGGCGCCGATCAACGCCACGCCTTCGCGTTCGCGCTCCGCCGCGCCGTCCGCCACGGCCACACGCACACCCGCGTCTTGGCGCCGGAAACCCCGCACTTGGGCACCGGCGCGGAGCTCGACTCCCGGCGACCGTTCGGCGGCTTCAACCAAGATCCGGAGCAAATCCCCGCGGTGAATGTGGTAATACGGATGGCCGTAGGCCGAAATCGCGGCCTCGCCGAGCCGGACCACGCCCACCACCTTGCCTGTGCGCCAGTGCCTGAACTCGATGGCGGCCGGTTGCGACGCGCATGTCCGCAACGACGACTGAAGGCCCAAGTAGTGCAGCACGTTCGCGGCGTTCGGCGTGATTTGGATGCCGGCGCCGAGTTCGCCGAACGTCTGCGACTGCTCGAAGACGACGACCCGCCAGCCGGCGCGCGCCAGACACAACGCCGCCGTCAATCCGCCGATGCCGCCCCCGGCGACCAGCACGCGCCGCTCGGCGGATCGGCCGCGCGTCATTCGCCGGACCGGCGCCGGCTAGCCAGGTGCGCCGTTTCCCACGTTGAACATGTGCTCTAGCATCCGCTAGGGGGCACCCGACACGCCACGCATGCCATCCCACTCGCTCCAGTGATCGCACAACTTGGCGATGGAGGTTTGGAACGGATCGTAACCATCGGGGTAGTCCAGGAACTCGCCGTTCAACGCCCTGTCCGGGTGATCGGAGACGCCCCAGCCGATTCGCTCGTCGCCTTCGTAGGGGTTGTTCTGGCGGAACCGGCGGATGCGGAAAAACACGTTCACGCGCGGATCGGCGCTTCTGTTTGGCGTGGCCGTGTGCGGCAGCGCGTGCAAAGCGATCACCGTGTCGCCCTCCTCCATCAACACCGGCGTCA
Source organism: uncultured Pseudomonadales bacterium (assembly GCA_958296295.1). Taxonomy (GTDB): domain Bacteria; phylum Pseudomonadota; class Gammaproteobacteria; order Pseudomonadales; family Azotimanducaceae; genus VXYL01. Next base: position 1,545,636 of record OY282460.1, on the reverse strand, counting down.
GCTCCGGCCAAGCCCAGCCTTCGTGCTCGAAACGGGTGTCCGGGTAGCCCGCCTCCATCGCGGACGGCATGACGCCGGCGTAGGCGGCGTCCTGGCCGGCGGGAATCAACCGCGGCCAATCCGGGCCGCCGCCACCGAGGGGGCCGCCATCGGCACGCTGGCGGCGGAAGAACGCCTCCACGGCTTCGTGCGCGCCCCGGCGCACCGCGAACTGGCCCTTGCCCGGCCGCCGCTGATCGTTCAAGCAAACGCCCACCAACGCCGTATAGCTGCCGATGGCGAGCGTGCGCTCTCGATCCTGCCAAAGCGGCGCGCCACCCGCGGGGCCCATGGATCGCGGATCGCCGGCACGCCCCCACGTCTCAAGCGTCTCGCCCGACGCCAGGATTTCGCTGCGGGGCATCGGGCAGAGGCCGGCCCAGCCGCCATCCACATGCGCCTTGGGGGCGTAGTCCGCCGTCGCTTTGCCCCGCACCACGGCGTCCGCGTAGTTCGGCAGCGTCACCGCCACTTGGGCGTTCACCGGCGGCGTGTGCGGGCCCATCGCCTCCAGCATCACGTCGCGCAGCGCCGATTCGTTGTAGAGGCCGTTGATGGCCGGATTGTCGCCATGCACGATGCGCGTGGGGTTCTGGCTTATGACCGCTTTGGCTCGTGCCGCCACTTGGCGTGGGATGACGTTCTTCACCACCACGAAACCGTCGCGCTTGAGCGCGTGTTTTTGGTCGTCCGACAGGGAACCGGATGCGGGTGGGGACATTGTTCGCCCGAATGAACAAGACGTTGTCGACTATAGCAAGCCCCCCGGCGCGAACCTCCCGAAGGCCTCCACCAGCGCGTCCAACACCTCGTTCGGACGTTCGCTCAGCATCGAATGCCCGCAGCCCGGCAACCGCACCACGGTGGCCGACGGCGCACGCGCGGCCACATCGACGCCGGCCTTCGGCGGCGTCATTTGATCCGCATCGCCGGCCACCACGAGCACCGGACAAGACACGCCGCCTTTATCCGGGCGATAGGCGTCGCAGGCGGCGAGGTCCGCGTGGAAGACGCCGGGCGCGGCCCGCTCCAGCAGCCGTTCGCCGACGCCGAGCATCCAGGTGCCGGGGTTCGCCGCCGCGCCGATGCGCCCGGCCGGGCTGTGGCTCCAAGCGTTGGCCATGTCGATGGCGGCGTGGTGGTTGTCTTGCGCGGCGTTCAACAAGAGCGGGGTCACGGGCATGGGCGCGGAGGTTCCGAGCAAGGCCAAACCGGCACAGCGCTGTGGATGGCGACGGGCGAATTCCCACGCCACCAACGAACCCATGCTGTGGCCGGCGACGGCGGCCGAACCCACGCCGCAGACCTCCAGCACGTCCAAAAGCCAGCCGCACATGTCTGGCACCGATGCGTGTGGCGGGCCCGCGGAACGCCCGTGGCCGGGCAGATCCACCGCCAACACGCGAAAGCCCTTGCGGGCGAAGTGGCGGGCGGGCAGCGCCCAGACGGTGTGATCCATGCCCGCGCCATGCACGAACACCAACGCGGGAGCGTCCGGCGCAGGGGATCCGCTGCCGTTGCCGACATAGACCCGCCGGCCGCGAACCGAGACGCGAACGCCGCTCAACGGACCGCCTTGGTGGCGCGGCGCAAAGCGCGATCCAGATCCTCGATCAAGTCGTCGGCGTCCTCCAAACCGATGGAGAGCCGCACCATGCCTTCGCCGATGCCGGCGTTCGCCAGCGCGGCGGCGTCCATGCGGTGGTGCGTCGTGCTTGCCGGATGAATCACCAGCGACTTCGCGTCGCCGACGTTGGCCAGATGGGAAAACAGCGTCAGGCTCTCGATGAAGACGCGGCCGGCCGCGCGCCCGCCTTTGAGCTCGAAGCTGAACACCGCGCCGACGCCTCGCGGCAGCAGCCGGGCGGCGAGTTCCCGGTCCGGATGGTCGGCGAGTTCCGGGTAGCAGACCGACGCGACCGCTTCGTGGGAGGCCAGGTGGCGCGCCACGGCGCGCGTGTTCTCGACGTGCCGGGCCATGCGCAACGGCAACGTCTCCAAACCTTGCAGAATGTGGAAGGCCGTCGTGGGCGCCATGCAGGCGCCGAAATCGCGCAGGCCCTCTTTGCGCGCCCGGGTGAGGAACGCCTGCGGCCCGAACTCCTCGGCGAACACCAAGCCGTGGAAACCCTCGTAGGGCTCGGTGAGGGTGGCGAACTTGCCGGACGCCTCCCAATCGAACACGCCGCCATCCACCACCAGGCCACCGATGACGATGCCGTGGCCGGAGAGGAACTTGGTGGCCGAATGGATCACGATGTCCGCGCCGAGATCGATGGGTTTGCACAGGTACGGCGTGGCGAACGTGGCGTCCACCACAAGCGGCAGCCCGGCGGCGTGGGCCACCTCGGCCACCTGCGGCACGTCGAGCACCTCCAATCCCGGATTGCCCAGAATCTCGCCGAAAACGAGCCGCGTGTTCGGCCTGATGGCGTCGCCGAACGCCTGCGGGCGGCGCGGATCCACGAACGTCGTCTCGATGCCGAACCGCGGCAGCGTGTATTCGAGCAGGTTGTGGGTGCCGCCGTACAGCGAACGCGACGCCACGATGTGCTCCCCGGCGCCGAGCAACGTGGCCACGGCCAAGTGCGTTGCCGCCTGCCCGCTGGCCGTCGCGATGGCGCCAACGCCGCCTTCCAACGCGCTGACGCGCTCCTCCAGCACGGCGTTGGTGGGGTTGGACAGGCGCGAGTACACATGGCCGGCGCGTTCGATGTTGAAGAGGCCGGCGGCGAAATCCGTGTCCGGGAACACGAAGGACGCGGATTGGTAGATGGGGGTCGCCCGGGCGCCCGTGGCGGCGTCGGGTCGCGCTCCGGCGTGCAACGCCAGCGTGTCGAAGCCGGCGGCGCGGGGCGAACGGTGTTTCCCATCGGCCACGGGTCAGGCCGGTTCCCGGCATCGCGACGGCGGTTGCGGCGCGAAGTCGAGGCGCCGGCGCGATGGGTGTGGCGGATCGTCCACGACTCAATCGTGCTCTGGATCTTCGAGCGACTGCTGCGGCAGTTCCTCGCCGGGGATGCGGTAGCGTTCCTCCGCCCATTCGCCGAAATCGATCAGCCGGCAGCGCTCCGAACAGAACGGTCGGTAGCGGTTTGCCACGCTCCAACGCGCCGGCTTGCGACAGTTGGGACAGGGGACGATGCGTTCGGGTTCCGGCATGACTTTCGAGTAGTCCGCGACGACCGCCAAGCGTAGCGCACTTTGTCCGCCGGCCGGTTGGCCATGACGCGATAGGCGCGGACCACCCAAGCGGCCCACGCCCCGGGTGCGTCCGACGAGCCGCAAGATGGCATCGCCCTGGGCGGCTTGCGGTATGTTACGCCGCTTGGCCCGGAGGTTCGGGCGCGACATTCGGGTTCCATGAAGCTGCTCATCGCCAACCGCGGCGAAATCGCCATCCGCATCGCCCGCGCCGCCGCGGAACTGGACATCCCCACCGTGGGGGTCTTCTGCTCGGACGATTCGCGCTCTTTGCACGTGCGCAGGACCGACGCCGCGGCGGCGTTGCCCGGCCAAGGCGCTCGCGCCTACCTCGACATGGACGCCATTGTTCGGCTGGCGCGGGAGACCGACTGCGACGCGGTGCATCCCGGCTACGGCTTTCTCAGCGAAAACGCGGCGTTCGCGAAGCTGTGCGCCAAGGAGAACATCAACTTCGTCGGGCCCACCGCCGAAGCGTTGGCGCTGTTCGGCGACAAGACGCGCGCCCGGCGCTTGGCCGAGGCGAACGACGTGCCGGTGGTGGCCGGCCTTTCGGAACCCGTCGATCTGGCTGCGGCGAGGCGATTTTTCGACACGCTGCCGGCGGACTCTGCCATGCTCTTCAAGGCGGCTGGCGGCGGCGGTGGCCGGGGCATGCGCATCGTGCGCGAAGCCGGCGCCGTGGAGGACGCCTATCGGCGGGCGCGATCCGAGGCGAAAGCGGCGTTCGGCCAAGCCGACGTGTTCGTGGAGCAGTTCTTGGAGAACGCCCGCCATGTGGAAGTGCAGGTGGCGGCGGACGGCGCCGGCGGTTTCTGCCATTTCGGCGATCGCGATTGCACCATTCAGCGGCGCCACCAGAAGCTCATTGAAGTGGCGCCGGCACCGGCGCTTGCGCCCGCGGTGCGAGCCGGCCTCGCGTCGGCGGCGCTGAAGTTGGCCGCAGCGGCGAACTACCAAAGCCTCGGCACGTTCGAGTTCCTGGTGACCGGGCCACCCGCGGCCCAAGGTTTCCACTTCATCGAGGCGAACGCCCGGTTGCAAGTGGAGCACACGATCACCGAAGAGGTGACTGGCGTCGATCTGGTGCGACTGCAACTTCGCTTGGCGCAGGGCGAGACGCTGGGGAGCCTCGGCATCGACGCGCCGCCGCCAGTGCGCGGCCACGCCGTGCAGGCGCGGGTGAACATGGAGACCATGACCGCGGCCGGCGCCACGATGCCGGCCGGCGGCGTCTTGACCGCGTTCGAGCCGCCCACCGGCCCCGGCATCCGCACGGACACCTTCGGCTACGCCGGCTACGCCGTGAGCACCCTGTTCGATTCGCTGCTCGCGAAAGTGGTCGTGGCCAGCGACAGCTCCTTCCAAAGCGCGGTGCGGAAGGCCGGCCGGGCGCTGGCGGACTTTCGCGTCGAGGGCGTGGCGACCAACATCCCGTTCCTGCGCGCCATCATGCGCCGGGCGTTGGCCTCGCCGGTCGTGCATACGCGCTTTGTGGACGAGCACATGGCCGCGCTGGTGGCGGAGGCGGCCGAGGAAGCCCAACAGCCGTCGCGCCACTTCGAGACCGAAACGGCGCGCGCGGCGCCGAGCCAAGCGGGCGCGAAACTCGCAAGCGACGATCCGCTCGCGGTGCTCGAACACGGCAAGTCGTCAGCGGCTGACGCGCCGCAGCAAACACCGCAAGCGCCTGACGGCCAAACCGCCGTGGTCGCCCCAATGCAGGGCACCGTCGTGAGTGTCGAAGTGCGACCGGGCGAAGACGTGACCGCGAACACCCTCGTGCTGGTGATGGAAGCGATGAAGATGGAGCACGAGATTCGCACGCCCGTGGCCGGTACCGTGCGGCAGGTGACAGTGGCGGCCGGCGATACCGTGTGGGAAGGTCACGCCCTCGCCCTCGTGGAGGAGCGCGAGGTGGAATCCGGCCACTACGCCGGCGACGCCGAAGTGGATCTGACGCATGTCCGCCCAGACTTGGCCGAAGTTCACGAGCGCCACGCGGTGACCTTGGACGCCGCCCGCCCGGACGCCCTGGCGAAGCGCCGCCGCACCGGCCAGCGCACCGCACGGGAGAACGTGGACGACCTGTGCGACGAAGGCAGCTTCGTGGAGCACGGCCAGCTAGTCCTCACACCCGGCACGGGCTTGCCACTCGCCGAGACCATCCGCAAGTTTCCGACGGACGGCATGGTGACCGGCGTCGGTGCCGTCAACGGCCGGTTGTTCGGCGCAGAGCGCGCGCGCTGCGTGGTGATGTCCTACGACTACACCGTGCTGGCCGGCACGCAGGGGGCCATCAACCACCCCAAGACCGACCGCATGTTGGAGATCGCCGAGAAGTGGCGCATCCCCTTGGTCCTGTTCGCCGAAGGCGGCGGCGGACGCGCCGGCACCGGCGGCCGGCGGCAGGGGCCGCCAACGCAATCCCCACCGGCCGCCGCGCCCACGCCAGCGGCGCGTTTCGACGCGCCAAGCCGCCCACTGGACACGCCCACGTTCGCGTCCATGGGCCGACTTTCCGGATTGGTGCCGATGGTGGGAATCACCTCGCGCTACTGTTTTGCCGGCAACGCCTCGTTGCTCGGCTGCTGCGACGTGATCATCGCCACGCGCAACGCCAACATCGGCATGGGCGGCCCGGCGTTGATCGAGGGCGGCAACCTCGGCGTGTTCCGACCCGAAGAGATCGGCCCGCTGGATGTGCAAACCGCCAGCGGCGTGGTGGACGTGGCGGTGGAGGACGAAGCGCAAGCCGTGGCGGTGGCGAAACGGTACCTCTCCTATTTCCAAGGCCGAACAGCGGATTGGACTTGCGTCGACCAACGGCATCTGCGCAACGTCGTGCCTGAAAACCGCCTGCGCGTGTACAAAGTGCGCGACGTCGTCCACACCTTGGCCGACACCGGCTCGATGCTGGAGCTGCGCCCGAAGTTCGGCCTCGGCATGGTGACGGCCCTCATCCGCGTCGAAGGCCGCCCCATCGGCGTGCTGGCGAACAACCCGGAACATCTCTCGGGCGCCATCGACAGCGACGGATCAGACAAAGCCGCGCGTTTCCTGCAGCTGTGCGACGCCTTCGACATCCCGGTGCTGGTGCTCTGCGACACGCCGGGCATGATGGTTGGCCCGGAAGTGGAGAAGACGGGCCTCGTGCGCCATTGCAGCCGCCTGTTCGTCACCGGCGCGAACCTCACCGTGCCGCACCTCACCATCGTTCTGCGCAAAGCGTACGGGCTGGGCGCGCAAGCGATGGCCGGCGGCGGCTTCAAAGAGCCGTTGGCGGCCGTTGCCTGGCCCACAGGCGAGTTTGGCGGCATGGGTTTGGAAGGACAGGTGAAGCTTGGCTTTCGCAACGAGCTGGCCGCCATCGACGACACCGAGGCGCGCATCGCGCGCTACGAGGCGCTGGTGGCGGCGGCCTACGAACGCGGCAAGGCGCTGAACGCCGGCATGTCGTTCGCCGTGGACGACGTGATCGATCCGGCGGATTCGCGACGCTGGATCACCATGGCGTTCGATGCCGCGCAGTCCCGGGAACCGCCCGGCTGGCGCACCCGTGCAAGCGGCAAGAAGCGGCGCAACGTGGACACCTGGTAGACCCCCTGCGCGAGCGCTGGCAACGGCATAGGCCGAGCCCCGTTACGCTATGATCCTTTTGATCTTGCACAGGCGCGGGGGTTCGCCATTCTTGTTTCGGTCCACATGCCCAAGACAGGAGGCGTAACGTTCCGCCAATCGGTGCTCCTTCCCTTGTTTGGCGAGCGCCTGTTGTTCGATTACCGGGATGAACCACTGCTCGACACTGCGGACGTCCGAAACGCCAAAGCGTTGGAGTTCGCGCCACCCGCCGATCTAGCGACCAATTTCGACTGTGTACACGGGCATTTCTTGGCGGCGAAGTATGCTGGCAAAATGCCTTGCGATCTCGCGGTCTGGCTCCGGCATCCCGTGGAACGAATCGCATCGCGCTTCTTCTTCGGCAAGCGCAACGGCGGGGAGACGGTAAAAGACCTGACATTCGCCGAGTTCTGCCGCTTGGAGCGATTCCACAACACATACACGAAGTTCCTGTGGAACACGGACATCAGCTCCTTCGACTTTGTGGGGGTTACCGAGGACTATGCGAGAAGCGTGGGCGTCTTCGTTCGTCGATTCGGCCTGTCGGCCGTGCCCGCCCCGCCCCCGGACAATGTGAACCCGAGCAAAGACCTAGCGGACTCCTACCAGATTCCCGCTCCTTTGCGACAGCTCATTGAACGCACAAACGCATTGGACATGGACATTTACGAGTGCGGCAAGCGGCACTTGGCCAAGCTGGCACGCGAGCTTGACGTTCATTGACCGTTGAGTTTGCCGATGGCGACCGCATTGGCGTTGATCGCCACACCGTTGGCCCGGATCGCGTCACGCAGCTCGGCAAAGGCCGCGGCGTCAGCCTCGCGGGTTTGCGCGATGGCCTCGCGGGTTTCCGCGATGGTGGCGGCGTTTTGCTCCACTTTGGTTTCGAGGCGGGCGCCCTGTGCCGAGATGTGCCAAGTTCCCCCGACGATGCCCACCAGCAAAGCGACCAGTACGGCGGGCTGAAACCACGCCAGCCACTCTGGTTGGGTTTCGGTTGATTGCGTCATGGACTTGGTTTCTTGGGCCTCTTTGGAGTTGGCTATCGCCCTGCAACGTTAAACCCGCTGCGCCGCAATTGCCAAAGTCGGACAACGGCTTAGGCTTGCGCACGGCCAAGAAACGGACGCATCGCGGCACGATGCTGGCCAATCCGTTGGGTCTTGCCTAACTGATCTCAAGACCGCGACTCAACCCCTTGGCCGGCCTTGGCCGGCCTCATGTCTCTGGCTGTTTCTACTGCGACAGTTTAGGCTGAGGCTTAAGGGTCTTGCTCGGTCTGGCGCGCCACCAAGCGTTCGTGATGGCGTTGGTGCTCCTCGTACTGGCCGGTGAGTTTGCCGATGGCGACCGCGTTGGCGTTGATCGCCACACCGTTGGCCCGGATCGCGTCGCGGAGCTCGGCCAAGGCGGCGGCGTTTTGCTCCACCTTGGTTTCGAGGCGGGCGCCCTGCGCCGAGATGTGCCAAGTTCCCCCGACGACAGCCACCAGCAAAGCGACCAGTACGGCGGGCTGAAACCACGCCAGCCACTCTGGTTGGGTTTGGGTTGATTGGTTCATGGCCTGTCTCTGGGCCTCTTGGGGCCTCTTTGGAGTTGGCTATCGTCCTCAATGTTAAACTACGCGCAGCGCGGCAATCGCCAAGTCGCACAAAGGCTTAGGCTGGCGCGCAGCCAAGAAACGGACGCATCGCGGCACGCTGCCGGCCAATCCGTTGGGTTCCGCCCAACGGATCAAAATGCCCGCGATCGGCTCGGAAAATGAAGGCTGGCGGCCGGCGACCAGCCTGGTTCACAACAAAAGGCTCGGCCATGGCGAAGACCAAAACGCGGCGTGCCGGGGCGACTGGCCTGCAAGCGCTCGCCGGCGTTTGCGCGGCCGAGCTGCGTGCGGCCCGGCGCATGTTGCGCACTTGGCTGTTCGCCACGGTAGCGTTTGGTTTTGGCGCGGCCAACTACACGGCTTCGAGCGTCAATCACGTCTGGCTCGGCGGCGCGCCTCCGCGCTTCAATCTCCCGGCGCTTGGCCTGTTGACGCTGTGGATTCTCCTCGTGGGTGTGGTCTTCATGACCTTCGATGGCCGCGCGCGGGACGAGACGGCGCGCATGGCCGAAACGCTGGACGCGCGCCCCGTTTCCAACATCGCGCTATTGGCGGGCCGTTTGCTTGCGACGACGCTCACCGTTTGGCTGCCGCTTTTGGTGCTGACCGCGGGGCTGCAAATCGCCGGCACGCTGATGGTGCGGCTAGAGTGGCCGCTCGGGTCCGGGCTGGAACCGGTTTCCCTCGGCATCTTCCTCCTTCTCGACGCGCCGGTGGCGCTGGTGTTCTGGGGCGCATTGGTGGCGATGCTGGTAGCGCTCCTGCGCTCGCGGTGGATCGGCGCGGCCTTGGCGGCGGCCCTACTCGCACTCAACTTCTACGTCATCTTCAACATCCCCATGTACTTGCTGCCAGCCCTCTCCGGCGTGACCAATCTGGGCCTCCCCGGCTCGGAAATCCTGCCGCGGGGCGCGTCGTCGGTGGATGTTGCCGCACGCTTGGCAACGCTGGTTGTCGCGGGCGGGTTGCTGGCGGTGGCCGCCGGAGTCCTGCCGCGGCGCGATCAGACGCCCCGCCTTCGCCACCTTGCCATCGGTTGCGGACTTGCCGCGACAGGCACGGCCGCAATCGTGGCGCTAGCGTGGCAGGCGCAAGCCGCGCACGACGAGCGGCTGGGGTGGGCGCAGACGCACCGCGAGTTGTCGGGTGAAGCCCGCCTCGATGTCGAAAGGCTGACCGGGCGCGTGGGCATCGAGCCTGGACGACGTCTTTCCATCCAAGTGGAGGTGACGGCAACGGCACCCGAGGCAACCGCTTTGGATACATTGCGATTCAGCCTGAACCCGGCGATGCGGGTGGCTTCCGTGGCGGTGGACGGAACAGCGTTGCCGCATTCCCATCGCCACGGACTGCTCACGGTCACGCCGCCCGAACCCTTGGCCGCCAAGCAACGGGTGCGGGTTGCGATCGAGGCCCACGGCATCCCGGACGCCCGCTTCGGCTATCTCGACAGCGCGGTGGACGCCATGGGCGAGACCCTGCTCGGCTATCCCATCGTATTGCTTGGCGACCAGGCGTCGCTGTTCGACGAAAGCTACCTGGCGCTCACGCCGTCGGTGCGCTGGCTGCCCGCCGCGGGAGCGAACTACGCCGCGCCGCCGGATTTCCACGAGTTGGCGCTTGCCGTGGACATGCCCCAAGGGTGGCATGCGGCCGGCGCCGGACGGGTGCCGAGCGAAGCCGGCGCGCGCTTCGAACCGGGCGTGCCGATACCGGAGTTCGCGCTCTTCGCTGCGCCTTTGAAGAGACTGGCGATGTCGGTACACGGGGTGGTGTGCGAGTTGCTGATTCACCCCAAGCACATGGGCAACATCGACTACTTGGCGGCGATTGGAAAAGACGAGCCGGTCGACGACGAATCCGCCGGCCCGACGCCAAGCTCGCTCATGGTGATCGAGGTCCACGATGGCGAAACCGAGCCGAGACGCACCCTGCTCGACGACCGCGCTCGCACCGCGGCCGAAAACATCCGTGGACGTTTGGAGCGCTGGCTGTCGGGCGAACACGCGCCGACTTATCCGCATCAAGTCGTCAGCATGGTGGAGGTGCCCGGCCAGTTGCGCCGCTACCGAGGCGGGTGGTTGATGGATACCGCGCAAGCGTTTCCCGGCGTCCAGCTGATGGCCGAACACGGCTTTCCGACCTCGCGCTTCACCGAGCGTCCACGCCCCCGAGAGCTGCCGGAAGAGCAATGGCTGGATTTCCTCGCCGCGCAGATCGACTACTCCGGGCCGCACGGCATTGCGCTCACGGTTGGCGCGCCGCGAAATCTCGGCGCCTTCCTCACCCGCGCCACCGGCGAGGGCGCGGCCGCGGCGGACCATTTGCTCGAGTGGCTCACCGAATGGCGCGTGCGCGGCGTCCGCGAAAACGCGCCGGCGCATTGGCTGCTAGTGGGCCCCGGGCAGCAAGCGCCGTTCTTGTGGCGCGCGGTGGGGCGCGCGATGGCGTCGTCGAACATGGCTTCGAACCGGTACTTGTTCTTTCCAATGCGGCTGGAGGACGAAAGCGAGGCCATGAGCCGAAAGATGGCGTTCGCGGCTTTCGATCCCCGCTCGGTGGAAAACGGCGCCGACATCCTGATCCACAAAGGCAACTTGGTCGCCCTCTCGATTCAGCGACTGCTGGGTTTGGAGAAAGTGGCGCGGTTTCTCGCCCTGATGCGCGAGCGCCACGGCGGCGAAGCGTTTACGTTGGAAGATCTCGCGCAAGCGTTGATCGATGTGGATCCCGCCATCGGGCCGTTCCTCGAGAACGTGCTGTTCCGGCCCTCTTTGCCCGGCTTTCTCGCTTCGGACGCCCAAGTTGATCGACTGGCGGACGACGAGACCGGCAATCCGCGCTACCAGATACGCGTCGCCGTGCGCAACGACGAGCCGGTGCCGGGCGTGGCCGGCATCAGCTACCGAACCGGCGATTTCGGCTATCAGTGGAGCCCGTTCGCCCTTGTGCCGGGTTCGAGTGCCGTGGAAATCGGCGTCGTCACCCGCGAGCCGCCGGCGGAAGTGCGCCTCGAGACCTATCTCTCCTTGAACCGTCGCATCCTGCGTTTGCGCCTGCCGCCGGTGGACGCGACATCAATCGTCGAGGAACCGCCTCTCGTCGGCTCGCGCCCCAGCGATTGGCGACCGCGGGCCCTCGGCATCGTGGTGGACGATCTCGACCCAGGGTTCGCCACCGTCTCGCCGCCGCCCGGCTGGGGCCAGGGCCGCACCGAGGCGGCCGACGACGATCGACTGCCCGAGTTCGGTCGGAGCGACGACGGCAACGGCCATCGCTGGCATCGCCAAGCCGACATGAACGCCGTGATCTGGGGCAAGTACCGCCGCACGCTGGCACGCATCGTCGCCGGCAAAGGCGAGGGCCAAGCGTCGTTCACGACGGCTCTGCCGGTGGCCGGCCACTGGCGCCTCCACTACCACCTGCCAGGCGCGTCCTTCAGCGAAGACCACTACATGCGCGCCAACTCGTGGTGGGAGCGCGCCGACGACTTCGGCGAGATGGACATCAGGATCGTCGTCGGCGAAGGCGACGCGAAAGCGCTGGAAGTGGCCTTCGACGCCGCCTTGGCAAGTCCCGGCTGGAACAGTCTGGGCACTTGGGAACTTCCCGCCGGCCCCGTGCGGGTGGTGGTGACGGACGCCACAACCGGCGACATCGTGGTGGCCGACGCCATCCGCTGGCAGCGGTTGGAAGGCGTCTGATGGACGCGGCCGGTTTTCCGTTCGCGGCCGGCGGCGCCGAGGCGATCGCCGCCCCAGGGCGCCAAGGCGTGACGCACGACGAGCTGCGCGCGCAAGCGGACCGCATCGGCCGGCAGTTGCGTGGCGCCGGCGTCGGCGCGTCCGACTCGGTGGCCATCGTGCTGCCGAACGGCCCGGCCATGGCAAGCGCTTTTGTCTGCATGGCGCCGTGGTGCGCCACCGCGCCGTTGAACCCGGCGTACAAGGCCAACGAGTTCGACTTCTACTTGGCGGATCTCGGCGCTCGGGCGCTAGTGGTGGAAGATGGGTCGAAGTCGCCGGCGGTGGACGTGGCCGAGGCGCGCGGCCTGCCCGTGTTGCGCCTGCTGGAAGGCGGGCCGGCCGGCGCGGTGCGGCTGGCCGATGTACCGGAAGGCGCGGCCCGGCCGCGGCCAGCCGAAGCGACAGCATTGATCCTGCACACCTCCGGCACCACTGCGCGGCCAAAGATGGTGCCCCTCAGCCTGGCCAATTTGGCGGTTTCCGCCGGCAATATCGCGGCAACGTTGCGCTTGCGGCCAGAAGACCGCTGCCTGAACGTGATGCCGCTTTTTCACATCCACGGCCTGATGGCGTCGGTGCTGGCGAGTTTGCGCGCCGGGGCGTCCGTGGTTTGCGCGCCGGGATTCGACGCGTTGCGTTTCTTCGGCTGGCTGCGCGACGAGCGCCCCACCTGGTACAGCGCCGTGCCCACCATGCATCAAGCGATTCTCGGCCGCGCCAAGCGCAACGCCGACATCGCCAACGCAAGCGGATTGCGTTTCATCCGTTCGTCGTCCGCCGCGCTGCCCACGCAGGTGATGGCGAATCTCGAAAGCGTCTTCGACGCGCCCGTGATCGAAGCCTACGCGATGACCGAAGCCGCCCACCAGATGTGCTCCAATCCGCTTCCGCCGGCCGTGCGCAAACCCGGATCCGTCGGCCCCGCCGCCGGCCCGGAAGTGGCGATCATGGCGGCGGACGGGCGGCTGCTCGCGGCCGGCGAGGAGGGCGAGATCGCCATACGCGGCCAGAACGTGACCGCCGGCTATCTGAACAACCCGCAAGCCAACGCCGACGCCTTCTGCCGCGGTTGGCTGCGCACCGGCGACCAAGGCCTGATGGACGCGGACGGCTATGTGCGCGTGACCGGGCGCAAGAAGGAGATCATCAACCGCGGAGGCGAGAAAGTGGCGCCGCTCGAAGTGGACGAGGCGCTGCTCGGCCATCCGGCGGTGGAGCAGGCTTGCGCGTTCGCCTTGCCGCACGCGAAACTGGGCGAGGAGGTGGCCGCCGCGGTGGTGCTGGCCGAGGGAGCGACGGTGTCCGAGCGCGAGTTGCGGGCGTTCGTCGCCGACCGCTTGGCGGCTTACAAGGCGCCGCGCCGCATCCTGTTCGCGGATGCGATCCCGAAAGGCGCCACCGGCAAGATCCAGCGCGTCGGGCTCGCTGCCCGCTTGGGTTTGGCGCCGTGAGGGTTTGCGTCTACGGGGCCGGCGCCATCGGCGGCTACTTGGCCGGCATGCTCGCCCGCGCCGGCGCGGATGTGAGCGCGGTGGCGCGCGGGCCGCATCTCGCCGCGATGCGACAGCAGGGGTTGCGCCTCTTGGTGGATGGCGACAGCGACATCGTGGACTTGCCGGTCACGGACGCGCCGGCGAGCCTCGGCAAGCAGGACGTGGTGATCGTGACGCTGAAGGCGCATTCCATTGCCCAAGCCGTGCCGGGCATTCGCGCGCTCCTGGATCGGGACACCGCGGTGGTTACCGCCGTCAACGGCATCCCGTGGTGGTACTTCCACGGACTGGATTCGCCGTTCGGCGTGCGCCATGTGGAAAGCGTGGATCCGGGCGGAGTCATTTGGAACGGAGTCGGCCCGGAGCGGGCCATCGGCTGCGTCCTCTATCCCGCCGCGGAGGTTGTGGCGCCGGGCGTGGTGCGTCACCTCTGGGGCAACCGCATGGTTCTCGGCGAGCCGGATGGCGAACGCAGCGAGCGCGTCATCGCCTTGGCGGCGCTCTTGCTTGGCGCCGGCCTCAAGGCGCCGGTGCGGCCGCGCATCCGCAACGACATCTGGATGAAGCTGTGGGGCAATCTGGCCTTCAATCCGCTCTCGGCGCTGACCCACGCGACATTGGACGTCCTGGCCACAGACCCCGGCACCCGATCCATCGCCCACGGCATGATGGCGGAAGGCCAAGCGGTGGGCGAGGCGTTCGGCGCGCATTTCGCTGTGGACATCGACAAGCGCATCGAAGGCGCGGCCGCGGTGGGCGCGCATCGCACGTCGATGTTGCAGGACCTGACGCTCGGACGGCCGTTGGAAACCGCGGCGCTGCTCGGCACGGTGCGGGAGCTCGGAGGGCTTGCCGGCGTCCCCACGCCCACGCTCGACATGGTGTACGCGCTGGTCGAGCAGCGCGCCGCGTTCGCCGCCCGGAGCACGTCCTCGTAGCGCATCACGAATGTTCCACCGGCAAGCGCGACCCGCGAAAGGGAGGACGTCAGACCGCCGTGGTCTTGCTTTATCAGCGCGCGGCCCGGCGCGCGGCGGTTGCCAGTTGCCGTCGTTTCTGCCATGTTTGACGTATTCCGTTCGCCCGCGGGCGGCTTTCGCATCCGCGGACCTCGTTCTTGGGAGCTTGCTCGCACGTCATGGGCCGCCTTGATCATCAACCAACGCTCGGGCTGCCTCCCGGCCGAGGCTTGTACGACCCGGCGTTCGAGAAAGACGGCTGCGGTGTCGGCTTCGTGTGCGACATCAAAGGCCGCCCCAGCCGCAACATTCTGACCACCGCGGAGCGCATGAATTGCTGCATGGTGCATCGCGGTGGAATCGGCTACGAGCCGAACACCGGCGACGGCGCCGGCGTGCTCACGGCCTTGCCGCACAAGTTTCTCGCGCAGGTGGCCAAGACGGATCTGGGCATCGAATTGCCGGCGCCCGGCGAGTACGGCGCCGGCATCGTTTTTCTGCCCCGGGACGCTATCGAACGCGCCCGCTGCAAAACGTTGATCGGCGAGGAGGTCGCCGCGGCCGGCCAGCGGCTGCTCGGTTGGCGAGCCGTGCCCGTGCGCCCGGACGAGGCGGACATCGGCAAGGCCGCGCGAGCTTCCATGCCGGTTATGGAACAGCTTTTCATCGGCGCCGACGGGGTGGCCGAAGACGCATTCGAACGCAAGCTCTATCTCATCCGCAAGGCGTCGAGCCACCGGCTGCGCACGGACGACACGCTCCGCGAACGCTTGCTTTTGTTCTTCGCCAGCCTGTCGGCCAAGGTGATCGTCTACAAGGGAATGCTCACGCCGCACCAGCTCTTTCCCTTCTATCCGGACTTGCAGGACGAACTCTACGAATCGCACTTGGCGATGGTGCATTCGCGTTTCTCCACCAACACCTTTCCCTCGTGGGATCGCGCGCAACCCAACCGTTTCATGAGCCACAACGGGGAAATCAACACCCTGCTCGGAAACAAGAACTGGATGAACGCCCGCCAAGGTGTGGTGAAAAGTCCGCTCTTCGGCCAAGACTTGCCGAAGCTCTTTCCCGTGGTGGAGCCCGATTGCTCGGATTCCGGCACGTTCGACAACGTGCTCGAGTTTCTGCTGATGACCGGCCGCACCCTTCAGGAAGCGGTGTTGATGATGATTCCCGAGGCGTGGCAAGAGAACGACGGCATGAGCGCCGCCAAGCGGGCCTTCTACGAGTACCACTCGTGCCTGATGGAACCGTGGGACGGCCCGGCGTCCATCGCCTTCACGGATGGAAACTACATCGGCGCGGTGTTGGATCGCAACGGTTTACGGCCCTCGCGCTACTACGTCACCAGCGACGACCTGTGCGTGATGGCTTCCGAAGTCGGCGTGGTGGAGGTCGACTCCACCAAAGTGGTCGCCAAAGGCCGCCTGCAGCCGGGCAAGATCTTCCTCATCGACTTTCGTGCCGGGCGCATGATTCCCGACGAGGAGATCAAGGCGGAATGGGCTCGGCGGCGCCCCTACGGCGCCTGGCTGGAACGCCAGCGCGTGGAATTGGCCGAACTGCCAGCGGCACCTGCCGCGGGATTCGACAAGACGACTTTGCTCGCGCGGATGCAGGCGTTCGGCTACACCGCGGAGACGATGCAGTTCATGTTGCTGCCGCTGGTGACCGAATTGCGCGATCCGCTCGGCTCCATGGGCAACGACAGCGCCTTGGCGGTGATGTCCAGCAAGCCGCGCATGCTCTACGACTACTTCAAGCAGCTCTTCGCGCAAGTGACCAATCCGGCCATCGACTCGATCCGCGAGGAAGTCGTGATGGCGCTGGAGTGCTACGTCGGGCCGGAGCGCAACCTGTTGGAGGCGTCGGAAGAACACGCGCACCGGTTGCGCGTGCCGCACCCGATTCTCTCCAACGAGGAAATGGCCGCCATCAAGGCGCTGGATCATCGCGGCTGGCGCTCGCGCCGCATCGACATCACCTTCCCGCGCGGCAGTGGAAAACAGGGGCTGCTCGAAGCGCTGGCGCGCATCTCGGCCGAGGCGTCGGCCGCCATTGGCGAAGGCGTCGCCCTGTTGGTGCTGACCGACCGCGGGATCGGCGAAGATCGGGTGGCCATTAGCGCGTTGGCCGCCACCGGCGCCGTTCATCACCATTTGGTTGGAACCACCAGCCGCACCCATGTCGGCATCGTGGTCGAAACGGGCGAAGCGCGCGAAGTGCATCACCATTGCCTGCTGGTAGGTTTCGGCGCGGACGCGGTGAATCCGTATCTCGCGTTCGAAGCGCTGTGGGACGCGCGCAGGAACGGCTACCTGGCCGATGCCGATCACATTGGAAACGACGCCGACGTGGTTGCCGCGTACAAGCGCGGCGTGGCCAAAGGAATGCTCAAAGTGATGGCGAAAATGGGCATCTCCACGCTGCAATCCTACAAAGGGGCGCAGATTTTCGAAGCCGTGGGTCTGGCCGAAGAGGTTGTCCGACGTTGTTTCGTGGGCACCGCGAGCCGCGTGCAAGGCGCCGGTTTCGACGTGCTGGCCGAAGAGATGCAACGCCGTCACGCGCTCGGCTATCCGGGCCGAGGCGTGGCTTCGCTGCCCGTGCTGCCAAACCCGGGGGACTTCCACTGGCGACGCCACGGCGACACCCACATGTGGGATCCGGAATCCATCGCCAACCTGCAAGTGGCGGCGCGGGGCAACGACGAGGAGGCGTACTGGCGATTCGCCGCCCAAGCGAACGACGACAGCACCCGTAGCGCCACATTGCGCGGTCTGCTTGACTTCAAAGAGAACGCGAACGGCGGCCCGGTGCCCCTTGCCGAAGTGGAATCCGAAGCCGAAATCGTCAAGCGTTTCGCCACCGGCGCGATGAGTTTCGGTTCGATCAGCCAAGAGGCCCACGAGACCCTCGCCATCGCCATGAACCGCATCGGCGGCAAATCCAACACCGGCGAAGGCGGCGAAGATCCCCGCCGGTTCATCGCGCTCGAGAACGGCGATTCCAAGCGTTCGGCCATCAAACAGGTGGCGAGCGGACGTTTCGGCGTTACCGTCAACTACCTGGCCAACGCCGACGAATTGCAGATCAAGATCGTCCAAGGCGCGAAACCCGGGGAAGGCGGCGAGCTGCCCGGCCGAAAAGTGGACGACTACATCGCCGCCATTCGCCACTCCACGCCGGGCGTCGGCTTGATCAGTCCACCGCCGCACCACGACATCTATTCCATCGAGGACATCGCCCAACTCATTCACGACCTGAAAAACGGCAATCCCCGAGCTCGCATCAGCGTGAAACTCGGCGCCGCCATCGGCGTCGGCACGGTCGCGGCCGGCGTCGTGAAGGCGCGCGCCGACCATCTGGTGATCGCCGGCGACACCGGCGGCACAGGCGCATCGCCCCTCACGTCCATCAAACACGCCGGCGTGTCGTGGGAGCTGGGCATTGCGGAAACGCATCAGACCCTGGTGTTGAACAACCTGCGTTCGCGGGTGGTTCTGCAAACGGATGGACAACTGAAAACCGGGCGCGACGTGGCCATCGCGGCGTTGCTTGGCGCCGAGGAGTTCGGCTTCGCCACCGCGCCGCTCATCGCCCTAGGCTGCATCATGATGCGCAAATGCCATCTGAACACCTGTCCGGTGGGCATCGCCACCCAAGATCCGGACTTGCGCGCCAAGTTCGCCGGCGCGCCGGAACACGTGGTGAACTATTTCTTCCTGATCGCCAAGGAACTTCGCCAGATCATGGCGAAGCTTGGATTTCGCTCGGTAAACGCCATGGTGGGCCGCGCCGACGCCCTGCAAGCGGACATGGCCGTCGCCCATTGGAAGGCGAAAGGGCTGGATTTCTCCAAGCTGCTGGCGCCCGCCGCCGAACCGGAGAACTGCCTCGGCGTGCGTCACATCCACGCGCAGGATCACGGCTTGGCGCACGCGCTCGACAACAAGCTCATCGAACTCGCCGAACCCGCCATCGCCAATGGCGAGAAGGTGTACGGCGAGTTGCCGATCGTGAACGTCAACCGCGTGGTGGGCGGCATGCTCTCCAATCACATCGTCCGGCGCAAAGGCCCGGCGATGCTTGCCGAAGGATCGATCCACTTCAAGTTCACCGGCAGCGCCGGCCAGAGCTTCGGCGCTTGGCTCGCCAAGGGCGTGACGCTGGAAGTGGAAGGCGACGCCAACGACTATGTGGGCAAAGGGCTCTCCGGCGGGCGCGTCATCATCTATCCGCCGAAAGACAGCCCATTCCAAGCCGAGGAACAGATCCTCATCGGCAATGTCGCGCTGTACGGCGCCACTTCCGGCGAGTGCTACTTCCGCGGCATCGCCGCGGAGCGGTTCTGCGTGCGCAACAGCGGCGCCCACGCGGTGGTGGAAGGCGTGGGCGATCACGGCTGCGAATACATGACCGGCGGCCGGGTGGCGATTCTCGGCCCCGCCGGTCGAAACTTCGCCGCCGGCATGAGCGGCGGCGTCGCCTACGTGCTGGACGAGAACGGCACGTTCGCCGCCCGCTGCAATTCCGGCTCCGTGGATCTCGAACCGCTGCAGGCGGATGCGGACGTGCAGGAAGCGAAAACGCTCATCGAGCAACACCTGCGGCACACCGGCTCCCGAGTGGCGGCCCGCCTGCTGCAAAACTGGGCCGCAAGCAAAAGGCGTTTCGCCAAGGTGATGCCCCGCGACTACAAGCGCGTACTGGCGGAACGCGAATCCGCCCGCGCTACGGCGCGACGGAAAACCGAGCCGCAAATCGAACGGGTGGCCGCGGGCGCCGGAGCGGCCGGTGGGTAAGGCGACCGGGTTCAAGGAACATGATCGCGTCGCCGCCCGCTACCGCAACGCGGTCGATCGGATCGCGGATTTCAAGGAGATCTACACCGATCACGACACGCCTCGGTTGACCGCGCAGGCCTCGCGCTGCATGGATTGCGGCGTGCCGTTTTGCCAATCGGCGGACATGGTTCACGGGCGCAGCGGCTGTCCCATCCACAACCTCATTCCGGAGTGGAACGACCTCGTGTATCGCGGCCACTGGCGCGACGCGCTGGACCGCTTGCACAAGACCAACAACTTCCCGGAGTTCACCGGGCGCGTTTGTCCGGCGCCTTGCGAAGGCTCCTGCGTGCTTGGCATCACCGATCCGCCGGTGACCATCAAGAACATCGAAATGGCCATCATCGACCGCGGTTTCGCCGAAGGCTGGGTATTGCCGCGGCCGCCCCCTTCCCGCACTGGCAAACGAGTGGCTGTGGTGGGCTCCGGGCCGGCTGGCCTGGCCGCCGCGGCGCAGCTCAATCAAGCCGGCCACAACGTGACGGTCTACGAGCGCGCCGACCGTATTGGGGGCCTGCTGATGTACGGCATCCCGAACATGAAGCTGGACAAGACGGTGGTGGAACGCCGGGTGGATCTGCTGCGCGAGGAAGGCGTGGCGTTCGTCACCAATGCGGACATTGGCGCGGAGCAAAACGGCACGCCAAGCGCGCAGGATCTCTTGGCCGAAACGGACGCGCTGCTTCTCGCCACCGGCGCGACCCACCCGAACAACCTGCCTATTCCCGGCCGCGAGCTGCGCGGCGTGCATTTCGCCATGGAGTTTCTCACCGCGAACACCAAGAGCCTGCTCGACAGCAACCACGCGGACCGCGCTTACATAGACGCCAAAGACAAGAACGTGATCGTCATCGGCGGCGGCGACACCGGCACGGACTGCATCGGCACCGCCATGCGCCACGGGTGCAAGACCCTCGCCAACTTCGAGATCGTTCCCGAACCGCCGCCGGATCGCGCCGGCGACAACCCGTGGCCGACTTGGCCATTCCTCTACCGCGTGGACTACGGCCACGAGGAAGCCGCCGCGAAGTTCAACCGCGACCCGCGCGTCTACCGCACTTCCGCGGTCGAGTTTCGCGGTGACGACGACCGAGTCACTTCCCTTGTGGCCGCGGACTTCGAGACCGCCGACGGCCGTTTCGCCAAAGTCGAGGGCTCGGAAAAGTCCTGGGATGCCGATCTCGTCTTGCTGGCGATGGGTTTCCGCGGCCCCGAACACTACGTCAGCGAAGCCTTGGGCATCGAACTGGACGCCCGCTCCAATTACAAGGCGAACAAAGGCGCATACCGCACGAGCCATCCCAAGGTCTTCGCCGCCGGCGACTGCCGCAGCGGCCAATCGCTGGTGGTGCGCGCCATCAACGAAGGCCGCGAAGTCGCCAGCGCAATGGATCGGGCACTGATGGGAACAGCCGCAATCGCGGTACCGGCATGAGACTCCGTTGCGCGCCGAGGTCGCGGCCGGCGGACGTCAAACCGACCGCGGCGGTATGAACAGATCGTCGCGCAGGAACGCCGTCGCCAACGAGTTGGAGACGGTCTCGAACGCGGATTCCGTGACAACAGGCTCGGAAACCGGCAGCCACTTGTAGCTCTCGGCAACCACGAACAGTGGCGTGCCGCACTCGCCCGCCGCTGCCGCCAAGGGGCCGGTGCCCACCTTGTTGACGAACCGCGCGGCGCCCACGGCGTCCGCCCCCACCACCACCGCCGCCATGTCGGCCACGCTTTGCCGCGCCGCCCCATCCGCCAAGCACGTGGCACCGATCCGTGCCGCCAGCGCGGCTCCCTCGCCACCGGGTTCCGACTTCGACGCGAACAACGCGAAAGGCAAACCGTCGAGAACGTGACGCACCGTTGTCGACGCGCTGAAGGTCAGGATGGCGCTGCCCGGCGGCAACGCGCCGAGGCGCTGCCGCGCGGTCTCAACCGTCGATCGCAGCGCCTCGTCCGCGCGGGCGCGAACCGCGTCGCAATGGGCCAAGGCGCGGGCGCGGAACCCGGCGCGCGACCAATCGAACGAGGCCGCCCAATACGCGAGGAGTTGCCCGATGGCACCCATGGATGGTCTGGCTTGCGCCAACAGCGCCACGCACGCCCGGGTTCGGCGCGCCAAAGCCGCGTTTTCGGGCGCCGCCGCCACGAAATCGGCCAACAGCGCGGGCGCGCGACGCGACAACTCGGCGGCGCCGGCCACAGCGTTCGCACGCAATTCGTCAGCGAGATCTTCCGGGCGAAGCAAGGAACGCGGTTCCGGCTCGGATGAACGGATAGACCAACTCCGTTTCGGTCTTGCCGCAGCTCGCGATGATCTCCAGAGGCGTGGCGACCCGCTCCACGCGCACCGTTCGCTCGCCGTTCGGGGTGGCGAAAGTCACCGCGTTGCCTTCGGCGCCGAGCATCGCGCCGGCGTTCTCCACCTTGGCTTCCGCCGCTTGCGCCTCAGGCGGATAGGCCGAGCGGCCACGCAAATGCGGCAGCGACAAACGCCGATCCTCCACCGCGGACGCGAACCGGGCCGCCTCGTCCGCGAAGACCCGCCCGTAGAGCGCGCCCTGCGGCAGCGCGAGCACATTCGGCGCGAAGCGGTGGCCGCCGAGATGCGTGGTCTGCCAAGCACGCTCGCCGGCGAACAACCGCAGCCGGGCGTAGGTGGGCAGCCCATAACGCGCGCAGCACAGGTCGCGCTGTCCGTTGGTGCAAACGAAATAGTGCGCTTCGCTCACCGGCTCAAGGGCGGACGAGCGCAAGTCCAACCGTTCGACCTCTTCGTAATCCCGGCCTTCGAAACGCCGCAATTCGCCATCGCTCGCCAAGTAGAGCGTTATCGACGACCGCTCCGCCTCCTCGGGCTGCCGGATGAACTGCGGGCGCGGCTTGCGCCCTTGCGCGGCGAATCCGTCCACGACGTTCGCCAACCACGCCCGCGTGGTGGGCGGCAGGTCGTTTTCTTCAAGCGCTTTGCCTTGCCACGGTGGCCGGTATTCCAACAGCAGCCAAACGTCCACCTCCGGCGCGGTGCCGAGCATCGGCTCGCCGGCGGCGGCGCAAAGGTCCGCGCAATAGTCTCGTGTTGCGGCCATCGCCCCATTCTGCCGTTAAAACGTGGCAACCGCCACCGGGTGTGCCAAGCGGTCGACTACCAAGTCTTCTCGAACCGCAGGCCGAGCAATGGAAATATGTCGCCTTCGTCCTCTGTCAAAGTACCGGTTGCCGTGTTGAACTCCTGCTCGTCCGTTGCCGCGGCACCGTAGACATTCAAGACATCGAGAAAGGCGACCACATCGATGGGACCCACCGGCCGTCGATAGTCGACGCGAGCGTTGAGAGTGTGGAAGGCATCCCACCGCATGGTGTTGTTGCCCGTGTACTCGCGAGAGAAGCGCAATGGGCCGCCTGCTTCCGCAAGCACATCCCGGTGTATGGTGAAGTCGTCGCGCGGCCTGCCGGTCGCGTACTTCCAGCGCAAACCTAGCTGCCAGCGGTCGGTGATTTCCCATCGCGCGCCTAGGCTCAGCAAGTGCTTGTGGTTGTAGTCGGCGGGATATTCGCCTGCGCCATCGTTGTCGCTCAGCGTCACATCGTTGTAGGAATACACGGCGTTTGCCGACCAGCCATTGGCCAATTGTCGATTGGCGACGAAGTCGACTCCGTAGGAGGTGCCTTCGCCACTGTTGGTGGCGGTGCCCGTCACCGCATCCCCTTCCGTGACCAGATTGTCGAGTTGCTGATAGTAGGCTTCCACGAGCACGTTCCACTGCGGTGCAAGCTGCCGCTCGAAGCCAACGCTCACATGACGAACGCGCTCGTTCTCCAAACCGAAATTGGCCGGATCCGCAGCCCGATCGAGATAGCGTGGCGACTGGTAAAACGTGCCCGCGGTCGCCGCCAGGCGCGTCGTCGGCGACAGCACACGAGTGATCGACAAGCGGGGCGAGACGTATTGTTCGGCTGAGAAGCCATCGTACTCGTAGCGAATGCCCGCGCGCATGTTCCAGTCGCCTTGGTCGCCTTGGTCCAACACTTGCTCGGCGTACGCCGCGTATTGGACTTCGCTTCGAGCGAAGGCGGAGTCGGTGTCCTCGGGCGTCAACACGATGAACCGAGAGTCCCGATCGGGTTGAAAGTCTCTGCCGTCGAACTCGAAGCGAGCCCAAGGGCCGGCGAGCGTCGTATCGAAGGCAAGATCGAGAGCGGATACGCGCAGGCCTGCGCTCAAAGCCCCCCACCTGTTGGCCACCGTCAGATCGCTGCGCCAGCCGAACTCCTTCTCCCGCTCCACAAGGGCGAGGACATTGTCGCGGATCGGCACTTGCTCTCGTGGCAAGTTTGTTGGCGCCGAATACGGAAACGCCTCGCCCTCGCGGCTCGTCTTGGCATTGTTCCGGTAGAAGACGCGGTTTTCCAAGCGGCCATCCTCGCCGAACAGCCGTGTCCATGTTGCGCCGAACAACGTGCTGTCTTGCGCGGTGTCGAGCAGTTCGCGGTCTTCCAAGTTCTCGGATTGCAGCACATGCTCTATGTTCCGCGAGTAGTCATCGGGCGTATGCAACAGCAGGAGTTCGATGGTGTTGTTGGCGTCCACGGCGGTGTGACTCTTGAAGATGAAGTCCGTCATCACCGGACTGCCGATGTCGTTCTCGCCGATGATCTCGAATAGCCGTCCGAAATCGAACTGGCGTGCCGAGAAGATGATCGACGTATCCGCATCGAATCCGCTCGGGCCGTCGTAGACGAGTTCGGCGCCAGCGAGATCCAAGCGCAAGCTGGCCGATGGGCTGGGATTTCCCTTCGCCACATCGAGCTTCAACATCGATCCGTTGCGGCCACCATAGGCGGCACTCCAACCGCCAGGCGAAAACTCGGCACCCGCGACGATGTTCGGCGCGAAGATCGAAAAACGTCCGCCCCCTTCAATGTCTTCGCGTTCACCCAGCGAGCTATCGAAGTGAACCACCTTGTCGTAAGGAAAGCCGTCCACCAAAATCAGATTGTCGCGTGGCCCACGACCGCGAACGGTGAAGTTGGCGAAATCGCCCGTGGAAACCAAGCCCGGCAGGCCGTCCAAAGCGCGCAATACATCCGCGCCGCTGCCCGTGGCCGTGCGCAGGTGCTCTCGGTCCAAGTACGACGAGCTGACGCTGCCGTACACATCCTTTCGGATTGCGCTGGCAACCACGACCACTTCTTCGACATCGCCCTTGGCTTGGCGTACCACCATTTCAACCGGCACGACCTTGTCTCGAACAACGCGGATCGTCGGTTCGACCACTTGGACATAGTTCGTTTGCGACGCCGAGACGCGGTAAAGACCCGGATCAAGGCCGCCCACGACAACGTGGCCATCACCTTTCGTGGTTGCTTGGCGCGCCTCGCCATCCCGCGCCTCGACGGTGATGGCAACGCTGGCAACGGGCCGGCCGTCTTCGGAGAGCACCGAGATTCGTAAATCGCCCGTGGTCGCGGCAGCGGTCGGCACCGCTATCAGCGCACTCAGAGCGCTTGCGACGAGCAACGCGGTAGCTTGCGCCGGCATGGCGGTACCCGGTAGCACGTTGCGGCCTTAGACCATGTTCCGTTTGCGTGAGTTCCCAACGGGCAGGGCCGGTTGCGCAGCAGGAGCAACGCACCCGCCGTTGCGCGATCAAGTCCACGGCACCTTGATCGTTAGCGGTCGGGTGAGCGGCTAGCTGCCGCCTGTCGCGGCGAGCCGCCGGCGCCATTTCGGCTGATCCGGGCCAAACTCTGTCCGGCCGCTGAGGCGGCGGTGAACAGCGGGACGGTGCCGCCCCTTGAGCGCGCGTGTCGCTCGCCAGCCAAGCGGCGTTAGAATAGCGCCATGGGCATCTTCAAACGTCTCACCGAAAAACCGTGGCTGGACGAGCAGCCCGGCGTGGTGGAACTACGTACCGCCTCCTACGCGGCCTCGAACCAGAAGGTGGCGCTGGTGTGCTTCCTGGCCATTGTGGGCGTGGTCTTCTTCCTGTTCTTCGCCGCCTACCACATGCGGCTTGATCCGGTGGAGCTGGGCGGTCAGCCGTCCGACTGGGTGCCGATGCCGGAGCCGCCGCTGCTGTGGTTCAACACGCTGGTGCTGATTCTGGCGAGCGGCGCCTACGAATGGGCACGGCGGCTTGCCGCCGGTGGCGACGTGCGCCGCGCCGGAGTGGCGTTTCTGCTCGCCGGCGCCGCCACGTTGGCTTTTCTGGTTCTCCAGCTGGTGGTCTGGAACGATTTGGCGGCCCGCGGCTACTACGCCTACGCCAATCCCGCCAACGCGTTCTTCTACGTGATCACGGCGGTGCATGGCGTACACCTGCTAGGCGGCCTGGTCGCGTGGGCGCGGGCGGCGCGGCGGTTCGCGCAAGCGGATGTCGCGCCGCGGCAGCACCAGCACAGCGTGGAGTTGTGCGCCATGTACTGGCACTTTCTGCTGCTCGTCTGGCTGGGGATGCTGGCGCTCTTCGCCAACACTTGAGCGCGCGCCGACACGCGGTGGACGCCGTGCTGCAAATCGAACTGCCCGTCAAGGAAAGGCGGAGCGCCGCCGGGGCCTCGGCTTTGGAGGCGGCGCTCGCATCGGCGCCTGGCGTTCGCAGCGCGAAGGCCAACATGTCGGCCCGGCAAGTCGCGCTGACCTTGGAAGAAGACGCGACGGACGCCCTCGCCCTCACCGACGCGGTCGCGAGCGTGGGCTACGAGGTGGAAACCGAACACCGCACCTTCCCGGTGGAAGGCATGCATTGCGCCAACTGCGCCGCGAGGGTGGAAAAGACCCTTGCCGCGGCGCCAAGCATCCTGGACGTTGAAGTCAATCTGGCGCTGGAAAACGCCACGGTGACCGGGTTCGCCGGGACACTTGCGCCGCAGCCGCTCGCCAAGCGGCTACAGAGCGCCGGCTACACGTTGCGCCCGCCGGCGGCGAACGACGCCGGGCGCGAGCAGCACGCGGCCGAAGTGCAGCACCGACTGGATAGCGAGCGCCGGATGGTGCTCGTCTCGGCTCTCCTCGCGACGCCGATGGTCGCGGGGATGATCTTCCAAACCCTCGGCTACGAGGACCTCCACCTCATGCCGGCCGCCGAAGTGCTGCTGGCCACGCCCATCCAATTCGTCCTTGGCCGGCGTTTCTACCGATCCGCGTGGCAGGCCCTTTTGGCGCGAGTCGCGAACATGGACGTGCTGGTGGCGCTTGGCACCACGGCAGCCTACGCCTACAGCTGGTATCTGCTGCTCGTGCTGGGCGAAGCCGCGGACGGCGAACTCTACTTCGAGGCGTCGGCCGTCATCATCACGCTGGTCCTGCTCGGCAAATACTTGGAGGGTCGCGCCAAACGCGCCACCACGGACGCCATCCGCAAGTTGATGGCGCTGCGGCCGGCGAAAGCCCGGCTCCGACGCCCCGAAGGCGAGGTGGAAGTGCATGTGAGTCAAGTGCGGGTGGGCGATGTCGCGCTGGTGCGGCCCGGCGAACGGGTGCCCGTGGATGGCGAGGTGATCGTCGGCGCGAGCGAAGTGGACGAATCGCTCCTCACCGGCGAGAGCATGCCGGTCGCCAAAAGCGTGGGCGATTCGGTGACCGGGGGCAGCGTCAACACGGTGGGCGCCTTGGAAGTGCGGGCGGACGCGGTGGGCGAAGACACGACGCTGGCGCGCATCGTGCGCTTGGTGGAGGACGCCCAGCGGGGTAAAGCGCGGGTGCAGCGCCTGGTGGATCGGGTGAGCGGCGTCTTCGTGCCCATCGTGCTCGCCATCGCCGCTGTCACCTTCGCGGCCTGGCAGCTGGCCACCGGCGATTTCGCCACGGCGTTGATCGCGGCGGTTTCGGTGCTGGTCATCGCCTGCCCGTGCGCCCTCGGCCTCGCCACCCCCACAGCGATCATGACCGGCACGGGGGCCGCCGCCCGGGCCGGCATTCTCATCCGCGATGTGGACACTCTGGAACGCGCGCCCGGCGTTGCCACAGTGGTCTTCGACAAAACCGGCACACTGACCGTAGGCCGCCCGCAGGTGGCCCGCGTGGCACCTCTGCAACCCGGCGCGAACGCGGATTCGCGCGCCGGGCAGGACGCGATCGTCGGCCTTGCCGCGAGCGTGCAACAGGCGAGCGAACACCCGCTCGCCCAAGCCGTGATCGCCGAAGCAAAGGCGCGCGGCATTTCGCCGCGGCCGGCCAAGGACTTCGTCAATCACGTTGGCCAAGGCGTGACCGGCGTGGTGGAAGGCCGCCGGGTGCGCGTGGGCAATGCCCGGCTGGTGCCGGAGGCCTCGGGCGCCGGCCTCGACGTCACCGGCCACACGGTGGCCTGGGTGGCCGACGAACACGGGCTTCGCGGCGCCTTGCTGTTCGCCGACGCCTTGCGGCCCGGTGCCCGGGCCGCGGTTGAGCTGCTTCGCGCGCAAGGCGTGCGCACGGTGGTGTTGTCCGGCGACGCGCCGGATGTGGTGCGATCTGTGGCCAGGACGCTGGGCATCGACGACGCCCGCGGCGGCGTTCCGCCGGAAGACAAAGCGGCCGTGGTGCGCGAGTTCGCCGCGGCCGGCGAGCGCGTGGCGATGGTGGGCGACGGCGTGAACGACGCGCCGGCCCTGGCCGCCGCGGATGTCGGCATCGCCATCGGCGGCGGCACTGACATCGCGATGGAAACCGCCGGCGTGACGCTGATGCGTCCAGACCCCACCCTCGTGGCGGCGACCATCGCCGCCGCCCGGAGGACGTTTCGCAAGATCAAGCAAAACCTTTTCTGGGCGTTCATCTACAACGTGCTGGCGTTGCCGGCCGCGGCGTTGGGCTACCTCACCCCAACCCTCGCCGGGGCGGCGATGGCCTTCTCCAGCGTCTGCGTGGTGGCCAACTCGCTGCTGCTGCGGGCGTGGAAACCTGCCGCAACGCCGGGATCCGCGCTCGGCTAAGAAAGGCTCGCCACCTCGAGTGGAGAGGCCCGAGCAACCACTCGGCTACAATCCGTCGTACATGCTTGGAAGCGTGGGACGCGTGCGCGTTGGGGCGCGCGCCAAACTGCCGGTCAACAAGTGGGCGAAAGGACATGGGAGAGATCGTCACCCGCATAGAACTCGAGAACGCCACCGAGCGTGGCAATGTGCGCCTCGGCTTGCGGGAAGAATCCAGCGTGCGCCGCACCGTGGTGGATGGCGTCGTGGAAACCGGCGCCGTCATGCTGGTGCTCCCGCAGAACGTCGTCGAACGCTTGGGTTTGCCCGTACACGGCAAGGTCATCGTTTCCTACGCGGACGACCGCAAAGAGGAACGAGCCGTGGCGGGCCCCTTGGGCATCCGCATTGGCAACCGGGCCATGAACACGGACTGCGTGGTGGGGCCGCCGCTCAGCGAGCCGTTGATCGGGCAGATCGTGCTTGAAGGTCTTGATCTCATCGCGGACTGCGCGAATCGAACCGTCGGCCCGCGCCCCGAGTCGCCGGACTATCCGTTATTGAAGCTGAAGTAACCCGCCCAAGCGGCTCCCGAGCGGCGGCAGCGGCGCGCTGGCCGTTGGCCGCCTTCGTTCTGCTGGCGTGCGGGAACGCATCCGCCAGCGAACGACCTGTGGGCACGGTGGCCGCGCTCCGGGCGCCACCGACTTTGGATGGCGAGGTGGCGGGCGACCCTGCTTGGCAAGGGCTGGCCGCCTTCACGGACTTCAAGCAGTTGCAGCCGGACAACGGCGCGCCGGCGACCCAGCGCACCGAAGCGTATTTCGGCCACACCGAAAAAGCCCTCTATGTGGGGGTGATTTGCCACGAAGCGGATCCCTCCAAAATCGTCGTCTCCAACGACGGCTTCGCCTCCGACAGTTTCGCCTTCGTGCTGGACACATTCCGCAGCGGCCAGACCGCGCTGGTTTTCGGTACCAATCCGGTGGGTGCCGAATACGATGGCCAAGTCGCCGCATCCACCAACTTCGCCGACTGGAACTGGAGCACGGTGTGGACGGTGCGCGCGAGAACGCACGAGCGCGGCTGGAGCGCGGAGTTCGAGATCCCGTTCTCGTCGCTGCGCTATCCGGCGCCAAGGGCCGGCGGCGAGGGACAGCGCTGGGGAGTGAACATCGCGCGCGTCATCCAGCGCAACAGCGAAATCGCGTACTGGTCGCCGGTGCCCAAGCAGCTCAGCATGTACCGGCTGGACTTGGCCGGCACCGTCGGCGGCGTTCGGCCACCGAAGCAGCCGCGCCACCTGCAGTTCACACCTTACGCGCTCGGCAGCGTGGTGCGCACACCCGGTGCCGACGACGCCCGCGAACACGACGTGGGCTTCGATCTGAAGTATTCGCTCACCTCAAGCCTGACGTTGGATGTCACTTACAACACGGATTTCGCGCAGGTGGAATCGGACGCGCAGCAGGTGAACTTCGGCCGATTCAGCCTGTTCTTTCCCGAGACGCGCCCGTTCTTCCTGGAGAACGCCGGCGCGTTCGAGGCCGGCTCGCGGGACGTGCTGCTGTTCCACAGCCGTCGCATCGGCATCGCCGCCGGCCAGCGTCTGGCCATTGACGGCGGGGTGCGGGTGTCCGGCCGATTGCGCCAGCGCAACAACATCGGCCTGCTGCACATGCGCACGGCCGCAGCGCCCGGCACCACCGACAAGATCGACTATACCGTGCTGCGGGCCCGCCGGGACTTGCCGAACCGCTCGTCCGTCGGCCTGCTCGCCACCAATCGGAGCGCCGAAGACGACCGGCAAACCTACGCCGCCGACGGCCGCCTCGGCATCGGCCTCTACGGGCTGCTGAGGGGCTTCTTGGCGCGCACCACCGCGCCAAGCGGCGGCTCGGAGAACCATGCTTTCTCGCTGTTCGGCAGCTACAACTCGCCAACCTGGGCGTACGACGCCGGCTTCACGGAAGTGGGCGCCCACTTCGACCCCGCGGTGGGCTTCGTAGGCCGGCGCGACTTTCGCAAGTTCGACGTCTTCGTCCAACACACGGTGCAAATGGAGGGCCGACGGGGTTTGAGCGAGTGGAAGCCCTTTGCGACCTACAGCGGTCATTGGGATTTCGACGGCTACCACGAAAGCGGTTCCGCACACGTCGAGAGCTGGTTCGCGTGGCGTAGCGGCGCCGATGTTTGGACCGCCTTCACGCACTCCCACGAAGGCGTGAAAGCGGCCTTTCCCGTGGCGGGCGCGATCGTGCCCCCCGGCGAGTACGACAATCCCGGCCTCAACCTGGGCGTCAACTCCCCGGCTGGCCGCCCGTGGCGCTTCGGCCTAATCAGCAATATCGGCGGCTACTACAACGGCGATCGCGTTTCCGCGTCGCCATCCGTCAGCTACCGCAAGGGGGAATCCCTTACCGCGACTCTCTCTTGGGACTACAACCGCATCGACCTGCCAAGCGCCGAGAGCGCGTTCGACGTGAATCTGGTGCAGGGGCATCTGGCGTACTCCTTCACGCCGAAAATCGGCGTGCAAGCGTTGCTGCAGTACAACGACGCGAGCCACGTGTTGGCCGCCAACCTGCGTTTCTCGTGGCTGCGTTCCGCAAGTTCCGGCTTGTACGTCGTGTACAACGAAGTGGACGACCGCAGCGCACTGCCGCTGCGTTCCCGGCGCGAGTTCACCTTGAAGTACAGCCACATCTTCAACGTGCTGTGAGGCCAAGCCGCGCCGCACACCCGGCGCCGCTCTGCGCCGCGCACGTTGCCGCCGCCCAAGCGAACCCCGCCACGTCGGGATACAATAGCCGCCGTTTCGCCAGTGGCCGGAATAGCTCAGCCTGGTAGAGCAACTGATTCGTAATCAGTAGGTCCGCGGTTCGAATCCGCGTTCCGGCACCAGACCTTGGCCAGCCGCACCGTGGCGGCACAGCACATGAAGTACCCAAGCACTCCATACTGGCCGTGGTCTCCAACGGTTGGCCGCGGTGACGACGTCCACGCGAACCCGGATCGGTTCGTGGGGGAGGATGTGGTGGTGACCGAGAAGCTCGACGGTGGGAACACGCTGCTCCATGCCGGC
This sequence comes from uncultured Pseudomonadales bacterium, assembly GCA_958296295.1. Classification (GTDB taxonomy): domain Bacteria; phylum Pseudomonadota; class Gammaproteobacteria; order Pseudomonadales; family Azotimanducaceae; genus VXYL01. The sequence continues at coordinate 1,514,144 of OY282460.1, read as the reverse complement.
AAGGTGTACTCGCGCAGCGTGTCGGCGCCATCCGATGCGAAGTGGATGGCGATGGTGAAGAAGCACCACGCTTGGAAGGTGACGGAGCCCGACGTCTGGCTGTACGGCGAGGACATCTACGGGGTGCATAGCATCGAGTACGCGCCTGTGCCGGAGCGGGCCACCTTCCACGCGTTCGCCCTGCGGGAAGCTGACGGGGCGTTCGCGGCGTTCGCCGACGTATTGGAGTACGCCAAGCAACGCGACATACCGGTCGTGCCGGTTCTATTCCAAGGGCGCTTCAGGTCGGTGGCCGAGATCAGCGCGTTCATGTCGCGGGCCCACGACGACCCTTCCAGCCTCGGGGGAGAGCGGGAAGGCGTCGTGATGAGGTTGGCGCGACGATTCCCGGGAGCGCGGTTCCAAGATTGCGTTTGCAAGAGCGTGCGGCCTGGGCATGTGCGGACGGACGAGCATTGGACACGCAAGTGGAGGCCCTGCCGGATCGTGGGTCGGGCTGCCTGATCCTCAGTCCCGCAGCGGTGCGCCGGCGTCGTCAAGCTCCAGCCGCATGGACAGGTCGAGGGAGGTGACGTTCTTCGTCATGCTGCCGACCGACACGAAGTCCACGCCGGTGCGCGCCACGGCTGCCACATTGTCCAACGTGACGCCGCCGGACGCCTCCAAAGGCACTCGTCCGGCGGCTTGCTCCACCGCCGCCCGCAACCCGGCCAGCGAGTGGTTGTCGAGCAGCACGAGGTCAGCGCCGGCGACAACGGCTTCCTCCAGCTGCTCCAAGGTTTCCACTTCCACTTGCACCCCCTTGCCAGATCGCGCGCGCTTGGCCGCGGACACCGCCTGGGCGATGCCGCCGGCGGCGGCGATGTGGTTCTCCTTCAGGAGATAACGGTCGAACAGCCCCATGCGGTGGTTGCGGGCGCCGCCAACGCGCACCGCGTACTTTTGCGCCGCGCGCAAACCCGGCAGCGTCTTGCGGGTGTCCAACACCACCGCGCCGGTGCCGGCGACCGCCGCCACGAACCGACTGGCGCGCGTGGCGGTGGCCGATAGCAGTTGCGTGAAGTTGAGCGCCGTGCGCTCCACCGTGAGAAGGCCGCGCGCCGGGCCGGCAAGCGACAGCAGGAGCGCCCCGGCGGCAACGGGCGAACCGTCTCGCACGCGCCAATCGAGGACGATGCGCCCATCCACTTGGCGGCAAGCCTCCTCCACCCAGGGCCGACCGCAAAAAACGCCGTCGGCGCGCGTTATGACCCGGGCGCGGGCTTGGGCGTCAGGCGCGATCAGCCGGGCGCTGATGTCGCCGGGGCCGACATCCTCACGCAGCGCCGCGCGAACGTCGCGTTCGATCTGCTCGGCGGCGGGGGGGCGTGCAAGGCAAGTCATTGGCGCCAACGGGCGGATCGTTTGTCCTGGCTCGCAGCGGCCGGCGAAATGGCCGCATGGCCGGCGGGCGATGACGCGCAAACACTCACGGAAACAGTATACGTTGGCAGGAGGCCGCTCGCCGGACTTGCACGGCCGCAGGCGTAGGCATATGTTGTGGGCGTGTCGTGAAGAGCTGGAGGTTTGAAGTGAAGTTCGAACATCGACAAGCGGCCATCTTGGCACTGTTGATTGCCGTCATCTGCGGTCTTGGTCATGCCCAAGACCGTGCGGAGATCACTGAACCACCGACACCGGACGACAGCCTGGACCCCGGCTACTCGCCGGAACTCAAGGAGCGAACGCGCGTCGGATCGTTCGCTTCAATCTCGATTCCGGGCGACTTGACGATCACGGGCTGTAGTTCGCAAGAGACGGGCGACGCTCCCAGAGTAGTGTGCGACATGGTGTTCGAAGCATCCGATGCGCCTGACGTTTTCACCGTGCGCATCAAGATGGCGTCTGATAGCGGCAAATGGGAGCAGCAGCTATACGACGAATACCAAACCTGTCAGCAGGATGGCGATACCGTGCAGGGGGATTCAAGCATTGGTTTGACCATGGATGGTGACAGGAGCTATTACAACCACGAGACGTCGGATTTCAGATGCGTTAAGCCAAAGAAGTGACCGCGGCTATGCCCCCCCATGGGGCCCGCGGGCCCGCAAGACGTCGATGCGGCTAATCGAAAAGGGTGTGCGACGTTTTTGTGCGCGGGCGGGCTGCGAGGGTTTGGAGAGTCACCGCGACTCCCGGTACGCAGCTCCTGCCGTGCGCTGGTCGGCGAGCCGGAAGTGTCCCGACATGCGCTGGAGCAGGGCCGGTGCCAACGACGTCATGGCCTTGCGTTCCCGCGTCCGCAGCGAACGGTGCGAGGACTTCTGGCGCATCGCGCAAACCACCGCAAATGGCGGCCTGACGGCTCGCGCACAAATACGTCGCACACCCCCGCGACAGGGGTGTGCGACGTTTTAGTGCGCGGGGGCTGCGAGCGGGTTTGGGGAGTCATCGCGATTCCCAAGTAAGCTGAGGGTATGTACAACCGCAGCGAAGGGAATCGCGATGACGGAAGAGATGTTGGCGCAGGACGCGCTGGAGCGCAAGAAGGCGTGGGCTTTTCTGGAGGCGGCGGTGCGGCTGCTGCTGTTGTCGTCGCCGGAGTTCCGGGAGCTTTGCCGGGAGGTTCTGGGCGGCGGGCGGGGGTTCCGGGAGTTCGAGCTGGACCTGCGGGGCGCGCTGCTTGGCGGCGCGGCGGCGGGGGTTTCGGAGAATCTGTCGGCGCTGGACGCGGAGTCCGGGGCGCCGGCGTGCGGGGCTTGCGGCTCCGCGATGGTCCGGCGCGGCACGCGCTCGACGGCGCCGCTGTCGCTGCTCGGCCTTCTGACGCTGCGGCGCGGCTACTGGACGTGCGGGTGCTCGAAGGGCGGGCGGCATGTTCTGGACGAGGTGCTGGGCATCGCGGGACGGGACGGCGTGCGGGGAACGCCGGCGGTGCTGTGGGCGCTGGCGGAGCTGGCGTCGGAGACGAGCTTCGCGAAGGCGGCGGCGCGCCTTTGGCGGCTGGCCGGCGTCGTGGCGACGGCGAAGCGGACGGAGCGGGCCGCGAAGCAGGTCGGGTGCGAGATCACGGCGTGGGACGAGTCGGCGCCGACGCTGCGCGAAGCGCCGGCGGAGACGATGTACTGCAGCCCGGACGGCACCGGCGTGCCGGTGGTGCGGCGGGACGCGGGGACGGCGGAGGACGGCCGGCCGTCGAAGACGCGGGAGGCGAAGGTGGCGGTGTTCCACACGGCGGAGCGGCGGAACGCGAAGACCGGCCTGCCGGAGCGGGACGCGGGTTCGGCGCGGCACACGGCGGCGATCGACAGCGCGGCGTCGAGGGACGTGGACGCGGAGCCGTCGGCGTTCGCGCGGCGGCTCTGGCGGGCCGCGGAGCGGTTCGGGTTCGCGGCGGCGAAGCGGCAGGTGGTCGTCGCCGACGGCGCGAAGTGGATCTGGAACGCCGCCGCGGAACTGTTCCCGAACGCCGTTTGCATAGTGGACATCTGGCACGCGAGGGAGCGGCTCTGGGAAGTGGGGCGCTCGGTGTACGGCGCCGGCACGGAGCTGTGCCGGGCGTGGTCGGAGAAGGTCTGCGCGGCGCTCTCCGAGGGGCGCGTCGAAGACGTGCTGCGGGAACTGCGCCGGCACGCCGGCGACAAGACCGCCGACCAGTGCGTCGGCTATGTGGAGAACAACCGCGGCCGGATGCGCTACCCCGCGTACCGGGCGATGGGGCTGCTCATCGGTTCGGGCATGGTGGAGAGCTCCTGCCGGACGCTGGTCGGGGAGCGACTGAAGTGCTCCGGCATGCGCTGGAGCCGGGCCGGCGCGAACGACGTCATGGCGTTGCGCTCCTGCGTCCGCGACGAACGGTACGACGACTTCTGGCGCCGTCGGCGCAAACCGCCGCCAATGGCCGCCTGACGGCTCGCGCACTAAAACGTCGCACACCCAATCGAAAATGCCAGTTAGAATTAGCCGCTTTCCTGTGAACTACTCCGCCCATGACTGTCCCACGCGACTTGGCGCCGGCGCTGACGCGGGCGGCGCGCAGTTTCCCGGCCATCACCCTCACCGGGCCACGCCAAAGCGGCAAGTCCACCTTGTGCCGCGACCTGTTCCCCAACCACCGCCACGTCTCCTTGGAAGCCGTTGACGTTCGGGCATTCGCGCGGGAGGACCCGCGCGCCTTCCTAGCCGGATTCGCCCGTGGCGCCATCATTCACGAGGTGCAGCGGGCACCAGACTTGCTGTCCTATTTGCAGGGCGTCATTGACGATAGCCCGACGCCCGGTCGCTGGGTTCTCACTGGCTCGCAGAACCTCGCGCTGCTGGATTCCGTCAGCCAATCTCTGGCCGGGCGCACCGCCGTGCATCACCTCCTACTCGTCTCTCGCCAACGACTGCGGCATCTCGCAACCCACAGCCAAGAACTGGCTGAGCATTTTGGAAACCGGTTATATCGTCTTCCGCCTGCCACCTCTCCATCCCAACGTCGGCAAGCGCTTGGTAAAGATGCCGAAACTACACTTCTACGACACCGGCCTCGCCTGCTGGCTGCTCGGCATTCGCACGCCGGATCAGCTACGGTCGCATCCGTTGCGCGGTGCGATCTTCGAGTCCTGGGTGGTTTCGGAAACCTACAAGCACATGATGAACCGTGGCGATGGCCCGCGCGGTCTCTCCTTCTACCGCACGCGCGATGGCACCGAGGTGGATCTGGTTATCGAGCGCCAAGACGGGCTCACCCTGCTGGAGGCCAAAGCCGCCGCAACGCCCTCGGCAAGCCTGTTCGATGGCCCCAACCGGGTACGCCGGCACTTGGAGGCCAGCTTCCCATGCCGTGTGGCGGTGGTCTACGGCGGCGAGGACGCGCAGGCGCGTTCCGCGGGGACGCTGGTACCGTGGGCCGCATTACATGAAGAGCGGACGCTGATTTCGTAGCTGGAGGTCACGAACACGGGACATGTCAACGGTGGACGACGATCACTGGCTGCGCGGCGTTCGGCGGCTGCCTTCGCCACACGCGAACGATCGGCCGATTCCGCTGGACGTCTCGCTCGTGGTCGTCCACGGCATCTCGCTGCCACCGGGCAGATTCGGCACGGGACTGGTCGAGCGTCTGTTTCTAGGGACGCTCGACGTAGCCGCCTCGCCGGAACTCGCGGACTTGGCCGACGTGCGCGTGTCCAGCCATCTGCTAATTTCCCGTTGGGGGCGCGTGACCCAGTTCGTCCCGTTCCACCGGCGCGCCTGGCATGCCGGCGTCTCGGCGCACAAGGGACGCGCCAACTGCAACGACTACTCCATCGGCGTGGAACTCGAAGGCAGCGACCAGCGGCCGTACACCAATACGCAGTACGAGCGCCTCGCCCGGATCCTCGACGCGTTGTTCCGGCGCTACCCCGCCCTCTCGCCCGGGCGAGTGGTCGGCCACTCGGACATCGCGCCGGGCCGCAAGACGGACCCGGGGCCGTCGTTCGATTGGCCACGCCTGCGCGCCGCTTTGGGCGCATTGGCGTGATATTCAACTGTTCCGGCCCCAAGTCGACTATGCTTGGCCCTCCGTTTGGAACTCCAGCCGCCACATGAATCTGCGTAAACTCAACCTGCCAAGCGCCCACCAGGCATTGCCCGGACGGGCGACGCCGTTGGCCGTGCCAGCGGCCCACTTCGTCAATGGCGCCCCGCTTGAACCTCCGTTCCCTGCCGGCAGCGAGCGTTTCCTCGCCGGAATGGGCTGCTTTTGGGGCGCGGAGCGCAAGTTCTGGGAGACGCCGGGCGTGCTCACCACGGCCGTTGGTTACGCCGGTGGCGTGACGCCGAATCCCACTTACGAGGAAGTGTGCGGAGGCCGCACCGGCCACGCCGAGGTGGTGCTGGCGGTGTTCGACCCGGCCCGGGTGGACTACGCGGACTTGCTGCGCGTTTTCTGGGAGGCTCACGATCCCACCCAGGGGATGCGTCAAGGCAACGACGTCGGCACCCAGTACCGCTCGGCGCTCTACGTGTGCGGGCAAGACCAACACCGCCTGGCGGTCGCTTCGAGGGACGCTTACCAGCAGGCGCTAGCCGCCCGGGGCTTCGGCGCCATCACCACCGAGATCGCGGACGCGCCACCGTTCTACTACGCCGAGCACTACCACCAGCAATACCTCGCGAAGGTGCCAAACGGCTATTGCGGTCTCGGCGGCACCGGCGTCGCCTGCGCCGTTTCGCCGCTGGCCGAGGCGGCAACCGCGAAGTAGCCCGCCGAGCGTCATTGGCGGCGATAGACGCGCTCCACGGCCACCTGTTCGTCGCCGGAGCGAACCGTCACCGCCACCCGGAGCTGCCGACCGTTCTGTTCCAGCGTGTAGGTCTCCGTGCCGCGGGTCGGCCCACGGCTGGAGCGCACGACAAGGGCGCCCTGCGACCATCCCGCGCGGACGGTCCAAAGGTCTCGAACGCGCTCGCCCCAGGAAACGTCGCGGTAGCCGCCCTCGTCGTAGTACACGCCCATCGAGTCCGCGTCCTGCTCGATGCGCAGACGTTTGGCGGCCAAGACGGGAAAGTCCTGCACCACGAATGCGGCCGAGGTCGCCGGATCCGCCGCTTTGCCGCGCATCAGTTCCCTATCGGCGCGACGGCGAATGGCGTCCAGGTCCGGCGCCTCGCCACTCGCAGAGGCGTCGAGCATCCACTCGCCGCCGAGATCGACGTCGGGCGGCGCTTGGACATCCAACGTCGCGCAGCCGCCGAACAACACGGGCGCGACAAGACAGGACACCACCAGCGGGCGGATGTTGGGAAACATGGCTGGGCCTACCGGAGTGCGGAAGTGGCGCATAATCTAGCAAAAGGCGGCGCACCAGTGGCGCACGGAATCGTTGCGCGTTCACCGCGACGAAAGCGAGGCATCGAGACGCGAGGGCCATGGCCAAGACATATCGCGTGATTTCCGCGGATTGCCACATCGATCTGCCGTGGCTGCCCGATGACCTGTTCGTCCGCCAAGCGCGTCCCGCGCTCAAGGAACGCATGCCGTTTGTGCGGGAGACGAAGGACGGCCGCCATTGGGTCAGCAACGGCGGCGCCCGTTTCGGTTTGCAAAACGGCATGGGCTCCGCCGGTCGCAGATATGTGCCGGGCCAGATCCACCGTTCGGATCGCATGGCCGCGCAAGGCCTCTACGCGGACGGCGAACGCGGCATCCGCCGGCTGACGGAACCCGGCCTGCGCATCAAGGACCAGGACTTGGACGGCGTGCAAGCGGAAGTGCTGTACGGCATTCTCGGCGCGGCCACGCGCCTCGGCGACGACGAAGCCGCGGCGGAGATGATGCGCATCTACAACGATTGGCTGGCGGACTTCTGCGCCACCGAGCCGGCGCGATGCGCCGGCCTCGGCAACATTCCAAGCCACGACGTCGCCGCAGCGGTGGCGGAAGTGGAACGGGTGGCCCGGCGCGGCGTGCTGCGCGGCATCGAGGTGGCGAACACGCACGAGATGGCGCCGCTGTTCGATCCCGCTTGGACGCCATTGTGGGCCGCCGCCGAAGCCGCCGGACTGCCCCTGCACTGCCACACCATCGGCCCGCGCATGGACTACGACATGGCCGCTTTGGCCCCGCTGCAACGTCGCCAAGCGTTCGCCGTTCACATCACCGGCTTCCAGCTCGCGATGGCCAAGATCGTCATGGAGATAATCTACGGCGGCGTGCTGGAGGCCCATCCCCGCCTGCGACTGGTGATCGGCGAGAGCGGCATCGGCTGGATTCCCTATCTCTTGGAGCACATGGACTTGGAATGGGAAGATCAATTCAAGGACTTGACGCTCGCCATGAAGCCATCGCGGTACTGGCGCCGCCAGTGCTACGCCACCTACCAGAGCGACCCCATCGGCATCCGGCTGCTCGACATCCTTGGCGAAGACAACGTGATGTGGGGCAGCGACTTTCCCCATCCGGACGGCGTGTGGCCGGATTCGCAGGAGTTCATCAACCGCGAACTGGCCGGCTTGGACGAGCGGACGCGGCGCAAGATCGTCTGCGACAACGCGGCCCGGTTGTACGGATTCGTCTGACAGCGGCTAGGGCGCGATTCATCGCGCTAGGGTGCGCAGGAAGAGTCTCACCACGACATGCGCATCTTCACGCCGCGCGCGTGGAGGTGGCGTTTCAAGCCCGATACGGTGTAGTGGCCGTAATGCACCATCGAGGCCACCAAGGCGGCGTCCGCCTTGCCCTCCGTCAGCACCTCGTGGAGATGCGCGGGTTCGCCGGCGCCGCCGGAGGCCACCACGGGCACCCGCACCGCCTCGCTCAACATGCGGGTGAGACGCAGTTCGTAGCCGGCCCGTGTGCCGTCGGCGTCTATGGAGTTCACGACCAGTTCGCCGGCGCCCAGACGCTCGCCTTCGAGCGCCCATTGCCGGGCGTCCAGGCCGGTGGGTTGGCGCCCGCCGTTGACGACGATCTCGTAGCCGGAAGGGATGTCCGCGGTGGCCGGCGCGCGGCGGATGTCCATGGACAGCACGATGTTCTGATTGCCGATGGCGTCGGCGCACTCGGCGATGAGCGCGGGACGCCGAACGGCGGCGGAGTTGACGTTGATCTTCTCCGCCCCGGCCAGGCGCAGGTCCGTGGCGTGGGCGACGGAGGCGACCCCGCCGCCCACCGATAGCGGAATGAACACTTGCCGCGCCACCGCCTCCACGACATCCAGCATGATGCGTCGGCCTTCGCTGGAAGCGGTTATGTCGTAGAAAACCAGCTCGTCCAATCCGTCCAAATAGTATTCGCGGGCTTTCGCCACCGGATCGCCGATGTTGCGCGTGTTCACGAACTTCACGCTCTTGGCCAGGTGGCCGTCGCGCACGTCCAGGCAGGCGATCAGCCGTTTGCTCAGCATGTGCCGTCCCAAGCGCCGAAACGTTCCAGCAAGTCCAGCCCCTTGCGCCCGCTCTTTTCCGGATGGAACTGCGTGGCGACGAAGTTCCCGCGTCCCAGCGCCGAGCAGAACGGCCCTTCGTAGGAGGTCTCCGCCAGCACGTCGGCGCCCGCCGACGGGCGCGGATAGTAGGCGTGGACGAAATAGAACTCGTCGCCTTCCTCAATGCCCGCCAAAACCGGGTGCGAGCGCACCACGCGGACGGCGTTCCAGCCCATATGCGGCACCTTGAGGGCCGGGTCGGCGAGGCGAAAACGCCGAACTTCGCCCGGCACCATGCCGAGCGTTGTCGTGTCGGCCTCCTCGGATCGATCCAGTGCGATCTGCAATCCCAAGCAAATGCCGAGCATGGGCGTGCCGCGATGGAAGGCGTCCACCAAGGCCCTCGCCGCCCCGCTCGCGCACAGGCTGCGCATGGCGCTGCCGGCGGCGCCGACGCCCGGAAAGATGATGCGCTCGGCCGCGCGAATGCGTTCCGGTTCAGAGGCGATCTCCGCCGCCAAGCCCACTTGCCGGCAAGCGCGGTGGACGCTCATGAGATTGCCGGCGTCGTAATCGACGATGACTACCACGGGAATGGCCGCTCCGGGTTCTTGCCAATTTCCAAGCCGCAGAACGAACCGCTTGCGGGTCTTGTCGTGGCTGTGGCGACGACTGCGACGAGAAGCGGCGAATTGTAGCCTCCCGCCATCGCAGGGCCGCGTTATCGCTGGCGTATCAGGTGTCGCCGCCGGCGTTCATCGTCTAAGCGTTAGTCTTGCGGGCGAGTTTCCCAGCTTGAAACCTGTGACGTGCCCGGTTGCGTGCGCTATCGCGGGTTTCACGCCTTCCAAGCGGGTTTGAGCAATCCCAAGTGGATCATCGATTCCCCCGTCGCGCGCAACGTGTCTTCAATGGCGTGGGTTACGAGCCCCAGATCCTGCCGCGCCTTTGTGCAGTAGGCGCGCGGGCCGTCGTGCGTCTTGCCGCCGCGCCGCTTCAAGAACTCCGCCATCTCGTCGGGCGGGCCGCCCACTTCAATGTCCGGGAAGAGGTTCTGCAAGTGCGCTTGCAGTTCCCAGATGTTCAGCTCGCCGCTGCGGCCGGAGGCCGTGAGTTGGTAGCGCGAACCCGGTTTCACGACGCCGGATTCGGCCGCCAGCACATGCGCTTCGGCAACGTCCCGCACATCCACGATGTTCCAGAGCGCTTGCCAACCGCGCGGGCAAGGTTTGCCTTCCAGCATTCGCGCCAAAGCGTATTGCCAGGAGCCGACGCCCTCTTGCGCGCGGGAAAGCAGCGGGCCGAGCACCACGCACGGGCAAATGGAAACCGCATCGAAGCGCCCGTCCTTTTCGGCGGCTCGGTTCACTTGTTTCTCGGTGGCCACTTTGGCCAAGGCGTAGGCCACGCCGCCGTCCTTGTCGATGCTCTCCTCGCTCCAGCGCGAATCGCCCTCGCGGTTGTCCGTGGCCCAATCCTCTTCCGTGAACACGTGGCCGCTCGGCGCCGGATGACCGATGGCCGCGAACGAACTGGTGTACACGAAACGCCGCACGGTGCCGGCTTGGCGCGCCGAATCCAACAGATTGCCGGTGCCGAGCACCGCGCCGTCGTACACCTGACGCGGGTTGTAGCGGCCCGCGTAACCGAGCGGCGAGCCCACATGCAGCACCGCCGCGCAGCCGGTGAACGCTCCGTCGTAGCTGCCGGCCTTGAACAAATCGGCTGCGAAGATGCGGAGCTTGCCCGGCCCCCCGGCCGAAGCCAAGGCCAGCAGATGGGCGGTCTTGTCCGCGTCGGCATCGTTCGTGACGCAGGCGTGAACCGTGTAGCCGCGCCTCAAAAGGGCCGCCACGGTGTGCGATCCGATGTACCCGGACGCGCCGGTGACGGCCACGGGGCCGTCGCTGCAGGTTACCGAAGGCATGATTATCCGTCTCCTCGATAGGGATTCGCGCCCGGCTCGCAGGCCGGCGCTCGTCAACGCGGGTAGCTCGTCAGCGCGAGTAGTCGGCGTCGCCGGGTTTGCCGCCGGCGCCTTGCGAACCCGCCAACGCCCGCTGCTTCGGGGCCGAGGCGTATTCGCCGCGGAAGTCCCCGAAGGGGCCGTCGCGCCATTCAAGCGCCGCCTTGAGGCCGTGTTCCCGGGCCCGGCGACCGAACTCGCCGGCCGCGGGGCGATGCTTGGACATGGCTTCCACATCCGTGCCGGACATGAGCCCGGTGCGGATGCCCATGATCTCGTATTGCCGGTTCACCGCCCGCTTGTTGTAGTTCAACTGATCGTTGTCGATGTTCCCCAGCCGGCGAGCGTACTTGATGGTGAACTCGGCGAGCTCCTCCTTCGGCTTGGCGAAAGTGGCCCAGCCGAACTCCTCCATTTCTTCGCCGCTGAACCAGTCGCCGGTGTAGGCGAAGGCCCGCGCCTTGCCGGGCTTCAGCAGCCACGGCGCCCACATCATGTCCATCGTGCCCATGGCGCGCACTGGCGGATAACCCACGCGGGCGTCGTTCGCCACCATGCGCATGTCGCACATGGACGTGAGTTCCGTGGCGCCGGCCAAGCACCAGCCGTGTACCTGCGCGATAACGGGTTTGGCGAGTTCCCAGATCATCCAGTGGCCCATCAACGCGTGGCGCGACCAGTCGTAGTGCTGCGGGTGCGTGGAACCGGTGTCCGGCATCCGCGAGCGGTGGCTCACGTAGTCGCTTTGCTCGTCCGGGTTCGGCGCCAAGTCGTAGCCCGCCGAGAAGGCGCGGCCGGCCGCCTTCAGAATGATGACGCCGATGGCCGGATCCGCTTCGGCCTGCTTCATCGCGTCGTACACCTCGCCACGCAGCGCGTGGCTCAAGGCGTTCAACTTCTCAGGCCTGTTCAGCGTGATGAACGCCAGCCGGTCGTCCGTCTCGTAGATGATGTTGTTGTAGCTCATTGCGCTCTCCTCATTTCGACCTCATTTCGAGCCCTGTTTCGGGTTCACAGCGAGCCGAGGAAACTCAGCATCGCCTCGTTGGTGCCTTGCGGATTCTCCTGCTGCGTCCAGTGCCCGATGCCGGGAAACGTCACCACCCCGCGCAGGTTCGGCACCATGGCCCGCATTCGCTCCTCGTAGCCGGGATTGCCGCGCGTCAAGTCCCTGTCGCCGGTGATGAACAGCGCCGGCTGCTCGATGCGTTTGCCCTGGAACGGGGCGGCAAGCTCCCAAGTGCGGTCCAGATTCCGATACCAGTTGAGGCCGCCGCGAAAGCCGGTGCGCAGGAACTCGGCGGTGAAGTACTCCAAATCGGCTTCGCCAAGCCACGGCGGGAGCGTCTCGGGATCTTGCATCTGGTCCAGAAAGCCGGCCGTCTTCGGAAGCCTCTTGAAATTGGCTTGGGCGTCGCCGGACGCGGAAAAGAGCAACATCCGCAAGGCGCGTTTCACGTCTTTGCGCAGCTCGTGCTCGGCGACGCCGGGCGTCTGGAAGTAGAGGATGTAGAAGAAGTTGTCGCCGAAGGCCGCCTTCATGCCCACGGTCGGCGGCACCCGCGACCGGTCGCTCGCCGGCACGCTCAAACCGATCACGGCGCGGAAGACGTCCGGCCGCCAGAGCGCCGCGTTCCACGCCACCGGCGCGCCCCAGTCGTGCCCGGCGATGACCGCGCTTGCGGCGCCGAGCGCTTGCACAAGGCCGACGATGTCGCCCACCAAGTGGAACTGGGTGTAAGCGTTCACTTCCGGCGGCGCGGTGCTGCCGCCATAGCCGCGTTGATCCGGGGCGACAGCGTGGTAGCCGGCGTCCGCCAACGCCGGCAACTGATGCCGCCACGAGTACCAGGATTCCGGGAAGCCGTGACAGAGCACCACGAGCGGCCCGTCGGCCGGCCCGGCCTCGGCAATCCGCATCTCTATGCCGTTGGTGGCGATGGTTCGATGCCGGATCTCGGTCACGGCCAATGTCCTCCCTCCCGAAAGGCGGCTCACGCCCGCAACAGGCGCTGGGCGCAAAGCCGGCACGAATTGTAAACGACAGTTCCGCGGCGGTGGGAATGGCGGCGGCTTGCTCGGGGCTAGGCGCCTCGCATGTGCGACTTGAAGAAGACCGCCAGTTCCGTCGCCAGCGCCGTTGTCGCCGGGGACGCCTGGTAGGCGAACGCATGCGGCAGGCCCGGCAGGAACAGGTAGCGCAACGCGCCGCCGGCGTGTTGATACGCCCGCACGAGATCGAGCGTCATCCGGCGCGGCACGTTGGCGTCCTCGCCCGGTTGCGCAAGCAACAGCGGCGGCACGTCGCTGGCTTCGCCGGCCATCAGCAGCCGCGGCACGCTGGCTTCGCGCATTTGCGCCTCGTCCACGAAATAGCGCTCGTGCGCCGCCACCAGCTCGGCGCGACCCGCCCGCGCCGCGTAGTGGAAGCGGTGCTGCGGATCGGCAACCGGCCACAGCGCCGCCAAGCAGCAAACCGCCGCCGGAACGTCCGTCCCATCGCGCACGGCGCCGTCCACCACGATGGGCGTGCCGCCATGCGCATCCCCATCCGGCTGGAGTGCCGCCAACAGCGCCAGGTGGCCGCCGGAGGAGCTGCCCACCAGACCGATGCGCTCGCCGTCAACGCCGAGCGCCGCGGCGTTGGCTCGCACGAAACGCACTCCGGCGCGGATGTCGTCCACGGCGCACGGGTGCTTGCCGTTGCGCCCATCGCGGAAATCCAAGGAAAACACGTCGAATCCGTCCGCAGCCAAGCGTTCGCAAAGGACGGTGGGGGTCAGGCGGTCGTTGGTTGTCCACGCGCCGCCGTGAACCATCACCACCGCTTTGCCGGCGCGGCCGGAACCGAGCGGCGAGAAGCGTTCGGCGACGAGCGGCGCGCCGTCCGCACGCGCGTAAACGAGCGTGCTGGTTCGTGGCGGCCCGGGACTATTCGCTTGGGGCGAAAGGTTCTCGGCCATCAACGCTCGCATCCGCCACCAGCGCCACAGTGCCGTCCGTCTTGGCGATCCACACGAACGCCTCGCGGCGGCCATCGTTCGACGGCTTCTCCACGCCACGCACGGTGATGTTGTCGAGCGGCCACACCGGATTGGTGAACTTCGCCGTCAACCGCCCGGAGCGCCACCAAGCCGCCCCGAACCGCGCCTCCAAAACGTGGCCGACGTAGGCCAGCGTCATGCGCCCGCCCACCACCACGTCGCGGAAGCCGAGCTTGGCCGAGGCGGCCTTGTCCGTGTGGTAGTTGGCGTCGCCGTGGAAGTACACGCCGCACATTTCCAACGTGATCGTCCGCGCCAGACCTCCGAACGGCTCACCTTGGGGTATGTCGAACTTGCGGGCGCCCGGTTTGCGCGCCGCTTCCCGGAAGCGCACTTCGCCGTCCGGCGGCGCCTCGCGCAGGAAGCTCTGGTGGTGGCGCGTGCGCACCATGAGTTCGCCGCCCTCGTCGCGCACATCCACCTCGTATTCAACCACTTGGCGGTTGCGGTGCGGATAGATGTTGCGGATGCTGCCAGCGGTGGCGTAAGTGCCGCCCCGGGCGACGCTCCGGTAGCTCTCCCACTCCTGCCTCATCCACAGGTGGCCGATGTGGTTGGGAAAGGCGATCTCGTTGAAGTACGCGCCTTCCGCATCGCAGGCCACCGCGGTTGGCACCAAGCGCGCCAAGCCGTCCGCGTGAGGGCCAAGCTGCAGGCCGTTCTCGTAATCATTTAGCAGGTTTTCGGTGATCGCGAAACGGCGCTCGGTGAGCGCTTTGCCGACGAACGGCTCCGCGGCGGCGGGCATGGCGGCCTCCTTTTGCTTCGTGAAATCGGCGTGGGCGGCCGGCGTGCCAAGGCGCATCGCCAACGTTCCCATTGGCACCAAGCCGCTAGCGCGACCCTCTCCGCGCTTGCGGTAGTGTAGCGAAATTTCCGTGACCGGCCCGCGCATCAGCCGTTACAAGCAGGCCAAGCGTCGGGAACGGCCAAGGTCTCAAGGTGTTACGCTTCATGCACACAGTCACAAGACACACGAACGTGCCTGTCCACAGCTCCGCCATGTCGACCTGCCGATGGGGCCGCATAGCGCTGGCGGCTCTAGGCGTGGCTGGTTGCTCGGGCGAACCCGAACGCCCGGCACAAGCGCCGGAGCGGCCGGCCAAGCTGATGCTGGTGACTGCGTCGGCAGACGTGCGCAGCGTTAGTCTTCCCGCGGTCGTCGATGCTTCCGCAACCGCGCAACTGGCGTTTCCGCTTGCCGGCTTGTTGGCGGCGGTGGTCGTGCGCGAGGGCGACAGCGTCGACGAAGGTGCGGAGATCGCGCGCCTCGATCAGCGCGATCTGCGTAGCGAGCTGGCTACCGCGCAGGCCAATTTCGACGCCGCGGCAAGCGACTTTCGGCGCACCGAGCGGCTGCTTGGCGAGGGTGCCATCTCGCGGGCCGAGTACGAACAGCGGGAAACGAAACAGAGCGTGACGCGAGCCGCGCTGAACACGGCCCGCAAACGCATAGAAGACAGCGTGCTGCGAGCGCCTTTTGCCGGCGTCGTGGCGGAGGTCCATGCGGAAGCGTTCCAGAATGTTGCGGCGCAGCAATCCGTGGCGACATTGCAGAGCACCGGCGCGGCGGAAGCCGTCGTGCAAGTCCCGGCCACGTTGGTTGCGCAGTCGGGTCGCATCGAACCCGTGCAAACCACGGTTGTGCTGGACGCCGCTCCGGAAACTCCCATCCCCGCCGTGCTGCACTCCGTGGCGGCGCGGGCCGATCCCAAAACGCGCACCTTCGAGGCGCACTTCGCCTTCACGCCGCCGGGCGACCTGGTCATTTTGCCGGGCATGACCGGCACCGTGCATGTGCAAGCGGCCATCAGCGGGAACGACGACGCCAGTCGAATCACGGTGCCTATCGAGGCCATCCTCAACGAAGACGATGCCCACTACGTGTGGGTGGTGGACCCGCAAGCGATGACGGTGACCAAACGCGCGGTCATCTTAAGCGAAGGCGTTGGCGAAACGCTGCCCGTGCGAAGCGGTTTGGTCGGTGGCGAAACCATCGTTGTCGCCGGCGTTTCCTATCTCCACGAAGGCATGCGAATCCGCCGCCTCCAGCCATAAGCCAGCCATAAGCGCCAGCTCTTGAACTTCGCCGAACTCGCGATCCGCAACAGGCTGGTATGCGCCATCGTCATTGCCGGCACTCTGGGTGGTGGCTGGTACGCCTTCCAGAACATGGCCCGCTTCGAGGATCCCGAGTTCACGATCCGCACCGCGATCGTCTTGACGCAATATCCCGGCGCCACCGCCGAGGAAGTGGCCAACGAAGTCACCGAAACGCTGGAGACGGCCATTCAGGAGTTGCAGGAAGTGGAGAAGATCACATCCACCTCCGCCATCGGCCTCTCCACCATCAACGTGGATGTCAAATACGGCTTCTCGCGCAGCCAGTCGGAATTGGAGTTGGTGTGGACCAAGCTCCGGCGCCGGGTGCGCGACGTCCGCGACTCCTTGCCGCCAAGTGTCCTTGCACCGGTAGTCAACGACGCGTTCGGGGACGTCTACGGCGTCTACTACCTCGTCACCGGGGAAGGTTTCTCGTTGCGCGAACTGCACGACTACGCGAAGACGCTGCGCAAGGAGCTGCTGAGCGTTGCGGACGTGGGCAAGGTTGCCATTCTCGGCGAGCGCGCCGAGAACATCGTTGTGGAAATCTCCCGCGACCGCGCCGCGGCGCTGGGCGTGTCGGTGGATCGCGTTTACGACGATCTCGCGCAGCAAAACGCGGTGGTGTCCGCCGGCGACTTGCGCGTGGGCGACCGCCGGCTGGCCATTTTGCCCACCGTCAACATCGACTCGGTGGCGGCCATCGAGAACGTGATCGTCTCGCCGGCGGGCGGAACCTTGGAGCGACTCGGCGACATCGCCACCGTGCGCCGCGAATACGTCGAGTCGCCACGCTTGACCATCCGCTATGGGGGGCAACCGGCGCTGGCACTGGGGGTCGCCAACGTCACCGGTGCGAACGTCGTGAAAATGGGTGCCGCCATAGACGCCAAACTGGCGGCGACCTTGAGCGAAAGACCGCTCGGCATGGATGTTCACGAGTTCTACCACCAAGGCAAAGTGGTGGACGAAGCGGTGTGGAACTTCGTCCTCAACGTCGTCGCGGCTTTGGCGATCGTGCTCGTGACGTTGATGTTGTTCATGGGGCTACGCTCGGCGTTGGTGATCGGTACGGTGCTGCTGGCGACCATCTGCGCGACCTTGACGACGATGCACGTCGTAGACATCCCGATGCATCGGATCTCGCTCGGTGCGCTCATCATTGCCCTTGGCATGTTGGTGGACAACGCCATCGTGGTCACGGAAGGCATCCTGGTGGGCACTCAACAGGGCAGGAAGAAACTCGACGTCGCCAAGGAAATCGTCGCCCGTACGAAGTGGCCCCTGCTGGGCGGAACGCTTGTGGGCATCATCGCCTTCGCACCGATTGGCTTGGCCGACGGCAGCACGGCGGAATACACCGGCCACCTGTTCTGGGTGATATTGATCTCGCTGCTGTTCAGCTGGCTGTTCGCCATCACGCTGGCACCCCTGCTCGCGGATCTGCTGTTCGCCGAGGGCGGCAGCAAGCAGTCGCGCGATGTCGAAGGCACGTTGGTACGACGCTACAAAGCGTTCTTGCGCAGGGCGTTGGCGATGCGTTGGCTCGTGGTCGCGAGCGCAGTGGGCCTCTTGACCACTTCGCTGGTTGGCTTTGCATACGTCAAGAGCGGGTTTTTCCCAGCATCCACCACAGCGCAGATCGTCGTCGACTATTGGCTGCCGGAAGGCACGGACATCGCTCGTACCCGAGACGACATGATCTCGTTGGAAGGCCGCGTGATGGCGCTGGACGGCGTGACCGCGGTGCAGACTTTGATCGGTGCCGGCGGGCTGCGCTACATGCTGGTCTACGGCCCGCAATCGGGCAATTCGGCCTACGGGCAATTGCTGGTGAAAGTGGAAGACTATCGGCGTATTGCCGACCTGCTGCCGCGTATTCAAACGATGATCGATGCAGACTACCCGGATGCCCAGGCGAAGGCGTGGCAGTTTCAGCTTGGCCCTGGCGGCGGTTCGAAGATCGAAGCCGAGTTCGCCGGGCCGGATCCCAGGGTGCTGCGCAAGCTCGCCAACCAAGCCAAGGCGATCATGGCCGCGGACGGCGGGGCTATCTCCATCAAAGACGACTGGCGAGAGACAGTCCCGGTGATTGAACCGCGCTATGCCGCGGCGCGAGGCCGGGGTTTGGGCGTTTCCCGCGAGGATCTGGCGCGAGCGTTGCGCACCAACTTTTCTGGCCGCAACGTGGGCGTCTTCAGGGAAGGCGACAAGCTGATCCCTATCATCGCGCGCGCTCCGCTTGGCGAGCGGGAGGACGTCTCCGGCATGGCGGGGATCCAGATTGCGAACCGCGCCTCCGACGGCGTCACACCGCTCATCGAGACCGTAAGCGGCATTGATACCGTTTGGCGCAATGGCCGTATGAAAAGGACGAATCGGGTTTGGACCATCAACGCGCAGTGCGATCCCTTGCCGGGCGAGTTGGCATCCGAATTGCTAACGCGTTTGCGGCCGCTGGTGGAGGCGATCGAGTTGCCTTCCGGCTACCGGCTGAAGTGGCGCGGCGAGGCCGGCGACAGCGCCGAGGCGAACTCCAGCTTGGCGAGCGCCCTGCCGATGGGGTTGTTGGCGATGGTGCTGGTGGTGATCCTTCTCTTCAACGCGTTGCGCCAGCCACTGGTCATCTGGCTGGTCGTGCCGCTGGCGCTGATCGGCGTCGTGTTCGGGCTGCTGGCCACCGACACGGCGCTGGAGTTCATGGCCATACTCGGCGTGTTGTCGCTTTCCGGTTTGCTCATCAAGAACGCCATCGTCGTCGTTGATCAGATGGATTTCGAGATAGCGGCCGGCAAGCCGCGCGGCGACGCCATCGTCGATGCCGCCGCGAGTCGCCTGCGCCCGGTGGCCATGGGCACGCTGACGACCGTGCTTGGCGTGGCGCCGCTCTTTACCGATGCCTTCTTCCGCTCCATGGCGGTGGTGCTGGTTTTCGGCCTCGGTTTCGCCACGCTGTTGACGCTGGTGGTGCTGCCGACGCTTTACGCGATTGTCTTCAATGTTCGGGACGCGGAGATTCGGGACGCGGAGAGTGGATACCGAGATCGCGAGTCGTCGAAACTCGAATAGGGCACAAATGCCGCAAGGGGCCCGATCGAGAGCTTCACTTGGATCTTGGGGGTTCAAGCCATGCCAAAGCGCGAGCGGCGA
Source organism: uncultured Pseudomonadales bacterium (assembly GCA_958296295.1). GTDB lineage: Bacteria > Pseudomonadota > Gammaproteobacteria > Pseudomonadales > Azotimanducaceae > VXYL01. Next base: position 1,495,005 of record OY282460.1, on the reverse strand, counting down.
ACGTGATCGACCATTCCCTGCCCGAAGACTGGGGTATTCGACACCAGCTATTGGCACTCGCGGGGATCGTGCGACGGGTTTTCGGCTTCGTTTGGGGTGTGGCGCCGAAGACGTTCCTGCTAATGATGTTGTTGGTGCTGGTGTCGGCCCTGGCGCCGGCCGCCGCGGTTTGGATGACGAAGGTGATCGTCGATGCGATCGTGGGATTCGTCGCCGGGGAAAGCGACTGGGCCGTCATCGTCCTGCCAGTCGCCGTGGTCGTTGGCGTGTGGCTCCTGCAAGCTATCTGTCGCGCTTCATCTCAAACCGTGGAGACCCTGCTCGGTGAACAAGTGGCCTACGCCGCGGAGCGACGTGTCCTCGAAAAGGCGGCCACGCTTGATGTGGCGCACTTCGAGTCACCGCCGTTCTACGACCGACTCCATCAGGCCAGCAGCCAATGCGATCGCATCCAGTACATCGCCCAAGCGTCCATCTCGCTATTGCAGAGCGTCGTGGGTTTGGTTGCGATGACCGGGTTGCTCTTCGTATTGCACCCACTGGCAATAGCGGTGCTTTTCGCCACCGCGCTTCCCCGCATCCTCGTGGAAGGGACCTTCGCCAAACGGCAGTTCGATTTGCAGATCCAATTTGTGCGAAGCCGTCGGGCGGCCGAATACATGGCGCGGTTGCTCACGTCTCGCGACAGCGCGAAGGAGGTGCGCGTCTTTCGGCTCAAAGATCTGTTTGTCAATCGATTCACGCGCTTGATGGAAACGCAGCTAGTGGCCCTGCGGAAGATGCTGTTGAAATTCTTGAGATTCCACGGTGGTCTTGACGTGCTTTCGTTGGCGGGCGTCGCGTCGATCTGGGGATACGCCGTGTATCAGGGGGCTCTCCGGCGAATCAGTATCGGAGATGTGACCTTGGTGCTGCAGGCCGCGCAGCAGGGCCAAGCAATGCTGAAATCGGTTGTTCAGGACGCCGCCGGCGTCTATCGAGACTCCTTGTTCGCGGCTCGCTTCTTCGACTTCCTGGATTTGGACGCGACGAAGTTGGAAGGATCTTTGGCGCCCGCAGCCTTGCGTTCGGGCCGCGGCAATCGGCGCGCGTCGATGGCGGCCAGGTTCGCCAAGACGGGCACGAATGTCCCACAATACGGGGCCGCCAATCCAGCTGGCGGCGCCCAGGCTCGCGCGGAGCCCTTCGTCTCCTACCGCGAGTCCGGCATCATGCCGTTCAATTGAAGCGCCTTCCAGGGCGATTCGACGAACGCGCTCCGTAGCGACCGGCCGCTAGGCTAGGGAAGGTCTGAGCAAGCAGCTTGTTCGGTCGCTCGCCTCGGCATGGCGTTATTCGGAGTCTTTTCTCGTTCGCGAGGCGTTCAGGCACCGGCGCAGCGGTTCCCCGCGCCCGTTTCGCCGCTTCGTCCGCCGTTCGGGCGCTCGGGCGCCGCGCTCACGCCGTCAAGCTCCGCTCGGCGATCGGCAGATTCGCGAAGCCGAGCGGAAGCGCGTCCGCTGCGCGTTCTTGTGTAGCCCGCGGCAGCGCACCTTGCCGTACCCAACTGCGCTTCACTTAAGAGTCGGAGGCGTCGTGGATAGGTTAGTGAGATGCCTGGTGGGGCTCTGGCTCTCAAGCAGACTCAGCACCTGCAGGGGACGCTCCGACGAGACAACCAATCGCCATTTTCCAACGCCGTCGCCGAGGATACCCGAGAATCCGTCGTCACCCTTCTCGAGCTCTTGCGCCGTGAACGTGCGCACGCTGCCAGCCGGCACCGTTAGTGCCACCTGGCCGCGCGGGACGCCCAAGTCGTCGATGCCCAGCACCGAAACCGGCGCGTCCTCCGCGTGAGGGTTGACCAACCGCAGCAAGCTCACCTGCCGATGGTTGCTGCCTGGGTTGAAGATCGGCACCTCGTAACGATCGTTCGTCCTGCGCACGACATCGTGGACGCTTGAGAGGAAGCCGTCAGCTGTGCGCACATAGGCCAACACATCGACGTCCGCCTCTCCCGATATCTCCAACCGCCAGTCGCCTTCGCCGGCGCCAACTCGGCCGGAAAGGCCTTTGCTGACGTTGCCCTGTTCGAGGTCGTCCGAATTGAAATGTGCCGCTCCCCCCGCGCGCACCTCAAGCGCCAAGGCGTCGTAATCCCATGTCGTCTCGTCGTAAGCCTTCACGCGCAGCGTCGCGTCTTCCCTTCCATGGTTGACAACACGCACGAATCCTTCCCGACCGTAGCGATCGGCCGCCGACAGGAACAGGGGTACGTCGTGGATCGTCTCCGTCCCTTCCCCGGGCCGCTTGTTGTCCGGCACCGTAGACAGATTCGTGAGGTGCCCCGTCGCGCTCTCAAGCAGGCTCGCCAAGAGGATGGGTCGGTCCGAGGCAACCGCAACGCGCCACTTGCCCTTGCCGTCCCCCAAGGAGCCGTCCAGACTAGTGCCACGTTCCAGTTCCTCCGCAGTGATAGTCCGCGTTTCGCCGGAGCTGAGAGTCAGCGTGACAGGGCTCCCAGGCGACGCGCCGGTGTCGTCAACTCCGGTGACCGTCACGGCCGCCGAATGTGCGCCGGGGTTCGCGAGACGCAGCAGGCTGACTTGGTTCGGGTTGCTGCCGGGGTTGAAGATGGGCACCTGGTGGCTGCCGTCGGCAGTGCGCGGCACGGTGTCGTGAAGGGAGGAGAGGAAGCCGTCCGGCGTACGACTGTAGGCGAGCACGTCGACGTCGTTCGCCCAGAGCTTCAGTCGCCAGTCGCCGCCGTCGCCCTCGCCGACGCCGCCGTGGACGCCCTTGTCGCGGTTGCCGTCCAAGAGGTCTTCGGAGTTGAAGTGAACCGTCGCCCCGGACCGAAGCGTCAGCGTAACCGCGCCACGGTCTCCGCCGGCTTCCTCGAACGCTTCCACATGCGCCGCGGTGCGACCGGCGCGGTTGACGACCCTCACGAAACCCTGGCGCCGCCCGTCGCCGGCGGGTGAAAAGAGCAGCATGTCGTGCGACGGGCCGCTGGGGTCGACCACTAGGCCCATGGCTTGGGAAGCATTGCGAGTGATGCTCACTCCGCAACAGCCTCCCGAGATACTCGAAATCCACTCAGGAAAGGCAACGCCGTCCGGTATAGCGGACCTTGAGCCAAAAGACACATCTCTCAACATCACTATGAACGTCTCGTGGGCTTCGTTGATGCTGTCTTCAGCCGCCCGCCACGCCTGTCCTCCAGATGATGCCGTCGCCTCAGCTTCTACTGTGCCCGCGGGTATCGTCACCCGCATCTGATATCCGGTATTCCATAGATCCGCTCGATTCGCTGTCGGCGCCAATTCCGTGTAAGTCGCCCGATACGCGTCCTCTCCCCAAAAGTCCCACACAACAGCGTCACGAATCGTCTCCCCCAACGGGTCCGACAGATATACGGGGAATCGGAAAGCATCGGCGTCCCCTTCCTTTGCCGAGGCGCCGCCAATCCACAGGGCGATGTCAAACACGGTTACGCCGCGCGACCGCAGCTCTGGCAGATGAATGTTCACGGAGTCGGCGCCTAGCGGATTGTCGAGCAGGTGCAAGCTGCTCAGGGACGGGAGCGACGCCAGAGAGGATATGTCGGTGACCCGGTTGCCCGTGAGATCAAGAACCACCAACCCGTTCGCTTCGCCAAGCGCGTCGATGTCCGACACGGCATTGTCCGCGAGTATCAAGGTCCGTAGGGACTCGAGAGCGGACAACGACGGGACTTCGGAAATCCCGTTGCCACCCAGGTTCAGATATTCCAACCCTTCCAAATTTGCGAGTGGGCCGATGTCCGAGATCTTGTTGTTGGCGAGATCCAACCGGGTGAGCTGAAGAAGATCAGAGAGTGGGCCGATGTCCGAGATCTTGTTGTTGGCGAGATCCAACCGGGTGAGCTGAAGAAGATCAGAGAGTGGGCCGATGTCCGAGATTGCGTTGCCGTTCAACTGTAAGTGCTCCGCGAAAACGAAGTCCGCAAGGCCGGAAATATCGGAGAGATTGTTTTGGCTCAAGTTCAATCCACCCATGCATCCTGAGGCAAAGCTAGTGTTCTTGAGAGACGAAACGTCTGAAATGGCGTTACCCGAGAGGTCCAACTGATCCAGTTCAGCCAAATCCGCGAGCGGCGACAGGTCGGCAACCGAGGCGTTTCGAGCATTCAACCGTTGCAAACGCGTGACCCGTTCGAGCGGCGAAAGATCGGACACGGGGTTGTCATTAAGGTCTAGCACCCGAAGCTGCACGAGCTCCCGGAGGGCCGAGATATCGGAAATCTCGTTGTTCGCCAGCTCCAAAGTACGAAGATCAACGAGCCCCGCAAGTGCCGAAATGTCGGAAATCTCGTTTGATCCCAAACTCAAGGCACGAAGATCAACAAGCCCCGCAAGTGCCGAGATGTCCACGACATCGGCTTGGCGTACGCGCAGAAACCTTAGTTTTTCCAGTACCGCTAGCGGCCCGACATCGGTCACCGAGAAATTGGCGTCCAAGTCAAGCCATGTGAGAGCGGGCAGATGCGCCAGTGGCGACAAGTCGCCCAGATTGTTGTTGGTCAGGTCCAAGGACCGGAGCCCGACGGCAAACTCCAGGCCGGTCAGATCGGCAATCTCGTGTTGAAAGCTGCCACGCGCCTCCGATGACCAATCGAGCTGTGCGAGCCCCGCGAGATCTTCAGCGGTGATCGACTGCGTTGGCTCCTTGCCCAAGGCGTGCGCAAGAGCCATACGGAGATTGGCGTCCGGAATAGACAGCGCGCCGTCGTCGTCGAAAATCCTGCCAACCGCCTCCGATGCGGCAGCGCTTAACACCACGCCGCGTGGTGCGGCCGGCGCCGTGTCGACGAGCGAAACTCTGAACGCGTCTTCTGGCTCGGCGACATCGTCGTCCATCGTCGACACAACCACCGTTCCCGACGTCTTCCCCGCGGGAATGATCAACGTCCCAGATCCGCCGACAAAATCGACAGACTCGGCCGCCGTGTCCCCGCTCACTCGCCAATGGACGGTGACATCGGTGTCGGGTCTGGGTTCCGAAAGAGTCACCGCGAACTCCATGGCATCCCCCTCCGTGGCGCTTGCGTCGGTGATCGATGCCCAAGGGCCGACGGCCATACGCACGGGCGCCGAGCACCGTCTGGCGGCGTAGTCGCTGTCGAGGCAGACGCCATACCAATAGTCGCCGCCCGTGGCGGGCGCCGTCAGCACGACAGACTCGATGCGCTCCGACAATGGCGCGACCTCGTCCAGATTCGCTGCCGCGACCTCTTCGTCTTCCGGCGTGACGATTGCGTCCGGCGACCGGTGGAAGCTGAGCGCGACGTCCCCGGCACCGAGGCGCCCGCGGTTGTGGATCTCGGCGTCGAGCGTGAACGACTGCCTTGGATCCACGCCCGGAACGGCTATCGAGGCGGAGGCCACGAGTATCGGAACGCTTGGGCGATAGGCGCCGACCGACATGCGCGTGCTGTTGAGCGTGCGCCGCGCATCGGCGGGACCGTCGAGCGCCCATGTCTCCGTGTCGCCCGGTACGCCCATCGCATCCCCAAGATGGGTCTGGTTCGGGTTGGAGAAACGCATTAACCTGGCGCAGGGTTTGAAGAGCTGACCGCACTGAGCCGGATACGCCATGATAGTAAGCCACCTTTCCTTTGCGGTAGCCCCGGGCTTGAAGGCTTCTTGGTTGACATAGCCGTGCGCGTGGGGGTATATCTTCAACTTATTATTCGCGTCGACGAACCGATCGTGGACGAGGCCCATGTTGTGGCCCAGTTCGTGGGCGAAGGTGCGACCGCCGCCGCACCATAAGCGCACGGCGCTGAGATGATGCGTAGCGGGTGACGAATTGCCTGTTAGCAGGTATGCGATTCCACAAAAGTCCTGTCCCGGTTCCGTCACCAAGCTCACCAGATCCGCGCCGAACCGGTCACGCATTTCGAATACGTTGTCCATCGCCCCGTCTTGATCGCTAAGCGCAGACAAATCCTGCGGCAAGCCAATCTGCTCGGTGTAGTCGACCTCTTCCGCATGCACCAAATGGATTGCTTGGTCCACTCCGCTGTCCACATAGGCCTGGTTCGTCTCCACCACCCAAAGGTCGATGATGGTCTCGATTTCGGCACGCCCGCCCGCTTCTTCGCGCGCCGCCGGCGTGTAGACGACCAACACGTCGATCACTTTCTCGTCCTGCCCGTTGGCCGCGGCCTCCGTCGCCGGCTCGGAACGGAGGGCCGATGGCGGCGGCACCAGCGGTTCGCCACCGGGCGGCAGCTTGGACGGATCCACCTCGCGGATCTCCACTCGCCCGCCGCCGACGGACCGAATCGAGAAGGTTGTTTCGGGCGTGCGGACCGAGCCGGCCACGACATCGCCGTTCGCAACAAGCGTCGCGGTGCCGAACTGCACACCCTCGAGTCGCCCGGAAATGGAGTAGCCCGTGATGGTCGCCGCAACGCGCAGGTCGACGGCGGTGAACACCGAGTCGCCAAACAGATTGAGGTCGAGACGGGCACCGCGCTCCGCCTGCACGGCGCCCCGCGCCTCATCGAGTTGCGCAAGGTCGATTCGCGCCATGCGCCGCCTGATCGTCTGGCCGCCGGCCTCAAGGTCCACTGTATCCGAGATGTCGACGCTGGCCGACGCTTCCGGCGCTTTGTTGGCGTTGCCGTTCAGCCTTGATGGTGATTCGTCGGGAGACGCGAATGGTTCGCTTGTATTTGGCGCCGTTTTTGGCGGCGGCGAGAAAAGACCTTCCGTCTGCGCTTTGGCGGAAGGGGTGCTCAGCGCGATCAGGAGTGATCCTGCAAGAAGCGTCTTCGAGACTCCGCACATGTCATGCCTCTTATTTGAATTTGAGTTCCACACGGACTAAGGCCCCTCCTCACGTTGAGTGCGACTTTCAACTTAGCACAAGACCGTAATGGCCCCTCCGGGCTTAGTCTGGAATTCGGCCATGCACATGGTCAGCAGGGTTTGTATTCACCGAGCAACTCCAGCAACAGGTGTCGTGAAGCGGAGACGCGCCGGAAGTTTCCGCACTTGTGATCGGCACCCCCCGCGCATGAGGCACCTAGCCACGCGGTTGCTATCGTGGCAAACGCAAAGGCCGCACTGGCGGTTCTCGCGCCGGGCGGTAATCGGGCACGCTGTAGTCCACGTCGCGGTCCATGTTGGCGGTGGCCATGAGCCAGCCAAAACGGGCGTTGCCCACCAGCTCGTAGCTGCCCTCCCGCGTACTCAGGTGCGCGAAGGTGTTGCGCGCGCTCACCGTCAACACGAAGCCCTGCTCGCGATCCGCGCCCAACGTGCCGGTGAAGGCGCGCGCGCCCGGCCCACGGTGTGTTTCCTCTATGCGGGCGTCGAACACCGCGCCAAGTTGGGGCACCGCGAGCCCAAGGTGGTCGCCAACGCTCAAGGCCCGAAGGGCGGCGGAGAACTCCACGAGGACGCGCCCCGGCACTTCCTCGCGGTGGGCCGGCAGGAGCGCCGGGGCGATGGAACCCGGCGAGATCTCGCGCCACAACGGTTCGAGCTCCACCGCTTCTTGGGCGGGCGCCGGCGCAGGTTCGGGCACCGGCGGGAGCGTGGGCGGCGCGGCGACCGGCGCGGGTTCGCGAATATCCGGCGCCGCGGGAACGGCAGGAGGAGGAAACAGCAGCAGCGCGGCCACGACGCCCGCCAGCGCGGCGAATCCGGCCGCCAGCCAAAGCGCTCGGGACACGCCTACCGTCCCAACTCAAGCCACACGCACGCGGCTGGCTACGCGGCGGCTAACGCCAACGCAGACGTCGTTGCCGCGGAATTTCCGGGTCGCCGCAAGATGTCAAAGTTGCCGGTCTTCGTCATCCTGCCGTTCCCAGCGCGGACGCGGCGCTGTGCCGGTGGAGAGGTTGGTGAGCTGGCCAGTCTCGGTGTTTTCGAGCAAACTCATAACGCCAATGGTGGCGTCCGCTTCCACGACGAGCCGCCACTTGCCTTCGCCATCGCCCAAAGCGCCCTCGAAGGCGGCGTCGCCCGACTCCAAAGCCGCAGCGTCAAGCAGACGGGCGCTGGTGCCCGGCAGGTCGAGCCGCAGTTCCGTGCCCGGCGTTTCCCCGGCGTCGTCCATGCCGGTGATCGTGACCTTCGCAGGGCCCGCACCGGGGTTCACCAAGCGGAGCAGGCTGCGGCGCAGGCGATTGCTGGCGGGGTTGAAGGTCACCACGTCGTGCCGCCCGGCGCCCCTTTGCTCCTCGTACCATGTCACCGGCGCCATGTCGTGAATAGCCGTGACGAAACCCTCGCTGGTGCGCACATACGCCAGGGGATGCATCGCCTCCCCGCCCAGGACGTCCAGCCACCAAGGCTCATCCGTGGTCCCCACGCCCCACATGTCGATGGACCGCTTGCCCTCTTCCAAGTTCCTCGAGTTGAAGTGCGCCACACCATCGACGGCTATCGTCAAGCCGGTGAACCGCACGCCGTTGCTGTCGTTGGCGGAGATGGTGACCAGGTTCGGGAAGATGTCGCGGTTGATGAGGCGCGCGAACCCTTGCAGGCGATCGTCCGCGGTGGAAGGGAACATGAGCAGGTTGTCGCCGCCTCCGTCGAGATAGGGGAGGCCAAGAACCGGCGCCGTCGAGAGATTCGAGAGATGCCCGGTGGGGCTTTCCATCAAGCTCATCACGCGGAGCTCGCCACTGGCCGCTACGCCCAGGCGCCACTTGCCGCTGCCATCGCCAAGCGCCCCCGAAGCAAGACTGCTGCCGGTCTCCAACTGCTCGGCGTTCAGCGTGCGCGCGGCGCCGCCGGGCACCGTGAGACGCACAGCGCCGCCGGGCGCCCCGCCGTTGTCGTCCACGCCGGTGATCGTCACGTCCACCGGGGTCGCGTTCGGATTCGCCAGCCGCAACAAGCTGCGTTGCCGGTCGTTGTGGGCGGGATTGAAGAAATGCACCCGGTAGGCGCCGTCGGCCCAGGGCGCGGTGTCGTGGATGCTGGTGAGAAATCCGCCTTGGGCGCGAACGTAGGCCAGCACTTCTATGTCCAGCGCGGAGGTGAGAACGAGGCGCCAGTCGCCGGTGCCGTCGCCGACGCCGGCAAGTCCCCGTTCCGCGTTGCCCGCCTCCAAGTGGCTGGAGTTGAAGTGGACCGTTTGTCGGGCACCGATGGGAATAGTGGCCGTGCGGGCCGCCACGCCGTCGTCGTCCACAGCGGCGATGCGCACGTCGCCAGCGGTGTTCGAACGGTTGATGACGCGCACGAACCCCTGTCGCCCTTCGGGGTGGCCGTCCGCCACAAAGAACGGCACCTCGCGGTCGGCGCTGTCGGCGTTGCCATCGCCATCGGAGTCCGCGGACCGGGTGGGATCTTGCGGGAAGGCGTCGGTGTTGTCGCCCACGCCATCGCCGTCCTCGTCCGCCCAGTCGCGGCCGTCCAACGGGAAGAGGTCCTCGTCGTCCGGGACGTCGTCGTTGTCGTCGTCCGGATCCGCCTCGTCGTTGATGCCGTCGCCGTCGTTGTCGCGCCAGATATTCGGATCGTCGTCGTCATCGTCCATCGCGGCGACGAAGCCGTCGCCGTCGTTGTCGGCTTGGGCCGGGCGATGGGCGGCCACTTGGAAGCGCGTCACTTGCAGGCTCTCCACGGCGTCGGCGCCATCGAGACGGTCGCTGGCCACGCCGCAGGGCGCGTCGCCGCAGAGAGCGAGCGGGGACGAGAATCTATCGAGGTAGGTTTGGCCGTAGGTCATCACCGTGCCCGGGGCGACGGAGAAGTGGAGGCCGTCGTCCGGATGCACATAGTGCCCGCGGGACCAGCGGAACGTGCCCTCCTCCATTTGCCGCAGGGAGTGCGCAAGACCGAGCACATGGCCGAGTTCGTGGGCGGTTGTTGCGCCGGCGCAGTTGCCGAAGACCGTCGCGAAGTTGCTATCGAATCCACCACTTTCGGCGAAACGGATGCGGCCGCGGGTGCGCACCGGCACGGTCGCCCAGCCGCAGAAGACGCCACCGGCGACGAACGGGCGGAAAAACAAGGCAATGTCCGCGCCGTGCGCCGCCTCCAGCGGTTTCAGGAATGCGCGCGCCGGTTCGTCAAAGGGGTTCCAGTCGTCCCTCAACTCCGTTTCCACGAAACCGACGACGCGAAACCGCAAGCTGGTCTCGCTCCTGCGGTAAATCTGGTTGGCCAGCGTGAAGACATGCAGGATGCGGGCGAACGGATCGCCGTTGTACAGATCGGCAAAGGCGCGGTTGTACAGCGCGAGAACATCCACCGTGGTCGTGCCGGGCGTCGAGTTCGGGTCCGCCGGATCCGTGCCGGCGATGCGCTCGTTCAGGTCGCCGACGTGGTCGCCGTCCTGGTCGGCGAGAAAATCCTCGTCGCGCACGCGGAACGCGGCGCGCGTGGCATCGACAGGCTCCTCCATCCAAACGCTGTCGAGCCAATCGCCACGTCCGGCGCCGCGCAAGCGCAGCCACGTCTCGTGTTTGCCGGCCGGAACCCCGTAGATCTCGTCAAGCGTGTAGCTCGCCGAGGCAAGGCTCTCACCGGGCGCGACGTCGGTGCCCAACCCGGTCGTGCCGAGGTTGAACGTCGCAGGTTGACCGTCCATGGTCCCCAGCATCCAGACTTCGACGTTTAGTGGCCCCGTGCCTTCGTCGGTGGAGACGTTGCGCACGCCGAACGTGACGGTGACCGTTGCGCCTTTCTTTTCAATGAAGCAGGGGCAAACGAGCTCGACGTGATTGCGGCCGTCGGCGGGCAAGCTCCACGCCGCCAAGATCGTCGCGAACACGCCCGCCAAGCCACGATTCGCACGCCATCCCGCCATCAGAACACTCCCATAAGCGAGGCGCAGCCTCGGGCTCCCAATCCCCGGCGACGGGGCTGGGAGTATCATACGCTTCTGCGGCCGTGCGGACTTGCGGCCGCAACCCGCGCACCAGCGAGGTCGCCGCCGTATGGACGAACCGCGTCTGTCTTTGCTCATCGAACTCAAAGGCGATCGGCCGGGATCCCTGGCCGCCGCGTTGCGCCCCTTCGCGGAACACCGGGTGGGCCTCACCCACATCGAATCCCGGCCTCGGCGTGGCGGCGTGTTCGACTTCTATGTGGACTGCGAAGGCGCGCGCGGGGAAGCGGCCGTGGAGGCCGTGATCGCCGAACTCGGCGGCATCGCCGGCCAAGTGCTGGTGCTCGATGGCCGCGAGGTGCCGTGGTTTCCGCGCCATGTGGCGGAACTCGACCGCATCGCCGGCAACACCTTGGACGCCGGCGACGCGCTGGCGGCGGAACACCCCGGCTTCAAGGACGCCGAGTACCGGCGCCGACGAGCCTTGGTGGACGTCCTGGCCCGCCGCCATCGCCACGGCTGCCCGTATCCGCGGGTGGAGTACACCGCTTCCGAGCACGCCGTCTGGCGGCAGGTGTACGGCCATTTGGCGCCGCTCGCCCGCAATCGCGCCTGCGTGGAGTACCGGCGGGCGCTGGCCGCGCTGGAAAGGCGTTGCGGCTACGCCGACGGCATTCCCCAAGGCAGCGACGTGAGCGCGTTTCTGGAAGCCTCCACGGCGTTTCGACTGCGACCCGTCCCCGGTCTGCTACGCCCGCGCGACTTCCTGGCGGGGCTCGCCTTTCGGGTGTTCTTCGCCACGCAGTACATTCGACACGCATCCAAACCGCTCTACACGCCGGAACCGGACGTCTGCCACGAGCTCATCGGCCACGCGCCGATGTTCGCGGACCCGGCGTTCGCCGATCTGTCGCAGGAGATCGGCCTTGCCAGTCTCGGCGCCAGCGATGCGGACATCGAGCGGCTGTCCCGTTGCTACTGGTACGCCGTGGAATTCGGGCTGGTGCGCGAAGGCGGGGCGCGCAAGGCGTATGGCGCCGGGCTTCTCTCCAGCTACGGCGAACTCGATTACGCCTGCCGGGCGGATTCGCCGGCCGGCTTTTCCCCTTGGGCGCCTGAAGACGCCGCCGAGCGGCCCTATCCGATCACCGAGTATCAGCCGCACTATTACGTCGCCGATTCGCTGCAAGACGCCAAGGCGCGGATGCGGGCGTTTTGCGAGGCCCTGCCGCGGCCGTTCCACGCCCGCTACAACGCGGCGGCCGAAACGATCTGGGTGGATCGCGTGGTGCGACGGGCGCGGTGTTGAGCGTCTGCCGCCCCCCGGCGAAACACGACGCTATTGCGCCGAGCCCTACCGATTGAATCGCGCTTCGCGCTTGCCCAGAAACGCCGCTACCGCCTCGGCGTGGTCCGGCAGCCGCCGGGCGATCTGATCGCGCAGCCCTTCGCGTTCCATCACCGCATCAAGGTCCCCCTCCAGCGGGTTTTTGCGCAGCAGCTCCTTGATCATCATCACCGCGGAAGTGGGGTTCTCGGCGATCTCGCGCGCTTTGGCTAGCGCTTGGGACATCAGTTCCTCCGGCGTGGTCACCGCGGTGACCAACCCCATGCGGAGCGCCTCCGCGGCGTCCACCATGCGTCCCGTGAGGCACATCTCGGTGGCGTTGCCGAGACCGGCGAGCTGCGCCAGCAGGCGGGTGGAACCGAGCTCCGGCATGAGGCCCATCTTGACGAAGCGGATGCTGAGCTTCGCCGCCGTCGAGGCGATGCGCACATCGCACGGCAGGATCATCGTGAGGCCGACGCCCACCGCGTAGCCGTTGATGGCCGCCACCGTCGGCTTGGACCCGCGGATGAAAGTGGTGAGGTTGTGGCCGCCGCGCCGCAACACCTCGCCCTGCCCCTGCCGGTTCGTCTCGACCCGCTGGGCGAAGTTGCCGATGTCCGCGCCGGCGCAAAACGCCCGGCCTTCGCCGGTGAGGAGAATCGCGCCGATGCCGTCGTCCTCGTTCCACGCCCGCATCTGGGCGGTGATTTCCGCGGCCATCGTTTCCGTCCAAGCGTTCAGCTTGCGCGGCCGATTGAGGCGAATGACGCCGACGCGATCGACGGTTTCGGTGAGAATCTCTTGGGGCATGTGGCGTTCCCGGCTTGGCTGTTCCGCCCGAAGTCTACAACGCCAACCCGCGGCGTTAGAATGTCGCGCTTCGGGGTTGCAGCTTTGGGAAGGCTGACCGTGACCGAGCCCGTTGGCAGGTTTGACCACATCGGCATCGCCGTCCACAGCATCGCCAAGGCGCGCGTGTTCTTCGAGCAGGCGCTCGGCGCGGAACATCGTCGCACCGGACTGCACTCGTCCGGGGACTTTCGCATCGCCATCTTCGACCTGCACGATTTCTGCATCGAGCTCCTCGAACCCGTGAACCCGGACGGGTTCCTCGCCAAGTTCCTCGAGAAGCGTGGCGAGGGAATCCATCACATAACGCTGCAAACGCCGAACTTGCCGTCCAAGGTGGCGCAACTGGAGGCCAAAGGCGTGCGCGTGGTGGACAAGAGCTTCGACAATCCGGACGCCGTGGACGCTTTCATCTCGCCGAAGAGCGCCCACGGCATCTTGATTCAGCTAGGCCAAACGCTTGGGCCGCTCAACAATCCGCCGTATTGGCAAGGGAAAGAACCTTAGCCGCGTCAAGGCATTGGGGGAACGGCGGGAAAAATCATCGAAGGCTTTTAGGGGCTGCAACGTGAAAGCGAAGAACGTGCGCTACACACCGGGAGGTGGCGCCGAGATCATCGAGACCGAGGTGGGTGATCCCCGCCCCGGCGAAGTGCAGGTGGAAGTGGCCGCTTGCGGCATCTGCTCTTGGGACATTCAGACCTTCAAGGCCGGCGGCGATTCGCCCTACGCGGCGCCGCCGGGGCACGAGGGGATCGGCCATGTCGCCAAACTCGGCGCCGGCGTCCGCGGCATCGAAATCGGCCAGCGCGTGGCCGGCGGCGGCTTCGGAAGGTTGCGCAACATCCGGGCGAATCGGGTCTACCCGATTCCGGACTCCAATTTGGCGGAGCAGCACTGGATCGTGGAGCCTGTCTCCTGCGTGGTCACCGGCATGGATCACTGCCACCTGAAAGCCGGCGAGCGGTTGGCGATGGTGGGGTGCGGGTTCATGGGGCTGATGATGATTCAAGGGTTGGCGGGCGCCGGCGCGGATCAGCTGATCGCTCTGGACGTCGACGACGCCCGCCTCGAGCTCGCGCTGGACATGGGCGCCACCGAAGCGCACAACGTGACGAGCGCGGACTTCGCGGATGTGCGGGCGGATCTGCGCGGTCGCGGCATAGATACGGTGGTGGACACGAGCGGCGCCCAGGACGGCCTCGACATCGCCACGGACATCGTGCGGCGGGCCGGGCGCGTCAACCTCTTCGGCTGGATCAAGGGCGACCGCGCCACGTTCAATCCCTCCACGTGGCACGGCAAGGCCATCACCATCGTCAACTCGTCTCCGGCCGCGCAACTGCGGGATCCGTTCCCGCCGGCGATTCGGCTGCTGGAGAAGGGCGTGATCGACCTGCGCCCGCTGGTCACCCATGTGGTGGACATCGACGACTATCCCGCCTTCATGCAGGGCCTGACCACCGGCCAAGTGGAGGGCTACATCAAAGGCGTGGTGCGCCACGGGCGCGACACGATGGCGGCTTGAAGACCTTGACGCCGTCAACAACGCGGGCGGGCCGCGCGGCGCGAGGCAACCTTCGGCGCCGATGACCACGGCGGGCGCTCTGGCGGGCCTCAACGTGCTCGATGTCGCGGGCACGGTGGCAAGCGGCTATTGCGGCAAGTTGTTCGCCGACCACGGCGCGAACGTCGTGGACGTGGAGCCGCCAGAGGCGGGATTCGCCACGCGCCGCGAACCGCCGTTCACGCCCAACGAGCCACCGCCGGAAAACAGCGCCCTGCACGCCTATCTGAGCGCCAACAAGGCGAGCGTCGCGCTGGACGCCACTGCCGAGGCGGAGCGGCTGCGGGCGTTGGCGCGCGGCGCGGCGGTGATACTGGACGACGGCCGCTTCGCCGCCGAGCACTTCGCCGATGTCGCGCCGCAAGTGGTCGTCTCCACCATCACCTGGTTCGGGCGTCACGGGCCGTACGCCAACCACGCCGGCACGGACAGCGTCTGCTGGTCCTTGGCCGGCATGGTGCGCAACGTCGGTCCCGCGCAAGGCCCGCCGCTGCTGGCGGCCGGCTGCGGCGCGCAGATCGTCGGCGGGCTGGCCGCCTACGTCGGCACGCTTGGCCAAGTGATCGCCCGCGAGATGGGCAACGCCGCCGGCCCGGTACGGCTGGACACCAGCATTCTGGAAGCCAACCTCTGCTTCACCGAAACCGCCGGCGTCGGCGGCTACCGCAGCGGTCGTCGCGGCCAACGCCTGGGCGTGAACCGCTTCGCGCCGACCTATCCGCTGGGCGTGTACGCCTGCGCGGATGGCTGGCTTGGCGTCACGGCGCTGACGCCAAGCCAATGGAAGAACTTCTGCGGCTTGCTCGGCATGGAGCAACACGCCGACACGCCGCAATACCAGACCGCCATCGGCCGCTTGCGGGACTACGACTTGCTGGAACCCGTGATCAAGCGCCAAGTCCGCCACCGGAACGCTTCCGATCTGGTGAGGCGCGGCCAAGAGCTGCGCATTCCGCTGGCGCCTGTGCCGACCATGGCGGAGCTTTTCACCACTGATCAATACCTCGCCCGCGGAGCGTTCGCCCAAGTCGAGACGCCGCTCGGCAACACCTTCGCGGCCCCGGCCACGCCTTTCCGTCTGTTCGCCACCCCGGCGAAAGCCGGCGGTCGCGCCCCACGGCTCGGCGAGGCCAACGCGAGGCTCCTGGCGTGAGCCGCCCGGATCTGCTCGCCGGCGTGCGGGTGGTGGATTTGTCCATGGGCTGGGCCGGGCCGCTCGCGGCGCGGCATCTGGCGGACATGGGCGCCGACGTGATCAAAGTGGAAGACTGCGTCCGCTTCGACTGGTGGCGCGGTTGGGAGG
This sequence comes from uncultured Pseudomonadales bacterium, assembly GCA_958296295.1. Lineage (GTDB taxonomy): Bacteria > Pseudomonadota > Gammaproteobacteria > Pseudomonadales > Azotimanducaceae > VXYL01. Next base: position 1,479,135 of record OY282460.1, on the reverse strand, counting down.
CGACGCAAGAATGGATCGACGCCGGGGGCGCGGAAAAGAACCCGGCGTTCAACATGGTGAACCGCAACAAGCGCGATCTCACGCTGGATCTGTCCACGCCGAAAGGCGGCCAATTGCTGAAGCGGCTCGTGGCGGTTTCCGATGTGGTGGTGGAGAACTACTCCGCCGGCGTGTTGGCGAAGCTCGGCTTGGGCTACCCGGTGCTGGCCGAAGTGAATCCGGCGTTGGTCATGATCTCCATGCCGGCGTTCGGCACGGACGGCCCGTGGAGCGGCTACCGCGCCTACGGCTCCACGGTGGAGCAGGCGTCCGGTCTGCCCCACCTTTCCGGCTCGCCGGAACATCCGCCCACCATGGTGCATGTGGCGCTCGGCGACCCGGTCGGCGGGCTGAACGGCGCCGCGGCCCTGCTGACAGCGCTCAGGGCGAAGAGCCGCACCGGTCTTGGCCAGCACCTCGACCTGTCGCAGTCGCAGTGCCTCTTTCCGCTCGGCATCCAAGGCATTCTCACCCAGTCGGCCACCGGCGAGACGCCCGCCCGCCTTGGCAACCGCTCGGCCCGCCACGCGCCGCACGGCGTCTATCCCTGCGCGGGAGACGACGAGTGGATCACCATCGTGGTGGCGACGGAAACGCAGTGGCGGGCGTTCGCGTCCCACGCCGGCATCGCCGGCTTTGGCGACTTGGCGGATCGGTTGGCCCGGGCGGATGCCTTGGACCGCGCGGTGGCCGAGTTCACGAGCGGGCAGGTGGCCGAACTGCTCAGCGCCGAGCTGCAGGCCGCCGGCGTGCCGGCGGCGCATGCGGCAAGCGGCTTGGAACTCGCCGGGGATCCGCATCTCGCGGCGCGAAGATTCTGGAAACTGATGAATCGGGACGTCGTCGGCGAACTGCCCCATCCGGCGGCACCGTACCGGGTGGGCGAGGCGCCGTTCGACATCGACCGGCCGGCGCCCACGCTGGGAGAACACAACCGCGAAGTGCTAACCGGGCTGCTAGGTCTGGCCGAGGCGGATATCTCCGCCTTGGAACGGGATGGCGTGATCGGGGATGCGCCGCGGCTGCCGCCGTAGCGCCCGCATCGGCCGAAGCTGATGGAGACGCCCGCGAACGCGCCGCCGCTGGCCGGCATCCGCGTGATCGACACCACCTGCCGGTGGGGCGATCTGGCCGGCCGCATTCTGGCCGAATTGGGCGCGGACGTTTGCAAGGTCGAGCCGCCCGAGGGGTGCGATTCGCGCCGCATCGGCCCGTGGGACGATGACGAGTCGCTGTATTGGGCCAGCGTCGGCGCCGGCAAGGAGAGCGTGGTGGCCGACGATCCGCTGCCCTTTCTGCCCGACGCGGACGTGTTCATCGAGTCCGGTTGCCGCCGCCACCTCGCGGACGAGTTTCCGCGCTTGGTGCATGTGTCCATCACGCCGTTCGGCGTCAGCGGCCCGCTTGCGGACGCCCCGGCGGCGGAGGTGACGGTGGAGGCGGCCGGCGGCCTCGTGGGCCTGCAGGGGGACGGCGACCGCCCGCCGGTGCCGATGGGCGCAATGCCGCAGGCCGCGTTCCACGCCGGCGCGCAGGCGGCGGCGGACATCGTGATCGCGCTCTGCGAGCGCGAGCGGTCCGGTCGCGGCCAGCATTTGGACGTGTCCGCCCAGGCGTGCGTCGTGTGGACGCTGATGAACGCCACCGGCTACCCGCCGAACACCGGCGCGAATCCGCCCGGCACCAGCGAGTTTCGCGGTCAGCCGCCGCCGTTCCTGGCGCAGCAGAGGCTGCGGCTGCCCGGCATCGCGCAATGCAAAGACGGGGTGGCGCAAGTGCGGTTCCAGATGCGCGACATCGGCGAGCGCACCTTCGACGCGCTGCTGCGCTGGCTCGACGGTTCGGACGTTCCCGTGCCCAAACGCGTGCGCGACTTGGACATGCGGCGGTGGATCGCGGATCTGCGCGCCGGCACGCTGGATCTGGAGGCCGCGCAGGAAGGCGCCGACTTGATCATGGCGCTCCTCGCCACCAAGACCAAGCAGGAGGTTCAGGCGTACTCGTCGCGCCACGGGCTGACCTTGGCGGCCATCCACACGGTCGCTGATCTGCTCCGGGATCCGCATCTCGAAGCCCGGAACTTCTGGGTGCGGGCCGGACGAAGAACACACGCCGGGCCGTTCGCGCGGCTCTCGCGCACGCCCCTCGCGCATCCCCGCCCGGCACCGGCCTTGGGCAGCTCGCCGCTACCAAAGCCTCGTGCCAACGTGCCTCCCACCGCGGAATCGGACGCCGCCGCGCCCGCCGGGCCGTTCGCCGGCCTCAAGGTGGCGGACTTCAGCTGGGTCGGCGTCGGGCCGATGATCGGCAAGGCGCTCGCCGATCACGGCGCCACGGTGGTGCGCCTCGAGTCGCCCCACCGCTTGGACTTGCTGCGCGCCTCGCCACCGTTCAAGGCCCGCGAGCCGGGGCCGGATCGCGCCCAGTTCATGGCCAACTTCAACACCTCCAAATACGGCGCGACGGTGGATCTCAAGAACCCGCGCGGCCGCGAATTGGCGCGACGCTTCGCCGACTGGGCGGACGTCGTGCTGGAAAGCTACTCGCCCGGCACCATGGCGCGCTTCGGTCTGGACTGGGAAACGTTGACCGCGGGGCGCGACGACTTGGTGATGCTGTCCACGTCCATGCGCGGCCAAACCGGGCCCGAACGCGGCTACTCGGGTTTCGGCAGCCAAGGCGCCGCCATCGCCGGGCTGTTCGAACTGGTGGGTTGGCCGGATCGGCCGCCGGCGGGGCCGTGGGGCGCGTACACCGATTTCATCGCGCCCCGTTTCGGCGTCAGCGCGCTCGCCGCCGCCCTCCTGCACCGCCAACGCACCGGCTTTGGTCAGCACATCGACCTGGCCCAGGTGGAGTGCGGCATCCGCTTCCTCGAACCGCTGATTCTGCGCTACGCCGCAACCGGCGAAGTGGCCACACGGCTTGGCCAAGGATCCCCCGGCTTGGCGCCGCACGGCGTTTTTGCTTGCGCCGGCGAGCAACGCTACCTGGCGGCGGGCGTGGAAAACGACACCGAGCGGGCCGCGCTTCACACGCTGCTCGGCGACGACACGCTGGCGGATTGGTGCCGGCGGCGAGAGGCGTTCGCGGCGGCCGAGACGCTCCGGCGGGCCGGCGTTCCGGCTTACGCCGTGCTGCGACCGAGCGACCTCTACGAAGACCCTCAGCTAAAGCACCGCGGCTTTTTCGTCACTTTGAACCACCCGGTGATGGGGCCGACGCCCTACGACGGCCCGGCGACGATCTACTCGCGCACGCCCCAGCGCTTGCGCGCGGCGGCGCCCTGTCTCGGCGAGCACAACGACTTCGTGCTCCGCGAACTGCTTGGCGTCGACGCCGCCGAAGCGGAGCGGCTGCGATCGGCCGGGGCGTTGGGGTGAGCGCCACGTCTCGCCCGTCGCGCCGTTGAATCCGCGCGACGTCACCCGTTCGGCGGGCGCTCCACCGCCGGCACCGCCTTGTCCATGCGCCGCTCCATCTCCTCGGCGCCGCGCATGTTGGCGAGATCGAGGCTGAAGTCCGGCTGCGGTGGCGCTTGGAGCTTCTCGCGCAACTCGTGGATTTCCCGCGCCGAAAGGCCGAGCTCCCGGAGCGCGACGCGGTCGAGGCCGGCCGCGCCGCCACGCACCGACACGCCTTCGCCATCGACGCTGGGGCGAAGAAGCCTGGCCAAAGCCCTCCGCTCGCCGAAGCTCAGCCGCGCGCCGAGCACGTCGTAATGCAGCCAAGCCTCGAAAGCCAGCGGCGCCACGCGCTGCAACATGCCGGCCATCACCTCGCCGTAGGCGCGGATTTCCCGCTGCGCATGGGCGTCCACGCGCAACGTGAGAAAGTGCAGCAAATTGTGCAAGTCGATCTTCCAATACCACTGCGTGTAGGTGGAAAGCGGCAGGTCGATGCGGGCGAGTTCCCGGGCAACGTCCTCTTGCAGAAGCCAGCCGTAGGCGTCCGCGGCGTCTTGGCGCAACCGCTCCCAGCGGGCGACGGCTTGGACGTGCAGCGCGTCAGGCGCCGGGTCGGCTTCGCGGCCTTGGTTGTTGACCTTGCTTTGCAGGGCGAAATCCGCCGCCTTCGGCGTGTAGAACAACAGCGGCAGCAGGCTGTAGCGCGCCGACAACTCGTTCACCGACGCGGTGCGGTGGCGAATCCACTGCCGCGCCACGAAAATCGGCATGGCGCAGTGGAACTTGAACTCCACCATCTCTGCCGGCGTGGTGTGGTGGTGGCGTTGCAGGTAGCGCACGAGGCCGCGCGTTTGGCTCACGCGACGGGTGCCGGCGCCGTAGCTCACCCGGGCGGCGCGTTCGATGTCCGCGTCCGTGCCCATGTAATCCACAAGCGCCACGAAGCCGTGGTCGAGAACGGGAAAGTAGCCGCCGAGTATCTCCTCGGCGGCGGCGACGGTGGGACGTTTCGTGCGCATGGCGGTCTTGTTTGAAGCAAACGCCAAGTGTAGCCGGGCTTTGCCGAACGCCTCCCCGCGGTGATCCGGTGGATGTTGCGTTACAGTAGCCTCATGGGATCGTTGGGAAAGTCGCGTCGAAACCCCGTGGCGAAAAGGTCGCCGGCTGACAACCGCCGCCGTCTCCCGCTCGCAGGCGCCTGTTTGGCCCTCGTTTTGGTACTACCGGGCCTTGCCGCGGAACAAGCCGAAGCGCCTGCCGCCGCCGAGTCCGAGGGGCCAGTGGAAGGCGTTGAGACCACGCCGGCAACCGCCGCCCGGGGCGAAGCGGAACGGGAGGAAGCCGAAACACCCCCGGGCGATGGAGAACCGGCAGCGACCGCCGGCGGCGATCCCGAAGAGGTGTTCGTACCCACCGAGAACATCTCGGAGGACATCTCCGTGGCGTTCCCGGTGGACATTTGAGAAGGACCGCGACCTTGCGCCGAACGCTGCCTTTCGACTTCGCCTTCCAGACCAGCGCCCTTGTGGCGGCGATCATCGTCGTCCATCTGGCGTACGTCACCGTGGTGCGGCCGAACGCCGACGCCATCCTGGAGGCGCAGGCCGATCGGGCGGCGCTGGGCGATTCCTTCGTTCCCGACCGGTCGCTGTACGTCGTGCTGCGCGACTACGAGCAGGAATCCTGCTTCATTCTGGCGCTGTGGGCGATGGCCATAATGGGCATGAAGGCCCACCACTCGGTGCGCGAGCGCCGCATGTTGGGGCAACGTCTCGTGGAAGTGGCCGAGGGCATGAGCATTCTTCCCGAAGACACCCGCGAGTACGCCCGTCCGCTGCAAGCGCTGCCGGAGGCGATCCGGGGGAACCTGCTGCCGCGGGCGCTGCTTGCCGCCTTGCAGCGGTTCGCGTCCACACGCAACGTCCAAGACGTGTCAACCGCGGTGCGCGCCGTGTGCGAAGCCGAGTCCGACCGGCTGGACAGCGAGCTCGCCATGGTGCGCTACATCGCCTGGGCCATTCCGTCCATCGGGTTCATCGGCACGGTGCGCGGCATCGGCGACGCGCTAGGTCAGGCCTACGAGGCCGTTGAAGGCAACATCGCCGGCGTCACCACCAGCTTGGGCGTGGCCTTCAACTCCACCTTCGTGGCGCTGGTGGTGAGCATCTTCGTGATGTTCCTGATGCATCAACTGCAATTGGTGCAGGAACGCCTCGTGCTCGACGCGCAGCACTACTGCGACGACGCGTTGATTCGGCACATGCAAGTGCGCGGCCAAGCAACGGCTCACACGCCATGAGCCGGCGCGACGTCCCGCGCACGGCCCGTCACCCGCAAGCAGGGGCGCCAACACCGGGGCCGCCGGCATGAACCTGCTGGACATCGCGGACGCCGAGGTGGCGCTGTCGCGCGATGGCCACGTCTTGTACCGGGAACCGGGCGTCGCCCTGGTGGAAGGGCGCGAGGTGTTGTTCGGGCACGCCGCCTTGGCGCAATCCAGGCTGCGTCCGCGGCAGCTGCACAACGCGTTCTGGCAGCGTCTGAACGCGGATCCGGTGACGCCGGCCGGCCGGTCGGTGGCCAATCAGGCGGATCTGGTGTATTTGCATCTGTTGGAAATCCGCGCCGCCCTCGGCGACTCCGCCAGTCCCGCCGAGGTGATCGTCGCCGTCCCCCCAACCGCCACCGCGGCGCACCTGTCGCTGCTGCTCGGCATCGCCAGCGAGGCCGGCTTCAAGATCCGCGCTTTCGTGGACGCCGCGGTGGCCGCGGCGAGCGCGTTGCGGCTGCCCGGCCCTTGTCGCGTGGTGGATCTTGGGCTGCATCGCGCCACGGTCACAGGTTTGACGTTGGCCACGGACGAACCGGACGGGCCGCAGCTGCGCCGCGGCCAAGCGGCCGAGGTGCCGGCGGCTGGTCTGTTGGCGATGATGGAAGGTTGGATAGACGCGGTGGCGGATCGTTTCGTGGAAAGCACGCGCTTCGATCCGCTGCGCGTTGCGGCCACCGATCAGCAGCTCTTCCAGCAGCTCTTCGATCAAATCGGCGCTGGGGCGGCACGGCAAGTCGCCGAGTTCACCATCGAAGTGCGCCACGGCGACATCTCCCACCGCGTCAGCGTAGACCCGCGGGCGTTCGCGGAGAAGGCGGAGCAGCGCTACGGCTTGCTCGCCGACGCCATCGGCGCGCCCGACACGCTTGTGCTGACGCACCGCGCCTTGCGCCCGCCGGGTTTGGCCGCGCACCTCGAAGCGGCCGGACATCGCCTGTTGCGGTTGCCGGAGAACGCGCTGCCGCAAGCGCTGGCCCGGCAATCCGAACGGCTCTTGAGCCCGGACGAAAGCGTGCGCCTAGCCACTTCGCTGCCCGTGCCGTCCGCCGAGGAACAGCAGAGCGCTCCCGAAGCGCCCCCGCCCACGCATCTGTTGTGCGGCGCGATCGCGTTGCCGTTGGCGGACGAAACCTCCGCCGCTGACCATCCGGCCGCGAACGGCGAGCGCGGATTCCGCGTCAGGCGGCGGGGCGGCGGCTTCGCCATCGTTCCCACCACCGGCGATGTCCGGCTGAACGGCGAACGGATCGAGTTCGAGCAGGCCGTCGGCAGCGGCGACGTGATCCGCCACGACGGTCTGGAGTTTCGCTTGATCGCCGTATTGGACGGCGCTCCGGCAGGATCGGCGTAAGCGGCCCCGGCCACCGTGGCGCGCCGGAGCGGCAAGCGGCGGTTCACAGTGTTCTCGCTGTCGTTCCTGGATGTGATGTCCTGCGGCTTCGGCGCGGTGGTGCTCATCTTCCTCATCATCCACCACCGCACCGATCTGCAAGGTCTCGCCGCCGACCCGGAGCTTCTTTCCGAGTCGCGCAAGCTGGACTATCTCATCGAGCAGGGCGAGGCGGACCTGGTCGAACTGCGGCGGCGGCTGGATGCGGCGAGGCGGCGCGTGGCCGACGCCAGCCGCGATCTGCTCGCCAAACGGGAGCATCGCGACCGGCGCCAGGCCGAACTGCTCGACCTCACCGAACGCGCCAAGGCCCAGCGCGAGAGCACGCTGGCCCTCAAGGCGGACGTCGAGCGCCGCGACCGGGACCTGCAGCGCCTAAGGGAAAAGGAAGAGGCGATGCGCGGCTTCCAAGTGCGCGAAATCAAAGGCGAGGGAGACCGCCAATACCTCACCGGGTTGTATGTGGGAGGCACGCACATCCTCGTCGCGCTGGACGTCTCGGCGAGCATGCTCGACACCACGATCGTGCAGATTCTGCGGCGGCGCAACATGTCTCCGGCGCGCCAAAGGGCGGCGCCCAAGTGGCGGCGGGCGCTGCGCGTCGTCGAGTGGCTCGCCGCCCAGGCGCCCATCGATGGCAACTTCCAAATCGTGCTCTACAACACCGAGAGCTGGTTCCCCCTGGGTGACAACGAGTGGCGTCCAACCACGGATCCGGACGCGCTGGAGGACGCTTTGGTGGCGCTCGCCGAGGTGATTCCCAGCGGCGGCACCAACCTCGAGAGCGTCATGGGCGCCATCTCGTCCATGCGGCCGCTTCCCGACAACGTCTTTCTCGTAACAGACGGCCTGCCCACACAGGGCGCCAAAGGCGCGCGCGGCCGGGTGGTCACCGCGCGCCAACGCCAACGGCTGTTCAACGACGCCATGGACCTCATGCCGGGGGAAGTCCCCGTGAACGTCATTCTGCTGCCGCTGGAAGGCGACCTGTTGGCGTCCGCTGCGTATTGGGTGCTGGCCGCGCGATCCGGCGGCACCTACATGTCGCCATCGCGGGACTGGCCATGAAGCGGCGCGGCTTGCAGGAGATCGGGTTGTCCTTCCTGGACGTGATCTGTTGCGGGTTCGGCGCCATCATCCTGCTGCTCATGGTCATCCGCACCGTGGAACCCATACCGCTTGAAGAGTCGGTCGTCAGCCTGCGCGGGCTGGTGGTGCAGAAGCGGGACTCCTTGCACCGCATTCGCGGCGTCACCCGCGAGCTGACGCGGGAGCTGAGCGCCGAAGAGCTGCGGCTGCGGCTGGACCTCGCCGCTCTGGCGCGACTGGAGCGGGAAATCAGCGACATCCTTGGCCGCCACCGCGAGGCCAGCGAGAAGTCCGAGCGCGAGTTGACCGAGCGCCAGTCGTTCGCGCGCGCCAAGCAGTCGCTCACCGAAGAGATGGAACGGCTTCTCGGCTTGGACTTCGTGCGCGCCAGCAACACCATCGGCGGCATCACCGTGGACAGCGAGTACATCATCTTCGTCATCGACACGTCCGGCAGCATGCAGACGTTCGCCTGGCCCCTCGCGCAGCGGAAGGTGCGCGAGGCCTTGGCCATCTATCCGCGCGTGAAGGGTATCCAGGTGATGAACGACATGGGCGACTACATGTTTCCGGAATACGCGGCGCGTTGGATTCCAGATTCGCTGACCGTGCGCGACAGCATCGTGAAACGGCTCGCCGGCTGGCAGCCCTACTCCAACTCCAGCCCGGTGGAAGGCATCACCCGCGCCATCGAGACCTTCTACGCGGAAGATCGCAAGATCAGCATCTACGTCTTCGGCGACGACTACAGCGGGCAGTCCATAGAGAAGGTGGTGGATCGCGTGGATCAGGTGAACCGCGTGGACGCGACCGGCGACCGCCGCGTGCGCATCCACGGGGTCGGTTTTCCGGTGCGCGTCGGCGACGCCTCGGGCAACCGCTTCGCGGCGCTGATGCGGGAACTCACCTACCGCAACAACGGCACCTTCGTGGCGCTTGCGAGCTCCGAGTTGCTCTAGGCGTGGCCCCGCCGAACAAGCGGCAGTCGGCCAAGCGGCGCACGGCGTCTTGCGCTAAAGTAGCTGTCGTGCGCCCGGCCAACCGCCAGCCCCGTCGACAGATGCCGCCACCCTCGTGGCTCGCGGCGGCAACCGCGGCCATGCTCCTTCCCGCCCTCGGCGGCTGCGCCGGCGGCGCGTCCGTCACCGTGGACATCGAGGTCCCGAGGCCGTTGGTGGAGCCGATCGACATGCCCGTCGGCGTGTATTTCGAGGACGCGCTCAAGAGCTTCGTCCACTTGGAGGAGGTGGACGACCAAGGCGCCTACAGCATCGACATCGGCGCGTCCCAAGAGCCGGTGTTCGCTCGCGTCTTCAACGCGGTGTTCACCGATGTCGTCCCCGTGGAGCAGGCGTCGCCTCCGGCCGCCGCGCCACAAGCCAGCGGCGAAGCCGCCGCGGAAGATGGCGAGGAGGATGGCGCGGACAGCGCCGCGGAAACCTCCGCCGAACCCACGCCGTTCCGGCGCGCCGGCGGTGAAGGGAACTTGGCGGGCATCCGCGGGGTGCTCGCGCCAACCATCGAGGAAGTGCAGTTCGCCACTCCGAAGCAAACCAAGTTGGATTTCTTCGAAGTGTGGATCCGCTACCGGATTCGACTGTTCGACACCGCCGGCAACTTGCGCACCGAGTGGCCGCTCATCGGCTACGGCAAAGTCAGCGGTCGCAACCACGGCGACGAGGCGGAAGCCTTGAACGCCGCCGCGATCTGGGCGTTGCGCGACGCCGCCGCGGTGCTGGCGTTCGAATTGCGCGAAAAAGCCCAGCTAGAAGCCGGTTCCGCCGGCGCGGAGGGAAATCCATGAGCAAGTCCGCCAGCCATTCGGCGAACCTTCGGGGAACAAGCGCCCGGCGGGCAGCCTCCCGCACCACCCTTGCCCTCCCGCTCGGTACCGCGCGGGGGCTCCGTGTTGGCGGCGCCGCGGCGGGCGTGCTGCTCGCCTTCGGGCTGCTTGCCGGTTGCAGCGTGCAATCGACGGTGCAGCAGGTTCGGCAGGCGCCCACCAACCTCGGCGACGACTCGATCGTGATCCTCTCGCGCAAGCACAAGACGCAAAGCGAAACCGAAGACGATTTCGTCGCATGCCTCAGCAACCACGTGAGCCGCGGCCCCAGCGCCGTGCCCGTGCTCACCGAACAGCACTTCGTGGACGCCACGTTCCCGTGGTTCGAACCGCGCACAGCGCCGCTCAACATGGAGGATCTCGCCAACGTCATCGGCCGGCCGCTGATCGCGGCCCGCATCCGCGAGATCGGCGTGCGCTACCTGGTGTGGATAGAAGGCTCCACGCAGCGCTCGGACGAGAGCGGCACACTGCAATGCACCGTGGTCACCGGCGGCATTCCGGCGTGTTTCGGTTTCCTCTCGTGGGAAAACGGCGCCAACTACGAGGCGTCGGTGTGGGACGTGCGCAACGGCACCGCCGCCGGCACGCTCAGCTCGGAAGCGTCCGGCACCAGTTTCGTTCCAGCCGTTGTCGTGCCGCTGCCCTTCATAGCCCGCGTGCGCCAAATGGCCTGCGAGAAACTCGCCGACCAGATCAAGACCTTTCTCTCGCCGGCCTAGGGCGGCGGGTCTGCGCCGCGACTTCGCGCAGGGCGTCCACGAACGCGAGCGGCTGGTCCAAGAAGACGTGGTGACGGGCGTCCGCCACCGCTCGAACGGGCACTTCGCCGGGCAACAGCGCCACCGTGTGTTCCAGCGTTCGTCGACTAAAGGACGCGCTCAAGGCCCCGTAGACGATGCCGGTGGGCACGGCCAGGCTCGCGTAGTCCCCCGCGGCGCGTTCGGCGCCGGCGAGTGTGAGCGGCAGCTCCTCGTCGAACTTCCAAGCCCAGCCGGCGCCGTCCAGCGGCATCAGCGAGTGTCTCGCGATGTAGGCGAGGATGTAGTCGTTCGCGCAGGGCTGCGGAGGATAGAGTCGGAATCGCGCTTGGGCGGTTTCCCTATCGGGATAGACCTTCGCTCGGCCTCCACCGAGGGGCGGATGATCCGGCTCCGGTTCGTCCGGGTGGCGGAGCCCCGAATCCACCAGCACCAACGCGCCGAAACGGGCCGGGTAGGAATTGGCCGCTTTGACCGCCATGGCGCCGCCAAAGCTGTGACCGACCACCACCACGTCCGTGCCGAAGCCGGCGTCGTCGCACACGCTGGCGATCTCGGCGGCGTAGGTCTCGGCGCTGTAGGCGTGGCGATAGTCCGAATCTCCCATGCCGGTCAGATCCATTGCCGCCACCCGGTAGCTGTCCAAGAACTGCGGGCCGATGAAGTCCCACCAACGACGGTGGGCGTTCATGCCGTGAACGAACAACATGCCGGGTTTGGCCGCCGCGCCGCCATCGCCGGCGCCCCACTGGTGGTAGTGGACGTCGCACTCGTCCACCTCCACCACGCGAACCTCTGCTTGTGTTTCCACCGCGGCCCAAAACCAGTCCGGGATTCGCGGTTCGTTCGCCCGATCCCAACGCGCCACTTGGAACTCCCCGACCCGCCAAACGCGATGGAAGCCTACCCCATCTTGGCGCCATCGTTGCCTTGGCCGACCCTGCGGGAAGCGCGCGCCGAATCCGTCGCCCGGCAAGCCCGCGCTGTTCGAACGGGGCGAACCACGGCGCTGGCGGCTCAGCGATTCCCGCTAATTCCTGAGCCCGCGTGGCACAAGGGCTGGCGGCGCGCTGGAAAATAGTTTCTCGCAGACTTTTGGAGGCGTTGGGGGATAATCGACTCGATTTCGGGCAAGGAGTCCAAGGATGGGACGCGAGGCGAAGTTTCGGAAGGATCTGTCGATGCCGGGGATGGTGGCGGAGATGCGCCGCTGCTTCGGGCGGATCGGGGACGGGGTGTCGAGCCGCGGGTTGAGTCTGTCGGACTGCCTGATGTCGGGTCTGGCGATCTTCGCGCTGAAGTATCCGTCGCTGCTGCGGTTCGACCGGGATGCTCGCGGGCTTGGCGAGCCGTCGGCGCGGGAGGAGAACCTGCGCGGCCTGTTCGGGATTCGGCGGGCGCCGTCGGACAGCCGGATGCGGGAGCGTCTGGACGTGCTGGAACCGGATGAGCTGCGTCGTCCGTTCAAGCGTCTGTTCGCGCTGGCGCAGCGCGGCGGGGTTCTGCGGGTTTACGAGTGGCTGGGCGGACGGCACCTGCTGTCGGTGGACGGCACGGGGCACTTCTCGTCGCCGACGGTGCATTGCGGCAACTGCTGCGTGAAGAGGCGGCGGGACGGGAGCTTGGAGTACTACCACCAGTCGCTGTGCGCGGTGCTGGTCCATCCGGAGCATCGGCAGGTTCTGCCGGTGGTTCCGCCGGAGCCGATCCTGAAGACGGACGGCGCGAGGAAGAACGACTGCGAGCGGAACGCGTCGAAGCGTCTGCTGACGGCGCTGCGCCGGGAGCATCCGCACCTGCCGCTGGTGGTGGTGGAGGACGGCCTGGCGTCGAACGGGCCGCACGTCCGGCTGCTGAAGGAGCTGGACATGGGCTTCGTGCTGGGCGCGAAGCCGGGCGACCACAAGGCGCTGTTCGCGTGGGTCGACGAGTTGGAGTCGGCGCCGCGGGCGCCGGGGGCGAAGCCGGGCGTGGAGCGCTGGGAGACGGTGGACGCGGACGGCGTGGAGCACCGTTTCCGGTGGTCGAACGGAGCGCCGCTGAACGACTCGCACCCGGATCTGGAGGTGAACTTCCTCGAATATTGGGAAAGGAGGCCGAACGGCAAGGAGAGGCATTTCTCGTGGGTCACGGACCTGCGGATAGACCGATGGAACGCGATGGAGCTGATGCGTGCCGGGCGGGCGCGCTGGCGGATCGAGAACGAGACGTTCAACACCCTGAAGAACCAAGGCTACGAGTTCGAGCACAACTTCGGCCACGGCAAGAAGAATCTGGCGACGGTGTTCGCCTGTTTGATGATGCTGGCGTTCGGCATGGACCAGTTGCAGGCGACATGCTGCCCGCTGTTCCGGGCGGCGCTGGAGCGCAAGCGGCGTCCGACATACTTCTGGGAGGACTTCCGCTCGCTGTTCACGACTTTTCTCCTGCCCGACTGGGACACGTTCTACCGGGCCTTGGCCTTCGGCCACGAGGCGCCCGTGCCGGTGCCGCTCGACACGTCCTGACCCGGACGCCGGGCCGGGTCGCGCTCGGACCGCCTTGCCTCTTCAGGGAACCGACATCGCCGCCTCCGCATCCACACTAGGCATGGAGGACGGGTCTTGCCCTTTTCTTCACAAGCCGACGCCGCAAGCCGACTCGCGAACAGGCCGTGCCGTTAGCGGGAGAACCTGCTGGCGGCTTACCGGCATTGCGTATTGCCGTGGCGAGTCGCAAAATGCCGCCTGCTTGGACGCAAACGAGCCGCTTCGCGCATCACCGAGCCCATGTTCAGCTTCGCAAAACGCCACCCGCTGAAACGCAAGCCTCGCCTTGACGCGCCCACCCCGGAAGCGCGGATCGCCGCCTTGGCCGCTCTCGGCGACGACGCCCAAGACGATCTCGAGCGCATGTTCCTCGGCGACGCCGACCGGGCGGTGCGCTTGGCGGCGCTGGCGCGTCTGACGCGGGCGGCACCGATCGTCCAAGCACTCGCCGACGCCACCGTGGCCGCCGAAGCCCTGGAGCGGCTGCGCGCGTTGCCGGCCGGAACCGTCCCGCCGCCGTTGCGTGAACACCCGGCGATCTTGCGCGCCGAGGTCGCATCGGCCGGCACCGCCGAGAGCGCCCTGGAAGCCGCGTCGCGTATCCAAGACGTTGGAGAACGCGCTGACGCCATCCTCTCCCACCCCGCCGCCGGCGTCCGTCTGGAAGTGGTGGACGGCATCTGGGACGTCGCAACGCTCGCGGCGCTTGCGAAGCGCGCCCGAGGCGCCGACAACGCGGCGCATCGGCTCGTCCGCGAACGCTCGACGTTGCACAACAACGCGCAAGCCGTCCGCGACGGCGAAGACGGCCGCACCGAAGGGCTGTTGGCCGCGGCAACGGCCATTGCGGACGACGACGTCCACTACGACGCGCGCCGGCACGCGCTGGAGCGCAAGTGGGAGGATCACTTGGCGGCGATAGCGGCCACGGATGCCACACTGGCACGTTTTGGCGTGGCCAAGCGGGATTCGGAAGTGTTGCGGCAGCGCTTTCCGACGCGGCGGCCAACGCCCAAAGAGCAGCATGCGGACCCCGAGGCTTGGGGCGTGCTGGTTGCGCGGGCCGAGGCCCTGCGGGCGCGAGTGGAAGCGGCGATGGCGGCGATCGAAGACATGGCCGCCGCCGGCGATTGCGCGCGCGCCACGAAGGCCGACCTCGACGAGCTGTTGGCGGATTGGGGCGTCTTGGCGGACACCGAACCGCCGGATGAAACGCCAAGCGGGCGTTTCCACGACGTCGTCTCCACGGTCGCCACCCGCGTGCAGGACATCGAGCGCGCCGGCGCGTTGGCGGACGCCGCCGCGGCGGCGTTGGCGGCGCGGTTGCCAACAACGCAATTCGGCCCCTTCGACGCGCGCCAACGGGAACTCGATCGCCAGCGCGCCGAAGTGCAACGCCTGATCGCCCGCCACGGCTGGCCGGAAGCCGTCGCCGAGCCGGCGCAACTGACGGCTCTTCGCCAGCGCGAGCAGGCCCTCGGCGAAGCCGCCGCCGGCTGCGTCGCCGAAGCCGAGACGCTGGCGGCCGAGGTGGCGCGGCAGCTACGCGAACTGCGCGAAAAGGCCGAAAGCGGAGCGGGCCGGCAAGCGATCGAGCACCACGAGAAGCTGCGCGAGATGGTGAGCCGGCTGCCGAAGGAAAACGCGCGCGTGTTCAGCGCCGAACTTGCGCAACTCGGCGCGGCCGCACGGGAACTGCGCGAATGGCGCCAGTACGCGGAGGCGCCGCGACGGGAGGCGCTGTGCGAAGAGATGGAAGCGCTCGCCGAACAGCCGCGCTCGCCAGCCGAGCAAACGGTGGCCGTGCGCGACCTGCGGCAACGCTGGAACGAGCTGGGGCCGGCGGACATGCGGGGAGGGCGCGCTCTGCGAAAACGTTTTGACACCGCGGCGGAGCTGGCCTTCGCGCCGTGCCGCGCGCACTTCAAGGCCCACGCGGAGCGACGGGCGTTCAATCTGGAGCAGCGTCGCGCCATCGTCGGCGCCTTGGAGGACTTCCTGGAAAACAACGATTGGAAGAAGGCCGACTGGCGCGGCGTGGAACAAGTGCTGCGCCAAGCCAGGGCGGAATGGTCGAAGTACCACCCGGTGGAACGCAAGGCGGAACGCCCGCTCAAGGAGCGTTTCGAGGAACTGGCGAGCCGCGTCCACGCGCTGCTCAAAGAGGCGTGGCAACGCAATATCGAGGCCAAGGAGAGCCTCGTCGCCGAAGCCAACAAGGTGCGCGAATCCGGCGAACAGGCAAGCGCCAAAGCCGCCGCCATGAAAGCGCTGCAACGCCGCTGGAAGCAAGCCGGCCCGGTGCCCCGCAGCGTCGATCAGCGTTTGTGGAAACGGTTTCGCGCCGAGTGCGACGCTGTCTTCACCGCCAGCACCGAGGCCATGGGCCGCCACCGGGAAAGACGCGCCGCCATCGACGAGGCGGAGTCGCTGCTCGGCGAACTGGAACGGCGCGTGGACTTGGACGCTTCTCTCGATCGCAACGCGGTGGCCGACTACGAACGCCGCGTGGACGCCTTGGGCTCGCTGCCGAAGGAACTCCTGCGCCGCGCCGAAACGGTCATCCGCGACGCCGACCGGGCGGTCGTGGAACAGGAGCGCGGCCAATAGCGGCTCGCCGACCGGCCGACAGGAAGGCGCCCAAACAAGTTTCGCGACCGGCCCCCAGGTCTCGAGACGTGAGCCAAGCCTCGCATCGTTGGCCCGCGTGTTCCCGCTACATCGGGAACGCAACTTGCGGGAACGCAATTTCCGGGAACCTCAACTAGTGGAGCGCAACAGCATGTTCCATAGATCGCGCTTCTTGGTGTAGTCTTGGGCGCATGGCTGGCCAACCGGACTTCTTCCCGCTCGGCGTCGCCACCGGCGTCGCGCACTGCAACCGCACCAAGGAACGCGCCGAGCTGGGGCGCAACATGCTCGATGTCCGTCACACTTGGCTGTGGGGGCGTCGCCGAATGGGCAAGACCAGTCTTGTGGAGCAGGTGGTGGAGGACCTCCACCGTGCCGGTCGCGAGGTCGCGGCCACCACCATCGACCTGCTGGTAGCCCATGACGCGCGCGATTTCGAAGCGCAGCTGCTGGAGGCGGTGGAGCGCTTGGGAGTGCTGATCGCGCCGAAGGGGCGGTCGGCGGCTCGCCGGCTCGGCGAGGCGTTCGGCGCGTTGAAACCGGAGTTCTCGCTCGGCGCTTTGGGGCTGTCGATGAAACTCAGCCCGCCGGGGCGGGCAGGTCAGGGCGTGGTGGAAGCGCTTCTTGGGCTGGACCGCGCCGCCGGTCTGCATGATCGGCGCGCAGTCCTCGTTCTGGACGAGTTTCAGCAACTTGGCGCCATCAACGGGGGCGCCAGTCTGGAAGGCGCTCTGCGCCATGCGGTGGAGCGCTTGGTCAACGTCACCTGCCTGTTCGCCGGCAGCCAGCGGCATCTGCTGGCACCCATGTTCGAGCAGGAGGATCGCCCGCTCTTTCGCCTGTGCCGCAAGCTCACGTTGGGACGCATCGCCGCGGCGGACTATCGGGATTTCCTGCGGCAGGCGAGTGACCGACGTTGGGGAGACGTCGTCGCGGACCGCGTCATAGACCGGATTCTGGCCGTCACCGCTCGCCACCCCTACTATGTCAATGCGCTCTGTTCGCGGCTGTGGAACGGCTCGACGCCGCCGGAGGTCGAAGCGGTGGACGCCGCTTGGGAACGGATCGCCATGGAGGACAAGCCCGTCGCCGCGGCTCGCGTCGTCGGTCTCGCCGCCAGTCAGCGGGCCTTGCTGCGGGCAATTGCCAAGGCGCCCGACGGCGTTCAACACCCCGCCGCGCACCAGTTCCTGGCGCCCATCCGGCTCGCCACGTCCACCGGCAACCGCGCCAAGGAAGTGCTCGAACGCGAAGACCTGATCCGCCGCGAAAACGACGACCGCTGGCGTCTGGTCGATCCGGTGTTGGCTTGGTACCTGCGACGGCTCTAGCGATCCACGGCAAAGGAGTGTGACAGTGGCGGCGAACAACAAGGCGCGTGTCGAAGCGTTCATGGCCCGATTGGCGTGGCGGAATCCCGGCGAAACGGAGTTTCACCAGGCCGTGCGCGAGGTGGCCGAGTCGCTCATCCCGTTCCTGGCCGAGCGTCCGCAGTACGAAACGGCGCGGGTTCTCGAGCGCATGACCGAGCCGGATCGCATAATCACATTCCGCGTCACGTGGCAGGACGACGCCGGCCAAGTGCGCGTGAACCGCGCTTGGCGCGTGCAGTTCAACAACGCCATCGGGCCGTACAAGGGAGGCCTTCGGTTCCACCCCGCAACGACGCAAAGCGTGCTCAAGTTCCTGGGCTTCGAGCAGACTCTCAAGAACAGCCTCACCGGTCTGCCGATGGGCGGCGCCAAGGGCGGCGCCAACTTCAATCCGCGCGGCAAGTCGGAAGCCGAAGTGATGCGCTTCTGCCAAGCGATGATGCGCGAACTGCACCGGCACATCGGCCCGGACACGGACGTGCCGGCCGGCGACATCGGCGTCGGCGCCCGCGAGATAGGATTTCTGTTCGGCGCCTACTTGCGGCTCGCCAACCGTTTCACCGGCGTTTTCACGGGCAAGGCGTTGGCGTTCGGCGGCAGCGCCTTGCGCCCGGAGGCCACCGGCTACGGCGCCGTGTACTTTCTGAGGGAAATGCTCGCCGCCAGCCGAGACGAGGTGGCGGGCAAGACGGCGGTGGTGTCCGGTTCCGGCAACGTGGCGTTGCACGCCATCGAGAAGCTGACCGAGTTCGGCGCCAAGGTCGTCACCGCCTCCGACTCGGACGGCTTCATCCACGACGCGCACGGCATCGACACCGAGCGTCTGGCGTGGTTGAAGGATCTCAAACAAGCGCGGCGCGGACGCGTCGCGGAATACGCGGAGCACTTCGGCTGCGAGTACCACGAGGGCGCGCGCCCGTGGGCGGTGCCGTGTCAACTCGCCTTGCCGTGCGCCACCGAGAACGAACTTGACGACGCGGACGCCCGCGGCATGGTCGGCAACGGCGTGCGGGCCGTGGCGGAAGGCGCCAACATGCCTTGCACCGGGGACGCCGTGCGGACCTTTACGGCGAACCGGATCCTGTTCGGCCCCGGCAAGGCCGCCAATGCCGGTGGCGTGACCGTTTCGGGTTTGGAGCAAAGCCAAAACGCGTTGCGCATCGCTTGGAGTCGGGAGGAGGTGGACGCCCGGCTGCAGCGCATCATGGGCGACATCCACGAGAAGTGTTGCGCCGATGGCGCCGGCGCCGACGGCTTCGTCGACTATGTGCGTGGCGCCAACATCGCCGGCTTCCGCAAAGTCGCCGACGCGCTGCTGGCCTACGGCGCTGTCTAGCCGCGCGTCCTACGGGTGCGCCAGGCGGGCCTAGCCGTCAAATAGCGGCGTGCCGGGCACTTCCACGCGCGTTCGGTACAGTCCGGTGGACGCGGTGAGGAAGAAATCGCGCATGTCCTGGCCGCCCCAAGTGAAATTGGCGCAGAAGGCCGGCGTTTCGATCACGCCGAGGCAAGTGCCGTCGGCCGGCAGGTAGACGTGGACGCCGCCCGGCCCGGCGCAAAAGACGTGCCCGGCGCTGTCCGTCTTGAGTCCGTCCGGCGCGCCCGCGCCGTCGCCGCTGGACTCCGCGAACACCTCTCCGCCGGTCAGCCGGCCGTCAGCTTCCACGGCAAAACGCCGGATGTGCATGCGCGGGGTGTCGGCGACATAGAGATGGCGTTCGTCCGGCGTGAAGGCGAGGCCGTTCGGCATGTCGAAATCCGCGCAAGCCACGGTGAGCGCCTCGCCGTTCGGCCCCATGCGGAAGACGCCGCGAAAATCCAGTTCCAACGGCCGCGCCCGGCCAACGCCGTCGAACCGCCCGTAGGTGGGATCGGTGAACCAGACGGTACCGTCGCGCCGCACCACGATGTCGTTCGGGCTGTTCAGGGCCTTGCCCTGGTAGCGGCTGGCGAGCACCGTGACGGAACCGTCCGGCTCGGTGCGCGTGACGCGGCTGGTGGCGTGCTCGCAGGTGAGCAGGCGGCCTTCCCGGTCGTAGGTGTTGCCGTTCGCCATGTGGCTCGGCTCGCGGAACACGGCCAAGCCGTCGGCTTGACGCCAGCGGTAGAGTCGGTTGCCGCGAATGTCGCTGAACGTCAGGTGTTGGCGCCCGGGATGCCAGACGGGCCCTTCCGTGAATTGAAAGTCGCCCGCCAACCGCGTGAGCGCGGCTGATTCGTCCAACACCTCCAGCAAGCGTCTGTCGCGCACTTGAATCGCCATGCCCGGTCCCCTTCCGTTGCCCGGTCCGAATAATACGCGAGCCTGGCCACCGCTCGGCGGGAGCGTCAGCCAGGCGATTGGACGTCGCGCTGCCGCCGCGCCTCGAAGAGCAGCACCGCCGCGACGCTGGCGGCATTCAACGAGTCCGCCCGGCCGGCCATGGGCAGCCGCACCGTCTGGTCGGCGGCGCGTCGCCAATCGTCGTCGACGCCGGCGCTCTCGCTGCCAATCACGATGGCCAAAGCGCCGGCGAGGTTCGCGTTCGCCCAGAGCGTGTCGGCTGTCGGATCCGCCACCACGACGCAAACGCCCTGGGCGCGCAGCCACGCGCGGGCGGCTTCCGCTTCGGCCACCGCGACAGGCACGCTGAACAAGGCGCCGATGCTCGCCCGCACCACGTTGGGATTGAACAGGTCGATCTTCGGATCCGCCACCAGCACGCCGTCCGCGCCCACGGCATCCGCGCTGCGCAACATGGCGCCGAGATTGCCCGGCACCTCAATGGCGGCGGCCACCAGCCAGAGCGCTGCGCGCGGTTCGGCGCAGCCGGCTGCCAAGGCGTCCAGCCCGATGTCCGGCGTCCCGGCCACCGCGAGGAGGCCGTCTGGCGAACGCCGGTAGGACATCCGCTCGAACACCGCGCGGCTGGTTTCCTCGCACTCCGCGCCGGCCTCGGCGAAACGCCGGATCAGGACGGCATCCGCACCCGCCGGCAACTCGGGGCAGAAGAACAGGCTGCCGATCGGAAAACCGGCTTCCGCCGCGCACCGCAGTTCGCGCCATCCCTCGATGACGAAACGCCCATCACGCTGCCGTCGCCGCCGGTTGCGCAACCGCACCACCTCGCGGACACGCGGATTGCGCAGGCTGGTCAACACGGTGCGGGTCGCGCGCGCGGTGAACGCCGGTTGAAGCGGGCGCTGGCCAAGTGCGCCACCAGCGCCGCCAGCCACGACGCGCCGCGGGCCCTGGCGTGCCGTTCCAGGGCCGCCACGGCGAGGCCGCGAACGTACCGGTCGTGGTCGGCCAAGCCCTGTTCGGCGAGGGTTTGCAGATCCGCGTCTTCCAAGGTCATGTTGCAGAGCGCGTAGGCGATGTTGGCGCGAACGGTGGAGCGCGAAAGGCCGCCGCTCGTCGTGTTGTCCGGCTCCACTTCGGGACGCAAACGCCCCAGCAACCGCGAAGCGGGCACGGCGCCGAGCCGGGCGATGTGTCCCAGGGCGTAGGCGGCGTTGGAGCGCGCGAGGTCGTCGGCGTCCGTCTCGAGCAGACGAAACAACGCCGCGACGGTGCCGGCGTCCGCAAGGCGGGCTTCCCCGGCGGCGAACGCCGCAACCCGCCGCACGCGCGGGTCCTCGTTCCGCATCGCGTTCGCCACGATGTCCACGCAGGGCGCGCCGGCGACGCCCACCGCGTAAGCCATCGAGCGGCGCAGCGCCTCGTCCTCGCTGGTCAGCAAGCGTCCAAGCTCGCGCCGCACCGCGGCGTCCCGGCGGGCCAAGGCGCCGATCTCGTAGGCGAGCCGGACGCGCTCGTCTTCGGCGCAAGCGGCTCGAAGGCGGTCCACCTGATCGGCAGGGACGACTGCGGCCGCCCAGGCCTGCTCGCCCCGCAGCCAATGCCGGATGTGGCGCACGACGCCGTCTATCGGGCCGTCTGGTCCCGCGGCCGGCAACGGCGCCGCACTGCGCCAAGCGGCCCGTTCGGGTTCGCGGGTGCGCAGGAAGTAGAACTTGTACATGAAGCGCCGGCCGCCGGCGGCGACCCAGTCGGCGCCGGCCCGGGTGCCGCGGTGCATCAGGTCGTAGTGCGCGAGGACGATGCCGCCGGCGGGCACGCGAATCCTCCGCGGTTGCAAACCGCGCACGCCAAGCGAGTTCACAACCTCTCGCAGGCGCTGATCGCGAGCGGCGTGGTCGGGCCCGTTCAGCTCGTCGGCGCGCAAACTCTTGTCGACGGCGTCGCCGGGATGCCACGAGCCGTCCGGCTTCTCGAAATTCGTGGTCCAGTACTGCGTTCCCGGCAGCACTTCGGTGGGGCCGTTCGCGTCCGTGACCTCTTGCGGATAGTAGAAGAGCATGGCCCAGTTCGGGCGGTGGCTGCGGTAGTGGCCGCGCTCGTTCCACGGCAAGTTGCCATCTTGATGAAAGCTCTGATCGGCTGTGCCCGCCTGATGGACGAAGTGATGCGGATGCAACAGCCAGTCCTCGCCGAGCACGCTGGTCACGGCGTCCCGCACGGTGGGCGCGTCCAGCAGGCGCGCCACGCCGGGGATGCGGGCGCGCAGGTTGTCGCCGACGATTTGCAGGTGCCCGTCGCGTTGGCCACGCGCCTCGTCGTGACTCTCGCCAGCCGCCCGCCACATGGCGGCATGGAATGCCGCGTCCAGCTCGCGCGGTTGGAGCACCACAAAGCCGTCGCGCAAGAAGCGCGTCATCTGCTCGTCGGTGAGCAACGTCGACACGAACTCCGGCCCCGCACACTGGACACACTGGACAGCCGCGCATTATTGCGCGAAAGTACGAGCCGCGGTGCCGAGGCGCCAAGGGGGACGGACGCAAGCTGGAGGGAAACGAAGTGAACGTCGCGAGACCAATCTCCGCCGACTCGCACGTGGTGGAAGCCGAAGAAGTTTTCATTGGCCTGCCGGAGCGGTTCGGCGACGACGCGCCACGGGTCGTGGGCGCGGGCACGCTCGGAGACTCGATCATCGTTCCGGCCAAAGGGCCGCGCGGCGTCCGGCGGCGCATGGGCTTCGCCGGAATGCGCAAGCGCGACGGCCTCACGTTGCAGCGCCGGCGCGGCCACAAGCCCGAAGTGGACGACATGCGCGACGACGAGGCGAAGCGCATTCTGGCCAAAGGCTACGACGGGCTGCGCCCCGGCATCCGCGACAGCGCGTTCCGCCACGAGGATCAGGACGAAGACGGCGTGGCGGCGGAGTTCCTCTATCCCGGCTTCTTCGGCTTGTTCGCCTTCGAGAACACCGAGCTCCTGGTGGCGTGCCAGCAGAACTACAACGACTGGCTGCACGACTACGCGAACGCCTCGGGCGGGCGCCTGTTCGGTCTCGCGGCCATTCCCGTCCAAGATCCCGCGGCCGCGGTTGTGGAACTCGATCGGGTGATAAAGAAGGGCTTCAAGGGCGGCTGCATCCCCTGCGCCGCGCCGCCGGAGCGGCCGTACCCGGACGAATGCTACGAACCCGTTTGGTCGCTCGCCGAGGAGGCGGGCTTTCCGCTCTCGATGCATGTCGGCACCAACGCCTATGTGCCGGCGCGGTATCGCCCGAAGAGCCCGCTGCCGCAGGACGAGACCGCGAACTACGCGGCAACCCAAGCCACCATTGGCCGCACGCTGGTGGACTTGATGTGCCGCGGCGTGGCCGAACGGCATCCTGATCTGAAGTTCGTGGTGGGCGAGTTCAACGCCGGCTGGATCGCGCATTGGCTGGATCGCGTGGATCAGGGCCTGCTGCGCGAACATCGCTTCAAGAGCCGCGACTTCACCGGCGAGCGCCCGCACGAAGTGTGGCGGCGGCAGTTCTACGCCACCATCGAGGACGACCGCCCGGCGGTGCTCACCCGCGAGATCATCGGCGTCGAAAACCTGATGTGGGGCTCCGACTACCCCCATGTGGATTCGACGTGGCCGTGCTCGCGGCAAGTGATCGACGAGATCTTCGAAGGCGTGCCAGACGCCGACCGCGACAAGATCACGCACGAGAACGTCAAGACGTTGTACGGCATCTGACACCGGAGTTGATCGGTCGGAGACCAACCATGAAGGAACTTTCGGCGGAACAGCGCCGCCAGTGGAAAACCGACGGCTACCTGCACTTGGAGGGCGTGCTCGACGCCGACCAAGTGGCGTTTTTCGCCAACGAGATGGACCGCATTCGCCGCCTGCCCGGTTGGGAGCCGGATCGCAGACAAGGCAAGGAGCTGCCTATCGGCCACTACGCGTGGCTTGATCACGCCCGGGATCTGGACCCGGCCGGTTTCATGGATCGGCGCGATCTGCTGTCCTACCACCAAGCCTTCATCGATCTCATCGATGCCGCGCCGGTGTTCGACTACGTCGTGGAGATCATGGGGCCGAACATCCTGCTCAGCATGACCCAGGCCATCACCCGCCCGGCGGATCCCCAGTTCCCGGGCTACACGCACACGGACGGCGGCGAGTCGTTGCGCCTCACGCGGCTGGCCGAATCAAGCCCGCCGGTCGCGCTCAAAGCCATGTACCTGCTAAGCGACGTGCCGCGGGAGAACTGCGGCAATCTCACGGTGTTTCCCGGCAGCCATTTGCGCCAGATCCCGTTCAACGAGGACGGCCCCAAGTACCCGCAAAGCCGCATGACGCCGTACTCGCCGGGCGCCGCGCAGCTCACCGGCGCGGCCGGCGACGTCTACCTGTTCCCGCACGCGCTTTGGCACGGCCCGTCGCGCAACGAGTCCGGCAACGCCCGCAAAGTGCTGTTGTACAACTACTGCCAGCTGTGGGTGCGCTGCTACGACTACGACGCCATTCCACCGGAGGCGCAACGGGCGACTCCCCGGCAACGGCGCCTGCTAGGCGACTTGGGTTACGACTTCCGGCCCGGTTCCTATTTCTATGTGCCGAACGACCAAACCGAGGTGATCAGGGGCGCCAACCCCGCCGGTTGAAGCGCCGCTGGATGGCCGGCGCACTCAACGCACCACCACTTGGAATCCCGATTTCTGATCGGCCGGCAGCCGGCGCACGAAAGCGCGGCAAAGCAAACCGAGGGCCCGATCCGAACGCGCGAGCAGGCTTGTCACGACGCAGGTGGCGCGCACGCTGCGGCGCGATATCTTCACATCCTCCGCGCCGCGGAACTGCGGATGCGCGTGTATTCGCCGCAGCGTGAGCACGCTCATCCCCAGGGTCCACAACAAGAAACGGCGCACACCCGCTTGTTGGGACGGCACCAGAAGGATGTAGCGCATGGCGTTGCCGACATGGTGGCGGGCGATGCCCAACAGCACGAACAAGCCTTCGGCGAATCGGGGCCCGGTGCGGCCGCTCGCCAAACCCCGCAAGTCGTAACCGGCAACGCGAAAGACGTCCCGCGGCAGCCAGCACACGCCGCGGCGGTGGTCGTCCCACAGGTCTTTCAAGATGTTGGTCATCTGCAACGCTTGGCCGAAGGAAGCGGACAGGGCGAGGAGCGTCCCTTTGTGCCTGGCGATGTCCCGCGAATGGGCGCACAGCAATTCGGTGATCGTCTCGCCCACCACCCCGGCGACGTGGTAGCAGTAGCGGTTCAAGTGCGGCACGTCGTCGAGGCCCCGCACCGAAGCCTGGCGCTGAAACTCGGCCATGCCGCCCGACATCACGCGCACGCAACGCTCGATGGCCTTGCGCTGCGGCCGGCGCAGGCCGCGCGTCACGCGCACGATGCGGGCCGTGTTGGCGACCAGTTCCCTTTCCGCCGTCAGGGTCCGGTTGGACAGCCGCGGGTGCAAGTCGGCGGCGAACGCCGCCGAAGACTCATCGCCGTCCACGACGTGCGAGAGCCGTCCCAGGAAGCGCTGTTTCGCCGCCAGCGGCAAGGCGGGCTCGTCTTCGATGGTGTCGGCGATGCGGCACAACAGGTAGCCGTTGCACACTTCGTGCGCGAGCGGCGCGGGCATTTGCGGGATGGTCAGCGCGAACGTGCGCGAAACCCCCGGCAGGATGCGGTTTTGGTAGGCGATGTCCGCGCCGGTCGGCCCCAAAGGTTCGGCCCCGGCGGCTCGCGTTGTTCTGGACACCGCGCCTCCTCTCGCTCGCCATGCCTCCCCGCTTGGGTCGCGGTGTGCGGACATTCCCATGTTGGGCTGCGGTTGGCAAGTGCGGCCAACGGCTACCCCGCCTTTACTCCCGCCCGCCGCCCCGCGACAGCCGGGAGCGTCTCGGCCTCAAGCCTCGCCGAGAAGGTGTTTTCTGAGGAACAGCGCGGTCACGCCCTGCAGGTAGTCGCGGTTGGTCTTCTTGCGAAAACCGTGCCCCTCGTCCTTGGCGAGCACGTACCACACCGGCACGCCGTGCGCTTCCAGCGCCGCCACGATCTGCCTGGACTCGCTGGCCGGCACGCGAGGATCGTTCAGCCCTTGCGAAACGAGCAACGGCGTCGCGATCTCGGCGGCGCGGTTGAGCGGCGAGATGGCCTCCAAGAACACGCGCATGGCCGGGTCGCGCTCGTCCCCGTACTCGACGCGGCGCAGATCTCGGCGGTACGGCTGCGTATTGGTGAGGAAAGTGACGAAATTGCTGATGCCGACGCGCTCCACGCCGGCCCGCAACCGATGGCCGTAGTGGACGAGGGAAGCGAGCACCATGTAGCCGCCGTAGGAGCCGCCGACAACGGCCACCCGCTCGGCGTCCAGATCGGGCGTTTGCGCTATCCAATCGAGCAGCGCGCCGATGTCGCGTACCGAGTCCTCGCGTTTGCGCCCGTTGTCGAGGTTGAGGTACGTCCTGCCGTAGCCTCGTGATCCGCGCACGTTGGGGTAGATCACCGCGGCGCCAAGGCGCGCCAGGTAGAACTGCGTCGTGGGCGAAAAGCCGGGCCGCGCTTGACTGGCCGGGCCGCCATGGATGTTCACGATCACCGGGTGCGGCCCGGGCCCCGGCGGGCGGTAGACGAACGCCGGAATCGAGAGGCCGTCAAAGGAGCGGTAGCGCACGAGTTCCGGTTCCGCCAGTTTGCCCGGGGCCAGTCCGCCAAGTTCGCTGCGCGTCCAGCGCGTGAGCCGGCGGGTGCGGAAGTCGATGCTGAACACGTCCGACGGCGTGGACGCGGAGCGGAAGGTGAACCCGAGCCGATCGCCATCCGGGTGGAACCGCAATCCGGAGACGACGCCGCGCGGCAGTTCCGGCAACGCGATGAACCCTCCGTCCGACAGCCGCAGCGCGAACAGGCGGCTGGTGCCCTCCTCGTTCACGGCGAACGCCAACCGCGCGCCGTCCCGGGCCATGGCGAAGGACTCCACATCCCAAGGCGTGTCCCCGGTGACCGCGACGAGCCGGCCGGTACGCCGGTCGAGCCGGTGCAAGCGCCGGAACTCGCCGCCGAGGTCGGAAGTCAGAAACACGCTGCCGTCCACCCCGTAGCGCGCCGAGCCGAAGGCCGCGGTGACATCGGGCAGCAGGCGTTCGCGCTCGCCGCTCGCCAAGCGCAACTCGTAGAGCTCGGATTCGTTCACCGAAACGTAGCGCGAGATGAGCACGCGGGTCTCGTCGGCGGCCCAATCCAAGATGGTCCAGCCGACGCCCTGCCCTTGCTGCAGCACCGTGCGCTCGCCGTCCAGATCCCGCGCATGCAGATCCCAATCCGCACCGTTGCGTTCGGTGGTGGAATAGCCGAGCAACCGGCCGCTTGGCGACCACGACGGAGCGATGTAGCGCGACTTGCCGTCCGTGAGCAGTCTCGGCGAATCACCGCCGCCCCCGCGCCGCCACGGCTGCCAGAACAGCTGGTAGAACTCGGAACCGCCAACGTCCCTCAGAAACACGAAACCGTCGCCGGACTCGGGCCGCGCCACCGCGCCGCCGACAGGTTCGCCGAAAAACGTGAGCTGGCGCCGCATTCCCAACGGCGCCGCCACGAAATGGAGCTGCGTGGTGTTGCCGAATCGGGTGCCGACGAGCATGCCGTCGCCCAACCAATCCCGCAGCTGCGCGGAGCGCGTGTTCTGATAGCGGGCCAGTTCCCGGAGCAACTCGGCCGGCAGCGGCGGGACGCCTCGGGTCACCAGGTTGCCGTCGTCCGCCGCCGGCGGCGGTTGCCCGGCGTCGGCCGGCGCGGAAGTGGGCTGGTTCGTGTTGCAGCCGGCGCAAAGAGCCATGCTGACGAAGAGTGGTGCGGCGACCAGTAGTGGTTTGTTCATACGATCCCGTGCATCGAGCCTAGGGCCATTGTGCATCAAGGGGCAAGGCGAGCCCCGCTGGCGGCAGCCGCGAGCGCGAATCGGCGACAATCGGCCCGGCGCGTTTGCATCGACTGCGACTTTCGAGGGGGCACCGCATGGATTCCGCATTGCCGACCATTCCGCTCGCGCGGCTGCTCATCGCCTTCGTGCCCGTGGCCGTCTTGTTGGTGGTGCTGCAGCGGTGGGCCATGGGCGCCTGGAGCGGTCTGTACGCCACCGGGCGCATGTTGATCCAGTTGCTCGTCGTCGGCTATGTGCTCACCTTCGTGTTCGACGCCGATCAACCGTTCCTGGTGCTCGGCGTGCTTGTGCTGATGATGGCCGCGGCCGCGTGGATCGCCTTGCGTCCGCTGGGCCCGCGCACGGCGCGGCGGCTCGGCTTGGCCACCGCGGCGATCGGCCTCGGCGGCGTTCCAACGCTGGCCCTCGCCACCCAAGGTGTGCTGGCCTTGGATCCTTGGTACGACCCCCGCTACATGGTGCCGCTCGCCGGCATGACGTTCTCCACCGCGATGAACGCCGTCAGCCTTGCCGCCGAGCGCCAACATGCCGAGCTGGCGGCTGGCGTTGGCGCGGCCGTGGCGCGGCGCCGGGCGTTGGACGCGGCGCTGATTCCGCAGATCAACACGCTGCTGGCCGTGGGCCTCGTGGCCTTGCCCGGCATGATGACCGGGCAGATCCTCTCCGGCGTGGCACCGTTGGTGGCCGTGCGCTACCAGATCATGGTGATGTGCATGCTGTTCGCGGCGGCCGGATGTTGCGCCGCGCTCTATCTCACCCTCGCGGCGCGTTTCGGCGAGGCCCGGCCAAGACCATAGCGCCCCGGCTTCGCCGTCCACTGCGGGCCGCGGCAACCCTACTCGCCGGCCTCAGGCGCCAGTGACGCCATCGTCGCCACGCGGGCGCCGCACGAGGTGTTGGCGAATGCAGCGAGCGCCTCGGGCCCGGCGGCCTCGGCCTCCATGCGACGAGCGCCGCACAGGATGTTGCCCATGGCGTAGTTGCCCTCGTGGCAGGCGTATTCGTACACCGGCTCGTCGGTTTGCGGCCACGTGTACTCGCCGGTCCACGGCACCTCCCAAACGGCCGGGTCTTCCACTGTGAAGTTGTAAAGTGTGGTTTTCGCGTCCACGCGGGTAAAACGCTCGACCACGCGCAGGTTTCTGGTCGTTCCCCATCCCAGCGCCGGCCGGTCGGTGAAGTTGGTGGTTTCCACCACCAGCGTGTCGCCTTCCCACCAGCCGATGGAGTCGCCGATCCAACGTCGCACGTTGTCCGGCGCGTGCTCGCCGTTCATCCGCACGATGCGCGCGTCATGCACCATCTCGGTGAGGATCATGACGTGATCCGGCGTCTGCACGATGCGTTTGTGGTTGTTGTAGAGCACCGGCAACATCGGCGGCCCGGCGGTGGATCCGAAGCCGATAAGGCAGCGCTCGGCGTACGGGCGCTGCTCTGGATCGTCGAAAGGGCCCGGTTCCGCGCCCCACCACGCGGTGCCATCGTTCTGGCGCGGTCGGCCCTGGGCGCTGCGGAAGCGCTCGGCGCGCCGCGCCTGGGCGTCGTCCGTGCGTGGCGGCAAGCGTCCGTTCGCCGGCTCGGTCACGATGGACGCCCGATACTCGCCGTCCACCACGGTGTGCCGCTCGCCGGGATCCACCCAGAACGAATCGTAGCCCCCCACGTTGCCGGCCGCGCCGCGCGAACCGTCGCCGCCAACGGGGGGAGCGCCCCGGTCCGGCGCCAAATCGCGCGAGCCGGCGGCGAGACCGGCCGCGGTGCGCTTGGCGATGGCGTCCGCGGCATCGGCGGACAACGTCGCCTCGCCGCTGCGCCGCTCCAAAGGCGTGGTCGTGGCGGTGTCGTAGTAGCCGGAAAAGTCCGGCTTGCCGTTCGCCGTGCGCGGAATGTCGGCCGCCGCCGCGAGCGTCCAAGCCGCGGCGACAAACACCGCGACACCACCGAACCCGAAGGACGTTCCTTTCATTGCTTCCTCCCAAAAGCCGTTGCTGTCGTTGCCACCGGCACGCTAATCGAACGCGCTGAATATCTCCTCGTTGAGTTCGGCGTAGAGATCCGGCCTTTGCCGGATGGATTGCAGACAGAACTCGTCCACGCCGGCGGCGATGAAGTCGGCACAGCGGTCGATAACGTAGTTCACCGGCCCGATCATCGTCCACGGGTTGCCGCGGCGAATGCGCTCGGCCTCTTTCTCGTCCCGCACGATGCGCATGGGCACATGCACGGAGCGTTTGATCTCGGACGGATCCCGGCCCACGTCTTCGCAATGCTTCTCGACGATGCTCCAGTGCCGCTTCAAGTCCTCCGGCCCGCAGATGGCGTTCATGATGTCGCCGTATTTGGCGAGCGTGCGCAGCGTGCGTTTCGGGCCGGTGCCGCCCACCATGAGCGGGATCTTGCGTTTCACGCCCTTGGGCGCGAACGGCGCCTGCTTGAGCGTGTAGTACTGGCCGTTGAAGTCCACAAAGCGCTCGGCCGTGAACAGCAGTTGGATCAGCTCGCAGGCTTCCTCCAATCGATCTTGCCGCTCGCGCATGGACGGGTAAGTCCAGCCGTAGGCCTCGTGCTCGCGGACGTTCCAGCCGGCGCCGATGCCGAGGATGCAGCGTCCGCCGGAGATCTCGTCAATGGTGGCGGCCATCTTCGCCACCAGCGCCGGGTGGCGGTAGGTGTTGCCGGAAACCAGCACGCCGAGCTCCAGCTTGCTGGTGACCGCGGCCATCCCGGCCAGCATGGCCCAACCCTCCAACGTGGGAAGCAGATCGCTCTGCGCCACATCGGCGGTGCGCGTCCACGGCGGCACGAAGTGATCGTAGGTGTAAACGCTTGTCCAGCGGCCCCCTTCCATCACTTCGAGCACGCTCTTGATTTCCTGCCAAGAGGTTTGCTGGTTGTAGAACTGCGATCCGAACACGATTTGTAACCCTCTCCCAACGCCAAGGTTCCACCAAGTTTGCCGCAATCCGCCACGGCGCGCCACTTCCGTTCCGGGCGGCCAGGCCGATGATGCCCAAAAAAGCGACGAACCCGGCGGCTCTGTCCGCGCCAGCGCCGTCTGAGAACGCCGCGGGATCAGCGCGACTCGTTGCGCAGCAGTTCGGACAGCCGCGCCAGCGCCCGCTCCAAGTCCGGCTCGAGGGTGAGCACCGCCGCCATCGGATCCCCGCTGCGCTTGAGGCGCCTCACGGCGTTCTTCAAGTGGTAGTTGCTGTTCTTCAGGCGGCCGTTCAACTCCGACCAATCCACCGGCATGGAGACCGAGGCCGCCGGTTCGGCGCGGGCGGAGAGAGGCGCCACAAGCAACTGGCCGTGGCCGTTCTGAAGGTAGTCCACATAGACCTTCCGCTCGCGCTGGCGCACCATGCGGGCGATGGTGCAAATGTCCGGTCGGCGGCCGACCACAACCCGGGCGAGCAGCTCGCCGAAGGTGGTGGCGAGGGCGTGGGTCAACTGCCGAGCCAGCGGCACCAGGATGTGCAGGCCGGTGGCCCCGCTGGTCTTCAGGAAGCCGGGCAGGTCGATCTCAACGAGCAATTCCTTGATCGCGTTGGCGGCGGCGCGCACGCTCGCGAAGGGCGCGTCCTTGGGATCCAGATCCAGCACGCACCAGTCCGGGTGCTCCAAATCCGTTGTGCGGCTGTGCCAGGCGTGGATGGGAATCGCGCCCATGTTGGCGAGGTACACCAGGGATTCCGCGTTCTGCGCCACGAAATAGCGCACTTCGCGCTCCGCGCTGCCGCTCCACAGCGTCTTGCGCTCCACCCAGTCCGGCACGAACGACGGCGCGTCTCGCTGATAGAAGGATTTGCCGTGAATGCCGTCCGGGAACCGCGTGAGCACCAAAGGCCGATCGCGCAGGTAGGGGAGCATCCACTCGGCCACCTGCTGGTAATAGTCCAACAGGTCGCCCTTGGTGAGGCCCTTCTCCGGGAAGAACACCTTGTCGCGGTTCGTGACGGGCACCACGCGCGCCGGCGCCGCTTGCGCCGACGCGGCGACCGGCGCGGCCACTGGCGCGTCGAAAGCGCCGAGGCACTCGGCCGCGTCTTTGTCTTCGCGCAGCCGCAGGAAGACCGGCAACCGCAAATGGCCGTCGAGCGAATACTCCCGGTATTGCACTTCGCAGACCAGCTTGGGTTCCACCCAGCAAAGATCGGCATCCCCGGTGAGCGAGAGGCCCGCCGCCAAGCCGCGCAGCCGTTCTTGCACCGCCCGGCGTTTGCCGGCGCCAAGGCCGGAGCCAACGCGCCCGCAAAAGACCAACTCGCCGGCGCGGTACTCCGCCAACGCAAGGGCGCCGAGGTCCGCGGCGTCGCTCTTCGTTGGCGCCCAGCCGGCGACCACGAAATCGCCGGTGCGGTTGGCGCGCACCTTGAGCCAGTGGTCGCTGCGGCCGGCCAGGTAGGGCGAATCGGCCCGTTTGCCCACCACCCCTTCCAAGCCGAGGCGCGACACGGCATGGAAGGTCTCCACGCCGTCGCCCTCGACATGCGTGGAATAGCGCAACGGCCCCGCCTCCGGCAGCAGCTCGGCCAGCAGGCGTTTGCGTTCGACTAGCGGCTGCCGCTTCAAGTCGCGGCCGGCCGCGTGCAGCAAGTCGAACGCGTAGCAGGTGACCGGATCATGCCGGGCGGCGCGGGCGGTCGCCGCTTCCCCGCGAACCGCGGCGCGAACCTGCAGACGCGGGAAACTCGGCAAACCGCGTTCGTCGTGAACCACCACTTCGCCGTCGACGACGAATTCGGCGCAAGGCAAGTGGCGGGCGCACTTGACTATTTCCGGGAACCGCGACGTCAAATCCAAGGCGTTGCGGGAACGCAGCGTCACCGCATTTCCGGAGCGCTCGATGAGCAGGCGGTAGCCGTCGTACTTGATCTCGAAAACCCAGCCGTCGCGATCGAACGGTGCGGACGGTTTCGCCAACATCGGCTTCTCGGCGAGCGATACGCTCTTCGGCGGACGCGGCTTCAGCGCGCGAACACGCGCCTCGAACCTCGCGTGCGCCGCGCCCACATCCTTCAATTCGGCAACGGTGAGGCCCGAAAAAACCGAGTGTTCCAGCAGTGGCGCGTCCGACACCGAGCCGTCGCGCTCTTTGATGAGCAGCCACTCCTTGCCGGTGTTGTTGGCGCCCTTCAGGAGAATCAGCGTGAATCGGCCGCGCAGCTTGTGGCCCTTCAGCTCGAACAGCAGTTTGCCGCTGCGAAACCCGGCGGCGAAATCCTCGAGCGGCACATAGGTGCCTTGATCCCACACGATCACTTCCCCGGCACCATAGTTTCCTTTCGGAATGCCGCCTTCGAAGTCCCCGTATTCGACCGGATGATCCTCCACTTGCACGGCGAACCGCTTGTCCTCGGGATTCATGGACGGGCCTTTGGGCACGGCCCAGGACTTCAGCACGTCATCCACCTCCAGCCGAAAGTCCCAATGCAAACGCGTGGCGGCGTGCTGTTGCACCACGAACAACCCCCGCCCGCCCGCGATCGCGCCGCCGGCCGCGCCAAACGGTTCCGGCGTCCCAGAGGCGTCCCGCTTCGCCCGGTAAGCGTCAAGCCCGCCCTCTCCCGACACATCTGCCCGCTTCGCCATACCCGAATAATCGCACGACCCCACACCCGTCCTCCCTCCCCCCCAACCGAGCCGCCAGAGATTGGCGCAGCCAATTCTCCAACGAACGCGAAGCGTTCGCCCCCGCCCGAGCCGCAAGAGATTGGGGAACGCAAGCGTTCCCCAATCTCCAACGAACGCACAGCGTTCGCAGTGTGCTATTCTCGGCCCGTTCTCAGCTCTATTCGCAGCCCCACACAACTTGACAGACGACTCGTCGCGCGTCGTGGCCTTCACCACGACCGTCAACCTAGAATCCGAAGACACCCGCCGTTTGGCCGCGCTATGCGGCCCGCTCGACCAAAACCTCCAGCAGCTCCAAACGCGGCTGGGGATACGCATCAACCGGCGCGGCGGCGTCTTCAGACTGTCCGGCCCGGCGCAGCGCGTGGGGGCCGGCCGGGCACTCCTTGCCCGTCTTTACGCGGAGACCGCCGAGCGCCAAGTGCTCGAAGCGGACACCGTGCATCTCTTCCTGCAGGAGTCCGGCATTCAAGAGCTGGTGGCGGAAAACGGCCAGCAAGACGCCGCCGAAGCGGTGGCGATCGGCACGAGACGCAAGACCATCAAGGCGCGCGGTGGCAATCAGCGGCGCTATGTGCGCGCCATCCGCGCCAACGATCTCAGCTTCGGAGTGGGGCCGGCGGGCACCGGCAAAACCTATCTGGCCGTGGCCTGCGCCGTCGAGGCGTTGAAAAAGGAGCAGGTCAGCCGCATCCTGCTGGTGCGTCCGGCGGTGGAGGCCGGCGAGAAATTGGGCTTCCTCCCCGGCGACTTGGCGCAGAAGATAGATCCTTTCCTGCGCCCGCTGTACGACGCCCTGTACGAGCTGCTCGGCGTGGAGCACGTCCACAAGCACATCGAGCGCAACGTCATCGAGGTGGCGCCGCTCGCCTTCATGCGCGGACGGACGTTGAACGACGCCTTCATCATCCTCGACGAGGGGCAGAACACCACCGTCGAGCAGATGAAGATGTTCCTCACCCGAATCGGTTTCGGCGCCACGGTGGTGGTCACCGGCGACATCACCCAGATCGATCTGCCGAGCGGCGACCGTTCCGGCCTGGTGCACGCTCTTGACGTCCTCAAGGACATCGAGGGATTGAGCGTCACGCGTTTCGGTTCGAACGACGTGGTGCGCCATCCGCTGGTCAAACGTATCGTGGACGCCTACGCCCGTGTCGAGGCCCCGCGCACCGGCCGTTTGGAGCAGTCCGCTGGATGACGGCGGCCCTATGGCAGAACGCGACTTGCCAGCACCAGCGCGGGTGGAAGTGCAGATGGCCGTGGCGCCCGCCTGTCGGCGACATCTGCCGGCGCCCGAGCGCTTCGCCGCCTTTGCGGCCGAAGCGATGGCCGGCGACCAGCGGGCGCTATGCGTGCGCGTGGTGGACGACCCGGAAGGAGAGGCCTTGAACGCCCGCTTCCGCGGCGGCGAGCGCGCCACGAACGTGTTGGCTTTTGCCGCCGACGCCGCCGAGCTCTTGGGCGACATCGCGGTGTGCGCGCCCGTGGCGCTGCGTGAAGCGGCCGCCCAAGGCAAGACGATGGAGGATCACTGCGCCCATTTGGTGGTGCATGGCGTGTTGCACCTGCTCGGCATGGATCACCAAAGCGGGGCCGAGGCCGCGGCAATGGAATCCCAGGAGGCGGCGGTGCTGGCGCGGCTCGGCATCGCGGATCCGTACGGAGCGACGGCGTGAACGAATTGGAAGTCGGCGACGGCCAGCTCCAGCGCGGCGAGCGGAAAAGCTGGCGCGAGTGGATAGCCGATTTTTTCGCCGGCGAACCGGCCGACCGGCGCGAACTCTTGAAGATGCTCAAGGACGCTAGCGAACGGCAGCTTTTCGACGCCAAGGCCTTGAACATCATCCACGGCGCGCTGGCGGTGGCGGACATGCATGCCCGCGACGTGATGATTCCCCGCCCGCTGGTCGTGACCGTGCAAGTGGAGGCCCACGTCGAGCAGTCTTTGCCAACGATCATCGAATCCAAGCACTCCCGCTTTCCGGTGGTAGGCGACGACTTGGACGACGTGAAGGGCATCCTGCATGCCAAGGACATGCTGCCGCTGCTGCTGGCGGACGACTGGGACGGCTTCGACATCAAGGACTACATCCGTCCCACCATCGTCGTGCCGGAAAGCAAACGGCTGAACGATCTGCTGCAGGAGTTTCGGGAGACCCGCAACCACATGGCCGTGGTGATAGACGAGTACGGCGCCGTGGCCGGCGTGGTCACCATCGAGGATGTGCTTGAACAGATCGTCGGCGACATCGAGGACGAGCACGACATCGACGACGACAGCTTCATCAAACCGCTGGACGCCCACACGTGCACGGTGAAGGCGACCACCCCCATCGAGGACTTCAACGCCCATTTCCAAGCAAACTTCAACGACGAGGAGTTCGACACCATCGGCGGCATCGTGCTCCAAGCGTTCGGGCACCTGCCGAAGCGCGACGAAACCGTGATGTTGGAGAATTTCCAGTTCCGCGTCCTGAACGCCGACAGCCGCCGCATCCTGCTGTTGCAGCTGCATTCGCAAGAACCGCTGGCCGCCGCGCCGCCCGCCCGCCAAACCGATGGCGGAAACTTGGCGCCAATCTCCCGCTAAGCGCCCGAAAGACAGCACGCCTAGCCGGGCGCCAAGAAGTGCTCCCGGTAGTGGCGCAATTCGGCGATGGACTCGCGAATGTCGTCGAGCGCCCGGTGGGCGCCACGCTTGCGGAAGCTCTCCACCACCGCCGGCCGCCAACGGCGGGCGAGCTCTTTCACCGTGGAGACGTCGACGATGCGGTAGTGCAGGTAGTCGTTCAAGGTCGGCATTTGCAGGGCGAGAAAGCGGCGGTCTTGCCAGATCGAGTTGCCGCACAGCGGCGCCGTGCGCCTCGGGCAGTGCCGCTGCACGAAGGCGAGCGTCACCGCCTCGGCCTCGGTGAGGCTCACAGGCGATCGACGCACGCGCTCCACCAAGCCGGAGCTGCCGTGATGCTCCGTGTTCCAAGCGTCCATGGCGGCAAGCACGTCGCCGGGTTGGTGGATGGCCAACACCGGCCCCTCGGCCACGACTTCCAGATTCGCGTCCGTGACGATCGTGGCGACCTCCAGGATCGCGTCGCGCTCCGGGTTCAGCCCGGTCATCTCCAAGTCCATCCACACGAGGTGGGTTTCGTTCTCCGCCATCCGGCCATTATGACCGCTGCCCCGGCGCGGGGCGCGCATCCCCAACCCGCGGAGTCGAACCGCATCTCCTATTGGCTATGATGCCGGGCCGTGAAGTCGCCGAAGCCATCGCTGTTGAGCGCCCGGGCGCTCGCCGACACCCGACCTTGGCCGCTGGTCGTCCAAGTCACATCGCGCGCAACGTACGATGCGGCGCACCTGCCCGGCGCCTTGCATGTGGCACCGGGCGAACTCGTCTCCGGCGTGCCGCCGGCCACGGGCGCGCTGCCTTCCCGCGAGCGCCTGACCGCGCTGTTCCGGCGCATCGGTTTCGACCACGGGCGCGAAGTGGTGGTGTTGGACGACGAGGGTGGCGGCTGGGCCGGCCGTTTCGCGTGGACGTTGGACGTGATCGGCCACACCCGCTGGCGCTACTTGGACGGCGGCCTGAACGCTTGGCACGGTGCCGGCCTGCCGCTCGCCACCACGCCGACGCGAACGCGGCCCTCCGATGTGGAGGTGGAGATTCACAACGGGGCCATCGCCGACGCCCAGGAATTGCTTGGACGTCTCGGGGATCCCGACCTCTTGGTCTGGGATTGCCGCTCGGCCGAGGAATACGCCGGCACCCGCCCCTCGCCGGCGCGAGCCGGGCACATCCCGGGGGCCGTGCACTTGGACTGGCTGGAGCTCAAGGACGAGCGCCGCCTGTGGCGCCTGGTGGAGAATCTGCAGGCCTTGCTCGCCGAACGCGGCATCGACGCCGAACGCGACGTGGTGACGCACTGCCACACCCACCACCGCTCCGGCCTCGCATACATGGCCGCGCGCATCTCCGGCTTCGCACGCATCCGCGCCTATCCGGGTTCTTGGGCGGAGTGGGGCAGTCGCGCCGACACGCCGGTGGAGACCGGCCCGGCGCCAAAGCGACCACGCTAGCCGCCCGTGCATCCGTTCACCGCCTTGCAGAGCCTGCTGCCACAGCACGCGCTTTCCCGCTTGCTCGGCGTTTTCGCCGCCAGTCGCAACCGCCTCCTGAAACGCTGGATCATCAACACGTTCCGCGCCGCCTACGCGGTGGATCTGGCCGACACCGAGGGCGAGGGCGCGGACGACTTCGAGAGCTTCAACCACTTCTTCACCCGCGCGCTGTCGCCGGGCGCGCGGCCACTGCCGGCGGACCCGCTGGCGCTGGCGAGCCCGGCTGACGGCACTGTCAGCCAAGCCGGCGCCATCGCCGGCGGCCAACTGCTGCAGGCCAAGGGCCGGCGCTACGCCGTTGCGGATCTGCTCGGCGACGAGGAGTTCGCGGCCACGTTCACCGGCGGCGCGTTCCTCACCGTGTACTTGGCGCCGCGGGACTACCACCGCGTCCACGCGCCGTGCGACGCCCGCCTGCGGTCGACTCTGGCGATTCCCGGGCGCCTCTTTTCCGTGAACGCGGTGACCGAACAGCATGTGCCGAGACTGTTCGCCCGCAACGAGCGGCTGGTCTTGCGCCTCCAAACCGCGTTCGGCGATGTCGCCCTGGTGCTGGTGGGAGCGATGATCGTCGCCAGCATCCGGGTGCCGTGGGCGAACGGGCCGATCTCGCCATACCGCCGCCGCTCGCTGCGCACGCCGGACAACGTGCGATTCGCGCGCGGCCAGGAGGTGGGCGCGTTTCTGCTCGGCTCCACAGTCATCGCGCTGTTCCCGCCGAACGCCGTGAGGCTCTCGGCCGGCCTCGCGAAGGGCGCGACGGTGAGAATGGGCGAAGCGATCGGCGTTGCGGCGCCGCCGGTCGACAAGCAAGGCGCGGGCCGCTAGGAGCGCAGCGACCACAACGCGACTCGTCGCGCCAAGCCGAACGGCCGCACGCGAAACGCGCTTTCCGCGCACGGCGCACGGGGCCGTCCCGTCGCAGTGGCCGGCTATCATAGCGGTTTGGCAACCTCCCGCGGCGTTGCGGTGGGGCGTATGCCGCCGGCCACCCTGGGGAACACATGTCCACCGATTTGCGGGATTTCATTCGCGCCCGCGTCCGGCGCGACTTGGAGGCTGGTTCGGGAACGGCTGTGGCAACCCGTTTTCCGCCCGAACCAAACGGCTATTTGCACATCGGCCACGCCAAATCCATCTGCTTGAACTTCGGCATCGCCGAGGAGTTCGGCGGCAAGACCTACCTTCGCTTCGACGACACCAACCCGCTTGCGGAAAGCGAGGAGTTCGTGAACTCCATGGCCGAGGACGTGCGCTGGCTGGGCTTCAACTTTATCGGCCCCACATTCGCTTCCGACTACTTCGATCAGCTCTACGCCTTCGCGGAACAGCTCATCGAACGCGGCAAAGCGTTCGTCTGCGATCTGTCAGCCGACGAAATACGCGCCACCCGCGGCACGCTCACCAGCCCCGGCACGCCGAGCCCGTACCGCAACCGCGACCTGGCGGAAAACCTGGATCTGTTTCGGCGCATGAAACGCGGAGAGTTCGCCGATGGCGCCCGCGTGCTGCGGGCCAAGATCGACATGGCTTCACCGAACATCAACCTGCGGGATCCGGTGCTCTACCGCATCCGCCACGCGACGCACCATCGCACCGGCGACAAGTGGCGCATCTATCCAATGTACGACTTCACGCACTGCATCTGCGACGCTCTCGAGGGCATTTCCCACTCCCTGTGCACGTTGGAGTTCGAGGATCACCGGCCACTCTACGATTGGGTGCTGGACAACATCGCCACCAACTACCATCCGCCGCAAATCGAGTTCTCGCGCTTGGCCTTGGAATACACGGTGTTGTCCAAACGCCAACTGGCCGCGCTGATCGATGGCGGCCATGTGGCCGGCTGGGACGATCCGCGGATGCCGACGCTGGCCGGCCTGCGGCGGCGCGGTTGCCGGCCGCAAGCCATCCGCGAGTTCTGCCGGCGCATCGGCGTGACCAAAGCCGCCGGCGCGGTGGCGCTCGAACTCTTGGAGTTCTGCGTCCGCCAGGACCTGGAGGCCGCGGCGCCGCGCGGCATGGCCGTGCTGGACCCGCTGCCGGTGGTGATCACGAACTACGCCGGTCCCGGCGAAACGCTCACCGCTCCGTGGCACCCGCAACAGTCGCGGCACGGGGTGCGGGAACTCGCGTTCTCGGCCAACCTGCGCATAGAGCGCGAGGACTTCGCCGAGCAGCCGCCGCGCAAGTGGCGGCGTCTGACGCCGGGCGGCATGGTGCGCCTGCGCCACGGCTACATCATAATCTGCGACGAAGTGGTGAAAGACGCCGCCGGCCGCGTTGCCGCGCTGCGGTGCCGTCATGTGCCCGAGTCGAAAAGCGGCAGCGACACCAGCGGCTTGAAGCCGAAAGGCGTCATCCACTGGGTGGACGCCGCCACCGCGGTGCCGGCGCGGGTGCGCTTGCCGGAACGGCTTTTCGCGGAACCGAACCCCGCTGGCCGGACTCTTGCCGACGCCTTGAATCCGCGCTCCCTGCGCACTGCGAAAGCACTGGTGGAACCGGCCATCGCGCGCCACGACGACCAGCACTTTCAGTTCGAGCGCAAGGGCTATTTCGCCAAAGACGCCGTCGACCACAGGCCGCACGCGCCGGTGTTCAATCGCACCGTCGCGCTGCGCGACTCCTACTCGCCGCGAGCCAAGGCCGGCACCTGAGGCGAGCCAACGTGGCCGCCGCGCTTCGCCCGCGATGCCGAGCGCAACGCATTCGCCGGCGACAAGCTGGCCGGTTAGACGAACAACAGCAGCGCCGCCCCCAACGCGATACGGTAGATCACGTACGGCGTCATGCCGGTGCGTTCCACGAAACGCACGAACAACGCCACGCAACACCAAGCGCTTGCCGCCGCAACGAGGAAACCGACCACGAGCGGCACCCAATCCGCCGGCGCGCGCACTTGCCAAGCCATGAGCACCGCGGCGCCGGTGATCGCCGGAATCGCCAGCAGAAACGAGAACCGCGCCGCGCCCGCGCGTGCCAGGCCCAATGCCAACGCCGCGGCGATGGTGACGCCAGAGCGCGATGAGCCGGGAATGATGGCGAGAGCTTGCGCCAAACCGATGAGAATCGCCTGCGGATAGCTCGGGGCCTTGGCCGACGTTCGGCCGCCGCGCCAATCGGCCAACCAGAGCGCGACGCCGAAGCCGATGGTGGCGAGCGCGATCACCTCGGTGCGCCGCAACCGCGTCTCCGCCAAATCCGCGAAGGCGAAGCCGGCGGCGGCGAGGGGCACGGTGGCGAGCGCGATCTTCGCCAGCAAGTGCAGATTCTCGTCCGGCTCGCAGCGCGCAACCAGCGTCCAACCGCTTCTGGCGAAGCCCGCCAACTCGCGCCGGAAATAGCACAGCACCGCGACCAACGTGCCCAAGTGCACCGCCACGTCGAAGGCCAGCCCCTGGTCTGGCCAATCCGTCAACGCGGAGGGCAGGACCAGGTGCGCGGAGCTGGAAATCGGCAGGAACTCGGTCGCGCCTTGGATGAGCGCCAACACCACGGCTTGCGCCAAGCTGATCGGTGAGCCATCCACCGAGCCAGTGTAACAACCCGCCAGCGCGACAACCGGCCGGCGCCGCCGAGCCACCGAGCATCCGCCTCGCGCATCGCCGGGGTGCTATGGTTCGCGCGTGGCCGTCCGCGAGCAAATCCCGCTGTTTCCCCTCTCCGCGGTGCTGCTTTGCGGCGGACGGCTGCCGTTGCAGATTTTCGAGCCCCGCTATCTCGATCTGGTCGGACGCTGCATGAAGACCGACACCGGGTTCGGCGTTGTGCTCATCCGCGAAGGACGCGAGACGCGCATCGGCGGTGAAGACGGGCCGCCATCGGTGTTCGAGATCGGCACTTACGCGAAGATCTTGGACTTCAATCCACTCGCCAACGGGCGCTTGGGCATCCTTTGCGGCGGCGGCGGCAAATTCCGCATTCACCGCTCGTGGGAAGCCCCGGACAAGCTGATGATGGCGGAGGTGGAGTTCCTGCCCGCCGAACGCGCATCGCCCATCGGCGAAGAGTTCCAACCCCTGGTGGAAACGCTGCGCGTATTGGTGAAACACCCGATGATTCAGAAGCTGGCCCTGGACGTGGATTACGAGGACGCCAGCTCCGTGGGTTGGCGTCTTGCGGAGCTCCTGCCTTTGGAGGCCGAAACCAAGCAAAGCCTGCTGCAAATGCAGCTTGCGCGGGAGCGCCTGGTGGAGATCCGCCGTCTTTTGGCCAAACTGCGCGGCTGAATGCGGCAAGCGAACCGTGGCCAGACGACCGCCAAGAGACGCAAGCGGCGAAAACAGTCCGCGGCTACCGCCTTCCCGCCGGCACGGCGCCCTGCAACCCCGGCTCGCGAGCAAGCGGTGAGGGCCATTCTCGGCGGCACCTTCGATCCGGTGCATCTAGGCCACCTCCATGCGGCCCTGGTGGGCGGCGCTCTCGTGGGGGCGTCGAGCGTCACGCTCCTGTTGGCGGCTCGCCCGTGGCATCGGTCCCCGCCGCGGGCGAACGTCGAACACCGCTGGGCGATGTTGCGGCTCGCCGCGCTGGACGCCAACGCCGGTCGCCTGCCGCCGCACATCGGCGCGCCAGCCAGCTCGTCGCGACCCGTGCTCGAGGCCTCGGAGCGCGAACTCGTCCGCCCGGGCCCGTCGTACACCGTCGCCACGCTTGCCGAGATGGCCGACGAACGGCCGCTGGTTTGGTTCCTCGGCGCCGACGCGCTCGCCAGCATCCACACCTGGCATCGCGTGGAGGAGTTGCCAGCGCTCTGCCATCTCCTCGTGTTCAACCGGCCCGGCGAAACCGACCACGCGCAAGGCTTGCCGTGCGGCTTCACGCGCTTGGCGAATGCCGCCGAACTTCGTTGCCGTCCTAGCGGTGGCATCCACCACGTCGCCGCCGAGATGACGCCCATCTCGGCCACCACGGTACGGCGCCGGGTTCTCGCCGGCGCCGATGCCGCCGCGTTGCTGTCGCCGCGGGTATGGGCTTATATTAGGGAACGCGCCTTGTACGCCAAACCGGACCACCCAAGCGCCGCGCAAGGCGGCGGCCAGACGGGCACGGAAGGAGGAGTTCAGTCGAAGCGGGAGAATTGAAGGCGGTGGCCCTCGCCGCCATCGACGACATCAAAGGGCGGCAACCGGTTGCCTTGGACGTGACCACGCTCACCGACGTGACCGACCACATGATCGTCGTCAGCGGTTCGTCGGGCCGCCATGTCCGAGCCATCGTGGATGCGGTGCTGGAGGCGGCCAAAGCCCGGGACGCCGCGCCCATCGGCGTGGAGGGGCGCGCGCCGGGCGATTGGGTGCTCATAGATCTCGGCGACGTCGTGGTCCACGTGATGCGCGAGACCACACGCGTTTTCTACGATCTAGAGGGCCTGTGGGAGGCCCACGCGCCCAACGACAACCGGGCCGCCGGTCTGCCGAAGCGCGACGCCGGCGCGCCGGCGCTCGCCCGCCACCCTTGAGCCAGCGTGCCAAGGCATCGGCGTTGAAGATCCGCCTGCTCACCGTCGGCAAGGCGCCGCCGTGGATCGCGGCGGGTTTCGCCCAATACGCGCAGCGGCTGCCCGCCAACGCCTTGCAGCTCGCCATCGTGCGGTCGCGCCGCGGCGACACCGAGGAGCAATGCCTGCTCCGCGCCGTGCGGGAACGCGAGTTGCTAGTGCTGTGGGATCGCCGCGGCGAGCGCACAAGCAGCGAGGGTTTCGCGGCTCTGCTCGATCGCTGGCGCATGGGAGGCCGCGATGTCGCGTTGCTGATCGGCGGCACGGAAGGGTTTGGCGCGGACGCCCGGGCCCGGGCCGCGCATGTGCTGTCGCTTTCCGAAATGACCTTCCCTCACCAGCTGGCGCGCGTGATGGTGGCCGAACAGGTGTACCGGGCGTGGACGATGCTCGCCGGCCATCCCTACCACCGCTGACGCCCGGAGTGCAGCCCTGATGCCCGCCGCGCATGAAGTCCGCATGAAGGACGCCGACGCCGAACGCACGGCGTTCGCCACGCGGAGCCTGGTCACTTTCCTCGCCATCGTCGTGCTGTTCGGCATCCTCATGGCGCGCATGATCTGGCTGATGGCGTACCAGCGCGGGGAACATCTGGCGCACTCCAACGAAAACAGCGTGCAGCTCGCGCCGCTCGCGCCGGCGCGCGGCCTCGTCTTCGATCGTCACGGCGAGACCCTCGCCCACAACCATCCGATCTTCTCCCTCGCCCTGGTGCCCGAACACGTCGCCGACATGGATGCCACGTTGGCGGAACTGGACCAATTGGTGTTGATCACCGAGACGCAACTCGAGAGCTTCAGAAACCGGTTGCGAAAGCGGCGCCGACCGCTGGAGGAGATCCCGCTGAAGTTCAACATCACCGAATCCGAGCGCGCCGCGGTGGAGGTGAACCGTCACCGCCTGGGCGGCGTGCGGGTGTTGCCGGAGATCGTCCGCCACTACCCGTATGGCGAG
The DNA here is from genome assembly GCA_958296295.1 of uncultured Pseudomonadales bacterium. Lineage (GTDB taxonomy): Bacteria > Pseudomonadota > Gammaproteobacteria > Pseudomonadales > Azotimanducaceae > VXYL01. Next base: position 1,435,308 of record OY282460.1, on the reverse strand, counting down.
CTGATGGCCCATGCCGTGGGCTCGGTTCGCCGCGTCAACGAAGAGGATCTGAAGCGCTTGGATCCAACCCGCTACCGCGCCACCCGGTTCCTCGGCAAACGCGGCGTGGAAGCGTTCTACGAAGACGCGCTGCACGGCGAACCGGGCTTTCACGCAATGGAGGTGGATGTCCTCGGCCGCGTTCGCAAGGAACTCTCCCGGGTGGCCCCTACGCCGGGCGGAAACATCACGCTGCATCTGGACGCCCGCCTGCAGATCGCGGCAAGCGCCGCGCTTGGACAACGCCGCGGCGCCGTGGTGGCACTCGCACCCGATGGCGGCGTGCTGGCCATGGTCAGCCACCCCGGCTACGAGCCGAACCTCTTCGTCACCGGGATGGATCCGGCCGACTACCAGGAGCTCGTCTCGTCCCGGGACACGCCGCTGCTCAACCGCGCCAGCCAAGGCCGGTACGCGCCGGGCTCCACGTTCAAGCTCGTTGTGGCGCTCGCGGCGTTGGCGATGGGCTTCACCGATTGGGAGCGCATCATCGAAGACCGCGGCGAGTTCCGCATCGGCGGGCGTGTCCGGCGAGACTGGAGCTGGCAACCCGGCAACGCCGGCGGCCAAGGGCTGGTGGACTTGCGGCGCGCCATATACCGCTCCTCCAACGTCTACTTCTACGACCTTGGGGCGAAAATGCCAACGGACGCACTGCCTTCTTTCGCCGCGCAATTCGGCTTCGGCGAGGTGACCGCGCTCGATTTCGCCGACGCGGTTCCCGGCTTGCTGCCGAACAACGCTTGGAAAATGGGCCACAAGGGTGAGCGCTGGTATCCGGGCGACACGGTCAACATGGCCATTGGCCAGGGCGACCTCGAGGTGACGCCATTGCAGTTGGCGACCATGGCCGCGACCATCGCCAATCGCGGCGAGTTCGTGGCGCCGCGCATGTTGAAGTCCCGCGATGTCTCGGAGGTTGAACTGAAGAACGGCACGGCAGCGGCCGAGCGGCCGACGCCGCGCCGGGTGGAAGGGCCGACCGCCGAGGACTGGGAGCGGCTGATCGACGCGATGGAGGATGTCGTGCACCGCGGCAACCAAGGCTACCGGCAAAACGGCACCGCGTGGGCGCACATCGGGCGCGACATCGCCTACCGCATGGCCGGCAAATCCGGCACCGCGCAAGTCGTGGAAATACCGGAAGGCGAGGAGTACGACGAGGAGGAACTCGACGAATACCACCGCAAACACGCCTGGTTCATCGCCTTCGCGCCGGCCGACGCGCCGCAGATCGCCGTGGCGGTGTTGGTGGAGAACGGCGGTGGCGGCAGTTCCGTGGCCGGGCCGGTGGCCCGCGAAGTGATCGACGCCTATCTGCTGCCCCGGTTGGCCGAACGGCCGCTGGCGGCCAAAAGCAAACGCGCCGACAGCGCGGGCGCCTAGGCCCGCCACCCCAAGCGTTCCGCAACCCCCGCCGGCGCTGTGGCCAAGGACTTCTCATGGGCGATGCCGCGCTCCGGCGGCTCGGAACGCACGTCCAGCTTGCATGTGGACCCTTGGCTGCTGCTGGCCCTGGCCGCGCTGGTCGGCTTTGGCCTCTTGGTGTTGAACAGCGCCGCCCGCAACGACCCCGCGGTACTAGGCGCCCAAGCGTTGCGGTTGGTCATCGGCTTTGTGGTCATGCTCGTCGTCGCGCAGCTCAGTCCGCGTCTCTTTCGCCGATGGATGCCGGCGCTGTATCTGGTCGCGGTGGGGTTGCTGGCCGTGGTGATGCTGGTTGGCGCCACGGCCAAGGGTTCCCAGCGCTGGCTGGACCTGCCCGGACTGCCACGCTTTCAGCCGTCGGAACTCGTGAAGCTGGCAGTGCCGCTGGCCGCCGCGTGGTATCTGCACGATCGCCCGCTGCCGCCGAACCTGCGCGACGTCGCGGTAGTGCTGCTCATGGCCGGCGTCCCGGCCGGACTCATCGCCATGCAGCCGGATCTCGGTACCGCGCTGTTGGTCTGCGCCGGCGGTTTCGGCGTATTGTTGTTGGCGGGTCTGCGTTGGCGGCACCTGGCGTACGCCGGCGGCGCGGGCTTGGCCGCGGCACCGCTCTTGTGGTTCTTCGTCATGCGCGACTACCAGAAGCAGCGGGTGCTGACGCTGTTCGATCCCGGACGGGATCCGCAAGGCGCGGGTTGGAACATCCTGCAATCCAAAACGGCGATCGGCTCCGGCGGCTTCCGCGGCAAGGGCCTGTTCGAGGGCACCCAAAGCCAGCTGGGTTTTTTGCCGGAAAGCAGGACGGACTTCATCATCGCCGTGATCGGCGAAGAGCTCGGCCTCATCGGCGTGACTGTGGCGATGGCGTTGTACGTCGTCGTGATCGCCCGCGGCTTGTACATCGCCACGCAAGCGCGGGACACGTTCGCCCGGCTGGCGGCGGGCGGTCTCACGCTGGTTTTCTTCGCCTATGTTTTTGTTAACATCGCAATGGTGTCCGGGCTGCTGCCCGTGGTCGGCGTGCCGCTGCCGTTGGTAAGCTATGGCGGAACGGCGGCGGTGACGGTGCTCGTCAGCTTCGGCATCGTACTGTCGGCGTACGAGCGCGGTCGTTGAACGGCTGCGCCGCGGACACGAATGGGCCACAAGGAACCGCTGTGGCCGGCCGTAAACCGAAAAGGAGTTCGGAGATGGAACCACCAGATCGCCCGCCACGGCCTGTGGCAATCGCCCGGCGAACGGCAGCGCTGCTCTTGCTGGCCGCGGCCGGCGCCTCGGCCGACTACTCCGCCCGGCCGGAAGTGGTCGAGTACATGGCCCAGCTCGCCAGCGCCCACGACTTCGATCGTTATTGGCTCAAGGGCGTGTTCGCCACCGCGAACAAGAACGAGGACGTGCTCGCGAAGATTTCCAAACCCGCCGAGAAAGCGCTGGTTTGGCACCAGTACCGGCGGATATTCATCAAGGAAAGACGCATCGACGATGGCGTCGCCTTCTGGCGGCAGCACCGCGACACGCTTGACACCGCCGCGGCCGAGTACGGCGTCCGCCCGGCGATCGTCGTCGCCATACTTGGCGTGGAGACGTCCTACGGCCGCATCAAGGGCAGCTATCCCGTCATGGACGCGCTCTCGACTCTGGCGTTCGACTACCCGCGCCGGGCGAAGTTTTTCCGCGGCCAGCTAACCGAATTCCTGCTGCTGGCGCGCGAAGAGAGCGAGGATCCGTTCGCGTTCAAAGGCTCCTACGCCGGCGCGATGGGTTACGGGCAATTCATTCCGTCCAGCTACCGGTCGTTCGCCGTGGATTTCGACGGCGACGGCAAGCGCGACATTTGGCGCAACGTCCCGGACGCGGTGGGCAGCGTCGCCAACTACTTCGCCCGTCACGGCTGGCGTGGCGACGCGCCGGTGGCCGTGCAGGTGCGGCTTGGCGACCCGGGCGCCGGCGAACTCGCAACCACCGGGTTGGATCTCGACCACACCGTGGCGGCGCTCCGCGCGCGCGGCGTCACGGGCGCCGAGCGTCTGCCCGCCACCGCCAAAGCCGCGCTGTACAAGATGGAGACCGAAGACGGCTTCGAGTATTGGCTGGCCCTGCACGACTTCCACGTCATCACCCGCTACAACCGCAGCGCCATGTACGCGTTGGCGGTCTACCAGCTCAGCGAAGCCATCAAGGCGCGCTTCGACGGATGACGCCTAGGCAGGCATTCGCCGGCGGTGTGCTGGTGCTGGCCGGTCTGCTGGCGGGTTGCGCGGCGACGCCAAACCGCGCCGCGCCAACGCCCCGGCCGGAGCAGGACTCCGGCCCCCCCGTTCCGCCGCCCGGGCTGCTGGAGCTACCCGAACCGACGGTGCGCGTGGAGCCGAAGAGCAGCCGCGGCAACAGCCCCTACGTCGTTTTCGGCAAGCATTACGAAGTGCTTGCCACCGAGGCCGGCTACCGCGAGGAGGGCAAGGCGTCCTGGTACGGCTACAAGTTCCACGGCAGAACCACCTCCAGCGGCGAGCCCTACGACATGTACAAGCTCACCGCCGCCCACCGCTCGCTGCCCATTCCCACCTATGTGCGCGTGGTCAACGTCGACAACGCCCGCCAAACCATCGTGCGCGTGAACGACCGCGGCCCGTTCCACGCCGAACGCATCATAGACCTCTCCTACGCCGCCGCGGTGAAACTCGGCTTTCACGATCGAGGCGTCGCCAACGTGCGCGTGGAGACCGTGCTGCCGGCCGAGCCCGCGCCGCGCGACCCGGCACCCGGCGGCCGGTTCTTCGTTTACGCCGGCCCGTTCAGAGACTGGCAAGGCGCAAGCGCCACGCACGAGAACGTTCGCGCCCTGGTTCCCGAGCGCACCGACGTCGTGCGGCGCGGCGGCACGTTGCGCGTGCGCGTCGGCCCCGTGCCAACGCGGCGCGCGGCGGAACGGTTGCGCGCGTTGCTGCAGTTCCACAACGGCCCCATCCAAGCGCCAGTCATCGCAGAGGAGTGAACCGCCATGCGTCCCGCGACCAGCACCATTGGCCTGCTCGCCCTCGCTTGGGGCCTGTCGGCGCTTGCCCAGCCGGCCGCGGACCTCGTGCCGGACGCGCCGCAGATCTCCTCCAAGGGCTACATCCTGATGGCAGCGGACACCCGCGTTGTGCTCGCCGAGCGCGACAGCGACACGCCTTTGCCGCCGGCCAGCCTCACCAAGATCATGACCAGCTTCGTCGCCGCCAGCGAACTGGCCGCCGGCCGAGTGCGCTTGGACGACGAAGTCCCCATCAGCGTGAAGGCGTGGCGCACCGGCGGTTCCAAGACGTTCGTGCGCGAAGGCACCAAGGTGCGCCTGGAGGATCTGCTGCGCGGCATCGTCATCCAATCCGGCAACGACGCGAGCGTGGCGCTCGCCGAGTTCATCGGCGGCGACGAAGAGGGCTTCGCCAACATGATGAACGCCCATGCCGAAGAGCTGGGGCTCAGCGCCTCGCGCTTCGTCAACGCCACCGGACTGCCGGACGACGGCCACCACGCCTCGGCGCGGGACCTGGCCGTGCTCGCCGCGGAATTGATCGCCCGCCACCCGGAGCACTACGCCATGTATTCCGAGCGCTCCTTCGAATACGGCGGCATCAACCAGCCCAACCGCAACCGCCTGCTGTGGCGCGATCAGTCCGCCGACGGCGTGAAGACGGGTTTGACCGCTGCCGCCGGGTACTGCCTGGTCGCCTCCGCCAAGCGCGACGGCACGCGCTTCATCGCCGTGACGATGGGCGCCGAAACCGACGACGCGCGCTTTCGCGACGCCCAGAAACTGCTCGCGTGGGGCTTTCGCTACTTCGAGACGCTAACCCTCTACGATGCCGGCGAAGTCGTGGCCGAGCGCCCGGTGTGGTACGGAGAGGAGGACACCGTCACCGCCACGGTGCGCGAAGCCGTGCGCGTCACCATACCGCGCGGCCGTCACGAGGCCTTAAGTGCCGCCCTGGACCTGCCGCGACTCGAAGCCCCCATCGCGGCCGGCATCCAGGTCGGCGTGGCGCGGGTGAGCTTGGACGACGAGATCGTCGCGACGGTCCCGCTGCTCGCGGACGCCGCCGTCGAGGAAGCCGGCGCGTTCGCCAAATTGGGCGACTGGTTCTACTTGCTCTTCCATGATCTGCTCGGTCTAGGCGAAGAAGAGGCGCAGGCCGGCGCCGAGTCCGCCGCCGCAGCGGAATAAACGCCCAGAAGCCGGTGCGCGAACTCGTCGTCCGCGACCTCGGCGTCGACACCGCCTACGGGGACGTGTTGCGCGCCATGCGCGTGTTCACGGACGACCGCGAAGCCGACACTCCCGACGAGCTCTGGCTCACGGAACATCAACCGGTGTTCACCCAAGGCCAAGCCGGCCGCGCCGAATTCGTGATCGCGCCCGGCGACATACCGGTTGTTCCGAGCGATCGCGGCGGCCAGATCACCTACCACGGCCCCGGCCAGCTCGTGGCCTATCTCCTGTTCGATTTGCGCCGGCTGGGCCTCTCCATCCGCGCTTTGGTGCGCGGCATCGAGAACGCCATCGTCCAAGTGCTCGCGACCTACGGCGTTTGCGGACAGACCCGCGCCGGCGCGCCCGGCGTCTACGCGGGGCCGTACAAGATCGCCGCCTTGGGTTTGCGCGTGCGCCGCGGATGCAGCTACCACGGCCTCTCGCTGAACGTGGACATGGCGCTGGGGCCTTACGCCGGCATCGTGCCCTGCGGCCTCGCCGGCACGGGCGTCACCACCCTGCGGGCCATCGCCGGGCCTTGCTCCGTCGCGGATGTGGCACCGAAGGTGGTGCAAGCGCTGGCCGCCGAGTACGGTTTCGAGAGTTTCGCAAAGGCGCCGCCGCCGGCCGCCTTCACAAGCCAACGGCCAACGACCGGCGGCTTCCGGTAGGCAAGCCGAGCGCCGCGCTCCGGAGCGGATTGGCGCCGCGCTTACGAAGCGATCCCGGCTTCGCTCCCTTGCCGGCCCACATCCGTCCCGGCGCTTGGGGGCTTGCGAGTCGCCAACGCCAAGGTGTTGCCGGCCGGGTCGCGAAAGAAGGCCATCCACTCGGTCTCGCCCGGCGGTCCGAAAAGCCCGGTTTCGTCCGTGTGGACCGCCTGCGGCCCGGCGGTGAAGGACACGCCCGTGGCGCGCAAGCGGGCCACCGCGGCTTCAAGGTCGTCCACATGGAAATACACGGCGGCACCCTCGGCCGCTCGCTGGCCGGATTCGAGCATCAGCCGCACGCCGCCCAAGTCGAAGAACACCAGGCCGGGAACGTCGAATCGCGCCACCAGCCGCGCACCCACCACATCCCTGTAGAACGTCTCGGCGGCGTCCAAATCCGTCACGGAAAGCGCGATCTGGTGCAGCCTCACGCCGCCGTCAGCTCGCGCACGATACGGACCCGATCCGCCTTGGGCAGTTGGGCGTAGGCCGCGGAAGTGCGATCCACCACATCGCCGAAACGGGCCTTGATGGCCGCCGCGATGTTCCCGGGTTCGGCAACGACGGCGAACTGGCGCATCATGCCGTCGTCGATCAGCGTTCCCATCTCGGCCCAGCGCCCCTGTTTGGACATCGCGTTCAGCTCCGGCTGCAACGCGCCGGCGCCGATGCTCTCCAACACCGGCTTGTAGGCGGGCGTGGAGCCGTAGAAGGCGATCTGCTGACAGGTGGCCCGCGCCGCGGCTTCGAGTTGGCGCTCGTCACCGCCGGTAACCACGAAACAGGGGTAGGAAATCTCGAAGTTGGCGCGGGACTTGTCCTCGCCTTTGGCCCGGGCCTTGGCGAACCCGCGTTCCAACGCCGGCAACGTGGTTTCGCGCAGGTACTTGTCGGTGGTGAACGCATGCACGATGATGCCGTCCGCGACCTCCCCCGCCACCTCCGTCATCAACGGCCCCACCGCCGCCAAGAACACCCGCGGGGCGCCGTGCTCCGTGTTGGTGGGCGTGAAGAATGGCGTCATCAGCGTGTGGCGGTAGAACTTGCCGGTGAATTGCAGCGGCTCGCCCTGGTGCCAGTTCGCCCAGATCGCGCGCATGGCGAGGATGAACTCGCGCATCCGCGCCGCCGGCGAAGACCCAGGTTCTCCCGCTAACGGCACGGCCTGTTCGCGAGTCGGCTTGCGGCGTCGGCTTGTGAAGAAAAGGGCAAGACCCGTCCTCCATGCCTAGTGTGGATGCGGAGGCGGCGATGTCGGTTCCCTGAAGAGGCAAGGCGGTCCGAGCGCGACCCGGCCCGGCGTCCGGGTCAGGACGTGTCGAGCGGCACCGGCACGGGCGCCTCGTGGCCGAAGGCCAAGGCCCGGTAGAACGTGTCCCAGTCGGGCAGGAGAAAAGTCGTGAACAGCGAGCGGAAGTCCTCCCAGAAGTATGTCGGACGCCGCTTGCGCTCCAGCGCCGCCCGGAACAGCGGGCAGCATGTCGCCTGCAACTGGTCCATGCCGAACGCCAGCATCATCAAACAGGCGAACACCGTCGCCAGATTCTTCTTGCCGTGGCCGAAGTTGTGCTCGAACTCGTAGCCTTGGTTCTTCAGGGTGTTGAACGTCTCGTTCTCGATCCGCCAGCGCGCCCGCCCGGCACGCATCAGCTCCATCGCGTTCCATCGGTCTATCCGCAGGTCCGTGACCCACGAGAAATGCCTCTCCTTGCCGTTCGGCCTCCTTTCCCAATATTCGAGGAAGTTCACCTCCAGATCCGGGTGCGAGTCGTTCAGCGGCGCTCCGTTCGACCACCGGAAACGGTGCTCCACGCCGTCCGCGTCCACCGTCTCCCAGCGCTCCACGCCCGGCTTCGCCCCCGGCGCCCGCGGCGCCGACTCCAACTCGTCGACCCACGCGAACAGCGCCTTGTGGTCGCCCGGCTTCGCGCCCAGCACGAAGCCCATGTCCAGCTCCTTCAGCAGCCGGACGTGCGGCCCGTTCGACGCCAGGCCGTCCTCCACCACCACCAGCGGCAGGTGCGGATGCTCCCGGCGCAGCGCCGTCAGCAGACGCTTCGACGCGTTCCGCTCGCAGTCGTTCTTCCTCGCGCCGTCCGTCTTCAGGATCGGCTCCGGCGGAACCACCGGCAGAACCTGCCGATGCTCCGGATGGACCAGCACCGCGCACAGCGACTGGTGGTAGTACTCCAAGCTCCCGTCCCGCCGCCTCTTCACGCAGCAGTTGCCGCAATGCACCGTCGGCGACGAGAAGTGCCCCGTGCCGTCCACCGACAGCAGGTGCCGTCCGCCCAGCCACTCGTAAACCCGCAGAACCCCGCCGCGCTGCGCCAGCGCGAACAGACGCTTGAACGGACGACGCAGCTCATCCGGTTCCAGCACGTCCAGACGCTCCCGCATCCGGCTGTCCGACGGCGCCCGCCGAATCCCGAACAGGCCGCGCAGGTTCTCCTCCCGCGCCGACGGCTCGCCAAGCCCGCGAGCATCCCGGTCGAACCGCAGCAGCGACGGATACTTCAGCGCGAAGATCGCCAGACCCGACATCAGGCAGTCCGACAGACTCAACCCGCGGCTCGACACCCCGTCCCCGATCCGCCCGAAGCAGCGGCGCATCTCCGCCACCATCCCCGGCATCGACAGATCCTTCCGAAACTTCGCCTCGCGTCCCATCCTTGGACTCCTTGCCCGAAATCGAGTCGATTATCCCCCAACGCCTCCAAAAGTCTGCGAGAAACTATTTTCCAGCGCGCCGCCAGCCCTTGTGCCACGCGGGCTCAGGAATTAGCGGGAATCGCTGGCGAAGACCAAGGCATGTTGAACCGCTTGGTGATGTGTGCGCGGATCTGCGATCCCAAACCGAGCACGAAACGGCCTTCCGAGGCGGCGTTCAGATCGTGTCCCAAGTGGGCGAGCAGCAGCGGGTTGCGCGCGAACGCCACGGCGATGCCGGTGATGAGATCCACCCGCCGGGTCGCCTTGGCGGCGAACGCCAGCGGCAGGAACGGATCGTGTGCGGTCTCGGCGGTTTGGATGCCGCTGTAGCCGAGTTCTTCGAGTTCCCGCGCTTGGGCGCCCGCGGCGTCCAAGTTCCAACCAATGCCGCCGTCCACCTTCATCGTTACACCCGCAGTTGCTGTTGATGGCGCAATTGTAGCTGCGAGCGGCCGAAGTGCCGCGGCTTGGACGTTTGCCTTGCCTTGCAGCCGTCGCTATGGCGACGATTGCCCTTCCTAGGAACGCTTGGCGATGCCTTCGGCGATATTGTTCGGGACTTCGGCGTAGCGGGCGAACTCCATCGTGAAGGTGGCGCGCCCCTGGGTGGCGGAGCGCAAGTCCGTCGAATAGCCGAACATCTCAGCCAGCGGCACCGAGGCGCGGACGATCTTCCCGGCCGGGTTCTCGTCCATGCCTTCGATCATGCCCCGGCGCCGGTTGAGGTCCCCCACGACATCGCCCATGTAGTCCTCCGGCGTCACCACCTCGACGGCCATGATCGGCTCGAGCAGCACCGGGCGCGCCCGCAACGCGCCCTCGCGCATGGCCATGGCGCCGGCGATCTTGAACGCCATCTCGCTGGAATCCACTTCGTGGAAGGAGCCGTCGTGCAAGGTGGCGCGGATGTTGATGAGCGGATAGCCGGCCAGCACGCCGTTCGACATCTGCTCCTGCAAGCCTTTGGCCACCGCCGGAATGTACTCGCGGGGCACGACGCCACCCACTACCGCGTCCACGAACTCGAAACTCGGCGCGTCCTCGTCCGGGTTGGGCTCGAGTTTCACCCAGATGTGGCCGTACTGGCCGCGACCGCCGGTCTGGCGAATGTACTTGGCCTCTTGATCGACACTGGCACGGATGGTCTCGCGGTAGGCCACCCGGGGCTTGCCGATGTTGGCCTCCACGCCAAACTCGCGCCGCATACGTTCGACCAGGATGTCCAGATGCAGCTCGCCCATGCCGGAGATGATGGTCTGACCCGATTCGTCGTCGGTGGCGACGGCGAAGGACGGATCCTCCTGCGCCAGCTTGCCCAGCGCCGTGCCCATCTTGTCCTGATCAGCCACGGACTTCGGCTCCACGGCCACGGAGATGACCGGATCCGGGAAGTCCATGCGTTCCAAAGTGATGACGGCTTGCCTGTCGCACAGCGTGTCGCCGGTGGTCGTATCTTTCAGACCGATGGCCGCGGCGATGTCGCCGGCTCGCACTTCTTTGATCTCATTGCGTTCCTTGGAGTGCATCTGCACCATGCGTCCGATGCGCTCGCGACGTTGCCGGGTGGCGTTGTACACCTGATCGCCGGAGTTCAGCACGCCGGAATAGACGCGGAAGAAGGTGAGCGTGCCAACAAACGGGTCCGTGGCGATCTTGAAGGCCAGCGCCGAGAACGGCTCCTCGTCGTCCGCGTGCCGGGCGGCGCGGGTCTGGCCATCCTCCAGCACACCCTCGATGGCCTTCACCTCCGGCGGCGCCGGCAGGTAGTCGATCACGGCATCCAGCATCGCCTGCACGCCTTTGTTCTTGAACGCCGAGCCGCACAACGCCGGCACGATCTCGCTGCAGAGCGTGCGGATGCGCAGACCGTCGCGGATGTCGCTTTCGCCGAGCTCGCCATCTTCGATGTACTTCTCCATGAGCTCTTCGTTGGCCTCGGCCGCGGACTCCACCAGATCTTCCCGCAGCTGTTCCGCCTCGCCGAGCAGCTCCGCCGGCACGTCCTCGGCGGTGAAGCTAAGGCCTTGATCCTGGTCGTTCCAGTAGATGGCCTTCATGCGCACCAGATCGACCACGCCGCGGAAGTTCTCCTCCTCGCCGATGGCAAGCTGAACGGGCACGGGATGGGCGCCCAAGCGGTCTTTTATCTGCGCCACCACGCGCGGGAAGTCCGCGCCGGCGCGATCCATCTTGTTCACGAACACGATGCGCGGCACCCCGTAGCGGTTGGCCTGCCGCCACACGGTCTCGGACTGCGGCTCGACGCCAGCGGTACCGCAAAACACCACCACGGCACCGTCGAGAACGCGCAGCGAACGCTCCACTTCGATCGTGAAATCCACATGGCCCGGCGTGTCGATGATGTTCACGCGGTGCTGGTCGTGCTGCTGGTTCATGCCGCTCCAGAAACACGTGGTGGCGGCGGAAGTGATGGTGATGCCCCGCTCCTGCTCCTGCTCCATCCAGTCCATCACCGCGGCGCCATCGTGCACCTCGCCGATCTTGTGCGACAGCCCGGTGTAGAACAGCACGCGTTCGGTAGTGGTTGTCTTGCCGGCGTCCACGTGCGCGACGATGCCGATGTTGCGGTAGCGGGCAAGGGGAATGCTGCGGGCCACTGCTCTCGAATCCTTTTTTGACGATTGGTGAAAGACGGGGCCGCGGCCAGGCAACGCCGCGGCGCAAGCGCCGGGATGGCCCCGGGCTAAAACCGGTAGTGCGAGAAGGCGCGGTTGGCGTCCGCCATGCGGTGGGTGTCTTCGCGTTTGCGAAACGCCGCGCCGCGGCTTTCGGCGGCGTCCACCAGCTCGCCGGCCAGTCGCGCCGCCATGGTCTTCTCGCTGCGACCGCGGGCGCTGTCCACCAGCCAGCGCATGGCGAGCGCCTCGCGTCGGGCCGGCCTAACCTCCACCGGCACTTGGTAGGTGGCGCCGCCAACGCGCCGCGACTTCACTTCCAGCACCGGGGCCACCACGTCCAACGCCTTCTCGAACGTGCCAACGGGATCGCGCTTCTCCTGCGCCTCCACATGTTGGAGGGCGCCGTACACGATGCGCTCCGCGACAGCCTTCTTGCCGTTGGTCATCACATGGTTGATGAACTTGGCAACCGTTCGGTTGCCGTATTTCGGATCCGGGAGAATCTCCCGCTTGGCGACGATCTTGCGTCTGGGCATGTTCGCATGTCTCCGTGCTAGGCCGCCCGCGAACCGCGGTCTGACGCCGCGTTGGCGGCCAGAAGCGGCCAGATAAAGCGCCGGGCTTTCGCGCCTTGGCTACTTGGGCCTTTTGGTGCCGTACTTCGAGCGGCGCTGGCGCCGGTCCGCGACCCCGGTGGTGTCCAAGGTGCCGCGGATCGTGTGGTAGCGCACGCCGGGCAAATCCTTCACGCGGCCGCCGCGGATGAGCACCACCGAGTGTTCCTGCAGATTGTGACCCTCGCCACCGATGTAGGAGTTGACCTCGTAGCCGTTGGTGAGCCGCACCCGGCACACTTTGCGCAGGGCCGAGTTCGGCTTGCGCGGCGTGGTGGTGTAGACGCGCGTGCAGGTGCCGCGCTTCTGCGGGCAGCCTTGCAACGCCGGCACCATGTTCTTGGCGATACGGCGCTTGCGCGGTTTGCGCACCAGTTGGCTGATCGTGGCCATCGACTTCCCTGACACCTCGGTTCGTGCTGCTGCTTGCTTCGCCGCCAGCGCGAGGCCGGACGACCAGAAGGATGCGCGATTCTAGGACGTATGGAAGCGACGCGCAAGCGGCTGAACTGGTTCGCAGGTTCTCCCGCTAACGGCACGGCCTGTTCGCGAGTCGGCTTGCGGCGTCGGCTTGTGAAGAAAAGGGCAAGACCCGTCCTCCATGCCTAGTGTGGATGCGGAGGCGGCGATGTCGGTTCCCTGAAGAGGCAAGGCGGTCCGAGCGCGACCCGGCCCGGCGTCCGGGTCAGGACGTGTCGAGCGGCACCGGCACGGGCGCCTCGTGGCCGAAGGCCAAGGCCCGGTAGAACGTGTCCCAGTCGGGCAGGAGAAAAGTCGTGAACAGCGAGCGGAAGTCCTCCCAGAAGTATGTCGGACGCCGCTTGCGCTCCAGCGCCGCCCGGAACAGCGGGCAGCATGTCGCCTGCAACTGGTCCATGCCGAACGCCAGCATCATCAAACAGGCGAACACCGTCGCCAGATTCTTCTTGCCGTGGCCGAAGTTGTGCTCGAACTCGTAGCCTTGGTTCTTCAGGGTGTTGAACGTCTCGTTCTCGATCCGCCAGCGCGCCCGCCCGGCACGCATCAGCTCCATCGCGTTCCATCGGTCTATCCGCAGGTCCGTGACCCACGAGAAATGCCTCTCCTTGCCGTTCGGCCTCCTTTCCCAATATTCGAGGAAGTTCACCTCCAGATCCGGGTGCGAGTCGTTCAGCGGCGCTCCGTTCGACCACCGGAAACGGTGCTCCACGCCGTCCGCGTCCACCGTCTCCCAGCGCTCCACGCCCGGCTTCGCCCCCGGCGCCCGCGGCGCCGACTCCAACTCGTCGACCCACGCGAACAGCGCCTTGTGGTCGCCCGGCTTCGCGCCCAGCACGAAGCCCATGTCCAGCTCCTTCAGCAGCCGGACGTGCGGCCCGTTCGACGCCAGGCCGTCCTCCACCACCACCAGCGGCAGGTGCGGATGCTCCCGGCGCAGCGCCGTCAGCAGACGCTTCGACGCGTTCCGCTCGCAGTCGTTCTTCCTCGCGCCGTCCGTCTTCAGGATCGGCTCCGGCGGAACCACCGGCAGAACCTGCCGATGCTCCGGATGGACCAGCACCGCGCACAGCGACTGGTGGTAGTACTCCAAGCTCCCGTCCCGCCGCCTCTTCACGCAGCAGTTGCCGCAATGCACCGTCGGCGACGAGAAGTGCCCCGTGCCGTCCACCGACAGCAGGTGCCGTCCGCCCAGCCACTCGTAAACCCGCAGAACCCCGCCGCGCTGCGCCAGCGCGAACAGACGCTTGAACGGACGACGCAGCTCATCCGGTTCCAGCACGTCCAGACGCTCCCGCATCCGGCTGTCCGACGGCGCCCGCCGAATCCCGAACAGGCCGCGCAGGTTCTCCTCCCGCGCCGACGGCTCGCCAAGCCCGCGAGCATCCCGGTCGAACCGCAGCAGCGACGGATACTTCAGCGCGAAGATCGCCAGACCCGACATCAGGCAGTCCGACAGACTCAACCCGCGGCTCGACACCCCGTCCCCGATCCGCCCGAAGCAGCGGCGCATCTCCGCCACCATCCCCGGCATCGACAGATCCTTCCGAAACTTCGCCTCGCGTCCCATCCTTGGACTCCTTGCCCGAAATCGAGTCGATTATCCCCCAACGCCTCCAAAAGTCTGCGAGAAACTATTTTCCAGCGCGCCGCCAGCCCTTGTGCCACGCGGGCTCAGGAATTAGCGGGAATCGCTGACTGGTTCACTGGTTCACTGGGTTCACTGGTTCACTGGGTTCACTGGTTCAGTAACTGAACCAGTTCAAGGCCCTGTCAACGCAAAGTAGAAATGTCCCCTTTTGTGCAAAGTAGAAATGTCCCCTTTGCCGAAGGCCCGGGATCCTGCGGGCGGCAACGAGGCGGCCTCGCCCGGGCGAGCCGAGTAGCGTTTTCCACCGTCTTTCCACGGGCGCGATCCCCCTTCATCGGAAAAGCGGCGGTGGAAAGACGGTGGAAAACGCGGCGCCGGTTCGGACGCGCCATTCCGGCCCGGCGCGACCTCATGCCGCGGCGCGCTCCGCCGCGGCGGGCTTGAACGGCCGGCGCCACGGATGGTCCGGCGCCGGCTTCCAATCCGGCCTCGCCGCCTGTTCCGCCTTCGCCGCGTCCACCCGATCCCGCACGCCCTTCTCGTCCTCCACCGGAACCGCCGCCTCGCCCTCCGCCAGCACCCGGTGCGCCAGCTTGCGCCCCTCGAGAAGCACCGACGCCGCGCCGTCGAAGCCCTTGCACACCGTCACCGCCGCGCCGCGAAGCCGGTAGCCCTTGCCCTCGCCGACCAGCTGGTACTCCCGCCGTTCGAACTTGAACGTCAGGTTCTTCGACAGCTTCCGCGTCGCCTGCTCGCACAGGATCAGGTCCAGCTCCTCCGCGTTGTGCAGCACCGGACGGTGCGCGTCCTCCGCCTCCCGCGGCGCCACCGCGAAGCGCCGGTTGTGGTCCGCCATGAACTCCGGCAGGTACGCGTTCGCCGCCTCCATGCCGTCGATGCCCCGCAGCCGCATCTCCTTCACCAGCCGGTCCCGCAGCGTCAGGTTGGCGCGCTCCACCCGTCCTTTCGCCTGCGGCGTGCCGGCGTGGATGGGCTCGATGCCCAGCGTCGGCAGCGCGCGCGTGAACTGCGTCGGCGCCTCCCCGCTGTCCTTCCGGTTCACCCGGAACACGCTGTACCGGTCCGAGTACAGCGCCACCGGCCGGCCGTGCGCGGCGAGATGCCCCCGCAGCGTCTCCATGTACGCCTCCGTCGTCTCCGACCCGAAGAACCGCAGCGCCAGCAGCCGGCTCGTCGCGTCGTCGATGAACACGATCAGCGCGCAGCGCGGCCCCCGCCCCTCGAACCAGTCGTGCGGCGAACCGTCCACCTGCACCAGCTCCCCGAGCCGCGCCCGGCGCGGCCGGCTCTGGTGGACGCGCGCTTCCCGGCGCCGCTTCGGACGCCACAGCCCGTCCTCCGTCATCCACTTCCCCGCGTCTCCCGCGACAGCGCCAATCCGTGCTCCTCCAACAGCTTCTCCGCCGCGAACGTCGGCCCGAAGTCCGCGTAGCGCTCCCGAACCAGGCGCACCGCCTCCAGCCGAACCTCCGCCCCGAACGCCCGGTTCGACGGCGCGCCGCGCCGCGCCGACGCCATCCCGGCCGCCCCTTGTTCCCGGCACCGTCTCGCCAGACGCTTCACCTGCCTCACGCTCAGCCCCAGACGATCCGCCGCCTCGCGCTGCTTCACGCGCTTTTCCACCACCGCCGCGATCAACGCCGCCCGATCCGCTTCCTTCACCGTCATCGTCCCTTCCAGCCCAAATCCCGCCTCCACGCAACCGCGAAAAGGCGACACTCCAAGTTCCAAAGGGGACATCTCTACTTTGCACGAAGGGGACATTAGGGTTTTGTGCTGACAAACCAGTTCAAGGCCTTGACACCCCTGACGAGCGGAGTAGTCTGCTGCAGACTTCACGGGGGGAGGCAAGAGCTTAATGGACGCGGCGCCGCCTCAACCACCGGACGCCAGCGGAGGCATTCGAGTGAGTTCGAATGGGAATAACGGGAGCGGCTGTGCTGGGGGCAGGGCTATTGAGCGCGACTGGCAGGAACCACCGCGCTTGAAGCCATCGGCGCGGGTTGTGCTTGGCGCGGCCGCCTTGGCGCTGGCCAATTGGTCCTATACGGCCGAGCTCTTTCTGTCGGTGGAACCCGTCGGCGCGGAGGGTAGAACCGCGGCCCCAGCGACCGATGCCCCGCCGGCCGAGCGGAGAACCTCGGCTGTCGGCGGGGCGTGGGAACGGCGCGTGCGGGTCGCCCGCAACGAGCTGGCCAGGGTGCGCGACGAAGTCGAAAAAACGGGCGAAGGGCACCTGCTCCTGAACGTCAACGCCGATGTCGATCTCGACATGGTGGTCGAGCGGACAGCGTCGACGGCGTGGGGCTATTCCCTGTCCGGTCGCATTGAAGGCCGCAGCGTCGGATTCGTCACGTTGGTGGTACACCCGCAAGCCGTGTCGGCGTCCATCTGGACGCCGGACGCTTCGTACGAAGTCGTTCCCTTGGGCGGTGGGGTTCACGCCGTGCGGGACGTGACGAACGAGCCGATCCCCGAATGCGCCGGCGCGGTGCATCCGGAGCGTACGGAGTTGGCCATTCCGACGCGTCCGGTGCAGCAAGGTGCCGCGGACGACGTTTCGGTGGTGGACATCTTGGTGGTCTGGACGCCGGCGCGGGAGAACGAGGCCGGCAGCGAGGCGCATGTGAAGTCCCAAATCGCTTTGGCCATCGCCTACACCAACGACGCTCTTGAACGCAGTGGTGCCTTTGTGTCGTTGAACCTCGTGGGCGCGGAAATGGTGGATTACGAGGAGGCGGATTCTTCCACCGCCACCGATCGAGAGAATTCTTCCACCGATCTAGACCGGCTTGTCGATTCTGCAGATGGGCACATGGACCGGGTACACACTTTACGCGACATGCTCGGTGCCGATCTGGTCAGCTTGGCCACTTCTAGGTATGGTGGACGGGCACAAATTGGCGGGAGCTTCAGCGTCGCGGGCCTAACCCCGAGAACCTTCGCGCATGAGGTGGGGCACAACATGTGGCTCGGACACAGCCACCGCAATTTAGATGCGGCCCCAGGTGGTTTTCACCACGGCTTCATCGATACCTCGACTTCGGTGTACTGCATTATGACCATCATGTCATATCCAGGCTTTTGTGGCACTGAAGTCCTGTTCTTTGTGCCTTATTTTTCCTCGCCGTGGGCTTACAACGCTGTCGACGGCCGCCCGCTCGGCGTGTCTCGGTTCAGCAAAGAGCGGGGCCAGGACGGACAGGCAAACGCCGTGTTGATGATAAACCGACATCGCCACCAGGTGGCCAACAAGCGGCGAAGCCGCTCAACCACGAGGTGAGATGATGCGTTCGAGAGGCTCACTTCTCGTTGGACAAGATGTTGGCTTCATTTTCGCTTTTTTTATTGCCGCCACGCTGGCGGTCGCCAGCGTGGCGGCAGGCGCAGAGCAACCAGCGATTGCGGTCGCTGAGGCGGACGACTCGGAGACGTCGGTCGACATTCCCGATGCGGCCCTTCGCAAAGCGTTGGAAAAGCGGCTGCGAAAGGATCCAGGAGAAATCATCACTCGCGGCGAAATGGCGAGCATAGGCTGGTTGTCCGATGTTGTTGGTGTTGAACAACTGGCAGGGATCGAGCACGCGGTCAACCTACGGGGTCTATCAGCGTACGACGGAGCAATCTCGGACGTGTCGCCGCTGGCGGGCCTGACGTCTCTTCTGGAGTTGTATCTCTACAGCAACGAAATCTCGGACGTGTCGCCGCTGGCGGGGCTGACGTCTCTTCTGGAGTTGTATCTCTACGACAACGAAATCTCGGACGTGTCGCCGCTGAGGGGCTTGACGTCACTGCGGGAGTTGGTGATCGGTGGAAATAACATCTCGGATGTGTCGCCGCTGGCGGGCCTGACGTTGGAACGTCTGGGTCTCAGCGCCACCCCAATCTCGGACGTGTCGCCGCTGGCAGGCATGAAGTCTCTGGAGAGTTTGTCTCTCGGCAGCAACCATAATCTAACGGACTTGTGGCCGCTGGCGGGCCTGACGTCTCTTTGGTATTTGTATCTCTACGACACACCAATCTGGGACTTGTCTCCGCTGGCGGACCTGAGGTCGCTGACATTTTTGCGTCTGGGCAACGCCCCAATCTCGGACTTGTCGCCGCTCGCGGGCCTGAAGTCGCTGGAGGTTTTGGCTGTGGGTAGCTGTTACGGGGTGGTTGCGCCGGACCTCGCACCGTTGGCCGAGCTCACCTCGCTCAGGTATCTAGGTCTTGACGCGAATGGAATCTCGGACGTGTCGCCGCTATTGAGCAACGCCGGGCTTGGCCCTGGCGACAGGGTCCTTTTGCGTAGCAACCCGCTAAGCTTCGAGTCTGTTGAGACGCATGTGCCAATGTTGCTGGAAAGAGGCGTGGACGTGCAGTTCGACCCCATTCCGTTGCTGCCCGATGGGGCGGAGGTCGCGGAAATCTCGGACCCGGCGCTTCGCAGCGTGTTCGAGGCGATGTTGGGCAAGGGCCCCGCGTGGCCGATCGCAGTCTACGAATTGTTGAACCTCGGCATCGGCTATTTGGACGGGGCCGGTAGGGGCATCAGGGACTTGTCGGGCCTTGAGTTGGCGACGAACCTCTGGAACGTGAATCTGAGTGGCAACGCCATCACGGATCTGGCGTCGGTAGGGACTATGATGCGTCTGCGGTTTCTGGACGTAAACGGAAACGACATCAAGGACATTGCGCCGCTCGCCGGATTGCCGTTCTTGCGGGCGTTGTCGCTCCGCGACAACAAGGTCGAGCATTTGTCGCCGCTCGCCGACTTGGACGGGCTCTACTATTTGGCCTTGGACGGCAATTCGGTACGCGAACTGCCGGCTCTTACGGCTGGGTTGGCCTATTTGCATCTGACCGACAATTCGATTTCGGACATAGCTCCTTTGGCGAATTTGTGGCGGTTGATCGAGCTTCGAGTGAGCGGCAACTCGATCACGTCGCTCTCGCCGTTGGCGGGGATGCGGTTTTTGCGATACCTGCACGCGAACGACAACCAGGTGACGGACATCGCCCCCTTGAATTTCGAGTCCCTGGCGGAACTCCACTTGAGCAACAACGCCGTGCGGGACATATCGCCCTTGCTGAACGGCGAGAAGCTGTTGATGGTGGACGTGCGGGGAAATCCACTGTCGGGCGAGGCGATGAGCGTTCTGGAAGAACTGCGCGAACGCCGCGTGACCGTGCTGGCGGGGGAAACGGTGCCGTACTTCCCGGCGGCCGGCGTTGGGCGCCAAGGCTTCGTGCGAATCGTCAACCGGAGCGAAGCGGGTGGCGAGGTGTTCATCGAGGCGGTGGACGACGCGGGCGTTCGCGTGGGGCCGGTGCGCTTGCAGGTGGGCGCGCGGCGGGCGGTTCACTTCAATTCGGCGGACTTGGAGAACGGCAACGCGGCGAAGGGGTTCGGCGGCGGCATTGGCCGGCCGACGGCCGGCGATTGGCGGCTGGACGTCGTGTCCTCTTTGGACGTAGAGGTGCTGTCCTACATCCGCACCGAGGACGGATTCGTCACCGCCATGCACGACATCGCGCCGGACGCGATGCTGCCGTTCTTCAATCCCGGCAGCAACCAACGGCAACAGAGCACCCTGCGGGTGGTGAACACGGAGGCGGAGCCGGCGATGTGGGTGACGGGCGGCTACGACGACCGCGGCAGATGGCACGCGATGGCGGGTTCGATAAAGGTGCGGCCGCAGCACGCCCTGACCCTCACCGCGCAGGCGCTGGAGAACGCGCACGGCCTCGGCGACGGCGCCGGCAAGTGGCGGTTGCGGGTGCGCGGCTTCCCTTGGTTGGCGATGAGCCTGCTGGAGAGCCCCACCGGACATCTCACCAACCTCTCCACGGTGCCGAACAACGCCGAGCCGCTGGCTGACGGCGGCTGGCGCCACCGGGTGCCGTTGTTTCTCGCGGCGGGCGGAACGCGGGCGGGATTTCTGCGGGTGGTCAACCGCTCGAACCTCTCCGGCGAGGTGGCCATTGAGGCGGTGGACGACGAGGGCAACCGTGCCGGCCCCGTCTTCTTGGAGTTGGCGCCTCGGCAGACGGCGCATTTCAACTCCGACGATTTGGAGGCCGGCAACAACGCCAAGGGGCTTGCGGGCGGCATCGGCACCGGCGAGGGGGATTGGCGCTTGGCGCTCACATCCGAACTGGATCTGCGGGTGCTCTCCTACATCCGCACCACGGACGGTTTCTTGACCAGCATGCACGATTTGGCGCCCCGCGCCGAAGACGGCAGCCACCGGGTGGTGTTCTTCAACCCCGGCAGCAACACCCGCCAAGTGAGCAAGCTGCGGCTGATCAACAACGGCGACGTGGCGGCCCAAGCCACCATCGCCGGCGTGGACGACGGGGGTTCGAGCTCCGGCGTGGCGTCCGTGGCGGTGCCAGCGGCATCGGCGCTCACGTTCACGGCGGCGGAGTTGGAGGCGGGCAGCGAGCGCCTCTCGGGGCGTTTGGGCGATGGCGGCGGCAAGTGGCGGTTGCGCGTGGCCGCGGATGCCCCGCTGGCGGTGATGAGTTTGCTGGAGACCCCAACCGGCCATCTCGCCAATGTCTCAACGGGCACCGCGGACTGAGGGCTGCTGTCGGCTTCCGCCCTCCCGTGTCCGTTAAAGCCCTGCCCGGTCACAGCACCGGCACAACCCATGTACGCCTTTACCCGCACCTCTCGCCTCACCTACTCCGACCTGGCTCAAGCGGAACTCCACGGACGCGGCGAAGACGTGTCCTCCAGAAAACCGTCGCCGTCCGGACGCCACCCAACGCTCCCTGGCTGTCGCCCTCGACGACGAGGGCAGGGTACGGCGACCAAAACGGCCTCGTCTCTCCGGAATGGCTGGGCGACGGCGTCCACGACCTGGCGAGTCACGTCCCGCAGCGTCAGGTTGGCGCGCTCCAGCCGTCCTTTCGCCTGCGGCGTGCCGGCGTGGATGGGCTCGATGCCCAGCGTCAGCAGCGCGCGCGTGAACTGCGTCGGCACCTCCTCGCCGTCCTTCCGGTTCACCCGGAACACGCTGTACCGGTCCGAGTACAGCGCCACCGGCCGGCCGTGCGCGGCGAGATGCCCCCGCAGCGTCTCCATGTACGCCTCCGTCGTCTCCGACCGGCAGAACCGCAGCGCCAGCAGCCGGCCGGACTCGAAGAGTCCGCCGTCGCTCGTCGTCGATGAACACGATCAGCGCGCAACGCGGCGCGCGACCTGGAGGCCGCCCGCTACGCGGTGGACCGCGCCTTCCGCCAATACGACGCCGAGGACCCGGCCAACCGTCTGGTGGTCTCGGAGCTGGAAGCGCGCTGGGAAGCGGCCTTGGAACGGCAGCGCGAGGTCGAGGCGAAGCTTTCCGCCCACGACGGCGCCGGCCTTTCGAGGCGCGATCCGAGCCCGGTCCCGTTCGCCACGCTGGCTCGGGATCTCCAGGCGGTCTGGGACGCGCCGGCCACCGACGCCCGCCTCAAGAAGCGCATCGCGCGCACTCTTGTCGACGAGGTCGTCGCCGACATCGATGCGGACGCCGCGAACGGGACGGGCGAGGTGGTGCTGGTGGTTCACTGGGCGGGGGGCGTGCATGCGGAACTGCGCCTGCCGAGAAGACGACGCGGACAACGCAACAGCGCGCCGCTCGAAACGGTCGAGGCGATCCGCCGCCTCGCCCTGATCGCCCACGACGACGTGATCGCCGGCGTGCTCAATCGCAACGGGCTGCGCACCGGCAACGGCAACCGCTGGACGCGCGAACGCGTCTGCGCGTTGCGCGGCTACCGCAGGATTCCCGCGTTCCGCCTGGCTCCGGACGGCGTCAAGCCCTGGCTCAATCTCGCCAACGCGTCCGCGCTGCTCAATCTGACTCCCCGGACGCTCAGACTCGCCGCGCAGGCCGGAGAACTCGATTCGCTCCGCCCTTGCCGGACGGTCCCTAGCTCTTCAAACGCGCGGATCTCGAAGGTCCGGCCGGACAATCGCTTGCCGCGAGAGCGAAAAGTCGGCGCAAGCACGCCGCAGTACCGAACCCGAACCAGAAAAATATAATTGAATCAACAGCATAGAAAGATGGGTGCTATGAAACAGACTTGTAGAAGAATTCGTGTTCAAGGAGCTTCCTAGAGACGGCCTTGACGGTGAGGTCGCAGTCGAGGAAGTTCCAGAACTCGATGCGGGCGGTGCGGTTGGCGCGTTCGACGTGGCCGTTCCACTGCGGTCGTCGCGGCGGCAGGACGCGCAGGTCGATGCCGAGTTCCCTGCAGGCGTCCTCGAAGCTCGGAGCGTACGATCGCGTCCGCATCGATTCGATCTTCATGGTTCGGGTCTCCATCAGTGGGTTTGCGTTCACTGAAGGCTACCCGATCCGGCGTCGGCGGCGGGTCTTCCGTCGCCGGCGCCGCCTCGGCCAATCACGGCCTGGGCAGTGCCAAATCTATCTGAGCCGGCACAGCGGCGCGTTCGTGGCGTCTGGCCGTCTTCGAGCGTTGTCCGAGCGTTGTCGTTGTGTTGCGGCGGCGGCTCGCGCTGCGGTCAATGCGCCGCTTGTCTGCGGGTTTTGGCGACGACCGCGTGGCCCGCGCCCGCCGTCATCGCCGGCGAGACCCTATACCGTGGACCCTTGCTGGGGCTTGAGGCTTGACAGGACGTTGGTGGCGGCGCCGATCATGGACGACACGTCGCTCAAGTTGGCGGGCACGATGAGCGTGTTGCCTTCCTTGGCCAAGTTGCCGAATCGTTCCAAGTAGTTCTCGGCGACGCGCAACTGCATCGCCTTGTCGCCGCCTTCCGAGTCCAGCGCTTGCGCCACTTTCTTCAAGCCTTCGGCGGTGGCCTCGGCCACCGAGAGTATCGCCGCGGCTTCGCCTTGCGCCTCGTTGATCTGCTGTTCTCTGGCGGCTTCGGATTCCTTGATGACGCGCCGTTTTTCGCCTTCCGCCTCGTTGATCTTGGCGTCGCGTTCGCCTTCGGACTGCAGCACGGTGGCGCGTTTCTCCCGCTCGGCGCGCATTTGCTTCTCCATTGCGGAGACCACGTCCGCCGGCGGATTGATGTTCTTGATCTCGTAGCGCAGCACTTTCACGCCCCAAGGGTCGGACGCCTTGTCCAGTTCCGCCACCACGCGCAGATTGATGTGGTTGCGCTCCTCAAAGGTCTTGTCGAGCTCGATCTTGCCTATCTCGCTACGCAACGTCGTTTGCGCCAGCTGGGAGATGGCGAACAGGTAGTCGCCGATGCCGTAGGAGGCGTGGCGGGCGTCCATCACCTGCAGGTAGAGCACGCCGTCCACTCCGACTTGAACGTTGTCCGCCGTTATGCAGATCTGCTCGTCCACGTCGATGGCCCGCTCTTTGAGCGTGTGCTTGTACGCGACGCGTTCGATGAACGGCACCAGGATGTGGAATCCCGCGTTCAAGGTGCGCGAGAACTTCCCAAGGTTCTCCACAACGTAGGCGCTTTGCTGGGGAACGACCACCGCCGTCTTGATGATGACGACGAAGACCACCAGCACCAGGACGCCGATGAAGATTCCGAATCCCAAACCCATTTTGTGCTCCTCTCTTTTCCCTAATCGCCTAGACCGCAGGCGCCTTGCCTAGCGCCTCGATTTCCAAACCGGCGCCTTTGGTGCCCACAACGCGCGCTTGGCTGCCGGCGGCTATGGGCGCGTCACCGATGTTCGTGGCGGTCCATTCGCTGCCGCGCATTTGCACGCGGACCCGGCCGCCGGTTGCCACGTCCTCGGTCACGTCCACCACCGCGCCTTGCGCACCACCATCGAATCCCGGCAGTCCGCCGCGCATCCGTTCGTAGAGCTTCTTGCGGAACAACACCATCGAGACGATGGCGGCAGCCGCGAACAGCACCCACTGCGCCCACAGCGGCAAGCCGGCCCCGGCAACCCCCAGCAAGCCCACGCCGAGGGCCGCCAAGGCGAAGAAGATCAGGTAGAAGGCGGTATCGCCGAGCAATTCCAAGGCGGCCAAGACGCCGCCGAATATCAACCAAGCCCACCAAGGCATCCTCGCTCCTTAGACGTCGTGTGTACGCCGCAGTGCTTGCCTAGCCTAACGCCAGTTCGTTGACTGCCGCCAACTGTGGACATGCGCCCACCCGATTCAACCGTACAGGTGGCAAGCCACCAACCGCTCGTCGTGGCCCAAATCGCGCACCGGAATCAATTCGGGCGTGGTCGCCTCGCACACGTCCATCGCCTTGGGGCAGCGGTTGGCGAACCGGCAGCCGGGTTGCACGTTCACCGGCGACGGAATCTCGCCGCGGATGGCGGTGGCGTCCCGGCCGCGCTCGGTGCGCGGGTCCGGCTCCGGGTTCGAGCCGATGAGCAGCTCGGTGTACGGGTGTTTCGGCGCGAAGAACACCCGGTCCGCGGGGCCCACTTCCACCAGCGAGCCGAGATACATCACCGCCATCCGATCCGAGACGTAGCGCACCATGGAGAGGTCGTGCGCGATGAAGAGCAGCGTGAGGCCGAGCGATTCCTTGAGTTCGTCCAGCAAGTTCACCACTTGCGCCTGCACGGAGACATCGAGCGCCGAGATGGGTTCGTCGCAGACCACGAACTCCGGTTCGAGCACCAGTGCCCGGGCGACGCCGATGCGCTGACGCTGGCCGCCGGAGAACTCGTGCGGATAGCGCGCCATGTGGTCCGGGTTGAGGCCCACGCGGCGCAGCCATTCGCCCACCCGGTCGCGGACTTGCGCGCCGGAAAGGGACGTGTGCAGCTTCAAGCCCTCGCCGACGATCTCCCCCACCGTCATGCGCGGATTGAGCGACGAGTACGGGTCCTGGAAGATCATCTGCATGACGCGGGCGTGGCGTTGAAAGTCCGCCGGCTTGTACTTCGCCGGCAGCTTCTCGCCGTTGTAGATCACATCCCCCGAGGTCTTGTCGTGCAAACCGAGCACGGTTTTGCCAAGCGTGGACTTGCCGGAGCCGCTTTCGCCCACGAGGCCGACGATTTCCCGCGCCGAGATGCCGAAAGAAACGTCGTCCACGGCATGCACCACCTCGCCGCGGCCGATGTGGAAGAACTTCGTCAAGTTGCGAAGTTCCACCAAGCGCGAAGCGTCCGTCATCGGCGGTAGACCTGGGCGGCGTCCCGATCGCAATCGGCGTGATGCAGCCAGCAGCGGGCATCGTGGCCGCCGGCGATCGCGAACGCCGGCGGGTGGGTGGCCTCGCAGGCGCGCATCGCGTGCGGACAGCGGGCGAAATAGCCGCAGCCCTCGGGCGGCGCGAACAAATCCGGCGGGCTGCCGTCGATGGGCGTCAGTTCCTGGGCCGCGTCCGTGCGGTTCGATGGCATGGCCGCTTTGAGACCCAAGGTGTAGGGATGGGCGGAACGGTAGAACACGTCGTCCACGCCGCCATGCTCGACCACTTCGCCGGCGTACATCACCAGCACATCGTCCGCCATGCGGGCGACCACGCCGAGATCGTGGGTGATGAGCACGATGGCCATGCCGTTGTCGCGCTGCAAATCCGCCATGAGATCGAGAATCTGCGCTTGAATCGTCACGTCGAGGGCCGTCGTGGGTTCGTCGGCGATGAGCACGGAAGGCTCGCACGCGAGGGACATGGCGATCATGGAACGCTGCAACATGCCGCCGGAAAACTCGAACGGGTATTGGCGAGCGCGCTTGGCGGCTTCCGGGATGCGCGTCATGTCTATGAGTTCGACGGCCCGGGCGAACGCCCGGCGATGGCTGTGGCCGGCGTGGACTTGCAACGTTTCGGCGATTTGATCGCCAATGGTCATGGTTGGATTGAGCGAGGTCATGGGATCTTGGAAGATCATGCCCACCAAACGACCGCGGATGTCTTTGCCGTCGATTCTCTGATCGCGCAGCATGTCCTGGCCGTCGATCTTCGCGATCCCCCTGGTGATGCGTCCGGGCGGCATGGGAATGAGGCCCATGATGCTCTGCACGGTGACGGACTTGCCGCAGCCGGATTCGCCAACGATGGCGAGGGTCTTGCCGCGCTCCAACGAGAACGACACGCCGCGCACCGCCTGCACCGTGCCGCCGTAGGTGTCGAACTCCACCCGCAAGTCCGCGACCTCCAGCAGCGGCGGGCGGGCCGGCGCCGCCTCGGCACTCAGCGTTGCGGGCGGGGCGCTCATTCCGTGGCCCTCATCCTGGCGTCCAGAGCGTCCCGCAAACCGTCGCCGAGCAGATTGAAGGCGAGCACGGTGATGCTGATGAAAGCGGCGGGGAAGATCAGTTCGTGCGGCGTCGTGAGCATGGTCTTGAGGCCCTCGTTGCACATGCTGCCCCACGACGGCGTGGGAGGCGCGACGCCCATGCCGATGAAGGAAAGAAACGCCTCCGTGAAGATGGCGCTTGGCACCGCGAACGTCAGCGTCACGAGAATCACGCCCATCGTGTTGGGAATCATGTGGCGCAGCACCAGATAGTTGGTCTTCGCGCCCAGCAGCCGCGAGGCGCCGATGTAGCCCTCTTCGCGGATCTGCAGGATCTGTCCGCGCACCAGTCGCGCCACGGCCGGCCAACTGAGCACCACCATCGCCACCATCATGGGCAGAATGCTGTTGTCGCCGGGCTGCACGTTGAACAGAATGCGGAACAGAATCATGAACAGCAAGAACGGCAACGCCACGACGAAGTCCGCGAAGCGCATGAGCAGCTGATCCACGCGCCCGCCCATGAACCCGGCCACGCTGCCGTAGAAAATGCCCACCAGCACAAAGGCGAACGGCGCCACAATGCCGATGAAGAGCGAAACTCTGGCCCCGTGCATCAGGCGGGCCAGCATGTCGCGGCCCAGATAATCCGTGCCGAGCGGGTGCATCTGCAACTTCAACACATCGCCTGGGCGGACGACGTCGGCACTGTCGATGAGACCCTTCGCGTGCGCTTGGGCCGCGGTGATCACCCGCGTCACTTCCACCGGCACGCTTGTGTAGCCGGTGGCTTCGCGGCCGCGATCGTCCAGCGTCACCACCGAGTAGTGGTAGGTGAGCGGCTGCAGATCCAAACGGTCCTCGAAGCTCACCGTGGTGGGGTCGAGCACGTCGCCGAGCGGCAGGCCAAGGGCGCCGTCCGGGGCCGTATCGAAAATGCTGCGGTAGATCCGATAGCCGCCCGCGTCCGGCGCCGCCGACCATTGCAAGCGCACGGCGCGCGTCGTGGCGTCGCCGGCCACGCTCAGGGACGCCGGCGCTTGCAACTCGCCACCGGCACCGGCCACCGGTGTGGCCGTCGCGCCTTGCCAGGGACGGTACTCGTCCACCACGGTGACGGCGCGCTCGGCGCCCGGCGGCGCGCTGATCTGATCCAGATCCTGGGCCGAGGAATCCACCTGCCACAGCCACGGCCCGAACACCGTAAAGAGCAGCAGGCCGATCACCAGATACAAGGAAACGATGGCCCGGGTGTTGGCCTTCAGGCGCAGCCAAGCGTCCTGCCAATAGGACAGCGACGGGCGCGAAATCGTCTCCACCTCGCGCTCGACGCGCACCGGCTCGAAGGAGAGCGCGTTGGTGGTCACGGCGTCACTCCAACCGCACCCGCGGGTCGACCATGCCGTAGAGCAGATCCACCGCGATCACCATGAACACGAGGAACGCTCCGTAGAACACGGTGGTGCCCATGATCACCGTGTAATCCAGCTGCTGCACCGCCTGCACGAAGTAGCGGCCGAGGCCCGGTATCGCGAACACCAGCTCCACAACGAAGCCGCCGGTGGTTATGGCGGCGATGGACGGGCCGAGGACGGTGATCACCGGCAAGATGGCGTTGCGCAATTCGTGCTTGCGGAAAATGCGCGTCATCGGCAGGCCCTTGGAACGCGCCGTGCGCACGAAATCCGAATTGACGATTTCCAGCATGGACGAGCGCATCAGCCGGGTGAGGAAAGCCATCGTGCCGAGACCAAGCACCATGGAAGGCACGATCATGTGCTGCACCGTGCCCCAACCTGCCACCGGGAACAGCGTGAAGCCAAGCCAATCGTTCACTTTCACGAGGCTCAGCTGGCCGAACGCGGCGAACACGAACCCGGGCACGGAAATGCCGAGAATCACCAGAAAAACTATCACGATGTCCGGCGCCCGGTTGCGGTACATCGCCGTGAGCGCGCCCCACAGGATGCCGCCGAACGCGGCGAACACCACCGCCAGAATGCCGAGCGTCGCCGACACTTTGAAATGTTCGGTGATGATGTCGTTCACTTGGCGATTCTGTTGCGTATAGGAAACGCCGAAATCGCCGCTCGCCATGTTCTTGATGTACAGGCCGTACTGCTCAAGCAGAGGTTTGTCCAAGCCGTAGCGTTTTTGCAGCTCCGCCCAGATTTTCGGCGACACGGCCTTCTCGTTCGTGAGCGGATTGCCGGGCACCGCGTGCATGGCGAAGAAAGTGGCCGTGGCGATGAACCAAACCGTAACGACGCCTTGCAACAGGCGTTTCAGCGTGTACATCAACATGCGGGCAACCAAGCAATGGCCCGGGCCACCGCCGCGCCGGGGGTCCCGGTTGGCCTACCGCGCATGGTCATCCGCCGACCGGCGCGATCCACGCGTTGGTGTAGTCCGGGTCCGTGCCGACGGAGCGGCGCACCACGCCTCTCAGCCGGGGATGGGCAACGTAGACAGAGCCGCGCTCGAACTGCGTCAGCACCACCACGTCCTCGTAGATGATCTTTTGCACCTTCGCGATCGCGTCCATGCGCGTTTGCGGATCGTTCGAGGAGCGGGCGACGTCCACGGCGGCGTCCAGCACGGGATTGGCGTAGCGGCCGCGGTTGTTCTCGTTCCACGACGTGAAGAGATCCGCGAACGTCATGGCGTCGTCGTAGTCCGGGCCCCACCCGGCCGCCACGATGTCGTAATCGCCGGAGGTCATTTTCGCCAACCGCTGCTTGAAGATCTGCGCGTCGATCTTGATGTCGATGCCGAGCTTGCGCTTGAACAGGTTTTGGTAGTACTCCGCCTGCTTTTTGCTCGTCGGCGTGTCGCCGATGAGCATCACCAGCGGCGGCAGTTCGGCGAGCCCCAGCTCTGCCAACGCGCGGGCGAGCAGTTCCCGGCCGCGGGCGTCGTCCGGGTGGTGCTTCGGCGCCGGATATTCCTGTCGAAAGCTGCCGCGCACGCCTTTCAGCCAAACGGGAAACAACGAATTGGTGGGCACATTGCCGGGCAGTTTCAACACCTTGTACACGAGCTCGCCCGGGTCGTGGACGGCCTGCAAGGCCTTGCGCAAATGATAGTTGCTCGTTGGCCTCCCGGGCCGGTGGTTCAAGCCGAGGTAGAACACCGATCCGTCCGCGAAGCGGTGGATCTTCCAGCGCTGCTGCATCGCGTCCGTGAGATTCTCGGCGTTCAAACTGGTCAACGCCACTTTGCCGTCCTTGAACAGGTTGATCGTGGCGAGGGGATCCGAGGTGATGTAGGCGTAATCGATGACGTTCAAGCGAATGCGGTCGGCATCCCAGTAGTTGGGGTTTTTCTTAAGACGCAAACTCGCGCCGTGTATCCATTGATCGATGACGAACGGGCCGTTGTAGAGCAGTTTGTCCGCATCCGCGCCGTAGGCCCCCGCGGTGGATTCGTAGAACGCCTCGTGGACCGGGTTGAAGGTGCAAAACGCCGTGAGTTTGTCGAAATACGGCAGCGGCCGGGCGAATTCCACTTCGAGCTGACGGTCGCCCACAGCCCGCGCGCCCAGCGCTTCGAGCGGCTGTTCGCCCCGGTTCACCGCTTCGGCGTTCCTTATGCCGTACAAAATAAAAGCGTATTCCGAGACGTTGGCGGGTTCCAGCGCCTTGCGCCAAGCGAACACGAAGTCGTGCGCGGTAACCGGATCGCCGTTGCTCCAGCGGGCGTCCGAGCGCAGCCAGAACGTGGCGGAAGTTTCGCCGATTTCCCAGCGCTCGGCGACGCCGCCCACCAGCTGGTCGTCCTGATCGTAGCGCAACAGCCCTTCCATCACATGGCCAAGGACGGCGATGCTCACCTGATCGGTGCTGCGGGTGGAATCCAACTGCGGCGGCTCCTGCGACATTGCGAGAGTCACCGTCCCGGTGGCGTAATCCGCGGCGTCGCCGGCGCCGCCCTCGTTCCACTGCGCAAGCGCCCACAGGATGAAGCCCAAACCCAACACGCCGAACCCGCCGAGGTAGAGGAGCTGGAGAAGCGCGCTGGCGTTCCAAGTCGTCCCCTGGCCCAGGTTTTCGGCGGCGGCCTCGCTCATGGCCGCCCTGCGTGGCTAAAGCCGGTGCGGCGGTTGGCGGCGCACTGCGGGGCGCGCTGCGGGCGACGTCCCGCGGCGGCGTCTGACATGGCCTTCTCCAGTGGACAGACTGCGTGCGAGTATATACCCCGAACACGGGCCACCATTTTCGGGAAAGGCTCTCGGACGGGGCTGCCGAGCGGGGCGTGATCCCGCCCCCGTCCACGCTGGCGCGGCTCGCCGGAGCCGTCAACACCAACACCGGCGTCCATGGGCGCTCACAAGGCGTGGCCTATACTCCTTCCCGTCCCACGATCACTGCCCGGTCCGTTCCGCCACTGTCGCCCGCATCCGCCATGTCCGATCGATCGCCCGCATCAATAGTCACCACCGCCAACTTCGCGCACCCGCGCCACCGCGGATTTCGCGTTCCAAACCAATACTCCGCGCAAGATCCCGAGGACCTCAAGACCTTGGGCACGCGGGAACGAATCGTCGTGTGCAACGCCCGGTTGCTGGATCCCCCGCCGACGCTCGCCAGCCACGGCTTTCAACTGGCGCGCGCCCCCACGGCGTTGGATCTGCTTGACAACGACGTCGTCCGCACCGAGTTCTACGCGGAGTGCCGCCGGTTGCTCACCCGCGTGACCGGCTGCGTAGACGTGCGCGGCGGCAACCACGAGTACCGCAACGGCTTCGGCGGCGAAAGCGGCGCGCGCGGCGCGAGGCCCACGCCAAACGGCAGCGGCGGCGCCTACGCCCAAGGCATCCATGCCGACATGTGCGCGGCGGTGGAGCAGCGGTTCGCGCGCATCGTGCCGGACGAGCGCCATTTCGAGAGCATCAACATTTGGCGCAGCGCCATACCCGAGACCATCGAGACGATGCCGCTCGCGGTTTGCGCCATGCCGTCCGTGCGCCCGGACGACATCGTGTTCGGCGACGGCCAGAACACCGGCAACATCAAGCAGTACACGAAGGTCGTCGATCAGCGCCTCATCCACGGGCCGCATCAGCGGTGGTGGTGCTTCCCGCGCATGACGCCGGACGAGGTTCTGCTGTTCCGGCAATACGACACGCGCCAAGACGCGCTGAACATGCGCACCGTGTTCCACACCGCCGTGGCGGATCCGAATACCCCTCCCGATGCGCCCATGCGCTACACGATCGAGGTGCGGATGCAGGCCATCTACGGCCGCGAGACCGCCAAGGCCGAGCGCGTCGCCCGTTTCCTCGCCGAAATACCCCCCAACTACGCCGACGGCAGGCGCTGCGACTGGTGGAGCGGGCCGATAGAGGGATACGCGCCGCCGCCGGGCGCCGGCTGAAGAGCCGGCGGGGTTTCAAGAGCGCCACGACATGATGCGCGCGGCCGCCGATGCCCGACCTGCTCGATAGTCGGCTCTTCGACGCCGCTTGGGCGCGATGCAAGCAGCTGGGCCGCGCCGAGGCGCGGCACTTCGTCGAGAAGGGCCACGTCGTGGTCAAGGGCGCGTTCCCGAAGGACTTCGCCGCGCTGGTGCGGGAACGGGCTTGGGCGGAGCTCGCCCGTCAGCACGGCATCGACCGGCGCGACCCTGCCGGCTGGGCGCGATCGTTCCACGGCCGAGGCGGCCTGCCCGGCTATGTGCGAACCGGCGGCGATGGCCTGCGCTTCCCGCTGCGCGCCGGCGCCCCGCGGGCTCTCGCCGCCCAACTCGACGTGCTGGGCGGCGCCGAGCGGTTGCCGGGCGACCCGGAGCTTGCTTGGGGCACCGGCGCCATCGCCAATCTGGGGGCGGAGGATCACGACGGCTGGCAGCCCCCGCAACCGCGACAGCCGGGCTGGCACAAGGACGGCTGGCACTTCCGGCACTTCCTGAACTCGCCGGAGCAGGGCCTGCTCACGGTGCCGATCTATTCGGACATCCTGCCGCGCGGCGGCGGCACCTTCATCGCCACGGACTCCATCGCCCCGGTCGCCCGCCTGCTGGCGGCGCATCCGGGAGGCTTCCACGCGGACAGCGTGCAAGGCGCCGGCTACCTGATCCCCTACTTGATCGAGCAGTGCTCGGCGTTCGAGGAGCTCACCGGCGAAGCCGGCGACATGGCGATCCTGCATCCGTACATGCTGCACCGGGCGGCGCCGAATCCATCCGATCGACCGCGCTTCATCGCCAACGTGGCAGTGGTGTTGAACGAACCGATGCGGTTCAACCGACCGACCGCCGGCTATTCGCTGGTGGAACTGGCGGTGCTCCGAGCGTTGCAGGTGGAGCGTTTCGATTTCGAGCAGACCAACCCCGCCGAAGCGTTCGTGCCCGGGCCTTTCAGGGACGAGGAGGAAGCGCAAAAGCAGCGGCGGCGGCTGAAGGACGAGATGCGAGCAACGGCCGGGACGGGTCTGACAACGCCCGCGTGGGCGGAGGAATGCGGCTACATGTCCAACCGGCAGGCGCCGTAGCCGCAAACGGCGCCGCCACTCGCGGGCCGGTCATAGCGCTTGTCCGCGTTCACGTTCGCGCAGCGCCGTCGACGAGACGTCCGCGCGGAAGTCGGCTTCCGGCACGCCCGCGCACATGGCCGCCAATTCGGGCGGCAGCGCGAGGTCGTCCAAGGTCGCGAATTGCCCGTCCATGACGCGCCCGTACACCAAAAAGGAGCAGCCGAGCTCCCGCATCTCGCCAAATGCCCGTGCGCCGGCTGGCGCTCCGCCGTAGTAGCGCGCGGCGCCGATGCGGGCCAAGGTGTCCACGCCGACCACGAACACGACCCCTCCGAGCGCGCGCGCCTTGGCCACGAAGGTCGGCGCGTTGGTGACGACAACCTCCTCGCTCGCGAATTGGGCCAGCCGCTGCCGCAGCTCGACGTAGTCCAGCGGCGGTTTGTCCACGTTGGCCACCGAGAGCTCGAACGCCACGCGCGCGCCGCTGCCGCTGGTCGCGCCCAAACGTCGAGCAGCGTCCGCCCGCATGGCGCGGTGGCCATCGTGCAGGGGATTGAACGCGCCCGGCAGCACGGCGTCAAAGGGGCCGCCGGCGAAATGCGAGCGCTCGCCCAACACCACCGCGGCCAATGCGCCGCCGGCGGCTTCCACCGCCGGCAGATCCGGCGCTTCGGCCAATCCCAGCGCGAAGGCCACGGCGGACAAGCCGACCCGCGCCAACTCGGCCTCCTGCTCCCGCCGCGACCGTCCGGGCGGAAACGCCACCGCCCACGCCCGGGTGCGGGCCGCGTCCTGAAACGCCAGATGGGCCCGATCGGCGCCGCGGCGCCGGCGCGTGGTCGCCAACGCGGCGGTCACCGCGAAGCCGAAATCGCCCCCCAGCGCCCGCGCCCGGAGGAAGGAGCGCATGGCGAGCGCGCGCGCCGCCGCCGCGCTGCACGCCTGCTCCGGCGCGCCGCCGAGGAACTCCGCCAGCGATCGCGCGGCGTAAGGGACATGCGCCTCCAGCACGGTCGCGGACGCGCCGGGCGCCGTGAGGAGTTCGGCAAGCAAACCGGCGCCGCCGCCGGTAACGGCGAACACCCCGCACGGCGGCGCGCTGTGGACCGCGGCGGCCAACGCGCTTGGTTGCCGGCTGCCGGGGGCGGTGTCCGGCAACCCGGCGCGGTCAGTCATCGGCCAGGAAGTCGTCCAAGATCGCCAGGAAGCGCTCCAGCTGGTCGTGATGCACCCAGTGGCCGGCGTTGTCCACCGCGACCGACCGGGCGTTCCGAAGGCCGTTGTCTTGCGGGGCCGACGCCCAGGATTCCGTGCCGTGGACGAGCAGCACGGGACAGGCGATCCGCCGGTAAAGCCCGAAGGTCTGGCCGGGGGACAGGCCGACCGGCGACCAAGCCCGCATGTAATTGTCGAACTTCCAGCTGTACGTGCCGTCCTCGTTCTGGTTGCTGCCGTGGATGGTGAGGTGGCGCGCCTGCGCCCAGGTGAGGTGCGGATTGGCCTGCTGCATCCGCTCGAAGGCGTCTTCCAAGGTCGGATAGCGCTTGGGCATGCGCCCGGACAGCTGGCGCAGATTGTCCATCCAAGCGAGCAGTCTGTCGTGGCCGGGGGTGGAGTCGTCGGCAACCGACGACGAGGGCCCCATGCCCTCGATGGACACCAGCATGCGCACCTTGTCCGGGTAGAGGCCGGCGTAAGCCAGCGCCACCGAGCCGCCCATCGAATGGCCGATGACCACCATTTTCTCCATGCGCGCCTGGCGCACGAGCTGAGCGATGTCGTAGACGTAGTCGATGGTGGAGTAGGCGCCGCCGACCAACCATTGCGAGTCGCCGTGGCCGCGCAGATCAGGCGCGATGATGTGGTAGCGCTCCTTGAGTTCGTGCGCCACCCAGTCCCAATTGCGGCAGTGGTCCCGGCCGCCATGCACCAACAGCATGGGCGGCGCGCCGTCGTTGCCCCAGTCCACATAGTGCAGCCGCAGACGCTGCGAGAAGTAGATGTGAGAGGTGGGCCCGCCTTTCAAGGCGGTGCTGTTTGCGGCCTGCGGCACCTGCCCCGCGCCCTGCGGCTCGCTCATCCAAACTCCACCCGGTTCAATGGTTTCACGCGGCCTCACGCGGCCTCACGCGGCCCATACCCTGCGGGAAGTCTACCAATTCGGGTTCGCCCGCTCCGATCAAATTCGCCCTTGATGCCAGGCCTCGCCGGCCCTGGGTGTGCGACGTTGCTCACAAACCAGCGGTAATGGCCGCTTGACGGCTCGCGCACCAAAACCAAAGGTACTGTCTGGAGACAGTACCAAGCCAAAATGTCGCACGTCGCCGCGCCCGTCTCGTGTAGGCTTGCATGCTTGTCGGCACGTCAATAGGAACGGGCAAATTGGCCGCTTTTGCGACACTTTCGCCACCCAGTCGCCATCGCGGGTGGTTGAGCCAAGTGCTAGTAGCCGCGTTGTTGATCGCGGTGCCCGCGTCCTCACGCGAGAACCGCATCGCCGGCGCGGCCCTGCCCGCCGTTGAAGCCCAAGAGCGGCCATCCAGCCACACTCGTCTGGACCATAGCGCAGGCGTGCGTTATCGCATCGACTTGCCGGCTGTTGCGACACGACCACCGAATCCAAAGAGACGCGGGCCGCTGCGTATCGGGTTCCATCGAGACGTGCCAAAGGCGTTCCAAGGCGACCTGCTGCCGCGCTTGGACTGGCGGCCATTGGACGATGGCGCCGTGGCCGCCGCGTTGCTGGTTTCGTCCCAACAAGCCACATCTGTCCGCGTGGGTGTGCGCGCTCGCTTGCCCGAAGGCGCGGAGATTCGTTTCTTCCATCCGGGCGGCGTGGGCGAACCGCACGCGGTAGTCACCGCGGCGGATTTCCACTTCCCGAACGGCAGCGCCGAGGCCCACGCCGGCAATGGCGAAGACGACGGCCAAGAAGGCCGGCGCAAGGCCGCGAGCGGGAAAGCCCGCGCCGCGGAGAAAGCCCGCGCCGCGCCCGAACCGGAGATGCTCTGGTCGCCATCGGTGGATGGAGACGTCATCGGCATCGAGATCACCCTGCCGTCCCGTGCCGCGGTGCGCGCTTCTTCGTTCAGGGTGGAGAAAGTCGCTCATCGGTTCCTCGACGCGCGGTCTGTGCGCCACAAGGCGCTGGACTGTCCCGATCTCCATGTCGACGTCCAATGCCGCGTCGGCGAGTTTCCGGCTGGATTGGAAAACGCGGTGGCGCTGATCGAATACGAGGACGAGGGCGGCTCCGCGCTCTGTTCCGGCACGCTGTTGAACGATGGCGATCCAGAGACCTTCATCCCCTACTTCCTCACGGCGAACCATTGCGTAGCCACCGCCAAGGTGGCGCGCACCGTGCAGGCCACTTGGTTCTACCAGCGAGAGAGCTGCGGCGGCGAGTCGGTGGACGTACGCGCGGCGAGCACGGCCGGTGGCGCCGAACTGTTGGCGACCAGCCCTCGACAAGACTCCACTCTGCTGAAAATCCGGCAGCGGCTGCCGGCGAACGTCTATTTCGCCGGTTGGGATGCGACGGACGTGGGGGATGGCGAAGCGGTGGTGGCCATCCACCACCCGGCCGGCGAAGTGAAGAAGTATTCGGCAGGCGCCGTGCTCGGCAAGAACGACTCCCAAGGCGTTGAGGGCGCGCTTGTGCTGACTTGGGACGAAGGGGTGACGGAAGGCGGCAGCAGCGGTTCCGCCATCTTCCGCGACGGCTTTGTGATCGGCGCCTTGAGCCACGGCGACAATTGCGGCAGCGCGGACTACCGCGATTTTTACGGGCCGTTCGCGGATTTCTTCCCGCGCGTTTGCTCGACGCTCGATCCAAACGGCGGTTGCGGCGACGGCGAACACGATCTGCCCTTCACGGCGGCCTCGATCAGCCCCGGCGACACAGTGGCCGGCGCGGTGGACGAGGTGGGTGATGTGGACTATTGGCGGGTCGCCATCCCTTCGCAGGGGACGCTGAGCGCGGAAACGACGGGCAATGCGGACACGGTCGGCGCGCTCGAGAACGAACGCGGGCTCACGCTCGCAACCAACGACGACGACGGGACGGGACTGAACTTCCGCATTGAACGAGACGTGGACGCCGGCACGTACTTCATCCGTGTGGCCGCTGCCGAGACCAGCTTCGGAGATTACGTGCTGCATGTCGACCACACGCCGGCTTCCATAGACACCTTGCCGGCGCTGTCGGCGAATGCCTATGCGGTCGAGGTCATCAGCGCACCCGGCGAGGTCGATCGCTGGCGACTGGAGGTGGAAACGAACGGGATCGTCGCGCTCGCCACGGGTGGCGGCGTCGACACGGTGGGCAGGTTGGAAGACGCATCCGGCGAGTTGCTCGGAAGCGACGACGACAGCGGCCTCGGCACCAACTTCCGCATCGAGAGATTCCTTGCGCCGGGCGACTACGTTCTCGATGTGCGCGGCCACGGCGACGCGGTGGGTTTGTACACGCTGCAAGCGAGCCACACGCCTCTCGCCGATGTGCAGGCGGTGGCGGCCAGCGGCAGCGCCGGAGAAATCGTCAACCCCACCGAAGGCGACTACTGGCGCTTCGACGTGACATCCCTGGGCGTCTCGACCTTGGCGACCACTGGATCCACCGACACCATCGGCGCGCTGCACATTGCGTCCGGCCAGCGAGTCGCGACGAACGACGACAGCGGCGAGGGCGCGAACTTCCACATCTCGCGCGTCTTGGTGCCGGGCGCCTACTACGCCCGCGTTGGCGCTTTCGCCGAAGCCACCGGCGCCTACACCGTGCTTGCAACCCATGCGCCGCTGGCCGATGCGGACGTGTTCGAGGTGGGCGCGGACGGCCGCGGCACCGGCGCCGTTGACGAGGCCGGCGACGTGGACACATGGCGCTTCGAGGCGGCGTCCGCCGCCAGCGTCGTGGTGGAAACGACCGGCAGCATCGACACGTTCGGCTCGCTGGAAGACGGCATGGGCCGTGCATCGACAGACGACGATCGCGGCGCGAACGACAACTTCCGCATCGCGAGCCACCTCGAACCAGGCACCTACTTCGTACGCGTGAGCGGCTTAGGAGACGCAACGGGCGACTACGCGCTGCATGTGGATCTCCACCAAGGCGCGGACGTTGGCGATACGAGAGGCGCTGCTGCCGCGCTGGGCATCGACGAAGCGCAGAACAGTACCATCGGGCCAGCCGGCGATGTGGACTATTGGCGCATCAACGTGCCTTCGCCCGGCACCCTTGTGGCGGAAAGCGAAGGCGACACGGACACGCTCGGCACCTTGGAGGACGCGCTTGGCGGAACGCTCGCCCATGACGACGACGGCGGCAGCCGGCGCAACTTCCGCATCGAGCGCCAGGTGGCGCCGGGCGTCTATTTCATACGCGTGCGCGGCTACGGAACGGCCAACGGCGCATATACGCTACGCGCGTCCCACACGCGTGATGCGCTTTCGATCCCCTGGTTTCTGGCAGCGCAGGCCGCCAGTGCGCGGCAGGGCTTCGCGCGCTTGATCAACCGTTCGGCCCGTTCCGGCACGGTGCACATCCAAGCCATCGACGATGCCGGCACAGCCGTCGGTTCCTTCACGCTCTCTGTGCAAGCGGGCCAAACCGTCCACTTCAACTCCAACGACCTCGAGGACGGCAACTCCGCCAAGGGCATCGCCGTCGGCGTGGGCGACGGAACCGGCGACTGGCGTTTGCGACTAGACACCGATCTCGACCTCAACGTGCTTTCGTATGTGCGCACCGGCCAGGGATTCCTCACCAACATGCACGACGTGGTGGGTCGCCAAGTGGGGAGCGCCGAGGCCGCCAACATCTACGTGGTGCCAATCTTCAATCCCGCCAGCAACCGCCGGCAGGTGAGCAAACTGCGCCTGTTCAACCTGGAGGACGAGACCGCCGCGGTGATCATCTCGGCCTTGGACGATCGCGGCCTGGCTGCCCCGGGCGGCCGCGTTCGATTTTCGCTGGCCGCCGGCGCGGCGCGTACCCTCACCGCGCAAGAACTGGAAGCCGGCGCCGACGATTTGCAGGGCAGTTTGGGCGATGGCGCTGGCAAGTGGGAACTCGCGGTAAGCTCAAGCCAACCGCTGGGCGTTATGAATCTCATGGAAACGCCATCCGCCGAGGACACCGGCGCGGCAACCGGGAACTTGACCAATCTCTCCACGCGGCATCTTGCGCCCAGCATCGCGCCCGGCGCCCGCAGCTGCGCGCCGGCGCCGTGCGAAGTGCCCTATTTCGTCGCGGCCGACGATCCGCTGCGGCAAGGTTTCGTGCGGATCGGCAACTACTCGACGCGAAGCGGCACGGTGGAGATTCACGCGGTCGACGACAACGGCCAACGCTACGGGCCGGTGACCATCGCCTTGGCCGCGGGCGCGACGGTTCACTTCAACTCGGACGATTTGGAAGACGGCAACGCCGCCAAGGGCATGTCCGGCAGCGTCGGAGACGGCGTTGGCGACTGGCGCTTGGAGGTGCGAACGGACTTGGAAGTCGTTGGTCCGCTGGCGTATGCGCGCGCCAACGACGGGTTCCTCACGAGCATGCACGACGTCGTGCGCGGCACCGGCGAAAACGGGCGACGGCATGTGGTGCCCATATTCAATCCGGCGAGCAACCGGAACCAGCGCAGCCGGCTGCGCATCGTCAATCCCACCCCTCGCGCTGCGGCAATCACCATCGCCGGCGTCGACGATCTCGGCCAGCCAGGCCCGCTCGGGGAGGTCGCCTTCACTGTGCCGGCGGGCCGCGCGCGCATCATCGAGGCGCAGCACTTGGAGGCGGGGCACCGCGACATGACGGGGCGATTGGGCGACGGCGCAGGCAAGTGGCGGCTGGTGGTCACATCCGATCAGCCGGTGCGCGTGCTCAACACTCTGGTCAGCCCCACTGGCAATCTCACCAATCTGTCCTCGTCGCCGCAAGGCTAGCAGGCACCGCCGCTTCGTCTCTCGGCATCGCCTTGACGCCGTCGCGCTGGCCTAGCGCAGTGCAGGCTGTCTGGCGTCAAGGATTGGCCAGCGCGCCGTGGTAGGAGCCCCTTGGCACTCACGGTAGGTCATGTTGCGTGGACGTCTGGTTGGCCGCCTGCAATTCGGCAAGCCGCGTCTCGAGCATCTGGCGGATGTTGTCGTTGTCGACAGCCGGCAAAGCGGCGGCCAGCAGCTCTGCCGCCTTGTCGCTTTCGCCGAACTCGGCGAGCAGGTCGCCATAGGTCAGCGCGCCGAAGGCATCGGCCGGCGCCAGTTGGTGCCCGGCGGCGGCGTAGCGCAAGGCCGAGCGCTTGTAGCGGTCTTCTTCCGCGTTCGCCAAGTGGCCCGCTGCCATGAAATAGGTGCGAGCTTCCACGCTCTCGCCCGCCAAAAGCGCTTCGTAGTGGCGTTCGAGGGCGTCCCAATCCTTCTTCGCCGCAAGGTAATCCGGCGCGAAGGCCCGCTCTTGCCAAGCGCGCAGCAGCGGGCTGTCCGGCTCGTTGGCGCGGGTTAACGCGGCGGCCCGTTCCAGCCGGCCGTCCAACTCGGCCAGTTGCCTGCGCCAAGCGTCGTCGCCCTTGCGCGCCAAGGCGGATGTCGCGTAGTAGTTCGCCTCGAGCACGAAGGCGGCGAGAGCGTTCTCGGGAACGACCCGGGCGAAAGCGTCGTAGTTCGAGATCACGAACTCCACTGCCGGCGCTCCCCGCAGCGCTTTGTCCTCGTAGCTGTAGCTCGTGATGATCTCGAAATCCAACGCGTTGACGAGCGACGGCTTGTCGCTGGCAGCGAAGTAGTGGTCGAACACCGGCGTCATGCGGTCGCGGTACGCCACACGGGCATCGAAATCCGTGAATGCCCGCGCGCCTTCGAGCTGTCCGGCGCGCAACAGTGCTCGAACGAGGGCCAAGCCGCGCTCGCCGGCGTCGTACTTGGCGAGCAGTGCGGCGAAGTCGCTATCCGCCTCGCCCGTGAGCTCGGCAGCCAGCCGCAACAATTGCTCGACGCCGAGGCCGGCGACGCCGCGGCCGATTTCCGTGCCGTCCGGGCGCAGGAACAGCAACGT
This sequence comes from uncultured Pseudomonadales bacterium, assembly GCA_958296295.1. GTDB lineage: Bacteria > Pseudomonadota > Gammaproteobacteria > Pseudomonadales > Azotimanducaceae > VXYL01. The sequence continues at coordinate 1,394,189 of OY282460.1, read as the reverse complement.
CGGATAGCCGCCGATGTCGTAGCGCTTGGCGAACGCCGGGCCGTCTATCGCCTCGTCCTCCGCATCGAGCTTGACGTTCACGAAACGCGCGTTGAAATACGCCCCGGCGGCGGCATCGGGATAGACGTTGGCATCCATGAGCTTGCACGGCCCGCACCACTGCGTGTAGACATCCACGAACACCGCCTTGCGGCCGCGCTCGGCGGCCTCGAAGGCGTCGCGCCAGTGGCCTTGGAAAAAGTCGATGCCGGCCGCCGGCGCCGTCGCCGCGGCGAACAAGGCGACCGAGGCCGCCAGCCGCGTCCGGAGGCGGGGGAGGATCGCCGAGCGCCTATGCCGCGTCATCCGCATCATTTGGGACCGAGGCGGTAGGCTTTCGTCACCTGCAAATGCAAGATGCGTCCGCGCAGATCCACACGGCGCGGATCCCAAGGCGTGCCGAAGCCGTCGTAGAACGGAAAGTCGGCGTTGAGCAGATTGCGAGCGCCGGCGTTGAACCTCCAGCCGGATTCGCCGAACGCGTAGCTGCCGGTGAGGTCCACGGTCGTGTAGCTGTCCACCATCACCTGCGCCCGGGAGGTGGTGTTGTCGTAGCCGGCCGAGTAGTTGGCCTGCAGGCGTAGACCGAGCGCGTCGCGTTTGACATCCAAGAACGCCTTGGCTTTCACCCGTTCGGGCCCGGCAGCCGTGCCGTGTTGGTATGTTGGAGCGCCGCCTGGCACCGCCACTTGGCGGAGAAAGTCCGTATACGTGCCTTCCACGCCCACCTTGAAGATGCCCACGGCGGTGTCGAAAGCGTAGCTTGCGGCGGTGTCCAGGGAGCGGCTCTGGCGGGTGGCGATGTTGAGGGATTTGAGATTCAGCCGCACGATGCCGCCCTCGGGCCCACGTTCCACTACGCCGGGGAGATCAAAGAGCTGTTCCGGTGTTGAAAACGCGATGCCGGTGATCGAGCCGATGCGGTCGCGAATGTCGATGTCGGTGAATGTCACCTGGAGAGCGAATCCGTCCAAGACGCCGCCTGGCGTCCAGTCGAAGCCAGCGGAAAGGTTGCGCGAGAGTTCCGGGACGAGGTCGGGGTTGCCGGTGAAATAAGCGTTGGGAAATTGCAATCCGGCACCGGGGTTCTCCGGGTCGATGACGGCGACAAAGTTGAAGGGGCCGGACTCTTGGCCGAAGAGCCGGCTGCTTTGCGGAGGCACGAACGACTCTCCCCAAGAAGCGCGCACTTTGAATCCTTCGAACGGTCGCCAAACGGCGTCCAACTTCGGGGACGTATTGCTGAAGTTCTTCTCCCGCCAAGGCGCGTCGCTGCCGTCGAAGGGTCCGTCGAACGTGTAGTCGTCGTAGCGCAAGGCCACCTTGAAGCCGAGCTCGCGCAGCCCCGGCAACGCGTTGCGCTCCGAAACCAGCGGCAGACTCCACTCGGCGAACACCGATCTCGCCGTTCGCTCCGGCTTCGTGACCACGAAGAGGGTGCCGCGAGATTGGTCGGAGCTGTAGTCGAGCGTCTCGATGCGGATCTCGCCGCCAATCGCCAGTTGCGACGCGCCGCCGGGCAAGTCGAAAAAGCGGCCGCTGGCGCTGGCGAGGTAGTCGCGCTGGACGCTCGTGTTGGTGTTGGCGGAGGCTGGCCCGGCGTCGGTGACCAAACCGATGATGCCCTCCAAAGCTGCCGGGCTCTGGGCGGTTCCGTCGCCGAAGGGATTGATGATCATCTCTTGCGGCAGAGGGTTGCCGTCCGCGTCCACGCCGGCCAGACGTTCCCGCAACAAACTGTTGTTGGCGGCGACGAAGCCGAAATAGGCGTCCTCTTCGGCATGGGAGACGGACAACTCCGCGGTCCAGTCGGAGAACGGCAACTCGGTGGACAAGCCCGCGGTGAGCGTCAGGTTGGTTTGGCCGCCTTCGTTGGAGCGCGGCGGAATCAGCCCGGCGGCTGTTTCCGCGACGAAGATGTAGCCGACATTCACCACGAACGGCGGCCGCGGCGGCAGGTCGTTGTAGGGATTTGTCGACGGAACGGTGTACACGCCTCCGATCGGCGTGCCCGTCGTTTCGGATTCGCTCTTCGCGTAGGCGAGTTCGCCGAAGACGGTGAGCCTGCCGTCGCGGAATTGCTGTCTGGCCGAGAGGTAGCCCGTTAGGTTTTCGCTCACGGCCGTGCCGCCATTCAGATCGCCCGCCAAGGCGGGTAGGTCCAGCGGCACCACGTTGGCCGGCGACAGACGGCCGGCGACGCCCTGCGTGCCGTCGTCCCCGGCCGGCAGCGCGCCCAAGGGGATGGCGGGGAAGAAGGCACCGGGGAAGCCGTAGCCAACGTTGCCGGGTTGCGTGAAAAACCTCCCGCGTCCGTCGCTGCCGCCACGGGGGCGGAAGTCGTTGGAGGTCAACCCCGCTTTTCGCCGATCGGCCGGGTCCTTGCGCTCGACGCCAAGCGACGCCAACAGGGCGCCTCCCTCCCACGAGACGCCGGCGGTCTGCTCGACCTTCAGGATGTCGCCCTCGTTGGCGCCGAAGTCGTGCCGCAGGCTCGTCTCGGCGCCGGAGAAATCGTCGCGCAGGATGAAGTTGATGACCCCGGCTTGGGCATCGGCGCCGTAGATTGCCGAGGCGCCATCGGCCAGCACCTCGACGCGCTCGATGGCGTTGAAGGGTATGCCGTTCAAGTTCACCGTGCCATTGCCGAACGTCGACGACTGCACCCAGCGCCGACCGTTGACGAGCACCAGCGTGGCCCCTTCGCCCAGATTGCGCAAGTCGACGGCGGATTGGCCGATCGCGTCCACCGAGTTCATGGAGTTGTCCAACGTGGCCGCGGCGTTGACGTCGCTGAAGTTCTGCGGCAGCGACCGCACCAGGTCCTCAACGCTGCCGAGGCCGCGCAGGAGCATGTCTTCGCGGGTGATCACGGCGATGGGCACGCCGCTGATGACGTCGCGCAGGCGCGTGCCCGTGACGACCATCACCTCGCGCTCGTCTCGCGCTTCGTCGTCGTCCGCTTCCGCGGCGTCTTGGGCGACCACGCCGCCGGCCAATGCGCAAGCTGCCAGAGCGCACAAGCGCGACGCGAACCCGGCGCCCGCGTGGCGTGTTGTTGCGAACATGGTCTCGACCCTCAATCGAACCTTGCGATCTGACTATACACCCAAGAGGCGAATCGCTCGTTGGCTATCTACCAGAGCAGCCGTGCAAGGCATCGACTTGCCGCAAGGATGCCGTAGCATGCCGTCTCGAAACTCCTGTGTAGCGAGGCCAATGGGCTTGATCAACGCCGAAATAGAACTGTCCAACCCTAGGGACGGGAAAATCAGGCCGGTCAAGGTGACGGCGCTGGTGGACACTGGCGCCCTGCACTTGTGCGTCCCAGAGCACATCGCTTTGCAACTGGAGTTGCAGGAGCTCTACAAGCGCGAAGTGAGAACCGCCGACGGCAAGAGCCATCTGGTTCCCTACATGGGGCCGGTGGCGATTCGGTTCGACAACCGGGGATGCTTCACCGGCGCGTTGGTCTTTGGCGACGAGGTGCTGCTTGGGGCCGTGCCGATGGAGGACATGGACGTGCTGGTTTCTCCGGCCACCCAATCTTTGGTCGTCAACCCCGACAGCCCCAACATCGCCACTTCCGTGGCGAAGTAGCCTTTTCTTGCGTGCGGATCAGGTCCGGGCTGCTCGGGAGAAGACCGACGAGTGCCACCGCCAAACTGTTCAACGATGGCCGCAGCCAAGCCGCGAGGCGAGCGATTCGGACGCTAAAAAATCGCTCGTTGCAACCCCCTTGCGCTGCGCCGTTCGCGCTATGATCTGGTCAGCGCTTTGGAGTGCCCTCAAGTGACTGCAACCGTGGCTCAAGTCGTCCGTTTCACTCGCATGGACGCGGGCGATGCGGCGGATTACGCCTTGCTTGACCACCTCGCGAAACCCTACATCGCCGAGACTGGCCAGCGTGTGCTGGCGTATTTGGAGACGTTGTCCGAGGGGCTCATGGGCTACCGCGTCAGCCGTTACCAGCACTCGCTGCAGACCGCCAGCCGGGCGCTGCGGGCCGGCGAGTGCCGCGAGGTTGTGGTAGCGGCGCTCCTGCACGACATTGGCGATGCGCTGGCGCCGGAGAACCACGCTGAACTCGGCGCGGCAGTGCTGCGCCCCTATGTGGCCAAGCACATCCATTGGATGGTGCTGCGGCATGGCGCGTTCCAAGGCTATTACTACTTCGACAAGATCGGCGCGGACGTGAACGAGCGCGAACGCTACCGCGGCCACCCGGCCTTCGAGGCAACCGAGCGGTTCTGCGCCCACTACGATCAGCTATCGTTCGATCCCGACTACGACACCCTGCCCATCGACGCATTCGAGCCGTTGGTGGCGCGAGTGTTCGCCCGCAAGCCTTGGGGCACCCACGCCGCGGCGGACTGGCCCGCCGGCGAGGTCTGACGCAATGGCGCCCTCCATCTGCGCAGTGAAAGCAGGGGGCAGGGCGCTGGCGCTTGATTGGGGAAGTGGCGAAGCAGCGCGCGTTCCATACCTGTGGTTGCGCGACAACTGCGATTGCCCGGAGTGCCGCATCACGCAAACCTCGGAGAAGCGCTTCCATGTGGGCAACGTTCCCGCGCGGTTGCGGCCCCGCGAGGTGACCTTGGAGGAGCGTGGCGAAGGTGGCACGGCGCTCTCCATCGTCTGGCCGGACGGCCATCGCACCTTCTATCTCGCGCAAGACCTTTGGCGGCTCACGCAAACGCCGCCGCCGGCGCTGCGTCACTGGGATGGTCGGTTTCGCCCACACGCATTCGACTACGTCGAGTTCTTGGCCCATGACGCCACGGCGGCGTCCTTCATTGAGGAGTTCTTGGCCGCCGGCGCTGCCCTGTTGGTGAACGCGCCAACCACGCCGGGTTCGCTGGAGAAGCTGGCCCCGCGTTTGGGTCCGCTGCGCGAGGTGGTCTTCGAGCGCATCCACAATGTCGCCGTGAACCCGCAGGGCTACAACATCGCCCACACCGCGGAAGACATCCCGCCGCACAACGACATGGTGAGCTACACATGGCCGCCGAGCGTTCAGGCGTTGCACATGTTGGTGAACGAGTGCGCGGGGGGAGAATCCGTCATCGTCGACGGCTTTCGGGTGCTGGAAGCGTTGCGGCGCGCATCGCCGGCCCTCTTTGACGTGCTGTGCGACGTGGCGGTGCCGTTTCGTCTGTTCAGCACCGATAACGAGACCTATGCCGTCAACCCGATCGTGCAGCTCGACCGCGCCGGCCAAGTGCGGATGCTGCGCTACTCGAACCAAACGATGCAACCCATCCCGCTCTCGGAACCGAAGCTCGAGGCCTTCTACCGGGCGTATCGCGAACTGTCGCGCCGTCTTCGCGCCCGAACCGCGCAAGCGCGGCTGCGCCTCTCAGCGGGGCACATCTTGATCGTTGCGGGGCATCGGGTGCTGCACGGGCGCGCGCGCCTCACCGGCAGCGGGGCGCGCCACTTGCAGGATGGCTACTTCGAGCACGACAACGTGCGCAACCACTTGGCTGTGCTGAAACGCCAGGGCCGCGTTTAGAGACCGCCAGCCATCCGCCGCGGCTTGGAGTGGATGTGGCCGGCGTGGCCAGTTGGGGAAGGTCTGAACAGTGTGGCGCCGATCGGCAGCTGCAAGCCGCGAAACTTGCCCGCAATGCGTCAACCTGACAACATTGCCGCCATGATCCAAGACGAACAAAATTACGACGCCGCGGTAGTCGGCGCCGGCGTGGTCGGTCTCGCCGCGGCGCTGGCGTTGGCCGCCGCCGGCCGCTCAGTCGCGGTGGTGGAGCGCAACCCGCCCCGCCGAGCGTCTGGAGCGCTCGGCAGCGATCTGCGTTCCGTGGCGTTGACACCCGCATCCTTGGACTTTCTGCGTTCGCTGGGCGCCGACTTGGACGGCGCGTTGACGCCGATCAGCACCATGCGGGTTTGGGAGCACGACGGCGCCGGCGCCTTGCGTTTCGCTAGCGCCGACAGCCAGAACGAACCGGCCGCGTTGGCGTGGGTGGCCGCCAACAGCGGGCTTGCCGCCGATCTTTGGGCCCTTGGCGCCGGGCGTTTGGAACTCATCGAGGCATCGCTCGATCGCTTGGCGCAGGAGCGAGACGCCGTTCGCTTGGAATTGGCGGACGCGCCGCCAATACGCGCCGGTCTCGTGGTGGCCGCGGACGGGCCGAACAGCTTCTGCCGACGCAGCACCTCCACCGCCGCGCGATCGGCGCCGCCGCCGCCGAATGGCCGGCAACGCGCCATCGCCACCGTGGCGCGGATGATCGAAAGCCACTGCCACACGGCTTGGCAGTGTTTCGGGCGCACCGGCCCGGTGGCGCTGCTGCCGCTCGCGGACGAGCGCGCGGTGTCGGTGATCTGGAGCGGCGCCGCTTCCGAGCAGGAGGCGTTGCTCGGTCTTGACGACGAGCGGTTTCGCGCCGCGCTCGAGGCGGCCACCGAAGGCGTGGCCGGGGGCGTCCTGGCCGTGGACGAGCGGCTGTGCTTCCCCGTCACGCAAACGTTGGCGGCGGACTTGAATCCTTGGCCCCGCGTGCTCTTGGCCGGGGACGCGGCGCGGACTCTTCATCCGCTCGCCGGGCAAGGCGTGAACCTCGGCTTGGAGGACGCCCGGCAAATCGGCGCCATGGCGACCGCCGGTGGCGACCTCGGCGCGGCGGGGCGTTGGCGAACCTACGCCCGGGAACGTCGGCGGCGCTCCAAACTGATGATGACGCTGATGCGCGGCCTTCTCTCCGCCTACTGCGGTCAGGCCGTGAACGGCCCCTGGTTGCGGTGGGCGCGCAACTCCGTGGTGCGGCGCATCGACGCCTCGCCGACGGCGAAAGCGCAACTGGCGCGCGAGGCGATGGGGTTGGGGGCCCTCGCCGCATGACGTTGGCTCGCACCGCGCTCTACGAAGAGCACCTCGCCGCCGGCGCCCGCATGACCGGTTTCGCCGGCTGGAGCATGCCCCTCAACTACGGCTCGCAGATCGCCGAGCACCACGCCGTGCGCCGCGCCGCGGGGTTGTTCGACGTCTCGCACATGACCATCATCGACATCCCCGGCGCTGGTGGCGAGGCGTTGCTGCGGCGGGTTTTCGCCGGCAATCTGGCCAGGGCGATGCCCGGCAAGGCCGTCTACGGCGTGTTGCTGAACGCCGACGCCGGCGTTATCGACGACGTGATCGTGTACGGCCGCGAAGGCGGCTTTCGCTTGATCGCCAACGCCGCGACACGCGACAGGGTGTGGCGTTGGCTAGGCGCCCACGCCCAACCCGATGCGGTTTTGCGCGCCCGCGACGACCTCGCGATGATCGCCGTGCAGGGGCCAACCGCCCGCGCGCTGTTCGCCGAAGTGGCGGACCTGGACGCCACCCGCCTCGCCCCGTTCTCCGCCTTGGAACGCGCGGAGTGGATGGTCGGCCGCACCGGCTACACCGGCGAGGACGGCGTGGAGGTCCTGCTGCCGGGGCGCGAGGCCGCCGATCTGTGGCGCCGGCTGGTGGCCGCGGGCGCGTCTCCCGCCGGGCTTGCGGCGCGAGACACGCTGCGCTTGGAAGCCGGCCTCAATCTCTACGGTCTGGACATGGACGAACACACCACGCCGCTGGAGGCCAATCTGGCCTGGACCGTCGCCTGGGCCTTTGGCGCCGGCGAAAAAGCGCCGGCGCACGCGCCCGATTTCGTGGGGCGCGACGCCCTCGCCCGCCAACGCGCCGCCAAGCCGAACGAGGTGTTGCGAGGCGTGGTGTTGGAAGGCAAGGGCGTGATGCGACGCGGCAACGCGGTAACCACCGGCGGGGCCGAGGGAAGCACCCCGGGAATAGTCACAAGCGGCACTTTTTCGCCCACGTTGGGGTACAGTATCGGCTTGGCGCGCGTACCGCGCGGCGTGGCCGGCGCGTGCTCTGTGCGGTTGCGCGGCGGCGACGTGCCGGCGAGGATCATCAAGCCGCCGTTTGTTCGGCATGGGAAACGGGTTCACGAATGAGCGATACGCCAAGCGAACTGCGCTACGCCCCCACCCACGAGTGGGCGTTTTTCCAAGATGGCGTGGTCACCATCGGCATCACGGACTTCGCCCAGGAAGCGCTCGGCGATGTCGTGTTCGTCGAACTGCCAGAGGTGGACCAACCCGTGCAAGCCGGCGAGGAGGCCGGCGTCGTGGAGTCGGTCAAGGCCGCTTCGGACATCTACTCCCCGGTCTCCGGCATCGTGGTGGAAGTGAACGACGAGTTGGAGGATTCGCCCGATCTCGTCAATCACGCGCCCTACGGCGAAGGGTGGTTCTTCCGCGTGCAAGTGGAAAACGACGTCGAACTGGACGACTTGCTGGAAGCCGACGCCTACCAAGAACGCTGCGACGCGGAGACCGCAAGCGGTCACGCGCCGGAGGACGGCGACGCCTGAGCCTTGACCGGCCGGCCGCGCTGGCGAAATGCCTTTCATCCCGCACACCGACCCAGAGGTCGGCGCCATGCTGGACGCCATCGGCGTCGACACCGTGGACGCGTTGTTCGACGAGATCGACGACCGCCTGCGCGGCGCGGACATCAGCGCCATCCCGCCGGGCGAAAACGAGATGGCCATGCTGGCCGAACTTGCGGGGCGCGCCCGCGAAGACGAGACCGGGCCGTGTTTCCTTGGCGCCGGCTGCTACGACCATCACATCCCCGCGGCGGTTTGGGATCTCGCCGGCCGCGGCGAGTTCCTCACCGCCTACACGCCCTACCAAGCCGAGGCCAGCCAAGGCACCTTGCAGGTGATCTACGAGTACCAGAGCATGATGGCGGCCCTCACCGGCATGGACGTCTCCAACGCATCGGTGTACGAAGGCGGTTCCGCCTTGGCGGAGGCCGTGCTGATGGCTGTGCGGATCCGCCGACGTCGTCGGCGCACACGCCCGGCAAGCGATTCGGCAACGGCGCGCGTCGCCGTGGCCGGCGTTTGCCATCCGCACTACGTCGAAACCGCGCGCTGCATCGTTCGCCACCAAGGGATCGAACTGGTGGAAACGGGCTTCGGGCCTTCCGGCACCGGGACCGCGGAAGCGCTGGCCGAAGTGGCAGCCGACGGCGATCTGGTCGCCGTGGTGGTGCAGCAACCCAATTTCTTCGGCGCCATCGAACCCGTGGACGATCTCGCCGCCGGCGCCAAGGCCAACGACGCCTTGACCATCGCGGTGGTCAACCCGGTGGCGCTGGCGGCGTTGAAGCCGCCGGGCCAATGGAACGGCGATGGCGTGGACATCGCCTGCGGCGACGGCCAGCCGCTGGGCGTGCCGATGGCTTCCGGCGGGCCGTCGTTCGGTTTTCTGTGCGCCCGGCGCGATCACGTGCGCCAATTGCCGGGCCGGTTGGTGGGACGCACCGTGGACGCGAACGGGCGAATCGGCTACGCGCTCACGCTGCAAGCCCGGGAACAGCACATCCGGCGCGGCAAGGCCACTTCCAACATCTGCACCAACCAAGGGCTGCTGGTCACCGCGGCGACCATCCACATGGCGTTGCTGGGCGCGTCCGGGTTGGGCGCCGTGGCCGCCGAATGCCAGCGACGCACACGGCAGCTCGTTGCGGCCGCGTGCGCGGTCGGCGGCGTGACAAGACGCTTCGACGCGCCACACTTTCACGAATGCGTGCTCGACTTGGGCCGACCGGCGGACGCGGTGGCGGCGTCCCTCGCCAAGCGCGGCATCGTCGGCGGCTTGCCGCTCGGCGCCTACTATCCCGAGCTCGCCAATTGCCTCTTGGTCTGCGCCACGGAAAGGCGCACCGCGGCGGACATCGACGCCTTTCAGGACGCCTTGCGACACGCTTTGGGAAGCGACGCGTGAGTCCCACCGGCGGCGGCGCGGCGCGGGACGCATTCCGTACGGACGCGATGGCATGAAACAGCAACCGGACCGCGTCTCGCACTCGCCGGGCGCTATCGGCAAGGCGCGGACGGGCACCGCCTCGGCGACGATCTTCGATCTCGGCGCGCCGGGCCGCGCGGCCGCCGCGCAACAGCCTTCGCCGGCCGCGCTCGACGATTTGCCGGCGGCCTGCCGGCGGACGGTTCCACCCGAGTTGCCCGAGGTTTCCGAGTTGCAGGCGGTGCGCCACTACACGAACCTCTCGGTGCGCAACTTCGCCATCGACAACCGCTTCTATCCGCTCGGCTCCTGCACGATGAAGTACAACCCGCGCGGTGCCCACCGGGCCGCCAGCCTGCCGGGTTTTCTCGCCCGCCACCCGCTGGCGCCAGAGAGCGTGAGCCAAGGCTTTCTCGCGTGCCTGCACGAGTTGCAGGAAACGCTCAAGACCGTCACCGGCACCGCCGCGGTGTCGCTAACGCCGATGGCCGGCGCCCAGGGCGAGTTCGCCGGGGTGGCCATGATCCGCGCCTACCACCAGGCCCGCGGCGACGACGCCCGGCGCGAGATCGTGATCCCCACGGCAGCCCACGGCACCAATCCGGCCACCGCCGTCATGTGCGGCTACGCGGTGCGCGAAGTGGCGGTGGGCACGGACGGCGATGTGGACATCGACCAGCTGCGAGCGGCGGTGGGCGCGCAAACGGCCGGCATCATGCTCACCAATCCGTCCACCTGCGGCGTGTTCGAGCGGCGCATTGGCGACATCGCCGACATCGTTCACAACGCCGGCGGCTTGCTCTACTACGATGGCGCGAACTTGAACGCGATCCTCGGCAAGGTGCGCCCGGGGGACATGGGTTTCGACGTCTTGCACATGAACCTGCACAAGACGTTCGCCACCCCGCACGGCGGCGGCGGGCCCGGGTCGGGGCCCGTGGCCGTGGCGGAACGCCTGGTGCCGTTTCTGCCGGTGCCGTTCGTGGAACGGGTGGATGGCGAGGAACCGCGCTACCGCTGGGTGGACGCCGACGAACGGCCGCAGTCCATCGGCCGACTCTCCGCCTTCATGGGCAACGCCGGCATCTTGATTCGGGCGCTGGCCTACGCGCGGATGCTCGGCCGCCAAGGCATGGAGCGCGTGGCCGACCACGCCACCTTGAACGCCAACTACCTGATGACGCGGCTGCGGCAAGCGGGGTTCACGCTCGCCTATCCGGAGCGGCGCGCCACCCACGAGTTCATCGTCACCCTGCAAAAGGAGGCGAGCAGCCTAGGCGTCAACGCCATGGATTTCGCCAAGCGCCTCTTGGACTACGGCTTCCACGCGCCCACCACCTACTTTCCCCTGCTGGTGCCGGAGTGCCTGCTCATCGAACCAACGGAGACCGAAACCAAAGCCGAACTGGACGCCTTCGTGGACGCGATGGCGCGCATCCGCGCCGAAGCGGCCCAAGACGCGGAATTGGTGAGATCCGCGCCCTGGACGTTGCCCGTCAGCCGTTTGGACGATGTGAAAGCGGCGCGCGAGTTGGATTTGACGCACGCGGCCACCAGAACGCCAAGCGGCGAAACCTAGCGCAAGCGGTTGGCCACCGCGCGACTCATCGCGCCAAGCGTGCTGCATGCGCATGTCCAACGTTCGCGGTTGTCAAGCAACCGCCGCCCGGCGCGAAGACGCTCAAGACCCCATCAGCCGATGGATGATCGCGTCGTGCAGGTCCGGCGTGCCCCAGAACAACACCGTCAGCACGAAAACGCCCAACACGAACACCCCGCCGACGAAGTCCACCTTCACGTTCACGCTCTTCGAGTCCTTTGCGGTCATGTCATCGCCCTCCTCATCTCGCCTGCAATCGACCGATCAGCGCAACCCGGCTCGGCCGCGCGCGGCCGCACGCGAAGCGCACGCGAAGAGTGTAGCGCTCTTGCAACGCCGGCCAGTCGATGGCGGCCACCGCGCCGGCGTCCAGAAACCGCCGAGCGCGCTCACGCCGCGTAACGCGCCTGCACATGCGTCAGGAACGCCTCGGCGCCAAGCGGCGCGCCGGTGGCTTCCTCAATCAGCCGTTTGGTCGGCACCAGCCGCCCGCGCTGGTGAACATGCCGCCGTTGCCAATCCAAAAGCGGGCCGAAGTCGCCGCGCTGAACGGCGTCGGACGGATCGCCGATAGCCGCCGCGGCGGCGCGTTGCAACTGCGCCGCCATCACCGCCCCCAAGGTGTAGCACGGGAAATAGCCGACGAGCCCCGCGAACCAATGCACGTCCTGCATGACGCCATTGCGATGGTCGTCGCCCGTGGCCAGCCCCAAGCGCTCCTTCATCGCGGCGTCCCAAGCGTCCGGCAGATCGGCCACCGCCAAGCGCCCCGCCACCAGTTCGATTTCCATTTCGTAGCGCAGGATCACGTGCAGCGGATAGGTGAGCTCGTCCGCGTCCACGCGGATGAAACCGCGCGCGACCCTGGTGGCGTGCCGCACCAGGTTGTCCGCTTGCCACTCGGCGGCTCGCGTCTCGCCACCGAGCAGCTCGCGCTGAATGATCGGCGCGGCGAACCGCAGAAACGCCGGTGCCCGGCACACCTGCATCTCCATGGTCAGGGACTGGCTTTCGTGCAGCGCCATGCCGCCGGCCTCGCCCACCGGTTGGCCGCGCCACGCCTTGGGCAGCCCTTGCTGGTAGAGGGCGTGGCCGGTTTCGTGCAGCACCGCGAACATCGATTCCAAAAAGTCGGCTTCGTTGTAGCGGGTGGTGATGCGGGTGTCGTCCGGCTCGCCACCGCAGAACGGATGGTGGCTGGTGTCCAGCCGGCCGCGGTCGAAGTCGAAGCCGATCTCGGCCATCAACGCTCTGCCGAGGGCCGCCTGCTTGTGGGCGGGGAACGGGCCGCCGAGCGGCGCCGCGGGCGGCTGGGTTTCGATGGCCCGGTCGACAAGCGGTGGCAGCGCTTGCGCCAACCGGGCGAAAAGCGGGTCGATGTCCGTGCGCCGAAGCTCCGGTTCGTACTCGTCGAGCAGCGCGTCGTAGGGTTCGCGTCCCAAGCCGTCCGCCAATGCCGCGGCGCGCTCCCGGGTCAACGCGAACACCGTCTCGAGCTTGGGGCGCACAGCCGCCCAATCGTTCTTGCCGCGCGCCGGACGCCACGCCTGCTCGCACGCGGAGGCCGCCTTCGACAACGCAACCTCCAGATCGACCGGCACGGCGTTCGCCCGCCGCCAAGCCCAGCGGACGCACTCCACGTTGGCCGCTTGCCAAGGTTCCAGCGCGCTCGCCGCCGCGGCCTCGACCAGTTCGCCCACCGCGGCGCTGGCGGTCATCCCGTGGATGATGCCTTTGAGCGTGGCCAACGCCTCGGCGCGCGCCTCGCCGCCTCCCGCCGGCATGAGCGCGGCCTCGTCCCACGACAGCATGGCCACGGCGTGGTTCAGGTCGCCAATGCGGCGAAACCGCTCGCGCAACTGCTCGAAGGAATTGGGAACCGTCGGCGGGGCGGTGTCTTGTCGAGGCATCATGCCTCCCGTTGCGTTTGGTGATCGCACAAGATACGTGGTCGCTGGCCGAACGGGAAATCCGGCCATGGCAAAAGCACTCGAATGTCCGGGCGGCGCAATTCGCGCCGGCTCAGCCCGCCGCTCGCGTATGGAGCAAATGTCCAACCGCCACGCTCACGCTGGGGCCGCGCATCGCAGCCGTGTGCTACATTCGCCGCCGTCCTCGATTCCCGTTCTCCTCGGCACGCTGTGGCGAGGCGCGCTCGTTGGTGATGCCAAACCCGTTCGACAGCTTTTCCGATCCCGTGCTCGATACGCCGTGGGGCGAACTCGGTGCCGTTCGCCGGGCGGCGCGAATCGATGGGCGCTGGCATGTGGACGCCGTGCTCGGCTACCCGGTGGCCGGTCTTGCGGACAAGTACGCGGCGGCGCTGGCGGAACACCTCGGCGAGGCGGTGACGCTCGATCTGGCGTTCAGCCCGCCGGTCGGGCGCGGCGTGGCCGGCGTCTCGCACGTGGTGGCGGTGGCCTCCGGCAAAGGCGGCGTGGGCAAATCCACCACCGCGGTGAACTTGGCGCTCGCGCTCGACCGCGCCGGCGCAAAGGCGGGCATTCTCGACGCCGACATCTACGGCCCCAGCCAAGGCATGATGCTGGGCGTGGCCGAAGGCCAACGGCCCGAAGTGCGCGATCAGCGCGTGTTCATGCCCATCCGCGCGCACGGCATCGAAGCCATCTCCATGAGCATGCTGGTGACGGACAAGACGCCGATGGTGTGGCGCGGCCCCATGGCCTCCAGCGCCCTGCAACAGCTCATCGGCCAAACGCAATGGTCGGGCTTGGACTACCTCGTGGTGGACATGCCGCCAGGCACCGGCGACATTCAGCTCACGCTGTCGCAGCGGGCGCGGGTAAGCGGAGCGGTTATCGTCACCACGCCGCAGGACATCGCCCTGCTGGACGCCCGCAAGGGCATCGAGATGTTCCGCAAAGTCGACATCCCGATCCTCGGCGTGGTGGAGAACATGAGCTGGTTCGCGTGCGACGGCTGCGGCAAATCCCACCACCTGTTCGGGCGCGACGGCGGCGCGCGGGTGGCTGGAGAGTACGGGGTGACGCTGCTTGGGGCTTTTCCGCTGGACCCGGGCATTCGCGAATCCACGGACAGCGGCACGCCCACCGTGGTCGCCGACCCGAACGGCGACGTTACCGCCCTTTATGTCGAATGCGCCCGCCAAGTGGCCGGCCAGATCTGGCGGCTGGCGGCAAACGCGGCCCCGCCGCCAACGATCAGCATGGACGAGCGGTGACCATCAAATCCGACCACTGGATCCGCGCCATGGCGGCGCAGGGGATGATCGAGCCGTTCGAGGCCGGGCAGGTGCGGGAGGCGAACGGCCAACGCCTGATCTCCTACGGCACTTCCAGCTACGGCTACGACGTGCGCTGCGCGCCGGAGTTCAAGGTGTTCACGAACATCCACTCGACCATCGTGGACCCCAAGGCGTTCGACGACCGGAGTTTCGTGGACAGTGCCGGGGACAGTTGCGTGATCCCCCCCAACGCCTTCGCGTTGGCCCGCACCATCGAGTATTTCCGCATCCCGCGCGATGTGCTCACGCTGTGCGTCGGCAAATCCACCTACGCCCGTTGCGGCATCATCGTCAACGTCACGCCGCTGGAGCCGGAATGGGAGGGCCACGTGACGTTGGAGTTCTCCAACACCACCAACCTGCCGGCGAAGATCTACGCCCGCGAAGGCGTGGCGCAGCTGCTCTTCTTCGAAAGCGACGAGGCGTGCGCGGTGTCGTACAAGGACCGCGGCGGCAAGTACCAGGGGCAACGGGGCGTCGCCCTGCCCCGCGCCTGATAAGGTGTCGCGGCAAGGTCGCGGCAAGGTGTCGCGGCTCGTCCGTCGGCCCGATACGGCCTTCGCACGGCCCTAGACGCAAGCCGGAACGCTTTTCTCGTGTCCGCCGGCGCTGCGAAACCCCGTGCGCGGCGATTTCAAGCGCGATCTGCAGTGTTCGGCAAAATCCTTCGTTCATTTGTTTCATCTTATTGAATAATAACCAATTTTTTGTCCTTTCGGCGATGGGCTTGTGCAAAGGCGCGAAAACTCAAGATTTGGTGTTGACAGTAGCGCATGGCAGGGGTTTAATCCCAACCGTTCGGCGGCGCTCGGGGGTTCCGCCGAAAGCTCACAAGGACCGATGACCATGATTGAGGAACATGACATGGAACCCATGGCCGATAAAGACCTTTCCGCGACACCGCGCTTCCTGTTCTCCTTGCTCGCGCTGTGCGTTGGCCTTTTCGTCGCCACATTCGCGGCGCCGGCCCACGCGCAAGCCGTGGCGCCCGATCGCTGCGCGGAGCCGGCCCAAGTCGCCGACGACGGCGACGACGCAGACATGGTGACGGAAGAAGGTTCCGTTGCCGTGGGTTGCGATTCCGAAGTGTTGCGCACGCACACGCGAGAGGCGTCGGAATCCGCTGATCAGCCGTTGCTCACGCTGGACGCCGGCGACGACGGCTCCGTGGACCACTACTTGGTCAAAGTGGACTGCGGCATGATGACGGAGATGGCGGCTTGCGAAGGCAGAAAGGGCGTGCAATACGCTTCGATCAGCGAAGAGCTCTACATGCGGTTGCGGGGAGTAACCGAGGATCCCACCACCCACCTAACGGAGGAGGAGATGAGTTCGCTGATGACCATGTTGGCGGATAGCGAGCCTCTCGGTGACATCGTGGTCGGGCTGAACAGACTCGTTGACGATCCCGCCACCATCATGGTGCCGGCCACGACGGAGATGCAGGAAGTGGACGGCGGCGTTGCCGTCGGCGCGGGTGCCAAGGTCAAGGCCAACGGCGGTGTCGCTCTCGGCAACGGCGCCACGGTCGGTGCGGACATCGAGACCATGGTGACATTGACTATGGACGAGACAGGCCTGTTGGTTGTGGGCACCGAAACGACGACGACCGGCGGCGGTGGCGACAACGGCATCGCCATCGGCAACGGCGCGAAAGCCATGGGCGAAGGCAGCATCGCCATCGGCAGCGGCGCGACGGCCATGGAGGACGGTCAGGTGATGATCGGCACCCACGACATCGGCGCCATGGCGGAAGACGTGATGGAGAACGCGGCGGGCGTGGCGAGAAACGCGGAAGGCGTAGCGGATAACGCTGCCGGCGTCGCCAGAAACGGCAGGCGCTTGGACAGTCACGACGCGGCGCTTAGCGACCACAACGAGCGGCTCATGGCCCACGGCCAACGCATTGACGAGAACCGCGGCATGATCAACGACAACCGCGGCATGATCGACCAAAACGGCAGGCGCTTGGACAATCACGGCATGCGCTTGGACAATCACGACGCGAGGCTTGGAGACCACAACGAACGGCTCATGGCCCACGGTATGCGCATTGACGAGAACCGCGGCATGATCAACAGCAACTCGACCATGATCAACAACAACTCGACCAAGATCGAAAACAACGCCGGGCGCATCAACGAGAACCGCGGCATGATCAACGACAACCGCGGCATGATCGCCACGAACGCCGGGCGCATCAACGAGAACCGCGGCATGATCAACGACAACCGCGGCATGATCGGCGTGAACGCGGGCCGCATCAACGAGAACCGCGGCATGATCAACACCAACGCCCAAATGCTGAACACGCACAGCAACATGATCACGAACGCCATGGGCAGGTTGGATGGTCACGACACCGCTTTGACTGCGCACGAGAACCGGCTGAACCAGCACTCCACCATGCTGGCGGGACACGCCGAAGGCATCAACTACAACGCCATGCAGATCGACATGCTCGATGAGCGCGTCAGTCAAGTGGCCGCCATGTCCGCCGCGCTCAGCGCCGTGCCAAACGCGCCGGACATGGACGAGAAGTTCTTCGTCGGCGTTGGCGTGGGCAGCCACGGCGGCGAATCCGGCTTCGCGGCTGGCTTGGCCGGGCGTGTGGGCGCGAACAAGAACATCGTGGTCAATGCCGGTCTCGCCAACAGCAGCGGCGGAACTACTGTTCGCGCTGGCGTCGGCTTTTCGTTCTAGTTTGGTATAGCCACCCAGTCTTGTTCGGCGACCACCGCCCGCCGAACGAGACTTGAGGCTGGCAAAAACCGGGGCCGGAGGGTGATCGCTCGCCTTCCGGCCCTTTTTGTTGCGTCTCGCGCAATCAACCGGGCCTGTTGGGTAACCGGCTTGAACGCCCAACACGCCGGCGGCCACAAATGACCCGACAGTCCGCTGGCTTCCCTCGTGAACGACCAATGCCGACCTTGTGGCTGTCTCGAGGCTAGTGGCCAAGTGCTGCGCCAAGGTGCGCCTCGCGCACGCGCCAGTGCAGTCGCCAACCCTCGGCGGATAGACGAACAAATGAACGTAGAACCGAACCCTAGGCCGGCCGGCCGATGGGCGACGGTCGCCGCTGCCGGCGCCGTGCCAGAGCAGGACGCGGTGCGTGCCCGGCTCGCCGAGATTCCGCTGGACGCCGCCGGCCGCGGCCGAGTGGTGGCTCACGCCCGGCAACTCGTTGCGGGTTGTCGTCGCCGAGCGCGTGAACGCTCGGTGCTGGACCTCTTCCTGCAAGAGTTCGGGCTTTCCAACGAGGAGGGGGTGGCGCTCCTTTGCATCAGCGAGGCGCTGCTGCGCATCCCGGACGACGCCACGGCCGAGGAGCTCATCGCCGAGAAGATAGCGACCGGCAACTGGGCCACGCATCTCGGCCGTTCGGAATCCGTGTTTCTCAACGCCTCCACATGGGCGTTGATGCTGACCGGCGAGATCATCACCCTGGGCGAGGATGTCACCGGCGACGTGCGCCGCTGGATCGGCCGTTTGGTTGGCCGGGTGGGCGAGACCATGTCGCGGGCGGCGATGGCGCGGGCGGTGCGCATCCTGGCCGGCGAGTTCGTGCGCGGGCGAACGATAGAGGAAGCTCTCGCGAAGGGCCGTGGGGAACTCGCGTCCTACGACATGCTCGGCGAGGGGGCCCGCACCTTCGACGACGCGGCGCGTTACGCCGCCGGCTATCGCCACGCGATCCGCGCCGTCGCCGCCGCAAACCGCGCTTCGGGTCGGCACGGCTTGGCCGCGTCCGGCGTGTCCATCAAACTGTCCGCGCTGCATCCGCGCTACGAGCCGCTGCAGCGGGGCCGCGTACACGACGAACTAGGCCCGTTGCTGCTCGAGCTGGCCAGTGAAGCCGCGGCCGCCAATCTCCCTTTCACCATCGACGCCGAGGAGGCCGAACGCTTGGAGCTCTCGCTGGAGCTGTTCGAGGGACTTGCGCGCAACCCGGATCTGCGGGCGTGGGACGGCTTGGGGCTGGCCGTGCAAGCCTACTCGCCGCGGGCTCCCGCGGTGATCGATTGGCTGGATGGCCTCGGCCGGCCATTGATGGTGCGCTTGGTCAAAGGCGCGTATTGGGACGCCGAGGTGAAACGCGCCCAAGTGGAAGGTTTGGCGGCCTATCCGGTCCACACGCGCAAAGCGTTCACCGACGTCGCCTACATCGCTTGCGCGGCGCGCCTGTTGCGCGCGACCAACCTGCACCCGCAATTCGCCACCCACAACGCCCACACCGTGGCGGCCGTGCTGGAGCTGGCGGCACAGACGGGCGCCGAATGCGAGTTTCAGCGTTTGCACGGCATGGGCGGACTGCTATACGACGAAGCGCGGCGGCGCGGACTGGTGGCCGGCCACGGCTTGCCGCAGGTGCGCGTTTACGCTCCGGTCGGCCCGCACAAGGACCTGCTCGCCTATCTGGTGCGACGCCTATTGGAAAACGGCGCCAACGCCTCGTTCGTGAACCGCTTTCTGGACGATGCGGTGCCGCTTGGAGAGGTTGCGCGGGATCCCATCGCCGCGGCGATGAACGACTGTTCGCCGCATCCGCGCATCCCCTTGCCCGTCGACCTGTTCGCCCCGGCTCGGCGCAACTCCGCCGGCCTCGACACGGGCGACAGCGGTGCCGTCCAAGCGTTGGTGTGCGCGGCGCAATGCCAGCCAAAGCCACCGAACGGCGTAGAGCAGGACGTCGACGCCCTGGTGGCGGCGGCGCGAGGCGCGTTCCCGGATTGGCAAGGCACGCCGGCGGCGCATCGCCGCCGTTGTCTCGAGCAGCTCGCCGACAGCATCGAAAGCGCTCGTGGCCGCTTTGTGGGCTTGTTGGCCCAAGAGGCCGGCAAGACACTACGCGACGCGGTGGGCGAAGTGCGCGAGGCGGCGGATTTCTGCAGATACTACGGCGGCGAGTGCGAGCGCCTGTTCGCGACACCCGGTGCGTTGCCGGGCCCCACCGGGGAGGCGAACACGTTGAGCCTGCACGGCCGCGGCGTGTTCGCCTGCGTATCGCCCTGGAACTTCCCGCTCGCCATCTTCACCGGCCAAGTGGCGGCGGCGTTGGCGGCTGGAAACACGGTGGTGGCGGCCCCGGCGCCGCAAACCCCGAACATCGCCGCCTTGGCGGTCGATTTGATGCACGAGTGCGGAGTTCCCGCCGATGTCGTCTCGCTCGCACTCGGCGGGCCGAAGGCGGGGGCGGCCTCGGTAGCCCACCGGGACATCGCCGGAGTGGCGTTCACCGGCTCGACGGCCACCGCCAAGCGCATAGAACGCGCTCTCGCCGCCAAGGACGGCCCCATCGTGCCGTTCATCGCCGAGACCGGCGGCCAAAACGCGATGGTGGTGGACTCCACCGCTTTGCTGGAGCAAGTGGTGGACGACGTGGTCGCATCCGCATTTCATTCCACCGGCCAGCGGTGCTCGGCCTTGCGGGTGCTTTACGCGCAGGAGGAGATAGCCGATCGGCTGCTCGCCATGCTCATCGGGGCAATGCGCGCGTTGACCATCGGCGACCCCGCTGATCCGGCAACGGACGTGGGCCCGGTCATCGACTCGGCCGCGTTGCAGCGCTTGGAACAGCACCTCGACGCCATGCGCTCGCGGATCCTGCACCAGTGCCCTCTTCCGGCGCGTTCGCGCGGACACGGGGCCCGCCTGCCCTATTTCGCGCCAACGTTGATCGAGGTGGATTCCATCGCCGATTTGGATGCGGAGCACTTTGGGCCGATTCTGCATTTCACCCGCTTCGCCGCGGCAAATCTCGATACGGCGCTCGCCGACATCCAGCGCGCCGGCTACGGCCTCACGTTGGGTGTCCACTCCCGCATCCACCACCGCGCCGAGCAGGTGATGGCGGTGGTGAAGGCCGGCAACACCTACGTCAACCGCGACATGGTCGGCGCCGTGGTTGGCGTGCAGCCGTTCGGTGGCGAAGGACTCTCCGGCACCGGCCCGAAGGCCGGCGGGCCGCATTATCTGCCGCGGTTCGCGGTGGAGCGCACCGTCACTTGGAACACCGTGGCCACAGGCGGCAACGCGGAATTGTTACGCCTAGCGGATTGAACGGCCTTGATGGCCGCTCGGCGCAAGTGGCGCTGGCCGCTTGGCAAACCATCTCTTGGCAGTCGTCGAGTCGTCTTTCCGGGGCTATCCGGTCGCCCGGTCGCCAGCGGGCCGACCTCGATTCCCAACCGTGCTAACTTGCGCGGCTGGTCGGCGGCAGCGGGCAAATGCCTCGCGTCGCTCTCGTCACACAAGGAGAAACGCATGAAAGTCGCACTGCAAGGCCGGCCGCGAGGGACGCAACGCGAGCTCTACGAGGCCGCCGGGATGGAGGTCATCGTGGCCGGCTGCCGCACCGAGGACGACCTGATCGAGCTTCTGCGCGAGGCCGATGGCGCCCAAGTGGGAATCCTGCCCCTCACCTCGCGACGCGTGCTTGAAGCCTGCCCGAAGCTCAAGGTGGTCAGCCGGTTCGGCGTGGGGGTGGACTCCATCGACCTGAACGCGGCCACCGAGCTAGGCGTGATGGTGTGCAACGTGCCCGGCTCCAACACCACCGAGGTGGCGGACCACGCCATGGCGCTCTTGCTGTCCATCACCCGCGGCCTCTACGATTCGATTCGCGCGACCCGCGACGGCGCCTGGGCCGACAGGCCCCGAGAACTCGGCGCCATCACGCCGCAGCTGCGCCGTTTGGCCGGCCACACCGTGGGCATCATCGGCTTCGGCAACATCGGGCGCGCCTTCGCCATGCGAGCCCGCGGCTTCGGCGTCAGCCGCATCCTCGCCTACGACCCCCATGTGCGACAGCTCGCCGGCGACCTTTACGGCGTGCGTCTCGTCACGCTGCCCGAGCTGCTCGCCGAGGCGGACTTCATCAGCATTCATTGCTCCGCCACCCAAGAGACGCGGGGACTCATCGACGCGGCGGCGCTGAAACGCATGAAATCGACGGCCCTGCTCGTCAACACCTCGCGCGGCCCGGTGGTGGATGGGGAGGCGCTGGCCGACGCGCTGGAATCCGGCGAGATCGCCGCCGCCGCCCTCGATGTCACCGAAGTGGAGCCGCTACCGTCGGACAGCCGCCTGCTCAAGCTGCCGAACTGCTACATCACGCCGCATGTCGCCGCCATGTCGCCGGTGTTCGTCGCCGAGACTTCCGTCATGCAGGCCGAGAACGTCATCCGCGTGCTCACCGGCGAAAAGCCGCACGGCCTGGCCAATCCCGAGGTGATCAAGACCGTCGCGGTGATGCGGGACACGGCGCCGGGGCGTTGGCAAGGCGTGCCGGACTTCTCCACCGCCTTGCAGGTGTGAGGCGCGTGCAGACGCCGGCCGGGCAATCGGACTGCGCCGCCTGACCGCGGCGAAGGTATGCTTGCTGCCGTCGGCGTCGCCGGGGAGGGCGTGATGTCAGCGAACAAGCTGCTCAAGGTGCGCGATCTGCACGTGAGCTTCGGGGAAACGCCGGCGGTGCGCGGAATTTCCTTCGACATCGAGGCCGGCGAGACTCTTGCGCTGGTCGGGGAATCCGGCTCCGGCAAGTCCGTCACCGCCCTTTCCATCCTGCAGTTGCTGCCGTATCCGCAAGCCCGCCATCCGGGTGGCAGCATTCTCGTGAACGGCGAGGAGATGCTCGGCGCGGACAAGACGCGGCTGCTCGATGTGCGCGGCGGTGTTGTGAGCATGATTTTCCAAGAGCCGATGACCTCGCTCAATCCGCTGCACACCATCGCCAAGCAGGTTGGGGAAGCGCTGGTGGTTCACAAGAGGTTGTCGCCCGTCGCGGCCCGCTCGCGCACCTTGGAGCTCTTGGAACTCGTCGGCCTGCAAGACGCCGACCAGCGGCTCGGCGCCTATCCGCACGAACTCTCCGGCGGGCAGCGTCAGCGTGTGATGATCGCCATGGCGCTCGCCAACGAGCCGCAACTGCTCATCGCCGACGAACCCACCACGGCGCTGGACGTCACCATCCAAGCGCAGATCCTCAAGCTGCTCAAGGATCTGAAGTCGCAAATGAACATGGCCCTGCTGCTCATCACGCACGACCTCGGCATCGTGCGCAACATGGCCGACCGCCTTTGCGTGATGACCGGCGGGGAGATCGTCGAAGCCGGCGGCAACCGCCAGATTTTCACCGCGCCCCGGCACCCGTACACGCAACGCTTGCTCGCCGCCGAGCCGAAGGGCGATCCGCCACCCGCGGACGACACCGCGCCGGTGGTGGCGGCGGCCGAGGGATTCACGGTGAAATACCCCGTGGGCAAGGGCTGGTTCGGCGCCACGCGCTACTTCACGGCGGTGGACCAAGTGCGCGTGGAAGTGCGCGCCGGACAGACCGTGGGCGTGGTGGGCGAATCCGGCTCCGGCAAGACCACCCTTGGCCTGGCCATGCTGCGCATGCTCGAGAGCTCTGGCGCGCTGCGCTTCAACGGCAACGACATCGCGAACCTCGGGCGACGGAGCATTCTGCCGTTGCGCAAGGACATGCAAATCGTGTTTCAAGACCCCTACGGCAGCCTGTCGCCGCGGCTCTCCGTGTTGCAGATCGTCGAGGAGGGGCTGCGCGTTCACGAACCGGACGTGCCCAAAGCACAACGGCGGCGGCGAGTCGCGGAAGTCCTCGCCGAGGTGGGCTTGGAACCCGAACACATGGAACGCTACCCGCACGAGTTTTCCGGCGGCCAGCGGCAACGGATCTCCATCGCCCGCGCCCTGGTGCTGCGTCCCCGCTTCATCGTGCTCGACGAGCCCACCTCCGCGCTCGACATGTCCGTGCAAGCGCAGATCGTGGATCTGCTGCGCGAGCTGCAAGCGGCGCACAACCTCGGCTACCTGTTCGTCAGCCACGACCTCAAGGTGGTGCGAGCGCTGGCGAACTGGTTGATCGTCATGCGCGACGGCGTGATCGTGGAACAAGGCCCGGCCGCGACCGTGTTCGACGCGCCAAGCCACGACTACACCAAGGCGTTGTTCCACGCCGCGTTGGATCTGGAGGCGGACGAGGAAGTGGTGCGCCAATAGCCCGCCGCCAAGCGCGGCGGCAAGTGAGCCACGCCGCGTCAGGCGCGATCGGCCAACGCTTCCAACGCCTCCCAGTCCACCACGCCGAACCGCCCCTGCGCGTGGATCGGCTGAATGCACACATGGCTTGCGCCGGCGTCCAAATGCGCGTCGATGCGCTCGCGGATCCTGGCGGCATCGCCCCACGCGAACGTGGCGTCCACGAACGCATCGGAACCTTCGCCATCGATGTCCGCGGCGGTCAACCCCATGCGCAGCCAATTGTTGCGGTAGTTCGGCAGCCCTTGGTAGGTCTTGGCGGCGGCGCGGGCCAACGCGCGGGCCTTGGCGGCGTCTTTTTCCAGCACCACCTTCTGTTCCACGCACAGCCACTTGTCCGGGCCAAGAATCCGGCGCGCCACGCGCGTATGCGCCGGCGAGGTGAAGTACGGATGCGCCCCGTCGGCGGCGTCCCGCGCCAATTCCAACATGCGCGGCCCGAGAGCGGCGATGACCAGCGGCGGCGTCTCGCTCGGTTCCACTCCCGCGAACGGCGCCGCTGCCAGCCGCGACAAGTACGTTCGCATGGTCGCCACCGGCGGCCCGTAATCAAGCCCGCGCAGCCCCTCCACGAGCGGTTTGTGGGAGACGCCCAAGCCGAGCAGGAAGCGGCCGCCGGACTGCTCGGCCAACGTCCTCTGCGCCTGTTTGGCAACGCCGGGTTCGCGGTGGTAGATGTTGGCGATGCCCGTCGCCACGACGAGGCGGTCGGTGTTCGCGAGCAGCCATGCCGCATGGGCGAAGGGATCGCGGCCCACGGTTTCCGGTATCCACAACGCGGAATACCCAAGCGCTTCCATGCGCCGGGCGGCGCCGGCGGCATCGGGGGCCGTTAGGCGATCGGTGAAGAACCATACGCCGAGTTTGCCGAGTTTCACTTGCCTTCGCCTTGTTTTCGCCAGTCTTGTTTCGCCGGTCGGCCTCAACGGCCAAGCGCAACCGCAGCATGGCACGCTCGCCGCCAAGAACGCAAGAACGGCTCGCCTCCAGCGAGGCTCCGCGAGCAGGCAACGACGGCCCCCTCCCCGCCATCCGCGCCCGCCACCGCGGATTGGATTGATGAACTGTCGGCTTATCCAGTATACTGCGCTCGTTGGCACCGTCAGGGCAAGTTCGCCACATGCAAGGCGCATCTCAGTTCGCCAAGCAACAGAGTCGATTCGTCGGTTCCGGTTCGGCTCGAGACAACCTTTACGGTCGTTTCGAGAGTCGCTTGGTGGAACGGGGAGACTTGAGCCGGCGCCTCGTCTCCTATCAAGCCAACAAAACGCAACCGGGACTGCGTTGGTTCAAGTACAAGGAGGGTTTCTCGAGGCACCTCGTTCGCGAAGCGTTGACGGCTTGTCCTGGAGCGGTGCTCGATCCCTTCGCCGGAATCGGCACCACGGCCCTGGTCGCCGCCGGCCAGGGACGGCGCGCAACGGGCATCGAGATCATGCCGATCGGCACTCGCGCCGCCAGAGCGATCTCGTGGGTGGCGAACCAACCAAACCCGGATGCCTTCAAACGCGCCGCCAGCCGCTTGCTGCGGGCGCTGGACGACCGGCTAGAACCCACGGACGAGAATCTCTTTCCGCATGTGCCCATAACCCGCCACGCGTTCACCGAAGAGACAGAGGCGGCAATCGCCAAGGCCCGAGCATTTCTGCGGCGCATGCGCAGCGACGAACTTCGGCTGGTGCTGGACGTGGCCTGCATGAGCGTCCTTGAAGACGCCAGCTTCACCCGCAAGGACGGCCAGTATCTGCGTTGGGACAATCGTTGCGGGCGAAAGCTGCGCGGTCGTATGAACAAGGGGCCGATACCGAGTTACCGCGGCGCGTTGGAACGCCGTCTGGCGGAAATCGTCGCCGACTTCCCGGCATTGCGGCACCAATACGGCGGTGGGACGCCAAGCATCGCCGAGGGCTCGGCGCTTGTCGAATTGCCGAAACTGCCGGACGCCTCGATGAACCTGACGATCACCTCGCCGCCTTATGCGAATAGGTACG
Source organism: uncultured Pseudomonadales bacterium (assembly GCA_958296295.1). Lineage (GTDB taxonomy): Bacteria > Pseudomonadota > Gammaproteobacteria > Pseudomonadales > Azotimanducaceae > VXYL01. The sequence continues at coordinate 1,368,406 of OY282460.1, read as the reverse complement.
ACTACACCCGCACCTACGCCTTGGAGTTGGCGTGGCTGGGCTACGACCGCGCCGCGTTCGGGGATTTGCGACAGGCGCTCATCAGCGCCACCGTCGAGAACCGTTCCAAGGGACAGCAGCTTGAACGCCGCTACGCGCGGCAGGACGTACTCGCGCAAGCCAACGCGGCAGTCGCCTCGCAAGAGGCCCTCGCCGAAGTGCTGGACGCGCTGACCGCAAGCCGGACGGAGCTCAGCAATCCCCACGTCATTCGCTTGGTGGCGAATTACTTCGCCGAGATGGCTGTGGTGGTCGCCGAACTCGCAAGGGTCACGCGACCCGGAGGGTATGTCGTGATGGTCAACGACAACGTGCAGTACCACGGGGAGGAAGTGCCCGTGGACGTGATTCTCAGCGCCATCGCCGAAGACTGCGGCTTCGTCTGCGAAGAGATCGGCGTGCTGCCGCGTGGCAAAGGCAACGCGAGCCAGCAGATGGGCCGCTTCGGCCGGCGCGAACTGCGCAAGTGCGTCTACCGCTGGCGAATGGCCGAGAGGCGACACCGTGGCTGATCGTGCAGCGCGCACCAGGGACGCGATCGCCAGAGCCCGCATCATCGCCCGGCGCATCGGGCGACGTCCAGACAGACAGGCATTTGCCGCAATCGAGGCACTCGAAATTGATCCGCACTACGACCAGTGCGAGCTGTGCATCGCTACTTCTGCGTGGCGGCATGTGGCCGAAGCTGGCGTCAAGCCGCGCTTCGTCTTCGCTCATCCGGCCATTCTCAAGCCCATCCCGAACGCGTCGCTCCACTATCGCGGCATCGCCTTGCTCTCGCTAAAACGCGTGCAGGAAATCGCCGGTTCCGTGACGACATGGGAACGGTCGCCCCAGACCGCGCGCGTTAACGACAAGAAGGCCCTCAGAGTTTGCAGGCTCTACAACGCAGTCATTAGCTCGATCATCGTCGACAACACGGATTGGACGTTGGACAACGGCTACCGCAACATGCTCGCGACAATAGGCATAACCGAAGACGGCAGCATTCGAAACATCATCGGCCAAGAGGCCGAAGACGCGGTCAAGAAGCGTCTTGTTGATTGGACGCGGGACAAGCGGCTGTTGCTGGATACGAAAAACGCCGCCGGCGGGGAATGGTCGCTAGTAGGGAATACGGTGATGCGATTCGGCTCTGAACCAGACATTGCTTTCGAGAAGGCGGGCGAACTAGCCGTATTGGTTGAGGTAAAGGGTGGCAAGGACCCGGCTGGCGCCTTGGAGCGGCTGGGCGCGATCAAAAAGACCTTCGACGAAGCCCCCGTGGGATGCAAGAACTTCCTCGTGGTCGGGGTCGTGACGCCCACGATGCGAACACGACTGGGTGAGATGCGCATGGAAAAGCACTTCGACATTGACGACCTGCTGCACGACGATCGCCAGTGGACCGCGTTCGCGAACGAGCTATTCCATCACGCGCTGCGCATCGCTCCAGAGTGCTGAAACGCTCCACAGCCGAGCCCCTGCGGAAGGCGACACCGCCCTGCGCGCCCCGCGGTGTCGGTTGTGCGGATTGGCGCGATGGGTCATGCTTGGCGCGTTCCAACAGGAGGCATTGATGAAAAACCAACTATCCGTTCGCTTGGCCGCGGGGTTCGCCCTCGGCATCGTCTTGGCGGTAGTGCCCGCGGCCTCCGCCGAAGAGGCGCAAGAGCAGACGCCGCAAGCCGAAGCGCCATCGGTGTCGGCGCTCGCTTGGATGACAGGCACTTGGGCCGGGCGGGCGGGGCCGGGCGAATTGGAGGAGAACTGGACGGTGCCGAAGGCCGGTTCCATCCAAGCCATGGTGCGCATGACCGGTGGCGGCAAGACCAGCATGGTGGAAGTGATCGTCATCGAGGAGGAGGAAGGCACGTTGCGGCTGCGTCTTCAGCAATGGGATCCGGGCTTCAAGCCGCGCACGCCCGAGCCCGCGGTGTTCGACCTCGAGGAGCTCGGTGAGAACACCGTGGCGTTCACGGCGGTCAGCGAAGGCGCCACCATGTCGGCGCTGCGCTACACGCGCGACGGCGACAAGTTCACCATCAGCATTCGCTTCGGCGATTCGCCGGAGATGCATATCCCGCTCGCCAAGGCTCCGCGTTCGTTCGAGACTGGCCCGCACCTGTCTCCGGCGGAGAAATCTCCGGCGGACTAAGCACTGCGAAGGCCCCCAGGAGGTTGCGTCGCAGAAACGGCGCAGCTTCCTACGCCAACCGAGGCGAAGCGAGATTGGCGCGGCCCATGTTGTCGTGGGCTTTCGGCGAGCCGCTCGACGACTCTCAACCCCAGCGCGCCGCCCTCGCCCGCTTGTTTTGACACTCTTGGCCGGGCACGCTGCCGTATAATCCACCGCATGGAGCGCTTTCTGGAGTTCGTCGGCAACCATCCCGTTCTCGTGGGCTTGTTCGGCGTGCTGCTCGCGCTCTTCGTGCGCAACGAAGTGGCGCGCGGCGGTCGCTCGATAACGCCCCAGCAACTGGTGGACATGGTGAACCGCGACGGCGCCCTTGTGGTGGATGTGCGGGATCCGAAGGAGTACTCGCAAGGCCACATCGCCAAGGCCAAGAACATGCCCCACGCCGCGTTGGCAACGCGCCTCAAAGAGATCGACAAACACAAGGAAAAGCCGGTGGTGCTAGCCTGCAAGATGGGCCAGCACGCCGGCGCCGCAGGCACGGTGCTGCGCAAGGCCGGCTTCAAGAACGTGGCACGGCTCAAGGGCGGCATCGCCGAGTGGCGCAATCAGAACATGCCGCTGGTGCGAGGTTGATATGGCCGAAGCAACGCCGGTCCCACCCCATCTCGCCATAGAGCGCGTGTATCTGCGCGACGTTTCCTTCGAATCGCCCAAGGCGCCCGACGTGTTCACCGAACCGTGGCGGCCGAAGGTGCAGGTGGACATCAACGCCCGCAACCGGCACTTGGAGGGCGAAAAATACGAGGTGGTGCTCACCATCACTTTGGAGGCCCGGCTCGGCGACAACGTCGCCATGGTGGTGGAGTTGCAGCAGGCCGGCGTCTTTCGCCTGGAGGGCATGGAAGACGACGCCCTGCGCGGCCAGGTGCTGGCCGCCGCCTGTCCGAACATCCTCTTTCCATACGCCCGCGAAACCTTGGACAGTTTGGTGGTGAGAGGCACGTTCCCGCCGTTCATGCTGGAGCCGATGAACTTCGACGCGCTCTACGCCGAGGCGCGACGGCAGCACGAGGCCCGGCAACGCCAAGCCGACGAAGGCGCGCCCGCGAGTTAACGTCCGGCCCTCGCCAACAGCGTGGCCCAAGCGCCGATCCTGACCAAGACGCCGGTGTCGTCTACTCTTGGAACCCGAGCTGCCGCCACGCCTCGTACAGGGCGATGGCCACGGCGTTGCCGAGATTCAAGCTGCGCGAGAGCGCCCGCATCGGAATCCGCAGCCGTCGCGGCGGCGCGAACGTGGACAGCACCGCGTCAGGCAAGCCGCTGCTCTCCGGGCCAAAAAGCAGCACGTCGTCGGCGCGAAAGCGGACCGTGTCGTAGCGCTTGCCGCCACGCGTCGAGAACGCGAATACCCGCTGCCCTTGGACAGACCGCAAGAAGGTCGCCAAGTCCGGATAGGTCGTGGTGGTTGCGAGATCGCGGTAGTCGAGGCCGGCGCGCCGCAGGCGCGTGTCCGTGAGCTCGAAACCCAGCGGCTCGATGAGCGCAAGACGCGCGCCGGTGTTCGCCGCCAAGCGCATGATGCTGCCGGTGTTGGGCGGGATTTCCGGCTGATAGAGGGCGATCACCAAACACGCGCCGGGTGACTGCGCCGCGCTGCCGCGTGGCGAAAGCTCCGCCACTTCCGCCGCCCAAGCCGGTCAGGCGTCGATGTTCAGTTCGGCCAGCTTGCGCGTGAGCGTGTTGCGCCCCCAGCCGAGCAGGTCGGCGGCGTCTCGGCGGCGCCCGCGGGTGTGCTTGAGGGCCACGCGGATCATCGCGGTCTCGAACGCCGGCGTCGCCTCGTCCAAAATGGCGCGCCCGCCCGCCTTGAGCTTGCGCTCGGCCCAGTCCGCCAGCAACGCCTGCCAGCTATCGCCCTCGCCATCGTCTTCGCTCGCTGGCAGCTCGACCGCCGACGTGCGCAATTCCGGCGGCAGGTCCGACGCGTGCACTTCGCGTCCGGGCGCCATGACGGTGAGCCAATTGCAAGTGTTCTCCAATTGGCGCACGTTGCCCGGCCAGTCGAGAGACTGCAGGAGCGCCATCGCGTCGGCGCGCAGCACCTTGCGTTCGCCGCCGAACTCGCGCGCCGCGTTCGCCAAAAAAAGCTCGGCCAAGAGCGGAATGTCCTCGCGCCGCTCGGCTAGGGCCGGCACGCGCACGCGAATGACGTTCAGGCGGTGGTAGAGGTCTTCGCGGAAACGCCCTTCGACCACCAACGCCCGCAGATCACGGTGGGTGGCGGTGATGATGCGCACATCCACCTTCACGCTTTCCCGCCCGCCGACGCGAAAGAACTCGCCTTCGGCCAGCACGCGCAGCAGGCGCGTCTGCGCTTCCCCCGGCATGTCGCCGATCTCGTCGAGAAACAGCGTGCCGCCGCTCGCCTGCTCGAAACGCCCCAAGCGCTGTTCCCGGGCGCCCGTGAACGCGCCGCGTTCGTGGCCGAACAACTCGGATTCGATGAGATCCGCGGGGATGGCGGCCATGTTCAGCGCGACCATCGCGCCGCGACCGCGCGGGCTGTGCCGGTGCAACGCGCGCGCCACAAGCTCCTTGCCGGTGCCGGAAGCGCCTTCGATCATCACCGTGATGTTGGATCGGGCCAACCGGCCAATGGCGCGGAACACCTCCTGCATCGCCGGCGCCTTGCCGACGATGTCGCTGGTGACGTTGGCGTCGGTTTCAGCCACGCTCGCTGTCGCGCCACGTCCGCCACGCGATGCCCGGGCGCGCACCGCGCGCGTCACTTTCGCCACCGCCTCGTCGACGTCGAACGGTTTCGGCAGATATTCGAAAGCGCCGGATTGATAGGAGTTCACGGCGCTTTCCAAGTCCGAATGCGCGGTGGTGATGATCACCGGCACGTGCGGATGGATCTCGCCAAGCGCGGACGACATTTCCAGCCCGTTGATGCCGGGCATGCGAATGTCCGACACGACGACGTCCGGAACGTCGTCACGGGCGCGCTCCAGCACGTCGCGAGCCCGCTCGAAGCACTCCACCCGGAAGCCGGCTTGGGAGAGCGCGCGTTCCAGCACCCAGCGGATGGAGCGGTCGTCGTCCACCACCCACACGCGCTCATGCGCCATTGCGTTCGTCCTCCCGCGCCTGCCCATCGGGCCCGTCGGGCGTGGCCATCGCCGGCGACTGGCGCACCGGCAGGTAGAACGAGAACACCGTGCGCCCCCGTTCGCTCTCGCATTCCACCAAGCCGTTGTGGCGCGCCAGTATCGTCTGCGTGATGGCAAGCCCCAAACCGGAACCGTCTGGACGGCCGCTGATCATAGGGTAGAAGATGCGCGGCGCGATGTCCGCCGGAACCCCGGGGCCGTTGTCGATGCAGTCCATGTTCACCACGAGTCGATGGCGCGTGGCGCCAATGGTGAACTGCCGAACCACGCGGGTGCGCAAACGAATGGCAGCGGCCGGCACTTCATCGAGCGCGACCATGGCGTTGTTCACCACGTTCAACGTGGCCTGCACCAGTTGCTCGAAATCCGCGTCGATCTCCGGCACGCTCGGATCGTAGTCGCGCACGAAGGCGACGGCCGTTCGCGACTGCGCCTGCGCCAGCGCGACAACGCGCTCGATCACATGGTGAATGTTCACCTTGCCAAACGTCGGCAAATTGCTTGGCCCAAGAATGCGATCCACCAAGTTCCGCAGCCGGTCCGCCTCCGCCATGATGATGGACGTGTATTCGCGCTCGTTGTCCGCCAGTTGCCGTTCGAGCAACTGCGCCGCGCCGCGGATGCCGCCGAGGGGGTTTTTTATCTCGTGCGCGAGGCCCCGCGCCAGCTTGCGCACCGTCTCCTGCAAGCTGGCGTGGCGTTCGTCCTTGTCGATGCGGATGATGCGGTCCACCCGCTCGAACTCCACCAGGAGCTCGTTGTCGGAAAGCGGCGAGATGGAGTAGTTGACACGCGCCGAACCCGGTGCCACGCGCAAGGCGACCTCGCGCTTGGTGAACGGCGCGCCCGTGGCCAACACGCTTCGCAGCACCCGGGCGCTGGCGTGGTCGTCGGCCACCAACGCGCCGAGAGACTGGCCGACGGCTCTGGAGGCGCTAAGCCCGAACAACGCCTGCGCGGATTGGTTCAGGTACGTGACGCGAAAGTTGGCGCCGGGCCCGCTCTCCACCACCGCCACCGCCGTAGTGAGCTGTTCGAGTATGTCGTGGTGGGTGGCCATGCTTCCGGGTGTCGGGTTCGCCGTAGCGCGATCAAAGGATGAGCAAAAACTGTTCCATCGTGGGGCGATTCGCCGCCACACTAGCTGAGCAGGCTGTTGTACGCGCACCGAATCCTTGCACAACGCCCAAATATGCACCAAATTGGGGCGCTTTGGAAGGTTGGGAAGGTTGGCCGAATTGCGCGACCCTAACCGGGGCCGCCGGCCTCTTCGGTGAGCGTCAGGCGCAACACCTCCTCCACCGTGGTCTGGCCCTGCGACGCCTTCAGAAGCCCGTCGTGCAGCAGCGTCCGGTGGCCCTGCTCCTTGTGCGCGAAACGCCGCAAGTCGTTCAGATGCGCGCCGGATACGATCATCTCCTGCAGCGGCTCGGACATCGGCACCAGCTCGTAGATGCCAAGCCGGCCCCGGTAGCCCGTGTTCTGGCACGCGCCGCAACCCTCGGTGCGCAGCCAGCGGTCGCCAACGAGGGAGGCCGGCACGGCGTCCAGCATGTCCTCCACGAGCGCTGTCGGCGGCGCCGGCGTCGCGCAGTGCGGGCAGGCCTTGCGCACCAGCCGTTGCGCTTGCACGCCGCGGGTGGGCGCAGCCACCAAGAACGGCTCCACCCCCATGTCGATCAAGCGCGTGAAGCTGCTCACCGCGTCGTTGGTGTGCAGCGTCGACAACACCACATGGCCGGTGAGCGCCGAGCGGATGGCTATCTCCGAGGTCTCCAGATCGCGCATCTCGCCGATCATGATCACGTCCGGATCCTGACGCAGGATGTGCCGCAACGCGGTGGCGAACGTGTAGCCGATCTCGGCATGCACCTGAATCTGCGTGATGCTCGGCATCTGGTACTCCACCGGGTCTTCCACGGTGATGATCTTCTTCACGCCGTCGTCTATTTCCTCCAGCGCCGATGCCAGCGTGGTGGACTTGCCGGAGCCGGTGGGGCCGGTGACGAGCGCGATGCCGTTGCTGGACGTGAGCCAGCCGCGAAACATCTCCAAGTGGTCCGGCGCCATGCCGAGGTTGGCGAACGCGAGCTCGCCCCGCTCCTGCGCCAAGAGCCGCAGCACGATGGATTCGCCGAACGCGCACGGCACCGTGGAGACGCGGATGTCCATGTCCTTGCCGGAAATTCGCTCGCCGATGCGTCCGTCCTGCGGGCGCCGCCGCTCGGCGATGTCTATGCCGGCGATGAGTTTGATCCGCGACGCCACCGCGGCGAAGCGTTCTATGGGCTGCGTCAGGCGCGTGTGCAGTATGCCGTCCACCCGCATGCGCACGAGGAACTGCTCCTCCGAAGGCTCGATGTGGATGTCCGAGGCGCCGACATCCACCGCCTGGGCGAGCAAATTGCCCACTAGCGCGATGATGGGCGCCTCCTCGGCGAGCTCCCGCAAGCGTTTCGCGTCATCGCCGGAGAACAGCGACTCCATCTCCCGCTCCTTGCGCACGTATTCGAGCAGCCGGTCGAGCTGGTGGTTGGCCGCGAGGCGGAAGTTGACGGGTTCCGCCGGATAGAAGTAGTTCAGGGCCTCGCGCAGCACCCGGCCCTGGATGTCGCGCGCCATGCAGCACAGCGCCCCTTCGTCGCCTTCGCGCCAGAGCACCACTTCGTTGTCGAGCAGCCAGTCGAGCTTGATGGCGGATTGCGACATGCACCGGTACACGGCCTGGTGATCCGGCAACTCGTGGTCTTCGCGCAGATAGGCGACGCCGAGATGCTCGCCGAGGTGGCGCAAGAGCGCATCCTCGGAAAGCGCCCCGATGCCCACGAGCAGCGCGCCGAGGTCGCCGCCGGCGCTCTGGCGGATCTGCCGCGCCCGCTCCAGGTCCGCCACGCTGACGACGCCGCCGCGCACCAGCTGCTCGCCGAGATCATGATTGCCAACTTCGACCATTGCCCGCATTCTACCGACCCGCGTTAGCCATCGAACAGACTGACCCCTCATTTCCGAACGGCGCGGGCGGGTGACGCCGCCGGGCTCGGAGTAAGATGCCGTGCATGGGGCCGCCTTTCGCCAATCCGCTCGCCAATCTGCGTTTTGACAACCGCTACGTCCGCGAGTTGCCGGCCGATCCGGTGACGGAGAACTTCCGTCGCCAAGTTGCCGGCGCCTGCTACTCGCGTGTGCGCCCCACGCCGGTGCCGGCGCCGACGCTGGTCGGCTGGACGCCCGAAGTGGCCGCCCTGCTCGACTTGCCGACCGAACCGGACGATGCGGACGCGCTCGCCGAGGTGTTCGGCGGCAACCGCGTTCTGGACGGCATGGACCCCATCGCCACTTGCTACGGCGGCCATCAATTCGGCAACTGGGCCGGTCAGCTCGGGGACGGCCGCGCCATCAACCTGGGCGAGACGGTGAACCGGAACCGCGAGCATTGGACGCTGCAACTGAAAGGCGCGGGCCCCACCCCCTATTCCCGCGGCGCCGACGGCCTCGCCGTGCTGCGCTCGTCGCTGCGCGAGTTCCTGTGCAGCGAGGCGATGTTCCATCTGGGCGTGCCGACCACGCGGGCGTTGTCGCTGGTAGTCACCGGCGAGCAGGTGGTGCGCGACATCCTCTACGACGGCCATCCGGCAGCCGAGCCCGGCGCCGTGGTGTGCCGGGTCGCGCCCTCGTTCACGCGCTTCGGCCATTTCGAGATGCTCGCCGCACGCCAAGAAGCGGAACTGCTGCGGCGGTTCGCGGACTTCACCATCGCCACCAACTTCCCTCATCTTCTGGTGGAAGAGGGCAAGGAACGGTATTTGGCGTGGTTTCGGGAAGTGGCCGAGCGCACGGCCGAGATGGTCGCCCACTGGATGCGCGTCGGCTTCGTTCACGGCGTGATGAACACGGACAACATGTCGATTCTTGGCCTCACGATCGATTACGGCCCGTATGGCTGGCTGGAGGACTACGATCCCGACTGGACGCCAAACACCACGGACGCGGCCACCCGGCGCTACCGCTTCGGCCAGCAACCGGCGGTGGCGCAGTGGAACATGCTGCAACTCGCGCGAGCCATCTTCCCCCTCGTCGGCGAAGCCGAACCGTTGAACGAGGCGCTCAAGCGGTTCGCGGAGTGGTATCGGGACTTGTCGCGGACGATGATGGCGGCCAAACTCGGCCTGCCCGACTACCTGCCGGCCCAAGACGACCAACTCTGGACGCAGTTGTACGCCCTGCTCGGCGCCGCGGAGACGGACATGACGCTGTTCTTTCGCGATCTGGCGCGAGTGGACTTGCAGGACATCGCCATCGAACCGCTGCTCGACGCGTACTATCGGCCACCCGAGCCGAGCGTGCGCGAGCGGCTGGTGGCGTGGCTGGAACGGTATGCGGCGCGAGTGCGGATGGTCGTGGAGATCGGCGAGTTGACGGACGACCAACGGAGGAGGCGAATGAACGCGGCCAATCCGCGTTTCGTGCCGCGCAACTACCTCGCGCAGCTCGCCATCGACAAAGCCGAAGAAGGCGACTACTCGCTGCTGCGCGAACTGACGGAGGTTCTACGCCATCCCTACGACGAGCAGCCGGGCAAAGAACGGTTCGCCGCCAAACGGCCCGAGTGGGCGCGCCGGCGCGCCGGATGCTCCATGTTGTCGTGCAGTTCGTGACCGGCCGCTTGGGATCGGGTGGGCAACGGAGGAGCAAATTGGTGAAACGACAGAACACCGCCCCGCGCAACTGGCGCCCGGCGCTGGCGTTAGCATTGACCGGCGCGTTGGCCACCGCCAGCGTGGCCGCGCCGCAATCGCCCGCCCAGACGAACGTGCCGATGGACAACATGATCGCGGAAATCCAAGACGACGCGGCGCGCACCGCGTCCTACACCGGCATCGCACGCATCAGCGATGTCGTCATCGCCGCCATCCGCGCCACGCCGCGCGACCGCTTCGTGCTCGAACGCACGCGCCCGGCGGCCTACGCCAACCATCCTTTGCCCATCGGCCACGGCCAAACGATCTCCCAGCCCTTCATCGTCGCGCTGATGACGGAGATGCTCGACGCCAAGCCCCACCATCGCGTGCTGGAGATCGGCACCGGCTCCGGCTACCAGGCCGCGGTGCTCGCCGAGCTGGCGGCGGAGGTGTACACGGTGGAGATCGTGCCGGAGCTGGCGCAAACGGCGCGCGACCGGCTGATCGTGCTCGGCTACGACAACGTGCGCGTGCGGGCCGGCGACGGCTGGCAGGGTTGGGCCGAACACGCACCGTTCGACCGCGTGATCGTCACCGCCGTGGGCGAGCACATTCCGCCAAAGCTGATCGAGCAGCTGGCGGAAGACGGCCTGCTCGTGATGCCGCTCGGGCCGAGTGACGGCTACCAGGAGCTGGCCGTCTACGACAACGCAAAAGCCGAGACGCGCCGGTCGCTGCCGGTGCGCTTCGTGCCGCTGACCGGCGGGCCCGACGAGGTGCCGTAGCGACACCGCTCGTCGATGCGGCCTCGCGGCGCTGTCACGCACATGCGGGACTCGCCGCCCCTAGCCGCGTTGGCAAACCGGGCAGTACACGGTGGCGCGTCCGGCGAAGCGAACGTCCCTCAGCGTGGCGCCGCAACGTCGGCACGGCGCGCCGCCGCGCCCGTACACGGCCAGTTCGTGGACGAAATAACCCGGCCGGCCGTCCGCGCCGGCGAAGTCGCGCAGCGTCGTGCCGCCGCTGTCGATGGCGCGCACGAGCGTGCTCTTCACGGCACCCGCCAGCGTTTCGAGGCGCACCTTCGCAAGGCGACGGGCGGCGACCCGGGGCCGGATGCCGGCGAGGAACAGCGCCTCGTTGGCGTAGATGTTGCCAACTCCCACCACCACCTTGGCGTCCATGATGAGCGCCTTCACGGGAACACGCCGCCCGCGCGCGCGGGCGGCGAGGTAGGCGCCGGTGAACGCCTCCGACAACGGCTCCGGGCCAAGGTCGCGCAGGAGCCAGTGGGCGTGGAGCGGATGCGGCTGCCAATGCACGCTGCCGAAACGCCTAGGGTCCGTCAACCGCAAGGCACGGCCGTCGTCCAGCACCAGGTCCACATGATCGTGTTTGCCCGGCGGCGCCCTGGCGGACACCACCGAAAGATGGCCGGACATGCCCAAATGGATGATCAAGCCGCCGGATTCCAACGGCAGGAGCAGGTACTTCGCCCGCCGCCCCACTGCCCCAAGGCGTTGACCGCGGATAGCGCGCGGCAGGCGCACCGGCCAGCGTAGCCGCGGGTCTCGCACCACCGCCCGAACCAGCCTTCGCCCGCGCGTCGCGGCGGCCAAGCCCCGACGCGTGGTTTCCACCTCCGGCAGTTCCGGCAGAGCGCCGCCTAGGCTGGGCCAGGGCCTGCCACGAGCCTGAGGAACGCGCAGGCGCTACTTGATCTTGTCTTCCCGATACAGAACGTGCCGCCGGACCACAGGATCGTACTTCTTGAGCTCCAGCTTGCCTTCCATCGTGCGCTTGTTCTTGGTCGTGGTGTAGAAGTGGCCGGTGTCCGCCGTGGAGACGAGCTTGATCTTCTCGCGCATGTGGTTACCTCGCGCTTAGCCAGTGCCTAGGCCGCGGGCGCTTGCCCGCCGCTCGCGTTTCTCGATGTCCCGCAACACCGCCTCGATTCCTTTCTTGTCGATGATGCGCATGCCCGCCGCAGACACCCGCAAGCGCACGAAACGCTGCTCCGACGCAACCCAGAACCTGTGCATGTGCAGGTTGGGCGCGAAACGCCGGCGCGTCTTGTTGTGCGCGTGCGACACGTTGTTGCCACTCATGGGGCGTTTGCCGGTGACTTGGCAGACTCTCGACATCTCAAACGGCCGGGCGGTTGGACAGTCGCGCTTTATACCAGACGGCGCGGCACAAACCAACCGCTGCGCGCCGGCGGCCGGGGGTGTGCGACGCTCGTGCGCCAGCCGTCAGGCGTGGATCGACCCGAGTACAGCCCCGGCGTATCAAAGCCCGATGGAGTGCCATCGCCTCCAACCCGCTTTGACGAGGGTTGGAGAAGCGTTTACTTGCGGAGCGGCCGAGTTCGTCGCGCACCGGCCGCGGCGGGCTTCGTGCTAAGCTCCCGCGGATGGGGTTGGGCTACTCGGAGACAGCAGCGGAGCTGGCGCGGCAGCAGGCCGATTCGCGTTCCGGCGGGCGCGGCATTGCGCCGATCGTCCTCGGCACCCTGCTCGCCAGCCGCGGGCGCAAGGCGCGATGACGCGGTCGGCCGCGGCGGACAATGGCGGGGCAAGCCCGTTGGCCCGGGCGCAAGCGCTTGCGCCAAGGATCGCCGCGGCCGCGGACGAGATCGACGCGGCCCGGGAGATTCCCGCCCCGCTCGCGGACGATTTGAAAACGCAAGGCCTGTTCCGGCTCTTGGTGCCGCGCTCGGTTGGTGGCGAAGAGATGGATTGGCTGGATTATTTGGAAGTCGTGCGCGCCGTGGCCCAAGCTGACGGCAGCGTTGCCTGGTGCTTCAACCAAGGCGCGGTGTTCGCCACCACTTCTTGCCGGGCACCGGCGGCGCTCGCGCGCGAGGTTTGGGGAGATCCGCGCACCGTGGTCGGCAACGGGCCGCCCCAGGGTCGCGTCGATCTGCGCTCTGTGGCCGGGGGGGTTCGCCTCACCGGCCAGTGGATGTTCTCCAGCGGCTGTCGCCACGCCAACTGGATTGCCGCGCTCTCTGGCGGCGGCGGTCAGCCCCCGCGCCTGCACCTCGTGCCGCGCGCGGACGTGGAGTTGCTGGATGTCTGGCAGGTGCCGGGGCTGCGCGGCACCGGCAGCTTCAGCTTCCGCGCCGAGGATCTGTTCGTGCCCGAGGCCCGCACGATGCGCTTGGACGTCCCGCCGCGCGAGCCGGGGCCCATCTATGTGATACCGCAGGGGCTGCTTTTCGCCTGCGGTTTCGGCAGCGTGGCGCTGGGCGTCGCCCGCGCCGGATTGGACGCCACGACCACGCTGGCCGCCGAAAAGCGGCCGCGTTTTGGTTCGCGTCCGCTACGCGAAGACCCGGTGATTCAACGGCAAATCGGCCAAGCGGAGGCGAAGTGGCGGGCGGCAAAAGCGCTTTTGGCCGAGTCCACCGCCGAGGTCTGGCATTCCGTGCGCGCCAGCGGGCGCATAACAATGGCCGAACGGATCGCTCTGCGCATGGCCGGCACCCACGCCATCCGCCAATCCGCCGAAGTCGTGGACATCGCCTACAACCTTTCCGGCTCGACGGCCATCTTCGCGAACCGCCCCATCCAGCGCCGTTTCCAAGACATCCACGTGATCACCCAACAGGTGCAGGGCCGCGAGGCGCACTACGAGACGGCCGGCCAGTTTCATCTCGGGTTGGAACCCGAAGGCATCATCTAGGCGGCCGCCACCGGCCGCACGCCAACGCCGGCACCCGCCGGCAAAAAGCAGGCGCAAACAGGAGAGCCGCCAATGAAATACCTGCACACTATGGTTCGAGTAGCCGACTTGGAAGCCGCCTTGGACTTCTACTGCGACAAACTCGGCCTTCTGGAACTGCGGCGAATCGACAACAAGGCGGGTCGTTTCACCTTGGTGTTCCTCGCCGCGCCCGGCGACAGCGAGGCGCAAGTGGAGCTCACCCACAACTGGGACGCCGAAACCCTGTCCGGCGGGCGGAACTTCGGCCACTTGGCGTACCGGGTGGACGACATCTACGCGCTCTGCCAGCGTTTGATGGACGGCGGCGTCACCATCAACCGGCCGCCGCGCGATGGCCACATGGCGTTCGTGCGCTCGCCGGACGGCATCTCCATCGAGCTGTTGCAAGGCGGTGGCGCACTACCGCCGCAAGAGCCTTGGGCGTCGATGCCGAATACCGGCGAGTGGTAGCAGGCCAGCGACGAAGCCGGCGATGACGGGCCGATCGCGGGAAGTTGGCGTCCCGCTTCGCCGCCTGCGCCGCCCAATGTGTTACTTTCCGTAGCGGATCGGCGGAGGTTGCATGCGCGGGTCTTCCATTACCACTGCTGTCGTCATCGCGGTGCTGACCGCCGTCTGGCTGGCCTCCGGATTGTTCTCCGGCGAGGCCACCGTCGACGAGCACCCCACGCTGAAAGACCTGAACGGCCGCGCGGCGCAAGGCGAGGCGCCCACCGCCGTGCGCGGTCGCGTGATCCGCGCCTCCACGTTGCCCGAGCGCGTGAACGTGCGCGGGCGAACCGAGAACAAACGCACGGTGGATGTGCGAGCCGAAACCACGGGGCGCGTGGTCGAGCGGTCCGTGGAGCGGGGCGACCGCGTCCAAAAAGGCGACTTGCTGTGCCGGCTGGCCTTGGAGGATCGGCAAGCGCGCCTCGACCAGTCCGCGGCGGCGGTGGATCAGGCGCGGCTGGAACACGAAGGCAGCCAGCGCTTGAAGACTGGCGGGTTGCAGTCCGAAACGGCGATCGCCCAAGCCAAATCGCGCCTTGCCGCGGCCGAGGCCGGGCGGGCGGCGGCGGCGCTGGACATCGAACGCACCCGCATCCGCGCCCCGTTCGCCGGCGTTGTCGAAGACACGCCGTTGGAGGTGGGCGACTACGCCCAACCCGGCGCGCCTTGCGCCCGTTTGGTGGATCTGCACCCGATGCTGCTGGTGGGCGGCGTTTCCGAGACGCAAGCGCACCGCATCGCCGTGGGCGCGATCGCCACCGGCCGTTTGGCGACCGGCGCGGCCGTCAGCGGCCCGGTGCGCTTCGTGGCGACCCAAGCTGATCCCGGCACCCGCACATACCGGGTGGAAGTGAGCGTGCCGAATCCGGACTACGCGCTGCGCAGCGGCATCACCACGCAGTTCCAGGTTCGCACCGGCGAAACCGTGGCGCACAAGGTGAGTCCGGCGCTGCTGACGCTGGACGACGCCGGCGCGGTGGGCCTGCGCACCGTGGACGACGCTTCCCGCGTTGTCTTCAACCCGGTGGAGATCGTCGCCCACGAAGCGGACGGCGCCTGGGTGACGGGTTTGGCGCAAGTGGCCACGCTGATCACCGTCGGCCACGAGTTCGTCGTCGCCGGCGACCGCGTGGAGGTGACTCTGGAAGAGGATGCGAAGGATGGCGGCTCGCCTCCTTGAAACCCCTGCGCCAACCGGCGCGGGCGATGGCGGGCCGTCGGCCGCGGGCGTTCGCAAGGCCGCTGGCACATGACCAACGCGCTGGTCCAAGCCGCGGTGTCCCGCTCCCGCACGACCCTGCTGCTCATGGTCATGGTGTTGATCGCCGGCGGCGTCGCCCGCGCCCTCATCTCCATCGAATCCACGCCGCAGGTGGAGGTTCCGATTCTGATGGTGGTGGTGCCGCACGAAGGCATCTCGCCGGAAGACGCCGCCCGCCTGCTCGTCAAGCCGATGGAGATCGAGTTGCGCGCCGTGGAGGGCCAGAACGAGGTGCGCGCTTTCGCCTACGAAGGCACGGCGCGGCTCATCGTGGAGTTCGAGGCGGACTACGACCTCGATCAGGCGCTGGCGGACGTGCGCGCCGCGGTGGACCGCGCCCAACCCCGGCTGCCCAATTCCGCCGAAGAGCCGTTCATTCTCGAGCAGTCGGCCGCCGACGAGCCCATCATCCAGATCAACTTCGTAGCCAACGGAGCGCCGGAGCGCGTGGTCTACAGCGCCGCGCAAGCGCTGCGCGACGACATCGAGGCGCTGGCGGACGTGCTCGATGCCGAACTCCAGGGCCACCGCGAGGAACTGCTCGAAGTGGTGATCGATCCGGCCAAGCTGGACGCCTACCAGGTGGGCGCCGAACAGCTGCTCGCGACGGTGGCGCGCAACAACCAGCTGATCGCCGCGGGATCGCTGGACACCGGCACCGGCCGTTTGGCGGTGAAGGTGCCGAGCCTGGTCGAAACCGCCCAAGACATCTACGACCTGCCGGTGAAGGCGGGGCCGGACACCGTGGTGACGCTCGCCGACATCGCCGACGTCCGGCAGACGTTCAAGGATCGCCAGCGCCACGCCCGCGTCAACGGCAACGACGCCATTTCCATCACCGTGTGGAAGCGGGCCAACGCCAATCTGGTGGACACCGTGGATCGCACCCGGGCGGTGGTCGACCGCCACCGGGACCGGCTGCCGAGCACCATTCGCCTGTTCGAGACGCAAGACCAAGCGCCGTTCGCCCGCGATCAAATCACCGAGCTGCAAGGCAACGTCGTGACGGCGCTGGCCATGGTGATGGTGCTGGTGGTGGCCGCCATCGGCTTGCGCAGCGGCCTCATCGTCGGCATGGCCATTCCGGTGTCGTTCCTGTTCGGGCTCCTTTTCCTGTGGTTGTTCGGCTACACGTTCAACTTCATGGTGATTTTCGGCATGCTGCTGGCGCTTGGCATGTTGATCGACGGCGCCATCGTGGTGACGGAGTACGCCGACCGCAAGATGGCCGAGGGCGCGAAGCCGCAGGAAGCGTACGTGGCGGCGGCGACACGCATGTTCTGGCCGGTCGCGGCCTCCGTGGCGACCACTTTGGCCGCGTTCCTGCCGCTCGTGTTCTGGCCAGGGGTGGCGGGCAAGTTCATGCGCTACCTGCCGGTGACCGTCTTCTTCGTGCTCACCGGCTCGCTGCTCTACGCCTTGGTGTTCGGCCCCACCATCGGCGCCCGGTTCGGCAAGGCGCCGGTGCGCCACGAACGCGCTCGGCGGACGTTGGTGCAGCTGGAATCCGGGGATCCGCTGCTGTTGCGGGGATTCACGGGCTTCTACGCGCGCCTGATCAACACCACCTGCCGACACGCCGTGGCCACTTTGGCGGTGACGGCTCTGTTGCTTGGTTCCGCGTTCGTCGCCTACGGCAAGTTCGGGCGCGGCATGACGTTCTTTTCGGATAGCGACCCGAGTTACGCGCGCATCGCCGTGCGCGCCCGGGGCAACCTCGCGGCGCAAGAAATCTACGACTTGGTGCGCGAAGTGGAGGACAGGGTGCTGGCCATTCCCGGCATCAAGAGCGTGAACACGCAAACGCGAATGCCCGGCGGCGGTGGAGGCACGGGAGGCGGCAATCTTGCCAGCGCCCCGGACACCGTGGGGTTTCTGTTCCTCGAGCTGCACGAGCAAGGGGAACGCCAGTTGACCGGCGAGGAGATACTGGAGCGCGCCAGGGAGGCGACAGCGGCCCTCGCGGGAATCGCGGTGGAAGTGCGCGCGATGGAGCAGGGCCCGCCGGTTGGAAAGCCCATACAGTTGCAGTTCTCCGCCACGGACAACAACCTGCTCGAGCCGGTCGTGGCCCGCGTGCGCCGGCACATCGACAGCCAAGTTTCGGGCCTCCGCGACGTGGAGGACTCGCGTCCGCTGCCTGGCGTGGAGTGGAAGCTCGCGGTGGATCGCGCCCAAGCGGCGCTCTACGGGGCCGACGTGTCGCTGGTCGGCATTGCCGTGCAGCTGGTGACCAACGGCGTGAAGGTGGGCGAGTACCGGCCGGACTCGGCCGACGACGCGGTGGACATCCGCGTGCGTTACCCCGCCTCGGCGCGCGGACTGTTCGCCCTCGACGACCTCAAGATCACCACGTCGACCGGCCTTGTGCCCATCGGCAACTTCGTGCGCCGAACCGCGGCGCCGAACGTGGACGCCATCGAACGCATAGACGGCCGGGCGGTGCGTTTCATACGCGCCGAGGTGGCGCCCGGCGTCCTCGCGGACGACAAGGTGCGGGAACTGCGAGCGTGGATCGACGATGCGGGGCTGGATCCGCGGGTGGCCATCGCCTTCCGCGGCGCCAACGAGGAACAGGCGGATTCCATCACCTTCATCCTCGTGGCCATGGCCGCGGCGCTGCTCCTGATGTTCGTGCTGCTTGTGACGCAGTTCAACAGCCTCTACCAGAGCTTCCTCATTCTGGTGGCGGTGGTGATGTCCACGGCCGGCGTGCTGCTCGGTCTGCTGGTAACCGGCAGCCCGTTCAGCGCGATCCTCACCGGCGTCGGCGTGGTGGCCCTCGCCGGCATCGTGGTGAACAACAACATCGTGCTCATAGACACCTACAACCACAACCGCAACGCCCGCCCGAACGACGATCCGGTCGCGCTCATCGTGCGGGCCGGCGCGCAACGCCTGCGGCCCGTGTTGCTCACGGCGGTGACGACGGTATTCGGCCTGCTGCCGCTGGCGAGCCACTTTTCCGTGGACTTCATCAATCGCACGGTGGTCTACGGCGGCCAGATCTCCGCATTCTGGGTGCCGCTCTCGCAAGCCATCGTGTCCGGACTGACGTTCGCCACGTTGCTGACTCTCGTGGCCACCCCGGCGATGCTCGCCCTGCCGCACCTCGGCTGGGCGCGCGCCGCGCGCCGCGCTCTTCGGGAAGCCGGGCGGCTATGGCGCACGGCTTGGCGAGCGCTTGCGCTGCGGCGCAGAACGGCCTAGGCGTAAAGCGCGCCAAGAGTCCGCGCCGCTTCCGCGGCGCGGACTCTTGGCGGGTGAAATGCTCCGGTGTAGGGAAAAAGTGCCCCGGCGATAAGAGATTGGGGGAGGGAGGGGTGTTATCGCCGGGGCTTTGATCGCATTCGCTGCGGGTGTCGGCCAGAAAGTTCGGAGTGCCGGGCACCGCGTTGTTTCGATTCTCTTTCGTTTCTTCCGCGTTCTTCCGTTTCCTTGTCCTGCTCTGCTTCCTTCTGCGCTGCCTTGCCTCTTCCTTGCGCTCGGCCCCTAGAGGGCCTAGCGGTAGGAAAAAATGCCCCGGCGATAAGGGGAGAATGGGGGAGGAGGGGATGTTTATCGCCGGGGCTTTGATCGCTTTCGCCGTGGGTGTCGGCCGGGCCAGGGGCGCTCGGCTGGTCACGCACTTTGTTCGCTCTCTTGCTTCCTTGCTGCTCTTCCTTGGCCGTTTCCGGCGGCTGCCACGACGGCTATTTGCCGCCCTCAATGCCGCCAACGTATCGCCCTAGGCGATGCCTGCGCTATGGCAAATGGC
Organism: uncultured Pseudomonadales bacterium; assembly: GCA_958296295.1. Taxonomy (GTDB): domain Bacteria; phylum Pseudomonadota; class Gammaproteobacteria; order Pseudomonadales; family Azotimanducaceae; genus VXYL01. The sequence goes on along the minus strand of OY282460.1, from coordinate 1,349,154 downwards.
TGAAAATCTTGCCAGCCATTCGTCTTGCATTATGTAGGACATCCCCTAATGGCGAATGGTTCCACAGGTTCATGCGGTTTTGATGGAGGCGCGATGGAAAAACAATGGAGCTATTCGCTGCGTGCCCACGGCATTCCCACAAGAGTCCCCCATCGTTCCCACACACGCCGGCCGCGAACAATGCGAAGATGGATTCCATTGGTTGCGCAGGAGGGGAGCGATGACTGGAATCCAAGGGCCGGGCCGTCAACAGGGGCGCCGTTTGGCGCGTTGTCTCTCGCTTGCGCTGCTCGCCGGGTTGGCCGCGGCAAGCGCCGAAGCCGAGACGCCGGCGCCCGCCGACGAACCCGGTGCGCCGTTGCCGCTCCATGTGGAGCGCGTGGGCGATGCCGGGCCGATCGCGCTGTTCCTCCCCGGCAACGACTGCCATGCCGACGTTTGGCGCCCGTTCGCGGAGTCCATCTCCAGCAGCCATCGCGCCTTGCTCGTCACGCCGGCCGGACTCGCCGGCATTCCTGCCGGGGGCTTGGAGGAGAGCTTCCACGCCGTGCTCGTGCCGGCCCTGTCGCGCCTGTTGGCCCAAGAAGACGCAAGCGACGCGACCGTCATCGGCCACAGCGCCGGCGGCATGGTGGCTCTCGCGTTGGCGCGGGCGGCGCCGGCGCGCGTTGGCAGCGTGCTGGTGGTGGACACGATTCCGTACCCGGGCGCCGCCACCTTTCCCAACGCGACGCCGACGCAAGTCGCCGCGATGATCAAGGGGCTGCGCCGGCAATTGCGGCGAGCTTCGGAGGCGAACTACCGCAGCCAACAGACGATGGGCCTGGAGGAGCAGTCGATGGCGACGGACTTTCACCCGACACTCCGCGCTTGGATGCTCGCTTCGGACGTCGACACGTCCGCCACCGCTTTCGTGGAGACGCTGGGCGCCGACCTGCGGCCGGACTTGGCCCAAGTGAAACAACCGGTGCTTGTCTTGGCCCCGTGGGACGCCGACCTCGGAGTTACGCCAGAAACCAGCCACGAGTGGCACTTGGAGCAGTACGCCAACGCGCCGGACGTTGACATCCAAGTGGTGCCAAACAGCTACAGCTACGTCATGGTGGATCAACCCGAAGCGGTCGCCGCGGCACTCGCCAAGGCGCTGGCGCGGTAGGCCGCAGGTGTTAGGCTTGTCGCAAGCCAATCTTGGTAGGCATGGGAGGGGTTCATGTCCATAGCTCAATCGTCAGGCAACAGCCAGCCGCAAACGAATCGGCGCGACTTCCTGCGCGCCAGTGCCGGTGTCGGGGCCGCCGCCGCGCTGCCTTTCGCGGCGCGCGCCGCCGAACAAGGCGCAGAACAAGGCGCGAGCGTCAAACGCTACGCCACGCTCGGCCGCACGGGGCTGGAAATCGCGGACATATCGTTCGGCAGCTCCAGGCTGCGCGGGGGCCAAGAGCATCTTGTCCACCACGCGCTGGACGTCGGCATCAACTACTTCGACACCGCCGAGAGCTACGCTCGGAGCCAGTCCGAGCTCACCCTTGGCAACGCCTTGAAGGGCCGGCGGGACAAAGTGGTGATCACCTCCAAGACCGCCACCGAGCCGGACACTGGCGCGGAGGAGCTCATGGCGCGGCTGAACGATTCCCTGGCGCGCCTGCAAACGGACTACGTGGACATCTACCTGAACCACGCGGTCAACAACGTGGACGTGATGAAGAACCCCGAGTGGCACGCCTTCATCGCCAAGGCCAAGGAGCAGGGCAAGATCCGCTTCTCCGGCATGTCCGGTCACGGCGGACGCCTGATCGAATGCTTGGACTACGTCTTTGACGAGGACTTGGCCGATGTCGTTCTGGTGGCGCACAACTTCGGCCAAGACCCCAAGTTCTACGAGGGCCTAACGCGCGACTTCGACATGGTGGCGACGCAGCAAGACCTGCCGCGGGTGTTGGCGAAAGGCAAGGCGAAGAACGTCGGCATCACCGTGATGAAGACCTTGAAGGGCGCGCGGCTGAACGACATGCGGCCGTTCGAGAAGGGTGGCGCCACCTTCGCCCAAGCGGCGTTCCGCTGGTGCCTCTCCAACCCGCATGTGGACGCCGTGGTGATCACCATGAACAGCGTCGAGAAGATCGACGAGTATCTGGGGGCGTCGGGCTGGCGCGAGATGGCCGCCGGCGACTTGGACTTGCTGGAACGGTACGCGCGGATGCACGGGCAATCGTATTGCCGCCACGTGTGCAACGACTGTGAAGGCGCTTGCCCCTACGGCGTGCCCATCGCCGATGTGTTGCGCACAAGGATGTACGCAGTGGACTACCGCGACACGCGTCTCGCGCGCGACGAGTACGCGCTCCTCAAGGCCAATGCCGCCGCATGCCTCTCGTGCGATGGCCAGCCTTGCGCCAACGCTTGCACGCACGGCATTCCGATAGCCGAGTACTGCGCTCCCACCCACCGCCTGCTGGCGTAGGCGGCCCGGCGCGCCGACACGGGCCAGCGGCGCGTGAAGAGGGCTTTGCTGTACGAGTGCCACGCCGGCATCTCCGGCGACATGCACTTGGGCGCTTTGATCGACATCGGCGTGCCGGCGGATTTGCTGCGCCGGGAACTTGGACGCCTCGAACTCGCCGGAGAGTTCGAGCTTGCCGTGGAACGCGCCGAAAAATCCGGCATCTCGGGCACGCGGGCAACCGTGAAACTCGCCCCGGACGCCGCACGGCCGGCCCGCGGTCTCGGCACCATCAAAGCGCTGATCGAGCGCGCCGGCTACGCGCCGGGCGTCCGCGAGCGGGCGTTCGCCATGTTCGAGGCGCTGGGCGCCGCCGAAGCCAAGATCCACGCGTTGCCCATCGACCGGGTTCACTTTCACGAGGTGGGCGCAACGGACTCCATCGCCGACATCGTGGGCGCCGCCATCGGCCTGCACCATCTGCAAGTGGACGCGGCGTACTGCGGCGTGATCGAAGTGGGACAAGGCACCGTTCGTTGCGCCCACGGCGTGTTTCCCGTGCCGGCGCCGGCCACCGCCGAGCTTCTCAAGGGCGCGCCCTGCCGCCGCGGCGTGCAGGGCGAAGCCACCACGCCCACCGGCGCGGCGATCCTCAAATGCGTTGTCGACAACTTCGAGCCACCGCCCGTTTTCACCGCCGACGCGGTGGGATACGGCATCGGCCAACGCGATTTCACGGTGCCCAACGTGCTGCGGCTGTCCATCGGCGGCGCCGGGGGCACTGAAGCGCCGGCGCCCAGTGTTTTCGCCGTCGAAACCAATGTCGAGGTGGAATGCAACATCGACGACATGCCGGCGGAAGCGTTCGGCCCGCTCGTGGACGCGCTGTTCGCCAAAGGCGCGAAGGACGTCTTCTTGACGCCCATCGTGATGAAGAAGGCCCGACCAGGCACCAAGGTTTCCGTGTTGGCGGACGAAAGCCGTTTGGACGCCGTGCTGACGGAGCTCTTCACCGCCTCCACCACCATCGGCGTTCGCCTGCGCGAAGTGACCAAACGCATGTTGCCCCGCCGCGAACAGACCGTCGCCACGGAGTTCGGCGATGTGCGCGTGAAAGTCGTAACGTTGCCGAGCGGCGCTACGCGTTGGAAATCCGAGCATGACGACATTGCCGCCATCGCCGCCCGCACCGGCCAAGACTACCTGACCACGAAAGCCGAGGTGGATGGTGCAGTGGCCCGGCGGCTGGCCGGCAAACCATTGGCAAAGAACCAAGCGGGGCGGGAATAGAAACCCACCCGGTTGGCACCCGGCAGACCGCGCAAAGGACCGAACCCAAGCGCGCCGAGATGGGCTAGACGCCGCGGCGCCTCAGCGCAACGAATCGTGTTCGCGCCGGCCCTTCCCCGCCCGCGCGGTTACCCGGCGTCCCACCCGGTCGCCTCGCCGAGCGCGTCGCCGATGTCCGCCAAGCTGCGCACAGTGCGCGCTCCGGCCGCCTCGAGCGCCGCGTACTTCTCCGCCGCGGTGCCCTTGCCTCCAGCGATGATTGCGCCGGCGTGCCCCATGCGTTTGCCGGGCGGCGCCGTGACGCCGGCGATGTAGGCGACGACGGGCTTGGTCACGTTGGCGCCGATGAACTCGGCCGCCTCCTCCTCGGCGGTGCCGCCGATCTCGCCCACCATCACGATGGCTTCGGTGGCCGGGTCCGCCTCGAACAAGGCGAGAATGTCCACGAAGCTGCTGCCGGCGATGGGATCGCCGCCGATGCCGACGCAGGTGGATTGGCCGTAGCCCTTGTCCGTCGTCTGCTTCACGGCCTCGTAGGTGAGCGTTCCGGAGCGCGACACAACGCCGACATTGCCGGGCAGGTGGATGTCGCCGGGCATGATGCCGATCTTGCACGCGCCAGGGGTGATGACGCCGGGGCAGTTCGGCCCCACCAAACGGGTGCGCGTGCCGTCGATGTGGTGTTTCACGGCCAACATGTCCAACGTCGGGATGCCCTCCGTGATGCACACGACCAGATCGAGTCCGGCATCCACAGCTTCAAGGATGGCGTCCTTGCACAAACGCGCCGGCACATAGATGACCGACGCCGTGGCCCCGGTTGCCGCCACCGCTTCGCGCACCGTGTTGAACACCGGCCGATCGAGATGGGTGGCGCTGCCTCTGCCCGGCGTCACCCCCCCGGCCAGGCGCGTGCCGTAGGCGATGGCCTGTTCGCTGTGCAAAGTGCCTTGCGAGCCGGTGAATCCCTGGCAAATGACCACGGTGTTCGCGTCCACCAAGATGCTCATGACACCGCTCCCGCGGCGGCCACGACCTTGTCGGCGGCGTCCTTCAGCGACGCCGCCGTGGCGATGGCGAGGCCGCTTTCCGCCAAGGCCGCCAGACCGGCGGCGGCGTTGTTGCCCTCGAAACGCACCACCACCGGCACCTGCACATCCACCTGCTTCACCGCCGCGATGATGCCCTCGGCGATGGTCTTGCAGGAGACGATGCCGCCGAAGATGTTGATGAGCACGGCCTTCACGTTGTGGTCGGAGAGGATGATCTTGAACGCCTCGGTGACGGCTTCCTCGGTGGCGCCGCCGCCGACATCCAGGAAGTTCGCCGGCTGGCCGCCTTGCAGTTTGACCAGATCCATGGTGCCCATCGCCAAGCCGGCGCCGTTCACCATGCAGCCGATATTGCCGTCCAGGGCAACGTAGTTCAGGCCGAACTCGTCGGCGTTGGCCTCGCGCTCGTCCTCTTGCGTGGGGTCGCGCTGCGCGGCGAGTTCCGCCTGCCGATAGAGGGCGTTGTTGTCCACGTTGATCTTGGCGTCCAGACAATGCACGTCGCCATCGCCCGTGACCACCAAGGGGTTGATTTCCACCAGAGCACAGTCGCGCTCGTGGAACAGTCGCGCAAGGTTGCCAAAGATGTTGGCGAACTGGCCCACCTGCTTGCCCACCAGCCCCAGCGCGAAGGCCATCGCGCGGCCCTGATGGGGTTGGGCGCCGATGCCCGGATCGATGGCGGCGCGCAGGATCTTCGCCGGCGTCTCGGCGGCGACTTGCTCTATCTCCACGCCGCCCTCCGTGGACGCCATCACCACCACTCGGCGGCTGGCGCGATCCACCACGGCGCCAAGATAGAGTTCGCGGTCGATGTTCGCCGCCTCCTCGACGAAGATCTTGCTCACGGGCTGGCCGGCGGCGTCCGTTTGGATGGTGACAAGGCGCTGCCCCAGCCATCGTTCGGCGAACGCGCGCACCTCGTCCAGGCTTCGCACCAGCTTCACGCCGCCGGCCTTGCCCCGGCCACCGGCGTACACCTGCACTTTGCAGACCCAACGTTCGCCGCCGAGCCGCTTCGCAGCCGCCACCGCCTCGTCCGGCGAGCCGGCGGCGATGCCGGCGGAAACCGGCAGGCCGTAATCCCGAAACAGCGCTTTCGCTTGGTATTCGTGCAGATTCATCCGTCGCCTTTCTCTACAGCCTCTCTCGACTCTCTCGACATCTACCGCTTCCTGCGGTTGACCATGTGAATGGCGTTGCCGCTCACGGCCAGCGACGCTTCGTGAACGGCCTCGGCCAAGGTCGGATGAGCGCACATGGTAAGCGCGAGATCCTCGGCGGTGGCGGCGAATTCCATGGCGACAACCGCTTGCGCGACAAGTTCGCTGGCCTGGGCCCCGAAGATGTGAACGCCGAGCACGCGATCCGTTTCGGCGTCCGCCACAACCTTCGCGATCCCCGTTTTCTCGCCGGCCGCCAACGCCCGCCCGGTGGCGGCGTACGGAAACGCCCCCACCTTTACTTCTTCGCCGGAGGCTTTGAGTTCCTGTTCCGTCTTGCCCACCCAAGCGATCTCCGGATGGGTGTATATCACCGAAGGCACGCAGTCGTAGTTGACCACCGGCTTGTGGCCGGCGATGCGCTCCACCACCATCACGCCCTCCTCCATGCCCTTGTGGGCCAGCATCGGCCCGCGCACCACATCGCCGATGGCGTACACGTCCGGCACCTCCGTGGCGCACAGATCGTCGACGTAGAGGAACCCGCGCTCGTCGATGTGTACGCCGCTGTCCGGCGCGAGCAGTCCGTCCGTGAAGGGCCGACGGCCGACCGCCACGATCAGCTTGTCCACCGTCACGCTGTGGTCGCCGTTCTTGTCTTGATAGGCCACCTGAACGCCCCCGTCCAGCGCTTCGGCGCCCATCACCCGCGTGCCCAGGCGAATGTCCAGCCCCTGCCGCCCGAACTCGCGCAAGGCCTCGCGGCCGATGCGGGCGTCCGCCATGGGCAGGAACTCGTCCAGCGCCTCCAGCAGAACGACGTTCGAACCCAGCCTTCCCCACACGCTGCCGAGTTCCAAGCCGATGACGCCGGCGCCGATAACACCAAGGCGCGGCGGGACGGCGTCGAACTCCAGCGCGCCGGTTGAATCCACGATGCGGGCCCCGTCCTGCGGGGCCGGCGGTATTTCCACGGGAATCGACCCCGGCGCGAGCACCACATGCTCCGCTGAGAGCGTCGCCGGCTCGCCTTCGTGCGGCGTGAACAACACCCGCTTTCTCGAGAGCAGTTGGCCGTGCCCGGCAAGCGCCGTCACACCATTGCCTTTGAAGAGCGCGCCGATGCCGCCAGTCAGCTGCGCGACGACGGCGTCCTTGTTGGCGATCATCCGCGGCACGTCCACCGCCACGTCCCCAACCTCGATGCCGAAACCGGCGAAGCGCTCCTTCGCCTCCGCATACTTGTGCGACACGTCCAAGAGCGTCTTCGACGGTATGCAACCCCAATTCAGGCAGGTGCCGCCAAGCGTCGGCTTGCCGTTCTTGCCGACGGATTTGTCGATGCACGCCGTCTTCAAACCAAGCTGCGCCCCGCGGATGGCCGCGGCGTAGCCGGCCGGGCCGGCGCCAATAACGATGAGGTCGTAGTTGTCCATGCTTGGTCCGGGCTGCTGCGGGCCGGCGAGTCGCCAAACGCCGGTGCGCTTAGTTTGACATCAACTCCGCGCTTGACAACACCGAATGTTGGACCGAGCGCCACCCGCACACTGTCGGCGGGCCCCACGCCTTCACGCCAGCTCGCGCAGGAAGGCCAAGGCGGGCATGGCGCGCACCCCTTCCGGGGTGCGATAGTCGCGGTTGCCGTTCAAGGCGATTTGCACCGCTCGGGCGGTTGGAAAGCGCGTCTTCAAGTACCGCAACGCGCGGTCGATGTCGCGATCGGCGAGTTTGCACTCCACGAACAGCACGGGCTGCCGATCTTCCGTGACGACGAAATCCACTTCACGTCGGTCCACGTCGCGGAAGAACCGGAGTTCCACGTCGCGGCCTTGAACGTCCTGCTGGAAGTGAACCCACTTCAGCAGGTGACAAGCCACCAGGTTCTCGAAGCGGGCGCCCGGATCGCGCACGATCGACCAATCGAAGTGGTAGTGCTTGCGCGCTTGTTTCACGGCGCGGATGCGCGGAGCGCCGAAGGGAGGAACGCGGAATATGGCGAACAGGCGTTCCAAGGCGTCGAGCCAAGAAGCGGCGGTCTTGTGGGCGACTTGGAGATCCTCGCGCAGCGCGTTCACCGAGAGCGGCGATCCCACCAAGTCCGGCAGGCGCAGCATCATCTCCTCCAGCCTGCCCAAGTCTTGAATCCTCTCCAGCGAGCGCACTTCCTCCTCCAGCAGCCGCGCGCGGTACTGGCGCGACCAACGTCGCGCCTGCGTCTCGTTGCCGCCGAGGAACGGTTCCGGAAATCCGCCGAGGCGCAGCAGCTGCGCCAGCCCGTCGCCATCAAGAATGCCCGCCTCGGCGACCGAGAAGGGGTGCAACCGCAGCAGGTGGTAGCGGCCCTGCAGCGAGTCGCCGCCGGCGCCGAACAGCTCCAGCCGGCCGCTGCCCGTGACCAGAATTCGCTGGCGGGCAACCGGCGCGTCGTCTGGCCGGGCGCTAGCTTGGTCGTAGATGCCTTTGAGGAAGCCTCGCCAACGGCTGTACTTGTGAATCTCGTCGAAAACCCAGAGGGCCGCCGCTGGCAATTCGCGGCGCAAGATGCGCTCCCTCTGCGCCGAGATGTCCCAGCTAAGGTAGCCATCCTGCGCACCCGGCACGCTGCGGGCCAAAGTGGTCTTGCCAACCTGCCGCGGCCCCGACAAGAACACCATCTTGCGCGCCAAGTCTTGGACGATCTGATCCAGAAGATGACGTGGCACCACGCTCATGCGCCAAACATACGAGTGATTTCAACCAAAGTCAAAAATACACGCGAGTATTTTTGACAGCAGTGGAAATAGCTAGCACCACGCCGAGTGACGCGACAGGGCCGGAGGCTGGCCACCGCGAGTGCATAATGCCGCCATGCGCCGTTTCAACACCGCCGGGCCGGTTCGGCCGCGCGATCACTACGCCATCGAACCGTTGCAACGTGCGGGCGTGGCCGGATTTCCGGATCTGATCCGGGAGCAGAGCTATTTCGTGCTGCATGCGCCGCGGCAGACGGGCAAGACCTCGGCGTTGCTCGCGCTGCGCGACTCGCTGAATCGCGGCGAGGCGGGCGACTTCAGGTGCGTGTATGTGAACGCCGAAGTGGGCCAAGTGGCGCGCGACGACACGGCGCGCGGCATGCGCTCCATTCTGAGCAGTTTGGCCAGCAGCGCGCGATTGCTGGGCGACGACTATCCGCGCCGGTCTTGGCCTGAAGTGTTGGAGCGGGCCGGGCCGGACGACGCCCTGAAGGACTTGCTGACGGAATGGTGCTTGGAGAATCCGACGCCGTTGGTGCTGCTGTTGGACGAGGTGGATGCGCTGGTGGGCGACACGCTTCTTTCCGTGCTGCGCCAGCTGCGCGCTGGCTATCCGCAGCGCCCGCAGGCGTTTCCGCAAAGCGTGGTGCTGTGCGGCGTGCGGGACATCCGCGACTACCGGACACGGGCCAGCTCCGGCGAAGTGGTCGCGGGCGGCAGCCCGTTCAATATCGCGGCGAAATCGCTACGGCTGGGCGACTTCACCGAGGAGGAGACGTTGGCACTGCTCATGCAGCACACCGAGGAGACCGGCCAGCGCTTCTCCGGCGCAGCGCAGGAGGCGGTGTGGGAGCAGACGCAGGGCCAGCCGTGGCTGGTGAACGCGCTGTGCGCCGGCGCCTGCTTCGACAATCCCGCCGGGCGCGACCGGGCGCGCGAAATCGGCGCGGACGACATCCACACCGCGCGGGAAGAACTGATCCTCTCTCGCGCCACGCATTTGGACCAGTTGGCGCACAAGCTGGAAGAGAATCGAGTGTGGCGGGTTATCGAGCCGATCCTCGGCGGCGGGGACGCCGGCCATGACCTGGCCGATTTGGAATACGTCCGCGACCTGGGTTTGGTGGCGCCAGACCCGCCCACCCGGGTGGCGAACCCCATCTACCGCGAAGTGATTCCCCGTCAGCTGGCGTATGTTCTGCAAGACACCTTGGACCAGAACACCGCATGGTATGTGGACGAAGCGGGCCGCCTGGATCTGAACAAGCTGCTGGCGGCTTTCCGCACGTTCTACGGCGAACACGCGGAGCATTGGCTGGGGCGCTTCAAGGACTACAGCGAGGCCGGGCCGCAGTTGATTCTGCAAGCGTACTTGCAAAGGGTGGTAAACGGCGGCGGGCGCATCGAGCGCGAGTACGGCCTAGGGCGTGGAGCGACGGATTTGCAAGTGATGTGGCCGCGGGGAGCAGGCCAGCCCTCCGACACGTGGGAGCGGTTCGTGATCGAGTGCAAGGCGCTGCGCGACACCGACCGCCAGAGCATGACAAGCGTCGTAGAGCGCGGCGTCGCGCAGACGCTAGGCTACATGGCCCAGTGCGGCGCGAAGGAAGGGCATCTGGTGGTGTTCGACCGGCGGGCCGAACCCGGCAAGAGCGAACACAGCCGGGACGGTGCCGACGATGGCCGGAGCGAGAGGCGTGTGGCGGACGGTAAAGTGACGGTCTGGACGTTGTAGTGCTTTCGCTAAGCAGGAGACCGGTGCGACCAGAGCGGTTGATCGAGAACGCTCTAACCTAACCAAAAACCCCGTGTTGGAGGCGGCCGACGAGCTGCTCCACATCACGCGCACCGGTCTCGGTGGAGGCGCGTTGCAACGGGGACTCGCCATCGAGCAAGTCGTGGGGCGTCGTCAGCCACTGTCTTGTCTTTTCAAGATCGCCGCGCATCAAAACACGGGACATGTCGACCACGCGCGCGATTCGCACCGTGCGATCCGATTCGGCCGGCGTGAGGCGGCTTGCTGCCATTTGGATCCTCCGTAGCCATGGACGGTTACAGTAACTCTGAATTGATCTTGCCAACAAGCATCTTTGGCATCCGTGTGCGACGGACCGAGCGCCTATAGGCACGGCCCCAGCTTGCTCCCGGCTTCGAGAACGAACGTCATCAGCGACGGTATGCCGGCGCTCCAAGCGATTGGCGGCATTTGTCCCGGCGGTCGCCAAACGTAGCCTAGGCGATTCAGAGCCCGGAGTGCGAGGAGGCGACCGGCTGCATCTTCAATGCCAGCTTTCGCGAGCGCGACGTCTAGCTCATGCTCTTGCGCCGTGGCGTTGATGCGGGCTTGGAAGAGAGGCGCGACTGCCTTGGCGGCGGCGAGCACTCCTTCCGCGCGCAGTTCGTCGTAACGGCTCTGGTAGTAGTCGGCCACCTGGGCGACTACGGTAGGCCGTGCCGAGGCGACGGCGGCCGCATCAATGGGTGTCGCGTCCGCGGTGGTACGTTGCTTCCACAGCGCATCGCCCCAGAGTTGGATGAAGTAGGGATAGCGTTGACTGTGTTCGATTACGGCGTCCAATGCATCCGCGTCGATGCCAACGCCATGCGCCTGCAACGGCTCCGACAGCGCTGCTCGCGCCGAGGCGTCGTCTAGGCGCCCAACGCCAAGCAAGCCCTCGGCCAGCCGCGACCAGAACGACGCATCCATCTCTCTCAGGCGATCTGGCAGGCCCGGCGTACCGGCCAGCACGAGCAGAAACGGCGCATCGGCGCGCACTTCCTGGCTGACGTTGAGCAACGTGCCGCCGATCTTGCTGTCGAGCGTGTGCGCTTCGTCGACCAGCACGGCCAGCGGCCTTCGGCGGCAACGCGCCGTCAACGCGCCAGTGAGGTCCGTGTGCGCGGCACGCGGCAGCCATTTGGCAATGCCCCTCCTCGGTCCGAGCGCCTCTGCAAGGGCTTCGTGCATGGGAACGCGCCGCGGCGTCAAGGCCACCACATCCACCGACTTCTTGGCGCAGACGCCCTTGAACCAATTCAACAGCGTGGTCTTGCCGTTCCCGCGCGGGCCCAGCAAGACGACGTCATGCGGCGGCGCAAATCCAGCGACCAAGTCCGCCAAGCACCGCGACAACACCGCTTGTTGAACATCGCGCCCAGTGAGCGCCGGCGGCAGCGCGCCGTCGCCGGGGCGAAAGAGGTGCGGCACCACCGTGTTCATGGCGTCAGTGTACGCCCTAGCGCAAAGGTGCCTGGCGCGTGCGAAGACCGCTAGGCACCCAGCGTTTTTCGCCACTCTCACCTCTGGAACGCCGACGAGACCGTGCCGATCTGCTTCAACGGCAACGCGCTGATGTTCTCCGCGAGGCCATATGCCAGATCGCCCGGGTAGATCACCCAGAGGTGGCTCAAGCCCAGGTCCTTGGCGACGATGCGCATGGATTTGGTGGTGCGGGGGGCATCTGTACACTTGAACTCGAAGCCCCAACGCCGGCCGTGGCGCAGCAGCAGCAAATCCAGTTCCGCGCCACGCTGGGTGGCGTAGAAGTAGGCTTGGCGTTGGCCGTGGGTCAGCAACGTTTGTTCCAACGCGAAGCCTTCCCAGCTGGCGCCGTAGCGCGGATGCAGGCGCAGTTCCGCCAATTCTTCAAGGCCGAGCAGGAAGTGCAGAATGCCGCTGTCGCGCAGGTACACCTTGGGGGATTTCACGATGCGTTTGCCCACGTTCTCGTACCACGGCGGCACTGTCCGCACCATGAAGGCGCCGGCCAGAAAGTCGCGATAGCGGTTCGCCTGCCGAGGGCTTACGTCCAAGGAACGGGCCAGCTCAGCGGCATTCCAAACCTGGCCGTGGTAGTGCGCCAGCATCCGCCAGAAACGGCCGAGCGCCTCGGGTGGCGCACGCAACCCCAAGTTTGGAATGTCCCGTTCCAGGAAGGTTCGCGAGAAGGACTCCATCCAGCGTGTCCAAGCCGCCGCGGAAGGTGCCAGCCATGCGCGTGGAAAACCGCCGCGCATCCACAGCCGATCCTGATGCTCCACTCCGGTCTCCGTCAGCGCCAAGCCACCCACGTCTACAAACTGCACGCGACCCGCGAGCGTTTCGGATACGCCTTGGATGAGATCCCAAGAGGCGCTGCCGAGCAGAAGAAACACGGCCCGCCGGCTGCGGTCGTCGCAGATCGGGCGCAGGGTCTCGAACAGGGCTGGGAGCCTTTGCACTTCGTCGATCACCACCAAACCTTCGCGCTCTCGCAACGTGGTTTCCGGCGTCTGGGAGAGCGCCTCGCGCACCGCGGCCACCTCCAAATCGAACACGGTGGTCGGCCCCCGCCAGCTAGACGCCACCTCTTGGGCCAACGTCGTCTTGCCGACTTGGCGGGCACCGAGCACGGCGAGCACCGGTGCTTCGGATAGGCCCCGGCGCACGGCGTCGAGCAACCCGACGCGCATGACATGTTGTTGTAAATCCATCATGGACAGCCCGATTTACTACAATAATAGAGCCTGAGCGATACGCCTTTGGCTGTCAAGGCCAAAAAACAATGCCCTTGGCCTCGCCGGGGACGAAGATGGCGGGCCGTCGAGGACGCGGGAGCGAAGGTGGCGGTGCGGGCCGTTGGAGTTCAATGCTGGCGACGGCCCGTGTCACCCCGTGTCTGAGCATCGCAATCTCTGTTTTGGAAGATTCTAGAATCTTCCCAGGAAATGCTAGAATAGTTCTTTCCCTAAGGAAGATTTGATAATCTTCAGGACATGGCTTCTCTGCCGCAACTCAATGCCATCCCGTCTTCGCTGTCCGAGGATGGGTTCTGGCGGTTGTTCGGCCGCCTCGAGCACGAACGGCTGGACTTCAAGCGCGGCGTGCCAAGGGACATCCGAGACGCCATCCCGGCCATGGCGATGACGGACGGCGGCTTGATCGTCCATGGCGTGGCCGACGACCGGCGGATCACCGGTTGCCCGCTCTCTCAGAACACGCAGGACCGGATCACGCGCTTTGCAGCCGAGTGCGGCGTGGACGTGCAGCTGCGCGAGATCGCGATCGAAGGTGCCTCAACCCCCAAGGACCCGCAACACCGGCATGCATCGCCGGAGCGCAAACTGCTGACGATCTGCGCCGTGCCGGAGGTGCGCGGGCGCATCGTCACCACGCCGGACGGACGCTTGCTGCGCCGCGTGGGAGGCGATTCGCAGCCGTTGCGCGGCGATGCGATGGCGCGGTTTGTCCGCGAGCGGGAACTTCGGTCAGGCGAAGACGAGCCGATGGTGCGCGTGTCTGCCGGCCGCTTCGACTTGGCAACTATCAACGCGGCGCTCGCGGCGGGGCGACGCCCGCCAATCGATGCCGACGACGACAGCGCATCCGCCTGCGCGGCCCAAACGCGTCGCGAAGGTTCGGCAAGCAAGGAGGCCGAAGTGCTGCGCGCCCTGACCGATTTGGGCGTTGCCGTCGCCGCGCCGCCGCCGCTGGCTACCAGCGTGCTGCGCGCCGCTGCCATACTGTTCGCCACTGACCCAAGGGACGTCCTGCGCGGGGCGGCTGTGCAATTGGTGCGTCGCATCGGCATAGAGCCGGGGCCTGGCCCAGCTTCCGCCCGCGCCGAGTTCGCGGCGCCGTTTCCGGAGACGGTGGAGCGCTGTCTCGCCTTCATCGCCGAGCACACGGCGCGGATCGATGTGGTCGCGGGCATCCGCCGCGAGACGCTGCAGGAATATCCGCTGCCGGTTCTGCGCGAGGCTGTGGTGAACGCGCTCGCCCACCGCGACTACAACTTGAGCGGTGCCACCGTGGACATCACCATATGGGACGACCGCGTGGAGGTTCGCAGCCCCGGCTCGTTGCCAAGCCACATCACCAAAGACAACATGCGCGACGAACACTACAGCCGCAACCCCCGCATCATGCGCATGTTGAAGACGCTGGGTCTGGTGGAGGAATACGGCGAAGGCATCGACCGCATGTATCGCGAAATGGAAGCCCGCTTGTTGGATCCCCCGACATTCGAGGCAACGTCCAGCTCTGTGGCGGTGACGCTGCGCAACCGCTCTCTGGCCGATGTGGACGATCAGGCTTGGCTGCTCGGCTTCGCCGAGGACGTGACCCCCGGCGAACGCCGTGCGCTGATCGTGGCGCGCCGCGACGGCGCTGTGACCAGGCGCGCCTTGCGTCCTTTGATGGCGGAATCGGAGGTGAGTGCCGTTCTCGAACGGGCTGTCGCCAAAGGCATGCTGCGGCGCGTTGGATCGGCCGGCGGCACCCGTTACATGCTCGGCGCGAGGGCAGTCGGTGCTGGAGGTGTCGAGAATCGTAGACGGGCGCGGCTGCTGGAAGAAATCCGCCGCCACGGCAGCATAACCAGCGCGGAGGCGGGGGAGGTGCTGCAAGCCTCTGCCCACACGGCTCGCAAGCTATTGAACGAGTTGGCGCTAGCCGGCGTTCTGCGTGCGGAAGGAAATACGCGCGGGCGGAAATACCGCTTGGCGTGACGCTCGCATCGCCACGCCGCGGTTCGGATCAAACTGGTCTCGCACGCTACCCGGTACCCGCAAGACGCTCTGGCGCGCGGAACGCAAGCGCGTCATGGCGGTTCAAGGCATTCGTCGCACAACCCGGTTTTATCGCTCTCGATTGATCATTTTGCGTATTCAACGACATAATGGCTCGCCATGTTCACATACCGTCAGCAGCGCGAGATCTTCCACTTCCTGTTCTTGGAACGGCTGTTGAAGATCTCCGATCCGCGCGCCTTCGTGCTGAAAGGCGGCGCGAACCTGCGCTTCTTTTTCACCAGTCCGCGCTATTCCGAGGATATGGATCTGGATGTGTTGGCCGGAGCGGTCGGCACGCTGCGCAAGAACGGCTACCGCATCCTGCATGACCCGGCTTTCGTCAGGGCGCTCGCCACCTACGGCATTGCGGAGTTGATCGTCGGCGACCCCGCGAAGGCCAAGCACACAGCTAGCACGCAACGGTTTCGCGCTCGGCTGGTCACCGTCGCCGGCGAGTCGTATCCAACCAAAGTGGAGTTTGCGCGCCGCGCCGCGACAGGCGAGAGCGTGGTCGAGACCATCCGTCCGTCGATCGCCGAGGGCTATCGGCGGCTGTCTTTTCCCTGTCGCCACTACTCCGCAACAGCCGCGTGCCAACAAAAGATGCTCGCTTTGGCCAACCGCCGTCAGGTTCAAGCCCGCGATGCCTTTGACCTCTACATCCTCTGGCTGGGCGGCCACGCCGAGCCGGGCCTCGCGGGCTCGCTCAACTCCCCGCAGCGCGACCGGGCCACGGAGACGTTGCTGGCTTTCACCTATGCGGATTACGCCGGTCAGGTTTTGGATTACTTGGAACCGGATCAAAGGGAACGCTTCGCCGGCAAGGCGCGCTGGGACGAAATCGTCGAGCAGGCGTTGGCGCTGGTGGACGCGGCGCCGCCTCGGCCGTCGAGTGGCGAGGCCGAGCCATGAACGGGGTTGCCTTCTTGCTGGGCCACGCGGTTTTCACCACGCGGCAGTACGCGATGCTCTGCGAAAGCCGCGTCGATGCCGCGTCGCGCCAGTTGGCACGACTGTCTCGCCTAGGCGTGGTCGTTCGCGTCACGCGGGGCGTGTGGGGCCAGCCGGCCCACCCGCGTTTCACGCCGTTCGCGGCGGTGCCGCTGCTGCTCGGCAACGAGCAGGGGTACGTGTCGTTCCTTTCCGCGATGCATCTGCATGGGCTGCTTGCCCAGATTCCGGGAAGCATCCAAGTGGCCACCACCGGCCACACCCGATGTCTCACCACGCCCTTCGCCCGCTACGAGTTCCTGCGCATCCAACCGTCGATGATGCGTGAAGGCGTCGCGACGAGCGCCACCGACCCGGCGTACAACATGGCCACGGCCGCCAAGGCGCTCTTGGACGCCCTCTACATCGCCACCCGCAAAGGTCGCCGATTCTCGAGCTTGCCGGAAGTGGATATGAACGAAGTGAGCAAGGCGGAACTGCGCCGGCTGCTTGATCGGCAAGTGCGCGCCACGCCCATCCACCGCGCCATCACGGCGCGCATCGCCGAACTTGCATGCGTGGAAGCGCGGCGATGATGGTGCGGAAAAGATCGGGGACGGACACGGCGGCAGGCCGCTTCAGCCCCCGCACGGCGCTGGCCACGGTGATTGCGAACATGATCGGCACCGGCGTGTTCACCAGCCTCGGTTTCCAGTTGCTGGACATTCAATCCGGCTTCGTCATCCTGGCGCTGTGGTTCGTTGGCGGCGTCTCGGCGCTTTGCGGCGCGCTCACCTACGCCGAGCTCGGCGCGGCGCTCCCCCGTTCCGGCGGCGAGTACAACTTCCTCACCGAGATCTACCACCCCTGCGCCGGTTTCGTCTCCGGCTGGGTCTCCGCCACCATCGGCTTCGCAGCGCCCACCGCGCTCGCCGCCATGACGTTCGGCGCCTATCTCTCACCCGTCGTGGAAGTGCTGCCACCCACTTGGCTCGCGGCGGCGCTGGTCGTCGCGCTCTGCGCCGTCCACACCACCACCAGACGGCTGAGCGGCGGCGCGCAACGCGCCCTCACCTACCTGAAAGTGGCGTTGATAGCGGGATTCTGCGTGTTGGCGTGGACGCTTGGCGACGCCCAGCCGAACATCCGCTTCCTGCCGCGGCCCGGTGACGGCACATTGGTCTTTTCCGGGGTTTTCGCCGTGGCGCTCATCTACGTGAACTACGCCTACACCGGATGGAACGCCGCCACCTACTTGATCGGGGAGATGGAAGACCCGAGGCGAACCCTGGCCGGCGTGCTGATCCTTGGCACCATAGCGGTGCTCGCGCTCTACTTGGCGCTCAACTTCACCTTCCTTTATGTGGCGCCGGTGGAGGCCCTGGCGGGAGAGTTGGAGGTTGGCTACATCGCGGCGCGGTTCGTCTTTGGCGAATCCGGTGCCGCGATCATGGGCGTGGCGCTTGCGCTTTTGTTGATTTCCACCGTCAGCGCGATGACGCTGGCGGGCCCGCGGGTGCTGCAAGTGATCGGCCAAGACTTCCACATCTTGCGCGTGCTGGGCCGGGAGAACGCCCACGGCGTGCCAATCGTCGCGGTGCTGTTTCAGTCCGCGTTGGCGCTCGCCTTCATCGCCACAGCGTCGTTCGAATCCATTCTCGTTTTCGCCGGCTTCACGCTGGGGCTCAACACGTTCTTCACCGTCGCCGGCGTGTTCGTGCTGCGTTGGCGGCGGCGGGGCGAAGCGGCGGCGTGGCGGATGCCCCTCTTTCCGCTGCCGCCTTTGGTGTTTCTGGCGCTAACTGGCTGGACGCTCGCGTACATACTCGTGCAGCGGCCCATCGAGGGGTTGGCCGGCCTCGCCATCGTGGCAGTTGGCGTGGTGTTCTACGCCGTCAGCCGACGCGGTTCCAAGCCGGCGAGCGGCAACACGGCGCGCGGTCAGTTCCCCATGCGGTAGACGAGCCCCAGCTTCAGCATGCGCCCGAACGGATTGTGCGTGAAGGCGTCGTAGTTCATTTCCCGGGACATGAACGGCGGATCTTCGTCCTTGATGTTGATCACCGAGGCGATGGCCCGCACTTGCCCGCCAAGGAAGGTGTAGCCGACATGCAGATCGTGGGTCACCTGGGAGGCGACCACGCCTTCGGTGCCGAAGCCTTGCATCAGGTAATCGTATTCGTCCACGCCGCTCACCACCCAGCGAACGTTCAGCGCATCCCATTCGTAATTGGTGGTCAAGCGTCCCTTCCACTCGGCAAGCGTACGCGCAAGAGGCGTGCGATAGTTCAAGCGGCCCAAGGCGTCGTACTTGCCGCCGAACTCCCAAGCGCCGATATCGTAGGAGGTGATCCGCGTGCCGGCCAAGCCCAGCGACAAGAACCCTGGGCCGGCTTGGAAACGGTAACGAAACGTGAAGTCCACGCCGTCCGTCTTGATGTCCGGGCCGTTTACTATGTCGATGTTGATGATCTCGACATCCGCAGCCGCGGGGTTGCCGCCGAACACCAGACGATCGAAGTACGGGCTTGCCGTATCGCAAGGCGCTGTGGCCGCGCCGGGGCACGCGAGCGCCAGCACGTTCGCGAAGGGCTCCGTCACCAGCGGATCCTGGAAATCGTAAGACCAGTAGTCCACCGTGACGAACAGGTTGTCCGTGGCCATCAGCAGGCCATCCCGATCCACCAACAGACCGACGTTGACGGTGGTGGCTTGCTCCGGCGTGAGGTTGGGGTTGCCGCGGGTGTCGATGCGCTTGAAGGCGCCCGTGGAACCGACGAACTGCAAGGAGTTCGACGAGTTGCTCGCCACCGTCTGATTGAGCGTAGGGCCGCGGAACGTGGCGCCGATGGATGCCCGCACGCCTATGCTCGGCGTGATCCGCCACTTGAGCGCCACTTTCGGATCCGTTGAGGAACCCGTCTCGCCGCCATAGTTCTCGTGGCGCAGCGAAAGCCATCCCTCCAGCCGCTCGGTCAGCGGCAATCTGAACTCCGCGAACGCGCTCCAAATGCGCCGGTCGTCGTCGATTGGGAAACTCGGCGGCAGGAAGCCGAACAAACCCGTGCGGCCCGTCTCGCAATCCTTGATTTCCGGCCCGGCGGCGCACGGAAACGTCAACCCGTGGTAGTAGGACGTGCTATCGACGCCGCTCTCGTACGTCTCGCTGCGGTATTGCAGGCCGGCGGCGTATTCGATGGCGCCGGCCGGCACCCACGCGAGATCCAACTCGCCGGTGAGCATGCCTTCGAGCACCAGGAGCGAGCTCTCTCCCTCGGCTACGCCATTGGTGAGCATGTAGTCCGTGAGCTCCTGATTGCTCAAGGCGGGGTTGAAATCCGGATTGGCCGCTTCGCCGTTCTGCACGAACGGATGCGAACCGGGCATCGAGTTGGAGAACGGAATCCAATACCGGCACGGGCCCTGTCCGGCCCACCGCTGCAACGTCGCCAGCGAGAACGAGAGGTTGCCCTGCTCGTCGTAATCGTTGGGAACTTGTCGCTCGCACTCGAGACCGCCAAGCCCTTGGCGGGCGCGCGCGTCGCGGTACACCATGGTGTCGCCGCCGGCGGCCTCACGCTGCGCCTGCGACCAAGTCATTGAAAGCTGCCAGCCCGCGTCGTTCCACTGGCCATCCAACGCCGCCGCGAAGCGCTGCAATTTGGATTCGCGGTGAAGGCCCCGGCGCGGGCCGTCCTGGCCGTAGTAGCGGCCGTAGTACCAGCCTACTTCTTGCCACGCGGCGGGCACGCCGGCCGCGTCCTGGGCTCCGCCATCGCCGTCCCACCGGCAATACGGCGCGTCGCAGAAGGCGTAGCCGCCGTAGAGGTCTGGATACTTGGACGCCATATCGACAAGGCCCGGGTTGTTGGCGCGAACCGTGCGGGTCGCGTCCACCAGTTTGTTCGGCGGATAGCTTGGCGAGGTGCCCCAGTTCGGCACCTCGCTCTCCGTCACCAGCAATTCCAAGTCCAGCGTGGTGGTCTCGTTCAGGTCGATGGCCGCCTGGGTGAACCATTGCCAGCGGTTGGCGTCTTCGATGAGGTTGTCGAACGCGGTGTACTGAAAGCGGCAGAAACCGCCGAGGCCCGGGGTGCCGTTGCCGAGGGCGTCCGGTTTGGCGTAAGGGATGGTCACCGTCGTGTCGCGGTTGCCGCCGAGGTCTTCGCAGTTCGGATCCACGATGCCGTTGGCGAGCAAGCCGACAAAGCCGCCGATGGGCAGCGCCTGCCAGCGGTCCAGCGGCACGAACACCGCCGGGCGTCCCACCGACGACCAGCCGCCCGCCGGGCTTTCCGCATAAGGGCGCAAAGCCCACTCGCGCGTGGCGATATTCAACTCGCCACGCTGGATGTAGCTTGCGGACGTCATGAGATGGGCGCGTCCGCCGAGCAACTCGCCGCCCCAAATCGCGCCGAGTTCCGTGTCGCCATCGGCGTCTTGGATGGCCTTGTGCGTGGCCGTCAATTCCAAGCCCTGGAAATCGCCCCGCGTGATGTAGTTCATCACTCCGGCGATGGCGTCCGAACCGTAGGTGGCCGCGGCGCCGTCGCGCAGCACTTCGATACGCTGGAGGGCGATGGACGGCAGCATGTTCACGTCTACCAGCAACTGCGCCTGGGCGTCTATGGCGATGGGCGACCAAGTGGTGCGGCGACCGTTCAACAACACCAGCGAACGGCTTGGCCCCAATCCGCGGATGTTGATGGTGGCGCGGTCCGACCCCGCGCCGGCCTGAAACTGATCCGTCTCGCCATCCGCCCCTTGGGAGAACGACAGGCTCTTGATGAGGTCGATGGCCGTCGGCATGCCTTCCAGGGCGAGGTCTTCCCGCTGCAAGGTGGTCACCGGCAGCGCGGCGTCCTCCGGCGTGCCCTTGATGTAGGTGCCGGTGACGATGATCTCCTCCACCACGTCGCTGGCCGCTTCGCCGCTCGCCGCCTCGGCGTGGACGCCGGCCGCGCACGCGGCCGTCACGGCGACAGCCAACATCCCGCACATTCTTCGACGCGACTTCTTCATTTGCCTCCTCCGTTTCAGCACAAGCGCAGACGATTCGAGGGACCTAAGACATCCACGCAGTACCCGGTGGCTCTCGCACTTCGTGGAGGATGGGCAGTGTACACCGGACGACCGGGCCACGCTAGCCGGTTCGTCGGCATTGCGTTCCGATGGACACACGGCAAAAGCGTCCTATCCTATTGACTGCACACGAATTTTCCAACTCCTCCTTAGCCCTGCCGCGCCTTGAGCTCCCCGTAACGTTGGATGAACTCCCTATGCGCCCGCTTCACCATCTCGAGAAGGTCTGCGTACCTACGCACGAAAATCCGCGATCGCTCAAGGTTCTGTCGCTTCTGTCTGACCCACGCAGTGTCGACCAGGTCGCCACAAAGCAGATATCCGACCACATCTTGATACAGGAAGTCGGGATCCGTGGTTTTTTGAACGTGGTCTCTCATGAAGGCGACGTACCGCTCAATCTGGTCAAGTTCCTTGTCCGATGCCTTCTTTTGCGCACGCTTGATCTCCACCACCACCAGATTCGTGCCCTCACGTACACACAGAAAGTCGATTCGCCGGTCACTCTCCAGCATCTCTTGGGATTCTCTAAACTCCTTTCGCAACACATCGCTATACCGTACTTCGTCATCCACGAGCGTCCAACGAGGATCAATCACCCACGGGAACTCTTTGAGGAAATTGTGCAGCGTAGGCACCTCCAAGGTATCCCGCTCAATGAGGGCCTGCAGCTTCTCAATCGTGGCGATTCTGCCCTCCGTTACCCGGGACATCTCCTTCGCCTCGACGATCTCCCACTCTCGGAACAGCGTAAAGAGCCTGCCCACATCCTCCAGGTCCGAGTTCACCAAGTCCTGCGTGATCTCCCAGAAGGCGTCGAACTCCAGAAAGTCCAAAGAAGTCCGAATAACCGGTTCGAGCTCCTCAACGCCGGCGGTTGGATTCTTGCTGACCACCTGCCGCACCAGTCTGTCGGCAAGATCGAGTGCCCGCTTGTTGCCGACGCCGCCGGCGCGTTCTTTGAACTCCCGATAGAGGTCGTTCTGTTGCAGACGCTGTTGGTTGTCGTCGCTCCGCTTCCTCGCCCACTCCCTGGCGATCTTGTTGACCTGCTCCTTGCCCCACGCCATCAGCCGCGTATTGGCATCGGTGTCCCAAACCAGCGCGTTGCGATTCGTGCCGATGGTGTCTTCGAGTTCGTCGACGAACTCGGCGTGCAACTCGCCGACGATGTAGGAAAGCGCGTATTGCTGGCCAACGACCGCATTGAAGAGGAACGGCTCCTGCACGAGTTTGCCGCGGGCCATGATGGATATCCCTCGGTCTACCCCGTCTAGGCTGGGGGTGGTTCGATCCAAGGCACCGATCCACCCGGAAACCTTCCAACCGGTGTCCGGTTCGATCTCCACATTCTCGAAGCGCCATAGATAGCGATTTCCGTCGGCGTCTTTGCCGAGTAGTCGCTGCAGGTCTCTCTCCGCAACGGAAATCGGGCTTCCGTTGATGACGACATCGAAATTGTGCGTAGGTCCGACCGTGGCGAAGCGCCGAGCAAGCCCTCGGCGCAACGTCGTTAGCGAGATGCGGCGTGTCTTGAACTTGGTGATTTGCCGAAGTGTGATGGCGGTCCCGCAGGTTACGTTTCCGGTAGGCGGTAGGGGCATAAACTCGGCCTTGCGTCGAGTGGCGCAGTCGAGCATCTTGTCGTAGTTCATTACGAAGTGGCTGCACTCGCCATCGTTGACGCTTTCGATCTCGATCTCCTTGGCGATGCCGAAGGCCGAGAACTTGCCGATGCCCTTGCGTCCCATGACCTTGCGCTGAAACGGTGCCGCCGTACGATCCGACTCTTCCTGCTCTCGTCTGTCTCGGCCCACGATCAGGTATCTCTGGCGAATGTCCTCGTCCGACATCCCGAGGCCGTTATCGACGATGAATAGCTCCGATGTCAGTTCGTCGATCGGAGTCTCCGGGATGGTGATCTCGACGCTCGTGGCGTTAGCGTCCCAAGCGTTGGCGATCAGCTCTCCGACCACCGGTGGCAAGGTGGAGTACATCTGCAGACCAAGATGCTTGATCGTGGAGATGTCGAAATCCATCTGGAACGGCTGAGGCGTAGCTCCGAGGGCTTGGTCGGTCATTGGCTCGCATCCTCCTGCAACCCAATGACGGCTTTGCCTAGCTCCTTCGCAAGGCGCACGGGGACCGCGTTGCCGATTTGGCGCGACTTCTCCAAGAACGATCTGCCGAAGAACTCGTACCCATCGTCGAAGGTCTGGAGGGCGGCCGCCTCGCGCAGGGAGATGCCGCGGTGCTGTTCCGGGTGTATGAAGCGCCCGCAATAGACATCCGTGCAACGGCAGGTCAAAGTGGGGCTGGGCCCGTCCCACGCCATGCGGCCAAAGACGTCCTTGTGGGCGTCTGGTCTCTCTTGGTGGCACTTCAGCAGGATGGCGGTGTCCTCAACGTCTCGCCTGCTGCCACCGTTGGGAGGCACAGCTTGGACGATGCGCTTGTGATGCGACGGGAGAGGGCGGGCGGCATGGTTGGCGTAGTCCTCCGACTCTTCGCCATCCACCAAGCGAGGGTACTTGCCGATGTGTTCTCTGACCGTCCGCGGCTTGTCGGCGGTCGTCGGCGCGGGCAGCCGCGCAACGCCGTGTGCGGAAGCTATGAGGATGAAGCGCTTGCGCGTCTGCGGCACGCCAAAATGCTTTGCGTCCAGCAAGGCGGCATCCGACTTGAAGCCTCGGCCAACGAGAACGGCCTCGAACCGCCTGTAGATGTCCTGCCCGATGGCGTTGTTCAGGCCCGGCACATTCTCCACGATGACGAAATCGGGCGGCGCCTGCGCCACGATCTCGGCGAACTCGAGCAATAGCGCTTTTTGCTGGTCGTCCACCTTGGTCCTGTTGAGGGTCGAGAAAGGCTGGCAGGGCGTACACGCGGCATACAGCGTCGTATCTGTCGGCCCGATGCCGACCTTCTTCCGCAAAGCGTCGATGTCGACTTCGGCGATGTCCTCCTTGACGAAGAGGCTTGGCTTGTTGTTGCGCTCGTAGGTGTCACGCAGGCGTTCGTCGTTGTCCACACCGGCAACGACATCGATGCCGGCGTCAAGAAGCCCTCGCGTTAGGCCTCCCGCGCCACAGAAAAAGTCGATGGCCTTGATCATGGTGCGCTCTGGGTGCTATCGCTCTGGCGGTTGGCTTCCGAAAAGGGTTGTGATGACGCGTGTGGTTGTCGATCGGATACCGCGACTTGAACACTGTGGTTGCGCTTGACCATGAACTGGACGGTTGGGCACGGTCGCCACGTAGGCCGCATCCGCCGAGTGGTTGTCCAAGATCACGCGCGTCTTGGCCCACGCTGGCAGGCACGGGCCTCAGCGCCTTACTCCACGGACCGGCCACCTTCGGACTGTTCGTGCTCAGCGGCTGCGTGCTCTCCACGACCGTTTCGCCATCAGCGTACCACAGCAGTTTTCGCAGCTATCGGTACCGCTCCACGTCCCGGACCCGCCTCCTAACGCGACACCGTGGCCGACGCCCGCGAGCGGGTGGCACCGGGGTGCCCACAGACACCGACCGGACACTCTCAGCCGACTCGCCGAATCGCCGGCTCTCACTACCGACAGCGGCGACCGTAGGTGTGCGCATCCGCGACACCGACCGTCCCGCAGCAACGGCGCACTTTTGAGACAGCCACCTTGACTGGGCGGCTTCAGTAGGCGGTACTGTGCCCTAGCCGGAGCGGGATTCCAAGAGTTGGGCACGGGACGACAGCCGTGGCCTACGATGCGTAATTCACAGCGAGGTGTACGACAAATCGTAGGTCAGCAGTCGCTCACGGAATCCTTCAGGCGGCGAGCCGGTCGTTCCGGTAGTCGTCGAACCAATCGGCGAGCCGGACACAGCGGAGCCAGAGCACGGGACTGGCGCCGGCGACGGTCCAAGTGTTTGCCGGTGCATTTCATGCGCCGGGTGGAGAACAAGCTCTCCGGAGCGGCGATTTCGCACAACCCGTGCGGGCGGCTCCGGAGGCGCATGGTCCGTCCGTTCGACGCGGACGTTCCCCGTCCACGCTGACCTTCCCAATGGCGCGCGTTGTGGTGCGCGGGTTCGCCGGTTGTTCCCCAAGCTGGTGGGCGGGAGGGGCGAATGGCAGAGCGGCGGCAACTAAGGCCAAGACGCCCAGTGCCGACTTCTACTCGGCAAAAGCGAACTCCGCAACGATGGCGAGTTCAATTGTCGTCGATCACACTACCGAGAAATCGCTACAATGCGGCCAGATCTTCACGGCGGATTCGTAGAGCCACTGCCCGCGCTTCGCTATCCCGGACTCGTCCCACACGTCTGGTCCGTCGTTCACGAACCACTTGTTTAGGAAAAGGACACTATGCTCCGCTAGGGCTTTGCTCTTTTGGTCCCAAGGCACGTTCGATAGGGCCGGGTTCAATTGGCGGTTAACGAGCGTGAGGTTCCCGATCGTGTGGATCGCTCGTTCGCGGATGGCTCTAGCTTCCTCGTAATCGTCCACGTCGTCCGGCAACGGCCAATTGGCGGGCCATGCTTGCGGCATCACATGTTCGATTTCCAACTCGCCGGGCACTTCCCCGCTTTCGGTCTTGTTCGTGCGCACTTCCTCTTCAATGCCCTCAAGCACCAATCTGAGTCGGCGGGGGGTCAGGTATTGATAGAGTGGAGCGTTCAAGAAACTCTCGCGGAGCTCATTGTCGTCGGGCCACAGGGCGGCTTGCGCGGTCTGCTCGTCCAGATGGGAAACGATGATGCGGTCGGCGTTTTCGGGCGAGTCTTCGGCCAGCTTCCGGATCATAGCGACGAAGAGCCTCCCGTAGCTCCTAGCGCTGTATCTGCACACAACGCGCCGCACCAAGAAGCTCTCAAGCG
This sequence comes from uncultured Pseudomonadales bacterium, assembly GCA_958296295.1. Classification (GTDB taxonomy): domain Bacteria; phylum Pseudomonadota; class Gammaproteobacteria; order Pseudomonadales; family Azotimanducaceae; genus VXYL01. The sequence goes on along the minus strand of OY282460.1, from coordinate 1,323,063 downwards.
CCTTGAGACAGTTCGCGAGCTTATTGGGCGGCAGTTGGGCATCCAGCAGCCAGAGCAGTAACGGAGTGATCACGCCAACGCCCATCGCGTTCCGTCTCTTGATGAACCCTCGGATGTCCTCTCGCTGAAGATCCTCCATTTGACGGTAGGCCTTCCCGAGCTCAGCCATATCTTCGGCGACTGTCAACGCAAAGTAGAAATGTCCCCTTTGCCGAAGGCCCGGGATCTGCCGGCGGCGACGAGGTGGCCTCGCCCGGGCGAGCCGAGTAGCGTTTTCCACGGTCTTTCCACGGGCGCGATCCCCCTTCATCGCAAAAGCGGCGGTGGAAAGACGGTGGATAACGCGGCGCCGGTTCGGACGCGCCATCCCGGCCCGGCGCGACCTCATGCCGCGGCGCGCTCCGCCGCGGGCTTGAACGGCCGGCGCCACGGATGGTCCGGCGCCGGCTTCCAGTCCGGCCTCGCCGCCTGTTCCGCCTTCGCCGCGTCCACCCGGCTCCGCACGCCCTTCTCGTCCTCCACCGGAACCGCCGCCTCGCCCTCCGCCAGCATCCGGTGCGCAGCACCGGACGGTGCGCGTCCTCCGCCTTCCGCGGCACCACCGGGAAGCGCCGGTTGTGGTCCGCCATGAGTCAGGTTGGCGCGATCCAGGTTGGCGCGCTCCACCCGGCCCGACTTCAGTCGGCATTCGCCTGCGGCGTGCCGGCGTGGACCGGCTCGATGTCCAGCGTCGGCAGCGCGCGCGTGAACTGGGTCGGCGCGTCGCCGCCATCCTTCCGGTTCACCCGGAACACGCTGTACCGGTCCGAGTACAGCGCCACCGGACGACCGTGCGCCGCGAGGTGCCCCGCGTCTCCATGTACGCCTCCGTCGTCTCCGACCGGCAGAACCGCAGCGCCAGCAGCCGGCCGCACTCGAAGAGTCCGCTGTCGCTAGACCCACTTCGCGCGTCGGCGACCACCACCTGCCGCTTCGCCGCCGCGAACCCGAACCGCCCGGCGGCCCGCCAGAGCCGCCGCGCGAACGCCGACGGCTCCGCATCCACGTCCCTCGACGCCGCGCTGTCGATCGCCGCCGTGCGCCCCGCCAAACCCTCGTCGCGCTCCGGCAGGCCGGTCTGCGGATTACGCCGCTCCGCCGTGTGGAACACCGCCACCTGGCCTCCCGCGTCTTCGGCGGCCGGCCGTCCTCCCCGTCCCGCGTCCCGCGTCCCGCCGCACCACCGGCACGCCGGTGCCGTCCGGGCTGCGGTACATCGTCTCCGCCGGCGCCGCCTCATCCCACGCCGTGATCTCCCACCCGACCTGCCTCGCGGCCCGCTCCGCCCGCTTCGCTGTCGCCACGACGCCGGCCAGCCGCCGCACCCAGCCGGCGCCGAGAGAGCCCGGAGCGCGCCACCGCCGCCCCGGTGCTCGTGAAACTCGACGCCGTGGTCGTGCGGAGGCACGAGACACAACAGGATTGTTGTCAACAAAACAGTTGACAACAATCTTGTTGACCGTTACTGTGGGTGCCTTCCTAGCAACAAGGTGAAGCGATGAGACCGACCGCAGGTGCTTGGGTGTCCGGCGACGACTTATTCAACCGAAAGAAGGAGTTGAAGCTCCTTGAAGAGAAAATAGCGAAAGGTGATCACATCCTGCTGACCGGGCAGCGTCGCATGGGCAAGACCACGCTTGCCCATGCGATCGGAGAGCGACTCGCCGCCAAGGGCTGGGTGGCCCTGTTCATCGACATCGAAGACGCCACTAGCCCGGAACATGTGGTCGCAGCCATCGCCGCAGAAGCGGAACGGGTTGAAGGCATTTCCGAGCCGTTCGTCCAGAAGATGGGCCGTTGGTTACGCGCCAACGTACAAGAAGTTGGCGGCCGCAATTTCCGGCTGGCGATTCGCTCCGCGCTGGATGCCGGCACTTGGCGCAGGCACGGCGACCAGATCATCAAAGCCTGCGCCGAATACGAACATCCGGTGCTGATCGTGTTGGACGAAGTGCCGATCTTCCTCGTCAAACTGCTCAAGAGGAGGAAAGACGGCGCTGACCGCGCTGAAGAGTTCCTCAGTTGGTTGCGCAAACTACGCCAGAACCGATCGAACGGCTCGCCCACATTCCTGCTCACAGGCAGCATCGGCCTCGCACCGCTCGTAGGCAGGCTCGGCATCCCGGACCGCATCAACGACCTCTTTGGCTTCCGGCTAGCTCCGTGGGACCGCGACACCACCATTGCCTGCATCAATCGCCTAAGCAGAGACAACAATCTGCCCATGGACGCCGACGTGCCGGGCGCTGTGTACGAGGCGCTCGGCATCGGCGTGCCACACTTCGTGCAATCCTTCTTCATCCGGCTGTCGGACTTCGTCACGATGAGCGGCAAAAACCGCGTGACCTTGCAGGACGTCGCTACTGTGTATCGAACAGAAGTGCTCGGCGCGTCGGGCCAAGGCGACTTGCTGCACTACGAGACGCGCCTGCAACAGGGCTTGGATGAGGATTGCTTCAAGATCGCCACACAAGTGCTCGCCGAAGCTGCCACCCAAGGCGTGTTTTCCGCGGCGGCGCGCCGTAGCCTCGCGCAACGGCATGCCAAAGTCCAAAAGGATGTGCAGCGGCACATCACGGAGACCTTGGCGGTACTGGAACATGACGGCTATCTGGAGAGAACGAACGAGGGCCACCGAATCCCCTTCCGTCTGCTAAAGGATTGGCTTGCTTCCCGCTACCGCGACCGTCACACCCCTCTCGAACGTCGATCTTCAGACGCCGCGGGCGGTACCCAATGACCACCCCTCACGAGCGAACCATCCGCAAGTTCAATCCCGGCACGTTCCAATCGGACGAGGAGGTGATCGAACAGTTCGTGGTACGAAAGCACGAACTCCAGATCGTGATGGACACGCTGCGCCGCAACATCGAAGCGCGTTCCTGCCAGCACCTACTGATCGTTGCGCCACGCGGCCGCGGCAAGACGATGCTCTTGGCTCGTAGCGCCGCAGAAATTCGCACCAACGAGGAACTTGCCAACCGGCTCGTGCCGATTCGGTTCATGGAGGAAAGCCACGAGATATTCACAATTGGCGATTTCTGGATGGAAGCGTTGTTCCAGTTGGCCAGTGAGATTCGTGGCAACCACCCCGACCTTACCGACGAACTGTCGAAGACACACGCGGACTTGACCTCGCAATGGCAGAACAGAGACGTGGCAGAGCGCGCACGTGCCGCTGTTCTAGACACGACCGATCGGCTCGATAGACACCTCGTGGTGATGGCCGAGAACTTGCAGAGCTTGTCGAGCGACGTGGACGAAAACTTCGGTTGGTCTCTGCGCCAAGCTCTACAGACCGAACCAAAGATCACTTTGCTTGCCACGGCGACCAGCCGCTTTAGGGGCTTGGACGATCCCGACCAGCCCTTCTACGAGCTCTTCCGCGTCGTCCACTTGGACCCGTTGGATACGGTGGCCTGCGGCCGCCTGATGCAAGCGCTAACCGGCGAAGAGCGCGAGGACATAGAAGCGCTGCGAATCCTCACCGGCGGAGACCCGCGCCTGCTGGTCCTCATCGCCGACTTCTCCCTGCATCGCTCGTTCGGCGAACTGATGCAGGAACTAGTAAGACTCATCGACGACCACACCGAGTATTTCCGCTCTCACCTCGATTCGCTACCGAAGACCGAGCGGCGCGTTTACGTGGCGCTGATCGACCTTTGGCAACCGTCCACCGCCGGAGAGATCGCCGCACGCGCCCGCATGGACATACGCAAGGTCTCCGCGTTGCTGGGGCGACTCGTTGAACGTGGCGCGATCTCGGCCAGTGGACGAGGCAATAGGCGGCACTACGCCGCCACCCAACGCCTCTACAGCATCTACTACAAGCTCCGGCGAGAGCGCAACGAAGCAGCCCTGGTAAGAAGCCTAGTGCGGTTCATGGTCTTCTTCTTCAGAGCCGAAGAGGTGACGGACATCCTCCACAAGGCCCAGGCAGACCCGGCACTCCCTCCTATTGCAATGCGCGAATTCGAACGCGCTATGGCAGAGAAATCTACGAGCGAGATGGAAGCTGCTGACATGCCGCTGGCCGCGAGCGTAGATCGGGTACAGGCAGGCGAGTTGGACGAGCTGTTGCGGCGATTCGGCGAGAGCGACGATCCCGATCTGCGGCTGCCGGTCGCCGAGGCGCTGTTCAAAAAGGGCCTAGCGCTTGGTTGGCTGGACCAGCCCCAGGCGGCGGTCGGAACGTTCGACGAGCTCGTGCGGCGGTTCGGCCAGAGCGACGATCCCGATCTGCGGCTGCCGGTCGCCAAAGCCCTGGTCAACAAGGGCGTGGCGCTTGGCCAGCTAGAACAGGCCCAGGCGGCGGTCGGCACGTACGACGAGCTGCTGCGGCGGTTCGGCGACAGCGACGCTACCGATCTGCGGCTGCCGGTCGCCAAAGCGCTGTTCAACAAAGGCGTGACGCTTAGCCAGCTAGAACAGCACGACGCGGCGATTGACGCGTGCGACGAGCTGCTGCGGCGGTTCGGCGACAGCGACGATCCCCATCTGCGGCGGCGGGTCGCCGGGGCGCTGGTCAACAAGGGCGTGACGCTTGGCCAGCTGGAACAGCCCCAAGCGGAGGTCGGAACGTACGACAAGCTGCTGTGGCGGTTCGGCGACAGCGACGATCCCCATCTGCGGCTGCGGGTCGCCGAGGCGCTGTTCAACAAGGGCGTGACGCTTGGCCAGCTGGAACAACCCCAGGCGGAGGTCGGAACGTACGACGAGCTGCTGCGGCGGTTCGGCGACAGCGACGACCCCGATCTGCGGCGGCGGGTCGCCAAAGCGCTGGTCAACAAAGGCGTGGCGCTTGGCCGGCTGGACCAGTCCCAGGCGGCGGTCGGAACGTTCGACGCGCTCTTGCGGCGTTTCGGCGACAGCGACGATCCCGATCTGCGCTCGCAGGTCGCCAAAGCACAGTTCAACAAGGGCGTGACGCTTCGCCAGATGAACCAGCACGACGCGGCGGTTGACGCGTACGACGAGCTGCTACGGCGTTTCGGCGACAGCGACGACCCCGATCTGCGGCTGCCGGTCGCCGGGGCGCTGGTCAACAAGGGCGTGACGCTTGGCCAGCTAGAACAGGCCCAGGCGGAGGTCGGAACGTACGACAAGCTGCTGCGGCGTTTCGGCGACAGCGACGATCCCGATCTGCGGCTGCTGGTCGCCGAGGCGCTGTTCAACAAAGGCTTCACGCTTGGCCAGATGAACCAGCCCGACGCGGCGGTCGACGCGTACGACGAGCTGCTGCGGCGTTTCGGCGACAGCGACGATCCCGAACTGCGGCTGCTGGTCGCCAAGGCGCTACGGGGCAAGGGCGAGACTCATGCCCGGAAGGATGAATTCGACGAGATGGTGACCGTCTGTGCGGAAATGATCCACCGGTTCGGGGACGGTGAGGAAGAAATCTTGAACATGACTAACGCGATGTTTAATTTCATGGTCGACACAATCGCATCCAGGGGCGCGGAGCAGGCGGTGTCGTATCTGCTTTCCCAGGATGCCAGCGCAGCCGCGGCTCTCTGGCCGCTTGATGTCGCCTTGCGTCAATACCTGGGCGAGGATGTTCGCGCCCCGGCTGAAGTCATGGAAGTGGCCCGGCATGTCCTTGAGCGGATGCATTCGGCCAAGGAATAGCTCGCAGTCATGCGACGTCTTGGTGCGCCGCAAGCTGTGCAAGGTTTGGCCTCAGACCGTTCTCGTGAGTCAAGCGGGATGAACGACTCGGTGGCCGTTGCGGCGGGGCGACAGCGCTCATAGGACTGGCAACCGGCTCGCCGCAGCGATGGAGACGAAGCAGCGACGCTCTCGACGCCTTCCTCGAACCAACTCAACGCGCGTTCGGCACCACAATCCGCCCCTCGCCGGTGCATTGCACGCGACAGTTGCCGTGCGGGCGCAGACCACCTACACTGTGTAGATAGACAGCTTCCGACGAACCGCCCTTCCACAACATGACCGCCAGCCCAACCATAGCCATGTCGCCCATCCCCGCGGTCAACGTGGCGTGCGTGCCGCAACGCAGCCCGCTGCGCTATCCAGGCGGCAAGACATGGCTGATCCCGCACATTCGCGCTTGGCTCGGAGAGCTTGGTGGCCGCAAGGCCGCGTATCAGGCGGTCAACGCAAGTGCGCGGCAAGCCAATTCGCGCCAAGCCGTGCTGGATCTGCCGGGCCGAGCGGCTGGCGCGGACGAACGACGCGGCGGACGCAGACCACGACTGTTGATCGAGCCTTTCGCCGGCGGTGGAGTCGTATCGCTCACCGCCGCCATCGAAGAACTGGCCGAGCGCTGCCTGATGGCGGAACTGGACCGTGACGTGGCGGCTTTCTGGCACGCCGCGTTGCGTTTCGGCCCGGCCCTGCGGGAGCGCGTGCTGAGTTTCCAGCCCAGCCGAGAAGCGGTGGCCTCGTTGACTTCGACCTCCCCCGTGGACGTGGTCGACCACGGTTTCCGCACGCTGGTATTGAACCGCACCCGCCGCGGCGGAATCTTGGCACCGGGCGCTTCTTTGACCCGGCGGGGCGAGAATGGCAAGGGCCTTGCCTCCCGCTGGTATCCAAGCACCATCGTCAACCGCCTTGCGGCCATCGAGCAACACGCCAGCCGGCTCAGCTTCTGCGAGACCGACGGCGTGCAACTATTGAGCTCGATCCTGCATGCGACAGCCGGTGGCGACGAGGACATTGTGGCTTTCGTAGACCCACCCTATACGGCCGGAGGCAAACGTGCCGGCCGGCGCCTGTACGCGCACAACGAGATCGACCACGAGCGCCTATTCGCGCTGCTCGCCGACAGCCGCATCGACTTTCTCATGACTTACGACTGCGCCCCGGAGATCGTCGCCCTGGTGGCGAGGCACAACTTTCACGCCGTGCAAGTGGCAATGAAGAACACCCACCACGCCAAGGTGGGCGAACTCGTCATCACGAGACGCAACGTGTTCGAGAACGCGATGCCTGCGTCTTGACGGCTCACCGCAAGTTGGTTCGCCTCTATGATGAGCGTCTAGCGCGCTTGCAAGTGGGGCCTCTACATGTCGACAACGCGTTTTGGAATCTGCGAGTGGTACGGGGAACCATTCGCGACCATGACGGCGCAGGAGCGAGAACGGTTCGCCGACATCGCGTTATCGGGAGAGCGAGCTGCGCCCCAGTGTCCGTTTCAGCAGAACCGTAGCCCCTGCGCCAAGCGTGGTGGTGCCTGCTCTATCCGTCCCTATCGGCGGGGGCAAGACAACGCTCTCGGCGAGGCAGCAGGGGACCCCGTGATCGTCTGTCCAAGACGTTTCGAACAGGATGGCCTCCCTGCCCGTTGGCTTGGCGACATCGTGGGCTTCAACGCAAATGAGGTGCAGGTCGCCACCGAAGTCGGCTTCATGCAAGGTACGGAGACAGGCAGGCCCGCCGGCAAGATCGACATGGTGGTCGCCAGCACCGCCGGCGATGCTATGCAGTGGTTCGGCCTGGAAGTCCAAGCGGTCTACTTTTCGGGCCCAGGGATGCAAACGGAGTTCGAGCGTCTCCGCGACAATGCGGGCCAAGCGGCGTTCCCGGATGCCGTCCGCCGTCCGGACTGGCGCTCGTCGAGCGCCAAACGCCTGATGCCGCAACTCCAGATCAAGGTTCCAACGCTACGTCGCTGGCAAGCGAAAATGGCAGTCGTTGTAGACCAGCCATTCTTCGAATCGGTCGGCGGCGCCAGCGCGAACCCCAGCCACGACTTGGGCGACGGTGACATCATTTGGATGGTCGTGGGTTTGGCAACCGACGGCCGTGAGCCCTACCACTTGACGCGACATCACTGGGAGGTGCAAACCTTGGAGGCTTCCTCCGAAAGACTGCTCGCTGCGAAGACGATTCAGCAGCAGGCGTTTCTCAACCTGCTGCGCCAGAAACTTAAGCCAATCGCTTAAGAGCCGCGCTACGAGGTCGTCCCGCACCCCTCACGCCGCGGCGTCTTGAAAGCCCGCGCCCGGTCGTCCATATTCGCCGTCCCGCCTGAAGCAAACCGAGTTTTCGTGCGACTCGTGCCGCAACGCTTGCGCAGCCGTCAGGAATGGCAGTTCGCCGGGGTGCTGCCTCGCGCCGATGCGCCGTTGACGGCGCTGTGGTGGACGCTGCTCGTCGCCCGCGGGCTGCTGCCGGCGCTGTTCGCCATCGCCATGGGCATGCTGGTGGGGGCGGTGCATGCCGAGCGGGAACTCACGGCGCCGCTGGCGTTGGTCGGCGCTGTTTTCGTGCTGCTGCAAGTGCTGCCGCCGTTCCACCAGGCGGTCGGGGCCAACCTCGGGTTTCGCGCCGCCGCTTGGCTCTACGATCAACTCGCCATCGCTTGCGTGCGGCCGCCCGGCATGGCGCATCTCGAAGATCCCGAACTCACCCAAGACATCACGATGGCGCGGGACTTCGACTTGGGGATAAGCGGGCCGCCGCTCTCCATTTCGATGGATTTCATCGCCTCTGGCCTCGTGGAGCTCTTGGCCGGGTTGGCCTGCGCGGCGGTGCTCGCGGCCTACGCTTGGTGGGCGCCGCTCGTGCTCGCCGGAGGTTGGCTGGCCACCCATTGGCTGCTCCGCGAAAGCGGCGTGTGGAAGGATCGCAACACCGACGAAGTGCGCGAGGCCCAGCGCCACGCCGACTACGCGTACCGCTTGGCGGTGGACGCGCCGTCGGCCAAGGAACTGCGCCTGTTCGGGCTGGCCGGTTGGACCGTGGAGCGGTTTCGACGCCACCGTCGGCAGCTGCACGATCTGCGCTGGCATGCCACCAAGCTGCGCGAGCGCCCGGTGTTGGCGAGCCTCGCCGTGGTGACGTTTGCCAACGCCGCGGTTTTCGGGGCCATGGCATTGGATCTGCTGGCCGGAACGCTGGCGGTGGATCGGATGGTCGCGTTCGCCACCGCAGCCTTCGGCGTGAGCGCCATCGCGTTTGGCGGCCTCTCCTGGGCGCTCGACGGTGCCGCGGCGCCGGCCGCGGCGGTGTTGCGGCTGGGCCAGCCGATGGCGCGCAAAGGCGCGTTGAGCGTTGGCCGCGAATCCGCCAAGCTGCTCCCAAAACGCGAGATCCGCTTCCAAGACGTGCGTTTCGCCTATCCCGCGGCGCCGGACGACGCCGTGCTCGACGGCTTCGATCTGGTGATTCCGGCCGGTTCCTCCCTCGCCATCGTCGGCCAAAACGGCGCCGGCAAGACCACGCTGGCGAAGCTCTTGTGCCGCCTGTACGAGCCGCAGTCCGGCACCATTCTGGTCGACGGCGTGGACTTGCGCGCGTTGTCCTTGGACGGCTGGCGCGAGCGCGTCACCGCGGTGTTCCAGGATTTCGTCCGGTTTCAATTGCCGCTGCGCGAGAACGTGGCGCCGGCCGGGGCGCCAGACGAGGTGGTTCAGGCGGCTCTGGCGGAAGCCGGCGCGGACGATCTGGCTTCACTCGGCACGGTGCTGGACAGAGGTTACGACGACGGAACCGATCTCTCCGGTGGCCAATGGCAGCGCGTGGCTCTGGCCCGCGCGCTCGCCGCAGTGCGCGGGCCCGGCGCCGGGCGCGAGGGTGTCGGCGTGGTGCTGCTCGACGAACCCACGGCGCAACTGGACGTGCGCGGCGAAGCGGAGATTTTCGACCGCATCCTCCAAGCCACGCGGCACGTCACCACCATTCTCATATCGCACCGCTTTTCCACCGTTCGGCACGCCGACCGAATCTGCGTGCTGGAAAACGGGCGCGTGGCGGAACTCGGCAGCCACGACGAGCTGATGGCGCTCGGTGGCCGTTATCGGACCATGTTCGACCTGCAAGCCCAGCGCTTCGAGCCCGCGGCACCGGAGCGGAACGCCACCGCATGAGGAACGCCGAGCGAAACTTGGACGAGCTGCCGGCGGCGCTTCCTTCCATGTGGCGGGCCGTAAAGCGCGGCTTCGTGGCGGAACCCGCGCTCATTTCCATCGCCTTCGCGCTGTCGCTGCTCGCGGCGCTGCCGGACGCTCTGGTCGCGCTGTGGCTGCAAATGCTCACCAACGGGCTGTTGGAGAACAAGCCGCAACTCGTCTATCCGGCGGCGGCCGGTTTGGCCCTTTCGGCCACGCTGACGTGGGCGCTGCGCGTGGTGAGCGACCGCACCCAACGCCGCTTTCGCGACCGGGTGGCCATCGCCCTGGAGTGCCATGTGGCCGAGCTGCAGGCGAGTGTCGGCACCGTGGAGCACCACGAACGCCCGGACTATCTGGATCGTCTGGCGATTCTCCGCGACCAAGTGTTCACGCTGGATCACATGTACATGTCGCTGTTCGGCACGTGCGGTTGGATCCTGCGCCTCGCCGTGATGCTGGGGCTGCTGGCATCCGTGCATCCGGCGCTCGCTCTGCTGGCCGTTTTCGCGCTGCCCACGGTGGTCACGTCGTCCTGGCGCCCCGGCGTCGAGCGCGCCGTGGAGCAAGCGGGAGCGCAAGCGCAGCGTCTTGCCCGGCATCTGTTCGACCTCGCCACCACGGCGCCGCCCGGCAAGGAAGTGCGTGTCACCGGCATTGGCGAACAGCTCGTGCGCAAGCGGCGCGCCGCGTGGGAAAACTGGTACCGGCCAGTGTCCAACGCACGCTGGGCAAGCGCCGGCTGGCACACCGCGGGATGGGCCGTGTTCGGCGCCGGCTATGTCGCGTCGGTGGTGTTCGTGGCCCGGGGCTTGGAGGCTTCGCCCGGCGATGTAGTGCTGGTCTTGGTGGCGGGTTCGCGCCTTTCCGCCTACATCGGCGCAACGGTGGGAGAGATCGGCTTCCTGCGCGGCATCTGGATGGATGGCTCCAAGCGCATGGCTTGGCTGGAGGATTACGCCGCGGCGAAATTGGAAAGAGCCGATGGCACGGCGCCGACAGCGATCCGTGACGGCATCCGGCTGGAGAACGTCTCGTTCGCCTACCCCGGCACCGACAAGCTGGTGCTAAAGGACGTGAATCTCGACCTACCGGCCGGATCGGTGGTCGCCTTGGTGGGCGAGAACGGCGCCGGGAAGACGACATTGGTGAAGCTGCTCGCGAAGATGTACGAACCGACGGCCGGGCGCATTTCCGTGGACGGCCAAGACTTGGCGCGCGTGCCGGCGGCGAATTGGCGCGCCCGCCTCGCCGGCGCCTTCCAGGATTTCTTCCGCTTCGAGTTCCACGCCGGCACCACCGTGGGCGTGGGCGATGCGCCCCGCTTGGAGGACCGCCCGGCGGTGGCCACCGCGGTGGAACGGGCCGGCGCCACCGATGTCGTGGATTCCTTGCCGAGGGGTTTGGATACCCAACTCGGCCCCACTTGGCCGAGCGGCGTGGAGGTGAGCTTCGGCCAATGGCAGAAGCTCGCGCTGGCGCGCGGGTTCATGCGCGACGGCCCATTGCTGTTGGTGTTGGACGAGCCCACCGCGGCCTTGGACGCGGAGACCGAGCACGCCCTTTTCGAGCGCTACGCCGCCGCGGCCAAAGGCGGTTCGGCGGCGCAGCCGGTCGCGAACGGACGGATCACCCTGCTCGTCTCCCACCGCTTCAGCACCGTGCGCATGGCGGACCTCATCGTCGTGATGGATGGCGCCCGCGTGATGGAGGTGGGGCGCCACGAAGACTTGGTGGCAGCCGGAGGGCAATACGCCGACCTGTACGACATTCAAGCCAAGGCCTACCAAAGCGCAGCGGCCGGCTGAAGGCGGCCTGGCTCGCGGCTGCGCGCGCGGCCGTTGCAACCCCCTCGTCTTATACTCGCAACGCCTTGTGCCACTGATCCGGCTCGCCATGATCCTGATGATCGACAACTACGATTCGTTCACCTACAACGTGGTGCAGTATCTCGGCGAGCTGGGCGCCGAGGTGCGGGTGCATCGCAACGACGAGATCACGTTGGGCGATGTCAAACGCATGGATCCAGAGAAGATCGTCATCTCGCCCGGGCCCTGCACGCCGAACGAGGCCGGAATTTCGGTGCCGGTCGTGCAACGCTTCGGCGCAGCCGTGCCGATTCTGGGCATCTGCCTCGGCCATCAGAGCATCGGCCAGGCCTACGGCGGCACCGTGCGCCGCGCCCGGGAGGTGATGCACGGCAAGCTGAGCGCCATCCACCACGGCGGCCGCGGCGTGTTCCGGGATCTGCCGCCGGCCTTTGAGGCCACGCGCTACCATTCGCTTGTGGTCACGGCCATTCCGGATTGCTTGGAGGTGACGGCGTGGACAGCGCACGAGGATGGCGGCCCCGACGAGGTGATGGGCGTGAGGCACCGCGAGCATCCGGTGGAGGGTGTGCAGTTCCACCCGGAGTCCATCAAAACGCGCTACGGCCATCAGCTGTTGCGGAACTTCCTGGACGGAAGCTAGCTTGATGTCGATAGCCCAAGCCATCGCCACGCTGGCCGGCGGGCAGGACCTGACGCAAAGCGAATCCGAAACGGTGTTCGCCACCATCATGGGCGGCCAAGCGACGCCGGCGCAGATCGCGGCGGTGCTGGTCGGCCTCAAGGCGAAGGGCGAGACCGTGGGCGAAATCGCCGGCGCGGCGCTGGCGATGCGCGCCGTCTCCACCAAGGTGGCCGTTGACGCGCCGCATCTGGTGGACACCTGCGGCACCGGCGGCAGCGGCGGCGCCAAACGGTTCAACGTCTCCACCGCGGCGGCATTCGTGGCCGCGGCGGCCGGCGCGGTGGTGGCCAAACACGGCAACCGGGCCATGTCGAGCAAGAGCGGCAGCGCGGACGTGCTGGAGGCCGCCGGCGCGAATCTCGCGTTGTCGCCGGAACAGGTGGCGCGCTGCATCCGCGAGGTGGGCGTTGGGTTCCTGTTCGCGCCCAGCCACCACCCCGCGATGCGCCACGCCGGGCCCGTGCGCAAGGAACTGGGCATCGGCACCGTCTTCAACCTGCTCGGCCCGCTCACCAATCCCGCCGGCGCCCGGCGGCAGGTGCTGGGCGCGTTCGCCGCCGAGTGGCTTCGGCCGCTCGCCGAAGTGTCCGCCGCCTTGGGCGCGGAGCATGTGCTGGTCGTCCACGCCGCCGGCTTGGACGAGCTTTCCATCGCCGGGCCTTCGCGCATTGTCGAGCTGGCGGGCGGCCAGATCCAAAGCTACGACATAGCGCCTTCGGACTTCGGCATGCGCCAGCGTTCCATGGACGAGCTGCGCGCCGACACCCCGACGCGGAGTTTGGCGTTGGTGAAAGGCGCGTTGAACGGATCCGTCGAGGCCGCCGCGGACATCGTGGCGCTGAACGCCGGGGCGGCGCTCTACGCGGCCGGCGTTGCCGAATCTCTCAGCGCCGGCGTCACCTTGGCCCGCGAGGTGGTCGGCAATGGGCAGGCGGCGGCGAAACTCGACGAGTTCGTCGCGGCCACGCGGGGGATGGGCGCGCAGTGAAAGCACCACGCGCAGGGGCGCGCACCGGCAGGCTCTCCCGGCCCAGTGTCGTCCGGCAAGCGCGACGTTGAGTGGTGGCGGGCGACGTTCTGGCGAGAATCGCCGAGCACAAGCGCACCGAAGTGGCGGCCCGCCAGCTGGCGTCGCCGCTGGCCGAAGTGCGCGGGCAGGCGCGGCGGGCCGCGCCAACGCGTGGATTCGCCGACGCCTTGCGCAACCGGCGGCCGGCGGTCATCGCCGAACTGAAAAAGGCGTCTCCAAGCGCCGGCACGATTCGTTCGGATTTCGACGTGGCGGCCATCGCCGCCAGCTACCAGCGGGCCGGCGCCGCGTGCCTTTCGGTGCTCACCGACGTCCGGTTCTTCCAAGGCGCGGACGCCTTCCTGCGGGTGGCCCGCAGCGCCAGCGGACTGCCGACGTTGCGCAAGGATTTCATCATCGACCCTTACCAGCTATACGAATCGCGCGCGCTCGGCGCGGACTGCGTGCTGCTCATCGCCGCCCTTCTGTCGCCGCAACAGCTAGCCTCGTTCGCCGAGCTCGCGGCGGAACTTGGCATGGATGTGCTCTTCGAGGTGCATGATCGGGCCGAACTGGACGCCGTGCTGCCGTTGCGCCCGCGGCTCGTTGGCGTGAACAACCGCGATCTCCGCACCTTCGAGACGCGCTTGGAAACCACCATCGCCCTGGCCGCGGCTGTGCCGGAAGACGTGACCCTCGTGGCGGAAAGCGGCATCCACACGCCCGCGGACGTGCGCCGCCTGCGCGCCGCCGATGTGCATGCGTTCCTGGTGGGCACCGCGTTCATGCGGGCCGCGGATCCGGGCGCGGCGCTGCAAGCGCTCTTCGGCCCGGCCGCCGGCTGACCAGACGGCACCCGAACGATGCGCGCGGCCATCACCTGGGCGGGAGACGTCCGCTTCGTCGGCGAGACCGGCAGCGGCCACCGGATAGCCATCGACGGGCCGCCGGCGTTCGGCGGCGCGAACACGGGCGCGCGGCCCATGGAGCTGATGCTGCTGGGCGTCGGCGCATGCACCGCCTTCGACGTGGTGCGTATCTTGCGCAAGAGTCGGCAGGATGTCGTGGATTGCGTGGCGGAGATCGAAGCAGAACGGGCCGAGCGCGACCCCAAGGTGTTCACCCGCATCCACATCCACTTTCGCATCACCGGCCGCGGCGTGGACGCCAGAAAGGTGGAACGGGCCGTGCGACTCACCGCCGAGAAATACTGCTCGGCTTCCATCCTGCTCGAACGGAGCGGCGTGGCGGTGACGCACGGTTACGAGATCAGCGAGCCATGACCACCCGCCCGCCGATGGCCGGTCTGAAGCATGTGGCGCTGCACGCCCGCCGCTTCGACGAGACCCTCGCCTTTTACCGCGACGTGCTCGGCTTGCGCGTGGAGTGGCAGCCGGACGACGACAACGCCTATCTCACGTCCGGCAGCGACAACGTGGCCATCCACCGCGCCACCGGCCCGGTGGCGACGAGCGGCCAGCGCCTCGACCACATCGGCTTCATCTTGGACGCCGCCGAGGACGTGGACGCCTGGCACGCCTACCTCGCCGCGCGGGGCGTTGCCGCCGACGCGCCGCCACGCACCCACCGCGACGGGGCGCGGAGTTTCTACTGCCAAGACCCGGAAGGCACCACGGTGCAGTTCATCCACCACCCGCCGCTCGCCAAACCGGATCGGCGAATCGGCTGAACCGTGTTCGGGACGCGTTCCGTCCGTTCCAAGGGGTGCCGCGCTACCGCGAAGGAGGGCCCACTTCCCGACGAATGGCCTCGAACGCCTTGCCGAGCACGTCGGTGATGGCGGTCGTGGTGCGGGCACCGGCTTGGAAGATGGCCGTGGCGTTCAGCGCACCCCAGTCGAAACCCATGTCCTTCACCGCGGCGGCTCTCGCGGCCACGCGATCCACTTCGGCGTAGAAGCGCTTGCCTTCGTCGTCGCGCGGCGGGACGTCCAGCATCATCTGGTAGCCAAGCGTGGCCGGGTCGCGTCCGGCCGCCTCCGCGTAGCGCGCGATCTTGGCTTTGCAGCGGGCCGCGACGGCCGGATCCGTGATCGCCGTGGCGAGCCAACCGTCGCCGAGTTCCCCGACGCGCTTGAGCGCGCGCTCCGAACCGCCGCCGATCCAGATGGGCAGCTTTCGGCCTTGGGGCGGCTTCGGTTCCATCGCCATCGCCGTGGACGAATAGAACGCTCCCTCGTAATCCACGCGCTCGTCGCCCCAATAGGCGCGCAGCAGCGTGATGGCCTCGTCCATGCGCTTGCCGCGGGTGTGAAAATCCTCCTCCAGCGCGTCGTATTCGGATTCCTGCCACCCCACTCCAACGCCAAGCCGCACGCGACCGCGGGAGAGGGTGTCCAGCGTGCTCACCTGCTTCGCCACCAGCACCGGCTGACGCTGCGGCAGCACCAGCACCTCGGTGCCAAGGCCCACGACGTCGGTAGCCGCGGCGATGTGCGAGAGCGTCATAAACGCTTCCAGAATGGGCATCTTAGGCGGATACATGGGCGCTGGCCGGGTGGCGGTGGGAAAGCCCATGACCACATGGTCGAACACGTCGATCTGCTCGAAACCGATGGCCTCTATGTCTCTCGCGAGACGAAGCACCGCGTCGCCGCCTTCGCGGTAGCTCACGGAAGGGAACTCGACAGACAGCTTCATGGCCCTCCACCTTTGCTTGCCGAACAGGCGATCTTAGCGCGGTCGGGCTGGTCTCGTCGTCGGCGCGAAAACGGTCCGCCTCGGCGTGAGACGTTCCCGATGTCAATCGGCGCGGAGCGCCGCGATGGGGTCCAGCGCGGCGGCGCGGCTGGCGGGATAGGCGCCGAAGAAGACGCCCACCGCCGAGGCCACGCCGAGCCCGAGCACCATGGCGATGGGCGAGAGGGCGAAGGCCCAGCCGGCATATAGGCAGATGCCGAGCGGCACCGCAACGCCGATGGCGATGCCGATGACGCCGCCTATCAGCGCCAGCACCACCGCCTCGGTGAGGAACTGGTTGCGGATCTCGCCGCGCCGGGCGCCCAATGCGCGGCGGATGCCGATTTCCCGGCGTCTTTCCGTCACCGACGTGAGCATCACGTTCATGGCACTCGCGCCACCCACCACTAGGGCGATGCCCCCGACCGCCGCCAGCAGCAACGTGAAAAGCCGCATCTGGTGCTGCAGGGCGTCCACCAGCTGTTCGGCGCCGGAGACCCGCACCCGCACGCCCAGATCGCTAAAATAGCGCCGCACCTCGGCGATGGCCGCGTCGGGGTCGGCGTCCGGCGCCATCCGGGCCACCACCGCTTGAATCTCCGTGCCGACGAAAGCGCGTTGCGCGGTGGAAAGCGGAACCAGAACCGAATCGTCGGCCCGGAACGGCAGCAGGCCGGAATCTCCCCGGCGCCCGAGAACACCCACCACGGTGTACAGGCGGCCGGCCAACGAAACCACCTCGCCCACGAAATCGCGCCGTCCCCCACGCTCCGACATCTCTTGCGCCACTTGCCAGCCGAGGACGCAGAAAGGCCGATGCACGTCCAAGTCCGATAGAAAACGGCCGGCCCGCGGCGCGAGCTTGTTCAGCGCCGCGAACGCCTCCGTTACGCCCAGCATGGCGTTGCTTTCGAGCGCGCGTCCGGCGTAGGTGACAGTGCCGAACACCTGCAACACCGGCGCCGCGACCTCAATGGTGGCGGCGCGACCCGGCAGCAAGGCGACATCCTCGGCGTGAATGACCTTCGCGGCGGCCGCGGGCCTGGCGCTGCCACGCTTGCGGACAACGAGCGTTTGCGTGCCAAGATCCTTGAAGCGCTCCCGCGCCTCGGCCCGAGCGGCGACGCCCACGGACACCATCGCCGTCACGGAAGCGACGCCAAGCACAATGCCGAGGACCGCCAGCGAGGTGCGCTGCGGGTTGAGGCGCAAGCTCGTCACGGCCTCCCTGACGTTGGCCTTGACGATCGGCGCGTTGGCGATCGCCGCCGCCACGCGGCGGAGCGGAAGCTGCCGCAGAGCCGCGGGCATCTTCACGGAACCAGACCGGTACCCGTGTCTTCGCGCAACACGCCCTCGCGAATGCGGGTGCGCCTTCGACACTGCTGATCCACCTGCGGATCGTGGGTGACGATCACGATGGTCAGCCCTTCGTCGACATTCAGTTGGATGAGCAGCCGCATGATTTCGCCGCTCGTTTCTTGGTCCAGTGCGCCGGTGGGTTCGTCCGCGAGCAGCACCGCCGGCCCGCCAACCAACGCTCTGGCGATGGCCACCCGCTGCTGCTGCCCACCCGAAAGTTCGCTCGGTTTGCGCTCCGCGAACGCGGCCATGCCGAGGCGCTCCAGCCCATCGTCCACGCAACGCCTGATCTCGCGCTCCGGCAAGCCTCGGTAGACCAGCGGCAAGCCGACGTTTTCGGCCGCGGTGAGGCGCGGCAAGAGTTGGAAGGACTGGAACACGAAACCTATGCGCCGGTTGCGGAGTGTCGAACGCTCGTCATCGTCCAATGTCGTCACCTCGACGCCATCGAGCAGATAGGACCCGCCGCTCGGCCGATCCAAAAGGCCCAGCAGGTTCATGAGGGTGGATTTGCCGCAACCCGACGGCCCCATGATGGACAGCAAATCGCCTTTGTCCACACGCAGGCGAACGTCGCGCAGCACTTCGGTTGCCACCGGCCCAACGGCATAGCTTTTGCGCACCTCGTCCAAGCGCAGCAAATCCGAAGGCGGTGGCTTGGATTGCGGGCTCGCGTCCATTGCGGCCCGTGGCTTCGTTTCCGGATTCACCTGGCGTTCGGCGCGAAGCGGACGCTACGGCCCGACGGGGCCGACCACCACCTCGTCGCCAATCTCCAGACCGCTGACGATCTCGACGTCGGTCAGCGTGGTGAGGCCCGCCTCCACACGCACCTGCCGGATTTCGCCGGTTTCGCGATCCTTCACGGGCAGCCAAGCGTCGCCGCCGCGCACGTCCACCGCGGCGATCGGCACCAAGAGCGCGTCCGGCTTGTCTTGCACGACCACCTCGATGCGCGCCGACATGCCAAGGCGCAACCGGCGTCGTGCCGCGGCAGGCAGTGGCTCGATGGCCGCGCTGATCTCGAACGTCGGGGTTGACGGGCCCGACCCTGGGCGCGCCTGGCGGGAAACTCGCGCCACGGTGCCCGCCAATTCAAGTTCCGGGAAGGCATCGCCGCGGATCGTGACGGGTTGCGAGGCCCTCACCTTCGTCACATCCACTTCGTCCACCCAACCGACCACCGCCAAGCCCTCGACGTCGCCGACGGTGAGCAGACGTTCGCCCTGACCGACGACCGCCCCTTTCCCAAGTTCACTGCCGCCGCGTCCACCCGCGCCGGGTTTCAGCACAACACCGTCAATCGGCGCTTCGATGACCGCTCTGCGAAGCACCTCCTGCAAGCTCTCCATGCGCACCCGGGCGTTGTCCCGCTCCAGCCGCGCCACTTGTTGCGCTTCCTCGTCGCCTTTCGCCAGCACCGCGTCGTAGTTCTCCTGCAAGGATTCGTAATCCAAGGTTTGGCTTTGGTATTGGCGCACCGCGGCGTCGTGTTCCACCGCGGCGACGATGCCCTGCTGCAACAGCAGTTCGCTTTGCTCCACCTTGCTGCGCTGGTTGTCGAGAGCCAGCTGCGCCTTGCTGAGCTCGCGGCGCACGCGGGCGGTCTCCGGGTTGTTGGCCCAGTCTTTCACCGCCTCGAAGTTGCGTTCGGCCTTGATGTGCTCGGCCTGCGCTTGGCGCAGTTCCCGTTCCACATCGGTGGTGTCCAAGTTCACCAGACGTTGCCCCTTGGCCACCGGTTCGCCGTATTGGAAGTGGGTTTCGGCCACCTTGCCGTCCACCGGGCTCGCCACATGCACCTCGCGCTGCGGCACCACGCGACCAAACAGGGCGATGGTGGAAACAAGGCGTTGCGGCTTGGCCACGAGCGTGCGCGTGGCGCCACCCGCGAATGTGGCAACCGGCGAAGCGTCTTCGGCGACCGGTTGGCCCACATGCCAAGTGGCGAAGCCAACGGCAAGGAACAGGACGATGACGAACACGGTGGCCGCCACCCGCGTCACCTGCACTTTGCGCAACGCGGCGGCGAGGGTCTCGTTGTTTTCTTCGA
This sequence comes from uncultured Pseudomonadales bacterium, assembly GCA_958296295.1. Lineage (GTDB taxonomy): Bacteria > Pseudomonadota > Gammaproteobacteria > Pseudomonadales > Azotimanducaceae > VXYL01. Next base: position 1,303,533 of record OY282460.1, on the reverse strand, counting down.
GCTCCCGATAGGCGGTTTGCAGCTTCCCGTTCTGCGCCTCCAGCTGTTCCGCCAAGCGTTTCTCGGTTTCGCGCAGCGACTTCACTTCAGTGACGTCCCCGAACACCGCGATCACGCCGAGGTTTTCTTCCCGAACCGCCCCGCCGCCATCCGCCGCGCCGGCGCGCAGATACGAAGTGGTCAGCGCGAACGTTCGCGCCTCGCCGTCGACAACGCCCTCCACATCGCGTTGCCGGCCCACATCGCCTTCCTGCACGGCGTCCAGCAACGCCTGGTTGAAGTGGTCCAAACCCTCGCGGGCAAGCAGCACCTCGGCGAACGTGCGGCCCAAGGCTTGCTCTTGCGGGATGCCGAGCAGGCGGCCGGCGGTAGGATTGAACGTCATGATGCGGCCGTCGGGGTTCACGCTCATCACCCCTTCGCCCATGTTGTCGAGAATGTTGCGATGGACCGGAGACTCTCGCTCCACGGGCGTTCCGTCGGTGTCCGGTTTCAGATTGTCGGCAGTATATCGCGCCTCACGGCGCGGCGCGGTTGCCGACGAAGCAGCACCAACCGCGCATCAGCGCGATTTCGGTTTGCGTTTGGCGGGCCCGCGCCCGCGGCAAAGGCCGCGTGAATGAGGAGGAAGCGGCCTTCACATGCTCCTAGGGCACATGCTCCTAGGGCGTTTGGTTGGAAGCGCGACCAAATCACGCCCAGCCAACGTCAACACGCGGCGCACGAAGTATCCGCCTGCTTGCAGAGTGCGGACTCTACACGATGGAGGGCCGTGGCACCGCGTGCTCTTGCCCGGATTGCCGGATGCGAGTTCAAAGGCCGGCGGTACATATCACGTCGGATCGTCCTCACACTCGTAGAACTTTTCCGCTTTGTCCAAGCAGTAGTAACGGCAGGCATTCTGCGCAGTCAGGTTGGAGACCGCGCAGGAGGTCAAAACGCCTGTAATCGCGACCGCCTGCTTGGCGGCCACCGCGCCGGAGGGAACGCCGCTTCCCGTGAGTGGACAGTCCCATGCGGTGTTTTCTTGACTACCTTCCTCGGTTTTCTCTCGCCACGCGACTCCCGGATCGCTGACCGGGCAAGCCACGTCAAGCGTACCGCTGACGTCCACCCAAGTCGTTTCCCCGTTGCATTTCGCTTGCAAGGTCGAGGTGCATTCCAAGACGTTGCCGTCGGCGTCCCTGGTCTCCGCCGGATCACTCGTGCTGTCGTAGACGATGTAGGTGCGCGAGTTTACCGAGGATGCGGCCACGGCGAGTGCCGCGGCGGCGAAGGCCGCGACGGTCAAGTAGCGCAAAAATCTCATAGCAGTCCCCCAAAGGCAGGCCAGTGTGGAGCACGAATCTACCACATCACTTCCGGTCCGGCACACCCCCGGGCGGACGGCACGAGGGTGTGCCCGGAAGGGTGTGCGACGTTTTAGTGCGCGGGGGCTGCGAGCGGGTTTGGGGAGTCATCGCGATTCCCAAGTAAGCTGAGGGTATGTACAACCGCAGCGAAGGGAATCGCGATGACGGAAGAGATGTTGGCGCAGGACGCGCTGGAGCGCAAGAAGGCGTGGGCTTTTCCGGGGAGAAGGTTCTCCGCATGCTGTCGTCGTCGCCGGAGTTCCGGGAGCTTTGCCGGGGGGTTCTGACCGGCGGGCGGGGGTTCCGGGAGTTCGAGCTGGACCTGCGGGGCGCGCTGCTTGGCGGCGCGGCGGCGGGGGTTTCGGAGAATCTGTCGGCGCTGGACGCGGAGTCCGGGGCGCCGGCGTGCGGGGCTTGCGGCTCGGCGATGGTCCGGCGCGGCACGCGCTCGACGGCGCCGCTGTCGCTGCTCGGCCTTCTGACGCTGCGGCGCGGCTACTGGACGTGCGGGTGCTCGAAGGGCGGGCGGTACGTTCTGGACGAGGAGCTGGGCATCGCGGGGCGGGACGGCGTGCGGGGAACGCCGGCGGCGCTGTGGGCGCTGGCGGAGCTGGCGTCGGAGACGAGCTTCGGGAAGGCGGCGGCGCGCCTGGGCCGGCTGGCCGGCGTCGTGGCGACGGCGAAGCGGACGGAGCGGGCCGCGAAGCAGGTCGGGGGGGAGATCACGGCGTGGGGCGAGGCGGAGCCGGCGCTGGGCGAGGCGCCGGCGGAGACGATGTACTGCAGCCCGGACGGCACGGGGGTGCCGGTGGTGCGGCGGGACGCGGGGACGGCGGAGGACGGCCGGCCGTCGAAGACGCGGGAGGCGAAGGTGGCGGTGTTCCACACGGCGGAGCGGCGGAACCCGCGGACCGGCCTGCCGGAGCGGGACGCGGGTTCGGCGCGGCACACGGCGGCGATCGACAGCGCGGCGTCGAGGGACGTGGACGCGGAGCCGTCGGCGTTCGCGCGGCGGCTCTGGCGGGCCGCGGAGCGGTTCGGGTTCGTGGCGGCGAAGCGGCAGGTGGTCGTCGCCGACGGCGCGAAGTGGATCTGGAACGCCGCCGCGGAACTGTTCCCGAACGCCGTTTGCATAGTGGACATCTGGCACGCGAAGGAGCGGCTCTGGGAAGTGGGGCGCGCGGTTTACGGCGCCGGCACGGAGCTGTGCCGGGCGTGGTCGGAGAAGGTCTGCGCGGCGCTCTCCGAGGGGCGCGTGGACGATGTGCTGCGGGAACTGCGCCGGCACGCCGGCGACAAGACCGCCGACCAGTGCGCCGGCTATTTCGAGAACAACCGCGGCCGGATGCGCTACCCGGCGTACCGGGAGATGGGGCTGCTGATCGGTTCGGGCATGGTGGAGAGCTCCTGCCGCACGCTGGTCGGCGAGCGCTTGAAGTGTTCCGGCATGCGATGGAGCCGGGCCGGCGCGAACGACGTCATGGCGTTGCGTTCGTGCGTCCGCGACGAACGGTACGACGACTTCTGGCGCCGTCGGCGCAAACCGCCGCCAATGGCCGCCTGACGGCTCGCGCACTAAAACGTCGCACACCCTGCCCGGAACACCTGGTGTGCCCGGAACGCCTAGTGTGGTAGTGTCGCCGCCTGTCCCTGCCAATGAGAGAAACGCCATGAACCGCGCATCACGACGAATGCTCGCCGCTGGCGTCGCCTTGGGCGCGACGCTCTTGGGCGGTTGCCGCTCTCCATTGCCCGAGCTGGTGCCGTCCGAACCGCAACCCGGCGCCCATGTGGACTTCGTGCGCAACGTGATGATCGAGGCGGCCAAGGTTTCCGAAGGCCCGGCCCGCTCCGAAAAGGCGGTGGAGGCGGTGCGCGTGTGGCGCGGGAAAGAAGACACTGAGGAATAGCGTGCGCGCCGCGGGCCGCTAGCAGCGGACGTCCGCGCGCGTGAGCGATTTGTCAAGGCTCTGCGAAAGCTATGGCGGAAACCGACTTCACGGCTTTTCTGAACGACGCCGACAGCCGGCGTGTGGCGCAGCAGGCGCTACGCGACGCCAAGGTGCAACGCGGCACGGTGCGCAACGCCGCGTGGACGTTCCGCACCACCCGCTCGCCGGAGGTGTTGCTGGTGGATCTGGATGGCGAGCAGAATCCCATCGTGTATGTGCCGGCGCTCATACAGGTGTGCCGTCCCGAGAGCATGATCCTGGTCACCGGCTCCGAGAACAACGTCACGCTGGCGAACGAGCTGTATCGCAGTGGCGTATTCCTGTATTTGCCGAAACCGCTGGACGGCAACAACCTGCAGCAAGCGCTGCGAGAGATCGCCGCGGTCAACGGCGAAGGCGCGCGGGCGGAGATACAAGCCAGCCGCCTGGTGCTGGTGCTGGGCAAGGGCATGGGCACCAACACCATCACCGCCTTGATGGCGCACTTGGCCGCCGAGGCGGGGCGGTATGTGAGCTGCTTGGACCTCGACCCCAATTTCGGCTCGCTGGCGCTGGCGTTGGACACCGAGCCCCGGCGCGGTCTTGCCCAAGCGCTGCAATCCACCGACGGCGAGGACGCCGGCGCGCTGGAGCGTTTGCAGGCGCAGGTTTCCGGCCGCATCGGCTTGGTGGCCCACCCGATTGATCAAGCCGGCCAGGACGACTTCACGGAAACCGGCCTGCTCGCGCTCATCGAGGCGATGTCGGCGCAGGCGCACATGATTCTGGCTTGCGGCCTGCGGCCCGCCCATGTGGAGGCGCTGCGCCATTTGGCGACGAACCACTTGATCGTCTTCGAGCCAACCCCGGCAGGGGTTTCCGTGGCGGTGCGATGGGCGCGGATACTCGATGGCGGCGCCGCCGTTGACGGCACCTCCTCGACGTTGGTCGTCAATCACACCCGGCCGCTTCCCAAACTGCTCGGCACGGACCAGCTGCGCGCCGGTTTCGGCGGCAAGGCGCCAGACCTCGAGTTGCCCTACATCAAAGGCATGGCGCGCGCGATGGCGCTTGGCGAGCCGCAGCGCGCGCTCGCCCGACGGGAGCGCACCATGCTTGCCAAGTTCCTGCAGCCGTTGCTGGGGCTTGGCGCGGTGGAGTGACGCGCGTCCAAGCCTTGCCTCCGACGGCGCGCGATCGTCGAACGCTATTCATCGAAGGCGATTGATCGCGCCCTACGCGATTGATCGCGCCTCACGCGATTGGTCGCGCCCTACGCGATTGATCGCGCCTCACGCGATTGGTCGCGCCCTACGCGATTGATCGCGCCTCACGCGATTGGTCGCGCCCTACGCGATTCATCGCGCCTTGGCGATCAGTGGATGTCGAAGCCGAGCGCTTCCACCGCCGCCAGCAACGCTTCGAAATCCGTATCCGTTTCAACCGGCCCTACGCGAACGCGATGCAGTGATCGAGGCCCGTCCTCATCCACGATCACCTCCACGGGCGCCGTCGTGAGCACGCGCATCCGCGCCGCCACGTCCTCTGCCGCGTCATTGGCGTGATAGTCGCCGATGCGCACAAACACTCCCTGGTCCTCCGTGGTGACGAATGCGCGGGCGTTGGAAGGCGAGCCCGGTCGCCCGGTTGGCGGCGGGACGCCAGTTTCCGCTTCTGGCGTCACATAGGTTTCCTCGTAATCGCGCCCCGGCCCGGAATCCACATCACGGGCATCCGTTGGGGCCGTTTGCAGCGGCTCGGGTGGAAGTGGTTCCGGTTCCGTCGCACTCGCGGATTCGCCCAGCACAGGCGGCGGTTGGCCGGGCGGAAGTACCGGATCAGGCACGGCAGGAGGAGGTTCCGCTGATGGCGGGCTCAACTCGGCCGCCGGCTCCACCGGCGGCGGCTCTTCGACCTGCGCGGGTTCGTCGGGAAGAGCCGCAGCGGGAGGGGCGGGCCGCTCGGCCTCGGCGACAGGCGCCGCTTGCGCCGGCGGGCTTTGGGGCTGTTCCGAAAGGACGCTGTCCGCGGCGGTTTCGTTCGCGCCGGTCACGCGGAACCCTCGCGTCCGAAGCGCATCGATCAACCTGGCCAAGCGCGCATCCGAGGCGAGCGGCCCGATCTGAACGCGGTGGACGGACGCGCCGTCCGCAAGCGCCGCCTGGGACACGCTCACCGGCTCGTTCGTCCAATCCCGCAACTGGCGGGCCATGGATGCCGCCGCGGCGCGCGCCTTGAACGCGCCGAACTGCACGAACGTGCCGGCGCCATTCCGGGCCACGAAGGCTTCGCGCGGCCGCGGGTCTTCGATGTCGTAGCCGGCGGCGGTCAACGCCATGGTCAACGCGCGCCAATCCTCCGCGGCCACCGGGCCGATCCGCACGCGATGCAGGACCTCGCCGTTCACCTCGGTGCTGGCCACGCGCACCCGCTCGTCTGTGACAGCGCGCAGCTGCAAGGCCAACGTTTCGGCAACCTCTTCATTGCCGTACGCGCCCATCTGCAACAGGCGGTTGCCCTCCACGTCGACCGGGAAGCCGCGCACCGCCTCGACCGGCACTTGCCCCGTTTCGGGCGCCGCGACCGGCGCCGGAGTCGCCTCCTGTATTGCGACGGGCGGTGGCGAGGGCTCTGGCGCGATGGGCTCCGGCCCGGCTGGCGCTTCGTCCACGGCTTCCACGCCGCCAAAGCCGGCTTCGCGCAGGGCGCCCACCAGAGCTTGCAGACCATCGCGCGACTTCAGCGGCCCGATGCGGACGCGGTGCAGTCCGCCACGCTCGGTGACGCGCACCGGCTGCTCGGTGATGCCGCGCAGCCGTTCCCCCATGGCGTCCGCAGCGGCAGCCGTGCCGTAGGCGCCCATTTGCACAAACAGACCTTCCGAATCGGAAACGAGAAAGCCGACCGATCCGGCCGGCGCAGCCGGCGCGGGTTCCGGGGGCGGGTCTCGGGGCGGCGGGCTTGGCGGGCTTGTAGCGGCGGGCGCCGCGTCGGGCACCGCTTGCGGGCCAGGCGAAGGGGCGGCCGGCGGCGCGGCAGCGCTTTCAGGCGATTCCGGTGGCGGTAGTTGCGGCGATCGCGGCGGCGCGCTTTGGGCGGTGGAGTCGTCGTCGGCCGGCGGCGCGGCGGCGCTTTCACGCGATTCGCGTGGCGGTCGTTGCGCCGGTGTTTGCGGCGATCGCGGCGGTGCGCTTTGGACGGAGTCGTCGTCGGCCGGCGCCACGGCGGCGCTTTCGCGCGATTCGGGTGCCGGTCGCGGCACCGGCTGTTGCGGCAACCTCGGCGGCGGCGCGCTTTGAGCGGTGGAGTCGTCGGCCGGCGCCGCGGCAGCGCTTTCGCGCGATTCCGGGGGCGGTCGCTGCGCCGGCTGTTGCGGCGACGGCGCGCTTTGGGCGACGGGTTCGTCCACCGCGGCGGATGCCGCCGCAACCGAGGCGGCGCCCGCCAACCGCTCGGCGGCTTGTTCGAACCGCTCCACGGCCAGCTCGATCCGGCTGGCGGCGGCGACCAGCGCGGGGTCGGGCGCGGGGCCGGCCACCGGTGAAGGCTGCGGGGCCTGTTCAGCCACGTCGCCGGGGGTTGCGAACTCGTTCGCCGCCGAGGATGTGCCCGCCACCTGTTCGGCCAAGTTCCGCAAGGAGAGCGAAAGGTTGCCGCGCAGCTTTTGGTCGTGCGGCAGCAGTTCGACCGCCTGCTCCATCAACGTCACGGCGCTGCGCAAGTCGCCGTCGATCATGAACGTCAGGCCAACGCCGTTGAGGCCGAACGCGACATGCGCGTTCGAGGCGCCTTCCTGAGGGTCCGTCAAGCGGGCGAAACTGCCGCGGGCGGCCTCCAGATGACCGGCGTCCAGCGCCGCCCGGCCGTGCGCCAGCAGCGCGTCGTGACGCTCCGGCAGGGTGCTGGCGCTGGCGAGGGCGCTGACGAACCAGCGCGCGGCCTCGGCGGGATTGCGGCGGCGCAGCTCCACTTCGCCAAGACCCATCCGCGCTTGGAAAGAGTCCGGATGGACGCGGAGCAGGTTCTGGTAACTGCGCTTGGCGGTTTCCAGCTGGCCGGTTTCGAGCGCCACTTCCGCGAAAGGCAAGACCGCGCTCGAAATCCGCTCGATCTGCATGCGGTCGTTCCTCTGGGGAACGAGCGAACACGATAGCGCCAGCGCACCGAGAGCGGCGCACGCGGCGGCAACGAAGGCGCGCGGCACAGCAGTTGTCAAGGTCGCCGCTCCGGGCGCCCCGCGGCCGTCGCTTGGAAGCGGGCGCCGCCGGCGAGTCCATGTGGTTCCACGACAAACATCCATGACCGCGCCCCGACCACCACCCCCAAACGAAAAGGGAATGCGGCATCGCCGGTGGACGCGGGACAGTTTCACGCGATAACGCCGGCTCGGGCGCCTCGTCCTCCTCATCAACTTCCATGTTGGAGTTGCTTGGAGTATAGTCGATTCGATCGGCATTCCACCCGCGGGAGCTTCGCCTCTCCTTGGCGGTGCTGATCGGGAGAACCCCGGAGTGCGGCACATGGCCCGCGACCGCGAGACGCAACCGAACCAAACGCGCGCCGGAAGGGGCCGGAACGCGGCGCGTGGCGCGTTTACCACCGAGTTCGCGCTCATGCTAATGGCCGCCATCGCCTTGTTCGCCCTGGTCGGCGAGTTCCTGCGCGTGACGCTGATCGACCAAGTCCTGGCCACCGCCACAAAGGCCGCGGCGCGGCGCGTGGCGTCCTTGACCAGCACCGCGGGCAACAACTGCGCCAATGCCGTGACGAGCGCTTTCTCCGAGGACGCCAACGCCCGCTGGCTGCTCGATCGCAACAACGACGGAACGCTTTCGGTGAACGTCACCACGGCGACGACGGACATCTGGCCCGCCGCCAACGCCAGCACGAGCGATGTCGAGGTGATGATCAGCTGGGATGACGACCCGGACGGCGGCGTCGACTGGAGCGATGCGGTGGCCGGCGAATGCGGCGGCCAGGGCAGCTGGCTGCGGCTGCGCGCCCAGATCGCCGTTCCTCCCTGGTACGGCCTGTTCCGACCTCTTGTGCCGAACGGCTTGGTGATGCGTCACGAAAGCTGGGCGCGGAACACGCGCACCTCATGACGCCGCGGACGCTCTTCACGGGCCGCGCCGCGAAAACCGGCCGCTCACGGCACGACGGCTCGGCGTCGGTCGAACTGGTGGCCGTCACGCCATTCATCATCCTGCTGATGACCTTGTTTTGGGACATTCGCGGTTTCACGGCCTTCCGCACCGACATCGCGCGCGAGCAGTACGCTGTCGCCGAGCTGATCGCCTTCGGCACCGAGTGGGCCGACGAACAAACCGTTGGCAGCGTCGTGCGGGCCGCGATGGACCGGCTGTCGCTGTCCAGCGCCGGCACGATGCGGGTGGTGGTGGTAACGCGGTTGCGCGACGCCGCCGGGCCGCCGGTGGTGGAAGCCGTGAACTCCGCCGGCCGCGACTGCGACACGGCATGGGACCACGACAGCGACTCCGCCACCGACGATCAGCTGCCGTGGTGCGAGCCGATGGTGCTCAACGAAATCCGGCCCAATCCGGATCCGGATTCGACGGCGACCATTCCCGCCTGGAACGGCGGCGGCGACTGCGCCGCTTTGACGTCCGAGCTACCGCGCGAGGGCGCGGCCTTCGGCGCCAACGCGCCGGTGCTGCCGCAGGAAGGCACCCCCGTCGGCGGCGGCACGACGCCCGCCACGTCCGAGTGGATCAGCCGCACCTTGCAGCCGACCGAGTGGTGGGTTGTGGTGGAGATTTGCGCCCATTACGGTCAAGGCACCGAGCCCGGGTTCACCGGCGGCGCCCTCGTGAACCTTGGACGCCGTACCTTCGGCGTGCCGACCACCATGCGCCGGCGCGTGGCTTGGGGAGCGCTGGAGCCGCTTGACGATTGCCAGTGGTGCGTCCCCGCCGCCGCGCCCACAACCACGCCGCCGCCGACGCCATGAACAAGCACTTGGCAAACCGACCGCCGAGGGCCGCGCCGGCGGTTGGGAAGCGCGGATGCGCTGGTCGCAGGTGCCGGGCCGCCGCGCTCTGGTCGCGCGTTTTGGGCACCGTCCGCGATTTCGCGCGCTGCCGCCGCGGTGGCGCGATGCTCTACACCGGCGTGGTGGCGCTGACGATGCTCACCGGCGTCGGCGGCATGATGTCCAACTACGGGTGGCGCGAAGCGCAACAGGTGGAGATCGACGCCGCTTTGCGCGCCGCCGTTTCGGCCATTGGCAATCTGCTCGACGGCCTAAGCGACGCAGACACGGCGGCCGCCACGGAAGCGCTCATCAAGGATCGGGTGGCCAAGTTTCTGGACGGACTGCTCGCGAACATCGACGTGGACGACGACGACGTCACGGTTGCCCACGAATCCACTTCGCGGATCACCCGCATCACCGTCGGCGGCCAAGCCACTGTCGATTTCGACGAGCTGTTCGCCAGCGACAGCAGCGGCAACTCCAATGTCGGCCTGCCCACGCAAACCGTGGCGGTGCAATTGCTAACCGATCGCTACGAGATAGCGGTGGCCACCGACCTGACCCAATCCATGAGAAACAAAATGGCGGACGCCGACGGCGGTTTCACGGGGCCGAAACGGATCGACGCGTTGAAGACCGCCGCCGGTGTGATCGAGGATGTGTTGACCGAGCGCGCCGAATCGGACCCCGGATCCATGACCGTGGCGGTAGTGCCTTTTGGGAGTGCCGTGAACGTCGCGGACACCACCGGCAGCGGCGACACGGACGGCAAGCGGCGCTACGCGCACATGCTGATGGGCGCGGCCATCGACACGGACGAGGCGCGCGCCACCACGCGTCACTGGGTGGACACTTTCCACGACTACGGGACCGGCGCGAACATGGGCCCGCTGCAGTCGCGCAGCCTGCCGGACTTCTACCTCGGCAGCAAAGACGCGGACGGCAACACCCGCACCAGCACCACCGCGGATTGGGACCTGCGCGCCGACGAGGACATCGACGTGAGCAGCCTGGTACCGCCACTCGGCACTTGGAGCGTGAACGGCAAGGACTTCTGGAACGGCTGCGTAATGGCCCGGTGGGGGGCGCACTGGCACCCCGACGCGCGCGCGTCCAATGACGAGAACGTGACGACCATGAGTTGGCCGGCCAAGGCGGATGTGGACGGCTGGACAACACTCAGCGCCGGCCTCACGGACGAGCCGCTGCACCTCTCCGACGCGCCGCCGGACCACGCTGATCCCCACACCCGTTTCACGGCCTACTCGTGGCCGGACGCGCGGATTGCCGTCAATGCGGATATGCAGCTTCACACGGTGATGGTGGAAATGCTGGGCGACAACGCCCGTCCGACCACGGCCTCCACGGAACACACTGTAAATGACACGGTTATAAGCCACGTGGCGTTGTCCAGGCGCTACAACAACTGGGCAACGCGCGACGCGACCCGCGGCACCGACGGTTCGTCCCTCTGCCCCGAGCAGGCCATACTGCCCCTTACGGACAGCTCCACCACCGTTGGCACCGCGTTCGACGAGTTGACGGTCATCAAGAGCCACGGCAACCGGTTTAGCAACACCTTGCTGCACCTTGGGGTTGTGTGGGGGCTGCGGGCCCTGTCGCCCCTCTGGGCGGACATCTGGGCGAACTCGAACCCGCCGATCGCCACTTGCGCCGAGGGCGAGACCGCGGATTGCGACCCGAAACTGAAGAAGTCCATCGTGCTCATCACCGACGGCTACCCCTACATATACCGGCCGCTGCGCGGGCGCGTGGCCGATAAGCGGTCCACCGCCAGCCCGGCGAATCCGAACATGACGGCGTTCGGCAACAGTTACGACTCGCAGTCCTCATGCAGTCGGCTTGACGAATTCAGCGACCACTACAAGGCCGCCATGGCCGACACGACAGCCCGCGCGTTCAACACCCGCTTCTCGGCCTTTGTGGACAGCACGACAAAGGAGTTCACGAGCGTAGGCCTCCAGCACTTGGCGAACGTCGTGGAACAGGTCATGCACGCGAACAGCCCGGTGGCGAGCTCCAAGAAGACGGCTTGGATGAGCAGCCTTAGCGGCCTCACGCCTTGGCAGCTGTTCCGCGGCGACGGGTTCCTAGACGGGGGCGGGCATGTGGTGGACAGACTGATGGCCGCGGACTTGGGCTTTGCCGGCCGCCCGATGCTGAACGACCACATCTGCCGGCGCGGATTGAGCTTCACGCCGTACGGCCGACCGGACGACCTCGTGCAAGTGGGCAGCGAACCCGTGGAGGGAGTGGCGCCGTTCACCCGCGGCGCCGATTGGACGGACACGCCGTCGGGAATCTCGCGGGAGCAAATCGCCTTGCTCGGCGACTGGTTGCAGGAGGCCTGCCGAATCGCCGGCGATCGCAATGTGGCAATCCGGGTGATATTTCTCACCAAGAGGCCGGGCGGCAGTCGGCAGGCGGCTTTCGACAGGCTCGAGGCGTGCATAGACGCCGCCGGCGGCGACCCTGACGTGGACGAGGTGATCACCGCGCCCACAGAGCAGGAACTCAGGGAAGCTTTCGAGAGCGTCTTCCGCGTGAAGCGCAGGCTGCGTTTCTTGGATTGACCTTGGCGAAACAGCGGCCCCCGCCCGGAAGTCGGGCAACGCGAGCTTGCGCCGCCATCTCCGAGCGCCTCGCGGGCCTTGCGGGTTGTTCGACGGCATCGCCAAACGGAGGGTGTTAGACTCGCCGCGTCGGAATCGGGTCGCGCTGCGAACACGTCATGCCCCAATCCATTCGCTATCGCCATGGCAGGCCGCTTCAACGCGAGCGGGCACCGGACTTGCAGGCCGTCACGCCGGAGGCGGCGGCGCGGGACCGGTTCGAGGTGGCCGTGCCGTGGTACCACGGCCGCGTGCTCGAGGCGATGGACCCCGAGACCGTGGCGGCTTTGGACGACGACGGCTTCATCGAAACCGTGCAGGCCATCATCCGGCAGTTGGAAACCGTGCCGGACGCCCCGCCCATCGGCAGCGCCCACGCGCTATTGGCCAGGCGCCTGCTGGACGAAATGCGCGGCCTAGGGCCGCTCGGCCCGCTGTTGCGCGACCCCGGCATCAGCGACATCTTGGTGAACGGACTGGCCTCCGTGTATGTGGAACGCGAAGGCCGGCTCAACAAGGTGGACGTGAAGTTTCGGGACGCCGACCACTTGACGCGCATCGCAAAGCGCATGGCCGAAGGCGTCGGCCGGCGCGTGGACGAACTCAGCCCGATGTGCGACGCCCGGCTCGCCGACGGCTCGCGGGTGAACATCATCGGCCCGCCGCTCGCCATCGACGGCGCCGCCATCTCCATTCGCCGCTTCCGCAAGGGCGGCTTCTCCATCGACGAGTTGGCGCGCGCCGGCACCATGCATCCCGGCATGGCAACACTCTTGGAAGTCGCCGGCAAGGCGCAGCTCAACATCGTCGTGGCCGGCGGCACCGGCTCCGGCAAGACCACCCTGCTCAACGCGCTTTCCGACAACATCGGCGTGGAGGAACGGGTGGTGACGTTGGAGGACGCCGCGGAGCTCAGCCTGCGGCAACCGCATGTGGTGCGCTTGGAAACCAGGGCGCCTTCTGCCGAAGGCGCTGGCGAAATACACATGCGGGATCTGCTCAAGAACGCCCTGCGGATGCGCCCGGATCGCATCATCGTCGGCGAGGTGCGCGGCCCGGAAGCGCTCGAAGCGTTGCAGGCGATGAACACCGGCCACCCCGGCTCCATGTTCACGGTTCACGCCAACAACCCGCGCGACACCATCCGCCGCTTGGAATACCTGGTGATGATGGGCTCCGGCGAAATGCCCCTTTCCGCCATCCGCCACCAAGTGGTCTCGGCGGTGGATCTGATCGTGCAGGTGGCCCGGTTCCGCGACGGCAAGCGGCGGATCATCTCCATCACCGACTTGGCCGGGCTGGAAGGCGACGTGCCGGTGCTGGAGGACATCTGGAGCTACGATCCATCCGCTGACCGCTTCAATTGCGCCGGGACGCGCCCGTCTTGGACCGACCGTGTAAACGACATGGGCCTCGGCGACCTGCTCAAATCCAGCATGGGCGCGACGGGGCCGGGCTCGACGCGCTGGGGACAAGTGCGATGACGGCGCTGGAACTGGCGTTCGTGGCCGCGGCGGCGTTGCTCGCCGCCGCGGTGGCGTTGGTCGTCGTCGATGCGCTGAGTGTGCGCGCCAAAGTGGATCGGCGCTTGCGCCCGCTCAGCGGGATGTCCACCACCGACGAAGCCGAACCGCTGGCGCAGAAGTCCTTGGCGCAAAACGCTCAGGAGGAGAACGCCCTGGTGCAGTGGCTAAACGTGCGGTTCCCCCTTTCGGGGGGCGTGCGCACCGGCGTGGTGGCTGTCGTCGTAGCCGTGGTCGTGACAACCCTCGTGGGGCCTTTCTTGATGTTCGTCGGTCTTGGCCCGATGCTGGCGATGACGTGCGCCTTGACCGCCGGTGTATTGCTCGGGTGGAACGTCGGCAAAGCCAGAGAAGACGGCGAGCGCACTTCCTTCAACGACCGTTTCCTCCTTGCGATGGAGGACTTCCAGCGCATGGTGCGGTTCGGCATTCCAACCATGCAGGCCCTCAACTCGGTGGCCGATGCGACCGATGCGCCTTTGAAGCCGGTGCTTCGCAACGTGCTGCTCGACGCTGGCCTCGGGGTGCCGTTGGAACGGGCCATGGCCCGCGAAGCGCACCGCATCGGCATGGGTGAGCTGGCGATGCTGGCGGCCATTCTCTCGACCCAAGCCGACACCGGCGGCAACCTCTCCGAAGCCGTGGGCAACCTGGCCGAAATGCTGCGCGAGCGCAGGGACAACCGCACCAAGATGAAGGCGGCCACCGCCGAATCGCGCGTGACGTTGATCATTCTCTGCGTGGTGCCGATCCTCGGCATCGGTTTGCAGGCCACGGTGCAACCGGAACTCGTGACAGTGCTGGTGAACGAAGGCCGACACCTGCTTGGCATCGGCTTGGCGTTCATATTCGGCGGCTTGGCGATCTCCTGGCTGATGATCCGGAACGCCGGACGGTGAAGAACGACATCCTGTTGCTGGCGGTGTTGTGCGCGCTCGGCGTGCTCGTCTTCGTCATTGTGCATGGCGTGATCGATCGATTGCGGCTCGCACGCCGCTTGCAGCTTGCGGAGGGCAATTCCGGCGACCGCATCGAGCACCGCATCGCGGAAAGCGCCGCCGGAGTTCGGGGCGCCGCGGAACGGATCTTCACCGTGCTCGGCAGCTTGATGCCGCTGGGCGAGGAAGATCGCCAGAAGATCGCGGTTTCGCTGCAACGAGCCGGCATCCAATCCAGCAACGCCGTGACGATCGTGCTCGGTGCCAAAGTGGCCTGCCTCTTGACCGGGTTGGTGATCGGCACGTTGTTGATCACGCGCTGGCAAAGCGGCCTTTTGGGATGGGTTTTGGGCCTGGTGGGGGGATTCATCGCCGGTGTGATGTGCAACCTCGTCCCCGAGTTGGTCGTCTCCAAGCTCGCGAAAGGGCGTCTTTGGCGCGTCCAGTCCGCACTGCCGGACGCCTTGGACCTCTTTGTGGTGTCTTTGGAGGCCGGCCTCACGTTCGAGCGGGCGCTCCGCCGAACGGTGGACGATCTGAAGACGTTCCATCCCGCGTTGGCCGCCGAGCTCGGCAGGGCGGGGCTCGACATGACCGTTCACGGACGCACGCGGGAAGAAGCCCTTGGGCGCGTGGCGGACCGGCTCGACAGTCAGGACATACGCGATCTCGCCACCACGGTCGCGCAGGCCGAACGGCACGGCACGCCCACCGCGGACGCGCTGCGCAAGCTCTCGGATACGGTGCGTTTGGAGATGATCTCGCGGATGCAAACGAAGACGGCGCGGCTGCCGACGCTGCTTATCGTGCCCTCCATCGTGGGCCTCTTGCCCGGAATCCTCGTGATCATCGGCGGGCCTTCCATGCTGCGGCTGACAGAGGAGCTGCAATCCATCGGCGGCTAGCACGCGCTAGCGGACGGCGCAATCCCTCGATAGCCTAGTGGGCTGGCAAAGTGCCGGTGTTTCAACCGTTCGCAAAAGCCCGACTGTCGGACCGAACGGCAACGGGAATGGTAAACGGGGGAAACCCGTCCCAAAACTCCAAAGAACTATGAGGCCGTCAGCGCGTCAATCGGCCCCGTGCGCCACGCACGCCGCGCCAGCGCGGATTGAACAACTCCGGGTCATCGCCCCGGGAGGGTGCCTGACCCTCCACACCCGTGCGCAGTTCCGGGAACGCCCGTTCCGCAATCGACGCGCCACCGCCGGCATCGGCCATTGACGGGCCGGGCGGAGCACCCGCCGGCTGGGGCGTCGGCGCACCTCGATGTTCGCCGGCGGATTGGGGCCATGTGGCCTCTCCCGCAGAGACCGCCGAAGTGGTCGCAGCCGCAGCCGGCCGCCTCTCGGGCTCGTACAACTCCCGCAAACGGGCAAGCGCGTGACGCATCGCTATCCAACCCAAACCGAGATTCGCGGTCTTGTCGGTGATCAAGATCATCAGCGCGTCCTCGCGCCCCGGCACGACGGACATGAAGTGGTAGGTGTCTGCGGTGGTGGTTTGTATTTCGCGCACAAACCCGGCCGGGTTCTCTTCCGCGCCGGCCTCGGACATCGCCAGCTCCAGTTGCCAGACGGTGCGCCCGCGGAAGTAGTCCACGCTCGCCGCGGCCATGACCTCCATCGCGTCGTCGGTGAGCAACGTGCCCGGCACGACCTTCATCGCCAACGACAGACCGGTGGCGAGGTCGACTACCGCGCAGCCAAGGCAACCGTCCACCTCCGCAACTATGCCCTCGCACAGCTCATGCAATCTCACGAAGCCTCCTCATGCGACAACCCGTGCGCACTTGCTGCGCCACGATGCCCACAACGCTTGGGGACACCGCACAGAAACACGCCGCGGGGCGCATCACTCCAACTTGGCCTTGGACTGTGCGCCTTCGCAGAATGGATGTCAAGCGCCAGCGCGTTGTAGCGTTGGAGGAATCTGCATCGCCGAGCTTGCGGCTACCGTGACCGGCAGGCCGGCCTGAACAACATACGGCGGTACGCAAGGCCGGTGGCTGCTCGCCAGCGCCAGGCGCGAATGGGTTTTTGCGGGGATCCATGCTCTGGCCTCGTGGCGCACGGGGCGCACGGTAGGGTACTGAGGCTCGGCGATTTATGGCAACTTTACGCTGCTTTATCCAATTTCAGTAAACCTAAGTAAAGTTGCGATAAACCAGACTGCGAGCTTGCGCGCCGTGGTGGACTACTGCCGATTCCTCCTCGGCCACGGGGCACCGGTTGAACGGAGCCAATTGAAATTGGCGGCGTTGATCGCCGAGCAGAACCCGGCCCGCCAACGGTTGTTGGCGCACGCGGCACCTTAGCGAGTTAAAGCGCTACGCCACGTTCCAGCATGAACGTCATCAGCGACGGTATGCCGGCGCTCCAAGCGATTGGCGGCATTTGCCCCGGCGGACACCAGACGTAGCCCAAGCGGTTCAGGCCGTCGAGCGTGGCGAGCCGCTCCGACGCATCCTCGATGCCGGCAGCCGTTAGTGCCGCGTCCAGCTCGTGCTCCCTTGCCGTGGCGTCCACACGAGCTTGAAAGAGCCGTGCAACTGCCACGGCGGCGTTGAGCAGCCCTTGCCCGCGCAGCTCCCTGTAGCGGCTTTGATAATAGTCCGCCACGCTGGCGGCAACGCCGGGCCGCGCGGCGGCGACGGCAGCGGCCGTGATGGGCGTCGCACCCGTCGCCGCATGTTGCTTCCAGAGCGCATCGCCCCAGAGTTGGATGAAATAGGGGTAGCGTTGGCTGTGCTCGACGACCGCGCTCAAGGCGTCCTCGTCAATACCCACGCCGTGCGCCGCCAATGGTCTCACCAGCGCTTCTCGAGCCGCGGCCTCGTCCAGCCGGCCAACGCCCTGGTCTCGGCTGGGCGAGGGTCTGCTGGAACGAAGCGTTCATGGCGCTCAGGTGATCCGGCAGCCCCGGCGTGCCGGCCAGCACCAGCAGAAACGGCGCATCGGCTCGCACTTGCTCGCTGGCGTTCAGCAACATGCCGCCTACATCGAGGGCCAGCGTGTGCGCTTCGTCGAGCAGCACGGCGACAGGTCTTCGGCGGCAGCGCACCACCAACGCCGGCGTGAGGTCCTTGCGCGCCGCGCCTTCGAGTTGCCACTCGGCAGAGCGCAGAGCGCCAACGCCCACTTTGCGCCGCAGCCACTTGGCAATGCCTCGCCTCGGTGCGAGCGCGTCCACCAGGGCTTCTTGATTGGGAATGCGCTGCGGCGTCAATGCCACCGCATCCACCGAAGCGGCGCTGCAGACGGTGCTGAACCAATGCAGCAGGGCCGTCTTGCCGTTTCCTCGCGGGCCCAACAAGACCACATCGTGGGGTGGTGCGGAGCGGCCAACCAAGTCCCCAAGGCAGCGCGACAAGACCGCTTGTTGGCCATCGCGCCCGGTTAGCGCGGGCGGCACTGCGCCCGCGCCCGGCCGAAAAAGGCGTGGCGCGGTCGTGTTCATGGCACCGGCAGCATACGCTCCTCGCGCAGAGCCCTTCCCGCGCCGGCAGCCACCGTATCGATCAACCCGCCGGCGTCGCCGATGGTCCCGGCCACACGGAGACGCGGTCGGCATCCCACCACTGCCCCCAAGGATCTTCGCCGCGCACTTGATCCGGGCTCTCGAACACGCGCTCCCCGCCATCTTCGCCGGCGGCAACCACCACCGTCCAGCCCTGTTCGGTCAACCAGCGCGGCGCCCGCACCATGGCCGCGGCGACCTGGGCTTTGCTCGCCCGGCCGGAAACGGTTCGCAACACGGCGTCCCCGTCCACATGGAGGCCGAGCGCGGCAGCGACCTCGAGGGCCGCCAAGGCGTGCGCGAGCATCGCCACATGCGCCTCGGAGCGTTCGGGTTCGGCCGCACCCCAAGCCAAACCGCCAATGTTCTTCCACATGCGCAGCAGTTCCGCCAGCACGGGCCGCGCAGATTGCAATTCGGCGAGCGTCGCATCGTCCACCGGCAACGCGGGCGCTTTGCGCAGCTTGCCAGCCGCAAAGCCGCCTCGGGCGCCGCCGCTGAGCACGACGGAAAGCGCCCATTCGCTGCCGAGCCTCGCCGCGGTTTCGATCAATCCCGTGTCGGGTACGCGCTGCGGCCACGCCGTGGCGCCGAAGAACGGGCCCAGCGCGTTGAGCGATTCTCGCGGCAGGGCGCGGCACTTGCCGGCCCGCCACATCGCGCCCAACCACGCGTCTTCCAGTCGTTCGCGGCGCGGGTGGTACTCCGCCGTGTCGTCGGACCCGTTGGCGCGATCGACCGCCAGATCCCACTTGGCCTGCCGGCGTTCGAGATTGTCGAACACCGCATGTGAACCTTCACTCCAAGTTCCGGGAGACTCCTCGTTCGCATAGCCGAGGTTCCACAGCAGGTTTGCGCATTCGCGGCGCAAGATGGCCAGTCGGGCCATGTCGTCGGCAACGCACGCCTCGCGCAGGTCGAAGCGGAAGTCGCCCTCGGCGGCGTGGCACTCGGGCCGGCCGAGGGCGTCCTCCACCCGCGCGAGCGTGCCGACGGGGTCCTCGAAAACCTCGCCCCAAGTCACCGATCGGCCGAGCATCGCGGTGTCGAACACGATCCGCGGCCGTGAGTAGAAGGATTCGTCGCCCAAAGCCGGCTCGCGCGCGTATCGATTCTCCAGCGCGCCCAAGCATTCCGGGCCGAAGGCGCCCAGCCAAGGCCAACCGCAGAGCTGGCGCAACTCGGCGATGCTCGGCGGCGCCGGCACCTTCGGCGTCGCCTCGCCGCGGCCGGCCGTGCCAGCCGCGACGGCGGTCTCGAAGGGCGATTCCGTCGTCCGCCGGGGGGATTCGGTCGACGACCCGTCCGCGACGCCCGGGGCCACGGCCGACCGCCCGAGCAGCCATGGCACGCAGCCGGCCAACGCCAAGAACAACGCCGCCCAAATACCGGCCTTCAGTCGACGAGGCATTCCATCTGGCCGGCAGGCGGTTCAAGCGGAGCAAACGCCACTGCAACCTTCAGGAAATGTTCCGACACGCGTTTTCCCTTCCCACACCGTGGCGGATATACCGTACCACCTGCTTCCGTTCGCCTTTTGCAGCGAACGGCACGACGACTTCTGCGCCATCGGCCCAAGCCGCCGCCAATGGCCGCCTGACGGCTGGCGCACCAAGAGTCGCACACCCATCTGACGGCCCCCTAGGCCCATTGAACCCAAAGAACGGTCAACAGTCACAGAAAGAGCGAGTTCGCTTAAAGGAGCAGAACATGGCGCGGCACTACTACTGCGCTGCGGCGCTGGCGCTGGTCGTCTCGACCGGGCTGGCACACGCGCAGCCATCGGCGCCGGCGGCGCTGTCCGCGCAGCCCGGCAACGCGCAAGTGCAGTTGACCTGGGCCGACCCCTCGAACCACGCCATCACGCGGTATTCGGTGCGCTACAGCACCGACTCGGCGTCATTCTCAAGTTCGACGCCGCCCGAGTGGCGCCCCATCTCCGGCAGCGACGCGGAGACCGTTCGGCACACCGTGTCAAATCTGGCCAACGGTACGCGCCACTACTTCCAGATCCGCGCCGCCGACTCCGACGGCGACAGCGGGCCGTCGAACACGGCGACGACCCGCTTGGCGACGTCACCGACCGCGGCGGTCAGGATCGACGATGCGAACCTGCGGGAACAGCTGGAGATCGCGCTGCAAAAGACGGCGGGCGCGGTCATAACGCAGTTGGACATGGCGAAGCTGATCCACTTCAGCGCTTGGAGTGCGGGAGTGTCGGATGTGACCGCGCTGGAACAAGCGGTCAACTTGGTCACTCTGGACCTGAGCGACAACCGCATCTCGGACGTGGCGGCGTTCATGCACCTGACAGCGCTGGAAGAGCTCTTTCTGGATCGCAACCGCGTCTCGGACGTAACGGCGCTTGGGCATCTGACGTCGCTCGCGTATCTCTGGCTCAGCCACAACCGCATCGCGGACGTGACGGCCCTCGGCCAGCTTGAGTCGCTGCGGGAACTCAGGCTTGGCAACAACAGCATCTCGGGCGTCGCGCCGCTAGCGAAGCTCGCATCGCTTGCCGGTCTCCACCTCAACGACAACAACATCTCGGACGTGACCGCGCTTGGAGGCCTCGCGGCGTTGCAGGAACTCAACCTTGACGGCAACAGCATCGCGGATGTCGCGGCCCTTGGGCAGCTGACGCTGCTGCGGCAGCTCTGGCTCAACGGCAATGCCATCTCCGACGTGACGGCGCTTGGAAACCTGGTGCGCCTGCAAGGGCTCGACTTGGGCAACAACAGCATCTCGGACGTGACCGCGCTTGGCCGGCTGACCGGGCTGCCCGAGCTCACTCTCAACGCCAACAACATCTCGGACGTGACGGCGCTTGGACGCCTGACGAATCTGCAGGGACTCTACCTGAGCGACAACAACATCTCAGACGTGACACCGCTTGGAAAGCTCAAGGACAACTTGTTGGTGCTGTTCCTTGGCAACAACGACATCTCGGACATGGCGCCGCTCGAAAGCTCGAGATCGCTTGGGCAGCTCTGGCTCAACGGCAACGACATCACGCGTGTGGCCCTCGCGAAGCTGCCGGCGCTGGTGTTGCTCAACCTCGACGACAACGACATCTCCGATCTCACGTCGTTCCGCAGTTTGGCGACGACGTCGGGGGCGCTCAGCCTTTATCTCAACAACAACGAAATCACGGACCTGACGCCCCTTGGCGATCTCACGGGGTTGAGGTATCTGTACCTCAACGACAACAACATCTCGGACCTGACGGCGCTCGGCAACCTCGCCGATCTGTTTTGGCTCGAGCTCGACGGCAACGACATTGCGGATGTGACGGCGCTCGGCGGTCTGCCTTCGCTGGGGTATGTCTCCCTCGACAACAACGCCGTCTCGGACGTGACGGCCCTCGGGAACCTGACCGCGCTGCGGGGGCTGAGCCTCAGGAACAACCGACTTTCGGACGCGACTTCGTTCGGGCAGCTCATCCTGGTGGACACGCTCGTCCCGCGAACGACCCTCGACCTCGGCTACAACAGCATCGCGGACGTGACGGCCCTCGGCAGCCTGACGTTGCTGGAGGAGCTCCGCTTGGACGGCAATGACATCGCGGATGTGACGGCGCTTGGAAATCTGACGAAGCTGACGAATCTCGATCTCGGCCACAACAACATCACGGATGTGACGCCGGTTGCGCAGCTGCCTTCCCTCTTCGAGCTCACGCTGGATGGCAACGCCATTGCGGATGTGACGCCACTTGGGAATCTGACGGCGCTGCAAACGCTCGACCTCGCCGGCAACGACATCTCGGACGTGACGGAGCTTGCGCGTCTGCGGTCGCTGCGCCACCTGCGCCTGGACGACAACCTCATCGCGGACGCCGGCGCGTTGCTCGGTGGGCACCTTGGCGAGGGCGATTTGGTGGGGCTGCGCGGCAATCCGCTCTCCACGGCCAGCATCGAGCGTCACCTGCCGGCGTTGCGCGCCGCCGGCGCCGCAGTGCTGGCCGGGTGGCAGGTGCCGCTGTTCCCGGCGGCCACGGATGCCGCGGGACGCCAAGGTTTCGTCCGCGTGCTGAGTCGCTCGGCAACGGCCGGCGAGGTGTTCGTCGAGGCCGTGGACGACACCGGCGTTCACGCCGGCCCCGTGCGTCTGGCCGTGGGCGCCGGCGCGGCGGCGCACTTCAACTCGGACGACCTGGAAAGCGGCAACGCCATGAAAGGGCTGCCCGAGGGCGTCGGCAAACCGACCGCCGGCGGCTGGCGGCTCGCGCTGCTGTCGACCTTGGACATCGAGGTGCTCGCCTACATCCGCACACCGGACGGGTTCCTGACGAGCGTTCACGACACGCTGCCGCGCGACGAACGAACGGGCACGCTGAACGCCGCCATCTTCAACCCTGGCCGGAATAGCGCCCAGCGCAGTTCGCTGCGGCTGGTGAACGCCGGCGTTGACAACGAGGTGTTCCTAGGGCGGGGTGTGGACGACAGTGGCAGCGTGCGGCGGACCCGGATCGACGTGTCCACGGGTGCCGTGGCGCTGACAGCCGCGCATTTGGAGCGGCATCGGTCTGGCGCCGGCGGCCTACAAGGCCTATATACGGGGGCTTCGGGTTTAGGCCGCGGAGCCGGCAAGTGGCGGTTGGATGTCGGGGCACCGTGGTGGGTGGAAGCGATGAGTTTGGTAGCCAGTCCGGGCGGGCATTTGACAAACCTGTCCACAGCGCCGGCGGCAGCCGCGGACGGCGTGTGGCGCGTGCCATTCTTCCCGGCGACCCCGGCGTCGTCCGGCACCGCCGAGCGCGAGGGTTTCGTGCGCATCGCCAACCACGGCCCGGCCGGCGAGGCGGCCGTCGTCGCGGTGGACGACGGCGGCATGCGCGTGGGGCCCGTCGCGGTGCGGCTCGGCGCTCGGCAGACCACGCACTTCAACTCCCGGGATTTGGAGCAGGGCAACGCGGCAAAAGGTCTGGTGGGCTTAGGGTCGCCGACGGATGGCGACTGGCGCTTGGAGATCACCTCCGCCTCGGACATCCGCGTGACGTCGTTCGTCCGCGCCGCCGGCGGCTTCCTAACAAGCATGCACGACGTGGTGCCCGCCGAGGGCAACGTGCACCGAGTCGTTTTCTTCAACCCGGCGGGCAACACGCGGCAGCAGAGCCTGCTGCGGCTAGTGAACGAAGGGGACACGGCAGCCAACGTAACGGTGACGGGCGTGGACGATACGGCACGCCCAAGCGGCGAGGTGCGCACGACCATTCCAGCCGGCGGATCGATGAGCTTGACGGCGACGCAACTGGAGGAGGGCGGCGACGGACTGTCCGGGGGCTTGGGTGACGGCGTTGGCAAGTGGCGGCTGCGGGTGGAGTCGAATCGCCCGTTGTCGGTGATGAGTCTCCTGGAAAGCCCCAGCGGACACCTGACCAACCTCTCCACCGCTGGCGTCTAATCTAATGCGCCACAGAGCGTGCTCTGCCACGGCCCGAGTGGTGGTGATGAGCGCAGCCGCAAATGAGAACGCCGTTCGCACTGCGTTCTTGCTCACGCGGGCGCGCCCGCGCTGTGGCTACAGCCTATGCTCCCGTCATGGCCGTTTCGTGGGCAGAACCAAGGAGGCTCGGCGTCCCGGCACCTTCGGCGTCGCCTCGCCCCGGCCACACGGAGGTGCGGCCGGCATCCCACCACTCCCCCCACGGGTCTTCGCCGCGCACTTGACCCGGGCTCTCGAACACGCGCTCCTCGCCATCTTCGCCGGCGGCCACCACCACCGTCCAGCCCTGTTCGGTCAGCCAGCGCGGCATGCGCACCAGGGCTTCGGTCACTTGGGCTTTGCTCGCCCGCCCGGACACTCTGCGCAAAACGGCCTCCGTATGCACTTGCACGCCAAGCGCGTCCGCGAGCTCGAGGGCCGCCAAGGCGTGCGCGATCATAGCCACATGCGCCTCGCTGCGTTCGGCTTCGCTGGCATGCCAAACCAAACTCGCGTGGTTCCACATGCGCACAAGTTCCGCTAGTACCGGGCGCTCCGCGTCCAATTCGGCCAGCGCCGCGGCCTTCGCCGGCAACGCCGGCCGGTTCCACCGGTTGAGAACGACCGAAAGCGCCCACGCGCTGCCGAGCCTTGCCGCGGTCTCGATCAGTCCGGTGTCGAGAAGACGTGCGGGCCACCCTGTGGCACCGCGGAAAGGCCCCAGCGCGTTGAGCGCTCTGGGGGGCAAGGTGCGGCACTTCGCGACCCGCCACATCGCCCCGAACCAAACGTTGTCCAGTCGCTCGCGGCGTGCGTGGTATTCCGTCGTGTCCACGGCCTCGTTGACGCCATCGAGCGCTTTTTCCCAATGGCGCTGCCGCCATTCGAGGCCTTGCGAGGCGTCGAGTACTTCACGCCAACTTCCCGGCGAAAGCTCGTTGAAGTAGCCAAACTCACCGAGCATTTCCGCGCACTCGCGGCGCATGATGCCGAGCCTGGCCATGTCGTCCGCCGCGCACGCCTCGCGCAAATCGAAGCGAAAGCGGCCCTCGGTGGCGAGACACTCGGGCCGAACGAGAGCGTCCTCCACCCGCGCGAGCGCGCCGACGGCGTCCTCAAAAACCTCATCCCAAGTCACTGTCCGGCCCAGCATCACCGGGTTGAACATTCTGTAATCAGGCTCTCCGTAGAAGGATTCGTCACCGACCGCTGGCTGCGGCCCGTAGCGGCGCTCCAACGCCTCCAAGCACTCCGGGCCGAAGGTGCCGAGCCAAGCCCAGCCGCAGAGCCGGCGCAACTCGGCCATGTCGGCCAACACCGTCGAGTCCGCCATCGCCTCACCCACGCTCGCCACGTCATCCACCATAGGCGTCTGCACGGGCATCTTCGTCCACGGTGGCGGTTCGGTCGAGTGCCCGTCCGCGACGCCGGGCCCACCGTCGAACGCCCAAGGAGCCACAGGACGCCACACCCGGCGGCCAAGCACAATGCCGCCGCGCACACGCCGGCCTTCATTCGGCGAGGCATCTCATCTCGCCGGCGAGCAGGCTTAGGGCCTTCTTTCGTTCATGCAACCCATCGCATCTTCGAACGCCGTCCGTCGCTTAGACCACTGTTAGTGGACACCAAATGCAACTAGACATAAGGTACGTCCACGTTACCAACAGACGAGGTGACTATGGAGACGATCGAGGCGGCGAAGTTCAAGGAACAGTGTCTGGCATTGCTGGACCGTCTCGACGCCGACGGCTTGATCGTGACCAAACGCGGCAAGCCGGTAGCGCGTCTTGCCGTACGAGCAGCACTGCCCGGCGCTGATCGGCAGCTTGCGCGACAAGATCAAGATTCGAGGCGACCTTCTAACGACTGGCGCGACTTGGCACGCGGATGCTGAATCTTGACACGCGCATTCGCGCCGAGCGCACGGTCGCACGTTTTGCGCACGCTCGGCAGCGGGTTGCGAATTCAACGCGGCGCTATACTCGCGCGCCTTCCACCGCTTGCGTGCTGGCCCGTTGGCGCAAAGACACCGAACAGACGTCCTGATCATCGGCAGCGGGGCCGCCGGTCTCGCCACGGCGTTGCGTCTGGCGGACACGATGCGCGTCACGGTGCTTTCGAAGGACGCCATTCGCGGCGGCGCCACCAATCGCGCCCAAGGCGGCATCGCCGCGGTCACCGCACCGGACGACACCCTCGAGGCGCACGTGGCGGACACGATGGCAGCCGGTGCCGGGTTGTGCGACGAAGAGGTGGTGCGCTTCACCATCGGGCGGGCGCCAAGCGTCATCGAGCATCTGGTCGGCTTGGGATTGCGTTTCGACCACGATGGCGGCAGCCCGCATCTCACCCGGGAAGGCGGCCACTCGCATCGCCGGGTACTGCACGTGGCGGACGCCACCGGTGCCGCCATAGCCAAGACGCTGAGCGCCCGAACAGCGGCGCACCCGAACATCGAAGTGCGAACCGGCCGCGTGGCCATCGATCTGGTCACCGCGAGCAAGCTGGGCAGCGCGCCGAACCGGGTGGTGGGCGCCTACGTCTACGATAGCGGCGCCGACGCCGTGGAGGTGGTCGAAGCGCCGTTCGTGGTGCTCGCCACCGGCGGCGCCAGCAAGGTGTACCTCTACACCAGCAACCCGGACAGCGCCACCGGCGACGGCATCGCCATGGCGTGGCGAGCGGGTTGCCGCGTTGCGAACATGGAGTTCAACCAGTTCCACCCCACCTGTCTGTTCCACCCGGCGGCGCGCTCGTTCCTCATCTCCGAATCCTTGCGCGGCGAAGGCGGGCGACTGCTTTTGCCGAACGGCGAGCGCTTCATGGAAAGATTCGACAGTCGCGGCGAATTGGCGTCGCGGGACGTGGTGGCCCGCGCCATCGACCACGAAATGAAGCGGCTCGGCGCGGACTGCGTGTATCTGGACATCAGCCACCGCTCGGCGGATTTCGTGCAAGCGCACTTCCCCACCATTTTGGCCCGGTGCTTGGAACTTGGCCTGGATCCCCGCCGCCAGCCGGTGCCGGTGGTGCCGGCGGCCCACTACACCTGCGGCGGCGTCATCGTCGACAGGGCCAGCCGCACAGACGTGCCCGGCCTGTACGCCGTGGGCGAAACCGCCAACACCGGCCTGCACGGGGCCAACCGCCTGGCCAGCAATTCGCTGCTCGAGTGCCTGGTGTTCGCGGAGTCCGCCGCCGCGGACATCGCCTCCCGTGCGAACACGTCCGCCGGCCGCCGGACCCGGCCATCGCCGCCGGCATGGGACGAAAGCCGGGTGGCGGATTCGGACGAGCAGGTGGTGCTGGCGCACAATTGGACCGAGCTGCGGCGTTTCATGTGGGACTACGTGGGCATCGTGCGCACGGACAAGCGTTTGCAGCGTGCGCGACACCGCATCGATCTGTTGCAGCGGGAGATTCACGACTACTACTCGTGCCACCGCGTTAGCGCGGACCTCATCGAGATGCGCAATCTGGTGCGTGTGGCGGATCTCATCGTGCGCTCCGCCACGGCCCGCAAGGAGAGCCGCGGCCTGCACTACACGCTGGATCATCCGCGCCCCGCCGGCCAAGCCGTGCCGAGCATTGTCGGGCCGGCATCGGATCCGCTGGAGGTGCTGCAACCAACCCTGGGCGTGCCGTCAGCGCGGAACACTATCGCCGCCTCCTAAGGCGCGCCGATAGCGCGTGTTCAACGTTCGCTTTGCGCGCTCGCTTTGGAGCTACCTGGCCGGCCATTCCGGCGCAGCGAGCAACGCCCGGCGCAGGCGCGCGAACAGCGCCGGGTCGAAACGCCCGGCGCGCAGCACGAGCACACGCCGACCAGTGCGCAACACAACCCACCGCGCCGTCATCCACGGCGGGCCGCGCAACCGCGCCGAGCGCAACGGCTCCCCTTGGCGTTTCGGCTCGAAGATCACCACGCGCTCCTCCACCAGGGCGAACCGCCAGACTTCCCGGCGCGTGAAAACCCGGCCGTGGAAGAGCAGCGAGAGGCCGGCCGGCAACAACGGCCAAGCGCCCAGACGCGCCACGGCACCGTCGCGAGCGCATGCAAAATCACCACGGCGCCCAACCACTCCCAACCGGGCGTCCACAGCAGTTCCGCGTCCGCGCGGTTGGGCACCGCGGTCCGCGCATCCGAACGCGGCGCCACGCAGGGCTCAGGCGTTGCCCGCCCCGGTTGCGACGGGCAACCGCTGGCGGCTTCTTGAATTACCATAGGCGTCGCTCAAACCCGAGTGCGCACAAGCGATGAGGCGCGACTCGGCCCAAAGGCTCGCACAGCCGCCGCCGAAGCAACTCGAGGAACGCATGAAAGTCGACTCGCCGAACACATCGACGGCCCTGCGCCCGGACATGGTGCCGGACACCACGGTGAGCGTCCGCGAGCAGTTCGGCCTCGACCAGGATCTCCGGGTGCCGGCGTTCAGCTTCCGCACGGATCACGTGCCGGAGATAGACGACGACTACCGCTTCGACCCGGCCACCACTTTGGCCATCTTGGCTGGCTTCGCCCACAACCGGCGGGTGATGATTCAAGGCTATCACGGCACCGGCAAATCCACGCACATCGAGCAGGTGGCGGCGCGCCTCAACTGGCCCTGCGTGCGCGTCAATCTGGACAGCCACATCAGCCGCATCGATCTGGTGGGCAAGGACGCCATCGTCATTGAAGAGGGCAAACAGATCACTACCTTCAAGGAAGGCATTCTGCCGTGGGCGTTGCAACATCCCACCGCGCTGGTGTTCGACGAATACGACGCCGGCCGGCCGGACGTGATGTTCGTCATCCAGCGCGTGCTGGAGGTGGAAGGCCGGCTGACGCTGCTGGACCAGAACCGCATCGTGCGCCCGCATCCGGCGTTCCGGTTGTTCTGCACCACCAACACCGTGGGCCTCGGCGACACCACCGGCCTCTACCACGGCACGCAGCAGATCAACCAGGGCCAGATGGATCGCTGGAACATCGTGACGACGCTCAACTACTTGCCGCACGACATGGAGGTGAACATCGTGCTCGGCAAGGCCAAAGCGTGGCAGCACGTCGAAGACGGACGACGCATGATTTCCAACATGGTCGCGGTGGCCGACCTCACGCGCAAAGGCTTCGTGAACGGCGATATTTCCGTGGTGATGTCGCCGCGCACCGTGCTCACTTGGGCCGAAAACGCCGACATCTTCCACGATGTTGGTTTCGGCTTCCGCGTTTCCTTCCTGAACAAGTGCGACGAGCTTGAACGTCCTATCGTGGCCGAGTATTACCAGCGCTGCCTGGGGGAGGATCTGGGCGATGCGAGCCGCGGCATAACGCTGAAGATCGCCTGAGCAGCGGCGATGGGTGCCGTCGAAACATCTCCGCGCGAGCGCCGGGTCTGATCGCCGATGGCCGACGATGGCGAGGTCTTGGAGACCTACAAGCGCGCCACCACCGCCACATTGCGCGCCATCGCGGCAAACGACGAGTTGGAGGTGACCTTCGGCAAAGGCGCCGCCGGGCTGCGCGGTCGCAACATCCATGTGCCGTTGCCCAACATCGGCTGCAGCGAAGAGGAGCTGAACGCCATTCGCGGCGTGGGGGACGAGTTCGCCTTGAAGGCGCGCTACCACGACGACGCCGTGCATGCCCGCAAGGTGCCGCGCGCCGGCCCCGCGCAAGAGATGTTCGAATGGGTGGAGGACGCCCGCGTGGCCTCCATCGGCGCCATGCGCATGGAAGGCGTGGCGCGCAATCTGGAAGCGGCTCTGGAAGCCGTCTGCAAGCAAGCGGCTTTCGACACCGTGACGGCCGAAACCGAAGCGCCGCTCAGCGTGGCCGTCGGCCTCATCGTTCGCCAGCGCCTCACCGGCCGGGCGCTGCCGCCTTCCGCCGAGAACGTGGTGCGGTTCTGGCGCGACTTCGTGGAGGAGCGCGCCGGCACCCACATACGATCGCTGGCGGAATGCGTACACGACCAAGCCGAGTTCGCCGGCCGCTGTCGCGCGATTCTTGCGGACTTGGGTTTCGCGTCCGAACTGGAAGAACCGCAGGAGCTGGGCGACACCGACAAGGAGGTTGAGAAACTAGAGGATGGCGAAGAACCGGACGCCGAGTTCGCGCCCGAGGACGTGACGCTTGACGAGGATTCCTTGGGCGAGGAGGACGGCGATGGCGAGCCCGCGGCAGTGGAGATGGACGCCGATTTCGATCTCGCCGAGCTGGGCGCGGAAAGCGAGCCCGACGACGCCCCGAACTACCTGCCGGACGACGCCGGACGCATCCGCGTGGATGTCAACTACAACCCCTTCACGAGCGAGTTCGACGAAGTGGTGCGGGCCGAAGACCTCTGCGATGCGGAAGAGCTGCAGCAGCTTCGGCAGTTGCTCGATCAGCAACTGCTGTCGTTGCAACACGCCACCTCGAAACTCGCCAACCGCCTGCAACGCAAACTGCTCGCAAAGCTGAACCGGTCTTGGGACTTCGACTTGGACGAGGGCATTCTCGACACGTCGCGCTTGTCCCAAGTGGTCGTGGATCCCATGAATCCACTGGCGTTCAAACAAGAGAAGCAAATCGAGTTCCGCGACACCGTCGTGACGCTTCTCATCGACAGTTCCGGCTCCATGCGCGGGCGCTCGATCACCATCGCCGCGGTGTGCGGCGACATCCTCGGGCGCACGTTGGAGCGTTGTTCGGTGCGTGTGGAAATCCTCGGCTTCACCACCCGCGCTTGGCGTGGCGGGCGATCCCGCGAGGAGTGGATAGAGGCCGGCAAGCCCGCCAACCCCGGGCGTTTGAACGACTTGCGGCACATCATCTACAAGGCCGCCGACGATCCGTGGCGCCACGCCAGACGCAACCTCGGCTTGATGATGCGCGAAGAGCTGCTGAAAGAGAACATTGACGGCGAAGCGCTCATCTGGGCGCACAACCGCCTGGTGGTGCGCCACGAGCAACGCAAAGTGCTGATGGTTATCTCCGACGGCCTGCCGGTGGACAACTCCACGTTGCTGGTGAACCCCAGCAGCTATCTGGAGCAGCATCTGAAGTACGCCATCGAGACCATAGAAAAACACTCGCCGGTGGAACTCGTCGCCATCGGCATTGGCCACGACGTCACGCACCACTACAACCGCGCCGTGACCATCACGGACGCCGAACAACTCGGTGGCGCCATCACGGAGCAACTCGCCGAGCTGTTCGACGTGGCGAAGTGAGGCCGTGGCCTAGCCGACGGACGAAGCAGGCGCGACGGGAAGGCGGTGAGGGGGTGTACGACAAATTGTGGGCAAATTGTAGGCAAATTGTAGGCAAATTGTAGGTAGTGGTCGCTCACGGAGTCTCTCAGGCGGCGAGCCGGGCGCAGCGGAGCCAGAGCACGGGATTGGCACCGGCGACGATACAGCGTATGCATGGCCACGATCCGCTTTGACCTGGCCGCCCCAAAGCGGAGGCACCCGGCTGGCTTCGACCGCTCCATCCTCGCGCACAGCAACGCCACCGCCTGCGCCCCTACGGCGACGGTAACGAGTCAGCGCGACCTACCGGAAGGAATCGCGGCGCTGGGCTAACCGTTCACGCGCCCAGCCGCGCGCTTGAATGCCGCCGCACATTCAGACTCCCGAGCACTTCTTGTGCAAAAGCGCAAAAGCGCAAAAGCGCTTGACAAGATGTCGAGTCTAGTCCACTAGTGTTGATCCAGCCTGCTTCGATCGGGGGATGAAGCCATGATTCGAGCCACTGTGGTCAGAGGAGTCGCGTTCGGTCTCGTCGTGTCGGTGCTTGCGGGGGCGGCCGCGTTTGTTTTGCTCCAAGGGGAGTCCCCGCCCGACGAAGAGGCGCTGGGCGAAGCGCTGCGGACGCGGGCGGCGGCCATGGCGCGAATCGCCGCCGAGAGCGCGGGAACCGTCGCGGCGCGCCGCCAAGAGCCGCCGGACGCCGACGACGACGCCGCGCCAGCCACCACCGTCAAGGCGCCGGCGCCACCGACGCCACCCGAAGGCTACGCCTTTCCGACTTTCCACCAGATGGCGGCGCGGCGCATGGCCCCGACCCCGGCAGTGGACAAACCGGACACGGATGCCGGCCCGGACTGGCTGAAGACGCCCGCGGCCCGCCACAGACTTGCCGAACAAGCCGCCGCCGCTGGACGCGAATGGGCGTTCGGATGGGTGCGGCTGGCCGACGGCGTGGCCCAGCCGGAGGCGGAACGGGCGTTGCGCGGCGCCGGAGCGTCCGTGATCGGCGCCGCCGGGGACCTGTTGCGCGCCCGGTTGCCCGCCGACGCCGACCGGATCGCCGCCATCGCCCGGCTGCCCGAAGTGGCCGGCGTCGGCGCGGCGCCGAGGGAAGCGAAAGTGCCGCCGCAACTCGTCGCCGAGGCGCTCGAGCGGCCATTCGGGGATCGGGCGCCCGTGTTCGTCACGTTGATGGCGGACGACGCCGACGGACGCTGGCGCCGCGCGATCGAGGACATGGGCGCCCAGGCGGGCTGGTTCGACGCCGACACCAGGGCCTACGCGGTCGCCATGCCCTACGACGTCCTGGACGATCTCGCCGACGCGGACTTCGTGCTCGCCATCGAGCCGGTCGGCAGCGTTCGCGCGGCGTTGCACGCCGCCGGGCCGGCCATGGGCGTGGACGCGCTGCGAACGCGCGACGCGGCCACCGGGCTGTTCTCCGGCATCGGCGGCGCTTCCGTGCCGATCGGCGTCATGGACACGGGATTGAACATCAGCCACTTGGACATCGCCTCGAACCGGCGCAGCGTCTGCGGCGCGAACTTCGAGCCGCTAGCAACGCCGCGCCAAGAGGATCAGACCCTTTGGCTCGACAGCAACGGCCACGGCACCCATGTGACCGGCATCCTCGTTGGCAACGGCGCCGTGGATCCGCGGCGCGCCGGCATGGCGCCCTTGGTGCGCGACATTCGTTTCGCGAAAGCCCTCACCTCGTTCGGTCGCGGTTCCGCCATCGGCTGGAGCCGCGCCCAAGACTGGCTTTCCCGGCCGACCGCTTGCAACCGCCAACCCGCCTTGAAGCCTTTGGTGCTCAACTCCAGCCTCGGCGTGACGGGCACGCGTTGGGAGGCGCGCACCGTCGTGGAGAGGAAGCTCGACGCGGTGGTCTGGCGCGCCCGCCAACTCTACGCCGTAGCCGCCGGCAACTTGGACGTCCGCGGCGTCATGATCTACGCCGCGGCCAAGAACACCCTGGCCGTGGGCGCGGCGCAGAACAACGGCAAGATCGCGAGTTTCAGCAGCCGCGGACCCACGGCGGACGGACGCCTCTTTCCCAATGTGGTGGGAACCGGCGTCGCCATCGCGGCACCGTCCGGACGCGGAAGCGAGCGGGACTACGCGATCCTCTCCGGCACGAGCATGAGCTCGCCGGCCGTGGCCGGGGTGGCCGCGCTGGTCATGGACGCCGTGCCGGCGCTGCGCGAGAAGCCGGCGGCTGTGCGCGCCTTGCTGATGGCCAGCGCCGTGAAGCCCGACGCCTACTTCGAGCGGCGCGACGTGCCCTGGCTCCTCACGGCGGGCCGCGGCCGGTTCCGCCTGGACAACGGGGACGGCCCCGGAGCGCTGCAAAACATCTACGGGCTTGGCAACGTGTCGGCGCGAACCAGCGTTCTCGGCCGCGATGCCGAAGACGGGTGGATCGGCGGCGCGGCCGCGATGACGGTGGAGGCGGGATCGTTCGGCTACCAGGACATCGTGGTGCCGGCGGGCGCGAGCAGACTCGACGTGGTGCTGACCTGGGACGAGCCGGCCGCGGAGACGATCACGAACTCCGTGCTGCACGATCTGGATCTGTGGCTGGACCGCGGCGCGACCTGCGCGCCCGACGCGGGCGCCTGCGGCGATCGCGCGTCGCGCTCGCGGATCGACAACGTGGAATGGGTGATCCTGCCGAATCCGCAACCGGGCGCCTACCGGCTGAAAGCCGTGCCGCACCGCGTGTTCGGCACGGCGCCGCGGGCCGGAATCGCGTGGACGGTGATTCGGGGCCCGTCCACGCCGACATTGGCGGTGGCGGCCGACCAGGAGGTGGTCAACGCGGACGCGGGGCGCGCCTTCGATGTCGATCTCACGGTCTCCGTGAACGGCTACGTGGCGACCGGCACCACCTTGCGCGTCGACTGCCGCTCCCCGGCCGGGAGCTCGGCTTGTTCGATGGTCGAGTTCATCGTTCCGCACGCCAGCAGCGCATCGCGCGAAGACGGCTTGTCGCGCCCGCTGACCGGCGAATCCGGCGAAAGCGTCCGCGTCGGCGAAGTCGGCGCCGGCGAACAGCAGCGGCTGCGCCTGCGCTTCAAGGCCCGCGGCGAGGCGGAGAACTTCCGCTTGCACTTCACCGCCAGCGCCTGGAACGGCACGGCCGGGGCCACATCCGTGGAAGTGCGCGTCGGCGACTCCGCCGACGCCGCCCCCGGACCCGTGGAACGTCCGCCCAACGACGACTTCGCCGACGCCACCCTCCTCGCGGGCGAGCGCGGCGCCGCGGCGCCGGCGCACGTTCTGCTGGCCACCGAAGAGCCCGGCGAGCCCGCGCTGCAAGACGAAAGCGAGACGCGCCCGCGGTCGGTCTGGTACCGATGGAACGCGCCCGCAACCGGCCTCGCCCAGTTCACCATCGCCCAAGCGGAACCGGGCGATCTGTCGGACGATGTGACCCTCGATCTGTACCGCGGCGACGCGCTTGCCTCGCTAACGCGGCTCGCGTACCCGAAAGTCGGTGGCGGCATGGCCTTCTTCGCCGAGGCCGGCGAGAGCTATCTCATCCGTCTGAGCATCGATTCGAATGTGGTTGCCGACCCCGGCGTGGACGAGCCGCCGCGCGGCGGAACCGCGCCGGTGCGATTGCGCTGGGCGCCCGGCGGCACCCCCGTCAACGACGACTTCGCGCAAGCCGTGGCGCTGGGGGACGGCGCCGCCATCGAGGGCAACAACCAAGGCGCGACCTTGGAGGAGGGCGAGCTGGTCGGCCAGGACTTTGCGCTGGACACCTTAGTTCAAGACGGCATCGCGGCGAGCGTCTGGTACCGCTGGACAGCCCCGAAGACCGCGGACTGGCGTTTCGAGGTGAACCGTCGGCACCTGCGTGTGCTCGCGTTCGTCGGCGACGACATGGCCACGGCGCGGCTGGTCTCCGGCACAGCCCGACAGCAGGCGACTTTCCCGGCGCGCCAAGGCGGGGAGTACCACATCGCCGTGGTGGCCGAGAACGCTCTGTACGGCGGCACGGACTTCCGTCTGAGCTGGGCGGAGGGCGCGCGCCCGGGTTCGCCCCACGACGACTTCGCCCACGCCGAGCTCGTGGCCGCGCCGTGGCACGCGAGCCGTTTCGACGTCAACAGCGCCACCGTGGAGCCCGGGGAGCCCGCCGAGACCGGCGTGCGCACCGCGTGGTGGAGCTGGGAAGCGCCGGCGGATGGCGAGTTCACTTGGAATGCGGGCACGAACTATAACGAGATGACCAATTTCTTTGGTTTCGTGTTCACGAGGCCCGCGAACTTCGCCATGCGTTTCGCCGCGTTCACAGGCGAATCCCTGGCAACGCTGACGCCGCTCGCGGTCCGCGGCACGGACGACTGGACCGACACCGAGTTCACGTTCGACGCCGTGGCGGGGGAGCGCTACTGGTTCTCCATCGGTTTGCCCCGGGACGCCGCGTTGGCGGCGGTGGCGACGGACATCGACGTCCACTTCCGCTGGGGCCCGACACCGGCGAACGATTCGCTCGCCCAAGCCGCCGCTTTGGAAGGCGCCAGCGGCGCCGTTGGCGGTTCCAACGAGTTCGCCACCGTGGAGCTTGGCGAAAAGACCGGCGCCCATGGCGACTCGTCGCTCTGGTGGACATGGCAGCCGCCAACCGGCGACACCTGGTACCGCTTCGCGCTGGAAACCGGTCGCGGCGTTCTCACCGTGTACAAGGTGACCGGCGCGGGGTTCGAGGGCTTGGAGTTGGTCACCGTGAGCCACGACCCCGTGGGCCCGCACGAGGCCATCTTCCAGGCCGAGCAAGGCGCGCGCTACGTCATCCGGCTGGGCGCGCTCTATCAGGACGTCGACGAGGGCCAAGGCGGCGCGCGTGGCGACTTCGAGATCCGCTGGGAGGTGAACGGCCCGCCGGTCTGGCTGCTGTACGCCGGCGAGGCAACGGGCGGCGTGCCGAACGACGACGGCGTGCCGCTGGATCTGCCGCCTGTGTTCGACGGCGCGTTCAATGCCGACGGCGCCGCGCTGTACGCGAACACCGCCTCTGGCCTGCGGGTCTTCCAACGCGACGCGGCCACCGGCGCCCTGACGTGGGCGCAAGCGTTGGATCCGGTCGGCCCCAGGCCGGACGCCTTGCTTTGGGACCAGGATTCGCGGTCGCTGATCACCGGCTCTTGCGCTGGATGGCACACGTTCGCCGCCGGCGCCGATGCCGACGGGGCGCCGACGCTCGCCCACGCGGGCGCGATGGGCGGCGTCGCGCCGTGCGCGAGTTCGTGGGACGGGTTCAGTCCGCACCCGGGCCGAATGACGTTCCTGACGCCCGGACGCGCGTTTGTTTCGCTGGTGCAGGCGGGCCGCGCCATCGAAACCCACGCCTTGGACGAGCAGCGCGCTTCGCTCGCGCTGGTCGACAGCTTGGGCTACTTCGACTTCCAGCACGCCGCCGCGCACGGGGACGGAGTGCACGTCTACGCGGCCACCGACGATCAGCTGCTCGTGCTGCGACGCGACGAAGCGGGCGCATTGCGCGTGACGATGGCGCTGGGCGACGGCGACGGCGAGTTCGGCGCCGAGATCCAGGGCATGACGTCCCTGCGGATGCTCGCCGTCGACAACAGCGGCGAGCACCTGTTCGCGTTCGCCGAACAAGGGTTGCGCACGCTGGCGTTCGATCTGCGGGAAGACCCCTCGCGCCCGCGCTTCATGGGGGGCGTTCGCGTCCAAGCAGGCCCGTCCTACTTCTACACCCAGCCCGCCGACTACGCCGAATGCCTCAGCGCGCAAGTGCGCAACACCACGCCCGCCGTGGACGTGTTCTGCACGCTGTTCGCCTACACCGTCGCCTTGCGGCCCGACGGCAGCCTGCGACAAACGGACTACGTCCACCCCACAACGCGGGATCGGATGGGAAACCTAATTCCGAACTACGCCCCAATTGGGCAAGTCGACCCATCTTGGCAAATCGGCTTGGCGAGCCCCGACGGCAAGCACATCTACGCCATCTACGGTTTGTCCAAGATCACGATATTCGAACGCTTCGAGAGCCATTGACCGACGCGGGCCCTGGAGGCGTCCGATCTGCTACGCCGCGAATTCCCGCAAACAGGCCTTCACCGCCGCCACATCCGCGGGCAGCGCTACCCGGCGGGCGGCGGCGTCGAGGCGGGACAGCGCTGGACGCTCGGCGGCTCGGCCGATGGCGTCCCGCACCGTTTCCGGGAACTTTGCCGCGTGGGCCATGCGGACGGGGCCGGTAGTAGTAGCTACAGCGTCGCCATAGCCTTCAGCAGCGCTTGGGCGTCCGGCGCGGTGAAGGCTGGCTGCGGCCAACCGCGCAACCAAGTGAGCTGGCGTTTGGCGAGCTGCCGGGTGGCGGCTTCCACCCGTGCGACCATCTCGCCCTGCTCGTACTCGCCATCGAGAAAACGCCAGATCTGGCGGTAGCCCACAGCGCGCATCGACGGCGCTTCCAGCGACAAGGCGGGGTCGGCCCGCAGCCGGCGCACTTCCTCCACGAAGCCGCGCCGCATCATGGCCCGCACGCGCTCGCCAATGGCAGCGTGGAGGGCAGCGCGCTCGGGCGGGATGATCGCCGTCTCCACCAAGCGGCAGCCCAGCCGCGCCGCAGCCTGCGTTGCGGTTTTCCGCCACTGGGAGCTCAGCGGTCTACCGGTAACCTCCAGCACCTCCAATGCCCGCTGAATGCGTTGGCCGTTGTGCGGATCGATGCGCGCCGCGGCAGCCGGATCGTTTGCTCGAAGCTCCTCGTGCAGCTTCGGCCAGCCCACCGCGGCGGCCTTGACGGCAATGCGCCGGCGCGTTGCCGCATCGGCCGGGGGCAGTTCGTCGATGCCGCGCTTGAACGCGGAGAAGTACAGCATGCTGCCGCCCACCAGCACGGGCGTGCGGCCGGCGGCGACGGACGCGCGCACTGCCGCGTCCGCGTCCGCCACGAAGCGCGCGGCGGAATAGCGTTCGCAGGGGTCCAGGATGTCCACCAGCGCGTGCGGAAAGCGCGCCAGCGAAGCCGCGTCCGGCTTCGCGGTGCCGATATCCATGCGCCGATACACCATGGCCGAATCCACGCTGACGATGTCCACCCCGCCGCGCTCGGCGATGCGCAACGCCGCCTCGGTCTTGCCGGCCGCGGTGGGGCCCATCAGCGTCAACACGACCGGCCTGTCGCGAGTGATCATCGTTCCCTATCGGACATCGCCATTGTCGTGCCGGTCGGCTCGCGAGGCATAGTAGCGAACGCTCAACACCATTGCGGGTCAGAGCAGATCCACTTGCTCGCGCCCGTACTTGGCGAGCAGTGGCACGGCGCACACCGCCATCCGGTAGAACTTCTCGTCTTGTTCCACGCCGACACTCCGGTAGCCCACTGCCTCGGCAGCGGCGAGAGTCGATCCCGAACCGCAGAAGGTGTCCAGCACAACGCCTTCGCCAAGCGGCAGCGCGCCATGAACCAAGCGGCGCAGAAACTGCTGCGGTTTCAGGCTGGGGTGATCCGCCAACGCCCGTTCTTCCTTGCGCGTCGGCGCCGATCGAATGACGTCGCCGAACGGTTGCTCTCGGGATGGGCGTCGGAATCCTCCAGTGCGCCACTTGCGCAAGTTGTCGCGCACGGTGCCCTCCAGTGGTTTTCGGAACACCAGCCAAGGTTCCCACATGGAGCGTGGCATCGCGCTCACTTCGGGGAACTCGTCGTGCGCGCCTTTTGGCCTGTCGCCGCCGCGCATGGTGGTTACGAGGCGCACGATCTCGCCGCGCCGCTCCAATCCGGCCCGCGCCAGCGCCCCCGACACCAGATAGGAAAGCAGCGGATTTGTCGCCACGACCACATTGGCCCCCGGAACCAGCGTTGGGGAAAGCAAGACAGCCCAACGGAAGAAAAAGCCCGCTAGCCGCTCCCGGTCTCGTGGCGACAAGACAGTGAACCTCGGCAGAGGCGCTCGTTCAACGCCATCATAGGTGGGCGGGAAACGCCAAATGCCGCCCGTGCCGTGGCGCAGCTTCTCCTGCTCTTTGGCGGTGTACTCCACAAGGCCGTAAGGCGGGTCCGTGACGACGGCATGGAAGCGGTTTGGCGCTTGGCGTTGAAGCCACTCCATGCAGTCCGCACGGACCACTTTCGCGCTTCCCAGTGTTGTCTCGGCAAACCCGTTCGCCCGTTCGTCTTCACCAAGCGGTAATCTGTTGACTGCGGGCATGGCGGATTCTCGTCCTTGCCGGCAGGAGCGGCCTATGCAGGTTGAGGCGAGGCCGACGATGCCGCACCCAACCGTCGAGGAGTCGCGCCATAACGGTGTTGCAGATAGCCCCGTTCCAGATTGTCGCCTTTGCGGGTGCGGATGTCCGTAAGGGGGTAGGTACGTGTGGCCCCTTCCTCCTTCTCGGCAAACCACACTTGGTCTCGACGCAGCATCGGAGCGACAAGCAGATTGGTGTCGTGGACCGTGGCGATGAGTTGGGCGCCAGAGGGATTGGTGCTTTGCGCGCAAAAGAGGCTCAACAGCGCCAGCGACGCTTCCGTATGCAGGCTTAGGTCAAGCTCGTCAACCACCAGCGGCGAGCCTGAATCCAATGACTCGAACAGTCGCGTAAGAATCAACAGCAGGTGGCGCGTACCCGCGCTTTCGCGTTCCAGTTCGAAGTACACGTCTTGCTCTGATCCGCGATGCGCCAACTCGATGCGCGACCGCCTCTCGGGAGGAGTGTCGACGCCAAGGGCGGATAATCTGGTCATCGGTTCCCGATCACTCTCTTGGAGTTCCTCCACCACCTTGCGGTAGCTCACCACTCCCGTGTCCGCGTTGCCCAAAAAGTCCAACACGCGCTGATCCAGTTCGTCATTGGCAAGCAGGGCCGACGCGCGGCGCCTGGAAATCGTACCCCCCATCACGCCGTTCATGTTCCGGAAGTACGAGAACACCGACGTTAGCTTGTCGTGGCCGTGTTGGGCCGCTGCGGACAGGAACAGGCTGTTCTCCCGCGTGAGGTCGGCCAAGATGCGGTTGCGGCCTTTGAGCGCCCGCCCGAAGTGAAACTCGCCACCGTCGCGTTCAAACAGCATCCGCCGGCGCCCGGACGGGTAGTCCAGCAGCCACTCGCCGACGAACTCCTTGTCCGTCGCCTCGAATCCGTAGTTGTGGCGCACGCCTTCGAGCATGAAATCCATCTCGAAGTGGGATGGTGCCGCCGTGCTGGCGGCATCGAGACGGAAGTGCTGCCGATCGACGACGCCCGCACCAGGCTTGCCTAGGTCTTGGGACGACAGAACCATATGCCGCATGGTGTGGATCGCGTCCACGATGTTGCTCTTGCCGGAAGCGTTGGCGCCGTAGATCACTATTGCCGGAAGAACGAACCCGCTCGACACCGCGGGGCATTCGATCAGGCCGTCTTCGGCGTCGGACAGCGCCGATGCGACCAGCGACAGTTCTTGCCGATCCCGGATGGACAGGTGGTTAGCGACGACAAAGCGCAGCAGCATGTTTTTTCTGGCCCCTTTCGTGCGTTCAACACGCACTCTAATAGACAAATAGACGTAAGTCACGCAAATTTACGTTGTAAAATGCTTCCAGTGGCGCAAGATCCGGTCTTGACATCCGCACTTCTCACCGCGTAGCGTTGCAGGGCTATTTCACGCTAGCTCCAAGGTGTTGACGGCGGAAGTCGCTTTGAAAGAGCTGGCTATTTGCCGGCGTTTGCCCTATAAAGGGGCGATGGAGGCGGCGTTCGACAGGGCGGAAGTGTCGTTGCGGGAGGTGGAGGTGCGTCCGGCGCGGGCGGACGAGCGGCGCCGGTGGGACGCGCTGATGGCGGCGCACCACTATCTGGGGTTCCGGCAGTTCGCGGGGCGCGGACTGCGGCACGTGGCGGTGTGGCGGGGGCATTGGCTGGCGCTGGCGGGCTGGCAGTCGGGCGCCTTCAAGTGCGCGCCGCGGGACCGCTGGCTGGGCTGGCACCGCTCGGTGCAATTCCGGCGGTTGCACCTGATCGGCAACAACACGCGGTTCCTGATTCTGCCCGAGGCGCTGGGGATGAGGAACCTGGCCTCGCGGACGCTGGGGCTGAGCCTGCGGCGGCTGAGCGCGGACTGGCGGGCGGCGCACGGCCACGCGCTGGAGCTGGCGGAGACGTTCGTGGATCCGTTGCGGTACTGGGGCGGCTGCCACGACGCCTCGAACTGGACGCGGCTGGGGAGCACGCGGGGCTTCGCGCGGCACAACGGCGCGTACACGGATCCGCACTCGACGCCGAAGGTGATGTTCGTCCGTCCGCTGCGGCGGGACGCGGCGGCGCGGCTGGCGGATCCGGTCGACCGCGCGGAGTGGTCGTGCCGGGCGACGCCGGTGCGCTACGCGGGAACGGAACTGGCCTCGCTGCGCGACCTGTTCGCGGCGATGCCCGACTGCCGGCGCGGCCAAGGGCGCAAGCACGGCTTGGCGACGGTGCTGTCGATCCGCGCCCTCGCCCGGCTCGCCGGGCAGCTCGGGCCGGTGGCGACGGAACGGTTCGCGCGCGGCCTCGACCAGCGCGAACTGCGCGTTCTGGGGGCGTGGCGCGACGCCGACGGGCGCTGGACGGCGCCGTCGGACTCGACCTTCTGCCGGGTGCTCGCGGACACCGGCCCGGACGCCCTGGCCGACGTGCCGCGCCAGTGGGCGGCGCCGCGCTTCGCGGAGTCGTCCGACCTGCCCGCCGTCGCCGCCGACGGCAAGCGCATCCGCGGCGCCAACCGCCACGCCGCCGACGGCGCCCGCTTCGAGACCGCCACGCTGGTCACGCGCGGCGGGCGCCCGCTGGCGAGCCGCTGCCGCCGCGACGAGGGCGGCGAGACGGCCTCGGTGGGGGCGCTGCTCGACGACGTCGACCTGCGCGGCTGCGTGCTCACCCTCGACGCCCTGCACGCCTGCGCCGACACCGAGCGCGCCATCGTCGACATCCACGGGGCAGACTACATGTTCGACGTCAAGGCCAACTGTCCCGAGACCTTCGCGCTGCTCGAGACCGTCGACTGGGACGCGCCGGCCGTCCGCCGCCACACCGACGGCCCGGCCAAGGGGCACGGCCGCGTCGAGACGCGGAGCATCGCCGCGCGCGACCTCCTGCCGGGCGCGCTCGCCTCCTTCGCGCACGCCCGCCAGGCGTTCCGCGTGATCCGCGAGCGGACCGTCGTCAAGACCGGCGCCACCTCCACCGAGACCGCCTACGGCATCACGTCCGTGGACGCCGGGCGCGCCGGCCCCGACCGCCTGCTGGCCTGGAACCGCGGCCACTGGCAGGTCGAGAACGGCAACCACTACCGCCGCGACGCCACCCTCGGCGAGGACGCCAGCCGCATCCGCGCCCGCCACGGGCCCTCCAACAACGCCACTCTCAACAACATCGCGCTCGCCGTCGTCTTCCACCGCGGCTTCCGCCACGTGCCCGAGGCGAACCTCCACTTCATGATGCGGCGCCGCGACGCCCTCGACGCCATCCTCGATCCCGACTGAGCGCCTTCGGCGCCCGCAATCCGCCCAACCCGCCGCCACGCGGCGCGGCGCCGTGCCCGGCCGGCCGCCCGGCTTGGCCGAACAGCGCGCCGACGGCCCGCGCAAGACGCCGAACCCGAACAAAGCCGTCGCCCGCGCTTCCGTCGCCGGCTTGCCTCCGCCTCCCGCCGCCGCCGCGCGTCCCCCCCGAGCGCAACGATCGCTAGCATGAAATCACCCTGCGTAGCGTTGGCGGCGTAGTACAAACCCCCCTCGGGATTTCGCCGGCAACGGCGCCCCGAGGGTTTTTCGCTCTATCCAATGGCTTGGCGCACTGCAACCGGTCGATGCCGACCGCTATCCTCACTGTCCGCGCAGGAACAGGCCATCGAGCGTGGCCATCGACAGGGCGACGAACGTGGGGCGGCCGTGGTTGCACTGGCCGGCGTTTTCGGTCGCTTCCATGTCGCGCAGCACGGCGTCCATCTCCGGGAGGGTGAGGTGACGGTTGGCGCGCACGCTGGCGTGGCAGGCCGCGCCGGCCAGCAGCCGCTCTTGGCGTTCGCGCACGAGATCCGTCGTGCCGAACTCCGCCAGTTCGTCGATCATGTCTCGCGCCAGCGCCGCGATGTCCGCACCGGCAAGCAATGCCGGTACTTCGCGCACGGTCACGCTGGCAGGGCCGCTTCGCTCCACCACCACGCCCAAGGCGGCGAGTTTGGCACCGTGCGCTTCCACGAGATCCGCCTCGGCAGGCGAGACGTCAAGCGCCACGGGCAGCAACAAGGCTTGGCGGCGAACGCTGCCGGCGAGCAGTTGCGCCTTCATGCGCTCGTAGGTGATGCGTTCGTGGGCGGCGTGCATGTCCACCATCACGAGGCCTTGGGCGTTCTGCGCGAGTAGGTAGACGCCGTGCAGTTGCGCGATGGCGTGACCGAGCGGCGGCACGGCGGCGGTCGGCGGCGCGTCGCGCATGTCCAACGGCTGGCGCGAGACGTGCGGGCGCGCTTCGGCCACCGCCGCCGATGCCGCGCCGTGGGCATGGAAAAGCCGGGCCAGGCTCACCGGATCGCTCGGATGGTTGCGCCGGAAGTCGAAATGGCCTTGCGGCAGAGCCGTGCCGGCCGGCGCCGCGGTTGAAGCAGGGGACGCCGCGGCAGCGCTGGGCCGGAGATCGCGAAGCGCTTTGGCCAGCTTGCCGAACAGGAAATCGTGAACATCCCGGGAGCGGCGGAACCGCACTTCGTCCTTGGTCGGGTGAACGTTCACATCCACCGCTCCGGCGTCCAGTTCGAGGAACAGCACGAACACCGGGTGGCGCCCGTGGAACAACACGTCGCGGTAGGCTTGCCGCACCGCGTGCGCTGCCAGCCGATCGCGCACCGGGCGTCCGTTCACATAGAGGTGCTGACGGTTCGGCCGATTGTCCGAGTAGGTGGGCACGCCGACCCGGCCGTGCAGCCGCAAACCCGCGCCGGCCTCGTCGATGGCCACCGAGTTTTCCAAGAATGAATCGCTCAGCACCGCAGCCATGCGCTCGTCCATGGTCGCGCCGGCGACCAAGCCGTTCAAGGATCGCGAGCCGGCCGCAAGCGTGAAACCCACCGCCGGGTGCGCCAAGGCGATTCGCCGCACCGCGGTTTCGATGTGCAAGAGTTCCGTGCGCTCCGTCTTGAGGAACTTGCGCCGCGCCGGCGTGTTGTGAAACAGATGCGCCACTTCCACCGTCGTGCCTTGGGGATGCGCGGCCGGCCGATAGGCGCGTTCCTCGCCGCCGTCCACCTCCAAAGTCCACGCGCCGTCGGCGTCGGCGTGGCGGGAGGTGACGGTGAGTTTCGCCACCGATGCGGCGCTCGCCAAGGCTTCGCCCCGAAAGCCGAACGAAGCCACGGCCTGCAAGTCGGCGGGATTTTCGATTTTGCTGGTGGCGTGGCGGGCGACCGCAAGGCGCAGATCCTCCGGGTGTATGCCGTCGCCATCGTCCCGCACCCGCACCAGCCGCACGCCGGCCTGCTCCACGCCGATGCGAACGCTGCCGGCGCCGGCGT
The DNA here is from genome assembly GCA_958296295.1 of uncultured Pseudomonadales bacterium. Classification (GTDB taxonomy): domain Bacteria; phylum Pseudomonadota; class Gammaproteobacteria; order Pseudomonadales; family Azotimanducaceae; genus VXYL01. The sequence continues at coordinate 1,259,481 of OY282460.1, read as the reverse complement.
CCAAGCTGTTCTCCACCAGCTCCTTGACGATGGACGCTGGCCGTTCCACCACTTCGCCGGCCGCGATCTGGTTGGCGACGAACGTGCTCAAGGGCCGGATGCGCGGCGCGTCGTCCACCCTGTCAACGCCTCGCCGCGGCGTCAACTGCCGGTGCCCGGCGGCGGGATCAAAAGCACTTGGCCGATGCGGATGCGATCGCCGGCGATGCCGTTCAACGCCCGCAGGCTGCGCAGCGAGACGCGATTGCGCACGGCGATTTCCGAGAGCGTGTCGCCGCGTTTGATCACGTATTTCAACGCGCCGCCACCTTCCATCGACGCCAGCATCGTGCCCGGCGGCGGGCGCCGCGACAGATAAGCCTGCACGCCGGCCGCGACCGCGGCGGCCACGCGGCGCTGGTGGGCGGGGGTGGCCAGGCGCCGGGCTTCGGCTGGATTGGAGATGTAGCCGGTCTCCACCAGTATCGAAGGCACGTCCGGCGCTTTGAGCACGACGAATCCCGCCTGTTCCACATGCCGCTTGTGCAGTTTCACCGTCCCGCTGAGCGCGCCGAGCACCGCTTCGCCAAGCGCCAGGCTGTTCTCCATTTTGGCGTCCATGGACATGTCGACCAGCACGCTCGCCAGAGTCGGATCCTTATCGTCCAAGGAGACGGATTGGCCCTCCACGCCACCCATCAGGTCCGCCCGGTTCGCCCCGGCGGCAAGCCATCGCGCCTCTTCGCTGGTCGCGCCGCGGTCGGATAGCGCGTACACCGAGGCACCGTGTACCCTCGCCAGGCGGAAGGCGTCGGCGTGAATGGAAACGAACACGTCCGCGCGCAACTTCTCGCGGGCGATGCGGGTGCGGCCGCGCAGCGAGATGTAGTAGTCGCCGCTGCGCACGAGCCGAGCGGTGATGCCGGGCATGGCGTCCAAGTACCGTTTCACTTGCCGGGCGATGGCGAGCACCACGTGCTTCTCCTGCACCTTGCCGGGCCCTATGGCGCCGGGGTCCTCGCCGCCGTGCCCGGCGTCCACCGCCACAACCGCGAGGCGTTCGCTGTCCGGTGGGCGCGTCACCGGTTCCGGTGGCGCGCCGGTGGCCGGGTAGAGGTCGATCACCAAACGATGGCCGTAGGGCGCTATCGGCTTCAGCAGGATTTGCTTGGGCCGTGCCGGCTGGGCCAGATCCAACACGACACGGTAGCCCGTGCGATTGCGCCCGGCGGTGCGAATGCGGCGCACCACGTCGCCGCCGCCACGGGGCACGGCAAAGCCCGGTGCGGGTTTCGTGTCTTGCAGATCCACCACCACGCGAGCCGGGCTCTCCATCGTGAACAGCTTGTAGGAGGCGGCGGCGCGGGTGTCAAGCACCACGCGGGTGTGGTCGGGCGCGTCGTGCATGCGGATGCCGTTCAGCCGGTTGGCGGCTGTCGCGCCGCCGGCCAGCAACGTCAGACACATGCCGACAGCAACGCCTGCCCGCCTAGCGATGCCGGGCGAGTGGAGCGATGGTGGGCACCATCCGCGGCGCCCCACCCCGCGCGACGCGGCACCCTCAGCGATGGTCGACAAGGTCGACACGTCTGCCTCCTCCCGATGCGGAAAGGCGCACGTCGATGTCCGGCGGCGGCAGTTTTTCGGCAGCCCGTTCCGGCCATTCCACCAGCTTCACAGCCGCCTCGGCCATCAACTCGTCAATGCCGATATAGGCCAATTCCCGGGCGTCGGCGATACGGTAGAAATCGAAATGCAACACGCGAGTGTTGCCGGCCGCGTAGGGCTCCAGCAACGTGTACGTGGGGCTCTTCACCGTGCCTTGGTGGCCAAGGGCGCGCAGAAAGCCGCGCACCAGAGTCGTCTTGCCGGCGCCCAGCTCGCCACGCAGCCAAACCAGCTCGTTGGCGAGCCCCCGGCTTGCCAATTCCGCGCCGAACGCCAACGTGGCCTCTTCGTCCGGGAGTTCGCGGCTTTCGGCGCGCGCGTTCACGGCGCGAGCCTCAGCGCGTCGGCGATGTCGCCGGCGAGCAGAGCCGACTGCCGCGCCGCGGCGGCTTCGTCGCCGGCCCGGGCATGCAGCCAGACGCCGAGTTCCGCGGCGGCCACCGGCGCCAAGCCGCGGGCCAACAGCGCGCCGCAGACGCCGCTCAGCACATCGCCGCTGCCGGCGGTGGCCATGCCCGGATTTCCGCCCAAGCAGATGGAGCGCAGTGCGCCATCATGAGCCACCAGCGTGCCGGCGCCCTTCAACACCGCCACCACGCCGCCGCCGGACAACTCGGCCGCAACTTCGGGCCGTTGCCCTTGCACCCAAGCGGCGTCCTTGCCAAGCAGCCGGCCGGCTTCGCCCGGATGGGGCGTGACGATGGTGCCAGCGGGCAAGTCTGGCATGTTGGGGGCCGTCCCGGTGTTCGCCAAGATGTTCAACCCGTCGGCGTCGACGACGAGCGGCTTGCCGGCCGCCAGGCACCGGGAGAGCAGGGCCCGGCCCCAGGCCTTGGTTCCAAGTCCCGGGCCAACGGCGATGGCCGTGGCGCGTTCGACCAGATCCGCGATGTCGGCCGGCGTCTCGGCGGCGCGCACCATCAGTTCCGGCCGGCGCGCCAGAATCGCCGGACGACCCGCGGCCCGGGTGGCGATGGTGACGAGGCCGGCGCCGGCGCGCAGCGCCGCCTCGCCGGCCAAGAGCACCGCGCCGCCCATGTCCACTTCGCCGCCGACGATGAGCAGACGCCCGAAATCGCCTTTGTGGGCGTTCGGGCGACGGGCCAAGGCGGCCAAGCCGGCACCGTTCAGAACCGCCACGCCGGGCGCGTCGCGGGTCGCGGCGCCAATGCCGAGGTCGTCGAGAACCACATCCCCCACATAGTCCACGGCAGGGCCTGTCACGAGGCCGAGCTTGCCGGCCACGAAGGTCGTCGTGACATCGGCCCGCACCGGCGGGTCGCCGATCAAGGCGCCGGTGTCGGCGTTCACGCCGGTCGGCACATCCACCGCCAGCACGGGCTTGCCGGCGCCGTTGATCCGCTCCACCGCGGCTTGGTAGTGTTCGCGCAGTCGCCCGCTCGCGCCGGTCCCCAGCATGGCGTCCACCACCACATCGCCCCGGATAGGCCAATCGTCGCCATTGGGCTCGCCCAAGCGTTCGATGGCGAAGCCGCGGGCCGTGAGCGCGTCGCCGCGGAGTTTCGCGGCGGGTTCCAACTCGACGAGCTGAACGGTCAGACCGGCATCGCCGGCCAAGCCGGCGATGATGTAGCCGTCGCCGGCGTTGTTGCCGGCGCCGCACACCACGGTGACGGCGTCCGCGCTCGGCCAGCGCTGGCGCAACGTGTCGAAGGCCGCCCGCCCAGCGCGCAGCATCAGGCGGATGCCGGGAATGGAGAACTCTTCAATGGCGCGCCGATCGAAGGCCCGGGTTTCCCTGCCCGTGTGGACCCGCGCGACAATCCCTGTCGAATCGCGCATGGCCCGATTATAAGACGATTGCGGCGGCGAAACCGATGGATTGCCGCGGCACCGGGCAGAAACGCACCCGCTGCGCTTTCACCGGCGCCAGCGGCGCGTCCCGGCAGGTGCTCGGCTAGCAACTACAACGCGATTCATCGCGCTAGGATGTGCCAAGGGCGATACCAGTGGCACAGCGAATTCCCAATCCAACCCCCTCCCGTTCGGCGGACGGCACGGTCATCGACTACCCCGCGCTTGCGGCGGAAATCGCCGGCTGGGCGCGAGACCTCGGCTTCATGGACCTGGGCGTCGCCGACACGGACCTCTCGGACTACGCGCCGGCCTACCGGCGCTGGCTGGCGGAGCGGCTGCACGGCGACATGGGCTACCTGGAGCGCAACGTGGAGAAACGGCTGTCGCCGGAGCGGTTGACGCCCGGCACCGTGCGCGTGATCTCGGCGCGCATGGACTACCTGGGTGCGCCGCCTCCCCCGCCCACCGCGCTGCCGGAGAACGACGGCACGGCCTACGTTGCCCGTTACGCCCGCGGGCGCGACTACCACAAGACGGTGCGCCGCCGGCTGGCGCGTTTGGCCAAGCGTATCGAACGGCGTGCGGGAGGCGCCTTCCGCGCCTTCACGGACTCGGCGCCGGTGTTGGAGAAGCCGCTCGGCGAGAAATCCGGCCTTGGCTGGATCGGCAAGAACACGCTGCTGCTCGGCGAGCGGGGATCGTGGTTTTTTCTCGGCGAGATCTACACCAACCTGCCCTTGCCGGTGACGCCGGCGCGCCCGCCGGACGCGCCGGGCTGCGGCGCCTGCCGCGCATGCATCAGCGTGTGCCCGACAGACGCCATCGTGGCCCCCGGCAAACTCGATGCGAGGCGCTGCATCTCGTATCTCACCATCGAGCACAAGGGCGCCATCCCGGTGGAGCTCCGCGCCGCGGTGGGCAACCGCGTGTTCGGCTGCGACGACTGCCAGATCGTTTGTCCCTGGAACCGCTTCGCCACCCGCTCGCCGGAGGCCGATTTCGCGCCGCGGCACGGCTTGGACAACGCGACGCTGGCGGATCTGCTGGCGTGGGACGAGGCGACCTTCCTCGCCCGCACCGAGGGCATGGCCATCCGCCGCGTCAACTACGCGCAATGGGTGCGCAACCTCGCGGTGGCGGCCGGCAACGCCCCGCCGGACGCCGCGATCGCGGCAGGACTGCGCACCCGTCGAGCAGACGCGTCGCCCATGGTGCGCGAACACATCGACTGGGCGCTGGCCCGGCAGGCGGCGGCAAGGAACGGCGGCGGCGCGCTGGGCGCCGCGGCGCGCCCCGCTTCCGTTGCGTGAGCGCTCGCCGACCGGCCCACCCTAACGGAGGTGGCGGACCTTCGCGTAGTACTGGCCGCCGCTCAGCCCGAAAGGCGCGGTGGTGGGGTAGCGCGAACCCACGACGTCCGCGTAGCGATGCTCGTCGGGAAAATTGTCAAACAGGTTGGCGACGCCGAGGGCCAGTTCCCAAGCGTCCGAGATCGCGTAGCCGCCTTCCACGTCCACCGTGAATTCGCTGCCCGGGTCGATCCACCGCGAACCGTCGTCGGCGTGGGCTTCGCCGTACGGGCCGTGGAAGTTGACGCGGGCGAGCACTCTCGCTTTCACCCGCTCGTGGCGCAGCGAGATGTTGCCCTTCCACTTGGGCAAGCCCTCCTCGAGCTGGCGCAACCGGGTATCGCCCAAACCGCCGCGCCGCGTGACGCGGGTGTCCGTGTAATTCAGGGCAAGCGCCAGCGTGGTGCGGCCCAAGCCCCAATGGATCGGCACCGTGGCGACCAGATCCACGCCGCGGGTCTCGGTGTCGAAGTCGTTGGTGAAGAAGGCGACGGACGCCAGATCCTCGGCCCCGGCGAAGTCCGCGCCACGCACCGCTTCCGCCGCGTCCAAGGCGTTCAGAATCTGCGCGGTCTCGCCGTCTTGGGCGTTCAACGCGCCATCGCCGTTGGCGTCTTGGGTGATGCCCATGTCCGCCAACGAGAGGCCGGCGCGCTCGCCGGCGCGCACCAGAAGGCCGCGGAAGTCCTGCTGTTCCGAAATGGCGATCCGGTCCTCCACGGTGATGTCGAAGAAGTCCACCGTCACGTCGGCCTCGCCGATCGCGAAGGCAGTGCCGACCGAGAGGTTGCGCGCCTGCTCGGCGTCCAAAGTGAAGACGCCACCGAGTTCCTCGTTCACGAACCGGCCGGCCGCGCTGGAGAGCGGCAGCGTCGCCTCTTCTTTGATGAGGTCCCCGGCGAACGCCGTGGTGACGTTGGTGACGTTCGCCTGGCCTGCGGTCGGGGCGCGGAATCCCGTGGACCAGGTGCCGCGCACGCTAACCCGGTCGCTTAAGAGCCATGCGCCGCCCAGCTTGTAATTGAAGGTGCTGCCGAACGTGCTGTAGTCCTCCCAGCGCACCGCCGCCTGGGCGGTGACCTTCGCTGTCACGTCCGCTTCGAGTTCGAGGTAGTAGGCGACGTTGTCCTCGCTGTGGGAGGAGCTCGCGGTGAAGCCGCCGAAACCGTTGGAACTCGAGGCGAAACCCTGGCCGCGCGGGTACGCCGGCGATGGTCTCGTGAGGGGGCCCAATTGGCGAGAGGCCGGATCCCCGGCGGTGATGTCGAAACTCTCCTTGCGCCATTCGAAACCGGCGGCGAGGTGCAAATCGGACACGAATGCCGCAACCGGGATCTCGTAGGTGAGATCCAAGTTGAACATGTTGTCGATCTGCTCGTAGGCCCCCGGCTTGAACGCGGTTGGCGTCGCCGGCCCCAAGCTGGGATTCACGGTGTTCTTTATGAAGTAGTCGATTTCGTTGTAGCCGTAGGCGTAGCTGACGTCGAAACCCAGGCCGCGGCCCAAGCCAAGCTCGCCCCGCAGACCCGCGACGAACGCCCGATCGGTGCTGTCGCCACCAAAGCGCGGCACGAACCCGCCCGGGAACAACTCCAGAAAAGTGAAACAGTTGGCATCGGCGTTCACCGCGTTCAGCAGCGCCGGATCCGGGCGCAACCCGCCGGCGTGGGTCACCGGAACGCCGGCCGGACAATCGCCGGCGGTATCGCCCGACAGATCGCCTACGCGCACCGACGCGGCTGGGGTGGGAACGGCGTCTCCCGTGATGCGGTCCGTGGCCACGCCCCGCTCGTCCACTACCACGGCGTTGCCGGTGGCCGGATTCACCAGCGGCCCGTCGTAGATGCGGCGGTTGTCGCGGCCGGTGGGATGGCGGAAGAAGAAACCGCCCTCGACGGTGCGTTTGGCGTAGTTGCCGAATGCGTAGGCCGTCGTGCCGCCGGCGAAGTCGTAGCCGGAGTTGACAAAGAGCTTCGTCGCGCCGTCGATGCGCGGCTGGCCCCAGATCTGCGTGACCGCCGTGGTGATGCCGTTGACGGAAATGCTCCGCACCTCCGTCCAACCCGCGTCTATAAGCCGGGTGGCGTCGGCGCGCTGCACGGAGCGGATCGTGTCGCCGGTTCCGCCGTACTCGGCGGACACGTTGACGAAGCCGGTCGCGCCGACGGGCAATCCGAAATTGGCGGCAACGAGATGGTTGTCGCCATCGCCCGCATAGGTGGAACCGGCTTTCACTTCCAACGTGGCGCCTTCGCGGTCGTCGTTCAGCACGAAGTTGATGACGCCGGCGATGGCGTCGGAGCCGTACTGCGAGGCGGCGCCGTCGCGGAGCACTTCCACATGCTTCAAGCCCAAGCCGGGAAACACGCCCACGTCCGGGCCGTGCGCCCCGTCGGCGATGCCGCCGCCGAGAAAGGTGATGACCGCGGCGCGATGACGGCGTTTGCCGTTCCACAGCACAAGCGTCTGATCCGGCGACAGGCCGCGCAGGTTGGCGGGCCGCACGACGGTGCCGCCGTCCGAAATCGGCTGCGTGTTGACGTTGTAGGACGGCACCGCGATGCGCAGCATGTCGGAGATGTCCGCGGTCGCCTGATCGACGAGATCGCCGGCGGAGAGCGTGTCGACGGGCGCCGGCGTGCCGGTCGCCGAGCGCGCCGGCCTTCTGGAGCCGATGGTGACGACCACTTCCTCTATGGCGTCGAGGTCCACGCCGCTCCCGCTTGCTGGCGCGGCCGATACGCAAATCGGCGCGGCCAGCGCGAGCAGCAACGCGCCGACCCGCACGCGTCTGGCGATTGCCATGGCTTGAGTCCGTGCCGCCGCTCTAGTCCGAGAGGTCGCCCGCCACGTCCCAAAAACGCTTGATGGCGTCCAAATGCGCCCGGCCCGCGAGGCCGGCGTTCATGGTGACCACGGCGGTATGGGTGACGCCCATTTCGGCCAAGCGCTGGAGCTGATCCCGCGTTTTGCCGGGATTGCCATGGTTCATCGGCGCCATGCACTCGATGCCGATGGCGTCGGCGGCCCGTCCGGCTTTCTCCGCGGCGGCGCGCACCGCCTGCAACTGCTGGGCGAGATTCGGATTGAAGAACGGAAACCAGCCGTCGGCAAGGCGTCCCACCCGCTCGATCACTTGCGGCGCCATGCCGCCCAGCCAGACCGGAATCCGGCGGCGCGGCGGCAGCGGATTGAGGCCGGCGTCGGTGATCTTGTGCCAGCGTCCGGTGTAGCTCACCGCCTCGTTGGCCCAGAGCTTGCGCATCACGTCGATCTGCTCCTCGGAACGCGCGCCCCGATTGTGGAAGTTCTCGCCGAGCGCTTCGTATTCCACCGCGTTCCAGCCCGTGCCGATGCCGAGCCGCAGGCGCCCGCCCGCCAGCACGTCCACGCACGCCGCCTGCTTGGCAACCAGCGCGGTTTGGCGCTGCGGCAAAATGACGATGGCGGTCACCAGCTCCAGCCGCTCGGTCAGCCCGGCCAAGTAGCCGAACAGCACGAAGGGTTCGTGGAACATGTTTTCCGCCGTGTACGGCCCTTGCCAGTCCGGCCGGCTGGCGGTGCTCGCGCCCAGCACATGGTCGAACACCACCAAGTGGCGGTAGCCGACGGCTTCCGCGGTGGTGGCGAACTCGGCGACCACCGCCGGATCCGCGCCAATCTCCGTTTGCGGGAAAACCACGCCAATTCTCATAGCCGCCTCATGCCTCCTTCACTCCTTCCAATGCCTGTTCCATGCCCGCTTCACGCCGGCATCGCGGCGCCCAGCAGATCCTCGAAGTTCTCGCGGAAGAAACCCTCGCGGTGCGGCTCGGGCAGATCCGCCGTGCTCCTGTCGAATCGTCCCTTGGGATTGCGTCCGCCCTCAACGTGCGGATAGTCGGACGAGAACATGCATATCTCGGGCGCGGATTGCGCGACGATCCAACCGGCCGGTTCGGTGGGATAAGGCGTCACGCGCACTTGCCGCGCCATGTATTCGCTCGGCTTCAGATCCAGAGCCCGCAGGCGCTTCTCGTGCCGCCCAAACGCCTCGAACGCCGCATCCAACTGGCGCATGAAACCCGGCACCCACACCGCGCCAAGCTCGATGACGCCGATCTTCAACTCCGCGAAACGGGCCAGCACGCCATCCAGAATCAGCAGCGAGAGCGCTTGCATCGGCCCGTGGGGAATGGCCATGTAGGAGATGGAACGAAAGTTCTCCTCGCCGCCGTGGAAATCCGGCACCGGCGGCAAGCCGTTGTTCTTGTGCGCCGGCGGCAGCACCCGATCCGCCACGCCCACGTGGAAGAGCACCGGCAGCCCGGCCTCCGCGGCCCGCGCCCACACCGCGTCGAGCGCCACATGGCTGGTCGCGTGGTCGCGCGGGCAGGCCCAGGGAACCAACAGCGCCTTGACGCCCTCGGCGATGGCTTGGGCTGCCGCTTGCGGCGCCCGGTCGAGGTCCGCAAGGGGAACGTAGCCCACCGGCAAGAGGCGGCCGTCCACCGAGCAGAACGCCACCTGGGCGCGGTTGGTGGCCGCCGCGGTCTCGTAAAGCAGGTTGCCGTCGTCGCCATGTTCCAGCTCCTCGAGCCAGACGTTGGCGGAGGTGGGGAACACGAGCTGGCTGGCGACCCCGATGTGGTCGAGGGCGGCAACCCGATCGGCGGCGCGGAAGGCGCCAAGCGCCGCGTGGTTCTTCCGCACCATGACCTCGGCGCCGGCGTTGGCCCGGAACGCGGCGTCGTCGTGCCGCTCCACGGTTTGGGCGAGCGTCTCCGCGCGCTTGCCGCCAAACCGCGCGTTGAACGCCTCGGCCACCCGGGCCGGAGCGAATTCGTCCAGCCAACCGGGCACTTCCATCACGTGCGAGTCCGCGTCATGCACGACGTGATCTTCAATATAGGCCATCGGCTCCGCCAGCGTGCGCCATGCGCCGCACTCTACCGCGCCCCGCGAACCGGGGGAAGAGGAAGTGGAGCACGGTTGAAGGGGGCGGTTCGGCGTTCGTCGTGGCTGCGGCGCCGGCCGCCGACCACATCGACGGCATCGCGCAAGCGATCGCCCAAGATCGTGAACGCGCACAAGATCGCCGCAAGCCAGCACGCGGGGAACGCCAATTGCCAAGGCGACGAGCGCATCTCCCGGGCGCCGTCCGCGATCAGCATGCCGAGACTGGTGCGCGGCTCCTGCACGCCAAGACCGAGAAAACTGATGAAACTCTCGGCGATGATGACGCCGGGCACGGCAATGGTGATGTAGACCGCCGCCGGCCCAAGCACGTTCGGCGCTATGTGGCGCAAACCGATGCGCAGCGGCGTCGCGCCGAGCGCCCGCGCCGCGTCCACGAACGCCTCGCCGCGCACCACCAGCGTCTGCCCGCGCACGATGCGGGCGATGTCCAGCCAATACACCGCGCCGAGGGTGAGGAACAGGAGGTGGATGTTGCGTCCGAACAGCGCCACCAGGAGGATCACCAAGAGGACGAACGGCAGCGCGTACAAGCCGTCCACCACGCGCATCATGACCAGATCGGCGCGTCCGCCGAGGTACCCCGCCACGAGCCCAAACGGGATGCCGATGAGGCAGCTCACCGCGGTGGCCGAGAACGCGATGAAGAGCGACACGCCGGTGCCGAACAAGGTGCGGGCGAGCAGATCCCGCCCGCTGCCGTCCGTGCCGAACCAGTGCGTCCAACTCGGCGGCGCGTCTATCGCGTCCCAGTCCACGGCGTCGAACGCCCACGGCGAGACCAGCGGCCCAAGCAGAGCCGAGGCTCCGGCGAACAGCAGCACGCCGCAGCACAACCGCGCCAGCGCCGTGCCGAACAGGGCGTCACGCATGGGAGGCGCGACGGTCCAACCGCACGAGGCAGATGTCCGCCAGCAGGTTCAAGCCGAGCACGAGCGCCGCGTACACGATCACGGCGCCGGTCACCAACGTGTAATCGCGATTCAGCGCCCCTTGCACGAAGTGCCGGCCGAGGCCCGGCAAGGAGAAGACCTGCTCGATGACCATCGACCCCGCCAAAAGGGCCGCGGCGGCCGGCCCGGCGAACGAAACCACCGGCAGCAACGCGCTCGGCAGCACATGACGGACGACGATGCGGCGCCCAGGCAAGCCCTTGGCGCGGGCCGTGAGCACATGCGGACGCGCCAACACCTCGATCACGGCGCCGCGGGCCAGCCGCGCGAACGCCGCCGCGTGCGGCAGCGCCAACGCCACCACGGGCAGCACGAAGTGCCGGGCGCCTTGGTGTCCACCCGCCGGCAGCCAACCGAGCCCCACCGCGAAGAGCAACACCAGGGCTGGGGCCACGATGATCGGCGGCAGAGCCAAGCCGAGAGTCGCCCAAATCGTCACCAACCGATCCCGCGGCCGGTCCTTCGCGCAGGCGGCCCACGTTCCCGCGCCCACGCCGGCGGCCAGCGCCAGCAGGAAGGCGAGGCCGCCGAGCACCAAGCTCACCGGCAAGCCCCTGCCAATCAGCTCGTTGACCGAAAAATCCTTCGAGCGGAACGATGGCCCGAGGTCCCCGCCAACCAGCATCGCCAAGTAGCGGCCGTACTGCCGCGGCAGCGGATCGTCCAAGTGGTAGGCGGCGCGCAAGTTGGCTTCCACCGATGGCGGCAAACGCCGCTCGCCGTCGAACGGCCCGCCGGGCGCCGCGCGCACGAGAAAGAACGCCACCGTCACCACCGCCCAGAGCGTGACCAGCGAAAACGCGATCCGCCGCAACAGGTAGCGGGCCATCTTCGCCCGAAAGCGTGGCCTTTAAGGCCGCGTCCCCTTGGCTTTCTCGGAGCGCAACCACAGATAACGCGCCGGATGGGTGTTGCGCGCGTTGGCGTGCCAGCCCGCCACGCGCGGATGCACCAAGCTGCGAACGGTCACCGAATAGAGCGGCACCACCGGGTGCGTCGCTAGCGCCACCGCCTCCGCGCGCCGCAACAGCGCCACGCGCTCGGCCACGTCCGCGGTGCGCTTGGCCTCTTGCATGAGGGCATCCACTTCGGGGTCGGCGAAGCGTCCGTAGTTGACATCGCCGGCCGTGGACATCAACAGCTCCAAATAGTGCTCCGGGTTGTTCTCGCCGAACCAACCGGCCTGCGCCACTTGGAAATCGCCTTGCCGCAACGCGGCGAAGTGGGCGTTCAGCTCCGCGTGGTGCAACTCGGTTCGCACGCCGATGGCGTTCCACATCGCGGCGATGGCCACCTGCGCCTTCTTGTTGTCCGCGCCGGCGATGTGGCGCAGCGTCACGGCAAGCGGATTGCCGGCGTGGTAGCCGGCTTCGCGGAGCAGTGCGCGGGCCGCCGGCGGGTCCGCCGCGGATTGCGCCACCGCGCTGTCGTATCCCGCCACCATCGGCGGCACGAAGGACGCGCTCGCGACCTCCCCGCCGCGCAGCACCTGTTCGGTGATCCGCCGCCGATCCAACGCCAGCGCGAGGGCGCGCCGCACGCGGGCGTCGGCGAACGGCGCCTCGGCCGTGTTGAACACCAGGTACATCATGGAAAGCAGCGGCGCGACGTGCAGGTGAGCGGGCGCCTCGCGCCTCACACGCGCAAGCTCGCCGAGCGGAAAGTCCCCGATGACGTCGAGTTCGCCCGCCAGATAGCGGTTGTAGGCGGCGTTGCGATCATCGGTGGAAAAGTAGGTCACGGTATCCACGCGCACGGATTCGGCGGCGCGGAAGTGCGGGTTGCGGATGGCGCGCACAAACGCCTGCGGTTGCCAGTCGGCCAGCGTGTACGCGCCGTTCGTCACCATGTTGCCGGGTTTCACCCAGTCGTCGCCGAGTTTGGCGACGACGTGTTTCGGCACCGGAAAGCCGGTTGGATAGATCAGGCGCTCGGCGAGGAAGGGAAACGGCTCGCGCAGGCGAACTCGCAACGTCAGCGCGTCCGGGGCGGTGACGCCCAGCCGTTCGAGCGGCGCGGCGCCGTTGTTGACTTCCTCGGCGCCGTCTATCGCGTACAGGAAGTACGCGAGGCTCGCCGCGGTGCGCGGATCAAGCAAACGCCGGAAGGAGAACACGAAGTCTTCGGCGGTGACGGGCGCGCCGTCGGCCCAACGGCCGTCTTCGCGCAGGGCGAAGGTCCACGTCAGTCCATCGGCGGAAGTCGTCCACGACTCGGCCGCGCCGGGCACAATGCGGCCGCGGGCGTCGTGGGCGGTGAGCCCCTCGAAGAGATCGCCGAGGATCTTCTCTTCCAAGTTCAAGTTGTAGCGGTGCGGATCCAGCGTCAGCGGCTCGCCGCCGTTGCCGATGCGCAACTCCGCGGCGAACGCGAAGGCCGGCATCGCCGCCGCGACCAGTGCCGCAAAGGCCGCAAGGCCCCAAGCAGAAAAAGCCCTACCCACGTTCACGCTGATATGGTAGCGTCACGGGACAGTCACTGAAGACGAGTCAGAAGGAGGTTCTGATGCGCTACTTTCTCGCTGCGTTGAGCGCCTTGGTGCTGGTTCTGCCTGCCGGGAGCAATACCCTAGCAACCAAACACTACTTCACGGTGGTGGACAACACTGAAGCAAGTCCGGACTGCCCCCCGGACGGCGTCCAAGTCAAGTGCTCGACGGAGACTACTTGGCAGTCTCCGCCGTGGACCATCCGTCGGTGCGACGATGGGGCCAATCTTGAGTACCGGGATGCGAGCTGGGAAGCCTATGGGGCAAGCGGAAAGCGCACCATCGCGTGGCAATGTGAAAACCCGCCCGCCGATCTGATTCCCGAGCGATGGGCAGGCGCGCCAGTTCGAAGAACACAGGTTGTCACGATCTCCGGAACGCTAGGAGCTTATGGCTGCTGGTCAGCGGACGCCGCGCAAAGCAGTTGCGAGTTCGCTTGCGGCATCATCGCCGAGTGGAGAGATTGCGACTATGAACGCCCTGTTCGTCCGAGAGGCTCTACTGAGCCTGACTACTGAGCCTGAAGGCTAACGCCTACTTCCCTCAAAGCCGCCGGCCCGCGGTTCGTCGAAACGGCGGATGGCCGTCAGGTGCCTGCGGGCCTCGGTCGGCGGGTCGGCGTCGCGACCTTGAAGCCGCGGCGGGATCGCATCGCGCCGTCGAACTCGCAACGTCAGCGCGTCCAGCGCGACAACGCCCAGCCGTTCGAGCGGCGCGACGCCGTTGTTAAGATTCCTCGGCGCCGTCTATCGCGTACAGGAAGTACGCGAGGCTCGCCGCGGTGCGCGGATCAAGCAACCGCCGGAAGGAAAACACGAAGTCTTCGGCGGTGACGGGCGCGCCGTCGGCACAACGGCCGTCTTCGCGCAGGGCGAAGGTCCACGTCAGTCCATCGGCGGAAGTCGTCCACGACTCGGCCGCGCCGGGCACGATGCGGCCGCGGGCGTCGTGGGCGGTGAGTCCCCTGCCCACGTTCACGCTGATATGGTAGCGTCACGGGACAGTCACCGAAGACGAGTCGGAAGGAGGTTCTGATGCGCTACTTTCTCGCTGCGTTGAGCGCCCTGGTGCTGGTTTTGCCTGCCTCGAGCCAGGGGGAGGCAGCCCACCGTGCTTTGGCAACCAAGCACTTCTTCACGGTGAGGGACTACACTGGCCCAATGCCGAACTGCCCCCCGGACGGCATGCAGGTGAAGTGTTCGACGGAGGATACTTGGCAGTCTCCGCCTTGGACCGTGCATCGGTGCGACGAAGGGGCCAGTCTCGAGGCGATCGTGCGCTGCGCGACAGGGGATGAACTGCTGCGGGAGGTCGGCTCGGCATAGGCGTTCGAGAACGCGGTGCCGCCGTACCGCTATTGGGTTCAGGCGGATTTTGGCGCCACCGGCGCTGATCCCCGCGATTGGCCGCCTGACGGCTCGCGCACAAAAAACGTCGCACACCCAAGCAAGCAAGCTCATTGTTTGACACCCGTATTGTCAATGCGTAATGTCTGTCTACGCTATAGCGTAAGGGTTGATTCACGGAACTGGCCGGTGGTCGTGATGGCGTATCGTCCAACGTCGCAAAGCCGTGGGCTGGTTGCCTGTGGCGGAGAATCATGTCAATCGCATTCAAGGGAGAGGGTCACACAGCCGTTCAGGGAAGGAGCCAAGAAGTCGGAATGCTACGGGCTCGTCCCGCGCCTACTTGTGTGCTGAGCGCCAAGGACGGTCGTGAAGCAAGCCACCGATGGCCTCGTTCGCATCGCCCTAGTGCGCCATCGTTCCTCGCTACATCCCGTTTGTGGCCGTTCCGGTCGAATGCCGGCAATCCAACCTTGTCTGGCGTGGATGCGGTAGCCTGGTGGAGCTTGGGCCACGATAATGGAACCGCGTGCGTGGTTCAGGGAGGGGATGGCACTTGCGCGCGGAGACGTTTAGGCGAAAATGCCGAACGGAGGAGTTGACGTGAACATGATCTTGGTGGTCAGCGCAATCGTGCTCGTGTCCATGGTCGTTGTGGCCGCGGTTTCCGTTTGGCTGGCCTGCGAACACAGCCGCCTTCGAGTTACGGACGTGGAAAACGACAACGAGGATGCGATCAGGCATTTCCTAGCCGTGCTTGGCCAAGCGGAGCATGAGTTGCTGGTACACGACGACGGCGACGACAACACCGACGGCTCGCTATATGACCATGAAGACACGGTGCAGGCCGTGCGCGAGCGCTTGCGGACATGTCCCGACTTGAAGATACGCTGCCTGCTGAATTTCAAGGCTGACGTCAGGATGGCGGATCTGAGCGAGGAATACGGCAGCAGGTTCCAAGTGCGATACCTCCAGCAACGGCCCGCCGACGATGTTCACTTCAAGATCGCCGATGGCGGGAAGATGGCGTATTTGTCCGTCCATCCGAAAGGTGTTACCGAACGGAAGGGGCAAGTTTTCGAGGACATGGGTGCCAGTAAGCGCGTGCGGAAACGCCGTCTAGGCGGCTTGATCGAAGACTTCAACGAAGGCTTCAGCAAGGCCCATTCAGCGTGACGCTATCATCCGATTTGCTCCCCGCGATGCAGCGCTACGCGCTGTTTGCCGCCGCACTAGCCTTGCTTTCGTTGTCGATCACGCACATCAAGAGGCGATTTAGCACTTGGGTGTGGCTCGTGATGTTGGTGCTGCCGGTCACCCAAATGGCATGGTCGTTGTGGGAAACAATTCGAGAAGTCGCTTCTGAAAGCGCTCTTGGCCAAACGCCACCTGAATTTGGAAGCGAGGCGGTATGGCTGACCGTTCAGGCTCTAGTTCATGGCATAGCGATTGTGTTTGTCTTGGTAATGGTGCTGGTTGTAGTGAGTCAGTCCAGCAACACGCTGCCAAGACGAGCGAGGCTCGAGCCGACTGTTGGTCGCCCTCCTAAGGATCCCCCTGCGAAAATCTTTGGCGACGACTAACGCCGACTTACCTCAAGGCCACCGGCCCGGCGCAACCGACGGTGCGCGGTTCGTCGAAACGGGCGGATGGCTTACAAGCGCTCGCCTGCCTCGGTCAGGCGGCCCTAGGCTAACGGCCGCTTTCGGCGGATGTCGTAGAGGGCTCGCCGTGATCGTTCGCGCCGGTGGCCGTCGCGGACTGGCCACCCGAGCGGTCGTGCCGAGCGGCTTGGCGCGCTTTTGATACTCGCCGGCGACATCGGTGCCACCAACGCGCGGCTTGGCGGCTATGTGGATGGCAAGCGCGTGGGATTGGTGGATCTGCCCACAGGCGAGTTCCCGAACGCCAACGCGCTCTTGGGCGCGGCATTGGCAAAGTTGGCGGAACGGGCCGCCAACACACCCATCGACGCATGTTGCCTGGCCGTGGCAGGGCCGGTGATGCAGGTGGACGGCGACGACGTGGCGCGTTTGACGAACGCGAACCTGGTGTTCTCGCGTCAAGCCGTCGCCGCCGCTGTCGGCACGCCGCACGGCCTTGTCGTCAACGACATGGTGGCTGTCGGCGCCGCTGTCGCCAAGCTCGACGCTAGTCGATTCGAGACGCTGAACGAGGTTGCCGCGGCTTCGCGCCCGGTCGGGGCGGCGAAAGGCATGGTGGCGGCGGGCACCGGTCTCGGCATGGGCGTGGTGGTGGATGGACGTTGCCTGCCTTCCGAGGGCGGCCATGCGCGAATCGCGCCGGTGGGCGCGTTCGAGCGCGAGCTGGTGGCGTTCACGGAATCCGAGCTCGCGGACGAAGGCGGCATCGTCGCTTGGGAACACTATCTGTCCGGTCGCGGCGTCGAAACGCTGTATCGGGCGGTGTGCGCGGTGTGGGGCGCCGCCGCCGAGCCGATCGACCCGGCGGAGATCACGCGACGCGGCTTGGCCGGGGATGACCCGGTCTGCGACACCGCCATCCGCACTTGGGTGGGCATGCTCGCCACCGCCGCCGGGGGCTTGGCCGCCACTGCCTTGACCTTGGGCGGCGTCTACTTCAGCGGCAGCGTCGCGTTGGCCGTTGCGCCGCTGCTGCGCCAAGCGGCTTTCCGGCGTCGGTTCCGCGAAGCCGCTTGGGCGGCGGATTTCCTGTCCGGTATTCCGCTGTTGCTGATCACCGACACGCATATCGGCGTGGACGGCGCGCATGTGCTCGCCCAAGCGCTGGCCCAAGCGCCAGGCACCCGGGGCGGCAACTCGCCGAACGCGCCAGCGCCGCAGACACGCGAGGCGCCGTGAAGGGGTTTCCCCAATTCGCCAAGCGCCCCGTGGCCAAACGACGTCCGCGCAAAACCGACGACCAGGACGCGCGCGAAAAGCCGGGATCCTCCGTGGCGGCGCGCCGGCGCTTGGTGGAGGCCCGCCGAGCCGGATTCACCGCCGGCAGCGTCGGGCGGCATCTCGCGCGTCTCGGCTCGTTCATGACGCTCGGCATGTTGTCGATGAACGTGGCGCGGCTGGCGGAGGCGGCCTACCTGGGCGTGGTTGGCACCGAGGCGCTGGCGGCGTTGGGGTTCGCGTTTCCGATAACCATTTTCATGTTCGCCTTCGCCGGGGGCCTCGGCGCCGGCGCGTCTTCCGTCATCGCCCGCGTTTACGGCGCCGGCGACCGGCGTCAAGCGGCGCGCTTGGTGACGCATGCCCAGATCCTGGTGCTGGCCGTGGGGGTCGCTATCGGCGCGCTGGGCATCGCCTTCGCCGAGATGGCGCTGACGGCGCTCGGCGCCGATGGCGACGTGCTCGTGATGGCCACCGAATACACGGCCGTCTACATGCTGGGTTTCCCCCTTTTCATGCTTTCCATGGTGGGTTCCACGTTGCTGCGCGCCACCGGCGTGGCGGCGAGTCCGGGCGTGGTGATGACGACCGGCTCGGTGCTCCAGATCGCCTTGGGGCCGGTGTTCATCTTCGGCTGGTTCGGCTGCCCGGAGATGGGCATCAGCGGTGCCGCTTGGGCGCATGTGGCGTCCCGGGTGCTCAGTGTGGGCCTGTATCTGGCGGTGTTGGCGCGGGTGCGGATGTGGAACTGGTCGCTGGAAGGGCTGGGCGCGTCCTGGGCCGCCATCCTCCACGTTGGCGGCCCGGCCACGCTCAGCAATCTGGTGCATCCGATCTCTCTGCTCACGGCCACCGGGCTGCTGGCTGTCCACGGCCACGAAGTGGTCGCCGGCTACAGCGTGGCGGCGCGCGTGGAGATGATGGTGCACATGGTGCTGTGGTCGGCTTCCGCGTCGATCCCGCCTTTCGTGGGACAGAACTGGGGCGCCGGCAACTATCAACGCGTGCGCGTCGCGCTGCGCCTTTGCAACTGGTTCTGTCTGGCTTGGGGCCTGGTGACCTTCCTCGTGCTGGCCGTGGTCGGCGGCACCGTCGTGCGCTGGATCGATCCGAACCCCACGGTGGTGGAAGTGGCGGCGTTGTTCTTTCTCATCATCCCGCTGTCCATCGGCTTCATGGGCGTGATGCAAGTCTCCACGTCGTGCTTCAACGCCCTCGGCCGTCCGATGCCGCCCATGCTCATTTCGCTGGCGCGCACGTTCGCCTGCTATATACCGCTCATCTTCCTCGGCAACCACCTTTGGGGCTATGCGGGCGTTTTCGCCGCCACCGCCGCCACCAACGTGTTGATGGGCGTGGCCGCCTGGTATTGGAACCGGCAAGCGGTGCGGCGGGGCATCGCCGCCGCCGGCCAAGCGGCGCGGGCGGCCGGCTAGCGATGTCTCTCCCCGATGCCAAGCCGCGCCGCGGCGGCGTGAAGTTCGCCCTCCTGCACCACGGCGGGTGCGACGGCACCGAGCGGTTCCACTACCGCGTCGACGGCGCTGGCCGGTGGCGCGCGGCGTTGGACGAGGAGGCCCGCGGCCAGCATCCGCGCACCATCGACGTGTTGCTCGAAGGCGACTTCGACCGCGACATGCCAAGCGACAGCCAGATGGAAGCCGTCAAGCGCCTGCTTTTGGAACTCAAACTGCGCTACCCGTTGCTGGTGGTCGGCGCCCATCGGCAAGTGCGCGGCGAGCGAACCACTTGCCCGGGCCGCCGCTTTCCAATGCGCGCCCTCGCCGCGTGGGCGCAACGCGACCTGCTGGCGCAAAGGGACGCCCGCCTCGCGGCCGATGTGGAGCGGCAGTACTCGCGAATCTAACGTTGTGTTCGCCGCGCGCCCTGGCGGGCGCGCCGTTTCTACAGCGCGGAATGTTGGCCGAGCGGTTCGCCGGCCCGGGCGCCGCCTGGCACGGAATCCCTTGGCGCCGCGGATTGAGGAGCGCGCCGAGCCATCCGCGCCTGCAGCCGGGCCACGCGATCGCTCGCGGTGTGGACAAACAAAAACGGCGCCACGGCGTGAACCGCGCAGGCGCAAGCCGCGCCCAGCAACAGCCACGAAAAGCCGGCCGCGTGGCCCATGTGCTCCGTGTAAGTCTCCCCCACTTCGTCCAAATGCGCTCTCAGGCGTTTCATGTCTTTGCGCCAAGGTTTCGTAGGACGCGATCAAACATACTTCCACGGTCTTGGAATCATTTTGCAAAACACCTGTCAAACAAGGTCCAATAGGCAATCGCTTTGCCTTGCCGCGTGCTACGGTTGGGTGGCCAACCGCATTCGGGCCTGGGAGGAACGACGCATGGACCGTATCGACGTCAACATCCTGCGCTTGGCGCAACACGACACGACGCTCTCCACCGCGGAGGTGGCCAGCCGGGTAGGGCTCACGACGACGCCGTGCTGGCGGCGCGTGCAGCAGTTGGAGAAGGCCGGGGTCATCACCAAGCGCGTGGCCCTCTTAGACCGCGAGGCGTTGAACGTGGGCGTGGACGCCTTCGTCGCGATCCGCACGAAGGAACACAACGAGCGTTGGTTCGCCGCGTTCGCCACCGCGGTGTCGGCGTTCCCCGAAGTGATCGAGCTCTACCGGATGAGCGGCGAGATCGACTATCTCATGCGCGTGGTGGTGCCGGACATCACGGCCTACGACGGCTTTTACAAGCGTCTCATCCGGGCGGTGGACCTCTCGGACGTCAGCACGAGTTTCGCCATGGAACGCATCAAGTACACCACCGAATTGCCGCTCAACTATGTGCGGCGCGATTGACTTTCGCGGCCGTCGCGCCCGTTCAGGCCAAGCCTGACGGCCGCACCAGCGCCGCTCCCACGACATTGGCGATGTTCGCCGCACGGCCCATATGGGCCACCCAACCGGCGCGATCGAAACGTGGAGCGCATCTCGCCCCATCTCGCATCAGCACGGCCACCCGGCCCGCCGGCCACGCGAGTTCCGCTTCGGCCACCACTTCGCCGGCGCCGTCAGTCAACTCGTAGCCGACCACCGGAGGGGGCAACCCCGCAGCCCGCCAATGGCGCATCGCGTCGCCTAATTCGCTGGCGGCGAGTTCGAGGGCGTTGTCCCATTCGTCCGGCGGGGGCGTTGCGGCGCCTCGCTTCTCGACAGAGGCGCCTGCGCCGGGTTCAAGGGCGTCTTCCCCGTCGTCCGCCGGGGCCGTTTCGACGCCCTCCATAGCCAACTTCAGCCGTCCACGGGCCGCTTCGACGTCCGCCTTGGTGAACAAACCGCGGAAACGGTCGCTCACAACCAAGTGCTCTATGGAGAGGTCGAGGCGCCGCATGGCGGCGAGGCGCCGTAAGCCGGACTGCAACACCGGGCTGTGTACGAGCTTCTTGGCGTAGGCGACCCCACCCTCGCGTTGCAGCCCGGCCAAGAAACGCTTGGGCAAGTACCCCAACTCGGCCGCCTCTTCGCAGGACGCGCGCATGGCTTGTTCGAACTGCCGCGACAGCGCTTCGTCCGTCACGGTCTTACGGCCTTCGTCACCGGCCACCAAAGGCGCATCGTCTTACACGACCGCCAAGCGGTCCACCCTCTGGAAACCTCGGGGCAACAGACGCCCGCGTTGCGCGCGCTCGCCCAAGTAGCCGGCCAAGTCGCGGAAGCGCAAAGTGGTGTGGCGGGCGCCGGCGTACACGACGAGCTTGTTTTTCTCCCCAAGCGCGGCTAGCGCCACCAAACGCTCCTCGTCCTCGCGCAGCGCCTTGGGTGGTATGTTGACGAGCTTCTGGCCCTTGCCGCGCGCCAGCGTCGGCACCTGGGCGAGCGCGAACACGACCAGCCGGCCGCGGCTGGTGGCCACGGCGACGTGCGAAGCGCCGGCGGGCACGGCCACAGGCGCCAAAGCGGCGGCCCCGGCCGGCACGTTCAGGACGGCCTTGCCGGCGCGGCCCTTGGAGGTCGTCTCCCCCAGGGTGGTGGCGAAACCGTAGCCGACATCGGACGCCACCAAGAGCCGCGCGGACGCATCACCCATCGACACGCCGACAAAGCGCGCCCCGTCGGGCGGTTTCAAGCGCCCGGTGAGCGGTTCCCCTTGGCCGCGCGCCGAGGGCAGCGTGTGCGGCGGCACCACATAGGCGCGGCCGGCAGAATCGAAAAACACGCAAATATCGTTGTTGCGACCGCGCACCGCCGCCAGATGCCCGTCGTCGCCGCGGTAGGCCAGTTCCGCCGCGTCGATGTCGTGGCCCTTGGCGGCCCGCGCCCATCCCTTGCGCGAGAGAATGACGGTGACCGGCTCGGTGGAGAGCAGGTCCGTTTCGGTGAACGCCCGCGCCTCGTCGACGATGGCGAGCTCGGTGCGGCGGTCGTCGCCGTATCGCGCCGCATCGGCTCGAATCTCCTCCTTGATCAAATCCCGCATCCGCGCGTCGGAAGAGAGAACGCGCGAAAGCTCGGCTTGCTCGGCGGCGAGTTCCCGCTTCTCGGCATTCAGTTTCCGCTCTTCCAACCGCGCGAGTTGACGCAGCCGCAAGTCCAGGATGGCCGTGGCTTGTTCGTCGCTCAAGCCGAACGCGGCCATGAGCTTCTCTTTGGCGTCGTCCTCCTCGCGAACGATGCGGATCACCTCCTCCAAGTTGAGATAGGCGATGAGCAGGCCGTCCACCAGATGCAGGCGGCGGGCAATGGCCTCCAAGCGGAACTCGATGCGGCGGCGCACGCAGTCCGTGCGGAAGCGCAGCCATTCGCCGAGCAGCGCTTTCAGCCCCAGCACTCTCGGCCGACGGTCTAGGCCGATCACGTTGAAGTTCAAGCGGTGGCTGCGCTCCAGGTCCGTGGTGGCGAACAGATGACTCATCAGGCGCCGCACATCCACGCGGTTGGAGCGCGGCGTCAGCACCAGGCGGGTGGGATTCTCGTGGTCGGATTCGTCGCGGATGTCCACCAGCATGGGGAGTTTCTTGGCTTGCATCTGGGCGCCGATCTGCTCCAGCACTCGTGCCGGGGAAACCTGGTGGGGCAGGCCCGTGACGACGATGTCGCCGTTTTCCCTGGAGAAATGGGCGCGGGCGCGCACTGTCCCGCGGCCGGTGGAGTACGCCTCCAGCAGCTCGGCCGGCGGCGTTATCACCGTGGCGTCGGCCGGGAAGTCCGGCCCGGGCACATGCGCCATCAGCTCTTGGGTGGTGGCGTGCGGGTGGTCGATGAGATGGACGCAGGCGTTGGCCACTTCGCGCAGGTTGTGCGGCGGCAAGTCCGTCGCCATGCCGACGGCGATGCCGGTGCTGCCGTTCAAGAGCACCATGGGCAGGCGGGCCGGCAGGAGAGTCGGCTCCTGCAAGGTGCCGTCGAAGTTCGGGGAGAAGTCCACGGTGCCGCGGCCGACCTCGGCAAGCAGCAATTCGGCGTAATTGGAAAGGCGCGATTCCGTGTAACGCTGGGCGGCGAAGGATTTCGGGTCGTCCGGGGCGCCCCAGTTGCCCTGGCCCTCCACCAGCGGATAGCGGAAGGAGAACGGCTGCGCCATCAGCACCATCGCCTCGTAGCAGGCGGCGTCGCCGTGCGGATGGAACTTGCCGATCACCTCGCCCACGGTGCGGGCGGATTTGGAGAACTTCGCCGCGGCGTTGAGGCCAAGCCGCGACATCGCGTAGACGATGCGCCGCTGCACCGGCTTCAAGCCGTCGCCCAAATGCGGCAGGGCGCGTTCGCCGATGACGTACATGGAGTAGTCCAGGTACGCCTTCTCCGTGTACTGGTGGAGCGGCATGCGCTCCACGCCGTCGTCCGGAACCACGCCCCGCCCGGTGCCGTTCGTGCTCACGCCGTTGGTCTCTCGCGTCGCCATTCCCTTGGCTTCCTCTCGTGGTGCTAGGCGGCCATGGCCTGATCGCCCTTGCGCTCCAGCCAGTCCCGCCGGTCGGCGGCGCGTTTCTTGGCGAGCATCATGTCCATCACGCGCACGGTGTCCTGTTCGGATTCCATCGTCAGCTGCACCAGCCGCCGCGTCTCCGGCGCCATCGTGGTTTCGCGCAGCTGCAGCGGGTTCATCTCGCCGAGGCCTTTGAAACGCTGCACCGAGGGCGTGGCGCGTTTGCCTTCCGCGGCGATGCGGTCCAGCAAGCCTTCTTTCTCGGCTTCGTCCAAGGCGTAATACACCTCCTTGCCCACGTCGATGCGGTACAGGGGCGGCATCGCCACATGGACGTGTCCGGCCCGCACTAGCGCCTTGAAGTGCATGAGGAACAAGGCGCACAAAAGCGTCGCGATGTGGGCGCCGTCCGAATCGGCGTCCGCGAGGATGCAGATCTTGCCGTAGCGCAGGCCGCCGAGGTCGCCGGAGCCCGGATCAACGCCGATGGCCACGGCGATGTCGTGAACCTCCTGAGAGCCGAGCACTTGGGTTGGATCGACTTCCCAAGTGTTGAGGATTTTGCCCCGCAGCGGCAGCAACGCTTGAAACTCCCGATCCCGCGCGCCCTTGGTTGAGCCTCCGGCGGAATCGCCTTCCACGAGGAACAGCTCGCTGCGTTCGCGTTCGCCGGTGGCGCAGTCCACCAGCTTGCCGGGCAGCGCCGGACCGCTGGTCACCTTTTTGCGCACCACCTTCTTCGCCGCCTGCGCCCGGCGCTGGGCGTTGGCGATGGCGAGTTCGGCGATGCGGTCGCCTTCCGATGGATGCTCGTTCAGCCACAAGCTGAAGGCGTCCTTGGCGACGCCGGCCACGAACACGCCGCTCTGCCGGGAGGAGAGGCGCTCTTTGGTCTGGCCGCTGAACTGCGGTTCGGCGAGCTTCACCGAGAGCACGTAGGCGCATTGCTGCCAAATGTCCTCGCCGGAAATCTTGAGGCCCCGCGGCAGCACGTCGCGGAACTCGCAATACTCGCGCAGGGCGTCCACCAAGCCGCTGCGAAAGCCGGAAACGTGGGTGCCGCCAAGCGGGGTGGGGATGAGGTTCACATAGCTCTCGGTGACGGTTTCGCCGCCATCGGGAAGCCATTGCAGCGCCCATTCGGCCGCTTCGTTGTTGCCTTGGGCCTGGTGGTGGAACGGCGCCGTCGGCAGCCGTTCGCCATCGCCCACCGCCTCGGCCAGATAGCCCGGCAAGCCGGCCTCGAAGCACCACGATTCCGTTTGCGGCGGGCCGCCTTGTTCTTCAACGGTGAGGGACAACGCCAGTCCCGGACAAAGCACCGCCTTGGCGCGCAGCAGGTGGCGCAGCTTGGGCAAGGCCAGGCGCGCGGTGTCGAAATAGGCGGGATCGGGCAGGAACCGGATGGTGGTGCCGGTGTTCCGGCGCCCGACCGCGGCCACGGCGCGCAGCCGCGTCACCGGGTCGCCGTTCTCGAAGCGCATGGCATGCACTTGGCCGTCCTTCTTCACTTCGACCACCAGCCACTTCGAGAGCGCGTTCACGACGGAAACGCCCACGCCGTGCAAGCCACCGGCGAAACGGTAGTTCTGGTGGTCGAACTTGCCGCCCGCGTGGAGCTTGGTGAGGATGAGCTCGACGCCCGTGAGGCCATGCTCCGGGTGTACGTCCACCGGCATGCCGCGGCCGTCGTCGATCACTTCCAAGGCGCCGTCGGCGGTTAGCGTGACGTCGATGTTGGTGGCGAAGCCCGATAGCGCTTCGTCCACGCTGTTGTCCACCACTTCCTGCACCAGGTGGTTCGGATTCGTGGTGTCCGTGTACATGCCAGGGCGCCGGCGCACGGGCTCCAAGCCGGAAAGCACTTGGATGGATTCGGCGGAATAGCCTTTGCTCATGGTCGGTCTCGGTCCGTGAGGTCGATGCGCAGGGGATAGTCGGTCACCCGCTCGACGCGGGTTCGCACTCCGCCTTGCGCGTCCAACACCAGCCAGCGGTAGCCGGGTTTTTTGTCGTCGATGCCGAAGGTCGCGTCTTGCGCGAACTGAAAGCAGGTGGATGGCGTGCCGTAGAGCGGCGGGCCTTCACCTCGGGCTTGCTCGAAGGGCTGGTGGATGTGGCCGAAGACGTAGGCCCCCGCTTCGGCGGCGGCCAAGAGATCCAGCAGCGCCTCGCCATTGTCGATGCGGTGCTCGTCCAGCCACGGGCAACCCGTCGCCACCGGGCAATGGTGCCCGGCCACAAGCGCCGGGCCGTCGCCATCGAGCACAGCGGCCAGCCGTTCGAGTTCGCGTTGGGCGACGGTGCCGCCCACCACATCGTCCTGGTGCGTGTCCACGGCAAGCAGCCGCCAAGCGCCAAGCCGAAGATCCTCCGTTGGCAGCGCCGCGGCGAACGGCGCGCCGTGATCGTGATTGCCGGGAACGCACAGCAGCGGCCCGTCGAAATGTTCCCGCACGGTTGCAAGGAACAACCCGTAGGTGGCGGCGCTCGGGCGTTGCGCCAGATCGCCGGTGGCGAGCAACGCATCCGGCGTTCGCTCGGCGCACGCCGCTCGGAGCACAGCCTCCAGGCTGTCGCGCACGCGCACGCCGAGCAAGGTGGCGCCCGGCTCGGCGAAGAGATGACAGTCCGTCACCTGCAGGATGTGCAGCGCGTTCATTCGGTGGTGGCTCGGCTGCCGGCGGCTCGGCTCGCCAAGACAAGGCGCCGGCCGCGAGTCGCTGTCCCTCGCATGGGCATGGGCATGGGGCGTGGCTCATCCATGTGCTCGCGTCGCTATCTTAGCAGTTCGTATTGGGCGGTGACGGGCGCACGAGCCGATTGAGCACCCTGACTCGATCTGTAGCGCGCTCAGAATACGCGGGCCACCGCCAAGGCAATGCCAGCGGCGATAGCCATGCCGCCGAATACGCCACTCAGGCCCCACACCTTCATTTTGTTTAATTCGTCCCTGGTTGCGAAGTGACCTAGCTCCGTATCGATTTTGGCTCTCATCTCTGCAAGCTGTATCTCTACATTGCGCAGCCGACCGTCCAAACGGCCACCACCACCGTCGTGGCCATTGACTTCGTAGTTGTCTGGGTACGTCTCTTGTATCCGCGAGGCCA
Organism: uncultured Pseudomonadales bacterium; assembly: GCA_958296295.1. Lineage (GTDB taxonomy): Bacteria > Pseudomonadota > Gammaproteobacteria > Pseudomonadales > Azotimanducaceae > VXYL01. Next base: position 1,233,053 of record OY282460.1, on the reverse strand, counting down.
AGTCAACGTTCGGACTAGGGAGCATGATCACGAGCCCAGCGCGACGACCGGTTCTTCGCGCACGACGCCGTGCGTCAAGCAGACGTTCAGAAGGTCGGTGAGGAAGCGGTTCACCTGCGCCTTCTCGTCCGGGTGGCACATCTTGTCGTTGGGGTAGGCGTACACGGCCTTGAACCGGCGCTCGCCTTGGAACTCGATCACCTCGGCGCAGCGGGCGTCGTGGTAAAGGCGCACCTTTATGCGGGTTTCCAAGCGTCCCCCGGTGAAGCCGCGACCCGGCGCGTGCTGCGAGAGCGCCACCACCGAGGTGTAGCGATTGCGGTCGATCACCTCGAAAGTGGCGGCAGGCAACGAGCCGTTGGCGGCCAGGAACACCACATGGAAGGTACGCAAGTCTTCGCCTTGGAGTTCGGGAAGCAGGCGCACGATACGCAGATAGTTGCTGTCGCACACGGCGAGGTGCGCGCCAAGGTCGATGTTGTAGGGCCGCCGTGCGCTCACACTCCCACTCCGCGGCTTGTCCGCCCCGCGACAACGTGGGGCGCATTGGAATCCGCAACGGATTCTAAACGGTCGAGCGTAGACATAGGAAGCGCTTTTCGAACGCGGCGGGCCAAATCCGCCCAGCACGATCGGCCGGCGCGGGCCCCGCCACAAACCGCGCCGAGGGCCTGCTCGCCGCCCGCGGGTCTTTTGCTAGACTAAATCCGGCGTGCGTCCCGATGCTGGCGCACCCGCCAATCTTGGCTGCGCAATCGCCGCCGAACACTGGAAGGACATTCAATGAGAAACCGTGACTCCTCTTCTCCCATCCACGCGGAACGCCCGCGTCGCCGCCGACACGCCGGCGCGCGGCGCCTCGGCCGAGCGGCGGGCCCTTTGCTGGCCAGCGCGTTGGTCGCGGCGCCGGCGGGCGCCACCAACATCGCGGACATTTACGCCGAAGCGCTGAGGAACGATCCGGTGCTGGCCGGCGCCCGCGCCTCCGCGGCCGACCAGCGGGAGGGCGTCGCCCAAGCGCGAGGCGCCTTCCTGCCGAGAGTGAGCGCCAACGCCAGCCGCAGCCAAGGCCGGTCCGTGCGTGAACCGGGCATGACGGAAATCGGCGGGATGCAAGTGCCCACCGCCGGCCGGACAACGGACACCAGCCGCAACAGTTGGGGCGCGTCCCTGGCGCAAGACGTGCTCAATATCCCCAATTGGTTTCTCTACCGCGGCGCAAAAGCGTCTGCCGAGCGCGCGGATTGGGATCTTGAAGCGGCCTCGCAAGCCTTGATCATCCGCGTGGCCGAAGCCTATCTGGGCGTGCTGCGCAACCAATCGGCGCTGGAGTCCGCCACCGCCGCCGAGCAGGCCGTGCAGCGCCAACTCGAACAAGTGCAGCAGCGCTTCGATGTCGGATTGGTGGCCATCATGGACGTGCTGGAGGCCAAGGCCGAGTACGACAATTCGGTGGTCGCGCGCATACAAACGGCGGGCAACCGCGACATCTCCTTCGAGGGGCTCCGCACCCTAACCGGACAGCCTTACACCGAGATCGACCGGGTCGCCGAGGACATGCCCATCGTCGATCCGTCACCGACGGAAGAGGCCGAGTGGGTGGCCGCGGCAATGTCCAGCAACGCCCTCGTCCGCGCCAGGCGCGAAAGCCTGAAGGCGGCGGAGCGGCAACTGAAAGCCGCCTTCTCGGCACCGCTGCCCACCGTGTCCGCCTCCGTCAGCTACGGCGGAGGTGACGGCTCTTCGTCCTTCAACGGCCAAGTTTTCCAAGATCCCGGATCGTCCTCCGTGAATTATTCGATAAGTGTGAACGTCCCGCTGTTTCAAGGACTGCGGGAGTATTCCGGCATGCGCCGGGCGCGGCTTGCGGTCGAACAGGCCCGGCATGGCCTCTTGCGGCAAGAGCTCATGGTCGCCGAGTCCGTACGCACTTTGCTGCGCACCGTGAAAGTGGACGTGGTGCGCGTGCAAGCCCGCGGCGAAGCGATCAAATCGGCCGAGGCGGCGTTGCAGGCCACCCAGACCGGCTACGAAGTGGGCACCCGCAACATCGTCGAAGTGTTGCTGGCGCAGCGGCGACTGTTCCAGTCGCAGTACGACTACGCGCAATCCCGCTACGACTACCTGCTGAACCTGCTGCGCCTCAAGGAGGCCGCCGGCACGCTCGACGAACGCGACATCGCCGATTTGAACAGCCACATGGACGCGGACTCTCCCGTGCAGCTCGCCTCGGCATCAACGAGCCCATAGGAGTCCGCGCCGAGCTCCCGCCGGCCCGCCGCCGGCGATCAGGCGGCGGGCCGGGCGAGCCACTCGCACAGCCGTTCCACCAAGGCCCGGCGGGCGCCCCGGTTGTCCGCCACCACGGCCTGACCTCGACGGCCTTCCTCGGCGCGGCGGCGCGGATCCGCCAACAAGGCGCCAACCGCGGCGGCCATGTCGTCCGCGTTCTCCACCGCGTGGAAGCACCCCGCGGCCGCGAACCGCGCGCAAATCTCCTCGATCTTGAAGCGCGCCGGCCCCATCAGGAACGGCACGCCCTGGGCCACCGCCTCAATGGGATTGTGGCCGCCGGTGCGATCGAGGCTGCCGCCCACGAACGCGACGTCGGCCAAGCCGTAGAGATGCGGGAGAGTGCCCATCACGTCCGCGATCAACACCTGGGCACCTCGGACGCGTTCGGACAAGAGCCCGGGCGAGAATCCGTGGGCGCGAACCAGGCGGACGACAGCGTCGGCCCGCTCCGCATGCCGCGGCGCGAGAATCAGGCGCAACTTGGGCCACCGCGCCAGCAGCCGGCGGTGCGCGGCCAAGATCACCTCCTCCTCGCCGGGGTGCGTGCTGCCGGCGATCCAGACCGGCGCACCGCGAAACCCCAAGTCGTAAAGGCCGAATCGATCCGGCGGCATCTCGAAATCGAATTTCACGCTGCCCGTCACCTCCACGCGCCGCGCCCCGAGCCGCCGAAAACGCTCCGCGGTGTCTTCGTATTGGCAAAGCACGCCCCGCAGATCGCGCAGCATCGGCCCGCTCAACGCGCCGAGGCGCCGGTAGCCGCGAAAGGAGCGCTCCGACAGGCGGGCGTTGATGAGGTAAACCGGCGCGCCGGCGCGCCGGGTGCGCTCGATGAGGTTTGGCCACAGCTCGGTCTCCATGAGCACCAGCGCCTTCGGCTGCGTAGCCGCCAGGAATCGAGCCACGGCCCAAGGGTAGTCGTATGGCGCGTAGCAATGGGCCACCTCGTCGAGCAGCGTCCGCACCCGCTCGCTGCCGGTTGGCGTCATCGTGGTAACCAGCATGCGCTCGGCCGGCAACCGCTCCGCCACGGCGCGGACCACCGGCGCGGCAGCGTTGGTTTCGCCGGCCGACACCGTGTGGAACCAGATCGCCCCGCTCGGCACTTCCCGGGGCACATGTCCGAACCGCTCGCGAATCCGTGATCGGTAGCTGCCGCCGGCCTTCCACAACAAGCGGCCGAACACCCACGGAAGGGCCAGGTGCAAAAGCGCGTTGTAGAGCGGCTTGGTCATGGCGAGGGGGCCGCGAGAGCGACCAGGGGGTGTTTCACAAGCGCGTATGCTACTTAAGCGAAGCTGCCAACAGGACGGCCATCGCCAATCCATGCCGCATGCCCCCCGCGATCACTCGCCAATCCTCGTGGACGTCGCCATCGTCGGCACCGGCGCCGCCGGCCTGTGGCTCGCCAACCTCTTTGCGGGGCGGGGGTTCTCTGTGGCCGTCTGCGACCCGCGCCCCCTCGGCGGCGTGCAGACCGCGGCGGCGCAGGGCCTGATCCACGGCGGCGTGAAATACGCGTTGGGCAAGGCGGAGCGGATCGACGGCGTCTTGGCCGCGATGCCGGCGCGTTGGCGCGCGTGCCTTGCCGGTGAAGGCGAAGTCGATCTGCGCGGCGTTCGAATCGTCTCGGAGCAGATGCACCTCTTCAGCCGTCGCCCCGGCACCAAGGCCCGCGCGCTCTTGGACGGTTTGGCCGCGGCTGGCCGGGCGAGGCGCGCGCAGGCCGCCAACACACCGCCATTCCAAGGCGGCGCGCTCTTCGAGACTGGCGAGTTCGTCATCGACGTGCCGGCTCTCGTGCGGTGCTTGGCGGCGCGGCTGCGCCACCGCGTGATCGCGATCGGCGTCGATGCGCGATCCGTGGCGGTAGGGCCGACAGGCGTGAAGCATCTGCGACTCGCCGGCCGGGAGCTTCACGCCAGCGCGTACGTGTTCGCCGCCGGCGCTGGCAACGAGGCGCTGGCCGGCCGTGTCGGCGCGGAAACGGAAATGCGGCTGCGGCCCCTGCGGCAAACCTGCGTGTGGCCGAGCGCGCGTCCGCCGCCGGTGTACGCGCACTGCATTGCGAATCCACCCGGCGCGGAACCGGAACTGACCGTGACCAGCCACGGCGCCGCACTCTACGTCGGCGGCAAAGTGGCAAGCGATGGCGCGGCGCGGAACGAGGCGGAACAGATCGAAGCGGTGCGCGCGTCGCTGCGCGAGCACCTGCCCGGCCTCGACCTGGCCGGCGCGACATTCAAGACCGTCGTTGTGGAACGGGCGGAACCGGCGAGCGGGCTTGGCGACGCGTTCGCGGCCCGCCGCGGCAACTGCCTGGTGTGTTGGCCAAACAAGCTCAGCCTGGTGCCGAGGCTTGGCGACTTGGCGCTCGCGGCCCTCGCGGACTTGCGGCCTGGTACCGCGGCGTGGCGGGGCGATGCGGACGGGATCGCGCGCTTCGCCGCGCCGCCCTACGCATGCCCGCCACGCCGAGGTTGAGTCCGCCCCATGCGAAAGCGAGCGCTGGCCCGCGGCGTCGCCGTTTCCGTTCTTGGCCTTGGCACGGTGCAATTCGGCAGGCGAACGGCCGTCAAGTACCGGTACGCGTCGCCGCGCCCGACGGATGCCCGGATCGCCGAGTTGCTGGCCACCGCGAAAGCGGTTGGCGTCAACCTGCTCGATACCGCACCCGCCTACGGCGACAGCGAAGCCCGTCTCGGCGAGGCGATCGCCGGCGAGCGGGACAACTGGGTGCTCTGCACCAAGGTCGGCGAGGAGTTCGACGGTCGGCGCTCGCGCCACGACTTCAGCGCGGGTGAGGCGCGCCGCAGCGTCGAGCGCTCGCTTTGCCGCTTGCGCACGGACTGCTTGGACGTGGCGCTGGTCCACGCCGACGGCCGGCCGGCATCCGCGATCAAGGCCGAAGGCGTGTTCCGGGCGCTGCGGCGCTTGCAGCGGGAAGGTTTGATCCGCGCCATCGGCTATTCCGGCAAGGGCGTGGCGGACGGGCGCGCCGCCCTGCCCGATTCGGACGTGCTCATGTGTACGGTGAACGCGCACTGGCGGGAAGAGGTGCCGTTGGTCGCCGAAGCCGGCGCGGCCGGCGTCGGCGTGTTGGTGAAGAAGCCGCTGGCGAGCGGCTTTCATCCACACCGGGTTGTGGCCCGCACAGCCGACCTGCCGGGCGTGACGGCGGTGGTGGTGGGAACGCTGAACCCGGAGCACCTGGCGGCGCACGCCGAGTCGCTTGAGGCCGCTCGAATTGGCCGCGAGCCGGCGCGTTGAGAACTTCGCGGTGGGCTGGGCGCGGCGTTGGAGTGAAGCCGTGCCCGGCGCGTAGCGGCGTTAGAAAACCGCGGTTTGCGCCAGCAGAGTCGTGGTGGAGCAATCCTCCAACACCGAAAGCACCCGCACGTCGCCGCCGTAGCCCCGCACGATGTCCGCGCCCACAACGTCGCCCAGCGCGTAGTCGCCGCCTTTCACCAGCACGTCCGGGCGGATCTCGGCGAGCAGCGTCTCCGGCGTATCCTCCGAAAACGGCACCACCCAATCCACCGCCGAAAGACCTTCCAAAACGCGCACTCGGCGATCCAGCGAGTTGACGGGCCGACCGGCACCCTTCAACCGGCGCGCCGAGTCGTCGTCGTTGACCGCGACGATCAGCCGATCGCCCAGCTCGCGGGCCTCGTTCAGGTAGCCCACATGGCCGGCGTGGAGAATGTCGAAACAGCCATTGGTGAAAACGATGCGTTCGCCGTGTCGCCGGGCTTGGGCCAAGGCGTGCGCCAACTGGCTGCGCGGCAACCGCGGGGGAGCGCCGGCGCGTTTGGCGGTGTCGGCGAGGGCGCGGTTGAGCTCCGCAAGCGTCACCGTGGCGGTGCCGAACTTGGCGCACACCAACCCGCCGGCGACGTTGGCGGCGGACACGGCCTCCGCCCACGACCAACCGAGCGCCGCGCACACCCCCAAAGTGGCGGCCACGGTGTCTCCGGCGCCCGTGGAGTCGTACACGTCCACGGCGACCGAAGCGAGATGCCGCCGCCCGCCATTCGGCTCGATCAGCGTCAGCCCTTCTTCGCCGCGGGTGAGCGCGATTGCGCCTAGTTCGTTTGACGCGGCCAGCCGGGCGCCAATATCGGCGAGCTCGGACTCCGCCGGCCAGCGCCCAACGGCCTGCTCGAACTCGCGCCGATTGGGTTTGAGGACATCCACGCCGCGATAGGCGCCGAAGGGCTTGAACTTCGGGTCCGCGATCACCGGCACGCCGTGCGCGCGGGCGGCGGCGATGAGGGTGGCCGGTTCCGCCACCGCGCCTTTGTCGTAGTCCTCGATGACGAGGGCGTCCACTTCCGGGAGGAGCGCGGCGGCACGTTCGGCCACTTGCTCGGCGATGGCGGTGGCGAGCTCGTCCTCGAAATCCATGCGGAGCAATTGCTTGTGCCCGCTGACGACGCGCTCTTTGAGCGTTGTGCGCCAACCGGGCGCGACCACAAGGTCTTGACGAATGCCTTCCGCATCGAGCAGGCGGGTGATCGCGCGGCCGCTCGGGTCTTGCCCCACGGCGCCGACGACGGTGCAGCGGGCACCCACGGACGCGATGTTGCGGGCGACGTTGGCGGCGCCACCCAAGCGCTCGTCGCTGCCCTCCACTTGCAGCACGGGCACCGGCGCTTCTTGCGACACGCGGTCCGCGCGGCCCTGAATGTAGCGATCCAGCATCACATCGCCAACCACCAGCACATGGTGGCGCGCAACCGAGGGCAGCAATCGACTCATCGGCACGATATTAACACGGGCATCGCGGCTATCACCTTGCCGGCGCGGGGCGACCAATCCGCCGACGGCGCGGCGGCAATGCCCCGCGAGTCGCGCACCACGCCTCCACGATTGGCGAAAGGCCGCCGCCGGCGGCCAGCGAAGACGCCGGCATGGGATGCGACTGCTACAATCCGGCCCTCCAACCAAGCAGGAAAAACCGATGGTGGAAGCCGGGCTGGACGATCTGGAAGCCGATTTGAACAACCTCGTCATGAGCGAGGAAGTGGCGCCGCTCTATGCCGCGGTGACGAAGTTCATCCGCGAGGAAGTGGAACCGCGAACGCCGGAATACTTCGAGGCCGCGTTCGAGCACGGCGACCGCTGGAGCCTTTCGCCCCGCCAAGAGGACATTCTCGGCGGCTTGAAGGACCAAGCCAAGGCGAACGGGCTCTGGAACTTCTTTTTGCCGGACGCGGAAACGGGCGAGGGCCTGAAGAACCTGGACTACGCCTACATCGCCGCCGAGCTCGGCAAGAACCCCATCGCCTCCGAGTGCCTGAATTGCAGTGCGCCGGACACGGGCAATATGGAGGTGCTGGAACGCTACGGCACGCCGGAGCAGAAGGAACGGTGGCTGAAGCCGCTCTTGAACGGCGAGATCCGCTCCGCCTACGCCATGACCGAACCCAACCTCGCGTCGTCGGACGCCAAGCAGATCGCGACCCAGGCGCGGCTCGATGGCGACGAGTGGGTGCTCCGTGGCGAGAAGTTCTACATCTCCGGCGCCGGCGACGCCCGCTGCAAGATCATGATCACCATGGTGCAGACCAACCCGGACGCGCCGCCGCACCGGCAGCAGTCCCAGATTCTCGTGCCCAAGGACACGCCGGGGGTCGAGATCATCGAGCCGATGACCGTGTTCGGCCACGACGACGCGCCGCACGGCCACATGCACTTGCGCTTCAACGACGCCCGCGTTCCGAAGGAGAACATTCTGCTCGGCGAAGGCCGCGGCTTCGAGATTTCCCAAGGACGCCTAGGCCCCGGGCGCATCCACCACTGCATGCGGTCCGTGGGCCAAGCCGAGCGGGCGCTGGATCTGATGGTGCGCCGCGGCATGTCGCGGGAGGCGTTTGGAAAACCCCTCGCGCAGCTCGGCAAAAACCTCGAGCTGGTGTCGCGGGCGCGCATAGAAGTGGAAGCCATGCGCCTTATGGTGCTCAAGGCCGCCAAGGCGATGGACGTGCTCGGCAACCGCGAGGCGCGGGTGTGGGTACACATGTGCAAGGCGATGATCCCGGAGCGGGTGTGCCAGATCATCGACCAGGCCATCCAGATCCACGGCGCGGCCGGCGTTTCCCAATGGACGCCGCTGGCCGGCATGTACACCGGCCAACGCACGCTGCGCATCGCCGACGGGCCGGACGAAGTGCATCATCTGGTGGTGGGCAGGGCGGAACTTCGCAGGTACGACGAGACCTTTGGCCGCACGCGCTAGCCGGCCACGGGTGACGCCAGTAGCGCAATTCGTGCGCGACACCTTTGGCCGCGCGCGCTAGCCGGCCACGCGGCGCCGCGGCCTTTTGGTCGGGAGTCGCCGCGGTCGTTTTGCCGGTCGCTGCCGCCGCGTCCGAATCGCGGGAACCGGACGTAGCCGGCTCGGCGGAACTAGGCTCGGCGGAACTAGAGGAAGTGATCGTCCGCGCCGAAGCGTCGGCGGCCATTCGCCAAGGCGTGGTCGGCAGCGTCGCCACGTTGCACGAGGCGGCCATAACCCTCACCCGCCCCAGCCATCCGAACGAGCTCCTCGCGCGCGTGCCGGGCGTGTGGGTGGCGCGGGGCTCCGGCCAGGAGCATCTCACAGCGATGCGTTCCGGCGTGCTCGCCGGCCCCGGCGCTTGCGGCGAGTTCCTGTTCTTGGAGAACGGCATCGCTATCCGCCCAGCGGGATTCTGCAACATCAACAACCTGTTCGAGCTGAACATCGAGCAAGCCGCCGCCGTTGAAGCGGTGCGCGGCCCGGCCAGCGCGCTGTTCGGCGGCAACGCGCTGCACGGAGTGATCAACACCGTCACCGCCACAAGCGCGCGCGGCTGGCGGGGCGGCCTGGAAGCCGGCCCCTACGACTACCTGCAATTGCGCGTTGGCACCGGTGGCGACCGCTGGCGTTTCGATGCCCTCTCCACCTCCACCGGCGGCTATCGGGCCGACACCGGCTACGGCCAGCAGAAGGCTACTTTCGGCAGCCGAGCGACCGTGGCCGGGTGGGAAGTCACCACCACCGGCACGGCGACATTGCTCAATCAGGAAACAGGCGGCTACGTTCTTGGCCAAAGGGCATACGAGACGCATGCGCGGCGCACCAACCCGAATCCCGAAGCGTATCGGGATGCGTGGGCCGCGCGCACCACCAGCGTGTGGCGGCGCGACATTGGCGACGGCCGAACGCTTTCGCTCATCCCCTATCTTCGCCGTTCCGGCATGGTCTTTCTGCAACACTTTCTGCCGGGACAACCGCTGGAAAAAAACGCCCAGGCGAGTGGCGGCGTGCAGCTGGGCCTTGGCGGCGAAGGGCGCTGGAAATGGCATGCCGGTGCCGTTCTGGAGGCGTTCAGCGGTGGGCTGTCGCAGCGGCAGGACGCGCCGACGCGGGGCTCGGCGTTCCTGATGGCCACCCGCCCGGCCGGCACCCACTACGACTACCGCGTGAAGGGCCTCACGTTGGCCGCCTTCTACGACGCCGAACTTCCGGTAGCCGAAACACTCGCGCTGGTGGCGAGCGCCCGAGCCGAACGCAACAGCTACCGCTACGACAACCGACACTTGGACGGCAACACCCGCGACGACGGCACCGCCTGCGGATTCGGCGGCTGCCTCTACACCCGACCGGCGGATCGCGACGACGCCTTCGCGAACTTCGCCGGGCGCTTGGGAATCGCCTGGTCGCGCAACGCCGGCACGCGCCTCTACTTGGCGGCCGGCCAGGGATTCCGGCCCCCGCAGACCACCGAGCTGTACCGCCTGCAACGCGGCCAAGCGGTGGCGGACCTGGCAAGCGAAAGGCTCCGTTCGGTGGAAGCGGGACTGCGCGGTTCAAGCGAACGCTTCGACTACGACATGGCCATCTACGCCGAAACCACCGACAACCTCATTTTCCGGGACGCCAGAGGATTCAACGTCAGCGACGGCAAAACGAAGTCCACCGGCCTGGAGGCGGCGGTGGCGTGGCGCCGGGGCCGGCACACCCTGGACTTCGCGGCAACCTACGCCGAACATCGCTACGCCTTCACCCGCGACGCCGGCGGGCGCGAACGCATCCGGGACGGCAACGCCGTCGACACGGCGCCGCGCTGGCTCGGCAGCGCCCGCTGGCGTTGGGAAAACCAGGCGGTAGTCTCGGAACTGGAAACCGTGCATGTGGGCGCCCACCACACGGACGCGGCCAACACCGCCCGCTACGACGGCCACACGCTGCTCAATTGGCGCGGCTCTTGGCAGGCGGGGCCGCGCCTGCGGATTTTCGGACGTCTCGTCAACGCGCTGGACACGGCCTACGCCGAGCGCGCCGACTTCGCCTTCGGCAACCACAGGTACTTCCCCGGAATGCCGCGGCAGGTCTATGTGGGCGTCGACGTGAGCGGCGGCGCGCCCTGACGGGCGCGTTGGCAGTTTGCTTCGCAAACCGCTGTCGGCAAGGGCCAGGCGCGCCCTGACGGGCGCGCCGTCTTCTACGGTGCAGACTCCTAGAAGACGGCCGCCGGATTCAGCCGCCGCATCAACGCCGCGAGCACGCCGGTGAGCGGCATGTCCACGTCGAGTTCGGCGGCGCGCCGAAGCGGCCGTTCGAACATCGCTTCCACCTCCAACGGCCGCTGGCGCACGAACTCCACGCCGGCCGGGGGAATGTACTTCTCGGTGGTGCCCAGCAGCCGCAACGCGCGTTCGCACGCCTCGTCGGTGTTGCCGATCGGCGGCAGACCTTTGACCCGCAGATCCGCGTTGGCGAGTTCGGCAATCTCGTCCATCACGCGGCGCGCGAAGTCCCTCAGCGCCGCGGTTTCCAAGATGTAGTCGCAGTTGGCCCCGCCGGCCGCAACGGAAAGGCCGTTGAACGGCACGTCCCACAGCATCTTCTGCCAGCGGGCGCGCACCAGGCAATCCGTTGGGCGGGCGGCCACCACCGTGGAATCCCACAGCGCCACCGCCTCGCGCACCGCGTCCTGATCGTCGCCGTGATGGCCGATCTCCAAGGCGCCGAACTCGCGATGCATGATGCGGCCGGGGCGCGGCAACCCGACGCCGATGAAGCCGAGGCCGCCGAAGATGCCGTAGCGCCGCAGCATGGCGGCCATATCGTCCTCGATGCCGACGCCGTCGACGATGGCCAGAATTCGCGTGTCCGCGCTGAGCAACGGCCGCGCCAGCGCCGCCGTTTGGTCAAGGTCGCAGGACTTCAGAGCGACGAGCAGCCAGTCCACCGGCCCTTGTTCGGCCAGCTCGTCGGCGTTGTGGGCCACCGTCGGGCCGGCCAAGTGCATGTCTCCCAAGTGGCTGGTGAGATGGAACCCGTCGCGGCGCACCGCTTCCACGTCGCCGTGCAGCAGGAAACGCACATCGTTTCCCGCCTCGGCAAGGCGTGCGCCGTAGTAGCAGCCGACAGCGCCGGCGCCGATGACGGCGACCGCGGTTTGGTGATTGGACATGCGTGCAATTGCGCCCTTTGCGGCCGGCAAAGTCAACCCCAAGCGCACGGCGGCGCACGGGATGCGCCCCGGCGCGGCCGGCCAGCCGATTTCGCGTTCGCGCGCGACGTGCCGCTTCGCTTCGCGCGCGAGGTGCCGCCCACTGGCGTTGTGCTATGGTCGAAGGCTCGTCTTCGCTCGCAAGGAGCATGCCATCGTGATGCCCGGCCCGATCTTCACCGTGGCGCCTGCCAAGGCGCGTTGCCAACAATCGCCATGCTCTCGTCGCGGCCAACACCCGAGCGCGGTTCCACCAAGCCGCCGGTCGACCAAGCCTTCCGGTTGGCTGCTGGCCGTATGCGTCCTTGTATCGCTCGCCAACACCGGCGCGATCAGGGCCGCCGATGCGGAGCGCGATCTGGCGACGGTGGCCCCCGCGGACGTCGGCCTTCGCGCGGACGGCGTCGACGCCATCGCCGCGGCCATGGCCAAGTTGGTGGCCGATGGCGAACTGGCCGGCGCCGTCACCGCCGTGGCACGCCACGGCAAACTCGCCCAATTCCAAGCCGTCGGCAAGCAGGACATCGCCAAGGACACGCCGATGGCGAAGGACAGCATCTTCCGCATCCATTCCATGACCAAACCCATCGCCAGCGTCGCCCTGATGACGTTCTTCGACGAGGGGCGATTCGCATTGGACGACCCGATCGGCAAGCACATGCCCAAGCTCAATGGCCTCAAGGTGCTGGCGATGGGAGAAGACGGCACGCGCCAGCCGGTGCCGGCGAGCCGCCAGCCGACCATCCGCGAGCTGGTGAGCCACACGGCCGGGTTCACCTACGGGTTCTTTTCGCGCACGCCGGTGGACGCGCTCTATCGGCAGGCCAACGTCCTGGACAACAACTCCACTTTGGGCGAGATGATCGACAAGCTGGCGGAATTGCCGCTGTGGGGCCAACCCGGGGAGCGCTGGCACTACAGCGTCGCCGCGGACGTGCAGGGCTACCTGGTGGAGGTGCTGGCCGGCAAACCGTTCGACCAAGCGCTGCGGGAACGCGTGTTCGAACCTCTCGGCATGAAGGACACCGCCTTTTTCGTGCCGCAGAGCGAGGCGTCCCGTCTCGCCACCTTGTACTCGCAACGCCCCGGACGCCCGCTAGCGCCGATGCCCGGCGGCGAGCCCTTCGAACCGCCGAAGCTGCACTCCGGCGGCGGCGGCTTGTACTCCACGGCGATGGACTACATGCGTTTTTGCCAGATGCTGCTGAACGGCGGCGAGCTCGACGGCGTACGGGTGCTGAAGCCCGAGACCGTGGCGCTTATGCAAACCAACCAACTGCCCGAGGCCGTGGAGTTCATCAATCCCGCGATTGGCAGCCCCGGCAACACCTTCGGCATCGGTTTCGCCATCGTGGCCGAACCGGACGGCCGCACCGATCACGCCCGCGCCAAGGGCGAGGTGTGGTGGTACGGCATCGGCGGCACGTGGTTCGGCGTCCACCCCACCGAAGACCTCGCCATCGTCGGCATGGTGCAGAACATGGGCGGCGCAGGCGCCCGCAAGGCGCGCCTGCAAAGCAAGCGGCTGCTGTACGAAGCGATCGAGGGCTAGGAAACTGCGCCGCTAGCGTTGGCAGCCACGCAACCTGTTGACACTGCAATGTGAGCGCAGCGAACGTTGGGCAGGTGCTTTAGCACAGCACCCGCCGCGAAACTTGGTTCAAGCTCTCGCTCCCTGGCTGCGAAACGGTCGCGCCGCAGTGGACGCGACAAGCACCGCTGGAACATCAGTCGTCATCGGGACGTCCCGTCGTCGGCGGGCGGGCGGACAGATGGGACACGCTCCAAGCGAGCGACACGATCCATCCAACCACCATCATTCCCGCGGCGAACTTCGGCCACTCAAGAATCAAGATCGCCGCGAGTCCAAGCACCCCCGATAGCACGTTGATCGCGCAGATGGAGGGGTACTGCGGATGGGCGCGAGCCAACGCGACGAAGCCGGGTATGAACCATGCCGCGGCGGACATCAGGATTATCACGGGCAGAGCGTCCGTCATGCGCCTTCCCCGCGCCGTTCCCTCCGCAAGGCCAGCCGTAGCGCCAAGCGAAGCCAAACGCCTTTGACGCGGCTTGTGTTGGCGACGGCGACGTCCAAGAGCGCCATCAGGGATCGTGTTCGGCTGGCGCGGTCATGGTTGTGGGCCTAGCATTTCGGACACGATGGCCGCCCCTTTGGGTGCGGACGATTTCCCGAACCGAGCAGCGACTGTTGGAGACGGTTTCTGTCAACACGCCTTAGCAGCCGTCGCCGCAGCTCAGCAGGCGGAAGTAGCGGGCGACGGCCTGCGAATCGTAGGCGTCGCCCCGGGGTTGGCCGGCTTGCACCGGCACGCCGTCGACTTTGCGGAGCGCGATCTCGATCCGATCGAGGCCGGTCAAAGTCATCCGCACCAAGTGTTCGCGGTTCGCCGCGTCCGCTCCCAAACCGCGGTAGTTGGCGGCACCGGCGGCTGCGAGTTCGCGCGCCAGCGGATCCGCCAGCCCGCTGCCATCGAACACGTCGCCGGCCAAGCGGGCGGTGGCGTCCGCGATGGAGTCCACGGCGGCGTTGTCACCGTCCATCGCGGCGGCCTGCAATCGGCTTCGCAAGGCCTGCACCCGTTCTACGGTCGGCGCGGCCGGGCCGCGCGTGGCACCCGCGCTTTCAACTTGGCGAGCGGCTGCGGCGACGCGGTCGCCGAACGCCGCCAAAGCGTCCCTCACGCGGTCTTCGTTGGCGCCAAGAAATAGCGGCCGGCCAGCCTCAAAGTACTCGGCGGCTGTGGTCAGGCGCTCGCTGAGGCGAGACTCGGAAAGTTCCAATAGCGCCCGGTCTATCTCCCGCGCCGCGCCTTGGGCGGTCTCTTCAAGTTGCCGTTTCGCGTCGGCCAAATCGGCGGCCAGCGCCGTCAGGTCGCTCTGCATCCGCCTCTTGGTGTCCGCTTCGGCCTGCAGGCTGTAGTCGTAGAACCGAAAACGCCCTTCCCCACGGCCTTCGCTGGACGCTCGGGACGCTGCGAGAGTTTCGTCCCGCAACGCTTCGAGCCTTGCCACGATGCGCTCTTGGTCGGCCAAAAGGAAGTCGGAGCGCCGCTCGGCATCGCGCAATTGCTCGGCCAGCGCTTGGCGCCCGTCTTCGCGAATGTGCTCCGCGCCGCTGCGCAACGCCGAAGCGGCAGCCCGCAAAGCCTGGGCATCGGCCTCGTCCCGCGCCAGCGAACGCTCCACCGCGGCGCGAGCGGTTTCGATTTCCGCCAAGGCTTCGCGGAGATCGTCCGAGCCCCCTTGCGAGGCCTCGCCGCCGGCGCCCGGGTTTCGACTGGATTGTCGTTGCCGTTGCTGGCGCGCGAGCCGCTCGCCAAGCGCGGCGAGCTCGTCTTCCAAACGCTCCAGTTGCCAGCGCGATTCGGGCAAGGCGCGTCCCTCGCGCTCTTGGCGGCGCGCCAGCTCCTCCTGCCGTCGCGCCAATTCGGTGAGCCGCTGCCATTCGTCGTCGCGCGCTTCGGCGCGCTGGCCAAAGGTGGGCTGCTGCGCGGTCTCGTAACGGTTGCGCTCGGGATCCAATTCCAGATCCACCAGTTCGGACAGGGAACGTCGCGCCGCGTCGCCACCCGCGTTGCGGCGCGCGAGAGAGACGTTGACGTCGCGCAGGCCGGCTTCCGCCGTCAGCAGGTGGTTGAGGGCTTGACGTTCCATCGGCACCGCGCCGTCCAAATCTCCTCCCGCCAACGTGTCGGCGGCGTCCAACATCGCCGCGGCGGCATCCGTCAGCTGCGCGACGAACGGCGACATGCCGTCCTCTTCGGCCAAACCGCGGCTCTCGGCGCGAGCAACCAGCGTTTGCACCTGCTCTTGCAGCGACCGTTGCAGCCTGGCGACCATGTCCACCTGGTCCTTGAATTCGTCGTCGGCGGGGCTGCCGCCGTCCCGGTCGCGGATCAGATTCCAAGTGGCGGCCACGATGTCGCGCTGGCGAGCGGAAAGCTCCAAGTCGCCGCCGGCCCCGCCTCCGCCGCCGCCACCGCCGCCCTGCCGCTCGCGATAGCGCCGGTCGAACGGCCGCACATCCACGAAGTAGAGCGCCGTGCGGGCCGCCTGGGCGTGATCCCGGGCCTCGGCGTAGAACGCGAGCACATCGCCTGGGCGCATCGATCGGCCATCGTCGTCGGCAAGCGCCTCGAACGCGACAAGGTGATCACCTGCAGCCTGCCGCCCGCCGCTCGCCGAGCCCTCCAGAGCGCGCCAGGCGCCACCGTTCACCGCGTATCGCAAGGTCAGAGCGTCGACGCCGAAATCGTCCTCGGCGCGGAAGCGCAGCGCCACCTCCTCGATCGCGGTGGCGGCGCGATCGTGACCGGGGAAGACGAACTCCACCTCGGGCGGCGCGTCCTGTTCCAACTCGATGAGGAACCGGTCGCTGATGCGCACGGTTTTGCCGAGATGTTCCACCGCCACATGCCAAGTCCCGGCTTGGCGAACCACGAACGTCGCCGAGCCGTCCGCCAGCTCGTGCGCCGTCTCGCCGACCACCACTCGGCCATCTTCCAAAGCGGCGCTGGCGTGAACCCGCACGTCTACTTCCGTGCCGGCCACCGCGGCCACATCGCCGTGCGCCTGGGTGCGGGCGTCAAGGCGCGTCCACGCGGGGAACCGCAGCGTCACGTCCAAGCGTTCCACTACCGGCAAATCCGCCACATCCAAGCGAAAACGGGGAGAATTGACGCTGTCCGCGCTCACGAAGTAGCCAACCGGTTCGGCGACGGCCACCAAGACGAACTCGTGCGCGCCACCGGCGCTCTGGAGCATCCGCGCCTGTTCCCAGCGGTCGGAACTTCCGAACAAGACATGCAAGCGCAGCTCGTCGGCGGCAAAGCCCTGCGCCTGGGCCGAGACAAGCACGTCCGCGCCGCGTTGCACGAGGGTGTTCCCCGGCGAAACCACGATGCGCGGACGGGTGTCGCCAAGGGCCTCGCCCAGCCAAAGCCGTTCGGCCGGCAGGCGCCAACTGTCCGGTGCCGCGGTGTGAGACCAAGCCAACAGCCCGGCGGCAACCAGACACACGCCCAAAGGCGCCGCCAGCAGTCGCCACGGCACCACGCTCCTTGGCGGGAGGTCTTTCGTCAAGCCGAACGCATCAGCCGCCAATTTCGGCAGCAGCGCCGGCGGCTCGGCGCGCCGCGTCGAGTCGAACCAAGTGGCGATTCTGCCGTCGAAGGCGGCCGCGCGGCTCTCCACCCACCTCGCAGCGCGCCGGGCATCAACGCGGCGAAGCACAACCCACACGACGGTAACCGCGACCACGGCGTACAACCCCACGCGGGCGGCCAAGACCCACGATTCGGCCGGCACCAGATGGGCGAGCGCCGCGGTACCGGCGAGCGCGCAGGTCGCCACGGTCGCCAAGCCCACGGCGAAGACGCGCAGACGTCGAACCACGGCCAGCCGAGAACGGCACCGCTCGAGGTAGGCGCGAAGCCGATCATGGGTGGCGCGTTCGCCGGCCGCGAGCACCGTTTCGGCCTTCGGCTCTTGGGTGGTGTCGGTCAAAGGCGTTCCGTTCGCAGCGTCGTGGTTGCCGGGCAAGCATAGCAGTCCCGCACGGCCACCACGCCGCCGCGGTTCGCACGACTAGAGGCTACGGCGACGAGTTGGCGCCGTCGCCGTACCACGCGGATACCCCATCCAACGGCGCCGCATCGACGTCCGCTTGCAGCGGATAGGCGTTCGGCGTGCGACAGAAGATCGTCATGGCCGGCACGGATTCCGGCGGCAATTGGGCTGCGACTTTGCGCAGCGCGACCGCGTCCCGCTGGCGCGGCTGTTCCGTCCACTTGGCATCGGCCAAGCGGAACGCGCCCGCTTGGTGAAACAGGAAGTCCGCCTCTCGGGCCCGATCGCGCCAACAATGGAGCTGCCAGCCACCGTGCCGGTTCAGCTGCGAACGACGCAACTCCGCGCACACCAGCGTTTCCCACAAGGCGCCCGCCAAGGGCGAATTGCGCAACGCCTCCGTCGAATGCACTCCCGCAAGAAAGGCGGCCAAACCGGCGTCGCATAGGTAGAGTTTGGGCCGTTTCACCAGCGACACCGTGGCGTTGCCGTACCACGGCTGCACCAGCGCGATTTGATGAGAGGCTTCAAGCGCCGCCAGCCAAGCACCGGCCGTGGAACCGCTGACACCGACATCGCGCGCGAAATCGGCCCGGTTCAAAAGCTGCGCGGAACGCAACGCGGCCATGCGCAAGAACCGCTCGAAATCGCTCAGGCGGGACACCTGCAATATCTGCCGCAGGTCTCTTTCCAGATAGGTGGCGACGTAGGATTGCAGGAATCCACGCGCCTCGATGTCGCGGTTGCCATACAGTTCCGGGAAACCGCCACGCACCAGGAACTCTTCCGGCGAGAGCGTCGGGTGGGCGGCCTTGGCCTCGGCGTACGACAACGGTTCAAGTTGAACTACCGCCGCTCGCCCCGCCAACGACTCCGAGACCGATTTCATCAGCGCGAGCGGTTGCGAACCGGTGAGCAGGAACGCGCCGGCGTGGTCCCGGCGGCTATCTACCGCCGCTTTCAAGTGCCGGAACAAGCCCGGCGCGTACTGCACTTCATCCACCAGCAGCGGCGGCGGATGGCGCGCCAGAAAACTGCCCGGATCGCCTTCGGCCTGTTCGGCTTCGCTGGGCAAGTCCAACGTGACGAAGGTGTGCTCCGGGAACAGGCGTCGCATCAGGCTGGTTTTGCCGGTCTGTCGTGCGCCGGTGAGTACTACCACGGGTCGCGTAGCAGCCCGATCACGCAATAGCGCTTCAATGTGGCGTTTTATCCACATGCGTTAAATTGTACGATTGGATCGAAGAGATTGCACGATTCCAAAGCGCATTTCGCGCATCAGTCCGTGCGGCGTCTTGGCGAGGGCCGCTGCATATGCCGTTAGAGGCCGAGTGGCTACGCGGCGGACACTCGCGTCCGGCCGAGGCGCCGGATGCGCGACCAACCGATATTGGCGAACAAGCACTCCGCGAGCAGGCACGCCAGCGCGATGGCGAGCAGCCAACCGGCAAGCGGGACGGTTTCGCCTTGCGCCGCCGGCCGGCCGGCGGCGACCGGCGCGGGGCGCGGTTGCAGAGCCGCCTGCCAAGCCGCCAGAAATTCGTCGGCCACCGGTCGCAGATCGGATTCCCGCGCGTCCACATTCACCGCCAGGAGCCTCTGCCGACCCGGCGTTCGCACCGTGTAGACGCCCGGACGTTCTAGCCGCAGCACGCTGGCGGTGGCGAGTCGGCCGTTCGTTGCGCCGCCTAGGCCGGGCAGGCGTTCGCCCCGCTCGTCGAAGACGCGCACCGCGGTGGCCCCGACGGCGATGGGCTCGCCGACGGCGGCAAGCAGCGGCTTGTCGTGGGCCAGATGGTCGATGACATTGGCGATCAGGCTGACGAATGCCGGGCGCACCACCAAGTCGCTCCAAGATCGCTCCAAGGCCGTGAGCAGAACCAACACCCGCCCCTTGCCGACGCGCTTCTCCACCAAGAGTGGTTCCTCCCCTCCAGCCGGTCGCAGGCTATCCGGGGCCAGTCGCCAAGCAGCGGCATCGGCGGCCGGCACCAGCGCCAGCAGGGTCTGGCCGGCGCTTGCCGGCAACCGAAGCGAGCGCCGCACGATCACATCGTTCCACTCGCCGGCGACCACCGGGTGGGTGGGGTCGGCGATGCGCACGCGCCGAGGCGTGGTGGCGCCGGCCGTCAACGCTTCGCCAGTGACGGGCAAAACACCTTGGCGGAGCATGGCGGGGCCGGCGATCAGCAACGCCCCACCGCCTTCGTCCACATAGCGATGCAAGCGCCGCCGCACCGCCGGCGCCGTTTCGCCCGGGGCCGCTGCGACGAGCGCCGCTAGCGTTCGCGGCCAAGCGCTCTCGCCGAGCACCACATGGTCGGCGCGGGCACCCGCCGTCAAGGCCGCGCGCAAGAACCCCGCCGCCTCGCCGTGCGGGTTTGCCGCCACCACGCCAACAGGCGCCGTCTCGCTGCCGGGGCGCACGAACAAGCGGACATCGTCCTCGGCGAGGGCGTCCTCGGCCCCGCGCAGGGCGACTTCCCAAGCGAGAGGGCCGCGCTCCAACGCCGGGAGGTCGAACTCCACCTCCCCGCGACCACCGGCCGGCACCACAACGGAGGTGCTGACACCGTCCTCGTGGCTCGACGGGGTGGGCCCTTGGGCGGCAACGGGGCGCGGTGTCAGCGTCACGGCGAGCGTGCCCGGGCGCTCGGCGAAGCTGGCCACCACCGCGGTCACGCGATTGCGACCGACGCGCACGGACTCCACGGTCCAATTGTCCGTGTCGGCGCGGACGCGATGCAACACCACCTCGCGCGCTTTCGCGGTCTCGACGAGCCGGTTCCCCACAAGGTCGTTGCCGCGTTCCGGCAACCCGCTGGCTTGGAAATCCGAGATCAGGGTCACCCCCCAGCCGGCGGGCGACTCCGGCAGCGCCGCGACCAGCGCGTTCAGCCGAACCGCCGAATCGCTCAAATCCAACCGCGCCCAGCCGGGCGCCGCGTCGCCAACATCCGCCACCAGCGTGAACGCGGACGCGGCGCGCGCCAGCCTGGTCGGCACTCGCCCGCCCGCCAGCAAACGCCGCGCCGCGGCCTCGGCTTGCGCCCGCGCTTGCGGGCGACGCATGGACAGCGAGCCGTCCACCACCACCAGCCGCGCCGGTTCCGGCGCCTCCTCGGCCCAAGCGCCGCCGGCCGCCTCGAACGCGGGCTGGGCGAAGGCCAGCACCACGACGACGAGCAGCAGCAGGCGCAACGCCAGCAGCGCCTTGTGGGCCAGCGTCCGCCGGTTGCGAACCGGCTCCTTCACTTCGCGCAGGAGCATGAGCGACGCCACCGTCGCCTCGGCCGGCGCGCGTTGGTTCACGCGATGCACCCAAAGCGGTACCGCCAGCGCCACGAGGCCGGCCAGAAAACCCGCGGCCAGCAAGGTCATCGCGCGAGCGACCCGCGGCGCGCTGGTGGTGACGGGCGCCTTGCCACCGTCCATAGAGGCCACACGGGCCACACAAGCCGCGACGACCGCGGCCAACAGGCCCAAACCCGTTGCCGGAACTTGGCGCACATCGACACGTCGCCGCCCGCCAGCTACCGCTCACCGCCCAAGCGGCGTTGCGATGAGCGCCGCGGCGGTTCCGTCACGGTCGGCGAGCGCGAAAGCGCAGATAGCCGCCGAGCGCCTCAACCGGCGGCGTGTCGGTGTCCATCCGCAAATAATCCGCACCGGCCAGGGCCGCGTGCCGGCGCAGGCCCGCTTCGTGCGCCGCCAGCCGACGGGGGTAGGCGTCGCGCAATTCGCCGGCATCCACCTCCATCGCCTCGCCGGTCTCCACGTCGCGCAGCGTGACATTGCGACCAGAACGCGAACGCGGGCGCCGTTCGGCGGGATCGAGCAGATGGAAGACGATCAGATCGTGGCCGCGGGCGCCAAGCCCCCGCAAGGCGCGGCCGAACTCCTCCGGCGCGCAATAGAAATCCGAAATCGCCACCATCACGCCACGCTTCGTCATGCGCTTGGCGGCGTGCGAGAACGCCTCGCGCCAATCCGAACCGCCACCGGCGGTCATGGCGTCCAACCGGTGCAGCAGAGTCTGGCGCGCGCCAACTCCGGCCCGGGGCGGCAGGAAGTCCCGCACCCGGTCGGCGAACGTCAACAGCCCAACCGCGTCGTGCTGCCGCCCTGCGAGATGCGCCAGCGCCGCCGCCAGCCACGCGGCGTAGCGCAGTTTCGTGGGCGCGTCACCGCGCTCGCCGCCGACGCCCATCGACGCGCTCGTGTCCACCAGCAAGAGCAGGCGGGTATTGGTTTCGCCCTCGAACAGTCGGAGGAAGAGGCGGTCGCTGCGGGCGTAGGCGTTCCAGTCGACGAAGCGGAGATCGTCGCCGGGGGCGTAGTCCCGGTATTCGGCGAACTCCTGGCTGAATCCAGGCCGAGGGCTGCGGTGGGTGCCGTGAAGCAAGCCCTCCACCACCGCCTTGGCGACCAGTTCCAAGCCACCCAAACGCGCCAGAGCCGCGGGCGGAACGCCAGTGGCAGGCGATGCCGTTCTCACGCGGCCCGCCGACGCGGCGACGCGATGCGCTCTTGAACCGCCTGGATGACGTCCGGCACGGAAACGCCATCGGACTCGGCCAAGTAGTTGCCTTGCAGTCGGTGGCGCAACACCGGCCCGGCAAGCGCGTCGATGTCGCCGGCGCTCACGTGGTAGCGGCCGGCGAGGAGCGCTCGAGCCCGCCCGCCGAGGCAAAGGTAGATCGCGGCGCGAACACTCGCGCCGTAGCGCAGGTACTTGCGCGCCGCTTCCGGCGCGGCATCGGCGTCCGGGCGCGTGGCGCGCACCAGCTCCACGGCGTAGCGCGTCACATCGTCCGCCATCGGCACTTCGCGCACCAAACGCTGGTAGGCCACGATAGCGTTCCCGTCGGTGTGCCCCGGCGTCTCCTCCCATACGCTGCCGCGGACGTTGCGTTCCACCACCAGCGCCTCTTGGTCGGCGTCGAGGTAGTCCAACACGACGTTGAACACGAAGCGGTCAAGCTGCGCCTCGGGCAGCGCGTAGGTGCCTTCCAGCTCGATGGGATTTTGCGTGGCCAGCACGACGAAGGGCGGCGGCAGCGGGTAGCTCTTGCCGCGCGCCGTCACGCGATGTTCCTGCATCGCCTCCAAGAGCGCCGCCTGCGTCTTCGGCGGCGTGCGGTTTATCTCGTCCGCGAGCAGCACTTGGGTGAACACCGGCCCGGGCTCGAACCGCCAGCGCCGGGCGCCGGTGGCCGGATCCTCGTCGAGAATGTCCGTGCCGGTCACGTCCGCGGGCATGAGGTCCGGCGTGAACTGAATGCGCTTGAAGTCCAAGCCGAGGGCTTTGGCAAGGGTTTGCACCATGAGCGTCTTGGCGGTGCCCGGCAGGCCGGTGAGCAGGCAGTGGCCGCCGATGAGCACGGCGATCAGGATTTCCTCGATTACAGTCTCTTGCCCCACGACCACGCGGCCGAGGGCGGACTTGATGGCCGCCATGGTGGCGTGGAACTCGGCCACCAACGCATCGGTGTCGCCGGGCGGCGGAATGGGCGGTTCGGTCATGGGGCGCCTTCGCTGAACGTCTGGGCGCAGTGTAGTTCACGATCGCGCCGCACGGCCGCGCCAGCCCGGCGAGCGGCGGCCGGCGGCCAAACCCGAGGCGCAGGCGCTCGTTTGGCGACCGAAATGGCGGCGCCCGCCGCAACGCGCCCGCCCCGCGGCGGCGGAGCGGATGCGGCTTGCGGCGCGTTTACAGCGAGAGACGGAGCCGCGCGTAGGCGAATCTGCCGGCGGTGTCGAAGGTGCGCACGTCGGTGTTGTCGTTGAAGCCGTCCAAGGAGAAGGACGGATCCTCGTCGAGCACGTTGTCCACGCCGACGGTGAGCGTGGAAAGCACATCGCCGAGCTCGAACGACCAGTTCGTTTGCACGTCGTGGTAGATCTGGCCTTCGAGCGTGCGCTCGAGGTTCTCGCCGGTGAACTGGTCTTCGTACTCTTCCGCCACGTCGTCGATATAGCGCAAATCCCATGTGACGTTGAACCGATCGTTCAGCTGGTAGCGCAGGCCGACAATGGCCTTCCACTCGCCGAAGTGCCCGTCCTGCTCGTCGCGGAACCAGCCGGCGTGTTCGATCACCGTGCCGTCGGGTTGGATCAGATCGTGCGCGAGCACACGGGTCAAATCCAAGCGCACATCCAGTTCGCCTTTGGGCAACACTATGCCGGTGTACGCCGCGGCGACGTCGACGCCGCTCGATTCCAAGCCGTTGGCGTTGGCGGTGCGGTTGTCGAGCTGCCGCACGTTGCCGTCCGGGAAGCGGGCGATTCGATCGCAGAGCTCGCCCCGTTTGGCGCAGCTGTTCAGAATGAAGTCCGCGCCAAGGCCGCCAATGGCGTCCGTGAGCTCGTACTGGTAGTAGTCCAACGCCAACGACATGCCGGCGACGCTCTCCGGCGTCCACACGAGCCCCACGGTCACGATGTCCGCCTCTTCCGGCGTGAGAGATGCGTTGCCGCCCACTCGCTCGCGAATCTGCGTGCTGATGATCTCGAAGCCGGCGTCCGGCACCCGCGGGTCTTGGCAGACGTTGCCGCCCACGCGCCCGCCGGAGCACGGATCCGAGAGGGACGGGAAGGAGCTGCCGGCGCCGCCGTACAGCTCGCCGACGTTGGGCGCGCGAAAGGCCGAGGACATGCTGCCGCGGATCACCAGATCCCCCATCGGCCGCCAGCGCCAACCGATCTTGGGATTGGTCGTGGTGCCGAAAGCGTCGTAGTTCGAGTAGCGAACCGCCGCTTCCAACTCCAAACTCTCCGCCCAAGGCCGGTCCGCCACCAACGGCACCACCAGTTCCACATAGGCTTCGCGCACATCGTAGCCGCCGGATGTCGGCTGGCGGGGCGTGCCCGTGGCGGAGTCGCCCAGGGCCGCCACTTGCGAATCCGGCACATCCGCCGCCGATTGGTCGCGGAACTCGAAGC
Source organism: uncultured Pseudomonadales bacterium (assembly GCA_958296295.1). Classification (GTDB taxonomy): domain Bacteria; phylum Pseudomonadota; class Gammaproteobacteria; order Pseudomonadales; family Azotimanducaceae; genus VXYL01. The sequence goes on along the minus strand of OY282460.1, from coordinate 1,208,736 downwards.
CGAGCGCGACGCCCATCGGGCCGGCCGGCAGATCCACCAGCGCCGGCGTGGAGAATTGCAGTGCGAACATCTGCTGCTCCAAGCTGAACTCCTCGTTGGTGGTGAAGGTGATGTAGTCGATCATCTCCTGGGTGACGCTGTTTTCGCCGAAGGTGTTGAGCGGCACGCAGTTGGCCGGGTCGCTGACGCAAGCCAAATCGTTGGTGGCCGGCGAACCGGTGGTGGGGCCGACGGCGTTGCCCACGCGCTGCAGGTTGTAGATGTGGCCGAAGTGCACGGTGCGCCGCGATTCGCCCCGCGCCATGTTGGCGTCCCAAGTCCAGCCGTCCAGGGTGCCGGCGACCCACTCGCCACGCACGCCGAGCAGCAGGCGGATGGTGTTCTCCTCGTTCGGCGACATCCGGGAGCCGCCTTCCACCATGCGCCGTCGCCAGTCCGGAATGTCCACGCCCAAGGGGTTGTAGTAGTTGTCCTTGGAGTACGGCGCGGTGTAGCCGAAGAAAGCCATCGGCGCGAGCGGCACTTCCGCCAGCTTCTGGCGCGACTCGCGGTTCGTGTAGGTGGCTTCGACGTAGCCGGACACCTCGCCGAGAACGCCCACGTCCGTTAGCGCGCCCAGCCCGGTTTCGCCGAAGAAGGACAGCGACCAACGGTGATTGGGCTGGCGCTGGTAGTTGGCGGGAGCGTAGTTGTAGGAATCGCCGCCAAAGTAGTTGAAGGTGCGGAAGTCGCTACCGTACTCGGGCCCCAAAGTGAGGTCGCAATTGTTGGTGCCGATGGTGCCGTCGCCGTTGCAGTCGCGATTCGCGGCCGCTTCGGTGAATCGGTAACGGCCCCAAGGCGGCGCTGAACTGCCGAGGAAGATCACGTCGCCGGCCGCGTAGAAGAGCGGGGTCATCGCCCATTTCCGATCCGTGACCTCGATTTGCTCCTCGTCCGTGGTGGAGGCGACGAACAACCAGTTGTTGTCTTCGCCGCTGCCGCCCGCCACGAGGTCCACCTGGGCGCGGGATCCGCCGCCACGCGTGGTGTCGCCCCAATAGGTGCTGAGTTCGAAACCTTCGTGGTTCTTCTTGGTGATGATGTTCACAACGCCGGCTATCGCGTCCGAACCGTACACCGCCGAAGCGCCGTCCTTCAGCACTTCGATGCGCTCGATGACGGACGTTGGGATGGTGTTCAGATCCACGGAGATGCCGTTGGCGCCGGAATTCACGCTTGCGGTGACGCGGCGACCGTTCAGCAACACCAGCGTGCGCACGGCACCCATTCCCCGCAGCGAGATCTGCATGATGCCGCCGCCGCCGTTGTTCACTTGCGTGGTCTGCGCGCCACCGGCCACGGACGGAATCTCGCGCAGGATCTGGCCGATGGACGTGGCGCCGGAACGGTCTATGTCCGCCGCCGTGTAAACGGTCACGGGTGCCACCCCGTCCAAATCCGATCGCGGGATGCGCGAGCCGGTGACTATCACCTCTTCAATCCGCCCGGCGTCTTCGCCCTGAGCGTGAATCGTGGCGCCCGGCGCAAGGCACAGCGCGAGCGCCGCCAAGGCCCAATACAGGCGAGTTTTCATGGTCCCTCCTCAAGCTCTCACAGAGCGTGTCTTTCTCGGGTGCCAGCATACCGCCGAGCAGCATTTTGTTACAAGGTGTTTCTTCCGGTCTTCCGCTCCATCCGGCCGCTCCATCCGGCCCCGCCATCCGCGTCACTTGGCCATCTCCAGCAGCAGCGTCAGCGCTTCCGGGAAGCGCGGAGCGATCTCCAGCGCCGCCAGAAGATGGCGGCGCGCCAGGTCGGTGTGATCGAGAGCGTGGTTCGCCTTCGCCAAGCGATAGTGGGCGGTGGCGGCGTCGTGGGGGCCGAGCGCGAAATGGGCGCGGTACTCGACGAGGGCGTCGGCGGCGCGGCCGACGGCGAACAGTCGATCGCCAAGGACGCCTCGATGCGCCGGCGACATGGGCGAGATCAACGCCAGCATGGCGCGGGCGGCAAGGGCGTCCTCCGCCCGGCCAGCGGCTTCCTGCCACTCGGCAAGACGCGACAAGGCCGCTTCGCCGCGCCCGCCGGCCTGCCAGTAGGTTGTCAGCGCGGCAATGGCTTGATCGCGGCGGCCGAGCCGATTCTCGGCTTGCGCCAGCAGGGGGTACGGGCTGTTTTGGTCGACGCGGTGGGGTTGGGCGGCAATCGCCTCCTCCGCCGCGGCCGCGGCGCCGGGCCAGTTCTGCGCCTCGTACGCGGCCCTGGCCCTGCCCATCGCGTCGTCGAAGGCGGCGATGTCGATGCCGGCGAATCGGCCCGCCAGATGGTTCGCGAACTCGGCGTCAAGCGTTTCGGGTTCGACGCCGAGCGCGCCGCGAATGGCGTCGGCGGTGTCCTTGCCGGCGCGGTATTCGTCGAGCATGGCCGCCACCGCGCGGTGCCCGCGGGTCGCCACGATGTGCTCGCACAGCAACCCGGCCTGGGTGTAGGAAACGCCGACCTGCCCCGCGTAGCTGGGGCGAATGAAACCCTCGTCCAGCTTCGCCACGGGCAGCAGGCGCCCGTCCCGGTACGCCTTGATCACGCTTGGCGGCGCCGCCGGGCCGCGCGGGGGTTCGTTGGCGCCCGCGCTCGCCGGCTCGTCCGGCGCAAGGTCTGCTCCGGCCCCGAGCTCAACGGGCGCGGGCGGCACTTGGAACCGGCTCGGGCCGGTCTGCCATTCCTCCAGCACCGACACGCCCTCGCTGAACCAGCGCGACACGCGATTGTCGGTGGCGCCAAGCGTCACCACGTGCGCCACCTCGTGCCACAGGGCGCTGGCCCAGTCGAAGCCCTCGTCGACGCCGCGCGCCGAGGGGCTGTCCATGACCACGACATCGCCGAAGGTCGCGCCCAGGATGCCGATGCCGGGCAAACCGGACGTGCGCACCGCGAAGTCCGCGTGGCGGCCAAAAAGCTCGACCACCACCGGCCCGCTCGGCGTGAACCCGTAGCGGGCGCCGATGACGCGCACCGCGTCGGCCACCAAGCGTCGAACGTAGGGGCCGAGCGCCTCGGATTCTTCAGGCGCGATGCGCAGCGTCACGTCCGCCTCGGCGCGAACCGGCCACTCGGCCATGCCGTCCAGCAAGCGCAACGTGTTCACCACCTGCGGGTTGTAGGGAAAGCCGTTGTGTGCCCGCGTTAGCGCCGCGCGTCCGTCGTCGAAACGGTCCAACCGCAGGAGATTCAGACCGAGCGTGGCGTGGGCGCTCCAGAGCGCCGGATCCGTGGCGACGGCGCGCTCCAAGAGGGCGACGGCTTCCCGATAGCGCCGGGTGATTATGTAGAAACGCGCCACGGTCTCGAACAAGGCGCCGTTGCCCGGATGCGAAGCCAAAGCGCGCGCCTCCCACGGGCTCGGCGCGATGCCGCGCAGGTGGTCGCAGGCCGCGGCCAGCGCCATCGCTCGCAAGCGCACACGCTCGTCCGGGTGGCCAAGCCCGTGCGCCAGCCATTGCTCGGCTCGCGGCGTGTCGCCAAACTCCAGCGCCAGTTCGGCGAGCAGCAGCCTCGCGTCGGCATTGTCGGGCTGCGCCTCGAGCACTTCGTTGGCCAGCTCTTGGGCGCGGCCTTCGAACCGGCTCATGGCGATGCGGGCAAGGCCGAGTTTGGCGCCGGCGTGGGCCGGATCGATTGCGAGAGCCTCGAGGTAGCCGGCTTCGGCATCGGCGGCCAAGTGGGCGGCGAAGCGCATGTCCGCGAAACGGACGCGGATGTCCGCATCGTCCGGCGCGGCCTCTATCGCCGCCCTGAAAGCCCGGGCCGCGACGCGCAAGTCGCCGAGCGCCCAAGCCGCTTCGGCGCGAATGTCCAAGGCCGGGGCCGCTAGCAGACCGCGGTAGCAGTCCGTCGCGGCCAGCCGATCGGCCAACGCCAGGCGGCGGCATTCCGTCAACGATCCGGGCGTGCGCGGCTCTTGGGGTGTCTGGCGCGCCTCGCCCGAAGCCGCTTGGGTTGCCGCGGACTTTGGGGTGGCGGGCGCGACTTCCGCTTCGGCACCGGCCGCCGCCGGCGGCGCGAAGGAAACGGCAACCGCGAGCGCGCAAGCGAGCGCGGACGCAGGCAAAGCGACCGACCTCGTCAAGGCCCGCCGCCGGATGGTGGCGGCTGCCCGTCCGCGCCGTCCCGCGATCGCTTCAGATCTCGCTCGACCACCGCGAGTTCCAGCAGCAGCTCCTGCAATTGCGCGAAGTAGTCCTCCATCGCGAGCGACTTGCGGGCGGCCTTCAGTTCGTCGATCCGCCGCGTGAGCGTTTCGCTGCGTTCGACCAGACGCGCCACCGCCGGGTCGTCCGCCGGTGGTTGCGGGCGCGCCGGCCCCAAGACGGCAACGGTGAAAGGGGCGGCGGCGCCTTCGAGCCGCGGATGCTCCGTGGCGATGCGGCCGGCGCGCTCGTAATGCGCGGCCACCGCGCTCGCCGTGTGCTGAAACGCCTCCTCGGCGGAGATGCGCTGATCCTTGTTCACATCGGCGCTACGCGCTTGCAGCGCTTCGGTCCAAAACCGATGGAACACCACGGCGTTGGTCTCGCGGCCGTCCCGGGTGGCGGTGATCACCGCGCCGGTGCCCGTGAGCAGCGCATCCAAACCGGCCCCGGCGGCGCTGGTGGTCAAGATGACAAGCCGCTTGCGCGGCAGCGGTTCCAACCAGGCGGCCAGATCCGCGGCGGTGGGATCCGGGCCCGGCACGTTGAAACGGTAGTGTTCGCCATCGTAGCTGCCGTGGCCGATGAAGTGGGCAACCACCGAATCCGCCTCCCGCGCCGAGTCGGCGATGTCCGCGATGGCCCGCCTGATGCCGTCGCGCCCGGCGGATTCGTCGGCCAGCACGGTCACCTTGGCGCCAAACGCCCGCCCGCGTTCCGCCGCGGCCGCCGCGGCACGCCGGAACGCATCGACGTAAGCGGGCTCGCCGCCAAGACCCGCCACGACGAGCATGTGGCTCTGCTCCGCGCTGGCCCCGGCAGCCGCGCCAACCGCCAACGCGAGCGCGAGCGGCACACGGCCTGCGCGCCAAAGTACCGTAGGCCTCTCCGCCATGTCTCCAGCTCACCAATGCGCGTTCGGACCGCCACGCGGCAGGCGCGGCGGCAGACGTGCGAGTGTGGCGCGAGCACCGTCGGTTGTCCACCGTGTGTTCGGGCGTATCGGCCGTGCCGGGACGTTGACACGCATGGGTGACTGGGGCATAAACGGCTCATGGCCCCTTGCCTGAGCATGCGAGGTGGATGGCTCAAGATGGGTCGGACAGCTCGACACGTCGCCGAGAAGGCGGCCTTTCGGCCCAAACGACTCAATCCAGGGGTGCTGCTGGCGCTCGGAATCGGGATGTTCGCGGCGCTGCTGGGCGCCGCCTTCCACTTGTGGCCGGACCACTCGTGGCGCGATGGCCGCGACGAGCGTTCCGTTGCCGCCGTTGCCGCGACCTTGCCCGCCGCCGATCAGGAAACCGCGGTCCCGCCCGCCGCGCCGGGCGCGCAGGTCCTTGGTGGCAAACGGGACGCGGCGGCCTCCCGTGAACACTGCCAAGACGAGTTGGCCGCGCTCGAGAACAGCAGCGCGTTGCTCCGCCAGCGACGCGCCGTCGCCGTCGCCAAGTTCCGCCGCCAGTCAGGTTTGACCGGACTTGCGCGGGAACTGGCGGTGGATCTGGCCGGGCAGCGCGCCGAGTCCAAACTCGACGACGTCTACCGCCGCAACCACCCGCGGTCGACCAGCCCTCCGCTTGCCCGGCAACGTCGCCAGATGCTTGTCCAGCTACTGGAAAGTGTTGGTCTGGGCGGGCTGCTCGGCTACGGCTTGTGGGTGTCCGAGGACCGCGCGCCGGAACTCACTTTCGGCGAACGCGAGATGGCCGAGGCGATCAAACACGGCGTTCCCTTGGAAGTGCTGCGCAAGTTGGGCGATTGGAGCGGCCTCTTTCCGGGCGCAACCATGACCAGCGGCGTCAACCTGGCCAATGCCGCGGCGATCTACGGCCGCCCGACGTTGCTGCGGTGGCTGATCGGCCAGGGAGCGGCACCGTTCGGCGGCGGCGCCGTGCTTGACGACCTCGCGCTGCTGCCGGTGGCGAAGGACGACAGCCGCTACGCCGCCGTCGCGACGCAACTCCTGAAGCTGGGCGCCCGGCCCCACATGCCAAGCACGCTCGGCTGGCTGGCGGAACGGTTGCCGAACGCCACGCCGGCTTTGCACCCCGACGCGCGGGCGATCCTGGAGCAGCCGGAAGTCGAGCGTGTGGCGGAGGGGCTTCGGTCGCTTGCCGCCGATTGGAACGCTCGAATCGCTTCCGCCGAGTCCGTGGAGCGCCGCTGCCTCGCCGTGGCGCCGGGTCGGGCCGCGCTGCTGTCGAGTTTGGCCAGCAAGCAACGCCACGAAGACGCGGCGCACGAAGCTTGGGAGAACGCTCTGGCGCAGGCCGAGGAGGCCGCCGCGCACGTCGAGGCGACGTTGGGGACCGGAGACGTGCCGGAGATCGCACGCGCGCACGGCCAAACGCTCAGTCTCTGGGCGGCCGGAAAGTACCACGCGGCATTCGACACCGCCGAAGAGTGGGGGCTGGACTACGAGCCGCTGGTGGAGCTCTCGTTGCGGTACGGCGCGCCGTTGCCGGCCGTTCTGATCGCTGTCGAACGCAACGGCGGCCGACTGCCCGAAAACGCCATTCTTCTGTTGGCGGCGAGGCCGTGGCCCGGCGCCGCCGAACTGGCGCGGGTTCTTTTCGAGCGCTACGGGTTTGATCCGCACTTCGTGGACGACGAAGGCCGCAACGCCCACGATCTTCTATCCACACGCTTTTACTACATGGTCGACGCGTTGGACCCGGACTTCAAGGCTTTGGCGCGGTTTCTCGCCGAGCAGGCCGTCACCGTGAAGCCGCGCCCGCTGGGGTTCGATCCGTTGGACAACGTGCTTCGCGCCGCTCTGCGAGGTCCGTTGGCTTGGCCCGCCGTGGTGGATCACTGCCGGTTTCTCCTCGACCACGGGGCGCCGGTTGAGCGGAGCCACCTGGAACTGGCGGCGTTGATCGCCGAGCGGTACCCGACCCGCTACCGGCAGTTGGCGGACGCGGTGCCGGAGCTTGCCAGGGCAAAGGGGCACTGAGCTCGGCACTGGAGCCGGCGCCGCGCGGAATGGACGGGGCGCTGTCGAGGCTACCGCGTTCGCGCCCGTAGCATCCGAATCTCGCCGCCCGACACAAAGCCCGGCGTTGCCTGCCGGCGCACTACCGCGACAGCGTGCGCAACGGGCATAAGGCTGGCCGCGACACGCCGCGGTGTATGATGAGACCCATGCTGCGCGACCACGCTCTTTCGCCATTCGACGTGCCGGTGTACGCGCCGGGTCTGCTGCCGGCTGCCCGCAAGGCGGAGGTGCGCGAGGACGTCAAACGTCTGCTGGTCGAACGGGACGCCGTGCTGGTGGCCCACTACTATGTGGATGGCGACATCCAGGATCTGGCCGACGAGACCGGCGGCTGCGTGGCGGATTCGCTGGAGATGGCCCGGTTCGGGCGCGATCACCCCGCGTCCACGCTGGTGGTGGCCGGCGTGCGCTTCATGGGCGAGACGGCGAAGATCCTCTCGCCGGAAAAGCGCGTGCTGATGCCCACGCTGCGGGCCGAATGCTCGCTGGACCTCGGCTGCCCGCCGGACGAGTTCCAAGCGTTCTGCGAAGACAACCCGGAACGCACCGTGGTGGTGTACGCCAACACGTCGGTGGCGGTGAAGGCGCTGGCGGACTGGGTGGTCACGTCCAGCGTCGGCCTGCGCATCGTCGAACACCTGGCCGCCAAGGGCGAGAAGATCCTGTGGGCGCCGGACAAGCACCTCGGCGCTTTCATACGCGCCAAGACCGGCGCGGACATGCTGCTGTGGAACGGCGCCTGCGTGGTACACGAGGAGTTCAAGCACCAGGCTCTCTTGGACATGCGCAAGGTCTATCCCGACGCCGGCGTCCTGGTGCATCCGGAATCGCCGGCCGCGGTTATCGACATCGCCGATCAGGTGGGTTCCACGAGCCAGATCATTCGCGCCGCACGGGAACTGCCGCACGAGGTGTTCATCGTCGCCACCGACCGCGGCATCTTCCACAAGCTCCGCAAGGCCGCTCCCGAAAAACGCTTCATAGAAGCGCCGACGGCCGGCGACGGCGCCACTTGCCGCAGCTGCGCCCACTGCCCTTGGATGGCGATGAACGAGCTCGAAGCCCTGGCCGAGACGCTGCGCACCGGCGGCAACGAGATCCGCGTGCCGGAGGAAACCGGCGCCAAGGCGATGGTTCCCCTGCAAAGGATGCTGGCTTTTCAAGGCTGAGCGGTGCCGGCGCCACCCACTCGCGGACGAGCGTTTGTTTGAGGGCCGCACCAACGCCGCCAACGCCGTGCCGCCAACGCCCTAGCGTCGCAGCCCGCACGCCGGCAAGCCTGCGCTTGGGACGCCCGGAGTCTCGCGCACCGGCGGGAAGCTCTCGGCCCGGCGCGGATGTCGGCGCCCGGCAGTTCGCCCTCTCTTCGCCTCGCGAGTAGCTGCGTGAACGCGCCGATGGCGAACCGCGCAGCCTCTCCGTCGCACGGCTGGCACCGCGCATTTCGCTTGCAGCTCATCGACGCGGCCGGTTTCGCCTGCGCCGTTGGCTACGGAGTCCTCGCCTGGCTCGCACGGCAGCCGGGGGAACCGCCCCTGCCGGCGTTTTTCGCCATCGTCGGCTGCGCCTTCGCGCTGACCGTCACGGTCTTCGCCTGCCACGGGCGCACCGGCAAGCCCGTGCCGGTTGCGCGCTTGTTGTTGTGGGCCTTGGTGTTCCGCGTCTGCGGGTTGATCGGCGGCCCGTTCTACGAGGACGACTTCTTCCGCTACCTGTGGGACGCCTTCCGCTTCGCCGCGGACGGCACGCCCTACGGCGCGGCCCCTGAGGCGTTCTTCGTGGACCCCGCCGTGCCGCCCGCCTTCCAAGCGGTGCTGGACGAAATCAACCATCCGCACTTGGCGACCATCTACGGGCCGGTGACGCAGTTGGCCTTTCTACTCGGCTACGCCGTTTCGCCGGCCAGCGTCGCCGTTCTGCAAGCCGAGTTCATCCTCGTCGACCTGTTGCTCGTTTGCCTGTTGCTGCGCTTGGCGCCAGCGCGGGCCGTGTTGCTCTACGCATGGTGTCCGCTGGTCGTCAAAGAGATCGCCTTCACGGCGCATCCGGACGTGCTTTGCGTCCTGTTGCTGCTCGCGGCGGTGCTGGCAGCGGGACGGCAACGCCTCAAGACGGCTGCCGTTCTGCTCGGCCTGAGCGTCGGCGCGAAGGTCATCGCTCTGCTGCTGGTGCCGTTCGTGTTGATGCGCGCCCGTGCCAAGCACTGGGCCTGGTTCGCCGCCACCGTCGCGCTCGTCTACGCGCCATTCGTCCTGCAAGGCGGCACGGACTTGGCGACTTTGGCGATCTTCGCCGAACAATGGCGCTTCAACGCCGCGGCCTTCGGCGTGCTGGCCGACGTTTTCTCAGCGGAGCACGCGCGCCTCGTCGCCGGCGTTGGCCTGCTGGCCTTTTGCTGCTGGCGCTACCGGGTGGAGCGGCGCGCCGGCAATGCCGTTCCACGCGGCGACTTGCTGTTCGGCGCGCTGCTGTTGTTGTCGCCGGTGGTCAATCCGTGGTATCTGGTCTGGCTGCTGCCGTTCGCCGCCATCCACCCGAGCGCTTGGGCGTGGATGGCGTCCGCGGCGGTGTTGCTCTCCTACGTCACCGGATTGAATCTCGCCGATGTGCGTCTTGGCGCCTACGAGCAGCCGGTCTGGGTTCGACCGTTGGAGTACGGCTTGATCGCGCTCGCGTTGTGCGGCGACTTGCTTTGGCCGCGGCTGCGCCGGCGCCTCGGCAATCATCAAGAACCGTGTACCGAGGGCTGACTTTGGGGGTGGCGATCCCCGCCCGCGACGAAGAACAGCACATCGGCGCGGTGGTGGCCGATCTGTTGGCGCTGCGCGACACCCAAGGCGAGCGGCTGGTGGACGACTGCGTGGTTTGCGACAACGGCTCCGCGGACGCCACCGAGGCGAACGCCACGCTAGCTGGAGCGCGGGTGGTTCCCCAACCAACACCCGGCTACGGCATCGCCTGCCAAACCGCGGTGGGCGCGTTGGCGAACGTGGACGTGGTGCTGTTCACCGACGGCGACGGCTCGTTCAAGGCGGCACAAGCCACGCGCCTGTTGGACGCCATCGTGGGCGGGGCCGATCTGGCCATCGGTTCCCGAGCTCTTGGCCGCATGGAAGCCGGAGCGCTGTCCGTGCCCCAGCTTTGGGGCAATCGCGTCGCGGGTTTGCTCGTCAAACTGCTGTGGCGCCACGACATCACGGACCTCGGGCCGTATCGCGCGGTTCGCGCCGCGGCGCTGTCGCGCTTGCAGATGCGCGACCGCGCCTACGGATGGACGGTGGAGATGCAGGTGAAGGCGATTCAGCGCCGCCTGGCGGTTGTCGAAGTGCCCGTGGACACGTTGCGGCGGCGCTTTGGGAAATCCAAAGTGGGGGGCACTTTGCGCGGCGTCGTTGGCGCGTCGTTTGGCATACTGTCCACGATCGCCGCGTTGCGCTGGCGTTCGGGAGGCGAAGAACCATGAACCGACGCGAAACTGGGGGGGCAAGGCGCGCGTTGCTCGCCGCCGGGGTGCTGGCGTTCGCCATCGGCGCGGCTGCCGCCAGCGACCACGCCGCGTTCTGGGGCGAGCGCGACGACGGCAACGCCGAGCAGATCGACCACGGCGCCTGGCAGGCGACTCTGGACGCCTATCTCAACGCCGACCATCCATCCGGCGTAAACCGCTTCGACTACGCGGCGTTGAAGGCCAACGCCGCGGACATGGGGCGGCTGGCGGACTACCTCGCTTCCTTGCAGGCGCTGGACCCGCGCCGCTATTCCGCCGCCGAGCAAAAGGCGTACTGGATCAATTTCTACAACGCCCTGACCGTGCGGCTGGTGGCGAACGCCTATCCGGTGAAGTCCATCCGCGACATGGGCGACAGCTGGCTGGTCGCCGGCCCCTGGGACGACGTGCATGCCAAAGTCGCCGGCGAGGAACTGACGCTCAACAACATGGAGCACGACATTTTGCGCCCGATCTGGCGCGACAACCGCATTCACTACGCGGTGAACTGCGCGAGCTACGGCTGCCCCAATCTCGCGCCCTTGGCCTATACCGCGGCCAACACCGAAGAGCTGCTAGAGGCCGGCGGCAGCGCCTACGTCAACCACCCGCGCGGCGCCACGTTGCGGGACGACGGCGACCTTTTGGTGTCCAGCATCTTCGACTGGTACCAGGAGGATTTCGGCGACAGCGAGGAAACCGTCGTCCAGCATCTGCTGAAGTACGCCGAACCGGAGCTGGCGGCCAGCTTGAAGAGTTTCGACGGTTGGCTGGACTACGATTACGACTGGACCTTGAACGCGCCGTAGCCGGCGCGCCCGGCCGGGCGCCGGCCCAAAAAGCAGCGCGGCTTCGCCTAAAGCGACACCGCGCCGTGCGCCGTCAATCTCGACGGAACGAATAGCTCACGGTGCCGCCGACGATGCTGGAATCCGCGGTATTGCGCCCGTCGAGGGTGCGCCCGTAGAAAACCGACACGTTCACGTTGTCCGCCACCCGGTAGGAAACGAGCCCGCCGAGCACGGACGACTCTTCCTGAACCTCGGGAAACCGCGCCGGCGAAAAGCCCGGGCCGCCGATGTCCAGCGAATCGTCCGAATTCACGCGCTTGTACTCGAGGCCAAGGGTCAGCGGTTCGGAAACCGACAACAGCGCCGTCAGGTTCGCGAACGTGTTGGTGGGAATGTCGTTGTTGCGGCTGCGAACGCCGTACTCCAGCGCAAGGCCGAAACGGTTGAAGTACTTGCCGACGATCACCGATGCCTCGAAACCGTCTCCCCCATCGCCGATGGAGTTGATGTGGCCCAGCTCGTAGTCGCCGGCGACGATCACGCCGGCGCGCAAGGCAACGCTGGGCCAGTCTTGGATCAACTCGTCGACGACGCGCCATGTCACGCCGACGTTGAAGTCCGATCTGCCGTCCAACTCCGGGGCGTCGCCGAACTCGCTGCGCGCCCAGCCGAGCCGCGCATCCACCGCCACGGCGTCGTGCGGGGCGTAACCCGCGGTCACCCAAACGGTGCTTTGCGTGAGGTCCTGACCGCCGCCGGGCGTGGGCCCCTTTCGCGTGCCGGCCCAGAACTTGCTGGCGTTCTGGCGCACATAGCTTAGATCGATGCTGCCGGTGCCCGGCTCGGCAATCCAAGGCAAGCCGTCGGCAAAAGCGCAGGGCGGGAACAACGTCGAAAGCAGAAACGCGGCGGCGGGCCACGCCGAAACAGTAAACGTCGATCGCATGTCAACTCCTCGCCGGTGTCGGTTTGTTGAAGAGGAACCCAGCCGCCTACAGCCGATAGCGGCGTTTGAGAAAGCGCTGCGCGAGGCGCAGTTTCTCGGCGCATTCGCCGCGCTCGCCAGCCGCGCAAAACGTGCGCAGCTCGTCGGTAGGCGCGCCGCCGCCCAAGGCGGAGTCGATGCTCTGTTGCACTTGGGAAGCACGGTCGCGGTTGAATCCGGCGCGGCTGATGGGGCAGCCTTCGCAGATCAGCTGGCGAAAGGTGACCGCTTTGCCGTGCGCGTACTCGCCGGGCCCGCCGGCCTTCGCGCCAGGCCCGGCGGAACCGGAAGCGAGCGCCGAGCCGCCAAGCCCGCCGCAAGCTGCGAACAGCACGCTCAAACACAGAAGTCGTGACATGGGTTCTCCTGTTGGCCAATGTCTACGGCGCAACAGGCGCCACTCGAAGTCCACGGCGCAGTATGCGCCTTTTTGGTATGGGCGGCACACCACGGGCCTTGGATCCCTACGGCGCAGTGTGCCCCCTTTGTCTCTGCGGCGTCTCTGCGGCGCTTTTCTCGCCGGCGTGGCAACCGCTTGCGTGGTCGGGGAAGCGCGGGCAGGGAAGCACGCGGCCCAGGGCGGGAACGCAGAGGTGTTAGGGTAGACGTCTCGGTCGTTCCCCGACCGGGCCGCAACGGGGCGTAGCGCAGTCTGGTAGCGCATCACACTGGGGGTGTGGTGGTCGTCGGTTCAAATCCGGCCGCCCCGACCAACTCTGCCGCCCTTTTCCACCGCCAGGGCGACGCTCGCGTGGCTGGTCATCGGCGCGACGCCCGCGGGCGACGTGACTAGCGGACGTGCGGCCACATGCTGGAACATCCTCAAGCCGATCTGGACGCCGAAGCGCGAAACCGCCTGAAACCGGGCCAACTGCGCAACTGCGCCGTGCAGCGGCCAATGGAACGACAGTATGACAAAATGTGAGGAGGCTGCGCCGGCGGGCAGCTTCGCGACGAACGCATGGAGCCTGCGCCAGCCGCAGCTTCTTCTACAACGGTTTGCGGGTGGCTCTAACGCTCGCCCATGAAACCAAACCGGGTGTGCGGACAACACCGCGTCGATAGGGAGCAGAGGTCATGCTGAGTCGAGTTCATGTAAAGGGTTACAAATCCCTGCGGGATGTCGAGGTGGAGTTGAAGCCTCTGACGTTGCTGTTCGGGCCAAACACTGCCGGCAAGAGCAACTTTCTGGACGCAGTCCAACTGCTCTCCAGGCTGGCGACGAGCCGTACGTTGAAGGAGGCATTCGATCCCCCCTACCGGGGCAAACCACTGGAATCTTTTTCAATGGGCGATGGCGGCGTAAAGGGACTGCTTGATCAGGAGCGGCTGGCCTTTTCCATAGAGGCGGACCTGCGTATTTCCAAGGTTGTCGCCGAAGCCGTAGACCGGGAGATACAAGAGATGCGCCGGCCCGGCGAATCGGGCAACGTGCCGGTGCGTGTCCGCGAACGCAACCTGCGATACCGCTTGGGAGTGGAGATGTGGCCGCGTTCGGGCCTGCTTCGCACGACGGACGAGTATCTCTCGGCGCTCACCGCAGACGGCAAACCCAACGGCCGGCGCAAGCCTTTCGTCGAACGACAGGGCGAGCGCGTACACTTGCGACGGGAAGGCCAAGCGCATCCCATGCAGTATGAGCGCTATCTCGACCATGCCATCCTCTCAATGCCTCACTATGCGCCCCACTACCCGCATTTGGCCGCAGCGCGGCGCGAATTGGAAAGCTGGCAGTTTTTCTACTTCGAGCCCCGGGAACGCATGCGGGCCGCTGTTCCCATCAAGGAAGTGCGCCATATTGGTGCGATGGGCGAGGAACTGGCCGCTTTTCTCACCACGCTGAAAGCACGCCAGCCGCGGCAATTCGAAGCCGTGGAGAAAGCGTTGTCGATGATGCTGCCGGACGTGGACGGCATTGAAACGGACGTGAACGAACTCGGCGAGGCGGAGTTTCGCCTGCGCGAGAACGGCGTGGCCATTCCCGCGCGAGTGCTTTCGGAGGGCACGCTGCGCCTGCTGGGTCTGCTGGCATTGAACGGCGCGGAAGAAATCCCTTCCTTGGTGGGCTTTGAGGAACCGGAGAACGGCGTGCATCCACGGCGCATAGAGCTCATAGCAGACTTTCTGAAAACGCGATCGAGCTTGGAAGAGACGCAATACATCGTCACTACGCACTCCCCCATTCTGCCGGATCTCCTGCCCGACGAGTCACTGTTCGTGGTGCAACGCGCCAACCGTCAGACGCGGGTGGACTCGTTAAAGTTCTGGGGGCCGCTTGGACGTCGGCCGGGTATCGAACAAGCATTCGACGACCAGCATGAGCCAATGCGGATTTCAGACCGCATCCTGCGGGGGGATTTCGATGCATGACGTCGCGTTGTTCGTGGAGGACAACGCGCATCGGCAAGTTGTCGGCGCGCTCGTGCAACGTCTAGCCGAAGAGAGCGGCTTGGCTGTCCGACTCAATTGGCGCAGCGCGACTCGGGGCCATGGCCGCGTCGTCCAAGAGCTCAAACAGTATCTAACCGATTTGGTGCTGCAAGGTGGCCATCCTGATCTGATCGTCGTGGCGACGGACGCCAACTGCAGCGGATGGTAACAGCGCATCGGCGACATTGATGTTTCGGCAGCGACCTCGCCGGTGGCTCATGCGGTTCCCGACCCCCACATCGAGCGATGGCTGCTGCTCGACGGTGCTGCATTCAAGTCTGTTTTCGGCAAGGGCTGCCACGCGCCAGACCGCAAGTGTGATCGCGGTCGGTACAAGCACCAACTCTTCGAGTCCATCCGCGCCACCGGTGTGGTGCCCCGGCTTGGGGGCATCGAGTTTGCGCAAGACATCGTGCGGCAAATGGACATCAAGAGCGCAGCCGGCGCGGATCCTTCCCTGCGTCGATTTGTGGACGAACTTCGCAGGGTTTTCCGGCAGTGGCAGGTTGCTGGACAGCGGACCACCACCGTAGCGCCGAATTAGACGGAGTGCGACGAGACGCAGGGGTTGCCCCATAGGCGTGGTGTCAGTTTGGCTTCGGCGCAGCTTGCAACGGGGTGCCAGCAGAGCCTGTGCCGGCTACCGCGGCGGCTTGTCCACCAACACGCCGGCGTCTTCCAGCACCTCGACCCGCTCGTCGTCGTAGTCCAGCCACTCTTTCAACACCGCGCGGTTGTCGGCCCCGATGCGCGGGCACGGCGTCCAATCCCGGGTGCTGATCCCCGCCATCTTGATCGGATTGCCCGGCATCGGCGTGGGGCCCGGTTCGAGGGGCACGAAAAAGCCTCGGGCGCGCACTTGCGGGTCCGCGGTCATGTCCGGCGTGGTGTTCACCGGGCCGGCCGCCACACCCGCCGCTTGCAGATGTCGGGCCGCCTCCACTTTGCCGCGTTCTCGCGTCCACCCGGCGAGGGTGGCGTTGATGCGATCCTGCCCCGCTTGTCGGGCGGCCAAGTCCGCGTTTGGATCCAAACCTTCCACCACGCCGCAGAGGCCGCGCCAATCCTCGTCATCGCGGCAGGCGATCGCCACCCAAGCGTCGTCGCCGGCGCAAGGGTAGACGCCGTGCGGCGCCAAACGGGGGTGCCGGTTGCCGAGACGGCCCACTCCTTGCTCGTCCGGCCTTGCACCCCGCCTGCCAGACCGCCCGCCAAGCTGCGTCTCAACCAGCCATGGGCCGCAGAACGCCACGCCGCCTTCGTGCAGCGACATCTCCACATGCCTGCCGCGGCCCGTGCGCTCGCGGCGGCGAAGGGCGTCCGCGACCGCCGCGGCGGCGTTCACCGCGGTGATCGGATCCATGAGGGCCATGGCGGTGTTGCGCGGTTCGTCGGGCCCGTAGCCAAGCACCGCTGTCAGGCCGGACATCGGCTCCACGGTGGGGCCGAACGCCACGCGATCAAGGTACGGCCCGCTCTTGCCGAAACCCGGCATGGAAACGTAGATGATCCGGGGATTCGCCTGCGCGACATCTTCGTAGGCGAGACCGAGTTGCGGCATGGCGCGGGCGCTGAAGTTCTCCATCAACACGTCCGCCGCTTCGGCCAGTTCCAAGAACGTGTCGCGTCCAGAATCGGTTTTCAGATCCAACGCCACGCTGCGTTTGTTGCGCTGCAGCTTCACGAACGTGGCGTTGGTGTTCCAAGGCTCTTCGGGCGCGCCGGTTTCGCCCCGAACGCCGGCGCCAAGCCAGCCGCCGATGGGCAAGCCGCCACGGTAGCGACGCGGCCCACGCCCCATCGGGGCTTCGATCTTCACCACCTCGGCCCCCAAATCCGCAAGCACCCGCGTCGCCAGCGGGCCGGCCCAAACATGCGTCAGATCGAGAACGCGCACTCCACGCAGCGGGCCGTCAGCCATCGGCGCGCGCGGCCGTTGCCGCTTCCGCGGTCGGGTCGCCAAGCGCGAGCGCCGGCCAGGGCTCGCCGGCCACGCGCCACGACGGCCTCGGCGAGCGCAAGACGCCGCCGCCCCTCGTCCGCCGCACCGGTTGCCACATGTCGCGCGCGGCCAGATGGGCATCCGCCAACACGTCGTCGAACGACTGCACGACGCCAAGCGGAATGCGGCACTCCTCGGCGCGCCGCGCGATGCGCTGCTTCGCCAAAGGCGCAAGGGCGTCGGCGATCAACGCGTGCAAGGCGTCCCGGTTCAACATGCGGGCCGCGTTGGTGCCGAAACGCTCGTCAATGAGCAACTCCGGTCTATCCAGGAAGACGGTGAACGCATCCCAAAAGCCAGGCACGATGTTGATGTACACCCAGCCGTCCGCGCACCGGAACAGGTTCGTGGGCACAACAGACCAAAAGTCGTTGCCGTGCCGCGAGCGGATGACGCCGGCGCAATGCCACAGCACCGTGGTGAACTGGCTGAGCGCCATCACGACCTCCAACATGCCGATGTCGATGGTCTCGGTTGTTTTGGCCAGACGGCAGGCGTTGGCCGCGGTGAACGCGAATCCGCCGCTTTGGAACTCCACGTAGTGGCCGGGAAGCGACAGTGGCGCCCGGGCCGGATCCCCCATCAGGTAGGTGTAGCCGCCCATCGCCAAAATCGTGTTGGACGCGGCTTGCCAGTTCTTCTTGGGGCCGGTGCGGCCGAACGGCGTGATGGCCACTTTCACCGGAGGTCGCCACTCGTCGAATCCGAAAGCCTCCACATCCCGCGCGGTGTCGGCCTCGAGGACGACCACATCGGCCCGCTCGGCCAGCGCCGCGATCAGCCCCTGGTCGTCTGTTCGCACCCGGCGTTTGCCGGCATGCAGGTGGACGGCTATCGCTTCCTCGCTCACCCAAGCCTGGGAAGCGGCCTGGCGACCCGTCCGGGCGCTCTCGACCCGCACGACGTCGTGACCGCATTGCGCGAACAATCGTCCGCAAAAACCCGCCGCGCAGCCCCCGATTTCGAGAACGCGATCCATGTTTGGATGATAGCATCGCGGCTTCTATCGTCCGCCTGCCGCCGGCCGGCCACCGCCGGCCAAGCCCGCGGCGCGCTTGCGGCGGACGCCGCATCAATCGAGAGACGCGCATTTGTCCGGCGCAACCACCACGAGAGGCGGAACTGGCGACGAAGCGTGAATCCGATGCGTTCCAATCGCGTTCGGCCGGCCGTGGCGGCGTTTCCGTTGGCGGTCGTCGCCACGTTGCTGCTGCGTCAGCTCTGGGTCGGCGTGGGCGCGGACGAGTTCAGCCTGTTGCGCATGGCGGAAGCGCTGCGAGGCGGAGAGTTCCCCTACGCGGAGTATTGGGATGTGCGGCCACCGTTGACCTACCTCTGGGGCCTGCCGTCCGCGTTCCTCGAAGACGCCGGGGCATCCGTCGCGCTGCTGCGCGTCTTGGCGTGGCTGGCGCATGTCGCCGCCGGCTACGCGTTCTTCTGTCTTTTCCAGCGCGGGCTGGGAGTCGGGGCCGCCGGTGTGGGGGCGGTCGCGCTTGTCGCCACGGCCAACGCGACCGATCTGCTTGCGGCGGCCTTGCCGAATCACTTCGCGATGGCGATGGCCGTCGTGGCGTTCGCGCTTCTGCTGCTCGGCATTCGCGGCCGGCGGGCCGCGCATCTGCTATCGGCGTTGTTTGTTGGCGCGCTGCCCTGGATGATGGTTCACACCGCGCTTGCGAGCGGCGCGCTCGCGGTGCTGGCCATGCTCGCCGGGCCGCGTCGACTGGCTTGGCTGCTGGCGGCGGTCGCGCCTTCCGTCGTGGTTGTCGGCGCGTACTGGCTGTGGGGGCCGCTCGACGCTCTCGCCCGCACGGTGTTCGGCGCGCCGCTCGGCGTGTTCGACATGCGTGGCGACGGTGGTTACGCGTTTTTCCCGACGACGTTGGTTTGGCAAGTTTTGGCGCGCGCGCCTTGGGCCGCGGCCTGGCTGATCATCCTGATCGCCGGCGCGGCGGCTTTCCCCGGCGCGTGGCGCGCCGCCGGAAAGGCCTCGGCCCTTCGGCTCGCGCCGTATTTGGTCGCGCCATTGGCGGCCGGCTTCGTGATCATGGCCTACGCCAAACCCCCGGCGCCGCCGGAGTACTGGGTGGACGCGGCGCCCGCGGTTGGGCTGTTGGCCGCAGTGGCGACCGCCAAGTTGCTCAACGCCCCTCTCATGGCCCGCCTCGCCAAGCGCATTCGCCTGTCACCGAAGATGTCTCGGGCCGCGCTGGCCGTGGCCCTCGGCGTGGCTCTCGCCTTGCCCGTGGATCCTTGGCGCGAGACCCCGGCCGCGTTGCCGACGGAGTTCTGCAAGGAGGCCGCGACACGCTGGCTGAAGCGCTTGCGCCCCGGCGACACCGTGCTCGATTTCACGGGACTGTGCGGCTTCCACATCTTGGAACAACGCGTGGCCGTGCAGCCGCCGTTCGTGTTCGCTCCGCTGTGGTGGCGGCAGCTCGATCAACCTTGGGTGGGCCGAGCGCTGGACGGCGACGGCGGTTCGGCCGCAGCGGCAGCCCGCCTGCGACGGGCTTTGGCCTTGGACGACGATTCCGCCGTGGCAAGCGCGCTGATTCTCGCCGACAACCGCATCTTGACCGTGATCCGCGAGCAAGGCCTCGAGCAAGCCTTCCATCGGCAATGGCGCATGGTCTGGTTTCGTCGCCTTGCCAGCGCGGACGAGCCCGGCGCGGCAACGGCCGCGACGAGTGAGAAGCCCTTCACCCGGTTCGCGATTCTCGTGCGAAGGCAATGGGAAGACGACCTGGCGCGCACGCCGCTCGGCCATCGTCACGACTCGCCCCAAGTTTGAGCAAGCCATAGCGCGCCGCGCCGGCAGTGGATTCGCGGTACACGTTGAATTCGGCGGCGAGACTGGCGAGACCGCGCTCCAAACCGCACTCCACATACACCACCGCTCCTTGCCTCAGTCGCGGCGCCACGGCGCGCAGCGCGGCGGCGAGGAGATCGTCATGGAACGGGGGATCAAGGAACACGATGTCCCAACGCGCCGCGGGAGGTTGGCGCTCGAGCCAATCCAACGCCGAGGCGTGTGCGACGGTGACGTCTTCCATGCCGAGGTCGGTTTGGCTTCGGGTCAGCAGGTGGGCCGTGGCGCGGTCCTTCTCGACGAGGGTGGCATGCGCGGCGCCGCGCGAGACGGCCTCGAGACCGAGCGCGCCAGTGCCGGCGAACGCGTCCAGCACGTGCGCGCCCGGCAGTGCGGACGCCAACCAGTTGAACACGGTCACCTTGGCGCGATCCGGCGTGGGCCTGACGCCAGCGGGTACGGGGAGCTTTCGCCCCTTCCAGTTACCGCCGATAATGCGCACTTGGCGAACGCGGTGGCGCGATCTGGCGCGACCCATCCGCCTATCCTAACGGGCGTTGCCGGCGAAAGGCGCCACGCCGTTTCCCGGCGGCGTTGGCGAGTGGCAGGCTAAGGACATTGCAGGCATGTGGAAGAGCAAAGCGCGAGCGGCCGCCACGCCACCGAAATCGGCCGGAGACGGCGCGCCGGCCTCGGCGTGGTCGCGCCTCAGCCGTTCGCTAACGAGGACCCGGCGCCAGATCGCGAGCGGCATCGGTGACCTGCTGCGCGGCCAACGCGCCATCGACGCGGAGCTCCTTGAGGAGTTGGAAACCAGTCTGCTCGCCGCGGATGTGGGCGTCGCCGCAACGGACCGCATCGTGGACGGGTTGAAGAAGCGCGTGTCGCGCCGCGAGCTGACCGACACGACAGCCCTGCATGCCGCGCTGGCTGCGGAACTGGTTGCCATCCTGGCGCCGGTCGCAAGCCCCTTGGTCATCGGCGCCGAGCGCCCGCACGTGGTGCTCGTGGTGGGTGTGAACGGCGTTGGCAAGACCACGCTGATCGGCAAACTGGCCCGGCGTCTGGGTGCCGAGGGCCACTCGGTGCTGCTGGCCGCGGGCGACACTTTTCGCGCCGCCGCGGTGGAGCAGCTGGCCGAGTGGGGGGCGCGCAACAACGTGCCGGTGATCGCCCAAGGCCAAGGCGCGGACAGCGCTTCGGTGATTTTCGACACCCTCACCGCGGCCAAGGCGCGGGGCGTGGACGTGGTGCTCGCGGACACCGCCGGCCGCTTGCAGGCGAAGACCGGATTGATGGAGGAGTTGCGCAAGATCAAACGCGTGATGGGCCGCCACGCCGCCAGCGCGCCGCACGAGGTGCTGCTGGTGCTGGACGCCGGCGTGGGGCAGAACGCGCTCTCGCAAGTGCGCGAGTTCGACAAGGCCGTGGGCGTGACGTCGCTTGCCGTGACGAAGCTGGACGGCACCGCCAAGGGCGGCGTGCTGGTGGCGATTGCCGCGAACTTCGGGCTGCCCGTGCGCTTCGTCGGCGTTGGCGAGGGCATCTTGGATTTGCAGCCGTTCGACGCGGCCGCGTTCGTACACGCCTTGCTGCGGCCGGGCGACTGATGGCCACGATCGAATTCCGCCGGGTGGTCAAGCGCTTCGAGACGGGCGCGCACGCCTTGCAGGATGTCTCGGTGGCTATTCCAGCGGGCAGCATGCTGTTCCTCACCGGACATTCCGGGGCCGGCAAGAGCACGTTCCTCCATTTGGTCTTGCGAGCGGAACGGGCCACCCGCGGCCAAGTGCTCGTCGGCGGCGTGGACATCGGCCAGCTGCCGCCGCGGCAAGTGCCCGTCTACCGCCGCCACCTTGGCGTGGTGTTCCAAGATCCGCGGCTGCTCGAACACCGCAGCTTGTTCGACAACGTCGCCCTGCCGTTGCGCACCGCCGGCATGCGCCACCGCGAGATCGGCCGTCGCGCCCGCGCCGCGCTTTCCAGCGTCGGGCTGTTGCAGAAGGAACGGTCGTTGCCGCGCCACATTTCCGCCGGCGAGCGGCAGCGGGTCGGCATCGCCCGCGCGGTCGTGAACAGGCCCAAAGTGCTGTTGGCGGACGAACCGACCGGCAATCTCGATCCGACGTTGTCGCGCAACGTCCTGGGTCTCCTGCACCAATTCCACGACGTCGGCACTACCGTCATCGTGGCGAGTCACGAGCACGAACTGATCGCGTCGCTGGGTTTGCGCACCTTGGAACTCGCCGAAGGGCGGCTGGTGGCGGACACGGGCGGGGAAGATGGCGCGTAAACCGAAGAGCTCCGATGTCTGGCCAACGGCGCGCCGGCCCTGGGGGGCGGCGTGGCGCGACCATCAGTCCGTTGCGAAGGACAGCTTGGCCTTTGTTTCGGCCCGGCTCGGCACCACCTTGCTGGTGTGGCTGCTGGTGGGCATTGCGCTGGCCTTCCCGGCCGGCCTTTACCTGTTGGATCGGAACTTGGCCCAGGCCGCCGGCGATTGGCAAGGCGTCCATGGCCTCTCCATCTACTTCAAGGCGGATGCCGAGGCGGAAACGGCAGCGGATCTCGCCGGGCGGCTTGGCGGCGAAACGGACATCGCCACGGTCCGGCTCATCACGCCGGACGAAGCCCTAAGCGAACTTCGCGCCCATCTCGGCGCGGACGACGCGCTTTCGACCCTGGGCGAGAACCCGCTGCCCGCGACCATTCGAGCGGTGGCCAAGCCCACCGCGCCCGTTTCCCGCGTGGAGCGCCTCGCCCGGCGCCTGGAGCAGGAGGACGGCGTGGACGCGGTGGTGTTGGAGAAGGCGTGGCTGGAGCGGCTGGCGGCCATCCGCGCCCTGGTTGGCCGCATTGGCTGGATGGCGGCGATCCTGTTTGGAGTTGGCGCGGTATTGGTTTCGTCGTCGTCCATTCGCTTGGCGATCGAGGTGCGATTGCCGGAATTGCAGGTGCGGGCGCTGGTGGGCGCGAGCCGGCTCTCCATGGGCCGTCCGTTCCGCTATCTGGGCGTGATCTACGGCGCCGGCGGCGGCATCGTGGCGGCGCTGCTGGTGGCCGCGGCGCTGGCTTGGCTCGACGCTCCCTTGGCGCGCTTGTTGGCAAGCCGGGGCGAGCGCGCGCCTATCGCCGGTTTCGACGGCGCGTTCGTGTTGTTAGTCGTTGGCGTGGGCGTGGCGCTCGGCCTGTTCGGCGCCGCCTTCGCCGTGCGCCAACGCCTGCGCGTCTTGGACGTCACATGATGGCCAAGCCCCGCGCGGGTTCGCGTTCGGGGCCGCCGTGACCGGCAAGGACGAACCGCCAAGCGCCGGCCGCCACGGTGGCACGGGCTGGGACGGCCGCGCCTACCGGGACGCCATGGGCCAGTTCTGCACCGGCGTCGTCGTCGTGGCCGGGCTGGATGCGGGCAAGCTGGTGGGATTCGCGGCGCAGTCCTTCGTCTCGCTGTCCTTGGCGCCGCCGCTGATCGCGGTCTGCCCCGGCAAGACGAGCACGAGCTGGCCACGCATCCGTTCGACCGGCCGTTTCTGCGTGAACGTGTTGGCCGAGGAGCAACGCGCCGTGAGCGAAGCCTTCGCCCAGCCCGGCGAAGCGGCCCGCATCGATTGGATGCCGGGGCCGGCAAGCGGCACGCCCGTTCTCGATGGCGTCATCGCCTATGCGGAGTGCGCGCTCCGAGCGGAACACGACGCCGGCGATCACACCGTCGTGATCGGCAGGGTCCTCGGTTTCGAGACGCTGCGCCAATGCGCCCGACCCTTGGTGTACTTCCGAGGCGCCTACGGCGTCGGCTGAACGACGCCGCGGCCAAGCTTGGGCGGCTGCCCGCCGTGCGCTGGCGGCCGGACAACCGGCACGCTATTCCGCTGGCGCTTCCCTGACGTTGATGTACGCCTGTTCGGAGCGGGCGTGGTAGCCGCGCACGTCGTCCAAGAAGCCGTGGTAGGACGCCAGAATGCGCTGCCCCAGCTCGTCGCCCTGCGCTTGTTCGCTCAGCACCTGCGCGGAGAGTTCGCGCAGCCGGTCGAGCACATCGTCCGGCAAGCGCCGCACCTCCACCCCGTGCTCCTCCACAAGAGTCTTCAGCGCCGCCGCGTTGCGGGCGGTGAACTCGTCAAGCACGTCTTGGTTGATGGCTCGACACGCGGTCTCGAGCATCGCCTGAAACTCGGCCGGCAATGCGGCCCAGGCCTCGGCGTTGACGATGGCCTCCAACGTCGCGCCCGGCTCGTGCCAGCCGGGGTAGTAGTAGTAGCTGGCGATGTCCTGCAAGCCGAAGGCGAGGTCGTTGTAGGCGCTCACCCACTCGGCGGCGTCCACCACGCCGGTCTGCAAGGCGGTGTATATCTCGCTGCCGGGCAGTGTCACCGGCGCGCCGCCGGCGCGTCCGAAGACCTCCCCGCCGAGGCCCGGAATGCGCATCTTCAAGCCCTGCACATCGGCAAGCGAGTTGATTTGCTGGTTGAACCAGCCGGCCATTTGCACGCCGGAGTTGCCGGCGCGAAAGGGCACGAGGTTGAATGGCGCGTACAGTTCCCGCCACAACTCCATGCCGCCGCCGTAGGCCAGCCAGCCGTTCATCTCCTGCGCGGTCATGCCGAACGGCACGGTGGTGAAGAACGCCGCCATCGGCACCTTGCCACGCCAATAGTAGGCGGCGCCGTGGCCCATTTGCGCGTGCCCGCGCGAGACCGCGTCGAACACCTCGAACGCCGGCACCAGTTCGCCGGCGGCGTACACATGTATTTGGAACCGGCCGGCGGACATGGCCGCCAGCGACTCGGCAAGCCGTTCCGGAGCGGTGCCGAGCGCCGGCAGGTTCTTCGGCCAAGTGGTCACCAGCTTCCACTCCACCGTCGCGGGGGCCAAAGGCGTGCCCGCGCCCGCAGCGGCGTCGCCTCGCGCCGCGCCGTTCTCTTGGCTCGCCGAACACCCGCTTAGCAACGCGCCGATCAAGACACCCGCCAGCCAAGGCCGAAACGGTACAACCGTCATTTCTCGTCTTCCCGAAGTGCCGAGACGCAAAGGCTACCGTAGTTGCGGCGAGCAGCGAAACCGCGGCGGCGGCGTGTGGGTGGCAAGCCGGGACCGAACAGAGACGCACCGCCCCCGGCGCCGATCGGGCCGAAAGCAACGAATGGCGACTCTCTCGGATTGTTGTGGGACATCCGCCCGGCGCGGGGTTTCGCCGCCGACGCGCCGGCAAAATGGCGTCCATGCAGCCGAGCGACGCCCCCTGCAAGGTGCTGTTCCACGACCGCGGCTTGGTCGAGGAGACCGTGCGCCTGGTCGCTCCGGCACTCGCCGACCAGCTCGATTTCGACACCGCGACGACCCTTGACAAGGAGCACCTGACAATCGAGGGACGCGCGCGCTTGCAAGACAGGATCGTCCGCGTGGAGAAGAAGACCAGCAAGTTGCGCAACGGCCGCCGGCCCTACGTTCTGGTGCTGTTCGAGTTCCAGTCCAGCGTCGACGCGGACATGGTGTGGTGAACGCGCGAGTACGCGTGTCTTGCGGAGGCCTCGCTGCGGCAGACCGGCGCGGTGCGCGCCAGGGAGCAGTGCCGGACATGTTGCCCGTGGTGGTGCACAACGGCGGGCAGCCGTGGCGGGCGTCGGCGGCGTGGGGCGGACTGCTGACGGGACGCGGCGCCGACGGAACGGCCGGGCTTCCGGCACCGATTCATGCCACGGTCGATGTTCGGTCGCTGGCGGACAGCGGCGCGGTGGCGGGCCGGTTGCCGCCGGGCAGTCGGCTGGCCGGCTTTGGCCGGTTTGGAGACGGCGGACGCCAAGGCGCCGCCGGCGCTGCTCGTGGAGGCGTTCGCCCGGCATCCGGGGCCGGACGCGGCGAGGTTGCCCTCCACCTAAAGCGCCGGTCGGCGATGTACACGATCGCTCGGCACCAACCGGATCCGCATGCTCGGTGCCGCCGGGCCGAAGCAGGCGCCGTCGGCGCGAAGAAGCGTCAGAACCGTTTCGCCCTGGTCCGGCGGCGTCAATGCGTCGCCGGCAGGATGCCCTCCAACTCCGGCGGCATGTAGTTTTCGTCGTGTTTGGCGACTATTTCGTCGGCGCGAAACACGCCGTCGGCGGCCAGGACGCCGGTGGCGAGCACGCCTTGCCCCTCGCCGAACAGGCCGGGAAGAATGCCAGCGAAGCGCACCTCGAAGTCGTGCCCGCGATGGTCCGTCACCACGAAACGCACGCCGAGGCCGGTGTCGTCGTGTACCACGCTGCCGGCCCGCACCATCCCCCCGGCGCGAATGCGCTCGCCAACCGGCGCTTCGCCCGAGGCGACCTTGGCCGGCTCGTAGAACAGGTTCACGTTCTCGCGCAAGGCCAGCATCGCGAACGCCAACGTCGCCGCCGCCCCCGCAAGCACGAACACCACGACGACCAGACGCTGTTTGCGCACGGCATTCATCGCGACCCGCGCTCCTCCTCCAGCAAACGCCGACGCAACCGCGCCGCCAGACCGCGCAGCCGCGCCAGCGGCCAGACGCAAATGCCGGCAAGCGCGACGGCGCTGATGGCGTAAGCGCTCCAGACGTACGCGCCGTGGCCACCCATCGCCAGCAAGTCCGCCATGGCGCTACGGGGCCTTGGCCCGGGCCGCGCCGGCAAGCCACTGGCGAACCCAGTCCGCGCCCGCCTCGCGTTCCACGATGCGTGTACGCAAGGCGGCGATCACCGCGGCGCCGGCGAGGCAGTAGTAGCCGAGGGCGTTGAGTCCCAGCGGCCACAGGAAGACGGACGCGATGGCCGGCCGTTGGCCTAGGCGGATGCTCGGCGGCTGATGCAGCGTGGTGAACCACTCCACCGAGTACTTGATGATCGGCAGGTTGACGACGCCCACCACCGCCAGCAGGGAAACCGCCAGCGCGGCCCGCTCGGATCGCGCGATGGCTTGACGCAGCGCCACCAAGCCGAAGAACAACAGCAACAGCACCAGCGTGGACACCGTGCGGGCGTCCCACACCCAACCCGTGCCCCAAGTCGGCATTCCCCAAATGATGCCCGTGGCCAACGCGGCCGCGGTGAGGGCCAACCCCACGGGCGCGGCGGCGGCGATGAACATGTCCGCCATTTTCATGCGCCACACCAAGAACACGAGCCCGGCGACCGCGATGGCGAGGTACACGCTCTGCGCCACGTGCACCGCCGGAACGTGGACGAACATGATGCGAAAGCTGTCGCCCTGCAACCGATCCGGCGGCACGAACGCCAAACCCCAGACGGAGCCGACGAGCACCAGCGCCCCGCCGAAGACGTACAGGCCGAACATCCACGCCCGGGAACCGGCGAAAAACCAGCGCGGGGAACCGGCCTTGTGGAAGGTCTCGCGCAGCCACCCGCGGGTTCGTCGTGGCGAGGTCGCCATGTCAATACTCCTGACTGATCGCCAACGCCTTGCCGACGGCGAATGGCGCCAACGTGATCGACGCGGCCAGCATCGCCGCCAACGCGAACAGCGCGAACGCGCCGCCATCGGCGCCGTGGCCGGCCGCCACGCCCACGCCAAAGATTAGCACCGGCAACTGCAACGGCGTCACCAGCACGGCGAGCAGCACGCCGCCGCGGCCAACGCCCACGGTCAGCGCCGCCCCGACCGCGCCGATCAAGGTCAGCGCCGGCGTGCCCACCAGCAGCGACACCACCAGCATCCACGCGTCGGCGGCCGAACCGAGAAACACGAACGACGCCAGTGGACTCAGCACCACGATCGGCAGGCCGCAGGCGAGCCAATGCGCCGCCAACTTGCCGAGCGCCACCGGAAAAAACGGCCGGGCGTGGATCAGCATCTGTTCCAAGGTGCCGTCTTCGTAGTCACGCCAGAACAAGCTCTCCGCCGCCAGCACGTTGGCGAACAGCGCCAACACCCACACGACGCCGTGGCCGACCAGCCGCTCGCCTGCCGTTTGCGCCACCACGCCGAACACCGCGGCGCACAGCACGAAAAACACAAGCGGATTGGCGGCCTCGGCCGGCCCCCGAGCCGTAATCAGCAAGTCGCGCCGCAGCTGCGTCCAGAAGAGCCTCATGCGCCAAGCCGAACGGTGCGCGGCGCCGGCAGAGGCGGCGCGCCGGCGTCCGCGCCAAGGGATCGATGCGTGGCGCACACCGCCGCCCCCCCGCGCTGGCGGTGGGACGCCAAAAGTCCGCGCAGAATCCCGGCGCCCGACTCATCCAGCGCCGCGAGCGGCTCGTCGAGCAGCCACACGTGCGCCGCGCCGAGCGGCAGCCGCGCCAAAGCCGCGCGTCGCGTTTGGCCCGCGGAAAGCGCCCCGCAGACGTCGTGCCGGACCGCGCCGAGGCCGGCCGCATCCAAAGCCGCGCGCGGGTCGCAATCCGCGAACCCTCGCAGCCGGGCCAGCCAAAGCAGGTTTTCCACAGCCGTCATGCGCTCGCAAACGCCCGGTCTGTGGCCTACATAATCGATGGCGCAGCGACGCGCGACGCGACCAGTCCGCGGGGCCAGCAACCCGGCAAGGCAACGCAACAGCGTGCTCTTGCCGCTGCCGTTGGGGCCGCGCACCTCCACCAGGTCCGCCGCCCGCACGGTCACGCTGAGATCTTCGAACAACAGCGGCCCGCCGGCAGCCCAGGACAGGTTCTCGGCGGCGAGTAGCGCACCGGCGGGTGGCATGCCCATCTTGGTTGTTTCCGTTCCGTTTCGCACCGGCTTGACCCCGGCGTTCCGCCGCCCGCCCGTCCATCCGGGAACACGCCTCGGCTAGCGGCCGAGCAGCAGATATTCCAACAACGCCTTTTGCGAGTGCAGGCGGTTGCCGGCTTCCTCCCACACCGCCGAACGCGGATCGTCCAGCAAGTCCGCGCTGATTTCCTCGCCGCGGTGCGCCGGCAAACAGTGCATGAACAACGCGTCGGCGCTTGCCCGATCCAAGAGCTCGGGCGTTACCTGGTAGCCGTTGAAGACCGCCAGGCGCGCCGCCTCCTCGCCCTCGTGGCCCATTGAAGACCACACATCCGTCACCACCAGGTCCGCCCCCGTCACGGCTTCGGCCGGCGAGTCCACCAAGGCGGCGTTGTCCGTGGCCGCAAGCAACCCGGCTTCCGGCGCGTGGCCTGGAGGCGTCGCGATCCGCAGTTGAAACCCGAACAGCGCCGCCGCCTCGACATAGGAGTTGCACATGTTGTAGCCATCGCCCACGAAAGCCACCGTGGCGCCGCGGATGTCGCCGCGGCGTTCACTGTAGGTTTGCATGTCCGCAAGCAACTGGCAGGGGTGGAAACGGCTGGTCATGCCATTCACCACCGGCACCGAGGACGCGGCCGCGAAGCTCTCCACTCGGCCATGATCGAGCGTGCGGATCATCACCGCGTCCACCATTTCGGCGAACACCCGGGCCGTGTCCTCCACCGGCTCGCCGCGGCCGAGCTGGGAATCGTCGGCGGTGATGACGAGCGCGTGGCCGCCCAGCTGGTGCATCGCGGTCTCGAACGCCACGCGGGTGCGCGTGGATTTGAGCGCGAAAATCATGGCGAGCGTTCGGCCCACCAAAGGCTGGTAACGGACTCCGCGGCGGTGCAGGCCCTTCAAGACCGTGGCGCGCTCCACCAGCGCGAACAGGTCGTCCGCGCTGAAATCGCTTAGCGTGAGAAAGTGCCGGGTCATCTCCGCTAGCCGATGTTCTCGATAAGCCCCACCACCTGATCCACCACGGTGTTCGCCTCTTCGTCGCTGAGAGTGAGCGGCGGCAGAAGGCGGACGACGTTGTCCACCGCGACGTTGATGAGCAAGCCGCGCTCAATGGCCTCGCCCACAAGTTGCGTACACGGCTCGGTGAGCTCGATCGCCACCATCAGACCCTTGCCCCGGATCTCCTTCACACGGTTGTTGCCGCGCAGCCGATCGCGGAACATCGCCACCATCCGCCCGCCCAGTTCGCCGGCGCGGCCGATCAACCCGCCCTCGTGAAGCTCGTCGATGACCGCGTTGGCCGCGGCGCAGGAGAGGAAGTTGCCGCCGAAAGTGGAGCCGTGGGTGCCGGCCACCAGCATCTCCGCCGCCTCGCCCCGGGCCAAGCAGACGCCAATAGGCACGCCGTTGCCAAGGCCCTTGGCCGTGGTGGCGACGTCCGGCGTCAAATTCTCGTGTTGGAACGCGAAATACCGGCCCGTGCGTCCATTGCCGGTTTGCACTTCGTCGAGCATCAAGAGCCAGCCGTTGCGGTCGCACACGCCGCGCAACGCCTCCAAGTAGCCGGCACGCGGAATTCGCACGCCGCCTTCGCCAAGCACCGGTTCCACCAGCATGGCCACCACGTTCTTGTTGCGGGCGGCGATGCGCTGGATCGCCGGGACGTCGTCGTACGGTGCCCGCGCGAAGCCGGCGAGCAGCGGTTCGAAGCCGGCCTGCACCTTGCGATTGCCGGTAGCCGTGAGCGTGGCCATCGTGCGGCCGTGGAAGCTGCCATCGACCACGACAACCTCCGGTGCGGCGACGTTGCGGCGATGCCCGTACAAGCGCGCGATTTTTATGGCCGCTTCGTTCGCCTCCGCGCCGGAGTTGCAGAAGAAGGCGTTGTCCATGCCGGCGATTTCGCACAGGCGGGTGGCCAATCGCTCCTGGCCTGGGATGCGGTACAAGTTGGACGTGTGCAGGAGCGTACGCGCCTGCTCGGCGATGGCGGCGGCCACGCGGGGGTGGGCATGCCCCAAGCCGCACACCGCTATACCCGTGAGGGCGTCAAGGTAACGCCGCCCGGCGTCGTCGTACAGGTAGCTCCCCTCGCCGCGCACGAACGACACCGGGATGCGCGCGTAGGTGGGCATCACGGCCGGGGGGATCGCTGCGGCGTCCATCGCGCCTCCTTTTACATCGCCAAGTACATCGCCAAGCATTCGGCACACTGCCAAGCATGCTGCAAATGCCGGCTTCTTGCGGGCCGGCGCCCGGAGCGGAGAAACCCTTGGCTCTCACAAACGGCTACGGGCAGCGAAAGCTGCCCGACTTGCACGCGAATGTAGCGAAGCGGGTGGCGGATTTCAACACGCCGGCGACCGACCGGCAATCGACCGGCGCGCAACAGATTCGCACACGGGCGCCCAAGCAAACCGCGGCGTTGTTGACGACGCCGTTCGTTTTGCCTACATTCCAAAGACGCAACGCGCGCACCGCTTCGTCCGCGGCTCGCTGCTGTTTCCGAGATGGCGCGAGCGGCTTTCGCCGGCACGGACGCGTCGTGGAAGAGGGTCGCGATCGGAGCGCGCGCTTTCCAGGGGGGATTGCGTGACACGCGAAAAGCCGCCGCTCGCCACAACGGGCGAGGGGCATGACAACGCCATTTCCAAGCCGGGCCACGCGGGATCGCTGGGCAGGGCCGTTGCCGGGCGGCGAACGCGCGACGGCTTGGCGTGCGTCTTGGCCGCCGCGGGGGTCGTCGCCTTTGCGCCGGGCGGTTTCGCCCAAGAGAGTCATCACGTCGCGCTGTTTCCCGCCGCCGGCGAGCGGCAGGGGTTTGTGCGGGTGATCAACCACGATGACGAAACCGGCTCGGTGGCCATCCTGGGGTTCGACGACAGCGGTCGTCGCGTCGGTCCGGTCACGTTGCGGTTGGCGGCCGGCCAAGTTGTCCACTTCAACTCCGACGACTTCGAGAACGGCAATGCGACCAAAGGATTGGGCCCAGGCATCGGCGCACCCGCCTTGGGAGATTGGCGCCTCGCGCTTTCCTCAACGCTCGACATCGAAGCGCTGGCCTATCTGCGCACTCGGGCGGACGGCTTCCTCACCAGTGTGCGCGATGTCGCGCCGACCGCGGACGGCGTCCATCGAATCGCGATTTTCAATCCGGGCAGCAACACCAAGCAGGTAAGCCAGTTGCGCGTCGTCAACCCTTCCCACGACGCCGCCGTGGTGGTCGTTCGCGGCGTGGACGACGACGGCACGCAAGGGCAGGCGGTGACGATGACGGTGCCGGCCGGCGCGGCGCGGGTGTACACGGCCAAGGCGCTGGAGGATGGTCATGCCGATCTTCAAGGCGCACTTGGCCAAGGCAACGGCAAATGGCGCCTGACCGCGACATCGACCGCGCCGGTGCGGGTGATGAGCTTGCTGCTGTCCACGGACAGCGGCCGCCTGTCCAATCTGTCGAGCGTCGCGCCGCCGCCAACGGTAGCCGCTGGCACGCGCACGCATCAGGTGCCCTTGTTTCCCGCCAAGGACGACGCGCACGGCAGGCAGGGCTTCGTGCGTCTGGTCAACCACAGCGCCGCAGAGGTGGCCGTTAGCGTCACGGCGTTCGACCGCGCCGAGACCGCCCGCGGGCCGGTGAAGCTCACTGTGGCCAGCGGACGCGCCAAGCACTTCAACTCGAAGGACTTGGAGGACGGAGCGCCCGACAAGGGCCTAATCGGCGGCATCGGCGCAGGCGACGGCGATTGGCGCCTGGAACTCTCCACCGAAGGCGACATCGAGGTGCTCGCGTACATCCGCATGGCCGGCTTCCTCACCAGCATGCACGATGTCGCGCCGACGGCGGCCGGCAGCCACCGGGTGGCGATCTTCAACCCCGGCGGCAACACCCGCCAAGTGAGCATGTTGCGGCTCGTCAACCCGGGCCAGTCGGACGCGCAAGCGACCGTGCGCGGCGTGGACGACGCCGGCGCGGCCAGCGGCGAAGCCGTGTTGACGATTCCCGCGCGTGGCGCGCGCACCGTTTCGGCGGCAGCGTTGGAAGAGGGCGAAGGGCCGGTGGACGGGGCCTTGGGCACCGGCCGCGGCAAGTGGCGGCTGACGGTCGCTTCAGCCGATTCCATCGCCGTGATGAGTCTGCTGGAAAGCCCCACCCGGCACCTGACCAACCTATCGACCGCCGCCGACCGCGCGAGCGGCACCGCCGCCGAGACCTCGGCCGACATGTTCGCCGCCAGTGTTTCCGAGCCCATAGTGCAGCAGCGCTGTGTGAACTGCCATGTGGCGGGCGGCCTCTCCGGGGGCACGCGGCTGGTGTTCGTGCGCGACACGGACGAAGACCACATGGCGACCAACCTGGCCGCGTTCGAGAGTCTGCTTGAGCGCACGCCGAGTGGCCGAAATCTGGTGCTGGACAAGGTGCGCGGTCTGCGCGGGCACGGCGGCGGCCTCCAGCTACAGGAGGACTCCGAGGACTACGCCAACCTGGAGCGCTTCCTGGCGCTGCTGGAATCCGAAATCGACCCCGGCGGGGATACCGGCGAGCCACCGCCGCTCGCGCTGGACGGCGTGGGCCATCCAATGCTGGTGAGCCCCCATTCGCGGCCCATCGCGATGAACGGCTCGTTCGTCTACGTCGCGAACACGCCGGCGGACACGGTGGACGTCATCGACGCCGGCACCCGTGCTGTGGTCGAACGCATCG
The DNA here is from genome assembly GCA_958296295.1 of uncultured Pseudomonadales bacterium. Classification (GTDB taxonomy): domain Bacteria; phylum Pseudomonadota; class Gammaproteobacteria; order Pseudomonadales; family Azotimanducaceae; genus VXYL01. Next base: position 1,175,687 of record OY282460.1, on the reverse strand, counting down.
ACGTCGGCGTGGATCCGGTGAGCGTCGTGCCGCGCCCCGACGGCCGCGAGGTTTGGGTGGCGAACCATGTCTCGGACACGTTGAGCGTTATCGACACCGACCCGTCGAGCCGTTCCTTCCACCAAGTGATCGCCACCGTTCAGGACATTGATCCGCAAACCCTCGCCACCCGCTTCGACGAGCCGGTGGGCATCGCGTTCGCAACCGACCGCAAGGCGTATGTGGCGCTGTCCACGGCCAATCGAGTGGCCATCGTGGATGTGGCGGCACGCGCCGTCACCGGACACCTTCCGATCCGCGCGCAAGACCCGCGGGCGATGGTCGTGCGCGGCAACCGCCTCTATGTGGCGGCGTTCGAGTCCAACAACCAAAGCCAACTTTCCGGCTGCTTCGCGGACGACATAGATGGCGACACCTGCACGTTCGACGCCGTGCAGCACGTTTTCACCACGAACAACGTTCTGTCCGAGGGCTATGACGCGGACATCGTGAAAAATCCGAACATACCGGATCGCGACATCTTCGTTTTCGACACCGAAACGGATCGCGAGGTGGACGTAGTGAACACCGTCGGGACGTTGCTCTACGGCATCGCCGTGGACAGCGAAGGGAACGTCTTCGTCCCCCAAACCGATGCCCGCAATGTGGAAAACGGGCGTGCCGGAACCCTCAAGCACGGCTTGGCGGAAATGGAGAACCGGGCGTTCCTGAACCAGATCACAAAGGTGCGCTGCCGCGGCGGCTGCCGGCAGCCGACGTTTTTCGACTTGGAGCCGCTGCCGCCCGAACATCCCGGCCCCGGCGCCGCGTTGGCCACGCCGTTCGCCGTTCGCGTGAGCGCCGACGACGCCACGTTGGTGGCGACGGCCGCGGGTTCGGACAAGCTGTTCACCGTGGATGCCGAGTCCGGCGAAGTCTTGGGGCGCGTGGCGGTTGGCGCGGCCCCGCGCGGCATCGCGTTGTCGATGGACGCCAACGGCGCCCCGCAGGAGGCGTGGGTGTTGAACGCCGTGGACAACACGGTGTCCTTGGTGGATTTGCGCGCCGTCGACAATCCGGCCGTTCTGCGCACGATCGCCCTGGTCGACCCCACCGATCCGGTAGTGAAACAAGGCCGCATCGCCTTCAACGACGCCGACGCCTCCTCCACCGGCACGTTCTCTTGCGAAAGCTGCCACCCCGACGGCCACACCGATCAGCTCATCTGGGTGCTCCAGACGCCGAACTGCGGTTCCGGCGGCGGCGACAGCGAACGCGCGCGCCAACTGGAAGCCGGCTGCACGCAAGTGCCGCCGCGGCTGACCATGCCGGTGCGCGGGCTGCGCGACACGCAGCCCTACCACTGGGACGGCATTCCCGGAGACCCCTTCGGGGGAAACAACACCGCCTCGGTGACGCAGCCGGTGGATCCGAATTGCGACTTGGGCAAGCCGGAAAGCTGCACCCGCCATCTGGTGGACGGCAGCCTCGCCACGACGATGTGCGATGTCACGAACTGCCCCACGAACGACGAAGGCAAGGACGGTCTCTTGGACGCCGACGTTCGCGACGCGCTCGCCACGTTCATCCTGAACGTGCCCTATCCGCCGGCCCCGACGCGCCCGTTCGACAATGTGCTCACGCCCGCGGCGCGCGACGGCTTCTTCGAGTTCAACTTCCTCAACGACTCGTCCGGTCGCACCACCGGCGCGCAGACCTGCGGCGTCTGCCATCGGCCGCCGTTTCTCGTCAGCACCAACACGCCCGGCACGGGCATGGAGGCGCCGACTTGGCGCGGCGCCTACGACCGCTGGTTGATCACCCCGCAAGCGCGCACGAACATCATCGATCTCATGCGCCTGGTCAACATGGACGACAGCTTTCCCGAGCGCAACGTCTGGATACTCGGCGGAGCGACGCCGGACATCTGGGAAATGGTGGTGCAAGGCGGCACCGGATTCTCCGGCAGTTTCGCGCGCCAGGTGACGCTGAACGCTGACACCGCGGAGCAAGCGCTGACCGCGCGCGTGCTCGATGCGTTGGAGACGTCCGCCACCGAAGACGCCATCGTCTTGCAGGCCGAGGGCGTTCGCTGGGCCCAAGGCGCCGCGACAGATCTCGCCCTCGAGTTCGAGGACGGCTACTACATTGAACGGGATGGCGACGCCGACTACTCCCGCGCCGACCTCGTCGCCGCCGCCGCCGCAGGCGATCTGTTCCTGACCATCACCGCCCGCTCCGGCCCCAACATCGGCCACGGGTTTCCGCAACCCGGTCTTTGGCCGGTGGGCGAAATCCAAACCCAGACGCGAAACATGGACATGCCTTCTTTGAGCGCCACGGCAACGCTGCGCGTAAACGGCCGGCATGTGCGCGAAGGCGCCTCCGTGTTCGTGGACGGCCGGCGCGTGGACGGCCATGTGCGCTGCGAGTCCGGCGTGTTGCCGCAATGCGATGGCGAAACAGTGCTCGTCGAACTCGCTTCCGCGCCCGACCCCGGCGGCGTGCATTTCCTGCAGGTGCAAAACCCCGGCGGCATGTTCAGCAACGACCTCTTGTTCTTCAACGAGCAAGCCGTGCCGCCGCGCGCCGGCAATCTCGTCCACAGCGGCGGGACGTTTCCTTCGAGAGCGTGGTGGGACAACAGCTTGGGTCGGCTGTGGCGGGGCGAACGACGCAACCATTGGAACACGGTGGAGCAGGTGTACGACTCCGGCCTAGGCCGCGTGGTGCGCACGGCGAACTTCCGCCTGCTGCCGGGAGGCGGTTTGGATGTGGACGTCCTAACCGCCCGCCAGCAGCCGTGGAACGCCCAGATCAGCCACGCCGTGATGGTCGTCGGCGGGCGCGAATACACCGTCTGCTACACGGCCAGGGCCGAGGCCCCGCGCCACATCACCATGTACATGGATTCGAATCTCGATCGTTGGGCGAACATCAGCGGCGGTCAGCATCGCGCCGATCTGACCACGACGTGGCGGACCTTCCAAGAGACGTTCACCGTGCAAGAGACGGACATGACCGCCCGCCTCGCCTTCGATTTGGCGCAAAGCCCTTTGAACGTGCAGCTCGACAACGTGGGCGTTTACGAAGGCGCGGAGTGCGGGGCGCCGTAGCGACGCGAAATCCCGCGCCGGCATCTGCGGCACTTCTTCAATGTCGAACACCGTGTGAAGGATGGGATGCTCGGCGGACACCGTGCGCCAAACGCCGATTCCGCCCCATCCTCACCTGCGTCGCACCCGCCCCTTTCCAATGCAATCGCCCTGCCACCACACAACGCATCTTCCATCCATATGCTGTAGAGTAAGGGCCTAGTAGTTGTCAGAATCCGTTGGGGAGACCGAGGGAGGTTCCGCCATGCGATTGTTGAAGTTCACCTGTTTCACTGGAACGTGGTGGTTGAAATGCCGTTCCATCGTCAAAGTCGGCCTTGCTCACCTGCTAGCAGTCGCGTTTGGCTTCGGCTGCCTGGTTGCCGCGCCAACGCTCGCGCAGGAGGCCGAAACTGCAGACGCCGTCGCGGTAGCGACGGAAGAAGAGGCCCAAGAAGAAGAGGCTCAAGAAGAAGCGCCGCTGTCGGCCTTGGCCGAAGCGCAGGCCGCCGGTATCGTCGAGGAAGTGGTCGTTACCGGGTCGCGGATCAAGCGCAGCACCTACACGAGCATCTCGCCCTTGCAGATCATCAGTGCGGATGTGAAGCGTGAGGCCGGTCTCATCGACGCCGGCGAGATACTGCAAGAGGCCAGTACGGCATCCGGCGTGCAGTTCGATCTGTCCTTCTCGGGCTTCGTCCTCGACGACGGGCCGGGCGTCGCCACCGCGAACCTGCGCGGTATCGGGGCGAGCCGAACGCTGGTGCTGCTGAACGGCCGCCGCATCGCTCCGGCCGGCGTGGAGGGCGCACCAACCTCGCCGAATCTCGGCATCGTGCCGGGGCTTTTGATACAGCAGTACGATCAGCTGCTCGATGGCGCTTCCTCCATCTACGGTTCGGATGCCATCGCCGGCGTCGTCAACGCCATCCTGCGCAAGGATTTCGATGGTTTCACGATAGAAATCACGCCTAGCCAGCCGGCCCACAGCGGCGGTGCCGAACAAGCCTTCGGCGTCTCTTGGGGCCGCAACTGGGATCGCGGCTTCATTGGTTTCGGCGCGCAGCACCGGGACAGCGATCCGGCGACCTTGGACGACCGGCCTTGGACAGCGGGTTGCGAGCGCCACCTCGAAATCGACCAAGGCGGGCGAATCCGCAGCCGCGACTTGCGCTACACGGCTCAGTTCGGCATGGAGTGGGACGACTGCACGGTCGGCTCTTTGGTTGGACGCACCTTTGTGCCGTCGGCGTCAAGGCTGGATCGGGCGGGCGGTTCTATTTACTACACGCCGGGCTACACCAATGGCGGCTGGCCCAATTACTCCGAATCAGGAGTTCTTTGGCAACGTGGCCCGTTCGGCATCGACGGCGACCTTGACGGCAACACCGATGTGACGTTTCGCGATTACAGCCTGAACGGACGAGAGCAGTTCAGGTACTTGTTCCCGCCGTTCAGGTCCACCACGGCCATGGCCTACGGCGAGTACACCTTCGAGGGCGAGGCGAATCTGACGCCCTACTTCGAAGCGCTCTACGGCACCTCGACCGTTAGCCTGAACTCCGGCGCGGGGCAGTTTTTCCCTTGGGTGCCGGCGTTGAATCCGTACAACATCTGCAATCCGCAAGGTGCCGGCGTGGATTGCGGCCTCGCGATCGACGCGCTCTACGCAAACCCGGGCTACATCGCCGGGTTCCACGGGCTCTATGGCGATTTCTGTGCGCGGAACAACATTCCGCCGCAAGCCTGCGGCCCCCACGCTTTCGGCCTGTCGATGGGGCCACTGGGCCCGCAACGTACTCAGCCGATTGTCTCCGTGCGTGGCGACCGCAACATCGTGGATACCGAGACGAATTGGCGGCGCGCCGTAGTCGGCCTAAGCGGCGACATGCCGTTTCTGAACTTTGGCAGCCTGTCGGATTGGACCTTCGACATGTCGATCACGCACTCGCACTCGAGCGGCGTCGCCCATCGGCCCGGCATCCGGCAGGACCGGATGGATTTGGCGCTGGGCTACTACTCGAACGACTGGAATCCCTGCGAAAACAACATCAGCGAGGCAACGCGCGAAGGGCGAACCAACTCGCGAGACAACCCGCTCGAACCAATAATCGCGGCCGATGCCGCACCGGGTTGCGTGCCGGTGAACATGTACGCGCCGTCGCTCTACAGCCCTCGCATTGGCGACTTCGGCACGGCCGCGGAACGCGACTACCTATTCGACAGCCGCGACTTCGACACGCAGTACACCCAGACGTTGTTCTCGGTGTATTTCACCGGCGACTTGTTCGACCTGCCGAGCGGCGCGGTGGCCGGCGGCGTTGGCGTGGAGTACCGCACGGACGAGATCGCGTCGATCCCGGACCAAGTCGCCGCGGAAGGGCTGATGTGGGGGTTCTTTGCCGACGGCGGCGCCGAGGGCGAGAAGTACACGCGCGAGTTCTTTGGCGAGGTCGAGATGCCGCTCGTGGCCGGCAAACCAGGCGCCGAGGAAGTCATTCTCAATCTCTCGGCGCGCTTCACGGACGACGAGTTCTACGGCGGCGCTTGGACGGGCGCTGCCAAGATGGGCTGGCGTCCCGTCGAATCGCTGCTGATTCGCGCCACCTTCGGCACGTCCTACCGGGCGCCGAATCTGCGCGAGCTGTTCCTGCGCAGTCAAACAGGATTCGGCAGCGTCAGCGATCCGTGTTTCGTGCCGGAAGATGCACTCGAAGGCGATATCGAGACCGGCGCCGAGAGCCGCTACAACCCGGAACTGGACGAGCGCGATCCGCACATTCTCGAACGCTGCCGAGCCGAAGGCGTAGACCCAACCGTAGCCGGCGGTGGCAACTTCACGGTTTACAGCGTGGAGTCCGGCGCCGGCGGTTCGCTAACGCTCGACGAGGAAACCTCGGAGTCGAAGTCCTTCGGCTTCGCTTGGGAGCAGCCGTTCACTACGGCGTTCGGCATGACGCTCGGCATGACGTACTACGACATCGAGATCGAGAACACGATCATCGAGCCGTCCATCGGCTACATCGTGTACGACTGCTACATATCCAAGGAGAGCAGTGGCCAATTCTGCAACCGCATAACGCGGAACCTCTCGAACACGACGGACCCGCGCATCCGGTTCGTCGACCGCGGCTTCGTCAACCGCGATCAGGAGGTTGTGCGCGGCGTCGACCTGAATCTCGCGTTTGACACGACGCTCACCGTATTCGAGCGACCTCTGGACGTGAGCTTCGACGTGACCGGCCACCGGCTGATCGAGAGATCGACGCTGTTCGTCAGCGACACTGGCGAGGAAGCACGGAACGCGTTCCACCGCGAGTGGGGTTTCGCGGAGCACAAGGCCGAACTGGCGCTGCGCTTGGACTACGAACGCTGGCGTCTGGCCTGGTCCAGCCGCTATCTGGGCAACTACGAGGAGGATGTTGCGTTTCAAGACGACTGGGGCGACATCGCCGCTAACACGCCGTTCTCCAGCACCTGCCTAGGCCCGCCGGACGATCTGCGTTGCAAGGATGTCGAGACCACCTCCGACTACTGGCTGCATCATGTGTCGGTCAGCCACACGCGCGACTACTGGAGGATCCTCGCCGGCGTGCGCAACGTCTTTGACGAGTGGCCTCGGCAAGCGGACGGGAACGAGATCGGGTACGGGATCAACAACACGCCGTTGGGCCACGGGTACGACTTGAACGGCAGGACGTACTTTCTCCAGCTGAGATTCGGCTTCGGCGGCGACACCTAGGAGCGACGCCCGCCTATGGACTCTGGTGAGGAGCGGAGCACGAGTGACACGAGTGAGGAGCAGAGCATGAGCTACATGGCACGGGCCGGTGTTGCGCTGTGGGTGTTGGTGGCGGGGGCGGCGTTCGCAGCCGCTCCCCCAGCCCCCTACCCCTTGGAGCAGTGGGCGATGCGAGAGGTAATCAGCAACGTCAGCGTCTCGCCCGACGGAACGCGCTTGGCCTTGATGAGGATCCCCACTCGGAATGGCGACCCCATCATCGAGATCTACGACGCTGCCGATCTCGCCAAGAAACCCTTCCGGCTGAACGCGGCGCCGATGGAGCTGGTCGGCATCAGCGGATGGCTGAACGATCGGCTGCTCTTCTTTGCCGCCCGGCAAGCCGTGCGCGACGAAGTGGAGGGACGCGAACGAGATACCTACAGGTACCGAACGAGTCTCTTGGATGTGGAAAAGAAGACGTTTGAGAACTTCGACGTCAGCAGTGGTTTCGGTTTGGCGAATGTACTGCCCAAGTCCCCCAACAAGGTGATCCTGAGCATGGCGTCCCCCGGCCAGGCCAAAGCGAGCGCCTTCGCCCGGCGCGTTCAAGGTTTCTTCTCGCCCCGGGACTACTACGAGTTCGACTTGGAGAAGGGCACCAGAAAGCTGCTGGTGCAAGGCCGGATATCGCTGGGCGCTTACGGCTTCGACAGCGAAGGGAGGTTGTGGCGCGCCAGGGGCGTGGATCGAGGGGAACGCCAGCTTCGGTGGGTCTGGCGGCCTACCGAAGGTGCGGACTGGCAGGAGTTCCATCGCCAAGGCCTGGACAACTACGAGTTCGATCCTTTCCAAATAGTCGACCGTGACGACATGAACGCCAACCACGCCTACGTTCTGGCTCGCAACGGCCACGACACGACTGGGCTGTGGTCCTACGACTTGGCGAACAAGCGGTTCGCCGAGGCGATCTTCCGGCATCCCGCGGTCGACGTCTCTCGGATACGCTATCACAGCAACAGTTGGGAGCATCCAGACACCGTGGTTGGCGTGGGCTACCACACGGACAAGCTGCACATGCAGTATTTCGACGAGGCCGAGGGCGCTCTGTACAAGCAGTTGGAGGGCGTGGTCCCCGGCACCCACGACGTCAGCATCGTGAGCCGCTCCCGCGATGGCGCCACGCTCGTTGTCGCGAATACCGGGCCGCGCGACCCCGGCACCTACTACCTGCTGAAGAACGGCAAGCTGGAGAGCATCGGCAGCCGGCAGCCGCTCTTCGCCAGCGAGAACCTGGCGGATACGGAGTTTGTGAAGTACCGCGCGCGCGATGGTCGAGAGTTGTTCGCCTATGTGACGACGCCGAAGGGCAAGCCGCCCTTTCCGCTGGTCGTCATGCCGCACGGCGGGCCGCAAGCTAGGGACTACGGCGGCTACGACAAGTGGGCGCAGCTGCTGGCGAACTACGGCTATCTAGTGATTCAGCCGCAGTTTCGAGGTTCAGACGGCTTTGGCAGGGACTTGCGCGAAGCCGCCTTCGAGGGCGGCGGCCAGGAAGGCCACAAAATGCAGGACGACAAAGACGACGCAGCGCTGTTTCTGGTAGAACGAGGCTTGGCAGACAAGAACCGCATGGCCATGTTCGGCTGGTCCTACGGCGGCTTTGCCGCAGCGGTGGCCGCCGCCAGAACGCCGCAGCTGTACCAATGCACCATCGCTGGCGCTGGCGTGTTCGATACGGTGCTGCAGTTCCGCTTCGATCGTCGCGGCGCGGATGGCGAGATTCTGAAGCGCTATTTGGCCTACGAGAAGTCTGGCATCAATCCCGTCGACGAAGTGGCCAAGGTGAACGTGCCGATTCTCATAGTGCACGGCGTTGTGGACTATCGCGTTCTGGTGGACCACGCCACCAAGTACGTCGAGCTACTCGAGCAGCACAAAAAGCCCCACAAGTACGTCAAGCTGGAAGGTGCTGGCCACTTCTACAACACGCTGCTGTACGACCACCAGCTCGAGTTCTTCACCGCCATGATCGATTTCCTGCGCGACGACTGCGGACTGGGCAGCTCGTAAAGGGCAAAACCAAGCCGCCACGACGACGGCGACCCGCACGGAATACGCCTGCGGGCCGCTGCCAAGGTTGCCAGCGGTCAGTCATAGAGGGCGCGCGGCACTCGCCAGCCGCTACGACGAGCCGGTGGGCATCGCATTCGCGACCGACCGCCCGGGAACAGCCGTGGAACGCCCAGATCAGCCACGCCGTGATGGTCGTCGGCGGGCGGCGTTCAGTGGCTGAGCGCGTACACCACCACGTTTATGCCCACGCGGTAGGACTGCGTGGAGAAGCGCTCGAAATACCATTCGCCATACGATTCGCGCTCCCAGCCGTCGGCGATGTCGGTGTTGTGCGTGGCGATGACCATCAGTTGGCCGTCGTCGTCGGCCCAGGCGCGGATGGACGGCGTGGCCAAAGACCCGGCCGGAAAGCGGTGGATCCACGGCGGCTCGGCGGTGTTGGCGCCGCGGAAAGGCGACGCGAAATCCCGCGCCGGTATCTGCGGCACTTCCTCGATGTCGAACACCGTGTGAAAGATCGGATGCTCGGTGGACAGGGCGCGCCAGCGCCGCCCGGGCAAGACGCCGGCCATGGCGCGCTCGAAACTCGCCCACTCGGCATCGCCCCAGAAGTCGTCCGCCCAGAGCATGCCGCCGTTCTCCAAGTATTGGCGTAGCGCGGCCATCTCGCGCTCGGAAAGACGCATGTAGCCGACGTCGGACATGAATATGAGCGGCGAATCGCCGAGCGCCTCGTCCGTTAGGCGAAGGCGCGCCGGCCCCTTGGCGGCGACAACGGCGGTGAGCTCGCGCAAGCGCTTGGCGAAGTTCTCCTCGGCCTGCGGGAAATCCGTCTCCCAGCGCTCCCACAACCGCCCCTCGTAGGCGTAATAGGCCTCGCCAGCGCCGCCGACGCTGTCGTATTCGATGCGGGTCGGCACGAAAGTCGTGAGGTCGCGGGTTCGCTCCGCCCCGGCGCCAACCTGGGCGAACGCCGCCGCCGCGAAGAACACGACAACCAGGCGCTGCAATCCACGGCGCTGCCCACGTTGGCGAGCCCAACGCTGCGCCATGTTCGCCATCGGGCAGCCAGCGGGTTCCACATCGTCTCCGTGCGAGACGCTCGGACAAAGGCACCTCCCGTTGGGGAGCGGCATCAGCGATGATGACTTTTGGAGATCACCGTGCGTCACTTTCCATTCTCAACGTTACGCAAACCTGATTGTCGTCCCACATGGGCACGCCAACACCCCCAACACCGTCACGCTACTTCGGCGGGTGTTCCGCCAACGCCTCCTCCACCGGATCGATGCCCCAGCCCGGCGTGGCCGGCAGGTGCAGGTAGCCGTCGCGGATGTCCGGCACCGCGGTGAAGAGCTCCGCATCCCAAGGCAATCTATCGATGTCCGTCTCCATGATGCGAAGGTTCGGCACCGCAGTGCAGAAGTGTGCGGCCATCATGCTCGCCAAGTGCCCGTAGTAGTTGTGCGGGGCCACGTTCACCTGGTGCGCCGCCGCGCAGGCGGCGATCTTCGCCGACTGCCAGATGCCGTTCCACACGACGTCGACGATGGCCACATCCATGGCGCGCAGGCGAAAATAGGGCAGGAAGGCCGGCAGCGTTATGAGCGACTCGCACGAGGCCACCGCGTGCGGGCTCGTGGCGCGCACGTCCGCCAGCGCTTCCGGGTGTTCGGTGTCCATCTCCACCCAGAACAGATCGAAATCCGCCAGCGCCCGCAGAATGCGTCGATAACCCTCGGGATTCGCGTTGTAGTTCAGGTCCAAGAGAATGTCCACATCGTCGCCGGCGCCGTCGCGAAAGGCGTCCAAATGCCGGCGAAGCTCGCGCACGAGGTGCCGTTCCACATTGCGATCCGGCGCGTAGGGCGCACCGAAGCCGGGCGACCAACCGCGAACACGCCCGCCTTTCTTCGTGGCGCTGAAATCGAAGATGTTGGTCTTGAGGGCTGTGAAGCCGCGCTCGCGCACCTCTTGGCCGAGTGCCCGCACGCCGCCGATGTCCGTGATGGCGGGCGGGTAGAGGTTCGGCCGGGAGATGCGCCAAGTGCCGCAGTGCGACCAATAGACCCGCACCCGGTCGCGCACCTTGCCGCCGAGCAGGTCGTGGCAGGGCACGCCCAACGTCTTCGCCTTGGCATCCAACAGCGCGTTTTCGATGGCCCCGATGCCCATCGCCATCACGCCGGACATCGACTGCCGCGCCCGGGCGTGCAAGCGCTCGTGGACGCGCTCGATGTCATGCACGCGCTCGCCGGTCACCATCGGCGCGAGCTTCTCCACCACGGCGGTGACGCCGATCGCGCCTTGGTGCTCGTCGTACTCGCTCCAACCGACGACGCCATCGTCGGTGGTGAGTTTGACGAAATGGTAGTTGCGCCAACCCGCGTCGCAGGCGCGGGTTTCGATGGAATGGACTCGCATGGGTCGCCTCAAGCCGATGGGAATTGAAAGTAAACCAAGAAACGTCCCGCACCGCAGAGGGCGCCAGCAGTTTGCGCAGCAAACTGCCAACGCGCCCTTTAGGGCGCGCCGCGACCCGCGTCGCCGGGGGCCGTCGCGATGCGCAGCCGCTCTTCCAAACGCGAGAGAGACTCCTGCGTTGCCCGCAGCTCCCGAAAAAGGTCCTGCCGCGACGGTGGCGCCACGAGGTCACGCAGCCGCTCGGCCTTGGCCTCGTCCAAGTTGTTCAGCACCACGGCGATGAACAAATTGATGATCACGAAGGTGCCGATGACCACGAAGCTGACGAAGTAGATCCAAGCCCACCAATGGTGCGCCATCGCGGCGTACATGACGTCCGTCCAGTCCTCCAGGGTGACCACGCGGAACAGCGTGAGCGCGGAGATGCCAAGCGTGCGCCAATGCGTGGGATCGATTTCGTGGAACAGGTGATAGCCGGCCACCGCGTAGATGTAGAAGATGATGGACATCAAGCCCACGACGTTGAACATGCTCGGAATCGAGCGCACCAAGGTGACGATGATCAGGCGCAATTCCGGCAGCGCGGAGACCAGCCGCAACACGCGCAACAGGCGTGCGAGCCGCGCCAGAGTGGCCAGCTCGCCGGTGCTCGGCAACAGGCTGAAGACGATTATCGTGAAGTCGAAGACGTTCCAGCCGTCCTTGAAGTAGCGCGTCGGCTTGGGCCAAGCGGCGGCGATCTTCACCCCCGCCTCCAGCACGAAAACGCCGAGGAAGATCTGGTTCGCGGCCTCGAACCATGCGCCGAACCGCGCCGCCAGCCATGCGGACGTGTCCAAACCGATGATGATCGCGTTCACCGCGATGATCGCGGTGATCCCCCATTGGAACCAAGCCGTCGCAACCACCCGTCGGGCCAAATCCGCAGCCCCCATTCGTGCCGCCTCGCTCATGGGCCTCCTTCAACTCGCGCCGGTGTCGCCACCGCCCGGCGCAAGTTTAGCAACGCGGCGAACCCGGCCGGGGTGTGGGACGTTTTTCTTGCGCGAGCCGTTGGGCGGCCAGTGGCGACGGCTTGTGCCGATGGCGCCGGAAGGGTCGCCAAGGGCTTTCACAACGCTGGCCATGACTTGCGCCGGCGCGCAAGTTCGTCGCGCATGCGGGAAGGCAGACATTTCCCTTTGGGCAAGCATCGACGCCATGACGTTGCGGGCGATGTCGACGCTGGCGAACGCTGTTTGGGAGCGCGCACCGTGGACCCGAGCGCGGAGCCGGCGGAGTGCGAGAACCGCCATGTGGGAGAAGTCGCACAAGCGGTGTGGACGTGTCCAACGCCACGAAGCGGGGATCTCCTACAAACCGGCGGGCCGATGTCGCGCGCCATCGCCGTGTGCGGAGCGCTATCGTTTCCCCATGAAACCCACGACGCCGGGCAGCGACCCCATCCACAAGCGCCTCTACGCCTTCCCGGAGATGGTGGCGGACCTGCTGCGCAGCCTGTTCCCGGGGAATGTCCTCGGCGCGGACTACGGCTCCTTGGGCAAGCTGCCGGCGGAGCATGTCGGCGACGACCTCCACCAGCGCCGGGGCGGCACGGTGTGGCGGTTGCGGGCGGCGCCCGACGGCTGGCTGCACGTGCTGGTGATGCTGGAGTTCCAGTCGCGGGACGACGCGGGCATGGCGCTGCGGGTGCTGGAGTACACGGCGATGCTGTACCGGGAACTGCTGCGGGAGGGCTGGGGTGGCGTGCCGCTGCCGCCGGTGCTGCCGGTGGTGCTTTACAACGGCGACAGGCAGTGGCGCTCGGCGTCCCAGGTGCGGGACCTCGTGGCGCCGACGGGGCCGGCGTTGGCGCCGTTCCAGCCGCGGCAGCGGCGCAGCGGCATGTGGTGCTTGACGAGCGGCACGCGACGGCGGACGATCCGGGGCTGCCGGATCTGACGCGGGCGGTGATGCTGCTGGAGCAGCGCGTGGCGGAATGGCCGACGCGCCGCGCGCCGTGATGGAGGCGGCACTCGCGCACACGGTCTGGAACCGGACCGAAGCCGCCTACGCGAGGAGCGACCTGTTCGCCAGGCGGCGCGAGTTGATGGACGCATGGGCGGCCTATGTCTCGTGAGCCCGGCGGCGCAAGCGCCCTCCCGCCGCCGCCCGTGGACTCACCGCGTCAAGCCGCCTCCGGGGAACTCCACCACCTGCCCCTTTTCGCGTCTCGGCGCGGACTCGGCGGGCTTGACGAACAAGGCGGCCACCGAGGCCCGCTCCTTCTCGTCGCCGTGGATGGCGAGGTGCGCCCGGTCTCGCCACAATCCGGCGTCGTCCATGTGCGCGGCGCCGAGCGCCTCGTCCATGCGGCTGCGCACGATGCGCAACGACTTCCTGCTGCGCGCCGGACGCTTCCTCTACCCGCAGCGAAAACCCGTTCTTTCCATCATGTGCGACCCCAGGAGCGAAGGCTAGGATGAACGACTACCTCGCCGCTCTCGCCCTATAGAGCTGCGAACTTTTTGCAACATTAGGGTCAAAGATGACGTCGTTGTCCGAGCCAAGCTGTGCCGGCTTACGGGCTGCTATCAACACTGTGCCGGCTGGGCGTGCGACTTTTTTGGAGCCAGCGTGAGCTCTCGATCAAGTACGGTTACCAAGTGTCGCAGCGAGATCACGGCCGACTACGTAAATCCGCTGCTATTGGCGACTACTGGCTTCACTATCATTTGCCCTACCGTCGCTACAACAACCGACAGCTTGGAGCGCTGCGCATGGATCGCTTTGACGGCCATCGCTACTGTGCTGCCTCTAGTTAGGACGTCATCCACAAGCAATATGCGTCTAGCGGTAGGTGGGACGCACGCCCGAAGTGCAGCGATGTACGCTTTCTCGAACTGACTCGCAGTTCGTCCAGCCGCGAGCATTTTTCCCTTGGAGATACCGTGTGTTAGCTCTATCTAGCATTGGGCGAACGGGCAGCTTTCCGACCTTCTTCGCGAGTTCCAGCACCCGGTTCCGCTCGTCGCGTTCGGCCTTGTCGGGAGATAGTGGAATTGGTACGACGTAGTCGAAGTGAAGCAGCTCACGGCGACGAAGTTGCTCGAAAATCGCCAGCGCGAACGGGTACGCATAGGCCATTTCACCGAGCTTGAAGTCCGTGAACCTCGCCGTAAGTTCTTCAACCTCTCGCACGACTCGTGACTCGTAGCAGCGTTTTGGCACGATCCAGTGCGCTGGCACGACATCTTCGTACTCTGACCGCCGCAAGCGCTCTGGCGGCTTTGCGTGTCCACGCTCAATCAGCCGCATGCTCGCCCACGTCTCACAATCGTCACAACGCCCCTCTTTGCAGGCTGTCAAGTTGCAGTTTGGCGCAATGGTCTTCTCGTCTGGCCAGAGAAAGACTTGGCGATACCGTGGCGCCACGACTTGGGCGACGACTTGGGATGTCTCTTGGGGGATTATTGGGGCCTGCGTGTCGTGTTCCCGCACCCGCAGCCAAACTTCGTTGGCATCCAGATCGATGGCGTCCACGATCCCTTCTAGTGTAGTGTCGCTAACATAACATTGATTAAGTTGCCGCCGCCAAGCGCGCCCGCGCGCGTCCGACCTTTTCGAGGATGTCCTCGCTCGACTTCGTCCAGACCAGCGGCCGCGGATTCTCGTTGTAGGCGTCCAGGTACCGCCGGAGGCTCTTCTCCAGATGGCACACCGAGGTGAACGCGCCGCGCCGCAGCCGCTGTTCGGTCAGCCGCGCGAAGAAGCGCTCCACGAGGTTCAGCCACGACGCGCTGGTGGGCGTGAAGTGGAGATGGACGCGCTTCTTCCGCTCCACCCACTTCGCCACCTTCTCGTGCTTGTGGGTGGCGTAGTTGTCGAGGACGATGTGGACGTCCTGCTCCGGCGGCACCGTCTTCTCCACCTCGCGCAGGAAACGCAGCACCTCCTGGTGGCGGTGGCGGCGGAAGGACCGGCCGACCACCTCCCCGGACGCCAGGTTCAGCGCCGCGAACAGCGACGTCGTGCCGTGCCTCTTGTAGTCGTGCGTCATGGTCCCGCAGCGCCCCTTCTTCATGGGCAGCCCCGGTTGCGTCCGGTCCAGCGCTTGGATCGAGCTCTTCTCGTCGAAGCTGAACACCGCCGCGTTCTCCGGCGGGTCGAGGTGCAGGCCCACCACGTCGCGCAGCTTCTCCTCGAAGTCCGGGTCGTTGCTCAGCTTGAAGGTCCGCGACAGGTGCGGTTTCAGACCGCGCGCCCGCCACGTCCGGTTCACGAAGTCCCGCGACGCCCCCGTCTCCCGCGCCATCGACCGGCACGACCACTGCGTCGCGTCCTTCGGCAGCCGCGTCGTCGTCGCCTCCACGATCCGGCTGCGCAGCGCCGCCCGCTCCGCGTCGCTCCGGCCGCCCTGGTTGCCGCCCCGCGCCCGCTCCTTCTCTATTCCCGCCAGGCCCTCGTCCGCGTACCGCCGACGCCAGCGCCCCACCTTGTTCACTTCCGCTCCCAGCTCCGCCGCGATCTCCTTGTTCGTCATCCCTTCCGACGCCTTCAGCACGATCCGCGACCGTTCCCGCAGCCGAACCGGAACGGAGCGCGACGACGACCACCGCTCCAGCTTCTCGCGGTCCCCGTCCGGCATCTCTATTCTTGGCGCTGCCCGCATGCCCTTGCTCCAAACCTTGCCCGCCGCATACTGACACGGTCGCCGAACGTGATCAATGGTTTGCTTGCGACACTACACTAGGTAGACGCCGTTCGCGAATCGGTGTGGTCCGTGAAAGTAGACCCAGCACTTCCATCCCCTCTCCACGATGTCGATGTAGTGCTGCCAGCCCAGCCTTATGCGCCCATTCTCCATCCGTTGGGGAATCACTGCCGGCCTGAAACCGTCGTAGCTGCTGTGAATCTTGTAGAGGAACCTCACAGTTCAAGCACCTCAGCGAACTGATCCAGCTCGACATCGGCCGCCGGGCGCGTGGCACCATAGCCGTATGAAGCCCATGCGAATCGGACGCCGGCCGCCAGCGCCGCTTCGGCGTCGGTGTAGTCGTCGCCCACCAGCCAAGTATGCCGATCCACTTCGCGTCCCATGTCCTTCAGCGCCTTCAGTATTCCGGCCGGCCTCGGCTTCGCCCGCACGCCCGCGCCTGGGGTCGCGATGGCCCCGAAGTACTGTTTGATGTCGGTCGCTTCAATCAGCGGTACCGCAAGCCAGCGTGGTAGGTTCGTCACCAGGCCCATCGGCGTCCCGCGCTCGCTAAGCTCGGCAAGGGTACGTCGCACGTGTTTGTATAGCTGGAGTCGGCTGCCGCGCTCTCTCGCCGCCTTTTCAAGACGTCCCTTGCTGACGCTCGACTCCTGCGCTAGTTTGACGACGCTCTTTCCCTGCGCGAGTTCTGCCTCAAGCCTAGCTGGCGAGCCGTGCGGATCAGACAAATCCGCAATGATCTCGGCGTACCACGGACGGCTATTCCAGATCGTGCCGTCGAGGTCTAGCAAGAGAGTCTGTCGAGCCATAGCTCATACTGTGTCGGATCGGCAGCCGGCTCGAACACGACACCGCCCGTCTTTGGGTCTTGCCCGATCAATGTGTTGCCGGAGGTGTCCTCGTGCCCGTCGGACCTGAATGTGGCGACAGGCTTCCTTTGTTCGCGTCCAAACCGATAGGCGTTCATCGCGCCGCCATCAGACGCCGACTGGGCGACCAGAACGCCCTGCGCAAATGCGACGATTAGCTTGTTCCGCTTGCGCAAACGCAGCGACGACGCACGTTGCCCGAAGCCAAACTCGCTGACGAAGGTTGCGCCGGCATAGGTGAGCAGCTCGTCCCACAGATTCCTATTCTCGGGCGGGAACACCTTGTCGACTCCGCATGGCATGACGCAGATGGTGCGCCCGTCGACTTCGTGGGCCGTCATGTGGCCGATCGAGTCCGCGCCCACCGCGAAGCCCGACACGACGACCTTGCCTTTGCGTGCCGCAGTCGCCGCAAACGATCGAGCGCTGCTCGCGTACGGTTCGCGCGTGTTCCGCGAACCGACGACTGCTACTGACCCGCCGCTCAACCAAACCGCCGGGTCGCCGCGGACATAGAGGACAGGCACGGGATTGTTGCTCTCGTATACGCGCATCGGGTACCGCGGATCGCCATGGACGAGAATCGCAGCAGTGCTTTCGGTTGCCCGCCTGAGTTGCTCGTCGGCGCGCTCCCGCGCCGATGACACATCGGCGGACGAAAGGTCTCGGATGGTCGCGCGAATCTTCTCTCCCGTACGGCCACGAAAGGGCAGCAAGTTGGGCGACCGGACAGCTTCCTGTGGATCGACCTGTGCCTCATGCATCTCGCGGAACTTGACCGGCCCGAACCCGGAGACCCGCTCCAAGACGTACAGTGCCGCCAGCCTGTCGGCAGTAGGGTGATCTCCAGCGACTGGGCAGGGCAAGCCTTGCCGTTCCAAGTGCTTGCCGCACAGCTTTTCCTCGACTAGCGTCCTCACAGCGTCAGAACGTGAAAGCTGCGGGCGGCGGCTCCTGCGCCAACGATCCAACTCCTTAACCGTCAGCTCATCCAGTCGCGTTTCGATGTGCATGTTCCCTCAGGGCAATCGCATTTGAGATGCGCGCCTACTCCAGCCTGCGGACGCAGCGGATCATTTCGACGAGGAACTCCTGTTTCCGCTGCGCGTGGATGAACTTGCGGCGGATGGAGCGCTTGTCGGGGTGCATCCGCGCGATGTTCAGGGCGAGCCGCCGGACGACCGCCAGGCAGGCGGCGCTGTTGCCTTTGCGGTTGCGCGCCCGGTCCTCGTCCATCGACACGTCCAGCACCCAGTGCAGGCTGTTCTCGATCCCCCAGTGGGCGCGGACGGTCCGCCCGAAGCGCTCCGCCTCCAGCTTCGCGCTGAGGATGTAATAGCGCGTGTCGACGCTCTCCGCGCCGCTGGCGAGACGCCGCTCGGCGGTCACCTTGCCGATGGCCGAAAGGCCGGGCCAGTCGTGCCGCTCCAGCAGCCAGTCGACGTCGTGGCAGACCGTCGCCGTGCGCTTCTCCACGCGCCCGTGCCCCTTGTCAACTCGTTGATGCGACAGGAGTTCCGCCGATGCCGGCGGATTGTCCAGATACGTCGCCACGTCCTCGTGCAACGTCCCCTGGTTGCGCTTGAGGGCCAGCGCGTAGTCGCCCCCCTTGGCCACGATCGCCGCCGCCGTCCCGCGCTGCGCATGCATCGCGTCCGCCGTCACGATGCGCCCGCTCACGTCCACCAGTTCCAGCAGCGCCGGCAGCGCCGGGATCTCGTTCGACTTGCCGTCCACCACCACCTGCGCCAGGGTCAGTTTCGCCTCCGACGCGAACGCTTGGAGCAAGTGCGTCGGCGACCGTTCCGCGGCGTCCTCGAACGACCGCCGCAGCGCCTTGCCGTCCACCGCCACCACCTCGCCGAGACGGTCCGCCCAGTCCTGCGTCAGGCGCAGCAGCGCCGTCTGCAGGCCCGCCGGGTCCAGCATCCCGAACAGCCGCGAGAACGTGTCGTGGCTCGGAATCCCGTTCGGCAGCGTCATGAACTCCCGCAGCCAGGGCTCCCAGACGCGCCCGTAGTCCTCCATGTCGACGCACGTGCGACCGCCCGCGAGCATCGACACCAGCGCGATCGTCAAAGTCTCTTGCAGATCGTGGCGCTTGGCGTTGCCCCGCCGGGGGTCCTCAACATCTTGAAAAACCGACAGAATCTCCCGCATCCCGTCTCTCCTTCCCTGGATCGAAACGCCAATTCTGCCTTATCCTCACCTTCGTCGCACCCGCACCTTTCCAAATGCGATTGCCCTGATGTTCCCTAGTTGCTCATGGACAATCGGATCGGGTCGAGTATAGTGCATTGCTGTCCCATTAACTCCACGCGAACTCCGAGGATGTCGCCGAGAGGTCGGCGCTCGAACAGATTTGAGTTGGAGAAGGCAGGATTTCGGCGCGGCTCCAGCCGAGGCGGCTGGCGAACTTGAGATGGGACACCAGCAGGTACATGCGCATGGCGATCCGGAGCTGCGTCATGACCGCGTTGCGCGAGGTGCCCACGAAGCTCTTCACCTTCAGGTTCCGCCTACGCGAGGAGCGACCTATTCGCCAGGCGGCGCGAGTTGATGGACGCATGGGCGGCCTATGTCTCGTGAGCCCGGCGGCGCAAGCGCCCTCCCGCCGCCGCCCGTGGACTCACCGCGTCAAGCCGCCTCCGGGGAACTCCACCACCTGCCCCTTTTCGCGTTTCGCCGCGGACTCGGCGGGCTTGACGAACAAGGCGGCCACCGAGGCCCGCTCCTTCTCGTCGCCGTGGATGGCGAGGTGCGCCCGGTCTCGCCACAATCCGGCGTCGTCCATGTGCGCGGTGCCGAGCGCCTCGTCCATGCACTTCATGACCGTGCCGATGCGGTCCAGCGTTTCCCGGCTTTGCGCTCGGCAGCGTCGGTCTTCGTTTCGAGTTCCCTTCGCTGCGCGAACAGTTTGCCGTGCGCCCGCTCGTGCTCGTCAAGGCGGCGCTTCCGCTCGGCGAGCCCGGCCAGTTCCGCCTGGGGCTGCGCCTCGACTTCGGCTGTCCGGGCTTTGTGCTCGGCCTCGATCCCTTTTGCGCTTGGAACCCTTGACCCCGCGCTCGAGACCGAACGGCTCCCCGACGTGCGCCCTGACCGGGGTGCCGACGCGACCAAGGATGCGCCTGCCCGCGAGGACTGTTCGGAACGACCCGACTACAACGCCAAACTCGATGTGCGCCATATGCAGCGGCACGGCTGGATCGCGCCGTACACCTGCCGTCCGGTCGCCTCCGCCAAGGACGTGGACATCGAGCACATCGTCGCGTGGGCCGAGGCGCGGCGCAGCGGGCTGTCGTGCGCCAGAGCGCGGCAATTCATGAACGACCCGCTGAACGTCACGGTCGCCCATCCGCAGGTGAGCCGATGGTGATGTAGGCGCCTTCCGGTTCGCTTTGAGGTTCCGGATCTGTGGTTTCCGGTCGGGTGCCGCTCTTGCATGGCTATTTAGCAGGACGCACCGAACAGCCGTGGCCCTAGAAGCACTGTTCGATTTGGACTCGGCGAAGCCATCAATGGCAGCTACGTTGGAGTTCCGACCCGATCGGATTTGGCTTGGGCCACAGGACTCTCGCATCCTTCACACCTAGGCCAGCGAACGCTTAGAAGGAGTAGGCCACGCCCAGCTTCAGTACAGGCCACAACTCGAAGTCCTCGACGTCTGCGGTCAGTTCGCGATGTTCCATGCGCAGGTTGGTAATCAGCTCATCGCCTAGACTAGTGTCGATGCCACACAAATTGCCGCTGAGCGTCGGGACTGGTCGCACAGCAGTTCGCACGGCGGTTCAACGCGGGATGGGGGACCGCGCGTACGCCGCGCCGAGTCGAATGCGCCCCCCTTCGCGTAGCGGTCGTCGAGACGCCGCTCGGCGTCCTTGTCGCCGTCCATCGCCGCCGTCGCGTCCTCGACGAGCACGGCGGCTTCGCGCAGCGTCTCCTCGTCCTTGAATCCCCTCCGGTCGCTTCGCTCTCTGCGCCCTTCGGTTTGCCGGATGCCGTCCGGAACGGCCCTCGGCCCTTCGGCGCCACACGCGTTCCGCACGCGATCCGCGTGGAAGCAGTTAGGGGCGCTGCGCCCCCCTGCCCGGATCAGGCGGTGGACTTCGTGACTTGGCCCCACGAGCGGCCGTTCTCGGTGCTCAAGGACGCGGCGCTGCTGCAATTGCGGATACTGTCGCGCCGCGTAGCGCGCCGCGCCCGCCTCCATGTCCCGGTCCAGACGGCCCGACCCGATCCAGTGGTGAATCGTCCGACGGCTCACGCCGAAGCGTCTCGCCAGCTCCGCCTTCGACGCCCCAGCCTCCAAATAGTGCCTCAGCAGCATCCTCGTCTCCAACCCGTGCATCCCCATCCCCATGCAGCTTGCTCGCCCACATGGTGGAACGCAACGACCGCCAGCCGCGCGTTCACTGTGCAAATTTCAGTTGTCGAAAATGTGCAATTTACGGTTGTCAGTAACACGTACATTCGGCAGGGCCGCGAGGAGGGCTTCACCCTGGGCATCGCGCACGAGCGGGGGCTGCTGCGGCGCATGGCGGCGACGCGGTTCCGCGCGGCGACGGCGGATCGTCTCGCGCGGTCGCTTGCCGCCGAAACCGATCCGGAGCGCTTGGCGGTGGTCGGCGAGGCGATCGTGCGCTGCGCGACGGGGGACGAACTGCTGCGGGAGGTCGGGTCGGCATAGGCGTTCGAGAACGCGGTGCCGCCGTACCGCCATCGGGTTCAGGCGGATTTGGCGCCACCGGGGCCAGTCCCCGCCATGGCCGCCCGATGGCTCGCGCACAAAAACGTCGCACACTCACCCGGTCGGCCGGGTTTGATTTCGCGTCAGCAGGAACCCACAATGCGTCCATGGCGAAAGTGGTTTTCCCCGATCACCTGCTCCCGCGCACCGGCGGCGTGCGCGAACTGGAAGTGGAGTGCAAGAACTTCCGCGCCTTGGCCCGCGCCTTGGAGGCGAAATGGCCCGGCATCGAGGATGCGTTGGAGAAAACAGCCGTCGCCATTGACGGGCAGATATACCAAGACGCTTGGCTGGAGCCCATCGGCCCATCGAGCGAAGTGTTTTTCCTCCAGCGAATAGAAGGCGGTTAGTACCCGGCGCGCCAACAGGCCACGCCGGTAGCGCATCACCGCCCGCAGCGGCCAAACCAAACCGACGGCCTGGTCGCCGTCATCGCGCTGGCCCCACCGGGTGGCGCCGGTGCCGGCGGCGTCTCACGGCTCAGGGTTTCGGCGGCACTTCCAAAAGGATGGTCACCGGCCCGTCGTTGACGAGGGCAACCTGCATGTCGGCGCCGAACTCGCCGGCACGCACTTCGACGCCGCAACCCTCCAGTTCCACCAAGTAGCGTTCGTACAGCGTACGCGCCTCGGCCGGCGGCGCCGCGCTTGTGAAACTCGGTCGGTTGCCGCGCCGCGTGTCCGCCGCCAAGGTGAATTGCGAGACGACAAGCACCGAGCCGCCGACGTCGGCCACGGAGCGGTTCATGGGCCGTTCCCCATCCGCGAACACCCGCGCGGTCAGCGTGCGCTCGGCCAAACGGCGCGCTTCGGCTTCGCCGTCGCCGCGTTGCACACCGAGCAGCACGAGCAGTCCACGACCGATGGCGGCGACCTCCGAGTCGCGCACTGTGACGGAGGCTCGCGCAACGCGCTGCAACAGGGCTCGCATGGCCGAACACCCTACCAACCGGGCACCACTAGGCTCAACTCCGCTGCGGCACCGGCGGCAGGCCTGCCCGCGGCGCGCGATAGGAAGGCGTAAAATGCGGAACATGGACACCGCAAGCACGAAGGCCGCCGGCCCCGCCGCCAAAAGCCGGCCCAAAGCCGCCGCTCTGATTTCCGGCGGGCTGGATTCCATGCTGGCCGCCAAGGTGGTGCTGGACCAAGGCGTGGAAGTACACGGCGTGAACTTCTTCACGGGCTTTTGCGTGGAGGGACATACCCACGCCATCCGCAAGAAGGATCAAGCGAAAGACAAGCGCAACAACGCCTTGTGGGTCGCCGAGCAACTTGGCATCCCGCTCCACTTCGTGGACGTCGTGGACGAATACAAGGACATCGTGCTCAATCCCAAGCACGGCTACGGCGCCAATCTGAATCCGTGTTTGGATTGCAAGGTGTTCATGGTTCACAAGGCGTTGGTGGCCGATGTGCTCGACGGCGGCTTCGACTTCGTGATCACGGGCGAGGTGGTGGGCCAACGGCCGATGTCCCAACGCATCGACACGATGCCCGTCATCGCCCGGGAATCCGGCGCCGACGACCGGCTGCTTCGGCCCCTGACCGCGCACAATCTTTCCCCCACTCTGCCGGAACGCCGGGGCTGGGTGGATCGCGCCAAATTGCACGGATTCCGCGGCCGGGACAGGAAGCCGCAAATCGCCCTTGCCCATCGCTACGGATTCACGGAGCACGCCCAACCGGCCGGCGGCTGTTGTTTTCTGACGGACGCCAAATACGCCGCCAAACTGCAAGATCTGTGGAACGCCCGCGGGCAGCGCGACTACGAATTCGACGACATCATGCTGCTGAAGGTGGGCCGCCACCTGCGTCCGGCGCCGCACTACAAGCTCATCGTGGGGCGCGAAGAAGGCGAAAACAACTTTCTCGCCGGCTACCGCGGCCGTTTCCCGCACCTGCGAACCGTTAGCCACGAAGGGCCGTTGACGCTGGTGGATGGCGAACTGACGACCGAAGACGCCCTCCTCGCCGCCCGCATCGCCGCCCGCTACTCGCAAGGCCGCGCAGCGGACACCGTGACGGTGCGCCTGAACCGGCCTGGCGCCGTGGCCGAGGAATTGCGCGTTGCGCCGTTGCCGCCAATGGAGTTGCCAACGGCTTGGCATGTCGGCGGATGACGGAACTCGCGCCAACGCTCGACGCCCGCGGCTTGCTGTGCCCGCTGCCGGTCATTCGCTTGCAGGATGCGGTGCGAACTTTGGCCGATGGCGCCCTTTTGGAAGTGCTCGCGACGGATCCGGGCACGCTGCACGATATTCCGGCGTGGTGCCGCGTTCACGGCCACAGCTTGCTGGAGTCGCACCACGAGAACAAAGACCTCCGCTTTCGCATTGCGGTACGTCGCCAAAGCCAAGCACAACGTTCAGCAAAGGACGCCGGTTAGCGTCGCGGGGTTTAGCGTTTGGCTATTGCAAATGGCCACCTTGCTCGTCGGCACGCGCCTTTGAGCGGCGAAACGCCAAGACCCGCCTCAAAAAGGGGAACGTGCCTCAAGAGGAACAACTCGGCCAACGGCCGTTTTCGGCTACAATCAAGCGTCACGCCACGCTAGACCAACCCTTGCCGACCCGAATTGCCGCTTCCGCGATCCCGCCCGGGCGCGTTTCCGCCAACGCCGTCGCCATCGTGCGAAAACTGCGCGAAGCCGGTTTCGATGCCTATCTCGTCGGTGGTTGCGTGCGCGATCTGTTGCTAGGCCGCACACCCAAGGATTTCGACGTCGCCACCGCGGCCCGGCCAGATGCCATTTGCGCCTTGTTTCCCCGCTCACGGGTGGTCGGCAGGCGTTTTCGCATAGTGCATGTGCGTATGCGCCGGGAAGTGATCGAAGTGTCGACATTCCGTCGCGCCCTCGCGGAGGATGACGAGAGCGTGTTGGATTCAACGCCGAACATGGCGGAAAGCGTCCATGCGCCAAGCGCCCAAGCACACTTCTCGGAGCGCGGCATGATCGTGCGCGACAACGCGTACGGGACCATGGACGAGGACGCCTTCCGGCGCGACTTCACCGTGAACGCGCTGTACTACGACCCGGCCGCGGACGCCATTTTCGACTACTGCGGCGGCATGGCGGACGTCGCCTCGCGCACGTTGCGCCTCATCGGCGACCCCGCCAAACGCTTTCGCGAGGACCCGGTGCGCATGCTGCGGGCCATCCGGTTCGCCGCCAAGCTCGGCATGCGGATCCACCAAACCGCCGTCCGTGCGATGGAACCCGATCGCGCCCTTCTTTGCGCGGTGCCGGGCGCACGGCTTTTCGACGAGTTCGGCAAGCTGTTCCTGAGCGGTTACGGGGCGCGAACCCTCGAGCTCCTGGAACACCACGGCATAATGCGAATCCTGTTTCCGCTGCCGCACCCGCCCGGAGACATGTTCCAGCGTGCGATCGCGAATACCGATCAGCGCGTCGCCGAAGACAAACCCGTGACGCCCGGTTTTCTGCTCGCCGCTTTGCTGTGGCGGGATTACGCCGAACAGGCCAAGTTGGTCAGCGCGCTGCCTCGCGGCGAACGCGATCAAGCGTCGGACGACGCCGCTCGGGGGGCCTTCGCGCGGTTGCGGGAGACAATCTCGCCACCGCGCCGCCACGCCTATTTCGCCCAGGACATTTGGCAGTTGCAGCCAAGGCTGGAGCGGCGAACGGCCACGGACGTGACGGTCGCGCTCGGGC
The DNA here is from genome assembly GCA_958296295.1 of uncultured Pseudomonadales bacterium. Lineage (GTDB taxonomy): Bacteria > Pseudomonadota > Gammaproteobacteria > Pseudomonadales > Azotimanducaceae > VXYL01. The sequence goes on along the minus strand of OY282460.1, from coordinate 1,150,405 downwards.
ACCGCCGATTTCGGGCCGCCTACGACTTCCTGTTGTTGCGCGCCGAGGCCGGCGAAGTGCCTGCCGAACTGGCGCAGTGGTGGGCCGAAGCGCAAACCGCGGATCCCGAAGACCTGCGACAAAGCCTGCCGGCCGCGCCGAAAACTCGTCGTCGCCGAACGCGCCGTCGAGGGCGGCGGCGCAACGCCGCGTCGGTACACGCGAACCCGCTGCGCACGCCCAACGGCGCCGCGGAACGAGCCGCGCCACCCCCGGCCTAGGCGAGCCGCTCCGCGGCCGTTGCGGCCAAGACGGCCGCCTCTAGCTTTAGCCGCCGACATCACCGTTCCTCGACTTGAGGTGGTTCCGGTGGCCGTGGCCGCCGGCGCCGTCGGCCTAGACGTCCAACCGCAGCGGCGCCTCGCCAATGTCCAAGACGCCGAGGTCGTAGCGGACGGCGTCCGCCAGCGTGTAGGCGCCGGTGTTCGTGTGCGGGAACCGGTCGCTCATGTGGAACACGCGCACCCGGTGCGGCCCTGGCACAACGCCGTGTGACGCGGGGATTGCGAACCGTCCCTCTTGGCCTTTGGACGTTCGCGCCCGCGCGGGTGGCGCGTTGTCGTCCACAGGCGTGAACGTCACGGCCGCCATGCCCATCGCCTTGCCGTCGCGCGTTAGCCGGCCGCTCAACGCCACGCGCCGCTCGGGCGTCAGCAAGCCGCGGCGGCGCAGCCAGCTCGCCAGCAGTTGCGCCCAGCCGCCGAAATCCGGGTCGTCGGCACCGAGGCCCATGCCGTGCTCGCCGTGGCCGAAGACGTGCAGTTCGGCCGGCACGCCGTTGCGCAGCAACGCGTCGTAGAACAAAGTGGACTGCGAAGCCGGCACGATGGCGTCCTCGTGGCTGTGCACAAGAAACGTCGGCGGCGTGGTGGCGGTGACGCGCGTGTCCACCGGCGTGTATTCGTCCGCCTTGCGCCCGCGCAAGAAGCCGTTGGTCACGGCGTAAACGGGAACCAGAAAGTCCGGGCGGCTAGAGGTTCGTTCCACGGCGTCCGGCGCGCAGGCGTCGCCATCGTCCCAGCGCGTGCCCACCGCCGCCGTCAAGTGGCCGCCGGCGGAGAAGCCCAACATGCCAATGGCATCGGCCCGCAAGGCGAACTCGGCCGCCATCGACCGCACCAGGCGAACGGCGCGCCGGCCATCGCGCAGCGAAATGTCCGAGTGGTAACGCGGCGCCACCCGGTAGCGCAGCACAAACGCGGCGATGCCGCGCCGGTTCAACCATCGCGCCACCTGCAGGCCTTCGTGATCCGCGGCGAGAATCCGGTAGCCGCCACCGGGCGCCACAACCACTCCGACGCCGGTGCTGGCGTCCGCGGCCGGCAGGTGAACGGTAAGCCGCGGCCGATCGGCCTCGGCGTCGCCCCGCGCGTCGGGAGCCCCTTGCGGCCAAAGCGGCAGCTCGCGGGCGGCCATGGGCTCTGATTCGCCGCGGCTCGCGTTCAATCCGTGCGCCGGAGCAGCCAGTCCCGCATCGTGGAGGAGACGAGGTCGCTCGCGTCCTGCTGAACGAAATGGCTGGCGCCCGGAATCGTCACCAAAGTGAGGTCGGCGTCCACCCAATTCCATGTGCCGGCGAGCGCGCCCGGCAAGAGCGCGGTGTCCTCCAAGCCGTGGAACATCAACACCGGGCAGCGCACGTTCGGCATGTTCGGCGCGTCCATGCGGCTTGGCGCGGTGGCCGGCGCGTCCTCGGCCGGGGGAGCCGGCGGCTTCGGGTAGTTCGCTTTGTAGTAGTTCAGCATGGCCTCGAAGTTCGACTTCTCAAACGCCGCGACGTAGCGCTTTTTCGCTTCCGGGTCCCGCACCCAGAACGCGAGCCCTTGCGCGGTGAGCGTCTTGTGCGCCTCCGGCTGCTGAAAGTCGAAAGCGTACTGGCTGTTGCGGCGCTGCGCGGGATTGGTGGCGAGTTCCCGCGCGAGGCCACGCGGATGCGGCAAGTTCAGGATCACCAGCAGCCGCACCAGTTCCGGGCGTGTCATGGCCACGTTCCACGCCACCGCGCCGCCCCAATCGTGGCCGACGACCACGGCGTTCTCACGTTTTTCGGCGGCGATCACGGCGGCCGCATCGGCCACCAAATGCGCCATGGCGTAGTTCGGCACGCCAGCCGGCTTGTCGCTCAAGTTGTAGCCGCGCATGTCGAGCGCCGCCACGCGGAAACGATCTTGCAACGCCGCCATCTGGTCGCGCCACGAATACCAAAAGTCCGGAAAGCCGTGCAGAAACACGACCAGCGGCGCGTCTTCGGGCCCGGCGACGGCGTAGTGGATGCGCACATCCTCGTTCTGGGCGTAGCGGTGCTCCATTTCGTCAAGGGTTTCTTTGGCGGGCACCGCCGCGGCGAGCAAGCAGCAAGCAAAGACAACAAGAGGTTTCATCGGCATTGGCCCGGTTCGTGGTGGCTTGGATCTTCGCGCCGCGAAAGGAGCGGCCAAACCCGTGGTTCGCTCCCCATGTGGCGAAAGCCATCATAGCCGGGCGCCGCGCGACAAGGAAGGCGTTGCGTGGGTGGCGGGTTCGGAGGGCGCCATCACGAAGCGGCCGGTTCGACGATCCCGCGAACCGGCCGCCAACTCCCGCTTAGGCCGCTTGGCCGAACTCCGGGTAGGCTTCGATGCCGGTCTCCGAGATGTCCACGCCGGCCTGTTCCTCTTCTTCGGAAACGCGCAGGCCTATCGTCACCTTGAGAACAAGCCAGACTATGCCGCCGGCGATGAACACCCAGCCGAAGATGCCGACGATGCCGAGCAACTGGCCGACGATGGTGGCGTCCGTGTTGTTGAAGCACACGGCCAGCACACCCCAGATGCCGGCGGTGCCGTGAACGCTGATCGCACCCACCGGATCGTCGATCTTGAGCTTGTCGAGCCCGACGATGGAAAGCAACACGATCAAGCCGCCGACAGCGCCGATGATCATCGCCCAGAACGGCGTCGGCGACAACGGATCCGCGGTGATGGCGACCAATCCCGCCAGCGCGCCGTTCAGCGCCATCGTCAAGTCCGCTTTGCCGAACCAAGCCCGCGCCAAAACGAGCGCGGCCACGAGGCCGCCGCACGCCGCGATGTTGGTGTTCACGAAAACCTGCGCCACGGCATTGGCTTCGTCGACGTTGGAGAGCTTCAGCTCGGAGCCGCCGTTGAAGCCGAACCAGCCAAACCAGAGAATGAACATGCCGAGCGTGGCAAGCGGCATGTTGCAACCGGGGATGGCCTTCACCGTGCCGTCCGCCCGGTACTTGCCCGCGCGCGGGCCGAGCAGGATGACGCCGGCCAAAGCCGCCGCGCCGCCGCAGAGATGGACGATGCCGGAACCGGCGAAGTCCGAATAGCCGGCCTTGGCAAGCCAGCCGCCACCCCAAGTCCACATCCCTTGGACGGGATAGATGAAACCGGTCATCACCACCGCGAAAGCCAGGAACGCCCACAACTTCATGCGTTCGGCCACGGCGCCGGAGACGATGGACATCGCGGTCGCCACGAACACCACCTGGAAGAAGTAGTCCGATCGTTCGGAGTGATCGGCGGCGACGCCACCGGCGGTGCCGGCGAGCACCTGCTCGGTCGTGTTCTCCACGCCAATCAGCCAGCCCAAGCTGGGCAGGATGCCGCCCTCCGGCGCGTCCATGTACATCATGTTGTAGCCGACCAGCAGATACATGATGCACGCGATGGCGTACAACGCGACGTTCTTGGTGAGGATTTCGGACGTGTTCTTCGCCCGCACCATGCCGGCTTCGAGCATCGAAAAGCCGCACGCCATGAACATCACCAAGACACCCATCAACAGGAAGTAGAAGGTGTCCAGGGCGTAGTTGGTTTGAATCAGATCTTCCACGAGTCTCTCCTAGGTATGGGCGGATGGCGAACTACACGGCGTCCGTGCCGGTTTCGCCCGTTCTGATGCGAACGGCCTCTTCCAAGGAGAAGACGAAAATCTTGCCGTCCCCGACCTTGCCGGTGTTCGCTGCCTTGGTGATGGCTTCAAGGCACTGATCGAGCAATCCGTCGTCCACCGCCACCTCGATCTTCACTTTCGGCAGAAAGTCGACGACGTACTCCGCTCCCCGGTACAGTTCCGTGTGGCCCTTTTGGCGGCCAAAGCCCTTCACTTCCGTCGCCGTCATGCCCTGGACGCCGATCTCGGAAATCGCTTCCCGCACATCGTCGAGCTTGAACGGCTTGATGATTGCCGTGATGAGTTTCATGGTTCTTCCTCCAATGTGGCCCGTTTGCGGCCCCGGTTGGTCTGGCTTTCGCGGCCCGGCGAACCGAGCCGTGAAGCCTTCTCGGCGCGCGACTCGTGGAAGGTCAGCGCACCGTCATTGTGCCTTATCAGAGGCTTTTGGACAGCGAAAAGACGGGCCGCAGCTCACAGTCGTCACCACAGGCGGTGTTGTTCGTGCCCACCAAGCCAACGGTCACGTCGATTCCCGCAGCGGTGCTCCACGAAACGCTTGCGCCGTAGTCGAGGTAATCGTCGTCTTCGCCGAAGAAGTCGCCGGTCGGCGATTCCGCCTTGCTGTAGCCGATGGACACGCTCGTGCTCACACCCTCCGAGAAGCCCCGGCTGTAGCTGACGGCCGGGTAGAAGAAAGTGACGTCCTTCGTGCCAAGGTACTCCGGCGAGTAGTTGACGCTCACCGACACGTCGCCGAAACTCAGCGAAGCCGCGAGCTCCTGATAGTTCAAGGCGCTGTCGTTCGGGTACTCGAAATGGATCGCGCTCAGATCCAAGGACACGCCCTCGGTCAGTTCCGTGCTCCAGCCGACGTACAGGTCCAACTCCATGGACGTCTCGCCGAAATTGACGTTGGACGCCCATGTGCCGACGGAGAATCCGGAGTCGAACGCGACGTCAAAGCCGCCTTGGATGGCGGGGTCGCGCACGGTCTGCGACCAGCCGCGGAACGAGTAATCCGTCGTCAGGGTGACGTTGGCAGAGGTTTCGGCCCCGGACGCGGCAGTTGCGGCAAGCAGTACCGTTGCGGCGAGGGTTCTCAGTTGCATCTTCATGTGGTCAAGCCTCACTTGTGAGTGGTGTTACGAACCGGGTGCCGCGCCTCGAAAACTCCTCGGCCTCACTGGCGAAGCCGTCCGAGTGTTCCGAGGCGGTGCGCACGGACACACACTAGGTTGACAAAAAAGCACGGACTGTGCCACATGTCATAAATGTCCATTAATTCAATATCTTGAAGCCGTTACGACTCTTTTTTGCGCCACCGTGCAATGCGGCTTTTCGGTGCAAACGCACCAAGACAGTGCTGTTGGCGATTCCGAAACGGCCGTTTCGAGGGCGATTTCCCACAACACGCCGGGACGATCTCCGCTACCGAGTTCCACCAAGACGCCGCAGACTGAGCCCATGGCCATTCCGGTGCGAACCCGTGCGCAAGTGGGCGTGGACGCGCCGCCCGTTCTGGTGGAAGCCCACTTCCAACCGGGCGCGCAGCGCCATCAAGAACGTCGGCTTCAAGTATCCCCAAGGCCGCGTGGTGGTGAACCTGGCGCCGGGTGACCTCGCCAAACACGGAGCCCGCTACGATCTCGCCATCGCCATCGCGATCCTCGCCGCCACGGAGCAGGTGGCCAGTCGCCACTTGCCGCGCCTCGAGTCTCTCGGCGAATTGTCCCTCTACGGCGAGCTGCGGCCTGTGCGAGGCGCGTTTTTGCGCCGCCTGCGCAGCCGCCAACCGCAACGCCGCGGTGGCAGCGGCGAAGGGCGGCTTGGCCGCGCGGATGGTGGTGCCGAGAACCACCGCCGCGAGCCGGCGCCGCTAAAAGGGGTGGCGGTGCACGCCATGGACACGCTGCCGGACGTCGCGCGTTTGCCGCAGGCGGACACCACATGTTGATGACGGGCCCGCCCGGTACCGGCAAGACCATGTTGGCGAAGCGCCTGGCCGGGTTGCTCCCCCCACTGACGAATGGGGAGGCGATCGAAGTGGCCAACGTCTCCTCGGTCTCCGCCCGCCTCGCCCCGCCGTTCGGCACCCGCCCGTATTGCGACCCCCACCACACGGCTTCCGCAGCGGCGATCGTTGGCGGCGGCAACCCGGTGACGCCCGGCGAGGTCACCTTGGCCCACTGCGGCGTGCTTTTTCTGGACGAGCTGCCGGAGTTCGCGCGCGATGTCTTGGAAGCCCTGCGCGAACCCTTGGAGGAGAACGCCATCGCGGTGGCCCGGGTGAACCAGACCGTGCGTTTTCCGGCGCGGTTTCAACTCGTGGCGGCCATGAACCCGTGCCCGGCGGGCTACATTTGCGATGAGGCGCGGTGCCGCTGCACGCCGCAGCAAGTGCGCGGCAACACCGCGCCCGCGTCTCCGGCCCCTTGCTCGATCGCATCGACATACGCGTGGAAGTGGGGCCGGTCGCGAATGCGGACCTTCGGGCGAGAAGGAACGACAGCGACGACGACGCGGTCCGCGAGGCCATAGTCGCCGCCCGGGAGAGGCGGATGCGGCGCTGTGGCAAACCCAACGCCGTGCTCGGCGCAGCCGAAGTGGACGCATGGTGCGGTCTGGAACCTTCCGCCGCCACGCTGCTGCGGCGCGCCGCGCAACGTTTCCCGCTTTCCGTGCGCGGTGTGCGTCGGTTGCGCAAGCTCGCCCGGACGGTGGCGGATCCGGCCGCCTCGGACACCGTGGCCACGGCGCATGTCGCCGAGGCGCTAGGCTATCGCACGACGTTCGCGGAAATCCGACGGCGCGACGGCGCCCAGCCCGGAACTGCCGCCCAAGGCTCTAGCCGTTTTGCCAAGCCCTTGGCGTCACGACTCCGGCGGCGAGGTCATATAGTTGATGGCGGAGGACAGCTCGGCATCCGTGCAGCTCATGCAAGTGCCCATGGGCGGCATCGTGTTCAAGCCCTCCTTGGTGATCCGCAGCAACTCCTCGGCACCTTGGGCCAGCCGCGGGGCCCACGCCTCGGCGTCCGCGAACTTCGGCGCGTCGTTCAGGCCCGTGGCGTGGCAGATGTGGCAGTGCGCGGCATAGACCTCCTCGCCGCTGCGGGCGGCGGCATTGTCTACAGCCGCGGCCGGCGCGATTTCGCCACCACAGTCTTGGCCCTTCAAGCACAGCTGGCCGAACGGCCGCGTGCGCTCCTCGATATCCGCCACCGTGTCCGTGGCCGGCGCCTGCGCCAACGCCAAGCCCGCGGCGGCGACCGTGAGGAACGCGAGTATGCTTGATCGGTAAGTTGGCAAAGATCGTCCCCGGCTCGCCATTGGCGGGAATTATACCGCGCCCTTCCATCGAACGCTCCCAAACGAGCATCGAGGTGCATCGAGGGCATCGAGGCATCGCGACCATCGTTCCAGCGAGCAGCCGGCGCAAGATGCTTCGCGCGGAGAGCCGCCAAGCGGCCGACGCGGAGCGTTGGCCGGGCGACGCGAGACGCCCAATCGTGGCATCGTGGCACCCAAACGTGGGCACGGCGGTTGCCCCGGCAAGGTCTCACGCGGTATAGTCCGCATGTGCTTTTGATCGGCCCGGCGTGGCGGCTTCGCGCATGGGTTGCACCGCGTAGCTGACAAGCGTATAAACGGTGCGCAAATGACGGCAACTCGCAAACCAAAGGAGTGCAACATGGCCTTCATCAAGGAAAGGTGGGATCGGCTGAACATGCTCGCGGTGCGATTCGTGCTGGAAATGAAGGGCGTTTCCACCGTCGAATACGCGCTGCTCGTGGTGGGCATCATAGGCATCGTCGGCGTCGGCGTGGCCGCGTTGAGCGGCGCGTTCACCGGCATGTTCGCGACGCTCTCCACGCGCCTGACCGCGGCCGTCACCTAGGCGACCATAACCACCGCCGCGGCGCCAGGGTTGCGACGCGGCTCTTAGTGCGGTGAACGGGGATGCACTGGTGGGCGGTCGCGACGCTGGCCAGCGGCGCGGCATTGGCGCTGGTCGCGATGTGGACCGATGTGAAGCGCCGCGAGATCCCGCACTGGGTCCTCGGCGCATTGGCCGCGCTTTGGCTGCAAGCCGCGTTCCTCGCGCCCGAAGCGCTGAACGCGAGCCTGCTCGCCGGTTTGGGTTGCGGGGCGGCCGGCTTGGCACTCGGTTTCATCCTTTACTGCTGCGGTTGGCTGGGCGGCGGCGACGGCAAGCTCTTGGCGGTGCTGGCCATGTGGCTGGGGCCCGCGGACGTTGGCTTCGCCTTGCTGGCCACGTCGGCGCTAGGCTTGTTGCTGGCCGTCGCGGCCTTGTTGGGCGCGAAGGCGTGGCGACAGCGCGGCATTCCCTTCGCTCTCGCAATCGCGCCCCCGGCGGCCACGGTGTTCGCCGCTCGGGCGATCGCCTGAGCCCTTGGCGCCGACCCGGCTAGAACGTAGGCGACAAGCACGATGGCTTCGCTGTAGGACTTTGGCTGTTCAGACATGTTCAGCGCCCGCATCCTCATCGCCGCGACGGCCGCTATCGTGTTCGTGCTCGGCGGCTTTCTCCTGTTCCGTTCCTCGGATACCGAACCGGCACCCGCGCCCGTCGTCGTCGCGCCGCCGCCCGTGGTCCAAGAAACCGAAGAGCCTCCACCAGAACCCGAGCCGACCTACCCCACCGTCCTCGTCGCCAGTCGGGACATTCAACCGGGGGTGCTGTTGACGACCGAAATGGTCGAATGGCGGGAATGGCGCGAACCCTTGGATCTCGAATTCGCGGCGGTGAAGGATGCGGTGGAACTGCGGGCCGTGCTCGGCAGCGTCTCCCTGTACCGCATTCCCCGTGGCGCGGCAATTACCTTTGACCGGTTGATCACGCCGGGGCAGCCGAGCTTCATCACCGCCGTGGTGCGGCCCGGCCACCGCGCAGTGACCGTCAACGTGGACGAAGCCACCACCAACGCCCGAGTGATCTACCCGGGGGATCGGGTGGATGTGATCATAGTGTTGCCGGCGGGGATGGTGAGCGGAATAGCCAGCGGGCCCGTGGCCCAAGCGCTGGTGCGCGATGTGCGCGTGTTGGCGGTGGGCTCGTCGTCCTTGGAGATTGGGCGTCACAACAGGCAATGGTCCGGCGTCCCCGGCGTCAAGGCGACCCCGCCCGAAGGCGCCACATTCACCTTGGAAGTCGAATTGGCGGATGTCGAACGGGTGACTCTCGGCGCGTCCGCCGGCAGGCTCACCTTGGCGATGCGCTCGATAACGCGCGAGGACGATCGGGCGTCGAGCGTGAGTCTGACAGGCTTTGACGATGTGCTGCGGATGCCCCCGGCGGAGGAGACGCTGCCACCGATACTGCCGGCCCAGGTTCGGGTGTTCCGCGGCGGCAGCCGCTCCACCAGCAACGAAGTGGTGCCAAGGCCTCCCCCCGCCAAAGACGACGAGGCGCAAAGCCCGGCATGATCAGCGTCCGCAGCAGCCAACACCGCCCGCCGCCGTGCGCCCGATCGCTCATGAACATGCTGGCGTGTATCGCCGCCGCACTGGCGTGCTGCGCCTTGGGCGCAGACGAAGGCCGCGTGGTCGAGCTGCCGCCCGGGGGGGCCGAGACCATCACCTTCGACACGGATGTGGCGTCCGCGTTCGTCGCCGACGAGGCAACCGCGGACGTGCTGGTCTTCAACGAACGCAAGATCGCCATCCTCGGCCGCGCCACCGGCATCACGACGTTGGAGGTGTCCGACGCGGCCGGCGAGGTGATCGCCACCTTCCACATTCGCGTGCAGGCCCGCAAGGACTTCGCCAACACGGTGGTGGAGAAGCTCGTCGGCAACAACAGCGGCATCCAAGTGGATACCGTGGGCGACGCCCTGTTCGTCAGCGGTCAAGCGAAAAGCCCGTCGGAGGCGGAACGCGTGATGACGAGCATCAAGGCCGTCTCCGGCGACACGCCGGTGGTGAACGGGCTTTCGCTCGCCAACCCGGTGGAGGTCAATTTGGAGGTCGTCATCTCCGAGGTGTCAAGAAACGTCACGCAAGAACTGGGCATCGACTGGTCGCTGGACATCAATCCGTTCACGCACCCCTTGCGCACCTTGGTCACCGCCGCGGGTCTCCGACCCGGCAATCCGGTTTTCACGGGCGTTCGATTGGGCTCCGGCGGAACGAACGTCGCGCCGGTCTGGGACTTCACCGCGCAGTTTCCCGACGGCTCCGAACAGTCCAGCACCGAACTCGGCGTGGTGCCCGGCACGCGTGGTGGCAGCGGCGGCATCGTGCTCACGCAATCCAAGGAAATCAACAGCGGCAAGTACCGCGCCACGGCCTTCCTGGAAGCCTTGGCGGAAAACGGCCTTGCGGTGGTCCACGCCCGGCCCAACCTCACGTGTTTGAGCGGCGAATCCGCCAGCATCAACTCCGGCACGCAGATACCCGTGCCGGTCGCCACGGCGGACGGCGTGGTGGCCGCCGACTACCGTCCCACCGGGGTCACGCTCACCTTCACGCCGGTGGTGCTTGACAACGACACGATCGAGCTGACGGTGGAACCCGCCATCACGGAAATCACCACCGGCGGCACCAACATCAGCGGCGCCTTCGTTCCCAACATCAACCAGCGCATGGTCTCGACCAAGGTGACGGTGGGGAACAGCGAATCCATCGCCATCGCCGGCCTTTATCGCAACACCACCACCAGCAGCGAAAGCGGCATCCCTCTGCTGAAGGACATCCCCGTTTGGGGCGCGTTGTTCCGCACCACCCGCGAAACCGAGCGGTCGGTGGAGCTCATAGTGGTGGTCACCGCGAACATCGTGGGGTCGGTGCGCGGCGTGGCGTCCAACGCCCCCCAACCTTCGCCCACGGATACGGCCCGCCGCTTCGGCAACGAGTACTATTACTGAGCGCTAACACTGAGCGCTAACACACTGACGCGCCGTTCGCCCTTGGGCGTAGCCGTCAGTCGAGTTCCCCTGTCGCCAAGCCCAGCGGCAGCGGTTCTGGGCGCGCCGGGCGGCTCGCGACTTCGATGTGGCGGCCCGTGGTGGAAGATTCGCCGAACGCCGCCATCACCTCCAGCACATGCTGCGCCAAGCGGCCGTCGCACCGGTGCGGCCGGCCCGTGCGAATGCCGACGCACATGTCCGCCAAGCCGATGCTCCGCATGTTGCGGGTGTAGCCGTGAGTGAGTGCTCGCTCTTCCCATTCGCGCCCGGTCGAGACGCGCACCAGGCCGCCGAAGCCGTTGGGGTCCGGAGCGGAGAGGCTGGCGTCCGTGCCGTGTATCTCGATGAAGCGGTTGGAGTGCAGCCGCACGTCGAAGCTCATCACCACCGTCACCACGGCGCCGTTTTCGAACTCCAATGTGCCGGCCGCGTGCGTGTCCACCCGCACGTCGATGATCTCGCCGGCGCGAGGCCGCGAGGCGACGACGCGCTTGTCCCGTCCACGCGAAGTGATGGCGGCAACCCGGCGCACCGGCCCCAGCACATGCACCAGGGCCGTGAGGTAGTACGGCCCCATGTCGAACAACGGCCCGCCGCCGGGCCGATAGAAAAAAGCGGGGTTCGGGTGCCAGGATTCGTGCCCCGGCGCCATCATGAACGCCGTCCCCACCACCGGCCGGCCCACCGCGCCGGCGTCGATGAGGGCGCGCACGGTCTGGTGGCCGCCGCCCAGGAACGTGTCCGGGGCGCAACCCACCCGCAAACCGGCCGCGGCCGCGGCGGCCAGCACCTTCCGGCCTTGCGCGGCATCCAAACCGAAGGGCTTTTCACAGTAGGCGTGCTTGCCGGATTCGATGGCCGCCAAGTTGATTTCGGCATGAGCGGCCGGGATGGTGAGATTCAAGATGGCCTCCACATCCCGGCGGGCGAGCAATTCTTCCACGGTCATGGCCGGCACGCCGAAGGTTTCTTGGGTCTTCTCGGCGGCCTCGGGGTTGATGTCCGCGCAACCGGCGAATTCCAAGATGTCGAAGGTCGCGGCGGCCCGCAGGTAGGCGGGACTGATGGTGCCGCAGCCGACCAGGCCCACTCGCACCGGCGCCACGCCCTTCACATCGCAAGGGCGCCGGGGCGCATCGTCAACGGTCTCCATGCGAGAACGACGACGGCGTCAGGCCGCGAACCGCGCCGCGTTGCGGGCGCGGCGCATGGCCGCTTGGGTTTCGCGGTCTTTCGGTGGCGCTTTCGTGGTGAGGCCGTCGAGCAATGTCCGCGAAGCGCCGGCAATGGCGGTCACGGCGGTGTCGAACGCGGCTTGGTTGGCGGCGGAAGGCTTGCCGTAGCCGGAGATCTTGCGCACGAACTGCACCGCGGCGGCGCGGATCTCCTCGTCGGTGGCGGGAGGATCGAAATTGAACAGCGGACGGATGTTGCGGCACATTGGAGGCTCCGAGTCGGTGTTCAGGAAGACGGTTTCGGCGCCGCCGCGGGGGGCACGGCGCCAGCCGACTCCCTTGACCGCGAGCTCGGCGCGTCGTGCAACTCCACGCGGTCGTAGATGGCGGTGACGCGCTTGAAATCGACGATGAGCGAATGCGAGACGTGCGTCGCCGGGTCGTGCAGGTGGTACTTGAAGCGTTTTTTGTTCCGCGCCTTGCAGAAAGGCGTCGTAGTCGCGATTGAGTTCGCGCACGTCGCTGACGATCTCGGTGCTCCAAGTGGCGCGAAACGGCCCGAGCAGCGTGCCACCTTCCAACGCGATGGTGATTTCGTGATTGGTCAGCCCAGCGCCTCTTTCCATTCCATTCCCCCCACTCCATTCCCCGGTCTCGCGGTGTTGGGTTCAATCCGCGTTGGCGCTTACCATATCATTCGCATCGTTGGCGCGGCGCGTCAACCCACTCACACAAGAGACTTTAGGAGACCAACATGACACTTGCGGCATTCGACCACTTGGTGATCCGCGTCAGCGACCTCGACGAGGGCATCGAAACCTACCGTGACACCCTCGGCCTCGCCCTCGACCGAACCGACGAAACCCCGGCGCTCGGCGTCAAGCAGGCGTTCTTCAACCTGCCGGGCGGCGGCTTCATCGAGGTGGTGGCGCCACTCGACGCGGCCGGCGCGGTGGGGCAAGCGCTGGACAAGCGCGGCGAAGGCATCCACACCGTCGCCTTCCAAGTGGACGACCTCGAGGCGGCCTGCGCCAGGCTCAAGGCCGGCGGCGCGCGGCTGATCGGCGAAGGCGGCCCGCAGGTGTTCGTGCATCCGAAATCCACCCACGGCGTGCTGTTGCAACTCTCGGCGAAGAAATAGGGGCCCCTCACCGGTCGTCCTTGGGCGATGTTCGCACCGTCGGGACGGACGGCGTCCGTCCCGAGGCGCGGCGTTCGCCCCGCCCCGAGCTTGGAAGCGTTCGGCAACGACGGCGTAGCTCATCGACATCCTCGGCGGCGCCATGCGCCGGCGAAGCCGCAGCCCCGTCGTGCCGATCAGCCTCTTTTCTTGCCGCGGATGGGCACACCGCGGATTGGCACACCGTTGGATTCGGCGAGGCCGCGCATCGCCCTGAACCACACGCGCGCCGCGGGTCGCATCAGCAGGCAGAACGCCGCCACGGCGAGGGCCTTGGCCACTACTTCGCCAACAGTCAAGGCGGCCACGGCGGCACCGACGGTGGGCGCGTTGACGTTGCCCCAAACGGTCACCGCCAAAATCCCGACGATCGCCCAGCGCGCCCAACCGCCGCCGCTGTAAGCCACCCAGGCGAGATAGCTCCAAACCACCACGAAGAACACCCGCGCGCCGTTGCTCTCCACGGCGTCCAACCCCACCGCCCACGCGAGCGCGAGCGTGGCCGCCCCCGCACCGAGCAGCCACGACCCGACCGCCACCTGTCTGGGCCTTGCCGGCAAAGCGCTCATCACCGGGTCCTCCATCCAAACGCCTAGGATTCGGCCTCGTCGTCGTTCGTCGGCGGCACCGCTTCGCTGGTGGCGTTCGCCGTTTCGTCTTCTTCGCCCGTTACTTGGGAATCCACCTCGACCGGCTCATCCGGCGCCAAGTCCGCGAGCGCCTTGTGCATTTGCTCGGCGATGTAGGAGGACACCTTGTAGGTGCCGGCCACGCGATCGGAAGTGGCGAGGAAATCGTTGGCATCGATTCGGTGAACGGTGAGCGTCTGCACGCCGTCCTCGTCGGCGAGTGCGAACACCATGCTGGCGGGCGTCTTCGGCTCATCCTGGGCTTCTTCAACCGCATCGGCGGCGGCATCGGCGACCGCATCCTCGCCCGCGTCTTCGGCCGCTTCGGCGGCCGCTTCGGCTTGCGCCGCTGCGTCTTCGGCGGCTTGTTCCGCGAGGGCTTCTTGGGGCGACAGCTCGCTCACGCCGGTCACGGTGAGGCCGGTGAACCGGCCGGCCAGAGTTTCCACCTTGGCCTGGTCCAACGCGGCGCCGGTAGATGCCGTCCAAACGCCTTCCTCGTCCTTGGAAAGGTCGAAGGCGCCGTCGTAACGCATTCCGGTCAACGCGCCGTTCGGGCGCAACAGCGCCTTGTCCAGCCAATCGGCCGCCTTCGTGCCGGCCTCGTAGTTGGAGAACGTGATGGCGTAGATGTCGTCGTCGTCCACCCTGCGGGCGTGCGCCTTGCGGTAGCCGGGCGATGTGCCCAGGTAGATGTCGGCCACGGGCTCGCCACCGTCGGACAACGTCAAACGCCGCTGGTGGTTTTCTTCGGCGACCTCGAAACGCTCTTGCACCGAAGCGCTGGTGGCCACCGGCCAGCCGGCGGCGGCGTCCGCGAGTTTCTCGATCACGCCGTCCACCTTGGTCTCGTCCGCCGGCGAACCGTCCGGCAATTGCCATCCGCTTTCCGCCTTGGTCAGCGTCACTTCGCCGTCTTCGCCGGCAACGGAAAGGCCGTCCACGGTCGCGGCGTCGAACGTCAGGAACGGTTCGGCCTCCACTTGACTGCCGCTGGCCACGGCGAGCAACACGCCGACGATGGCCAGTTGGACGGCCAGCGCGGCGATCAGCGTGGTCTTGTTCAAGATGCCGTTCATCAGGAAACCTCCAACTGCGTTCTAAACGCCTCGCGTCGGACGATGCGCCGGCGACGGCTGATGGCCACCACCGCCACGAGGCCGACGACGGCAAGCAGATAGTTGCCGTATTCCCATGCCCGCTGGTCCTCCTCGGCCATCGGCGGCAACGTGCGATTGAAGTACCCGCGGCTGCGGATGCCCAGCAGGCTTTGCTCCTCCACCGCCCAATCGACAACGTTCGCCATCAGTTCCAGCGAATTCGTGTACAGCGTGCCATCGGCCGAACCGATCATGCGCACGGTCTGATCGGCCAAGAACGACGCCGAACCGATCACGATGAGGCGGGCGGACTCCGGCGACTTCCCGACCACGGTGGTAACGGTGCCCAGCGTGTCCTCCTGGTCTCCTTCCGTCGTTTCTTCGGCATCGTCCGCGTCCGGCTCGGCGGCAGGCGGTTCGTCCTCCAACGGCGATTCGTCGAAGAACGATTCGAAGCGCCCTTCCACCAACACCGCCAAGGAGTTCGGTTTCTGCTCGGCGTCCGGCAAGTAGGCGACTCCCTGTTTAGGCATGATGTCCGTCGACGTCGAGCGCCAGCTCTCGGGCGAGCTGGCGAGCCAAGTGGTCACCACCCGGTCCTTGTTCGCTTCGTCGTCCACTTCCACCGGGGACGCCCAAGCCACGGTGAGCTGGGGCAGGCCGGACGTGAACGCCAGCTCCGGGTTCAAGCCTTCGTTGCGGACGTCGAGGAAATACGGATAGTCCATCAGCCGGGTTTCCACAAACCGGAAACCCGAAACGTTGCGCACCACCGGCAAGGGAAACCGCACGCTGCGCGGATCCATCACCAGGGATTTGGCGATCGTCACGCCGTGGTGGGCAAGCCAATCCGCCAATCCAGACTCCACCGGCGTGGCGTACAACGACTGCTGCGTGAGGTTGACGCGGTAGCTGCCCGCCGCCACCACCACGGTGCCGCCACGCATGAGGAACTGATCGATGGCGAACACCGACTTGTCATCCAAATCGGCGGGATCCACGACCATCAGCACATCCGCCGCGGTCGGCGCGTTGCCGCTGTCCAAGCTCGCCGTCTCGACGTTGAAATCCGCCCCCACGACCTCGCGCAGCGTCTGGAATTCGTTGCCCCGCGGCTGTTGCATCTGAGGAATCTGCTGCATATACGGCGGAGTGGCCGGCGGGGTCTCCAACGCCACGGTCTTCAGCAGGCCGGTGGCGAACCGCTTCAGGCCCTCCTCGAGGTTGCGCCGCAAGCCTTCGGCATCCAGCGACTCGGGCAGCGGCATCTGCACCACCGTCTTGCCGTCCGAAAGCGTGAGGTAGAAGTAGAACGTGTTGGTGTCGAACAAACTGGCCGCCATGGGGCGAAAGCCGAAATCGGTGGCGATTTGGCTGGCCACTTCGCCGCCATCGGCGTGCGGATCGACGATCTCGGAGGTGAGTTTGCCGCCGGACTCGTCCGCGAGTTCGCCGAGCACGGCTTCGAGCTCGGAACGCAACTCGACCAGCGCTTCCGGCAACCGTTCGTTCACGGAGATGTACCCGGTGAACTTCACCGCTTCGGCGATGCTGTCGAACACGCTGCTGCCGCCTTGAAAGCCGTAGAGCACTTTCTTGATGGCGCGAGTCACGTCGTATTCGGGGTTTTTCAGCCGAACGTCCAAATCCGCCTCGCCGCGCACCTTCACTTCAATGAGATCGCGAAAGCCGAGCACCTCGTATTCGTCGCCGTACTGCACCAAGACGTCGAAGTAGGAGCTCACGAGCGCCGCTTGGTAGCGATCCGCCACTTGGAACGGCACCGGACGAATGCCGTACTTGGTGTTGGCTTCGTCCTCCAGTTCGGGCTCGGTCGCCGGGTCGACAAGCTCCACGCGCACCCTTCCGGCACCGGCCACTTCGTACTCCGTGAGCAGATCCTTGAGCTGCGGCCCGAGCGGCGCCAGCAGGGGGTGCGTCTTGGCGCTGAAGTAGCCGCGGATGAGCAAAGGCTCGCGCAATTGGCGCAGGTAGCCGCGGGTGGCGTCGGAAATGGAGTATTGGTTGCCTTGCGTCAGGTCCCACCGCAGGAAGTGTACCGAGGCCAACCAGAAATTGGCGACGAGGAAGTTCGCGGCCACAAGGCCGAGCACGATGCGCCGCTCCAAGTGGCGGCGCTTGTCGCCGTCCGCCGCCCAGCCGTGCGCGTCCACCGCGTAGACGTTGAGCGCCAAGAACGCCGCAAGCACAGAAACGTAGAAGTACAGATCACCCAGATCCAAAACGCCTCGCGTAATGGATTCGAAACGCGAACCCGCGCCAACGGCGCGCAGCCAATCAGCGGTCTGGTTGCTCGCGAGTTCGGTAAGCGCGGGGCTGCCGATCAAGTAGAAGAGCCCGCAGCCGAACGTGGCGAGAATGAGCGAGACGATCTGGTTGTCCGTCTTCGCGCTGGCGAAAAGGCCAATGCCGAGATAGGCCGCGCCGAGCAGCGCCGCCGCCAGATAACCGGCGAAAACGGGCCCCCAATCCAGATCGCCAAGCACCGCCACGGTGATCGGCAAAGGCAGCGTGAGCGCCAACGCCAATACCAAGAGGGCCCAGCAGGCGAGGAACTTGCCGAGCACGAACTCCGCGCTGCTGGCCGGCACGGTGACCACCAGCTCCAGCGTTCCGGCCCGCCGTTCGTCGCTCCACATGCGCATGGTGAGCGCCGACGCCAGGAAGATGAGCAACACCGGCAGCCACTCGAACATCGGACGCACATCCGCGATGTTGCGGGCGAAAAACGCCTCGCCCCAGAAGAACACGAACAGCGTCACGCCAAGGAACGCCGCCAAGAATAGATAGCCGATGGGCGACGAGTAGAAGAGCGCCAGCTCTTTGCGCGCGATGCGCAGCGCCATGTCAATTCGCATCGGTCGTCTCCTCGTTCCCCGCGGACGCCTTGGTGGCCGCGTTCACTTCTCGGAAGACGGCTTCCAAGTCGCGCTTTTCGGCCGCGAGGCCGTGTATGGACACCCCGCCGGCCACCAGGCGCTGCGCGAGTTCCGCGGTGTGTGCAACGCCTGCGCCGTTGCCGAAATCGAACGCGAAACCACCATCGCGGGAAGAAACCTGGGCGAAGTCGCCAACAGCCGCCTGCACCGCGTCTTGCCGGGCGTCCGTGGCCAAGGTGACGCGGGCGCTCTGCTTGAGCGCCGCCAATTGCTCGTCCACCGCCAGCGCGCCGGCGCGCAGGATCATCACGCGATCGCACACGGCGTCCACTTCCTGCATGATGTGCGTGGAGAGGATCACCGTGGCGCGCTCGGCAAGGCGCAGGATGAGTTGCCGCATGTGCTCGGTTTGGGACGGATCCAAACCGTTGGTGGGTTCGTCCAGTATGAGAACGCGCGGCTCGTGAACGATCGCTCCGGCGACCCCAACGCGCTGCTGGTAGCCGCGCGACAGCGTGCCGATGGCGTCCAACGCGCGACCCGCGAGATCCGTGGCGGCCAGCACTTGACGCAGAGCCCGGGGCCGGTCGGAAACGCCCCGCAACCCCGCCATGTAGTCCAAGTAGTCCACGACGGTCATTTCCGGGTACACCGGGCAGTTCTCCGGCAGATAACCGAGCATCGCCTGCGCCCGGCCGGGATCTTGGGCGACGTCAACGCCGTCCACGCGCACCGTGCCGGCGCTCGGCTCCAAGTACCCCGTAACCATCTTCATAATGGTGGTCTTGCCCGCACCGTTGTGGCCAAGCAACCCCACGATCTCGCCGCTTCCGATAGAGAAGCTGACGGAGTCCACCGCCAACGTCTCGCCATATCGGCGCGTCAACCCTTCCGCGTCGATCACTTCCAATCGCCTCCTCTTAGCATGAGCAACCTGTGCAACTTGAGCGTTGCACGAAATCCAAGCCCGAAGCTCCCGCCCCGAGCGCCATCCGTCCCTTGGAACCCTCCAGGCCCGCCAAGGCCGCGAGGCGGCGCAACGATACAAAGCGAACCGTCGCGATTCCACCCCTGGCCGAGCCGGCGCCGCCGGCCAACGTCAGGCGCGCGCTCGGCTGATAGACAAGCGCCCCGGTTTCAAGTTCCCCGCCGATTTCGGCGGCCGCGCCGGCTCGGCTCCTAGGGCCGCTCCTCGCGAACAAACGTCAACTCGCGGTCGTCCGAACGGGTTGCCGAGTAGCGGTAGCCTTGCCAATCGAACGCCTTGAGAGCTTTCACCGTCTCCACCCTGTTGCGGGCGATGTAGCCGGCCATCAATCCGCGCGCCTTTTTGGCGAAGAAACTGATCATCTTGTACTGGCCGTTCTTGCGATCGAGGAAGCGGGTATGGAGCACCTTCGCTTCCAGGGCATCCGGGTCGACAGCGCTCCAATACTCCTTGGAAGCGAGGTTCACCAACGTCTTGTTGCGGTGCGAGGCGATGGTCTCGTTCAGCGCCCGGGTCACGCGGTCTCCCCAAAAAGCGTAAAGATCGCGACCGCGGGCCGTGGCGAAACGGGTGCCCATCTCCAGCCGGTACGGGTGGATCTTGTCGAGCGGACGCAGCAGCCCGTACAAGCCGGAGAGGATCCGCACGCGCCTTTGCAGGGAGGTGAGTTCGCGAGCGCCCAGGTTCCAGGCTTCGAGGCCCATGTACACGTCGCCGGTGAAAGCCAGCGCCGCTTGTTTGCCGCCGGCGGTGTCCCTGCGCCACTCGTTGTAGCGATCGCAGTTCAGCTCGCCGAGCTTCGTGCTGATGCCCATGAGGTCCGAAACGTCGCCGGGCGCGAGTTTCGAGAGGCCGTCGATGAGCGTGGCGGCGTCGTCCAGGAAAACGGGGGTGCTGGCCTTGCGCGTGCTGGACAGCGTGTGGAAATCGAGCGATTTGGCGGGGGAGATGACGGCTAGCACGACGTTGCTCCTTCTGCCTTGCGTGTTGGGCTCGCCGCCAATCGTAGCAAAGACGGCCAGCCAACATGGTACTGTTTGCGCTGACGCGCACCGCTGAGGCGCGCACGGTCAGGTTTTGGTGGGGGGACGCCATGGGAATCAGCTCGGTGCCGGGCATCGATCCGCGTATCAAGGCCATGTTCGGCGGGTTCGATGCGCCGCTTGAGGCGGATGCCGAAAGCCGCGAGCAGCTTCTGGCAGAGGCGCAAAGCAACGAAGCGATGGCGCGAGCCAAAGGCGCGCAAGAGTGGCTCGCGGCGTGCGACAGCGAGGAGGTGGCGCCGTCCACCGGGCTGACCACCACCACGTTGGAGTTCACATCCGAGCCGGACGCCAACACCGTGAAGATCTGCATGGTGCGGCCGCGGATCGACGAACCGGCGCCTTGCGTCTACTACATCCACGGCGGCGGCATGCAGTCCGCGTCTTGCTTCATGGCCAACTACCAAGCGTGGGGCCGCATCATCGCGGCGCAAGGCGTGGCGGTGGCGATGGTGGACTTCCGCAACGCCATCACGCCGTCGTCGGCGCCCGAGGTGGCGCCGTTTCCCGCAGGACTGAACGATTGCGTCTCCGGCGTGCGCTGGCTGGCCGAGCACGCTGCCGAGCACGGCATCGATACGGCGCGGATCATCGTTGCCGGGGAGAGCGGCGGCGGCAACCTCACCCTCGCCACGGGCATGAAGTTGAAGCGCGATGGCGACGTGCGGCTAGTTGCGGGGCTCTATGCGCTGTGCCCGTACATCGCCGGTCAATGGCCGCTGCCGGAGAATCCCTCGTCCTACGGCAACAACGGCATTCTGATGAACTTGCACAACAACCGCGGCCGGCTGGCCTACGGCATCGACGCCTTCAACCGCCGCGACCCGCTGGCTTGGCCGGGGTTCGCTACCGTGGAGGACGTGCGCGGTCTGCCGCCGACGATGGTGAGCGTCAACGAGTTCGATCCGCTCCGCGACGAGGGCGTCGGTTTCTACCGGCTGCTGCTGACCGCCGGCGTGCCGGCCGCCTGCCGCCAAGTGATGGGCACCATCCACGGCACGGAAATGTTCCCGATTTGCTGCCCGGACATCAGCCGCGAAACCGCCCGCAGCATCGCCGCCTTCTGCCGCGGCGACACGCGCCCAGCCACCGCCTAGGCTGCCGAAAGTTGGCGCCGAGTGGCTTCTTGAGTTCTCTTCAGCCAACGGCGCCGTGCAGCGGCTAGGGCGAACTCTTTTCGAATCCGCAGTCGTTGGCCAGGAAGTCCAGCGTGGCCGTGTAGACCTCAAGCTCGTGTTCGAAGAACCACGTGTCGCTGAAGTGGTCAGCGCCTTCCAGCTCGATGTACTTGTGGGGCTTGTCGTGTTCCTGCAACGCCTTGATGTACTTTTTCGCGTGTTCCACGGGCACGCGCTGGTCGACATCGCCGTGTACGATGAGCATCGGCACGTTCACCTTCTCAACTTCCTTGATCGGCGAGACGCTATCGTCCCACATGCGCAGTTGTTCCACCTCTTGCGCACCGCTAAGGCGATCACGGTAGTAGTTGACCTGTTGCAAGTTGTCGAATACCGAAGCCCCGGCCACGACGCACTGGTATAGCTGCGGTGTGCGCGAAGCCGCCACCGCGGCCGCGTAGCCGCCGTAGGACCACCCGAACATCGCCATGCGATCCGGGTCCGCGCGGCCTTGCTCGACCAAGAACAGCGCTCCGTCGTCCTTGTCGTCCTGCATTCTGCCGCCGCCCTGTCCGCCTTCGGATCCAAGGAACGCCGAGGTGTAGAAGCCCAGACCGTAATTTCTCGACCCCCGATATTGCGGCTGCAGCACCATGTACCCGTTGTTCGCAAACATTTGCCCCCACTTGTCGTAGGACACCGACTCGCGGACGAACGGGCCGCCGTGTGGCAGGACGATCAGCGGGAACGGCGGCTTGCCGTGGGGGACGGTTAGGTAGCCGCGAATGTCCTTTCCATCCCGCGACTTGTATGTGATGTACTCCACGTCCGCCAATTTCTCGCTTTCGAGCAACGGTTGCACACTGCCCACGGGGCTGAAACGGCCATCTTTCAAGAGGTAGTGGGTGCCTGGGTCTCGCGGCCCGGAATTGGTAACGGTCAAGGTCGCGCCATCTCGCGAGCGGCTCGTGATGCTGACATTGTGCGCGTCGGGTATGATGCCGGCCAGTTGCGCGTGGGTCGCGGCGGCCTCTTCGTCGATGTACTCCCGATGCACTCGATCCGTGAAGTAGCTGTAGCCCACGACCCGGTCCGGGTCGGTCCACTCCCGAGAGCTGAACAAGAGACCCCCGATATCCACATCATCGCGTCGATCAATCAGTGTCATTTTGCCGGTGGTCACGTTCAGTGAATAAAGGCCCGTGGTGTCGTGACCGGCGTGGGCGGTGACGAAGAGTTGATCTCTACGATCAACATCAAAACCTCCTACATAAAAGTCCTCGAAGCTGTCCTCGTGCAGGCGGTGGATCTCGTTCCAGTCCTTTGCGCCCGCTTGGCGGTGATACCAAACATACTCCTTCTTGCGCTTGTCGAACCCTCGTGTCAGCCAAGGGTTTCCCTCGCTGTCGAAACGATACCGGCTGAGCGAAATTTTGCCGCGAACCAGCAGCTTCTTCGTGCCCTTCTCCAAGTCTAGCTCGTAGTACGCGGTAGGGCGGAAGACCGAGCTTCTTGCCCCCGGCCCGCCGCCGCCGCCCGATACGATCCCCACAATGATTTTGTCGGGTTGCTCAGGGAGAAAGCTCGCGATAGTCAGCCGCCCCGGGATACCGAAGTTGCTCACTTTCTTCTTCTCCACATCGAGTATTGCGAACCGCCAGCGGTAGACGCCTTGGTTGAAGTCGTCGATGATCTTGCGCACCTTCTGCCGCGCAACAAAAACAATCTGCTTGTCGGAGACCCACCAAAATTGATAGATCTCCATCGGATCCGCGTTGACGCGGAACGGTTCCTTTTTCAAGTCCGCCGCGTCGTAGATCTCGATGACCGGGTCGCTGTCGCGCGAAGCGATGCGCATCAAGCCCAAGCGTTTGCCATCTGGCGATACGCGGACGTTGCGCATCACCGGCCGCAACGCCCAGTACTCCAAGGGGTAAGCGCCGTCGCGCACCTCATCACTGTTGTCTTGCGCCTCTTGCGCGAACGCGGCTGGCGCGAGTAGCAACGCCAACGTTGCCGCGGCACTAGCCGTCTGACGATGACTCAAGCGGAACATCGTTGCTCACCTCCCGGTGGATCCCTGATTGGGGGGATTTTGGCCCCGCAACGTTGCGCGAACGTTACGCCGCGCGGCGGAGCAGCTTCCACCTCGGCCGCGGCGACAAGCGCCCAAAAGGCCCAAAGAGAAGGGCGTACTCGACGCCCTTCCCAACGACTAGCGCCCACCGGCCAGAGCCGGGCGCCTCCAGATGCCAGCGCTATAGACCGTCCGGCCCGCAGTCGTTCTGCGACGCCGCGGCCGCGTAGCCGCCGTACGACCAGCCGAACATCGCCATCCGGTCCGGGTCGGCGAGGCCCTTCTCCACCAAGTACAGCGCGGCGTCGTCTTTGTCGTCCTGCATCTTGTGGCCCTGTTGGCCGCCCTCCGCGTACGCCGCGCGGCACGACGTCTCGCCATAGCCGGTGGAGCCGCGGAACTGCGGTTGAATGACGAGATAGCCGTGGTTCGCCAATAGCTGCGCCCACTTGTCGTAGCTGGGCCGGTCGCGGGCGAACGGGCCGCCGTGCGACAATACCACCAGAGGATGGGGCGGTTCGCCGGCAGGAAAGGTCACATACGCGGCGATCCCGCGCCCGTCTCTCGCACGGTAGGTGTGGTACTCCACATCCGCCAGATCTTCGCCTTTGAACAACGATGGTGAGCGTCAACGAGTTCGATCCGCTCCGCGACGAGGGCGTCGGTTTCTACCGGCTGCTGCTGACCGCCGGCGTGCCGGCCGCCTGCCGCCAAGTGATGGGCACCATCCACGGCACGGAAATGTTCCCGATTTGCTGCCCGGACATCAGCCGCGAAACCGCCCGCAGCATCGCCGCCTTCTGCCGCGGCGACACGCGCCCAGCCACCGCCTAGGCTGCCGAAAGTTGGCTAAGTGCTTGCGTTCTTTGGCCAACGGTGCCGTGCAGCGGCGGTTAGATCGAGGTCTTTTGGAATCCGCAGTCGTTGGCCAGGAAGTCCAGCGTGGCCGAATAGATCTCAAGCTCGTGGTCGAAGGACCAAGTGTTGCTGAAGTGGTCAGCGCCTTCCAGCTCGATGTACTTGTGGGGCTTGTCGTGTTCCTGCAACGCCTTGATGTACTTTTTCGCGTGTTCCACGGGCACGCGCTGGTCGACATCGCCGTGTACGATGAGCATCGGCACGTTCACCTTCTCAACTTCCTTGATCGGCGAGACGCTATCGTCCCACATGCGCAGTTGTTCCACTTCCTGCGCACCGCTAAGGCGATCACGGTAGTAGTTGACCTGTTGCAAGTTGTCGAATACCGAAGCCCCGGCCACGACGCACTGGTATAGCTGCGGTGTGCGCGAAGCCGCCACCGCGGCCGCGTAGCCGCCGTAGGACCAACCGAACATCGCCATGCGATCCGGGTCCGCGCGGCCTTGCTCGACCAAGAACAGCGCTCCATCGTCTTTGTCGTCCTGCATTCTGCCGCCGCCCTGTCCGCCTTCGGATCCAAGGAACGCCGAGGTGTAGAAGCCCAGACCGTAATTTCTCGACCCCCGATATTGCGGCTGCAGCACCATGTAGCCGTTGTTCGCAAACAGTTGCCCCCACTTGTCGTAGGACACCAACTCGGGGACGAACGGGCCGCCGTGTGGCAGGACGATCAGCGGGAACGGCGGCTTGCCGTGGGGGACGGTTAGGTAGCCGCGAATGTCCTTTCCATCCCGCGACTTGTATGTGATGTACTCCACGTCCGCCAATTTCTCGCTTTCGAGCAACGGTTGCACACTGCCTACGGGGCTGAAACGGCCATCTTTCAAGAGGTAGTGGGTGCCTGGGTCTCGCGGCCCGGAATTGGTAACGGTCAAGGTCGCGCCATCTCGCGAGCGGCTCGTGATGCTGACATTGTGCGCGTCGGGTATGATGCCGGCCAGTTGCGCGTGGGTCGCGGCGGCCTCTTCGTCGATGTACTCCCGATGCACTCGATCCGTGAAGTAGCTGTAGCCCACGACCCGGTCCGGGTCGGTCCACTCCCGAGAGCTGAACAAGAGACCCCCGATATCCACATCATCGCGTCGATCAATCAGCGCCATTTTGCCGGTGGTCACGTTCAGTGAATAAAGACCCGTGGTGTCGTGACCGGCGTGGGCGGTGACGAAGAGTTGATCTCTACGATCAACATCAAAACCTCCTATGCCAAAGTCCTCGAAGCTGTCCTCGTGCAGGCGGCGGATCTCGTTCCAGTCCTTTGCGCCCGCTTGGCGGTGATACCAAACATACTCCTTCTTGCGCTCGTCGAACCCTAGTGCCAGCCAAGGGTTTCCCTCGCTGTCGAATTCGTACTGGCTGAGCGAAATTTTGCCGCGAATCAGCAGCTTCTTCGTGCCCTTCTCCAAGTCTAGCTCGTAGTACGCGGGAGGGCGGAAGATCGAGTTTCTTGCCCCCGGCCCGCCGCCGCCGCCCGATACGATCCCCACAATGATTTTGTCCGGTTGCTCAGGGAGCAAACTCGCGATACCCAGCCGCCCCGGGATACCGAAGCTGCTCACTTTCTTCTTCTCCACGTCGAGTATTGCGAACCGCCGGCGGTAAACGCCTTGGTTGAAGTCGTCGATGATCTTGCGCACCTTCTGCCGCGCCCGAAAGAGAATATGCTTGTCAGAGACCCACGAGAAACCCTCGATCTCCATCGGATCCGCGTTGACGCGGAACGGTTCCTTTTTCAGGTCCGCCGCATCGTAGATCTCGATGGTCGGGTCGCCGTCGCGCGAAGCGATGCGCATCAAAGCCAGGCGTTTGCCGTCCGGCGATACGCGGACGTTGCGCGTCACCGGCCGCAACGCCCAGTATTCCAAGGGGTAGGCACCCTCGGGCGCCGCTTCCACCGCGGCCGCGGCGGGCTGACGGGGAGTGTCATCCGTGGCGTGCGACGCCGCCGCCAAAGCCACCGCGAAAACCACCGCCAAAGCTCTGACTGGCAGCGTGGCGACAAGATCTCCCATTTTGCGGTCTCCTGTTCGTCTTCCGTCGGCAAACACGCCTGCGGCGGTCAATCGCCTCCAAATCGCACGGCCGCGTTCAGGAAGAAGACGCGTCCGTTGAGATCATAGCCGGCACCTATCGGCGCGTTGTTGATACTGGAGATTTCGCTGGTGTCCACCCTTGGCGGAGGCGTGTCAAAGACGTTGCGGACGCCGGCGACCACCGACCAAGTGCGGGCGCGGTAGCCGAACGATGCACGATGCACCATGTACTCGTCAGCCCAAGCCACGTCGCGGCAGAGCAGATCGTTCGGCGGCCCAAGGCAGGTGTCGCCCCGGGGCGCCGGGCCGGAGGCGTGGCTGAACGGATCAAAGAACCGGTCGTCAATGGCCTGCTTGCTGAGGTAGCGCGTCTGCCAGCGAGCGAACCACTCGCCGTAGGAGAGCCGCAGGTTGATGTCCGCTTGGCGTTCCGGGTAGTACCACTCGCGATGCCGTTCGATATGGTCGCGCCGCCCGGCGTTCACGAACAAGCTCGACTGCTCGATCAACCTGTTGGCGTTGACGTCCACATTGACCCGAATGGCCCGGTCGAACACGGTGAACGTGTCCTCGAACGCGAGATTGACGTCCACGCCGCGACTGGTCAGGTTCGTGCGGTTGATGAAACGCTCGTCGATGTAGTCCAGACGCGGCATGGGCCCGGACTCTCTTCGGATGCGATCGCAGAACGCCCCTCCGACCTCCGACAAGTAGCAGTCCGCGATAATGTAGCCTGCCGTTAGCCGGATGATGGTGTCGTCGATCTTGATGGCGTAGTAGCTTGCCCCGAAGGACAGATCGAAAGCCGTCGTGAACGACTGCTCCCAAGAGAAGCCGAACGACAACGCCTCAGATGTCTCCTCGTCCAGACGGCCGGGACCGGTGGTGGCACCCCTGCTGGCGACCTCAACGGAATAAGCCTGGTTGCCCCTGATCGCCGTAGGGTCCACCCCATGACGGCGGCAGTTCGCCAAGACATGTGGCTCTCGCGTATCGGATGACGGATCGTATTCGCCAGTTAGCGAGCTGACCGCTGTGGCAGGCACGACGCAAGGATCAAAGACGGTGCGAAAGCCCGTCAACTCCACGAGGAAGAGCTCCCTCAAGTTTGGCGCGCGAAACGAGGTGCCCCAAGTGGCGCGCACGAACAGCGAGTCCACCGGCCTCCAGCCGACTTTCGCCGAACCCGTCCACGCGCTGCCGTAAAACTCGTCGTCCGTCAGGCGGGCGGACAAGTTGAGGGTGGCCTCGCGCGCCGCCACCCGGGCGCCGACGAGCGGGAACTCCGCCTCGGCGAACAGCTCGCGGATGTGCTTCTCGCCCACAGCCCCTCGATCGCGGTAATACCCGACGAGCAACCCCTCGCCGGCGACTTCATCCGGAATGGAGCGGATTTCGTCTATCCGGTATTCCGCGCCGACACCGGCGGCGACCGGCCCGGCCGGCATGGTGAACAGGGTGCCCGTGAGATAGAGATGGGCCAAGGTTTGGTCGTATTCCGTTCTAAAGTCGCGGCTGTCGAACAGGTAGCTTCGCTCGGCCGGGGTGGCGAAATCCCCGACTCTGTTGGCGTACAGCGACGTCGCGTACAGGTTCACCGGCACGCAACCCGCGGCCGTGTCGGCGATAACCGGGTCCAGCTCACGCTGCACACGCGTCGCCTCGTCGATGTCGTGGACGCATGGCGAATCTTCTTTCTCGGAATAGCGGCCGAGCGCCAAGTTCAGTCGGTCGTCGCGAACGCCCACTTGCTGCTGCGTGCTGTAGGCGGTGGAGAAGGTCACCGAGGCGTCGAACGACCAATCCGAAAGGCTGCCGACGCTCAGGAAAGGCAAATCGCCCTCCAAGCCCACGACGCCGCGCCAACTCGTCGTGTCCGTGGTCGTCGCATCACGATCGCCACGAACTGCGACGATCGGCCTCGTGCCGGAGGGGCCGGAGGGGCCAAGGGTACTGGCGACGCTTCCAAAGATCCATGGAAAACAACGCTCCGGCGGACGGCCGAAAAGTCGGGCGCATAGGCCGGCGTATTGTTGCCCGAACTGCCTCAAATAGCCCGGGTTGTTGGTCATGAGTTCAGTCCACGCAAGGCCGCAGTCCACGCCGGCGCCGTCGGGATTGCAGATGTTGAACGGATTCCGCGCCGGGACATCCGCGAACAGTTGGGCTGCGCCGCTAACCGACGCGAAGCTTCGCTTGGCCCAAAGCACCTCGAAGTAGGGCGTGAGATTCGCTTCCCCTTCCACCGTGTACTCGCCGTAAGCCAAGGCCCCGGCCGTTTCCCGCTCACCGTAGAGATGCGCGTGCTGTTGCCGTCCGTTCAGGTCCCTGTCGCGAAAACTGACGTCCGCCACGCCATCGCCATCGCTGTCGACTGCGCTCTGATAAGCGGCCCAATCCGAGAAGTTCGGCCACCCGCCGTTGCTGACGCGTGGGGTGTAGAAGATGTCGTTAGCATGGGGGACGTTCCTAATCCAGCCCACCATGCTGCCCAACCTACACTCGTCCCATCGCATGCCGTACTGCGTCGACCAATACACGTCCTGATGCCGTATTCGACCGTCCTCGTCCACTTCAACGTGCTGCGCGCAACGGGACGTCCACGGTCGATCGGCCCTTGAGACCGCCTCGTTGGACGCGTATTCCGCGCCGAAGCCGACGAAGCCGCGGTCGAAATTCTTGCCCCAACTGATGCTTCCAACCGCCTCGTCCCCCTTGGGGTGTGTCGGCGCTCCTTGAAACAGCTGCATTCGGAACCCGTCGAAGTCCTTGCGGAGCTTGATGTTGACCACTCCAGCCACCGCATCCGAACCATAAATCGAGGAAGCGCCATCCAAGAGCTGGTCGTACTCCGCGACCAGCGAGCCGGGCACTATGCCGAGGTCCGGGCTTACCGGCGCGCCCCCGACACCGGACGGCGCCACCCGGCGGCCGTTGATCAGGATCAGCGTGCGCGCGGCACCCAACCCCCGCAGGTTGGCGGTAACCGTGCCCGGCCCGTCGTCCAGCACGAAGCCGTGGTACGTCAAGTCCACCTGCTCCCCGTCGGATGCGGTGGACTCTTGCAGGATTGCCCCGGCGTCGATGAGGCCGATCTCCTGCTTCGCATCCGCTGAGATGATCTGCAAGGGCGAGACACTACTGTACGTGGTGCGTTTGAGGCGCGACCCGGTAACGACCAGCTCCTCGATCTCCACGTCGCCCGCGTCTTGCGCCTGCTCGTCTTCGTCCGCCGCTTCAGTGACCGCGGCGTCTTGTTCCGCCGCTTCGTCCCCGGCGTCAGCGACCACAGCTTCTTGACTCGGTTCGGCATCGTCATCGTCCTGCGCGTGGACACCCGGCCCAAACGCCAACGCCGTTGCCGCCAAGACCGCCGCAACGGTCAGCCCCTTCCTCTTGGACGCGTCCTTCGCGGCCGCATCCACTGCCGCCCCGATGTCGACTTGTCTCCTCGCTCTCCAGCACATGGCCTTTCCCATCGCGCTCTATGCACGCGAGCATACCTTTAATTCCGCACCGCAAGAATTCCGCACCGCAAGCGCAAGCAACACAACCGAACCAATCCGCCCGCACAGCAACTTTTTGTGCCCAGGGCGGCACGCAAGCACCAGGAAACGCGGCACGAGGACATGGCGACGTAACAGGACAGTCCACCCGCGGCGCTTCGCAGCCGCCGGACGGCCCGCCGGCGGCGCGCTCGCGGTCGACGGCAAGTCGGCGCCGCTCAACCGTCCCGGCGGCCCCGACCCGGACCGCATGTTCGTCGCCGCGGTCGAGCACGGCAGCGGCGTGGTGCGCGGCCAGGTCGCCTCCGACAGCGCCGGCGGCGAGATCGAAGGCGCCCGCCGGCTGCTGCGCGAGATCGGCGTGGCCGACCGCGTCGTGACCCTCGACGCGCTGCGCGGCTGCCCGAACACCGCCCGGCTGATCGTCGACGGCGGCGGGGACTACGTCGTGCCGATCAAGGACAACCACCCGACGCTGCTCGACGACATCCGCATCCTCGACTGGGACGGCGCGCCGTCCCGCCACGCCGTCGACAAGGGCCACGGGCGGCTGGAGGAACGCGTCTGCGCCGTCGCGCCCCTCGACGGCGTGCGCGACGACGTCGCCGCGCTGCCCGGACGCCGCCAGGCGTTCCGCATCGTGCGCCGCCGCACCGTCCTCAAGTCCGGCAAAACCTCCGAAGAGACCGTCCACGGCCCGACCTCGCTCCCCCGCAGCGCGCCGGCGCTTCGGAGATCCTCGCCCTCAACCGCGGACACCGGGAGATCGAGAACCGCGTCCACTACGTCCGCGACTTCTCCTTCGACGAGGACCGCTCCCGCATCCGCGCCGGCAAGCTGCCCCGCAACCTCGCCCGCCTCTCCAACACCGCCATCTCGATCGTCCGCATGCGCGGGCGTTTCCAACACCAGCCCCAGGCGCGCCGCCACTACGCCACCAGGCAGGCCGACGCCGTGCGCGAAGCGCTCGCCCCGGTCTTCCGACCCGACCCCGCCGAAACAAACGGCCGCGCGCGCCGGGCCGCCCCGCGGCCGACTCGCGGCCAGCCGCGGGAACCTCGCCGCCAGCCGCGGAAACCTTCGCCGCCAGCCGCGGAAAACAAGGCCCTGGCGACTCCGAAAACCGCTCTCCTGTCGGACTCCAAGCAATCGAATCCCCATCCAGGCAACCAGCCCGTGCCGAACAAACCGTCAAGCGCTGACTTCGGGATGGCCCTGCCTATGCAACACCAACTGTTGACAACTTGTTGACGGTGCATATATTGTCATGCCCTTCGCGTAAAGGACTGATTCAGGGAGCCGGCAGGTCGTGATGTCGCGTCATCATCGTCGTCAAGACCGTGAACTGGTTGCTTGTGGGAGGAGAGTCGTGCCAATCGCGCTCGCGCTCAAGGGTGGGGATCACACACCATTCAAGATGGGAGGGAGAGAAGTCGGAATGCCCGCGGGTTCGTCCCGCGTCCACATCGTGTGCTGAACGCCAAGGAACGGCCGTGAAGCCAATCCACGCTCACGAACCAAGCGGCTGGCGGTGCGTCGTTCGTCGCGACGTGCCAGCGTCGCACCTTCGTTCCTCGCCACTCCTTCTGCGTGGCCATCCTACAACCGGGTCTTGCCATGATGCGGTATCCGTGGCGACACCCGGTTGGACCGCAACAAGTCCGTCGAACCAGAACCTTGATTGCAAAGGGAGACGGAGAGCGGAATGCTCAACGACGACATCGTCCTCTGGTGGAGACCAGCGCCCTAGCCGGGGCGGCTCTTTGCGGCGATGGATCAACTAGGGAGAAACCAATGGAACTCACCGAAGGCGGTGTGATAACCATCATCTTGGCCGTGGTTGTGCTTGCCATCGCGGCTGTCGCCATGACCATCAACGCGGTGTTCAACGCTCTCAATGCTCGGAGTGATGCTGTCATAGGCGCCTTGAACGAGACCGTCGCGAAGCTGACCTCTCGCATGGACGTTCACGAAGCGGCTGTGGGCGGGCAAATGTCTGCCATCCAGGAGGCGGTGGCGGCGGGGACTGAGGAACACAAGGCGTGGCAAGACGCCATGAAAGAGACCAACGAACGCATGGCTGACCAATTCGACAAGTCCAACGAACGCATGGCTGATCAATTCGACAAGTCCAACGAACGCATTGACAAGCTCATGATGCACCTGCTCAATCAGAAGGAGTAGCCATGCGGCGTAGCGAGTGTGATGCCATCCCCGAAAACCAGGCCGAGGTGTTGATGTGCTCGAACCTGACCCGGTACGCGGCCTTGAGCGCCTTGGCGATGAGGATGTCGTGCGACGCGCTCAGGCTCGGCTGGTAGAGGTACACCGTCCGCCGCGTCTACGCTTGCGGGGCGGTTTTAAGTCATAATTTCAAAGTGAGACAGTACCGCCTCAAGCGTTCTTCACTGTCAACCCCCCGTCCACCGGCAGCGCGACGCCGGTGATGAACCCGGCTGCCGGCAGCACCAGGCTCAACGTGGCGTGCGCCACCTCCTCGGGATCGGCGTAGCGCTTGAGGGCGACGCGGCGACGGGCGTACTCGCGCTTGTCCTGCTCCGGGATCGACGCGGTCATGCCGGTGCGAACCGGGCCGGGGCAGACGCAGTTCACGGTGATGCCTTCCGCCCCGAGATCCACCGCGAGGGCGCGCGTCAAGCCGATCACGGCTGTCTTCGCCGCGGTGTAGGGGCTGGTGTGCTTGGTGGCGCCGAGGCCCTCGGTGGACGCGATGTTGACGATGCGGGCGGCATCCGCTCGGCGCAGAAAGGGCAAAGCGGCGCGAATGATCCGCACATGGGCCGTGACGAGCACGTCGAACGCGCGCTGCCACTTCGCCTCGTAGTCGTCCGCGTCCACCGGCCCGCGGGCGCCGATTCCCGCGTTGTTCACCAGAATGTCGATGGCGCCGAAGTGGCGCCCCACGGCGGCAATGACGCGGCCGACAGCCTCGCCATCCGACACGTCCAACGGCCAGCCGCGCACGGTGTGGCCGGCGGCGGCGATGCGGGCGCACACGCGGTTCAAGGCGTCGTCGTTGATGTCCAGGGCCGCCACTCGGGCGCCTTCGTCCGCGAACAGCGCGGCGGTGGCCTCGCCCATGCCGCCGGCCGCGCCGGTCACCACCGCCACCTTGCCGCGGATCGACCGGCTGAGTTTGGAAAGCGTCGTCGTCATGAAGCGTGGAGTGGTTGTTCCGCACGCCGGGAGTATTCTGGTGGGCCGTCTGGGGCTCGAACCCAGGACCAACGGGTTAAAAGCCCGCTGCTCTACCGACTGAGCTAACGACCCGGTTGCGCCGCGACCGGTCTTGGGAAGCGCGATTGCCGCAATTGTAGTGACGCGGCCCCCACAGGGCAAGCCGCGCGGCTCGTTCAGGCGCGTTTTGGGTGCGCCGGCGGCTGGCATCATTCGCCCTTGAGCACCAGGCGTCGCGCAGCTTGCCGATGGCGAGGTTGGATTGCATTCGCCGTCCGGCGAGCGGCGTCGCGCCGCGCCGCGTTTCGACACGCGCACAGGCGCCGCGAATTGGGCTAGACTCAGCCCCGTCGGGACGGTCGGTTCTGCCGGTCGCACGGATACTCGCAACAACCTTCGAGGGGGAACAACCATATGGCCGCAAGAGAAGTCGTAGTGGTGGACAACATCCGCACGGGGCTGGCCAAGTCGCATCGCGGCAGCTTCAATCTCACGCGCTCCGATGACATGCTCGCGCACTGCATCGACACGCTGCTGGACCGGAATCCGAACGTCGCGCCGGAGGAAGTGGAGGACGTCGTCGTCGGCGCCGCCAACCACACCGGCGAGCAAGACGGCAACCTGGCGCGCCTCGCCGTGGTGCTTTCGCGGCTGCCGATCACCACCGCCGGCATGACCATCAACCGTTTCTGCTCGTCCGGCCTGCAATCCATCGCCATCGCGTCGAATCAGATCGCCTCCGGACAAACCGAAGTCGCGATGGCCGGCGGCGTGGACTCCATCTCCGGCGCTGCGCGCTCCCCGCGCGGACGCACGGACACGCGCAACACCAAGCTGGTGGAGGAAAAGCCCGCCATCTTCATGGCGATGGGCAACACCGCCGAAGTCGTCGCGCGCCGCTACCAGGTAACCCGCGACATGCAGGACGAATACGCCCTGCAAAGTCAAATGCGCTACGCCAAGGCGCAGGCGGCCGGCTGGATCGACGAGGAGATCGCGCCGATGACCGCCACCATGAAGAAGGTGGACCGGCAAACCGGCGAGGAGAGCTTCGCGGAAGTGTCCGTGGACCGCGACGAGTGCAACCGCCCCAACACCACCCTCCAAGCGCTCTCCGGCTTGCCGCCGGCCTTTGAGGAGGACGGCACGGTGACGGCCGGCAACGCCTCGCAGCTTTCGGACGGCGCTTCCATGACGTTGCTGATGAGCGCGGAGCGCGCGAACCGGCTGGGCCTCAAGCCAATGGGCGTGTACCGCGGCTTCACCGTCGCCGCCTGCGAGCCGGACGAGATGGGCATCGGCCCGGTGTACGCTATTCCGCGCTTGTTGGAGAACGTGGGGCTGCGCCAAGACGACGTCGATCTGTGGGAACTGAACGAGGCGTTCGCGTCGCAATGCGTGTACTGCCGCAACGAGCTGGACATCGACAACGACAAGTACAACGTGAACGGCGGCAGCATCTCCATCGGCCATCCGTTCGGCATGACCGGGTCGCGCTGCACGGGCACGATCCTGCGCGAGTTGGAACGCCGCAACAAGCGCTACGGCGTGGTGACCATGTGCATCGGCGGCGGCCAAGGCGCCGCCGGGTTGTTCGAGCGCGCTTAGGCGGTCGCGCCAGTTGCCTGTCTGGCGGCCAGCGCGAATCGGGCGCGGCGCCAGACAAGCGACGAAGCGCGACACTTGGGGTCGGGCGCCTAGGTGCCCGGCGTGGTTGCGCGGATCGGACGAGTCCGCGCGAATGGAAGCAGGGACAGCGGGAGGAGAGTAAAGGGCAGGGATCGCTCGGCTCCGCCCCATTGTGAGCGAGCACGGAACACGAGCATGGCGCACGCCGCCGGCAAGTATTTCTGCACAACACTCGCGCTTGCCGCGGCAGCGGCGTTGCTGGTGCCGGCCGGGGCGCAAGACCTCGCCGCCACATCGCATTCGACCCCGGCCCAAAACCCGTACTCGAACTTGACGGATCACGAGTGGACAGACTTGGCAAGCGGTTGGGAGAGCCTGAGCCGAGCGGAGCGACGGTGGTTCTTCACCGAAAGCCGCAAACGCCGCAGCGTTCGCCGGGTGCGTGGCAAGCCGGCGCCCGCGATCGTGTACCGCGAACGCGCGCGTTTCGGCCGCGTACCCGCCACGCCCGCGCTGGTGCCAGCCCGGGCGACCCGGGCGAACGGTGAACGAGCCAAGCCGGCCGCCACTTCCGAGCGCTTGCCCGATGCCGCCGAGGGGGCGATGAAGTTCGGCTTGGGTTTCGAGGAACGCCAGCGCGAGCGAGCCAAGCATGGCGCGCATGTCCGCGTCGGGGCAACATCACGCGGCCCCGTCCAGCGAACCAGACTGGCGCGGGAGACGCAAGCACCGTCAGGGGGATCGGGACGGCCAAACGGCGCGGCCGAACATCAAGACGGCCCCCGGATGAGCTCCGCGCCTTGAAGGACGGCGCGGCGGCGTTCCGGAACGCGCTCCACCAAGGCTCCGGGCGGCAGACGCCGCCGGCGGTGGAAACCGACAGCCGGACCAAGCTGCTCCTGGTGGATGACGACCCGGAACTCCGTGAACTCATCGCGGATTATCTTGCGCGTCATGGCTACGCTGTCGCCACGGCGCACGATGGCGTTGCCATGGACGAGTCGCTGGCCGCCGGTGGCGTGGATCTGGTGATTCTCGACCTCATGCTTCCCGGCGAAGACGGCTTGGCCATCGCCAAGCGGCTGAAGCGGGACAGCGACTTGCCCATCATCATCCTTTCCGCTTGCGGCGAGGACGCGGATAGAATCGCCGGGTTGGAAGTGGGTGCCGACGATTACCTCGGCAAGCCGTTCAATCCGCGCGAGCTGCTCGCCCGCATTCGCGCCGTGCTGCGCCGCGTGCCCGACCGCCGGGACGCGCAAGGGGTGGTGGTCGAGTTCGGCGAATTCGTGCTGGACTTTCGCGCCTACCAACTCACCAGGAGGGGCAGCCCCGTACCGCTCACGTCCGCCGAATACGATCTGCTCTGCGTCATGGCGCGGCATCCGAACGAAGTGCTGGATCGGGATGCCATTCTCGGCGCCCTGAACGGCATGGCGCGAACACGGTTCGATCGCAGCATCGATGTGCGCATCACGCGCCTGCGCAGCAAGATCGAACCGCCAACCGGCGCGCCGCGCTTCATTCGCACCGTGTGGGGCAAGGGCTACATGTTCTGTCCAGACGCCGCCTGACGGCCGCGGCCGGGCGCATTTGGGGACGGCGCGTGCGGCGCCCGGAAGCGCTCAAGCCGCCATCCACCTTGCTGGCGCGCATCAACCTGGTGCATGCCGCCAGCGCCACCGTCATAGCGCTCACCTCCATCGCCGCGTTGGCGGTCTTCGTTATCCGCCCCATCGAGGATCGATCCGCCGACGACGAAGCCGGGCTGGTGGTGCTGTCCGCGCAGACTTGGGTGGAGCTGCCGCCACAAGCCAGGCTCTATTTCGAGATCGAGATGCTGCAGGCGCATGATCTGGTGATCACGGCGGACATTCGCGAGCTGCCGGCGGTGACGCCGGGCACACGCTTTCACGATCTGCTCGAGGCCAAGTTGAGCGAGCGGCTTGGCGAACCGGTGGGTCTCATGGCCAGCGACGATTTGCTCTGGGCCAACATTCCCATGGGTGGCCACCTGCTGCAGGTGGGCTTCTCGGCGAAGCGCGAGGATGTGCGTCCGCTCTACGTGCTGGCGGTGGTCGTCGTGGTGGCGGCGGCGCTGTTCGCGGTCGGCTCGGCGTATCTGGTGCGAAGGATGGCGAGGCCGCTTTCCAAGGCGGCGGCGGCGGTGAAGTCGTTCCGCGGCACGCAAGGCTTCGAGGCGTTGCCGGAGGAGGGGCCCACCGAGCTCGTTGCGTTGGCCACCAGCTTCAACGCCATGGCGCGGGACGTGAGCGAGCTGCTCGCCAACCGCACGACGTTGTTGGCCGGCGTCTCGCACGATCTGCGCACGCCGCTCACGCGCATGCGTTTCGCGCTCGAACTGCTGCCGGACGATGTGCCCGGAGACTTGGTGGAGCGGTTCGAACGCAATCTCGCCGCCATGGACGAGCTCATCGCCAACGCCTTGCGCTTCGCCCGCGGCACCCGAGAGCCTTCCCGCGTCGTGGACTTCCGCGAGTACCTGGGCGGCGTGGTCTCCGCGGCGGGCGACAACGTCCCGGTGCGTTGGCACGGGGAACCGGGCCACTGGAACATCGCCACCGACGCATTCCGACGGGTCGTCGCCAACCTGGTGCAGAACGCCCAGCAACACGGCGGCATCGCGCGGCTCGTTGTGGAGAGCGCCACGGACCTCGTGGTGCACGTGGTGGACTGCGGCCCCGGCATTCCGACCGCGGATCGGGAGCGGGTTTTCCAGCCCTTCTACCGTCTGGACGCCTCTCGCCAACCCGCCACCGGCGGCAGCGGCCTGGGCCTCGCCATCGTGCATCAGCTGTGCCAAGCGCACGGCTGGCGCGTGCGTATAGACTCCGGCCCGCAAGGTGGAGTGGATGCGAGCGTAACCATGCCGAGGGAGTCCCGCGCCCCCACGGTGCGCGAAGCGCGTTGAATGCCGGCCGCGAAGTGAGTGCTCGCTTCCATGGCGAATGCGCGAGCTTGGGTGGTCGGCCGCGAACATGTGGTTAGCTATGACGACCACCGCAACGAGAGGCAACCGCCATTGCGCGACATGAAATTCGGCGCCTTCCTGGCCCCGCACCACCCCATCGGCGAGAACCCCACGCTGCAGCTGCGCAGCGATTTGGCCCTCGTGGAGCACATGGATCGGTTGGGCTTTGACGAGTTCTGGTGCGGCGAGCACCACTCCACCGGCTGGGAGATCATCGCTTCGCCGGAGCTGTTCCTGGCCGCCGCCGCGGAGCGCACCCACCGCATCCGGCTCGGCACGGGCGTGGTTTCGCTGCCCTACCACCACCCGTTCATGGTGGCGCAGCGTCTGGCGCAGCTAGACCACCAGAGCGGCGGCCGTTTGATCTTCGGCTCCGGCCCCGGCGCGCTGCCTTCCGACGCCCACACGCTGGGCGTGGATCCGATGCTGCTGCGCGATCGCCAAGACGAAGCGATGGGCGTGATCCGTCGTCTCTTCGCCGGCGGCGAACGGTTCAGCTACCAGTGCGAGTAGTTCCAACTGAACGAAGCCAAGCTGCAACTCCTGCCCTTGCAGCGCGACATGGAGTTCGCCGTGGCGTCCATGGTGAGCCCCTCCGGCATGACGCTGGCCGGCAAACACGGCGCCGGCGTGCTCTCCATCGGTTCCACCACCAAAGCCGGCCTGCAGGCCCTGCCTTTGCAGTGGAGCTTCGCCGAAGAGTCCGCGGCCAAGCACGCCGCAACGGTGGACCGCCGCGGCTGGCGCGTGGTGATGAGTTGGCACCTGGCGGAAACCCGGGACAAGGCGCGGGAGCAGGCGAAAGAAGGGTTGTTCCGCCACAACAACGAATACACCGTGGGCACTCTGGCGGCTGGCGAGGGCACGATTTTCAAGACGCCGGACGAAGCCGTGGACGCAACGGCTTTCAGCGAGGGCAGCGTGGCCGTGATCGGCACGCCGCGGGATTTGGTGGCGCGCATAGAGAGGATGATCGAGGTCACCGGCGGCTTCGGCGTGGTCATCGGCTTCGTCCACGATTGGGCGAATCGCGCCGACACGTTGAACAGCTGGGATCTGGTGGCCCGCTACGTGATCCCGGAGGTGAACGGCATGTTGGACGGCTACCGCGAGTCCAACCGGTTCGTCATCGAGAACCGCGGCACATGGCTGCGCGCGGGGCATGCGATCATGAGCAAAATACAAGAGAACGAGCGCGCCCGCGAAGCCATGGCCGCCGCCGCCGGGCCGGCGCAGACGGCGCTCTCGGCGCACGTGAGGGCGGAGCAATCCGAATAGCCCAATCCTGGTCGGGGGAGAAGGACACGAGATGGACGGCAAGGTCGCAATCGTCACGGGGGCCGGCACCGGCATCGGCAAACACACTACGCTCGCGCTCTTGAAGGCCGGCTATCGGGTGGCCTTGGCCGGACGGCGCTTGGAGTTGCTGGAAGAGGTGGCCGCGCAATCCGGCGCCGGCGAGCGAGCGCTCGCGGTGCGCGCGGATGTCGCCGACGAGGATTCCGTGGCGGCGCTGTTCGCCAAGACGAAGGGGACTTTCGGACGCCTGGACCTCCTGTTCAACAACGCCGGGGCCGGAGCGCCGCCGGTGCCGTTGGAAGAGCTCACGCTCGCGCAATGGCAGCGCGTGGTGGACGTGAACCTCACCGGCCCGTTCTTGTGTACGCAACACGCCGTTCGCCTGATGAGGAATCAAGTTCCCAAGGGCGGGCGCATCATCAACAACGGCTCCATTTCGGCGCACGTGCCGCGCCCCAACTCGGCCCCGTACACCGCCACCAAGCACGCTCTTACCGGCCTTACCCGGTCGACGTTCCTCGACGGCCGCGAACACCACATCGTCTGCGGCCAGATCGACATCGGCAATGCCCTCACGCCGATGACAGCGCGCATGGGACGCGGCGCGAGACAGGCCGACGGTTCCATCAAGCCGGAGCCGACGATGGCGGTGGAGAACGTCGCCCAGGCGGTGATCTACATGGACAGCCTGCCGCTCGACGCCAACGTGCCGTTCATCACCGTGATGGCTTCGACGATGCCGTTTATCGGTCGCGGTTAGAATCGGCCGCATGCTCACGGAACCGCAGATTCGCCGTTACGTCGAAGACGGCTACGTCATCCCGGACTTCCGCCTTGGCGACGAGGCGCTCGCCGGCATTCGCCACGCGCACGATCGCCTGATCGCCAAGCACCCGGAGTTCCGCGACTACTGCCCCGCCGTGTTGGCGTTCGACACCGGCTTTCTGAACATCGCCCGCACACCGGCGATTCTCGCCATGGTGGAACAGCTCATCGGCGCGGATTTCGCGCTCTGGAACTCCAGCTTCTTCGCCAAACCGCCGAAGGTGGGCACGAAAACCCCTTGGCACCAAGACGGCGAGTATTGGCCCATTCGGCCGCTGGCCACCTGTTCGGTGTGGATAGCCGTGGACGCGGCGACGCGCGAGAACGGCTGCCTGCGCGTGATCCCCGGTTCCCACCGGCGGCGCGAACTCGGCAAGCACGACGTGAACAACGCCGACGGGTTGAGCTTGCCGTTGGAAATCCGGCGCGACGAATTCGACGCGACCGCCGCCAGGGACATCGTGCTGGATGTGGGCCAGATCTCGTTGCACGACGTCTTTCTGATCCACGGCTCGGCAGCGAACCGGTCCGCCGAGCCCCGCCGCGGCCTGACGTTGCGCTACATGCCCACGACGTCCGTGTACCGGCGCGACCTCGCCACCCGGCGCAGCGGCCCGCTGGCCATGTCCGAACGCACGTTGTACTTGATGCGCGGGGAGGACAAGAGCGGCCGGAACGACTTTCGGATGCGCCAGTAGACCATCCCCCGCCGCCCGCGGCCCCGTCAGCCGAGGGCGAACCTCAAAGGCGCTCTTTCAGAGCTTGGGCGATCTCGTCCGGCGCCGTCCCCGGCTCGAAACGCGCCACCACCTCGCCATCGCCGTTCACGAGGAACTTGGTGAAGTTCCAAGCGATGTCCGTCTGGCCGTCCGGGCGGGCTTGCCGCGACTTCAAGTGCTTGTAGAGGTCGCACGCGCCGTCGCCGTTCACCTCCACCTTGGAGAAGATCTGGAAGTTCGCGTCGTGGTTGGCGGTTGCGAACTCGAGGATCTCCGCATCCGTGCCCGGTTCCTGCGCGCCGAACTGGTTGCAGGGAAAGCCGAGCACCGTCACGGCGCCACTCTCTTGCAAGGTACGCAGACCTGCGTACTGCGGCGTCAACCCTCATTGACTGGCGAGGTTCACCACCAGGCACGCAGCCCCTTTGTACTTCTCGAACGAGAGCGGCTCGCCCGTGACGGCCCTCATGGTGAGATCGTGGAACTTCGACATGGCATTCCCCCGGCGCGTTGCGCAATGAGCCAATGATCGCCAACACGGAGAGCGATGGCAACCCGTTCGGCGCGGAGGCGCGGAGGCAAGGAGTAGTTCCGTGGCGGGATACCACGGGCGCGCACGCACGCATATACTACGCCGCACACGCGAATACGCGGCGTGATGGCCCGTTTCGCTCGACGCGGCAGCGCCGGCGCCGGCGATCAGGCTGTATCGCCAACAGGTGCCGCTGGCTGCTTCCGGTCTTTTCGTTGGCGTTGGCGTTGCTGCGGCGGGTTAGGTGAGAGCCTATCGAGGTTAGAAGCCTCCCTCTCCGCCGCATTTCGATCAACGGCCGACGCGCTCATTGGGGCGCGTGCTCGCCACATTCTTTCGACGTACTTTCGACGAGCAAGTTAGGGAGGCAAGCGACGATGTCTTTCGATTTGGACGACTTCATGGTCGCGCGCCAGCACGACAGCGACCATGCGTTTCTCTTGGCCTGTCTCGCCGAAATGGAAAGTGGCACGTCGGGGCTGTCGAGCCTTGAGATCCACGCGCCTTTGGAGGTGATGGCGCGGCATTCGCTGCTGCCGCTGGTGGACGCTCCGCGGCGACCGAGCGCTCGGCGGAACATCGCCAAGGCGGCGCGGGATTTCGCCGATGTTGCCAAACCTCCGGCCTCCGAAGCCGACGAGGCCCCGGACTTCACCGACAGAGACGACTGGACGGATGCGCCATGGCCGACGGTGGGCCGTTCTCTGGGCGAAGCCATCCGCCGGCCACGGAATCTGAGGGTTTTGGCCAAGCGCGTCTTGCAGCAAGTCGGCGGCGCCGGCCACGGCCAGATTCTGCTGCACCACGTCCTAGACGCTGATCCGCACGTGCGTCGCAAGCTGTTGCCGCACATGCGGATGTTCGTTCGGGCGTTTGGCGAGGACCAGAGTACCGCTGGCGGTGCCGTGATTCCGCAGGTCGGCCCATTGCTGCGGGCAAGTTCTGGCGCCATCGACGAGTTCCTGGGCGGCATACCGCGGTCGACCGCGGATACGCCGCATACGGGAATACGCGGCGTGATGGCTCGTGGCCAAGGCGTGGAGGTCGCCGAGGTTGGCGACTCGGCAGATGGCACGCCGTTGGAGGCGGCGGGAACCGCCTGTGTCGCCGCGGCGCGATTGATGCTGACGGCGAAGACGGACATGGAGTACGGGTGGTCGCACTGCCTGACGTTGTCGGAGTCGGCATGGGGATTCGCCAACCGAGGCGACGAAGACGTCGGGGCCGTCGTGGCGTTGTCCTATGTGGCGGGGTTCGTTTCCGCATTGGGTTTTCCGGGATGGTCTTCGCTCGCGCCGGACGCCTCGACCTCGGCCACGGGGATCGCGGCACTTCGGCAGGCGTTGGCTTCGGCGTCACCGGAGGACGCCGCGGCCATTTGCTTGGGCGCATCCGAGGATGTCGCGAGGGAGGCGTGGGGCGAGGTGATTTCGCAAGCGAGCGGCCTCGAAGACGCCCATCTCGTGAAATACGCACACTCTTGCTTCAGAAGCGCTGCAAGGAAACCGGAGGCCGAACGTGTCTTTCTCGCGGCGGCAACTCGGCTGCTCGCACGGTGGCTGGCGCGCTAACCGGTTTGGCGCGGCTTGGCGTGTTTTGCCGTAGACAAGCCAACCACCGGCGAAAGGTGTTACCCGGATCCGCGCCGCACGAATCGAATTGGCTAGCGTGCCAGTGCTCGTCCTCGTTCGCTAGCGGGCGGAGACGAATGGGTTGACGATGGGTTTGCTGAAGGAACAGCGGCTGCGCGGCGCCGCCGCGCCGCGCGCGGAGGAGTAGTCGGGTGGCGGAAATCATGGATCGACGTGCCGTGTTCACCATCGTCATGGGCTGCGATGGCGCCGGGAAATCGGCTTGGAAGCGCGCCAACTACGACAGGCTGCCGCGCCAGTATTTCGATCAGGACTCCATCGCCGGCGGTGTCGGGGACTGGAACGACGAGGAAGCCCGCCAGCGCGCCCGCCGAATCGTCCAGGCCGAAATCGAATCGTGTTTCGCGCAAGGGGAGAGCTTCGGCACCGAAAGCACGTTTTCGGGACAGCCCGGGCCAGCGCTGATGGCGCGAGCCGCGGAAATGGGCTACCGCGTCGAGGGCTACTACATCGGTACGGCGTCGTGGGAAGTGAACGCGAGTCGAATCGACTATCGGGTGTTGTCGAACACGGGCCACTACGTGGACCCGAAGCAACTGCCTCAGCGCTACCACTGGTCTTTGTCGAACCTTCGCAAAAGGCTCCACGATTTCGACTTCGTCGAGGTGGCGGACAACACCGAGGAATCGATGGACCGGATTCCCGAACCGGTCGTCCAGTTCGTCGCGGAGAAGGGAGCTGTCACGATGCGACTGCCGGAAGATGAACTGACGGGATGGAGCAAGGAACTGTCGCGTCGGCTGGAACTCGATCGGCGTCGGAAACAACTGCGCAAATAGGTGCGGGCGCGGCCCGTCCGCCAGCCGAGGCGGCGCAAGCTCCCGGCGTTGCGTAGGATTCAGCCCTTGGGTTCACTCGCGGAAGCGTTGGACGGTTCGCAAGGTCGAATGTCGGGCGGCATTTCACTATGATCAATGCTCCGCCGGCCGGGTAGCGCACTTGGCCGGCGAACAGCACCGTCCGGCTTGGGCGCCCAATGCGAACGTGGGTGTTGGGGTATGCTCGGTGCGGCGATGGCGAAAGTCTGCGGGTCGGAGGGCACGCGGCGACAGCCGAAACGAATGAACAAGGGGAGCTTATGAGCATCGCGATCCCCGATTACGGCACGCCGCCGGCGGCGCGCAATGGTCGGGCCTTGGAGACGGTCGCGCTCACCATCGACGGGCAGCCCGTGTCGGCGCCGGCCGGCACATCGATTCTGCGTGCCGCGAGCACCGCGGGG
Organism: uncultured Pseudomonadales bacterium; assembly: GCA_958296295.1. Classification (GTDB taxonomy): domain Bacteria; phylum Pseudomonadota; class Gammaproteobacteria; order Pseudomonadales; family Azotimanducaceae; genus VXYL01. Next base: position 1,106,803 of record OY282460.1, on the reverse strand, counting down.
TTGGACATTCCCAAGCTCTGCGCCACGGACAGCCTGAACGCCTTTGGCTCTTGCCGCGTCTGCATGGTGGAAGTGGAGGGGCGGCGCGGTCTGTTGGCCGCCTGCACGGAGCCGGTGGCCAGCGGCATGGTGGTGTCCACGCAGACCGAGAAGGTGGCCCGGGTGCGGCGGGGCGTGCTGGAACTGTACATCTCGGACCACCCGCTGGACTGCCTCACCTGCGCCGCCAACGGCGATTGCGAGTTGCAGGACGTCGCCGGCGCCGTGGGGTTGCGGGACGTCCGGTTCGCGGCTGGCGCGGGGCATCTGGACGCCGCAAAGGACGCTTCCAATCCCTACTTCGATTTCGACCCCGCCAAGTGCATCGTCTGCTCGCGCTGCGTGCGGGCCTGCGACGAGGTGCAGGGCACATTCGCGCTCACCATCGACGGGCGCGGCTTCGCGGCGAAAGTGGCCACTGGCGCGGACACCTTCTTCGACTCCGAATGCGTCTCCTGCGGCGCCTGTGTGCAAGCTTGTCCAACGGCCACGCTCATCGACAAATCCGTGGTGCGCCACGGCGTTCCGGATCGCAGCTTGGACACCACCTGCGCGTACTGCGGCGTCGGTTGCGCGTTCCGCGCCGAGATGAAAGGCGATCAGGTGGTGCGCATGGTGCCGCACAAGGACGGCAAGGCCAACCACGGCCACTCCTGCGTGAAGGGCCGATTCGCGTGGGGCTACGCGAACCACCGCGAGCGCGTCACCCGGCCGATGATCCGCGCAAGCGTGGACGACTCTTGGCGCGAGGTGGGTTGGGAAGACGCCATCGCCTACGCCGCCAAGCGGCTGAAAGCCGTGCAGGCCGCCCACGGCAGGAAGTCCATCGGCGGCATCACCTCGTCGCGCTGCACCAACGAGGAAGTTTGGGTCGTGCAGAAGATGGTGCGGGCCGCGTTCGGCAACAACAACGTGGACACCTGCGCGCGGGTGTGCCACTCCCCCACCGGCTACGGCTTGAAGCAAGCCTTTGGCACTTCGGCCGGCACGCAGGACTTCGATTCGGTGCTCGAAGCGGACGTGATGGTGGTGATAGGCGCCAATCCCACCGAAGGGCACCCTGTGTTCGCCTCGCAGATGAAGCGCCGCTTGCGCGAGGGCGCGGCGCTCGTGGTTTGCGATCCCCGCCGCATCGACCTCGTGCGCACGCCGCACATCGAAGCCCAACATCACCTGGCCCTCAAACCCGGCACCAATGTGCCGCTGATGAACGCGTTCGCCCACGTGGTGGCCACCGAGGGCCTCATCGACAACGACTTCGTGGCCAAGCGGTGCGATCGAGAATCGTTCCGCGAGTGGTTGGAATTCGCTAAAGACCCGGCGAACGCGCCGGACCAGGCCGCCGCGGTCACCGGCGTGCCGGCGGGCGACATCCGCGCCGCCGCCCGCCTCTACGCGCAAGCGCGAAGCGCCGCCATCTACTATGGCCTGGGCGTCACCGAGCACAGCCAGGGTTCGACGATGGTGATGGCGATGGCCAACCTCGCCATGGCCACAGGCAACATCGGGCGCCCCGGCGTGGGCGTGAACCCGCTGCGCGGCCAGAACAACGTGCAAGGCTCTTGCGACATGGGTTCGTTCCCGCACGAGCTTTCGGACTATCGCCGGGTGGACGACGACGATGTGCGCGGCGTCTTCGCCACGCACTGGCGCACCGAGCTCGACGCCGAGCCGGGCTTGCGCATTCCCAACATGCTGGACGAAGCGGTGGCCGGCAGCTTCAAGGCGCTCTACATCCAAGGCGAGGACATCGCCCAATCGGATCCCAACACCCAACACGTGGAAGCCGCGCTCTCGGCGTTGGAGTGCGTCATCGTGCAGGATCTGTTCCTGAACGAGACCGCGAAGTTCGCCCACGTCTTCTTTCCCGGCACGTCCTTCCTGGAAAAGGACGGCACGTTCGTGAACGCGGAGCGGCGCATCAACCGGGTGCGGGCGGTAATGCCCTCGAAGGCCGGGATGCAGGAATGGGAGGCGACCCAAGCCCTTTCCACCGCGATGGGCTACCCCATGCGCTACGAGTCGGCGGCGCAAATCCTCGCCGAGATCACCGCGCTCACCCCGTCCTTCGCCGGCGTTTCGTTCGAGCTTCTCGATCGCGAGGGCAGCGTCCAGTGGCCGTGCAACGAAGCCGCGCCGCTAGGCACGCCGGTGATGCACGAGCGCGAATTCGTGCATGGCAAGGGGTTGTTCGTGCGCACCGACTACCAGCCGACGCCGGAGCGCGCCAACCGCAAGTTCCCGCTGCTGCTCACGACTGGCAGGCAACTCAGCCAATACAACGTCGGAGCGCAAACCCGCCGCACCGAGAACATCGTCTGGCTTGCCGAAGACGTGCTGGAAATCCACCCCGCGGACGCGGAAATGCGCGGCGTTCGACAGGGCGACTGGGTTTCCGTGACCAGCCGCAAAGGGGAGACCACCCTGCGCGCCGACGTGACGGAGCGCGTGGCGCCCGGCGTCGTCTACACCACCTTCCACCACCCCGCCACCGGCACCAACGTGGTGACCACCGAAATCTCGGACTGGGCCACGAACTGCCCGGAATACAAGGTCACCGCCGTGGAAGTGCGCCCCGCCAACCATCGCTCGCCTTGGCAAGAGCGTTTCCAAGCACGCGCGCGGGCGCAGGCCCAAGCCCTGCCCGGCTGAGCCACCGCGCCCGCCGCGGCCATGGACGCCATTCCCGCCACCGCGACGCCGGCGCGAAGCGTGCGCGCGCAAGTACGGTTCGGCGGGCGGGACGAACGCCCCGGCACCGACTTGGTCACCGTCGAAGAGCCGCTGGAGATTCGCCTCGGCCACCGCCAGGCCGGCGTGTACGACGAACAAAGCATCGCCGTCACCATGCGCACGCCCGGCGACGATTTCGACCTGGCGTTGGGATTCCTGCTCGGCGAGGGCGTGATACGCGGGCCGCGGGACGTGGCCGGCATCGAGTTCTGCGGGCCGCCGAGCCTGGACAAGGGGCTGCACAACGTAGTCAAGGTGGTTTTGGCGGATCACGCGCGTTTCGACCCCGCCCGGCTGTCGCGCCACGTGTTCACATCCTCAAGCTGCGGCGTCTGCAGCAAGGCCTCGCTGGACGCCGTGCGCGTGGCGATCCCAGAAGTCGCGCGACGCCCAGTGGAAATCGGCGTCCCGGCCCTCACCGGGTTGCCTGCCGCGCTGCGGGAGAGACAGCGCGAATTCGACCGCACCGGCGGCTTGCACGCTTCCGCCTGCTTCGACGCCGCCGGCCGCATACACCGGCTGCGCGAGGACGTGGGCCGCCACAACGCCCTCGACAAGCTCATCGGTTCCTATTTGCAAGAAGGCGAGGAAGCGCCTTTGGCGAGTATGGGGGTGCTGCTCTCCGGGCGCGCCAGTTTCGAGTTGATCCAAAAGGCCGCCATGACCCACGCCGCGCTGGTCGCGGCCATCGGCCCGCCCTCCAGCCTGGCCATCGAACTCGCGGACGAGACCGGCATCGCGCTGGTGGGTTTTCTCAAGGCGCGAACCTTCAACGTCTACGTCGATCCGAGCGGCGTGTTTTCGACAGCGTTCGCCAGCTGATCGATGCCGGCAGCCGCGCCAGCCACTACAGCCATCGTGTTGTGCGGCGGCCGCGCCGAGCGCCTCGGCGGCGTGGACAAGCCGCTCTTGGACTTGGCGGGAACACCCCTGGTCGGCCATGTGATCGCGCGGCTGCGGCCGCAAGTGGAGCGCGTGGTGCTCGCTTGCGGCGGCAACACGGCACCATACGAACGGTTCGGTTGCGTGGTGACCGCGGACGAGCGGCCGGGCGAAGGCCCGCTCGGCGGCATCGTTTCCGCGCTAGCCGGAGTCGAGACCCCGTGGGTGCTTACCACGCCAGCCGACACGCCGTTCCTGCCGGCGAATCTCGTCGCGTCGTTGGCATCGACCTGCGAGCGCGCGGGCGCCGCCGTGGTGGTGGCCGGCGGCCACAGGCAGAACCTCGCCATGTTGCTGGACGCGCCGCGCGCGGCCTCGCTGGCGGCGTTCTACCGCGGCGGGCGGCGTGCGGCGCATCGCTGGCTGGACGCCAACCGTGTGCCGGGAGTGGAGCTGCCGGCGGAGGCCTTCTTGAACGTCAACACCGCGGAAGACCTCGGCGCGGCCCGGGAGCGCGCCGGTAGCGGCTAGGCGGGATGCGGTTTTCCACGAATCCCCCGGGGCGCAACCGGCCCGGCTACTGCGGCGCGGCGCGAAATCGCACCGGCGTGTTCTTGCGCGGTTGCCGAGACAGCGATTCGGACAGCGGCAGGCCGGGCCATTGCGCCTCCACGAACGCCGCCGCTTGCATGAGGACGCCGATGTTGCGCAGTTGGTTGTAGCCGAGCACCCGCACATCGTCGAAGTCGAACTGGCGCTTTATGCCGCGGTTCGTGATCACGGCGTCCCAGTAGTGCAGAAACGACCACACCGGACGCCAAAGCACCTCCCGGCTACGGCGCATTGGCTCGTTCGTGATCAAGAGGAGGGGGTCCCATTGGTCGTCGGCACCGGTCAAGCCTTTTATGACGATCAGCCAAAGCGGGTTGTCGGGAAGCGCGGGAAGACGCACCGGCGCGAATCCGAAGTGGATGAACACGCCTTCCTCGAAGCCTTCCCGGCGCTTGTACACCGTGATGCCGTAAGGCGTCTCGCAAGTGCGGGCCACTTCGGCGGCGGTGGCGGCCCGACCGCGCCGCAACAACTCGCGCTCGCCCGGCAGACGGACGATCAACCGCTCCGGCGGCTCGGCCACCAAACCGCTCAGCAACTCGGGGTCGGCGGTGGCGTCCAGCGCGAACACGCCGCGGCCGCCGCAGGCGCGGGCCACGCGGTCGACGAGGCCCAACACCTCCTGCGACTCGCCGCGAAAGCCCGGCGCCGCATTGGACCAAAGCGTCTGCGCCAGCGGCGTGACCACCAGGCGGTTCCACGCGCTCATGCCAGGCACGGGCTGTTCGCCGTCTCGCGCCATGGTGTTGGCGAGTTCGGCGAACTCCGGCATGGGGCCGCCCTGGACGTCCCAACCGAACACCTCGCAAACCCGGTATCCGCGCTGGGCAACGTGGTCGGCGGAAGCGTCGTTCGCGGCGCCGGCGGTCGGATCGCCGAGGTGCTGCATCTTGCGGGCGTGGGGTTTGGCCAGCCCGAACGTGTCCACCACCAAGAGGGCGTCGGGGCTGACGAGTTCGGCGGCGGCCTCCAGCAGGTTGGCGGCCACGATCTCGCCCGCTTGGCGATTGGCCAGATTGCGGCTGAGACGCTTGTGCGTGGAATGCAGGGGTATCGTTTCGCCGAGCGCTTGCGCGATGCGCGTCAAGCGCACCGAGTCGCTCGCCAGCATGCCGTACACCATGTCGCCGACGAATCGCGCCGGCACCTTGCCAAGGCCGGCGGCAAGGCGCGACGTTACGACGCGCGCCTTGGTGCGCAAGAGTTCCTTGTCGATTTCCTCACGCATCGCATCACCCGCTCGATAGTCGATTGTGGTGGCGCGAAGCGCGACTTGCAAGCCGCAGAACTGTCCAATGCTATGTGAGCATGAACCGAAGGGCTGAATCCAACGCTAGGTGAGCACGAAAGGAGTGCCGAGTCCTCCACACTGGGAGGATGATCGTGACACTGCACACTCAGCGCTTGCACACCATGGAGCAGGTTCGGGCCTTCGTCGAGGGATCCGGGCCTGTGGACTACCAACCCTTGGACCGGGCGGCCGCCTACGCCTTCGTGCGGGGGACGCTGACGGGCTTCGACTACCACTTGCTCGGGCGCGCCGACCGGGGTCGGGTGCGGGCGTACATCGGCAAGGCGTGCGGCTTCTCGCCGGCGCAGATCAGCCGGCTGATCCGGCAGCAGGCGGAGACCGGCGTGGTGGCGGACCGGCGGGCGCGGAACAGCGGGCGTCCGTTCGAGACGGTCTACACGCCGGCGGACATCCGGCTTCTGGCGGAGGTGGACGAGGCGTTCGGGGGCATGTCGGGGCTGGCCACGTGCGAGATCCTGCGCCGCCAGTTCGAGGTGCATGGCGACGCGCGCTTCGAGCGGCTGGCGGACGTGTCGCGCTCGCACGTCTACAACCTGCGCGCGTCGCGCACCTACCGGACGAGGCGGACGACTTGGGAGAAGACGCGCCCCAGCCCGGTGGCCATCGGGGTCCGCAAGGCGCCCGAGCCGAACGGCCGGCCGGGCTTCCTGCGCGTGGACACCGTCCACATGGGCGACCGGGACGGGCGCAAGGGGGTGTACGTCGTCAACGTCGTGGACGAGGTGACGCAGTACGAGCACGTCGGCGCCGCGCCGGCCATCTCCGAGCGGTTCATGGTTCCCATCCTGGAGGCGCTGCTGCTGCTGTTCCCGTTCGACGTGCTCGGCTTCCACGCCGACAACGGCTCGGAGTACGTCAACCGCCGCGTCGCCGCGCTGCTGAACAAGCTGCACGTCGGCGAGTTCACCAAGTCGAGGCCGCGGCACTCCAACGACAACGCCCTGGTCGAGGGCAAGAACGCCCACGTGGTGCGCAAGCATCTGGGCCACGACCACATCCCCGTCCGCTTCGCCGGCGACGTGGACCGGTTCGCCCGCGAGCACCTGTCGCCGTTCCTCAACTTCCACCGCCCCTGCCTGTTCGCCACCGAGCGCGTGGACGCCAAGGGCAAGGTGCGGCGAACCTACCGCCGCGAGGACGTGCTCACGCCCTTCGAGAAGCTCAAGTCGCTGCCGGACGCCGCCGGCTTCCTCCGCGTGGGCGCGAGCTTCGACGCGCTCGACCGCGCCGCCGCCGCCCAGACGGACATGCGGGCCGCCAAGTCCCTCCACCGCGCCCGCGACGAGCTGTTCCGCAAAGTCCACGGCGCCGTGGCCGCCGCGGCGTGACCTTGCCCGGCCCCGCGTTTCCCACCGTCTTCCCACCGCCGCTTTTGCGATGGAGGGGGATCGCGCCCGTGGAAAGACCGTGGAAAACGCTACTCGACTCGCCCGGCGACAGCCGCTCCCGCGGACGCGTCGCGGCAACTGTCGAGCCCGGCCAAGGGTCTTCGCCCGCGTCGAACACGCGAACCGACCCGTCTTGCGAAGGCGCGTTCAAGCCGCCTATGCTGACCCGCGTTGAACGAGGACTCGGCACTCCCTCGCGACACCTGCCGACAAGCCCGTTCATGCTCACTTTCTCATTGGACATTACTGCCGCCCCGCCATCCGTCCCCCGTCCGTCCCGCCATCCGTCCCCCGTCCGTCCCGCCCCCGTCCGCCGGTGCTTGCCGCGTCGAGCATCTCCACTATGATCGTCCTCACCGAGCGCTGCCCAGGCGCCGGTGCGAGAGAGAATCCTTCAGCAACTCGCCACCATCGAGAAAGAGCGTGGCGTGCGCATCGTGTACGCCTGCGAATCCGGCAGCCGTGCTTGGGGCTTCGCGTCGCCGGACTCGGACTACGACGTCCGTTTCGTCTAGGCACGCGGCGAGGACTGGTATCTCTCCTTCAACGTTGAGCGGCGGCGCGACGTGATCGAGTGTCCGATCGTCGATGAACTCGATTGCAACGGCTGGGATGTACGCAAGGCCCTGCACCTGTTCACTCGCACCAACGTCGCTTTGCTGGAGTGGCTGCGCAGCCCCATCCGCTATGTCGAACGCGGTGGCTTTGCGGAATCGCTGCGTGAACTGGCGCCACGCGCGTTCAACCCAACGGCGTTGTGCTACCACTATGGCCACATGGCCCGGCGCAACGTCCGCGACCATCTCATGCGCGACCAGGTCAAGCTCAAGAAACACCTGTATGTGCTGCGCCCGCTTTTCGCCGTAATCCACTTGGAACGCGGCTTGGGGCTGCCGCCAGTGGCGTTCCAGGCGCTGGTGGATGCGGCGGCGCCGGACGCCATTCGGCAGGCCGTCGCCAGACTCGTCGAACGCAAGCGCCAGTCTCCGGAACGGGGCCTCGTCAGCCCGATCGCGGAACTTGACGGCTTTATCGCAACGGAACTCGGCAGGCTCGACGGCACCTATATGGGCGCCGGCCGTCCCGACATGTTGGACGCGGACGAGACCAGAAATCGGCTGAACGCCGTGTTCCGGGCCGTTGTGCGGGGACAGCTCGCCCATAGGAAGCGGCACGGTGGCGTATGATCGGTCGCGATGACCCCCACCAAGGCCAAACGCCGACCCCTGCCGGGCGAACGTGGCCAGCCGTTCCACTTCGCTGGCAGGGCGGAAGAACTCTCCACGCTGCACGAGCGGCTGGACATCCTGTGCAAGAGCCGCGACCACGGAGAAGGGATGGCGCTTGTCACCGGCGTGCCCTTCGTCGGCAAGACGCAACTCGGCAGGAAATTCGTCGATGAGGCGAGACGACGCGACGACGCTGTCGACGTGCGTGTGCTAGACCTCAAGACGATCTCCTTCAACGACCATGTGAACGTGTTTCTCGCCATTGGCCGAGCGCTCGGCGAAGACGCCGCTTTCCGCGAGATCGCGGCGCTCGACACGAAGCTCGCCGGTGGCGCCGTCACGGTCAACATCGCCGGCCTCGCCGGCGGAAATGGCAGCGCCAGTCGGGACATCGCTCGCCACACGGGACAACTGCCCGAACTGCTCGAAGCATCAGCGGCAAATGGCTTGTGGGGTGGAAAACGAACTGTCTCTGACCGAGGCCTTGCGCCACGGGCACAAACAGCGAACGGACTACTACGACGGGAGATTGGCGAGCATGTCCGCTCCGCTACGGCGCACGATGCTATCCGCCGTAAAGAAGATGCGCGACCTCGAAACGAACGTGCTTACCCAAGACCAAGCCGCTTCCGCTACCGGCAACGAAGAAGCGATTGACGAGGCCGTCCGCCACGGTGTCTTGACGGTCAGCGTCATCGGCGATCTGTCGTTTGGCATTCCGTCGTTTCACGACCACATGAGTCGATTGTTGGACGACGAACTACCGGGCGGGCGCATGTCGGTCAACAAGGTGGTTGACCGATAGATCAAGTTCAAGGACGCGAGTTCCCCTAGGCGAGTAGGTATTTCTTGCCGGCCGCCTTGCCGCGTTTGGCCCGATCGTTGGCCTCGGCGGCCTCCTTGCCCCAATAGAACAGCGCCACGGCGCGGCGCGGGGTGTTGGTCTCGTTGTGGTCGCTCCAGTGGATGGTGCGGGCGCTGTGGATGAACGCATCGCCCGGTTCGGCTTCCATCGGCAAATCATCGTCCTCGTAGCCGCTCACGTCGAGGTCGACTCTGGACGGGAAGTCCCGCTTGTGGGAACCACGCAGATAGTGCAGGCAGCCGCTTTGGCGCGAAACCGGGTCCAGCGCGATCCACATCGTGGCGCCCAAGGCGGGAAACCTGCCCACCGCGTCGAAGTGAGGCCCAACCAAATCATCCTGCCTGCCGGGACGCTTTTCAAACCACGCGAACGTGGCGGGCACCAAGGTGTCGCCAACCAGCCGCTCGATGACGGGCACCTGCCGGCCGCGATGCAAATGATCCAACGCCCACGGATCATGCTTATGCAGGTTCTTTCTGATCTCCGCGAATTTCGCGTCGGGGCTGACGGGTGCGTGTTCCCGCAAGTGGGCCATCACCGCCAAGGTGCGGGATCGGAATTCCTCGAGCTCGGCCCCTTCAAGGTAGCCGCGCAATTCCACGAAGCCGTCTTCGGTGTACGTTCGCGTCAGGGCGTCTAAGTTGATACTCTGCATTGGATCCCGCTTTCGTTCCGTGTGATCGAATAGAAAAAAACGTATCACGGCACCGCCCGCGCGGGCTACGGGCGCGCTGCGCGGGCACGTCGAACATCCCCCAATTCGGGACAAACACGCGGTGGCAAATGGGGGAACACTCGCGGTGAACCGTTGACGAGCGCCGGCACGCCGCCTACGCTTGGCACACGTTCTTAAGGGGTGGAGGCGCAGCGCGTTGTGTCAGGAATAAACATGGCCGAACTCAAGCCGGTCGGCGAGTTCGGCTCCAAAGCGTGGTGCGAGGCGTGCGGGAAGTACGGTGTGCAATTGCTCCAAGAGGCCGATTTGCCGGCCGACCTCCAGTGGGGATTCAGCGAAACCTACACGCATCCGCCGGCGCGGCTGCTCACTGGCGGGCGTGAACTCGCAGCCTATTTCATCATGGTGAAAGATGGCGAGGTGACCGCCGGCGACGGCGCCCCGGAGGAATGCCGCGCCCTGCCCGGGTTCCATGTGCGATTGCAGTGGGCGGCCATCTGCAACCAATCCCGCGCCAAGTACGGGCGCGCCGGGCAGCGCCAACGCTCTGCGGAAGAGAAGGTGCTTTACGCCGCCATCGAAGAGTATGTCGGCCGTCCCAACCCGCTCGGCCTCGGCGGCGGCCCGAAGGCCGTGTGGCCGCCAGAGATAGGCGCCGCGCTCGGCAAAGGCGCGGAGGAAGGCGGCGGCTTGCACAACATCGCCGCCAGCCTGCAATCGCCCTCGCCGGAATTCGCGGACTTGCCCACCACCGAGTTGGGCGTCCCGGTGTTCACGGCGATGACCGAGGAGCAAAAGAAGTCTTTTCTCGCGCTGTGCGGAGTTGCCGCATAGGGCACGTCATTGGCCGAACGGCCTTGTAGCGCGATGAATCGCGCGGTGGGTGCGGCGAGTTGATTCTCGCCTGTGTCCGACGCCGTTCTAACCCGCTTCATTCTCCCCAAGGAGAAACACGATTACCATGCCTGAACCCGCAATCATCGCTCCCTTGGACACCGCCGACGACGCGTTGACGGTCGTTGGCGGCAAGGGTCGCTCGCTCGCCCGCTTGGCCCGCGCCGGATTCCACGTTCCGGGCGGATTTCAGATAACCACCAACGCCTATCGGCGTTTCGTGCAAGAACACGGGCTGGCGGAGCGCATCATCGCTTTGGCGCGGCCCGAGCTGAAGTCCGGCGTCGTGTCCTTCGAGAAGGCGTCCGCGGACATTCGGGCGCTGTTCGACGCGCATCCCGTGCCGGAAGACATCGCCGAGGCCGTGGGCACCGCGTACAACGCCCTGCCGGACACGCCGGCCGTGGCCGTGCGTTCCTCCGCCACCGCCGAAGACCTGCCGGATCTGTCCTTCGCCGGGCAACAGGAGACGTTTCTGAACGTCACCGGCGCGGACGCCGTGGCGGCGGCCGTGAGGAACTGCTGGGCGTCCTTGTGGACAGCCCAAGCCATCAGCTATCGGCACCAGAATGGCATCGAGCAAAGCGCGCTCGCCATGGCCGTGGTGGTGCAGATCATGGTGCCTTCCGAAGTGTCCGGCATTTTGTTCACAGCGAACCCGGCAACCGGCGAACGCGGCGAGATGGTGGTCAACGCCAGTTTCGGCTTGGGCGAAGCCGTGGTGAGCGGTCAAGTAACGCCGGACACCTACGTTGTGGACCGGCAGACGCTAACGGCGAAGGACACCGTTATCGGCGAAAAGTCGCGCCAGATCGTGGCCGCCGGCTCGCAGGGGACGCACTTCACCGACGTGGCGGCGGATTTGCGGGAACAAGCCTCCCTAAGCGCTCCGATGCTGCGCGAGCTCGCCACCACCGCGGCACGGATCGAGGAACTTCAAGGCGCGCCGCAAGACATCGAGTGGGCGTTTTCCGACGGCAAACTTCACCTGCTGCAATCCCGCCCCATAACCAACTTGCCGGTGCAGCCCATTGAAGTGGAATGGGTGCCGAGGCCGCCGGCAAGGTACCTGTCGCGGCGGCAGATCGTCGAGAACATGCCGGATCCGATTTGCCCGCTGTTCGAGGAGCTCTACCTCACCGAAGGCTTGGAATCGCCACGCAACGGGCGCAGCATAATGATCGGCGGCGGGCCCGTGTTCTTCACGTTGAACGGCTACGCGTACCAACGCTTCGATTGGCCGGCGTTGTTCGCCACCAAATGGGGAGAGAAGAAGGGGGAACCCGAGAAACCGAAGGTGGTTGGCGAGGCGGAACTCGACCAAGCCGAGTACGAAGCGACGAAAGCCGAGCAGCGGCAACGCCAAGAAGCCGCGAGGGAACACGAAGAGGCCGCAAGGCAACGCCAAGAAACCCAACGCCGGCAGGCGGCTGCGGACGTCGAATTCTTCGCCGAGTCGCTGGAGCCCGAGGACAGAGCGGCTTTCGCCGCATGGCTGAAGGAGCAGGACGGGGAAACCATCGCCCGGGCCATTACCATGCCGAAGAGCGAAAACCCCACATACACCGCATTCAACAACACCGCCTGGAACGACGGCCAGCTCAAGGAGTGGCACGAAGTGACTCGGCCGCGCCTTGTCGGCGTGCGCCACAAGTGGGCCAAGGTGAACCCGGCGACAGCGACGGACGACGAGCTTCTGGAAGGCATCCGCGAGATGGCCCGGGAGGAAGGCTATTACTGGTCGAGCAACTCCGGCCACACGTTCGGCGTCGCCAAGTCCACGGATGATCAGTTCCAGTGTTTTCTGCGCGAAACGCTGCCGGATCACCACTTCATCAGCGGCCAGTTTCTCTCCGGCATCGAATCCAAGACGATGCAGGCCAACGCGGACCTCTTCACCATCGCCAAACAGGTGCGCGCCAACAAGGATGTCGCGTTCCTCGTGCTCGTCACGCCGACGAAGTTCCTGATGGACACGCTCCGGGCGCACGAGAACTGCGCGCCCGTTTGCGAAGCGCTGGACGAGTTCTTGGCCACCTACGGGCACCAAGGCTACAGCATGGACTTCCTGGAGCCCACGCAGGCGGAGGATCCGTCGGGCCTGTTCGCCACCTTGAAGGTCATGGTGCGGGACGTCGACTACGACCCGAAGGATCAGGAAAAACGCGCCACCTCGGTACGCGAAAAGAAATTCGCCGAAATCTCGAAACTGCTCGACGGCCTGCCGTATTGGCAATTCCGCTTCCGCATGTGGCTGGCGCGCCGCTACAACTACATCCGCGAGGAGGTGGCTTTCCACTTCGGCTACACCTGGGGCGTGTTGCGGCCCATGGCGCACGAGCTCGGTCGGCGCATGGTGGCGGCCGGCACTTTCCAGCGGCCCGAAGACACCTACTTCCTGCTCGCCGACGAGCTGCGGCGCGCCATCGAGGCCCGCAAACGCGGCGAGGGCCTCGCCGAACTCGGCCGTCTCGCCGCCGAGCGCAGGGAACTCCGGGAAGCCCGCAAACGCCACCATCCACCCGGCACCGTCCCAGAGGAAGCCAGCCAAATCAAAGGCATCGCTTTCAAGGAAACACAGATCAAGAACGACGACGCAAGCGCCACCATGCGCGGCTTTCCGGTGAGCTCCGGCCGCGTCACCGCACCCGCCAGCGTAGTCCTCGGCCCGACCGAATTCGACAACATGAAACCCGGTTCGATCCTCGTGAGCCCGCTTACCACCCCGGCTTGGACGCAGCTGTTCGCGCACGCCGTGGGGCTGGTCACGGACATGGGCAGCATCCTCGCGCACGGTTCCATAGTGGCGCGCGAATACGGCATTCCGGCCGTCTTGGGCATCGGCAACGGCACCGTGCGCATCAAACAGGGCCAAACGCTCACCATCGACGGCGACGCCGGCACGGTTTTGCTGCACGAAGAAGAGGAAGACGCGGCGTAAGGGCCGCTCCAGCCTGCTGTCGCCTCACCGCGCCAGAGCAGGCCCAAAATAGCTCCAACCGGGCCAACCGTCTCCGGTACACTGGCGCGATGGGGCAAGTGCTGGTGACCGACCGCGACGGGCGCATGCGCGATGCGGTTCGCGCACGCGCCGGCGGGCGGGTCTCGCCGTGACGGAAGCACCCGCTGGCGAAACCACCGCTCGTCGTTCTCTCAACGACAACGGCGACAGCACGAAAACCGAACGGAGCAAGCTGCCGCTTTTGGCCGGCTACCGGCTCGATGCGGCCGCAGCGCCGCCGCGCATCGGCTGGCGCGAAATGCTGCGCTTGGCGCTGCGCACTTGGCCATTCATGCGGCCGATGCTGCGTCACCTCATCACGCTTCTGGTGCTGGGTTTTTGGGGGGTTCTCGCCGGGTGGATAACCGGCTTGTGGGGCATGGATCTCATCACCAACAAGGTGCTGGTCGGCGAAAAGCTGCAACCCCTCCAAGCCTCGGTTTTGTTTCTTGGCAGCGAGTACGTGACGACGGACCCGCAGCGTCTCGGCGCGGGGGACGCCGGCAAAGACGCGAATGCGGGCGAAGAAGCCGACGCCTCGGTGGACGCCGGGGGATCCGCAAGCTCCGCACCCGAACTCACTCCCCAGCAACGCCGCACGGTGCGCAACCGGCTGTTGGTTTGGACGGTTATCGGCAGTGTGCTCGCCACGCTGGCGGGTTTTTCCATCTACTACTATTCCGTGTGGATTTGGCAATGCGTGAACCAGAATCTGCGTGTGGCGATGGTGGAACGCGCCGAATCCCTTTCGCTCAAGCATCACGACGAAGCGCGCGTGGGCGACGCGATTTTCCGCGTCTATCAAGACAGCGCGATGATCGTCAATCTCATCCAAGAGGGTATCGTCGCGCCTTTGGTCGCGGCCTACGGACTCTTGATCGCGCTGGCGTTGGTGGCGGCTTTCGATCCGTGGTTCGCGGTATTCGTGCTGGCTGTGATGGTCCCCATCGCGAGCCTGGCCGTCGTCTCGACGCGGCGCATCCGGCTGCGGGCGCGCGACAACCGGCAAGCGGGCAGCAGTCTCACCTCGCGCACTCAGGAAGTCTTCACGGCGCTGAAGGTGATCAAGGCGAACCGTGCGGAGACGCGGGTCTTTCGACGATTCGACGAAGATTCGCATGCGGCGCTCCACGCCGCGTATTTCCTGCGTTTGGACATGGCGCTGGTGACGCTTGCCGTAGGGACTCTTGGCGGTCTGTTGCTGATAGGCGGCGAATATCTGATGGTGGCGTGGATCATTGAGGAGCGCGAAACGTTCCTCGGCGCGGCGGTGGCCGCGTTCATCGGTTTCGTGATTTGGAACTACGGTGCGTTCGAGGTCGCTAGAAATCGCGTGTCGGGCCTTGCGGAAGGCGCGCGCTCGTTGATAGGCACATGGATGCGGATGCAGGATCTGTTCATCGCCCTGCGCCGCGCCTTCCACCTTTTGGACCTGGCGCCGGAAGTCGTGGATCCGGCGGATCCAACTCCGGTGCCCACGCCCATCGCCTCGGTTGCTTGGCGCGGGGTTCGATTCGCGTACGGCAGCGAAACCGCCGGCGAGGGCCAGGGCGACGTGCTCAAGGGCGTGGATCTCGAGGCCGAGGCCGGCGCGGTAACGGCGATCGTCGGCGCCACTGGCGCCGGCAAATCCACGTTGATGGCGCTGCTTCTGCGGCTGTTCGATCCGGACTCCGGAAAAGTGATGATCAACGGTGAGGACTTGCGCGCTTTCGCGCTGGACGACATCCGCTCGAATGTGGCCATCGCGTTGCAGAAAAACGTCTTGTTCGCCGATTCCGTGGCCGCCAACATCGCCTTCGGCGCGGCGCGCGCAAGTCGGGCCGAGATAGAAGCCGCGGCCAAGATAGCCGACGCCGACGAGTTCATTCGCGAGATGCCGAAAGGCTACGACACCGAACTCGGCGAGCGCGGCGCCAAGCTCTCCTCCGGCCAACGGCAACGGCTTTCCATCGCCCGGGCCGTGGTGCGCAACTCCCCTATTCTCGTCTTGGACGAGCCGACCGCCGCCCTGGACGCGCGAACGGAACGTCGCGTGCTGCTGAACCTGGCGGAGTGGGGCCGCGCCGCGCCGCCGGCCCAAAGGAGCGGCGAGGCGAGCGGCAAGGCGGCCAAGGCCGCAAGCGGTGAGCGGCCGGCTGGCCGGGTGATTTTCCTCATCACGCACCGGCTCTCGACGATCAAGAACGCCGACAGGATCGCGTTCATCGAGGATGGCCGCATCCAAGAACACGGCACCCACGGGGACCTCATGGCCCTGCCAGACGGTCGCTATCGCGCCTTCGTGGAAGCGGAGGCGGTAGCCGCGGAGCAGCCCTCGGCAAGAACGGCCACTGGCCAACCGCGCCAATGACCGCAAACGGCCCAGCCAAAGAAGACGTTCCTGGCCGGAGCGGGGCCCGACGCCGGCGATCCTTCGCGAAGTCCTCGTGGTGGCAGGGCCTGCTCGGCAAGGGCACTTTCGACGACCGCGTCGACGTCCGGCCAGACATCACAACCCGCGAGGCGGTCACTCTCTTGGGCCGCTCCTTGAAGTTGATCACGGAGGCCAAGGGGCTTTTTCTGTGCAAGTTCCTGTTGCAGCTCGGCATGGTCGTACCGGGGCTTTATCTGCCGTGGATGTTGCGCATCGTCGTCGACAACGCGATTCGACAAGAACCGTTCGACACCACGGAAGTGCGCCTTCCGCCCTTCATGGAACCCGTGCAGTTTCTCGCGGAAGGCCAAACTCCCATGGGGATCATGCTCACGATAACGGTGATGTTCGTCGTCATGCTGTTGTTGTTCGGCAGCCGCATGGGCGGTCTGCGAATGGACCTGCTGCAAGGCCAGGACGCCGCAACGCAAGCCGAAAACCAACTTAGCGCCGGCGGCAGCGCAGGTGGCGGAATCTGGGGTTTGACGGAGTTGATGGTCAACGTGCGGCTCACCCAAACGTTGGCCAATCGGCTGCGCACACGCCTCTTTCGGCGCCTGAGCCGAATGCCGATGACCGCGCTTGACGACCAGCGCATCGGCGACAGCGTCTATCGCGTGCTCTACGACGCGCCGATGATGCCAAACCTCGTTTACGATCTCACGTTCACGTCCTTTTTCATGCTGGTTAGCGCCGTTGCCAACCTCTATGTCTTGCAGTATTCCTACGGTCAGGTCGCGCCCGAGCTGGTGTTGATGGCGTGGCTGTCCGTGCCCGTGGCCTTCGCATGCACGTTTCCGTTTTCCGGCCCGCTGCGCCGCACCAGTCAGAACAAGCGCGCCGCCGGCGCGGCCACGACGAACACCATGGAGGAATCCATGAGCCAGATCGCCGCGGTGCAAAGCCTCGGCGCCGGCGAGCGGGAACGCGATCGTTTCGCCGCGCGCAGCAGCCAAGCGTTCCAACGCGAACGCTACAGCTTGGCGGTGGTGCTCATATCCGCCGCGGTCGCCTTCGGCGCCCTTGGCGGCGCCGGCATCTACGTCACCGTGCTGGTGACGAATCGCATCATCGACGGCAGCATGTCGGTCGGAGACTTCGCCACGCTTCTCGGCATTTTCGCCCAGATCGCCACGCCGGCGGGCTACTTCGGCGCCTTCTGGATCAAACTGCAGGACGTCATCGCCGCGGTGCGCCGGGTTTTCTTTTTCTTGGACTTTCCCTCCGAGGAAGACCGCGTGGGCGGCACGCGTGTGGCCACCATCCGCCAAGGCGTCACGCTTGAGCATGTCCATTTCGCCTACCCCAGCGATCCGCGCGGCTCGGACTCCCTCGGCAAAAAGGCGCTGCGCGACGTGAACGTGCATTTCGGCATGGGCGAGCTGATCGCCATCGTCGGCCCCACGGGCTCTGGAAAGACGACACTGGCCTACCTCATTCCCAACTTGCTGACGCCGACTTCCGGGCGCGTGCTGATCGACGGCCGCGATGCGCGGGAACTCGAAATCGGCAGCCTGCGCCGGCACGTCACCTACGTTTTTCAAGAACACTTGCTGCTTTCGGAATCCATCCGCGAAAACCTGCTGCTGGCCAATCCCGAAGCCACCCAAGAACAACTGGCCGCGGCACTCGCCACCGCCGGTTGCGACGATTTCGTGGAAGCGCTGCCGCACGGTTTGGACACCGAACTCGGCCGTTCCGGCGACACCCTCTCGGTAGGCCAGCAGCAACGCCTCTCCATCGCCCGCGGCCTCGTGCGCGATTCATCGGTGCTGATCTTGGACGAGCCCACCGCGGCCTTGGACCCGCAAACGGAAAACGCCCTGGTCGCGGCGCTGAAAGCCGTCGCGGAAAAACGCCTGGTGATCGTGATCGCGCACCGGCTGTCGACGATCAAGAACGCCGACGCGATCGTGTTTCTGGAGGATGGCGTAGTGCGCGAGTTCGGCAGCCACGACGAGCTGATGGCCAAGCCGAGCGGCGCATACCGCGAGTTCGTGGCGTTGCAAACCGCCTGATGCCGCGCAGTGCCGCTCGCCGGCGTGTACGGCCCGCGGCGCGGGACCGCCTCTAGTTCGCTGGAGCTTTGGCCGGGTCCAGCCCTTTCTCCGCCGCGTAGTGCATTGCCTCCTCGACCGGCCCCCTGTTCGCCTGCGCCAAGGTGGACAGCGCGGCGAAGACGATCCAGTCCCTGGACACCTCGAAGTGGCGGCGCAGCGCCGCGCGCGATTCCGAAAGGCCGTAGCCGTCCGTTCCGAGCGCGGCGTAGGGGCCGGGCAGCCAACGGGCGATGGACAGCGGCAGCGCCTTCATGTAGTCCGAGGCGGCCACGAACACGCCTTCTTCGCCGGCGAGCAGCGCCTCCACATAGGGCCGCTCTTCCGTGGCGCCGACGCTGAGCGTTCGCGCGCGCTCGGCGGCGGCCCCTTGGCGGGCGAGTTCGGTGTAGCTGGTGACGCTCCAGACGTTCACCCGCTTGCCGGAAGCCCGCAAGGCGTCGGCGGCGGCCAGCACCTCCGCCATGATGGCGCCGCTGCCGAGCAGGTTGACGTCGGCATCGGCCTCGCGGCTTAGCGCGTACATGCCGCGCACGACGCCTTCGGCGGCGCCTTCCGGCATCGGCGGCATCGGCTGGTTCTGATTGGTGAGCGTGAGGTAGTAGAAGACGTCCTCGCGCTCCGAATACATGCGGCGGATGCCGTCCCGGACGATCACCGCCAACTCGAACGCGAACGCCGGGTCGTAGCTGACGAGGTTGGGCACCGTGGCGGCGACGATGTGCGAATGGCCGTCCTGATGCTGCACGCCTTCGCCGTTCAGCGTCGTGCGCCCGGAAGTGCCGCCAAGCAGGAAGCCCTTGCACAGCATGTCGCCGCACGCCCAGATCATGTCGCCGACGCGTTGGAACCCGAAAATCGAATAGAAGATGTAAAACGGCACCATCGGCAGCCCGTAGTTGGCGTAGGCGGTGCCGGCCGCCAGAAAAGAAGCCATCGCGCCGGTCTCGCAAATGCCCTCTTGCAGTATCTGGCCGTCCTCCGCCTCCCGATAGGGGGCGATCGTGCCGGCGTCCACGGGTTTGTAATGCTGGCCGGCGGGCGAGTAGATGCCGGCCTGGGGAAACAAACCGTCCATGCCGAAAGTGCGCGCCTCGTCCGGCACGATGGGCACGATGTAGCGGCCAATGTGTTTGTCCCGCAGCAGTTTCTGGAGCATTCTCACCATCGCCATCGTGGTGGAGACGGCACGTTCGCCGGAACCTTCGAGCATGTCGCGAAAAAACTCCAGCGGCGGCGGCGCCAACTTCGGGCAGCGCACTTTGCGAAACGGAATCGGCCCGCCGAGCGCTTCGCGGCGCGCTTTAAGGTAGCGCACCTCCTCGCTCTCTTCCGGCGGCTTGAAGAAGGCGGCGCGTTCGATTTCCTCTTGCGAAAGTGGAATTCGCAGCCGGTTGGCAAGCTCCAAACGCTCATCCGGACGCAGGTACTTTTTCTGGTGCACGGTGTTGCGGCCTTCCACCGATGGCCCCAAACCGTAGCCCTTCACGGTCTTCAGCAACAAAACGCACGGCTTTCCAGCAACCTCCCGCGCTTCTTTGAACGCCGCGTAGATTTTCTTGTGATCGTGTCCGCCGCGCTTGATGGAGCGGATCTCCTCGTCGGTGAGCGCGCTCATCAAGGATTGCAAAGCGGGATTGTCTTCCACCCAATGTTCGCGCACGACATCGCCCGGCGAGACGGTGTACATCTGGTAGTCGCCGTCCACGGCCTGTTCCATCCGCGCCTGCAAAATGCCGTCCACATCGCGTTCCAAGAGGATGTCCCAGCCGCTGCCCCAGATCACTTTGATCACGTGCCAATCGGCGCCGCGGAACGCGCGTTCGAGCTCTTGGATGATCTTGCCGTTGCCGCGCACCGGCCCGTCCAGTCTTTGCAGATTGCAATTGATCACCAACACCACGTTGTCCAACTGTTCGCGTGCCGCGATGTTGATGGTGCCCAGCACCTCCGGCTCGTCGGATTCGCCATCGCCTACGAAGGCCCATATCTTGCCGCCGTTTTTCGGCTTGAGGCCCCGGTGTTCCAGATATTTGGCGAAGCGCGCCTGGTAGATGGCGCTTGGCGTGGAAAGACCCATGCTGGCGCAGGGCATCTGCCAAAACCACGGCAGCCGGCGCGGATGCGGGTACGACGGCAGCCCGCCGCCTTCGCCGAGCTCGCGGCGAAAGTTGGCCAGCTGCGCTTCGGCAAGGCGCCCTTCGAGGAACGCCCTGGCGTACACGCCCGGCGAAGCGTGCGCTTGAAAATGCACTTGGTCGCCGCCGTAGGTTTCGCTCGGCGTGCGGAAGACGTGGTTCAGGCCGACTTCCATCATCGTGGACGCTGAAAGGTAGGTTGCGATATGGCCGCCGACGCCGGAACCGCTGTCGTAGGCTTGCAGCACCATCGCCGCGGCGTTCCAGCGCAGAATGTCCTCGATACGGGATTCCAACGCGATGTCGCCGGGATACGCCGGCTGCTCGGCCAGCGAAATGGTGTTCTTGTAGGGCGTGTTGAGCGCCGCGTCCGTCAGCACCAGGCCCTTGTGCGAAAGCTCGCGTTGCAACCGCGAGATCAACGCCTTGGCGCGATCGCCACCCCGCTCGTCAAGGACGCCGCCGAGCGCCTCGATCCACTCGCGCTGCTCCTGCTCCCACCCGCCCTGCTCTTCAATAGGTCGCGCCGCCGTCAATGCTTCACCTGTCTCCATGTCTTCGCCATGCCTTGCCTGGCGGACAGAATACCGCCAACGGTTCGCCGGTGGCACATCCCCGGCGCGCCGCCACGACCGCCGGCATTCCGCCGCGGCCCGCAGAACGCGGCCACGACGACGGCCCACGGCAAGGTACGATCCGCCCGCTCGCCAAATGAAAGGCAGACACCGCAATGGCAACGCGCCGCGCGCCGCCACGACTGTTCGCATCGCCGCCTGCCACGGCCGGCAGGCCCAAGCTCGCACGCTCGGGGCGTCTCGCCGCCGGTTTGGTCGCTGCCACCGCCTTGGCGTGCGCTGCGCTGCCGCAAGAGCAGGCGCACGGGAGGGGCGCCGTTTGCAGGGAGGACGCCGCGCCAGCGGCCGGCCTGTCCGCACTCGCCGACGGCGTCAACCAAGAGCGGCCGCGGGCGCGCGAAAACGATCCGCTTCGCGTCGCCGTGGCGGCGAACTTCCGCGCCGCGTTCGACAGCGTCTCCCAAGCGTATCCGCAGAAGCTGGCCGCGGCGTTCGGCTCGTCCGGCTTGCTGCACGCCCAGATCGTGCAGGGACGTCCGTTCGACCTCTTCCTCTCCGCCGACAGCGCGCGCCCGCAAGCGTTGCTGGACGCGGGTTTGGCTTTCGCGCCGGTCACCTACGCAGTGGGCCGCCTTGTCTTGCTCGTGAACACCGGCCAGCCCGGCCCGGACTGGCTCGCCGCCAAGCGGCGGGTCGCGATCGCCAACCCGGACGCCGCCCCGTATGGCCGCGCCGCGGCCGAAGTGCTGGCCGCCCAGCCGGCGCCGGCGCGCCGCGTGACGGCCATGAACGTGGCGCAGGCTTTTCACTTCGCCCGCAGCGGCGCGGTGGATGGCGCGTTTGTCGCCTACGCCCAGGTGCGCGCCGAAGACGTCCCGGCGGAGCGCTACTGGCTGGTGCCGGCCAGCCTGCATCGACCCATCGAACAGGTCGCGGTGGCGATACGTGGCGGTGACGAGGCCGGCGCCAAGGCGTTCCTCGCGTTCCTTGGCGCACCGCCCGCGCAAACCCGCATTCACGCCGCCGGCTACTTGGCGAACACCGGGCCGTGAACTTGGACGCGGACATCGCGCAAGCGGCATGGGTGACCGGCCTGCTCGCCCTCGCCACCACCGCGCTGCTGATGATCTTGTCGCCGCCGCTGGCCTGGTGGATCGCCCGCACGCGATCCGCATGGCGCGCTTGGGTGGAAGCCGTCACGGCGCTGCCGCTGGTGCTGCCGCCGACCGTGCTGGGTTTCTATCTGCTGCTGGCGCTGGCCCCGGCCGGCCCGGTTCTGGGCATCCCTTTGGCGTTCACCTTCGGCGGGCTGGTGATCGGCTCGGTGGTCTACTCGCTGCCGTTCGTCGTCGGGCCGCTGGCGTCGGCGTTTCGCACCGCGGACACGGGTTTGCTGGAAGCCGCGGCGAGCCTTGGCATCGCGCCGGGCGCGCGGTTTCTGCGCCTGGTGTTGCCCATGCACGGCAAAGCGCTCTTGGCCGCCGCGGTGCTTGGCTTCGCGCACACTGTCGGCGAGTTCGGCATCGTGCTCATGATCGGCGGCAACATCCCCGGCGAGACGCGCGTGCTGTCCATCGCGCTGTTCGACCGCGTGGAGATGCTGGACTACGCCGGCGCCCACGTCATCGCCGCCGGGTTGGTCGTGTTCGCTTTGGCCGTGCTGACCTTCACGTACCGCTGGCTGCGACCGCGATGAGGCTGCGGGTGCGCGGCGAGGTGACGCACGGCACCTTCACGCTCGCCGCCCAGGTGGACGTGCGACTGCGCGGCGTGACGGCGCTGGTGGGCGCGTCCGGGGCCGGAAAATCCACCTTTCTGCGCTTGATCGGCGGATTCGAGCCCCGGGCGGCGGCCGACGTGGAAGTGGCGGGCGAGCAATGGCAGGGCGCGACGTCGGCAAAGGCCACGCTGCCGGCCCACGCCCGGGCCGTCGGCATGGTCTTCCAGGAACCGCGCTTGTTTCCGCATCTGGACGCGCGCGGCAATCTGCGCTTCGCGGCGCGCGCCGGAAGAAAGCGCCAAGGCGCGCGGCTGACCCTTGAGGAAGTGGTGCGCTTTTTGGACCTCGCGCCGCTCTTGGCGCTGCGCCCGCACCAACTCTCCGGCGGCCAGCGGCAGCGGGTCGCGCTTGGGCGGGCTTTGCTCACGCCCGCCAAGCTCTGGCTTTTCGACGAGCCCCTCTCGGCGTTGGACGCCAAGTCGCGGCAGGAAATAGCGCCCTATCTCCATCGCCTCTGCCGCCGCCACGCGGTGCCGATCGTCTACGTCTCGCACTCGCTGCCAGAGGTGCTTTCCATCGCCGACCAAGTGCTGGTGGCGGCGGACGGGCATGTGGCCGAGGTGCCGTCGATCGCGGATTTCTCCACATCCTTCACCAATCCCCTGCTCGGCGAAGAAGCCGGCGCGGTGGTGGCGTGCCGCTTTCGCAACTACGATTCGCGCTACCACCTCTCCGAGTTGGCGTTCGGCGCGGCCACGCTGTTCGTGCCGGGCGACCTTGGCGACGCCGAGCCAGTGGTTCGGCTGCACATTCCGGCCCGGGACGTGAGCCTCGCCACCGCGCCGGTGCGCCACGTGAGCATCCTCAACCAAGTCGCCGGCGAGATAGAGGCGTTGCGCGAACAAGGTGATTCCGTGCTGGCGCGGGTGCGTTGCGGCGAGCAGAAGCTGCTTGCCCGGGTGACCCATCGCTCCGTGGACCAGCTCGGTCTGCGGGTCGGCACCCAAGTGCAGGCCCTCATCAAATCCGTTGCCGTGCGAGCCGCCGATGTCTGAAACACCCTACGCCTCGCTCACGCCCGAGGTGATGCTCGATGCGTTGGACGCGGCCGGATTCCGCACGGACGGCGCTTTCGCGCCGCTGAACAGCTATGAGAACCGCGTCTACCAGTTCTCGGTTGAAGACGCGCCGCCGGTGATCGCCAAGTTCTACCGTCCCGCGCGCTGGACGAACGCCGCGATCCTGGAGGAGCACGCTTTCGTGCGCGAACTAGGGGCGGCGGAGGTGCCTTGCGTGGCGCCCATCGAACGCGACGGCGAGACGCTCTTCACCCACGCCGGTTTCCGCTACGCGGTGTTCCCGCGCGAGGCCGGCCGGGCGCCGAACGTGGAAGACGAAACCGTGCTCGGCGTGCTGGGGCGCACGATCGGACGGCTGCACGCGGTGGGCGCGTCCCAACCGTTCGCCCACCGGCAGCGGTTGACGGCGACAGCCTTCGGCCACGAATCGAGGAACTTCCTGCTGGCGAGCGAGTTCATCCCGCACGAACTGCGCGACGCCTACGCCGCCATTTCGGAGCAACTGCTCGGCCGCATCGAGCCGGTGCTCGAGAGCCTCGCCGGCCAAGCCGCCGCCATCCGCTTGCACGGCGACTGCCACCTCGGCAACCTGCTGTGGCGCTACGACGCGCCAAACCTCTTGGATTTCGACGACGCGATCACCGGGCCGCCGATGCAGGACTTGTGGATGCTGCTGGCCGGCGACCGCGAGGAGCAAGCGCGACAGCTCTCGACACTGGTGGACGCCTATCGCGTCTTCCACCACTTCGACAGCGCGCAGATCCGCCTCGTGGAACCGCTGCGAACGCTGCGCATAATGCGTTACGCGGCGTGGATCGCCCAACGCTGGAACGACCCCGCGTTTCCGGCGGCGTTTCCCGCGTTCGCCGACACCCGCTATTGGAGCGAGCATGTGCTGGCGTTGAAAGAGCAGCTCGCGGCGCTGGACGAACCGCCGCTGGCGATCGCCTGACGGCAATCGGTGGCATTTCCCACAAGACGAAGTGTCAATGTCTTACATACGCGCCGCCTGGACATCGGCTTGGTCGTGGCCTCGGAAGCAATGAGGCACGGTTGGTACAACATGAACACGCCGGAGCCAAACTCGAGGCGCGAAACGCCCAAGCGTATGCGGCCGGCTCTGCCGGCCTGGTTGGACGGCAGGACCATCGCGCTGCCAACCACCATCGTAACCGCCACACCAACCTTGGGCACGATGATGCGGACGGCGCACTCGCGGCTGGCTAGCGAAATCGATCAGCTTGGGCGCGATGTCGGTTCCGACATCCAGAACCTGCGCGACGAGCTCAAGGGGGGACATGGCGAACTTGCGCCACGAACTCAAGACCGACATGGCGAACCTGCGCGACGAACTCAAAACGGACATGGGCAGCGTGCGCGACGAGCTGCAGACCGACATCGGCAACGTCCGCGACGAACTCGGGAACGACGTTGCGAAACTCGACGACCGCCTGCGCACCGTGGAGATAGACGTGGCGGCCACCCGGGTGGCCACCGCGGCCTTGACCACCCGGGTTCAAGCAGTGGAGGAGCCAGCGCGCCACCCGGTGTCGCCAACGCCGGGATAGCGGCCGCGGTTCGCGTCGCCTTGCAAACCGTATGAAGTGGTCGCGGTCGCAATCTGGCGTGCGGCTCACCGCGACGGGCTAGCTTCGGCTCGGCAGCGCCGCCCCTCGCGCCAACGCGCTGCGAACAAGCCGATCCGCCAGTTCTGGAAAATCCATGCCCATCATCCGGCAGGCGTCCGGGTAGAGGCTGGTGGGCGTCATGCCGGGCAGGGCGTTCACTTCGAGCAAGACGGTGTCGTCGCCGACCACGAAGTCGGCTCGGGAGAGGTCGGCGAGTCCCAGGCAGCGGTGGGCGCGCAGCGCGATCTGCTGCAACGCGCGCAAACGATCGGCGGGAAAGTCCGGCGCGGTGTGGCGACTTCGGCCCGGCGTGTAGCGGTTGCGGTAGTCGTACCACTCCCCTTGCGCCACGGTGATCTCGATCACCGGCAGGGCCACGGCCTCGGCGTCGTGCTCGTCCAGCACGCCCACGGTGATCTCGCGCCCGCGCACGAACCGCTCCACCAGCGCGCCGTCGCCGTAGGCCAGCGCCTCGCCCAGCGCGGCCACCAAGTCGCCACCGTCCGGCAGCGGCGTCAGACCGAGCGCGGAGCCCTGCCGCAACGGCTTGATCACCACGCGCTCGCCCAGTTTCGCGGCCACTTCCCGGGCCGCGGCCGGCGCGCCCGCCCCCGGCGCCACGAGCACATCCTCGGCCACGGGCAGGCCGGCGGCGCGGAACAAGGCCTTGGCCACGTGCTTGTCCATGGACACCGCGCAGCCTTGCACGCCGCTGCCGACGAAAGGCAGCCCCAGCATGGCGAGCAGGCCTTGCACGGTGCCGTCCTCGCCCGGCGGCCCGTGCAGGATGGGAAACACCACGTCCGGCTGGAACGCCGGCAGCGTCTCCACCAGCGAGACGTCCGCTTCCAACGTCGTCACCGTGTGCCCGTTCTCCGTCAACGCCGCGGCGACGCCGGCGGCGGAAGAACGAGACACCGTCGCCTCCACCGAGGCGCCGCCGGCCAAAACGGCGACTCTCACGCGCCCGTTTCCGCCGACGGTTCGGGTGGCGCGAGGCCAAACGCCCTCTGGAAGAACGCGTGTTCCGCCAAGATGGCGCGACGGATGTTCTCGGCGCGCCGGAAGCCGTGGCCTTCGCCCTCGAACAGCAGGTATTCGGTGTCGATGCCCTTGGCCTTCAAGGCGTCCCGCATGGCCTCGGCCTGGTTCGGCGGCACGATCTTGTCGTCCGCCCCCTGCAGAAAAATGACCGGGCAGTTCAGCCGTTCGACATGATGGATCGGCGAACGCTCGCGCACCGCGTCGCCGCCGCCGGTCAGCGTGCCGACGTAGCGCGATTCGAACTTGTGGGTGTCGCGGTCGAGCGCGGCCAAATCGCCGATGCCGTAGTGGCTGGCACCGGCCTTGAACACGGAAGCGAACGTCAGCGCGGCAAGCGTGGTGTAGCCGCCGGCGCTGCCGCCGCGAATGGCCACGCGGGTCGCGTCCACCAGGCCTTCCGCCACCAGATGCCGCACGCAGGCGGCGCAGTCCGCCACATCCACCACTCCCCAGGCGCCGGTCAGCCGCTGCCGATAGGCGCGTCCATACCCCGTGCTGCCGCCGTAGTTCACATCGACGACCGCCCAGCCCCGGGACGTGTAGAACTGCAAGCGCCAAGAGAGATCCGCGCTGGCGCGACTGGTGGGGCCGCCGTGGGTGGTCACCAAAAGCGGCGGCGCTTCGTTGGCCAAACCGCGATACGCGCCGTTGCGCGGCGGGTAGAAGAACGCATGGGCTTGGCCGCTCGGACACGGGAAGACGATGGCCCGGGGCTTGCTGATCGCGCTGGCGGGCACCGAATGGGCGGGTGACTCGGCAACCACCTCGAGCTGCCGGGTGCGCAAATCGAGCGTCGCCACCCGCGGCGGCCGATCCGCAGCGCCGGCAACGAAGGCGACGGCGCCGCCGATGACCGCGATGCTCCCATAGGATGAGCATGCGTCATGCAGCGGGCTGGCCAAGCCGCGCTCGAAATCCACCACCACAAGCGACTCCTCGCCATCGGCCACTCGTCGCGCCACCGCGTGGCCGGGCGAGACGGGCGCGAAGTGGGACGCGCCGAGTTCCCACGCCGGGCCGCCATACTCGGCGTCGTCGTCGAGCAATCGGTACACGCCGGACGCGTCGTACGCGTGCAGATTCCAATAGCCGCCGATGTCCGAGGCGAACAGCAGCCTGTCGCCGCACCACTGCGGCTCGACGATGGACTCCGCCACGCCGCCGGCCACCACCGTGGCGTTCGCCACCGCGCCGCCACGATAGTCGGCGACGACGAGCTGGGTGCCGTCCCAGGGCATGTTCGGATGATCCCAAACGAGGAACGCCAACCGCCCGTCGGCGGAAGGCCTGGGGGCAGCGTAGAAATCGTGCCCGCGGTGCAGCACACGCACCTCCCCGGACGCCGCGTCCACGCGCACGAGGTCGTGCTCCGGTTCGGCGCCCGCCGCCGAGGCGCCGCGTTCGCGCACGGCGAGGATCGCCTCGCCATCCCAAGTCAGGTCGCCGAAGCGCTCGTGCGGGGGGCTGTCCGTGACGGCCCTCGGTTCGGGCGCGCCGCGCAAGGCCACGGCGTGGATGTTCTGGTCGCGGTTGTCCACGAAGTAGGCGAACTGGTCGCCAACGCAGAACGCGCCGCCTCCGTATTCGTACACGCGGCTGCGCACGTCGAACGGCCGGGGCGTCAGTTCCTCGCGCCCGCCGGCGGTGCCGAGGCGCCCCGGCGCGCACCGAATCAGCGTCGCGCGCCCGCCTTCTTGCGGCCGGCCCTCCAGCCAAAACAACGCCGCGCCGTCGGCGCGCAGGTTGCCGTAGCGGACCGAGGCGCCCGCCACCACCGCCGCGTCCACCGGCGAAGGCCAAGTGCCGTAAGCCCGGCGCGTCACGTTTCGAGCCCCGGCCGCGCATCCACCGCGACCCAACGCTCGTGGTCGCGCCAAGCGCCGTCAATGTAGAGGAAGCCCACCGAGACGCCCTCGCAAACGAACCCGCAACTTCGCACGAGGGCGATGGACGCGGCGTTCCCCGGCTGGATGTTGGCCTCCAGCCGATGCAGCCCGAGCCGGCGGAACGCATGCTCTTTCACTTGCAGCAGGCCTTCGCGCATGTAGCCTTTGCGGGCATGGCCTTGCGCCACGTAGTAGGCGACGGAAGCGGACAACATCGAACCGCGCAGAATGTTGTTGACGTTGACGACGCCCACGATCTCGCCGGTGTCGCGCCGGCAGATGGCGTGGCCCTCGTGGTCTTCGCGCTCGGTGCGCCGCAAATATATCTTGAAAGTGTGCGCGGTGAGCGGCGCTCGTATCCACGGCATGTGAAAGTCCCGACCGTCTTGGGCGAGGGCGAGGAGCTCGCGCCTGTCGGCGGCCTTGATCGGGCGAATGAACGTCCGCGGCGCCCGGACTTCCGGTGGCGATTCCGCTTGCGCGTCAACGTGTTCCTCCGCCGCGCACGGCTCGGCCGCCGGCGGCTCGTCACCGCTCGCCGCCGCCGGCTGGTCCTCCGCGTTGTCCCGCTTCGCCGCCGGTTGCGCGGGCGACGCCTCGCCGGGCGCTCGCCGCGGCCCCAACAGCATCGCCAGCACGAATATCCCCCACAGCGACGGCCCCATCAAACCGAGACCGAGGGCTATGAAATGCACGGGATGTGGCCGCCAATCGTTGTTGTAGAGCCACACGTTCGAGGTGTCGAAGGCCAGCGCGTGCCAGCTGGTCAAGCCGTAGGCGACGGATGCCACGGACGCCATCAAGAGGATGTGGCGGATCACCAAACTTCTGCCGGGGGAGCGGCGCATGGCGATTGCCGCGAAAACGGTTCCGCGGCTAGTCATGGGCCGTTGGGGCGGCGTCCGCCGGCGCGCTCGCGAAGACGTAGGCCGCGCCGCGGTGGCGCATCCAGGCGGACGCGAAGCGGCGCGCGTCGTAGCGGCGCAACACGCCAGCCGTTGGCGCGGCCGGATCGTGGGCCACCACGGCGCCGTCTTCAATGCCGCGCACGGCCACCAAGTGCCCGCCGGTTTTTGGCAACGGGCTCCCGGGCAAGCCGCCGGGGCGAAAACGAATGCTGGCGACCATGGCCGGGCGGCTCGGCACCCTTGGGCCCCCGCTGTTGCCGCAGAAGGTCAAGACCTTGCGCACCGTCTCCCAGTCCGACACCAGTTCGACCGCCCCGAGGCGCCCACGCCGCGCCGCGGCCCACAGATTCTGCGGCCACACGCCGAGCAACCCGCTCGGACGGTGCCGCGCGAGTTCCACAAACGCCCGCAGATCTTCCACGTCCGTGATGCCAAGGGCCATGGCCGTGGCCGTTGGCGAACAACCGTGCGGCTTGTCCTCGACCATCAACGACGTTTGGCTGAGGCGGGAAGCGGGTACGCTTGGCGCGTCCGCGGGCGGTTCCGCCGGCGGCTCGACGAGGCGCGGTCGAACCGTCACGCTGAAGAGGTAGGCGCGCGGCGCCGGCGCGGCGCACCGCAAGCTGAGAACGGGGCTCGCCAAGCGCGCGCGGGCGTGGAAAAAATCCACCGGAACCGCCACGTCGCAGCCCGCGCCCCGTTCCCGACGGCGCGGCCGTTTGCCGAACCGGGCCGTCTCGGCGCGCTTGCGCCGACCCGTCTCCAGCCCAAAGGAAAACGCCGCGGCCTCGGTGCTGGCGAAGCTCGCGGCGATGATGTGGTCCGCCGGCACGTCCGGCAGCCGCACGCGGACGGGTTCGCGCCCAGCGCGCCACCGAGCCGGCCCGTCCACGGCCAGCGGATAGCGCACGTCGCTCGAGGCGAGCCGAATCGCATGGAACAGGGATGTGGTCAGCGCCGCTTCTCCGTGCGCAATTCTCGAAAGGGGCCGAGCCGCAACACCAGCCGCCAAGCCACGCGATGGCCTCGCCAACGCCGGCCGCCAAGCCCGCAACGACGGCACCTGGCGGCGATTATGCACCAACGCCGTTCCAACACGTCGCGCCGCCCAGGCGGGCAAAGCGCAAAACGATGCCGAAAAAAGGTAAGGTACGCGCTTTGCGCGTCGCGGCGTGTCCGCCGGCGCGTTGGGGGCCCTTAGCAAACGGAACACTGGATGATTTTCGACAGCACCGACACTTACATCTCCACCGACGAGCTCTCGATGGCTGTGGACGCCGCGGTCAAGCTGGAGCGCCCGCTGCTGGTGAAGGGGGAGCCTGGCACCGGCAAGACGCTGCTCGCCGAGGAGGTGGCCGGCACCTTGGGATTGCGCCTCATCTCTTGGCACATCAAGTCGCAAACCAAGGCGCTGCAAGGGCTCTACGAGTACGATGCCGTCTCGCGGCTACGCGATTCCCAACTCGGCGACGAGCGGGTGGGGGACATCCGCAACTACATCAAGAAGGGCAAACTCTGGGAGGCGTTCCAGTCCGACGAGCGGGTTGTGCTGCTGATCGACGAGATCGACAAGGCGGACATCGAGTTTCCCAACGATCTCCTGCAGGAACTGGACCGCATGGAGTTCTTCGTCTACGAACTGAACGAGACGGTGGTGGCCAAGCACCGGCCCATCGTCATGATCACCTCCAACAACGAGAAAGAGCTGCCGGACGCTTTCCTGCGCCGGTGCTTCTTCCACTACATCAACTTCCCGGACCGGGAAACGATGGAACGCATCGTCGAGGTGCATTTTCCGAGCATCAAGAAGAACTTGGTGAAAGAGGCGATGGACATCTTCTTCGACGTGCGCAAAGTGCCGGGCTTGAAGAAGAAACCGTCCACATCCGAACTGATCGACTGGCTGAAGCTCCTGATGGCGGACGACATTCCCGACGAGATCCTCACCAACCGCGACACCACCAAGGCCATTCCCCCGCTGTACGGCGCTCTGGTGAAGAACGAGCAGGACGTGCATCTCTTGGAGCGCCTCGCCTTCATGAACCGTCGCGACAGCCGCGGCTGATCGACGCGAGCCGGGCCGACCATGCTGCTCAACTTCTTTCTCACGCTGCGCCGCTACAAGGTGCCGGTGACCATCCGCGAGCTGATGGATCTCATCGCCGCCTTGAGGGAGCGGGTGATCTACGCCAACGTGGACGATTTCTACCTGCTCGCCCGCACCTGCATGGTGAAGGACGAGACGCACTACGACAAGTTCGACCGCGCCTTCAGCGCGTATTTCAAGGGTTTGGAGAACCTGCACGGCCTTTTGGAATCCCTGATCCCGGACGAATGGCTGCGGCGCGAATTCGAGAAGAACCTAACCGCCGAGGAGTTGGCCGAGATCAAATCCCTTGGCGGCTTGGAGAAACTCATAGAGGAGTTCAAGAAAGCGCGCGAGGACCGGGAGGCCGAAGAGGCCAAGGGCCGGAACGGCCAGAAGGGGAACGCCAACCGACCCGGCCAAGGCGGGCCCGGTGGCGGCGGCCAGGGGAAGAAACGCAAGGCCAAGAAGGTGTGGGATCAGCGCCAGTACAAGAATCTGGACGATTCCGTGGAACTCGGCACCCGCAACATAAAGCTGGCGCTGCGCCGGCTGAGGAAGTTCGCCCGCACCGGCCGGGAAGAAGAGCTGGACATGGACACGACCATCCGCTCCACGGCCCACAACGGCGGCATGTTGGACATCCGCATGAGGCCCGAGCGCCGCAACACGGTGAAGGTGCTGTTGTTTTTCGACATCGGCGGCTCCATGGACGCGCATGTGAAGATCTGCCAAGAGCTGTTCTCCGCCACCCACACGGAGTTCAAGCACATGGAGAACTACTACTTCCACAACTTCATCTACGAATCCGTGTGGAAGGACAACCGCCGCCGCATGAACGAACGCATCCCGACTTGGCGGATACTCAACAAGTACGCCCGCGACTACAAAGTGGTCTTCGTGGGCGACGCCACGGTGGCACCCTACGAGATCACCCACGCCGGCGGCAGCGTGGAGCATTGGAACGACGAGCCGGGCGCCCTGTGGCTGCGCCGCTTCATGGTCTTCTACGACAAGCTGGTGTGGATCAACCCCACCCCGCGGGAGACGTGGGAGTACTCCAGCTCCGTGGCGATGACGCAGGAGTTGGTGGACGGGAAGATGTACCCGCTCACCATTCGCGGGCTGGAAGAGGGCATGAACTACCTTTCCAAGTAGCGTTCCCCCGGATTTGCCCCTACAACCGGTTCCAGCGCGCCGCTTGCTCCAGAAACACTTGGGGGTTTCGGCGCCACTGCGCGTAGCCGATGCGGCCGCCGTTCGTTAGCCAGCGGATCTTGTCGTTCAGGCATTGCAGCAGGTCGGCGTTGTCCGCGGCCACCGTGAAACCGCCGAATTCGGACACCGGATCGATGCCGGTGACGACGAAGTCGCCGTCCGTTATGGACGCGGCGTCGCTGTTGCCGATCTCGCCGCGCGCCACGGCGTCGATGGTGCCGTCGGCCAGCGCGTCCAAGAGTTCCCGCTCGCCGAGTTCGGTGCCGAGGTAGATCACCTGCGGTTTCGCGTCGTCCGGCGGCACCAGACGCGTGCGGCCGACCACGTTGTCCGTGACCGCCGCGGACGTTATTCGAAACGCGCCTGTGCCATCGGCGGTGACGGTGCCGGCCGGCGTTTCGATGCGCGTGCCGGCGAGAAGCACGCCATCGTCGTCCGCCAAGCCGGTGAGCTGCAGCAGCCGGGCTTCGCCGGTGGTGTCCGCCAACACGCCCACGCGCACGTCGCTGGTCAGCTTGGCGTGGGTGGCGAGGCGCTCGGCGTCTTCGGCGCGCACCAGCAAGGATTGGCGGAAGGCGATGTGGCCGTCGGTGAAACGCACCACCGTCTCGCCGGCCGCGTTGCGCGTGCGGCTGTCCAAAATCGTGATGCCGCCACCCACCACATCGAAATCGGCGGTCGCGGATTGCAGCCAAATGCCGGTCCAAAACCCGATGGGACGGCGCGCGAAAGCGAGCCCCGCGCCTTCGAGCGCCTCCAGAGCGGTTACCAAATCCGCCTCGAAGCCCCGATGCGTGTTGTAGCCGGGCGCGCCGGGATCCTCCTCCGCGCTGTGGCTCACCGGCGCGAAGAACGCGTAGAAACCGAAGCGCAACGTGGTGCCGGGCTCGGCGCATGCGCGGCGCGGCGCCGGCACCTCGGCGGCGTCGGCACCGCAGGCGTCCACGACTTTGCAGGCGTTGGTGACGCGGATGTTGTCCAGCAAAAACTCCGCATCCCCGCTGGCGCGCAACACGAATGGCCTGTCCACGCGGGCGAGATCCACGCCGCAGCAGTTCTCGTCGGACGCATCGGCAAGGTCTTGGAGCTTCACCGAGTAGGACTTCCATTCGCCAATGGCCAAAGCCGCCCGGGGCAACTCGAAGCGCCGCTCGCCGATGCCGTCGGCGGGCGAGCGCATCGGCGGGTAGCCGCTACTCAAGCCCGCGCTTAGCGTGGCGTTCGCGGCCAAACTCTCAATGCGCATGTCGAAGGCCAGCTCGGCCACCGGATCGCCGCCAATGCCGGCCAGGCGGTGGCCGGAGAAGTCGAAGCCCGTCACCGTTTGCCCGCTTGCCGCCACGTTCTCGGCGGCCAAACGCGCCTCGCCGACGCCCCCGTTCACAGACACGCGCCAGACGGTGTTGTCGCCATCTTGCGGATCCTTGGCGGCCGGGTCGCTCACCACCAAGGCCATCGTGTCCGTGGCGGACTCGGTGTGGAGGTTGCTCTGCACGGTTGCGGCGGCGGTGGCCACCGTGACGGTTGCCGGGCCGTCGGCGTAGAGGTCGATCCGTTCGCGGAAGGGCGCCCCCGTGGTCGCGTCGGCGAGCGGCCCGCCGGCGTTGTCCGGCAACACCGGCACGCCGGCCGCCCGGCTACCGCAACGGCTGACGACCGGATCCGCGCACTCGTACACCCGAACGTAGTCCACCTGCAGGGGCTCCGGCGCACTCGCGCCATCCGCCACCGCCAAGCCAAGCGCCAAGTGAAAAGACCGGTCGAAGGGAGCGCCGAATGGGCCGCGACGGTAAACGCCGAGAGGATCGTGGCTGCCGTCCGCTGCCGCGGGATAGTAGGTGTACCACTGACTGGCGGATTGCGTCTGCACATGCTCGCCATCCACGCTGAACCGGAGCTCGCCCGGGCTCCACTCCAGCGCGTATTCCACCAACTCGGCCGCCGGGCTCGCCACCTCGTAGGCCGCCGATGCGCCGTGGTGCGGAGGCGCGGCCAAGCCGTAACGCGTGACGCCGCGCACCCCCGACTGGTTGTTCTCGTCGACGAAACTCTCGACGATGCCGATTTCGCCAGACAACGGCCACGGGCCGTAGGCGGCTTGCGCCGGCAGCAACCGCACCGAGGCGGCGTAGCCCGCGCCTACCGGCACCCTGGCGCCCACTTCCACGCGGCCGTAGCGAAAGGCGAACTTGCCGGCGCCGTGAACAGCGCCAGAAACCGCGCCAACCGCGCCGTTTTGGCGAGGGGCGATGAACAGCGAGCCGTTGCGCACCGCCGCGCTGTCGGCGCTGAAGAGCCGCCCGGCCGCGCACAGCTCCGGGCAGCCGTCCCCTTCCGCCACGGTCCACTTCGCGGCGTCCAAGGCCGCGCCGTTGAAATCGTCCTCGAACACCAGCCGGTACTCGGCCCGGTCGGGAACCTTGTCGGCGCAGCCCGCGAAGGCGAACGCGGCCAAGGCGATGGTCGCTAGGGGCCACCGGCCTTTGGTCGCACGCTCGCGCGCTTCACCCTCTGCCATGTGGGATCGCAGTGGAGGCGCGGCGAAAGTTCGGCGGGGCAAGTGGCTAGAAACTCCAGCGCACGCCAGCTTCCCAAGCGCGCCCGGGTGCCGGCGCGAGGTCCTTGATGATCGAGGTGTGGTGGCGCTGCTCTTCGTCCGTGAGATTTCGGCCTTGGAGAAAGACGCGAATGTCCGCATCGCCGGCGGGAACGCGCACCGCCACGCGGGCGCGCAAATCGCCGTAGCTGTCGGTGGGCAATTCATTGGGGGCCACCTCGTCTTGGGCGAAAGCGTGCAGGTAGTCCAAATCAAAGGTCATCGCGGCTCGATGTACATGCACGCCAACGCCGAAGCGCGTCGGCGGCAGGCGCGGCAGCTGATCATCTCCCGCCACGTCAACGCGGGCGGCCACGGTATCGAACAAGCAGCTCAACTCGACTCTGCCGAGGGCCAACTCAGCGACCGTGTAGCGGACGCTTAGATCCACGCCGCGATACACCGCGTCCTGCTGGGTGAAGCGGAAGACCGGCAAGTGGTCCATTTCGGTGCCGTCGGGCGCCCCGTAGATGTGATCGCGAAACGCGGTGGCGTAGCCCGTGGCGGCGACAGCGAACCGCTCCCCTTGCCAGTTCCAGGTTAGCGCGGCGTGCAGCGCCCGTTCCGGTTCCAAGTCCACATCGCCGATCTCGAAGCTCCGGGTGGCGAGGTGCGGCCCATCCGAATAGAGCTCCTCGGCGGCCGGAGCGCGTACCGAGTAGCTCCCGCTCAGGCCGAGCTGGCCACCGCCGAGTTCAGCGACCAGCCCCAGCGACAGGGAATGAACGCCAAAGCGGCGATCGAGGCCACGTTCCGGCTCGTGGCGAACCCGCTCCAATCGGACACCGGCCTCCAAGTCGAAACGCCCCAGCGGGCGCTCGCCCACCCAAAACGCTCCGATCATCGCGGAGGTCACCGGCGGAACAAACGCCTCCTCGCCAATGGCGGAGAAATCGCGGTGGGCGAAGTGGACGCCAAACGTGCCGTCGAAGCCCGTGTCCGGTTTTCTTACCAGCTCGACGCGACCTTCGTACGAGTCCGTGTGGAAGCGCGTTCCAATAGCGCCGTCCGGTTCGATCTCCAAGTGCGCGTAGTCGTTGCGGCCGGCCCGGATGTTGAGGAATTCGAAGCCGCTAAACGGCTCGACCACCCCCGCTTCGAAGTCGATGCGGGTTTGTTCAACGTCTAAGGTAACTGTGCCGTCCGAGGCCCCGTCCTCGTCGTGGCCTTCGTCTTCGTGGTCATCCTCTTCGTGGTCATCCTCTTCGTGGGCCTCGTCCTCGTGAGCATGCGCCTCGCCCGGCAGGCCGTAGTCGTAGCGCAGTTTGCTCACCGCGACCCCGGCGAACCCGCGGGCGCCTATCCACGACAAGCCGACGGCACCACCGCTACCGTCCGCATGGCTGCCCGGGAGCCGGCCGAACGCCGGCATCTCGTCTTGGTGCTCGTCCTCGTCGTGTTCGTCCTCGTCGTGCGCCTCCTCCTCCTCTTCTTCGGCGGCGCGAGCCCGGGCGGACTCGGCGAAGCCGGGAATTCGGTACTCGCCCGCGGAACGCGAAAAACCGTCCACATGCCAAGCGAAGCCACCACGCCCTCCGTTCGCACGCCCCGCGACGTTGGCGCCGCGCCCGTTGTCTTGCGCCCGCAAGGCCACGTCACCCGAAAGGGCTTCCGGCACGCGGTGCGGAATGCGGCCCGTATGCACATCGATCACGCCGCCGATGGCGCCGGACCCGTACAGCAACGTGCTCGGCCCCTTCAGCGCGTCCACGCGTTCGGCAAGGAAAGGTTCCACCGTGACGGCGTGGTCGCCGCTTGTGACCGAGGCGTCCATGGCGTCGATGCGATCCTCCATCACCCGCACGCGCGGGCCGCTCATGCCGTGAACAACCGGGCGCCCCACCGCTTCGCCAAACGACGCCGAATGAATGCCGGGCATTCGCGCCATGGTGGTGCCGATGCTCAGCGCAAGCGCGTTCTCCAAAGCCTCGGCGTCCAGCGTGACGACCGCTTCGGCAAGACCTCCCGCGGAAAGCGGGTGGGCGGAAACGACGACTTCCTCGAGTGCCGCGCCGTGCGCGGATTCGTCGTTCTCCTTCTCGCCATCGTCGACAGCGGCGGCGAGTGGCAACGCTGCGCCGATGCCAAAGAGCAGCGAAAGCGGCTTGACGTTTCTCATGTCAGGTTCTCCTGTTTCAGGTTGCAGCGTCGGGCGCCAAAGACCAGCGAAAGCGTCTTGACGTTTCTCATCAGCCGTTTGCAGATTCCCGTGCCGCACGCATAGGCCGGCCGTGCGATCGCCAACACGTTCGGGCCAAGTGGCGCAACCGATTATAGCGAACGCGGACGGCCACAGCCCGACTCGAGACGGGAAACGCTAGGAGCTTCACACCACGCTACCGGGCCTGTGGGCCGACGCTAGGATCGGCGCTCCCGCTGGACGGCAACTCGGCCTCCAACAACTGACGCTGTTCAAGTGGCAAGCTCAACAAGTGCCTCTCGTCGCCGGTCTTGGAATACCTAACCGCCACCTGGAGCATCTCGACAGGAATGTGGCAGCTAGGCTGGTCGGCCAAAGACGCGGTGAGGCCCTCCAATGCCTGTTCCCAATCCCCCAACGAGCCCGCGAAACCGTCTTTGATATTCGCCTTCAGGAAGTCGGTCAGAATACCGCCGACATGTCTTTCGAGCCGATCCGTCAAGAGGTCCCGGAGCTTCGCCACACCTTGTGGAAGTTGTCGGGGCCCGAAGTTGCGTAAGGAAACGGTCAGAATGTCCACGGTGGCCTCGATGTGTCGATCTATGTCGCTCTCGAAGTCTTCGCGTTCAAGAACAGCATCGAGGGAGTCAAGCGCCACCGCCAAAGGCTCGGTGGCGGCGATCGCCTGCGCGGCAAGCAGGCGGCCCAGAAGCGAGCCGCCGGAACACTCATCGATCTTGGCCGCACTTTCGGCCGCGGCGTCGAAGGCACCTTCGTCGATGTGCAGTTGCACGCGTTCGATCCAGAGTTCCCGATTGCTTGGCTGCAGTTCAGCGACCCGTTCGACGTATCTGTGGGCCGACGCGTAGTCGCCCATCTCGCGAGCGGATGAGGCAGCAAGCAGCAACAAATGGCAGTCGCTCGTGGTCAGAAGTGCATCAAAGGCGGCGATCGCTTGAGCGGGGTGGCCCAGTTCGATCAATGCCTGTCCACGCACAATGTGCGCATGGTGGTGCGTCGGGTCGATTTCGACGAGGTGCTCGGCCACAGCGACGGCCGCCTCCCAATCGCCTGAAAAGAGCAGCGCATCGGCCAGACGGCAGTGCGCGTATACGGAGTTCGGGCGATGAGAAGCGCACTGTCGCAACTCCTCGCTCGCCCGCCGATAATCTCCGGCTTCAAAAAGAGCTAGTCCCCGCAAGTAGCGCGCCCGTTGGTCGCCAGCGTTGATGTCTAGTACTTTGTCGGCTAATTCGAGGGTTTCGTCGGGCCGCTCTTGGGACAGGTAGAACTCGGTTGCGGCGAGCAACGCGGTCGGTTCGGCGGGCGCAAGCCGAACCAGTTCCCTCGCGTGGGTTTCAGCGTCCTCAAGTCTGCCCAATGACGTCGCTGCCTTGATCATCTGCTTGAAGCCGTGCCAGTGGTCCGGCTCCATGTCTAGTCCGGCTTGGGCCTCTTGAATCGCCTCCTCGAATCGGTCGAGCATCAGCAGCACGTCGGCACGAAGGCAACAAAAGGAGGGATCTGCGCCGTCAATGGCGATAGCTCGATCGATGGTGGAGAGTGCCTCGGCGAACCGACCCTCGTCGAAAAGCGCATGCGTCAGCCAGTAGTGGAGATCGGCTTCGTCAGGGTATTTCGCAGCACCTTCGCGTCCTGCCGCCATCGCGGCTTGGCTGTCGCCCTCCTTCACGAGAGCCAATACCCACAAGCGATAGTTGTCTGCCCCGCCGCCAGCTTGCACCAGGGTCTCTTGAATCGTCGCGAAGCCGCGGTAGTCGCCAGCTTCCCAACATCGCTTTGCTTCAGCCTCCAGCGCATCAACGAGTGGCTCGTGAACATCAGCAAGGGAGCACCTGATCGCCTCTTCGACGTGAATGCGATCCAGGCCGGCGTGGTAGTCACCATGCTGGAACGCCACATGCCGTCGTTCGAGTTCACGGTTGGTGAACCAGTGGCGAAGGAGCTCGACGAACAGACGGAAGTGCTGTGTCTTGTTGTCTTTGACCTCAATGCATATCCGCAGCAACGGCTCCGAGAGCTCGCAAAAGGTGTTGCGTCCGACGCGCGTCCGACTGACGAACCCGGCGGTCTCTAATTGGCCAATCTGTTTGGCGCAGGTTTGCTGCGACATCAGGCAGGGCATCGAAATGTCCTTGATGGTCTTGGGCTTGCCTTCGAGGCACAGGAACTCGACGATCTTGCGCTGCGCTGGGGCGAGTTGACGCATTCGGTCTTGGTAATAGGGCGTCAGGTCGTCGACCATTTCCATGAACGGGCGGACGAGGTTCTCGAGGGACTCCTTGTCAAGGAAATCGAACAGAACGACATAGGCCCGGTGGTTGCCGGCGGCGAGATGGTGTATGGCCCGAACGCGGGCGCGGCCGAGAGGCGTGCGGAGAAAGTCCGCCAGTTCCGTCTCACCCTCGTGGACGGCCTTCTTGACGAGCAGTTCGAGCCCGGTTTCGAAGTCGATCTTCTTCAACGCGCGGATGGTGAAGAAACCGTAGAAGGGGTTGTCCTGAAGCGTGACGCCGGAGAACAGCGACGGCGTAGATGCCACGATGGTCCAGTTGCCGTCTTCCTGGATGGTGGCTCGCCACCGCTTCTGCCCTTCGTCGCCCAAACCGTCGAACAGGTCCACCAGGTTCTCGCAGAGGAGTAGGAGCGTCTTGCCCCGGGTGTGTCGTCGAAGCCGAGCCACGGCGAATGCCTCGGCATCGGTGTGACCTTTCGAGAACCTCTCGTATATCTCGGCGATTTCGTCGTTGATCTGCGGTGCTTCATCGGCGAGGGCTCTCAAGATCCGCACGACGAGGTCGAGGAAAGACGCGACTCCCCACTCCTCCTCCTTGAGCAGAGCCACGGCGACCCTGTCGCTGGCGTTGGCCGTGCGCAACCGCTCCATCAACCGATAGTAGGCGATGGAGAGGAAGTGGGTTTTCCCCGAACCCCTTGGCCCGACCAGAAGAACATAGTGCTTCTCCTGGGTTCGTGTCGCTGTGGTGACGCGGGACAACACATCTTCCATGACGTCGCCGCGCCCGACGAAGAGGGCCTCCAAGGACTCGCTGTTCATGTTGCCCGGGCTGTAGCGTGAAGCGCGCAAGAAGCCTTGTCTCACGACCGTCTCTCCTTCCACCACTTCTTGACGAGCGGCCAACGAAAGTCGTACACCATGCCATCGGCGCTCTTCATCGGCTCGATGTAGTGGCCTTCGGCTAGAACCGTGAGGACATCGCGCAACCTCTCGTCAGGCGTCCGCCCGGGTTGATCCGCATTGCGCAAGTCCTCCAAAACAGCCATCATACGCCAATTATAACTTACGTCAACTATGACGTATGGTTGCCGGATGTAGCGTCTAGCGCACCCACCCAGCGGTCTCGGCCAGCGGGGCGTGGTGTACGATCACGGCCATGCGTGCGAGTTGTGGCTTGGCCCGCGACATTCTGAACCTAGCGAAAACCGCGGTCTGCGCCGGGCGCGATGCCTGCTTCGCCGTCCACGGTTCCGCGTCGTTGCACACACGCGGACTCTTGGCGCCTTCGCCTTGAGCATGGTGGAAGCCGCCGGCATCGCGCTCCGGGCGGCGGCGGGGCTTGGTTCCATCTACCTGATTCTGTGCGTTTTCCTGTGGGCCATTCAGGACAAGCTCATCTTCCACCCGCAGCCGCTGCTCACGCTGCCGAACCACCCCCAAGCGGTGCCGGTGGCCATTGACCGAGGCGAGGTGGTGCTACGCGGCTGGGTGGTGAACGAGGCCGCGCCGGGTGCCGTAATCGTCTACTTCGGCGGCAACGCCGAGGAGGTTTCCGTTCACGTCAACGCCTTCGCCGAGCGTGCGGCCACGACCGTGCTCGTGAACTACCGCGGCTACGGCGAGAGCGAAGGGCGGCCTTCGGAGCAGGCGCTCGTGGAGGACGCGGTGGCCGTGGCGGCTTGGGCGAAAAGCCGGTTCGCCGATCGTCCGCTGGTGCTGTTCGGCTCCAGCCTCGGCACGGGCGTGGCAGCGCTCGCCGCGCCGAAAGTGCGGCCAGACGCGGTCATTTTGTCCAGCCCGTACCGCAGCGTGGAGAACATCGCCCGCGCCACCTTCCCCATCTTTCCCGTGCGCTGGATGTTGCGGCACCCGTTTCGCGCCGAAACCGCGGCGCCGCACTTGCCTAGAACGCTGGTGTTCGCCTCGCCGACGGACCGCGTGATCCCGTTCGTGGAAAGCGAAGCCATGGCCGGCCTGCTCGGCGAGCGCGGCCAACTGCACGTCTTCGATCTGCCGCACAACGCCTTCCTCGCCCACCCGTCGATTTGGCAGGCGGTGGACGACTTTCTGGCCTGGGTGGGCGATG
This sequence comes from uncultured Pseudomonadales bacterium, assembly GCA_958296295.1. GTDB lineage: Bacteria > Pseudomonadota > Gammaproteobacteria > Pseudomonadales > Azotimanducaceae > VXYL01. Next base: position 1,065,335 of record OY282460.1, on the reverse strand, counting down.
AAGCCGCGCCGGCGGCTTGAGCGCTCCGGGCACCTCCTGCCTTACTACAGCGGCAACTCGGTGGTGTACTTCACCTGCCGAAGGGCGAACGTCGAGGTGAGGTTGCTCACTTCCGGCAGGTGGACCAACGTCGTCTTCAGCAGGTGCTCGTAGGCTCTCACGTCCGCGACGACCACCCGCAGCAGGAAGTCCGTTTCGCCGGACACCGTGTAGCACTCCACGATTTCCGGGATGTCGTGGACGGATTCCTCGAAGCGCGTCAAGGCGTTGTCCTGGTGCCGCTTGAGGCTGACGTTCACGAACACGTTCACCGCAAGGTCCAACTGCTCGGCGTCGAGCAGCGCGACCCGCGCCCGGATCAGCCCCTGCGCCTGCAAACGCCGCACGCGGCGCCAAACCGGCGTGTGCGAAATCCCCACGCGCTCGCCCAGTTCTTGCATCGAGATGTCCGCCGTGGCTTGCAGCTCGCGGAGGATGCTACGGTCTACCCGATCTGGCTTTTTCATCGCCTGTTCATCCTTTCATCCTAAAGGTAGTGCGTTCCAACGGACGCATTCCCGATTTAGCCCCGAAAAAACGCAAAAAAGCAACCACCGTCCTACCTAGAGGGACTTAGGATGGATGTTGCGCTACTACAGGAGTCCGCATCGGTGTTGGATGCCCAGCCCACGGGGCCGCAAGCCGCGGACGCATCCTCGCTGGCCGCCATGCGCTACGGCGTCGAGAGCGGCGAGGCGTTCTTAAGCGGCATTCAAGCGTTGGCGCGGCTGCCTTTGGATCAGCGGCGCTTGGATATTCGCGCCGGCTTGAACACGGGCGGCTTCATCTCCGGCTATCGCGGCTCGCCCCTTGGCGGCTTGGATCGCGAACTCTGGCGGCAGTCAGAATACTTGGACGCGCTCGGCGTCGTGTTCCAACCCGGCGTCAACGAAGAGTTGGCGGCCACCGCGGTGTGGGGCAGCCAGCAAGTGGGATTGTTCCCCGGCGCCACCCGCGACGGCGTTTTCGGCCTGTGGTACGGCAAAGCGCCAGGGCTCGATCGCTCCTCCGACGCCTTGCGCCACGCCAATGCCGCCGGCGCGAGCCCGCACGGCGGCGTGCTGCTCGCCGTGGGCGACGACCCGGGGTGCAAGTCGTCGACGTTGCCGAGCGCCAGCGAGTTCGCCCTGCGCGACTTGGACATTCCGGTGTTGGCGCCGTCGGATGTGGCGGATGTGCTGGATTTCGGCTTGTTCGGCTTGGCGTTGTCCCGCTACGCCGGTTGCTGGGCCGGTCTGGTTGCGGTGACGGACGCGATGGACAGCGCCATGACGGTGCGCTTGGAACCCGACAAACACCAATTCGTCCGCCCCCCGCACACCGCCGAACCGCACATTCGCCTTGCCGACTCGCCATTCGAAAAGGAAGCGCGAGTGAAAATGCGGCTGCGTCTCGCGGCGGCCTTCGCCGCGGCGAACGGCATAGACCGCGTGCTGGCCAACCCCGCTCGTCCCCGGCTGGTGGTGGTGACCGCCGGCAAGGCCTACGCCGATGTGCGAGAAGCGCTCGCCAAACTCGGCCTCCCCACGGTGCGCGCGTTGGCGGATGCCGGCGTGCGGCTGGTCAAGCTCGGCATGACGTGGCCCTTGAATCCGGCATTCGCAAAGGAAATCTGCCGAGGCGCGAAACGGTTGCTGGTGGTGGAGCCGAAGCGCCCGTTCGTGGAGGAGCAACTGCGCTCCTTGCTATTCGGCACCAAGGGCTTGGAGATCCGCGGCAAGGGCCAGACGAACGGCGGAGCGTTGCCGGCCATCGGCGAGTTGGATGTGCCCACCGTGGCCACGGCTCTCGCCGACGCGCTGGGCGGCAATGCGGACACGGGCTATCTGCGCGAAGTCCGCGCTTCACGCGTGGCGACCCAAGGCGCGCCCGAGGATTCCAGAGTCGCCCGCCTACCCGTCTACTGCCCCGGCTGTCCGCACAATCTCTCCACCCGGGTGCCCCAAGGCAGCCGCGCCGGTGCCGGCATCGGCTGCCATTACATGGCGCAGTGGATGGATCGGGACACGCATTTGCCAACGCAGATGGGCGGCGAAGGCGCCAATTGGATCGGCCAGGCGCCGTTCACCGACGAACCGCACCTGTTCGTGAACCTTGGCGACGGCACCTACTTCCACTCGGGCCTTCTGGCCATCCGCGCCTCAGTTGCGGCCGGCGTGTCGGTCACCTACAAGATACTTGCCAACGACGCCGTGGCGATGACCGGCGGCCAGCCGGTGGACGGCGCGCTCACGGTGGCGAACATCGCCGCGCAAGTGCTGGCGGAAGGCGTCTCGGCGGTGCGGGTCGTGGCGGACGATCCGGGCAGACACCGGCGTCGGCCGCGCAGCCTGCCAAGGCGCATTCCCGTGTCTGCGCGCAAGGCGCTGGACGCCGTGCAGCGCGAACTGCGCGAGACGCCGGGTTGCACCGTGCTGATTTACGACCAAACCTGCGCCGCGGAGCTGCGCCGGCGTCGCAAACGCGATCTCGCCCCGGACCCGGACGTGCGGGTGTTCATCAACGACGCCGTGTGCGAGGGCTGCGGCGACTGTTCAAGGCAGTCGAGCTGCGCCGCCATCGAGCCGCTCGAGACGGAATTGGGCGTGAAACGCGCCATCAACCAAAGCGCCTGCAACAAGGATCTCGCCTGCGTGGCGGGCTTCTGTCCGGCCATCGTGACGCTTCGCGGCGCGAAGTTGCCCAGAGTGGCGAGCGCGGACTTGGCGTCGCTGAAGCGGCGCTTGCCTTTGCCGACCGGCCGGCCGGCCACCGCGAACATCCTCATCGCCGGAGTTGGCGGCACCGGCGTGGTCACGGTGTCGCAACTGGTCGGCACGGCGGCCCACTTGGACGGCAAGTTCGCATCGACGATGGACGCCACGGGTCTCGCCCAGAAGGGGGGCGCCGTGGTGAGTCATGTGCGCGTGTCGAACCCCCAAGCCGGGCATGCGGTGACGCGCGTTCCCGCGGCGAGCGCGGACCTGCTCATCGCCGCCGACCAAGTGACCGCGGCCAGCCGCGACGTCCTCGCCCTCCTCTCCCCGTCGCGCACGACGACGGTGATCAACAAGCACATCGTCCCGACCGCGGACTTCGTGCTCGCCAACAGCCCGGAATCGATCCCGGCGGCCGACGCCAATGGCAAGGCTTCGCGCTCCGAGCGGATAGCCGCCCGCACGCGAACACTGCGCCCCGTGGACGCCGAAGCCGCGACGAAGGCGCTGTTCGGCACATCCACCTGCGCCAACGTGTTCCTGCTCGGCTTCGCCTTTCAACTCGGCGCATTGCCGGTTACGCTCGCGGCGTTGGAGAAGGTGATCCAACTGAACGGCGTGGCGGTGGCGGACAACCTCTCCGCTTTCCATCACGGCCGGGCCGCCGCGCTTCCCGAAACGGCCCCGGCGTCAACCTCGCGCCCGCAAGCAATGCTTCCTCGGGTGTCGCGCACCTTGGAAGAGCGCATCGCCTATCGCCGCGCGTATCTGGTGGACTATCAGGACGAAGCGCTGGCCCGCCGCTACGAAAACCTGGTGGCCCGCGTGCGCGCAGCCGAAGCGGGGGCGCGCCCGCACAGCACGGCGCTCACCGAAGCAGCGGCGGAAAGCTACTTCCAGTTGCTCGCGGTGAAGGACGAATACGAAGTGGCCCGTCTGTTCGTGGCCGGCGCTAGCGGGAACGACGCTTCCGGTCACGGCTTTCGCGCCCAAGTGGCCGCTCACTTCGCCGGTCGTCCCAAGCTCACCTACCACTTTGCGCCCACTTGGACTTTCCTGTCCGACGCCCAAGGCCGTCCCCGCAAGATCGCCGCCCCGCACGCCGTCGCCTTCCCTGCGCTGCGCCTGCTGGCCAAGTTGAAGCGCTTGCGCGGCACCGTGTTGGACCCATTCCGGCTGACGGCGGACCGGAAACTCGAACGGCGGCTGCGGGCGTGTTTCGAGACGGATCTGGACGCCTTGTTGCCGCGCCTCAACGCGGCCAACTTCGACACCGCGCTGGCCCTGATGCGCCTGCCGGCAACCGTCAAGGGTTTCGGCCCGGTCAAAGAAGCGGCGGCCGGCATCGCGTCCAAACGCAGGGGTCGCCTGTTCGCCCAGCTGTTTCCGAAACCCGCGAAAGGCAAGGCGACGGATTCGGCGGCCGAGACGGCGGCATCTCGAAGGGAGCGCATGGTGGCGTAGCCTTCGAGTTCGCGCCGATGCGGCCGGGCCCTGCGTGCAGCAGTTGGCAGGGGCTCGCGGCGTTTAGCGCGCAGCGTCAATGTGCTCCTTCCTGCGATTTTTTAGTGTCGCCTGTCTTAGGCGGGTTTTCTCTGGATGGGTCAAAGTCGAAGGACGATGACAGAGGGCGACGAGGTGCTAGCCGCCCTTGCTTGCGGCGGATGAGCAACGCCGCAGAGGCGCCGACGCTCGCGGCGGCGATTCACGCGGTGCAGCGCCGGGGTGTCCTAGCGGCCGCTGGCAGCAGTCGAAGGCTGCCGCTGGCGCGTCCAGCTAGCCGACGTCCGTTGCGCGGCGCGCGAACTGGCGCTGCTTGGTCGCGGCTTTGAGGTCCACGCGACCGAACTTGGCCAGGCGGTGGCCAACCAAATCCACCACCGCTTGGGCTTGTTCGAGGGGGATGTAGCCGATCAACGGCTCGTAGCGGCCCGCCGCTAGTTCCATCTCGATAAACAGCGCCTCTGTGAGCACGGGGCGAAACTGGCCCATGCGAAGAAGCACGGGGCCGCAGATGTCGCCGCTGACCACGGCTTGCGTGGCCGTTTCCACCGAGACGGTGTCTAAGTGCTTCAACTCCCCTAGCCGGAGCAGCACATGAGAAATCGATTTGCCCTACCAGTGCTGGCCCTCGTCGCCGCCTGCGCGACAGGCCACGAGGCCGCCTTCGCGGAGCAAGCGCAGTGAAAGCGATCATGGTGATGTACGACTCGCTCAACCGGCACATGCTGCCGAACTACGGCTGCGACTGGACGCTGGCGCCGAACTTTCGCCGCTTGGGCGAACGCGCCGTGACGTTCGACAACCACTATGTGGGTTCCATGCCCTGCATGCCGGCGCGCCGCGAACTGCACACGGGCCGCCACAATTTCCTGCACCGTTCGTGGGGGCCGTTCGAGCCGTTCGACGACTCCACCTTCACGATCTTGAAGGAAAACGGCATCTACACGCACTTGGTTTCAGACCACTACCACTATTGGGAGGACGGCGGCGCCACCTACCACCACCGCTACTCCAGCTGGGTGAACGTGCGCGGGCAGGAAGGCGACGCTTGGAAGGGCGAAGTGGCCGATCCGGAAATCCCCGCACACCACGGCCGCATCAACCGCCAAGACTGGATCAACCGCAAGTACATGCGCGAGGAGGAACGCACGCCGCAAGCGCAAACGTTCGCCGCCGGCTTGGAGTTTCTGGAGACCAACCGCGAGCAAGACAACTGGTACCTGCAAATCGAAACCTTCGATCCGCACGAGCCGTTCTTCACCTTGAAGCAGTGGAAGGATCGCTACAACTACGATTGGGACGGCCCGCACTTCGACTGGCCGAAATACGAGCGCGTGACCGAAGATCCAGACGCGGTGGAATACCTGCGCTACCAGTACGCCGCGCTGCTAACGCAATGCGACCACTATCTGGGCAAGGTGATCGACTACATGGACGCCCACGCCATGTGGCAAGACACGATGCTGCTGGTGGTCACCGATCACGGCTTCCTGCTCGGCGAGCACGATTGGTGGGGCAAGGCGCGAATGCCTTGGTACAACGAAACCGCCCACATTCCTTTCTTTGTTTGGGACCCGCGCAGCGCCGCGGCCAACACGCGTCGTCGCAGCCTCACCACCACCATCGACGTCGGCCCGACGATCTTGGACTATTTCGGCCTCGTGCCGCCGCCAGACATGGACGGCTTTGCGTTGCGCGACACGGTGGCAAGCGATGCCAAGGTGCGCGACGCAACGATCTACGGCATGTTCGGCGCCCATGTGAACATCACCGACGGGCACCATGTCTACATGCGCGGGCCGGTTGGCGACAACGCGCCGCTCAACCATTACACGCTGATGCCCACGCACATGCGCAGCCCGTTTTCCACACGGGAATTGGCGAATATGCAATGGCACGAGCCGCTGAGATTCACCAAAGGCTGCCCGGTGATGCGCATTCCCTCACCCGGCTTGGGCCGCTTCGCCGAGACGTTCCGAACGCAGCTATTCGACCTTGCCGCCGACCCGGGGCAGACCAACCCTATCGAAGACGCAGCAGTGGAAGCGCGCATGGTCGCGCACCTCGAAAATGCGCTCTTGAGCAATCTGGCGCCGCCGGAGCAATACCAGCGGCTAGGTTTGGCCACGCCGTAAGCGCCGCAGTGAGGCGCACTGCGACACCGCGAGGAGAAATAGCGATGTCGAATCACCAAGGCGGCCACATGCTCAACAATGTACTCAATCTGCTCGAGGACGAGTCGTTCTTCGACACGATTGGCCAAAGAGGACCGAACGGTTCATCAAGATGGTTGTGTACCTTGGCCAGCACGACGACTGCGATAGCTACGAGATTCTCCACGGCATCGGCGCACGCCTCGGCATCCGCATCATGTGCGGCAGCCGCCAGGATGATCTCGAAGACGGCGTGTGCCCACTCTGCAGGTAGCCGCCCGCGGCCATGTAGTGGAACTGGTGTGCTGTGTGTGCTGTGCCGTGGTTGACAACAACGCCGCGCCCTCGCACACTCTCCACTTCAGCGTTCTTGGCGGCAGCGTCCACCGCGGCAGCGTCGGCTGCGTAGCTCAGTTGGTTAGAGCACAGCATTCATAATGCTGAAGTCGTCGGTTCGAGTCCGACCGCAGCTACCACCGTCGCGCCCGCACGCCAACACGCCCGCACGCCAACATTTGAGCCGCGCGACTTGCCCAGCAACGCCAACAAGACCCAGCCCACCTTGGCGAGCGTGGAGGGCTTTCTCGCCACCGTCGAAGGCGACGACAAGCGTGCCGACGCGAGCGCATTGGCCGCCCTGATGGCGGAAGCCACGGGGCTTCAAGGGCGCATGTGGGGGTCGTCTATCGTCGGCTTCGGCACCTACCACTACCGCTACGCGAGCGGCCGCGAGGGGGATTTCTTCCAAACCGGCTTCTCGCCGCGCAAGCGGGCGCTCACGGTTTACGTCATGCCCGGCTTCGCCGAACACCAAGCGCTCTTGGCCCGCCTCGGCAAGCACACCACCGGCAAGTCTTGCCTCTACATTCGCCGCTTGGCCGACGTGGACATCGACGTGTTGCGCGAGATAATCGTCCGTTCGGTGCGCCACATTCGCGCCAAACATCCGGTCGCGGATTGACGGCCGGCCCGCTCATAGACGCGGATTCCATCCGCTTCCTGCGTAGGCGCATCGCCGCCATGCACGCTCCGGTGCGCGTCAACGCCAAGCTCATCGCGGAGAACATCGCCTTCGGCGCCGGGGTGCTGGGCGCCGGCCACATCGAATTGGTGGACAAGGACGGCTGGTGGTTCGTCGCCAGCGATTTCAACTGGCTCGCCGCCTCCCAAGACCGATCCAACAAACGCGAAATCGAGCTGTTCGAGAAGATGCTGCCGTTTCCCGAGCAAGGCCCTACCGGGCATCGCGCCGAGATATACGTCACGGTGTTCGCCACCAACGCCTACTGCCGTCTTGGCGATGAGGTCACTTGGATTCGCGGCGCCCCGCTGCCGCCACCGTTGCCGGACGCCAAGGTCACGCCGCCTTGGTGCGTCAACGTCATCGGCTTCCGGCTGGACGAAGGCGGCTGGGCCGCCTGACCGCCCGAATCGGCTCTCGGGCCGGCGACCAAGCCGTTTCGCACTCAGACGTTGAAGCGGAAGTGCATCACGTCGCCATCGGCCACCACGTAGTCCCTGCCTTCCACCCGCCGCCGGCCGGCCTCCCGGGCGCCGTTTTCGCCGCCATAGGCGATGAAATCCTCGTACCCGATCACTTCGGCGCGGATGAACCCGCGCTCGAAGTCCGTGTGAATCGTCCCGGCCGCCTGCGCCGCCAACGCGCCGACGGGCACCGTCCAAGCTCTGGCCTCCTTCGGCCCGGCGGTAAAGAAGTGGTGCAGGCCGAGCAGGTTGTAGCCGGCCCGCACCACGCGGTCCAGCCCCGGCTCTTCAAGGCCGAGGGCCGCTAGGAATTCGCCCCGCTCGGCGTCTTCGATTTCGCCGATTTCCGCTTCGATCTTGGCGCACACCGGCACCACCGCGGCGCCTTGATCCGCAGCCAAGACCTTCACCTCGGCGAGCAGCGGGTTGTCCTCGAGCCCGTCTTCGTCCACGTTCGCCACGAACATCGTCGGCTTGGCCGTGAGGAAGTGGTACTCGCGCAGCGTGTTCTTTTCGGCGGACGAGAGGCCTAGCGCGCGCACGGGGCGGCCGTCGTCGAGCGCGGCCACGACTCGGTCCAACACGCGCACCAGAACGCGGGCGTCCTTGTCGCCGGCGCCGGCAACACGCCGGTTGCGCGCCAGCGCGCGTTCCGCGGTGTCCAGATCCGCAAGCGCCAGCTCGGTTTCGATCACTTGCACGTCGTCGGATGGCGAGAGTCGTCCGCCAACGTGCGTTACGCCGGCATCCTCGAAACACCGCACCACGTGGGCGATGGCGTCGGCCTCCCGGATGTGGGCGAGAAACTGGTTGCCGAGGCCTTCGCCCTTGGACGCGCCGGCGACCAGCCCGGCGATGTCCACGAATTGCATCGCGCCCGGCACCACCCGCGCCGGACGAGCGATGGCGGCGATGCGGTCCAAGCGCGGATCCGGCACCGGCACCACGCCCTTGTTCGGCTCGATGGTGCAGAACGGGAAATTCTCCGCCGCGATGGCGGCGCGCGTGAGCGCGTTGAAGAGCGTGGACTTGCCGACGTTCGGCAAACCCACGATCCCGCAATGGAAGCCCATCAGGACGCCGCGGCTGGCGCGGCCTGCCCGTTTGGTCTCCGGGGGCCGTGAAACATGTTCATCGCGTTCGGCAGATCGCCATCGAGCACCAGCGCGAGCACTTCGTCGGCAAGCGTGGCCGCTTGCTGGGCGGCGAGCCGCTCCGCGGCCGGCATGGGCGCGCCGGTCAGGTACCCGACCATGGCGTTCGGATCGCCCGGATGCCCGACGCCGATGCGCAGGCGTGTGAAATCGCGCTGGTTGCCGAGCGCCGCGATCACGTCTTTCAATCCGTTGTGGCCGTTGTGCCCGCCACCGCCGCGAAGCCGACAAACGCCGGGCGGGAACGCCACTTCGTCGTAGGCGACGAGAATCTGTTCGACGGCGATCTTGTGGAACCGCGCCACCGCACCCACCGCATTGCCGGACAGGTTCACATAGGTGGCGGGCAGGAGCATGAGCAGGTCGCGCCCAAGCACGTCGCCTCGCCCGACGAGACCTTGGAACTTGCGCTGTTTCTTCAGCGCCACACCAAAACGCGCGGCCATGCTTTCCAGCCACCACGCGCCGATGTTGTGCCTGGTGCGGGCGTACCGTTTGCCCGGATTGCCCAGGCCGACGAGCAGGCGAATGGCCATGTGGTTGCCTCTGGTTGCCGTGCCGTGACGCTGCGCATCCCGCGCGTCGCGGTTCTTGCCGTCACCGCTTGGCGGTAGTCAGCGGCACGGCCTTCGGTTCGCGGCCCCCGGTCGAACGGCTGGTCGGTGGCGCAAACGCGGATCAGGACGGGTCGGTTTCTTCCTCGTCGCTCGCTTCGCCAGCCTCTTCCTCCTCCTGTTCCCCTCCGCCCCGACGGGCCGCCACGGCCACCACGGGGATGTCGTGGTCGGCACCGAAACCCAACGCCACCACCGAGACGCCGGGAGGCAAAGCCAAGTCCGAAAGGTGCAGCGCGTGGCCCACTTGCAGGGGCTTCACATCCACTTCGATGAACTCCGGCAAGTCCCGCGGCATGCAGCTGACTTCCACTTCGATGAGATTGTGCGCCAGCCGCCCGCCGCCAAGCTTCACCCCAACGCATTGATCCTCGCCGACGAAGTGCAGGGGCACGTTCGTTTGCAGCAGCTGATCTTCGCGGATTCGCAGAAAATCGACATGCTGTACCCGATCGGTGGCCGGATGGCGCTGCACCTCGCGAAGCACGCACGCCTGCGTCTTGTCGCCCACCCGCAAGGTGAGAATCTGCGAAGAGAACGCCTCCTCCTCCATGGCCTTGGCCAGATCCCGGTACTCGAGAGCGAGATGCACCGGCTCTCCACCGGCACCGTAGAGGATGCCCGGCGTCTGGCCTCGCAGCCGCCGCAGCCGGCGGGTGGCGGCCTTGCCGAGCTCGGTGCGAAGTTCCGCGCAGACGACGACTTGTTCACGCATGTTGGTGCTCCTTTCTCTGTCGCTGTGTTCCGGCAAGGGCCGCGACGACCGGCGGCGTGGCAGGCGCGTCCAAGGCCGAAGCGGCTATGGGATGCGCCCTTTTGGCCGCGCGGCGCGATTGGCTGGGGCGGCAGGATTCGAACCTGCGAATACCGGGATCAAAACCCGGGGCCTTGCCACTTGGCGACGCCCCAAGCGCTCGCGTTCCTTGGAACTCGGTTGCCGCAACCCGCCACGCCGCCCGAGGCTTGTGGTCACTTCGAGTTGGCTTGGCCGACGCGGCACGCCACCACGAGGCTGCCCCGCAACGGCTGCGCGAATTGTCGTCGGGGAGGCGAGCGAAGTCAATCCCCATCGTTTGGGAGTGCGCGACGTTCTTGGGCGAACGGCGTTTTCGCCACCGGGCGTGTGATCCAATGCCTTCCACGCGGTCAACTACTTGGACACAGTGCCTGCCAATGAGCTGGAAGAAGTCGGCGTTTCTACAAAAAAAGCTTTATGCTATAAAGTGTTAATGGCGTCTATCTGAGGGACAGAACTCGTGACAACCTCTAGACCTTACGAGCGTACGCATCCGTGGCTGGACTTCCGTTTCGATCTTCGCCGCTTGGCACACACGGATTGGCTCGCGTTGGGTAAAGCGACGGCGCGTTGCGCCCAGATCGCCAGTGCGCCTTTGACGCCGCAAGTCTCCGACGACATCCATCAGCTCTATCTGGCCAAGGGGGCGTTGGCCACCACCGCCATTGAGGGGAACACCTTGTCGGAGGAAGAAGCGCGGGCGGCGGTGGCGGGGACCCTTGCCTTGCCCCCTTCCCGCGAATACCTCAAACGCGAGATCGACAACATCGTGGCGGCGTGCAACGGGCTTGTTGACCAGCTGACGGCGGAACGACACATACCGCTCACTGTCGAGACGCTGGAACGCATGAACGCCGCGGTGCTGAACGGCTTGGAAGTGGATGACCATGCAACGCCTGGTGAGGTGCGAACGGTGAACGTGTCGGTGGGGCGCTACCGCTGCCCGGAAGGACGCGACGCGCGGTTCCTGCTGGAGCGGTTGTGCAACATGCTCGGCGACTTTCCCGCGTCAAGCATCGACCCTGCGGCTCTGGCGATCCTCAAGGCGGTCTTCGCGCACGTTTATCTCGTGTGGATACACCCGTTTGGGGATGGCAACGGGCGCACCGGCCGCTTGCTGGAGTTGGCGATCCTGCTGGAAGCCGGGCTGCCGCAGCCCGTGTGCCACTTGCTCAGCAACCACTACAACCAGACGCGCACGAACTACTACCGCGAACTGGAGCGGGCGAGCCGAACCACCGCCGGCATCTACGGTTTCGTCGCCTACGCGCTGCGCGGCCTAGTGGACGGCCTCGCCGAACAAACGAGCGTGATCCAGCAGCAGCAGTGGAAGGTGGCATGGGTTCACTTCGTCCACGAGCAGTTCCGGGTCGTGCGCACCGCAACTGACCGCCGCCGCACGCTCGCCCTGGCGCTCTCGTCGCTGGCCGGATCCGTTCCGTTCGACGATTTGCCGAACCTCAACACCGATGTGGCCCGCGCCTACGCCAACCTTTCGCGCCGCACGCTGAGCCGCGACGTGCAAGCCCTCCGGGAACTCGACCTGCTGCGCGACGCCGCCGGCAACACGTTGCGGGTGAACCGCGGGCGCATCTTGGCATTCCTGCCGTGGCGGCACGAGGAAGGCGACGAGTTGACGACCTGACGGACACGGGCTCCGTGCCGCCTTGAGCGGTTGCGGCATGGATCAAACCGCAATGTCGCCGCGCGAGCGCCCGCCAATCCCTACTCCGCCGCAGGGCCGAACCACTCCTTGCACACCACGGTGACGCGATAGCTGCCGCGTTGGGCGATGATCTTGCGCGGCGTTTCGCCGATGGGCGTGTCCTGCCAGCCGCGCAGTTCCACCGCCCACCCGAATTGCGTGAAGCTGGCCAAACGGCCCAGCTGGTCATGCGCCGCGGCTTCAAGGGCGCCCCCCGGCGCCGCCGTTCCGCGCACCCAGTGGCGCAACGCCAAAACCGGCGCATGCCAGCCCAGCGCCCGCGCCATGAGATCGTCCAAGTCGTCATCGCGCAGCACTTGCCCGCGGGCGTCGATGACGAGCGCGCGGCGCCCGTCGCCCAGAATCCGCGTTCGGCCCTGGCCAAGCATGCCCCACAGCTCCACGGCGAACCGCTCTTCGGCTTGCCGCCAATCGAAAGAAGCCGAAAACGCCTCGTGCGCCGTCCGCCCGCCAATCCGACCGCGCACGCGAAAGTCGAAGTCCGTCCAACCGGGCGCGAATGGGCGCACCGGCACGCAGCCGGCGAGCAGCAGAAACAGAACCGGCAGGGCGAACGGCAGCCCGGCGTAGGTCATGGCCCTCGTGGGGCATTTCCTTGCGCGTTTCATTGACCAACCTTCGACTGCCTATAGCTTGCCACCGGCGCGCAGTGCCTTGGCCCGTCAACGCGCACCCCGCGCTCGCGTAAAATCCGCGCCATGCCGCTCGCCAACTCCATCGTCGCGAAACTCTCAAGCCTCGCGGAACGTCGCCAAGAACTCGCCGCTCTCTTGGCGGACCCGGAGGTCGCGGCCGATCGCGAGAAATTCACCGATCTCGCCCGCGAATTCGCGGAGCTCGAACCAGTCATCGCGGCCTACGAACAGTACCGCAAAACCCGCGCCGAGCTGGACGAGGCGAACGACCTCGTGGAAGACGAGGACGACGCCATTGCCGAACTCGCCCGCGAGGACGCCGCGAACCTGCGGGCAAACCTCGCCACCACGCAGACGAAGCTCCAAGCGCTGCTCGTGCCCAAAGACCCGGACGACGATCGCGACGTCTTTCTGGAAATTCGCGCCGGCACCGGCGGAGACGAGGCGGCCATCTTCGCCGGTGATCTGTTCCGCATGTACGACCGCTACGCCGACAGCCAGGGCTGGTCCGTGGACGTCCTAAGCGAACGACCCGGCGAGCACGGCGGCTTCAAGGAGGTGATCGCCCGGGTCTCCGGCAAGGACGTGTACAGCCGTTTGAAGTTCGAATCCGGCGCCCACCGCGTGCAGCGCGTGCCGGAAACCGAGTCCCAAGGCCGCATCCACACTTCCGCCTGCACGGTGGCGGTGTTGCCCGAGCAGGACGAGATCGACGACGTGACGCTCGCCAAGGCGGACATTCGCGTGGACACGTTCCGCGCCTCCGGCGCCGGCGGTCAACACGTGAACAAGACGGACTCCGCCGTGCGCCTGACGCATCTACCCTCCGGGATCGTCGTGGAGTGCCAAGACGAGCGCTCGCAACTGAAAAACCGCGCCCGCGCCATGCGCCTCCTGCACGCCAAGCTGCTGGACGCCGCCCGTGCCCGCCAAGAGGCGGAGCAGACCCGGACCCGCCGCACCCTGGTGGGCAGCGGCGATCGCTCCGAGCGCATCCGCACCTACAACTTCCCCCAAGGCCGCGTGACGGACCACCGCATCGGGCTCACCCTCTACAAGCTCGACGAGATCGGCGCAGGGCGTTTGGACCACGTGATACGCCCGCTCACGCAAGAGCATCAGGCCGACTTGCTCAAGCAACTTGGCGACGATACATCCACCACGGGCACGGCGCGGTGAGCGGGGAAGGCGAGATGACGACTTTGGGCGCTTGCACGGCCTACGCCCAACAGCGCTTGCCACGCCTCGAAGCGGATTTGCTGGTGTGCGCGGCGGCGTCCTCGCCTCGGGCGCACCTGTACGCCTTCCAAGAGCGTTCGATGGCGCCGGCGCGGCGCGCGCATCTGCGCGAATGGGTGGCCCGTCGCCGCGCCGGAGAACCCCTCGCCTACATTTTGCGCGAACGGGGTTTTTGGGGCTTGCGGCTGGAAGTGAACTCGAACGCGCTCATCCCGCGACCGGACACGGAGACGCTAGTGGCCGCGGCTCTGCCGCTGGTTCAGCCCGGGGCCCGCGTGCTGGACGTTTGCGCCGGCTGCGGAACCGTGGCGCTCGCCATCGCCGCCGAACGCCCCGCGGCGCGTTTGCTGGCCACGGACATCGACGCCGATTGCGTGGCCTTGTGCCAACGCAACGCCAAGCGCCACGGCTTGACGATCGAGGCGCGGCGGGCGGACCTCTTCAACGGGCTGACGGAACGCTTTGACGTGATAGTGAGCAATCCACCCTACGTCGCGGCGAACGATCCCCACCTGCGCCATGGCGACCTGCGCCACGAGCCGCGCCGCGCTTTGGTGGGCGGGCCCACGGGCCTGGAGTTCTTGGCGCGCTTGGTGGCCGAAGCGCCGACGCACCTCCAACCCGGCGGCTGGCTCGCGGTGGAGCACGGCCACGATCAAGGGCCGCCCGTGCGCGAGTTGTTCACCACCGCCGGCTTCACCGACATCCGCAACCAACGGGACATCGACGATCGCCCCCGGGTAACGTTGGGGCGCAAGCCGTGAACGACGAGCAACTGCTCCGTTACAGCCGCCAGATCATGCTGCCGGAGTTCGACATCGCCGGCCAAGAGGCCATGCTCAATTCCACGGCGCTAGTGATCGGCCTCGGCGGCCTCGGTTCCCCCGCCGCGCTCTACCTTGCCGCCGCCGGCATCGGCGCGCTGCATCTGGTGGATCACGACGTCGTTGATCTCTCCAACCTGCAACGACAGATCATTCACAGCCAAGCCGCGCTCGGCACCGCCAAGGTTGAATCCGCCGCCCGGCGCATCGCCGCCATCAACCCGGACACCAAGGTGAAAACCAGCGCCGGCAAGCTGGACGCGGAGGAACTGGCCGCCGCCGCAACGAACGCCGACGTGGTGCTGGACGGCACCGACAACTTCGCCACCCGCTACGCCGTAAACGCCGCCTGCGTGGCCACGCGCACGCCGTTGGTTTCCGGCGCCGCCATCCGCATGGAAGGCCAGATCGCCGTTTTCGATTCGCGCCAAGAGCACTCCCCCTGCTACCGTTGCCTCTACGGCGAAGCCACCGACATGCCCCTCAACTGCGCCGAGAACGGCGTCGCGGCACCAGTAGTCGGCATAGTCGGCAGCGTGCAAGCGATGGAAGCGATGAAACTCCTCGCCGGCTTCGGCGACGCATTGGTGGGCCATGTTCTGTACTTGGACGCCAAGCGCATGGAGTGGCGAAAGCTAAAACTGGCGCGGAACCCAAACTGCGAGGTTTGCGGGCGATGAGGCAAGCCAAACGGCACGAGAAGCGCGGCCATCGCGCCAACGATCCGTTCGTTGGGTTCTGGGCGAAACGCGGCGCGCCGCGACAGACCCGCATCGACTGTTGAGAGCAGCGACCCGTGCCACGAGTATTCGACAACATCAGCGAGAGCCTCCTTCCGGCGTTAAGGAGCACACTCGAAGTTGCCCACCGAGCGGACTTTTGCATCGGCTATCTCAACCTCCGCGGCTGGCGCTCCATCGACGATCTCATCGAGCAATGGAAGGGCGGTGACGGCGCGTGTTGTCGGGTGCTGGTGGGCATGCAGCCACAACCGCACGACGAGTTCCGCACTGCGATGAGGTTCGCAGGCGGAAACGACCGCATGGACAACCAAACGGCGGCGCGGATCAAGAAGCAACTGGCCGAGAACTTCCGCGAGCAACTAACCGTAGGTGCGCCCACCGCGAAAGACGAAGCCGGTTTGCGCCGGCTCGCCCGCCAACTGCGAGGCGGCAAGGTAGTCGTGAAGCTGTTCTGTCGGCGTCCGCTGCACGCCAAGCTCTACCTGCTGTTCCGGCGCGATCCGGTGACGCCAATCGTGGGTTACGTCGGCAGCAGCAACCTAACCTTCTCGGGCCTCTCGGCGCAGGGAGAGCTGAACGTGGACGTGGTTGACCAAGACGCCTGCGGGAAGCTGGCCGAGTGGTTCGAGGCCCGCTGGCAAGACCGCTTCTGCGTAGACATCACTGGGGAACTCGCGCAGATAATCGAGGAGAGCTGGGCGCGGGAGGCACTCATTCCGCCCTATCACATCTACGTGAAGATGGCCTACCACCTCTCTCAAGAGGCGCGCGCAGGCCTGAGGGAGTTCCGCATCCCCAGCGACTTTGGCAACGAACTGCTGGAGTTTCAGACGGCCGCCGTGAAGATCGCCGCGCACCACGTCAACAAGCGGGGAGGGGTGCTGATCGGCGATGTAGTCGGCCTCGGCAAGACGTTGATGGCAACGGCCTTGGCCCGCGTGTTGGAGGACGACTACGGCCTAGAGACACTCATCATCTGCCCAAAGAACCTAGTGCCGATGTGGGAAGACTACCGGGACCGCTACCGCCTGCGAGGGCGGGTGCTCTCGATCAGCCGCGTGCCCGGCCAACTGCCGGACATGCGCCGTCACCGCATCGTGGTGATCGACGAAAGCCACAATCTGCGCAACCGGCAGGGCAAGCGCTACCGCGTGATCCGCGAGTACATCGCCAAGAACGACAGCAAGTGCATCCTTCTTTCGGCAACGCCATATAACAAGACGTATCAGGATCTCTCCAACCAACTCCGCCTGTTCGTGAGCGAAAACGAGAACCTCGGCATTCGCCCGGAACAGCTAGTCCGGGAGATTGGCGAGACCGAGTTCCTGCGCAAGCACCAGGCTTCTTTGCGCTCCATCAGCGCCTTCGAGCAATCGGAACACGCCGACGACTGGCGGGAGTTGATGCGCCTCTATCTGGTTCGCAGAACGCGCAGTTTCATCCAAGCCAACTACGCTCAGGAAGACGAACACGGGCGCAAACACTTGCTGTTCGCCGATGGCAGCCAAGCGGCCTTCCCGTCGCGTGTTCCGAAAACCATCAAGGTTGAAGTGGGCGGCCAGTATGCCCGGCTGTTCTCAGACGACGTGGTGAACACGATCAACGGCTTGAACTTGCCGCGCTACGGCCTCGGCAACTACGTCGCGGCCAAATCCAACCCAACGCCGGACGAGCAGCGTGTGCTGGACGACCTCTCGCGCGCTGGCAAACGGCTGATGGGTTTCTGCCGAACCAACCTGTTCAAGCGCTTGGAGAGCAGCGGCCATGCCTTTCTGCTCTCCGTCGAACGTCATGTGTTGAGGAACTTCATCTTCGTCCACGCCATCGAACAAGGCTTGCCGCTGCCGATTGGCACCACCGATGCTAGGGTGTTGGATGCGCAATCCTACGATGATGGCGACGCCGAGGCGGATGCCGGAGATGCGTTCGAGGACGACGAAGACCCGGCAGTGCCGGCCAACGCGGAGCCCAGGCCGCTTAGGACGACGGCAGATTTCCGCGAACGCGCCGCGCAGGTGTACAAGGAGTTTGCCGAGAGCTATACCAGCCGGTTCCGCTGGGTAGAGGCCGAGCACTTCCACGGCAGCTTGCAAAAGGCGCTGCTGCGCGACTCCGAGAAGCTGATCGACCTGCTCCAGCAGGTGGGCGAATGGGCGGCAGCAACGGACATGAAACTCGGCGCGTTGGAAGAGCTTCTGCGTAAGACGCACGGCCGCAGCAAGGTGCTCGTCTTCACGCAGTTCGCCGACACGGTGCACTATCTGCGACGCGAACTAGATGCCCGCAAGCTGTCGCGCATGGCCGCGGCGACCGGCAACACCGAAAGCCCTACCGAACTCGCGTGGCGCTTCAGTCCACGCAGCAATCGCAAGGTGGATCAAGTGGCTGCGGAGGATGAGATTCGCGTGCTGATCGCTACCGACGTGCTCAGCGAAGGCCAGAATCTGCAGGACTGCGCCATCGTGGTGAACTACGACCTGCCGTGGGCCATCATCCGGCTCATCCAGCGCGCCGGCCGTGTTGATCGCATCGGCCAACAAGCCGACAAAATCCTCTGCTACTCCTTTCTTCCTGCCGATGGCGTGGACCGGCTCATCCGGTTGCGGGCCCGCGTGCGCGATAGGCTGCACGAAAACGCTGAGGTGGTCGGTACGGACGAGGCGTTCTTCGAGGACGAAGACCAGCGCACCGTACACGATCTCTACAACGAGAAAGCAGGCATACTCGATGGCGAAGACAGTTCAGACGTGGATCTCGCCTCCTACGCTTATCAGATCTGGCGGAACGCCACCAAGAACGACGACGGCTTGCGCAAGGAGGTGGAAGAGATGCCATCCGTGGTGTATTCGTCCAAGCCCCACATCGAAGCGCCCGGCAATCCGGAAGGCTTGCTCGCCTACATACGCACGGCGCGGGACCACGATGCGCTGGCTTGGTTGGACAAGGACGGCAACAGCGTGACGGAGAGCCAGTTCGACATCCTGCGAGCGGCCGCCTGCGAGCCCGACACGCCGGCCGTGTCGCGGCGAGAAAACCACCACGAGCTTGTGCAGGCGGCAGCGGAGCGAGTCGCCAAGGAAGAACCACAAGTCGGCGGTCAGCTTGGGCGGCCCTCGGGCGCACGATTCAAGGTGTACGACCGCCTGAAGCGCCACGCCGAGCAAGCCGGCGACTTGCTGGTTGATTCGGGGTTGCGAAAGACGCTTGACGACGTTTACCGCTACCCGTTGTGCCAATCTGCCGTGGACACCTTTAACCGACAGTTGCCGTCCATATCCGACGCGGCGCTGGCAGAACTCGCCTGTTCGTTGCGCGAAGACGGCCGCCTTTGCAACGTGAGCGAAGAACGGCACGCTGAGGAACCCCAGATCATCTGCTCGTTGGGTTTGGCGGCCGACGCGAACGAAGGGTAGGCTCAGGATTGTGGAGCCCTCACCGCCCCTGAACAGAGACGCGATCCGGCAGCTGCTGGAGGCGTTCGATCTACGCACGCTGTTCATCGAAGAGCTCGGCTGGGACTACGGCGGCGCGGACACCACCGCCACCGTCGCCGACAAGACCTTCCGGCTCGAGGCCATCGCCCAAAAACGCGGTCTCGTTGCCTACCAGTGCATCACCGCCGGACGGGCGATGCTCGACTACCCAACGCGGCAGAAGATCGAAAGGCAAGTTGCCAAGGCCACCCACGAACACCTGATCGTCTTCGCGCCCAAGAACCACAGCACTCTTTGCTGGCAGTGGGTGAAGCGCGAACTGGGGCAGCCGGCGCGCTACCGTCACCACATCTACAGCCAAGGACAGTCCGCCGAGGCACTGGCACAGAAGCTGCAGCAGTTGCGCTTCACGCTCGACGAAGAAGAGCACCTGTCTATCGCCGACGCGACCTCGCGCACGGCGAAGGCGTTCGACGTGGAGAAAGTGACCAAGCGTTTCTACGATCGGTTCAAGACGGAACACCAAGCGTTCCTAGGCTTCATCAAAGGCATCCGAGACGTCGCGAATCGCGAGTGGTACGCCTCTTTGATGCTGAATCGGATGATGTTCATCTACTTTATTCAGAAGCGCGGCTTCCTCGACAACGACGCGGACTATCTCGCAAATCGCCTAGCCACCGTGGCAAAGACCAGAGGCCGCGGCAAGTTCCACAGCTTCTACCGGCTGTTCCTGCGCCGTCTGTTTCACGAAGGCCTAGGCCAGCCGGAAGCGAACCGGGATCCGGCGTTGGCAAGCCTGCTCGGCCGCATCCCGTACCTGAACGGCGGCTTGTTCGACGTACACGACCTGGAGCGCGACAATCCGAACATCGACATCCCGGACAAGGCGTTCAAGCAGATATTCGACTTCTTCGACGCCTACCAATGGCACCTCGACGACCGCCCGTTGCGCAACGACAACGAGATCAACCCGGACGTGCTGGGCTACATCTTCGAGAAGTACGTGAACCAGAAGCAGATGGGCGCCTACTACACGAAGGAGGACATCACCGGCTACATCAGCCGCAACACCATCGTGCCGCGCCTGTTCGACCAAGCCAAGCGAGACTGCGCCATCGCGTTCAAGCCGGGCAAAGGCGTATGGCGGCTGCTTGCCGAAGACCCGGATCGGTACTTCTACCCTTCCGTGCGCCACGGCGTCACGTTCGACATGCACGACGAGACAGGCGGCGAAACGGCCAAGCCGCGCCGCTTGCCGAAGGAGATTGCCGCCGGATTGAAGGACGTATCCAAGCGCGACGAATGGAACAAAGCGGCACCGCCGGAATACGCGCTGCCGACCGAGACATGGCGCGAACACATCGCGCGGCGTCAACGCTACGAGGAGGTGCGCGGCAAGTTGGCGGCTGGCCAAGTCTCTTCCATCAACGATCTCGTCACCTACAACCTGGACATCGAGCGGTTCGCACGGGACGCCATCAACCACAGCGAGGGCCCGGAGCTGGTGCGCGCCTTCTGGAAGGCCATCCGTTGCATCTCCATCCTCGACCCAACGGTGGGCTCTGGTGCTTTCCTGTTCGCCGCGTTGAACGTCTTGGAGCCGCTCTACAACGCTTGTGTGGACGCCATGCGCGGCTTGCTCGACGACTTGGACCACTCGCGACGCAAGCACAGGCCAGAGAAGCTCGGCGATTTCCGCAAGGTGCTCGAACAGATCGAGAAACATCCAAGCGAACGTTACTTCGTGCTCAAGTCCATCGTCATCGACAACCTCTACGGTGTGGACATCATGGAAGAGGCCGTGGAGATCTGCAAACTCCGCCTGTTCCTCAAGCTGGTCGCCCAACTTGAGACCTACGATCAAATAGAGCCGCTGCCGGACATCGACTTCAACGTGCGCCCCGGCAACACGCTCGTGGGGTTCACGTCCATGGACGAGGTGAAGGCGACGCTCAGTGCGGACTTAGTGAAGTTGTCCGCACTCCCGCAAGTGGAGGAGCAAGCGGAAGTCGCCGACCGCGCCTTCCAACAGTTCCAAAGGATGCAGGCTGAACGGGCAATGGATGCCGTCGAGTTCGCCGAATCGAAACGGGTGCTACGCGGACGTTTGGACGCGCTGCGCGGCCAACTGGACGAGTATCTGGCCAGCGACCACGGCGTTGAGGCAACCTCGAAGAAGCGCTACGCGGCGTGGCGTGAGAGCCATCAACCGTTCCACTGGTTCGTCGAGTTCTACGGCATCATGCAGCACGGTGGCTTCGATGTAGTCATCGGCAACCCGCCGTACATCGCCAGCGCGAAGGTGTCGAAGATCTACGACGCCAAGAAACTCCAGTGCAGAAAATGCCCCGACATCTATGCTTGGGTGCTGGAGCGCACGCAAATGCTACTCCGACCAAATGGTAGAACAGGCATGATCGTGCCGTTAAGCCTCAGTTTCAACAGGAAGTTCCATCAATGTCGGCAATTGCTGTTGTCCGGATACAGCCACAACTGGTTTGCGTCTTTCGGTCGCATCCCATCCGCATTGTTCAGCTTCGACGTTCGAATGCGACACACGATCCAGATCGCCCTCAAGTCCAACGCCGAACAATCCGCCTACACGACGCGGCTCCATCGCTGGTTCGACGACGCTCGCGCATCGCTCTTCGAGGATCTGAAATACGCCGAGTTCCAACCAGAGCTTTGGAGCCATCGAATACCGAAGATCGGCAGTTCCGCTTTGCTCCACGGTTTTGAACGGCTTCTCGGCGGCGCTAGTATGACCGTCGAGGCGGCCACGTCAAAGCAACCGACAAAGCACGTCCTGCACTTCAAGCAGACCGCCTACAACTGGCTGAACTTCTGCCGTGACCTGCCCCCATGCTTCGATGCAAATGACAAGCCTATTTCGCACACGAAGTTTGGCCAGCTGTTCTTCGACAGCGCTCAGATGTGCAAACTGGCGATGGTGCTTGCGAACGGCAAGCTGATGTTCTGCTATTGGGCTGCGGTGGGGGATGACTTTGATGTCGCACGATGGAATTTCACCGACTTCCCCATCGACCTCAAAGCGTTGCCGTCAGATACAAGAAAGACGTTAATTCGGAGAGCACCGCGCTTGGAAAAGGCGATGGCGCAAGCAGTGCAGTTCAAGCTCAACGCAGGCAAGAAAGTGGGCAACTACAACCTCGCACTTTGCAGAGACGTCACGGACGCCACTGATTTGCTCTTCTTGGACGCGCTTGGTGTCGGCGACATCAGAGACGAAATCGAGCTCTACTACACGCAAACCGTGCGCACGGACTTCGGCCGGTGATCGTGCCCACATGCTGTAGATCGCTGCAAGATGACAGGGAACTACCAACGGCCCCAAGTGCTTGCTCGCACCCACTTGCCGCCAGCCTTGAAGCACAGCGCCGACGCGGATCCCACATTCGCCGTCACCGTGCGCGGGAACGTGGACTTGCTGACGGGCCGGCTGGTGGGTTTCTTCTGTTCGGAATCTTCACCCGGCGACGCCATCCTGAGCACCTACGACCTCGCGTTGGCGCTTCGGGAATCCTCCGCGACGTTCATCGGCGGGTTTCAGTCGGCGATGGAGAAGGAGTTTCTAACCTTCGTGTTGCGGGGCTCAGCCTCGGTAATCGTCTGCCCGGCCCGGGGCATAGGCCGGATGCGCCTGCCGGCAGCATGGCGAGCGCCGCTGGAAAGGGGGCGCATGCTCCTGCTCTCCTGCTTCGACGACAAGGTACGCCGTCCCACCCGGCAAACGGTCGCCAAGCGAAACGCCATGGTCGCAGAACTGGCTGCCTGTTTACTGGTACCCCACGCCGAACCCGGCGGTAAAGTAGAGCAGCTGTGCCAAGATGCGCTGGCGCAGAACAAACAGGTATTCACGCCGACGTCCGCTGGTTGCCGCTTGGCTGAACTGGGCGCGACGAGGCTCCGCATCAAGGGAGGCCGAAGTGATGTCGAGCTGGGCTAACCATATCGAGCCCCATAGCGGAGCACTCGACAGACCGCCATCGTGCCCACCTACCCCTCCCCCTGTCAAGGCCATCACCGCCTCGGCCGGCCTAGACCGTCGCGATAGAGATGACTTCGGCGAGACAATCGGAGGCCGAACATGAATGACAAGTGGTTCGAGGCATTTCGCCAGAACCCGCAGGAGGCTGTCTCGGCACTCTTCAACGGCCGCGCAGGCGTTGGTTCCAACGTGCGCCCGGACGTGCCGGAACTGCTCTATCAGTGGTTCCCGCCCGATTTGGCGGAGGAACGTGGCTGGCTCGACGACGCGCTACTCTCCTGGCTCCGAGAGATGCAGCGCACCTACGCATCGTTGGTGCCGCGCATGGGGCTGGCCGTTTACGCCAAGCGCATCACCGACGCCTTTGTCGCTCTGCAGCTACTTGACTCTCGGCGGGTCAAGGATGCAATTCGCGCAGACTTGGACGCTTGGCTACGCTGGTTAACGCCGCTGCGGCAGGGCCCGGAGCGTGATCCAGCATTGGAGTGTTGTCGCCTGTTGACGCACGGCCAACCGGACGCCGGCCACACGGCGCTGTGGCTGCGCCTCGCCACCGACGGTAGACGGGAGCATTTGACTGTAGCGCTTGCGGGGTTGCAGCTGCTGCCCAACGAAGGCGATACGCGAAAGAACCATGTGTTGATGCTGCAAGCCCTGTTGCGCCATGCGGCCACAGTCCATCGCGATGTCAACGGCGCAAGCGGATTCTTCAACCACCGCTTTGGGGCGTTGCGCGGCCGTTTTCCGCACGGCCCTGAGTATTGGGACCGAGCCTTGAAGGACGCCCTCGATAGCTTTCTAGACCCGTCGCAGACTCAAGTGGCGAATCTAGCCGACGATCTCCGCGAGGCGTTGTTGTCAACGTGAGGAAGTCTTCATCGTTTCTTCTTCCAAGCCGCTTTGCAGGACGCTAGGCCAGTTCGCTCCGCACCACCTCGCCATAGATCGGATTGGCGATGCGCGGCGGTTGGCGGGCGTCGATCAGGCCGAGATCCCGCACATACTCCAAGTCGCGAATGTGATGCAGGGCCTCGGTGCCACTCAGGATGGGCTCGACGACGCGCCGCACCGCTCTTCCTCCAGCTTGTGCGCCAGCTGGTCGAGGTGCGTGCGGCGCGAGAGGATGAGTTCCTGCCGGGCGGCGAAGATGTCGTCCACTTCGACGGCGCGCGAACGGTCGCGTCCCGCCTCGTTGGCGAAGCACGCTTCGGCGCAAAGGGCGTTCACTAGCCAAGGTTGGCCTTGGGTTTGCGTCCACACCGAGTCCAGTGCCGCCGGCGAAAAGCGCTGGCCGGTCTCCTCCTCGTGCTGCGCCACCAGCGCACGCGTCTGGGCTTCCGTGAAGTTGCCCAAACGCAGGGACTTCGCCGCAATGTTGAACGGGCTGCCGCCGGCGGCAACCTCGCCGGGGGTGGAGCGGATGCGGTAGTCGCGAATGTCGTGCACGCCGCACAGCACGACGCTCTGCGGGAAGCCTTCGGGCCGCTGTTCGTAGCCAGCGCGGAGTTGGCGCAGCACGGAGAGCAAGGTGTCCCCCACCAGCGAATCGATCTCGTCCAACAGCAACACGAGCGGCGTGGGGTTCGCCATGCACCAGTTGGCCAGCAAATCGCCCAAGGCGTCGTCCGGGCCAGATGCCTCCAGCGCTGTGCGCCAAGAATCGTGCGGAAAGTCGTCGCCCAACAGCCGTGCTCGCATGGCCAACCGGCTCAGGATGGCACGCATGCCGCGGGCCACGTCGTCGCGCGCCACCTGGCCGACTTCCAGGTTGGTGTGTACGCAACGGAAGTCGCCGGCTTCGCCCCTGTTGAGCAGGTCGCGCAGCGCCAAGAGAACGGAGGTCTTGCCGGTTTGTCGCGGCGCATGCAGCACGAAGTACTGCTTGGCGCGAATCAACTCCAACAACTTCGCCACATCCACCCGCGCCAACGGCGGGATGGCGTAGTGGGCTTCCAAGCGCACCGGCCCTGCGGTGTTGAAGAAGCGCATCGGCGGATTATGGCACTGGCCGCACCCCGCTTTGCGGGCGACCGCCGAGCGCGTTCGTCGCGCCGCGTGTTGTTAGCCGCCGTGGCCGGCGCACACAGAACGCGCCGGTTGCCGCCAGCAACGCTACGCGGCCGGTTCAACCGGCCGCGGTTGCTTGGAAAGAAGCGTAGCGGCTACCGCCCTTGCCAGTTTGGTGGCCGCTTCTCGGCAAACGCGCGCGGCCCTTCGATGAAATCCTGGCTGCCGGAAAGGGTGGCGACGGATTCGTAGCGCACCCTCATGGATTCCTCCAACGAGGCCATGCTCACGCTGCGGTACACCACGTCCTTGCTGGCGCGAATGGAAAGCGGGGCGCAAGCCAACGTCATCTCCACCCAGCGGTGCGTCTCCTCCATGAGCTTGTCCGGCGGCACAACCGCGTTCACGAAGCCCAGCTCGTAGCCCTCCTGCGCCGGCACATGCCGGCCGGTGAGAATCATGCCGAGCGCCCGTTTCACGCCGATCTGCCGCGGCAGGCGTTGCAGGCCGCCGGCCAGCGCCGCCAAGCCCACTCTGGGTTCCGGCAGCGCGAAAACGGCGTTTTCGGACGCGATGATGATGTCGCAGGCGAGCGCGATCTCGAAGCCGCCACCCATGGCCACGCCGTTCACGGCGGCGTACACGGGCTTGACGAGGTCGAAACGCCCGGTGAGGCCACCGAACCCGCGCGGATTGGGAACGCGCTCGCCGCCTTCCGCTTGATAACGCAAATCGTTGCCGGCGCTGAAGCCGCGGCCTTCGCCGGTGATGATGGCCACCCACATGTCCGCGTCTTCGGCGTAGTCGTCGAACACTTCGCCGAGCTCGGCGTTGGCCGGCGGATGCAGCGCGTTCAGGCGCTCCGGGCGGTTCAGTGTGACGGTCATGATGTGGTTGGCCTTGTCGACCTTGCAGAACTCGGGCATGGGGCTCCTCCTAACCAGCATGCGGGGGTTGGGTTGTAACGTAAGTGTGTCCTTGCGCTCGCCGCCGCGCAAGTTACCTGACATTGCCGGCGATGGTGGCGGTGGCGAACGCGGCTTAAGAGCTCGCCCCGTGGACCCGAGCGCGGAGCCGGCGGAGTGCAAGAGCGAGGGACGCGGCGTTCGCCAACCGCAGGATCGCCCGGCGGGGCGGCGACCCCTTCGAGAACCGCCGCCGGCCGCCCGTGCCGACGTTCACGGAGGCCGCCGCGCAGGTCGGCGACGCACGGGCCGCGGCGTGGAAGAACGCCGGCAGGAGCAGCGCGCAGTGGGAGTCGTCGCTCGCGGCCTACGCCTTTCCCGCGCTCGGCGACATGCCCGTCGACGGCATCGCCGGTGCGGACGTGATGAAGGCGCTGACGCCGATCTTGTAGCGCGAAGCGCGAGACCGCGAGCCGCGTCCGGCAGAGGATTTCGGCGGTCATGCGGTGGGCGGTGGCGCACGGCCACCGCGCCGACGATCCGGCCGGCCCGGCGGTGCTGCAGGCGCTCCCGAAGGGCGAGGGCAGTGCGAGGCGGCACCACAGGGCGCTGCCGCACGCCGAAGTCGCCGGCGCGATCGCGCGGGCGAAGGCGAGGATCGAGCACCGGGTGCCCCTGTCGCCGCGCTGCCTGGCCACCCTCGCCGAGGCGTGGGACGACCTCCCCCGAACGGGCGCGGCCGCCGATCTCGTCTTCCCAAGCGCCCGAGGCCGCCAGCTGGCCTACAGCGCCTTGAGCAGGCTCCTGCGCGACTGCGGCGTCGAAGCCGTTTCGCACGGCTTCCACAGCAGCTTCCGCGATTGGGCGTCGGAATGCACGGACGCGCCACGCGCCGTGATGGAGGCGGCGCTCGCGCCACGGTCCGGAACCGGACCGAAGCCGCCTACGCGAGGAGCGACCTGTTCGCCAGGCGGCGCGAGTTGATGGACGCATGGGCGGCCTGTCTCGTGAGCCCGGCGGCGCAAGCGCCTCCTCCCGCCGCCCGTGAATTCACCGCGTCAAGTCGCCTCCGGGGAACTCCACCACCTGCCCCTTTTCGCGTTTCGGCGCGGACTGGGCGGGCTTGACGAACAAGGCGGCCACCGAGGCCCGCTCCTTCTCGTCGCCGTGGATGGCGAGGTCCGCCCGGTTGTGCGGCGCGATTGCATGGATGAACCGAATCTCGGTGCGCAGGAGGGGTCGTTTTCGAGGCTGCGCAAGCAGGCCACGGCCAACGGGTTGACGTGGACCGGACTGTCTTGCACGAGAGTGAACTCGAAGGTCTCCATCCAAGAGGGATAAGGGGATGCCACGCGAAGCGGTGACTCTGGACACCTGTCGGCGGAGACAAACCTGGTGAGCGCTTGGTGCGCTCCGCCATCGGCAACAATTTGGCCACCTGTCTGGCACACAAGATCTGTCTGGCACACAAGATATGGGTTCCGTTCCGAATGCAGGCGAGCGCGAATTGGATGACGCACGGCCCGGCGGCGGCGAGCTAGGTGGCTGCTGCATTGACGCCACGTTGCGCCCGGCTCGGCATCCCCAACGCTTGGCTGCATCATGCCTGTGCTACCTTTCGCGTTCTTCCACTTCGCGCTAGAAGAGGTTCGAACAATGACGATACAAGACCCGAAGGACATCGTGGCCGCGATCAAAGAGCTTGTAAAACCCGGAACGCAGATTACAAAGCCTAGGTCCACCTGCGTGGTCATAGGCTGGAGGAAACGTCGTGGAGAAGATGCGCTCATCTACAAGATGGGGCGTGGGAGCGAAAAAGGGATAGCGGAGTCCGAATGGGTGCATGCTTTTGAGCAGCTTCAGCGAGCGGGCGAACTCACGGGATATTGGTTCAAGGACGCACTCGTAGGGTGTTGTAAGGAAGGGAAGTGCAATTTCACGACCATCGGTGGCGTCTTCGTGCTGTTCGGCTTTGCCACGTACCGTGGTAACGGCCGCTACGAACGGCCCGCCGCTTGTCGATGAACCGCAAGGCGGCAGCGAGGGTCGGATCCCCACGCGCCAGGCGCCCACCGACGAAAAAGCGGGCGGAAGCCGACGCCCGCCTTGCCGAAGCGAAGGAACACGAACGCCGCGCCAAGGAGCACGAACGCAAGGCGCATGGATTGCTGGCGCGGCCGCGTCGGCACTCGCACCGGCGTTTGGCTGCGCATCGAGGATGAACTGAACGCGGCGCGTCGCCATCCCCCAAGCGAACCGGAACCGGAACGCGAAAGCGCAGTGGACGAACTGCGCCGCGCAACGCGGCGGAACAGGGGCGGATCGGCGCACGATTTGACACGCTAGCAGCAACTGTCGCTGCTCGAAAAAGTGACAGGGGGTCGCGGCGAATCTAGGCCCTCTTGTTTTTCCCACGACTCGATGCCCGTTTATCGGGGCGTTCCATCGTCCGAGCGGCGGGGACCGCGCCCTGGAAGTCCGCGACGAAGCCAGCGTCCTGGCGGACGTGGACGCCATCGTGTTTCCGTCACCCAAGGGGCTGGTGCTTCACCAGACCTCGCTGGCCGGGGACGTGGCGGAGGCGATCGCCTAGCCATCAACTACGGGACTGCGCCAGCACGAACTCAACGCCCAAACCGACCCGCGCCAGCTCGCGCGCCACCAATAGTTCCTCGACCGCCGCCGCTTCTTCCGCGTCCGCCCTGCCCAGCGCGGCCCGTAGTCCACGTTGCCGGACGCGGTCGCGCACAATTCCCTCCAGGCCATCGAGTTCCCCCGGCCTCAACGACAACACGCTCTCGCTGACTTCTCTAGCGACATCCGCCACGCGTCGTTTCGGCATCTCCTTCATTAACTGGTCGCGCTCCGCATTCACCGAGTCCATTCGGTGAATGGCGATCCTCACCGGTTCCGAGCACAACCATCCCCAACTGAGGTCCGGGTGGTACGCCACGACGTGTCGCTCGCCCCCGGGCAAGCTCCCGATCTCCCCCGGCGAAAAGAGCGCCGATTGCAGATGCACGGAAGCGCCTGCGTACGCATGATCGAACGCTGTCCGTCCGACGATGAACGGAGCGGCATAGAACACGCTTCCCGCGTGCTTCTTTTCCAGTTCGATCAGTAGTTCGTGCTGCCGGGACGACTCCTTGTTCATCAGGTACATCCTGAAGAACGGCACCGGCAGTCCTTCCTTGTCGAGCCCATGACTCGAGATCTCCCTCGCGGTGGGCCGCACCATGTATTCCGGCAGCTTGTACTGAAAGAACACCGGAACCCCGCCATCGTCGATCTCGACGTCGTACCCCAGTCCTCCTTCCTCCACGAGATTCGGGAAACGAGGCGCACTCGACGGCCCGGTCGCCGACGACCGGATCAAGTTCTCCGTGAACGCGTACCCGAAGCTGAATTCGCTGTACTCAAGTTGCTTCTTCACCTTTCCCTTCCCTCTCGGCGACCGGGCTTGCCCACGGGACCCTCTCCGGCTCTCTGCTAATCCGGTTCCAATGCCAGCCGCAGTAGCCGCACAGCGAGAGGATTGCCATCTCCACGAACCACATAGCGAGCGTCCACGCTTCGATGAAGCGCTGCGGAATGTCCGCACGCCCGCGTCCTCCGTGCACCAAGTCGTTGCGGATGTCAGCGAGCGCCTGCGCGGCGTCCTTCCGGGGCGACGGGCTCCCCTCCACCGCTTTCCGCAGGGACTCCGCGCTTGGCGGAATCTCGCATGGCACGTCCAGTGCGCAGAGTAACGTGCGCGCCCTTTCCGCGGTCCCCATCTTGCGGAACTTCTTTTCGTTGACGGCCTCCTGATCGCGCGCCCAGACCTCGTAGGACAGCCGCACCCTTTTCGCGGTCCCCATATCGCGGTACTTCTTTTCGTTGATGGCCTCCTGATCGCGCGCCCAGAGCTCGTACTGTTCGTGCGCCCAGACCTCGTAGGACAGCCGCTCGAGTGCCGTGTGCGCGCACGGGAGACCCGCGTCTATTCCGCGTGCCGAGTCGTTGGCGATTCGATACCAGTAGACCGCCTCCCCGAGCGCGTCACCCCACCCATACGAACGCCGTTGCGCCATGAAAGCCGGGAACAACTCGCATACGATCGCTTGGTAAAGGGGCGGTCAACATCGCCCGTCACCGGGCGCCGAAACGGTCGATGCGCTGCTGGAGGCGGGCGCCGACGTGGACGGGAAGACGCCCGATGGCGCAACCGTGCTCATGTTCGCTGCCGCCGGAGGCGACGCCGACACGGTCGATGCGCTGCTGGAAGCTGGCGCCGACGTGGACACGACAGGGCCCGATGGCCATACCGCGCTCATGTTCGGTGCCTTCTTCGGAGGCGACGGGGGAAGAACTGCTGCGGGAGGTCGGGTCGGCATAGGCGTTCGAGAACGCGGTGCCGCCGTACCGAAATCGGGTTCAGGCGGCGCCACCGGCGCTACTCCCGCGATTGGCCGCCTAACGGCTCGCGCACAAAACGTCGCACACCCGGATGATGCGTTTCGGGTGGCGCTTCAGGCGGCTGGAATCCGCGCCTCGCGCTTGTGCCCGTATCGCAGCGTCAAGTCCCGCAGCAGCGCGAGCGCCCCGGCGATGGAGACCGGCACGGCGAACGTGCCGCCGATGGTGGCGAATACGAACGCCGCGAGGTCGCCTGCGAAGCCCGGCGCACCCAGAGCTCCCAAGCCCTCGCTGGCCGCCAAACCCAAGGATTCCGCCACGGCAACAAACGCCAAGGCCACCAGAAACACCACGCTGAGCGCCAACTTCATGCGCCAAAGATGGCCGCGCACCAGCTGGCCGCTCCGACGCAGCGCGGCAAAACCGCCAAGGTTCTCCGTCACCACGAGCAAGAAGCCGAAATACCAGTAGACCAGCACCGTCACCACCGGCAACGCCAGCACCAGAGCGATCAGAGTGGTGAAGATCGGCGCCAGCGCGTATGCCTGCGCGAACTCCGGCGGGCCGAACTCAAGCGCCGCGAACACCACGCCGGTGGCCAACAACACCGCCAACGCCACAATCGCGAACATAACGGCGGACACCGTGGCGAGCGCGACCGCGAAGGCCGGCGTTCGTCCCAATGCCACCACGAGGGCCCGGCTGGGGGCAAGCTCTTCGCCCAAGGCCGTGGCGTGCATTTGCGCCGTCACCGCGAGCCAGAAGAAGACGCTGACCAGTTGGAAGGGGAGCATCCACAGCAGGAACGTGAGATCGACCAAGGCGATGCCCCCGCTGCCGAGTTCCGGCAGGCCGAAGCCGAACAGCCTCGGCACGCTGCTTGCCGCCGCACCCGTCAAGGCCAGCGGCAGGACAGAGCGGAAACTCGTCGCACACAGCGCCACCGCGTCGCCGAAGACTTCGGCATTGGGCAGCGGCGCGTTTGGAAGGCGGTAGTTCACGGCTTTCAGTAGCTCCAAAGCCACTGCGCCTGTTCCGCAAGACGCGGCTGCTTCAGACCTGCCAGCCGCAGCAGAATGCTCTCCAGCGACTGCCACGAATCGCCGCGCAACATGCCCTTGGCCTGCATGTCGAGCAGGGCGCAATCCTGGGCCAACTCGCCCAGCCCGGCGGCGCCAAGCCGACGCACCGCGCCCTGCAGCGCTTGCCGCCGGCTTTGCGAAACGCGCGGTCTGCCGCCGCTCGCCAGTTCTTGGGCGCGCTGCAACTGGCCGATCAGCACCGCGAGAATCGGAAACACCGTCACGCCTTGCTGGCGCAGCGCCCGCAGCATCTTCACCACGCGGGCCGCGTCACCGGCCAGCGCCGCGTCGTGCAACGCGAACATGTCGTAGTGGGAGGAGTCCCCCACCGCCTCCAGCACATCGTCCACGCCCAGGGCGGTGCGCTCGCGGCCCTGGCTCAGCAGTTTGAGCTTCTCGATCTCCTGGCGCGCCGCCAGCAAGTTGCCCTCCACCCGCTCGGCAAGCAGATCCAGCGCATCGCGGCTGAGTTCCACCCCTTCGGCCCGGCAACGCCTTTCCAGCCAACCGGGCAATTGCCGCGCCGACACCGGGCGGATCGAGACTTGGCAACCCGATTTCTCCAACGCTTTGCACCAGGCGGCGGAACGCGCGCGCCACTCCAGGCCGCTGGCGCGGCACACGAGCAAGGTGTCTGGCAACGGGGCGTTCAGATAGCCGCGAAGCGCTTCCGAACCGGCGCGGTCGAGGCCGCGCGGTGGCACGCGCACGTCCAGCAGCCGCTTGCTGCCGAACAGCGAAAGATTGGCGGCGCCGTCGAACAGCTCGCGCCAAGACGCCCGCGGCAACGCCTCAAAGAGGGTGCGCTCGTCGTAGCGGGCCCGCTTGGCGGCGGCGAATATGGCGTCGCACGCTTCGTCCACCAGCAGCTGTTCGTCGCCGACCACGAAGTACGTCGTCGCCAGCTCGCCCTGCAAATGGCGGCGCAGCCGCTCGGGTGTGATTTGCACTTCGCCCGTCCGACGTTTTGGCTCGCCCCGCCAGACGCCGCCTCAGGGCGCGGCGCTATCCCCCGGCGCGGCCGGCGGCCCCATGCCGCCCAGCGCGCGCAACATCCTACCCACCAGTTCCGTCCGCATCTCGGTGGCAACCAGCGCGTGTTCCGCGCCACTGCCAAGCAAACCGCCGCGGTCCAGCCGGGCGATGCGCTCGGTACGCAGCACGCGGGCCGGCGCCAAAGGCGCACCGTCACCGGCAAAGTAGGCGACACTCACCTGCAAGACCAGCTCCCGCTCCGCCACCCGGGCGTCCGCGGCCACGGACGCCGCCCGTTGTTCTTCCCGCTGATCGCTCAGCCGCAGCACCAAGTCCGCTTCGCCGTCCACCACGGTGACGCCTGCCTCCCGCAAGGCGGCACGCACTTCCGCGGCGAAGTCCACGCTACCGTCCGCTTCCACCCGCGCGGTCTGGAAGTCGTCCGCCACCCGCCAAGACCGCAACTGAAAGCCGCAGCCGGCCACGGTCACCGCACAGCACGCGGCGAGGGCCACAACGGCCGGCCAGCGGCCAATCCGGCGGGCGGCAACGGCGGGGGGGAAGGGCGTGCGTCGTTCGAACATGGACGCGATTATATTCGCGCCCAGGCGGGCACGACCAAGGCCGCATCGCCCCGAAAAGGGCCGCGGGAGCGTCAGTGACGGAGACCACGCAAACACGGAGGATTTCCACGCACAATGACGTGTCTGCCGGGACGTGTCTGCCGGGCGTGTCTGCCGGGAAGGGCGGAGAAAATAGACGCTACATTGCAGGCGGCTGATGCTACGGTTCCCTGCTTGAACGACAGTCGGAGACAGACAGTGAAACCTGTCGAGTCCTCGAGGCGCCTGTCCGAAACGGCGGGCATGCTCGCATTGAACCGGGCGATCGCCTTCTGCGCGTGCTGCGTCTGCGGCTTGCTGCTTTACGGCTGCCCACTCAGCATCATGGGCCACGGATTTCCCGGCCCCCAGCTGCAAAGCCTGTACGCGCATGACGTTCAGATCGAAGCCAAGCTGACGGATGGTTCGTCCGAGAACCGGACGCTCGAGCCTTGCGGAACCGCCTTCTTTTTCGGATACCGAGCCATGGGCCCCGGGTGGAAGCGCACGGTCTTCGTGGATAAGCTGACCGTTCGACGCGACGGCGTTTTGCTTGCGCGGTTCGACGGCGAGGACGTCGAAGCCGCGACCCCGGACGACGAGGACGCGAACCGGTTCGCGGTGATCGACGAGACGGGACTGCGGCTCGAGACGGGTAGGAGACAGCGCGATCGGATTCTGAACACGCTCGCCGAGGATGTGCAGCTGCGCGTTGTACACACAGACGGTACAGATCAGGTGAGAACCTGGCGTGCTTGCGAGGCCCGCGTCTGGTTCGGCGGAGATATCGGGCCGGGCGACCGGCGGCGCGTCGATGTCGCCCGCCTCCTCGTCACCCGCGATGGCGAGGTGCTCCAGGATTTGGACCGCCAAGCGTTAACGGATGCCTTCAGGCGCCCGGAAAGGCCGAGCAGGGACTACCGCCCGTGGCGCGACATGGTGTTGTTGGACGAATCCGGGTTGAGGCTCTTCTATTGGATGGCATCCGGCGCCGAGCCGGACATCCAATCCCTTTGCGCCTCGGCGGGCTCCGACGAGCAGGCTCGGCAGCTTCAAGCAGCGGCCAACCGGCAGCCGTGTCCGGCGGCAGACCCGTCGTGTTCGAATCTCGCCAGACACGCGTTGCCGGCCCCGGCGGTGCGGAACCTGTACCCGCATGACGTCCAATACGAGATCAAGCTGACGGACGGTTCGTTGAAGACCGCGACGTGCGCCCCTTGCGGAAGCATCTCCCTCTTCCACCATCAGATCGTGCCGAAGGATTGGCGCGCGGTCTTCGTGGACGAGATGACCGTTCGCCGCGACGGCGTCGTGCTTGCGCGGTTCGATGGCGAGGCGGTCGAAGCCGCCGCGAACCAGGACGAGGACGCGAGCGGAATCGCGGTGACCGACGAGGCCGGACTGCGCCCCGCGACGCGCGGGGGCCGGTGCGTGCGGATCCTGAACACGCTCGCCGAGGATTTGCAGGCGCGCGTGGTCTACGAGGACGGTTCGCAGCGCTTGAGGACTTGGCCGGCGTGCCAGCCCCAAATCTGGTCCGGCCAGAACATCGCCCGCCTCGACGTCACCCGCGATGGCGAAGCGCTCCCCGCGTTGCGCCGCCGGGGGTTCGACGACGCGCTCAAGAAACGCCCCAAGCGGTCGCGCCAGCACCGCAACGGCCCGTGGCGCAACGTGGTGTTGGTGGACGAATCCGGGTTCAAGCGGTTCTTCTGGCTCGAGGAAGACGGGCTGGACGTCCGAACCCTTTGCGCCTCCGCGGACGCCGCCTGAGCGCCGCTACTGGCGCGAACGGCAGGCTTGGGCACCGGCGTCCGCCAACAGCAAGAGAGCCCGCCGTTCCAAGGTGGAGTCGAGTATATTGCGCTAAGGCAGGCGAGGGTGCGACGGGTGCCGGTGCAAAAAACCAACGCGAACTTCGATACCGTTGAAGACGCCATCAAAGCGGTGGCGGCCGGCGACCTCGTGGTGGTGGTGGACGACGACGACCGCGAGAACGAAGGCGACCTCATCATGGCGGCGTCCAAGGCCACCGTGGAGAAGGTGGCGTTCATGGTGCGCCACACCAGCGGCATTCTGTGTACGCCCATCCTGGAACAACACGCCAAACGGCTGCGCTTGGAGCCGATGGTGGCGCGCAACGACGCGCCGCTCGCCACGGCTTTCACCGTCAGCATAGACTACAAGGAGGGCCTCACCACCGGCATCTCCGCCGAGGAACGGGCCAACACCGCCCTCGCGCTCGCCAGCAACAACACCGGCGCGGACGATTTCGCGCGACCGGGGCACATCTTCCCGTTGATCGCAAGGCAGGGCGGCGTGCTGGTGCGCTCCGGCCACACCGAGGCGGCCATCGATCTGGCCGAGGCGGCCGGCTGCCCGGCGGTCGGCCTGCTGGCGGAAATCGTGGAGGACAACGGGGCGGTGCGACGGCTGCCCGCGCTCAAGCGATTCGCCGCCGAGCACGCTCTCAAGATCATCTCCATCGCCGATCTCATCGCTTGGCGGCAACGCCGCGAACAGCTGGTCATCCGCACGCGGGAGTTCACGGTGCGCACCGCCATCGGCAGTGCCCGCGCCTACGCCTACCGCACGAAGTTCGAGGACGCCGAGCACCTGGCGCTGGCGTTCGGCGATTGGCGCGGCGACCACGACGAAGTGCCGGTGCGCATTCACCGCGAAAAGCTGGTGGAGGATCTCTTCGGGCCCCAGGCCCGGCACGAGACCAGCTTGCTGCACGCGGCCCTCACGCGCCTCGGCGAACTCGGCGGCGGCGTCCTCATCTACTTGCGCAGCGGGTTCGCCGGCGTGCCGCTCGATCAGCTCGCGCAGGCGTCGTCCGATGCCAATGGCGGCCGTGCCGATCGGCGCAACCGGGATTGGCTCGAAGTGGGCGTGGGCGCCCAGATTCTGCGCGACCTCGGCGTCTCGCGGCTGCGCATTCTGGCCGGCCGCGAGATGGATTTCGTGGGCTTGGACGGCTTTGGCCTGGCTGTGACGGGCACGGAGCTTTTGTGACGGCGGCCGCCGCGCGCACACGCATTGGCGTGACGCTCGGCGATCCCGCCGGAATCGGCCCCGAGGTGGCGGCGAAAGCGTTGCACGCGGCCGAACGGCCGCAAGCGGAAGTCGTGGTGTACGGGCCGCGCTGGGCGCTGGAACTCGGCGCCGAGCAATGCGGCTTGCCGGTGCCTGAGTGCGAGCATGTGGAGGTCGCCGTGCCGCGCAGCGCGGACTTTCGCGTTGGCACCGTCTCGGCGGCGTGTGGCGAAGCCGGCGTTCAGGCGGTGGAACGCTGCGCCAAGGCCGCGCTGGCCGGCGAAATCGACGCGATGATGACGTGCCCGCTGCACAAGGAGGCCATCCACGCCGCCGGTTACGTTGACGACATCGGCCATCAGGAGATTCTGGCGCGGCTCACCGGCGCCACCACGACGGCGACCATGCTGATGACGCCGGGGTTGCGCGTGGCGCATCTTTCCACGCACAAATCGCTCATCGAGGCCGGCCGGTTCGTCACCCGCGACAACGTGCTGGCCAAACTGCGCCTTTGCCACGATTCGCTCACCCGCTGGGGCTTGCCCGAACCGCGCATCGCCGTGGCCGCGCTCAACCCGCACGGCGGCGAAGGCGGCCTGCTGGGCCGCGAAGAGCTGGACGCCATCGCGCCGGCGGTGCGGGCGTCCCAAGAACTCGGCATCGGCGCCCGCGGCCCGTTTCCCGCGGACTCCGTGTTCAACCGCGCGATCGGCGGCGAGTTCGACGTGGTGCTGGCGATGTACCACGACCAGGGCCACATCGCCATCAAGGTTCACAACTTCCACGAAAGCGTCACCGCCACGCTCGGCATCCCGCTCATCCGCACCTCGGTGGACCACGGCACCGCTTTCGACATCGCCGGCCAAGGCGTGGCGGACGCCACCGGCGCGTTGGCCGCGCTGCGCACGGCGGTGACGCTGGCCCAGGGCGCGTTGGGGGGCGATCGGCAATAGCGACGGAACTCTTGCGGAAGGTGGAAACCGACCGTGGCGTGCTGAATTGGAGAAAAGCCGCGTCGATGGACCTGTAGGGGCGCACGCTCGGTTTGATCCGCCTGCCAATGGGCAGTGACCGCGCGAGCGGAAGGCCGCCTTCGCGGAAGGCGCGTAGCGCACCGGGCCGTAATGCCGGGCCCGGCGCCCCCAAGTGTATGCTCTTGTTCCCGTTCGCTTACACCGCACACTTGGAGATGAGCAGAACGCCCTCTTGTAGGTAGGGGAACATGGCCGCAACACGAGTAGACACGCTGATCGCCCTGTTCCTGGCCGAGTGGCGCTCGGCGCGGCGGTCTTCGGGCGTTTGGATCGCCGCCGCCTGCACCGTCGGCGTCGGCTTCGCGCTGTACACGCGCTTCGCGGCGCTGCAGGCGGTCAACTACGCCCCGCCACCGCGTTTCGCCACGCCGTCGCTCGGCCTCGTCACGCTGTGGGCCGCCTTGCTGGGCTTGATCCTGCTCGTGCCCGGCCTGCGGGCGCGCGACGTGCGGGCCAACATGGCCGAAGCCCTGGACGCGCGGCCGATGTCCAACCTGGCCTTGCTCGTAGGACGCCTTGCCGGCGTGGTTCTGCCGGCGTGGCTCTCCCTGGCCCTGCTCGGGGGGCTGTTGCAGATCACCGGCCTCGCCGCCGAGCAGTGGGACTGGCGGGCTCTGGGCGAGGCTCTCGAGCCTATCGCGCTCGTCACCTTCCTCGCGCTGGACGCGCCGCCGACGTTGCTGTTCTGGGGCGCGTTGGCCCTCGTGTTGTCGGCCGCCGTGCCCGGCCGCGGCGCGGCTATCGCGGTCCTTGTGGCGCTATTGGCGCTCGCCTTTTTCGGTGTCTTGCGGGCGCCGATGCACCTGTTGCCGGCGCTGGCGGGAATCACGAGTCTGGGGTTGCCGGGCTCCGAGATTCTGCCGCGGCATCCGGCAGCGATGGACTTCGCGCAACGGTTCGCGCTCGTCGTTCTGGCGGCCGGCTGCCTCGCCGCCGCGGCCACGCTGTTGACACGACGCGACGACAGCTCGCGCCGCCGGTTAAGGCTGGTTGCCGTTGGCCTGGTCTTGATCGGCGCTGGGGGAATCGGCACCTTGGTCGCGCAAGCGATAGCGGCGAACGCGGAAAGGCGCGAGTGGGCGGCCGCGCACTTGGCGCTGCGCGGCGCGCCGCGTGTGGACGTGGAACGGCTCACCGGCACCGTGGAGATCGATCCGGGCCGCGCTTTGACGCTGGACTTGCGTTTGCACGTCCGCGTGCCGGACGAGGCGGCCGGCGGCCCGATGCGATTCAGCCTCAATCCCGGCTTGGCCGTTTCGTCTGTCACCGTGAATGGCGAACCTGCGGCCTACGATTTCGACCTCGGCCTTTTGACCGTCCCGCAATCGCCGAGTGACGACGGGGCCGAGCGAATCGTCGGCATCCGCGCCGGCGGCCTGCCCGACGCGCGCTTCGCCTACCCGGACACCGCCGTTGCGGCGATGGAAGAGAGCCTTGCCGGGCATCCGCTGGCGCTGCTCGGCGACCAAGCCATGTTGTTCGAGGAGGATTTCGTGGCCTTGCTGCCAGGCGGGCACTGGCTGCCGCGCGCTGATGTCAACTTCAGCGCTAGCTTGGAGAGCGCCGGTGATGTCGACCATCGGGCGATCGATCTGCAAGTGCGGGTGCCGCCCGGCTGGCACGCCGCCGGCGCCGGGCGGGACGCGGCGGCCGACGGCCTGCGGTTCCGCCCCGCCGCTCCTTTGGCGGAGTTCGCGCTGCTGGCCGCGCCGTGGCGGCGCTACAACGCCACCATCGGCGGCGTGGAGTTCGAACTGCTGGTGCATCCGAAGCACGCGCCGCAGGTGGATCGGGTGCGCCCGTTCGTCGGCCCGTTGATTGCCAAGTACGAAAGCACGCTCCGGTTGCTGACGGCCCAAGGGCTGCCCTACTCCATCGCGGCGCCGTCCGGGCCGGTGTTCAGCGTCGTCGAGGCGCCGGCGGCGCTGCGGCGCTACGGCGGCGGGCGGCAAATGCTCTCCCTCCAAGGGCTGCCCGGCGTGCAGCTGCTGCCCGAACAAGGGTTCCCCACGGTGCGCCTGCAAGTGGGCTCGCTGGAAAGGTCCGTGTTCGTCCTCGATTACGGCAACAACTACGGCGCGAACGCGGTTCCCCTGTACGTCGGCGTGTGGCGGAACCTGCTGCATTTCCACACCAACGCCACCGGCGAAGCGGCGACGCCGCTCAATCTGCTGTTGAACAACTGGACGTCGCGGCGTTTCGGGACCGGCGAAGGCCTGGTGTTCGCGGCCGCGCAGCTGGGGCCGTTGCGTGCCGGCAGGCACACGCCCATACGCGTCGCGCCCATGCGCGTCCTGCACCGGCTCTTCGGTGCCGTGCATATCTTTTACCCGGCGATGTGGACGCCCGGGAGCGCTTTCGGGGAGCTTGTCATGAGTGCGGACCAGGTGGCAGTGGCTTTGGAGGGCGGTTTGAGCGTGAGCGGCGTCGGGGAGTTCCTGGCCGCGTTGCGCAACCGCCACGGGGGCGCGACGTTCGCGCTCTCGGATTTCATGGCTCTCTTGGACGAGCATGCCCCGCAGTTTGCGCCTGTCATTCGCGTTTGGCTTGCCGGCGGCGGCTTGCCGGGCTATCTGGCCGCGCCGGTGGAGGCGTACCGCCTGCCGGACGACGAGCGGGGCGAAGCCCGCTACCAGCTGCGGCTGCATGTGCGCAACGACGAACCCGTACCCGGCGTCGTCCGGCTCGTGTGGCGCGTCAAGGGCGAGTTGTATGAATACGGGGCCCCGGTCCCGGTGCCTGCCAACGCCGCTGTCGAGCTCGGCGCCATCCTGCGGCACCCGCCCCACGAAGTGCAGTTGGACACCTTTCTTTCGCGCAATCGCGGGGCCGTGCGTCTGGGCCTGCCGCGGGTGGACCCGGAGCGCGCGGTGGCGCGGGAACCGCTCGCCGGCGCGCGCGCGAGCGATTGGCGCCCGCGCACCGTGGAGAATCTCATCGTGGTGGACGACCTCGACAGCGCCTTCTCCACCAGATCCGTCGTCACGGCCGGCCTGCGGTTCACCCGTCGCGAGGTGACGGCGACAGGCCCGGAGGTGTCTTCTTCCAGGGTGGAAGGCGAACGCCGCTGGAGGCGCATCGAGGATTCCATGAGATTGGCGTGGGGCCGCTACCGGCGCAGCCTGGTGACGATCGAGCCCGGCACCGGCGAAAGCCAAGCGACCTTCGCGGCAACCTTGCCGTCGGCCGGCCGCTGGCGGCTGGCGTACCACCTGCCGGGGAACGGGCCGCACGCTGGAACGTGGATGGAAGACGGCCCGTTTGTTCCCATCGGCGGCATGCCGCGCTTCGGCACGTTGGATGTCCACATCGAGGCGGGCGGCGACCGGCACCCGGCGCCCTTCGACGCCGGCGAGGCGGTTCCGGGCTGGAACCGGCTGGGCACGTTCGACCTGCCCGCCGGAGAGGTGCGCGTCACCGTATCGGACCGCACCTCCGGTGACAGCGTGCCCGCCGACGCGATCCGCTGGCTGCCGGCCGACGACGAGAGCTCCGCGCCCGAGCAGTAGCTACGCCGCCCCGTCCGAGCCGACCAAAGCCGGGTTGGGCGACCGCTGATCGAGCGTTGACTTCAAGCTCTCACTCCGGTTACGTTGGTGCTGTTGGTTGTCGACCTAACCGAAAATAGGGACGATGGCTCGTCCGGTGGTCGTTTGGCGTAAATAGGCAAGCGGACTCGCGGGCGGTCATCGATCCCTTCCTCACGCAATGTACTTCCCCGCAAGCAGTGACTTGGGTTCCTCGAACGAGTCGTCCGCGCTGATCGCGCTAGCGTGGCAAGAGATGTTCGATACGGGCACGCCCGACCCCTACAGGCCTAGGCTGTTCGACACGCACTTTCTCGTGTCCGAGCTGGCGGAGCTCACGACGCTGGCGTCTCGTGACGCACGGTGGAGGCGCCATGTGAAACTCGTTCAGGAGGAGATCCGGGATGCCACCCGCGCCGAATCGCATTGGCTCGACGATCATCGCTGGTGCTGTGAGCTACTACGGAAGCTGGTGAAGTCAGACAGCCCAAGTGAGATCAAAGACATAGCCACTGTCTTCTCCGACACCGCGCCCAGCCCTGTACCTACCCTCTTGGATGTGCTCCAGCGGGAGGCGGCGCGGTTGCCGAAGAACAAGCAACGGACGTTAGCCGTGCTGGAACATCTGGGCACTCACGCGGTCCGGCTCGGCTATCTGGCAACAGACGCAACCGCAGCGGTCGGTGGCATTGCCTACTCGGAAGACGTCCAAGCCATCGTGGACAACATAGGTGCGTCGCTGCAAGCTCAACCTAGGCAATTCACATGCATCGTTCGGCTATACGGCGATAGGCCCACGGTACAGGCTCTATTGGTGTCGCCAGACGTTCGTTTCGCGAAGCGCAGCGACTTCCCCCGCGACCAAACGGCGCAGTCCTTCAAGGCAGGCGTAGACCACGGCCGAGAAGTAGCTCTTGCTGTCCCCGCAAAAGCAGTTACGCACAGCAGAGCTGTTGATGACGCGCTGCACAAGTGTCGTCCAATCGTGGACGTGCTCAACTTCTACGAGAACAGGGCAGCGCTACGAATTAACCCAACCGTTCTCGTCTCGGACGAACACCAGAGCCAAATTGTGGACCGTCGCACGGAGCAATCTGTGGCCACTAGACCCCGACGCAACGCCAAACGGCTAGCGAGACGTGCCCTGACAGTTGGCCGACATGCTGGGCCCCATGAGGCATTGGAGAACGCCTTGGAGCAACACTCCATTGCATTGGCCAGCTCGGATGCGATGGCTGGGCTCGTGGGCATGTGGACCGCTCTGGAGTGTCTCGTCGGTGGTAGTGGCACCGACAGTGCGAGAGGTCGGATTGTTCGTTGGGTTCCGCCGACTGTCGCCGCACGAAGAGTCGACAAAATAACTCGCTACCTAGCGGTGTGCTGCCACTACTTCTACCGCACGATGTCCATGCGGCCGAGTGCTTTGTTCGCCAGATCCCATCCTTACCGAATGTCTGCCCGAGATGTATGTGAAGCCATCACCGGGAAAAAGGGAAACAACCTGATTCAACGGTTGCTGGAGGATGTGGCGAGCCATCCTCTACTGCGTTTTCGTGTGTATGAGTCATGGAAGAACATGCATGAACCGAAAACGGTGCAGAAACAGCTTGAGGTCTCAAAACAGAGATTGGCATGGCACCTTGAACGTATCTATCGCGCCAGAAATATGACAGTTCACATGGGTGCGCCACCACCCTACCTATTGGCTCTGATCGATCACGTCCAATACTACTTCTCTAGGTGCGTATCTCGCATACTCGCAGACCTCGACTCACATCCGAATTGGAGCGTGGCGACGTCCCTCGAGCATCATCGACAACAGTTCGACTTCATCGTGGAGACGTTGGGAGATACCTCAAGCCAAGTGCCAGCAACGTTGTTCTTTCCAGGCGACGACGACTTCAAGGACTTTCACCCTTGGCGACGGTGAATAGTGAAGTACGGCTCCATCCGGCGTCTGTTTGGAGGGGGAGTCGGGATTCTTACCCGCTGGGCACGTTCGACCTGCCCGCCGGCGAGGTGCGCGTCACCGTCTCAGACCGCACGTCGGGCCCCTCGGTGCCGGCCGACGCGATCCGCTGGCTGCCGGCCGAGAGCTACGCGGCCGAGCAGTAGCCATGCTTGGGTGATGCTGCTGAGGAGCTCCGTTGAGGTTCGGGTGGCGAACGGACTTGCGGCTGCGTCACCCCAGCCCTAAGCTTGGCCCATCTGGCACTGTTCCGGGGCCCGATGAGTCGAGTCGACCCGCTGATCGCCCTGTTCTTGGCCGAGTCGCGTTCGGTTCGGCGATCGCCGGGCGTTTGGATCGCCGCCGCCTGCACCGTCGGCGTCGGCTTCGCGCTGTACACGCGCTTTGCGGCGCTGCACGCCGACGGCTACGCGCCGGCGCCGCGTTTCGCCACACCGTCGCTCGGCCTCGTCACGCTGTGGGTCGCCTTGCTCGGCGTTGTCCTGCTCGTACCCGGCCTGCGGGCGCGGGACGAGCGGGCCAACATCGCCGAAGCCTTGGACGCCCGGCCTATGTCCAACTTCGTGCTGCTCCTCGGCCGGCTTGCCGCCATCGTGTTGCCCGCGTGGCTCTCCCTGGCCCTGCTCGGCGGGCTGTTGCAGATCGCCGGGCTCGCGGCGGAGCAGTGGGATTGGCGAACTCTCGGGGAGGCTCTCGAGCCGGTCGCGCTCGTCACCTTCCTCGTGCTGGACGCGCCGCCGACGTTGCTGTTCTGGGGCGCGTTGGCGCTGTTGCTGTCGGCCGCGATGCCCGGCCGCGGCGCGGTGGTCGCGATCCTTTTCGCCCTATTAGCAATCGCCTTGTTCGGCGCCTTGCAAGCGCCGATGCACCTCTTGCCGGCGCTGGCCGGAATCACGAATCTGGGGTTGCCAAGCTCGGAGATTCTGCCGCGCCATCCGGCAGCGACGGACTTCGCGCAACGGCTGGCGCTCGTCGTTCTGGCGGCCGGTTGTATCGCCGCCGCCGCAACGCTGGCACCCCGGCGCGCCGAGATCTCGCGGCACCGGTTGGGGATGTGCGCCGCCGGCCTCGTCGCGGTCGGCGCAGCGAGCGTCGGCGCGCTGGTCGCGCAAGCGATGGCGGCGAATGCGGAACGGCGCGAATGGGCAGCCGCGCACTTGGCGCTGCGCGGCGCACCGCGTGTGGACGTGGAACGGATCACCGGCACGGTGGAGATCGATCCGGGCCGCGCCCTGACGCTGGATTTGCGCTTGGCCGTGCTCGTGCCGGACGGGCTGGCCGACGGGCCGATCCGGTTCAGCCTCAACCCCGGCCTGGCGGTCTCCTCGGTAACGGTGGACGACGAACCGGCCGACCACGACTTCGACCTCGGCCTGCTGACGATAGCGCAGCCGCCAGCGAGCAACGGGGCCGAACGTATCGTCGGCATCCGCGCCAGCGGCCTACCCGAGGCGCGTTTCGCCTACCCGGACACGGCGGTGGCGGCGCTGGAGGAAAGCCTGGCCGGGCGACCGCTAGCGCTGCTCGGCGACCAAGCCACGCTGTTCGAGGAGGATTTCGTCGCCCTGCTGCCGGGGGCGCATTGGCTGCCACGCGCGGACGTGAACTTCAGCGCCAGCTTGGAGAGCGCCGGCGAGCTGGACCACCGGGCGATCGATCTGCAAGTGCGGGTACCGCCCGGCTGGTTCGCGGCGGGTGCAGGGCGGGACACGGCGACGGATGGCCTGCGGTTCCGGCCCGCCACTCCCTTGGCGGAGTTCGCGCTCTTGGCGGCCCCGTGGCGACGCTACAGCGCGACCATCGGCGGCGTGGAGTTCGAACTGCTGGTGCATCCGAAGCACGAACCGCAGATCGAGCGGGCGCGCCCGTTCGTCGGCCCGTTAGTCGCGCGGTACGAAAGCACGCTGCGGTCGCTGACACGCCAGGGCCTGCCCTACTCCATCGCGGCGCCGTCCGGGCCGGTGTTCAGTGTAGTAGAGGCGCCGGCGGCGCTGCGGCGCTACGGCGGCGGCCAGCAGATGCTCTCGAACCACGCGCTCTCGGGTGTGCAGCTACTGCCCGAACAAGGGTTCCCCACGGCGCGCC
Source organism: uncultured Pseudomonadales bacterium (assembly GCA_958296295.1). Lineage (GTDB taxonomy): Bacteria > Pseudomonadota > Gammaproteobacteria > Pseudomonadales > Azotimanducaceae > VXYL01. The sequence continues at coordinate 1,020,662 of OY282460.1, read as the reverse complement.
TGCGCGAAGGCTCGCTGGAATCGGATCTGCGGGGCTTCGACTTCGGTTACCGCTTCGGCGCGAACTACATTCCCTTGCGCACCGGCTTGGGGCGAAACGTGCTGCACTTCCACACCAGCGCCGCTGGCGAAGCGGCGACGCCGCTCAATCTGTTGCTGAACAACTTGGCGGCGCGCCAAGTCGCCAGCGCATCCACGGTAGCGGTATACGGGGCCGAGCGGCTGGGGCCGCCGGGGCGCACCGACCGGGCCGCGCCCATGCGCGTCCTGCACCGGCTCTTCGGCGCCGTACACATCGTTCCCCCACCGGCCTGGGAGCGCGGAAGCGCTTTCGAGGAGCTTGTCCAAAGCGCGGACCAGGTCGCCGCGGCGTTGGAAGGCGCTTGGGGCCAGACCGGCGCGGGCGAGTTTCTGGCCTCGTTGCGCAACCGCCACGGGGGCGCGACGTTCACGCTATCGGACTTCATGGGCCTCCTGGACGAGCATGCGCCGCAGTTCGCGCCCATCATGGGCGTTTGGCTTGCCGGCGGTAGTTTGCCGGGCTATTTGGCCGCGCCGGTGGAAGCGTACCGCCTGCCGGACGACAAGCGGGGCCGGCCACGCTACCAAGTGCGGCTGCGCGTGCGTAACGACGAACCCGCGCCGGGCGTCGTCCGGCTCGTGTGGCGCGTCAAAGACTGGTCGTTTGAACACGGAGAACCGGTCACGGTGCCGGCCAACGCCGGTGTAGAGCTCGGCGCCATCCTGCGGGACCCGCCCCTTGAAGTGCAGTTGGACACCTTTCTTTCGCGCAACCGCGGCGCAGTGCGTCTGGGCGTGCCGCGGCTGGATCCGCAGCGCACGATGGCACGGGAACCGCTCGCCGGCGGGCGAGCGAGCGATTGGCGTCCGCGCACCGAGGAGAGTCTCGTCGTGGTGGACGACCTCGACAGCGCCTTCTCCACCAAATCCGTCTTCACGACCGGCCTGCGGTTCACCCGCCGGGAGGTGACAGCAACGGGCCCGGAAGTGCCTTCTTTCTCGGGCGACGGCGAACGCCGCTGGACGCGCACCGAGCATGCTTGGATATTGGCGTGGGGCCGCTACCGGCGCAGCCAGGTTTCGATCGAGGCGGGCACTGGAGAGAGCCAAGCGACCTTCGCCGCAACCTTGCCGGCGGCCGGCCGCTGGCGGCTGGCATATCACTTGCCCGGGCCGAGCCCATACGCCGGAACGATGATCGACAACGGGCCATTGGCCCGTCCCGGGGCCCGCTTGCCGCGATTCGGCACCTTGGATGTCCACATCGAGACGGGCGGCAACCGGGTCCCGGTGCCATTCGACGCCGGCGAGGCGGTTCCGGGCTGGAACCGGCTGGGCACGTTTGATCTGCCTGCCGGCAACGTGCGCGTCACCGTCTCGGACCGCACGACCGGCGCCCTCGTGGTGGCGGACGCGATTCGCTGGCAGCCGGCCGACGACGAGGTCTCCGCGGCCGGGCAGTAGCCGCTCCCGGGTTTTCCAAGCCAGATTGGTTCACGGGCGCGTTGGGCAACGATTCGCACAGCGGCGGAACTCCTGCAAAGAAAGGAGTTTTTCGACGTGCAAAGCCGTGTTTTCCGCGAAGAGCCGAGAAAATAGAAGCAACATTGCATGCGGTTGGTGCTACGGTTCCACCAACTTGAACCGCTACGAGCCTGCATTGTAGAAAACGGCGTTGGCGCCTAGTTAAGGAGACCGACCATGAGACTTTTGAAAGCCCTTTGCATTCCGCTGACGCTCGCTTTGGCGGGTGCGGAATCCGCCAGTGCCGGCCCGTTGCTCAACGCGGACATCAGCGCCGGCGCCTGCGAGAAGAACTGCGGAGAATTCGTCCTGTTGGGCGATGACCTCTTCTTCGTGTGGAAAGGCGAGGAACACCCGAATGTCGTTTTGCGCTACGGACCCAAGGATGGCGAGAACGCCATGAAGTTGGCCGCCACGCCGGTGCCTGGCGAGCTGAACACCCAAGACTGCGTCGCGAGTTGCGAGGTGGATGTGCTGGTCGCCAATCTGAAGCTGACCGTTCGGCGGGACGGCGATGGCGAGATCGAAGCGATCTGCGCGCGACCGTTAGCGGACAGTCACTTCCAAGAGGCGAAAACAGCTCGCGGTCTTCCGCCCGCCCTGCCTGGCTCGGCCAAGCGGCTAGGGCAAGCACAAAGCGCAGCCCAGTGTGTCAGCAACCGCACAGGCCCCGGCAATTGGGAATGCCGGGAGATGGAGGTTTGGAATGAGTATGGGTGCTATTGCATCAAGGGAGAGGTAGTGCTGACGGGAAGCTGGGATACCGTCGGCCAAGCAGGCAACGTCTTGGATCTGCGGACGGGGAAGTACCACATGCCAAAAGACGCGAGGCCGTGCTGTCCCATGTGATTGGCGGCAGTGCCGCCTAGCCGCTCGCCGACCGCGCATGGTGGCGATGGCTTACACCGAGCGCGCCTTATACCCGCAGCGGCAGCTCGGTTTTCTTGACCACTTGGCGCAGGGCGAAATAGGAGTGCATTCGGGCAATTTCGGGGAGTTTGGCCAAGCGTTCCCGGACGCGGTCGAAATGGCTGGCCTCAACACAGACCACCCGGAGAAGATAATCCGCGTCGCCACTCAACAAGTAGCATTCCATCACTTCCGGGATGTCGCGCAGCGCTTTCTCGAAGGCGGCGAGATCAACCGCGTTTTGCGAACGCAAGGACACCTCGACGAACACGGTTTCCGGGTAGCCGGCGAGCGCCTGATCGACAACGGCGATGTAGCCTGCTATCAGCCCCGTGGCCTCCAGCCGGTGGCGGTGTCGCAAACAGGCGGATTCGGAGGCGTGGGTCCTCTCGGCAAGCTCTTTGTTCGACAACCGGCCATCGAACTGAAGCTCGTGCAGAAATGCGACGGTCCGTCGCGTCCACTTGCCGTAGTAGTTCCTTGCGCACGGATCAATCCCGGAAGGGCGAAGGCTCCTTGTCGCGTTGCACGAGGCACCATACACCAACTCGCTACCACCTAGGTCACCACACTCACTGCACCAGCCACGGTGGGCGTCGGAGGCAGGACAGCAGGGCGACCTTTCGCTTGACCGAACGATGGCGAGCTAGCACTATGGTGCCGTTCTTAAGCATGGTGGAGAAAACTATGGCGGAAAACGCGTTGGACATGTCCTTGGACGGCGAGGTTGGCTTAGCGGTGCGCGAAGCCGGTGTCGCCCTCGGCGCGCGGGTTGAAGGCGTGGACTTGGCTCGAGACGGCGACGACGACACCATCGCCGAGCTGCGCGAGCTGCTGCTGGCGCATCACCTGTTGGTGCTGCCGGAACAACGTCTTTCCGCGCTGGAGCTGGAGCGGTTCGGGCGGCGCTGGGGCGATCTGTTGACGCACCCGGCCACGCGCCATCGCGAGACGGATTTCGTGCAGTGGATCGGCGGCAAAGAGCGCATGTTCAAGTTCTTTCCCGGCGTCCACCCCTTCGGCGGCGGCTGGCACTCGGACATGACTTGGCACGCCACGCCGCCCATCATCACCGGGCTGCACGCCCAACGCCTGCCGAAGTCCGGCGGCGACACGGCTTTCGCCAACCAGCACCTCGCCTACGACACGCTGGACGAAGAGACCCGCGCCCGCATCGGCACGCTGAACGCGTTCCACACGGGCAAGGTGTTCGGGCCCGAGGTGGAGGATTCGGTCCACCCGGTGGTGCGCACGCACGAGGAGAGCGGCCGCAAGGCGCTCTATGTGAACGGCAATTTCACCAAGCACATCATTGGAATGCCGCCAGACGAGAGCGAGGCCCTGTTGTACCGGCTGTTCTCCCACGCGACACGCCCGGAGTTCGTCTATCGGCATCATTGGCAGCTGCACGATCTGGTGCTGTGGGACAACCGCTCGGTGATGCACTACGCCATCGCCGACTACGAGGAACCCCGCATCATGCACCGCATCGTGGTGCAAGGCGGCGTGCCGCGCTAGCCAGCCGGCAGCGGAGTATGGGCGTCGGCGGGCGCATTGGCGGTGCGGCGCAACTCTTGGGCGGCTCTGCTTGGGAGGATCGCGGCGACGACGGAAGCGGCGTTCTAGGGGCTGCGCCGCAAAGCTCCGGTGTGGTCGATGCCGCACGCGAGCGGCATCCGCTGGTGCTGCGCAATCTCGTACACGACGTGGGCCTCGCGTTGTGGCTGTTCTTGCCCTGGGCGCCGAGGCGCCACAAGGCCGGCGGTGAAGTCGGCACCCCCGGCCAGCCCGAGCGACGGCGATTCAGGGAGGACGTCCGGGCCGTCGCTTTGGCGCTGGTGTTCGTGCTGGCTTTGTCAGCGCTCGCCGACTTCGCCGATGCCGCCGGGCGCACGACGCGGGATCCCGTATTCAACGTCTGGGGCTTGCACGTGCTCGCCACGCGCCTCTTCGTCGAGGTGGCGGCGTTGTTCCTGATCGCGGTGGTTGCCGGTCGAGTGGATCGGCTGGCGGCGCTGCTCTCGGGCCTGATGGCGCTGGAGATCGTCGCCGCCGTCATCGCGCCTTTGCTCGGCGAAGCGCACGCCGTGGCCGCCACGGCTTTCGGCGCAGTCTGCTTCGTGGTGTTGGCGCGCATCGTCTGGCGCGAATTGGCGCTGTCCGCGCCGCGCCGTTTGCTTGCGGCTCTGGCCGCGGGAACGATGGCATGGGGACTGGTCGCCGCCTTGCCCGGCATTTCGCTGTTTCGCGCTCCCCCGGACCGCGCCCGGGCGCCATCGCTCGACATCGAACGCACCTACGTGCGCCAAGAGCGGCTGGTGCGCCAAGCGGTGGAGGCGGTGCGCCCGTCGGCGCCAGACGAGGAGGAGATCTACTTCGTGGGTTTCGCGTCCTACGACGATCAGAACGTGTTCGAGAACGAAACGCGCCATGTGGCGGCGCTGTTCCGCGAGCAGTTCGACGCCGGCGACCGCAGCGTGCTGCTGGTGAACAGCCGCGAGACGGTGAAAGAGCTGCCGTTCGCCAACGGCCACAATCTGGCCGCGGTGTTGCGCGGCGTCGCGGACAAAATGGGGCCGGAAGACATCTTGTTTCTGCACATGACGTCCCACGGCAGCAGCGATCACAAGTTCACCGTGGATTTCGCCAACCTGCGCTTGCACGATCTCTCGGCCGCCGAGCTCGGCAGGATAATCGACGGCGCCGCGCTGCCGTGGCGCGTCGTGGTGGTGGCCGCGTGCTATTCCGGCGGCTACATAGAGCCGCTCAAATCGCCGCGCACGATGGTGATCACGGCGTCGCGCGCCGATCGAACGTCGTTCGGCTGCGAACACGGGCGCGAGTACACCTATTTCGGCGAAGCGTTCTACCGCGACAGCCTTGCCGGTGCCGATTTCGTCACGGCGTTCGAGAACGCGCGGGACATCGTCGTGGCGCGCGAGGGGCGCGAGGAACTCACGCCCTCGGAGCCGCAGATCTGGATCGGCGCGGAAATGGCCGGCAAGCTGGGAGTTCCGGCCAGCGCCAGTTCCGAAGCCGAGCTATCGACTAGCGAGCCGGCGCAACCGGAAGCCCCGCCCATCGCGGCAGTCGAATCGTCGTGAACGCCAGCCGGCAAGTTCATGGGGCCGGGCGGCGCGCGGCCGAGCGGGAACGCCGGGAGGCGGGAACGGCGCGGCGGTGAGCGAATACTTGCAAATCCACCCCACCCATCCGCAAGGACGGCGGGTGGAACGCGCTGCCGCGATCGTGCGCGACGGCGGCGTCATCGTCTATCCGACGGACTCCACCTACGCGCTCGGCTGCCGGCTGGCGGACAAGAGCGCCGTGGACCGGGTGCGGAACCTCCGCCGCCTGCCGCGCGACCACCTGCTGGCGCTGGTATGCCGGGACCTCTCGGAACTGGCCACCTACGCTCGGGTGGACAACACCACCTACCGGATCATCAAGCACTATCTTCCCGGCCCGTACACGTTCGTGCTTCGCGGCAGCCGCGAGGCGCCGCGCCGGCTGGTGCATCGGCACCGGCGCACCATCGGTTTGCGCGTGCCGGATCATCCGGTGACGCAAGCCCTCTTGACCGCCATCGGCGAGCCGTTGCTCTCCACCACGCTGCTGCTCCCGGAAGAAGAACTGCCGGTCACCGACGTGGCAGAACGGCGGGCGGATTTCCAGCATGCCGTGGACGTCATCGTCAATAGCGGCGCCGGCGGATTGCGCCCGACCACCGTGGTGGATCTCACCAACGGCGAAATGACCGTCCTGCGCCAAGGGGTTGGCGCACTGTGAGCAGGCCGCCGCTCGAACAGCAATCGCCCTAGGGTCGCCCTGAGGTCTCTTAGGCAGAGCCTCCCCAAGCCGTCACTGGCCTGTCGATTGAATCGTTCGAGGGCTTTTGTCGAACCGGGAGTTCGCGCTCGTACGTGTCGAGCAGCATCATCATGTGGTTGTGGAAAAACGGGATGCCGAAACCGACCCGCCCCTCGACGCCCTCTGTCAAAACACCGTGCTTGACGGCGTCCGCCACGGTTTTCCAACCGTCCCCGCCTTTCGTCTCGATGGCGGCTGCGGCGACGGACTTCCTCATGGTGAGAACGTCGCGATCGCGCATTTCGGCGACCAACGGGAGCATCCGCTCGTGACCTTCCATCATGGCGCGCAAGCGGTCGTTGTAATGTTTGGCCCGCAGCCCGTCGCCCTCCTTCAACACCTCGGCCAACACATCTGGATCACGCCATCCCGCGCTGTCGTCGATCGCGTCCAAGGCCGCGGTCAGGTAGCAATGGATGTGCTGCGGGAAATCGTAGGACGCCTCGGCGAGACGCTCGACCACATGCGGCGGGGCCTCGCGCTCAAAGTCGATCAGGGACTCGGAGAACACCTCGCGTGTGGCGTCCCTGTGCAACGGGCCGAGCTCGATCCCATCGGCGACCCGCGATATGCCGAGGCTCGACAGGACGGCCCGCGTGTTTTGCAACCCCGCCCCCACCACGAGGATGGGGGCACTGATGCAGTCCCTGGTGCGGATCGGCCAACAGATCGGCCTGATGCTCTTTCAACCGCTGCAACTCGTCGATCACGACGACCAGCGCCTTGCCTTTCCACACCCCTGTTCCGCCGAGACTTGCAGCAAAGCCTCGAAACCGAGCGTCGTGCGGACATGCCCGTATTCCGCGGTGCCTCTCGCGACGCCAACGCCCACAGCGCCCGACTTCAACCGGGAGTCGACATCGTCGACTTTCTTGAACCTCTCGCTCTCGCCGATGGCGGCGCCCATGGCCAGGAACAGGTTGAGAGGGTCGTTGAGCCGCGAAACCCCGCCTTCGATCATCGAGACACCGCTCGTTTCGGCGTTGGATTTCGCGAACCTTCGGGCCAAGGTGGTCTTGCCCGCACCCGGAACCCCCGTGATCAGAGCCAGTCCGTCGCTCGCGTCCCCGGTGTCCTTGACCACGGCGAGCCGATGGCCCAACTCGGCCAACTCTTCGCCGCGGCCGGCGAAGTGGTATGGCGGGCCGCGGGCGGTTCGTCGAAGTGGCGTGGTCGTCTCTGAAGGCTCGAACGCCATCATGCGCCGTGGCGAGAGGGCTTCAATGTGTGGCCGGCCGCCTGCCAACCCATCGCCGACCGGCCACCATCGGCGCGGTTCGCCGCGGCGCGCGCAAGGCTATAATCGGCGCGTTAGCAGCCAGCAAGCCGAGAGGTGAGCAGTATCGACTCCGATCAGCGAGTGCTGTCGGGCATGCGGCCCACCGGCCGGATGCATCTTGGCCACTACCACGGGGCGCTGAAGAACTGGGTGCGCCTGCAGCACGAATACGAGTGCTTCTTCTTCGTGGCGGATTTCCACGCGCTCACGACGCACTATCAAAGCAAGCTGGACCTTGATCAGTTCACGCTGGACATGGTGGTGGATTGGCTGGCGGTGGGCCTCAACCCGTCCGTCGCCACGCTGTTCGTGCAAAGCCGCGTGCCGGAACACGCCGAACTGCACCTGTTGCTGTCTATGGTGACGCCGGTCGGCTGGCTGCTCCGCGTGCCGAGCTACAAGGATCAGCAAGCCAATCTCGCGGACAAGGATCTCAGCACCCTCGGCTTTCTCGGCTACCCGGTGCTGCAAGCCGCGGACATCCTCGTGTACCGCGCCGGCAAGGTGCCGGTGGGCGGCGATCAAGTGGCGCATCTGGAGCTGGCCCGCGAGATCGCCCGTCGTTTCAACCACATCTTCGGCAGCGAACCGCAATTCGAGCAGCACGCCGAGCAGGCCGTGAAGAAGCTCGGCAAGAAGGCCGCGCGACTGTACCAAAAGGCGCGGCGGGATTTCCTGGAACGAGGCGACGAGGAAGCGCTGGCCCGGGCGCAAGCGCTGCTCGGCGAGAACCAGAACCTCTCCATCGGCGACCGCGAACGCTTGTTCGGCTACGTCGAAGGCGGCGGGCGGATCATCCTCCCGGAACCCAAAGAGCTGCTGACCAGCGCCGCAGCGGTGCCAGGCGTGGACGGGCGCAAAATGTCCAAGTCCTACCACAACACCATCCGCCTGCGCGAACGGCCGGAAGTGGTGCGGCAGCTGGTGCGCACGATGCAGACGGATCCGGCCCGCAAACGCCGCACGGACCCGGGAGAGCCGACGAAGTGTCCCGTGTTCGCGCTGCACGAGATCTACTCGGGCGACGATGTGAAGTCTTGGGCGGCGGCGGGTTGCCGCAGCGCCGGCATCGGCTGCGTGGATTGCAAGGGGCCGCTGATCGACGCCATCAACGAGGAGCAGGCGCCCATCATCGACCGCGCCGAACAATTCGAGAACAATCCCGAACTCGTGCGCGCCATCCTGCTGGAAGGCTCCGAAAAGGCCCGCGACGAGGCCCGCGACACGTTGGACGAAGTGCGCTCCGCGGTGGGCCTGGGCCGCCGATGACGCAACCCCCCGCGCCGCGGGCGGCGGCCCGCATCGCCGGCGGCGCGAGCCCGGACGGCGGCCCGGTGGCCGTGGTGGGTGGCAAGACGCTGCGCGAGCTGCCGGCGGACCTGTACATCCCGCCGGACGCGCTGCGCGTGTTCCTGGACGCGTTCGAGGGGCCGCTGGACCTGCTGCTGTACCTCATTCGGCGCCAGAATCTGGACATGCTCGACATCAAAGTGGCCGAGATAACCGAGCAATACCTGCACTACATCGACCTGATGAAGACTTTGGAGCTGGACTTGGCCGGCGAGTATCTGCTGATGGCGGCGACGCTGGCCGAGATCAAGTCCCGCCTGCTGCTGCCGCAGCCCGACTCCGAAGAGAGCGAAGAGGATCCGCGCGCCGCGTTGGTGCGCCGGCTGGAAGAGTACGAGCGGTTCAAACTGGCCGCCGAACGGATCGACGACCTGCCCCGCTTGGAGCGCGATTTGCACGCCGCCGGCGCCGCGAAGCCGGATGTCGTGAAACGTCGGGCCCATCCCGATGTGGACATGCGCGAGCTGGTCCACGCCTTTGCCGAGGTGATGCGACGGGCGGCCCTGCACCAGAACTTCAGCGTCAGCCTGGAAGGCCTTTCCGTGCGGGAACGCATGTCCGAGGTGCTCGCCAGGGTCGGCAAATCCGGCGGGTTCGTGCCCTTTCTTTCGCTGTTCGAAGTTACCGAAGGCCGCGCCGGCGTGGTGGTGACGTTTCTCGCGCTGATGGAACTGGTGCGCGAATCCTTGCTGGAGCTCGCTCAGAACCAGCCGTTCGCGCCGATCTACGTGCGCACCGCCGGCGCTTCCCGGCACGCCAAGCCGCCGCGGGACGGCTAGCGAAGCCAATGCGGCCAGAGCAAGTGAAGCGGGTGGTCGAGGCGGCGCTGCTGGCGGCGGACGAGCCGGTGAGCCTTGATCGCCTCGTGGGGATTTTCACCGAAGACGAGCTTGCCGCCGCGGCGGCGGAGCAAGCCGAGCAATTCCCCGCCGACGAAGAACCGCCGGACGCGGAGCCCGAGCACGAGGCGTCGGACAACGCCCGAGCTGCCGAGGGCGATGCCGAGGGCCAAGCGCCGAGCCCCCGCGCCGCGGTGCGCGAAGCGCTGGCCGCCATCGAACGCGAGACCGAGGGGCACGGCTACGAGCTGGCCCGGGTCGCCAGCGGCTACCGTTTTCAAGTGCGGCGGGAACTCGGCCCGTGGGTGAGCCGGTTGTTCGAGGAAAAGCCCCCGCGCTACTCCCGCGCGCTGCTGGAAACACTGGCCCTCATCGCCTACCGGCAGCCCATCACCCGCGCCGAAGTGGAGGATGTGCGCGGGGTCTCGGTTGCCGCATCCATCATGCGCACCTTGTCGGAACGCGGCTGGATCCGCGCCGTCGGCCAGCGCGAGACGCCTGGCCGACCCACCATGTACGGCACGACGCGGGCGTTCTTGGACTACTTCAACCTGCGCGCCCTGCGCGACCTTCCACCGCTGGAGGAGATCAAGGCGCTCATCGAGCCCCTGCTTGACGAAAGCGACGAGGACGAAGCCGGCGAAGCCGCTCAAGAAAACCAAGCGGACGCCCTGGACGCAGAGGCGCCATCGAACGTGGTGCGGCTGCCCGGCACCGACGCCGCGCAAACCTAGGCCGCCGCCGCAACTCCCATCGTGGGCGAGAAACTGCAGAAGGCGCTCGCGGACCGCGGCCTCGGCTCGCGCCGCGAAATGGAAGGCTGGATCGCCGCCGGACGAGTGCGCGTGAACGGTCGCACCGCCACCATCGGCGACCGGGTGGCACCGGAGGACGCCATCGTCCTGGACGGCCGCCCCCTCGCCAGGCCCCGCGCCGCCGGCACCCGGGTGCTCATGCTCAACAAACGCGCCGGCGTCATCGTCTCGCGCCGGGATCCGCAAGGCCGTCCATCGGCGTTCGACGACCTGCCGCCGTTGCCGAGCGGCAGATGGATTTCCGTTGGCCGCTTGGATTTGCAGACCACGGGCCTGTTGCTGTTCACCAACCGCGGCGATCTGGCGCACAAGCTGACGCATCCGAGCACCGGCATCGACCGCGAGTACGCGGTGCGCGTGACCGATCAGTTGGAAGACGGCGCGATGCGAACACTCAAAGCCGGCGTCCATGTGGACGGCGCCGTCGAACGCTTGAGCGACATCCGCTACTACAACGGCAAAGGCGCGAACCACTGGTACCACGTGGTCATCATGGAGGGCCGCAACCGCGAAGTCCGCCGCCTGTTCGACGCCGTTGGCGTGGCCGTGACGCGCCTCAAACGCGTGCGCTACGGGCCGGTGGCGCTGCCGCCGTGGCTGCCCAGAGGCGCCCGCTTCGAGCTTGGCCCGACGGACGTGACGGCGCTCGCAACGCTGGTGGGCGTGGCGCCGCCGCGCCGCCGCGATCGCCGCGGGTCGCGCACCGAACGCACCGTGCTCATTCCCTATCCGCGCTTGCCGCTTGGCAAGAACCGGCCGCCGCGCAGAAGCGAGGCGGCATCCGACAACCAACCCAAGGAAGAACCCCATGTCGAACGAAGATAGTGTTCGCGCCGGCGTCCGCGCCGCGCTCGACCGGGCCCGGGCCGAGAACCGCACGGTCTTGAACGCCGGCGAGGCGAAGGCGCTCTGCGACGCCTACGGCATCCCAACACCCGCCGAGGCCGTCGTCAAAACCGCCGACGAGGCCGCCGCCCGCGCGGCCGGCATCGGCTATCCCGTGGTGATGAAGATCCTCTCGCCGGACATCCTGCACAAGACGGACGCCAGCTGCGTGATCGCCAACGTGGAGAATCAGGCCGCCGCCGCCCAAGCCTTCGATGCCGTCACGGCGGCCGCCAAGGCCCACAACGCCGGCGCGCGGATCGACGGCGTGCTGGTGCAGCGGCAACTCGAGGCGGGGCAAGAAGTGATCGTGGGCGCCGCCACGGATCCCACCTTCGGCAAGCTGGTCGCGTTCGGCTTGGGCGGCGTGCTGGTCGAGGTGTTGCGCGACGTGACCTTCCGCTTGGCGCCGACCACCCGCGCAGACGCGCTCGCCATGCTGGACGAGATCGCCGGCGCCGCGATTCTCGACGGCGTGCGCGGCCAGCCCGGCATAAGCAAGGACGCGCTGGCGGACTTGATAGCGAAAGTCGGGCGGCTCGTGGACGACTTCCCGGAAATCGCCGAGTTGGACTTGAACCCGGTGCTCGCCACCGCCGAGGGGGCCACCGCCGTGGACGTGCGGGTGCTGCTGAACTTCACGCCCGCCGCGGCGCGCCCGCGGCCGAGCCAAGAGCGGATTCTCGCCGCCATGACGCGCATCATGCAGCCGAACGCGGTGGCGGTGATCGGCGCGTCCGCCGGCGAGGGCAAGATCGGCAACTCGGTGATGCGCAACCTCATCGACGGCGGCTTCGAGGGCGCCATCCACCCCATTCACCCCAAGGCGGACGAGATTCTCGGACGCAAGTGCTACGCCAGCGTCACCGACGTGCCGGGCGACGTCGACGTGGCGGTCTTCTGCATCCCCGCGGCGTTGGTGGCGGGCGCGCTGGCGCAATGCGGCGCGAAAGGCGTGCCCGGCGCGGTGCTCATCCCCTCCGGCTTCGCCGAGATCGGCGAGCACGAGTTGCAGGCCGAGGTGGTGCGCGTGGCGCGCGAGAACGACGTGCGCTTGATGGGCCCCAACATCTACGGCTTCTACTACACGCACAAGAACCTCTGCGCCACGTTTTGCACGCCGTACACCGAGCGCGGCGAAGTGGCGCTCTCCTCGCAATCCGGCGGCGTCGGCATGGCCATTGTCGGTTTCAGCCGCTCCGCCAAGATGGGCGTTTCCGCCATCGTCGGCCTCGGCAACAAGGCGGACATCGACGAGGACGACTTGCTCACGTTCTTCGAGCAGGACCCGAACACCAGCGTCATCGCCATGCACGTGGAAGACTTGAAGGACGGCCGCGCTTTCGCGGATGTGGCGCAGCGGGTCGCCAAGAAGAAGCCGGTCGTGGTGCTGAAGGCGGGCCGCACGAGCATGGGCGCCCGGGCCGCCAACTCGCACACGGGAGCGCTCGCCGGCGACGACCGCGTGTACGACGCGGTGCTGCGGCAATGCGGCGTGATCCGCGCCCGCAGCCTGAACGACATGCTGGAGTTCGCCCGCGGCTTGCAGGCGCTGCCGACGCCCAAGGGCGAGAACGTGCTGATCCTCACGGGCGCCGGCGGCTCCGGGGTGTTGCTCTCGGACGCTTGCGCGGACAACGACCTCACCTTGATGCCCATGCCGGACGACTTGGACGCCGCCTTCCGCGAGTACATCCCGCCGTTCGGCGCGGCCGGCAACCCGGTGGACATCACCGGCGGCGAGCCGCCCGCCACCTACCGCGCCACCATAGATCTGGCGCTCGGCGAAGACCGCGTCCACGCCTTGGTGATCGGCTACTGGCACACCATCATCACGCCGCCAATGGTGTTCGCCGAACTGTTGGGCGAGGCGGTGGCCGCGGCGCGGCAGGCCGGGAACGACAAGCCCGTGGTGGCTTCACTGGTCGGCGATGTGGAGATCGAGCGGGCCTGCGACTACCTGATGGAGCGCAACATCCTCGCCTACCCGTACACCGCCGAAAAGCCGGTGGCGGTGCTGGGCGCGAAATACCGCTGGGCGCGGGCCGCGGGGTTCGTCTGAGGGGTGGCCGGCCGTTCAGCCACGGCGTTACAGGCGCCGCCGGCCGGTCGCAGCGCGCGTCGACGCCGACGGGCGCGGGTTGCGACCCGGCCCCGCAACGCCCTCTACGGGCCCTGTTCCTCTTCGGCCAGCGGGCCGCCGAACGCCAGCCGGTGGCCTTGCGGCGTGGCGATGGTGAAGTCGCGCAGGCCGTAGGGCTCGTCCATCGGTTCGCGCAGCACGGCGACGCCGCGAGCGGCGAACTCGGCGTGCAGGGCGTCCGCGTCCGCCACGAACAGATAGCCGTCGCCCTCGAAGTCCGGCCGTTCGGCAAGGAACACCGGGCGCCGGCGAATCTGCAGGTGAACGCCCGCGCCTTCTCGATCAACGATGGCGTACACGGCCTCGCCTTCGCCCGGCGGGCGCGCCACGCCGCCCGGGCACTCGAAGCCGAGCGCGTCTTGGAACCAGTCCGCGGCGGCCCGCACATCGCGGCAGCCGAGAACAGGCGCCGTTTCCCACGCCGGCGGGTTGTTTCCCGGCCCCGTGCCAAACGCCAGACGATGACCGTCCACGTCCCGCACGACCATTTCGCGCAGGCCGTAGGGCATGTCCGTCGGCGGCTGAAACACCAGCGCGCCGGCGGCGACAAAAGCCGTGTGCAGGGCTTCCACGTCATCCACGTAGAAGTACGCGCTGCGCTCGTAGTCGTCCCGCTTGGCGGCCCACACGTTGCGGCGGCGAATCTGCAGATGCACCTGCGCCTCGCCGCGGCGCAACACGGCGTACACCGGCCCGTCTTCTCCCTCGGGCCCGTAAACGCCGACAGACGTGAAAGCGAGCCTGGCGACGTAGTAGTCCAGCGCCGCTTGCACATCGCGCACGCCGAGCACCGGAGTAGCGCTCCACCCCATCCGGAAATCCTCCTTGGTCGCTGGCTTGGCTTGGGGTAGTTTAGCGCCCGCGCGCCGCGTGTCCGAACACCGCGATGCGCAATCACGAAAGCGGGTGAATAGCGGAGGTTGGCGATGTCGGTAAAGAGCATCTTCCTGGGGGTGGCCATCGGCGCGGTCGTGGGCGGGGGCGGCGGTTTCGTCCTCGGCCTCGCCCTGTTTCCCTTCCTGTTCCCGCCGCCGGAAGTGAACGAGGCTTTGATCGGCAAGTCCGATGCCGACGTGCTGGCCCGCGCCACCTTCATCCACGCCAACCCCGCCGACCCCGTCCACTACGGCCGAGGCGCCGCCACCGTGTACGCCGATCTGGTTCGCTTGGAGGCGGACTTCGAGGTCGGCCCCGGCCCCAAGTTCCACGTCTACTTGGTGCCAGAGGCCGACATCACCGCGGAAACCGACGTGGAAGCCACGATGTTCGTGGATTTGGGACGTCTCAAAGCGTTCTCCGGCAGCCAGAACTACGCCGTCCCGCCCGGAGTGGATCCGCTCGCCTACCGCACCGTGGTCGTCTGGTGCGAGCAATTCAACGTGCTCATTTCGCCGGCGGCCATCATGCCAGTCGAATCTTGAAGCAACAGCGTTGATTTTCTTGCCAAAAGGCGATTAGAAATGGCGCGAAATATCGCACACCCAGCGATTCCCGCTAATGCCTGAGCCCGCGTGGCACAAGGGCTGGCGGCGCGCTGGAAAATAGTTTCTCGCAGACTTCTGGAGGCGTTCGGGGGGATAATCGACTCGATTTCGGGCAAGGAGTCCAAGGATGGGACGCGAGGCGAGGTTTCGAAGGATCTGTCGATGCCGGGGATGGTGGCGGAGATGCGCCGCTGCTTCGGGCGGATCGGGGACGGGGTGTCGAGCCGCGGGTTGAGTCTGTCGGACTGCCTGATGTCGGGTCTGGCGATCTTCGCGCCGAGTATCCGTCGCTGCTGCGGTTCGATCGGGATGCTCGCGGGCTTGGCGAGCCGTCGGCGCGGGAGGAGAACCTGCGCGGCCTGTTCGGGATTCGGCGGGCGCCGTCGGACAGCCGGATGCGGGAGCGTCTGGACGCGCTGGATCCGGAGGAGCTGCGGCGGCCGTTCAAGCGTCTGTTCGCGCTGGCGCAGCGCGGCGGGGTTCTGCGGGGTTACGAGTGGCTGGGCGGACGGCACCTGCTGTCGGTGGACGGCACGGGGCACTTCTCGTCGCCGACGGTGCATTGCGGCAACTGTTGCGTGAAGAGGCGGCGGGACGGGAGCCTGGAGTACTACCACCAGTCGCTGTGCGCGGTGCTGGTGCATCCGGAGCATCGGCAGGTTCTGCCGGTGGTTCCGCCGGAGCCGATCCCGAGACGGACGGCGCGAGGAAGAACGACTGCGAGCGAAACGCGGCGAAGCGGCTGCTGACGGCGCTGCGTCGGGAGCATCCGCACCTGCCGCTGGTGGTGGTGGAGGACGGCCTGGCGTCGAACGGGCCGCACGTCCGGCTGCTGAAGGAGCTGGACATGGGCTTCGTGCTGGGCGCGAAGCCGGGCGACCACAAGGCGTTGTTCGCGTGGGTGGACGAGTTGGAGTCGGCGCCGCGGTCGCCGGGGTCGAAGCCGGGCGTGGAGCGCTGGGAGACGACGGACGCGGACGGCGTGGAGCACCGTTTCCGGTGGTCGAACGGGGCGCCGCTGAACGACTCGCACCCGGATCTGGAGGTGAACTTCCTCGAATATTGGGAAAGGAGGCCGAACGGCGGGAAGAGACATTTTTCGTGGGTCACTGCACTCGACTATGCTGCTAGAATGGCATTCCGATCAAAAAGAACAGTGGCGAACAGCATGTCAACCGCCGTTACACCCGCCCGACGGCCACCCGCAACAATTCCAGTGACCGCGTTCGTCGACTGGGCCGCTCAAATGCACAACACCGATGCACGCGGCAAAGTGCCTGTGCTTGAGCGAGCGCGACGGGCGCTTGCGCAAACCGCCCGGCTGATACGGCGGGCGCTCAGCAATGACCATGGCCCCTTTCAGGTCTCTTTCCGCCTGTACCACGGCTGGCACAGGGGCTGGGAACGCACCGATCATCTAAAGGCCGCGCAAGCCATCGAAAACGAAGGCTTCGCGGCGCTAACCAGTCCGCGCGTCTCGTTCTCTCCAGAGGTGCAGTACGGTCACACTTTGATATCCGCCTTGCCGGAGCGGCAGCACCGGAATCCGCCAATTCACTTGCCCAACACGTTGCGTGAGCAAAGCAGGGGGCAACCGCCGACGGAGAAAATGGTAGACACCGCTATGGCGGCGGACTTGCTCTCGTGGGCTCGCTTCCGTCCCCAAGAATGGGCGCTCGTGTTGTCGGAAGACGACGATTTGGTCCCGCCACTCTTCACCGCCGAAGCCTGGGTGAAGCACAGCGGTGGCCGCGCCTTGCTCGTGCGCAAGCGCGGACCGAGCCAATACACCAAACTCGATGGGCTTCTGAGGCAGTCCACATGAACGCAACATGCTCGCGGATACGCGATGAGATGACTTTGTTCGCAGACTTGGGAACACCGGTGCCAAAGGTGTCACAAAGTGGCAGGACACTCGTCGTGCGGATGTTTCGCAACGGCGAAGAGATCACGCTTGGCTTTCATGACGAGGGTACGGGCAAGGTCGTCGAACGGTGCGGCAGCAGTTCGCGCACTCACGCGTCGTATGTCGCGCTGTTGGCATCGGAGCGTTTCGGCGATTTGCGCCGGTGGGCGCGAACGCAATCGCTGTTGTTGCGCGAATCTCTCAAAGACATTTGCAGTGCAGGGATACGGATAGAGGGTTCTCTTTCTGCTAGTTCCGAGACGCTCGATTACACCAAACTTGACGAGTTCCTAGCATCAAAGGAGCGTTCAGACGGCTCCGTCCAAGTGCTGCTCATCGATGGGCCGGCGGGCATCGGCAAAACGAAGTTCATCGAAATGATCGCACTGTCGCGGGCCACGAACTACGCCCAAGGCCGGCGCCCCCTCGTTCTCCATGTGCAGAGCCGCGGACGGGTGCTTTCCTATCTGCAGGATCTGATGGCGTTCAGCCTGCAACGCTTGCGGCTTGCCGTCACGTTTGATCAGCTTCCAGTGCTCGCCAAGCATGGCTTGGTGACGTTGGCCATCGACGGATTCGACGAGCTCGGCGACCCGAACGGCTACGATCTGGCGTGGGGTCAGGTCAACGAGACGATCTCTCAGCTACGCGGGTGTGGCACGCTTCTCTTGGCTGGACGCGAGACATTCATAGGTCTCGAACGCCTGCACACGACGCTTCGCGAACTACGCGAACAGGACACTATAGATGGCTTGACGTTGCAACCGCCTTCGGCGGAAGAGGCGAAGCGTTGGTTGGGCAAGAATGGCTGGTCACGGGATGACATGCGACGCATCAGTCACATATTGGATGCCGAGTCTTACGCGCTGCGGCCTTTCTTCCTAGCCCAGCTCGCCGACAAAGACATGGCAACGTCCGTGCGCCGCCCAGGCACGGACTTGCTCTCCATCTTGGTGGAATCCATGCTTGAGCGGGAGAGTCGGAAATTCGGCGACGCCGTAGATGCCGTTCTGGACGAAGACAAGCGACGGCAGTACGCACACATGTTTCTGCGCGAGGTGGCGCAGTTCATGGCGGATGACCAAACCGACATCATCGACGAAACCTGTCTGACTTGGCTTGTGGACGTGGCATTGCCGGATGCGATGGACGACCCGGACATCGTGGGACTATTGCGGAACCGTGCCGGCTCTATGGCATTCCTTGCGAACGACCCCCTGCCCGGGTATCGTCGCTTCCCGCACTCTCAGTTGTTCAACTACTTCCTCAGTGTGGCGGTCATCGATCTGGTTAATGCCGAGGAGATTCCAAAGTTCGTGCGTCGCAACATCTTCAGTGCGGACTTTCTGGCCGTGTTTGTCGACGTCCTGCGACACATCGCCAACGTAGATCCCGCACGCGCCAAGGAGTTCTTCGATGGTGCTTGCGAGTGGGTGCACAACTATCCTTCCATTGACCGCGGGGCGCGCAACCTCGGCGCGTGGCTGCTAGCGTCCTTGTCGACCATCGCCGACATCACGGAGAGTGAGGCGCCGCTTCGAGCCGGGCCTTTCGATGTGGACGAGACGATAATCAAAGGCACGATGCCATCGGTTCTCCTGCGCGGCGTCGCGGTGAATCAGCTAGACATTCGGGGCGCGGATCTCCGCAGGCTGACATTTGACGGATGCACGGTGAACACGGCCATCGTGGATGACGGCACTCGCGTGTCCGATACATTCCCAACGCCCCAGAGAATTCGCCGACAGAACATCGGCACGAAGCGTGGCGACGATGTGTGGGATCCGCCATCCATCGACGCATGGCTTGACGCGCATGGGCGTTCGCAATCGACTGACGAGGCGAAGTCGCCCAAACCTGACCCTAACAGCCGGCACGGTCAGATGTGGCGGTTGGTGGAACGGGCTTGCCGCAGCGGCTCGTTCTGGATTCCCGAGGTTGCGCAGACGAAACTCGACTGGTTCGTGAAGAATCCGCTCTGGCCCGAGGCGCTAGGTCTGCTGAAAGAACACGGCTTCATCCGCGAGGAACGTCTTGGCGCAAGCGGAACCAAGAACAACTTCGTCCACATCAAACACCGCGACCGAATACTGGCACAAGAGCCGGCGGACGAAGACGTAGCGCGGTTCTACGAAGCGGTGGCGGGTCGCGCACTCAACGGATGAGGTTTGGGCTAGTCGCTTGGCCACCATATCCGTTAGCCGCTAGAAGTAATACACCGCCCGCAGAAACGCTTGGCTGCCACCGCCGGCGGTCAGGCCTTCGCCCACCTCCAAGCCGCCGAACTCCTCGCCGGCTTTGCCGAACGGCACCGCGAAGCCGGCCTGTAGGCGCGTGGCCTCGCTCGCGTCGTAGGTGAGGGAAGCCTGCACGATATGGGAACCGTCGCGCAGATTGGCTATCAGCGAGACGCTTTGATTCACGAGGTAGTGCCAGCGGAAGGATGCGCCGAGGGCCATGTAGTCGCGCATCAGATTGAACACTTCGCCGCGGCCGAGGCGCGCCACCAGCGGCGCCGGCAGGTCGGCCGCTCGCTCCGGCAGGCGGCGCACGCCGTGGCCGTTGTGGAAATACTCGCCGAACAGGTGCAACGCCGTGCCGGCCACCGCCACGGTGTAGTCCGCGTTCAACACCGCGGAAACCGCCGTTCCGCCCTCGCCCTCGGCAAGCACGATGTCCGAACGCAAGAGCGCGCCGCCGATGGGCACCCGCAGGCCGATGGCGAACACGTTCTCGGCGCGGTGCCGGGCGATCATCAGCTCGAACTCGTTCGCGCCCACTGAACCGCGATACTTGGCCGCCACGCTGGACGCGTCCCGAACGGCCTTGCCAGGGGCGCGCCGGCCCACGGCCAAGAGTTGCAGATCCGCGCCGCTCTCGAACAGGCGCTCCACCAGCACAAGGTCGTCGCCCGGTTTGTAATCCACGTCCACGGTGGTGGGCGCGAACGGGCTTAGCAGGTCCATCGGTTGGAACACGAGGCCGGCGCCCCAGCTCACGGCTTGGCGTCCTGCCGTCACCGCCCAGCGCGACGTGCGGTATTCGATGGCGAGGCGGTCGAAGCGGTGCGAGAGGCGCGCGTTCGAGCCTTCGTCCACAGTCCACGCCAGATCGAAGAGGCGGCCGGCATCCGCCGCCGGCGTTTGCTCCAGAGTCAGCGCCGGGATGCCGCCGAAGCCAAGCGCTCGGTCGCGCAAGGCGGTGACGGCGTGTTCCGCCGTCAAGCGCAGGCCGCCGAAGTCCCGCCGCCACATGAGGCGCAGATCCGCGTTGTGGCGAAACGGCGCGGCGTCGCCCAGCGCTCGCCGGGCGGCGTCGTTCTTCGGCAGCGCGGCGCCGGCGGCGAACCACTTGAGCCGCGCTTGGAACGCCGAAGGCGGGGCGGGTTCCGCGGCGGCAGCATTGGCGGCGCGCAGCTTGTGCAAGCCGTGGCTCCCGGGCGCGACCTCGCCGGCACCGGCCGGCGCGGCCAACAAAGCCGCGAGCAGGAAGCGGCGCGCCGTCACTCGGTGGCGATGCCGCCGTCGCGCAGATTCACGCGGCGGGTGGTGTAGCTCATCACCGCGGGATCGTGCGTTGCCGTCAGGATGGTCACGCCCCGGCTTCGATTGAGGTCGCGCAGCACGTCCAGCAGTTCCACCGTGGTGCCGGTGTCCAGATTGGCGGTGGGTTCGTCGGCCAGCAACAGCACCGGTTCGGTGACGATGGCGCGGGCGATGGCCACCCGTTGCTGCTGGCCGCCCGAAAGCTCGCCCGGCCGCCGGCCAGCCATGTCGCCGAGACCAAGCGCGTCCAAAGCGTCCTTCGCCCGCCGCCGGCGCTCGGCCGCGGCGACGCCTTGCAATTGCAGGATGAACTCCACGTTCTCCAGCGCGGAAAGCACCGGCACCAGGTTGTAGGCTTGGAAGACGAAGCCGATTTTGCGCAGGCGCAAGTCCGAGAGAGCGGCGTTGGAGAGGGCGGCGAGGGATACGCCGTCCACCGCCACATCGCCGCCGGTGGGCCGGTCGAGGCCGCCGACGAGGTGCAGCAACGTGGATTTGCCCGACCCGGAAGGGCCGGCCAAGCTCACCCATTCGCCGGCCGCCAAGTCGAAGTCCACACCGCGCAGGGCATGCACGGGCACCGCGTCCGTCTCGAAAGTTCGGCGCAAGGCCCGACAGGCCACGACATCGCCCACCTCAGTCATCCACCGCGGAATTCGCCGCGGCGTCGTCCGTCCGCGCCGCCTTGCGCCGCTGGCCCGCCGCGCCGAAACGCCCGCCCGTCAACGCCGCGAGCGGCGGGACGCGCACGGCCCGAACCGCGGGATAGAGGCTGGCCACCGCGCCGAGCGCCACGCTGAGCACCGCCACCAAGACCACGTCGGCCGCCGTCATGAGCGGCACGAAATTGGCGCGCATTCCCATCTGCGCGAGGCTTTTGTCCAAGTCGAACGCGCCGAGATCGATGCCGTCCGCGAAAGGCGCGAACACGGCGAGCGCCAAGCCGAGGCCGAGCGCCACGCCCAAGGCCATCACCAGCGAGCACTCCACCATCACCTGGGCCACCACGGCGGCGGGCCGCATGCCGAGCGCCCGCAACATGCCCATCTCGCGCACCCGCTCCATCACCGCGGTGGCCATGGCGTTCACCAAGCCGAACACCAATGCCCCCATCACCACCGCGAAGTAGATGAAGACGCCGAAGTCCGCCATTTCCACGATGACCGCGGCCTGCGGCTCGAGTTGCTGCCAGCCAAGCACATCGAGCCCCGCGAACGCCGCGCCCAGCGTGTCGGCCAAGGCGCCCTGCTGCCGTTCGTCCGCGGCGTCCGAAAGACGCACGGAAACCTCCGTCACGAAGGTGGTGCCAAGGGTCTCCTGCAACGCCGCCGCGCCGGTGAACACGAACACCTTCTCGAGCCCGGCGAAGTCCGATTCGTACACGCCGGCCACGCGGTAGCCGACCTCGCGGGCACGCCCGTCCGCGGCTTGGGTAACCAGCACCACGCGCCGCCCCACCGCGGTGCGCAACTGTTCGGCCAAGGCGCGGCCCATCAGAAGACGCCGGTCCTGAGCTCCGGCCAGCGGTTCGCCAACCACGGACGCGCGGCCGATAAAGGAAATGCCCTCGCGGGCCGGGTCCACCCCCACGAGCTGGGCGCCGCGGGTTTCCCTTTCGCTCATCACCACGGTCGGCACCCGCAGCCGCGCCGCCCAACCGCGCAGCGCCTCGGCGTCGAGGCCGGCTTGCCAATCGGCCGGCAGTTCGAAGCCGTGTCGGATGCCCGGGTCCGCGAGATAGCCGGAGCGCAGCACCTTCACATGGCCGGTGAGATTGTCCAGCACCACCTCGCGGACTTCGCCTTCCATGCCGCGCAACATCGTGTTCAGCAACACCACTCCGGCGACCGCGACGGCGATGGCGGCGAGCAACATGCCGTTGCGCCGCCGATGGCGGCCGAGATTGCGCCAGGCCAATTGCGCCAAGAGCTTGAAGGGCACGAGCGAAACCTGCTCAACTGCCGGTCTTGCGCAGCGGCTCGGCGTCCGCCTTGGTGCTCGCGGGCGGTGCCGGAACCGGCTGCGCGGCGGCCGGATCCTGCGGCGACGCGGGGCCCGGCGTTGGCGGCAAAGGCGGCACCGGCGTCGGCCCGGGGCGAACCGCGGGCGCCCGCCACGGCGCGTAGCCGTCCAGCTCGCGCTTGATCACCGGGGCCAAGAGATAGAGCCCAAGCAGGTTTGGAATCGCCACCAGGAACACCAGCGCGTCCGACAGATCCACCAAGGATCCCAAACTCACGCTCGCCCCCAGCACCGTACAGGCGCAAAAGGCCAGCTTGAATCCCAGATCCGCGGCGCGGTTCTCGCCGACCAAATAGGTGAACGCCTTGAGGCCGTAGAAGGCCCACGCGATCATCGTCGAAACGGCGAACAGCACCGCCGCCACCGCGAGCGGCGCCGGAGACCAGCTCAGCGTGGACTCGAACGCCCGCGTGGTCAGCTCGATGCCGGCCACGTCGTGACCCGCCAGCGACGGGTCGTACACCGTGGTGATGATGACGAGCGCCGTCATGGTGCAGATCACCACCGTGTCGAGGAACGGTTCGAGCAAGGCCACGAAGCCCTCGCTCGCCGGCCGCGCGGTGCGGGCCGCGGAATGGGCGATGGCGGCGCTGCCAAGGCCGGCCTCGTTGGAGAACACGGCCCTTTTGAAGCCGAGGACCAGCACGCCGAGGGCGCCGCCGGCGACGCCTTCCGGGGCGAACGCGCCTTGCCAGATCGCCACGAAAGCCCCCGGGATCCGTTCGTGGTTGAGGCCGATGATCACCAGCGCGGCGACAACGTACAGCAGCGCCATGGTCGGCACCAGCCGCACCGTCACCTCGGCGATGGACTTGATGCCGCCGACGATGACGAGGAAGATCACGAAGGCGAGCGCGAGGCCGATCAGCCAGTCGTTGCGCGCGAGGAATCCGCTTCCGGTGATGTCCACCAGAATCGTCGCGGCCTGGTTGGATTGGAACATGTTGCCGATGCCAAGGCAGCCGACCACCATCGCCAGCGCGTAGAACGCGCCGAGCGCTTTGCCAACCCGGGGCATCCGGCGTTCCGCCAACCCCCGCGCCAAGTAGTGCATCGGCCCGCCTGAAACCGAGCCGTCCGGGTTGGTGCGGCGGTAGCGCACACCGAGGGTGCATTCGGCGAACTTGGTGGACATGCCGAGAAAGCCGGCCACGATGAGCCAGAAGGTGGCCCCCGGCCCGCCGAGCGAGATGGCCACCGCCACGCCGCCGATGTTGCCGATGCCCACGGTGCCGGATACCGCGGTGGTGAGCGCCTTCAATTGCGAGATCTCCCCCGGATCCCCCGGCACCTTGCGCCGGCCGCAGACCACGCGGATGGCCTCGACGAAGCCGCGCACGTTCACGAACCGCAGGTAGCAGGTGAAGAACACGCCACCGGCCACCAGCCAGACCACGATGAGCGGCACGTCCGCGTCCCCCACGCGAATGGCGAAGAAGATGAAAGCGGACACGGCGTCCGCCACCGGGCGTATCGCGTTGTCGATCAGCTCATCCACGCCGGTCACCTCATTCCTCGGCCCGCAGCGCTTCCACGGGGCGCATTCGCCGCACCCGCAACGCCGGAATCAACGCCGCGAACAGCGTGCCGACCAGCATCACAAGAGGCGCCTGCAGCAACGCCTTGCCGCCGAGTTCGGGATGCAGGCGCTCCGGCATCATCATCTGCTCGTTCATGGCGCGCATGGCCTCGTTGTCCGGCAGCGCGAAGCCGACGATCTGCAACGGCACCACCACCACCACGCACAGCGCCAGCCCGCAAATCGCGCCCAGCGCCCAAACCTGCAGGCCCTCCATCAACAACAGGCCGACGATGGCGTTCGGGCGCATGCCGACAGCCAGCAGCATGCCGAACTCCGGCGTGCGCTCGAACACGGTCATCATGAAGGCGTTCACCACCGACATCGCCACCAGCAGCATCAGCAGCCAGTAGATCATGTCGGCGGTGACGCGGTCGAAGCGAATGCCCTGCTCGATCTCCGGCATCAGCGTTCGCCAATCCAACAGGCGGGCGCCTGCCGGCAAAGTCGGGGCGATGGCGGCGGCGACACTCGGCGCGCGCTCGCCGCTGGTGGTGTTGACGACCACCCGATGCGCGGCGTCCTCCAAGCCGAACGCCGATTGCAGGGCCGCCAACGGCACTTGGAGCAGCGAACGGTCGAGGTCGGCCTGACCGGTTGCGAAGATGCCGTCCACGTTGAGGGCGAGGGCCGCCAAGCCGCCTTCCGCGGCACTGCCGAGCACGAGGACGCCGTCGCCCACCGCGACGCCGAGATTCGCCGCAAGCGTCTCGCCGACATAGGCGCTGTCCGGGTTCGGCAGATACTCGCCGGCCGCCGCTTGGGTCGGCAGGGCGAACATCTCGGCCTCCCGGGCCGCGTCCACGCCAAGCACCAAGGCCCCGAAGCTTCGTTCTCCCGCGGAAACCAGCGCGAACGCCTCGGCGCGCGGCGTCGCGCCCACCACGTCCGGCAGCTCGGCCACGCGCTCGGCGAGCGCCGCCGCGTCCTCCACCACATTGGCCATCCGCGGGTCGTCCTGGTAGTCCGGATGCTGCACTTGCGCGTGACCGGTCAAAATGCCCGTGGCGGTGTCTATCCACGCCCCGTAAACGCCCGTTTGCAGGGCGGTGAACGTGGAAACCAGCAGGATGGCGAAGCCGATGCCGGCGACGGACATGCAGGTGCGCAACCGCCGCCGCCCGAGGTTGCGCCACGCCACCCGCGTCAAAAGCGGCAAGGCGCTGGCGCCACCGGCGGCGCCACGCTCGCCGGTCGCCAGCGGTGGTGCCGCCAGAGACGCCGCGGCAGCGCTCAACGCCCGCCCCGCAGGGCGAACGTGGTGAACATGGCGTCGTCCACCGCGGCCTCGAAGTCCGCCTGGAGGTAATGGATCTCGGTCCAACGCGATTGGTCGTCCACATCCGCCATGCGCATCCGCAACGGCATGACCCGCCCGCCGAGTTCGCCGATCGCCAGCGTGCGCATCTCTTTCACCGGCAACCGCGCCTGGTCGTAGAACGTCTGGCGCAGCATCACATGGTCGGCCCGCAGCACCATCACCTCCTTGCCCCACACCACGGGCGCGTCGTCGTGCGGCGTGAGTTCGAGCGTGTGCACGGCGCGGCCATCCGCGTCCACGACGGTGTCCGTGATGGCGAAGGCGTAGTGGCGCAGGTACTTGTCGGTGCGCGCCAAGTCGTTGTAGGAGAAGTCCGAACCCGCCCAGCTCTGCGACAACATGCTGGCCGGCAGAAGGATCTCGCGTTTGAGCTTGGGCGTGAACGTCCACATCCGCTCGCCCTTCTTGAGCGTGGCCGTGCCGGCGTCCTTGGGCGGCGCGGTGAAGCGGATGAGGGCGTCCTCGCGCCCCCGGGTCCACGCCTCGATGGTGATGCGCCGTTCCCAATCCGGGCGGTGGATCGTCATGGTCATCCGCATGTGCGAGGAGAGCCCGCGGGTGAGGTCGAGCGCACCTTCAAGCAGCGCCCGAGCGTCCACTTCGGCGTGGCACGGCACCGAGAGCAGCGCCAGAGCCGCAACCGCCAGCGCCGCGCGGCGAGGCGGTGGCGTTCTCGGCGCCTGAACCGCGGTCATGGGAATCGGGGAGGGCATTCGACTGGGCCGGTCCGTCGTCCATCGAGCGTATCACACGGGCCGTTCGTCCCCGCCGCGCACCGTTCTCGAGCCTGTTTGGCCCTTGCGGAGGATCGCGCACGTCCGCCGCCACCGCCCATGGTCTCGCGCCTTTGCCGAACGCCGTCCGCCGACGGCATCGCGACGCCCCGTGCTTCCGGGACAACGGTGACGGCACGGGCCAAACGCGCCGGAACGCACCAAATCGGTGCGATTTTTCGCTTGCGGATCGCGCGGGCGCGGGCCTATAATCCCCGGCGTTGATTGCGGGGTGGAGCAGTCTGGCAGCTCGTTGGGCTCATAACCCAGAGGTCGCAGGTTCAAATCCTGCCCCCGCTACCAATCAGGGACGGCCCTGATGTGGGTCTTGCATTGCCCGGCAAGTGAAAGGGCACGACCGTTGCGAGAGGCAACTCCCGCACCGGCGCGGGATGGGCATCTTTGCCCTTTTTTTGTTTGCGGCCAAAGCGAACGGCGGGCCGCGCGGCATGGTGAAAGAGAGGCCAAGACCTAGCCATGACCAAGAAGGAACGCGAACTCGAAGCGCTGATCGCACCCACCGCCCGCGCTTTCGGCTGCGAGATCTGGGGCATCGAGTACAGCCCTTGGGGCCGAGGGCGTTCCACACTCAAGGTGTTCATAGATTCGCCGACGGGCGTCACCATCGAAGACTGCGAGCGCGTCAGCGCGCAGGTGAGCGCTTTGCTCGACGTGGAGGATCCCATCGTGGATTCCTACCGCTTGGAAGTGTCCTCCCCCGGCCTCGACCGCACCCTCTTTCGCCGCGAGCAGTACGAGGCCAGCGTCGGCTGCCGCGTCATGGTGCGCTTGGCCTTCCCGTTCGAGGGCCACCGCCGCATCGAGGGCCTGCTCGCCGGCATCGAAGGCGACGAGGTGGTGGTGCAGGCGGAGGAAGCCGAGTATCTCCTGCCCTTGGAGCAGATCCAACGCACGCGCATCGTGCCGCAGTTCGAGGGCGCTCGGGAACGCCCACCGGCGGCGGCGCAGGGGTAGATCGATGGCCGAGATGAACAAGGAGGTGCTGCTGGTCGTGGAGTCCGTCTCCCACGAGAAAGGCGTTTCGGAAGAGGTCATCTTCGACGCCATCGAATCCGCGCTGGCGATGGCCACCAAAAAGAAGCACCGCGAGTTCGTCATCGACGAGGACGGCCTGCGGCGCGAGGTGAACGCCGAGTTCGCCGTGCACATAGACCGCGCCACCGGCAACTACGAGACCTTCCGGCGCTGGGTGGTGATGGATCCGGACCGCGAGCTCGAAGAGGATGAAGTGCCCAACCCGGACGCCGAGCTCACCCCGGAACAAGCCGCCGAGAAGGATCCCGCGCTCGGAATTGGCGACCACCACGAAGTTCCGGTGGAGTCCGTGGCGTTCGGCCGCATCGCGGCGCAGACGGCCAAGCAGGTGATCGTGCAGAAAGTGCGCGAAGCGGAACGCGCCCAAGTGATCGAGATGTACGCGCCGCGGGTGGGCGATCTGGTCAGCGGCGCCGTTAAGAAGACCACCCGCGACAGCGTCATCGTGGATCTTGGCAACAACGCCGAGGCCGTGCTCACCCGCGACAACCTCATCCCGCGCGACGCCCTCCGCGTCGGAGACCGCGTGCGCGCCTTGCTCACCGAAGTGCGCCCGGAAGCGCGCGGGCCGCAGCTCATCCTCACCCGCACCACCGCGCAGGTGCTCATCGAGCTGTTCAAGATCGAAGTCCCGGAGATCGCCGAGGACGTGATCGAGATTCGCGCCGCGGCGCGGGACCCCGGTTCCCGCGCCAAGATAGCCGTGCGCACCAACGACGGCCGCATAGACGCGGTGGGCGCCTGCGTTGGCATGCGCGGCTCCCGGGTGCAGGCCGTGTCCGGCGAATTGGCCGGCGAGAAGATCGACGTCGTGCTGTGGGACGACGATCCCGCCCAGCTCGCCATCAACGCCATGTCGCCGGCCGACGTGCGTTCGATCGTCAAGGACGAGGACGCCCGCGCCATGGACATCGTGGTGCCGGAAGAAAACCTCGCGCAAGCCATCGGCCGCGGCGGCCAGAACGTGCGCTTGGCGACGGAACTGACCGGCTGGCGACTGCAAGTGATGGACGAGCAAGAGGCGGCGAGCAAGCAGGAAGAGGAGGCGCTCGGCAACGTCAACGAGTTCATGGAGACCTTGTCGGTGGACGAGGACGTCGCGGTGGCGCTGGTGGAGGAGGGGTTCACCGGAATCGACGAGATCGCCTACGTGTCCACCGAGGAGCTGTCCGCCATCGAGGGGTTCGATCGCGAGATCGTGGAAGAACTGCGCAATCGCGCCAAAGACGCTCTGCTGACGCGGGAGATCAGCGGTCGCGCGCCGGCCGATGATCTGCTCCAAATGGAAGGCATGGACCGTGCCCTCGCGTTCGAGCTGGCCAACGCCGGCGTCGCCACCATGGAGAACTTGGCCGATCTCTCGGTGGGCGATCTGCTGGACCTCAAAGAGGACATCGGGGAGGAACGCGCCGCCCGGCTCATCCTGACCGCCCGCGCGCCGTGGTTCGAGGACGACGACGATTCCGACGACGGCACGGAAGGCGCGGCCCATGGCTGACGTGACCGTGAAACATCTCGCGCAGACGGTGAAACTGCCGCCCGACGAGCTCCTGCGGCGGCTGCGGGCCGCCGGGCTGCCGCACCAGAACGAGGACGAGATGGTCTCGGACGAGCAGAAGGGCTTGTTCTTGGCGTTCGTCCGTAGCGGCGTGAAGGCCGAAACGGCCCCTCCGCCGCAACGCGCGAAGCTCAGCCGCTTGCGCCGGCGCGACACCGAAGTGAGCACGTTGCGCGGCAAAGGCGGCCGCGGCACAGCCGTCACCGTGCAGACCCGGAAGCGAAAGAAAGTCGTCGTGCGCACCGCCACCGCCGAGCCCCCGGCGCCGGCACCCGCGCCAACGGCGACGGCGACGGCGGCCACCGAACAGCCTCCCGCCGAGGCCGCCGCGGCGCAAGCCGCCGCCCGGGCGCAAGCCGAACAAGCCGCCCAGGCCGAACAACAGGCCAAGGCCCGGCAGGAGGCGCAAGAGGCCGCCGCGCGCCCAGAACCCGCAGCCGACGCCCAGGCCGCGCCCAGAATCGAAACGGCCGCCACCGCCGAACCCGCACCGGCGCCGGCGCCGCCGCAACGCGCGAAGCCGGCCCCGCGCCAGCCGCGCCCGGCCGCCGCCAAGACGCGACCGCCCGCCAAAGCGCCGGCCGCGCCATCGCGCGAGAAGCCGAAGCCGCCAACCGCCGAAGAGGTCGCGCGCGCCGCGGCCGAAGCCGCTGCGAAGGCGCAAGCGGCCGCCCGGGCCGCGGCCAGCGGCAACCGGCGTTCGCCGGGCCGAGCCGGCACCCGCGAACGTGGCGGGCGTGACGAGTTCCGCACCGGCCGCGATGTTCGGCGCCGCGAGTTGTCGCTCAAGAGCGAGGGGAAGCGGCCGAAACGGCGCCACCTCACGGTCGAGAAGCAAGGCGGCGAATTCGAGAAGCCGCAAGATCTGATCGTCCGCGACGTGGAGATCGGCGCCATGGTCACCGTCGGCGATCTGGCCCAGCGCATGAGCGTGAAAGCCGGCGAAGTCATCAAGACGCTCATGGGCATGGGCGTGATGGCCACCATCAACCAGAGTCTCGACCAAGACACCGCGGTGTTGGTGGTGGAGGAACTCGGCCACAACGCGAAGATCGTCGTCGAAGACGAAGTGGAGCAGGTGCTGGAGAAATCTCTGCAGGTGGATGGCGAGCGCCGCCCGCGACCACCCGTGGTCACCGTGATGGGCCATGTGGATCACGGCAAGACCTCGCTGTTGGATCACATCCGCGACACCCGCGTGGTGGCCGGCGAGGCCGGCGGCATCACGCAGCACATCGGCGCCTACCACGTGCGGACCGAGCACGGCGATCTCACCTTCATCGACACGCCCGGCCACGCCGCGTTCACGGCCATGCGGGCCAGGGGCGCCAAAGCCACGGACGTGGTGATTCTGGTGGTGGCCGCGGACGACGGCGTGATGCCCCAGACCGAGGAGGCCGTCCACCACGCCCGCGCGGCCTCGGTGCCCATCGTCGTGGCGGTGAACAAGATGGATCTGGAAGGCGCGGATCCGGATCGCGTGCGCAACGACTTGGGCACCTTGGACGTCATTCCCGAGGAGTGGGGCGGCGATGTGCAGTTCGTCAACGTTTCGGCCGAAACCGGGGAAGGCGTGGACGCCTTGCTCGAGGCGGTGATGCTGCAAGCCGAGCTGCTGGAGCTGCGCGCCGCGCCAAGCGCGCCGGGACAGGGCGTGGTGATCGAATCGCGGCTGGACCGCGGGCGCGGCCCGGTGGCCACGCTGCTGGTGCAGAACGGCACCTTGAGACGTGGCGATCTGGTGATCGCCGGCCAGTTCTACGGCCGCGTGCGGGCGCTTTCCAACGAACGGGGCGAGTCCGTGGAAGACGCCCTGCCGTCGATTCCCGTGGAGATGCTCGGCCTCAACGGCACGCCGGACGCCGGCGACCAGTTCTCGGCGGCGGGCGACGAGCGGCAAGCGCGGGAAGTGGCCAGCTTCCGCGCCGACCGCAGCCAAGCCCAACGGCACGCCAGCCAAAAGGCCGTGTCCTTGGAAAGCATGCTGGCCACCTTGGGCCAAGCCACCGCCGAGAAGCGGGTGCTCAAACTCATCGTGAAGGCGGATGTGCGCGGCACGCTGGAGGCCATCGTGCAAGCATGCGCGGATGTCGGCAACGACGAGGTGTCCGTGAACGTGCTCGGCTCGGGCGTTGGCGGCATCACCGAATCCGACGCCAACATGGCGCTCACCTACGGCGCCGCGATCTTCGGCTTCAACACCCGCGCCGACACCGCGGCCAAGGCGCTCATCGAGCGCGAGAACATCGACCTGCGCTACTACAGCGTGATCTACGAGCTGCTCGACGACGTTCGCGCCGTGCTCGAAGGCATGCTCGCGCCGGAGTTGCGCGAGGAGATCGTCGGCATCGCCGAGGTGCGCGAAGTCTATCGCTCGCCGCGCTTCGGGCAGATCGCCGGCTGCATGGTCGCCGAGGGAACTGTTGCCCGCAACAAGGCGATTCGCGTACTGCGCGACAACGTGGTGATCTTCGAGGGCGAGTTGGAATCCCTGCGCCGCTTCAAGGACGACGTGACGGAAGTGCGCAACGGCTTGGAGTGCGGCATCGGCGTGCGCAACTACAACGACGTGCGGGCCGGCGATCTCATCGAGGTGTTCGAGTCCCGCGAAGTCGCCCGAGCGCTGGCCCCCACCACGCACGGCAAGAACGGCGCCCCGCCAGGCCGCTCCGACGTGGAACGTCAACCGGCCGCCCAGCCGTTGCGCGAGGAAGCCGTGTGAACGCCGACCGCCAAGAGCGTGTCGCGGACGCCATCCGCGCCGAACTCGCCGCCATCGTGCAGCGCGAAATGGCCGATCCGCGCGCCAAACTGGTTTCCGTCACGGACGTTGTCGTCAGCCGGGATTTCGCCTTCGCGGACGTCTACGTCTCCTCCCTGGCCGCCTCGGACACCGCCGCGCAAGGCGATCTCGTGCGCGTCTTGACCGGCGCCGCCGGTTTCTTGCGCCATCGGCTGGCGGCCCGCCAAGCGTTGCCCGCGACACCGCGCCTGCGCTTCCACTACGACGAGCTGATGGAGCGCGGGCCACGCTTGGAGGCGCTGATCGAAGCCACCGTTCACGCCCAGCGGCCAGCCGGAGCCCCGGATGTCCAATAGTCCGCGCAAGCGCAGGGGCCGGGATGTGAGTGGCATCATAGTGATCGACAAGCCGGCCGGCCCCAGCTCGAACGACGTCGTGCAGAGCGTCAAACGGCTGTTCGGCGCCCGCAAGGTGGGCCACACCGGCAGCCTCGACCCGCTCGCCACCGGCGTGCTGCCGCTCTGCCTCGGCGAGGCCACCAAGTTCTCGCAGTATCTCTTGGATTCGGACAAGCGCTACCACGCCAAGGTGCGCTTGGGCGTTGCCACCAACAGCGGCGACGCCGACGGCGAAGTGATCGCGGAGCGCGAGGTGGGAGAAATCACCCGGGCGGCGATGGACAGCGCCTTGGACGCCTTTCGCGGGCCAATCGAACAGGTGCCCTCCATGTTCTCGGCGGTGAAGCACCACGGCAAGCCGCTCTACAAGCTCGCCCGCCAAGGCGTCGAGGTGGAACGGGAGGCCCGTTCCGTGACGGTGCACACCAACGAGATCGTGGCCTTCGAAGGCGACGAGCTCGTTTTGGACATCCATTGCAGCAAGGGCACCTATGTGCGCAACATCGCCCACGACTTGGGCGAGCAGCTGGGCTGCGGCGCCCACGTCCATGCGCTGCGCCGCACCCAAGCGGGGCCGTACCTGGAGGCGGATCTGGTGACGCTGGCGGAGCTTGAAGCCGTGCGCGGCGAAGGCCGCAGCTTGGACGAGCTGCTGCGACCGGTCGCCACCGCGGTAGGTCAGTGGCCGCCCGTGGAGTTGGCCGACGCGCCGGCGTTCTACCTGAAACAGGGCCAGCCGGTGTTTGTTCCCCACGCCCCCACGTGCGGATGGGTGCGGCTTTACGAGCGCCGGATCGGGCATGGGCAGGATCATCCGGCCAATGACGCCGCCGACGGCGAGTTCCTCGGCGTTGGCGAGATTCTTGAAGACGGGCGGGTGGCGCCCCGACGTCTGGTGGTAGGCAAGTAGGCAAACACGCGGGGCCACGCGGCCCCGGCCGTCCGAAAGGCGGACGGAAAACGGGAGAGAAGCAACATGGCACTTAACGCCGAAACGAAAAGAAAGATAGTGCGGGACTATCGACGGGACGACGACGACACCGGCTCCCCAGAGGTGCAGGTGGCGCTGCTGACCTACAATATCAACTCCTTGCAGGAGCATTTCCGCGCTCACGGCAAGGATCACCACTCGCGACGGGGCCTGATCCGCATGATCAACAGCCGCCGCAAGCTGCTCGACTACCTGAAAGGGAAGGACGGGCAGCGCTACGCGTCGCTCATCGCCCGATTGGGGCTGCGACGGTAGATTCACGTTTCCGCCAACCGGCGGCGCGAATGAACACTAGAACGAAACACCAGGAGAACGCATTGAATCCAAACGAACCCGTCAGGAAGGAATTCCAGCTCGGCGACCAGCGCGTGACGCTTGAAGCCAACAAGATCGCCCGCCAAGCGACCGGCGCGGTGATGGCCTCCATGGGCGACACCGTCGTCCTTTGCACCGTGGTCGCCAACACCAAGCCCAACGTCGGGCAGGACTTCTTCCCCCTCACCGTGGACTATCAGGAGAAGTTCTACGCCACCGGCCAGATACCCGGCGGCTTCCTGCGCCGCGAAGGACGGCCGACCGACAAGGAAACCCTCACGTCGCGGCTGATCGACCGCCCCATCCGGCCGCTGTTCCCGGCAGGCTTCATGAACCCCACGCAGGTGATCGCCACGGTGATGTCCGCGAATCGCGACACGGATCCGGACATCGTCGCCATGATCGGCTGCTCGGCCGCGCTCGCCGTCTCCGGCATTCCCTTCAACGGCCCCATCGCCGCCGTCCGGGTCGGCTACGCCGATGGCCGCTACCTGTTGAATCCCGGCCACGAGGCGCTCGCCGAATCGGCTCTCAACATGGTGGTCGCGGGCACCGAATCCGCCGTCTTGATGGTGGAATCCGAAGCGCGGGAACTCTCCGAGGATCAGATGCTCGGCGGCGTCTTGTACGGCCACATGGAGATGCAAGCCGCCATCGCGGCGATTCGCGATCTGGCGGCCGAAGCCGGCAAGCCGAGTTGGGATTTTCAACCGCCGGCGTTGGCGGAAGGGCTCGCCGCCGCGGTGGAGGCGCAAGCGGGCGACAGCATCCAAGCCGCCTACCGCGTCACCGAGAAAAAGCAGCGCCAAGACGCCGTGCGGGCGGCCCGGAACGCGGTGACCGCCACCCTCGGCGGCGAGGACGGCGCTTACGGCGAGGAGGATGTGGTCGAAGCGTTCCAGAAGCTCGAAAAGCGCCTGGTGCGCGAAAACGTGCTCTCCGGGGCCCCGCGCATAGACGGCCGCGACACCAAAACCGTGCGCCCGATCAGCGTGGAGGTGGGCGTGCTGCCGAAGACGCACGGCTCGGCCCTGTTCCAACGCGGCGAAACCCAAGCCATCGTGGTGGCCACTTTGGGCACGCTGCGCGACGCCAAGCTGGTGGAAGCCTTGGAGAAGACCTACAAGGACAACTTCATGCTGCACTACAACTTCCCGCCGTACAGCGTCGGCGAGGAAGGGCGGCTCGGCGGCCCGCGCCGCCGCGAGATCGGTCACGGCAACCTCGCCCGGCGGGGCCTCAAGGCGTGCTTGCCGAGCGAAGAGGATTTCCCCTACACCGTGCGCGTGGTCTCGGAGATCACCGAGAGCAACGGTTCGAGTTCCATGGCCACGGTGTGCGGCAGTTCGCTGGCGTTGATGGACGCCGGCGTGCCGATGCGGGCGCCCGTGGCCGGCGTCGCCATGGGCCTCGTGAAAGAAGGCGAGCGGTTCGCGGTGCTCACCGACATCCTCGGCGACGAGGATCACCTGGGCGACATGGACTTCAAGGTGGCCGGCACCGGCGCTGGCGTCACGGCGTTGCAGATGGACATCAAGATCGACGGCATCACCGAGGAGATCATGGAAGCCGCCTTGGGGCAGGCCTTGGAAGCGCGCATGCACATTCTCGGCGAAATGAACAACGTGATCTCGGCATCGCGGCCGACGGTGTCCGAAAACGCGCCGAGCATGGTGGTGCTCAAGGTGGACCCGGAGAAGATCCGCGACATCATCGGCAAAGGCGGCTCCACCATCCGCTCCATCGTCGAGGAGACCGGCGCGGAAGTGGACGTGGAAGACGACGGCAGCGTGCGCATCTACGCCGAGGACGGCGCCGGCAAGGACGCCGCGGTGGAACGCATCCGCGCCATCACCGCCGAAGCGGAAGTGGGCAAGATCTACCGCGGCCGCGTGGAGCGCATCGAGAACTACGGCGCTTTCGTGAACATCCTGCCCGGCAAGGACGGCCTGCTGCACATCTCGCAGATCGCCGAGGAACGCGTCGAGAAGGTGACCGACTACCTCAAGCAAGGCCAAGAAGTGGAAGTGGTTTGCTTGGACACGGACCAGCGCGGGCGCATCAAGCTCTCGATGAAGGACGTGAAGCGCTACGCCCAAGCCGGCTAGGAGGCGGACGGATCGGTTTTCCGGCGAGGAGCAAACGCGCGCCGTTCGCCCCGCCGGGCCGGAACATCGCCGCGATGTTGGCTAAACTCTCCACCCGAAAGATCGAATGGGGAGCGGAACCGTGAGCGAATTGCCACTCATCAAAACCATCGACGAGTTCCAAGCCGAATACAAGAAAGGCATCGGCGCCGTGCTGCCCCATCGCCCATCGAAAGAGGCGAGCTTGGACAACATCCGCCGTTTCGGCGACGGCGTTGGCGACTACAACCCGCTCTGGCGAAACGAGGATCACGCCGCGAAGAGCCGCTTCGGCATGATCACCGCGCCGCCGCCGTTCCTCTACGCCGTGACGCTTGGCGTGGTGGCCGGCGAAACCGGCGCCATCGATCGCCGCCGCGTCTCCACCCAATACCTGCCGGTCAACTACGCCGGCGCGGAGATCGAGTTCGTCCGCCCGATCTGGCGCGGCGACCGGATCACGGCGCAAGAGCGCGTGGGCGAGACGGTGCGCAAGACCAGCCGCCGCATCGGGCCGCTGAACTTCAACACCGGCCTTGTGCTGTTCACCAATCAGCGCCGCGAAACCGTGGCCACCATCAAAACGACGATGGCCCGCTACCAGAACACCGGCCACACCTTGGACTACGACCGTTCCGCCAAAACCGAAAGCGGCCCAACCAACCGCCCCGTAGCGGAACCTGCGGATCCGCTCGTTTGGGAACGCGAACGGCGCGGCGCCGATACGCTCTACTTTGAAGATGTCGCGGAAGGAGACGTGCTGCCGGCCTTGAAAAAAGGCACCTATTCGGTGACCGAACTGTTCCTTTTCACCCACGGCGTCCTCGGCACCGGGCGCAGTTCGCGCACCGCCTTGGAAGCCGAGGGCTCACCAGATCTCGGCGGTGGTGGCCGCTTCGACGCCGAGCACGCGCAGAAGCGCCGCAACATGCCCGGCCAGTTCGACTACGGCCCGCAACGGGTCTGCTGGCTCGCCCAAATCGTCACGGACTGGATGGGCGACGACGGCACCCTGAAGAGGCTGCAAGCGTCCATCCGCCACCCCAACGTGGTGGGCGACACCAACACCGTGCGCGGCGAAGTAGCGGCCAAGTCCGTGGCAAACGGCGAACATCTGGTGGAAGTGCGGATACGCAACGAGAACCAGGCCGGCCTCGCCACCGCGCTGGGCACCGCCATCGTCGCTCTGCCTTCGCGGGCGATGGGGAACTAGCCGCGGACGGAAGACGCCAACACCAACGGCAAACACAAAGCGTCCCGCATGTAAGCAACCGCGAGTTGGAGCGAGTGCGATCTTCCCGTCGATGATCGCAACCAAGCGCGCTTGGGTAGCGATTGGCGAAACGAAGTTGCCGTTTTGAGCGCCGGCGCGACAGTCTCCGACCACCGTGCGCGCACACCGTGGCAACCATGAAACCCATCCACCACTACTGCATTGCCACCGGCACGTGGTTCGCGGCGCACGGGATGCAACACGTGCTGTTCGCCTGGCTGGTCGCCATGGTGCTGCGCGAGCCGCCGGGCATGGTTGGCGTCGCGCAGATGGCCTTGCTGGCCCCGGTGACGTTGCTCATGCTGGTCGGCGGCGGCGTGGCGGATGTGCTTGGCGGACGCCGCGTGGCGGTGGCGGCGCAGATGCTCGCCGTCTTGCCGGGCGTTGGGCTGCTCGCCGCCTTGGCCCTCGACGCCGTCAGCCTGCCGTTGATGATCGCCTACGCCGTGGCGATGGGATGCGCTGTGGCCTTCCTCACGCCGGCGCGCGACAGCCTGCTGAACGCCGTGGCGGACGGGCGTATTCAGCGCACGGTGGTGCTGGTGAGCCTCATCCAGTTCGGCGTGCAAATGCTCGGCTTCCTCGTGGCCGGGATGGCCGATTGGGTGGGCCCGGAGGCGGTGGTGGGCTTCCAAGTCGTCGTGCTGGCGGGCGGCGTCTTCGCGTACAGCCGCCTGCCGGCCGGGCCGGCGTTGCGGTTCGCCTTCCCGCCGGCGGGCGAGCTGATGGCGTCTGTGGGGCAGGCGTGCCGTTTCGTGCTGCGCTCGCCGGTGATGCGTCCGGTAGTGGCGCAGAACATGGCCATGGGCGTGTGTTTCATGGGCTCCTACATGGTTTCGGTGCCTTTGCTCATTCGCGAGGTGTACGCCGGCGGCGCGGCCCATTTGGCGCTGGTGAACGCATGCAACGTGCTGGGCCTCGTCACCTCCCTTGTCGCGCTCTTGTTCGTTGGCGATCTGCGGCGGCCCGGACGCTCACTGCTCATCGCGCACGGGCTCGGCAGCGTCTTCCTGGCCGCGGCCGGCTTGGGGTTCGGCATCGGCGCGGCGGCGTTCTGCCTGTACTTGTGGGGCGTTTGCGGCGGCGTCGCCATGAGCATGTCCCGCGCCATCATGCAGGAGGCCGCGCCCGACGGCCAACGCGGCCGCGTGATGGCCTTCTTCTCGTTTTCCTTCATGGGCGCCGGTCCCGTGGGCGCGCTCGTGTGCGGACAACTGGTGGGCGCGGTTGGCGCGCCGATGGCGTTGGGATTGGCGTCCGCGGCCCTCTTGGCCGTTGTTCTGGTGGTGGCGGCCAGGTCCGAGTTGTGGCATTTGCGCGGTGGTTGGCGAGCCGCGGGAGCGCAGGCGGCGTGACCGGCGACTTGCCCCTGGGACGGCCCGTTTCCTTCCCCACAACGCGGGACACCGGCGTTCTGCGCCCAATCGACCGCGCTCCAGCGCGCGCCCGGATCGGCTTTGGAGATCCGCCGCCTTGCGTTGGCGAGGACGTGTGGAACGCCTACGAACTCACTTGGCTGGGGCCGGAGGGTCGGCCGCGCATTGGCGTCCTCACGCTGCGCGTGCCCTGCGCGTCGCCGCGCATGGTGGAGAGCAAATCCCTCAAACTGTATTTTGGCGGCTTCGCCCAGACCCGGTTCGAATCCCGCGATGAAGTGGCGGCGATAGTCGCCGAAGACTTGGCAGCCGTCGTCGGCTGCCCCGTGGCCGTGGATGTAACGCCACCGCACAACTTGCCCGCGATTGGTGATTGGGACGCTTTCTGCTTGGACGAGTTGCCGGTGTCGCTCACGCGCTACGAGGTGTCTGCCACACTCCTCGCCACGATGCCGGGTGCGGGCAGCGATTCGGTTTGCACGCACCTCTTTCGCAGCGTGTGCCCCATCACCGGCCAACCCGACCACGGCGCCATCGCCATCGCTTGGCGCGGACGGCGATTGGACCGCGCCGCCCTCTTGGCCTATCTGGTCTCCTACCGCACAAGCCCCGGCTTCCACGAAGACACGGTGGAGCGCATATTCGTGGACGTCCGCGATGCGGCGGCGGCGACGTCGATCGTCGTGGAAGGGCGCTTCCTGCGCCGCGGCGGCATAGACATCAACCCGTTGCGATCCACCTCCCCGCGCCAGCCCTCGTCGTTTCGTCTGCCGCGGCAATAGCCGGCTCGACAGTCGGCCCCGCCTCAGCGTTTGGCTTGTCTGCCGAAAGGCACTACACTGGCGTGCGCGAGTCGATGGTGACCGTGCCGGCCTCCTCGCGACGGAGCCGTTGCAAACCCCGTCAGGCCCGGAAGGGAGCAGCGGTAGCAGCGGGTTCGGGCGCCGGGGTGCGGCTGGCACTGGTCGCCACCCAACGCGGTGCGCGCCCGGCAGTTGCCAGAAGCGCGGGCAAGCCAACCGGAGAGGTGTCCGAGCGGCCGAAGGAGCACGCCTGGAAAGTGTGTATGGCGCAAGCCATCGAGGGTTCGAATCCCTCCCTCTCCGCCACTACCATGATTTATGCTATTGATTATAATGCTCTTTTTTGTTCAACGGGACGCTGTTTGTGCCAATTCTTGTACCTTTATCTCCCGCGACGCGGGCTCATCGGAGGCGGCGACGTGCAAGCGGAGTTCTTCCTGCAAGTCGTCCCGGAAGACGTGGAGGACCTGCCGGCCGATCGCCGGCGGCACGGCTTCGACAACATGCATTTCCATTACGGGAACACCGCCGCCCTGGCCTTTGGCGGCCAGTGCGTCGGGGAGCGGACGCTCCCCGACTATCCCGTCGCCCGCATCCGTACCGGGCAGTTCAACCCCGAAGGCGACCTCGTCTGGATGGCCGCGTTCCCGATCGGCGCGGCGGAAGGCGAACCGTCCCGGCGGACGGACGACGAGTCCGTCGCGTCCGGCGAACCGGCGGCCCGCTCCGTCTTCGACGTCTATGCCGGCGAGAACACGGTGGCCTACCGCAAGTGTGCGCGATGCCGTGCGGTCGGCAAATGCGTCAACGTGTCGTTTTGGACGCGGTACCTATTTCGGCGACGAGCAGGCATCCGGTGATCCCCGTCCACTTGCACTCCAGGCATCCGGGTGACCGGCCATTGTCCGGCTACTCATCGGAGCGAAGTTCCTCTACCCAGAGGTTTGCGTACGAACCGTCCTCGTTGCCGAGGAACTGGCCGGTGCGGATGAGGGCGATGGCGTAGTCGGGCAACTCTTGCCCAGCGACGCATTGCTCGACTAGCCCTTGGGGAATGTTGAAGATGTGGAAGTGGACGCCGTCGAAGCCGTGTTGTTGGCGATCAGCCGGCAGGTCGTCCCCGTGAACGGGCTGGTAGTGCAGGAAGAAGGTTGCCCGCATGTACTCTGGGCCGCACGGCTCCTTGAAATAGACCAGCGTGTTCCCGCGGCGATAGACGTCGAAGGTGGAGCGGATCAACGGCTCGCGAGGTAGAATTGGCTTTATGTCTCGAAACATATCAGTAGCGGCGGCGATTTGAATCAAGGACTTCGCATCTTCAATCAGATAGAGATTGGGTGTTCCACCAGAAACGACGTGCTCAACCAGAACGTTCGGGGCCATCGTTTGCAGCATTCCCAGATAGGGCCGAGGGTATTCGGAAACCAACCAGAGTCTACTTCTTCCAATCCACGGGGCGATCTCGTCGATCATTTCTTGTAAACATAGTTCTTCTCCATACCAACAACCCACCTTTCCATCAAGCATCAACCTTCCTCGATTTTGTTTTCCATGGAATTCTATAGATTCCCGCATATCTCTGTGATAGTACAAAACATCATCTTCTTGTGCGCGCTCCTGTAGTACGGAAACAATCTCCTCGCCTTTGTCATGGGGCCGGTACAAATTTGTCCGCTGTATGGCATCTTCTCCGACAAGCACTATTGCGCTTGCGGATAACGCGATCAATGGGAGCCCCAGCCATGCCTGCCGTGCGGCCGACGCCAGCGCGTCAGCTCCTGAATGAAACGCCAAACCGACCGCTAGGAAAACAATCGGACCCAGATAGATGCCTTGGCGAATGCCCCCAAGCGGATATAGGCCCAGCACGGCAGCGCCGACGGAAACCGCAATGCAAAACGAGAATAAGACTACGATGGCGCCGTCTTGAAATTTTCTGAGGAACGCCGCGACCAAGAGGATCGCGAATGCGGGAAGCGCCGCAATCGCAACAACGTCCGGCAAATGATACTTCAACAAGCTCCAAATCCCGTCAATCGAAAACTCGAAGATCGAGTACGCGTCGAATTTTCCCTGATAGTAGTACGCCGACAAATAGCTACCCGAGGCGAACCCCCCTTCCTGCCATTGATGGCGCAAAGTCGTCAAGTAGCTCAAGGCACCCCCGGCTAGGAAGAACCCACAGGGCGCGGCCAAGTCCAGGCGCTTCTTCAGCCAGTCCCCAATCCGGCGCCGCCTTTCCTGTGCGGAGACGCGGGGGGGGGGGGGACCACGATGGCGGCGCCAATGACGGCGGCGCCGAACAGGACCAAGCCGTACTGGAGAAGCGGCGCGAGGAACAGGAAGACGCAGAGCAGGGCCGTCCTGCCGTCTCGCAGATACCGTAGCAGCCCGGCCACCATGAGCAGGGCCAGCAGCGCGTCAATGGAGTATTCCCGCGCATCCTGGGCGTGCCGGATCGCTTCAACGGAAAGCGTGGCGAGCAGCGCCGCCAGAAACGCGGCGCTCCGGGCGACGCCGAGGCGCGGCAGCCAGAAGAGCATCAAGGCGATGGTCAGAACGCTGGCCGTCGCCGGCACGATTCGAACGCTCAAGATCGTGCTCTCGACTTTCTGCACCGCGTGCAGGACCAGGGGATGCAGGATCGGCAAGCTGTTACAGCAACGGATATCGCGGACGACTTCCGAGAGTGCGCCTCTGGACATATTGGCCGTTACCGCTTCGTCAAACCGTAGAGACTTCTCGGAAAGGTCGTGGAAGCGCAGCCCGGTCGCGGCGACAAGCAGGCAGATACAGGCGGCGTAGTACAGACACGCCTTGAGGTTGCGGCTGAAACGGACGATGCGCCGGAGCGCGGCGCACATCCCTATCGCTTGCATCGGGGCTCCCCGCGGCTCACGCCCGGACCTCGGGATGCGTCGCGCGCCCCATGCGGCGCCACCAGCGCCGCAGCGTCTCCGCCGCGAACGTCGCCGTGTCGTGGTCCACGCCCACGCTCACCCAGCCAGGCTGGCGGGAAGGAAGCCCGCGACCCGTTGAACGGGCTAGCGTTGGGCGCTGCCGGCAGGATCGGCGTTCCCTTCATCCGCCATCCGCCGATTCGACAACATCGAAGCTGCCCTCCCAGATGTTCTGGCCCTCGTCGGTGAACTGGCCGGTGCGGATCGCGGCGATGGCGTAATCGGGCAGCTCCACCTTCGCTACGCAGACTCCTCCGTCGAGAAGGACGTTCGTGGAATCAAGGCTAAAGTTGAAGCCGCCGAAGCCGTGCTGCTGGCGATGGCCGGGGAGGTCGTTAATGTCAACCGGGTACAAATGCACGAAGAACAGTGGTTCAGCCTCCGCGCTGCACTGGTCGTCCTTAGCGAAGATGAGGCTGTTTTCAACGAGATACACATCCCAGTCGGAGCTGATGATGGGCCGGCCACTAGGCAGCAGCCCCGACACCCGATCGCCTCCGGAGGCCGTTTTATCCCTCGGTTCGCGGGAGAAGAAAAACAGGTTTCCGACTCGATCCGACAGTTGGTAGTGCCGCGGTGCAACGAAGTTAGATATCTGCTTGCTTTGTCCTTGCCGATGCACAATCAGACAGTCGTATTGGACGTACTCATCGAATACGCCGGGATTCTCTGAGATATTAAATGGGCCCTCAACTCTGTCCAAAACGGTGACGTAGCCGTCCCAGCTAAAGGACAACGCCGGGAGAGCCGGTTTCGACAAGCCGACGGCTCCTATGGTGCTGCACGTGTTCATCTGCTCGACGTTCCTCTCGAAAAACGTGTCTTCCAGTGCCGGCATCTGGTATTGATGGCGAACGAGCTCGCTGGCCATCAGCGCGACGACCAGCCAGCAGCACGCCGCGGCAACGTACTTGTGCTTCGACCTAATGCTCTCGACGATACTGCCGGCGCCAAGAGCGACGACTAAGCTCATGGCGACGTAAACAGATGCCATGTTTCTGCTCGAATAGACCGCGGAGTTCAGCAAGTTCCAGCTCACGACGACGAGGAGCAGGCCGAGGATATAGATAGGCGCGAGGCGCATTCTTGGACGCCTCGCAAGCCACAGCAGGCTCACCACAAACAAAATGGGCAGCACGTAACCCAGATCATCGAGCATATATTGAATGAACTGCACACCACCCTCTGCGGTCACGAGGTGTCCGGTCTTAAAGTGATAGACGTTAGCTAAGGTCTCATTGAGAAGAGAGAATATGGACTCCGAATACATATTCAAGACACCAAAGGCTATAGCTGCAGACAAGAGATAGATCAGGACGTCCACCCCGACGTCGCGACGACTTCTCAGCGCGTGGACGACCACGTGAACGAACAACGGCACGGCGATCAGGACTCCCGTCAGCTTAGTGGCCAACGCCGCGGCGGACAGCAACCCCCACAACACCAGAGGGAGGTATGTTGTCGACGGTCGGGCACGGAGACAGAGAAACGCGGCGGTGTTGAAGAGGATGAACAGCGTGGTCTCGGAATAGAATTCATCGAATTGCGAAAACACGATAGGATTCACGAGTACGAGGCTTGCGTACGTTGCCGACGCGGCGGCACCAAATCGGCGGAACAGTACCCAAATGACCATGCAGAAAGAAAAGACGGCTACAACGCCGAACGAGACCCTCATAGAGTAGACATAATCTTGGACGTTCGGATCGTGACGAACCGCGTCCATCTGCCGGAAGTGCTCTCGCAGATAGTAGCCACCCGCGTAGTCCCAACCGGTCTCGTAATGTTCGCCGCCCATGTGGCTGTTCATGTAATACAATCCCACTGGATGGAGCAATCGGACGAACCATCGGTTCGTCTCGCCAACGCGCGCGCTGG
This sequence comes from uncultured Pseudomonadales bacterium, assembly GCA_958296295.1. GTDB lineage: Bacteria > Pseudomonadota > Gammaproteobacteria > Pseudomonadales > Azotimanducaceae > VXYL01. The sequence goes on along the minus strand of OY282460.1, from coordinate 976,921 downwards.
GCACGGATTCAGCTACCGGACTGAGATATTGCGTTCCAATAACCAACGTATGCCATTCGTCGCCGTCGTGCGGAGAACTAACGGAGCGGCTGTTCAGATTGACGATCCATGCCGAGGCCACCAGAAAGAACAACAGCAACATGACTATGCCGGTAGCCGGCGAGTCGACGATGCGGATGTACGTTTGTCCGCTCTTCAGAACGGGCGGCCAGTCGAGCTTCTTTATCCGATTGTTCAATTTGGAAATGCTTGGCTTCATTCGTGGGGCCTGGCGTTTACGCGGTACCGTTCCGCTTCCCAATGAAGCAGATCGTGGATTTCCTCCTTGGTCAGTTCGACTAGGACGTCTTGGGGTTTCTGCCTGGTCAGAATCTCGTAGTAGCAGACGAGTTGCGCTCGTTGGGCTTGGCTGAAATCCGGCTTCGCGAAGACACCTTCGCCGCGGATGAAGAGCAGCGGCGGCCGTCGGCTCCTGCCATATCTCGACGCCTCGCACCGGTTCTCGAATGCCGGGGCGCTCTCTCCGAGAAAGACGACATGATCCGGATAGAGCGCCCAAGCCTCAGACAGCCTTCGGTACAGCTCCGGCGTGTGAACCAGGTTTTGAATCCGCGCGTCTTCAATGGCGACATACTCAAACGATCCAATGGGCAGTGTGTTGGGGGCCTTGTGGATTTGCTGCGGACCCGACTCGGTGGAAGCGATGTCCTGCTTCAGGGCCAAGAGGAGGGCCTTGACGAGCCGATCGATTTCGCCGATCGTGTCGCCGCCCACCAGGATGCCGTGGTTCTGCAGCAAGACGACGTTGGTGTCCGGCGAGCGGCCCAGAACGACCGCGACGGATCGGGCGAGCCGAGCGCCGGGCTGCCGGTATTGCACCCACTCCCAGTGAAAGCGGTCTTGAAGCCGGGCGCGCAATGTCTCCTGCGCGTCGGCCCGCACCAAGACCGCCAACGCCTCTATCGCGTGGAGATGAAACACGATCCGCTGCGGCATGACAACGTGCATGAAGGTCTCGATCGAAGGCCGCAGGGCATGGCCTTCGGTGGCCTCGGGCAACCGAAGGTGAGATGGCCCCGCCGCCAAGGCAGCCCGTAGCGCGTCCAGGGCCACAGGGACAAAGATGTCGTCCTTGCCGGCATCGGCCAGCCAAGCCCCGGATGCCTTGATCCACAACGTCCCGCTCTCCTTCCATGACACATTGCCCCCCGCAGCTTGCACCAACAGCGGTTCCTGCCCGACGCGCGCGCAGTAGTTGCGGATGTCATGCCTCATCGCACGCCGCCCGGCACGCCAGAGGTGAAACCCATGCGCCGCATGGATTGGCGTAGCGCCAAGAAGCTCGTGAACCAGGCGTCGGGCGCGGCGGCGTCGCGCCCTTTCTGGACGCCGGGATGCACTTTTTGCAGCGTTACCGCGCCGAGGCTGTCTCGTGCTCCCCGAATATCGGTCTCGGCGTCATCGCCAATCATCCACAGGACGCCGTCGGCGGATTGCACTTTCTCCCGGACGAGCCGGAACGGTGTGCCATGCGGCTTGTCGACGCCAGCCTCCTCGCTGGTGACTATGGCGGAGAAGCGGTCGTCCAGTTGCCAATACACGAGTTTTCTGAACTGGATTTGTGCGGTCAGGTCGGTCACGAGCGCCGCCGGGATGTTGGCTAGGCGCAAGTCGTCTAGCAGTTCTCTCACGCCGTCGAACAGCACCGCGCTCCTAAGAAAGGTTCGCCAGTAGGTCTGTTCGAGGTCGAGCGCCAGCAGGGCTCTACTGCCCAAGCCCTCGATCTCCATCATGCGCTGAAAATAGAGCAGGCGGCTGTGGGACGATGCCGAGCGGCCGAGTCGAGCTTTGATTTGGCCTCTGGCTTCCTCGAACAGATGGTCCGAGCGTTGTGGCGTGAAGGACAAGCTATCGGACAGCTTGTTCTTCACCGCCTGCCAAGCGACAGCGTGGGCCGGATCATAGGCATACAACGTGTTGTCCAGATCGAACAGGACCGCGTCCGGCCGGGTCAGGAACCTGTCGGGGTGATTGAGCTTCATATGACGCGTCTCGCCAGAGCGTGATCAATGTGACACAGGGTGATGACCTGCATCAAGCCCGTGACGCCATCCTGCCACTGCGGCCGCCCATCCAGGAGCGCCAGAACCCGGCTGCACGTCACCTCGGCCACCAGTGCGATGTCAGCGGCCGAGACTTCGCCCTCGATGGTCATGTGCATCTTCTCGTCGTCATCAGGCGTCGTATCCACATGCATGTTGCACAAGCCGATCAGGGCGTGAATCAGAGAGATGTCGTTCACGGTGCGCGTCCCGCTAACCTTCAGAATCAAGTGTAGGGGGCCGGCGGGCGTAGCGACCGAAGCGTTGAGCGCTTCCGGCCGTGCTGGTCGCAGAGAGAAGACCAGATCGGCATGGGCTAGCTGCGGATGAACGAAGCGGCGGGCGTCTTCCTCGCGGCGACGCTGACTTTCCGCCACCGCCTGTGGCGAATGGCCCCGCTGCTCGGTATCCCGTACATGCCTGAAATGGCGGCGCAGCGGTTCATCCATGTCGAGGTAGATCTGCATGTCGTACAGCGGCCTCAAGGCCGACGAGTAGAAGGCGTGCAATCCGGTGACAATGATGAAATCGTTGCTCGAGATAGAGACGGCTTCGCTCAATTTCCCGATCGCATGGTCGTATTTGGGCGATGAGATGGGCGATCGGTTGGTCATGGCCACCAAATCGTTGCCGAGGCGGCCCAAGTCGTTGGCCGCTGGGTTCAGATGGGTCAGGGCCTTCCAAATTCCATCGTGTCGGTCCCAGCGATGGTAGTTGTCGCCAGACACCTCCACAACGGAATGTGCGCCGAGCAGCTTGGTCAGGGCGTCAGCCAAGGTGCTCTTACCCGAGCCGGAGTCCCCGGCAATGCCGAGCACAAACGGTTTGCGACTAAGCCGGTAGAAGTCGTTGCGGTTGACGAAGTGCCGCCAAGTGTGGAGGGCGAGAACGACGCCGGTCACGACGAAGGCGGTATGAAACAGAGAAGACAGTTGCGCTGGCACAATACCGCCGACATCGAATCGCGCGCCATCTGCTAGAGGGAAGGGGGTGGAGACAAAAGCGCTGAGCAAAAAGCAAACGACAAACACTCCCACCAGCAGCCGGGTGGATGGGCGACCGATGGACAAGCAGAACAACAGGAAGGGCATGTTCCAGATGAACCAGCCAAGGGAGGTGGATGCGAACAGCGTCACCAGCAGGAACGAAACGCCCGTGCCGGCGAGAAACAGATCGAAGTTGAGGCGTCCTATGGCCCACACGGAGTAGAGCGTGAGGACGTAGAGGGCCGGGACGATGTAGAGCGACAGGCTGTTGTTCAAAGTGAACATGAGCTGGTAGATGTTCTGCATCTGCGGGTTGTCCCACAGCATGTGTATGTGACCCGGCGACAACAGAGACGGCCCGATGACGCAGAGGACACTCAACGACAATCCCGCCAGAAACGCCGGCAGGTGCGGGCGCAGCAACTTCCCGTTGTGCAGGTAGACGAGGAAGAAAGGGATGCAGATGACCATGCTGAGCTTGGCGGAAACCGCCAGCGCGCAGACGGCCCCAGCGCAAGCGCTGTGCGCCTTTGTGGCCGGCTGGCGCACCAGTACAAGGGCAACGGTCAGCAGCAGTATCGGGACGAGGTCGTTGAGCCCGAGCCCATAGGTGGCGAGCAGGACGAAGGGCGACAGCCAGTACCAGACGAGGAGCCGCTGCGTCGGCATATTGGGCACCAGCCGGCGCAGGCTGAACAGCATGCCAACGTCTACCGCTACCAGCGTCAACCAGTATCCGTACTGCGCGGGCAAGGCCAGCGCCTCCGCCAGCCAAGCCGACGGCAGGAAGATCAGCCACATCACGTAGCCGTAGGGAAAAGCGAGAGGGTCACCCCCGGCGGCCAGCCAACTGCCCCAAGGGTCGAAATCAAGCTGGCTAACGCTCGCCTGCATGAAGGGCGCGTACCAATCGTCCAGGGCGACGGGAACCAAAGCGAGCACCAGCCCGATGCGCACGGCCGCGCCGACGAAGAACAGCGGATGCGAAGCCGTATGCGGCCGTATGCGAAAGAGCCTCATACCGCGCCGTTTCCGCGGCGCGGATTCCTGGCTTCGCGCTCCCACAAGTCCGGGTGCTTCGTGCAGGCCGCGGCGGGACGAATGTTTCTTGCCCGCAACAGTTTCGCGAGTGCGGGGATTTCGACTGCCGCGTCTCGCCCTTGCAGCTCCGGCGAGACGATGCAGAGCTTGAACCCGGCCGACCTGAGCTGGTGCGCTTCCTGCGAGGTCAGCGGGAAGCGGGTGAAGCAATCCACCCAAATCCAATCGATTCGCCCCGCCAAGGTCAGGGCGGTCGCGATCGATTCGTACTCCGACACGCGCACCGCGCAACGCCGCTCGCCTGCCTTGGCGCAGCGCACCAACGTGGGGAACGCCTGATCCAAGAAGAAGTAGTCCTCAATGCCCCGCTCCCGCAGCAGGGCGGTTACCGAAGGCTCCAGCCCGTCTTCCTTGACGTTGAGAATCAACGTGCCGTGCCGATAGGCGTCGAGCCAGCGCCCGAAATCAGTGCCGGCGGCGAACGCGTCGTGGTGAAGCACGAGCGAGTCGCCGGCAGTGCGCAAGTCGATTTCGACCCCGTATTCTCGTGGCGTGGCGGCAAGCTCTGGCACCGTGTTGCGCCGATGCGCGATGAGCTTCATGGCGACTTCAGGGTCCTTTTCAGTTGCAGGCTGTAGGCCACGGTACGGCGGATGAACTTCCACTTGGCCATCCAGTTGACGTTCCAGTGCGAAACGCCGTGAGCGCGTTCGCCGAAGCGCACCGGGAAGCGCTGCACATCAAGGCCGGCGACCAAAGCGTGGTAGTAGGCAAACAGATCGAGCGAAAAGTCGTTGGGCGGCGACTGCCACATGCGGTAGAAGTCGCGGCTGAACAGCGTCGGCTGCGCGTTTATGTCCCGCATCCGCCGGGTCAGCAGCAGAGTTTCAAATAGGCTCATGCCAGCGGTGAACATGGCGTCCGCCAGCGGCCGACCACGACGGCGGCCCTTGACAAAGATGTCGTGCCCCGCGTGTCGGAACAGCGCCAGCCCGTGCAGAGCGTCTTGCGGGTCCGCCTGCATGTCAGCGTGCGTCCAGCCCAAGATGTCACCGTCGGCGGCTGACAACCCCGCCAGAACCCCGAAGCCGTAACCCCGATTGACTGGCACGTGTACGCTGCGGCAGCCGTGAACTTTCGGCAGCAGCTCGCGCAGCACGCCCGGCGTCTCGTCCGTCGAGCCGTTGTCCACCAGAATGACCTCTACGCCTGGCTCGACCACCAGCGCGCCGCAACGCTCCAGCAGCAAAGGAAGATTGGCTGCCTCGTTGTAGCAGGGGATGACCAGAGAAAGCTCAGTCCGCACCTTCTACACCTTCTATACCTGCTGCACCTTCTATACCTTCTATACCTTCTATACCTTCTATACCTTCTACACCTTCCGAAACGACCAGCACGACGCCGCCCATGCCGTATGTGAACACCTGCCTCGTCTCAACGCCCGCCTTCCTGACGAATTCGGCAAAAGCACCCCGGACTCCTCTGTCTTCTCGACCACGATAGGAGAAGTAGTCGTCCAGCATGATGAAAGTGCCCTGCTGGAGTGCCGGGTGGCAGAAGGCAAGGGCAAGACGGGTACTAGCGAAGGTGTCGCTGTCTATGAAAATGATGCGGGCCTTCTCGATGCCATGCTGTTTTGCGCCGCGCTGCAGTGACTCGCGAAAGAAACCGGGGATCAATCGAAACGACATGTGGCCCGCGGCCCTGCGAACGCGGCGTTCGACCTGCGGCAGGCTCGTGCTGAAATTCTCGTTGGTGTAAAAGGGATGTTGATCTTCTTCCTCCAACGCCCCGAAGCCTGCGAACGAGTCGAAACCATAGCACTTCGTCGTGGCGACACTCGGATGGATGTTGGACAGCTTCCTCAGACAGCGCAGCGCATGGCAAAACGAGCTGCCCGTGAACACGCCGAATTCGAGGTAGTCGCCTTCGGTGTCTTCGATTGCGGACAGGTAGCAGACCTTCTTGATCGCGTAGTACTTCGCCAAGTTGTGGATGACCGCGGGATTCAGGCCAGCAATGAGCGCCGAAGCCCAGTTCTGCAAAAACTCCAACCGGGAGAGCAATCCGAATGGTCTCACGGACATGAATCCCATGTCTGCATCAAATTCTGCGACCGCCCCGGCCGGACCCGGGAGTCGTGCTCCAGCCGATAGGGATGGCTCGGCCACTTGTGAAAGCACGACTGCCAATACTCGAACGTCTTAAGGTCGTCCGGCGTCCCCCAGCTCAAATAGTCGTCAACCTCGAACAGGCGGCAGCGCAGCCCCAAGGCCAGGGCGTGATTGACGCAGGAATCGATATAGAACTCGCCGCCCACCCGATCGTCGTGCTTGAGCAACCGCTTGACGCAACGCCGGAAGTCGTCGGCTTGGCCGAAAGTGAAGGTACCGATGACGATTGGGTCCGTGGCCGGCGAGCTCAGCGGCTTCTTGACCGAGATGCCTGTTATCCGTCCTTGGTCGGCTTCGATCCAGCCGAACATCTCCGGGTGGCGCAGCGCGTTGGCATGGCCGCGGACACCCCAGACGATCACGTCCACTTCGTCGTCTTCGACCAAATGCCACCAGCTCCGGTGGTCGTAGAGGACGCCATGGTCGCAGGCGCCGAAGGTTACCGGGCCCGTCGCGCTGTCACCCAAGCCGCGTTCTAGTGCGTCAAGCCCGAGCAATGCTGTGCAGGCCTGCCCGCTGGTGGCTTGGGGAACCATCTCGACAACTGCCTGCGGATAGAGACGTGTCAGCTCGGCCGCGGTCGTACTGGCCCCCGGCATATCCGCCCTCAACACGAAGGCGTGGCGGTCGGCAGGGGGCAACGCTAGGATCGCCTGCACCACCATCGGCTTCCCGGACACAGGGATCAGCGGTTTGGGCTGCGCGTAGCCGGCATCGCGGAAGCGCTTGCCGACTCCGGCCAAGGGCAGGACTATCGATCCCTTCGGCCGATCCTTTGGGGGCTCGCTTTCCGGTGTTGCCACGAGGCTTCGGAACATTCGCGACCAAGTTCGGTATTCGGCGAAATCCTCGGGCGTTCCCCATTGCATGAAGTGCTGCAACGGATACACGGCGACTGGCCTACGCTCTGCGAGTAGCGGTTTGTAGGCTAGGCTGACGTAGTACTCCCCACCTACCCGCAGGTCTTGCTCCACGACAGCCTGGAAGGCGGCGAGCATGATGCGGGCCGAGGCGAAGTAGTAGGTACCGCTGGAGGCGAACTCCTGCATACGATTGTCGGTGTAGGGCTTCTTTTCCTGGATGTCCTCAACCCAACCTGCAGTCTCGCGCAAGTAGGCATAGTGGGTGTTCCCCAGCGAATGGGGATGGAAACCTCTGTACGCGGGAATCGCCCCTGTGCAGCCAGTCTCCCGCACGAAGCGTCGGAAATCATGCCAATTCCAGTAGCAGGAGAAATCGCAGTAGTTGACGACGACCGGCTGGTCTGGATCAAGCAGCTGCTCGGCTTGGCGCACCGCGTGTACCGGACCGAGCGAATGCGGTGGAATGCCCACGATGCGTCCCGTCGGGCAGTACGCCTGCAGCGTCTGTTCCATCCGATAAGCAGGCGTGTCGAGGTGCTCCTGGTTGCAGATGAAGACGTGGTCGCTCTCGCCGGGAAACATGTCCACCACATGCGCGATGATGGGCTTGCCTTCGATCTCGATTAACGGTTTAGGCGTCTTGTAGCCCGCTCGCCGAAAGCGTTCTCCGAAGCCGGACATGGGAATGACGATCTGCACCTCAACTTTGCTCCGCGACTCGGTGGAGTCGCACTTGAAAACCACGCCTACTCTTGGCTGCGGATGTGGCCGAGCACTGGGACCTCATTCGACACGTCGACCGTAACGGCATAGCTTGCTGCAGTTGCTGCGGCCCCGCTGCTCCGGCTTTTTGCGGCAGGTGCTTTGCGCAGCGTCCTTGGGCCGGAGCGGCCTCCATGACCGCGTGCGGCGTATCGGTCCGCTCGGTCGCCCAGTCGCGGATGGCCGGTCTCATTGGCGGTTCCTGTGGGGTCGAGGAGGGTGGCTGCTGACTAACGATGAGTCTAACAAGAGTGAGCGGGCGCAAGGTTCAGTCGTCGCGCACCGCCCGCAGCGGCCTTGACACCAGTTGCCGCAACGGTTGTTACACTCGCAGTCGAACACGAACCGGGGGCGAGGGGATGAGATTAACGGGTACGTTGCTGGCGCTTGGCGTCGGCTTCGCTGTCGCGGTGGACGCGGCGACGCTGTCCGGCCCGGTCACGGGCGGCACGCGGGGGGCGCCGTTTGCGGCCGCGGAGGTGGCGCAGCTGGGGTACGTGACCGAGGAGTACTTCCTGGCCGGCGAAGCGGCGGCTTACGAATTGAGCGAGGGCGAACACACGCCCGACGGCGCCTGGCGAACGCGCCCCGCGGCGGACAAAGCCAGCTTCAAGACGCGCATTCTGGTGGTCCGCCCGGAAGACCCGGCGGCGTTCAACGGCACGGTGGTCGTCTTCTGGATGAACGTCACCGCCGGCTTCGAGCTGGGATCAGCGAGCGGCGAGGCGTTGCGCGGCTACGCTTGGGTCGGCGTTTCCGCGCAGAAGATCGGCATCGACGGCTTCCCCCAGAATCCGCAAGGCTTGAAGGCGTGGGATGCCGAGCGCTACGGCTCGCTGGTTCACCCGGGCGACGCCTACTCCTACGACATTTTCACCCAGGCGGCGAGCGCCGTAGGGCCCGAGCGGGACGCCAAGGCGCTAGACCCCATGGCAGGGCTCCCGGTCGAGCGGCTGATGGCGGTGGGCGCATCCCAATCCGCCGCGCGTTTGCGCACCTACATCAACGGCGTACACCACTTGACCGGCCTGTTCGACGGCTACCTGCCGTTCATCGACTTCGGCAGGGTCGTGCCATTCGCAGGCGATCTCGCCGCCCGACGCGGTCGTGCGGACGCATCGATCAGGGCCGATCTCGACGTTCCCGTGATCGTCGTCAACTCCGAGACGGAGGTGATGAGCTACTACGGCGTGCGCGAGCTCGATTCGCCCCGGTTCCGGCTCTGGGAAGTGCCCGGCACTTCGCACGTGTCGGTTCCGAGGCCCGCCGAACCCACCGACGGCGGCTCGAACTGGATGTCCTACTCGCCCGTCTACAACGCCGCGATCCGGCATCTGCACCGATGGATCAAGGACGGCGTGGCGCCACCCAAGATGCCGCGCGTGGAGGTGAAGCCCGGCACACCCCGGCCAACAGTGGTGAGAGACGAGCATGGCAACGCCCAAGGTGGCATTCGCCTACCGGACATCGAGGTGCCGACCGCCGCGCACAGCGGCTTCGGGACGCGCCGGGAGGGCTCGCGATTCGGCTTCCTGTACGGCATCGCGACCGATTTCGACGCCGATCAGCTGGCAGCGCTGTACCCGGACAACAAGCACTACCTGGACGCTTGGAACGCCGCTTTGGAGCACGCCATCGGGCAGGGCATGGTCTTGCCCGAGGACGCCGCGGCGATGCAGGCGCGAGCAGCGGCGTGGGCAACGCGCTTGGACGCGCAGAAGCCGGGCGACGACGCCGCGCTTTAACGGCGCGGCCCGATCATCGAATCTAAAACCCGATCCGCCGCAACACGCGGGACAAACGCAATCTAGGCTAATCCGGGAACAATCCCGGAACTCGAGGAGAGAATCTTGGCAAACCTGGCACGACAACTCATCCGAGCGGAGCTGGTTCAGCGCCGCGAGGAAGGCTGCGACACATCGAGCATCGAGCCGCGCATACACGCGGCGCTTGCGAACGACAACAGCGCGGACGCGTTGTTCGACACGCTCTACGACGAGCTCGACGCATTGCAGCCGGCGGCGTCTTTCCCCTTTGAGGAGCCCTCCGCACTCGACGCGATCCAAGCGTTGCGGCCGGATGGCCCTCGCCGCATGGCCTTGGATCCCGGCAGCGACGCGATCCGCGATCGCATTCACGGCGCGTGGCTGGGCCGCGCGGCCGGCTGCTCGCTGGGCAAGCCCGTGGAGGGCTGGCCGCGCCGGCGGATCGACGCGTATCTGGAATCGACGGATGCGCTGCCGCTTGACGACTACATACCGTTCAAGGAAGGCGCGATTTCGCCACACCTGAAGACCAGCACGCGCGGCAACATCGAGTGCATGGCCCGCGACGACGACATGGACTACCCCATTCTCGGCCTGCTCACGCTGGAGACCAAAGGCGCGGAGCTAAGGGCGCGCCACATGGCCAACACCTGGCTCGGCCGCATGCCGTTCCACTTTGTGTACACGGCGGAGTCGGCCGCCTATCGCAACTTCGTAAACGGGCGCTGGCCGCCGGAGAGCGCTGCCTGGCGCAATCCGTACAGGGAGTGGATCGGCGCGCAGATCCGCGCCGACGTGTTCGGTTGGGTAACGCCGGGCTGGCCGGAGAAGGCGGCGGAACTGGCGTACCGGGATGCCAGCATTTCGCACGTCAAGAACGGCATCTACGGCGAGATGTTCGTCGCCGCGATGCTGGCCGCCACATTCGTGGTGAGCGACATGGACGAGATCGTGCGCATCGGCCTTAGCGAGATACCCGCGCGCTGCCGGTTGGCGGAGGCGGTGCGCGACACGTTGGCGTGGTGCCACGAGGAATCCAATTGGGAAGCGGTTTGGGATCGCGTCAACGAAAAGTACGGCCACTACCACGGCGTCCACACCATCAACAACGCGGCGCTCGTGGTGATGGGTCTCGCGTTCGGCGCCGAGGACTACGAGGCGGGCATCGTGGCCACCGTGCGCGGCGGTTGGGACACCGACTGCAACGGCGCCACGGTCGGCTCGATCCTCGGCGCAAGGTTCGGCGCCGCGGCGTTGCCGCGGAAGTGGACGGGCGTGCTTGGCGACCGGCTCCTGTCTTGCGTGCGGGACTGCAACGACAACCGCATCTCGGAGTTGTCCGAACGCACCTATCGCGTCGCCATGGACATGCTCGCTCCGCCAGCGCCGGAGCCGGCCAAGCCTGCCGTGGCCGCAACAATGAACAGCGAGCTACCTGGAAGATGGAAACTCAACCTCGCATGGGGCGACCCGGTGCTTACCGTGCGCCCGGACTTGTCCGGAGAAATGGAATTCAAGGCCTACGACGAGGTCTCGAAGATCCGCGACGTTCGCATCGACGCAGACCGGGTCCGGTTCGTGTTCATCATGTACAAAGGCGAAACGGAGGTGGACGTCGAGTTCGACGGCAGAGTCGCCGGCGACCGTCTAAGCGGCGAATGCGCCAGTGGTGGCTTCGAGTTCGAGGTGACCGCGGTGCGCATGGGCGACGTTGAACACGAGAGCGGCTAGCGCGGTTCTTCGCGCCAGTCGCACTGTCCGAGGAGCTCGCGCCGATTGACTGAGGGCTCGGCCATCCGCACCGATGATGATGCGCAAACTCCATCTGCCGAGACCTTTGGGAACAGCACTTGACACGTTCGCGGACGCGGTTTCGCCATTCGGCCTCCTTGACGACGCCCTGCTTGGCGGTGGAACCGTGCTGGCGGCGCGATGGCGGCATCGCATCAGCACTGATCTCGACATCTTCGCGCCCCGCGAGAGTTTCTACGGCACGGTCGCGGAACAGGAGGACGAACTGCGGTCCGCTTTGCGGCATGTGGCGTTCGCCGTGTTCGTCGGAGCGCATCACGTTCAATGCGTGATGCGCGAGGGCGATGTGGAAGTTGGCATCCACGACACCATGCATGGAGCGACCACGGACGACGAGCGCTCGGACGATGTGGTGGGCGCTTGCGCCTTGGGGACGCAGACAACGGCGACCATATTGAGACGCAAGATGATCGGGCGCTTGATGGACCGGCACGAGGTCACGGCGAGGGACGTCTACGACCTGTGCGTGGCGGAGAAGGAAGATCCCGAGGCGATGCTGGCGGCGACTAGCGGCGTTCCTGCCGGTTTGTTGCGGCAGGCGGCCGACGAGTTGACGTTCCATAGGGAAGGGGGCGTCGGCGGCAAGCCTTTGATTGAACCGACGCACCACGAGATCGCGTCGAATCTGGCAGACTGCGGCAGTGGCGTGTTTCTCCACATGGCGGGACACGTGGAGTCACGCCGCCCAAGGCGCGGACAATGAACTTCAGCCGGTGAACTACTTTCCGAAACTGGACATGCACCCCTTGGCCGCGTTCGACAACGCGTGGTGCCGGCGGCGAGGCCACGCCGACCCCGATCACATGGCGTTGCGGCTGGTGCTGGGCCGATGGTTCGCCGGCGCCGCCGACAGGCCTTCGGCCGGCGAACTCCAGGGATGGTTTTCCGCCGACAAGCGCTCCGGGCACGAACTCGCGTGGTGCGCCGACGTGCTCGTCTCCGCATCCGCGGACCCGTGGTTCGGTCTTCGATCGCTGGTGAGAGAGGAGGCGTTGTCGATCTACGACTTGGCCGAGGTGTGCATGGAAGCCGGTTGCCGGCACAAGCCGTTCGTCGAGTGGCTCAACCAGTTCGCGGACCCGGCCCTGTGCGGTCCAACCGGGCGCTACGACCCACCCGCATGGGCGATCGAGGGCATGGCGCTGACCGAGCACGGCTACTACGCGCCGCACGGCCAGCGCGGTCCGCATCCGGCTTGATTGGCCGAACCGCCTTGGGAGCACCGGGCGCGGCGGCCAGCACAACCGCCGCTTCGTAAACGGGGTGCTGTCGAACGCGCTGGGGGCCGAACGCTTCGGCGACTAACCGAGCGGCGTGCTGCGGCGCGAGTTGGACGTCTTCGGCGTTGAGCGTCTCGAGGTAGTCCGGGGCGCCCATCCAGCGCAGCGACGGATATTGACGCCTCTGGCGGCGGCCAGCGATTCCGAGGATCACCTTCCAACGCCTGCGCCATCTTCGCCTTGTGCCTGCAACTCCTCGAAGCGGCGCAGTCCAGCCCCGGTTTGCGGGATGTTATTGTGCCGCAATGCTCCATTCGGCCCGCACTGGCGCTACCGCCTTGACAGCGCAGCCGGGCCGTTGGGCATCCCCGGCGGTACTTGCGTATCTGTCCGTTGCGCTGCTCGTCCTGGACTGGGCGCTTTTCGTTCGCCCGGGGGCGAGCTACGCCGCCGTTGCACCCAACGACTTCCTGCTGTTCGCGGACATGTCGCATCGCTTGGCCTCCGGCCAAGTCCCGCACGTGGACTTCCACGCGCCGAAGGGGTGGCTTTCGATGTGGCTGCCGCGGGCGGGCTTCCTACTGCAAGGCGGCTTCGCTGGCGCGCCGGAGGCGGCGGACATGCTCATGCTAGCCGTGCTGCTGCCGCTGGCTTGCATCGTCCTTGCGGGGCGCGCTCCGACGGGCGCTGCAATCGCCGTGCTCGCGGCGGTTTTCGGCATGACGGCGGCACCCTGGTGGATAGGGTCATCCGGCTCGGCCACAGACCCTGGCCTGCACTACAACCATTGGGGTTGGTCGCTGATGACCATTCTGCTGCTGGTGGGACTGCCGGGCGAGAGCAGGCGGCGGTGGCTCGCGGATGGCGCGGTGGTCGGGGCGCTGCTCTCCTTGATGTTCTTCGTCAAGGCGTCCCATTGGTTGGTTGGGATGGGGTTCGTCTTGTTGTTCGGGCTCGCCTTGGGCGAGTTCCGCAGGGCGGCTGCGCTTGGCCTTTCGCTGTTCGCCGCATGTGTCTTGGCCGTTCAAGCGGCCGGCGGCTGGATCGACGATTACGTCCGCGACGTGCTCGCCGCGGTGCGTATCGCCCAAGAGCCGCTGTCATCGGAAGGCGGCCACAGGCCGGTCTCGATCATGGGCGTGTTGCACGGTGCCCGGGCGGACGCGGCGTTGGCCGCGCTGGTTGCGGCGGCCGCGGCGCTGTGGGGTTGCCTGTCCCGCCGAACCGCGTTGCACGGGTTGTTCACGCTGGCCGCCTGCGTTGCGTTGATGACGCAGAACAGCCACGCGCCGAACCTCATGGGAGCGCTGGCCGCATTCTTTGTCCGCTTGGCGGCCGAGGCCCCCGCGGGGTCCGGGACGCGGCGCCTTTCGTTGGCCGGGCTTGCGCTGCACTTGGCCCCCGCCTTCGCAAGGCAGGCCGCGGCGACCGCGGCGTTCGTCGCCGCAATGACGGTGAGCGCGGAGAGCTGGCTGCCCGCGTCCCTGCCGCGCATGGAAGGCGTTTGGTTCGGACAGGAGAGTGTCCGGTCGGTCAACGTCACTGACGAGCGGGCGTCTTGGCGGAGCTTGGATGACGCCTTCGTGTGGGGGCGCAGCCACCGGGGACGCATCGGCAACTCGCACTTGTCCTCCGCGGAGTACCGGGCGTCGCTGCAATCCGGGGTAGACCTGCTGCGGGCTTCGGGTGCCGAAAAGGGTCGCGTGGCAACGTTCGACTTCCAAAGCCCTTTTCCAGCGCTGCTCAACGCCCCGCCACCCGCGGGCATTCTGATCTGCCTGCACATCAACCGGCACCTTGCCCGCAGCAACGCCGGCGACGCCGACCTGATTCTGGGCGATGCGCAGTGGCTGATGATCCCCCACCTGCCCTACATGCAGGACACCAAGGCGCTGCTGCTTGAGGCGCTGGCCGGGCATTTGGAAGCCGAGTGGAGGTCGGCCGAGCATTGGTTCGCATCGTTCCGCAGGCATCCGCATTTGTTCATCAAGTAATTGATTTTTCTTGATATGTGTTCCGCCGCACTCCGTTGGCGCTTGCGGTCATCCGCGTCCAACTGGTATATTACGTGGCTGAACCAATCGACTCGAAAAGGAGCCGCGAAATGCGCAGACCGCTTACCGCGAAGGCCGCCAAGGCCGCGACGCACTCCGGAAAGACCCGGCACGTGGAGTGGCTCGCCGACGGCCTCGGGCACGGACTGATGCTGGCGATGAAGCCGAGCGGCGCGAAGAGCTGGGTGCAGCGCATCGTGGTGAAGGGCAGGAGGCGCGCCATGGGCCTCGGCAGCTTCGAGCTCGTCACGCTCGCCGAAGCGAGGGACGCCGCGTTCGCCAACCGCCGGACCGCCCGGCGCGGCGGCGACCCCTTCGCGGACCGCCGCGGGCCGTCCGCCCCCACGTTCGCGGAGGCCGCCGCGCACGTTGTCGACGCCCAGGCCGCGGCGTGGAAGAAGGCCAGCAGGAGCAGGGCGGATTGGGAGTCGACGCTGGCGGCCTACGCCTTTCCGGTGCTCGGCGACATGCCGGTCGACGCCGTCGCGAGCGCGGACGTGATGCGGGTGCTGACGCCGATCTGGGGCGCGAAGCGCGAGACCGCGAGCCGCGTCCGGCAGAGGATTTCGGCGGTCATGCGCTGGAGCATGGCGCACGGCCACCGCGCCGACGACCCGGCCGGCGCGGCGGTGCTGCAGGCGCTCCCGAAGGGCGAAGGCGGGGTGAAGCGGCACCACAGGGCGCTGCCGCACGCCGAAGTCGCCGGCGCGGTTGCGACGGCGAAGGCGTCCGATGCCTGGATCGGCACCAAGCTCGCGTTCGAGTTCATCGTGCTGACCGCGAGCCGAAGCGGCGAGGCGCGCGGCGCGACGTGGGACGAGATCGACGTCGAGGCGAAGACGTGGGCGATCCCCGCCGACCGGATGAAGGCCAAGACGGAGCACCGGGTGCCGCTGTCGCCGCGCTGCCTGGCCATCCTCGCCGAGGCGCGGGACCTCCCCCGAACGGGCGCGGCCGCCGATCTCGTCTTTCCGAGCGTCCGGGGCCGCCGACTCACCAGCAGGGCCGTCAGCGACCTCCTGCACGACTGCGGGGTCGACGCCGTGCCGCACGGCTTCCGCAGCAGCTTCCGCGATTGGGCGTCGGAATGCACGGACGCGCCGCACGCGGTGATGGAGGCGGCGCTCGCGCACGCGATCCGCAACCAGGCCGAAGCCGCCTACGCGAGGAGCGACCTGTTCGCCAGGCGGCGCGGGCTGATGGACGCATGGGCCGCCTACGTCGCGTGAGGCGCTCGCCGTCCCGCGCGATCGCGGGCGCTGCCTGCGCTGCCCACCACGACTCGACAAGATGCTGGTGACATCCCGCGTGTTGGCGAGCGAGACGCGGATGTACCCCGACCCCCGCGCCCTGCTCCCCGCCCCTGCCAGATCTCGTCCGCACGGCAACCACGTGCGAACTCCCGCAATTGCCGTGTGGATCGCGTGCGGATCGCGTGCGGAGGTGGTGGGGTCTCCCATGTCCGGGGGTGCGCAGCACGCCGGGCGGGTGGGGCCATTGTGCGATCAATGAGCAACAACGCACTGCCCATTGATCGGCCTTCGGCCGACCGCTCCGCTTCAATGGTCTCCGTTCGCTTCGCTCTCTAGCGCGTCAAGGGGGAGTCCCCCTTGAATCCCCCGCTGCGCTCGCTGCGCCCTCCACTACGTTCCGGTTGCCGCCCACGCCACGCGGTGGCGCAGCTCGAACCAATGCAGAGCGGCGCTTCGCCTAGGCGCGAGGATGGCGATCACGTCGCGGATGCCGCGAACTTGCGGAGGTCCATGTGTACGCCCGTGACCGACACCATCGTTCTTCTACACTTCTGCGCCTCGGCTTGGTGCGGTCTTGTCACTTGCCATGAGATTGGCGACTTGGCAAGTGATCCATATGGCGCAGCAGCCGCCAGTGCTCGTTCTCCGCCGCCTGTTCCCAAGCGGCTTTGAGGTGGGTCGCATGCACCTCCAAAATGAGCTCGGTGGTTTCATGCGCAATCGGAAATTTCGGGATCATCAGCCATTTCGCGTCTCCAAACACGAGCGTCCGGTTCGCCGCGGAGTGGCGGTTGATGAACCTCCCGACATGCAAAATGAGGGCCACGCCCTTGGGTGGTGGGGCGTCAAGCAGCACCGGGAAGGGGTTCACATAGCCCACTGTTGCCACGGGGTCCTGTCCCGCATCAGCGGTTTTGAGCAGCGTCAACCCCGTTCTCAAGGTATGCAGGTATTCAGCATTGGAAAGGTCCATGTGGCTGACGAACGTATTGTGACGCGACCACAGAAGCGCGTCCTGCGGGGACATTTGCAGAACCCCTGCCTCGAAAGCGTTGGGGCCTCCCAAGCCGCCAAACCAAGCCCCTCCCATGCGGGGCAGCCCGGATTCGCAGCCGGGGCAAGCGCCGTGGGCGGCCGTGAGGAACGCTGCGGTCGCAAGAGCCTGACGGGCAAAGGTGGGCAGCAGGAATATCCACATGCCGGCCAGGATCAGCCGCCGATGAGTGGAACCGCGGGGACAACGAGCCGCCAGCCAAACAAATAGCACCAACAGCGCGAACAGGACGTTCGGAGCGTTGGAGTTTTGGCTCGCCAAGAGGACGCAAGATGCAAAGATGTAGCCGGCCAACAGTATGTCCAGATATTGCAGACGCCTGACTAGCCCCGCCAATGCACATGCCATGACGGCCAAACCAGTCGTGCTTAGCGTCGCGGACAGAACACTTAGGATGCTAGGCGTCGCATCGTGGGCTTCAGTGCCCGGTTCACCCACCGCCTCGGAAGTCCGCAGCAAGTCGCTCAGGTAGTCGTCCACCCAACCGCCGACCCCTTGGCAACCCAAGACCACCAGAAGAAGACCGGCCAACCCCCAAGCGCCTGTGAGCCGAAAGCGCCCTAAAGCAACGCCGAACAACAGAACGAAGACAAAACCAACGGCGAAGTAGGTCGCTTTCACAAAGAACAGTAGCGAGAGGAGGGCGGCGATGACTGCCGAGTCCAAAAAGGTGCGAAAAGTGCCTTGACCTTGCCCATCGCCCCGCGTCCACGGCAGGCCGAATAGCATCAACGTGGTCAGCAGTGCCCAGCCCCACCGGTTGTAATGCGTGACTTGGGTGGAGACCCAACCCGACTCGCCTAGCGGCCAAGGCACGGTGACCACGGCGAACACCGCACAAAGCAGGAGCAGACCCGGCCCGGTAGGGACACGGCCATGGAGCCCGATGGCGGCGAGCGGCAATAGGATTGCGAGCATTGCCGCGTTGCCGAACTCCAACGCGCCGCCGAACTGGTCAAAAGCCAGATACCCTAAATAAGGTAGTCCATAGGAAAGCCATCCAATTGGCGTATGGAAGTCCGCATGAGGCGACTGGCCGTGCCGAGCACGGTGCATGGCGTCGAAGTAGCCAAAAAGGTCGTGCGGCACCGTGGCAGTGTAAGTAGCCCCCGGCAGCACGAACAGGACGACGTTCAAGGTCAAAAGGCAGCCAATGGCCACCGCCAGCGTCAGCCACTTCAAATCGCCTCGACCCGCGTTGCCTAACCCGGACATTTCTCCACCACCTGACCCAAACAAACAGCACAACGGGCGCAACGCCAGAAGATCGATGGATTTCCTTGAGGTGGTCCGGCGGGCCGCCGTTTAGCCGTTCGAGCGACGACCGGCCTTGCTCAGCCGAGCGCCTCGGACTTGGTGCCCAGATGTCTGGCGACTTGCGACCTTGACCTCATAAGTTGCGACCTTGACCTCATAAGCACCGAATTCCAATGTCTTTATGGCCGCACGAAAAGCGTCCCCCAGCGGTCTGAGGTTCCTATTGATCTCGCTGCCCGGATTGAGCAGCTTCACATGGGGCTGGTAGTGGCGCGCTCCGAAGCAATTTCTCCTATCGGTCGTGGCGTCGCGACTGCCGACGATTTCGGGAGTTTCATGCTTGTAGCAGGCGCGGCGCAATTGCAATATTTCATCAATACAAGCATTCCTCCTTGTGAGGCGTACACCTACAGACCTTCTCCTCGGCTCCAAGTCGCGACGAGGATTCTCTCCACCAGGAGCCAGCACCATGAACCGTGTCTCGCACGAAGGCGCGATGATTCTTACATCTCGCATGCCCGGTTCAAGGCCTTGCAACCGCCGCCGGGCATGGTAAACCGTGAGGTGCATGCGTCTCTGCACCGCCGGCGCACGAACCCCTCCGATGTCAGAAACCGCGCGACTCGCGCTTCGCACTCGCTCGTCAGCCAAAGCAGGGCGTACACGCGAACCGCAGCCGAATAGGGCATTCCTATCCTCCCGTCCACCACAGCGGCCGCCAACTTTTGCGGCCCAGCATCAATCTATCAAGTCAGCGTCACACACGCATCTACGTGTAGGCAAGCACTGCTCGCCGGCGTGACATCACCTTGACGGGTATGTCGCTGCCGTCACCTCGGATAGGTTGCTAGAATCGGCATCCTAACACCCTATACCGAACCGCCCAATCCAGCCCTTGAACTTGAAACCTTGATTTTCAGGTTTTCGGCGCGCACGCCGACGCACAGGGCGCGAGCTGGCTGATTCCCCCGCCACCGGCGCAAACGGCCCTCACAGGGGCGCACAGGCGCTCCCCCGAGGGATACGCGCACGCTCGCGACGAAGCCGTTGCGGAGAAGTGGCGGGAGGCGGTGGCCGCGCTTGAAGGCGCGAAGGCGTGGGACCGCCGGCGCGGGGGACGCGGAAAGCGACCCGGGAGGCCGAAGCTGCTGCTGACCCACGAGCAGAGCCGGGAGCACGCCGCGGAGGCGTTGGCGTTGATCCGGGACGCGGGCGCGACCATCGACGGCGACGCCGACGCGAAGGAGCGGCTTGCGCGACGTTACGCGAAGGGCGGCGCGGCGGAGCGGGGACTGGCGTATACAGGCGCAACCCCGTCGCTTCGCGATGCTGTATAGGATGTTAGAATGGTGATTCTAGCAACCTATCCCGCGCCTCGAAGGGCCGGGGTTGCGCCCTTGTGCGCCAGTCCCCGTTCCGCAGGCCCGCCCTTCGCGTAACGCTCCGCAAGCCGCTCGCCGAGCGTCCAGCGCTGTCCCGCGGACGTGGTGGCGGTGAAGGCCCGTTTGCGGGAATTCGCGGCGTAGCAGGTCGGACGCCTCCCAGGGCCCGCGTCGGTCAATGGCTCTCGAAGCGTTCGAGTATCGTGATCTGATCCAAACCGTAGATGGCGTAGATGTGCTTGCCGTCGGGGCTCGCCAAGCCGATTTGCCAAGGTGAGGCGTATCTCGGCATTCGGTTTCCCATCCGATCCCACTTTCCCGGGGCGACGTAGTCCGTTTGTCGCACGCTGCCGTCGGGCCGCAAGGCGACGGTGTAGGCGAACCGCGTGCAGAACACGTCCACGGCGGGCGTGGTGTTGCGCACTTGCGCGCTGAGGCATTCGTCGTCTTCGGCGGGCTGGTTGTAGGACGGGCCTGTTTGGACGCGAACGCCCCCCATGAAGCGCGGGCGCGAGGGGTCTTCCCGCAGATCGAACGCCAGCGTGCGCTTCCCTTGTTCGGCGAACGCGAACAGGTGCTCGCCGCTGTTGTCGACGGCGAGCATCCGCAGGGACGTCATGCCCTGGATCTCGGCGCCGAACTCGCCGTCGCCGTCGCCCAGCGCCGTCGACACGCGCAATGCGCCCGCTTCGTCGCGTCGCAGCACGAGCAGCTGATCGTCGGCGGCCGCGTACACGTGTACTCCGTCCCCGTGCGCGGCGGCGTGCTGGAAGTCGAAGTAGCCCAAGCTGTCGACCAGCGCGAGCGAAGCGCGCTGCTCGTCCAAGGCGTGGGTTTCGATGGCGCGGCCCGCCTGCACCAGCGAAACAAACGCGCGTCCAGGCGTCAGGAACGTCAGTCGGCCCCCCGGGTGCGGACTGAACCCGTCCCACGAACTCGCGCACGGCGCGACGCCGCCCATCGCGCCCGCGTGGGCGAGCGTCGGCACCCCGTCGGCATCGGCGCCGGCGGCGAACGCGTGCCATCCAGCGCAAGAGCCGGTGATCAGCGACCGCGAATCCTGGTCCCAAAGCAAGGCGTCCGGCCTGGGGCCGACCGGATCCAACGCCTGCGCCCACGTCAGGGCGCCGGTGGCCGCGTCGCGTTGGAAGACCCGCAGGCCAGAGGCGGTGTTCGCGTACAGCGCGGCGCCGTCGGCATTGAACGCGCCGTCGAACACAGGCGGCAGATCCAGCGGCACGCCGTCGTCGTTCGGCACGCCGGCCGCTACCCGGCCGGCGGAAAGCAGCCAGACCGGCGGGCCGTTCACCTCCCAGCGGATCTCGAAGTCGCCACGCGCGCCATCTTGGCGCTCGTCGATGTCCCGATAGAGCGCGCCCAGCCGGATGACGTAGCGCGCGCCTTGCTCGGCTTGGAAGATTGCCTCGTGCGGGCCCACGGGTTCTTGGCTCACGGCGACCAACTCCAAGCCCTCGAACCCCGCGCCGGTCATCTTGTACACGGTGAGAACGTCGCGACCGGTCTCCAGCGCGAAGCGGTACCAGGTGTCGCCGGCTGCCGGCTGCCATGTCCACCAGAGCGACGAGTCGCCATGGGTGCCGGTCTTTTCGCCCAGCTCCACCGTGGCGAACTGGTTGGAACCGCCAACGGCCCGGCGCAACACTTTGGCCCCGAGCCCAAAGCATTGTTCGAAGAACACAGGTTGTCACGATCTCCGGAAAGCTAGGAGCTTATGGCTGCTGGTCAGCGGACAGCGCGCAAAGCAGTTGCGTGTTCCATTGCTCCAAACGTGGCCAGTGGAGAGATTGCGACTGGAAACCCCCTAATCGTTGGAACGACTGAAAGCTAACGCCTACTTCCCCCAAAGCCGCCGGCCCGCGGTTCGTCGAAACGGCGGATTGGCCGATGAGCGCTCGCCGGCCCCGGTCGGCGGACCGCGCTGGAGCTGCGGAGCGCCTGCCCCCAGTCGCGCTTCGCCGCCGGCGCGGCGCCGGGTTTGGCGAACAAGGCGGCGATCGCCGCCCTCTCCCTCTCGTCGCCGTGGACGGCCAGGTGCGCCCGGTCCATCCACAGGCCGGCGTCTTCGATCCGCGGCGAGCCGAGGCCGGCGTCCAGGCACTTCATCGCCATGCTGATGCGGTCGATCTTTTCGCGGTTGGCCAGATCGGTTCTCTCCGCGATGCGGAGCTTGCGCTCGGCGACATCCCCCCTACGCTTGACGCGCCGGCGCTGCTCGACGAGTGTGCCGTGCGCCCGCTCGTCCGCCTCGATGTGCCGTGCGCGCTCGTTCAACCGCTCGCGTTCGGCCTTGTCGCGTTCCACCTGGGCGGCGATCCGCGCCTTGAGCCCGTTCTCGCGCTCTTCGAACCTGGCGGCCCGCGCCTTGACGTTGGCGTTGAACTCCCCGACATGCTGGTT
The DNA here is from genome assembly GCA_958296295.1 of uncultured Pseudomonadales bacterium. GTDB lineage: Bacteria > Pseudomonadota > Gammaproteobacteria > Pseudomonadales > Azotimanducaceae > VXYL01. The sequence goes on along the minus strand of OY282460.1, from coordinate 954,777 downwards.
GAAGCGCGCGATCTCCTTGTCGAGCCGGACCTTCCGCCTCTTGGACGCGGCGTCCGTCCGTTTGGACTCCGCGTCGGCCTCCGCGATCTCGGCCTCCCGCACGTCGAGTTTCGCCGACCTGTCCTCGGCGTGGCGCCGGGTGGCCTCGTCGATCGTGATGGCCCTGTGCTTGCGCCCCGATCCGCGCTCGCCGCGGGCGAGGCCGAACCGCGCGCCGACCGACTTGTGGTAGTCGTCGAGCAGCATGGTCATGGCGTCCCCCGCGCGTTCCCTGCCGCGGACGTGTTGGCGCCCCGCATTCAACAGCGGCTCGTCGCCCCTCAGCCTGTCCGTGGCCGCTCTTTCCGCCCTTTTCCAGCCGTAGGCCGTCTCCCCCGCGGCGTCCGTGTAGCGCGGAAACAGGCAGACGTGGACGTGCGGGCTGCCCTCGTCCATGTGCAACGCGGACTCCGTGACGGGGCTGTCCGGGAAGTGCGCCCGCACCCATTTCAGGGACGCCTCCCCCCACTCTTGGGATCTCTCCCTCGGCCACGCGTCCTCGGCGGCGTGTCTCGGCGGCCCCCAGAGCACGAGTTCGGCCAGGGGGCTCGGCCGCGCGCCGCGCTTCCCCCGGAGGTATCTGCGCCGCATCTTCTCGAGCGTGGCGAGTTTCAGCGGATCGATCTCGGGAGAGAGCGTCACCACGTCGGGCCGCTCCGCTTCGGGGTTGGCGAGCTTCGTGGCGAGGCTTCGTGTCTCGCCGCGGACATGCGCCCTCCGGGGAGGGATGTTCGCGCCGGATATGAGTCCGCGCCTTATGCCGATCGCATGGGGCATGGGGGGAATGTATCACCAGAGGGGAAACCCGCGTTCACGCGGGGAGAATGTCTGTTTGAAGCATCCGGGCCGCAAGCGGCCCTTAATGGGGAACAAGCGGCCCTTAATGGGGAACAAGCGGCCCTTAATGGGGAACAAGCGGCCCTTAATGGGGAACAAGCGGCCCTTAATGGGGAACAAGCGGCCCTTAATGGGGAACGTAATCCCCAATTCACCCGCTTCGCAGGTCGCTTCGCTGAATTGGCACCCTTCGGGTGTTGCGCCAAGGGGCGCTGCGCCCCCTTTGGATTCCCCCGCCCGGAGGCGGACGGCCAACAAAAACGAGGTGGTTTTATTGGCCGGGGACTGCGCCTTCGCTACGCTCCGTTGCCGTCGCCGATGGTGATGGTTGACCGCGGCGTTGGAGTGGAACGCAGCCGGGGCCGTCGTAGCCTTCAAGGTTGTCGAAGATGGCCTTGGCGTTCCGGCTCGCCATGTCCTCGGTCGCGCCGTTCCGCAGCATCCGCTCGTACAACTGCTGCTCGGTGAGCGGACCGGGCGGCTCCAGTTCGCGGACGGCCAACTCGCCTTCAACGGCGGACAACCTGCTGCCGGTGTCATCGGTCAAGGCGGCCAGTCCGCGCTCTACTTCAACGAGCCGGGCAGCGTTGGTCGGCGTTCCATCCGGGCGGGCGGGTGGAGTTTGCGCCGGCGCTTCGGGGGACGGCTTGGCTGGCTGCGCGCGCCGCTGTCGCGCTTGGTTGAGAAGCGCCGACATCGGGGCTTGATCATGCTCAATGCTCACTTCACGGTCTCCTCAACATGGCCCAACGCCGCCAAACGCCATAACACTGGATTTGTTCCCTTGTTCCCTTTTGAAGGGGTGACTCGGTCTTACTAGGGGGGTACCCATCCCACAAGGGCGGAAACCCCCTCTCAAAGGGAACAAGGGAACAACTCTAGAACGGCGTGGCGTCGGGCTTCCATTTACGCCACTCGGCGGGGGCATCGTGGATTTGGTCGGCTTCGGGCAGGCGCGGGTTGACGAGTTCGGCGAGTCGCTTGGGGGTTGGCAAATGCAGCCCCTTGCCCCTCTGCCTTCTGGCAACTACCCATTCCCCGTCCTTGTCCCGCGCCCGTTGGACGATTTCGTAGGCGTTGATCGTCTTGGCCACGTTGCCTTCGCCAAGCAACTCCCGCGTGTGGTTGATGACGTTGCGGCGCGACATGTGGCGGTCGCCGGTCATGCTCAGCAGCGCGCCGGAAGTGATCGCGCCCAAGCCTTCCTTGTCGCCTTCGATCACTCCGTCAGCGGCGAGTTCCGCCAGAGCGCTCAGCACCGAGTCCGTCCCCAGAATCGCGCGCTTCTTGGCGTCCGTTATGGGCGGCGTTCGCAAGCGGTCAATGTCGACCTTCCTGTCCATGAACCACCGCGCCATCACGGCCACGTTCGCCTCGAACCAGCTGAAGTACGGCTTGAACATCTTGACGCTCTCCCCCGCCGCTATCTGCGTGTCGGTGAACCGGATCGGAGTCTCGACGACTAGGAAGCGCCGGTCCCCCGCTTCGAGCGCGGCCGCCACGGCCGAGTTCGTCGCGGCGAGCAGCCGGTTCGTGTTGCGGCAGGTGATGGGATCTTGAAATTTGCGCTCGTAGCGGAAGGTCGGTGCCATGCACCAGTCTTTCAGCCGCTGCATGGTTCGCCGGTCGCGCTCGAAAATGACCTCGTCCGCGAAGCAGAGAGTTTTCGCCATTAAATCGTGATTGAAGCCGCCGCCGAGCGCATTCGCCACATCCGTCATCTTCGCGCAATGCTTTTGTCCGAGTATGGGCAGCATTATTCTGTCGTAGACGATGGACTTGCCGCTGCCAACCCATCCCGTCAACAGAACCGCCGTTCCCGGTCCGGATGCATGAGGGCGTTGGACGCAGTCCGCGAGCCAGTCTGCCAACCACTCGTACACATGCTCGTCGCCGCCGCACACGATTTCGCGCAGGAACTTTTCAAGCGTTTCGGCGTTGCCTTCCTTCAAGTCGGTGGGCGGACTAACGATCACGGGAAACGCATACGGGTTGCGCCGCCGCTCGTTCGGGCCTAGCACCTCCATGCCTCCCTTGTAGCGCAGCCTGTCGCCGTGCTTCAGCCACTGCGGCGCCGCTTTCACAAGCATCATTTCGCCGTTGACCTCTTTGCGGACCTTCACATGCTCGACGGCTTGCTCGAACGACGTGTAGCTCATCATCTCCGGCCAGATGGAGTCCGAAACCGCCGTCGCCAGAAGGTCTATGACGCGCGCCTCCTTCGAGTGGTAGCAGGCGTACCTGTCGTTGAAGGCGCTCACCAGTTGGTCGACCGAGTCGTAGACCAGTTGCGACTCGAACTGATTCTCGTCCTTGACGGGGGAAGGCTCCGCCTGTTCCCGCCGCCGCTTGCGCCCTGCCGCATCAGCCGCGGCCCGCGCATTGCGTTCCCCGGCAGCGCGGTCCTTCGCTCCCTTGTACGCACGGGCGGCCTCCTCTTGCGCGATCTCCCGCTCGGCTTCCAGTCCGGGCGACTTGTCCCGTTCCGCTCGCGTCTGCGCGATTTCGTCAACAAGTTCCGCCATTGCCGCTTTGACGTCGTCTGGGGGGAGTCCGACCATTGCGGCAGTGCGCTCGAGGATCTTCGGATGGCATCCCCCGCCCTTCGCGGTGGACACGAACGCCTTCCCCCATGTTTTCCTAGCCGCCCGCGCATCGGCGAGCACTTGCGGTCGCTCGATTGGCGTGACGCCGCCGTCCAGGGCTTGCAGCATCTTGACGACGCGCCGTCTGTTCGCGTCTATCCGGGCGCCGTTCACTTTCCCCGCATTCACCCCGCCACGATTCACGCCGCCGCCGCGGGTATCAAATTTCAACACGATGCCGTCGTCCAGCGTGTGCAGCAGTCCGTTGGCGCTTGCGAATCCGGCACTGGTGGCCCCCTTCAACTCCCTCCAGTCTTGACCACCATTTGCCGCGTCCGCGAAGAGGATGTGCCACGAGGATTTCCCTTTGGTGGACTCGTAGAGAAGCGCCTTGCCGCCAAGCGCGTCCTTCAACGCCACGGCCTCTTCCCGTGTCGGCTTCCGCTCGCTATCGGGATCATCGGGGTCGTCAAAGGCGGCGTCGATGTCCACAAGGAAAAGTCCGGCGGTTGACGGGACGATGCAATACTCGTCTCTTCCCGCCCACGACACGGGCCACCGCTTCGGATCGGCGGCGCGTATCCGCGTTTGCCATGCGGCCTCCAACGCCTTGCCTTTGCCCCTGCTCGCGCAAAACCTAAGGTTTGTGAATCGGCGTCGCAGTTCGGCAAGCGCGACGACAACCGTCGGGTACCGCTCGGTCCAGTTGGTCGCGCCGTTGGATTGCGCGTCGTCCGCCACCACGCCGGGATGCCCCTCGAGCTGGTCCAAGCGCGCCAAGTCGCTCATGTGGTGAGATGTCCTTTTGGAGTATCATCCGCATACCCGCCGTATGCGATTCATTCACATCATACGGCTTCGGTGACGTTAGTCGACTTTTTTTCAAACCGCGTTTTCGTCAATAATATCAACGCCAAAATGAACTATCCTCCCACTTTATGTTTTAATGTCAACACCCGCAAACATAGACTAAACGCTGCGTCCGCGTACACGTCGCTAGCGGTGTCCGAGCTGGAAGGCGCTGGCGAAATGTGGTACAGTTATTTTGCTCATCCTTTTGGAGCAAACCGGCGGTCTCGCCCCGCCACCCAAGCGCCTCGGCTTCCGGGGCGTTTGCGTATGGGCTGCGCTAGTGTTCCTGGCATCTTGGATTGGGAGAAATCTTGTGAATACGGAACGGTTCCACATTCCGTCCGCGGTCGTGGCGGTACACGGATTCGGACACGAAACGGCGCGACGGACGGTCCCGAAGGCGTGTGCCAACCCGTTGGCAAGCTAACAATGGAAACGGTTGCCGAGGTCGAGTCGGCAATAGCGGCACTTCCTCCTCCAAACGGGAAACGGAGGAGGAAGTTCGGGCCCAACCCCGGGCGTTCCCGATAGCACGTTGATCGCGCAGATGGATGGGTACTGCGGATGGGTGCGAGCCAACGCGACGAAGCCGGGTATGCACCATGCCGCGGCGGACATCGGGATCACCACCGCGGCCAGAGCGTCCGTCATGCGCCTTCCCCGCGCCGTTCCCTCCACAAGGCCAGCCGAATGCGCAGGCGGAGCCAAACGCCTTTGACGCGGTTGGGAGAGTGATGCGCCGGCCGTCCAGCGGAAAGCCGTGCTTCTGGCGCCAGTGACAGAGCGCCGCCACCGAGATACCCAACGCAGCAGCAGCCTGATCCAGCGTGTGGCCGTCACGGGAGCTCACCGCGAAGCTCAAGGCGCGGAGCGAGGCGCACAAGAAGCGCGTCGCCGAGCTGGACGACCGGGAGAAACTCCAGAAGGCCGAACAGGAGCGGCAGGCCGAACGCAAGCGCCACCTTGACGCGCACGAGAGGGCGCACAGCACGCTCATCGAGCAGCGCCGGGCGATCAAGCGCACGGACGAGATCGCCGAGCGCAAGCTCCGTACCGCCGAGAGGGCCGATCTGGCCAACCGCGAAATGCTCGACCGCATCCGCATGGCGACGAAGTGCGTGGACGAGGGGCTAGGTTCCCCGCGGATCGACGACGCCGAGGTGTGGATGGACAGGGCGCATCTGGCCCTCCACGGCGACGAGAGGGAGCGGGCCGACGTGGCGGCGCTGTTCGTCAAGCCGCCCGCCAGCGCCGCGCCGAAACGCGACAAGGGGGAGCGACAGGCCGCGGTGGGTACTCGCGTCCGCCAGCGCGGGGATTCCGCTGCTGTGATACATTCCGCCGAAGTTCGGACGAAAACGCAAACGCCCGCGCCTCTCCGCCGCTCCTTGCTCGTCCGAAACTCGGCCGCCATGCACCCTTCGAGCGCCAGGGTGGACGCCCCGCCTTCGCCTCGAATTCGGGGCCGTGGGCGACGTCGGAATAGACGCCGCGATACACGGACGAGACGGGGGCGCTGCGCTCGCTCCGGTCCGAGCATCGGTCGGACTGCCTGTGGGATCTGTTCGAGCGGCGCGAGGCCGGGGGGATCGTGGAGGTGGATTTGGAGGACGACAAGGCGTATTGGGCGGAAGAATGGCAAAGGATGTGAGATGTGGGCAATAGCGAAGCGTTTGATGACGAAGGTCAAACAGATCAGGGTGTCTATGACGGGCGGCTACACGGTCATGGGCGTGATCGTGGTTGTTACGGGGTGGGTGTCGATTGAGTTGTTTAGGATCGACCCGTCCAACTTCGTGGGGGTGAGTGCCACGTTCTTGGTGGTTGTCGCTCCGTTAGCATGGATGTTGTCCATCGCCAACGTCACCATCAACGCAGATCGTCAAGCGGCGAAATTGCAGTTGTCCACCGCGAAGTTGAACTTGTCCACCGCGAAGACGGCTCAGCTGGCCGCCGAACTCAAACTCGTACAAGGCCGAGCGCAAGTCGCGGCGGCGAGTTTGAAAGTGGATGAATACTTGTGGCTGAAGAAGGAAAACGCGAGACTGAATGTGGAGATTGAGCGACTTCGCGCCGAGCTGGCCGCCGCTCCAGCCAACGCACTCCCGCCGAGCGCGAGTTGTTAGAGACGAAAGCCACCGATAGGCACACACGCTTATCAGACACACACCCTAGCCATCACAGGGCGCTCAAACCCCCGAAACGCCCATAGCCACCCCTAGCGCAAAACGCCTCACAGGGGCTAACAGGCGCTCTGGCGCGATCCCCTTGCGGCGGCACATCGGCAACCAATCGGATCAAGACGGACGAAATGGAGCGCAGGCGCCTCGGCCAGTTCCGACTGGAATTCGCTGCTCCGAAACCCGTCGTATCACCTCATTCGAACATCAAGACCGTGACGAAAAAACCGTCCCCCGTCGCATAAACGCCGTCGTGGCCATACACCCCTTTCCATCCTGGCCGCCGCTTGCGTTCGGCCTACCGGGCCAGCGCCTCCTGGTGCGCGGCCCGCTCGGCGGTCAGGGCGCAGCTCCCCGCCACCCGCGCCCCGTGGTAGAGCAGGCGGGCGTTCCGGCCGGCTTCGCGCCGGTCGCCGAGCGAAAGGATCACGGCCGCCGCGCTGCCGACGCTGGTCAGTCCCCGCGTGACGATCCGGAGGCCGCTCCCGCGCAGCTCGTCGCCGTCCCCGCTGCGCCCCAAACCCCGCGATCCGAGGGTGGCCGCCCGTTCCCCGCACCAACGCGAAGCTAGCTTGAAGTGGCATACTCTAACGGATGAGCGAAGAGGCCGTAGAGAGGTCCTGTCGGGCGGTCTGCCGTCTTGGTACGGCTGCGGCCGGCGAGGGGCGATGTGAACCGCGCGATCGCCCGTTCAGGGCCGGGCAGCATCGAGTGCGGCTCCGCTGCATGACATCGCCGGCGAGGCGCTAAAGACCGATGGGCGAATGCGTGAAACTGGTTGAACAACCGGGAGGACTAAGGCTCGGCGACTGGCTGAACGACAACTTGGACGGCAATTGGACGGAGTTCAGAGCGGCCGTCGCATTCGTGAAGCAGTCGGGAGTGAAGCACATTGCTGCGAGATTGGCGGCCTTCGCGGAGTCGCGACGGGTCCAGTTGATCGCGGGAATGGACCATCGGGGGACGTCCTACGAAGGATTGAAGGGGCTGATGGACGCGGTCTCCCCCAACGGTCGGTTGGTGATCTTCCACAATCGGTTGCCCCACACGTTCCATCCGAAAGTGTACCTGTTCAAGTCTGCGGATCGGGCCGAGATCGTCGTCGGATCGGGAAACCTGACTGAAGGCGGCCTCTACACGAACTACGAGGCGGGCGTACGGGTCGCGCTTGACCGGAGAGAGGAGACGGACCGCGAGGTACTTGAGCGCATTGAGGGAGCCTTGGACGGGTGGGCCGATGCGCAAAGCGGGACGTCGATGGAGCTCAACGATGCGCATCTGGAGTCTTTGGTTCAGGCCGGGTTGGTCCCGAAGGAAGCGGAGATGGCCGGAGTCGCCATCGACGAGGGCGGCTTGGGTTCGGACGTGCTGCTCGCGGCTAGCGGAAACGACGCGGTTCACTTCGAAGCGGTACCGGTTCCGGCTGCACCGTCTGGGATTCAGCCTGCCCGCACGCCGACCACCGGTCAGCGGAGAGCGGGTCGTACGTTTGTGATGACGCTTCGGCCCACCGACGTTGGCGTGGGTCAGACGACGACTGGGACGTCGAAGCGGTCGCCGGAGATCTACGTGCCGCTGACCGCTCGGGATGCGGAGCCAGAATTCTGGGACTGGCAGGACGGCTTCGAGGAGGACCCCAGACGAACGGGCAAATTCGATCGAAGAGGTGTCAGGATGCGCGTCGGCGACGAGGTGGTGGAGGTCAACATGATGACTTGGCCAGTGAAACACGATTTCCGCCTGCGAAGCGAGACGCTGCGGAGCTTGGGAGGGATCGGAGACATCCTGGTCATGAAGAAGGTCGGCGGCACCGCTTTTGAATACGATGTGCGAGTGGTCTCGAACGGAAGTACGGAGTACCAGACAATGCTCGCGAGGTGTGATCAGCGCGTACGGAACTCGACGAAACGTTTCGGGTACTTCTGAAGCGCCCGCTAGACAGGCTGGGGAGCCCTCAGCCTGATGATCTTCTCGGATGGAACGGCGTTTTTGCGGAAGATGTCGCGGGACGGCAGCATGTCCATCGACAGGGACTCGACAACGTCGAACCTGAGATCCTGGGCAATCGCCGAGAGGTGGTCCGCGGTTTGGATGTGGATGAGTTCGCCGCCGGCGGTTGTGCGGTTGCTCCCGACGACCAGGAAGGCGTTGCCGCCAGGGCGCAGCAGACCACGGATGCTGAGCAGGACCTCGCGCATGTCGAAAAAGTATTTGGAGAGCAGCGCGGCCAAGTTTCTCCTCCGGAAGCCCGCCGGGTTCTCGCTGTTTAGGCGGTGGACGCGGTCGATGACGCGACGTGTGTCAGGGGGCAGAAGGTCCTTCGCAGTCGTGTACCTATCCCAATAGTCGTCTCGCAGGCGGGTCGAGACCTCGCGATTGCCGATCATGAGTCGGTCGCGCGTAGCGTGATCGGTTCGGAACAATAGGCCCAAGTAGATCAGACTGAGCCGGTCGGTGTCGATGTAGGGCAGTGCGGTCGCGTATGGCGGCGACGTGATGACGGCGTCGACCTTGCCTGCGAACGGTTTGAGCGCGGCGACGGCATCGCGTGCGTCGGCCTCGGACACGTCAAAACCACCGGCCTTCAGTCGCCCGCGCTCGGCGGTGAACGCCGACACCGTGGTGGTCGAGCGCAGCGCCTGGGCAAGGAAGCGGCGGATGACCTCCCCGCGGCCGACGTCGACAGCTTCCTTGCGCACGCGCAGGTCGTCGTTCTTCTGCCAAGAGACGGAGCGCAGGACGTTGCTTAGGCAGACGAGAAAGAAATCCCTGAGAGGCGCCGTGCCGAGCGTCTGGATCGCCGCATGCACCTCGTCGAGCTCGCGCAATGCGGACAAGGCGTACCAGCGCCTGAGATAGTCTTGGTCCCTGGCGGGCAAGTCGGCGTGGCGCTGACCCTTCGGGCTCGACTTGGCCAGCGTCGATTCGAGATGGAGGTATGCCTTGGTGAGGGTTACGGCCGGAATGGACAGGGCCTGGCACTTGACCCGAGCCACGAAGACGGAGAGCGGGTTCATGTCAAGCCCGTATGCTGACCGGCCCGCCAGCTTGGCCTCCACGAGCGTGGTCCCGCTGCCGCACATCGGATCGACGATGATCCCGTCGGACGGAACGCCTGCGATGTTGATCAGGGCCCGGGCGAGCTGGGGGAAGAACTTGCCTCTGTATTCGTGCATGCCGTGGGTGGCGTAGCGTAGGCATCGTCGGCGGGGGACATTGACAGTGCGGGCGCCGTTGGAGGCGAGCATGGAGGAACGGGCGTGTGGACCGATCAACGACGTGGCCTCGCCGCGCACCTGCAAGGTCAAGTCCTCCTCGGCGGGCCCAACCGACCGCCAGTACGTCAGCCCTTCGCGGAGCGCGTCGGCAGATCCGTTGGCCACCACGGAGAAGACGGAAGCCGTCTGCTCGGACCCGTCGACGGGGCTCAACGTACCAGGGCAAAGGGCGCGCAATTCTTGAAGCGCGAGCTTCCGTTCGAACGGCTGAATGTAGTCTTTGATCCGGCAGAGGACGGCGGGCAAGGTTCAGGCCTTTTGGAGGATGACGATTTGCTCGGTCTTGATGCCACCGATCTTGGGGTTCAGCGCCTTGCGCGTGGCGGCGATCGAGCGACCAATGCGAGCGTGCTCGACGAAACCGTGATCAGCGCCGGCATCGGCGACCAACGAGGTGTTGTCGACCCGTTGACCGGCAAGGGTGGAGTCGCCAACGACGAAGCAGACATGGCCGCGGTGGCGCATTTGTGTGCGTAGCCAGCGGAAGATGGCTTGGAGTTCGGTCGCGAAGGTCGCGACCGTGGCTCGGCGCGGGCCCTTGGCGCTGTATTTGCGATGGCTCCCGATCTCGATCGCCTTGAACGGCGCGGGGTCGAGGCCGAGCCAGAGCAGTCTCGTGCGGTGGTAGAGGTGGTAGCTGAAGGCGTTGGGATACGGTGGCGACGTCACGACGAGGTCGAAAGGCGGCAGTTCCGGCGCATCGAGAACATTGGCCGTGACGACATTGCACGAGAATCGCGCCTCGACGACGTCGGCGAGCTTCTCGGCTGCGGCCGCCGCGGCTTGCAGTTGCCTGAGATACTTCCGCACCGCTCCGCCTGGGGCGATCTGTTTCTTGCGGCGGACATAGCGGGTGTCGGAGTCCTGCAGGGACACGGCCACGATGATCGACGCGAAGGCGACCGCGCACAGAGTGCGTGCGGTGTCGTTCGGCACATCGTCCACGAGTCGCCTCAGTTCCGCTAGTTCCTCGACGACGTGGGGCTCGAACCACGTCTCGCACACGTCGGCGGCAGGCCGCCAGGCGCGAGACTTGAAAGGCAGACCTTGACTGAACAGGTCGGCCGCGTTCGGCTCTATGGACGCTGCCAAGCGTTCCGCGGAGAAGCGGTGTTCCGCCAAGGCTTCGAGAGCGGAAGCGGCGAGCGGCGTCGTCTTGGCCCGGCTGATCAGAGTGGCGAGCGGGTTGGCGTCGACGCCGATGGCATGGCGCTTGAGCTGCAGCGCCTCGAGCAAGGTGGTACCGCTTCCGCAGAATACGTCCGCGACCGTGTCGCCGACGGAGGACAACTCTTGGATGAGCATGTTGGGTATCTGGGGAATGAACTTTGCCGGATAGGGATGGATGTTGTGCGTGAGGTACGACGTGGTGGCGGAAGCAAGATCCCAGTCGGCCGCCTCGAGTCTTGAGATGGTGGTCGGTTGCTGGACCAGGGCGCTGGTGTCGGAGGCATGGGCGGCGATGGCTTCGGCCTCGGTTCGCGTGAACGCACGCCAGCCGCGGCCATCTCGGGCGGGTTCCCGTACGCGGCCCTCGCGTAGCCAGCGCAACAGTGTGTCCCGATGGACGCCCGCCGTTGCAGCGACTTGAGCCGTAGAGAGGAAGTCATCCATGCCTCGTTCGCGCCTATAGGTGCATATAGTTGCGCCATTAACGCACGGGCAAGCGGGCCCGTCAAGGGGCCTGAAAAACGCCGGGGTAAACGCCGGGTGTGCGACGTTTTTGTGCGCGAGCCGTCAGGCAGCCATTTGCGGTGGTTTGCGCGATGCGCCAGAAGTCCTCGCACCGTTCGCTGCGGATGCGGGAACGCAAGGCCATGACGTCGTTGGCACCGGCCCTGCTCCAGCGCATGTCGGGACATTTCAGGCTTGTCTGTTTAGATTCCCCCGTGGACCTTCGGGAGGGTCCCACCCTGCGGCGCCCTTCGAGGCGCCGCAGGGCAGGCGGTGGTCGGACCGTTTCAGGCGTTGGCCGCAAAAGGGCCGCGGGCGAGTTTTGGTCGGCCACCGTCTTCCCTCGACGTCCTGAACGGACACATGAGCATCGTGGCTCGCAAGACAAGCACAGGAGGAAGGAGGATGCGGGAGAATACCCCGAACATGGTCGGCGTGGACATCTCGAAGTCGCATCTGGACGCGCACCGGCTGCGCACCGGCGAGGCGGCGCGGTTCGGCAACGACGCCGCCGGGTTCGAGGAGCTGGCGGGCTGGATCGGCGCGGCGGACCGCGTGGTCCACGAGGCGACCGGGCGCTGCCACCGCGCCTTCGAGGAGGCGCTCGCCGGGGCGGGTCTGCCGCTGGCGCGGGCGAACCCGCTGCGGGCGCGGCGCTCCCTGAACGCCACCACCTCCGCTTGGGGACGTGGCCGCTGGTTCTTGAGGACGAAGCGCGGCACGCTTTCGTGCAGTTCCCGCCCGGCCGCCTGGATTTCCTTGGCGTTCCGCCTGTCGACCTGCCGCCAGCCGTGGGTCACCGCCCACAGCAAGGCGACAGGTAGTCGGCCCAGGCGTCCATCAGCGCCCTGCGCCGCTCGAGTCCGGCCGACGAGGCGCACTTTCGCGCCTTGGTGAAGGTTATAGGCGCTTGTGCCATCAATGCGTTCCCGAAACACAAAGATGGCACTTCCGCCATAGGAGGACGATGTGGACAGGTACAACGCGGCGACGGCGGACGTGAAAACGCCACGGACTGCCGATGGCGGCGGCGGTGCGCACACGCGCTGAACTTCGTTTTCCCGCAAAACGATGTTGCCGACCCCGAATTGCCATAGTAGGCAACGTCTGGCGCGAACGCCCCGCACAGGGGCTTACGGGCGCTCTGGCGCGATGCCCGGAGACGCCTCAATTCCCCAACTTGGGTCTTGCCCCGCCCCGGTGGTCTCAAACCCTGATTCTCAGGATGTTCGTCCGCCGTCGATGCCGATCTCTCTCGGCGGTCACACCACTGGGCAGGTGTCACTGGCGCTGGGCCTCACTGCGGCGAGCGCCGTGCCAGCGCCTCAGCTAGACGGTTTTTTCAACGGACGGCCGGCCGCGGGACGGTTTCGAACCCACTCCTCGATTTCCAAGCGGCGCCATCGCACTGCGCGGCTAGTGACGCGGACTTGATCTGGAAAGCTGGGGTCGGTCTCCATCAACTTGTACACAGTGCTGCGGCCGACGCCGAGAACGGCGCAGACGTCCGGCAAGCGATAAAGTTCGGGGGTTGGGGTTTCGGGATGGGGCACGAGCGTTCCTCCTCGGTCGAGGTTGTTGCTCCGCACCACATCACTACACAGTAGTGGGGACGAACTATACAGCAAATGTCGGGGGTGGGCAACGGCGGATCTATTCTGATCTGTTCGGGTTTCGCGGCCCCTTTGCGGGCATCCAACACCCTTTTGGCAACAATCTCTTGGACGGGACTTTGGGTACTGTCTCACTTTGAAAATTGTGACTTAAAACCATTCCGCAGCGTGGACGCGGGGGACGGTGTACCTCTACCAGCCGAGCCTGAGCGCGTCGCACGACTTCTGATCGCCTAGGCGCTCAAGGCCGCCTACTTCGAGGCCATCCGCGCTGTCGGCCTAGCTATCAGTGTTTAGCGACGGGAGCCCACATCGCCGCGAACAGAAGTATCTCGCATGGTTGGCGGCGGCGTTCTTTCCCGCCATGTGGTGTGCCACGGCGCGTTCACCAACTCGGCGCCCTCGGATTCCAACGACCAGCGCACATTGTCCAGAACCATCTTCGTTTCGTCGCCCGTGAAGTTGACGGTTTCTAGAATGAACGCCCTCAACGTGGCGTCCAGCATGGCACCGCTCATGTTGCCGATGGACATGTCCAGCGCGTAAGTCGTCATTCCGCGACTCGCCGGAGAAAAAGTGACCACCGTGGCCCGGTTCACATGAGTGTGGCCGCCTCCTATCACGCCTACATATAGCGGACGCTCGCTTGCGTTCTCGTATGCAAGGTCGAACAGGAGATACCCGTCGTCGAACTTCGTGAAATCGACATCGGCGCTCGCTCTACCCTATTGTTGCATTAGATTCTCAATCTATCGCCTCGGATGGGAGGCATAGCGAGTCACAACTGGATTCTCCAACGGAAAACGAGGCGGCGGAAGAGTAGTCGCACGCCAAGGAAAGGCGTGACGATGACGCTCGGCAAAGGCGATTCGGCGCTCGCCCCAACTGGATCCCATGCGGTTTTCCGGCGTTGTCGCTTAAACACACCGGCGGTTGGCCTAAGCGGCGCCGCTTCGACGGCGCTTTTCGCTCTTTCGAAAACCGATGCCGAATCGTTCTGCTGATCCCGGAAGCGGCGGCCCCCTTGGCACGATGGAAGCTGTTGAACAAACATCGAAAGAGGCCGCCGAAGTGAAGCTTGGCGGGAACGCCGTGCGCGGAAAAGCGAACCGGGCGCTGGAAATCCGTTCGAGGCGCAGCGCCGCACGTCGCACGCCGAGCTGGTGGTCTTCCAGCGGCTTTTCGCCCGGCTGGGGCTGAAGGAGAGCCTGCGGCAGTGCTTCCGGCACCTGCCGGAGTGCGCCTATCCGCCGCACGCCATCGTGCTGTTGCTCGTGGTTCACCTGCTGCCCGGCTGCCGGACGTGTCGACGGTTTCGCGCGCGCTCGCCGGCATGGACGGGCGCGGCGTCGACAAGGTGCGGGCCGGCCCGAAGGGATCGCCGGCATGAGGTGTAGGCCGTCAGATGGAAGGGCTGTTCTGCGGCATCGGCTGGAGTGGAGCTCGCCGACAGCACCGGGACGGATGCGCGACTCGGGCGTGGAGCGCGGTAGGCACGAATCCAACAAGGTTGGCCAACAGGGGTTGACATTTTCAGGGTCCGTCCCCATAGACGGAGCTTGGAACTCAGTCGCCTCCCGGGCGGCCCGAATAAGAACAAGGAGAAACCATGGCCCGCCAGCATGTGGATCACCGCGAGATCGCTCGCTTCGCGCAGGAACGAGTCAACCTGCCCCGGGAGAGGGCGCAGCTCTACCGAGCTCAGGCAGGGCGACTCCGGGAGCGGCTGGACCGCTATCTCTCAGAGAACCCCGACTTCAAGCTGCGCAAGATGCTGCTGTCCGGGAGTCTAGCCAAAGGGACCGCGCTCCGGTCGCTGAACGACATAGACGTGGCCTGCTACATCTCGGGCGCCGACGTGCCGTCCGAGGTGGCGGAACTGATCGAGTACTTGGCGGAGAGGCTGCGGAGCGCGTACCCGAACTTCCAGCCGGACCAGGTACGACCGCAGACGTATAGCGTGACGGTGTCGTTCCGCGGGACGGGGCTGGATGTGGACGTCGTTCCCATCCTTTACGACGGCGACCCGGATTGGTACGGCAACTTGGTGAGCCAGGAAGATGGCTCGTACCTAAAGACCTGCATCCCCCGCCACCTAGAGTTCACGAAGAAGCGTAAGCACGCGCAGCCGCAGGATTTCGCCCAGGTGGTCCGTCTGATCAAGTTCTGGGTCGGCAACCTGAAGCGAGAGAACCCCGGCTTCCGGTTCAAGTCCTTCATGGTCGAGATGATCCTCTCGCTGCTGTGCGACCAGGGCCTCGAGTTTTCCGATTACCCGGAAGCGCTACAGCATTTCTTCACCTATCTGGCCCGCAGCAACCTCCGCGAGAAGATCGTCTTCAACGACTACTACGCTGCGAGCAAGGTCGGGAAGTTGACCCAACCGGTGCAGATCATCGACCCGGTCAACGAGGAGAACAACGTGGCCCGGCTCTACACCGAGACCCAGGCGGACGCCATCGTCGACGCTGCCTTGGACGCCGGCGACGCGGTCGACGCAGCGCTTGCGGCCCCGACAAAACAGGACACCGTGCGTTACTGGCGCCGCGTGTTCGGCCCGTCGTTTCACGTTTGAGAAGAGCAGGATGAGCACCACACTCACACAAACGAGTACCCAGACCTTCACGCGGGCGCATGCCAAGAAGATCTCCCATCGTGTCGCCACCGACCTGAAGCGCATGCAGAGGTTGTACGGGTGCCCGACGGATCAAGAGATCGACGACTACGAGGAAGAACTCATCGAATTGCTGACGGCCGGGTACTTGGGAACCGTTACTTACGGCTTCAGACTAAATGACAAGTGGAAAGAGCCGACGCTACGCTACACGGCGTTCGAGCTGTCTGACCCCGGCTTCGGGGACGATCCCGGCCGCGTGCCGCGGGGTGCGGACGTCAACGGTGCGACGTTTTGGAGCTACCTCTCGTATTCGAGCGCGTGGGACAAGCTGACTTCGGGGGAGCAGGCGACCTTTACTGCGGATCTCCGAGTGAAACGCGTAGTTGCGCCGGAACCTGGTGTGGACGGCTACTTGCAGAGAGACCTTGCGTACTCGGCAGGCGGACGCGGGGTGCGACGCGAAATGGTGAGGAGTTGGGGATGACGGAGGCGCTGGAAACGGAGGATCTGTTCGATCCTGTGTTCACCTACCCCGACCCGGACGCGGCGGAGCGCCTAGCGAGCCTGGTCGGGCTCGAGGACCACAAGGAGCGGCTGGGCAAGATGCTGACTCTCCTAGTGATGCCGAAAGCGTTGCGGGAATGGGCGCACCGGTTTCACAGGGGAGCACGGAGCGTGGTCGCCACGGTGCTTGCGAGACCGCCGCTCGTGATTCTGGCCGGGGACGTGGGATGCGGGAAGACGGCGCTGGCAGAGTCGATAGCGGACACCGTGGCGCGTGAACAGCGGATCGACATCACGCTGTTTCCCATGAGCCTGTCGGCGCGGGGCAAAGGCGCGGTCGGAGAGATGACGCAGCTCTTGTCCGCAGCGTTCGATCACGTGTGCAGCGAGGCGTCGAAGCTGGTCGACCTTGACTGCGGGCCATCGCGCGGGGCCGTGGTCCTTCTCATCGACGAGGCCGACGCGCTGGCGCAGTCGCGCGAGGCGGCGCAGATGCACCACGAGGACCGCGCAGGGGTCAACGCGCTCATTCGGGGTGTCGACCGACTCGCCAACGCGCGTCTGCCGGTGGCCGTCGTGATGTGCACAAACAGGCCGGAAGCCCTGGATCCCGCCGTGCAACGCCGCGCGGCCGACATCCTCGAGTTCCACCGACCCGACCGGAATCAGCGGGAGTCGGTGCTCGAGGGGCCGCTGCGGGAGCTGGGGCTTGGCGACGCGGATATCGAGTCAATCGTCGAGGCGACCGGTTCGGCGAACGCCGGCGAGGATCCCGAAAGGGATGGGTTCACGTTCTCGGACCTGACACAGCGGCTGCTGCCGGCGATCGTGCTCAAGGCCTTCCCGTCGCGTCCGGTGGAGGGCAAGGCGGCGTTGGAGATCGCCAAGGCGATGCGCCCGACGCGGGCATTCGGGCGGGAGAGCCGTGGCGGCGAAGCGGTACGCCGGGGCGCAGACAGGTAGTTCGGATGCAGGGTACAGGGCCGCGAGTGGAACGATGGCGTGGATGAGGGTTTCGGCCTGACCAACCCGACCGGGAGCGTGTTCATCTCGTATCGACGGGCTCCGGCACGAGCGGCGGGGAACGACGAGGCGGCATTGGTGCGCGACGCACTGCGGCACGCTGGGGTGCCCACGTGGCGGGATCTCGACGATCTGGAGCATGAACCCACGGAGGAGGCGGTCGTCGCCGCCATCAACGATTCATCCCTGGCGGGAGCCATCCTGCTGATTTCGCCGGAGGTGCAGAGGTCGGCGATCATTCGCGAGGTCGAGGCCCTCCGAATCTTCAAACGACACGCCCGCTGCGACGTGTTCTGGGTGATACCGGTGTTGATCGGCGTCGACTACGCGGAAGCCGACGAGGTACTGGGGTCGCCGGACGGGTTTCAGGAGTTAGACCGTTGGAACATGCACAAGTTGGATGGCGAGACGCTTACCGCTACGGACGGACGGGCCGTTGCGCGGCGGGCGGTGGAGGCGCGCCTTCGAGCGATCCGCAACGCGGACGGAGAGAGCCCGTTTCAGATCGGCGTGTTCGCGCGCCGGCCGCCGGGGGAGGCTCTGGGGCTGACGCACGATTTCTCGGCGCGGTTCAACGGTCGGGAGGTTTCAGAGGGGGCGTACGCGGAGTTCGAGAACGGACTCCTGGACGGGGCCGGTCGCGTGCTGGCGACCATGCCGCAGGCAGAGGTGGTTGGCCGGGGGATGGCGCCGTTGCCGCTGGGAGCCTTGTTGGGGGCCGTCTACTCGCCGAGGGCGGGGTTCCGGCTGGCGTGGGTCCAGCCAGTCGAGGGCCGCGAACCGCAGCGCTGGTCTCTGGACACCCCGGCGGCGGAGAGCGCAGTGACGGAGAGGGTCACGTGGGGCGATCCGGCGTCCGAGGAGCTGGTGCTCGCTATCGGGGTGTCGGCGAACATCGAACGGGCCGTTGCAGAATGTCTGTCGGCTCAGCGGCTGCATCCCAGAGCGTGCGTGCACTGGGCGCCGGAAACGGGGTCGTACACGCCGGGAAGGGTGCTGAAGCCCGAAGAGGGTGTCGGCCTCGTGCTGTCGGCGATACAGAAGGTCCGTGAGCTGCGGGAGGAGCTCGGCATGCGACGGGCGAACTTGCACCTGTTCCTGGCTTGCCCGTTGGCGATGGCGGTCCTACTGGGACAGAAGTTGAACACGTTCTCCGTGTGCCACCTCTACGAGCATGATCCGGTGAAGCGTCCGTCGTACGCACGCATGCACACGTTCCAGCCATCGAGTTTGGCGTACGAGTAAGCGCGGAAGAGGTTGTGCGGCTTGGGGTCGACGGGGGATAAGGAACGGAAGACGGAAATGCGCAGGTTCTCTTGCTATGTGATGATCCAGCTTGCCTTCTGCGCTGGTCTGGCGCTCTCTTCGTCGCAGCAGCAAGTGTTGACGACGAGACGGAGCAGGGTGGCTCGCCGGAGGGTCGTAGTGACCGAGGCATAACGGCACCGGGGGACCGGCGCGGTTGGTGGTCGCGGGAAGCGAGTCGCGTGCTGTCTCAGGCAGGACACGGCGGAACAAAGGAAGGCGTTGCCGGCGTGGGCTGTCCTCCTTGGAGGCCCGTTCGTGAGCCTGAGGGGACGGTCGGCCGGAACGGGGGCAGGGCCTCAAGTATCCCCTCATTTTTGACGACCTAGATGACGCCGATACGTTTCGGAAGACGCGTTGCTCAAGAAGCAGTTCCTCGAACTGTTCGAGCAACGGTCGCAACGCTCGTCCGGCCAGTTGGGAAATGTGGCCGTACAACATGACTCCCTGGCGGAACAGCGAGTGCGTCCGCCGCTTGACGGTGTTCGGCTTCAGCCAACGGTCGTAGCCGAGCCGTTCGCCGGCCGCGCCCAGCAGCGTCAGCAGGGCAAGCGCCATCGCCCCGATCAGCAGCATCCGGTCGCGCCGGTCGGCGCGACCCACCCGCGCCTCCTTCAGGCCCATCCCGAAGCGCGGGTTCTTCACGTCCCGGAAGCTCGTCTCGATTCCCCACCGTTTCGCGTACAACGCCGCCATCGCCCGGGCGCCGCGCCGCTCGCTGGCCACCAGGCGCCAGGGCTCCTTCATGTCCTTGTCCTTCAGGCACGCCACCGTCGCCGCCTTCCAGCGGTGCGCGTCCGTCACCGTCGCGCCGCGCAGCGTCCGCGCACGGCCTCCCGGCCCCACCCAATCCGCCGCCTTCCGCTTCTCCCCGGACGCGCTCGTCACCAGATAGTCCCCGCGCAGCCGGATCACGTAGCCGAAGCCCGGTTCCTCCAGAAACTCCAGCAGGCGGCAGTCCGCGAAGCCCCGATCCGCCAGCACCGTCACCCGCGTCGCGTCTGGGGCAGCCACCGGGCAGCGTCCTTGTCGCTTTTCTGGTGTCGGTTCACACGGGGGTACGCGACCGTGATGTTCAGCGGATCGTTCATGAACTCGCTCGCTCGGTCGCACGACGCTTCGGCCCACGCGACGATGTGCTCGATGTCCAGCTTGGAGTTGTGGTCGGGGCGCTCCGAACAGTCGTCGCGGGCAGGCGACTCCGTGGTCGCGTCTGCGCCCCTGCCGACAAGGACGCCCCCGACGACAAGGGCAAGGACGGCAACCAGGACGGCTTCGACCCCTACGCCATCAAGGTCGCCTACAAGCGCCACAAGGAGCGGCAGGGGGCGGCGGAGAAGCGCGGCGTGAAGCCTGTGATGCACATGTTCGCCGGCGTCTCTCCGGCGTGGCTGGGCGACGGCGTCCACGACCCGGCGAGTCCACGCGTGCGTCGCCTACTCGAGTCCGCCGTCCAGTGGGCCAACGCCGAGCTTTGGGGGCGCGTTCGCGGCAAGGTACGACGTGGACGAGAAGGGCGGCGGCGTCGTCGACGTTTTTCTGCGCGCCCGTCCGCGAGTACGCCGTCGGCCGCGGCAGGACCATGCGCAGGATGGTCGCGCCATCAAAGGCGCTGCACGAACTCGGTCAACGACGTGGCCGCAAGATTTCCTACTCGGCCATGCAGGACTCGTGGACGGAGTGGGCCAACCGGGAACTCGGCCGTGGTCGGGTTCAGTTCCAGCGCGGCAAGCCGAAGGCGCTGACTCGCGCCGAAAACCTCTCGCCGGAGGACTACCAGCGGTCGCTCGAGATAGCCGCCGAGCGCGAACAGGCGCATGCCGTGGCATACCAGGTGGCATAACCAATAGCATGTCAGAAGTAACAATTACATTGAAATCAGATAGTTACTGTCGTTAGATGGCGGAGTGGAGGTTCGCCGCCTCGAACGAGCTCTGGACGCTGCTGCGTCGGCGGGAGGCGGCGTGACCGAACGGCGCTCACCGCCATGGCTGCTGGCGGCCCTGTCCGCGGCGCTTCTTCTGCTGGACTGGGCGTGGTTCGTCCGCCCCGGCGCAACCTACGTCTCGGTCTCGCCCGAGGACTTCATGCAACTGGCGGATCTCATCCACCGCGTGGCGTCCGGTCAAACTCCGCATGTCGACTTTCATGCGCCAATGGGTTGGCTGTCCATTTGGCTGCCCTACGCCGGCTTCCTGTTGCAAGGCGGTTTCGCGGGCGCCTTGGAGGCCGCGGACATGCTCATGCTGGCTGCCCTGCTGCCTTTGGCGTGCGTCGTCTTGGCCGGACGCGCTCCAACTTGGGCGTCGGTGTGCGTCCTTGTGGCGCTGTTCGGCCTGGTCGCGGCACCTTGGCGGATGGGCGAGGTCGGTTGGCATGCCGACCCGGGACTGCACTACAACCATTGGGGCTGGGCCTTGATGACCATCGTCTTGCTGTTGGGCCTGCCCGGCCGCGGTCAGGAGAAATGGCGAATCATGGCGGTGGTGGTCGGCGCCTTGTTGTCATTGGCGTTGTTCACCAAGGCGACCCACTTTCTCGCTTGCTTGGGCTTTGTCGTTCTCTTTGGAGTCGTCCTTGGCGAGTTCAGGCGCGCAGCCTGTTGGGGCTTGGGGTTGTGCGCCGCCTGCGCCCTCGCCGTTCAAGCGGCAGGTGGCTGGATGGACGATTACGGCATGGACGTTGTCCGCGCCGCCGGGATCGCGCTTTCGCACGATCCGCAACAATCCGGCGGGTTCACGCCAATCCCCACTCTGCATGCGGCGTTGGGCGCCTACGGCGATATCGCCATAGTCCTTGCGCTGGGCCTAGCGGCGGCGCTGGCGGGCGGCCTACGGCACCGAACAGCGCTGTACGGCCTGTTCGCCCTGGCCGCAGGCGTTGCGGCGCTAACCCAAGATGCCTTGGCGCCGACCGCCATTCCCGCCGCAATGGCCTGCATAACGCGCCTTGCGGCGGAATCGAGCGCGGGAGGCCAAATCCGCAAGCTGGCGGCGCTCGCAATGGGCCTGCACCTGCTGCCGAGCCTGTTCCGGCAGACGCTGGCCGGCGTGGTGTTCTCCGTGGCGACTTCGGGCGGGTTCCACGATTTCGCGTCCGGTCTGACGCGCATGGACGGCGTGTGGTTCGGCGGCCCCGGCGTCAATGTCAACGCCTTCGAGAAAGGGCGCGCCGAGTGGCGGGATCCGCTGGACGCCATGATGTGGGGGCGGCGGGCGAGCTACTCCAACGGCCATCTCTCCTCATCGGAGCTGCTCTTCAACTTGCGCTCTGGCGTAAGCCTGCTGCGCGAGGCGGGCGCCGACCGCGGGCGCGTGATGACACTGGACTTCGGCAACCCGTTCCCCGCACTGCTGGACGCCCCGCCGCCCAAGGGCGTCCTGTTCAGCATGTTCCTGGGTAGGCAGGTGGACCGCCGTACCGCGGCGGACCCAACGCTGACGCTTGGCGACGCCGATTGGCTCATGATCCCCAAGTTTCCCTTGCGCTGGGAATCCACGCGCTTGTTGCTGGAAGCGCAAGGCCCTAGGCTGATCGATGAATGGTCACAGGCCGCGGAAAACGACCACTGGCACCTGTTGCGCCGCAAGAGGGAGTAGCCCCCGCTGCCTCCGCTCCGCCTTGCGACTTCCCGGTGACTTGCCCCTCAACACCAAAGAAGCGACCGTGCCGCGCAATTCACGCCGCACGCGGGAGCAGTCCATCGGCTACGATGGGCTACACGCAACACATCGGGCCGAGGGGTTCAGCTTGCGGCGGATTAAGGCGTCTTTGGCGTTCGTGGCGGCCCTAGCCGCGCTTTTGGCTGCGGGGTTTTGGCTCGTGGCGCACACGCGCAGCGGCCAGGATTGGTTGTTGTCGCGCACCGCGCAGACGTTGTTCGCCAACACGCCCATCGTGTCGTTCGACGGCTTGCGGGTGTTCGTCTGCGGCTCCGCCTCGCCTTTGGTGGCGCCGGGCCATGCCCAGGCTTGCATCGGAGTGTTGGCGGGCGACGACCTTTACGTCGTCGATGCTGGCATGGGGTCGGCTGGCACGTTCCAATTCGCTGGCGAGTCGCTGGCGCCGCTGCGGGCCATTCTGCTAACGCACTTCCACTCGGACCACATCACCGGCATTCCGGACATGAACCTCAACTCTTGGGTCTTCGGACGGCCGCAGCCCTTGGTGGTGATGGGGCCGGTGGGCGTCGAGCGGATCGTGGACGGCTTCAACGCGGTGCTCGCCTTCGACTACGGCTATCGAGTCGCGCACCACGGCGCAGAGTTGTTGCCGCCGGAACTGGCCCCGCTGCAAGCCGAAACTCTTGTTGTCGGCGTGGTGTTGGAGCGGGACGATCTGACCATCACGGCCTTTTCGGTGGATCACTCGCCGGTTCAGCCGGCATTTGGCTACCGCTTCGACTACCGTGGCCGGTCGGTGGTGGTCAGCGGCGATACCGTGGTTACCGACGGCTTGCGCGGAGCGGCGAGGAACGCGGACTTGTTATTGCACGACGCCCTCTCCCTGCCCATCGTCCAAGCGCTGCAAGCTGGCGCAACGAACGCCGGGCGTGCGCGCCAAGCCAAGATCATGGCCGACATCCCGAGCTACCACGCGCATGCGGCGCAGCTAGGGGCGCTGGCCGAGAGCGCTGGCGTGCGCCAACTGGCGCTCTACCACTTCGTGCCAGTGCCGAGAAACTACCTGTTGCGGCAAGTGTTCAGGCGTGACTTGCCGTCCGAAGCGGTGCTGGCGTTGGACGGGATGGTGTTCGAGTTGCCGGCCGGGAGTGCCGCCATTCGCATCCACGAGCCCTCGGCCTAAAGGAACTCCCCCCATGACCAATGCCCTGCGCAGTGGTAGCGCCGGACTTCATCGGGTTCGGCCGTTCCGACAAGCCGTTGCGCCGCGACGACTACACCTACGCTCGCCACGTCGAGTGGTTGAAGACCTTCTTGGCAACGTTGGATTTGCGCGACATCACGTTGGTCTGCCAAGACTGGGGCGGGCTGATCGGCTTGCGCGCAGCGGCCGAACAGCCCCACCGCTTCGGCCGCATTGTTGCCGCGAACACGGCCCTGCCGGCCGCGCAGGGCATCGACGACGCGCAAGCGAGCCGCATCGGCGCGGCCATGCGCGACTACTACGCAACGCTGCCGGTACACGAGACCGCCAATGCGATGGGCGCGGCCATGCGCGGCGACCAATCCGGCATGGGATTCCTGCATTGGGTGAAGTTCTGCGCCGAAACGCCGCTGCTCAAGGTGAGCGAAATCGTGCGGTTCAGCACCGCGGGACGAGTCGGCGATGCGGAGGCCGCCGCTTACGACGCGCCCTTTCCCGACAACAGCTACATGGCGGGAGCGCGTCAGTTTCCGAGCTTGGTGCCGATCATGCCGGACAATCCCGCCATCGCCGCCAACCGGGCTGCGTGGCGGGCGCTGGAACAGTGGCAGAAACCCTTCCTCACCGCCTTCAGCGACAGCGACCCCGTGACCGCCGGCCAACACGTGCGTTTTCAAGAGTCGATCCCGGGCGCCAAACGCCAAGAACACGTCACGATCGCCGGGGCGGGGCACTTCCTGCAAGAGGAGAAGCCCTCGGAACTGGCGACCGCGGTGTTGCGGTTCATCGCCGACAATCCGCTCTAACGCAAGGCCGCCGTGCCCGGCGGTGCTGTCGAGGGACGCTGGTTTTCGGGACGAGGCGGGACGCGAAGAAACCATGCTAGATTAGCTGTCGCCGACGCCAAGGCAGCGCCACAACAGGGAAGAGGATATACGGGACAAGGCGATATTCTCGCTGCGAACACCGCCAACAGCCTCGCTTGAACGCCATGAGCAATTCCGACAAACCCAACATTCTTTTCGTGATGACTGATCAGCAGCGCTGGGACGCGCTCGGCTGCGCGCAGGATTGGATGCGCACGCCGGCGCTTGACCGCATCGCCGCGCAAGGCGTGCGCTTCACGCAGTGCATCACCACCACGCCGATCTGCGTTCCGGCGCGGGTAACGCTCGCCACCGGGCGCTATCCGCACAACAACGCGGTGTGGCACAACGTGGATTACACGCTGCCGGCCGACGCGCCCACATGGATGCGCGCCATCCGCGATTTGGGCTATCGCACCAGCTTGTTCGGCAAGACGCACCTGCATCCGCATCGTGGCGATCTGCGCGACCGCGCCCACCTGCTGAACGCCTACGGCTTGGACGACGTCAACGAGATCGGCGGCCCGCGCGCGAGCGCCCACGTGCAGAGCCACATGACCGCCCTGTGGGAGCACAAGGGCTTGCTCGACGCCTACCGGGAAGACTACGCCGAGCGCTTCGCGAACAAGCCGCACGTCGTCCGGCCCTCCGCGCTGCCGCTCGAAGACTACGCAGACGTTTATGTCGGCCAGCAAGCCAAGCGCTATCTGGAAAGTTATCGCCGCGATCAGCCGTGGTTCTGCTGGGTGAGCTTCGGCGGCCCGCACGAACCGTGGGATGCGCCAGAACCCTACGCCAGCCTGTATCGACCGGAAGAGATGCCGCTGCCGGTGCCGCGCCCCTCCGAAGACCATCCACGTCCGCAAGGTTGGCTGGACTACCACATGGAACGCCACACCCCGAACCTCGAGCCGGGCGACGGCGCGTCGCCAAGCGACGCCGCGGCGATGCGGGCCAATTATGCCGGCAACGTCACGCTTATCGACGAGCAGATCGGCCAGATCGTGCGCGTGATCGAGCAGCGTGGGGAACTGGACAACACCGTGATCGCCTTCACCTCGGATCACGGCGAGATGAACGGCGACTGGGATCTCATCTACAAGACGGTATTCCTGGACGGCGCTTTGCGGGTGCCGCTGATCCTGCGAACGCCGGCGACCGCCGCCGCCGGCGGCACGGTGAGCGCCGCGCTGGCGGAGAATTGCGACCTCGGGCCAACGCTGGTGGAACTCGCTGGCGGCGAACTCGAGCATCGGCAATTCGCGCAGTCGCTATGCCCCGCTTTGGCATCCGCCGACGCGCCCCATCGAGACAACGCGCTTTCCGAGTTCCGCGGCGAGTTCATGCTGATGACGCGGGACTGGAAGATGGCGTTGAACAGCGACGGCAAGAGCTACCTGCTGTTCGACCGCCACGCGGACCCGCGCGAGACTCGCAACTTGGCAGGCTTGCCGGAATACGCAACCGTGGAGAACGAGTTGCGCCTGACGACCCTCGAACGCATCGCCAAGACGCAGCTCAAGGAACCGTAACCGCGGTTGGCTTTCGGCTCGCGCATATCAGCGTCTCGGAGGTTGCTGCATCCAGGTTTCGACGGACAGGTCTTGCACACGTGCGAACTCGCGAAGGTTGTGGGTGATCAGCGGCAGGCCGAGCGACACAGCATGAGCAGCTATCCACAGGTCGTTGGGGCCTATCAGCGCACCGACTGCCGCCAAGTTGGTCCTAATCCTCCCATAGTGCCGTGCGACCTCGCTATTCATGTCCATCACCTGCACTGCCGCAAGCCACTGATCCAAGGCGTCACGATTGTGGTCCACACGCCTCGATCGCAGCACGCCGAACTCTAGTTCCCCAAGTACCACTATGGAGATGACGCAGTCCCGCAAAGGCAGCTTGGGTTGGAAACCCGCAGCTGCTGACATCGCGTATATGCACGTGTTGGTGTCGAGCATGGCCTTCAATCGAACGTCTCCCTCTCCTCCAAAGGCAACGGATTGCGGCGCATTTCCTCCATCGCGGCCACGAAGTCATCTCCAATGCGAGGGGCAGTCTCGAAGTAGTCCGCCCAATCCTTGTAGGGAGGGCTGAGAATCACGTTGCCGCCCTCGCGCCGAATGGCGACTCGGTCCGTCTTGAAGCGAAACTCCCGGGGCAGACGCACCGCTTGCGAGTTCCCGGTCATGAACACCCGTGCGAACTTGCGCTCAGGAAGGGTTGTGTTCTTGCGTTCCATCTTCGCTCCTGCGAAGCCTATGGGATAGGCGCAGAACATAGCAGGGCTGATACATATTTTCAATACATATACCGGGAAGGGGTGTGCGACGTTTTAGTGCGCGAGCCGTCAGGCGGCCATTGGCGGCGGTTTGCGCCGACGGCGCCAGAAGTCGTCGTACCGTTCGTCGCGGACGCAGGAGCGCAACGCCATGACGTCGTTCGCGCCGGCCCGGCTCCAGCGCATGCCGGAGCACTTCAGTCGCTCCCCGACCAGCGTCCGGCAGGAGCTTTCGACCATGCCCGAACCGATGAGCAGCCCCATCGCCCGGTACGCGGGGTAGCGCATCCGGCTCCGGTTGTTCTCCACGTATCCGACGCACTGGTCGGCCGTCTTGTCGCCGGCGTGCCGGCGCGGTTCCCGCAGCACATCGTCCACGCGCCCCTCGGAGAGCGCCGCGCAGACCTTCTCCGACCACGCCCGGCACAGCTCCGTGCCGGCGCCGTACACCGAGCGCCCCACTTCCCAGAGCCGCTCCCTCGCGTGCCAGATGTCCACTATGCAAACGGCGTTCGGGAACAGTTCCGCGGCGGCGTTCCAGATCCACTTCGCGCCGTCGGCGACGACCACCTGCCGCTTCGCCGCCGCGAACCCGAACCGCTCCGCGGCCCGCCAGAGCCGCCGCGCGAACGCCGACGGCTCCGCGTCCACGTCCCTCGACGCCGCGCTGTCGATCGCCGCCGTGTGCCGCGCCGAACCCGCGTCCCGCTCCGGCAGGCCGGTCTTCGCGTTGCGGCGCTCCGCCGTGTGGAACACCGCCACCTTCGCCTCCCGCGTCTTCGACGGCCGGCCGTCCTCCGCCGTCCCCGCGTCCCGCCGCACCACCGGCACCCCCGTGCCGTCCGGGCTGCAGCACATCGTCTCCGCCGGCGCTTCGCGCAGCGTCGGCGCCGACTCGTCCCACGCCGTGATCTCGCACCCGACCTGCTTCGCGGCCCGCTCCGTCCGCTTCGCCGTCGCCACGACGCCGGCCAGCCGCCAAAGGCGCGCCGCCGCCTTCGCGAAGCTCGTCTCCGACGCCAGCTCCGCCAGCGCCCACAGCACCGCCGGCGTTCCCCGCACGCCGTCCCGTCCCGCGATCCCCAGCACCTCGTCCAGAACATGCCGCCCGCCCTTCGAGCACCCGCACGTCCAGTAGCCGCGCCGCAGCGTCAGAAGGCCGAGCAGCGACAGCGGCGCCGTCGAGCGCGTGCCGCGCCGGACCATCGCCGAGCCGCAAGCCCCGCACGCCGGCGCCCCGGACTCCGCGTCCAGCGCCGACAGATTCTCCGAAACCCCCGCCGCCGCGCCGCCAAGCAGCGCGCCCCGCAGGTCCAGCTCGAACTCCCGGAACCCCCGCCCGCCGCCCAGAACCTCCCGGCAAAGCTCCCGGAACTCCGGCGACGACAACAGCAGCAGCCGCACCGCCGCCTCCAGAAAAGCCCACGCCTTCTTGCGCTCCAGCGCGTCCTGCGCCAACATCTCTTCCGTCATCGCGATTCCCTTCGCTGCGGTTGTACATACCCTCAGCTTACTTGGGAATCGCGATGACTCCCCAAACCCGCTCGCAGCCCCCGCGCACTAAAACGTCGCACACCCACCGGGAAGGAACCTGCGCCAAGGGTCTTTGGGGTTCACGAACGGCGTCCGCCACCATGCGGGCCACTTCCTCCGGTTCCCTGATGGGGCCGGCGGCGTTGCTGGCGAAACCCGAAGCAATGCCGGTGAATGCGCACCGCCATCTGCCTTTGCTGATAGCGCCCACCGCGGCTTCATCTCCTCAGGCGTTTCCGCCAGATCGAACGGCAGCGGCGGCTTCCAGTGCGGTTTCGATGCGCCGTCGGCGCGAACTGGCCCGCCCAATACGGTAGGCGTCAGCTGATGCTACATCGCCCACTCCGCCGCCAACGTCCTCATGTCTGCGCGGTCACGGCCTAGGATTTCGGCAGCCCGTCCTAGGGAAATACGTCCACCCTCCACCGCAAGCCGGACAAGGCGACGCAGGCGATCAGCCATGAAGTCGTGGCGTGTGAGGCCCGCCGGCTCGCCGGCCCGTCCCCAACTCCACGCGAACTCGCTCTCTTCGAGCGCCCGCGGCTCGTCGGCCTCGCGTAGAGTCTTGTTGCGAAAGTACGCACGGTGCTGGCTTTGGAAGGCGGGCCAGACCTTCGATGTCGCCCTGCGCGACTGCACCAGCCGGTAGAGTACCGTCTTGTAGCTGACTCGGAAGATGCGCTTCACCTTGAGCACCCGGGCGAGTAGCGAGTGCCCGCTGGTCGCCTCCCACTCTCTCTCGAACGCTTGATCCGGCATCAGGAACTCGCTGGCGAACTCGTCCGCTTCGCGTTCGGCGTCTTCCGGGAGCGCAGCGGCCTCCCGCTGGTACTCGTGAGGGTGCAGCAGGAGATGCCCCAATTCGTGCGCCGCAGTGAAAATCCAACGCTCCACGGAGATCCGATCCCAAGTGTTCACCACGACCGCCGGGCCGTCGCGCTGGCCAACGCTCAGGCCAAAGAAGGAGTCTCGCTTGGTCTCAAAGAGGAGGATCTTTACGCCGCCACCCTCCAAGAGGCCGCAGATGTCGCGCACGGCTTCGTCTGGGGCGACACCAACAGCTTGGCGGGCCGCTCGCGCCACGTCGGACGGTGAGCCGCCGTGCGCTGGCTTGGCCTTGTCGAAGCGGAAGTCCGCGCTCTCGCCAAGCTCCGCCTCAAGCCAAGCGTAGGCATCGAGCCACTTGGACACCTCCGCAAGGATCTGCTCTCGGGAACGCACCTGCGCTCTGGCCCGAAATCGCACACTCTCAAGGGAGCGGATGGGCCTGACGAGCTCGCTCACCGGCATATCCAGCGCCTCAGCCAGAGCTTGAAGTGTTTTCGCCCTTGGGACGACCGCGCCGCGCTCGATGCGCCCAAAGGCCACCCGCGATAGGCCTGCCTTCAGCGCCAATTCCTCCTGTGTCAGCGCCTTGTCCAGCCGCAACCGGGCCAAATTTGCCGCTATGCACACTCCGTCAGCCATTGCACCACCCTCGTTTTTTGACAAACGGGAGAAGTAAAGTACCATAGATACATATTCTGTCAACATAGCTTGTTTTGGGAGTCGTGGTACTGCTCGTGGCGCACCGAGACGCGGGGGCTACGGCGGGACCGCCGAGGTAGCACCTGACAGTCATCTAACCTCGGTTCAGGCGCCTTGCGGACATCAATCGCGGTGCCCCAAGCCAAGCTATTGTCGTTACCGAGTGAATCGCTCTCGCTGTTGTGCCCGTGGGCCTGTTTCGCTCCGGGGAGCACCTGATGCCGCAAGTGGGATTGAGTCTGCGACAGCGCGCCGACCACAGCACAAGTTCAACCTGAAGACGGGTCGGCACGGTTGGCTGCGGCTTACGCCGGCCTATTCCGTGAAAGTGGTGCAAGAAACGATCTCGCGCTACGAGGAGGGTCTGAAGGTATTGGACCCGTTCTGTGGCACCGGAACCACGGCTCTTTGCGCGGTTGCCGAAGGACACCGGGCCACGACCATCGATATCAATCCATTCTTGACGTGGCTGGCGCGGGCCAAGACGAGCGCCTACTGCGCGAAATCGCTTGCCGAGACGGAGCGCGCCGGCCTTGCGGCGCTGGCCCTGGCGCGCCGCAGAGCCATCGAGCCGGCGCCCGCGCCCAAGATCCACAAAATCGAGCGTTGGTGGCCCGAAACGGCTTCGCGCTTTCTCGGCTACCTGAAAGCCGCCATCGTCGCATCCACCACCAACGCGCAGGCGCGCGATCTGCTGCGAGTCGCGTTCTGCCGCACTCTCATCAAGCTCTCCAGCGCCGCCTTCAATCACCAGTCCATGTCGTTCAAAGACGACGATCCGCAAGGACAGTTGCAGATCGACGTGGACACCGACGCCATGTTCCTGAACGACGTTCGATTCGTCCTCCGGGGCGCGAGCGACAATCCGGCCGGCCGCGCCGCCGTCGTTCAAGGCGATGCCCGGGATCTCCCGCGGCTCCCGGACGGGGACTTCGACCTGGTGGTGACGTCGCCCCCGTACGCGAATCGCATGTCCTACATCCGCGAGCTGCGGCCCTACATGTACTGGCTGGGCCACTTGGCCAGCGCCCGCGACGCCGGTGAACTCGACTGGCAGGCCATCGGCGGCACATGGGGCATCGCCACCAGTCGATTGAACGCTTGGACGAGCCGGAACGACCGCTGGCTGCCCGATGCGCTGCGCGGCATCGTGGCGGCGATCGCCGACGACGACAATGCGAACGGCGAGCTGCTGGCCGCCTACGTCGCCAAGTACTGCGAGGACATGTCGCGGCACTTCGACGGGCTGCGGACCGTGTTGAAGCCCGGCGCCCGCGTCCACTACATCGTGGGCAACTCCACGTTCTACGGCGTCTTGGTGCCAACGGAGCAACTCTACGCCGCGATGCTGCGCCAATACGGATTCGTGGATGTCGCGGCCCGGCCAATCCGCAAGCGCAACTCCAACAAGGCGTTGTTCGAGTTCGACGTGTCCGCTGTTTGGCCTGAGGGCTAGGATGTCCAGCCGCTACCAGGCCTCAACATACTTGGGCCTTGACCCTTGACCGACATACGAGCTAATCAACACGGTACAGTCCTCGCGCGGCCCGTGGCTCGAGCATCCCTCAACCACGTCAAGCGCTTTCCCCGGCTTCGACCAGAGCAAAGCGGCGCATGCGTTCGCTGAGTCGAAATCCCAATACTTCCAATCGGGCCAAGACAGGGCGCACAGCGCCGATGTGGCCACGTTCCTTGGCAAGTAGCAGCAGTCCTATCGTGCCAATGACCTTCAATCGCACCGCTATCGCCGCCCGACGTGCCGCGCGATCGTCGAGGACAACCAGAGAGTTCGGTTTCTCAAGCCCCAGTGCGATGGTTTCCGCCTCGCCCTTACCGAGGTTTGGAATTAACGACCCGGCACCGGACACTGCTCGGATCTTCGCCCAGGGAAGTTGATGGATGTCCGGCAGCTCGATTTGGTACCTACTTCCTTCCGCCAGCTCAGCCGCCACCGCTTCCGCGACTTGCACTTCTTCGAATAATGTCGGGAGTATCTCCAACTGTCCGATTTGGTGTAGGTATTGCAGCGGCGAGGTGTTACAGAAGACGTCGCGCACCTTCGAGGTCTCTCTGACACTCCTCCTCCGACATGTCGAAGGTGTCAATGCCGTAGTCGCCGAGCTTCGTCAGCAATAGCGCTTTCGGAACACCTGCCAGCTCGGCAGCCCCGCCTGTGGAGATGTCACCCTTCATGTAGTACTTGATCGCCGTCAGGATTCTGGCGTCCTCATCGGAGTGCAATGCCAGCGACCGCGGGCGCCGTTCGCCCTCCATGAAGAACATCGCCTTGAACCTTTCCATTCCCTTGATCTTGTCGATCAGGGCCTTCTCCTGATGAGAGCTTGCAACGTTTCTGACAAGAAACCGCGCATCAGCATCAGTCAACTTGAGGACGAGGTAGTTGGCGATGGCCGAAAACAGCGACGTATTAAAGTCCGCCGCTTCCTGCGAAGCCACAACAAGAGAAATACCGTACTTCCTGCACTCCTTCGCCATGGTGGGGAGCAGTTTCATGCGAGCTGCTCGATGCGCCTCGTCGAAGACGACGGCGTGCGTGATTCGCTCTTGGATGCCGCGTAGAAACATGTCTTTGTAGAGCCTGTAGAACACGAAGAAAGCGAACGCCCGCTGCAGGTTCTCATTCTGACTAGCGTGAACTCGTATCACGACTGTTTGTTCGCCATCCCACAGACTCTGTTGGCCTGAGCTTGACCCGAAGAAACCATAGTCATCCAGCTCCCCAAGGCGCACAAGCAATCCTCGTAGCCCCCGATCAGGCTTAGGATCGCTCTGCAAAATCTCCAAGAACCGTCTGAAGGAAGGCCCTTCCCGGCGAGCCGATGGATCAGAGTCTTCCCACCCAGCCTCAACGAAGCTCTCCTTGATGGCTCTGCGTATGCGATCGCCTTGGATGTCGCCGATCTCTGGAAAGATCGCCGCGAAGATGTCGCGTATTGTGCCGGCGACATCAAGATGCGCCGTTCTGGAGTCAGGATTGGAAATGTGTAGTGGATTGAAACCTAGGCCATCGAAATCGAGGAAGCGCACCGAATTCGTGGACTGCGCCATGCCTGCGTCTATGTCTTGATGGTAGGAAAATACGATAGGGCGGATGCCGGTGGCTACCATCTGCTTGCACATGTTAATGAGGCATGTGGTTTTTCCCATCCCGGGCTGGCCTGCAATGAGCAAGTGCGGATTCCCCCTTACGCCTAACGACCAGTCGACTTGGTTGTTTGCGATGGCATCAGTACCCAGGCTCACAGCGGGAACAGCCTCATTTTCCGCGGTTTCTGTCGAGTCGCCCGACACAGGCTCGGCCGAGTGGTCGACACGCCCGCTCTTGCCTCTCTTTGAGGTTCGATTTGTCTTGTCGCTGAAGACTGCAGCAGGGTCGATCAGCGTGTCAGGCATCATGCTCGCCCCCACTAGGAACACCCGCGTGCTCCAGGCGTCGGGAGAAATCTGCAGGGGATCGCGTGGAATGTACTCTGGACAGAAAATCCACCCGCGGTCCTTGGTCTGCGCATCTCCAAACGAATAGCTTCCCCCGTCCGCGACCATCTTGTGTATCTCGGCGACCAGTTCCCTATGTCGCTCCGGTGGCAGATAGTGACGCCGGGCTTTGTCGGCGTAGAATCTCAAAACCCTAGCTAACTTGGCGCGCCGAATCGCCCGAAACGATGCGCACACGTCGGCGCTGTACCAAGAAACCCAAGCTTGGCGAAGCCCGCGCGTCTGTTCATGGATGTGCCGAAGTACATCCGGCGCTCTCGCCGACCGCAGGTCACGACGATACTTCACCTCAATGAACTGGAAGGTCAGGCCGGTGCGTGCAGATGCGGAAACGTAGATGAGATCAGGGCGCGTTCCTACGCCGCCGTTCTTGTTCTGTAGCGGCTGTATCAGCTCCCGCACGTCGTCGACCGGTACCAGGAATCCATCTTCCAGCGACGTCCAGCACTTGTCGCCGGGCGCTGCTGTGCGGCAGTTGGCGTGAGAGACGGCGAGAGCGATCAGCTCGGACGTTGCAGGCCTTTGACCCGTGAGGCGAATGGCAAGGCGGCCGCTCAATGCCTTCAAGTGTTCC
This sequence comes from uncultured Pseudomonadales bacterium, assembly GCA_958296295.1. GTDB lineage: Bacteria > Pseudomonadota > Gammaproteobacteria > Pseudomonadales > Azotimanducaceae > VXYL01. Next base: position 921,152 of record OY282460.1, on the reverse strand, counting down.
AGCAGGAACTCTGCATTGCGCCGGCTGCGGCTCAACCCCATCTGATCGAGCGCTGCATCCAGCAAGCTGCGCACTTCCTCAAGATTCGCGGTGGACGTTATCAGTTGGAGACAGCCGAGGTCCTCCCGTTCCGGTACACAGTCGATGACATATGCGTCGTATACATCCCGGTTGTCGAGGGGCGAGTCGAAGTACTCAATCCCAGCGTTCCGGTCTAGAGTGACAACCCAATCACAGAGCTCATGCAGGGTCTTCAGGCCGTTGGCCTTCTCCGCGGTGATTTCGGTCTGGAGTGCCGGTTGGCCGGCACCGTCTCCGACATGCCGGGTAACGGCCATGTGGACGGCGTCCTGCAATCGTGCCAGCATTTCTGTGTGTACGCGCCTAGATGGGTGTTTTTCGCCTTCCGTGGGCGTTGGGGCGGCATTGCGCCAGACCGGTGATGGCAAACTGGCGTACTGCCGCTCGTAGAAGGACATCAGCCCGAAGGCGTGATAGGGGTGCCGGTCGGGCGACTCGTGCGCATCGGCAACGACTCGGGACTCGAACGTATCGAACGCGATGGCGAGATGGGCGGCCGTACGCGGCTCGGCCGGCGATCCCGGTTCGTTGGGCTCCTTGCGGGCCCAGCGCAACCGCGGCACATTGACACCGCCTGGCAGGCTCAGCGACTCCAACATCCAACGATCTTCGGCGCTGAGCACCCCCGCGCCGCTGCGACGTTTCTCGCGCGCTTCGGAAATGAACCGGCCCGCAATGCCACGCTGCTCAAACGACGGGTAGAGGTTTAGGGAGAACACCGGGGCCTCGCGGGATGCTTCTTCAGCTTCCTCGTCCGTGTCTTGCACGCAATGGTCGTGGACCTCGCCGAGTGACCGAGCCACCGTAAAGCCGTCGCCGGCGCGCAGTGCGTGGATGTGCAACAGTCGCGCCTTCTCGTGGCACGCCATGTACTTGACGATCTCGTCGCCAAGCACCTTTGCACTCTGTCGGCCGACGGTCGGTGCGGCTGCGGCTGAATCAGCGTCGCCGAGCGCACGGGCCAGAATCGCGAGCGCGGCCTTTGGCTCCTTGTCGGAATCCGGCACCATTCCGACTGCGTGGAACCCGAGCGTATCGGCGAATACGAACGCGCCGCCCTCGGGATTCGGGAGGAAGGCTGGAAACATCGCGCCATCAAGGCCGGCGAACTCTTCGCGGACGTCCTTCGGCCTTTGGTCTAACTCGAAAGCCGTATGAAGCACCAAGTTGTCGTATGCGGCAAACCATGCCACACGTAGGGGATGCGCAGGAAGTACGATGAGGCCGATGGTGTGCCCGGACAGGGATTGCACCTCAACGGTATGGGCTATGGCCAGTTGCGGATCCTCGATCTTCAACAATGCGATCCAAGCTCGGAGATATTCCTGTGGAACGTCGAACGTTCGATCGTCGTAGATCTGGCCCACACCGCCCACTGCTCGGAATCGAGTGACCATCCTGTGGCTCGCGGCCAACGCCCTCTTCCACACTTGGCTGCCGCCAGCGTCGAAGGGAATGAACTCTAGTCCCCCAGCCCACTGGCCCGATTCGCGCACCTTTATCGCCCATCGGCAGATGGGGCCGCCGCGCGCCAACCAGTCTTCCTCCGCCTCCTTGATCAGCGGCGCACGATAGACCTTGAAGCTCTGACGACGGCCGTGCTCCACCGGTGTTCGCAACACCAAAAAACCTTTCGCATCCGGTGTCGCGTGTAACGCAAGGTCAGAGACATCGTCACGACTTTCGAGTTCGACGACTCCCTCGCTGAATGTACGGACGCCTTTGGCAACACTGCCAGTTTGGTGCTCGGGTACGTCACCGCAACGAATGATGAACTCTTCGCTCTCCTGTGCCTCAATGGCGTCGTTACCAACAACCGACACCGATACCTTGGCCGGCAGTCGGGAGTCCTCGCCAAGCGAAGGGAAGTCGTCATCGCTGAAGCGGCAGCGCTCGCCCCCCTTGGTTGCCGCATGGGGTATGGTCCTGCTAGCCAGCTCTTCGTCCATGTCCGTTAGCACGGCAACCCGATATTCCACAGCGTGCTTCTCGACAGAAGCGGGCTCGGCTCTCCACTTGACCTCCAACGCAGTGTGGCGGCCGTTGTGGTCGGCTTTTAGGTCGAAGATCAGGGCTGGCGGTTCTTCCGCACCTTGCTCCACCAAACCAGACCACCTTGCCATGGAACCGTTCTTGTTTCGCCAGTCAGTGAGTTTGACAGCTTCCAGCGAGCGGGCCGGCGGCTTTGTTCGCAACACACCGATCCATAGTTCTCGCTGGTCCGCTATGTGGCGTAGAGCAACGTTCATCGGCTGAGTGTCCACCGAGTGCAAGAGCTGCTGCAGAGCCTTTGCTTTCCCTGCGGATTGGCTATCGAGATTCAGCGCCTCAATGCGCTTTGAAGGCGCCAGTCGAGCACTCGCGTAGCCCAACAGGCGATCTACAAACAGGCGCGACAAATCGAGGTCCTTCATCCAATCGGACTCCTCGCAGTCTTGAACTGGCCACAGACCGATCAGATGCAGGTACGCGCCGGGGCCTCTATCGCTCTCCGCCACGCGACATAGAAAGTCGAATGCCGACCACTGTGACACCGCATACACGCCGCGGCGACCGCTCGCCACGACAATCGCTCTCTCCGCGTACCTTCGTATAGTCGCCGAGTGTCGCCGCGTGATGGCCACACCGGCTCGTCGATGCGCTTCCTGGAACAGCGTCGCCTCCGATACTTCCAAGGCAGCACTGTAGATGCCGTCCATACCCGCACCCGCACAGTCCGTATCGACCAAGAGCAAGGTGGCGCTATCCTTTCTTTCTCTCTTCTCCACGGCCTCATCCGCGGTCATGGTCCGCGATTCAGGGTCGCTCTGGTCAGCGACTCGCCACGCATCCCACCCTTCGGGCGCAAACGTCGTGCCCGCACAGAGCCGCTCCACTACAGCGGGTGCCAAGCATCTAGAAAAGGCCATCGATCCAGGTTGCGCCTGACCGAGCAAATGCTCAAAAGCCCCTCCCAGCAACGACCCGTGCAAACTACCCCAATCCATGTTTGCTACTCCCTTTGTGTTGGAAGCGAGGCCGCAGCCGTTTCATGGATTCGGCATCGTTGACACCGACGAGCAACCCTAGGTCACGCAGCCGTCGCTCCAGCGTTCTTCGATTCAAGTGGAGTAGTTCATTAGAGACAGACAAGCCGGCTGGCGCACTGTCCACATAGAAGCCATATCGGTCACGAAGCGTCTTGAGAAAGTCTCTCACCGACAACCTCTGCATGCCCGGTTTGTTACCGTTCGGCAGGAGGTGCAGGTGAACTAGGTAGTCCAAAGCCGCATCTGACAAGATCAACGAGCGCACCTCACGACTGCGGCGAGACACGCCCGCGGCCGCAGATCCACGGGTCGTGCTTCGCTTCCTCGCCAAGCCATTCGGCCTATCCATTAGCATGGTCGAGTCGATCATGCCCATCAGATGTGAGCGAGGTTGAGACCCCATCAGTTCGGTCATCCCCATCGCAAAGCGCAGCAGGGCTTTCGGTTCGCTGTCTGCGTTGCGAAATGTCTCGGCAACCTCAGGATCGGCGGCCTCCAACGCATCGGCAAGCTTTTCGCAATCTTCGTCCAATTTGCGATGGATGAACGCCGACTCGGCATGACGTTGGTGGAGGAGGTCACCCAGCAAGTTGAGCCAATCCGTGGCATATGGACCCTGTTGGATGTTGACGCTCTTGACTCTTCTATTATCTCGTGCTGCGTAGTCCAACACGCGGAGCGTCGTGAGCACAGTTGGGACGCGCTCCACACGCCTCAAGACGTCGTCGAAAGATTGCTCTGCTAAGGTACGCAGGTTCCTATCGACGCCGGTCGAGCAGTCAACGAATATCTCGGCAGGACCTTGGTCATCTGGTCGTGGAATGTCGCCCTTCTCTAACCAATGAAACAGGATCTCTACAACGCTCGTGAGAATCGCCACCATACCAGTAGCGATGCACACCTCCAACATGTCAACCAAAGCCAGTCGCGGAACTTCGCTGGCGTACGACCGTACGAATCTCCGCATATCCTCCGAAAAGTGGCGAGATGCACGCATGGCAATAGGGCGCTGGTTGGAGATCGTTGCGCTGTCTTTGCCTTTAACGCTGTCGGGCGCGGAACGCATCTGCTGGGCGACCCGAATCATCAACAGTTGATCTAGTCCAACGTCTTGGTCGGATTCTTCGAACCGGTCCCCCGCTCGCTCCGCTGAGGGGCCCTCGCGGCGCACACCTCGGCTGAACGCGCTCAGCAATGGATTTTCTTCGTAGTTCCCAGCAATAGGAAATCGCCCCGTAGGCGTCGCTTTAACGTAGTCGCCCTTCCTCTGGTTAGACAAGGTCGCCACGATCATCTCAGGAATGCCGCGCAGATCAGCGACCCGGTCCGGAAGATCGATCCAGCTCGTCATGTAGTGTGTTGGTGCCACCCTCTGGATCTGTTTGTCTCTGCCGAGTTCACGCCTGACGTTCTCAAGTCCAAAACAGAGGAGAAGGTCGCCGAGAATTGCTTTCTTGACGTCGTCGTCGAAACCAACCAAGTCATCCCTCTCTCCGAGCACGTCGGCGACCCGGTCTATGGTAGTCAAACGCCTGCGTTCTTGAAGCCTACTTTCGGGCGGAGCAGCGGAAAACGTATCCAAAAAACGACCGCGACCGCGGCGTTGTCCGAATCGGAACATGTAAAAGATCGCGGGTAGCGCTGCCGAGAGATCGAAGGCCTGGACAGTCATCGGCAATACTTTCGTGTAGCCTCCTCTCCACAGCTCCTTCGCCATCTTCGGTGGCAAGACGTCGCTGATGACGGCGCGCGCCGGATTAGGCATCGGCTTGCCCACCTACTAGTTCTTGTATCACCAGTCGCTGCGAACCCCCGTCCTCGTCCGCCGCCACTGCAGAGAGATCGAAGACGGCATCCTCCTTCATAGGATTCCAAGCCCGCGCCCGGCGATGATCCTCCCGTACTAGACGCTGCACAAAGATGGAGAGCTGCGCGAACGTGTCGTCAGTGGAAACGTCACCTAGCTGAAATCCGTCGCAGAGCTCCAGAAGCAGATGGAACAGATCCGCACCGAGGCGAAGTCTTTCATCCCGCCCGTCGTCGTAGCGGTAGACTAAGAACGCTTCACGATGCAGTCGATCCATCCCTTGCTCTGTGGTCGATACGTCCACGTCCAAACGGAAATTCGCCAAGGGCTTCTCAACCCAGAACGCGGTCTCGGTCGGGGTTCGAGGCGTGATGCGCAAAGGTACCACTCCTCGGCGATCCAGAGCTTGCGGCGGCAACGATTCGAGGCGAGAGATGCCGCCACACAGGCGCCTGACTACGTCCTCCCTGTGGCTAGCGTCTCTTTGGATGGCGAGATGACGGAAACGGCGCAGATCACGGCCCTGCGCCAACCCAAGGGCTTCCTCGTCCTCCGTTACGCGGTAGAGACTTTCCGCCGTCCACTCGAAGTATGCACGCCGTCGAGCGGATTCCAACGGCACCGCAGGGTAGCGTGGAGCGTCATTGTCGTCCTCGGTGGTTGCCTGCAGAAGGTAGCGATCAACTTGCGGATGTGTCTCGAGGCCGGGGTCATAACGTACTAGGTCTGCGAGCACTTCGCCCTGACGCGCAAATGATTTCGCCGAGAAGGCGCGATCCGCATAGGTCTCAGACGTCTTACCTTCATGATACTCATCGCAGAATCGAACGCCGAACAAGATGTAGACGAGCGTCGCTCGGAGCTCACGCACCGTGATGTGCGTCTCCCCACGCAGATGAACGGCCTGGAGTGCTTCGAATAGGCGTTCTCGGGCACGGGAGCGAACGTCGGGGGATCTTTCCGCGATAGCGGCTGGGCCAAAGATGCATGCCGCCCGATAGACCTCACAGTTGTCCTGAGCGGTGCAGGACCGGCAGGGATTCCACGTTTCCTTTGCGTGCTCGCCACCATACAGGCTGTCTACCAGCTGCTCGAGAAAACTACTGTCGAAGGTCTGGCCATCCTTGGCGACTCCGCCCACCAGGGAGCGCCTGTTCAGGTTGATAAAACGGATGTGCGACTGGTCGCAGGAAGCCAGACCCTCCAGCTGCTCGGTGAGTGCCTTGGTCAAGCGAGTCTGTCCTGTTCGCTCTTCGGTCTCCTCGATCCACTCTAGTAGACGTCCGTCATTGATCGCGAGGAGAAGAGCCGAGGATTGAGGGGGGCCTTCTCGAAAGGGATCAAGACACTCGTCGAGCAGCTCGTTGGCGGAGCGCCCCTGCCAAGATGCAGAGCCATCAAGATTCATCCGCACAGTCAGACCATCCGACATGTGTCCTTCGAGAATCCGGGTGGCGGACGTGTGGCTACCCAAACCGAGGCGTTTGGCAAGATGCTGCAATAGTGCCGTCTTACCGTCGCCGGCATTGCCGCAGAGGATTACTAAGCTAGTCCGCCGTTCCACGATGTCCCGATGCAGCGCTTGTTCCAGTTTTGTTTCGACATAGGTTTCTTCGGCGAAGTCTGTATCCAAGCCGCGAGTCTCGCTGTTGCCCCACAGCGAGCCGGGGTAGGATTGTAAGAGCGATTTTAGCCACGGTATTCGGTTCGCTTGCCGTACTTCCATCGCGTCGTGGGCCTTAACACCATCAACATTTTCACCCTTGCCGGCAGCGGTGCGATTGACCATTGCGGCGGCTCGGTCCGCGGACTCGGCGGCTGTCAAGTCATCTTCGCCACGTTGTGTGTGTTCCGCTTGACCTCCGGTGAGATCGATCAATGCTTCCGCTACAGTAGCGTAGCGCTCTCCACGCTTGGGATCCGTTGCCCGGTCGAGGAAAGATGCTATCACCGGGTAGGTGTCCCGCTCAATGCCCGACCAATTCAAACCACGATCTTTCGCCTGCATGTCGCCGTGTTGAAACGGTGGTTTCTCGAACCAAACGTGGAAGAAGCTGGCCGCCAACGCATAGATGTCGTCTGATGGCATGGCCAGCGCACCTTCGACGAAGGAGGGTGAACAATACATGACCGTACCCGGTACCACTCCCCTTTCTCCCACCTTGGCCACGCAATCGTAATCTGTCAGTACAATGTCGGTGCCGCACACGATCACATTACGAGGGCTGACATCGCCATGCACGAGGCCGTTGCGGTGTAGCACATCCAAGGCACTGCACGCCGTCCGCAGCCAACGAATAGCCAGTGCTTCGTCCGATGCCTCGTCGAAATCCTCCGCGAGAATCGGCAACAGCCCGATGTACTCGCCGAGCGGCTCGCCCTCGATCCAAGTCATGAGCGCGGAGAATCCGTTGTCCTGCCAGTCGGATGCAACTCCATAGATGGCTGACAGCGCAGGGTGGCGGAGGTGCGGCAGCGCTAGACGATAGGCGCGTGTCACGCTCTCGGCAGTCTCTTCGTTGCGTACAGCCTTGGCGACGTACGCCCCGAGGTCTTCGTGTGTCGCGGGATCGGTTTCCACGACCTTGAATGTCGTGCCTATGCCTCCCGAGCCGAGGCGCGAGACGATGCGATAGTGGTGTCCGTCGAACGACACCATCTGCTCCTCCGTCCAAAAGCGGACCGGCGGCGCGGGCGGAGTTGGTATCTTCTCGCCGAGCAGTCGAGCTAGCATTACGCTCAAGTCGGACAAGCTGCTCCTGGCCCGAGGGTCGTCGGCCATTCCCTGCGTCAAGGCGGTTACAACTTTATGATCCGCCTGTTCGAACAAGCTCATCAAAGACGCACACATCGAGTACACGTCCGAGCGGCTGTCCGCCGCCACCAAGCCTTGTGCGCGTACCTCGGGAGCGGTTGTAGGGTCCCAACCCTCCGGAGCATTAGAGGCTACCGTGACATCGGCCGGAATCCGAGCGTGGTGTAGGCCAGTTAGGATCGGCGAGTTGTCATGCTTGACGAGCACCGTGGCCGGGGTCACGTTGCGGTGAAGCATCGGCGAGTCTTGATCGCCAGATTCGTGCAATTGCTGCAATGCTCGAATCGCGCTACGGGCAAAAGCTAGCCGCGCCTGCGCATCCCACGAGCGGTCGCTCGCTCGCTCCGCGATGCTTGGTGCTGCAGGATCGACCACCGTGAAGAACGCAATCTCCCCAGCGTAGCCCGGCGCCTGCTGAAACGAGTCTACGATGCGGGGTGCCCATTCGTATTGCTGTAGCCGATGCAGCGCGTCGAACTCGCGCTGTGCTTTCGTTTCCGCCTTGGTATCGTCGTTGGCCGACCAGTCGTAAAGATGCAGGATCACCCGATCTCGCCGGGATGAGTGTGTCGCCTTGAAGACTCGGTGGAACCGCTTATCCGGCGGCGTCTGCAGGTCAAGGTGCGTATAGCCGCCGAACCGCCTGAGGTCACCTTGCGTGGCAAGACGACTAGCTGGTGCCAGAACTCCGCCTAATGTCCGCACTTGCTGTGTGGAGAGTACGCTTGGCGCACCGTAGCCAAGCGCATCCTGCCAAGTCTTGAGTGTGTGGAAAGGAACGCCGCGAACAGGGCTTTCGAGCCCTTTCGTCTTGGCTGCGGATTCTGTCAACAAGAACACGCCGTCAACCCTGCCGACTTCTGCGAACCGCCTACGTAGCGTCGTGCCAACCTTGCGAGCCTTGGTAGTGACCAGATCAGCTGCGTGCTCGACCAGTTCGCGGTTGCGTCGTACCCACGCCGCACCCCAGTGCTTCACTTCGACCACGCGGACACCCGGCGGCCCGATGGCCAAGATGTCGATTTCGTCGGATTGCAGGCGATGGCTCGCGGAGAAAGGCAGGTTGGTTAACAGCAGCCACTCACCGTCCGGTTGAGCGGATATCAACCCCGTCTTCAGTTGGGCGATGGCCTCTCGTTCGCTTTCGTTGACGGCGGGCCCGCAGCTAACGACTGTAACCCTTTCCATTCCCAGATTCTCGCACAGCTCGCTACGCTCTGCTGTGCCGGACCTAGGCCACCCTGACCGAGTGCGGCGCAGTGTTCTGGTCGCTGAAGTTCGAACTCGACTTAGCCTGCATTCCACCGCAGGCAGGCGCGGGCCGGCAGTTACCTGGTCACCACGCAGTCCCGTTCACCCGTCGATCTTCGCCTGCAGGCGGCGCATGCCGTGCAGCCAGCGCTCTAGGTCGCCGGCCTTGCGGTCCATCCAGGTTTGGGCGATGGGGTCGGTCAGGATGAGGAAGCGTTCTTCGCGCACGGCGTCCGCGACCATGCGGGCCACTTCCTCCGGTTCCCTGATGGGGCCGGCGGCGTTGCTGGCGAAGCCGGAAGACGAATCGCCCAACATCGGCGTGCGCACGCCGAGCGGCGCCAGCAGGGAGACGCGCACGCCGCGGTCGTGGTAGGTGATAGCGAGCCACTCGGCAAGGCCGACGACCGCGTGTTTCGTCGTGGCGTAGGGCAGGTTGCCGGGGCTTGTGAGGATGCCGGCCATGGAAGCGGTGTGCAGCAAGTAGCCGCTGCCGCGTTCCAGCATGGAAGGCAGAACGGCGCGCACGGCGAAGACGTGGGCCATCACGTGTACGCGCCATTGCGTGTCCCACGCTTGCTGGTCGGTGTCCAGCGGGCCGCCGCCCACCGCAACGCCGGCGTTGGAGAAGAACAAATCCACCGGGCCGTAGGCGCGTTCCGCCTCGGCGACCAGCGCGTTCACGTCCGCCTCTTGGCCCACGTCGCAAACCACGCTCTTGGCGCCAAGCTGGGCCGCCACTCGCCGCGCGCCGTCTCCGTTCACGTCCGCGATCACCACGCGCGCCCCAAGCCGAACGAACTCGGCCGCCGTGGCCGCGCCGATTCCGCTTGCGCCGCCGGTGACGATGGCGTGCTTGTCAGCGAGTTCCATTGCTCGCCCCTCGCTGCTGCTCCCACCGACTCGGCGGACTCGGCGAACATTCCGCCGGCGGCGCGCGCAACCGCCATGGCCCCTGCAACGTCGGCGCTTGGCGGTTGGCCGCCACCAACCGCAGAAACTGCCCCCGCGGTATCGGCGCAGCCCCCAAGCTGCGCAGGTGGTCGGTCATCATCTGGCAGTCGATGAGCGTGAAGCGCCACGCGGCGAGCTGCGCGGCCAAGTGGGCGAGGGCCACTTTGGAAGCGTCCCGGGCGCGGCTGAACATGGATTCGCCGAAGAACATGCGGCCCAAGGAGACGCCGTAGATGCCGCCGACGAGCGCGTCGTTGCGCCAGACCTCCACCGAATGGGCAAGGCCGATCTGGTAGAGCCCCGCATAGGCCTTGGCCATGCGCGGCGTTATCCAAGTGCCCTGTTGATTCCGGCGCGGCGCGGCGCAACCCGCCACCGTCTCGGCGAAGGCGCGATCCGCGGTCACTTCGTAGCAACGTGATCGCAGGCGTTTGGCGAGGCTCCTGGAGATGCGCAGCCGCGCGGGTTTGATCACCGCGCGCGGATTCGGAGACCACCAAAGCACCTGCCGGTCGTCGCGGTCGAACCAAGGAAAGATGCCGTGCGAATAGGCGTCGATCAACCGCTCGGTCCCCATCTCGTCGCTGCGGGCGAGCAAGCCGTCGGCAGGCGCGCGGTTCGGGTCCGGGAACTCGGAGCGGGTCGTCGGAGCAAGCAACGCGGCCGGTTGCGCCAACATGGCCCTCAACTCCTACCTTGCCCCAAGCGCGTCGAGGTGCTTCTCGGCGTCCAACGCGGCCATGCAACCGAAGCCGGCCGAAGTCACGGCCTGGCGATAGACGTGATCGGCCACATCGCCGGCGGCGAAAACGCCGGGCACGCTGGTTGCGGTGGCGTTGCCATCCGTGCCGCTGTTTATCGTGATGTAGCCGCCGCGCATGTCCAGCTGGCCCTCGAACAACCCGGTGTTCGGCACATGGCCGATGGCGATGAACACCCCTTGCACGTCCAAGCGCCGCCGCGCGCCGTCCGCGACGCTCTCCACCAAAGCGCCGGTCACACCGTTGTCGTCGCCAAGCACCTGGGACAAAGTGTGATTCCAAACGAACTCCACCACGCCGGAGCGGGCGCGCTCGAACAGACGGTCTTGGAGCATCTTCTCCGCGCGCAGTTGGTCGCGACGATGCACGAGATACACGCGGCTTGCGAGGTTGGAGAGATACAGCGCCTCCTCCACGGCCGTGTTGCCACCGCCGATAACCGCCACGGGCTGGCCGCGGAAGAAGAAGCCGTCGCAAGTGGCGCAGGCGCTTACGCCGCGGCCCTTGTACGCGTCTTCGGACGGCAAACCGAGGTACTTGGCGGACGCGCCGGTGGCGATTATCAAGGCGTCGCAAACGTACTCGCCACTGTCGCCGAATAGGCGCATCGGGGAATCTTTGAGGGCCACCCTGTCGACTTGGTCGTGGATCAACCGCACGCCCATCTTTTCCACATGCTGCCGCATGCGCACCATGAGATCCGGGCCTTGCAGGCCGTCGTGATCCCCCGGCCAATTGTCCACGTCCGTGGTGGTGGTGAGCTGGCCGCCCACTTCCACGCCGGTGATGAGGGCTGGTTCGAGGTTGGCGCGCGCGGCGTACAGGGCGGCTGTGTAGCCGGCGGGGCCGGAGCCAAGCACCACGAGGCGGTGCCGCTCGGATTGGCGGTCAGGGGGCATTGCCATACGGCGCGATCTTACCCAAACCGAAGTCTGTAAGATGCCACCATGCTGGAGATCGACAACGTCACCAAACGCTACAACGGCACCTTGGCCGTGGACGGCGCCTCGTTCACAGCCCGCAGCGGGCGCATCCTCGGCCTGCTCGGCCCGAACGGCGCCGGCAAGACGTCCATTCTGCGCATGGTCAACAACATCACCAAACCGGACGCCGGCGAGGTGCGGCTGTTCGGAGACGTCGTGGGCCGGGCGACCCAACACGCGATCGGCTACATGCCGGAGGAGCGCGGCCTCTACAAGCAGATGAAGGTGGTTGATCAGCTCACCTACGTCGCGCGTCTCAAGGGCCTTGCCAAACAGGACGCGAAGAAGGCGGCGGGCGAGTGGCTTGCCGCGGTGGAAGCCCAGGATTGGCGCGACAAGCGGCCGACGGAACTTTCGCGCGGGATGCAGCAGAAGGTGCAATTCGCGCTGGCGTTGATCCACGCGCCGCGCCTCGTGATTCTCGACGAACCGTTCAGCGGCTTGGATCCGATCAACTCGGTGCTGATGGAGCGGGTCATCGCCGAGCGCAAAGAAGCCGGCGCGATCATCGTGTTCGCCTCGCACCGCATGGAGCAGGTGGAGCAATTGTGCGACGACATCTGCCTGATCGCCGCCGGACGCATTCTGATCGCCGGAGATCTGGCGCAAGTGAAACGGCAGTTCGGCCGCAACACCGTGCAACTGGGGTTCGACGGCGAGGGCGTGTTCATAGACCGGCTGGCGGCGGCCGGCCAAGTGCAAGTGCGCCGACGCGGTACCGGCACCGCGGAACTTCAACTGCTGGACGATTACCAGCCGGACGCGCTACTGGAGGCGGCCCAAGCGAACGTGGATTCGCTGCATCAATTCAACGCGAGCTACCCGTCGCTGCGGGAGATATTCCTGCAAACCGTGGGCGCGGCCAAGGACGCGCGCCAAGCCACCGAGGACGGTGCGTGATGCTTGGTGTGGTTTTCGTCAACGAGTACGTCCGCCGCGTGAAGACGAAAACCTTTGTGCTCACCACATTGCTTGTGCCACTCGCAGTCGTCGGCATCATCGGCCTGGTCGGCGGCTTGATCTCGCACTCGGTGGAGTCTGAATCCGAGCGAATCCGCCAGGACGGCATCGCCGTGCTGGACGAGACCGGGCAGGCCATGTCCGCGCTGCGAGAAGCGGCCGCGGCGGACGGTGAGGAATACCGCCTGGTCGAGGTCTTCGGCCCTGTGGAGAGAGCCAAGCAAGCGGTGTTGGAGGGGCGGCAACAAGCGCTGGTGGTGCTGCCGCGCGGTTTGGTGGAGGAGAGCCCTGCGGCACCGATTGCCGTCTATGTGAAAACGAAACAGTCCGTGCTGACGGAACGGGCCTGGCGGAGTTTGATTCTTGGCGCGGTGCGCGAAATGCGTCTGGCGCGGCACGAGTTGCCGCCCGAAGCCCTTGCCACCCTCCGCGAGCGCTTGGCTTTCGACGTGATCGAGGTGTCCGAGGAAGGGGATCGGTCCGGTTCGATCGAGACCTCCGGCGCGATCGGCACGGCCATCGCCATGGCGATCTTCTTGTTCGCCACGATCTACGGCGGCTCGGTGATGCAGGCGGTGATGGAAGAGAAGAGCAGCCGCATGGCGGAGATCATCGTGGCCTCGGTGGGCGCGTTCGAATTGCTGCTCGGCAAGATCCTCGCCGTTTCCGCCATGGCCGCCACCCAAGTTGGCGCTTGGCTTCTGCTGCTGCTCGTGGGCGGCGTCGCGCTCGGCGTGGCTGTCGGCTTCTCGGGCTTTGAGGGCGCTGTCGGAACGGGTGCGGGCGAACAAGCCGCGGATCAGCTGCCCTTCGATTTGCCCGCGGTGCGTTGGGATGTGGCGCTGCTCGTGGTGCTGATGCTGCCGCTCGGCTATCTCATCAACGCCAGCCTGTTCGCGGCTTTGGGCGCGATGCACGAAAACCCGTGGGAGGCGCAGATGAGCGTGACAGTGGCGATGTTGCCCATGCTACTCGCCATCATTGTGGCCCAAACCATGGTGTTCGCGCCGAACGGGCCGCTGGTCGCGTTCGGCTCCTTCTTTCCGTTCACCGCGCCGGCTATTCTGCCGGCGCGCATGTTGCTGGCGGACATGCCGGTTTGGCAGGTGGCGCTCAGCGTGGCGCTAACCGTGGCCACAACCGTTGGCATGGTTTGGTTGTGCGGGCGCATCTTCCGAGGTTCCCTCTTGATCTACGGCAAGAAGCTGACCTGGCGCGAATTGCGGCAGGTGATCGTCGCGGATTGACCGCGGTGCCGTCGCAGCCCGGGTTGACGCTCGACGACGGCGAACCGACCACCGAGTCGCGCCCGCTGGCGGACCGCGCGCGCCCCGCGACGTTGGCGGATTTCGTTGGCCAAGAGCATTTGCTGGGCGCGGGACGTCCGCTGCGGACGCTCGCCGAACGCGGCGCGTTGCACTCCATGATCTTCTGGGGGCCGCCCGGCACCGGCAAGACCACTCTGGCGCGCCTGCTGTGCGAGGCCGCCGGTACGAAGTGGCGCAGTCTCTCGGCGGTGCTTGCCGGCGTGAAGGATGTGCGCGCCGCCATTGCCGAGGCCGAGGCGCATCGCCGCCGGGTGACCGTGCTGTTCATCGACGAGGTACACCGTTTCAACAAGGCGCAACAGGACGCCTTCTTGCCGCATGTCGAGAACGGCACGATCACGTTCATCGGCGCCACCACCGAGAACCCCTCCTTCGAGGTGAACGCGGCGCTGCTCTCCCGAGCCCGCGTCTATGTGCTCAAGCCGCTCGCGGACGAACAGATCGAATCGGTGCTTCGCCGGGCCGCCGAGCGGCACCTGCAAGTGGAGGTGGCCGACGACGCGGTGCGCGAATTGACGAGCTTGGCCGATGGCGACGCCCGCCGCGCCCTCAACACCTTGGAAATCGCCGCGCAATTGGCGGCGGGGCCCGTGCAGGCCGCCCACGCCATGCAAGCCGGCGGCCAAGCCTACCGGCGTTTCGACAAAGGCGGCGATGCGTTCTACGACCAGATCTCGGCGCTGCACAAGGCCGTGCGCGGCTCGGCGCCGGACGCCGCGCTGTACTGGCTGGCGCGAATGCTGGACGGCGGTTGCGATCCGCTCTACATCGCCCGCCGGCTGGTGCGGATGGCCAGCGAGGACATAGGCAACGCGGACCCGCGCGCTTTGCAGTTGGCCGTGGACGCTTGGGACGCCTACCACCGCCTCGGTTCGCCGGAAGGCGACCTCGCCCTCGCGCAGGCGGTGCTCTACCTCGCCACCACCCCGAAGAGCAACGCCACGGAGGTGGCGTTCAACGCCGCGATGGCCTATGTGCGCGAACAACCGTCGTGGCCCGTGCCGGCGCGGCTGCGCAACGCGCCCACCGCGCTGATGGGCGCCCTCGGCCACGGCAAGGGCTATCGTTACGCGCACGCGGAAGATGGCGCCTACGCGGCCGGCGAGCGCTACTTTCCCGACGAAATGCCCGATCAAGGGTTCTACCACCCCACCGATCGCGGGTTGGAAGCGCGCATCGGCGAACGGCTGGCGGCGTTGCGCGAGCGCGATCGCGCGGCCCGCGACGAATCGCGTTGAAGCCGCCAAACGCGGCCCGCGGCCATCGCCAACGCGCCGCCGGTGTACCATGCCGCGCATGGCCCAAGCACAACATCCGGCGGCCGCCCTTCGCCATCGCCGCTTGGGGAGTTGGTTGCGGCTGCGGCCCGTGAAGCGCTTTGGAAACAGGACGTCCGCGAAGGCCGCCAAGTTGCCAAGATGGTGCGCACAGACATCGTTTACCGGCGTAATCCACCGAGTTCGCTATTGAACACGTTGCATGGCCGCCAGGCCGGGAAACGGGAACACGGCGAACTTCGGCAACTTGCCGCGTGCCTTGGGCCAATAGCGTGAAGGCGTTCTTGCTCATCGCGCTCGGCGGCGCCTGCGGCGCCGTGCTTCGCCACGGAGCGCAGTTGCTTGCCGCGCCGGCGCCTTGGCCCTGGGGCACGTTCTCGGTGAACGCCATCGGTTGTCTCATCATCGGCGCGGTGCTCGGCGCATGGGCCGGCGTGGCGTGGTTCGAGGGCACTTGGCGCGCTTTCCTCGTGGTCGGCGTGCTGGGCGCGTTCACCACGTTTTCCGCGTTCTCGGTGGACACGCTGGAGCTTTGGCGCAGTGGCCGGTTGATGGCCACGGCGGCTTACGTCCTCGGCAGCGTCGGCCTGTCCATCGCCGCGGCGTTCGTCGGCTTTCGCTTGGGGGCGGTGCTGCGATGATCGAACCGGCACGACTGCGGCGCGACATCCAAGGCGTCGCGTCGCGGTTGGCGTTGCGCGGCTTCACGCTGGACGTGGCGCGGTTCGAGGCGCTGGATACCCGCCGGCGGGATTTGCAGGCCGAGACCGAACGCTTGCGCAACGAGCGGCGCACCACCTCCCGGCGCATCGGCGCCGCCAAGGCGGCCGGCGAAGACATCGCGCCGCTGGTGGCCGCGGTGGGCGGCTTGGGCGACAGGCTGAGCGCCGCG
The DNA here is from genome assembly GCA_958296295.1 of uncultured Pseudomonadales bacterium. Lineage (GTDB taxonomy): Bacteria > Pseudomonadota > Gammaproteobacteria > Pseudomonadales > Azotimanducaceae > VXYL01. The sequence goes on along the minus strand of OY282460.1, from coordinate 905,014 downwards.
GCGCGTGATTTCGACAGCGTGCGCGCCGAGCTGGACGAGTTTTCCCGCTCGCTGCCGAATGTGCCGGACGCGAGCGTGCCGCCCGGGCGCGACGAGAGCGACAACCTGGAACTGCGGCGTTGGCGCGAGCCGGCGGATTTCAACTTCACGCCGAAAGACCACGTGGATCTCGCGCCAAGCCTCTTGGATTTGGAAGCCGCGGCCAAGTTGTCCGGCGCCCGCTTCAGCGTGTTGCGCGGGCCCTTGGCGAGACTGCACCGGGCGCTGGTGCAGTTCATGGTGGATACGCATGTGCAAGATCACGGCTACGAGGAGGTCTATGTGCCCTACATCGTGGACCGCGCCGCGCTGCTCGGCACCGGCCAGTTGCCGAAGTTCGAGGACGATCTCTTCGCGGTGCGCGGCGAGCGCGATCAATTTCTCATTCCCACCGCCGAGGTGCCGGTCACCAATCTGGTGCGCGAGCGCATTCTCGCCGCCAGCGAGTTGCCCTTGCGCTTCGTCGCGCACACGCCGTGTTTCCGCAGCGAAGCCGGCAACTACGGCAAGGACACCCGCGGCATGTTCCGCCAGCACCAGTTCGAGAAGGTCGAGCTCGTGCAGGTTGTCGCGGCGGGCGATTCCTGGCCGGCGCTGGAGGAGCTCACGGGGCACGCCGAGACGATTCTGCGGAAGCTCGACCTGCCCTACCGCGCCGTGGCGCTCTGCGCCGGGGATCTAGGGTTCGCGGCGGCCAAGACCATCGACTTGGAAGTGTGGCTGCCGGCGGAGCGGCGCTACCGGGAAATCTCCTCGTGCAGCAACTTCCTGGATTTCCAAGCGCGACGCATGATGGCCCGCTGCCGGTCGCCGGAATCCGGTCGCCCGGAATACGTTCACACGCTGAACGGATCCGGCCTTGCCGTGGGCCGAACGCTGATCGCCATCATGGAGAACTACCAGGACGGCGACGGCGCCATCCACGTGCCGGACGCGCTTCGCGCTTACATGGGCGGCGTCACGCGCTTGGACGCCGCCGCCTGACGCGACCGGCGGGCCTTACGCCTCTGTATCGCCGCCTCCTGGCCTTCGCGGATCGACGTCATCAGGCTTGGAATCGCCGGGCGGTAAGAATCCACAGCTCCCGGTTCGCGCCAGAAAACGCCGAGGTCGCGGAAGTCGCGGAACGCATCGGCAAGATCCGCCGTGGAGGCCCGGGCGGGCAGTCCGCGTCGGATGGCGTTGAGAATGGCGGTTTCGTTGGCGACGGGCGTTTCCGCGAACAGGTAGGCGACTTCGAGAGCCGACGAGGCGTAGGGCACCAATTCCGCCTTGCGGTGCTCATAGAAAGAGAAACGGTAATAGTCCACAGCCGGGCGGGCGCGTTCCATGGCGTCGGCTTCGATCGGCGCGCCCGCCTCGGTTTGGCGCCAGAGATTGGCGCCCCACGCTTGCAGGAAGGGTGGATAGCCTTGGCTATCCTCAACGACGTTATCGAGGACATCGTCGGCGATGGGCCGCCCGGCGGCCGTTGCCGGCGTCTGCAAGGCATCCGCGGCGCTGGCGGGATCCAAGGGATGCAAAGGCAGTGCCGGGCCCTTCGCCCACAGCGAGGAGTCGATGTCATGCAGCATCTGGTGCAAGTGGGGCGTGCCGACGAGCACGACGGACAACGCGCCCTGGGAGAGCTCCGTCGCCGCCACAAGGGACGCGGCTATCGATGGCGGCAGACCTTGGGCTTCGTCGATCACGAGCAGGCGTGGCGGCCCGCGGTAAACGCCAACAGCGGCCTCCAGTTCGCGGTGGGTTGCGCACTCCTGATCCAGCAGCAACGCGCTGGCATTTTCCATTGTCCCGCACGCCCGCGCGTAGCGGTAGCGCGTTTCAACACCGTTCGCGGCGGCGGCCCGCTCCAGCCAGCGCGCCAATGCCGTCTTGCCATTGCCGCGCGGGCCGAAGATGACGGCAACCGGGCTTTGGTTGCCGGCGTCCAGCATGTCGGCCAAGGCCACCTTCTCGGCCCCGCGCCCGGCGATATGGCGCGGGTTGGCCGCGGAAGGGTTGAAGGGGTTGGTCGTCATTTGGGGTTGCCGCCGGCGCATCGGCGCATGGTCACAAACAGTTGTCGGGTTTTGGCAGCCCGGCGAGCCTGGCCACCAACCGCGCCGGATTGGCGGGGAAGAGCCGCAACAGGGCGATGCTCGACGCTAGATCCCGCTCGTCGGCGCGCAGCAATTTGACGAGGGGACGCATTGAAGGGGAGACGCCGGTTTCTGCGTGGAAGCGACGCACGGCGTTTATCACACGCCAGTGGTCGGCGCCGAGTTCGATTCCGGATTCCCGCGCCAATCCCCGCGCAACCTCCTCCGACCACGCGGCCGGGTCGGCAAGGTGGCCTTCGGCGTCGCGTTTCAGGTCCACGTGACGCTACGGTCGCACGCGACGGCCCACGCCACGAAATCCGCGTACGACAAAGCGCGCGTGCCTTCCAGCGTCACGGCCCGTTGTTCGGCGTCTTGCGCCAGCGCACCGAGCCGCACGGTGCCTGGCAACTCCCCGCCAACCAGCGAGCGCAAGGCGAACGTGCCGTCGCCAACCAGCAACACGCAATCGCCGGGTGCCAACGCCGCCACGCAAGAGCCGGCCTCGGCGGGATTCGCCAAAACGTGGAGCGTCGCCACCGGCTAATCCGTGATGATGACGTCGTGGCTGCCGAGGAGCTCGCGCACCGCGCCCTCCTCCGCCAATCGAACCGGCAGGCCGAGGTCCGCTTTCGTCAACCCCCTTTGCGCCAACGCGTCCGCCGCGACATGAAGCGCCTCCACGTCGTAGGTGGGCAGGGCCTTCACCGACGACTGCCGATCCGCCAAACCCACCAGCTGGCGCACGCCATCGCCGGTGAACAGCACGCTGGTGGGCTGCTCGAAGACGCCGGAAACGAACATCAGGTCCGTGGCCTCGTCGGCAAGCGGCCCGGGCGGGCGCCGAACGATGTAGAGGACGCTCCTCATCGCCGTCGTGCGGCCTTCGCCGCCAGCCGCCCGGTCAGCCCCCTCAAAAGGAGATCAGCCGGTCGGCTTCGATCATGGCTTCAACCAACAGGCCAAGGCCCGCCAGCTGGAATCCTTCCGCGACCGTTTCTTCAACCACGCCGCGGCGCTGGGCCGAACCCACGCAAAGCACCAGTTCCACATCGTGGCGCTTGCCGAATTCCGCCCACCCGGCGCGGACGCCCCGCTCGTCCGCGGCGAAGCGGTTGCCGATGGCCACGGCGTCCTTGTAGAAGAAGACGCGGCGCACTTCGTGTCCCGCCTCCACCGCGGCCTGCGCGAACCCAAGCGCCGTCGGCGCGGCGCCGGTGGCGAGCGCCCCGCCTTGAATCAGCAAGCCGAAACGCATGGCGGGATGGCAAGCTCCGAATCCGGCTTCGCGACGGCCAAGGCCGCCGTCAAGCCGCGGCGCCGGCCACCTTCGTCAGCGCCGTCACCACCTCCTCGACGCAAGCGTCCGCCTTGGCGCGCATCTCGGCGTCCGTGGAATCCTGAATCGGGTGCGGCACAAAGACGCACTTGGCGTCAACCATTCCGAGCGAACGGGCTTGCGTGGCCGCGGCATCCCGGAAAGCGCTGGAAGCGATGCTCACCGAGGGAACGCCCTGAATCTCGAACCATACCGTGTCATGCAAACTGCACGTGGTACAGGAGCCTCAGTCCGCCAGCGCCTCGATCACGAAGTCGTTGTCGGCCCGGATTTCTTGACGCAGCGCGTCCGGCGCCGGCTTGGTGAACGTGGGCTTGGCGTAGCGCCGAACGGTGATGCCGGGCAACTGCTCGGTCAAGCGCTGCTCCAGCCTGTCCAGCAGCACGTTGCCGCGCGGTTTGGCGATGTCGAGCAGGGCGACATTGCCGGCAATGGCGCCGGGCCGCTCCGTGATCGAGCGGGCAACCGGCACTCGTTCGTCGGTTGGGTCGAGAATGGTGGCCATGAGTTTGGATCTCTTGTGGAAGTCTTGATCGCGCGGGCGCTCAACGCTCGCGCTCCAACCGCAAACATACCGCACATCGGCCCGCCTCGCACGAACCGTCGGAATGCCGCGTTTGCGGAAATTCGTCAGTCGCCGATCTTCCGCGACACCGGCACCGAGCCCATCGCGCCACCGGCCCAGCCGTGAAAAATGGACGTGAACTTGCCGGCTTCCGCTCCCGCCACCACGATGTGCAGGTTTTCCTTCGCTGCGAACTTGGGCACGCGCCGGGAGCGGCGATCGGGTGGCATTGCCGCGAACCGCTCCGGCGGGAATCCACCGCCCACGTCATCGTCTGAGACCAGCTCCGACAAGGGCCGGGCCGTGACCCGTTGCACATGTTCGCGCAGATCGTCCTTGCTGAAACGGTCGCGCCACAGCGTGTCCACATGCTCCGGAGAAACAACGACCAGCGCATCCGAACTGTTGTGGGAGCGAACGTGGTGCGCGGCCTCCAGCGAAAGCCCGATGCTGCCGGCGACTTGCCGCCCCGTGCGCGACGATTGATCAACGCACAGCACCGGGCCGCTGGTCATGGCGAAAGCGGTCACCACCGAGTCCTCGGGCTTGAAGCCACGTTCCACGTGCAGGGGCGGCCACGGACTGCGCTCCTCCCATTCCGGGAAACACATCGTGTATTTCATGGGATTGCCGAACGTGGAGCGCTCGGTGCCGCCAGGACGCGCGCCGCCGATGTTGCGCACGGCCAGCCGCAGGGCGCGACCGATGGCGGCGTTGGCGCGACTGCCCTGGCCGAGTGCGCCCAGCCTCATGTTCAGGCCCACGCGCTCGCGTATCGGGCCGTTCACCACCAGCACCGGCGAGGCCCCCATCGTGGTGGCGTTCACGCCGTGGATGTTGAACTGCTCGTTGCAGACGGCTTCAATCGCCGCGAGCACCACCGGCAGATGAGCCGGTTGGCAGCCGGCGAGGACGGCGTTGATGGCGATCTTCTCCACCGTCGCCGGGGCGTAGTTCGGCGGCATCTTCACCACCACTTCCTGGCTATCGCGACGGGTGCCGCCGAGCATCCGCAGCACCCGCTCCGGGGTAGGCGGCACCACGGGCAGGCCGTCCGTGAAGCCTTGATCGAACAGGAACTCGTGCATGTCGTCCGCGGGAGCGATCTCGATCCGGCGGGCGCGCAACGGGCTGTTCTCGGATTCCGCCCGCAGCCGCTCGGCGATGATCGGGTCCTGGGTGAGCGAACCGCAGCCGGGCCGCCACTTCGGCAGCGCGTCCCAACGCGCTTCAACCTCTGGCGCGCGCCGGTCGAAGAAAGCCCGCCACTCGTCGCGGTCGAACCCCACGAGCCGCTCGATCTCGCGGCCCTCGGCGTCCGCCAGCAGCAACAGCGGCACAGTCTCCACATCGTAGGCGAAGGACACCTTGAGCGTGGAATCGTCCAGCACCGGCAGCGTGAGACCGTGGCGCTCGACCAGGATGCGGTTGCCTTCAGCGGTCTGGCCCGGGGCCAGCACTCGGATCGCCCCGTTCTGGTGCAGGACCTGCAACAGCGGCATCACCAGATTGCAGGTGGGGCAATCCTCCTTCACGAAGCAAACCACCGTTTGCCCGGCGCCGCTTGCCGGAAAAGCGAAATCCCTGCCGGACATGTCCGCCAAGGAGAAAGGTGGCAGGTTGTTGGCCATGCTCCGCCGCCTCTCGGGCCGAAGGAAGCGCTAGTGGATCTCGCGGGCGCGGCCCTGCGCTTCCTTGAGTTTTTGGGCGTTGAACCCGGGTTGCTTGGCCGCGTTGATGATCACGCCTTCGCGACGGGCGATTGCGGCAGCGGCGTCCATCACCTTGTCCGCCACGTCGTGTGGAATCACCACCGCGCCATGCTGATCGGCGTGAACGAGATCGCCGCTTCGCACTTCCATGCCGCAGACGTTCACCAACCCGCCAAAGGCGACCACACGCACGAACGCGTGGGACGGCCCGATGCGGTCCGCCAGCATCTGAAAGCCGTCGGCGATGTCCGGCAAGTCGCGCACGCTGCCGTCCGTGACAACCCCCAAGCAGCCGAGGCCCTTGTGGATGTTGCTGTTCACCTCGCCCCAGAAGGAGCCGTAGCCGCGGGCGGCGCCGTCCAGATCTTGAATCACGGAAATGGCCGGTTTCGGGCCGCCGTTATCGACGTAGTCGTAGTAGTCGCCCGGGTTCGATCCCGGCGTGGGCGGGTGTTGGGCGCAGATGGTGACGGTGCGGGCGTAACCCACCATCGCGCCCAATTCCGGGCGCGTGCAAACCAGCGGCGACACGGTGTAACCGTAGCCGCGCCGGTTCGGCGCCACCGCCTCCAAGGCGTTGCAGACGGTGGGCGTATCGATTGTGGCAAGCTCGGCAAGCAGTTTGGCTGGATGTTCGGACATTGGTTTTCCGTTTGGTTGGTTCGGCGATCTCGGCAGCGCGCTCCCCCGCGATGCCGGACGTAAGTGTAGCCGAACGCGACGGCGCTTCGGATCTGGCCGTGCCCGCGACGTTCGGCTAGTCCCGCCGCAGCGCCTTGGACACGGCGATGGGGCTCGGGTAGCGAAAGATCACGAGATAGCTCGACACCAACAGCGTCAGCACGGTCGCGCCTTGCACGATGTGCGCGGCGTCAGCGGAAATGATGGCCGTGGCGACGTAGGTGAGCAGCAGCGAGAACTCGCTGCACTGACCCAGGCGATAGCCGATTTCCGTGGCAACGCCGCTCGGCTCCGCCCGCCAGCGCAACAGCCCGCGAAACACCAGCGGTTTGCCCGCGATCACCACCACGGCCAACAGCAGCGCCGGCATCCACACATCCAGCAGCACCACCGGATCGATGGCCGCGCCGACCGCGAAGAAAAAAAGCACGAGAAAGAAATCCCGCAAAGGGCGCAGATTCTCGGTGATGTAAGGCGCGATCAGCGAGTTCGCCAGCGACACGCCGGCCACGAAAGCGCCGATTTCCCAAGACAGATTCAACCAGTGCGACACGCTGCCGATGCCGAGGCACCAGCCGATGGCCAGCAGGAACGTGAACTCTTGAAACACGTCGAAACGCTTGAGGAGCGGCTCGATGAAGTAGCGCACGCCGGCGAAGGCGACACCCACCACCAAAGGCAGAGCCACCACCACGGTGAGCGTGGTGCCTAGCGCCCCGCCCTCGAAACCGCCGAGCAGCAACAGCGCGACCACCGCCACGAGGTCTTGCAGCAGCAGCAGGCTGATGACGATCTCGCCGGTGTGCCGGTGGTGCAACACGGTGGTGGGCAACAGCTTGATGCCGAGAATAGTGCTCGAAAACATGCAGGCGACGCCCACCACGCATGCTTCGATCACGGGGAACCCGAATGCGGCCATGACGCCGAAGCCGATGGCGAAGAACACCACCGAGCTGGCCAACGCCGTGACCACCGCCTTGCCGAGCATGTGTTTGAGCTTGCTCGGCGGCAGATCGAGGCCCACCAGGAACAGCAGGAAGATGATGCCGATCTCGCCAATCTCCGCGAGCAAGGCGGCGTCGTGTACCAGCTTGAGCCCGTGGGGCCCAAACGCGCAGCCGATCAGGATGTAGGCGACGATCAGCGGCTGCCGCGTGAACAACGCCACCGCCGCCAACGCCGCGGCCCCCGTGAAGATGAGGAAAAAGGACTGGATGATGTCGACGGGCATGGCGTTGGTGCTCAGGGCAGCCCGGCGCATTGTAGTCGGGGGCGGAGGTGGCGGGGGAACGGGAACGTTCTAGGGCGTGGCCGGAGCAGCGATTTCAGCGGATGGCGCAACCGGACGCCCGCAACGGCCTTTATCCCGGCATAGGTGAATCCTGGGAGGTCGCCTTGCCGAGTTGAACGACAGTCGGGGCTCCCTCAGAATCCCGGCGCAACGAATCACCGCGCTCCGGAGAAATCCCCTCCATGTTCACAAGCAATCCCTTCGCCGAGCTTTCGGCGTCCATATCGCCGGCCACCATGAAGACCTACATCATCGTGATGGTGGTCCTGGTGGCGGCCGGCACCCTGTTCGACATCATCCACAAGAGGAGCGCCAGGTATTTCTTCGACAACTGGCGCCAGGCGAAGAACAGGGGATCGAGACAGATCGGCGGCGGGGAGCTGGCGTCCCTGGCGGTCCGGACCCTCTGCGTGGAAGTGCTGACGTCTGCCGAGTTCTGCACCGTGCGGCGAAGAATCGCCCATCTCCTGACGATGTACGGTTTTCTCGCCTATGTCATCACCACCGCGGTCATGGTGTTCGGCTACCCGACCCCTGCCACTCCGGCGCCAGCCATCCTGCCGTCCCTGTGGCACATCGGGGCCCTGATGGTCTGCGTCGGCGGGTACTGGTTCTGGTTCTTCATCCGGGCCGACGTCGCGGCCGAGGGCAATTCGCCGTTCCGCGTCATGCACGCGGACCTGTTCATCCTCTCGCTTCTCGCCAGCGTGACCCTGGGGCTGATCTGGTCGTTCCTGCAGGGCACGGGGGCCTCGTGGTGGACCAACGTGTTCTTCGTCCTGTACGTCGCCGCCACCACCGTGCTGTTCGGATCCGTCCTCTGGTCCAAGTTCGCGCACATGTTCTTCAAGCCCGCGGCGGCCTTCCAGAAGCGGGTGGCGGACGCGGACGGATCGAGGAGCAAGCTGCCGCCGCCGGCCGACAAGCCGGAAGTCTTCGGCAGCGCGCGCCGGTCGCGCTAGAATTGCTGATCACCCCATCGACTCAATTCATTGGCGGAACAACGATGCCAACATTCGTCTACATGACCCAGTGCGACGGTTGCGGACACTGCGTGGATATCTGTCCGTCCGACATCATGCACATCGACAAGACCCATCGTCGCGCCTACAACATCGAGCCCAACATGTGCTGGGAGTGCTACTCCTGCGTCAAGGCCTGTCCGCAAAACGCCATAGACGTGCGCGGTTATGCGGACTTCGCTCCCCTGGGACACAGCGTCCGGGTGCTCCGCGAGGAAGCGAAAGCCACGATTTCCTGGCGGATCGAGTTCCGGGACGGGCGGGTCAAGAACTTCGTCTCCCCGATCCGGACCACGCCGTGGGGGTCGATCCCGTCACCGGTCGATCTGGCCCCCCCGAGCGCCGAAGCCATGAGCTCGCAGGAGCTCGCACACGAGCCGGATGCGCTCAACATCGCCAGCCTGCCTGCGTTGACGCCGGACCAACTCAAGCAGGGCGTGGTCTAGTGGGACTGTTCAGCCGGCGGAAAACGGTCTTCGTGGATTCGGACGTTCTCGTGGTCGGTGGAGGTATGGCCGGCTGCGGCGCCACCTACGAATCCAGATACTGGGGACGCGATCTCAAGGTCATCTGCGTCGAAAAGGCGAACATCGACCGCAGCGGCGCGGTCGCGCAGGGCCTGTACGCGATCAACTGCTACATGGGCATGCAGTGGAACGAGAACCAGCCCGAAGACCACGTCCGCTACGCGCGGAACGACCTCATGGGGCTCGTGCGGGAGGATCTGGGCTACGACATCGCGCGGCACGTGGACGCCACGGTGCACAAGTTCGAGGAGTGGGGCCTCCCCATGATGCGGGACCCGGAAACCGGGCGCTATCTGCGCGAAGGCAAGTGGCAGATCATGATCCACGGCGAAAGCTACAAGCCGATCGTCGCCGAGGCCGCCCGCAAGGCCGCCACCCAGATCTACAACCGGATCATCGTCACCCACCTGCTGATGGACGAGGCCAAGCCCAACCGGGTTGCGGGGGCGGTCGGCTTCAACGTCCGCAGCGGCGATTTCCACGTCTTCCGGGCCAAGGCGGTCATCGTCTGCGCCGGCGGCGCGTCGCACATCTACAAGCCCCGCGCGGTGGGCGAGGGCATGGGCAGAACGTGGTACGCCCCGTGGAGCAGCGCCTCGGCCTACGCGCTGCCGATCCTCGCCGGCGCCAAGATGACGCAGATGGAGAACCGGATCGTCCTCACCCGGTTCAAGGACGGCTATGGCCCCGTCGGCGCCTACTTCCTCCATCTCAAGACCTACACCGAGAATGCCTACGGAGAGGAGTACGAGTCCAAGTGGTACGACCACACGAAGGGGCTGGTGGGGGATTACGTCGATCGTCACCCGGTGCCGACCTGTCTGCGCAACCATGCCTTTCTCGAGGAGCTGAAGGCGGGCAGGGGGCCGATTCGCATGGTGACGAAGGAAGCCTTCCAGGACCCGCACAAGGAAACCGTCGGGTGGGAGAATTTCCTCGGCATGACCATCGGGCAGGCGGTAGTCTGGGCGTCGCAGAACATCGACCCCAAGCACATCAATCCCGAGCTGACGACCTCCGAGCCCTACGTCATGGGCTCGCACGCCACATGCTCGGGCGCCTGGGCCAGCGGACCTGCGGACTACGCGCCGGATGAGTATCAGTGGGGATACAACCGGATGATGACCGTGGAGGGGCTGTTCGGCGGCGGCGACACCATCGGCGGGACCGCCCACAAATTCTCTTCCGGCTCCTTCACCGAAGGCCGGATCGCGGGCAAGGCGGCCGTCAACTACGTGAACGATCTGCGCAACGAGCAGCCCCAAGTCAGTGAGCGGCAGTACGAAGATCTCAAGAAGAAGATCTTCCAACCCTTGGAGAACTACCGGATCGGGCGCAACGAGATCGTCGCGGGCACCGTTTCACCGAGCTACATCCTGCCGCTCCACGGTCTTCAGCGACTCGAGAAGATCATGGACGAATACGTCGGAGGCATCAGCGCCCACTACACCACCAACGAACCATTGCTCACCCGGGGGCTGGAGTTGCTGGGCATGCTGAAGGAAGACCTGGACCATCTCGCGGCCGAAGACCTTCACCAGTTACAACGGGCGTGGGAACTCCACCACCGGGTTCTGGCCTCGGAGTCGGTGACGCGCCACACGATGTTCCGGACCGAGACGCGATGGCCGGGATACTACTACCGGGCCGATCATCCGAAGTTGGATGACGACGACTGGCATTGCTTCACCCTCTCCCGCTACGACCGGGACTCAGGGGAATGGGAGCTGGAGAAGGCGCCGGTGTACCACATCGTGGATTGACCGGTCAGGCGGGCTCCGCGGGAGTGACGGGCTGAGTCCGCGGGAGTGACGGGCTGAAGAAGGCATTGACTGGTGGGAATGGCGTTCCCGCCTATCCTCGCCGCATTGAGCACGGCGGGGACACCGCTTTTGAGGATTCGTGATCACAGCCTGATCTCTGCTCACGCACCGGAGTGTCCCTTCAGCTCCACCTTGACGTTCTCCTCCGCCGACAGGCCTCCGTAGTACTCCCGCAGGATGTCGAGGACATCGGGGCGGCTGAACGTGTTCGGCACCTCGTCGCCCTCCGAGAGCATCTTGCGCAGCTTCGTCCCCGAGAGCAGCAGCCGATCTTCCGGATCGTGGGGACAGGTGCGCATCGACGCCACCTGCGCGCAACGCGCGCACCAGAAGGTCCAGTCGATCCTGATCGGCTTCGTCTCCAGCGCGTCGGCGTCGATTTCGTCGAAGATGCGATGCGCGTCGAACGGCCCGTAGTAATCTCCGACCCCCGCATGATCGCGTCCGACGAGCAGGTGCGAGCAGCCGTAGTTTTGGCGGAACAGCGCGTGCAACAGCGCCTCGCGGGGACCGGCGTAGCGCATGTCGAGGGGATAGCCGGCGTGCATGACGGTGTTCGCGACGAAGTAGTTCTCGATGAGGGTGTCGATGGCGCGGGCGCGCACCGAGGCGGGTACGTCACCGGGCTTCAGGTTGCCCAGCAGCGAGTGGACGAGCACCCCGTCGCAGACCTCGATTGCGATCTTGGCCAGATATTCGTGCGACCGGTGCATCGGGTTGCGGGTCTGGAATGCGGCGACGGTGCTCCAGCCGTTCGCTTCGAACCGCGCCCGGGTCTCGGCCGGAGTCAGGAACAGCCCACCGAACTCCTCGGGGAAGCTTCCGGCAGAGAGCACCGTGAGGCGGCCGGCGAGGTTCACCTCCCCCTGCTCCATAACCATCTTCACGCCGAGGTGCCCGGCGTCCGTGGTCCGGAAGACCGCGCGGCATTCATGGGCCTTGTCGATGGCGTACTTCTCGGTGACCGCGAGTGTCGCCATCGGCGCCGAGGCGCCAGGAGCGAGGAGTGCGATCTCGCCGCCCGTTTCGATCCCGCCGGCGGTGCCGGCATCCACCGACAGAGTGATAGGGATCGGCCAGAACAGGCCGTCGGCGGTGCGCATCTCGTCGCAGACGCCGCGCCAGTCCGCCTCACCCATGAAGCCTTCGAGCGGCGTGAACCCGCCGATGCCGAGCATCACGACGTCGCCGGCTTCGCGAGACGACACCGGCACCGCGGGCAGGCGCCCGGCCCGCTCGCGCGCGACGGCGAGGATCTCGCCTTCGGGCATCAGGGGCCGGAGGGAAACGCCGCCATGCGGGCGAACGAGACTTGCCATCGAACATCCTCCTGGCCGCGATCGCGCGGTCCGTGGAGCGCACCGGCTTCGCCGGGTGACACACGGCGACACGTCTCCGCGCCGTTGACGGACCGCACCGTGCCCGTTCGTCGCAACCATAGGGGGTTAATCGGCGAGGGCCAAGCAATTTTCTCTTGAGCGGCCATGAACTGTACGCTTAATCTCCGTCGCGACCTTGGGAAAGGGGATCGCGCCGGGCACCCTAGGGCGGTGAACCTCGATTCGCCGATCGAGCGTCCGTTCTCGTTCGTGTGACTGGAGGATGTCCGAACGCGCACGGGAACGTCGACGGCGCACCTCAGGGCGCCGGCGTCAGGATGCCGACGACCGCACCCGTCAAGCAGGTGGCCAGGAACCCGGCCACGATGCTCTTCGGGCCGAGCGCCACGACCTCGGCCCGTCGGCTGCGTGTCGCCGGGCATGAACTCCGGCCTTCGTTGAGCGGCGTGCTTGTAAGGGTCTCAGATGTAGTGTGGGACGGTGTCGCCGGGCATAAACTCCCGGCCTTCGTTTGAGCGCATGTGGCGCGCTGCGAGGACGCTCTGGGCTCCGCCGTCACACCGTCGCCGGATCGCGCCGTCCAATATCCGACTTGGCAATGAAGTGGACCTGCGGCCAGACGGGGCTGTCTTCGGCATTCCACCACACTTTATCGACGATCTCCGAGCGGACGCGCAATAGGTCCGGGCCGATCAACTGCTCGACCTTGCCGTCGTAGATGATCTTCACATTCACCAAGGGATCGTCGTAATGGTCGAAGCCCGGCTTGACGTTGACACTGACGACTTCAATGTCGCCGAAGTACGTCTTGAACGCCGTCTCTGCAATTTCGCGTACCTGCTTTTCATTCATCTCGAACCTCCTACGACGGACGTGGCCTGAATAGCACATGGGCGGCGAAGCCGCGCCTAGCCTTGATGTCGGCCTGCTCGAACTGGTTGATGGCGAGTTCCGCAGAAGCGATGTATTCCAAGACATCCGATTTCTGATAGGCGTCCGCGTCGAGCGCGTAGTCCGCCTGTTGCCGCTCGTTCTGCAACACGACGAACGCCTCAGCGAAGTTTCGGACTTCAGCCGGAAACTCCCGCATGGTCCGCCCCTGCCGACACGCGTTTCTGGCCCTGCCGTGTTCCAGCGCGCGGTACGTCCGATGCCACGCCGGGCCGCGTGTCCGACCGATGAACAGATCGGCCGCCGACGCTGCCAAGCAGTGGAACATCGCGTAGTACGCGGTGCTCACGGCGCGGCGAAGCCGCGCCTGCGTGGGGCGTCCGCGCCCAGATTCCGTCAGGGTGCGGGCGGCTTCCATCAAATCGCGCGAGTTCACCGCGCAAGTCTCCAAGTGCCAATTTCGGCACTGTACATGAAATCGAAACCGTGTCGCCCCAATGTCGGACCTAGTGTAGTGTCGCAAACATAATGTTGATTAAGTCGCTGCCGCGCCGCAGCCGCTGTTCGGTCAGCCGCGCGAAGAATCGCTCCACGGGGTTCAGCCACGACGCGCTGGTGGGCGTGAAGTGGAGATGGACGCGCTTCTTCCGCTCCACCCGCTTCGCCACCTTCTCGTGCTTGCGGGTGGCGTGGTTGTCGAGGACGATGTGGACGTCCTGCTCCGGCGGCACCGTCCTCTCCACCTCGCGCAGTAAACGCGGCACCTCCTGGTGGCGGTGGCGGCGGAAGGACCGGCCGACCACCTCCCCGGACGCCAGGTTCAGCGCCGCGAACAGCGACGTCGTGCCGTGCCTCTTGTAGTCGCGCGTCATGGTCCCGCAGCGCCCCTTCTTCATGGGCAGCCCCGGTCGCGTCCGGTCCAGCGCCTGGATCGGGCTCTTCTCGTCGAAGCTGAACACCGCCGCGTTCTCCGGCGGGTCGAGGTGCAGGACCACCACGTCGCGGAGCTTCTCCTCGAAGTCCGGGTCGTTGCTCAGCTTGAGGTCCGCGACAGGTGCGGTTTCAGACCGCGCGCCCGCCACGTCCGGTTCACGAAGTCCCGCGACGCCCCCGTCTCCCGCGCCATCGACCGGCACGACCACCGCGTCGCGTCCTTCGGCAGCCGCGTCGTCGTCGCCTCCAGCGGGGATTGCACTAGGCGCGTTTCGCGTGGCGGCCCAAGCGCTCGGCGGCGTCTTCGGCATGCGCATGGACTTCGACGAGAAGGGCGGCGGAAACGTCGACGTGCTCGTCGTCCCGATCCGCGAGCAGGGACGCAAGGGGCAGCGCCGGCCTCGCGCACAAAACGTCGCACACCCTTGATAGAGGATGAGACAATGCGGGACTTTGAGGCCATACGCAGCATAAGGAGGCGTGACATGAAAGCACTGACATTGATCGTTTTTGGGGCGTTTGCGATGAACGCTCAGGCGGGGCCGAAGCTGAATCTCCCGGACCTCGATCGTGCCGCGGTCAAAGCCGAGGCGAAGTGGCAGCGGGATGTCGATCCCGAGGACGTCTACGTCAGCGCGGATTGGAACTGGATGGAGATGACGCAGGCGGATTTGATCCGGCATGCGTTGCCGGTTTTGACAGCCAACGTGGAGCTGTGCCCGGATGACGTGGTGACCTTGCCCGTGGACGGGGAGAACGTTGAGGCTTGCGGGTTCATACCGTACTACGACCAGGTCAACCCGTATCCTAACGCCTACACGGACGGCTCGTACATTTGGATCACCGGCGGGATGGTTCGGGCCATCCGCAACGCGGACGAGTACCGTTCCATCGTGGCCCACGAGATTGGGCATGTGTTGGCGGATCACATCAAGAAAAAGCGACGAAGGGCTTGGATCGGTGCGGCGGTCGGAGCTTTGGCCGGCGCATATGCCGGTGGAGCGGCTGACCAAGTACACGACATGGCAGCTTTGGGAGCCAGTTTCGGCGCGATGGCGTTCAGCAAGAAAATGGAGTTGGAGGCTGATTACATCGGCGGGTACATGCTGGCCCGCTCCGGCGGGAGCATCAAAACCGCTAGCGACATGTGGCGACGGTTCGGCGATGGCGGCAAAGGCAGCTTTCTCGGCTCACACCCGTCAAGCGCGCAACGCTTTGTGCTCATGCGCGACATCGCAGCGGAATACAAAGCGAAACAGGACAACGGGCAACCTCTGCTTCCAAACGTGAAGTAGCCCGCCCACACCCACGTTCGAGCGGCGCGGGGCGGAGGGGACGGCGTACGATTCGGACGCGAAAGAGGCGGCGTGCGCGCGGCGGAACGCGCGGTCGAGGCGCGAACGGGGAGCGCGCTCACGAACGAGGACGTCGCGGGATGACGGAACAGAAGCTGCCGGAAGCGATAATCCTCAGGAAGATACAGACGTCGAATTGTCGTTTCGACACGTCCGGCGAGGCGCTGGTGGCCTTGACGAAGGCCGGCGTCAGCGAAAACGTGGTCATGGCGATGATGGACGCCCAATAGCGGGTCGGGGCGTCCGAACGCCGCCCGCGGCAAGTCCGTTGGCGCGACTTGCTCGCTTGCGGAAAAGGGAAAGTGAGACAGGCATGAGTAATTGCGGTTCGCGCATAGACTGCGGAGAGGAGCGGGAGAGAACGCCGGCGTTGACTCTCGCGTCTGTTCAACGTCCCGACACCCCCGTTCGGGATCGAAATTGGGTTGACATTGCCGCTCGTTCGCGTGGGTGTGCGACAAATTGTAGGTCAGTGGTCGCTCACGGGGTTCTCTCAGGCGGCGAGTCCGGCGAGCTGGTCGTCCCAGTAGGCGTCGAACCAGCCGCACAGTCGGGCGCAGCGGAGCCAGAAGCACGGGGTTGGCGCCGGCGACGCTCCAGCGCATGCCGGCGCGTTTCATGCGGCGCCCGACGATGTTCTTGCAGCCCGCCTCGACGACTCCCGAACCGATCGGCAGGCCGGCGGCGAGGTGCTCGTCGTAGCGCGTCCGGTCGCGCCGTTCGGCGAGGTGGGCGACCGCCTTGCGGCATTCCTCCACCTCGCCGCCGCGCCGCCGCAGGTCGGCCAACACGTCGTCGAGGCGGCCCGCCTTGAGCATCCCGCACAGCTTCCTCGCCCACGCTCCGGCCAGGTCGCCGGCGCCGTGGCGGGCGCGCGCCGCCGCCCACAGGTACTCCGCCACGTGGTGGTAGTCGACGATCTTGACGGCGTCCGGGAACCAGTCGTCGAACAGCCGCCGGGTCCATTCGGCGCCGCCGCCCACGCACACGTCCACATCCCGCGGCGCGCAGCCCGCCGCCGCCAGTTCGCGCAGCAGCCGCCGCTCGAACGGCGACTCCCGGCCGGGCGTCTCCGCCACGCTCTCGATGCCGGTGAGCAGCGCCGTCGCGCCCTCCACCGCGCGCGCGGACGCCCCTCGCCGTCCGTCTCGGACACCCACGGAACGCCCACCTTCGCCTCGCGCGTGGTCGCCCGTCCTCCATCCTTGCCGGCGCGCCCGGCGGTCTCTCCGGGCAGCGCCGGCACGCCCGTCCCGTCCAAGGCGCGGCACAGCTTCCGGCCCGGCTTCGACGCCTCGGCCGCCAGCGAATCCGAGGGTTCATCAAGAGACGGGACGCGATGGGCCTTGGCGTGGTCACTCCGTTACAGCTCTGGCTGCTGGATGCCCAACCGCCGCCCAATAAGCTCGCGAACTGTCTCAAGGCGCTTGAGAGCTTCTTGGTGCGGCGCGTTGTGTGCAGATACAGCGCTAGGAGCTACGGGAGGCTCTTCGTCGCTGTGATCCGGAAGCTGGCCGCCGACTCAGATTGGTGCTCGAAGGCATTGAAGAGGAAGTGCGCACGAACAAGACCGAAAGCGGGGAAGTGCCCGGCAAGTTGGAAATCGAACATGTGATGCCGCAAGCATGGCCCGCCAATTGGCCAAGGCACAATAATTGGCACAAAAGCGTCCCGTTTAACCAAAAAGAGTATTATAATCAATAGCATAAATCATGGTAGTGGCGGAAGAGGTGGGAGTCGAACCCACCAGACGCCGTCAAGCGTCTCAACGGCTTTGAAGGCCGCGCGCCCCGCCGGGGACGTCGCTCTTCCGCCGCCGAGTATAGGCCAGCTGCTGCGCGATCGGCATGGCGCTCGACGCACAAGGCGGCGGTAAGCTGTCCGGCAGTGCCGTCAGCGCACGTCAGCCGTAAGGCGCGCCCTGCGTCTCCACGTAGAGGGAATACAGCGATTGGGAGGCGGTCATGAACAGGCGGTTGCGTTTCACGCCGCCGAAGCACACGTTGGAGACCGCTTCGGGCAGGTGGATCTCGCCGATCTTCGCTCCGTCCGGCGCGAACACGTGAACGCCGTCGAATCCTTCGCCGCCCCAGCCGGCGGCGGACCACACGTTGCCGTCGATGTCCACGCGGATGCCGTCGGAGCCGCCCTTGCCCATGTCGCAGAAAATGCGGCCGTTCGCGAGGCGTGTGCCCTCCACGACGTCGAAGGCGCTGATGGTGCGTGGATGGCCGCGTTTGTGGGACGCGCCCGTGTCCACGATGTAGATCGTGCCGAAATCCGGCGAAAAGGCGAGGCCGTTCGGTTTCACCAACGTTTCCTCCACCACGGTGGCTTCGCCTGTCGCCGGGTCTAGGCGGTAGGTGCGTTCCGGCAACTCGAACGGAGCTCTGTGGCCTTCGTAGTTCACGTGGATGCCGTAGCCCGGATCCGTGAACCACACGCCGCCGTCCAAGTGGACGACCACGTCGTTCGGGGCGTTTAGACGCTTGCCGTCGAAGGAGTCCATCAGCACGGTGACGGTGCCGTCGTGCTCGGTGCGGGTGACGCGCCGCGCCCCGTGTTCGCAGGTGATCAGACGCCCCTGGCGATCGCGGGTGTTGCCGTTGGCGTTGTCGGCCGGCTTGCGAAACTCCGCCACTTGCCCGGTTATCTCGTCCCAACGCAGGATGCGGTCGTTCGGGATGTCGCTCCACAAAAGGTAGCGGCCATCGCCGAACCACACCGGCCCTTCCGCCCACCGGCAGCCGACATAGAGCCGTTCCACCGCGGCGCTGCCGAGCACATATTTCCGAAAGCGCGGGTCCAGCACGCGCACGGCCGGGTCCGGGTAGCGCACGGGTTCGTTCCAATCACGCATTGCTCGCACCTCTCTACGTTCGTTGGCGTTGGGCGTGTGACTTGCCAAGGCGGCCGAGCCCCGCGCCTCTTGCTAGTCGTCCTCCAGCGTGGCCAAACCTTCCTGCACGCGCCGCGCTTTTTCTTCGTCCCACCACCAGGCGTCCACGAAAGGCACGCGGTTCAGGTCGTCCCGCCGCACTTCGCCGAACTTGTCCCAATGCACCAGACGGAAACCCGGCTGAGAGCCCAAGGGGATGAAGTAGAAGCTCCAAAGCAGCACGCGATCCAGCGCCCGGGTGGCCGCATAGAGATCCTCGGCGGTCTCGGCGGCGATGGCCGCGTCGATGAGGCTGTCCAAGGCGGGATTGCGAATCCGCGCCCAGTTCTGGCTGTAATCCTGGCCTGCCGCGGCGCTGCCGAACCAGTTTCGCAGCTGCATGCCGGGCATGTGGGAGGGGCCGAGGCGCACGGAATTGCCGTCGAACTTGCCAACGCGGCTCCGATACAGCCATTGCGAAACCTCTGGATGACGCCCCACCGTTTCGATGCCAACGCGTTTGAGATTGTCCACCAGTGAAAGGTTCTGGCGAATGGAATAGTAGGAAACGCCGATGAAGCTCAGTTCCAATGCGCGACCGGTCTCCACGTTGCGCATCACGCCCTCTTGAATCTCCCAACCGGCTTCTTGGAAAAGCGCGATGGCGCGTTTGATGTTGTCGCGTTGCAATCCGTAGCCGGTGCTGCGCGGATGCTTGAACTCCTCGGTGAACACGCGCGGCGGCACTTGGTCGCGCCACGGTTCCAAGAGTTCAAGCTCCTTTTGGCTCGGCAGGCCGCTTTGCGCCATGGGCGAGTTCTGAAAGAAGCTGACGCCCGGCAAGTAGAAATTGTAGAACAACACCCGGTTTGTCCACTTGAAGTCGTACAGAAGCCACAGCGCCTCGCGCACTCGGATGTCGTCCAGCGGCGGCTTTTCGGTGTTCCAGAAGATCGGCCACCACAAACCCTCCACCCTGGCGAGCGGCCGCAGGTCGCGGCGAAAAAGACCGGTGCGGCGGGCCGGAAAATCGTATTGCGTTGCCCAGTTCTTGGAAACGCCTTCCTCGCGAATGTCGTAGACGTCGCCTTTGAGGGCCTCGACCATCACGCCTTCGTCCTTGAAGTAATCGAACTTGACGCGCGCGAAGTTGTAGCGTCCCTTGTTCACGGGAATGTCCCGGGCCCAATAGTCCTCGACGAGCTCGTATTCGATGATGCGGCCGGTCTCCACATGCGTCACGCGGTAGGGGCCGCTGCCCAACGCGGGTTCGGACGTGGTCTTGGAAATGTCCCGGGTTTCCCAATAGTGCTTGGGCATGATGCTGTAGCCGCCAATAGCGAACGGCAAGTTGGGATTCAATTCCACATTCCGCTTGCGCACGAAGCACACTTCGCGCTCGCCGAACGCGAACACCTCGTCCAGATCCGCGAGCGCTGTGCGCAGCGCGACCGAACCGTGGGTCTTGAACATCTCGAACGAGAACAGCACATCGTCCACTGTGATCGGCGCGCCGTCGTGCCAGCGGCCACCCTCGCGCAGCTTGAAGGCGAGCCACGCCAGCTCCGGGCCCTTGGCCACGCCTTCGGCCAAACGCCCGTAATGGCTCACGGCTTCGTCGGCGGCCGGTTCCAAGAGTTTGTCGTACACGAGCCCCCCGCCGAGGTCGTAGCCGCCGCCGTTCTGGCCCTTCTCGAGAATCACGTTGAAGTTGTCGAAACTGCCGAGCGCGGAAAGCCGCATGGCGCCGCCTTTCGGGGCGTCGGGGTTGGTCCATTCGAAGTGCGTGAAATCCGGCCCGTATTTGAGCGGGAGGACATGGGAGATGCCGTGCGCGTATTCGAAATTGGTGCAGGGCGCGTCCCAAGGCGAGCCGGACGCGCTGGACGACGATTCCGCCGCGCTGGCGCTCGGCGCAGCCCCAGCCGCGATGGCGGACGCCGTCACCAAAGACCACGCCGCCAAGTCCGCCCGTTTTTGCCACCCCTGCAATGCCATTGCGCCTCCGCTCGAAGCCGGTTGCCGCACCGGAGAAGCGTATCAGAGAACCCGCCGCCAACCCGGTGAAGCCCGCGGCTGCGGCAGCAACCCGCCCAACCCTCAATAGCCGGCGAGTTCCATATAGCCGGCGCCGATGCGCCGACCGCCCGCACCGTAAACATGCACCAAGCCTTCCCAGTAGCGGATCGAGGTGTCCATCACCTGATCCGGGAAGGCGGCCCGCACCTGCCACGCCTCTCCCTCGCCATGCAACGCGAGCCGCCACGCCACCGGCCACTCGCGCCAGCGCGCCTTCGCCGTCACCGAAAAGTCGTCCGGCCCCAGTGTTCGCGCCCGGCCCGCGGCGTCGATCAACGCGCCGGAGTTGTAGCGGGAAGGCTGCCCGTCGGCGCGCCGCATTCGGTAGAGCATCAGCTCGCGGCCGTCGTTCAAGTGCAGCGCGAACCAGTCCCAGCCCACCTGGTCCGCGGCAAGCGCGCTGGTGCTCCATTCTCGATCCAGCCAAGCGCTGCCGCTCACCGCGTGGGTCTGCCCACCGACGGTTACCCGGCCGGCGGCATCAATGCCGACGATGGAGTAGTAGTGGGACGCCATGCCCGGGCCCTTGCGCGACAGGCCTGCTTCGCCTTGCGGCACGACGGGCTTGCCGCCGGTCAGCGTCAGCGCATAAGCGAACTGCGGCGCCTCGGCGCGAAGATCGAGGGGCCAGAACGCGGCCGGGTCTCGTTGCGCGGCAGCCGGGGCCGTGCCAAGACGCCAACCTTCCAAATGCACGTTGAAAGGCTGCGCAGTGGCACCCGCCAGCGCCGGGTGGCCGCGGGCGAACCGCTCCGCCTCGTAGTGGCGCCGCGCGGCCACGTCGGAGACGGCCACGTGGCCCATGAAGACTTGGCCCGTTCGCCACGCGGCAGCGCCTTCTTCGCGCCCATCGCCAGGCTCCACGGGTTCGATGGCTTGTCGAAACACGGTGAACTGCACGCCGAACTCGCGTCCGGCAGGGGTCGCGAGCACCGCCGTGAGGTACCACCACTCGTTGCGGAACGCCGGATGCGCGCCGTGGTCCCGCGGAAAGGCGAACGCGACGGGTTGCTCGGCCTTCTTGAAACCGGCGGATGCCCGCGCGTCCGCCGCCAATGTCGCCCGCAGCCCTGGTTCGGCCCGTTGCGGGGTTTCCTCGCAGCCCGTCGATGGAAACGCGCCGGCCATCGCCAGGACGAGCGTGGACCACAATCGCTTCGTCATCACGCCAGCACCATTGCATTCCCTTGCGCGGCCCGCGGCGCATTGGTAGTGTCTTTGCGAATCGGCGCTCGAGCCGGCCTTGAGGCGGCGATCGCGGCGCCGCTTCCCGGCCATGCCACACCCGCGAGTGCTTGTTCTTGGAGATCGACCAATACCTCGCCTTCGGCTGCGATGTTCTCAGCCAAGCCGGCCGCATCGCGGCAGCGGGTTTTCGACAGCCGAACCCGATCACCGACAAGGCCATCGGACACGGGTTCGATCCCGTCACCGCGGTGGACCGGCGCGTGGAGACCGCGATCCGCGAGCGCATCGCAGAGCGGTTTCCAAACCACGGCATCCAAGGCGAGGAGCTCGGCGAGGCGCGCGGCGCGTCGGCGTGGAGCTGGGTGGTGGATCCGATAGACGGCACGCGAGCCTACATCGCCGGCTTGCCGACGTGGGGTTGCCTGCTCGGCTTGTTGCGCGATGGCGAACCGGTCGCGGGTTGGATGCATCAGCCCGTGGTGGGCGAGACGTTTTTCGGCGACGGCAAGCGGGCGTGGCTGGCCAACGAGCGCGGACGCGCGGCCATCCGAACGCGCTCGAACGCCACCCTTGCGGATTCGATTCTCGCCGCCACCCATCCGGGCATGTTCGACGCGCCTGGACGACAGCGGTTCGACAGCGTGGCGGCGCAAGTGCGGATGACGCGCTTTGGCGGCGACTGCTACAACCAATGCCTGCTCGCGCACGGCTTTGTGGACCTCGTGATCGAAGACGACTTGAAAGCGCACGACATTCTGCCGCTGGTGCCGATAGTGCGCGGCGCCGGCGCGGTGATTTCCAACTTGGCCGGCGCCACGCCGCGTGGCGGCATGGTGGTCGCCGCGGCAAACGCGCCCTTGCACGAATACGCGCTCGGCGTGATGCGCGGTTGAGGCGCGCCGGTTCCCCATAGCCAGCCATCGCCCGCCGGCGATGGTGGCGGAAACCGTCATGCGCGCGCCGCCGAGCGGTAGGCCGGCACCGCGCCGGCCAGAATCGCGGCGCCAACGCACAGCACGAGCGGCGAGGCCACCGCGCCCGGATGCCAGCGGAGGTCTATCGACCAGCCGAAAGCCTGTGGACTGACCACGGCGCACAACACCCAAGCGATCGCCCCGCCAAGCGGCACCGCCGCCACGGCCGCGACGGCGCCGAGAATAGCGGTGCGGGCCAACGCCAAGCGCCAAATCTCGAATCGCGTCTGTCCGGCGGCCACAAGCAACCGGAACTCGCGCTCGCGGGTGGCTTGCAACGCGACGAGCGCGGCGTACAAGCCGACCACCGCCACCGCGAGCGCCACCGTGGTGAGAGACCGGCTGACCATGAACGAGCGGTCGAAGACCCGCTGCGCGGCGGCGCGAATGTCCGCTTGATCTCGGGCCAAGGCAGCCGGATAGCGCTTGCGGATGGCGGCCGCAATGGCCCCGGAAGCGCCGGGCTCGGCGCGCACCGCCAGCTGGTTCCACGCGATGGCGTCGGCATCGAATCGGGCACGATGCGCCAAGGGCAGCAGCAGCGTGGGGCGGTCGGCCCGGTAGTCCCGGAACACATGCACCACCTCGGCATTGAAACGCCCGGCACCGGCGCGAATGCGGGCCGTGTCGCCAATGCCGAGGCCAAGGAAACGCTCGCCGGCTTCGTTGATGAGCGCGCCGGCCGGGGTGCCCGAGTAGCCGTAACGGGCGGCTTCCGCGGCGTCCAGCCGCGCCAAGCGAACGGCCACTGGGCCTTCTGGAAGGTGAGCGCTCACTTCTCCATACCGCCTTACTTCGAGTATGCCAGGCAAACTCTCCAGCCATTCGACATCCACCGCGAGGCCGCTCTCGTCAACCTGCACGACGACGCCTTCCCACAGCAGCTGGGCGAGCATCGCGTGAAAATCGCGACGCAAGCTCTCCACCATCAGCCCCATGCCGATGGCCACCGCCGCGGCCACCGAAAGGGCGCCGAGGGCGAGGCGAATGTCGCCACTCGCGCCGCGCTCGGCCACCGCGGTTAGCACCGCGCGCAGGTTCGCCCGCATCGATATGGATTTCGCCACTGCTGCCAAGGAACCCGCCAGCCGACCGAGCATCGGAACCAGATAGGCGATGTGCGCAAAACAGATGACAGCCAAGAGGACGAACGCGGCCGGCAGGCTGCCCTGGCGTAGACACGCCGCCACCGCGAGGGCCGCGAGCAGCGGCGGCAGCAGCGTGTGAAAGTACCGACGCCAGCCCCGACGGGGTTGACGCGGGGAAGTCGCGAGACCCGTGCCGGCAAGCGGCGCCACAGTCGCGGTCAGCGTCCCGCACAGCACCGCCTTGCCCACCACCCATGCGTTCAGCTCGAACGCCGGCACACCGGCACCCGACGTGATCACATCGGCCACCGCCACGCCGGCGCCGAGTCCAAGGCCGCTTCCCAGAGCGCCCACGACCAACCCCTGGGCGCCGGCAAGCGTTCGCAACGCCGTCGGCGACACCCCCACGGCAAGCAGTCTTTCCTGCTCGCGTTGACGCTGGGCCGCGTTGGCGCGGCTGGCTTGCGCGGCGAGGAACCCGGCGAGCAGCACGGAAAGCAGCGCCAACATGCCGAGGTTGAAGGCGATCGCGTCGGCGAAACGCCGAGCCGGGTTCCAGCGCGCCACGGGCGTCACGCGAAATCCGGGGATCCGCGGCGCCCCGGCGTCCGGCATGGCCGCGGCGATGCCGGGGAGCAGCCGGTCGGCCCGCTCCAGCAGCCGCGATTCGGCGCCCGAAACGCGCAACCAGACGGCGTCCAGTTCGCCTTCCCGCCCAAGCACGCGTTGCGCGGTGGGCAGATCCGCCAATAGGACGCTTATGCCATCCGCTTCCACCACTTCCACCCGCGTCTCGGCAAGACGCCCGGCATCGGCGCGGATGGCGGCGACGTCCCGCGACGTGGCCACCACCACATCGCGCAAGAGGAATCCCCTCGCCGAAGGGAGGTTCGCGGCGGCGATTTTCGGCGCGCCGCCGAGCGCATCGAGGCCGGCGAGGGGATCGAATCCCAGCAACCGCCGTGGGCGGCCATCGACTGTCACATAGTCGTCAATGACCGGGAACACCGCGTCTACTCCTTCGAGTTCGCCGGCCCGCCACCGCGTTCGCAGCTTGAAGTAGTCCGCCTCCGACATGTCCGGCCGGGTCGCCACATGGGTGTGTTTGAGGGCGGCGGCGCGGCCACCGTCGGCGAGGCCGGCGCGGATGGCGTCGCTCACCAGATGCACGGCGACCACCGCAAGCACCGCCAACGTGACGCCAACCAGCGACGCCACCACCGCCACCGGACTTCGCGCCGCGAATCGCAGCTGGCTCAAGGCCAAGAGCCGCCAAGCGGTCACCTCCCGCGACCCCCGCACGCTGTTGCCACCGGCGAGCCCCTCCGGCGCCAACCCGCGTCAGAGTGTCGTTCTTGGCTCATGCCGAGGTCTGGCGCGGCCATCGTTGGTCTCCCACCCGAGCTTGGCGCCGCCGCGCCTACCGGCCGCGTTCTGTTTCGCACGCCACGCCAATCGCATCGCCCAGGCGGGCCTCGTCAAACCGCCAGCGAAACCACTTCGTCGGCGCGTTCGGCCACGCTCTCGTTGTGGGTGGCCACCACCAAAGCGCATCCGGCCCGCTCCGCCTGTTCCCACAACAGCGCCGTCACTCGTCTGGCGTTGGCTGCGTCCAGATTGCCGGTCGGCTCGTCCGCCAGCAACACCCGCGGCCCGTGCCCGAGCGCCCGCGCGATGGCGGCGCGTTGCTGTTCGCCGCCGGAGAGCGTGGCCGGAAACCGCTCGCGGCAGTGCGCCAGCCCCAGCTCGTCCAAGCGCGCCAGCGCGTGCTCCCGGTCGGCGGCGAGACCGTTCAGTTCCAAGGGCAGCAGGACGTTCTCCGCCACGGTGAGCGTGGGCACCAGATTGAAGAACTGGAACACGAAGCCCACATGCCTGCGACGGTACCGCGTGCGTCGCCCCTGCGAGGCGGCGGACACGACGAGCGCTTCGTCGCCATCGTTGAACGTGATTTCGCCGGCATCCGGGCGCGCGATGCCGCCGAGCAGGTTCAGCAGCGTGGACTTGCCGGTGCCGCTGGGTCCCCAAAGCGCGACGGTTCGCCCGGCCCGCACGTTGAAGGAGACGTTGCGGAGCACCCAGCGCGGAGCGTCCCCGTCCAAATAGCGCTTGCCCACTTGCGCCACGCGCAACGCGCATTCGGGCGGCTGCTCTGGCTGCTCTGGGCAGGCAGCGGCCATCGGCTAACGTTCTGGCGCCGGTTGCTGTCCCTGTTCGCGCAGCCCAGGGCCGACTTCGCCGATGTGACGGCGCGCCCGGACGTCCGCGAACAGCGGTTCCAACTCCCGGTAGCGGACCACGGTGCGCAAAGTCGTCAATGTGGGGTGAATCATCTCCCACCGGCCGGCCGTGTGGCGCGCCAGCGCTTTGGCCGGCGTCACCCATTCGCCGGCGATCGTCTCGGCGCTGTGCCGGCTGGCGCACTGGCCGGCCGGCAAAAGACCGAGGAAGAAGCGCGTGTCGAAACGCGCCGGCGCCGTCGGCGGCGTGATCCAGTGGCTGAAGTAGAACACCCGGTCCGTGGCCAGGCGCAGACCTTCGCTTTCCAAGAGCGCGCGGAGCGAGAGATCACCCGCCGCCAACGCTTGGCGATAGCCGTCGAAGCGTTCCGCCTCGGCGGCGTCCTCGGGCCGGAACAGGGTGCCGCGGCGATACGCGAAAAGCACGCCGCATTCCTCGAAACACTCGCGGATCGCCGTTACCCAATACCGCAATCCCCCAGCCACGACGCCGAGCGCCGAAGATGCCGCCGCATCCGCAAGGCCTTGGCAAAGCGGAGCGAAGCCGTCGTCGGCGTCATCCACCTTGCCACCTGGGAACACCCGTAGATTCGGGAACGCGCCGCGAGCCGGGCGCCGAACCATGAACAGCTCCACGCCGTCGTTGGCGGGCCGCGCCACAAGCAAAGTGGCGGCCTTGCGAATCGGGCTTTCGTTGTTGGCCGTCACTTCGATGCCGAACCATGCGCCTGAGCCCGCATGATACGGCGAATCCGCCGACGCGGGCCGCGCAACGCATGGTGCCGAGCCGAGCGGCCCGACGGCCGCCGATCGCGCCGGCGGCATCCGAGCCGTGGCCTGGACGCCGCCGGCTTTGGTAGCATCGTCGTCGTGGCCTACGACCCGGACAACATTTTCGCCAAAATCCTGCGCGGCGAGGCGGAAGCCCATGTTGTCCTTGACGAGCCGCGAAGCCTGGCGTTCATGGACGTGATGCCGCAGAGCCCCGGCCACACGTTGATCATCCCCAGGGAACCCGTCGCCGACATATTCGACATAGGCGCGGACGCGCTGGCCGAACTGATCGGCGCAACCCGGCGCGTCGCGCGGGCGGTGCGCAAGGCGTTCGCGCCGAGCGGCGTGATGGTGATGCAGCTGAACGGCGCGCACGCCGGGCAAACCGTCTTCCACCTGCACTTCCACGTCGTGCCGCGCTATGCCGCCCAAAGCCCCGCCTTGCACGCTCGCGCGATGGCGAAACCCGAAACGCTATCCGAACACGCCGCGAGAATCCGCGCGGCGCTCGAACCGTGACGTGTCGGAAAACAGGGGGATTCTGTTGATGCCACGCCGTCCCCGGTTGCCCCGCGCCCTCGCCGCCGCGGTGGCGTTCACCAGCGCAGGCGCTCTTGCCCAAGACGTCAAAGTGAACCGTACGGTTTGCGAACGCGGCGAGCGCCAACAGATCATCGACGTGGTCTACGAAACCGGCGGGCCACTGCCCTGCGAACTGCGCGTGAGGAGTTCCAAGCGGGCCAAGCCGCGCACGCCGTGGCGGGCGGAAAACGAAGAAGGCTTTTGCGAAGTGAAAGCCATCGCCTTGGTGCAGCAGCTGGCAAACGAAGGCTGGGCCTGCCGAGTGGCGAACACCGAGCCGCCAAAGGGCGAAGGCGCGGCGGAGCCCGAGGAAGCCGAACCCGGACCGGACGTCGTCGAGCCAGCGCCAGAGGCCGCCCCGGCGCCAGCGGAACACGCCGCGCCGCCCGGGGAAAACGGCGACTAGCACCTCAACACGTTTGCATATTCGAGGCCGGGCCGAGTCCGGCTACGCCGGTCCGCTCGGTGGCGGCACACCGATGTGCTCCTCATGGATTCCGCGCCGATAAAGTCGGCCCACTTCCTCGGCGACTTCAATGACGGCCTGGTATGCGCCCTCGCCGCCCAGTTTGTTCCACAGTTCGTCCCCGATCAGGACGCAACGATCCTCGCGCATGTTGAACCAGCGCCGCGGGAACGACCAACCGTGGCGCTCGCGGTACCGTAGGGGTTGCACGGCAACGCATAGTCGGCGCCTTCCACCTGCCCGGGTTCCATGCAATGCGGTTTTGAGGAGCTTTTCCTTGCTCACCTTGGTCTGATCGCTGTTTCGCAAAGCCGCCTTGAGTTCGAACGCCAAGCCGGGCGTGTCGACTGCGCTTGACACATGCACGTCGCAGTTGACGCTCACTTCCTGCCACCGTCCACCACCCGCACGGGCGTACTGCAACTCGGTGTCCCAGCTCGGCCGCGCTCGCCGGCAGGCCACTCGCCCGTGGTCCAGATCGTCCAACGTCCGCTGGATTCGATCCAAACATTGCTGCCGGACGCGACCGATCACCATGTGTTGCGTCGTCCCGAAACCGAACGCGTCTTCGCCGATCAACGCAGCGAGTTTCTCCCAGACAGTGCCGAAAGGCGTGACGAATCGGCGCTCGAAGTGGGATCCCCTGAATATCGCCTCCGGCACCAAGGCGGTGTGCAGCGGGGCCTTTCGCTGCCGCAGCTTCATGTCGAATGGGTCCTGACGCAACACCTTGTCCATGACCGCCTCCATGGCCGCGGTGATGACGTCGGCGACCGCGCGCCTAAGATGCGGTTCCACAAACGCTCCGTGGCGTTGACCATCGGCACCCGGCGTCTGACGGGCACACCCGTCGCATCCGACGGACTTCGTGGCCTGCGCCGCGCAAGCGTACAGTTTTGTGCGAGCGGGAGACGCTGTCGCGTGCCCGCCCGCTTGTCACTCTTTCGCGCAGATGAAGATGGACTCGTGGAAGTGGCTGCCGCGCCGTCCGGTTCGTCGGTTCACATGACGTTTCATGACGTGTCTCTGAACCACGTCCAAGCTTCCAAGGATGCCCGGATACAACGCGTGACGATCCGCGGCGACCACCACAAGCGTTCCGCCTGTTCGCAGCTTCGACACGACGTTGAGGAGCACGCTGGTCATGTCCGCGCAATAGGCGTCCTTGGCGGCCCCGCCTTGACCATTCGCGGCCGCGCCGATCTCGCTTTGGCGGTTGTCGGCAAGGCCGGGCAGTTCGTAGGCGTACCGGTGCTGCTCGTGGTAGTCGATGAGACCAACGTAAGGTGGACTCGTCACCACCGCGTCCACCATCGGCAGGTCCACCGATCGACTGTCGCCGTGGACGCACTGAACGTTTGCACTGGTTCGCAGTGTTGCGAATTGCTCCACTCGACGCGCGCTGTCCAGACAGTAGCGGGCAATGAACTTGAAGGCGGCCTTGGTGGGTGCGCAAACCCGGCTGTGCTTGTGGCACTGGTATGGCCGCGTTGCGGGTTCCCTTGGGAAATCCAGATCGAAGTGCGTGGTCTGACGCGCCGAGCGCGCCGCACGCGACAAGACTACGCGGAAGAAGTCCCGATGTTGGCGGTCTTGGATCAATGATCAATGACCGGAAAGCTGTCAGCTCCGCCAGTGCGCGGGGAGCGAACCATTTGCTCAGGTAGGCGACGACATCCACGCCGCCCGCCACATTGGAACCGTCGTCTTCAAAGAGGGTGGCTTGGTTCTCTGCGCCGTTTTGGCCGGTTGGTCTGGCGGTCTCGTGCAGGAGATCGGCGGCTTCGCGCTTCAGTGTCGGGAGGTGGTACTCGTCGGTCTTGACCTTGCCCAGCAGGACCTTGCCCAGCAGGACATTGAAGGCCGAGATGTCACAGCCGATGCTGTCAATGCCGAGCTCGTGGGCTTGCACCAGCGTGGTTCCCGACCCGCAAAACGGATCTAGCACGGTTTGGCCGGGCGCGAGAAACTTGCGAAGAAACACCTCCACGAGTTGCGGAATGTACTTCCCGATATAGGGGTGGAGGCGGTGAACGTGTCTTGTGCGCTCCCGTTCCGGCAGTTCCCTTTTCGGTCCAGTTCAAACAGAGGTTTTCAAGCGGCTTGGTCGCCCGCACGTCAGCCGCACGGGTCGGCGCCTTGCCGTCCGCGTAGAGCGCCACGCGCCGTTCTTCCGATGTCGGCTCTGTGGGCGGGATCTCGAAAAACGTCATGCCGCTCAATGGTGCCGGGCACAGGGTCCCGCTACTCGTTCGAGATGGTGATTTCCTTGTCGGTGATGAACTCCAAGAGCGCGGGGCGACCGTCCTTGGTGGCGTTGATGCCGCGTTCCAGCGCGCGCGGAATGTCGTTCGGATCGGTGATTCGCTCGCCGTAGCCGCCGAACGCCTTGGCCATGTCCGCGTAGTTGCCGGTGATGTCCGTCGAGCCGTACTTCTCTTGCGCCACGCGCATGATGGGAATCTCGATGGCCATCGAGAAGTTGTTCATCAGCACGGAGAGGATGGGTATGCGTTCGCGCACGGCGGTCTCGAAGTCCATGCCGGTGAAACCGATGGCGGCGTCGCCCCACACGTTGATGCAGGTTTTCTCCGGTTTCGCCACCTTGGCGCCCATCGCCAAGCCGAGTCCGTAGCCGAGTTGCGTGGTCTTGCCCCAGCCGATGTAGGAGAGCGGCGTGGTGCTGTCCCAGAACGGCGACAGCTGATCGCGCGGGCTGCCGGCGTCGTGCGTGATCACCGTGTTGTCGATGTCCACGGCTTTGCGCAGCTCGCTAAGCACGCGGTACGGGTTGATGGGCGCCTCGTTGTTGGCGCGTTTCGCCTGCCACTGCCCGAGCCACTCGGCCTTCAACTGCGCGATGCGTTTGGGCACCGCGCCGCGGCGAGCGTCCGCCTGCGCGTGGTCGCGCGGCGCCATGCACTCGCCGAGAGCGTTCAACGTGAGCTTGGCGTCGCCGATGAGCGCGTACTCGGCTGCCACATCCTTGTTGAGATCCATCGGATCCAGCGTTGCGTGGATAATGGTCTTGCCGGCCGGCATCGGCACGCCGAAGCCGGTGAGCGCGAAGCTGCAACCGATGCCCAGGATGACGTCCGATTCAGCCAGAAACGTCTTCACCGCGCGCGGATTGGCGCGGCCGCCGGAGCCGAGCGACAACGGGTGCGTCTCGTCGAAAGCGCTCTTGCCCTCCAGGCTCGTGGTCACCGGAATCTGCCATTCCTCGGCGAACGCCTTGAGGTCGTCCCATGCTTCGGCGTAGTGAACGCCTTGGCCGGCGTAGATCACCGGGCGCTCGGCGGTCGCCAGCACCTCGGCGGCGCGTTCCACATCCTGCGGATCCGGCCCCACGCGAGTGGCGTAGCTCGGCGTGTGGCGCCAATTCTCCGGGACGTCCTCCCGGAACACGTCCATCGGCACCTCCACCAGCACGGGGCCGGGGCGGCCGTTGCGCAGTTGGAAGAAGGCCCGGCGCATCACTTCCGGGATGGCCCGGCCCATGGTCAGCGGCTCCGCCCACTTGGTGACGTGGCGCATGTTCAAGGTGGAGTTGAAATTGGGGTAGTAGTGCATGAGGCGGCGTGAATAGCCGGCGGGCAGCACGAGAATGGGCGAGGACTCCGAATAGGCTTGGGCGACGCCGCCGAAGGCGTTTTCCGAGCCGGGCCCGTGCTGCATGGTGAACACGCCGATCTTCTTGCCGGACGACAGCCGCGAGTAGGCGTCCGCCATGTGCAGCCCGATGCGCTCTTGGCGCACGACGATGGTGCGAATGTCGGCCACCGCGGCGGCCTCGATGACGGGGTTCACGGGGTAGGTGAATATGGTGTCGATGCCCTCCGCTTTTAGCGTGTGGGCGATGGCGTCTGCTACTTTCATGTGTTTTGGTTCCTCCCTAGTGCTTGCGCCGTGGCGAAGCGGCGGACACTTTGCGACACGACGCGGCGCGAAGCAAACGCCGGCTGCGGCGCCCTGTCGAACCCGCCGCGCGGCCAACGCCCTCCAGGCTGGCGACATTGCGAGTTCGAAGCCGCGTGTAGTATGCCAATTCGTCGCTTCAGAGGGGCTGCCATGATCTTCGAGATTCGCAACTACCACTACGAGCCAAGCGCCATGTCCGCCTACCGCGAGTGGGCCGTCGGCAAGGCTCTGCCGTACATCCGCGCGCACCTCGACGTGGCGGGATTCTGGATCGCCGTCGACGAGCCGCCGCAGGTGGGCGGCAAGCCGCTCGACGAGCTCGGCTCGGCGACGGTGACGTGGATCATCCGCTGGCAGGACATCGAAACCCGGCATCGCGTGATGCGCGAGGTCTTCAGCAGCGACGAGTGGCGCGAGATCATGGCGACCAACCCGGGCCAAGAGAACTACCACCGCACGGAGGCCAAATTCGCCGAGGCGCTATAGACCAAGCCGAACCGGACTTTCGAGAGCCGCCGCCTCGGCACGCCAGTTCGTCGGCAAGCGCACGGGAGCACGGCGGTCGCCTAGCTCAGGCAATGGCCTCAATGCACTCCACCAACCCGCCGAGGTCGCAGACGGTTTGCGCGCCGTCCACCATGCGTTCGCTGCGCTGACAAACCAGAAAGCGCCGGTCGGCGCCGACCAGGTCGGCGTTGGAGTTCAATCGCGCAAGGTCTTGTGGACCAGGCCGGGCAGTGAGCTTGATTTCCAGCGCCCAGAGTTCCGACTCCACCTCTAGCAGCAAGTCGATCTCCCGCTGATCGCTGGTGCGCAGGTGATAGGCGCGGCAGCGGCGCCCGGCGTGCTGCATGGCGGTCAGCGCCTGGTCGATGACGAAGCCCTCCCAGCTGGCACCCACCCAAGGTTGACGCAGCAGGGCCTGCTGGTCGCCGACCTCCAGCAGCGCGTGCAGCAGCCCGCTGTCGCGCCAATACACCTTGGGCCGCTTCACCAAGCGCTTGCGCAGGTTGCCGTGGAAGGCCTCCAGACGGCGCACTAGGAAAGCGCCTTCCAAATAGTCCAGATAGCCGTTCACCGTATGGTAGGAAAGCGCCAACGACTTGCCGACTTGCGTGGCGTTCCACTCGCGGCTGTGCAGGGCCGCCAGCATTCTCAACAGGCGATCGGTGGTTCGATGGTGGGCCGGCAATCCCCAAGTCGGCAAATCCCGCTGCGTCAGCAGAGCCAAGTAGTCCAGCTGCCAAACGGGGTAATGGTCCCCGCCCAGCACGCCGCCATCCGCGTAGCCGCCCATCAGCCAACGCCGTCCGCGCTGGGCACCGGTCTCGAGTTCGGAATGCGCCAGCGGCGCGAGTTCCACCAGCGACAGCCGCCCGGCGAGAGATTCGGACACCTGCCGCATCAAAGATGGCGACACGGATCCCAGCAGCAGGAACCGGCCGTTGCGGCGGCGTTGCGCATCGATGGCGCCGCGCAGCCGGGGAAACACGTCGGGCCAAGCCTGAGCTTCGTCCAGCACCACCAGATCGCTTCCCGCAAGACACGATTCCCACTCCAGATCGAGGCGCAAGCGCTCCGGCGCCTGCTCCAGATCGTAGTGTCTGCCACCCAAGGAGCGGGCCAACGTCGTCTTGCCGCACTGCCGCGGCCCCACCAGCGCGACAGCGGGAAAGGCCGCAAGGCGGCGTTGCAGCACCGGCGCGATTTTTCGCGGCAACATGCGCCTCCCCTGCAAAGACATGCCATGCAAAACAGAAATCAATTTCTATTTTGCACGAAAATCGGGCCGGAGGTGCCTCAGTTCCGATACGGCGTTGCGAGCTCACCGAACGACGGCCCCGCGTGGCGTTCCCACCCGCACGGGTCAGCCACGGCTTCTTAGGTAGACTTGGGCGTAAGTTCTTAGCTTCCATCGGTTGCCGCCCATGGCTGATCAAACGCATTGCACGGGGGCCGGTCGCAACAGCGTGCCGGCGGAGTTTGCGCCGGACAACGTGGCCGCGCTTTCCGCACCGGAGGCGCAGCTGCAGGACGCGCAGTGGTTCGCGTCCGGCGAACCGTTCCGCTCCATGCACAAGAACAACCCGTGGTTGAAGCCGCCAGTCGGCGGCAATGGCGTGCCGGCGATGCGCCCGGACGGCTCGCTCACCGAACGCTTCCGTTGCCCGCTTTTCGAGGCCGGCCGCAGCGCGCAAGGCGGCGGCTTGAACGGCACCCCGTACTACGACACCACCGTGGCGCGCAAACACGACTACTGGAAGCGCCATAACGACCTGCCCACGGAAACCAAGGACATCAACCAAGCCCGGCGCGACTTGCGCCAGTACGGCTACTGCCTTATCGAAGACGCGATGAGCGAGAGCCAGCGCGCCTACATGCGGGAACGCTTGGACGAACAGGCGCGCGCGGAGCGCGAGTGCGGCCTCGCGGACATGACGCCGCACTTCCACATCATGTGGACGCTGGTGAACAAAGGCGATTGCTTCGCCAAGTGCATCGAGTTCGACCCGGAGTGGGTGCAGGGAGGGCCGCTGCTCGAGCAGATCAACAACGAGCTGCTCGGCCGCGGCCACTACGCCTACTCCTTCGCCGCGAACATCGCCCGCCCCGGCAGCTATCCGCAGAACCTGCATCAGGATTCCGGCGCGATACATCCCATCCAAACGCCGGGCGCGCCCATCCTCGTGAACACCGTGTACATCATGCAGGACGTGAACGAAGTGAACGGCGGCACGCTCATCATTCCCACCAGCCACCGCTTGGTCTCCGAAGTCCGGCCGGGCGAGGAGGTGGGGCCGTTGCCTCCGGCGGTGAACGTGGAAGCCAAGGGCGGCACGGTGATGCTGATGGATGGGCGCCTGCTGCACGGCACGGGCGTGAACCACACCGACGAGTGGCGCTACATCATGACCAACTCCAACGTGAAACCGTGGCTGCGCCAACAGGAGAACTGGCAGCT
This sequence comes from uncultured Pseudomonadales bacterium, assembly GCA_958296295.1. Taxonomy (GTDB): domain Bacteria; phylum Pseudomonadota; class Gammaproteobacteria; order Pseudomonadales; family Azotimanducaceae; genus VXYL01. The sequence continues at coordinate 870,263 of OY282460.1, read as the reverse complement.
GTCGGTGGCCCCTGACGTGCTTCGCAACGCCTCCGACAAGCTCCTGCGGCGCATGGGCTATTTCTCGTCGGGCATCATCGAAGTCGCCAGCTACTCCGGGCCGAAGACCACCGTGGGCGTGCGCTTGGCGATGGAAGCCGGCGAGTACGACCGCATCGGCCGGCTCGCTTCGCCGGTGCCCCGGGAGGTGCGGGAACGCCTCACCATCGCCCGCATGAAGCGCCGCATTGAAGCCGCGCGCGCCGCGAAAGCCAAAGCGGCCGACGAAGGCAAGAGCACGCCCTAGGAGGCATTGGTCACGGTCATGTTCGGATCGACGGACGACTCCGACGACGAAACGCCTTCGGGGGCCGCGATCGGCCGCGTCGGGCTGGTGGCGCGAGCCGGCGCCCCCGGTGTGATGGACTCGCTGCAGGTGGTGCTCGACACATTGCGGGCGACGGCCATCGACGTCGTGCTGGAAGCGCGCACGGCGTCCATGCTCGGGCGCGGCGATGGCGTACCGCGCACGGCGATCGGCGATGACGTCGAGCTGGTCGTGGTGGTGGGCGGCGACGGCAGCATCCTGGGCGTCGCCCGCGATGTCGCGCACCGGAACGTGCCGGTCTTGGGCGTCAACCGTGGCGGGCTCGGATTCTTGGCGGACATCTCGCCACGTCAGATCGCCAGCAAGTTGCCAGCCGTGCTGCGCGGCGAGCGCACCGTGGAAGAACGTTTCCTGCTGGCCGCTCGCGTGTCCCGCGGCGGCCGTGCCGTTGGCGCCGCGGACGCCGCGCTGAACGATGTCGTGGTTCACGCCGGCAGCATGTCGCGCATGATGGACTTCAGCTTGTTCGTGGATGACGAGTTCGTCTACGACCAGCGTTCGGACGGCCTCATCGTCGCCACCGCCACCGGTTCCACCGCCTACGCGCTATCGGCTGGCGGCCCCATCATGCACCCGCGTTTGGACGCGATGGTCATCGTGCCCATGTTCCCCCACACGCTCACGTCGAGGCCTTTGGTTGTTCATGGCGATTCGCGCGTTCGCGTTCGCGTGGGCGTCGCCGGCAACGATCCGCCGGCGGTGCCGAAGCTGAGCTGCGATTCGCAGCTGGACCGTGCTCTGGAAGACGGCGACGATGTGGGCATAGCGAAACACCCGCACCCCTTGCGTCTCGCGTTTCCCGTCAGCCACAACTTCTACGAGTCTTGTCGCAGCAAATTGGACTGGGCGACGCGGCTGCCTGGCCGCAACGTCTGACACCGCTTGGCGGCAGCTACGCCACCACTGCCAAACGGCCATCGGGCCGACTCCGCCGCGAATGCTGTTCGCTTACTCTCGATCCGGGGCGCAGCGGAACATTTCGGCGCGGATCCCACAACGGACGGATCTACAACGGGGACATCTTGTACAAAGTCATCAACAACACCTCCACCCCGACCCCGGAAGGTGGCGACGCCGAAACACAGCCCGAGGGCTTGCTGATAGTCGACTGCAACTACAGCACAAGGAACCACCGCGTCCTCAAGGACACCACGAAGGACGACATTATCTGTGCAATGTTGCGCGGCGAAACGGATCCCTTCATTCACCTACTCCGTCTGGATCACGTCTACCGCCGGCGGCTCAGAAAAGTACACCAGTGAAACCGAATGGGACTGCCGACCGGGCGAGAAGAAGGAACTGACTTTCACCGGCAGCGGAACCTCCATCACGTACTCGTCGACCTGTACTGGCACCGCGTCGCCGACATGGACGACTAAGGGGCGGCTTCGGCAGGCTCGTTCTAAATCGCTCGCAAGGCGGCGACGGGATTCGGGCTGCCCGGCTCAGCGGCCGGCGCAGGCGCCGAGGGAGGTGCCTACGCCGAACGCCGCCCGGCCCCGACGCCGGCATTATGGCTGTGGGCGACGTGAGAGCGCCGGCATAGACTGCCGAGTCCCCACGTTTGCGAACCTCATGCCCAACGTCTGATCCAACGACGAGAAGGGCGCTGGCCGAAATGGCGCAAGACCGTTTCGTGCGCGGCGTGGCGGTGTGTCTGGGGCGCCCTCGAACGATACCAGCGCGATCGTCAAAGCCTCTTGCAGGTCGTGGCCCGCCCGCGGGCCCTACAACATCTTGAAAAACCGACAGAATCTCCCGCATCCCGTCTCTCCTTCCTTTGGAAGGAAACGCCAATTCCGCCCCATCCTCCCCTCCGTCGCAATTTCCGCTTTCTTTCTCTTGCTCATTTTGCTCAAAAAACCGTTGCAATCGCACGGCAGATGTGTACGATCCGCTCCCTTCCTTTTCGGACGGGAGAGAGAACCGTGCGAATCCGTGCCCACATCGGTGCGCGAGGGAAGCGCGCAGGCGGCTGATTCCAAACGCCGCAAGCGGGTGGCCTGAAGGCCCTCGCTCTCGTCCGCGCTAAACGGCGTTTTCGCCGAGGCGGACGGCTAGAACCGCAAGCTCGGCCGGTCGGCGCAAATGCCGACTGGCATGCGCGTTTCCACCGCCGACCCCGACGCCGCTCCGTCCGCGGGGCTGCACTGCCCACTGTCCTCTACCGTCGGACGCGCCACCGCTGTTGGCGGCCTTCGACGTTTGGAAGAACCATGCAAAGGCGCAAACATCACGCCAGTTTCGGCGGCTTGTGGAGTCTCACCGGCGGGCAGCGGTTGCGCTACTCGTGCGCGGTGGCGGCCACCGCCCTGTCCAACGCCTGCATGCTCGGCGCCCCGGTGATCGCCGGACACGCTTTGGACGTGGTGACGGAAGGGGACTTCGCGCACGCGCTTTGGCCGCTCGCCCGGCTGACCTCTTGGCTGGCGGGTGGCGAGCATGTGGTGGCGTACCTCGTGGTGTCGGCCGTTGCCGCGGTGCTTCTCGTTGGCGTTGACGGCCTGCTCATGTACTTGCGCGGACGCTGGGCGGCCGTGGCGTCCGAGGCTTTGGCCCGGCGTGTGCGCGACGCGTTGTTTCTGCGCTTGCACAACCTGCCGGCCGCTTTTTTCGATGACGCGGACACGGGCGATCTGGTGCAGCGGTGCAGCTCCGACGTGGAGACCGTGCGCTTGTTCTTGTCTTCGCAGGTCGTGCAGATCGGCCGCTCCTTGTTGCTCGTGGCGGTGATGGCGCCGTTGCTGTTCATGCGCGACGCGCGGTTGGCGGCGCTCGGCATGTGCCTGATGCCGTTCCTCTTGGCCGGGGCGATCCTGTTCTTTTCCCGCGTGCGCCGGCGGTTCCAGATCGCGGACGAGGCCGAGGGCGCGCTCACCGCCGTGCTGCAGGAAAATCTGGCCGGCATTCGCGTGGTGCGCGCTTTCGCCCGCCAAGAACACGAGATCGAGCGCTTCGGCGTTCGCAACCGCGCCTTCCGGGACAACCTCTATCGCGTCAATCGCCTGGAGGCGGTGTATTGGGGCCTGAGCGACTTCTTCTGCATGTCGCAAATCGGCATCGTGTTGATCGCCGGCGGCATGTTCCTCGCCGCCGGCAGCATAACCGTGGGCGGGTTGTTCGTTTTCGTCAGCCTGGTCTCGCAGGTGATCTGGCCGGTGCGGCGCCTCGGCGAGGTGCTTACGGACGCCGGCAAGGCGCTGGTGGCCTTGGGCCGCGTGAACCACATTCTGGAAGCCCAGGAGGAGAGCCGCGAACCCACGCCGTCGATAGAGCGGGCGAGCGGCCACATCGTCTTTGAGGAGGTTCGCGCCGGCTACAAGGCGGACCGCGCCGCGGTAGTGGACTTCTCGGTGCGCATTCCCGCGGGGCAGACGGTGGGCATCGTCGGCCCGCCGGGCTGCGGCAAATCCACCCTCGTGCGCCTGTTGTTGCGGCTGTACCCCATCCACTCGGGGCGCATCCTCGTGGACGGCATGGATGCGCGCGACGTGGATCGTCGCTGGCTGCGCGACCAAGTGGGCGTGGTGATGCAGGACCCCTTCCTGTATTCGCGCACCATCGCCGAGAATCTCCGCGTGGGCAGGCCGGACGCCGCGGACGACGAGATCGCGGCTGCCGCCCGGGAAGCGGCCATCGCCGACGCCATCGACGGGTTTCCGGCCGGCTACCAGACCCGCGTGGGCGAACGCGGCGCGACACTCTCCGGCGGCCAACGGCAACGGCTTGCGCTGGCGCGGGCGTTGCTGAAGGACCCGCCGATCCTGGTGTTGGACGATTCGCTGTCGGCAGTGGACACCGGCACCGAACGGCGCATTCTGGAGGCGCTGGCGCACCGTCGCGGTCGCCACACCACATTGGTGATCGCGCATCGCCTGTCGTCCGTCCGGGACGCCGACAGGATTCTGGTGCTCGAACGTGGACGCCTGGTGCAGGACGGCGTTCACGAAGACTTGGCGGCGGCGCCAGGCCCCTACCGGCGCCTTTGCGAAATCCAAGGCCTGCTCGACGACGCCATCCGGCGCGACGTGGCCGGCGCCGCGTCCACCGGACAAACGGGAGCGCGCAATGGCTGAAATGGACGCCTTCGATCCCCAACTCGCCGATGTGAACGCCGGCGACGGGTTCAACGAGGATGCCGCGTCCGCCGGCTTGCAGCCGCGCCTTTGGCGGCGGCTGTTCGGTTACGTCTTCGTCTACAAGCGCGACCTCGTGCTGCTCGGACTGGTGGCGGTGGCCACCGCGCTGGTGGAAGCGGCCTTTCCGCTCATCGCCAAGGGGGTGGTGGACGACGTGGAAGCCTCCGGCGCGAATGCCGCATTCGCGTTGTGGGGATTGCTGTATCTCGCCTGCAATCTGGTCATGGCGGGCGCGGTGGGCGCGCTCATTTGGCTTTCCGGCAAAATCGAGGCGTTCGCCAGCCACGACATCCGCGCCGAGGCGTTCGCCAACCTGCAACGGCTGTCTTTTTCGTATTACGACAGGCGGCCCACCGGGTGGTTGATGGCGCGTCTCACCGCGGACTGCAACCGCTTGACGGACATCTTGGCGTGGGCGTTTTTGGACGTCGTGTGGGGACTCACCATGATGCTGGGAATCGCCGGCGCCATGTTGGTGATGAATTGGCGTCTGGCGCTGGTGGCTTTCGTGGTGGTGCCGGTGGTCGGCTGGGTGTCGGCCAAGTTCCGCAAGCGCATTCTGGCGAGCGCCCGGCAGGTGCGCAGCACGAACTCGCTCATCACCGGCGCGTACAACGAATCCATCATGGGCGTGCTCACGACCAAGGCGTTCGTGCGCGAAAAGGCGGACGCGCGGGATTTCGGCAAGCTCACGAAAACGATGTACCGCGCCTCGGTGCGCAACCTGCTGCTGGCCGCGATCTACGTGCCCATCGTGCTGTTGCTCGCCGCATTGGCCACCAACCTCACGTTGGTGGCTGGCGGCACCATGCTGCACGCCGGCGCCTTGGGAATCGGCACGTTGATCGCGTTCATGATGCTCGCCCGCCACTTCTTCGATCCGGTGGAGTCCATCGGCCACTGGTTCGCCGAAATGCAAATGGCGCAAGCGGCGGCGGAACGCGTGCTGTCGTTGATAGACGCGACGCCCGAAGTGCGGGATTCCGAGCAGGTCGCGCAGGTGCTCGCCGCCGGGCAAACCCATTCGCGCCCACCCGGAGTCGCCGCGGACGGCGGCCCGAAGCGCATCACGCGCATCGAGCTGCGTGGCGTCGGCTTCGCCTACGAAGGCGCGAAGCCCGTTTTGTCGAACATTGATCTCGGCGCGGAAATGAACGAGACCATCGCCATCGTCGGGCCCACCGGCGGCGGCAAGAGCACCCTGGTGAACATCATCTGCCGGTTCTACGAGCCCACCACCGGGCAAGTGCTGCTCGACGGCCGGGATTACCGTGAGCGCAGCCTGCACTGGCTGCAATCCAATCTGGGCGTGGTGCTGCAGAACGCCCACGTGTTCAGCGGCACGATCCGGGACAACATCCGTTATGGACGGCTGACGGCAAGCGAAGAGGAGATCGAGTGGAGCGCCAAGCTCGCCGGCGCGCACGATTTCATCATCGACATGGAGCGCGGCTACGACACCGAGGTGGGCGAGGGCGGCGGCCGGCTCTCCGCCGGGCAGAAGCAGCTCGTGTCGTTCGCCCGCGCCATCTTGGCCGAACCGCAGATACTAGTGATGGACGAGGCCACCTCGTCGGTGGACACCGAGACCGAACTCAAGATTCAGCAGGGCCTCAAGTTCGTGCTGCAAGGGCGCATCAGCTTCGTCATCGCGCACCGCCTGTCCACGATACGTGGCGCCACCCGCATCGTCGTGGTGGATGGTGGGCGCATCGTCGAATCCGGCGACCACGCGACGCTATTGACCAAAGACGGCCACTACGCGGCGCTGTATCGGCAACAGAGCCTAGACGAAGCGACCAGACGTTGGGAAGCCAAAGGCGAAGAGTGAGGGCGTGCTGGGAGTGGCCACTTGCTATGGCAGCCACAGGCCTGTTCGTCAAGGAACCGTCAGCTAAGACCATGGATTGATGATCGAGACGGGCGTTGACGCGAAGTGGCGAACATTGCGTGTTGCCACATCGGCTTGGCGGGCCAATGCGATACCGCAGATCATGCCATCGCGCAGGTCGATCTGACGCCCAGCGCCTTGAAGTTCCGCCATCAATGCCGCGGTGCGTTCCGCGGCCGAGGTGTCGAAGTCGACTACTCGCCCATGCAGGTCTTCGTGAAGCAGGACATCGAACAGGGTTGACAGCCGGCTTTTCTTGGCGCCTGCGGCCATACGAGCGATGCCGTACCGGACCTCGAACACCGTAATCGACGTAGTCCAGATCGAACGAGGCGCTTGTTGATCCAGCCATCGAACAACGTCCGCGTCCGGTCGGTCCAGCATCAACGCCGAGACCACGTTCGTGTCCAAGACGATCATCTATTGCAAGTCCAACGGTCTAATTGACGCCCCGCGCACTTCCTCGAACGGTGCTTCCAATTGTTCGCCCCGGAATCGGTTGGCGATGCGAGTGCCGAGGCCCCCAAAGCGGGGTTCGACTTTCTCTGCGCTCGATAGCCTTACAACTTGGCTATTGCCACCGCGGGAGAGTCGCTGGAGCCCCCACTCGCGAACATTGTCGTCATGGGTGAAGAGAATCACCTGAGTAGAAGTGCTGATCTCCAACAGCGTCTCCAGAATCAAGCGCTGTCGGGCGGCATCACAGGCGCTGACAGGATCATCGAGAATCAACGGGCAGGTTTCGCCTTCCCCTACCAGATGCCGGCACAGCGCCAGCCGCAACAGCAGGTATAGCTGTTCCGCCGTGCCGTGCGACAGCAGCTCGGCATTCCGCCAATCTCCCTGAGACGTACACACTTCGACCGACAAGGTTTGCGGGTCGATTCGACAGTCGGTATAGCGTCCGCCCGTGACGCGTGGCAGCCACTCCAAGAGCGTACCCCGTAATACGCCAGCGACGTCCCGATGCACACGTTGCTGCGCCTTCGCAAGGAACCTGGTTGTCTTTGCTAAGGTTTGATCGAGCTCTTCGAGACGTCTCAATCGTCGTATGGCATCCTCGTAGTCGTCTTCGGCATCCGCAACGCTCGGCAAGTCCTCAGCGAACGCACGGAGACCGCCCCGTGTTTGGTCCAGTCGCCTTTGTGCTTGCTTCTCTGCATGCAACAGCTGAGGCAAGTCGTCGTCGACAGTGCGCACGGCGTTTAGTTGCGCCGCATCGCATGCGTTCAGCAGCGTGTCTGCTTCCGTCCGCTTGACGTTGGCTACGCGTTCGATCTCCTCAATCGACTGTCCAGCCAGCTCGCTCTGTAGCTCTCCCCATCGCTTGGTTTCTTCCGCGATCCGTGCCAAGCGCTCTCGCCGCCTCTCCTGCCAGCTACGGAGGGCGCGAACTTGCGCCCCGGTGTCCGATTCCCGACAACCTGCAGCTGCGGCTGCACGATGTATTTCTTGCTGATCGGCCTGACGCCGTCGCATGGCATCGCCGTAGGCAACGTCGGCCGCCCGGCGACGGCTTATCTGGTCTCCCAGGTGGCCAAGGCGTTCGGTTAGGGCGTCCAACTGCGCCGCATGTGTCTGTGCAGCCGCACGCTTGACCTGCATCCCCAAATAGACGGCACCGAGCCCCGCAGCAAGGCACATCCCGCCAACGAACATCAGCACCATAGTTTGGGCCCAGAAACACATTCCCGCCACGACCAGCAAACCGAGCCCAGATAGCAGTGGCAGCGCCTTTGGCCGCTGCCTTGGGTGAACCGAAGCGAGTAGGCGCTGTTCTTCCTGTACCGACGACCGTTGCCGGTCCAGTTCCTCGCACGTCGCGCCTGGTGGCCGTTGCGGCTCCGGTGGCGCCCTGTTCCAAGCGGCCATCGCCACCGCCACTTGGTCTGCAAGCACCGCGTCATCGACGGATGGGTTGGGAGGCCCATCGACAAAACGTTGGCTTAACTCGCGCACGCGTTGCAGCCTGTCAGTGGCCCGCGTTGCTATCCTCTCCGCCATGAGCGCTTGCACCGCTTGTACCCGCTGCCGATACGCTTCGACTTCCGCTTCCAACTTCCTGACGTTGCGTTGTCGTTCAAGGTATTCGGTGAGCGCACTCTGGGCGTCTGCCAGCCGACCTTTGGCGTTGGCGACGGCTGCCTTCGCTGTGAGGAGAGGTTTTGTGGGTGCGCGGAGAGAACCGATCTGCACCTTCCGATAGTTCTCCAGCTCTTTCAGTGCTTGGGCGGCGGTGGCGTCTTTGTCGGCCTTGTCTGCAGCTTTTTGTAATGCGTCTTGAAGGTGTTCTGCACCATCGCGTACACCAAGCATCTCCGCTTGGCGAACGCAGCCGGTGTTGAGGAACGACACTCTGTTGAGGCCGAGCCAACGCGCTCCATCCGGTGTGCCGCCTTGATTGACTTCCGCCGAATAGTCCTTGCCGGCCAAATCTGCGTCCTGCGCTTGGCCAGTCTTGGCGGCGAGGTTTTGATGCAGCGCAATCCGGCGTTCCCCGAGAGCGACCACGACGCCTACGTTCCAGTCGCCTGTGCCCTGCCACGGTCTGCGGCGTCTTTCGAACTCTCTTTCCTGCCTTGTCGGCGCACCTCTGCTTTGCCTCGCGCCACATAGGCCCGCGTATATCGCGGCATGCCAGCTCGATTTGCCGGACTCGTTTGGGCCATAGACGACGTTCATGCCGGGGGTGAACTTCAACGTCCTCCCGCGGAACGGCCCGAAGGCGTAGGCAGTCACCGACTCGAAACGCATCAGAGCACGTCCAGATCGGAGCGGCCATCCAACGCTCGCAAGCCGGCAGTCAACACGCGCCGCTGCTCGTCTTCGGTCAAGTTCGATCCCAGAACATCAGTCACGAACTTGCCGCGCACGGTGCGCTCCACCTTGATGGCATCGATGTCGTAGCCTGGGCGCACGCTATAGCGGACAATTGCCGCGTCGAAGCAATTGGCCAGCAAATCTCGCAAGTCGTCTTCGCGCAAATCGACATCCGGGTCGAGGTCGCCACGCACGGTGAGCCTAGCCACCCCCCGCAACCCTTCAACAGAGCTGGCAAGGCGTTCGCGAACGGCCTGCTGTGAACCGCATTCGCTCACGTCGAGATGCACGTCGTGGACAGCCCGCGAGCCGACGTGCCGCCGTTCCCGGCAAATGGTGCCGTCGCTTTGGATCGTTGCAATGACGGCTCCTCGCTCGCCTTCCTCGCCAAAAGCCAGCCCGTCGGGGTTCCCAGGATAGGTGTGGTGAGCGGCGTCCTGAGGTCGGTGGTAGTGCCCGAGGAACGCGTGACCGATCCCTGCCATTGGAATCTCGGCAGCATCAAAGGGCGCATGTCGCGCCTTGCCTTCTTCTTGCTCCAAGAACCATGCGTTTTCGGATCCGTGGAAGAGCGCCAAATGCACTCCGCTGCCCGTGGTGTGGAAGTGCTTCAGGAAGTTGCCCGTCTCTTGCGGTGCCAAGTGTGCGCCGCCCCACAGAGTTAGCCCTGGGGCCAAGTCGACAGGCTGCAAGCGCGATTCTCGGAACACATGAACGTTCTCACTCCAATCGTTGAGCGCGTAGATGCTCTCCGATCCATACCAATCATGATTGCCTGGCGCCAAGAAAACGGGTATGGGCGCGATGTTCGCGAAAGTGTGCTTGAGGAACGCAGCGGTGTCGGGCGTAGCCCGCTCGTGTTCATATAGGTCGCCCGCACAGAACACCGCATCGGCCTTCGTATCCACGGCCACGCGGACGATGCGAAGCAGCGTCTCCCGCAAGCCGTGGCGACGACGGCGCGCCGCGTCGCTGAATGCGCCGGACCAAGCGAATCCCGCATCAAGGTGCAGGTCGGCGAAGTGAACGACTTTGAAAGCCCGGTACATGGCGCGAATCATGCCACAGGCCCTTGCGAACTCGAGGTCGCGGCGCGTTTGATAAGCGGTGGAGGCCGTGTCTCACGCACGCGCTTTGCAACGGCCGAACTCGGGCGAAGGGCCGTTGTGAACGCGGGGGTTGCAATTGCGAATGATTGGCGTTTATATTCCGCGCCCATGTACGTTTGTCTTTGCCAAGGTGTGCGGGAGGCCGAGGTGGCCGACGCGGTGGCGTCCGGCGCCGACGACATGGACGGGCTGGTGGAAGCGCTCGGCGTTTGCACCGGATGCGGTTGCTGCCGCGAGCTGGTGGAAGCGCTGCTCGACAAGCCAAGACCGGCGGGCCGACGTCGAGCCATGGACGCCTTCAACCGCATCACCATCGCCTCGGCCAGTTAGCGGGTGGGCCGCAGGGACGGCACACCGCGCTATATCTCCAATGTCAACGTGGCGCACCTTGGATAGGTGTTCCAACGGTCGCTAGCGCGTCAATTGCTCCGGAAGAGCGCCTCGCAGCCCGTTCCCGCCAACACGCCGTCCACGCACAGGCGGTCCGCGCCATCGAGTCTTGCGTGTTCCTGGCGCACCCATTGCAAGCACTTCGCCTGATACGGGAAGGGCCTTTGCACCCAAGGCCTGCCGTCTATGGTCGTTTCCACTCGCTCGGCCCCCGAGTTGATGGCCTGGGCGTTGGCCAAGAGTGCGGGAACGTAGGTGCGGCCGGCTTCGATCAGCAGCGCGCGGAGCGAGGTTGGCAACTCGTCGCGGTCCACCCAATGCGCTTCCTGCGGGTCCAAACCCGACAGATCCTCCACCACTTGCACCCACGCCAGCACGCGGGGCGCCGTCGCTTCGGTCATGCGGGCCGGCGTGGGGTCGAATGTCGCCAGTTGCGTCAATTGGCCGAAGAGGCCGAAATCCGCGGCGGCCGGGCGCTGGCCGAACAAGAACGGGCCGTCCCGAATGCAGGCGTCGAGACAATGCAGGAAGCGCTTGTAGCTCTCTTCGATGACCGGCGCCGTGGTGGCGCTGCTGCCGACAACGTGCAGCCGCCCGATCTGCCGTTCGCGAATGAACCGCGCCCGCGGCGCGATGTCGGCGTCGGTGGCGGCAAGGTCGCGCCAGCGCGGCAGAATCTCGCCAGCCAGTTCGATGTCGGGCGCGTAGTGCCAACGGTAGTGGAACATCGCCTTGGTGAGCCACTCGTCGGCGTAGTCTTCGAGCAGGTAGCTGAGGAAGGCAAGCGCCGGATCCGTCGGCACCACGGAACGGCCCAGATTCTCGTCCTCCAAGCGACGAATGATCGGCGTGGAATCCACCACCGCCTCCAAGTCGCCGGCCGCCGTTTCGAAGTAGAAAGTGGGCAGCAGCTCCACCTTTGGCTTGGGCAGGCCGGGCGAGCCCTGCGGCCCGCCCACCAGAAACCGGTGGGGAATGCGGCGATAGCGCAGCAGCGCGAGCATCTTGCGTGTGTAGGGGGAACCGGGCGCGCCGCGCAGGGCAATGGGTTGGCTGTTCATGGAGAAAGGCCGATGGCGATCAAGTAGCGCCAGCATAGGCCAATGCCACGCGATGCGCCTGCCGCGAGCGGGCGGCGGCGGCTCCGGCGCGCGCCAAGCGGCGTTGCCAGCGCTTTGGTGGGCGCATGGTGTTCCGCGCCGAACGATATAATCCGGTGTCGCTTTTTGGGAGGAGGCGAATTTGCAACCGGAACTCGCCGCCGCGGTGGCCCAAGTCACCGCTGCCGGGCAACCCTACGAGACGCGCGTCGAGCGCATCCGCGGCGTGGACTTCACGGCGTTCGCCAACGCGCCGGAAAATCTGCGCGTCTTGTACGAGAGCGGCTTGGCCCACGCCGACAAGGACTTCTACGTCTACCAGGACGAGCGCTTCACCTATCAGCGCATGTGGGACGTGGCGGCGCGATGCGCCAACCGGCTGTGCGAGCGCGGCATCAAGCCGGGCGATCGGGTGGGCATCGCGCTGCGCAACTACCCGGAGTGGATCGCCGCGTTCATGGGGATCACCGCCATCGGCGCGGTGGCCGTGGCCATGAACGCCTGGTGGTCCGGCGAAGAGCTGCTCTACGGCATCGACGACAGCGGCATGCGGCTGCTTTTCACGGACGTCGAACGCACCGAACGCCTCGTCGGCCGCTTGGCGGATCGCACCTTGGAACTGGTGACGGTGCGCCACCAACGACCCGGGATGACGTCGTGGGAGGAGTTCGTCGGCGGCGCGCCCACGCGAATGCCCACCCCGCCCATCCAGGCGGAGGACAACGCCACCATCCTCTACACCTCCGGTTCCACCGCGCATCCGAAAGGCGTGCTTTCCACCCACCGCGCCATCACCAACGCGCTGCTCGGTTGGGAATGCGGCGGGGCCATCGCCATGGCCATGAACCCGCAGTGGGCGGCGGCCGTCGGGCGCTCGGCGCCGACACCGGAACACCCGCCGGCCGTCATCCTCACCGTGCCGCTGTTCCACGTCACGGGCCTCGTGGTGCAAATGCTGTCCTCCTTCCGGCGCGGGCGCAAAGTGGTTGGCATGTACAAGTGGAACGCCGAGGAAGCGCTCAAGATCATCGAGGCGGAGCGCATCACCGAGTTCAACGGCGTGCCCACCATGGCGTGGGAACTGGTGCAGTCGCCGAATCGCGGCAAATACGATCTCTCAAGCCTCAAGAGCGCCGGCGGCGGGGGCGCGCCCATGGCCCCGGAACACGCCCGCCAGATCGACAAGGCCATCGGCGAAGGCGCGCCGGGCACCGGCTGGGGCATGACGGAAACCCAAGGCCTCGCCACCACCATCGGCGGCGCCGCGTTCCTGGCCCGACCGCGCAGCTGCGGGCGCGCGGTGCCGCCTCTCGTGCGCGTGAAGGCCGTGAAGGGCGACGGCACGGACGCGGCCCCCGGCGAGACGGGCGAGCTGCGGATCTGGGGCGCCATGAACTTCTCCGGCTACTGGAACAAGCCGGACGCCACGCGCAGCAGCCTCACCGACGGTTGGGTACACACCGGCGACGTCGGCCACTTGGACGAGGACGGCTACGTCTTCATCACCGATCGCGAGAAGGACATGGTGATCCGCGGGGGCGAGAACATCGGCTGCCAAGAGGTGGAAGCGGTGCTCTACGAACACCCCAAGGTGATCGAAGCGGCGGTGTTCGGCGTCCCGGACCAGCGCCTGGGGGAGACGTTGGCGGCAGTGGTGGTGGCGCGCCGGAACGAGACGCTGACCGACGACGACGTGCGCGCTTTCGCGGCCGAGCGGATCGCCAAGTTCAAGGTGCCGGACCATGTGTGGATCCGCGCCGAACGCCTGCCGCGCATCGCTTCCGAAAAGATCTTCAAGCGCGGTCTGCGCGAGGAGGCCCTGCGTCTGCTCGCCGCCGAGCCGGCCGGCTCGCGGCGACCAGGAACAGCGTAAGCCAGTGCCCCGAGTACCGTAGCCAATAGCCTCTGCCAGCCGCCACCGTCTCGGAGGATTGGCAGCGGCGCGTGGTGTTCGCCGAGAAACCGCCCAGCGCGTCGTCCGCGAACGTGATTTCCACATCGCCCAAGGCGAGGTATTCGCCCACGACGGGGTTCACCGCTTTGAATACGGACTCCTTGGCGCTGAACAGCGCAGTGCGCCAAGCCGCCTCCGGCAGCGCGTCCCGCTCGCCGACCGTCAACACGCGCTCGCCAACGCGCGGCGTCACGCGACCTTGCGGCTCGATGTCCACGCCGATGCCGACATGGCGGCAAAGCCGGCCGACCACCGCGGCGGCCAGCGACCGGCTGTGCGTGATCGATCCGACGACGCCCGGCGGCCACACCGGCGCCCGTCCCCGCCGCGGCACCGCCAAGCGCGAGACGCCGAGTTCGCGCAACGCCACATGCGCCGCGTGACGCCCGGACGCGAAGGCGACCAATCGCGAGCGCTCGGCCCCCGCCACGAGCGCCGCCTCCTCCGGCAGCAACGCGTCGTCGCGCGCCACGACTCTGGCGAAAACCGCGACCAAGTCGCTTTCCGGGGCCGACGGCCACGCGACCGGCGCGAGGCCATCCAGAAACCGCATGCGCATCGGTTCAGGTTCCCGCGGCCGGGACCGGGCCGGCGGCGTGGTCGCCGCGCGCCGGCGCCGAGACATCCGCGTTGCTTTGACCGGAAAGCCCTATGGCCGTGGCCACCGGCACCCAGAAAAGCCACCACACCACGCCAATCTTGTGGACGAGTTGATGGCCGTCGAGCAGCCAGACCACGGCGCCCGCGGCGAGCAGCGCGAGCGCCAACCGGGCGTCCGGCAAGCGCAACCGCCGCAGCAGGCTGGCGGCTGTGCCGGCCAGCAAGGATCCGAACAACGCCAAGCCGACGACGCCCGCCTGGTGGAAGATCGACAAATACAGGCTGTGCGGGTGCAGGAAAGTGAAATCGGCCGCTGCGACCTTCGCGTCAACGGACAATCCCCTGCCGAACCACGGGGCGTTCGCCACCGTGTCCGCGAACACGGCCCGCCAAATGGCCGGGCGGAAACTCCAGCCGCGCGGCAACAGCCACTCGCGGGTGCCGTCGTTCCAAACCAGCGCCGCGACCAAGGCGGCCAGCACCGCCAACGACAGAACGCCGAAGCGCAAGAAGCGCCGCGGCGTCTCCACGCGAGCCACCAACAGAACGCCCGCACCCACGAGCAGCGCCAGCCAGCCGGTGCGCGCGCCCGCCAGCGCCACCGCGGCCGCGCTGGCCGCCGCGCTCGCCACCAGCAAGCCAACCAATACGGGCCCATGGCCGGATCGGCCGGCACCGGATCTTTGCAAACCGTCCAAGGCGAACAGGAAGCACGCGGTGAACGCCTGCGCGGCGACAAGCTCGTTGCCAAGCTGGCCGGGGCCGAGCAGTCGCCCCATTTCGGGAGGTCGCGCCCAGAACGCGGCGATGGCGAACACCGCGGCCGCCCCACCGCACAGCGCGAACCAGCGACCGATCCGCCGCCGCGCTTGGCCCCGTCGAACACAGTCCGCGAAAGCCGCGACAAAGCACGCCAGCACCAGGGCGCGAACGCACAGGCGTGTCGCGGACGTCGGTTCCACCGCCTCGGCCCAAAGCAGCGAGAGCAACAGATAGCCGAGCAGAAGACCCGCCGCCCAACCAAGCGGCGCACGGCTCGGCGCGCGCCAAAGGGCGGCCCGACAGAGCGCCAGCACCGCGAGGAGGTAGGTGACAAGGCGAGGCAGCGCGCCCAGCGGCGAGAACAGAACCGCGGCAAAGCCCACCACGATGAGCAGGTCGGCAAGGCGTTCGGGGTCTCGGTGAAGCGCCGCCAGAGTCCGCACGACTTGTTTGGAGTCGATCAAGGCGGGGCGGCCAGCAAGAGGTTCGCTGCGATGATCACCTTGCGTTCTCAAACCGCCGCCAGCCCTTCGGCGTGGGGCTCTCCTGTGCCCAGACGAGCCAGCCACCTGCCGATGCGCGGCTCGCGCAACCGGCCGGGCGACCATTGCCGGGCTTCGGCGTAGCATCGCGCCGCCTCGGCGACGGACAGCGACCCCCGGCAACGCGCCACGAGCGCCGCCAGATCGCGCTCCGCCGACCGCCGTCCCCGCCAGCGCAGCAGCCACGCCTCGTCCGCCAGCAACCACGCCCGCTGTTGCGAGACGCGGAAGTCGGCGCGCGCCACGTCGCGTGGACGCGCCCCGGCGGCGTGCATTCGCGCCAGGGCCGCCACCAGCAGCGGCCCGTCGCCGACCGCGGCCGGCCGCCCAGCCCCTTGCATCAACACCCGCAATCGACCCGAACGTCCCGTCTCGAGGAGACCCGGGCCGGCGCCCGTCGCGGCCAGACGCTTGGCGAGCTTGGCGGCGCGCCGGAACCGGCGTCCGCCGCCCCGCCCGAAGAACACCGCGAGCAGCCGCTTCTGGCCGTTGACGAGCGCCTCGGCGGCGAACTGCGCGCCCGGCCGCCAGCGCAAGACGGCCTCGCACCGCGCCCGCGCCGGGCCGCCGGCGAAGACGATGTCGAAGCGGAAAGGGGTCGGCGGTTCGCGGCGCAAGGTGTGGAAATCCGCCACGCTCGGCACCTGTCCGCCGCAAGCGGTTTCGGGATCGCCGGCGGTCGCGCGCCGGCGGCGCGCGGCGCGCTTGCGGAGCTTCGCGGCTCTGCGCAGCACGCCGCGCCAAAACCACAGGTCGCGCCGCCAACTCTCGCGCTTGCCCGCGTCGCCACTGCAGCCCCTGTAAGAAGCCGCGAACCGAACCAGTTCTCGCGGTGTCAATTGCCAAGCCGTCGCCGAAAACAAAAGCGCGGCGAGGTCGCGTTGCCGCCATCGCCGCGGAAGCCGCTCCCGCACGCGCGCCCGGTGAAGATCAATGATCGCAAGCTCCACGCTCTCGGTTTCAGCGCTCGCCGGATCGAAGAGCAAGTGCCCCGCATAGCAGTCGCGGTGGTACACGCCGGCCGCGTGAACGGCGCGCAGCAGGGCCCCGGCGCCCGCAATCAAGCGGCGGCGAAGCGCCAACGACACGTCGGCGGAACCGGCGAGTTCCTCCAAGCTGCGGCAACCTTCCACGGCGTCGCACACCACCAGCGATCGCCGGCGCGCCGGATTGCGTCCGCGCTCCGCGAAAGCGGCGACGCCGGGCGCCGCCACGCCACGCCCGCGCAGCCGTCGACAGGCCTCGAACTCGTTGCGGGCGCCCAGCACGGGCACCTTGCCGACAGCCAGATTCTTGACGACTTCCGCCCAACCCGCGCCATCGTGCAGTTTGGCGAAGTAGGGTTTGCCACCGACGACGACGCGCAGCGTTCGGCGAGCGCGGGCGAGACGATACGGCTCGCCGTCAAGGGCTTCCAAGGCGGCAAAGACATCCACATCGACGGCAGCCGCCGCCAAGCGCAGATCCGCCTTGAAGTCGTCGCGAAGATACAGGCGCCGGCGGCCGGGCGCGATCCCGCGAGGCGTCATCAGCGTTCCCCGCGCAACCGCCCGCACCGGGCGCCGGCGCGGGCGTCAGCCAGAGCGCCAGCAGCGCTTCCAGACTCGCGCAAGCGCCTCTCGGCCGGGCAGCACGGGCGCGACGCGGTTCGTCGCCGCCGGGCGAGACGCTCGAGCAGATCCACCGCCTCGCGCGGCATGGCGTACAGGCGCTGGTCGCGGCCGAGTTCGCGCCCGTTGCGGGCCCACGCGGCGCGTTCTTCCGAGACGAGCAAGCGCTCGAGATCGGTGTTGAAGCGCCGCTGATCGAAGGGCTCGGGGGTGACGACGCCGGCATCCGCGCCCGCAATGTACGAGGCGTAGCCGCAGTTGGCCGTCGCGAGCACCGGCACGCCGGCCGCGGCGGCTTCCAAGATGACCGTGCCGGTGGCTTCGTTCCGGGACGGCAGCAGCAGGCCATCGGCGGCACCGAGAAGGGCCGGCACGTCGTCGCGTCCGCCGAGGAAACGCACGCGGTTCGCGACGCCCAGACGCCGGGCGAGACGCTCGAACGCGCCGGCGCGATCGGCGCCGATCACCCGCAAGCAGGTGCGGGCGCGCAGGGTTTCCGGCAACGCCGCAAGCGCGCGCAGGCCGCGGTCCAACCCCTTGGTGACGAAGCCGGAGCCAACGAACAGCAAGAGCGCATCGCCGTCCGCCGCGCCGAGGACGGCGCGCGCCGCGCCCCGCGAGGGCCCGTCTTGCCCACACCGGCGTTCAAGCCCAGGCGGCAACGCGTGCAGGCGTCTTGACGGCGTGCCGTAGACGGCTTGGTAGATGTCGGTCTCGCGGGCCGAGATCGTCAGCACCTCCGTGGCGGCCTCGGCGCCGAACACGCTCTCCTCGAACGCGGCGAAATGCCGGTAGCGAGGCGTCCACCGATACGCCCGCGGCCTTTGACCGCGGGCCTTGGCGACGAAACAGACGTCGCCTGCGTAGTAGCCGTCGAGGCCCGGCATCTTGTTCATGCCCACCAGCAGGTCCACGGGGTTGCCACGCCGGTGGCGTTGCACGGCATCGGCGAAACGCCGTTGGCGCACATGGCCGCGCACGCCGGCGACCGGCAGGAGAACGGTATCGGCGTCTTCCAGGCGCCCGCCCTGCCAACGCATCGCGTAGACGCGCACGCGGTGGCCGCGGCGGGCGCATTCGCTGGCGATCTTGCGCAGGTCCCGCGCCAATCCGCTGTGCGAAGAGTAGCTGTGGATGGCGAAGGCGACGCGCACGACAGTCGGTTCCCGCGTCTCGCCCAACCGTTTCAGAACGACGTCGCGCCCGCGCGTTCGCCGGCCATGAGGTCCGCCAACGCGCTCCACACGCGTTGCGGCGCAACGTCGGCGAGGCAAGCCGGCGCGGACGGATGGTTGGAATCCCGGTAGCGGCAGCGCCGCGACAAGCAGGGCGCGCAAGCCATCCCCGCGGCCACATTGCGCGCGAACGCGCCGTGGCAGCCGGTCAGGTTTGGATCCGTGGGGCCAAGAACCATCACCGTGGGCCGTCCTATGGCCGCGGCGAAGTGCCCTAGCCCGCTGTCCACGCCCACCACCGCGCGGGCGCGAGCCACGAGATCAAGGGCTTGGGCGACATTGGTGGGTGGACATACCACGGCCTCCGGCACCGCGGCGGCGATTCGCCGCGCCCGCTCGCGCTCGCGGCCAAGCCACGGCAAGAGCGGGCGCAGGCCCGCCTCGGCCGCGCGGCGCGCCAACTGCGTCCAGAACCGCTCGGGCCACAACTTGCTGCCCCAACTGGCGCCGTGGGCGAGCACGAGGTCGTCGCCAGGCCTCGCCGGAATCGCCAAGCCGAACCTTGGCGCGCTGGCGGGGGGCGGGTAGCCCAGCGCGGCGGCGAACAGGCGCCTCGAGCGGACGATGGCGTGCTCGCGGCGCGGCACGCGCACCCGGCGCCGGTAGCCCAGCGTGGCCAGCCGTTCGCGGGCGCAAACGGCGTCTAGACCGGCCCGGTCGCCGGCATTGGCCCAACGCGCCACGGCGGCGCTCTTGACCAAGCCTTGGGCGTCCAACACCAAGTCGTAGCGGCGTTTCCGCAACCGATGATGAAAGCGCCGCATATCGGCGGCGTGTGCAAGCGGAGCGCGTCGCCACCGCCGCAAGGCCACTGGCAGAACGTTGTCGACCCCGGCCGCCAGCGCCGGCACGGTGTGGTAGTTCTCTTCCACCACCCAGTCGAAGCGCGCCCCGTGGCCGACGGCGTCCTGCACCGCGGGCAGCGTGTGGACGATGTCGCCGAGCGACGACATCTTCACCAGCAGCACGTTCATCCGCCGTGACGGGCCGTGCCGCCCGCGCAAACCTCGAACACGCCCAGAGCCAGCATTTCGTCGAACACTTGGCGCGGCGTGATGCCGCGCAGACAGTCCAAGTGGCCCAAGGGGCATTCCCGGGCGAAACACGGGCTGCACGGGAGCCGCCCGGCTTGCCTTTCCACCACGACGGCGCGGGCCGCGAGTGGCGGCGTGAAAGCCGCGGAGGAGGATCCGAACAACGCCAAAACCGGCAGATCGAGCGCCGCCGCCACATGCATCAAGCCGGAGTCGTTGGCGACCACCACGCTGGCCGCGGAGAGCAGGTCCACCGCTTGGGCGAGTTGGGTGCGGCCGGTGAGGTCGACGGCGGGGGCGCCCGCCGCGATGGTCTTGGCGGCGGCGTGGTCGCTTTCGCCCCCCAGCACCCAAACCGCGGCGCCGGCCTTCGCGCAATGCGCCGCGAGCCGGGCGAAGTGCCCGGCCGGCCAACGTTTCGCGCCACCGAACTCCGCACCGGGGCAAAGCGCCACCACCGGGCGCCCGAGCTCCAGGCCCAGCTCTTCCAGCAAGCGCCGGCGCGCCGCGTGGTCCGGGCGCAGCCGCGGCGGCGCGGGAGTCGTGTCCGCCAAGGCGGCGAAGCGGTCCACCAAGCGCGGCAGGGCCCGTTCATCCAACGGGCGCATGTCGTTGATCAGGCCGAATCGCGCTTCGCCGCGAAAGCCCGTGCGCCTCGGGATGCCAGCCAACCACGGCGTCAAAGCCGCCTTGAGCGATCCCGGCAGCACGACGGCCTGATCGAAACCGTGGCGGCGCAGGCGCCGCGCCGCGGCCCGCCGCTCGCCCCAGTCGAGGTGGCCGTGGCGCGTGTTGATGCGATGCGTCTCTTTGACGCCGGGCATTCGCCCGGTCAGCGACGCCGCGCCCGGCGGCGCAAGGAAGTGTATTTCAGCCCCCCGCGCCGCAAGACCGGGCACGAGAGTGTGGGCCATCACCGTGTCGCCCACCCAAGACGGGGCGACGACCAACGCCTTCACGGGCTTCGCTCGCGCGCGGCGGTCTGGCTGCGCCGCGTCATCACGCCGCCGGCGTGTGCCACTCCGGGTGCGCCTCGCGCCGTCCGCGCACTTGGTCGAAGTAGAGCGCCTGCAACTCGCCGGTCATCGGCCCACGCCCGCCGTTGCCGATCACGCGGCCATCGAGTGTACGGATGGGCAGCACTTCCGCGGCGGTGCCGGTGAAGAACGCCTCGTCGGCGATGTAGAACTCGTCCCGCGTGATGCGCCGCTCGACCACTTCCCAGCCGAGCTCGCGGGCGAACGTGATGATGGTGTCGCGGGTGATGCCGGGCAGGCATGAAGTGAGTTCCGGCGTGTGCAGGACGGCGTCCTTCACCAGAAACACGTTCTCGCCGCTCCCTTCGGTGGCGTAGCCTTCGTTGTCCAGCAAGAGCGCCTCGTCGCAGCCGGCCGCCTCGGCTTCGCGCAGCGCCAGAATGGAGTTGATGTAGTTGCCGTTCGCCTTCGCCTTGCACATCGTGACGTTCACGTGGTGGCGCGTGTAGGAGGACGTGCGCACCGCCATGCCGCGCTCGCGGGATTCCGCGCCCATGTAGTCCGGCCACGGCCAGCAGGCGATGGCGACATGGACGCTCAGCTCCTCGCCGCGCAACCCCATGGTCTCGGTGCCGAGGTAGACGACCGGGCGCAGATACCCTTCCGACAGTCCGTTGGCGGCGAACACTTCGCGCTGGGCGGCGAGCAAGTCGTCCTTGCCCAAAGGCATGGCGATTTGCAGGATGTGGGCGGAATCGAACAGGCGGTCGGTGTGATCCCCAAGCCGGAAGAACCGCGGGCCGCGGGACGTTTCGTAGGCGCGCACGCCCTCGAACACGCCAAGCCCGTAGTGCAGCGTGTGCGTGAGCACATGCACACGCGCCTCGCGCCACGGCACAAGCTCGCCGTCCAGCCAGATCCACCCGTCGCGGTCGGCGAAGTTTGGCGTCATTCGCGCTCTCTCCTTGCAATGGCCGGCGATCATAGACAATCGCGGCGACAGTGTCGCCAACCGGCCAAGGGCGCCACCCGCCGGGAAACGTTCGACTCCCGCGTGGGGCGAACGGCGCGATGTTGGCCACACCGCCACAGGGCGTCCAGATTGCCGCTTGGAACCCAAGGATCGTGAATGCCGGTCGCGGTGGCCTGGCGCGATGAGTCGCGTTGTAGTTGCTTCGCAACTATCGGTGGCCAACCGCCGCGTCGCGCACGAACGCCATCATCGGGGCGTTGCTGGCGCGCATCGCCTTTGGAGGCTACGATGGCGCCGTGCACACAACCGCGTTTTCTCGCCGCGTCGTGTTGGCGCTCGGCGCAGCCTTCGTCTCGCAGCTCGGCCTTTGGCCTCCAGCGGCGGCGGACGAACTCGCCGAGACGTTGGCGGACATCTACGCCGACCACGCTGTGCAGGGCGAATTGCCGGCGCAAGGCCTGGAGCCCCATTCGGTGGGATTCGAGGGCGCACCGTGGATTCTGTGGGTAGCGCTTGCCTGCATCGCCGTTGCGCTCTTGGCGACATGGCTGGCGCGCACGGACTTGGAAGCGCTGCTGGCCCGGGCGCGGGCGAGTCGGCGTCACTCGGCGACCGACGAAGACGTCCCCGCGGGCGACAAGCCGGACTGGTTCGCCGCGGCCGACGCGTTGGCGCGCCAAGGACGCTACGCCGAGGCCGTACACGCGGTGCTGCTCGGCGCTCTGGCGGCCTTGTCGGCCGATGCGCAACGCTGGCCGACCGCGGCGACGGGGCGCGAGATCGCGGCCCGCCATGTGCGCGCCGCCGATCTTGGCGTGTTGGTGGCCGTGGCCGAGCGCGCGCACTTCGGCGGACGCTCGGCCTCGGTCTCGGAGTACCGGGCCTGCCGCGAGCGGGCCGACCGACTGTGCCGGCCGTCGACCGCGTCTGGCACGGCGCGGCGGACCGGCAAACCGGGACAAACCGCCGACGAACCGGAGCGGACGCCGCGTGGCGAGTGACGCGCCCATCTTCCGCGGGCGGGCGTTGGTGTGGCTGGTGGTGGTTGGCGCCACGGCCTTCTGCCTCATGATCACGGCTCTGGTCGCCGGCGATCCAACCGCCAACGTCACCAAGAGCAGCGTCTTTTCCCGTTCCGCCTTGGGCCACAACGCTTTGGCCGAACTCTTGCGGCGGCAGGGACACAATGTGCGCGTCAACCGCGACCGTCGCGCGGCTCGTGTCGGCGACGGGAATCTGCTGCTTTTGCTGGAGCCGGATGCCGGTCAGCATGCGCTCGATCACCTCGGAACAATGCTGCTCGACGCGATCGCGGCGGACCGGCCGGTGCTGCTGGCCCTGCCGAAGCGGCGCGGGTCCGAATCGCAAGAACAGCGCGGCTGGATCGACCGCTCGTGGACGTTGCCGCCCGAGCGGGCCACCAAAGTGCTGCACGCGTTGGACGCGCTGCGCAGCGCCAGCGTGGTGCGGGTGGAGGACGAGACGTTCGAGCCGGCTTGGCGCACGAGCCTCGGCGGTGCGGTGCCCAGCCTGGAAACGCCGCAGCTCGTCGAACACCCGGAATTCGAGCCGCTGGTCGCCGCCGGCGACAAAATCCTCCTTGGGCTGGTGGCCGCCACCAGAGTGCTGGTGCTTGCCGACCCGGACCTGTTGGCGAACCACGGCTTGCGGCAAGGCGCCAACGCGGAGATCGTGCTGGCCGCCATCGAGCTGTTGACGCCAAGCGGGGGGGCGGTGGTTTTCGACGAGACGCTGCACGGTTTCGCCATCGTGCCGAGCCTCTGGCGACTGCTGTTCCTGCCACCATACCTGGCGGCCACAGTCCTCGCGCTCGGCGCGGCGGGGCTCGTGGTCTGGCGCGCCGCGGCGCGGTTCGGCGCACCGCTTCATGCGATGTCCGGCCCCGTCTTCCGCGGCGGCCACGCGACGTTGATCGACAACGCCGGCCGGCTGTTGACGGCCGGCGGTCACGAAGCCCTGGTGGCCGAGCGCTACGGCGAAGCCGCGGTGCGCGAGGCCCTTGCGCGGCTGCGCCTGATCCGGCACGTTGGCGCGAGCGCCGACGCGGTGGAAGCGCTCAACGCCGTGGCGAAGCGCCGGGGAGTTCACACCCGGTTGCCGGCGGCGGACGGCGCACGAGGGCTCCGGCCGCTGGCGCTGGCGCGACGCTATCAACGGTGGACGCGGGAGATGTTCGGTGAATCCTGACAAAGCCGCGGCGATGGCCGCCGCAATCAAAGCCGAGGTCAAGAAGGCCGTCGTCGGGCAGGAAGAAGCCCTCGACCTGCTCCTGGTCTGCCTGCTGTCCGAAGGCCACATGCTCATCGAAGGCGTGCCGGGCACGGCGAAGACCTTGATGGCCCGCTGTTTCGCCGCGAGTTTGCGGCTGGACTTCGGACGTGTTCAGTTCACGCCGGATCTGATGCCGGGCGACGTGCTTGGCACCAACCTGTTCAACTTCGCGGACAACCGCTTCACGCTCACCAAAGGCCCGATCTTCACGCAGGTGCTGCTCGCCGACGAGATCAACCGCACGCCGCCGAAGACGCAAGCGGCGTTGCTGCAAGCGATGCAAGAACGGGTTGTCACCATCGACGGCACAGACCACCCCCTCGACGGCGGCTTCATGGTGCTGGCCACCCAGAATCCGGTGGAGCAGCAGGGCACCTATCCGCTCCCCGAAGCGCAGCTGGATCGATTCCTTTTCAAGCACATCGTGGAATATCCGAACCGCGACGAAGAGCGGCTCATGGTGCGCCAGCACGGCCACCGCACCACCTTGGCGACGCCGGCGGACTTCGGCATCGAAGCGGTGGCCGATCTGCCCGAGTTGCGCGCCGCGCAGGCGTTCGTCGAGACCGTGCGGCTGAGCGACGATCTCGTCGAATACGTGCTGGATCTGGTGCGCGCCAGCCGCGAGCATCCCGGCCTCGCCTTCGGCGCTTCGCCGCGGGCGGCCAACATGCTCGCGAGCGCGTCCCGCGCTTTCGCCGTGCTTTCGGGGCGCGACTACGTGATCCCGGACGATGTGAAGTTCTTGGGACTGCCGCTCTTGCGCCACCGCGTCGTGCTCTCGGCAGCGGCGGAGATCGAAGGCCGCGACACCGACCGCATCGTGACGGAGATCATCGCGCAAACGCCGGCGCCCAAGTGATTCACCCGACGCGCCGCGCCGCCGTCGCGCTCGCCGTCGCGGCGCCGGTGGCGTTCGGGGCGGCATTCGCCGCGCCGAATTGGTGGCTCGCCGGCGTCTTTTGGCTGATTCTGGTGCTGGCGGCGGTCGTCGTCGACGCGCTCGCGCTCTTGACCCGTCGGCGGCTCGAAGTGGAACTGCGCTGCCCGACCGTGCTGCACGTTGGCGAGCGGGAGGCCGTCACGCTGCTGTTGCGCGGACGCCGCCCGGCCGCCACCGACGTGGTGCTCGACTTGGAAGGCCCGGCGCAGCCGTTGGCGCCGGCAACCGTTGCCGCGGATGACGAGCCGGCGGCCAGCCTGCGTTTCGCGTTGCGGACAACGCGCCGCGGCACCGTGCGTTTGCCGCGGGTCTGGCTGCGGGCGCCGGGCCCGCTCGGCATGGCGTCGCGCACTTTGCGGGTGGAACTCGACCGCGCCGTTGCCGTGGTGCCCAACATCGCCGCGGTTCGTCGCCAGGCGTTGGCGTTCTCCGCCGCCGACGCGCCGCTCGGCGCCAAGCCGCAACACCAGAAAGGCAGCGGCACCGAGTTCGAGGCGCTGCGCGAGTACGCCGCCGGTCTCGACAGTCGCGCCATGGACTGGAAGCACTCGGCGCGGCATCGCAAGCTCGTATGCAAGGAGTTCCAGACGGAACGCAACCACCATGTGGTGCTGGCTTTGGACACCGGCCGCTTGATGAACGAGCTGGTGGAAGGCGTGCCCAAGTTGGACCGCGCCTGCACGGCGCTCCTGCTTCTCGCCTACGTCTCCCTCAAGGCCGGCGACCGAGTGGGCCTCGCCGCGTTCGACGCCCGCACCCGGGCGTTCGTCTCCCCCATGGCCGGCATGGCATCGATGGCGCTTGTACAGAAAACCTTCGCGGCTGTGGACTACAGCTCGGACGAAACCAACTTCACGCTCGCCCTCACCGAGCTGGCCGGGCGTTTGACCCGACGTGCGCTGGTGGTGATCGCCACGGATTTCGTGGACACGGTGACCGCGGAGTTGATGGTGCGCAACGTCGGTCATCTGGCCAAGCAGCATCTGGTGATCTTCGCGGCGCCCCGGGACACCACCCTCTCGCGGCGGTTCGCCGCGGACTTGGACGGCATGGAGGACGTCTCCCGCGCGGTGGTGGCCCACGGCATGCTGCGCGAGCGCCAAGCGGTGTTCGCGCGGCTGGCGCGTCTGGGCGTGCTGTGCGTCGAGGCGCAGGTGGAGCGCTTGGGCCCGGAACTGATCAACCGCTATCTCGCCATCAAGGCGCGGGACCTCATCTGATGGCCGACGAGGGGCTGCCCAGTTACCGCTTCCGCCGCGAGCGGCAAGATCGGTGGCAGCAGTTGGACGCGCTCGTCACGCGGGCGGAGCGGAACGGGCTGCGCAGCCTCGACGCCGAGGAGCTGCTCAACGTGCCGCTGCTCTACCGCGCTTGCGCCTCGTCGCTATCCGTGGCGCGGAGCATCTCCTTGGACGCGGATCTGCTGGAGTATCTGGAGTCGCTGGTTCGACGCGCCTACTTCGTCGTGTACGGCGCGCGTTCCAGCATGGCGGCCCTGCTGGGGCGGTTCTTCGCCCGCGACTTGCCGGCGGCCGTGCGCGGCGCGTGGCGGCCGGTCGCGCTGTCGGCGGTGCTGCTGCTCGGCGGCGTGGCGGCCGGTTGGACGATCACCGCGGCCGACGCCGTCTGGTTCGAGGCGTTCGTGTCGGCGGACATGGCGCAAGGGCGCACGCCCTCGGCAAGCCGCGAGGATTTGCGGGAGACCTTGTTCAAGAAGCCGCCGGCCGCGGAAGCGCTGACCGCGTTCGCGTCCTTCCTGTTCCAGCACAACGCCGGCATAGGCATGCTGTGTTTCGCCTTGGGAGCGGCGTTCGGCGTGCCGGTGGTGGTCTTGCTGTTCTACAACGGCCTGGTGCTCGGCGCGATGTGCGCGGTGTTCGCTCGCCAAGCCCTCACCGCGGATTTTCTGGCTTGGATCGCGATTCACGGCACGACGGAGTTGGCCGCGGTAGTGATCTGCGGGGCGGCCGGATTCCACTTGGCGGGCGCGATGATCGACCCGGGCCGCCGCTCGCGGCTGGCGGCGTTGTCCGCAAGCGGACGTCGCGCCGCGACGTTGGTGGTGGGGGCCGTGGTCATGCTGTTCGTCGCCGCCGGGATTGAAGCGTTCGGGCGCCAGTTGGTGACGAACACGCCCGCGCGCTTCGCCATAGGCGGGTTCATGCTGGCGGCGTGGTGCGCGTACTTCGGCCTTTGCGGACGCCGGCGCGGCCCGGCGAGACAGACCGGTGGATGACTCCGGTCCGCGGCGGACGGTCGAGACGCCCGAGGGGGTGGCCGTGGTGGTGGAAGTCGCGGACTTGGGCACGCGCGCCGCTGCATTGCTCATCGACTTGCTGATCGTCGTCTGCGCCGCCGTGTTGGTGGCGCTGCTTTGCGTGTGGGCCCTCGCACCCGTTGTCGGCAGCTCCTTGAGCGCCGCGCTGTTCCACCTGTGCTCTTTTCTGCTGCGCGGCCCGTACTTCCTCTTTTTCGAGCTGCGCTGGCAGGGACAAACGCCGGGGAAACGCTGGCTTGGCCTGCGCGTGGTGGACCGGCGCGGCGGCGCCCTCTCGCCACGCGGCCTGGTGGCGCGCAACCTGATGCGGGAAGTGGAGGTGTTCATGCCGATGGGGTTGCTGCTGACGCTGCAGTTCGGCGGCGGCGAGCCCTGGTTGTACTACTCGGCCCTGCTTTGGATGGGCGTCTTCACCCTGATGCCCCTCTTCAACCGCGACCGTCTGCGCGTCGGCGACATGTTGGGAGGCACTTGGGTTGTCGCCGCCGGCGGACGGACGCTCGGCCGGGACTTGGCTTCGCGCTGGGGCGCGTCTGGCGCGTCCGCCGCGGCAGCGGCAACCGAGGCGCCGTCACCGGCGGCGGTCTTCCGTTTCAACGCCGGCCAACTCGATGTCTACGGCATCGCCGAATTGCAGGTGTTGGAGAAGCTGCTACGCGGACCCCGCACGCCGACTACGCGGGAAACCATGGAGGAGGTGTGCGAGCGGATCCGCGCCAAAGTCGGTTGGCCGACGCCGGTATCCGGCCCTGACGTGGAGCGCTTTCTCGAGGACTACTACGCGGCCCTGCGCGGACATTTGGAACTGCGCGCCCTGTTCGGCGACCGTCGGGCGGACAAATTCGCCTTGCGCCCGCGGGCCGCGGCGCGCACCGCGGCCAACACGGGCGAAAAGGCGCCCCGCGGCGGCAAGCGCAACGCCTGGGGCGGCTGACAGGCGGCGCGCCTAGTCGAAGACGTCGGCGATCGCGCCGCCGGCGCCGTCCTTGAGCACCCGCAAGTCGTGATAGCAGACCGCGGTAACCACCGCGCTTCCGCTGGCCGTAGCGACGGAGACCAGCAAACCCACATAGAGGCCCGCGTTGGGCGCCAGATCCTCGGTTATGGCGTCGAGCACGATTCCGCACACGCCGAACACGATCCCCAGCAGAATCAACACACCGAAGAGGGGCCACTTGTAGCCACTCGTCAGCTGGTGGCTGCGCCCGAGCGCGGAACCGAAGCGCCGCTCCACGATCGCGACCGGACCCGCGACAAAAAACATGAGCGTCGCGATGATCCCGGGGACAACCAGGAGCAGGAAGCCAAGGGAGGTGACCAAGACCACCAGCACCGCGACGACGCAAACATGCGCGAGCGCGCGCAGCGACTGCCACACCGTTTCCAGCAGGCTCGGCGGGCCCGTGCGCAGGCTGCGAACCACGGCGTAGGCCAAGGCGGCCTCCAGCCATGTGGCACCGGAGACCGAGACCAGGAAATACCCAAGGGACTCCCGATAGAACGTGAAGAACTCGCCCCAGAACTCACGAATGACTTGGGGGTCCAACTCCCCGGGCTCGGCAGACAGCTGCGGAGGAATCGGCGGATCAGACGCCGGCACCAGCGCGAGCAGCACGAACGCCGGCGCGAACGCGAGCAGAGAAAGAACCAAGAACGGCCCGAGGTTTTGCCAATACACGGCGAGCGACGCGCGCAACACGTCGCCTATGTGGAACCCGTGTACTTGCCGCATCGATCAACAGCCTCGCCGGCCCTTGGCTGGGCGGCCGCGGGAGAGGAAACGGCGCGGAACGCGCGGCAACGCGGCGATCATGTCGCAAAGCGGGCCCGTCTCGCCCGGCGGCCACGAAACGCGGCGCGCGCGTCGGATCGGCGAACGGCCTTCACCAATTGTTGAACGCGCCATCGTCCCTGCGCAGTTGCGGCGGCCAGCCGCGAGGGGCGGCGGTTCGCGTCTGCGCCAACTGTTCGTTGAACTCCACGCCAAGGCCGGGCTGGTCTCGGCACGCCGCGTAGCCTTGCCGCCATCGCACTTGCACGGGAAAGAGATCGGTGTCGACGCTGCCGGGCGCCCGTGGCATCTCTTGCACCCCGACGTTGGTGGACGCCATGCAAAGGGCGACGCCGGCCGCGGCGCTCACCGGGCCGAGCGGGTTGTGCGGCACGATGTCGATGCCGTGCGTCTCGCACCAATGGGTGATCTTCAGCGCTTCGGTCAAACCGCCAACGATGCACAGATCGATGCGCGCGTAGCGCACCAGCTCCTCCTCGATCACTTCGCGGAAGCTCCATTTGGACGCCCACTGCTCGCCGGCCGCTATCGGCACATCGACATGGCGTTCCAACGTGCGGTAACTCGCGGGATTTTCCGAACGCAGCGGGTCCTCGACGAAAAACGGCTGGAGCGGCGCGAGCCGGCGGCACAGATCGATGGCGTCGGCAGTGCCAATGCGGGTGTGGACATCCAAGCACAGTCCCGTCTCGTCGCCGACCGCGGCCCGCACGGCGGCCATCCGTTCCACCGCGAGCGCCACGGACTCGCGCGGATTCAACACGTTCGGAGCGGTTGTGCCGAAGGGCAGATCCCAACGCAGGAAACGCCAACCCTCGGCCACGGCGGCTTGGCAATTGGCCACCAGCTCGGCGGTGTCCCGGCCACCCACGTGCGGATAACACACCACTTCGTCGCGCACCGGGCCGCCGAGCAGCTTGTGCACGGGCATCCCGGTCGCCTTGCCCTTGATGTCCCACAAGGCGATGTCGATGGCGCTGATGGCGCAGCAGTACACCCGATCCGCGGGAAAGAATCCGCCGCGGAACATACGCTGCCACAGACGCTCGGTGGCGAACGGATCCTCGCCGATGACGAGGTCCGCGAGATGTCGCACGGCGTGGTCTATGGCGCCCGCCCAACGAACGATGCCGGCTTCGCCGAGGCCGTGCAGGCCGGCGTCCGTTTCCACCTTCACGATGAAGTACTCGCGGGCATCGCCGCGGCAAAAGAACGTCTTGATGGCTGTTACTTTCACGGTGCTTCACGGTGTCAGCCGACAGTTGCCGCGGCCAGCCGCGGCTAGTCGTGCCGCAGCGCCTCGATCGGATCCAGCTGCGCCGCGCGCGCCGCCGGCCAAATGCCGAACACGAGGCCAATGCCCACGCTAACGGCCACCGCCAACATCACCGCGTCCGGCGAGATGAACACGTTCCAATTGGCGACTTTGGTGATCACCAGCGCTCCCCCCGCGCCCAAGGCGATGCCGACCACGCCGCCGAGCGAGCAGATCGTAAGGGCCTCGATGACGAACTGCGTCAGAATGTTCACGCGGGTCGCGCCAAGCGCTTTGCGCACGCCGATCTCGCGGGTGCGTTCGGTTACCGACACGAGCATGATGTTCATGATGCCGATGCCGCCCACCAAAAGGCTGAGGCCGGCGATGCCGGCGAGCAGGTGGGCGAAAATGTCCGTCGACGCCGACGCGATGTCGATGAACTGTTGACGGTTCATGATCATGAAGTCGTTGTCCGCGCCGGGCCGGATCTTGTGCTCGCGGCGAAGCACGCGCTCGATGTCCACCATGCCGATCTCCAACGAGGCGTCGGCGTCGATTTGGGCGGAGAGTTGGCGGAGCCGGTGGTGTCCGAAGACGCGCAGCTCGGCGGTGGTGAGCGGGATGAAAACGTCATCGTCCGGGTCCGGGCCGGGACGCGACCCCGCCTCTTTGAAGACGCCGATCACCTGGAACGGGATGCGGCTGATGTGGATGGTCCGACCGACCAAGTGGTCCGGTTCGGTTTCCAAGTTCTCTTGCACCTCGGAACCGAGTATCGCGACCCTTCGCCGCGCCGCAAGATCCGCCGCGGTGAGCATGCGCCCGCTCGCCAACTCCATCTGATGCACTTGCGCGTAGTTCGGCGTGGTGCCAACCACAGTGTGGTGCAAGTTGCGGTTGCCAAGCTTGATCTGCCGCCCGCCACCGAGTTCCGGCACGAGTTCGCGGACCCGCGTGGTGTCGCGTAGCAGCGCCTCGTAGTCGTCCACGG
The DNA here is from genome assembly GCA_958296295.1 of uncultured Pseudomonadales bacterium. Taxonomy (GTDB): domain Bacteria; phylum Pseudomonadota; class Gammaproteobacteria; order Pseudomonadales; family Azotimanducaceae; genus VXYL01. The sequence continues at coordinate 839,206 of OY282460.1, read as the reverse complement.
TCAGCGAAGCGCGCTCGGAGCTGGCCACGCCACGCCAGAAGGACTGGCCTGGCGACACCGAGAGCACGCGCGAACCGAGGCGCTCGATCTGCTCGTCCACCGCGCGCTGGGCACCCGTTCCCAAGGCGACCATGGTGATGACCGCCGCCACGCCGATAATGATGCCGAGCATCGTCAGGCAGGAGCGAAGCAGATTGGCGACGATGGAAACGAGCGCCACGCGTATCGTCTCGAGTAGCGACAAAACGCGTTGGCCCCCTGCGCCCTGGTCCTGCTGGTCAACAGCCGTTGAGGCCGTCAGCCCTTGCCGCCGCTGTCCCGACTGAGGCCGGGGATGCTGTTCCAACGCCGCACGCGCTGCTGGAAACTCTCTTGCGCCCGCACAAGGAAGGCGCTCGGCAGGATCAGCACCTGGTCGTCTTCGTTCAAGCCGAAGTTGACTTCCGTTCGGTCGAGGTCCGTGACGCCGGTGCGAATCCGCAATGCCGTGGGAGCGCCATCGCGCAACGCGAACACCAGGTAGTCGCCGCCAAACTGGCTGTCGACGGCGGATGTCCGTCGGCCGCCGCCTTCGCCGCGGCCGCGGCCAGCGCCAGGGCCGCCGCGACCGAAGCCGCCGGCCCCGCCCCGGCTCGCCATGCGTTTGCGCATTTCGTCGGCGAGCTTTTGCTCCTCCTCGGTGAGCGCTTCGCCGTTGCGCATCTTCATCATGATCGCCCGCATTTGCTGGCGGGCATCGGGCGGCGGCCCTTCGCCACGACCTTCGCCGGTTGGAGTGCCGGGCGGCCTTGGCGCCGCGGCCAGCATGTCTCGCACGTCGTCCGGCTCCAGCCCGAGCACGGCGCCGGCCACGAAGATGTCCTCCTCGGTGCGCAACGCGGCGTTGGGGATGGTCGGCACATCGATGCGCCGGGCCACCAGCAACTCCACCTCGGCGTTCATGCCCGGCTTCAAGAGCCCCTCGCGGTTGTCCAGATCGATGAGCACGGGGAACATGGTGACGTTCTGCTGCGCCACGGCCTGTGGTTCCACCTTCACGACTTCGCCTTGGAACGGACGATTGGGGAAGGCCGCCACGTTCACCGCGGCGTTGGATCCGGGCCGCACCTTGCCGATGTCTATCTCGTCCACCAGCATGCGCACTTGCACCGTGGAAAGGTCCGCCATCCGCAGCAGCAGCGTGCCGCCGCCGACATCGCCCATGGGCGAGGAAATCACCTGCCCCTGCTCGACGAATCGTTCAATGACCGTGCCGGTGATGGGCGAGACGACGTTCGTGTCGTCCAAGCCGATGGTGGCGTTCTCCACTTGGATTTGTCCGCGCACCACCTCGGAGTTCGCCTGCGCGTAATCCAGCGCCGCCGTCTCCCAGTCCGACTTCGACAGCGATTTTTTTTGATAGAGCTCGTCGATGCGCTCCAGTTGCGAGGACGAGTTGGCGAGCCGCGCCTTGGCGACGTCCAAGTTCGCCTGCGCCTGTTGCAGCGAATTGTCGAGCACGCGGGGATCGATGTTGGCAAGCAGAGCGCCGGCGTCGACGTGGTCGCCGGTGTCCACCGGCAACGACAGGATCTCGCCGGAGGCCTTGGACTTAACCTCGACGGTGGTGACCGGCTCGATGATCCCGGCCGCTTCCACGGCGACGGTGATGTCGCGGCGTTCCACGCCGGCGATCTGGTAGATCTCGGCCGGCGGTTCCTCGTCCGGCTCGCCGGCGATCTGCGACACCACCTCGTCGCAGCCGAAAAGCAGGCCGAGCACGGGCAGCGCCAGAGACGCGCGCCCCAGCAAGGCGATGGTGGGTGGAAGTGTTTTGGAAGTCATGTCCCCTCCGTCAGGTAGTCCTCCGTCACCAAGCCATCGCGCAGATGCACATGCCGGCGGGCTCGCGCCGCGATATGGGGCTCGTGGGTGACGAGGATGATTGTCTGGCCCGCTTGGTGCAAGGTGCCGAAGAGGTTCATGATCTCTTGCCCGGTGCGGCTGTCCAAGTTGCCCGTCGGTTCGTCCGCGAGCAATATGTCCGGCTCGTTCACCAGCGCCCGCGCCACGGCGACGCGCTGGCGTTGCCCGCCGGAAAGTTCGTTCGGCTTGTGCTTCATGCGGTCGCCCAAGCCCACCCGGGACAGCGCTTCGCGCGCCCGCGCACGGCGTTCGCGGCGACCGACGCCGCCGTACATCAGCGGCACCTCGACGTTCTGCAAGGCGTTCGCGCGCGTCAGCAGGTTGAAGGTTTGGAAGACGAAGCCGATGCGCCGGTTCCGCACCCGCGCAAGCGCCCGATCGCCGAATTCGGACACGTTTTCGCCGGAAAGCCAATACTCGCCGTCCGAAGGCCGGTCCAAACAGCCGATGATGTTCATCAACGTCGACTTGCCGGAGCCGGACGGCCCCATCACCGCGACATACTCGTTCTCGCCTATCTCGCAGTCCACGCCGTTCAGCGCGTGGATGGTCTCCGCGCCCATGCGGTAGTTCTTCTCCAGTTGGCGCACGCGGATAACCGGCTCGGCGCCGGTGTCGTGCTTGGTGGACTCAACCATGGTGGAATCGTTGAAGGTGCTTTGGAGTGTACGCGCACGCCATCATAAACCGTCGCAAGGCCCCAGCGGCCGATCGGGATGACGGAGTTGAAGGGGAGTTGAAGGAAGGTTGAAGAGACGAGCGGCCACGACGCGGTTGTGTCCCCCGCGGCCGTTGGCGTCGGACGGTGGCGAAGCTCGAGAACGCGCGGCCTCGGATCATGCTTGGGACGGCCGGCCCTCCGGATACCCGTTTCCGCCCTCGGATCGCCCGGCGCGCAACCGGCCCAGCAGCTCGTCGGCGCTGCCGCACTCCACGATCCGGTCGTCGATGCGGTCCAACCCGGTCTCGGTCGTGCCGCCTCGCAGCGCGTCCGACACCAACTCGGCGGCAGCCGCGCCGAACTTGATTCTCGTTTGGCGGCGCAGCCGCGCAACGCTCCGCTCGATGGCGCGAGCCCGCTCCTGCTCGATGCCGCGCGCCAAGCCCTGCTCGATGCCGCGCTCCAAGCCTTGCTCGATGCCCTGCTCCAAGCCCTGCACCACGGCCTCGGCGCGGAAATCGTCGAACCACTTGCCCAGCCGGGCCTCCGATATGGTCGTCATCTCCCGGTCTCCCTCGAGCCGCTCCAACTCCTCGAACGCCGGCAGCGCGCCGCCGCCCGACCACGCCGCCAGCAGCGCCTCAGCCCACGCGTGCAGCGCTTCCCGCGTCGCCGCCTCGCCGGCGCCGGCGAACCGCGCACGCTCCGCGCGCAACCGCGCCAGCAGCCTGGCCGGCGAGCCCGCCACCTGCAGCCGCAACGTCGCCGCCGCCCGGTTCTGCGCGGGCAGAGCAGGCCCTCCAGCGACGACGGCACGTAACCCGCCAGCGAACCGCCGCCGCGCGCCAGGCCCCCTGCTGGTACGGCGCCAGCGCCAGCCGCGCCGCCGAGGACGGCAGCGGCGCCAGATCGTCCATGCCGCCCCGACGCCGTCCAGCGCTCCGCGCCATTGTAGACCACGATGGGCAGCACCCGCGGCAGCCCGCCCTCGCGCTCCGCGACGCCCGCCTTCGCCAGCCGCTCCCGCAGCATCTCCACGCAGTCCCGCATCCGCTGCGCCATCGTCCGGTCCACCGTCGACTGGAACTCGACGGGCGCCAGCGGGTACGGACGCGAGCCGTCCTTCAGGCGCCCCTCCTTGAAGGGCACGCGCCAGAGCATGTCGCCGTGCGACAGCCGGGAGAGACCCTCTGGTGCCGGGCAAGAGGGTGCGGCAGTCTCAGCGTCGCGCTCGACCTCCGCCTTTGAAGGCGGTGGCCCTTGTCTTCGCCGACCAGCTAGAACTCGCTCGGCTCGAAACGGTACGTCAGGCTCCTAGACAGCTTCCGCGTGAACGAGGGTCGGTGCGGCGGCAAGTGCTTGTACGTTTTGCGGCATGGACGGAAAACGTCCGCGGCTTCAAACGGGCAGGATGAGAGGGAATGGAAGAACGGATGTGCGAAAAAGAGTCGTAGGCGCTGGCCGGGCGAACGCTGCGCATCACATGCCGCACCCTCGCTCCGCCAGCGTGGAGCCGGTTTCCTTGCCATCTGTAGATGACTCATTTGCATCGGTGACATCGATCGGGAGAGGCGGTTGTAATTGCGGCGCCGCCGGCTGCCAAGCCTTCAATCGTTGACCCACATGCTCGTAGAACCGCGGCATGGCATCTTCGAGTTCGGCAATGAACGTGCGACTGCCCGCGAAGCGTCCGCCGGCGTCTCGCACGAGCATCACGGTGAACGCCTTGACCGGGGTACGGTTTCCTTTGGCGGCAGGTCGATCCATGACAGATGGGTTGTCGCGAGCGTCAACAAGCATGGCTTGAACGGGCAGGTGATGCGACCAATGTCCCACGATGTGAACGCAGTCAGGGTCAGATTTCCGGAGTTGGCGTAGCAACCAGTTCACCCGGGCCTTCGTCGAGACGCGGTCTTGTGGCGCGTCCATCTTCATGGAGATCGTGATTGTGCGCCGGCGCAGGTCGGCTTCAACGGCAATCGGAGCGGCGGCGCTAGGAATGTTGAACTCGGCCGTTAGACAGGCGTTTTCGCAGAGTTTGATGGCGTCGTCGTTGATGCGCTTCTTCGGATCGTCGCGATGTTTTCGGGACATCTTGATGTCGACATGCGCGTTGACTAGTTGGGTTAGCTGTAGCGCGAGGTCCCGTGTTTCTTGGTGCCAACTGGCGACCGCTTCTGTCACGACATCGGATGTACGGTGTGGGGTGACGCCCGCCATCACCGTTGCGCCCAAGTCCTTCCACGAAACAGGCATGCGGTCGAAGCTCAGCACACCGGTGCTCTTGTGATCTAGGAAGCGCACCAGTTCGTCGATCAACAGCTTGTGGTCGGCATCGTCGAACCGGTCGTTGGCCAGCATCAGTCTCGCGTGGGTCAAGATGCTCGTCCATGAGACATGCACCAGAGAAACGCCAGAAGGCACACGACCAGCATAGGTGGGGTGGTGGTTTGGTCGTGGCGCGAAGTCGTTAGAGATTGTGGCCACTGCGTTGATGCCATTGGCTTTGGCCAAGTCCAAATAGCCGCCGATCTGGCCGTTGTCGAGCTTGGCACCGCGCACTTTGGCTTCGACTAGGGCGCACCACTGTAGCCGTTTCGACATGCCAACCACCAACAACCCATCTGGCCGCAGGCCGCCGTGCTTCTCGACCTGCTGCGTGAGCACGACTTCGGTGTAGGTATGTAGGCGCGACCGGGTACGCATCTTGTGGCCCAATTCAGCGATCAATGTCGATCCGAACAGAGGAACGAAGCGCATTGTGGAAAGCAGGATGGAGAGCGCCCTACCCTCCCGCGAGTTGTCGGATAGAACGGGAAACAGCCTAGCCGCCTCCCCAGCTTTAAGGAAGTTTGGGCGCGTGGAATCAGTACCGGTTACTTGCGACAGTTCGTTCATCCTGAGATCCTGAAGGCCCTTCTTGGACAGCACACACTATAGCAGGGCATGGTCCGGCCCGTGTTTGCTAGGGCGTGAGTTTGTCGGCGATGACCAAGGAAGGTTCGGTTGCTGACATGTGTTCGGCCTCCTGTTGGGAGCGGCGCTCCCGGCCCTGATGGGTTCTTACGCGCCCGCTTCGTCAATCGCACCGTTTCGAAGACCCTTGCCCTTGGACAGGCTCTTGGCGCCCCGGTCAGACCTATCTCGCCATCACCTTTGGACTTCACTCCACTGCAACCGTCGGCGGCTTGGATGGCGAGTCCGTGTTCGGGTTGTCCGCGGATTCGATAGGCCGGCGGTTCAGCGCGGCTTGCAAGGCCGCCGGAGTCAAGGCCACGGCGCACAGCGCCCGCGTCGGCTACGCCAGCGAACTCACGCGGCTTGGCGCGAGCACAACCGAAGTCATGGTCTCCGGGGGTTGGAGCACCGCACGCATGGTCGCCCACTACTCGGCAGGCGTCGCCGAAAGCAACGCCACCGCGAAGTACCTATGATGCGCTGGCGGAATTGCAGCGCGTTCCCGCTTCAGCAGGGATTCCAGTTCGCCCAGCGCCTCGCGCACGTCGCGGTCGGCGTTCTCGCGCCGCGTCAGCGCCGACACCAGCCTGTCCACGGCCCGGGCGTGTTCCTCGGCGCGCTCCAGCCGCGTCTTCGATGGCGACGTGCAGTTCGTGATCCACGCGCAGCGTCAAGGCACCGTCGCTGGCGGCGTCTAACATTCGTGGTCATGCGCGACGCGCGGTTCGATCACGCCGCGCGGTTCGATCACGCACTGCTCGGCCAGCGCCCGCGCCGCAACGCCTTGCGCTATGCAATCGAGAGTGCCTTCCACCACCCGTTTCACGCCTTGCGCGGACTCGCCGGACGCCAAGTGGATTTTTGCGGCAACGAGGTGGCCTCGCCCGGGCGAGCCGAGTAGCGTTTTCCACCGTCTTTCCACGGGCGCGATCCCCCTTCATCGCAAAAGCGGCGGTGGAAAGACGGTGGAAAACGCGGCGCCGGTTCGGACGCGCCATCCCGGCCCGGCGCGACCTCAGGCCGCGGCGCGCTCCGCCGCCGCGGGCTTGAACGGCCGGCGCCACGGATGGTCCGGCGCCGGCTTCCAGTCCGGCCTCGCCGCCTGCTCCGCCTTCGCCGGGGCCGGCGCCGGTTAGCGCGGCCGGCCCTCCGGGGACCCGTTGCCGCCGTCGGATTATCCCGCGCGCAATCGGGCGAGCAGCTCGTCGGCGCTGCCGCATTCCACGATCCAGTCGTCGATGCGGTCCAACTCGGTCTCCGTCGTGCCGCCTCGCAGCGCGTCGGAGACGCTGTCGGCGGCTGCCGTGCCGAATCTGATCATCGTTTGGCGGCGCAACCGCGCCAACAGACCGGCCGGCGTGCGCGCCACCTGCAGCCGCAACGTCGCCGCCGCCCGGTTCTCCACGGGCAGACCCGCCAGCGAACCGCCGCCGCGCGCCAGCAGGCCCTCCAGCGACCACGGCACGTAGGCCGGCTACTGGTACGGCGCCAGCGCCAGCCGCGCCGCCGAGGACGGCAGCGGCGCCAGATCGTCCATGCCGCCCGACGCCGTCCAGCGCTCCGCGCCACTGTAGACCACGATGGGCAGCACCCGCGGCAGCCCGCGCTCCGCAACGCCCGCCTTCGCCAGCCGCTCGCGCAGCATCTCGACGTAGTCCCGCATCCGCTGCGCCATCGTCCGGTCCACCGTCGACTGGAACTCGACGGGCGCCAGCAGGTACGGGCGCGAGCCGTCCTTCAGGCGCCCCCTCCTTGAAGGGCACGCGCCAGAGCATGTCGCCGAACCGCTGGCGGAACCCGCCGCCGAACCGCTGGACATGGGCGGCCGAGACGTCTTCATCGGTAAAACAACAACAAACATATGATTTTAAATGTATTATTTCCTACAAGGCATTCGTGGTGATGCCTCTCGATATGCCGCGACAGCGCCTTGTGGACCGGATGCGCCGGCCTACGGCCCGGTAGGAAACCCGCTTGGCTTCGTGGCGACGCCGCGCGCGCCGCATGCACGTCGCCGCCGCACACCGCCTTCACGAACTCCGCCACCCGCTCCGGCCGGATCCCCGCCAACGCCATCGTTCCCTCCTTGGAACAGAAAACCAAAAACATCATAAATCAATCAGTTACAGGATGAAAATGAGGGGACACTTAAGCTACAACACACGATCTTGCAGCCGCAGCCGCTTCAGCAGCCGCAACGGTTCTGCAAACGCCTTTGCGCTCGCATATGCTTGCGCCGGTTGGTTGGTCTTCAAGGATACCGGCAGCAAGTGATCGAAGTGGCAGCGTCCCTGGGGCGGCGCATGTTGGACGCGCTGCGGGATCTGGCGCCGATCGTCGCCGTTATCGCGTTCTTCCAGATCGTGGTTCTGCGGCAGCCGTTCCCGGATCTTGCGGGAGTGGTCGTGGGGCTTGCGTGCGTGGTGGCCGGGCTCGCGCTGTTCGTTGAAGGTCTCGAAGGCGGCCTGTTTCCGCTCGGCGAAGCCATTGCCCACGCCTTCGCCCGCAAGGGCAGCGCCACGGCCTTGCTGGCGTTCGCTTTCTGCCTGGGCTTCGGTGCCACGGTGGCCGAGCCGGCCTTGATCGCGGTGGCTGGCGAAGCCGGCAAAGTCGCGGCCGATGCGGGCTTCATTGCGGACACCGACGCGGCGCGGGCGAACTACGCCCTTGAGCTGCGGATGGTCGTGGCAGTATCAGTAGGCGCTGCCATCGTCCTAGGCGTGCTGCGCATCCTCAAGGGCTGGCCGATCCATCGGCTCATCATCGGCGGCTACATGCTGGTGACGGCGATGACGCTCTTCGCGCCCGAGGAGATCATCGGCGTCGCCTACGATTCCGGCGGCGTCACCACCAGCACGATCACGGTGCCGCTCGTCACCGCGCTGGGCGTTGGCCTCGCCAGTTCCATCAAGGGCCGCAATCCCATGCTTGACGGCTTCGGCCTGATCGCCTTCGCGTGCTTGGCGCCCATAATCTTCGTGCTCGCCTACGGCCTGGTGACCTGAGCGTGGACTTCGTCGTTGCCTTCGCGCTCACGGCATGGCAAACCACTTTGGACGTGCTGCCCATCGTCGGCATTCTGGTGGCGTTCCAAGTAGCCGTGCTGCGCCGCAAGCTGCCGAACCTGCGCCGCATCGTGGCGAGCTTCGTCTGCGTGCTGCTCGGCTTGACTTTGTTCCTGATCGGCCTCGAGAAGGCGCTGTTCCCCATCGGCGAGACCATGGCCAACCAACTTGCCGCGCCGGAGACCGCCGGCGCGTACGCCGTTTGGAGCGACTACCTGCTCGTCTACGCCTTCGCCGCCGCCATCGGCTTCGCCGCCACCGTGGCGGAACCCCCGCTGATCGCGGTGGCGTTGAAGGCTCAGGAAGTCTCCGGCGGTGCCGTGCATGCGTGGGGATTGCGCATCGCCGTGGCCGTTGGCGTGGCCTTCGGCGTTGCGCTCGGCTGCCTGCGCATCGTCACGGGCACGCCGTTGCCCTGGTACATCGCGGTTGCTTACTGCATCGTGCTCGCGCAGACGTTCCGCGCTAGCCCCAACATCGTCCCGCTCGCCTACGACAGCGGCGGCGTCACCACTTCCACCGTGACCGTGCCGGTGGTGGCCGCGCTCGGGCTGGGCTTGGCCGCCAGCGTGCCGGGCCGCAGCCCGTTGATCGACGGCTTCGGCCTGATAGCGTTCGCCAGCGTGTTTCCCATCATGTCCGTGCTGGGCTACGCCATGGCGGCTTCCTGGCTGGACCGCTCGCGCCGCTCGCGACGGCGCACCAAAAAAGAGGACAATTGAACGATGCGCATGAAACTGATCGTCGCCTTGGTGAGCGACGACAAAACGAACGCGGTAGTCGAAGCCGCCCGCGCCGGCGGCGCCACTGGCGCCACCGTCATCACCAGCGCACGCGGCGAGGGCTTGAAACCCGGCAAGACCTTCCTCGGCCTGGATCTGAACTCGACCTCCAACATCGTGCTCTCGCTGGTGGTGGAAACGCGCGCGCGCGAGATTCTGGAACGCATCCGCGCCGCGGCCCGTTTCGACGAAGACGCCGGCGCCGGCGTGGCATTCCAAATCGCCATCGAGGACGTGGTGGGCTTGTCCACCCAGATGCCAGTGATGCGCGAGGAGGTCGGAGAAGCGCTATGAGCCCTGCGGCAACAAACCAGCAGCGTGTGCGGGACGTCATGGCCACGGACCTGCACTCCATCGATGGCCTGGCCAACATCGAAGAGGCCATGCGGCTGATGCGCGAGCAGGGGGTGAGCTCCTTGATCGTGACGCGGCGCGACAGCGACGACGAGGTGGGCTTGCTCGAAGTGGCGGCTGTCGCCGCCGACGTGGTGGCCAGGAACCGCGCGCCCGATCGGGTGAACGTTTACGAGGCGATGGCCAAGCCGGTGTTGACCCTGCCGCCGGACATGCTGGCGCGCTACGCCGTGCGCCTGCTCGTGAACCTCGGCCTTACCCGGGCTGTGGTGGTGGATGAAGACCGCAATGCCGTCGGCATGGTGACGTTGCGCGACCTCGTGCTGGCGGATGTGCCCTGACGCGGGGGTGCGCTAGGCGTTCCTGATCCCAAGCCGTGATGGCGTCCCTGGCAAGGCCAACCGCGAGGGTCGGCTCGACGAGCGCCTCAGAAGACCAGCGAACGCGCCGGGCCTCAATTCGCAGCCGCGATTTTCGCGGCCACGACTTTTGGTAGGCTTTGTTTCTTGAAGTGGCGACCGGGCGCGTTTGCGACCCCGCAGAGGCCGCGCGAGACTGGCAAGCGCGCCGACAGCCAAGTGGCCAAGTGCAAGGAGGGACACTATGACCAACCTCATGCCGAAGAGCGTGACCATCACCGACGACACCATGCGCGAGGGCTTGCAGATCGAAAGCCCCGACATTCCCGTTTCCGAGAAGTTGCGCCTGCTCGACGCCTTGGGCGAAACCGGCGCGAAAGTGATCTCCATCGGCTCGTTCGCGCACCCGAAGTGGACGCCGGCGATGGCCTGCATAGACGAGATCGCGCAGCGCTTCGTGCCGAAGCCCGGCATCCGCTACACCGCCGCGGTCTTCAACAAGAAGGGTTTCGACCGGGCGAACGCCTACTACCCCAAAATCGATCTGCGCGGCCGGCGTTTCAGCACCCACGTGGAGCTGTGCGACTCCTTCGCCCGACGCAACTACAACCGCACCCAAGCGCAGCAGGTCGCCGCTATCGACACCTCCGTGGCGGCGGCCAAGGCGGCCGGCGCCGAAGCCGCGTCCGTCACCATCGGCAACCCTTTCGGCTCCAATTTCGAGGGCCCGTTCAGCCTCGCCCAGCGCATGGAGCTGTTCGCCTTGATGATCGCCAAGTGGCACGACGCCGGCATCCGCGTGCGCAAGGTGTCGTTCATGGACGCGATGGGCTGGAACATGCCCCACGAGGTGCGGGAGACCATCACGGCCATCCGCGACCGCTGGCCCGAAATCGACACCTTCCACATGCACTTGCACAACACCCGCGGCGCCGCCATAGCGAGTTTCTACGAGGCGCTCATGCTAGGCGCCACGGAGTTCGACACCTCCGTTGGCGGCATGGGCGGCTGCCCCGCCTGCGGCAACGGGCGCGCCGCCGGCCATGTGCCGACCGAGGATTTCGTCCACCTGTGCCACGAGATGGGGATAGAGACGGGATACAAGTTGGACAAGCTCATCGAGGCCGCCGCCATCGCGGAGGAAGTGGTGGGGCACGCGCTTTGGGGGCACGTGTCCAAAGCCGGGCCGAGGCCGCGCGCGGAAAAGGACTTGTACCCGCTCAACATGCCGTTCGTGGAGACGCTGGAGCAAGCATCCCACTTCCGCAAGGGGCCTTCGGTCTACGAGGGTCAGAACTCCCCTTGGCACGAAGGCAGCGCGTTGATCCGCGGCCAGCGCGCGGCGGCGTGAGACGTCGGCGCTTGGGCAACGCCGGGGCGCCGGCGGTTCGGACGTAAGGCGAAGGCATGATCAAGCTCTACCACTGCACGCGGGCGCGGTCGATGCGCCCGCTTTGGACGTTGGAGGAAATGGGCTTGCCTTACGAGCTGGAGGTGATGCCGTTCCCGCCACGCTACCTGCGCAAGGAGTACCTTGCCGTGAACCCCCTTGGCACCGTGCCGACATTCGTGGATGGCGAGCTCACGATGACCGAATCCGCCGGCATCTGCCAGTACCTCGTGGAGAAGTACGGCCCCACCGATCTCGCCGTTCGCAAGGACGAGGCGGACTACGGCAACTACCTCAACTGGTTGCACCGCAGCGACGCGACGCTCACCTTCCCGCAAACCCTCGTGCTGCGCTACACCCGGCTGGAACCGGAAGAAAAGCGCAACCCGCAGGTGGCCGAGGACTACCGCAAGTGGTTCCTGCATCGGATGCGCAGCGTGGAACGGGCGCTTGAGGACCGCGAGTACCTTTGCGCCGGCCGCTTCACCATAGCGGACGTCTGCATTGTCTACTGCGTGGTGCTGGCAAACTCCTTGGACATCAAGGAGGTGTTCACTCCGAACGTGAAGCGGTATTGGGATCTGATCACCCAACGCCCGGCGTACCGCAAGACGTTCGCGATTTGACGCGGCTTGAGGAGAACGCTCGATGTCCGTCATCCGATCGCGGCTAGACACCCGCGCCGAGCAATTCCGCATCAACCGCCGCGAGATGCTCGCCAAACTCGCCTTGTTGGACGAGCTGTACGCCGAGGCCGCCAAAGGCGGCGGCGAAGAGGCCATGGCGCGGCTTCGCGCCAGAGACAAGATGCCGGTGCGCGAGCGCGTGGCGCGGGTGCTGGATCCGGACTCCCCGTTCTTGGAGATCAGCCCCCTCGCCGCTTGGAACTCCCACTACACCATCGGTTCCGGGTTCATAGTGGGCATAGGCGTCATCGAAGGCGTCGAATGCGTGATCCTCGGGCACGACCCCTCTGTTCGCGCCGGCGCCATGAACGCCTTCAACTCCAAGAAACTCATGCGCGGCCTCGAGATCGCCCGCGAGAACCGCATGCCCTATGTGCAGTTCGTGGAGTCCGCCGGGGCGGACTTGAGCGGCGGTGGCGGACGCGGCGGCGGTGGACGCGGCGGCCCCGATCCCGGCATCCAAGACCGCGACGCTTTCGTCCGGCAAACGCTGGAGGCCATGCGCGGCACCGCCGGCGGCCATTTCGCCGAGTCCGGACGCTTGTTCTACGAGATCACCGAACTCTCCAAGATGCGCATCCCCACCATCTCGGTCGTGTTCGGCGTCTCCACCGCCGGCGGCGCCTACCAGCCGGGCATGAGCGACTACAACATCTTCGTGCGCAATCGCGCGCGGGTTTCGCTCGGCGGCCCGCCACTCGTCAAGATGGCCACCGGCGAGGACGCCGACGGCGAGGAGTTGAGCGGCGCGCTGATGCACACCACCACCTCGGGCCTAGGCGACTATCTCGCCGAGGACGAGCTGGACGGCATCCGCATCTGCCGGGAAGTGGTGGCGCACCTGAATTGGCGAAAGATGGGCCCCGGCCCCACCATGCCGGCCGACGATCCCGTCTACGACCGCGAGGAGATGCTCGGCATTCTCGGCGAGGATCTCGCCATCCCGTTCGACATGCGCGAAGTGATCGCCCGCGTGGTGGACGGCTCGCGCTTCGAGGAGTTCAAGCCCCTCTACGGCCCCACCCTGTTGTGCGGTTGGACGTCCATCCACGGCTATCCCATCGGCATTCTCGGCAACAACGGCGTGTTGATGTCCGAATCCTCGGAGAAGGCCTCGCAGTTCATCCAGCTCTGCAACCAGATCGACGTGCCGCTGCTGTTCCTGCACAACATCACCGGCTACATCGTCGGCACGGACTTCGAGCAGCGCGGCATCACCAAGAACGGCTCGAAGATGATCAACGCGGTCTCCAACTCCACCGTGCCGCACATCACCGTGATCGTCGGCGCGTCCTACGGCGCCGGCAACTACGGCATGAGCGGCCGCGCCTACGGCACCCGCTTCGCCTACACGTGGCCCACCGCGAAGATCGCCGTGATGGGACCGAAGCAGCAAGCCGGCGTGATGACCATCGTGCAGCGCGCCGCCGCCGAACGCCGCGGCCTGAAGTTCGACGAGGAGGCCAACGGCAAGCGCGTCGAACGCATGGAGATTCAGCTGGAGGAGCAGTCCAAGGGCCTGTTCGCCACTTCCCGCGTCGCCGACGACGGCATGATCGACCCCCGCGACACCCGGGACTTCATCGGCATCTCGCTCTCAGCCTGCCACAACAACGAAGTGAAGGGCACCAAGGAGTTCGGGACATGGCGGATGTGAAGGCCGAGGGCACGGGGTGATCCGGCGCGCGCCAACATGACCATCAAACCCATTCGCCGATTGCTGATCGCCAACCGCGGCGAAATCGCCCGGCGCGTCATTCGCAGCGCCCACGAGATGGGCATCTCCACCGCCGCGGTCTACGCCGACGGCGACACCGGCGCGCCGTTCGTGCGTGAAGCCGACACCGCCATCGCGTTGAACGGCACCACCTCGGCGGAAAGCTATCTGCACGTGGACAAGGTGTTGGACGCCTGCCGTCGCGTGGGCGCCGACGCGGTGCATCCGGGTTACGGGTTCCTGTCGGAGAACGCCGCCTTCGCGCGGGCCGTGACCGAAGCCGGAATGCGTTGGGTTGGCCCGTCGCCGGAAGCCATCGAACAGATGGGCGACAAACTCGCCGCCAAGCGCGCGATCACCTTGGCGCAGGTGCCGACGCTGCCAGCCATCGAACTGGGAGCCGGCGAGGATTTGCGTGCGGCGGCCAAGAAGATCGGCTACCCGGTGCTCGTCAAGGCGTCGGCCGGGGGCGGCGGACGCGGCATGAGGGTAGTGGAGTCGCCGGACGATCTGGACGCCGCCGTCACCGGCGCCCGGCGCGAAGCCGGCGCCGCGTTCGGGGACGACACGTTGTTCTTGGAACGCTGGGTCACGTCCGCCCGGCATGTGGAAATTCAGATCCTCGGCGACCACCACGGCAACGTGGTGCATCTGTTCGAGCGCGAGTGCTCCATCCAACGGCGCCATCAGAAGATCATCGAGGAGGCCCCCTCGCCGGCGGTTGACGCGAAACTGCGCTCGCGGATGGGCGCGGCGGCGGTGTCCGCGGCCCGGCGCATCGGCTACGCGTCCGCCGGCACGGTGGAGTTCCTGCTCGCCGGGGACGAGTTCTGGTTCTTGGAAGTGAACACCCGCCTGCAGGTGGAGCACCCGGTCACCGAGGCGATCACCGGCCTCGATCTCGTCCGCGAGCAACTGCGCATCGCCGAGGGCGAGGAACTCGGCTACGGCCAAGACGACGTCGCCATGAACGGCCACGCCATTGAAGCGCGCCTCTACGCGGAAGACCCGGCTCGCAATTTCCTGCCTTCCCCCGGCACCATCGACGTGTGGCGTCCCGCGCCGGGGAATCTGGCACGCTTCGATTCCGGCGTGGAATCCGGCAGCGTCGTTTCGGTGGAGTTCGACCCCATGATCGCCAAGGTGATCACGCATGCGCCGACCCGCCGGCAAGCCGCGGCGAGCCTTGCCCGCGCCCTGGAGCAAACGTCGTTGCACGGCGTCCGCCACAACCGGGATTTCCTGGTGGCGACGTTGCGCGAACCGTCGTTTCTCGCCGGCGACACCACCACGGATTTCATCGAGCGCGTGGCGCCGCCGCGCAAACGCGCGATCGTCGGCGAGACCTTGGCGGACGCGGTGGTCGCCGCGGTGATCGCGTCCCAAGCGGCCCGCCGCGCCGCCGCGCGGGTGCTCGCCGACATCCCGAGCGGTTGGCGCAACTCCCTCATGCCGCCGGAACGGGTGACTTTGCGGCACGGCGACGACGACATCGAAGTGGAGTACCGGTCGCGGCGCGACGGCACCTTCCAAGTGCGGATCGCCGCTGAGGAACCGCGCACCGTCGTGGTGTTCCGAATCGACGCCGACAGCGTGGACGTGGCGATAGACGGCCGCCGGCTGCGCTTGGACGTTACCGCCCAAGGCGCCCGCTGGCTGGTTCACGGCACCGACTTCGACGTCGAACTGGCGGAGCTGCCGCGCTTGCCCCCGCCCGGCATCCTGGAGATCAAAGGCGGTCTCACCGCGCCCATGCCCGGCAACGTGCTCGCCACCCACGTCAGCGCCGGAGACGAAGTGCGCGAAGGCCAGCTTCTGCTGATTTTGGAGGCCATGAAGATGCAGCACCGCATAACCGCGCCGTTCGACGGTTCGGTGAAGGAGATGCATGCGGTCGCCGGCGATCAAGTCGACAACGGCGCGCTGCTGGTGCTGCTCGAAGAAGCGCAAGCGAAAACCGACCAGCAGGAAGCCTAGGCGGCCCCGGGCAAGAAGACGCGCAGCGCAAGCGCGCGAGCAACGCACAATACCGCGAAGGAGCGAGGCATGGCCGAACACGAAGCGACCCTTTACGAGACAAGAAACGGCGCGGCGTGGATCACGTTGAACCGCCCGCAGAACCGCAACGCGCTCTCGGCGGTGCTGGTGAGCGAGCTCTACGAGCACCTGCAGGCCGCCAACGACGATCCGGCGGCGCGCGCCATCGTCATCACCGGCACCGATCCGGCGTTCTGCGCCGGCGCCGATCTGAAAAGCCCGCCCGGCGCTTTCATCAAAGGCCGACGCGCCGTGCCCTATCCGCAAGTGCTCACGACCATCATGGAAAGCCCCAAGCCCGTCATAATCGCGGTGAACGGTGCCGCGTTCGCCGGCGGTTTGGGGTTGGTCGGCGCCGCGGACATCGTCATCACCGCCGAAGCCGTGCAGTTCAGCTTCAGCGAAGTGCGCATCGGCGTGATTCCGGCGGTGATCTCGGTGGTTTGCCTGCCGAAACTCGGCACCCACCACGCCATGCGCCTGTTCGTCACCGGCGCCCGCTTCACCGGGGCGGAAGCGGTGGAGATGGGTTTCGCGCACCGCGCCGTGCCAAGGGCCGAACTGGAAGCCGCCGTCAACGAGGAGCTGGACATGATCCGGCGCGGCGGCCCGAACGCGGTGGTGGAGTGCAAGAAGCTGGTGCGGCGCGTTCCCGAGCTTTCCATTGCCGACGGTTTCCGCGAAACCGCCGAATGGAGCGGGCGCATGTTCCGCAGCGCGGAAGCCGCCGAAGGCATGGCGGCCTTCCGCGAAAAACGGCCCGCGAACTGGATCGAGTAAGCCGGCGCGCGCGCCGCCCGCATGGCCATGGGTCTTCACGACCAGCAAACGCCTCGCTTGGTCACGCGACGCGCTTTCACGACGCTTTGCGGATCGGTTGCCGGCGTCGCCATCGTCGTGCCCGCGGCAACGGCACAACAGGGGGAGGACGCTTTTCGCGCGGTGTCGGCGCGCTTGACCGGCTTTGGCCCGTCGGCGCTCGATGCCGGGTTCGCCGGAGAACTGCGCCGCGAGTTGCTCGCGCTTGGCCACGCGGGAACGCTCGACGCGCTCGCGCGAACGAATGACGAGACCACTCCCGAGACGGCCGAACTAGAGGCGGAGATCATCTCGGCCTGGTATTCGGGTGTTTTCCCAACGCCAGCCGGGCCCGTCGTCGGCGCCTTGTACGGCGCGCTGGTGTGGACGGCGGCGAACTTCGCGACGGCACCGGGGATGTGCCACGCCGGGGATTGGGCAACGGCGCCCGAAGGCGCGACGCCGGCGCCCGAAGGCGCGACGCGATGACGGATCGCGCCGATGCGGTGATCGTGGGCTCCGGCGTGGCCGGGGCGCTGGTGGCCGCCCGATTGGCCGCGGCGGGCGTCAAGACCGTCATCTTGGAGGCCGGGGCGCGGGTAGACCGCGCAAAAGCGCTGGAGCGGTTCGCCAACGCCCCGGTGAAAACGCCCGAAAGCCCGTATCCGCCCAGCGCCGAGGCGGACCATCCGCTCACCGTCGATTCGACGCACTGGTACCGGCAAGCGGGGCCGGACACCTTCAAGAGCACCTACTTGAAGGTGGTGGGTGGCACCACTTGGCATTGGCTCGGCACCTGCCTGCGCTTTCTGCCAAACGACTTCCGGCTGCGCAGCCTTTACGGCCACGGCGTGGACTGGCCCATCGGCTACGACGACCTGGAGCCCTTCTACGCGGACGCCGAACGCGAGCTCGGCGTGGCCGGGGATTCGAACGAGGATCTCGGTTCGCCCCGTTCCTCGCCGTTTCCGCTGCCGCCGGTGGCCACCACCTATCTGGACAGCGTGTTCACCCGCGCGCTTGCCGGTTCGCCCTATCGTGTGCGAGCGACGCCGCAAGCCCGCAACTCCGTTGCCCACGACGGCCGCCCGGCCTGCTGCGGCAGCGCGAGCTGCATCCCCATCTGCCCGATCGGCGCGAAATACGACGCCGCCGTCCACGTGGCGAAGGCGGAAGAGGCCGGCGCCGAGTTGCGCGAACGCGCCACGGCCACACGCCTCGAGACAGACGCGGCCGGACGCATCGCCCGCGTGGTGTACCGCCGCCCGGACGGAAGCCAAGGCGCTGTCGCCGGGCGCGCGGTCGTCCTGGCCGCCCACGCCGTGGAGACGCCGCGGCTGCTCATGCATTCCCGTTCCGACCGCCTGCCGAACGGCGTCGCCAACCGGTCGGACGCCGTTGGCCGCTACCTGATGGATCACCCCATCCAGCTCAGCTGGGCGCTCGCCGGCGAGCCGGTCTGGCCGTATCGCGGCCCGATCTCCACCTCCGGCATCGAGAATCTGCGCGACGGCGGATCGCGGGCCGAACGCGGCGCGCTGCGCACGCAGATCTCCAACGACGGTTGGAACTGGCCCACAGGCGGCGCGTTCAACTTGGCGGGATCGCTCGCCCGCGAGGGGCTGCGCGGCGAGACGCTGCGCCAAGCGGTGGCGGATCACGCGTCCCGCCACGTGCAGCTCGCGTCGCTCGTCGAGCAGTTGCCGGTCGCGGCCAACCGCGTCGCCCTGGACGACGACAAGGACGCCTACGGCGTGCCTCTGCCGCGCATCCACTTCGACATGGGCGGCTACGCGAAAACCGGCTTGGACGCCGCGCGCCGGGTTCACAACGAAGTGTTCGCCAAACTGCGGGCCACCGCCATCCAGCACAAGGACGAGTTCCAAGGCGCCGGGCACATCATCGGCACCTGTCGCATGGGCGGGGACGCGACGACGTCCGTGGTGGATCGCCATCTGCGCGCCCACGACCACGACAACCTCCACATCGTGGGTTCGGCGGTGTTCCCCACCTCCGGCACCGCCAATCCGACGTTGACAATCGCCGCGCTGGCGTTGCGCTTGGCGGCGCGCATCGAAGCCTCATTGGCGGGTTGACGAGGATGGCCGCCTTCGCCGCGCGCGCGCCCGCCCCAACGCGAAAAGAGACGGCATGAGCAGTCGAGCCCCGGCGGGATCCCTCGCCGAGAAGCTGCGGTCGGCCTGGCGGGCATCGGACTCGGCCCTGTGCGTGGGTTTGGATCCGCGCGCGGAACGCCTGCCGGCCGCCTGCCGGCAGGCCAAGCAGCCGCTGCTCGCGTTCTGCCGCGCTATCGTGGATGCTACGGCGCACCTCGTGTGCGCGTACAAACCGCAAATCGCCTGTTTCGCCGCCGAGCGCGCCGAGGGCGAGCTGGTCGAGGTGGTGCGCCACATTCGCGCCGAACATCCGCGCATTCCGGTCGTCCTGGATGCGAAACGCGGGGACATCGGCGCCACCGCCGGACTCTACGCCCGGGAAGCGTTCGCGGCGTACCAGGCCGACGCGGTGACGGTGAATCCGTACCTCGGCTGGGACGCGCTGGCGCCGTTCACGACCTGGCCCGGCCGCGGCGCTTTCGTCTTGTGCCACACCAGCAACCCGGACAGCGGCTGGCTGCAGGAGCATCCGCCGGCGGATCCGACCTATCTGCGGGTGGCCGCGCTTGTCGCGGAACGCGACGAGGGCAACCTGGGTCTCGTGGTCGGCGCGACCTACCCGGAGCAGCTGGCGGCGGTTCGCCGGCGCGCGCCGGCCCTGCCTCTGCTGGTCCCCGGCGTCGGCGCGCAAGGCGGCGACGTGGCGGCGGTTTTCGCACACGGCTTGGACGGCGCTGGCGCCGGTCTGGTGGTGAACGCGGCACGCTCGGTGATCTTCGCTTCGGCCCGAGGCGATTGGGCGCAAGCGGCGGCGCACGCCGCCACGGCCCTGCGCGACGACATGCGACGCGCCCGGGACGCGGCCTTGCGGCGTCGGTAGCGGCCGGCTTCCGCTAGATCGACCGACTTGCTACCGTAACCGTCCACCTCGAAGCGCCTCGGAGAAAGCCGTGCCGGCAAACACCTTCCCTTGGGACGACCCGCTGCTGCTCGACGATCAACTCACCCAGGACGAGCGCATGATCCAAGACGCCGCGCGGCAGTACGCGCAGCAAGAGCTGATGCCGCGCGTGCTGGAGGCCAACCGCCACGAACGCTTCGACCGGGAAATCATGACCGAGATGGGCGCGCTCGGCATGCTGGGCGCCACGTTGCCGCCGGAGTACGGCTGCGCCGGGGTGAACTACGTCTCCTACGGCCTCATGGCGCGGGAAGTGGAGCGCGTGGACTCCGGCTACCGCTCCGCCATGAGCGTGCAATCTTCGCTGGTCATGCACCCCATTCACGCCTACGGCACGGAAGAACAACGCGCCAGATACCTGCCGAAACTGGCGAGCGGCGAGTGGGTGGGCTGCTTTGGCCTCACCGAGCCGGATCACGGTTCGGATCCCGGCAGCATGGCCACCCGAGCCGAGCGGGAGGGCGACGGCTACCGCCTGAACGGCGAGAAGACGTGGATCACCAACGCGCCCATCGCCGATGTCGCCGTCGTGTGGGCCAAGCTCGATGGGCGTATTCGCGGTTTCCTCGTGGAGCGCGGCACGCCCGGTCTTGCGACGCCGACCATCGAAGGCAAGATGAGCTTGCGGGCGTCCGCCACGGGCCGGATCGTGCTTGACGACGCCTTGGTTCCAAGCGGCAACCTGTTGCCGGGGGCGTCCGGCCTCGGCGGCCCGTTCGGTTGCTTGAACCGCGCCCGTTTCGGCATCTGCTGGGGCGCGCTGGGGGCGGCCGAGTTCTGCTGGCACGCGGCAAGGCGATACGCCTTGGACCGCACCCAGTTCGGGCGCCCGCTCGCGGCCAACCAGCTCGTGCAGAAGAAACTCGCGGACATGCAAACGGAGATCACCCTGGGCCTGCAGGGCTGCCTGCGGATGAGCCGCCTGCTCGACGAAAAGCGGCTGCCGGTGGAGAGCATCTCCCTGCTCAAACGCAACAACTGCGGCAAGGCCCTGGACATCGCCCGCACCGCCCGCGACATGCACGGCGGCAACGGCATCTCGGACGAGTACCACGTGATCCGCCATGTGATGAACTTGGAGACCGTGAACACCTACGAAGGCACGCACGACATCCACGCGCTCATCCTGGGCCGTGCCCAAACCGGCATCCAAGCGTTCGCCAGCTGACGGGCCGGCCGCAAGGGTAGACTTCCGCAAGGCGCGGGGCGAACATCCATGCCCGGCGTCACCGATTGGCCAACTGGCCAATCAACTTGCCAATACAAGGCCAATCACTGAAATCGAGGGGAAATGAATGGCTGATTACGAAAACGTGCTGATCGATCGGGTGGGCACGGACGAACGGGTGGGCCGCATCACGCTGAACCGTCCGGAAAAGATGAACGCGCTGTCGCAAGAGCTTCTCTACGAGCTGAACGACGCCTTGCACGCCATGGAGGCGGACGATTCCATCCGCTCCATCATCGTGCGCGGGGCCGGCCGGACGTTCAGCGCCGGTTACGACCTCACGCCGTCCCGCGGCAGGGGCGCGGACGCCGTGGTGCGCCGCCACCGCCAATTCGACGACAAGGGCCGCCGCCTGTTGATGGGCATTCGCACCGGGATGCAGCAGATCACGGACATCCACCTCTACTTCTGGAACATGGCGAAGATCACCATCGCCCAAGTTCACGGCTACGCCATCGCCGGGGGCTGCGAACTCGCCATGATGGCGGACCTGGTGGTTGCCGCGGACGACGCCCAGCTCGGCCATCCCGGTTTGCGCGGCCTCGGCACCTCCCGCACTGGCGTGATCTGGCCCTTGGTGATCGGCATGCGCAAAGCGAAGGAGCTCTACTACACCGGCGAGAACGTCACCGGCGCGCAGGCGGAGGAGATCGGAATGATCAACTACGCGTGGCCGAAAGAGGAGCTGGAGGACCGCGCCATCGCCTTCGCCGACCGCATCGCGGTGATGAGCGCCGATCACCTGGCCATCCTCAAGCTCAACATGAACCGCTTCTACGAGAACATGGGCATCTACTCCTCCGTCCGCAGCAGCACGGACATGGACGCCGCCGGCCAGTTCACCGGTTTCTCCTACGAGTGGCAGGAGAACATGCGCGAAATGGGAATGCGCGACGCCGTCCGCTGGCGCGACGGCCTGTTCCGCGACAACGACTGGTACAAGCGCCCCACGCCGAAAGAACCGGACGGGGAGTAGCCGATCGATCTCCAACCCCGCCGGTTTCCGACGGACGAGGCGGAGCAGGTGGAGACGAAACGGGTGAGGAAATGACCGAAGACGCCGGCGCGACCGCGCCCCGGCCGGTGCCGCATGCGCGGGAGCAGCTCCCGCTGGTGAGCGGGATGAACGACGCCATGGTCACCGCGGCGGTGCTGGCGGGCATCGCCGGCAGCGCCGCGGCGCTCCACTCCGCCGGGCTGGGCGCGCTGGGAATCACCGCGGCCGAACTGCTGCTAGTGGTGGGGTTGGCGGAGATCTTCTGCCGCCGGCGCCGAATGCGCCTGACCGGGATCGTGCTGGCGGTTGCCGGCGCCGGAGCCGCATTGGGGATCACGATGACCCTGCTGTGGCGGGCCACCCAACCCGGAGGCGCCGGCGGCCTTGAGCTGGCCGCTATCGAGCGGTGGGCCACCGAGGCCCATTGGCACATGGTTGCCGGCTTCGGCGCGGCGGCCGTGGCCGCGATTTTGATCCACAGGCGTTACCGGATCGCCATCGCGCCGGCGTTGGCGTGGTTCGCCGCAAGCGCCGGCGTCGTCGGACTGGTCGATCTGGCGTGGCCGCGTTGGCCATTACACAACGCGAAAGCCGTCCTGCTGATCATCGGCTTGGGGGCATTCGCGCTGGGCGTGCGTAAAGACCGGCTGGATCGGGGACGCGAAGGCCGGCTGCACCGCGAGGCGTTCTGGCTGCACATCGGCGCGGCGTGGTGCATCGTCCACCCGCTGTTCGCCTGGCTGGACGCATCCGGCGCGGGCTCGGTCGGGATCATAGCGCTGTACTTGGGACTCGCGGTGGTGGCGCTGGCGGTGGACCGGCGCGGCCTGCTCGTGGCCGGGATGCTGTACTTCATCGTTGCGATGACGGACGCGCTGGAGGCCGTCGGAGTCGCGTCGGCGGGCTGGGAGTACGCGGCCATAGGCGTAAGCGTGTTGCTGCTGATTCTGGGCGTCGGCTGGAATCCGATTCGCCAGTGGTGCGTGGATCACGCCCAAGCAGCGTGGGCCAAAGTCCAACGAGCGCGCCACGAAGCCAAAGGGGCGAAGGACGAGAACGAGACTCGCGGGGCCTAGACGCGGGTGCCCGAATTCTTGCCGCACTGCCCGGCCGCCGCGCGAGGCCAGGAAATCCGTTGACTTCGCAATTGGCAGCGCTCTGGCGACGACGGCCATGGTGGATGAACCTGCTGTGGGGCTTCTGCCTTTACATGACGTTCATCTATCTGCCGTTCGACATCTTCTTCAAAGCCGTGGCCGACGACGAGGAAGTGTGGTTCGGCTTCGTGCTGCGGGGCTGGTGGGCCAAAGCCACGGCGCCAC
The DNA here is from genome assembly GCA_958296295.1 of uncultured Pseudomonadales bacterium. Taxonomy (GTDB): domain Bacteria; phylum Pseudomonadota; class Gammaproteobacteria; order Pseudomonadales; family Azotimanducaceae; genus VXYL01. The sequence continues at coordinate 815,869 of OY282460.1, read as the reverse complement.
TGCATTGGGCGATCTACGCGGCCGGCGCTTTCGGCTTCTGGCGCATGTCGCGGTGGATGTGGCCGTGGGCGGCCGCCTACAGCGCGCAAATCGCCATCGCCATGGCCGTTTGGAATCTCTTGGACGAGCGCGGCAGTTGGCCGGCGGCGCTGATTTCCTTCGCAGTGTTCGCGGTGCCGACAGTCGCCTTGTGGCGCGCCAAGGCGCTTTTCCGGCCCGACCCTAGCGCACCGCCACACCCGGCGCGATGACGCCAAGCTTGGAGCAGCGCCCCAACCTCAGGGTGCGGACGATCCAGGCCGCGACTCGCTGCGCGGTTGCGCGGGCGCGGCACGGCGGACGGCCAAGCCGGTACGGATGGCCCGGAAAACGCAGAGAAACAACAGCTTGCAGTCCAACAACAGGCCCATCTTGCGGATGTAGAGGTTGTCGTAGCGCAGCTTGTCGCGCGGATGGGCGTGGTAGCCGGCGCGCGCCTGGGCGAGGCCGGCGATGCCGGGACGCACCCGCAAGCGCTGGCGGAAGCCCGGGATGTCCTCGTGCCAACGCTCCATCAATTCCGGGCGCTCCGGGCGGGGGCCGACCAAGCTCATGTCGCCCGCCAAGATGTTGACCACCTGTGGCAATTCGTCCAAGTGGAAACGGCGCAAGGCGTGGCCGACGTTGGTTACCCGATCATCGCGCGGCGCCGCCCACACCGGCCCGGTCTGCCGTTCGGCGTCCACCACCATCGTGCGGTACTTCACCATCTTGAACATGCGGCCGGCGCGTCCCAACCGGCGTTGGCTGTACAACGCCGGGCCGCGATCCTCCAACCAGATCGCCACGGGGATCGCCACCGCCAAAATCACCCACAACGGCAGCAACGCGACGAACACGAGGATGATCAAGCCGATGTCGAAGGGGCGCTTGTAGTACGCGGCCAGCATCCTAGTCTGCGGCTCGGCGCCGTTCGGCATCGCACGTTCCCTCTCGCCGGACATGCGCCAAGGTTCGGCGGCGCTGGCGGCACCGGTCGCGCGTGAACTCTCCATCAACAAAGACGATACACGAAAACCGCCCGCCGTGGCATCCAGAGAACTGTCCAACGCTAAGTGAGCATGAGCCGAAAGGCTGGGTCCAACGCTAGGTGGCGGAGGTGGACGCGGCGTTCGGCGGGATGTCGGGGCTGGCGACCTGCGGGATCCTGCGCCGCGCGCGGGACGTCCACGGCGACGCGCGCTTCGAGCGCCTGGCGGACGTGTCGCGTTCGCATCTCTACAACCTGCACGCGACGCGCACCTGCCGAACGAGGCGGACGACCTGGGAGAAGACGCGGCCCAGCCCGGTGGCGATCGGGGTCCGCAAGGTGCCCGAACCGAACGGCCGGCCGGGCTTCCTGCGCGTGGACACCGTCCATCTGGCGACAGGGACGGACGCAAGGGGGTGTGCGTCGTCAACGTCGTGGACGAGGTCACGCAGTACGAGCACGTCGGCGGCGGGTCTAGGCCGCGGTCGTGGCGTCGAGCGACATCGGAAACTGTGGAAGAGGTGAAACGCCGCCGCGCTGAGATTCGCCGCCGACGCCAAGCGGCGGTAGAGTTGGGGCAAAGGTGGCGGCCGGCGGAAACACATCGCACCCCCACCACCCGGGTGGGGTCTCCGCCATCCAGATCGGTCACTAGCGTCATGCTGGGGGAAGTCGGTCCGTTCTGCTCACGCACCGATTCAGCCCGTCCCAGCAGTGTTAGTGTAAGCGCAAGCGGTGTACCATCCCTAACGTCGTAACGTCGCGGTAGAGTTTTTGCGTGCGTTAGAACCAAGTCCGTGACCAACCATGCGCATGTGCGCGTCAGTCGAGATTTCAAGCAGCGCTCGACACTCTGAAGACAGTGGAGAAAAGCGAACCTGATGATCGCTGTTCGCGAGGAAATCACGCCCGCCGCCCTGCAGATCGATGCGGCTAGGCCACATCGGCTGGGGAGTGTAGTGGATGTGTTCTGTGGCGTCGGCGGCCTAAGCCATGGGTTCGTGCTGGAGGGCTTTGACGTCCGGGCCGGTATCGACACTGACGCCTCCTGCCGGTACGCCTACGAGCGCAACAACCAGGCACGCTTTGTCGAGAGGAGCGTGGCGGATCTCACTGCGGCTACCTTCGATAAGCTGTTCGCCATCGGCCGGCCACGCGTCCTTCTAGGTTGCGCCCCCTGCCAGCCCTTCTCCACCTACAGTCAGAATCGCTCGGACGGAAAATGGCGCCTGCTCAGCGAGTTTGCTCGCCTAGTGCGCGAAATGCAGCCGGATATAGTCTCCATGGAGAACGTGCCCCGGCTCGCCAGCTTCGACAAGGGCAGGTTGTTCGAGGATTTCATTACGACTCTCAAGAAGGGAGGCTACGCCGTGTGGTCGAACGTCGTCGATTGCGCGGACTACGGCGTGCCTCAGACCCGCCAGCGCCTCGTCGTACTCGCTTCGCGCGTTGGGCCCATCGAACTGCTACCGCCGACGCACACACCGGATCACCAACCAACCGTGCGCGACACTATTGCCGGCCTGTCGCCTATTGCCGCCGGCGAGGGCGACACCAGAGACCCCCTGCATTACGCGAGCCGGCTCTCCAACACCAATCTTGCCCGCATTCGAGCGGCGACGCCCGGCGCCTCTTGGGATGACTGGGAACCGTCCCTCGTGGCCAAGTGCCACCGCAAGCACAGCGGGCGCTGGTATCGGAGCGTTTACGGCCGAATGTGCTGGGATGCGCCTGCCCCCACCATCACCACCCAATGCAACGGCTTTGGCAACGGGCGCTTCGGCCATCCAGACCAAGATCGGGCCATTTCTCTGCGCGAAGCGGCCCTATTGCAGACGTTTCCGCCAGACTATGAGTTCTTCGACCCAGCGCGCCGCTGGTTCGTCTCCGCGGTGGCACGATGGATCGGCAATGCGGTGCCCGTGGCGTTGGCACGAGCGGTGGCTCGAAGTGTGGCGCGGGCGTTGGAGGGCTACGGCGATGCTTGATCGCGCTGCAAAGCACTGTCAAGAAAGGATTGCAGCCGCACTGGATGTGCTGCCCCTAGGTTGACCTAAGCGCCTAAACGATGCCAAAGGCACGATTCAAGGCCGACTCGGCACTGCTCCGCGAACTGGGCGAGTTGCTCGTTGGCCAAGCCCACATTGCCTTGGCCGAACTGGTGAAGAACGCGTACGACGCGGACGCTACGCGCTGCCATGTGTTCGTTGACGAGGACGAAATCATTGTGGAGGACAACGGCCACGGTATGACTAAGCGAGAGTTTCTCGATCACTGGATGACCATTGGCACTCGGCACAAACAAGAGACGGGCACAAGCCGTCGATTCAACCGGCACGTAACGGGTTCCAAAGGCGTCGGAAGGCTTGCAGTTCAGTTCTTAGCCCACAAGCTAGAGATCACAACGGTCTCGGACGCATCGGATAGCCGCGAGCTGGTGGCAGATGTCGACTGGGACCGCGCCGTCGATAGTGGAGAACTTACAAAGGTAGAAGTGTCCTACCAGATCAATGAGCGCACTGCCGACTTCCCGCAGCGAAAGTCTCACGGTACCCGTGTCGTGATGCGAGAACTCAAGCAGCATTGGACAGAGGAAGACATCCGTGACTTGGGCCGCCAACTCTGGATGATTCAGTCGCCGATACCGCGTTATGGAAAACTCGTCCATGGAGATACCGATCCAGATGACTTTCGCGTCGAGCTGACTTCGTCGCTAACCGAACTAAACGACATCTTCCAGTCGCAAATGCGAATGGCGCTAGACAACTACATCGCGATCGTATCGGGCGAGTTAGTGCGGCAGGGCAACAATACGCACGCGAACGTAAACGTCTCCTTTCGCTCAGGAGAGCAATACTCCGAACAGTTCGAGATCGCGCCGGTCATTGCGGCTGCTAGTTGGGAAATCAGGGTGTTCAACTTGGCCGGCCGTCAATCAGGCGGAATCAAGGTGCAGGACGCACGACACTATTTCGAGCACTTCGGCGGCGTTAAGGTTTACGACGCCGGCTTTCGTCTCCCCTACTATGGTGCGCAGCAAGACTGGCTTGGTATCGAATACGACCACTCGCACCGCAGATACAGGTCGAGTCTCCTACCAGAACGGTTGCAAGTATATCGGGCACTAAACGATCTGCCGTCACAAGGCCGACTCTTTGGGGTTGTTCAGATAGATACGGGAAAGGAAGCACGCTCGGCCAACGCGCGGCAGAAGAAGACTGGCGAATATCTGAAGATCCAAGTGACCCGCGATCGCCTCGTCGCCAACCAGCCCTATCAGTGCCTTCTGAATGCCGTGCGCTGGTCGCTGGACTACTATGCAACACGGCAGCGGTTGCACGAGCACGAAAGGACCCAACTCGAGAGACCTCGTCGATCTCCTACCGACGTCGCCGGCCGAGTGCGCTCGCTTGTTCAAGAAGTGCGCCACTCCTATCCAAACGACGAGATGCTCGCCGAACTTGAGGACGAGTGCAATCGTCTGTCCAAGACTATCACCAAGGATCGCGAAGCGGCCGAGGCCACGCAAGCACTGCTGGCGCCACTCGCTTCGGCCGGCATGGCAGCTCTGGCCCTGGAACACGAGACGCGCAAGGAAATGCGTCGTGTACAAGCCCTTCTCAAGCAGCTACGCCGCGCTGCTAGGGACCTTGGCGATATGGACGTGCAGAATCTCACCGATGAGATCGGGGCCTGGATTAGACGATCCGAACGGTCTCGGAGGTTGTTCACGCCGTTGCTTGGTCACGACGACAGAATCGAGGTAGAGTCCCTGTCCGCACTCCGCGTGCTAACACAGGTTGTCGAGAATGTACGTCCGCTCATACCAAGCGTGGCGCTGTCGTTCGACTTGCCTAAGGACATCACGCTGCCTCCCGCAACCTTCGCGGAGTGGAACTCCCTCTTTCAGAACATCCTTGTCAACGTAGGCAATGCGACATTGGATTCAGAGGAGCCGCAGGCGCTGTGTATGGGTGGAAGGACTGGGCGATCTACATGGGTGCGGATCCACGACAACGGCGCAGGCGTGGACCTGAGCCAAGCCGACGGGTTGTTCGAGCCCTTCTCGAGATTCCTCGACGTTTCCGAAACTAGGCGAGCGCTTGGCCTCGGTGGCATGGGGCTCGGGCTGACCATCGTTCGCATGATTGCTGACCGACGCAATGCCAAGGTGTCGTTCATCGAACCTCTCCCGCCATGGGCCACTACTTTTCAACTTTCTTGGAGTACGGCGACGTGAGCTATTCCATTCTTCTCTGCGACGACAACCTTGACGTTGGCGCCAATTGGGTCTCCGAGGTGCGAGCGGTGGTAACAGATGAGTACACGGTGATGGGTCCTCCCACCAACACTGACGTGCGGGAAGCGGCGAAAGGAGTGTTTGCCCGTCAAACAGCCTTCCGTGGCGGGGACGCACGCGACAAGAAACATTGCCTGTTCGATGACGCGGACATCCTAGTTCTGGACTACGACCTGCTGCACATTGACGAGAACAACGCACGCCACACGGGAGAGGCGTTGGCGCGGCTTGTTAGGATGTTCTCCAACCCGGACGTCGTATTGGTCGTTAACCAATTCCGAGAAGCGCAGTTCGATCTGAGCCTTCGCGGCCACCTTTCGAGCCATGCGGACCTCAATCTTGATGCCGAGCTGCTTGGCAAGAGCGGTCTGTGGACAGATCCCCCTTGGCAAGGATTCCGTCCGTGGCACTGGCAAACCCTTAGTCGCGCCGTCGAACTGCAGAAAGCACGGCAGGCCGTCGTGCGAGACCATATGGACAAGGCAATTGTCGACGTGCTTGGAATGCAGGATGAGGACATCGCCCATCTGTCCGATACGGCGTTTGGTTTCATTGCGCCGAACGCGAAGGAACTGGGGTCGCTTCAAGCGGAGACCTTTGAGTCCTTCACGAGAACACCAGCCAACGCAGGGGATGCTTCGGAGCTTCTCACTCGAAACCCAGACGCCGCATGCCGCTACTTGGCCGCTCGCATCGGGAAATGGCTAGAACGGCAGGTACTCGGTCCTCAAGACGTGCTAGTCGATATACCTCACTTGATTCAAAGGTATCCGTTCCTGCTGGGAGATGATGTGTCGGAGCTAGAGGCATGGAATGCGGCAATACACGATGAGCAAGGAATGAGGAAACGGGTGCCCCCTGGTTGCTGGTTTGGGCCGCTGGACTTTCTCTCAAGGCCGGCAGTTTGGCGGCAGCGGTTCGAAGATGAAGCGGACATACGCAAGGCTAGATACTCCTTCGACTTCTCGACTGTTCCCTCATTTGTGTTCCTTGAAGATACATCAACATTCGTACCTCTTGACGAGGCCATAGAGTTCCGTTCTGGCCATCACAATTCCTTCGACCGGCGGTTTGCCAAGTGCATAGACGGAATTACCTACGCGCCGCAGCGCCGATTAGCATTCGCGGAGCGATGAGCGTTGGACGAAGACGAGCAGCAGAAGGCGATCCGGCACGTGCTCGATGACATGCTGTACCAAGGCGAGATTCAGAATCGACATCACGCTTCCGAAGGAAGGGTCGCCCGCATATTCACACCGCTCAAGAAACGGGAGCTAGAATACTATCTGCGAAATACACGCGGGCAGTTCAAGCAGGGAGAAGCAATCGAAGTGGTGCCGCCGGCTAAAGAGGCGCGTATGGCGGCGCTTTCGTGCAAGTGGAACTTCGATGATGGGCGCGCCGATTGTTGGTTCTACTTAGGGATCTGGTTGATAAGTGGGCAATTTGTAGGATTTAGATTCGAGCCGCCAGAGCTAGGAAACCACGACTACTATCATTCCCAACCGTGTAGAAGCATGGGTCTTCAAGCTGAGCCAATCCCCAGCGCATTGCAGGTTCCAGAACGGAACCCGACGTGGCCATTGGCCGCTACCTCGTCGCTGGAATTGTTGCTATGCCTTGTTGTTTCCATCCATGGCATGGACGGCCTGGAGAAATTCGAGAAACGCGTCCTTAGCGACAATGCAAAACGCCAGAGCAAGCAGCTTCGCGACGCCTTGAAGAAGGCACTAACACTAAGCTTGCGGCGCAGCGAGTCATAGTCGATTCTCCCAACGAAACGAAGCGGGAGGAGAGTAGGCGCGCGGCGAACGCGAAACAGCAGCAGGAGCGTTGCGAACTGTCAGCGCAGAGGAAGGCGGCAGAGCGGCTCGTGGCCGGAGCCAACTACAAACTCGGATTGGCGGAAGACAAGGAGCTGCGGGTCGGCTCGGCGGAACGCGAACCAGCCGGATACAAGCGCGTAGCCGAGCCGTTCCTGGCAGCAGCCCCGCGAGGCGCAAGGCAGCCGCCTTCGCCTGACGGTCGCCCTGGCCCTCGCCGCTGCGGCGCCGGCCCTCGCGCAGGCGGTGCGCATCACCTCCACCCCCGCCAACGCCACCCACTACGTCGCCGGCGAAGCCATCATCACCCGCCTCGACCTCCCGGCGCACCTCTTCTCTCCGCCTTCTGCGTCCATCGTCAGCTCGTACTTGCGCTTGACCACCAAGACGCGCGCCGCGAACCAGCATCGGTTGTGCGCTGGCATGCGGCGTCCTTGTCGCTTTTCTGGTGCCGGTTCACACGCGGGTACGCGACCGTGATGTTCAGCGGATCGTTCATGAACTCGCTCGCTCGGTCGCACGACAGCCCGCTGCGCCGCGCCTCGGCCCACGCGACGATGTGCTCGATGTCCACGTCCTTGGCGGAAGCGACCGGGCGGCAAGTGTACGGCGCGATCCAGCCGTTGCCAGTCCGACTTGGAAGCCGAGGTTAGGCGTTCTCATCCGAATGCTCCGTTGGTATGCTCATTGCCGGTCTCTCCCGGCTGCCACACCACTAGGCAGGTGTCGCTGGCGCTAGTCCTCTCGCAGGTTCGGTCCGGCGGCAGAGTTGGGATGTGCCGAGCGTCACCCGAACCTCGTACTGGAAGGCCAGAACCCCGCTGAACGTCTCCTGGTCGGCGGACGAAGGTTGACCATCTACCGGGAAAACCCACCAGAAGCGCATCTCCCGGCACCTCCGTCCGGCACCCCCAGAACAGCGCATGCCGTTCGCGCCCCACGCCGCACCATTCTAGTGAACCCGTCCTACTCGCGAAGATCCACCTCGGCCTCCCAGATTCGACCTTCGCCCGGGACATACTGCCCGGTTCGAAGCGAACTAATGGCGTACTCTGGGAGCTCGCGCACCGCCACGCACTTGTTCCCACTCCTTAGCATGGCATGATCGGCGAATAGAAAGTCCAAATGCTCAAACTCGTACTGCTTATCCGGCAGATCACTTGCGTCAGAGGGGAACACATGCAGAAAGAACCTGTCATCCATGTGGGCGCACCCTGCACTGACGTACGCCAAACTGCCGTCTCTTAAGTACACATCCCAATCAGACGCAATGATCGGAGTGCCGAGAGATTGTTCATCGTACTGCCTATCGTAAAGCGCCCGGTCGTACAAGAAGAACCGCCGGTTGTCCGGCGTAAGCAAAGCGGTGCTCTCTTCGCGTTGGGTCGAAACAAAGTAGTCCAAAAGGGGCCTCCTGTCTCGACTATGGATTGGATGCAGGTGCAGGTTCCTGTGGGGCAATTCGTCACCTTCGGAAATGTCGAATTCGATGGTACTTCCCGCAAGAAGGTAGCTCAACACCATTGTCGTCGCACCAATCTCCCGATCGAACTGTCCCACTGGGACGAGGACAACGCCGTCGTTCACTATGCTGCGTATGGCCTCAAAGTCCCGCATCGTCTCATCCTCTATCAACGCTTGGTTGGGGTCATGTCCAACACCGGCCATCTTAGCGCTCGAAAGAACGAACAGGAGCAGAGCGGCTACGCTGAAGGCGGAGACGAACTGGTCGCTAGACAACTTTCGTATGTAGAGCAGAATCACAGAGAAAGTCGTCAAAGGAACACCTATGTAAAACAATGCTTGGAAGTCGTGGAACACGGCGGAGCGCCGCAGCGGCAACGCCCAGCAGAAACCCGCAAGCACCAACGCCGCCAGTGGCAACTTGCTGGCAGCGCGGACGAAAGCCAACCCCAGACAGGCGACTCCCACAGCCAATGCCCCCACGACCACGCCGAGGACGCTGCTCTTGTAGCGGTCAAAAGGGCTTGCCACGAACGGCAGCGTGGCTCTGGTGATGTCGGAGAACTCTTGCTCCAAGAAGTTCCCCCATCCCAGAACCTCTCCGACACTCTTGTCCCAGCTAGGACTCGCTCCGAGGCGGAACTTCATGGACTCCACCGTGGGCAGCTCAGTTAGCGGAATCTCTCCGCCAAACGCACGGTATTCGGTCGCCAAGTTGAAGGAAAGCACGGCCACGCCGAAGAGCAGCGTGACGACGCCCAGCGTCAGGTAGCGGCTAAACAACATCGCCTTCACATAGCGCTTGAGCCAATTTGCCAGACTCCAAGGGACAGGTTTGCCGGCGCGCAACTTGACCAGTTCGCTCGCCATGCCCAATACGACAAATGGCAGCAGCAGCGCGTAAACCGGCCAGCAAAGCAGCAACGCCACGCACGACTTGACCAGCAGCTGTCGAAAACGGCCCTCTTGAACGAAAACGACCATGCCGTGAAACGTCAGCATCATGCCGAAAAGGGCCGGAACCGCGTCGGGGGCGAAGGCGTCGCTATAGTAAAGAGCGTAGTAGGAAGAAAAAGCCAGCAGCGTTGCGGTCAATCCGATCCAGCCATCCCTTGTGACTCGGACCAAGGCAGAGAGGCTAAGGACGGCGCTGCCGGCGAAAAGGCAGCATCACAATCCGAGTTGCGTAAAGTTGCGCCGACAGGTTGCCGTCGAAAGGCAGGGTAGCCAGCTTGACCAGCGCGTGGCTGCCTACCGGCCAACGAGCGTAGGTGAGGTAAGAAGGCGCGCCGTCCGCATCCAATGTCCGGGAAATGAACAGCAGAAAATTGTGTTCCGGAGACAGGTTCACGGCCTGCGCCAAGTTCTGCGACGTCAGCCAGTCATGGTGTCCTTCGCGGTAAAAGACGCCCCGGTCGTTGCCGAACGCGAACACCGTTGACAGGGCTGCCAGCAGGAGAACCAGTGGCAACGCGGCGGGTTGGGTCCAAAAACGGATCCAGCCGCGCACCAAGGTCTTGATCTCACGCATGACGGCACCGGTAGCCGGGATGGCCCGTCCCGTTTGTCCAAACGCCGCCCACGTCAGCCCGTGTTCCGCAGGCCGCTGGCTATGCCGGCCATGGTCACTTTCAGGGCTTGGCTAACGGCTTGCGATTCGTTGCCGGCGCGGCGGCGGGCGAGCAGCTCCACCTGCAGCAGATGGAGGGGGTCCAAATAGGTGTTGCGCACGGTGATCGAATCGCGCACGGACCGTGCGTGCGCGAGGAGTTCCGCGCCGCCGGTGAGCCGCAGGATGTCGCGTCGCAGTTTCCGCAGCCGCGCCAGCAGGCGCTCCGCCATGCGCTGCTCCGCCGGCGTCGCCAGCCGGCGGGCGTAGTAGGCCACCAACGTGGCGTCCGCCTTGGCCACCACCATCTCCAGCATGTCCGCCTGCATCGCGAAGAACGGCCAGCGGCGCAAGCGCCGATACACGGCGGGATCGTCGGCGAGCACGGCGAAAGCGCGCTCGGTGCCAAGCCACGCCGGCAGCATCAAGCGGATCTGCGTCCACGCGAACACCCACGGGATGGCCCGCAACCCGTCCAGGTCCCGCGTTTGTCGGCGGCGGGCCGGGCGGCTGCCAAGCGCCAGCGCCGCGAGCTCCGTCGACGGTGTGATGGCGGCGAAGAAGTCCACGAACGCCGGGGCGCGCACGCAGCGTCGATAACTTGCAAGCGCCGCCCCGGCAAGCCGCGTCATGTGCTGGCGCAGCGCGGCGTCCGGGGCCGGCGCCGGGTTCACGGTGGCGGCCAACGTGGCGGTGAGATAGTGGCTGAGCGTCGCCTTGGCGATGGCCGGAGTGCCGAGTTTGAAACGGATCATCTCGCCCTGCTCGGTCACCCGGATGGTGCCGGCCACCGTGCCGGGCGGTTGCGAGGCGATGGCTTGCGCTGAGGGGCCGCCGCCGCGTCCCACCGCGCCGCCGCGGCCGTGAAAGAGCGTCACCGCCACGCCGTGGCGCGCGGCCACGGCGGCAAGCGCTTCCTGGGCGCGATACTGGGCCCACGCCGCGGCCAGTTGCCCGGCGTCCTTCGCCGAGTCCGAATAGCCGATCATCACCACCATGCGGTCGCCAACGTAGTCGCGGTACCACGGCATGCGCAGCAGCGCGTCCACGGTCTGGGCGGCGCCCTCCAAGTCCGCCAGCGTCTCGAACAACGGCACGATGGGCAGGCGCTTGGCCACGCCGGCCTCCTTGAGCAGCAGCGCCACGGCAAGCACGTCGCTGGGTGCGGACGCCATCGAAACGACATAGGCGGCAACGCCGGCACCGTCCCGCTCGGCGATGGCGGCGCAGGTTTCGATGACCTCCTCGGCATCCGCGCTGCGCGGCCAAGCGCCGGGAAAGAGCGGGCGGCGAGACGCGAGCTCCTCGAGCAGCCAAGCGGTGCGGCGGGCCTCTGACCAAGACGCAAAACCGCCATCCGCGGGGTTGCCGAGCAAATAGCGTGTGAGTTCGTCGAGCACTTGGGTGTGCCGCTCGGCGTGCTGGCGAATGTCGAGCCGCACCAAACAAACGCCAAAGCAGCGCGCCCGGCGCAGCGCGTCCAGCAGCGGGCCGCGGGCGATCGCCGCCAGCCCGCATTCCACCAGCGAGTCGTAACACGCTTTCAGCGGGCCGATCAGCTGATCGTCCAAGACGATGGCCTCATCAGGCGGCGCTCCGCCTGCCTCCGCCCACTCTCTCGTGGCGGCCAGGCGGTCGCGCAGTTCGCGCAAGACCGCCCGATACGGCTCGGCGGCACCATCGGCCACGGCGCGCAACGCCGGCGAACACGCGTGCATGGAGAGCGCGGCGTTCAAGGCGTCCACGTCGCGGATGAACATGGTGGCCGCCGTCCGACGCGCCTGCAGCAGCACATCGCGGGTGACGGCGGCGGTAACGCGCGGGTTGCCGTCCCTATCGCCACCCATCCACGAGGCGAACGCGAACGGCATCACGTCAAGGGGCAGAACGCCGCCGCTGCGGGCGTCCAATTCGCGCATGGCCGCCGGCACGGCGTGCCACAGCGAACTCTCCACGACGGCGAACCCCCAGCGCGCCTCGTCCGCCGGGGACGGACGTTCGCGGCGGATCTCGTCGGTGTGCCAACTCTCGGCGATCAAGCGTTCGAGCCGGGCGTCAAGCGGCCGCCGTTCCTTTGCGGCACGCCGCCCGCGCTCCTCCAGCAACACGGCGATTTCGTCGTATTTCTGAATGAGCGTGCGCCGCAGAACTTCCGTCGGATGCGCGGTGAGAACCAGTTCCACACGCACGCGCGCCAGCGCCTCGGCATCCACCGTTGACGGCCAGATCACCGCGCGCGCCGCTTGGCGTTGATCGGCGATGTTGGCGAGGTTGAGGAATTGATTGAAAGCGCGGGCGAAGTCCGTGAGCTGGTCCTGGGGCAAGGCCGCCAGCTGATCGCCGAGGCGCCGCCAATCCTCGGCGCCGCCACGCCGCGCCCGTTTCGCCAAAGCGCGGATCACTTCAATGCGGGCGACGAATTCGTCGCCGCGGTGATCGGCGATCACATGGCCTAGCAGGCTGCCGAGCAGGCGCACATCGTCGCGCAAGGCACGCGGCAGACCGGCCAAGCTGCTGCCGCGGAAATACGCATCCGGCTCGGTCATGTTCGGCGACTATAGCAGCACCGCGCCAAGGCGGATTCGCAGCGCGACGGATTTGGCGAACACGCCGCACCGACACCCGGCGCGTATACTCACCCGCATGCTCGATAAGGCCCGGCAAGCGCTCCGCAGCGTCTACGGCTACGACGAGTTCCGCCCCGGCCAAGAGACCATCATCCGCGCCGTGCTCGAAGGACGCGACGCCCTGGTGCTCATGCCCACCGGCGGCGGCAAGTCGCTTTGCTACCAGATCCCCGGGCTGGTGCTGCCCGGCGTCAGCGTTGTCGTATCGCCGCTTATCGCCTTGATGCAGGATCAGGTGGCCGCGCTCAAGCAGCTGGGCATCCAAGCGGCGTTTCTGAACTCCACCGTGCCGTGGCGAGCGCAACTGGAAATCAAAGCGGCGCTGGCGCGCGCCGATCTGGACTTGCTCTATTTGGCGCCGGAGCGGTTGCTGCAGGAAGATACCTTGCGCTTGCTGCAAACCGTGGACACGGCGCTGTTCGCCATCGACGAGGCGCACTGCGTTTCCGAGTGGGGACACGATTTTCGCCAAGACTATCTAGGCTTGGGCGTGCTCGCCGACCGTTTTCCCGAAGTGCCGCGGCTGGCGTTGACGGCGACCGCGGATCCCCGCACCCGAACGGAGATCGCGAGCCGCCTGCGGTTGCGCAATCCCGTGCGCCATGTCGCCGGCTTCGACCGGCCGAACATCCGCTATTCGGTGCGCATCAAACGCAGTGCGAACGAGCAACTGCTGCGCTTTCTTGGCGAGCACCGGGGCGAGGCGGGCATCGTCTATTGCCAGTCCCGGCGCAAGGTGGAAACAGTGGCCGAATTGTTGCGGCAAAACGGCCACGACGCCTTGCCCTACCACGCCGGGATGGAGGCCGCCAGCCGCGCCGAGCACCAAGCGCGGTTCCTGCGCGAGGACGGCGTGACCATCGTGGCCACCATCGCCTTCGGCATGGGCATCGACAAGCCGGACGTGCGCTTCGTCGCCCACATGGACATGCCGAAGAGCCTTGAGGCCTACTACCAGGAGACCGGCCGGGCCGGCCGCGACGGCGCCCCGGCCGAGGCGTGGATGGTCTACGGCTTGCAGGACGTCGTGCGGCTTCGGCAGATGGTGGAAGAGTCCGAAGCCGACGACGAGCGCAAGCGCATCGAGCGCACGAAACTCGACGCCTTGCTCGGCTGGTGCGAGGTCACCACCTGTCGCCGCGCCGCGCTGCTGCGGTACTTCGGCGAATCCCGGGACGATGCCAACGGCACCGCGGCCGCGTGGCAATGCGGCAACTGCGACATCTGCATCACGCCGCCGAAAACGCGCGACGGCACGGTGGAGGCGCAAAAACTCCTCTCGTGCATCGTCCGCACCGGTCAGCGTTTCGGCGCCGGCCACGTCATCGACGTGCTGCTTGGCAAAGACACCGCCAAAGTGCGCCAGCATCGCCACCAAGGGCTCTCAACTTTCGGCATCGGGGCGGACACGACCGAAACGGCATGGCGCTCTCTGCTCCGGCAGCTTGTCGCCGGCGGTCAGGTGCGCGCCGACGCCGAGCGCTACGGGGCCTTGAAGCTGACGGCCACCGCACGACCGTTGCTGCGCGGCGAGGCCCCGGTCACCTTGCGCGAAGAAACCCGCGAGCAAGGCGCGAACCGCAAGAAAACGCCGCGCAAGGCCGCCGCCGGGGTTGCCATCAACGGCCCCGACGAGGAACGCCTGTGGGACGCGCTGCGCGAATGCCGCCTGCGGCTGGCGCAGGAAGCAAACGTGCCGCCGTATGTGGTTTTCCACGACGCCACGCTCAAGGAGTTCGTGCGCCTGCGACCGAGCACGTTGAACGCCATGCTGGACGTTCACGGCGTGGGACAGGCCAAACTCGAACGCTACGGCGCGGCCTTTCTCACCGTGCTCCAGGCGCACGCCGCCACGGCGCCGCAAACGGCGGCCTAAGCTGCCGTACCGACTGGGCGCTTCCGCCACCCTTCGCCTCCCGCCGCGGCCAAGCCCGCGCCCTCGGCGAAGCAGGCTTGTATCATCCAAACGTTTCCAAGGGGGGAGAAAACCGAATGAAGGGCAAGCTGGCGGCGCGAACGGCGCTCGCATTGACGTGGGGGGCATTGGCGCTCGGCGCTACGGCCGCCGAGATCGAACGTGTCGAGCCGCCAAACTGGTGGACCGGCTTCGACCGCGCCGAGGTGCAGCTCCTCGTGTACGGAGAAGGCGTGGGGGGTCTCGCGCCATCGGTGGACAAGCGTGGCGTCGCCGTGATCGAGGCGGCCACCACCGGCAACCCGAACTACCTGTTCGTGACCTTGCGGCTAGACCCGCAAGCAACCCCCGGCACGTTCGACATCGTGTTCACCGGCGGTGGCGAGCGGCTCGTCCATCCCTACCGGATCGAACGCCGGGACCCGGAGCTCGCCCGAGCGCAAGGGTTCACGTCCGCCGACGCGATGTATCTCATCACGCCGGATCGGTTCGCCAACGGCGACCCGGGCAACGACGACGCCGGCGGCTTGGGCGATCGCTTGGATCGCAGCCTCCCCCTCACCCGCCACGGCGGCGATCTCAAAGGCGTCACGGAACGGCTCGACTACATCGCTTCGCTCGGCTTCACTTCGATTTGGGTGAACCCCGTGCTGGAGAACGCGATGCCGAAGCATTCCTACCACGGTTACGCCACGACGGACTTCTATCGCGTAGACCCGCGCTTTGGCGGCAACGAGGACTTCATCGCGCTGGCGAACGCGGCGCGGGATCGCGGCGTCGGCCTGATCATGGACGTGATCGTGAACCACTGCGGCCTGCACCATTGGTGGATGCGGGATCCGCCCAGCGAAGACTGGGTCAACGCCAGCGCGCCTTCGCGCCAGGAACTTGCGGCCTGGTTGGAAAGGGGCGAGAGCTGGTCAAGCTATGTCCAAACCAACCACGCCAAGACCGTGAGTTTGGATCCCTACGCGGCCGAAGTGGATCGGCGCGGCCTTTACGACGGCTGGTTCGTGCCGGACATGCCGGATCTCAACCAGCAAAACCCGCTGATGGCGGAGTACCTGATCCAAAACGCCATTTGGTGGATCGAGACGCTCGGTCTGCACGGGGTGCGCATGGACACCTACCCCTACGGCGGTAAAGCCTTCATGGCCGAGTGGACGCGTCGGGTCATGCGCGAATACCCGCGTTTTTCCGTCGTCGGCGAGGAATGGACCAACAATCCACTGGTCGCCGCCTATTGGCAGCGCGGCCCACGCAAACACGACGGCTACGAATCCCACTTGACGCACGCGATGGACTTTCCCCTGCAAATCAAACTCGCCCCGGCTTTGGTGGACGAAGAGCAGTGGTCAAGCGGATTGATCACGCTGTACGAAGCACTGGTGAACGACGTGCTATACCCGAGCCCGCACGATCTTCTGATCTTCGGCGACAACCACGACACCCCGCGTATCTTCTGGCAACTTGGCGAAGACGAAGCGCTGTTCGAGTTGGCGATGGCCTACCTCGCCACCATGCGCGGCGTGCCGCAAATCTACTACGCGACGGAAATACTCGGCTCGCACGACGAAGCAGGCCACGGCTACATTCGCAGCGACTTTCCGGGCGGCTGGCCGGGGGATGCCGTGGACGCCGTCTCCGGGCGCGGACTGACGGACGCGCAGAAGCAAGCGCAAACATTGGTGCGGACCCTCTTTACTTGGCGCAAAACCGAGCCGGCGATTCACAAGGGCGATCTGAAGCACTTCTTGCCAAGGGACGGCGTCTACGTCTATTTCCGGTCTTTGGCCGAAGACGTGGTGATGGTCGTGTTGAACAAAAACACCCAACCCGTCACCCTGGACACCGCGCGTTTCGCCGAGTCTCTGGGCGACGCCACGCGCGGCGTGGATGTGATTCGAGGCGGCGTCTACGACCTCGCCGCGCCCATCGAACTGCGCCCGCGCGCCGCGCTGGTGATCGAAGTGGAGTGACGGTTACCGTCGCCAGGCGGTTTTGCGCTCTCGCCATTGGCTGCGCCGAACGCTGGCTTTTGGCAGTTCTTGAGGCGCAGAGCCGTGAACCCGGCTAATCGTCCGAACTGCCGGCAGCACTCGCCTCACACCGCTTCCTCGCCGAACCAGTGCTGTAGGGTTTGCTTGAGCTCCGCAAACGCGGGACACTGGCAGCGGCGCAAAGTCACCCGTTGGGCCATTTGGCCGAACAGGGCCGCCGACGGTGGTCTTCTCGTCTCACGCAGCACGGCCCTCATAACGGCCTTCGGTTCCGATGGCTTGGCGCTGCTAGCCGACCATAGATCACGGTCTACAAGCCAAGCCTTCAGATCTTCGTATCCTTTCGACCATCCCAAAACCTTTGCGACGTGTGGGGACCCCGACCAGACCCACGCCTCCAGCTCGGGATCAATAACAATCGCTTTCGCTCGATCACTCCACCCGTCGGTCGCCAGGTCCCGTTCGATTTCGTGCTGAATGTCCTCTCGGGAGGCACTTTCTCGGCCACAGCCTTTCTTGTCGAGCACGACAATTGCCCTGCAATACTGACGCAAATAGGGTCGTAGTCTTCGAGAAGCGTCGGTACGGCAGCCGGGGTCGTGCTGTATGTGCTTCTCAACCGTGTGCCGGGTACTCCGAATGCCAAGGCTCTCCCGTCGCCGAAGTAGGGCCTTTACTGTTTCAGCCATATCTTGGTCGGCGACGAGCACAAAGAGGTCTTTCATGCCTGCACTATCCTAGGACATCCGAGGCAAACAGTAGGTCGACGTCAGCGGCGCTTTGCCAGTGAGCCAGAAGGGGATGTTCGTCGCCACGAATGATCTGTGTTTCGCCGTCTCGCTTCGAGAAACACAACAGTTCCTTGGGCTCGGTACAGGCCAAGAGCACAGGCGAGTGCGTGGCGATCAGCACCTGCGAGCCGTAGGCGGACGAAAGAGATCGATAGACTGCCTCAACGGCCAGCGGATGAACGCCGTTCTCTGGCTCCTCGATGAGGTAGGCGCGTCCATACTCTGGCAAGTACGCAATGATCGTCAACGCCAACAGTCGCAATGTACCGTCGGACATGGCCCAAGAAGGCACCTCCATACCACCGTCGAAGACCGCAACCAGATACTTGTGCCTGTCGTCCTCGCGGGTCTTCACGCGAATGTCGCGGAAGTCTGCGACGGCTGTGCGTATGTGCTCTAGCCAAGCGTCGTAGCGATCTGGGTAGCGCCTGAGTCCAAGAATGACCCAAGGGAGATGACTGTCAGGTGTTGGTCTCCCGAGTCTTGGCGGTCGACTTGCTTTGCGAAGAACGCGGTTTTCAAGGGTAAGTTCTCTGACCCGAACGAACATTTCTGTGATAAGGCGAGTGACGAGCGGATGTTCGAAACCTACCGCTTGCATGAACGGGCTCGCAGAGTCGAACTTCATCTCCGTCGTCCAAAGACCGGGCGCGAAATCGCTCCTGCTCGGCTCTTCTCGGCCGGCTCTTTGCTTGAGGTTCGCTTTCAGCTTTGCACTCAACCCTATTGTTGCATTAGATTCTCAATCTATCGCCTCGGATGGGAGGCATAGCGAGTCACAACTGGATTCTCCAACGGAAAACGAGGCGGCGGAAGAGTAGTCGCACGCCAAGGAAAGGCGTGACGACGACGCTTCGGCAAAGGCGATTCGGCACTCGCCCCGACTGGATCCCATGCGGTTTTCCGGCGTGTCGCTCAAACACACCGGCGGTTGGCCTAAGCGGCGCCGCTTCGACGGCGCTTTTCGCTCTTTCGAAAACCGATGCCGAATCGTTCTGCCGATCTGGGAAGCGGCGGCCCCCCTTGGTACGATGGAAGCTGTTGAACAAACATCGAAGGAGGCCGCCGAAGTGAAGCTTAGCAGGAACGCCGTGCGCGGAAAAGCGAACCGGGCGCTGGAAATCCGGTTCGAGGCGCAGCGCCTCACGTCGCACGCCGGGCTGGTGGTCTTCCAGCGGCTTTTCGCCCGGCTGGGGCTGAAGGAGAGCCTGCGGCAGTGCTTCCGGCACCTGCCGGAGCGCGCCTATCCGCCGCACGCCATCGTGCTGCTGCTCGTGGTCCACCTGCTGCTCGGCTGCCGCGGCCTGCGCGACATGGCGCGCTACCGCGACGACGAGGCGGTGCGGCGCGCGGTGGGCCTGCGGCGGCTGCCGGACGTGTCGACGGTCTCCCGCGCGCTCGCCGGCATGGACGGGCGCGGCGTCGACAAGGTGCGGGCGGCGAACCGGGAACTGGTGGTCGGGCGGCTGCGGGCGCTGCGCCCGGCGCGCGCGACGGTCGACTTCGACGGATCGGTGCTGGGCACGAGGCGGCGGGCGGAAGGCGCGGCGGCGGGCTACAACCCGCGGCGCAAGGGCCAGCGCAGCTACTGGCCGCTGTTCGCCACCGTGGCGCAGACCAGCCAAGTGCTGGACGTGCTGCACCGCCCCGGCAACGTGGCCGACTCCACGGGAGCCCGGGAGTTCATGGACGAAACGCTGGCCCGCCTGCGCGGCGCGCTGCCCGGAACGCGGCTGGAGGCGCGCGCCGACGGCGCCTTCTTCGGCGAGGACATCCTCGGCCTGTTCGAGCGGCGCCGCGTCGACTACTCCGTGTCCGTGCCCTTCGAGCGCTTCCCGGCGCTCAAGCGGCTGATCGAGAGCCGGACCCGATGGCGCAAGGCCGGCCGGGACGTCGAGTGCTTCGAGCCGGACTGGAAGCCGAACAGCTGGGCCAGCCGGCGCCGCGTCGTCGTGATCCGCCGGCGCGTGCCGATCCGCCGCCCGGGGCCTCTGCAGCTCGACCTGTTCGAACCCCGCGCCCGCGGCTTCGAGTTCAAGGCCGTCGTCACCAACAAGCGCCAGAGCGCCCGGCGCGTCGCCCTGTTCCACGACGGCCGCGGCGCCCAGGAGGCCCTGTTCGCCGAACTCAAATCGCAGTGCGGACTGTCCCACGTCCCCGCCCGCCGCGAACCCGCCAACCGCCTGTTCGCGCTCGCCGCCATGCTCGCCCACAACCTCGCCAGAGAACTCCAGATGGCCGCCCGCGCGCCGCAACGCCGCGCCAACGCCAAGCGCTCCCCGCTCTGGAACTTCGAGCAGCTGCGCACGATGCGCAACGACTTCCTGCTGCGCGCAGGCCGCTTCCTCCACCCGCAGCGAAAACCCGTTCTTTCCATCATGTGCGACCCTAGGACCGAGGCCACGATGAACGACTACCTCGCCGCTTTCGCCCTATAGATCGGCGAACCTAATGCAACAATAGGGTCAAGTCACCATTGTTCACTTCATGCACACGCAGAGAGACAGTAAATCGGTCATAGGATCCAGGTATTTCCTCCCTGATGCTGTCCGGCACATCCAGCTCGAAGGAGAACTTGAACGCCAAGTCGCCGTCAGGGCGGCCCCACACCAAGTCGCGGAAGTTGCTTGTTCGCCGGTCAACCGCGGCGTCTAGGCCAACTATCAACAGATCGTGAACAAAGAGAAGAACATCGAAAAGCGCACTCTTGCCACTGCCATTCGCGCCAACAAGCACATGGAACTGGTCTATTTCAACATCCACGTTCCGCAGGCAGCGGTAGTTGGCCACCGATACGCGACGTAGCGCGCCACTCATCGTGTCCAACCTCGATGCCGCATCGGGACCCCACCGGGACGCGGTTCGATCCGTGAAACCCTCTTTGGCGAGAGGGCTAGTACCTCGCTTCCTGATGGCTGTTCACTGGCTAAGTCCTTGAGGCGCGGAGATGTGATCATAGCTATTCGTCCAAGAATGCACCTTGGCGCTGCGTTGGAGTGCCACCGTGAGCCGCCAAGTGGTTTTGGGTGTACTCAAGCGTAGCACGCTCGTCGGTGCCGGGCTTTGCGAGTTCCCAAGACGGCCTGCACTCAGGGCAATCGCATTTGAGATCGGGGGCTACCCCGCCCTGCGGATGCGGCGGATCATGTCGATGAGGAACTCCTGCTTTCGCTGCGCGTGCAGAACTTGCGGCGGATGGATCGCTTGTCGGGATGCATCCGGGCGATGTTCAGAGCCAGCCGCCGGACCACGGCCAGGCAGGCCGCGCCGTTGCCCTTGCGGTTGCGCGCCCGGTCCTCGTCCATAGACACGTCGAGCACCCAGTGCAGGCTGTTCTCGATCGCCGAGTGGGATCGGACGATCCGTCCGAAGCGCTCGGCATCCGGCTGTGCGCTGAGCGGGTGGTAGCGGGCGTCGACGCTCTCCGTGCCATCCGCGAGACGGCGCTCCCCAACCACCAGCTTGCCGCGATCGTTGCCCTGCGTAACCAAGCCGTCGTATACGGCGTCGATGGCTTTCTGCTGAAGCGGCTTCGGGTGACACCGTTCCGCCGGCCTTTGGAGTTCGCGGATTTCGTGATCCAGGAAATCCAGGAAGTCGATGCGGGCGATTCTGGGTTGCCGGCCGGCGATGGCGCGTTCGGCGGCCGAGTTCCAAGTAGATGTCGAGACGATCCAACGCAGCCCGAACGCCGGACGTGCCGATTCGTTCAGAAAGCTATCGATGTGCCGCTTGCCGATCACCGCGTCTGCCGCGTAGCACTTGCACTGAACAGCGACCAGCGCGCCGTCCATCTGCCGCGCCACGAGGTCGATGCCGTGGTCGCGGCCGTCCAAGCCCGTTAGCTGCTCGCGATCCGGCCAGTCGCGCCACGGCCAGATTTCCGCCACGTCGAACTCGGCGTTGTCGCGCACCGTCGCCATAAACAGATGCTCGAACCAGCGCCCCTTCTCGGCTTCGCTGGAGGCGTCGCGACGGATCCGATCCAAAACGTCCCCCACGCGCTCGCTGGGGCGCACATCGAGGTCGTTTGCCGAGGTGTTGTTCGCATGGTCATGCGTCATTCTAAGGCGCGGGCGCCACGAAAGTCGCCGCGTCGCCGTGGGCGCTGGCAGGCACGTACGTGCAAAAATACCTATCGAGGTTGGCTCCGGTCTTCGGACTGGAAGCACGATCTGTTCGAGGGACTGGTCAACCCCTGTCGAACCGCTACGAGAAGCTGCTAACTGCCCGCAAGCGTATGATGGGACATGGATGGACGAAAGGACGACGGCCCATGCTTGCCAAACGCAAGCCGGTGCGCAGGCAGGTCGACCGCTGCCGCAAGAATACGTTTGTCATTAGGACGGACCGGTAGTGATTAGAAGGTGAATGCATGACCGAAGAGTTGTTAGGCATCGCCGCCAAGCCACTGTTGCCACTTGCAAAAGCAGCCGCCGGGCACATCCGGGTGCTGTCGGCGGAACGGAAGGCGGCCGTTGGCGGTTCCCCCGGTCCCGCGGATCTGATGGGCGAGGTCCTGCGCGGCACGTGGGCACGGCTGGTTGGACCAGTGGACGATGCCTGGTGGCGGTCGGTTCTAGATGCAGTGGAGCAGGCCTACGTGGCCCCGGACTTCCTGAAGATGCCAGCGTTGCAGAAATGGTTGCGTAGCGACGCTGTACCGGAATGGTTCATGGCCTTGGCCAAGGCGAACGTCATGGGAGTGGCAGCGGATGATGGACAGGGCATTCGCAATCGGTTGGGCGCGTGTTACGCCGACGTGACTGGAGAGGCCGAGCACTTTGCAGAGGGACCGATCGATGTGGTGCTTGCCGTCCTGATCGCTGGTTACATCGCGACGATTCCCGACAGTGAACGGGCGACCGCCGGAATGATCCAACAAGTCGACAAGGGTGTAAAGCGGATCGAGGCGAAGCTGGACGACGTGGCACGTGGGCCGCGATTTGATCCGGTGGTGCAGCACGTGCACGATAAAGAAGCCCAAAGTGAACTCTCGGACATTCTTACGCAACGGACGTTCGACCCAAGCCAAGCCACCGAGCGTATTCAGGAACTTCACCGGCAAACGGAGGATGGCGGAGAACTCGCAGGTGCGACAGACGCGCTGAAGAACAGGGTGCGTTACTGGACGGCAAGGTTGTGCGCTACGACGACCGAGAGCTTGGCGACCGCGCAGCGTATTCGCAAGGGTCTCTCCGAAAGGCAGACAGAGGAAAGCCTGTTGGTGGTGGATGCTTGGATTGCCGCCACCAGCGACAAGGGAGACGAGGCAATGCGGCTGATTCGTGATGTCGACGATCCCGACTGTCGAACCGTGTTTGTCAGTCTGCTGGCGCGACTCTGCGGCGAAGCGGAGGCACTGGCATGGTGTATAGACGTGGACCCGACTGACCTGCCTACGCACTTCACCCATGGGGGATGCGGAAATTGGGCTGTTCATATGGCGAGAGCCGGACGGTGGGAGGATGCAGCTCGCGGGCTGCGGGAAGTGGAGCGACACCACGGCTGGGAACCCCGCGTCGCACTGGTTGAGGGGACCGTCAACGCGGCGTTTCTTCTGCCGGAGGAACGCCGTAGCGGCGTGCTCGACAGCATACCGTTCTATCTCGGCGTCGGGCCGAGCGTGGACGCGGCGGCTGAGCAGCATCGAGAGCGTGCGGCTGCATGTTTCGAGTATGTCGGCACAAATCTCGGAGCGTGGGCGAACAAGGATCTGAGCACGACAGTCGACGATTGGCGTTTGTGGCTTCGGCTCATGAGTCCCATACGGGCTGAGAACGATGAGGCTCGCCACGAGATACAGAGCCGGATGAAGAACGGCGTGGACGCCGTTCATCACATCGCCTTCGCGTGGGCCTTCGGGATCGAGTTCGACGACGGTGCTCTGTGCGCCCGACTACGGCAAAGCAGGCGCTTAGGCGGAATGAGCGATGCAGAAGTCGTAGCGGAATGCCTACTTAACGATCAGACGATGGACGCTGGCGAGTTCGCGGGTTATGTCGAACTCCACATGGAGCGTCTCGATCGGGTGTTGCCGGAGTCGACGACGACGGCGATGCTGTTCCACGCTCTGCTAAGTGACGCGCAGACTGAACGGGCGCGGGAGTGGATCTCGACGCGAAGTTCGCGTCTGGATCCTTCCATGGTGGCGCGAATGAACGCTGCATTGGACGCGCAGGAAGGCACCGATCCACGGCGTCAGCTCGAGGAACTGTATCTCAAGTCCGGAAGCGTTGTGGATCTGCGGAACTTAATCGCGCACCTGAGGAAGGTAGATGATCGGAGAGCACTCGGCCAGCGCTTGCGCAAGTTGTTCGAACTGGATCGAACGATCGGCAACGCGCACGAGCTCGTGGCTTTTCTGAGTCACCGGGCTGCGGACCATGCGGCACTTCTGATGTTCCTAGACGAGTACCCGAACCTCGCCGAGCAGAACAAGGACATTTGTGGGGCCCGAGCGTGGGCGCTGTTCCATGCGGGTCGGTTGAGCGACGCGCGGGCGATCAACGAAAGACTTCTAACCAGCAGGGCGAACGTCGACGACTTGAGGCTCGATGTCCAACTCGCGATCGCGGCGGGGGATTGGGGGAGGCTTACGGGAGTCGTTGAGCGCGAGTGGCCTCGGAGACAGCATTTGGGGCCGGACGTGCTGATGATGTTGGCCTGGGTAGCGCGCCACCCGGGCCAGCTACCGGAAC
The DNA here is from genome assembly GCA_958296295.1 of uncultured Pseudomonadales bacterium. Taxonomy (GTDB): domain Bacteria; phylum Pseudomonadota; class Gammaproteobacteria; order Pseudomonadales; family Azotimanducaceae; genus VXYL01. Next base: position 791,630 of record OY282460.1, on the reverse strand, counting down.
GTGCGCTCGAACTGGCGGCTCTGGCAGCAGCAAAGGCTCCAGAAGATCCCGGTGTGCTGGCGTCGGCCTACGGACTCCACTTCGAGCTAGGTCACGACGACCAAGCTGATCCTGAGTGGCTCGCGCAGGCGGTGAAACACTCATCGGAGGACGAGGGGCCGATCTGGCGCACGGACTTGAAGGAACTCGTCGACCAGCGGCTGCCCGCGATGAGGGAGCGCAATGAGCGGATCATTGACATGCTCTTCAAAGGCGACGTGCCCATTGGCATAGCGGCCGGGACGCTCAACCTGCCACTGTCGCGGGTGTTGCTGGATGGACGGCGTAATGGGCGCGAACGGCCCGTCATACCGATTTTGTCGGGAGTCCGGCGACCGGTGGAGCTGGAGGATCAATGGACCGTCGGCCTGGACCTGACATCCATCCTAGTGCTGGGGCATGTGGGCCTGCTGGAGACCACGATCGATGCGCTCGGTCACGTGGAGATCACGCACGACGCGATGGCCACCCTGTACGCGGAGAGGGACGCGGTCCGGTTTCACCAACCGGCGCTGGTGCAGCAGGCCAAGCAGATACGGCGCCTGTTCGATCGGAATCGGATCAACGTCGTTGAAGATGCGTTCGTCTCGAACACAGCAGCGGTGGAGGAGTTCGGGATTGAGCTAGCGATGCTGCTGGAGGCTTGCCGTGAGGAGGCTGGCGTCATGATTTGCGTTGAGCCGCTACACAAGGCTCATTCGTTGATGGAGGAGCTTGCGGACACGTCGGCCTACGAGGACCTGATCTTCTCGCCAGCGGACCTATGCGCAGTGGCCCGCAAGCGGGGATTCGTCGACGCCCAGACGTACAAGAGGGCGAAGGGGTTCTTGGCAAGCCAGGACCAGGAACCACGGCCTAGTCTGCCGGACTCGATGCTCAACGGCCCCGTATACGTTGACGAACCCGCGCTTTCGTACCTGCAGTCAGCACACGTATTGGACGTCATCACGAGTCACGGGGTGGACATTCGGGTGCATCCGAACGTGCGCGACATGGCCAACGCGTTAGTAGAAGCAGGCGACGCGGGCGACGACCTTGCGAACGAGGTTGAGCGGCTGGTCGCGGTGCTGCGGAAAGGCATGGAATGTGGTGCCGTGTCGCTACTTCCACAGTTGTCCGACAGGCGTGAAAAGATCGGACGGGTGGCGAGTGTCGCCTCTCTTGAAGGTTTTGTTCTGGCGGCCGAACGGTGCCAGGCACTCTGCGTCGACGACCGCTACATGAACAGCCATCCGGCATGCGCGGGGCCGACTGGAGCGAGTGTGCCGGTGGTTTGCGTGCTGGACCTGCTGAGGCATCTGCGCTCTCGAAACGTCATCAGCAACGAGCAATGTTGGACTGCGACGCACGAGCTTCGTGACGCTGGATTCGTATTTGTACCGGTCGACGCGGACGAGCTGCGTCACTGGCTTGAGGATGTGCGCGTGGATGCCGGGGAGGTGGTCGAGAGTCCCGAGTTGCGGACGATCCGACAGACCATAAACACTGTAGAGTCGAATTGGCTGGCCGACGAGCGGGAGTTGTGGGAGTTGTCGGCTGCGATGCAGCTCGTGAACGCTCAAGTGATCCGGGAGCTATGGGCGAACACGTCAATCGACGACAAAGTCGCTGAGGCTCTATGCACGTGGGTATGGTGCCATCTGGCGGCAACCACATATCTGTTTAAGCGTTCCGAATTGGGTGGGCGTGACGAGGGAAATCGCGATTCGATTGTTCGGCGGATCGCTCTCGTCTTCGTGCCACCGATGATGCAGTCGGCTGAGAGACGCGCCGCGTACGGCACTTGGGTAGGACGGTGTATTGTCGGTCCTCTGAGACCAGCGAACGCGGATATGGTCGAAGATGCGCTGCGGCGTGCTCTCTCGATGATTTCGAGCGTTGAGGAGCATCGGGAGCTAGTCGGCAAGGTGTTCCTCGATTGCCTACCGGCGACGCTGAGGGACCAAGTAGCCAGGATGGATCCGGCGTTCGCAAGCGACTGCGGCCTCCACTACTCGTCCGTGATTGGGCTAGGGGGCGAGGGTGGCGAAGTCCAGTTGGCGGAGAATGAGTTGATCGCGGCCGCGAGCGCCGTGCTCGAAGGCAGTGCGAGTGTCCAAGTCATCGACCTATCTGGCGTCCAGACGACAGTTGAGAGAGTGGCTGGCGGAGAGACCCTCTGTGTGAAATGGACTGGCCACATCATGCCGATGCCGGCGCTTGGCCTGCTCTGTCAGGACAGCACAGTAAGGCAGCAAACGCTGAAGGACATCTTGAATAGTCTTGGCCCAACGGCACGTTTGCCCTCGAGCCTAGTCGAACAGGTGGCCGTGCGTTCGCTATCGCCAGATGAGATGTCTTTGGTGTTCAACGAACTATCGAGCGGCGTAGCCCCCCTGCAAGGCCGGTTGGCCCAAAAGGTCGCTCACGGGAAGTCTCCTACTTTCGACGAGGTCGCGCCGCCGACGTTGGAGTATTGGGAGCGGTTTTGCGGACCACGTCCGGAAAGCCCGGGCGTAGAGGCTTGGTTGCGCGAACGACTGATTCCCTATCGACGTGAGTTGCTCGAACGAGATTTGGCGGGTGGCCTGAGCATTTGCTGTTCTGGTGCTTTGCGCGACGACCTCTCGCCGGGGGCGTGGCTGATCGGGTTCGACGACGACGCGGTTTGGGGTGCGCTGCAGATGGTGGAGGCGCATGGCAATCCGATCGCGTTGCTCGGTGCCCTAGATGTTGCGTTGTACCGAGTTCGGCAAGAGCGTTTCCGCGAGTTTGCGGCCGATGCGATCGCGACACTTCTGGATGACTCCATGAGAGTCGATGGCTGCGACGTCTACAAGGTGTTCGAGGTCCTGTGCGAATTAGAGATGAACTCGCTGAGCGCTATCGAAGGCGGCGCCAGTTGCCCGGGCCACTGGAGACGGATGTGCGCGTGGATGCAGGCGGGGTTGGTGACCCAGATGTTGATTGGGCGCGGCGCAGCGTTGGATGTGGACGCCCTAGAGAGGGCGTGTGTGGCGAACGCGACATGGGAAGGTGCCCTGCGGAGACAAACGGACATTCGTGACGAGCCGTTGTTCATTAGCGATGTGATGGGCGCCCGAAACCTTCGTCGCGAGATTCTGGGGCGGCTCTGGTTGCTGAAGCAAAGGCACGAAAAGGCGGGATGCGAGGTACCGATGAGTGAGGAGATCGAATCTGCATTAGCACGTTCGGACGGGGCGCCATCGAATCCAAGGCATGCGTTGCCCGGGCCATGCGAGTTGCATCTTCGGCCCCAGGAACCGATGCCAGAGGGGCTTGCGGACCAGGTCTCAGAGATGTCGTGCGGCGAGGACTACTTCGATGCTTTGAACACCCTCGCGTGGTGGTCGCAGTGGTCGGTAGTTGAGGCGCGGCACCTTGCGCAGATTGGTGTGGGTCTGCGAGATGTAGCCGGAAGAGCAGGCGAGGCGGAATTTGATGATGTGTTGCCGCAGCTGCATCTAGCCAGCATTGTTGCGGCGGCAGCGGGGAGTGAGTGTGTCGCAGACGGAGTGGCGGTCGTGGTCGGAAGACTGGCCCCAAGAGCTTCTAAGGCCGAGCATGTGGCGCAGATGGTGACCCCGCTTCTGCGGGCCGCAGCGGCGCACCGCACGGTGGATGATTGGACGGACTGGCTGGACGAAAAGCTCACCGAGTTTGCGCGGGCACTACCGGCACGGCCGAGCGATGGTCTAAATGAGTTCGACGCGCTGCTACAAGGGTTGGAGGTGGTGTTGCCTATGGAGTCCTGGTTCCACCTCGGTGCCAAGCGGGTGGCAGCTACGCGTCGGTGATTTGATCGTGCACGTCAGACTTTCCCGTTAGGGGGGCCACGAACCGCTCTAGCGCGGTATGTGTCTCCATTCGCTGGAAGCCTCGCGACGTATGCGATCCAGAACGTCCCCCACACGCTCGCTGGGACGCACATTGAGGGTCGTTTGCCGAGGCGTCGTCATTGCGATCACTCTAAGGCGCGAGCGCCACGAAAATCGCGGTATCGAGGTGGTACGCTTCGCCCGTCAAGCGAGCAACCATGTGCAATACATTGCAACGCGAACGGGGTGCGCCAGCACCGGGCGGGCGGGGTGACAGTTATTGAACGTGGGACCCTCGCTGCGGAGATTGAACGCCTCGGTGGCGCGTGCGACAGCCCCGCGCCGCAACAGGGCCGACTACCTATATCCGCAGTCGGTCGAACCCCGCCTGCCCGCACATGCGTACGTGCGGTGCCGCCCTTGACCAGGCGCAGGTCCTTCTTCGTCGCGCCGGCTTGGTTCGTCTTGCTCGTGCGCACCGTGAGCAGAATCGTTTCGTCGGCGGCGCCGTCTTCGATGTCGCGCCACTCGACCGCGGCCGCGGCCGGTCCAACCGACGTGCGAAAGCGTAATGTCTACGATTGCGAAACAGTCGCGCAGTGGTGGCTGACACTCCTTGCTCGACGTGGAACACCATCGAACGCGGACTTGCTGACCACTCAAGCGGTGCTCATTGATGCGGTGCTCTACATGGCGGCCGTCGCCGCCACCCGGCACAACCCCGATCTCGGCCGCAAGTACCGCGACCTGATCGGCCGCGGCAAGCCACCGAAGGTGGCGCTGGTCGCCGTCATGCGCAAGCTCCTGCTGCTGGCCAACGTGCTGCTGCGGCCCAGTCTGCGCGCCGGCAGCGGATCAACAGGATTTCGCCACGCGGCAAACTATCTGCGCCATCCTCCGTCCGAACGCTCCGGCACCGCCGTTGGCGGGGTGGCGCACATAGCGGGCGTCGCCTAGGCGCATCAAACCGCGTCCACCCCGCGGCCCCGCGGGTCGCCGCTTCAAGTATCCAACGTCGCGGCGATGCGGCGCACTATGCGCCGCACGTCGTCCTTCAGATCGTCCCGGCGCAGCGCGTAGTGGAACAGCGCCTCCAGATAATTCACGGGATCGCCGGTGGTGAGCCAACGGCCGCCGCGCACCGGGCAGGCGTACACATGGCCGCCGCGCAGCATGTACGCCTCAATGGCGTCCATCAGCCAAAGCTCGCCGTCCTTGCCGACGGGAATCTCGCCGAGAATGTCGAGGATGTCACATGGAAGGATGTAGCGTCCAAAACCCACGAGCGTGGACGTGATCGCCGACCGGGCCGGTTTCTCCACGATGCGCGTCACGCGAAGCTGGTCATCGGTCTCGATCATCCCGTAGCTCGGCACTTCTTCCGGGGCCACCTCTTGGGCGCCCAGAATGACGCCCGGCGTCTTGCGGTATTGGGCGATGAGCTGGCGCGTGAACGGCACGGCGGAGCTCACCAAGTCGTCGCCGAAGGCGTACACGAACGGCCCGTCGCCCACCAACCGCCCGGCATTGAGCGCCGGCGTGCCGTTGCCATAGGGGCCGCGTTGGCGAATGTACGCCGCGTTCACCAAATCGCCGGCGCGCCGGGTCTCCTCCAAGTAGTGGCGCTTTTCCGTCGTGGCGAGCGCGTCCTCCAGGGTGGGGTGTTGGTCGAAATGATCCTCCAGCACCTTCTTGTCCCACCGGCTCACGAACACCACATCGCGGATGCCGCTGGCCGCAAGCTCTTCGACGACGTACTGCACTATCGGCCGGTCGATGAGCGGAATCATCTCCTTGGGGATCGATTTCGTGGCCGGCAGGAAGCGCGTGCCGCTGCCGGCCGCGGCGATTACTCCCTTGGTGATGGGCGCGTCCTGCGCTGGCCTTGGCAAAGACAAGGAAGCCTCCTTTCGCTGTCGGCCCGCCGTCGGGCCGCTGTCGGGCCGCTCTCGGCACCGTGAGAAAAGCACCGGCCCCGATACGGAGGGCCGCCGCGGGCTTCTATAATGCCATGCTCAACTGGCTCGGAAGCCCCAGATGACCTGCGCAAGCGCCTTGGAGGTGATAGTCCTCGCGGCGGGAACCGGCACCCGGATGCGGTCGCGGTTGCCAAAGGTGCTGCACGGCCTAGGCGGCCAACCTCTGCTCGCCCATGTGCTGGACGCCGCCGCCGCCCTAGGGCCCGACAAGATCCACGTCGTGGTGGGCGAGCAGGCCGGCGAAGTGAAGGCTTGCTTCGCCGATCGGCGCGATCTTTCCTGGGTGTTGCAGGCGCCGCGCCTCGGTACCGGCCACGCCGTGGCGCAAGCGTTGCCCCAAGTGTCGGCATCCGCCACCGTGCTCGTGCTGCTTGCCGACGTGCCCCTCGTGCGAGAGCCCACGCTGGCCAAATGCGTTGACCGGGGGCGGCGGGGCCTGGCCCTGGTGTCGGCCCAGGTGCCACAGCCGGATGGTCTCGGCGCGAGGATTCTGCGTGATGGCGAGCGGGTTGTGGGCATCGTCGAAGAGAAAGACGCAAGCCCGGATCAGTTGGCCATCGCCGAAGTGAACTCTGGAATGCTCGCCGCGCCCAGCGGACTTCTCGGCGAACTGCTGCGAGCGGTGACGCCGGACAACGCGCAAGGCGAGTACTACCTCACCGATGTGGCGTCCTTGGCGACCGCGCGCGGTCTGGCGATCGAGGCCGTGCGCGCCGAGGAACCCGAGGAGGCGCTGGGCGTCAACGATCGCATCCAGCTGGCGCACTTGGAGCGCCATTACCAGCGGCGCCAAGCCGAGGCGCTGGCTGCGGCCGGCGTCACCGTGTTGGACCCGGCGCGGCTGGACATTCGCGGCGCCGTGCATGCCGGGCGCGACTGCGTCATCGACGTGGGCGTGGTGCTCGAAGGCGAGGTGACGCTGGGCGATGGCGTGCGGATCGGCGCCAACTGCGTCGTCGCGGACACCGTGTTGGGCAACGACGTGGAAGTGTTGCCGATGTGCTGCATCCACGGCGCGCGCGTGGCCAGCGGTTGCCGGATCGGCCCGTTCGCGCGCTTGCGGCCGGGCACCGACCTAGGAGTGGGCGTGCATGTCGGCAACTTCGTGGAGACCAAGAAGGCCCGGCTCGGCGATGGCGCGAAGGCCAACCACCTGGCCTATCTCGGCGACGCTTCGGTGGGCGCCGAGAGCAACATCGGCGCCGGCGCGATCACCTGCAACTACGACGGCGTGGCCAAGCACCGCACCGAGATCGGCGATGGCGTCTTCGTCGGCACCAACGCCACGCTGGTCGCGCCCCTGACCCTTGAGGACGAAGCCTATGTGGGGGCGGGTTCCACCATCACCAGCGCGGTTGGCCGCGCCGAACTCGCCATAAGCCGAGGCCGGCAGCGCAACATCCAAGGCTGGACGCCACCGGCCAAACGCCGCAAGGGAGGTTGACCGCAATGTGCGGAATCGTTGGAGCGGTGGCCAAACGGGACGTGCCCGCCATTCTGCTCGAAGGGTTGCAACGGCTGGAATACCGGGGCTACGACTCGGCCGGCATCGCCGTGGCGGCGAACGGCACCGCGGACATCCACCGCCGCCGCACCCTTGGCCGGGTGCGGGAACTGGCCGACAGCCTGCGCGAAGCGCCGCTCCACGGCGTCACCGGAATCGCCCACACCCGCTGGGCCACGCATGGCGCGCCGGCGGTGGAAAACGCCCACCCGCACATGTCGCGCGGGCGCGTTTGCCTTGTCCACAACGGCATCATCGAAAACCACGACGAGTTGCGCGCCGAGTTGGCCGAAGCCGGCTATCGGTTCGAATCCCGGACGGATACCGAAGTGGTCGCCCATCTGGTCGAAATGGCGCTTGGCGAGGAAGCCGACCTGCTCGAGGCGGTGGCCAAAGCCGTGCGACGCCTAGAAGGCGCTTACGCGCTCGGCGTGATCTGCAAGGACCAGCCGGAGCGCATCGTCGCCGCCCGCGCCGGCGGCCCGCTCGTGGTGGGCGTGGGCATCGGCGAGAACTTCATCGCCTCGGACGCGCTGGCCCTGCGCCCGGTGACGGATCGCTTCATCTACTTGGAGCAAGGCGACCTGGTGGACATCACGCCATCGAGCATCGCGGTGTGGAATGCCGAGAACCGCGCCGTGGTGCGGGCTACGGTGCGCGTGGAGTCCACCGCCGACGCGACCGACAAGGGCGAGTACCGCCACTACATGGAGAAGGAGGTCCACGAACAGCCGCGCGCCCTTCGCGCCACCCTTGATGGGCGCTTGGGCCGAACCCGGGTGCTGGAGCAGGCGTTTGGCATCAACGCTCGGCAAGTGCTGGACGACACGCGCGCCGTCACCATCGCCGCTTGCGGCACCGCCTACTACGCCGGCTGCGTCGCCAGAAACTGGATCGAGGAACTCGCCGGCATCCCCTGCACCGTGGAGATCGCGTCCGAGTTCCGCTACCGCAATTTCGTCACGCCGGTGGGGGGACTGTTCCTGACCATCACCCAGTCCGGCGAAACCGCAGACACCCTGGCCGCCCACGACATCGCCAAAGCCGCCGGCTTCGCGCACACCGCCACGGTTTGCAACGTTCCCACCAGCACCCAAGTGCGCGAATCGGAGCTGGCCATGATCACGGAGGCCGGCACCGAGATCTGCGTGGCTTCCACCAAGGCTTTCACCACCCAGCTCGCGGTGTTGATGATGCTCGCCATCCTGCTCGCAAGACGCCGCGGCCTCGGCGCGGAAAAGGAACGCGAACTGGTGGCGGCGCTGCGCGACTTGCCGGCCGTCGTGGAGGAGACCTTGGGCCTCAACCGCCGCATCCGCCGCTTGGCCGCACGCTTCATCCATCGTCATCACGCGCTCTTCCTAGGCCGCGGCCTGCACTATCCGGTGGCCTTGGAGGGCGCGTTGAAACTCAAGGAGCTCTCCTACATCCATGCTGAAGGCTACCCGGCGGGAGAACTGAAACACGGCCCTCTCGCCCTCGTGGACGAGGACATGCCGATCGTGGCCGTCGCGCCCGGCGACGAGCTGGCGCGCAAGGTGCGCTCCAACCTCGAAGAGGTGCGCGCCCGGGGCGGCGAGCTGTTCGTGTTCGCGGACGCGGACGCCGGCATCGCCGAAGAAGACGGCGTGACGGTGGTGGAGGTGCCGAAGACGCACGATTTGCTCGCGCCCGTGGTGTACACCGTGCCGTTGCAGTTGCTTGCCTACCACACCGCGGTACACAAAGGCACGGACGTGGATCAGCCGCGCAATCTGGCGAAGTCGGTAACCGTCGAGTGATGGCGGCTGCGGCAGTTCAGCGTGCGTCAATGTAGCCGCGCGCCGCGGACCTTGGGGGATTGGGCGTGACATTCGAGGAAACGGTTTTCCAAGTGGGGCTGCTGATCGTGGTGGCCAAACTCGCCGAAGCCGTGCTCAGCCGCGTCGGCGTCAACTCCATCATCGCCTACACGCTCACCGGCGTGATTCTCGGCCCGGCCACCGGCCTGGTTGACACCGGCGGCGATCTCGACACGCTGCTCGGCATCGGCATTTTCATTTTCTTCTTTCTCATCGGCTTGGACGAAGTCGACATCTCCGGCTTCATGGCGACGTTGCGCGGCCGGTTTTTCCTCGCGGCCATCGCCTGCGTCGTGGTGTCCATTCTCTCGGCGTTGGCCGTGACCACCGATGTCTTCTTCGACTTCAATCTCGGCCCGAAGGATCTCGGCGGCTCGCTGGCGTTGGCCGGGGTCTTCGCCTTGTCGAGCCTCGGCATGGTCGCCAAGGTGCTTTGCGACAACGGACAGCTGCGGCTGCGTCTGGGAATGGAGATATTCGCCATAGTCCTTATCGCCGAGTTGATCGTGCTGCTGGTGGTGGGCTTCACCATCGGCGAGCCGTTTCACCAGCATGCGGCGCTCGAGTTGGGCGTGTTGGCGGGGCAGATCGTCGCGTTCACCGTGGTCACTTGGGTGCTCTCCAAACGGGTGGTGCCGCACTTGATCGTGTTTTTGCAGCGCTTTCTGCCCGTCTCGCAATTGTCCTTGGGGCTCGTGCTGGGGGGCCTCTTCCTCATGGTGATGGCGGCGGAGCGCATCGGCTTGCACGGTTCGCTCGGCGCCCTGCTGTTCGGCGCGTCTCTTTCCGGCTTGCCGCATCAGGTGCGACGCGAGATCGTGCCCGGGTTCCATAGCGTTGGCGAAGGGCTCTTCGTGCCGCTGTTCTTCGCTTCCGCGGGACTGCATTTCAACTGGTCGTTTGTCGACCTTCCGGTTTGGACCATCACCGCGGTGGTGCTGGTGCCGCTCTTGGGCAAGTTCGCCGGAGCCGCGGTGGGTGCGCATCTGGCGCGGCTGGGGAGCCGTTTGGCGCTCTCCACCGGCCTCATGGCCAAAGGCGTGGCCGAAATCGCGCTGCTGCTCATCTTGCTGGACAGCGGCGTCATCGAGGAGGACGTGTTTTCACTCCTCGTGCTGATCATGTTCGGCTACATTCTGGTGACGCCCTACGCGCTCGGCTACGCCGTGCGCCGGGCCGGGAGGCGCGCCACCGCCGCGGACGAACCGAGCGAACTTGCGGTGACGCCCGCCTTGGCGCGATTCGCGCTGGACGGCGCCACGGTGGAGAGCATCGTCGACCGCACACGGCGGTTCCCGGACGCGGATATCTCCGTGCGGGAGTTCGCCAACCGCTGGATCGTCTCGGATCAGGAGGATTACGTTGTCACTGCCGACGGCCGCTTGGCCGGAATCGTCTCCTTGCGAATGCTGCGTTATCTGCCGAAACCGCGCTGGGCGCATACGCCGTTGCGCGACGTCCTGCGCCGGGACACGCCGCGGGCTTGGCCAGCCGAACCGGTGGAAGACGCCTTGCAACGGATGACGGACAACGCCGTGACCGCGATGCCCGTGGTGGCTGAAGATTCGGAAGAGCTCGTCGGCGTGGTTACCAGTATGGACATTCTGGACCTGATCGTCGTGGAGGCGAGAGGCGAGGCGTGATCGCGAAGCCGCGCGGCTTTTGCCGACATTGCGGCTATACTGGCAACTTGTACAGGAAACATCGCGGCCAAGGAGCGGCCGGGCCGCAGGCGGATCAACGAACAGTGACAGCACGAGACAAGCGCCCGTGGATGTGACGCACATTATGGAGGGCTTGAACGACCGGCAGCGCCAAGCCGTCACCGCGCCGCTCGGCAACCTCTTGGTGGTGGCCGGCGCCGGCAGCGGCAAGACCCGCGTGCTGGTGCATCGCATCGCTTGGCTCGTGGAGGTGGAGCGGGTGCCGCCGAGCGGCGTTCTCGCGGTCACGTTCACGAACAAGGCGGCGGGAGAAATGCGCGGGCGCGTGGAACGGCTGCTCGAGGGCCCGGCGCGGGCGATGTGGGTGGGCACGTTTCACGGCATCGCGCATCGGCTGTTGCGCATGCATTGGCAAGACGCCGGACTGCCCCGCAATTTCCAGATCCTGGACGCGGACGATCAACTTCGCTTGGTGAAACGGGTAATGCGCGAGTTGGAGTTGGACGAGCAAAAGTGGCCGGCCCGCCAAGCGGTGTGGTTCATCAACGCGCAAAAGGACGAGGGCCGTCGCGCCAAGGACGTGCGCGCCCGCGGCGACGACCTGTTCGCGTCCACCCACGCCAAGGTGTACACCGCTTACGAAGCCCTCTGCGGACAAGGCGGTTTGGTGGATTTCGCCGAACTTCTGCTGCGCAGCCACGAGTTGTGGCTGGAACGCGCGGACCTGCTGGAACACTACCGGGGGCGTTTCCGGCACCTGTTGGTGGACGAGTTCCAAGACACCAACCGCATTCAGTACGATTGGCTGCGGCTGTTGGCCGGCGCCTCCCGGCCATCGGTTTCCGCGCCGGCCGCCACGGTCTGGGCCGTGGGCGACGACGATCAAGCCATTTACGGGTGGCGCGGCGCCAAGATCGAGAACATCCACCGTTTCCAAAGCCATTTCCAAGACGTGGGCGTCGTTCGCTTGGAACAGAACTACCGCTCCACGGGCCATATCCTGCGGGCCGCCAACGCGCTTATCGACCGGAACCAGGAACGGCTCGGCAAGAACCTCTGGACAGACGCGAAGGATGGCGATCCGATCAAGGTGTACTCCGGCTACAACGACTTGGACGAGGCGCGTTTTGTCGCCGAGCGGGCCCAGCAATGGGTGGACCGCGGCGGCGACCATTCGGAAATCGCGGTGCTGTACCGATCCAACGCGCAATCCCGGGTGATCGAAGAGGCTCTGCTGCGATTGGACATTCCGTACCGCATCCACGGCGGCGTGCGCTTTTACGAACGGGCGGAGATACGCAACGCCCTCGGCTACATGCGGCTGGTTGGACAGCGCCACGCGGACGTGGCGTTCGAGCGCGTGGCGAACACGCCGCCGCGCGGCATCGGCGGCAAGACGGTGGAGGCCATCCGGGCAATCGCCCGCCAGCGCGGCGTTTCCATGTGGCAAGCGTGCAAGGAAGGCATCGCCGAGGGCGTCTTGGCCGGCCGCGCCGCCGCGGCCGTGGCGGCATTCCTCAAGCTGGTGGACGACATGGCCGCCGCCGTGGACGGTTGCGGCCTGCGGCAAATCGCCGCCCATTGCATCGAGAGCAGCGGTCTTGTGGAGTACCACATGCGTGAAGGCGGCGAGCGTGGCATAGCTCGCAAAGAGAACCTGGAAGAGCTGGTGAACGCCTGCAGCGAGTTCGGGCGGGGCGAGTTGGCTTTTGGGATGCTTGCGAACGATGCCGGGGAAACCGACGAGAACACCTCGGAATTGCAGGAGTTTCTGGATCAGGCCGCACTCGAGAGCGGAGACTACCAAAGCGGTGGCCCCGCCGTGCAGATGATGACATTGCATTCCGCAAAGGGCTTGGAGTTTCCGCTGGTGTTCATCGCCGGCATGGAGGAGGGCCTCTTCCCGAACCGCCGATCCGTGGAGGAACCCGGCCGCTTGGAAGAGGAGCGCCGGCTAGCCTACGTCGGCATCACCCGGGCGATGCGCGAGCTTTATTTGACGCACGCCGAAACGCGGCGGCTGTACGGCGCGCAAACCACAAGCTGGCCTTCCCGGTTCCTGGAGGAAATGCCCCGCGACTGCGTGGAAGAGGTGCGCCTGGGCGGCAGCGTCTCGCGGCCTTTCCGCCCGAGACGAAACAACGGCGCAGCCGTCGAAACCAATCCCGCCGAAGGTTTGCGAATCGGCCAGAACGTTCGCCACGCCACATTCGGCGAGGGCGTGATCCTGCACGCGGACGGCCAGGGCGAGCGCACCCGCGTGCAGGTGCGTTTCCGCTCGCGCGGCACGAAGTGGCTCATGCTGGCCTACGCGAACCTCCAGCCGATGGAGTGAGCGCTTCGCGGCCGTGTATCGAGAATAGCCGGCAGACTCACGCCCGACTCAACGCGCCACTTGGCCAACCGCTGCCGATACCTCCACTTGCGTCACATACACCTCGCCACCGAGGTGCGGTGGGGCTTCGTCCGCGCCCGCCGCCTCGAAGAACAGCTCCAACGCTTCCTTCAAGTTCTCGCGCGCTTCCGCCACCGTCCCGCCTTGGCTCGCTATGTCCAGATCGGGACACAACGCGAAATAGCCGTCGCTCTCGCGCCGGATGACCGCCGTAAGTAGCAAACTCATTCTCCTGCCTTCCTCAATCCGCCCAAGCCTCATCTGGAGGCGTAGACCATCGCGCCGGCCGTTCCGACAAGCAAGCCCCTACCACCCCCTACCACCGCATCAGCCTCGGGCTACGCCGCTTGCCGTGTCGGCCATGTCGCCCTTTCGTTTCTGGCATCATCGCCCGACGTCGTGCCTTGGGAGGTGGAGCGTGGGCGCAAAGGCTGTCGATACCGAAGATCTGCCTGTCCGCCGGGGCAGCGGGTACCCGAAGCCGTACGACGGGCCGTGCGCCGACCGCCAGAAGCGGGCTCTTGGCGATGCGTTCGGGCTCACGGACTACGGCGTGAACGTGGTGACGCTGCCGCCGGGCGCGTGGTCGTCGCAGCGTCATTGGCACAGCGCCGAGGACGAGCTCGTCTATGTGCTTGAAGGCGAGCCGACGTTGATCACGGACGCCGGGCGCACGAAGCTGCGGCCCGGCATGTGCGCCGGTTTTCGCAAAGGCGAAGCGGACGGCCACCATCTGGTGAACGAGACGGGTGACCGGGTGGTGTACTTGGAAGTGGGGACGCGGCGCGAAGACGACGACGTGGACTACCCGGACATCGACATGCGCATCCACCGGCGCGGCCGGGGCGGCGTCTTCTCACGCAAGGACGGCAGGCCCTACAGTGCCTGAACAATCGCCTGCGAACGCGCCGATGGGCGATTCGACGCCAGCCACGCCGCCGCCAAGCAGTGCCGACGCGGGCGCTGCGGCGGCGGCCCAAGGCGCCACCAAAGGCATGATCTGGGATTGGCCGCTGCGGCTTTGGCACTGGGCGTTCGCGGCGTGCATCGGTTTTTCGCTCTTTTCCGGGCTGTACGGCGACATCGACCTTTTGCAGTGGCATCAGCGCTCCGGTCTGGCGCTGCTTGGTTTGCTGGTGTTCCGGTTCGGCTGGGCGGCATGGGGCGGGCGCTACGCCCGTTTTCGCCACTACCGCGTGTCGCCTCGGACTACGACGAAGGCGTTGCTTGAGCACTTTCGCGGGCGTGCGCCGGCAACGTTGTCCCACACCACGCCGGGCGTCGGGCTGGCGATTGTTTTCGCATTGGCCACGACGGCGCAAGTGGGCACCGGTCTCTTCACCACCGACGAGATCTTCAACGAGGGGCCGCTTTTGGTTTTCGTATCGGACGAATTCGCCCGTGCCGCTTCATGGGTCCACCGGCGCTTGCATTGGCTGATTCTCGGTGCGGTGAGCGCTCACTTAGCCGCCAACGCCGTGTACGCATTCGGCATGCGCGACAGGACGCCGCTCGCCATGTTCACCGGGCGCAAACCCAAATCCGCGCTGCTGCCGTCAACGCCTCACTTCTGGGTGCGCGCCGGGCTCACCGCGCTAGCGGCGGCCGGCGTGGTCTTGGTGGCGATCTACGCGGAGCGGTGGTGACCTATTCGGCGCGGTAGCTGTCGTGGCAGCCTTTGCAGGCCTGGCCCACGCCACGGAACGCGCCGCGGGCGTCTTCGCCGGCGTCCACCACGGCCTTGAAGTTCGCGGTGGCCTCCTTGAAGGCGCCGAGTTTGGCTTCGAAATCCTCCGCGTTCTCCCACACCGCCGGCAGCGCGTCCCCGCCTTGCGTGCCTTCGGCAAACAGCGCCGGCGCGAGTTCCGCCAACTCCGCCAGCGCGTTGGCGTGGGTTGGCAGATGGCCGGTGTGGGGCACCTGGCCGCGGATGATGTCCACGATGGCCTGCATGTGGCCGCCGATGGCGCTCATGGTGTGCTGACGGTACTTCACCGCGCCCTCGGACGCGGCAACGGCGAGCGCCCCAACGCCCAGGACGGCGCACACCACCCAAGCGGCTTTCCCATTCCTCATCGCATTCTCCCTCCAATCTCTACCCAAGAAACCTGCAACCGTCGCGCCAAGGCGTGCTGAAGCACGTACTGAAACCTCGCCACGCTCGCATCGAGCCGCTAGGCCGCGGCCTTCACCCGCGGCGTGATGACTCCAAGCTCCACAGAGCTTTCCACCAGATCGCGCAGGGTCTCCTCCACCGGACGAATGGTGGCGCCCAGCACTTCCTTCGCCTTTTTGCAGTCGTTCACGAAGGTCGGCCCGCCGCCACCGCCCGCCTTCGGTTCGCCGAGTTGCAACCACGGGAATTGCTCGTGAATGATTTCGCGCACTTCCGTGCTAAAGCGCAACGAGGAGCGACCGCCGGAGCCGTGCAGGATGTAGCGGTTGCCACCCCGGGTCGCCTTGTGATCCACCGCGGATTCCGCCGCCAGCCGATGCGCCTTCACCAAATCCCGCACATCGATGATGTTGTAGTCCCTGTCGTATTCGAGAGGCGAGAACGGAACAAGGCCGCCGGCAATGCGGCCGAGGGCCTCCACCCACTGGCCCACCTGCGCCTTGAACAGAAGCGGCCCGCAAATCATCGCCGGATTCATGGTGACGGCGTCCCACCGCCCGCCGCTTTCGTCCGCCGCCTTGTTGATGAAGTGCTCGGTGTCCACCTTGCTGCGGGCGTAGGAGCTGCGGGCGCTATGCCAGCGTTCCTCGTCCACCTCGTCGGACGCCCAATCCGTTTCCGTCCACTCGTAGCCGTCCGGCACCGTGCGCGCTTTCGCGCCCAGCACCGCGGCCGTCGAACTGGTGTAGACCAAGCGCCGCACGCTGCCGCTGGCGTTCACGGCGCCCACCACGTTGGCCGTGCCGACCCTGCCGCCGTTGTACACGTCTTGAGACACGTCGCCGCTGCCGTGCGGCTGGGATTTGCCGTCCGCCGAATTGCCGAGAACAGCCGCGACGTGGAAGACGCCGGCGCAGCCCCTGAAAGCGTCGTCGTAAGAGCCCGGCGTGAACAGATCGCAGCCGTCCACCAACGTGACGTTCGACACCCGTTGCAGGTACTCGGCGGCGTCTTTGCCACGCCAAGAGTTCGCGTCGCGGATGCAGGCGCGCACTTCGTAGCCGTGGATGGCGAGTTCGCGCACCATGTGTCCGCCGGTGAAGCCGGAGCAGCCGGTTACGGCCACCGGGCCGTCGTGAGGAGAGATCGCAGGCATCAAGGGATTTCCATGGGTTCGATGGTCCGATTGTAACGCCACGCTGAACGTCGCGGCCCGTTGTCGCCGCAACGCCGGCGGGCACGTTTACCCAAAAACTCCCAATGCGGCCCGGTCGCGGGTGTAACATGCGTCACTCCCCGTGCTTTGGCGGGCAATCGTCCGTATCCGTCGCCGACGCCTCGTTCATTCGTGTTCGGGTTGGCGGCGCGCAATGGATTTCGCCCTCGAGAGTCAAGCGCGCGGCGGGAGTCGCCGGCCACGTACCGTGGGATTTGGCCGGGCGCGGTCGGTTTTTCTGGCGGATTGAGCGTTCAAATGCGCATTGGTTTGATTTCGGATTCCCATCTAACGAAGCGCGGGTTGCTTTGGCCACAGGTGCTGGAGGCGTTCGCCGGCGTGGACGCGATCCTGCACGCCGGCGATGTTTGGGCGCCGGCCGTCATCGACGAGCTCAGCGAGTTGGCACCCGTCCATGTCGCCCGGGGAAACGGCGATCTCGGCGTGGAACACGCCACTCTGGAAGAGCGCTGTCTGCTGGATTGCGACGGCGTGGCCGTTGGCATGTTGCACGAGTTCCCGTCGCCCGGCCGCCGTCCGGCGGACTTCATCCTCGAACAGGCGGCCAAGCGATTCTCCGGCCGAACACCCGATGTGATCGTCTACGGTCACACCCACATCGAGGAGATACACGCCGTGGGCGGAGTCCTGTTCGTGAACCCGGGGTCGCCGACTCTGCCGCACAACAAGTCGCTGCGGCTCGGCACCATCGGTTTCTTGAACATCCACGGCGGCGCTCCCCAGGCCGAGCTCTACCAGCTGGTCGAAACCGGCATCGCCCCGCTTTGAGGCCGGGTGCCGAATCATCGAAAGCCGCGGGTTTTGGACGGTTGGCGCAGGCCAAGCTCCTTTATAATCCACCGCTCGAACCCACCCACGAGCAATCTTCCCTTTGACCCACGCCGTGTTCATTGACGGGCAGGCGGGTACCACCGGGCTACAACTCGCCGAGCGCTTGGCGAATCATCCCGAAATCCGCCTGCTCACTATCGAGGAGAACCACCGCAAGGACGCCGGGCGCCGCCGGGCGCTGTTCGACGAGGCGGACATCACCGTGTTGTGCCTGCCGGACGATGCGGCCAGGGAAGCCGTGAACCTCGGCCCGGACACGCGAATCCTGGACGCCAGCACCGCCCACCGCGTTGCCAACGGCTGGGTCTACGGCCTGCCGGAGCTCGCGGCCACGCAGCGCGGGGCAATTCGCGGCGCCACCCGCGTGGCGAACCCGGGCTGCTACGCCACCGGCTTCGTGCTGGGCGTTCGACCGCTGATCGACAGCGGCTTGCTGGGCGCCGACGTGCCACTGCGCGTCCATGCGGTTTCCGGCTACTCGGGCGGCGGCAAAGGCATGATCGCGAAATACGAGGCATGCGACCAGGCCGCTTGGCGCATCCGTCCCTACGCCTTGGGCCTTGGCCACAAGCACGTGGCGGAAATGCGCGCCTACGCCGGAACGAACGCGCGCCCGCTGTTCTCGCCTTCCGTCGGCCATTACCACAGCGGAATGCTGGTGCAGGTGGGGTTGTTCGCGAGCGAACTCGACAACGGCGCGACGGTGGCCGAGCTCCAACAAACCTTGGCCGAACGCTACGACAACGAGCCCTTCGTCCACGTGCATTCCGACAACGCCGCGCACGCTTTGGAAGACGGATTTCTTTCGCCGACGACGCGCAACGGCACCAATCAGCTGGACATTCTGGTGTTCGGCCACGAGACGCAAATGCAAATCGCCTGCCGCTACGACAATCTCGGCAAAGGCGCCGCGGGGGCGGCGGTGCAAAACCTCAATTTGATGCTCGGGTTGCCCGAAACGATGGGGCTTGAGACACGCGTTTAGAAACACGCCGCGTCGTACGAAAAGCCCACGACCAACGCACCCGAGGAGAAATCGAATGCCAACGGACAACCTGGCGGACTTGGAACAGCAGTTCCAAGCCCTCAAACGCACGAACCTCGCACTCGATCTCACGCGCGGCAAACCCGCGGCCGAGCAACTCGATTTGTCGAACGCTCTCGACGGCGCGTTGGCCGGCGATTTCCGCACCGAAGACGGCACCGATGCGCGCAACTACGGCATGCTGCGCGGCATCCCCGAAGCGCGGGCCTTGGGCGCGCGACTCTTGGACGTGGAAGCGGACGACGTGATCGCCGCCGGCAACTCCAGCCTCACGCTGATGTTCCACGTGCTAGACGCGGCGCAGAACGCCGGCCTTTGCGGGCCGCCCTGGCGCGAAAGCGGCGCGAAGCAAAAGGTGATTTGCCCGGTGCCGGGCTACGACCGCCATTTCGCACTCGCCGATGCTCTCGGCATGGAGCTCCCCACCGTGCCGATGACGGACGACGGGCCGGACATGGATCGCGTCGAAGCGCTCGTTGCAGCGGATCCGCAAGTGCGGGGCATCTGGTGCGTGCCGAAGTACGCGAACCCCACCGGCTGCGTCTATTCGCCGGACACGGTGCGCCGGCTCGCCTTGCTGCCGGCCAAAGCGCGCGGCCCGTTTCTCGTGCTGTGGGACAACGCCTACGCGGTTCACGACTTCGAGTTCCCCGCCGCGCGGCTGACGCCGCTCCTGCCCTTGGCCCGGGCCGCCGGCACCGAGGACGGCATGGCGCTTTTCGCTTCCACCTCCAAGGTGACCTTCGCCAGCGGCGGCATGGCCTTTCTCGGCGGCGCGGAGCGCTTCTTGGCGGATATGGAAAAGCGCCTCGCGATCCTCATGATCGGCGCGGACAAGGTGAACCAGCTGCGCCACGCCCGCTTTCTCGGCCCGCGCTTGGAACAGCACATGCGCGCCCACGCGAGCCTGGTGCGGCCCAAGTTCGAGGCCGTGCGGCGGGGACTGGAGCGCGGCCTCGGCGGCACTGGTCTGGCCGAGTGGACGAACCCGCGGGGCGGTTATTTCGTGTCTTTGAATACGCGCCCGGGCCTCGCTTCCGAATCCGTCGCGCTGGCCCGGCAACTCGGCGTCGCGCTCACGCCGGCCGGCGCGACATTCCCCCACGGCCGCGATCCGGAAGATCGGAACATACGCATCGCGCCCACCTTCGCCACCGTCGAGGCGGTGGCGAAGAGCATCGAAGTGCTCGCGTTGTGCGTGAAGCTGGCCGCCGCGCGTTCAAGCAGCGCGTCATGACCGAGCCGGTGGCAACGGACGAGGCAAGCGTGGTGCGCTTCGAGGAACTCGCTTTGCCGCAACCCATAGTCGCCGCCACGAACGGGCTCGGTTTCGAGCGTTGCACGCCCATTCAGGCGGAAGTGCTCCCGTACAGCCTCGCCGACTACGACATCACGGGCCAAGCGCAAACCGGCACGGGCAAAACAGCCGCCTTTCTCATCACGATTCTCGCCCGGCAGTTGGAGTTCCCATTGCGACGGCCGCTGCCGGCGGGTGCCGCCCGGGCCCTCGTGCTGGCGCCAACGCGCGAGCTGGCGATGCAGATCGAGACGGACGCCAACGATCTCTCCCGCCACACCGACACGCGGGTCGTTTGTCTGGTTGGCGGAATCGACTACGACAAACAGCGCCAGCTACTGCGCGAGCGCTCGGTGGACATTCTCGTTGCGACCCCCGGCCGTTTGCTGGATTTCTGCGGCCAGAATCTGGTCCACCTTCGCACCACGGAGGTTCTGGTCATTGACGAAGCGGATCGAATGCTCGACATGGGTTTCATCCCGGATGTGCGCCGCATCGTCTACCAAACGCCCAGGAAGCGCGAACGCCAAACGATGTTCTTCAGCGCCACCTTCACGGAAGATGTGAGGCGGCTCGCGCAGCAATGGACACTGGATCCTTTGCATGTCGCGATCAAACCGGACTCCGTGGCGGTGGACACCGTGGATCAACGTTTCTGGACACTGCCGCGCAACCGCAAGCGCACCACGCTCCTCGCCTTCATGCGCCGGCACGATCCCGACCACACGCTGGTGTTCGTAAACCGGCGCGACCAAGCGCATCGGCTGACGGAATATCTGCGCGACAAAGGATTGCATTGCGAGGAATTGGCCGGCGACATTCCGCAGCGCAAGCGCCTCGCCACCATGCAGCGCTTCAAGGACGGCGAGACCAACCTGGTGGTGGCGACGGACGTCGCCGGCCGCGGCATCCACGTGGAAGGCATCAGCCACGTCATCAACTACAACTTGCCGGAGGACGCCGAGGACTATGTGCATCGCATCGGCCGCACCGGCAGGGCCGGCGCCACCGGCATAGCCATCAGCTTCGTTTCCGAAGACGACGCGTTCGACCTGCCGGCGATCGAGGCCTTGCTCGGCCACCCCATCAACACGACGCCGCCGGAAATTTAGAAAGGAGCCACCCAAATGGCCGGCAAAACGACCGTCGCCATAGTGCAGATGCGCGCCACCGACAACGTTGGCGAGAACGTCGATACCGCCACCGCTTTGGTCGCCCAAGCCGCCGCCGCCGGCGCGAACATGGTGCTGTTGCCGGAGGCGTTCGCGTTCATTGGTTCCGAGCGGGCGCAAGCGCGACTGTTGGAGCGCATTCCGGTCAACGCGGACGACAATCCCGGCCCGATACTCGCCCGCTGCATCGACACGGCGAGACGAACGGCAACGCATCTCGTGCTCGGCGGTTTCCCGGAAAAGGCCGCGGACGGCCGCGCCCACAACACCTGCGTTCACATCTCGCCGGACGGCGCCATCGCGGCAACCTATCGCAAGATCCACCTTTTCGACGCGGATTTGGCGGACGGCAACAGGGTGCGCGAATCGCGCGGCACCGCGCCGGGCGACCGTTGCGTGGTCACCGAAGCGCCTTTCGGCACACTGGGGCTGACCGTGTGCTACGACATGCGTTTCCCGCTTCTTTACCAGAAGCTGGCGGATGCCGGGGCCGTCGCCATCGCCGTGCCAAGCGCCTTTTTCAAGACCACGGGCCAAGCCCATTGGCACGTGTTGCTGCGCGCCCGCGCCATCGAATGCCAGTGCTACATCCTGGCCCCCGCACAGCACGGCGACCACCAGCACCGCGGCCGGCAATCCTACGGCCACGCGCTCGTGGTGGATCCTTGGGGCGCGGTGCTCGCCGAATGCGAAAACGGCGACGGTTTCGCGCTCGCCGAGGTGGACCCGGCCCGGGTTGAAGCGGTGAGGACGCAACTGCCGAGCCTCGCCAACCGGCGCCCGTTCGAGTGACCCGGGACGCGCAATCGAGCGGCCGCCACGGCACGCTGGTCACCGTGGCCGCGCTGGTCGTGATCGCGGCCGGTGTGAAAGCCGCGGAGCAGCTCATGGTGCCGTTTCTGCTTTCGGCGTTCCTCGCCACCATCGCCGCCACGCCGGTGTTTTGGCTGCACCGTTTTCGGGTGCCGATCGGCCTCGCCATCGCCATCGTCGTGTTGGCGTTGGTCGTCACGCTGGTCGGAGTCGGCACGGTGGTGGCGCAATCCGTGGCCGACTTCCGCGAGCGCTTGCCGGTCTATCAAGAAGGGGTGGCCGAGATGCAGGCCGGCGCGCTGCAACTGCTCGCCCGATTCGGCGTGGAATTGAAACCGGGCTTCGTCGATCCCGGCGCCGCGCTCGGGTTCGTCGGCGACGCGTTGCAGAACTTCGTGAGCATCCTCTCCAACGGCTTCGTGATCCTGCTCACCGTCATCTTCATTCTCGCCGAAGCGCTTTCGTTCCCGCGCAAATTGAGCGTTGTCCTCGCCGACCCCGCCCGCGACCTCCCGCACTTCGAGCGTTTCGCCCAAAACGTGAACCGCTACATCGGCATCAAGACCACCGTGAGCGTCGCCACCGGCGTGTTCGTGAGTTTGGCGCTCGGAATCATTGGCGTGGACTATCCGATCCTTTGGGGATTGCTCGCGTTCATGCTGAATTACATTCCCACCATCGGCAGCGTGATCGCCGCCGTGCCGCCGGTGCTGTTGGCCCAAGTGCAGCTTGGCATCGGTGGCGCCGGCGCCACTTTCGCGGTCTTCGTGGTGGTGAACGTGGTGATGGGCAACGTGGTGGAGCCGCGTTTCATGGGACGCAGTCTGGGCCTGTCGACTTTGGCCGTGTTCCTCTCCCTGGTCTTTTGGAACTGGATGCTCGGCCCGGTCGGGATGCTGCTTTCCGTGCCGCTCACGATGACGGCGAAAATCGCGCTGGAAGCCAACCCGAAAACCGAGTGGATCGCGCATCTGCTGGATCCCGCGGAGACCAAGCAGGTCGAGCCGCCGTCCGAACCGAACGAGCCGCCGTCCGAGCCAGCCCAGCCGCCGTGAGCTACGAGCGCGAGAACATCCGCCGCATGGCGGGTTACGTCTATGGAGAACAACCCGCCGATCCCGCCGTCATCAAGCTCAACACCAACGAAAACCCGTACCCGCCGTCCCCGGCTGTGCGCGAAGCGCTGGCCGCGTTCGACGTCGACACGTTGCGGCGCTATCCGCCGGCAACCGCGGATCCCCTGCGCGGCGAGTTCGCCGAGCAGCTTGGCGTGGAAATGGACAACGTGGTGGCCGCCAACGGCGGCGACGAAGCGTTGCGGCTGGCGTTGGCGACATTCGTGGATCCCGGCGCAACGCTGGGCCTCGCCGAACCGGCGTATTCGTTGATGCCCGTGCTCGGCGCCGCGCAAGACTGCCGCATGCGCACCGTGCCGCTCGACGCGGATTGGAAACCGCCAACGGACACCGCCAAGCGGTTGAACGACGCCGGCGCGAAGCTGACATGCCTGGTCAATCCGCACGCGCCTTCCGGCGTTTTGCTCGACGCGGACTTCGTATCGACGCTTGCCTCGGCGCTCGACGGCGTGCTGCTGGTGGACGAGGCGTATGTGGACTTCGTCAATCCAAACCGCCGCCACAACCTCGCGCCACTGGTCGTCGCGCACCCGAATCTGCTGTTGTTGCGCACCCTTTCCAAAGGCTACGCGCTGGCCGGCCTCCGCGTGGGTTTTCTCATCGGCGACGCGGCGCTCATCGCCCCGGTTCTCACCAAGACGCGCGACAGCTACAACGTGGACGCCATCGCCCAAGCCGTGGCGGCGGCCGCGTTGCGCGACCGGCGGTATGCCGCCGAGCTATGCGCCCGCGTTCGCGCCGAGCGTGGCCGCTTGGCCGCCAACCTGCGCTCGCGCGGATTCGCGGTGCCGGACTCCGAGGCCAACTTCCTGCTCGCGAGAACACCCAACGCGGCGACGCTGCAAACCGGGCTTCGCAAGCGCGGCATTCTGGTTCGCCACTTCGACACGCCGCGTTTGCGCGACTGCCTGCGCGTCACCGTGGGCGCGCCGAACGAAAACAACGCCCTGGTGGCCGCGCTCGACGAGTTGGCGGCATCGCCGTGAAAAGGGCGTGAAGCGCTTGGCACCGATTCCTATGCGCGGCTAAAGTCCCAACGACACCGGCCTCGCGTTGATTCGCAAGCATTACGCATGCAAGAAAGTCACACGCCCAGTTCCCGCAGTTGGCCTTCCGCTTTGCCCGCAAGCCAATCTCGATTGGCTTGCGGGCTGCGCGGGCTCGGGTGCAGTATTTTCCCAACGCGAACGCTGCTCGGCAAAGCGGCCCGGGCGCGGCTAAAGGCGAATTCGCCAACGCCTATCACCAGGTCCGGCGACAGCGCTTCGCAACTGGCTGCGAGCGCGTCATCGCAGAGCCGAAAGAGCGCTTTTCTTTCCGCCGCCGGAAGCTGGTCCGGCGTACGGTTGCGAGCGCCATCACCGCTACCCGGCACGAGGAAAAGGAGCGGGCAGTAGTTGATCACTGCGAAGTGCCGGAAAAACGCTTCGGGCGTGCCGAACCGTTCCCGCGCCCAGCCCCAGAACCGCTTCCCGCTCACTTCGCGGCGAACGCAATCCGCCCCCAGCACCGGACGCCGCGGATGCGGGCGCGCCGGGCGATCAACCACAATGGGGATGCGAAGCCAGTCGCGCACGACGACGGCATCGCCGAACGGCACGCCGGTTTGCGCCATGCCCCACGGCCCCGGATTCATGCCAAGGAACAGGACTCGCGTGGGCGCACGCCCGTATCTGCGCAGGTAAACCTCCGCAGTTCGCCAAGCGTAGCGCAACGGGTTGTAAACGTGGGTGACCGGCGGCCCGAACGAGAGCGCGTCCACGCCATCCCGAAGCCGGCGTTGAATCGCCACCAGATCGCCAACGCCCGCACTGGACATGCCGCGAACGGTACCCGACGCGCACCGGCACCGCAAAGAAGACGCGGGCCGATTGGTCAATTGACATACATGCGGCAAGAGCGGGATTGATACACTGGCCAACGACATGACGCGATCAAAGGCGTTCACATGCAAGCGAGAGTGATCCGAAAGACCGTCGCCGGCGGCTTGCTTGGCGCCCTTGCGACCAACCCCAAAAAGGACGCTTGGCCATGAAGTCGAGCAACAGGCTCTCGAAGGATGGCGGTTGACCGCCACGGCGGGGCTGGCCGGCCAGAACCTCTTCATGCGTCTCGTCTCGCTCGCCGTCCTCGTCTGCACCCTGGGGCTTTGGACGTTCGGCGAAGGCTACCTTCTGTTCTTCGAGAAGGCCGACTGACGCCTCTGGCCTTCGCGGTTGCCGGCAGTTCGCCGAGAGCCTGTTCGGCGAGAACCACGACGTCTTGAGGCGGCAAAGACGGAAAAGTCGCGCGCCACTGTAGTCAGGACATACTTCCCTAACGAACCACCAGCCGAAGGCCGCTTCGCCATGACGCAACTTCCCGCTCTGAGCCTCGTAGCCGTACACGGACGCCGAGGCGCAACGCTGCAACTGGCGCGCGACATCGAAGCGCGCGGCTTCCCGGCGATCTACTGCCCCAGCCCGGGCGACGGCATTTCGCTCTGCGCCGCCTTGGCGCATGTGACGGAGCGCGTGCGCTTCGGCACCAGCATCGCGCCCATTTACACGCGCAACGTCCAGGACTTCGCGCAGGCGGCCAGCTTCATCCACGAGGTGTCCGGCGGGCGCTTCGACTTCGGCGTCGGCGTCAGCCACGCGCCGTCCATGCAACCGCTCGGCGTGGTCACCGGCAAGCCGCTCGGCGACATGCGCCGGTTCGTGGAAAACCTGGCCTCCGTGCCGCGCGTCGGCGAGTTGCCCCGAATCGTGCTCGCGACGTTGCGCAAGCGCATGATCCGGCTCGCCGAGGAGATCGCCGGCGGCATCGTGTTCGCCAACGCGGCACGCTCGCACATGGCCGATTCTCTGGCGGTGCTTGGCGCGGACACCCGGGCCGATCCAGAGTTTCTCATCGCCAACATGATCCCCACGGTGGTGGACGACGACATGGTTGCCGCGAAAGCGCGCAACCGCCGCACGCTCGCCCGCTACGCGGCTTTGCCGAACTACCGCGCGTACTGGAAGGAAGCCGGCTACGCCCACGAGATGGCCGCCGTGGAGGCCGCGTTGGCGGCCAAGGATTTCGACGGCGTGGCGCGTTGCCTCTCCGACCGCTGGCTGGCCGACACCACGTTGTTCGGCAGCGCGGCGCAAGTGCGCGCCGGCATCGAAGCTTGGATCGACGCCGGCGTGCGAACGCCGATCATCGTGCCGTCATCCACCCGCGGCGGCCAATTCCAAGCCTTCGAGGAGTTCTTCTCGATCTGGAAGTAGCCGGCACGGCCTGCGGATGCGCCTCTGTTCGCGCCGCGACCCAAGAGAGTCCCTTGCGCCAAGACGTGATGAACGGGCGCATTCGGCCGGCGTCGCCAAGGCCGCGGCCTAGGCTATGCTAAAGACTCTGCGCCGCAGAGACAGCGCTGCTTTTGTGGCGAAGCGCGGTCATGGGGCGATGGCGCTGGCCATCGCCGGGAGAGAAATTGGCAGGAGGCGAACCGATATGAAGCCGGCTTGGGCAGCGTTCGCCGTGGCGGTGCTGGGGGTGTCGGCGGCAGCCGCCGATGTGGTGCTCGAGAACGCCCTTGTCCTGACAATGCGCGACGGCCCGGAGTACAGCCGCGGCGCGCTTCTCGTGCGCGACGGCCGGTTCGCGGAAGGCGAGCCCGCGCCGGATGCGCGCAGAATCGATCTGGGCGGCAGTTACGTCCTGCCGGGGCTCGCGGAGATGCACGCCCATGTGCCGACGCAGCGGCTCGACGTCCCCGGCTACCGCGAAGACGTTCTGTTCCTGTGGGTCGCGAACGGCGTCACCCGGGCGCGGGGGATGCTCGGCCATCCTTCGCATCTGGAATTGCGCGGCGCCTTGGCTCGTCACGAAGTGCTGGGGCCGGCGTTGGTGACATCAGGCCCTTCGTTCAGCGGCGGCAGCGCTCGAGACGCGCAAGCCGCAGCGCAACGCGTGCGCGATCAGAAAGCCGCCGGTTACGATTTTCTGAAGATCCATCCGGGCATGTCCGCCGACGTGTTCCAAGCTGTTGCAGAGGCCGCAAACGCCGAGGGCATCCGTTTTGCTGGACATGTCACCGAATCGGTGGGCTTGTTCGCCAGCTTGAAAGCCGGCCAACACACCATTGATCACCTGGACGGTTTCCTCGAGACCTTGGTTGCGCCGGAACGTCTGGAGAATCGCCGTCCCTCTTGGTTCGGCGCGGACCTCGTTCCCTTCGTCGACGAACGGCGCATCCCGGCGATGGTCGCCGCCCTGCGCACCGCGGGCGCCGCTGTGGTGCCCACCGAGACGTTGCTGGAGAATGTCTCCGCCAAACTCTCGGATTTGCAGGCGCGCGAGGAAAACGCCTATCTGCCGCGCAATTTGCGGATTGGCTATGCGCGCGCCGTGGGCGGTTTCGATGCGGACGCCGCGACGAAGTTCCTGGATTTGCGCAAACGGCTGATCGCCGCGGCGTTCCGGGGCGGCGTGCCGATCCTGCTCGGCTCGGACTCGCCGCAGATATTCAACGTCCCCGGTTTCTCGATTCACCGCGAGCTGGCGGCAATGGTGGCCGCCGGCCTCACGCCATTCGAAGCGATCATCACCGGCACCACGGCACCGGCGCGTTTCTATGGCCAAGAGCAAACTTGGGGCGCCATCGCGCCCGGCCTGGACGCGGATTGTCTGGTGCTCGCCGCCGACCCGCTGGCGAACATCGCGGCCACGCGTGAAGTCGTCGGCGTAATGGTCCGCGGCCGCTATCTCGACCGCGCCGAGCTGGACGCTGGCCTCGCGGACATTCGCAAACGGTACGAGTAGCGTGCGCACGGCGCTGACCAGCGAAAAAGCTCACCAAATCTCAAGGCAACAGGAGTTAAGAAATGGCAGTTGAAGAAGGAAAAGCAGCACCACTTTTCACGCTAACGGACGCGGACGGCAACAAGGTGGCCCTCAAGGATTTGCGGGGCCAACACGTTGTGGTCTATTTCTACCCGCGGGACGACACGCCGGGCTGCACCAAGGAGGCCTGCGGCTTTCGCGACCACTGGCAGGCGCTGCAAGACGCCAACGCCGTGGTGCTTGGCATCTCGCCAGACAAGGAGGAATCGCATCGCAAGTTCCGCGACAAGTACGGGTTGCCGTTCACGCTGCTTTGCGACCCCGACCGCAACGTGATGACGAAGTACGGCGCGTACGGCGAGAAGATGATGTACGGCAAGAAGACCATGGGCGTAATCCGGTCCACGGTGCTGGTGGGGCCGGACGGGAAAGTGGTCAAGCACTGGCGGCGCGTGGCCAAGGCGGCGGATCACCCAGACAAGGTGTTGGACGCGCTCAACGCCGCGCAAGGCTGAACCGTTTTTGCCGGGAAACGACGGGGCCTCCCCGCTCAATGAACCACTTGCGGTTGCTTCCGGCCCGGCCGGTCAAGGCCGGAGGCGCACCGTTTCCGCGTTGCGCCCCCGCACCGAGTTGAGCCCATGACGCGCATTGTCACGGTTCGATGCCATGCGCTGAGCGAAGACATCGGCACGCTCGTCCACGACGAGGTGGATCTGCCCGCGCCCGGGCCCGGCGAGGTGCAGGTGCGAACGAAGGCTTGCGCCGTGAACTTCCCGGACATCCTCATGGTGCAGGGCAAGTACCAGCACAAGCCGGCCCTGCCGTTCGCGCCGGGCGGCGAGGCGGCCGGCGACGTCGCGGCGGTGGGCCGCGGCGTTGTCGGCACCAAGGAAGGGGACGCCGTGTGTTTCGGCAGCCAAGTGGGCGGATTCGCCGAAGCCGTGAACGTGCCGGCGGCGTCGGTGCAACCGGTACCGGGCAAGATGACCTACGAAAAGGCGGCTTCCTACCACACCACCTACATGACGGCCTATGTGGCGCTGAAGGTGCGCGGCGGTTTGGCGGCCGGCGAGTGGCTCTTGGTGCATGGCGCAACCGGCGGCGTCGGCATGGCCGCCGTGGACTTGGGCAAGCACTACGGCGCACGAGTGATAGCCACCGGGGGGCACGACGACAAGCTGCGGGTGGTGAAATCCCGCGGCGCGGACGCGGTTATCAACTACACCCTGCCCGACGGTTCGCTTGGCGGTTTCCGCGACCGGGTGAAGGAGTTGACCGGCACCGGCGGCGCGGACGTGATTCTCGACCCCGTGGGCGGCACCGTGTTCGACGAATCCATGCGCTGCGTCAATTGGCGCGGCCGGATTCTGACCGTGGGATTCACCAGCGGGCGCTGGCCGCAAGCGCCGGTGAACCTGATTCTCATCAAGAGCATCGCCGTCATCGGCGTGCGCGCCGGCGAAATCGGCCGCCGCGATCCCGCATTGGGCAAGCGCAACCAGGCGGCGCTGGCCGAGCTTGCCGAAGGCGGCGCCATAGACCCCTACGTTTGCGCCGGTTTCCCCCTCGAACGCGCCGTCGACGCCTTGCGGATGCTGGAGAACCGGAACGTGGTGGGCAAATGCGTGGTGACGATGAACCGCTACGAGTTCACCCCGCCAGCGCCGCCGGTTGAGGCCCGGTGAACGCCACGAACCAGTACACTCGCGGGACTTACCTCCCTCGGACAACTTGACGAGGCGTTGATGGCGAAGGCAAGGCAGCCGCGCAAGCCGCGCAAGCGGGACATCGAGAACTACGCGCACGCAGACAAGGAGCGCGTGAACAACCCGCCGGTGGGCTTGGTGACGCCGGACACGGACAACGACGCGCCGCGCAAAACCTACCAGCACGATCCGCACATCGATCCGCAGCTCTCTTGGGCCGGCAAAGCCGAACACAAGTCATTCGAGGTGCCTACCGTCTCGCTGCATGTTCACGAACGCATCGATCCGCGCACCATCATTGAAGCCGTTCGGAAGCGCAACGGCGCCCCGGCGCAGTTGTCGTTGGGTGTGGCTGATATGGTCGCCTCCACCGGAGAGGTGTCCGAGCGGCTTGAGGAGCACGCTTGGAAAGTGTGTATGGGCGAAAGTCCAACGGGCAAAGGCAACCTGTTCGTCGTCTTCGGCGAACCAGACATCGCCATCGAGGAAGCGGGCGACCAACTGCGCGTACGAGTAAGGGGCGTGGATGTTTACCACCCAGCCTCAGGCGACATAACCAGCGACAACGCCGACGGCATCGCCTGCTGGTTCGTCGACACGGACTACAACGGCGAGAGCTTCTTCGTCCGCCACGCCTACTTCCTCGGCGCCGGCGCCAGCGACCCCTACAAATCCCTCAAGACCACCCTGAAGGCCGAAATCGACGCGGATGCTTGGAACACGCTGTACAGCGACGTCTCACGGCCGTTCGAGAAACCAACGTCCGGACGGATTGCGGTGAAGGTAATCAATCACTTAGGGGACGAAGTGATGAAGGTGCTGCATGTCTAGGCAAGCGAAGTCGAAGCTGGGCCGGAGTGGCGCATCTCTGGCGCTGCCCTTCAGGCCGCGGGCACGCATTCTGCAGCTCCTTGGCGACGAGTTGATCGGTTCCCCCCGGCTCGCGGTCTTCGAGTTGGTAAAAAACGCGTACGATGCAGATGCGCATCTGGTCAGAGTCGTCTTGGAGGACGTTGATAGAGCCGATGCGAGCATCGTGGTCGAAGACGATGGCGATGGGATGACGCTGGAGACCATTCGCGACATCTGGCTCGT
The DNA here is from genome assembly GCA_958296295.1 of uncultured Pseudomonadales bacterium. Lineage (GTDB taxonomy): Bacteria > Pseudomonadota > Gammaproteobacteria > Pseudomonadales > Azotimanducaceae > VXYL01. Next base: position 761,127 of record OY282460.1, on the reverse strand, counting down.
TCCAGGACATGACCACCGTGCCCGGCAAAGGGCGGCTCTGCAGCGGACGCGTCGGGGCCGGCTCCCCCTTGGCGAGAAGGGGCTTGGCCGGTTCGCGGCCCACAAGCTAGGGAACCGCATTGAAGTCGTCAGCCGGGCCTATGAAGAACCCGAGTGCGTGGTCTCCATCGATTGGGACGCCCTGATTCAACACCAGAATCTCTCCGACGCCACGGTCCATGTGGCCACACGAGATCCGGCCGTCTTCTCGAAAGACCGCACCGGCACGCGCATCACGATCTTCGACCTGCGAGAGAGAAACTGGACCCGGGCGGAGGTGCGCCGCCTCCGACGTCAGATCACCTCCATCACATCGCCCTTCGAACGAGTATCCGACGAATTCTCCCCGTGGTTGGAGGTCCCCGGTCATGAGAAGTGGATAGCCGATGTACCGGACGCCGACACGTTGCTGGAACGCGCACCATGGCACTACCGTTTCCGTTTCGATGAAGGCCGCTTCGATTGGCGGTATCGTTTTCGCGGCGTTACAGGCATCAAACTCGAAGGCCGGAACACGACAGGGAAGGAGGACGATCCATTGCTTGTACCCCCTGAGGCCGATGTGAGTGATGTCGGCGACAGAGGCTTGGCAGGACGCCGCCGGAGGCCTGTTCGCGCCAATGCCTCTATCGCGAAAGGAATCGGCCCGGTGACGGGCGAGTTCTACGTCTTCGACCGGGACCCAGCCGTCCTTTCCAAACTAGGCGAGCCTAGGCTCTTCAAGAACTACCTCGACGAGAACGGGGGCATTCGGGTCTATCGCGACGGAATACGGGTCTACAACTATGGAGAGCTGGATGACGACTGGTTGGGGCTTGATCTCCGTCGCGTCAATGCGCCGACTCGGATGTTCAGCCGGAACATAGTCGTGGGCGCCATCGATCTCTCGCTCGAAAGCAGCACTGCTCTAAAGGAGAAGACCAACCGCGAGGGCTTTGTCGAGAACGCGGCGTTGGGACGGCTTAAACAGATCGTTCTTGGAGCGTTGACGCCCTTGGAAGTCGAACGCGGAAAGGACAAGAACCACATCCGCAGGATCGTCGGCGGAGCGCAAGACCGCGAGACGAAACTCATAAAGCGACCGCTACAACAGTTGCGAACTGCCGCTCACAAGCACAACTTGAAGGACGAGTTAGAGCCACTCATCGACAAGCTGGAGCGCGACTACGACGAGCTGCGCGACTCCATGTTGCGCGCCGGGCTCTCTGGCATGGGTCTTGCTGTTTTCTTCCACGAGGTGGAACATGGGGTGCGCGGTCTGTACGAGTTGATCGAGACCGGAGGCGAGCGAGAGGCCATCCGGCAGAGGGCTCGCGAGCTAGCAGGTATTCTCGGCGGCTTCGCAGACCTGTTGCGCAAGGGCGAACGGCGTCGCAACGGCCTGAAGGACCTGATCCGACGTGTGCGGGACATCAATCGCGTGAGATTTCGCAAGCACCATGTTCGTCTGGAATGCCCCGCTCTGGGGGACGACGTGCCGGACGCTACCACCAGCTTCGTCTTTGGTCTGGCACTAGGTGCATTGAATAATCTCCTCGACAACGCATTCTATTGGCTTCCGGTGCGCTGGCCCGAGGGTGATGCGTCGGAAAGGGCAATTCATCTGAGCGTCAACTTGGACATGGCACCCGGTCCATCCATCGTTGTCGCCGACACCGGCCCTGGCTTGGTGGACGGCCCCGACGATTTGATCCGCCCATTCTTCAGCCGACGCCCCGAAGGGATGGGGCTTGGCCTCTACTACGCGCACTTGGTCATGGAACTCGGAGGCGGGCGCTTGGCGTTTCCGGACCGAAGTGAGGCCGAAATCCCTGAGGCGTTCGATGGGGCTGTAGTGGCTCTGGTATTTCCCCAGGATGCGCGGCAATGATCTTCACGTCGCCGCGATTCGTCGTTGTAGATGACGATAGCCGGCATCTCAATGCGATTCTCAACGTATTCCAAGAACTCGGAACGCCATGCCTCGGCGTCACCTACCAACCCGAGGGACTCGACAAGGCGAACTTCGAGGGTGTGCGGGCGCTCTTTCTAGACCTACACCTGATCGACCACACGCCAACGACGGATGACAAACAGCACTTTGCGCACATTGCGGGGCTTCTACAGGACAACATTTCGAGGTCTGGTGGCCCCTTCGTTTTAGTCGTGTGGACCGCCCACGAACAATCCGTTGAACCGCTGAAGACATATCTGGACGAGGCCATCGACGAAGCAAGCCCTGCCAGACCGCTTGCCATTGTCAGTCTGCCCAAGGACCAGTTCATCAACGTCGGCACCGGCGGAGTCCTTGCCGACAAGGCGCGAGATTTGCGCGATGCAGTAGCTGCCACCATAGAGGACATACCCCAGCTTGCAGCTCTTCTCTCATGGGAAGCCGACGTTCAGGCAGCCGCCAGCGAGACGCTCGCCACGTTGATGGAACTCGTACCGGACGAGGGCCAGCATAGCGCCGAGTTCGCAGATAGACTTGGCGGCGTTCTGGCACGCTTGGCAGGTGCCGCTGTGGGAGAACCTCACGTCGCAGCCGATCCCCGAGCCGCGATCACGTCCGCCCTCGCCCCTATTCTTGCCGACCGGATCGTCAACCAGCGGGAATCCGAGGCTGCGTCGGATGTGTGGAAGAGCGCAGTCGCGGGCAATAGCGAGACAGCGTTGGATCCGATGTCGCTCGGCAAAGTCAACCGCATGCTGCACATCGCGGTTCCTCCGGAGACTATCAAGCCTATTGATTGGGGTGCGGTGGTGAAATTGCCCGATGCTTGGTGGACAGATGAAAAAATGAAAAAACGTTTCGATGTGACTCGGTGCGAACTATTGGAGCAGGAACACATGCTGAGGAAGGAAGAAGGAGAACGATGCCGACCTCGGCTAGTTCGTATCGGAGCCGCCTGTGACCACGCCCAGAACCGACCAGGCCCACTCACCTATCTACTGGCCCTTGAAGTTCCCGTGGGATGCAGACGCAAGGGGAAGCTCCCCGCTTCAGTGTGGTCTTCTCCTACTCTTGCGGTAAACGAAGATGACCCGTTCGTACTCGAGGTCAACGCTCGTTACGCGCTGAACATGGTAAAGGCCTGCACGGAGGAGTGGCAGTCAGTCTACCGACTTCGCGAGCAGCTTCTGATGCAATTGATTGCGCATGCCGGCAGCTATCTAACCCGGCCCGGCATCGTTTCGCTGCGTTAGCGTATCACGCTGGCTCTGGAGTTCGGCGAACTCCGTTCGACAAGCGTCTCGACCACCGCCTTCATGACCGGCGGACACACCGCGTTGCCGAGCATCATGATCCGCTCCCGGCGTGTGCCTCGGCGAAGGATCAAATCGCCCTTGAATCCCATGGCGCGTGTGAGTTCGGAAACTTGGAGCATTCTCAGCGTTGCACCATCCGGCGAAGGCTCGCAGAGTCCAAACCGATCGATCGTGGTGACCGTACGCAGTGGCACTGTCAGTGGCTGCCAGCCGCCGGCCCCGTCGTTGCCGTAGTACACGACCAAGAAGGATGAGTCGCCCCCCAACGCGGCGGCGGCCCTGTGCGCTCGAGCAAGGGTCGCTGATGCGCGGCTTCCATTGTCGAGACGTGATGTGCGCCAGAGGCCCGGCGAATCGAGGATGCGGGCCGCGGAAGGCTTCGGCCCACGTCTCTTCGGGATGCGGGAGGGCGGCTCGGCCTCGCTGTCGCAGAGAAGGAACAGTCGTCTGCGTCTCTGCGGAACGCCATAGTCGGCGGCGTCCAGAACATGCTGCCTAACGCGGTAGCCCAAGCTTCGAAATGCGGTCTCAAGCTCCGAATATCCGTGCCAAGACCGCATTTGGATCACATTCTCGACGACTATCCACCGCGGCGCCATGGCACGGGCATAGCGCACGACCTCGAACGCGAGATCGCGGCTTGCGTCGGATCGCGGTCGTCCTCCGCGGGCGCAGCTATGGCTGGTGCATTCAGGCGATGCCAAAAGAAGGTCGATTTGGCCTACTTGCGCGGCGATCTGGCACGGCTCCCGTGCTTCGACGGGTGCCGCGTCCACATGCGCCTCGGGAAAGTGGTCGGCAAAGACATGAGCAGCGAGATCCCATGCATCGATGCCGCCCGCGATCGTCGCCCCAGCCGCCGCGGCACCGTGGCTGCTTCCGCCCAGCCCGCTGAACATGTCGTAGGTGCGAATCATCGCCTAGCTCGCGCCTTGGTTGCCGTACCTTACACCCTACTGCTACGCGCCAGCTCAACCAAATGCACCAAGAGTTAGAGTGTGCTTCGTCATCCCTGACAGTTCGAACCGGTACACTGAAGCTGCTGTCAGATACTGTCGGCACGGCCTAGTTCCAAACGCCGCCACCAAGCCCAACGGCCCGATGATGTCGCCCTAGCCTGCTTTTCTTCGGGCCGGGAATCCCTCCACCTCCGGGCAGTTAGTGAGCCTTCACTTCGGCTTAAGCCATTAGTCTGTCGCCTCCTCATCGTCTCAAACCCGCAACGACGGCCCACCCCACCCATCTGTTACTGTCGCCATCGTCACTTGCCGCGACGCCGACGGATCGCGGCCGAGCGTTGACGGCGCTACGACGAAACCGAGGACGCCAATGGCCGAGGAACCACGCTACGAAAACCTGACCGTGCGGCGGGAAGGCCACATCGCCGTGGTCACCTTCAATCGGCCGGCCAAGGCCAACGCGCTCAACCACGCGCACTTGGCGGACATCGAAGCGGTGGCGCTCGCGTTCCGCGAGGACGCTGCCACCCGCGCCGTGGTGTTCACGGGCGCTGGGCGGCACTTCTCGTCGGGCGCGGATCTGTCGCCGGGCGCCCCCGGCCGCAACCCCGCGCCCGGCCTGCTTGAGAGGCGACGGTTGGCGCGCATCGGCGAGCGGGCGACGCTGGCGGTGTACGACATGGACCAAATCACCATCGCGGCCTGGAATGGCGCGGCGATGGGCGGCGGCGCGGTGCTGGCGACCGCCATGGACTTCCGCATCGGGGCGGAAGACTGCTTCATGCAATACCCGGAAATCGACATCGGCGTGAACCTCATGTGGAAGGGCCTGGCGCTGATCGCCCGGTTGGCCGGCCCGGCGCGCGCGAAAAGACTGGTCGTGGGCGGCGAGCGCCTGCAAGCGCCACAGCTAGCCGAGTGGGGTGTGCTGGACGCCGTGGTGCCGCCGGCGAAGCTGACGGAGACGGCGCTTGCGTGGGCGCGAAGGTACGCCGCCAAGCCTCCCATCGCCGCGCAGATGATCAAACGCAGCGTCAACGCCATCGTCGGCGTCACCGATGGCGCGGTGATGCACATGGACGTGGATCAGAACCTCTTGGCCGCTGGCACCGAGGATAGGAACATCGCCGCGACCGCCTATCGGGAGAAAACCCTGGGCGGGGCAGAGGAAGCGGCACCGCCGCAATTCAAGGGCAACTAACGCACGGCCTGCCGTTCGGCGGGCGTCAACACCCGTCCAAGCCCAACTCTCCGCCCGCACTCCACTATGCGCGGGCAGCCTTCAAACCCGGCGTCAACCGCCGCGCCAACGATCGTGAGACCAAAGCCAGTCAGCCGGCGCGTCGTCCAAATCCGCTTGCAACTTCGCCGCGTACCGCTCCACGATGAAGCCCACCCTCTCCTCGTAAGGCGGCTCGGCGATCTTTTCCACCCGAGAGAGGTAGGCGCCGGCCCCGGTCCGCTGCGACGAAAGGTAGAACACCGGCCAACCGAGGGCCCGGGCGATGCGTTCCGGGCCAAGGAAAAACCGCGTCCGTTGGCCGCAGAACTCGGCGTGGTGGTGATCCTTGCCCGGCCGTTGATCCGCCACCAGCGTCCATAACCGGCCGCGGCGGGCACCTTTCTTCACCAGTTTGCGCCGCACATCCTTCACCGGCACCAGCTCAATATCGAAACGCTTGGCGAGGGCGAGCAGCAGCTCGCGCATGGCCGGCGCGTGCGGCGGCTTGTAAACCATGGACATTGCCGCCGGGATTCGGCTCGCCAAAGCGCAAGCCGCCCAGATCATGTTCGCCCGGTGTGCCATCAACAACACCGCGTTGCCGTCCCGCAGCGCCTCCTCGCCTTCGCAGCGCACCCGCGCCCGCAACTCGCCTTTGTCCATGGCGAGAAGCCGCACCATCTCCACGCACTCTTCGGCGAAGCGCGCGTAGAACTCCCGCGCCAGCGCTTCCGCATCCGCCTCGGGGAACGCGCGCGCCAAGTTGGCTGCAACCAAGCGCGGCCGGTAACCGGCGCCGGCGAGGGACGCCAAGTCTCCCGCAAAGAGGTGCAGGCGTTCCACCGGCATCCGACTCACCGTCCTCATCATTGCGTCGAACAAGCCCCTTCCCCAGAGCCCGCCACAAGCGGCTACCATAGTGTCAAGCAGGCGACACTGGCAAGGGGAGATACCCAAAGTATGACGAGTGTTCGATTCGGCACCCTCGGGGCGGCCAACATCACTCCGCGCGCATTGCTGGAACCGGCAAACGGCAACGCGGAAGTACAAGTGGTCGCCATCGCGGCCCGAGACCGCGCCCGCGCCGCGGCGATGGCGGAAAAAGGCGGCGTCGCCCATGTGCTGGACGACTACCAAGCCGTCATCGAGCACCCGGATGTAAACGCCATCTACAACCCGTTGCCAATCAGCCACCATCGCGAGTGGACGTTGAAGGCGCTCGCCGCCGGCAAACCTGTGCTTTGCGAAAAGGCGTTCGCCTTGAACCAGCGCGAGGCCGAGGAGATGGCCGAAGCCGCCGACAAAGCCGGCCTGCTGCTGATCGAGGCGTTTCACTACCGCTACCATCCCGTGTTCCTGCGGGCGCGGGAGATTCACCGCTCCGGCGCCATCGGGGCCATCGAGCGAATCGAAGGCGTGTTTCACGCCGGCGTGGGCCCCGCCGGCATACCCAAGACCAACATCCGCATGATCTACGCCACCGGCGGCGGCGCGACCATGGACATGGGGTGCTATCCGCTTTCCTGGCTGCGGCACTTCACCGACGAAGAACCTCGCGTGGTTGTCGCGGAAGCGGTGGAAGGCCCTCCCGACGTGGATTTGCGCTTGAAGGCCACGATGGAGTTTCCAAGCGGCGCCACGGGATCCGCATCCGGCTCGATGTTGCCGGGCGAAGACTTTCGCGCAACCCTGGTGGTGCAGGGCAGCAAAGGCAAACTCACCGTCGCGAACCCGCTGGTGCCGCAGATGGGCCACGAAATCAAAGTGGAGGTAAACGGCAAAACGGAAACCGAAACGCTCACCCGCCGCCCCACCTACGATTTCCAACTCGACGCCTTCGTGCGCGCGCTTGAGACTGGCGAACGCCTGCCCACGGATGCGGCGGACGCCATAAAGCAGATGCGGCTAATCGACAGCGCGTATCGAGCGGCCGGCATGAAGCCCCGCGGAACTTAGCGGCAACCAAATGCGAGATTCGCGAAACATTATCGACGCCGCTTGGGAACAGCGCGGCGAATTGCGCCCAGACACCCAAGGGCCGGTACGCGAGGCGGTGCGCGCCGCGCTCGGGGCCTTGGACAACGGCGAAGCGCGGGTGGCGGAGAAAATCGGCGGCACCTGGATAGTTCACGAATGGCTGAAAAAAGCCGTGTTGCTGAGTTTCGCGCTCAACGACTCCGAAGTCGTGCCCTGCGGGCCGGGCGGCGCTTGCTGGTGGGACAAAGTGCCGTCCAAGTTCCAAGGTTGGGACGCGGCGCGGTTTCGGGCCGCCGGTTTTCGCGCCGTGCCAGGCGCCATCGTCCGACACGCCGCGCACATCGCGCCCTCGGTAGTGCTGATGCCCAGCTTCGTAAACATCGGCGCGTATGTGGGCAAGGGCACGATGGTGGACACTTGGGCCACAGTCGGCTCCTGCGCGCAGATCGGCGAGAACTGCCACATTTCCGGCGGCGCCGGCATCGGCGGCGTGCTCGAACCGTTGCAGGCGGCGCCGGTGATCGTGGAGGACAACTGCTTCATCGGCGCCCGTTCGGAAGTGGTGGAGGGCGTAATCGTGGAAGAAGGCGCGGTGCTCGGCATGGGCGTCTTCATCGGCGCCTCCACGAAGATCGTCGATCGCTTCACCGGCGAGGTGTTCCAAGGCCGCGTGCCGGCCTACTCGGTGGTGGTGGCGGGCGCCCTGCCGGGCGGCGTTGGCGAGGATGGCGTGGCGCGGCCCGGCCTCTATTGCGCCGTGATCATCAAGCGTGTGGACGAGCGCACCCGCGCCAAAACCTCCATCAACGAGCTGTTGCGCGATTGAAGCGCCCGACAACGAGGCAACATGAGCCAAATAGCCGAATTTCGCATCGACATTCCACGAGCGGAGCTGGACGATCTGCGCCGCCGGTTGGCAAACACGCGCTGGCCGGACGCCGAAACGCCGGACGACTGGAGCCAAGGGTTGCCCCTGGCATACGCCAAGGAGCTGCGCGATTACTGGCTCGAAGGCTACGACTGGCGGGCGCGGGAAGCCTACTTCAACCGCTTTCCCCAATTCAAAACGCGCATCGAAGGTTTGGACATCCACTTCATCCACCGCCGCGCCGCCCGCGCGGACGCGCCGGCCCTGCTCATCACGCACGGCTGGCCCGGATCCGTGGTGGAGTTCCACAAGGTGATCGAGCCGCTCGCGGATCCCGCCGGCCACGGTGGCGACGAAGCGGACGCCTTCCACGTGATCTGCCCATCGCTGCCCGGCTACGGATTCTCCGGCAAACCGGCTTCGCCGGGCTGGGGCGTGGGCAAGATCGCCGAGGTGTGGGACGCGCTGATGGAACACATCGGCTACTCCCGCTATTTCGCCCAAGGCGGCGATTGGGGCGCAGCCGTGACCACGGCCATCGCCATGCGCAACGCCGGCGCTTGCGCCGGCATTCACGTGAACATGCCGAGCGCCGGCCCAACGCCCGAGGCGCGGGAGAACCCGAGCGACCGGGACAAACGCGCGTTCGACGGCGGACGCTACTACCAAGAATGGGGTTCCGGCTATTCCAAGCAGCAAAGCACGCGCCCGCAGACGCTCGGCTACGGCTTGGCCGATTCGCCGATGGGACAAGCCGCCTGGGTGATCGAGAAGTTCCAGGAGTGGACGGACTGCGAAGGCGGCGCGCGCCCGGGCAAGCACCCGGAGAACGCGGTTAGCCGCGAGGAGCTCATCGACAACGTGATGTTCTATTGGCTTACGGACACAGGCGCCTCCTCGGCGCGGCTCTATTGGGAGAGTTTCAACCGCGCCTTCGGAAGCGGCGGCCCAAGCCGCGTGGAACTGCCCACCGGATGCAGCATCTTTCCGCACGAGATCGTGCCGACGCCGCGGGCTTGGGCGGAGCAGCGCTACGCCAACATCGTCTATTGGAACGAACTGGAGAAGGGCGGCCACTTCGCGGCCTTCGAGCAACCGGCGCTCTTCGTGGACGAAATGCGAGCCTGTTTCCGCTTGCTCCGCTAGCGCGCGCTTCTTCAGCACGCAGCCAACGCTCGCCGCTCACGAACAAGGAACAAACACAAATGGCAGACAAGAAACTGCGCTACGGCTTCATCGGCGCCGGCGGCATCGCCGCCGCGCACTTGCGGGATCTGGTACGCCGCGACGACGTGGAAGTGGTGGCGCTGGCGGACATCTCCGAAGCCGCGATGCGCCGTTGCCAAAAGCAGTTCAGCATCCCCGGAACCCACACGGACTGGCGCGAGATGCTCGCCACCGAGAACTTGGACGCGGTTTCCGTTTGCACGCCCAACAAGCTCCACGAAGAACCGACGATTGACGCCTTGGCCGCCGGTTGCCATGTGCTCTGCGAAAAGCCCCTGGCGCACTCCGCCGCCGCCGGCGAGCGCATGGTGGCGGCGGCCCACGAGCATGGCCGCAAGCTGGTGATCGGCTTTCAATACCGCTACCACCCGCGCACCCGATACCTGCGCCAAGCCTTCAAGGCCGGGCAATTCGGCAACGTCTTGTTCGCGCGCGTGCGCGCCATCCGCCGCCGCGGCATTCCGAACTGGGGCGTGTTCGGACGCAAAGACCTGCAAGGCGGCGGCCCACTCATCGACATCGGCGTTCACGTTCTGGAGATGGCCCACTACGCGATGGGCTCGCCGCGCCCGGTGAGCGCCGCCGCGGACATGTTCGCCTACATTGGCAACAAGCCCTCGGATCGCGTGGAATCCATGTGGAAAGGCTGGGACTACGAGAACCACACGGTGGAGGATCTGGCCGTCGGCCGCATCCGCTTCGCCAACGGCGCCGTCGCCCATGTCGAATCCGCGTTCGCCGTCCACGCCGAGGACGCCTGGAACTTCGAGTTGATGGGCGACAAGGGCGGCGCCAGCTGGAACCCGACGCGCATCTTCACCGACGAGCACGGCCACATGGTGGACAAATCCCCCGGCTGGCTACCCAAAGACGACATCTTCTCCCGCAAGATGAACAACTTCGTAGACCATTGCCTCCACGACGCCCCGACGCTGGCGCCGGGTGAAGACGGCCTTGCCGTGCAGCGAATGCTCGACGGGTTGTATCGCTCGGCGGAGAGCGGTGGGGGGGAGGTGGAGATCTAGAGAGGCGGGCGCCCGTGAGTTTCTCTGGCGGTTACTATTCTGCCGACCTAGGCGACTCCCGCTCTAACTCATCGCGCAGAGCCTTCAATGTCTTACCCTTGTAACGCCAAGAAGTGGTCCCGCCCAAGTATCCTAGTTCGTTCGCCAGTGTGGTCAGCGCATAGCGGCCGGTGGGCACGTTCTCCCGTGCGCCGCGTTGTTTTTTGTAAATCACGCCTGTCTTGCCATCAGCAACCGTACACTCTATGTTTGTGTCTCTAAGGACCAGAGTAGCACCGACCTCAATCCCAACCATTTCGAAAGTGAATCTATCTCTGCGCTTCTTCTCGATGCGTTCTCTCTCAACTTTGTGTTCCTTGGCCCTCATACGATATTCCTCTCCAGCCAATGGAATGATCCTGTTGTCGGTCAGGAATTGTTTTCCCTGATCTGTTTCGTACAGTTGCAGTTCAACGCATGTGATGTCCAATTCGTACTTCTCGACTAACCAAAGGACACTCGTCGTGACCTCCTGCGAAAATCCGGCGGAAGCCAAGATGATCCGAGGGCGCTCTGTCTCAATAGTGTCCCACAGCTCCAGCGTAGTTTCGGGTTCTACGCCAGCTTGTTCTCCCCTCTCTCTCACTTTCTTCAAGTGTTCCGTCAGCTTTTTCTCAGCACATCCTGAGTAATCCACGACGTTCGCTCCTTCGCTTTCGTCGCCGTCTCCGCCGGTTCCTCTCTGCTGTAGCGATTTCTTCAAGTGTTCGCTATGTGCGCGAATGATCCGTTCGCGCGTCATATTCGATACCATAGCGGCGTACCGTATGGCCTGCAGTTCGGCGTGGTCGCCGGTCTGAGAGCGTTTCAACTCGACCACCACCAGCCTGGCCCTGTCGTCTAGCGCCAACAAGTCGATACGGCGCCTAGAGTCCTCCCAATCGCCGAACTCGGTGGCGATGATGAAAAGCCCTTGCTCTAGCGGATCGGGATTGGCCATCAGGGCGTCCTGCAAATTACGCTCCTTCACGTTTTTGTCTTCCAACGCGTGCCCTTCGACACTCTTCAACCCGGTGTCCTCCCAACGAAACAATGCCATTTCCCTACTCCTTGTGCGCGAGATGCGCCAGCTTCAATCGATCTGTTATCTAGCCCCGGAGACCCGCCGCGATCTAGCGTTCCGCCTTTCTAAGCGACTTGCCTTCATGCTGGTGCCGCAGTTCCTGGAGAGTCTTGCCGCGGTAACGCCAATAAAGGGCCCACCGCACAGATGTGTATGGTCTGCCATCCTTCGTCTCTATGTGCCTTTTTGTGTAATCAGTCAGTGTCTCTACCGGAGATTCAGGCTCATCAGGATTCTTCACCGTTGCCTTTTCGGGGTCTACAACCTCGCATCTGATTTTGTGGTTTTTGTCAAAGACTAGGATCTCACCGCCTTCGATCCCAACCATTGGGAGCCGAAAATTGGCCGCTCTGTCCTTGCGCTCCTTCTCTTGTTTTGTCAAGTTCCTGAACTGTTGCTCTTGTCTCTTCAACAAATAGTCTTCGGCCTCCGGCAATGGAATGATAGTGTCGGTATCCAATAGTACTTCTTTTCCCGTATCGTACAGCGTCACTTTTATACATGTGATTTCCACTTTGGAATTGTCTCGTAGCCAAAGAACACTGGCAGTCAGCTCCTTCGAGAAGTCGGCCGAGGCCAAGATTATGCGGGGACGAGCTGTTTCTATTTCTGCCCCTTCCAAGTGCTCTTGAATCGCTTTCTTGGCCTCCTCGTTGTACGCCCGCCCGCCTTTCTTCTCTTCGCCCGGCTCATGGCTGGACTTCTTTTCCAAGTAATCGGCATGGGCTTCAATCACCTCATCGTGCGTCATATTGGACACGAGCGCGGCGTACCGTATGGCCTGTAGTTCGGCGTGGGCAGCTTTTTGATCGCGTTTCAGCTCGACGACCACCAACCTGTTTCCTTGGTCTAGCGCCAGCAGGTCTACCGCACGCTGAGTTTTCCACAATTTGGCCAGTGAATATTCGGTGGCGATCGTGAACAACCCGTCCTCTAAGGCATCGGGATGGCGGCCCAAGAGTTGCTGCAAGCTTCCTTCCAGCACGTTCTTGTCTTCGAACTTGCTCGGCTCGACGCTTTCGAGGCCGTCGTCCTGCCAACGATAGAGTGCCACTTCCCTACTCCCTATGCACAAGTGGCGGTCGAACCGTACGGTGAGACCGCGGACTTGTCACCCCGCCGCCGGGTTCCGCAGCACTCGCCCGGCCCGCTCCCCCGTGTGCTCGTCGTCTTGCAGGATGGGGACGCCGTTGCAGACGGTGGCCTTGTAGCCCACGGCTTTCTGGATCAGGCGTGGGGCGCCGCCGGGGAAGTCGTGGACCATTTGCGGCTGGCGCTCGGCCACGCGGGCCAAGTCGATGACGTTCACATCGGCCTTGGCGCCGGGTTGCAAGGTGCCGCGATCGGTGAAGCCGAGCACGCGGGCGGAGGCGCTGGTCATGCGGCGTACCGCTTCCTCTTTGGAGAAGAGGCCGCGGTCGCGCACCCAGTGCGCGAGCAGGAAGGACGTCCAGCCAGAATCCATGATCTGGCTCACGTGGGCGCCGGCGTCGCCGATGCCGGGCAACATCCAATCCAGCGTCAGGAAGGATTCGAGGGCGTGGAGGTCGGTGTTGAAGAAGCGCACATGGAATAGCGTCTCGCCGTTCGTTTCCAGCATCTTGTCGAGCCACAACGCCACCGGGTGGACACCGGCCGCCTTCGCCTGGTGGTAGAGGCTCTCCTCGGCGTCGCGGGTGTAGTGCGGCCGGTCGGCGTTGCCGAGCCAGAAGACGCCCCGCGCACGCTGTTCGATTTCCGGTACTTCCTGCGCTTCGGCGACGAGCTTGGCGCGGGTGTCGGCGTCTTGGATGGCGGCCAAGCGTTCGGCGAAACCCAGCTTGCGGATCTCGCCCCATGCCGGAGTGGGGAACAGCGCGTCCGTGCATAGGCCGGAGACGAAGCCGCCGCTACGCGGCAGCGTCAGGCCGCTCACGTCCAAGCCCTCGTCCCGCATGGCGGCGATGGCCTGGTCGTAGCCCGTGCCTTCGCCGGCCCCGTCGGACCCGTTCGTGCCCGGGAAGTAGGGGGCGCTGAACAACAGGCGCGTGCCGGCGGCACGGCATTGCTTGGCGAGGATGTCCATCTCTTCGTCCAACTTGCCGTAGTTCAGCACGCTTTGCAGCAAACCGCCGTGGCGGCCCACCGCTTTGGAGATGGCCACCAGCTCCTCTTCCTTGGCGAACGTGCCAGGAATGGAGCGTCCGTCCGGCAGCGTGTGGCCGGGCAGCCGGTTGGTGGAGAAGCCCACGGCGCCGTCTTTGACGGATTGCCCCACCAACGCGGCGATTTGGCGAATCTCGTCCTCGGTGGCGTCGTCGGTGATGGCGCGTTCGCCCATCACGAAGAAACGCGAAGCGCAATGCCCCACCAAGCCGGTGATGTTGATGGCGGGATTCAGCTTCTCGATTGAATCCAGGTATTCGCCGTAGGATTCCCAATCCCACGGCAAGCCGGTGAGGATGGCGTTCTTCGGGATGTCCTCCACCGTCTCCATCATGCCGGCGAGGAACTCCCGATCCGCCGGTTTGCACGGCGCGAAGGTGACGCCGCAGTTGCCGAAGAGCGCCGTCGTCACGCCATGCCACGAAACCGGCGTGAGCAGCGGGTCCCAGCCCGCCTGGGCATCGAAGTGCGTGTGCAGGTCGACGAAGCCGGGCGTCACCAAGTGCCCCTCGGCGTCGATTTCCCGGCGGCCCGGCCCGGTCGTCTCGCCGACTTCGGCGATGACGTCGCCGTCCACCGCCACGTCGCCTACGAAAGATGCGGCACCCGTGCCGTCCACCACTTCGCCGCCGCGAATAACCAGATCATGTGCCATGTGTCGTTCCTCCCTTGTGGCGCAATCGCCTTCCCCGTGTTTGCCCAACCCCTAGCACATGGTCGCGGCGCGAAACTGTGTTCACGCACCATGTCGGCGCTGATCGTTGGACGCGCTGATCATAGCGCGGGACGGGCAAAGTCGCCTCACACCGGCGCATGCGATGTTTCCGTGGCCCAGCCCACCGGCCCTGTTCCCCTGCGCCGGGCCGCAGCCCAAGCCGAAAATCACAGGAAATTCGCACGAAAATCGAGTCAATTTCCTACAGACAAGCGCATATCCAGCGGTGACACTCCGCGATTCCCCGGTGTCAAGCAGGCCCACGCCGGGCCGGTTCACACGGGACGGAGTCGGCAGGGACTATGCTACTTTCCCCACTGGCGCGGCGGCGGGCCGCGCCGGAACGCCATCACGGAGAACAGCCACATGCCAGCGCCGCCAGCCGCACAGGCCGCGGCGGCTTCCGCGGTCGCCTCCCTGGACATCGCCGCCAACGCCGGCGCGCTGGACGCGCTGTACCCGTGCGCGGACGGTAGGCCGATGTCCGACAACATGCACCAGTCGCGGGCCATCGTGAAAGCCGTCAGCGATCTCGACCAGGTGGCCCGCCCGGACGCGCTGGTGGCGGCGGACATCCTGGTGTACCCGGAGGAGGGGAATCCGGACAACCGCATCGCGCCGGACGTGCTGGTGGCGTTCGGCATCGGGACGCGCAGCCGCTCGACCTATCTGACGTGGCTGGAGGGCAAGCCGCCGGACCGGGTGCTGGAGGTGGCGTCGCCGAGCTCGGCGCGGAACGACCTGCGCGAGAAGCGGCGCGCCTACGCGGCGATGGGGGTGCCGGAGTACTGGCTGTTCGACCCGACGGGCGACCTGTACCCCCGCGGGCGGCCGCGGCTGCGGGGCCTCGCGCTGGTGGACGGCAAGTACGAGCCGCTGGAAGAGCGCGTGGAAGACGGGCTGCGGCTGATCCGCAGCCCGGTGCTGGGTTTGGACTTGCGCGCGGAAGGCGAGTTCATCCGCTTCCGCGACCTGGCGACCGGGGAGGACGTGCGGCACCATCGCGAATCCGAGGCGGCCGCCAAGCGGCAGGCGAAGCACGCCAAGAGGCAGGCGAAGCGCGCCAAGCGGCACGCGGCACAGCGCAAGGTTGCCGAAGCGCGTGCGGAGCGGGAGGCGGCGCATGGGAGGGCGGAAGCGGCGCAACACAGCGCGGCGGAGGCGCGGGCCGATCGGGAAGCGGCGCACGCGAGAGAGGAGGCCGCCAAGCACAGGGCTGCGCAGGCGCGCGTCGCGGAGTTGGAGGCCGCCTTGAAGCTCTTGCGCGGCCATTCGAGCGACGACGCGCCCTGAGGTTCTCCCGCGGCTCGGTTCAGGGCGTGGAAGCGCCACGCTCCATGATGAACGCGCCGCACCAAAACCGCTGCGCTCACGGTGGGGAGTCTGGAGAGTGCCGTGCGATTGCTACTCGACGGAAATGTCGCACACCCTCACACCAGCGCTTGGTAGACGAGCCGTTCGAAATCCGCTTGGTAGGTGTTGTTCGGGATGAGTCCGGCACCCATCACCTGCGTCAAGCACACACCCAAGAGCTCCTCCGCCGGATCCGCGAAGTAGGTGGTGCCGGCGGCACCGCTCCAACCGTAGGTGCCAACGCTTCGGATGAGCGGCGGCTGCCCGCGACCGTGGTAGGTGGCGACGCCCAAGCCCCAGTGGAAGCCGCGGCCGAGCTTCGGCATCGCCATGTCGCCGGTGTGGTTGCCGATCATCATCTCCACGGTCTTGCGCCCGATTATGCGCGCGCCATCCAACTCGCCGCCGTTCAGCAGCATCTGGCCGAAGCGGGCGTAGTCGCCGGCGGTGCAAAGCAGGCCACCGGCATCGCCACCGGCCGAGAACACGCGCTGCGGGCCAACGGTCTTCTCGCTGGTCGCGGCCTTGTCCATGGCCACCAGGCGCATCTCGCCATCCACTTCGCGCGGCAGGTAGCTGGCGCCGAAGCGGGGCAGTTGGCCTTCTTGTAGGTAGAAGCCGGTGTCCTTCATGCCGAGCGGCGCGAAGATGTTGTCGTGGAAGAAGGCGTCCAAGCGCTGGCCACTCGCCTCTTCGAGCACCGCGGAGAGTACCGGGTAGCCTACGTGGTAGCCGAAATGTTCGCCCGGCTGCGCGGCGAGCGGCAGTTGGGCAAGCGCCCGCACGCGCTCGCGGTTGTGCGGCCGCGCCTCTTCCCATTCTTCTTTGGGGCGCAACCAGCCGAGTGTCTCAAGGGTCTCGCGGTATTGCTGGCGATAGGACATCGGCGCGTTGCCCGGATCTGCCAGGCCCGTGGTGTTGGTCAAGCAGTCGCGGATGGTGATGGGGCGCTTCGCCGCCACAGGTGCCATCTCCATTGGGTTGTGTACGCGCATGTCCGCGTATTCCGGCAGGAACTTCGCCACCGGGTCGTCCGGCGTAAGCGCGCCGCGCTCGTAGAGGATGAGCGTTGCCACGCCGGCCACGGGCTTGGTGTTCGACCACATGCGGAACAACGTGTCCATGCCGGCCGGCGCGTCTTCGTCCAGATCCAAGACGCCGCAGGCGTGCTGGTGGACGATTTGGC
The DNA here is from genome assembly GCA_958296295.1 of uncultured Pseudomonadales bacterium. Taxonomy (GTDB): domain Bacteria; phylum Pseudomonadota; class Gammaproteobacteria; order Pseudomonadales; family Azotimanducaceae; genus VXYL01. Next base: position 744,060 of record OY282460.1, on the reverse strand, counting down.
CGCGCCGGGCGACCAGCGTGACCAAGTTTGGCACGCGCCCGTTTGCCACGAAGGCCTCCATGGCCGGCGCGATGCGGGCGAGCCGATCGGGATCGAAACCGAGGGCGCGGGCGTCGCCCTCGGGCAGCGGAGTCTGAGACATTACCGTCTCCATTGGATGGAGGCGATAGTATGGCGCATTCAAACCGCCGCTTCCGCGCCGCATTCGCGGCACGGCATTTGGGGTGCCGCTTCGGGGGGATTCACGCAGCAAATGGACACACACGGATTTTGCGATCCGCGCTTCGCCGCGGTGCGCGACGTCTTCGCACGCAACTTCGCGGAGCAAGGCGATGTCGGCGCGAGTTTCGCCGCCACGGTGGAAGGCGAGTTCGTCGTCGATCTCTGGGCCGGTCACGCGGACGGCGCCCGCACCATCCCTTGGCGCGAAGACACCATCGTCAACGTCTATTCCACCACCAAGACGATGACGTTCTTGTGCGCCTTCCTGCTGGCGGACCGCGGCCTTCTGGATTTCCACGCGAAGGTCTCGCGCTACTGGCCGGAGTACGCGGAAAACGGCAAGCAGGATACCGAGGTGCGCCACTTCTTCAGCCACTCGGCCGGCGTGCCCGGCTTTGATCCGAAACTGCCGAGCGCCACGGCGCTCTACGATTGGGAAGCCTGCGTGCGCAACTTGGCCGCCCAAGCGCCGTGGTGGACGCCCGGCAGCCGCAGCGGCTACCACGCCCTGACGCAGGGCTATCTCATCGGCGAACTGGTGCGGCGCATCGACGGGCGCAGCATCGGCGCGTTCTTCCGGGAAAAGGTGGCCGAACCGCTCGGCGCGGATTTCCACATCGGCATGGCGGAGGACGTGTTCCCCCGCGTGGCCGAGATGCTGCCACCCGAACCGCAAACGAACGCGCCATTCGCGCAAGCCGACCCCGATTCCATCCCGGCGCGCGTGTTCGCCAGCGCCCAAGCGGGCACCGACGCGGTGAACACAGCAGCGTGGCGGCGCGCCGAGATTCCCGCCGCCGGCGGCCACGGCAACGCCCGCGCCGTGGTGCGCGCGCAAACACCGCTCGCCAACGACGGCAAGGCGTTCGGCGTGGAGCTGTTGACCGCCGAAGGCGCGCGGGCAATGCGCGAAGAGCAAACCAACGGCCCGGACGCCGTGCTCGGCATGCCCATTCGCTTCGGCTTGGGTTACGCCTTCCCCAACGCGATGATGCCCATGTCGCCAAACGAGGACGCCATGTTCTGGGGCGGCGCCGGCGGCTCCACCATCGTGGTGGACCAAAGCGCCCGCGTGTGCTTCTCGTATGTGATGAACCAGATGCAAGCCGCCATCGTGGGAGACCGGCGGGGCGGCGGGCTTGGGCGGGCGTTCTACAAGTGCCTCTAGTCAACGGCCTCTTGCACGCGCTGCCGGCGCACACGCGGGAACCCTCCGGGCGTGCGCGACGTTGCTGCCTGAGCGATCCCGGACACTTGCTAGCCATCGCCCGGCCACTCCCCAGCCATTGCGCTCGCCGCCGTTGGCGTCGCGCTCTTGGCATCGCCGCGTCGTTCATCCCGCTGGCAGGCGCATCGTGGAGCATGGCGCTCCAACGCTGAAGCGAGAGCCGCGGGAGCAACCTCAAGGCGGGTCCTCGCTCGATGGAGTGCGCGACTGAAGGGCGCGCTGGAAGGCGGCCTCCAACTCCACGCCGCGCGCCTCGGCAGCACCGCGTTCGGCCGCTTCCCGCCGGGCACGCGCCTCGGCGAACCTGCGTTCCGCCGCCTTCCGCTTGACCCGCGCCTCGGCAATGCCGCGCTCCGCCGCTTTCCGCTCCGCCTCCAGCCGCCGGAGGACCGCCTCGACCCCTAGACGGCGCGGCACGTCCTTCCCGGTCGCCGGGTCGCGAAAGCGGATCAGCGCGCCTTCCGCGCGCAAGTCCAAATCCAGCACGGCGCTGCGCACCACCCGCGGCCCGCGCTCCAAGAACCGCTCTTCCAGCGCAATGTACTCCCCCGCGACCAGCTTCAGCCCCTGCAGCCGCGGCTGACCCGGCGGGAACAGGCCTCCCATCGGGTCGAACAACCAGCACTCGGGCACCCCCATCTCCGCGTAGGTGCGCCGCTTGTGGCGCAGGTCGCTCGGCGGCGTGGCCGGCGATGCCACCTCCAGCACCCAGTCCGGCGGCTTGCCCTCCATCCATGTCGGATAGGCCAAGCGGCTGTCCGTCCCCACGCCGAACGCCACCAGCACGTCCGGCGCGATGCGGTTCCGCGGATTCTCCTCTTGCGGATACATCAGAACGTCCAACGCCACGAGCGGTTCCCGGCGCGTCATCTCGAGATCGCTGGCGGCGTTCATCATGGCCCGCGACTGCCACATGTTGTCGGCCATCGGCATACCGTCCGAGCAGGGATACAGCGCGTCCAGCGCGGCCTGCGCGTCCTGCGCGGCGGCGTTCGCGACGATGTCGAAAGAAGCGGCCCCATAGACCGCCGTGGCCGGGGCGCTGGCATGTGGTTGTCCTCCTCCGTCAAGGCGTCACCGCGCCGGCGAACGTAGCATGGAGTCAAGCCTGACCTTACCCGCCCGGTGTGGACCGATCGCCAATATCTGTACGAACGTAGCTAGCGGTACAGCACAGGGCGCCCACATTGCCGGAAGTACACTGTCGCACAGGCGGTAGGACCGTTGCGTCGCACACTGGCCCGGCGGATCACATATGGTGGCGACGTAACTGTCCCGGCCACCAGCAACCACGGAGAGAGGCCAACGATGAGGAATGTTTTCACAGCGATATTGGAGCGGGATGGCGACTGGTACGTTGCGTACTGTCCGGAAGTCCCTGGAGCAAACGGCCAAGGTCGTTCGAAAGAGGATGCCCGTAGGAGCTTGGCGGATGCGATCAATCTGATCTTTCGAGACCGCCGGGAAGATGCGCTCCGTGGCCTTCCTGACGATGCCGAGCGAGGTACGGTAGCTGTCGGGTGAAGAGGGGAAATCTTTGCGTCATCTTCGGCGTCACGGGTGTTTTCTCAAGCGGGAGGGATCACGCAACACACCAACAGGAGATAGCACCTCGCCCTTTTAGATCATTGGTGCTGGCTTCGGCCGCACCGGCATGCTGTCTTTGAAAAGAACATTTGGAAACGCTCGGCTTTGCCACTGGCGCTGTCGGCAATGGCTGCCTGACGGCTCGCGCACTAAAACGTCGCACGCCCCGCTACCCATCCGCCACCCGCCACCGGCAACGTTGCCCGGCCAATCCGCCCGGGCGCGAACCGCGCAGCGCACCCAACGCTCGTCCACCCGGTATTGCGGCGGCGGCTGGTTGTTGGCCCGCAGTTGCCGCCGCGCCAACGGTATCCCTACGCCATAGCGTTGCACCAAACCGAGCACGCGCATCGCATCCGCCAAGTTCGGATTGCGGTAGGCGACGAGGCCTGGCTCGCCGAAGTTTTCCGGCGTGATGTCGCCGTAGCAACCGCCGGGGTTGATGATCTCCACGTGTTCGTCGAACCAGTACACCTGGATCGGGCTGTTGCCGCTTTCGTAGCTGCGATGCGCCACGGCGTTGCGTGCCAGTTCCCGCAAGGCCGCCAGCGGATAGGTGGCCCGGCGCTCTTCCGTTCGTGCCGCGCCCACATGGACGGAAGTGCGAACGTGGGCCCGCAAGATGGCGTCCAAGTCCGCCATGAGTTGGTCGAGGGGGCCCTCGATGCGCTCGCTGTCGACGATGGGATCCCCGCGTTCTTCCCCGGCGACACGCAGGAATTGCACATAGGCGCCGGGCAGAAAATCCGTGGGTTTGCGGGCAAGCACGAGAAGGCCGAGAACGGTGGGCGTGGGATCGTCCGCGCTCGCGATCATCTTGGTGGCGGCCAGCCGCTCCTCCAGCGTGCGGTCGTTTTTCGCCAGCACATCGGGACTGAACGCCTCCGGCAGGTAGAGGAACTCGAAACGTCTGGTATCGAGATCATCAACGGTTGCGGCGCGGATCGGGTGGGCATCGAAGGGCACGTCCCGGTGCCGGCGTTTTTCGTTGAGGATGCGTTCGTCTTGGGCGCTGGCGATGGCGCGGCGCGGGCCAACGCGGATCCAAATGCGCCCGCGGCACCGCACGGGCGGCGATTCGGCCGGCGCGACGGTGATGACGGCCACCTCTTGCCCACGCAAAGTGTGCTTGGCCACGGTCATGGTGGGCAGGGGCAGGATATTGCCGTCGGTTTTGCAGTCCGCGAGCCGGAGCAATAGGGCGTCGTTTATTTCCAACCCCGTGGGGGCGCCGTCGTCGTCCACGCCGACGAAAACCACGCCGGGTCGCTGATGGCTCGGCAAGTCGTTGGCGAACGCGCAGATGGCTTGGCGGACGGTTTCGCCGTCAAAGCTGGCGTTGCGCTCAACGCGATCGGAATCCGCATCGGCGGCGAGGGCCGCGAGTTCCGTCGCGGTGTAATCCGCCCCCGGCGACGAACGTTCAGCCGTGTCGCCACGCCGATCGACGATCATGGTCGCTTCGCGTCGCCAAGAGCCAGGCGTCGCCACCGGCGCGCAGCTCCTTCTTCCACAGCACGGCGTCCGTTTTCAGATAGTCCATCAGAAACTCGCAGGCCGCGAAGGCGTCCGGGCGATGGGCGGACGCCACCAGCACGAGCACGATCTGATCCGCCGGCGCAAGTTCGCCAACGCGATGGATGACGGTGACGTCGAGCAGCGCCCACCGCGCGCCCGCTTCTTCAACGATCCGTTCGATGCTCGCCTCGGTCATGCCCGGGTAGTGCTCGATGCGCAAGCCGCGCACCTCGGCGCCCGCGCCTGCGGCGGCGGCGGGGGCGAGATCCCGCACCAAACCGCCAAACGCCACCAGCGCGCCGGCACCGCCGGCGCAGCGGTCGCGGCAGGCGCCCCATTCGCCCGCCATGTCGAAGTCTTCGGTTTGGATGCGAACGGCAACCCGCATCGTCTTCAACCCCCGGTCACCGGCGGCAGAAACGCCACTTCGTCGCCGGGTTGCAGAACCACCGCGCCCTGCGCCAACGCCTGATTCACCGCCACCCGCACGCCGGGGGCGTTCAACGCCGCGTGCTCGTCCTTGCCGAACACCGCCGCCAAGCTGGCACGAACGCCTTCGATGGTGGCGTCTTCCAGCTCCAAGTCCAACGATTCCCGTCCTGTTTCCTCGCGCAGGGAGGCGAAGAAGCGCACCGTCACTTTCACAGCGCAGGCGCTCGCGGTTGCCGCGTTCGCGCCGGCGGCCCTGATGCCGTCCACGGCGTTTACGGCGCCGGCGTGGGCGCGTCGTGGTTGCCCGCCGCCGCAGCGGCCGGCCGCGCTCGTTCCTCGGCGGCGTCCGGGCGGCGCCAAACCCCGGATCGCCCGCCGGACTTGTGCAGTAGCGCCACGTTCTCGATGGTCATGCCGCGGTCCAGCGCCTTGCACATGTCGTACACGGTGAGCGCGGCCACGCTGGCCGCGGTCAACGCTTCCATTTCCACGCCGGTGCGGCCGGTCACCTTGCAGTGGGTGTGGATGGCGAGCGCATCCGCGTCGGCTTGGAAGTCCACGGTCACTTGGGCGAGCGGCAGCGGATGGCAAAGGGGAATGAGATCACTCGTGCGCTTGGCGGCTTGGATGCCGGCGATGCGGGCCACGGCCAGCACATCGCCCTTGGCCACCGTGCCGTCCTCAACAATGGCCCGCAATGTGGCCGGCGCCATCCGCACAACCGCCCGCGCCCGCGCATGGCGTTCGCTCGGCACCTTGCCCGACACATCCACCATGGACGCCTCGCCACGCTCGTTCAGGTGGGTCAACTCGGCCATCGACGGCAGAATAGCACGGTGCGAATAGCGCACCGGCGAGGGCCAAGCGGCGTGGCGCAGCGGCACAGTGCAACACCAACCCCCCGCTATAATGTTTTGCCTTTGGGAGCAATCCGCCATGAATGACGGGGAACTCGCGCCGGCAAACTCGCACGAAGACCGCCAATGCAGCAAATGCCGGTATTGGATCGACATCGTCAAGCGTGCAAATGGCCGTTGCCACCGGTATCCGCCTGTTCTCACTACACACGGTACGCGTTGGCCAGAAACTTCGCCTGCCGCTTGGTGCGGCGAGTTTGCAGGCTTGGAAGGACGCGCCCTAGCGCGCGGTTAAGTCGGCGATGGCCGTGTCGGTGATGGTGGGGATGTCCGGCGGTGTGGATTCGGCGGTTGGCGCCCTCGCGCTTTTGGAAGACGGCTTCGAGGTGGCCGGTCTCTTCATGAAGAACTGGGACGAGGACGACGGCACCGAATACTGCACCGCCGAGGTCGATCACGCGGACGCCGCGGCGGTGTGCGACGAGCTCGGCATCGCCTTGCACACCGCCAACTTCGCCGCCGAATACTGGGACGACGTGTTCGAAGCCTTCCTCGCCGACTACCGCGCCGGCCGCACGCCGAATCCGGACGTGCTGTGCAACCGCCACATCAAGTTCAAGTTGTTCGCGGACTACGCCCAAACCCTCGGCTTCGACACCATCGCCACCGGCCACTACGCCCGCCGCTCGCCGCCGGGCGAACCCTTCCGGCTCCGCAAGGGCGCGGACGTCGCCAAAGACCAAAGCTACTTCCTGCAGGCCGTGCCGCGCGCGCGCTTGGAGAACTGCCTGTTCCCGGTGGGGCACCTGACCAAACCCGCCGTGCGCGCCCGGGCCAAAGCGGCCGGGTTCAAGAACCACGCCAAGAAGGACAGCACCGGCATCTGCTTCATCGGCGAGCGCCGTTTCGCGGATTTTCTGGGACGCTACGTGCCGCGCCAGCCGGGGCCCGTCACAGACCCGGCTGGCGAGGCCCTCGGCCAGCATCAAGGCCTTGCCTTCTACACCTTGGGCCAGCGCCAGGGCATCGGCGTCGGCGGCCGGCGTGGCCGGGCCGAGAAGCCGTGGTACGTCGCCGCCAAAGACACCCGCACGAACACGCTGGTGGTCACGCAGGACGAAGCGCGGCTTTTGTCCAACACGCTCCTCGCCACGGACGTGAACTGGATTTCGCCGGCCCGCGAGGGACGTTGCGCGGCCAAGACGCGGTATCGGCAACCTGATCAGCCCTGCACCGTCTCACGCCAGCAAGACGGCTTGCGCGTAACCTTCGACGAGCCGCAACGGGCGGTGACGCCCGGCCAGCATGTGGCGTTCTACGATGGCGAAGAGTGCTTGGGCGGCGGGCGCATCACGGCCGCTTGGAACGAACCATGACAGACGCGCACCTCAATCCCCTAACGGCAATCTCGCCGCTGGACGGACGCTACCGGCGTCGCGCCGCCGCCTTGGCACCCATCGTCAGCGAGTTCGGGCTGATGCGCTACCGCGTGCGGGTGGAAGTGGAGTGGTTTCTGCATCTGGCGAGCCTGCCGGATGTGGCCGAGTTGCCGCCGGTCGCGGCGCCGGTGGCGGAGCGCGCGCGGGCCATTTGGCGCGACTTCAGCGTCGCCGACGCCGAAGCCATCCGCGCTCTGGAGGCCGAGACCAATCACGACGTGAAGGCCGTCGAGTATTTCGTGAAGTCGGCTGTCGGCAAGCTGGAGGGCCTCGGCCGGCATGTCGAGTTCGTCCATTTCGGCTGCACCTCCGAGGACGTGAACAACCTCGCCTACGGGCTGATGATCGCCGACGCGCGCACGAATGTGCTGCTGCCGGCGATGCGCGGCTTGATCGCGGACCTTCGCCGCCTGGCCCTTCCCTTGGCGCATGTGCCCATGCTGGCGCGCACACACGGCCAAGCCGCCTCGCCCACCACCGTCGGCAAGGAGCTCGCCAATTTCGTCGCGCGCCTGGAGCGCCAGCGGGCCGGTTTCGCCGGTGCCGACCTGCTCGGCAAGATGAACGGCGCGGTGGGCAACTACAACGCCCACACGGTCGCCTACCCGCAAGTGGACTGGCCGCGCCACTGCCGCGCGTTCGTGGAGAGTCTGGGCCTGCGCTTCAACGCCCACACCACGCAGATCGAACCCCACGACGGGCTGGCCGAGGTGTGCCACTGGCTCACCCGCTTCAATCAGGTGGTGCTGGACTTCGACCGCGACCTTTGGGGCTACATCGCTATCGGCTACTTCCGCCAGCGCGCCGCCCCGGGCGAGACGGGCAGTTCCACGATGCCGCACAAGGTGAATCCCATCGACTTCGAGAACTCGGAGGGCAACATCGGCGTCGCCAACGCGCTGCTCGCGCATCTGGCGGACAAGCTCGCGGTGTCGCGCTGGCAACGGGATCTGTCGGATTCCACCGCGTTGCGCAACGTCGGCACGGCGTTCGGCCACTGCCTCATCGCTTGGACCAGCGCCCGCCGCGGCCTCGCCAAGCTGGAGCTCGCGCCGGCGCGGCTGGCCGAAGATCTGGACGCCGCTTGGGAAGTGCTGGCCGAGCCGGTGCAGACGGTGTTGCGAGCGAGCGGCGCCGCCAAGCCCTACGAGCGGCTGAAACAGCTAACGCGCGGGCGGCGCATGGACGAGCGCGTGTACCGGGAGCTGCTCGCCGCCTTGGATCTTCCCGAGGAGGCGAGGCGCTCCTTGGCGGCGCTTCGCCCCAGCGCGTACACCGGAATCGCCGAGGCCCTCGCCCGCTCCGCGCTCGCCGAGACCGGCGCGACGGTGCGCGAAGTGGGCTGGGCGGACGCCGCGGAAGCGTTGTCGTCCGTGCGCATGGCGGTGTTCGTGCGCGAGCAGGGCATCGGTCGGGAAGAAGAACTGGACGGCGAGGACGCCGATTGCCGGCACTTCCTCGCCGAGGACGAGCAAGGGCGGCCCATCGGCACCGCTCGGCTGTTGGCGAGCGGCCAGATCGGGCGCATGGCCGTCCTACCCGCTTGGCGCCGCCACGGGGTGGGCGCCCAATTGCTCGCCCACGCCGTGGCCGCGGCGGCCGAGGACGATCGCGCGGTGTTTCTGCACGCGCAAGCGGATGCCGTGCCGTTCTACGAACGGTGCGGCTTCAAGGCCGTGGGTGAGCCCTTCGAGGACGCCGGCATTCCCCATCGCAACATGGTCTTACACCGGCCGCCAAGCCGATAACCGAAGTGCCGAAGTGCAGCGTCACCCGGCGACGCCGGGCGGACGAGTGGCTACAGGTAGCGAAGCCAGTGCGCGAAGTCCGCGTCTTCGCCGCGCACCGCGGCGCGGTACCTCTGCCGCAGCAGGGCGGTAACGCGGCCAACCGCGCCGTCGCCGACGGCATTGCCGTCCACCCGCAGCACAGGCCAAACGCCGACGGTGGTGCCGGTGAGAAACACCTCGTCGGCGCGGAGCAGCTCGTCCGCGCCGAAATCGCGCTCTTCGCACACCACGCCGGCCTTGGCGGCCAGCGCGCGCACGCTGTCCCGGGTGATGCCGAGCAGCACCTTGCACGCCGGCGGCGTCGCCACACGGTCGCCGTGGACGATGAAAAGGTTGGCGGTGGGGCCTTCGGTGACGCAGCCGTGCTGGTCCAGCAGCACGATGTCGTCGTAGCCCTCGCGGCGGGCGCGCCACTTGGCGACCATGGCGGCGGTGTAGTTGGCCGCCACCTTGGCGTGGGCGGGCACGATGTCGTCGCGCCGGGCCGCTTTCTCGCGCTCGATCTTGATGGAGAGTTCCCGGCGCCGCAGTGGCGCGCCGGCGCCCGGCGCCAAATCCACGTCGGCGTTGTAGGCGGCGACGAACACTGACACGCGGGCGTCCCGAGGCACCACGTCCGCTTCAAGGGACGGAATGAGGGCGCTGATCTTCACGGATTTCGCGCCCGGATTGCGGCGCACGGTGGCGACGCACGCCTCTTCCAGTTCGGGTACGGAAAATCCCAGCGGCAGCCCGACGATTTCGCAGGTGCGGCGCAGCCGTTCCATGTGATCCCGCAGCCGAAACAACGCGACGCCGCGCCGGGTTTCGTACACGCTGAGATAGTCGAACGCGAGCGATCCCCGTTGCAGGCTCTGTGCGAGCACATGCACCGTGGCCTGGTGCCAGGGCACGAACTCGCCATCGCGCCAAATGGCGCGTTCGGTTGCGGCGGTGGAAGTCATGGGCGCGGGGAAGGCGGCGGCGACGACTGGCGCGAACGCCGTCGGCGCGGGCAAGCGCCACCACAAACCGCCCAAACGGGCGCGCCACCGGCTTGACCGCAAGGCCAAGCAAGCGCGCGAAGGCGGAACAAGATCGAGTACAAGAAACGGCTCCTTGCAGTCCGGGGGCGCGGGCGGCGCATTTTACTTGACGGGCGTGCTCGCGGAGCGTCAATTGGGGGGTTGTTTCGCACCGTTGCGTGCGACCGCGCGGCACGGCCTAGCCATTCGGAACGCGCCCGCCGAGCGATTCAGCCCCACACGGCGCTATCGAAGGAAACGCACTGGTTTTCGTAAGGCAGGCGCGGGGTTCTGTCTCGCGCCAGAAGGAGCGGGCCGTCCAGATCCACCACTTCCGCGAAGTGGGCGAGCAGCAGCGCCGGGGCCACTGCCAGCGACGTGCAGACCATGCAGCCGACCATGACGCCAAGCCCCAGCGCGCGGGCCTCGCGGGCCAACGCCAGGGCTTGCGTGAGCCCGCCGGTCTTGTCCAGCTTGATGTTGACCACTTGGTAGCGGGTGGCGATTTCCGCCATGTTCACGTCGCCGCGGGCGCTCTCGTCCGCGGCAATGGGAATCGGCAAGCGCGCGTCCGCCAGCGCCGCGTCCGCCGCCTCCGGCAACGGCTGCTCGATTAGACGCACGTTGGCGTCCACGGCCACCGGAACGAAACGCTCCAAGGCCGCCATTTCCCAGCCTTCGTTGGCGTCCACGATGAGGCGCGCGCCCGGCGCGTTGCGGCGCACGGCGCGAAGACGCTCCAAGTCGCCGTCGATTTCCGCGCCGCCGAGTTTCAGCTTCAAGAGCGGGCGATGGCTCTCCGCAGCCGCCCGCTCGCCCATCGCGCCGGGGGTGTCCAAGCCGATGGTGTAGGCCGTGGCGACGCCGGTTGGCCGCGGCACGCCGGCGAGCTGCCACGCCGGCTTGCTGGCGCGCTTCGCCTCCAGGTCCCACAGCGCGCAGTCCAGCGCGTTGCGCGCCGCGCCGGGCGGCAGAGCGTCGCGCAACGCGGCCCGATCCAGCGGGCCGCGATAGCCGCGAATGGCTTCGGCGACGCCCTCGGCGCACTCGCCGTAACGCCGATACGCCACACATTCGCCGCGGCCCGCGAATCCACCGCCGCGCACGGTGGCGACCACCACGTCAGCGACGGTTTTCGCGCCGCGCGCGATGCGGAAAGGGCGGGCTATGGGCCAGCTTTCGGCATGCGCGGCGACGGTTGCCGCGGCGGTCACGCGAGCATCTCGTCGACCAGAACACCGACGCCATCGCGCATCGGGTCGCAACACGGCAACGCGAGACCGCGGCCGGTTTCGACAACGGCCTCGCGCGCCGCGGAATCCGTCAGCGCCGCGGTGTTGAGCGCCACGCCCACGCAGCGGATGCGCGGATTCGTCAACCGGCCGAGGGCCAGGGTTTGCTCCACAACAGCGCGGATGGCCGGAACCGGGGCGTCCACGCCGCGCATCGTGGTGCGGGTGGGCTCGTGGCAAACCACCACCGCGTCCGGCTGCGAGCCGTGCAGAAGCGCCAAACTCACGCCGGCGAACGAGGGGTGGAACAGCGACCCTTGGCCTTCCACGACGTCCCAGTGCGCGGCGTCGTTGTCCGGCGAGAGGGCTTCCGCGGCACCGGCGGCGAAGTCCGCAACCACGCCGTCGATAGCGATGCCGGCACCGGCGATAAGAATGCCCGTCTGCCCGGTAGCGCGGTAGTCGGCGGCCACGCCACGTTGCTGGAGCTCCCGCTCTATGGCCAGCGCGGCGTATTTCTTGCCCACCGAGCAGTCCGTGCCCACCGTGAGCAGCCGTTGGCCGGCGCGCTTGCGGCCCGTGGCGATTGGCAATGTGTCGGGCGGATGGCGCACATCGAACAACCGCCGCCCGCACCGCTCGGCCGCCGCGGCCACTTGCGGGACATCGGCGAGGCGGGTGTGCAGGCCGCTGGCGATGTCCAGCCCCGCTTCGAGCGCCTGCACAAGCGGCGCTTGCCAGCTGGTCGGCACCACGCCGCCGCGGTTGGCGACGCCGATGACCAGCGTGCGGGCGCCCAAACGCTGCGCCGCGCTCGCCGACAGATCCGGCACGCCGAGATCAGCCGCGCAGCCGGCGAGCCGTTGTTGTCCAACCACCCGCTGGCCACGCCAATCCACGATGCCTTGGCCGGTCTTCGCGGCCAGCGCGTCGCGCGCGTCGCCGAGAAATACGAGATAAGGCGTAGCGATGACCATCATTTGCCAAGGTTGAAGCTCTAAGGGGTTAGAGCTGGTAGAGCGTGAACCCCACGGACAACATGAGGCCCGGCACCAGCAGCAACCCGTAGCAGAAGCCGAGGGCAAGCCACTTGCAGAACGTCTTGAAGCGGCCGTTGCGGTAGTAGCGCCGCAGCGCGAAATAGCTGTACCCGACGTTCCAGAAGATGATTCCCAAGCCGATCCAGTCCGTCACCTCCACCAGCGTCCTGGCCATCCAGCCGGCGTTTGGGGAGGATTCTGGCAGCAGCAATACGACCGTGTAGGCGAGGTAGGCGAACGCGTGCAAATAAACGGAGAAAACCAGATGTTCGGCGTAGAAGCGGCGGCTGCCCCAAAAAAAGAACTTCAGCAGCAGCGCGAAGCCGGGCAGCGTCACGAACATCGCCAAGGGCAGGTTGTCAATCAACTGGTTGACCGCGTCTCTCGGATCGTGGAGCACTTCCACCATTCCGCCGGCAAGTGACGTGGCTACCGCCATGCGAATGGAGCCTCCACCGTCGGCTTGCGTTCGTTTCATTTCGATCAGGAGCGGCTGCATCACCAAATCGCAAAGGAATGTCCTTGGAATAGAGATGGGCGGCCCTCGGCTCACGATTTCGTCCACCTTGCGTCTCTGGTGCGCCGGCAGCGCGAGCTTGAAACGCTCGGCGTCTTCCGCGCAGGCCTCGCGCCGCTCGGCTCGTTCGTCCGCCAGTTCTGTCGGAACATCCTGCTCGTGGGCCTTGACCTTGGCCGGTCTCTCGCCAAGATCCGTCCTCACGGTCAACACCAGAAAAAACACGATGCTGGCGAAAAGATAGGTGCGAATGGGCGAGACGTAGCTGGCCCGCCGGTTGACGGAAAACTCGGCCGCAAGCTCCCCGGGACGCAGGAACAACGAACGCAAGGTCCTCACTATGCGCCCATCGACCTCGAACGCCTCTTTCAGGACATCGCCGACGACGCGCCACAGCGAACGGGAGTAGTTGCGGTCGTTCTGGCCGCAGCGCCAGCAAAACCGCCCGCGGCGGGCTTCTCCGCAATTCGGACAGGCGTTCTCCACCTCTGCTGTTGCCACGACGATGCCCGGCGGTCGCTACGAAGAAACTACGCGGCCCACTCGAAAAAGGCGTTCGACACCACCACGCGATCGCCCACGCGGGCTTCGAACAACGCTCGTCTATCGCTTTCCCGCCAAGCGCGGACGCGCAATTCGTCGCCGAGGAAGACCGGCGCGGAAAAGCGCACTTTGATCTTCGAGAATCGCGCCGGGTCGCCTTGCGCGAGGGCGCCAAGCAGCGCGTTCGCGCAGTGGCCGAAGGTACACAGTCCGTGGAGGATGGGCACGTCGAAGCCGCCGAAACGGGCCGCGGCCGGATCGATGTGCAAGGGATTGTAGTCCCCGGACAGCCGGTAGATGTGGGCTTGATTGTCCGCGATGGGCACGGCGACTTCCGCATCCGGCTGACGCTCAGGTACCGTGATCTTCTGCGAGAACGTGTTGCCGGCGCCTTGAAACGGCTCGATGTCGCCGAGTTCGCGCACGCCGCGACGGAACGAGCCGTTCACCATGTAAACGCAAACGTCGCCGGCTTCGTCCCGCACCTCGCTCTCGAACTCCACGAAGCCATTGCCCTTGCCGCGCGGATGAATGCCGATGACGCGCGAGCGCACGGTGACGGCGCCCTCCAAGGGCAACGGCTTCACCAACTCCAAGTGGCGCTCGGCGTCGATGTTGAGCGGGCCGGGCGAACTCGGCACCAGATCGCGATCGAGGGGCGCCCCGGCGCCACCCCAGCGGATGGCGAAGGTGGGAAACACCGCGAAAGCCTCGTGGCCCTCGTAGACGAAACGCAGGTCGCGGCAGCCGACGCCGACAGCGTACAGCAGCACGTCGCGGCGGTCGTAGCGGATGGAAACGGGTTCGCCCCACGGGCCGGGCTCGTCGCCCGGCAACGCTTCGGCGGCGCGATAGGTGGCCATGAACGCTCCAGCTGGTTGCCTAGTGGTCGGGCGTTAGCTTAGCGCAGCCGCGTTGCGCCTAGGCGACGGCCTGTTGCCGGCAAGCACCGCGGCACCGGGCGAGGCGTCAGCGGGCGAGGAGGAGGATCAGCCGATGCGGGGCCTCTTTGGCGGGATGATGGAGCAGAACGTCCTGCCGGCCGTCGTTGTTGAGATTCACGAGCCGGGCGAGATCGTCGCCCCCCGGCAGCGGCACGCGGACGGTTTGAGCTCTTGCGGCGAACAACGCGGGACCGGGCACGCCCAAGAACACGTTCAGCTTGTCTCGTTTTCGCCCCAGCAGCAGATCCGAACGGCCGTCGCCGTTCACGTCGCCGACCAGCACCGGAGGCTGGAAACCGCTCAGCAGATTCATGCGAAAGGTGCGTCTGGCGTTCGGCCTCTCCGGGTACGCGCCACCTTCCAAACGATAGAAATCCACATGCGAGGCCATGCCCCCCGGCAGCAGCCCCCGCAGGATCTTGCCAATGCGGAAGTGGACGGTGCTGGCCATGATCTCCATCACGCCATCGCCGTCCAAATCGTGGGGTTGCAGGTTTTGCACGCCCTTCGACGCGATCACCGCGTCTGGTTTCGCCGGGAACCGGATGCCTGCCGGGGCTTGGCCCGGCACTTGGCTCGCGGCCTCCCTGCCGAAATGCACCGCGTAGCGGCTGCGTTGGCTGAACACGCTGCGGCCGGACATCGAGAGCGTTACCAAGTCCGCGATGCCGTCGCCGTTCAAGTCGCTGTAGCAAGCCGACAGGCGGCAGCGCACGCCTCTCGGCCGGGCCTCGGCGTTCGCGTCCGAGAAAGAATGCAGCACGGTGCGCTCGCGCCTTTTCTTGTAGCGCGTCATCAACGAAAAGCGCGACTCTTCTTGGAAGGCGAAAAGCAGCGAGTACAAGCCGTCCGAATCGAAAGCCGCATCCACGGTGAAAGAATCCGGCACCGGCTCGAACACGCCTTCCGGGGTTTGGTGGTACACGTCGAAGTGATCGCCATTCCAAAAAACCAGATCCGCGCGCCCGTCCCGATTGTGGTCCAAGGAGTGAACGCGGCTCTGGTACCAGGGAACCGTCCAAGAGGTGATGCCCGTTGCCCGATAGCGATGTTTTTCCCACACGGAGGAAACGTCCAGAAACGGTTCTGGCGGGCCAAGTTTCGCCGCTGCGTGGAACGTGCCGTCTTGCTTTTGCAGCGCCACCCAAAAGCCGTCTTGGTCCGGCATCACCACGTCCTCGAGGCCGTCTTGGTTCACATCCCGCGTGATGTCCGCATACGCCAGTTCGCCTTCGTCGGCCTTGTAGCTGGCCGGCAAATCCAGCAACGGGCGCTCCACTCCGCCGTGCGGATCGAACCAAGTGACGCGGCCGGATCCGTAGAGAAGAACACGATCTTGCCGGTCTGGCCCGCTAGCCCGCCAAATGTCCACAAGCACGGCGGCGGGCCGCAAAGTGGCGTCCGCCACCGGCGCCCAGCCATCGTCCGCGAAACCGAACAAGTGCAACTTGCGATTGCCGGCGTCGTCCACCCGGGCGACCACGATGTCAGCGTATGCGCCGCCCGTGAAATTGCCGGTGATGACGATCTGGTACCCGGGAAAGCCCGTGCTCAGTTCGTACCGCGTGAACAGATCATCGCCGGTCTCGGCTTGCCCCCAAGCCGCAAAGGCGACGAGGGGCGCGAACGCGACAAGAGCGAAACGTAGCGGTCTGAACACCTGCATCCACCGGCGGATTTGCGAAAACGGCGCAGTGGACGCGAGACCGGCTGCACTTGCAACCGTCTCCGCCGAAGTGCAGGCGGGCGGCACCGCAAGGTGCCATTGCGCGAGACCGGCTTGTCTAACGACACAGCGCACGGCTTCGGCATAGCGGCCTAGCGACGAAGCGCGTCCACGTCGACTTCGCCCGCGAACTTCAACGCCTCTCCACCAAAGAACAGCTGCTCTGTGACCAAGATCGGTCGATTCCTCAGATTCCTGCTCGCCCGGTATGTGTTGTAGCGCGTCTCGAAAGTCCGCACTCGGCCTAGGCGGCTCAGCGTCGCTCGCATTTCCTCCGGGCTGATGACGCCATCGTCGTTGAAGGAGATCGGGAGGAGTCGGGCGTCCAAGGTCTCGAAAAGCTGCCGTAGCAGCGGCAGGGATTTGGCGCGCACGTTGTAGCCGGATCGTTGCCAATCAACCGGTATGCCGGACACGCGGCTGATTGGAGGTCGGGCGCCGTGCCGGCACCGCGTTTGTCGCCCGCCGAGGCGAGGGCTATACTCGCGTCCACCGCTGGGAGAAATGGACTTCCCCGTCATGCCCACGTTTCGCGCAAGCGCTTCGCGCATTCCCCAATCGCGTCGCGGTCACCGTGGCGGCGTTCCCGTGCAGGAGATCGGCTTGGTCGCGGCAGTGGCGGTGGCGGTGTTCTTGCTGCTCGCCATCGTCTCCTACTCGGCGATGGATCCGGCGTGGACGTTCGACGGCTCGGATCTTGCGGTTTCCAACTGGGTTGGGCAAAGCGGCGCCTACACGGCGGACATCGCGTTGCTTGCGTTCGGCTGGGCCGCGTATCTTTTTCCCACCGGCATCGCCGCGGCAGCCATCCTTCTGCTGCGGCCGGGCCGCCGCGCCGAGCGATCCGGCGCCGAGGCGTGGTCTTGGGTGGCGGTGCGAATTGGCGGTTTCGCGGCGGCTGTGGCCGGCATCTGCGTGCTGTTGAGTCTGCATGTCGCCGGCGGCGGCACGCTGCCGGCCGGCACCGGCGGGGCGCTCGGCGGCAGCGTCGCGCGGTTCGGGCTGCCGCTCCTGAATCCCGCCGGCCTCACGCTTTGCGCCTTGGCGGTGTTGATGATCGGCACGCAAGCGGCGATTGGCTACTCTTGGCTGCAATTGGCGGAGTGGACCGGACGCGCGCTGCACGCTTTCGCCAAGGCGACGTCCCGGCTCGCCCGGCATGGCTGGACTCTTGCCGGGCGCGGCGTCCACGCACTGGCAGGCTCTTTGCCTAGGGTTCGACGAGCCGCACCAGAAGCCCCGCGCCGAGCGGCACAAGCCGAGGCGCCGATCGCGGAGGCGCTTGCCCCGCCCCGCGGCACGACGGCCGCCGACCCGCTGCCGACGGCCGAAACAAAGGCGCCCGTGGAGCCGACTGTGGGCGTCGCACCCGCCCAAGCCGCTGCGCCAGCAGCCGCGGAAGTGCCGGCGGGTCTATCGGTGGACGTGGCCAAGCCGCGCCCGGCCAAGGCCGCGACGCAAGCCGCCGCCCAGCCTGCGGAGGATGTTGGTTTTCCCGCGCTGGACCTGCTGGAGGAATACGACCGCCTGAAGACCGGCGGCTACTCCCGCGAGTGGCTGGAGGCGGTGTCGCGCCTGTTGGAGGAGAAGCTGGCGGACTTCAAGGTGCTGGCCGAGGTGGTTTCGGTGCAACCCGGCCCGGTGGTCACGCGGTTCGAGTTGCAGCCGGCGGCGGGCGTGAAGGTGAGCAAGATCACCGGCCTCGCCAAGGACTTGGCGCGTTCGCTGGCCGTTGTGAGCGTGCGCATCGTGGAGATCATCCCCGGCAAATCCGTGGTCGGCATCGAGATACCGAACGAGAAGCGCGAAACGGTGCGCCTGAAGGAGATTCTCTCTTCGCGGCAATTCGACAAAGCGGACTCGCCCCTCACGCTGGCCCTCGGCAAAGACATCGCCGGCGTCCCGGTGATGTCGGACATCGGCAGAATGCCGCACCTTCTCGTGGCCGGCACCACCGGCTCGGGCAAGTCCGTCGGCATCAACGCCATGCTGTTGTCCATGCTCTACAAGGCGGGGCCGGACGAGCTCCGCCTCATTCTTGTGGATCCGAAGATGCTGGAACTCGCCGTGTACGACGGCATTCCCCATCTGCTGACGCCCGTGGTGACGGACATGAAGGACGCCGCGCAAGCGCTCAACTGGTGCGTCGCGGAAATGGAACGGCGCTACAAGCTGATGGCCAGCCTCGGCGTGCGCAACATCGGCGGCTTCAACAAGCGCTTGGCGAGCGGGCGCGAGCAAGGCCAGCCCATCGCCGATCCGCTGTGGCCCCAGGACGCCGAACAGCCGGCGCCGGAACTCGAGTCGTTGCCGTACATCGTCGTGGTCATCGACGAGTTCGCGGACATGATGATGATCGTGGGCAAGAAGGTGGAGCAGCTCATAGCCCGCATCGCCCAGAAGGCCCGCGCCGCCGGCATCCATTTGGTGCTGGCCACGCAGCGTCCGTCGGTGGACGTGATCACGGGCCTCATCAAGGCCAACATTCCGGCCCGCCTCTCCTTCCAGGTGTCCAGCCGCATCGACTCCCGCACAATCTTGGATCAGGGCGGCGCCGAACAGCTCCTCGGCCACGGCGACATGTTGTTCCTGCCTCCCGGCACGAGCGTGCCGGAGCGCGTCCACGGCGCGTTCGTCTCGGACGAAGAGGTGCATGCCGTGGCCGCGGACTGGAAGGCGCGTGCGCAACCGGACTACCTGGCGGAGGTGGTGGCGGGTGGCGTGGATACGGACATCCCCGGCACGGTGGACTTCAGCGACGACGGCAAGGGCCGCGGCGGCGGCGATTCCAAAGAGCCGCTTTACGACGAGGCCGTGGAGTTCGTTTTGGAATCCCGCCGGGCGTCCATCTCCTCCGTGCAGCGGCGGTTGCGCATCGGCTACAACCGCGCCGCCCGTCTGATCGAAGCGATGGAGGAGGCGGGCGTGGTGTCTGCGATGGACAGCCAGGGCAACCGCGAAGTGCTGGCCCGGCGCGCGCCCCAGACCGAGGAGGCGCTTTGACGTTCACGTGGCCACGCCGCTGGCAAGCCGCGCCGTTGGCGTGCGCGCTCGGCTTCGGCGCCCCGGCGATGGCCGCCGACAGCGCCCGCCTTGCGGAATTGCTGGCCGGCTTGAGCAGCTTCCAGGCGAACTTCGAGCAGGTGGTGATGAACCAGTTCGGCGAGCCGTTGCAGACCACGACCGGCACCTTGCACTGGCAACGGCCGCACCGTTTGCGCTGGGAAACGGACGAGCCCTATCCGCAACTGGTGCTGGCGGACGGTGAATCCCTGTGGGTGTTCGATCCGGACTTGGAGCAGGTTTCCGTGCAACCTTTGGCCGAGTCCATCGACGGCACGCCGGCGGTGTTCCTCGCCGGCACGGCCGACGATCTGGCCGCCCACTTCGATGTTCGCGCCGACGAGGCCGACGAAGGCGAATTGCGGTTCGTGCTCACGCCCCATGACGAGGCGTCCGTGTTCCACCACATGACCCTCGCTTTTTCGGCGCAGAACGCCTTGGCGGGACTGGACATCGTGGACCACCTCGACCAGCGCACCAGCACCACTTTCCACGACGCCCGCAAGAATCCGTCCCTGCCGCCTCGGCTGTTCACGTTCGAGGTGCCGGAAGGGGCGGATGTGATCGGGGACGTGCCCGTGGCACCGGCCGGGAGTGCCGCCTCGCCTTGATTGGCGCACCCGGTGCGAGAGCCATCCGCATGGAACCACTCGCCGAACACCCCGCAAGCCGAGACCCGGCCACCCCAAGCGTAGCGGTGCCGAGTTCCGTACAGATTGACCTGCTGGCGGATTCCGGAAACGGCAACACCGCCGCGGACGCGGCCCAAGGGTCTTTCCGCGACCCCGCCTTCATGGCCAACCGCGACACGCCGGTCCACCGTTGGGTGCCTTGGATCGCCGGCTATTCCAAGCACTTCGTGCAGGACGCCTTGGCGCGGTTCATGGTTGCGCCGGGCGTTGTGCTGGACCCGTTCGCGGGCGTTGGCACGACGTTGGTGGAGGCCGATTTGGCCGGCCACGAAGCCATCGGTTTCGAGATCAATCCCTACGCGGCATTCGCCGCGCGAACCAAGCTGAAGGCGCACCGTTTGTCGCCGCCGAAACTGCGCGAAGCGGCGCGGGCGTTGATGATCCACGTCCACGACGCTTTGCATCGAGCCACGCCGCCGCGGACGACGCCGCCGCCCGGCTTCCGCACCCGAGCTCCCTTCTACAGCCCAGCGGTGGAACGCAAGGTGCTCTTGGCGCTGGATTGCATCGGCGCAAACGCCGGCCTGACCGCCGATGCCGCTCGCCTGGCATTCGCCGCCACGATGGTGAACTATTCCAACTACTCCTATGAACCCAGTTTGGGCCGCAAGGCCGCCGCGGGACGCCCGGAAGTGGGCGACTTTCCCGTCGTTGAAACGCTGGCCAGCAAGATGGAACAGATGGCCGACGACGCGGCTTGGTATCGACGCCAGCGCGCGACGCGCCGGCGCCGGGACGGCCACGTCATCGAGAAGTCGTTCTTCCACGGCTACCGGGACGTCGGGGCCGGCAACGTCGACTTGCTCGTCACCTCGCCGCCCTACCTCAACAACTACCACTACGGCCGCAACACCCGTCCGCATCTCTATTGGCTCGGCTTTTGCGCGGCGCCTAGCGACTTGAAGCGCCTGGAAGCGTTGAACTTCGGCACCTATTGGCAGAACGCTCGCGATAGAGACGAAGTGGCCCTCGACGCGACGATTTCGGATGAAGAGATAAGGGAAACGCTGCGCCAAGTGCGCGAGCGCAATCCGCACAAGGGCATCTACGGCGGCCACGGCTGGGCCAACTACGCCGCGCTGTACTTCAACGACTGCGTTCGCTTCGCCAACGCCGCCAAGTGGTGTCTGCGCCCAGGCGGAACAGCACTCGTGGTGATCGGCAACAGCATTCTGCAAGGAGTGCCGGTGCCCACCGACCGCTTCTTCGCTCGCATCGCCGAGACTTGCGGATTGGCGGTGGTGGACATCCATCGCCCGCGCGACACGCGGGTGGGCAACAGCATCGTCAACTCCAGCGTGCGCACCGGCGCCGCCGCCGGAGAGCGGCTCTACGAATCTGTTGTGGAAATGCGACGGCCGTGATGGCGGATTGGCGCGCCCGGTGCGACTCGAACGCACGGCCTTTGGCTCCGGAGGCCAACGCTCTATCCAACTGAGCTACGGGCGCTACGCCGGCTACCATAACAGAAGCGCACCGGAGCATGTGCGACGGGGTGGCCCTTGGTGGGACGTTAGCGCCAACCCAAGCACTTGGTCACATTGCCAAGTCAAAGGGTAGGTCACTAATGTCACGCAGGCGTCTGCCCTCAACTAGCGCGTTAAGGAGATTCTCGTCAGACCCCTCAACGGCATCCTGCAACTCCTGCAACGCAAAGTGGTAGATGCAGTCGATGTCTCCTGTCCCAAACGCAAGTGACGCAATGCGCGCCGGCAGTGGTTCACCGACGACTACCACGATGTGAGGTGTTGGCCCTTTGCGATTCCGCACCAAGTTAAGACCTTCCGTACGCGCATTCTGAGAACGGTCGCTCCGGATCGTCCACTTGCACGACACACTAGCGTGCAGGATGTTCGCGTTTGAGTTCACGGCTCGTAATGGCGTGTACTCCGCCACCGGGTCGTTACCGATCAGAATACCGCACTTGTCGATATGGACATCATCCACGGGCCGACGGCACACCACTATGTCCGGTTTGACGATGTAGTCACCGAAGACAACACGCAGTGTTTCGTTTTCTTCGATAGCACGTCGGACGTCGCGCAGGTGGTTGTATTGCTCGTAGTCGCCGATATTCCCACCCAACGAAAACTCCCAGTCTCCGGGCCGGAGGTGCCCTAGCCGGCTGAACGACTTTTCTAGGAAGTCCCTAGTCGCGGCCTCGAACTCCCTGCCAGCCGTTTGTCCAGCGATTGTGCCTCTTCTGACGTTCAGTCCGATACGGTCAACAATGCGCCGGCCGATGGCTGAGCTCGACGCACTGCTACTGTCCGCATTGTTCGGGACAGCATCCGAATTAAGGCGCAAGACGTCGTTACATATCCGAACGTGATAAGTCCTGCGCAACGCGGCAACCCTTCCCGGCGTCACTTCATCAACCCGATGACGTGCTCTTCGTGCATGCGCTTCTCGATCTGGGTTGCTCGTCCGCCGCCCCAGCGTGCCGGCAGCATCCGCTTGTCTCTATCCAGCCGCCGCGAACCGATGTGAACCAGTTCGAACCCTACCGACTCACCAATCGCGGCCAGCCCCCTTTGCGTTTCCACGTCAATGCCGCGCAGATTCGAGGTGCCCACAACGATCACGGCACAACACCCTCTTTTCATTACGCGGTGCATTTCGCCGATGACGGACGTCATCTCGCCGAAGTATCTACGCAGTGCGGCCGCTTTCTTCCGGTCAACGTGCCGGAGCCGCGCTATAGTGTTCTCGCACGGAGTCGGCAACGGATTGAACACGCGGGTTGCCGCAGCCTCGTGGCCGAGGTACCGGGCGCGAATGTCGGTGAGATCGCTGATCTTCCAGCCGAGCCACACCAATGAAAACTTGTGCGCCCGCATGTAGTCGATCGCGTTGTTGGCGTAAGGCGGCGATGTGACGATGAGGTCCACGCTGCAACACGGCAAACCCGTGTCCTCAGCGCTCTTTGCGCGGATGTCGGCTTCTATCGGGGCAACGCCATCGCCGGCGTTCGCAAGTGCGGACTTCAGTTTCTTCGCGAACTCCTCCAGCGCGGATTTGGGTTCCTTGCCCAATACCCGGTGCGGCCGCGTGTGGGCGAGATCACGGGCCAGCGACACACCGCCGGACTTGGCGATGATCGTGGACGAGAACACCATCTCCATGAACATTCGCAGTCGGCCCGGCGCACACGACTCGATGGCGTCGAGCAGCGCGACGAGTTCTAGCTGTTGCTCCGGGCGAAACCAATAGTCCACGAAAGCTCGCGTCTTGCCGTCCAAACGTTGGGTCAACGCAGCCTGCAGAGCAGCGGGGCGCTCGTGGATGCGGCATCGCGCCTGCTCTACGACGGTGTTGCCGACGCGCAGCGCCTCCGAAGGAGCCACCCGGCCGAGTTTGGCCTCTGTTATCAAGCGGGCAAGCGGATCGATATCGCACCCCACTGCCCGCCGGCCGAGCCGTGCGGCCTCCAGAACGGTGGTGCCGGAACCAAACATGGGGTCGAGCACGACGTCGCCAGGCCGCGAAAGCCGTTCTATGAAGAACTGTGGCAGTTGCGGCGGAAACTTCGCGGGAAAGGGGTGCCAGCCGTGTCTGGAGTGCTTACCGTTGGCGCCGTGAAAGTCCAAATCGGCCCGCAGTGCCTCGCGAAACTCGCCTAAGCGCCGCGACCGCGGGCAACCACCGTTTGCCACGTTCATTGAGTCCGCCGGATGAGTGGAGTCGTTGTGACCGGGCATGGTCACACACTCCGGCCTAGCCTTCAAATCGAACCGAAGGCCTAACCCCATCCCACAGCGGGCACCAGCCTTGAATCGACACGTGCCCACCACAGGCCGCACCCTAGCCGGTTACAATCCCGCTCGGACGCGGCACGACGCCGCAGTGCCGAACAACCGGAGCAAAAAATGGCAGTTGAAACCCGCCTGTTCGACTTGACGGGCAAGGTCGCCTTGCTCACGGGCGCTTCCAAGGGCATGGGCTACGCGATGGCGGAGGGCCTTGCCGAACACGGTGCGCGGGTGGTGGTTTCCAGCCGCAAGATCGATCAGTGCGAAGCCGCGTGCGAGCGCATCAACGCGCGCTGCGGCGAAGGCAGCGCCGTGGCGGTGGCCTGCAACATCGGCTACAAGGATCAGTTGGAAGCGCTGGTGGGCGAAACCCGCGAGCGCCTTGGCCCTATTGACATTGTCGTGGCGAACGCCGGGGTCAATCCGTTTTACGGGCCGATGGCGGAAATCCCGGATTCGGCGTTCGACAAGATCATGAACTCGAACGTCCGTTCCAATCACTGGCTGTGCCAGATGGTCGCCAAGGACATGGTCGCCAAAGGCGGCGGTTCCATCATGATCACCGCCAGCACCGGCGCCTTCACGCCATCGCTCTCCCTCGGCACCTACGCCATCTCCAAGTTGGCGGACATCGCGCTGGCGCGCAACCTCGCCTTGGAGTACGGGCCGCACGGCGTGCGGGCGAACGCCATCTGCCCAGGGCTGATCAAGACGGACTTCGCCCGCGCGCTGTGGGACAACGAGACGGCCAAACGCAACGCCGAGACGTCGACGCCGCTGCGGCGCCTGGGCGAAGCCGACGACTTGAAAGGCATCGCCGTGTTCTTGGCGTCCGACGCGAGCGCCTATGTCACCGGCCAAGCCATCGCCGTCTGCGGCGGCACGCACATGTGGCGGTGACGGCGCGCCGCACAGGCTAGCCCGCGTGGGGGAGCGGGAGCGGGCGGCGCGGGGCTTCATTCTGCAGGCAAGCTACCGCCTGCGAAACGGCTCGCCGGTGGTGCAGCTCTACGGCGCGCTGGAGGGCGGCGGCACGTTCTTGGTGCGCGACCACCGCCAAACGCCCCACTTCCACATCCGCCGAACCGATGCCGCCAAAGCCCGGCGGCTCGGTGCGGCGCGCCAATACGAAACCGGCAAACACACCTTCCAAGGCGCCCGCGTGGTGCGCGTGGACGTGCCGACGCCGCAAGACGCGCCGCCGCTGCGCGATCGCTTGCAGGCCGAGGGAGTACGCACGTTCGAGGCGGACGTGCGCTTCGCCGTTCGCTACCTGGTAGACCGCGACATTCGCGGCGGCTGCGCCATCCTCGGCCCGCACACCAAGGGCGAGCGGATCACTCGGGTGTACGACGATCCGGTGCTGGCGCCGGCCGACGTGCGCCTAGCGCCCTCGGTGCTTTCGTTCGACATAGAGACAGACCCGAAGGCCACGCGGCTGCTTGCCATCGCGATGTACGGCGAGACGCCGGCCGGGCGGGTGGACGAGGTGTACATCGTCGACGGCCAAGGCCGGTCGATGCCCGCCGGCGCCATCGGCTGCGCCACCGAATCCGAGGCGTTGGACGCCTTCGCGGCCCGCGTGCGGGCGCTCGACCCGGACGTGCTGACGGGTTGGAATGTCATCGACTTCGACCTCGCCGCCCTGCTGCGCTTCGCCCGGCGGCTCAAACGGCCGCTGCGGCTCGGCCGCGACGATGGCGCGGTGCGGGTGCGGCCGGCGCGCGGCTACTTCGGCAGCGGCGACGCGACCGTGCCCGGTCGGCTGGTGCTCGACGGCATGGATCTCGTGCGCGGCGCCTTCGTGCGCATGGAAGACTACTCGCTGAACGGCGTCGCCCGCGCGGTGCTTGGCGAGGGAAAGGTGGCGCTCGGCGACGACGGCGACAACCGCGCCGAGGCCATTTCCGCCCGCTACCAAGACGATTTGGAGACCTTCGCCAACTACGCCCGCGCCGACGCGCGCTTGGCCCTCGAGATCGTCGAGAAGCTCGATTTGGTGACGCTGGCCTTCGCCCGCAGCCGGCTCACGGGCATGACGCCTGATCGGGTTGCCGCCAGCATCGCGTCTTTCGATTTCCTCTATCTCGCGGCACTCCGCAAGCGCCGGATCGTCGCGCCGTCGGTGCGTTCCGCGGACGCGCGGGTTTCCCGCCACCAAGCCGGCGGACACGTTTTCGAGCCGGTGACCGGCATACACGACAACGTCTGGGTGTTCGATTTCAAGAGCCTCTACCCAAGCGTCATCCGCACCTTCAACATGGACCCGTTGGCGTTCGCGCCGCCAAGCCCGGCATCGGCGGCGTCGCACATTCGCGTTTCCGACGAGGCGGCCTTTCGGCGCGGCGACGCCATCCTGCCAAGCATCCTGGATGGCCTCTTCCCACAACGCGAAGCGGCCAAAAAGGCCGGCGATTCGGTGGCGTCCCAAGCCATCAAGATTCTGATGAACTCGTTCTACGGCGTGCTCGGCACCCCGGCGTGCCGCTTCCACAACGTGGCCATCGCCAACGCCGTAACCGGCATGGGCCGGCACTTGCTGCAATGGTCGAAAGCCTGGTTCGAGGCGCGCGGGTTCGATGTGCTCTACGGCGACACCGACAGCGTCTTCGTGCGATCCGGCATGGACGCGGCCCAGGCCCGAACCGCCGGGCCGGAACTCGCAGCCGCCATCACCGAGGCGGTCGGCGCGCACATCCGCGGGCGCTGGGACGTGGCCAGCCGGTTGGAAATGGAGTTCGAGAAGCTGTACCGGAAGCTGTTCCTGCCCCCCGTGCGGCACGGCGGCGCCGGCGCCCGGAAACGCTACGCCGGCCTCGTCGACGGCCAAGCCGCGGTGGAGTTCGTCGGCTTGGAGGTGGTGCGCCGAGACTGGACCGAGCTGGCCAAAGACGTGCAGCGCGAACTCTACGCCCGCCTGTTCGCCAACCGGCCAGTGGAGGATTATCTCGCGCAAACCGCCGCGGCGCTACGCGCCGGCGAACTAGACGCCAAACTCACCTACCACAAGGGCTTGCGCAAAGCGCCCGCCGCGTACACTGCCAACACGCCGCCGCATGTGGCGGCGGCGCTCAAGTCGCAACGCAATGGCCGCATCGTGGCCTATGTGGTGACGGTCGCCGGCCCGGAGCCGCTCGACGCGCTGGAGCACGAACCGGACCGCGAACACTATCTGAACAAGCAAGTGCGACCGGTGGCGGCGCCCGTGCTCGGGGCGCTGGGCTTGGATTTCGATCGGGCGGTGGGGGACGACCGCCAAACCACGCTGTTTTAACGCGCCCTAATGGGCGCGTTGGCGGTTTGGATCGCGACTGGCGGCGGCCAACCGCTGCGCTAAGGTCGGCCCCTAGCGCGTGCCGGCGTGCCTGCTTGGGGCGTGGCCGCTCGCGTTTGTGTAAACTGGCGGCCACGGAGTTTGGGAGCTCGCGTTGCGTCCAGCAACGGCTGTTGGAAGTGGATCACGCACCGGCCCGCGACGGCACCTCTACGGACGGCGATACCGCGACGGCCGCGTATTGGCGGTTTTTCGAGGCGTTCAACAGTCGCGACCCCGAACAGTTCTCCGGGGCGTTGAACTATCCGCACGTGCGCGTCTCGCCGCGGCGGGCGTCGCGCATGGTGCCGACCGCCGCCGCCCACGCCGCGGCCGTGTCTTGGGACGCGGTGCTCGCCACCGGCTGGGACCACACCGAAGGCCACGACCCGGAGATCCTGCATCTCGCGGCGGATCGGGCGCACATCGTCGGCGGCTGGACACGCGTGAACGCGAGCGGCGGCAACGTCCTCGTCAACCGTGTCACTTACGTCGTCACCCGCGTTCCGAGCGGCTGGGGCATCCAGTGCCGGTTCGGAACGGACGCCGGGGACGCCGAGCAAGCCGGCGAGACGTCGGCCAATCACGAACGGGCGGTGGCCGTGGTTGAGGGCTACATAGACGCCTACAACGACCGGCATTGGGCACGTTGCGTGAACCTCGTCGCAACGCCGCACTTTCGAGTGGATGTGGGCGCGTTGCGCGAGTGGCAGAGCCGCGAGGAGATGTGGGCGGCGCTGCGGGACGGGCCGTGGCACTTCATCACGCCGCTTTCCATCCATGCCGCGCAGGGTACCGACGATAGCGTCACGGTGGCGTTCGAAGGTTTGGTGGACGGCGGCCAAGCCGTCAAAGGCGTGTTCTTCGTGACGCGCACCGGCGACGAGTGGGCCATCGCCGCCCGCTCGGTGATGGTCGAGTAACCGTTCCGTGGCCAACACCGCGCAGGAGATTGCGAAACGGCGCATCGGCGCTACGGACATCCTTGTGCCGGAGCTCGGCTTTGGCGGCGCCCCGCTTGGCGCGGTGGGCGACCGCTTGTCGAACGACGACGTCTCCGCCATCGTCCACCGGGCTTGGGCCGGTGGCATTCGCTACTTCGACACCGCGCCGCTGTATGGCCACGGCTTGAGCGAAAAGCGCCTCGGCGGCGTGCTCCGCAAGTTGCCGCGGGACGATTTCGTGCTCTCCACAAAGGTGGGCAGACTATTGGTGCCAGAGGCCCAAGGCGAGCGTTACCCCGGAATGCGCGACACCGAACCGGTCGCCATTCGCTACGACTACGGCTTCGACGCGGTCGCGCGTTCCGTGGAGGCGAGTCTTGCGCGGCTGGGCTTGGACCGCATCGACATCCTGCTGTGCCACGACATCGACGTTTGGACCCACGGCGACGCGCAACCCGGCATTTTCGACACCGCTCGGCGCGGCGCGCTGCCGGCGTTGCGCGCCTTGCGCGAGCAGGGCGTGGTGCGGGCCATTGGCCTCGGCGTGAACGAGTGGCAGGTGTGCGACCAAGTGCTGGACGAGATGGACGTCGATTGCTTTCTGCTGGCCGGGCGGTTCACGTTGCTGGAGCAGGAGCCCTTGGCGGAGTTCCTGCCGAAGTGTGTTGAACGCTCGGTATCCGTCATCATCGGCGGGCCGTACAACTCCGGCATCCTGGCCACCGACGATCCGCGCCGCGCCACCTACGACTACAAACCGGCGCCGGACGCCCTGTGGCGCAAGGCGCAAGCCATCCGGCGCGTGTGCGAGGCGCACGGCGTGGACGCCCGCGCCGCGGCGCTGCGATATCCGCTGCGCCATCCGGCGGTGGCGGCGGTGATCCCCGGCGTTTGGTCGGTGCGCGAAGTCGAGGAGAATCTGGCGCTGTTCGCCACCAGCATCCCGGACGCCCTTTGGCGCGACCTCGCGGCGGCGGGGTTGGCGCAAGGGATCGACTGACCGGCTGGGGCCTGCGGCAGCGCCGTCAGCCGTCGCCGGAAGCGCCCGGGCCGGACGCTCAACCGCCGGGGCTGCCCGGTTGCCTCCCGCCACCGCCCATCCGCGCCGCGGCGGCCCGGCGCTCGGCGCCCAACGGGTGCATCACGCCGGCGCCGGGGGGCCACACGTCCGGTTCGGCCTTGATGCGGCGGCACAGGTGCTGGGCGTGGGGCGTCAGCGTCTCCCACACTTCGTGCGGCATGGTCTTGCGGCCGGCGCCGTTGCCCGGCAGCCAAGACGCGCCGTACTCCACATTGGGCAGCGAACGTATCTCGCGGCTCAGGTTCGGCGTCGCGCCATGCCATGCGCGGTTGTCGCGGAAGACGCCGGCGCCGGCGGGAGCGCCCACCAGCGTGGAAAGCCGCATCCACTCCGGCTCGTCTTCCGGCGGCACCGGGGGCATGCGCCAAGCGTGGGAGCCGGGTATTTGGCGTATCGGGCCGTTCTCCCATGTGAGGTCGCACATGGCGAAGTTGATGGTCACCACCGCCGGCGTGAAGTCCACGATTTGGCGGCGCGTGGCTTGGGCGAGCTCTCCGGAATCTCCCGCGGCAGCGTCTTTGGCGTCCTCGGTTCGCAATTCCACGCCGATGGCCTCGGCGGTGGCAAGGCGCGCCTTCGAGATGTGGTGCGATTCGCCAACATCCATGTGCAAATGCTGGTACTCGACGGCGCCGGGCAGGCACAGATCTCCCCCCGCGCCGAGCACGAAGTAGTCCGGCGAGCCGAAAATCTCGGTGAGGATGGGGGTGGTGGTCGGCAGATCGACCATGGACGCCCAGACTTGCTCGTGCAACATCTGACGCGAAGCGGAAGCCGTGCCGTAGCTGTAGCGGTGCGGCAGCCGCCCGCTTTCCGTCATGTATTTGCGCTCGCCCACGCCGGGCACCGAAAGGATGTCCCGGAGCGCTTGCGCGCTGCCTTCGCGGAAGTTGGCCAGGTGTTCGGCGTCCAACAGGTCGCGCACCACCACGAAGCCGTCGCGGTGGAAGATGCGCGCCGCACGCTTCACTTCGCTCGGATCGCAGATTTCAAGGCCGCGAATGCCGTTGTGTTCGCGCAGGTGTTCGCGCAGCCGCCGCACGTCTTCGTCGTCGTACACCCGGCGTTTCGGCGCTCTCGGGTCCGGCACGCCGAATCCGGGCTTCGAGGGAAACGGATTGCCGTGCTCGTCCACGGTTTCGTTGACCGGCGTCTTGGCGTCCCACCCCACGGCCGTTTCGCCCCACACGCGGAGCGTCTCCAGCTCGCGCATCACTCGCGTTCGATCCATTGCTTCCCGCCGCCTCCCCGCGGCCGCAAGACGTGTCGCGGCGATCATAGCGCCTCGCCAACAGCCGCGCCCGCGCCTGACGAAAGGCTGCGGCACCTGTTGTTCTTCTCGGCCATGTTGCTAGGAGGCGTTGTGGTCGAGTTCGCTTGGCGCAAAATCTCCCGGTCGCTCGATCGACGGTTCCGGTTGTCGGGCTTGGGCTTCGGGCGTCGCCGCACGGCCGACACGAACGACGTTGGAGAACCGGACGCCGGCGTCCGTTAGCTCTCCACCGGCACTTCGACGAACCGCGGCAGCGCGGTGAGATACAGCGCGGCGCGCACGGGCCTGCCGTCCAGCTGGCGCAGGACTTCCGCGTAGCGCGCGAGCTGCGGCGCGTGCCGCACGGTCAAGGCCGCCACCGCCGCCTCGTCGCCGGCAGGCAACGCGCCCGTCTTGTAGTCCACCACCCAGCGCACGCCTTCGTCGACAAAGGCGCGATCCACCACCACCCGGGTCAATGCGCCGTCCGCGCTGGCGGTGAAAGGCGCTTCGCACATGCCGTTCGGATCGTGAAACAGCAGCCATCTGCCGTACGAGTCGGCGAGCACGCCTTGGACTTGCCGCCGCAGTTCCGCCAAGATCGAAGCGGCTTGCGCGGTCGAAACCGGCAGCGCCGCGATCCAGTTGCGCCAAACCACCGCCCGCCGGGCGATGTCCACGTTCGCGGCGCCACCGGAACGCTCGGCCAGCCAGCACAGCTCGCGATGCACAAGGTCGCCAAGCGCGACGGCCACCCTCCCGGCCGCGGTTTGCGCCCGGTCGCCCGGCGCCGGGTCTTGGCTGGCCGGGCGGCTTGGGCCCGCGGGCCGCCGCGGCGCCAACGGGGGCAGCGCCGCGGCCGGCTCGAAGATGTAGCCCTCGGGGAGCCGCCGGCTCGTTCGTCCGGGCCGGTCATCCGTTGCGGCGGCACTGCCCGTAGCGCGGCGCCACTGCGCGCTTGCGCGCACATGCGGCCAGATCAACGCGGCCAAGGAATCCTTCGGCGGCCCTTGCCCGATCTCCAAGGCGCCAACCAGCGTCAGCGAGCGCGTCGCCCGCGTGGCGGCCACATAGAACAGCCGCTTGATCTCGTTGCCCTCTCGGTCCGCCTCTTCCGTCGCCAGCCAGTCGTAGAGGGACCGCGGGCCCCGGTGCGTGCGCGGCGCGATGAGCAGATCCTTGCCTTCCCTTCGCCACAGCAATAGCGGCTTGTCGCGGTACGGATGGGGCTGCGCCAAGCCGGGCACGATCACGTGGTCGAACTCGAGGCCCTTGGCCTTGTGGATGGTCATCACGTCTACGGGGGCCGGCGCATCGCCGACCGCGCCGCCGGTGTCCGCCGCGTAGAGGCCGGCGATGGTGCGCCGCAGCTCGGCAGGGCGGCGGGCCAGCTGGGGCCGGGCGTCCAGCAAGCCGAAAAAACGGTCGGCGTTGGCGGGCGCCGCCTCGGTCTGGTAGGCGTCCGAACCACCGAGAGCCAGCCACACGCGCTCCACCCGCCCTCGCGCCGTCAACGACCGTTGGTCCTTGCGCAACGCCGCCGCCAAACGTCGCCAGCGCGCCAGCCCTTGCGCCGACAAGGCCGGCGCGCAATTCGGGGGGCGCGCCGCGCTCGCCAGAGTTCGCGCCAGCCGTTCCAAGTCCGCCAAGTCCAATCCGACCATGGGCGAACGGGCGAGCGCCAGCCACGCCAGCCGATCGGCGGGGTCGTGGAGCACCGTCGCCAAGCTGCACAGATCCCGCACCACCGCTTCGTCCGCCAGCGCCTCGACATCGGCGCCGCGCCACTCGATGCCCTCGGCGCGCAGCACCGGCAGGATGTCGCGCAGCGCCATTCTGGTGCGCACGAGGATGGCGATGCTGCCGCCGATGCGCCGCAGCTCGCGCACGCGATCCGCCACCGTCTCGCCCTCCATTCGCCCTTGCTCGGCGACCTCGCCCTCGCAAATCACGGCGCGCACCTGGCCTATGTCCTCTTTCTCGGCTTGCGAAGGCGTGAAAGCCACCGCGCCGCGAACCGGATCCGTTTCCGCGCCGAAAAGGCCCGCGAAGGCGGCGTTGCACCAGTCCACGAGCGCTTTGCCGGCGCGAAAGTTGCTTGTCAGGCGAAGACGCTTGATTCGCACATGCTCCAGCCCGGTGTCGGCGGTCTCGAGGGCGGTTTCCAGTGCGGTCTCCAGAAAGAGCCGCAGATCCGCGTTGCGGAACCGATAGATGGACTGCATCGGATCGCCCACGGCGAAGAAGGTGTTGCCGCTGGCCGGTTCCCAGCCGCGCGTCAGCGCCACGAGCATCTGGTGTTGGCCGAGCGAGGTGTCTTGGAACTCGTCCACGAGGATGTGGCGGATGCGGTAGTCCAGCGTCAGGGCGAGGTCGGTCGGCGCGTCGTCGTCCACCAAGGCCCGGTTGGCGGCCACCGTGGATTCGGCGAAGTCCATCATGCCCCGGGCCGAGAAGGTGGCGCGCAATTCCGCCATCGCGAGCGCCAGCACGGCCGCGATGGCGCCGAGCGCCCGCTCGGTGTCCGCCGGTGCCGTGGCGTCCGCCGTTACGGTGTCGGGCAGCGATCGAGTGCGGTGCAGGGCGGTGGCGAGCCCGAGGTCCGCCAGTTGCCGCGCCGTCTCGGCGGCAAGGCCCTTCGCCTCCCGGTCTTTGGGCGGAAAGCCGTCTCCGCTGGTGAAACGCTTGCGCGGCGCGCCTTTGTTGGTCAGCAACGCTTGCGCCAGTTGTTGCCAGCCGGCGGGGTCGCCAAGGCCCGGCCAAGTGCCGCCCAGCTGCTCGGCGACGAAGGCGCCCACACGCTCCAGTTTGGCGCCGAGCGTCTGGTCGACGGCGCCTTGCAGCCGCCCCGTCACCGTTTGCCGCAGCCGCTCCACGGCATGGGCGACCGACGCCGCCGCCTGCTCCGGCGATCGCGCCACCGGGGCCACGGCTTCCGCCCACTGGTCGCGTTTGGCCAAGGCGTCCGCGATGAAACCCGACGCCCGCTCCGCGTCGTTGTCGAGCAGCGCCACGAAGTCCGCCACCGCTTCCGCCACGACGACGTCCGCGTCAAGGATGCGATCCAGCAGCCGCCGGGCCGCCTCCTCGTAGAGCGGCCAAGCGTTCTCCAGCACGCCTTGGAAGTGCGTGGCGCCAGCCACCGGCAAGCGTCGGGCCAAACCGAACGCGAAGCTGTCTATGGTTTGGATTTTCAGCCGATCCGGCCGTTCCTCCAGATCCCAGGCGCGGCTTTCGTTGATGGTGCGGATCTCCTCGTCCGTGCTCAACGCGGCCAGCACTCGGCCGCGCATCTCCGACGCCGCCTTGGTGGTGAAGGTGATGGCGAGAATCTCCTCCGGGTGTTCGACGCGCCGAAGAAGGTTCAAGTAGCGGGCGACCAGCAATTGCGTCTTGCCGGAGCCGGCCGGGGCTTCGACAAGGCACGAACACGCGGGATCGACGGCCGCCAGGCGCTCCGCCGCGTCGGCCGGCTCAGGGTTCATCCGCGATGCGGCAGAGCGCTTGCAGATGGCAGCGCGAACAGGCGGCCGGCCCGACCGGATCCACCGCGGCGCGGCCTGCGAGGAAACCGCGCGCCAATTCGGCGAGCGCCGCGTCCCAGGTGGCGCGCAGGTCGGCGAAGGGCAGGGCGAACACGTTGCCGGGGTCTCGGAGCGGCCGCGCCTCGGCTTCCGAATCCGCAAACCCTTCCAGGCGGATATCGTCCGGGCGCACTCGCGCGAAGGCGACGCCGCGCACCGTGCCTGGCAGGAGCGGGGGATCGCTTGTGGCCACCGCGAGGGCGTACAGCGGCAGCTGGGGCTCCTCGGGACGGGGAGCGTCCCAGGCTCTGGTGGTCGTGCGACCGGTCTTGAAGTCGATGAGCACCAAACCCGGCGGCTCCGAAGCACCGGCGGTGTCGACCGCGTCGATGCGGTCTATGCGCAAGTTCAGCGTCAGCTCTCCCACGCCGGCGTCGACGCGCACGCGCACGTCCTCCTCCACCGCCACGACCCGGAACGGCGACCGCCCGCTCTCCAGGGCGAACCACTGCCCCATCAGCGCTCGCAGCCGCTCGGCCTCGCGAAAGCGGTAGCGCGGCGGCCACCGCTTTCGCTCTTGCAGCGTTTCGCGCACCGCTGCCGCGATGTCCTCGGCGCCGAGCTTGCCCAGCGCGTCTTGGGTTGGAAACCCGCGCAACAAAAGGGCGAGAATCTCGTGTACCACGGTGCCGCGCTCGGCGGCGCCGGGAAACCGGCCCCGCACCGGGGCTTCCTTCAAGCCGAGCCGATGACGCGCCCAAGCGCGAAACGGACAGAGCGATTGGTCCTGCAGCACTGTTGCGCCGCCGGACGGCGCCGTGTCGGGTGCGGGGCCGGCGTTCTCGTCGATCCGGCGTTCCAGTTCCACCGGCCGCGACACCGCCCAAGGATGGCCATGGGCGGCCAACGACGGTTGCCGCACGATCGCGTCCACGGCTACTGGAGCGAACCGGGCGATGAGCGCTGACGGGCGCGCGTCTTCACCGGCGTGGCTCGCCACAACCTGGCCGGCGGCCCGTCGCCACCGCTCGGTGGTCGCGCTGGCGCGCCGGCGCTCCTCTTCCAGCGACATCCCCCGCACGCCGAAGCCGCGTTGCAGCGCGTGCGGCAAAAACGGATTCGGAGAAGGCACGGGCGGCCATGCGGCCTGCGCCAAACCGGCGAGCCACAAGTGGTCGAACACCAAACCCGCGGACTCGGCGCGGCCAAGCACCTGGATCGGCGCGGCGGCGGAACGCGGCGCGAACAGTCGCAAGGCCGCCAATTGGCGCAGGGCCGCCACCGCCGCCGGCCAGTCGCGCAATGCGCCGACGCGCTCGGCGACGGCGAAGGCGTCTTGGCATTCCTCGAACCGCCGCTTGGCTTGGATTTCGCGGCTGCCCAAGCCGTCCACCGCCCAGCCCGCGAGACGCAGCAGCCGCCACGCCAGCGGCGCCCACGGCGGTCGGCGGCGGCCCTGTTCGAGCACCTCGGCCAGCCGCCGCAGTTTCGGCGTGGCATCGCGCCGCGCCGCCAACGCGGGCAAAGAGGCGTGTTCCGGCAAACCCTCCACCGGCAGGTCGAGTTGCAAAAAGGGGGATTGCGCGAGCGAGCGCATGGTGGCTCTGTCCGCGCCCACGGTGAACTCCAAAAACTCCAGCGCTTCCCGGGCCGCCGGTTCGTCGGCGAGCGCCATCCCGCCACTGACGTTCACGTAATCCGCCGGCTCGCGGACATCCGCGAACAACGCTTGGAAGCGTCGCTCTATCGCGCCGAATTCGGCGCCCAGCCGCGGCAACACGACGCCGATGCGGGCGTTCGCGTTGGCGCTTAGACGCTCGCGGGCCCACACCGCAGCCAAGGCCTGCTCTTGCGCGCCATCGCCGGTTGCCAGCCGTTGCGCGGCGTGCGCGGCCGGCCGCCGCGCCAGCGCCAATTGACGGCTGCGCGCCGCGACCAGGAACCGGCGCACCGCCGGCGCCGGTTCTTCCAGCGCGATGGCGGTGGCGGGCCTTGGGCGCCAGCCAGCGGGCCCGTCCATCAGCCGCACGAGTCGGTCGGGCAATTCCGCCGTCGTGATCCAACCCTGTTCCGCCGCCTTGGCCTCGAACGCTTGCGCCCAGCGCGCGTAGACCTGCCCGTTTTCGGTTTGCGCGAAACCCGGATGGACGCTGGGGATGCCGTGCAGCTTGGCGGTGCGCCAAGCCTCGGCGAAGGTCTGAACGTGCGGCGTCCACTCCGGCTTCGGCACCGCGCCGATCATCGCGAAGGGCGCGATGTCGTCCGCCAACAACAACGCTTCGGCGCCGGGAACGCCTGCGTCCTGCGCCTCGGCGTAGGAACGGGCGAGAAACGCGCTGGTGCTCGACACATCCGGCGTGGCCCACACCCCACGCCGGCCCCCCGGGCCTCGCCGGCCCCGTTCGCCACGCTCGCGGTCCCAATCCACCGCGTACTCGATTTCCCGCGCCAAGCGGCGTGTGGGCGTGAGCACCGGCCCGCGGGCCAAGGCGTCACGCAACCCCTCCTCCAACGGCACGAGGGGCGGGCGCGCCACGGTGCCGGTCGATGCCGGCTCGCCAAGGCGCTTGCCGTTGGTGGTCATTCGCTTGGCCGGCGCCCCGCCAACACCGCCCGGGCGCGGGCCAAGTCCGCCGGCGTGTCGATTCCGCCCGGCACGGGCGCAAGGGCCTCGGCAACGGCGATGCCGCGCCCGTGCTCCAAGAGTCGCAACTGTTCGAGGGCCTCCAGCTGTTCGAGGTGGCCCGGAGGCCAAGCGACGAACTCCTTGAGCGCGTCCACCTGGTAGGCGTAGATGCCGACATGGCGCCGCCAGCCGGCGCCCAATCGACACGGCGTCTTGCCGGCGCTGTCCGCGGCGTGCGCGAAGTCGGCCCGGGCCCAAGGCACCGGCGCCCGGGAGAAGTACAACGCCCGCCCCCGTTCGTCGGCGACCACCTTCACGACGTTCGGATCGAAAACATCCGCCGGGCGCGTGATGGGTTCGCACAGGGTGGCAACGCGACAGGCCCGCGCCGGCCACGCGCTGGCCTCGCCCACCAGCGCGGCCACCTGGTCGATCACTTCCGGGGGCATGAACGGCTCGTCCCCTTGCACGTTCACGACGATGTCGTCGGCGCGCCAGCCGACGTTCGCCGCCACTTCCATCACGCGATCCGAACCGGAAGCGTGGTCGGGACGGGTCATCACTGCATCGGCGCCGGCGTCCGTCACGGCCTGCAGAACGCGGTCGTCGTCCGTGGCCACCACGACGCTTTGGGCTTTGGAACGTCGCGCCTGTTCCACCACCCGCACGATCATCGGCTTGCCGCCCAAGTCCGCAAGCGGCTTGCCCGGCAGCCGCGTGGAGGCGAACCGCGCCGGAACGACCACGCGGTAGCTCACGCGGAGGCGGCGGCGACAGCGGGTTCGGCGGCCCTCGGCTGGCCGATCTCCACACCCTTGGCGGCGAACAATCGGCAGAGGGTTTCATCCACCGGCGCCACAAAGCGCATTTCGATCTCCAAGTACCAGCAGTTGCGGGGCGGGTCGGAATCTCGCAGCTTCTCCGCGTCCTTTTCCGTCATCACGACCGCCGCCGCGTCCGGCCTTGCCACGTCGGCCGCCGTGAGCCGATGGTGGTCGGGAAAGGCGACCAGCGTTGGCGCCAAGCCCATGCCGGCCAAAGTCGCTTGGAAACGCGCCGGGTTG
The DNA here is from genome assembly GCA_958296295.1 of uncultured Pseudomonadales bacterium. Taxonomy (GTDB): domain Bacteria; phylum Pseudomonadota; class Gammaproteobacteria; order Pseudomonadales; family Azotimanducaceae; genus VXYL01. The sequence continues at coordinate 706,670 of OY282460.1, read as the reverse complement.
CCAACGCCGGCGATGGCGACGGTGCCTTCCACCACACCGGCCCGCTGCACGAAGTCCTCCGGCGAAGAGCGCTCGCCAGTGGCCAGGTTCACCAAGGCGAGCGGCGCCGCCACCATCACGGACTCGTTCGCCACGACGCCCGGCGCGGCCCCGTTGGCCACGACCCAATCGCAAGCGCGCAACCGCGACACCGGCTCGCGCAGGGGGCCGGCGGGCAGGCACAAGCCGTTGCCCACGCCGCGCTGGCCATCCACGACCGCGATCTCCACGTCCCGCGCCAAGGCGTAGTGCTGCAAACCGTCGTCGGCCAGCACGATGTCCACGTCCGCGCCCGCGAGCAACGCCCGCACGGCCCGCGGGCGGTTCGGATCCACCGCCACCGGGCAGCCGGCGCGGCGGGCGATCATGGCCGCCTCGTCGCCGCAGCGCGTAGCCGGTGTTTGCCGGTTCACAAGCAGCGGATAGGACGCCTTGCCGCCGTAGCCCCGCGAAACCACGCCCGGCTTCCGCCCGCGTTCGGCAAGCCAACGCGCCAGCCAAATCACCAGCGGCGTCTTGCCGGTGCCGCCGACGGTGATGTTGCCCACCACCACCACGGGTACGGACGCCCGCCAAGCCGCGGCGGTGCCGCGCAGAAACCGCCGGCGGCGACGGCCGGCGAACCAGGCGAACAACGCGCCGAGCGGCCACAACAGCCGCGGCCAGAAACGGCCGTCGTACCAGCCACGCACCAAGGGTTCGAACGTCGTCGCCACCGGCAACGCCGCGGCGGAGCGTTTCTTCTTCCTCGGCTTCCTCGGCGCCGCAGCGCCGCGGTCTTGCTTGAATTGCGATTCGTACAGTTTCGCGTAGGGGCCGGCCGCCGCCATGAGCGAGGCGTGGTCGCCGCTTTCGACAATCGCGCCGTCCTCCACCACCGCGATCACGTCCGCCCGCTCCACCGTCGACAGCCGATGCGCGATGACGATGGTGGTGCGGCCGCGCATCACTTCCTCCAACGCGGCTTGCACCCGCGCCTCGGAGACGGCGTCCAAGGAGGATGTGGCCTCGTCCAAAATGAGCACCGGCGCGTCTTTGAGCAAGGCTCGGGCGATGGCCACGCGCTGGCGTTGGCCGCCCGAAAGCAGCACGCCGTTGTCGCCGACGATCGTCGCGAGGCCGTCCGGCAGGTTTTCCACGAAGCCCTTGGCGTGGGCGCGCTCCACGGCGGCGGCGACCGCCGCCTGGTCGGCGCCGGCCAATCCGCCGTAGGCGATGTTGTTCGCCAACGTGTCGTTGAAGAGCATCACGTTCTGGGTGACCAGAGCGATCTGACGGCGCAGGCACGAAAGCCGGTAGTCGGGCAGTGGCACGCCATCGAGCCGAATGCAGCCGTTCGACGGCTCGTAAAAGCGCGCGATAAGGCTCGCCAGCGTGGTCTTGCCGGCCCCGGAGCGGCCGACCAACGCCACCGTTTGGCCCGGTTGCACCGTGAGCGAGACATCGCGCAGCACCGGCGGACGATCCGCTCCGTAGCCAAAGGAGACGTTCTCGAACCGGATCTCGCCGCGCACGCGGTCGACGGCCAGCGTACCGGCGTCCCGCTCCGCGCGCTCATCGAGCTGGGCGAAGATCTCGTCCGCCGCCGAGAGCCCGCGCTGCAACCGCTCGGTGACCTCCGAGAGTTTCTTGATCGGATTCGCAAGGGCGCCGGCGATACCCAGGTAGGTGACCAGATCGCCCGGCGTCATGTCGCCGCCGATGCCGGGCTGGAACACCAGGCAAACGAGTGCCGCGAGCGCCGCGGCGGCCAGAAACTGGATCACCTGCACGCTGGTGGACTTGGTGACCGCCATCTTCAGGTTCTGCCGCCGGTTCTGGTCGCTGGCGGCGCCGAAGCGATCCCGCTCGTATTTTTGGCCGCCAAAGATGCGCATCTCCCGGTAGCCGCTCACCGCTTCGGACGTCACGTGCGTGACGTCGCCCATGGAGCGCTGAATGCGCTTGCTCAAACTGCGGAATCGACGAGAGGCGAAGCGCACCATGCAGCCCATGAGCGGCATGACGACGAAAAACGCCAACGTCAGCGCCCAGTTCTGGTAGAGCATGAAACCGAGGAACGCCACCACCTTCAGGCCGTCCGCCACCACCACCTTCAAGGCGTCCGCGGTGGTGTCGCGCAGTTGGCCGGTCGTGAACGTCATTCGCGACACCAGATGGCCTTGGGTGCTCTTGTCGTAGAAGCGGCTCGGCAACACCAGCAGACGCTCAAACAACTGCGAACGAATCACGTGAATGGCCCGCAAGGAGATGCGCGAAAGCGTGTACTCGCCCGCCACGGACCCGAACGCGCGCAAGATCGCAAGGCCGAGCATCATCGCCGGGAACAGCCACATGTGCGCCGGCGTGGGGGCGCTCACGGCGTCCACGATCAAACCGAGCACTTTGGCGAAGCCCATTTCGCCAACCGCGGCACACAGAAAGCCGACCACAGCGAGGGCGAACCAGCGTTTCTGACCGGCGACGTAGCCGAGCAGGCGGCGGTAGGTGGCCCAATCATTGAAAATCGTGCGCCGCTTCGCCCGCGGTTCGGCCTTCGGGAGCGTGGCGGGCCGAGGCGTTGGCGATTCAGCCGGCATCGCTCACCCTTCCCGGAGCGCCCGGCCAAGGCAGCGGGCCAGCCATGCGCCGCGCCGCACCGCTTGCTTCACGCCTTGCTCCCGGCGCGCGCGGCCGGAACGTCGAAATAGGCGCGCGCGATGGCCGCGTGCAGCTCGCCGATGCGAGCTTGGCAGCTGTCGATGAAGGCGTGCAGTTCGGCGCTTTGGCCGGCCAGAGCGAGCCGGCCGACGTCGGTCGCTTCGATCATGCCGACAGCCTCGGCGCACAGCCGCAGCGGACGTTGGCGGCGCGGCAGCGAGAGCAGGCTGCGGCGCACCGAGCGCAGGCAGCGCAGATAGGAGCGGGGCAGCCGCTCGTCCTTGAACAGAAACTCCAAGGCGCCGGCGGCGGTGACCGGCCCGCGCACCGAAGCGTTGTAGGGCTGCATCGCGTAGGCGGACCGCAACACGCTGCGCCACTGGATGTCCTCGAACGGCGCCAGATCGTGGCGGCCGGCGAACAGATCCGCGGAACGCACGTCCAGAATGCGCGTGGTCATGTCGGCACGCTCGAGATGATTGCCAAGGCGCAGTATCTCCCAATGCATGTCGTGCAGCATGTTCTGCGAAAGAAAACCCTCCAACTGCTGCACGCGGCGGCTGATGCCGTCCAGCGCCTCGCCGCGGAGCGTGCGCGAAGTGGCGGCCGGCAAGGTGGATCGCGCGTACAGGTAAAGCTCGTTGATGTACTCGAAGGTGGACCGCGGCATGGTCTCGCGAACGTTGCGGGCGTTGTCCCTGGCGGCGGCGAGCGACCTGATGATGGCGCCGGGATTGCGCGCGTCCGAGGTGAGAAAACGACACACGGTGCGTTCGGACTGCGCCGCGTCGTGCGGGTACAGCTCGCGGAACAGCCCCTCGGCGCCGGTGATGGCGATCAACGGATACCAGCCGAGCGGCAACCGCACCGGGAGATCCATCAGCAGGTTGGCGTTGACGGTGACCAGCCGGCCGGTGGCGTCGCCCCGCTCCAAATACCGGCCAAGCCAGTAGGTTCGCTGGGCCACGCGGGAGAGGACGGCGCTCATCGCGCCTCTCGATCCGACGCCCAGGACTCGATCACCCACGTGTCCTTGCTGCCGCCGCCCTGGGAGGAGTTCACCACCGTCGAGCCCTTGCGCAGCGCCACGCGGGTGAGGCCGCCGGTGGTCACCTCGACGCGCTCGCCCGAGAGCACGAACGGGCGCAGATCCAAGTGCCGCGGTTCGATAGCGTTGCCGGCCACCAACGTCGGCGCGGTGGAGAGCGTGAGCATGGGTTGCGCGATGAAATTGCGTGGATTGGCGCGCACGGCGCGGGCGCAGTCCTCGCGCTCCTTGCGGGTGGACTGCGGGCCGATGAGAATGCCGTAGCCGCCGGATTCGTTGGCGGGTTTCACCACCAAGTCCCGCATGTTGGCCAGCACGTGGTCGCGCTGGCTCTTTTCCACGCAACGGTAGGTCGGCACGTTGGGCAGGATCGGCTCTTCGGCCAAGAAGAAGCGGATCATGTCCGGCACATAGGTGTAGATCACCTTGTCGTCCGCGACGCCGCAGCCCGGCGCGTTCGCCAGCGCCACGTTGCCGGCCTGCCACGCCCGCACGAGGCCCGCCACGCCGAGCAGCGAGTCCGGGCGGAACGCTTTGGGATCGAGGAAGGTGTCGTCCACGCGGCGGTAGATCACGTCCACGCGCACCAGCCCCTCGACGGTCTTCATGTACACGCAATCGTCGTCGCCGACGACCAGGTCTTGGCCTTCCACCAGATCCGCCGCCATCTCGCGGGCCAGGTAGGCGTGCTCGAAATACGCCGAGTTGTGGATGCCCGGCGTCAACACGGCGACGCGCGGCGCCGTCTGCGCGCGCGGGGCCAGCGAGCGCAGGCAGGCGGAGAGCAAACCGGGGTAGTCGTCCACCGGGTGAACGCCGTAGTGCTCGAACAGTTCGGGGAAGACCCGTTTCATCACGCCGCGGTTCTCCAGCATGTAGGAGACGCCGCTCGGCACGCGCAGGTTGTCCTCCAGCACGTGGATCTTGCCGGTCTCGTCGCGCACCAGATCCGAGCCGCAGACGTGCGCCCACACGCCGTGCGGCGGATCGATGCCGACGCAACGCTGACGGTACTCGCGGGAATTGAGGACGTATTCGGCGGGCATGTCGCTCTCGCGCAGGAAGCGCCGCGAATGGTAGGTGTCGTTGATGAAGGCGTTGAGGGCCCGCACGCGCTGTCGGAGGCCGCGAGCGATCTGGCGCCATTCGTCGCTGCGTATGAGACGCGGCACGATGTCGAACGGCCATTCGCGGTCGATGTCGGCCTCGCCGTCGTACACGGTGAAGGTGATGCCCATGGCGCGGATGGCGAGCTCGGCCGCGGCCCTGTGCTCGCGCATCTGCTCGTCCGTGAGCCCCGCCAGCGTCGCCAGCAGCGGGCCGGCGCCGGGTCGGGCGCCCCCGTTCGCGGCGACGAGCTCGTCCCAGCAGCCCTCGGCGCGGTATTCCCCCCAGTTCACGGGCATGGCGGGGCGCCGGCGCCGGCGCGGCGGATCAGTTCATGAACGAAACGCAGCTTGTCCTGCACCGGCGGCGGCAAGGCGAACGGATAGGCGTCCGGCAGGCCCATGCTGCGGTTGAGATCGTTCAACGCCGGGCCGAAGCGTTGCCAAACGCGCACCAGATCGTCCACCGCCACGCCTTCGCGCGCAGGATCGGGAAACGGCTTCCCGTCAAAACCCAAACCCGCGTCCGCGGCCGTCTCAAGGGTGTCGCAAATGTGCAAGTAGTGCGCCCAGCACTCGGCGAAGTCCTCCCACGGGTGGCTCGCCGCGTAGGCGGCCACATGCCGCTCCGACCAATCGGCGCGCGGCCCGTCCCGGTAGTAGACCTCCATGCTTTCGCGGTAGGGCAGGCGTTCGTCGCCGAACAACGCGCGAAAGCCGGCGATGTCCCCCGGCGCCACCAACTCGCGCCAGTAGTAATGGCCGGACTCGTGGCGAAAATGGCCGAGCAAGGTTCGGTACGGCTCGTTCATCCGCGCCCGCATTCGCTCGCGCAGATACGGATCAGCCTCCAACAGGTTGATGGTGATGCTGCCTTCGGCGTGGCCCGTCAGCACCGCTTCGTCCGCCGCCGCGTCCAGCGTCCCGCCGTCGAGACGCGCATCCGCCAGAATCCGAAACGCCAGGCCGTCCGGGCGCGTCGAACGCCCCTCCACGGGCAGGCGCAGCGCGAACACCGTGAACAGCAGCCGACGTTTCGCTCTTTCCACTTCGGCGAAGAGTTCCACCCGTCGAGGCACGCCGAGATCCGGCACCACCTCGTTGAGCCGGCAGGCGAAGCAGTAGCCGCCGTTCGTGGACAGCCAATTGCAAGTGCCGGGTGAAGCGTGGCTGGCGCAGTAGCTCTCGTGCGCGGCAAGCGGGCGCATCGCCATCTTCGCGGGATCGAACGCCAGGCTGCGCCCGCATTCGAGGCAGCGGTCGTTCTCGAAGTACACCGTGTTGCCGCAGGTGCAACGGAAACGGCGCAACGCCTCAGCTCTCCGCCAAGCGGGCGCCGACCCGGTGGCCGCCGACCAACTTGGTCATTGGGGCGTCCACCTTTCGGCGGCGTCTGCGCCCACGCGAATGCGCCGAGCGCAGGCCCGGGTTCGATGGCGCGTCATCGTGCCGTTAGAGTGGCGCGTCCGCGCGTTGGCGCCCGTTGCCAATCGCCTGCAACACCTTCGGAGGCGAAAGCGGCAGGCGCGTCATGCGCACGCCGATGGCGCGGCTCACCGCGTTGCCCACCGCCGCCAACGGGGCGACTATGGGCGTTTCGCCACAACCACGCACGCCGTATGGATGGTTGGCGTTCGGCACTTCGATGATCTGCGTGTCGATCATCGGCAGGTCCGACGCCACCGGCACGCGGTAGTCCAGAAACCCCGGGTTTTCCAGAACGCCGTCGTTGTCGTAGATGTACTCTTCGTTCAGCGCCCAGCCGATGCCCTGCGCGGCACCGCCCTGCATCTGACCCTCCACATAGTCCGGGTGAATGGCGCGACCGGCATCCTGAATGGCGGTGAAGCGGGTCACCGCGGCGCGGCCGGTGTCCCGGTCCACCCGAACATCGGCCATGTTCACGGAGAACGCCGGGCCCGGCCCTTGGGCCGTGAGGGACGCGCGGCCGGAAACAGGCCCGCCGGTGCGCGCCGCGCCCCGGGCCAGGTCCGCCAGCGACAACGCCTCGGCCTGGACATTCACGCCGGGTGCCGGGCGCGCCTCGCCATCCCGCCACCGCACCTGCTCCGCGTCTATGTCCCAAATGGCCGCGGCGCGGCGTTTGAGTTCGCCAATGACGTCCTCGCAGGCGCGAATCACCGCGAGGCCGGTGGCGAAGGTGACGCGGCTGCCGCCGGTGGTGGCGCAGTAGCCGGTGCTGTCGGTGTCCGCCACGCGCACGCGGATGCGCTCGTAGGGCACGCCGAGCGTCTCCGCCGCCATGAGCGCCATGGACGCGCGGCTGCCGCCGATATCCGGGCTGCCTTCGACGACGTTCACGACGCCGGAAGCGGCGATGTGAACCTCGGCGCTGGACTGGTTGCCGCCGTTGAACCAGAAACCCACGGCCACGCCGCGGCCTTCGTTTTCGCCTAGCGGTTTGGCGTAGTTCGGATGCGCCTTCGCCGCCTGCAGGCAGTCGCGCAGGCCAATGGGGCCGAAAGTAGGCCCGTAGGGCGCGCGGGTGCCTTGCTTGGCGGCGTTCTTTAGGCGAAAGTCGATGGGGTCCATGCCGACCTTCTCGGCCAGCTCGTCCAACACGGATTCGCTGGCGAACATGGACTGGGGCGCCCCCGGCGCACGGTACGCGGCCACCCGCGGCCGGTTCACCACGACCTCGAAACCCTCGATGAGAATGTCGTCCACGTCGTAAGGCGCGAAGATGCACATGGCGCCGGCGCCCAACGGGCTGCCCGGGTACGCGCCGGACTCGTAGACGAGTTTGGCCCGCATGGCGACGATGCGCCCGTCCGCCGCGCAGCCGACCTTCACGGTGTTGACCGTGCCGGACGCCGGGCCGGTGGCGCGAAAGACCTCGTCCCTGTCCATCACCATTTTCACCGGTCGGCCGCTTTTCTCGGAGAGCTTGACCGCAAGCGGTTCCAGGTAGATGGTGGTCTTGCCCCCGAAGCCGCCGCCGATCTCCGCCGGAATCACGCGGATGTCGCCCAGATCCATGCCGAGGGCCATGGCGGTCATGGCGCGCACATCGAAGTGGCCTTGGCTGGAACACCACACGGTCGCTTGGCCGTCGGCGTTGAAGTTGGCGACGCAGGCGTGCGGTTCGATGTAGCCCTGATGCACCATCGGCGTGACGAAAGTGCGTTCCACGACAACGTCCGCGGCAGCGAAGGCCGCTTGCGCGTCGCCCTTGGCGATCACTTGCTTCTTCACCAGGTTCGAGGGTTTCGTCGGCGTTCGGGCCAAGCCCTCGGTGAACAAGTCGTCATGCAGGACGGGCGCGTCTTCGCGCATGGCTTCCAAGGCGTCCGTGACGGCGTCCAGCACTTCGTAATCCACCGCCACGGCTTCGGCCGCGGCTTGCGCCTCGGCGCTGGAAGTGGCCGCCACCGCCGCCACCGCGTGGCCGTGGTAGAGCACCTTGTCGGACGCCATCAGGTTGTCGTTGAAACCCTTGCGCCGCCAGTTGAGCGAGGAACGGTCCGGGAAGTCCGCGGCGGTGACAACGGCCAGCACCCCCGGCATCGCTTCCGCAACGCTGGTGTCTATGGAGCGAACGTGCGCGTGGGCGTGGGGGCTGCGCACCACCTTGCCGTACAGCATACCCGGCAAGGCGTGGTCGGCGCCGAAATTGGCCCGCCCGGTGACTTTCTCCAAACCGTCCGGCCGCACCGGACGGGTGCCGATGTACTTGAATTCCGCCATCGCGGTCACAGCGCCCCCCTCACAGGATCAATTGACCAAGCGGGAACTATACCCCGCGGCCCCCACGCGCTGCCGCCACCCCGTGTTGGCGTTCCATGACGCCAATGCGCAAACGCCACTCGACCCAACAGCCTTTGGGCCTCGGGATGTGGAAGCCCCGCCGCAACGTCGCCGCCGCGCGGCGTCAGCGACCTTCCCACGCTGGCGTGCCGGCGATGGTCTCGCCGAGAGCCGCGGCGGACGAATCGCCCACGCGGTCCTCCACCCGTTCCGCGAACAGCGGCAAACCGGCGCTGGCGGGCGCCGGGCAGACGCCGTCCACACGATAACGCAGGGCAGCCGCCAAGCGGCCCTCCGCCGGGTCGCCGAACATGTGGCCGAAATCGTCCGCCACAGCGCAGCCGGAAATTTTCGTGCTGGCGGCGCCCGGCGCGTTCGCCGGCGTGAAGCCGTCCGCGTAGTCGCCGAAGCCCTTGGCGTTGACGCCGCGAAACTGCACGGTGTTGTAGGTGGTGCCGCAGTTGTCTTGCGGATAGAAGCCGTAGGGTTTGCCGCAGGTGGTCGCGCCCATCAGCACGACTTCCACGTCGATGCCCCGCAAACCGTTGATCACCGCCTCACTGGCGGAACAGGTGCCGGGGCCGCTCAGGACGAACACCCTGCTCAAGCCCAGGTAGGGCAACGGCACCCCGCCGGGCTCGTCGAACCAGCCGGTGGTCGCGTCGCGGAAGTAGCTCGGCACCAGGCGATCGCCGGTGACGGGATTCGACTGCCCGTGCTTGTCGTTGAATTGCAATTCGCTGAACACGCGGCCGCGGGCGTCCGGGCCGGCGATCATGTAGGCGAGCTGGCTGGCGATGGCGAGGTAGCCGCCGCCGTTGTAGCGCAAGTCCAGCACCATGTCCGTCACGCCGGCCCGGGCCAACTCGTCGACGCCGTCCTTCAAACCCTTCTCCGCCGGGCCAATGTGCGAGTTGAACAGCAGGTAGCCCACCTTCCCGGTGTCGGTCTCGAGCGCCCCCACATGCTGCACCGGCGAGGTGGTGATGGAGGCGGACGTCATCGACACCGTGCGCGTGGCGTCCGCGCCCAGATCGCGAACTGTGAACTCGTGCTCTTCGCCGAGCGCGCGGGGAAACAGGCCGGCGTTCAAGGCGTCGGCGTCGCCGTCCTCCACGCTCTCGCCGTCCACCTCTATGATCCGCGCGCCGCGAGCCAAGCCCACGCTCGCGGCCGTCGCCGGCGTTCCGGGCTCGGTGTAGGCGACCCGCACATCCCGCGGCGGCCGGCCGACCAGCACGGCGAAACGCGCGCCGTACCCGGCGGTTACGCCGGATCGCACCCGTGCCAGCCGGCTTTCCGTGTCCTCGGTGAAATGGAACCGATCCTTGGGCGCGCCGGAAGGCGTGCGGGCAAACGTCTTCAAGAGCTGGAAGTAGTCTGGCGTGTCGCAACAGGCCGGATCGCGATCCTCGATTTCGTCGTACCACAGGTAGGTGTCGTTGCTCCAAGACCGCAGCCAGTTGTTCTCGTCCAAGGTGGCGCCCCGCATGTCAGGGAAAGGAACGCCGTTCGCGTCCGTGCCGCCGCGGGGTGTCGCGCACAGGTTCTTGAACATGGCGGCGTCCTCGAACACGCCGGCCGTCCAGCCCTTGGCCTCCACGGTCACCGTGAAGGTCACGGACGCGGACGCCGCGTTGGCGGCGCCGCTGCTGTCGGTGGCGGTGACTGTCACGGTGACCGTGCCAACGCCCAGCGCCCGGATGGTGAGCGTAGCGCCGAGCAGCGACACCGCGGCAACGCTTGCGTCGGAAGACGTGGCGCGAACCGTGTGCCGATCCCCGGCGTTGCCGTCCGACACCTGCACCTGCACGGACTGGCTCTCGCCAACCGCGACGGTCTGATCGGCGATGGCGGCCACCACGGGTCGCGCGTTGCCTGGCGCCGAACCACCGCCACCGCCGCCGCCGCCGCCGCAACCGGCCAAGAGCAACGCCACACCCGCCGTGAAAGCCAGACCGCGCACTCCACCGCCCATGGTCAGCCCTCGGCCAACTTGGCGTCATCCGCGGCACCGGCGCGGACAACGCGAAGCATGGCGCGGAACAGCTTCGCATTGGCGGCCACGACATTGCCGGTTTCCAGAAACCGCTCGCCGCCCGCGGCGTCGCCAACGAAACCGCCGGCTTCGCGGACGAGCACGGCGCCGGCCGCCACATCCCACACCTTCAAGCCGACCTCGAAAAAGGCGTCCACGCGTCCGGCGGCCAAGTACGCCAAATCCAAAGCGGAGCTGCCTTGACGGCGGATCGCCCGGCAGCGGCGGACGACGGCCTTGTGGATGGCGCAATAGGCGTCCAAGTGCGCGCCGACGCTGGGAAACGGCAACCCTCCGGCGATGATGGCGTCGTCGACGCCGGCGCGTGTGGCGACGCGGATGCGGCGCCCGTTCAGGAACGCGCCGGCGCCGCGGCTGGCGATGAACTCCTCGGCGCGCACGTGATCGATCACCACACCGTGGAGCAGGGTCGGCCCGCGCCGCACCGCGATGGCGGTGCAGAAGTGCGGAATGCCGTGCAGAAAGTTCGTGGTGCCGTCCAGCGGATCGACTATCCAAGTGAACTCGGCATCGCCTTGCGGGGCGCGCGCGCCGTGTTCCTCGCCAAGAATGCCGTGATCGGGATAGGCCCTCAGGATGGTGTCCACGATCACGTCCTCGGCTTGCCGATCCACTTCGGAAACCAGATCGTTGCGGCCCTTCTCCTCCACCTGCAACCGGTCCACGCGGTCCATCGCCTGCAGGATCACTTTGCCGGCGCGGCGCCCGGCGCGCAGGGCGATGTTGACGAAGGGTTCCACTTGCCGTCAGTCCATAACGCGAACGTCAAGACGGTAACATGCCGCCGTTCCCAGACCCTTGCGCCGCACGCCCGACGCCACATGACCGAAACCGCGAACATCCGTTTCGTCCTGGTGGCGCCAAGCCATCCCGGCAACATCGGCGCCGCCGCGCGGGCGATGAAGAACATGGGCTTTGGCGACCTGGCGTTGGTGAAGCCCCAGCGCTTCCCGGATCCGCAAGCCGAGTGGCGGGCGGCCGCCGCCACCGACGTGCTCGAAAAGACGCGGGTTTTCAACCGCTTGGAAGACGCCATCGCGGATTGCGTTCTCGTCGCCGGCACCAGCGCTCGCCGTCGCAGCCTGCCGTGGCCGACGACCGACGTCGAGCGCTTCGCGGCGCAAGCAACGGCCGAGACCGGGCCGGGGCCCGTGGCGGTGGTGTTCGGGCGCGAAACGAGCGGCCTCTCCAACGAGGAGTTGCAGCATTGCCACGTGCATGTGGCGATCCCCGCCGATCCGGCCTACCCGTCCCTCAACCTGGCCATGGCGGTGCAGATCGTCGCCTACGAGCTGCGCAAGGCGACCTCCGCGGCCGAGCCGCCCACCACGAGCGGCGACGTCGGCTGGGACCGGGCGCCGGCCACCGCGGCGCAGACGGCGGCCCTGCTGGCGCATTTGGAACGCGCGCTGTTCGCCATCGACTTTCAAGACGCCAAGGCGCCGCGCCAGACCATGACGCGGTTCAAGCGCTTGTTCGCCCGCGTGCGTCCGGACGAGACCGAAGTCGCCATGCTGCGCGGCGTGTTGACCCACATCGAACGCGCCGCACGGAACCCGGTCCCATCCCGCACGATCACGTCGAAGTAACCACCGCCATCCACGCTTCGGCGGTTTCCGAGGCAGGCTGCCGCGCCCATGCCCAGCGGACCACGAAGTGGATGAACACCGGCAGGCCAGTCCGAGATCACGGCAAGCCGGCGCCGTGCTAAAGTGCCATGCGAACTCGCAACGCTGGCGTCATTGTCGACCAACGTATTAACTGCCAACCCGAAACGGCGAACCGCGCCGCACGCCGCGGAAGTCCGTCGCAAACGGAAACGCGCGCGAAGACCGGCGGCACCGGCGTTCTGGCCGCTATCGGCCGCCCCGTGCCCGGACTCCAAACGTCCAACGGCCTAGCGCGCTGATGCCCGGCAAGGTCGTCGCCATTGGCGAGTGCATGGCGGAGGTCCGGCTGCGCGAGGGCGCCGGGAACCAGGCCGGCGCCGTGCTCGACGCCCAGGTCGCCTACGGCGGCGACACGCTGAACTTCGCCGTCTATCTGGCTCGCCAAGGCGTCGCCGTCGACTACGCCACCGCGGTGGGCGACGATCCGCTGAGCGACTGGATGCTGGCGCAATGGCGCGGCGAAGGCGTGGGATGCGACCTCGTGCGGCGAGAGGCCGGGACCACGACCGGGCTGTATCTGATCGATGTGGACGCGGCCGGCGAGCGCTCCTTCCACTATTGGCGGGCGCGGTCGCCGGCCAGCCGCCTGTTGGACGATCCCGAACGCGCGCGCCGGCTGTTCGAGCGGCTTGCCAACTGCCAGTGGCTCTACCTCACCGGCATAACTATGGCGATCTACGCACCGCATTCCCGTGCCCGGCTGTTCGACTTGGTCGGGGCCTATCGAGGGGCCGGCGGCAAAGTGGCCTTCGACGGCAATTACCGGCCGAGGCTTTGGGCGGACAAACGCGAAGCCGCGGCCGCGTACGAGCGAATGTACCGTTTGACGGACCTCGCTCTGCCGACCTTGGATGACGAGCGACAGCTGTTCGGCGACGCCTCCGAGCGCGCCGCGGCGGATCGCTTGAAGTCATGGGGACCACACGAAATCGTTCTGAAGAAAGGGGCGCAAGGGTGCGCGGTCGCCGCGGGATCGAACTTGGCGACCGTGCCGGCCGCCAACGTCGCCGACGTGGTGGACACCACCGCCGCCGGAGACGCCTTCAGCGCCGGATATCTCGCCCATCGGCTTCGGGGCTCCTCGTGGCGCGCGGCAGCGGCCGCCGGCAACCGGCTGGCCGCCCAAGTGGTGCGGCATCCAGGCGCCATCGCTCCCGCCAATCCCCGTTGATTCGCCACAGTCGCTGGTGTCGTTGATCGGCCGGCAGGCCGGCGGGCGCGGTGCCCGCGTGGATGGCATGGTGAGCGCCGTCAGCCGCGAGCCGGCGGCCCGTCGCCCGGTAAGGCAGAATATCGAGCGTGGCGAGTAGGCGGTGGCCACGATACCGTCCAAGCCCACGCCAACGCGTGCCGGCATCGTCTCGCGCGGGTTTGCGCGGGAGGGTGGGAAATCTTGAACACGCCTTTGCAAGGGGGCGCCGTGAACGCGGCGCCGTGAACCGCAGGACATGAACGAAAACGCCAAACCAGTCTACTTGGACTACGCCGCCACCACCCCGGTGGATCCCCGGGTGGCCGCCAAGATGAGCGGCTGCCTGCTAGCCGACGGCGACTTCGGCAATCCCGCCTCCACCAGCCACGCCTTCGGCTGGAACGCCGCGGAGCTGGTGGAGGACGCCCGTGTGCACGTGGCCGCTCTGCTCGGCGCGGACCCGCGCGCCATCGTGTGGACATCCGGCGCGACCGAAGCGGACAACCTGGCGCTCAAGGGCGTGGTGGAAGCCGGCGGCGGTGGCCATCTGGTGACCACCAGCTACGAACACAAGGCGGTGCTGGACAGCGCGGAGCATCTGGCAAGCCAAGGCCTGGAAGTCACCTTCGTGGCGCCGGGGCCCGACGGGTTGGTGGCGCCGAGCGCCGTCGCGGCCGCGATTCGCGACGACACGGCGCTGGTGTCGGTCATGCACGCCAACAACGAGATCGGCTGCGTCAACGACGTCGCCGCCATAGGCCGGCTGTGCCGAGCGCGCGGCGTGGCGTTCCACACGGACGCGGTGCAAAGCGCCGGCAAGCTGCCGCTGGACGTCGACCGCGACTGCTTGGACCTCGTCAGCCTGTCGGCGCACAAGATGTACGGGCCGAAGGGCGTCGGCGCCCTTTATGTGCGGCGCGAACCGCCGCTACCGGTGGCGGCGCAGATGCACGGCGGCGGCCACGAGCGCGGCATGCGCTCCGGCACGTTGGCCACCCACCAAATCGTCGGTTTGGGCGAGGCCTGCCGCTTGGCGGCGCTCGACATGGCGGCCGACAACCGCCGCATGGCGGCCCTGCGGGATCGGCTGTGGGCGCATCTCAAGCAGATCCCCGGCACGCGCCTCAACGGCTCGATGGAACATCGGCTGCCGAACAACCTGAACGTCGCCTTCGCCGACGTGGACGGCGAAACGCTGCTCATGGCGTTGGACGACGTGGCGGTGTCTTCCGGCTCGGCCTGCACGTCGGCAACCGTGGAGCCATCCCATGTGCTGCGGGCGATCGGCGTACCCGACGAGCTGGCGCAGAGCTCGCTGCGGCTCACGGTGGGCCGGTTCACCACCGCCGACGAGGTGGATTTCGCCGGGCGCCGGGTGGCGGAAGTGGTACACGCCCTGCGGTGACGCGAGGCCCGCCTGAAACTCGCTTGAAGCCGTAGCGCCCCGCGCCGCCTCGCAAGCGCGGGCCGATGTGTCGGGCCGGCGCCGGCGTTGGCCAGCCGCCAAGCGTATAATGGCCGGCAACTCATGCGCCGCCCGGCCGTGATCACCCCGGAACCGGAGACCACCGATGGCAGTCGAACGGACGCTGTCCATTGTCAAACCCGATGCCGTGGCCAGGAACCTCATTGGCGAAATCTACTCGCGCTTCGAGAAAGGGGGTCTGGCCGTCGTCGCCGCCAAAATGACGCGCCTGACCCCGGCGGCGGCTGGCGGGTTCTACGCCGAGCACCGCGGCAAGCCTTTCTACGACGCGCTGGTGGACTACATGTGCTCCGGCCCCGTGATGTTGCAAGTGCTCGAAGGCGAGGACGCCATCCAGGTGAACCGGCGGCTCATGGGCGCCACGAATCCGAAGGAGGCGGCGCCCGGCACGATTCGGGCGGACTTCGCCGAATCCATCGACGCCAACGCCGTGCACGGCTCGGACGGCACCGCTTCCGCGGCACGCGAAATCGCCCACTTCTTCAGCGCAACCGAAATTCACCGCCGCGACACCTAGCCGCCAAACCCAGCCGCCAAAAGTCAGCCTCATGGCAAAAGTCAACCTGCTCGGCATGCCGCGCGCCAAGCTCGCCGCGTTCTTCGAGACGCTTGGCGAGAGGCCCTATCGCGCCAGCCAATTGATGAACTGGGTGTATCGCGCCGGCGTGGACGACTTCAACGCCATGACGAACATCGCCAAACCGCTGCGCGCCCGGCTGGACGCGGTGGCGGAAATCCGCCTGCCCGGGTTCGTGTCGGAGCGGCGCGCCGGCGACGGCGTGGTGAAATGGCTCGCCTCGGTGCAAGGCGGGCAAGCGGTGGAAACGGTGTTGATTCCAGACGCGCCGGCCGAGCGCGGCAGCCCTGGGGCGGCCCCGGAGGAAGCGCCCGACGACGCCTCCCGCCTGACCGGCAAGCGGCTTACGCTGTGCATTTCCTCCCAAGTCGGCTGCGCTTTGGATTGCAGCTTCTGCGCCACCGGCAAAGAGGGCTGGGGCGGCAATCTCGATCGCGCGGAAGTCGTCGGCCAGGCCCTGCTCGCGCAACGCGCCGTGGCGGCGCGCGGAGGCGCCATCACCAACATCGTGTTCATGGGCATGGGCGAGCCGCTGCTCAACTTCGACGCGGTGATGGACGCCGCCGACGTGTTCATGGACGACTTGGCGTTCGGCATCTCCAAACGCCGCGTCACGGTGAGCACCGCCGGCGTGGTTCCCCGCATCTACGACATGGCGGCCCGCAGCGACATCTCTTTGGCGGTGTCGCTGCACGCGGCGGACGACGCCAAGCGCAACATGCTGGTGCCCATCAACCGGAAGTACCCCATCGCCGATCTGCTGGCCGCGTGTCGACACTATCTCGGCACCTTGGGAACGCGCCGCTCGGTGACCTTCGAGTACACGCTCATCGCCGGCGTCAACGACAGCGTGGCGGACGCCCAAGCGCTGGCGCGCCTGCTGGCGGATTGGCGCTGCAAAATCAACCTCATCCCCTTCAACCCGTTTCCAACGGACCCGGCCGCCCACAAGCGCCCGTCGGAGGCCGCGGTGGCGCGATTCCAAACGGTCTTGCGCGGCGCGGGCTGCAGGGCGATGCGCCGCGCCACGCGCGGAGACGCCATTGACGCCGCCTGCGGGCAACTCACGGGGAACTTCGCCGATCGCACCCGCCGGCGAGCGCGACACGCCGCCCGCATCGAGCTTTTGGCCGCCGAGGCCGCGGCATGAAGGACGAAGACCCGATAGCGCCGCCGCACGAGACCCCCGACGCCGACGCGGCGCCCCCGATCGAGGCCGGCGGCGACTTTTCGCCGGCCGTCGCCCTGCGCGCGCCGCAAGACGCATCGGCGAGCGCACCGCCACAGTCCGCGGCAGGCGGCTGCGGCGCGAAGCTGCGGGCGGCGCGGGAGCGCATGGGCATGCTGCCGGCCGACATCGCCGCCACCCTGCATCTGGAGGAACCCGTCGTGCGGGCCATCGAACAGGGCCGCGAGGACAAACTTCCCGCGGCGGTCTATGTGCGCGGCTACATTCGCGCCTACGCCGGCCTGGTCGGCCTCGATGCGGACGAGCTGGTGGCGGATTTCGCGCCGGTCGCCGATGACCCGGTTCCCGCCCCCAATCCGCTCCTGGGGGCCGTTGACAGGAAGAACCTCGCGGATCTGCCGCACCGGCGGGCCGGCTTGCTGTTCAGCGGCATCGTGCTGGTCATCGTCATCGCGTTGGCGGCCACATTGTGGGCGATCGCCAACTCTTTCGATTGGGCCTTCTCGGCGGACCCGGTGGCCGAACCCGAGCCGGCGTGGCGCAACGAGCTGCGCCCGCCGGCGCCCGCGCCCAACCCTGCTCCGGCAGCCCAGGAGGAGGAGACCCTAGAAAGCTCGCCGCCGGCCGCCGCCGATTCCGCCCCGGACGCGGCCGCCGAGCCGGCCGAGGAGCAAGACCCCGTTTTGGCCGACTTGGAGTTCTCGTTCCGGGAAAACTCCTGGGTGGAAGTGCGCGACGGCGATGGCCAATCCCTCCACGGCGCCGTCGGCGAGGCGGGCCAGACGCTGGACATCTCCGGGACCGGGCCCTTCACCATCTCGATCGGTTACGCGGCTGGCGTGGAGTTGCGCCACAAAGGGGAGGTCGTGGCTCTCGGCCCGCACACCCAAGACGGTGTGGCACGGCTGGAGTTGCACTAGCGATGGCCCGCTACCAACGCGTGCGCGGCATGCGCGACATCCTGCCGCCGGACGCCGGCCGTTGGCGGAAGGTCGAAACGGTCATCGTCGACGTGCTGCAACGCTACGGCTATCGGGAAATCCGCCTGCCGCTCGTGGAGGCCACGGAGCTGTTCGCTCGCGGCGTCGGCGAAGCCACCGACATGGTGGAGAAGGAGATGTACACCTTCCCGGATCGCAAGGGCAAATCCCTGTCGCTGCGCCCGGAGGGCACGGCCGGCTGCGTTCGCGCCGGCATCGAAACCGGGCTGTTGCGTGGTTCGGCGCGGCGCCTCTGGTACCACGGCTCGATGTTCCGCTACGAACGTCCGCAGAAGGGCCGCAACCGCGAGCACACGCAGATCGGCGCGGAGGCGTTCGGCATGGCCGGCCCTGACATCGACGCGGAGATCTTGACGATGCTCGCGCGCGCCTTCGGCGAGCTGGGCGTGGCCGAGGATCTCACCTTGGAGCTCAACACGCTGGGCGCCGGCGCCGACCGGGCGCGCTATCGACAAGCCCTGACGGACTATCTGACGCCCCGCGCCGATGCGCTGGACGAGGCGAGCAGGCTTCGGCTCGCCACCAATCCGCTGCGCATCCTGGACAGCAAGGTGGCGTCCACGCGCGAGCTGGTGGCGGATGCGCCGAACATCCACGACCACCTGAGCGAAGATTCCCGCGCCCACTTCGACGGCTTGCGGGCGCGCCTCGACCACGCCGGAATCCCCTACCGCCTGAGCCCGCGTCTGGTGCGCGGCCTCGACTACTACACCCACACGGTCTTCGAGTGGACAACCACGGCGCTCGGCGCCCAGAACGCCGTCTGCTCCGGCGGCCGGTACGACGGTCTGGTGGAGCGGCTGGGCGGTCGCGCCACGCCCGGCGCCGGTTTCGGCCTGGGGTTGGACCGTTTGGTGCTGCTCGAAGAAGCCCGCGCGCCCGGGCAACCCGCCCATGTCGATGTCTATGTGGCTTTCGCCGGCGCCGCGCACGGGCCGCGGGCCGCGCAGGTGGCGGAGACGCTCCGCGACGCCACCCGCTTGCGGGTGCTGTGTCACGCCGGGGAAGGCGGTCTGAAGAGCCAGCTGCGAGCCGCCGACAAGAGCGGAGCGCGCTGGGCGGTGGTTGTGGGGGACGAGGAGGCGCGGCGCGAAGGCGCCTTGCTCAAGCCGTTGCGCGACGCCGAGGCCGGCCAGATTCTGCTGGGCATGGACGCGCTCGTGGAGCAGCTCGCGGCGAACGCGAACGCCGCTGCGAACGCCGCCTGACGGCGTCGCCCGAGACAACAGCCAAGAGGAACACGATGGCGGACTACCTGACGGACGAGGAACAAGCCGACCGGCTGAAACGCTGGTGGGACCAGAACGGCACCGCTCTCGTCGTCGGCGTCGCGCTGGCCGTCGCGGCGGTGGTCGGCTGGCGCTACTACCAGACGTACACCACCAATCGGGACAACGACGCCTCCGCCGCCTACATGGCCTACTTGGAGGCGCGCGAAACCGGCGAGCCGACCACGGATCTGCTCGCCACCTTGGACAGCGAATACACCGGCAGCGGCTACCACGTGTTCGCGCTGCTGCATCGCGCCGCGGACCAGGTCGAGGAAGAGGACTGGGAGGAGGCGTTGGCGTATTTGGAGCGCGCCGCCGAATTGACGGATTCGCAGGTGATCGCGGACACGGCCCGGTACCGCGCCGCCAAGGTGCTGTACCAACTTGGCCGTCTCGATCAAGCGCTCGCGCAACTGGCGAAGATACGCAGCGCCGGCTTCCGGGTGGATGTCGCGGAACTTTCCGGCGACATTCATATCGCCAACGACGATCCGGCCGCCGCCCGAGCCGCCTACGTCGCCGGCGTGGAAGCGGCGGGGCAGGAAACCGCCAACCCGCCGAACATCGAGCTCTTGGAACTGAAACTCTCCAGCATGGTCGATCAAGAATGATGACGCCCCGCCAAGAACGCCGTCGCGCCGCCAGCGGCCCCCGCTGGGCGCGCCTGCTCGCCGTCCTTCTGCTCGCCGCCTTGCCCGTTGTCGGCGGCTGCGCGTTCTTCTCCTTTCTGCCATTCGTGGACGAGCCGGAACCGTCCGAGAAGAAGAAAAAGAAGAAAGAGAACGAACCCGCCGAGTTGGTGGACTTCGCCGCCGAGGCTGTCGTCGATAGGCTGTGGCAAGTGAACGTCGGCAAGGGCCTGGGGCGCAAATATCTGCGTTTGGCCCCTGTGGTCGTCGCCGATCGGGTGTTCGCGGCCGACGGCTACGGCCAAGTCGTGGCGGTGGACCGGTTTCGCGGCAAGCGCATCTGGACGGCGCGCATCGGCGAGGCCGACGGCCCCGGCTTTCGCTTCTGGGATCGGCGCGATCCATCGTTCGTGAGCGGCGGTGTCGGCGCCGGCGAAGGCCGCGTGTTGCTCGGCACCACCCGCGGCGAAATCGTGGCGCTGGATGTCGGCAACGGCGAGGAGTTGTGGCGAGCGCAGGTGTCGAGCGAAGTGCTGTCGTCGCCCGTCGCGGACGCCGGCGTGGTGCTCGCGCAAACGGCGGACGACAGGTTGATCGCTCTGGAAGCCGCGGACGGAACCCAGCGCTGGGCCTTCGACAGCCAAGTGCCGCTCTTGACGCTGCGCGGCACGGCCACGCCCTTGCTGGGGGGCGGTTTCGTGTTCGCCGGTTTCGGCGACGGCAACGTCATCGCCCTGGACGTGGCGAGTGGCGCGCCGGTCTGGAACCATCGCGTGATGCTTCCCCAAGGGCGCACGGAGCTGGACCGCATCGTGGATGTGGACGGCACCCCGGTACTGGCCTCGGGTCTCTTGTACGCGGCCAGCTATCAAGGCCGCTTGAAGGCGCTCCAGCCCAACAACGGCGTGGCGGTGTGGGAGCTGGCGGCGTCGACGCATTTGGATCTGGCCGAAGGTTACGGCCACATATACCTGGTGGACGAAACGGACTTCGTCTTGGCGGTGGGACAGAGCAGCGCGGCTGTTGTTTGGCGCCAAGAAGCGTTGCGAAACCGCGGCCTCACCAGCCCGGTCGCCTTCGGCAACTACGTCGTGGTGGGCGACGCCGAAGGTTACATCCATGTTCTTGCGCAAAGCGACGGCCGTTTCGTGGCCCGCGGCCGTCTCGGCAAAGGCCTGCGCGCGCCGTTCGTGGAAGCGGAAGGCGTGTTGTACGCCCTCAGCAACGACGGCAAGCTGGCCGCGCTGGAGATCAAACGCCGGGGCTGAACGCCTGTCCCCGCACGGAGACGCCCGGTGGGCGAGCTTGAACGGCGAACGCCGGTGGTGGCCCTCGTCGGCCGCACGAACGTCGGCAAGTCCACCTTGTTCAACCGGCTGTGCGGCGACCGTCGCGCGCTGGTGGCCGATCATCCGGGGCTGACGCGGGATCGGCAGTACGGCATCGCCACTCTCGCCGGCCGCCAACTCGTCCTCATCGACACCGGCGGTCTGGAAGCCGTTGACGATCCGGGTGATTCGGTTGGCGCGGCGGTGGCCAGCCAAGTGGACGTCGCGCTGGCCGAAGCGGACGCCGTGGTGCTGGTGACGGACGCCCGCGCCGGTCTAACGGAGGCCGACCGCGACATGGCCCGCCGACTGCGTCGGCATGGCAGCGCGACGCTCGTGGCCGCGAACAAGGTGGACGGCGGCGACCCGCAAGCCGCGCACGAGTTCGCGACGCTGGGTTTCGGCGAGCCCCTGCCCATTTCCGCCGCGCACGGGCGAGGCATGTCGCGTTTCGCCGAAACGCTCGCCGCGCGCCTGCCCGATCGCCCGCCCGAACCGCCCGAACACGACGACCGGCCCAAGATAGCGGTGGTGGGGCGCCCCAACGTGGGCAAATCGACGCTGGTGAACCGCTGGCTGGGCGCCGAGCGGCAGGTCGTGCTGGATCAGCCGGGCACCACCCGCGACGCCGTGGACATCCCGTTCGGGCACCGTGTCCTGATCGACACCGCCGGCGTGCGGCGCAAAGGCAAGACGTCCGGCGTGGTGGAAAAGTTCTCCGTGGTGAAGACCTTGGACGCCTTGCGCCGGGCCGAGGTGGCGGTGCTGGTGGTGGATGGCGGCGAAGGCGTTGTGGAGCAGGATCTGCACATCCTTCAATACGCGGCGCGCGCCGGCGCCGGCATCGCGCTGGCGGTCAACAAATGCGACAACCTGGACCGCGAGACCCGCGCAGGGGCCGAGACGTCGATCCAGCGCCGTCTGCGCTTCGCGCCTTGGATCCCGGTGCATTACATTTCCGCCGGCCGCGGCACCGGCGTCGCCGCGTTGCTCAAAGCGGTTGACGAAATACATCGCGCCGGGGCCTTCACGGTGGCGACCGCGGACATCAACCGCGCCTTGGCCGCCGCGGTGCGGGCCCATCCGCCACCGATCGTGCGCTCGCGCCAAGTGAAGCTGCGCTACGCGCACAAGGCCGGCGGACACCCGCCCACCATCGTCGTCCACGGCAACCAGACCGAGGCGTTGCCGGCCGCCTACCTGCGCTACCTGGCCGGTCGTTTCCGCGACGAGTTCAAGCTGGTCGGCGTGCCGGTGCGGGTGGAGACGCGCACTGGCGAGAACCCCTACGCCGGCAAGCGCAACGAACTAAGCCGCCGCCAGCGCAAACGGCGCGAACGCCTGATCCACCATCGACGGGGGCGTTGAAGACAACTCGGCAGCAATGGCCGCTAGCTAGAGCCGCGCCCGAGCGGTCAGGCTGAGCATCCGCGCCGGGCCGAGGAAGAAGGCGCCGCCTTGATCGGCGTCGGGCGCGGACAGATAGCGCTCGTTGGTGATGTTCGTGGCGTTGAATTGCAGGACCGCCTGGTCGACTCCCCTTGGCGAAGGAAGCGTGAGCTCTGCGCTTGCGCCGAACAGCGTGTGCGCGGGCACGGTTTCGGCGTTGGCCAGATCCGCGGGACGCTCGCCAACGAACTTGGCGTTGACGGCCAACCGCAATGAAGGCGCGGGACGCAGCACCAGCTCGCCGAACCACTGGCTCTTGGCCGCGTTGACCACCCGATTGCCGGCGACGACGCCCTCGCCCGGCACCGCGTCCGTGTAGCGCGCGTCCAAGTGGGAATACGCGCCGTAGGCGGTCAGCGCAGGGCCGAAATCCACGGTCGCCACCACTTCCACGCCGCGGCTTTCGACGCCGCCGACGTTCAGCACGCCGATGGCGCCTTGCAAATACATGTCGCTCTCCACCGCCGCCAAACGACCGTCGAACCGTTGCGCGAAGAAGTGCGCCGCGAGCCCCGCGCGAGCGCCGTTCCAACGCGCGCCGGCGTCGAAGTTGTCCGAGCGCTCCGGGCGCAGGTGACCGGTCGTGCCGGCGCTCAGCAACCCGTCCGGCAGCATCAGCACGTTGCGGGAATAGCTGGCGAACAGCTCGGTGCCGGGCCGCCATGCGTAGACGACGCCCAGCTTGGGAAGCCACTCGGCGCGCGATTGGCGGCGGTCCACCGCGTCAAGACGCGACGCGTAGTCCGTTTCCACCGCGTGGTGGACCAGCCCGGCGGTCACCTCCAGCGGGCCGAGGCCGACGCGATCTTGGATGTAATAACGCCGCGTGGCGTTCTCGAAGCGCCGGTCGAAGTGGGTCCAGTGCAAATCCGCCGGGGCCGGATCCAGCGTACCCGGATGGCGCGGATCCAAGTCGAACCACTGGCGATTGTTGTCGCGGTCGTGCCGCTCCACCCAGCCGCCAACAGTGAGCGTGTGACGGCCGATGGCAACATCCGTTTGCGCCGTCAGGCCGAACCGCGAACTCCAGTATCCGGACCGGCGGCGGGAGGCTATGCGCTCGGCGGTGGCGCAATCGAAGCCGTCGGCCAAGGCGTAGTCCACCGCGTTGTCCGGGTAGCGGCCCAACAGGCACGGCAGATGCGAGACGCCGGTTCCCCCGGCCGCAACCAAGGCGCCGTCGCCTGCGCGCCGCAGGGTGCCGCGGTAATACTCCGCCGCACCGTGCGGGCCTTCGACCGAACCGTCCCGCGTGGCCACGCGATACGGCGCCACCCACCAACCCCAGCCCTGTTGGCGGTGAACATACGGCGCGACCCGAAAGGAGAACCCGGGGTGTCGCCGGCTGCGATGGCGAACGTCCAGCCACGCCGCCTTGTTCCAGCGCGTGCCGCCCCAAGCCGGTCGCCAACCGGCCGCGGTGTCGATTTGGAAGACGTCCAGCAGCCGGTCGCTGCGCGGATTGGCGTGGAAGTCCGCCAGCGTGATGGAGTTGTAGTCGTTCTCGTTGCGGTAGCCCCAAGACGCGCTGAGCTTGGCGATGGTGCGGGCGGTCGCCTTGACGACCTTGAGATCGACGTGCTGCCGCTCAAACCGCCCGGAACCGGCGCCGATCCAGGATCGCAACCGGGAATCGGAGTAGCTGAGATAGGAGGCGAGGCCACCCGGCAAAGGCCCGCTGTCCGCGCGCAGGAACAGGCGCCGAAGATCGTGCCCGCCGCCGGTGCAACTTGCCCGCAGGCCGGTTTCGGCCCTTGGATCCTTGGTCTCGTAACGCACGGTGCCGCCCAAGGCGGTGTTGGACGCGCTGGCGATGTCCGCGGCGTTCTGACTGACGTGCAATCCGGCGACATTCTCGTTGTCCACATAGGCGCTGGGCTTCTGGCCGCCGCCGTACACCGAATCACCGTTCGGCAGGGTGTCCACCATGTAGCCGATCTGCGCCGTGTCGGTGCTGTTGGCCATGCCGCGAATGTAGACGCGCGTCGACCAGTCGTTGCCGCCGATGGCGTCGCCTTGCGAAACGTGTGCACCCGGCAGGCGGCTGATGGCGCCGAGAATGTCCACGCTCGGATTCTCGGCTTGCAGCGTCTCGGCGCCAACGGTGTTGTTGGCGTGGGATTCGCCCACGCCGAGCAGCTTGGCGCGGATGGGAACGCGCACTTCGTCGATCGCGTCCGGGGCGGCCGCCTGTTCGCCGTGCGCCGCCGCCGCGAGCAACATCGCCCAAGCCGGACGCGTGCGGCGGGCAGCGCCAAAGGCCGTCGCCCTCGGCGCTCCAACGGAGACGGCATTAGACGCTCTCGGCATGGCTCATTCCTCCGGCTGCGCGCACCGACCAACGCGACCTCTCGGCACCCTGTCTTTCACCCGAAACCGCACCCGCCGCTTCCCATTGGCACCGCGCCGGAACATAATAGCGCCGACACTCGGCCAAAGAGGCTCGCCGTGGCGCTTCCGCACCTTGAAGACTACTTCCCGGACTGGAAGGAGCGCGAAGCGCTCGCCGAAGCGATGATTCCGATCATCGGCAAGCTCTACCGCAAGAACGTGGTGGTCTACTGCTACGGTCGCGCGCTCTACAACCGCAGCGTCACAGACATCATGAAGACGCACCGTTTCGTGCGCCAAGTGGCCGAGAACGAGCTGTCGGAGTTCGAGAGCTACCCCATCCTGGAGGCCATTTCGCGCTTGGATCTCGGCCCCTCGCACGTCGACTTGGGGCTGCTCGCCGTGGAGTTCATGGAACGCGCCGAGGCCGGCGACACCATCACCGTGGAGGAGTACACGCGCCAGGCTTGCGCGCCGGTGATCGGGCGGCATGTCAAGCCGCTCGCCAAGCCGCAGCATGTGGTGCTGTTCGGTTTCGGGCGCATCGGCCGGCTGCTGGCGCGGCTGTTGATCGAGAAGACCGGCGGTGGCGACCAGCTGGTGCTGGGGGCCATCGTGTTGCGGCCCGGGCGGCCCGGCGACATCCACAAACGCGCCGCGCTGTTGCGGCGCGACTCCGTGCACGGCGCGTTCCGCGGCACCATCCGCGTGGACGAGGAGAACCAGTGCCTCATCGCCAACGGCAACGTGATCCGCATGATCTACGCGGAGGACAGGAGCGCCATCGACTACCGCGCCCACGGCATTGACGACGCCATCCTCATCGACAACTCCGGGCGCTGGCGCGACGAGGCCGGGTTGGCCGAGCATCTGCGGTCGCCGGGGATCGTGCGCGTGATGGTGACCGCGCCCGGCAAGGGCAACGTGAAGAACATCGTCTCCGGCGTGAACTCCCACCTGATTTCGGACGCCGACCGGGTGCTGGCCTGCTCCTCCTGCACCACCAACGCCATCGTGCCGGTGTTGAAGGCGGTGCACGACCACTGGGGCATCGTCCACGGCCACATGGAAACCATCCACGCCTACACGCCGGACCAGAACCTGCACGACAACCACCACCGCAGCGACCGTCGCGGCCGCAGCGCCCCGCTCAACATGGTCATCACCGAGACCGGCGCTTCCAAGGCCGTGGCGACACTCCTGCCGGAGCTGCGCGGCAAGCTCACCGGCAACGCCATTCGCGTGCCGACGCCGGACGTGTCGCTGGCGGTGTTGAACCTCACCCTGATGCGGCAAACCAGCCGCGACGAGATGAACGCCTACCTGCGCGACACCGCGCTCTATTCCTCCTTGCAGCGCCAGATCGACTACACCTCGTCGCGCGAGCGCGTTTCCAGCGATTTCATCGGCAACCGCCACGCCTGTTCCATCGATGGCGGCGCCACCATCGCGGACAGCAACCGGGTGGTGCTCTACATGTGGTACGACAACGAGTTCGGCTACGCCTGCCAAGTGGTGCGCGTTGCCCAAAAGTGGGCGGGCATCCGCTATCCGCTGATTCCGGGCGATGTCTCGCGCACCGGCTTCGACGAGCTGCGCCCGGTGGCCGCCGGCTAGAGCTCATCCCTTGCCAAGCGGTCGCCACGGCCGCTCGGTCTCGGCAACCGAGCGGGCGCGGACGAACAGGTAGTCGCCCAGCCGGTTCAAGTAGACGCCGATGCCGGTTGCGCGCAACGCCGGCTCGTCCTCCACGGCCCGCCACCACGCGCGTTCGGCCCGCCGCACCACGGCGCGGGCGAAGTGCGCGGCGGCGGCGCTCGCACCGCCTCCCGGCAGGACGAACTCCGCAAGCGGCGGCAGCGCGGCGTTCAACGTCCGCGTTTGCGCCTCCAAGTCTTCCGCCAAGCGGCCCCAGTCGATAGCCGAACCGCCGGTGGCGGCTGCCGCGCCAGCGTCGAACAATCGCGATTGCGTACCCAAGAGCGCCTCGTCCTCGCCGACCCGCGCCACGAGGATGCCAAGGGCGCTGTTGGCCTCGTCCAACGCGCCGACGAGTTCGATGCGGGGATGGTGTTTCGGGTAGCGGCGGCCATCCGCCAGCGCGGTGGTCCCGTCGTCGCCGCGGCGCGTCGTCACCCGGTCTATGCGGTTGCGGCGGGGGCGCTCGGTCATGTAGCTTGATCGGACGAAACAGGAGCGGTCGCAATTATGCCTTTCTTCGATGTGGTCTCCGAAGTGGACATGGACGAGGTGCGCAACGCCGCGGATCAGGCGCGACGCGAGCTGCGCACCCGCTTCGACTTCCGCGGCGTGGACGCCGGGTTCGAGTTCGAAGGCGCGCGCATCACCGTGTTCGCGCCGGAGGAGTTCCAGATCCGCCAGTTGGTGGACATCTTCACGGACAAGCTCTCCCGCCGCGGCGTGGATGTCGGCGCTCTCCAAGAGCAGACCTTGGAGGCCGCCGGCAAAGTCAAACGCCAGCCCATCGCGTTTCTGCAAGGCATCGGGCGAGACCCGGCCCGGCGCATCGTCAAGACGGTGAAGGACGCGAAGTTGAAGGTGCAATCGCAAGTGCAGGGCGACAAGGTGCGGGTGACCGGCAAAAAGCGCGACGACTTGCAGACCGTCATCGCCACGTTGAAGGAGGCCGATTTCGGCCAGCCGTTGCAGTTCAACAATTTCCGGGACTAGCCGGGGCGCTTCGGCACGCCGCCGGCGCGGCTGATTCCCGTCACGGCCGCCAGCGGTGGCGGCCCAGATTCACCTTGCCGGCGTCCACGGCGACGCCTTCGTCCTCCAACAGGGCGCGCTGGCGGGCACCGGCGGCACCCGGCAACGAGCTCTTGCCGGCGGCGTTCACCACCCGGTGCCACGGCAAGCGGGTGCCGGTCGGCAGGTTGGCCAAGACGCGCCCGACCTGCCGCGCGCCACCCGGCAGCCCCGCCAACTCGGCCACTTGCCCGTATGTTGCGACCCGGCCGGCTGGAATGCTCGCCACCACGCCCCAGATGCGCTCCGCGGGCTGGTCGGGCTGCTCTTCCCGGGGCGGTGTGTTGACACGCGCTCGCGTTGGGCCATCATGGGCGGCCATGGGCAAGTGGGCACTCCTGTTACTCGTCCCGCTGGTGGAAATGTACATCCTCATCGCGGTGGGCGGGCGGCTCGGCGCGTTGCCGACCATCGGCTTGGTGGTGCTTACCGCCGTGGTCGGCGTCGCGCTCTTGAAGAGGCAAGGCGTCGCCACATTGACGCGGGCGTCCGAGCGCTTGCGCGCCGGCGAGCTGCCGGCGCGCGAGATGGCGGAAGGCATGCTGCTCGCGGTGGCCGGAGCGTTCTTGGTGACTCCCGGTTTCCTCACCGACGCGGCCGGCTTCGCGCTGCTGGCGCCGGCATGCCGCGCCTGGGCCGTGACGCGGCTGCTCCGTCGCTTCGGGCCGGGCATGGGCAACGGCGACGATGTGATCGAGGGCGAGTTCACCCGCCGCTGAAAGCGTCCTTGTCGGCCGCCAGACAACTTTCTTGGCACTTTCTTCTCCCGAAGGGGTTGATTAACGCCAACCCACCCCTATCATTAGCGCCGGGCAACGTTGGCACTCTCGCCTTGAGAGTGCCAACCGCGCATTTGGCATCGAAACTGGACTATTTGGAGGTCAAGCACGCATGAACATCCGACCGCTGCACGACCGCGTGGTTGTGCGCCGCATCGAGGAGGACGCCGTGTCCGCCGGCGGCATTGTGCTGCCGGACACCGCCTCGGAGAAACCCTCGCAGGGCGAAATCCTCGCGGTGGGCCCGGGCAAACGCGACGACGACGGCAAACAGCGCCCGCTGGACGTGAACGTGGGCGACAAGATCATCTTTGGCCAATACGCCGGCAGCACGGTGAAGATCGAAGGCGAGGAACTGCTAATCCTCTCCGAGAACGAGATCTTCGGCGTGCTCGAAGGCTGATTGGCGCGGCATCAACGAGGAGAGACGCAATGAGCGCAAAAGACGTGCAGTTCGGAGACGACGCGCGCACCCGGCTGCTGGCCGGGGTGAACACCTTGGCGAACGCCGTCAAGGTGACCTTGGGGCCCAAAGGCCGCAACGTGGTGCTGGACAAGTCCTTCGGGGCGCCCACCGTCACGAAGGACGGCGTTTCCGTCGCCAAGGAAATCGAACTCAAGGACAAGTTCGAGAACATGGGCGCGCAGATGGTCAAAGAAGTGGCCAGCAAGACCTCCGACGAAGCCGGCGACGGCACCACCACGGCCACCGTGTTGGCGCAGTCGATTCTCGTCGAGGGCTTGAAGTCCGTGGCCGCCGGCATGAACCCGATGGATCTCAAGCGCGGCATCGACAAAGCCGTCGCCACCGCGGTGAAGGAGGTCGAGAGCATGGCCACGCCGTGCGAAGACTCCAAATCCATCGCCCAGGTCGGCACCGTGTCCGCCAACAGCGATTCGGAAATCGGCGACATCATCGCCGACGCCATGGACAAGGTGGGCAAGGAAGGCGTCATCACGGTGGAGCAGGGCTCAGGCCTCGCCAACGAGCTGGAGGTGGTCGAGGGCATGCAGTTCGACCGCGGCTACCTGTCGCCCTACTTCATCAACAATCAAGACTCCATGTCCGCCGAGTTGGAAGATCCCTACGTCCTCCTGTGCGACAAGAAGATCTCCAACATCCGCGACATGCTGCCGATTCTGGAGAGCGTCGCCAAGGCCGGTCGCCCGCTCATGGTGGTCGCCGAGGACATCGAAGGCGAAGCGCTCGCCACGTTGGTGGTGAACAACATGCGCGGCATCGTGAAGATCGCCGCCGCCAAAGCCCCCGGCTTCGGCGACCGCCGCAAGGCCATGTTGCAGGACATCGCCATCCTCACCGGCGGCACCGTCATCTCCGAGGAAGTCGGCCTCACCCTTGAAGGCGTTTCGCTGGACGACCTTGGCACCGCCAAGCGCGTCTCTTCCACGAAGGAGAACACCACCATCGTGGACGGCGCCGGCGAGAAAGCCGACATCGAAGGCCGCATCAAGCAGATCCGCGCCGAGATCGAGGAGACCACTTCGGACTACGACCGCGAGAAGCTGCAAGAGCGCTTGGCCAAGCTGGCCGGCGGCGTTGCCGTGATCAAGGTCGGCGCGGCCACGGAAGTGGAAATGAAGGAGAAGCAGGCCCGCACCGAAGACGCCCTGCACTCCACCCGCGCCGCGGTGGAAGAAGGCATCGTGCCCGGCGGCGGCGTCGCCTTGGTGCGCGCCTTGCAGCACATCGAGGGCTTGACGGGCGCCAACGAAGATCAGAACGTCGGCATTCAGATCGCCTTGCGCGCCATGGCGACTCCGCTCAAGCAGATCGCCCAGAACGCCGGCGACGAACCGGCGGTGGTGTACGCCAAAGTGCGCACGCTGCCGGCCAACGAGGGCTACGACGGCGCCAACGGCGAGTACGGCGACATGATCGAGCGTGGCATCCCGGACCCGGCCAAAGTGGTGCGCATAGCGCTGCAGGCCGCGGCTTCCGTGGGTGGCCTCATGATCACCACCGAGGCCATGGTTGCCGAGTTGCCGGAAGACCCGCCGCCGGCAGGCGGTGGCCCGCCGGGCGGTGGCATGGGCGGCATGGACGGCATGATGTAGCGCCGGTCTGCCCGCCTCGACCTCAAGGAAACCCGCTTCGGCGGGTTTCCTGCGTCTACGCCTGCGCCGGAGACCCTACGCGGCCAGCGAGTAGCCCGGATCCGCCTGGGCGTTGAACTCGCGCAACAGGCTCTCGCCGCCGGCACGGGCCAGTATCTGCTCCCGCAGCGCTTGGTATTGGCGCTCCGCCGCCAGACGCGGTTGTTCGACGGTGGCCCAACGCAGAACGCCGCGCCAGAAGCGGTCCACCAGGGCGGCGCCGGGCATCGTGCCGCCGCGCAGGGTTCGCACCGTCAACGCGCGCAATTCGCCAAGGTAGAGCCGCAACGATCGCACATGGATCTCCTCGTCGGTGCGAATGCGCTCCACGATCACCGCCGCCTGCTCGGCCTCGGCCCGACGTCCGGGGAACAAGGTCGGCGTGCGAAAGACCGCCTGCGAGGCGGCGAAGCCGATTTCCGCCCGAAACTCGATCAACAGCAGGTTCATCAGGAAGCTGAGCGCCAGCTCGAACGGCATGTCGATTTCCGGCATGTGGCGTTGCCCGGCCTCTGGACGGGAAACGGACTCCGGCGGCGCCACATCTGGATGCGCGTCCGGGCCGAAGGCGAGGTCCCGAGCCACGAACCACATCACGTCGTGGCCACCGATCCCCTTGTCTGGTTCGCCGCCTTCGTCCAAGCCGTGCGCCTTCAACAGCCCGCGCCGGAGGTGGCCGAGGGCGGTGCCGCTGATGTCCTCCACCACCAGCGCCTGCAAGTCCGGGAAGGGCATCTCGGCGATCATCCTGCCGCGGCCCTCGATCTTTCCCGTGATCGTCAAAAGGTTCCAAAACGGCCGGGTGACGCCGGCTTCCATCAGCAGCCGCTGCTGCGCTTCGTTGGGCACCCGCGGCCCGGTGAGGAGCGACGAGTCCGCGGGCAGCAGATCTCCGCCGCGTTCCCGCACCGCGGCCGTCCAGTTGTCGATCGCCTTGGCCCGCACTTTGGAGCGCGGCGGCAGATAGCGGCCGTCGGCGTCAAAGCCGCCGTGCAGACGCTGGCCGGCGATGGTGTGGGGTGCCGCGTAATCGTGCTCGGCGAGCAGGTCTGCTTCGCGGAAGGTTAGCTGCGCGGCGCTCATGGCGGCTCCTCGTCTCGTCTGCGTGCGTCCTGGCGAATTGTAGGCCGTGCGGAACGCGAACGCCTTGGGACGCGGCCTAGGGGTGTGGGACGAATTGTGAGCTTGTCGCCGCGGTTCGGCCATGCGGGTTGTTCGGGGCGCCGGTTCGTGGGCATGTTGAACCGGTGTGGTCCGGGACGCGCCACGGTCGGGGCGGATGGATAGTGTCCGGTGGCGCCCGTGGGGCCGTTGCTCTTGGCGTTTTACAAGCAACCGAGAGCACGAGGCCCGGCGCGATCAGGGACTGTGGCCTGCGTCCGCAAGGACACCCGTGTCGTAGCGTCTAGTTCGGCGAAACGCCTACGGACGCTCCGGCGACGCCTCGGCGACCAGCCGAGCGGCGTGCTCCCGCGCGAGTTGGAAGTCTTCCGGGTCGAGCGTCTTGAGGATTTCCGGGTCGCCCCCCATCCAGCGCATCGGCGGGATCTTGACGCCCCTGGCGGCGGCCAGCGACTCTATCGCCAGCTGGTGCGCCATCTTGATGCGCTCCGCCTTCCGGCGGAAGGGCAGCCATCGCTCCCGATGCCGATGATCGCCTTCGAACGCCGGCGCGATCTTCGCCTCGAGCGCCTGCAACTCCTCGAAAGCGTCGCAGTCCTTGTTTGAGCATTTCCACCTCCATTGGCGCATTCTCGGGAGGCTTTCCAAGCGCCTCAATTCCTCGTCCGCGCACGGACTGGCGCATTCCAGACCGGCCAGCGCGACGATGCGGCGCCGGCTCTCCTTGAACGGGGCCAGCCGTTGCATCCGGTACGCCTCGTTCGCCTGTCGCCCCTCCGCCAAGGCGGCCTCGGAATCGATGAGGGCCAAGTGCAGGTATCCCGACACCGGGTCGTGGTCGCGCAGGGCCAAGGCGCGGGCGCGGGTGAGCGGCGCGTGCGCGAGCGCGAAAGCGTCGCCGAGGCCGGCGGCCCGGGCCATCAGACCGCCAAAGTGCTCTTGGTAATCGTTCATCCAGCGCACGGTCGAGATGTGCGTCAGGCAGGCGACCTCCAGCCACTTGGTTCGCAAGTGCCATTCGTCCACCGCCCGCCGCTCCGCCCGGTACTCCTCCTGGCTCTCGGACGACTTCCTGATCCACTCCAACCAGCTCGCGCGGCCGCGCTCGCTCAGATGCGACTTGTGGTTGTTGCCCGGCTGCCAATCCGCCATCGTCACAACACCCACCTCTACGCGACCGCGGGCGGCGTACGGCACAACCGTGTTGCACGCCTCCTTGAAGACGTCCACTTCCGCCATCGTTCTGGCTTCGCAGCGCGCTTGGAGATCCGGGCGGAAGTCCTCTTCCGGGATGACGCACCCCGGGTCGCTCAGCAGCGACGCGACGGCTTCCACCTTGCCGGCCGGATCGTCGAAGACGTCGCGCCACGCCATCGGGTCGGCCAGCGGCAGCCATGTCTCGGCGACGGGCGACGGGCCGAAGTACGAGTCCAGAGCCGCGCCGCACGCCGGCGTTCGCCAGTCGCTCGGCGGCCAATCCGGGGGCGGCCAATCCGCGGGGCCGGCCACCACGTGGTCCGCGAGCAGTACTATCGCCGAAGGCGCGTCCGGGCGCAGCAAGTCCGCGCACCGGGCCATCACGTCGGCGAAAGACGGTGGCGCGGGTGCCGCGGCGCCGCGGTCGTCGCCGCGCCCTGCCTCACCGTCGCTCGGATCCTCGCCCGCGACAGCGGGCTCGGCTGGGGCCACGGCGGGGGACGAACGCTCGGCGGGCGGCGGCGGCCGGTCCGGTTCGCGGGTGTGGACAAACACCACCACGACCACGGCCGCCAGCCCGGCCATGCCCAGAGCCAGCCACTTGCGCCGCTCGCGCCTCAGGAACATTGGTGGATGGTCGCGGCGTACATTGCGTTGGCCTTTTCCATAGCCGTGGCTGCGCTCAATCACCGGTATCGTAGCGTCTACTTCAAGCGAACGCCTATGGACGCGCCGCCCGGACAACCCCGCGGCGGTTTCTGCTAGTATCGGTTCCCGTTTGGTCTTGGATTCTTGAAGGGGGAATCGAGATGGAAGAACTGTTGCAATTCCTGTTCCGGTGGGGCCATGTGGTGTTCGGCGTCGCGTGGATCGGGCTGCTGTACTACTTCAACTTCGTCCAAGGCGGCTACATGGCCAAGGCGTCGGGCGAGGCGAAGGTGGACGCCTTCACCAAGCTGGTGCCAAGCGCCCTGTGGTGGTTCCGGTGGGCGGCCATGTTCACGTTTCTCACCGGATTGGTGCTGCTCTACTTCATCATGACCGGCCTCAGCGTCGGAATCCTGATCGGCGCCTTGATGGGCACCCTGATGTTCCTCAACGTGTGGCTCATCATCTGGCCGAACCAAAAGGTGGTCATCGCGTCCAACGAGGCGGTGCGCGATGGCGGCGAAGCCGACCCCAACCAAGCGTCGGCGGCGGCCAAGGCGCTGCTTGCGTCGCGCACCAACACGCTGTTCTCGCTGCCCATGGTGTACTTCATGGTGTCGCACATGCACGGCGCCGGCGCCAAGGGAGCAGTGGCCACGGATGGAATGGGCGATTTGGCGGGTCTCGGCCTGTGGGTTTCCTTGATAGCCGTCCTTGCCATCGAAGCGAACGCGCTCTTCGGGCAAACCGGCCCGATCACCACCGTGAAGGGCGTCATCTCGTCCAGCGTCGTGCTCACCGTGGCGTTGGGCTTGGTCGTAGGGATGCTCTAAAGGCCCCGGCACCCAACCCAACCGCGGGGCGCCACGGAGACACCGTTGACGGACCAACACGATCTGGCCGCGCCGGGTGCCATAGCGGCCCCGCCCCGCGAAGGCCGCCGCCCCAGCGGGCGCGGGCGCGGACGCGATCGAAGCGGCGGCTCGGGCGCCGGCGTCGCCACCTCGACGTTGCTCGCTGTGCTTTGCGTTGCGCTGGCGGCCGGTGGCTGGTTCATCTTCAACCACCAACGGCAACTCGGCGACGCGGATCGCGAGCTGGCGAGCGCTTCGCAAAGAATCGCCGCCCTGGAAGACCGCCTGCGCATGACGGACGAGACGTTGTCCGAAACCGATGCCGAAACGGACGACAAGCTCTCCTTCTGGGAGACCGAGATCCGCAAGGTGTGGGACATCGCGAACAAGCGCAACAAAAACTGGATAGAGCAGAACCGCGCCAGTATCAAAACCACGTCAAACGCCCTGGACGGCGCCCAAGCGGACTTGACGAAACTCAAGGGCACGGTGGCCCGGCTGGACACCTCGGTGCGGCGCCAGCAAGAAATCCAAGACCTCGTCACCGCCTTGGACATGCGCTTGCAAAGCGTGCAAAAGGCCCAGCGGGAGTTGGTGGACAAAGTGAACGTTGCCGCCCGCACCGCGTCCAGCTTGGAGGACGCCTTGGAATCCCGCGTGCGCGCAAACGAGGAGGCCATCGCCGCCATCGACGGCAGCCGCACCACCGTGACCAACCAGCTGCGCGAGTTGAAGACCGCCGTGGCGGAACTGAACGCGCGGCTTTCCGCGCCCTCCGGCAGTCCCGCCTTTACGAATTAGGCGGCGCGTCCGCCGCCCCGCCCGGCGGCACGAAACCCGACGCCAAGAGCCGGGCGTTCTTTTCCTCCCATACGCGAGCCACCCACTGCCGCAGCGCATCGCGATCGCCGCGGGGAGGCGGCAGCAGTCGCACATGGAGCTCGATCACCGGTCGGCGACCGCACAAATAGTCCCAGAAGCCGGGCGCGCCGCCCGGGTAGTGGATGGTGGTGTCCACCACCGCGTCCAGCCGCTCGCCCAGACCCTCGGACACGAGTGCCAAGCCACCGACTTTCGGCTGCAACAACGCCGCGTGGGGCGACTCTTGCGCATCGCGTTTCGCCACCGAAAAACGAGTGCCCTCCAGAAAATTGAGCACGCTGGTGGGGCGTTCGAGAATGGCGCGGCACGCCGCTCGCACCGCTTGGCGGTCCTGTTCCCGGAGCGCGGGATCGGCCTGTAGACGCTCGCGACCGTGACGTCGAACGAAGGGATAGTCCAACATCCACAACGCGAGCCCTATCAAAGGCAGCCAGATCAGCTCGCGTTTGGTGAAGAACTTGAACGGCGGCGTGCGAGTGCGGAACGCGAAGACCAGCACCAGAATGTCCGCCCAGCTCTGGTGGTTGGCGATGAGCAGATACCACGCGTCGCGGCGCAGGCCAAGCGACCCGGGCGCGAAGTCGATACGCAGTTTCGCCACGCCGAGCACGCGCACCATCGCCGCCGCGCATGTCACCCAACCGGTGAGGGAAGCGTCCAAACCGGCGCCGAGCGCACGCCTCAGGCGGCTCGGCGAGCGAGCCGGCGGAAGGCGTCGCAACGTGCCGAACGCGCAGATCGGCACAAACCAGAACAGCGTGTTCAGCACGAGGAACGCAACCGCCGCGGCGCCGCGCAGCGTCTGCAGGGCGCGAATCATCGGCCTATGATCGAGCGCGTTGCCATGGAAACAAGGTTACGGCGCTTGCATCCTCCTTGCATCCATGTCTTGGCGGGTGCCAAAGCATGTGTCCAACGGTCGCTGCGCTCGCGTTGGAACCAAGAGTGTGCGCCGTTTCACCGTCGCAGACTTTCGGCGGTAGCCCTCGGCGCGGCCTTGCTGGCGTCCGCCTTGTCCGGTTGCGCCACGGTGCGCTTCTACACCCAAGCCTCCGCGGGACAAGCGACGCTGCTGCTTGCAAGGCGCGATGTGCGAACTGTGCTGACCGCGCCCGAAACGCCGCCCGCCCTCGCCTCGCAACTCCGTTTGGCGCAATCCATGCTGCGTTTCGCGGAACAGGCGCTCGCGCTGCCGGTGGATGGACGCTACCAAAGCTATGTGCAAATGGACGGCGCGGCGATGTGGAACGTGGTGGCGGCGGAAGAGCTGGCTCTCGCCGCGGTGCCGCGTTGCTATCCGCTGGTGGGATGCACCATCTACCGCGGCTATTTCTCCCAACGCGACGCCGAGCGCGAGGCGGCGCGGCTGGCGGTGGAACACGACGTGCATGTGTATCCGGTGGCCGCCTACTCGACATTGGGTTGGTTCGACGATCCGCTGCTTTCCAGCTTCATCCACTGGCCGGAAGCAGACCTTGCCGAGCTGCTTTTCCACGAGCTGGCGCACAGCGTGCTCTATGTGCGCGACGACTCCACGTTCAACGAATCCTACGCCAGCTTCGTCGGTGGCGAAGGCGCCATCGCCTGGCTGAACGCCCAAGGCGAGGACGCCGAAGCCCATCGCCGAAACCGGGAAACCAGGCGACAGGCGGCGCGGGCGTTCAGCGGCTTCCTGGCCCATTGGCGCGACCGTCTTGTGGAACTCTACGCGCTGCCGATCGCCGCCGCGGCCAAGCGCCAACTCAAGGCCGAGGCGTTTCGCGCCATGCAGGCCGCCTATCGAAGTTGTCGCGAGCGATTGGGCGATGGCCGCCACGACGACTTCATGGCGGTGCCGCTCAGCAACGCTCGGCTTCTTGCCGCCGGCACCTACGAGGACATGCAACCCGGCTTCGCCAGACTGTTCCGCGCCACCGGCAAGGACTGGCCAACATTCTTCCGCCGCGCGCGCGAACTCGGATCGTTGCCGATGGCCGAACGCCACGCCGCGCTTGCCACGAATGCGCAGGAAACGCCGGCCTGTGTTGGCGAGCCGAACGGCGGGAGACTCGGGCGCGAAACGCCCAGTGGTAAAGTCGCCGGTTTGGTGGCAAACCACATCGAATGAGCGATTCCATGCCGTTGCCTCTGGCCCACATCAGAGTTCTGGATCTCACCCGCGTTCGCGCCGGGCCCGCCTGCGTGCGCCAGTTGGCGGACTGGGGCGCGGATGTCGTGAAGATCGAGCAGCCGGGGCGGGGAGACGGACAGATGGGCGACGCCCGCCACGGGCCGGACTTTCAGAACCTGCATCGCAACAAACGCAGCATGACGCTGAATTTGAAGAGACCGGCCGGCAAAGCCGTGTTCATGAAACTCGCGAAATCGGCGGACGTGGTGGTGGAGAACTACCGGCCGGACGTGAAGCACCGCTTGGGCATCGCCTACGATGCCGTAAGAGCCGTCAATCCCGGCATCGTGTACGCCAGCATTTCCGGGTTCGGTCAAGACGGCCCTTACGGCCACTTGCCGGGTTTCGATCAAGTGGCGCAGGGCATGGGCGGCCTGATGTCCATAACGGGGCTGCCCGGCCAAGGCCCGGTGCGCGCCGGCATTCCGGTGGCGGATCTCTCGGCGGGGCTCTACGCCGCGCTTGGCATTCTCACCGCGCTTCTGGCACGGGTTGAAACCGGCGAGGGGCGATGGGTGTACACCTCGCTTCTGGAGGCGCAAGTGGCCATGCTGGATTTCCAAGCCGAACGCTGGCTGCTCAACAAGGAGGTGCCGCGGCAAGCCGGCAACGACCATCCCACAGGGATACCCACCGGCGTCTTCGAAACCGCGGACGGTCACATCAACATCGCCGCCACCGGCACAGCGATCTACCAACGATTCTGCCAAGTGATGGAGCGCGAGGACTGGCTCTCGGACCAGCGTTTCGACACCGCGGCGAAGCGGTCGGTGAATCGCGCCGCGCTCAACGCCGAAATCGAAGGCATCACGAAAACCAGGACCAGCGCCGAGTGGATAGCCGCGTTCAACGAGGTTGGGGTGCCGGCCGGCTACATCTACTCCGTGGACGAGGTGTTCAACGATCCGCAAGTCAAACACTTGGGCATGGCCGCTCCCGCCCGCCACGAGGAACTCGGCGACATCGCGCTCGTGGCACAACCGCTGAAGCTCTCCGGCGCGCCGTTCGAGGTGCGCTCGGCCACGCCGGAGCTAGGCGAACACACCGACGAGGTGCTGGCGCAAGCCGGCTACAGCGCTAGCGAAATCGCCGACTTGCGCGATGACGGCGCCATCTAGGGCAACCCCAAGCAGCGGCGGCTGCCACATCGCTCGATTCTATTGTCCGCCGGCGAGTGAATCGCCGTCGAAAGTGTCCACGGTGGCGAAGGCGTTCACCGGATTGCGGCGCAACCGGGTAAGTTGCTTCACCGGCTTGCCTATGGGCAACATGGCGGCCACCGCGTGATGGTCGGGAATGTGGAACAGCGCTTTGACGTCCGGCTCCTTGGCGGCGACGAAGGTGGTGAGCGTGCCGCCGAGCCCTTCGTTGCGCGCCGCTAGCAGGATGTTCCACGCGAAGGGATAGATGGACGCGCCGGAGATGACGCCGACGCGCGCCAAGTGCTGGTCCATCGACGCGACCACCGAAAGATCCACGGTGATCAACAACACCACCGGCGCGTGCGTGAGACGCTCGACGAAGCGCGGCGGAAACACGACCGCATCCAGCGCCTCTTGGTCGATTCGCGCCGGCGAGACGGTGTTCCACGGGTTCGCC
Organism: uncultured Pseudomonadales bacterium; assembly: GCA_958296295.1. Classification (GTDB taxonomy): domain Bacteria; phylum Pseudomonadota; class Gammaproteobacteria; order Pseudomonadales; family Azotimanducaceae; genus VXYL01. The sequence continues at coordinate 667,752 of OY282460.1, read as the reverse complement.
CCGGCCTTCACCTCGGCAAGGTAACGTCTACACGTGGGTTCGATCAGCGGGCCCAAGGCGTCGCGTTTCGCCGCATCCCGAACGACGATGACGCGCCAACCTTGACGGTTGCCGCCGCTTGGCGCGAAGCGGGCGTTTTCCAGAATGCGGCGCAGCACGCTGTCCGAAACCGGTTCGTCAGCGAATTCCCGTGCCGCGAACGTGGTGCGCATCACGTCGTGGAGTTCCACGCTACTTCTCCTCGCCTTGAATCTGAAACGTCACCAACACGTCGCGAGCCACGCCTTCGCGATACTGCTCGGCTGTTGGCGCTTGGCCGCGGCGCAGCTTGATGCCATGATAGGGCGCGTCGCTTGGAAAACGCTCCAACATGCGCCGCAAAGCGGCCGTTTTTCGCTCCTCGTCGCCCGGCAAGGCATGCGCGGTGGCCGCGACCAAGCGCCCCCCTAGCCGCAATTGCACGGCGGCGGGCTCGAGGAAATTCGGCCACCATCCGGTCTCTCGGCCGGTGAGGCAAAACAACGTTCCATCGTTTTCGCGCAGATAGCGCACAGGCGTGGAACGTTGCCGCCGCGTCTTTCTGCCGCGGAAGTGGATGACCATCACGTTGCCGCTCATCAAGCCGTGCAGCGGCGAACGCAGCAGCAATTTGATCACCCGGTTCACGAGCGGAAAGAACGCATCCGGTATGCGCATCGACGTTGGCTCCTACCGCCTGTTCGCGCGCCGCTTCGCCATTGGTTCCGCGCTACGCCTTCAGGCTCGCGATCAACGCGGCGATGGACGCCTTCGCGTCACCGAACAACATGCGCGTGTTGGCGCCGAAAAACAAGGGATTGTCCACGCCGGCGAAGCCGGACGCCATGGAGCGTTTCAGCACGAAAACCGTGCGGGCGTGATCCACGTTGATCGTCGGCATGCCGTAGATGGGGCTGGAGTCGTCCTCCCGCGCCGCGGTGTTCACAACGTCGTTGGCGCCTATGACCACAGCCACGTCGACGTTCGCCATGCGCCGGTTGATGTCGTCCATTTCCACCAGTTGATCGTAAGGCACGTTCGCTTCCGCGAGCAGCACGTTCATGTGCCCCGGCATCCGGCCCGCCACCGGATGAATGGCGTATGTCACTTCGCAGCCGTTCTCCTCCAGCAACTCGCCGAGCTCGTGCACCACATGCTGCGCTTGCGCCACCGCCATGCCGTAACCCGGCACGAACGTCACGGCGCTGGCGGCCTCCAAAATGAGGCCGGCGTCGTCGGCGCTGATCGGCTTCACCTCGCCCTCCACTTTGGCGCCGGATTTCGCGGCGCCGAATCCGCTGAACAACACGTTGACGAGCGAGCGGTTCATCGCCTTGCACATGATGTTGGTGAGGATGATCCCGGCGGCCCCGACAAGCGAGCCGGAAACAATGAGGATGTTGTTGTTGATGGCGAAACCGGCAGCGCATGCCGCAAGACCGGAGTAGCTGTTGAGCAGCGAGATCACAACGGGCATGTCCGCGCCGCCGATGGGCACGGCAGCCATCACGCCAAGCGCCAAGGCCAAAACCAAGACGGCGATGAAATAGGGCGAATCCGGCGCCGGCGCCAACGCGAAGAAAACGCCGCAGACCAAGAGCGCGGCGAAGATCCCGCCGTTCACCAGGCGCTGGCCGGCGAAGACCAACGCGCCGCTTGGCAACACGGCTGCGAGTTTTCCCCAAGCGACGATGCTGCCGGAGAACGTGACGCCGCCAATCAAAACCGAAAGCAAAATCGTGGTAGCGGTAAACATCGAAATACCGCCCGCGTCGACGGAGGATACGCCCGCGGTGGCCGGAAACAACGCCGCCGAACCCACGAGCAAGCTGGCGATGCCGCCGGAGCCGTTGAAAAGCGCCACCATCTCCGGCATGGCGGTCATGGCCACCAAGCGCGCCGCCAATGCGCCTACCACCGCGCCGGCCACCGCGGCGACGGCGATCCAGTGAAACGCCACGATGTCCCTGGCCAACAGCGTCGCAACCACGGCGATGAGCATGCCGGCGGCAGACAGCGCGTTGCCGCGCCGCGCCGCGGATGGCGAGCCCAACATCTTCAAACCGAAGACGAACAACACCGCCGCCGCCAAGTAGGCGAGGTTGACGGGCAAGTCGCTCATTTGTCTTGGGGTTCGCTTGCCGCGCCGCTCTGCGAGGGCCCGGCACGTTTCCTGAACATGGCGAGCATTCGATCCGTCACCAGATAGCCGCCAACCACGTTTACCGTGGCGAAGAACACGGCCGTGGTGCCAAGCGCGGTCGCGAGCCAATCCGGCCCTTCGGCGCCGGCGGCGAACAAGGCCCCCACCAAAGTGATCCCGGAGATGGCGTTCGCGCCGGACATCAACGGCGTGTGCAAGGTGGCGGGCACCTTGGAGATGAGCTCGAAGCCGAGAAAGATCGAGAGCGCCAATATGAAGGCGAGATAAACGGGCAGAAGTTCCACGTTAGCCTCGACGACGAGTGCGCGAGCCGAGCGCCTAGACGTTTTTGATGGTTTCGTGGACGATTTCGCCGTTGCGCGTGAGTACGCAGCCGGCCACGATCTCATCCTCGGGGTTCAAGTTGAAGCGCACCGCCTCGGCGTCCCAAAACTCCTCAATGAAGTTCACCACGTTCGCCGAGTACATTTCGCTGGCGTTGCCGGCCACTTCCGATGGCAGATTGGCAAAACCGATCACCTTCACTCCGTCCACAACGGCGATTTCGCCGAGCACCGAACCCTCCACGTTGCCGCCGGATTCCACCGCCATGTCCACCACGACGCTTCCGGGCCGCATGGCGGCAACCATGTCGCGACTGACGATGCGCGGCGCCGGCCGTCCGAAAACCTGCGCCGTGGTGATCACCACGTCGCTCTTGGCGATGACGTTTCCCATGCCTTCGCGTTGCGCCGCCAATTGCTCGGCGGTGAGCTCGCGGGCGTAGCCCTGCTCGGTCTCGCCCGCCGGGCCAACGTCGATGCGCACGAACTTCGCGCCGAGGGATTGCACTTGCTCCGCCACCACCGGGCGCGTGTCGAACGCCTCCACCCGCGCGCCGAGCCGCTTCGCCGTGGCTATCGCCTGCAGTCCCGCGACGCCAGCGCCGATCACGAAGACGCGCGCCGGAGCGATGGTGCCGGCCGGCGTCATCATCATTGGAAAGATGCGCGGGCAATGCGCCGCCGCCATGATCACCGCAACATAACCCGCGAGGTTGGCTTGGGAAGAAAGCGCATCCATCTTCTGCGCCCGCGTGGAGCGCGGCACCATTTCCATGCACACCGCGGTGACGCCGTGCTCGGCCAAACCTTCGATCAGCGGCTTGTTGTTGAACGGATCCAAGAAGCTGACGTGAACGGCGTGTTCCGCCAGCAGATCGACCGCCTCCGGGCATGGGCCGCGCACGCGCAACACGACGTCCGAAGCCACCACTGCCGAATCTATATCCGAGATGACATCGGCGCCAGCCGCCTCGTAATCCGCATCGCCGATGCCGCAGGCGAGCCCGAGCCCCGCTTCGACCATGACGTCGAAGCCGAGCGTGGTGAGTTTCTTGACGCCTGCGGGAACGAGGGCGGCGCGTAGCTCGCCGGGCCACGACTCCCTGGGCACGGCGACACGCATGACCTGGAGACATCCGTTCGAGGACGGGGATGCGAATAGAATAGCCGAAAACCAACCGCCGTGCGCCGAATCGGGCTTCGATTGGCCGCCGCGTCTGAGCGTCTGAGCAACTTGGCGGCACTCGAACAGGCCGCCCTGCTACCATCGGCGGCAACGGCGAGGCGAAGCGAGCGCAATGTCGAGCACCCCCCGCACCGTGTGGTTTCACCGTGCCTACGAAGGGCTGACTGGCGGGCATGTGAAACACGCCCACTACGTCGAGCACGTGCGCGGGATTCCCGGCTTTCGCGCCAAAATCACGTTCGTGGCGGATAGTGCCGAAGCCAAGGCGAGCGCCGCCCTCGCCCGGCAACGCGACGAGCTGTGGCGGGCGAAAGCCCACGAGTTGGCACCTGATTGGGCACCGATGGCGAACGACATCCTGTTCGTCGCCGGCGCCGATTGGCGCTACTTGGCCGCGCGCCGGCTCAAGGCAGCCGAGCTTCCGGTACTGAACTTCGTGCAGCATGTTCGCCACGCCCATGTGGGCAGCGAACTGCACGGCTACCTGGCGAACCGCGCCATCCGCATTTGCGTGAGCCAAGAGGTCGCGGACGCGATTCTCGCCGACCGGCGCACAAACGGCCCGGTCGTGACGATCCCGAACGGCATCGATGTGCCACCTCCGGCACCGGCCGCCGGCGAGGTGCCAAGGCGCCACAAGATTCTCATCGTCGGCTACAAACGCCCCCAGCTCGCCGAGGAGATCTCGCAGCGGCTGAGCGCGGCGGGTTTGCCCCATCTCTCAAACACCGGCTTTCTCGATCGAACGGCGTTTCTTGCCCTGTTGGGCGAAAGCGAAGTGGCCGTTTGCCTGCCGCATCGCGAAGAGGGTTTCTATTTGCCCGCTCTTGAGGCCATGGCCAAGGGGTGCGTCGTGGTGACGCTGGATTGCGTTGGCAACAGGGGCTTTTGCCGCCATTCGGAGAATTGCCTCATCGCCGAATCCACCGCGGCATCCGTTGCCGGTGCCGTCCGTGACGCCACGCGGCTTTCCCCCGCCCGGCGGGAAAGGCTGCTGCGGGCCGCCGCCGAAACCACCGCGCGCCACTCGCTCATCGTGGAAAGGGAGCGTTTTGGCCAAGTGCTCGCCAACGTGGACCGGATCTGGGCCGAACGCGGCACCCGTGCGTTCGCTTTGCCTTCACGCGCCGGTGTGGAAGAAGGGGCAAAGACACGCAAACCCCTCGTTGATTTCATGATCGTCGGCGCGCAAAAGTGCGGCAACACCGCGCTGGCGTCATTTTTGGGCCAACACCCGAAAATCCGCATTTGCGGAAGGGAAATGCATGTTTTTGACGACCCGGACTACCGTGCCGATTGGACGGTTGCCGAAACAGACGAACGCTATAGACGCGAACTGGATGATGCCGCCGAGCACGAACCTGAGACGTTGTGCGGCGAATACACGCCGATCTACATGTACTTGCCCGAGGTCGCCGGGCGGCTAAAGGATTACAACCCGAACTTGAAGCTCATCGTGCTGCTTCGCGACCCCACCGAACGGGCGATCTCCCACTATCACATGGAGCAAAGCAGGGGACATGAGAAGTTGCCGCTGGCGCTGGCGCTCCTCCTCGAGTCCTCACGCTTGGCGCGGGACCGCAACCCGACCGCGTCGAATTCACCAACGCGCCTGCACAGCTATCGCGCCCGCGGCAAGTACCGAGCGCAATTGCGAAACCTGTTCTGCCACTTCCAACCGGACAACATCCTGATCGTGCGCAACCACGACCTGCGCGAGCGCCACGACGCGACTCTCCGCCGCGTGTTCGAGTTCCTCGGCGTCTGCCCGGCGGTGACCGTGCCGCCGCAGGTCGTCTTCGCCGGGCGTTACGCGAAACGGCATCCCGTCACTCGCACCATCCTCAAGCTCCTGTTCCTCCGGGAAACCCGCCTGCTGCGCCAAATCGGCGCGTAGGGCAAGGCCGGCGCCGCAAGCGCGCGGCGGCCGTACGGGAGGGGACGACACGGGAGCGGGAGCCGTGTCCGGCTGCGGCGGCGGGTCGCGGCTGTGTCGCGAGCCGGCGACGGTGGAGATGGCGCGGCGGTCGTGCCGGCCCATGCGGTCGCAGCTGACGTCCGCGCCCGCGCCCGCTGGACATCGACAGCTCGATAAAATCGACCGCTCGGCGTGTGGCAAGTGCTGGCGACTCTCTATCAGTGGTCTCGGTCTCACATTCGGGGAGGGGCCATCCAACTTCTAAGTTCCTTTGGCGATCCATTCAGTAGCAATCTAGCTTCTTTCTCTGAAGTGATACCTTCGGTGACTCCACGAAGCACCAAGCGTTGCAGGCGTGTGGATGACTCGTCTTCGGGATTGATCGCCAGATATTCACGATAGGGAGGATCTCGCCATCCTAGCCTCTTGTATTCTTCGAACATGCGACGTAGGTCTTCTCTCGTAATGATGCCTGCCTGTCGACAACGATAAGCGATCGCCTGAAAGCTCGCCCCATACACTTTCTTTACTTCTGCCAGTTCGTACCAGGAAATCTTTCTCCGTCTCCGTCCAAGCATCTCACGCAGCTTTGTTATGGGAAGCAGAAGCGCACCCGCAAACCAATTAGCCAGGCGCTCCTGGATATCGTTGGTGAGTACCGTGTGCATCGAACTCGGAAGGATCAGGTGAGCCAGCTCATGGCAGAGCGTAAACCTCTTTCTTTCTCCCCAATGTTCCCCGTTCAGCAGAATGACAGGGAAGTTTGAGTGCGACGCGACGGTGTACGAGACAACCGCAGAACATCCATTGAATTCCTTCCACCTCTCACCAGTCGGCGCGTCAAAGACCCTAATTCCGCGTGACTCGAACAGCGAAACTAACTGAGGCAGGGCGCTGGTTCCGAGCCCCCATCGCATTCGCACGTCCTGTGCCAACTCTTCGGCATCCTCTGGCTTCCGCACATCTATGATTTCATTGATGCGCGGGAGTGATGGCGACAAAAGCAACCCGCCGAGCTGTTGCTCCACGGCGAGACTTCGCTCCGTCTGGGTAGTCAGCCATCCGTGTGCTTGCCGGAGCAATGCTGGAGACAGCGCCGCCGCGTTGCGGAATTGGATCGCTCCGAGCGTGACGAGTTCCGGTCGACGGACCAGATGCTCCGGGTAAGTATTCAACGCCTCAGCCAGTCCCTCGAGAACTTCCGCCCGCGGGCATGTCTGGCCTTTTTCGTATTGACTCAGGGCTTGCGCGCTAACGCGCGGCGACAGTCGACTTGAAAGATCACGCAGGGACCACCCAGATGCGACACGATGGGCGCGAAGTCGCTGCCCCAACATCTTACTGTCAACCGGCACTGCCTATCTAGCCCATTTCGATCCTGCCACCATAAGATCGATCTAATATCCACCGACACCTTTGTTGAGAAGCTCCGCGACGAGATCCACATTAAGGCCCGAAGATCCCTTTAGTTTTGCATCCTTACAACGATCGAAGGTAATTCCTGTACATCTTTCGAAACTCGCGTTTACAAATTCTGCGCCAGTCCATCTTGCATCTTCGAAGTTGCATTCTATGAATATACAGTGGATATACCGGCTAACCAAGCCATTTTTGCCCATATTCGCGCCACGGAAATCGATGTTCTCAAAAGTACAGCTAGATGCGTGAACACCGCACATTTTGACATTACGCATAGATGTGCGAGCCGCGCCCCCGAAATGACCACTCCACTTTGTCTCTCGAAAATCGCTATCGTCAATAGATCCACCGAGAATACGTGCGTTGCGGAAATCTCCTTTTCGAAAATTTGCACCCTCAATACATAGGCCAGTGAAGTTCAAGCTATTCCAAGTACATGATCCAAGCTCCGGCCTATCTTGACATCGGGAATACCTGTCTCTACCAGGATCACCGAAGAGCATATCAAGTGCCGCTTGGCGGGTACGCACCTTCGTTTCAACCGAAATATGCGCACCCCCGGGGAGGTCCACATCTTGTGCAGTCGACGAAGGATCACCACTGACAATATGCGCGCAAAGAAGTGAGCGAATCAATCCGGGGTCAAGTCTGTCGTCCTCCGCGAGATGGTGAAGCCAACGCTGTCCAGCGATAATGGATGACAGGGCGGTGCTTGACATCATGGTATCCGCTTCCCTGATAGCATCGTTTAGATTCCGCCGTTGTGCGGCAGCAAGTTGCTCATCGGCAGCCTCCTTACGCTGGAGATTTCCTTCGTCAAGAAGTTCAAGGCGACGATTGGCAAACCAACTCGCGCCGGCCAACCCAATCAGAGTTACAAAGGCTTGGGGAAGCCACGATGCCTCACCGCAGCCTTCCAGATAGGGAAGGACGAACATGCAGATCACGGCGGTGGCCACCGCGATGAAAAAAGGCTTAAGAGAGCGGGAAGACATGATCATACCTCACGCAATTGAACGGCCCGTGTAGAGTAGCACTCGGAGCTACAACGTGCCGTTAGAGTCGTTTCTTGGTGTATCGAGGCACCAGTCGACCCGCCCTTTCCGGATCCAGAAATGGCAACCGCAGGTCGTTAGCTGGCGCACGGACGGACACAACGTGGCGCGACCGATCCAATCGGTTCGGATCTTCCATCGCGGGAACGAAGTGCCAGTGAGCTGCAATCGGACAGTCTTGCCACACCCTCCTGGGCAACGAAAGCTGGCCCACTTTCGGAGGTGCCGCAGTTCCGTGATGTAGATGGAATGGTCCGCCATCACATCGTCTCTAGGGAATGTGGAGCAATGTACGGTCGCAAGACGAAGGTGACGCCGGCGAAGCAGTCGATCGACCTGACACAGGAAACGATAAGCTGCCTTGTCCCGTAAGGCGATGAACTGGTTGAGCCTCGACATGACGTTAAAGCCCTCCAAGATCCAGGAACGGCTTGACATCGCCGATCCCCCAGTTATCGGAACTGTAGCACAGAGAGCAGCCATCCCTAGGGGTGCAGCCCGTGGGACGGCATCTGTCAAGGTCGTAGCGTATGGTGCGCTCCGAGGCCCATCCCTTCGGGCCTCGAAGGCCAGCTACCGCAGCTAGGAGCTCGTTGACCGCTGCGGTGGCCGTCTCCGTGGTGAAGGTGCCTACCGCAGGCGTCGGAGTATCACTGCCTGCAATGTAGCCTTCCTTTTCCTGCCGCCCATATTCTTCTGGACGCTTGTGGCGCAAACCCTGTTCCCGAGCCCGGCGTGGACTGATTACGCCCCGGCACAGAAGGCATGTGTTTCCGGGTCGCAGGATGGTGACCCGACCTGCAACCTGGGCTGGTCTATCCTGACAATTAGGATCTATGGAAAGGCCCATATCGATAACGGGCAATAGGTAAAAGTAGGCCATCCGGTTGAGTATGAGGCGGCCCAAGTGATCGTCCGTACATCCGAAGACGACATCGCAGCTCCGAAGCAGCTTCGCGGTTACGGCATTTGCAAGTGGGGCTTGGCACACAGCCACTCGGGTGCCAAGCCCCATGCTATCTACCCATCCCTTGAGAACTTGAACCTTGAGCTTACGATCCACAACATCCTGTCGTGTGGAGCCGTGCAGGCGGTTTAGGTTCGTCTCGGCGACGGTGTCAGGATCGATCAGGAGCAACCTCCCCACACCCAAGCGCGCCAAGAGAGTCACGACCGCACTGCCGGTCCCGCCACATCCGACGACTCCGATCCGGAATCTCTGTAGTTGTTCTACCGTATCGGAGCCTACGGCAAGTGCCTGCCGTTGCAGGAAAGAGGAATCAGCCCTCACTTCTCGGACATGACTGGGTTGACTGCATTCAACCAACTCGCGGCCGAGGACTCGTACGGGGACGGTCTGTGGGGAGCCAGCGGAACGCCAGACGCGGGCGTCCACCCTAGTCTCACCTCGAAAGAGGATGCTGATCAGCACCTGTTCGCCGCCCCGATTGCGACGCTGGAGCAGATCACGAAGATGATCCTCATTTCCATCGTCTTGGTGCGAGAACGGACTTCCGGCACGAGGGTGACTGTGGCAGATCCCAGGATGTAGCCCTTCCTCACGTGCCTTACGCATCAGGCTCACATAGCAGTCCATATCCCAGCTTACCGAGACATTGCCTGCCCTAACGCGATCCGAAGGCAATGGTTCGGGCCGGTGAACCGTCAGGCGCAATTCCGGCTCCATGCAAAAATGACGGTCCGCCCATGGATCCTCGTGCAAATTACTCGAACCGCACAGGACCTGGCATGCGCCTTCCAATTCACCGCCGACGTTGCATTCGCGGCGAAGGATGGCGAGTTGCCGGTCCGTGATTGTCAGGTCCCGGACTCTCATCACGATGCGACATCTAATGCATGGCGCACCTTGGTGAGCCATGCAGCCATGCCGTCAATACCGGATCTCCAGTCGGTCCAATGCCTCGACCAGCGTTGCCACTCTCTCCCTTGATATTCGCAAGAGACATCAGCCCCAGTAGGGTAGGTAGACTGTCCCTGCAGACGGATCCACGGAAAGACATGGAACATGTCCGGTGAAGCATCGTTGTAGCCGTCTGGAATCAGGAGAAGGATCGAGACGCTATCGTGATCGTATTTGCCTTCGGGCAGCACCCATCCATCAATAATGACCGCAGCGATGCCGCCTTCATACGCCTCGCTGAAGTCATGCTTCTTGCGCTCCAAGTATTGCCGACATCGGCGAGGTAGATGGCTCATCTGTAGCCCCCCTCGGTGCTTTCCCGCTTCGCAGTGAAGAAGACTTCAAGGCCGTCTGGCTTAAGGTCTGCGAACTCGTCATTCGCGATCATCTGATCCTCACCTCTGTCGCTCTGCTGCCACACCCCGTACTGTGTCGGGTCGACACCACCGAGCTTCTTGAGGACATCGCCTCGGATGCGGCCTACACCCCACTCACGACGCTGATCATCGATCTCAAAGTTATACGTTGATGCGCTGCGGAACAGGATGAATCTCGGACTCTCCGAGTCGTCTGGCCGAACCTCCTCGTCCAGACGTAGAGTCTCAAGGTCGCCATTTGGCAGCCACTGCATCACGACGTAATCTCGCGGGTCATCCGCCCCGGCAAGCTTAGCGATAGCCTCGCCAGTGGCGAAGCTAAGGTCAGGAGGAACTTGGGCTTTGCTGAACTGAAGGTCCTCACCAGCAATCTGAACGGTATCCATCGTGTGTCTCCGAGCCGCTTAGGGCGGCATTGTTGATCCCGATACTCTCCCCGCGAGAGCGCGACTTGACAAACCATACCATATACCCATCTATTGTCAAGCACGGATTTAGGACGAGGCGCTTGCGTTGTGGCGTCTTTTCGGCTGGCGCGGGTCGTCCGGGAGGTGGCGGGGCCTCGTGCCCGCGCCACGAAGCGGGCCGACGGCGGGCGAAGATGGCGCGGCGGGGCGTCCAAAGGGCGTTTTTCTCGGCCCGCGAACGGGAATGATTGTCATTCGCGGAAGGGCGGGCGCAGTGGTCCCGGCCTGCGGCCGACAGCGCGGAACGGGCCGCGTGGCGGCGGAGAAGCGGCGCTAGCCGGTGTCGGCGAACGCCGGCTCCACCAGCGAGCGCATCCGGTCGAGGCGTCCGGCCTTGGCGGCGCCCAGCGCCAGCGACATCATCACGCACACCGCCAGCCCCACCCGCGTCCTCATCCTCGCCTTGCCGCGGATGAAGTGGCGCTCGAAGCGGCAGCCGCCGTCCAGCCGCGAGTTGATCCGCTCCAGCTCTTCGCGCCGCTCGGCTTCATCGCGCCCGACGGTTTCCGACGGCCTCGCCGGAACCCCCGTGCCGTCCAGGGCGCAGCACAAAACCCGCCCCGCCTTCAACGACTTGCGCTCCGGCAGCGCCGACGCCGGCGAGCCCGCGGCCGCCGGCTCCAGCGCCGCCTTCCGCCACGCCTCCAGATCCGCGCCCACCGCCCGCGTCGTCCGTTCGATCCGCTTCGCGCCCAGGTTCAGACCCGCCAACTCCCGCACCAGCTCGTCCGCCCGCTCGTAGCACGCCTCCGAACCCGCCACGCTCGCCAGCCGCCGCGCCGACAGCGTCATCGAACCCTCGATGTCCAGCTCGCCTTCACGCGGACGGCCGCTCCGACCGCACGACCCGCAGCGGTGCCGCGCCATCTCGACAGGCACCCGTCCCAGCGCCGTGTCCACCCGCGTCCGCTCGCGTCCACCCACGTCCGCTCGCGGCGCAGCAGCCGCGTCGCGCCGCCGCACCACCGGCATCCGCCCGTCGCCATCCCGTCGCCCCCGTAAGCCTCGCCCAGCCCCGCGCGCATCGCCTCCACCGCCACCGCGCGCAACCTGCCGTCCGCCAGCGCCGGATGCCGCCCGTCGCCGCCGCCCGACTCCAGCCACGCCCGCGCGCACTTCGCCGACGCCGACGTCAACTCCCGCACCGCCGACGCGAACTACGCGAACTCGTCGTCCTTGCTTTTCGCCACCGCTTCCGCCACAGTCCCTGTCGCCATGCGGGCCTCCTGCCTTTGGTTGCTTGGAAAACCCCAAGAGTAACGGCCCGCGCGGCTCCAATCCAACACACTTGCCCCGACCGACCGTGGCGCGAATCCGCCACCACGCCGGTTCGATATGCCCGCGAACCGCAACTCGAACAAAGCCGCATGACCGGACCACGGCGATTGCTCACAATTTGTGGTACACCCTTCCGAGTCGCCGGTTTCGCAAAGCGACCGCCGGTTCGCCGTGAGCCTGGCGTTTGGCGTATCCTTCGCCGCCGTTGTCGTTGTCGAGTGCCGCGAAGTTGGGAACCCCGAACGCGCCCCGCCCGGTGGGTCCTCATCTGGGCGTCGTGCCGATGGCGGCGTTCGCCCTGCTGGCCGCGATCGCCGGCGCCAGCATCGCCAACGCGTTCGTCCTGCCGTTGTGGACGGGTGCCGGCGCCGGTCTCGTGTTGGGCACGCTGCCGGCTTGGCTGCCACGCTTGATCAACGGCCAGGGCACGGCGCGGGCCGCCGAGCAAGTCAGCTTCGCGCTGCTCGTGGCCAGCGCCGCGGCCATCGCCACGCAGGGCATGGAACCGGTGCTCAGCGGTGCGGCGGTGTCCTTCGAGCGTTGCCTCGCGCTGCTTTTGGTGGCGCCGGCGCTGTATTGGGCGTACCTCGCGCTGAACCGGGCGCGCGCCGCGTCGGACGAAGCGGCGGTTTTGGATCGATTGGCCGCGGCGCTGTCCGGCCCGCCGCTGGTGCTCACGTTGGCGCTCGCCGTGGCCGTCGCCACCTGCGCGCTGCTGGCCATTCACTACGCCGGGCTCGCCCATCCGTCTTGGCAGGGAATCGCCGCCAAGTTCCTGGAGCGCGGCATCATTCCGCCGCTCACCGTGGTGTTGTTCTGCTGGGGCCTCTTGCTGCTGGCCAACAAGACGTGGGTGCTGCGGCGCGAACGGCGTTTGCTTCGCGGCGGCGCCGGGCGCGCGGATTCGGCGCTTGCGAACGCCCACGCGCAGGCGCTCGGCGCCGGCGAGATGGCGACGGTGGACGACTTCATGGACATGGTGTGGAAGAAGTCCGCGGATTTCTATGTGGTGCCGCGCTACATCAACTGGGCGATTCCGATTCTGGGTTTCATCGGCACCGTGCTTGGCATCTCGCTGGCCGCGGACGGCATTCAGAACATCGTCGGCGCCCGGGGCGGCCTTTCGGATCTGTCGAGCGAACTCGGCGACGCCATCGCCCCGCTCGGAATCGCCTTCGACACCACGCTCATTGCGCTGTCCCTCAGCGTCCTGCTCACCTTGCTGCAAACCGCGCTGCAACGCTGGGAAGACGGCGTGCTGGTGGATTTCGAGAACCGCGTCCGGCAGGGGGCGCCTAGGGATTGACCAAGAGCGGCGCGGTCAGCTTACGCGCTCCGTGCCGGTCACGTTGAGCCGCACGAGCTCCTCGTACTCGGCGTCGCCAATGCCCAATTCGGCGGCGAACACCTCGCGACTGTGCTCGCCGAAGCACGGAGCGCAGGCAAGATCGATCCGCGGCGTGTTCGCCATCACCCAAGGCAACGCCGGCAGCAGGTGCGTGCCCGATTCGGGATGCGTCACCGGCGCCAGAAAACCACGCGCCCGGAATTGCGGCGTGGAGTTGGCGTAGATGGGTTTGAATGGCTCGCACTTGGCCGCGCAAACGCCGAGCGGGCCGAGCGCTTCTGCTTCCCGAGCGGCGTCGCGGGTGGCGAAGCAGGTGTTCAGGATGGCGTCCAGGACGTCCTCGTTGCGCTTGCGGGCCGAGTTGGTGGCGAAGCGGGCGTCCGTGGCCAACCGCGGCTGGCCGAGGCGCTCCGCCAGTTTGGCGAACGCCGCGTCGGTTTCCGCCGCCACGGCGATCCACTCGCCATCGCCGTCTGAAGCCGGGGCGCAGGCGTAGACCCCGTGCGGCGCGAAGCGCGGGTGGCGATTGCCGTCCGGCCCTCGCAACGCGCCGTTGATGTCGTATTCGAGCACCGCGTCGCCCAACTGCACGGCCACGGCCTCCAGCATCGCGGCGTCGATGCGCTGGCCCGCGCCGGTTCGCTTGCGGTGGTTCAGCGCGGCGAGAATGGCGGCGGTCAAGTAGTAGCCGGAAATCGGGTCCGGAATGAGGCCGCCGGTGTTCATGGGCGTATCGCCGGCGTAGCCGTGAATGGAGGAGAGCCCCGCCATCGGCTCCGTGGTCGCGCCGTTGGCCGGGTATTCGGCCAGCGGCCCTTGCCGGCCGTAGCCGGAGACGGAGGCGAAGATGATGTCCGGGCGGTGTTCCCGAAGCGTGTCCAGCGTGACGCCCCAGTTGGTCGTCACGTGCGGGCTGAAGTTGTCCACCAGCACGTCGAACCTTGGAATCAGCCGCCAGAAAATGTCCTTCCCACGCGGGTGCGTCACGTCCAAAGTGATCGCCCGCTTGTTCAGATTGACGCTGTTGTACATGCCGTTGGTGTTGATCCCTTTTTGCGCGATGGCGGGGTTGCGCACCGCCGGCGGCACCGGCGCGCCCGCGCCGCGCCACACGTCCGGGCGCCGCACGGTTTCGATCTGCACCACCTCCGCGCCCAGGAAGGCCAGCAGCTCGGTGGTGAACGTGCCGGCCCACGCCTGCGTGAAGCAGAGCACGCGCACGCCGGCGAGCGGTTGGCCGCCCCGCGCCAGCGCGGGATCAGACGCTCGCGGCGCGGCGGGGGCGGCGCCGCCGTGTTCGCCGAGTTTCGGTGCTGGACGATCCAAAACCCAAGGCGTTTCCGAGAGTTTGGCCGGCGCGCCAAGGGCGCGGCCCGCACGGCCGGCCGCCTGCGTGCCGACGAGGAATCCCCGCGCCGCCAGTTGCTCGCTGTCCCGCAGCGCTTTCGCGTCTTGCACGACGCCGGAAATGCAACGCAATCGGGCGAGGCCGTGAAACAGCTCCCACTTCGAGCGCGTGGCAGAGGCCGCGGCGAGGCCGTCGCGCACCGGGCGCGTGTCCTGCTGGTGGCGTCCCCAAGCGCTGACGAAGCGTTCGTCCTCGGCCAGCTCGGGCAAGCCCAGGAAACGCATCGCCGGCCCCCAGCGCCGCCAATCCCCGTAGCCGTAGTTGATGAGGCCGTCCGCGGTCCGCCACAACGGCCCGGGCGTGCCGCGCTTGCGCCCGCCGGCCGGCCCGAACGCCGCGGCGCGACCGCCGATGAAGATGCCCATCACCGCCCACGGCGCGCAAGTGAGCGCCGCGGCCTCCATCTCGCTCACGTCCACCCGCTCGCCGCCGCCCCGGTAGAGCGCCGCGGCGGCGCCGACGAAGCCGGCAACGCCGGCGATATAGCCGGTCTGGCGCACGGGCAACTGCAACGGCGGGTCCTCGGCCCGCTTGTTGATCGTCGCCCAGCCCACCCGGGCGCACACTGTGAGATTGTTGCCTGGCACGTCGGCCAAAGGTCCGGTGAGGCCGTGCGGCGTGATGGCGAGATGCACCGCGTTGACCGGCAAATCGCCATTGAACGCGCCGTTTGTGACCACCACGTCCGCGCCGGCGCAGAGCGCCGCAAGTTCCGCCTCGCTCTGCGCCACCACCGAGCGTTTGTTCCAGTTCACATAGGCGTGCAGCAGCGAACACTCCGCGCTGGCGTCGGCATCCGCCGCTGCGCCGGCTTCGGCCGCGAACGGCGGTTCGGCCCGCAGCGGATGGCCTTCCGGCGGCTCGGCGAGCACCACGTCCGCGCCGAAATCGCCGAACAGGCGCGCCGCCCACGCACCCGAAAGCCGAGTCGACAAATCGATTAAGCGAACGCCCTCAAACGCTTTCGCCAACGTCGCCTCCCCAACAACCGTCAACGTTGAAGAAAAGCGGGCCAAGTGTCCCTCCGGCCCGCTTCCAAGCCGCGCATTGTCCACGGTTGCGCCCGCCAGCGAAAGGGTGGCGGCGTAAGCGAACAGCGGCACCGAGGCCGCCGACGCAAACCGTTGGGGGACGGTATTCAGTTACAATGCATTCATGCCTCTTGATGCCCCCACTGCGCCATGAAGCCGGGCCGCAGCTGTCCGGTCGGACAAAGCCGCCGCCACATGCCCGGCTGGCTTCGCATGGCCTGGCCGGCGTTGGTCGCCGCCTTGGGCATCGGCTGCGCCGCGGTGCCGCCGCCACTCCTCTCCTATGAGGAACTGCTGGCCGCGGCAACCACCACGCCCGTCCGCCCCGCGGGCGAGGCGGCCGGCGCCCAGCCCGCCAACGCCATCGATCCCGCCGCCCTCCAGCGCGCGTTCCTCGAAACCGAGAACTTCGACCGGCGGCTGCGCGATCTCACCGTGCTGGAGCGGCAAGCGCTGGCGCTGGTGGATCAGCCTCTGCGCCTCGGCGCCATCGGCTCCGCCATCCTCGATCTGCATTACGCGAGCTTGGTCGGCCACCGGGCGTTGGCCACCTTCTACCGACATGTGGACCTGCCGGAGCAAGTCGCCTTGCACGAAAGCTGGGTGGAGAACATCGTCGCCGGCATTGCGGCTTCGGCCGCCGGCGATAGCGAGGACGATCCGTACTCCGCGTTCTCCGCCAACGAAGCGAGGGCGTTTCTGGCCGAGCGCGAACTTGCGCCGGTGGGCGCCAAATACCACGAAACGGAAACGCATCCGTTTCAGATCTGGATCCAAGCGCGCCCGCCGAATAGCGGCGTGCGCGACACCTATTTCGACTTGGGCCCGATGTACCGCGCGTTGGAAGCCGCTGTGCGCCGCGATCACCGCACGCTCTTGCCGGTGCCCGGCCAAGACGCCACTTGCCGGGCGCTGGACATCTGCGAGAACTTCAGCACTTGGGCCTTCATCCACCTGCTCGCTGTGCGCGGCGACGACTCCGCGGCGCAGACGTTCGTGGGCTGGAAGGTGGCGGGCTTGGACGGCGATGTGGAAACCGGCACGCAAAGCGACGCTTTGACGTGGTTTCGGCGCGCCGCCCGGGCCGGCAACGGGTTGGCCAGCCTCTCCCTCGCCAACCTCTATCTCTGGCAGGCGGGGCGATCGCCCGCCGACAGGCGGTCGGTGTGGTTGGCGCGGGCGGAAACGGAGTTCGAGCGCAGCGTGGAGCTAGGGTTGGACAGCGCCATGTACAGCCTCGGCCGGTTGTACATGATCGGCACCTACGGCGAGGGCAAGACGGCGCGGGGCGAGGAACTGGTGCGCCGAGCGGCGGCCTTGGACCACACCGAGGCGCTGTTGGCGCTGGCGGTGCGCCACGCCTACGGCGACGAAGCGGAGCGGGACGCCGCGAAAGCGGAAACGTACTTCCTGCGCGCCGCCGAGCAGGACGAGAACGCCAAGGTGCAGTACGCCCGGTTTCTCCTCTCCGGCGAGCGCGGGTTCAACGAGCGCGCTTGGCGCTGGTTGCGGGAAATGGCCGAAGAGCAGAACCCGGACGCCATGGTCATCATCGGCTACCTGTACGCCAAGGGCCTGCATGTGGATAAGCGGCTGCGGCGCGCCAAGACATGGCTCAAGAACGCCGTCAAAGCCGCGCCGCACGACCCGCAAGTGGTGAACGAAGTGGCGTGGACGCTAACCGTAAGCCCCTTGGATGGGCTGCGCGACGAACGCTACGCCTTGAAGATAATGGGCCGCGTCATGGCGGACGAGAGCAACGCCGCGCGGCGCGTGCCGGCCTATCTGGACACTTGGGCCGCCGCCTTCGCGGCGAACGGCGATTTCGAGCGCGCCATCGCGGTGCAGGAAGAGGCCATCGAGCAGGCCTTGGACAGCAACGACATCAACGATCTGCCGGTGCTGCGGGAGCACTTGGACGCGCTGCGCGCCGGCGAGCTGATCAGCGAAGATGTGCCGTAGTTTCGGGGTGTTGGAACGGAGCGCCGCGTAGCCAACGCGGATCCCGCGCGGATGCGTTCATGTTGCCCGTTCGCGATGACCACGCCGCGCTCCTCGGCGCCGCCACACCGTGCATCGATGTGCGTTCCCCCGGCGAGTTCGCCCGGGGCGCCGTTCCCGGCGCGATCAATCTGCCGCTTCTCACCGACGACGAGCGCGCCGAGGTGGGCATTTGCTACAAACGCCGCGGCCGCGACGCGGCGGTGGCGCTGGGGCACCGGCTGGTGCGGGGCGAAACCAAAGCGGTGCGGGTGACGGCGTGGCGCGATTTCGCCGCGCGCAATCCGCGGGCGGCCATCTACTGCGCTCGCGGAGGTTTGCGCTCGGCCATCGCCCAACGCTGGCTTGCCGACGTCGGCAAACCCCTGGCGCGGGTGGCGGGCGGCTTCCAAGCGTTGCGCGGCGCTTGCATCGCCACTTTGGAACGCGCTCGGCACCGGCCCTTGGTGCTTGTCGGCGGGCGCACCGGTGTTGGCAAGACGCGCGTGGTGCGCGGCGCGGCGAGCGGCATCGACCTTGAAGCGCTGGCCAACCATCGCGGCTCGGCGTTCGGCGGCCGCGAGCAGCCGCAGCCGACGCCCATCGCGTTCGAGAACGCCTTGGCGGTGGCGTTGTTGCGGTTGCCCGAAACCGCAACCGTCGCACTGGAGGACGAGGGGCGCACCATCGGCCGCTTGGTGATACCGGAACCCTTGTTCGATGCCATGCAGCGGGCGCCGATCGCCTTGCTGGAGACCACCGACGAGGCGCGCGTCCACAACATCCTCACGGAGTACGTGCTGCGAGCGCCGGCGCCGCAAACCCAACTGCCGGCCGCGCTCGCCCGGATCGCCCGGCGCCTCGGCGGCAGCCGCTACCGGCGGATCGCCGGCCTGATGAACGCGGCGTTCGCCGCTGGCGACCCGCGCGACCACGGCGACGCGCACCGGCAGTGGATCCGCGCACTGCTCGAGCACTACTACGACCCCATGTACGACCATCAGCTTGCCACCAAGGGGGCGCGCATCGCCATGCGCGGCGACGCCGGGCAAGTGGCGGCGCGTCTGGCCGAGGCGCAAGGCGCCACCGCCGCCGCGGAGACTTGAGAGCCTCGCGCATGTTGGTGGAACTCGCGTACGGCAAGGCCGGCCTGCCGGTGCACTTCGACGACGAATTGGACGTCACCGTGCTGGCGAAACCGCCGATGCCGGTGGCCCGGGATCCCCTTGCCGCGGTGCGGCGCGCGTTGGCCGAGCCGGTTGGCTGCGCGCCGCTCGGCGAGGCGGCCCGGGGCCAAGGCACCGCGTGCGTTCTTGTTTGCGACATCACTCGGCCGGTGCCGAACGGGGTGTTTCTGCGACCGCTGATCGAGCAGCTGCTCGCCGCCGGCGTTGCGCCGGCGAACATCACTGTTTTGGTGGCCACCGGCCTGCATCGCCCGAATCTGGGCGCGGAGCTCGAGGCCGTCATCGGCGACGACTGGGTGCTTGGCCATGTCCAAGTGGCGAACCACGACGCCGGGGCCGACGGCGCCCACGTCGATCTCGGCACCACGCCGAGCGGCACGCCGGTGAAGCTGGACAGCCGCTTCGCGCGGGCCGACGTGCGCATAGCCACGGGTTTGGTGGAACCGCACTTCATGGCGGGTTTCTCCGGCGGTCGCAAAGTGGTGGCGCCGGGTGTGGCGCACGCGGACACGATCCGCACCTTCCACAGCGCCCGTTTCATGGAGCATCCGCGCACCGCGCCCTGCGTCTTGGAAGGCAATCCTCTGCACGAGGAGCAGTTGCGCATGGTGCGAATGCTCGGCACGGTGTTCGCCCTCAACACCGTCATCGACGACGAGCGGCGGCTCTCCTTCGTGAACTTCGGCGCCATTGAGGAGAGCCACCGCCAAGCGGTGGCTTTCGCCCGCGACTACCTGACGATTCCGGTGCCGCGCCGCTTCCACACCGTCGTCACGTCCGCGGCCGGCTTCCCCCTCGATCAAACCTATTATCAAGCGGTGAAAGGCATGGTGACGCCTTTGGACATTCTGGCCCAAGACGCCACGCTCATCGTCGCCGCGAGCTGCGCCGAGGGCCTTGGCTCAAACGCCTATCGGGAAGCGCAAAGGCGACTGCGGCGGCAAGGGGCGAAGCGGTTCCTCGCCGACGTGCGCGCGAAGACGCTCGCCGATGTGGACGAATGGGAGACCGAGATGCAGTTGAAAGCCCAACGCGCCGCGCGCGTGCAGTTGCTGAGCGGCCTCAACGCCGCGGATCGCGCGCTCACCGGCGTGGAATGCGTGGAATCGGCGGAACGGGCGGTGCGCGACAGCGTCGCGGCGAGCGGCGACAACGCGGTGGCCGTGATTCCCGAAGGGCCGTATGTGGTGCCGCTGCACGTTCCACGCGCCGCGTGACGGACGAGGCCGTCGTGGGAAAGCGATTCGCGCAGTTGGAACTGGCCGGGCCGGACGCCGCGGCGTTCCTGCAAGGCTATTTGACGGCGGATCTGGACGACTTGAACCCGGGATCCGCGTTGCCCACGGCGTGCTGCAATCTGAAGGGGCGGGTTGTGGCGAGCGGCTGGGTGGCCGGCGAAGCCGCCCGGGCGCGCCTGTTGCTGGCGGCCACCGCGGTGCCGGCCGTCATCGCCCATCTTGGCAAGTACCTACTGTTCAGCAAGTCCAAACTCACCGTCCCGACCACGGGCTTGCGCTTCGCGCCCGCATCGTCGCCGGGGGCGTTCGCGCTACCTCCCACCGGATGGCACGCCACCTTCGACGCGCCCGCCGACGCACCCGCCGACCCGGGCGACGCCGAGTTCGCCGCCGCTTGCGCGACCGCCGGTTTCGTCACGGTCGGCCCACTCATCGCCGACGCCTTCCTGCCGCAGATGGTGGGCCTCACCGCGGCCGGCGCGGTGAGCTTCGCCAAGGGCTGCTACCTTGGCCAAGAAGTGGTCGCGCGGGCCGAACATCGCGGCCAAGTGAAACAACTGCTTCGCACTTACCGGGCCACCGGGCCGTTGCCTCCCGTGGGCGCGGACGTGCTCGACGGCCACCGCAAGATCGGGATGGTGGCGGCAACGGCACCCGAACTGGTGCTCGCAGTCACGCGCTCCGACGCCGCGAACGTCGTGGCCGGCGGGGCGCGTTTGACTCTCGCGCCGAAGGCGAGGGCGGGACACGGCTGATGCCTGCGGTTTCGTCGAAGCGCGCGGATCGTCGCTGTTGGCGCGTGCGGCGAACGGTGCCGCCGGCCGCTTGGCCGGCCACGCTCGCGTTATGATCGCGCACTCCTCGGGAACATCCCTTGGCGGTGCCATGCCAGATCACTGTGTGCCCGTGCTTGTCGGCGTTGGACAAGTCAACCAGCGCGATGCCGATCCTGCCGCCGGCGTCGGCCGGGAACCGCTCGCGCTGATGATAGACGCGGTGCGGGCGGCGGCGGCGGACGCCGATTCAAGCCGGTTGCTCGGCGAGGTGGATTCCGTGCGCGTGATCCGCGGCATGTGGCCGTACCGCAATCCGGCCAAAGCGGTGGCCGAAGCCATCGGCAGCCCCAACGCCGAGACCGGCATCTCCACATGGGGCGGCAACTCCGTCCAATCCGTCTTGAGCACGTCGGCGTTGGAAATTCAGCGTGGCGAAAGGAACTTGGTGGTGCTGGCCGGCGCCGAGTGCGGACGCACGCAAGCGAAGGCGCGGCGGGCCGGGATCGAGCTTGGTTGGCGCGAGGCGCCGGGCACGCCGGATCGCCATTTCGGCCAAGAGCTGAAGATGCGTCATCGAACCGAGGCGGAGCGCGGCATTGCGCAGCCGATTCACATGTATCCCATCTTCGAGAGCGCCATTCGCCACGCCCGGGGCGAGACCCCCGGCACGCACATGGCACGGGTTTCCGAACTGTGGGCGGGATTCGCCAACGTGGCGGCGGGCAATCCGCAAGCGTGGATGCGGGAGGCCAAGACCGCGCGGGAGATCCGCACGCCGAGCGCCGCCAACCGCCCCGTCGCGCACCCCTATCCCAAGCTGATGAACGCCAACAACCATGTCGATCAGGCCGCGGCGCTCATCCTGTGCTCCACGGCGACCGCCAAGCGGTTTGGCGTCCCGGAAAGCAAGTGGGTGTACCCGTGGGCCGCGACGGAGGCGAACGACACCTTGGCCGTTTCCAACCGCGACAACCTGCACCGTTCGCCGGCCATCCGCATCGCCGGTGGGCGTTGCCTGGAGCTTGCGGACATCGACGCGGCGGGGGTTGCCCATGTGGACGTCTATAGCTGTTTCCCGTCCGCGGTGCAGGTGTCCGCCGCCGAGCTCGGCCTCGGCGGCTTGGAAGGCTCGAATGGCCAGCGTCCCCTAACCGTCACCGGCGGCATGACGTTCGGCGGCGGCCCGCTCAACAACTACGTCTCGCACGGCATCGCCCGCATGGTGGAAGTGCTGCGCGAACATCCCGACGAACTGGGGCTGGTGACCAGCAACGGCGGCTTCATCACCAAACACGCCTTTGGCGTTTATTCCACCGCGCCACCGCCGAGGGGATTTCGCCACGCGAGCCCGCAGGCCGAGGTGGACGCCACGCCCAGGCGCGAAGCGGCGCCAGAGTTCGCGGGGCCGGTGCGGGTTGAAGGCTATACCGCCGTGTACGGTGCCGAAGGCCCGCGGCTCGGCTTGGCCGCCTGCCTGCTCGAAGACGGCCGAAGAACCTGGGGCAACACCCGGGACCCCGAGGTCTGCGCGGCCATGACGCGCGAGGACTTCTGCGCCCGCCCGGCCGCGTTGGACGCGGCCGGACAGTTGGCGTTCTAGCGCGGCGACTCGGCCAGGGCCATGCACGGCGATAGTCACCAGCGGCGGCCGCGGGGGCGGCGCGAGGGCCGGGTTGGCCGGCGTGGCGTGGCGCCCACCGAAAAGCGACGCTCGCTGGCGCGGCGTTTTTGCGACGGAACACCGGCCGGGTTGGCGAAGCGCGGTTTTCGCTCGCTCCACACACGGGGACGACCATCGTGGTAAAGGACTTTCTCGACTTTCTGTGGACTTCGTTCCTGCTGCTCGGCCCGATGCTCCTGCTGGGGCTGTTCCTGGCCGGCCTCATCCATGTGCTCATCTCCCGCAAGGCCATTCTGCGGTGGCTGCGCCGCGACAGTTTGGGATCTGTCGCCTCCGCCGCGGCGATCGGCGTGCCGATGCCGCTTTGCAGTTGCTCGGTGGTGCCGGTGGTGGCGGAAATGCGGCGCAAGGGCGCGTCCCGGTCGTCGTGCATGTCGTTCTTGATCACCGCCCCGGAAACCGGCGCGGACTCCATTCTGGTGACGCATGCCTTTCTCGGTTTCGTGCCGGCCGTGGTGCGTCCGCTGGTGAGTTTCGCCACCGCGGTGGTGAGCGGCCTCTTCTGCATCGGCTTGGTGCGCGACAAGGACGAGCCGCAAGCCCGCGCCGCGGCCCCGGCGAGCGACTGCTGCGACGACGATCATTGCGCCGGCGAAGACGGCGGACACCAGCCGTTGATCGCCGGCGCGGACGACTGTTATGTGAGCCCGGCGCAACTGAAGGCGTCGCTCCAGGAGCGGTGGCGAAATCGAGCCAACGGCCGGTCAACGCCCCAAGTGGCGTTGGCCGACATGGCACCGCGCGCCGGTGGCGAACGGCCGGGTCTCAAAGCCATCGCCAAGCATGTGCTTCGCTACGGCTTTGTGGAGATCGCCGACGACATCCTCTTCGCCTTGCTGGTGGGCGTCGCCCTCGGCGGGTTGCTCTACCTGGCCATCCCCAGCGATCTGATGACATACGAGCACGCCCGTTGGCTGGCGTATCCGGCGATGGTGTTGGTGGGGATTCCGCTTTACATCTGCGCGTCCGCGAGCACGCCCATAGCCGCCGCGCTGGTGGCCAAGGGTTTCAGTCCCGGCGCGGCGCTGGTGTTTTTGATGACCGGGCCGGCCACCAACACCGGCACCATCGCCATCGTGGTGCGCCAGTTCGGAACCCGCTTCGCCTCGGTGTACGTTGGCGTGGTCATCGCCGTGACGGTGATCGCCGGCATCTTGATCGACGCGTTGCTGCTGTTCGCCGGTTGGTCGCTCACCGTGAACTTGGAAGCATCGGAATCCTCCGCCATCGCGCTGGTGCAATGGACCGGGGCGCTGGGCCTCATCGCGCTCATGGCGTGGCGGTTCCCCGCCGGGGCGTTTCGCAGCGGCTACCGGGAACTGCTGCCTTTTCGCCGGTGAGTCAACGCGCGCTGGCGGTCGCAGCCGGCTTGGCGCTACTGGCGGCGGTTAGCTATAGGCTGGATTAGAAGCTGTGCTGCTGTTGCAGCATGGCCAGTGACAGCTCGATGTCGCGTATGGCCTGGGTCATGGCTTGGCCGATGAGATCCAGCTTGCGCACCACGTCGATGCGTGGCGCCGCGGCTTGCAATTCGTTCTTGGCCAGCAGGCGGCGGAACAACCCGCAGGCGTCCGCCAGGCAGATGATCACCACGTCGCGCGGGGCCGGCAGCTGATCGCTCAGCAGCACCTCCATGATGCGCAGTTTCACCTCGCGTTCGGCCTTGCCGTCCACCACCGGATAGCGGCGCGAGCGGAACACCCACAAGAAACGGTCGTCGCGGCTCTCCAAAATGCCGCGCTCGACGAGCCGGGCCAGCGCCCGATCGCGGATCTCGTCCGACCAAGCGGCGGTGCGCTCCACCCAGAAACGGGCGTCGCGCTTGTCTTGTGCGGACGCGATGTCCGCCAAGGTGGGATCCAACAGGTTGTCGCCCAGCGGCGCATCGCTCACCAGGACGAGTTTCTCCAGATCCGTATCGATGCGATTCTCCAGAGCCAAGTCCATCAGCACGCCACCGGCCAAGGCGTAGCTCAAAGACCAATCCGGCACCCGCACGAATTTGCCGCCCTGGTCGTTCAGCAGCAGCAACATGATCTCTTCGGCGAAACGCAACATCCCTACGCCCCGTTTGCGCCACACGCGGGCACGGCCGTTCGCGCTCCAGCGATCACGACAGGAACGCGACCGCGCTGGCGCGGTCCGCGCATGCGGTGAAGACGGCCAAGAATCCGCTGATCTCGAACACCTCGCGCACATTCATGTTGATGCCGCAAATCGCCAAGCGGCCGCCGCTGTTTTGCACCTTCTTGGCACCGGAAAGCAGCGCCCGAAGACCGGCCGAGCTAATGTAACCCACATCCGCGAAATCCACGACCACTTTCTGCTCGCCCTTTTGCGCCGCTGTTGCTAGGCGTGTCTCGAAGCTCGGTGCGGTGCCGCTGTCTACGCGACCATCCAGCGCCAGCACCAGCGCTTCGCCCTCTCTACTTTCGCCGATCTCCACGTTGCGCCACCCAGACCAGAATCCGCGCCACAGTATATTGTCGGCACCGCCACTTCAACCGGGCGACAGCAGCGGGTGTGCGACGTTTTTGTGCGCGGGCGGGCTGCGGGGGGTTGGAGGGTCATCGCGATTCCCGGTTACGCTGAGGGTGTCTGCCACACAGCGAAGGGAATCGCGATGACGGAAGAGATGTTGGCGCGGGACGCGCTGAAGCGCAAGGAGGAGTGGGCTTTTCCGGGGCGGCGGTGCGGCTGCTGCTGTTGTCGTCGCCGGAGTTCCGGGAGCTTTGCCGGGAGGTTCTGACCGGCGGGCGGAGATTCCGGGAGTTCGAGCTGGACCTGCGGGGCGCGCTGCTTGGCGGCGCGGCGGCGGCGGTTTCGGAGAATCTGTCGGCGCTGGACGCGGAGTCCGGGACGCCGGCGTGCGGGCGTTGCGGCTCGGCGATGGTCCGGCGCGGCACGCGCTCGACGGCGCCGCTGTCGCTGCTCGGCCCGCTGCGGCTGCGGCGCGGCTACTGGACGTGCGGGTGCTCGAAGGGCGGGCGGCACGTTCTGGACGAGACGCTGGGGATCGCGGGACGGGACGGCGTGCGGGGAACGCCGGCGGTGCTGTGGGCGCTGGCGGACCTGGCGGCGGACGCGAGCTTCGAGAAGGCGGCGGCGCGCCTGGGCCGGCTGGCCGGCGTCGTGGCGACGGCGAAGCGGGCGGAGCGGGCCGCGAAGCAGGTCGGGCGGGAGATCACGGCGTGGGACGAGTCGGCGCCGACGCTGCGCGAAGCGCCGGCGGAGACGATGTGCTGCAGCCCGGACGGCACGGGGGTGCCGGTGGTGCGGCGGGACGCGGGGACGGCGGAGGACGGCCGGCCGTCGAAGACGCGGGAGGCGAAGGTGGCGGTGTTCCACACGGCGGAGCGGCGGAACCCGCGGACCGGCCTGCCGGAGCGGGACGCGGGTTCGGCGCGGCACACGGCGGCGATCGACAGCGCGGCGTCGAGGGACGTGGACGCGGAGCCGTCGGCGTTCGCGCGGCGGCTCTGGCGGGCCGCGGAGCGGTTCGGGTTCGCGGCGGCGAAGCGGCAGGTGGTCGTCGCCGACGGCGCGAAGTGGATCTGGAACGCCGCCGCGGAGCTGTTCCCGAACGCCGTTTGCATTGTCGACATCCGGCACGCCAGGGAGCGGCTCCGGGAAGTGGGGCGCGCGGTTTACGGGGCCGGCACGGAGCTGTGCCGGGCGTGGTCGGAGAAGGTCTGCGCGGCGCTCTCCGAAGGGCGCGTGGACGACGTGCTGCGGGAACTGCGCCGGCACGCCGGCGACAAGACCGCCGACCAGTGCGTCGGATACGTGGTACGACGACTTCTGGCGCCGTCGGCGCAAACCGCCGAGACTGGCCGCCTGACGGCTCGCGCACTAAAACGTCGCACACCCACAGCAGCCCTCGGCTAGCCCGGCGGCTGATCCGCGCCCAAGGCCCAAAGCAGGAACGCGTACTCCTCCGCCACCTCGCGCAGGGAGTCGAAACGGCCGGATTTGCCGCCGTGCCCGGCACCCATGTTGGTCTTCAAGAGCAGCGGGTTGTCGTCCTGCTTCAGCGTGCGCAGCTTCGCCACGTACTTGGCCGGCTCCCAATAGGTCACCCGCGGATCGTTCAAGCCGGCGGTTACCAGCATGGGCGGGTAGCGCCCCGCCTTGAGCTGATCGTACGGCGAGTACGAACGGATGAGGTCGAAGGCCGCCTTGTCCTCAATGGGGTTGCCCCATTCGGGCCACTCGAGGGGCGTCAAGGGCAAGGACGTGTCCATCATCGTGTTCAGCACGTCGACGAAAGGCACATGGGCCACCGCGGCGCCCCACAGCTGGGGCGCTTGATTCACCGCGGCGCCGACCAGTTCGCCCCCGGCGCTGCCGCCGACAATGGCGATGCGGCCCTTGCCCGTGTATTTGGCGGCGATCAAGTGGCGCGCCACGTCCACGAAGTCGTTGAAGGTGTTGTTGCGCGCTTCCTTTTTGCCGGCTTCATACCAGTGGTAGCCGAGCTCGTCGCCGCCCCGCACATGGGCGATGGCGAACACGAAGCCGCGATCCAAGAGCGACAGCCGGGTGGTCGAGAATGTCGGCATGGTGGCCGAGCCGTACGCGCCGTAGCCGTAAAGGTAGAGCGGCGTGGCGCCATCGCGCGGCACACCGCGTTTGCGGACGATGGAGACCGGCACGCCGGTGCCGTCGCGCCCGGTGACGACCAGGCGCTCCGTCTCGTAGGCCGTCCGGTCGTAGCCGCTGGGGATGCGCCGCACCTTGCGCGGGCGCAGCTCGCCAGTGTCCAGGTGGTAATCGAACACGGTGTCCGGCGTCACCAGCGACGTGTACTCGATGCGCAGCGTCCGGGCGTTGAACTCGGCGTTGTCGCCGAAGTGCAACGCCCGCGGGGACTCCGGGAACTCGATGCTCGCGGGCGGCGCATCCGGGCCGAGCAGGCGGATCCCGTCCACGCCGCCAATGCGCTCTTTGACGGCGATGAAGTCTCGAAACACCGAGTAGTTCAAGAGGTAGCGCTCGTCGGATGCCGGCACCAGCGCGCGCCAAGACGCCGGCGACGGATCATCGGTCGGCGCGGTCACCAATCGGGTGTTCTTGTGCGTGTCGTTGGTGCGGATGACGAACCGGTCGCCCTGGTGGTCCACGCTGTATTCGTGCTCGGCGCGGCGCGGCGCAACCACCGTCGGCGCGCGCCGCGGTTCTTCCATCGGCACCAAGCGGACCTCGCTCGTGACGTGGTCGCCGGTCGTTATCACGACGAAGCGCTTCGACGCCGCAAGGGAGACGCCCACGAAGAAGCCGCGGTCCTGTTCCTCGTAGATCACCGGATCGTCCGCGACGGGCGCGCCGAGCGTGTGCAGCCGCACTTGGTACGGGCGCCACTGCTCGTCCAGCACCGTGTAGAAAAACGCCGAATCGTCCGTTACCCACACCGGGTCGTCCTGGGTGTTCTCGATGATGTCCGGCAGCAGCTCGCCGGTCGCCAAGTCTTTCACGCGCAAGGTGAAACGTTCCTCGCCGGACGTGTCGGTGCTGTAGGCGAGCAGGCCGCCGCCGTGGGAAACGGACAACGCGCCCAGATGAAAGTAGTCCGCAGTGCGCGCCAGCGCCGGTTCGTCCAGAATCACCTGAGCGTCCGCCGGTGGCCCTTCCCCGGCGTCGTCCGCCGCCTGCCAGCGCGACCAGATCGGGTACTCGCCGCCGGGCTCGAACCGCCACTGGTAGTAGTAGGCGCCCTCCTTCACGGGCACGCCGGCGTCGTCCTCCTGCTGACGTGCTTTGATCTCCTGGAAGAGCGTCTCCACCAGGTCCGCGCGCGGCGCCATCACGGCATCGAAGTAGGCGTTCTCGGCCTTGAGATAGGCCAGCACGTCGGCGTCGTCGATCTGCGGGTAGCTGTCGTCCTTCAACCAGTGGTAGGGATCCTCCAGCGTCACGCCGTGGACGGTTTGCGACCACGGGCGCCGGTCGGCCTCCGGCGGCGTTGGCGATTCGCTCACTTGGGCGCCGGGCCCGCCGGCGTCGCAGCCGAGCAAAAGCCCCGCGGCAAGCGGGGCGGCCGCCAAGCGCGTGTCAATCGGGAAGGCCCAGCACGCGCTTGGCGACGATGTTGCGTTGAATCTCGTTGCTGCCCGAATAAATCGACGCGGCCCGGTTCGCAAGAAAGGCGCGTCCGTCGCCGATCTCTCTGGCGTCAAAACCGTCCCCCTCCCAACCGAGACCTCGCGTGCCCCGCATCGCGACGAACAGCGAGGATTTGTCTTGCTGCAACTCCGTGCCGTACATCTTGAAGATGGAGGTGGCGGGCCCGGGCGTGCGCCCGTCCTTGGCCTCCTCCACGGTGCGCCGCTGGGTGAGGCGGAAAGCGTGATCGTTCATGTTGTGTTCGATCACCTGCCCGCGCAGCGCCTCGTCCGCGATGCGCCCGTCCTGCTCGCCGACGTACTTCTTCGCTTCGCGCTCCAACGTGGGGCCGGCCTCGCGGACGGCGGCGCCACCGACCAGCGTGGCCATGCTGCCGCGCTCGAATTGCAGCAGCCGCTTGCCCACCGTCCAACCCTTGTTCATTTCCCCCACCAAATCCGCCTTTTGGGCGATGGCGTTGTCGAAGAACGTCTCGCAAAACGGCGAGCTGCCGCTGATGAGGCGGATCGGTTTCACGGTGACGCCGGGCTGACGCATGGTGAGCAGGACGAAGCTGATGCCCTCGTGTTTGGGCGCGTCCGGGGCCGTGCGCACCAAGGCGAACATCCAATCCGCCACCTGGGCGCCCGAGGTCCAGATTTTCTGTCCGTCGATGACGAAGTGATCGCCGTTGTCCACGGCGCGGGTGCGCAGACTCGCCAAGTCCGACCCGGCGCTCGGTTCGCTGTAGCCTTGGCACCAGTTCACCTCGCCGCGCACGATGGGCGGCAGGTGGCGACGTTTTTGATCGTCGGTGCCGAGCTCCAGCAGCGTCGGGCCGATGAGCGACAGGCCCATGCCGCCGAACGGCACCGGCGCGCCCAGGCGGCGCAGCTCCTGGATGAGCGCCATGTATTCGTTGTTGTCGAGGCCGCCGCCGCCATACTCGACGGGCCAAGTCGGCGCCGACCAGCCCTTGCCGATCAACCGCTCGCGCCACAGCCGGTGCTCATCCGGGCCGGCGCGACCGCCGGCGGCGACGCCCGCTGGACAGTTTTCCTCCAGCCAAGCGCGCGTCTCCCGGCGGAATTGCTCCAACGCGTTCATCGCTCCCTCCTTCGCCTAGTGTGCCCGGGGCGAAGGATCAGCCATTCCCGCCGCAAACTCAACCCGCACGCTCGCCGTGCGGATTCGGATTCGCGGGCCGGCGGCTGTGGACGCGCCGGACAAACCAGCCGCTCTTCGCACACGCTGGCGTGCGGCGGAAGAGGACACCGCCTTTTCAGCGGCGTGCCAGCCGAGCGGGCGCGGGCAGCCAAACCCGCTTAGTCGTCTTGTCCGGGCTCGGTTTCCGGTTCCGGCGATCTCGAGCTCAACGCCTCCGACAGCGCCTGCTCGATCTCGTCGGCGGTGGCGCCCTGTTCGCGGGCCATGCGCGTTTGCAACCTCTCCTCGCGTTGCGCTTTGCGTTCCTTGTGGTACGCAAGGCCGGTGCCGGCGGGAATCAGACGCCCCACCACGACGTTCTCCTTCAAGCCGCGCAGATGGTCCCGCTTGCCCGTCACGGCCGCCTCGGTGAGCACCCGCGTGGTCTCTTGGAACGACGCCGCGGAGATGAACGACTCGGTGGCCAAAGCCGCCTTGGTGATGCCCTTCAGCACGCGCTCGAACTCCACCGGGGCTTTTTCTTCGGCCCGCAGGCGGTCGTTTTCCGCCAGCAACGTGGTGTGCTCCACTTCGTCGCCGGCGATGAAGTCCGAATCGCCGGGGTTGACCACTTTGCCCTTGCGCATCATCTGCCGAATGATGGTCTCGATGTGCTTGTCGTTGATGGTCACGCCTTGCAGCCGGTACACCTCTTGGATCTCGTAGATGATGTACTTGGCCAGCTCCGCCACGCCTTTCAGCCGCAAAATGTCGTGCGGGCTTTCCGGCCCCTCGGCGATGGTCTCGCCACGTTCCACGCGCTCGCCTTCGAACACGGAGAGCTGACGGTCCAGCGGGATCAGCGCGGGCTCGGTGCCGGACACGGTCTCGCCATCGTCCTTGGTGATGCGAAGGCGGCGCTTGCTGCGCGTTTCCTTGCCGAAACTCACCGTGCCGGTGGCTTCCGCGAGGATGGCCGGCTCCTTGAGCTTGCGCGCCTCGAACAGGTCCGCCACCCGCGGCAGGCCGCCGACGATGTCCGCCGCCTTCGAGCTCTCCTGCGGTATGCGCGCGATGACGTCGCCCTTGCGCACCTGCTCGCCGTCCTCCAGACTAAGGATGGCGTCGCCTTGCAACGGATACTCCGCGTCCCGGTCGCCGGGCAGCTTGAGCGGCTCGTCGTTCTCGTCAACCAGCCTCACCTTCGGTCTCAGATCGCGACCCGCCGGCGGCCGTTCCTGGGCATCGAGCACGGTGATGCTGGCCAAGCCGGTGATCTCGTCCATTTGCCGATTGATGGAGAGCCCCTCCTCCATGTCCTCGAACACCACGCGGCCTTCCACCTCGGTGATGATGGGGTGGGTGTGCGGGTCCCACTGGGCGATGATCTGTCCCGCCTCCACGGCGCGGCCGTCGCCCACTTTCAGTATCGCGCCGTAGGGCAGCTTTTGATGGCGCTCCCGCTCGCGGCCGTGGTCGTCGACGATGGCGACTTCGCCGGAGCGCGACACCACCACGAGTTCCAACGACGCGGTGTCCCGCTCGACGGTCTTGAGGTTGCGCAAGCGCACGGTGCCGGCGTGGCTCACCTGAATGTTGTCCGTGGCGACGGAGCGCGACGCGGCGCCGCCGATGTGGAACGTGCGCATCGTCAGCTGGGTGCCGGGCTCGCCGATGGACTGGGCGGCGATCACGCCGACCGCTTCGCCGACGTTCACCTTGTAGCCCCGGGCCAGATCGCGCCCGTAGCATTCCACGCACACGCCGTGGCGGGTCTCGCAGGTGATGGGCGAGCGCACCTTGATCTCGTCAACGCCGAGGTCCTCCAAGCGCTCCACCCACGTTTCGTCGAGCATGGCGCCGGCGGGCACCAGTTCGTTGCCGCTGACGGGGTCCGACACGCTGCTCGCGACCACGCGCCCGAGCACGCGCGCGGCGAGCGGCTCCACCACGTCGCCGCCTTCGATCAGCGCGGTCATCACCAGGCCATGGGCGGTGCCGCAGTCCTGCTCCGTGACCACGACGTCTTGCGCCACATCCACCAGGCGTCGCGTGAGATAGCCGGAACTCGCGGTCTTCAAGGCCGTGTCCGCCAAGCCTTTGCGGGCACCGTGGGTGGAAAGGAAGTACTCGTTCACGGAAAGGCCTTCGCGGAAGTTGGCCACGATCGGCGTCTCGATGATGCGCCCGTCCGGCCGCGTCATCAGCCCGCGCATCCCGGCGAGCTGGCGCATCTGGGTGGGCGAGCCGCGGGCGCCGGAATCCGAATACATGTAAACGGAATTGAACAGGTTCCCGGGGGCCGACGGGGCGGCCTCGTCGTTGCCGGCTCCGGGCGTCGCCCGCACGCTCGTTCCCATCGGCAGGTCTTTGGAGATGCCGTTGATCATGGCGGCGGCGATTTCGCCTTCCACGCGGCCCCAAACGTCCACGACCTTGTTGTATTTCTCGCCTTCCGTCACCAGACCGGAAACGAACTGCTTTTCGATCTCGTCCACTTCCACCTGCGCCTGGCGGATGATGGACGGCTTGTTGGGAGGAATCACGAAATCCTCGATGCCGATGGACGCGCCGGCGGAGGTGGAGTTGGAGAAGCCCATGTACATGAGCTGGTCCGCGAACACCACGGTTTCCTTCAAGCCGACGCGCCGATAGCAAGCGTTGATCAGCTCGGAAATCTGCCGGCGCCCGAGGGGCTGGTTCACCAGCTCGAACGGCAGTTCCGGCGGCACCACCTCGTGTACCAATGCCCGGCCCACGGTGGTTTCCACATGGCTCGCGACCGTTTTGCCGTCTTCGCCCGTCTCCACCATGCGCACCACGATCCGCTCGTGCATGTCCAGCTTGCCAGTGGCATGGGCGCGCACCGCCTCGGCGACATCGGCGAAGCGGCGAATCGGCGCACTATCCGCCACCGGATTCATGCGCGTCATGTAGTAGAGGCCCAGCACCACATCGTGGGAGGGGACGATGATCGGCTCCCCGCTCGCGGGGGAGAGCACGTTGTTGGTGGACATCATCAGCGCCCGCGCCTCCAACTGCGCCTCGAGCGTCAGCGGCACGTGAACGGACATCGTGTCGCCGTCGAAATCCGCATTGAACGCCGCGCACACCAGCGGGTGCAGCTGAATCGCCTTGCCTTCGATGAGCAGCGGCTCGAAGGCCTGAATGCCCAGCCGGTGCAAGGTGGGCGCGCGGTTCAGAAGCACCGGGTGCTCGCGGATGACTTCCGCAAGAATGTCCCAGACCTCGCCGGTCTCCTGTTCCACCAGCTTCTTGGCGGCTTTGATGTTGCCAGCCGATTCGCGGGCCACGAGTTTGCCGATGATGAAAGGCTTGAACAGCTCCAAGGCCATCTTCTTCGGCAGTCCGCACTGGTGCAGCTTCAACGTCGGGCCAACCACGATCACGGTTCGACCGGAGTAGTCCACGCGCTTGCCAAGCAAGTTCTGTCGGAAGCGCCCCTGCTTGCCCTTGATCATGTCCGCCAGCGACTTCAGCGGGCGACGGTTGTTGCCGGTGATCACGCGGCCGCGACGGCCATTGTCGAGCAGCGCGTCCACGGCTTCCTGCAACATGCGCTTCTCGTTGCGCACGATGATGTCCGGAGCGCTCAGGTCCAGCAATCGCTTGAGGCGGTTGTTGCGGTTGATGACGCGACGGTAGAGGTCGTTCAAGTCCGAGGTGGCGAAACGGCCGCCGTCGAGCGGCACCAGTGGGCGCAGATCCGGGGGCAGCACCGGCAGCACCGTCATGATCATCCATTCCGGCCGGTTGCCGGAGGATTGAAACGCCTCCATGAGCTTCAGGCGCTTGGAGAGTTTCTTGATTTTCGTTTCCGAAGAGGTTTCGGGAATCTGCTCGCGCAGCTCTTCGATCTTGCGTTCGAGATTCAGGTTCGCGAGCAGGTCGCGCACCGCCTCCGCGCCCATGCCGGCGACGAACTCGGTGCCGAACTGTTCGATCTTGGCAAGATATTCGTCTTCGGTCAGGAGTTGGCCGGTCTCCAGATCGGTGAGGCCGGGATCGATGACGACATGGGATTCGAAGTAGAGCACGCTCTCGATGGAACGCAACGTGCCGATGAAGCGCTTCTCCTCGAAATCCTCAAGGGGATTGCCGGTGTCCGCCACCCGCCGGCGTTGCGTGGAGCGGTCCTCGTCGAGCAAGAGGCCGATGCGGGACGGCAACGACTTCAGAAACCAGATGTGCGCCACCGGGCAGGCCAGCTCGATGTGGCCCATGCGTTTGCGGCGTTCCTTGGAGAGAGTCACCTCGACGCCGCACTTCTCGCACATGACGCCGCGGTGCTTCAAGCGCTTGTACTTGCCGCACAGGCACTCGAAATCCTTCACCGGCCCGAAGATGCGGGCGCAGAACAGGCCGTCCCGCTCCGGCTTCTGGGTGCGATAGTTCACGGTCTCCGGCTTGCGGACTTCGCCGTGCGACCACGAACGGATCATCTCCGGCGAGGCGAGACCGATTTTCAAGCTGTCGAGATCCTCCGCCACGCCTTCCGTCGCGCGGATGAAATTGTGCAGACCCTGCATGTGGCTCCTTTTCCCCGTGCTTGCCGCGCCTAGTCGGCCTCGAGTTCGATGTCGATGCCCAAGGAGCGGATCTCCTTGACCAGGACGTTGAACGATTCCGGCATGTCGGCTTCCATGTCGAGGTTGTCGTCGACGATGTTCTTGTACATTTTGGTGCGGCCGGTGACGTCGTCCGACTTCACCGTCAGCATCTCCTGCAACGTGTGCGAGGCGCCGTAGGCTTCCAGCGCCCAAACCTCCATTTCTCCGAAGCGCTGACCGCCGAATTGCGCCTTGCCGCGCAACGGCTGCTGCGTCACCAAGCTGTACGAGCCGGTGGATCGGCAGTGCATCTTGTCGTCCACCAGATGGTCGAGTTTGAGCATGTACATGTAGCCGACGGTGACGGGCCGATCGAACCGATCGCCGGTGCGGCCGTCGTAGAGCACCGTCTGGCCGTTGGCCGGCAGATCCGCCTTTTGGAGCAGCGTCTTGATGTCCCGCTCCGTCGCGCCGTCGAAGACGGGCGTTGCGATGGGCACTCCGGCGCGGAGGTTCTCCGCCAAGGTGAGCACCTCGGCGTCGGCGAGCGAATCCAAGTCCGCGCCGCGGCCGCGGCCGTCGTTGTAGACCTCTTCCAGCAGGCTCCGCACCCGGGCGGCGCGACTCTGGCTGCGCGCCGATTCGTCGAGCATCGCGCCGATGCGTTCGCCCATGCCCTTGGCCGCCCAGCCCAGATGCGCTTCGAGAACTTGACCGACGTTCATGCGCGACGGCACGCCCAAGGGGTTCAGCACGATGTCCACGGGCTCGCCGTTCTCGTCGAACGGCATGTCCTCCACCGGCATGATCACCGACACCACGCCCTTGTTGCCGTGCCGCCCGGCCATCTTGT
Organism: uncultured Pseudomonadales bacterium; assembly: GCA_958296295.1. Taxonomy (GTDB): domain Bacteria; phylum Pseudomonadota; class Gammaproteobacteria; order Pseudomonadales; family Azotimanducaceae; genus VXYL01. The sequence goes on along the minus strand of OY282460.1, from coordinate 632,305 downwards.
CGCCCGGCTGAATGCGGCGCTTGATGGCGAGATAGACCTTGACGTACTTCAGCTCGCCAGGGCGCAGATCATCGCCGCCCTCCAGCTTGCGCTGCTTGTCGGCGAACTGCCGCTCGAGTTCGCGGCGCCGGCGTTTGAGCTGCCGGTCGGCCTGATCGATCTGGCTGTTCAGGGCGTCGTCCGCCATGCGCAGCTGGAACCACTGATCGGCGGCGAGACTGTCGAGGTACTCGGTGCTCGCCGCGGTGGTGGGGGCGTCCTTGAGCCCGGGGCCGCTCGCCAGCTCCTTGCCGGTAAGCGCTTGCCGCAGGCGCGCCAGGATCGCGCCTTCGACGATGCGGAACTCGTCGTCCAAGTCCTTGCGGTACTTCGCCAGCTCCAGACGTTCGATGTCCAGGGCGCGCTCGTCTTTCTCCAAGCCGTCGCGGGTGAACACGCGCACGTCGATCACCGTGCCGCGCACGCCGGTTCCGACGCGCAGCGAGGTGTCCTTCACATCGGACGCCTTCTCGCCGAAGATGGCGCGCAAGAGCTTCTCCTCCGGCGTGAGCTGGGATTCGCCCTTCGGCGTCACCTTGCCGACCAGAATGTCGCCCGGGGCCACTTCGGCGCCCACATAGACGATGCCGGAGCCGTCCAGCTTGTTGAGCGCGGATTCGCCGACGTTCGGTATGTCGCCGGTTATCTCCTCCGCGCCGAGCTTGGTGTCGCGGGCGCTGCAGTTCAGCTCCTGAATGTGGATGCTCGTGAAGCGGTCCTCCTCCACGACCCGTTCGGAGATGAGGATGGAATCCTCGAAGTTGTAGCCGTTCCACGGCATGAAGGCGATGCGCATGTTCTGGCCCAAGGCGAGTTCGCCGGTGTCCACCGACGGGCCGTCGGCGAGGATGTCGCCTTCCGCTATGCGGTCGCCCTCCTTCACGAGCGGGCGTTGGTTGATGCAGGTGTCCTGATTGGAGCGGCGAAACTTCACCAACGGGTAGATGTCAACGCCGGCCATGTCGTCCACGGCGTCGTCGTCCACGCGCACGACGATGCGCCCGGCGTCCACCGCGTCCACCACGCCGCCGCGCTTCGCGATGGCGCACACGCCGGCGTCGCGGGCCACATGGCGTTCGATGCCGGTGCCCACCAGCGGCGTTTCGGTGCGCACGGTGGGCACGGCTTGACGCTGCATGTTGGAGCCCATCAGCGCCCGGTTGGCGTCGTTGTGCTCCAGGAACGGGATCAGCGCGGCGGCCACCGACACCAGCTGCTTCGGCGAGACATCCATGTAGTTGATGTCGCCCGGCGCGGCCTTCACGAACTCGCCCCGATGCCGCACATCCACGGATTCGTCCATGAAGCTGCCGTCTTCGCCGAGCCTGGAGTTGGCCTGCGCGATGACGAATTCGGCCTCGTCGATGGCCGACACGTACTCGATGTCGCCGGTCAGCCGGCCGTTTTTGGCCACCCGGTACGGCGTTTCCAGAAAGCCGTACTGGTTGGTGCGCGCGTAGGCCGCCAACGTGCTGATGAGGCCGATGTTGGGGCCTTCCGGCGTTTCGATGGGGCAGATGCGGCCGTAGTGCGTGGGATGCACGTCGCGCACTTCGAAGCCGGCGCGCTCGCGGGTCATGCCGCCGGGGCCTAGCGCGGAAACCCGCCGCTTGTGCGTGACCTCGGAGAGCGGATTGGTTTGATCCATGAACTGGGAAAGCTGGCTGGAGCCGAAGAACTCCTTGATCGCCGCCGCCACCGGCTTGGCGTTGATCATGTCCTGCGGCATCAGGCCTTCGGCCTCCGCCAGGGAGACGCGCTCCTTCACCGCGCGTTCCACGCGCACCAAGCCGAGGCGAAACTGATTCCCGGCCATTTCGCCGACGGATTTCACGCGGCGGTTGCCCAAGTGATCGATGTCGTCCGGCATGCCTTTGCCGTTCTTGATGTCGATGAGCGTCTTGAGCACATCGACGATGTCCTCGTTGGACAGCACGCCGGAGCCGCCGGTCTTGCCGAGGCGCCGGTTGAACTTCATGCGGCCAACGCCGGACAGATCGTAGCGTTCCGGGACGAAGAACAGATTGTTGAACAGGTTTTCGGCCGCCTCGCGGGTGGGCGGTTCGCCCGGCCGCATCATGCGGTAGATTTCCACCAGCGCTTCAATGCGGTTGCTGGTGATGTCCACCGCCAGCGTGTCCGAGATGAAGGACCCGCGATCGATCTCGTTGGTGTAGATGGTCTCGATCCTCTTCACGCCGGCGGCCACCAGCCGTTCGAGGTTGTCTTCCGTGATCGGCGTGTTGCAGGGCACCAGGATCTCGCCGGTCTCCTTGTTGACGATGTCCACGGCGGTGACCCGCTCCAAGATGTAATCGGCAGGCACGTCCAGCCGGTTGCGGCTGCTCTTGTCGAGCAGCCGCACATGCCGCGCCGTTATGCGCCGCCCCTGCTCCACCACCACTTTCCCGGAGGCGTCCTTGATGTCGAAGCCGGCCACGTCGCCACGCAACCGTTCCGGCACCAAGTCCATGGAGAAACCGTCTTTCTTCACATAGAAGACGGTCTTGTCGAAGAACATCTTGAGGACTTCCTCGGCGCTGTAGCCGAGGGCGCGCAGCAGCACCGTGGCCGGCAGCTTGCGCTTGCGGTCGATGCGCACATAGACGATGTCCTTGGGGTCGAACTCGAAATCCAGCCAAGAGCCGCGGTAGGGGATGACGCGAGCGTTGTGCAGCACTTTGCCGGACGAGTGCGTCTTGCCCTTGTCGTGGTCGAAAACCACGCCCGGCGAGCGGTGCAGTTGCGACACCACGACGCGCTCGGTGCCGTTGATGATGAAGGTGCCGTTCTCGGTCATGAGCGGTATGTCGCCCATGTACACTTCCTGTTCCTTGACGTCCTTGACCTCTTTCTGCGAGGACTCGCGGTCGTAGAGGACGAGGCGCACACGCACCCGGAGCGGCGCGGCGTAGGTGAAGCCGCGCAGCACGCATTCGCGCACGTCGAACGGCGGCTCGCCGAGCTTGTAGTCCATGTAGTGGATCGCGGCGTTGCCGGAGTAGCTGCCGATGGGGAAGACCGAGCGGAACGCGCCGTGGATGCCCTGTTCCCGGAGCCGGCTGGGACGCACGCCGCGCTGCAGGAACTTGGCGTAGGACTCCACCTGAATGGCAAGCAGGTAGGGAATCTCCTTGGCCTCCGGCAGTTCGCCGAAGTCCTTGCGGATGCGCTTTTTCTCGGTGAAGCTGTAGGTCATTGTGCGGATCCTTGTTCCGTGCGTGGCGGTCGGCCGCCAACGAGCCGCGCACCCCGGGGCGAGCGCGACGGTGCGGCGGCTCGCCGCGGGCCGAGTGGCGTGGTCGGAGCGGCCATGGGCCGGTCGGCTACTTGAGCTCGACCGTCGCTCCGGCTTCCTCCAGCTTCTTCTTGATTTCCTCCGATTCGTCTTTGCCGACGCCTTCCTTGACCTGCGACGGCGCTTCCTCCACAAGGGCTTTCGCCTCCTTCAGACCAAGCCCGGTGATGGCTCGCACGGCCTTGATCACGTTCACCTTCTTGTCGCCGATGCCGGCGAGCACCACGGTGAACTCGGTTTGCTCTTCCGCGGCGCCGTTTTGATCGTCCTCGGCGCCTTGGGCGGCGACCGCCGCCGGCGCCGCGGCGGTGACGCCGAAGCGCTCCTCCATGGCCCCTACGAGCTCCACGACCTCCATGACGCTCATGTCGGCGATCGCGTTCAGAATGTCGTCTTTGGACAGTGCCATTTTGGTCGTCTCCTCAAGTTTTCAAGGCTGTGCTTGTCTTATCGGCCAAGAACCACGAGCCGGGCGTGCGACATGCGATCGCGCCAACACGGCTTTCCGTAGTCCCAAAAAACCCGCAAACCGCCCCGGCCGCCGTCGTTCGCCCTTCCGGTTGCGAACGCCTGTGGTCGGTGCGGCCATTGGGCGCTCGTTCCTCAGTTCTCCTTCGCGGTCGCGACCGCCGCGAGAATCCGCGTCAGCTTGGCGGGCACTTCCTTGAGCGTCCGCGCCAATTTGGCGATCGGCCCTTGCAATGTCGCCATCAACTGCGCGATGGCCTGTTCCCGGGTCGGCAGCGTGGCGAGTCGGTCGATGTCGTCCGGGCCGAACAGCTGGCCGCCAACGGACAGGGCTTTCACGGCCAATTCGTCGAACTCCCGGGTGGCGCCTTTGAGAAGCCGGGCCGCGGCGCCCAGATCCTCGGTGGCGAACGCCAGTATGGTCGGCCCCACGGCGACTTCGCCAAGGCACTCGTACTGCGTGCCGGCGATGGCACGTCTGAGCAACGTGTTGCGCACCACGCGCAAGTACACGCCGGAATCGCGGGCGCGACGCCGCAGATCCGTCAGTTCGACCACCGACATGCCGCGATAGTCCGCCAAGACCGCGGACGAGGCGCCGTCCGCGGCGGCGCGCACCTCGGCCACGATCGCCTGTTTCTGTTCCAGCCGCAACGCCATCTACAACACGCCCGCTTTCGAGTTCCTTTGCCGAAGTTCGCCTAGCGCCGGGCTTGGCCGTCAGTCCGCCGCAACGGCGACCGAGGCTTCGTCGATGCGCAGCCCCGGCCCCATCGTTGTGGACAACGTGATTCTCTTGACATACTGGCCCTTGGCCGCCGGCGGCTTGGCCTTCTTGAGGTCTTCAAGCAGCGCTTGGACGTTCTCGCGCACGCGCCACGGCTCGAAGCCGACCTTGCCGACGCTGCCGTGGATGATGCCGGAGCGGTCGGCGCGGAAATGCACTTGGCCGGCCTTGGCGTTCCTCACCGCGGTGCCGACATCGGCCGCCACGGTGCCGGTGCGGGGGTTGGGCATGAGGCCGCGCGGGCCGAGAATGCGGCCTAGCGGGCCCACCACGCGCATCGCGTTCGGCGCCGCGATCACCACGTCGAAATCGGTTTCACCGCCTTGCACTCGGCTGGCCAGATCTTCCAAGCCCACGACATCCGCGCCAGCGGCTTCGGCCGCCGCGGCGTCGTCGCCGTCGGCGAACACCGCCACCCGCACCGTCTTGCCGCTACCGTGCGGCAAGGTCGTGGCGCCACGCACCGTCTGGTCGGACTTGCGCGGGTCCACGCCCAAGTTGACGGCCACGTCGATCGATTCGGCGAAGGCCGTCTTGGAAAGTTCGCCAAGCAGCGTTACCGCCTCCTCGACCGGATAGGCCTTGCGCCGGTCCACTTTCTCGCCAATGGCGCGCATGCGCTTGCTGACCGCGGCCATCAGACTACTCTCGGCTCCACTTCGATGCCGGCGCTGCGGGCGCTGCCGGCGATGGTGCGAACGGCGGCTTCCATGTCGGCCGCGGTGAGGTCGGGCATTTTCAGCTTGGCGATCTCTTCCAGCTGTCCCCGCGTGACCTTGCCTTTCTTGTCCGTGTTGGGCGTTCCCGAGCCCTTGTCGATGTTCGCGGCCTTGCGCAGCAGCACAGAGGCCGGCGGCGTCTTGGTGATGAAGGTGAAGGAGCGGTCCGCGTACACGGTGATCACCACCGGCAGCGGCATCCCCGGCTCCTGGTTTTGGGTCTGGGCGTTGAAGGTCTTGCAGAACTCCATGATGTTCACGCCGTGCTGGCCGAGCGCCGGACCCACGGGCGGGCTCGGGTTGGCCTGCCCGGCCGGCACCTGCAATTTCACATAGGAGGCGACTTTCTTCGCCGCCTTCGCCGCGCCCGTTGCCGGTCTTGCCGCCATCTGGTCAGCCTTTTTCCACTTGCGAAAAATCCAGTTCCACCGGCGTCGAGCGGCCGAAGATCGTCACCGCCACCACCATCCGGCTCTTCTCGTAGTTGACCTCTTCGACCACGCCGTTGAAGTCGTTGAACGGGCCGTCGATGACGCGCACCAGTTCGCCCGGTTCGAACATCGTCTTCGGCGTCGCCTTCTCGCTGCCTTCGCGCACGCGCGCCAAGATCGCGTCGGCCTCCGATTCCGAGAGCGGCGCCGGGGCATCCGCCGTGCCGCCGATGAAACCCATCACGCGGGGAGTCTCTTTCACCAGATGCCAAGTGTTGTCGTCGAGGTCCATGTGAACGAGCACATAGCCGGGGAAGAACTTGCGCTCGCTGCGGCGCTTCTTGCCGGCGCGCATCTCGACCACCTCTTCCGTGGGCACCAGCACCTCGCCGAACTTCTCCTTCATGTCCGAGAGCTCGATACGCTCGTTGAGCGACTGCATGACCGACTTCTCGAAGCCGGAGTAGGCGTGTACCACATACCAGCGCATGTTCACGCGACGTCCCCGGCGACCAAGGGCGCGCCCGACTCGTGCAAGATGTCTTGGCGCGTCTTCATCCGATCACTTCCTGCACCAACCAGCTCAAGGCCGAATCGAGACCCCACAAAACCAGCCCGAACACCATGATGAGGATGAGGACGATGCCCGTCGTCTGCGTGGTCTGTTGCCGGGTGGGCCACACCACGCGGCGAATCTCCGCGCGCGCCTCGCGCATTAGACTCCAGACCTGCTGGCCGCGTTCCGTCGTGAACGCCACGAAACCCGCGCCGAGCGCGATGCCCACCAGGCACAGCGCGCGCACGAGCAGCGACTCGTCTTGGAAGTACCAGTTGCCCGCCACGGCGCCGGCGGCCAACACCAATACGACGGCCCACTTCAGCCAATCGACTATCGTCCGGCCTCCATCAAGGTTGTTCCCGTTTCTTCCTTCACTTTTCGCACTGTTCGCTTGTCCGCGCTACGGGCCGCTCTCCCGGGGCCTTTCCGCCGCGTTTCGTTCAACGCGTTGGCAGGCCAGGAGGGAATCGAACCCCCAACCTGCGGTTTTGGAGACCGCTGCTCTGCCTATTGAGCTACTGGCCTTCGCTGTGTTCGCGTACGCGGCTTGCCGAACCAGTGCGCTTTCGCCCCTTGCGCGTCTACTCGACCACCTTGGTTACCACGCCAGCGCCAACGGTGCGAGACCCTTCGCGGATGGCGAACCGCAAACCTTCGTCCATGGCGATCGGACTGATGAGGCCCACTTCCATCTTGATGTTGTCGCCCGGCATCACCATTTCCACGTTGGCCGGCAGTTCAACCGTGCCGGTGACGTCCGTGGTGCGGAAGTAGAACTGCGGGCGGTAGCCCTTGAAAAACGGGGTGTGGCGGCCGCCTTCGTCTTTCGACAAGACGTACACCTCGGCCTCGAAACGGGTGTGCGGCGTGATGCTGCCGGGAACGGCCAACACCTGCCCGCGCTCGACGTCCTCGCGCTTGATGCCGCGCAGGAGCACGCCGATGTTCTCGCCGGCGCGGCCTTCGTCGAGCAGTTTGCGGAACATCTCAACGCCCGTGCAGGTGGTGCGCTGGGTGTCGCGGATGCCGATGATCTCCACTTCGTTGCCGACTTTGACAACGCCGCGGTCCACGCGCCCGGTAACCACCGTGCCGCGTCCTTGGATGGTGAAGACATCCTCGATGGGCATGAGGAACGGTTGATCCACCGGGCGTTCCGGTTCCGGGATGTAGGTGTCCAACGTGTCCACCAGCTTGAGCACGCTGCCCTCGGCCATTTCCGAGCGGTCGCCCTCCAGCGCCTGCAACGCGCTGCCCACAACGATTGGCGTGTCTTCGGGAAACTCGTACTGCTCGAGAATCTCCTGCACGTCCAAGGTGACGAGTTCGACGAACTCTTCGCGCTCGTCCTCCTCCAGCTGATCCACCTTGTTCAGGTAGACGACGATGCGCGGCACGCCCACTTGCCGCGCCAGCAGCACATGCTCGCGCGTCTGGGGCATGGGGCCGTCCACCGCCGAGACCACCAGAACGGCGCCGTCCATCTGCGCGGCGCCGGTGATCATGTTCTTCACATAGTCCGCATGGCCCGGACAGTCCACATGCGCGTAGTGGCGGGCGGCGCTTTCGTATTCGACGTGCGTCACGGCGATCGTGATGCCGCGCTCGCGTTCCTCGGGAGCGTTGTCGATCTCGTCGAATTCCTTCACCTCGCCGCCTTGACGGGCGGCGCAGACCTTGGTCATCGCGGCGGTCAAGGTGGTTTTGCCGTGGTCCACGTGTCCAATGGTGCCGACATTGATGTGCGGCTTGGTGCGCTCGAACTTCTGCTTGGCCATGTTGCGACCGTCTCCTCAATGCGTGTCCAAGATGTGGTGTTCGTTCCGGTTCGCGCACCGCCACCATCCAAACGGGCGCGACCTCTTCCCCAACGCCCGCCGGACATCTTGGGCGGGCGAAGGGCGCACGCCGGATCGGCCTCGGCGCACCTCGTTTGTCGTAGTTTCCGGTTCCCGTGTGGTGCTCACAATCGGATTCGAACCGATGACCTCTTCCTTACCAAGGAAGTGCTCTGCCAACTGAGCTATGTGAGCGCGTTCAAGTGTTTGGCCCGTCAGGGTCGCTTGGAGCGGGTAGCGGGAGTCGAACCCGCGCCATCAGCTTGGAAGGCTGAGGTTCTACCGCTGAACTATACCCGCGCTCACTCGCGCTCACCCGACGTCCGCTTGCCACCGCTCGCCGCAACCGCACACTATAACAGCAAGCGCCGCTGAGCGCACAAGCGACACGCGCCCGAACGCGAAGCCCGCAGCAGCAGGCGCGACAGCCGCCGGCGCCGGGAGCCCAAGCATGACGCCACCTCCTGATCTTCGCCTCCAAGCAGCCCGCAGCGGCTGGTGGAGGGGGTAGGATTCGAACCTACGAAGGCGTAGCCGTCAGATTTACAGTCTGATCCCTTTGGCCGCTCGGGAACCCCTCCAAACGCGCGCAACACGAAAACACGAAAGGCGGCGCACCTTACTCGCCCGCCGGCAGCATGTCAACGGCGAATTTCATCAAAAACCGCCCGATGTCTTGATGCGCCGGCCGCCAAGTGGCCAGAGGCGGCGCCTGCCGCGGACCGGAACGGGGACTCCACCGGCGCGACCACAGCAGGACGCGCCATCGCCCGTCCGTTGGGCGACCAAGGGCCGGCACCTCACGCCCCGAGCGCCTTGTCGCGAAGTCCGGCAGCGGTCGGTCAGCTCCCAAGCGCCCAGCCATTCGTGCGCCACCGACAAGAATCGAGGCGACATCGTCATTGTCCGCCGCCATGAGATCCACGCGCCCGTGTACCGGATGATTCAATCGCACCAGCCATTGGTCGCCCGGGGCGATGGTTCACCTCCCAGCCGCGCGCTCGGAAGGTGTTGGCCATTGCCGCCATCTCGGCGCACGCGGCCAGTAGCATGAGGCCCACGTCCCTTGTCACTCGCGGCTCGTCCCGGTAGACGTTCGCCGCGTGTCCGCCGGCACCGCCCATTCCGTGCCCGTGGCCTCGCCTTCTCGAGGGCTGCAATCTCCTCGGCCACCTTGGCCAGCGTCCGCGGGGCTCGCGACACGGGCTTTGGCACCTTGCGCTCAAGCTTCGCCCGTATCGCTAGCCGCTTGGCCGCTGCTAGTCGCGCCAGCTTGTGGTTCGCGCCCAGTGAGTTGCGGGAGAGGTTGGCGTGGAAAGCGGCTAGCCGAAGACCTTGAGCATCCCGAACAGCAGCATCGCCGTGGCGACTTGGCCCAGCAAGATACGAATGGTCAGCTCGCTCTTCAGCGTCGCGAGGTCGGCCTTGGTGGCGAATGTGGCCCTACCCTCCTCTCGCGGTTCGTTGATCTCGGCCTTGACCTCGGCTCGCAGTTCGTTGAAGTCGTCCCGCAACGCGTTGAATTCGCGGCGCAGCTCTTGAAATCGTCCTTGCTGACGGGTCGCCAGCGGCGCCATTGATGGCTTTGACGATGGCCTTGGCGTGCGTGGGCTCGACGCCAGCCGCTTCAAGGTCGGCGATAGTTGCCGCGGTGTCGATTGCGAAGGCCATGCGGCTACCCTGCAAGCAAGATCCGCGCTTGCCAAGCGGATCGCGCACGGATGTGCGACGGACCCAACGGTCGGTGTTCGCTTGTTGGGCGCCAAAGCGCACCCGCGGCCAAGAACGGGCGGGTTATCGTCCGCTCCAAGCCTCGCCTGGTGCCACCACGAGGAATCGAACCTCGGACCTTCTCATTACAAGTGAGCTGCTCTGCCGGGCTGAGCTATGGTGGCTGGCGCGACGATCGGCGGCAATGCTAGTCCGCGTCCAGTCCGGCCGCAACCGGCGTTTGGTCAGCGCTTGGGCAGGGGGTGAACGGCGTTTCGCCCAGAGCTGCCGGTGGAACGCCTTGCGCGCGCAGCCGGTACGCGATGGTGTTGCGGCTCATGGTGAAGATGTGCACGTCGTAGCCGAGGGCCGCCACCTTGTCGCGCTGCGCGAGCGCGCGTTCCTCGCTCTTGAAGAGGCCGACAGAAACGCCGTGCTTGCGCGGGCCGCTCGGTATCACGAAGGCGTTCACTTCTTGGGCCGCCAACGCCGCGTTGATCCGCATCGCCTCGGCCGCCGTAGGCGGCGGCGCCACGTAGACCAAGTGGTGCGGCGCGTCCGGTACGGACTCCGCCACCACTTGCGCGCCACCGCCTGCTTCGGAGACCGCGCGCTCGGCTTCAAGAGCGTCCTCGCGCCGCGAAAACGGCCCCACCAAAACGCACGCCATCGTTTCACCGGCCTCGCGCCCGTCGTCCCGCTCGGTCGGATCGACCGACTCGGCCACGCGAACCGGCGTCACCGGCGCCGGAGAGACTTCCTCGGGTTGCGCCGGCGGGGGCGTCTCTTCGGCGGGGGCGGCGGCTTGGGCGGGAGAGGGAGCTTGGCCGGGACCGGACTCGGTGACGTCTTCCGCGCCCACCTCCCCGGCACCCGCCACGGCTGTTTCCACGGCCGCCTCCTCAGCGCCTGCCACGGGCGTCTGCGCAGCACCAGGCGAGTCCATCTCCTCGGCCTCGGCCGCGTCGGCCTCCCCGGCTTCCACCGGCGGCTCGAGCGTCCTTTCCGCGGCCGGCGGTTCTTCTTGGGCCGCAGGGTCGAAGCCCACTTCCGGGAGGGCCCCGGCGGCACCTCTCACTTGCGCCGGCAACGGCTCGCCCTTCACCAAGTCGTCCAAGAAGATCCACACGGTGAAGGCGAGGACATTGGCCACCGCCAGCGCGATGAGCGCCATCTTCAATACGTCGCGCAAGGCCTTCTCCCTTCGTTTCCCACCGTCTCAATCCCCGCCAGCGCGGTCACGGCAACGCGACAGCCAAACCGTCGAGCACGAGCATCGGCGAGTGGCGCAACGGAGCGACGGGATTGGAGAGATGCTCCAGCAAGTATCGCGCATCTCCGCCCGTCACGAACACCGCTGCGCCGTGGCGCTCCCGGAATCCGCCGATGGCCGATTCGACGAAGGCCGCCAACATTTTCAGCGTCCCCGCGCCCACGGCGCCCGAGGTGTCCACACCCGGCCGCATGTCCGCGCCTGGCGCCACGTCCATCGCTTGACTGCCGATGTCGGCGGTGTTGCGGTCCAGGCTTTCGCGCAGCAAGCGCAAACCGGGGGCGATGTAGCCGCCTTGATGGTGGCCGCTTGCCGCCACGAAATCCACCGTGACGGCCGTGCCGGCGCACACCACGACCACCGCGGCGCCGGCGCTGCGCCAAGCCGCGAGCATGGCGAGCCAACGATCCACGCCCAGGCGCGCCGGCTCGCGATAGCCGCAGACCAGACCATCGAACCGGCCGCGGACGGTGGCGAACTCGGCCGGCACCCCGAAGCGCGCGTGAACGGCCTCGGCCACCGAGTCTCTGTTGCGGAGCACGGTGGCCACCCGCACCCGCGTCGGGTTCGCCACCAGATCAGGAAGGCGCGGCGCCGGCAGCGCGCCAACCGCGTCACGGCAACGCCATTTGGTGCGGGTGTTGCCCATGTCGATGTCCAAAACCGCCATGATTGCCGCTATCGCGCCCCGGGCGCATCCCGCACGGACACCTCGCCGCTCACGAAGGAGCGGACCCCGGCCGGTGTGGCGACGCGCAGCGAACCGTCGCCACCCACGCCCCGCGCAATGCCCGTCACCGTTTCGCCGCTGCCAGCCAACTTTATCGTCACCGTCTGGTTCTGGTGTCGGTGGGCGCGCTCCCACTTGGCCTTGAAAACGGCGAACCCGTTGGTCGCGAAAGCCGCAGCGGCGTCGACCAAGCGGTTCACCAAGGCGGCGGCGAGGAGGTTCCGCACCGGCTGCGAAACACGCTCCGTCACGTCGGCGACGGGTTGCTCGACCCGCGGCGCCACCGCCGTCGCGCCACCGATGTTGATGCCGACGCCCACCACGACGTCGCGCCACTGCCGACCGCCGATCTCGATCAGCACGCCGGCCAACTTGCGCCCTTCGAGCAACACGTCGTTCGGCCACTTGAGAGCGGCGTCCCGCACGCCAACATCGGCCAACGCCGCGCGCACGGCCAAACCCACGACGAGGCTGAACGCGCCCACTTCCGCGGCCGGCCGGGGCAAAGCGAAACCGAGCGAGAGCGCCAGATTGCGCCCGAACGGGCTGTGCCATTCTCTGCCGCGCCGACCCCTGCCGCTGGTTTGCACTTCGGCGGCGATGACGTGGCCGGCCACGGGCCCGGCCTGCGCCTGTTCGAGCAGGGCGACATGGGTGCTCGGCAGGTGCGAGTGGACGGCCATGCCCCGCAGCCAGGCCGAGGCGTCTCGGTGCAGCGCCTGGCGCACCAACGACGGCCGCAGCAGCTCGACATCCGCATCCAATCGCGCTTCGCCGTTCGCCACATGAACGCCAAGGCTTGTCAGGCGCTCGATGTCGCTGGCGGCCATGCCGGAGAGCGACGCGCGACAGCGGGCCGCGAGGTCGTCGAACACCTCGCCAACGCGCCTCGCCGGGGCCGTCCCGGCACGCTTTTCGCGCAGAGTCTCCGGTTTCATTTGACCTTCACGGCAGCCACGGCTACGGTGCCACTGTTAAAGCTGGCAAAGGTGTTTACCGTGCCACAAGATCGAACCCAAGGGGAGCTGAAGCGCCACGGGTTGAAGATCACGATGCCGCGGCTGAAGGTGCTGGAGGTGCTCGCCGGCGCGGACCCGCATCATCTTTCCGCGGAGGACGTCTACCGCAAGCTGTTGAAGGTGGACGAATCCGTGAGTTTCACCACGATCTACCGGGTGTTGTCGCAGTTCGAGACCGCCGGCATCGTCGAACGCCACAACTTCGACGATGGCCACGCCGTGTACGAACTGGCCACCGATGACCATCACGATCACATGGTGGATGTTGACAGCGGCGCCGTCATCGAGTTCGTCAACGACGGCATCGAGGCGCTGCAGCGCGAGATCGCGGCGGAGCACGGGTACGAGCTGGTGCATCACGAACTCGTGCTGTACGTGCGCAAGAAGTCGGAGAACTAGCGCGCCTTGATGGGCGCGTTGGCGGTTTGCCGCGCAACTGCTGTCGCTAGAACCCGCTATCGCAGCACCGCGATGAGCTTTGCGTTGCTCTTGGCTGTGGCGTGGTCCAAGGGCGTGCGGCCGTCGGCGTCTTTGGCGCCCCGGCGGGCACCGGCATCGAGTAGCCGCTGCACGTGGTCGGCGCGCACGCCGCGCATGGCCGCGAAGTGCAGCGCCGTGCGGCCTTTCTGGTCCGCGGCGTTCACGTCCACGCCCTGCGCGATGAGGAACGCCGTCGCGGCCGGACGCTTGAAGTGCATGAGATCCATCAGCGGCGTGCCGCCACGGAAACGCACGTCCCAGTTCGGCTTGTAGCGGCCGAGCATTGCGCAAGCCTGCTCGTCTCCCGCAAACGTAACCGCGAACACCGCAACATTCGGATCCGCACCCCGTTCCAGCAGCCATTCGGCAAGGGCGAGGTTGTTCTGCCACGCCAAGGTGCGCCACAGCGGCGTGGCGCGGAACACGTCGTCGCCTTCCGGGATTTCTTCCGCGTCGTCTATCTCGGCACCGGCGGCGAACAACCGTTCGGCGCAGCGCAGGCATCGATCAACGCCAAGCGTCTTCCACAGGCCGGAGAAGGCCACATAGTGCAGCGCCGTGCGCCCGCGAGCATCCCGCGCGGCGCTTCGCCCCGGCGTCCTTAGCTGGCGCTCAAGGCGCCGCTCGTCCAGCAGCGCCGCGGCCAGATGAACATCGATGCGCGGCTGGCGTTCGCGCAGCATGTCCAAGAACGCCTGCTGCGGGCCGATGGTGGCGTAGGCGAGCGCGACCAGGTGTTCGGGGCCGCCTGGCTGCTGGACGTCCGCGCCGGCGTCCAGCAGGACGCGAAGCGTCTCCACATGACCGGCGTGTTTGGGAATCGTCGAGTGATGCTGCGTCAACCGCGCTAGCGGCGTGTGGCGCGCCGGCGTGCCGGAAACCACGTTGGCGTTCGCGCCGGCGGCAAGCAGGATGCGCGCCGCCTCGGCGCGACCGCCGAAGGCGGCGTCCATGATCGGTTTCCAGTGCGCGGCGGCTTCGGGATGCTGGCGCAGCGCGTCGCGCACGCGGTCCGCGTCGCCCTTGGCGACAGCGCGACACAGCGTTTGGACGCCGCTAGGCATGGCCGTCCGGTGCCCGAGGCCGGCGCGTCCGTGGCGGCCCATCTCGGTCACGTCTGTTCCGGGCCGAAGCCGCGGCGCCCAATCGCCTCTCCTGCCGGTGCTGTTGCCGCGCCACGGTGGGCTTCAGCTCATCTGCGACTGGATGTAGTTCGCAAGGCCGGTCTTCTCGACCAACTCCAGCTGCGTTTCCAGCCAATCCACATGCTCTTCCTCGGCGGCAAGGATTTCCTCGAACAACTCGCGGCTAACGTAGTCTTGGACACCCTCCGCGGTGGCGACGCATTCGCGCAGCACCGGCATGGCGGCACTCTCCAACGCGAGGTCGCAACGCAGGATCTCCACCACGTCCTCACCGATCATGAGGCGGCCCAAGTCTTGCAGATTCGGCAACCCGTCGAGGAACAGGATGCGCTCGATCAAGCTGTCGGCGTGCTTCATCTCGTCGAGCGATTCGCCGTGGACATGCTCCGCTAGTTCCTTCAAGCCCCAGTCCTTCAGCATGCGCGAGTGCAGGAAGTACTGGTTGATGGCGGTGAGCTCGTTCTTCAGCACACGGTTGAGGCAGGCGATGATGGCGGGGTCTTGCGGCTTCACGGGGCCACCCCTTGCGGTTGGGATAGTGGCGATAATGCTCGGCCAAAGCGGTCAAGTCAACATAAATTGTTGATAATACGAATGAAAAACATTCTCATCCGGCTTCGCGTTTGCCCGTCGATCCGGCTCGGCGGACTACTCGGCCTCCACCATTCCGCGGTAGCGCCGCATGTGGCGGCGGCAAGCCACTTCGTCGCCCCGCATCTCGCAAATGCGAGCGGAGTTGTAGTGGGCGTCCGGCACGTCCGGCGCTTGGACGTAGTAGGCCAAGGCGGAGTCCGCCTCATCGAGCTCGTCGAACACGGTGCCCAAGTTGTAAAGGGCAAGCTGATGCTTCGGCACGCAATGCAAAGCCATTTGGTAGTGGCGCTTGGCGCGCTTGAGATCGCCTTGCACCTGAAACAAGCGGCCCAGATTCACATGCGCGTCGGCGTTGGCGGGGTTCAAGGAAATCGCCCGGCGGTAGGCGTGCGGGGCCCGGCGCGGCGCCGTTTCTTCGAACTCGAGGCCGAGGTTGTACCAATCGTCGCTATCGAGCTCGTCGGCGCCAGCGCCGGCGTCCGCGACATGCGAAGCGCGGGCCCCCTTGGGCGCGCCGCGTTGGCCGAGGGCGTAAACCTTCCCGGTGGCGCGGGGCGCCGTGAACGGAAGCTGTCCTTGGCCGGTGCGGGCGTCCCACAACCCGCCGCTTTCGCGCACCGCGACGGAGTTCCCCGCCGCGGTCAGATTCAAGGCGCAAAGCGCTTTGCCGGCGCCGTCGCGGGCAAGCGACTCGCGGAGGTCCGCAAGCGCGGCGAACGCTTCGCGCGGCGGCACGTCGTTCGCCAGCAGCCGTTGCGTGGTTCGCAACAGCGCCATGTCTTGGAACGAGAAGCGCCAGTCGCCCTTGCCACCGCGCGACGGCTTCAGCAATCCGCGGCGCGCCAAATGACGCACGCGATCGGCCGAAAGGCCCGTGGCGTCCGCCACCTCCCGCGTGCTGTAGCCGTCCAGGCCCGCGGGCGCGGCGGGCGGCGGTCTAGCCGCGTGCGTGGGCGGTTGCATCGTGCAGCTGCCGCCGGCCACCAAGCGGCGACGGCGAGACGGCTTGAGTGGGCGGGCGCACCGGCGGGATCAACCTTGGGCTCGACGTTTGGCGGGAATGGCGGCCACGCTGGCCGTCTTGCTGGCGCGCTTCTTGGGGGCGCTGCGACGGGCGGGCTTGCGGTCGCCCACGGACGCCTTGAGCGCCTCCATGAGATCGATGATCTTCGCCTCGTGCCGCTCTTCTGGAGCGACGGCGATCTCTTGACCATCCACTTTCTGCTGAATCAGCGCCAGCATCCGCTCTCGCACTTCGTCTTTGTATTTCTCGGGCTCGAACTTGCCGTTGACGCGCTGATCGATGATCTGGATGGCCAAGCCCAACTCGGCCTCGTTCACTTCGCAGACGTCGAGCGGGACTTCGTCGATGGCGCGCAACTCGTCCGCGTGTTTGAGCTGCTCCATCACCAACGCATCGCCCAACGGGCGGAGCAGCACCAAGTGCTTCTTGCCCCGCGCCGCGTAACGCGCCAGCGCGGCGCGGCCGGTCTTCGCCAACGCCGCCCGCAACAGGTGGTACGGGCGCGCCGCGCCCCGGTCCGGGCCGAGGTAGTACACGCGCTCGATGTAGATGCGCTCGACTTCCTCAATGGGGATGAACTCCTCGATGTCGATGGCGTTGGTGGCGTCCACATGCAACGCCTTGAGCTCCTCCTCGGTGAAGGTAACGTACCGCCCCTTGGTGAACTCGTAACCCTGCACGCGGTCCCCGCGGTCCACAATCTCGCCGTCCGAGGCGCGAATGTATTGCTGGCGCAGCCGCGACCCATCCTTGCTCAAGTAGTTGAACCGCACCGCCTTGCTGGTGTCCGCGGTGGCGAACAGCTTGCACGGTATCGAAACCAAGCCAAACGAGATGGCGCCGGAACTCATCGCTCGCGCGGCCATGCTTTCTCCTCCTAAGAACCGGCCCCGCAGGGCCTCGCCTTCCAGACCCCGCGAATATAACGACATTCGCCCCGACGCTCAACACCGTGGTACTGGCCCTTAAGTCCCTGTTAAGCCGCTGTCGGGGAGAGCGGGATTCGTGGGGAAAGAAGCGCAAGTGCTTGAAAGAACGCACGCTGCGGGGGAATCGGCCGGTATGATGCCGGTTGAACAAGGATCACCCCGCAGGTGCGTTGATGAAGAGAGTAGTTCCAAGCCCGGCCAAAGTCGAGATCGGCTTCACCGGGGATCGTTTGACGGGCACGGGCGGCGCCGCGCTGCTGGCGGAGGCGGCGCGCCGGTTCGGGCTTCCGGAGCGCCTTGCCGAGGCGGTGTCGGTGAAGAAGCGGAACCGGGGCGCGTCGGACGCGGAGACGCAGTGGAGCGTGATCGCGTCGCTGGCGTCGGGGAACGGGTCGCTGTCGGATCTGGACGCTTTGCGCGAGGACGGCGTTCAGCGCGAGCTGCTGGGCCTGTCGTCGGCGCCGTCGGGGCGGCGGGCCGGGGAGTTCCTGTCGCGTCTGACGAAGCGGGACGTGGAGAGCCTGCGGGGGGTGGCGCGGCACCTGTCGCGGTGCGTGGCGCCGGAGGTGGTGGCGCACGAGCTGGAGGAGAAGGGGTACGTTCCGGTGTTCGTGGACGGCACGGGCATCGAGGTGTCGGGCCGGCTGTTCGAGCACGCGGCGCGGCTGTACACCGGGGAGCGCGGCTACTGGCTGCACGCGGTGTTCGTGGGCGGGCTGTGGGTGAGCGGGAGGCTGCGGCCGGGGGGCGACGTGGCGTGCGGCTGGAAGGGCCAGCTCAAGCGCGACGTGGCGCCGCTGCTGCCGAAGGGCGTGCCGGCGTGGGTGCGTTGCGACGCGGCGTACTACCGGGGGGCGTTCGTGGAGCATGTTCGCGGCGAGGGCTGGGACCTGTCGATCAGCGTGACGGATCCCAACAAGTGCCGGCCGGTGCTGGACGTTGTGGAGGGCCTGCCGGAGCATGGCTGGGAGGACATCGGCAAGGGCGAGTCGGCCACTTGGGTGCGTTACCGCCCTTCGAAGTGGAAGGAGGAGCAGAGCTATGTGGTGGTGCGGCTGCGCTCGCGGCGGCAGGGCGAGCTGCTGCCGCGCTTCTCGGTGATCCTGGCCAACCGCGACGACCTGCCGCTGGCGGAGGTGGTTCGCCGGCACCGCGGCAAGCAGGGCCACGAGAACGCCTTCAAGGGGCCGCTGGTCGATCTCGACCTGCACCATCCGCCGTGCCGGGGCTACCGCGCCAACCAGGCGTTCTACGCCTACGGGCAAATGGCGCATCTGCTGCTGCGCGCCGTGCAGTTCCGGCTGCTGCCGAAGGCGGCCCGCCGGCACGGCATCCGCCCGCTGGTGCGGCACGTGATGCGCAGCGTCGCCCGGCTGGTGCGCAGCGGCAGGAAGCGCTGGCTGCTGTTCGCGTCCTGCTGCTTCCGCCGCGACTGGCTGCTGTACGCGGGAATGCGCCTGCGCATCGACTCCGGCTAGGCGCCGCACCCGCCCCCGCGCGCGATTCCCGGCGCCGTTTCCGACGCGCCGCGGTCGCCCGACCGCGCCAGTTCCGAAACGCGTCGAATCCACAGGCGAAAACTCCTTCGGCGCGGATTCCCCGCCTTCCCCACACGCTCGACAAGGCGTTCCCCGCTCCCGAACCGCACTCGCCGCCTGCCCGACAGCTGAACCACCCCTCTTCAGAGCGTTAACAGGGAATCTAGGTACTGGCCGTTACTGGCCGTACTGGCCGCCGCCGAGGGACGACAGGGCGGCGGCCGGCCTATGGCCTCAAGGCAGGGCCCCGTCGAACCTGGCCCGGTGTTCGGCGATCATCGCTTGCGCGGCGACACGAGCCAGATGGGTGGCGTGACCGGGTGTGCGCAAAGTGACGTCGCTCCAAGGACGACTGTCGCGTGGGCCCTCGAAAGCGCTGGGAAAAATAGACCCGCAAGCGTGGACCAACGCGGCAAGTTCGGCCATGGGCCTCGCTGCGCAACCCGCGCCGAGATGCGGGCGTATCTCGCCTTAGGGCACCGCGCATTCCGGGTCCCCCGCGGCGGCAATCACCGCCGAAATGTCGCCGGCGACATCGTCGAAGAGGTCGTTCCAACGCATCGGCGGCACCACCGGCAACAGAGCGCTCGACGCGGATTCCTCCGAAAACAAGCTGCCGAGCGCTTGCAGGCAGCCGGCGCCAGCCAGCATCCCGCCGTCGCGCCAGGCCCGGTGATCCGGCGGCAATCCGCCTTGGAGCATGCCGCCACAAGCGCTATAGACGTCGTCCAACGACGTCGCGACCGGGCCCGTCTCGTTCGTTGCCTTCGGCTCGGCGTCCGCGTTGGGCTGGCGCGGCGCCGGCCCGCTCGGCATCGCTTGTTGCGCGGCCGAAGCGTCCACAATGCGCTCTGCCGTCTTGCCCGCCTTGGGTTCCAACCACCAAAAACCTAGAACGACAACCGCCGAGATGACCAGCCCGGTTGCCGCGAGCATCATCCTGCGCATCGACTCGTTGTCCTCGCACGACCGAACCTGTTCTTGGTTGCCGCGACGTTACCATGTCCGATTGAGGACCGGCGGCCGGCCGCGGTGCGGCAATGGGCCGGCCCCTGCGGACGGCACGCACCCTAGCCCGGTCTCGGCGCACGCCCGGCCAGCTGGGCTATGGTGTTTTCCGCGCCGGCTTGCCACAATGCCGCCGAAGGACGGTGGCTGCCGGGGTCGACAAGCCCCGCGCTCCGTTGGGCGGGCGTCGACCGGCGGGCGGCATTGCGGCGGCGCGCATCGGCAACGGTAAGGAGAGCGTGTTGGAATTGATTGACTCGTTGGCGCGGTGGTGGTTCGGCGTGGTCGGGCCGTCGTTTTGGGTGCCGTTCGCGTACACGCTGGTCGTTACGCACATCACCATCGTGGCCGTGACGGTGTATCTGCACCGCCATTCGGCCCACAGGGCGGTGGACTTGGCGCCCGGCCTGGGCCTTTTCTTCCGCACGTGGCTGTGGCTGACCACCGGCATGGTGACCAAGGAGTGGACGGCGGTGCATCGCAAGCACCACGCCACCACCGAGACGGCCGAAGATCCGCATAGCCCGCAAGTGCATGGTCTGAAAAAGATCTTTTGGGAGGGCACCGAGTACTATCGAGAGGCCAGGACGCCGGAGACGCTGGCCAAGTACGGCAAGGGAACGCCGGACGACTGGTGGGAGCGGCGGGTGTTCACCGGCCACCACTACCTCGGCATCGGCAGCATGGCGGTGCTCGCCTTCATTCTCTTCGGCAGCGTCGGCATCATTGTTTGGGCCGTGCAGATGCTGTGGATACCGATATTGGCCGCCGGCGTCATCAACGGCGTCTGCCACCACACCGGCTACCGCAACTTCGAGACGGAGGACGCATCGAAAAACGTCGTGCCGTGGGGCATCCTCATAGGCGGCGAGGAGCTGCACAACAACCACCACACCTATCCCAATTCCGCCAAGCTGTCCGTGAAGCCGTGGGAGTTCGACATCGGCTGGTTTTGGATCCGCCTGTTCACGTTGGCCGGCTGGGCGAAGGCCCGCTCCACCGGGCCGGTCGCGGCGCGGGTGCGTGGCAAGGCGCATGTGGACATGGACACCGTCTGGGCCGTGATGAACGACCGCTTCCGCGTCATGGCCCGGTACGCCGAGCGCGTGGTGGCCCCGCTTGCCAAGCAGGAGAGCCGCGGCGCCAACTCGTCCGTCAGACGCTTGCTGCGCCGCGCCAAGAGCGTGTTGTGCCGCGACGAGGCGATGGTGGGGGACCGCGACCGGCGCGAAATCACGGCCATCTTGGAATCCAGCCCGGTGTTGAAGACCATCTACGAGAAGCGTTTGGAGCTAAACGCGGTGTGGGCGAAACGTGGCGGCAGCGCCGACGATCTGCTCCGCGCCTTCAAGGAATGGTGCCGCACCGCCGAAAACACCGGCATCCACGCGCTCAGCGAGTTCGCGCGGGACCTCAAGTCCTACACCATGCCGTTGCGTCCCGCGACGGCGTAGCGACAAGGCGTCGCGCGCGGACGGGCGGGCCGCAACCCGCCGGCGCCGGCTCAGAGCCGGCGCGTGCGCGCCAAGGTGTCGCCGAGCGCTCTTTCCAGCTTGGCGAAGATCTCGTCCACCTGCATCTCGTCGATGATCAGCGGCGGACAGAGCGCAACGTTCTCGCCCAAGTTGCGCACGATGAGCCCGTGCGCGAGCGCCCGCTTGGCGCAATAGGCGGCGGCGCCCACTTGAGCCGGGAACGGCGCCTTGGTGGCTTTGTCCGCCACCAGTTCCACCGCTCCCATTAGTCCAACGCCGCGCGCGTCCCCCACCAGGGGGTGTTCGGCAAGCGCCCGCAGCCGGGCCTGAAACGGTCTCGCCATCCGCGCCGCGTGCCCGAAAATGTCGCGTTCCTCGTAGATCTCCAGCGTCCGCAAAGCCACGGCCGCGCACACCGGATGGCCGGAATAGGTGAAGCCGTGGCCGAACGTGCCGACTTCTTCCGTCGCGGGGACGAACGCCTCGTACATGAACTCCGGCACGATCACCGCGCTGATGGGCAGATACGCGGACGAAAGCGCCTTGGCCACCGTCATCGTCGTGGGCGCGATGTCGAACGTCTGCGCGCCGAAGGGGTTGCCGGTGCGGCCGAAACCGCAGATCACCTCGTCGTCAATGAAGAACACGCCGTGGCGACGCAGCACCGCTTGGATCTTCTCGTAGTAGCCGTCCGGCGGCACCAGGACGCCGCCGACGCCGGGCACCGGTTCGGCCACGAAGGCGGCGACGGTTTCCGGCCCCTCGGCGATGATGAGATCGTCCAAATTGGCGGCGAGGCGGGTGCTGAAGCCCTCCTCGGTTTCGCCGGCCAGCGCATTGCGGTAGTAGTAGGGCGCGTCCGTGTGCAGGATGTTCGGCAGCGGCAGATCGAAGTGCGCGTGGAACGGCGGCAGGCCCGTGAGGCTGCCGGCGAGGGCGGTGGTGCCGTGGTAGCCGGCCCGGCGGGCGATGATCTTCTTCTTCTCCCGCTTGCCGATCACGTTGTGGTAGTACCACATGAGCTTCACTTGCGTGTCGTTGGCGTCCGAACCGCCCTGCGCGAAGAACACCCGTCCGGCCTCGAACGGCATCATGGCCTTGAGCTTCTCCGCAAGCAGCACGGCCGGCTCGTGCGTCTTGGCCGCGAATATCTGCGAGAAGGAAAGGCGCCGCATCTGCTCGGCGGCCACGCGCGCCAACTCCTCCTCGCCGTAACCGAGCGCGGCGCACCACAAGCCGGCCATCCCTTCGAGATACTGGTTGCCGTGGTTGTCCCACACATACGCGCCTTCCGCCTTGGCGTGGACGACGGGGCCGGAACGATGCAGCTCGGCGAGATTCGTGGCGGGATGCAGCATGTGCGCCAGATCCTTCGCCTCGAGAGAATCGCGAGCGAAAACGTTGTGGAGCGGATCGCTCACGGCAAGCCTCCTTGTTCGGGCGAGGGGTGTTCGGGCGAGGGGTGCCTAGCGGTTCGAGGCGCCTGTCTTCAGGAGTCTACTCCGAATCGTCCGCCCGCGAACGCGAACGGGAGCGCTAGGGCAGCGCGTCGAGCACTTCGCCCAAGGTGTTCGCAACGGTCGCGATGTGCTCTTCCGAAGCGATGAGCGGTGGCGCGATGGCGATGGTGTCGGCGGTGGCTCGCAGCAGCACGCCGCGATCGAAGGCCCGCGCCAAGGCGTCGTTCGCGCGGGCGCCGGGGGCACCGGGCCGCGGCGTCAACTCCACCGCTCCGGCCAAACCGATGTTGCGGATGTCGCGCACATGCGGCTTGTCCGCCAGCCCGTGCAACGCCTCCTCCAGCACCGGCGCCAAGGCCCGCGCCCGTGAGAACAGGTTCTCCTCGTCGTACACGTCCAGCGCGGCCAGCGCCGCGGCGGCGGCCAAGGGATGGCCGGAGTAGGTGTAACCGTGGAAGAGTTCGATGGCGTCCGGCGCGTTGGCGAGGATGGTGTCGCGCAGCTCGGCGCGGATCAGCACGGCGCCCATGGGCACCGCGCCGGATGTGAGCCCCTTGGCCGTGGCGATCAAATCCGGCGTCACGCCGAACCGCTCGGCGGCGAACGCGGATCCGACGCGCCCGAAAGCGCTGATCACTTCGTCGAAGATGAGCAGGATGCCGTGCGCGGCGGTGATTTCGCGCAGCCGTTCCAGATAGCCGATCGGGGGCACGAGCACGCCGGCGGAACCCGCGAACGGCTCCACGATGACCGCGGCGATGGTGGCCGGATCGGCAACGGCGACGATGCGCTCCAACTCGTCGGCCAAATGCGCGCCCCAAGCCGGTTGACCGCGACTGAACGCCTGATGCGCCAAATCGTGGGTTTGCGGCAGATGGGCGACGCCCGGCAGGAGCGGCCCGAAACCGCGGCGGTTCTTGCCGATGCCGCCCACGCTCGTGCCGCCGAAGCCCACCCCGTGGTAGCCGCGCTCGCGGCCGATCAAACCCGTTCGGGCCGATTCGCCGCGCGCGTGATGGTAGGCCAAGGCGATCTTGAGCGCGGTGTCCACGGCCTCGGAGCCGGAGTTGGCGAAAAAGACCGCGTCCAAACCCTGCGGCGCCATGCCCGCCAACCGCTCGGCCAAGCGGAACGCCCCGGGATGCCCGAGTTGAAAGGCCGTCGCATAGTCCAGTTCACCGGCTTGGCGGCGAATGGCCTCGACGATCTTCGGATGGCAGTGGCCGGCGTTGCAGCACCACAGGCCGGACACCGCGTCCAGCAACTCGCGCCCGTCGTCGGTGCGGCACACCATGCCGGCCGCGGATTCGATGATGCGCGGCGCCTTCTTGAACGCCCGATTCGCCGTGAACGGCATCCAAAAGGCGTTCAAGTCCAGCTCGTTGTGCAAACGGACGGTCATGGCGGCCAGACGTTGGCTAGCGCGGTCGGATGAGGTTCAGATGAGATCGGCGGGCTGCAAATCGAACTCCTTGATCACCTGATCGGCGTAGTCGATGCGGCCGTTGATGGCGGACGCGTCGCCGTGGCAAAGGCGCAAGCAGGCTTCCGCCATGTGCTCGACCGGCGTCACCCGGTCCTTGTTCGCCTCGTTGATGAGCTTGTGGTGCACCACGCCCGGCGTCGCCACCAAACCCGGCGAAATCACGTTCACGCCAACGCCCTTGCCGTGCACCTCCTGCGCGAGGCCGGTGGTGAAGCGCTCCAACGCCGCCTTGCACATGCCGTAGACCGTGCCGCCGGAGCCGCCTGGCGCCGCCGCCTTCGGATGGATGGCGGCGTGCGAGGAGATGTTCAAGATCCAGCCGCCGCCACGTTCCAGCATGGACGGCAAGCAAAGCTGCGCGAGCTCGAACGGCGCCCACACCTGCACGTCCATCATCACGCGGAAGCGCTTCTCCGCGAATCGCTCCACCGGCATGAACCAAGTGACCGCGGCGTTGTTCACCAGGATGTCCACCGCGCCGTAGGCGCCTTCGGCGGCAGTCACGAGATTGTGGCGCTCGTCCGGCTGCGCCAGATCCGCCTTCACGGCCAGCGCTTCTCCGCCGGCGTCTTGGATGGCCTGCACCGTTTCGTTGATGGAACCGGGCAGGAAGTGATCCTCCGGCGCGACGGAACGCGCCGACACCACCACCTTCGCACCTTCCATCGCGTAGCGCTTGGCGATCGCCTCGCCGATGCCCCGGCTGGCGCCGGTGATCACGGCCACCTGCCCGGCGAGCACCCCGTTGCGGTTGACTTCCGGCATGTTCTTTTCTCCCAAAAAACCCGACCGCGCCATCATACGCGCCGGTGCCGGTTCTTCGCACTACATCCAAATCCCCAGCACCGCCATGCTGGCCAAGCCGGCAACAACCAATACGAACTTGAGGAGCCGGTCGCTGTCGCGCAGCGGCATCGCCACATCGTCCTTGCCGATCAGCGCGCTGCTGACGAAACGCGCAAGCCGGTCGTCGAACCGGGACATCTCGGCATCGATGACATCCAAGATAGCCACGTAAATGAAGGTGCCCGCCGCCAGCGCCATGAAGGTGCCTTCGATCAGTGTGGCGGCCTGGTCCTCAAGCAGATTCGAGGCGACCGTTCCCAGCAGGATTCCCAGCGGCGTCATCACAACGAAAACCCCCAGGATCACCCTGAGCCGCATCTTGCCGGCACCCGAGGAATGCGCGCTCGCCATGAGGGCGAAGGCGGCGGAACCCTTGTGGAACAGGATCCCGATCATCACCAGCACCGACGCGGCGACTTCCGGTTCGAGCCCAAGGGCGATGCCGGCGATGATGGAGTGGATCGATAGCACCACCAGCAACACAACCGGAAAGATCGGCTGCCGCGGCCCACCAGCCCGTTCCGGGCCCCGCCCGCGGGTACTCTCGAACACCACACGGTCCACAAGCAGCAACACGCCAACGCCGAAAGCCGCCAAAAGCGCCGCCAAGGGGTAGTCGGAGAAGTCTTCCAGAGCCTCCCCGGCTTCCGGCAGCAAGTGAATGAAACCCGCCCCCAGAAAGATGCCGCCCGCCAAGGCGTTGCCAAGCGACAGCAAGCGGCGGCTCGCCTGATGACGGGCCGCCAGCAGCGGGACGATGCCCCCGACAATCGCGATAGCGAGAATCGCCAAGGCGGCAATGACCTTGAGGGCAACTAGCGACATACCTACTCCAGTTCGGCCCAGTTCGGCCCAGTTCGGCCCAGTTCGGCACGGAAACGGACAGAACCCGCTTCAACCGTTGAATTCGGTGATGACGCCGGAACGCGACTCTTCGGCGTCGCCGAACAGCATACGAGTGTTTTCGCCGAAAAAGCGCGGGTTGTCAAACGCCGGGCGTTCTATCCGCAGCTGGCCACGCGGGGCGGTCAGTCCGGCGTTACCGCCAGCACCAAGCGGTCGCCTTGCCACTGGAAGCCGGCCTTCTCGAAGAAGCCGCACGCCGCTCGGAAACCGGGGCCCGGCACCTCCACGACGCGGCCGCCGCGGGATTCGGCGACGCCGAGGGCGTGCCCGAGCAACCACCTGCCGACGCCGCGTTGGCGCGAGCGGGAACACACGCCAAGCGCTCGGATGGCGAACACTCCGCCGCCGGCGTCTTGCAGGCGGTAGCCGCCGACCACCCGCGCGCCGAGCTTGGCCACCCGCACTTCCGCCCGCGGCGTTCGCGGCGGCGCGATCGCCGCCGGAATCTCGTCGGCGCCCGGTTGCACCACGCGCACATCGCGGTAGGAGAACTCAACCGTCACGAAGCGCCAGCACCCTCTCACGCAGATCCTGGGCGCGGACATGCTCCGCCGGCACGGGCGGGCCGGCGCGAATGTCCACCCGGCTCCAGAATCTGCCGCGCCTTTTGCTGAACATGCCGCGCCCCTCGCGGCTGAAAAAGCTGCCCCAAAGGCCGCAGAGCGCCATCGGCACAACCGGCACGGGCGTTTCGCCGACAATCCGCTCGATGCCTTTGCGAAAGACGTCCACCTCGCCATCCGTCGTCAGCTTGCCTTCCGGGAAGATGCACAACAAATCGCCCGCGGCCAAACCCTCGCGGATGGCGACGAACGCGCGCTCGAGCATCGCCGGGTCCTCCTTCTCGGACGCGATGGGAATGGTGCGCGTCGTGCGGAAGATGAAATTCAGCACCGGGGCCTTGTGGACGTCCTTGTGCATCACGAAGCGGATGGGCCGGCGCACCGCCCCGGCCAATAGCGGCCCGTCCACAAAGCTCACGTGGTTGCAGACGAGGATGGCCGCGCCGCGGTCCGGGATGTGCTCCAAACCGGCGTGCCGAACGCGATAGATGGAGTGGGAAATCGCCCACACCAGAAACCGCATCGAAAACTCCGGCACTTGGTGGAAGATGTAAACGGCCACGCCGATGTTGACGAAGGCCAGCGCCAGCAACACGCCCGGCACCGATCCGCCCACGTAAAGCCAAGCGACGGCAAAGCCGGCGCCGGCCACCATGAACACGGCGTTCAACACGTTGTTGGCCGCGATTACCCGGGCGCGACGGTCTTGCGGCGTGCGGGCTTGGATGTTCGCTTGCAGCGGCACCACGAACAAGCCGGCGAAAACGCCCATCATGCCCAGATCGAGAAGCAGCCTCGGGGTGCCTTCGCCGCGCAGGAACTCCAGCGCGCCGCGTTCGCCCTCGCCCTGCACGGCGGCGACGGCGTAATACAGGTCGATGCCGAACAAGCTGACGCCAACCGCGCCGATCGGCACGAGGCCGATTTCCACGCGCTTGCCGGACATCACCTCGCACAACAGCGCGCCGACCGCGATGGCGATGGTGAACCAAATGAGAATCAACGTGACCACGCTGGGGCCGCCGGCGAGGAAATTGGGCACCAGCAAGGGGATCTGCGCCAGATTCACGGTGCCGAGCAGCCAGAACCAGGAAATGCCCAGAATGGATTGAAAAACCGCTTTGCGTTCCCGGGCGACGCGGATCAATCCGGCCGTCTCGGTAAACGGATTCCAACGTATTGGCCCTTCGTGCGTGGACGGCGCGGCGGGGATCTTCCGGCTTGCCGCGTAGCCGCCCACCGCCACGCACAACATGGCGGCGAGCAGCCAGACGGTGGCGTCGCCCGCCTCGCCGAGCTCGCCGAGAAACCCGCCAACGCTGGTGCCGAGAAGAATGGCGGTGAGCGTGCCCATCTGCAACATGCCGTTTCCGCCCACCAGTTCGGTGGACTTCAGATGCTGCGGCAGGACGGCGTATTTCAGCGGGCCGAAGAAAGTGGATTGCACACCGAACAGAAACAGCACGGCGAGCAGCACGGCCACGTTTTGGGTGTAGAGCGCGATCCCGGCGAGCGCTGCGACGCCGATTTCCGCGAGTTTGATCAAGCGGATGAGGCGCGATTTCTCGAACTGGTCCGCCAGCGCGCCGGCGGTGGCCGAGAACAACACGAACGGCAGGATGAACAGGCCCGCGGCGATGTTCACGTAGAGACCCTCGTTCGCGCCAGCGGCGAGCAACCCGCCGAAGGCGAACAGGATCATTAGCGCCTGCTTGAAGACGTTGTCGTTGAACGCGCCGAGAAATTGCGTGACGAAAAGCGGCAACAAGCGCTTTGTGCCAAGCAGCCGGAACTGGTTGGAGTGGGCCGTGTCCGCCAGGCGTTCCGCGTCGAAGTCCGTCACTTGCCTGCCCCTCAACCCGTGCGGCGGCCCAACGCGCCCTAGCCGATCACCTTGTTGATGGGAAATTCGACGATGCCCGTGGCGCCGGCCCGCTTCAGTTCCGGGACGATGTCGCGCACACACGCCTCGTCGATGATCGTGCTGATGGCCACCCAGTTCGGCTCGCTCAAGTGCGAAACGGTGGGTTTGCCCAGGGCCGGCAAGAGCGCCGTCAGCTTTTGCAAGTGTTCCTTCTTGGCGTTCATCATCAACCCGACGCGCCCTTCCGCGGCGAGGCTGGAGGCGAGCATCAACGCGAGGTTTTCCAGCTTGGCTTTCTTCCACGGATCGTCCAAGGCGGCGTGGTTGGCGATGAGTCTGGGCGTGCTGGTGAGCACTTCGTCCACGATGCGCAGGTTGTTGGCCCGCAGCGAACTGCCGGTCTCCGTGATCTCGACAATGGCGTCCGCCAAGCGCGGCGGCTTCACCTCCGTGGCACCCCACGAGAACTCCACGCTGGCGGTGACGCCGTGCCGGCCAAGGTAGTCCCGGGTGAGGTTCACAACTTCCGTGGCGATGCGTTTTCCTTGCAAATCCGTCACCGAGCGCGCCGGCGAATCGTTCGGCACGCACAGCACCCAGCGGCTCGGCCGCCGGCTCACCTTGGAGAACAGGAACTCGGCCAGCTCGGCGACGTCCGCGCCGGTTTCCAACACCCAATCGTGGCCGGTGATGCCGGCGTCCAACACGCCCTGCTCCACATAGCGCGCCATCTCTTGCGCCCGCACCAAGAGGCAGTCCATGCCGGGATCGTCGATGTCCGGATAATAGGAGCGCTTGGGAAACGTGAGGCGGTATCCGGCGGCCTCGAACAGCCCGGCGCAGGCGTTCTGCAAACTGCCGGCGGGGATGCCGAGGTTCAACATCCGCGCGCTCATCGGTACACCGCGCTCGGATCGAACACGCGCTCCGCGATCACCGCCGCCTTGCCTGTATCGGGATCCACTTCGCGGAAAAAGCAGCTCGCATAGCCTTCGTGGCAGGCCGCGCCGCCAACCTGTTTCACCGCCAAGAGCAGCGTGTCGGCGTCGCAGTCGTAGTAGAGCCGTTCCAAGCGTTGCACATGGCCGCTTTGCTCCCCCTTGCGCCACAGCCGCTTGCGGCTTCGGCTGTAATAGCACACGCGCCGCGTGGCCAGCGTTTCCGCGTAGGCCGCGGCGTTCATGTAGGCGAGCATGAGCACTTGGCCGGTTTCGGCGTCTTGCGCTATCGCGGGCACGAGGGCCGTCTTGGAGAAGTCGGGGCCGTCCATGGGCAGTTCGGGTGGTTGGGCAACGGCGATCATAGCCCAAGCCCGCGCTTGGGAAGGTTTGGGTGGCTATACTCGTATCACCCTCGAATCACCGTTGAACATCCAAAGGAGAACCCATGCCGAACAGGCTTCAAGACAAGATCGCCGTGATCACCGGCGGCAACAGCGGGATCGGCGAGGCCACCGGACACCTGTTCGCCCAAGAGGGGGCGAAAGTGGTGCTGATGGCGCGCCGCGAAGCCGAGGGCCAAGCGGTGGCGGCGGCCATCCGCGACGCCGGCGGCGAGGCCACGTTCGTGGCGTGCGACGTCGGCGACGACGAATCCGTCACCGCCGCGGTGCGCCAGGCGGCGCAGGCGTATGGCGGCATCCATTTGCTGTTCAACAACGCCGGCGGCGGGGGCGGCAGCCAATTTCCGAACGAGCCGAACGCCGAGTGGCACCGCGTCATCAACACCAACCTCACCGGCACCTTCTATGTGAGCCGCGCCGTGTGGCCGCATCTGGTGGCGGCCGGCGGCGGCGCGGTGGTGAACATGTCGTCGCTGGCCGCGCAACGCGGGTTCAGTTCGCGGATGCAGGACGAGTTCGGCACCACATCGGCCTCCTACTACGCGGCGAAGGCCGGCGTGGACGCCTTGACGCGCTACATGGCCGGCGCCGGCGGACGCCACAACATCCGCGTGAACTGCGTGCGCCCCGGGCAGATTCTCACGCCCGGCGCCACCCGCGGCACGTCGAAGAACCCGGACGGTGGCCACCACGTCTTCGAGAAGATGTTCGATTTCGCCCAGATCGTGCAAGGGCCCGGCCTGCCGGAGGATGTCGCCAATCTGGTGTTGTTCCTCTGCTCCGACGAATCGCGCTTCGTGAACGGCGAGATGATCAACGTGGATGGCGGGGTGGCGGCCAAGATCTAGCTCCCGGCAAAGCTGGCAGCGACGAAGACCGGGCTGCCGTCGAAACGCTCCGGCGCCGCTCAGCGGGCGGTTTCGGGGCGCCCGTAGAGGTCTAGCCCCGCCGCCCAGGCCTTGGCGCGGGCCTGCGGATCCGGCGGCAGGATGCGTGGTTTCTCCTCCTGCTCGCGCACCGCGCCGCGCGACGCCATGCGGGCGACTTCGCTTGGCGGCAGGCCGTACTCCTTGGCGATCTCGCGGGTGCTGTAGCCCTCGCGCAGGAAACCGAGGATGTCCGTCTCGCTCAACGTCACGGCGCACATCCCGCGGTCGCGGTGGCAGTGAAGGTAGGCCGAGCGGCGTTGAACCGGCCCACGAGAAATACGCGAACTTCGACAACGTGGGACGACAGCGCGAACATGGGCTGGAACTCTAACACGCCGTCTTCTGCGGCGCAGACTCCTAGCGCGACCCCGTCGGCACCCGCTCGCCGAGCCATTGGCGCATGCCGTCCGTCGCCATCCACACGTCGCGCATGTCGTGGCGGTACAGCCACGCTTGGTCCTTCCCGCCGATGCGCATGTTCCGGTCCATCTTGGGGCGCGCGATGTGGTTGCGCAGGAGGTACTTCGGCACCAGAGGCAGATGCTCGACCGCACTTTTCAGCCGGGCCTCGGCATCTTCCAACCGGCCTAAGCGGTACAGCGCCAGCACTTCGCCGTAGCGCGTTTCGGCGAACATGTCCGTGGGGTATTGGCTGGCGCAGGCCAAGGCGTCGTCGTCGCGCCCTTCAATGAGCATGCGATCCACCAAATGGCAACGGTAGCCGTGGTTGTCGTTGGGATTGAACTGCAGATAAATGCGAATCGCGTCCTCCAGCCGACCACCCTCCCAATTTTCATTGAATGCCTCGATGTACAGTGACAACAGGCGCAGCAAGGGGCGGTTCGTTGGCACCACCCAGGGCAGCTTGCCCTCGCGCGTGCCTGGCCAGGTTTTCTTCAGCACCTTCACGCCCCGTCCCACCAAAGCCAGATACCAGCGATTGCGCGGCCCGCCCAAGTCTTCCTCCGCCGCCGCCAGCAACAACGCCAAGTCTTCCAAAATCGAGGGGCTGTCCAAGGCGTCGGGGTGGTCGCGGAGCCACGGAATCCACTGTTCGGCGCGCTCCCAACACTCCTCTTCGTTGCCCAGGCGGGATTGGGTGCTGAACGGTTTGTCGGCTTGGCTGACCTTGTGCCAATCTTCCTCAAGGGCAAGCAGCTTGCGCGAGGGGGCAAGTTGAAAGGCATCTCGCAAGGATTCCTCTTCCGCCTTCAAGGGTTGCAAGCGCAACCGCGGCAGCCGCCTTTTCTCGCGCTCGTCGAGCCAATCCAGCAAATCCCGCACCACCGGCGGCGTTGCGCTCACCACGTCGTCCTCCAACGCGCGCTTCGGATCGCGTTGGAAACGACGCGCCGTATCGAGCACTACTTCCGCCGCGTCCGGCTTGTTGCGCAGGTGGGCCAGCCAAGCGCCGGCCCGCTCGGACGCCTCGTCCAAGCGGCCGGTGGCGGTCAGCATGGTCAATTCCAGCAGCGAGTTGGCCTCCCCGTGCGGCTCCGCCTCCCAAGCTTTGGCGAACGTCCGCCAAGCCCGCTCCGTCTCGCCGCGGTCCAGCAGAGACGCGGCCAGGCGCCGATTCGCGGCCGCCCGCAATGCCGAGTTCGAGTGCTTGACGAAGCGCGCCAGCATCGCCTCCTTCTTGCGCGGCGTGTTGTGCAACCGCAGGTAGGCATCGCAAAGCCAATCGATGGCCTCGGCCAGGTCCGGTTCCTCAATCCGCCGCTCCGGCGCCAACCGGGCTTCAACCAGTTGCTGGAGCTGCCGCCAGTGCCCCTCGTCGCGCAAGTATCTGGCCACAGCGAGGAAGCCGACGGTCGGCAACTTGCCGGCCTTCTCCAATTTGATCCAATAGGGCGCCGGACGACACTCCGCCAACAAAGGCCAGAGGCTGGCCAACGGCGGTTTCTCTACGTCCTCAGGCGGACGGCAGCAACCCGCATACGGAAAGCCCGAATCGCAAGGACAGGGCTCTTCGTCCTGCGGTTCGGGCAAGGGTTTGGGACGAAATCCGTTGGAGGGCAGCGGCATCACGTTCCACATGATGCGCCCCAACCAATACGCCGCCCGAGCGTTCTGGGCTTCGTTCGGGAAATCGAACAGGTTCGGAAAGTGGCGCGGCAGCGACCGCTTTGCCCAAGACAGCACCGCCTGCGGATCCTCGTGGTCGACGATGCGTTGGACAATCGCCATTCGCGTGGCCAAGGATTCCAAATGCCGCCGCGCCCGGTTCTCGATGTCTTGCCGATCCGTCATGCCCATCGCCGGAGCCCGCGCCGGTGGTCGCTCCGCAACGGCCCCACGGGCGCGAGTTGAAGAACCGTTACGCGGCGTCGTCCTCCACGATGTCGCTGAGGCGCTCGGTGGCGGCGGCGAAATCCTCCATGAAGTCGTACACCACTTGGCGCGCGGACTGCACCTGGTTCATCAGCCCGACAGCTTGGCCCACGAAATAGGTGGTCAACTGTTTCGCACCGGGGTGGCCGGTTTCCGCCAACCGGGCGATCTTGCCGAGCGCGGGTTCGCTCACCAATGCCTGCAACGGCATGGGCAGCGGATCCGGAGCTTCGTCCGCGTGCCAAGCGTCCGTCCACGGCGAGCGAAGCTGGCGCGTGTACTTGCCGGTGCGGCTGCGTGAACGCACGGTTTGGCGCGAACTGGCGGTTAGGAACTTCTCCTTGACGGCTTGCGCCGTCTCCGCCTCGGCGGTGGTCAACCACACGGACCCCGTCCACACGCCGTGAGCGCCCATCGCCATCACCCCCGCCATCTGGCGACCCGTGGCGATGCCGCCGGCGGCCAGGACGGGAACCTCGCCGTAGGGTTCGAGCGCTTGCAGCACCTCCGGCACCAGCACCAGCGTGGACACTTCGCCGCAATGCCCGCCGGCCTCCGTGCCAGCCACCACCAAGATGTCCACACCCGCCTCGGCATGCTTGACGGCGTGCTCGCGAGCCCCGCAAAGAGCGGCCACCGGCACGCCTTCGCGCTTCCCGCGTTCAAGCATGAAAGGCGGCGGCACCCCAAGCGCGTTGGCCACGAGCTTGATCGGGTGGGCGAAGGCGGCGTCCAAGACGATCTCGGCGCCTTTGGCGCGCATGTTGTCCCCGACACCCCTGCGGGGCGCCTCGGTGTAAAGATCGTCCGTGGGGATGCCGTGCTGCGCCAGCAGATTGCGCACATACGCCTTGTGCTCCGGCGGGATGCGAGCCTCGATTTCCGCCGCCGACAACGCCTCCTCCTTGCTGTCCAGACTGGTCGGCACGATCAGATCCACGCCGTAGGGCTTGCCCCCAACGTGATCGTCGATCCACGAGAGCTCGACGTCCAACGTCTCCGGCGAGTGGCCGACGGCGCCCAAGACGCCGAAGCCCCCGGCATTGGAGACGGCGGCCACCACATCCCGGCAGTGGCTGAAGGCCAAGAGCGGAAACTCGCAGCCAAGCATGTCGCAAATAGGCGATTTCATTGGTTCCTCCCCAGAGTCCTCTGCGGTGGCGGTATCGACTTCGCGGGCGGTAGCCGAAGCCAAGCGATACGCCACCTCGTTGCCAAAAGCGTGTCGCGGCTATGATAGGGGGAACGATGGGCTGTGGCCACTGCGAACGCTTCGCGTTCGGTGGAGATTGGCATAGCCTGCTCTGGGCGGACGGAACCCGGTCGTTCAGGATTGGCTGGCGCGAATCTCCGCGGACGGAGCCCGGTCGACGGCTACACAAGGTAGCCCCATTGATGAATCGATGCGGTGTTAGCCACGGCATCGCCTGCCGACCAAAGCTGACGGCCTTGCAATCGCGCCGCCAACCCGATTGACTTGCCGATCTCCACTTGGAGCGCATGGGCATGGTCTCGCCGGATTCGCCAACGGAGGGCTCCAATAACGATGTCGTGCCGCGATTGGGGCTGGCCCGCTATCGGCTGCGGTTTCGTTCGCGTGGCGGCGAACTCTCCAACCGTCCAAACGGCTTCCTTGGCTCTGCGTGGCGTGGCGTGTTTGGACACGCGTTGCGCCGCATGGTGTGCATCACTGGTCTTCCGCCGACTTGCGACGGGTGCGCGTTGCTTGGATTCTGCGTCTATCCACGCATGTTCGAGAGCCGTCCCCCGGCCGATGCGAAGAAGCTCACCCGCTACCCCACAGCCCCCAACCCCTATGTGGTCGAACCCGCCGGCGACTGGGACACGAAGGACGACACGCTCAACCTTGGCGTAACCTTGTTCGGGACAGCGACCGACGACGCGCCGACGGTGCTGCAAGCGCTCTCACAGGCGGGGCGAGACGGATTGACCCGCGCCCGCGTGGTGTTTGACATGGTTGAGGCGCAAGCGGAGCGCTTCGGGACAGGTGGCGAGGTGTGGACCACCATCCAAGACGCCAACGGCGGCCTGCAAACGGTGCCAGCGTGCGAGCCGCGCCCGCCGCCAATGCCGGATGCCGTGCGCGTGCGCCTCCTCTCCCCGTTGCGCGTTCGCCGAGACGGCCGTTATGTGGGGCCAAGCGAGTTCGATTTCCGCATTTTCGCAGTAAACCTGTTGCGGCGCTTCTCGCTGCTCACCTATTTCTTTGGAGAGACGCCGCTGGAAGTGGACTTCGCAGCTCTGCTGCGCGGTTCCGACGAAATCGAGTTGGAAGACGCGAATCTGCGCTGGCGGGAGCTCTCCCGCCGCTCTTCGCGCCAACACGCGATTGTCCCGATGGGTGGCGTGTTGGGGACATTCACAGTGCGCACCGCCCAACTGGCTTCGTTATGGCCCTGCCTGTGGCTCGGCCAGTGGACGCACATCGGCAAGGGCTGCACGATGGGGCTCGGCCGGTATACGCTGGAACCGTTGGGCGAGACGCCAGACGAACTCTGGCAAGGCCCCAAGCCCCTGTGACCTTCGACGCCGCCCATCCAGAGGCATACCCGCGCAGAGTCCTAGTGGCGGTGACCGGCAAGTCACCGCAAATCGTCACCGAGACGATCTATGTGCTCGCGGTTGCCGGCTCGCCCGCCTTCGTGCCTACCGAGGTGAGGTTGGTGACCACGCAACAAGGCGCGGAACTGGCTCTGGAAGCACTGCTGGACCCGCGCGACGGCTGGTTTCACCGCCTGCGCTCGGATTACAACCTGCCGCCCATCCAGTTCGATGCTGAACATATCCACGTTCTAACAGACGCGTCCGGCGGTTATCTTGACGACATCCGCACGCCCGCCGACAACACCGCCGCCGCCGACGCGATCACGCAGTTGCTATGCGAACTCACGAAAGACGAATCCAGCGCACTTCATGTCTCAATTGCCGGCGGGCGCAAGACGATGGGTTTCTACCTCGGCTATGCGCTCTCCCTCTACGGGCGGCGACAGGACAAACTTTCCCACGTTCTGGTCAGCCCGCCTTACGAATCGCTGCGAGAGTTCTTCTACCCAACGCCAAAGAGCGAGCCAATCCGGGCAACGCACGGACAAGGCGATGCAATCGATGCTCGAGACGGCAAAGTTGAGCTGGGGGAGATACCCTTCGTGCGCCTGCGAGAAGGTTTGCCGGAAGACTTGCTAGCGGGGAAGATCCGCTATCGCGACGCAGTGGAGGCCGCGCAACAGGCTGTCGGCCGCGTAGAGCTCGTCATCGACCTCCCGGCAAAGCGTGTGTGCGCCGGCGAGCGCATCATCAGTCTGCCACCCGTACAGCTGGCCTTTCTGGCTTGGTTGGCTCGGCGCCAGCAGGCGAGACTGTGTTGGTTGCCGTGCCCAATCGAGGACGTCCCCGAGCACGAATACGCTAGGGCCTTCTTGCGCGAATACGATGCGATCGTAGGGCCGATGGGCTTTCGTGAACGAACAGCCGAGCGGCTCGAAAAGGGCATGCCCGGCGATTTCTTCTCGCAGACGAAGTCCCGGCTGCACCGCGCACTGAACAAAGCGCTAGGCAGGCGAGAAGCCACAGCCTATCTGGTGGGTCGCCGCACGGAAGCCCGCAGAAAGGTGTACGGGCTGGACATCCCACCATCCGACATCCGCTTTGCGGCGCTACCGCCATGATCCTTTGGTCACCACTCCTAGTAGGAAAGGTCGCGGCAGGTCGAGAGAAAGGCGGACGGGTTATGCTTCGCTTGCCTGTCTCCTTTCTTGGGAGGCTACCTCAACCATGCCGTTGCAACGCAAACAAGCAGCGGCGTCTGCCAAACACACCTGAGGCGGACGGTTTGCGAGAAAACAAGAGCATGAAGTACCACGGGAACAACCCGAAGCGGAGGATCGCCAAACTCGGCTCCTACACCCGAGCGCAGCTTGACGGGCTAGCGGCAGCCGCACGGTATAGCGGAAGCCCGCACCACAAGATCAGGCCCGCCGACTACGGCTTCAACCCGCCTGTCGCCCCAAGACCTTCCAAGTCTGTTTGCGATGCCAAGCGCCCGGTTCGACGCGATGAGGCCCAGAAACTGCTGCAAGCCGGCATTCGTCTCGGCATGGCGAGTTCTCATACGGTACGCGAGTGGCCGAAGCACGTCTGGGCGGTAGACGACTCTGGCGACGTCTACGAGGCCAAACTCGGCCACGACCAAACCCGCTACCACGGCTATCGGCTAGCTGAAGACGATGACGCCATGCGTCGGTGGGTGGGCGCCGAGTGGTCCAAGCGGAAGTTGGAGCACGGTGGGTGACATGTTGGCGCTGACCCTAAAGCCGCTGCCCTTGGACAGCGGCGCAATCGAGGAGCAGGCGACATTCGGCATCCTAACGGTGCGAGCCAACGGGCGCTGCCTCACCGAAGGGGTTGCCCCCGACGCGAGTGAACTGTTGCCCGGGCCTCGCGTGTCGGGCTACGACATCGCCGAGTGGCTTGCGTGGAATCGGTGGCGCCTGTTGTGGGAGGCGCGTCCGGGCGAATACTCGGGGCATGAGTGGGCGTTCTCACATTGCCTGTCTTCCATCGGCGGGGGTTATGTATGGCCGAATATCGAGATTTCGTCCGACGGCGTGCGGGCTGTCGTCACCTCTGCGCCCACGATTGACCGGGCGCCCGGTTTGTACCGATATGTGGGCGCACCTACATTTGAGGTGATTTCGGCGACGGAGTTGGAAGTGGCCATCGGCGATTTCGTACGCTCCACGCTCGCTCTGCTCGAAAGGGCGAAGGTCGCCGACACCAACTTGCACCGCATTTGGTGCGACCTTGAGAGGCAGCAAGAAGACGCCGACGCCTCCCGTTTGCGCCGCCTTGAAGCACGCTTGGGGCAAGACCCGGATGAAATCGCAGCGTCGCAGTTGCGTCCGGTCATGGACGAGGCGGGCGTTCTAGGCATTGATGCCGTGGAGGAATTGGCCGCAGACGCCGGAGCGCGCCGAACCACGGCGGTGCTTTCCACCAAGGAACTGATCGACACCGCGCACACCGCCGGATGGGATGCACGTCCACAAGACGCGGCGGAACTCCGTGCCAACGACCACACGCCGGCGTTCGGAGAGGTTGCGGCATGGCGTCTCGGCGGCGCGGCGGCCCAAGCGCTGCGGCGACAGGAAGCATTGGATGGGCAACCGATAGACAACATCCGTCTGAGCGTGCTCGCGGGTACCCAAGCAACCGCTCTTATGGGAGGCGACATGCGGCCGAGCCCTCTGTCATTCGTGCTCGCCGCGAATGGACACACTTGGGTGGCGCTGCGCAGCAAGTGGGAGACGGGAAGGCGTTTCGATCTGGCGCGGCTGCTTGGCGACCGCTTGCTTGGCCACCACGGCCAGCTACTACCCGCTACCCGGGCCTACACCTATCGGCAGAAAGCGCAGCGGGCTTTCGCGGCCGAGCTGCTCTGCCCATACGATGCGGTGTGCGAGTTCCTCGGCCGGGACCGATCCGAAGAACGCTGTGACGAAGCCGCGCGCCACTTCAACGTTTCGCCTTTGGCAATCAGCAGTTTGCTGCTCAACAACGACGGGCTAGATACCGCGGCCAGTGGCGGCGCACCGTTGCCGCGCCCGATCTGGTGAAGCCGGCTTGGTCCAGCTCGCCAAGTATTCGAGCGAATGTTCCAAACCAACGCCAACAGGCTGTCGGAGTAGCTGTGCAAGCTAGGCGCAGTAATACCAGCGGAGGTTTTTCAATGCACGCCCCGGTGGCAAGGTTGCCGCGCCTTGCGCTCGTCGGCGGGGCGGCGCAAGCTGGCGGCAGGCTCGAAGCCATGGCGAACGGCATATGAGGCAACTCAGCCCGGAGGGGGCCGGATCCCTTTGGCGCGAGTCGCTGCCAGTGCCCTGCACGACCATCACGGCCACATGCAAGCTCATCACGCCCATGTACGGTGGCGGCGTGAAAGCGGGCGCTGTCGACCCTAACATGCCCATCCGTGCCAGCGCCTTGCGCGGCCAGCTACGCTCATGGTGGCGCCTGCTACATAGTCGCGATCGCCCGTCAACCGAGGTGTTCGAGGACGAGTGCGCCCTATGGGGTGGCATTTCCTCCAAGGGGCCGCAAGCCAGCCAAGTGGTTGTGCGCGTTGCCTGCCGCGCTGTCGAAGATAGTCGGTTGATCGACGGCAAACCGCCGGATGTCCCGGACTACGTTCTGATTTGGAATCGCGACGAACCGCCGCCGAAGTTGCTGAATCAAGGCTATGAATTCGAACTCAGCCTAGAGTTGCGCTGCGTAGAAGAGAGGCGGGAGCAGGTCGTCGAAGCGCTGCGCTGGTGGGCGAGCTTTTCCGGCGTCGGTGCGAGAACGCGCAGGGGTCTAGGCGCCGTCCGAGTGAACGGCACCGAAGTGAAGCCCGTGCATGCGAAGGAGGTCGAGGATCTCGGCGGGCAAATGGTGGTGGGGCCGGCGACCCCAAAGGCTCGAGCAGCTTGGGGCTCGGCTATCAAGCAGCTCAGCACATTCCGTCAAGGACCCGGCATGGGACGCGGTGGGGGCAATAGACCGGGCCGAAGCAATTGGCCGGAGGCGGACACCATTCGACGCGTGGCCGGCAAATGGGCACACGACCCACGACATCCGGTAGATGGCGTCTATCCCCGGGCGGCGTTTGGCTTGCCGATTGTGTTCCACTTCAAGGACGCGAAGGACCCAAGCGACACGCTTGAATTGGCTGGCCAAGAGCGAGAACGCATGGCGAGCCCGCTCATCCTCCGCCCCTATTTCAACGGCGAGACCTACCACTCGCTAGCATTGCTGCTGCCCGGCTGGAAAGAGCGCATCGGCGTACCTGTCGCGCTAAGCAAGCTAGGCAAGGACAATTCGGTCAAGGCTTGGCCAGACGACATGGAAGAGCGCAAGCGCTTGGCGTCGCAGATCGCGCCGATGCAAGACAGAGGTGAGGATGTGCTCACCGCCTTCATGCAGTATTTTCGAGACCAGATCAGACCCCGGCAAGGTCGCGCCCACCGCTAATGGAACGTTACCTCATCGCGTTGTCTTTCGGCCCCGTGCAGAGCCTGATCGGGGCTGCCCGCCGCACCCGCGACTTGTGGTGCGGTTCCTGGCTGCTCTCCGAGGCAGCGCGAGCAGCCGCAAAGGTGCTACACGAAACGCACGCCAATTGCCTCATCTTTCCGCACCTCGAAAACGCAGACACGGACCTAGCCCCGCAAGATGGCCCCACGGACGGTGCCAACATGTCGAACGTCCTACGGGCCGAGATCCGATCCGGGGACGCCGGCACCGTCCGCGATCTATGCGACAGGGCGAAAAATGCGGCCTCTGTCCGGCTGCGCACACTCGGAGACAGGGCACGGCGCAAGATACAGGTCCGCGAAGAGGTGTGGAATGCCCAGATCGACGAAGTCCTCGAGAGCTACGTCGCGTGGGTCGCGTTCCGGGGTGACGACTACCAAAAGGCCAGTCGCAAGCTCGGTGCCGTACTGGCCGCCCGCAAGACGACGCGGGACTTCTTCCAATCTCCGCCGCTCTCCACCCAAGGGTTGCCGAAGTCTTCCTTGGATGGCGCGATGGAAACGGTCCTGCCGGATAGGGTTAAGGGCCACATTCGGCTCCAGCTAGGCTTGTCGGCCAACGAACAACTAGACGCGCTTGGGGTGCTAAAACGCTTGTCCGGTAAAGTGGACCAGTTCACTCCTTTTTCACGCATCGCAGCCGATGCTTGGATCGAAACGCTATCGGAGGAGCAACAACGCCGCCTAGGCGAAGCATATGAACCGTTGGTGACGCTTGGTCGCGCCACACGGGTTAGTGGCAACGCCGGTGCCTACAACGCGCTGCCCTTCGACGCTCAGATGTTGTACCCGCCGC
The DNA here is from genome assembly GCA_958296295.1 of uncultured Pseudomonadales bacterium. GTDB lineage: Bacteria > Pseudomonadota > Gammaproteobacteria > Pseudomonadales > Azotimanducaceae > VXYL01. The sequence continues at coordinate 591,624 of OY282460.1, read as the reverse complement.
GATTGGAGGCCGAATTGTCCAAAACGGAAGGTGAAGACCGCCAAGCCGCAGAAGAGCTCAAGAACTGCTTGCGCCAAGTCAGGCGCGACAGCGCAGTTGGCGAACCGGTGCCGTACGCGGCAATCCTGAAGGCAGACGGAGACCGGATGGGCGAACTGCTGTCGCGTGCGAGGACCGTTGAGCATTCCCGCCGGATTTCGCGCGCACTGGACAGTTTTGCTTCGCAGGTGCGCCAAATCGTCCGAGATCATCGCGGTCACGTCATCTACTCCGGCGGCGACGACGTGCTCGCGCTCTTGCCGCTCACGCAAGCGGTGGGATGCGCCAAGAAACTAGCGGAGCGGTTCGAGAGTTCCCTCGCCCCATTCGCGAGTGAAATGACAGCGCCAAACGCCAACCGGCCAACTCTCTCGGCAGGTCTCGGAATCGGCCACGTCATGCAGCCGTTGGGAGCGCTGCGGGACCGCGCCGAGCGGGCCGAAAAGCTCGCCAAAGGTGATGGCGTCAAGGCGCGCAACGCCCTTGCTATTGTCTTAGGCGCCCGCGCCGGCAGCGAACACCAATTGCGCATCCGGTGGGACGACTTGCAGGCTCTTGAGGATCTGGAACGCACGACGATGGCATTCCGCGAAAAGGAGATTTCGTCGCGCGTCGCCTACGATCTACGTGCTATCGACCTGCGTTTGGCCTGGCTGCGCGAAGACGATAGTTGCCGGGCGATAGGCATGCGCAAGGCCGAGATTCGTCGCCTTCTGAGCCGGGCCCGGAGGCCCGCTAAGGGCGCTGTCGACAAGCACATTCCTGACCAAGTGCGGGCCCTTATTGAGCGGCGTGTCGAAACGGACCCCTTGGCAGGTGTGGCCGACATGTTGGTGATTGCGCGCTGGCTTGCCGCCCGCACGGCGGCTGATGTGGGGGAACGATGAGTCGCAAGAACAGGAAGCGCGGCAAACGCCGGCAAGCGCGGCCCAATCCGCGCAAGCAAGCTCGTTCGGCGGAGCGGAGCCGCGCGGAAGCTCCCGTGGTCAAGCCCGCACCGGCGCAAAGCGAACGCAGCACCGTCGTGACCTTGGAAGCGCTGGCACCCCTCATCGTTCGTTCCGGCCGCCCCTTCGACGAACAAGCCGGAGTAGATCCCGCACGATTTCCGCCGCCATCGACAGTATCTGGCTGCCTGCGCACGGCGTGGGCGCGTGCAACCGGGCAGAACTTTGGCGTGCATCTGGCACAACTCGCGGTCTGTGGGCCGTTGCTGGTCGACCACGAAAATCAGCCGGTGGTGCCGAAACCCGCCGACGCGGTGTACTTGTCCGTGGGAGATTCGCCAATTTGCGTTCGCGCAGAACCCAAGTCGTTCGACGTTGGCTGTGGTGCAGACCTACCCGAAGGACTGTTGCTTGTGCAACTTGCTCACGAGTATGAAGGCAAACCGGGCCATGGGCCGCTTTGGTGGGCGCTCAACGACTTCCTTCACTTTCGGCGTGGCATCGACGTTGCGTTTGCCGAACTCCGCAAGCGCGGCTGGTCACCGCCCGAAGGTGACCGCCGCACGCATGTGGCGATAGATCCGCGGACCAGCGCCGCCGACGAAGGCAAGCTGTTTCAGACGGAAGGCCTAGTGCTGGACGCACGCAAAGCAGAAGACGCCGCAGGGAACGGCCTGCGTCTTCTCGCCAAGTGCGAGGAACCTCTCGGCGACTGCCTAGTGCATCTTGGCGGCGAGCGCAGGCTGGCGGCTTTGGAACCACAAGATCCAACTGTCTGGCCTCAACCGCCAACCGGTTGGTTGCGCGACATCGCCAAGTCCGGTGGCATGTGCTTAACGTTGCTGACTCCGGGCGTTTTCTCCGCCGGCTACCGCCCCGGCTGGCTTGATGCCGCCGGCTTCGGAAGTCCGCCGGACATCCCGGGGCTTCGATTGCAGCTTCGCGCCGTGGCGGTGGAACGCTGGCAAGCCCATTCCGGATGGGACTTGGCAGCTAACCGCCCTCGGCCAAGTCGCAAGCTGGCAGGCGCGGGCACGACGTACTGGTTCCGGGTTTTAGACGGCACCGATGACGACGCGCTACGCGCACTCTGGCTAGCGAACGTCAGCGACTGCCAACAGGCCCGCCGTGACGGTTTCGGCCTCGCGCTGCCCAGCGCATGGGTTCCGGTAGCCGCCCTGAACTAAGGACATCACAATGAAACCGAGGCTCTTTCACGTTCATACGCTTTCCGCGCTGCACTGTGGCACCGGACAGTCGGTTGGCGTTGTCGACTTGCCGATCGCACGATCGCGCACCACCAATCTTCCCATCGTGCCGGGTTCTTCGTTGCGCGGCGTGCTGCGCCAAGAACTGACCACCAAGAACAAAGATGATGCACGGACTCTGTTCGGCCCCGAGCAGGGCGAGGCAAACCACTTCGCAGGCGCACTTACCGTCGGTGACGCCGGCTTGCTGGCGCTGCCTGTGCGCTGCCTCGGCGGCATCGTCTGCTACGCCACCGCACCGTTCATCCTTCGCCGCTATGCGTCCGACAAACGACGGACGGGAATGGGAACGCCAGAAGTGAGATTTCCCAGTGCAGGCGAGGCGCTAGTGTCACCGGATTCGGTCAATCTGGTTGACGCGGAACCGAAGCTCGTGCTGGAAGACATTGATCTGAACGCGCAGAAAGACGAGGGCGCGAGGGCGTGGTCGGAGCACATCGCCGAGATCGTCCAGGCAGACGACAGCGACGCCAAGGACGACTTCGCTCGCCGCTTCGCGATCTTGCCGGACGATGTGATGGACTTTCTGGCGGAAACAGCCACGGAGGTGCGGGCTCGCATCGCCATAGACAACGAAGAAACCGGCACCGTGAAAGACGGTGCGCTGTGGTACGAGGAGAATTTGCCGGCGGAGACTGTGCTTTGGGGAATGTTCGCTCTCTCGGCTTCCAACAACGATGACCGTTCGGAAGACGACTTGGCGAAGCTGGTGCCGACGTTCGAGCTGCTGCAGCTAGGCGGCAAGGCAGGCGTCGGGCGCGGCTTGGTGAGATTCCTCACGGAGGCGGCAAGATGATCGCAATCCGCACCCATGCTGTGGCCGCGGCCGCGTACCAGTGCGTGTCGGCACACAAGGACTCCCCGAGGGAGAGGGAGTACCGGGCCTTGGCCTACACCCTTCCAAGCATGATTCTGCAAAACGGCTTGGCGCAAGCCACTGGCTTCCTGCTGGCCAAAGGGAAAGACGAACACAGGGCGTTGCTCGACGACTTGAACGCCGTGCTTCGATCGTCCGCAGCGAATGGCGAACAGTTCCACGAAATGGTCATTGAAGCCGATCTTGCTCAGACGATGCGTTTCACCCGCCAGTCCCTTGAGGCGAGCGGCTGGATCAAGCGGTACGCGCAAGGGGTACTCGGGGATGACCCCAAGCACCCTGGCCAAGACCGGGTCAGCGGAGATACCTGATGTCAGTTGCATTGGTTAGGAACAAAGTTGCCTCCTTGCTTGGGCAAGCGCACAACGCCCACCCGGGCCTGCTCTTGCAGCGTGGCCTGACGGAGCACGAAGAACATGGCAAGCAAGGTGAATCGAGAAAGAACCAGCATGTGGCATTAGCCTGCGCCATCCGACCTGCGGACTTCTACGAAAGAGCCTTTGCTCGATGGCAGAAAGCAACGTCTGATGCCCAGTCCTTTCGGAGTATCACACTCGCGCTGGAATCCCGCTTGTACATCGGCTTGGCGGGCGGTGGCATGCTGGAAACGGGTTGCGCCATCAGTCACAGCTATGGCACGCCGTACATCCCGGGATCTAGCGTCAAGGGTGTTGTCCGAGTCCATGCGGAGCAGCGGTTGTGCCGAACGGCCAAGGCGCAAGGTCTTGCAATCTGCAACGAACTCTTCGGTGCGCGGCAAGATCACCACACGTCTGCAAACCTAGCCGGCTTGATCTCACTTCACGATGCTTGGTGGGTGCCAAGATCCGCGAAATCGCCTCTGGTCGAGGAGGTGGTGACAACTCACCACATGAACTACTACAGCAAGGACGGCAGGGAGCCGGCCACGGACTTCGACAGTCCGGTTCCAAACGTTCAAGTGGCCGTGCAAGGCGCGTTCCTGTTCGTGATGGCCGGCCCAAGCGCTTGGCTAGGATTGGCCGAGCAAATCCTAGTGGACGCCTTGTGTACGCGGGGCATCGGCGCGAAGAGCCGGGCGGGGTACGGGTATTTCAAGCAGGGAGCATTGCAGCCGGCAGCAACGACATGCGACTGGGTGGACACAGAGGTAGCGAAGCTCGCAAAGCAGCACCAAGCCCGCGAGGGTGACACGTTGCGGGGCCGCCAACTTGCGACGGCTTGGAGTGAGCTGCCGGACGGGGACCTGAAGCGAGCCGCCTTCTTGGACATCCGCGAGCGTTGGCAGAAGGAAGGCTGGTGGGAACAGCCTCCGGCGAAGGCCCGGCGGACAAAGGCCATCTACGACCAATACGACGACTCGGCGTGAGCGCCACATCATGATCCACCCACTCATTGAAGCGCATCGAGCCCAGATCGTCGCATTGGCTGAACTTCACGGGCTACGCCACGTTCGTCTCTTTGGTTCCATGGCACGCGGCGATTGGAACGATAGCAGCGACGTGGACTTGCTCGTTGCATTGGCCCCCGGTGCGACGGGTCTGGCTCTTGGGGGCCTTTTGATGGATGTCCAAGACTTGCTCCGGCGCAAGGTTGATGTCGTTACAGAAGGCGCGTTGCATCCCGCGTTGCGGGAGCGCGTTCTTAACGAGGCACTGCCATTGTGAAGGCGGAAACCAGATCCGATCGGCTGCTGCTGGAATACATCCTCTTCTGCATTGGGCGCATTCGGGACTACACCGGCTTAAACCGAGACACATTCTTCGGTTCGCCGTTAGTGCAAGATGCGGTGATGCGCAATTTGCAGACGGTTGCGGAATCCACGCAGCGCCTATCGGATAAGGCCAAGAGCAGCGAGAGCGGCGTGCCGTGGCGCAGTATTGCGGGATTTCGCAATGTGCTGACTCACGGCTACATGCAAGTGGACTTGGAGGTTGTTTGGAGCGTGGTGGAGAAGGACCTCCCTACGTTGGCGTCCGCGGTCGAGCGATTGCATCAGTCCATTCATGCGGATTCCGCCTGTTCAAGGAGTTAGCTATGGCGAGGAACAAGCCCGTGCTGTTGTGTACGGTGGGCGGGGCACACCAGCCGATCCTCGAGGCGATCCGATTCGCGGACCCGGAATATGTGTGTTTCTTCTGTACGAACAAGACTTCCACCAGTCCAGGCTCCGTAGTTCACATCACCGGCGCGGGAAACGTCATCCACAAGCAGTCGAAGGAAACTGCCGCGGTGGCGCGCATCCAGACTGCAAGCGACATGTTGCGCAATGGAAATGCTCAAGGCGCACAGGATGAGCTCAACAAGAAGGACAAGCCCACGCTACCCAACCTACCGGCGCTGGCGAACCTCGGGCAAGGTCGTTTTGGACATGTGGCCGTGCCCGCCGACGACCTTGATGAGGCCGTGCGGACGATGCGGGGCGAGGCGACGAAACTATTGGCCAAGTATCCGAGTCGGCCCTTTATAGCGAACTACACCGGCGGCACCAAGACTATGACCGCGGCCCTAGTGTGCGTCGCGTTGGAGTTTGACGAAGTAGAACTGCAGATTGTCAGCGGGCCGCACAACGACCTCGGCACGGTCAAGGACGGCACCGAGCAGACGGTGGCCGCAAGCGTGAGCGCCTTGCGCTTGCATCGGGCAATGACGCCCTATCAGAGAGCTTGGCTTCGTTTCGCTTATCAGGAAGCAGCCGATGGGTTGCACAACGTTTCTGCAACGGTCAATACGCCCGGCTACGAGCTGCTTTTGCCCAGCCGGATTTTGAGCGAAGCGCTGACCCGCTGGGATCGCTTCGACCACCAGAAGGCCGGAGACTTGCTGAAGACCTATGGCGGCATAGTCAGCAAACAGTATCCGCACCTGTTGCACATGGTGCAATCCTTGACACAGGATGGCCCGCAACGCGAGCCGGCGCGCTTGTTCGACCTCTGGTTGAATGCCGAGAGGTGCGCGAAACAAGGCCGTTACGACGACGCGGTGGCGCGTTGGTACCGCATGGTGGAGTGGACGGCGCAATGGCAGATTAAAGAGCAGCTGGGCTTCGCGACCAACGACTTTCCACGCGATGAACTGCCCGAAGGCATGCGCGGCAAGACAAACGGCGAAGGTGCGATCAAGGTAGGACTCTCGGACGCTTGGAAGATCATCGCCGCCAAGTGCAACGGCGCCTGCCGAGAATTCGCCGAGCGCGAGGCCGCGAGCTTGCGCAGCCATCTGGACAAGCGCAACCAATCAATCCTCGCCCATGGGTTTCGTCCCGTTAGCCAAACTGACTGGCAGGAGCTGGACCAATGGACGCGAGAGCGATTCCTGCCGATGCTGCGCGAACACGCCAAGAGGTCTGGCCTCCGCAAGGAGCCAAGCCAACTGCCCACCGAGCCGCCAGAGATGTAGCGCCGTTCGTCGGTGATGTGGGCAACGTCGCCGGCATCTCCCGACAGAACCGCTCCCCAGCGGCAACCTTGCCACCGATGTGAATCCCCGCCGCCGGTGGTTGAATGGGTCCGGCTTTCTTGCATGAGGACAAACCATGCCCAAGCGTTCACTGTTCATTGCCGCTTACGACGTGGCAAGCCCCTCCCGCCTACGCCAAGTGCATCGCGCGGTAAAGGCATATGCCACCGGCGGCCAGAAGTCCGTCTTCGAGTATTTCCTTGCGCCGTTGGAACGGAGAACCTTGTTGGCACAGGCGCGAGAGCTTATCAACGAGCGCGAGGATCGCTTCGCGCTGCTGCGCGTTGAGGAACGTGCGGCACCCGTGCTGCTGGGCATCGCCACGCCGGCGGCGGATCCACACTTCTACTATGTTGGCTAGGCGTTTATGTCCACGCTCTACATCGATCGCAAGGACATCGAGCTTCGCTATGCAGGCGGTGTGATCGAGGTCCATTCACCCGCGGGGCGCCGCGGCTCCATTCCACTTGTTGGCTTGCAACGGGTGGTGCTGCACGGACAGGTGCGACTTTCCACTTCCGTGATTGGCGCTCTCGCGAAAGCTGGGGCAAGCATTGGGTTTCTCGGCGGGCGACGCTCGCGGTACCTAGCCACCTGCGTAGGCAACCCCACAACGACGTGCAGCGGCGGCTAGGGCAGTTCGACGCTTATCGCGACGCTGCCGCTCGGGCGCAATGGGCGCGGGAACTCGTCAAGGCCAAGATAGCTGCCCAGCGACGGCTGCTTCGGAAGGCCATGGCGGCGCGCCCGGACCAGCGCTACGCGCTTTTTCGGGGAAACCGCCGCCTAGATGCGGCTCACCAGCGGGTGTCTTCAAGTGAGCAAGCACTCACACTGCCAGTGCTCCTAGGAATCGAAGGCGCTGCCGCAGCTGGCTACTTCGCCGCTTACGCGGCGCTGTTTCCACAGTCGCTGGGCTTCAAGGCTCGCCGCCGCCGTCCCCCGCCGGATCCCGTGAACGCCTGCTTGTCTTTGGCGTACACGCTACTGCACTTTGAGGCGGTATCGGCGAGCTACGCAGCAGGGCTAGATCCCATGCTCGGCCTGTATCACGAGCCCGCCTACGGCCGCGAGTCCTTTGCCGCCGACGCCATCGAGCCCTTTCGAGCGCATGTGGACGAGTGGGTATGGGGCATGTTCCGGCGCCGCGTCTTCACAGATCGGGGCTTCCGCCGGGAAGGCCAGGCCGTGGTGTTGGGCAAGCAAGCCCGGGTGCGCTTCTACAAGCACTTCAATCCCCTTGCCGAGGCGCTGCGTCGATTGCTGCGTCGGCAAGTGCAGCGTACCGCCCGCGAGTTCGAAAGGCGTGGCAAGAACCTTGAGGCAGCGAAATGAAAGAGCCGACGAAACCGCTCTACATCAACGGGCAAGAGCCACTACAAGTGTGCTTGGACGGCCCCGCATTGCGGATTCGCAAAACGCGCTCGGACGACCGCCGGTTCCCGCTTGAGCGGCTGTCTCGGATCGTGGTCTTCGGCGACGTGGGCTGGTCTTCAGATGCCCTCTTGGCGTGCGCAAAGGCGGGCATCGTGGTGTGCCTGTTACGCCCGAACGGCCTGCCAGCGGAGTGCTGGGTCGGCGAGCCATCCACCACAAGCACTTTCGCCGAAGACTGGCGGCGCTTTCTGGAGAGGACGGATGGAAAACAGCTTTTCAGGCGGTGGCGCATTCGAGAGCGCCAGCGCGCCATCCGATTCTGCGCACTGCGGCTTGGGCTTCGCCGAGATGCGCCGGCGTTTGCGCGACAGGTGGGCCGCTGCGCCACCAACGATCCTCACTTTGGCGCCGCGAAGCGCGGCTTGTATGGCCTAGCGCACGCTAGGTGCCTTGAAGAGTTGTCGAAGCTCGGGTTGTGTGAGACCGACATGTCTCTGCGACTGGTGGCACCTCACCTCGCGGCTGTGATCCAGTGGGGCCTGCATCCCAGCTTTGTCGACTGGTGGCGTCGCCGAGCCACCGCATCCGTGCCGGAGTTGGCCGGGTTTTTCGAGCGCAACCACTCGACGGCCGAATTCCACCTGAGAGAAACACTGCACAGCTTAGCTCGCGTCCTAGAGGAGAAAATGTGATGCCTGCAAACAGAAAGACACCCTGGCTCGTTTGCTATGACATAGCCGACCCAGGCCGGCTTCGGCAAGTACACAAGGAAGTGCGGCAATACGCGACACCGTTTCAGTACTCCGTCTTACGAACACGCGCGACAAGACGCGAAGTGGTTGGAAGACTCGACACTCTGGAACACATCATCGACCCGCGCTGCGATGACATTCGCGCGTACCCGTTATTGACCGCCGCTGCACCTGTCGTCTATGGTAGAACCCTGCTTGCCAGCGGCTTGCACTTCGCTTGGCCGCAGGAGCTCTTTAACAACCAAGTCGAACTAACACGGTTAGCCAACTGCGACTCAACACTTGTGCGCAACATGCGTCGTAACCCGTTGAAAGTGCGCTTGTAATCAACAACGGTAGGTTTGAGCGCTTGCCCTGACGAAGAAGGGATTAAGACCCCAGCCGAAGCCGAAGTCGTACTCGTACTCGCTGTTTGAGCGCTTGCCCTGACGAAGAAGGGATTAAGACGTGTTCAGACCCTTGTAGACGCGTCCGCTCCTGAGGGTTTGAGCGCTTGCCCTGACGAAGAAGGGATTAAGACGCGCTTCGGTGGTACTGGGTGTGCTTGTTGATGCCGTGTTTGAGCGCTTGCCCTGACGAAGAAGGGATTAAGACCTGTCGAGCGAACCAATTGACCATGCTCACGAGTTTGAGCGCTTGCCCTGACGAAGAAGGGATTAAGACGATGGTGGTGACGTAGCAGCGGTGCTCGCGATCCTCGTTTGAGCGCTTGCCCTGACGAAGAAGGGATTAAGACCCGTGGCGGTTGGCTGCGGCGACAACGGTTCGGTTGCGTTTGAGCGCTTGCCCTGACGAAGAAGGGATTAAGACCGCCATTCGGCGACGGGATCGCGTTCCGGCAGCTGTTTGAGCGCTTGCCCTGACGAAGAAGGGATTAAGACTTGACGGGAGACGCGGCGGCCAAATCCCTAACGCGTTTGAGCGCTTGCCCTGACGAAGAAGGGATTAAGACCGCGAAATCAACCGCGTTCATGCGAGAAGCGCCGCGTTTGAGCGCTTGCCCTGACGAAGAAGGGATTAAGACGGTTTCTTCTCGGCGATCTCCCCCATCCACCGCTCGTGTTTGAGCGCTTGCCCTGACGAAGAAGGGATTAAGACTGCCACGCCGCGAAGCGCCAGAGTATCGGCATCTCGCGTTTGAGCGCTTGCCCTGACGAAGAAGGGATTAAGACGGTTCGCCCTCGGCGCGTATGAAAACGCCTTCGGTTTGAGCGCTTGCCCTGACGAAGAAGGGATTAAGACCGCCTTTAGCCTGTTAATAGTGCCACAGCTTGTGGTTCAATGCGCTCAAAACAGGCGTTGTTGAGAACAAAGCGGCGGGATCCACAGGACGACCCCGCCGCGCTCGAGATATCTAGCGACGTCCGCCTCGATCTGCTCGGCGGTGAGCTCAGTCGTTGGCTCGCTCATACTCCACGATGACGAAGCCTGTGTTCTTTTTGAGGTTCGTGAGCACCGTGATCTCAGCCTCCCCGACTTTCCTACCGACCTTCAGGAGATCCCACTTGACAGAGGTGAACTCTCCGAAGGTCTCAACCCGTCCGCGCCCGTGACGCTCAGTCAGCTTCTGCTTGAACTCCTCGCCCAGATTCAACGCCTCCAGCGCAGGCAAGCTCCACGTCACGTCCACCTTGTGGGAAGTGCCTCCCAGAGAACCTTCAACCCACAGCGTCTTGTCGTCTGTGCCCTCAACCCAATACCAGATGTCTTCGTCGACATCAGCGTCACTCGGCATCTCGCGCCCGAGCCAGCTTTCGTCCGGGAAGCCGCTGAACGGCTCGCACCCCGCAAGCATCCCCGCCACGACGATGATCGTCCATCTCCAGAAATCTCTCATGTTGACCTCCCGGGCCATACGCTTTAGGTACCCCATTTATACCGCGTTAGCGGCTCAAAAGGGGTCAAGATGAGCGTGTTTAGAGGCGGTATTGGAGCTCCCTTCCAACACCCAAGCCGTTGATTCGAAAGGCGTCAGAGTCCTCCAGACTCCAGTCCCTTTTTGCTTCACGGATAGAACTGCGCCAGATTTCGCCGCGCCGCGTCCACCACGCGCAGCGTCGGACGCCCGCGCGCGTAGAGCTCACTCGCTTCCACCACTTTCGCCGCCACCTTCTCAGCGGCGAACTGACCCACCGCTTCCAGACTGGCGGCTTGGATCTCTTGCAGCCGCGTGACGTCTTCCGCGACGTCGTCTATGAGTGCGCCGAATTCCGCCGGTGAGATCTCATGGTCATAGGCAATGTAGTTCTCGTTCTCCTCGAACAAGCCGGAGCCGCGCATGGCGGATCTGGTCACGAGCGGCATCGCGCCCGCGTCCATCGCTTCGACGAACACTCGGTTGAAGTGGCATCCCAGTCTCTCATGCTTCTCAGACCATGACGTGTCTACTAGAAGTCGACAATTCGCCAGTTCCTCGTCTCGCTCGTCTGATCCGATGTAGCTCAGATACCGCATCCCCGCGTCAGCGGCCACGTCCCAGACGGGCCTGTTGAGCTCCTTGTCCATGTAGCGCGGCCTAGTCTTGTCCGGGGCTGGTCATGTACTGCTGCTCAATTCCACCGCCCGCCAGCCTGACCTCACACCCTATGACGTGTGGAACGGCGCGAATGAGATCATCGACGTGTTTCCACGACTTGAAGTTCTGCAGACTCAGGAGCCTGTTCGGCCTCTCGGCGATGGGCTTGACGGGGCCGCCCTTGACGTCATGCGGGTTGGGGATCAGCGCGCGCGGCGTCGGCAGCATCTCGCACGACTTGTGAGCGGCCTCATGCACGCACACCGCGACGTCGATGTGTCGCGCCACCTCCAGCAGATGCGGGTAGAGATCTCTGAAGTGCGCGTCGTGAACGTAGACGATCTGCCTGTCGGCGCGACTCATGGCGTACATGTTCGGCCACTGCGGTCTCCCGCGCGTTGTTCGGCTGACCGTGGGAACGGGCACGCCGTGAATCAGCAGATCACACTCGAAGTCAGCCACCTCCTCCCAGCTGAGCGTGGGCATGTCCCACCACTCCAGCATGTTCCTGAACCACCATCCGGTGCCCTCAGGGAAGCGCTGCCACGGCGCGTGGCTCGTCTTGGCCTTGCGGTACAGGGCGTCCCGTCTGCGCTCTGGCGGCCTCCCTGTTTTCGGTCCAGACCACACCGCGTCCACCTCGTGACCGAGCCGCTTGAGGCCGATCGTGAGATTCTCCACGCACGGCACGATGCCGCCGAGATCATTCAATCTCGACGTCTCAATCAGAATTTTCACTCAGTTCTCCGCTCGGGTCGTTCGCCAACCGCCCTTGAACGGGCTCCCTGCCGACTGTCTCCAGAGGCGATTGACGAACGTTCGAGATCATGCGAGGGAGCCGCGCGCGCTCAGCCCTGTCAGGCACCAGTTTGAGCGCTTGCCCTGACGAAGAAGGGATTAAGACAGGCAGTCCCCGGCGATCACCGCGATCTCTTCGGCGTTTGAGCGCTTGCCCTGACGAAGAAGGGATTAAGACCCGCGTCATCGGCATGGTCGACCATGCCGAGAACCGTTTGAGCGCTTGCCCTGACGAAGAAGGGATTAAGACCTCAACCGTTCCGCCTCTTGATACTCGGGCTCCGAGTTCGAGCGCTTGCCCTGACGAAGAAGGGTTAAGACTTGACGAGGATGCCGTCGATGTACAGCGCGTTCGGCGAGGTTTGAGCGCTTGCCCTGACGAAGAAGGGATTAGGACTGCACCGACCAACACAACATGCTGGCTAATTGCGCCCGTTTGGGTGCTTGCCTCGATGAGGAAGGGATCAAAGACGGTGTGGGGCGCACGGGTAGCCAACCTCGACCCCCTGTTTAGGCGCTTGCCTTGTCTTCGCGGGTGGAGAGCTGGGCCGCTCGGGGCCTATGGCGAGGGCGGGCGGGACAGGGCGTTGAGTCTGAGCCAGTGCGAATAGCTGGATATCGGCACCGTATCGGGAGAGAGGGCACCGTGTCCGCTTGATTCGGCCAACAGTTCTGGAGGCCGTGAGCCGCAACCCGCACACGAGCGAGCCGCATCTTACGCGGCGAGGCCATAAGACCCGCCAAGGGCACACCTGCTCGATTGTCCGCCACTCCAAGCCTGATGACGCGCCAGCCAAGGGGTCTTGCATTTGTGTGCGAGCGCGGTATATTCGCTCTTGTGTCAGGCAGAGAAAGGAGGTGATCAAGTGCAATCGTTTGGTGGGGGGAACCCCTTCTGACTCGGTTCATCACCTAGAGCGAGTCGGGGGGTAACTCCCCCACAAATCGCCGGGGCGGCAAGCATCATCGTTTGCCGCCCCGGTTTCACATCTGCGGCAAGCGGGCACTGTGGGGGAGCCACCGGGCGAAGCAAGGCTTGGCTACGCGCAACGGTAGCTAACCAGCCGCAGTCACGCCGCGCAGCAAGACGCTATCAAGGAAGATGCGCACGCCGAATAAGACCCACCAAGAACTTGCGAGACCACGCCGGTTTCGTTGGCCCGGCTCGCCGGACGGCGCCGAAGTCGAGGTTGAAGTTCGGTGGAGCCCGCGCCGCCGCAGCCGCGTGGGCATCGCCTTCAACTCTAGCGGCGGCCTCGTCGTCGATGCGCCGCCGGCCACCACGATGGACGAAGTGCGGGGCGTTCTGGAGCGGCACGGGCGCTGGATTCGCAATCGTCGTCGGGCGCTGGAGGAGAACGGCGGGCCAGGGTATCCGGCGGAATACGAGAGCGGAGCGCTTCTGCTCTACCGCGGCCGGGCCTTGGAGTTGCGTTTGTCTTCAGATGCCCAAGTGTGGCTGGGCCACGCCCATTTGACGGCACCGGCCGGGGACGCGAAGGGCGAAGTCTGGCGCTGGTACGCGAGGCAGGCGGACGGTGTGCTTGGCCACACGCTGGCCAACGCATCGACGCGGTTGCCTTGGGTGGGCGATGCGCCGCGGTGGCGCCACCACTTCATGAGCAGTCGCTGGGGCAGTTGCTCGCCGCGCGGGCGCATCTCGCTCAACACGCATTTGGTGAAACTGCCGGATGCGCTGATCGAATACGTCGTTGTTCACGAACTGTGCCACTTGCAGCATCTGAATCACGGCCCCGGCTTCCATCGCTTGATGGACGCCTCCTTGCCGAATTGGCAGGCCCGTCGGCAAGGGCTGAACGCCCATGCCGGCTTGCTCAGCGAAACGCCGCCGACGCGGGTTGGTTAGCTTGCCGTTCGAGTCGCCCGCGGGCCGGTGGCCGGCGGGTTTCGCGCGGTCAGGCGGCTGGCGGCCCGTAGCGGGCCGGGTCGATCATGTAGCGTTCCAAGAACAGCGCGGCCTCGGCCATGGTTGGCGCCACCCAAGCCGGCCAACGCGCCCACGCATGGGGCTGTTCGGCGTACAGGTGCATCTCGGCGCGGGCACCGGCGCGGCTCAAGGCGTTGTACATGTTCACGCTTGCGGAAACCGGCACCACTTTGTCGCCGTTGCCGTGCAGGAAGAAGGTGGGCGGAAAGTCCCCGCTCGCGTATTCGATGGGGCTCGCGGCGCGGGCGCGCTCTTCATCCGCGCCTTCGCCCAGCAAGGCCGTGGCGGCGTTCGCGCCGCTGGTACGCGGCCCCACGTGGAAGGCCACCGGCGGGTACACGGCAATCACCGCGGCAACGCTCGTGTCCACACCGGCGTTGCCGCCATCGCCTTCGAATTCGGCGTGGCCCACGGTGCCGGCCAAGAGCAGCGCCAAGTGCCCGCCGGCGGAGTTGCCGAGCACGGCGATGCGGTCGGCGTTCACGCCGAGCGAAGCGGCATTGGCCCGGAACCACCGCATGGCGGCCTTCACATCGTGGATCTGCGCCGGCCACGGCGCCTCCGGGGTCAGCCGGTACTCCACGGCGACGCAGGTGAAGCCGCGGCTTGCCAGCGCTTTCGCCTGGGGCGGCATCATCTGTTTGGAGCCCATGCGCCAACCGCCGCCGTGGATCATCAGCACCCCGGCCCCGTTGGCCTGTTCGGGACGATAGACGTCGGCGCACAGATCGCGCTGGCCGCCGCGGGCCACCACAACGTCAGTGCGCACGTCCACCGCCACGAGATTCACCGAACGTCCCGGTGCCCAGCCGCTCAGGCGTCTTCGGCTTGCGCCGCTTCCAGCGCCGGCAACACGTTCGCGTTCGCGTCCATGCGAACGATGTCGTAGCCGAGGGCTTCAAGCTCCGGGCGAATGACCGCTTCGTCGCCCACCACCACGATGGCCATTTGGTCCATGGTCATGTGACGCGCCGCCACCGGGTTCAACATCTCCGGCTTGACGCTGTCGAGAATCGAGAGCTGTTCCGCAACGAAATAATCCGGCAGGTTGTAGGTGAGGATGCGTGCCAGAAAACCCACTTTCTGGCTGGGCGTTTCGTAGGCCCGCGCGTCGCGCAGCCCGACGGCGTTTTGGGTGAAAGCGAGTTCCTCGGCGGTGACGCCGTCCTTGGCGTAACCGCGAATCTCCTTGTCGAATTCTACGAGCGCAGGTGCCGTGGCGTCGGTGCGCACGCCGGCGCTGGCCGTGAACAGGCCGTACTCCTCAAAGCCGGCGAAGCCCGATCTGGCACCGTATGTGTAGCCTTTGTCTTCGCGCAGATTCAGGTTGAGCCGGCTGTTGAAGGTGCCGCCGAGGGCGAAGTTGGCCAGATAGGCGCGGTAGTACTCGCCAGTGGCGTCGTACGGAAGCGCGAGTTTGCCGATGCGAATTTGCGATTGCGCGGCACCGGGCTTGTCCACCAGGTAGAGTTTCGTTTCGCCGACTTCCGGGAATGGCTTGAGCGGCGTGCGTTCGCCAACCTCGCCTTCCCAAGATGCCAGCGGCGCCAGCTTCGCCATCACCGTTTCTTGGTCGAGGTCGCTCACCACCACTAGGCTGGTCGCCGAGGGGCCGTAGCGCGCGGCATAGAAATTCGCCACGTCTTCCACCGTCATGCCGCCAACCGCGTCGCTCGTGCCGGCGTTGAAGTAGGCGATGGGGTTTTCTTTGCCCAGCAGCACGAGTTGATGCACAGAAGACGCGACGGTTGAGGGCTGCTTCTTGCTTTGCTCGATATTCTGCAAAACCTGCTCCTGCACACGGGCGAAGTCCGCCGGATCGAACTTCGGTTCCAAGAGTTTCTCGGCCAAGATATCCAGCGTAGGGGACAAGTTCTTGGAAAGAGCGCGCACGAAAGCCACGGTGCGATCATCGCCGGCCGAAAAACTGATGCGGGAGCCGAGCTTTTGCAACCGGTCGCTGAGCTCCTCGCTGGTGGAGCGTTTTGTCGCCTCGTTCAGCATCATGGCCGTGATGGCCGCCAAGCCGAGCTTGTCCAGCGCCTCGTCCCGCTGACCGGCGTCGACGTGCAGCCTGATGGCTGTGGTTGGCGTTTCCCGATTGAGCGCGCCGAGCACGCGCACGCCGTTTTCCAGTTCGGCGCGCCAAATCGCCGGCAGCTTGGTCGTCAAATTGGCCCCGGCGGAAGGCATTACGCTGCGGTCGAACGCGTCCACCGCTGGGCGCATTTGCAAGTCCGCTGCGGCAACGGTTTCGTACTCGGGCAGCTCTCTTGCCGGTGGCTGCCAGTTGTCTTCGGCGGCGCGCTGATCGAGTTGGCCTTTGGGGACGATGCTCATGACGACGGCGTGGCTTTCCTTGATGTACTGGTTGTACACGCGCATCACGTCTTCTTTGGTGACGTTCTGATAGCGGGCCACATCCACCGAAGTGTAGGAGGGGTCGCCCATGAGCGTTTCGTAATGCGCCAGACTGCTCACCTTGCCGGAGACGCTTTCCAAGCCGAAGATCATGCCCGAGACAAGGTTCATCTTGGCGCGTTCCAAGTCGTCATCCGTGGCGCCGCGGGCCTCGAATTCGGCAAACGAATCCCGCACGATCTTCTCCAGATCGCCCAACGTTTTGCCGGCCGCGGGATTCGGCAGGGCCGTCACCGTGAAAGTGCAGGCGAGTTCCGCGCAAGGGTGGTTGGCGCTCGCCTGAACGGCGATTTTGTTCTTCACCAAGTTCTTGTACAAGAGCGATGTCTTTCCCGCGCCGAGAATGGAACTCAAGACATCCAGCGGCGCCTCGTCCGCGTGAAAACGGTGCGCCGTGGAGTAGTTCATGCTGAGCATCGGCAGCGCGACGTTGTCCTCCATCGAGATGTAGCGCGTGGAGGCCAGCCGCGCTGGGGCTTTCGGCGCGGGTTCCACGTCCGGGCCGCGCGGGATGCTGCCGAAATACTGGACGATCCAAGCCAACGTCTGCGGTACGTCGATGTCGCCGCCGATGGTGAGCACCGCGTTGTTCGGCCCGTACCAGCGCAGGAAGAACTTCTTCAAGTCGTTCACGTCGACGCGGTCAAGATCCTCCACATAGCCGATGGTGAGCCAAGAATACGGATGGCCGACCGGGTAGAGCGCTTGGCCAACGCGCTCGCGCAACAGACCATAGGGCCGATTGTCGTAGTTCTGGGCGCGTTCGTTCTTCACCGTGTCGCGCTGCACCTCGAACTTCTCTTGCGTCACCGCGTCCAGCAGAAAGCCCATGCGATCGGCTTCCAGCCAGAGCACCTTTTCCAACTGGTTGGCCGGCGTGGTCTGGAAGTAGTTTGTGCGGTCCGAGTTGGTGGTGCCGTTCAACGTGCCGCCAGCTTCGGAGACGATCTTGAAGTGCTGCTCGTCGCCAACGTTCGTGGAGCCTTGGAACATCATGTGCTCGAAGAAGTGCGCGAAGCCGGATTTGCCCACTTCCTCGCGCGCCGAGCCGACATGGTAGGTGACGTCCACATGCACCAGGGGGTCCGAGGCGTCTTCGTGGAGCACCACGGTGAGGCCGTTGTCCAGTTGGTATTTGGCGTAGGGGATCGAAACCTCCTCGCCGGGTTTGGCGGCCACCTCCTCTACCAAAGTGACGCCTTCGGGCAACGTCGGGCCGGCGCGGCAGCCGGCGAGAAGGCCGGCGGCGGCCGCGGCGACGACGATCAGGCGGAGCGGTTTCATGCAGCTGTTTCCTGTGCTTGCGGGCAAGTCCAATTGGCGTCATTCTACCGCCACCGTGGAAGAGGGAGTGAAACGATCGTGGCGAAGAAACGACTGACGGCCGTGCTGATGGGCTGTGGCGGCAACATGCGTGGCGCGCACTTGCCGCGCATCCAGGCGGACGGGGCTGTGCGCATCGCCGCTGTCGCGGATCCGAACGAGGCCCAAGCCGCGTCTTTGATGCGGAAGGCAGGGGCCAAGCTGCCTTATTTCGACGATTGGCGCGCCATGCTCGAGGCGGTGCCCGCCGACGGCGCGATCATCAGCACCCCGCATCGAGACCACTTCCCGCAGGCTCGAGCATGCCTCGAAAGGGGCCTGCATGTGCTTGTCGAAAAGCCGCTCGTCATCCGCGCAGCCCACGCGCGAAACCTGCTTGCGCTCGCCGCCAAACAAGAGCGGGCGTTGGTGGTGGCCTACCAACGGCACTGGATGGCGCACTTCGTCTACGCCCGCGAACTGATCCAGAGCGGGGCGCTCGGCACCATCCGCGGGGTGACGGGCTATGTGACGCAGAATTGGCTCGGCATGGGCGGCTGGCGCCAGGATCCGGCGGCTTCCGGCGGCGGCATGTTCATGGATACGGGCAGCCATCTGGTGGCGGCGGCGCTCTGGCTCACGGGCCTGCGCCCGCGCACGGTGACGGCCACGTTCGACAACGTCGGCCGCGAGGTGGATGTCAACAGCGCCGCTATAGCGCGGTGCGCGGGCGGCGCGTTGTTGACGCTCGCCACCTTGGGCAACGCCGCGCGCCACGACGAGCGGCTGGCCATCGCCGGCAGCGAGGGTTCGCTGGTGCTGCGGCTGCACGGCTGGGGCTTGCGGGCCATGCTGCGCGACGACGCGCCAGCGGAACCGCCCAAGCGCATTCGGGCAAGCACACCGGACGCGGCGTTCTTCGGCTGGATGCGCCGCGGCCTCGGCGGCTACGAAACGCCGGACTTCGCCTTGCAGGTTGCGCGCCTAACCGAGGCCGCCTACCGCGCCGCCGGCAGCGGCGAAACGGTTGCCGTGCGCTGACGCCGGGCCGCTTCGTCGCGACGATCAGGATGCGCCACCAGACTGCGCTTCTTTCTACTGCGCTGCCGCGCGCCCCTGCACATAGGTGATCCAAGCGGCGGCGTTGCGGCGTTCCGTTTCGTCGCCTTCGCGCCCGGCGGATTCGAACGCGGCGATGGCGTCGGGAAAGCGCGCCAGCTCCGCCAGCGCCACGCCGCGCAGCACCCACGCCTCGCCCGGCCGCGCCAAACCGCCTTTTTCCAACGCCTGTTCGGTGGCGTTGGCCACGCCTTCCCAATCGCCGTCCTCGTTCAGCAGCAGCGCTTTGCGCAGGTGGTATTCGCCGTCCTCGGCCATGTCCGCCAAGCGGTCCACCACCGCTGCCGCGGGAACGCTCTCGCGCGCCGAGGCCCAGCCGTTCAGCAGCAATTCCAAGTGCTCGAAGGTGGGCTCCACCTGCCCGGCGTCCATCGCCGCGGCCAAGATGGCGGCCCCGCGGGCCGGGTTGTCCTGATGCATGTTGAGCCGTGCCAGCGTGAGAATCAGGTGCTCGGCTTCAAGCAGGCCGCGCAGCCAGGCCACCGAGAGCGCGGCCAACGCGCGGTCGTCTTGATCGGCCTCCAAAAACAGGCCGGCCAGCGTTTCGTAGTGGCTCGCCACATCGGGCCAAAGGCCCACCATCTTCTCCGCAAGCGCGATGGCTTCGGCGGTTTGGCCGGTTTCCACCAGAATGGCCAGTTCCACCCGCATCCACGCTTCCCGCGGCGTGCTGATGGTGTTGGCGCGGCGCACATACGGCAACCCCTCCAACATCGCACCCTGCTGCACATGGTTGACGCCCACGAGCATGTAGGCGTCCGCGCCAGGATCAGCTTCGTGGCGGAACCAGCGCAGGGCGGCGTCGTTGGAGTCCGCGTAGCGGGCCTGCGCCGCGTAGTAGCTGGCCACGGAGTACACGATGCCCTGTTGCACGAAGGTTGGCAGCGCGTCCAACTCCACGCAACGCTCGAAAGCCGCCAGCGCCTCGTCGTCCTCGCCTTGCTGCGCGTAGATGAAACCGTAGGTTTGGTGGATCTGGGCGAGTTCGTAAGGACGCAGATTGCGAGTGCCCACCCGGTCAAGGCTGGAGAGCGCTTCGTCCAACTCGCCCTCGCCAAGCAGCTCGTGGGCAAGCGAAAGCTGGCGGTGGACGCGCTCGTTCATGGTCGTCGAGGGTTCCTCGCGCGGCTCCACTTTGCGGGCCTCGCGCAACGGGTGCCACGCCGGCCACTCGCCGCTGGTGGCGCCGAGGACGCCCGTGGCCGCCAAAATCGCTGTAGCTGCCGCTAATCGCCGCATTGGTTCAACGGGCCATCTTGAATTCGATGGTGGTCACCGCCCAGCGCTCCACCGCCTCGCCGTCGACGATGCGCGGTTTGAACTTCCAGCGGCGCACGGCTCGCAGGGCGTTGCGCACGAACAACTGGCCGGGTTCGGATTCCAGCACCCGCACGTCCTCGGTGGCGCCGTCCACGCCGATCAGCACCTCCACGCGCACGAACCCCTCGGTGCCTTCCTCCAGCGCTTGGCGCGGCCATTGCGGATCTATGCGCACGATGGGCACGGCCTCGCCTTCGGCCGCGGCGTCGCCCGGCGACCACTTGCCAAGGAAGGGGCCGCCACCGTGCGCCGCGGAAATGGCGATCTTCGGCATCTCTATCCGCGCCACTTGGGGCTCCGGCTTGGTGTTCTGCGCCAACCGCAGCCGCGGCGGTGGCGGCGGCGCTTTCGGCGGCGGCGGTTTTTTCGGCCGCACGCGCTGCTTGGTGCGCAACACTTCGTCTTCGCGCACGCGCACCATGTCCACGATCTGGCCGCTAGGCCCGGTGGCCTGCGCACCGCTGCGGCCGCGGATGAGCTCGTGCATCACGAGGAACAGCCCCAAGGCCACGGCGAAGCCGCCGGCGGAGAAGCCCAAAACGCCGAAAAGTGGCCGCCGCACGGTGCTACGCCTGCGGCTCGGCGGACACGGAAACGGTGGTGACGCCAGCGGCTCGGGCGCGATCCATCACGTCCATCACGGTGCCGGTGGAAGCCCGCTGATCCGCCACCACCACCACGCTGCTCTCGGGATTCTCGGCCACCGCGGCCTCCACCAAACGGCGCACATCCTCCAACGGCACGCGACGCTTCGCCATCCACACGGCGTCCGCCTCCGAGATGCCGATGAGGATGTTGCCCCGCGCCTTGGCAGCCGCGGTTTCCGCTACCGGCCGTTGCGGGTCTATGCCCGGCTCCTTCACGAAGGAGGTGGAGACGATGAAGAAGATGAGCAGGATGAAGACCACGTCCAACATCGGCGTGAGGCTGATCTCGCCCTCGTCATCGGCGGCTCTGCGACGGGTGATGGCCATGGTTTGGTCGGCGGTCGCTGCGTGAGTCTTCCCAGAGCATACTACCGGATGCGGTTCGGCGGGATCAGCCCGCCGGCGCCGCCAGCGAAACGTTGGCGGCACCCGCCACCCGGGCTTGGTCCACCACCTGCACCATCAAGCCGGCGTCCGCGGCGCGATCCGCCACCACCACCACCGATGCCTGGGGCTTGCGGGCCAGGCCGCTCTCGATGTTCGCCCGCACCGCGCCCACGTCCACGGCTCGATCCTCCACGAAAATCCGCCCGTCCGCCACGATGCGCACGGCGATCACCTCGGTGCGCTTCTGCTCTTTCACCGGCGCGTTGGAGGGGCGGTTCATGTCCACGCCGAACTCCTTGGCGAAGGAGGTTGTGACGATGAAGAAGATCAGCAGAATGAACACGATGTCCAGCATCGGCGTGATGCTGATCTCCGCCTCCTGGCCACCCCGGCGCCGGCGTCTGTGTTCGATCACGACGGCTTCCGGCCAGCCATCACGGGCCGCGCGATTCCGCGTCGTCCGGCAACGCCAACTCGCCCTCCAACTCGCCGAGCACGCGGTTGGCGCGCTGACGCAGCCAATACGCGAAGCACAGGCCGGAAAGCGCGGCCACCAACCCGGCCATGGTGGGCACCGTGGCTTGGGAGACGCCGCTCGCCATCACCCGGGCGTTGCCGGTGCCGAACACGGTCATCACGTCGAACACCCGCACCATGCCCCACACCGTGCCGAGAAGGCCGAGCAACGGCAGCACCTGCATCAACGTTTCGATAAGCGAGAGATTGCGGCGGGCGCTTTGTCCAACCCGCGAGAGGATGGCGGCCCGCACGTTGAGGGCGAACCAGGTTCGCGGCTCGCCAGCGGCACCGGCCGGGGCGGCGGCTTCGGCCCGCCACTCGTCTCGCGCCGCGCCCACGTCCTGCGGCAGCACGCGCAACAGGTGCCACAGGCGCTCCAGGATCAGCGCCCACATCATCGCCGCCACAGCGCCGATGGCGTAAAGCACCGGGCCGCCGAGCTCCAAGAAGGCCCGAATCGTGGCCCAAGCGTCTACCAGCGGGTTCATGGCGCACTCGGCGCCGCGCCTTCGGTTGCCCGACGGGCGACCAACCCCACGCTCTGTTCCTCCAGTATCTCCACCAACGTGCGGCTGACGCTCGCCACCACGCTGTGCAGCAGCACCAAGGGAATGGCCACCGCAAGCCCGAGCACGGTGGTCATCAGCGCTTGGGAAATGCCGCCGGCCATGAGTTTCGGATCCCCTGTGCCGAACAGCGTGAGCTGCTGGAAGGTGATGATCATGCCGACAACGGTGCCGAGCAATCCGAGCAGCGGCGCAAGCGCGGCGAACACCTTGACGATGCCCTGCCAGCGCTCCAGCGCGGGCGTTTCGCGCATCACCGCTTCGTCCAGCCGCAGGCTCAAGGCCTCCAACGGCAGTTCCCGGTGCGTGTCGAAGGCGGCGAAAACGCGACCAAGCGGATTGTCGGCGCTGGCCTCTTCGTGCCCCAGCTGAGAGCGAACGCGACGGCGCACCGCTAGCAACGCGACCAGCCGCCACAACGCGATGGCGAGGCCGACGACGCCCATGCCGATGATCACATAGCCGACATAGCCGCCTTGTTGGATGCGCTCCACAAATCCCGGCGTCTGGATGAGCAACCCGAGCAGTTGGCCGCGGGTGGGATCCAGCGCCATGGGCACCGGGCCGGACGTGGCTTCTTGCAGATGCGCCGCCAACGCGCGGAAGCGGCCCGGCGGCTGGCGCGGCAGCGTTTGCATCGCGCCGGTAGCTTCTTCGAAAGCGAGGTAATCCCCGCCGCTCACGACGTTGAACGTGCCTACCCGCACGACATCGCCATCCACGAGAGCGCCGGAGGCGTCCGTGACGCGAGTGCTGAATCTGGAAACCTGCGAGGAAGCGACCATTTCCTCGAGCAGCAGGATCTGCAGCTCTGTGAGATCCGCCAGCCCCGGCAGCTCGCGGGCTTGGGCGATGCGCCCGGCGCGTTCGCTGCGGCCGGTGCGCTGCGCGGAAATCAGCGACGTGTCGAACATCCCCTTCGCGTCACCGGCAACCTGCCGCACGACGCCGAAGAGCTCGCCGAAATTGCCGACGCGCACCGCCAGCCGTTCCTCCAGCTCGCGCAAATTGCTTTCGTTTTCCTCGAAACGCGCTCCTAAGGCTTCGCCCCGGCGTTCCGCGCTCTGGAGCTCTTGGTCCAGCTCGCGCAGCAGGCGTTGCCGCTCGTCGCGAGCGGCCTCGAAGCGCGTGAGGCGGGCGGCGTTGCGTCGATCGGCCCGCTGGGCTTCTTGCCGCACCGTTTCCAAGAGCTCCAGCACCGTGGTGGGCTTTTCCGCCGCCTGCGTTTGCGCATCGGCACCCGGGGCTTCGTCCTCGGGCGTTTGCGCCCACAGCGTGGCCGGCAGGCAGCCAATCGCCAGCAGAAGCGCCGCGCGTTTCATGGCGCGGACGGCGCCGCAACGGGCAAGGTGAGTATCTCCGGCGCCGCCTGCTTGCGGGCGATGCGCAGCCCTTGGCGCACGGCCGCGCGGTAGCGGCTCGGCAACGGCTGCCACGCCTTGGCCGCGGTGTCCCAGTACCCGGACATTTGACGATCCGGCGCCTGCCACGCCAACACGGCGCGGCCAATGCGGAGGAACTCCACCTGCCGCGGCCCGTCGCCGGTGTCCAGTTCCGCCGTGTAGGCTTCGATGTTGCGGCCGAACTCCGCCTCCACTTGGTAAGCGTCCATCACCCGGCGGTACTTCTCGGCGACGCTGACGTCCGCCCGGTCCATGAGCGCCCGCAGCCGCGCCACGCGATCTTGGCGCTCCGCAAGTTGGAACGGCACGTCCAGCCCCACGAATTCGTCCAGCGCGTCCACCATGTCCAGCAAGAGCGGCACGATGCCGCGTTCCAGCTGGCCGAAATCGTCGATCTGGCGCACCAGCGACGCTTTCTCCCGCTCCTGATCCGCCACAGTGCGCTCCAAGTTGGCGTTGTAGCGACGGGTTTGGTCTAGCGTCTGCAACTTCAGGCGGTACTCGCCAAGCAGCGTTTGCGCTTCGTCCGCCAGCGCGTCCACCTGGGCCTGGGCATCCTGCTCCGCTTTGGTGGTGCGGGTTTGCGTCTCCAGCACATCGCCAACCGTGGCGGCTTCGGGCTGGGCGTGGACAGCGAGTGCCGGCAACAGCGCCGCCGCCGCGAGACGGATTGGGAGGCGCGACATCCTTCGATGGGCCATGCTGGCACCCCTAAGCTCGTGAAGGCACCCTAGCACAAGTGTTCGTGGAAGCTCAAAGGGAAAACCGCCGTGGCAGGTTCTCCCGCTAACGGCACGGCCTGTTCGCGAGTCGGCTTGCGGCGTCGGCTTGTGAAGAAAAGGGCAAGACCCGTCCTCCATGCCTAGTGTGGATGCGGAGGCGGCGATGTCGGTTCCCTGAAGAGGCAAGGCGGTCCGAGCGCGACCCGGCCCGGCGTCCGGGTCAGGACGTGTCGAGCGGCACCGGCACGGGCGCCTCGTGGCCGAAGGCCAAGGCCCGGTAGAACGTGTCCCAGTCGGGCAGGAGAAAAGTCGTGAACAGCGAGCGGAAGTCCTCCCAGAAGTATGTCGGACGCCGCTTGCGCTCCAGCGCCGCCCGGAACAGCGGGCAGCATGTCGCCTGCAACTGGTCCATGCCGAACGCCAGCATCATCAAACAGGCGAACACCGTCGCCAGATTCTTCTTGCCGTGGCCGAAGTTGTGCTCGAACTCGTAGCCTTGGTTCTTCAGGGTGTTGAACGTCTCGTTCTCGATCCGCCAGCGCGCCCGCCCGGCACGCATCAGCTCCATCGCGTTCCATCGGTCTATCCGCAGGTCCGTGACCCACGAGAAATGCCTCTCCTTGCCGTTCGGCCTCCTTTCCCAATATTCGAGGAAGTTCACCTCCAGATCCGGGTGCGAGTCGTTCAGCGGCGCTCCGTTCGACCACCGGAAACGGTGCTCCACGCCGTCCGCGTCCACCGTCTCCCAGCGCTCCACGCCCGGCTTCGCCCCCGGCGCCCGCGGCGCCGACTCCAACTCGTCGACCCACGCGAACAGCGCCTTGTGGTCGCCCGGCTTCGCGCCCAGCACGAAGCCCATGTCCAGCTCCTTCAGCAGCCGGACGTGCGGCCCGTTCGACGCCAGGCCGTCCTCCACCACCACCAGCGGCAGGTGCGGATGCTCCCGGCGCAGCGCCGTCAGCAGACGCTTCGACGCGTTCCGCTCGCAGTCGTTCTTCCTCGCGCCGTCCGTCTTCAGGATCGGCTCCGGCGGAACCACCGGCAGAACCTGCCGATGCTCCGGATGGACCAGCACCGCGCACAGCGACTGGTGGTAGTACTCCAAGCTCCCGTCCCGCCGCCTCTTCACGCAGCAGTTGCCGCAATGCACCGTCGGCGACGAGAAGTGCCCCGTGCCGTCCACCGACAGCAGGTGCCGTCCGCCCAGCCACTCGTAAACCCGCAGAACCCCGCCGCGCTGCGCCAGCGCGAACAGACGCTTGAACGGACGACGCAGCTCATCCGGTTCCAGCACGTCCAGACGCTCCCGCATCCGGCTGTCCGACGGCGCCCGCCGAATCCCGAACAGGCCGCGCAGGTTCTCCTCCCGCGCCGACGGCTCGCCAAGCCCGCGAGCATCCCGGTCGAACCGCAGCAGCGACGGATACTTCAGCGCGAAGATCGCCAGACCCGACATCAGGCAGTCCGACAGACTCAACCCGCGGCTCGACACCCCGTCCCCGATCCGCCCGAAGCAGCGGCGCATCTCCGCCACCATCCCCGGCATCGACAGATCCTTCCGAAACTTCGCCTCGCGTCCCATCCTTGGACTCCTTGCCCGAAATCGAGTCGATTATCCCCCAACGCCTCCAAAAGTCTGCGAGAAACTATTTTCCAGCGCGCCGCCAGCCCTTGTGCCACGCGGGCTCAGGAATTAGCGGGAATCGCTGCCGCCGTGGGTATATGCGATATATGCGACGGAAGATTGACATTGGCGGGGCGGGTTTGGAAGGCACCCGTCGCCGCTTTTTCCAGGTGACATAATCCACGTCGTGCGTTTCTTCAACACCGAAGGGCCGATGCGCCCGGAAAAGCACTACGCGATAGAACCTTTGAGTCGCGTGGATGTTGACGGCATTCTTGATGTCATTCGGAAGGAGCGCTACTTCGTCTTGCACGCGCCGCGGCAAACCGGCAAGACAACCGCCCTCATCGCCCTTCGGGATCTGTTGAACAGCGGCCAAGTTGGAAGCTATCGCTGCGTCCACATCAACGTGGAAGTGGCCCAAGTGGCACGCGACGACGTCGCATCCGGCATCCGCGCCATCCTCAGCATGATGGCGGCGCGGGCTTTCCGCCTAGGCGACGACTTTCCGCGCCGCTCATGGCAGGACATATTCGCGGCTTCGGACCCCAACGACGCCCTGCGGGACGTGCTGATGCACTGGTGCATGGCGAATCCCACGCCGCTGGTTCTGTTGGTGGACGAGGTCGATTCGCTGGTCGGCGACACCCTGCTCTCCGTGCTGCGCCAACTGCGCGCCGGCTACGAAGAGCGGCCGGAGGGCTTTCCGGCGAGCATAGTGCTGTGCGGCGTGCGGGACATTCAGGATTACCGCATCCGCTCGAGTTCCGGCGAAGTGGTCGCCGGTGGCAGCCCGTTCAACATCGCGGCCAAGTCCCTGCGCCTAGGCGATTTCACGGAAGGCGAGACGCAAGCGCTGATGACGCAGCACACCGAAGACACCGGCCAGCTCTTCTCAGCGGCGGCTCGGGACGCGGTGTGGGAACAGACCCGTGGCCAGCCGTGGCTGGTGAACGCCCTGTGCGCCGAGGCATGCTTCGAGACCGAGGCCGGGCGCGATCGTTCTCGCGCCGTCCTGGAAGACGACATCTTCGCGGCGCGCGAAGAGCTCGTCCTGTCGCGGCGCACACACTTGGATCAGCTAGCCCACAAGCTGGAAGAAGAAAGGGTGCGACGGGTGATCGAGCCGCTCCTCAGCGACGCCGAGGAGCCGCGCTGCGACGCCTTGGACATCGGCTTCGGGCGGGATGTGGACTATGTGCGGGACTTGGGCCTGATCGCGCAGGGACCGGGCATCCGCATGGCCAACCCGATCTACGCCGAGGTGGTGCCGCGCGAGCTCACGGCGATGGCGCAGGAACGGTTGATGGTGGAAACGGCTTGGTATGTGGATGCTGCCGGCCGCTTGGACATGTACAAACTGCTCACGGCGTTTGGCGTGTTCTTCGGCGAGCATGCGCAGCACTGGATGGCGCGTTTCGACTACCGCGAAGCCGGGCCGCAGCTGATTCTCCAAGCGTATCTGCAGCGCGTGGTGAACGCTGGCGGGCGCATCGAACGCGAGTATGGCTTGGGACGCGGCGCCACCAACCTGCTCGTGCTGTGGCCACGAGAGCCGCAGCAGCCATCAGACCTGTGGGAACGCTTCGTGATCGAGTGCAAGGTGCTGCGCGATTCCGACCGCAAGAGCCTGGAAGGCACCATCGAACGCGGAGTGGAGCAGACATTCGGCTACATGGCGAGGTGCCGCGCCAAGGAGGGCCACCTCGTGGTCTTCGACCGGCGCACAGCGGAGCGACGAGGCGGGCCGGAGGATCGAAGCGAACACGAAGATGCCGGCGCGAGAGTCGCCGTGTGGCTGCTGTAGGCGTCGCCGTGACCTGGTGACGCCCGCACCGTTGGGTTTCACTCTGGATGGGTGCCGATTTTGGCACCTGAACCAGTGGTGTCCAAGGTTTACGGTTTCATTGCGTGGATGGCTGGCGGCATTGGTTTCTTTTTGGGGTTGGCGACATGTTGAAGTGGCGAATCATGGCCTTGTTGGGAATGGTGCTTGGGGCCGGCGCAATGTGGCAAGGGGCTGAAGCAGGGCTATTTCACGCTAGCTCCAAGGTGTTGACGGCGGAAGTCGTTAGGAAAGAGCTGGCTATTCGCCGGCGTTTGCCCTATAAAGGGGCGATGGAGGCGGCGTTCGACAGGGCGGAAGTGTCGTTGCGGGAGGTGGAGGTGCGTCCGGCGCGGGCGGACGAGCGGCGCCGGTGGGACGCGCTGATGGCGGCGCACCACTATCCGGGGTTCCGGCAGTTCGCGGGGCGCGGACTGCGGCACGTGGCGGTGTGGCGGGGGCATTGGCTGGCGCTGGCGGGCTGGCAGTCGGGCGCCTTCAAGTGCGCGCCGCGGGACCGCTGGCTGGGCTGGCACCGCTCGGTGCAATTCCGGCGGTTGCACCTGATCGGCAACAACACGCGGTTCCTGATTCTGCCCGAGGCGCTGGGGATGAGGAACCTGGCTTCGCGGACGCTGGGGCTGAGCCTGCGGCGGCTGAGCGCGGACTGGCGGGCGGCGCACGGCCACGCGCTGGAGCTGGCGGAGACGTTCGTGGATCCGTTGCGGTACTGGGGTGGCTGCTACGACGCCTCGAACTGGACGCGGCTGGGGAGCACGCGGGGCTTCGCGCGGCACAACGGCGCGTACACGGATCCGCACTCGACGCCGAAGGTGATGTTCGTCCGTCCGCTGCGGCGGGACGCGGCGGCGCGGCTGGCGGATCCGGTCGACCGCGCGGAGTGGTCGTGCCGGGCGACGCCGGTGCGCTACGCGGGAACGGAACTGGCCTCGCTGCGCGACCTGTTCGCGGCGATGCCCGACTGCCGGCGCGGCCAGGGGCGCAAGCACGGCTTGGCGACGGTGCTGTCGATCTGCGCCCTCGCCCGGCTCGCCGGGCAGCTCGGGCCGGTGGCGACGGAACGGTTCGCGCGCGGCCTCGACCAGCGCGAACTGCGCGTTCTGGGGGCGTGGCGCGACGCCGACGGGCGCTGGACGGCGCCGTCGGACTCGACCTTCTGCCGGGTGCTCGCGGACACCGACCCGGACGCCCTGGCCGACGTGCTGCGCCAGTGGGCGGCGCCGCGCTTCGCGGAGTCGTCCGACCTGCCCGCCCTCGCCGCCGACGGCAAGCGCATCCGCGGCGCCAACCGCCACGCCGCCGACGGCGCCCGCTTCGAGACCGCCACGCTGGTCACGCACGGCGGGCGCCCGCTGGCGAGCCGCTGCTGCCGCGACGAGGGCGGCGAGACGGCCGCGGTGCGGGCGCTGCTCGACGACGTCGACCTGCGCGGCTGCGTGCTCACCCTCGACGCCCTGCACGCCTGCGCCGACACCGGGCGCGCCATCGTCGACATCCACGGGGCAGACTACATGTTCGACGTCAAGGCCAACTGTCCCGAGACCTTCGCGCTGCTCGAGACCATCGACTGGGACGCGCCGGCCGTCCGCCGCCACGCCGACGGCCCGGCCAAGGGGCACGGCCGCGTCGAGACGCGGAGCATCGCCGCGCGCGACCTCCTGCCGGGCGCGCTCGCCTCCTTCGCGCACGCCCGCCAGGCGTTCCGCGTGATCCGCGAGCGGACCGTCGTCAAGACCGGCGCCACCTCCACCGAGACCGCCTACGGCATCACGTCCGTGGACGCCGGGCGCGCCGGCCCCGACCGCCTGCTGGCCTGGAACCGCGGCCACTGGCAGGTCGAGAACGGCAACCACCACCGCCGCGACGCCACCCTCGGCGAGGACGCCAGCCGCATCCGCGCCCGCCACGGGCCCTCCAACAACGCCACTCTCAACAACATCGCGCTCGCCGTCGTCTTCCACCGCGGCTTCCGCCACGTGCCCGAGGCGAACCTCCACTTCATGATGCGGCGCCGCGACGCCCTCGACGCCATCCTCGATCCCGACTGAGCGCCTTCGGCGCCCGCAATCCGCCCAACCCGCCGCCGCGCGGCGTGGCGCCGTGCCCGGCCGGCCGCCCGGCTTGGCCGAACAGCGCGCCGACGGCCCGCGCAAGACGCCGAACCCGAACAAAGCCGTCGCCCGCGCTTCCGTCGCCGGCTTGCCTCCGCCTCCCGCCGCCGCCGCGCGTCCCCCCGAGCGCAACGGTCGCTAGCATGAAATCACCCTGGGGCTGAAGCGGGCGTTATTTCGTACGGGATGATGTTCGCATTGATGGCAGGTTCCGTCCTTGCTGCGACACCCTACCTTGTTGTGCGGGTGCTAAACCGGCGCAGTAAGGACAGACCCGCGCTTTCCGACTAACCGGCGGAACCCGCACCAACGCAAGAAAGGGGCGTACCACGGGCCCCTTTCTTTTGCGCGCTTATTGCGCGTTTCCTAGCGCTTCCAAGGTGTTCCGACCGGTCCTTGCGGAGACCGGTCGGGTATCAGATCGATCGGTAACGGTTAGCGTCGCTCGGAGCGACGAGCCGTTACCGTGCCGGTCGCACCACGCGGGGCGACTTCGCGCCGAGGGCCGTGTCGCCCGATTTCGGCGCGGGATCCCAGCGGGTTGTCGAGAGGTAGCGCATCGCAGTCGTCTGCGCGCGCTCGGATCGCAGCCGTTGCAACGCTTCAATGGCCCAGCCGCGCACATGGTGGTGCCAATGCAGCAGGTTGTCCGCCAAGAGCGGCACCAGTTCAACGTCGTCCTCTATGTCGGGACTCAAGCGGGCGATGGCCAGCGCCGCGTTGCGGCGCACGTGGGAGTCCTCGTCGGCAAGTGGCTGCGCCAATAGCGCGTGGTGGAATGGCGTGCCTTGGGCGACTGTGCCGACGGCTTCAACGGCGTAGCGGCGAACGTTGGCGTCGGCGTGGCGCAAGGCGTCCAACAGTTGGGGCAGGGCGCTGGACGCCGGCGGGCCAATGTCGCCGAGCACGTCGAGGATGCGCACCGCAAGCTCCGCGTCCGCACCTTCGAGCAACCGCGCCAAGCGGGGCGTCGCCGCGGCGCCGGCTTCGATCAGGCCGTAGGCGGCAACCGTGCGCTTGCCGACGTCGTCGGAAAGAAAAGCCGCGAGCAATTCGTCTAGGCCCTCGCCAGCCAAGGCGTAGGCCGCGGCCATTGCTGTGGCTTCGTCCTCGCTCGCCAAGCTCTTGGCGGCAGGGCCGGTCTGGCCGGCGGGCCGTGCGGCTCGCCGGCCGCGGTGCCAGTTCCATTGCGATTGCCACACCGGAACCATCGGGTCGTCTTCCGCTGGCCACGCCGTGTCGCCGTGGCGCCAGGACGGGGCAACCGGATCGCGATGGCGCGCGAACAGGAACTTCACCATATGCCGGCGCTCCTCCGTGGTGTTGGCGCTGTAGCGCCCGTGCACGATGTCGAAGTGGACGATCGCGACGGTGCCGGCTTCGCCCGTGAGCGGGATCTTCGCGGACTCCCACGGTTCGTCCAGCCGGGCAAGTTCCTCGAACATCGCCGGGTTGTGGGCGCGAAACCGCCCCATGCGCTCGCGCAACAGCGCTTGCGCCTCCTTGCTGTAGTGGAACTTGGTGCCGAGCTCGCGCTCGATCTCTTCCCGGTAGCGCCCACTCGCCGCGTGCATTCCTTTGCGCGCCGCCTCCAAGGCGCGCCGCGGCAGGTAATGGCTGCGCGGCACGACGCCGGTTGGCCCTTTTTCCAGCGGCGTGTCCTGCGGGTAGTACAACAACATGGCGAAGCGGGTGCGGTGCATGCGGCGCAGGCCGTCCACCGCGAGGTGCGAATGGTTGTCGCTGTCCTTGTGCAGCGGTTGCGCGTCGCCGGGGAAGGTGAAGTGGTCGTGGCGGTGGAAGTGCAGGTAGCAGTTGGCGCCGAGAATGGACGTCAAGGCGCCGCGCACTCTCGGCTCCTCCAACACCCGGGCCAGCTCCGGCACGCAGGGCAGCAGATTGTTGTGGCCGCGCGGCCCGCCTTCCTCCAGTTCGTCGAGAGCGGCGAACATGCGGGCGTGGTAGTCCCGCGGCAAGTCGGATTGCAGCGTCATGTATCCCTCTCGGATGAAGCTCTGCATGGCTTCGTCGTCCAAGAGCAATGGCTTGGCGAGGTGGTTGAACAACGTTGCCGCTCGTTGGAGATGGATGTCCTCATGTACGCACTAGCCGGGGCTGGCGCATTTGGTGGCGACTATGCCACGGTCGAGGGCGGCGCGGGGATTCATGCGCTGCCCACTCTCCCCATCTTCGGTGGCCCGAAACATGGCGGATCCAGCGCCCATCCCCAGGCATGTGGCGTCGGCGAATTTCCCGCGCCAACGGTTGGCGCACACGCTCTACCGGGCTAAGCTGCGAACTTGAGGACACGCTTGGGCGCCGGCGGCTCAAGCTGGCGTCCGCCGTGATTGGGCGTATCGAACGAAAGTCCTCGCAACCCCGCAATGAAGTGAAAGGGGAGCTTGACACCATGCTCGGTCCCAATCCGCGCCAACGCCGTCCGGCCATCATCCTTGTCGTGGCGCTGGCGGCGACTCTCGGCGGCTGCGGCGGGGGCGGAGGCGGCGGTTCCTCTCCGCCAGTCTCTCCGCCCCCACCACCGCCTCCTCCTCCGCCACCACCACCGCCGCCGGAGACCGTGACGCTCCGTTTCACCGACGTCACGGCGAATTCGGGCATCGACTTCCGCTACGGATACCTGGCGCCAACGCTAGGCTCGGAGCCGGAAACCTTCGGCGGCGGCGCGGCTGCCGGCGACTACGATGGCGACGGCTTGGTGGACGTGTTCGTGGTGCGGGGCGACATGGGGCCAAATCTGCTCTACCGCAATCTCGGCCGCAACCGCTTCGAGGAAGTGGGCCAATTCGCCGGCGTGGCGAACACCAAATCCGCCTTGGCCAACTATCGGCACAGCGGCCCGGCGTTCGCGGACATGGACGGCGATGGCGATCTGGACCTCGTGGTCGGCGGCTTGGAAGGGGACCCGACCAAGCTGTTCCGCAATCAAGGCAACGGCACCTTCGTGGATGTGACGGCGGATTCGGGCTTGGACGAGATCGGCGCGGCTTACACGATCTCCGCGGCGTTCGGCGACTATGACCTCGATGGCGACGTGGATCTGTTCCTCACCCACTGGGGCACGCCCCGGGAGGCCGGCGCCGAGGTGAACACCGAGCATCTGTGGCGCAACGACACCGCCGACGGCGTGATCCGGTTCACGGACGTGAGCTTGGCCGCCGGAATCGCCCTGGACATCATCGATCCCGATCCCCAAGCGGCGACCGGGGATCCGCGCTTCGACCACGACTTCACTTTCTCGCCGAACTTCGCCCGCATGGACGCCGACCGGTATCCGGACTTGGTGGTGGCGGCGGATTTCAGAACGTCGCGCTACTTCCGCAACAACGGCGATGGCACCTTCCGCAACGCCACCGATCCCATGCAGATCAAAGACCGCAACGGCATGGGATCCGCCCTTGGAGATTTCGACGACGACGGCGATTTGGATTGGTTCGTCACCTCCATCTGGAGCGTTCCGGACCAGAACGGCGAGCAGCGCTACACGTTGGGAAACCGCCTGTACGAGAACACGGACGGCCTGCTGTTGGACGTGACGGAAGCCGCCGAAGTCCACGACGGCGGCTGGGGCTGGGCGGCCTGTTTCGAGGATTTCGACAACGACGGCGACTTGGACATCTACCACACCAACGGCTGGATCGAGCCGTTTCCGCCCAGCGATTTCGATACCGACACCAGCCGGTTGTTTCTACAAGGGGCGAACGGCACCTTCACCGACGAAGCGGACGTCGTGGGGCTGGCGGACACCGAGCAGGGCTACGGCGCCGTGTGCGCGGACTTCGACAACGACGGCGACGTCGACATCCTGCAGCTGCACCGCAACGCGCAGAACGCCGCCACGCTGTGGCGCAACGAAGGTGACGGCAACCAGTATCTGCGGGTGCGCCTGACCGGCGAAGCGCCGAACACGGAGGCCGCCGGCGCGCGCATCCGGGCCACCGTGGGCGACACCACGCAAATGCGCGAGATCATCCTCGGCAGCAACTACACGTCCCAAAACCCGGCGCTGCGCGTGTTCGGCTTGGGTGCCGAGACCGAAGTGGACGTGCTCGAGGTGGAGTGGCCCGACGGTTCCACCACCACGCGGCGCAACGTGCCAACCGGGCAGACCTTGGTGTTGGCCAAGCCGTAGGGCCACCTGCGCGGGCGCCAAGCGGAGGTCGCGCAGGCGGCGCGGCTTGTTCCGCCCCCGCCGCGCGCGCCCGGCCGGGTTCTCTAGGTTTCGAAAAGCTCCGCCAGCTTGGCGTGCAAGTCGTCGCCACGCAGGTTTTTCGCCACGATCACGCCGTCGCCGTCAACGAGATAGCTCATTGGAATCGCCAACACGCCGT
Organism: uncultured Pseudomonadales bacterium; assembly: GCA_958296295.1. Taxonomy (GTDB): domain Bacteria; phylum Pseudomonadota; class Gammaproteobacteria; order Pseudomonadales; family Azotimanducaceae; genus VXYL01. The sequence goes on along the minus strand of OY282460.1, from coordinate 557,329 downwards.
AGAGGCCCGTCACGGGGCTGTCGTACGCGGAGAGGTCGCCGGTGTTGATCCACGGGATGCCGTCTTCTTCCGAGGCCACGGCCCAGTCGTCTTTGTCCTCGTCCAGCGAAAACGCGAACACCTCGAAGCCGTCTTCGTGGTAGCGCTCGTAGGCTTCCTTGAGGTGCGGGTACTCCGCACGGCAAGGCCCGCACCACGAAGCCCAGAACTCCAACAGCACATAACGGCTGTTGGCGATGGCGTCCGAGAACGCGTGGCTTTCGCCGTTCAACGCCGGGGCGGAGAAATCGGGCGCCGGCGCGCCCGCTTGCACAACCTTCGCCGTGTTGCGCAGCCGCACGCCGGTCTCCAAGCGGGAACGCAGCGCCAGCAGGGGCTCGAAATCGCCGATGAGCGGTTCCAGCTCGTCCAGCCGCGCCAACGCCTCCTCGCGACCCATGCCGCCCAGCTCGATGGCGAACACGCTGGCTAGCGGATCGCCTTCGGCGGTGACGATGGCCCGCAACGCCTCGCGGCGCAGGCGGTGATGCTCTTGGTACAAGCGAACGGACTCCGCCTTGAGGGCTTCCATCCCCTCGTCGTCCTCGGCCAGTTCGCCCCGCGCCGCCATGGCCGCGGAATAGTCCCCGAGCACCGTCTGGTAGGCGTCGTCATCCCGCCAACTGGCGATCACCTTGTTGTTGAACGCGCCGCCGTGGGCCAGCAAACCGATGGCCGGGCCGCCGTTCTCCACCCGTGTCTCGCCGGGTTCCAGAATGAACCGGGCCTGGCCCTTGCGTGTGCCCTCGGCGTCCAAGACGACGAGAAACACCAGGCCGAGGGCGTGTTCGCCGGCGTTGTCGCTTGCCTCTTCGCCCTCCGGTGCGCCGGCGGTCGGCCACGGCGACACGATGCCTTCGAACCGGAAACGCCCGTCCACGATGGGCACGGACGCGAAGTCCTCCGTGTTGCCGAGGATCCGGGTGGAACGGCTCAGCACCGCCTCGCCGGTGGACACGACATCGCTGACATCGCCGCTGATGACGTAGGTGCGGGTGGGCTCGGCGTCTTGGACGGCCTCGCAGGCCGCCAACGACAGTCCGGCCAGCGCCAGCCAAACGATCGGCGAGCGCCGCGTTGGCCGGGCGACCCGCGCCGCGGGTTTCAGGCAAGCCGGCTTGGTTGCCGGCGGCTGGGTGTGGGTGAACATACGGAGTACCCTCGAAGGAATGGGTGAAACTGAGTCAGGCCGTGGGCGGAGCAATTTCGCGCGAGCCGGGCGGTGTGGGTCAGGCGGCCGCATTGGCCGGCGCCCGGCAGGGCTGCCGAGTTTTTCGCCTACGCGGTCTTGGTGCATGGCGCCGAGCTATTCGCTAGCTTCAAGCTGTTGCGATCGCCAAGCGGCGATCACGCCCATGTTGGCGGCGACTTCCTCGACCGTCTGCTGGACGGCGGCGGACTCGAACGGGCCGCCTTCCGCCAACTCAAGCAACCGGGCGTTGTGCGGCAAGGCGCGGACGCCGAACCTGCCTATCGCGTCCACGATGCCGGCCAAAGCGGCGTCCGTCCTGCCGAGGGCGCCGACCAAAGCCCCGAGGCCGTCGTCGGTGAGCGTCATCGCGAGGCCCTCTGCCCCGGCTTGCGCGGCCAGCGGATCGGCGCCATTCACGGCGGCCTTGCGCAAGGCGTCCACATCCGCGCCGTAAAACCGGCCGGCGTTCAGCATTCGCAACGGCCCGTTGACGCTGCGCTTCGTCCGCTCCAGTTCGGCGTGCAGATCCCGCAGCGCGCGGCGCACCTCGACGTCGCCCGAGAACAGCACCGCCAAGGTGTGGAAGCCGAAAGTCCAAGCGGGAGGCGTTTCGGTCGCGAACGCCGCCACGCCTTCCTCCGCCAAACCGCGGCGAACATACGCCAACAGAAAGTCCCGCAGACCGAGCACTTTGTGGAAGCTCCGCGTCTGCTCGTCCAACGCATTTGGGCGCGCCACCTCTTCGCCGGCGTGCGCGGAGAGCCAGTCGCGAAGGCCGCCCGCAACCGTCGCAACGCCGATCGCCCGCACCGTGTGCGCGATGGCTTCGGCATCGCCGCTGAGGATGCCCTCGAACACGAAGTCGTTCACATCCTCGTCATCGTGTCGCGCCTGGTTGGGGATGATCTGTTCCAGAAGGAACGTGCGTTCCAGAGATTCTGGCTCCAGGTACGCTGCGCGGTTGGACAGGACTTCCACCCGGTCCATCGAGTGGAAAAGGCCTCTTGGGTAGATGGGCAAGGGTTCCAGAAACGGCGCGAGTTCCTTCTCCCTGCGCCGCAGTTCCCGCAACGTCGGCAAATACGGCCCAGCCCGGGCGCCGTAGGCCAACGTGGCGTACACGATTTCTCCAAGCGCCTCGTCACGGCGGCCAAGGCCTGCGCCCAGGGCCGCCAAGCCTTCATCCGCGTGAGTGAGCCCAAGCCCTTCGGCGGCGGCACCCGCAACGCTCGCCGCCGGGTGCTCTAGCGCTTCAATGCGCGTCGCTAGCAGTTCCGCGCTCGCGAACCGGCCGATGTTCAGCAAGTGCAAGGCGTGGCCCGCCAGGTCCGGCCGCAAGCTCTGCACCGCGTTGTAGTACTCGAGCAGCAATTCCTCGACTGCCGGATCACCGGGGGAATACGTCAAAAGCGCAAAAAGGACAGAAGCCAAAAAAGGCCACTCCCCGAGCACCAAGGCTGGATCGGCCGCAGCCCAGCCGTCCTTCGACACGCCTTCGCGAACGTAGTCGAGCAGGAAATCCCGCAGTCCCGGCACAGTGCCGAAGCTGCGCGTTTGGTGCAGGCCTTCGCGGAGTGCCGCCACCTGCTCGCGACTGTTTGCTTGCTCGATTTCCGCCCGCCGGCGCCCGACCATCATCGCCTCGAAGGCAACGTCCTCCACCGTGCGCCGAACCACCTCGTCATCGCCGCTGTGAATGCCCCGGAAGACAATCTCGTTCATCTCCGGGTTGGTGTGGCGCTCGAAAGTGAGGGGGTGTTCTAGCATGCGTTGGAATTTCCTGAACAACTCGACTGGTGGTAGCGCACCATCCTGTCCGCTTGGGGCTGAAACATCCGGTTGCGCCGACGCCGTTCCTGCCAACACCAGAAACTGCAACGGAATGAGCCACCGCAACCAGTGTGGCCAACGCATCGTGGACTTCCTCATATCATTGGCCGGCACCCGGCAGGGCTGCCGAATTTCTTCGCCTACGCGGTCTTGGTGCATGGCGCCGAGCTATTCGCTAACTTCAAGCTGTTGCGATCGCCAAGCGGCGATCACGCCCATGTTGGCGGCGACTTCCTCGACCGTCTGCTGGACGGCGGCGGACTCGAACGGGCCGCCTTCCGCCAACTCAAGCAACCGGGCCAGAGATTCTGGCTCCAGGTACGTTGCGCGGTTGGACAGGACTTCCACCCGGTCCATCGAGTGGAAAAGGCCTCTTGGGTAGATGGGCAAGGGCTCCAGAAACGGCGCGAGTTCCTTCTCCCTGCGCCGCAGTTCCCGCAACGTCGGCAAATACGGCCCAGCCCGGGCGCCGTAGGCCAACGTGGCGTACACGATTTCTCCAAGCGCCTCGTCACGGCGGCCAAGACCTGCGCCCAAGGCCGCCAAGCCTTCGTCCGTGCGAGTGAGCCCAAGCCCTGTGGCGGCGGCACCCGCAACGCTCGCCGCCGGGTGCTCTAGCGCTTCAATGCGCGTCGCTAGCAGTTCCGCGCTCGCGAACTGGCCGACATTCAGCAAGTGCAAGGCGTGGCCCGCCAGGTCCGGCCGCAAGCTCTGCAACGCGTTGTAGTACTCGAGCAGCAATTCCTCCACTGCGGGATCACCGGGGAAGTACGTCAAAAGCGCACCAAGTACAGAAGCCCAAACAGGCCGCTCCCCGACCAAGGCTGGATCGACGGCAGCCCAGCCGTCCTTCGACACGCCTTCGCGAACGTAGTCGAGCAGGAAATCCCGCAGTCCCGGCACATTGCCGAAGCTGCGCGTTTGGTGCAGGCCTTCGCGGAGTGCGGCCACCCGCTCGGCACCGACGGCGTGCTCGATGCCCGACCGCCGGTGCCCGACCATCAGAGCCTCGAAGGCGACATCCTCCACCGTGCGCCGAACCACCTCGTCATCGCCGCTGTGAATGCCCCGGAAAACGATGTCGTTCATCTCCGGGTTGGTGTGGCGCTCGAAAGTAAGGGGGTGTTCTTGCATGCGTTCGAGTTGCCTCCACATCCACAACTCGACTGGCGATGGCGCGTCGACAGGGCCGCCCGGGGCCGAAGCGCCCGGTTCCGCGAACGCCGTGCCTGCCAACACGAAGAACTGCAAAGGAATGAGCCACCGCAACCAGTGTGGCCAATGCGACGAGTAGAGAACCTTCACCATCACCACCATCACCCCACGAGAGCCGCCGTCATGCTCACGGGGCGAGAGAAACCCAACCGGCCGCCTACATCGGCCAACCGGCTAGGTTGCTCCTCTTTGGACGTGCGTTTGCAATCAACGCACGTCCTTTATCGTGCGCAGTTTGTCCTTTAGAACGACTTTCGCAACGCCAACCTGTAAGCGCGCCCCTGGGTCCACTCGTAGGTGGGGTTGAACTGGTAGTCGCGCTGCTCGCCCGTATCCAAGTTCAGTTGGTAGTTGTTGGCGAACTTGTTGGTCAGGTTGTTGATCGTGAGGGTGGCGCGGAGGTTGCGGGCCCAGCCGGCGTCGGCCAGCGGGCCTTGGCCGAAGTCGTAGTCGAGCACCAAATCCAACAATGTCGCCGGATCCGTAATGAACTCGGTGCCCTTGGAATCTGCTCCCGCCGGGCCGATCCTGCCCGTCCGCGCCGAACTTTGCACATCGAGCGCCGCGGAGATGCCGCTGCGTGCCCACTGGATCTGCGTGTTGGTCGAGTGCTTGGGCACGGGTGGCAGCGTGGCCCGCAGATCGTTGTTGTGATCGTCGCGAGTGGTAATGAGGGTCTGCACCTCCGGGTTCGTGGGATCCGGCTGCACGTCGAAGCGGCTGGTGCGCGAATGACGCACGGTGATCGAGAGTTCGTTCTCGCCGATGTCGGTTTGGTAGCCGAGCTCGTAGTCCATGCCGGTGCGGTCCACCTTGGCGACGTTGATCCAACGCTCGTCGCGGATGTACAGATCCTCCTCCGGAATGTAGATGACGTTGCTAGGCAGGTTGTTCGGGTCTATGCCGGTTACCGAGGTGAAGAAGCTGATTTGGTCCTCAATGTCCGTGTCGCTCCAAGTGGCTTTGAGCCGCACGCCGGGAAGGAACTCCGGCGTGAACTCCACACCCAAGTTGACGGTCTGGGCCGTTTGGGGATCAAGCTCGTCGTTGCCGCCCCGGTTGTTGAGCACGTTGTCGTGTGTTTGCGTGCGGCCTTGGGAATCCGGCCCCGTGAAGTAGAGCCCTTGGAACCGCGCCGACGGCACCCGCTGTTGTGTGCGGGCGATGAGTTGGCGCAGTTGCGGCGCTTTGAACGAAGTCTGCAACTGGGTTTTCACCCGCACGGAATCGCTGGCCTGGTAGACCAAGCCCAAACCGTAGGTGACAGCGCTGCCTGGCTCCGCGGGATTCGCGGTGCCGGCGTCGCCTGATGCGGATTCGCGGTACTTCACTTCCACATTCGAGTAGCTGTCGCGGCGCGCTGAAAAGGTGAGGGTCACGCGCTGAACCCCCTGCCTTGCGTTGTCGCGGCCGACGATAGGCACGACCCCTTCAAGGAAGAACGCGTGGTTGTCGCGCCCCACTTGGGTGTCGAAAGCGGCCGCGCCCGCCGGCGTTGCCCGCGGGCAGGAAACCGCGCTGCAGAAACCACCGGTGGCGTGGAACTCCGACATGGTGTCCAGCTCGTCGTTAACGTAGTCGTAACCGAACACCAGCGCCATCGGGCCGCCCGGCATGTCCCAAAGCTCGCCACGCGCCAGCGCTTCGAACTGCGTTTGCGCGTTGGTGGACGCGGTGTTCAGGCCTGCCGCCACATATTGCGAAAGGTCGCCGAACGGGTTGATGGGATCCGGCGGCGCACCGTAGATGGTGCAGTTGCCACCGAAGAAGCTGGAAAACGATGCGCGCGTTCCCCCGCGCGCCACGCGCTCGGCTTCGCACGTTTCCGCGGTGCCGCCGCTAATCCGCGCGATCACCGCCTCGGTCACGCCGTCCGAGTTGAGGCCAAGGCGCACCGTGTCCCCATCGAAGGCGTTCATGCGCTGCGCTTCCACGTCGGATTGCGAACGGTTGAACTCGGCCTGCCATTCCCAAGTGCCCAGTTGGCCTTCCAACCCAAGGCGCACGAACACCTGATTCTGCCTGGAATCGAAAAAGCGTGGTTGGGCGTTCATCATGTGGCCATTCACTGTCACCGCCCGCCCGAAGGGATTGAACGGGCTTCTGGCGTGCAGCGTTCCGGAGACGCTGTTCAAGCCGCCGTTGGAAGTGGTGTCCTTGACGTTATAGCGCAGATTGCCGAGCACTTTGATCTTGTCCGTCAGCGCGTGGTCGCCGCCGATGCTGAACGAGTGTCGCACCTGCTCGGGACGCAGGCTGAAGCCTCTCTCCGTCGCCTCGCCCCAATTCGGCGGGCCGAAGATCTCGATGCCGTTCAAATCGTCACCCGCCATGAAACCGAGCGGCAGCGTGATGTCCGCATGGCATTCGGCGGCGGCCTGCTGATCGGCGCTGAGCGCCGCGAATTCGGCGCGGGTGATGACGCGGCCGTTCGAGCGGTAGACCACCGCCTTGTCCGCATCGCAGGAATCGTCGAAGAACCAGGTGTAGATGCGCATCTGCGGCCCGGGTTGGCCGTTCTTCTGGTTGTTGATGCCGTCGCGAGAGTAGTTGAGGATGGATTCGCGGCCGGACGAATCGAGCCCGGAATCGTTGAAGAACTCGTAGCCGACGACGCCGCGTCCGCCGTTCCAAGCCCAACCGGCGGCCACGCCGGCGGTGCTCTCGTGGTAGCCGCTCTTGTGGGGACGCGCGTAGTTCAGCGTCACGTCCACGCCTTGGTAGTCCTTCTTGGTGATGATGTTCACCACCCCGCCCACGGCTTCAGACCCGTACACCGCCGAGGAGCCGTCGAGCAGGATCTCGATGCGCTCCACCATGCTGAGGGGAATGTTGGAGATGTCCGTCACGCCACCGAGGATGCCGCTGTAGCCAATGCGCCGACCGTCCACCAGAATCAGCGTGGAATCGCTGCCGAGGCCGCGCAGGTTCACCGTGGATGCGCCACTGAAGTTGGTGGCGCCGTTCAAGCGCGAGCCGATCACCTCGTTCGTGCCGTTGATGTTCTGCGGCAGTTGACGCAAGACGCCGGCCAACGTCACCTCGCCGGTGGCGCGAATGGCGTCCTCGTCGAGCACGATCAGGTTGCCGGAAAGCTCGGTGCCGGGCCTGTTGAGGCGGCTGCCGGTAACCACCACCGGGCGCAGCTCCACCGAGTCTTCCTCCTCCTCGGCGGCTTCTTGGGCATTGGCGGGAAGCATGCAGACCAAGGCGACCAGCGACCATGCGTAGTAGAAGGGGCGGCCGCCAAGCGGCCCGCGTTTCAATTCCGACTTCACGGCTCACTCTCCTTACCCGTACCGGGCTGACAACAACGGCCTCGCTCAAGACGCAAGCAAAGCCCGACAGACAACTGTAACACACGAGTGCGAATCTCAAGCTAACCGAGTGGCTGGCGTTGGCTTCAAGCGGCGCAACGGTCAACGGCTTGGCGGTCACCAAGCTAGGGATACTATAGCTTGTAGAAACAAGGGGTTGCGCCTCAAAATCCCCATACGAGAAGCACTTGGCGGGCAGTGGCTTCCGCGTTCAAGCGCCCGGCCGGGCAGGCCGTTCAATCCTCCAAGAGCACGCCCGGGTTCATCACGCCGCCCGGATCCACGGCCTTTTTCGCTCCGCGCCACATATCCGCGAATAGCGCGGGACGCTGCTTGGCCCAGCCGTCGCGGTGCATTCTGCCCACCGCGTGGTGATGCGTCACGGTGCCGCCTGCGCCCACCACGGCGGCGGTGGCGGCGTCCTTGATAACTTGCCAGCGTTCCGCTTCGCCGCCCCGGGGCACCACGCCGCTCCAGCTGTAGTACGGGGCCGGGCCATCCGGGTAGACGTGGGTGAAGCGGCAGGACAGGCGGGCGCTGTCGCCCAGCGTCCGGCGCAAGGCGTCGCCCACCCTGGCGCGCACCTCAGCGTCGAATTCCGGCCAGCGATCCCAAGTCACGGCGGTTTCGAAGGTGTCGGACAAGAGGCCAAGCCCGGCGGTGAGGCCGGCGTTCACGCCGATGAAGGCGTTGCGCCAGGCGCCCACCGCGCCGCCGCGGCCCGTGGGCGCGCCGCCGCCGTCGTCGATCAGCACGTCGCCATCCTCCACTAGACCGCCGTGGCCGCGCGCCAGCGCCAACGCGGCGCGGATGTTCTCGCCTTGCGGCACATCGGCCGATTCGAAGCCGATGATGAGCAGCGCGTGGGCACCGTCCATGCCGGCCGAGAAGGCCGCTTCCGCGGGATCGAGGATGCGCAAATTGGCCGGCCACAGCTTGGCTTGCGCGATGGCGCGCACGGCCTCGCAGCCGCTTCGCCAAGACGCGAACCGGACGCCGGCGGTGGCGCGATGCACCGGACGCTTCTGCAACCGCAGCCAGCACTCCGTTATCACGCCCAATGTGCCCTCGGAACCAAGCACCAGCCGATCCGGGCTCGGCCCGGCGCCACTGCCCGGCAAGCGGCGGGACTCGAACCAGCCTCTCGGCGTGAGCATCCGCGTGGATTCAACGAAGTCGTCGATGTGGGTGTGGTTCGTCGCGTAATGCCCGCCGGAGCGGGTCGCCACCCAGCCGCCCACCGTGGACCACGGAAAGCTCTGGGGAAAATGGCGCAGCGTGAGGCCGAGGGGCCGCAGCGCGGCTTCCAAATCCGGGCCGAGAATGCCCGCTTGCACTCGCGCGGCCCGGGAGACGTCGTCCACTTCCAACACGGCGTTCATGCGATCCAGATCGATCGTCACCGCGGCGTTGGCGTGTTCCGGCGGATTCACCCCCCACACCACGGACGTGCCACCGCCGTACGGGATGGCGGCGAAGCCGTTGCGGTCGCACCACGCGAGCGTGGCTTCCAGCTCGGCGTCGTCGCGCGGATGCGCCACGGCGTCCGGCGGGTTGGGAAACTCGCCGCGCAAGCCGCGCAGCAGCTCCAGCGCGTGGCCGCCGTAGGTGTGCGTGACGCGCTCCTCGTCGGTGGCGGACACCCAGTCTTGGAGCGCGGTCGGGACCCGCAGCCGCGCTTGCCGTAGTGCGATATCGCCGATCTTCGGCACCGGCGGCGGCCGCACTTCCTCGCCGAGCCGATCCGCCAGCCGCTTGGCCGCCGCTTCGCGCTCCGCGTCGCTCGGCTCGTCCGAGACGTAGCCCCACGTCCAGAAACTCCGCCGCTCCGGGCGGGGCGGAACGGGGGTTGGGAGGATCGCCATGGGAGCTCCGCTTGCCGGCTGATCTGTGGATAGAGCTTAGCAAGCCGGTGTTTACGGGGTGCTTGGGCGCACGAGGCTGGCTGGGCCGCTTCACCTACAATTGGGCCATGTCGGGTTCGCGAGGACGACGAGAGGAGCTGCTGTGGACCGCCTCACGTTGAAGAACTACCGACGAGTGCGTCGGGGTTCACCACTTCTGGTCGCCCAAGCACTGGTTCGCTACGTTGGCGCCTGCGCCTTCCGAGCGAACCACGACAGGGAGTGGCAAAGCAACCGCGTAGAGCGCATCGTTCGACAAGGATTGTCTTTACAATGCCCTACAAGACACTAGTGGGAGCGAAAGCATGAGGTCCACCGCGAAGGTCGTAAATTTCGATAGAGTCCTCAAACACGCCGAACGGCCTCACCTAGAACGCGCCGTAGCGCTTCCGTTCGTAAAGTGGGCGGGCGGCAAGCGGTCGCTCATCCCGTCGCTTGCGCCGCACTTCCCCGACGAGATAGACACCTATTGGGAGCCTTTCGTCGGCGGAGGTGCCGTGTTCTTCACGTTCGCCAATCGCATCAAGAGGGCGTATTTGTCGGACACGAACGAGGACTTGACCACAACCTATCAAATGGTCAAGGCGAAAGTCGAGAAGTTGATCGATCGTCTGCAAGAGCACGAACGCAAGCACCGCGAGCGAAGGGGCAAGACATACGCGGATGGCAAGACGTACTACCAGCGTGTGAGGGCGTCCGAACCAACCGACCCGCTGGAAGTAGCGGCGCGGTTCATCTACCTCAACAAAACGTGCTTCAATGGCCTCTACCGCGTTAACAAAAGCGGCCAGTTTAATGTGCCGGAGGGCAGCTACCCCAACCCCGACATCTGCAATGCGGATCGCTTGCGCCAAGCGAGCAAGACACTAGCCAAGGCGACCATCCGGTTGGGCGACTTCGACCGCGCGGTGTCTCCCGGCGAGGGCGATTTCATCTATTGCGACCCGCCCTACGACGGTTGTTTCAGCGGCTATCAGGCGGACGGCTTCAAGGGCGACTCGCAGACCAGGTTGCGCGACGCAGGGAACCGATGGAAAGCTATGGGCGCGACCATCGTGCTATGCAACGCGGATACCGACGCCATGCGAAAACTGTACGCGGACGATTACGCCATACACAACGCCAAAGCACCGCGAAGCATCAACTCGAAAGGCGACGCTCGCGGGGCAGTGGCGGAGTTGATCATCACAAATGGCTAGAAGGGCGCGGCCGGCGTGGGCCAACAAGCGTGGGAGAACGCTCGAGGACTACGTTGCCGGATGCTTGACGAGGAATACGGGCGCGTATCAGCGCACCGGTCCTTCGCGGCGCGGTGTCTGCGGCAGAGCATCTTCTCTGAACAAGTCATCGTCGGAACTAACATCTACGGCAAGCGGCGCACAGTCGATTTCATCCTCTGCCATCCACAACGCTGGACCGGCTGCCCAGTGTTCCAGTGCAAGTGCAGGCGTCGCCAGGGCGATTGCATTTGGGAATCTTTGGTGGGTTATGCGGCCAAGCAGCCCCGGCCGGGGCCGATTTCACCTTCCAAAACGCCCGAAATGGGGTCTGACAAGACGGTTTTGAGGGTCGCTTGCCACCGTTAGGCGTACGTTCGGGCCCCGAAACGACATTTTATGTCCTAATGCAATCGCCCTGAGGCGTCGCCAAGAAGTGTGGACGAAAGGTTCCCGTGTGAGGTAGAGTGCAAGGACCGTTCAAGACCATCGTCGTGCTTGATGGTGGCGGCTACAGCGAAGGTGCGCGTCAATGGTTACTGGCGCAACGCGGCAAGCGCAACTTGGTGGACGTGTGCAACCAAAGCGAGATTAGCCGCCTACAGGCACAAGGGAGACTCTAAGAGTGGACTGCGAACAACACCACGGGCACGGCGCGGCCATCGACCGTGAACCCTACGAACCCATCATGCGTGAGCTTCGCTCCAACCAGTCGGGCGAAGGGCGCCACAAATGTCCGTATTGCGCCTACCAGCGGGGGCGAGACGACTACCGCAAGCTAGTTGCTCAACGGCTCCAAATTCTGCTCGACGAACTGCCATCTTGAGGATCGTCAAGTTCCCTTTTGATTGGGGTGGCTTGGTGCTGCCGGGATGCACCACAACGCGCTCCGTCTTCCGGAGAAGCCGCTTAGGGAGTTTGCGTAACCCGCATCACCGGCGAACACTTCGCGACGCAAGCTTGGCGTTCGGTTGCGCGAAAGCGCCAAGACCGGACGGTGGTGGAACTGCCCTACAACCGGAAGTTGGCAGTCGGGCGCGTTCACGGCCGCACCATCTCCGCGCTGTTCTATGTCGCCGCCAACCCCACGCGGCACCTTGAAGCGCTGGCTTTTCGATCACTTGCGCCGCCGACGCGACCGCGAACCGCATCGCCCGGCGACGCGGAAATCGCGCGCACGCTGGCGGGCGACGAAGGGCTGTCGCGCCGCGCCGAGACGCTGGCCGCCATTCCGGGCGTGGGGAAGGCCACGGCGGCCGGTCTGGCGGGCCTCGCGCCGGTGGCGCACGAGTCTGGCCAGTGGCAAAGACAAGCGCTTAATCCAGGCGGTCGCGCGCGCCGCCTGCTCCACATGGCGGCCGTCGCCGCCACCCACCACAACCCCGATCTCAACCGCAAGTACCGCGACCCGATCAGCCGCGTACTGGTCTCCGCAAGAACAGCTTCGATGTCCTCGTCGGTAACGTCGGGATAGTTCTCCTGAGCCGCCGGCACTGCTGCCCCGCGGCGCCTGGGAGTCGGGCGCGTTCACGGCGGCGCCATCTCCGCGCTGATCGATGTCGCCGCAATCCCACGCGGCACGTTGAAGCGCTGGCCGTTCGATCAACGCGCCGCCGACGTGACCGCGAATCTGGCCAACCCGCATCGCCCGGCGCTGACCGCCGCTTGCGCTTGCGCGCCAAGCTGGACGCGGTGTTCTTCTTCCTCTACGACGTTGCCAACCGCCACGACGTCCACTACATCTACTCCACCTTCCCCATCGTCGAACGGCACGAGCAAGGCCGCGTGGGGCCGCTACCGCTCCCGCGACCTCTGCCTAGCGTGGATGAACGCCCTTGCGGCGGGCCGGCCAGACGCCGAAGTGGACGGCTAGCGCGGTTGCTGCGGGGCCACCGAAACGAGATGTGGTGTCTATGGATAACCTGTTAATAACTCATTGAAATCAAATACTTGGCAAGTCGTTGCCGAGGGTGCTATAGTCGCCGCCAACTTGACGGCCGGCATGGAAGACGGTCAGCGGGCGAGACGTCAGCAACGGGCATTACGTTGTGCGAGCATGTCGGGCCTATAAGTAAAGAGTCTCACTGATGGCGATCGAATGGGGGGAATGGACCCGTCTAGCTATCCTGATCCTTGCCGTGATGAGTCTTGGGATTTGGATGGCTAGGTGGTTCGGCAAATACGAGCAATGGGCGAGAGGGATGGAGGAGTTCAAAGAGGACACCAAGAAAGCTCTGGCTGAGATACGTGCGGACATCAAGAAACTCATTGCCGCAACGCCACATGTTCTTGCTGGCACCAGTCCTTTGCGGCTTACAGATTTGGGTGAGGAAGTGTCCCAATGCGTAAGTGCTGCCGCGTTGGCGGAGTAAATGGCACCCGGATTGATCGATGAGATGAAGGGCAAGAACGCATATGAAGTACAAGAGTTCTGCATCGATTACATGCGGGATGAGTACGAGCCGACAACCGAGCAGGACCAGTCGTTCAAGGAATGCGCCTATGAACAGGGCATCAAGCTAAAGCAAGTGCTTGATGTGTGTGCCATCGAGTTGCGCGACAAATTGCTGCATCTCTTGGATTCCAAGGACACGGTTTGATTGGGGAGGGGTGGTGCCGCGCTCGCGCGCCCACCCGCCGCCGTTTGCATTCCCACGGCGGTAGGTGATACAACACGTTGTGCCTTCGCCGAATCCTCGATGCGCTAGGGGCGCGGGATCTGCCGCGTCGCCGACCGCACCGCTGGCGGCGGGGCCACGGGATGCCGCGCGGCGCATCACCGGCGAGCACTTCGCGGCGCTGCTTGGTGTTCGGTTGCGCGAGAGCGGCCAGGACAGGGCGGTGGTGGAACTGCCCTACACCCGGAAGTTGGGAGTCGGGCGCGTTCACGGCGGCGCCATCTCCGCGCTGATCGATGTCGCCGCCACAGCCGCGTTCTGGTCTTGCCCGCGCTTGGGCGCCAACGCCCGCGGTGCCACGGTCGGCTTCACCGTGCAGTTTCTCAAGTTGGCCGTGGCGACCGGCTTGGTGGCGACCGCCACGGTGCGGCGGCGAGGCGGCACGTTGTGTACCGGCGACGTGACCGTTCGCGACGAGGCCGGCGATGAAGTGGCGGCGGCGATGGTCACCTACAAGCTGACGGGCTACCGCGAGTAGCCATTGGATCGAAAAGCAATCGGGCAGCATGGCGGACGGCGTCTTGACTGAACTTTCTTAACTCGGAACACCAAGGGCACCGGGTGCCAATCCGCACACGCTCCAACCGCACGCCGCCGCCATCCGCGCACGCCGCCCCGGACCCGCCGCGAAGCGAAGTGGCCAAGGCGTTGCCGCGCAACGTCGCCGTGCAACTCGCGCACGGGCTGTTGGGGCAAACGGGCTTTCGTCTGGTGGCGGCGCCCACGTTCCTGCCGGCGTATCTGTTCGCGTTGTCCGGTTCGGACGTCGTGGTGGGCCTGGCGCGCTCCTTGCAGGCCCTCGGGACGGTGATCACGCCGGTCATCGGCGCTTCGCGCATCGGCCATCGCAAGAAGATCCTCGGCATCACGTTGGCCGCATCCGGCCTGATGCGCGTGCAGACGCTGGGCCTCGCCTTGGCGGGCTTCCTGCTCGGCACCGGCGCCGCGGTGTACGCCATCGTTCTCTTCCTGGCGTTGATGGGCGCGTTTCAAGGCATGGCGCAGGTGACCATGAACTCCCTGCGCGCCAAGGTGATTCCGGTGCATCGCCGTGGCGTGGTGGACGGCGCCCGCAATTGCCTGGCGGGGCTCACCAGCGCCGGCTTGTCGTATGTGGCGGGCGCCTACATCGTGGATGCCAACCTGTTCGGCAACGGCTACGCGGCGGTGTTCCTAGCAGCGTTCCTCGTCTCGGCGCTCGGCTGGTTCGCCTTGGCGCTCACGCGCGAGCCGCGGGCCGAGAGCGTGCGCGGGCGGGAGTCCATCCGCGAAACCTTGCGCTCCGTCGTTCCCATTCTCCGGGCGCAACCGGACTTCCGCCGCTTCTTCGCCGCGCGGGCGCTCGGTTCGTGCGGGCGGATGGCGCTGCCGTTCTACATTCTGTTCTTGGGAACGCGCACGGAGTTGAGCGGCGCCGCCTTGGGACTGTACACCGCGGTGTGGATGCTCACGTCCAGCTTCGCCGTGCTGGCGTGGGGACTGCTGGCGGATTCGCGCGGCCACAAGGTGGTGATGGTGGCGACGCTCGTGTGCTGGACGGTCGCGCACGGGCAGTTGCTCACCGTGTCCAGCGAGACTGGCGCGCTGGTGTTCTTCGTGCTCGTGGGGCTGGCGTCCGGGGGCTTCAACCAAGCCGGGCAGAACATGGTGCTGCTGTTCGGCCGCCTGCGCGACATTCCGATTCGTCTCGCGGCTTCTGGCGCGGTGGTGAACCTCGTGGCCGCCGCGGGGCCGCTCATCGGCGGCGCCGTCGTGTTCCTCACGGGCTACATCGCGTTGTTCGCGTTCACTATCGCGCTCCAGTGCGTGGCGCTGGTCATCCTGGTGTGGTGGGTGCCCAACCCGTCGCGGCGGCGCCAATCCGACCGCGATTCTGGCGTATGATGGAGACGTTTCCTTTCCGGGGAGAACGGACATGAACGAAATGGGCATCGGGCCTGAGGCGAGTTTCGTCCTCAACACCTTCGCGTTTCTGATCTGGGCCGCATTGGTGATGTGGATGTGCGCCGGCTTCACGATGTTGGAAGCCGGTTCGGTGCGCACCAAGAACGCCTCGGTGATCTGCCTCAAGAACATCGGCCTGTACTCCATAGCCGGCCTCGCGTTCTACCTCATCGGCTTCAACCTGATGTACGTCGATGTCGGGCAGCTGGTGGGCTCGTTCGAGTTCTTCGTGCGCTCGACGCCCGAGGAAGTGGCGCTGCTGGAATCCGACGACGCGCAACGGGCGGCCGCCACCGCGGCCGCGGTGGCCGGATCGGACGGTTATTCGTCGATGTCCAACTGGTTCTTCCAGATGGTGTTCGTGGCGACGGCGGCGTCCATCGTCTCCGGCGCCTTGGCCGAACGGGTGAAATTGTGGACGTTCTTCGCGTTCACCGCGATTCTCACGGCCATCATCTACCCGATAGTGGGCGCTTGGACGTGGGGTTTGGGCTGGCTGGGCGGCGACGACGGCTGGCTCGCCGGCCTCACCGGCGCGGCCTTCAAGGATTTCGCCGGTTCCACCATCGTCCATTCCACCGGCGGCTGGGCGGCGCTGGCCGGCGCCATGGTCGTGGGGCCGCGGATCGGCAAGTTCCGCGCCGACGGCGAGGTGAAAGCCACCCCGCCATCCAACGTCCCCGCCGTCACCCTCGGCGTGTTCATCCTTTGGCTCGGCTGGTTCGGTTTCAACGGCGGCTCCCAGCTCGCGCTCGCCAGCAGCTTGGACGCCGTGGCCATGAGCAACGTGCTGGTGAACACGAACCTCGCCGCCGCCGCCGGCGTCATCGCCGCGATCAGCGTGTCGCGCACCATTCTCGGCCGGGTGGATTTGCTGGCCGTCTTGAACGGCGCGATCGCCGGTCTCGTCTCCATCACCGCGGGGCCGGACTTCGTCGATCACTATTGGGCCATCCTGATCGGCGCCGTTGGCGGCGTGGTGGTGGTCGCCGGCATCAAGTTCCTGGAGATCGTGCGCGTGGACGACGTGGTCGGCGCCGTTCCCGCGCATCTGTTCGCCGGGGTTTGGGGCACGTTGGCGGTGTGCATCGCCTCCGGCGGCAACTTGGTTTCGCAACTCATCGGCGTGGTGGCGGTTGGCGCGTTCGCGTTTGGCGCCTCGTGGCTCGCGTGGACTGCGCTTGGCAAGACCATCGGCGCACGGGTTTCGGCGCGCGTGGAGGAACTCGGCCAAGACACCTCGGAGCTCGGCCTCGAGGCGTATCCGGAGTTCGTTGTGATGCCGGATCAAGACGATGACGCCGAATTCGCGGCCGCCAGGGCGAAAGAAGAGTCGGCGGAGTAGAAACGGCGCGAACTTCGCTGGTCGCACGGGAGGACGCATGGCGATGGACGATGAGCGGCCGATCTGCGCGATCGGCCATGTTCGCTTGGCGGTGGAGGAAGTCGACACCGCCTGCGGCTTTTTCGCCCGCGCCGGCATGCGCGAGGTGTTGAAGCGGCCCGAGTTCGCCATCCTGGAACTGCGCGGCGGCACGCACCTCGTGCTTGCCAAAGCCGCCGAGCCGGTTGCCGCCGGCGAACGCGCGCCGTTCGACCTGATGGTGGACGATGTGGATGCCGCGCACCGGCGGTTCGTGGCGGATGGCGTGGCGGCCACGCCCATCGAACGCGGCAACATACACGATTCCTTCACCGTCACGGGGCCGTCCGGCTACGTCATCCCCATCAACTCGTCGCACGCGGTGGGCATGGTTTGATCGCCGACGCCGCGCCCGGGGAGCACTTGTTTTCCGGGCTCAAGGTTGTGGACGCCGCCTCGGTCATCGCCGCGCCAGCGGCGGCGATGATCCTCGCCGACTTTGGCGCGAACGTGGTGAAGATCGAGCGCCCCGGCCGGGGCGACATGCTGCGCGGGCTTTCGCGCCGCCCGGGAGCGCCAGAGGGAACGGACTGGTTCTGGCAGATGGACGGGCGCAACAAGCGCAGCCTGGCCTTGAACCTCAAGTCCGAGCGCGGCCTTGAAGTGCTGCGCAAACTGGTCGCGGACTGCGACGTGTTCATCACCAATCAGCCCTACGGTTCCCGCGAAGCGATGGGCCTCACCTACGAGGATGTGCGCCCGCTGAATCCGCGTTTGATCTACGCCTCGCTCACCGCCTATGGCGAGCGCGGCCCGGAGCGGTACCGCAAGAGCTTCGATCAGCTCGCCTACTGGGCGCGCAGCGGTCTGATGGACCTGATGCGGGCACCCGGCACGCCGCCCACCCAGGGGCTGCCCGGAATGGGCGACCATCCCACCGGCGTCGCGCTGTACGCCGGCATCGTCACCGCGCTCTTGCACCGCGAACGCACCGGCGAAGGCGGCATGGTCCACACCTCGTTGCTCGCCAACGGCCTGTGGTCGGTGTCCGGCGTGGCCGGCAGCGCGATGGCCGGCACCGACATGGCCGCCTACCGGGAAGCCAGCCGGGTGCCGTCCGCGATGATGCGCGTGTACGAAACCGCGGACGGCCGCTGGCTGCAATTCAACATGGTGCGCAACGACGAGCTGCTGGCGCGGCTGTTCGCCGGCTTGGACGCCGTGCATCTGCTGGCCGACGAACGCTTCGCCACGCCGCCCGACATGTGGCGCAACCGCGGCGCTTTCGGAGACGCCATCGCCGCCATCGTGGCGACGCGGACTTCGGACGAATGGCTCCGCGTGTTCGCGGCCCTCGACGTGCCGGTGAACCGCGTTGCCGTCGTGGAGGAGACCACCGCGGACGAGCAGATTCTGCTCAACGAAATGGCCGCGCCGCCTTCTCAGGGCGACATCGACGTGCCGCTGTTGGTGAACCATCCGCTAAAGATCACCAGCGTCCCGTCCGTGGAGACGAAACGGGCGCCGGGGCTTGGCGAACACTCGGCGGAGATTCTCGCGGAACTCGGCTACGGCGAAGACGCCATCGCGTCCATGCGCGAAGAGGGCGTGATCTCGCCCGCCACCGGCCCAGGCGACCCCCGGGCCGGCCCCGTCAAGCGCACGGCATCAGCGCGGCGCTGAGCGCTTCCCGCCGCTCCACCCCCGTGTGGCGGCGCCAATAGGGCGAGCCGCCGCAGCGTTCGGCCTCAATGGCGTCCGGGCGGTCGCCGCGCCAGCGCAGAGCCCCCGCCGCGGCGGTGGAGACGATGTGGGATCCAACGGCGCGGTAGCGCGCCACCACGTCCGAGTGCGGGTGCCCGAAACGGTTGTTCCAGCGTGTGCCGACGATGGCGAAGCGCGGGCGCGTGGCGGTCACGAAGGCGGCTGTGGAGGAAGTGGCGCTGCCGTGATGCGGCACCAGCAGCCAATCCGCCGTCGGCACCGACAAGCCGTGTTCCACCCAGCGTTCGATGTCGCCGGCGAGGAGCGCTCTTCTTGGCGACTGCCGGCCAGGCGACGTGCCGGCGCTCCCCCGCCCGGTCGCGGTCACCAGCAACACGCAGGAGGCGTTGTTGCCGCGCAAACCGTGGCGCACCGGCGGATGCGGCATCGCGAACTCCACGCCGTCCCAGCGCCAGCGATCGCCGGCCCGGCAAGGCGCGGCGGCGATTCCGGCCACCGGCTCACCCGCCCATGTGACGCCGACGCGCATTCCGTCCAACACGGCAGGAGCGCCGCCGACGTGATCGATGTCGCTGTGGCTCAGCACCAGCGCGTCCAAGCGGGACAGCCCCAAGCCGCGCGGCGCCGGCAGAACCACCCTCTCACCGGCGTTCGCGCCGGAGGGATAGGCGGCGCCGGCGTCGTACAGCAACGCATGGGTGGCCGTGCGCACCAGCACCGCCGCGCCCTGCCCCACGTCCAAAGTCGTCGGCACCACCTCGCCTTGGGCGACCGCCGGCGCGGGACGCCAAACCGGCCAGAACAGCACCGCGGCACCCGCCGCGGCCAGCGCGGCCAAGGCCAAGCGCGAAACCGGCAGCAGACACGCGGCGGCGATTGCCACGCTCCACGCCAGCCACGGCCCCGGGTGCGCCACATAGAAAGGCGACACCTCGTCGGCAAGCGCCAGCACCTGCCCCACCAGCGTCACGCCGAAATCCGCCCCCAACAACAGCCAAGGCCCGGCGAAGGTTTCGATGAGACCCACGCCGGCCAAGGCCAGCGGCACCACCACCAGCGTCACCACCGGCACGGCGACAAGGTTGACCGGCACGCTGAGCGGATGCGCCAGGCCGATGAGCGACACCGTGGCCGGCATGAACACCAGCGCGATGGCGAGCTGGGCCGAGACCGCGGATCCAACCCGCGAGCGCCTACCCCGGCGCGGCGCGAAGAACCCCAACAGCACCGCCACCGCGCCGAAGGAAGCCAGAACCCCGTCGCCAGCGGCGCCATCGGCGCCACCACCAGCACCACGGCAAGCGCGTAGGCGATCACCGCCGATGGCGCCGCGGCCCGGCCGACAACCAACGCCACCATCGTGGCCGTCGCCATCACGAACGCCCGCACAAGCGACAGGCCAGAACCCGCGACAAGCACATAGCCGCCGGCGAACAGCAACGCGAAGGCGGTGCCCGCCAGCTTGCTTGGCACCCCCAAAGCGGGCAAACCCACCAACGTGGCCGCGCCGCGCCCCAAGAAAAACCCCAACGCCGTCACAACGCCGACATGCAAGCCGAGATGACGAGCAGATGCATCGTGCCCGTGCGCCGGTAGAGGTCGATCTCTTCAGTCCCGATGGCCGCCGAGTCGCCGTCCGGCAACCGCTCCCCGGAGCGCACATAGCCGGTGGCGGCGTGTTTCTCCCGCGCATGCCATTTGCCGGCATCGAATCCGTGCGCGTTGGCCGTGCCGCGCGGCGAGCGCAACCGCGCCTGCAACGCCCATCGCTCTCCCGCCCGCACTTGCGGGCCACCCACCCAAGAAAGCCGCACGACGCCCGCCAACGGGCAAGTCGCCGTTTCCGGCGCGAAGCGGAAACGCTGCTCGATCATGCCGCTCGCCGCGGTCGCGACCCGCGCCGGCAAGCCCGCGACCCGCCCGACAAGGTGCGCCGTTTCGCAACGCGCCCCGGTGCGCCGAGCCGTGGCGTCGGTAGCGTGCCAGCCGCCCCACGCCAAGCCCAACAGCACGAACGCGGCGACGCCCACAGCCGAACGCCAAGGTTGCCGGCCCGCCGCGAGCGGCAGCGCGAGTGCGCCCGCCAGCACCCGCCACTGCGACAACGGCTGCGCGCCCGGCAGCCAGTGGACGACCACGGCGCCGCCGGCGAAAGCCAAGGCCATGTCGCGCAACTTCACACGCCACCTCAACCGCTAGAACCAAGACGCCTCGGAAAGCTCAAAAGGACATGCGTTTCGCCAGACGCCGCAACGCTGCGTGGCGGACGTTCGCCGAGCCGACACCGCCGACAGGCTTAGTCAAAGCGGCCGTTTGGGAGACTCGGCACCGACGACGCGGCAGCCGTCGGCGCCGTGCGGCCGCGGGCCGCCGGCCGCCCATCCAAACCTGCCACGCGGCTACCGCCAATGGGCATAATGGCCACCCAGCCGCCTGACGTTGAGCGCCTCATGGCACCCGACTGGCTCCAAAAGTATCTGCCATCGCGAGAGGCGATTCGCCGGCAAAGTTCGCTAGGCCCGGTAAGACATCTGCTACTGGAACCGGCGCTTTGGCGACTGCATCAACGGTCGGTGGGGGGCGCGTTCTTCATCGGCTTGTTTTGCGCTTTCCTGCCGCTGCCGCTCGGCCAGACGCTGCTCGCCGGGCTGCTCGCGGTGGTGTCGCGCTGCAACGTCCCCATCGCGCTTGGGCTCACCTGGATCACCAACCCGCTCACCGCCGGGCCGATTTTCATCTTCGCCTACAAGCTCGGCGGGTGGCTGCTCGGCGTGGACGCCGGCGATGAACCGTTCGAGTTGTCGTGGCAGTGGCTTGGCGAGAAGTTCAAGCTGGTGTGGTGGCCGCTGCTGTTGGGCAGCCTCGTGTGCGCTTGCGCGAGCGGATTGGCGGGCTTGTTCGTTTCGCGCCAGCTTTGGCGGCTGCACCTGCTGCGGCGGTTGCAGGAGCGGCGCGCGGCGCGGCGGGCGCGCACGGGCACCAAGCGCTTCATGCGGCGTGCAGCGCGTCCGCCGGGCTTTCGCGAGTCGCCTTGAGGGCCGGCCAGAGCACCGCCACCCCCGACAGGCCGAGGGCCATGGCCGCAATGCCCGCCAAGTCTCCGGGCAGCACCAGCGATGGCACTTGGGAAAACCACGTGCCGGCGATGATGCTGGCGCCAAGCACGCCTTCGAGCAAGGCCATCACCGCGTCCGCGTTTACCGCCAACAGCACGCCGAGGGCGAGGCCGGCCGCCACGCCCAAGAACGCCACGCCGAAGGCCTGCAGGAAAAAGACCGCAACGAGCAACGGCCGCGAGGCCCCGACCGTCGCCAACATAGCCACGTCGCCGCGCTTGTCGTGGACGAGCATGGCTTGACCGGAAACGATGTTGAACGCGGCGATGGCGACGATCAGCCCAAGCAGCGCGAACATCATGGCTTTCTCTATCCTCACGGCGCGGAACAGCGCACCGTAATCCTCCATCCAGAAACGCGCCTCGCCGCCGGGCCCCGCGGCGGCGTGAATTTCCGACGCGATCTTCGGCGCCGCGAAAGGATCCTCCAGATACAAACGCCAACCGTCCACGCCGGATTCCGCCAAGCCGTGGCGCAGCACGTCGTCGCGCAGCACCACGCCCAGCCCCGCGTCCGGGTTCGCGCCGACGGCGAAGGTGCCGGCCAGCGCGAACCGCGCCACCACCGGCCGCACGCCGGCGCGGCCGGGCGTGGCCAACACCAGCACCACCGGGTCGCCAACCGCCAGACCCAGGGCATTGGCCAGCCGCGCGCCCAAGACGATGCCGCCGGGGGTTGCCAACAAACGCGCCCGGGCCACCGCCGGCAGCACGTCCGCCAACTGCTCCACGCCATCCCGGTCGAAGGCGGCCACCGCCAGGAAGTTCACCGCGCCGCCGCGGCTCAGCATCGCTTGCCCTTGGAAGAAGCGATGCGCGTGGGAGACGCCCGCGACCGCGCGCAGCGCAGCGATGTTCGGCGTGCCGCCATCGCGCGGCGTCACCACGGCGTGCGGCATCGCCCGCAGAACGCGGCTGGTGATCTCGCGGTCGAACCCGTTCATCACGCTAAGCACGACCGTGAGGATCATCACGCCGAGCGCGAGCCCGGCGAAAGACACCCAATTGATGAACGTCGCGTAGCCGTGCGATGGCGCCAGCAAGTAGCGCCGGGCGATCCACACAACTGTGCGAATTCGCCGCGTCAATCTCCGCCCACCGCTCACGAGGCGACCGCCGGCGCGGACGGCGGAACGACGGGCGCCAACACGCCGTCCACCAGCGCGAGGGTGCGATGAACATGGGTCGCCACCTCGGGATCGTGCGTGACGATGACGAACGCGGCGCCGGTGGTCTCGCCCAATTCCGCCAGCAACGCCATCACCCCCTCGGCGCTTTGCCGATCCAGATTGCCGGTGGGCTCGTCCGCCAGAACGATGGCCGGCGATGGCGCCAGCGCCCGCGCCACGGCCACCCGTTGCCGTTCGCCGCCGGAGAGCTGATGCGGGCGGTGCGTTTCGCGTTCCGCCAACTCCACGCGCGCCAGCAGCTCGCGGGCGCGCGCGGCCGCTTGGGCGAAACCCACGCCGCCGACAAGCAACGGCATGGCGACGTTCTCCAGCGCCGAGAACTCCGGCAGCAAGTGGTGGAACTGATACACGAAACCCATCCGCTGGTTGCGCAACCGCGCCCGCGCCGCCGGCCCCGCCGCGCCGAGCGGCTTCCCCAAGACGGTGACGGTGCCGCGGTCCGGATCGCTGAGACCAGCCAGAATGTGCAGCAGCGTGCTTTTGCCGGCGCCGGACCGGCCGACGATGCCGACGCGTTCCCCTGGGCGCACGCGCAAGTCCACGCGCTCCAGCACCGACACGCGCCGGCGCGCCTGCGCGTAGGTTTTGGCCACGCCATCGGCCACCAGCGGCAACGCTTGTGTCCGACCCGCGTCCCCGCTATTCATGCTGCAACACCCGCGCCGGCTGCAACCGCGTGGCCCGCCACGCCGGCACGAGGGTGGCCAGCAGGGACAGCACGACGGCAGTGGCCACCACCCGCACCGTGTCCGCCGCGGTGAACCGCACCGGCAAGGCGTCAACCAGGTATTCGCCCATCAGCGGCGTGTCCAGCAGCCGCTCCAGCCACGGAAACCCGCTCTCGGCGATGGCGCCCAGGGCGAAGCCGCCGAGCACGCCGAGCGCTATGCCAACCACGGCGATGGCCGCGCCGAGCACGACAAAAGCCCCCAGCACCAGTCCCGAAGTCGCGCCGATGGTGCGCAGCATTGCCACATCGCCCTGCCGCTCCGTGACGATCATCACCAAGCTGGAAACCAGGTTGAACGCCGCCACCGCCACCAGCAGCGAAAGGAGCAGAAACAGCATGTTGCGCGTCACGGCGATGGCGGCTGGCAAGTCGCCAAGCGCTTGCACCCAAGTGCGGACGCGAAACCGATCCGAACCCGCGACCTCGAGCAACCCGGCCCGCAGCGCGCCGGCGTGCAAAGGCGCCTCCGCCCGGATGTGGAAACCGTGAACCGTCGGCCCCAGCCGAAACAGCTTCGCGGCGTCTTGGCGATGCAGAAACGCGCTGTGCTGATCCAGCTGCGAGCCGGTATCCACCAAGCCGGCCACAACCAAGCGCTTCTGCCGAGGAAACACGCCGAGCGGCGTGATGGCGGCTTCCGGCAGCACCGCGGACACCGAATCCCCCAGGCCCACGCCCAACCGCTCCGCGGCGCGGTTGCCGATCACCACGCGGAACGCGCCGGGCGCGAGCGCATCGCCGCCGGTGAAATCGAAAACCCGGGACACCGCCGCGTATTCGGCGGGATCGACCCCGGTGAGGCCCACGCCGACCACCGCCCGTTCGCTGGCCAGCAAACCCACGCCTTCCACCACCGCGCTCACCGCCGCCACGCCCTGTACGCCGGCCAGCGCTTCGGCCGTGTTCGCGTGACCCGCGACGGGAGCGTGGGCGATGACGGTGAGGTGGGGAACCACGCTCAATATGCGCTCTTCCAGTTCGCGCTCGAAACCGGCCAAGACGCCTTGCACGAAAGTGAGCACGGTGACGGAAAGCGCGAGACCGAGCAGCGCCAAGAGGCTAACGAACGAAATGAAGTTGCGCCGCGACCGCGCGTAGCGCAAGCCGATGTTCAGCGCCAGCGGCCTAAACATCCAACGACGGCCTTTGTTCGCCCGGCTGGAACGGCTAGGCCGCCCGCGGGCGCGGATCACGCGGGCGCGGATCCTTGCGGCGGGGCGCGTTCAACCAACGGGCGAGCGCGGCAGCCGCCCGCGGCGTCGGGTCCCCGCCGTATACCGTCGCGCAAGTGCGAAGGCCGCCCGGGTTGGCGACGTTGATCTCCAACACATGTCCGGCAGCGAGATCCACTGCCGCGAAACGCACGCCCAAGGCGTCGAGCCGCGCCGCCAGCCGCGAGACGGTCGCCTGCTCCGGCACCGTCAACGCGCAGCGAAAGGCGCTGGCGCCCACATCCAGGTTGGCGCGGTGATCCGCCGGGCGTTTGCCGTACGCGCCGGCGACCTCGCCGGCCGCCAACAGCACGCGCCGTTCGCCGGCATCGCCCACGTCAATGCGTTCCTGCAGCAGCGCGTAGCCGCCGTCCCGGGTGAGATGCTCCAAAATCACGCGAACATTCGCGTCCCCGCGGCGCAGACGGAACACGTCCCGGCCGAAACTGCCGGCCGGCGGCTTGGCGATCCATTCGCCGCCTTCGGCGACCACGGCGGCGAGCTTGGCCGGATCGTTGGCCAGGTGCGTGACGGGTTGCGGCACGTCCGGGCAGTCCAGTTGCAGCGACGCCTTGCCGTGCTGATAAACGAGAGCGTCCACGGTGTTCACGAACCGCGACTGATCCAGCCCGCGAAGCAGTTGCATCCGGTCCAGAAACGTCGCCTTGGCCCCGAACCCAAGCACGAAGTAGGCGTCGGAAGCGGCCAGCTCCACCTGCCCGCCCGCCGTGTCCGCCACCAGCCGCCCGGCGGCAAGGCGCAGCGATTCGTGCGGCACCGCGACGACGTCCCAGCCCAGCGCACCGAACGCGCCGGGCAAGCGCGTGTGGTTGTCGTTCGTCGCGCTGCCGGGACCATCCCCGCACGAGAGAAAGAAAGCGATGCGTGGCAAGTTCCGCACCCGTGGCGGGAGAAGGCGGCATGTTACCGCCAGCGGCGACCGCCGTGGCCGGCGGCGATGCGTCTTTTGGCCGGGGCGCGGGCCTAGTCAGCCGCCGGTTTGGCGGACGAACCGCCCGGCGCACTCGTAGTGCCAGTTCGTGCGCGTGGCCGTGTGGTGGCGCTCAAGCGTACATCCCGGCGCGGCTGGCGGGTTCTCCGAGTTGTAGAACACCGTCCGCCGCTCAATGCCCTCCGTCAAGCGGCAGAAGAGCGGGACGTAATCCTTGCCGCCGAAAAAGACGACTCTTTGGGCGACCGTCCGCGGCAACATCGCGAAGTCCTTGTACTCGTCGCGTTGGCGGCGGCGCTTGTATGCGCTCTCACCCTTCGCGCTGTTGGAAAACGTGATGTCGTAGTTCGGCAGCAGATAATCTGCGGCGACGAGCCCCCAACCCGCCGAAAGGATGAAGACGTTGGAGCAGCCAAGACACTCCACCAACCGCCCGTACATGGGGTTCTTGTAGAGTCGCCACGCGCGCAGCAGGCCGAGGGGATTGTCCTTTCGCTGGTGCCGGTTGTATTCCACCAGCATCTGGCGATACGTGATCCCGCTAGGAGCGGGATCGTCCGGTCGCCGATAGGCGATGGCACTATCGCGCGGCGCAAGTTCGGGCGCGGCGACGAACAGAATCCGGCCTTCGTCCGGGGAGACGAAGTGGCCGGCCGAGGGGCTCTTGGCCGCCGCGCATTGGATTACGGCGATGGCGTTCACGCGCCGATTCATCGCACCACCTTGTTGCAAACCCTACCTGCCCCGCGAACATGCCACGGGCTCCACAATTGGACAATCGTGCCACAACACACCAACCCCATTCGCTTGCGGAGAGGCACAACTTCGTTCACTCTCGATTCACAATGCGAGGGAGGCCGGATGCAGCCACCGCAGCACAAACTTGGCGCGGGCGGCGTGGTGCCGGAAGACAGCGCACCAGCTATGCGGCCGGGCAGCACGGACACTCGAAGCCTCGCGCTGTTGAAGGCGCTCGGCGGTCGTGCGGAGGCGATGGCGGCCAAGTACGTGTGGTGGCAGGGACCGCGCCGAACGTTGTCCTCGCCGTCGCTGTTGGTGGCGCAGGTGATGACGCTGGGAACTCTTGAGGATGTGCAGTGGCCGCTCGGCAGGGTCTGCGAAGACGTTTTGCAGCGCACCTTGCGCGAGGCGCCGGCCGGCATCTTCAACGACCGTTCGTGGTGTTTCTGGCACCTGCGGCTCGGCATCCGGCCGACTCCGCCTTTGCCGGAACGGCCATTGCCGTGACGACGTTTCGCCCCAAGATCGACATCCTGCCGCCGCCACAGCGCCAGCTTGGCCCGCGCTGGCCGGAACGTTGACCGAGGCCGTGGCGAACTGGGACTGCGCCGTGGCGACCATTCCGAGGAGAGCTTCCGCACTGGCGCTGTGAAGCGCACGCCAGTCACTTACCGCACCACGGCGCGAACATGCTACGGTCAGGTTCATTGCGAATATCGCTTTGTGGGTTCTGGCGATGTCCAAGCTGCGGAGGATCGTGGTCATAACCGGCATTGAACGGGAACTTGGCGTCTGCGGCGGCGCTGCCCGCGTCGCACGGACGCGGATTCCCGTTTGGGTGCTGGTTCGCGCTCGCCAGCTCGGCCGCAGCGAGGAGGAGCTTCTTAGGGACTATCCGACCTTGAGCCGGGACGATCTAGACAATGCTTGGGCCTATTGCGCTCTGCACCGTGACGACATCTTTCAACAAATCGAAAGCAACGAATCCCGAGAGTCATCAGACGTCCACCGACCCCAGACGTAGGGGGAACGCAGAGTCCCAGATCCTCGCCGCAGTTGATTGCTTGCCGCCGTAGGTGTTCACTTGCACCCACCTAGCGGCCAAGCCTCGTGCAGCGGTTTGGCCCCCGGCGGTTGCGTGACAATTGCCCGGCGACCCTTGGCCCGATGGAGGAGATGCCCACGATGCCCGCTTTGGATGGGGTGAGAGTGCTCGATATGACGCAATACGAGGCCGGCACCTCGTGTACCCAAGCGCTCGCTTGGCTTGGCGCGGACGTGGTGAAGGTGGAGCCGCCGCAGTACGGCGACCCCGGCCGCGGCGTGGGGCGTTCCGAAAACAAGGACTATTCCGCCTACTTCTGCGCCTGGAACGCCAACAAGCGCAGCGTGGCGCTGGATTTGCGCAGCGAGTCCGGGCGCGGGCTGTTCATGCGGCTGGTGCCGCGTTTCGACATCTTCGTGGAGAACTACGGCCCCGGCGTGGTGGAGCGGCTGAACATCGGCTACGACGCCTTGCGCGCCGAGAAGCCGGACATCATCTACGCGCGCATCAAAGGCTTCGGAGTCACCGGCCCGTACTCCGGCTACCGCTGCATGGACATGATCGCCCAGGCCGCCGCCGGCGCGTTCTCCATCACCGGCGAGGCGGACGGGCCACCGATGATGCCCGGCCCCACCACCGGCGACTCCGGCACCGGCGTGCAGGCCGCCATGGCCATCCTCGCCGCCTATGTGCAAAAGCTGCGCACCGGCCAAGGGCAGCAGATCGAAGTTTCCATGCAGGAGGCGATGATCTACTTCGTGCGCACCCGCGCCTTCATCGGATCAGGGTGGGGTACCAGAGCGGCAGCCCGCTCCGGCAACGCCGGCGGGCTGCCGCCGGTGAACATCTATCCGTGCAAGCCCTTCGGCCCGAACGACTACATCTATCTGATGCCGGTGAACCAAGGCCATTGGGACGCCCTGTGCGCGTCCATCGACCGCGCCGATCTGCTGATCGACGAGCGCTTCGCCACGAACAAGGGCCGCCGGCAAAACGGCGCCGCGCTCTACGAGGAGATAGCCGCGTTCACTCGCGCCCGCACGAAACGCGAAGCGATGGAGACCATCGCGTCCGCCGGCGTGCCGTGCGCCGCCTGCCTGGACACCCAAGAGCTGCACCACGACCGGCATCTGACCGAGCGCGGCTTCGTCCAAGAGCTGGACCTGCCGGTACACGGCAACGTGCCCATGCTCGGTTTCGGGCCGCGGCTATCCGAATCCCATGTGCCGATGACGGCCCCGCCGCGCCTTGGCGAACACACGGACGACGTGCTTCACGCCGAGCTGGGCTTGGCGGAGGCCGAGCTCGCCGAGTTGCGGGAAGCCGGCGCCATCGGTGACGCCGGGCGCTTCGCCTAACGGTCCCCCGAAGGGCCGTCGGGCGGCTATTCTTTGCGAGCGTCCTCGCGAGCTTCGAGCAGCTCGTATATACGCCCCACGGCTTGCGGATCCACGCCGGGCTGGCGAATCCCCAGCGTGTCGGCGTACTTCGTGAAGTCCAACGCCGCCGCCGTTTCGCCAATACTCCTGCCGGCGATTCGCAACGCCCTCACCGCGCTCCAAAGTTCGCGGTAGTACGACGCCACATGGTCGATCAGTTCGCGATCGCGGAACGGTGCCCCGTGGCCGGGGAGGATGAGGTCGAAATCCAGCGTCTTGAGCTTTTCCAAGGCGGCCGGCCACTCGTTCACATAGCCGTCGCCAAGCCACGACGGGCCGCCCACCATCATGTCGCCGGTGAAGACCACGCGCTCCTTCGGCAGGAACACCACGACGTCGCCGCCGGTGTGGGCGCGTCCGCAGAACACGATTTGGATTTCGCGATCCCCGCGCCATAGCGTCATGCGCTCGAGCAAGACGGTGTCCGGCGGCACCGGGGCCACCTCTTCCGCTTCTTGCGCCTCCGCCTTCGCGCCGGCCAAGTAGGCCGCCATCGCCTGCCGCTGCTCTCCCTCCTCCATGTTCGCCAACCGCGTTTCCAAGCCAGAGACGGTGCGCGCCGTCCGGGCAAGCCAATCGCGATAGGTGCGCTCCTTGAGCGGCTCACCGGCCATTGTGCGGCGGGTGAATTCGTGGCCGATGATCCGCACCGGGCCAAAGGCCTGGTTGCCGTGCGCGTGGTCGAAGTGGAAGTGCGTGTTCACCAGCGTGGTGATGGGCTTGTCCGTCACTTCGCGGATGGAGGCGATGAGCGCCCGGGCGGTGGCTGGCGTGATGTGGGAATCCACCACCAGCACGTCCTCGTCGTTCACCACCACCAAGGAGTTGCTGTTGAAGCGCGGCACGGTGTAGCGCACGAAGAACACGCCCTCGGCCACCTCTTCCAACGTGTGCGTTTCCGTTGCGACCACGCGGTTCTCGCCGGCCGCCTCGGCCTCGTCCGGTTGTGGCGACTGCTTCGAAACGCAGGCCGGCAACGCCAAGGCCAAGAGAAACGCGAGTGCGCGGCTGGCGCGTACGGTGCGTGATGACATGATTGGCTTCCCCCCAATTCATCCGGTGCCGGCGCTGTTCCTCTCAGACCGGCGTTGGCCGATTGTCCACTATTCCGGGCGGCGGTGGCGAGCGCTGTTTCTTGGCGTTAGGATTGCCGCGTTGCCAGAGCCGTGCTCGCCGACCGTTAGCGACCGCCCCGCTTTGGCACCGAGTGGAGGGACTACAGGTGGAGAGGATGAGTTTTCGCCCCGGCCGGTTGCTGCCAACATCGGTGGTCGCGCTTGCGGGTTTGTTGATGGCGACCGGCGGCAACGCGCACCACGCCTTCTCGGCGGAGTTCGACGCCGAGCTGCCGATCCGCGTCCAAGGCAAGATCGTGCAGGTGGACTGGATCAACCCCCATGCGTGGGTGCATGTGGCGCACGAGCAGGAGGACGGCGCCACGCAAGTGTGGATGCTGGAGGCCGGCACGCCGAACACGCTGCTCCGCCGCGGCATGACGCGCACGCTCCTCGCGCCCGGCACGGAAGTGGTGGTGCGCGGCTACCAAAGCAAGGATCGCGCCTGCGAACCCATATGCGCCGGCAGCGGACGCGACATCACCTTCCCGGACGGGCGCAAGTTTTTCATGGGGTCTTCCGGCACCGGCGCGCCGCGTGACGGCGCCGACCCGCGCGAGCCGCCGCGGGAAGAGGGCGGCGAAGGCGGCGCGGAGCAGGAAGACGCCGGCGAACCGTCCAACGAGGAGAGCGCGCAATAGCGCGATGGCGATGAACGCGACGCGCTTTCGCGCACATCGTTGTTGCCCAAGTTAAGGTTTTTGGATAGGAACAGCGATGGATTTCGCTCTAAGCGAAGAACAACGGATGCTGCAAGACAGCATCGCCGGCTATTTGGAAGCCAACTGCCCGCTCGATTGCGTGCGCGAGGTGGCGGCGGAAGGCGAATCGCGCTCCGAGACGGTTTGGCAGGGCCTAACCGAGCTTGGCGCCCATGCGGTGTTGATCGACGAGCGCTACGGCGGCGTCGGCTTGGGCCTTCTCGATGCGGCGCTGGTGGCCGAAGCGCTGGGCGCCGCCACCGCGCCTGTTCCCTTCGCCGCGTCCTCGGTGATGGCGCCGGTGGCGCTGGCCACCGCCGGCAGCGCCGCGCAACAGGAGGAGTGGCTGCCGCGAATCGCTGCTGGCGAGGTGGTGTTCGGCGTCGGCGTCACCGAACAGATCGGCCGCCGCGAAACCGAAGGCGTGCGCATCGCGGACGGCAAACTCCACGGCAAGGCGATGTTCGTGCTCGATGGCGTGGGCGCGGATCGCCTTCTGGTCGCAGCCGCCGGCGGCTCGCTGCACATGGTGGCAGCGCAGGATGCCGAGGTGGTGAAGCTGAAGACGGTGGATCGCACGCGCACGGTTGCGGAAGTGGCCTTTGCCGCCACGCCGGCCGAGCCGTTGCCCGGATCCGCGGATTCCCAAGAACCGCTGCGAAAGATCATCGACGTGGGCCGCATCGTTCTCGCCGCCGACACCTTGGGCGCGGCGCAGACGATGCTGGACAAGGCCGTCGCCTACGCCAAGGAACGCCGCCAGTTCAACCGCGTGATCGGTTCCTTCCAAGCGGTGAAGCACATGTGCGCGGAAATGGCGGCGGCCTTGGAGCCGTGCCGCTCGCTGGTCTGGTACGCGGCGCACGCTTACGACGCGATCCCGGAAGAAGGTCGCCTCATGGCCTGCCACGCCAAGGCCCACCTCGCCGATGTGGGCAAGTTCGTCGCCCGCAAATCCACCGAAGTCCACGGCGGCATGGGCATTACGGACTTGCTGGGCCTGCACTACTGGTTCAAGCGCATCGGCTTCAACCGGCAATTGCTTGGTGCCCCGGAGCTGGTGCGCGAGGAAGCCGCACAGGTCCAGGAGTGGGCCTGAAGCCGAGCGCCGCCCGCTTGCCCGGCCCGCATTGAAACAGGGCCCCGGCCGTGTGCGGCAGGTTCAACGTCGACGACGAAGGAATGGACGAGGCCTACGAACGGCTGACTGGCGGCCCGTTCCCCGGCGAGACCAATTTCAACACGGCGCCAACGGAAACGGCGTGGATCATCCGCCGCCAGCGGCGAGCGGAGGCGCCAAACCAGTGGGCCGCCGCCGAGGCCAAATGGTGGCTGACGCCGTTTTGGTCGCAGACGCCAAAGCCGAAATTCGCCACCTTCAACGCCAAGGCCGAGACGCTAGGCACCTCTCGCACCTTTCGCGAGCCGTTTCGCCGTCGCCGGTGCCTGGTGCCGGTGAGCGGATTCTACGAATGGCGCAAACGCGAGCAGCGCACCTTGTTTGGCGAGGCGGCGGGGAAAGCCGCCACCGCCTCGGAACCTTATTTCGTACGGTCGCGATCCGGCGTGTTGCTGCTCGGCGGCGTTTGGGATCGTTGGGGACGGGGCGGCGAGGCTTTCGACAGCTTCGCCATCGTCACCACCGCGGTGAGCGAGCCGTTGGCCTTCCTCCACGATCGCCAGCCGCTCATGCTCTCTTGGGAAGACGCCCGGCTGTGGCTGGACGCCGAGGGCGACGAACCCGCCCTCGACGCTCTGCTGAAACCGCGCCTGCCGGTGGCGCTGCGCGCCGCGCCCGTTTCGGCCTACGTCGGCGACCCGCGCAACAAAGGGCCGCGCTGCGGCGCGCCGGTTGGAGAGGCCACGGCCATCGCCGCCGATAGCTAGCGCGCCCGTTAGGGCGCGCGCTAGCGCGTATCCGTTTCGAGGTTAAGCCACCGGCGTTCGCGTTCCGTCAACTCCACCTCCAGCGCGGCGACGGACTGGCGCGTTTCCGACATCACTCGCGGGCCGACCAGCGCGAACACCGGAAATGGCTGCGCCAACACATAGGCGAGCGCGATTTGGATAGGAAGCACGCCTCTCTCCCGGGCCAACGCCACGGCTCGCGCCCGGCGCTCGAAATTGTCCTCGGCGAACCAACACCGGCGCATTTCCGCGTCGCTCGGCTGATGGCCGAGGGCGGCGTCCACCGCGGAGCGCGTTCGCGCCCGCACGGCGTCGAAACGCGGCGTGAAGAATCCACGCGCCTGGCTCGACCAGGGAAACAGCGCGAGTTGCTCCGCCGCCAGCCAATCCCGCCACTCCCGGGTTGACGCCGCCACGCAGCCGGGCCAAACGGGATCCACAAGCCGCGCCAAGCTGAAGTTGTTGGAAACCGCGGCAAACGGCGCGAGGCCGTTCTTCGCCGCGTAGGCGTTCGCTTGCCGCACCCGTTCCAAGCTCCAGTTCGATGCGCCGAGCGCTTTGACGCGCCCGGCCTCCACCTCGGCGTTTAGCGCGTCCATCCACTCGCCGACGGGAACATCCTCGTTGTCGCGGTGCAGGAAGTACAGATCCACGCAATCCGTCTTCAGCCGCCGCAACGAAACAGTGAGTTGTTCCGCAACGCGCGCCGGGAAGTTGGCGGGCGTGTGGGCGCCTTTGCCGATGATCACCACGTCGTCGCGCACGCCCCGATTCGCCACCCAGCCGCCGAGCAGCCGCTCCATCGCGCCGCCGCCGTAGATGTGGGCGGTGTCGAAGGTGTTGCCGCCGTATTCGTAATACTGGTCGAACATCACCGCCGCGTGTTTGGGCGAGGGCTGGTTGTCGCAACCCATGACGAGGCGCGAAACGGGCTTGCCGAGACCGGACACCTCGCCGTACTTGATGGCCCGGCGGCGAACGGCGAGCGGCCGCCCGTGAACGGGGACGGTTTGGCGTTCTTCCTTCTCGAAGTGGTAGTTCACGCCGGCGGCTTGCCGCCACCTGTCGAGCGCCCGGGCGTTGCCCAAGCTGTCCCGCCACGTCATGCACGGCGATTCCACTTGCCCCGCGGCGAGGGCCGCGGCCACGGCATCCACCTCCAGAACGTAGGTTTGCTTGGCTCGACCGGCCACCGTTTCCACCTTGCCGCCACGCGTCAGGCGGAAGCTCCAGCGGCCATCCGCACCGGCGCCGAACCACGGCGAATCGACGTGGATTGAACCCTTGGAGCCGAAAATGGCGACGGTGTTGTTCAGGCTGAGCGAAACCGCGGTGGCCACCTGGGCGATGGCGCCGTTTGGGAAGCGCAGCAGCGCCGACGCCCAGCGGTCCACGCCGGTTTCGCCCAAGGTGGCGAAGCCGGCCACTTCGTCCGGCTCCTCGCCGGCGACCAGGCGCGCCATGGACACCGGGTAGCACCCCACATCGAGAATGCCGCCACCGGCCAGCTCGTTGTTGTGCAGGCGGCTCTCGGGATGGAAGGCCGATGCGAAGCCGTGGCTGGCGTTGATTTGCCGCACCTCGCCGATGGCGCCGTCGCGCACGAGTTCCATGAGCTTGGCGGTTTGCGGATGCGCCCGGTACATGAACGCCTCCATCAGGAAGCGGTTGTGGAAGGCCGCCGTTTCCACCATCGCCATCACTTCCGGGTGGTTCACGCCCATCGGCTTTTCGCACAACACGGCCTTGCCGGCTTCCAGCGCCTTGATGGTCCACTCGGCATGTTGCGGATGCGGCGTGGCGACGTAAACCACATCGACCGCCGGATCCGCGAGCAGCCCATCGTAGGTGCCGTGCCCGCGAACGCCGTAATCCCGGGCGAAGGCGTCCGCCGCGTCTTGCGTGCGACTGCCCACCGCGACCAGTTCGGACGTTTCGGACGCCGCGATTCCGTCCGCGAGTTTGCGGGCGATCCGGCCCGTTGCGAGGATTCCCCAACGTGCGGTCATCGTGCTGCTGCCAAACGCCAAAAGCGGTGGCGCATGATACGCCGCGGCAGGGCTTGAGCGGGCAGTTCCGGGCCGTGCGACAATAGCGGCGACCCGCGGACGGCCGCTTGACCATGTTGGCAAACCGCCTGTTCTCCGAACGCAACGCGCCTCCGTACTTCGCCGGGCGGCAATCGGAATTGGCCACTCTAACCGGCCGCTTGGACGAGCTGCTCCACTCGGGCGCGGGAACGGGAGGCTTGACGCTGCTGACCGGCGTGCCGGGAGTGGGCAAGACTCAGCTCGGCCTCAAATACGTCGAGATGGCGACCGGGCGCAGAAACGGAGTAGACGTCCACGGCATCGTGCTTGAGCCCGAGATGCTCGTCGGCGAGGTTGGCCTGTTCCTCGCGATGGGCGACGCGCTTGGTTGCGAAGACGCATTCCGCCCTGTCGCGGAGATCGACACCAAGACCACCGCGCGAGGAGGTGGGGTGGGCCTCGTCAAGGCGAACGTGACGCGGGAGCACGTTCGTCACACCGGCGAGTTCCCTGCCCTGCTCCGCAAATCCAAGACGGCTGGAGCATGGGACGGCAAAGCGCTGATCGTCGTCATCGACGAACTGCACACCATACGGCCGGAAGGCGCCGCGGCCCTCCGAGTGCTGCATCAAGGCTTGCACGGCTGCCCAACTCTTCCCGTCGGCATCGGCTTGCAGCACCTGCCGGTGAAACTGGCGGACTTCGGCATTTCGCGCACGCAGGATGTGATTCGGGTGGCGCCGCTGGATGGGCACGAGGCCGTGGAGGCCATCGCGAAAGGACTGTCGGCAATGGGCCACGACGTGCCTGAGCAAAGCGTTATTCGGCTGGCGGAAGCGTCCTTCGGCTCCCCAACACATCCACGGCTACTTGGCCGGCGCCGAAGCCGCCATCGAGAAACATGGCCATCTGGAAAGCGGGGCCGCTCTCGACCTTGCCGCGGAGCTTAGGGACGCAAGGCGCACCCGCTACTACCAAGCAAGGTTGAACGTCCTGCCGAACGGCGAGCTATCCGTGCTTCCCGTGATCGCCAAGATGCTCCACGCCGGGGTGGATCGCCTCACGGTGCCGACCGCCATCGCCGAGATCGACAAGACGGGCCTCAACGGCCGCGAAGAATTGGCCGCGGCGGTGACGCACGGCGTACTGACCAGCGACGGGCCAGTGGTCAGCTTTGGCATCCCGTCCTTCCACACCCACATGGCCCACGCACTGAAGGCGTATCGCAAGCAGGTGCGCGCGGAAAACCGCGGCACGGTGGCCGGCGGCGAATGAACGGGCAGCGCATCGCTTAGGAAAGGCCCGCGCTTGGCGGGCTGGGGCCTGACTGAGCCAGCGGTGAAGACGCCGCTCCACGACGGTTCCGGGCCGTGCGACAATAGCGGCGACCCGCAAGGAGAGGAGCCATGCTCACCGAAGCGCAGATCGTCGCGTACCGACACGATGGCTACATTCTGGTGCGGAACGTGCTGAGCGACGAGACGCTGGCCGCGCTGCGCGACGTCACGGACGCCATCGCGGCGAGCGCCGCCGGAGTGACCGAGCACACGGAGGTGCTGGACTTGGAGCCGTCCCACCGCCCCGACGCGCCCCGCGTGCGGCGCATCAAAAAGCCGCATCGCGCCCACCCTTTCTACCGCGATTTGGCCGCCCACGCCGGCATCATGGCGGCGTTGACGCCGCTCATCGGCGCGAACATCCGGCTGCGCGCCGGCGGCAAAATCAACATGAAGGCGTCCGGCTACGGCGCACCGGTGGAGTGGCACCAAGACTGGGCGTTCTACCCGCACACCAATCAGGACGTGCTGGCGGTGGGCGTGCTGCTGGACGACATGAACGCCAGCAACGGCCCGCTGCGAGTGCTACCCGGTTCCCACCGCGGGCCGATACACGACCACCACAGCCAGGGCGCGTTCTGCGGCGCCATTGATGTGGCCCGCACGGGCTTGGACGTCTCGAACGCCCGCGAGGTACACGGCCGCGCCGGCGACATCACCATCCATCACGTTCGCATGGTGCATGGCTCCGCGCTGAACACTTCCGGCCGTCAGCGGCGCGTGCTGTACTTCGAGTACGCCGCGGCGGACGCATGGCCATTGGCCGGCGTGGAGCACCTAGCGGACTTGGACGAGTTCAACGGGCGCATAGTCCACGGCAAGCCGACCATGCGCCCGCGCTTGGAAGACGTGCCGGTGCGAATACCCCTCCCCCGGGCGCCGTTCCAAGGCTCCATCTACGAGAACCAGCGCACGCTCACCCGCCGCTATTTCGAACACGAAGCGCACGATGTGACCGTGCAGCGCGAGACGGTAGCCGGCGGGGCCTGACAAAGCCCGACCAGAGTGCGAAGCCGGGCCCGGCGGCGCGTGGAGCACACGCTTGTACAACGACGAGCCAACACTACGCGACCGGCTCCGCCGCGACGCGCTAATCAAGGAAGTGGGCGAAGCCATCGCCACCTGCGAGCCGCCGCAGGTGTTCGGCGTGCATGGCGACTGGGGCCTTGGCAAGACCAGCTTTCTGCACCAAGTGCGTTACCACCTGACGCGCGACAATCACCTTTCGCTAGACCTGCAAAACGCGCCAAGCCCGTTGGGATCCAGCGCTCGCATCCGGGCGGTTTGGTTCGACGCGTGGCGCTATCACGCAGAGGCCGTGCCCGTTGTGGCTTTGTTGCAGGAGATGCGGGCGCAGCTATCGCCGAAGGCACTGAATGGCTCGGAGGCCAGACGTCTTGGCGAAATAGCCGTGAAAGGCACTTTGCTCGGGCTCGACGATCTGACCAAGAAAATCGGTTTCCAATACGCGAAATTTCAGCAGGCAAGCCGCCAGTGGGACGCGGAGAACTTGGCCGCAACACTGCCATCCGACACGCTACGGCAGAACCTGCAGGAGACCATCCGGCTGCTCTTGCCCGAAACAGAAGAGAAGTCACCAGACGCCCGAGGCTGCGTACCGTCTGCTGGAAGGGTTGAAGGTCTATCTCACGCTGAACAACTGCGTCTTCGTGCTGGGCTTGAATCAGAAGGCGGTGGAGGGCGCCATCGCCAGCCGACTGGCCGGCGGGTTTACCGACGAGAACACGAGGCGGGACTCCCCAGTGCGCGCAGCGTCCTACTTGGAGAAGATCTGCCAAAACGTCTGGCATCTGCCAGTCGTCAAGGAACCGGGTCGGCTGCTGTGCGACTTCATCAAGGACGGCGACAACAGCATTGAAGCGCACCAAGTAGGATGGCTGCGCGACGTTGTCGGTGATCAACCGTGCCTGCCGCCGAATCCCCGCAAGCTAAAGGGCCTTGCCAATCTGGTGGTTCGCTTGTGCTCGCGGCTACCCGGCGACCTCGATGCCAGCCAGGACGAACCGGGACGTAACGAGATGCGCAAGCTGCTCGTCGTCGCCTATGTCCACCAGTTCCATCACGAGCTCTATGTACGCTGGCAGGCCAATCCCGACGTCTTCCGAGACATCCTGAGATGGTGTCGGGGCGAGACGGCGGGGTTGAAGATCCTCAGCGATCTCAAACTGCCGGTGGTCGTTCGTTCCGGTGACGAATCCGCCGATTCTGATGATGCGCGAGGAGTCGAACAGGACACGTTCCCGGATCCGACTGCGGCGGACGTGTTCTGGATTCAGGACATCGTGCGTGCCACACCGGATTACGTCTTGCCCACTATGTTTGTTCCGTACTTCTAGAGGATGGCAGCATGACAGGGCCCCGTTTCGACAACTTGCCCGAGGCTGAGATATACGCCAATCCGCCGCTGCGCGCCTATCTCTCCAACGTTCAGAGGCGGCACGGATATGTTCGTCTGCTGGGCTTGCCGGATCGCAACGACCGCCCGAACGTTCCTATTGAGTTCATGGTGGTCCCGCCGCTGGTGTCGTCGCGCCCCATCTCCGTTGACATCAATCCGAAGGAGTGGATGCCACAATGCGAGAGCCTTGTCGCAGCCCTCGAACGCTACGGGCGTGTGCTGCTGCTCGGCGACCCCGGCACCGGCAAAACAACGTTTTTCGACTACTTGGCGTGGCTGCTCACGTTCGCCGGAGGCAACAGCCCGTCCCTAGCCCGATTCGGCTGGGTGCTCCCCGTGCCGATGGTGCTGCGGGAACTCCCGCTCGAATCCGTGACGACATTCGATGGCCTGCTAGGTGTTTTCTTGTCCCAGCGCGTGGGCGAACCTCTTCGAGAGGGCGACTACATACGAAGCATGTTGGAAGAAGGGCGCGCGTTACTGATGCTCGACGGCATCGACGAAATCGGCAGCAAGGAGGCGCGGCTCAACCTGCGAGAAGCCGTGTTCGACGGCATGCGACGCTTTCCCGACTGCCTTTGGCTGCTTTCCTCGCGCATCGTCGGCTACGGCGAAGTGCCCTTTGAACGCCGGCCAGTTTCAAGAAAGAACGGCGGCAGCAACGCCGCCGACTCAGACATGCCGAAGATCGGCAAGTGCTACCTGGCACCCTTCAACCACGGTCGGATCAAGCGGTTCGCGCAAAACTGGTACACCATGCGCGACAAGGACGCGCTCAAAGAGGGCAAGGCTGACGAATTGGTGCAAGCCATTGGCAAGGACAAGGCCTTGCAACGGCTGGCACGGGTTCCCAACATCCTGGCGCTCATGGCGTTGGTCCACCGGAATGAAGCCACCTTGCCGCACGAGCGGTGGTTGCTCTACGAGCGAATCGCCGAGGCGTACTTGGAGTCTATCGACAAGCATCGGGATATCGGCACAAGCGCCCACGATCTTCCGCGTAGGAAGATGTGGCTGGCCCGCGTTGCGTATGAAATGCAGAAACAGCGGGAACACCACGGCGACACCGACTTGCTTGTTCCCTGCGATGACGCGCTACATTGGATCGGCAACGAAATGGAACGCAGCAAGGCGTTCGTAGACGTGCCGTCTCCCGCTGAGTTCCTTTCGTTTGTTGGACGGCGGAGCGGGCTATTCATCCCTAAGGCAGACGACCAATACGCCTTCAGCCACCTCTCCTTCCAAGAGTATTTCGCCGCCGTGGCGCTCGAACGCGAGGTCACTGGCTACAAGTGGGCCAAACAAGGCCGCTCCTCCTTGGGCTTCGACCGAAACAGCCTTGCCGCATGGGCACGGCAACCCTCTTGGCTGGAGACGTTCTGCTTCCTTTTCGAGATGCTGGCCAACCGACCGGAGTGGCACACCGAGTTGACGAACTGCGTGTTTGGCGACGACTTTTCTCTGCTCGGCGAGCCGAAAGCCGGCGAGGAGCTCTTCAATTTGGGCTATCTGGCGGCGCGTTTGGTAGCGAACCCGTACTCGGGCCTAAGCGCTGGCGACCGGGCGGCGGCGATCGACTGGTGCGTTCGCACGCAAATCAGATGCTCGGACTGTTGCTGGGGAGATGACGAGTATGACGATTACGTCACCGACCGATCGCTGTTTGAGTTGCTGACGGCCGGGGACCAAGGGTTGTCCGACGAAGTGCTGGCGTCGATCCGCAGGGGTTGGACCGTGGCTGTGAGGGATTTGGACTACAGGATTTTGGACCTTCGGCGAGCCAACATCGCAAACCTAGAGCCAATCTCTGGCTTGTCGAGCTTGCAGGTGCTGATTCTCACCGACACCAACACAAGCGACATCAACTGCATCGCCAAGCTGCCGGACCTTTCTTGGCTGGAACTCGAGGGTACTGCCGTAAAGGACATCTCGCCGATAGGCAACATGCGGCAGCTTGATTTCCTGAACCTAGCGAGAACAAACATCGACGATATCGCGCCCTTGGCTCGTTTGGAGACCCTAGACGCGGTATTGCTGTCGTCTCCGCCCGTCTCGCAGGAAGCGATTAACGAACTCCAAAGGGCCCTACCGGATTGCGAGATCGTAACGGGCGAATGACATGAGCTCGCTGCACTTCAAGGGCCGGGTGTTCGTGGAGAGTTTCCATCTGGGCGGTCCCGTCCACGAGTTGACGCCGATGCAAGTTGATGGCGTTGGCAACATGGGCGCGTTCCGTGCTGCCGCCGAAGCGTTGACCGGCACCCTATTCGCGAATCGCCGAGAGGACTGATTTTGGTCTACAGCCCGGAATCCCCGGTTCGCATCACGTTGTTCAACCCCAAGGGTGGAGTCGGCAAGACCACGCTCACCACGAACATCGCGTTCGCGCTCGCCGAGATGGGGCGCTCCGTGCTCCTGGTCGACAGTGACCCGCAGTGCAACCTCACGGCCAGCTTGCTGCCGGACGAGCAAATAGACGATCTGCTGAATCAATCGAACGGCAGTGACGGCCAGACGATCTGGACCGCGGTCAGTCCTGTTGTCCATGACACCCGCGTTGGGCGGTTGGTGGAACCCATCTCTGTGGAAAGCAACGTAAAGCTGCTACCGGGCGATATTAGGCTGTTCGAGTTCGAGGAGCTGCTCCACGACTTTTGGAAGGACAGCCTCAAACGGCGGCTCGGCGCCCTGCGCGCTACGGCGTCGATCAGCATGCTCGTTTCCCAGATTCATCGCCAATCGCCGTTGGATTATGTCTTCTACGACACGGGCCCCAACATTGGGGCGCTCAACCGCGTTCTTCTGCTTGACTCGGACTTCTTCGTTGTGCCGGTCACTTGCGATCTCTACTCGGTACGGGCACTCGCCACGCTCGGCAAGGCACTTGCCAAATGGATCTTCGATGCCGAGACGATCGCTGCCATCGCACCGGCCGACGCTGAACTACTTCGTTCGACACCAGCGTTCCTTGGTTACGTCCCGCAACGGTTCAAGGTCTACGGACGGTCGATGGCCGCCGAAAGATGCTTCGATCTGCGAGAAGTCAAGAACCGCATCCATACGGACATCTCCAAGGTACTTCGAGAGTTCAGCCACAACCTGGCCCCGCCGCCGTCCGTGGACCCGATGCTGGGCCGCTTCGAGGACATGGCTCCGCTTGTGCTTGCAGCGCAGCGCGAAGGCGTAGCCATTTGGGAGAGCTCGGGCGGCACGCCAAGTCTACGCGCCACGGCGCGTAGAACGTTTCACGGTATTGCCCGGCGCATCGAACAAGCGGCGCATGGAGCCGGCAAGCGAGCCTTATCGGGACCAGCTCAAGGTACTGGCGCGGATGACATCCGGATGTCCGCCTTGGGCTGCTAAACCACCGAATCTCGTGGTGGACAACGCTCGGATGGTTGAACGCGCACTGGCCAGGACTTCCACAGTCGTGCCACGAACTGGTGGCACGCGGTAGCACCGGCTGCCAACGCTCAGGCGCCGGGTTTGCCGCCGAGCACCCGGTCCAAGTCTTCGCAAATGTCCTCGGAGTCCTCCAAGCCGACGGAAAGGCGGAACAATCCGTCGCCGGCGAACTCTCGATACCGGCCCAACGCCTCGCCCGTTAGCCGGTAGCTGGATTCCATCATCGCGTCCGTCGCGATCCAGTAGATCAAGCTGCGGTGGTGGCCGAGCGAGACGGCGAAGTGAATGGTGCGCAGTTCCTTGGCCATGCGTCGCGCCAAGCCCTCGCCGCCAACGGCTTGGAAGGACAACATGCCGGAGAAGTTGTCCATTTGCCGCGCCGCCAGCGCGTGTTGGGGATGCGATTTCAACCCCGGGTAGTTCACGCGCGGCACCGCGGGATGCGCTTCTAGAAACGCCGCCACCTTCAATGCCCCTTGCTCGTGCGCCTTCATGCGGATCGGCAAGGTCGCGGCGCCACGCGCGATGAGCCACGCGTTGAACGGGCTGAGCACGCCGCCGAGATGCACCAGCGCGCGGGTTCGCAGCGGTTCGAGGGCTTCGGTAGCGCCAAGCACCGCGCCACCTAAAGCGTCGCCGTGTCCGCCGATGTACTTGGTTAGCGAATGCACCACGAAATCCGCGCCAAGTTCGATGGGGCGCAGGGCCGCCGGGGTTGCGAAGGTGGAATCCACCGCCAGCAGGGTGCCGTGGCGTTTGGCCAGCGCGGCGATGGCGTGGACGTCCGCAAGACGCAGAATCGGATTGGCAGGGGTTTCCGCCCAGATCATCTTGGTTTCGGGCCGCAGCGCGGCGGCCACGGCGGCCAGATCGCTGGTGTCGACGGGCGTGACGACCACGCCGCGCTCGGTCAACGCGCCGCGGGCGAACTCGGCGGTGCCGGGGTAATTCACGTCGCTGATGACGAGATGGTCGCCGGCGTCCAGCGCCGTAAGCAGCAGCGCGGTGGTCGCGGCCATGCCGGAAGCGAACGCCACGCAGTCCTGCGCTTCTTCCAACGCCGCCAGCTTCGCCTCCAGCATGCGCACCGTGGGATTGCCCCAGCGCGTGTAGATGTACGGCAGTTCGCCCTCGAAATCGTTGATTGAGAATCCGGCCGGCTCGTCGAGCGCGAACGTGGTCGACATCGCGAGATTCGGTGCCGAAGCGCCGGTGGCGGGATCGGGCTTCTCGCCACCGTGAACGGCTCGAGTCTGGAAGCCGGCTTTCGTCATCTGAAGCTCTCCCGTGAAATCTTGGCGGCAGCGGGCGGCCTACTCGCTGGGGCCGCTGAGCAGTGAGCGGATCATCGGCAAGTGCGCGCGGCCGACGAACATCTCGCCATCCAGCAGAAAGGTTGGCACCGCGAAGACGCCGCGCGCGGCGACATCCGCCTCATGCGCCTTCCACTGGGCTTTCAAGTCCGCGTCGTGGAAGCCGGGGGCGCCAACCTCGGCCAACGCACCGGCGAGCGAGGCCCGGCATTCGATGTCCAGTTCGTTAGCCCAAAACGAAAGCCAGACGCGCTCCAAGTAGGCTCGGGCCACGCCGTGGCGGCTGGCCCACAGGCAACCGGCGCTGGCGAGAGCGGAACTTACGCCCTCGGCGGTGCGGCGCAACGCGACGCCCTGCCACTTGGCGTAGCGGGCGTTGTCTTTGGCGAAATAGTCGGCGCGCACGCGGGCGTGGCGCTGCGCCGCGGTTTCGGCCACGCCGGTCGGGACGCCGCGTTGCGCCTTGCCGAGAGAAGCAACCGGCAGCCATTCCACTTCCACGTTCAGCTCGTCGGCCAGTGCGCATGCGGGCTGGAAGGCCAACAGCGAAGGGATGCTGGTGAGGTCGAAGGCGACGCCCAAGCGCGCGGTGGTCACGGCTGTTTGCCCTCGCGGACCACGGCTGATGGATCGTATGCGACATCCGGTGGCGGGCCCTGGCGGCCGCCGAGGATCCAGCGGATCACCGGCAGATGCTCGCGCCCGAAGAAAACCTCGCCTTCCAAGACATAGCTAGGCACGCCGAAAAGACCGGCCGGATGCAGCCGGGTGGCAAGCTCGTCGTGGCGCCGCCGGCCTTCCCCGGCTTGCCAAGCGAGGAACCCCCGGCCGTCGCCACCGGCCTCGTCGAGAACGTGGGCGATCACTTCGGGCTTCTCGATGTCCAACTCGCGCCGCCAGAACCGGTGGTAGACGATGTCCATGTAACGCCGCAGGGCCGCCCGGTCGCTCTTGGCCCACAACAAACCGATGGCGGCCACGGACGAATCCCATATCTTGCGCGGACCGTACAGCGTCATGCCGCGCCGCCGGGCGTAGCGCTTGGCGTCCGTGTAGGCGTAGCGCACGCCTTGCCACTGCCGAGGCGTCCGGTTTTCCTCCAC
The DNA here is from genome assembly GCA_958296295.1 of uncultured Pseudomonadales bacterium. Taxonomy (GTDB): domain Bacteria; phylum Pseudomonadota; class Gammaproteobacteria; order Pseudomonadales; family Azotimanducaceae; genus VXYL01. The sequence goes on along the minus strand of OY282460.1, from coordinate 513,151 downwards.
GACCTTGCCGGCGTCGTTCACCTTGGCGGAACCCAGGTAGCTTGGAATGTCCAGGGTGAGGGGCCGAAAGTCGATTTCGATGCCGAATTCCGCCTCCAGTTGCCAAGTGGGATCCTTGGCGAGATAGGCGTAAGGACTCTTGAAGTCGAAATAGGCGATGAGCGGTGCCGCCGAACGCAAGGGATGCACCGGCGATGCTCTCAGCCCCTGTCCACGCCGAACGCGAATATCCGCCCTGCGAGTGTGCCGGGCACTGTGAACTGGCCCATGGACGTGGCACCCGATGTGATGTCGTAGTAGAACCCGTATTCGCCGGGCGCCAGCGCCGCTACTACCCGTATCCGGTACACGCCGGGTTTCACCTCGTCGTATTCGAAGGCGCGCAATTTCCGCTTGGAGATAGCGTAAATCGGGCCGGTGAAGATTCCGTTTCTGCCGATCTTCAACGTCCGCTCGCCGCGACGCTTGCGCACGGTGAGCGCTACGAGACGCAAGCCGTTCAGATCCACCGCGACTGGCGGAATGCCGCCGGCCGAGAGGGGAAATTGCATGGCGCAAACCAAGAACGTCGGCCGCGCGTCCGCGAGCCTCAAGGCCGCCGCGGCCTCGGGGATGATGATCTTCATGCTCGACGGCAAGCCGGGCAAGAAACCGCGGCTCACCTCGCCCAGCGCCGCGCTGGCAATGCCGCTGGCCATGCTCTGGCCATCAGCCCGCGACGTGGCGGCGGCATCCGTGGCTTGGAGACCGCCATCCCGCTCCGCGAAGATGCCCGGCGTCTCGCACGGCGTGCCGGAGAAGTTCGTCTCGGTCGGCCGCTGCCGGGCGTTGGCTTCGATCATGGCCGTCAGAACATCAGCCGGCACCCCGGCGTTGGCGAGCGCGATCAAGGCGTCCTTGGAGACGTCGAAACGCGCCGCGGATGTGGCGATCGCGGCCGCCAGCACCTCGCTGGGCAAGCCGGCCTCCAAAGAGGCCAACACGTCTTCGTTCGTGAGCGGCTGCTCACTCTCCGCCACGCTGTCCGCCTGCGGGTGGCCAAGCTCCTCCGCCCAGATGCCCCCCGCCAACGGCAATGCGACAATCAGCAATCCGGTGGCCCAAACGCGCATGAACGTCTCCGTCGCTCGGCCGGTGTTGTTCGCCCCCGCTGCCAAGGCGCGAGCCTCCAACGGTGCTGCGGGCCGGTTCTCGAACTCGATTGAGATGGTGGCTGATCATGCCGCCTGTTGCCTTGGCGCTCAAGCCTTGAAAGCGGTGGCGGCGGCGGTGTTGGTCGTGCCCGAGGAGCGTTCGGTACCAGAGTGGTCCAAGATGGGGACGGTGTGTCCGTTGGACTTGGTTGTACGGGGTCACTAACAACATGCCGCGTGCCCCACCGGATAGGTTTCATCGTTGCAAGTGGCAGACAAGGAGTGAACGGTGTCTATCGGCCCCGACGGAGAGAAGCGGCCGGCGAACTTGCCACACTGCGCTTCTTCCGATAGTGAGGTGGGCGGTTGCCCGGACCCGTGCTCATGGCCAGCCGGCTAGCCGAGGGGTGTGCGACGTTTTAGTGCGCGGGGGCTGCTGATCGGTTCGGGCATGGTCGAGAGCTCCTGCCGCGCGCTGGTCGGCGAACGCCTGAAGTGTTCCGGCATGCGCTGGAGCCGGGCCGGCGCGAACGACGTCATGGCGTTGCGCTCCTGCGTCCGCAGCGGACGGTACGACGACTTCTTGCGCCGTCGGCGCAAACCGCCGAGACAGGCCGCCTGACGGCTCGCGCATTAAAACGTCGCACACCCTTAGCTAGCCGGCTAGCCGAGACACGAGTTGCGTGCTGTTCGCGTTGGAGTACCATGTAACAAGAGTGAACATGGTTAGTAGATTGACTGAAGAGGACCGCTGCTTGGTCGAGTCGCCGTGTCGTAGTTGGCACAGGCAGGGCACGTTGAGTTGCTCATCAACTGGCTCTCTAGGTACAAGTTCAAGGATTGGAACAAGACCGAAACGCGCGGGGAGACCGTCACGGAGGAGATGAAGGAGCAACGGGCCAAGCAAATAGCAGATTTGCTGAACGACCCAGAACGCTGGCACTCTCACGGACGGGCGATAGATCGGAAGACGCTGCGAGAAGAAGTGAACCTCAAAATAGAAGACTTGGAGAGCAACCAAGAACTGTACGAATCCGTGAGGAGTTACTTCAAGCTGTTGGAGGACTACATGCATCGGGAAAGCCTGATTTCACTTGTGCATTCTGGGGAGTACTTCTGACATGACCACCGAGCGAGAGAAGCCGCAATTCGACAGGGAGGACGTCTTGGCACGCAACGCCAACGTAAACACTGCGACGGTGGCATTGCATGACAAGCTCGTACAAGAGCTCAAACGCCTAGGCGTCGAAATCAAGAGACCGCAGTTCAACCTTGAGCACCCCTTGGGCGGCGACCGGCTTCGATTCAGCAAATAGGGCAGAGCGCTAGGACATTGACCGTCGCGGACTAGCAACGGCCGAATACGGCCCCACATCCCGCACGCATCGAGTGGCTACGCCTCGCAAGCCACTGGCCTCGTCGTTTCCGACGGTACACGGCTCGGCGCACCGAACCGTCACTAGGCCGAAGGCGCCACGGCTATCGCTATGGCTAGCGGCCGGATGCAACGCCCGCTGCGCGGCACGGGTGTCGCTAGGGTTAGCCGCGGACTGCTTTTCAACAACGTCTCGCGCCTCGTTTCCACCCCCAACCCGCGGTTGCCGTCACCGCGTTGGCTTGCGTTGCCCGGCATGGTGCAAGCCGCCGGACCGAAGATGGCGGCTTGCATCCGGGCGACCGGGCGATGTTGAATTGGGTATTGCGCAAGAGAAAACCGTATGTCGCTGACGGCTTGGGCCTACCTCTTCCTCGTCCTCTACATCGCCGCCATGCTCGCCATCGGCGTGCTTGGCCAACGCCGCGTCAAGCACGCGGACGACTTCGCCACAGCGCGGGGCGGTTACGGGCCGCTGTTCCTCGCGTTCGCGTTCGCGGCCACCACGGCCAGCGGCGCAACCTTCCTCGGCGGGCCCGGTCTCGCCTACCTGTACGGTTTGCCAACGGTGTGGGGCAATTTCCTCTACCCCATCGGCGTGTATTTGGGGGTGCTCATCTCGATGCGCCTCATCGCCTCGTCGGGCAACCGCTTCGGCAATCGCACCATCCCCGAGTACTTGGGCGACCGTTTCCAGTCCAACGGCATTCGCGTGCTCGTGTCGCTGTTCTCGCTGGTGCTCTTCTTCTACTTGGTGGGCCAGCTAGTGTCTGGCCTAGTGATGTTCGAGGTCATGTTGGGAATGCCCCGCATTTGGGCGCTCATCGTCACCTCGTCGGTGCTGCTGGTGTACGTGGTGCTCGGCGGCGCCCACGCGGACATACTCACCGATGGCGCGCAAGGCGTGATGATGCTGGTGCTCGCCATCCTGGTGATCGTTCTGTTCGTGTTCGGCGTGGGCGTGGAAGGCGGCCTTGCCGGCCTCTTGGACAACCTGGGGCGCCAAGACGAGAATCTTGTCGGGGCGTTGAATCCCACCACGCCGCTCTACCATTCGCCCTGGTCGATCATCTGCATCGTGTTCGCCCACCTGCCGCTCGGTTTGCTGCCGCACCTCGGCAACAAGCTGTGGGCGTTGCGCGGCGGAAGCGCCCAGCGGTCGTTCGTGAAACTGGCGTTCGCGTTCGGCATCACGCTCGGCATGTTGGGGCTTGCGGGTCTGCTGGCCCGGGGCGTGCTTGGGGACGCGTTGCTAACCGCAGGCGCCAACAACCAAGCGTTGCCGATGCTGTTCATCGAGCTCTTTCCGGCATGGCTGGCCGCGCTCATCGGCGTTGGCATCCTCGCGGCCATCATGTCCACGGCGGACGGCTTGGTGGTCTCGTCATCGCAGATCATCGCCAACGACCTTTACCGGCGCACGCTGGCCGCCAAGATCGCGCCGAACGCCAGCCCGGCCGAACACGACCGTCGGGAGCTCATGCTCAGCCGCGTCGCCACGGTTTTCACGCTGGTCATTTGCACCGTGCTGGCGTGGTTTTTGATGGACCGCAACATCGCCCTCACGGTTTGGATCGGCATCGGCGGCATGATGGCGGCGTTCGCCGGGCCGTTGGTGGTGGGCGCGTTGTGGAAGGGCGTCACCCGCGCCGGCGCCTACGCGGGGCTGGTTTCCGGCTTTCTCACGTTCGTGGCGTTGCACACCCAAGCCATCCAGCCGGAGTGGTTCGCCGGTTGGCCGTTGCACGGCGTCGTTACTTGGCTGCACGGCGAAGGCCCGAACCCAACATCCTGCGCCGCGATCGGCGAAGGCGTGGGCATTCTCTTCACGGTGGTGGTATCCAAGGTAACGGCACCTCTGCCGAAGGCGCACCTGGCGGCCATGTTTGGTGAAGAAGGGGCGCCGGCGGAAGAAACCGGAACCAAACAGGCGGCTTGAGGCAGCGCAAGGTCTTTCGCGGTTGGCCGCACCGGCGCACTTTCAAGCAGGGCGGCACCCGGCACGGCGGCGTGCGACGTTATGTGCATCGCTTGGCAAACCGCGTCAATTGATCCCACGCAGGGACACAACCGCCAACGTCGCCTAGTGATTTCCTGGGGGCGGCGTCTTGGGCTTTGGCGGAGGTGATGGCGGAGGGTTTGGGCTTTGGCGGAGGTGGCGTCTTCTTTCCAGGCCGTGGTGGTGTGCCGCTAGCAGTGACTTTTATTGGATGGCATAGCGTTCGCTAACTGTTTTGAACGCGTCCGTTTCGCTCTTCTCGTTCAACCGGCGATTGTCGACAAGGCCCGCGTCGCCGGACCGGCTTGTCACTTCGTTCATTTCGTTGGCCAGAGCAAAGAGGCGTTCGCGGGCAGCTCCGTCCTCGACATGCTCCACATCCGCCCACAGGTTCCGCCACTTGATGTCCAAGCGACCACACTGGAAGCTGATCATATGGGCAACCGCCGCCTTCTTTGCGTAATCGGCAACGAAAACCCACACCGCAACCAAACTGACGAGAGCGCTGGCAATCAACTGAAAGCTGCTAGGCAGCAAATCCACGACGGCCGCGAACGAACTGACCGCGCCAGACGCCAACAACAGCAGCGTCAATGCATGCATGCGACGGTAGTAGTTGGCAACCGCCGTGTAGTACCGCACAAGTCGGTCGGAATCGAGCAACTCTTGCCAAATCTCATTGCGGGTTTGATCGCTAACCACGACAACTCTCCTAGTCTCCTCGACCCTGCTGCAATCGACGAAACCGTATAGCTTGAGTTTCTTGCCGTCAAGCCGCGTTAGACGAACGGGGTGTGCGACGTTTAGTGCGCGAGCCGTCAGGCGGCCATTGGCGGCGGTTTGCGCCGACGACGCCAGAAGTCGTCGTACCGTCCGCTGCGGACGCAGGAGCGCAACGCCATGACGTCGTTGGCGCCGGGCCGGCGTGCCGGCGCTGTTCCCGCAGCACGTCGTCCACGCACCCCTCGGAGAGCGCCGCGCAACCTTCTCCGACCAGGCCCGGCTAGGCGGCGCTGGCCGGACCGGAAGCAAGCGCCAAGCGGCGACACCCGCCACACACCCCTCGGTGGCCAAGTCGCGCCGAGACTCGGTGGCGAGCCGCTGCCGCCGGTGCTGCCGGTGGTGCTGTACAACGGCGACAGGCCGTGGCGCTCGGCGTCGCAGGTGCGGGACCTGGTGGCGCCGACGGGACCGGCGCTGGCGCCGTTCCAGCCGCTGCAGCGGCACGTGGTGCATGACGAGCGGCGCGCGGCGGCGGACGATCCGGGGCTGCGGGATCTGACGCGGGCGGTGCTGCTGCTGGAGCAGAGCCGGTCGGCGGGGGATCTGGCGAATGTGGCAGGATTGCTGTCGCGCCGGCTGAATGCGAAGGGGCACGACGAGCTGCGGCGGGCGTTCGCGGACTGGCTGGTCATCCTGCTGCGGCGGCTGGAGGGCGGCGCCGGCGCGGAACGGCCGCATGTTGGAATGAGTCTCGAGGAGGTGACGATGACGTTGGAAGAGCGGGTGGCGGAATGGCCCAAGCCGTACATTGAGCAAGGCATCAGCCTTGGCCGCGAGGAAGGCATCGCGCACGAGCGCGGGCTGCGGCGGCGCATGGCGGGCGCGCGGTTCGGCGCGGCGACAGCGGATCGTCTCGCGCGGGCGCTTGCCGCCGAAACCGATCCGGAGCGCTTGGCGGTGGTCGGCGAGGCGATCGTGCGCTGCGCGACGGGGGACGAACTGCTGCGGGAGGTCGGCTCGGCATAGGCGTTCGAGAACGCGGCGCCGCCGTACGGATGTCGGGTTCAGGCGGATTTTTGGCACCACCGGCGCTGACCGCGCGATTGGCCGCCTGACGGCTCGCGCATAAAAAAACGTCGCACACCCGCTGTCCGCGCCGGTTTTGCCGGCACCCGCGCCACGCTGTATAGTGCGCCGCCTTGTCTTGAGATTGGTGGCTGAGGATGCGCCGCCTGCCTAAACACGAGCGCGGGCGACGCTGCTCGTGCCGCAGAACTTGCCCGTGGCAGCCATGACCGAGCGCCTTTCCGGCGGCGAGATGCTCGTTCGCGCCTTGCAGGACGAGGGGGTCGGCTACGTGTTCGGCTACCCCGGCGGCGCGGCGCTGCACATCTACGACGCGATCTTCAGACAACAGCGGCTGGAGCACATTCTCGTGCGCCACGAACAGGCCGCCACGCACATGGCCGACGGCTACGCGCGCGCCACGGGCAAACCCGGTGTCGTCCTCGTCACCTCCGGGCCGGGCGCCACGAACGCGATCACCGGGCTCGCGACCGCGTACATGGATTCGATCCCCATCGTGGTGATCTCCGCGCAGGTGCCAAGCAGCTCCATCGGCACGGACGCTTTCCAAGAGACGGACATGGTGGGCGTGTCGCGTCCGGTGGTGAAACACAGCTACCTCGTCAAGAGCGCCGCCGAAATCCCGCACATCGTCAAGGAGGCGTTCTATATCGCTTCCTCCGGGCGGCCCGGCCCGGTGGTCATCGACGTGCCCAAAGACACGACGGATCCCATCAACCTGTTCGACTACGTCTATCCCGAATCCGTGTCGATGCGCTCCTACGCGCCGGCAACGCAGGGCCATCGCGGGCAGATCAAAAAGGCCGCAGCAGCCCTCTTGGACGCGAAGCGCCCGGTGATCTACGCCGGCGGCGGCGTGGTGCAAGGGGAAGCGACAGCGGAGCTCAGGGCGCTGGCCGAAACGCTTGGCTATCCGGTGACCAACACCTTGATGGGGCTGGGCGGGTTTCCCGGCACCCACGAGCAGTTTCTCGGCATGTTGGGCATGCACGGCACCTTCGAGGCCAACATGGTGATGCACCACGCCGATCTGATCTTCTGCGCCGGCGCCCGCTTCGACGACCGCGTCACCAACGATCCGGCCAAGTTCGCGCCAGACGCCCGCATCATCCACTTGGACATCGACCCGGCTTCCATATCCAAGATCATCGCCGCCGACATTCCCATCGTCGGCCCCGCGGCGGGCGTGCTGCGCGAGCTGGTGGCGGAGATTGAAGCGGCGCTGGACAAGCAACCCCAACGCATCGACAGCGAAGCGCTGGCCGCGTGGTGGAAGCGAATTTCCGCCTGGCGCGAGGCGCACGGCCTGGATCACGATCAGCGCCACCGCCAAGGCAACGGCGGCACGCTGCTGCCGCAGCAAGTGGTGCAAGCGCTATACCGGGCGAGTGGTGGCGACGCCTTCGTGACCAGCGACGTCGGCCAGCACCAGATGTTCGCCGCCCAGTACTACAAGTTCGCCAACCCCCGACGGTGGATCAACTCCGGCGGCCTCGGCACGATGGGCTTCGGCCTGCCGGCGGCAATGGGCGTGCAGTTCGCGCACCCGCGGGCGACGGTCGCGTGCGTCACCGGCGAAGGGAGTTTCATGATGAACATGCAGGAGCTTTCCACCTGCATGCAATACGCTTTGCCCATCAAGATCGTGAACCTGAACAACAAGGCTCTCGGCATGGTGAAGCAGTGGCAGGACATGCAGTACGGCGGGCGCCATTCGCACAGCACCTACCAAGACTCGCTGCCAGACTTCAAGCGGCTGTGCGAGGCGTTTGGCCATGTCGCCTACCAAGCGGAGCGTCTGGACGAGCTGGAGGAGGTGTTGGCCGAGACGTTCGGCGCCAAGCACAAGAACGATCTCGTGTTCGTGGACGCGCACATCGATCCTGAGGAGCACGTCTATCCCATGGCCATCAAGGGCGGCGCGATGAAAGACATGGTGCTCGAACGCCAGCCAGGGCAGGACGGCCTGCGCGAGGACGTGTAGCCCGAACGCCCGCGCGCAATGCCGGTCTTGGCCGGCTTTTGGTAAGGTTCGCGTAAAGGTGGTGCCGTTACGGCCCGCATCGTCACAGGAGACTGTCGTGAACAAACCAGCGCAGTACCTCGCGCGCCTCGGCGTTGCAGCAATCGCTTTCGCCGCGGGCGCGGACGAGATGAGTTTCCCCAACATCGTCGGCGCGAACATCCCCGGCGCGCCGCGTCTCGAGCAGCCGTTTCTCGTCATGGCCGGCGACAAACCGGTGCTCACCGAAAAGCACGGCCTCGCCGCACCGGCGCTTTGGGATTGGGATGGCGACGGCAAGCGCGATCTCTTGGTCGGCGAGTTCGAGACCAACTCCGGCGACTTTCCCATGGGCGCCGACGGTTCCACCATCCGCGTCTACCGCAACATCGGCACCGACGCCAACCCCAAGTTCGGTGCCGCCTTCGAGTGGGCGCGGGATACGGAAGGCACCATCATGGAGGTGCCGCAATGGTGCTGCATCGGGTTCACGCCGTACTTCCACGACTTGGACGCCGATGGCCGACTAGACATGATCACCGGCCAGTACCACCCTGGCGACGTCACTTGGTTCCGCGGCGCCGAGAACGGCTTCCTGCCCGGCGTTCCGCTTCCACAGGAAGGCGACCCGGCCTCCAACGGCCAGCCGGAGTTCGGCGATTACGAGGGCGAACCCGGCGACATCGGCACGTTCATGTATTGGGTCTATTCATCCGCCGATTTTGGCGATTTGGACGACGATGGCGACTTGGATTTGATCGTCGGCGGTAGCCTGGGCCTGCGCATCAGCGAGAACATCGGCGGGCGTCACAGCCCGAGCTTCGCCGAGCGGCGCCTGCTGCTGGACGTGAACGGCGAGCCCTTGCGCGTGTTGAACAAACCCGAGGAAGACCTGCCCTCGGATTTCCTCCCGCCACCCGACGGCGACGGCAAAGCGAGCCCGCTGGTTACCGACTGGAACGGCGACGGCGTGCAGGACCTCTTGGTCACCGGCAGCTATCGCCACCCGGCCAGCCACGCGGTGACGTTTTTCCAAGGCGTTAAGACCTCCGCCGGCCACCGCTTCCACCCAGGCGTGGACCTGCTCAAGATGGCGGACGGCGCCAAAGCTCTGCCGGGCAGCGGCCCGCGCGTCTTTGTGGCCGACTGGAACCGCGATGGCGTGCAGGACCTCATCATCGGCGCCAGCGTGGCCACCGTGAACGGCGGCGAGTACAGCGACGAGCTTTCGTGGGAATGGGAGGACGTCACCAAGGTGGAGAGCGCCGGCAAGGATCCGGGCCTGTATCCGCCACGCCCGAAACCCACCGCCGAATCCATCGGGCTTGCCGGATTGATCGAACGCGGCATGAGCGAGAAGGAAGCGGAGGAGCACCTAGCCTTCAACATAAAGTACTGGGAGGACAACATCGGCCGCTTGTACAAGGAAGGCAAAGCGTATTGGCTCACCATGCGCCATCAAGGACGCGTGTACGTCATGCTCGGCCGCAACCCGGACCAAAACACCGCGGCCAAGCCCGCGTCGGAAGGCCGCCCCGCTGGCACCGCCGCCGCACAACCGGCGACGCCGCCGGTGCGCGTCGCCTTGGAGACCGCCGAGCGTGACGGCCAGACGGCGTTGCAAGTGCGCTTCGCCATCCGCGACGGCTGGTACATCTACGCGCCCACCGGCCGCAACGCGCCGCACGGGATGATCGAAACGCAGGTGAAGTTCCAATTGCCCCCGGAAGTCTCGCTGGTTGGCGGCCTGGTGTTGCCGCCGCACCACTACAAGGGCCTCTACGACATCTACGAGGGCGGCGTCACCTGGGGGCAAAACGTGGCGGTGGCCCGCGCGGACGCCAGGCGCCACGACGTGACGGCCCGCGTCACCTATCAGACCTGCAAGGACGACTTGTGCCTGCCGCCACGCACCGAGACGCTGCACGCCGCCGTTCAGGCCGCGGCGCCAGACGGCGCACGGGCGGTAGATAGCTGACGCCGATCTCGCGTCCATAGGCAAGCGCCTGCCCGGGCGCGAAGCCACGAAAAAAGCGGGCTTATCGGGGAGTGCTGATCGCCCACGACACGACCACCAATATCTCGTCGGCCCCACGCGCCCCGTCGCGGTCGTACACTCAAGAGTCAAGAGTTTGACTGCTATATTTATCTACAGTATATGTTCGCTCCTGTGCTGTGGAAATCGCGGGTCTGACGTGTCGGCCTCGCTCGAGTCGTGAAGACCTCAACAATCAAATATGCGAACCCACCATCCTGAGGTTGCCCCGCGAAGCGGAGCAGCCGGCACCTTCAAGGCGCTATACGGCAGATCGCTACCCGCAAGCCGCGGCGGGCCTCTGTATCGTGCGTTCCCCTATCCCACCAAGATCGCTCCGGAAGCGATAGCGCTGTTCATCGCAGCCCACACGCGCCCCGGCGACACGGTGTTCGACGGTTTTGCCGGCAGCGGCACCACAGGCCTGGCGGCGCTGCTGTGCGTGGACCCTTCGGCTGACCTCCGCCGGGCGGCAACGCACGCTGGGCTGCAAGTCTCGTGGGGGCCACGCAAAGCCATTCTCTACGAACTCGGCGCGCTGGGCGCATTCGTCGCCGACACGCTGACCAATCCGCCACCACCAGCCGAGTTCCGCAAAGCGGCCGAGCAGCTTCTAGACGCCGCGGACCAAGAGATTGGCTGGATGTACGCCGCACGAGACGACCACGGATGCGAAGGCACCGTGCGCCATGTCGTTTGGTCCGAGTACTTGCGATGTCCTGGGTGTGGAGGCGTGGCAAGCCTTTGGGCTGGCAGCGTGTCAAGGGCGCCGGCCCGCATCGCTCATCAATGGCGATGCCCGCATTGCAGCTACACGGTAGATGCCAACTCTGCAGAGCGACTGGTTGAAACCGCCCCGGACGATCTGCTCGGCACCGATTGTGAAATGCGAGTGCGCAAGCCAGCATGGCTGTACGGCCGAACAGGACGGACCAACTGGGCTCGTCCAGTGTGCGCCACCGATCACGCTCTACTCGAAGACGTCCGACGAGTCGTGCCGCCGGATTGCACACCGGTGGCGAAGATCCCTTGGGGCGACCTCTACCGAAAGGGCTACCACCGCGGCATTACCCATCTGCACCACCTCTACACCCACCGCAACCTAGTCGTCCTCGCCACGCTCTGGCAATACGCGGCGTCGTTTCCGAACACAGTAAGGGATGCCTTGCGCTTTTGGCTGCTGAGCTACAACGCCGCCCACGCCACGATCATGACTCGCGTTGTCGCAAAGACCAACCAAGACGAACTGGTAGTCACCAGCGCCCAGCCCGGCGTGTTGTACGTCAGCGGCTTGCCGGTTGAGAAGAACCTGCTTGCGGGTTTGCGCCGCAAGTTGACCACCATCGCAACAGCGTTCGCGGTCATCCACGGGCGAAAGGGACATGTCGAGGTTTACCAGCAGTCGAGCTGTCATGTGGCCCTGCCCGACGACAGCGTCGCCTACGTCTTCACCGATCCGCCCTTCGGCGCCAATATCCCCTATGCGGAGATCAACTTCATCAACGAGGCTTGGCTGGGGCGATACACGCAGCGAACCGACGAGGCCATAATCAGCTCCAGCCAGAACAAGGGCGTCGCGGACTACCAGCGCCTGCTCACCCGATCTCTCGCGGAGACGCGGCGCGTTCTTAAGGCCGGCGGCGTGGCCACGTTGGTGTTCCACTCGTCATCCGCCCAAGTGTGGCGGGCGCTGCAACAGGCGCACACGGATGCCGGCTTCGACGTGAAGAGCGTCGGCGTGCTAGACAAAACGCAAGGCAGCTTCAAGCAGGTGACCGCCAACACCGTGCGCGGCGATGCGGTGTTGTTGCTCCGCAAACGCGCCAACGGACGGCTGCCACCCGCCCATCCGGTGCCGGCCGCTAGCCCTTGGCAAGTGGCGGAGCGACTCTGGCAAGACGCCTCGACGTTGCCGCAAGCCGAACGGTCCGCGCAGAGGCTCTATTCCCACCTTGTGAATCACTTTCTCGCCCGCCATCAGCAAGTGCCGATCAGCGCGGCTTCGTTCTACGAGTGGCTAGCGGCACGTACTGCCGAGGGAAATGGCCCTTGACGCCCTCCCACGTCGAGTCCATTCGCGCTGTGGCCAGGCGCCACCAAATCTCTCTGCCGAGTGCGCAACGCAAACGACTCGGCCAGCACTTCAGCGGGCTGCGGGTTGGCAGGCTTTTGGCTCACTTGGCATTGGACGAGCACACGCGAACGGTGCTCGATCCCATGGCTGGCAGCGGCGACCTGCTGGATGCGACATGGGAAGCTGCCATCGAACGCGGCGTGGTTCTAGATCGCCTTGACGGCATCGAAATCAACGGCGCAACTGCCGATGTATGCCGAGACCGACTGCGAGGCTTGCTCGCGGAGGCGCTCAACGCGCCAGCCAGCGACATCATTGCCGGGAGCGCCTTCTCATCGGGGATCATGGGTCGGCTGGCAGAGCGCCAATACGACTTGGTGATCACCAACCCGCCCTACGTTCGGTATCAAGGCCGAGCGGGCCAAGGCATCTGCGACCGGACGACTCGGCGGCAGTTGCAGGGCGCCTTGGCCAAGCGCCAAACAGGGCCGGATGCACTCATCTGGCAAACGGTGGCCAGCGGCTACTCGGGCTTGGCCGACCTGTCGATACCCGCATGGATTCTGGCCGCGACGTTGGTGCGAGTCGGTGGACGCTTGGCGATCGTCGCACCAGCGACCTGGCGATCGCGCGACTACGCGGACGCCATCCGCTATCTCATGTCGCACTGCTTTGAGATGGAGCGAATTGTCGAGGGCCCGCGCTCGGCGTGGTTCGAAGACGCGCTTGTTTGCACGCACCTTGTGGTTGCACGACGATGCTTGCCCGACGCTCCGGCGCTCTGCAATCAAGACTCGCCGAGGCACAGGCAACCGTACCCGGCTTGGATACGGATTGGCGCCGAGGCCCGCGGCGGCGATTCGTTAGTGGGTGCCAGCTTTCGCGGCCCACGCTCCGAGCAACGTTTCGCCGCTTGGCTGCGCGGGCGGTTGTGCGGGCGCAAGGCTGCCATCGGCGACAAACCCGGCATTGTCGTCAGCCCGTTCGACTTGGCGAACGAACGCAAGGCGATCGATCAACAAGTGAGCGGCCGGCGCTGGTACCGCAAACTCCCTTGTACACGCCGGGCGCAAAACGGGGCGAGCGATGACGTTTCGACGAGCGGCGTCGCCGTACCCAGCGCGATTGCCGACGTGTTGCCCGGCGGTGTACCTACACTCACGGACTTCGAGCAAGCCGGCATCGCCGTGGGTCAGGGCCTGCGGACGGGCTGCAACGCCTTTTTCTATGTATCCGCGGTGGAGACCGGCACTCGCGACACCGTGGTGGAGACCGCCTTGCTGTTTGGCCGTCGCCGCTTCGGGGTGCCGAACGCCGTGCTTCGACCGGCGATTCGCCGCCAAGCTGATATGGCCCGACTGGAAGCGGGGCGGCTGCCAGACTGCCGAGTTCTCGACCTGCGCTCATTTGCGCTGCCCGAAGACATGCCGGCCGTCCGGTCTGCCGAAGCGACTTACCGGGGGTGCGGCGACGCGCCACCACGAGAGATGCCTACGGACCTTGTGGACTATGTGCGACTGGCTGCCCACACGGCCACTGGCCGAGCGGGAACGGGAAAGCCGACTCCTGAGCTTTCGGCAGTGCGCACCAACCTGCGCCGGCATCGTCCGGGCAAGACCACACCGCGGTTCTGGTACATGCTGCCGGACTTCGCGCCGCGCCATTTGCCGGCGGTGGCGATACCGCGGGTAAACCACAGCTCGCCATGGACGGAGGCCAACCACCAGCGCAGGCTGCTCGTGGATGCCAACTTCGCGACCGTCTGGATGCCTGGACGCGCTTGGACGCGGTACGGCCTCAAAGCCCTCTTGAACAGCATCTGGTGCCGTGCGGCGATGGAAGCGCTCTGTACGCCGTTGGGTGGGGGCGCGCTGAAAGTGGAGGCGACGCATCTACGTCGGCTGCCCCTCCCGCATCTCTCCAAACATCAGCGGGCGGCCCTCGCTGTAGCCGGTAGGCGACTGACGAGGAACACATCTGCCACGCAAGCCGCGATTGACGAAATAGTCCTCGGGGCCTTGTGTGCCGGCATGGCCAAGCCACCGCCAATACAGGAGCTTGCCAAGGCGTTGCGCAGGCGCACGACCGAGCTGTTGAACGCACGGCGATCGTGATGGGTGGCCGGCTCACTCGATGAGCCCGACAAGACGGCTGGTGTTGGTCTGGCCCAACCTGAACAGCAGGTTGCGCCGCTGCGAGGCTTCCATGCAGGCGCGGGCCGTGTCGGAATCCCACGGATGGACGCGCAGCTCGTAGATGTCCGCGTCCAAACGACGAAACAGGATCAAGGAGTGCGCGTAGTCGAATCCGCCCCTCGCGACGGACGGCAAGTTGATCCTCTCCATCCGGTTGTTGCCGTGCCACCGCAACTGGCAGTGTTCCCATGTTCGATTGCCGGCCACCAAAGTGGGTTCAGCAATCCTGTTCACGTGCGCCACCTCGTAGTTCACCGTCGCTATGCCGAAGAACCGATGTGTCCCGCGGGGCAGCTCGAGTTGCGTAGCCGAGCCTCCGGACATTTCCAAGGATTGCACCCAGAGTTGGCGGTGGCGGCTGGGATCTATGGATGCATCGCCGAAGGGGGCCAATGGCCTAGGCGTCAAGTGCGGCTGCGGCACTGGCCGCATATCGTCTGAAGCTCGATCGGGTGCCGACTCCCGGCGCGCTTCGTATTGTCTCAGGATGTCCTCGGTGAGCGGCACGGCAAGCTCGATCGCGGCCTGCCAAGCGCGATCGGTCGGCCCGGCATCCGCCGCGACGGCCGTCCACCCTACTTCGCTATTCGTGGTGAGGCCGCGATTCGTTAGGTTCGCGGACGTAACGAGGCTCGCCACTTTGCCGTCCGGCCTATCGAACACATAGAACTTGGGATGGAAAGCGGCAACCGGCCTAAGCGTACGGCCTTGCAATGCCGAGGTGCCAGCAACGAACACTTCCGTTGCCGGCAGGCCGTGCCACATTTGTAGCGCCCTCGGCTCGGTCAGTCCGAAGTCCAACGACGTGACAACGGTCTTTAGAACACGCGTGTGGTCGCCGTTCGGTGCGCCGCGTTTGATGGCGTCGAGCAGCATCCGACTGCCCATGTGCGACAGGTATGCGCTACATATGCGCACACGCGAGAGACCGTCTCGCATCAGATCGTGCAGCGCGTTCTGAATCGCGGCCGGGCGAAGTTGGTTCTGCACCACAAACATCGAATGTGTTGGACGAGTTCGCGAGCGACCTTTGCAGCTTACGACAAAGAAGCAATTCTCCGCCCGCCCCAGACAGTTCGGAACCCGTTGGACGGGCCAACGGGAACGGCCGTTGGGTGTGGCGAAACCGCGCCGGCGTCTCGCCTTCGTTCTCGAGGTGCTTCCGTCTGGCGGCCCGTGGTCGCTCCGGACGTACAGCAACGTCTTGAGCTTCGCCGTCAGCCGCAGCCCTGGCCCCTCCGAGGCGTCTCTTCCTTGTTCGAGGCGTCGCCCTATTCGGAGGCCAGCGCGACCACGGGGTCGACGCGGCGGCGCGGCGGGCCGGCAGGACGCCGACCACCAAGCCCACAGCCACCGCGCAGCCGGCCGCGGCGGGGGCGAACCACGCGGCGTGCGCGACCGGCGTGCCGGCCACCTCGGCGACCAGCGCGCCGGTGGCGAAGCCGAGCAGCGTCCCCGCCACGCCGCCGCTCGCGGTCAACACCGCCGCTTCGGCCAGGAACTGCCAGAGCACGTCGCGTTGCCGGGCGCCCACCGCCAGGCGCAGGCCGATCTCGCGCGTGCGGCGGCTCACCGACGCCAGCATCACCGCCATCACGCCGAACCCGCCGCCAGCAGCGCCACGGTGGCCAGCCCGCCCATCAGCGTCACCCGGGCGCGCACGAGTTGGCGGTAGGGCTCGACTAACGCGGCTTGGGGCAAGATCAAGGACTGCTCGGCCGGCGCGCCGCGCCGCCGGATCAAGAGGTCGCGAATCGCCTCGGCGGTTTCCCACACGCGGGCCGCGTCCTCAACCCGAACCTGCCCGTAAATCCGCGCTTCCCGGTCCGGAAACGGCGAACCCAAAGCGCCAAAAGGCACAAACGCTTGGGCGAGACCGTGATCCAATCCTCGTTGGCGCGTCAAGATCGGATGGGGCGCCAGCACGCCCTTGACCACGAACGGCTGGCCGCCGACGAGCACCGTCTCTCCCACGGCGTTCGCACCGTCCGGGAACAGCCGGCGGCCGAGCAGCGCACCGATCACGACCACGCGGGCGCCAGCGGCGGCGTCCGCGGGAGCGAGGTGGGCGCCGCGCGCGACCGCGTACTCCATGAATTGGAACTGCGGCAGCTGCAACGCCTCGGTGCCATACACGTCCACACCCGGCACCACTTCGGCACCTCGGCGCATGTCCAGGCTTCTAAACTCAGACATCTCCACATGGCGAATGTTCGGCAGGTCGCGCATCGCGGCGTAGTCCAAGGCAGTCGGGGCGAACTGAGAATTCGCGCCGATTTTTATCTCGTCCGCACCCATGCGCCCAATCGTCGCCGTGCTCTCGTCGTAGGCGCCGGCGGCCAGGCTCAACGTGGCGACGAACGCCCACGCGCCCAGCGCCACGCCGAGCAGCACCAGACCGGCCAACACCGGCCGGTGCCGGAGCGCCCCGAACGCGCTCGACGCCGCCATCCAAGCCGCCGCCCAAGGCCGCGGCCCGCGGCCTTGCGAAACCGGCCCCTCGCCTTTTCGCCCGCCAACCGCCGCGGCCGGCCCCGAGTCCGAGACCACGCGCCCGTCGCGCAGCTCCACGCGCCGGGCCGGCCGCCTCCGCCACCGCGCGATCGTGGCTGGCCACCACCACCGCGTGGCCCCGCGCCGCCAGCCCGCGCAGCGCCGACAGCACCTCCGCGCCTTGCGCCGAATCGAGCGCGCCGGTGGGCTCGTCGGCCAGCAGCACCTGCGGATCGTTCATGAGAGCGCGGGCGACCGCCACCCGCTGCCGCTCGCCGCCGGACAGCGCGTCGGCCCGGTGGTCGGCGCGGTGCGCCACGTGGAGCGACTCCAGCAGCTCGTCGGCCCGCGCCCGCGCCGCCCGCCGCGACAGCCCCGCGTAGCGGGCCGGCAGCAACGCGTTCGCCCGCGCCGTCCGCTCCGGCAGCAGGTTGAACGCTTGGAACACGAAGCCGAACGCGTCCCGCCGCAACGCGGCCAGCGCGTCCGCGTCCAAGCCGCCGACATCCTCGCCGGCGAACCGGTAGACGCCCTCGGTGGGCCGGTCGAGGCAGCCGAGAATGTGCAGCAGCGTGGACTTGCCGGCGCCGGAGGGCCCGGCGACGCAGACGAACTCGCCGGCCTCGATGGTGAGGGACACGTCCGCCAGCGCACGGGCATCCGCGCCCGCCTCGCCGGCGAAGGCGCGGCCCACGCCGGCGAGTTCGATCAACGCGGGCACGGGGAGGGCCGCAACGCTACGGGCCGACGGTGTAGCACTTGCCGCCAACCGGCCGGTAGCTCCTCAGCGCGCCTGCGCGCCACCATCAACAACGCCGTCGCCCCCGCAACGCCTCTCATCCTTCCATCACGCTTGTCATCTCGATCTCCAATCCGTCTTCGAGTGCCACCGCCGCACCTCGTACCTGTTAAGCGCACGAGGAGGCCGAAAAGTTCGTTCCACCAACAAAAAAACACGTTGGTACAGCTTCCCGCCCGGTCACCGCGCCAAAGCCCGCACCGGGTCCAACCTGGCCGCCCGCCGCGCCGGCACGAACCCGGCGACGAGACCGGCGCCCACCGCGCAGCACAAGGCCGCCGCCACGAACCACGGCGAGAATGCCACCGGCAGGCCGGCGGCTTCGAGGATGGGGCCGGTGACGACGCCCAACACCATCCCCAACAGGCCGCCAGCAACCGTCACCGCGGAGGCTTCCAGCAGAAACTGCCGAGCGATGTCGCGGCGTCGCGCGCCGGTCGCCATGCGGATGCCGATCTCGCGCCGCCGTTCGGTCACCGCGATGAGCATCACGGACATGGTGCCCATGCCGCCGACAACGAGCGACACCGCCCCCACGGCGCCGATCAACCCCGAGAGCAGCTTTTCTATCGCGGAGAATCCGACGCGATACCTCAACGGGTTGCCGAGCGTGAAACCGGCGCCGCCGTGCCGCCGCACCAGCACGTCCCGCACCGCTTGGGCCGTGTCTTCAAGGCGGCGCGGATCCGCGACGACCACGTTGATCACCGTCACGCCGCCATCCCCGAACCACAACGCCGCGGCGGTCTTGAGCGGCACATAGACGCGCACGTCTTCTTCTGTCCCGATGCGGCTTCCCGCCTTTCCAACCCAAGTCAGCACGCCTTTCACCAAAAACGGCACGTCGGCCACCAAGACGTACTCGCCAACCGCCGGCATAGGCGCCGGCAGCAACCGCGACCTCGCGGCGGCGCCGAGCACGGCCACCGGGGCGAGGCGTTCGCCATCCGCATCGGTCACAAACGCGCCTTGCGCGAGCGGCCAATCCTCGGCGAGTGGCACGTCTTCCAGCGTGGCGTACATAGACGTTTTCAACTCCCGGTCGCCCCGCCGGATCACCGTCTGCCGGGAGATTTCCGGCAGCACCGCCCGCACATTCGCCAAGCCGCCGATGATCCGCGCATCCTCCAGCGTGAGCCGCGCCGGCGTCACCCGCCGCTTGCCGACCCAGCTGGTCGGGCGCACATCTATGGTGTCCGCCCCCGCGCGGGCGGCCAGCGCCACGCCTTGCCGGTAGCTCCCTTGCACAACGCTCAACAAAGCCACCACGGCCCACACGCCCACCGTGACGCTCAACATCGTCAACACGGTGCGCATGCGGCTCGTGCGCAGCAGGTTGGCGCTGAGCGAGCGGACGCTGGCGCGCAATTCCTCGCGCAGCGCCGCGAACCTCGGCCAGCCGCCGGCGGCCGGCACATTCCGCTGCCGCGACGCCGCCTGGGCAGCAGTCGGGGAACGCCGGTCGTTGCCACCGCCAGCGTCCGTCGCCCGCGCCGGTTGGGTGGACGATGCCGGTGCCAAGTCCGCGGTGGCATGGGCAGCCGCCGTAACAGGCGCCGCCGGCCGCAACGTCGGCCCAGTGTCCGCCACAACGCGCCCGTCGACAAGCTCTATTCGACGCCAGGCCCACGCAGCCACGTCGGGGTCGTGGGTGATGACGACCACGGTGTGGCCGCGCTCCGCCAAATCGCGCAGCACGGTGAGCACTTCGGTGCCGTTTTCGGCGTCCAGCGCGCCCGTGGGCTCGTCGGCGAGCAGCACCTGCCCGCCGTTCATCAAGGCGCGGCCAATGGCCACGCGCTGTTGTTCGCCGCCAGACAAAGCGGACGGACGATGGCGCAAGCGGTGCCCCAAACCGAGGGATTTGAGCAACGTCCGGGCGCGTTCGACGCGCTCGGCGCGACCGAGACGGGCGTACAACGCCGGCAACTCCACGTTCTCCTCGGCGGTCGCCGAGCCAATCAGGTTGTAGGACTGGAACACGAAACCGAACGCATCGCGCCGCAGGTGCGCGAGCTCGTCCGGGGCGAGCCTGTTCACGGGCCGACCGCGGAAGAGGTAGCCGCCACTGGTGGCGCGGTCGAGACAGCCGAGAATGTTCATGAACGTGGATTTGCCGGAGCCGGACGGCCCCATCACGCACACGAACTCGCCGCGTTCGATGGTGAGCGAGACGTCCGTGAGCGCGTGCACGCCGCCGGCACCGGAGTAATACCGGCCGACGCCGCGCAGCTCGATCAGCGGCTCGCCACGGGCGCTCGCGACGATGCCCTTGGCGCGATGCGTCGAACCGTCCACCGCCACGGGTCACTCCACCGCTGTGGGCGGCGCCTGCAACCGCCAACCGCCGCCGAGCGCCCGGTAAAGCCCGACGACGGCTTGAAGGACGCCGAGCTTGTTGTTGAGCAGCGCTTCCCGGGCGCCGTACAGCGTGGTTTGCGCGGCTAGCAGCGTCTCGAATTGGCCGGCGCCTTCCCGGTAGCGGGCTTCGGCGATGCGCAACGATTCCTCGGCCAAGCGCACGTCGTCCGCCAGAACGTCGGCGAGGGAGCGCAGCAAGCCCAAGTCCGCAAGCCCTAGTTCCACCTCGTTGAAGGCGCCGATCACCACTTGGCGGTAGTCCGCCAGCAAGGATTCCAACCGCAGCCGGGAGGCCTCCAAGTTGCGCCGCCGCTGGCCGAGATCGAACAACGTCAACGCCAAGTCCGCAGTGGCCGTAAGCGCGGTGGCGCCTTGGGCCGCCAAGCTGCCGAAAGAAGCGCTGGAGGCGCCGGCGCCGGTGACAAGATCGATGCGCGGGAGAAACGCGAGGCGCGCCAGGTCCACGTTGGCGCGGGCGTCGCGCAGCGCAGTCTCCGCCTGCACAAGATCCGGGCGTCGCACCAAAAGGTCGGACGGCAGCCCCATAGCGACATGCGGCACCCGCACATCGGACAACGTGGTGGCGGCCACGTCGAACTCCCAAACCGACTCGCCCACCATCAGCGCGAGCGCCGCCCGGGCCTTCAGCACCTCCACTTCCAGCGTGCGCAGCAAGTTGCGTTGGCGGCGGGTGGTGATGCGCTGGCGCATGGCGTCGCTGGCCAAAGCAACGCCGGCGTCTACGCGGGCGCTGACGATGCGTTCGATGGCATCGGCGTTCTCGATGTTGGCCCGCGCCGCCTGCATGCGATCGCGGAGCAACAAGATCTGAAAATAGGTGGTGGCGGTGGTGGCCAGAACGCGCTGGCGTGTCTGCGCGGCTTGCGCCAGCGCGGAATCGTAGCTCGCCAGCGCAGCTTGGTGGCGCGGGCGTTGGCCAAGGATGTCGTTGGTCGGCGCGCGCAGGTTCAGGCCGATGGACTCGCCACCACCATCGGCGTAGTCGCCACGTTTGCCGGCGCCGGAGTAGCTCCTGCCGGCGGTGGTGGCGAGAGTGACGGCCGGCCAGCGGTCTAGCCCGGCATCCGCGAGCGCCAGTTCAGCGGCCGCGAGCGCCCGGGCGCTGTTCTCCAGCTCGAAATTGCGCTCGCGCACTTGGCCGACCAACGCCGTGAGCTCGTCGCTGCCAAATGCCCGCCACCACTCCAGCGGTGGCCAGTCGACGCCCGGCTCGCCGTTGCGCCAAGCCTCGGGGATGTCGGAAGGCGGCAAGGCCGGCAGCGGCGTTGCGGCGCAACCGGCGAGCAGCACCGCCACGCACACCGCGGCCAACGGGCGCGGCCGGGCAAAACGCGCCGCCTCCCGAGGGCCGGCTGGCCGCGCCAACACGTCCATCGCGCCTACTCGGTGGCCAACGCCACCACGCGGTCGCCCTCCACCAAGCCGTCCACCACCTCGGCGTAGGTGTGGCTGGTCTCGCCGATGGTGATGCGGCGCGGTTCCACAGTGCCGTCCGGGCGCAGAAGACGCACCTCGCCGGTCATCCGGCCGGCCTCGTTGCGGGCGA
This sequence comes from uncultured Pseudomonadales bacterium, assembly GCA_958296295.1. Lineage (GTDB taxonomy): Bacteria > Pseudomonadota > Gammaproteobacteria > Pseudomonadales > Azotimanducaceae > VXYL01. The sequence goes on along the minus strand of OY282460.1, from coordinate 491,309 downwards.
AATCGCTCACCATGTCCAGCGGCACGCCGAGGATGCGGCGCGGCTCGGAGATCTCGAAGAACACTTGGGCGGTCATGTCCGCCAAGAGGGCGCGGTCGGCGTTGTCCACGTCCAGCAGCGCGGTGTAGGTGGCGACATTGGATTCCACCGCCGCGCGCGGCATGATCTGCCACAATTTGCCGCGCCAGCGCCGGTCGCCGCTACCCAGGGTGGTGAAATAGACGCCCATGCCGGGCGCGAGCTTGCCGATGTTGGCTTCCGGCACCTTGGCCTCCGCGGTCATGGTGGAAAGATCGGCAAGATGCAGAATCACCGGCGTCACATAAGTGGCGGTGAGGGTCTGGCCCTCGGCGGCAATGAGCTGCAACACGGTGCCGTCCGTCGGCGCGTAGATGTTGCTGTAGCCCAGCTTCGCCTCTTCGCTGGTGAGGTTGGCGCGCAGCGATTCGGTGCGGGATTCCGCGCCCGCCAAATCGCTCCGCGCCCGCACCACCGCGTCCTCGGCCTGCTCCAACGCCACCTGGGTGGTGGCGTTCGCTTCCATGAGCCGCCGCTGGCGCGCCGCCTGGGCCTCGGCCAAACGCAAACTGGAACGGATTGAAACCAGCGCCGCTTCTTGGGATTGCAAACTCGCTCGGCTCGCCTTCACCAGATTGCGGGCGATGGTGGCGTCCATCTCGGCCAACAGATCGCCAGCCGAGACCCGGTCGCCCACTTTCACATGCAGACGGCGCAACTGGCCCGAAACCTGCGCCCCCACCTCCACGATCTTGCTGGGCTTGAGCTTGCCGGCGGCGGTGACCAAATCCCCCAGCTGTCGATAGCCGATGGTGGCCGTGCGCGTCGGCTGCTTGTCCGCGGCCTCATCCGCGCTGCCGAACCACCAATAGCCGCCCGCCGCGGCCACCGCGCCAACGAGCACAAGCCAAGTCCAGATGCGGCGCGTCCGACCCGGTCGCGCGCTTCCATCCGATTCGCTCACGCCCCTCGCCGCCGGCCAACCACCTGAAGGTCGACTCTACGCCAACGCCGGCCAAGGCGCAGCGCCGCCCTTGCCCCGTTCAGCGCCTCGGCTGGAGGCGAGGCTCACGTCATCAGGTGCCGGCCCAACTCCAAGAGGCCTCCAGCAGCAGCACCCGGCCGCGGAGATCCACACGCTTGGAGTCGTAGGGTTGGGAACCGTTGAGCACGAACGGGTACTCGCGATCGAGCAGATTGCGCCCACCGCCGCGCAATGTCACCCCGTTGTCGAAAACGTAACTGGCTACCAAGTCCACCGTTGTGTAGGAGCCCACATCGGTGTTGGGGATGTCTTGGAACAGGCTGTTCTCGAAATAGTTGCCTATGTAGCCCGGCGTGTGGTTGACGATCAGGTTGGCGGCCCAGCTGCCTTTCGTCCACTTCACGTCGCCACGCACCTTGTACTTGTCGATGCCGATCAGTTCGCCCACGAATGGTCGGCACTCGGCGCCGGCGATGGCTTGGTCGCATTGTTCGAGCACTCGATGGTAGTGCAGGCGCGGCGTGAAATCCCCGCGATCGGTTCGGAAGCGCTTCGAGACCGAGACATCCAGCGTTCGACTTATCCGGCGGGAGATGTTCACCGGCCGGCTGATGGATTCGATCAACGTGCCATCCTCCGCGCGGCGGAAGAACTGCGGCAGGTTGCCGTACTCCTCCGCCGGCAAAAGACTTTGCAGCTGAAAACCACTCGCGATGCGATCCTGATAGTCGATGTCCGAATAGTCCACCTTGATTTCCAGCCGCTCGCTCCACGCGGGACGGTACTGCACCCCGATATTGATGTTCGCCGAGGTTTCCGGCTTAAGATCCGGATTCGGGCCAAAGGTCTGAATCGCCGGCACGAACCTCTGCTCCGACAACGGGTCGAAAACGAACAAGCTGGATTGGCTCCTGTTGAACGTGCTGAACAACTGGCTGAACACCGGCGACCGGAAAGACTCGGACCAGGCGGCGCGAATCGTCACTTCCTTTGACGGCTTCCAAGCCACACCGAAGCGTGGCGAAACGTTGGAGTACTTGGCTTGTACCAAGTTCGGCGCTGCCGTGCGATCGTTCGGCACCATGGTGCCCACCGCGCCTTCGACTTCATAGGCGTCGTAGCGGGCTTGGCCGATCAACTTGAGCGAGCGCCCGTCGCCTCCCATGACCGGTATGGACACCTCAACGAACACCGCATCCAAGTCCCGCGTGGGACGTGGCACCCCGAGGTACAGGAGATTGTCGCCGTCGTCCTCCAGCCACTCCCTGCGGCGTTCGACGCCAAGCACGAAGTCGATAGGCCCGGCCGGCAGATCGAACCAAGCGCTCGAATCGCCCGTCACATGGGCTTCGAGGGAGTCGTACACCGTTGTGTCGTTGCGCGAGCCCACGGGAATCAGCAGTTCGGCAACGGTCGGGTTCTGGCCGGTGCCGTCGCCGAAGAGGTTCACGGCTACGTTCGGATCATCGCTCGCCAGCAACTCGGCGATGCGGGCGTCCCTTGCGGGGTCCGGGCTGCCGTAGGGATCCACGCGTACGCCGAAGTTGTACTGCACGCCCTCGGAACCCGATTCGGAACGGCTGTAATTCACCCGCACATCGATCTCCGGGGCGATCGCGTAGTCCATGCCGACGATGTAGCGCAGCTGTTCGGTTTGGTTCGTCTGAAACGCCTCTGGAATCAAACCCTGCTCCACTTCCGTGCGCGGGTTGTAGGCGACCCAAACGGCGTGCCCGAAGTTGTTGAAGGCGTTCGACGCGGGCACCGCGATAGCCAAGCCGCCGGAGAGCGTTCCCACCCGCGAACGGGTGTTGGCTTCGGTCCACAGCACCTCCGTGTGCAGCGTGAGCCTTTCGAAGAAGATGTGGCGGGCTGCCAGCGTCAGCGAGGTGTCGTCCCTCGTGCCGCCGGCGTCGCTGAATATTGATTCCACGCGGTCGGCCGGCGTCGACGGACTGAAATCCGCCGGCTGGGCATTCCTGCCGTCGTTGCCGGGCGGCAGGATCAAGTTGTACGGCCCCCAACGACTTAAACCCACCAGTCCCGAACGCGCGTTGTAGGGGCTGCGGAAGTCGTACCGTTCGTCGCCGCCGAAGCGATCGCGGTAGTCCCGCGTTGTGAACCCGGTCTCGGATTGGACAATGGAATCGCTTTCGGTGAGAGAGACCGTGGCGGAGACCGATCCGTTTCCCCAACCCCAACCGCCGAAGACGCTGGCGCGCTGCTGATCCGAGCCGTGGGCGCTGTCCTCCGCCCGGCCCGTTACCCGCAGGCCGCGGGTGTCCTGCCGGAGCACGATGTTGATTACACCGGCTATCGCGTCCGATCCGTACACCGACGAGCCGCCATCGTGGTACACCTCCACCCGTTCGATGGCGGCGGCGGGCAGATCCCGGATGTTCGTGAAGAACTCGGCCTGCCCGGCGGCGCCTGCCAAGCGGCGACCATTGACGATCACCAACGTGTTCCCAGAGCCGAGCCCGCGAAGGTTCGCGGTGGCCACGCCGAGGCCCAACGCGCCCAAGTTGGTGTCCAGCACGCCGTCGATCGCGAGATTGGTGCCGCGGTTTATCGTCGAGAAGTTCTGCGGAATGGAGCGAATCACCTCCTCCGCGGAGGTGAGACCGCCCAGCGCGATGTCCTCGGCGGTGATGAGTTCCACGCGCGCGGACGGATCCCCGTGTATGAGGCGCGTCCCGGTGACCGTCATCTCCTCGACAACATCATCGGTGACCACCATCTCCTCGACAACACCTTCGTCGTCTTCTTCCTCTGGCGCGTCCGCGTCTTGGCCTACCGCGCCGATCGACGCGATGACCAATGCCGTTGACAAGATTCCCGCCACGAATGCCCGTGCGGGCCGTGGGCGCGTTGCCACGTCTCCCATTTCCTGATCCCCCTAACGCCGAACGCTCGATGGCGTTGGCAGTTGTCCAATCTCCGCCGCGTTGCGAAGCCCTTAGCGTCTTCCGGCCCTCCCGAGCCGTGCGGCGAACCACCTTGCGTGACAGATTCACGTAAGGAACGAATGGGCGCCATTTAAGCGCACAGAGGTGCCGCTGTCTACAGTGCCAGCTACAGTGCCAGCCGGCACGGTGCCGCCGGCACGGCGACGCCGCACGCCGTTGGCCGGCTTGTGGCGGGCGGAAGGCTGGCTTGGTTGGCGCCAGCGGCGCTATAGTTCGCCCCGCTGGGAAGGAGGGAGAACGCAATGGACATCGCAACACTCGGCGCATGCCCGGACACGGACGCGGTGATGCGGGCGCTGGACGAGCACGATCTCGTCAAGCACGCCTTGGAACTCGACGCCTACGGCGTCACCGTGATCCCGCGCGAGAAGATGGGCGTCACGGAGGATTTCGTGCGGCGCTTGCGGGGCGCGATCATCGCGGCCTGCGAGAAGCGCAACGGCGTGGCGATAGGCGACTACCGGACGTCCGAGGCGACCGGCGCCGAGCTAGGCAAGAACTCGTGGTATCTGCTGCGGGAAGATCCGGTGTTCGCCGAAGCGGCCACCAACCCCAAAGCCCTTGCCATCGCCCGCTGGCTGCTCGGCCGCAGCGCCATGCTGGCCGGCCACACGTGGATCATCAAGCCGCGCACCAGCCACGACTTGAGCCTGCACAGCGACGCCCACGGCGTGCCGCCGGGCGGCGGCCACATCGCCCACGTGGCGAACCTCTCGTGGCTGTGCACGGATTATTCCGGGCCGCAAGACGGGCCGACGGTCTTCGTTCCCGGCAGCCACCGCTACGGGCGGGCGACGTTGCCGCACGAGCAGAAAATCGCCGACACGCCCTTCAAGACGGTGACGTTGAACGCCGAAGCGGGTTCGTTAGCCGTATGGCATGGCGCCACTTGGCACGGTTCAACGCCCCGGGCCAATCCGGGCCTGCGAATCACGTTGGTGCAGGTGTACATGCGCATGCACATGCGCCCCATCAACATGTGGCGCGATGTGGAATTGGATCCCGCGTTGCTGGAAAAGCACCCGGAACTCGGCACGATTCTCGGCCGCAACCATCTCTATCCCTACGAGGAGCACAACGCGCACCCCGAACGCATCGCGCCTTTCATGCGCACGGGCACGGATCCGTTCGCCTGAACGCCGGCTTGGACGCGCCGATCAGGTAGCCAGGCCGAGGCGCCCCGGGCTTTCAGCCCAGCAACGCTTCGAGCCGTTTGCCGGCATCGGCCGCCGACCCGCCGGGCATGGGCACCATTTGCAGTTCCGCGCCGGATTCGGCGCGGGCCGCCAGTTGCTCGGCCACGGATTCGATGGGGCCGATCACTTGGATTTCGCGCACCATGGGCTCTGAAATGGCCGCAACCGCGCCGGCCATGTCGCGGTCGTTGGCCCAGGCCGCGCGCGAAGCCGAGACTTCGGCCGCGAAGCCGTTGTCCGCAAGCATGTTCCAGTAGAAATCGCCCATGCGGTTCACATAGTGGAACAGGGGCGCGCGGGCCGCCTGCCACTGGCGCTCGTCGTCCTTGCCGTCCAGCACATAGACGTTGGTGAAAGGCGCGATGGTCACCGAGTTCGCCGGCCGCCCGGCGGCGACGGACGCGGCGTTCAGGCTTTCGCGCAGCGAGGGGAAACGGTTTTGCGGCCAGTGGATAGGGAATATGCCGTCGGCGATCTCGCCGGTTTGGCGAATGGATTTCGGCGTGATCGCGGCGATGTAGACGGGCACGTGATCGCGCGGGCGCTCGTAGTCCAAGCGGAAACCGCGTTGCATGGTGAAGATGTCGCCTTCGTGATTCAGGCGCTCCCCCTTGATGAGCGTGTTCACGACGGCGACGTATTCGCGGATGCGGGCCAGCGGCTTCTCGAACGGCACGCCGTGGAAGTGCTCGATCACGCGGTGGCCCGAGGAGCCGAGGCCGCACACCATACGGCCCGCGGAGATCACTTCCAGCGCGGCGAACTCCTGCGCGATGGCGCCGGGCGAACGCGAGTACACGTTCAATATGGAGGTGCCGATTTGGATGCGCTCGGTATGCGCCGCCAGCAATGTCATCCACGGCACGGTCGACGGGCCCCAAGCCTCGCCGGTGGCCACCAGCTCGTAGCCCAAGGATTCGGCGATGCGGACTTTCTCCAACGCCTCGCGCCAATTGTTGCCGAACCCGGCCAAAACGCCCAGTCTCATCCGATTTGCTCCCTCTGCTGCGAAATTGCCGTTCGCGTCGTTCCCCGGTAGATTTCTTGATGACGCCGGCGCACGCTCCCAAGCGGCCCTCATTGTAAGGGTGTCAGAGCTGCAAACCGATGCTCGCGCTTGGCGGGCCGGTGGCGTTGCGCACGGCCGTTCGGGACGGATGGCGTCTGCTATTCTCGGCGAGTGAGCGCTACCAACTCCCGCAACCGCCTGGTGCCGTTTTCCAGCAAGCTGGCGTTCGGCGTGGGCCAGTTCGCCGAAGGCCTGAAGAACACCGCTTTCGCGCTGTTCGTGCTCTTCTATTACAACCAGGTGCTGGAACTGCCCGGCACGCTGGCCGGCCTCGCGCTGATGATCGCGCTCTTGTTCGACGCGGTGACGGACCCGCTCGCCGGCTCGCTCTCGGACAACTGGAAATCCCGCCTTGGGCGCCGCCATCCCTTCATGTACGCCTCGGCGGTGCCGCTGGCGCTCGCCTTCACCGGGTTGTTGTGGCCGCCGGGCGACATCGAGACGCTGGGCGAGTGGGGTCTCTCCGTCTGGCTGGGCGTGGTGGGCGAAACGGGTTCGTCGGCACCGGCCGGCGAGGTGGAAACGTTCGGCAAATGGATTCTGTTCGGCTGGTTGACGCTGTTCGCCATCCTCGCGCGCGGCGCGATGACGCTCTACCACGTGCCGCACTTGGCGCTCGGCGCGGAAATGACGGAGAACTACAACGAGCGCAACCGCATCGTCGCCTATCGACAGTTCTTCGCCGCGGCCGGCGTGGCGACGGTTTCCATCGTCGGTTTCGGCTACTTCTTCACGGAAGCGCGCGGCGGACGCACGGAGGTGGGCAACTACGCGCCGTTCGCCATCACCCTCGGGGTTCTGATGGTGGCCACGATCTGGTTTTCCGCCGCCGGCACCCAGAAGGAAGTGCGGCACCTCTCCGTGCCGGCGCCGAAACCGAAACGCAACGTGTTCGCGCAATTGGCGATGGACCTCGTCGCCGGTTTCTCCAACGTTTCTTTCCGTTGGCTCTTTCTTGGCGTACTCGTGGTCTATGTGATGGCCGGCGTCAACAGCGCGCTGGACCTGTACATGTTCCAGTATTTCTGGGAGCTCACCGGCAACGAGATGCTGTGGCTGAACATGGGCTCCGTGGCGGGGTTGCTGGTGGGCGTCTTCCTGGTGGTGCCGCTGTTGCGATTCACCGGCAAACGTTCCGGCGTGATACTCGGCACCGCGGTGTGGGCGACGTGCCAAGTGATTCCCGTCGTCTTGCGGCTCTTGGAGTGGCTGCCCGAGAACGGCGTCGGCAGCCTGTTCTACATCCTGTTCGCCTTCAAGTTCGTGCAAGGCGTGATTCTGCAGGTGGCCTTTGTCGCCTTCGGTTCCATGATGGCGGATGTCGCGGACGAGCACGAATACGAGACGGGCGTCCGCCAAGAGGGCATCTTCTTCGGCGCCGTGGCTTTTTCCGCCAAGGCGACTTCCGGTTTTGGCACGTTTCTCGGCGGCATGGGGCTGGACATCATCGACTGGCCGGTTGGGGCGCACATCCGAACCGCCGCCGACGTGCCGGCCGAGACGCTGGTGCATCTCGGCTTGTTCTACGGCCCGATAGTGGCCGGTTTCTCCATCGTTTCCATGTGGTGCTACACGCACTACCACTTGAGCCGCGAACGCCACGCCGAAATCGTCGCCGTGTTGGACACTCGGCGCCGCCAGAGCCCGCCGCCGGCGCCGGCGTTGGCGGCGCGCGGCGGCGACAGCGGGTGAGCGCGTCCGCGACTCCTCGCCGCGGCGCCTTGTCGTCGGGCGGCGCGGTCGCGTTTTTGTCGCTGGCGATCTCGGGCGAAGGCGGCGATGCCGCCCACCCCTCTCTTGCCGAAGTCCTGGCGGCGAATCCCGCCGTGCCCGTGGCCTGCGGGTATACGCTTTCCGCGTTCGATCCCGCACGCCGGGACGGCCCGCGGGTGGAGCGCTTCAGCGTCGGAGCGGATGGAGCGATGTCCCACGGCACTTGGCGGCTGGTTTCGCTGAACAACGCTCCGCCATCGGCGAAAGCGCTCCGCGCCTACGCCAGAGAGGCCCGAGCGCGCAGGCGCCGCGACCACCCGATAATGGATCTCGCCACCTATGTCCGCGGCCAGGCCGCCACGGTGCGGGTGGAAGGCGACGCCCTCGTCTACACCTTCACGCCGGGCTTGGGGAAACTCGATTTCGACCCCGAAAAGACGCGCGGCACGTTGATCGTGTCCAAGGCCGGTTTGCGCGCGCGGCGCTTGGCCATCGAGGTGACGGAAAGCCATTCGCCCGGCCCCACCGTCACGATGCAAGAGTTCCAGATGGCGTTCAACTTCGCCACGGAGACAGCCACCGGCGCCTTGTTGGTGATGTCCAGGACGGTGCAAGCCCGGGCCAAAGTGCTGTTCGTGAAGAAGATCGAAAGCGACTATCGAGGCGACTTCAGCGAATTCGACTGCCAGCCCTTGGCGGCGGGGGCCCGCGCCTCTGGCTAGCCGTCTTGGCCGCGCGAGGGGGTCGGGCCGCGATCGACGGCGAGCACACGCCTCTCGCGCTCGTGAAGGCGGGTGGCCCAAAGCGTTGTTCTGCTAAAATGCCGCCCCTTCCGCCCTTGGCTCTCTCTGGATTGTCCATGCGCCACCTCGCCTTGCCGCTCGTCGCGCCCGCGCCCGCTTTCCGCGCGGTGTTCGCCGGTGCGCTTCTCCTTGCCGGTGCCGCGGTTCGCGCCCAAGACGCAACCGCGGAGCAGACGCAAGAGGAAAGCGCGCTCGTGGAAACGCTCGTGGTCACCGCCACCCGCACCGAGCGCCCGTTGCGGGAGGTGGCCGCCAACGTCTCCGTGACCACAAGCGAGGAAATGGAAGCGCAACTGGCCAGCGACATCGCGGATCTGGTGCGCTTCATGCCGGGCGTCTCGGCGGCGGGCAACGGCAGCCGTTTCGGGCTGGCCGGATTCTCCATCCGCGGCATCGGCGGCAACCGCGTGGTGACCATGGTGGACGGCGTGCGCGTCGCCGATCAGTTCGCTTTCGGTCCGTTCCTGAACGCGCGGCGGGATTTTGTAGACGTTGAAAGCCTCGCCCGCGCCGAGATCGTGCGCGGCCCCATCTCGTCGCTCTACGGCAGTGACGCCTTGGGCGGCGTCGTGGCGTTGACCACCAAGGGGCCGCACGACTATCTGGCCGCCGACCGACCGTTCGCAGCCGGGTTGAAGGGCGGCTACGCCGGCGCCGATGGCGGCGCCGTCGGCACGCTGAGTGTGGCGGGCAAGACGGGGCCGCTCGGCGGCGCCCTGCTCTCCACGCGACGATCGGCGAACGAAACGGAAAACCGCGGCTCCCGCGGCGGCACCGGACCACAGCGCGAGCAGGCGGATCCGCAATCCATCGAGCAGGACAACGTCACGGCGAAACTGGCGTGGCGGCCAAGCGCCGAACACGAACTCGCGCTGAGCTTGGAGCGCTACGCGAACGACACGAACGCGAATCTGCTGTCGGATCACGGCAGCGTCGTTTTCGGCACCACGGTGGATCGCCGCTCCGCCCAGGACAGCCGCGAGCGGCGGCGCGCAACCGTGCGCTACCAATTCCAAGGCGAACTCGGCGTGGCGGACGCGCTCAGCGTCACCGTGTACCAGCAAAACTCCGAAACCGTGCAGCGGACTCGCGACGATCGCACGACGCCGCGCCGGATGAAGCAATCGCGGACGCGCGATTCGGTGTTCGAGCAAGACATTCGCGGCGGCTTGGCGCAGCTTACGAAAAACCTGCGAACCGGAAGCGCGACGCACCGCCTCACCTACGGGCTCGACTACTACGTCACGGACAACGCCGCGATACGCGACGGCGCCACGTTCGATGCCGCCGGCGCGCCGATCCGCGAGTTCGTGCCGCTGCCAACGCGGGACTTCCCGCTCACCGAAGTGACGCATCAGGCGGTATTCGCCCAAGACGAGATAGCGTTGATGGGCGGTCGGCTGCTGCTTACGCCGGGTGTTCGGTACGACAAGTTCGACGCGGCCGTGCAAGCCGACGCCATCTACCGCGGCGGCAACCCCGGGGCGCCGGTGCCGACGGACTACGCGGATTCCGAGGCGACCTTCACCTTCGGCGCCTTGTTCGCGTTGCGCGACGGCATCTCCACCTATCTGCGCTACAGCGAGGGATTCCGCGCACCCGGCTTCGCGGAGGTGAACGTTGGCAACACCAACGTGATCTTCGGTTACAAGACCATCGCCAATCCCGGCCTCGCCGCCGAACGCAGCCACGGAATCGAGGCCGGCCTGCGCTTGCGGGGCGCTTGGGGCAACGTCGGCTTGACGTTGTTCCGCAACAGCTACCGGGACTTCATCGAGCCGCTCGCCATCGCGCCGGCGTTCGTCGCCACCCGCGGCGTGGATCCCGCCGACGGGCTTATCACCTTTCAATCCGTGAACCGCGCCGACGTTTCCATCCACGGCTGGGAAGCCGCCGCCGAAGTGCCGCTCGGCAGCGGTTTCGCCTTCAAGGCCGCTGCCGCCTACGCCAGCGGCGAGGACGAGACGAGCGGCAAACCGCTCAACAGCGTGGAACCGCTGACCGCGGTGTTTGGCCTGGGCTACAGCGCTCGCGAAGGCAATTGGGGCGCGGACTTGTTGTGGACGCTGGCGCAGGGAAAGGACGACTCCGACGTGCACATCGGCGACGTGGGCGACGCGGACACAACCGACGCGGCGCCGTCGGGCTTGGATTTGCGCTTCGCGCCGCCACCCGGCGGCTACGGCGTGGTGGATTTGCTCGCGCATGTTGATTTCGGCGAACGGACGCGGTTCAACGCCGGCGTGTTCAACCTGCTGGACAAATCCTACATTCGCTGGGCGGACACGATCGCCATCGTCACGGACGCCCCAAGGCGCTTCACGCAACCGGGGCGCAACGCCAGCGTTTCGCTGCGCGTGGCGTTCTAGCCGGCACCGCGCGAAGGCCGCGAGGCGAGAGGCTCAAACCCATGGCCCATCGCGTGCTGGTGATCCCCGGCGACGGCATCGGCGCCGAAATCATGCCGCACGCGGTGCGCGTGCTCCAAGCCTTGCGCGTCGATTTCGAGTTCGACTACGCCGACATGGGCGGCTGCGCCATCGACGAACACGGCACGCCGTTGCCGCCGGCAACGCTGGCGGCGGCCCACGCGGCGGACGCGGTGCTGCTCGGCGCCGTCGGCGGGCCCAAGTGGGACGACCTGCCAACGGACAAACGCCCGGAGAAAGGGCTGCTCGGTTTGCGTTCCGGTTTGGATCTGTTCGCCAACCTGCGCCCGGCGTTGCTGTTCCCGCCGTTGGCGGACGCGAGCTCGCTCAAATCCGAGCTGGTGGCGGATTTGGACATGCTGATCGTTCGGGAACTCACCGGCGGCATCTATTTCGGAGAGCCGCGGGGAATAACGGTGGACAACGGCGGCCGGCGAGGCGTGAACACCTACGTCTACGACGAGCGCGAGATCATTCGCGTGGCCCGGGTGGCGTTCGACCTGGCCGCGAAACGGCGGCGCAAGCTCACCTCGGTGGACAAGGCGAACGTGCTGGAAGCAACGCAATTGTGGCGCGAGGTTGTTGCCGAAGTTCACGCGGACTATCCCGATGTGGAACTGGAACATTTGCTTGTGGACAACGCCGCCATGCAACTGGTGCGCGCGCCGAAGCAGTTCGACGTCGTTCTCACCGGCAACATGTTCGGCGACATCCTCTCGGATGTGGCGGCGATGCTCACCGGTTCCCTCGGCATGTTGCCGTCCGCGTCCTTGAACTCGGCTGGGCAAGGCATGTACGAACCTGTGCATGGCACCGCGCCAGACATCGCCGGCCAGAACGTGGCCAATCCCCTCGCCACCATTCTTTCCGCGGCGATGATGCTGCGCTACAGCCTGCACGAAGCCGATGCCGCGCTGCGCATCGAAAAAGCCGTGGCCGACGTGCTGGATCAGGGCTTGCGCACCGCGGACATTCTGCCCGCGGCCGACGCCGACGATTTGCGCCCGGTGGGCACGGACGAAATGGCGGACGCGGTGATCGCGGCCTTGCCACGAGCTCCCTGATCGGCGAAAGAGCGGTCTTGTCTCGCCGCGCACAGCGTTCAATCCGCAAAACAATGGAAAAACCAAACGTCGCCATCGTTGGCGCCACCGGCGCGGTGGGCGAGGCCATGCGCGAGATTTTGGACGAGCGCGATTTCGCCGTTGGCGAAGTGCGTTTGCTCGCAAGCGAGCGTTCGCTCGGCAAGCGCTACCGGGTGCGCGGCAAAACCGTGACCGTTCAGCTATTGGACGATTTCGATTTCGAGGACACGCAAATCGCTTTGTTCTCCGCCGGCGGCGCCGTCTCTGCCGATCACGTTCCGCGCGCCGCCGGCGCCGGTGCCGTGGTGATCGACAACACCTCCAAGTTCCGCATGGAAGACGGCGTTCCACTGGTTGTGCCGGAGGTGAACCGCCACCGGATCGCCGACGGCATCGGCCCCAACATCATCGCCAATCCGAATTGTTCGACGATTCAGCTGGCGGTGGCGTTGAAACCCATCTACGACGCCGTGGGCATCGAGCGCGTGAACGTGGCCACCTACCAAGCGGTTTCCGGGGCCGGCCAAGCCGGTGTTGAGGAGCTGGCGAGTCAAACGGTGAACATGCTCAACGCCAAGCCGCTGCCGGAGTTCAAGAAGCACCCGGTGCAGATAGCCTTCAACGCCGTTCCTCAGGCTTGGGAGGTTGGCGACAACGGCTATTCGGTGGAGGAAATGAAAATGACCAACGAGACGAAAAAGATATTCGAAGACGAAGACCTGCTGGTAAACGCGACTTGCGTTCGCGTGCCGGTTTTCTACGGCCACTCCGAGGCTGTTCACATCGAAACCGGCGCACCGATCTCGGCGCTGGACGCCCGCGAATTGCTGGGCCGAGCAGAAGGCGTGACCGTGATCGACGACGCCGAAGGCAGCTGCCCCACCGCAGTGGATCACGCCACCGGCAACGACTCCGTGTTCGTCGGGCGCATCCGCGAAGACGTGACGCATCCGCGCGGGCTGAATCTGTGGGTGGTCTCCGACAACGTGCGCAAGGGCGCGGCGCTCAACAGCGTGCAAATCGCCGAGCGCGTTGTGGAGCTTCTTGCCTGAACGGGCTGCGCGCCGGCGCCGGCGCGGCTGCGGTAGGATTCGCCAAGCCGTCCCGCCGAGTTTCCAAACGCCATGCCAAAGAAAGCCGCCACCTTGCTCGTCGTACTGGACGGCTGGGGCGTGCGCGACGACGCTCGCCACAACGCCATCCACGCCGCCCGCACACCCAATTGGGATCGGCTGTGGCGCGGCGCCGCCACATGCTTGGACGCCTCCGGCACAAGGGTTGGACTGCCGGCGGGGCAAATGGGCAATTCCGAAGTGGGCCACATGAACATCGGCGCCGGCCGGGTGGTGCATCAAGATCTCACCCGCATCGACCACGCCATCGCCGCGGGAGAGCTGGCGCGGAACGACGCCCTCCGGGCGGCCATCAAAAGCGGCGTGGGGCGGGGCCGAGGGCTGCACGTTTTCGGATTGCTTTCCCCCGGGGGCGTACACAGCCACGAGCAGCAGATCGAGGCCTTCCTGGCTTTGGCGATGGAAGCGAAGGCGCCGGCCGGGGCCAACGGCGGAAGAATCCACCTGCACGCGTTCCTGGACGGCCGCGACACGCCGCCTCGAAGCGCTTCGTCGTCGTTGCGACGCTTTGAAGCGCGGTTTCCGGGCGTCATCGCGTCTGTGAGCGGCCGCTATTACGCCATGGATCGGGACGCCCGTTGGGATCGCACCGAACGCGCCTACAACCTGCTGGCGCTTGGCGAAGCGCCGTTCCACTACGACAACCCGCTGGCGGCTTTGGAAGCCGCCTACGCGCGCGGCGAAGGCGACGAGTTCGTCCAACCGAGCGCGATTCGCCGGCCCGGGGAGCGGGCGACAGCGGTTGCCGATGGCGACGCCGTGGTGTTCATGAACTTCCGCGCCGACCGCGCCCGGCAGCTGAGCCGCGCCTTCCTTGAAGACGGCTTCGGCGGATTCCGGCGCGAGTCGCGTCCCGCGCTTGCCGCCTTCGTAACCCTCACGCGCTACGCCGAGAACCTCCCGGCCAAGGCCGCGTTCGGCCCTGAGCAGCTGCCGGACACCGTCGGCGAAATAATGGCCAAACGCGGCCAAACGCAGTTGCGCTTGGCGGAAACCGAAAAATACGCCCACGTCACCTATTTCTTCTCCGGTCGGCGTGAAACGCCGTTCGCCGGCGAAGAGCGGGTGCTGGTGCCGTCGCCGCAAGTCGCCACCTACGACCTCGCGCCGCAAATGAGCGCCGCCGAGGTGACGGCCCGGCTGGTGGACGCGATCGCCGCGGGACGCCACGATCTCATCGTGTGCAACTACGCCAACGGCGACATGGTGGGCCACACCGGCGTGTTCGAAGCGGCGGTGCAAGCCGTGGAGACAGTGGACGAATCCCTTGGCCGGGTGGGCGAGGCGCTGCGCGCCCACGGCGGCCAAGCCTTGATCACCGCCGACCACGGCAACGTGGAACGCATGGTCGATGACGAAACCGCGCAGCCGCACACGGCCCACACCTCGTGCCTGGTGCCGCTCGTCCACACCGGCCCGGGGCGTTCGCGCCTCGCGCCCGGTGGCGCGCTGGCCGATGTCGCCCCGACGCTGCTCGACATGATGGGAATCGATCCGCCGGCCGCGATGACCGGCCGTTCGCTGCTCCGCGCCGAGGCGCGCTCGGCACCCGCCGCTCGCGTCACCACCGCGTAGAGAGGAACGGTTCGAGGCGCCGCGGATGAACGCACGGCTACCGGCATTCGCGTTGGCGTTCGCACTCGCGTCGCTCGGTGCCGGTGCCCAGAACGCTGACGACGACCTGCAGGCCG
Source organism: uncultured Pseudomonadales bacterium (assembly GCA_958296295.1). Classification (GTDB taxonomy): domain Bacteria; phylum Pseudomonadota; class Gammaproteobacteria; order Pseudomonadales; family Azotimanducaceae; genus VXYL01. The sequence goes on along the minus strand of OY282460.1, from coordinate 476,218 downwards.
TCGCCAAGCGGCTGAACGCCCTCGACAGCTGGATCGACGACGCCGGCAAGCGTCTCTCCGCGCAGCAAAAGCAGGTGGCGAACGCCGACCGCGACGTGGCCGTCACCGCAAGGCGCATCCGCGGGCTGACCAAGCGCATCCGCGACACCGCGGCGGCCGTGGAGCGGTTGCGCGACGAGGGTGGCGAACTGGAACGGCGACGCGATAGCGAAGCGGCGAGTTTGGCGAACCACCTGCGCCATGCGTGGCGCAGCTCCAGCCAAAACCCCGTCAAATTGCTCTTGACCAACGAAGACCCGGTGGTGAACGAGCGCATGATGCGCTACCTCGGCTACGTCGCCGAGGCGCGCGCCGACGCCGTGCGGGCGCTGCGCGAGACCACCGCCGCGGCGCAAGCGAACCGGCGTCAACAGGAAGCGCAGCAGCGGGACCTGGAAGCGGCGCGCAAGACGGTGGCGGCGGAGCAGGACGCCTTCGTGGAGAAACGTCGAACTCGCCGTGGCGCGGTGGCCAGCTTGCGCAGCGAACTCGCGCGCAAGGGCAAGGAGCGCGAGCGTCTCGCCGCTGATCGCGAACGCTTGGAGAAGCTGGTGGCGGAGCTCGCGCGGCGTGCCAAGGCGGCCACCGCGCCGCGCGACCAAGGGCAGGTCTTCCGTGCCACCGGCGGTTTGGTCTGGCCGGTGAATGGCCGCCTGACACGGCGTTTCGGGCAAGCGCGGGCCGGCGGCCGAATGCGCTGGCAGGGCATCTACCTGCAGGCCCCGCTCGGCACCGAGGTGTACGCCATCTCCGGGGGCAGCGTCGTCTTCGCCGATTGGCTGCGCGGATTCGGAATGTTGCTCATCGTCGACCACGGTGGCGGACGGCTCTCGCTGTACGGCCACGCGGACGCCTTGTTCAAGCGCGTGGGCGACCGCGTCGAGCCCGGCGAGACCATCGCCTCGGTGGGACAAAGCGGCGGGCGGGCCGAAGCCGGGCTCTATCTCGAAGTGCGACAGAACGGCAAGGCCATCGACCCCCTAGGTTGGCTGCGCCCGGCGCGGGGCTAGCGATGAATCGAGCAGGCGTGCCAAGGTTCCGTGCTGGCGGGAGGGCGCGGCTTGGCTTCGGCGCGCGGCTAGGCAGGGTGTGCCCAGAGCACATGCCCAAGGTTCGGGGCGCTCACATTTGGAGCTGCCGGCCGGTTCTGCGGCATAGCGCCCTAGCCGCATGAACCCGCTGAACCTGCTGTTTCCCGGCATCTGCCTGCTGTGCCGCGCCCACTCCGAGCGCGACGTGGATCTGGGCGCAACACCGGTTCGGCGGCGAGCTCCGCCACGCTGAGATCGTGATGCGTCGATCCGTCCTGATGCACCAGCAGACCCACAATCGGCGTCCGCTCGCGCTGCTTCCGGTGCTTCCCTTCGTCCGCCCCTTCGACACCAGCCGGGCCGCCTGCAGCCGGTTCTTCGTCCACGGGAATCGCAATGACTCCCAACCCTCGCAGCCGCAAGGATCCAGACGAAGCGAAGTACCCTATTGAAGCCGTGTGCCTTGTCGGAAGATGCCAAGGGGTTGGGACGACCCTCGGGTCAGGAAGCAGGATGAGGAGTCGGGGTGTGCGACGTTTTAGTGCGCGGGGGCTGCGAGCGGGTTTGGGGAGTCATCGCGATTCCCAGGTAAGCTGAGGGTATGTACAACCGCAGCGAAGGGAATCGCGATGACGGAAGAGATGTTGGCGCAGGACGCGCTGGAGCGCAAGAAGGCGTGGGCTTTTCTGGAGGCGGCGGTGCGGCGGCTGCTGTTGTCGTCGCCGGAGTTCCGGGAGCTTTGCCGGGAGGTTCTGGGCGGCGGGCGGGGGTTCCGGGAGTTCGAGCTGGACCTGCGGGGCGCGCTGCTTGGCGGCGCGGCGGCGGGGGTTTCGGAGAATCTGTCGGCGCTGGACGCGGAGTCCGGGGCGCCGGCGTGCGGGCGTTGCGGCTCGGCGATGGTCCGGCGCGGCACGCGCTCGACGGCGCCGCTGTCGCTGCTCGGCCTTCTGACGCTGCGGCGCGGCTACTGGACGTGCGGGTGCTCGAAGGGCGGGCGGCATGTTCTGGACGAGGTGCTGGGGATCGCGGGACGGGACGGCGTGCGGGGAACGCCGGCGGTGCTGTGGGCGCTGGCGGAGCTGGCGTCGGAGACGAGCTTCGAGAAGGCGGCGGCGCGCCTTTGGCGGCTGGCCGGCGTCGTGGCGACGGCGAAGCGGACGGAGCGGGCCGCGAAGCAGGTCGGGTGCGAGATCACGGCGTGGGACGAGTCGGCGCCGACGCTGCGCGAAGCGCCGGCGGAGACGATGTACTGCAGCCCGGACGGCACCGGCGTGCCGGTGGTGCGGCGGGACGCGGGGACGGCGGAGGACGGCCGGCCGTCGAAGACGCGGGAGGCGAAGGTGGCGGTGTTCCACACGGCGGAGCGGCGCAACGCGAAGACCGGCCTGCCGGAGCGGGACGCGGGTTCGGCGCGGCACACGGCGGCGATCGACAGCGCGGCGTCGAGGGACGTGGACGCGGAGCCGTCGGCGTTCGCGCGGCGGCTCTGGCGGGCCGCGGAGCGGTTCGGGTTCGCGGCGGCGAAGCGGCAGGTGGTGGTCGCCGACGGCGCGAAGTGGATCTGGAACGCCGCCGCGGAACTGTTCCCGAACGCCGTTTGCATAGTGGACATCTGGCACGCGAGGGAGCGGCTCTGGGAAGTGGGGCGCTCGGTGTACGGCGCCGGCACGGAGCTGTGCCGGGCGTGGTCGGAGAAGGTCTGCGCGGCGCTCTCCGAAGGGCGCGTCGAAGACGTGCTGCGGGAACTGCGCCGGCACGCCGGCGACAAGATCGCCGACCAGTGCGTCGGCTATGTGGAGAACAACCGGAGCCGGATGCGCTACCCCGCGTACCGGGCGATGGGGCTGCTGATCGGTTCGGGCATGGTGGAGAGCTCCTGCCGGACGCTGGTCGGCGAGCGCCTCAAGTGTTCCGGCATGCGCTGGAGCCGGACCGGCGCGAACGACGTCATGGCGTTGCGTTCGTGCGTCCGCGACGAACGGTACGACGACTTCTGGCGCCGTCGGCGCAAACCGCCGCCAATGGCCGCCTGACGGCTCGCGCACTAAAACGTCGCACACCCGAGGAGTCGCTTCGCGTTTACTCGATACGCGTGATGACCTATGATGAATCGATAGACTGTGCTTTCTCCGCCTATTCCAAATTCATAGCGGCGTCGGAAGGTGTGAGTCGAGTACGCCAGCTCGTCGACAAAATCCGCTCATATCAGCCACAGCTCCGGATCCTTTCGTTGCCCTACAGCGTCAGTAGACACCTCCAAACGACCCCATACGCCGTCGCCTCCGACCGCTCCGACCGCGACCATGCGGTGTTGGGAGCCGACACGTACGACAACTCCATTGCCACCGCGTTCGCTGGCTCTTACGAATCATTTATCCAAGCGAGCCGGTGGTTCTCGATCTGCTGCGCGATCGCCCGCGAGCTGACTCCGTAGTGGTCGGCCAGGTCGTCGATCTCGCCTAGCGAAACTCTGCCACCGAGATGACTGGAGAGTCCCGCCGCTGGCGCCAGGAACTCGGCGGCGAACGCTCGGGAGGCGCGTTGCTCCCAAGTGTGGGCTGCCGTTACCAGTCGCCGGTCGGTCTGCCCGCTAAGGGTGAAGTGGCGCAAAAAGGCGGCTCGTGCGAGCCTGAAGCGATTTCCTTCTCGCCCCGCATCGCCGATGACCGCCACTGGAGCGTTCTCATCGCTCCGGGTCAGTGCGGCTTCCAGTAGGCTTTCTGGCTCGATATTCACCGTTTTGGAAGGGCATTGCGCCCAGCCGAGACGACTAAGGGTCTCGTCCAAGTCCGTTATGGGTTCGTGACCATTCGCCGGCGACAAATGGCGTCGGAGCGCTGTGGCACACGCATAGCCAAGCTGGTGAGCCGCTTCTGCGTCAGAGTCGAACGAGACGTCTTCCGCGCTGCGGGCACGGCCGGCGTCGGCGGCAAGTTCCTCCGCTTCGCGCAGCCAATCCATGTCGCTCCGCAGAGTCTGCGGGTGCGCCACATCGAGGAAGTCGTCGCGAAGCCGGGCATCGAGATCCGCCACAGCCTCAAGAAGAGCCCTCTCGAGATCATCCGTCAATTCGTCGGTGTCGTGAGGGTCGATACCGAGGCGAGCCGACCACTCGCAGATTCGGCGCTCCTGTTCCGTCGCGTTCACGATCGCTGCCCAATCCTCGCGGAAGTCCCTCACTTCCGGTTCTTCCATTCCGTCGAGCCTGTCCATGACCGCTTGGATGGCTTCCACCAGTCCTCGCTCGACATCTGTCACCTCCAAAAGGATCTCGCCCTTGCCGGTGAAACGGAGCAATGGATGCATCGAGGGTGTGGCGTCTGGCGTCCATCTCACGACGACCTTCTGCTCGTCCCGGTGAAGCGTGAGATCGGGCAGCGAGTTTCCTTCCCGAGCGGCCAGCAGGCTGTGGCGCTGCACCCATCCCCGGTCTCTTGGTGTTCTGGCGAGATCTTCCGAGGCGTAGCGCACGGGAAATCGACTTGGTTCATTCAGCAGGAACCACCAGTTCTCCACGATCCACTGGCAAAGCGGAAAAGCCGAACCATAGACCCCGCCGCGCAAACTCTGCGAGCGGCTGTCAACCGCTTCCGTGACCAAGTGCCCTCCAGCTTCGACAACCAAGCGGCACCAAGTGCGCGCAAGTACCGTGTCCTTTACGCCGGGGGCCTCCTGCCATTCCATGCGAAATCGGATCATGCGCCAGCACTCCGGTCCAACTCCGCCAGTTGCCGGTCAATAGTCTTCTTCAACCGCGGTACATGGCGTTGATCAGATCCGCGTACTTTTCATTCACCACTTTGCGCTTCAGCTTTTGCGTGGGGGTGAGCTCGTCGTCCTCCGGGTCTAGCAATTGATCGATCAGGCGAAATTTCTTGATGGTCTCCACGCGCGCGAACTTGGCGTTGACCGATTCGATCTCTCCTGCCACGAGATCCACCACCTCTTGGGCGTGGCACAAGCTGGTGTAGTTGGTGAAGGGCACGTCGTTGTCCTGGGCGAACTTGGTGACGTTCTCGTGATCGATCATCACCAGGCACGTTAGGTAGGGGCGCCGGTCGCCCACTACCACGGCGTCCGTGATGTAGGGGGAGAACTTGAGTTGGTTTTCCATCTCGCTCGGCGTGATGTTCTTGCCGCCGGCGGTGATGATGATGTCATTCATGCGATCGACGATGTAGACGAAGCCATCTTCGTCGATGCGCCCCACATCGCCGGTGTGCAGCCAGCCTTGGCGAAACGTGTCGGCGGTTTTCTCGCGTTTGTTCCAGTAGCCTTGGATGACGCCGGGGCTCCTTATGACGATCTCGTTCTGATCGGCGAGCGCCACTTCCACTCCGGGGGCGGCTTTGCCGACGCTGCCAATGCGAAAATCGCCGGCGACGTTGGCGGTGGCGATGCCCGTGCATTCGGTTTGCCCGTAGCACTCGTACATGGGCTTGCCTAGCGCCCAATACCATTCGATGAGGTCCGGGGCGATGGGCGCGGCGGCGGTGGAAAGCCAGCGGCTGGCGTCGATGCCTAGCATTCGCCGGACGTTCTTGAGGGCCACGGCGTCGGCGAGGAAAAACGCCGCGGCCAGCGGCGGCGGTACCGTGCGGCCGCTCTTGATGTAACCGGCGCGGCGCCCGCCGAGATGGATGGCCACGCGGTAGGCAAGCCGGCCGAGGGCGGTGGCTTCCTTGAGCTTGATCTGCACCGCGGAGAACTGCTTCTCCCACACGCGCGGCACGGCGAAGTGAACAGTCGGCGAGACCTCTTGGATGTCTTGGGCCAGCGTTTCCGGGTTCTCCACCAAGTTCACCACCGAACCGGCGTGGATCACCACGAACGTGTAGAACATGCGGCCGGCGACATGGGCAAGCGGCAGGAAGCCGAGCTGTTCGTCGTCGGGCGTCATGCGATAGCAGCTTTGCAAGGTGGCCATCATGAACATCATGTTGGCGTCCGAGATCATCGCCCCCTTCGGCGGCCCGGTTGTGCCGGAGGTGTACGTGAGAATCATCAGGTCGTCGGGTTTGGCTTGCTCGACGGCGTCGTCCCACGCCGTTGGATTCGCCTCGGCGTGCTCGCGTCCGAGCGCCAGGAGGGCGTCGAACGACATGCACATGGGGTCGTCCAAGTCGCGCAGCCCCTCCATGTCGAAGATGACGATCTTCTCCAGCGTAGGGGCGCGTTCGCGCACCGCGAGCACTTTGTCCAGCTGCTCCTCGTCCTCGGCGAAGTAGAAGCGCGTGCCGCTGTCGTTGATGAGATATTCGACCTGCGTGGGCGAATCCGTGGGGTAAACGCCGTTGGTGACGCCGCCGGCGCAAATCACGCCCAGATCCGCGAACAGCCACTCCTTGACGACCTCGGCGGCCACGGAACAGACGTCGCCGCGCTTCAGGCCCAGCGCCATCAAGCCGTGGCTCGCCGCCCGGGCCCGCTCGCCCCAGTCCGCCCAGGTGTATTCGTTCCAGATGCCGAAATCCTTTTCGCGCAAAGCCACTTTGTCCGCGCCGAGTTCGCGCACGCGCTTGCGGAACAGCGTCGGAACGGTGACGCAGCCGTCTATTTCGGTGGGGGTGCTCATCGGGCCATTGTAAGCGCCGGCCCGCTCCAAGCGCGCTGGCACTTTGCCGCCAAGCGCAGCACGGAGGTTTCGCGGGTGACGGCCTCGATTTCCGCGAGCGGCACCCACCGAAGGGCGAGCGATTCTTCGCTTAGCCGGTATTCGTGGTCTTGCGCCCTCACGGTCAAGAGAAAACGCACGTCGTAGTGCAGGTGCGCGGGGTCGGCGCCGTGCGCGGGAATGCGGTGGATGTCGATGTCCAGCGGATCTTCGCCGAGCGGCGCCACTCGCAGGCCCGATTCCTCTTCGGCTTCCCGGCATGCCACGCGGAGCGCGTCGGAATCGCCGTCGGCGTGGCCGCCGAGTTGCAGCCAGCGGCCGAGTTTGGCGTGGCGCGTCATCAACAGCCGCGAACCGTCGGCGCTCAAGAGCGCGGCCGAGCCGGTGACGTGGCCGTCGTCAAAGCAGTCGCGCTCGAAGCAACGCGGTTGCGTGGCCACGAAACGGCGAAACCGCTCCGCGTCCTCGGCGGGGTGGCGTTCCGCGTAGCGGGCGAGCTGGCCGAGCAGTTTGTTTCGGTGCATGGGCGCGGTATGCTGCCTCAAACGCCCGCGCGTGGGCAAACCGCAGATGCCAAGGAGAAATGATGATCGCCCTACTCGCCCGTCTGAAAGTGGCCGCCGGCAAGGAGAACGAGTTCGAGGCCGTGATGCTGGATCTTGCCGCCCAAGTGCGCGCCAACGAACCCGGCAATCAGCTCTACACCCTCGTGAAGGATGACGAAGGCTACGCCGTGATGGAGCTCTACGACGATGACGAGGCGCTGCGCGCCCACGGCGCGAGCGATCACTTCAAGGCCGCCGGCGCGAAGTTCGCCGGTCTGATGGCCGGGCGCCCGGAACTCAAGCGCTTTGAAGTGATCGGCTGAAAACGCGTGTCCAACGGCGGCTGCGCTCAACGGACGTCGCGCCTCCTCGGCCCACCCCGCTAGCCCCACGGCCCTAGGGCCGCTTTTTAGGCTTCATCCCCGTGGCCGATCACCAGTCCTTGCTGTTCGAAGACGCGGAGTCCGTCACCCGTCGATCGGCGCTCAACGTCGTTCACGCCAGCGCGGCGTCCGTGGCGGCGTTCGGCCCGGACTACTTCGCGGGGTTCGAATCCATGCGGGCGCTTACCTACAGCACCAGCATCCCCATGATCGCCGGGCTGTTGTCCGAGCACCACTTTGCGGATTTCGAGTGCGTGTTCGGCCACGGCGGCATCCTCTCCCGCGAGGCCGAGGAAATCCTCGCGTTTCAGTACGCGGTGCGCGAGAAACTCGCCGATTGCCTGCTGGCGGGAAACCGCGGTGCCGGGCCACAGGCCGATGTGCAACGTCGAGTGGCGAATGACGAAGTGCGTTTCTTCGTGGTGAAAGACGCCATCGCACACGCCAAGATCTATTTGCTCGCGAGCGCCGAAAAGCGGCGCGTGATGGTGGGCTCGGCGAATCTCTCGGAACGGGCGTTCTCCGGCCGGCAAGCGGAAACGCTTGTCGTCTTCGACGACGACGAGGTGGCGTGGGAGCATTATTCGCGCCAATACGAAGCGGTGCGCGACGCCGCGACCAACCGCGTGCCGCTGCCGCAGGCGCCGTTGCCGAAAGAACAGGTGCGCGTAGAGGAGGTTCCCGCGCTGGCGGAAGCGGAAACGCATCCGGACGGCACCACGTTGTTCGTGCCGAACCCCGCCCTGGACGAGGAAACCTACTCCGTGCCGGCGGTGACGACACGCATAGAGGCCATCAAACCCCTCCTCCGCCGCGGCCTCGCCGGGTTGCGGCCGGATCGCGGCGGCCGGTTGCGCATCGCGCCGAAGGTGGTGAAGGAGATCGTGCGTATAACGCGTTCGAGAGAGGCCGAAGCCGCGCCGCCCACCTATCTGACCCGAACCGGCGACGGTTTCACGCTGTCTGGCCAAGACTTCACACTGGCCGCCAGCGAAGACGACGCCCGGGCAGACGTCGCCTGTTGGCTGGAGTTCTTCGACAACTACCACAACGGCTTCGTCGGCGATGTGCCGCGCCTGCAGCGCGATTACTTCACGTTCATGTGCTGGTTCTACTTCGCGCCGCTCATGTGCGATTTGCGCAACGCCGCCCTTCGCAACAACGCCTTCAGCTTCGATCAACCGCTTTTCGCGGTGCTTTACGGTTCGAGCAACTGCGGCAAGACGAGCCTCGTGGAAACGCTGATGGCGTCCATGTTCTCGCATCCGCGCATCGTCGATTCGCAAGACTTCACGCCCGGCAAGCTGCGTGGTTTGCAACAGGCGTACAAACGCTTCCCCGTGGTGTTCGACGACATCACGCGGGATCGTTTCAGCCGTCACGCGGACGAGATCATCAAGGACGAGACCATCCCCTACCGCGAATACCCGTGCTTCGCCCTCTCCATGAACGCGGACGCCCGCAGCTTCAAGCCGGAGATCGTCAAGCGCTGCCTGATGATCTACACCCGCACCGCGCTACCCGGCGACAACACCTTGGCTCGCCGCCGCCTGCAACGCTCGGTGGCCGCCATCCGCGGGCGCATGGGCACGGCGCTGTTCCGCATGTTCCTGCGCGAGGCGATGGCGGCGGTGGACGATGCGTCGCACGACCAAGACGTCGCGGTGGACGCGCTGAACCTCGCTTCGGACGTGCTCTGCGGCCTTTTCGAGCGGTTGAAGCCGGCCGACGCGCGGCTGCCGGGCTGGTGCGAGCCGATGACGCTGGCGGAGTACCAGCAACGCGCCTTCGAACGCCCCCGCCGCTACTTGAGCACCTTGCTGGAACCGGCCCGCTACAGCCGCGCGCACAGACCGCCGGAGGGTTGCTGGAGCATCGTCGGCGACAAGGTGATCGTTTCGGTCGCGTCCATCGAGTTCGCCCGCACCCGCGCCGACATCCCGGACTGGCTGCTGGACGACGCCGGCAGCGCATCCGGCAAAATCGCCTTGATCCGCGAGCTCACCGAGGATTTCCTGGGCCGAAGCGTCCGCCCGCGTTGGTGGCGGCGGTGAACTTGAAATCGCCCCGGCTTTCGGTGTCTCGCACGGCAGTGGCGTCGCCGGCCGGAACGTAAGGAAAGCAGTGAGGAAAGCAGTGAGGAGAGCATAGGAAGGACGACATGAACGTGTACGAACTGAATGGCGCTCGCAAGAGCGCACCGACCGGATTTTCGTGGACCACGTTTTTCTTCGGCTTTTTTCCCGCCTTGCTGCGGGGTGATCTGAAGTGGGCGGCCATCATCCTTGTGTCGCACATCGCGGCGGCGTACCTGACGTTGGGCCTTGGCAACCTCATCTTGTGGATCGTCTTCCCCTGCATCTACAACGGACGTTACGAGAACGACCTCTTGGCCGCCGGCTGGAGGCGGGTTGCGTGACGGAAGCCGGCCATGGGCAACGCGGCGCGATTCCGGTCGGCCACGGCTTCGCGGGTCAGCGCCCGGCGACTCGCGCCACCCGGTTGGAGATGCTCACCGTGCGGCGCCCCATGCGCAGGGGATTGCGGTCGTGGCCGTTGGTGCAATAGCCCACGGAGATGCCCGTAGCCGGATCCACCCACGCGATTTGCCCGCCGGCGCCGCCATGTCCGAAAGCGTGCTCCGAGTTCTCGTGGCCGAAGCCGCGGAAATTCCGGTCGGCGTCGCCGGCCACAACGATGCCAAGGCCGCGGTTGACGCGCTTGCCGGTGAGCGGGTCCGCGAGTTCGCCCGACCGCACACGGCGCGCCATCGCCAAAGTGTCGTCGCGCCAAACCCGCAAACGGCCGGTGCTGCCGCCGCGCAGCAACGCCTGGTAGAACAGCGCGAGTTCCGCCGCTGTCATGATGCCGCCTCCGCCCGGCACGCCGACAGCGCGCACGTCTTCCCGGTTGAAACTCAAGATCGCCTCTTCGGTCACTTCCGTCACGGGGGGTTCGGGTAGGCCGAGGCGGGCGTAGTCCGCGGCGGTCATCGGATCGCCGCAGTGTTCGAGCATCGCCACCCGGCCGTTCTGGGCCGCCGGCAAACCGACATGCAAATCGGCGAGCCCCAGGGGTTCCGTGATTTCCCCGCGGATGAACTCGGCAAAAGCGCGCCCGCTTTTGCGTTCGATGACCTCGGCGAGCACCCACATGCCGGACGTCGCGTGGTACTCGAAACGCGAGCCCGGTGCCCAATTCAGCCGCCAGCTCGCGAACCGGCGCAGCCGCTCGTCCCGGTCCGGCCAGTCCGTCGGCCGGAACGGCGCGTGCGGAAAGCCGGCCGTGTGCAGGAAGAGCTGCTCCACGCTCACCACGTCTTTGCCGTTGGTGCCGAACTCGGGAACGATGTCCGCGACCCGCTCGTCAAGGCGCAACGCACCGCGTTCGATGAGCAGCCACGCCGCCGCACAGGTGATCGCCTTGGTGCAGGAGAACACGCAGTAGAGCGTGCCGTTGGTCGCGTTGCCGAAGGTCTCGAACAGGGCGAGCTTGCCGTGCCGAGCGATGGCGATCTGCGCCGACGGCAGCAGGCCCTCGTCCACCTCGCGGCGCACGCGCGCGCTCACGGCTCGGAGCATGTCGGCGTCCAACCCCACCGCGGCCGGAGATTCGGCAAAGAAATCAGGCGCTGGCAATACGCTCTCCTCTATCGGGCCTCTATCGGGTCAAGTCGCCCACGGAGTGTAACGCCACCAAGTCTTGCCCGTTGGCGTCCTGCCGACCGGAGGGGAGGTGCATGGTAGGGTTGGCCAATGGGGAGACGGCTTGGTCAAGTTCCCAAGATCGCCTGTTGGCTGGCGTTCGCGCTTGGCGTCTGTGTGGCGGAAGCAGAAACGGCCGAGCAAGACGAGACGCGCGCGGATCGGCCCAAGGTCATTCTCGAGACCGACTTCACGGCGGATGTGGACGATGTGGGCGCGTTGGCGGTGCTGCATGCGCTGGCCGATCGCGGGGAGGTGGACATCCTTGCGGTGAGCTACAACGAGGCGCAAAGCAACGCCGCCGCCGCCATCCACTCGGTCAACGCGTGGTACGGGCGCGGCGACGTTCCCATCGGCGTATTCCAAGGCCGGCTCGACGATCCCGACGACGAACATTCGCGCTACATCGACGGCCTCGCGCAAATGGCCTTGCCAGCCGGTGTGCCGGTGGTGGACTCGTCGCCGAATGTGTACCGGCGAGCGCTGCGTAGACAGCCGGATCGGTCCGTGACTATCGTTAGCGTGGGATTTCTGAACAACCTGCACGACTTGCTGCGCAGCGACCGCGCGTTGATCGCCGCGAAGGTGCGGGAACTCGTGCTGATGGGCGGTGTGCGCAACGACGGGTTCAACTTCGTACGACACAACTTGGCCGGGCAAACGGAATATGTGTTAGGCAATTGGCCAACGCCCATCGTCGTCAGCCAAGAGGGCGCGGACATCCACACCGGCGCCGGCCTGCGCGACGCGCCGAAAGAGAACCCCGTGCGCGAAGCCTATCGGCTCTGGTGGCGGGGCGAGGTGAAAGATCGGTCTAGCTGGGATCAGGTGGCGGTGCTATACGGGGTGCGGGGTCTCGGCGACTATTTCGAGGAAGTGACCTCGGGCAAGGGCCGGCTCCGTAACGGTTTCACTTGGGAAATGCGGCCCGGATGGCGCACCCATCTTGCGTTGCGCGCAGACAAGCAGGCGATAGAAGCCGAAATCGAAGCCCTCATGGTGGCGGTGCCGTTCTCGCGCCTGTCCGCACACGCCGACGACTAACTCCACACTTTCTCCCAGCGCCCGCTTTCCACCGAACGGTACATCGCCAAAGCGGTTCGCAACTCGCCCAAGGAAAACGCCGGCGACGCTTCCAGAGCTTTGCCGTCCAGAACCGCTTGGCTGAAGTCGTGCAGTTCGGCACCGTAGCTGTCCACCTTGCCGGGGAAGGTGCGCATGACGGTCTTGCCGTCCGGGTGCGCGGCGTTGAACAACAGCAGTCGGCCTTCTCGACCGTGTTCGATGACGATCTCCCCGCGGCTGCCGGTGATGCGAAAGTCCTCCGTGTTGGCGACCGGGCTGGCGTGGAGCAGGGCGTTGAAAGAGGCGACCACGCCGTTTCGGAAACGGAACAACGCCTGCGCCCAAGATTCGCCTTCCATGTCCGCGATGTGACGGCCGGTGGCGGCGATGACTTCATCGATTTCGCCAAGCATCATCCGCAGTGGCCGAATCCAATGCGCGCCGCCGTCGATGGAAATGCCGCCGCCGGCGCGGGCGAGCTGGAATCGCCACGGGCGCGGCTGGGCGGGGTCCACGTTGAGCGGATCGTAGAAGCAGGCGCGCGCCGTGATCACCGCGCCGATTTCGCCGCCATCAATGAGCGCGCGGGCTTCGCGCGCATCAGGCCAGTATTGCGCTTGCTCGGCCACCATGAAGACGGTGCCGGCCCGTTCCGCCGCCTTGAGAATACGTTCGCAACTCGGCAGGTCTTGGGCCATCGGTTTTTCCAACACCACATGCTTGCCGGCGGCGAAGCACTCCACCGCGGCCGCTTCGTGCTGGTCGTGCGGGAGCATGAGATCCACGGCGTCGAAGTCGCCGTCGACCAGCGCATCGGCTAGCGAGGCGAACGCCTTCGCCCCGGTGCGCGCGGCCATCGCTTCGGCGCGGTCGATGTCCGCATCCACGGCGGCCGTCACCCGGATGCGTGGCGCGTGGTAGCGGATGCCACGCCAGTGGGCGCGGGCGATATTGCCGCAGCCCACCAAGGCCATGCTGACGTGATCTGCCATCGGCTGGGTCCCCGAACAACAGCGTTTAACGCGCCGTTAGGCGTTGCAGCGCGGCTTCGTTCAATGCGATGCCGAAGCCCGGTTTGTCGGTGAGCCGCATTTCGCCACGCTTGGGCAGCACGTCTTCCCCATAGAGTTCAGCCAGCTCGTCGAGCGGCCCGGAAAACTCGATGGAGAACTCGTGCGGGCGAGTGGCGTTCTGCACGGTGGCGTAGACGTGCAGCGACGCCATGGAGTTGATGCCGGCTTGCGGGCTGTGCGGCATTACGGGTTTGTTCAAGGCGGTCGCCATCTCGTAGATGCGCTTCACTTCGCTGGGGCCGCCCGCATACAGGATGTCCGGTTGCAGGATGTCGGGGTTGCCGAGCAGCACCAAGTTCTGGAACCACCAGCGGAAGGCGTCCTGTTCGCCGGCGGAAACCGCCACATCCAGCGCGTCGCCGACTTGCTTGAGGCCCGGCAGGTCGTAGTGCGGAATCGGCTCCTCGAAGTGGTCTATGCCGAGCTGTTCGAACCGGCGCCCTTGCGCAATAGCGGTGGAAACGGAGTAGCCGTTGTTGGCGTCGAATCCCAGATACTCGCCGCCGGAGAGGTATGCGCGCGCGAGTTTGAAGAGTTCGTAATCCTTCGCCGGGTCTACATCCTGCCGCCAACCCCGCCAATCCATGCGGATCTTGAATGCCCGGAATCCGCGTTGCCAACCGTCTTTCACCAGAGCGAGCATTTCCTCTGGCCGCATGCGCCAGCCGGAGCCCGTGCTCCAATACAACGGGATGGTGCTGCGCTTGGCGCCGCCCATCAGCGTGTGGACCGGCAGCCCTGTTTCTTTGCCGAGCAGGTCCCACAGGGCGACGTCCACCACGCCCACCACCCAACCGGGCAATTTGTAAGCGCGCTCGTCGCGACCCAAGGCCAAGGTTTCCCAATGGCGGTCGATCAAGCGCGGGTCTTCGCCGATGAGCGCCGGGCCGATGGCGCTTTCCAAGTAGGCGCGAAAAACCGCGTTGTTGCGGCCGGGGATCTCGGCCCAACCTTCCACTCCGGCGTCCGTCTGGATGCGCAGCAGGCCTTTGCCGATGGTGAGGGGAGTGCGGGTGATCTTGGTGATCTTCAAGACATGAACTCTGGCAGCTTCAGACGCGAACGGTTCGGCGCGGGGTTGATTCTAGCGCCATGCGCCTTGCCGCTGCACGGGCCGACGACGCTAAACGCCAGCACCAGTTTCTACACCGTCAAATCGCATCCCACCGGGCAGTGATCAGAACCTTGCACCTGCGGCCAGATGAAGGCTTGGTCGATGCGCCGTTGCGCGGATGGAGACGCGAGAACGTAGTCGATGCGCCAGCCCACGTTGTCGGCGCGGGCGTTGCCCCATTGCCGCCACCAGGTGTAGTGGCCGGCTTCCTCCGGGTGTTGGCGTCGAAACGTGTCGCTCCAGCCGGCGTCCAACCAGCGCGACAGCTCTGCGCGCTCCTCCGGCAAGAAACCGCTGGTTTTGGTGTTGGTCCGCGGGCGCGCGAGATCGATCTCGGTGTGCGCGGTGTTGTAATCGCCCATGACGAGCACCGGGCCGCGCCGCCGCAATTTCTGGAGCCGCTCGAACAAGGTGCGGTAGAAGCCGAGCTTGTACGGCACGCGGCTGTTGTCCCGGTCTTTGCCGCTACCCTTCGGGAAGTAGACGTTGGCGATGGCGAAGCGGCCGAAGTGCGCTATCAAAAGCCGCCCTTCAACGTCGTATTCGGCGACGCCCAGCCCGGTTGCCACCTTCGTTGGCGGTTGCCGCGAGAACAGCGCCACGCCGCTGTAGCCCTTGCGTTCGGCCGGGTTGAACACGGCATGCCAGCCTTGCGGCGCCCGCGCATCGTCAGGAAGCTGCTCCGGCAACGCCCGCAGTTCCTGAATGCCCACCACGTCCGCCTCGGAGGTTTCGAGGAAGTCCAGAAAGCCCTTCCTCACGGCAGCGCGCAAACCGTTGACGTTCCAACTGACTACGCGCAGCCGCGCCGGCGCTTCGGGTGGCATCTCTCGTTCGAAGGCTTTTTGGGAAAGCCCTACCCGCCTCCGAGCATCGCCTTCAGCAGTTCCAAAAGCGGTGTTGGATGCACGCCGAGCGCCACCATCGCCACGCCGAGCGCGGCTGTGGCCAACACGCCTTCCCAAGCGGTTCGCGTTGCCGCGACGTCCGGGGTTGGGCGTTTGATCACCGCGAACACGATGCGCAAGTAGTAGTACACGCCGATGGCGCTGCCGACGATGAGCGCCCACACCAGCGTCCACGCTGCACCTTCCACGCCGGCCGCAACAACGTAGAACTTGACGATGAAACCGACGGTGAGGGGAATGCCCGCCAGCGAGAGCGCGGCGGCGACAAGCACCGCGGCGAGCACCGGTTGCCGCCAAAGCAGGCCCGTGTACGCGCCAAGTTCCTCGGCGTCTTCGACCGTTCGGGAGAGCGCGGTGACCACGCCGAAGGCGGCGAGGGTCATGGCGAAATAGCCGACGAGATACACGAGGGCCGTTTCAACGCCAAGATCGCGATTGCCGTCCGGCGCGCCGGCGACGAGCAGCGCGATGAGCAAGTAGCCCATGTGAGCGATGGACGAGTAGGCCAGCAGGCGCTTGATGTTCGTCTGCAGCAGCGCGAGCACGTTGCCGCCGATCATGGAGAGGACGCCGATCAACACCACCATGCTGCCGGCGGTGGCGGAGTGGAACAGATCGGCGTCCAACGCGTAGCGCAGCAGCACGGCGAAAACCGCGCCTTTGGAGACCGTGGCCACGAAGCCGGTCACCGGCGCCGGCGCGCCTTGGTAGACGTCCGGCGTCCACATGTGGAACGGCACCAGCGAGAGTTTGAAGAAGACGCCAGCGAGCAACAGCGCCTGGCCCAAGACCAGGATGGCGCGATCGTTGCGGGCGATTTCGGCACCGTCGTAGGCGAACGCGAGGGTGCCCGTCACCAAGTAGATCAAGGCCATGCCGAACAGGATGGTGCTGGACGCCGCGCCGGAAAGCACGAGGTATTTGGCCGCCGCCTCCAGCGGCGGTTTGGCGTCTTCCGGATACGCGACCATGACGTATAGCGAAACCGACAACACCTCCAAACCGAGCATGAAGCCGGCGAAGTTGACAGCGCTCGCGGTCACCGCGGCGCCGAGCGTGGCAATTGCCAGCAGGATGTAGAACTCCTGGCGATGCGCCGCGCGGGCCGGCAAATACCGAAACGCCAGAATCGCCGTGACCGCGGCGGCCAGGGCGAACAATCCGAAGAAAAAGAGCGCAAAGCCGTCCACGCGAACGATGCCGTCGACTACCTGGGCACCCGCTTCGAAAGCCGTCGGCAAGGCGAAGAGCGCGGCGAAAAGCACCAGCAGCGCACCTGCGAAAGCCACGATTTCCGAACGCAACCACGCGACGAGCACCAGCAACAAGGCGATGCCGCCCGAGAGCACGAAGTACGGCAAGAGCGCTTGCGCCTGCAGGAGCGTCACGGCAACACTCCCAAACCGGCGATGGTGGCCGCGGACATTTCCAGAACCGGCTGCGGATACACGCCGAGCCACACGAGGCCAAGCATCATCAGCGCCATCACGCTCATTTCCCGAAAGCCGAAATCATCCATCGCCTCAATTTGCGGATTCGGTTCGCCTTGGAACGAACGCTGCAGCAAGTGCAAGCCGTACACCGCGGCCACCACGATGCCCACGGTCGCGGCAACGGCCAGCCAGACGTTTTGCTTGAAAGCGCCCAAGAGGGCGAGAAACTCGCCGACGAAATTGCCGAGCCCCGGCGTTCCCACCGAAGCCACGACGAAGAACATCGTCATCACGCCCATGCGCGGCGCATGCTTCCAAAGGCCGCCCATGCGCGACATCTCGCGGGTGTGCAGGCGCTGCTGCAAAGCGCCCGCCATCATGAAGAGCGCGGCGGTGGAAAAGCCGTGGGCGATCATCGTCATCACCGCGCCTTGCATTCCCTGCTCGTTGAAGGCGTACACGCCGAGCAGGACGAAACCCATGTGGGCGATGGAACTGTAGGCCACCAAACGCTTGAAATCGGATTGGCTGAACGCCATCACACCGCCGTAAAGGATGCTCGCCGCGCCGAGCAACATGCCCCACCACGCGAAATCCAAAGAGGCTTCCGGGAAAAGCGGCACCGCGAAACGGATGATGCCGTAGGCGCCGGTCTTCAAGAGGATTCCCGCCAGAATCACGCTGCCGGCCGTGGGCGCTTGGGTGTGCGCGTCCGGCAGCCAAGTGTGGAACGGCACCGACGGCAGCTTGGTGGCGAAGGCGACAAAGAAACCGAGCATCAGCCAAGTGCGAACATCCGCGGGGAGGCTCGCGCCGGCGTTTTTGAGGGCCGCGTAGCCGAACGTCACCTCGCCGGTCGCGGCTTGGGTGAAGAACACCAGCGCCAAGATCGCCAGCAACATCAAAAGGCCGCTGATCTGCGTGAACAAGAAGAACTTCATGGAGGCGTAGCCTTTGTTCTCGTGCCCCCAGATGGCGATGAGGAAATACATGGGAATGAGCATGACTTCCCAAAAAAAGAAAAACAGGAACAAATCCATTGCGGTGAACACGCCGACCACACCGGCCATCACCCACAGAATGTTGAATTGGAAAAAGCCGTGGCCGGTTTCCATCTCGTCCCAAGACGAAACCACCGCGACGATGCCGAGGAACATCGTCAAGGCCACGAGCAAGAGGCTAAGGCCATCGAGCTCCAGAATCACGTTTATGCCGAATCGCGGAATCCACTCGAAAGACTGCGCCGCGTACAGGCCGTCGGCTGCGCCGCTCCAACACTCGAACGCCGCCCACGCCAAGCCCGCGGCGAATGCCGTCAAGCTCACCCAGCGGGGCGCGTTCGCTCCGATGAAACGCTCGGAAGCCCACGCGACGACGCCGGCGGCAAGCAACAGGAGGATCGCCAAGAGGATCACGACGCCTCCGCGCACCCGGGCGCCGGCTTGAGAATCACAGCCAACCCGCCACGAACAGCAGCAAGACGACGAGGCCGGCGGCCATGTTCGCGGCGTACCAGCGCAAACGCCCGGACTGCGTGAGCGCAGCGACGTAGTGCGTGGCGCGGACAACACCCGCTGTCAAGCGGTACGTCCAATCCACGAAATCGCCCTTGTTGGCCTTGGCGAACCACACGAAGGGGCCGACGAACACCCGATCGTAGACCCAGTCGAAACCCCAACCGCCGGCGAAGAAACGCCGCAAACCCCGCCCGACGGCGGAATCCACCAAGCCCTGGACGTTGATCCGGCCGGTGAAGATCAACCAGCCGAGGCCAATCATCAGAATCGGCATCGCCATCGTCGCCAAAGCCACCGGACTGAAGTGGGAGTCCACTTCGATCAGCGCGCCGAGCGTGTCGTCGAGCACGCCGATGCCGAACCAGCCGCCGCCGATGGAAAGAGCGCAAAGCGCCACCAGCGGCAGCCACATGTTCGTGCGCGAGAACCCGCCGTGCGAGGCGTCGTGCGGCTCGGTCTTGGTCTCGCCCCAAAAGGTGATCACCATCATGCGCACGGTGTAGAGCGCGGTCAGACCCGCCGCCAGCACCCCGCCGCCCCAGTAGAGCCAGCCGGCTTCCGTCCACGCGGTAAGCAGGATCGCGTCCTTGCTGAAAAAACCGGAGGTGAAGGGAAACGCCATCAAACCCAGCGAGCCGATCGCCATGCTCCAGAACGGCACCGGCAGCTTCTTGCGCAAGCCGCCCATCTTGAAGATGTCCTGTTCGTGGTGCATCGCGAGAATCACCGAACCTGCGGCGAGGAACAGGAGCGCTTTGAAAAACGCATGCGTCATCAGGTGGAAAATCGCCGCCGACCACGCGCCGACGCCAAGCGCCATGAACATGTAGCCGATCTGGCTCATGGTGGAATACGCGAGGATGCGTTTGATATCCGTTTGCGCCAGCGCCGTGAAAGAAGAGACGAGCAACGTCACCAAGCCGACCAGGGCCACAACATGCCGCGCGTCGGCGGATTCCAAATACAGGCCCTGCATACGCGCGATCAGATACACGCCGGCGGTCACCATCGTGGCGGCGTGGATCAAAGCCGAAACCGGCGTTGGCCCGGCCATCGCGTCCGGCAGCCAAGTTTGCAGGGGCACCTGGGCGGATTTGCCTACCGCGCCGCCGAGCAGCAGCAGACAGATGACCGTCACCGTGGTCTTGTCCAATGCCGCCGCTTGATCCAGCGCGTCTTGGATGTGCAACGTGCCCACTTCCCAAAACAGCAGGAACAAACCGAGCGCCAAGGCCGTATCGCCCACCCGCGTGACGACGAATGCCTTGCGGGCCGCGTAACCGTTCGCGCCGTCGCGATGGTAGAAGCCGATAAGCAGATAGCTGCAAAGGCCGACGCCTTCCCAGCCGAGGAACAACACCAGCAGGTTGTCGCCAAGCACCAGCATCAGCATGGCGAACACGAAGAGGTTCATGTACGCGAAGAAGCGGCTGTAGCCGCGCGGTTCTTCGTGATCCTTCCACATGTAGCCGGTGGCGTAGAGATGGATGAGAAAGCCGACGCCGGTGACGACGCCCATCATCACCAAAGAGAGGGAATCCAAGTGCAGCGTGACGGTCGGCGCGAAGGAACCCACGGCCATCCACGTCCACAAGACTTGCGGATGGCTCGCAACACCGCTTTGCGTGAACTGGTAGCCGACGAACAACGCCACCAACGCGGCAAGACCAACGCTGCCGGCGCCCACGACGGCGACCACTCTATCCGGCAGCCGGCCTTCGGTGAGAAAAAGAACCAGAAAACCCAGCAGCGGCAGCGCCGGCACAAGCCACAAGTGTTCCACGGGGCGCGACTCCGAAGACCGCTAGCAGGCCGCGCGGTGGAACCCGCGCTGGCGTCCCCGCTCCGGGCGAGCGTGGTGGAAGTTGAACACCGCTTGCTCCCGCGCTAGCCGCTGAGCTCGTCCGCGGCGTCCACGTCCAGCGTTTCGAACCGCCGCGAAAGCTGCAAAACCAAACCGAGCGCCACCGCCACTTCCGCCGCCGCCAGCGCAAGGATGAACATGAACATGATCTGGCCGTCCGGTTGCCCCCACTTCGCGCCGGCGGCGACGAAGGCGAGGCCGGCGGCGTTCATCATCACTTCCAAGGACATCAAGAGGAATATCACGTTCCGCCGCACCAGCACCCCGACGAGGCCGAGCAGAAACAAGAGCGCCGCCAAATACAGCACATGCTCCACCGGAATCGAGATGGCCATCTACCGGCCTCCGTCGCCGCCGGCATCGACGCCTTCGCCGGTTCCCTCGACAACCGCCCGTCGTTCCTCAAGATAGCGCCGACCCAAGTGGTAGGCGCCCACCAAAGCGGCGAGCAACAGAAAACCCGCCAATTCCACGGCGAGCAGATACGGCCCGAACAACGCCCGCCCGACAGCCGACGGCGGCACCTCCGTGCCGGCCGTCTTGGCCTGCGTTCCCGCGAACACGTGGAACATCACGATCAACAGAACAAAGGCGAGGATGCCGGGGAGCACCCACATGTTCGGCCGCAACCAACCGCCTTCGCGCAGCACGGACGAGCGCCCAAGATTCAGCATCATCACCACGAACAGGAACAGCACCACGATGGCGCCGGCGTAGACCACCACCTCCAAAGCCGCCGCGAAAGGCGCGCCGAGCACGAAGAAAACCACCGCCACCGCGAGCAGCGAAATCACCAGATACACCAGCGCCCGGGAGGCGTTCTTGCGGGTGATCACCAGCGCCGTCGAGAACACCGCGATGGCCGCCGGCACCCAAAACAGCACCAAATCCGCGTTCAAGGCAGAAGGCTCCGCACGTCCGTTGGCGGCGCTTCGCCGTTCGCTTCGCCTTTGTCCTTGCCGTGGATGGTCTTTCCCGCCACTTGCCAAAAGCTGTAGCCCGGGTACTTGCCCTGGCCGCTGATGAGCAGGTGCTCCTTTTCGTACACCATGTTGTTGCGGTCGAACTCGCACAGCTCGAAATCCGGCGTGAGCTGAATGGCGTAGGTGGGGCACGCCTCCTCGCACATGCCGCACATGATGCAGCGCGAGAAGTTGATGCGGAAGAACTCCGGCAGCCAGCGCCCGTCCTCCTCGCGTTCGGTCTTCTGCAAGGCGATGCAGTCCACCGGGCAGGCGACCGCGCACAGATTGCAGGCCACGCAGCGCTCCTCGCCGTCCGGGTCCCGCGTCAGCACGATGCGGCCGCGGTAGCGCGGCGCCTGGTACGGCATCTCTTCCGGGTACTGCACCGTTTCGTTGCGCATGAAAATGTGCCGAAACACCGTCCACAGCGTTCGCAATTGGCTTACCACTTCACAATCCCCAACGCGCCCACGCCACCAAAAAGCCGGTGACCAAGAGGTTCACGAGCGTGAGCGGCAGCAGTATTTTCCAGCCGAGGCTCATCAGCTGATCGTAGCGCGGGCGCGGAATGGCGGCCCGCAACAAGACGAAGAAGTGGATGAAGAAGAGCACTTTCAAGCCGAACCAGAAAAGCCCGGCGAATTGCTCGCCCACCAGCGGCTCGAGAAAACCCAGAAAATCCGGCACCAGCCAACCGCCGAAGAAAAGCAGCACGATGAAGCAGCAGGTGGCGATGACCGCAACGTATTCCCCGCACATCAGGAACGCGAACTTCATGCCCGAGTATTCGGTGTGGAACCCCGCGGCGAGTTCGTGTTCGGCCTCCGGCAAATCGAACGGCAAGCGATGGGATTCCGCAAGCCCGGCGATTAGGAATATGACGAAACCGAGGAATTGCGGAACGATGAACCACAATTGCTCTTGCGCACCGACGATTTCCACCAAACTGAAAGACCCGGCGTGGATGACCACGCCCATGATGGAAAGGCCCATGAAGACTTCGTAGGTGACCATCTGCGCCGCCGCCCGCAGGCTGCCAAGCAGGGCGTACTTGTTGTTGCTCGCGAAACCGCCGAGCAGCACGCCGTAGACGGCCAAGGACGACATGGCGAGAAACCACAGCAAGGCGATGTTCACATCGACGATGTGGAACGAAGGCGCGAACGGAATCACGGCCAGCACGAACAACATGGATGCGCAGACGATCACCGGCGCCGCCACGAAGAACACGCGGTCGCCGAACGGCGGCACCCAATCGTCCTTGGTGAGGAACTTGATGCCGTCCGCCACACCTTGCAGCACGCCGAACCAGCCCACCCGGTTCGGCCCGCGCCGGTCCTGCAGCCAGCCGAGCAGCCGCCGCTCCCACCATTGCAGGAACATCACCGCCAGCAAGGTGCCCGCCGCGAGCGGCAGAATAAGCACATAGCTCCAGTTGACCTCCCAGCCGAACAGCACGGCGTCAGCCCTTGGCGATGACGTTCGGGTCGCCGCCCGACCGCGGCGTGAAATCCGCATCCGCCGCAAGGCGCACACGGTGGCTGGTCAGCAACGGCCCACCGGGCAACCCCTGGGCGACGGCGACCAAACCCGCCGGGACGTCGGCATCCACCCGCACCTGGACGCTGGCATCCAGCTCCTCAATACGCACGCCGCCCCCGTCCGCAACGCCCAGTTCGCGGGCGTCGTCCGGGTTCAGGATGCAGTACGGTGCCGGCGCGCGTTCCAATATCGGCGCGGAGTAGCCGGCGAGTTCGTCGCTGCCGAACACGTCGTGAACGCGCGCGGCCAAGAACGTTCCGTTGCGCTGCTCCGTTGCCGGCGGTTCGCCGTAGCTGGCCGGCGAGCCCGATTCGTCGTCGAGCAAACGCACGCCCGGGTCTCCGCCCGCCAGCGGCCCGCCCACCTCCTGCTGAAACTTGAACACGGATTGGTTGGAGTTCCAGCCCGGCGACCAGACGTAAGGCACCACGGCACCAGGCTGGTCGCCGGCGTTCTCGCCCTCCATCGAATAGGCGAGCGGCGTTTCCGCATCGACCGGCGCCTTCGGTTCGTGAACGCTCACGTTCGCGAGCATGGCCGTGCGCCCGCTGTAGCGCTGGGGTTGACGCGGAATGCGCGTGTTGGCGCGGGCGCGGAACCCCGCTTCCGGCGCAAGAGTCGTCAATCGGCGCAAACCTTCGGTGCCGTTTGCGCAGGCTGCGGTTAACGCATCGATGTTGGGCCAATCCGCGGCGCGTTCGCGGCGCTTGCCGATTTCCGCCAGCCACCGCCAGGACGGCGCGACTTCGCCGGCCGGCTCGAACACCTGGTAGAACCGCTGCGCCCGCGTTTCGTAGTTGACAAAGGTGCCGGTCTGCTCGGCGTATGTGGCGGCGGGGAGCACCACCGCCGCGCCTTCCGCGGTGGGCGTTTCCAGCGAATCCAACACCACCGCATGTGCGAGGTCTATGTCCCCGGCGGGTACACGCCGAAAGAGATCGTTCTCCAGCACGAGCGCCGGCTCGCCTTCCCGCATGCGAAGGAGCGCCGCCGCCAGGTTAAGCCCGCCCCCAAGCAGGGCCACGCCGTAGCTGTTCGCCTCGGATGCCGCGATGACGAGCGCCGCTTTCTTGTTTTGCTTCCGCAACGCCCAAACCACATTCGCGGCGGCGCGCAGCAACGCCGGGGAACGCGCTTCGCAGCCCGTGATCACCAGCGGACGCTCGGCGGCGGCCAGCGCTTTCGCCGCCGCCGCGGTGAAATCGTCCTGCGTGCCGGAAGCGAAGCTCGGCTCGATGGCGTGGGCGATGCCGAAGCCGGCGCCGGCGAGATCGTTCGCGGCCCCGCGCCGCGTGGCGGTGGCCAATTCGTCAATGCGCGTGGGCGTGGCGGTGGCGACGAACAGCGGGCTTTGCGCCGCCTGTCCGTGGCCGCGCACACCGGCGTCCTGCCATTCGGGGATTCCCGCCTCCCGCGCCATGTCGAACGCGACGCCACGCACCGCCTGGCGCACCGCCAGCGCGACGCGGGCGGCGGTGGCGGTGATGTCCTCGCCGAGAATCAACACCGCGTCGGCGCGCTCCACATCCGTCACCGAGGGCACCCGGAAGCCGCCCTTGCGGTATATCTCAAGCGCCGCCCGCAACGTCTCGTGCTCGTCGTCCGCGACGCCGGGGCAGTAGTTCTCCTCGCCCACCAGTTGTTTCAGCGCGAAGTTGGCCTCCAGCGAGGCGCGCGGGGAACCGATGCCCACCAAGGCACCCGCGCAACGCGCCGCCACATTCGCCAGCGCGGCCTCCGCGCCATTGGCCTCGAACACGCCGTCGGCGCCGCGCACACCGGCGTGGCGGACGCGCTTCTCGTGGTTCACGAAATGCGACCCAAAACGCCCCCGGTCACACAAAAAGTAACCGTTCACTTCGCCGTGATACCTGTTGGTGACGCGCTTGAGCACCCCGTAGCGCTCGGCGGGGAAGGTGTTGCAACCCACCGCGCAGTGCGGGCAGACGGAGGGCGCGGACTGCAGATCCCATTTGCGCGTGTAGACCTTGGAGAACGGTTTGTCCGTGAACACGCCGGTGGGGCAGACCTCCACCAGATTGCCCGCGAACTCGCTTTCGAGCACGCCGTCATCTTGCCGCCCGAAGAACATCCGCGCCCGCGAGCCGTAGGCTTCGAGATCCTCACCCCCGGCGTAGTCGCGGTAGAAGCGCACGCAGCGGTAGCAGGTGATGCAGCGGTTCATCTCGTGGCCGACGAAAGGGCCGAGGTATTGATTGCGCCATGTGCGCTTGGCCCCCGCGTACCGGCGCATGGAGTGGCCGGTCATGACGGTCATATCCTGCAGGTGGCACTCGCCGCCTTCCTCGCAAACCGGGCAATCGTGCGGGTGGTTCTCCATGAGCCACTCGATGACCTGCTTGCGGAAATCCGCCGCGAACGGCGCTTGGATGGAAATGCGCATGTTTGGCCTGGCCGCCAGCGTGCAGGCCATTTGCAGGCGCCCGCGCTGGTCGCCTTCGTCCGCGTATTCGACGATGGCGCACAACCGGCAAGACCCCACCGACCCCATCGCCGGGTGCCAGCAGAAGTACGGGAGGTCCAGCCGTTCGGAAAGACAGGCGTGCAGCAGGTTCTGCCCGGCTTCGAGTTCGTAATCCTTGCCGTCGATGTTGACGCGGGCCATAGACGCTAGAACCCGCTTGCGCCGCGACGGTTGAGACCGGCTGACCGACTGCCCGGCCATAGCATCGGCTGCTCCTGCCCAAGCATCGGTAGCCCTCCCGGAACGCTAAACCATCGCCACCGCATGGCGGCCCGCGGCGGATCTGGGCGGGCTGCGAGGCGAAGGCGTAAGACCGAGCCACCATACAGACCAGCGCAACCGCGGGCAAGCGCTTGCAGCGGCTCGACTGGGCTCAGTCCAGCGCCGCCGAGCGCTCCATGCACGCCGTCAAACGGCGGGGAGGGCCAATGCGGTCAGCGCTCTGCGCAACTCCAGCGTCGCCAAAGTATCCCGTTTGCAATAGGCGCGCAGCGCCGCGAAGGTTTGTTGGCGCTCCGCCAAGTTGTCGTCGGCGAGGGCGCGCTGGTAGAGGGCGGCGGCCATCTGGCCATCGGCTATGGCCAAGTCGTCGTAACCTAGGCCCGGCGCGAGGGCCGGCAGCACGCTCTTGAGGGAAAAGGAGCCGCGGAAATCCGGGTGGTAGCAGCAGTTGCGCACCACCGGCAGCAAGTCGAAAAGCCGCGCTTCAATACCGGCAAGCGCTTTCGCCCGCCGCGGAACCGCCGCCGCCAGTTCCCGCAGCATTCGCGCCTCGTAGGGTGAGTAGACGCAGATGGCTCCTTCTTCGCCAAGGGCGTCCAGCAGGCGTTCGGCGAACATGGGGCGCGGGTCGTCGTCCCCTTCGTGCAGATAGTCCGCATGGGCGGGCGGCTGCCCGTCGTGCTCCGTATGTACGGAGAACAGGAAGGGGATAGTGCCATAGGGCCGGGTGCCGGCGAAGCGAGGGATGGCCGGGGCGAAAGTCTCGAAATCCAAGTGGCGCACCGGCGGCTTGATGGCGGCCAGCGCTTCCCGCAGATTGCCGTGTATTTGGATGCGCCCTTGCAGCACCGCGGTGCGCACGATCTGGTGCAGATGGTTGAGGGCAAAACTGTCTGGGATGTCTTTGATTTCGTCGATGCCGGCCTCGTCCAACTTGCGGCGCTTGGTCTTGCTAAGCGACGGCAACTCGCCAATGCCGTGGGCCGGCCGGGGCAGGTCGCGGGTGCAGTGCGCGTAGTACGGGCAAGGGTAGGGCTTGACGCACTGTTTGCCGGCGGCGATGGCGGGCGCTTCCGATTGGGCGAGCATGGCCCGCATTTCCCGCGTTTCCCCGCCGATGTCCTTCAACAGTAATGTGGCTTTATCGAGGACGGGATGCAGCTTGAACAGGGCGTTCACATCCAGCTGGACGCCATCGTAGACATAATCCCGGTCCAAGGTGAGCACCCCGGCCTCCCGCACATCCAAGCCGGCGCCGCGCAGCACCCATAGCTGCACGCCGACGTCCGGTACGAAGACGTCCTTGAGATTGGCGGTGGACTTCACCTCCACCAACCGCCAACCACCTTCCGGCAGGCGTTCGAGCACATCGGCCCGGACGAAGACATGCTCATGCTCAAACGCCGCCTCAAAGAGCGCTGGCGCCGTGGCCGCATCAACGACCCGCCGCGTCTCTTCGAGCGCCTCCTGCTGATGCTTGTGATCGTGCGCGATTGAATACCCGCCGGGGTAGCGCTTGCAGGCAAGCTCGCCCACTTCGTGGCCGGTGTCGAAGACGAGCTGCTTGGCGTCGTCGTCCGGGGTAGCGAGATCGCGGGCGTGGAAGTGGTGCCAAAGGCGCAGATGGCACTGCTTGCCGTTCTGGTAGGAGGATTTGGAGAGGCGGGAGTCCAACAATTTCTCTTCTACCTTGGCTCAATTTTGTAATACTCATATTCTCCCTTTGGCAATTCACGTTTGTTCCAACGTGTAATCTTGCAAAGATTTGACGGCAGGGGAAGCTGTATATACGGTATATGGCCGTCCTTTTTCATCCAGGCTTCCCACTCGATGCGGTTAGGATCAGGAAGTGGTCTCGGAGACATCAGAACAAAATACAACTTTAGGGTGTCGCTTTGGGGGATGCTCTGTAATCTCTTGACTTTGCCATCTAGCTGGCCATAGTCCCACGGCGTGTCGGCCTTTGCTTCGATAAGAACGAGATGTGTTACGGATTCCTCCGTAAAGGCCACTAGCAAATCGACGTCTTGCTGGTTGTCATTGATTCCTATGATTTTTTCTGTGATAGGAATACAGTTCCTCTGCACTTCACCGTTGTTCTCCAGGTAAACAGCCATCTGGATCCAGCCAATGTGATAGTCCATCGCAACATACGCACAATCTGGAATTTCAAGCCCGAGGTGATCTCCTAGCTCCTTTCTAAAGTCGTCGGAGAGCCGGAACGTATCCAGTGCCTTTTCCAACAAAATGAATCGTTCCTTTCGATTGAACGACTTAAGTAACTCGATCAAGTTCGACACGGTAGTTCTCCTCCATTTAGGCCATGATGCGCCGCGAGCGACGCGCACATCGCGGTCAGACGCCGGCGGAGACGGGCGGGCTTCTCCACCGTCACGCTCTCGCCCCACGTCACCAAGTGCCAGCACATCTCGTCAATGCCGCCGGCCTTGAAGCGTACCATCAGCGAGCCGTCTTCGTTCTTCTCGACGCTCTGGTTCGGATGGAAGCGGAAGGCCGCGGCATCCCGTGCCGCCTTGGCATCAAAGCGCAGCACCACGTTGACCGGCTTTTCCTGGTAGGTGCCGAACGAACGCTCTGCGTAGCGCTGCAAGTCGAACGCCGGATCCCGCGCGAACGCCTCATCGGTTATCCGGGCCTCGCTCATGTTCGCAAGGCGCCACAGCCGCGGCTCATCGACCTGCTCTTTCCTCCCCACCAAGTGGGTGCGGTTCCCATAGAGCAGGCCGTAGGGCCGAACCCGCTGCCAGCTACTCTGCCTCGTCGATTGGGCCAAATAGCGGAACTCGGCCACCCGGCAGGTGGTGATGGCTTCGCGCAGGAGGGCGAGCAGGCCTTGGTCGAGGCGCTCGCTCGGGCCGGGGCGCATCGCCAAGCCCTCGGCCTGCACCAGCACTTCGAGTTTGGATTCCATCCGCGCCTGCGAATCCGCGCGCAAAGTGGCTTGCAGCTTGGTGGCCAGCTTGCGGAGCATGGCCGCGCGCTCGCCGAGGCCGGCGCGCCCGTCCAAGGCCGCGGCGGCGGCTTCGAGCCCCACCAGTTCTTCCGCCGAGACGGAGACGAGCCGGCGCAAGGCGTCCGAACGCAACCGCCAATGCCGCTTCCCGTCGCCCTGATCCAAGCATTCCAGCGGCCCGAAGGCCGCCTCGACGGCATCCCGCCGCCGCTCGGCAGTGCGCCGGCTGATCGAAAATTCGGCTTGGATGTCGTCCAGCGTCAACCCGCCGTATGCGCCTTGGAGGCGAACGGCCAAGTCCAAGATGTCCTTCAGGCCTTCGTAGCGCATCCTGTCGCCCTCCTTCGCCCTTCGCGATTGCGACCGTCGATCACCGTCGCCTGCATCATCATGTCACGCCACGAAACGGGCTGACGTCAGGCGAGAGAAGCGTTTCGGCACCCTTGGAGCGTGGGGCCTAGCACCTCGCAGACCCCTTCCGCCCCTGGGAGCATTCGCGTCCGCAGCATTGCCGCCTACGCCCGAAAACCGATCGTCTGCGGGCTGTCCGGCTTGGCGTCGCATTCGGCGCGCAGCATGGTGGCGAGCGCTTCCGGGTCGTCAAGGCAGCCCAGCACCTCGGCTTTCCTGCGTACCACCGCGAAATCGCCGGGGGTCAGGACGGTGAGGGCCACGACTCCGGCCGGGGGCTCAAGCCCGAAGTAGCCCCGGAACGCCACTCGCGCCTGCTCCGGCCCCAAGTAGTCCAGCGTCACCTTGAACACGAAACGCCGTAGCGTCGCCGGATCGAGATGCGTGCCGTAGTTTGTCGTGCAGGCGAAGGGCGCGGGATGGCTCTCCATCCACGTCAGCATCTCGTTCACTTGGCTGATCTCCCAGCTTCGCTGCGCGAAACGCCGGTCCGAGAGCAGCGAATCCGCCTCGTCGAAGACGAGGAAGGCGCCGCTGTCGCGCGCTTCCGCGAACGCGGCGGCGATCTGCTGCTCGGTCTGGCCGACCCACATCGACATCAGATCCGACGCCCGCTTCTGCACGACCTCCACGCCGAGGCGCTCGGCAAGGTAGCGCACGAACGCGCTCTTGCCCGTGCCCGGCGGCCCTTGCAGGCAAAGGGAGAAACGCCGCTCGCCACTGCTTGCGAGCCGGTCCGCGAGCTTCACCGGATCGGTGTCGGCCCGGATGAGCGCGAGGTCGTACCGGGCCGGCGTCGCCTGCGGCGGCTTTTCGCTGCCCAGCACCCGGGACAGGCTGCGCACGCCGCGGCGCACCGCGGCAAGGTCGCCGCCACCGAGCCGCGCCGCGGCGGTGGCCCCGGCCGCCACGCCAGGGGTCGCCTCGAACTCCCGCGCCAGCGAGAACGCATCGTCCGGCCCCGCCTCGATGCCGTGGTGGGCAAGCTGCCGCGTCCAGACCCGCGCCCTCACCTTGGGCGGCGGCAGCCGCAACTCCAAGGCGAACATCATGCGGCGCAGGATGGCGCGGTCCACCGCCCGGGGATCGTTGATGGTCCACAGGGTCGGCGCCGGCGCTTCCTCCAGCAGCCGGTTCATGAACACCTTCGAGCCGCCGGCCCGCGGCCCGCGAGGGCCGGGAGAGAGCAACTGCCCGAGCATGCCCAAGCCCGCGACGGAACCCGAAAGCAGGTCTTCCATTTCATCGAAGAGGAGGAGCGAGCGGCGGCCCCCGGCGATCAGGCGCTGGGCGAGCCGGAGCTCTTGCAGCCTTTGGTTGCGGTGGGGCTCGTCGCCGTCTTCGTCCGCTTCCCCGACGCTGTGGAGGGTTACACCGAGCCGTGCCGCCAGCACCTTGCAGAACTCGGTCTTGCCGGTTCCCGGGGGACCGTACAGGAGGATGTTCACGCCCGGCGCGCCGGTCTCGATGGCACCTTGGAGCAACCGTTCGACGTGGTCGCGGTCGTGCCCGAGGTGGTCGTAGTCCGACCACTCGAGCTCGCTCGGCGATGCCTGTCCCAGAAGCAGGCCGTTCACGTCGAACCCCGCGCCGCCGGAAACGGTGGCCAAGCGGTGCAGCCGGTGGACCACCGTGAGTTCGCCATCGCCGCCGTCGACGCACACGAGCCCCGACCGCACGAGAGGCGCATCCGCCCGGAGGCGGGCGAGGATCGTATTGCCCGATACGCCGAGCAGGGCGGACAGCGCGGTGCCCCTGACATTGAAGGGGCTGCTGCTCCTGTACGAAACTTGCTCGAAAACGCTGTCGATCATCGATTCGATGATCGGCTGCGTCTGGTAGCGCAGCATGAGTTCCAGAATAGCGCCATCCGTTCGCGAGAGGCCCGTCGCCCTGCCAAGAGAACGGAGCCGCATCGCCGTCGGATCACGCACGGATGTCGCCGCGGAACACTTGCTCCGCAGGGCCTCTCCGAGGCTGCTCCATTGCTTCCTGGTCAGCCCTTTCGCGCCATCTTCGTTGTCCCTGAAGTGCTCGGGGGCCAGGAGGTCATCGAGGTCTAGGCGCATGCGGCCCAGGTTCGACGGAAGCGCACGGGACCGCCGCCCTATTCCGGCGATCTGCCGGGGCGCCTTCCGTCTGCTTCCGACCACCGTGCGGCGGCCATTGGAGGCGACCCACGCGACCAACTCCTTCGCTTCCGGGTCCCGGTGGTGAAGGCACGAAGCGAGGTTCGCGAGATAGCGGAAGATCAGGCGATGTTCATAGCCGGTCAGCATGGTTTTCTCCGTCGTGAGGTGTCGATATGGAGAGAGCTTACCGTGTGGATGCGTCAGATTCGGACGTATCCGCGTGGGGATGTGGAGATTCCGCTAGGCGGTTCGCCTGTGCGGTGACGGTTCATGCTTCAAGGACGTAACGAGGGGTCTCGTTCACAGCTGCCGCGGTCGCGGGCTCCAGAAATCGTTGACGAAAACAGCCGGAAGATCGGTCGAAGCTCGTGCCCTTCTTGGGTTCTGGCAACTGGACTACCGCGCCCCTGTGCCGCGGAAGTAGACCAGTGTTCCGTTGTCGTCTCGCAGTCCGCCCAGACGTGTGTCACCCGGCATGCAATCGGTGTCTTCGTATGTCTCGGCCCGAAAGGAGGCCGGCGCGTCCGGCGTGATGGTCTTCATGTCGTACACGTCGTACACGGTCATGAAGCGGCCGGTCTTCCGAAGCCCTCTCATGCACCTCCGGTAGCGGACGCCATCGCCGTAGCATTGCCGCAGCCCGAATACCCGGAAGAACATCATGCGGTCGCCCTTGAAGGATATGCGGTCCAGACGGCCCAAGTCCGATTGCGACGCGTCCGGGCCAACGGCGTCGATCAGCGAAGCCACTTGCCGCTCCAAGTGGTCCATCTTGGGGTAGCTGAACACCGTGTCGCCGTTCCGCGTGTTCAAGGCGTGGAAGTCCCAGCCGCTCACGCCCAGCCACTTGCCGTTGTCCGACACGAACATGGTGCCGTGGAACAAGCTGACATCCAGTCCGCGGCGCCACACCACCGCCGTGCCGCCGGCGACGTCGAACCGGCGTTTGGTGATTTGCCACACACTGCGGTGTTCTTCCGGCAGCGAGTCCGATACCAAGTCTTGCGGGGAGCCCGCAAAGTAGCCCTCCCGACTCGAGACGAGCACGGCGCTCCTGACATCCTCCTCCACGGTGACGACCCGAGGCGACCCGTCGCCCACCGGGTAGAACCAATAGATCCCTCTACCCAAGGCTTTGAAGTGTGAAGGTCTACCCAAGGCGTCGGCGTGTGAAGGTCAAAACATGATCTCCGTGTTGTCCAACGAATACGCGGTGGAATACGGATTCGCGTACATGTAGATCGGCCTGACGCGGGTGTCCAGATCGAAGTGCCGCTCCGTGCCGAGATCCAGACTGCGCACGAGCAGCCGGGAGGCCTCGCCGCCCAGCGGTTCGTGAACCGCGAAGGAAGAGGCGTCGTCCGCCACGAGGAAGTCCCAGGTTTTCTCGGTCTCGTAGACCACGTGATCGCCCAAGTAGACGCGCAGCGGCTCCGGCGAATCCATCGGGCGCGGCTTCTTGTCGCGGCGGCGATGTCCGCGGTCGGCTTCGACACGGAGCGGCACCGGCGGGAGAAACGTGTCGTGTCTTGGAAGAAGGGCGGCCAGCCCGATCAAGGGTGTGCCGTCTTCGCGCCTGCCGAGCTTGTAGCGGTTTGGCACGAACGGCAGCGTGCCTCCGGCCACCGCGCCGCTGCCGTCCACCACCGCGAATCGGGCCCCGGTCTCGTGCGGCAGGACCACAACCGCCAAGTCGCTGGCGGCCCGCCGCCCGGTCGCCATCCGGCATCGCAGGTTGCCGAGAACTTTGGCCGGAGGGAGCGCGGCGGGGTCGTGTTGAAGTTCTGGACTGGAGAGCGGCCAATGCGCTTCTCGGAGGTCCGCCGTCTGGTTCTTGGGCGATTCGCGGGCTTCCGCAAAGGCGGGGACAGACGCCGCCTTCGCCGGCGCGGCGCCGGCCGGGGCTTCCGCCTTGGCAACCAAGAGCCACAGGACGGCCACGGCGACGAGCGCAAACAGCCGCCGCGCTGTCGTCCGGTCGCGGGGCGTTTCGGCGTTCATCAACCGCTGCCCGTCGCGGCCGAGACCTCCAAAAACCGGCGGCCCTGGCGCTCAACCGCCGGCGGCGCGTTGTTCGTAGAGGGATTCCTCGTTCTTGGATTCCTCGGAAATCCTGCGCCCCAGCGAGACGAAAGTTGGGATCTCCTCTTCGGGCAATTCCTCCAGCGCGACTTTGCGGGCCATGGCGGCCTCAAGATAGGGCGCGAGTTCCGCCATCTTCTTGCGCTCGCGCTCCTCCTCGCGCTGCTTGAACTCCGGCATGACTTCGGCGGCGAACAGCTCCAGCGCTTCGCAGATGTGCTCGTGCTTGTTGCGTCCAGCCTGCTGAATGAAGGTGACCTGATCGACATCGCACGCCTCGAATTTCAGCAAATGCTCCCGCAGGTCCGCCGGCGTGCCGATGCCGCCGCGGCTGCCGGAAAGGGCGCGGGTGATGTCCCTCGTCTCCTGTTCCTTCGCCCGGGCGGCTTGAAACTCCTGCCAAAGATCCGTGCGGCCCGGTTTGTGCTCGCCGAAGGCGTAAAGGCTGCCGAGGGCGAAGCCGAAGAACTCGAAACCGGCCAGGCCGCGGCGCACGGCTTCTTCGCGGTCTTGGTGACAGGAGAAGCTGGACACCATGCAAATGTTGGGGTTGATGGCGTGGCCGATGGGTACGCAGGCGTCGGACTTGATGATGCCGTAGTACTCCTCCACCCATTCGGTGGCTTCGGCGGGATCCACGAACGCGAAGGTGAGGGCGCCGATGCCGAGGCGGGCGGCCATGCGGATCGTCTCGCGCTGCGAGCAGGCCACCCACAGCGGCGGGTGGGGGCGCTGCACCGGCTTCGGCACGATGTTGCGACACGGCATCTCGAAGTACTGGCCCTTGTAGCCGGGGTACGGATCCATCGCCAGCATGTTGCAGATCTGCTCCAAGGACTCCATGTATATCTTGCGCTTGCGCTCTACCGGGATGCGAAACCCGCCGAGC
This sequence comes from uncultured Pseudomonadales bacterium, assembly GCA_958296295.1. Taxonomy (GTDB): domain Bacteria; phylum Pseudomonadota; class Gammaproteobacteria; order Pseudomonadales; family Azotimanducaceae; genus VXYL01. Next base: position 442,226 of record OY282460.1, on the reverse strand, counting down.
TCCAGCTCCGCCGAGGATTCTCCAGTGCCGAACTCCACGCGCCCGTTCGAGACGAGGTCCAGCGTGGCGATCACCTCCGCGGTGCGCGCCGGGTGGTTGTAGGCCGGGATCACTTGGCGGATGCCTTGCCCCAGACGGATGTTCTTGGTGCGTTGCGAACAGGCGGCGAGGAAGACCTCCGGCGCCGAGGAGTGGGAATACTCCTCCAGAAAGTGGTGCTCCACCTCCCAGGCGAAGTCGATGCCGAGCCGGTCGGCCACCTCCACCTGCTCCAAGGCGTCGTTGAAGAGCTTCTGCTCGTCGCCTTCGTTCCACGGACGGGGTAGCTGGTGTTCGTAGAAGATGCCGAATTTCATGCGTTGCGCTTTCCCATTGCGGTGCGAGCAGCGAAGTCAAACGACTTGACGGGCGGATTGCAAGCCCGAACCTCGGCCTCAGTCCGGTCGGGTGCTACGATACATTGGACATTGCGCATGGAAGAACGCATGAAGGACGCCGCCGGCAACGAAACCAAGAGACCGCATTCCGCCATTGTTGTGGACGGCGTGGAGCAGGCGCCGAGCCGCGCCATGCTCTATCCGGTCGGCTTCAAACGCGAGGATTTCGCCAAAGCGCAGGTGGGAATCGCCTCGACGTGGTCGATGGTCACCCCGTGCAACATGCACATCAACGAGCTGGCGGACGCCGCCGCCAAGGGCGCGGACGAGGCCGGCGCAAAAAGCGTCGTGTTCAACACCATCACCGTTTCGGACGGCATTTCCATGGGCACGCCCGGAATGCGCTACTCGCTCGTCTCCAGGGAGGTCATCGCGGATTCAATCGAGACGGTGGTTGGCGCCCAGGGTTTCGACGGCTTCGTCGCCATCGGTGGCTGCGACAAGAACATGCCGGCCTGCGCGATGGCGATGGCGCGGCTGGATCGGCCAAGCGTCTTCGTCTACGGCGGCACCATCCAAACCGGCCCGCAGCGGCGCGACATCATCTCGGTGTTCGAGGCGGTGGGCGGCCACGCGGCGGGGACGGTGAGCGACGCCCAGCTGCTGGCCGTGGAGCAAACGGCGATACCCGGCCCCGGATCTTGCGGCGGCATGTATACGGCGAACACGATGGCGTCCGCCATCGAAGCGATGGGATTGTCGTTGCCGAACTCCTCGGCGCAAGAGGCGGTGGGCGAGCAGAAGCGGCAAGACGCCCACGCCGCCGGCGCCGCGGTGGCGAGGCTCGTGCAAGCCGGCATCAAGCCTTCGGACATCCTGTGCGTGGAGGCGTTCGAGAACGCCATCGCCTTGGTGATGGCCTTGGAAGGCTCCACCAACGCGGTGTTGCACTTGCTCGCGATAGCCAGCGCCTCGGACGTGCCGCTTGGCATCGACGATTTCACGCGCATCGGCGCCCGCGTGCCGGTGCTGGCCGACATGCGACCGGCCGGCAACTACGCGATGTCCGAACTCATCGCCATCGGCGGCATTCAGCCGTTAATGAAGACTCTGCTAGAAGCTGGGCTGCTGCACGGCGACTGCCTCACCGTGACGGGCAAGACGCTCGCGGAGAACCTCGCCGGCGTGGCGCCTTATCCCGAGGGTCAGCGCATCATCCGGCCGCTCGACAACCCCATCAAGCCGAATGGCCACTTGGTGATCCTGCGCGGCAATCTGGCACCGGAAGGCGCGGTGGCGAAGATAACCGGCCACGAGGGATTGCGCTTTACCGGCAGGGCGCGCGTGTTCCACAGCGAGGAAGCCGGCATGGCGGCCATAATGGACGGCACAGTGGCAAAGGGCGATGTGCTGGTCATCCGCTACGAAGGGCCGAAGGGCGGCCCGGGAATGCGCGAAATGCTAAGCCCCACCAGCGCCATCAACGGGCGCGGCCTGTCGGCCGACGTGGCGCTCTTGACGGACGGGCGGTTCTCCGGCGGTTCGCACGGCTTCGTGATCGGCCATGTGACGCCGGAGGCGTTCGACGGCGGCCCCATCGCCTTGGTGGAGGACGGCGACACGATCACGGTGGACGCGGAGAAGCGAGAGGTCAATCTGCAAGTGGCCGCAGACGAACTGGCCGCGCGCCGCGCCAAGTGGCAGCCGCCAAAGCCCCGCGTCCAGCGTGGCACCCTGGCCAAGTACGCGCGACTGGTTTCGTCGGCGTCCGAAGGCGCGGTAACGGACCGAGGCTGGTAGGCGCCCTAAAAGGCGGTTCGTTCACGGCCTCCCTCCGCAGAGGGCCGGCAAAGCGTAGCGGGTAGCGCCGAACCGAGCCGCGGGAGAAACCTCAAGGCCGGTCGTCGCTCGAATCGGCGCGCAAACGCTGAAGGGCGGCCTCCAACTCCGCGACCCGCGCTTCCGCGGCCCTGCGCCCCGCCGCTTCCGCCCTGCGCCCCGCCGCCTCCCGGTCGGCGCGTTCCGCTTCCTCGTCGACGGCCGCGTCGGATTCCTTGCGGTGCCGGACGTCCTTCCCGGTCGCCGGGTCGCGGAAGCGGAGCAGCCTGCCTTCCGCGCGCAAGTCCAAACCCGGCACCGGGCTGCGGACAAGCCGCAGCCCGCCCTCCACGCGCTCTTCCAGCGGCTCGTACTTGCCGTCCGCCAGCGCGAGGCCCTGCGGCCGCCGCTGACCGCGCGGGTACAGCTCGCCCGTCGGGTCGAACAGCCAGTACTCCGGCACCCCCATCGCCGCGTAGGCGCGCCGCTTCTCGCGCAGGTCGTTCCGCGCCGTGCCGGGCGACGCCACCTCCAGCACCCGGTCCGGCGGCTTGCCCTCCAGCCACGTCAGATAGCACGAGCGGTCGCGCCGCTTCTCCAGGCCGAACGCCGCCAGCACGTCCGGCGCGATGCGGTTGTCCGGATTCCCCTTCTCCGGATACACCAGGACGTCCGCCGCCACCAGCGCGTCCGGGCGCGCCGCCTCGAGATCGCCGGCGGCTGCCATGATGGCCCGCCCGTGCGATATGCTTTCCGCCATCGGCTTGCCGTCCGACCAGGGGTACAGCGCGTCCAGCGCGTCGGCGTTGGCGGCGATGTCCAAAGCGGCGGCGGCCGCGGCCGGGGGCGCTGGCATGTGGTCGTGCTCCGTAATGGCGTGCCGGGGGCGCGGCCCGCCGCCGCGCCAACGGGAAAAGTGGCATAGTCCCGCCTGTGTCGATTCCGACCGGCGAAACAGGCCCGGCGTGGGCCGGTTCAACACCGGCAATCGAGCAGCTTCACCGCTGGATTTGCGCTTGTCTGTAGGAAATTGATTCGATTTTTCGTGCGAATTTCCTGTGATTTTTTCGGCTTGGGCAGCACCGGCTCAGGGGTTGGGGCCGATGGGCTGGCGCGCCAAACGTCGCACCCCCTTCGTTTTCGTTCGCCTAGCGGTTGCATTGACCCTCGCGTTGGCGCGAAACTTGGGCCATGTTCGAACACCATTCGAGGAGGGGAATGATGATCGTGGACCCGGCTAGGTTTCGTAAGCGTTTGGCCGTGGTGTCCGCGGTGCGCAACTTGGGCGCCCGGCACTCCAAGCTGCCGTCGGCCGTTGGCGCGTTCTTCGGCGCTTGTCTGATTGCCAGCTCCGCCATCGCCCAAGAGGACGCCGCGCCGACGGAAACGCAAGCCATGGGCGTGGGCGGCTTCGTCGCGCCCACGTTCGACCGCCCGAAGCTGTCGCCGGACGGCACGCAGGTCGCCGTGGTGCGTATCTCGCAAGACAGGCCTTACTTGGACATCATCAACCTGGGGGAAGGGGGCGAAACGGTGACGCCTTATTCCCTCGGGCCCGGCAACGGCATCGCCGACCACCATTGGTTGGACGACCGCAACGTGCTGGTGGAGATCCGCTACGGGGACGAGTTCTGGACGCGAGACGGGCTCAACCGCGGCGGTTGGCATGTCATCGGCACCAAAACGCGCAAGATCACGCGTCTTTACGAGCGGGCGGCGCGGCGGCCGCTCAGCCCGAGGGGGTTGATCAAGTTGCGCCTGCCGTCGTTTGCGGACTATTTCGTTCCAAACGCCTTCGACGAGTTCCCCGGACAGGCCAGCGTCATCTTCCCGGACGCTCGGACGTCTTGGGTGAGCCGCTACGGCTTGACCCGGGAGCGCTACGAGAAGCTCGCCGAAGTGCCGGGGGAGATATGGGACGCGTATGTTGATAGACAAGGTCGCGTGCTGGCCGCTTGGGGCCACCCGGAGATCACCGGGGTCACGTTCAAGGACCGGGTGCAGCTCTTTCACCGGCCGAATCCGAAAAGCGAATGGAGCGTCGCCTTGGCGGGGGCCTTCGACGACCACGAGGTCAACCTGCTTGGGCCCGGTTCGCGCGCCGGCACCGTGTACGTACTCGAGGACGCCACTGGGGACACCCTGGGGTTGAGTGAACTCAACCTCTCCAACGGCGCTTTGGAACCCGTGTTCCGCGCCCAACGCACAGACGTGTTGACGGCCTATCGCGACGCCAAAGGCCAAGTGTACGCCGTGCGGCACGACGATCACTTTCCGCAATGGCACTACCCGGCCGGCCCGGGGCGGGCGGTGCTGCCCGCCACAGCGTTCCACGCCGCCGCGGCCAAGCAGTTCAAAGACATGAACCTCGAGATCGCGAGTTTCGCCCGCGACAGCGACGAGGTGATCCTGCTCGTCAGCGGCGACCGCGACCCCGGCACCTACTACTTGGGCTCGCTGACCAGCAAGGGGCTGAAGGTGTTGTCCAAGCGCTTTCCCGAAATCGACGACGAGAAACTCGTGCAGCGCCATCCCGTCGAGTTCCAAGGCAAGGACGGCTCGCGGCTGACGGGCTACTTCTCGTTGCCGAAGGGCGTCAAGAAAGGTCAGCGCGTGCCCTATGTCGTGCTACGGGGCCCCGCCCTCTTCCCGGAAACGGAAACTTGGGGATGGGATCGGGAAGCGCAGTTCTTCGCCGGCAAAGGGTTCGGCGTGTTGCAGGTGAACGCCCGCGGCACCATCGGTTACGGGCGCGAGTTCTGGCGCGCCGGCGTGGGGCGAGTGCCCACCGCGGTGCCGGCCGACATTCTCGCCGGCATGGAGTACGCGGTGGAGAAACTGGCCGCGGACCCCGCGCGCATCTGCCTGGTCGGGCGCGGCTGGGGCGCTTACGCGGCGGTCATGGCGGCTATACGCGAGCCGCGGTCGGTCCGTTGCGTGGTCGCCATCGCGGGGGCTTACAACCCGGCGGGCGAACGCCTCGGGTTGCCCGTGCGTGGCGCGCGCGAGCGCTATTCGGCCTTGGTGAGCGCAAGCGCCACGGACGACGAAGCGTTCCGCGAGTTGTCGATTCCCCACATCGTGCGCCGCATCCGCACACCTCTGCTGATGGTCGAGGCGCGGCAGTTCAGCGAGAGCCTACCCGGCACCGTGCGGGAGATGGTGCGCGAGTTGGACGAGGCGAAAATCCCGTATGAGCTGCACGAGGAGGCAACCTCGCGGCCCGGCAACTTGTTGACGTTAACACCCCGGCGCAACGCTTACGCGCGCGTGGCCGAGTACCTGCTGGAGCAAACGGCCAAGTAGCCACACGCCGGGCCGCCGCGGCCGCCTGCGGGCTCACCCCAAGAGTTCGGCGGCGAGGCGAACGGAGGTCTCCAAGGCGGCGTTGTCCACCCCGCCAATGCGCAGCCGCGTGACGATGAGGTGGGTGACGCCGAACGTGGCCGCGTAGGCCGCCACGCGCTCCTTCACCTCGCTCGGCGAGCCGACAACGGCCCAATCGTCCACCGCCGTGCCGGCCGCCGCCCGATCGCCGGCGAGTCGCTCGCGCACATTGGCGAGCAGCCGCTCGTCCTCGGAAACGAACATGGTGCGCATGATCGGCACGGCGGCCGGTCGCGGCCGGCCGGCTTGGTCGCAGGCTTCGGCGTGGCGGCGGAGATTCTCGCCGAGGCGCGCCATTGTTTCCATCGGCGAGGCGAGATACGGCAACCCCAGCCGGCCGGCTTGCGCAAGGGCCTTGGGGCCGAAGGCCGCCACCCACAGCGGCGGATGCGGCTGCTGTACGGGCAACGGCGCCAAGCGAACGCTGGACTTGCCGGCCGGCACCGGCTCGCCGCGCCAGGCGCGTTTCATGGTGGCCAGGCGCGCCTCGAACAGGCGCCGCTTCTCTTGGGGCGCCACGTCGAACGCATCGAACGTGGCGGCTTGATGGCCTCTGCCGACGCCGAGGATCACGCGCCCGCCGGACAGCCGGTCTAGCACCGCCACCTGCTCCGCGGCCTGCAGCGCGTGGCGCAACGGCAAGAGGTAAGAGGTGGTGCCCAACTGAATGCGATGGGTTTGGGCCGCCACCGCGGCCAGCGAAAGCAGCGGATCCGGGATGGCCGCGTCGCCCGTGAAGTGGCTTTCCGGCAGCCAGAACGATTGATAGCCCCAACCCTCCGCCAGCGCGGCTTGGCGGGCCAGTTCGTGCGCATCGACGCGGCTCGAAAGGCGCCACGGCGTCAAACCGAGATGCATGCCTTCACCATGAACCGCGCGCCGCACCGAACTCGTCGAACGGCGCGGGGTTGCTAGACGCCGAGCCGCGTTCGCAGCGGCCCCGTTTTCATGGCCGCGGCTTGGGCCGCGGGGCGAGGGCGAGCATACGGTCTGCGGCCGGCGCGGCGGAGGCGGCCAACACGGCTTCGCGTTGCCGCGTTTGCGGCAGAGGCGGAAGGAAGGCCGTGGATTGGAAGCGATCCTGCATTATCGCTACGGCGGCCATAGTGGCCTTGACGGCGTCTAGATGCCGTGCCGCCGCGTATTCCGCGTAGATGGGGTCGTCGTCCAGCAGCACGCAGTCACGGCCCCGTCTGCGGCGGCGCTTCTCCGGAGCGGGGGTCGCGTCGCCCTCGGCGCACGGAAAAGCCGCCTCGCGGCCGAAGTTGTTGCCGGCGTTTCCGTAGCTGCCGAAGTCGTCATTGTCCTTGTCCAGCTCCCAGAACGCCTCCCAAGTGGCGGGCAGGCCGCGAATCGGATCTTTGATGGAAGCCAAGGTGCGCTCGGCGGTATCCACCAAGAGCCGCTCGAACATGCCGTCCAAGCCGCGCACCGCGGTGCAATCTTCGGCCAAGGCCTGGATCAACGCCTCTTCGTCCACCGGATAGGCGTTGAAGCGATCGGAGAAGCTGAAACGCCAGAAGCGGGTGGTGAAGATGGGCACCACGTTCACCGGCGTGGTGGCGTCCTGCAGGTGGTTGACGATGCGGCCGAGATTCGTGAATCGGCGGCTGAGGTCGCGGGCTTTCTCCAATCGCCGCAACGTGTCCTCGTAGGTGTCGTGAATGCGCGTTTCGAACAGCCACAACACGCGGCGGGGGGATTGCTCGCTCCGGTCGTAGTAGTTCCACCGGAACAGCCGCTGCCACCACGCCCGGTCGGCCCGATTGGCGTTCGCCTTGGCGACGTAACGCATCTGCAACGGCGTCAACCGCGCCAACGGCGTACCTTCCACGCAGCGGTTGTACTGTCGCGCCGCGATGAAGGTGAGCTGTTGGTGGATCACGCCATCGTAAGCGTGCGCGTCCCCCGCGGGAACCGCCAAGCCCAACGCCAAGGCGAGCGTCAAGCCCGCTGTTATTCCCGCTCCGCGCATTGCCGCCTTGGCGTCGATGCCGCCCGCCCAAAAGATGCCAACGATGGCATTCCCGGCCACCGAACGCAACCCTCCGTGCGTGCGCGCGGCCAAAATCGCCCAGCGCTTCAGAGCTAATCGAGGCCGAGATCCGCTTCCAAGCGATGGGCGGCGACGGCTCGGACGCGCTCGGCCAACCGGTAGGACTCCTTGCCGGCGTGAACGACGATCGCTTCGGCGAGGTGCAAATCCGCCATCGCCGTCTTGATGGAGCGCGTGACCTTGGGTGCTGTGGTGCGCTTGATTTCAATGCCCACCCGCTTGGTGCCGCGGGTGATCAGCAAGTCGAGCTCCGCGCCGCCGTGCGTTGCCCAGAAGTGCGCTTCGTCGTCGCCGAGGTTCAATCCGTCAACGATGGATTCCAGCATCAAGCCTTCCCAAGAGGCCCCGCTTTTCGGGTGCGCGTTCAACGATCGCATGTCCTTGATGCCTAGCAGGGTGTGCAGCACGCCGGAATCGCGCAAGTACACCTTGGGCGCTTTCACTTGGCGTTTGGCGATGTTCGCGTGCAAGGGCTGCAACTGGCGCACCACCAAAGCGCCCGTCAGGATGTCCAGATAGCGCCGCACCGTGGTGTCCGCCACGCCGAACGAGCGGGCGAACTCGGAAGATTTCCAAATCTGCCCGTGCCAGTGGCCGAGCATCGTCCAAAACCGGCGCATGGCCGGCGCCGGCACGCGCACGCCGAGTTCCGGCAAATCGCGCTCCAGGAATGTCCTCGCGAAGGCGTCCAACCACAGCCACGCCTTGTCGTTCGCGGAGGCCAGGAACGCGCGCGGGAAACCGCCGCGCAGCCACCGGCGGTTGACGTCGTTCCCCACTTCGTTCAGCCGAAGCCCGCCGAGGCCGTAGTAGCCGATGCGCCCGGCGAGCGACTCGGACGACTGCCGAATGAGGTTGGGCGAGGCGCTGCCGAGCACCAGAAACGTCGCCGGGCGCGGGCGCCTATCCGCCAGCACGCGAAGCACCGGGAACAGATCCGGGCGGCGCTGGATCTCGTCGATGACCACCAAGCCGCGCATCTCGTCCAGCACCAGCATCGGATCTTCGAGCAGGCGATTGAGATCGGCCGGATGCTCCAGATCAAGCCGGTGCGTGGGGCCGGCGCGGCTTTCGGCCACTTGATGCGCCAACGTGGTCTTGCCGACCTGTCGGGGGCCGAGGATCGCCACCACGGGAAAGGCGTCCAAGCGGTCGCAGACGGCGCGCACATGCTGGGAACGGGGAATCATCGGGCGGAACTCTACCATGAAAAACCAGCGTCAAGCGCAGAGATTTCAGGTTTCGTCGAGGCTCCGGCGACACCGGCGTGTCATTCAGGCGCAGCGGGCCAGAGCGCAGGATTGGCGGGCTTTCGAGCGTCAACCGCTTGCCGGCGGCGAGCCGCGCTGGCAGCGCGCGCCGGGCCGCGCTTGGAAAGCTGTCAAGAGGCGGCCAAGTAAGCCCAATGTTGGGTAGACTCGTTCCCGTGATCACACAGAACCTGCATACGCCGGCGCGTTGGCCGCTGCTGCTCGGTTGCGTGGGCTGGCTCGCGCTGGCTGTTTCGCCGCCGTTCTTGGCGGCGGCCGGGTCCGGCTACGCGTTATTGCCGCACTGGCTGCTAAGCGCGGTGTGCCACCAGATCCCGGAGCGCAGCTTTCAACTGGACGGCGTGGCGTTCGCGGCGTGCCATCGCTGCACCGGGCTCTACGTCGGGTTCACGCTGGGTATCGCCTCGTGGCCGCACTTGCGCACCGCGGCGGCGTGGCTCCGCGCCAACCCGCGCCGGGTTGTCGTGTTCTCTGCGCCGCTGGTGGTCGACGTGATGGTGGCCAACACGCCGCTGTCACGCTTCGCCACCGGCCTGATCGCGTCTTTTCCCGTTGCGCTGCTGCCGCTGCTCGCGTTGAGCGAGTGGCGGCGACCAAAGCTGGTGGATTCCAAACCCGCTCGCGCGCAACGCCAACCAACTTAGATTCACAGGGGATTTCCAACAATGAACTCCAAGCTCAACGCGGCTTTGATCAGCGGTATCGCCGCCGGCATCGCCGCCAACCTGCCTTACCTCGATGAGGTGTGCTGCGCGTGGGTGATCGCCGGCGGCGTGCTGGCCGCCTACCTTTACTTCAAGGGCCAAGAGCCCGGCGAAACCAAACAAATCGGCACCGGCGCATTGCTCGGCTTGAACATGGGGCTGGTGGCCGCCCTCGTCGGCACGATAGTCAAGGCGATTGTCATTAGTGCCGGGATCGGCATGGAGCACATCGAAGCCGAACTGGCGGCGGCGGAACAGCAGTTGGCGGCACTCGGCCCAGAGATGGCCGAGACGTGGTCCGAGTTCACCCGCAGAATGAGCGGCGCCGAAGGCGTGACCGGCAGTTGGGTCGCAATCACGCTGGTGGTCTGGCTTGTGACCTACTCCATTGTCGGCGTCATCGGCGGCATGGTGGGCGCGGCGATCTTCGCCAAGAAGCAATAGACAGCCTAGCGCGATGCATCGCGTTGTAGTTGCTTCGCAACTATCAGTGGCCAAACGCTACGCCAGGTTGGCCACTAGGAGCTTGCGCCGTTTCCACGGCGCAAGCTCCTAGCGCGTTAATCGCCTTCGGCGGCCAGCGGCGCCATGCGCATCGCCACTTGGAACGTCAACGGGCTGCGGGCCAGGCTGGAGTACATCCAACACTGGCTCGCGGCCCGGTCGCCGGACGTGGTGGGGATGCAGGAGCTCAAAGTCGCCGAGGAGCAGTTCCCCGCCGACGTCTTCGAGCAACTCGGCTACCAAGTGGCGCTGCACGCGCAAAAAGGCTGGAACGGGGTGGCCGTGCTCTCGCGGTTGCCCATGCAGGTGGAACAAGCCGGCCTGCCCGGCCAAGAAGATGCCGGGGCGCGGCTGCTGCACTGCCGAATCGCCGGCGGCGCCGCGACCAAGCTCGGCTTCGCCACCGTTTATTGCCCCAACGGCAAGAACATCGACCACGAGGACTTCCCGCGCAAACTGGCCTGGTACGACAGCCTCACCGCGTATCTTGGTGGCCAGGGCACCGACGGCCCGTTCGTCCTCTGCGGCGACTTCAACGTGGTACCAGAGCCGTTGGACGGCTGGCGCGGCGACGCCGCGGACGGCACGATCTTCTGCACCAGCGACGAGCGCCGCCGTTTTCAAGGGCTGCTGGACCTTGGCATGACGGATCTGTTTCGCCACTTGCATCCCGCTCGGCAAGCCTTCTCGTGGTGGGACTACCGGGCCGGCGCTTTCCCGCGCAATCAAGGGCTGCGCATCGACACGCTGCTTGGCACAGCCGCTGTGGCGGAGCGCTTGCGCGATGTCGTGATCGACCGCGACTACCGCAAGAAGAAAGACGGCAACATCGGCTCCGACCACGCGCCGGTGTACGCGGACATCGCCTGAAGGGAGGAGCGGGATGCTGCGCGTCGCCATGTTGAGCCGTTGGCACGTCCACGCCGATCAGTACGCCCGCGAGATCCAAGCGAATTCGGCGGCGCAAGTCGCTGCGGTCTGGGACGAGGAGGCGGCGCGCGGCAAGGACTGGGCGGACGCCCTCGGCGTGCCGTTCGAAGCCGATCTGGACGCCCTGCTCGCCCGCCGGGACATCGACGCCGTGTGCGTGGTCACGCCGACGAACATGCATCGCGACGTGATGGTGCGGGCGGCGAACGCCGGCAAGCACATCTTCACCGAGAAGGTGCTGGCCACGACGGTGGCGGCCGGCGAGGCCATCGCCGAAGCGGTGCGGTCGAACGCCGTGAAGTTCTGCATCTCGTTCCCGCGCCGCACGATGCCGGCGATTCTCTACGCCAAAGAAGCGATGGACGACGGCCTGTTCGGGCGCGTCACGGCCGTGCGGGTGCGCATCGCCCACGACGGCGCCGTGCGCGGGTGGTTGCCGGAGCACTTCTACGACCCGGAAGCGTGCGGCGGGGGCGCGATGATGGATCTCGGCGCCCACGGCATGTACGTCTGCCGGTGGCTGCTCGGCAAGCCGAAGCGCCTCGTGTCCGTTTTCAACACGGTCACCGGCAGGGCGGTGGACGACAACACCGTGACGGTCATCGAATTCGCGAGCGGCGCCATCGCGGTGAACGAAACCGCCTTTGCCAGTTTCGGCGGCGCCTTCACCTTCGAGATCGACGGCACCGAGGGCGGCTACCGCATGCTCTCTCCCGCCACCGGCCCCGAAGTGCGTTCCAAGCGCTTCCGCGATTCCAAGTGGCGCACCCCGGAGCGCTTGCCGCCGGCGCACGCGAATCCCGTGGATCAATGGATCGCCGGTTGCGTGGAAGACGCGCCGATCGAGTTCGGTTTGACCGAGGCGCTGGAGCTCACCGAGCTCATGGAACACGCCTACAGCGCGCACCGGGAAGGCCGCGGCGTGAGCTTCGGTTGAACAACATGCGGTTGGATCTCGCCTCGCCGGGTAGAACCGTCGGCGAGAACATCGAGCTGGCCTGCCACGCCGAACAGCGCGGCTGGCGGGGCTTCTGGGTGGCGGAGACCACCGCCGCGGATGCGTTCGCGACCGTCGGCGCCGTGGCGGCGCGGCTTGAACGATCCCGCGTGGGCACCGCCATCGTGCCAATGCAAACGCGCGATCCGATGCTCCTCGCCATGGCCGCCGCCACCGCCGGCCAGATCGCGCCGGGTGGTTTCGTGCTCGGCCTTGGCACCAGCACGCCGCTCATCATCGAGGACTGGCACGCCACACCGTGGGGCGCCTCGCCGCTGGCCCTCACCCGCGAGTGCGTGGACCTGGTGCGGCGGTTCCTGGCCGGTGAACGAGTCACCACCGACAGCGGCCGTTGGCGCTATCGCCGGGCACAGCTCGGCGCGCCCGTGGCGGCGAACGTGCCGATCTACTTGGCGGCGCTGAACGACAAGATGCTGGAGCTGGCCGGCGAAATCGCCGATGGCGCGATTCTCAACTTCGTCACCGCGGATGACGTGCGCCACGCCCGCGAGCGCGTGGCGGTCGGGGCCGCGAAGGCCGGCCGTTCCCTCGAGAACTTCGAGCTGATGGTGTTTTTCCGCGCCACCGTCGCCGGCGACTACGCCCAAGTGCGCGAACGCTACCAGCGCGAGCTGCTCACCTACGTCATGGCGCCGGTGTACGAGCGCATGTTCTCCCGCGGGGGTCTTGGCGACGCTTGCCGCGAAGTGCGCACGCTGTGGCGGGCCGGCGAACGGCAGCGGGCGCTGGACGCCGTGCCGGAGACGCTCATTCGCGAACGCACGCTCATCGGCGAGGTTGCCGAACTGCGCGAACGGCTGGCCGCTTACGCCGCGGCCGGCATGAACAGCGCGTTGACCGTCCCCGTCCCCATCCCAGACCGCGATCATCGCGCGGACGCGGTGCGCATCATCGATGCTCTGACCAGCTGAGTTCCACCGCCGCGGCAACCACCCCGTTCATCGCGCCAGCCTCCCACCGGCCGGCGTCGCCTGCGAGGGCCGTGGGCACCGGGGCGAATGATGCGCGGCGGTTACAATCTCGCCATGCACTGCCCCTTCTGCGGCGACGAGGACACCCGCGTTATCGACAGCCGCCTGGTCGCGAACGGCGAACAGGTGCGGCGGCGCCGCGTATGCCAATCCTGCCAAGAGCGTTTCACCACTTACGAAGGTGCCGAAGTGGCCATGCCGCGCATCATAAAAAGCAACGGCGCGCGCGAGCCGTTCAGCGAGGACAAGCTGCGGTCCGGCCTGACGCGGGCTTTGGAGAAGCGGCCCGTGTCTTTCGAGACGCTCGAATCCGTCATCGGCAACATCCGCCGGCGCGTGCGGATGAGCGGCGAGCGCGAAGTCGCGGCCGGCGTCATCGGCGAGGCGGTGATGAAGGAGCTGAAGCGCATCGACCAGGTCGCCTATGTGCGTTTCGCCTCGGTGTATCGAGACTTCCAAGACATCAACGAGTTCCAAAAGGAGATCGCCCGCCTCAAGACCGAGCGCGGCGGGCGGTGATCGGCGACGCCGACCGGCTGTTCTTGCGCCGGGCCGTGGAACTGGCGACGCGCGGACTCTACAGCGTCAGCGGCAATCCGCGGGTCGGTTGCCTGATCGTGCGCGACGGCGAGGTGCTGGGCCGCGGCTGGCATCAACGAGCCGGGGGCCCGCACGCGGAAGAAAACGCCCTGCGGGACGCCGGCGGGGATGCGCGCGGCGCCACGGTGTACGTCTCGCTGGAGCCGTGCAGCCATACCGGTCGGCAGCCGCCGTGCGTCGACGCCTTGATCCGCCACGGTGTGGCCCGCGTGGTGGTGGCCCTTGGCGATCCCGATCCGCGCGTCAGCGGCCGCGGCTGCCAAGCGTTGCGCGACGCCGGCGTTCGAGTGGAAGTGGCGGAGGTGGCGTGCGCCGCCGATTTGAACGCCGGCTACTTGCAGCGCATGCGCCGCGGATTGCCGTTCGTGCGCGTGAAAGTGGCCGCGTCTTTGGACGGCCGCGCGGCGATGGCGGGAGGCGAGAGCCAATGGATCACTTCGCCCGAGGCCCGTTCGGATGCCCAGCATTGGCGCGCCCGCAGTTCCGCCATCGTCACCGGCGTCGGCACGGTGCTGGCGGACGACCCGGCGTTGACGGTGCGTGAAGAGCGTTTCGCCGTGGACGGGTTGGTGCGCCAGCCGCTCGTCGCGATCTTGGACCGGCGCGGGCGCACCCCGCGCACGGCGCGATTGTTCGCGGCGGAAGCGGAAACGCCGGCGGACGGGCTTTCCGACGGAACACAAGCCCAAAGGCCAGCCCAGAGGAAAGTGTTGCTGTTCTGCGACGGCGAAGCGCCGGAGGCCCATCCGAACGCGGAAGTGGCGCGTACGCCGGCCGCCGCGGGCCTCGGCGAAGTGCTTCGGCGATTGGCTTCGCGAGCGTGCGACGAAGTGCTGGTGGAAGCAGGCCCCACTTTGACTGGCGCGTTCTTCAGCGAGGGTTTGTGGGACGAGGCGGTGATCTACCTGGCACCGAAACTGCTTGGCACGCGGTCGCTGCCGTTGGCGCGGTTCGCGGTGGATCGGCTCGCGGATTCGCTGACGGCTCGCGTCCATGCGGTGGATCCGATCGGGCCGGACATTCGCGTCGTGCTGCGCAGCGCGCAGCCCCAGGCGTCTTGAGGACATGGCCGGTCGCGCCGTCGATCCCCGCGCCCGCCACCGGGCGCGGCGGGCGCTCATGCAGGCCCTGTACGCTTGGCAGCTAACCGGCGCGGAGTTCGCCGACTTGCGCGGTCAGTTCACTGCGGAGCAAGGGGACGGCGATGCGCCGCCATCCCTTGGCGGCCACGGCATGCGGCGTGCGGACACGGCCTACTTTCTCGATTGTCTGCGCGGCGTGATGGCCAGTGTCGAGACGCTGGATCCAATCTTCGCGCCCCATCTCGACCGCGCCGTGGACCGCTTGGACGGCGTGGAACGGGCCATCCTGCGGGCCGGCGTGTACGAGTTGAAGGACTGTCTGGAAGTGCCGGCGCGGGTGGTGATCAACGAATGGGTGGAGGTGGCCAAAGGCTTCGGCGCCGAGGAGAGCTTCCGCTACATCAACGGCGTGCTCGACAAGGTCGCCCACGAGCTGCGCGCCAACGAACTCGATCAAGCGGCGCCGTAGATGCCGAACGAGTTCGACCTCATCGACCACATCGTGGCGACCTTGGGCGACGTCGCCGCCGGGGCCGGCGTCGCGCTGGGGCCGGGGGACGATGCCGCCGTGTTGACGTTGCCGCCCGGGTGCCAACTGGTCGTGTCCACCGACACCTTGGTGGCTGGCCGCCATTACCCGGAAGGCGCGGCGCCGGATGCCATCGGCTACCGCGCCCTGGCGGTGGCCACTTCGGATCTTGCCGCCATGGGCGCGGCGGCGGCGTGGGCCGTGGTTTCGCTCACGGCAGAGCGATTGGAGCGAGCTTGGACGGCGGGTTTCGCCGAGGGCCTCAAGCGGGCCGCGGCGCGGTTCGGACTCGCCGTGGTGGGCGGCAATCTGGCGCGAGGCCCGCAAAGCGTGACGGTGACGGTGCACGGCCACTTGCCGCACGGCGCCGCGATCACCCGGGCCGGCGCAAAAACCGGTGATGCCGTGTACGTCACCGGCGAATTGGGCGCGGCGAAGTTGGCGCTAGGGGATGTGGAACGCCTGCGCGAGCTTTCCTTCGCGGATCTTGACGACGGCGAACCCCCGGCGCGGTATTGGCGGCCAACGCCACGCTTGGCGGTTGGCGTGGGCCTGCGCGGTGTCGCCAGCGCGGCGCTGGACATCTCCGACGGCTTGGCTTCGGACCTTGACCACCTGTGCCAGGCAAGCGGCGTGCGCTGCGAAGTGGAGGTGAGCAAGTTGCCCGTTGCCGCCGGCTGCGACCCGCTGATGGCCGCGAGCGGCGGCGACGACTACGAGCTGGTTTTCACCGCGCCGCCAGCCCGCGCCGAAGCGGTGCGGCGGCTGGCGAACGACACGGACGGACCCATCACCGCCATCGGCACCGTCCGGCCGGCGACGAACGGATGCCGCCGAACGGCTTGGTTTCAAGACGGCAAAGCGGTGCGGCCGGCCCCGGGGTATCGCCATTTCTAGCCAAGCCGACCCGAACAAGCGAATCGAGCCGCGGCACCTGCGCGACCCGTGGGTGTTCTTGGCGACCGGCTGCGGCTTGGGTCTCGCGCCTTGGGCGCCGGGCACGGTCGGCACCTTGGCGGGCGTCGCGATCTGGTGGTTCGCGTTCGCCGATCTGGCATTGATCGGCCGCCTCGCCGCGGTGATGGTGGCAACCTTGCTCGCCCTCGGCGTCATCCGCCGCGCCACGAGTCGACGTGAACTCGGCGACGCGCAAGCCATCGTGCTGGACGAGATCGTCGGGATTTGGGTGGCGCTTGCAACCGCGCCCAAGGCGCTGCTGCCGGTGGCGGTTGGCTTTGCGCTGTTCCGGCTGGCGGACATCGCCAAGCCTTGGCCGGTGTCTTGGGCGGATGCGAAGGTGAAGGGCGCGCCGGGAATCGTGATGGACGATCTGATTGCCGGCGCGATGGTCGCCCTCGCGCTCGGGGCTTGGCAAGCGCTTTCGCTGCCTTTGTAGGGTTGCCCCGCACTCGGCGCGCGCGCCCGCGGCGCGACTACGGCGTTGCCGGGCGCCCGTCTTCGTTGCCGGTTGTCGATAGCGACATATCCACTTCTTCGCCTTCCGCGGTTAGCGCCTTCACGCGCAATTCGGCGGCCTGCAGCGCGGCTTGGCAAATGCGTGTGAGCTTGACGCCGCGCTCAAACGCCTTCAGCGACTCCTCCAGCGAGAGCGAGCCGTCCTCCATTTTCCGCACCAGCGCTTCGAGTTCGGCGAGGGCGGCCTCGAATTGCGGCGGTTCGGGCGATTCGGCCGCCATCAACGATCCACCCCGGCCACTCGCGCCACTCGCGCCTTGATCTCACGCAAATGGGGAACGTGGCCGTCCTCTTTGCGGCCGTCCCCGTCAGCGGCTTTGGCGGCTTCAATGGAAAAGGTGGCGCCAGCTACCAGCCGCCACACCGCCGTCTCTTCGTCCAGCGCAACCAAGCCGAACCGCTCCAAGTTGGCGAGTTCGCCACGCACTTCCCACGCGCCGATCGGCGTGCCGGCCTCTCGCAGGTGCGCCGCCACGTCGCCGGGGCGGAAACCGTCCTTGCCGGCGTCGGCCAAGGCTTTCGCGGCATCGAACACGGTCTTGGTGCGTCTTGCTCGCTCGCTCAAGGTGGTCCCGCCGGCGGGTTTGTCGGTCTAGTCATCAATGGCGTTCGGCGGCTGACACCGCGGCGCGCAACCTAACACACTCGCGGCCACACTCTCTACGCTTCGCGCCGCGGCCGGCGCAACGCTTCAACTCCCGGCAGCTCGCGGCCCTCCAAGAACTCCAAAAAGGCGCCGCCGCCTGTGGAAAGGTAGGAGACGCCTTCGCGGACGCCGTACTTTTCGCAGGCCGCCAACGTCTCGCCGCCGCCGGCGATGGAGAACGCCGGCGATGCCGCGACCGCCTCGGCCACCACCCGTGTGCCTTCGCCGAATTGATCGAGCTCGAAAACGCCCAGCGGCCCGTTCCAGATCACCGTGCCGGCGGCTTCCACGACGGTGGCGAAACGGCGTGCCGTCTCCGGACCGATGTCCAGTATCAGCTCGTCGTCGGCCACTTCCCCTAGCGGACGAAGCCGGGCGGGAAGATCGGCGGAGATAGCCGCCGCGGTCATCACATCCACCGGCAACGGCGCTTCCGTGGCGGTGGCCACCTCTCGAGCGCTGGCGAACAGCTCCGGCTCCACCGCCGATGCGCCGACGCCCTGGCCGTGCGCCGCGAGCAGCGTGTTCACCATGCCGCCACCGATCAGCAGGTGATCGACTTTTGGCGCCAGGGCCTCCAAGAGCCGGAGCTTGGTCGACACTTTCGCGCCGCCGATGATCGCCACAACCGGCCGCGCCGGATCCGCTTGGGCTTGCGCCAACGCCTGCAACTCGCGCGCGAGCAGCGGGCCGGCGCACGCCGCCGGCGCGCGCCACGCCACCGCGCATGTCGATGCGTGGGCGCGGTGCGCCGTGCCGAAAGCGTCCATCACGAACAAGTCGCAGAGCGCGGCCAGATCCCTGGCCAGCGCTTCGTCGTTCTCCAGCTCGCCCGGCTCGAATCGGACGTTCTCCAAGAGCGCCACTTCGCCAGCCCGCAAAGCGACGCCGCGGCGCCAATCTCGCACCAGCCGGACCTCGCGGCCGAGTTTGCGCGCCAGCTCCCGCGCCACGGGCGCCAGCGACAGCGCCGGGTCGCGCACTCCGGGCACCGGCCGGCCGAGATGGGAAACCACCAACACGCCAGCGCCGGCCTCGGCGCAGCGCTCGATGGTGGGAAGCGCGGCGTCGATGCGGGCTGTGCCGGCAACCGCGCCATCGGCGATGGGAACGTTGAGATCTTCGCGCACCAGCACGCGCTTGCCGGGCAGCTCGACATCGGCGAGGGTGGGCACGCCGAGCAGGGGGTTCGGCATCATGTTCGGCAGGCCCGGCGGTTTGCCGCACCGTCGCGGCGCGAATGTTGCGTTCCGGCCCGGCCATGACATACTGCGACCACTCGCGGGCGTCGTATAACGGTTATTACCCCAGCTTCCCAAGCTGGAGACGTGGGTTCGACTCCCATCGCCCGCTCCAACGCCGCGTTGCCACGCGGCGCGGCCGTCAATCGAAGACGATCACGTTGCGGGCCACCTCCCCGGTCTCCAAGGCCGCGAGCGCGTCGTTCACGTCCTCGAGTCGGATGCGGTTGGAGATCATGTCGTCCAGGTGCAGCTTGTCGGCCAAGTAGAAATCCACGAAGCGCGGCATGTCCACACGGAAACGGTTGGAGCCCATGCTGGAACCTTGCAGCTTCTTCTCGCGCAGAAACTCGGGGCCGTGTATCTCGACCATCGTGCCCACCGGAATCATGCCGATCACCGTGGCGGTGCCGCCGGCGCGAATCATCTTGAACGCCTGCTCGGTGGTGGCCTTCAGGCCGATGGCCTCGAACGAGTAGTGGACGCCGCCGCCCGTCAGCTCCCGCACTTGGGCCACCGGATCGCCATCGGCGGCGTTCACCGTGTCCGTGGCGCCGAATTTGCGGGCCAGTTCCAGCTTGGAGGCCACCGTGTCTATGGCGATGACGCGGCCAGCCCCGGCGATGGCCGCGCCGTTGACGCACGAGAGGCCCACGCCGCCGCAGCCGATCACCGCCACGGTGGCGCCCGGCTCGACCGCGGCGGTGTGAATCACCGCCCCCACGCCAGTGGTGACGCCGCAGCCGATCAGCGCCGCCACATCGAGCGGCATGTCGCGGCGGATTTTCGCCAGCGCGTGTTCGTGAACCAGCATGTTCTCGGCGAACGACGAGAGGTTCAGGAATTGCCAGATGGGCTGGCCGCCGGCCGATAGCCGGGGCGGTTCGTCCGCGCCCCGCGACAGCTCCGGTTCGTTGCACAGCACCATGCGGCCGGTGAGGCAGTATTCGCAGTGGCCGCAAAACGCCGACAGGCAGGTGATGACGTGATCGCCCGGTTCAACGTAATGGACGTCCTCGCCCACCGCCTCCACCACGCCGGCGGACTCGTGGCCAAGCACCGCCGGCAGCGGATACGGGTACGCGCCGTTCTGAAAGTGCAGGTCCGAGTGGCACACGCCGGCGGCGGCGGTACGCACCAGCACCTCGCGCGGGCCGGGATCTCCCGTGGCCACGTCTTCAATGGAGAGGGGCTGGTTCGTTTCGCGCAGAACGGCGGCTTTCATGGCATCCTCCGAGTGTGGATGCCGCGGCAGTGTAAACCAACGCGGACGCTCGCTCAGCAGGGCACCTTGGGCTTGGGTCGCAGCAGTTTGCGCAGCAATTGCCAACGCGCCCTTAGGGCGCGCCTAAGACAACCCCTCCACCGGGATCGAAGCGCCGTTGATCGCCGCCGCGGACGATGACGCGAGGAACAGCGTGACGTTGGCGATGTCGTTCGGCGACACCCATTCAGCGAAATTGGCGTCCGGCATGTCCGCACGGTTGCGCGGCGTGTCGACGATGCTCGGCAGGATGCAGTTGACGTTCACGCCGTGGCGCTTCACCTCGTCCGCCAAGGTCTCCGTGATGCGAACGACGACGCTCTTGGACGCCACATAGGCACCCATCGCCGCCACGCCCCGCAACGCCGCGCGCGCGCCGATGTTGACGATCCTCCCGGCCCCCCGCGCCACCATGCCGGGCACTGCGGCGCGGCACATGTTCAGCGCGGTGCGGGCGTTCATGTTCATCATGAAGTCCCAAGTGTCGTCGGTGGTCTCGGCGACGCTCTCGCCCATAGCGAAGCCGCCGGCGATATTGGCGAGGATGTCGATCGGCCCCGTCGCGGCCACGGCCTCCTTCGCGCCGTTCGGATCCACCAGATCCGCCACCAGCGTTCGCCAAGGGGCATCGTGCGCCACCACGTCCACGCCGGTCACGACGGCGGCGGCGTCATGGAACCGCAGGGCAACGACGCGTCCAACCGCGCCCGCGGTGCCGGTGACCACGACGTTCTTGCCCGCGAAACTCTCCATGCGGGTCACTTGCCTCTGAAGTTGCCGGGGCGACGCTCGGCCACGGCGCGGATGCC
Organism: uncultured Pseudomonadales bacterium; assembly: GCA_958296295.1. Classification (GTDB taxonomy): domain Bacteria; phylum Pseudomonadota; class Gammaproteobacteria; order Pseudomonadales; family Azotimanducaceae; genus VXYL01. Next base: position 421,543 of record OY282460.1, on the reverse strand, counting down.
CTCTTCGGCGTCCTCGGTGCCCCGCAGCCACTGCTGTTCGGCAAGCTCATGATCCGTGGCGGCGGCGATTTCCTCCGCCAAGCCGCTGCGCACCGTGGCCCGCACCGAAAGCACGGCAAGCGGCGCGTTCTCCGCGATCTCGGCCGCCAGTTGTTGCGCCGCGGCGCGCACCTCCGCCAACGGCGCGATCCGATCCACCAACCCGAGCGCCAGCGCCTCCTCGCCTTTGACGCGCCGCCCGGTGAAGAACATGAGATTCGCCGCTTGCGCGCCGACGAGCTTCGGCAACGTCACCGTCAAGCCGAAGCCGGGATGGATGCCGAGTTTCGCGAAGTTGGCCGCGAAGCGGGCCTCCGGCGCGCCAACCCGGAAGTCCGCCGAGAGCGCGAGCCCAAGCCCGCCCCCGATGGCCGCGCCCTGCACCGCGCAAACCACCGGCTTCCTGGCGCTGAACAACCGCACGCCCTCGCGGTAGAGCAGCCCGGTGGTGTTCCTGAACCCGTCTTCGGTGAACTCGGCGCGGTTGGAGCGCTCGTCCCGTCCCGTGCCGAAGTTGGCCCCGGCGCAGAAAGACCGGCCGTTCGAGGCAAGCACGATGGCGCGGCAATCGGGATTGTCGTCCAGTTCGCCATAAGCGTCCGCGATCTGGGCAATGAGATCCCGGTCGAAGAAATTGTGCGGCGGCCGATCGATCTCCACCACCGCGACATGTCCGTCGATATCGACGTTTATGTCGGCGAACAACCCCGACATGGCAACCCTTCCCCGTTGGTTGAGCAGGCACGGATCGTAGCAGACCCTCCCCAGGCGTCACCGCCGGGCGCGACAGAGCACGGCGTCCTTGAGTTGGCGAAGCGCAACTCCCGCGTCAGGTCGTCAACCACCCGAACTGTTGCGGTTTGCGGCCGGCGCGGGGGTTGAGGGCCACGTTTACGAGGGCCGGGCCGTCAACGGCCATCGCCCCGTCCAGCGCGGCCCGCAGGTCTTTCGGATCTTCCACATAGAAGCCCTTGCCGCCGAGGGCTTCGAGCATGGCTTCGTAGCGGGCGCCGTAGGTGAGGTTGCCGGGCGGAGCGGCGCGGCCTTCAGGGACGGGATGCAGGCCGCCGCCGATGCCGCCGTTGTTGAGGACGATGAGTTTCACCGGCAGGTTGTAGCGCGTCATCGTCTCCAACTCCATGCCGCTGAAGCCGAAGGCGCTGTCGCCTTGCACGGACACGACCGGCTTGTCCGGGTTCGTCACGGCCGCGGCGATGGCGAAGCCCAAGCCGACGCCCATGGTGCCGTAGGTGCCGGCGTCCAAGCGGTGGCGCGGCGCGCGGTTCGGCATTTGCGTGCGGCCGATGTCCATCGTGTTGGCGCCTTCGCCGATGATGATGGCGTCGTGGGGCAACCACTCCACGACGTCCTTGAAGGCGCGGTAGTAGTTGGTGGGAGCGGAGTCGTCGTCGATCATCGGCTGCACGGCGGCCATGTTGGCGTCCGCCTTCCCTTTCAAGAGTTCGCGCCACGGCGTAACCGAGGGGTAGAACCACTGGCGGTTGTCCAAGGCGCGGTTCAGTTGGCCGACCACGGCTTTGCCGTCGCCAACCAAGCCCACTTCGGCCGGCACGTTGGCGCCGATCTCGGTGGGTTCGATGTCCAGTTGGATGACCCGCACGTCCTTGTGGAAACGCGGCGGCTGGCCGAAGTGCATTATCCAGTTGAGGCGGGCGCCGAGCAGCAGCACCAAATCCGCCTCGCGCAGCGCCGTGCTGCGGGCGGCGCCGACGGAAAGCGGGCTGTCGTCCGGCATCGTGCCTTTGCCCATCGGCGAGTTTAGAAAAGGCAGCTGCGTGCGTTCGATGAACTCGCGCACTTCGTCTTCCGCGCGCGCCCACGCCATGCCTTTGCCAACCACGACCAGCGGGCGCTCGGCGGACTCCAAGGCCGAAAGCGCGGCTTCCACCGCCGCCGGATCCGCCATCGTGCGTGGCGGCTCGGGCACCTTGGCCACGTTGACCACCTCTTCTTCCGAGCATTCGCCGCGGATGATGTCGTCCGGGAAGTCCAGATACACCGGGCCGGGCCTGCCGTACAGCGAGTGGCGCACGGCCTGGTTGACGTAGTACGGGATGCGGTGAACGTGCTCGATGGCGTGCGCGTATTTGCAATACGGCGCGGCGAGTTCCACCTGGCGCTCCTCTTGGAAGCCGCCCATGCCGTTTTGGTAAACCGGCGAAGCGCCGCCGATGAGAATCATCGGCCAGCAGTTCTGCTTGGCGTTGGCAAGGCCGGCGAAGGCGTGGATGACGCCGGGGCCGGAGACGGTGAGGCAGCCCTGGGGGCGTCCGGTGAGGTACCCGGCGGCGTGCGCCGCGTAGCTGGCGGCCTGCTCGTTGCGCATCCCGACGTAGGTGATGCCGGCCTTCTGCGCGTCCGCGGCGAACCCCTGCACGGGAAAGCCGACGATGCCGAAGATGTAATCCACGCCCTGTTGTTTGAGACTGCGCGCCATCAACGTCGCGCCATTGACCGTGGCCATATGCTCCCCCTTGTGGTGATTCTCGCTCGCCCGCGGCCATTTGCGGCCTAGCGGAACGCCCGAACTCTACCATCACCGCGCACCGCTCGGCGACTGTTCGGGTGGGTGAGCGTCCCTGCGCTCACAGTAGCGCCCAAGCTGGGGCGCCTCTGCCCCGCAGCTCGTGACGAACGCGGGTGCTATATTGCTGCGATGGACTGGGCACAAGTGCGACAGCGCATCGTGGCGGGCGAGAGCGCCTGCGCCGAGTTCAAGCGCACGCTGGAGTTTCGGCAAATCGGCCCGGTCGATCTGCGCGTTCGGCAACACCGCCGGCGGCGTTCTTGTCTTGGGGGGTGGAGGAAAGTCGATGCTCCCTGAGCAGGGCACTAGCGGGACGCACACGCCTTCCGACACGGCCAGCCCCGGATTTCATCTCCCCGACACGTTGGATTGGTCCAGCCTGCTTGCTCAAGTGAAGAACCGCTTGATCCTGATGCCGAGGACGGTTCCACATTTGCCGAACGACGCTCCCGCGGAAGGAGACAACACCGACGACAGCCGACGACGAGCAATGGACGCTGTGGCCACATCCGCCAACGCAACCGGGTACAACACATAGGGGCTGGTGAGGTTCGCGGCGTCCGTTGGGAAATCAGGACACCGCCAAGCGCATGCCCACGGTGATCTAGAGCTGAGTCGTGACGGCGTAGCGCGATGTGGCGACAAAGCCCCTTCGCCAATTCAGAGAAACCGGGCCACCACGCCATCCAGCTGCCGATAGCCTTTGGGAGTCAGAGCCAGGCGATCGCGCCGCAGCAAGCCCCAACCGGCCAGTTCTTCCCACACGTCCGCGATGGTTCGCAAGGATGCGCCGGTGCGCGCCGTGAACAGCGTTTCTTCCACGCCGTCCGTGAGCCGTAGCGCGTTCATCAGAAACTCGGCTGGCAGTTCGCCGCGCGGCACATCGACAGCCTCGCCGAAGTTTCCGGCCAAGTAGAGCCTTGGTTGGCGTGGTTTCGTAGTGCGAACCACGCCCTCTTTGCTCGTGATCTTGCCGTGGGCGCCGGCGCCGATGCCGAAGTAGTCGCCAAAGCGCCAGTAATTCACGTTGTGGGCGCATTGGTGGCCGTCGCGGGCGTAGGCGGAAACCTCGTAGCGGTGGTAGCCGTGGTCGGCCAGCAAGGCGACGCCGGCCTCCTCAATGGCAGCGGCCTTGTCGCCGGACGGCAAGCCCTTGGGCGGGCGGCGGGCGAATTCGGTCTTCGGCTCTATCGTGAGCTGGTACCAAGAGATGTGGGGTGGCGCCAAACCGATGGCGCATTCGAGGTCCGCGAGCGCCGCCGCCTCGCTTTGGCCCGGCAGACCGTGGATCAAGTCGATGTTGAAGCTGTCGAAACCCGCGCCCGCCACGTCGCCGACAACGCGCCGCGTGTCCGCTGGATCGTGGATGCGGCCGAGGCGCGCCAACTGCGACGGCTCGAACGACTGCGCGCCGATGGAAATTCGCGTGACGCCGGCGCGCCGGTAGGCCGGGAAGTCGCCATGTTCGACGGCACCGGGATTCGCCTCCATCGTGACCTCGCCGGCACCGCCGGTGGCGGCGATGACCGTTCCCAGGGCGCTTGGAGAAAAAAGGCTTGGGGTGCCGCCTCCGAAGTACACGGTGTCAAAGGCGCGGCGGCCGAACCGTTCCTGGTCGCGCGCCAAGTCCGCCAGCAACGCGTTGACATAGCCGGTTTCGGGCAGTGCCGTGCGCAACGGATGCGAATTGAAGTCGCAGTATGGACACTTGCGCACGCACCAGGGCAGATGCGCGTAGAGGCCCGTCGGCGGCGTGTTCACCACACGTTCTCGAGTTTCGCCGCCAGCCTTCGGCATGCTTGGCCGCGGTGTGAAAGGGCGGTTTTTTCGCCCAGCGACAGTTCCGCCGCCGTCCTGTCCAGCGCCGGAATGAGGAAGTGGGGGTCGTACCCGAAGCCGTTTTCGCCTCGCGGCTTGTCCACGATCAGGCCATCCCAGCGCCCGATCGCGGTGATGGGCGTCGGATCCGTTGGCCACGCGAGAAACACCAACGCGCAGAAGAAGTACGCCGAGCGATCGCGCGCGCCATCCAGCGCCGCGAGCAGTTTAGCGTTGTTTTGCGCGTCGGTGGCTTGATCACCCGCGTAGCGGGCCGAACGAATGCCCGGCGCGCCGCCGACTGCGGGCACAACCAGACCGGAGTCGTCGGCGATGGCCGGCAAGCCGGACGCTTGCGCCGCGTGCCGCGCCTTCGCGAGGGCGTTCTCCACGAACGTCGGCGCGACTTCCGGCGCCGCGAAGACGCCGAGTTCGGTTTGCGGCACAAGCACGCCGCCAAGCGACGCGAACGCCTCCCGCAGTTCGCGCAGCTTGCCGCGATTTCCCGTGGCCACGACGATGCGCTGCTCCGCGCCAAACATCGCGCTCATGCGCTTCAGCACGCCTAGGCGGCCGATCAGCGCTCGCCTTCGGGCGCCGAACGGTACAGCGCCTGCTGAAAGCGAACCGTCTCGGCGCCGTGATCCGGCAGGTCCACGATGATCTCGAAGCGCAGCATTTCGGCGTGGGGGAAGTCGAACACGGCCAAATAGTAGTAGGTGCTGTCGCCATCGCCGCTTCGGTCTTGTATTTCGCGGAAGGCCAAAGGCTCGGATTTGCCGAGCAAGTCCACGAACCTGCCTTCCACGCGCACCTGCTCGCCTCGGCCGGCATCACCCACCGCGCTGATGTTCACGAGACCCTTGGTCGGCCCCCGCACGATGTCGTAGCGTTCGGCCATTTGCGGCGAAAGCGTGGCTGTGTTGAAAGCGATGTAGTGAACTTCCCAGTGGCCGAAGCGCTTGAACTGCGCCGCCGCCGCGAACAGCGTCGCCAAGCACGCGAGGGCCAAGGCGAATCGCCTCATGAAACCCCCCGGCCCAAGCGGTAGAAGGCTCGGCTGCCGAACAGGTTCGGCAGCGCCATCCGCGGGCGCACCCGGTAACGATCGTCCACCACATAGCGCTCGATGATCGGCAGCCGCTTCTTGGCCACCAGCCGTTCGAAGTCGTTGAACGTGCAAAGGTGGATGTTCGGCGTGTCGTGCCACGCGTGCGGCAGATGTTTCGCCACCGGCATGCGCCCGAACGCGGCGAGTTGCAAACGGCATCGCCAATGGCCGAAGTTGGGGAACGTCACCACGCATTGCTCGCCGATGCGGAGCATTTCGTCGAGCAGCCGCGAGGGCTCGGCCACGGCCTGCAACGCCTCCGTCATCACCACCATGTCGAAGCTGGAATCCGGAAACCGGCCTAAGCCGTCGTCCAAATCGTGCTCCAACACGTTCACGCCAACGCGCACGCAAGCGCTTATCTGCTTCGGGTCGTTCTCGATGCCGTAGCCGTTCACGCCTTTGCGCTCCGCCAAGCGCTTGAGCAGCTCGCCAGTGCCGCAACCCAGATCCAGCACTCGAGCCCCCGGCTTGATGAGCTCGGCGATTATCTGCAAGTCTGGTCTCACAGTTTCGCCGCCACGGCGTTCAGGTAGCCGCCCAGCAAATCGAAGTAGCGGTCGTTTGGCAGCAGGAAGGAGTCGTGGCCGTTCGGCGCCTCCACCGTGGCGCTCACCACGTCTTTGCCGGCCGCGATCAACGCATCGACTATCTCGTCCGACCGGGCCGGGGAGAAGCGCCAGTCCGAGGTGAAAGACAACACCAGAAAACGCGCTTTCGCGCTGGCCAGCGCTTTCACCAGATCGCCATCAAAAGCAAGAGCGGGGTCGAAATAGTCCAGCGCCCGGGTCATCAGCAAGTAGGTGTTGGCATCGAACCGTTCCGAGAACGAAGCGCCTTGGTAGCGCAGATAGCTCTCAACTTGGAAGGTCACGTCCTGGGCCGCCTCAATGTCGCCGGACTTCAATTCGCGGCCGAACTTGACGCCCATGCGTTCGTCCGAAAGGTAGGTGACGTGGCCGATCATGCGGGCCAGCACCAGACCCTTGCGCGGGATGGCGTTCGCCTGCGCGTAGCGCCCGTCGTGGAAGTCCGGGTCCGATTGAATGGCTTGGCGGGCGATCTCGTTGAACGCGATGTTCTGCGCGGAGAGCTTTGGCGCGGCGGCGATCACCACCGCGTTGGCGACGCGCTCGGGCTGGTCGATGGCCCATTGCAGCGCTTGCATCCCGCCCAAGCTGCCGCCGACGGCGGCGGCGAAACGGTCTATGCCAAGTCGGTCCGCCAACATCGCCTGCGTCCTCACCCAGTCCTTCACCGTAACGGTGGGAAACGCCGCGCCCCACGGTTCGCCCGTCGCCGGATTGACGCAGCGCGGCCCGGTGCTGCCGCCGCAGCCGCCGAGGTTGTTCGGCGCGACGACGAAGAACCTCGCCGTGTCGATGGGTTTGCCGGGGCCGATGCAGGCGTCCCACCAGCCCGGTTTGGCGTCTTCCGGCGTGTGGTAGCCAGCGGCGTGGTGATCGCCGGAAAGGGCGTGGCAAATGAGCACCGCGTTGGAGCGCTCGGCGTTCAGCTCCCCGTAGGTTTCGTAAACGAGTTCGAAGTTGGGCAGCTCTTGTTGGCATTGCAGCAAAAGCGGCGCGTCGAAGGCGGCGCGTTGCGGCGCCACTATGCCAACGGAGCCCCCCGCCGAGCCCCCCGCGTCCGATCGACGGAGGCCGCCGTTGCTCGCCGTCTTCGGCATCGGCCTAGAAGGGGGCGCTAGCCCGGATGGTGGGGCAGCACCGCGCCAAGCACGAAGTACTGCACCAGCATCAGCGCCAAGATGGCCACCATCGGCGACAGATCGAGGCCGCCGAAGGATGGCAGCAGGCGACGCACATAGGCCAACAGCGGTTCGGCCACCTCGCGCGCGATGATCGTGGCCGGCGAGTAGATTCCCGGTGCCAGCCAGCTCATCACCACGGTGACGAAGATCGCCACCATGAAGATCACGATCATGAGATTCAGCGTCGAGTACAGCGCGTCGCTAAGCAGAAACAGGAAGTCGATGGGCACGCCGTCCATGCCCACGACACGAGTGGCGGAAACCACCATGTGCGCCACCCACGCCACCGCGAACGACGCGATGTCCAGGTTGCGGTACGGGCGCAACACCGTGCGCAACGGGCGCAGCACCGGGTCCGTGAAGCGCACGATGCCTTCGCAGAAAGGGTTGTAGAAGCTCGCCCGCACGGCCTGCAGCACGAAGCGCAGCATGAACAGCAGCGCCGCAACCTGCATCGCGAAGCGAAGGATGAAAACAAGAGGATCACTCATGGTTCGCCCAATTCCCGACTCAGCTCCCGCGAGCGCTCGAACGCGCCAACCGCGGCCGCCCGCAACGCTTCCGCGAAACGCATATCGGCAAGTATAGACAGGGCGCGTTCGGTAGTGCCGCCGGGCGACGTCACGCGTTCCCGCAAGACGGAGGGATCGTCGCTGCGCGCCATGGCCGCGGCACCCGCGCCGGCGGCGACCGCCAAGCGCTTGGCGACCTCCGGCGCAAGGCCGATGTCCTGGCCGGCGTCCACCAGCGCTTCCATCGCGCGGAAGAAGTACGCCGGGCCGCTGCCGGAAAGCGCCGTCACCGCGTCCAGTTCGGCGTCGGTGTCGAACCACAGGACCTCTCCGGCCACCGCCATGATCGCTTGGGCGATCTCGCGGCCGGCGGCGGTGACGTGGGCGTTGGCCACCAGGCCGGTGATGCCGGCGCCTAGCAACGCCGGGGTGTTCGGCATGCACCTGACCACGGCGCGGTTGGCCGCTGCGCGGCCGTCCGGGCGCGTCCAACGCTCTACCGCCGCCAACGGCACGCCGGCGGCGACGGACATCACCAGCGCGTGATCGGCGAGCGCAGGGGCGGCTTCCCGGGTGGCGCTCTGAAAAACTTGGGGTTTCACCGCCAGCACCACCACATCGGCGTCACGCACCGCTTCTTCGTTGTTGGCGGTGGTGGCGACGGCTGCCGGAAATCGCGCCCGTTGCGCGGCCACCGGATCCGCCACGGCGATCGCGCCGCGCCAGTTCGGCGCCAGCCGGGTGGCCAGAGCCAGCGCCATGTTGCCACCGCCAACGAAAGCTATGCGCTCATCCATCCTGCGCCTCCGGCGCGGCCTGCCGTCCATTCCGCGACACGGCCGGTCGAGGCCCGAACAGCGCCGTGCCGATGCGCACCACGGTCGCGCCCTCGGCAATGGCGGTCTGGTAGTCGCCGGACATGCCCATCGAAAGCGTATCCCAATGCGCGCGCGCATCATCCCCGACGCCGTCGAACAAGGCCTTCAAGCGGCGAAAGCCGGTGCCGGCATCGCCATCGGCGGCCCCGATCGTCATCAGGCCGCGCAAACGCAGACGCGGCAACGTGGCGATGTGCGCCAGCAGCGGCGCGAGAGCGCCCGGCGCAACGCCCGCCTTCTGCGGTTCGGCGTCCACGTTCACTTGCACGCACACGTCCAGAGGCTTGCTCGCCGCGTCGTTCAGGCGCGTGGCGATGCGGGCGCGGTCCACGGTGTGGATCCATTGAAACCGTTGGGCGATGGCACGGGTCTTGTTGGATTGGATGGCGCCGATGAAGTGCCAAGTGATGTCGAGATCGCGCAACGCCATCGCCTTGCCAACGCCCTCTTGGGTGTAGTTCTCGGCGAAATGCCGCAAACCGGCCGCGTAGGCGGCGCGCACCTCGGCGGCGGAGCGCGACTTGGAGACGGCGAGAAGGCGGACGCCGCCGGCGGGTCGGCCGGCGCGCAGCTCGGCCTGGGCGATGGCGGCCCGCACGCCGTCGATTCGCTCTTGGTGGTCCACCGCTTGAGTGTAAGGCAACCGCGCTTTGCCGTCGGGTTCAGGGCCCTTCGGGAACGGGCTTCTCCCGTTCTTGGCAGCCGTTGCCGCCCCGGAACCGAGACGTCCGCGCGAAGCGGCGATTTCGCACACACCGGCGGGCGTTTGGCGCGCAGACTCGGCGCACGAAGCAGGCTACGGTGCGGGTTTCGAGCCTTGTCACGAAAGGACATTCGCCATGCGAATTCAAGAATTGCTGGCCGTGGCCGCCGCCCGCGGCGCCTCGGACCTGCACCTCTCCGCCGGATTGCCGCCTTTGTTGCGGGTGGACGGCGCGATAAAAAGCCTGGGCGGGCCGCCTGTGGATTCGGAGCAAGTGCGCGGCTGGATCGCCAGCGTCGGGGAGGGCGTGGACTGCTCATCGCGGGACGCGGACTTCTGCGCCCAAGTACCGGATGTGGGCCGCTTTCGCGTGAACGTCTTCCAACAGCACCGAGGCGCCGGCGCCGTGTTTCGGGCGGTGCCGATGGAGGTGCCGAACATGGAGCAACTCGGCATGGGCCCCGTCTTCCGGCGGATGGCGGACGCCAAGCGCGGTTTGGTGCTGGTCACCGGCCCCACCGGCTCCGGCAAGAGCACCACCTTGGCGGCGATGATCCACCATGTGAACGAGACGCGGCGCGAGCACATCCTCACCATCGAGGATCCCATCGAGTTCGTTCATCCCCCGCGCCGATGCGTGGTCAACCAACGCGAGGTTGGACGCGACACCGCCGATTTCGCGGCGGCGCTCAGGGCCGCGCTACGCGAAGACCCGGACGTGATTCTCATCGGCGAGATGCGCGACCCCGAGACCATCCGGCCAGCGCTCACGGCCGCCGAAACCGGACACTTGGTGTTCGCCACGCTGCACGCCTCCTCGGCGCCAAAGTGCGTCGACCGCGTGGTGGACGTCTTCCCCGGTAGCGAAAAGGCGGTGATCCGCACCATGCTCTCCGAATCTCTGGTCGCGGTGGTGGCGCAAACGCTGCTGCCTCGCATCGGCGGCGGCCGCGTGGCCGCCCACGAAATCATGATCGCCAACGCCGCGGTGCGAAATCTCATCCGCGAGCACAAGGTGGCGCAACTGCGATCGACGATGCAAACCTCCGCGGCGATTGGGATGCGGACTCTGGATCAATGCCTGCGGCGGCTGGCGGCGGCGGGCGTTGTCGATGGAACAGCGGTTGCCGACCCCGCCGGGGCGGGGTTGCCGACAAGCGGCGGGAATCCAAGCTAGGCGCGAAGCAACTGCAACGCGATTCATCGCGCTAGGGCCGCGCCAACGCCGCGGCGCCCGCTCGGCACCTGCCCGTTGTCACATGCGCGGCACCGTTTCGATGCCGAGCAGCCGGAGCCCGATACGCAGCGCCAAGGCGGTGCGTCTGCAGAGCAGCAGGCGGCTTGCGCGGTGCTCGCCGTCCAGCACCGGGCAGTTCTCGTAGAAGCGGCTGAACGCGGTGGCGAGCTCGTGAAGGTGGGCGCACAGGTGATGTGGCATGGCGGTTGCCGCCACTTGCTCGACGGTTTCCTGAAAGCGCGCCAGACGCAGCGCCAGCGCGTGTTCTTCCGGGGCGCTGATCGTCGGTTTGCCGGCAAGGGCGGCGGCGTCCAAGCCGCCTTTATCGAAAATGCTCTGGATGCGGGCGTAGGCGTATTGCAAATACGGTGCCGTGTTGCCGTCGAAGGAAAGCATGGCGTTCCAATCGAACGCATAGTCGCTGGTGCGGTTTTTCGACAGATCCGCGTACTTCACGGCACCGATGCCAACGGCTTGGGCTATCGCGTCCATCTCGCCCGCCGACAAACGGGGGTTCTTTTCCGCGACCAGCGCCCGGGCGCGCGCCTTGGCCTCGTCCAGCAAATCCAAAAGGCGCATGCCGGCGCCTTCGCGCGTCTTGAACGGGCGGTTGTCCGCGCCGAGCATGGTGCCGAAAGGGTGATGTTCCAAGGACACGCCAGCCCCGTAGTCGGCCGCCGCCGCCAGCGCGAACAACTGACGGAAGTGCAACGCTTGGCGGGCGTCCACGATGTAGAGCACGCGGGCCGCCCGCAACGTCTCGGCGCGGTAGCGCAGAGCCGCCAGATCCGTCGAGTGGTAAAGGTAGCCGCCATCGGACTTGCGCACGATGATCGGCGTCACCTTGCCGTCCTTGCCGCGAAACTGATCGAGAAAAACGCACAACGCCCCGTCGGACTCCGTCAGCAGCCCTTTCGCCCGCAGATCCTCGACGACGCCCGGCAAGTCGTCGTTGTAAGCGCTCTCGCCACGGACGTGTTCGGGGCGCAGGCCGACGCCCAAAGCGTCGTACACGGCTTGGCAGTGCGTCATGGAAATGTCGATGTAGCGCCGCCAGCGCGCCACGGTCTCAACGTCGCCCCGCTGCAGGCGCACGACGACTTGCCGGGCCCGGTCGGCGAAGGCCGTATCCGCTTGAAACCTGGCGCTCGCTTCGGTGTAGAAGCGCTCCAGGTCCGCGAGTTGCTCGGAATCCTCTCCGCAATCGACCAAGTGCGCCACGAGGCGGCCGAATCCGGTGCCCCAATCGCCAACATGATTCTGCCGGAGCACTTCGCAGCCCAGCGCCTCGAGCACCCGGGCCACCGCGTCGCCGATGATGGTGCTGCGCAGGTGGTGGACCTGCATCTCTTTCGCCAGATTCGGGTGCGAATAGTCCACGACCACCCGCGGCGGCGCCGCGAGTGGCCGCAACAGCGGCCCGGCGAGCGCCGCGGCAAGCCATTCGTCCGCGATGGCGAGACTGATGAAGCCGGGGCCGGTGACTGCGGCGTGGGCAAGGCCGTCGAGGTCAGCGCTGTCGATCACCCTTTGCGCCAACTCCCGGGGTTTGACGCCAAGGCGCTTGGCCGCCGCCATGGCGCCGTTGGCTTGATAGTCGCCGAACTCCGGACGAGCGGCCGGGGCAACAATGGCGGGGGCGCCGGCGGCACCGGCTCTAGCGAACGCGGCGTCCAAGCGGGCGGCTAGCAGGTGCCGCAGGTTCACGGATATCGAACGGAACGAGCGGCCGTTAGGGCGCCGGCGTCAAGGCGTGCCCGACGAATCCGGCGCCGCTGGAGAATCCTGCGCCGCGGGCGGTTCGGTGGCGTTTCCGCTCTCGGACGGCGTCTCGCGCGCGTGGCGGGCGTCCGCGCGCAGGGCGATCCAAGCCACTCCCAAGCCGACGGTGAAGAACAGGATCAGCAGCCACAGGGCGCTGCGGGTGGGCACGATGAGGGCGTAAATCTGCGTGGCGACGGTGGAGAACAGCGCCGCCAAGGCGACGGTGGCGAGGACGGTGTGCAACCCGAGCGGCTTCATGGCTGCATCCTAGCAGCAGTTGCGGGTTGGCGGGCGAAGTCTGCGGGCTCGCGGGCTCAAGTCCTCGGCACGACTTCACAGCCGGCCGAATCGCATTACATCCGGGGGATGACTTCGTCGGTGAGCAGCAGGAACGTCTCGTGGCTGAAAATCGACGCGATCAGATAGCGCAACGGTATCTGCTCCTCGAGGCGCTTCAGCTCGTCCACCACCTTTGATGGCGAACCGTGGATGATCACCTCGTTCACATAGCGTTCCACGCGCTCGGCCTTGGAAGGGGCACCCGGCCCGGGCGCCGCGTAGGCGTCGAGCGTCCACTGGGCACCCTGGCGGGCCACCGCTTCCGCTTCAGCGTCGGTGCGGGCGATGGCGAGAAGGCGCGCCATCGGCGTGGCGCCGCGTTGCTCGAAGCCGTGCGCCGCGAGGGCGGCGCGGTAGTTCGCGTGCTTGCGGCCGATCTCCTCGTGAGTGGCGTGGGGGTCCATCAGAATCGCGTGGCCCTGGCTGGCGGCCCAAGCCATGGCGGCCGGCGAAGTGGACGCGACCCACGCCGGGATGGGGTCTTGCAACGGTTTGGGCAGCACTTCCACATCCTGGAAGTTGTGGAAGCGGCCCTGGTAAGTGAACGGGCCCGGGCGCCATGCGCGGAGCACGACATCCACATGCTCGCGGAACCGGGCCTGGGATTCCTGCTGGCTGACGCCGAAGACTTCCATCTCCTTGCGATCGAAACCGCGCCCCGCTCCCCAATTGACGCGCCCGCCCGAGAGATTGTCGAGCAACGCCACCTCCTCGGCGAGCCGCAGCGGATGGTAGAACGCCGCCAAGCTGACGCCGGTGCCAATGCGAAGATGGCTCGTGATGTCCGCCACGTGCATGCCCATGATGTGTACCGACGGACACACGCTGTAGGTGGAGAAGTGATGCTCCGCCAGCCACACGGCGTCGTAGCCGCCACCGTCCATGATGCGCACGCGATCCAGCGCGCGCCGGTACACGGTGCCCAGCGGCACCCGCCGCTCGGGCCAACTGAAGAATTGCAAGACGGCGAACTTCATGATCTAACTGGTGCGCATGGACAGCGACGCCCGCGGGGCGAGACGCCCCAGCGAATCGGATGCGAGGCGGCAAGCACAACCCTCGCCACCGTGCTTCGCACCATAGCCGGTGCCGTCAGCCGGCGCAACGCGGTGCGGGTTGGTTGGTTGGCTAGGTGAAAGATGAGAAGCAGCCCGCTCGTCGCCATCGGTCGCGTGGCGCGCGGTGGGTCTATCATGGACGTGTCGCTTTGCCAAGGGGCACTTGTATGCGCGATACGCGCGGTCCGGTCGCCAGCGCCTTGTTGCTGTTCGCCGCCTCAGCGTTCGGCACCGCCGAACTTCTACCACCGGCCATGAAGTACGGGGCCAAGGATTGCGCCTTCTGCCACGTCACCGCCGGCGGCGGCGAAGGCCACAACGAGCGTGGCCTGTGGCTCATCCAAGAGCGCGAGCGGCGCGGCGCCGAGGCGGTGGACGTGGCTTGGCTCGCGGCTCGCGACACGTTGGTGGTGCGCTCGCCCGCGCCGCCGGCCGAGGAGGTGCGGCCGGCCGAATTGCCCCCGCTCAAGCCGCGCCGGGAAGACCGGCGCCGGCCGTTCGACTACAGCACCGCGCACGGCGACTGGCCGGCCTACGGCGGCGACCTCGGCGCGCGCAAGTACGCGCCGCTGCCGGCGCTCACCACGGAAAGCGTGAAGCAATTGCGGGTGGCTTGGATTTGGGAGGCGTTCGACAACCACCGCGCCGAGGGCCGAGGAAGGACGCCGGACCGGTTCATGGCGACGCCGTTGGTTGTGGACGGCAGGTTGTTCATTCGCACCTCCTATTCGGCTGTGCAAGCGCTCGACGCCATTACCGGCGAAGCGCTTTGGACCTACGACCCCGGCACCGGCGACGGCCCGCGACCGCCGCAGTTCGGCTTCTCCAGCCGCGGCCTCGCGTACCACCGGGACGGCAAACGCGAGCGCTTGCTGCTGCTCACCAGCGACGGCTGGCTGATCGCGCTGGCGCCGGACAGCGGCAAACCGGTGCGCGGCTTCGGCGACAACGGACGGGTGGACCTCGCGGTGGGGTTGCGCCGTCCCTTGGATCGGAAGGCGTCCACTTGGAATTACGCGCCGGCCGTGTGCGGCGACGTGGTGGTGATCGGAAACCAGACCATCGACTATTCGCATCAGGTGGGGCCGCGTTGGCGCGAAAACGTGCCGCTTGGCGACGTGCGGGGCTTCGATGTGAAGACCGGGCGGCAACGGTGGGTTTTCAAGACGGTGCCGCAGAAGGGCGAGTTCGGCAACGAAACCTGGGGCGAGGAGTCCTGGCGCTGGATGGGCAACACCAACGTCTGGTCGATGATGAGCTGCGATCCGGCGCTTGGCCACGTTTACTTGCCGGTCAGCGCGCCCACCAGCCACTTCTACGGCGCGCTGCGTCCCGGCGCCAATCTCTTTGGCAACTCCGTGGTGGCATTGAACGCGGCGGACGGCAAGCGCGTTTGGCACTTTCAAGCCGTTCACCACGATATCTGGGATTACGACTTGCCGGCCGCGCCGGTGGTGGCGGACATCCAGCAGGGTGGAAAACTGGTGCGCGCCGTCGCGCAGGTGAGCAAGATGGGATTCCTGTACGTCTTCGACCGCGAGACCGGCAAGCCGCTCTGGCCCATTGAAGAGCGCCCGGTTCCCGCCAGCGACTTGGAGGGCGAACAGGCCCACCCCACGCAACCGCATCCCACTTGGCCGCCGCCGTTCGAGTTGCAGGGCGTCTCGGAGGACGACTTGAACGATCTGACCCCGGCGCTGCGCGAACGCGCGCTTCGACTGCTCGCTTCCGTCCGCTCCGGCCCGCTGTTCCTGCCCGCTTCCAAGCAAGGCAGCGTGGTGATGCCGGGGTGGGGCGGCGGCGCCAATTGGGGCGGCGCCGCGTTCGATCCCGAAACCCGGCACCTGTATGTTGCCACCCGGCGCTCGGCCCTGCTACTTACCGCGAGGGCAGTGCGAAACCCGAACATCGGCTACCGTTACACGGTGCGACCGAGGGGCTTTTCCCGGGGTCTGCCGGCGCTCAAACCACCGTGGTCCAGCATCGTGGCCTATCGGCTGGACACGGGCGAAATCGCTTGGCGCGTGGCGAACGGCGCCGGCCCGCGCGATCATCCGGCGCTACGCGGCCTCGACCTGCCAGACCTCGGCGAGCCGGAACTCGCGCCCGGCTTGCTGGTGACGCGCGATCTCCTCTTCCTGGGACATCGCCCGCGCGGTCCCACGAGCACATTGCGGGCGCTGGACAAAGCCACCGGCGCGCTGGTCTGGCAACACGCGGTGCCCGGGGCGCACTACACCGCGCCGCCCATGGGCTACGTGGCGGGGGGCAAGCCGTTCGTGGTGATCGCCACCGGCGGCAGTACGGAACCGGCGCGTTTGACCGCTTTTCGCTTGCCTTGAGGCCCGGCCCGACCGTCGCGGACGCGCCATGCAGCAAGTCGCGGACCTCAGGGTGGTGGCGGATTACCGCCCGGCCGGCGATCAACCCACCGCCATCGCCGGTCTCGTCGATGGTCTGAACGCCGGGCTCGCGCACCAGACGCTGCTCGGCGTAACGGGCTCCGGCAAGACTTTCGCCGTGGCCAACGTCATCGCCGCGGTGCAGCGGCCGGCGTTGGTTCTCGCGCCGAACAAAACCCTTGCCGCCCAGCTCTACGGCGAGTTTCGCGAGTTCTTTCCGCGCAACGCCGTGGAGTACTTCGTTTCCTACTACGACTACTACCAGCCGGAAGCCTATGTGCCGGCCTCGGACACCTACATCGAAAAGGACGCTTCCATCAACTCGCACATCGAGCAGATGCGTCTTTCCGCCACCAAGGCGCTGCTCGAACGCCGGGACACCGTCATCGTCGCTTCCGTGTCGGCCATCTACGGGCTCGGCGATCCGTCGTCGTATCTGCAAATGGTGCTGCATCTGGACCGCGGCGACCGGGTGGATCAACGCTATCTGCTGTTGCGCTTGGCGGAGCTGCAATACACGCGCAACGACATGGCTTTCCAGCGCGGCACCTACCGCGTGCGTGGCGACGTGATCGACATCTTTCCCGCCGAATCCGAAAAGGAGGCCGTGCGCGTGGAGCTTTTCGACGACGAGGTGGAGAACATCGCGTTGTTCGACCCCCTCACCGGCGAAGTGTTGTCGCGCCTGCCGCGCTACACGGTGTTCCCCAAGACGCACTATGTGACGCCCAGGGAGCGCACTTTGGCCGTGCTAGACGAAATCCAAGCGGAACTCGCCGAACGGCTGAAAGCGCTGAAGGACGCCAACAAGCTGGTGGAGGCCCAACGTCTGGAGCAGCGCACGCGCTTCGATCTGGAGATGATCAGAGAGCTCGGCTATTGCAACGGAATCGAAAACTACTCGCGCTACCTTTCCGGTCGGGCACCCGGCGAGCCGCCGCCGACGCTGTTCGACTACCTGCCGAACGACGCGCTGCTGATCGTGGACGAGTCCCACGTCACGGTGCCGCAGCTCGGCGCCATGTACAAGGGCGACCGCTCGCGCAAGGAAACGCTGGTGGAATACGGTTTCCGGTTGCCTTCGGCCCTGGACAACCGGCCGCTGCGTTTCGACGAGTGGGAACGCCTGGCGCCGCAGATGATCTTCGTTTCCGCAACGCCCGGCGCCTACGAAGGCGAACGTTCCGGCGCGGTGGTGGAGCAAGTGGTGCGTCCCACCGGGTTGGTGGACCCGGATGTGGATGTGCGCCCGGCTTCCACCCAAGTGGACGATCTGTTCGAGGAAATCCGCCGCACCGCGGCGTCCGGTGAGCGCGTTCTGGTGACCACGCTCACCAAGCGGATGGCCGAAGACCTCACCGAGTATTTGGACGAGCACGGCGTGCGCGTGCGCTACTTGCATTCGGACATCGACACCGTGGAACGCATGGAAATCGTGCGCGATCTGCGTCTAGGCAAGTTCGACGTGCTGGTGGGCATCAACCTGCTGCGGGAAGGTCTGGACATGCCGGAAGTGTCCCTGGTGGCGATACTGGACGCCGACAAGGAAGGATTCCTGCGTGCTGAACGCTCGCTGATCCAAACCATCGGGCGGGCGGCGCGAAATCTGCACGGCCGCGCCATTCTCTACGCGGACCAAATGACCGGCTCGATGCGAAGGGCCATCGACGAGACCAACCGCCGCCGCGACAAGCAGATCGCCTTCAACAAGAGGCACGGCATCGTGCCGCGCACGGTTTCCAAAGCGGTGGCGGACGTGATGGAGGGCGCTCGAACGGCACCAGGGGCGGCGAAATCCAAGCGGTCTCGCGATCGACGGGCCGCCCAAGCGGCACCGGCGGACACGGCGCACCAAGCCAACGGCGATCCCAAAGCGCTCGGCAAGTTGCTCGCCGAACTGGAGGAGCAGATGATGACGCACGCCAAGAACCTGGAGTTCGAGCAGGCCGCCGCGGTGCGCGACGAGATCCGCGAGATTCGAGCGGCCGGGCTCTTGAATTGAGCCCTTCAGGGGCGCGGTAAACTGCCGGCTTGCCAGCAAAGAGCACACGGAGGCGAAACACATGTCCAAGCTCTACGAGGCCGCCTATCCGTTCGCCGACGACGTTCTGGCGTTGCCGGTGACGGACATCGACCAGGCCGCGAAATGGTACGGCGAGAAGTTCGGCTTGCGGGAAGTGGAACGCCGCCCAGATCCGGTGCCCACGGTGCTCATGGAACGCGATGGCGTGCGCATTGGATTCGCGGTGAACGGCGGCGAGCCGGAACAGGAAGGCGCGGCCATCTTGGTGACCGACATCCGCGAAGCCCGCCGCGAATTGGTCGATCGCGGCGTGGAGACGGCAAACTGGCGCGTGGACGAGCGCGACGGGCAGAAGTTTCAAGTGTTCTTCGTCGTCGCGCCGGACGGCTTGTGCTACTACTTCCATCAGCCAATCGACGGCTGAAACCGCTGCGAAACCCATGAACGCCACCGTGGACTTCGGCGTCGAGCGCGTGACGCCGGCCGAGAAGACCCGGCGCGTGCGCGGCGTCTTCGATGCCGTGGCCCACCGCTACGATTGCTTGAACGACATCATTTCGCTTGGCAGCCACCGCTTGCTCAAGCGCGCGGCCGTCGAGATGGCCCGGCTGCGCCCCGGCAAGGATGTGCTCGACTTGGCCGGTGGCACCGGCGACATGGCCGCGCTCGCGGCCCGGCAAGTGGCGCCGCGCTCGCCATCGGGCGCGCCGGCGGCGGGTGCGGACGGGAAGGCCGGGCGAGTCGTCCTCGCGGACATCAATCGTTCGATGCTGACCGCCGGGCGCGACAGGCTGGCCAACCGCGGCTGCGTCCGCGTCGATTTCGCGCAAGGCGACGCCGCCGCGCTGCCGTTCCAAGACAACGTTTTTCACGCCCTGCTGGTGGCGTTCGGCGTGCGCAACTTCACGAACAAGGCCGCCGCGTTCGCAGAGATGTGCCGCGTGCTGCGCCCCGGCGGCGTGGCGGTGGTGCTCGAGTTCTCCACGGTGGAAAATCCGCTGCTCGCGCGCGGGTTCGACGCCTTCAAGTCCACTTGGCCGGCCCTCGGGCGGGCGGTGGCGGGCGATGGCGCGCCATACCGCTACCTGGTCGAATCCATCCGCGAACACCCGGCGCAGGAGGCCCTGCGCGAGATGATGGAAGAGGCCGGTTTCGTCGACGTGGAGTACCACAACTTTTTCGCCGGCGTGGCGGCGATTCACCGGGGGTTCAAGTGAAACCAGTGACCGAGGCGGCGCGTTTCGCGTTGGCCACCGCCATCGCCACCAACGCCGACGCCCGTGCCTGCGCCGAGAGGTTGGCGGGCAAGGCGATCGCCGTCGAATGCCTAGAGCAGCGTCTTGTCATTCAATTCGCCGGCGGTGGTGCGGCGGACGCCGTGCGGGTACGCAGCGGCGAAGAACAAGCGGACGTCACGGTGCGCGGCTCGCCGGCCGCCGTGCTTGGCGCTCTGGCCGGCATTGACAGGGACACCGCCGCGGTTTTTGGCGACGTGGAGGTCTACGAGGACTTCCGCACATCGTTCCGCCCGCATCTGAAGTTGCCGCACGGTTTTGATCATCTGGCCGAGGATGCCAGCGACGCCGTTCACATCGCCGCCCGCGCGGCGCAGTCCGCGTGCGAGGGCCTGCTTGCCGCGTTGCGCGAGCGCTTTGCCGCCCACACGCCGCCAAGATCGCCGGCGACAACCGACGAAGACCGCGAGAAAGCCGAGCTGCAAGCCCGCATCCGCGACTTGGAAGCGCGGCTCGCCGAGTTGGAAGGCGTCGAGACCGGCACAACCGACGAATCGCCCTCTCCGGCGCCGAGCGAGCCGCAGGCGCCATGAAAGGCATCGGCCGTAGCGCGCGGATCCTCTTCACGATCTTGCGCTACCGGCTGGACCGAAATCTCGCCCGGTTCGCGGGGCACCACTGGTGGTATCGCGCCTCCCCCCTCCGTCTGCTGCCCAATCCGAAGAAGCCGGATGCCGTGAGGCTGCGCGAAGCGCTCGAAAACCTTGGCCCCATCTTCATCAAGTTCGGCCAGATTCTCTCCACGCGGCGCGACTTTCTCTCCCAAGACTACGCCGACGAGCTGGCCAAACTGCAAGATCAAGTGCCGCCGTTTCCGTCCGATTTGGCCATCGCCCGGGTCGAGGAGGCTTTGGGCGGCAGCATCGACACGCTGTTCGCCAGTTTCGAGCGCGAGCCCCTCGCCTCCGCCTCCTTGGCGCAGGTACACGCGGCCACCACGGAAAACGGCGACGACGTGGTCGTGAAGGTGATCCGGCCGAACATCGACCGCGTGATTCGCAAGGATCTGGCGCTCATTCACACGATGGCGGCGGTGCTTGAACGTATTTCCAAAGAGGCCCGCCGGTTGAAATTGAACGCCGTGGTGGCGGACTACGAGCAGACCGTCTTCAACGAGTTGAACCTGCTCAAGGAGGCGGCCAACACCGACACGCTGCGGCGCAATTTCGCAGGTTCCAAGCTGCTCTACGCGCCACGCGTACACTGGCAGCGCTGCGCGGAATCCGTGCTTGTGCTGGAGCGCGTGTACGGCACGCCGATCGCCGATGTCGCGGCCTTGAAGCGCGCCGGCACGAACATGAGAGAACTCGCCGAACGCGGCGTGGAGACTTTTTTCAAGCAGGTGTTCAAGGACAACTTCTTCCACGCGGACATGCATCCCGGCAACATCTTCGTGAACATCGAAGATCCGCAAAATCCCAGCTACATCGCCATCGACTGCGCCATCATCGGTTCGCTTACGACGGACGATCAAACCTACCTGGCGCGCAACGTGGTCGCGTTCTTCAATCGCGATTACGGACGCATCGCCCGGTTGCATATCGAATCCGGTTGGATTCCGCCAGACACGGACGCTGCCGAGTTCGAGGCCGTCATCCGCCAACTCTGCGAACCGCTCTTCCAGCGTCCTCTGAAAGAAATCTCCTTTGGCCACTTCCTCGTCGCGTTGTTCCAAACCGCCCGCCGTTTCCACATGGAAGTGCAACCGCAACTAGTGCTGTTGCAAAAGACGTTGCTGAACGTGGAAGGCCTTGGGCGGCAGCTCTACCCCGATCTGGACCTTTGGCACACCGCCAAGCCGTTCATGGAGCAATGGATGCGCGATCGCTACGGCCCCAAGGCGTTCTTCAAGTCCTTGGTGGACAACGCGCCCGCGCTGATCGCCGAACTGCCGCGATTGCCCGAAGTGGCGGCATCGGCGATTCACAAACTGGGGGACCTGGATCGCTTGGCCGCTTCGCAACGCGAGGCAATGGAGCGGTTGACTCGGGCCATCGAAAGCCAGCAAAGACGTACCCGCTGGCGGCGTGCGGCGGGGTTCGCGCTAGTCGCCGCCGGCGTGGGATTGCTGCTGAAACCGATGACCGAGGCCATCGCCGGCGGCGGCGATTCCGCCTCCATCGCCGCCGGCTTCGCAGCGGCGGTGGTGGGGGCCCTGCTCCTAGTGAGTGGTTAAGGCCGGAAGCAGCGCAGCAGTTGCGCAGCAACTGCCAACGCGCCCGCAAGGGCGCGCGCAGAGGTTCAACGCCCCGGGGTTGCGGTGGCCCGGGTCCACGAAGCGGCCGCGTGGCGCGCCAGCTTGTAGCCGCCGAACAACAACGCGGCGTACATGGCGTCGCCTAGCAAGCTGCGGCCGAGGAAAGGCACGGCGTCAACGTAGCACTGCGCGAGGCCGGGCAAGGTCTTGGGGTGGTGGAACAGCCACACGCCGAAGTTGGAAATCAGCCAGAACGCGAGCGCTCCCGCGCCCACCGCGCCGAAGATGCGTGCGCCGCGATCGCGCCCTTGCAGCAAACCGCGTCCGATAAAGGTGCTGACGAGGAAGCCGGCGTAGACGGCGACCATCACGCCGGCGTGGTAGAAGCCGAGCATCCAGTCGCTCGCGAGCAGGGCGGCCATCGGCACCAGGTAGAACCGTCGCCGCAGATAGGCGCCGGAGAAGAGGGCCAACGCCCCCACTGGCGCGATGTTCGCCGGATGGGGCAAAAGGCGTGCCAGCACGACAGCCACCACCAGCAGGAGCACGAGCCCGTTGCCTTCCACGAAGCTGAGCAGCCGGTAGCCGCTTCGCTTGCCTGTTGTCACCGCCATTCGGTGCTTCCCCGTGCCGCCACGCCTAGCCATTCTAACGCTTCCAGCCCTTAAGCGTGCTGACGCTTCCACCCTCTGCGTAGCGGTCGGGCAAACCGTTGCCAGCGCGGTAGCGCATGCCTCAAGCGATTTGGTTTCGTTTCGTGATCAAGTCAAGGCTGATCAAGGCCCCGCGCCGTACGAAAACGTGGTAAATTCGGGCGGTTGATTCATCGGGAATCGGATCGGATAGGAGAGATCGGATAGGAGAGATCGGATGGGAGAGATCGGATGGGAGAGATCGGATGGGAGAGATCGGATGGGAGAGATCGGATGGGAGAGATCGGATGGGAGAGATCGGATGGGAGAGATCGGATGGGAGAGATCGGATGGGAGAGATTGTGGGAACTGGAGCTGAAGGCCAATCGGGCTTATTGACGAGGAAGAAGGGCAAGCGGCGGCTCCACCGGGCTACTCTGGGCGCACTGATGGCGGCGGCATGCGCCGGCTTCACCGCCGGCGCGGCCCTTGCCGAGGACGCCGAGGCGAAGGACGACGACGAGGACGCGAAGGACGTCCCGACCCTGATCGTCACCGGCACGCGGCTGCGCGGCTACCCGAGCGCGTCGCCGGTGTTCGTGCTCGACCGCGACGAGCTGGATCGCCGGAGCCTGCTGAACGTCGAGGACGTGATGCGCTTCTTGCCGCAGAACTTCTCGTCGATATTGAGCGGCGGCAGCTTCGACGGCAACTCGCCGCGCTTCACGCAAGGCTCGGTGACGGCGAATCTGCGGGGCCTCGGCGAGGGATCGACGCTGGTGCTGGTGAACGGTCGCCGCATCGCGGCATCGCCGGCCGAGTCCGGCACCTTCACGGACATCTCCACCATACCGTTCAGCGCCATCGAGCGCGTCGAGGTCGTCACCGACGGCGCCAGCGCGGTGTACGGCTCCGACGCGGTGGGCGGCGTCGTGAACTTCATTCTGAAGCAAGACTACCGCGGCGCCGAATCGTCGCTTCGCTACGAGTCGAGCAGTTCCGGCGGCGATCGGCGCGTCTTCGAGCAGACGGCGGGCGCCTCGTGGGCCAGCGGCAACATCACCGCCTCCTTCAACTACAACAAAGAGGATCCGGTCTTTTCCAAGGACGCCGGCCTCGACGTGGATGGCGACTACCGCGAGCAAGGCGGGCGGCGCTTTCCGAGCACCTTCGCGCAGCCGGCCATTCTGCTTCGTTTCGGGCGCTTTCCACCTGGCGCGCCGCCGGGGACGCGGGTGGCGCTTTTGCCACCGGGCGATGGAACCAACATCGACGTTAGCAAGATCATCTATGTGAGCAACGAGGAGTGGGTGACCCAAACGGGCAACTTCAACCTGCTTCCGGCTGCGGAACAGCCACTCGGCACCGCCGAGGCCACGCCGGCGACGGACCGTTGGGCGGCCTACGTCAACGTGTCGCAGCGACTCGCCGACAACCTGGTGTTGGACTTTTCCGCCACCTACGCCGAACAGGAGGTCGTCGGCCAGTCCTTCGGCACTTCCTTCAGCGGGCCGGTGCCGCAAAGCAACGCCTACAACACCCTCGGCGCCGACGTGTATGTGGGCTACGCGTTCACGCGGGAAGTCGCCGACGGCAAGCTGCCGAGCTTCGCCCGCATCACCGAGTCGGATCGCTACAATCTGAGCGCGTCGCTCACTTGGCAGACGCCGTGGCGCGACTGGGCGGCGGCCTTCACGGCGGACTACGGCGAGAACGGCTTCTACAACGGCTACGCGGGGACCTTCAACAGCCGCAGCCCGGCCTTCCGGGCCGCCCTCGCGAGTTCGGATCCGCAAACCGCCATAAACCCGTTCGGCGACGGCACGGTGCAGCCCGTCGATCTCGGCCAGTTTGTCAACTACGACACCCGCGGTTCGCGAAACGGCAAAAACCAAGTGTTCGGATTGACTTTTTCCGGCACGCTGTTCAAGACCACCGGCGGCGAGGCGCAACTGGCGTTCGGTTTCGAGAAGCGCACGGACACGCTGGATTTCGAGGATTTCGTTCTCAATCCGTTCACCTTCACCGTGCCGAACGCGCCGGACATCGTTCCGGAATCGGTGAACACCGCGTGGTTCGTCGAGTTGGCGGTGCCGCTCGTCGGCGAAGCCAATGCCCGTCCCGGCCTGCGGCAGTTGACCCTGCATCTCGCCGGCCGCGACGACGACTACCAGATATCGGGGCCGTTCGACGGCGCGACGGAACCGGCGAGCACAAGGAACCTCGGCGACTTCGTGCCAAAGATCGGCCTCGCCTGGTGGCCGGCCGACGCCGTCAAACTGCGCGCGACTTGGGGCGACGGGTTTCAGGCGCCGACGCTGCCGGAACTGTTCCAACCGGCGAGAATGTTCACGTTTTTCGCCCATCAAGACCCGTTCAACCCGGCGTCCAACGGCGGGCCTTTCACCCCGGTGCGTCCGGTCACCGTGTTCGGGGGCAATCCGGACTTGGAGGCCCAGACGTCCGAGACCGTCACCGCCGGCTTCGATTGGGACGTGGCGGCGGTCGCCGGGCTGCGGCTCTCGGCGACTTGGGTCCGCACCGATTTCGAAAGCCTGATCGGCGACCTGCAAAGCGCCTTGGGCTGGCCTCCGGTGTACGCCTTGGAGAACTGGGAACAGTTTCCCGGCTTGGTGGAACGCGACGCGAACGGCGTCTTGACCTTGCTGTCCTTCGCCAGCGCCAACTTGGCGAGCCGCGTCAGCGAAGCCGTCGACTTGCAGGCGCGCTACCGTTTCGACACGAACGACTGGGGCGACTTCGGCGTCGGAATCAACCTCACCCGCACGCTTTCCCTCGAGACGACGCCGGTGGTCGGCGCGGACCCCGTCGTCCAGCACGGCACCCAAGACGGCCCGCCCAAGCTGGTGGGCAACGTCTATATGGACTGGACCTTTGGCGAGTGGTCGGCCAGCCTCACGCTGCAACGCAAAGGCGCATACCGGAACACCGACGCCGGAGCTCGGCGGGAGAACGTGGACGGCTACACGACGCTGGACGTCCGCGGCGAGCGCGCCTTCCCGGATCTCGGCTTGCGCGCGACCTTGGGCATCGACAACATCTTCGACGCGGACTTCCCCTTCGTGGACAACTTCTACGGGGTGAACTCGCGGGATGTGAACTTCCGCCGCCGGGTCGCCTTTCTCGAAGTGGTCAAGGAGTTCTCGTGGTAGCGCGGGCGGGCCGCGCGGCCTCCGGGCCCAGGCGGGCGTTTTGGCCGTGAAATGGGCCGTGGTCGCCCCCGGCCTGCTGGGCGTGGCGACGGTGTTCCTGATCGGCTACGCGCTCGGCAGCCGCACCGAAGCCGACACGCCGGAAACGGCGGAAGCCGCTTCCCCGGCCGTGGCGGCGGTTTCGCCGGCGGCGAACTTGCCGGCGGCGGTGCGCGAGACGCGGTTCCCGCCAATGTCCGAATACGACGCCGACGGCGGCCCCTTGGACGAGGCGAAGTTCGACGCCTTGCTGGAAACGCTTGGCGAGAGCCTGGACGCCGAGGAGACGCGGATGGATTTCGAGCGCGAGGCGTCGGTGCATCTGTGGAGCTTCGTCCGGCGTCTCGCCAGCCCCGCGCTCTCCGAGGAGCAGGTGGAGAAGGCGCAGGCGTTTCTTGGCGAACTCGCCGACCGGCACGCCGAACATCGGGCTCTGTTCGAGCAGCGGCGCTCGCTGGTTTCGAGTTACGCCGAAGCCCAGGAACACCCGGCACCGCTCTCCGTCATCGGGTCTTGGTTTCCCGACATGAAGGAAATCGACACGGGTGGCGAACTCTTCGCCGACGAAGTGGTCGACCAGCTTGTGGCGGTTCTCGATGCGCTGCTCGGCTTGCCGGAGACGTTGGCCGAATTTGACGCCGAGGCCGGGACGCATCTCTGGCGCTTCGCCAACCGCCTAGGGCTTGGACGCCTCACCGAGACGCAGACGGTGCGCGTCGTCTCCTTCTTGGAGGACGTGAAGGAAGGCCATCCGGAGGCGGCCGAGCGCATCGACCAGACCATATTCCAAGTGCGGCACTTGATGCCGGGGCAGGTGGCGCCCAACATCGTCGGCAAGGACGCCGAAGGCGTCGAGTTCGCGCTCCAAGATTACCGGGGCGACATCGTGGCGCTCTATTTCACCGGCCAATGGTGCGGGCCGTGCCGAGGCGAGTACCCCTATCAACGCTTCATGCTGGAACTCTACGAGGACGATCCCGTGACCATCCTGGGCGTCAACAGCGACGAGGACATTCAGACCCTGCGCGACGCCAAGGAGGAGGAGGGATTGGCCTACCGCTCCTGGTGGGACGGCCACGGGGAGAACAACACCGAAGGCCCCATCGCAAGCGCATGGAACGTCACCGGCTGGCCCACCATCTACGTGCTGGACGAGGAAGGCGTGATTCGCACCGCGAACAAACGGCGCGCGGAAGTGGTCACCGTCGTGAACGGGCTTTTGGGTGAACGGCGCATGCGCGAGCGTGAAGCACAAGGGGCCTAGCCGTGTGGAGGATTGGATGATGGGCGTCAAATCCGCGTGCGTTCTGGCATCGCTGCTCGTGCTCGCAGGCTGCACCGGGGAAGAAGACGCTTCGGAGTCGGTTGAGCCCACTGCTTCGGACTCGCAGGAGGCAGCCGTTTCCCAAGCGGCGGTTGGATACGTCACTTCGGCGAACTTCGAGGAGAAGGTCTTTCAGTCCGACCTGCCGGTGTTGGTGGATTTCACGGCGACCTGGTGCGTGCCGTGCCGGGAAGTGGACCCCATCGTCGAGGAGTTGATGGTCGAGATGGCCGGTCGCGCAAACGTCTTCAAGCTCGACATCGACGAATCTCCAGAGATCTACAAGCAGCTTGCCGTGAACGGCATTCCCACCGTTATCTTCTTCAACAACGGCAAGGAAGAGGAGCGCATCAAAAGCCCGCAGAGCAAGGAGATCTACGTTCAGTACATGGAGGCCATGATCGAAGGCCGATCGGCGTTGGAAATCTCCATCCAGCTGCTCGACCAAGATTCGTTCCGGCGGCACTTCATCTTGTCGCGCAAACCCGATGATGTCGGCAACGCGATCTCGGCATACGCCGGCTTGCTGACGGCACCGTTCGAAAACGGCCAAACGCCGCTGTCCCTGATTCTGAATGCACCGAGCATCTATCAGGACGCGAAGCTGGAACTCGCGCTTTCCCAAGACGCCAGCGTCGCGCCGCACGACCTCGTGGGGCTGGGACGGTGCGAGGAGTTCGCGGCCGCTTTGGCGGAGGCGCCGCAGTTGGTGAACCATGTGGACCCGGACGGCAACTCGGTGTTGATGACGGCCATGTCGCGCTCGCATCGCTTGGAAGACCGGGGATGCTTGCGCAAGGTGCTCCGCAGTGGCGTCGAGGTTCAGGAAACCAAGCAAGAGCGACCCTTGAGCCGATCCGCGGTCTTGTTGGACGACGCGGCCCTGCTGAGCGAGTTGCTGGCGCTTGGACTGAACGCGGAACTGGCCGACACCGAAGGGCGCAACGCGTTGCATTGGGCGGCGCTCTACGGCCAGCCCGACAACGTCCGCGTGCTGTTGGCGCACGGCCTCGATCCGGCAACCTTGACGCACAAGGGCGAGACGGCGGCGGACATCGTGCGCGCCAGCCGCGACCGTCGCGTGGCGTCGTTGGAGGAACACGCCGACACCGACGCTCCGGAGGTCGCCGAACGGATGCGGGAGATGATCAAGACGAGCGACGAGGTGCTCGATTTGTTGGCGAGCGCCGAGGCGTAGTCCGACCGGAAGCGCCAAGACTTCGCGCGAGCGGGCGCCCCGTCCGCCCCGCATGGGCACTCGCGACGATCCCCGACAAATCCCGACCCCTGGCAAAGCACCACGACCGTGTGGCGGTGGCAACGTCGAAAACCGCGCTGGTCGCCAGCGCGATTTGCGGTATGGTTCGGGCTTCAACATGCGTCGCTAGGGGGCGCGCTTGGAACTGAACAAGGTCACGCTGGATTTCGACGGCAAAGTCGCGGTGCTGCGGCTCAACGATCCCGAGGTGATGAACGCCGTCAGCGCGGACATGCTTGAGGGTCTCCACGCGGCGATGCGCGAAGTGCGGGATCCGAACAACGGCGCCCGCTGCCTTCTCATCACCGGCACCGGGCGCGGTTTCTGCGCTGGCGCGAATCTCGGCGACCCGCGGCGCGGCAGCGGCGCCGGCGGCACGTTGCGCGCCGGCTACCACCCCCTCTTGCTGGACCTGCGCGACCTGGACATGCCCATCGTCACCGCGGTGAACGGCGCCGCCGCCGGCGTCGGCATGAGCTTCGCCATCCTCGGCGACATCGTGTGCGCATCCAAAGGCGCGTTCTTCCTGCAGGCGTTCGCCCGCATCGGCTTAGTGCCTGATGGCGGCGCCTCGTTCATGCTGCCGCGCATGATCGGCTGGGGCCGGGCGATGGAGCTCTCCCTGTTGGCCGAACGGTTGCCGGCGGAAAAGGCCGAGGCCTGGGGGTTGGTCAACCGCGTGTACGAAGACAACGAGGCGCTCTTGGAGGGTGCGCTGGGCATCGCCGCCAAGCTCGCGGACGGGCCGAAATCCTTGGCGCTCATCCGGCGGATGTATTGGGACAGTTGGCACAACGCCTACGAGCAGCAATTGGATCTGGAGGCGCGAATGCAGGCGGAAGCCGGCCGCACCCTCGATCACGCCGAAGGCGTCAAAGCGTTTTTCGAGAAGCGGGACGCGCGTTTTCAAGGGCGGTGACACGCATGGGCTTGCAAGGGCGCGTGGCGTTGGTCTCCGGCGGTGGCCGGGGCATTGGCCGCGCCATCTCCCTGGCGCTGGCGGCGGATGGCGCGGCGGTCGCGGTGAACTACCGGCGGGACGAGCAGGCGGCCCGCGACACCGTTGCCGAAATCGACCAAGCCGGCGGCACGGCGCGCATGTACCGGGCCACGGTGGACGACTACCAGCACGTCGCGGAAATGGTGGCGCTGGTGGAAGCGGAGCTTGGGCCGGTGAGCATTCTGGTGAACAACGCCGGCATCGCCAGCCGGGGCTTGTCGGTGGTGGACACCGACCCGGCCGAACTGCGCCGCGTGATAGCCACCCACGCCTTCGGCGCCCACTACGTCTCCAAGGCCGTCATTCCGAAGATGCGCGGCCTCGACCGCGGGGACATCGTGATGATCTCGTCGCTGGCGTCGCGCGGCCTCGCGGCCAATGGCGGGCCCTACAACATGGCCAAGGCGGCCATGGAAGCCCTTGCCGTCACGCTCGCCCGCGAGGAGCGGACCAACAACATACGGGTGAATGTGGTGGCGCCGGGGCTGGTGGAGACGGAAATGGGCCGGCGGTTGATGAGGGCCACCGCTGGCGTCACGGACATGCGGACGTTGGATGCGTCGATGCCGTTCGGTCGCGTTTGTCAGCCTGAAGACGTGGCGAACGTCGTGCGCTTCCTGGTTTCCGAGCAAAACGGCTACATCACCGGCGAGAAGATCTACTGCGACGGCTTGTTGGTGTAGCGAGTCTCGGGCCGCGTTACGCGGCTCTTGCGATTTCCCGCGGTCGATTAGGCCGGCCACGCCGCCCGCCCGCAGCGTTGCGGTGAGCGCCGGCTGAGCCGTTGGGCAGCCGTTGGGCAAGTGTGGCCGTTTTCCTACAGTCCGGCGGGGCGTTTACGCAGGCGATTCTCTCGAATCCTTGTAGGACATTCGCCCGACCCCCTTCCGGTGGCGGCCGGCATGGGTTGCAATGCGCCGCATGGCGTCGAGCGACCACCCCTTCAAGGTCATCCACAGCGACCCGCGCATGGTGGAGGACACCTTGCGCGGCTTCGTGTGCGGGGACTGGGCGGAGCACCTGGACTTCGCCACGGTGGCGCCGCTGGGCCGGAGCGCGTGGGGCCGACGCTGGCGGGCCGGCTGCAGGACCAGGTGTACCGCGTGGACTGCCGGGAGGGGCGCCCGGCGGACGGCGAGGCGGCGCACGTGGTGGTGCTGTTCGAGTTCCAGTCGCGGCCGGACCGGCACATGGCGTGGCGCATGCACGAGTACATGTACCTCTTGGAGCTGAACCTGCGGGACGTCGGCGTCCACCGGGGGCGCATGCCGGACATGCTGTCGGTGGTGGTCTACAACGGCGACCGGGCGTGGACCGGGGCGCCGCACCGGCACGGGCCGCTGGTGGGGCCGCCGACGGCGGCCGGGCGGGCGCTGAACCGGTGGCGGGCGCTGGAGTTGATCGACTACCATGCGTTGGCGCGCGGGGCGGACCTGTTCGGCCTGCCGCTGCCGCCGGACAACCGGCAGACAGCGCTGATCCGATTGGAGACGGCGGCCGGGTTGGAGACGGCGGCGCCGGACGAGGTGCCGGGGCTGCTCGCCGGGTGTTCCGGCGCTACCCGGACGCGGCGTCGGCGGGCTTGCGGCGCGGCTTCCACGCCCGCGCCCAGAGCGTGCTGGGCGCGAGCGGGCTGCCGCCGCTGCCGGACGTGGCCGAGTGCGAGCGTGTTTGGCTGTCCGAAGGAGACGAGACGATGATGTTGATGGAGTCCATCGCCAAGCAGTGGTGCGACGAGAAGATCGCCCTGGGGCGCGAACAGGGGCTGGCGCAAGGGCGCGAGCAGGGAGTGGCGCAGGGGCGCATGGAGGTTCTCTGCCGGCTGGCGGACCTGCGTTTCGGGGCCTCGGCGTCTGCGCACCTGGCGCCGCTGCTGAAGGCCGCGCATCCGGCGCGTCTGCCGGAGGTGGACGCTTGGCTGATGGAGTGCGCGAGCGCCGACGAACTGTTGGCGCGGGCGGGCGCCTTGGGCCTCGCCAACGCCGAGCCGGGAGCGGAACAACACTAGGAAACCGAGCATGACTCCGCCAGCCATCGCGAGCGAGCAGGACGCCGGCGAACGCCACTTGCAAAACTACCGCCGGGAACTGGACGAGCAGGGCTACACCGTGGTTCCGCCGGAAGTCACCGGCGTGGACGGATCGGTGGTGGATGCGCTCACCGAGCGGCTGCTGGAAAAGTGCGAGCAGCTGATCGGCTGCAAGTTCACCGTGGAGCACGGGCCGGAGCGCGAGTTGGATTACGGTGAATTCCGCGGCTTTCTGGAGCGGATCTCCAACGCCACGCCGAGCCAGTTTCAGCTCATGCAGCTGTGCACATACCATCGCGTGTTCCGCGATCTCGCAGTGAATCCCGTGGCCACATCGCTTATCGACCATCTCTTTGGCACCACCGGCAGCCACCGCGCGGCACGGTTCAGCTCGCACAACTGCTTTGTCAAATGGGCCGGGGACGGCTACGGCGAGTCCCTTGGCCTGCACGCGGATCAAACCGGCATCCCGCGGCCTTGGGGCGACAAAGCGCTGAACGCGAATTGCAACTGGTGTTTGACGGACTACACCTTGCGCGATGGCGCGTTCGCCTGCGTGCCGGGGTCGCACCGCAAGAAAAGCCTTCCAAATTTGCCGGATTGCGTGCAGGACGCGATTCCCATCGAATGCCCGCGCGGTTCGGTTATCGTGTTTCACGGTGCGCTTTGGCACGGCGCGTATCCAAGAACGACGCCCGGCCTGCGCCTCACGCTCGCCTATTTCTACCGCCACATGGCGATACTGCCGCAGGACGACATTCCCGGTCGCTTCCCGAGAGAACTCGCGCAAGACTGCGCGGACCCGGCCCTCTTCACCCAACTCGCCGGTTTCGGCAGCCCGTACCGGTCGCAGGTGTATCCGCTGCCGCGGGCCATCCAAGAAAAACAGGCGGCAGCCGCCGGATAACGGACAGGCGGGCTAAAGGCATGGTTTGGCAACCGGAAATCGACGAAATCGCGCGTCGGCGGGCGTTCGCCGAAGCCATGGGCGGCGAGGCCGGCATCGCCGAGCAACGGCGGCGCGGCAAGCTCACGGTGCGCGAGCGCATTCACCTGCTGGCGGATCCCGGCACGTTCGGGGAAGTCGGACAGCTCGCCGGCGCCGCCACTTACGAAGGCAACGAGCTCAAGCACGTGCGGCCCTCCAACATGATCATCGGTCTTGCCGAAGTGCAGGGCCGCAAGGTGGTGGTGACCGCCGGGGACTTCACCGTGCGCGGCGGCGCGTCGGACGCGTCCATCGGCAACAAGGGCGGCCATTCGCAAAAAATGGCGCTGGAATGGCGCTTGCCCTATGTCCGCCTGCTCGACGCCACCGGCGGCAGCGTCAAGACCTTCGAGCAGATCGGCCGCACCTATATTCCCACCAATCCGGTGACACCCGGCGTGCAGGATCTGCTTTGCGAAGTGCCGGTGGTGGCGGCCGTTCTGGGTTCCGTGGCGGGCCTGCCGGCGGTGGATTCCTGCCTCGCGCACTTCAACGTGATGGTGAAAGGCACCAGCCAAGTGTTTCCAGGCGGCCCGCCGGTCGTCAAGGCCGCACTCGGCATAGACATCACCAAAGAGGAACTCGGCGACGAACGCAGCCAAGTCTACGAGAGCGGGGTGATCGACAATCTGGCGGCGAACGAGCCCGAAGCGCTCGACATGCTCAAGCGGTTTTTGAGCTACCTGCCGAGCAGTGTCTGGCAAATGCCGCCCCGGGTTGAAACCGGCGACGATCCAGAGCGCAAGGACGAATTCCTGCTCGAGGCGATTCCGCGAGAAAAACGGCGGGTCTACGACGCCTACAAGATTCTCAACGCCGTGGTGGACAAAGGCTCCTTCTTCGAGATCACGCCGCTCTACGGTCGTTCCCGCATCATCGGTCTTGCCCGTGTGGACGGCTACCCGGTCGGCGTGATGATCAACAACCCGAAACGCATCGGCGGTTCGATGGACGTTGCCGCCGGCACGAAAGTCATTCGTTTCCTGCAACTGTGCGACACGTTCCACCTTCCCATGATCTACCTCGCCGACGAGCCCGGCTTCATGGTGGGGCCAGAGCAGCAACGCCAAGGCATCGTGCGCGCCGGGGCGAAAATGTTGTGCGCCACTTTGCGCACGCGCATGCCGTGGATGTCCATCATCATCCGCCAGCTTTACGGCGTCGCCGGGCAGTGCCACGACCGTCCGAGCGGCATGTTCAAGCGGGTCGCGTGGCCCTCCGGCCACTGGGGCTCGATGCACATCTCCGGCGGCGTTTCAGCCGCGTACCGACGCATCATCGCCGAAGCGGACGATCCGCAAGCGAAGCAGTTGGAGATCGAAGCGCGCCTTGAAGCGTTGTCGTCGCCATTCCGCACGGCGGAGGCGTTCAATATCGAGGAACTCATCGATCCGCGCGAAACCCGGCCGATGGTGTGCGAGTTCGTGCGCTTGGCGCAATCGATGCTGAAGATGCAGTTGGGCCGGAGCCCAACGCCCTACATGCCGTAGCGCACCACGCGGTCGAATGCCGGGATGATCACGGCAACCTCCTCAGCGCCCGCGGCAGGTGCGTTCGCGATTCGTGGCACACTTGCGGCGAAGCCCGCCCAGGAGCAGCCAATGCCGACCACGAAAGCCGCCATCTTCCGCGCCGTGAACTCGCCGATGGCTATCGAGGAGATCCGGATAGACAAACCCGGCCCGCGAGAGGTGCTGGTGCGCACCGCCGCGGCGGGCGTGTGCCACTCGGACATGCACTTCTTCAACGGCACCTATCCCGGCCCGACGCCGTGCGTGCTTGGCCACGAATCCGCCGGCGTCGTGGAGGAGGTCGGCCGCGCCGTGCGCTACGTGAAGCCGGGCGATCACGTGATCACCTGCCTCTCGGTGTTCTGCGGCCACTGCGAATACTGCCTGACCGGCCACATGTCGCTATGCCAAGAACCCGAAGTGCGGCGCGGGCCGGGCGAAACGGCGCGGCTTTCCAAAGGGGCCGAGGATTTGGCGCAGTTCGCCAACCTGGGTTCGTTCGCCGAGCGGATGCTCGTTCACGAGCACTCCGTCGTGAAGATCCGCGAAGACATGCCGCTCGACCGGGCGGCGCTCATCGGCTGCGGCGTCACCACCGGTGTCGGCGCGGTGATTCATACCGCGGCGGTGGAACCCGGTGCCACCGTGGCGGTCATCGGTTGCGGCGGCGTCGGCCTTTCCTGCTTGAACGGGGCCGCCATCGCCGGCGCATCGAGAGTGATCGCCGTGGACACCGTGGCTTCCAAGCTGCAACTGGCGGGCAACTTCGGGGCCACCGACACCGTGAACGCCAGCGATGGAGACCCGGTGAAGCAGGTGCGCGAATTGACGGGTGGCGGCGTTCACTACTCCTTCGAGGCCATCGGCCTCAAGGCCACCGCGGAGCAGGCGTTTCGGATGTTGCGGCCAGGCGGCGTCGCCACCGTGATCGGCATGATTCCACCGGGAGAGATGGTGCGGTTGCACGGGCCGGATTTCCTGTCCGAGAAGAAGATCCAAGGCTCGATGATGGGCTCCAATCGTTTCCGCGTGGACATGCCGCGCTTCGTGGAGTTCTATCTGCAAGGGCGATTGCACTTGGACGAGATGATTTCCAAGCGCGTGGGGCTTGCCGATGTGACGGACGCGCTGCTAGACCTCAACACCGGCGAGGTGGCGCGCAGCGTAATCGTGTTCGACTCGTAAGGCGCGCGGATTCCAGAGCCGAATCCAAGCCGACTCCAGAAACGCTCCACCGGATCTCGCGTTTGCCTAACGCGATGACCATTTGCCGGACGGCATACTTCGATTGATGGACTATTTCCGCATCGAAGGCGCGTCGCCGCTGGCGGGAACCATCGCGCCGATGGGCAACAAGAACTCCGCGTTGCCGTTGCTCGCGGCCTCCGTGCTCACAGACGATCCCCTCGTCATCGGCAACGTGCCGGACATCGGCGATGTGCGCACCAAGTTGGCGGTGCTTCGCGGCATGGGCGTGGAAGCCTGCTTCGAGAACAACACTTGCCGGCTGAACGCCGCCAGCGTGCGCGACGAGGATCCGGCGGCGGCGCTCGCCGGACAGATACGCACCGCGGTACTGCTCGCGGCGCCGCTGCTGGCGCGTTTCGGCCGAGCGCGCATACCGAGACCGGGCGGCGACCGCATCGGCCGGCGGCGCCTGGACACGCATCTTCTGGCCTTGCAGGCGATGGGTGCGCGGATTGTCGCGGAGCCCGAACGCTACACGCTCACCGCCCGGCAGCTACGCGGCTGCGATCTGTTCTTGGACGAAATGAGCGTGACCGGCACGGAACAGGCGATTCTGGCGGCGGTGCTGGCTGAAGGCGCAACCACAATTGCCAACGCGGCGATGGAACCACATGTGCAGGACGTGTGCCGCGGCCTGAACGCCATGGGCGCGCGCATCAGCGGCATCGGCACGCACGATCTCGCTATCGAGGGGGTTCCCCGTTTACACGGCACCCGCTTCGACATCGGCCCGGACTACATGGAAGTGGGTTCGCTCATCGGACTGGCCGCCGCCACCCGCTCCGGCATTCGCATCGTCGGCGCGAAACCGCAGGAACATCGGATGACGCGGATCATGTACGGGCGCCTTGGCATCGCTTGGAAAGAAGACGGCGAAGACATCGTGGTGCCCGCGGACCAAGAACTTGCCGTGACGCCGGACTTCGACGGCGCCGTACCGAAAATAGACGACATGCCTTGGCCGGGCTTTCCCGCGGACCTCATCAGCATCGCCCTGGTGGTGGCCACGCAAAGCCGGGGCACGGTGCTGATTCACCAAAAGATGTTCGACCGGCGTTTGGTGTTTGTGGATCGGCTGATAGACATGGGCGCCGGCATCGTGCTGTGCGACCCGCACCGGGCGTTGGTGATGGGGCCAACGCCGTTGCGAGGCGAACGGCTGGTGTCGCCGGACATCCGCGCAGGCATGGCGCTCATCATCGCGGCGCTCAGCGCCGAAGGCGAGAGCACCATTCACAACGCCGGGCAGATCGACCGCGGCTACGAGAGGTTGGACGAACGCCTACGGGCGCTCGGCGCGAAGATCGAGCGGCTACGGGAGTAGCGACCGCGGCGCGACGAAAGCGGCCCGGCTAGAGCGGCGGTTCGTCTTGCGCCGTCAGGCGTCCAGCAATCGAAACCGCACGCCGCAGACGTGTACTTCGTCGTCCGAGACGTAAGCGCCTCGTTCTTTGGCCTTGCCGAGAACGTGATCGCGATTGGCCACTTTCAGATCCAGCCCGCCCAAACCGTAGCCGCGGCCATCCGTCGCTTCCACAAAACGGATGTCCACGTTGTTGAGCGCCATGTGCAGCACAGCACCGTCGCGTGTCACCGGCAAGCCGGCCACCCGGCCCCAGAGTTCCGCGAGCGAGACCGGATCCGGCCCTTGCAGCTCCACCGCCGCGTAATCCACGGTGACGGATTGGTCCACCTTGTCGAACCACTGCGTGCCGCCGGCCGGTTGCCAATTGCCAGTGAAATCGTTGGCTTGGTCCCAGTCGATCTCGAAAAAGGCGGCCTTCATGTCGCCGGGGTGAATCTGACAGATGTTCCAGTTCTCGCGTTCCACCTCCCAAGCGATGCGCACGCCGTTGTCGAGCGCCCGTTGTCGCACCGCCTGCTGGTTCTCTTTCGAGTCCGCCTGGCAGATCACCATGTAGCCGCCGTCGCCGCCCCGCCGATCCAAGTAGCGTCCCCCGGCGGTGTTCTCTTCAACCGGCACGACCACCTCCAGCATGTTGCGGCCGACGGGCAGCAGCGTGTTGACGAGGCCCCACTTGCCGACCCCCGCATCCACATAGCAACGGTGGATGCCGAACACCTGCTCCAAGTTGTCGATTGTCGAATCCAAATCCCGGGCGACGAGGCAAATTTGGCGCAGTTGAATGGTCATGATTCCCAACGATTCCCTCATGGCACGCGGCCGACGGCTGCTGATGTTGCGACAAGGCGCCCGCCATGTCCACCCCGGCGCTGGGCGCTGTCAACGCAAAGCAGAAATGTCCCCTTTTGTGCAAAGCAGAAATGTCCCCTTTGCCGGCGTGCTAGGCCGATGAGAGCGCCTGCGCGAGCCGAGCCGTCGGGTTCGTGCGAGTAGCGTTTTCCACCGTCTTTCCACGGGCGCGATCCCCCTTCATCGCAAAAGCGGCGGTGGAAAGACGGTGGAAAACGCGGCGCCGGTTCGGACGCGCCATCCCGGCCCGGCGCGACCTCATGCCGCGGCGCGCTCCGCCGCCGCGGGCTTGAACGGCCGGCGCCACGGATGGTCCGGCGCCGGCTTCCAGTCCGGCCTCGCCGCCTGTTCCGCCTTCGCCGCGTCCACCCGCTCCCGCACGTCCTTCTCGTCGGCGACCGGAACCGCCGCCTCGCCCTCCGCCAGCACCCGGTGCGCCAGCTTGCGCCCTTGAGGAGCACCGACGCCGCGCCGTCGAAGCCCTTGCGCACCGTCACCGCCGCGCCGCGAAGCCGGCGGCCCTTGCCCTCGCCGACCAGCTGGCACTCCCGCCGCTCGAACTTGAACGTCAGGTTCTTCGACAGCTTCCGCGTCGCCTGCTCGCACAGGATCAGGTCCAGCTCCTCCGCGTCGTGCAGCACCGGACGGTGCGCGTCCTCGGCCTCCCGCGGCGCCACCGCGAAGCGCCGGTTGTGGTCCGCCATGAACTCCGGCAGGTGCGTGTTCGCCGCCTCCATGCCGCCGATGCCCCGCAGCCGCATCTCCTTCACCAGCCGGTCCCGCAGCGTCAGGTTGGCGCGCTCCACCCGTCCTTTCGCCTGCGGCGTGCCGGCGTGGACGGGCTCGATGCGCAGCGTCGGCAGCGCGCGCGTGAACCGCGTCGGCACGTCCCCGCCGTCCTTCCGGTTCACCCGGAACACGCTGTACCGGTCCGAGTGCAGCGCCACCGGCCGGCCGTGCGCCGCGAGGTGCCCCCGCAGCGTCTCCATGTACGCCTCCGTCGTCTCCGACCGGCAGAAACGCAGCGCCAGCAGCCGGCTCGTCGCGTCGTCGATGAACACGATCAGCGCGCAGCGCGGCGCGCGTCCCTCGAACCAGTCGTGCGGCGAACCGTCCACCCGCACCAGTTCCCCGAGCCGCGCCCGGCGCGGCCGGCGCTGGTGGACGCGCGCTTCCCGGCGCCGCTTCGGACGCCACAGCCCGTCCTCCGCCATCCACTTCCCCGCGTCTCCCGCGACAGCGCCAAACCGTGCTCCTCCAACAGCTTCTCCGCCGCGAACGTCGGCCCGAAGTCCGCGTACCCCGCGCGAACCAGCGACAGCGCCGCCTGCCGAACCCCGACGCCCAGCGCGTTGTTCGGCGGCTTGCCCCGGCGCCCCGACGCCATCCCCTCCGCGCCGCGCTCCCGGTACCGCTTCGCCAGACGCTTCACCTGCCTCACGCCCACCCCCAGCCGCTCCGACGCCTCCTGCTGGCGCAGCCGCTTCTCGACCACCGCCCGAACCACCAACGCCCTGTCCGCCTCCGTCATCGTCATCGTCCCTTCGACTCTCAATTCCCACTCCAGAGAAGCTGCCAAAAGGGGACACTTTAGAATTGCGGGAAGGGGACATTACCGCTTTGCGCTGACACCCCGGCGCTGGGCGCGATTACAATGCCGGCATCTCCAAGCCGAACATACGCCATGACCGCAGCCAACGACAGCGCCCGTTTGCCACCCGCGACGCCACTCGACGTTCGCCAAGCTCTCACCAAGGCGGAAGACGTGGCCTTTCCTTTGCGCTGGGGCATCATCGGCGCCGGTTCCATCTCCGCCCAGTGGGTAGGCTGCCTGCGGGCGTGTGCGGGCGCCACCGTTGCCGCCGTGGCGGCGCGAGATGCCCAGCGGGCGCAAGCGTTCGCGGCGCGTCACGGAATACCGGCAGCCTACGGCAGCTACCAAGCGCTTGTTGCCGCGGACGATGTGGACATCGTGTACATCGGCACCATCACGCGCCTGCACAAGGCTCACGCGCTACTCGCCATAGCGGCTGGCAAGCATGTGCTTTGCGAAAAAGCGCTGGCGGAGAACGTCCAAGACGCCGGCGCGATGCACGCGGCCGCCCGGGAGGCGGGGGTGATGCTTCAGGACGCCATGTGGACGCGGTTCTTCCCGGCTGTGGAACATGCCCGCACGGCGATAGAAGCGGGCGTCATCGGCGAGCCGGTACTCGTGCAATCGGACTTTTTCGATCCCATCTACACCATCCAAGCGGCAACGCTGGCCTTCGGCGCGACCGCGCAAGCGACCAAGGTGACCACGAGCGGGCGCCGCGCCGGCGCCGCCATCGTCGAGTACGGCGATGGCAAGTGCGCGGTTCTGACGTTTCCGCCTTCCAACAGCGAACTCGCCGAGACCACCGAGATCATCGGCACCAAGGGCCGCATCACGCTGGAGCAACCCGGCCATTGCCCCACCGCCATCACCATCCGCGTGCCCGAACCCGGCGGCGTGCCTTCGCGCTACCGCACGCGCAACGTACCGGCACCTCTGGAGCGCTTCGAGTACCCGCTGCCGGACGCCGTTGGTCTGCCTGTCGCATACCCGAATCAGCAGGGCTTCCTCTACCAAGCCCACGCCGTCCATCGCTGTCTCGCCGCCGGCCTGCGCAGTTGCCCGCAATACGACGAGGCGGACTCCATGCACGCGATGGATCTGCTTACCCGCATCAATCAGGCGCGGTACGCGTAGCGCACTCGCTGGGACCTGGCTACCGCAACAAGCGCAGGGCGTTGTCTTTGGTGACAAGGGCCAAGTCGCCCTGGTGCTCCAGAAGCTGGCCGACATCCAACGCAGCCTTGCTCGACAGCCCCAGCTCGTGAAGGAGCCCCGGAAACCGCACCAGACCGCTGTGAACGGCACGATGCTCCCGAACACGCAACTCGACTCGATACCCCTCCGGGGCGAGTTCGTCCCGCACCGCCTTCAGATACTTCGACAGGTCGTAGCGCTCTTGTTGCTGCTCCAAGGCAAAGTCCAAGTCCTCGGAGTAGCGTGGCAGCGCAAACAGAAGGCGCAGGCAGGTGCCGCCTTGAAAGGCGAGCGACAACATGGCCCACGCCCGCTGCATCGCTCCGAGAATGCGAGCCTGCAAGTATTCGCGCACGAGGTTTCGCCCTTGCACCGGCGAGGCGCCTTGCACCAGCGTTTCGAGATAGTCCTTCACAGCGGCCGGTAACCGGGCGTCTCGGCGGCCAAGCGGCGAACGCGCTCGGCACCTCGCAAGAGCTTCGGCGAGCGGCTGCGAGCGGCTAGTTGCGCCAGGGTTTCCAAGCAAAACACGCCGTAGTCCAGACGCAGTTCTTCAAGGTAGGCGCGACCATCACCACCCGGGTGCAGGTGAATGACATCGAGCAGCGCCTTTTCCGGCGTGGCGACAAAGGCTTGCTGACCGTCGCCCAAATCCAGCAGACGATAGCCGAAGAACAGGTCCGCTTTCAGGTGGCGAAAGGAAAAGCGGCCACAGGCGTTCGTTCGGCTGTGCGGGCGACCGGTGGTGACGCTGGTGACTTCCGCGACGTATTCCGGAATGGCGTGCGCGTGGGCCAAGGCCGCGGCGCCGCTCACATAGGAACCGCGGGTTAGTCGATTCGCCACCAGGAACGGATGCGGAATGCGCTGCCGCCAAGGGGGTGCCAGCGCGTAGAGGCCCCGCCGGAGTTGCAGGATGCGGCCGCCGCGTGTCCAGCGCGAGAGCTGGCTGCGGATGCCGTCCGGGTCGCCTGCGCCAGCGACCAGCAGGCCAGTTTCAAAGACAGGCGCCGAACCCGCTATTTCGACGAGTTCCCGAAAGTTCATGGGGATAACATATCCACATTGTCAACCTACCACAATGAATCGCCATCAACGATGGATGTCAGCTCCGCATCTGCCGTTATCACGTCCCTGCCGACGGGCCCCAGGAAGCGATGCACCATCATGGCGCGGATCTCTTCGCGTTCGCGCGATGTCAACTGCTGATACGCCGCACTTTGGATGAAGTGCCGGTACGCGCCGCTGGTGTTGCTCTTCGGCATCACGAACATGGGGGTGACGGCTTGCAGCATCGCCGCGCGCGGCTGCGCCGTGCGGTTGACGCCGGCCCGATGCCATGTGCGCGAATCGTAAAGGATGATGCTGCCCGGCGGCGCTTCGATCACGTCCGCATCCGGGCCGTTGTAGGGCAGCCCGTGCTCGGCGCGATAGCCGGGCCGGCCGTGGGTGCCCGCTGTTCCCCACGAATCCGGCGGGCCGTGTCCCAACGCATGCGAGCCCAACTTGAACGCCGTGGCGCCACGCTCTTTGGTGAACTCGGACACGCAAACGTTGCGCTGCACGCCGAGCACGATGTCGCCGGCTTGGGTGGGCACTTGGCCCCGCGCTGGAACGCCCCAGTGGTAGGGATAGTCCGAGTGCCAGCCCTGCACGTTGCGCCGGCCGTCATCTTGCGCCAAGACGATGAGCGCCGGCGTGTGCGCGAAGCGAATGTCGTCTGTACGCATGTATTGGCGAATCACCCAGAGCGAGACGGGTTCCGCCGCGGTTCGCCCCAACGCCGCACTCTGGCTGAACTGCGGCGTCCCGCGGTCCGGCGTGTGCGCCGCATAGGCGTCCGTGCAGGCTACCCGTTGCAAACCATCCACAACCTCGGGCGGCAGGACGCAGGTGAGGCAAACCCAGCCGTGTTCCTTGAAGAAGCGCAGATACTCCGACGACAGCCGCTCCGGCCCGTGGCCCACCGCGAATGCCGCAGCAGCGCCGCCGGGTTCGCCGCGTTCGTTCAACGTCCGGCCATCGATCACGATGCGCCCGCCGCTTTCCAAGTGGGCGGTTCGGCCCGTCGCCACATGCCGGAAACCGTCGGCCTCACGCTTCCACATCACGCGATCGTCGGCAGTTGAGAACACCGCTGAGGCACCGCTCTCGTCGAAGCCGTCCAAACCCAGAAAACCACCACCCGGCGCCACCAAGAGCGAATAGTGTTGGCCGGAAGGCTCGATTTTGACGACGCGTTCTCGGGTGGGTTTGGGCAAGCGTGCAGCGGATGCATCAGGCATGGTTGGGCCTCGAACCGGGCTGGTGCCAGCCTAGCGTAAACCGGGTGTCGGATTTGCCTCGGCGCTGGCTTGGCCACCGCCTTCCTGCGCGCCGGCGGCATGGCGCAGCAGCTCCCGCCAAGCCGCGACCACGCCGCGTCCCGTGCGGCCGGCATCGGCGGCGGCCTCCACCGCTTCGACAATTGCCGCCGCTT
Organism: uncultured Pseudomonadales bacterium; assembly: GCA_958296295.1. Lineage (GTDB taxonomy): Bacteria > Pseudomonadota > Gammaproteobacteria > Pseudomonadales > Azotimanducaceae > VXYL01. The sequence goes on along the minus strand of OY282460.1, from coordinate 379,161 downwards.
GGGCCGAGGTCGCCGGCACCTCGAACATGTCCGTTTCCCCGCCGCCCTTGTGATCGGCCGGTTTCGGAAAAGGTGCTCCATCGCGCGCTTGGCGCAGCGCGTGGGCGAGCGCTTCGGGCAAGAGCGTCTCGGTTCGAACGAGCACCGCGCGCGGCATCACGTCCGGGCGATCGCACAACGCCTTGTATCGCGGCCAATCCACCGGCTTGTCAGTGGTGGAAGAGACGCACCCTGGTGCGCACCATGGCGATGCCGTGTTCCCGGCAGGCGTCCCGCACTTCGGCGTCCCGGGCCGAGCCGCCGGGCTGGGCGATGAAACGCACGCCGTGCTTGGCGGCGTGGTCCACGTTGTCGCGGAACGGGATGAAGCCATCGCTCACGAGCGACACGCCATCGAGTTTCCCAAGCCAAGCGGCGCGTTCTTCCGCCGTCAGCGGCGGCGGGGCGGTTTCCGTGGCGTTCTCGAACGCCCTTCGCTCGGCGGCGGTCAAATCCCCTTCGATGTGGCGAATGCGCCAGTTGACGCGCTCTTGCCGCCTCACCCCGGAACGGAAGCGAATGCCGAGCACGTTCGGATGCCGCCTGAAGTGCCACACCGCCGCCTTCGCGCCGGCCAACTTCGTGCAGTCCACGCGCGATTGCTGGCCGGCACCCACCCCGATCATCTGCCCGTCCAAGACGTAGCCAACGGAATTGGACTGGGTGTATTTCAACGTGACCAGGCCAAGCAGCAAATCGCGGCGGGCGTTGTCGGTTAGCGCGCCGCAAGCCAGGTCGGCCAAGTCCGCGGCGCCAATCCGGTGGCTGTTGCGCGCTTGCGTGAGGGTCACGCCGAACACTTCCCGGCGTTCCACCAGCGGCGGCGCGTAATCCGGGTTCGCCTCCAACACCAGGAACGTGCCGCGCTTCTTCGCGGCCAGCACGTCCAGGGTGCCGGCCAAGAAGCCGGGGGCGATCACCCCGTCGCTCACCACGCCGCGCAAATAGTCCGCCGTCGCCGCGTCCACGGGATCGGAAAACGCCGCGAAGTCGCCGAACGAGCTCTTGGGATCCGCGCCCCTCGCACGCGCATAGGCCGTGGCCAGCGGCGAGAGTTCCTGTTCGTCCACATCAAAGGCGCGGCGCAGATCCGCCGGCAGCGGCACCGCCACCGCCGCGCCGGCCGGCGACGTGTGCTTGAAAGAGGCCGCGGCCGCCAAGCCGGCGGCGTCCTTGAGTTCAGACACCAGCTGCCAAGCGTTCAAGGCGTCCAGCATGTTGATGAGCGAGGGCGCGCCGGCGCGAACGCGCACCGCGGGTTCGCTGTCGCTGGTCTCGAAGGCCGCTTCGCGTTGGTGCGGATTGCAGCCGTATCGAAGCGCCACGCGCACGGCTAAAGCGACAGATCCGTGCCGGTGAGGCGACGGTAGGCCTCGAGGTAGCGCGATATGGTGTTGTCCAGCACATGCCCCGGCAGCGCCGGCCCGGGCGGCGTCTTGTCCCATTGTCCAGCCGCCACCAGCGTTTCCAGATGCTCGCGCACATATTGCTTGTCGAAACTCGGCTGCTCCTGGCCCGGACGCCACTTGTCGGCGGGCCAAAAACGCGAGCTGTCCGGTGTGAAGATCTCGTCTATCAGCAGTGGCGTCGCGCTTGCGTCATCGGCCGCAAGGCCGAACTCGAACTTGGTGTCCGCCAACACGATGCCGCGGGCGAAGGCGTGATCCCGGGCCAGACCGTAGAGGCGCAAGGTGGCGTCCTTGAGCCAACGCATCGTGTCTTCGCCGACGATTTCCGCACCTTGCTCGAAACTGATGTTCTCGTCGTGGCCGGTGTCCGCTTTCGTCGATGGCGTGAACAGGGGTTCCGGCAACCGATCGCCGTTGCGCAGGCCCGGCGGCAAATCGATGCCGCACACTTGACCGTTGTTTTGGTAATCCTTCCAGCCGCTGCCGGCCAGATAGCCCCGCGCTATGCATTCCACCGGCAGCACACGGGCTTTTCGGCACAGCATGAGACGGTCGGCTATCTGCTCGCGCTCGGCGTCGGTGAGGCCGGGCACATCCGCCACGTCCGTGGAGATCAGATGGTGGTTGAACTCGTCGCCGAACCGATCGAACCAGAACTTCGATATCTGCGTGAGCACCACGCCTTTGCCGGCCGGGCCGTTGGCAAGCACGACGTCGAACGCGCTCACGCGGTCCGTCGCGATGATCAAGAGCGCTTGTTCGCCGTTCGGCATTTCCACATCGTAGAGATCGCGTACTTTGCCTTGGCGTCTGTTCGGTAGACGCAAATGCGTCTCCATGATCAACTTGGACATATGTTTCCTTCAGGCGAGCGCTTGCTCGAAATCCGCGACAAGGTCTTCCACATCTTCTATGCCGGCGGAAATGCGGATTAGGGAATCCGCGATGCCCATGGCGGCCCGACGCTTCGGCCCCAGCTCGTGGTAGATCGTTGGCGCCACCGGAATCGCGAGCGTCCGATTGTCACCAAGATTGGTGGATTTTACGACGACGTCCAGCCGTTCCAAGAAGGTGAAAGCGTCCACACCTTCCACCAACTCGAAACCGAAGATCGCGCCGGGACGGCGGAACAAGGCCGCCGCCTTGGCGTGTTGTGGATGCTCCGCCAAGCCCGGGTAGTAGACTTGGCGCACTTTCTCGTGAGTGTGCAGGAACGTGGCCAGCGCCGCCGCGTTGGCGCACTGCCGCTCCAAGCGCAACGCCAGCGTTTCGGCGCCAACGCCAAGATGGTGCGCGGCTTCCGGCCCAAGCGCGGCGCCGAAATCGCGCAGCCCTTTCTTGCGTATCTGCGTGATCGCCCACTTCGCGGCATCGCTTCGCTTGTATGCGGTTTGGATGTTGGCGAACGTCGTCCAGTCGAACCGGCCGGTTTCCGTCACCGATCCGCCGAGCGCGTTGCCGTGGCCGCCGATGTATTTCGTGAGGCTGTTGACGACCAGCGACGCCCCCACGTCCGCGGGTTGGAACAGATACGGCGTGGTGATGGTGTTGTCCACCACATAGACCAAACCACGCTCGCGGCAAAGCGCGCCGATGCCGTCGAGATCGGCCACCTGGGTGCGCGGATTGGCTATGGTCTCCACGAACACCAGCTTTGTTTCCGGGCGCACCGCTTGGGCCACGGCGCGCGCGCCGGTGGCGTCTACAAAGGTGACGTCCACACCGTGCGCGGCGAAGGAGCCGAACAGGCTGGTGGTGTTGCCGAACAGGAACGCGCTTGAGACGAAGTGATCGCCGCCGCGGAGCAGGGCGAACAGCAGCGAGCCGATGGCCGCCATGCCGGTGCTGAAACAAACGCTGGCGACGCCCTGCTCCATGCCGGTTACTTTGGCTTCCAACGCCGCGACCGTGGGATTCACCTGGCGGCCGTAGGCGTAGCCGGCGCTCTTGCCTTGGAAGACGTCCACGAGGCCTTGCGGATGTTCGTACCCGTAAGCCACCGACGAGTGGACAGGCTTGTGCAGCGCCCCGTGCTCGATGCCGTCTTGCCGGTCCGAGTGGACGATGGAGGTGGTGAAGCCGCGCATTGGCCGAACATCCCAATGAGCGGCAGGAGAATAGCGCTTTCCGGCCCGCTGTTGAAGGGGGTGCCCGCGCGCGAAGCCCCGCGGGCGGCGCGGGGCAGGGCGCGCGTCTCGTATCAATCCGTGATGTAGGTGTGGGTGATGACCTCCCACAGATGCCCGTCGGCGCACTCGAAGTAGAAGCCGCGGCCGCCGTAGCGATGGTTTATTTCGCCGTCTTTCCGCGCTGTCCGGCTCGGCCCGCTGCCGAACACCACGTTATCGCCTCGCACCCGGCCCAGGACGGCGTCGAACTCCTCGTCGTTCGCCAAGAAAGCGTAGTGGTTGGAGTGCGGGTTGGCGCTGGTGTCGAAATCCAACGTCAGCGTGTCGTTCACCTTCACCGGCGCGAAGTGCCCCCAAGTGCCGTTGAACTCCAAGCCGAACAGGTGCGCCATGCGCTTGGCCGAGGCCACATGGTCGCGGACGGGAACAATCGTATGGTCGAGGTGCAGGGCCATGGCGAATCTCTCTCTAGCGGCCCTTCCGATTATGCCCCAAGCGTCTTCCGGCGGCGCCTGGTCACGCGAAGTCGCGCAGTGTCAGCAGCACTCGCTCCGCCAGCTCCACCGCCAGCGGCCGGCCGTCTTCGGCCTGCACGTTGACTATCACGCGCTCACCTTCCGCCACCAAGCGGATCATCACGACCGCGCCGTCCGGGCCGCCTCCGGGCACGAGGCGCTTCAGCCAGCCGACCTTGTCGCCGGTGGGGAACACGGCGCGAAAGACGGCCTCGTCGCGGTTGGACTCCGCGACCTCGATCTCGGCGCGTTCCAAGGCCTGGCCAACCGTGGCCCAAGCCCGGTCGAAATCCACGTTCAAGCGCAACGAAGGATAGCCGCCGGCATCCTTCACCACCTGCGCCTTGCTCTCCGAAGCGATCGCACGGCCGACCATGGAGACGGTTCCCGCCAGCCCGTGCGCGAAGTAGTCCGCCAGCTTGGTGGTGAGTATCGCCTTGACCTCGGCGACGCCGGGGGCGGGATCGGTATCCACGCCGACGATGCGGTCGTGGTCCACATGCACTTCCGTGGAACCCCGGCGAATGCCCCGCTCGACGCGGAAGCGCAGTCGATAACGGCTGGCCGGTGGCGTGCTATCGCCTGCTCCGCCTTGGGCCGCTTCGCGCTGGCCTTCCGCGATGGCCGCGCGCACCACATCCTGATAATCCCGGTCGGCGATGACGATCCACGCGCTTTCCACCAACCCGGTAGGCGCGTCCTCGCGCCCTACGGCCACGCCGTTTTCGGCCAGGAACTGTTTGACGAGCGGCCACACCTGCTCCGGCGCGTCCGGCAGCACCACCCAAGAGCGCGTGCCGAGCTTCTGTATCTTCACGGCGTCCACGTTGCCGCCGACGAAGACTTCCGGGCGGGGCGGCGCCTTGGGGTAGTTCTTCGCCGCGTCGCCGGCGCGCACATCCGGGATCGGCCAGCTGTCCACTATCCGCACGTCGGCCATCTCCGCCGGAATCGTCAGCGGTTCGCCAACCTGGGCTTGAAGATAGTCGTCGCGCGAGTTCACGAAGATGCCTTCGTCGTCGCCAAGATACCGGCAACCTGCCGAAACAAACGACAACGCCAGCGCCAGCGAGGCGCTCAATCGCCGCGCATTCAAAAAGTTTCCACTCCTTCGCCGCTCCACGATGACTCAAAGAAGGCCGAGCGCCACCAAGCGCTCACGCAGTTCGACTTGGGCGCCGCTGCTGAGTTCAATCAACGGCAGACGAATGCCGGCCTCGATTCGGCCCATCTCGGCCAGCGCCCACTTGGTGGGAATGGGGCTGGATTCCAAGAAAAGGCCCTCGTGGAGGGGTTGGAGCCGGGCGTCGAGGTCTTGCGCCTCGCCAAAATCGCCGGCCAGGAAAGCCGCGCAAAAGGCCGCCATCGGCCCCGGCGCCACGTTGGCCGTTACGGAGATGGCCCCGCGCGCGCCGTGCCGCGCCATGGCAAGGGTCTGGGCGTCCTCGCCGGAGAGGAGCACGAAGCCTTCCGGCGCGAGCTCTTTGATCTCCGCCACGCGATCGGCGTCGCCGCAGGCTTCCTTGATGCCGACGATGCCATCCACGCGAGCGAGCCGCGCCACGGTGGCCGCCTGCATGTCGCAGGCCGTGCGCGACGGCACGTTGTAGAGCACCATCGGCAGCGGCACCGCTTCCGCAATGGCGCAATAATGCCTATAGAGGCCCTCTTGGGGCGGCCTGTTGTAGTAGGGCGTCACCGCAAGACCGTAATCCGCGCCGTCCCCGTGCGCCGCCCGCGTGTACTCGATCGCCTCCGCCGTCGCGTTGGCGCCGGTGCCGGCGATCACCGGCACCCGGCCGTCCACGCGCCGCACGGTGGCAGCCACAACCCGCTGGTGTTCCGCCGCCGACAGCGTGGCCGATTCCCCGGTCGTGCCAACAGCCACGATGCCGCTGGTGCCAGACTCCAAGTGCCACTCGATCAAGCCGTCCAAGACCGCCCAATCCACCGCGCCATTGGCCTTCATTGGCGTAACCAACGCCACGAGGCTGCCCTTGAGATCTTCCCACGCCGACATGGACGCCCACCGCCCGCAAAAAACGCGACAGTCGGCATGGTACAGAACGGCGGGCGCGGGGAACAAGGGCAGCGGCAGGCAGCGACTCCCGCCAACCGGCGGCCCGAAGTCCTTGCCGGAGCAAGGCGACTGAGATGCACGCCTACTCGGTTCGATGAACCGCTGACGCTGGTTGCGTCACCGGTCGTTCTCAGCGTCGTCCAAGCGCTCCAACACGGCCGGCTCGGCGGCGGCGTTCGCCTCGTCCGCTCGTTCAACCCGCTCCACTTCGAGTCCCCACGTTTGCAACGTGGTGCCCAACGTCTGATCCAACGACGAGAGGGCGTTGAGGTATGTGATGGTGGCGGTGAGCTCGCTCGTTTGGGCGCGCACCAAATCGTCTTCGAAGACAATGACCCGGAAGTTGGTCGTGAGGCCCAGTTTCAGTTTTTGCCTTTCGGCATCGAGCTTGCGCACCGCCAGTTCGCTTGCCCGCGTCGCCAAACCCACCTGTCGCAACCGGGCATCCACATTCCGCACGGCGTTGCGAACGGCGATGTCGATGGACTGGCGCAATTCCGCCAAGTCGTTGTGCGCTCGCGTGAGATTCGACCGAGCGCGAAAGAGGCGCTGTTTGGAGGCGAGGTCGCCGATGGGCACGCTCAGTTCCAAGGCCACGCGCAAGTCGTTGTCCGGAATGAGGCCGAAAGGTTCGCCAAGGCCGGTGCGCAAGGAGTCGGCGGTGCCGGCGACGGCTACCGACAACGTCGTGGAGAGATCCCAAAGTCTGTTGTTCTTGGCGAGCAGCAGCTCGGCTTCGACATTCTCGAACTGCAAGAGCGCCGTCAGATAGTCCGGTCGGTTCGCAAGGGCTAGCGCCACGAGTCGCGTTGCCGTCGCCGCGCAACTCTCGGCAGCAGGTTCGCCATCTTCGGCGCGACTCCCCGGCACGCCGCGCGGTTCCGCGGCGCAGCCCGTCCCCATGCTTTGGGCGCCCACGGAGTGCGCCTCGTCCACAGCCAAGGTCTCCGTTAGCCGGATGATCGCGTCGCTATCGATGTCCAAGACGTCGATCAAGGCCAGGCGCGTCGCGTCGAGGCGATTCTCCGCACCAACAAGGACCAGTTCGCGCTGGGCCACATCCGCTTCGGCTTGCAGTATCTCCAGTTCCGCCATCCTGCCGGCTTGGATGAGAGAACGGTTGGTGACCAGAAGATCCTCGGCGCGTTGCAGCGAACGGGCGCTGATTTCCACGCGTCGCTGCGCCTGCAGGAAATCGCGGTAGGCGAAGACCACCGCGGTTGCGACATCGCCAATGGCGCGTTCGAACACCAGTGCGCCAATCCTCTCGACAGCGCGGGCGATCCGCAGCGAAGCGGTGTTCACGGCGATGCCGCCGCCCTTTAGCAGCGGCTGCGCGAAACGCAACGTCAAGGAGTTGCCGTAGCCTCGATCGTCGATGCCGTCGCCCGAAACGGCGTTGACGAGGTCTAGGCGTCCCCCCGTGGGCACGCGCAACATGGCCTCCAACGTCACGCCGGTGTCGTCGCGCGCCCAACCGCCCTCTTCGGTCTCGAAGCGCCTGAACGAACCGATGCGGAAGTCCGGTTTGAACTCGTCCTGCGCCACCCTGAGGGCGAAGCGCTCTCCCGCACGGCTGAGACGGCCGTTGATCAAGCGCCGGTTGTTGCGCATGGCGAGCGCGATGGCTTCCGCCAACGTGAGGTCGAAGCTTGGGCCGGCGGCGACCGCCGCCTCGTCGCTCGCCGCGCTAGTTGCTGGCGCACAGGGCAGCGCCGCAAGACACACAAACGCAATGCGGACGAAGCGAAACGGCCCGGCCCTTGCGCTCAAACGGTCTTCGACAGCACCTCCAGCAGATCCTGTGCGCTGCAAAAGTCTTGTCCTCCGCTTGACTTTAGGCGGCTGCGCTTAGCGGCACGCGGCCGGCGCATTCTGTTCCAGCGCGTGCTCGGTGGCCGGTGTCTCCGATGATAAGGCATTCGTGAGCATTGGCTGTTGTGCCGGCTGCCACCTTCGCCTCCCGCGTCTTCGACGGCAGGCCGTCCTCTCCCGTCCCCGCGTCCCGCCGCACCACCGACACCCCCGTGCCGTCCGGGCTGCGGTACATCGTCCTCGCCGTCGCCACGACGCCGGCCAGCCGGCACAGGCGGCGGGTGTGGCGTGGCTGGAAGGCGTGCTAGGCACCATGCGCCGCATCGGCACTGACGGCAGCTACGCCTCTGCGCGCGATCCACGACTGCTGTTCGGCTTGGCAATCAACGACGAGCCGCGCATCGTTCGTGTGCGCTGGCCGGACGGCAGCGAGGAGCGATTCGGCCCGCTGGCGGTGGAACGCCACCATGCAATCAGGCGAGCCAACCGTTCGATTGCGAACTCGCCGGCGGGCGAGCGCTAACGGAGGCCGGCAGGCGGGAGAGGGAGCGCTTCACGGCAGAGGCTCCCAAGTTCGCCAAAGTGGATGACGACCGCGCCACAGCTTCCGCCTGCTCAACCAGTGCCGACTATAATCTTCTGCCTGCCCGCCATTGGCTCGGAGTACTTCGAGATGAGGTCCTTAGAGATCAAGAACTATGCCGCCTTTGCCGATGTGGAGGTCAGATTTTCGCCGCGCCTCAACGTCTTCATCGGCGAGAACGGAACCGGCAAGACGCTGTTGATGAAGTTGCCCTATGCGGTGATGAGGACGGTCGCGGAGCGAGGGCGACGCAAACAGGGACTGACCAAGACGTGGCTGCAACGCCGCATCGGGGAAAAACTCGTGGATGTGATTCGCCCGGAGTCGCTCGGTAGGCTGGTGCGGCGGCGACGGGGGCGGCAGCGCTGCGAAGTCGCAATCCAAATTGACCGCCAACATGGAGTGGCGTTTAGCTTTGCCACGCACAGCCGCGAGACCGTGGCGGTGGAACAGATGCCGTACGGATGCCGGATTCAGCCACCGGTCTTCCTCCCAACGAGGGAGCTGCTGACGATCTATCCCGGTTTCCTCGCGCTCTACGACAACCACTACACGGAGTTCGACGAAACGTGGCGCGACACTTGTCAGCTTCTCGGTGCCTTGGCAGTCAAAGGCCCGCGCGAAAAGAAGGCTGCGCTGTTGCTAGGCCCGCTGGAAGAGGCCATGGGCGGCCGCGTGGTGCTCGATTCGGCCAACGACAGGTTCTACTTGCAAGCTACCGGAACAGGCAAGATGGAAATGCCACTGGTCGCCGAGGGCGTCCGCAAGTTGGCAATGCTGGCGCGCCTGACTGCCACGGGCGCCTTGGTGGGCAAGGGGTGCTTGTTTTGGGACGAACCGGAGACCAACCTGAATCCCAAGCTGATTCGCAGCACGGCGAGAGCAATCCTAGGATTGTGCGCCCAGGGTGTACAGGTATTCGTGGCTACCCATAGTCTATTTCTGCTCCGTGAGTTCGAGGTTCTTCTTTCAACGAGCCATTCTCGTGTGGATTCCCGTTTCTTCGCCTTCGAGCCTTCGAGAGAGGGCGATGCCGGCGTTACCGTTCAGCAGGCAGGGGACTTGACGATAGAACCCCTCGTGCTGCTCGATGAAGACCTCGAACAGTCCGACAGGTATCTCGATATGGAGGAAATGTCGTGACTACTCTGCGCGAAGGCGACGTGGAGTTTGAGTTCGACGAAGGCTGCGAAGCTAGCCACTATGACAAGTGGGCGTTCTTCCGAAATCAGTTCGGTCGGCTCGCCGGTGGTTCCAAGGCTGTTGATTTCCTCTGCATCAACGACCGTTATACATGGTTGATAGAAGTCAAGGATTACCGCCACCACGGACGTACAAAGCCGTCGGAACTGCATGAAGAGGTGGCGACCAAGGTGCGAGACACTCTGGCTGGATTGGCCGCTGCTCGAGCCAATGCAGTCGATCCAGAACGGAAGACGGCCAGAAGAGCATTGAGCAAGCGCTGGCGGGTGGCCCTGCATCTTGAACAACCTAACAGGCCAAGCAAACTTCGGCCAAAGATAATCGATCCTGCAACATTGAAGATGAAGCTGCGCCAAGCGGTTAGGGCCGTTGATCGCCATGCTGAGGTCAACAACACCGTTGGCAGGGCACCTTGGACGACCTCTCGCAACGTGCAGCCCGGCTGTGAGTAGGAACCGCGATGACGCACGCGAAGCAGCCGACACCCGGGGCCACCAAGCGCCACTTCATCGGTCGCCTCTACTGCTGGTCAGCAAGGAGGGGCAATAATCTTGGTTGACCAGAACCGCTATTGAGCGCGTGATGGCGTTGTTCGAGGGGTCGGCCCAGGTCAACTCCGCTTGCGCGCTGCCGGGCTGCGCGGACAGCGCCGCCGGCGCCGATGGCTGCGCGTGTGCCAGCCCGGTCGAGACGACCAGCGCCAGCGCCGCAGCGCTGTAGTAGTTCCGCGTCATGTTCTGCTACTTCAATGAAATCGCTCTTTCTGTGACTATCGACGGCTCTTTGCGTTCAATGGGCCTAGGGAGGAGGGCCATCAGATGCGCCGATGCGCCGACGGGTGTGCGACGTTTTAGTGCGCGGGGGCTGCGAGCGGGTTTGGGGAGTCATCGCGATTCCCAAGTAAGCTGAGGGTATGTACAACCGCAGCGAAGGGAATCGCGATGACGGAAGAGATGTTGGCGCAGGACGCGCTGGAGCGCAAGAAGGCGTGGGCTTTTCTGGAGGCGGCGGTGCGGCTGCTGCTGTTGTCGTCGCCGGAGTTCCGGGAGCTTTGCCGGGAGGTTCTGGGCGGCGGGCGGGGGTTCCGGGAGTTCGGGCTGGACCTGCGGGGCGCGCTGCTTGGCGGCGCGGCGGCGGGGGTTTCGGAGAATCTGTCGGCGCTGGACGCGGAGTCCGGGGCGCCGGCGTGCGGGGCTTGCGGCTCGGCGATGGTCCGGCGCGGCACGCGCTCGACGGCGCCGCTGTCGCTGCTCGGCCTTCCGACGCTGCGGCGCGGCTACTGGACGTGCGGGTGCTCGAAGGGCGGGCGGTACGTTCTGGACGAGGAGCTGGGCATCGCGGGGCGGGCCGGCGTGCGGGGAACGCCGGCGGTGCTGTGGGCGCTGGCGGAGCTGGCGTCGGAGACGAGCTTCGGGAAGGCGGCGGCGCGCCTGGGCCGGCTGGCCGGCGTCGTGGCGACGGCGAAGCGGACGGAGCGGGCCGCGAAGCAGGTCGGGGGGAGATCACGGCGTGGGGCGAGGCGGAGCCGGCGCTGGGCGAGGCGCCGGCGGAGACGATGTACTGCAGCCCGGACGGCACGGGGGTGCCGGTGGTGCGGCGGGACGCGGGGACGGCGGAGGACGGCCGGCCGTCGAAGACGCGGGAGGCGAAGGTGGCGGTGTTCCACACGGCGGAGCGGCGGAACCCGCGGACCGGCCTGCCGGAGCGGGACGCGGGTTCGGCGCGGCACACGGCGGCGATCGACAGCGCGGCGTCGAGGGACGTGGACGCGGAGCCGTCGGCGTTCGCGCGGCGGCTCTGGCGGGCCGCGGAGCGGTTCGGGTTCGCGGCGGCGAAGCGGCAGGTGGTCGTCGCCGACGGCGCGAAGTGGATCTGGAACGCCGCCGCGGAACTGTTCCCGAACGCCGTTTGCATAGTGGACATCCGGCACGCGAAGGAGCGGCTCTGGGAAGTGGGGCGCGCGGTTTACGGCGCCGGCACGGAGCTGTGCCGGGCGTGGTCGGAGAAGGTCTGCGCGGCGCTCTCCGAGGGGCGCGTGGACGATGTGCTGCGGGAACCGCGCCGGCACGCCGGCGACAAGACGGCCGACCAGTGCGCCGGCTATTTCGAGAACAACCGCGGCCGGATGCGCTACCCGGCGTACCGGGAGATGGGGCTGCTGATCGGTTCGGGCATGGTGGAGAGCTCCTGCCGCACGCTGGTCGGCGAGCGCTTGAAGTGTTCCGGCATGCGATGGAGCAGAGCCGGCGCGAACGACGTCATGGCGTTGCGTTCGTGCGTCCGCGACGAACGGTACGACGACTTCTGGCGCCGTCGGCGCAAACCGCCGCCAATGGCCGCCTGACGGCTCGCGCACTAAAACGTCGCACACCCTGCGCCGACCTGCGCCTTGCGTGCCGGCGGTTAACGTTGTAGGTTGCCCGCCATGCACGGGTTGGGCCTCGGCGGACGTCTCGGCGCCGTTCTAATGCTGTTGCCGGCGCTTTGTGCCGCCGGCGATCCTCTGCGCGGCAACGAGGCGGATTTCCTGCCGGTGGATCAAGCGTTCGTGTTCACGACGCGCCTGCAGGAGGGCCGGTTGGTGGCGCACTGGGACATGCCGAAGGGCTACTACCTGTACCGCAGCCAGATGGAAGTGGAGTGCGAAGACGCCTCGGGCGCACCGGAATTGCCGCGTGGGCGGCCGATAGAGGACCCGGTTTTGGGCGCGACGGACGTGTATTACGACAGCGTGGAAATCGCCGTTCCGCTGCGGCAGCGGCCGGCACTGTTGAAGGCGCGGTTCCGTTACCAGGGCTGCGCCGCAAGCGGCTTTTGTTATCCGGCGCAAGAACGCACCGTCGTCTATCGGCGCAGCGAGCCCGCCGCTCGCGAAGACGACCCGCGCCCGGGCCCAGCCAACGCCGACCGCCCAAGCGAGGCGAAGGCGGCCGGCGGCGAGAGCGGATAGCCGTGGCCAAACTGCTGGTGCTGCACGGGCCGAACCTGAACCTGCTCGGGGGCCGTGAACCCGAACACTACGGCGCGGACACGCTCGACGCCATCAACGCCCGATTGCGGGCGCTCGCGGAACGCGCCGGGCACGACTTTGCCGCGTTGCAGAGCAACGCCGAGCACGAGCTCGTCGCTGCGGTGCAGCAAGCCGGCCGCGACGGCGTCGCCTTCATCGTGCTCAATCCCGCCGCCTTCACGCACACGAGCGTGGCCTTGCGCGACGCGATGCTCGCCATCGGCGTGCCCTTCATCGAAGTGCATCTTTCCAACGTGCATGACCGCGAAGCCTTCCGCCGCCAGTCCTTTTTCTCGGATGTGGCGGAAGGCGTGATCACCGGCCTTGGCGCGCGCGGCTACGAGTACGCCTTGACGGAAGCGATCCGGCGCGTGGACGGCACCCAAGCCGACCGAACGGACTGACGTGGGCAGGGCCCTTGGGAAGCGAGCCGCAATGGACTTAGACGAAATTAGGGAACTCATCGCGTTGGCCGAGGCTTCGGGCCTGCGCGAACTGGAGATTGCCGAAGGGACCGGCAAGACCAAGACGCGTATTCGCATCGTTCGCGCCACGGCCGAGCAGAGCCCTCCGCAAGTGGACGCGGCACCGCAATCGCTGGCACCCCGGGCCAGCGGCAACATCGTCGCGGCACCGTTGTCCGGCACGTTTTACCAAGCTCCGGCACCCGGCGAGCGGCCATTCGTCGCGGTAGGCGACGAAGTGGCGGAGGGTTCCACGCTGTGCATCATCGAGAGCATGAAGATGATGAACAAGATCGCCGCCGACCGCGCCGGGACTGTGGCGGAGGTTCTGGTGCGGAACGGTCAGCCGGTGGAAACCGGTGCCGCTTTGTTCCGCTTGGTCTGAGTGGGGTGGTGGTGGCCGCTTTCTCGAACTGGCAACTCAAGCTCCCGACCATCGTGGCGCCCATGGACGCGCGGTGCGCCCCGGCCCGCGGGCACCCCGGTCGCGCCGTCAGCCGGAACAAACCCGCCGATGCTTGAAGCCGACGCGATGCCGATCGTGCGTGGCTGCCCCAAGTGCGGCACACGCTTTCGTTTCGCCCCGGATCTGTTGCAGGTGGCGGGCGGGCAAGTGCGTTGCGGCGCCTGCCTCACCGTGTTCGATGGCCGCGTGGAGGAGGCGCAACCGCCAGCACCAGAGCCGCAACCGCCAGACGCGCAAGAACCCTCCGAGCCCGTCCCGCTCCCGCAGCCGACAGCGTCGGCACCTGGCAAACCGGAAGCCCCGCTGGAACCGATCCCCAAGCCCACAGCGTCGGTGCCCGGCACGCCGGGAGCCCCGCTGGAACCGCTCCCGAAGCCGACAGCGCCCGTACCCGGCATCGCGGAAGGCCCGCTGGAACCGGCCGAACACTGGCATGCCGCACCTCGGCCGCTTGCGGATGCGCCCCCGCCCGAACAAGAGCCGTCGCCGGACGCGGCCCGGCCCGAACAAACGCCAGACGCGGAAGCGCCGGCACCCGTCAGCCCGCCAATCCGATTAGGCGCTCGCGCCGGGCTGCGGCCCAAGGCCGACAAGCCGAAGCGGCCGCGCCGCACCGAAGATGACGGCGGCAAGCGGCGCACGGCGCTCTTGGGAATCGTCGTCTTCCTCGCGTTTTCGCTCATGGTGAGCATCTTTGGAATGCGCTTCGAGGATTGGTCGCGGCAGGCACACCTGCGACCGCTGTACGAAGGCGCCTGCGGCGTGATCGGCTGCCGGGTGCGCACCCCGAAAGACCTCTCCGCCTGGACCTTCACAACCAACTCCGTCGCTCGACTCGGGTACCCGGAACCGATCGTCGTCACCGCCGAGCTGGCCAACAACGCGGCTTACGGGCAGCGGTTTCCAACCCTCTTGGCCCGGTTCACCACGGCCGATGGCGAGGTGCTGGGGGAGGAGCGTTTGCGCCCGCGCGACTACCTCCCGGAGCGGCCCTCGCGGCGCTTGGCGCCGAACCAGTCCGCTACCGTGGTGCTGCGCTTCAAGGACCCCGGCCACAAGGCAACGCACCACGCCATCTTGCTGTTGTGAAAGACTCTGCGAGCATCGAGCGGGCGCTCTTGAGCGTCGCCGATAAATCCGGCTTGGCGGGTTTCGCCCGTGCGCTCGACAGCTTTGGCGTGGAAATCCTGTCGACGGGCGGCACTCGACGAGCACTGCTCGAATCCGGCCTTACCCCGACCGAGGTTGCCGCCGAGACCGGCTTCCCCGAGATGATGGACGGGCGTGTGAAGACGTTGCATCCGCGCATCCACGGCGGCATTCTCGGCCGCCGGCGCCAGGACGCCGACGTGATGGCCGCGCACGGCATCCGCAGCATCGATCTGGTGGTCGTCAACCTGTACCCGTTCGCCCGCACCGTGGCCCAACCGGGCTGCACGCTGGAACAGGCCGTGGAGAACATCGACATCGGCGGCCCGGCCATGTTGCGCGCAGCCGCCAAAAACCACCAAGACGTGGTGGTGGTGGTGGATCCGCAAGATTACGACGACGTGGCGCACCGATTGGCGAACCGCGAAGCGGACATGGCGTTCCGGCTGCGGCTGGCGTTGAAGGCGTTTGCTCACACCGCCGCCTACGACGGCGCCATCGCGAGCTATCTGCGCCGCGTCTGTCCTCACGAGACGCCCGTCGGCACGAGCGCCAGACCACAATGAAGATGATGGTCGTCGGGGGCGGCGGACGCGAACACGCCCTCGCTTGGGCCTTGGCCCGGTCGCCAACGGTCCAAGCCGTGTTCGTCGCGCCCGGCAACGCCGGCACCGCCTTGGAAGCGAAGGCCGCGGCCGGCCCGGGACGCAAATTGCGCAACGTCAACCTGGCAGTGGACGATTTCGAGGCGCTGGCGCGTTTCGCCAAGCACGAGGCCCTAGCGCTCACCGTTGTCGGCCCGGAAGCGCCGCTGGTTGCCGGCGTGCGGGAGTACTTCGACGCGCGCGGGCTGCCTTGCTTCGGCCCGTCCAAGGCCGCCGCCCGGCTGGAAGGCTCGAAGGCGTTCGCCAAAGCGTTCATGGCCCGCCACGGCATTCCGACCGCCCGTAGCGAGACCTTCACCGACGCCGAAGCGGCAACGCGGTACATTCGCGCCCGCGGCGCGCCCATCGTCGTCAAGGCGGACGGGCTGGCTGCCGGCAAGGGCGTGGTGGTTGTTCGCCAAGACGCCGCGCAAGCCGAGGCCGCGGCGCGCGCCATGCTCTCCGGCGAGCGCTTCGGCGCCGCGGGGCGCCAAGTGGTGGTGGAGGACTTCCTGGTTGGCGAGGAGGCGAGTTTCATCTGCGTTTGCGACGGGCGGCGCGCCGTGCCGCTCGCCACCGCGCAAGACCACAAACCCCGCGACGAAGGCGACCGCGGCCCCAACACCGGCGGCATGGGCGCCTATTCCCCGGCGCCGGTGGTGAGCCGCGCCGTTCACGACCGCGTCATGGCCTCCGTGGTGCGCCCGGTGCTGAACGGCATGGCGGCCGACGGCGCGGCCTACCAAGGCTTCTTGTACGCGGGCCTCATGGTGGCGCCCGATGGCGCGGTGCAGGTGGTGGAGTTCAACTGCCGTTTCGGCGACCCCGAGGCGCAACCCGTGCTGATGCGCCTGCGCTCGGATTTCGCGGCGCTTTGCCTGGCGGCGGCGCAGGGACGCCTGCCGCCGGAGGAGCTGGATTGGGACCCGCGTCCGGCGCTCGGCGTGGTGTTGGCCGCCGGCGGCTATCCGGGCGCCTACCGCGGCGGCGACGTGATCACCGGACTGGCCGCCGAGACTCCAGACACCAAGGTCTTCCACGCCGGCACCGTCGACCGCGATGGCCAAGTGGTCACCAGCGGCGGCCGCGTGCTTTGCGTGGTGGGCATGGGCGAAGACCTGGCCGTGGCCGCCAAACGCGCCTACCAACGGGCGGCGGGCATCCGCTGGCGGGGCGTCTACTACCGCCGGGACATAGGATTTCGCGCATTGAATCGAGCAAATGTCTGACAGACACGCGTTGCCGGACAGGGCAGGATCCCCCTGTTGCCAGCCGCCGGGCACCCCCGACGGCAGCCGCGACGAGGAGGCAACCGGTGCTGATGCGCGGCGGGCAGCAACCGACGCGAGAGATTTTCTTGTCGACGGCGTGGTGGCCGGCGCGGCCGCGTCGTGGAGCATTTGGACGCCAAGACCCTCGCCGGCGCGGCGCTGAACGCTTGGGCGGTGGGTGTTCGGGAGCTGTCCACGCGCACCGCCGCCGAGATCATCTCCGTGGACTCGCGGCCGTTGCGCCACCGGCAAGCCGACTTGCCAGCCGAAACCGGTTCGCCACTGCCAGCGGTGGCGCACTTGGACGATTGGATGCATGCGCTTCTGCAAGGGCCGGTGCTGCGGTGGTTCTCGCCCGGCGCTTGGGCGCGCGCGTTGCGCGCCGGCCGGCCGCGCGATGTGGCGCGAGGCGAGCGCGTGGCCCTAGGCGAGGTTTGCACCGAGGTGTTCGTGGTGGCGCGCGGAGTCGCCCAAGCGGACGACCAGCGGTTCGCTGCCGGTGACTTCTTCGGCGCGGAGTCCGCGCTCGGGCGCTGTCCGGCCGAGCGGGAAGTGCGCATGCGAACAGACGGCGCGCTGGTGTGCTTCGCCCGCGCCGACGTGGTGGAGCTGGCCGCCGACTACGCGCCGCCGCGGGTTGAGCCGCCGCCGCACCGCTTGGACTTGGACGCCGTACCCGCCGGGTGCGAGGAGCAAACGTTGGCGGCGCTGCCCCGCCAACCTGCCATCGCCGTGCGCGGTACCGATCCGGCGCGCCGCCTGATGGTGGCTACCCGCTTGATGCGGCGCGGATTTCATGTCGTTTGAGGCGCTGCCGCCGCAAAGCGCCATGGCGGTCCGACTGCACCCCAACACCCCAACAAAGCCATTGAACCGATCGGGGCAGATCGTCTATGGTTCGTTGCGGGTGCCGCGGTCGCAGTCGGCGGGCACGTCGCCCTTCGCAAGTTACATGGGTTTCGGCAATGCGGCGTCCAATCGGCTTTGCGCTAGTCTTGTTGGTGGGTCTGGTTGTTGCGCTGCCGGCGTCGGCTTCCGGTTCGATTGGGCCGGGGAGCATCAAGCCGGGCGGTCGGGCAGACTACAGCCGCGGCAAGGCGATCGTCTTCAAAGAGCTGGTCTGCCGTACTTGCCCAATCAAGAAAAGGGGCTTCAACCGCGCCCGAGGGCTTGAGATCAAGGAAGCGCTGACCAAGGCCGCCCAGGGCGACCTGCGGCGCTCCACCGACGAGCGCGTCAAACTCGTCTGTCAGCGTCCGCAGGAGCAACGCCGGCGGCGGCGGCGCGGCAAGGAAGCCGACTGCGGGGAACGAATCAGGCTCGTCATCGCGTATTTGGATCGGCGCTTCCGTTTGTAGCCGGCGTTCCGGCAAAACAACCTCGCGGTAGACCGCTCACGGCCGGTGCCGCGAACGCCGTCAATGTGCCGTGATCCGTTTTTCACACTGGGGGTGTGGGGAAATGCACGAAACCAACAAGGCCTCGAACGGCATCGCCGCGCACGCGCAGGCACCGTCGTCCGCTTACGTTCCGCCGTTTCAACTCACGGAGGGCCAGCCGAGGCCATTCGCCGCAAACGGCGGGGTGTCCTACATGGCGTTCGATCGAGATGGAGACGCCGGCACCGCCGCCGCGACAGCCGCCGCGCTCGCGCAAGTTGCCGAGGGCGAGGGCCAGGCCCTCATAGACAGCATCGAGAACGCGCCACCCGGGCCCATTGAAACCAAGTGGGGCACCGGGTTTCGCACCTACGAAGAGTGCTTGGCGCATATCCGCGAACGCGGCATCGTCGCTCCAGAAGGTGGCGTGGCGCTGCCGTTGCGCTACACCGTCCACGAGGAGCCGATGTACTCGATCGTCTCGTCGAACGCCTTCTGGCGGGCGCCCGGCCGCGAGGCCGAGGCCGTGCGCAACTACGAACGCGGCCACGGCCGCCGTTGCCTCTATTTCCCGCAGGTGCTGCGCGACGCGCGACGTATGGAGGACTACTACCCTGGGCTGCCACCGGGCAGCCCGGAATGCATGGACAAGCTCGGGGTCGCGCTGGCGCATTGCGAATCCGAATGCGGGAACTTCTACGACGCGCACGAGGTGGAGCGCGTTTTCTACCCGGAGATCGAGAAGCTGCTGCTGGCCTTCTTCCCGGACGCGACGGACGCGCTGGTCTACAACCACGATGTGTTCGACAAGGATTATCAAGGCGATCGTCGCGAGGACCAAGACAACAAGATTCCCGGGGTGAACGCCGGGTACGCCAACCTCGTACACAACGATCTGAACGACAACAGCGGTCGCGTGCGCTGCCGCGAATTGCTTACCCGGAATCTACGCAACTTCGGCCGCGAGCAGCGCTACACCGAGGCGCAAGCCGCGGCGAAGATGTCCCGCCGGTTCATGTCCATCAACCTCGCCAAGCCGATGGAAACCGTGGGCCAGTTCCCGTTCGTGCTATGCGCCTGGCCTTCTTTCGCCGACCAGCCGTACATCACGAACTACCGCATCTACGACGACCGCGTTGGCGAAACCACCCGCTTCACGTTCCGGCCCGAACACGAGTGGTATTGGTTTCCCCAACAGAAATCCACCGAGGTGTCCATGCTCAAGTGCTACGACTCCGTGACGGACGGTTCCGTTTCGCGCTGGTCATTCCACACGGCTTGCGTAGACCCCACGGCACCTGAAGACGCGCCCTGCCGCAAGAACGTCGTGGTCCGGTCTTTCGTGTTTTTCTAAGCCAAGCCCGAACGGGCCCCTTTCCCCCGCACATTGTTGGGGTGGCGAGCAAGGCCAAGGGGGTTGGGCTAGCGCCCGGCTACCGAACCGCGACGCTTGCCCGCACAGTGCGGCAACTGGGTGCCGGAGAGCCGACGCACTTTTGTCCGTAGGTGAACGTGGCCACTTGCTGCGCCGGTGGCGTGCAGCCGCCGGGCGGCACCGCCCCGAAAGCGAACTGCCAACGCTGCACCTCGGCGACCGTGTCGCTGGCCAGACGATCGGCGGTGGAAGGCCGCGACGGGGAATCGACCCTAGCGCGCACTTCGGTGGTGTTTCCCTGCGCATCCAACGAGTACTGCACGGTGACCACGCCGGTGCCATAGTTCACGCGACGATCGCCCGGATAGCTATCCGGCGCGAGCGACGGCGCGAAACCGGGCAGCAGCGACACGGCGCAGAGCGGAAGACCGGGCGGCACCGGCTCTGGTGCTGGCTCGGAGAGGTTCGAAGGCGAGGCCGGCGGCGGCGCCTCCACAGCGGCCACAGCAAGTTCGGCTGACGCGACCGTGTCGGGCGGCGTTCGGGCCGGTGGTGGCGGGCGGGATGTCCCGGTGCTTGCCCGCGTTGGCGCCGAGGCCGCAGGCCCGCCCGCCGTTTCGGGCGGTGCGGAACGCGACGGCGTGGCGTCCGGCGGCGGCGCGGTGGCGAGTTGCGGAGTCTTGGGCTCCTCCACGTCCGGTGGCTTCACCGTCGCCGCCTCGGCGCGGCGCGCGTGCAGTTTCTCGATGGTGCGTTGCACCTCCTCAATGTCCTTTTCTATGCCGGCCGTCGGCCGGGGCATGAGGCGCGGCGCGTCGTACCTGGGTGCCAGCGGCAGTTGGCGAAACGCAACTTCAGTGCCGCGCACCTCGCGGAAGTAGCTGCGCCAGAAGGTCTGGTGGGCGTGACGCGGGCGCAGAGGCTCGGTACGGCCCCGACGAATTGGATAAAACACCGTTACGTCCAGGTTCGGTACGCCTTCGAAGACGCCGCTTTCCGGCGGCGCTTCACCGGGGCTCGCGAGCAACGAGAAGGCGGCGAAGTTCCAGTCCGGCCAAGGCAAATCCACATGCGAATACCATGCCGCATGCTGGATCATGTCCGAGAAAATGTAGAGCTTGCGAGGATTCGGACGCCTTGCCAGCGCCCGCGCCGTCTCCTCGATCGCCTCTAGCAGATAGGCGTCGTTGACTTGGCGCGGGCTGTTCGCGGCCAATTGGCCGATGCGCGCCGCCAGCGCGTTGCGGCGCGCGCAGAAACCGGATGCGCGGTCGCGCAGGCCCACAGAAAGCTGCGCCGGCAGATCGTCGCAATCGCGCCGGCCCTGATCCTTGGCCGCTTGGCTGCGAATGGCCGCTTCGTGATACGGCTTGCACAGCCGGTCGACCAGCGCCCTCGGCGCGTTCGCATCCGCCGTCAAAGCGAAGACGCGAAGCTCCACATCCGCGCCCAGCTCGCGCGTTACATCGCGGAGCAATCTGCCGGGCGTCTTCGCATCGGCAAGCGGCTTGGCCAAGTCCAACAGATAGGTGGCGCTGCCGGCGATGCGGCTTCCATCAACGAGGCAAAAGTCACCGTCCCGCACGACATCCGCGGTGTCGCCCTGGGCCGGATTTTGCGGCGCGAAGAACACCGCCACGGCAAACACGGCGCCAATTGGCACGAGCGCGGCCGCGACAAATGCACGCCGCCGCCAAGTCGCAGGCGACGGATCCTTTTCCACCAAGAGCACCTCCCATGCCCCTTCGAGCGGATTGCCACCTTTCAAGCCGATGCACGTTAAGCCGGCGGCTGCACGGCAATATCGCACGATGCTGCCACGTTCAACGCCGAAGGTCAATTTTTCCGCTGCGTAACACGCTGATCTTGCTCATTGGCTAATTGGCCAATTGGCCATTGCTACTTTCGGCCGGACGGCGCGATCAGCCAACCGAAGAGCGCCGTAGCCAGCGCCGCGCCAATCAATTGCGCCACCAGGAACGCGGCAACGTCCCTCGGCGCTATGCCGCTGAAGGTGTCCGTGAAGGCGCGGGCGACGGTGACCGCCGGATTGGCGAACGACGTGGACGCCGTGAACCAGTAAGCGGCGCTGATGTAAAGGCCGACCATCGCGGCCACAGCGCTTGGGCGACTCTCCCGCGTGGCGAGAATGGTGGCGACGAGGCCAAACGTGGCAACGCCTTCGGACAGCCTTTGGCCAAACCCGGTGCGGGTCTTGCCGGAGAACTGCACCACGTCCACCGCGAACATCAGATGCGCGAGAGCAACCCCGGCCAACGCGCCAAGCAACTGCGCGAGGCAATACGCGCCAGCCTTGCCGAAACCGATTTCGCGGCGCAGCAGGAACGCCCCCGTGACTGCCGGATTGAGGTGGGCCCCCGACACCGGCCCCATGCTGGTGATCAGCACCGCAAGGATCGCGCCGGTGGCCAACGTGTTGGCAAGCAGCGCGATGCCGTCGTTGCCGCCGGCAAGGTTCTCCGCCATGATGCCGGAGCCCACCACGGTGGCAAGCAGAAGAAGCGTGCCAAGCCCTTCGGCGACCAGTTCTCTTGTGGTGTTGTGTTTCTGCATCGTTGCTGGCCGAAAACGCCGTTCGCGGGCCGCGACAGCCTGTGAATGGCCGCCGTGCGAGCTGGGCAACGACGAACCGTGGATTCTAACTGCGCGACATGACCGGCTCGTGACAGCGGCCGAAGGCGAAGGGCATCTGGGACTTCCGCTCGGTGTTCGCGACGTTCGCCGGCGCGACTGAGGACACGTTCTACCAAAGGCGCTGACCTCGGCCACGAGGTCCCGGGCCCGCCGCCACCGACATCTCCTGAAGAGCCGCCGCCTACCCGAAGGACATACGCCGCTGGGATTACACTATCGGCCTGTGACGTGGATAGGCCATCAAAATGTTGACGAAACTGACGGCAACGAAACAACTCACGCTACCCGAAAGGTTGTTGGCGTCGTTCCCCGGCGTGGACTGCTTCAGCGCGAGTGAGGAGAACGGTCGGATCGTGTTGGTTCCCCTACGACTCAGCCGAGCGGACGCGGTACGCCAAAAGCTGGCGGAGCTGGGCATCACCGAACAGGATGTGAAGGACGCAGTGGCGTGGGCGAGGCGACACGACTGATCCGACCACGGGTTGTGTTGGACACCAATGTCCTTGTCTCCGCACCGCCTTTAGCCCTTCAACTCACCGGCTGCATCAACCCAGCGTAGTCAAAAGCGCTGGCGACAGCGTCGCAATCGGCGTTGCTCGCGCCAGCTTGTCGCAACACGTCTCGCCACCGCGCATTCACGGTTGTGCGCACCCCGTCGAAGATCGCGGTCGCTTCGCTTTGGGAGAGCAGGAACCGGCCCGAACCGCTCAGCAGATTGTCGCGGTTCGCCCAGCGCCCGAACCTCCCGCACACCATAGCTAGATCGCGGCGTTCTTGCGCCACGACCGGAGACGGCACCAAATCGTAGGCCGGGCTCAAGCGCCACTGGCGTTGCCAAGCGATTGCGGCGTGGTTGCGGGGATGGTCGTCCAAGTTGGACACCACCGCGTTGAAGCACATGCGCGTGAACAACTCTCGCAAGTCCTCCCGCGGCGAGGCGCTGCTGCGGCGAATCTCGTCCGCCAACAGCAAGTACGACCAATTGCCGCGTTCGGTTGCGCTCTCGTCCGCCCGCAGGAGCGTCAGCGCGCTCACCATGCGGGCGCGTTGATAGCCTGTTGCCGTCTTCTGGCGGTCGAAACGGTTCACGAGCAGCACGTCCCGGTGGCCGACGGTGCCGCAGCGGTTCTCCGCCACATCGATACCGCAGGCTCGCGCAAGCATCAGCATCCCGTGCTCCACCCGGGGGTGATTCCAACGGTCGTCAGGGCGCGGCAACTTGGCCAGGTAGGAGCGCGTGGCGTCAGCCACCACCGCTTTAGGGCGCGCACCACCCATTGACGTGCCAACCAGAAGCAACCGTTCTAGCGTCGGCGGCGATTCAACCGCCTCGCCGGCAATCAACGCCTCGGCCTGCTGTTGGAGCATGTCCAATTGCAGCACGCTGTTGAAGTGCGGCCGTACTGGGGGCGGTTCGACAGTCAAGCCGAAGCCGAGTGCGCCGGCACGATCGTCCGGACCGCGCAGCAGATAGTCGAACTCGTCCAAGGTCGTGGCGCCGGTCGCGCGTTCGATCACCAGCCGTCCCCAATAGTCCGGCATGGCGTCGCGGACAGCGCCGAATAGCCCGCCGAGGCGAACCGTCTCGAAGGTGCCCGCTGCCAAACGCAGCTCGACCGGGTCCAGCTCAACGGCGTCAATGCTTTCCCGGTAAGCGCGACGATAGACGAAACGCCCGGTGGCGACGCCATCGTGCCGGTCGACGACGAAGCGCCCGGCCGTGGTGAACGCCGTCTCGCCCGGCAAGACGACGTAAACGTAGCACTCGCGTGCGGCAATCATCGTCGGAGCGTTGTTGTCAGGACGGGCACCACGCGGAGTAGCCCGCGTGGCGCATGCGGGTCAGAAGTCATCGTCCAACGCTTGAGGGCGTCTGGCGCGTTTGCTTGTGCGTGCGATTTCTAGCGCCATGCCTTCCTCGTCCAAACTTGGATCGGCCACCGAGCGCAGTTGGTCGGCCAGACCGAGCGCCCATAGCGCACCGATGTAAACGGCGACTCCGGTGGTGGCCTTACCGCGCTCCACATCGGCAACGACGAAACGCGAAACGCCGATGCGCTCCGCCAGTTCGGCTTGCGTCAAGCGCCGGCGCAAACGCGCGATGCGGATGTTGGCGCCGAGCTGCTCAAGGGCGGCCACCACCGCGGCGGGCGGGTTCTTGCCAATGCGGGAGGATGCAGGCATGGGCATTTGCATCAACGACTACGCTCTTTATGTTGAACCAAAGGGACACGAAAGGCGAGACACGCCCACTACCACGACATGCGATGGGATTGACCGCTTTCACTTGACTGCATAGACTGCACTCCATGACATCACATTGGTAAGTTCCATGAGGACCATGACGATTCGCAACATCCCTGCCGAATTGGCCCAAGCGCTGGACAAGGAACGAAGGAGACGAGGCAGCTCCTTGAACCGGACGGTGTTGGCCCTGTTGCGCAACGCTTTGGGCGTGCCAAACGCGGCGGTGCGCTCCAACGGGCTCCGGGATCTGGCGGGCACTTGGAGCGAAGCGGAGTACAAGCGGTTCGAGCAGGCCGTCGCGCCGCTCGGAGAGATCGACGAGGCCATGTGGCGATGAACCGGCTCTGCCTCGACACGTCCGCATACAGCAACTTCCAAAGAGGCCACCGTCGAGCGGTGGATTGCATCGACCAAGCGGACTGGATCGGCCTGCCGAACGTGGTGTGCGGTGAACTCTGGGCTGGCTTCCTGCTGGGCGATCACATGGAGCGGAACGTGCAGGCGCTCGCGCTGCTCCTCGATCACGCGGCCGTTGAAACGCTGGATGTCGACAGCCATGTCGCCCGCATCTACGGCGAGATTTTCGTCGAGTTGAGGCGCAAAGGCACTCCGCTGCCCACCAACGACATCTGGATCGCAGCGACAGCCATTCACGCCGGTGCCACCGTGTTGACGTTCGACGCGCACTTCAGCGAGATTGCCCGAGTCGGCGTGCTTCTGTTGAAGGCGTGATGCCAAGCATTGCCGCCGGATCCATTCGCCGTCGGCGCTGACGCCCCGCGCTGCCGCCGTACCCGAACCGCCGCCCAGGGCTATTTCACGCTAGCTCCAAGGTGTTGACGGCGGAAGTCGCTTTGAAAGAGCTGGCTATTTGCCGGCGTTTGCCCTATAAAGGGGGGATGGAGGCGGCGTTCGACAGGGCGGAAGTGTCGTTGCGGGAGGTGGAGGTGCGTCCGGCGCGGGCGGACGAGCGGCGCCGGTGGGACGCGCTGATGGCGGCGCACCACTATCTGGGGTTCCGGCAGTTCGCGGGGCGCGGGCTGCGGCACGTGGCGGTGTGGCGGGGGCATTGGCTGGCGCTGGTGGGCTGGCAGTCGGGCGCCTTCAAGTGCGCGCCGCGGGACCGCTGGCTGGGCTGGCACCGCTCGGTGCAATTCCGGCGGTTGCACCTGATCGGCAACAACACGCGGTTCCTGATTCTGCCCGAGGCGCTGGGGATGAGGAACCTGGCCTCGCGGACGCTGGGGCTGAGCCTGCGGCGGCTGAGCGCGGACTGGCGGGCGGCGCACGGCCACGCGCTGGAGCTGGCGGAGACGTTCGTGGATCCGTTGCGGTACTGGGGCGGCTGCTACGACGCCTCGAACTGGACGCGGCTGGGGAGCACGCGGGGCTTCGCGCGGCACAACGGCGCGTACACGGATCCGCACTCGACGCCGAAGGTGATGTTCGTCCGTCCGCTGCGGCGGGACGCGGCGGCGCGGCTGGCGGATCCGGTCGACCGCGCGGAGTGGTCGTGCCGGGCGACGCCGGTGCGCTACGCGGGAACGGAACCGGCCTCGCTGCGCGACCTGTTCGCGGCGATGCCCGACTGCCGGCGCGGCCAGGGGCGCAAGCACGGCTTGGCGACGGTGCTGTCGATCTGCGCCCTCGCCCGGCTCGCCGGGCAGCTCGGGCCGGTGGCGACGGAACGGTTCGCGCGCGGCCTCGACCAGCGCGAACTGCGCATTCTGGGGGCGTGGCGCGACGCCGACGGGCGCTGGACGGCGCCATCGGACTCGACCTTCTGCCGGGTGCTCGCGGACACCGACCCGGACGCCCTGGCCGACGTGCTGCGCCAGTGGGCGGCGCCGCGCTTCGCGGAGTCGTCCGACCTGCCCGCCCTCGCCGCCGACGGCAAGCGCATCCGCGGCGCCAACCGCCACGCCGCCGACGGCGCCCGCTTCGAGACCGCCACGCTGGTCACGCACGGCGGGCGCCCGCTGGCGAGCCGCTGCTGCCGCGACGAGGGCGGCGAGACGGCCGCGGTGCGGGCGCTGCTCGACGACGTCGACCTGCGCGGCTGCGTGCTCACCCTCGACGCCCTGCACGCCTGCGCCGACACCGGGCGCGCCATCGTCGACATCCACGGGGCAGACTACATGTTCGACGTCAAGGCCAACTGTCCCGAGACCTTCGCGCTGCTCGAGACCATCGACTGGGACGCGCCGGCCGTCCGCCGCCACGCCGACGGCCCGGCCAAGGGGCACGGCCGCGTCGAGACGCGGAGCATCGCCGCGCGCGACCTCCTGCCGGGCGCGCTCGCCTCCTTCGCGCACGCCCGCCAGGCGTTCCGCGTGATCCGCGAGCGGACCGTCGTCAAGACCGGCGCCACCTCCACCGAGACCGCCTACGGCATCACGTCCGTGGACGCCGGGCGCGCCGGCCCCGACCGCCTGCTGGCCTGGAACCGCGGCCACTGGCAGGCGGGAACGGCAACCACCACCGCCGCGACGCCACCCTCGGCGAGGACGCCAGCCGCATCCGCGCCCGCCACGGGCCCCCGACAACGCCACTCTCAACAACATCGCGCTCGCCGTCGTCTTCCACCGCGGCTTCCGCCACGTGCCCGAGGCGAACCTCCACTTCATGATGCGGCGCCGCGACGCCCTCGACGCCATCCTCGATCCCGACTGAGCGCCTTCGGCGCCCGCAATCCGCCCAACCCGCCGCCGCGCGGCGCGGCGCCGCGCCCGGCCGGCCGCCCGGCTTGGCCGAACAGCGCGCCGACGGCCCGCGCAAGACGCCGAACCCGAACAAAGCCGTCGCCCGCGCTTCCGTCGCCGGCTTGCCTCCGCCTCCCGCCGCCGCCGCGCCCGCCTCCCTCCGCCGCCGCGCGTCCCCCCGAGCGCAACGATCGCTAGCATGAAATCACCCTGAACCGCCGCCTCAGGGCCATCCCGGAGTTAGCGCCAAGTCGTTGAGGCGGCAGGGGAAGCAGGACGTACTGGACATTCGCCGCCGGACGGGTCAGGATGGGCGCATCGTGGCTGTGGGCGAGAGTCGTGGCGAGGTCAAGCACGGGCGGGGTGGTGCTGTCGGAAGTGTCGGTGCGTCCGGTGGCGGGCGGCGCGGAGCGGGCGGAATGGGACCGTCTGATGGAGAGTCACCACTATCTGGGGTTTCGATGTCTGTTCGGCGGCGGGGTCCGGCATGTCGCGGAGACGGCGGACGGACGCTGGCTGGCGCTGATCGGCTGGCAGTCCGGGGCGTTCAAGGTGAAGGCGCGCGACGCCTGGATCGGCTGGACGCCGGAGCAGCAGTTCCGGCGTCTGCGGCTGGTGGCGAACAACACGCGTTTCCTGATCCTGCCGGGCGCGAGGACGTGGAACCTGGCGTCGCGGACGCTGTCGCTGTCGCTGCGGCGGCTGTCGTCGGACATGGAGGCGGCGCTGGGGCATCCGGCGCTGCTGGCGGAGACGTTCGTGGATCCGTCGCGTTTCGAGGGGACGTGCTACCGGGCGTCGAACTGGACGGAGCTGGGCGGGACGCGGGGCTACGCGAGGTCGCACGGCGAGTGGGTGGCGCACGGCCGGCCGAAGCAGGTGTTCGCGCGGGAGCTGGCGCCCGGCGCGCGGGAGGCGCTGCGCGGGCTGGACGAGCCGGCGCAGCTGCCGGCGGCGCCGCCGCCCGAGCCGCCGTCCGACGCGCGGCTGCGCAGCCTGTGGGACTTTCTGCGCCAAGTGCCGGAGTGCCGCCGGCGGCGCGGCCGGCGGCATTCGCTGGCGACGGTGCTGGCGTTGTCCGCGGCCGCGAAGCTGGCCGGGGCGCAGGGGCCGACGGCGATCGCCGAGTTCGCCGCCCGGTTGACGCAGCGCCAGCTGGCCGCGGTTCGGGCGTTCCGCAGCCCGACGACCGGGCGGCTCGTGGCGCCGTCGAAGTCCTGCGTCCACCGCGTGCTGTCGGAACTCGACCCCGACGCCCTGGACGACGCGGCGCGGCGCTTCGCCGCCGCCGGACGGCCCGCCGGCGGCGCGCTCGCGGTCGACGGCAAGTCGGCGCCGCTCAACCGTCCCGGCGGCCCCGACCCGGACCGCATGTTCGTCGCCGCGGTCGAGCACGGCAGCGGCGTGGTGCGCGGCCAGGTCGCCTCCGACAGCGCCGGCGGCGAGATCGAGGGCGCCCGCCGGCTGCTGCGCGAGATCGGCGTGGCCGACCGCGTCGTGACCCTCGACGCGCTGCACGGCTGCCCGAACACCGCCCGGCTGATCGTCGACGGCGGCGGGGACTACGTCGTGCCGATCAAGGACAACCACCCGACGCTGCTCGACGACATCCGCATCCTCGACTGGGACGGCGCGCCGTCCCGCCGCGCCGTCGACAAGGGCCACGGGCGGCTGGAGGAACGCGTCTGCGCCGTCGCGCCCCTCGACGGCGTGCCCGACGACGTCGCCGCGCTGCCCGGACGCCGCCAGGCGTTCCGCATCGTGCGCCGCCGCACCGTCCTCAAGTCCGGCAAGACCTCCGAAGAGACCGTCCACGGCCTGACCTCGCTCCCCCCGCAGCGCGCCGGCGCTTCGGAGATCCTCGCCCTCAACCGCGGACACTGGGAGATCGAGAACCGCGTCCATTACGTCCGCGACTTCTCCTTCGACGAGGACCGCTCCCGCATCCGCGCCGGCAAGCTGCCCCGCAACCTCGCCTGCCTCTCCAACACCGCCATCTCGATCGTCCGCATGCGCGGGCGTTTCCAACACCAGCCCCAGGCGCACCGCCACTACGCCGCCAGGCAGGCCGACGCCGTGCGCGAAGTGCTCGCCCCGGTCTTCTGACCCGACCCCGCCGAAACAAACGGCCGCGCGCGCCGGGCCGCCCCGCGGCCAGCCGCGGAAACCTCGCCGCCAGCCGCGGAAAACAAGGCCCTGGCGACTCCGAAAACCGCTCTCCTGTCGGACTCCAAGCAATCGAATCCCCATCCAGGCAACCCGCCCGTGCCGAACAAACCGTCAAGCGCTGACTTCGGGATGGCCCTGACCGCCGCCCAGGGTGATTTCATGCTAGCGATCGTTGCGCTCGGGGGGACGCGCGGCGGCGGAGGGAGGCGGGCGCGGCGGCGGCGGGAGGCGGAGGCAAGCCGGCGACGGAAGCGCGGGCGACGGCTTTGTTCGGGTTCGGCGTCTTGCGCGGGCCGTCGGCGCGCTGTTCGGCCAAGCCGGGCGGCCGGCCGGGCACGGCGCCGCGCCGCGCGGCGGCGGGTTGGGCGGATTGCGGGCGCCGAAGGCGCTCAGTCGGGATCGAGGATGGCGTCGAGGGCGTCGCGGCGCCGCATCATGAAGTGGAGGTTCGCCTCGGGCACGTGGCGGAAGCCGCGGTGGAAGACGACGGCGAGCGCGATGTTGTTGAGAGTGGCGTTGTTGGAGGGCCCGTGGCGGGCGCGGATGCGGCTGGCGTCCTCGCCGAGGGTGGCGTCGCGGCGGTGGTGGTTGCCGTTCTCGACCTGCCAGTGGCCGCGGTTCCAGGCCAGCAGGCGGTCGGGGCCGGCGCGCCCGGCGTCCACGGACGTGATGCCGTAGGCGGTCTCGGTGGAGGTGGCGCCGGTCTTGACGACGGTCCGCTCGCGGATCACGCGGAACGCCTGGCGGGCGTGCGCGAAGGAGGCGAGCGCGCCCGGCAGGAGGTCGCGCGCGGCGATGCTCCGCGTCTCGACGCGGCCGTGCCCCTTGGCCGGGCCGTCGGCGTGGCGGCGGACGGCCGGCGCGTCCCAGTCGACGGTCTCGAGCAGCGCGAAGGTGTCGGGACAGTTGGCCTTGACGTCGAACATGTAGTCTGCCCCGTGGATGTCGACGATGGCGCGCTCGGTGTCGGCGCAGGCGTGCAGGGCGTCGAGGGTGAGCACGCAGCCGCGCAGGTCGACGTCGTCGAGCAGCGCCCGCACCGCGGCCGTCTCGCCGCCCTCGTCGCGGCAGCAGCGGCTCGCCAGCGGGCGCCCGCCGTGCGTGACCAGCGTGGCGGTCTCGAAGCGGGCGCCGTCGGCGGCGTGGCGGTTGGCGCCGCGGATGCGCTTGCCGTCGGCGGCGAGGGCGGGCAGGTCGGACGACTCCGCGAAGCGCGGCGCCGCCCACTGGCGCAGCACGTCGGCCAGGGCGTCCGGGTCGGTGTCCGCGAGCACCCGGCAGAAGGTCGAGTCCGACGGCGCCGTCCAGCGCCCGTCGGCGTCGCGCCACGCCCCCAGAACGCGCAGTTCGCGCTGGTCGAGGCCGCGCGCGAACCGTTCCGTCGCCACCGGCCCGAGCTGCCCGGCGAGCCGGGCGAGTGCGCAGATCGACAGCACCGTCGCCAAGCCGTGCTTGCGCCCCTGGCCGCGCCGGCAGTCGGGCATCGCCGCGAACAGGTCGCGCAGCGAGGCCAGTTCCGTTCCCGCGTAGCGCACCGGCGTCGCCCGGCACGACCACTCCGCGCGGTCGACCGGATCCGCCAGCCGCGCCGCCGCGTCCCGCCGCAGCGGACGGACGAACATCACCTTCGGCGTCGAGTGCGGATCCGTGTACGCGCCGTTGTGCCGCGCGAAGCCCCGCGTGCTCCCCAGCCGCGTCCAGTTCGAGGCGTCGTAGCAGCCGCCCCAGTACCGCAACGGATCCACGAACGTCTCCGCCAACTCCAGCGCGTGGCCGTGCGCCGCCCGCCAGTCCGCGCTCAGCCGCCGCAGGCTCAGCCCCAGCGTCCGCGAGGCCAGGTTCCTCATCCCCAGCGCCTCGGGCAGAATCAGGAACCGCGTGTTGTTGCCGATCAGGTGCAACCGCCGGAACTGCACCGAGCGGTGCCAGCCCAGCCAGCGGTCCCGCGGCGCGCACTTGAAGGCGCCCGACTGCCAGCCCACCAGCGCCAGCCAATGCCCCCGCCACACCGCCACGTGCCGCAGCCCGCGTCCCGCGAACTGCCGGAACCCCAGATAGTGGTGCGCCGCCATCAGCGCGTCCCACCGGCGCCGCTCGTCCGCCCGCGCCGGACGCACCTCCACCTCCCGCAACGACACTTCCGCCCTGTCGAACGCCGCCTCCATCGCCCCTTTATAGGGCAAACGCCGGCAAATAGCCAGCTCTTTCAAAGCGACTTCCGCCGTCAACACCTTGGAGCTAGCGTGAAATAGCCCTGGACCGCCGCCTCAACATCCTTGAACATCGTCGCGCTTTGACGCAGAATGCCGCTCGAAGCTCCTCTCGTTGGCAGTAGCGGGAGGAGTGTGCGCGGCGGACACGCCCAACGAGTGCGGGCAGGCGCGGCGGGCGCGGCCTTTCGCCCCGCCGAGGTGCGCGGACAAGCGAATTGAGGGCATATGGCGGTAGCGATCTTTCTTTTGATCATCGTGGTCGGTTCGGTGGTCTTCACGTTCTGGAGCCCGTGGTGGTTCTCGGAAATCGCGTCGAACTGGGGCGGAATCGACACCACTGTGCTCATCACCTTCTGGGTGTGCGGCGCGGTGTTCGTGGCCATCGGCGTGTTCATGGCCTACTGCACATGGAAGTACCGCCACCGCGAGGGCGCGAGGGCGGACTACCAGCCCGAGAACGCTCGCTTGGAATGGTGGCTCACCGTGATCACCACCATCGGCGTGGTGGCGATGTTGGCGCCGGGTCTCATCGTTTGGGACGACTACGTGAACCCGCCGGACGAAGCCTTGGAGTTCGAGGTGTTGTCCCAGCAGTGGACGTGGAAGTTCCGCTTTCCGGGTGCGGACGGCGTGCTCGGCACCGTGGACGTGGCGAACCTGTCCTTGGACAACCCCTTTGGCATGAGGGAAGACGATCCGGCCGGCGAGGACGACGTGCTGGTGAACAGCGCCGAAGTCCATCTGCCCATCGGCCAGCCCTTCAAGGTGCTGCTGCGCTCCCGGGACGTGCTGCACGATTTCTTCGTGCCGGAGTTTCGCGCCAAGATGGACAGCGTGCCCGGGATGGTCACCTACTTCTGGTTCACGCCCACGAAGATCGGCCAATACCAGATCATCTGCGCCGAGCTCTGCGGCATGAGCCACCACACCATGCGCGGTTGGGTGCATGTGGACACCGAAGAGGATTTCGCCGCTTGGTTCGCCAACCAGCCCACTTGGGCGGAGATGCGCGATGGCGTGACGCGCAAGGTCTACACCGCCTTGGCGCAGCGGGGACGCCAAGTGGCGGAGTCTAGCGGTTGCCTCGCCTGCCACACGCTGGACGGCACCAAGGTTGTCGGCCCAACTTGGCAGGGGCTGTGGGGCGGCGAGCAAACACTGGCCGACGGCTCCAAGGTGATGGTGGACGAAGCGTACGTGATCGAATCCGTGCGCGAGCCGAACGCCAAGGTGGTGGAGGGGTTCGCGCCGGGAACGATGATCACCTACGGGGCGGACGTGGTTTCGGATGACGATCTGGAAGCGCTCATCGCCTTCCTGCGGGAGGACGCGGCACCGTGACGGTTGGCGCGACGTTGACGTACAATGCCGGCTGTCTGGTAGGGAACGGTTGCCAGACAGCGAAAGACGCTGGCGCGCGCACGGGCAGCCAAGCAAGGTAGACAAGCGATGGCACAAGCGGAAATACCCTATCAGGAGGCGATGCCCCTCCACGATCCGCACTCGTGGGTAACCAAGTACTGGTACAGCCAGGATCACAAAGTGATCGCCGTCCAGTACGGCATCACCGCGATGGCCGTTGGCCTCTTGGCGCTGGTGCTCTCGTGGATCATGCGCTTGCAGATCGGCTGGCCGGGCGTCTTCGGCATCGAACCGGCCCTGTACTACCAGTCCTTCACCATGCACGGCATGATCATGGTGATCTACCTCTTGACGGCGTTCCTGCTCGGCAGCTTCGGCAACTACCTCGTCCCCCTCATGCTCGGCGCGCGGGACATGGTGTTCCCGTTCGTGAACATGATCAGCTACCACGTCTACCTGCTGTCCGTGATCATTCTGCTGGCCGGCTACTTCGTGCCCGGAGGCGTCACCGGCGCCGGGTGGACGCTCTACCCGCCGCAGGCCATCCTCACGGGCACGCCGGGCGCGGACTGGGGCATCGCCTCCATGCTGCTGTCGCTGGCGGTGTTCATCGTCGCCTTCACGATGGGCGGGCTCAATTACGTCACCACCATCCTGCAGGCCCGCACCCGGGGGATGACGCTCATGCGCATGCCGCTTTCCATCTGGGGCATTTTCGCGGCAACGGTGCTTGGCCTCTTGGCGTTTCCGGCACTGTTCGTGAGCGCGGTGATGATGCTGCTGGACAACTTCGTCGGCACCAGCTTCTTCATGCCCGCCATCAGCTCCGCGTTGGAAGGCGGCATGGCCGGCGGCATGATCGAGGGGACGGATGCCTACGAAGGCGGCAGCCCGTTGCTCTTCCAGCACCTGTTCTGGTTCTTCGGCCACCCGGAGGTGTACATCGTCGCGCTGCCGGCCTTCGGCGTGGTGTCGGACCTCATCTCCGTTCACGCCCGCAAGAACATCTTCGGCTATCGCCTGATGGTGTGGGCCATCGTCGCCATCGGCGTGCTCTCCTTCATCGTCTGGGCGCACCACATGTATGTGGCGGGGATGCACCCCTACTTCGGTTTCTTCTTCGCCACCACCACGCTGGTCATCGCCGTGCCCACGGCTATCAAGGTGTACAACTGGACGCTCACGCTCTGGCGGGCGAACATCCGTTTCACGGTGCCGATGCTGTTCGCCATCGCCTTCGTGATCACCTTTGTGGTGGGCGGTTTGACCGGGCTATTCCTCGGCAACGTCATCGTCGATGTGCCGCTTTCAGACACCTACTTCGTGGTGGCGCACTTCCACATGGTGATGGGTGTCGCGCCGATTCTCGTCATCTTCGGCGGCATCTACCACTGGTATCCGAAGATCACCGGGCGGATGCTGAACGACACGCTCGGCCGCTTGCACTTCTGGTTCACGTTCCTCGGCACCTACGCCATCTACTTCCCCATGCACTACCTCGGCTTCGTCGGCGTGCCGCGCCGCTACTACGATCACGGCACCACGTCCGCCTTCTACCCGGAAAGCGCGCAATTCTTGGATAAAGGCATCTCCGTGGCTGCTTTCATCGTCGGCGCCGCGCAGTTCTTGTTCATCGCCAACCTAGTGGTGAGCTACTTCCGCGGCAAGCCGGCCGGCGACAACCCGTGGGAAGCCACCTCGTTGGAGTGGCGCACGCCCCAGACCCCGCCGGTTCACGGCAACTGGGGCGACAAGCTGCCCACCGTGCATCGCTGGGCTTACGACTTCAGCGTGCCCGGCGCCGAGCAGGACTTCATCCCCCAGGATGTTCCACGGGAGGGGGCGGACGGCAAGCCCCAAGAAAAGGGTGCCGTGGCGTCCTAAACGGTACGGTTGTTTTCACCCCTTTAGAGTGTCGTAGCACGAACGATGGCGTCAGCGGCTGGTCACGCAACCATAATCCGAGATTGGGGCTCGGACGTCACCACCTTCAAGGGCGTGCCCTGGGGGAAGGCCATGATGTGGATCTTCCTCCTTTCGGACACGTTCATCTTCTCGTGCTTCCTCACCGCATACATGACGGTGCGCACCACCACCGCCGAACCTTGGCCGAACGCGAGCGAGGTGTTCTCGCTGACGGTTTTGGGCCAGTCGGTGCCGCTGCTGCTCATCGCCATCATGACGTTCGACCTCATCACCTCCAGCGGCACCATGGCGATGGCGGTGAACTACGGCTACCGGCGGGACAAGAAAAAGGCGGTGCGGCTCATCCTGGCCACCGCGTTCTTCGGTTTCGTGTTCGTGAGCATGCAGGCGTTCGAGTGGTACAAGCTCATCAGCGAAGGCGTGAGACCTTTCAAGAACAACTGGGGCGCCGAGCAGTTCGGCGCCTGCTTCTTCATGATCACGGGCTTTCACGGCTTGCATGTTTCCGCTGGCGTCGCGTATCTGCTCATCATCGCGCACCGCGTCCACAAGGGAAAATACGACCACACCAACTACGAGATCATCGAGATCGTCGGCCTCTACTGGCACTTCGTGGATTTGGTGTGGGTGTTCATCTTCGCGTTTTTCTACCTGTGGTGACGGCGGCGCAGGCCATGATTCCGCAACACAGGCGCAAGAGGTAAACCGTGTCGTCCGAGGTCGGTCAACAACATCCGCTCTCCATCTATTTTGCGGTGTGGGTCGGGCTGTTCATCGTGAGCGGGCTCTCCTACGCCACGGACTTCCTGCAAGACGGCCTTATGCGCTGGGGTCTCATCCTGCTTTTCATGTTCGTGAAGGCGGGCTACATCGTGGCGATCTTCATGCATCTGAAGTACGAACGCTGGGCCCTCATCTACGCCCTGCTGCTGCCGCCGGGGGCGCTGCTCGTGTTGGTGGGCTTGATGTGGATGGAATCCGACTACACGTGGCTCACGAGAATCGAGTATTTCGGCGAGGATCCCTACGCCGTGGCGAAGCCCGTCGTCCACTGACCGGGAACCCCCCGGCCATCGGCACATAGGCGAGCGGCAAACGCCGCCACTCTACTTCCGGGTGAAAAGCGCTAAGCTGGCGGCTTGACCACCCACACGGTACACCAGCCCTTGGCTGTCACCAGATAGTTGGGCAGCAAGGCGCAGGTGCCGCGACCGTCTTCCGGTTCCGGGCCGGCC
This sequence comes from uncultured Pseudomonadales bacterium, assembly GCA_958296295.1. Classification (GTDB taxonomy): domain Bacteria; phylum Pseudomonadota; class Gammaproteobacteria; order Pseudomonadales; family Azotimanducaceae; genus VXYL01. The sequence goes on along the minus strand of OY282460.1, from coordinate 343,121 downwards.
GGCGCTTTCGCCACATAGTGGATGCAGTTGTCGCAGAATTGCGTCTTCTGCTCGTCCGTGACGCGCTTGGGGCTGGCGGCGGCGTCGTGAACGTATCCAAGCGCTTTCGCCGTGGCGTGGTCTTCCGAGATGAGTTCCAGTGAATCCGCCTCGGCCGCCCAAGCCCGGTGGCCGCCGAGCGTGAGCACCGGGATGGTCGCCGCGGCCCGGCGCAGGAGTTGTCTACGGTTCATGGCTCTTGCCTCCTCAAACCCGTTCCTCGTTGCGGCCCCGAACTCGCGGTTCGCTGGCGCCGACTGGCCGGCTCGTCAGCGGGCGATTGAGCACGGGGCTCGGACGCGGCATCCGCTTGGCGCGATACGCCGCTTTCTTGACGCGCATTTTAACCGGGGATGCGCTGGCCGGGGCAATCGAAACGGGTGGGCCGACGTGTCGAAGACCGCCCGGTGGATAGTCTTCCGACCGGCTTGTTTGGCGCTGCTCGCCTTGGGCATCTGCAATCTCCTCGGCGGCCTCGCTCTAGGACTTGCCGAGGCGCCCACCACGCGCACTACGCTCGAAGCCGTCCACGCCAACTTCGCGCCGCTTTGCTGGGCGATGATCGTCTGGGCCGCCGCGAGCGTCATTCCAAGGGCACGCCGCCCAGCCAAGCCGCCGCGGCCTTGGGGCTGGCCGGATTGGGCGGCCTGACGCTGGCCGGCTTCGCCGCCGTCGGCTATCAATACGTCCGCGGCGATGTGCCAGTGGAACCGGCGCTCTATCTGCACGGGGTCTACTTCAATCTCGGCTGGCCAACGCTGCAATTCGCGGCCTTGCTCGCTTGCGCCCGCGTGGCCTGCGGCCGGCCTTGGATCGGCGTTTGCCTAGCCGCCGCCGGGGCCATGGCGTCGCGGGGGTCGTCGCCAACCGCCACGACGAGCGGATACCTTCGCGCGGCTCGCGCTGACCGGCGAGCTCGTCAGTGAAACCCAAACCGGCCGCAGCTAGCGCCTGAACCGTCCCTTGGAACCGGACGAGACGCTGAAGATCGCGTTCGACATGACGTGGACGGCCCGGGTACCGTGTTGGCCAACGGCGTTGGCCAACGGCGCCGCCATCCGCCTCGCGACCCTCGTTCCCCGCTTCGCCGACGGCCCCCACGGCAATGCCACAACGCCCATCCCGCTCACCATCCGCGCTGGCACCAGTTTGGCCCAAACCGCCATCGGCCCTGGCGCCTCGACCGGGGAGTGGAAGGAAAACGGCCGCCGGTTTTTCGAGTACCGCTCGGCCACGCCGGTGCCGCTCTCGGCCACCGTGCATACCGCCCGCTACGCCACCGTCACCGAGAACTGGCAAGGCGTCGCCGCCTTCCAAGCGCGCCATCACCCGGGCCACGCCGACCGCGCGGTGCGAGTGCTGGCAGACGCCCGTCGGCAACTCGCGACGAAGGCCGGGGCACGCTATCCCAACGCTGGTTGCACATCGTCGAAGTGCCGGACTACAACCCCGCAGCCCGCACTCCGAGCGTGCTCGCCCTCAGCGGGCGCAAACCAACACCCCAGCGCGGTCTTTCCGACCTGCCCACCGGCATCCGCACATACTCCGAGCACGATCCAAGCCGGCGCTGACAGCGTTTTTCGCACAGTGGTGGCGGCTTCGCGGTTGCTACTCCTGCGGATACCGCCAAGGCTTCGCTTGTTCCGCCGTTTCGTCCACCGCCCACTGCGGCAGCGCCATGCCGCCGCCGATGTCCTTGGGCACCAAGCGCACGCGGGTGCCGATGCCGACGGAGCGCACCAACGCTTCCGGTGCCAACTCGCCATCCGGCGTCACCAAATTGCCGGTGACGCGCAGGCCGTCGTGTTCGTTCGGCGCACCGATCTGCTCGTCCAGCTGCACCAGCAGGATCTGGTACGGCAGGTGGGCCCGGAACACCGGCTGGATGGGGTGGTGGACCTCGCAGTACGAATAGATGGCGCCTTTGCCGGACAGCGGGCGCCATTCGTACCCCGGGGCCGAGCACCACGGGCAGGCGGTTGTGGTGGGATAGCGCAGCAACTCGCAAGCGGTGCAGGCTTGCAGGTGCAGCATGCCGCTGCCGCAGCGGGTGTAGAACTCCCGATTGGGCGTGTCCAAATCGTCGATGGCGACCGCCATGCCGAGGTGTTCGCCGATCAGCGCCATCGTTTCACACGCCTCGCGCCATCACCAAGGCGCTGCCCGTCGTCGGGGTGGCCCAGCCCAAGTTCGCTGTCAACTCGGCGTTCCGCACCTGCCGGCAACCTCCCTCGGAGTAGTCGAAGGTGTGCTGGCGCCTGCCGTTCGCGCCGATGGGGCAGCTGTCGTCCACGTCCTGGCGCAGCTGGCGGATGTTCTCGATCACCATAGCGATGCCGTGGGTGTAGCCCTCGCACAAGTGACCGCCGCTGGTGTTGTTGGGACGGGCATTGCCGAGGCGCATGACGCCGGAACTCACGTAGTCGCCGCCTTCGCCCTTCTTGCAAAAGCCGTAATCTTCCAGTTGCAGCATCGTCGTGAACGTGAAGGCGTCGTACGCGCCGGTAACTTGGATGTCCTCGGGGCCAACACCGGAGTTCGCCCACAGGATGTCCTTGGCGTATGCGCCGGCGGCGGTGGTGATGGGGCCGGCTTGGTAGTAGCTGTCCAGTCTGGGCTTGGAGCAGCGCCCAACGACGCCCAGGATGACGGCGGGGACATGACGGCAGTCCTTGGCGCGATCCAGCGAAGTGACGATGACGCAGTTGCCGTTGTCCGTTTCCACGCAGCAATCGAGCAGGTGCAGCGGCTTGCAGATCATGCGGCTGGCGAGCACGTCCTCCACCGTCACGCGCTGCTTGTAGTAGGCCTTGGGGTTGTTGGAGGCGTGTTCCGAGTGGATCGCTTTCACATGCGCCACTTGCGCCGGCGTGGTGCCGTACTCGTACATGTGCCGCATGAAGGCTGGGGCGAAACTCTGCGCGGCGCTCGCTTGGCCGAAGGCGCGCCCGAACAATGCGTCGCCGGAGAGCGCCGAACGCCCGGTGCTGCGCCCGGTGCCGCCGACGCGAACTTGCGAGTAGCCGTTCATGGAGCGAAAGATCGCCACGGTCTTGCACAGCCCAGCTTCAATGACGCCGGTGGCCATGCCGACGAGCGCTTCCGTGGAGGAACCGCCGCCGTGACAATCCATGTAGAAGTTCAAGCGAATGCCGAGATCGCCGGCGATAGCGGTGGACGGCACCGAATCGTTGCCGTTGTAGGAGAGCATGCCGTCGATGTCCGCGATGGTCAGGCCGGCGTCCGCGATGGCGTTGCGCACGGCGGTGGTGCCAAGCGCACGGGTGGTAGCACCTGAACCGCGCGTGTAGCCCGTCTCGCCCACACCAACGATGGCGTACTTGCCGCGCAGGTGCTTGGGGGCGGTGGCTTCAATGTCGGTGGCGTTAATGTCGGTGGCGTTCATAGCGCTGGTTAGGAGATGTGTTGGCTATCGGGAGCGGGGCCGCTGGCGGAACGCCCGCCGCGCGCCGAGCTGCGGATCAATGGATGGTGGGCGCCTCCGCCGTTTCCGCAGCCAGCTGCTCGGCCTTCTCCAAGATGCGGGCCAAGAGGATGTTCGCGTCGCCGCTGGGCGAGGCGCGGCGGCGCCGCACCGTGGCCATCGTGGAGAGGTCGTGGAAAGGGCGGGCCAGCTCGTGCGGGCTGCTCGCGGCTCTAAGGTTTTTGCGAATCCGCAGGTAGATGGCCCGTTCCGTGGCTCGGCCCTGGTCCGCGAGTTGCCGAATCAGCGCGTTCAGCAACGGTTCGATCTCGTTGCGCGCAATTGCCGGGTTCATGTCTGGATTCGCGTTCGTGCTGGCCGCCCTTGCTTGATGAGCATTTTGCCCCGTCGCGGGTTGTTCGTAAAGGCCGTTGAACCGAGGTGTGTCAACGCAAAGTAGAAATGTCCCCTTTTGTGCAAAGTAGAAATGTCCCCTTTGCCGAAGGCCCGGGATCCTGCCGGCGGCAACGAGGCGCCCGGGCGAGCCGAGTAGCGTTTTTCCACGGTCTTTCCACGGGCGCGATCCCCCTTCATCGCAAAAGCGGCGGTGGAAAGACGGTGGAAAACGCGGCGCCGGTCCGGACGCGCCATCCCGGCCCGGCGCGACCTCATGCCGCGGCGCGCTCCGCCGCGGCGGGCTTGAACGGCCGGCGCCACGGATGGTCCGGCGCCGGCTTCCAGTCCGGCCTCGCCGCCTGCTCCGCCTTCGCCGCGTCGACCCGGCTCCCCACGCCCTTCTCGTCCTCCACCGGAACCGCCGCCTCGCCCTCCGCCAGCACCCGGAACGCCAGCTTGCGCCCCTTGAGAAGCACCGACGCCGCGCCGTCGAAGCCCTTGCACACCGTCACCGCCGCCTCCAGCCGAACCTCCGCACCGAACGCCCTGTTCGACGGCGCGCCGCGGCGCGCCGACGCCATCCCGGCCGCCCCTTGTTCCCGGCACCGTCTCGCCAGACGCTTCACCTGCCTCACGCTCAGCCCCAGACGATCCGCCGCCTCGCGCTGCTTCACGCGCTTTTCCACCACCGCCGCGATCAACGCCGCCCGATCCGCTTCCTTCACCGTCATCGTCCCTTCCAGCCCCAAATCCCGCCTCCACGCAACCGCGAAAAGGCGACACTCCAAGTTCCAAAGGGGACATCTCTACTTTGCACGAAGGGGACATTAGGGTTTTGCGCTGACAGGCCGTTGAACCGAGGCAACCGAGGCCCCGCGCCCTCTCGCTGTATGATCGCGGCGAACGGTACAACAGGCCGCTCGGCGCATGAAGGCCAAACGACACCCCCCGCGACTCGGCACGGCACGCGACGCGCCCCCGTACTTCGCAGGAAGGCGCACTGAACTCGCGGCCTTGAACAGCCGGCTCGACTGGCTGTGCGAAACGGGCGATCCGTCAGCAGGGCTGTCGTTGATCGTTGGCGTGCCCGGCGTGGGGAAAACGCAGTTGTGCGCCAAGTTCGCCGCGGATGCCGTCTCGCGCAAGGGTGGCAATGTCCTGCACCTGGCTGTCGGCACGATCACGTTGAGCCGGCCCGTCGATTTGATCATGGAGATCGCGAAAGCGCTAGGGCACGAAAGGAAAGGCCGATCCATCGCCGACATTGCGGCGCGCAAGGCCGGCCGCAGCATAGGCATTGGCGCCGATGTCGCAAAGGTGTCGGTGGGCACCACGTTCGACACCCCTCGCCACGTCCCCAATTTGGAGTCGATGCTCAAGGATTCCAAGGACAAGGGCCTGTGGAAGGCTTGGCACGGACGGCGGGACAAAGTGCTGGTGCTGACCGTTGACGAACTCCAAACCGCGGATGCGGAAGGCGTCGCCTCGTTGCGGGTGCTGCATGAGGGGACGCATGGATGTCCCCTACTGACCATTGGCGCCGGTTTGCAACACTTGCCGAATGTCCTCGCAAAACTCGACGACAACCGCGGCATTTCACGGGTGGCCGAGACTTTCCGCTTGGGCGCATTGAGCACCACCGAGGCGGTGGAAGCCGTAGCTGGCAACCTGCAAGCGTTGGGGCACGAAGTGCCTGAATCGTGCGTCGTTAAGCTGGCCGAGGCTTCGCACGGCTTCCCACAGCATGTTCACGGCTATCTCGCCGGCGCGCTTGACGCGATTGCCCGTTACGGCGATTTGGCCGATGGGCCGCCATTGGCGGAGGCATTGGCGTGGGGCGATCGCGCGAGAACCGACTACTACAACTCTCGACTGGAGGTGATCCCGCACAAGACGCCGGCGATGCTGCCCGTGATCGCCAAGATGCTGGAGCTGGATCAGGACGCCATCGGCGAGGACGAAGCTGTCGCTGCGGTCGATGCGCTAAACGGAGAAGGCCGAACCGTCGTCAATGCGGCGATTGCGCATGGCGTCTTGACGTTCACCAACGACGGCATGGTGAGCTTCGGCATCCCATCATTCCGAACGCACATGGTTCGCGCCCTCGAAATACACGCAAAGCGAAGGGCCCGGCCATGACGACGCCGGGCCATCACTCAACCGGCCGTCAGCGCATGGCCCACAAACAACCCCGGCGCATGAGCTCCTTCGCCTCGGGTACGTTGAAGTCCGCCGCCACATGGCCGAGGGCGCTGTAGAACACCTTGCCGGCGCCGTACCGCTTCTTCCAAGCAACCGGCATCGTCACGCCCTTCACCCAGTCTATGCCCCAGTGCTCGCCGCTGAAGGTGGTTGTGGCGAGCACCTCGTTGGACGGGTCCACATGCATGAAGTACTGCTCGGAACGCATCCGAAAGTCCGCCAAACCCGCGACGATGGGATCGTCGCTGGCGATGCGCACCTCGTAGTCGATGATGCCGCCGGGATGGCAGATGAACTGGCCGCCCACCATGAACTGGTACTCGACATTGTTGCGGAAGGCGTCGCCCATGCCGCCATGCCAACCGGCGCAGCCGGTGCCGGCGCGAATGGCCTTGAGCAACCCGGCTTCCTGCTCGCGGCTGATGCTCGCCATCGTCCACACCGGCACCACCAGGTCCTGCGCGGCCATGAAACCGTCGTCCGCCAGCGGCGCCAGGCTGTCGCTCATGGTCACGCTGTGGCCTTCGGCGCGCAGCGCGTCCGCGCAGATGGCCGCGGTAGCCTCCGGCTCGTGGCCGTTCCAACCACCCCAAGTGACGAATACGTTGGCCATGACTACTCCTCCGACCCCGCGACTCCCGGCAAAGCCCGATGTTCAAGCGGCAGCGTTCACCGCCTAGTGGCACCGAGCCCGCCACGTCGGCGACAGCGCCGGGCGTTCACATCGCGGCGAGCTCGCCGACCAGTTTGTGCTCGTCCGGGAAATCGCCGGTTTCGTGCTTCGAGTAGACGAGCTTGCCGTCCACGTTCACGTCGAAGATGCCCCCGGCGCCTTCGATGAGAAACGACTCTTCGCCAAGCGCATCCTTGATCTTCGCAGCCAAACTGACCGCTTTGGGCTTGTAGCCTCAGGAAGTGCAATAGGTGATGGAAATGTCCACTGGTTTGACCCTCCGCATGTTTCAGTTGCCCGCCGTCAATATCGTCCGCCGAGTTTGGCGTGGTCCCACGCCACATACCGCTCCGGCGTGAACTTCAACACCACGCGCTTGCTGGCCGCGCCGCCTACGGACTCCCGCAGCCGCGCCTTCTGCTCGGCGTTCAAGCCCCGCCCGCGGGAATTGACAGCGACCAGAGTGTCGCGCACCGCGTCGCCATCGTCAACAACCTCGCAACGCGCCTCGATCATCACGCCCTTGAGACCCGCGTACTCCTCGCCGCTCTCCACGAGCAGGGTGGCCTTGGGGTCGCGCTTCCAGTTCAGCACCTTTTGGCTCTTGGCGAACGTGGTGCAGCAGAGGCTGCCATCCTCTGCCCGCGCGAACCACATCGGCATGGCGTGCGGATAGCCGTTGCGGCCGTTGCCGACGATGATCAGCGTCTTGCGCGAGTCCAGGAAGGCGGCGATCTCGCCTTCCGTCATTGCGATGAGTTTGCGCCGCGACGGCATGAGCTTCCTCCTTGTGCGGCATCGAGCCCGGCGGCCGGCGCGCCAAACTCGCGGCGAATGCGTTCGCCATGTTCGCCCACCCTGGGCAGGCCGGGAACTCCCGCGGGAACGTATTCCGCGTTGGGGTTGGCCGGCATGTCCACCGGGCCCGTCTCGCTCGCCACCGTCCAGCGGCGCAGGTGCGGATGTGCCGACAGCCCCGCGAGATCGTTCACCGCGCCGTAGGCGACACGGGCGGCCCGCAGCAGTGGTTCGATCTGGGCCCGGGTGTGCACGGCGAAGAACGCCTGCACCATGCCGTCCACGTCGGCGCGGTGCGCCATGCGCACCGGATTCGTGGCATAGCGCGGATCGTGGGCGAGTTCGGGCCGTTCCAGCACAGCAGTGGCCAAAGACACCCACTCGCGGTCGTTTTGCACGGCGACCACCAGCGTCGCGCCGTCGGCGGTGGTGAAGCCGCCGTAGGGCGCGATGGAGGGATGCGCGAGGCCAATGCGCTCCGGCCCGGCACCGGTGTAGTCGTGCTCCAGGAGCGGCACGCTCATCAGTTCGGCAAGCACGTCGAACAAAGAGACGCGCACCGCTTTGCCAACACCCGTGCGCGCCCGCGACGCCAGCGCCTCGTTGATGCCGAGCGCCGCCGAGATGCCCGTGGCGTAGTCGCAAATGGAAACGCCCACGCGCCCGTACTCGCCCGGTGTGCCGTTTATGGAGATGAGGCCGGTTTCCGCTTGCACCAGGAGGTCGTAGGCTTTCATGTCCGCGTACGGGCCGGATTGGCCGTAGCCCGATATGTCGCAGGTGACAAGACGCGGAAAGCGGCGGCGCAGCGCGTCTGATCCCAACCCGGCGCGCTCGGCGGCGCCGTTCGCCAAGTTCTGGATGAACACGTCCGCCCGGGCCAGAATGCGCAGCACCAGCTCGCGGTCCTCCGGCGCTTTGATGTCCACGACCAAGGATTCCTTGCCGCGGTTCAGCCACGCGAAATAGGCCGATTGGCCGTTCGCCGCGGTGTCGAAGGCGCGGGCGAAATCGCCATCGGCGCGCTCGAGTTTGATGACCCGGGCGCCGGCGTCCGCCAACCGGCAACTGGCGAGCGGCGCGGCCACCGCTTGCTCCAAGGCCACCACCAGCACGCCGCCCAAAGGGGGCGAAGTCTCTTCCGCAGCCGGTTTCACAATCTGCGGCGGCCTACGGATCTTCCGAGCGCGAGGTGCCGTTGGCCGGGGCGACGAGTCTCATAGCGGTGGCGTCGCGCAGCTTCTTGTGCAGGTTGTACACCTGCAATTGAAGCAACTCCAGCTCAAAGGCCGCGACATCCCTCGACGAGGGCTTGGCTCGGCCTTCCCGCCGTCTTTCGGGGAAGAGCGGCCCGCGCCAGTCCGGCAAGAATCGTTGCCGAAACCGCTCGTTGTCCTTGCGATAACGGGCCATGATCTCCGCCGTCTCCTCATCGTCGAACAACGGCGGCGCAGTCGGTTTCTTGAGGACAAGATCCCCCGCGAGTTCCTTCACGCTTGCGTAGAAGGCGTCGTCGTGCGTGCCGTCGAAGTAGTAGGGACGCCCTTCCACAACGCGGCTGAACAGCGACGTGAAACTGGCGTTGAGCTCGCCAGGCAGCCAGAGGTCCCGCGCTTCCACGTCCAGCACGGAACAGAAATCCAAGAACGCGTCGCCGCCCACCAAATGCTGGCGATCGTAAACCCGCGCCACGATGCGCTCGTCGCCGAACACCGCCGCCCACGGGCTGACGATTTGCAGCCAATTGCCGTGAATGCCGCTGCATTTGATCATCCAAGACAACAGCGACGCGCCCCGTTTCACTTCCCATTGCTGCCAAGCGGCCTCCAGAAACTGGTCCTGGCGCCGAACGTACATCACGACCGAGACGTCGAAGTGCTCCGCCAGCGGCGCCAGACGCTCTTCGAAACCCATCGGATTCGAGAGGTTCTCGGCGGAGAGCACCACGGTCTTGGCATCGTTGGCCGCGATTTGCGTTTCGAGTTTTTCGCGCAGATCCGGCATCTCCATCGCCTTCCGGTCACGCACGAAGGACTGGAAGTAGTCGCCGTGGACACCTGTGACTTCGGATTCCGGCGCGAGGTCCTCGCTCGGCACCCAGACGCCTTGGCGGAGCAACGCCTCGTGGTTGAGCCGCAGCCCCGTTTGGATGGCCGTGCTACCCCCCTTGGCGCAACCGATGTGAATTACCAGCCTTTTCAACGCAGAGATCCTCCCACAGCCAATCGAGCACCACCTCTGTGGCCCCGGTTGGGCACATGAGCACGGGATCATAGCGCGGTCGCATCGTGGACGCATTTGCGGGCCGCGGCAGGTTGCCACCATCTCTATCGGCCGACGGTCGGTTCCCCTTGCCGCCTTGCCGCCACGCCGCCACGCCACCACCGAAGTGGCTTGGCCGCCAATGGCGGTATACTGGCGCACCGCACCGAGACAGGTCGGTTCCGCGCCAATCGTGGCGCGGGCGTGCGCCAAGGCGTTACGGCGGGGCCTTGGCGTCGCCGGGGCTTGGCCCGACCGGGCTTCCCAACAGGGCGTTTCGCAGGGTGAACAGCGTGGCCAATGCGCTCGCGTTGGCCTGTGTCGCCCGGAACGCGGCGGGTCGCACGGAACAGGGGGAACAATCGTGGCCGACGACATTGGGCGCCTCGCCGCCTCCGTGGACACCTTGACGGAGAGCTTCGAGGCGCACCGCTACATCTGTAGCAACCGCATCGCCACTGCGGTGTATTTGGCCTATCACTTGCGCAAACCCGTGCTCATCGAGGGGCCGCCGGGCGTTGGCAAAACCGAACTGGCGAAGACCACGGCGGACATGTTCGACCTGCCGCTCATCCGCTTGCAGTGCTACGAGGGCTTGGACGAGGCGAAAGCGATCTACGAGTGGAAGTACGGCAAGCAGCTGCTCTACACCCAAGTGCTCAAGGAGACTTTGGACGAAGTGCTGCAAGGGGCTCAAGGGTTCGCCGAGTCCGTCGCCCGTTTGCACGAGTTCGGCGACATCTTCTTCTCCGAGGAGTTCTTGGAGCCGCGACCGCTGCTCAAAGCGCTGCGCGAAGAACACGGTTGCGTGTTGCTCATCGACGAAGTGGACAAATCCGACCACGAGTTCGAGTCCCTGCTGCTCGAGATACTGTCCGATTTCCAAGTGTCCATTCCCGAGATCGGCACCGTGAAGGCGCGCCGAGAACCGCCCATCGTGTTCCTCACCAGCAACAACACGCGCGAACTTTCCGATGCGTTGAAGCGGCGCTGCTTGCACTTGTACATCCCCTTCCCGGACGCCGAGCTGGAACAACGCATCATCCACGCCAGAGTGCCGGACATTCCGGCGGAACTTCGCCGGCAACTCGTCGCTTTCATACAAGACCTCCGTGATCTGGATTTGAAAAAGGTGCCGGCGATCTCGGAGACCATCGATTGGGCGCGCACCCTCCTGCTGCTGCACACCGAATCGCTGGACGCTGATCTGGTGCGCGAAACGCTGAACGTGATCCTGAAGTTCCAAGAGGACATCGAGAACGTGGACGTGGAAATAGCGGCGCTCACCAGCAAAGCCGTTCGGCAGTAGCTGCCGCGGCCACTTGAAACGAACCTTGGATCGCACGCTCACCAGTTTCATCGCCGCCTTGCGCAACGCGGATGTGCGCGTCTCTCCGGCCGAGACGTTGGACGCCATGGGCGCTCTGGAGTTGGTCGGCTACCGGGACCGTGCTTTCCTCAAAGACTCGCTCGCCTTGGTGCTGCCAAAAACCGCCGCCGAGACGGAGACGTTCGACGCCACGTTCGATCAATTCTTCGCATTTGAAGATCCCCAGCCCAAAGCCGACGCTCAGGGCGCGCAAGGCGAGGGCGACGACGCCGGCGACGGGCAAGGCGAAGGCCGGGGCGAAGGCGAGGGCGGCGGTGGCAAGGGCCAAGGCGGCGGCAAGAGGAGCAAGTTCGCCGCATTCCAAGACGCCGAGGAGGAAGAGGAGCTCGGGCCGGGCGAGATGGCGAGCCCCCGCTCGACCCTCGGTCGATTGCTCATGGACGCAAGCGTTGTCGAACTCACGGTGCGAATGGCCGAGGCGGCCCGCGAAGCGAAGCTGGAGGAGATTCGGGTCTTCACCCAGAAGGGGTTGTACACCCGCAAGATCATGGACGCGATGGGCCTTGCCGAACTCACGCGGGAAATCCTCGATCTCCGCGCCAGCGCTGGCGTGCGGGAGCGGCGTCTCGGCCAAGAACTGGGCAAGCGCCGCGACGCCCTGCGCGAGCGGGTGCGGGACTATGTGGAACAGCAATTCCTGTTGCACGCGGACGTCACCGGCCGCCGGTTGCGCGAGGAGCTGCTGCAGAAGGTGAAGCTCTCCAACGTGGAGCAGCGCAACTTCCGCCTCATTGGGGAAATCGTCATGCGCATGGCGAAGAAACTCGTCGCTTTGCATTCGCGGCGCCGCAAAGTGTTCAAGCGTGGCCAGCTCAATGTGCCGCGCACGTTGCGCCACAACATGAGCTACGACGGTTCGCTGTTCGATCTGCATTGGAAATCCGTGAAGGTGGATCGCCCCAAGGTGTTCGCGATCTGCGATGTCTCGGGCTCCGTCGCCAGCTACGCCCGTTTCATGCTGATGTTTCTTTACAGCTTGGAGGAGGTGATGCCGAAGGTGCGGGCCTTCGCGTTCTCTTCCGATTTGGCGGAGGTGACGGAGTTGTTCGAGCGCAACAGGCTCGAGGACGCCATCGCCAAGACTTTGCGCGACTACAGCGGCGGTTCCACGGACTACGGACAAGCCTTCGCGGATTTCCGCAAACGCTGCATGGACGATGTGGACAATCGCACCACCATCGTGATTCTCGGCGACGCCCGCAACAACTACGGCGACCCGCGCACGGACATTCTGAAAGAGATGTACGATCGCGCAAAGCGTGTGCTGTGGCTGAACCCGGAACCGCGCAGCACCTGGCATACCGGCGACGCCGAAATGCGCAAATACACCGCCTACGTTCACCAAGCCTTGGAATGCAATTCGCTCAGCCATCTGAACCGCGTGGTTGGCGGATTGCTGCGGGCCGCGACGTGAAGCGTCCAGCTTGGCCGAAGCCCGGCGCGCGCCGGAGCGGGTGGGCCCGGCGCGCCGGCGTCGCGGCCTTGGCGGCGGCCTTGTGCGGCACCTCAGCGGCAGCGGCCAACACCATAGCCGCCGACGGCGCCGAACAGGCCACGCCGTGGACTTCCCTCGCGGCCAACGACGCCGAGCGCGATTTTCGCTTCGTGGTTGTCGGCGACCGCACCGGCGGCGCTCGCCCGGGCGTGTTCGAGTCCGCCATTCCGAAGGTGAACCTTTTGGAACCGGCTTTCGTGCTCAGCGTTGGCGACTTGATCGAGGGCAACACCCTGGATCAAGCCCGGCTTGAGCGGGAATGGGACGAGTTCGCTTCCATCGTGGCCGGCCTTGAAGCGCCTTTCTTCCACGTCGCCGGCAACCACGACATGAGCAACGCCGTGATGGCGGAAACTTGGCGCGCGCGTTTCGGCCCGTCCTACTACCGTTTCGTTTACAAGGATGTGCTCTTCCTGGTGCTGAACTCGGAGCTGTTCGGCATGGTGCGCGACCGGGCGACGCCGGTGCCGGGCCCTTGGCGGCAAGCCGAGCAGATGGCCTTCATCGAGCGGACGCTGCGCGAGTTTCCCAACCCGCGCTGGACCATCGTGCTCGTCCATCAACCGCTGTGGGACCACGCCGCCGGGCCGCGGGGCGATTGGCCCGCGGTGGAGGCGCTCTTGGGCGAGCGGAACTACACGGTGTTCGCCGGCCACTTTCACCGCTACGTCAAGCATGTTCGCCACGATCGCAAGTTCATCACCCTCGCCACCACCGGCGGCGGCAGCAGTTTACGCGGCGCCCGCTACGGCGAGTTCGACCATGTCGCCGTGGTGACGATGACGGATGCCGGGCCGCGCATCGCCAACCTGATGCTGGACGGCATCCACGACGAGAACATCGTCACCGAGCACGCGCGCGCCGCTTTGCGTCCGCTGGCCGGTTCGGTCTATCCGTTCGATCCGCCAGCCGTGGCGCCTGTGCCGGTCTTCGCCGCCGCCGGAGAGGTCTTAACGCACGGCGTGGTGGCCTTTGAGGCCAGCAACCGCGGCAACTCGCCGTTGCGCGTCGCCTACCAAGTGGACCCAGGGGCGACAATGCGTTACGAAGGCGCGTCCGAAACACTCCTCTTGGCGCCCGGCGCCCGCCGGCGAATCGAAATCGCGCTCGCCGCGCCCGGCATCGCCCCTCGCGACCTCGCGCCCGGGCGCGTGTTGTGGAGCTTGAGCACGAACTCGGCCGACGGCCCGGTGAAGCTGAACCTTGTCAACGCCCTCTTGCCGGTGGCACCGCTGCGGCTGGTTTCCGGACCGCCGCCAACCGTGGATGGCGATCTCCGGGATTGGCCCGCCAAGCTGCCGTTCACGGCCCTTCACCAAGGCGATGTGGCGACCGGAGCCACGGCGCAGACGGACATCTCGTTCTCGTTCGTGCTGCGCGAATCCGGCGGCGACATCTACCTCGCCGCGCACGTCACCGACGACAGCCTGCTGGCGTCCACCGAACTCGGCCCCCGCGTGCAGGACGCCCTGGTGCTGGTGGTGGACAGCCGACCCGAACCGGAACGCTCGCTCAACATGCCGTTGTTCGCAGCTGCTCGCGGCGGGCACTTGGCGCGCATGGCGGTGGCGTATTTGACACTGGCACCCGCCGCCCGCGACGCCGAGCTGGCCTTTCTGGCGGAGTCTTTCGCCGCGGTGGAGTGGCGCACGAGACGCGCGGATGGCGGCTACACCGCCGAAGCCAAGGTTTCCGGCGCGTTTCTGGATGCCGCGGCGGGTGGGCGCTGGCAGGGCGCCCGCATCAGCCTGATGGCCGCAGATTGGGACGAGGGCGAGACCGAGAACCGCATTCCGTGGCATGTGCCCGGCTCGAGCGCCACCGTCTTGCATTGGCAACCGGACCGCTTCGGCCACGCTCCCGCGGCCGGCACCGGGACGTTCATGCGCTCGGCGCACTAAGCCGGCAGCCGCTGCCCCAACGGCTGCGCAACCGCTCGCGGCCTGATCGCCGCACTTGAAACCAAAACCTCTTGGCGTCAAAATGGAACAGCTCTTTCCATTTTTGGACGCAATATGGAGTTTCTAGGTCGATTTTTAGACCTTCCAGAGCGGAGCTGCTTTCTGTTCGGCCCACGCGGCACGGGCAAATCCACTTGGCTGCGCCACATCGTGCCGCATGCTTTGTACTTGGACTTGCTAGATCCCGCCCTTTACCGCCGCTTGGTGGCGCGGCCGGAGCATCTGCGCGACCTGCTCGCCGGCTCGCCGCGCGCCACGGTGGTCATCGACGAGATTCAACGCGCGCCGGCGCTGCTCAGCGTGGTACACGCGCTATTGGAACAAGAGCGGCCGCCGCGCCGTTTCATCCTCACGGGATCTAGCGCCCGCAAGCTCCGCCGCGGCGGCGTGGACCTGCTTGGCGGCCGGGCACTCTATCGGACCATGCACCCGTTCATGGCCGCGGAACTTCCCAACTTCGACTTGCGGCGCGCGCTGGATGTGGGTTTGGTGCCTTTGGTGGCGAACGCCGCCGACCGGCAAGCGGCTTTGGAAGGGTACGCGAGGCTGTATTTGGACCAGGAAGTGCAAGCGGAAGGACTAACGCGCAACGTGGGCAACTTCGCGCGTTTTCTGGAAGCCGTCAGTTTTTCGCACGGCGGCCAGCTCAACGTCTCGGCCATCGCACGGGATTGCGAGGTCGAGCGCAAGGTCGTGGCGGCCTACTTGGGCATCTTGGAAGACCTGCTGCTCGCTTTCCGCCTGCCGGTGTTCCGCAAGCGCGCCAAGCGGGCGACCGTGCTTCACGACAAGCTCTACCTGTTCGACGCGGGCGTGTTCCGCGCTTTGCGCCCCAAGGGGCCGTTGGACCGTCCGAGCGAAGCCGATGGGCAGGCTCTGGAAGGGCTGGTCGCCCAACATCTGCGCGCTTGGGCAGCGTATTCCACCCATGATGCGCAGTTGTACTACTGGCGCACGCGAGGCGGCACGGAAGTGGATTTCGTTGCATACGGCGAATTCGGTCTGCAGGCCTTCGAGGTGAAGAACGCCAGCACCGTACACAGGAGCGACCTGCGCGGCCTGCGCACGTTCCGCAGCGACTACCCCGAAGCCGAGACGGCGCTGCTCTACCGCGGTAGCGAACGGCTGCGTATCGACGACATCTGGTGCCTGCCCGTGGCGGACTTCCTGTGCGCCATGACGCCGAACCGCCAGCCGCTTGCAGGCAGCTATTGACACCGTTCGACACCCGCTGCCGTTGCCAACAACCACGGGAACGACGAGGCCCGCGACCCAGCCCGTTGAATCGCGTTGCAGCGCTTCGCAACTATCGGTGGCCAACCGCGGCGTTGTAACCAAAACGTGCTGGCCAGTCTATACAATCGTGGCGGAGCAACTACTCGCCGGAGCGGTTGGAGAACGATGGTCCGCAAATCCCCAAGCGCCTTTGGCGGGCACCACCTGCCGTTGGCGCACACCCGCCGGGACGGCGGCACATAGCCGCCGCTATTCCTCATGGCGCAGCGCATCTGGCTAATTCGCCACGGCAAGTCCTCGCGGCCGTTCGGCGTGGTCGACCACGAACGCCCGCTTTCCGTGCGCGCCAACGCCGACGCGGCGCTCATCCGCAAGTGGCTGGACGACGGCCCCCAGCTCTTTGTGGCAAGCACCGCCCGGCGGGCGCTCGAGACAGCGCAGCTGATCGCCGGGAAACGCCCCGTGACCACGCACGAGGATCTCTACCAAGCGACCCCGGCGGAGTTCCTGCAGGTGATCGAAGAGACGATGGAAGACGCCGAGCGCGTCGCGTTCGTGGCACACAACCCCACGCTAACCGAGCTTGTGAACCACATTGCCGATCGATCCGTGACGGACAACGTGCCCACCTTGGGTGCCGCGGTGTTCGAGCAAAAGAAGCGCGCCCAGGGCACATGGCGGCTAGCCGGCTACGTCGCCCCGAAGGCGCTCCGCTAGCGCGTGCTGGAAGCACCGGCGAAACGCGGTTAAGTTACGGGTTGTCGAACGGGTCACGGAGACGAGCAAATGTTGTCATTCCTCCTTCTTGTCGTTCTGGTCGTAATCGCCTACTTCGCTTGGCGAATCGTCGACCAGCTCCCAGACATCGTGTATCGCTTGGGCGAAATCCAGCGCGATGTGGCCGAGGTGCGCCGCCTGGTCGAGCCACCGGAACAAGGTGCCGACGACACCCCGGCGAAAGCCGAGGACGCATCGTGAAGCCGGCGGCGGCATGGCGGCACTCCCTCGCGGCGGCGGGGGTGCTCGCCGCGGCGAGCGTCTTCAGCGCTCCGGCGGACCGCTTCGCCAACGTGGAGGTGAAGGCCGTGCCAGTGGCCGGCCCCGTGTACATGATCGAGGGGGCTGGCGGCAACATCGGGGCGAGCGTCGGCACGGACGGCGTGCTGATGGTGGACAGCCAGTTCGAGCCGCTGGCGGCACGCATTCTTGCCGCGATTCAAGTGCTTGGCGGCGACAAACCGAAGCTGGTGCTGAACACCCACTTCCACGGCGATCACGTGGGCGGCAACCCGTTCTTCGCCCGCGCCGGCACGGTGTTGGCGCACCGGAACGTTCGATTGCGCATGGCCGGCTGCACGCCGGGCGAACCGTCATGCGACGCGGCCGACGTGCCGGGCCTGCCGGTGGTCACGTTCGACGACCGGCTGCGGCTCCACTTCAACGGCGACGAGATTGACGTGATTCACCTGCCCCGCGGGCACACCGATGGCGACGCGGTGGTGTGGTTCCAGGATTCCAAGGTGATCCACATGGGTGATCACCTGTTCCACGCACGGTTCCCGTTCGTGGACGTGGCGAGCGGCGGCACCGTTCACGGCCTGCTCGCCAATCTGGAGCGCGTGCTGGACATGCTGCCGGCGGACACCCGGGTGATAGCCGGCCACGGCCCCCTTGGCGGCGTCAAGGACATCCAGGCCATGGCCGAAATGCTCAACCGCAGCTTGGCCGCGGTGCGCGAGGCCCCGGACGAGGACGCGCTCGAAGCGTTGAAACGCGCTGGCCTAGAGGGCTACGAGGACTGGAGCTGGGGCTTTGTGAACACGTCCCGGTGGATAGGCACCGTCGTGGCGAGCGAGGCGGCGCGCACCGCCGCTCCGTGACCGATCCGCTGGCGTTGCTGCGCGCCGACCGCGCAAAGGCGCGCGCCGCCGGCGACCCGCAAGGCAACCTTTGCGTGCTTGCGACGGTGGATGGTGGCGAGCCGCAAGCCCGCACGTTGGTGCTGCGCGAAATCGAGACCGCGGCCGGCGGCGCGCCGCGCCTCGGCGTCCTCCTCAACGCGACCAGCGCCAAATACCGCCAACTTGGCCAATCGACCGCGGTGACCGTACACGTCCACTTGGCCAGCGTCGGCGCGCAGTACCGGCTCGTCTGCCGCTTGGAACCCGTCCCGAAGGCCATTGTGGAAGCGAGCTGGCGGTTGCGTCCGGCGGTGGCGAAACGCCTCGACTGGTTGTACGAGGACCACCCGCAGGGCTCGGCGGTGGCCGGCCGCGAAGCCCTCGCCGCGATGCTGGCCACGCCTTGCCCCGAGTTCGCGCCCGATTCCGCGCTCGGCTTCTATCTCGCGCCAACCGCGGTGGAAAGACTGTTGCTCGATCAGCCGGACGGCGTCCACGACCGGCGCCGCTACCGCCTGACGCCAAACGCTTGGCAGGAGGAGGTTCTCGTACCTTGATCCGCTACCGGACGGGCCGGATTCTCCAGCGGACACAGCCGACCCGGCAAGGGTCTGCGACCGGCCCACGCCACTCGCACACCACTGTACGAGCCTGCTATTGTCCGCGGCGTCTTCGCCCCGTGGCGCCGCATGGACATTCTCACACCGGAGCAGCGCAGCGCGTTGATGAGCCGCATCCGCGGCGTCGACACGAAACCGGAGCTGGTGGTGCGACGAGCCTTGCACGCCCAAGGCTACCGCTACCGGCTGCACGGGCGGAAGCTGCCGGGGCGTCCGGATCTGGTGTTCCGCAAGCGCCGGGTTGTGGTGTTCGTCCACGGCTGTTTCTGGCACTGGCACGAAGGCTGTCCCAAGAGCCGATTGCCCAAGTCCCGGGCCGACTATTGGCGGGCGAAGTTCGAGTCCAACGTGGAGCGCGACCAGCGCAACGAGCGCGTTCTCGCCGACGACGGCTGGCGCGTGTTCGTGGCTTGGGAATGCGAGATCGAGAAGGACGAAACGCTTGTGGAGCGGTTGATGGAGTTCCTCGGCCCGCCGCGTGTCGCCCCGGCGGTGGGCGTCAAGGCCGCATCGGGAACGTCGTCGGCCCCTTGAGTTCCTCCAAGAGCGGCTGAATCCAGTCCACCCAGCGACACAGCGTGGGGCGCGTCTCGCGCGGGTCGATCAACTCGTGGACCGCGAACGATTCGGCGCGGGGAAACGGCGAGCGGGCGTTGCGGAGCCGATCCTCCAGCTCTTGGCGTTTGGCGTCAGGGTCTTCGGCGGCGGCTATCTCCCGGTGGAAGGCCACGGCCACGCCGCCTTCCAGGGGCAACGCGCCGGTTTCCACCGAGGGCCAGGCGAGCACGTAGTTGTTCGGCGCGTAGTGGGCGGCGGTGGCGACGCCGAAGCCCTTGTGGACTTGGATGGCCGCCCACGGGACGGTGGCCTGCGCGGCGGCGCACACCGCGGCCATGCCATACCGGATGGTGCCATCGCGCTCCGCTTCCGGCCCGATCATGAAGCCGGGTTGATCGATGAAGTTGACGATGGGCAGGTGGAAGGTGTCGCACATCTCCACGAAGCGCCGGTACTTCTGTCCGGCGGCAGCGGTCATGGCCCCGGCGTAGACGCGGTTGTCGTTGGCGAGCACGCCCACCGGCTGCCCGTCGAGGCGCGCCAGAGCGGCGATTTGGCTCGGCCCGTAGCCGCGGTTCAGCTCGAACACGGAGCCTTCGTCGAACACCATCGCGAGGATTTCGCGCATGTCGAACGGCGAGTTGGAATCCCGCGGCACCGCGGAAAGAAGCTCTTCCTCCATGCGTTCGACGTCGTCGTCGCACGCGACGCGGCGCGCGCGTTGGTGGATGTTGGAAGGCAGGTAGCTCAAGAACCGCCGCACCTCGGCGAACATGGCGGGCTCGTCTTCCACGACGTTGTCGACGATGCCGCTCTTCGCGTGGACGGCGGCGCCGCCGAGCTCGTCTTTGGTGAGCCGGGCGCCCAAGGCGCGTTCCACCAGCGCGGGGCCGCCGATCATCACCTGCGCGGTGTGCCGCGTCATCACCGAGAAGTGGGACGCCACCAGCCGCCCGGCGGGAAATCCGGCCACCGCCCCGGCGGCCATGGACACCACCGGCACCTGTCCCATCGCGTCCGCGATGATGCGGAACCTCGGCGGCGCGTACACGGGCTCGCCCACCGTGCCACCGCGCCGCCCGCCACCGCCTTTCACGCTGCCGCCGCCGCCTTCCAAAGAACGCACCAACGGCGCTTTGTACTGCACGGCGAGATGTTCGGCGTACACGCTCTTGCGCAAACCGGCAGCGTTCGGCGAGCCGCCCTTCAGCGTGAAGTCTTCGCCGCCCACCACCACGCGGCGCCCGTCGATGCGACCGAAGCCGAGCACATAGTTGGCCGGCACGAAGCCGACGAGATTGTCGCTGTCGTCGTAGTCGGGAATCGCCGTGGCCTGTCCCTGCTCTTGGAACGATCCCGGATCCAACAGCGCGTCGATGCGTTCGCGGATGGTGAGCCGGCCTCGGGCGTGCTGCTTGGCGATTCCGGCCTTGCCGCCCTGCTGTTTGGCAAGCCGTCGGCGCCGCTCCAGCTCGCGGGACTCCTCCTCCCAGCCCTCCCAGCCCTCCCGGCTCATGGTGTCTCCAACACGGCGATGGTCTGATCTTCCGCCACGGCATCTTCTTCCTTCACCAGCAGTTCGGCCACCGTGCCGGCCACTGGCGCTTCCACCGGAATCTCCATCTTCATGGATTCCAAGACGAGCAACACATCGCCGGCCGCGACCTGCGCGCCGGCCGCCACCTGAACCTTCCAGACGTTGCCCGTCACCTCGCTTTCGATGTTTACCCGCGCCATGGCCGACCGCGCTCCCACAACCCGCAAGCCGTGCGTTATAGCAGATTCGCCGCCAGCCCCGCGTGGCGGTGGCGAACGTGAACGCTATCTGAACAACCCCCTGTTTCGGTGCTGCCAACGGGCCCGGCATCCGCTAGGGTTCACGGCGACTCAACGAACCCCTTGGAGAAACAGCCATGAAAGAGACGCTCTTGATCTTCGCGCTGGCGCTCGCGACGGTCGCCGCCCAAGCGGAAAACCTCACCAAGAGGCAGGAAGGGCGCGTCGCCATCGCGCAGTGCTACTCGGCTTGCGTGGACCGATCCCAACGCACGGCGCTCGCCCTTTACGAGCGGGTGGATCGCTTGTCGGATCTGCTGATCTCGGACGAGTACTTCGCCCTCACGGCCGCTTCCCGGGACGACGTCGTCGCATTGGAGGAGACGTCCATCTGCGCCCTCGCCCAAGACCATGTGCGCGGCATGGACGCCTGTCACGTCGGCTGCGTGGATGTCGAGATGGCCTATGGCGTAGGCCTGTCGCACGCCCGCACACGCTTTCTGCACACCTTCAACGCCGAACGCGACGCGTTGCGGGACGTCGGTTTGTGGGCAGGCCACGCCAACTCGCCTTCGTCCGGGCCGCTTTTCGACAACGCCTGCGACCGCTACTGGGATGGAGCGGACAGCGGCGGCGCGGCGCAAGGGCGCGTCGGCGCGGTGCCGGCGTTGATGGCGAAGCCGCACGGCAAGGCGCAACGAACGAAAGCGCCGGAACACGCCGGCGGCGGCAAAGCGCCGAACGACGGGAGCTAAAGGCTCAAGACGCGGGCGCGCCGCCGGTGGCTTCGATCAGACGGTCGCGACAGCTTGAACGCGCCGGCCCAAAAGGGCGCCGGCGCATTCGGATCGGCGGTGCGGCCGCAACGCTCCAGCCGCCTCGGGCCACTTGCGGGACGATCGCTCCGCCGGCGCGTGCGACAATGCAACCCGTGAAACCCGCCACGGGTGGAAACGCCAGCAGACAATGCCAAAAAACGCCTTCTACGCCCAATCCGGCGGCGTCACCGCCGTCATCAACGCCAGCGCGTGCGGCGTCATCGAGACCGCGAGACGCCACCCGGCTCGGATCGGCACGGTGTTCGCCGGCCGCAACGGCATACTCGGCGCGCTGCGCGAGGAGTTGATCGATACCGGCGCCGAGTCCGCCGAGGACATCGCGGCGTTGCGTTGGACCCCCGGCGGCGCGTTCGGATCCTGCCGCTACAAGCTGGCCGCCCTAGCCGACAACGCTCGCGAATACGCGCGGCTCATCGACGTGTTCCGCGCCCACGACATCGGCTACTTCTTCTACAACGGCGGCGGCGATTCCCAGGACACCGCGCACAAGGTGTCCCTTCTTGCCGATCGGCTGGGCTATCCCGTCGTCTGCGTGGGCATTCCGAAAACAGTGGACAACGATTTGCCCTGCACGGACACCTGTCCGGGTTTCGGTTCGGTGGCGAAATACGTGGCGGTGTCCGTGCGCGAGGCGGCGCTGGACGTGGCTTCGATGTGCGAGACGTCCACGCGGGTCTTCATCCTGGAAGTGATGGGCCGCCACGCCGGCTGGATCGCCGCCGCCGGCGCGCTCGCGCAGCGCGGGCCGGACGATCCGCCGCACATCATCCTGCTGCCGGAGGTGCCATTCGACGAGGCGGCGTTCCTCGCCCGGACCCGCGCCGCGGTGCAGACGCGCGGCTATTGCGTCATCGTCGCTTCGGAAGGCGCCCGGCGCGCGGACGGCCGTTTCCTCGCAGACGCCGGCGGCAAAGACGCCTTCGGTCATGTGCAGCTTGGCGGCGTGGCGCCTGTGCTGGCGGCTCTGGTGCGCGACCGGCTCGGCTACAAGTTCCATTGGGCGGTGGCGGACTATCTGCAACGTTCGGCCCGCCACATCGCGTCCGCCACGGATGTGGAACAAGCCCACGCGGTGGGCCGCCACGCGGTGGAGTTGGCGCTCGCCGGGCGCGGCGGCGTCATGGCCGCCATCGCCAGGGTGTCGGATTCGCCCTACTGTTGGGACCTCGCCGAGGCGCCCCTCGCGGAAGTGGCCAACGTTGAACGCCAACTGCCGCCGGAGTTCATTCGCGCGGACGGCTTCGGCATCACCGCCGCGGCGCGCCGGTACCTCGCGCCGCTCATCGCCGGCGAAGCGCCGCCACCGTTCGAAGACGGCCTGCCGCAATACGCGGCGCTCGGCAACGCCTTGGTGGAAAAAAAGCTGCCAGCGTTCGAGGCGTGAGACTTGGCGCGCCCTGACGGGCGCGCGGCCTCGGCCGCGCCGCAGCGGGTCTATCCGCGCCTTCGCCGTTTCGGCCGCCGCGGGGCTTCGCGCACGATGACGCTGTTGGAAAAGCGGTCCGGCCAAGCCCTGTTCTCTCGGTCGAACCACATCCACGCGAACCCGAAACCCAAGGTGGCCACGCTCGCCAGCCCGCCGATGAAACGCCGCAGGGCTTGACCGGGCGAAAGCCCGTGACCTGGTGCTCCAGCTGCGCCCGCGGAGTCGAGCGGCGCACAGGAAACCAGCCGCAACCGCCAAGCCGCCATGCCAAGCGTCTGGCCGCGGTTGCACCAGCAAAAGGCCAGCAGCGCGTACAGCTCCACGAACAACAGGCTTTGCATCCAAGCGCCCACCACGACGTCGCCAACGACGGTGACGAGGCCCACCACGGTGACGACCCACATCGCCAGCACCACCAAGGCGTCGTAGGCCATCGCCGCGAGTCGATAGCGCAACGGCGCCGGGTGCAAGCCGGCGTTCCTTTCACGGTTCATCACTCGCTATGGTAATGCGGCGGGGCCAGCCGGCGGACGCCCAGCGCCGGTTTTCGCGCTCACGCCATCCCCGCCCCGGTCATTCGCGCGCGTAAAGCCGCTCGCCGGAACGCCGGAAGTCGCGGTTGCGCTTCGGCCCGAACTGGCGTCACAATAGCCAGCGAAGGGCGATCGCTTTCGGGGGAAGGATGGCCGTGGCAACAAGCCGTGCGGCCTGCTTCGGCAAACGGTTCTGTCGAACGGCAGCCGTTTGGCTGCCGCATGGGCAACGAGGCCTGTCGACGGTGGAATACGCCTTGATGGTGATTGGCGTGATCGGAATCATCGGCGTTGCTCTGTTGCTCCTCAGAGGCGGGGTGCTGGGAATGTTGGGCGAAGTGTCCGGCCGGCTCACCGCGGCTGTCACTTGACCGTCGCTCGACGGGGCGCACACGAAGACGCGTATTCCGGCCAGGTCGAGACGGTTGCCCTGACCGACAAACAACCAGGCACTTGCTATGGGACAAACCTCACGAACCCTGCGGGGCACCGCCGCTGTCGTCGGCGTTGGCGAAACCACCTACTACAAGCGCGGCCAATCGCCAGACGCCGAGTTCAAGCTGGCGCTCAAGGCGATTCTGGCCGCCTGCGCGGACGCCGGCATTTCGCCGAAGGACGTGGACGGCTTCGCCTCTTTCTCCAACGACCGCAGCGACCCGTCACGTTTGGCCAACGCGCTCGGCTGCCACGATCTGCGCTTCTCCAACATGCAGTGGGGCGGCGGAGGCGGTGGCGGTTCCGCGGCGATCGCCCACGCGGTCTCGGCGGTCGCCACCGGCCTTGCCGAGTGCGTCGTGGTGTTCCGCGCCTTGGCGCAAGGCCAGTTCGGGCGCTTCGGCCAAGGCTCCCGCGGCAATGTCGTGTCCGGCGCCGGCGCCTACACCACCCCCTACGGCTTGATGTCGCCGGCGCAGACGTTCGCCATGAAGGTGACGCGCTTCATGCACGATCACGGCGTGGAGCAACCGGCGCTGCGGGCCATCTCGCTCGCCTCCTACCATCACGCGCAGAACAACCCCCGCGCCGTGATGCACCGCCGGCCGCTGGACGAAGAGAAGTACGAAGCCTCGCGCTGGATCGTCGAGCCCTTCCACTTGTACGACTGCTGTTTGGAGAACGACGGCGCCGCGGCGATGATCGTCGTGCCGGCCGAACGCGCCAAGGACTTCGATCACCCGCCGGTGTACGTGCTGAGCGCGGTGACCGGCTCGCACTATCGCGCCGGAGCCAGCGTTCACAACACGCCGGACTACGCGACGTCGAACTTCAAGACCTGCGTGCCGAGGCTCTACGACATGGCGAAATGCGGCCCGGCGGACGTCGACGTGCTGCAATGCTACGAGAACTTCACCGGCGGCGTGTTGATGAGCATGGTGGAGCACGGCTTCTGCGGTCCGGACGAATGCAACGAGTTCTTCAACAAGGACAATCTCATCGCGCCGAACGGCAAACTCCCCACGAACACCAGCGGCGGCAACCTCGCCGAGTGCTACATGCACGGCCTTGAACTCAACATCGAAGCGGTGCGGCAGATTCGCGGCGCCTCTCCCAATCAGGTGGAGAACGTGGACGTTTCGATGGTGGTTTCCGGCCCCATGGTCACACCGGTGAGTTCAAGCATCTTCGGATCGGAGGCGACGTTGTGAGCGATGCCTATCTGCAACCCGGTTTGCCGAAACCCGTGCCCGCCCCGGACGGCTTGGACGCGCCGTACTGGCAGGCCGCGGCGGAAGAGCGCTTGGTGATGCAGCGTTGCAACCAATGCGGCGCTTGGCAGTGGGGGCCGGAGTGGATCTGCCACCAATGCCACAGCGACGACTTGGCCTTTGACAATGTGCCGCTGGTTGGCCGCATCTACAGCTACGAGCGGGTGTGGCATCCCGTGCATCCGGCGCTGCGGGAGCAGGGGCCGTACATTGTCGTGCTGGTGGAGTTCCCCGAGCACGACGACGCGCGCATGGTGGGCAATCTGTTGGGCGACCCGCATCAGAAGGTGCGAATTGGGGCCACGGTGCGGGCCGTTTTCGAGCATCACAAGGAGGAAGACCCGCCGTTCACGCTGGTGCAGTGGCGGGTGGAGTCCTGATTCGGCACCCATGCATGGGCCGAACAAGCCTGCGCCGGGCGCCGCTCGAAGGCGGCGTAGCGAAGATCGGTTGCGTGGCGTGGTTCGGGCCAATCGCCGAGCGCGACCCGTGACGGACAGCGCCGACCGGGCGCGGGCGCTCTTCGCGACACTTCCCGGCATCGTCGTCGCGCCCGTCCGGGGCAGGGGCAGCCATGTCCATGTGGAAGGTGACAACGCCGTGGCCGCGTTGGTGTTCGACGACGACGCGCACGGGGAGGCCGCTCGCCTGGTGGTGGCCTTCATCTTCTCCCGCATGGGCCGCGGGCAGCGTTTGGACGGCAAGGCACCCGTCACCGCCAGTGCCGCGAGCGCGTGCGCGTGCGCCACCAAGGGCGCGGTTCACTACGCCTGCACCACGGGCCAGCTCGCGGTGTTCCTGCGCGCGCTGACTTACGCTAGTGCGGCACCGATGGGGCCGC
This sequence comes from uncultured Pseudomonadales bacterium, assembly GCA_958296295.1. GTDB lineage: Bacteria > Pseudomonadota > Gammaproteobacteria > Pseudomonadales > Azotimanducaceae > VXYL01. Next base: position 317,045 of record OY282460.1, on the reverse strand, counting down.
CGCGTCCCGTCGTCGCGCTCGCCGGGACGCCACTATTGTTCCTGCTGAGCCGAGCGCTGGTCGCGTTCGAGCGCGATTACGAGGCGTTGCCCGCGCAAGGGCAACAGCCGAAACCCGCGCTTGGCGTTTGGTGCAACGTCTTGCGCGGCATCGGCGAAGAGGCGATCCGCCAACGCGATCTGCCAGAGCGGACGGTGTTGTCGCGCCGGGGCGCCCGCGCCGTGACCCGGGACTTGCAGCGACTCGGCTGGCTGGCTGTGGAACGGCGAGACGGCGTCCCCAAACTGCGGTTGACCGACGCCGGAATGCTCGCCCACGATGCGGGCCCTCGTTTCATCGCCGCCGGGGAAGCCGCTTGGCGAGACCGCTTCGGCAAGCGCCGCATCAACGCCTTGCGCGGCGCTCTGGTGGCCCTCACCAAGCAGTTCGAAATCGAACTGCCGTGGCACCTGACGGGTTACGGCCCCGCCGACGCCAGCGTTACCGGCGGCAGCTTCGTTGCCGCGCAACCCGGCCCGCCACGCCTTCCGCACCACGGCGAGGAGTGGCCCGTGGTGTTGCGCAAGGTCGGCGACGACACCGCCCCCTTGCCGTTGCACGCCTTGCTTTCACAAGCCCTCGCCCAGTTCACCATCGACTACGAATGGGACGTCGAGGGTTACGCCGCAGGGCTGAACTTCACCACCAACCTGCTCCGGCACATCCCCGACGAAGGCCTGCCGCTCGGCCAAGCCATCGAGCTGGGCGATGTTCGCGGCAACGGCAAATCCGGCACCGAACGGCACTTGGTGACCGTCGTGACCCCCGGCAGACCGAGCGACAAGACCCGCCGAGTGCTTCTCACCCCGAAAGGCAAAGCCGCCCGGGATTCGTTCGCGCACCGGCTCGCCCAAACGCAACGCGATTGGCGAACCCGCTATGGCGACTGCGTCGCCAACGTCCGAGACGCGCTCGCCGCGCTAGACGACGACCTTGGCCCGGATTTGCCCGACTACCCCAACACGACCGCCTGGTTCTGGCACTCCATGAACGCCGCAAGCCACGTGGCGCGGCGCAATCGCGCTTAGCGCGGCGCGTCCCCGCCGTCCATCGACAGCTCGCCGATGGGCGCGTGGTTGTTCGCGGTGATTCCCATCATCCGCTTCAGGCGCTCCGAGAGCAGGACGTACACGTCGTCCGGCACATGCACATTGGCGTTGGATTGCTCGTGCAGCGCCCGCATGAAATGCCGGTTGTAATGGCAGCGCATGGCGTAGCGCGTGCCTTCGGCGGTGCGCCGGCCGCCACAGTGCAGCACCCGCGTGTCGGTGAGAACGCAACTGCCCGGCGAGGCGCAGATGGCCACCAAGCCGGGCTCGCCGTCCACCAGCCGCAGCAAGTCGGCACCGGCACGAAAGCGTGTTGCGCCGCTGGCGGCGCGATGCGAACCGGGCACGATGTAGGTGCCGCCGGCCGCCAGGTTGAACTCCGTGTAGCACCAGATGATGAGAGATCCGAACGGGAACGGCGGATAGGGCAGCGGCATGGAGACCTGGTCGATGTGCAGTTCCTGCAAGCCGCCGCCCTGGTGGACGATGGAGCCGTGGGCGCAGCCCAAACCGAAACCCTCGCCCATCACCTTGGTGAGCAACCGATCCACCAGCGGCCCGCGTTGCGCGGCGCTTTCCTTGAACTCCACCGCAGCGCGGAACACCGCGCCTTTGAGCACCAAGTTGGCGACCAGCTGCGCGGTTTCGTTGCGACCGGTGATTGTGGCCGCGTTCGCGCGTCGCTCGGCGGCAGCCTGATCCGACAGGCGTTCGAGCTGCGCGGCCACTTGCCGGGGCGACATGGCGTCCTTCACCACGCAATAGCCCCAGCGCACGAAGTCCGCTTCGAGCCGCGCCTCGTCAGTCGTCTCCTTGGGGAGATAGTCGAATTCGCGGCTGTCGCGAACGCGCCCCGTCTTCATGCGTTCTTTAGAGATGCCGGCGAGCTGCTTGAGCAACCGGCCGGCCGAAAGCGAACTCGTCGGCGAACGGCCATCCGCGTAGCCAATGCCGCGGCGCATTTCCGTCTCCCAACCGGCATCGGCTGCCGTCGTCTCGTTCGCGACTGCGCGCAGTTGGGCGAGTTCCTCTCGAAGTCGCGCATTCTCCTCGCGCAGCCGCGCCAATGCGTCGTCGGCATCGGCCACCGCGGGCAGGCGGCCGGAGGCGGAGGAGGCGCGATCGGGTTGGGTCACGATGTCTGAACCCGTTTGGCGCGGATCGTCCAAGAATAGAGACGAACGCGCAGCGGCACTGCCGCAGGCGGTGGGGGCCTCGACCCCGAACCCGGCTCACTCGCCATCGAACGCCCGTTGCAGCGCTTGGACATCGAGCTTGCGCATTTCCATCATCGTCGCGAACACCCGGTCCCGGGCCGCGTCGTCCCGGCTGCACAGCCAGTCGATGGAACGCGCCGGCGCGATTTGCCAATGAACGCCGAAACAGTCGCGGAGCCAGCCGCACATGCCGGCGCTTCCCCCTTGGGACAACGCGTGCCAATAGTGGTCCACGTCCTTTTGCGCACTGCACAACACCTGCAACGAAACCCCCTCGTTGAAGCCGCCATCGTAGTCCAGATGACTATCCAGCGCCAAGATCTCGCCACCGCGAAATACGAGGCGCCCGTGCCGATGCGCACCCTCGCCCGCGGCGCTTGCGGTGCGGCTTGCGCCGCTCGTCATTGCCGAACCCGGGAAAACGCTCGCGTAGAATGCCAGAGCCGCATCGGCTTGGCCACGCTGGCCGCCGAAAAATCCCAAACACGGCGCGACCCGCGTTGGCGTTTCGCAAACGCGTGCCACTTGCCATGTGACGCCAAAGCGGTCTGTGACGCGGCCGAGACTCTCCGCCTTCTCTTTGGCGCAGACTCCTAGCGCGCCCAACAGCCGCTTCGCCTCGGCTGCGCCGGCAACATGGGCGACGAACGAGATTCTGGGATTCACGGTGAACGCCGGCCCGCCGTTCACCGCGGTGAACCGGCAACCGGCCAGCTCGAACTCCACCGCCATCACGCCGCCGCGGGGTTTGCCGGCGGGGTTGTCGAAGGATTGCGGATAGCGCGAGAGCGACAGGACGCGACCATCGCGGAACGCCTCTATGTAGAAGGCGGCCGCTTGCTCGGCTTCGTCGTCGAACCACAGGCAGGGCACGATGGCGTTGCTCATGCGAGCACTTTACCAACTCCGGCGGCGGCCTTTCGCCGCGCACGTTACCTCCAAGTCGCCCTCCGCCGGGCGCGCCCATGTGCGGCCCACGAGAACGGCCGCGCACGCGATGGCCGCCCGTCGGCTGGGAGGAGGCCGCGGCCCCAGCCCCGGTCCAGCGCCTCGTCGTGCCGCGCCCGCCCTTCGCCTTCAGGAGTCGTAGTCCTCGAAGGTCACCTCGTACTTGGACATGGCGAACGGCGCACGGAAGCGCACTTCCCGACCCTTGTTCGGGCGCATCGCACAGAACCGGCCCGGCGGTTGTTCGGATGGCATAACATGCGCAAGTCGCAACCGAGCCGCAGGTACATGCCGGCACCGAGACCTTCCGAATGACATTCAACGCGCTCCTCATCGCCAACCGCGGCGAAGTCGCCATCCGCGTGGCCCGCGCAGCCGCCGACCTCGGCATTCGCACCGTCGCGGTGCATTCCCAAGACGACGCCACGAGCCTCCACACCCGCGTGGCGGACGAAGACCACGCCTTGGACGGGCGCGGCGCGTCCGCCTACCTGAACGAGGAGGGCATCGTCGCGGCGGCCAAGGCGACCGGCTGCGACGCCGTCCATCCCGGCTACGGCTTCCTCGCCGAACGCGCCGGTTTCGCTCGGCGATGCGCGGACGCCGGCATCGCTTTCATCGGGCCGATACCGGATCACTTGGCGTTGTTCGGGGACAAGGGGCGCGCCCGCGCCCGTGCCGTGGCGGCCGGCGTGCCGGTGCTGGGCGGGCTGGATCACGCGGTTTCGCTTCAAGAGGCCAAGGATTTCTTCGCGTCCCTGAACGGCGGCGCGATGATCATCAAGGCCGTGGCCGGCGGCGGCGGCCGGGGTACCCGCGTCGTCTCCCAAGCTGCCGAGATCGACAACGCCTACTTGCGCTGCCAATCCGAAGCGAAAGCCGCGTTCGGTGTGGCGGACGTCTATGTGGAGCGATTTCTGCCCCGCGCCAGACATGTCGAAGTGCAAGTCCTCGGTGACCGCACCGGCGGGGTAACGCACCTCGGCGAGCGCGAATGCAGCGTCCAGCGCCGCCACCAGAAGGTCGTGGAAATCGCGCCCGCGCCGGCGCTCGGGGCCGAGTTGCGCGAGGCGCTAGTGAACGCCGCCTTGCGTTTCGCCAAGCGCGAGGGATACCAGAACCTCGGCACCTTCGAGTTCCTGGTGGACGCATCCGGCACCGCCGCCGAGCCGTTCGTCTTCATCGAAACCAACGCCCGCCTGCAAGTGGAGCACACGGTCACCGAGGAAGTGACCGGCGTGGATTTGGTGCAAGCGCAGATTCGCCTGGCCGCTGGCGCCACGTTGGCCGAGCTGGGCCTTGACGACCCGCAAGCGCGCCAACCGCGCGGGTACGCCATTCAAGCCCGCGTGAACATGGAGACCATTGCCGAGGATGGCGCGGTGCGGCCGTCAAGCGGCACGCTGACCGCCTACGAAGCGCCCAGCGGCCCCGGTGTGCGCACGGACGGCTTCGGCTACGCCGGCTATCGCACCAGCACCGCGTTCGATTCGCTGCTCGCGAAAGTGATCGCTCACTCACCCGCCAAGGACTTCACCACCGCCGTGGCCCGCGCCACTCGCGCTCTCTCCGAGTTCCGCTTGGAGGGCGTGGGCACCAACATCGGGTTCCTGCTGAATGTGCTGGGCCACGAGGATCTCGCCGCAGGTCGCGTTCACACGCGCTGGGTGGACGAGCGTTTGACCGAGCTCGCCGCGCCGCCGGCCGGCGTCCGCTCCCGTTTCGTCGCCGCGGAGGCGGCACCCGCGGCAACCGGCACCGGCTTCGCCGGGGCGCGGGTGGACAGCAGCGATCCGCTCGCGCTCTTCGATCACGACGCGAAAGTGAAAGCGGAGCAAACGGTTGCGGTGGCGGCGGGGGATGAAGCCGGTCAACCAATCGGCCCGGAAGGCGCAACCGGCGTGAGCTCGCCCATCCAAGGCACCATCGTCGCGCTGGATGTGGCCCCGGGGGACCAGGTGCGTGCCGGCCAGCAGGTGGCGGTGGTGGAGGCCATGAAGATGGAGCACGTCATCGCCGCCACGCACGACGGCATTGTCCGGGAAGTGACCATGGGCGAAGGCGACGTCGTGCGCGAGGGCTACCCGATCGTGTTCATCGAGGAAGCACAGGTGACCGTCGGCACCGTCGCGCGGGCGGAGGCGACGGACCCGGATCACATTCGCCCGGATCTGGCGCTCACCTACGAGCGCCACGCCTATGTGCTGGACGAAAACCGCCCGGAAGCGGTTGCGAAGCGCTACGGGCGCGGCTACCGGATGCCGCGGGAGAACATCGCGCAGCTCATGGATCCGGGTTCTTTCAAGGAGTACTGGCCGCTCGTCGTCGCCCGGCAGCATCGTCGCCACGACATGGAGACGCTGCGCAGAAACACGCCGGCGGACGGCCTGATCGCCGGCATCGGCACGGTGAACGCCGATCTGTTCGGCGAGGAAGCGGCCCGCACCATGTTCGTCCACTACGACTACACGGTGTTGGCAGGCACCCAGGGCGGACGCAACCACTACAAGCAAGACCGCATGTTCGAGTTGGCGCACCGCTTCCGCATCCCGCTCATCCTGTTCGGCGAAGGCGGGGGCGGGCGTCCGGGCGACGACGGCAACGGCCCCGGCGTCGCCTTCGACACGCACACGTTCACGCGCTTCTCGCAACTCTCGGGCCTCGTGCCCTTGGTGAGCGTGATCAACGGCCGCACGTTCGCGGGCAACACGGCGCTGGTGGCTTGCTGCGACGTGATCATCGCCACCGAGCGCACCACCGTGGCCATGGGCGGGCCGGCGATGATCGAAGGCGGGGGCCTCGGCATCTACACGCCGGAGGAAGTGGGGCCGATGTCGTTCCAAGTGCCGAACGGCGTTGTGGACATCCTCGCCAAGGACGAGGACGACGCCGTGGAGGTGGCGAAGAAGTACCTCTCCTATTTCCAAGGGCGCGCTGCGGACTGGCAAGCCCACGATCAACGCAAGCTGCGTCACATCGTGCCGGAGAACCGTCTGCGGCTGTACAACATGAAGGACATCGTCCACACCATCGCGGATGCCGGCTCGGTGTTGGAAATCCGCGAGCAGTTCGGCATCGGCGTGATCACGGCGTTCATCCGTGTGGAAGGCCATCCTATGGGCGTTATCGCCAACAATCCGCATCACCTCGCCGGCGCCATCGACTCCGACGGCGCGGACAAGGGCGCCCGCTTCATCCACCTCTGCGACGCCTTCGACATCCCCGTCCTCAGCCTGATGGACTGCCCCGGCATGATGGTGGGCCCGGACGTGGAACGCACGGCGCTGGTGCGCCACTGCGTGCGCATGTTCAACGCCGGCGCCAACCTTACGACGCCGCTGTTCGGCGTGGTGGTGCGCAAGGCGTATGGACTGGGCGTGCAAGCCATGTGCGGGGCCAGTTCGCTAGTGGGCTTCTTCACCGTCGCGTGGCCGACAGCGGAGTTCGCCGGCATGAACATCGAGGGCTCGGTGAAGCTCGGCTACCGCAAGGAACTGGCCGCCATTGAAGACGCCGAGGCCAGGCGGCTGGAGTTCGAGCGACGCGTGGCCGGCGCCTACGAAGGCGCCAAGGCCATCAACGCCGGGGTGGGAGGCGGACTGGACGACGTGATCGACCCCGCCGACACCCGAAGCTGGATCGCCAGCAGCTTGAAGCGCCTACCGCCACGGCCGGCGCGGACCGGCAAGAAGTACCCGTACATCGACACATGGTAGGCCGCTGACCACGGGCTGAACGTGGCGAAACGACGGTCGGCACCGATCTGGCGCGTCGGGCGGGCGCGCTAAGAGCGGCACCCAGCCCAAAAAAGCGCGGTTTGGGGCCTAATCCTTCGGCGCGAGATCGCCCGTGACTATCCGCTTGGAGCAGGCGGTGGCCAAGAGTTCCGGGAACTGCGCCGGGTAATCCGATTCGCAAAACGCGATGGCGGCCTTGGTTTGGCTGATCACGTAGGCATGCACCGCTTTCGCGTCCGCTTCGCTCAGCACGTTCGCGAACCCCGGCATTCCCACGGTGGCGTAAACGCCTTGGCGCACGATCAAATCCCAACGACCGTGGCTTGCCGCGGGAAGGTACTTGAGATCCGGCACAGCGCCGGCCGAGTTCACCGCGGAACCGTGGCAGCGGGAGCAATGCGCTTGGTAAAGCGCCTCGCCGCGGGCCACCTCCTCGTCCGTCGCCTCGACATCCGGCGGCACCGGGATGTTCACATGCGTCACCGCCGGCTCCGGCAACTCGGCCTTGCCGCCGATCTTGAACGCCAGAATGCGCCCGGCGCTCAAGACATTGCCCTTGTGCCGGGGCACGCCGGAAAACAGCGAGAACGCCCCTCCCCAGCCCGCCATCACGGCGACGTGCTGTTCGCCTCCCGCGGTGTAGGTGACCGGCCCGGCGATGATGCCGGTATGCACGGGCATCTCCCATTTGAGCTCGCCGGTATCTGCCGCGTAGGCCGCGAAGACGCCGTCCGAGCGGCCTTGGAAGACGAGATTGCCGGCCGTGGAAAGCACGCCGCCGTTCCAGGTTCTCTCGTGCTGCACGCGCCACACTTCCCGTTGCGCCACGGGGTCCCACGCCGCCAAGTGGCCGATCGCGCCCTGCATGGGGCTGATGCGCTCTTGCGGATCGGCCGAAGGAGTGAAAGCGCCGAAGTCGATGCCCCAGTTGAAATCGCCGGGCTTGTACTCGAAGTTCGGCTCCTGCCTGTACGGCAGCGCGTTGCGTTGCGCCGGGATGTAAACCAGACCGGTATCCGGGTTGTAGGCCATCGGATGCCAGTTGTGGCCGCCGTCCGCGGAAGGATAGATCAAGGCCGTGTCCGTCGCGTAGCGCACGCCGGGGTTTTCCACCGGCCGCCCGGTCTCGGCGTCAATGCGGCTTGCCCAATTCACGGGCACGAACGGCTCGGCGGAGATGAATTCGCCGTTGGTTCTATCGAGCACATAGAAAAAGCCGTTCTTGGGCGCTTGCATGATCACTTTGCGCGGTTCGCCGTCAATGCGCATGTCGGCGAGGATCATGTGCTGCGTGGCGGTGTAGTCCCACGTTTCGCCGGGTGTGGTCTGGTAGTGCCAAACGTAACTGCCGTCATCCGGGTTTAGTGCGACGATGCAGGTGAGGAACAGATTGTCGCCACCGCCGGGGCTGCGCACATCGCGGTTCCACGGCGAACCGTTGCCGACGCCGATGTACAGCAGGTTGAGCACCGGGTCGAAGGCCATCGAATCCCACACGGTGCCGCCGCCGCCGATCTCCCACCACTGCCCAGTCCATGTCTCGGCGGCCATTTTCATCGCGTCGTTCTCGAACGGCTTGGACGGATCGCCCGGCACCGTGTGAAAGCGCCACTTCTGCTCGCCGGTTTGCCAGTCGTAGGCGGTGACGTAGCCGCGCACGCCGTATTCCGCGCCGCCGTTGCCGATCACGACCATCCCTTTCACCACGCGCGGCGCGCCGGTGATGGTGTAAGGACGCGCCGGATCGATGGTGAGCGTCTCCCACAACACCTCGCCGGTGCCGGCGTCCAGGGCGACCAAGCGCCCGTCCAAGGTGCCGACGAACACGCGCCCCTTCCAAACGGCGACGCCGCGGTTCACCACATCGCAGCAGGCGTTCTTGCCCCATTGCTTGGGCACTTCGGGGTCGTACTGCCAGACGAGTTCGCCGGTGGCGGCGTCGTTGGCGTACACGCGGCTCCAAGTGCCGGTGGTGAACATCACGCCGTCGACAACGATGGGCGTCGCTTCCAGGCCGCGCTTGTCGTCGGTGTCCCAATACCACGCGAGGCGCAGGTCTTTCACGTTCTGGGCGGTGATTGCCGCAAGCGGGCTGTGGCGCTGCTCGCTGTAGGTGCGCCCGTGCGCCAGCCAGTTGCCGGGTTCGCTATCCGCGGATTGGATGCGGTCGCCGGTCACGGAACCGGTGCCGGCGCGGATCGCATCCGCGCGCGCCGCCGCTTCTTCGGCTTCCATGGACGGCGCCGACGCGTCCGGTGGCGGCTCTTGCCCGCAAGCGCCCAGCAAGGCGAGGGCGCCGACAACGAAAAGCGTGCGCATGAGTGGGCTCCCGTGCTGTCGTGCGCGTCAGCATACAACCAATCGGGCGAGCTGGGTGGATTCGCTCGATTCGATCCTTCGGCGCACTTCCCTAGCGCACGGGTTCAAGGTATGTTCGCGTCTTCCAGCTAACAACGGTTCGCGCGAGGTGTGCTCTTGGACGACAATGGCGGTATGTTCCGGTCTATTCACTTTTGGCAAGGTTGGGCGGTGACGGCAACGGCCGCGGCGCTGTTCACCTTTGTGGCCAACGCCGAGTTCCCCGTAGAGGGCCACGCGCCGGACTATGTGGCGATCATCGGCGATGCGGACGCGCCGCTTTGGGTGGTGAACGCGGACCTTCGCAATGGCGTGGTGGAAGTCCGCGCCGGTGCCGCCGCATCGCCACCGGACGGCGAGCGCTACGCGCTCTGGCTGGCGGCGCCGAATGTGAACGAGCGCCTGGGCGCGTTGCCGGCCCACCGCGCCCGCGCAACGTACAAGCTCACGAAGACGACGCGCACGCTGCTCGACCACCGCAGGGCGGTCGGCGTTGTCAGCGAACCCGTCGGCGAAGAAGATGATAGGCCTGCCCGCTTGTCCGACGCGCCACAATGGCGGTGGCAGGCCAAGTTCGTGCGCCTCTAGCGGCTTGCTCGGCGACCGCCAGATCGCCGCGATCGCCCGCACGGCAACGGCCCCTCACCCTCTCCGACGGCACGGCCAAGTAGACGCGAACCGATGCGGGCCACCATCGTCGGCGCCGGCAATTTCGGCACGGCCGTTGCCAACATCATCGCCGAAGGCGGCGTTCCGGTGGGGCTGTGGATGCGCGACGCGGGCCAGCTCGCGGACATCCGCGCCAACGGCGAGAATCGCCGCTACCTCCCCGGCCATGCGCTTGCGCCGGCCGTGGAGCCCACCGCCGATCTCGCCCACGCGGTGTGCGCGAGCGACATCGTGTTCGTCACCGTGCCGAGCGCGTCGTTCGGCGAAGTGGCCAAGGAGCTGCGTCCGGTCGTGAAGCCGGGCGCGGCGGTGATAAGCGGCACCAAGGGCATCGCGGAAGGATTTCGGCTGATGAGCCAGATTCTGGAGGACGCTCTGCCCGAAGCCCGCATTGGCGTTGTCAGCGGCCCCAATCTCGCCGAAGAAATCGCCGACGGACGCCAGACGGGAACAGTGGTTGCGAGCCGGCACGAATCGCTGCGCGAAGAAGTACGGGAAGCTCTCACCAGCCCCACGTTCCGCGTATACGGGAGCACCGACGTGTACGGCGTGGAACTCGGCGGGGCGCTCAAGAACATCTACGCCATCGTGTGCGGCGTCGCCACCGCGCTAGGCGTCGGCCAAAACGCGCTGGCCATGCTCATCACCCGCAGCTTGGCGGAAATGGGACGCTTCGCCGCGGCCTTGGGCGCCAATCCGATGACTTTTCTCGGCTTGGCCGGCGTTGGCGACCTGTTCGCCACCTGCACCTCGCCGCTCTCGCGCAATTTCCAACTCGGCGCGAAGCTGGCCGCCGGGAAGTCCCTGGAAGAAGCGATGGAAGACCTCGGCAAGCTCGCCGAGGGTGTGAACACCGTGCGCGTGGTACAGGCCAAGAGCAAGGCCCTGGGCGTGTACATGCCGCTTGCCGACGCGCTCCACCGGCTGCTTTTCGGCGGCGACGACTTGCGGCGCATCGTCGTCGATCTCATGACCGGGGAACAGCGCATGGACGTGGAGTTCGAAGCCCCGGCCCGGGACCCCGCATGAACGCGAAACCGGCCCTAGCGAGACAACATCGGCGACTGCCGGCGGGTCTGCTGCTTGCCGCGGCGCCAGCGGCGTTCGCAGGCGCCCAGGCGCCGCCCGCCGACGCCGCCATTGCCGTGGCGCCGTTTCCCGAAGCGGTGGTGGTGGCCAGCTCGCCGCCGGAGTTCTCGCGGTCGCACGCATTCGTCACCGGTCGGGTGGAGCGCAGCCGTCGCGAGCTGCGCATAGACCGAAGCACCCGCGTTGCCGCCAACCTCGCGCGGGCAACCTATCGCACGCCGCCGGGCACGCGCCTGCCCGACGTGGTGGCGCACTACCGGGCGGCCACGGCCGACTTCCGTTTGATCTTCAGCTGCCAAGGGCGCGATTGCGGGCGCAACACGGCGTGGGCAAACGATGTCTTTGGCGTTAAAGAGCTGGTCGCGCCGGACGCGGCGCAGTTCTATCTCGCCGCCGCGACGCCGAACGCCTTGGTGGCGGTGTACGTCGTGCAAAAGGGCAATCGGCGGGTTTACGCGCATGTCGAAGTCGCCGGGGGAGAGGGCATCGGCGCCCTCGTTGCGGAAGATCCGCGCGCTCGTGAACCGCCAGCAGCGGCCCCGCCAGCAGCGGCCCCGGTTATCTCCTCCGCTGCCAGGGTGGTGCTCGAAACGTTGCGCCGCCAAGGCTATGTGGTGCTGGCGAACGCCGCGCCAGATGACTCCGGCCGGTTAAGCGACACCGCGCTTGACGCGCTCGACGCGGCGGCCACCGCGTTGCGGACAATGCCGCGGCAGGTGTACGTCGTCTGCCATGTGGATGGCGATGTCTCCGTGGCCCAAGAGCGCTCCCAAGCGTGCGCCGAGCAAGGCGCGGCGCGGTTGCGTGCCGCGGGAGTGGACGCCAAGGGCTTTGGCGCCGGGCCTTTCCTCCCAAGGCGCGTCGCGCCAAGCCGCCGGCTGGAGCTGGTCGCGCCGGAGCCCGCTCCCTGACGCCGAGCAACTCGGCGACAGCCGCCCTATGGCCGGCGCAGACGACTGGCGGGCCGCGGCGGTGGAAAAGGCGGCGGCGCGCCTGCTCCACGCCAACGTGGCCTTCGGCCACGGCACCGACAACCCCCGGGACGAGGCGTTCCGCTTGGTCGCCCACGCTGGCGACGCGGCCGAGCTGGAAGCGCTGCTCTGCCGCCGAATCGAGCAGCGCGTGCCACTGCCCTACCTCACTGGCTCCGCCCGGTTCGCGGGCATGCGCCTCGCCGCTCGTCCCGGCGTCGTCATTCCGCGCTCGCCCATCGCCGAGGTGCTCGCCACCGGCGTGCGCCCTTGGCTTGCCCAAACGCCGCGCCGCGTGCTGGACTTGTGCTGCGGTGGCGGGGCCCTCGGCTTGGCCGCGGCGCGGACGTTTCCGCAGGCGATGATCGATCTTGCCGAGGTGGATGCGGCCGCGCTCGCGCTCGCCCGCGCCAACACCGCGCGGCTCGGCGAAGCGGTGGCAAGGCGCGTGCGGGTGATGCGCTCCGACTTGTTCGCCGCCCTCGCCGGCACCCGCTACGACCTCATCTTGTGCAACCCCCCGTATGTTCCCACCGCGGAGTTGGACGCCGCGCCCGCCGAGTTCCACCACGAGCCCCGGTTCGGATTGGACGGCGGCGCGGATGGCCTCGCTGTCTGGCGGCGAATCGTGCCCCAGCTAGACGCGCGCTTGACGGCGGCCGGCGTTCTGGTGGGTGAGGCCGGCAACATCGGACAGGCCTTCGACCGCGCATTCCCCGAACTGCGAGCCATCTGGCTGGACTTGGCCAACGCCGAACCGCAGGCCGACGGCGGCTACGGCGTGTTCGTGACGACAAACGCACTGCGAAGGCGCATGCCCAAGGCCGACAGTTGCGGCGTGGCCCGCTAGCGATCGACAAGCGCGACCCAGCCGGCAAGCAGCAAAGCCAGCAGGCCCGGCACGGTTGCGTTGAGGAAACTCGGCAAGGGAACGCTTAGGAAGAACAGCCACACGGACAACGGCATGCCGGTAACGGCAACGCTCCAAGCCAGAGCCGCCGAATGGCGCCGCAGCACGCGCACGGACAACGCAAGCGGCAGGCCGAACAGCCACATGAGCAGGCCGAGACCCGCAACCGCCATCCAAGGCGGCCGGCTTGCGGGGCCGAAGTCGAAATCGCCGGCCGCGAACACCCCGGCGAGGCAAACCGGCAGCCAGCAGGCACCCAGCAGCGTTTTCCCAAGGGACATGTCGCCTCCGTGCGGAGCGTTGCCAAGCTGCTCCGCTCGCCGCAGCATACAACACGAGCGGTTGTGAGGGTCGGCCACTACAGCAGGGGTGTCAAACGCCCCGAACTGGTCCTGTCAACGCAAAGCGGAATGTCCCCTTGCCGAAGGCCCGGGACCCTTCCGGTGGCACGAGGCGGCTTCGCCGGGCTCATGCCGCCTGCCCGCCGCGGCTGGTTTGAACGCCCGTGGCCAACCAAGGAAGCCGGTGGCCCGCGCCCGTCAGCTGGTGCTCGCGCCGCGCGATCTGGAATGTTGCGGCAACGCCAAGTAGTTGTGGCCGGCTATTGGCGACACTGTGTAGCCGTGGGCCTCGATCAACGCCCAAATGGCGTGAATGTCCTCCACCTCGGCTTCGGTGGCCGTTCGGTGGATGTCGCCTCCGTAGTCCTCCGGGGGGACGCCCGGGTAGTAGCGACCGCCCAGAATCTCGATAACGATCGCCGGCCGGCTCCAGGCCATGAGATTCGCCATGCCGGCCAAGACCTGTCGTTCGTGGCCTTCCACGTCTATCTTCACCAGCGAGACATGCTCGAAACCAAAACTGTCCAGGGTGCGCAACTCGGCTGGCTCGCCGTCGCGCCCGACCTTGCGGCCGCCGTGCGAATTGGGGCTTGCCTCCATCTCGACGATCGCGTTGCGGTCCCCAACGGCATACCTCAACGCAGCGACGTTCTCGATGCCGTTGAGCACGATGTTGTGGCGTAGTTCCGCATAGCTCTGGCGCTGTGGCTCGAAGGCGTACACGCGCCCGGCCGCGCCGACCAGCCGCGCCATCAGCAGGGCGTGGGTGCCAACGTACGCGCCCACGTCCAGCGCCACCGTGCCCGGCTCGATGTGCTCCTCGATCTTCTCCACAACATGGGGTTCCCAAATGCGTCCGTCGCGGTGGTAGGTCTTGATGAGACCAATGAAGCCTTCCCTTTCGACGAGGAAGTTGCCGATGTACGGCTGCGTCAGCCGCTGGCGCATGCAGGCGACGAACGCCGGCACGGCGCCGCAGGCGGAGGGCGTTCGGTGAATGTCGTAGTCGTCGACCGGAAAGGAGGCGACGTAGGCCTCTGTTTCTTCCGCGTCCATGAGCAACAGCGGCGAGGTGTCCACGCCTGGGGGCGGGGCGGGCGGCGCCGAACAGCCGGAAAGCATGGCGACCGCGGCGGCGATCAAGGCGTATCGCGTCTGCACAGACGACTCCTCTTGCGGACTGTCTGGCCGAGCCATCGGAAACCGACCACGAAGGCGGATGGGTGCCGCCCGTTCGCCGAAGCCAGAAGCGAACCCGCCGGCCGGTCTCGGTTGCTGTACTTGAGCGCACCCCGGCTTGCAGGCTGCACGCTATCACAACGAAGCTGGCAGGTGCGCGGAGGACCGGCGGCACCGGTGGAGGCCTCTTCCAAGGCGGGAGCAGGAGGCAGACACCGCGCCGGTGCCGGCCTCCCGATTCGCTGGAGTGGGGAGCGAAGTAGACGCTGCCGCCCTTCGCCTTTGCCGCCTCCCGATCTCGACAACCGCCTTACCGGTTGCCGGCGAAGTTGAGGGTGAACCCGCTGGCCAACAAACAACCGGATTTCGTGGTTGCCGGGGCGAGCCTGCCGACGCCGCTGGCCGCAATTCCGGATCCGCCCACGCACCTGTTCTGCCGCTGCGACCCCGCGACGCTCTCCAACCGCGCGGTCGCGATCGTTGGCAGTCGCCGCTGCACCCGCCAAGGCGCGGAAATCGCATTCGCGTTGGCGCGGGACTTGGCGGCGTATGGCGTCAATGTGGTCAGCGGCCTCGCCTACGGCATCGCCGCCGCCGCGCATCGCGGCGCACTGGCCGCGGGAAGCGGTGCCACCGTGGCCGTTCTCGGCGGCGGCTTGGGCCAGATCTACCTCGTGCGCTCCAAGGGCTGGCGGGCGAAATAGCGAGCGCCGGCGGCGCGTTGGTCATCGAGCACCGGCCGGACGAGCCGCCGCGCAAACACCACTTCCCCGCCCGCAACCGCATCGTCAGCGGCCTGTGCTTGGGCGTGGTCATCGTGGAAGCGTCGGATCGGAGCGGCTCTCTCATCACCGCCCGCATGGCGCTGGAGCAGGGGCGCGACGTGATGGCCGTGCCTTCACTGGTCTCCAGTCCCCCTCTCCCGCGGCTGCCACCGGCTCATCCGCGAAGGCGCGGCGCTGGTGGAATGCGCAGAGCAAGTGCTGGAAGTGCTGGGCTTGGGGCTGGAACCGGTGGAAGCGGCGGCCCTGCCGACTGTGGACGATCCCGTGCTCGCGGAAGTGCGAGCCACCAGCACTCCATTGGAGGCCATCTTGGGCGCTACGGGCCTGCCGCTGGCCGATGTGCTCCAGCGCTTGGCGGAGTTGGAGACTGACGGCCGAGTCGCGTCGCGCAGCGGCGGCCACGTCCGTCTGCCGTAGCGGCGAGAGCCGCCGAATGCGCCCTTCTAGGCCCGCAGTCTGGCGTTGGTCGGGTCCCAAGGGCTTTCCGCCACCACCCGGGCCGGACAGCGCCTGCCAAGCACGTCGATGTCGAGCACCGTACCTTCCCCCGCGAACTGCGGTTGCACCATGGCCAGCGCCAAGGACTTCGCCACGCGAAAACCGTGGTTGCCGCTGGTGGCCCGGCCCACCATCCGGGTGCCCACATAGAGCGGATTGTTGCCCAGCGGGTCGGCGTCCGCCGGGCCGTCCACTTCAAGAGTCACGAAAGCGTTGGCGAAGCCGCGCTGTTGCGAGGCCAGCAACGCGTTGCGGCCGATGAAGTCGCACTTGTCGAGGCGCACAAAACGCCCGAGGCCGGATTCCAGCGCCGCGTATTCGATGGACAGCTCCGCGCCCATCACGCGGTAGGACTTCTCGATGCGAAGCGAATCCATTGCCCGAATGCCGAAAGGCGCGAGATCCAGATCCCTGCCGGCCTCCATCAGGGCGTCGAAGATGGTGTTCTGGTACTCGATGCCGTGGTGTATCTCGAAGCCCAGCTCGCCAACGAAGTTCACCCGCAGGAGCTTTGCCGGGGCCAGGCCAACCGCGGCGTCGCGGCCCGTGAGCCAAGGAAAGGCCGCGTTGGCGAACGGCGCGTCGCACACGCGTTCAAGCAGCGCGCGCGACTTCGGCCCCGCCAACACCAGCACGCCCATTGCGGTGGTCAGATCCTCGAAGCGCACCGAGCCGTCGGTGGGCATATGGCGGCGCAGCCAGTCGTGATCCAAGCGCTGCAAGGCGCCGGCGGAGACCAGATAAAAGCGCTCGGCGCCTTCACGGTGGATGGTGAACTCCGATTGAACGCCGCCGCGGGTGTTGAGGGCGTGGCACAGGCCCACACGACCGACGCTCGGCAGCCGATTGGCCACCAGGCGGTCTAGGAACGCCGCGGCGCCGGGCCCGCCAACCCGCGCCTTGGCGAACGGGGTCATGTCGAGCAAGCCCACGTTGTCGCGCACGTTCCGACACTCTTCGCCCACCGGCAGGAACCAGCGCGAGCGGCGGAAAGACCAGTGATCTTCGCGCGCCGCACCCGGCGGCGCGAACCAGTTCGGGCGCTCCCAGCCGAACTTCTGGCCGAACACGGCGCCGAGGGACTTCAGGCGCCCATAGCAGGGCGCCGTGCGCGAGGGCCGCCCGGCCGGACGTTCCTCGTCCGGGTAGTGAACGGTGAACACATTGGCGTAGGCCTCCTCGTTTTTGGCCTTGAGATACGCGCCGGTGGCGTAGGGGCCCAAGCGGCGCGGGTCCACGCCCAGCATGTCGATGGTGGGTTCGCCCTCGACGATCCACTCGGCCAGTTGCCAGCCGGCACCGCCGCCGGCCGTGATGCCAAAGCTGTGGCCTTCGTTCAACCAGAAGTTCGGCAAGCCCCAAGCCGGGCCAACGAGAGGGCTGCCGTCCGGCGTGAAAGGGATGGCGCCGCAAAAGACGCGCTTGACGCCGAGTTCCGCGAACGCCGGCACGCGGCGCATGGCGGATTCGATGTGCGGCGCCAAGCGATCCAGATCCGCATCGAACAGCTCGTATTCGCTGTCTTGGTGCGGGCCATCCACATAGCACGCTGGAGCGCCCTGCTCGTAAGGGCCCAGCAACAGGCCGCCGGCTTCTTCGCGCATGTACCAAGAGCCGTCTGATTCGCGCAGCACGCCCATCTCCGGCAACCCGCGCGCGTGGCGCGCTTGGATGTCGGCGTGCGGCTCGGTGACGATGTACTGGTGCTGCACGGACATCACCGGAAGGTCCAAGCCCACCATCGCGCCGGTGGCGCGGGCGAAATTGCCTGTCGCTGTGACCACGTGCTCACACAGCACCTCGCCCTTGTCCGTGCGAATCCGCCACTCGCCGCCGGCAGTCCGTTCAATGGCGGTGACGCGGGTTTGGCGTTCGATCACGGCGCCGCGGTCGCGCGCCCCCCGGGCCAGCGCTTGGGTGAGGTCGGCGGGCTGAATGTAGCCGTCGTCGGGATGGCGAATGGCGCCCAGCAGGCCGTCGGCGACGGCGAGCGGCCAGATCTCCAGCACTTGCTGCGGCGTCAAGAACTCCACATTCACGCCAATGGTGCGCGCGAGGCCGGCGTACTGCCGGTATTCGTCCATGCGGTCCGGCGTCATGGCGAGGCGGATATTGCCGACGGTGCGCAGCCCGGTGTCTTGTCCCGTCTCGGCTTCCAAGGTGCCGTAGAGGTTCACCGAGTACTGGTGCAGCTGCCCCACCGAGTAGACCATGTTGAACAGCGGCAGCAGCCCCGCGGCGTGCCAAGTGGAGCCGGACGTGAGCTCCTTGCGTTCGAGCAGCAGCGCGTCCGTCCAGCCCTTCTTCGCCAAGTGGTAGAGGGTGGAGACGCCAACGACGCCGCCGCCGACAACCACCACTCGCGCCGTCCGTTTCATGTCCTCACCGGCCGGCGACACCCACGCTCACGGCCACACCTACTCGACATTGTCTCGGCCTTTGGCGCGGACGACTTCCCGGGAGTTCGGATTGACGGACGGCCGGAACGGCACATCGACCACTTCGGCGGCCACCGGGCCATCGCTTTCCGAGGGGTGGTAGAGGCCCGGCAGTCGCACTTCGAGCTTGGTGCCGATGGCGCGCGATTCCCACGGCACATAGGCCAGCGCGATGTTGGTTTCGAGCTCCGGCGAGAACCAGGGTGAAGTGACGTAGCCCACGGGTTCGCCGCCGTCGGCGGGGCATACCAGCCAAAAGTCGTTGGCGTAGTCCGTCACCGGCTTGCCGCCGAAGACGAGACCCACCAGGACGTTGCGAAACGGCGGCTTGCCGGCCTCGATGGCGGCGCGGGCGGCCTCCAAGGCCTCCTTACCTATGTAGTCCTCGCGCTTGGCGCGGGGCACTTGGTAGCCCAGGTTGCACTGGAACGGCAGCGTTTCCTGATCCATGTCCTGCCCCCAGGAGAGGATGCCAGCAGCGATGCGGCGGTGATGCGCCGGCGCGGTCACCATCAGGTTGTGCCGTTCGCCGGCCTCAAGCACCGCGTGCCAAAGGGCCTCGGCGTGCAGCGTGGCGTCGCGCAAGTAGATCTCGTAGCCCTTCTCGCCGGTGAAGCCGGTTTGCGAGACGATCACGTCGTGACCGCGCACTTTGCCCGGCATGAGGCCGTAGAACGGGATGTCGCGCACACGTTCGCCAAACAAGTCCACCAGCAAGGCTTCGGATTTCGGCCCTTGGATCTGCACGGGCGCGACATCGATCTCGCCGATGCTCACGTTGCACTTCAGGCCCGTGTTGACCCCCCGCAGCCACCACTCGATGTCGCTATCGGCCAGCGAGAACCAGAACTCGTCCTCGGCCACGCGCAGCAGCACCGGATCGTTCAGCACACCACCGGCCTCGTTGCAGAGGATCACGTACTTGGCCTGCATGGCCGGGATGCGCTTGGCGCTGCGGGTGATCACGGTGTCCACGAACCGCTCGGCGTCCGGCCCCTTCACTTGGATCTGCCGTTCCACGGCGACGTTCCAGAGCGTCACGTGGTTCACCAGCGCGTCGTATTCCGCCATCGCGCCGCCGTCTTCCGGGCGCACATAGCCACGCGGATGGTAGACGCGGTTGTAGACCGTGGCGCGCCAGCAGCCGGCCTCCATGGACAAGTGCCAGTACGGCGACTTGCGCACCCGGGTGGAGATCAGCAGCGCCACCGGCGTGGGGCCGGACTGGCGCAGATTGATGGGCACGCGACGATCGGATTGATCGACACTCGTGTATTGGCGCAGGGCACCCTGCCGCACGGGGGATTGAGTCATGGCGCAATTGCTCCCGCAACAAGCATGAACAAGCGGACATTACGCCTAACGCGCCCGCAAAGCCAAAGTTAAAGCGGTATTTTTTTGCCGACCGCGGCAAAGGGGAACTCCCGCCGCCGCCGCGCTTGCCACCACCGCCGGCCATCGGCCAAACTTCGCGCTTCAAGTAACCGTTGAAGGAGTGGCGATGCCTTGGGTGGCCGTGTTGATGGGTTCCGAGTCCGATTGGCCGACGATGCGCTCCTGTGTGGACGTGCTCGAAGCGCTCGGTGTGGGCAACGAGGTGCGTGTGACTTCGGCGCACCGCACGCCGGTAGCGACAGCGGAATACGTGGCGGATGCCGCCGCTCGCGACTGCCGCGTGTTCGTTTGCGCGGCCGGCCTCGCCGCGCACTTGGCCGGCGCGGTGGCGGCGCACACCACGCGCCCGGTCATAGGGGTGCCCATGGATGGCGGGCCGCTGAATGGCGCGGACGCGTTGTTGTCCACGGTGATGATGCCGGGCGGAGTGCCCGTTGCCACCGTGGCCGTGGGCAAAGCCGGGGCCAAGAACGCGGGATATTTGGCGGCGCAGATGCTCGCCGTCGCGGACCCGGAACTCGCCGCCCGGATAGAGGCGGACCGCAACGCCAACGCCGCCAAGGTGGCGGCGCAGAACGAATCCGTGCAGGCGCAGTTGCAAGCGTGACAGCGGGGGGCGTCCGCGCGCCCCTCGCGCCCGGCTCGCCTTTCGCGTTGGAGGAGATCTCGGCGTGCGCGCGGACCTCGCTGGCGCCCCGCTTCAGGTGACTTGCGCGGCGGTCGCGTTCGCGGCGGCGCTGTCGCGGAGCAGGCGCAGATCCTCTAGCGATTCGCTTTGCCGCGCTTGTTCGATAAGCGCCCGCCGCTGGCGCTCGTCCGATGCGGCGAGCAGGCGGCGCACGCTGTCGGCGAACTCGGCACGCAAGGCGTCTTCGGAATGCTCGAGCGCCAACGGCCTGCTGGCGAGCTCCGAGAGCTGATCGTAGGCGGGCTCGCCCAGGAACCGGCCCAGCAGCACAGCCGTGTCCGCGTCCGGCTGCGCCGCCAAGAACTGGGCAACCTCGCCGAGCATGTCGGGCGCGGACGCCAGCTGTTCGCGCTGCGCCGTGGGTAGCTTGGCGAACGAGGATGGGCGTTTGACCAAGCGGTGCAGCACGTTGTCCGCCAACTTGCGGGCGCCTTGGGCCGGGCCGCTTCGCTGCGGCGGCTGGCTTGCCGCCGGTGCCCGCAGCCGCCGTTCCAGAACCTCGGCGTCCGTTTCCGCCCGCTCCGCCAAGCTCCTCACCAGCAAAGATCGCAACGAGCCGTCCGGGAGCCGCGCGATGTGCGGCAGCGCGAGGTCGCACAGCGTTGCCCGTTGATCCACGCGCGCGAGGTCCAGCCCTCGCTGCAAGTACTCGAGGAAGTACTCGCCCACCGGCACGGCGTTCGCCACCAGCGCCCGGAAGTGCGCGGCACCTTGGCGCCGCGCCACGGTGTCCGGGTCTTCGCCCTCGGGCAGAAACACGAAGCGCAGCTCGCGGCGCGCCGAGAGGGTGGGGAACGCCGCGTCCACGGCTTTCCATGCCGCGGCGCGCCCGGCGGCGTCGCCATCGAAACAGCAAACCAGGCGATCGACATGGCGGAACAAGCGCTTGAAGTGCGCCTCGCCAACCGCCGTGCCCAAGGTGGCCACCGCCTCGCGGTAGCCGTGCGCGGCCAAGCCCGCCACATCCATGTAGCCCTCCACGACCACCAAGCTGTCGGGATGGCGCTTCGCGCGTCGCGCCTCGAACAGGCCGTACAGCTCCTCGCTCTTGCGAAACACCGGCGATTCCGGCGAATTGAGGTATTTCGGCTCGTCCTCCCGCGGCCCTTCCCCGCCCGCGCCGCTACCGTCGTAGATCCGGCCGCCGAAGCCGATCACGCGGCCGCGCGTGTCGCGGATGGGGAACACGATGCGGGCGCGAAAGCGGTCGTAGATTCGGCCTTCGGCGTTCTTCACCAAGAGGCCGGCCGCGACCAGCTTGTCTTCGTCGAAGTGCGCCAGCGCGGTCTTGAGCGACTCCCAACCCGATGGCGCGAGACCTATGCCGTAGTCGCGCGCCACGTCGCCCGCCAAGCCGCGGCCTTTCAGGTATGCGGCAGCGGCCGGGCCTTCGGCGTGTCGGCGCAACCAGCCGCGAAAGCGCTTGTCGGCTTCCGCAAGCACCTCGTGCAGGCCTGTGGTCTCCGGTTGGGGAGCGCGGTCGCTTTGCTCGCGCGGCACCTCCACGCCGACTAGCGAGGCGAGGGTCTCCACGGCTTCCGGGAACGTCAGACCGTCCATTTCCATGAGGAAGCCCAGCGTTGTGCCGTGCGCCCCGCAGCCGAAACAGTGGTAATGGCCGTCCGGGTAGACGTGGAAGGACGGCGTCTTCTCGTCGTGGAACGGGCACAGCCCCGTTTGATTGCCACCCGCCTTCTTCAGACGCACCCGGTTGCCGATCACCTCGGCGATGTCCACGCGCTCGACGAGGCCGTTGATGAACGACTGGGGAATCATGCCTGCCATCGCCGGCAAGCATAGCGCGGAACCTGGCGAATCGGCGGGCGGCGCGCTGGGACTGTGCGAGGAATGTACCGCTTTGTCAGGTTGGGCGTTGGCGCCTCAACGTCTTGCCAATCGGCAAGCCGCCGCTAGCCGAGAGCCGCACGCACGAGACGGCTCACTGCGCCCATGTCGGCGCGGCCGGCCAGCTCCGATCTGAGCGCGCCCATCACCTTGCCCATGTCGCGCATCGTGGCGGCACCGGTAGTTTCCATGGCCGCGGCCACGGCGCTTTCGATGTCGGCTTGAGAGAGGGGTTCGGGCAGGAACTCCTCGATGACGGCGATCTCGAACCGCTCGATGGCGGCAAGGTCTTCGCGACCGGCTTTTTCGAACTGCGCCAGGGAATCGCGCCGCTGTTTGTTCATCCGCACCAGCACCGCGACCACGTCGTCGTCGCCAAGCTGGCGGCGTCCGTCTATCTCTGTCTGCTTGACGGCGGCGTTCACAAGGCGCAACGCTTTGACGCGCTCGCGTTGCCGGGCGCGCATGGCCGCGGCCGTTGCGGCCCCCAGCCGCGCCTTGAGATCGGACATACGGGGTTGGGTGCTAGAAAGCCCTCTCGAACCTGCGCGCTTCCCGCTGCAGTTTCTTGAGGTGGCGTTTCACGGCGGCGGCGGCCTTGCGCTTGCGCACCGTGGTGGGCTTTTCGTAATACTCGCGCTTGCGCACCTCGGAAAGGATGTTGGCCTTCTCGCAAGAACGTTTGAAGCGGCGCAAGGCTATGTCGAAGGGTTCGTTCTCCCTGACCTTTACATGCGGCAAATGGACTCTCCGGTCTTGTTCGTGTCACGCCACGCTATCGGCGACGAAAGAATGTGGCAATTCTACGCTTCGCGGCGCGCCTTGCATAGGCGTTGAGACACGTCCGCCCGGCCGTCTCACGCCACATCGAACCAGTTGATCGGCAGGATGTCGTGCTCCACCAAGTACGCGTTGGCGCGGGAGAAGTGGCGGCAGCCAAAGAAGCCCCGGTGGGCGGACAAGGGCGAGGGATGCGGTGCCGTGAGCACAAAATGCCTATTTGAATCCACTACAGCGCCCTTTTTTTGCGCGTAACTTCCCCAAAGCAGAAAAACAACGTGTTCTCGCTGACGGTTGATGGTCTCCACCACGCGATCGGTGAAGGTCTCCCAGCCGCGGCCCTGATGCGAACCCGCCCGCCCGGCCGCCACCGTGAGCACCGAGTTCAAGAGCAGCACGCCCTGCCGCGCCCACGGCGCCAGGCAGGTGCGGCCGGCCGGCACCGTGCCGCCGTTGCGGCCGCACGGCACGTCGTCATCGGCCATGTCCACGTTGATCTCTTGGAAGATGTTCACCAGCGATGGCGGCGCCGGCACGCCGGGCGGCACGGAGAAGCAAAGGCCGTGGGCCTGACCGGGGCCGTGGTAGGGGTCCTGGCCGATGATCACCACCTTCACCGCCTCCAGCGGCGTGGCGTCCAGCGCCGCGAAAATCCGATCGCCGCGGGGATAGACGGCGCGCCGCGCCTGCTTCTCTTGCACTAGAAAGGCGCGAAGCCGCTTCATGTAGCCGGTCTCGAACTCGGCGACCAAGGCGTTCTTCCACGACGGCCCCAGCCGCACCTTGTCCGCTGCCTCGCTCACCGCTTCGGCGCCCGCAACTGCGGAAACAACACCACCTCGCGAATCGTCGGCGAGTCCGTCAGCAACATCACCAGCCGGTCCACGCCAATGCCCTCGCCGGCCGCCGGCGGCATGCCGTGTTCCAGGGCGGCGACAAAGTCGTGATCGAAGTGCATCGCCTCCGAGTCGCCGCGGTTCTTGAGCTCGGCTTGGGCGCGGAACCGCAACGCTTGCTCCTCGGGATCGTTCAGCTCGCTGAAGCCGTTGGCGACCTCGCGGCCGGCCACGAAAAGCTCGAACCGGTCGGTGAGGGCCGGATCGTCGGCGCTTCCCCGCGCCAGCGGTGAAACCTCGGCAGGGTAGCCGGTTATGAATACCGGTTGCACCAGCCGGGCTTCCACCCGCGCCTCGAACACCTCCGTCAACAGGCGTCCCCAACCACACCCCGCCGGGGCCCGGACGTTCAGGCGCTTTGCGATCTCGGCTAGTTTCGGCGCCTCGGCGATTTCGGCCTCGTCCACTCCCGCCGCCTCGGCCACCACCTCCTTCATGGTGCGCCGAGGCACAGGCGCGCCGAAGTCGATGCGTTGGCCGTCGAATGTCAGGGAATCGCCGAGGCTCAGTTCCGCGAGCAGGTGGCGCAGCAGCGCCTCCGTCAAGTCCATCAAGTCCCGGTAGTCCGCGAACGCCTGATAGAACTCCACCGTGGTGAACTCCGGATTGTGCCGGGGCGAGAGCCCCTCGTTGCGGAAGCACCGGTTGATCTCGTAGACGCGCTCGAATCCGCCCACCAGCAGGCGCTTGAGGTAAAGCTCCGGGGCCACGCGCAGATAGAGCGTCCTGTCCAAGCTGTTGTGGTGCGTCACGAATGGACGCGCCGCGGCACCGCCCGGGATGGGATGCATCATCGGCGTTTCCACCTCGAGAAAGCCGCGGTCGTCGAAGAACGCCCGCAGCGCTTGCACGACCTGCGCCCGAACACGAAACACGCGCCGGACATCCTCGTTGGCGACGAGATCGAGATGCCGAAGACGATAGCGGGTCTCCTGATCGGCGAGGCCGCGGTGCTTGTCGGGCAACGGCCGCAACGCCTTCACGAGCAGCTCCGCCTGTTCGGCATGCACCGTGAGTTCACCCTTGTTGGTTCTCATCAACGGCCCGCGCACGCCCACGATGTCGCCGATGTCCCACAGCGTCCTGAAATCCCGGTAGGCGTCGTCGCCGATGTCGGCGCCGCGCAAGTAGCACTGGATGCGTCCGCTCGGATCCGCCAACGTCACGAAGCCGGCCTTGCCCATCACGCGGCGCAACATCACCCGGCCGGCCACTTCCACCCGTTCATCAAGCGCTTCCAGAGCCGCCTTGTCCGTCGCGCCGTGCCGGGCGGTCAACTCGGCCGCCAGATGGCGTCGGCGGAAAGTGTTGGGGAACGCTTCGCCGCGTTCCCGCAAGGCCGCGAGTTTGCGCCGCCGATGGGCGATGATGTCGTCTTCCGGCGCGCTCACTGGCCGGCCTTCAGGTTCGCTTCCATGAATTGGTCCAGGTCGCCATCCAAGACGTTGTCCGGATCGTGGCGTTCCACGTTGGTGCGCAAGTCCTTCACCCGCGACTGATCGAGCACATAGGAGCGAATCTGGTTGCCCCAGCCGATGTCGGACTTCGAGTCCTCAATGGCTTGCCGCTCCTCGCGCCGCTTCTGCATCTCCAGCTCGTAGAGTTTCGCGCGCAATTGCTTGTGTGCCCGATCGCGGTTTTGGTGCTGAGACCTTTCGCTTTGGCATTGCACCACCACGCCGGTGGGAAAGTGCGTTAGCCGCACCGCGGAATCCGTGCGGTTCACATGCTGGCCACCGGCGCCGCTGGCGCGGTAGGTGTCCACGCGAACATCGGCCGGATCGATGTCGATCACGATGTCGTCGTCTATGGCCGCCGAGACGAACACCGAGGCGAAGGACGTGTGGCGACGATTGCCCGAGTCGAACGGCGACTTGCGCACCAGGCGATGCACGCCGGTCTCCGTGCGCAGCCAGCCGTAGGCGTAGCCGCCGCCAAACTGCACCGCCGCGCTCTTGAGGCCTGCCACTTCGCCGGGCGAGAGCTCGATGATCTCCGTGGCGAAACCGCGTTTCTCGCCCCAGCGCAAATACATGCGCAGGAGCATCTCCGCCCAGTCCTGCGCTTCCGTGCCGCCGGAGCCGGCCTGTATCTCCAAGAAGGCGTCCGCGCCATCCTGCTCCCCTTGGAACATGCGCCGGAACTCCACCGTCGCCAACCGCTCGGCCACGGTGGCGAGTTCGTCGGCGATGTCGTCCAAGGCCGCGCCGTCATCCTCGGCGGCGGCCATCTCCGTGAGCTCGGCTAGCTCGTCCAGCGCCTGGGCCACATGCCGCAAGCCGCCGACCACAGCCTCCAACTCCGCTCGTTCGCGCCCGAGCGCCTGGGCGCGGCGCTGGTCGGCCCAAAGATCGGGATCCGCCAGTTCGCGTTCCACCTCCTGCAGGCGGTCTTTCCTCGTTTCGTAGTCAAAGGTACCCCCTGAGCTCCGCGGCGCGCCCGCCAAGGGATTTGAGGGACTCGCGAATGGAAGTGACTTCCGCCATGACTCTTCTGTGGAAAAACAGCCTTTGGAGAACGGCAGTTTAGCAGTCGGGAGCGTTTGGGTGGCCGCGTCCTTGGCCCCAAACAAACTTGCTTGCGGAGAGGTAGTTCAGCGTCATGCCGGCGGCCGTACCGCCGAGAACGGCGGCCAGCCACCAAAGGCCCGCCCATTGCAGCGTGACGGACACGGTGTAGTTGGCTAGCGAGCCGACGGCTTGGGTGCCGCCGTAGAGCAGCCAGCCACGCGCAAACGGCCCGACCCCCCGTCGCCGCCGGCCGAAGAACGTAAGCGCGTTGTTGAGCGTGTAGTTGTGCGTCATGCCCGCCAAAAGGCTCCCGGGACGGGCCAACCAGAACGGCAGTCCGAGCATGGCGTGCAGGATGCCGGTGACGCTCGCATCCACCAACGTGCCGAGCGCACCCACCGTCCCGAAGCCAACGAACCGCCGGGGCACCCTCCCGCGCAGCACGTTCCACGCCAGCGAAACCAGCAGTTCCCATGACACGCGAAAGGCCACCTTGCTGGCACCGGCCTCCCGGGCGCGAAAGGCGATGGGCGTTTCCGCCACCCGCAGCCGCGGGGAAGCCGTCAGGAAATCCAGCAGAAACTTGAAACCGCCCGTCTCGAAACGCGGGCGCACGCGCCGCCAAGCCGCCCGTCGCAAGGCGAAACAGCCGGCCAGCGGGTCCGTCACGCCGTGGCAGCGCCCGCCGAACCGCAGAGCGAGCAACAGAACCCTTGTGACGAGCTGACGGTGTTTCGGCCAACCTTGCGCGACGGTCGCTCCCGCCGCCAACCGCGACCCCACCGCCAAATCGCAGCCGGCGGCCAAAGCGCCGAACAAGCCGTCCAGCACTGCTGGAGAATGCTGTCCGTCCCCGTCGATGACGGCAAGACGCGCTTCGGTGGACTGTTCGACGCCGTGCCGGATGGCGGCAGCCAAGCCCCGCGGGCACGCGAGCACCACCAAGTCGAGGCCGTTTCGCGCCCCTGCGCGCCGCGCCTCGGGCACTGTGCGATCCGGCGAGTCGCTGTCCAAGACGTACACCCGCCGGCCCTTGGCGTAAGGCGCGAGTTCGGCCAGAAAAGGCCCGATGGCGCCTTGCTCCCGGAAGACCGGAACCAAAACGGCTTCGGAAGCCCGGGCGCGTTCCTCCGGCGTACCTTGGCCAGGCCTTCGCTGGGCCATCAGCAACGCAGGCTGCCAAGTGGCGGAAGAGGTGCTCGCGGCGTCCCAGGAGCCTCGGCCTGGCCAACGAGCCGTGGGTGCCGCCGCAAGCCCCTATCCGCGAAACTCGTCCAGATACTCGCGCAACCGCTCTCGTTCGTCGGCATAACGGCCATCCGCGTGCAGATACGAGAGCAAATCGCCCGCATTCGCCACGCACCGCACCGGCACGCCGAAGCTGCGCTCCAGCGCCTCCACGGCGGTCGGGCTGTTCGCTTCCATCGTCACCGGCTCTTGGCGGTCGAAGGCCAGCACCATCCCCACCACTTGGCCGCCAGCGGCCGTGACTATGTCGAACACCTCGCGCTTCACCGCGCCGTCGGTGACCACGTCGTCCAGGACGGCGACGTTCTTGCCGGCCAGCGACGCGCCGATAAGCAAGCCGCGTTCGCCGTGTTCCTTGGCTTCCTTGCGGTTGTAAGCCACGGCGACCGACGGGATGTCGTTGGCCAGCGCGAGGGCGGTACACACCGCGATGGGCACGCCCTTGTAAGCCGGCCCGAACAGCACGTCCGGCACCGTTGGCAACCGCCGAACCTCCGCCGCGAACGCGCCGCCGAGGATGCCGAGCCCGGCGGCGTCCGCCACCAAGCCGAGGTTCAGGAAATAGGGGCTGCGACGGCCGGACTTCAACTCGAAATCGCCGAACGCGAGCACGCCCCGCTCCACCATCGCCCGGACGAAGCGCGATTGACGCGCCGGGCGGCGGTACGGATGACGGTTGCGCGGCTGCCGGTCCCGCCCGGGTCGCGGCGGGCGGCCGTCGTGGGCCATCGTCATGAGCCGAGCGCCTTGTGTTGGGCCGCGAACAACCCTTGGATGCCGGCTTCGGCAAGCGAGAGCATCTCGTCCAAGGCAGCGCGGTCGAACACGCCTCTGTTTTCGGCAGTGCCCTGCACTTCGATGTAGCCGCGCCCTTCCATCATCACCACGTTCATGTCCGTCTGCGCTTTGGAATCCTCGGCGTAGTCCAAGTCCAACACGCATTGGTTGCGGTGGACTCCCACCGAAACCGACGCCACCAACCCCAGAAACGCTTTCGGCGCCACCGTGCGCAAAGCGTCGGCCAACGCCACGCAGCCTCCGGTGATGGCCGCCGTGCGCGTGCCGCCGTCCGCTTGGATCACGTCGCAGTCCACCCTCACGGTGCGTTCGCCCAACGCCTTGAAATCCACGGCGGCGCGAAGCGAACGGCCGATGAGGCGCTGAATCTCAACCGTGCGGCCATTTTGCTTGCCGCGCGCCGCTTCGCGGTCGGTGCGCGTGTGGGTCGCACCCGGCAGCATCCCGTATTCGGCGGTCGTCCAGCCCCGGCCTTGCCCGCGCAAGAATGGCGGCACTTTCGATTCCACACACGCCGTGCAAACGACTTGGGTGTCGCCAAACGCGATCAACACCGACCCGGCGGCATGCTTCGTGTAGTGGCGGACGATGTTGACGGGCCGCGGTTCGTTCGGCGCGCGTCCGCTTGGCCTCTGCGCCATCTTCGCTCCTATCGGCTGCCTGCCATTATACGCCGCACCGTATAATCCCGGCGATGGTGGCGAGCATGACGGCATTCGGCCGCGCCCGCGGGGATTTGGCGGAGTGGGAGATCAAGTCTGTCAACCACCGCTACTTGGAGTTGGGGTTTCATCTGCCGGACCCGCTGCGGCACTTGGAGGCGCGGCTCCGCGACATCACAGCCGAGCGCATTCGGCGGGGCAGGGTGGACGCCACGTTGCGGTTCGCCCCGCAAGCCGCGCCGGCGCCGGTCGTCGAAGAAGCCGCGTTGCGCGGCCTGCTCGACGCCGTTGGCGATGTCCGCGCGGCGCTACCCGACGCCGCGGTGAACGCCTTGGAGGTCTTGCGTTGGCCGGGCGTCCTGCGCGACGACGCCGCGAGCTTGGCGCCTTGGCGCGAGGCCGCGCTGTGCGGGTACCGAGCGGCGCTCGACGACCTTCTGGCCCATCGCCGGGGCGAGGGCGCGAACCTTGCCAAAGTGCTGCGCGAGCAGCTCGCGGCGGTGGAGCGCATCGGCCGGCAGGTGCGTCATCAATTCGACGAACACGGGCCGGCGTTGTTCGAGCGGCTGCGAACGAAGGCGCGCGACTTGCCAGTTCGCGTCGACGCGGCGCGTTTGGAGCAGGAAGTGGCGCTGCTCGCGCAGCGTGCCGACGTGACCGAAGAACTCGACCGGGTGGACATCCATCTCGCGTCCGCGCGGGCGTGTTTGGATGGCAACGAACCCTGTGGCCGCCGGCTGGACTTTCTGATGCAGGAGCTCGGCCGCGAAGCGAACACGCTGGCGGCCAAGGCCGCGTTGCCAGAGACATCGCGTCTCGCGGTGGATCTCAAAGTGGTCGTGGAGCGCTTGCGCGAGCAAGTGCAGAATGTCGAATAGCCACCGGGCCAGCGCACCGCCACCGGCGTCTATTCGAGCGTCGGGGTCACCGGCCCACGGCGGCAGCTTGTTCGTGCTGTCCGCGCCTTCCGGCACGGGGAAAACCAGCTTGATAAACGCTTTGGTTGAAAGTGATCCTTCACTTCGCGTTTCCGTTTCGCACACCACCCGGCCACGGCGCGCCGCCGAGCGGGACGGCGTCCACTACCACTTTGTGAGCGCGCGGACTTTCGCGGCCATGCGCGACGCGGACGAGTTCCTGGAGTGGGCCACCGTTTTCGGGCACAGCTACGGAACCTCGCGCCGAGCGGTAGCCGACGCGCTGCGCGCCGGACGCGACGTGATCTTGGAAATCGACTGGCAAGGCGCCGCGCAGGTGCGGGCCGCGTGGCCGCGCTCCTCCGTGTCGATATTCCTGCTGCCACCGTGCCGCGAAACCCTGGTGCGGCGCCTGCGGCAGCGGGCGCAGGACACCGCCGATGTGATCGCCAGACGAACCGCGCAGGCGGTGGCGGACATGGCGCACCATGTCGAGTTCGACCACTTGGTGGTGAACGACGATTTCGCCGAGGCTCTGGCCGCCCTTCGCCACATCGTTGCGGCCACGCGCGCCGGTGAGCGTCCGCCGCGGCAAGACCACTCGGCGCTCTTGGCGGCGTTGTTGGCATAGCCGGCGCCAAGCGTGTACGATCCCGCGTCCGCTTAGTCGCAAACGGAGCGTGGCACATGGCCCGAGTAACCGTCGAGGATTGCCTCGAACAGGTGGACAACCGTTTCGAGCTGGTCATGCGCGCCAGCCGTCGCGCTCGGCAACTCCACCGGGGGGCCGAGCCGCTGCTGCCGGAAGAGGCGGACAAAAGCACCGTTCTCGCCTTGCGCGAAATCGCGGACGGACTGATCACGGACGAGCTCCTCGAGGCTTCGGAAATTCCGCTCGAGGAGGAGCAGCCGACGGTCGTGCCGATCGGGTTCGGCGATTTGGGAGATGACCGAGACGACTTCGACTGATCTTCTCGCCGCGCCACGCCAGCAATTCGCGCCCGGCGGCAGCGAGGACAGCGACGCCGAGGCGCGAGCGCGGCAGAGCGCGCAGATCAAGCCGCGCTGTTCCGAACCCGTGGAACGGCGAGCGCCGCAAGATGGCGTGGCGGTTGAGAACCAGGCGCCAGCGGAACAGGTCGCCGGCGATTCCGCAAAAGCCCGGCCTCGCGCCAAGTCCGCATCCCCGCCCCACGCCTCCCACGGCAAGCGGGAGGGCTACTTCCAGTCCCAGCTGCGCGCCCAAGCCACGGCGCCCCAAATGGCCGTGCCGGCCACCATCCGCGGCCTTCTGAAGCAACTCGAGGAATACCTGCCGAAGAACGAAGTGGACGCCGTGCGCCGGGCCTACCGCTTCGCGGAAACCGCGCACATCGGCCAATTCCGGCGCACCGGCCACCAGTACATCACCCATCCGCTTGCGGTCGCGAACATCCTCGCGGGAATGCGGATGGATCACCAATCCATCATGGCCGCGGTGATGCACGACGTGATCGAGGACACGGACGTCACCAAGGACTCTCTCGCCAAGACCTTCGGCGCCGAGGTGGCGGAGATAGTCGACGGCGTCTCCAAACTGGAGGTCATCTTCCAATCGCACGCCGAAGCGCAGGCGGAGAACTTCCAGAAAATGGCGATGGCCATGTCGCGCGACTTGCGGGTCATCCTCGTGAAACTGGCGGATCGGCTGCACAACATGCGCACCATCGGCGTCATGCCGCCGGAACGAAGGCGGCAAATCGCCCGCGAAACGCTGGAGTTCTACGCCCCCATCGCCAATCGCCTGGGCATGAACACGGTGCGGGTGGAATTCGAGGACCTCGCCTTCCAGGCCTTGTATCCGCTGCGCGCCGACCGCATCGGCAGCGCCGCGGCGCGCAGACGCCAGGAACGGGCCGCGTTGCGGGTGGATCTGCGCAGCGCCATCGCCGCAAACCTGCGCCGCGAGGGAATCACCGCCGCGGTCGAGCCGCGTTGGCGGCACCTGTACTCCATCTACATGAAAATGAAAGAGGAGCGCATTTCGTTCGCCAACCTCATGGACGTGTTCCTGTTTCGCGTGATCGTGGATCGGGCCGACACCTGCTACCGGGCGCTCGGCGTCGTCCACAACCTGTACAAACCGGTTGCCGGCCGGTTCAAGGACTACATCGCCATCCCGAAGGCGAACGGTTACCAATCGCTGCACACCACGGTGGTCGGCCGCAACGGCGCCGCCATGGATGTGCAGATACTCACCCGCCAGATGGACACCGTCGCCGAAAACGGCATCGCCGGGGCTTGGCTCTACCAAGACGACGAAGCCGAGCACGGCAGCCACGCCCGCGCCCGCCGGTGGGTGGCGGGCCTGTTGGATCTGCAGCGGCGGGCCGGCAACTCCCTGGAGTTCATCGAAAGCCTCAAGATCGACCTTTTCCCGGACGAGGTGTACGTGTTCACGCCCAAGGGCAACATCCTTGAACTGCCCAAGGGCGCGACGCCGATCGACTTCGCCTACGCCATCCACACGGATGTCGGCAACCGCTGCGTGGCCTGCCGCGTGGACCGGTCAATGGCACCGCTTTCCTCTTCCTTGACGTCTGGCCAGACCGTGGAGATCATCACCGCGGCCGACGGCCGGCCGACGCCGCATTGGCTCACGTTCGCGGTGTCCAGCCGCGCCCGGTCGGCGATCCGGGCTGCTCTCAAGGCGCAAAAACGTTCTGAATCCGTGCGCTTTGGCCGCCGTTTGCTGAACCGCTCGCTCGCCAACGCAGGCACGTCCATCAAAGCGTTGGATTTCCGACGCTTGCGCCGAGTGTTCCGCGATTTCGGCGTGCGCAAGCTCGACGACCTCCTGGCCGACATCGGCATCGGCAACCTGATGGCCTACACGGTGGCCCAGCGATTGCTGGTCGCGGACAACTCCGAGTACGAAGCGGTGGACATCGAACGCGACGGGCCCGTGGCCATCGGCGGTGGCGACGGAATGGTCATCACCTACGCCCGTTGTTGCGGCCCGGTGCCGGGCGACCAGGCCGTGGGCCACATCACGCCCGGACGCGGCCTCGTGGTGCATGTGGAAACGTGCAACAACGTCGAGATGTTGCGCCGCCGCAATCCCCGCCACATGATCCAAACGCGCTGGGCCAAGCGCACGGAAGGCTATTTCGACACCACGTTCACCATCACGGTGAACCAGCCCAAAGGCGCCGTCGCGGCGCTCGCCACGGCGGTGAACGCCGTTGACGCGGGGATCGACAACATCACCGTGGACGAACACTCGGCGGACCTGTACACCGTGCGCCTGGCTCTTTCCGTTGCCGATCGCGTTCACTTGGCCCGCGTTCGGCAACGGCTGATGGCCATTCCGGGCGTGCAGCGGGTGGACCGGCCGGCGCAATAACCGCTATCGGGGAGGACGATCCCCGCCATGACGAAAGCGGCCACCGACAACGACCGCACTGTTGCGGAGCATCCGGAGCCCGGCGCCGATCTGCCCGCCGAAAGCCTGGTGACGGCGCTCGCCGGAATCGGCCCCGGGGCGGCCGAGAAGTTGAAGCGTTTGGGCATTGGCACGGTGCGCGATCTCATTCTGCACTTGCCCTTCCGCTATGAGGATCGCACCCGCTCGGTGCCCCTTTCCGAACTGGCGGTGGGCGAGGAGCAGCTCGTCACCGGCCAAGTGCAAACGTCGCGGATCGTGCAGGGTCGGCGCAGAGCCTTGCTCACCACCATTGGCGACGGTCACGGCGTCCTCAACGTGCGCCTGTTCCACTTCGGCGCGCGGCAGCGCCAGATCCTCCAGTCCGGCGGGTGGATGCGGTGCTTCGGCGAAGTGCGCGCCGGGCCGCAGGGCTTGGAAATGGTGCATCCCGAATACCGGTTGCATGCCGAAGAGCCGCCCGCCGCGGCGCCGGAACTCACGCCGGTGTACCGGGTGACCCAGGGGTTGGTCTCGCGCCGTTTGGCGATGTGGGTGCAGGCGGCGCTGACACGTTGCGACCCCGCCGCGTTCAGCGTCAACGCGCAGCTCGCCGCCGGCAACGGCTCTGCGGCGGGCGCGCAATCGGCGAACCGGTCGGGCGAGACCGGCGACTTCGCGGCACTGTTCGACGCCGTGCGCTTCCTGCACGCGCCAACGCCGAACGCCGAGGCGATGGCGGCGGCGCGGGCGCGCATCATCCTGGACGAGCTGGTGGGCCACTACCTCGTGATGAAACGCCGCCGCGAGTGGGCCCGCGCGGCTGCCGCGGTGCCGCTGCCGCCGCGCCGCCAGCTCGGCCGCCTGCTGTTGCGGCAACTCGGCTTTCGCCTGACGCGGGCGCAAGCGCGGGTCACCGCGGAAGTGCTGAACGACATGGCCGGCGGCAAACCGATGATGCGCCTGTTGCAGGGCGATGTGGGCGCCGGCAAAACGGTGGTGGCGGCGTTCGCCGCGGTGCGGGCCGCGGAACACGATTGCCAGGTGGCGCTCATGGCGCCAACCGAGATACTTGCCGAGCAGCACTTCGAGACCTTGAGCGAGTGGCTGTCGCCGCTCGGCATCGGTGTCGGGCTCCTCACCGGCAGGCAAACCGCGGCCGAACGCCGCGCCCGTCGCAACGCCGTGCGCGACGGCGATGATCTGGTGGCCGTGGGCACCCACGCGCTGTTCCAAGCCGGCGTGGAGTTCCATGATCTCGGGCTCGCGATCATCGACGAGCAGCACCGCTTCGGCGTCCATCAACGCCTGCTGCTGCGCGATCGACGCACCGACGAGCGGATGCCGCATCAACTGGTGATGACCGCCACGCCCATTCCGCGCACACTCACCATGGCGCTTTACGCGGACATGGATGTCTCCACCATCGACGAGTTGCCGCCGGGCCGCAAGCCCGTGAAGACGCGCGTGGCCAGCCTCGCCCGACGTGGCGAGGTGCTGCGGCAAGTGCGCCGGGCTTGCGCCGCCGGCCGGCAGGCGTACTGGGTTTGCACGCTGATCGAAGCCGACGAGGAGGATCCCCGTCAAGCGGCGGAGACGACTTTCCAAGGCCTGTCCGCCGAGGCGCAGGACCTGCGCTTCGGCTTGGCCCACGGGCGGCTGCCCGCCAACGAGAAGGCCGCTGTCATGGCTTCGTTCAAGGCCGGCGACATCGACGTGCTGGTGGCCACCACCGTGGTCGAAGTGGGTGTGGATGTGCCGAACGCGACTTGCATGGTCATCGCCAACGCCGAGCGCCTGGGCCTTGCGCAGTTACATCAACTGCGCGGCCGGGTAGGGCGGGGCGGCACCCAGAGCGTCTGCGTGCTCCTCTACGAGCCGCCGCTCTCGGCGGTGGCCCGCGAACGGCTGCGGTTGCTGCGGATGAGCGGGGACGGCTTCGCCATCGCGGAGAAAGATCTGGAGTTGCGCGGCCCCGGCGAAATGCTCGGCACACGGCAAACCGGCGAGCAGACGTTCAAGCTCGCCGACCTCTCCGCCGACCGCGCGTTGGTGCCGAAGGCCGTCCGCGTCGGCGACCGGCTGCTCGCCGAGGACGAGGAAACCGTCCACCGCGTCGTGGCGACTTGGGCGCGCGGCGAAGTGGAATATGCGAGCGTGTAGGCGGCACCCAGCCAAGGCGCGCCGGCTCGCGAGCGATCGCCGATCCACCGGTTGATGCACGACGTTGAGGTCGTTCGAGACGACAAACACGCCGTCCGGGGTGTTTAGAATGCGCGGGGCTTGAGGAGAACCGGGTGCCCGAAACGCCGGCGAATTCGGCTGGGACCATAGCGAAGGAGAGCGCCGGCGCACCGATGCGGATCCGCTCGTCCCCCTACCTGAGGCTCATGCGCCTCGACCGTCCGGTGGGCACGCTGCTGCTGCTCTGGCCGACGTTGGCGGCGCTGTGGGTCGCCGCCCGGGGATTGCCGCCGCTCGGCATTCTGGCCACGTTCGTGATCGGCACGTTCCTCGCCCGTTCGGCCGGCTGCGTGATCAACGACATCGCGGATAGGCGCGTTGATGGACAAGTGGCCCGCACCCGCGACCGGCCGCTGCCGCAAGGCGAGATCACGCTAGCCGGGGCCGTCATGCTGCTTTCTGTTCTCGGCGCGTTGTGCGCGGCCGTGGCGTGGACGCTCAATCCGCTGTGCTGGGCTTTGGCGGCGGCCGGCGCCGCCGTCGCCTTCGCGTATCCGTTCCTGAAGCGCTGGACGCACTGGCCGCAGGCCGCCCTGGGTGTGGCCTTCAGTTGGGGCATTCCGATGGCGTTCGCGGCGGTGGCCGGGACCGTTGGCGCGAACGGGTGGCTGCTGTTCGCCGCCAGTTTCGCCTGGGTGATGGCCTACGACACGCTCTACGCGATGGTCGACCGCGACGACGATCGGAAAGTCGGCATCAAATCCACCGCCGTTTTGTTCGGCAACGCCGACCGCGCCGTGGTAGCGGTGTTGCAGTTGACAACCCTTGCGCTGCTCGGCTGGCTCGGCGCGCGGCTTGGCATGGCGATGCCCTACTTTGCCGGGCTGGCGGCGGTGGCCGGGCTGTTCGGTTTTCAGCAATGGCTCATTCGTGGCCGCGAGCGCGCGGCGTGCTTTCGCGCCTTCGGCAACAACACTTGGGTGGGATTCGCGTTGTTCGCCGCCGTGGTGGTGGAACACGCGGGCGCCTGATGGTGGTCCAGCGCTTTGTCGACGCCGCCGGGCGGGCCGCCGCTTGGCTCAATCTGGGCATGGTTGGCGCCACATGCGTTGTGGTCGCGTTGCGCTACGCCTTCGACACCGGCGCCATCTTCTTGCAGGAGAGCGTGGTGTATCTGCACGGCGCGGCGTTCCTGACAGGTCTTTCCTACGCTCTGGCGCACGACGCCCATGTGCGTGTGGACGTGTTGTATTCGCGCCTTACGGCCCGCTCGCGCACTTGGGTGAACCTGTGCGGCCACCTCTTCTTTCTTGCGCCGACGGCCGGCGCCATCCTCGTGCTCAGCCGGGGCTATGTGGCCGATTCGTGGGCCGTGCTAGAGGGTTCGCAGGAGGTGGGCGGCGTGCCGGCGGTGTTTCTGCTGAAGACGTTGATCCCCGTCTCCGCGGCCTTGTTGCTGGTGCAAACCGCGGCGTTGGTCGCGCGGGCCGTCCGCGAACTTCGCGGCGAACGGCGCGACCGTGGTTGAGCTGCTGCCGCTGCTGTTGTTCGCCGCCGTCGTGGCGGCGCTGCTGGCCGGCTACGCCGTGGCGCCGACTTTGGCCGGCGTCGCGTTGCTGTTCGCCCTCGGCGGCGCGGCCTTCGGCGTGTTCGACCTCGGCGACTTGGGTTTTCTGCCAAGCCGCCTGTTCGGCATCGTCACCAATCAGACGTTGATGGCGGTGCCGTTGTTCGTGCTCATGGGGGTGACGCTGGAACGCACGCGCATCGCCGAGACGCTGCTTTCCAGCCTTTCCGCGCTGCTCGGCGGCGTGCGCGGCGGCCTCGGCATGGCCGTCACCGGCGTCGGCATGTTGCTCGCCGCGAGCACCGGCATAGTCGGTGCCACCGTGGTGACGATGGGCCTGTTGGCGTTGCCGACGATGTTGAAGGCGGGCTACGACCCCAAACTCGCCACCGGCGCGATCTGCGCCACCGGCACGCTGGGGCAGATCATCCCGCCGTCCATCGCGTTGGTGCTGCTGGGCGACGTGCTCTCGAGCGCGTACCAGCAGGCTCAGCTCGGCATGGGCGTGTTCTCGCCGAAGACCGTTTCGGTGGGCGATCTCTTCGCCGGCGCGCTGTTGCCGGGGCTGGTGCTGGTCGGGCTCTACGTCGTCTACATCGGCACCACGGCCTTGCTGAAGCCGCACCGGGCACCGGGCCGATCAGAAGACGCGGAGCGCGTTTCCGGCCGGGCTTTGGTGCGCGGCTTGGCACCGCCGCTGGCGCTGATCATCGCGGTGCTCGGTTCCATCCTCGGCGGTTTGGCGACGCCCACCGAGGCCGCCGGCGTCGGCGCGTTGGGCGCGCTCGCCCTGGCGGTCGGCTACCGCTCGCTCTCCGTGGCGACGTTGCGCGACATCTGCCAATCCACGCTGAAAACCACCGCGATGGTGTTTTTCATTCTGATCGGCGCGTCCGTGTTCTCGCTGGTGTTCCGCGGCTACGGCGGCGACGAGCTGGTGCGCGGCGTGTTCTCCGGCATGCCGGGCGGCGTCTGGGGCGCGACTTTGATCGTGATGGTGGTGATCTTCTGCCTGGGGTTCATCCTCGATTTCATCGAGATCACCTACGTTGTCGTGCCCATCGTCGCGCCGGTGCTGCTGGCGATGGGCCTGGATCCCGTCTGGCTCGGCGTGCTCATCGCCGTGAATCTGCAAACCTCCTTCCTCACGCCGCCTTTCGGATTCGCCCTGTTCTACCTGCGCGGCGTGACGCCGCCGGAGGTGGCGACGTTGGACATCTACCGCGGCGTGGTGCCTTTCGTGGTGTTGCAGCTCGCCGTGATGGGCTTGCTGGTGGCGCTGCCGGAGCTCGCCACCTGGCTGCCTGGCGTGGCGCACTGAATCAGAGCAGTTGCGACAACAACGTGCGGGCGGGAACCACCAGCGGATGTCCCGGCGCGGCGAAGCAGTCCGCGTCCACATAGTCCAGCCCAACCGTCGCTTGAAACGCGAACGGAGCCCCGAGCTGCTGCTGGAAATACCGCAAGTTCGCGCCCAAGGCCGCGTCTTCGTGCTTCGCCTCCACGAGAAACCACGGCTCGCCATCCCGAACGACCACGAAATCCACCTCGCGCTGCTCCTTGTCGCGCAGGTAGCCCAACTCGAACGCGCCAAGGCCCATGTCGTTCCAACCCTCCACCGCCTTCAACAGATGGCAGGCGACGAACGTCTCGGCGCGCTGACCGGCATCGCGCACTGCCGCCCAATCGCGCAGAAACCACTTCGGTTCCTTGCGCAACGACCGCGAGACGTTCTTGAACCACGGGCGCACCAAGAAGCCCAAGTGCAAGTCGCTCAAGGTCGCGACCCAGCGGCGGGCGGTATCCGCGGCAACACGCACCTGGCGCGCCAGGTTGCCGAACACGAGCTGCTCGCCTGAACGCTCCGCCAAGAGACGCGCCAACCACCTTGCGACAGCCTATCGACCGCGATTTTCAGTTGGCGCTGGGTGAACTGGCGTTTTCGCGCGTGGTCATGGCGCATGGTACACCGACCACATGGGGCGTCCGCAGCAGCGGCGGTGGTAGGCTCGTTGCACTCACTCCGCCCAACCGACGTATGCGCCCATGGCCACTGTCTGCCCGCCGATGCCCAGCACCCCACTGCTCGGCGCACTTGTCTGCTGCCTCCTGATGTCCTCTTCTATCTCATCGGCAGTAGACTTCGACAGCCCAGCAGACGCTGAGCCCGTGCCGAAGTTGCGTCCGCCCGAACCGCTGCTCGACTACTCCGAGTTGTGGCGCAACCCGCAAGCGATTGCCGCCGAGGAACAGTCGCTGTGGACTGCTGCCTTGGCGTTGCTGAGTGGCGCCGAAGGCGCCGGTTGCAGTTACGCCCGCTGGACGGCGCCCTGCCCAGACTGCGGCGCGTCGCGTCCGCTGGATTACGCCTACGCAGCACGAATCTCCTTGGCTGCGGACACGCCTCGATTGTTGCCGCTCAGTGTTTGGTTCGACATGCCGGTGGTACACGATGCGTCGTCTTGGGTGCTGGAACGCTTCGACGCCGGGCAAGAACCCGCACTGTGGACATTGGCGACCATCGGCGGAGCGCTGCCAACAACCCGACAACGCGCCGACTATCAGGCGGAGAAGAGCGCTTCCGCCGCGGCAATCGCGAGAGCGAAGCGCGTGGCCGCCGACAACCGCGATGAGGGAAAGCATGCGCCGGACGCATTCCATCCTGCGGTGGTAAAGCCCCTGCTTGGTTCGCACCCGCCCACGGTCACGCTTCGCCGCGGCGCCGCCGAGGTGGTGCTGGGCACCGCGCCGGACTCGCGATCGAGGCATCCGGCCGCCAAGGGAATGCAGTTCACCTACTCCATCGACCCGGCGACCGCGGCCCTGAAATCCTTCGATCAGCGCATCCTGAGGCCCTATTCCCCGCATTGGGGCTTGAAGTTCCGGTCGTTTCGGCGCTCGGCGGTGTTGCAACGCGACCCGCGCACTCAGCGCCATGTGGTCGTCTTCCAAGAGGAGGTGTTCACCGCGAGGCTGACGATGGTCTTCGCAATCGCCAACCACACCACGCATTGGTATGGCGACTTCGGCTGCGATGGGTGTGCGACGTTTTAGTGCGCGAGCCGTCAGGCGGCCATTGGCGGCGGTTTGCGCCGACGGCGCCAGAAGTCGTCGTACCGTTCGTCGCGGACGCACGAACGCAACGCCATGACGTCGTTCGCGCCGGCCCGGCTCCATCGCATGCCGGAACACTTCAAGCGCTCGCCGACCAGCGTGCGGCAGGAGCTCTCCACCATGCCCGAACCGATCAGCAGCCCCATCTCCCGGTACGCCGGGTAGCGCATCCGGCCGCGGTTGTTCTCGAAATAGCCGGCGCACTGGTCGGCGGTCTTGTCGCCGGCGTGCCGGCGCAGTTCCCGCAGCACATCGTCCACGCGCCCCTCGGAGAGCGCCGCGCAGACCTTCTCCGACCACGCCCGGCACAGCTCCGTGCCGGCGCCGTAAACCGCGCGCCCCACTTCCCAGAGCCGCTCCTTCGCGTGCCAGATGTCCACTATGCAAACGGCGTTCGGGAACAGTTCCGCGGCGGCGTTCCAGATCCACTTCGCGCCGTCGGCGACGACCACCTGCCGCTTCGCCGCCGCGAACCCGAACCGCTCCGCGGCCCGCCAGAGCCGCCGCGCGAACGCCGACGGCTCCGCGTCCACGTCCCTCGACGCCGCGCTGTCGATCGCCGCCGTGTGCCGCGCCGAACCCGCGTCCCGCTCCGGCAGGCCGGTCTTCGCGTTGCGCCGCTCCGCCGTGTGGAACACCGCCACCTTCGCCTCCCGCGTCTTCGACGGCCGGCCGTCCTCCGCCGTCCCCGCGTCCCGCCGCACCACCGGCACCCCCGTGCCGTCCGGGCTGCAGTACATCGTCTCCGCCGGCGCCTCGCCCAGCGCCGGCTCCGCCTCGCCCCACGCCGTGATCTCCCCCCCGACCTGCTTCGCGGCCCGCTCCGTCCGCTTCGCCGTCGCCACGACGCCGGCCAGCCGGCCCAGGCGCGCCGCCGCCTTCCCGAAGCTCGTCTCCGACGCCAGCTCCGCCAGCGCCCACAGCGCCGCCGGCGTTCCCCGCACGCCGTCCCGTCCCGCGATCCCCAGCACCTCGTCCAGAACATGCCGCCCGCCCTTCGAGCACC
The DNA here is from genome assembly GCA_958296295.1 of uncultured Pseudomonadales bacterium. Classification (GTDB taxonomy): domain Bacteria; phylum Pseudomonadota; class Gammaproteobacteria; order Pseudomonadales; family Azotimanducaceae; genus VXYL01. The sequence continues at coordinate 275,804 of OY282460.1, read as the reverse complement.
CGCACGTCCAGTAGCCGCGCCGCAGCGTCAGAAGGCCGAGCAGCGACAGCGGCGCCGTCGAGCGCGTGCCGCGCCGGACCATCGCCGAGCCGCAAGCCCCGCACGCCGGCGCCCCGGACTCCGCGTCCAGCGCCGACAGATTCTCCGAAACCCCCGCCGCCGCGCCGCCAAGCAGCGCGCCCCGCAGGTCCAGCTCGAACTCCCGGAACCCCCGCCCGCCGGTCAGAACCCCCCGGCAAAGCTCCCGGAACTCCGGCGACGACAACAGCAGCAGCCGCACCGCCGCCTCCAGAAAAGCCCACGCCTTCTTGCGCTCCAGCGCGTCCTGCGCCAACATCTCTTCCGTCATCGCGATTCCCTTCGCTGCGGTTGTACATACCCTCAGCTTACTTGGGAATCGCGATGACTCCCCAAACCCGCTCGCAGCCCCCGCGCACTAAAACGTCGCACACCCGGCTGCGATAGACCGTTTGACGCGCCAGTGCGTAAAAGTGGATAGTCGAACGGTAGGCAAGGAACAGGATGATGACAGGCAATCACAACGCCACGGAAAACGCCCATCCCGATCCGACCGTGTTGGCCGGGGGGATGGCGGTGATCACGGGCGGCGCGTCCGGCATCGGCTTCGCGTTGGCCGAAGCGGCGGTGGCGCGAGGCTTGCACCCCGCGCTGGTGGACATCGAGCAAGAGGCGCTGGCAACGGCCGAGCGGCGGTTGCAGGCGGCGGCGGACGCCGCCGGTGTGGAGGTGGCGGGGTTTCGGGCGGACGTATCGGTTTCCGCGGAAGTGGACGCCTTGGCCGAGAAGGTCCGAGAGCGGTTCCCGGGGCGGCCAATCTCCCTCTTGTGCTGCAACGCCGGAGTGGGCGCCGGCGGCGGCGTGACTACCGCCAGCGACGCGGACTGGGCGTTCGTGCTCGGCGTGAACCTCTTGGGCGTGGCGCACTGCGTGCGGGCGTTCGTGCCTGGAATGCTCCGTCAGGACGCGCCCGGCTCGGTGGTCGCCACTTCCTCCCAGGACGGGCTTTGCGCGGCGCAAGGCGTATACGGCGTCTCCAAGCATGCGTGCGTCGCGCTCACCGAGGCGCTGCACGGGGAAGTGCGCGACCGCCTCTCAGTGCATGTGCTCTGCCCCAACGTGGTGGCGACCAACATCGTTACTTCGGTGCGCAATCGCCCGGAAAGGTTCGGCGGGCCGGTTGACACCGGCGAACAAGCCCGGCGCGTGCAGGATCGGTTCAAGGCGCTCGGCATGCCGCCTGCCCGCTGCGCCAAAATGGTGTTCGACGCCATACAAACCGGCGTCTTCTACATCTTGGCCGAAGCGGAAGAAGACCCGGGCTATGTGCGGCTGGAGGCCGAGACACGGATGAACGCCATCCTGAACGGCACCCGCCCCTACCGCCCGCGCAGCGAGTTCATTGCCAAGGTGTTCACCGCGCCGATGTAGCGACTCCGACTCTCGGCAACTTCGGATTGTTGCCGAAGGGGCCGAAGGGGTCTATCCATCCTGAAGCACTTCGCGTGCTGAAGCCGCCACCCGTGTGCCGGCGAAGAAGTCCGGATTCGTCCCGCCCCAGAAACGCACCGGGTTCTCGAATACGAAACGCTTGAAACCGCCCTCATCAATACGGCCGTCCTCCACAAGCTCGTAGGCTTCGGGAACCACCTGCGACATGTCTTGAACGTCGAAGTGGCCGATGTCCGAGCCGAACAGCGTGTTGATTTCCACGCCGCCTGGATTGTAGCCGCGGTTGAACGCCCACGCGTTGTTGGCGTCGTCCGCTTCGCAGCCGAAGTAGAAAGGTTCGACAAACAGCTGCTTGAAGTCTTCGGCGGAGTTGATCGCGCAGGCCGCGTAATCGTCGATGTCCTCGACTCCGCCGGTGGTGCGCGTGTCGTTGCGCGTGCCAACGCCGGTGCCGGCGCGAATGGCCTCGGCCATTTCCCTGCCCGCGTATTTTTCGGCCAACTCCAAGAGCGTGTCGCGGTTCAGGTTGGCGGGATTCACTTCTTCCAGAGCTTCGCGGTTGCGAATGTGCCAGTGGCCGATCAAATCGGCATACAGCAGACACGCGAAGCCAACGCCACCCTCCAGAAAGGCGAAGTTGAGGTTGGGAAAACGCCGTGTGACGCCGCCCAGGAAAATCGCCTTGCACACCGCTTCCGAAGCCGCCGCGAAGTGGCCGATGTGGTTGTAGCAGAAGTTGGACGGCGACATGCGGAAAGCGCGCCCACGAGAGCCTCGGTGGAAGGTGGGCGAAACGGCAAGTTCCTCGCACTTGCGCCAAACGGGATCGTAATCGTAGGCGCTGTCGAGCCCGATGTTGTCGTACCAAACGGCAAGGTCGGCGGCTTCCGGCCGTTCTTCGGCAACCTTGGCGACGGGCCGGTCGATCATGCTGTTCAGCATCACCGCTTTGAGCCCGAGTTCGCCAACCGCGTGCTCCAATTCGGCGATCGCCTCGTCCGGGTGGTGCATGGGCACCACCGCTGCCGGCGTCATGCGATCCTTCAACGGCTCGAACAATTCCGCTTGGTAGACGTTGAACGCCCGACACGCGGCGAGGCGCGCTTCGGCGTCGTTGACACGCGGCAACCCCAAGCCCAGCGTTGGAAAAAGCACCGCGAAATCTATCCCGAACTCGTCCAAGCGTTCGTAAAGCAGACGCGGCATCATTGCGGTCGCCCGATCGCGCGTGTTCTTGGTGGGCGCACCCCAGAACGCTTCTTGAGCGATGTTCTCTCGGCGCCTTTCCGCAGGCGTCATGCGCAAAGCCCGCCCAACCCGCTCGCCGTTGATGCGCATGGCCCGCACCGCCGCATCACCGCCGATCTTGCGCATCGCTTCCGACACCACCGGCCCGTACTCCAGCCAATGGCCATCCGCGTCTATGACCGGGTGACCGATCTCCGCCCGCAACATTGCGCCTTCGCTTGCCATGTTTCCTCCCGTTTACATGCCTCTAGCCTCGTTGCTTGCGGAATCGTCCACTTGAGCGGCTGATTCGTCAAGTGAGGATCGATTCGACGCCGCACGTCGCGTCGCCGGCTTCACCCGCCAGCGATGTGGCGGAACGCGAGCACGGATGCCTTGGGCAGGGTCGGGTTGCCGAAGTAGGCGACGCTGCGGCGGTCCTCGCTGGCGATGGCGAGCAGCGCTTCGCGGTCGCCGGAGAGGTTCACCACCTCGTCGCACTCGAGGCCGTTGGCGCTGAAATGCGCCAGCAAGCGCTCACCAACGTCGTACAGGTGCATCGGCACCTGCGCCACGCCGGCAAGGAAACGGTCGGCGCAGGTGGCGGTGAAGGCGCGGTAGTACGTCGGCAGCTCGCGTTCGCGTTGCAGAATGTCCAGCCGGCCCGCTTGCACAACTCCCGGCCCCACTTGGATGGCGGCCTCGAACAACCCCGGGTGAAACTGGGCGCGGCCGGTCACGGTCATGTCGCCGTCTTTGACGCCAAGGATGCGGGTGTAGCCGTGCGGCGCGATGGCGCTGACGACGCGACCGTCCAGTTGCAACAGACCGAGCGGTTCCACCGGGCTGAACACCGACACGAAGCCGCTGCCAAGCACCAAGGTGTAGCCGTCGCCAAGCGCGTCCAAAGCCGCGATGCCGCCGCCAAGCAGATGCGCCTCGAAATCAGCGCGAAGCAGATTGGCCACCAACACGGCCGAATCCTCGCCCACCGCGTCCACCACCACGCGTGGCCCCGCGTGCCCGCGCAACGCCGCCACCATGCCGGCGGCGGAAAGGGTGGCGTCGAAACGCTGGGTCTCTCGAAGCGGCAGCGAGACCACTCCCGAGGCGATTGGCGCTTCGAATCGCGGTGCCGGTTCCTGGCAGGCCGCAAGAGCAAGCAGCCACGCCGTGGCCGGCATCCGCCACATCCGCTCGCCATGCCCGGTCTCGCGGCGGCGCGCGGTTCGCGCCCCCTCCTTCATCCCGAACGGGCCGCGTACACGTTGCGTCAGACGCGAATGGGCAGGCTCCGGTGGCGCTTGCCGGTAGCGGCGAACAGCGCGTTCACCAACGCCGGCGCCACCGGCGGCACACCGGGCTCGCCGACGCCGGCCGGCAGACGGTCTTGGGCCGGCACCAACTCGACCTTCGTTGCCGGGGCTTCGGCCATGCGCAGCATCGGATAGTCGTGGAAGTTGCTTTGCAAAACGGCGCCATCGCGCATCGCGATGTCGCCGTGGAGCGCCAGCGACAAGCCGAACACCACGGCGCCTTCCATTTGCGCACGGCAAGTATCCGCATTCACGAAGGTGCCGCAATCGAGCACCATGTAGGCGTTCGACACCCTCGGGCGACCATCGACAACGCTCGCCTCCAGCACGGTGGCGACGTAGGAGCGAAAGCTGTGATGCACCGCGAAGCCGAGACCGGTGCCTTCCGGGCGCGGACGGGCCCACTCCGAAAGGGCTCGCACCCGCTCGATGACGTGCCGAAACCGCTCCACATCCAGCTCGTGGCCCGGCGGCGGCTGCATTCCCGGCACCGCCAGCTTGCCGGCCTTCGGCAGCATCGCCAAGCGGTGTTCGATGGCGTCGCGCCCCGCCGCCGCGGCCATTTCGTCCGCGAACACGTTGGCGGAAAACGCATGAAAGATGTTGCACACCGAGCGCAGCCAGCCGATGCGCACGCCGGCGCGAATGCCGGCGGACTCCATGCGCCGGTTGGGAGTCTCGTAAGGCAGGTTGGAGAAACCCATCTCCAATTCCCACCCCGCCGGCGCCGAGGCCTGCGCCGCGAACACCGTGGTGATGGAAGGGAAGGCGGTGCGTTGCAGCCACGCTTGGGGCAGCCCGCGCTCGTCGATGACGGCGCGGTGGAATTGGGCGCTGGCGGCGTGGAAGTAGTCGTGGCGGATGTCGTCTTCGCGCAGCCACTGCACACGCACCGGACGCCCCAACCGCCGCGAGAGCTCCACGGCCTCCAAGGCGAAATCGGGCTTGGACTTGCGCCCGAAAGCGCCGCCGAGCAACGTCGGCGTTACCGAGACGGATTCAAGTGGATAGCCAAGGCTTTGCGCGATGAGGCCGCGCGCCGCCTGCGGGTCCTGCAAGGGTGCTCGCACCGCGCAGCGTTTCTCGGCGACGGACACGTCTGCCACGGCCACCGGGGCCTCCAGCGGCGCGTGCGCCAGAAACGGCGTCTCGTAGATGGCCGAGAGCTGTTTGCCGCCGCCTTGGAACGCCGCCTCCACATCGCCTTTTTCGGCACCCGGCACCTTCGCGCCGGGCTTCTCAAGCGCCGACCGGAGCGCCGAGCGCAACTCGTCGCTGGCAAACCCGCGGTTGGGGCTATCGGTCCATTCGATTTGCAAATCGCGGGCGACGCGCATGGCCGAGAAGGTGTCCTCGGCGACCACCGCAACCCCGCCGAGAGGCGCGAAAACGGGCCCGGCGCTCGGCGCCGGCTCCAGCGTTTCTATCGCGACGAGACCCGGCGCTTCCTTCGGCTCGTTGAGGATGCGTTTCACGCCGCCGCCGAGCCAAGGACAACGCACGACCACGGCTGTGGCCATGTTGGGGAGATGCACGTCGGCACCGAAGACGCCTTTGCCGCGCACGATGTCGGCGGCGTCCACATGGACTACGGCCTTGCCGATGTAGCGGTGCTCGCCAATCGCCTTGAGTGCTGGTTGCGCAGGAATCGGCAGTGCCGCGGCATCCCCGGCGAGTTCGCCGTAGTCGGCGCTGTTGCCGGACGCGGCATGGGTTACTTGGTGGTTGACCGCCCGCACCTCTTCCACGGGCACCTGCCAGCGGGCCGCGGCGGCTTGGCGCAACATCAACCGAGCGCTCGCTCCCGCCTCCCGCAGGCGGTCGTAGTTTCGCAGGATGCTCTGCGAGCCGTCGGTGTTCTGGTCACCGTATTTGGCGTCACCCGGTGCTTGATCCACCGCGACGCGCGACCAGTCCGCTTCCAACTCGTCGGCGATGATCTGCGCCAGCGCGGTGCGCACGCCCTGGCCCATCTCCGAGCGATGCGCCGTGACGCGCACGGTGCCGTCCGGCCCCAAGGAGAGGAACAAGTTGGGTTGGAACGGAACGGACGCCTTCGCCTTCGGGTTGGCGGATGCCACCGGCAGACAAGCGCCGAGCACGAGCGCACCGGACGCGCCCAAGAAATGGCGGCGGGAGAGATTCGCCAGCGCGCCGGCGGCGGGTGGCGTGGCGGTGATCGCTTGTTGGTTCATCATCTCACTCCCCGTTGCGCTGGGCGGCGGCTTGGTGAATGGCGGCGCGAATGCGAACGTAGGTGCCGCAACGGCAGATGTTGCCGGCCATCGCGGCGTCGATGTCCGCATCCGTGGGCTCGGGCTTGGCGTCCAACAGCGCCGCCGCGGACATGAGCTGGCCGGACTGGCAATAGCCGCATTGGGCGACATTCTTTTCCACCCACACCTTGAGCAGTTCCGGGTGGCGCTCCTCAAGCCCTTCAATTGTGGCGATGGGCGATGCGGCCACCGCCGAGACGGGCAGTTGGCACGAGCGCGCCGGCGCGCCATCCACATGCACGGTGCAAGCGCCGCAATAGCCGCCGCCACAGCCGTATTTGGTGCCCGTCAGGGCGAGACGGTCGCGCAGCACCCACAACAGCGGCGTATCCGGCGCCGCCTCCGCAGCGACTTGCTTGCCGTTGACGTTCAGTTTGATCGCCATGCGTGGCCCCCCTCAAAGCCTAGCGGCGTACTCGCCGAAGTGTGGTTGCACTCTACTTCGGCACGGGCATCGGGGCAACGGGTTCGTCCGGCTATGGCACCGGTCAAGCCCGTGAGCGCGAGTCGCACTTCGGGTGTGAACCAATGATCGAGTCTGGGCAGATCTGGCACATGAGCCTTGGACGACTTTCCGCGACTGGCAGCGTCGGCCGCCACCGCGTTTGCCGTGGCCGCAAACCCAGCCTTCAGCGACGATGTCTTCACTTTGGAGATCAGGCAAGCGATAGGGTTGAGGTCGACGCCCACGGCACGCAGGCCGCGCCGCTGGCATTCGACGAGCGTCGTACCGCTGCCGCAGAAGGGATCAAGCACCGTGGTTCCCGGCGGTACAGGCAGTTTCCGCAGCAGGCGGCGCGGCAAATCCGCTACGAACTTCGCGGGATAGGGATGCAGTGCTTCAATCGGGCTCGGGACTACCCGCGTTGCAACGTTCCAGTCGGCGTCGGCGAGCCGGGCCACCAGCGCTCGCGCGGCCTCGGCGCCACTCTCGGCGACAGCTCGCTGATCAGTTGTCTTTGGAATTGGCAATGCGCCACCGCCGCTAGGCGTCTCCGGCACTGGCCCGGCGGCGAGCGCTTGCGTTGCGGGCCATGGCGCGCCTGTAAGCCGGGCGGTCGTGGTGTCGCTGCCGGTAGGCGTGGAGCTCGGAGGGCAGATGGATGCCGTAGGCGGCGGCCCAGTCGAGGCAGGTGGTCATCAATATGTCCACGCCGGTGAAGCTCTCGCCCACGAGATGCGCCGACGATTCGATGCGCGGCAGAGCCCAGCGGATCTGCTTCTCGAATCCCGCCTTGGCTGCCGCCAGCGCCGCCGGGGCCGGGCCGTAGAGCTGCTTCAAGTCGCCGTGCTTGCGCATGACGTAAAGCGTGTGGGCGTCAAGTTCCATCAGAATGAAAGACATCCACTCGTAGTAGCGCATGCGCTCTTCGCTGCCGGCGGCGGGCGTCAGCAGCCCGTGACAATCGCCAAGCCAAGTGACGATGGCGGCGCTTTCCGTAAGCGTGGCGCCGCCTTCCACCAGCACGGGGATCTTCTCCTTCACGCTCAGCGCTCGGAACGCCGCCGATTGCGTCTCGCCGGTGCGCGAGCCGATGCGCCGCGTTCGATACGGCAGTTCCAACTCCGCCAGCGCCCAATGGACGCGCAATGTGCGGGCCGTCCCTACGCCCCAAACGGTAATTGCCATCTGTGCTGCCGCTCGTTGTTCGTCGATTGTAAGCAAGCCCAGGCAGAACGGGTGTGCGACGTTTTTTGTGCGCGAGCCGTCAGGCCGCCATTTGCGGTGGTTTGCGCGATGCGCCAGAAGTCCTCGCACCGTTCGCTGCGGGCGCTGTCAATGGCAATCGAAAATTGCACACTTTTGGGCGAGGTCGCGTAAGCGCAGGCTGGCCGACCAGCGCACGGCAGGAGCTGCGTACCGGGAATCGCGGTGACTCTCTAAACCCTCGCAGCCCGCCCGCGCACAAAACCGTCGCACACCCAGGCAGAACGACGAGGTGGCGTTGGTGAAGACGGAGCGGTAGTCTTCCCAGTCGGGAGCGATCAACCATGCCCATAGTAGACATCGAGACGGTCGGAGACCCGCCGACCATTGCCACCCAAGCCTTAGCGGACGCCTTGGGCGATCTTCTTGGTTCCAAGCCGGGTTCGACATGGGTGCGCTTGCGCGGTCTGCCGCCGGACCAATACGCCGAGAACGATTCGCCAAATCCGCCGCCGGCCACGTTCGTCTCCGTCTTGCAGCACACGCCGCCCGATGGCGTTGAACGAAGCGCTCTGGCCGCGGCGATCGCTGCCATGGTCGCGCTGTTGACCGGACGCGCGCGCGAGCATGTGCATGTGCTGTTCGCACCGCCGGCGGCCGGCCGCATCGCCTTCGGCGGGGTGTTGCGCGAATAGTTCGGCCCCAGTCGAGGCCATCCGCCGCGCTATGCAACGCGGTGGACACCGCCGATGCCCTCCCGGCGCCCGGGCGGGCGCAAAGGCGGATGACGATTTCACCGCCTTGCATCCTGCCGCGCAAGCCGGTTCGCCCGGAGTGCCCGGAGTCGCCGCGCGGCTGCTGGACCACGGCGCGGACGGGAACGCGCTCACCAAGGAAGACGGCACCTCGCCGCTGGATCACGCCGTCGTAAAAGGCGCGAAATCCACCGCGGATCCGCTGCGGCGGCGCGACGGACACCTCACGGTGGAATCCCGATTGGACCCGAAAAACGTGTTGAACACCAAGGTGGGGGACCGCGACGTCATCGTGCCCGTGCTGGAGCGCACTTGGGCGCGCCGGCCTCGGCCGCATCCCATAACGCAAGCCTTCTCCCAACGGCTGGTGGTCAAGGACCTGCTCACCGGCATCGTGGCGACCTCGCGTCCGCCGGGTTGGCTCGACAGCTTCGACCTCGACAACATGGTTCCTGTGCCGGTGGACTGGGTGCCGCTGGAGTGGCGCTGCGCGGACGTGACATGGAGCGTTCCGCTGCGCCCGGGGGTGGACGCCAAGGCCACGCACATGCTGCTCGCGGTCAAGTTCGCGGACAAGGTGATCTTGGATGTGGGTGAACGGCTGGACCACCACGTGTCCATGCTGATGCGCGAGCTGGATCGCCGCGAGCTTTACGGTGCGCCAAAGCGCCCACCGCTGGTCGAGAACGTCGTGACACACACCGGCAAAGAGCCTTGGCCGGACGATGCGCCCAACGCCGTGCAGGTGCCTTTGCGACCGGCGGCGGGGACGAGCGGGCGCCGAACACGCCGGGCGTCCACCGGCTTCGGAAGGGCGGGGGGAAGGGCGGGGGAAGGGGAGCGCCGGGGAGGGGTGAAAGGCGGCCGGCGAAAACTGTAGCGCCCCGGCGCTTTGCGCCGGCCCGTTCTAAACGTCGTCCAGCATCCGAGCGGCCGCCACCGCGCGGATACGGCGGGCAAGGGGAAACGTGTCGGCGCCGGCGTGGATCACGTCCACGCTGTCGAGCGGCACGTCCGTGAGCGCGTTGTGCATGGACCGCGTGGCGCGCGGCGCAGTTGTGCGTTTCACCTCGAACCCGCGCAACTTCCCGTCGACCCGCACGATGAGATCTATCTCGGCACCGGTGTGTGTTGCCCAGAAGAAGCACTCGCGCGCATCCACGTTAAGCATGTGCAGGAGGTTTTCGATGATGAAGCCTTCCCAAGACGCCCCGACCTTCGGATGGCGCTCCAATTCATCCAGGGTGACGATGTTCAGCAGCCGGTGGAGCAACCCGGAATCGCGAACGTATATCTTCGGGCTTTTCACCTGTCGCTTCTTGAGATTGGCCCTCCACGGTTGTGCAGGCTGCGGACCATGAAGGTTGCTTCAAGAGCGTCCAGATACCGGCGCACGGCGTGATGAGAGACGCCGAACGCCCGGCCAAGTTCCGATCCGTTCCACACCTGCCCGTGGTAGTGGGCCAGCATCGACCAGAAGCGATCGAGCGTAACGCTCGGCAGCGCCATCCCAAGCAGCGGCACGTCGCGCTCCAGGAAGGTGCGCACGAAGTCGACCCGCCAGCGGTGGCTGGCCGTATGGCTGCGGATGGTGAACGAACGCGGAAAACCGCCTCGCAGCCATAGCCGCCGCATCTGCACCGCCGACACTTCGCGCACAGAGAGTCCGGGCAGTTCGTAGTAGGCGACGCGCCCCGCCAACGTTTCCGCGCTTTGGCGCAGCAAGTCCGGCCCGGCGCTGCCGAGCACGAGAAATCGCGCCCGGCGGCGGGGCCGGTCCGCCAACACCCGCAACGTCGCGAAGACATCCGGTATCCGTTGAATCTCGTCGAGTACGACCAACCCCCGCAACGGCGCCAGAGCCAGCAGCGGATCGGCGAGCCGCGCGCGATCGGCGCTGGACTCAAGATCGAAGAAGTGGGTTGGGCCGGCCCGCCGCTCGGCGAGGTCTCTGGCCAACGTGGTCTTGCCGATTTGGCGGGCCCCCACCAAGGCGACTACGGGATTGTTGGCGAGCAGCTTTCGCAACGCTTCCCGATGTCTCTCGCGGGCGATCATGATCTCGCCAGCTTACCATGAAAATTGGATGGCTGACGTCCAATTTTCCGCCTTGCGCGGTGGCGCCAAGACATCGCCGCGGCCACGGAAAACGGCCGCTTCAGGGCATCCCGACCGCCGCGCCGTCCGTCTCCGGCCTCGCCGAGGGGCCGACGATCACCGCCGGCGCTTGCGCAGTTCCTCGAGGGTCCTTTGCTGCGCGGTGGCCGCCGCGAGTTGCGCTTGCACCCTGCCGTAGTCCATTTCGGCGGCGGCTTCCGTGAGGGCCCGTTCCGCTTCCTGTTGGGCTTCGGCGGCGGCGGCTTCGTCAATGTCGCCGGCGCGCAACGCCGTGTCGGCCAGCACGGTTACGACGCCCGGTTGAATCTCCAAGTAGCCGCCGGCGGCGTAGAACACTTCCTCTTCGCCGTTTTCGTCGCGCAGGCGCACAGGACCGGGGCGAATGCCGGTGAGGAGGGGGGCGTGGCCCGGCAACACGCCGAGTTCGCCGAGCGTGCCCACCAAAGAGAGCATGGCGATGCGGCCGGAGTAGATCTCCTCTTCGGCGCTGACGATGTGGCATTGCATGGTGGCGGGCATGGCGTGTCTCCGGTTCTGGCGGGCAACCCGGCCGGGCGCTAGTTCCTTGCGCGGCGCGCGCAGCGAACGGTCGATTCGCGCGCTGACACGGCTAGGCGGCCTCGGCCAGCGTCTCGGCCTTCTTGCGGGCGTCTTCAATGGTGCCCACCATGTAGAAGGCCTGTTCCGGCATGTCGTCGCACTCGCCGTCCAAGATGGCGCGGAAGCTGCGCACCGTGTCCTCGCGGCTCACATAGTCGCCGGGTTTGCCGGTGAACTGCTCCGCCACAAACATGGCCTGGCTGAAGAACTGCTGCATCTTGCGGGCGCGGTACACCAACGCCTTGTCTTCTTCGGAGAGCTCGTCCATGCCGAGGATAGCGATGATGTCCTTCAGTTCCTGGTAGCGCTGCAGCACTTGCTGCGCGCCGCGCGCCACCTCGTAATGCTCTTGGCCGACGATGTTCGGATCGAGCTGGCGGCTGCTCGATGCGAGGGGGTCAACCGCCGGGTAGATGCCGAGGTCGGTGATCGCGCGCGAGAGCGTTACCGAAGAATCCAGATGCGCGAACGTGGTGGCCGGCGAGGGGTCCGTGTAGTCGTCCGCCGGCACGAAAATGGCCTGCACGGAGGTGATCGAGCCCGTCTTGGTGGTGGTGATGCGTTCTTGCAGGATGCCCATTTCGCCCGCCAACGTCGGCTGATAACCCACCGCCGACGGCATGCGGCCGAGCAGGGCGGAGCATTCGGTGCCGGCCAGCGTGTAGCGGTAGATGTTGTCGATGAACATGAGCACGTCGCGGCCTTCGTCTCGGAATTGCTCCGCCAGCGTCAGGCCGGAGAGGGCCACGCGCAGACGGTTGCCCGGCGGCTCGTTCATTTGGCCGAACACGAGGGAGATCTTGTCAAGCACTCCCGCGTCCCGCATCTCGTAGTAGAAGTCGTTGCCTTCGCGGGTGCGCTCGCCAACACCGGCGAACACCGAGAGACCGGAGTGCTCGATGGCGATGTTGCGGATGAGCTCCAGCATGGTCACCGTTTTCCCAACGCCGGCGCCGCCGAACAACCCCACTTTGCCGCCGCGCGCGAACGGGCACATGAGGTCTATCACCTTCACGCCGGTCTCGAGCAGCTCGTTGCCGCCTTTCTGATCTTCGTAGCTCGGCGGCTTGCGGTGGATGGGCAAGGATTGGCGGGCATTGATGGCGCCCTTCTCGTCCACCGGGTCGCCCAAGACGTCCATGATGCGCCCGAGGGTCTCCTCGCCGACGGGAATCGAGATGGGACCGCCGGTGTTCGCCACCGCAAGGCCGCGCGAGAGGCCCTCGGAGGAACCCATCGCGATGGTGCGCACCACGCCGTCGCCCAGTTGCTGCTGCACCTCCAGCGTTACGCCGGTGTCCGTCACCTTCAGCGCGTCGTACACCTTGGGCACTTCCTCGCGGTCGAACTCCACGTCTATCACGGCCCCGATAATTTGGACAATGCGACCGTTGGCCATCACTTTCTCCTAAACGGCTAACACGGGCGACTCGCACCGGCGGGCCGCTTCGTTGGTATGGATTGCTTGTGCCCCGCTGGACATGTCCGCTGGCGCTGCCGGCGCGCTAAACCGCCGCGGCACCGCCGACGATCTCGGCGATCTCCTGGGTGATCGAAGCCTGGCGGGCGTTGTTGTAGAGCAGCGTCAGCTCGCCGACTATCTCCTCGGCGTTGTCGGTGGCGTTCTTCATGGCGATCATGCGGGCGGCCTGCTCGCACGCGGTGTTCTCCACCACCGCCTGGTACACCAAGGATTCGATGTACCGCTCCACCAAGCCCTCCACCAGTTCGCGGGCGTCAGGCTCGTAGAGATAGTCCCAGCGATGCGCGAACTCCTCGCTGCTCGCCGGAGGCAACGGCAGCAACTGCTTGATCACCGGCCGCTGCGTCATGGTGTTGACGAATTCGTTGGAGATGACGTCCAAGCGGTCGATGCGCCCCTCGGTGAAAGCCGTGAGCATCACTTTCACGCCGCCGATGAGATCAGCAAGGGCCGGCGCCTCCCCGACATCGCCCATGGAGGCGACAACGTTGCCGCCGACGGCGCGGAAGAACTGCGCCGCCTTGTTGCCCACCAGAGCGAGATCCGCTGGCACGCCGTCCGCTTCCCATCGCCTGATGACACGCACCAGTTCGCGAAACAGGTTGACGTTCAGCCCGCCGCAGAGGCCGCGATCCGTCGATACCACAACGTAGCCGATGCGCTTCACGTCGCGGGCGATCATGTATTCGTGGCGGTACTCCGGCGACGCGTTGGCCATGTGGCCGATCAGCTCCTCGATGCAGACGCTGTACGGGCGCCCGTGCTGCATCCGCTCCTGCGTGCGTTTCATGCGCGAAGCCGCCACCATTTGCATGGCGCGGGTGCTCTTCTGCGTCGTTTGCACGCTGGCGATTTTCTTTTTGATCTCTCGGCCGCCGGCCATCCAAGGACTTCCTTCTGTTCGCGCAGAGTAAGCGCTTACTAAGCCTAGTCGGGTCTAGCTGTAGGAGTGGCTGGCCTGGAACTCGTCGAGCGCCGCCTTCATGTGGTCCACGATCTCGTCGTCGTAGTTCCCGCTTGCGGTGATTTCGGCCATCCACTCCCCGTGTTCGGAGTTCATGTACGCCAAGAGGTCGCGCTCGAAATCCAACACGCGGTTCACCGGCACGCCTTCCAAGTAGCCCTCGTTGGCGGCGTACAGCACCACGCCCATCTCGGCAACCGACATGGGCGCGTACTGGTTCTGTTTCATCAGCTCTTCCACGCGGGCGCCGTGGTCGAGCTGCCGCCGGGTGACCTCGTCCAGATCCGACGCGAACTGCGAGAACGCCGCCAGCTCGCGGTACTGCGCCAACGCCAGCTTCACGCCGCCGGAGAGCTTCTTCATGAACGGCACCTGCGCTTGGCCGCCCACGCGCGAGACGGAGATGCCGGGGCTCATGGCCGGGCGGATGCCGGCGTTGAAGCGATCCAGCTCCAGGAATATCTGGCCGTCGGTGATGGAGATGACGTTGGCCGGCACGAACGAGGACACCTCGCCGGCCTGCGTTTCAATGATGGGCAAGGCGGTGAGCGAGCCGGTTTGGCCCTTCACCTCGCCATTCGTGAACGCCTCCACATAGTCCGCGTTCACCCGCGCCGCGCGTTCGAGCAGACGCGAGTGCAGGTAGAAGACATCTCCGGGATACGCCTCGCGCCCCGGCGGCCGGCGCAAGAGCAGGGAAATCTCGCGATACGCCCACGCCTGCTTGGTGAGATCGTCGTAGATGACCAGGGCGTCCTCGCCGCGGTCGCGGAAGAACTCGCCCATGGCACAGCCGGAGTAGGGCGAAATGTAGAGCATGGGTGCCGGATCCGCGGCGCTCGCCGCCACCACGATGGTGTGGGCCATCGCGCCGCTCTCCTCGAAGGTGCGCACGATGTTGGCGATAGTGGACATCTTCTGGCCAATGGCCACATAGATGCACTTCACGCCGGTGGCTTTCTGGTTGATCACCGCGTCCACGGCGATGGCCGTCTTGCCGATCTGCCGGTCGCCGATGATGAGTTCGCGCTGACCGCGACCGATGGGCACCATCGCGTCGATGCACTTGATGCCCATTTGCACCGGCTGATCCACGGTTTGGCGGGCGATGACGCCGGGGGCGACTTTCTCCACCGGCGAGGTCTCGGTGGTGCCGAGCGGACCTTTGCCGTCGATCGGGTTGCCCAGCGCGTCCACCACGCGGCCGAGCAATTCGCGGCCCACTGGCACTTCGAGAATGCGCTTTGTGCAACGGGCGGTCATGCCCTCCGAGAGGCCTTCGTAGTCGCCGAGCACCACGCAGCCCACGGAGTCGCGTTCGAGGTTCAGCGCCAAGCCGGTAAGCACGCCGCTCGCGCCGATGAACTCGATCATCTCGCCGTACTGGGCTTCGGCGAGGCCATGCACCCGCACGATGCCGTCCGCGACGCTCACCACGGTGCCTTCATTGGCGGCTTGCGCCGACACATCGAGGTTCTCGATACGCCCGCGAATGATGTCGCTGATTTCCGCCGGATTCAGTTGCTGCATTTGGGTTTGTTCCTTCCTACTCCGTGGTGCGGCTGGCCTAATGAGGCGACCTGTCAGCCGCGTTGAAGCGCGTCCACCAAGCGCACGAGGCGCCCGCGCACGGACCCGTCGATCACCGTGTCGCCGGCGCGAACCACCGCGCCGCCTATCAGTTTGGCGTCCACCACCGCTTCCACCTGCACTTCCTGATCGAACCGCTGCCGAAGGGCGCGCGCGAACGCCGCCTGTTGGCCGGCGGAGAGTTCCACCGCGGCGGCGATCTCCACATCGAGCGTGCGCTCGGCGTTGGCCTTGAGTGCCTCGAACTGCGAGGCGATCTCCCCCAGCAGATCGAGACGCCCGTTTTCGGCCAGCACATGCACGAAGCGGCGGCTCCCCAGGTCCAACTCCTCGCCCGCCACCTTGACGAGTTGGTGAGCCTTCACTTCGGTGGAAAGCGTTGGGGCATTTACTAGCGCCTGCACTTGGTCCGTGCTCACGGCGGCGGAAAGCAGGCCCAGCGTCCGCGACCACTTGGGCAACTCGTCGCGTTGCTTCGCCAACGCGAAAACGGCGTTCGCGTACGGACGGGCAATGGTTGCTATCTCGGCCACGGCGGCTTGCCCTTACAGCTCCGCCGCCAAACGGCTCAGCAAGGCGTCATGGCGGTTGCGGTCGATGGAACCCTCCAAGATCTTCTCCGCGCCGGCGACGGCAAGTTCCGCCACCTCGGCGCGCAAGGCCTCCTTGGCGCGGTTCATCTCCTGCGCCGCATCCGCCTGCGCCGCCGCCAAGATGCGGGCGCGCTCGGTTTCGGCGTCCGCCTTGGCGGTTTCGATCATCTGCGCGGCTTGGCCACGCGCCGCGTCGACGATGCCGCGCGCCTCGGCGCGGGCGTCGGTCAACATCTGTTCGGCTCGCCCTTGCGCTTGATGCAAGTCTTGCTCGGCTTTGGCCGCGTTTTCCAAGCCTTGCGCGATGGTCTCTTGCCGTTCGCGCATGGCGCGAATCAGGAACGGCCAGATGAACTTCCAGCAAGTGAAGGCGAACAAAAAGAACGCCACCGTTTGCCAGAGCAACGTGAGCGTGATGTTCACTCTTGGGCCTCTCCTAGGTGCCGCGCCGACCTAGCCGGCGACAACGAACATGACGTACAAGGCCACGCCAACGCCGATGATCGGCACCGCGTCCACGAGGCCGAGAATTATGAACAGCTGGGTTCGCAGGGTTGGCAGCAGCTCGGGCTGGCGCGCAACGCCCTCCATGAACTTGCCGCCAAGCAGGCCCACGCCGATGGCGGCGCCCACGGCGCCCAGGCCGATCATCAGTCCGGCGCCGATGTACAGAAGAACTTGCATCTCCACGGGTTTTGCGACTCCTAATTGGGTTTGCGGATGGTCTAGTGATCCTCTTCCACGTCGTGCGCCTGGGCGAGATACACCACGGTCAACACGGCGAAGATGAAGGCTTGCAGGGTGATGATGAGCACATGGAACATCGCCCACGCCCAGTGCAGCACCGTGCCGAACACGCCGAGCACAAGGCCGCCGTACATCAAGGCGATGAGAATGAAGATCATCTCCCCGGCGTACAGGTTGCCGAACAGCCGCAGGCCCAACGAGACCGGCTTGGCAAGGAGCGTGACCCCTTCAAGGACAAGGTTCACCGGCGCGAGGTACCACGGGAAGGGATGGCAGAGAAGCTCCTTCAAGAAGCCCCAGACCCCCTTCACCTTGACGCTGTAGTAGAGGATTAGCAGGAAGACGGCGAGCGCCATGCCCAACGTGATGTTGGGATCTGTTGAAGGCACGATCTTCATGTGGTGAACGCCGGCGGCCTTGGCCGCCTCCGGTATCCAATCCACCGGCACCAGGTCCATCAGGTTCATCAGGAACACCCACACGAAGATGGTGAGCGCCATCGGCGCGATGAGCGTGTTGCGGTGGCGGAAGATGCCGGAGACCGTGTCGTCGATGAACTCCACGATCATCTCCACGGCGTTCTGCAAACCACCCGGCACGCCGGCCGTGGCCCGCCCGGCCGCCAATCCGAACAGGACGCAGAACACCACGCCGAGACCGACTGACCAGGCGATCGAATCCACGTTGATCGCCCAGAACCCCATCGTGGCGATCTCCTCCGCGTTCTCCGCGAACTTCCAGCCTTCTTCCGGGTGCTTGCCGAAGGTCAGGTTGGTGAGGTGATGTTTGATGTACTCGGCGCTGTCAGCGGCCATTTGGTCTCGACATTCCTACTTTGAGACGGCCGCGCCGTCCAAGCCTCCGCCCGCGTTCGCCTCGCGGCTTATTTGGGGTGCGCCAACGCCGCAGCCAAAGGCGCTAGCAACGCGGCCGCCAGCCCGACGAAAAACGCCGGGCCGATCGGGTCCAGCAACGTGATGGCACCGAGCATCAACGCGATGGTCAACGCGAGTTTCACCAACCACTGGCCGATCAATCCCGCGGCCCGCGCCGCGGATTGATCATCGGCCGCCTCGCCACCACGAAGCCGCCATGCGAACCACGCGTTCGGCCCCACCGCGACCGCCCCGCCCAGCAACGCCGAAACCGCCGCGCTGGCACCCCACCAAAGGGCCACCAGCGCCGCCACCGCCGTGGCGCCGGCTTGCAAAGCGACAACTCGAGCCGGCACGCCCCAGCGCCGATCGCCTGCGGTCGCGGTGTGGCCCAAGGGGAATCCAACGGCAACGAAGAGCGAATTATAGGACGCCCTTCGCCGGCGTTCAAACTCGAATGCGGTTCGGTTCAGCGGTTCGGGGTATGCGATTTTTTTGTGCGGGCGGGCGGCGGGGCGCCGGCGTGCGGGGGGTTGCGGCTCGGCGATGGTCCGGCGCGGCACGCGCTCGACGGCGCGGCTGTCGCTGCTGGCCCCGTAAGGGGCAATCGCAGCGGCGTCAGGCGCTTTGCACCTCGAACGCGCGGATGTTGCGGGACTGCTCGCTGAAGGCCACGCCGACTCGGTGGACAGGCAAGCCCAAGTGGCGGTACTTCTCCGCGTAGCCCTTCCGCTCGATCTGGGCCAAGGCGTCGCCGGCGTCTCCCCTCCCCTTGAGCTCGAACACCCACACGCCTTCGGGGTGGCGCACAACGAGGTCCGAACGGCCTCGACTCGTGCTCTCTTCGGCGACCACGTCCAAGCCGGCGCCGACGAAGTGCGAGTAGAACACAGCGGAGTAGTAGCCCTCGTGGCGCGCCATGTCGTTGTCCACGTACCACTGGTACGGGACGCTGGCGAAGAAGGCGCGCAACAGCCGCTCCACGCCGGCGAAGTCGTGGCGCGCGAGCAGTTGCTCCAGGCGCGAGCACTCGGCGGCGGCCGACACGTCCGGCGCCATCGCCGTCAGCAGCGCCAGATTCAACGCCGAGCGCACCTCGCGGTTCGGGTGGCCCAAGCGGTATAGATTGCCAGCGGCGCCGCGCTCCTCGCCCACAATGGTGAGGTAGCCGGTCTGGAACAGCAGCGCCTCGGTCTTGACGTGGAGGATGTCGAACGCGGCCAGATCCGCTTCGCCCACGACGAGGCCGTCGAGGGCGCCGGGATCGACGCGGCGTTCCAGCAACGTCTCCGGGAGGAACGCCGGGGTGCCGGTCTCGAACCAGTACGGCCTGATCTCCCGGCTCTGCAGGAACAGCAGCATCCCGTAGGGGTTGTAGACCTGCTCCTCGCGCCCGCCGCGCCAGCTGTAGCCGTTGTACCAGTCGCGGATGGCCTCCCGGTCCAGCCCTTCCATCTCCGGCGCGAACACCGTGTCCATGTCGTTCTCCGTGTACCCGCAGACAGCGGCGAAGCGGGGCTCCAACGTGATGTCGGTGAGGTTGTTCAAGTCCGAGAAGACGCTCACCTTGGAGAACTTGGACACGCCCGTGAAGAAGCTGAACCGGATGTCCGCGTCGCAGTCCTTCACCATGCCGTACACGCCGCGCAGGAAGTCCCGGTTCTCCTGGGCGACTCGCGGATCACGCAGCGCATCGGCAATCGGCCGGTCGTACTCGTCCACCAGCACCACCACGCGCTGGCCAGCTTGCTTGCGCAGCGCCTTGATCAACCCCGCGAAGCGGCGTGCCGGCGTCGTGTAGCGCGGTTGCAGATCCGCCGCGTCCTCAAGCTCGGTCAGCTGATCGGCGAAATCCGCCTCCAAGCGCCCGGGCCGCCCGAAACTGCCTCCCGCGAAACTGAAACGCACCACCGGGTGGCGCCGGGCCCAATCCCAGCGGTCGTGGACGGCCAAGCCCCGAAACAGCGGTTCGTTGCCCTCGAACAGCTCTTTGATCGTGTCCACCAGCAGGCTCTTGCCGAACCGCCGCGGCCGGGAAAGAAAGTAGTGCTTGCCTTCGGTTGCCAGGCGGTGGATGTAAGCGGTCTTGTCGACGTAGTAGCAATTCTGCTCGCGGATTTCGCCGAAATTCTGAACGCCTGCTGGAAGTCTGCGCCTGTCCACTTCGGGGCGCTAATCCGCCGGCCGACCGCCGATGCGTTCCAAAATGCCGTCCAGCTCGTCCAAGCTGCCGTAGCGGATGACGATGCGCCCGGTGCCGCCTTTGTGGTTCCTGATGGAAACCGGAGCGCCCACGCGGTCGCTCAAATGCCGTTCCAGCCGACGCGTGTTGGGTTCGGCCGGCGGCGGCCCCGCGTCCGGCTCGCTCCGCGCCATCCGCTTCACCAATGCTTCGGTTTGTCGAACCGACAAGCCGCCGGCGACGACGCGCCGCGCCGCGGTCTCCTGGTCTGCCTCGGACAAGGCCAGCAAGGCGCGCGCGTGGCCCATCTCCAGTTCGCCGGCGTCCAGCCGTTGGCGCACGCCGAACGCGAGTTTCAACAATCGCAGCAGATTTGTCACCGCCGAGCGCGATTTGCCCACCGCCTCGGCCAGCTCCTCGTGCGACAACGCTTGCTCGTCCAACAGACGTCTCAACGCCGCGGCTTCCTCCAGCGGGCCGAGGTCCTCGCGCTGCACGTTCTCGATGAGCGCTATGGCGACCGCCTGCCGATCGTCAACATCGCGCACGATCACCGGGACGGTGGCCAGCCCCGCGCGCTGCGCCGCCCGCCACCGCCGCTCGCCGGCGATGATCTCGTAGTCGCCTCCTTGGCGCGGACGCACGATCACCGGCTCAAGGACGCCTTGGGCGCGTATCGACTGCGCCAACTCGTCAATGCCCTCTTCGCGTATTTGGCGACGCGGTTGGTAACGGCCGCGAACAAGCCGCTCCACCGGCAGCTCGGCGACGCCCGCCGATTGGCCGTCCACCGGCCCGGCCACCTGGGCGACATCATCCGTCAACAGCGCGTCCAAGCCGCGGCCGAGGCCGCTCCGGCTCCGCACACGGGACGATTGCGCGGGTTCGCTCACCAAGGCCGCGCCCCCGCGCCGTTCGTGCGGGCCGTGGCGTCCTCGCGGCGGCGGGTCAGTTCCGCGGCCAAGGCGAAATAAGCCCTCGCTCCCTGGCAGCGCGGATCGTACAAAGTGGCCGGCATGCCATGGCTCGGCGCTTCAGCCAACTTCACGTTGCGCGGGATGACCGTGCGATACACCTGTTCGGCGAAGTGCGCCAACAGTTGCCGCGACACGTCCCGGCTAAGCCGATTGCGCGGGTCGTACATGGTGCGCAGAATGCCCTCCACCTGCAGCGTCGGATTGCCACGCTGGCGAATGCCGCGGATGGACAAGAGCAGCGCCGACAGCCCTTCCAACGCGAAATACTCGCACTGCATCGGCACCAACACGCCATCCGCCGCCATCAGCGCGTTCAGCACGAGCACGTTCAAGGAGGGCGGGCAGTCGATCACCGTGTAGTCGAAGTCCGCGTCCGCCGCGCCCAAGCGCGAGCGCAGCCGAGTGGTGCGGTCTCGCGCGGCGAGCAGCTCGACTTCCGCGGCGGTCAAATCGCCGTTGGCCGGCATCACGGTGACCCCGGCCGGCGTCATGCGGGCAACGGCGGCAAAGGGCTGCTGGTTCTGCAGCCACTCCAAGCCGCCGCGGCCGCCAAGGTTGTTCTTGTCAACGCCGGCGCCCATGGTCGCATTGCCCTGAGGGTCCAGGTCCACCAGCAGCGTCTTGCGCCCGATGGCCGCGAGGGCGGCGGCGAGGTTGACACTGGTGGTCGTTTTCCCCACGCCGCCCTTTTGGTTCGCCACCGCTATCCGCCTAGCCATGGCGTCACATGATAGAGCGTAGCCACTCGGCGATGCCGGTGCCGATGGCGTCCGGCGAATCCTCCTGCAGGAAGTGTGATCCGGGCACCGTTATCTCGGTCTGGTTCGGCCACTGGCGGCAGATTTCGCGCATCGCGCCCGTGAGAATGGCACCCGGTTCCGCGTTGACGAACAACTTCGGCACGGCGCTCGCGGCCAGCCACTCGGCGTAGGCGGCGGCGATGGCCGTGACATCGGCCGGTTCGCCGCCTATGGGAATCTCCCGCGGCCATGTCAGCGTCGGCCGACGATCTTCGCCCGGCACCATGAACGGGCGGCGGTAGGCGTTCATCTCCGCATCGCCCAGCTTGCGCAACACGGAGCGGGGCAGAATCCTCTCGACGAAGGCGTTGTCCGCCATGACGAGCGATTCGCCCTGCGGCGACCGCAGCGCTTGAAACACCGGCGCGACGGCAGCCGGCCAGTGTTCCCAGCCCGGGAAAGGCGCAACGATGGCCTCCATGTACGCGATGCCCCGCACGCCTTGCCGGTGCCGGTTGGCCCAGTCGAAGCCGAGCGCGGAACCCCAGTCGTGAACCACGAACGTGACGTTGTCGCGAATGCCCAGTTCGGCCAGCAGCGCGTCCAAGTACCGCCGGTGTTCCACGAAACGGTAGCTGCCGCGGCCGGCCTCGTCGAGCTTGTCCGAGTCGCCCATGCCGACCAGGTCCGGCGCGACGCAACGGCCCATGCCTGCCAGATGCGGGATCACGTTGCGCCAAAGATACGAGGACGTGGGATTGCCGTGCAGGAAAACGATGGGGGCGCCGTCTCCGACGTCCACATACGCCATGCGCTTGCCAAGCACTTCGGCGAAACGCTTCGGGTAGCGTTCCCGGCCGGAGACTTCCACATCCGGCCCCAAGCCGGGAACGAACATCGCGTCCGTGCCGGGCGCGTGGGCGTGTCGCAACGGGACTATGGCCTGGTAGTCGCCGGACTCCCACCAATCGCGGGCGGCGTCCATCGTGGGAAAGCGAATTATCACGTTGTGGTTGCGCGGCTCGGCGCCTTCCAGACCCTCGGCCGCGCCTGCGGCGAGCACCCAGCCCTTGAACGGCTTGACGGTGCGCACCACGCCCCGTTCGTACTCGCGGAAAGCGGCGCGGTCGCGCACATTGAGATGCGCGACGAGATAGGCGGTCATTGTTGCCTCCGGCTCCGATTCAGCCGCCGCCGGCGACGGCCACGGCGGTTATCCAGTTGTCTTTGCCGGCGGGCTTCAACGCGACGACGCGCCCGCCGGCGAACAACGCCTCGCCCAGCCTCTCGCGGGATTGCAAGAGCCCCCAGCCTCCGGGCGCGAGCAGCGGGCGAACGAGCCGCCACGCCGCCGGCGGAGGTGCCACCGCGCGCGCCACGACGGTCTCGAACCGCGCCGAGCGGTAGTGGGCGGCATCCGCCACCACCAACTCCACGTTGCCGAGCGGCAGGTCGATCAGGGCTTGGCGGAGAAAACGGCTTTTGCGTTCGCTTCGTTCGATCAACGCCACCGGCGCCGCCGGCCGCGCAATGGCGAGCGGCACGCCAGGGAACCCCGCCCCGGCCCCCACATCCGCGAGCCGGCCACGCCACCAAGGAAGGAACGCCAAGCTGTCCAACGTGTGGCGTTCGCGCAACCGTCCAAGGTCGCCTCTGGCAACCAAGCCGCCATAGCGGTTCCAGCGTCTCACCAACGCCTCGAACGCGTCCAGCTTCGCCGCGCACGGCGCAGCGGCCACGGACGCGGCCACATCGAACGTCGGCGGCGAACCGAGACGCCCAAGGGAATCTTCAAGCGTGGGCGTGTTCGTCACGGTCGCGCTTCGCGTACACCAAGAGCAGCGACAACGCCGCCGGGGTGACCCCGGGCACCCGCGACGCCTGGGCGATGTTGGCCGGCCGGCGGGAGCGCAGCTTCTCTTGGAGCTCGTTGGACAAACCGGAGATGGCGCCGTAGTCGAAGTCCGACCGCAACGGCATGCGCTCGTTCTCCTTCACGCGGGCGATCTCGTCGTCCTGGCGCGTCAGATAGCCTTCGTACTTGGCGTCTATCGCCAACTGCGCCAGCACTTCGGCCGGCACGCCAACCCCGTGCGCTTCCAGCGCCGACGCCAAGATTTCGGCATCCACCGAGGGTCGTTTCAGGACCTCGCGCAGCGACACCGCCTTGGCCACTTGCCCGCCCGTGGCGGCGGCGACGGCTGCCGCCAAGTCGCTGCCCGGCGCCACCTTCACGCCGGCGAGGCGACCGCCCCCTTCCCGCAACGCACGCCGGCGCTCCTCGAACACCCGCCAGCGACGGTCATCCACCAAGCCCATCTCCCGCCCTTTGGGCGTGAGTCGGAGATCCGCGTTGTCTTGACGCAGCCGCAAGCGGTATTCGGCGCGGCTGGTGAACATGCGGTACGGCTCCGTCACGCCGAGCGTTGCCAGATCGTCCGTCAGCACGCCCAAGTAGGCTTGGTAGCGCGTGGGACACCAAGGCGCTTCGCCTGCCGCGGCCCGCGCCGCGTTCAGGCCGGCGAGCAGCCCTTGCGCGGCGGCTTCCTCGTAGCCCGTGGTGCCGTTTATCTGCCCGGCGAAATAGAGGCCCGGCACACAACGCGTCTCCAAGCTCGGCTGCAGATCCCGGGGATCGAAAAAGTCGTACTCGATGGCGTAGCCCGGGCGCGTGATGTGGGCGTCCTCGAAGCCACGAATGCTGCGCACCGTGGCGAGCTGCACATCGAATGGCAAGCTGGTGGAGATGCCGTTGGGATAGATCTCGCACGTTTGCAGGCCTTCGGGCTCCACGAACACCTGATGCGCGTCTCGGTCGGCGAAGCGCACCACCTTGTCTTCGATGGACGGACAGTACCGCGGCCCGGCGGCATCAATGACGCCGGTGTACATCGGCGAGCGATCCAAGCCGCCACGAATGATCTCGTGCGTGCGCGTGTTGGTGTGCGTGATGTGGCAAGATACTTGGGCCGGATGGGCGGCCGGCGTCGAAAGAAACGACATCACGGGGCGCGGCGAATCGCCGGGCTGCGTTTCCATCGCCTTGAAATCCACGGTGCGGCCGTCCAGCCGCGGCGGCGTCCCGGTCTTCAACCGGCCCACGCGCAGCGCCATGGCCCGCAGCCGCTCCGCCAGAGCGTTCGCCGGCGCGTCGCCGGCGCGCCCACCGGCTTGGTTCGCAAGACCGATATGCATGCGGCCGGCAAGGAAGGTGCCCGTCGTGAGCACGACCTGCTCCGCCTCGAAGCGCAGTCCCATAGCGGTGTCCACGCCGCAGGCGCGCTCGCCACGCAGCGCGATATCCACTACAGGTTGTTGAAACAACGTGAGGTTGGGCTGGTGCTCCACGACCGAGCGCAGCGCATTGCGGTACAGCGTCCGATCGGCTTGCGCCCGGGTGGCGCGCACCGCCGGCCCCTTGCGCGAGTTCAACGTGCGCAGTTGGATCGCCGCGCTGTCCGCGGCCAGCGCCATCGCGCCGCCCAAGGCGTCGATCTCCCGCACCAAATGCGACTTGCCGATGCCGCCAATGGCGGGATTGCAAGACATCTGACCGATGGTCTCGATGCTGTGCGTGAGCAGCAGCGTGGCGGCACCCACCCGCGCCGAGGCGAGCGCCGCTTCGGTGCCGGCGTGGCCACCGCCAATCACGATGACATCAAAGCGCTGTGGATGGATCATGGCTCGCCGGCGCATTCCGTGCCGAATAAGTGGCCCGCCAATTTGCCGCGCCGCCTCAGCGCTGACCGCGAAATGTCCCGCCGGCGCCAAAGCCGCCGAAGCGGTGCGCGATGGTGAGGCCGGGGACTTGCGGCCTTGCTCCAGGCAGCAGCGAATCCGGTTTGGGCGTCAAGACCGGATGATACTCCAAGCGCCGCACCTCAACAGGCGCCGGTGCGTTCGGTCTCCCGCCTGCCTGCTTGTTCATTTGCCCACGCAAAACCGGCTGAATATCCCGCCAAGCAGATCATCCACGCTGGTGGTCCCAACGATGTCGCCCAAGTCGTCCTGCGCGGCTCGCAGCTCCTCCGCCGCCAAGTCACCCAAGCCTTCGCCAACCCGACGTTCGGCCGAGGCCACATGGCTCGCCGCGCTGGTCAGCGCCGACAAATGCCGCTCGCGGGCCAGGAACACCCCCTCGGTGGTCGCACCGCCGACCATTTCCCGCAGTCGTTCCCGCAAAGCGTCCAAACCGACGCCCGTCTTCGCCGAGACAAACACCGTCGTCGGGTCATCCGCAACGATGCCGGGCGGTTCGCCGGTGATGTCCACCTTGTTGCGCACCCTGAGCGTCCGCTCCGGCGGCGGTTCGATGCCGAGCGCCGGCGGCGACTCGACCGCGGCATCCTCCACCAGCAGCACCAAATCGGCCTGGCCCAACGCCGCGCGAGCCCGGCCGACGCCGATCATTTCCACCCGCTCGCCGCCGGCGCGCAGGCCCGCCGTGTCGGTGAGGCGTATCGGCAATCCCGCCAGCTCGATGTCCGCCGAGAGCAGATCCCGCGTGGTGCCGGGGATGTCCGTGACGATGGCCCTATCGTGCGCGAGCAGCTGGTTCAACAGGCTGGATTTGCCGGCGTTCGGCGCACCGGCTATCACCACGTCCACGCCGTCGCGCAGCACCTGTCCTTTGCGCGAGCGATCAAGCAGACGGTCAAGCGTTTCGCCCACTTGCCGCACTCGCGCCCGCACATCGTCCTCCGCCAGGAAGTCGATGTCCTCGTCCGCGAAGTCGATGGCGGCCTCCAAGTACACGCGCAACGCCAACACGCTCTTGTCGATGTCGCTCACATGCCGAGAGAACTCGCCGGAAAGCGAACGCATCGCCGATCGCGCCGCCCCCGTCGATGCGCTGTCGATGAGATCAGCCACCGCCTCGGCTTGCGCCAAATCCAGCTTGCCGTTCAGAAACGCCCGCTCGGTGAACTCTCCGGGCCGCGCCAAGCGGGCGCCCAAGGCGCGAACGCGATCCAGCAACCTGCGCAGCACCACCGGCCCGCCGTGGCCGTGGAGCTCCAGCACGTCTTCGCCGGTGAAGGAGTGCGGCGCTTGGAAATAGAGAACGAGACCCGCGTCTATCACTTCGCCATCGGCGGCGCGAAAGTTCGCCACCGTAGCGAATCGCGCCGGCGGCAAGCGGCCGACAAGAAGCCGGGCCAAGGGCGCCACATCCGGGCCCGAAACGCGCACCACGCCAATGCCGCCACGCCCTGGCGGCGTGGCAACGGCCGCGATGGTGTCCCGGCGAGCCATTGTCCCCGCGCTTACGTCTTGACGGCTTTGGCCTTGCTGGCCCGAGCGATGCTTCTGGTGATGTACCACTGCTGGGCCAGCGAGAGAAGCTGGTTGACCAGCCAGTACAAGACCAACCCGGCGGGAAAGAAGAAGAAGAGGACGGTGAAGAATATCGGCATCAGCCGGATGATCTTCGCCTGCAGGGGATCCGGCGGCGGCGGATTGAGCAGCTGCGAAGCGTAGAACGACGCGCCGTACAGCAACGGCAGCACATACCACGGATCGTGCGACGTGAGGTCCTCGATCCACAACACGAACGGCGCGTGGCGCAGCTCCACGCTCTCGTAGAGCACCCAGTACAGCGCCAAGAACACCGGCATCTGCAGCACCAGCGGCAGGCATCCACCGAAAGGATTGGCACCCTCCTTGCGGTACAAGGCCATCATCTCCTGCGTGAGTTTCTGCCGATCTCCCGCGTGGCGCTCTTGCAGGCGCTTCATCTGCGGCGCAAGCAGCTTCATCTTGGCCATGGAGCGAAAGCCGGCGGAAGCCAGCGGATACAGCAGGATCTTCACGCATATCGTGAGCAACACGATGGCCACGCCCCAGTTGTTGACCACCGAATGGATGGCGTCCAGCACGAGGAACAAAGGCACGGACAGCCACCAAAGGATGCCGTAGTCCACCGCCAGCGACAGGTTGGGCGCCGCGGCGTCCAAGCGCTTCTGCACCTTTGGCCCCACATACAGCCCGGCACCCACCGTGCCGGTGCCGCCCGGCGGAACGACAAACTCCGGCGCGATATACCCGACAGCGTAGTTGCCGTCCGACAACCGCCTGCCGTAGTAAGCGTTCACTTCTTCGCTATCGCCTATCCAAGCGCTAAGGAAGTAGTGCTGGAGAATAGCCGCCCAGCCACCTTGCACCTGCGTTCGCTTCCAATCGTCCAAGTCCTCGAAGTCCACCTTCTCGTAGCGCGATTCCGGCGTGGTGAACGCCGCGCCGACATACGGACGAGGCCCCATGAAGGTGCCGCTTTCCGGCCTCGATCCGTCGCGTTTGAGCTGCGCGAAGAGTTCGGCGCGAAAGGGCGCCTCCGTGCGATTCACAACATCGTGGTGAACGGTGACGAGGTACTGGTCCGCCGCGAACCCGAAACGCTTGACCAGTTCCAGATCAGCACGGCCCTCACCGGAGTTCGGGACTTTGTGCCGCAGCACCACCTCCAGCGTCTCATCCGGCGCCGCAAGCGTGTAGTGATCGGTCGAGGCGATGTATAGGGGACGGGAACCCCGCTTGTCGCGGCCATCCTCGCCACGCAGACCGCTCTGCGCGACGTAGATGTGCGCCCTATTGCGGTCCAAGAGCCGCACCGGCACGCCTTCCTCGCCTTCGTCCGCCAGCGTCTCCAGATGGTCGCGCAGTTCCAAACCCACGACGTCGCCGCCCAGCCGATCGATCCACAGCTCCATGAGCGGCGTGGTCACGCGCAAGAGCCGCTGCTGGTCCGCAACCGGTTCCGCCGACGCCACGGCCTCCTGCCCCGAAGGCACGTCGGCCGAAGGCACGTCGTCGACCGATGGAATGTCGGAATGCGCCGGCTGTTCCTCGGCCGGAGGCTGTTCGGCGGACGCCGCGGTATCCACCGCCGGCGCTCCGCGGGCCGGCTGTTCCCTTCCCGCCCGGCCATAGTCCGCGTCCCACGCGCGCACCATCAGATAGCCAACGACCCCGATGGCGATCAGCAGCACGATGCGCTGTATCTCGGCGCTTATCGGCACGGGGGCCTCGTGTGCGACGCGGCCGATTCGGCTTGCCCTCCGGTTCCGCCAACCAATGGCGGCACCGGATCGAAGCCGCCCGGATGAAACGGATGGCAGCGCGACAGGCGCTTGAGCGCGAGCGCGCCGCCCCGCACGGGGCCATGCGAGGCCACGGCTTCCATGGCGTAGCGCGAGCAAGTGGGATGGAACCGGCAACGCCGGGGCAGCAACGGACTCAGATAGAGCCTGTACGCCTTGAGCAGCGATAGCGCGGCCCGCGCCAACAAGCTCCGCCCCGGCCCGGAGCAGCCAGAACGCTCCCGCCTCGCGGTTCCACCACGCTGCCGCTTGGCACCTCCCCAACGGTTGTCACAGAACACGACGACGCCTCTCCCGCCTCTGCGTTTTCGCGAGCCGCGCGCGCAACGCTTGGAACAACCTATCCGCGTCCAAACAGGCGACACCGCCCGGTTCGACCACGCGCACGACAATGTCCAGCGGCGGCAGGCCGTCCGCCAACCGGAAGACCTCGCGGATCACGCGCTTGGCGCGATTCCGATCCACCGCCCGGCGCAACACCTTCTTGGCGACAATGAGCCCCAGCCGAGGCGCGTCGGCCGGGCCCGGCCGGGCGACGAGCCAAAGGGGTGGTACAGAAAGCCGGGTATTCGGGCGCTCGAAAACGGCGTCGAAATCGCGTCGCAACAGAATCCGCCGGTCGCGGCCGAAGCGACGACGCCGGCCTTCAGCCGCATGGAGCATGTCTGGGCTGGTGGTCGGCGGAGCCATCTCGGCACCGGTCGCCGAGCGTGGTCACCGCCAGCGACCGCTACACCGCCAACCGCTTGCGCCCCTTCGCTCGGCGGGCGTTGAGCACCTTTCTGCCGCTCTTGGTCGCCATCCGCGATCTGAACCCGTGGCACCGCTTCCTCTTGATCACGCTTGGTTGGTAGGTTCGTTTCATCTTCGGCGCGGCCTCGCTGGTGCTCGAATCCAAGGGGAACGCGGCTTTCGCGGGCCATGGGCCCGACGGCGCGCGTCGCAAAGGCGCGGATTGTGCGGCGACGGGCCTTCGCTGTCAACGATCCCAAAAGGAAGAGAATGGAGGGATCGTCGTCGTCGTATGGCCGATGTCCTACTGTGGAGTGGGGCGATAACCCACGGAAACAATGGCAAATGTCCTACGACGCAAGTTGTGGGGTTTCGCTTGGCTGGTCGGGTGCAAACTGTGGGCGATTGCGCCGTCGCCAAGCGCGGCTCGATCTTCACGCGATTCCTTACAAGATATCCACAGATTTCTACAAGCCGAGGCGGGAGATGCCGTTTTCTTTTGCTAATCCGCGTAAGTTAATGAATATCCATGAAATTGAAAAAAACACGACTTTTTGTTGTAAAAAGTGGTGCTGTTGGTGGCAAACTGTGTCGAGTAGATGGACATGTGAGCGCCTTCTCGGTTATGACAGGCGCGAAACTAAACAAAACGCAGTAACGGCTTGCCGGAAGGCGAGCCGACGGGGGATGGAGGCAAGCGACACGATGGGGAGCAACGCCGATGGCCGGTAGCGAAGAGGCCCAAAACGGATGGGGCCAATGCTTGAAACGGCTGGAGGAGGAACTGTCATCGGATGACTTCAATACGTGGATTAGGCCGCTGCACGGGCACTACGACGAGGGGCGGCTCGTGCTGCTCGCGCCGAACCGCTACGTGTGCGAGGAGGTGGAGAGGGGGGGCTACCTCCAACGGATAGCCGAGCTCGTCTCGGATTTCTCGCCCGGCTTCAACGGCCTTGAACTCACGATTGGCAGCGTGGGCGGGCGCGCGCCGGGCGGCCCCGCACGTGCGGGTGCCAAGACGCGCGTGCTCGGTGGCGCTTGTCGGCACGGGCTCAACGCCAACATGCTGTTCGACAACTTCGTCGAGGGCCAGTCGAACGACGTAGCCAAGTTCCAGGCCTCGAACGTGGCCGAGGCCTTGGCCTCGAAATCGGCGGTCAATGGCGGCAAGCGCAAACCCTTGCTCGTCTATGGCGGCGTTGGGCTCGGCAAGACGCATCTCATGCACGCGGTGGGCAACGCGGTGCTCGCCGCCGCGCCTGGCACCAAGACGCTCTATGTCCCGTCGGAACGTTTCGTCAACGACATGGTGCTCAGCATCAGGACGGGGGCCATTCAGAAGGTGATGCGGCAATACCGGTCGGTGGAGGTGCTGCTCATTGACGACATTCAGTTTTTCGCCAACAAGTCGCGTACGCAAGAAGAGTTCTTCCACTTGTTCAACGCCGTGTTGGAGGCCGGGCACCAGCTGGTGCTCACCTGCGACCGCTACCCTGGGGAGGTGGATGGATTGGAAGTGCGCCTCAAGTCGCGGTTCGTCGGTGGCTTGGCCGTCCAAGTGCAACCGCCAGACTTGGAAACCCGTGCCGCCATCCTGCAGCGGAAAGGCGACGACGAAGGCGTGCCTATTCGCGACGAGGTCGCGCTGCACATCGCCAAGCGCATTCGATCGAATGTGCGCGAGCTCGAAGGCGCGCTTCAACGCGTGTTGGCGCACGCCAAGTTCACCGGATCTCCCGTGACGATAGAACTCGTGCGCCGAGCCCTGCACGATCTCTTCGCCCTGCACGGGCGGTTGACGACCATAGAGCACATTCAGAAGATCGTGGCGGAGTACTACAACATCAGGCCCGAGGACATGCTCTCCAAAAGCCGCGCGCGCGCCATCGCGCGTCCAAGACAGGTGGCGATGGCCCTCGCCAAGGAGCTCACCAACCATTCGTTGCCGGAGATAGGCGATCGCTTTGGCGGGCGCGATCACACCACGGTCCTGTACGCCCGTCGGCGGGTGGCGGAGCTAAGAGAGAAGTACGAGGATGTCGACGACGACTACAAGAACCTGTCTAGGATCCTAAATAAGTGATTCAATTGTGAAATGTGGCATGCGCTGTCATTTCGGCGGCTAGCAACGCAAGCGCGGGACGAAGGGGAACAAGAGTGGCGACTGGAAGGAGTGGAAGATGAAATTCCGAACGAGCCGCGAGGTCTTGCTGAGGCCGTTGCGGGTTGTAACGGGCGTCGTGGATCGTCGGCACACGCTGCCGGTGCTCGCGAACCTGCTGCTTGAGGCGTCGGACGACGGCTTGCTGTTGCGGGCCACGGATCTGGAAATGGAGGTCGTGGCGCGGGTTCGCGAAGATGTCGAGGTCGCCCAATCCGGCGTCGTGACGGTTTCCGCGCAAAAGCTGGGGGAAATCTGGCAGTCCTTGCCGGATGGCGCCCAAGTGCAGGTGGCGTTGGAGTCGGACCGCGTCGTGCTGCGGTCCGGCAGCAGCCGCTTCGTCTTGGCGACTATTCCGGTGGCGGACTTCCCTAGCAGCCAGGAAGGCGAAGAGGAAGAGGGCCTCAAGGTGGAGCTCGCCCTGCCGCACTCGGACATGCGGAGGCTCATCGAGCGAACGAAGTGCGCCATGGCCAATCAGGACGTGCGCTACTTCTTGAACGGTCTCTTGCTGGAGTTGAGTGGCAACACGTTGCGGGCGGCGGCATCAGACGGCCATCGCATGGCCTTGTGCACTCTGGATGGCGGAGCGGAAGTGCCGGAGACCTTGCGGCTCATCGTGCCCCGCAAAAGCGTCTTGGACATCGAGCGCCTCTTGGCGGATAGCCAAGAGGAGGTGCGGCTTGTGCTGGGACGCAACAACATCCGCATTTCGCAAGGGCAATACACGCTTACCACGAAGCTCGTGGACGGGCAGTTTCCGGATGTGGACCGTATTGTTCCGCGCAACGCGGACAAGACCATCTTGGGGGACCGCGAGACCCTGCGCCAAGCCTTGCACCGCGCGTCCATTCTCTCGAGCGAGAAATCCTCCGAAGTGCGGTTCCAGGTGGAAGGCGATCAGCTCACGATTCGCGCCAGCAACCCGAACCAAGAGGAAGCGGAGGAAGTCGTCGCGGTGGATTACGCCGGGCAGCCGTTGGAGGTGGGCTTCAACGTTCGCTACATTCAAGATGTGTTGACCGCCTTGGATACGGAATCGGTGAAGTTCTCCCTGCCCGAGAACAACGGAATTGCCGTTATCGAAGGCCCGGGGGCCGAGGAGGCGTTGTATTTGGTGATGCCTTTGCGGCTGTGAGGCCGCCGCTTCCGCGAGGCGGACCGGGTTGCTAATTCGCCGGCTCGATCTGGCCAATGTCCGCAACATCGAATCCTTGGCCCTCGAGCTTCATGCCGGCATAAACCTCTTGATCGGGCCGAACGGCGCGGGAAAGACGGCCGTGCTGGAAGCCCTCCACCTGTTGTTTCGAGGTAGATCGTTCCGTGGTCGCGCCGAAGGTGCGATTCGCCGGGACGAACGCCGGCTCCACGTCCAGGCCGCCTGCCAAGCAGATGATCGTGGGACTTTGCGCTTGACGCACACGCGCGAACGAGGGGGCGGAGCGCAGACCCAGTGGGACGGGCGCACGATTCGGCAATCGTCCACCGTGGCGGCGCTAATGCCGCTGCAGCTGCTGCTGCCGGAGTTGCCGGATATGGTGTTCGGCGGCCCTGCCAGCCGCCGCCAGTGGCTGGATTGGGGCACGTTTCACGTGAAACAAGACCACGCCGCCAACCTGCGCGACTACACGCGAGCCTTGCGCAGTCGCAACGCGTTGTTGCGGATGGGAGAAATTGACACGCTTGCCGGCTGGACGGCGCAAGTGGCCAACCTTGGCGAGGCGATCGGCGCGGCGCGACGCGACTACTTCCAGCAGGTGGTGCCAAGTGTGAAGGCCTGCTTGGCGGCGTTGAGCCCGGATCTGGCGGTGGAGTTCTCCTGCTACCGCGGTTGGCAAGGCCAAGGTCTCGCCGAAACACTGGCGGATCAGCACCTGCGCGATGTAAAATCCGGGACAACGAACAGCGGCCCGCATCGAGCGGACGTCGTCCTGCGCGCGGAGGGGGAGCCGGCGGCCGCCGTGCTTTCCCGCGGCCAAGGCAAGGCCTTGGCGAGCGCGTTGCGTTTGGGGCAGGCCCAAGGCCTGTTGAAGGACGGCAGACCTTCGTTGTTCTTAATCGACGACATGGGCGCGGAGCTGGATCGCGTCCACGGCGAGCGCTTTTATGCGCTCTTGGATGGGATGGGGTGTCAGATCGTGGCCACTTCCGCGCAGGAAGAGGTCGGCGAGATGTTGATGGCGAAGCGAAAGGGCCGAATGTTCCACGTGAAACAAGGCAGGCTGGTTGACGTCGGCGAGTAGGCGAATAGAGGAAACAACAGATGGCAGCAGATACGCCCCCGCGCTCCCCGGCCGAAAGCGGGGTCGAGGATTCCGCGGAGGAAGAAGGCGCGTACGATTCGAGGAATATCAAGGTGTTGCGCGGCCTAGACGCCGTGCGCAAACGTCCGGGCATGTACATTGGCGACACCGACGACGGCACCGGACTGCATCACATGGTGCAGGAGTTGGTGGACAACGCCATCGACGAAGCCTTGGCCGGCTATTGCGATTCCATCGAAGTGGCGATACACCCGAACGAATCTGTCACCGTCCGCGACAACGGCCGGGGAATGCCGGTGGACATCCACGAGGAGGAAGGGAAACCGGCGGCAGAGGTGATTCTCACAACGTTGCATTCCGGCGGCAAGTTCGACGCCAGTTCATACAAGGTTTCCGGCGGCTTGCACGGCGTTGGCGCGTCCGTGGTGAACGCGCTGTCGGAGACTTTCCGGCTCACCGTGCGGCGCGACGGCAAGGTGTACCAGCAAACCTACGGCCATGGCGAGCCCGAAGGCCCCTTGGTGGTTGTTGGCGAGACCGACGCGCGCGGCACCGAATGCTATTTCAAGCCCTCGGCCGAGACCTTCACGCGCATCGACTTCCAATACGGAACGTTGGCGAAGAAATTGCGCGAGCTTGCCTTCCTGAACGCCGGCGTCGCGATCCTGCTGCGCGACGAACGCTCCGGCAAGCAGGAGAACTTCATGTACGAGGGCGGTTTGCGGGCATTCGTGGATTACCTGAACCAGAACAAGAACACGGTTGGCGAGGTGTTTCACTTCACCAGCGCGCGCGACGACGGCATGGTCGTGGAAGTGGCGATGCAATGGAACGACGCGTACCAAGAGCAGGTCTTCCCGTACACGAACAACATCCCGCAGGCGGATGGCGGCACCCATGTGGCGGGCTTCCGCGCCGCTCTGACGCGCACACTGAACGGCTACATCGAGCGGGAGAACCTGGCCAAGAAGGATGTTGCCACGACGGGCGACGATGCGCGCGAAGGGCTAACCGCCGTACTCTCCGTCAAGGTGCCGGATCCGAAGTTCTCCTCCCAAACCAAGGACAAGCTGGTATCCAGCGAGGTGAAGCCTGCGGTGGAACAAGAACTTGCGCGTCACTTCCAAGCCCATTTGCACGAACACCCGCAAGATGCCAAGCTGTTGATCGCAAAGATGATCGACGCCGCCCGGGCGCGCGAGGCCGCCCGCAAGGCCAGGGAGCTGACACGCCGCAAAGGGGCCTTGGACATGGCCGGCTTGCCCGGCAAGTTGTCGGACTGCCAAGAGAAAGACCCGGCGCTCTCGGAGGTTTTCCTGGTGGAGGGGGATTCCGCGGGGGGTTCCGCCAAGCAGGGCCGCGACCGCCGCACGCAAGCCATCCTGCCGTTGCGGGGCAAGATTCTCAACGTGGAGAAGGCGCGTTTCGACAAGATGCTTTCCTCCGCGGAGGTCGGCACGATGGTCACGGCGCTTGGCTGCGGCATCGGTCGCGGAATTGGCCGCGGGGACTTCGAACTTGAGAAACTCCGCTACCACCGCGTGATCATCATGACGGACGCGGACGTGGACGGCTCCCACATTCGCACCCTGCTGCTCACGTTCTTTTTTCGTCACATGCCGGCGCTCATCGAACACGGCCACGTCTACATAGCGCAGCCACCGTTGTACAAGGTGACGAAAGGACGTCAAGAGCGCTACATAAAGGATGACGAAGAGCTCGACGGCTATTTTCTGCAATCCGCGTTGGAGGGCTCGCGCCTGTATGTGAACGTCGACGCGCCGGCCATCGACGACGCCTACTTGGAGCGGTTGGCGCGGAGCTATTTGGATCTGATCTCCCGGTTGGAGGCGCTGGGCCGCGTCTATCCGGTGCCGCTCACCACGGCGCTCTTGCGCACCGAACCGCTTGCCACCGAAGACCTCCAAGCGCGTGAGCGTATGGAACGTTGGGCGGAGGGTTATCGCAAGGCGCTTCCAGCAGACAACGACTACACGGTGGAGTTGGAGGAGGACCGCGAGCATCAGATCCACCGGCCTCGGGTGCGTTGGACTTCACACGGCATCGCCGAGGCGGCCGTGCTGGACTACGGCTTCTTCGCATCGGGAGATTACGCGACGCTGAAGAAGCTTGCAGCGACACTGAGCGATCTTCTGGAGGAAGGCGCCTATATTCAACGGGGCGAACGACGGCAAGAGGTCTCTTCCTTCCCCGAAGCGCTCACTTGGATGCTCGGCGAGGCTCGGCGCGGAGTCGGCATGCAGCGCTACAAGGGCCTTGGCGAGATGAACCCGGGTCAGCTCTGGGACACGACGATGGACCCGGACGTTCGCCGGATGATGCGTGTGACCGTCAACGACGCCATCTTGGCGGACAAGATGTTCAGCACGCTCATGGGCGAGCAAGTGGAGCCCCGTCGAGAGTTCATCACGGCCAACGCCCTGTCGGTGGTGAACTTGGACGTGTGATCCGCGGCCTTTGCGTTAACTAGGCCGGCCGGGGCCGGGCTCGATTCGCGCCATCGCCTCGCGGAGCCAGGTTTCGCATAGTGTATTGATTTCAGATGATTTTTTGCCCGTTGGATCGAACGGAGGCGATATTTCCACGTTCACCGCTCCTGGGCGTTTTGCGAATTGCCGCGCCGGCCAGAACGTGCCTGCGTTGTGGGCGATCACCACCACCGGCGTGCCGGTGGCGGCGGCCAAGGCGGCGCCGCCGCGGTGGAACTTGTGGCTCGCCCCGGGCGGCAAGCGCGTGCCCTCGGGGAACAGCGTCACGGTCATGCCGCGGCGCAGCCGATCCTTGCCGAGCTCGATGAACTGCCGCAACGCGGTGCCCGGCGCGGCGCGGTCTATGGCGATGGGGCGAGTCAGGGCGTAGGCCCAACCCCAGAACGGAATGTGCAACAGCTCGCGCTTGATCAACGTGGTCTGCGGGCTCGCGAGGGTTTGCACCCACAGTGTCTCCCAAGTGCTCTGGTGCTTCACCAGCAGGATGCAGGGCTTGCTCGGCAGGTTTTCGATTCCCCGGACGCGGACGCCGACGCCGCACGTCACCCTCAGCCACCAGAGCGCGATTCGCGTCCAGCATCCGACCACCACGCGGAATCGATGCGCCAGCGGCAGCGGCCAGACGACAAGCAGCGACAGCGTCGCCCAAATCACCGTGAAGCCGGCGTAGCCCGTGTAGAAGGCCGCCGCCCGCAGCGTCGCCAACAACCGCACCGGCTAGCTGCGCCAGTAGTGTGGCGAGAGCAGCACCAGCAAGGTGAATATCTCGAGTCGGCCAAGCACCATCGCCGTCATCAGCACCCACTTGCCGGCGGTTGGCACGTTTTGGTAGTTGGCCGCCACGTCGCCGAGGCCGGGGCCAAGGTTGTTGAGGTTCGCGGCCACCGCCGAGTACGCGGAGAGGAAATCCAGATCCGAGATGACGAGCATCACGAACACCATAGCCAGAAAAAGAATGAGGTAGGTGGCGAAAAAGCCCCACACCGCGTCGGCCGCCCGATCCGGCACTTGGCGTTGGCCGAACTTGATGGGAAACACGCCGTTGGGATGGATGAGCCGTCGGATTTCGCGCAGCCCTTGGCGGTAGATCAGCATCACGCGGTACATCTTCAGGCCGCCGGCGGTTGAACCGGCGCATCCGCCAGCGAAGGCGGCGAAAGTCATCAACACCGTCGCGGCGAGCGGCCAGCCTGAGTAGTCGGTCGTCGTGAATCCGGTGGTGGTGGCGAAGGAGACCACTTGAAACAGGCCTTCGCGAACGACGCCGGACTCCCCCGGCGCGCGCAGCA
The DNA here is from genome assembly GCA_958296295.1 of uncultured Pseudomonadales bacterium. GTDB lineage: Bacteria > Pseudomonadota > Gammaproteobacteria > Pseudomonadales > Azotimanducaceae > VXYL01. The sequence goes on along the minus strand of OY282460.1, from coordinate 238,187 downwards.
GCAGGCCGATGACGATGACCGCGCAAACCGCCAGCACACCGAGGTAGAGGCGCAGTTCGGCGTCTTGGGCGTAGACCATCGGGTTGCGCTTGGAAAGCGCCAAGAAGTGCAAAGCGAAACTCATGCCGGCGAGGGCCATGAACACCATGGCCACCGTTTCCACCGCCACGCTGTCGAAATGCGCCAGACTCGCGTCGTGCGTGGAGAAACCGCCGATCGCCACCGTGGAGAAGGCGTGGCACACGGCATCGAATACGTCCATTCCCGCGGCCCAATACGCCAAGGCGCAGGCCGCGGTGATGCCCAGGTACAGCAGCCACAACGCTTGCGCCGTGTGCGTGATTCGCGGTCTCAAGTTGGCGTTCTTGATGGTGCCCGGCGACTCGGCGCGGTATATCTGCATGCCGCCGACGCCGAGCATGGGCAACACCGCCACGGCCAGCACGATGATGCCCATGCCGCCTAGCCATTGCAGCAATTGCCTGTAGAACAGCACCGAGCGCGGCAGGTCGTCCAGCCCGGTGAGCACCGTGGCGCCGGTGGTTGTGAGGCCGGAAAGCGATTCGAACACCGCGTCCGTGAACGACTCCGCGACATTCGTGAGAAGCAGGGGCGTGGCCCCGATGGCGCCCAGCGCGATGTAGAAGAGGCCGGTGATCAGGAACCCGTCGCGGCTGCGCAGGTCGCGCCGGTCGCCACTTGCGAACCACAACACGGCACCGGTCCCCGCGGTGATGGCGAATGCCGTGAGGAATGCCGGGATCGTGCTCTCGTTGTAGAACAGCGCCACGGCAACCGGCACCAGCTGCGCCGTGCTGAACAGGAGAAGCAAGGCGCCGGTGATGCGCAGGACGGGCGAAAACCGCATGGTGGCTAGAAGAAGCCGAGGCCCACTTGAAAAAGCCGCTCCACGGCGCGAATCCGGGATTTGTCCACCACGAAGAGGATCACGTGGTCGCCTGTTTTCAACACCAGATCACCGCTGCCCATGATGACTTTCTTGTCCCGCACCACCGCGCCCACGGTGACGCCGTTAGGCAAGGCGATCTCGTCAAGCCGCCGTTCGGCCACTTTGCTGTTGCGGGCGTCGCCGTTCACCACCGCTTCCATGGCTTCCGCGGCGCCACGCCGCAGGCTGTGAACGCGGGCCACGTCGGCATGGCGGACATGCGAGAGAATCGAGCTGGTGGTGGCCATTTGCGGGGAGATGGCGATGTCGATGGCGCTGCTTTCCACAAGATCGACGTAGGCCGGCTTGGTGGTCAACGCCATTACCCGCCGTGCGCCAAGGCGCTTGGCGAGCAGCGCCGACATGATGTTCACCTCGTCGTCGTTGGTGACCGAACAGAACACGTCGCTGTCGTCGACGTTCTCGCTGATCAGCAGGTCGCCGTCGGTTGCGTCGCCGAGGATGACGATGCCGTTCTCAAGCCGCTCCGCCGCCCGTTCGGCTTGGTTGGGGTTGTACTCCACCACCTTGACTCGGAAATCCCTGTCGATGGCGCGGGCCAGCAACAGCCCGATGTTGCCGCCGCCGGCGATCATCACCCGCCGGTTCGGACGCTCCACTTGGCGCAATTCCGAAAGCACGGCGTTGGTGTGCCGTTCCGGGGCGATGAAGAACACCTCGTCGTCCACTTCCACCATCGTGTCGTCTTCGGGGATGATGGGCCGCCCTTGGCGGAAAATGGCCACGACCTTCGTGTTGACGTTCGGCACGTGCGCCCGCAGCGAGCGCAGTTGTTGACCGACGAGCGGGCCTCCTTCCACGGCGCGCACCGCCACGAGCTGCACGAGTCCGTCGGCGAAATCCAACACCTGCAGGGCGCCCGGGTGCTGCAAGAGCTTCTTGACCTGCTCCATCACCACTCGCTCCGGATTGATGAGCAGGTCGATGGGCATGTGGTCGCGGCTGAAGAACTCTATGTCCGCATCACCGCCGTCCGGGCCGGTGACGTATTCGTTCGAGCGAATGCGGGCTACTTTCATCGGTGTTTGGAACAGCGAATAGCACACTTGGCAGGCCACCATGTTCACTTCGTCGCTGTTGGTCACGGCCAGCAGCATGTCCGCGTCGTCCGCGCCGGCGGCGAGCAAGGTGTCTGGTCTGGAGGCGTGGCCGTGGACGGTCTGGATGTCCAGCCGATCCTTGAGTTCCTTCAGACGCTGTTCGTGGTGGTCGACCAGCGTGATGTCGAAGGCTTCGTTGGCGAGATGCTCAGCCAGCGAACCGCCAGTCTGGCCAGCGCCGAGGATGAGAATCTTCATGGGCGCATTCTACCGCCGTTGGCGGGAATGGCGCCGTGCCGCCGACAGTGTGCGCTGCCTTTTCGGAAGACAGCGGTGCGTTCAGTCGATCGGTCTTGATTTGCCGCTCTAGCGGGGAGCGAGGTCTCGTTGATGTACGCTCCGATCATGGCGGACGTGCTTCTCGCTTGCGGTTTGACGGATGCCCGGCCGCGCCGGTTGCGACAGCCCGCGGCGGTGCCGCCCGGGCAAGCGTGACGGTTATTCCCGCCCTGCTAACACACCGCGAAGCCGCGCAGTTGCTGGCGGCGATGGACGGTGCGCGGCAGACGGCGTCGGTCAGCTTGGATCTCGGGCGCACGCAAAGCGTGGTGGCCTTGACCGCGGGGATGGCGAGCACAGGAGCAGTGGCCGTCTCTCGCCAAGCGTTGACGCGCATCGCCGGGGACGAGAACAAATGCTTCGAGATAGTCGGCGGCCAGCCGATGCCGATCTCGGTGTTCTCGGCGACCACCGGCTGGGCGCGTTCGCTCTTCCCCACGGAGGATGCCCCAACCACGCTGGTCGCGGGGTTCCCGATGCATCGCATCCGCGGCACGACGCCGCTGGCGGACACCGAGGCCAAGGTGCGAGCGCTCGGCCGGCCGCGTGGCCGCGTGTTGGACACCGCCACCGGCCTCGGCTATACGGCCATCGCGCTCGCCAAAACCGCCGCCCTGGTCGTGACCGTGGAGCTGGATCCCGCAGCCATCGCGTTGGCCCGTCGCAACCCTTGGTCCGCGGCGCTGTTCGAGAACGACAACATCAAGATGGCCATCGGCGACGTCGCGGCGTTGGCGGCCGGCTTCCCCGCCGGGGCATTCTCCGCGGTGTTGCACGATCCGCCGACCAGTCAACTTGCCGGCGCACTGTATTCGGGCGCCTTCTACGCCGAAGTGCGGCGGGTGCTGAAACCCGGCGGGCGCTTGTACCACTATGTGGGCGACCCGCGCAGTGGCCAGGGCGCCAAGACTGCGGCCGGCGTGTCGAGGAGGCTGCGCGCAGCGGGCTTTCGGAACGTCCGCAGAAGCGAGCAAGCGTTTGGCGTGACGGCGATGGCCGGTGGCGGGCGGCTCAGTGGGAGGGCCGCCGGCCAAGTCGAACGCCATCGTTGAGCAATTGCGGGTAGCCGTTGACTACGGTTGCCATGGGTTGCGGCGTTGCCTTGCCGCGGTTGAGTTGCACGGTCAGCAACTCCAACGCGCCTTCGCCGCTGGCGACGTGCCAAGAGTTCGCGCGACGCCGCAAGGTGCCGGGCAAGCCGGCGGCGCCGACCGACGATGGCCGTGCGGACAGCACCCGCAGGCGTGCCCCGTCGGCAAGCGCCGTGTAGGCCGTGAGACGCCCGGACAAAGCCCGCACCTGCCGGTCGATGCGCGTTGCGGATTGGCGCCAATCGATGAGGGCGTCCTGGGGCGTCAACTTGTCCGCGTAGCAGGCGAGCCGTTCGTCTTGGAGCGTCGCGGCCAAAGCCGGCAGGTCGGCGAGGACGTCAAGCAAGGCCTTGGCCCCAAGTTCCGCCAACCTTGCCGTCGCCTCGGTCCCCGTGGTTGCTTCGCCAAGATCCAGCGTGCTTTGTCGATACACCGGGCCGGCGTCCAATTTCGCGGTCACGCGCATGATGCTGGCGCCGGTGCGCGCGTCGCCGGCCAAGATGGCGCGTTCCACCGGCGCGGCGCCGCGCCAGCGCGGCAACAGCGATGCGTGAACGTTCAAACAATGGTGCTTCGGAGCGTTCAACACGACTTGCGGCAGCAGCAGGCCGTAGGCGGCGACGATCAACCAATCGAAGTCGTGGAGCGTTTGCGCCTGGTCGCCCAGGCGCGTCGGGGTTCGCACCTCGATACCGGCGGCGTCCGCCGCCTGCCGCACGGCGCAGGGGTGGAGCTTGCGGCCGCGGCCGGCCGGCCGATCGGGCTGCGTATAGACGAGGCCCACCCGGTGCTCGGACGCCAGCAAATGCCGCAAAATCGTCGCCGCGAACGGCGGCGCGCCGGCGAACGCCAATCGCCAAGCCATGCGCGGGGCCGGCGCGTTAGGCGCGGGCTTTCGTGCCCCGCCCGCTTTGCGCCTGCTTGCGCAGCTTGTTCCTGATGCGCTGGCGTTTGAGGTTCGACAGGTAATCCACGAACAGCTTGCCATCAAGGTGATCGCATTCGTGCTGAATGCAAACCGCCAAGAGCCCTTCGGCCCGCAGCTCGAAAGACTGGCCGTTTCGATCCAACGCCGAGACGCGGATTTGCTCGGCCCGCTTGACGGTCTCGAAGAACCCGGGCACGGAGAGGCAGCCCTCGTCCCTCTCCTGCTCGCCTTCCGCGTCCTTGATGACGGGGTTGACGAACGCATGCGGGGCGTCGCGGTTCTCGGAGACGTCCACCACCAGCACCCGCCGGTGGACATTCACCTGCGTAGCCGCCAAGCCTATCCCCGGGGCGCCGTACATGGTGTCGAACAAATCGTCGATGAGGGCGCGCACCGAGTCGTCCACCACGTCCACCGGCACCGCCTTGGTGCGCAGGCGCGGGTCCGGATAGTGAAGAATGGGGCGGGTTGCCATCGTGCAGGTTCAATCGATCAGCAAGGGGCAGCGGATGGTCGCACAACGCGGTCTGGCAGGGCAACGCAACGCGGGACGGGGGTGTGCGACGTCTTTGTGCGCGAGCCGTCAGGCCGCCTTTGCGGTGGTTTGCGCGATGCGCCAGAAGTCCTCGCACCGTTCGCTGCGGACGCAGGAACGCAAGGCCATGACGTCGTTGGCACAGGCCCTGCTCCAGCGCATGTCGGGACACTTCCGGCTCGCCGACCAGCGCACCGCAGGAGCTGCGTACCGGGAGTCGCGGTGACTCTCCAAACCCTCGCAGCCCGCCCGCGCACAAAAACGTCGCACACCCCGGGACGGAACGCACGGAGCCCGGAGATCGGGAGAACCGGGAAGTCGAAAGCGCTACTGGTTGCTCGGTTGGAACGCGAAAGTGTGCATAAGCCGCTCGCGAACGCGACGCACTGAACTTCGACTCATGGATTGATGACTCGCCACGCCGCTCTTGCGAATAGCGCGAATGCCCTTCGCTTCGGCGACAGCCAAGCCCTTTGTCCTATGGGCACTGGTGCTGTCGACCAAGGCGTCCACACGCCGACGGACCTCCTCACCGGTCATGTGGTCCAACCGCGCTACCGACAAAGCCACCGCGGCTGTGTTCCAGCAAGTCCTGCACAGGAAAGGCCGCCGGCGCAAGTTCTCCGTCCCCCGCAAGATGATCGCTGCGCCAGACAAACCTCGCGAGCCTCTCCTCGTCGCGTACGGTTCCAAATGAGTGATGGTCGCTCTGCTGCTGGTTCTCCTCAACGCACTCTTCCATAGGAATCTGTTCCGAATTCGAGCGGCAGCCTAGGCATTGTCTTCACGATGTCACGAGGCAGCGAACGTCCGGTGAATTGAATCGAAGCGTCCGAGTCCACAGCGATTCCCGCTAATTCCTGAGCCCGCGTGGCACAAGGGCTGGCGGCGCGCTGGAAAATAGTTTCTCGCAGACTTTTGGAGGCGTTGGGGGATAATCGACTCGATTTCGGGCAAGGAGTCCAAGGATGGGACGCGAGGCGAGGTTTCGGAAGGATCTGTCGATGCCGGGGATGGTGGCGGAGATGCGCCGCTGCTTCGGGCGGATCGGGGACGGGGTGTCGAGCCGCGGGTTGAGTCTGTCGGACTGCCTGATGTCGGGTCTGGCGATCTTCGCGCTGAAGTATCCGTCGCTGCTGCGGTTCGACCGGGATGCTCGCGGGCTTGGCGAGCCGTCGGCGCGGGAGGAGAACCTGCGCGGCCTGTTCGGGATCGGTCGGGCGCCGTCGGACAGCCGGATGCGGGAGCGTCTGGACGTGCTGGAACCGGATGAGCTGCGTCGTCCGTTCAAGCGTCTGTTCGCGCTGGCGCAGCGCGGCGGGGTTCTGCGGGTTTACGAGTGGCTGGGCGGACGGCACCTGCTGTCGGTGGACGGCACGGGGCACTTCTCGTCGCCGACGGTGCATTGCGGCAACTGCTGCGTGAAGAGGCGGCGGGACGGGAGCTTGGAGTACCACCACCAGTCGCTGTGCGCGGTGCTGGTCCATCCGGAGCATCGGCAGGTTCTGCCGGTGGTTCCGCCGGAGCCGATCCTGAAGACGGACGGCGCGAGGAAGAACGACTGCGAGCGGAACGCGTCGAAGCGTCTGCTGACGGCGCTGCGCCGGGAGCATCCGCACCTGCCGCTGGTGGTGGTGGAGGACGGCCTGGCGTCGAACGGGCCGCACGTCCGGCTGCTGAAGGAGCTGGACATGGGCTTCGTGCTGGGCGCGAAGCCGGGCGACCACAAGGCGCTGTTCGCGTGGGTCGCCGAGTTGGAGTCGGCGCCGCGGTCGCCGGGGGCGAAGCCGGGCGTGGAGCGCTGGGAGACGGTGGACGCGGACGGCGTGGAGCACCGTTTCCGGTGGTCGAACGGAGCGCCGCTGAACGACTCGCACCCGGATCTGGAGGTGAACTTCCTCGAATATTGGGAAAGGAGGCCGAACGGCAAGGAGAGGCATTTCTCGTGGGTCACGGACCTGCGGATAGACCGATGGAACGCGATGGAGCTGATGCGTGCCGGGCGGGCGCGCTGGCGGATCGAGAACGAGACGTTCAACACCCTGAAGAACCAAGGCTACGAGTTCGAGCACAACTTCGGCCACGGCAAGAAGAATCTGGCGACGGTGTTCGCCTGTTTGATGATGCTGGCGTTCGGCATGGACCAGTTGCAGGCGACATGCTGCCCGCTGTTCCGGGCGGCGCTGGAGCGCAAGCGGCGTCCGACATACTTCTGGGAGGACTTCCGCTCGCTGTTCACGACTTTTCTCCTGCCCGACTGGGACACGTTCTACCGGGCCTTGGCCTTCGGCCACGAGGCGCCCGTGCCGGTGCCGCTCGACACGTCCTGACCCGGACGCCGGGCCGGGTCGCGCTCGGACCGCCTTGCCTCTTCAGGGAACCGACATCGCCGCCTCCGCATCCACACTAGGCATGGAGGACGGGTCTTGCCCTTTTCTTCACAAGCCGACGCCGCAAGCCGACTCGCGAACAGGCCGTGCCGTTAGCGGGAGAACCTGCCGAGTCCACATCCTGAGCGCGGGCCGACACATAGTAGTGCATCATGTCGTCGCCAACGAAACCGATGTCAATGAACAGACCGTCCCGTCGCCAGAAGAAGTTCACCTCGCCATCGTCGGCGAGTGCGACGTAGGGCAAGACTGCCGTGGCCGGGATCAGATCAATGAACCTCAGGGCGTCGTTAACGGCTTGGGCTAGAGACGACTCGCGGGGGCGTTCTGCCCGGTAAGAGAGAACCTGCTTACGCAGGCTGGACTTTCGGTCCGTATCCTGCGGAATGAACTTGGAGCCAACCGACCATGGTTCTCGGGCAGAGCTGCTGTCGAACCGCGCTGTTGCCATGAGGGGACAGTAATCGGTTGCATCTCCCACTCCAGTGCCACGTGCAGCACCAATGTTCGACCATATGGTCCGAGCGCCGTATCGCCAAGGGTCTGCGGTGGTGTTGCAACGTTCGGAGCTAGTCAGCATTGAGGTTGATCCGTTGTGCCATTTCGGGCGTCAAAAAGTCCGCCAGCAGGGTCTTGCTGATGCCGTGCAGACGACTGAATAGACCATCTACCAAGGAGTCAGGTTCCGCGAAAGTGCCTTGGAGAGTCAATGTGCATGCGCCGCAGAATGCGCCCGGGGACGGGCTCTTTAGCATCCACGAACCACCCTTGATGAAGGTGCCAGCTTGGGCCGCGTTCGAAGATATGCGGTGGCACTGAGCCGCCCTCCTGCAGGAGACTCCGTACGTCGTAACGATCGTCGCCGATCCATCGGAACACATCCAGATATTCTAGGACGACCGATTTGATTTTCTCTTCCTGCGAGTGCAGAACGCCAGCAACGTCGGCGAAGAGACCCCGCACGATGGTCCAGACTTCCTCCCAGCGCGTGCACGAGCCGCAATTTACGACCAGTGCGTTGGTATCGAGCAGCAATCGCCAATCCACTCCACCATCGGCTCTGAAGCGCGTGAAAGCCAGTGGTGGCATGGGCGGTGGTTGGTCTGCCCCCGGCGCAGCAACAGCGATGTTGAAGACCGGTTCCTCTTGCCCCGGCAAGAGCGCTTTCCACTCCGGGTGGGCGGCCTTCACGCGGCTGCGGTCATCGTATGTGAATCCGCTAAGGCCAACCACTGCGAACACGACCGACCTCTGTGATGGGAAGCGCCGTTTTTCGACGGCGCAGCGCTAGCGCAGTTCTTCGGCGTAGGCGCGTGCCAGCCGGGCGGCCGAGTGGTCGGGGTATTCCGCTATGACGCGATCGAGAATACGCAACGCTTCGGCGTCTTCGCCAAGCCGGTGGTGAACCACGCCCAGCTTGTACAGCGCGTCCGGCACTTTGGCGTGGTTGCCGAACGCGCTCGGCAACTGGGCGAACGCTTGTCGGGCTAGTTCCAACTCGTCGCTCGCAAGGCGGATCTCGCCCTGCCAATAGAGCGCGTTGGCGGCGAGTTTGCCGTTCGGATAGGTGTCGATGACCGCTTGGAACAGGTCGATCGCCTGTTCGTATTCGCCCGCCCTTTCCGCCGGCGGCAGTTCGCGCGCGGCCCGCATGGCGTTGAAGGCCGCGTTGTAGGCCTGATCCTCGCCTTGGGCGTCCGGGGCGGCGTTGGTGGCCGGCGGCGTGGCCAGCGCTGTGGGCGGGGCGTCCGGGCCGGGAGCGTGGCCCTGCAGCTGGAGAATCCGCTGATCCAAGTCCAGGTAGCGCTCGCGCTGCTCTCGAACCAGGCGGTTGATGCGGTGCTCTTGTTCCTCCACGAGGCCCTGCAGCCGCCGCACTTCGTCCTGCAGTATTTGAATTTGGTGGTAGAGGGTGGCCACGCCACCGTCCGGGCCGCGGTCCGGCGGTGCTGTTGCCGTCGCCGGCGTGCCGAAAGTGCGCGTCGGCGTGATGTCTTCCACTGGCGCTTGTTGTGCCCAAGCGGTTGCACACAACAGGGCTGCGATGCAAAGACCGGTCGCGCCCGTGCGCCGGCGCAGCGCATTCGTGGTGGACGGCCGCAACCCGCGTCTCCGGCTGGCGCCCCGCGCCGTTACAGCGAACAGCACAACCGGCGCTGGAGTTGAGCGAAGGCGAGGGGCGGTTATCTGTAGATGAGCTCGGCGCGCCTGTTTCTGGCCCAAGCCCGCTCGTCGTGGCCGGCGTCCTGTGGCCGCTCCTCGCCATAGCTCACCGTCTCGACTTGCGAGGGGCGCACGCCGGCGGATGTGAGATAGCGCTGCACGGCTTGCGCGCGACGTTCGCCGAGGGCGAGGTTGTATTCGCGGGTGCCCCGTTCGTCACAGTGGCCCTCGATGGTCACCTGGCGGTTGCTGAAGTCCCGCAGGTAGTCGGCATGCATGGCGAGCACGCGCAGGTCGCGCTCCGAGAGCCGCGCTTGGTCCAATTCGAAGTAGAAGGTGCGTCCGAGTGGCCGGCCGGCGGGATCCAAGGGATTGCCTTCGCTGTCCACTCGCGGAGTCGGCTCCGGCTCGGCGATGGGTGTGGGTGCCACGACGGGCGGTTGTTCGATCACGGTGGGTTCCACGACCTCCTGTTGGGCGCAGCCAAGCAGAAGGGCTCCCCCGGCCGCCGCCGCCAAAACAACGCGCATCAAACGCAGCATTTGTCTCTCCTTCGTTACGCCCGGTGTTGCCGGGACCGTCCTAAACGCGTTTCGACCAGAGCGGCGCGACCCAACCGCGACCGCGCCTGCCACCGTGGCGTTGCCGTCTTTCCATCGGCACGGCGCGAGTATAACCCGCTTTTGGCGGCGTTTTGGAACGCCGGGCAAGGCCCATCGGCCGCCCCGTTCAAGCCCCGGGCGCTTGCAGGTTCGGGCCGGCCAAGAAGGGCGACCAGGCGGGTTCGCGCACATCGCCGCGCCTGGAGGGCAGGGTGAGCCGCGCCCTGCCGTCTATCGACACCGCGCCAAGCACGCCGAGCCCGCCCTTGCGGGTGGCGTAGATCATCATCATGCCGTTGGGCGCTATGGAAGGCGATTCGTCCAGCGCGGTTTCGGTGAGCAGAATGGGCGGCGCGTCGGTTTCGATGTCCTGCCAGGCGATGTGGTAGCGGCGCTCGCGCCGATGGACGTACAGAAGCCGTCGCCCGTCCGGCAGCAGCCGGCCGCGGGCGTTGTACTCGCCTTGAAACGTCAGTCGCTCGACGAAGGCGGTCTTCAAGTCCTTGCGGTAGATCTGCGGTCGCCCGCCGCGGTCGGACGTGAAGATGAGGCTCTCGCCGTCCGGGCTCCAGCTCGGCTCGGTGTCGATGGCGTTGGGCTGCCGCGTCACACGCCTGAGATCGCCGCTGGCCAAGTCTTGGATGTAAATCTCCGAGTTGCCGTCCCGGGACAGCGACATGGCGAGCTTCGCGCCGTCCGGCGAGAACACGGGAGCGCCGTTGATGCCTTTGTATTCGGCGACCCGCTGGCGTTGGCCGGTGGTCAGATCCTGCACCACGATGACGGAACGGCCTGTCTCGAAAGACACGTAGGCCACCCGCCCGCCTTCGGGCGCCCAAGCGGTTGAGAGGATGGGTTCGGTGGACCGGAACAGCTCGCGCTCGCGATGGCCGTCCGCGTCCGCGACGGTCAGGTGATAGGACGTGCGCGCGCTGGCCGGATCGCGCACGAGGACGTAGAGTATCTTGGTGGAGAACGCGCCGCGCACGCCGGTGACGGCTTGGTAGACGTCGTCGGCTATGCGGTGCGCCGCGTCCCGCGCCAAAGCGGCCGCAAACGACAGCCGGCCGGAGGCGGCCTCGCGGCCGGCGCGCACGTCGAACAAGGTGTAATCGAGCGCGAAGACGCGGTCCGCGGCGGTGCCGGACGCCACTGAAACCCGGCCGATCACCAGATAGTCCCTGCCGAGCTGCCGCCAGTCGCGGAAGTACACCTCGTCCGCGACGGTGGGGAGCGACAGCATGTTCTCGCTGCCCAAGGCCGCGAACTGGCCGCTGCGCGCCAAATCCGCCGACGCGACCGCGGCGATGTCCACGCCGCCGGGCGCCGGCCCGCCGAATGGCACAACGGCTATCTTGGTTGGGCTGTCCCACCCTTCGGTGATTTCGATTTCCAGCGCGTCGACCGGCGCGGCGGCGGCCAATGCGAGGCACGCGACCAGGCGCGCGGAGCGGCCCTTGCCGGCCGGCTTCGCATCGGTGCTGACGCGCCGCCGGCGCGGCGTGATGTCACAAGTGGCGTTCCTCAACACGGCGGTTCCTCGTTTGCGAACAACATGGCGAAGCCTATTGGCGATGGCGTTTCCTGACGGTTGTTCAACGCAACAGATCCTCTGGTCTGAACAACATGGTGAAGCGCCGGAACTCGGCCTCGAAGAGGCGGCGGTCATCCGGCACCTCGAACCGCCGCACTCGGCGCACGGCCTGCTCGGTCGAGCGGTCGAAAGCGGCGTTGCCGCTTGAGTCCAGCAAGGCGACCGAAAGCAACTCGCCGGTTGGCGCGAGCATGATCTGCAGCCGCGCCTGCATGCCGTTGCGGGCGCTCGGCGGACGGCTCCAGGCGCGGATGATGGCGAGGCGGATCGCCTGCATGTGGGACATGGCCGCCCGTTCGCTGGCGTTGAGTTCCATCGCGGCCGCTTCCTCTTCCAATGAGCTGAATGTCGATTCCTCGTCCAGGGCGCGCAGTTTTCTCTCGCGCTCCGCTCGCCGGCGCTCCTCTTCCGCGCGACGTTCGGCCTCGGCATCGGGCTCCTGGCGCGGCTTCGGCGGCGGCGGGGGCGCCGGCTTCGGTTTGGGTGGCGGCGTGGCCGGCTTCGGTTGCGGCGGTGGCGCCGCCTGCGCGCTCGGCATTGGCGGGGCCTGGGGCCTTTCCATCACCAGCAGTTTCGCTTCAATGCTTGGCGCGCGCACTTGGCGCGGCTGTTCCGGCGCCCGTTCCCAGTTTTGCACCAGCGCGGCAGCGACGCCCGCGTGCAGCAAGAGGGCCAGCACCAGCGGCACGGCGTATTCGCGCACTGCGCTAACCGCCCTCCCGCAGGTTCTCCACGGGATCCGTCATCAGGTTCACGTTGGCCTTGCCAACCCGTTGCAGGACGGTCATTACGCGAATCACCTCGCCATAAGCCACGCTCTGGTCGCCGCGGACATACACCGGCACGTCCGGTCGGGCGGCGACGATTTTCCCCACCTGATCCTCCAAGGAGTAGATGGTGGCGCGGGTGCCCAGATCGCCGCCCTTGCCGGCCTGCGGCGCGCCGATGTTGACAAAAATGCGGCCTTCGCCGTCCACGCTGATCACCAGCGGATCCTCCTCGGTCGGCAAAGGCTTGGAATCCACGTTCGGCAGATCCACTTCCACACCTTGCATCAGCAGCGGCGCGGTGGCCATGAAGATCACGAGCAAAACCAGCATCACGTCGATGTAGGGCACGACGTTGATCTCGGACATGGGGCGGCGGCGGGTGGCCATCGTCTTAGCTGCCGGCCGGCGCGGTGTGCGCGACGCGGTGCAGGATGGAGGCCAGTTCGTCGGCGAACGCCTCGTGGCGGCGCATGAGGATCTCCACCCGCGATTGGAAGCGGTTGTAGCCAATCACCGCGGGGATGGCCGCGAACAAGCCCATGGCCGTGGCCACCAACGCCTCCGAGATGCCGGGCGCCACCGCCGTCAGAGTCGCTTGGGTCATGCCCGACAAACTGCGGAACGAATTCATGATGCCCCACACGGTGCCGAACAGGCCGATGTAGGGGCTGGTGGAGCCGACGGTGGCAAGGAAGGGCAGGTGGCGGCCAAGGCGCTCTTCCTCGCGGGTGACGGCAACGCGCATGGCGCGCTGCACGTTCTGCATCACCGCGTCGGGATCCGTGTCGGGCTGTGTGGCCAAACGTTGGTATTCGTCGAATCCGGCCCGAAACACGGATTCGATGCCGGTCAGATGCTCTTCGGCTTCCAGATCCGTCTTCAGTTGGTTCAGATCGATGCCGCTCCAGAACTCGTCCTCGAAATCGTCTATCTCGCGCCGCACCCGGTTCAGGGCGAACCAGCGTTGGAAGATGAGCACCCAGGAAACCACCGACGCGAGCGCCAGCAGCACCATGACGAACTGCACGAGCGGGCTCGCGTCCACCACGAGATCAAGAATGGAAATGGGTTCCGCCACGGCGCCTCCCGCCTGATCGATACGGTTCTATTCGCCGCTTGTCTGGTCGGGCCGATCAGAAAAGTCCAGCTCCGGCTGCACATCGGCCGCCCGCTTCGGCAGCAGGCCCAGGTGGCGGTAGCAAGACTCCGTGAGCACCCGGCCGCGCGGCGTGCGCATCACGAACCCCTCTTGTATGAGGAACGGTTCGATCACGTCTTCGATGGTGTCGCGCTCCTCGCTGACAGCCGCGGACAGCGAGTCCACCCCCACGGGGCCGCCGTCGAATTTGCTCGCGATGGCTTGCAGCACGCGCCGGTCCATGCCGTCGAGCCCGCGCTGGTCCACTTCGAGCATGGCGAGCGCCGCATCGGCAGACTCGCGAGTGACGCGGCCGTCGCCCTTCACTTCGGCGTAATCCCGCACGCGCCGCAGCAGGCGGTTGGCCACCCGCGGCGTGCCGCGCGAGCGCCGCGCCACTTCTTGCGCGCCCGCCGGATCGATGGGAATGGCGAGCTTGCCGGCCGAAACCCGGACGATTTCGGCGAGTTCCTCCACGCCGTAGAACTCCAAACGCTGCACGATGCCGAAGCGGTTGCGAAGTGGCGAGGTGAGAAGGCCGGCGCGGGTGGTGGCGCCCACCAGCGTGAAGCGCTTGAGCGCGAGTTTGATGGAGCGCGCCGCCGGGCCGTTGCCGATGAGGATGTCCAGTTTGCCGTCCTCCATCGCCGGATAGAGGATCTCCTCGACCACCGGCGACAGGCGGTGAATCTCGTCGATGAACAGCACGTCGCCATCGTCCAGATTGGTCAGTTGCGCGGCCAGATCGCCTTGGCGTTCCAACACCGGCCCGGAGGTTTGCTTCAGGGCCACGCCCATCTCGTTCGCGACGATGTGCGCGAGCGTCGTCTTGCCGAGGCCGGGCGGCCCGAAGATCAGCGTGTGATCCAGCGAGTCGCCACGCCGCCGCGCGGCTTCAATGAACAGCGCCATCTGTTCTTTGACCGCCGTTTGGCCGATGTATTCCGCCAACCGCGTGGGGCGCAGCGCGTGGTCGAAGCGCCGATCATCGTCCCCGTTCGCGTCCACCGGCGCGCCAGAGGTCACCCGATCGGGCTGCACGGTCACGCGGCCATCCTCCGCAGCGCTGCGCGGATGAGATCTTCAACGGCGCCGTCCTTGGCGGTGCCTTCTGCCGCTTCCCCGACCACTTGGGCGGCGACGTTTTCGCGGTAGCCGAGAGCGACCAGGGCGAGCACGGCCTCCCGCGCCGGCGTTCGCTCGCCGCCGACGGTCTTGGCGACCGCCGAAGCGTCCACCTTGTCGCGCAGTTCCATCACCAGCCGGCTGGCCGTCTTCTTGCCGATGCCCGGTACCCGTGTGATGGCGGCCACATCGCCCCCGGCCACCGCGGCGGCGAACTGATCAGGCGTCACTGCGGAAAGCAGCGCGAGGCCCAGCTTCGGCCCCACTCCAGACACCCGAACGAGCGAGCGAAACAGATCCCGCTCGGCCACGCTTGCGAATCCGAACAGCGTCTGCCCGTCGTCGCGCGCCGCAAGATGCGTGAACACAAGCGCCTGCTCCGGTTTGGCGGCCAAGCTGGCGGCCGCTCCGGCCGTGACTTCCACCTCGTAGCCCACCCCGGCGACGTCGATCAAAGCCACCGCCTCGTTGATCTCCAGCAGTTTGCCACGCAATCTGCCAATCACAATGGCGTGCTCGTCGACTGGCAAGTATTGACGTGGCAGATGGCGACCGCAAGCGCGTCCGCGGCGTCCGGCGTCGGCTCGGCGCTGAGGTCGAGCAAGGTGCGCACCATGTATTGGACCTGCGCCTTGCTTGCCCGCCCGGTGCCGACGACGGCGAGTTTCACGGAGCGGCTGGCGTACTCCCACACATTCAAACCGGCGCCGACGCCGGCGGCTATCGCCACGCCCCGCGCTTGGCCGAGTTTCAGCGCCGAAGCGGGATTGCGCGCCAAGAACACCTCCTCGATGGCGAACTCGTGCGGCGTGTGGGCGGCTATCACTTCGCCGACGCCGCGGTAGATGTCCGCCAGCCGGGCCGCGAAGCCGCCGCGGGTGGTGCGCACGCAGCCGCTCGCCACATAGCGGAGGGTGCCGCCGTGCCAATCCACCAGGCCGTAGCCGGTCAAACGCGAACCCGGGTCGATGCCAAGCACGCGGCGGCTTTGGGAATCACCGTTCGACGGCCGCATCGCTCCAGTCCAAGTTGGAATGCACGTTCTGCACGTCGTCCAGGTCGTCCAAGGCGTCGATCAGGCGCAGCGCCTTGGCGGCGGTCTCGGCATCGCACGCGACGGTGGTGGCAGGCACCATCGCCACGTCGGCGTGATCAGCTTTCACGCCGGCGGACTCCAGCGCATCGACCACGGAGCCGACACGCTCCGGCGAGGTGGTGATGCAAAGCGCGCCCTGCTCGGTTTCGATGTCCTCGGCCCCGGCGTCCAGCGTGGCTTCCAACACGACGTCCTCGTCGACGTCGCCGGCGATGGTGACCACGCCCTGCTTGTTGAAAAGATACGCCACGCTGCCGTCCGTGCCGAGATTGCCACCGTGCTTGTTAAACGCGTGGCGCACCGCGGCCACCGCGCGGTTGCGGTTGTCCGTCATCACCTCCACCAGCACGGCCACGCCGCCCGGCGCGTAACCCTCGTACACCAGTTCCTCCACATCGTCGCCGGCGAGGCCGCCGGCGCCGCGGGCGATGGCGCGATCGATGGTGTCGCGGGGCATGTTCACGCCGAGCGCGCTGTCCAGCGCCACGCGCAGCCGGGGGTTGTCTCCGGGTTCTCCGCCGCCGAGCCGCGCCGCCACGGTGAGCTCGCGGATCACCTTCGTCCACACTTTGGCGCGCTTGGCGTCCTGGCGCGCCTTGCGGTGCTTGATGTTGGCCCACTTGGAGTGTCCGGCCATTGGCGCCTTCCTTGGTACTTGGTCGTCGGCCCGGCTTACCCGGTGCCGCGTAGTCGAATGTGCAGGTCGCGAAGCTGCTCGGCGTCCACCCGGCCAGGCGCCCGCGTTAGCGGGCAGGACGCGGATTGCGTCTTCGGAAAGGCGATCACGTCGCGTATGTTGTCCGTCTCCGCCAGAAACATCACCAAGCGGTCGAAGCCGATGGCGATGCCGCCGTGGGGCGGGCAGCCGAGCCCTAGCGCGTCGAGCAGAAAGCCGAACTTCACCTCGGCCTCTTGGCCGATGCCCAGCACGTGGAACACGGCGCGCTGCATGGCCGGATCGTGGATCCGCAGCGAGCCGCCGCCCACCTCCACGCCGTTCAACACGAAGTCGTAGGCGTGCGCCAACGCCGTGCGCGGGTTCTCCCGCAGCTCCTCCTCCGAACAGGCCGGCCGCACGAAAGGATGGTGCGCCGGCGCGAGGGTTTGGCGGCCCGCCTCGAACATGGGGAACGCGGTCACCCAGAGCGGCGCCCAACGCTCTTCGATCAAACCCAGAGCGCGTCCGAGCTCGTCGCGCAAAGCGCCCAGGGCGTCGTTGACGACCTTGGCGGTGTCCGCGCCGAAGAACACGATGTCGCCGGTTCGCGCGCCCACTCGTTCGAGCACGGCGGCCGCCGCGTCGGCCTCGAGGAACTTGAGCACCGGCGATTGCAAGCCGGCCGTGCCGGCGTTGGCGTCGTTCACCTTGATGTACGCAAGACCTTTTGCCCCGTAACGGCCGACGAAGCCGACGTAGTCATCGAGCTGGCGGCGCGAGAGTGCCGCCGCGGCCCCCGGCGCGCAGAGCGCCGCCACACGGCTGCCGGAGTCGTTGGCCGCCCTGCTGAACACCTTGAAGGCGGTGTCGCGCAACAGGTCGTCAACGTCGACGAGGCGCAGCGGATTGCGCAAGTCCGGCGCGTCCGAGCCGTAGCGCGCCAGCGCATCGGCGTGCGAGAGCACCGGAAAGTCGGGTAATTCCACGCCTTTGAGTTCGCGGAACAGCGTCTTGATCAACCCCTCGGCGATCGCCATCACATCCGTCTCTTCGACGAACGACGATTCGATGTCGATCTGCGTGAATTCCGGCTGGCGGTCGGCGCGCAAGTCCTCGTCGCGGTAGCAGCGGGCGAGCTGGTAGTACCGGTCCACCGACGACATCATCAAGAGCTGCTTGAAGATCTGCGGCGATTGGGGCAGCGCGTAGAACTGCCCAGGTTGGGTGCGGCTCGGCACCAGG
The DNA here is from genome assembly GCA_958296295.1 of uncultured Pseudomonadales bacterium. Classification (GTDB taxonomy): domain Bacteria; phylum Pseudomonadota; class Gammaproteobacteria; order Pseudomonadales; family Azotimanducaceae; genus VXYL01. Next base: position 220,506 of record OY282460.1, on the reverse strand, counting down.
TAGTCGCGAGCGCCCTCCGGCGTGGACTTGGTGAGCGTGGGCGTCTCCACCTCCCAAAAGCCCTCGCCTTCCAAGAAGCGTCGCGTCAGGCTGGCGGCGCGGGCGCGCAGGTGCAAGCGCTCCTGCATCTGTGGCCGGCGCAGGTCCAAAAACCGGTGCCGCAAGCGGGCGTCTTCGCCAACGTCGGCGTATTCGTCCAGTTGAATGGGCGGCGTCGCGGAGCGGTTGAGCACCCAAAGCGCGTCGCCGAGCACTTCGATCTCGCCGGTTTTCATCTCCGCGTTAACGGTGCCCGGCGGCCGGCGTCGCACACGGCCGCGCAAGCGCAGCACGTATTCGTTGCGGACGCTGTCGGCGAGGGCGAAACTCTCCGGGGTGTCCGGGTCGTACACCACCTGCACGATGCCGGCGCGGTCGCGCAAGTCCAAGAAGATCACGCCGCCGTGGTCGCGGCGGCGATGCACCCAGCCCTCCAGCTCGACGACCTCCCCGACCCGTTGCGCCGTCACCTCGCCGCAATAGCAGGTTCGCATGGCGTAGCGTTCTTACTTGCCGCGCCCTTCCGGCCGCGGTTCCTTGCCCGAACGTGGCGAGCCGCCATCGCCCGGCGCTTTGGCTTTCTCGCTCGCGACCGGCCTGGGCTTGTCGTCCGCCGGCGCTTTCGCATCCGTGGCGCTCTTTTGTTCGCTTTCCGCGCCGTTGGACTTTGGCGAATCCGCGGGCGCCTCGGCACCGTCTTCGGCCTTGCCGTTGCCGGTTTCGCCGATGTTGCGCTTGTCGCCGGTCTTGAAATCCGTCTCGTACCAGCCGCTGCCTTTCAGGCGAAATACAGGCGCGGAAAGCAGCTTCTTGAGCGTTTGCCGCCCGCACTCGGGGCACTGGCGCAAGGGGTCTTCGGCGGCTTTCTGGATTGTCTCGAAGCGGTGCTCGCAGGAGCGGCACGCGTACTCGTAGATGGGCACTTGAAGCGAACTCCGTTGTCGTGGCTGGCTTTAGATGGCAGCGAAGAACCGCGCAGCCGCGCAGAAGTATAGTGCAAGGCTGGCGTGGTTCGGCCCGCGGCTGGTGCCGAATGGCCTGTTCGTCGCACCGAGTACGCTGCGCCCGGCGCCACGTTGGCGCGGGCTCGTGGTGGCAAGGCCGGCCAACGTGGAGTGGCAACGGTGTTCGGCGTGCCGGCAGCGCATTGCCCTCCTTTGCGGCGCGGATGGTCTTCGCTGTGGCCTTGAGGCACGAAAGCGCGTGTTTTTTCGCCGTTTTTGCTTGGCTTTCGTTGGCGGTTGGGCTATTTTCCCGTTGGCGACGCTGAAGGGGTGTTTCCCCTGCGAGCGCCACCCACATCCAGGCAGACCTTAAGGAACGTTTCCCATGGCCCGAAAAGCCGCTCCCAAAGCCAAACCGCAGGCCGCTGCCGCACCCAAGGCCACGGCCGTCCGGGCGAAGATGTCCAAGGCGGCGATCCTTTCGCACCTCGCCACCGAAACCGGTCTCACCCGTGCCCAGGTGGACGCCGTGCTCGAGCAGCTGGAGGTGTTGATCCTGCGGCACATCAAGAAGCGCTCGGTGGGCGAGTTCTCGCTGCCGGGGCTCTTGAAGATCCGCTCGGTGCGGGTGCAGGCCACCAAGAAGCGCATGGGGCGCAATCCCAAGACCGGCGAGCAGATCGAGATCCCGGCCAAACCGGCAAAGAACCGCGTGCGCATCACGCCGTTGAAGCGCATGAAGGAGATGGTCCTCTAGGCGACGCCCCAAGGGGCCGCTTGGCCGCCGGGCCGCGCCCGGCCAGTCAACGCCGCCCGCAGCGGTCGTCAATTGGGCGCTGGCCGGCGACGGCCAAGGTGCCTCGTGTCCCCGGCTTATGCGATTTTCCGACACTCTCATCCCAACCCTAAAGGAAGCGCCGGCGGGTGCCGAGATCGCCAGCCATGTGCTGCTCGTGCGCGGCGGTTTCATCCGCCGTTTGGCTTCCGGCTCCTACAACTGGCTGCCGCTCGGCTTGCGCGTGCTCAAGAACATCGAGCGCATCGCGCGCGAGGAGTTGAAACGCGCCGGCGCCCAGGAAATCCTCATGCCGGTGGTGCAGCCGGCCGAGCTGTGGCGCGACAGCGGCCGTTGGGACGTGATGGGCCCGGAGCTGCTTCGGCTGGCCGATCGCCACGGCCGCGAGTATTGCCTAAGCCCAACGCAGGAGGAGGTGGTGACTGATCTGGTGCGGCGCACCGTGTTCAGCTACCGGCAACTTCCGTGCAATCTCTACCACATACAAACCAAGTTCCGCGACGAGATCCGCCCGCGTTTCGGATTGATGCGCGCCCGCGAGTTCATCATGAAGGACGGCTACTCGTTCCACTTGGACGAGCCGTCCTTCGAGCGCGCCTACGCGGCCATGCACGAATGCTATTCACGCATTCTCGAACGCATGGGCTTGCGGTTCCGCGCCGTGGAAGCGGACGCCGGCACCATCGGCGATGGCGAGTCGCACGAGTTCCATGTGCTGGCCGACAGCGGCGAGGACACGCTGGTGTACAGCCCGGCCAGCGACTACGCGGCCAATTTGGACACCGTGCCGGCGCCGGCTTTGCCGGACGAGCCCGATGCGGCTGGGGCGGAACAACTAGCCATGCGCAAGGTGCCGACGCCGAACGCCGGCACCATCGACGCCGTCGCCACCCTGCTCGATGTGCCGGCGGCGCGTTGCGTGAAGACGCTGATCGTGTACGCCGAAGAAGGCGGATTGGCCGCCCTGGTGCTGCGCGGCGACCACCAGCTCAACGAGGCCAAGGCGTCGCGCTTGGCAGGCATCCGCAGACCGTTCGGGTTCGCGGACGAAGCCCAAGTGCGCGCCGAATTGGGTGTTGGCGTGGGCTCCATCGGCCCCGTTGGCCTCGGCCTGCCGCTAGTCGTGGACGGCAGCGCGGCCGCGTTGGCCCACTTCGTCTGCGGCGCCAACGAGGGCGGCCAGCACTACACCGGTGTTCGCTGGGCGCGCGATGTGGGCGAGGTGCGGGTCGCGGACATCCGCAACGCGGTGCCGGGCGACACCGCACCGGACGGCAGTGGCCCGCTCGCGTTCACGCGCGGCATCGAGGTGGGCCACATCTTCAAGCTTGGCACGAAATACACGCAAGCGATGGATGTCGCCGTGCAGGACGCGGACGGCAAGGGCGTCGCGCCGCTCATGGGTTGCTACGGGTTCGGCATTTCACGCATGGTGGCCGCGGTCGCGGAGCAGAGCCACGACGACGACGGCATCGTCTGGCCGCCAGCGGTGGCGCCGTTCGACGTTCACATCGTCGCGCTCAACAACATCCGATCGTCGGCGGTGAGTCGAACCGCGGCGACTTTGCACGAGGCGTTGGAGGCGGCAGGACTCGAAACGCTGCTGGACGACCGCGATGAACGCCCCGGCGTGAAATTCGCGGACGCCGATCTCATCGGCATTCCGCACCGCGTGACGGTTGGCGAACGCGGGCTCAAGGATGGCGTGGTGGAATACCGCCGCCGCACCGGCGGCGAGGTTGAACGGCTGCGCCCGGAGGAAATCGCGCCCAAGCTGGCCGCGATGATCCGTCCCGCCGCGTAGGGGGCGCGGCCGCGCTTCACCGGGGCATTCGCAAGTAGTAGCGCAGACGCCAGGGCAGGAACATCGTCAAATTCGGCGCTAGCGCTAGCGCCTTTTGGCTTTCTTGTTCGGCGAGCGCGGCGTAGCCGGGTTCGGTGCGGCCCGCCTCGGCGTAAAGGTTGGCGAGGGTGGCGGGTATTTCCCAGTTCTCCGGCTCCACGCTCATCGCCAAGGCGCCTTCTAGTCGCGCTTGTTCGAGCAGCCGTTGCGCATCGGCGCCGCGATGGATGCGCAGGGGCCTCCAAACCCGCGCCAGCTCCATGAACAATAGCATCCGTGGGCCGTTCGCCAAGGGCGGACAGTCCCTGATGGCTTGCTCGAGATGGGCAAGCGGCCGCTTCGCTGTCATGGAGCCGGTGTCCGCGATGGCGGTGGCTGCCGTGAAGGTGGCGTGGTTGAGTGCCATGCCGCTTGCCGCCAACGCCAGCACGCCGCAGCCGAAGACGACCTTTCCGGCGTGGCGCACCGCCGGGCGGGCTGTCCAAGATCTCCAGATGCCCGGGCTCGTCTTGGGCGGCTCGCGCCGCAGCGCGGTTTCAAGGGTGATCACGTAGGCCAGCAACAGGACGAATTGCAGGTTCAGCGATACTGTGTCGAACAGGGTCAGGCTCTGCAGAAAATAGGCGGCCATTGCCGCGCCCGCGACCAACGTAAACACGCGCTCCCCGTTTGGTGCGCGCTTGGCGGAGCGAAACACGATGCGAAAGGCGATGACCCACAAGGCCAAGTAGGTTGCCAAACCGAGCACGCCCTTGGTGGCCGCCTCCTCGATTATCTTGTTGTGGGCGTGGTCGTGTGGATCGGTGTACTCGGCACTGCTGGTGAAGTGCTTGCCGAACACCACGATGTAATTTCCCGGCCCCCACCCCAGCACGGGTTTGTCGGCAAAGCCCTTTAGCCCCGCTTCCCAAGCCAGCCGCCGATTCACGAAGCTGGAATGGCGGATGTTCGAATCGGCGAGCCGCTGCAAGAGCGGATGATCAAACGTCTGTTCGGTGATGACGGGAAACGCCCCGGGGAACAGGAACACCGCGGTGCCGCCGGCCCCAAGAACGCTGGCGACGATGGCGAACAGGCGCGCGAGGGGCGAGCGCCAAGAAAACGCGCAGGTGATCGCAAGCAAGCCGATTCCGCCGACGAGCGCCGCCAGCACCGTAAAGGAACCGCTGTACGCCACCGCCAGCACACTCACCGCGGCGGTGGCGCCCCAGAAAGCCCGCAGCGCGATCGCGCGCCACCGGCGCGAACGGTTCGTCGGGCTCGCGTCGCGCCCCGTCACGAAGGAATGCGCCAGAAAGCCGAGCGCCAGGAACAGATTGACCATCGCGTAGATGGCGAGGTAGATGGCGTTGCCGAAGACGGAGCCGATGCGCGGCGCGTCTCTCTCCGCGGTGCCGTAGAACGGCACTTCGCCCACGAAGTAGCCGATGATCGCCAAACATCCCACCGCCAGCGCGACGCCGAGGTTCGCGTTCAGCAACGCCCGCATGGAGGCCGCATCGCGCAGCACGGAAACGGTGATCACGGTAAACGCGAACCAGTGCGCGGCATCAACGAATCCCTGCATCCGTTCGTAGGTGGACCACATGCTGCGAACCGGGCTGACGCCGAACCATGCCGCCAGCAGGTGGCACGCCAACCCAAGGGCCATGACCACGAGAAGTGGTGAACGCGGGGGCCGCCAAGACGAATCCAGCAACACCAAAGCCACCCAGAAGCACGCGGCCAGCTCGATGACGAATCGCACGTACACGGCCTTGCCGACGACGAAGGGAAAGTAGGTGTCGGTGGTGACGACCAGCGGCGTCAGGAGCGTCAAGGCCAAGCACACGCGCACGCTCCACAGCAACACCGGCCGCATCGCGGGCAGAACGGGTGTTTGGGTGTGCGCTGGGCCGCCAAGACGGCGGCCCCGTGGCCTCATGGCTGGGGGATTGGGCGGTGCCTTAGGCATTCGCCGAAGTGTAAGGGAAGCCATCGCCGCAGAACGTGCCCGAATGTTCCCGCCCTGCTCGCACTCGCAGCGGCCATTGTCGGGGTCGAAGTTCAAGTGCGCATGGTCGAGGAGCCCCACTTGGACAAGACACATGGGTCAACCTACCGGGACTACGCCCACCGCGTCGGCCGATTCGTCCCCGCCGTGGGCCGGCTACCGCTCCAACAGCGCCGAACCCGCCGCCGCTCGTGCGGCACACTCCAGCGTCAACCCAACCTCCCGTTGCCATCGCGTTGGCGCGGGCTTCACAAATCAAGACGCGCGAGAAACTCTTGGGCGGGTGCGATTCGCTCGCCCGTGGGGTAGGACCTCGCCTCACCGAGTTCGCCCACCACCTGCGTGCGCCGCAAGGGCACCTCCGGCAAGAATCGGCGCAGGTTCTTGCTTGGTTCGGCGTCGCTCCACTTCACTTCGATTAGGTGGCGTGGCGCGTGCTTTTCCACTACGGCGAAGTCCACTTCGCGGCCGTCCTTGTCGCGAATGTAGCGCAGTTCCAGCTCTTCGCCTTCCACGTCCGTCCGGCGCTGCACTTCCTTGAGCAAGGCGCAGGCGACAACGCACTCCAGCTTGACGCCTGGGCCGCCTTGCACCAATCCGGCATCGTAGAAGTAGTACTTCGGTTCTTTCAGCAAGGCTCGCGCGATGTTGCGGTGGTACGGAACCACCTTGAACACGACGTACAGGCTCTCCAACCACCGCAGCCAGCTTTGGATCGTGTTCGGGCTCTTTTGCAGATCTTGCGCCAAAGCGTTGGCGGAGACGGGGCTGCCGACGCGAGTGCGGAGCATTTCTATCATCGTCTCTATCGATTGGATGTCACGCGCGGCGGTGAGCGTGCGCAGATCCTCTTTGAGGATGAGGTCTATGTGGGAACGCCGCCAGCGGGTGTAGTAGCGCCTGCTGCCGTTGAGGAAGGGCTCTGGAAATCCGCCTACCGTCAACAAGCGTGAGAGCGCCTCGGCCGGGCGCATTCGCGCGTACGAAACCGCTTCGCGCAGATCGAGCGGATGCAACCGGAACTGGAAGTGGCGCCCCGCCAGCGAATCGCCCGTCTTCCGGAACGCAGCGAAATTGGCGCTACCCGTCACCAGGAGCCCGGGCGGAATGCCCTCCACGTCGTAAGTGCCCTTCAGCCAGCTCTTCCAGCCCGTCATCTTGTGCAGCTCGTCGAAGATGACGAGCGCCTTGCGCCGGTCCCAAGCTCGTGCGGCTAGCAGTTGCCGGTGCTCGGCCAAGTCGTAGTTGAAGTACGCGGCATCGTCCACGAGCATTCGCGCCAGCGTCGTCTTGCCGCATTGCCGCGGGCCGGTGACAAGCAGGATCTTGCGATGCAGATCCTCGCGCAACGCCGATTGCAGGTATCGCTCCATCGCCGCCCAGAGCAGTGGCTTGAGGCCGGCCATTTTTCATGAAACAGCAAAATAGTCAAGACTTTTTTGCAGTTGACTGCAAGAAGGTCGTGCGAAGGCGGTGGGTGGGACATTCGCGGGCCGCACAGGCATCCGCGGCCCGCAGCGGCTTGCGTGCTGGACGCCTTTCCAGTATCGTTGGCGAATCGACACGGTTTGGCGCCGCCGGACAAGATCGTCTAAGCGGCCCACAGAAGGCAAGGACAGCTGAAATCGGGTTAAGAAGGCGGCAGGCTTTTCACGCGCCACCATGCCGCCTTAGAGCCTCGGCGCATTCGGCTTGGACAGCCACTTGCAGCGGCGTCTTTACCAGCGTCGCCCTTAGCGTTGGGTTCACCAGCACCGTGCTGGGCCGGAATGCCGCAGCATCCGCGCCGCCGACGCTGGCCAGCGCTGCTGGTCGGGGCGCGGCGCTATCCCGGGCCACCCGATCCCCGCCCGCCCGGCAGTTCCAGGCGCACCGCGGCGCCGCCCAGATCGCTGCCGCCGATCTCCAACCGGCCGCCGTAGGAGGTGGCGATTTCCACCACCACCGCGAGGCCGATGCCTTGGCCGGTGGTGGCGGCGTCGGCGCGAACGCCGCGGCGCAACACCCGTTCGCGCATCGATTCGGGGATGCCGTTGCCATCGTCCTCCACCGTGGTTGCCACGCCGCCCGGTGTCAAGGCGGCGGAAATGCGCACCCGCGAGCGCGTGTACTTGAAGGCGTTTTCGATCAGGTTGCCGAGCATCTCAAGGGCGTCGCGTTCGTCCACGCGCACGGCGTAGGCGTCAAGCTCGGACTCGTCGGTTTCCCAAGGCGCTTCCACCGCCACGCCTTTTTCCGCGTAGGCATGCCGCAAGGCGCGGGTGACGCGCGCCGCCGTTGGCAGCAGCGCCAGCGGCGGCACCGGCAACGTGAGCCGTGCCGCTGCCGCGCGCGAGAGCTGGTGCGCCACCGTGGTTTCCATCCGCGTCACTTGCTCGCGCACCATGTCCGCGTCGGTGCCGCTTTGTTCGCGCGCGGCGTTTTTCAATACCGCGAGCGGCGTTTTCAGGCTGTGCGCCAAGTCGTCCATCGCGTGGCGGTAGCGCTCGCGGTTGTCGCGCTCGTGGGCGATGAAACGGTTGAGCGTCCGGGCGAGGCCGGAGAGCTCGGGCGGATAGTCTTGGCCGATGTCGGTGGCTTCACCTGCCTCCAAGTGGCGTATGCGGGCCACCATGCGGCGCAGCGGCGCAAGGCCCAAGCGCACCGCCGCCAGTTGCCCGAACAGGAAGAACAGCGCGGCGCCGGTGAGGCCGATGGCGACGTTGCGGCGAAAGGCGAGGATGCGCCCGCGGTAGGGCGTCCAGTCCGCCACCACCCAGATCGTCATCTGCGCGCCGAGCGACTCCCACACCACGGTGTATCCCAGCGCGAAATGCGTTGCGGTTTGCTTTGCGAACACGGATTCGCCTGGCGCCGGGCGGCGCAGTTGCGAAATGGTTGGCGGCTCGACGCCGCTTGCCGCCGCGGACGGCGAACGCCAGAGTAGGTCGCCGCCGGCGTCCTGCACGAAACCGTACAGGCCGGATTGCCGCTGCGTGAGGCGCGGTTCCGCCAGCGTGGTTGCGAAAACGATCTCGCTGCCGCGTTCGTCGGCGGCGCCGAGGATGCCGTGCGCGGTGGCTTGCAGCTGCTCCGCCGCGGCGGCCCGCACGGTCGCCTTGAAGGAGCGGTCGAGCACCCACCCGGCCGCGCCCAGGCATGTGCCGAGCACCAGAGCCGTCAACAGCAGCAACCGGGATTGCAGGCCCACCGCGGCCAGCCGTGCCCTCAACGCGGCCACCGGCTGTGCTCTTCAGGAGACGCGATCCAGCGCGAAGCGGTAGCCTTGGCCGCGGATCGTGTGAATGGGCTTGAGGTTGCCGTCGGGGTCCAGTTTGCGGCGCAGCCGGCCGACAAAAACCTCGATGACGTTGCTGTCGCGGTCGTGATCCTGCTCGTAGAGATGGTCCGTGAGTTCCGCCTTGGAAACCACCCGCGCCGCGTTCATCGCCAGATATTCCAGCATGCGGTACTCGAAGGCGGTCAGCTCCACCGGGTCGCCTTTGACGCGCACTTCCTTGCGCAAAGTGTCGAGGCGCAGCGGCCCGCAGTCCAGCACCGCCGAGGCGTAGCCGGCCGCGCGGCGGATGAGCACGTTCACGCGGGCGAGCAGCTCTTCCATGTGAAACGGTTTCGTGAGGTAGTCGTCGGCGCCGGATTCCAAGCCCGTCACCTTGTCGCGCCAGTCGCCGCGGGCGGTGAGGATCAACACCGGCAAGGTGTTTTGCTCGCGCCGCAGGGTCTTGATCAACGTGAGGCCGTCCAGTTTCGGCAGCCCGAGATCGATCACCGCGGCGTCGAAAGCGTGTTCGCGGGCGAAGTAGAGGCCCTCCTCGCCATCGGTGGCGATGTCCACCAAGAAGCCCTGGTCGCGCAGAAACTTGTCGATCTGCGCGGCGAGGAGCACTTCGTCCTCAACGATCAGCAGGCGCATCGCGTTGCCGTGGCGGCTGTTCGCGCACCCGCCCGGACAGATCGACGAACACCGTCTTCACACGGCCTTTGACGTCAACCCGAATGCGGTAGCCGCGCTCCTCAGACAGCGTCTCTTGCTGGACTACGCGCCCGCCATAGGCTTGCAGCACGATTGCGGCGGCGTCTTCAATGGTGATGGCCGGACGGTCAGTGGCGTCCTCGTCGTTCGGCGCCGGCCGCTGCGGCGGCTGTTCGCGTTCCGATTGGGCCGCTGCCGGTGGGCCGTTGGCGGCGGGCGTTTCGCGCTCGTTCGGCACCGAGGACGGTTGCTCCGCGAGGGCGCAGCCGCAGCACAAGGCGCAAAACGCCGCCCACCGGAACGGTGACGACCTTCGTTGCATGTGGCCATCTCCACTGCCTTGGGTGGCATTCTACGCCTTGCGCCCCGGGCCTTAAGCCGGCAAGACGCGCACGCGCACGCGGATGGTGGCCCCGGGCCGCTCGTCCATGCGGGCGCGATGCGTCTCGCCCTGGTAACGGTAGGTGACCATGTAACCCGTCACGCGCCTTTGGCGTTTGACGTGATCCACAACCTCGCACACTTCCCGGCGCAAGGTTTGGCCCCCGCGGCGGGTCTGCGGTCGCGGGTTGTAGGCGATGTCGGTGGCGATGCTGCCGCCCACCAACGCGCCGATCACGGCCCCCACTTTCTTGTTGCGCTTCTTGGTGCCCATGGCGTTGCCTATCGCCCCGCCGATCAACGCGCCGATGAGCGGCTTGGTGTAGCTGTCCCTCTGGGGCGACACCGTGCGCACCGCCTCGAATCGGCACTGTTCTTCCGGTTCGATGTATTCCACCGTCTCGATGACCGGCTCCACGTCGATGACTTCGGCCTCGTCGTAGCGCGCCTCGGCCAGCGCCACGAGCGGCGTCGCGGCCAAAACCAGCAGCAAGCTCTTCTTTCGGCACATGTCGGCATCTCCAAGTTGGGTACGAACGTTAGTATGCTCGGCCTAAACTGAACGGAGCCTGAACGTGCTGCTCGGTCGGAATACGGTAAAGACCGAGGGCGAACCCGCCCGAAAGAAACCCGCCAAGGAGTGACCACCTTATGTCCAGCCACACGATCGATCTCACCGACGCGCTGCACGAGTATCTCGTGCGGCAGGGGCTGCGCGAGTCCGAAGCGGCCCGCGGGTTGCGGGCCGAAACGCTCGCCGCAACGCGCTGGCACGTCATGCAGATCTCGCCGGAGCAGGGCGCGTTCATGGCGCTCTTGGTGCGGCTTCTCGGTGCGAGGCGCGCCGTGGAGGTGGGCACCTTCACCGGCTACAGCGCCTTGGTGGTGGCCGAGGCGCTGCCGGCAGACGGTCGGCTGGTCGCCTGCGACGTCTCCGAAGAGTGGACGGCCATCGGCCGGCCGTTCTGGGAACGCGCCGGCGTCGCGCACAAGATAGACCTGCGCTTGCGGCCGGCGGTGGAAACCCTGGATGCGTTGTTGGCGGACGGTCAAAGCGGCGCTTTCGACTTCGCCTTCATCGACGCGGACAAGGCGAATTACGACGCCTACTACGAACGTTGTCTGCGCCTGTTGCGGCCGGGCGGCGTGGTGGGCATAGACAACGTGCTCTGGGGTGGCCGAGTGGCGGACGCGGCGGTCACGGACCAGGACACCGCCGCCATCCGCGCCTTGAACGCCAAGGTTCGAGACGACGCCCGCGTACACGCCACCATGCTGCCGATTGGCGACGGCTTCACGTTGGCGTTGAAGAAGTAGGGGCACCCGCCGCTCGGCGCGCCGACAAGCAGCGGCCGGCGGGCCAATCTCAACGGCGGGCGTTGGCGGCGCCCAGCAAGAGCGTGGGCAGAAAGCCGATGAGCACGATGGCGAGCGCCGCGGTGGAGGCCTCCGCCAGGCGCTCGTCGGACGCCAGCTGGTAGGTGCGGGTAGCCAGCGTCTCGAAGTTGAACGGGCGCAGGATCAAGGTGGCGGGAAGCTCTTTCAGCGCGTCGATGAACACCAGCACGGCGGCGCTAGCGACCGCACCGCGCAACAGCGGGAAATGCACCTCGCGCAGCGTCCGCGCCGGCCCGGCGTTAAGCGTATGCGCCACATCGTCCAAGCGCTGGCTGATCTTCTCCAAACCGCCGTGGCACGCGTTGTAGGCCACTGTGAGAAAGCGCGCCACGCAAGCGAGCACCAGCGCCGCGATGGTGCCGGTGAACAGCAAGCCCACGTTCGCGTCCATGTGCGCGTTGAGGAAGCGCGCCAGGGGTTTCTCCACGGCCGTCAAGGGAACCAGCACGCCAACGGCCAACATCGCCCCGGGGAGGGCGTAGCCCAAGGTCGCAAGGCGCACCGCCACCCGCGTCGCCGGGCCGCCGCTCAGGCGCGCGCTGTAGGCGAGGCCAAGCGCCAGCACGGTGGCGATGAAGGCGGTGGCACCGGCAACGCCGAAACTCGCGGCCACGAAGTCGCCGAATCCGCGCCGCCAAAGCGGATCGCCTTCCGTTAAGGCGTAGCGGCCAAGAACCAGGGCCGGCAACACGAAACCCAGCAGCAGCGGCAAGGCGCAAGCAGCGCTCGCCAAGAGGCCCCGCGCGCCGGTGAGACGCTTGCGCGGCGCGGCGGCGGCCCGCCGCAACGGATTCGCGAACCGGCCGCGGCGCCCGTAGTGCTCGGCCAGCACCAGCACCGCCACCACCACGAACAGCCATCCCGCGAGCTGCGTCGCGGTCACGCGGTCGCCGAGCGCGAACCAAGTGCGGAACACGCCGGAGGTGAAGGTGGCGACGCCGAAGTAGTCCACCACGCCGTAGTCCGCCACGGTTTCCATCATCGCCAGCGCCGCGCCGCCGGCGATGGCGGGACGAGCCGCCGGCAACGCCACGCGGAAGAACGCCCGCCGCGGCCCCGCGCCAAGCGTGCGCGCGGCTTCGGCTAGCGGCGCCGCTTGGCTGGCAAACGCCACCCGGGCCAAAACGTAGACGTAGGGATAGAGCACCAAGCCGAGCATCAGCGCGGCGCCTGGAAGCGAGCGGATTGCCGGGAACGCGTAGTCGCCAACCTGCCAATCCGTCACATGGCGCAGCGCCGTTTGCACCGGCCCGGCGTAGTCGAGCATGTCCGTGTAGACGTAAGCCACCACATACGCCGGCGTGGCAAGCGGCAACACCAGCGCCGCAGAGAGAAAACGGCGGCCGGGAAAGTCCTTGGTGGCTACCGTCCACGCCGCCCCCACACCGACGACGGTGGCGAACGTCCCCACCGACAGCGCCAGAAGCACGGTGTTCACCGCGTAATCCGCAAGCACGGTGGCCCGCAAGTGCCGCCATGTCTCGCCGGCCGGCGCGACAAGCGCCCACAGCACGGTCGCCAAAGGCACGCTTACCGCGGCCGCCGCGAACCAGGCGCCCACGTTCCACAGCCGCTTCATCCGGCCATTGTCCCACCGGCGACGGGCGGTTGGCTCGCAAGTGAACGAGAACGAGTGCCGGTGCGCGTCCACGTTGCGTGGCGGCTGGAGGAGCGATGGCCGTGCGCCGCCGGGCGCTTGGCGACGTCGCGCCACTTACAATCCCACGACCATGAGTTTGGTCTTCGAGCACATCGGCCATCGCTACGCCGGCCGCGAGGTGCTGCGCGACGTCACTTTCGCCGCCGCGCCGGGGGAAGTCACCTGTCTGCTTGGGCCGTCCGGTGCCGGCAAGACGACGCTGCTGCGCTTGGCGGCCGGTCTGGAGCCGGTGCAGGCCGGCGCCATTCGCTTGGACGGCGAGACGCTCAGCTTGCCGGGCCGGGGCGCGCCACCGGAACAGCGCTCCGTGGGTTTGGTTTTTCAGGACCATGTGTTGTTCCCGCACCTGACGGCGCGTGAAAACGTCGCCTTCGGGCTGCGCGCGTTGCCGGCCGGCGAACGGCGGCGGATCGCGGACGCGAACCTGGAGGCGGTGGGACTGGCCGCCTTGGCCGAGCGATACCCGCACACGCTCTCCGGCGGCGAGCAGCAGCGCGTTGCACTGGCGCGCGCGCTTGCCCCGCGGCCGCGCGCGCTGCTGCTCGACGAGCCCTTCGCCAACATCGACGTGACGTTGCGCCGGGCGCTGCGCGAGGACACCCGCCGGGCGCTGCGCGATTTCGGCAGCGTCGCCCTGGTGGTAACGCACGATCCGGACGAAGCGCTGGAGCTCGCGGACCGCCTCGCCATCGTGCATGGCGGAACAATCGTCCAGACGGGCAGCCCCGGCGAGATCTGGCGTCAGCCCGCGGGAGCGCACGTGGCGGAGCTGTTCGGCCAGGCGCAGCGCGTAAGCGGACGTGCGGAAGCCGGCCAGGTGGCGACTCGGTTCGGCGTTTTGCGGGAGGTCGGCGGCGTGCCGCCGGATGGCGACGTGGATGTCGTGGTCAGGCCCGCCGGAATCGCCTTGCGCCCGGCACAGGGCGTTGGCCATGCCGCGGTGCGCGACGTCCGCTTCCTCGGCGACCGGTGTTTGGTGCTGGTCGAGGCGGATGGCGAGCTGCTACGCGCCAGCTTGCCCGGCGCGACGAATGTGGCGGTGGGCGATCGGGTCGTCGCCCAGTTCCACGCCGCCGACACCTTCGTTTACCCGCGCAAGCGGTAACGCCTGGGCTTGTCAAGTGCTTGTACTGTTTCTGGGTGAGGTCGTGCAGCCGTTCCGCGGCCACGCCAACGACAGTGCGCTAAGATGGCATATTGCTTAACCAACGTTCGCGGATGGAAACCGTCCGCGTCTTTATCGCACCATGAAGATCCTGCTGCTGTTGGGAATGATCCCCGTCGCGCTCGTGGTCGTGGTGTTGCTCGTCCTCATCCGTCCAGAGGCCGTGCGCGTGCCGGTCGAGCCGCCGGCCATGCTGGTGGATGTCGCGGTGGCGAAGCGCCAACCGGTTACGTTCGTGGTGCGTTCTCAGGGCGTTGTCACGCCGCGCACGCGCACCACGTTGGTTTCGGAAGTGTCGGGGCAGATCATCGAAGTGTCGCCGGCTTTCGTGAGCGGCGGATTCTTCGAGCGCGGCGACGTGCTCGTGCGCATAGACCCGCGGTACTACGAAGCCGCCCGCAAGCGGGCCAGCTCCGGCGTCGCGCAGGCGCGAACGCGAGTCGCCACCGAGCGCGCCCTCGCCGAATACGCGGCGAAGGATTGGGAGCGATTGCGCGGACTGGACGCCGCCCAAGGTCCCGCTTCCGATCTCACCTTGCGCAAGCCGCAACTGGCTGAAGCGCTGGCCGGTTTGGATTTCGCCGAGGCGGATCTGGAGAAGGCCTCCGAGGATCTGGAACGCACCGTCATCCGCGCCCCCTACGACGGCATGGTGCGCGAGAAGCGAGCCGACGTCGGGCAATTCGTCAACCCCGGCACGGCGCTCGCCGTCACGTTCGCCACGGATTACGCCGAGGTGCGCCTGCCGCTGCCGCAGAAGGACTTGCGCTTTCTGGACCTTCCCGCGCCGGGTGCCGCCTCGCCGCTGCCGGTGTCGCTCACGGCGGACATAGCGGGCGCTAGCCACGCTTGGGAAGGCCGGGTGGTGCGTTCGGAGGGCGTTTTCGACACGGACAGCCGCGTGCTGCACGTGGTCGCGCAGATCGACGATCCCTACCGCACCGCGCCGGGCGCGGGCGGCGAGCCGCTGCGCATCGGCACGTTCGTCACGGCCACCATTGCCGGCCGGCCAGGGGGCGAGCTGTTCGTGGTGCCGCGGCACTCGCTGCAACGCGGCCGGACGCTGTGGCTGGTGGCAGACGACATGACCATCGGACCTCGCAACGTGGCGGTGGTGCGCGCCGACGAGGAGTTCGCTTACGTCGCCGGCGGCTTGGCGGAGGGAGACCGCTACACCATAGTCCCGCCGGAACGCGCGTTGCCGGGCACGCGGGTGCGCTTGGTACCCGACGGCGGCGACGGCGGTGGTACCGCCGATGCGCCGGCACCGCCGGATGTCATCGCCACGGTGCCGGATGTCATCGCCACGGTGCCGGACGGTACCGGCAAGGTGCCGGACGTTACCGGCAGGGTGCCGGACGTTACCGGCAGGGTGCCGGACGTCGTCGCCGCGACGCCGGGAGGCGGCGATGTCTGAGGCCGGGCGCGCCGAGGCGGGGGAAGTTCGCGGCCTCATCGGCTGGTTCGCCAAGAACCATGTGGCCGCCAACTTGATGATGTTCGCCATCATCCTCGGCGGTGTGTGGTCGCTCGTGATCGTCAAGAAGGAGACCATGCCGGAGTTCCGCACCAACCGCGTGCAGATCCAAGTGCCGTACCGCGGCGGCGCGCCCGAAGAAGTGGAAAAGGGCGTCGTGTTGCGGGTGGAGGAGGCCATCGAGTCCATTGAGGACATCAAGGAGATCACGGCCACCGCCTCGGAAGGCGCGGGAACGGTGACCGTCGATCTCAACGAGGGGGTCGAGGTCTCCGACATGCTGGACGAGCTCAAGCTGGCGGTGGACGGCATCTCAACCTTCCCCGCCGAGACGGAACGGCCGACGTTCCGAGAGATGAAGTTCACCATTCCGGTGTTGAACGTGCAAGTTGCCGGCGAACTCGATGAAACCACGATGAAGCGGCTTGCGGACACCATCCGCGAGGAGATCGTGGCGTTGCCGGACGTCTCGTCCGCCCAAGTGATCGGGTCGCGGCCGTTCGAGATTTCCATCGAGATCCGCGAAGCCACCCTGCGCCAGTACGGGCTCACGCTGGAAGGCGTCGCCCGCGCCATCCGCCAGTGGTCCATAGACCTGCCGGGCGGCGCCATCCGTTCGGCCGCCGGCGACATTCGCCTGCGCGCCAGCGGCCAAGCCTACACGGGGCAAGAATACGAGAACATCGTGCTGCTCACGCGCCGGGACGGCACGCGCATCCGCTTGGGGGATGTCGCCGCGATCCACGACGGGTTCGTGGATTCCGCCAGTTACGCCTTCTTCAACGGCCAACGCTCGTTTGGCATCAGGGTCCTGGCCACGGCGGACGAGAACCCCATCGACGTGAGCGAAGCGGTGCGCGCGTATGTGGAGAAGCGCAACGCCACGCTTCCCCGGCAAGCCCAGCTCACCGTTTGGGCGGATACGTCGGTGATCCTGAAGGGACGCTTGACGATGATGCTGAAGAACATGGCCTTGGGCGCCGTGCTGGTGATGATCATCCTGGGCTTGTTCCTGCGTCTGAAGATCGCCGCTTGGGTGGTGGTGGGCATGGCGGTGGCGTTCCTCGGCGCGTTCATGATGATGCCGGCGCCGGGCATCGACATCACCGTGAACATCATGAGCCTGTTCGCGTTCATTCTGGTGCTCGGCATTGTCGTGGACGACGCCATCATCATCGCCGAATCCGCCTACGCGGAGACCGAAAAGCGCGGCTACACGCTCGCCAACATCGTGCGTGGCGCCCAGCGGGTGGCGGTGCCGGCCACGTTCGGCGTGCTGACGACGATCATGGCCTTCACGCCGATGTTGTTCCAGACCGGCCCCACGGCGGCGTTCGCCGGCGCTATAGCCTGGGTGGTGATCCTCTGCCTCGCCTTCTCGCTCATCGAGAGCAAACTCATTCTGCCCTCGCACCTTGCCATCATGCGTTCCGCCGGCGGGCGTTCCGGCCGGGGTGCCGGCTGGGCGGGCAACGGCCTCAAGCGCGTGATCGACCGCGTCTACAGCCCGCTGCTGGCGTGGGCGCTCGGGAGCGTCTTCAACCGCTTTCTCACCTTGGTGGGATTCACAGCCTTCGCCATCGTGGTCGCCGGGTTGGTGGTGTCCGGCTGGGTGCGGTTGAACTTCTTTCCAGAGGTGCCGGCGGACTATATGAAAGCCGAAGTGAAGTTGCAGGAAGGGGCGCCGGACTCCCTGATACTCCGCATCGTCGAGAGAATGAACGAGGCGCTGAGGGAGGTGGACGCCGAGCTGAAGGCGGAACTCGGGCTTGAGACCAATGTGGTGCAGCACATCTTCGGCTACGTCCAAGACGGGCGCCAAGCTGAATTCACGGTCGCCTTGACCGAGGGTGAACGCCGGGACGTGCATCCGGAAGAGGTGAAAGAGCGCTGGCGCGAGAAAGTCGGCAGTATTGCCGGCACCGACGAACTGCGTATCTCGGCCTCCAACAAAATGGGCGGCGGCCCGCCCATCAGCTTTCGTCTTTCCGGCCAGGACAACCATGAACTCGAAGCGGCGGCCGCGGATCTCGCCATGCACTTGCGCTCATACGACGGCCTGTACGAAGTAGAGAATCCCGCCACCGGCGGCCCGGAGGAGCTCAAGCTCGCCATCCGCCCGGGTGCCGAAGCGTTGGGTGTGACGCTTGCGGACTTGGCGGGCCAAGTGCGACAAGCCTTCTACGGTGCCGAGGCGCAGCGCATTCAACGCGGCGAATCGGATGTGCGCGTGATGGTGCGCTATCCGCGCGACGAGCGGAAATCCATCGGCAACTTGGAAAACATGTGGATCCGCCTGCCGGATGCCCGCGAGGTGCCGTTCGACGCCGTGGCCACATACAGCCTCGAACCGGGCTACGACGTGATTCGCCGCGTGAACGGCAAGCGCACGGTCACCGTGTCCGCCAACGCGGACGCCGCTGCGGTGGATATCGGTGCCGTGACGCGAGGCGTGCGAACGGACTTCCTGCCGGAACTCGCCGCCCGTTATCCGACGGTGCGATTTGGCGAAGGCACCTCGGCTATCGAGCAGCAGAACTCCGTTTGGCAGATGGTCAACGGCTTTCTTATCGCTTTGGCCGGCATCTATGTGCTGATGGCGGTGCCGCTCAAGAGCTACCTGCAACCGCTCGCCATCATGGCGGTCATTCCGTTCGGCTTGGTGGGCGCGGTGATCGGCCACTGGATAGTGGGCATCCCGCTGGACGCGCTCTCGATGCTCGGCTTCTTCGCCGTGGCGGGGGTGGTGGTGAACGACAGCCTCATCCTCGTTCACCACATCAACCGGCGAATCGGCGACGGACTGGATACGTTGGCGGCGGCTCTCGACGCTGGCCGAGTGCGCTTTCGGCCCATCATGCTCACCTCGCTCACCACCTTCTTCGGTCTCGTGCCTATCGTGCTGGAGCGCTCCATGCAGGCGCGGATGGTGATTCCGATGGCGGTGTCGCTAGCGTTCGGCATCCTCTTCGCCACGTTTATCACGCTGTTCCTAGTGCCCTGCCTGTATACTTTGCAGGCCGGGATGAAGGCGAGTCTTCTTGGCGCCATACCGGGGCGGGAGGCGGTGCGGCAGGCGGCCGTCGCCCAAGGATCGACCGTCGCCTGAGGTGCGTCGCCGTGGCCAGAGGCGGGCGCTACCGGTTTCGTTTTGGTCCGGTCGCGTTGGTGGCGGGCTTTGGCGGCAACTGCCGCGCGAGGACGGATTCGCCGTTGATGGTCACCCGCAGCTCGCGCCGGTCGGTTTGGTAGCGGGCTTCGACATAGTGGTGCTCCTCCCAGTCCAGTTCGATGTTGGTCCAGACGTAGAGCGGCTCTCGACCGCCGGCCTCGCGGCGCTTGCGCAGGCAGCCGTCCAACCACAACTCCAAGGCGTCGTTGTCGGCGACCACCACGGTGAAGGCGCGGTGCATGTGGGCGATGTCGAAGCGATGGGCCATCTGCGTGGTGCCGGCCTCGCCAGACGCGAAAGGGATGCCGCGGATTGTATCCACCACACCCGGGCAAGTGGCCGCGACGCGGCGTGAGGCGGCGAGCCCGCGCCCGGAACGAAGGCGGACGATCGGCCGCTTGCGAATGACGCTGCTGGTTATCCTCGCCGTGTTCCTGGCCCCGGCGTTGATCGCGGTTTCCGTGCGGGCGTTCTCGGAGCAACCGCACTGGCGCGATGCGAGCCACGCGGCGACGGGCTTGGCCCCGGCACCCAAACAGCACGCGGACGCCGTGGCGCAGGTGTACGCCGCGCGCACTTGGGGAACCCGCGGCGGCGTGGCCGTTCACACTTGGGTTGCCGTGAAGCGTTCCGGGGCCGCTCGTTACACGCGCCACGAGGTGATCGGCTGGCGGCTGCGGCGAAACGGCTCGGCGGTGGTGAGCGGCTCGGAGCGCGCCCCGGATGGCCAGTGGTTCTCCAATCCGCCGCAACGTCTGGCGGATCTGCGCGGGCCCGGCGTGGATGCGGTGATAGACAAGATCGAAGCCGCGGTGGCGAACTACCCGCACCGCGCCGAGTATCGAACTTGGCCCGGGCCGAACAGCAACACGTTCGTTGCCCACATCGGCCGACAGGTGCCGGAACTGCGTTTGGATCTGCCCCCGACCGGCATCGGCAAAGACTATCTGGCGGGCGGCGCGTTTTTCGCCCGCGCGCCGAGCGGCACCGGCTGGCAGGTCTCGCTCTACGGCGCGGCTGGCGTGCTCGTGGCGTTGCGCGAGGGCGTGGAAGTCAACGTGCTCGGCATGTCCGCCGGCATCCGGTTCTGGCCCCCGGCCGTCAAGCTGCCTGGCCTCGGCACTTGGCCACGCGGCGACTGACCCGGCGTTGCCGGCACCTGTGAAGCACGCTGCGCGATTCGTCGCGCTAGTGCGCTTCGTCCCAGTTGTGCCCCACGCCGGCGTCCACCACCAGCTCCACCGCCAAGTCCGCGGCCTCGCGCATCCGCTGCCGCACACCGTCGGTCACCGCCGGCACATCCTCGGCCGCGGATTCCAGCACCAGCTCGTCGTGTACTTGCATGACCATGCCGGCGCGCAAGCCGGATTCCCGCAGGAAGCCGTCTGTGGCGATCATGGCGCGTTTGACGATGTCCGCGGCGGTGCCTTGCATCGGCGCGTTTATGGCGGCGCGTTCGGCGGCTTGGCGGCGGGCCGCGTGGCGGGCGCGAATCTCCGGCAAGTAGAGGCGGCGTCCGAACACGGTTTCCACATAGCCGTCGGCGTGGGCTTGGCCGCGGGCGCGTTCCATGTAGGCGCGAACCCCCGGATAGCGTTCGAAGTAGCGGTTGATGTACTCCCGTGCGACGCGGCGCGGCACGTTGAGCTGCGCCCCTAGGCCGAAAGCCGACATGCCGTAGATGAGGCCGAAGTTGATGGCCTTCGCGCTGCGCCGCTGGTCTGCCGTGACGGCCTCCCGATCGCAGCCGAACACCTCCGCGGCGGTGGCCCGGTGGATGTCGTCGCCACGCGCGAAGGCCGCGAGCAAGCCCGCGTCCTCGGACAGGTGCGCCATGATGCGCAGCTCGATCTGCGAGTAGTCCAAGGCGATGAGCTTCTTGCCGGGCGGCGCCACGAAGGCTTGGCGGATGCGGCGACCGTCGGCGGTGCGAATGGGGATGTTCTGGAGATTCGGGTCCGCCGAGGAGAGCCGCCCGGTGGCGGCCACGGCTTGGTTGTACGACGTGTGGATGCGGTTCGTGCGCGGGTTGATTTCGACCGGCAGGGCATCCGTGTAGGTGGACTTCAGTTTGGAAACGGCGCGGTACTCCAGAATCACGCGGGGCAACTCGTGGCCTTTTGCGGCGAACTCCTGCAACACGGGCTCGGCGGTGGAGCGCTGGCCCTTCTGGGTCTTCTTGTGGGCCGGCAGGCCGAGCTTGTCGTACAGGACTTCCTGCAGCTGCTTCGTGGAGCCCAAGTTGAACTCCTCGCCGGCCGCGGCGTAGGCCTGCGCCGTGAGGGTCTCCAAACGGGCCGCCAGTTCGCGGCTCTGCTCGGCGAGCAGCGCCGCGTCCACTAGCGCGCCCCGAAGCTCCATGCGCGAAAGCGTGGCAACCATCGGGAGCTCGATCTCGTCGTACACGCCCGCGGTGCCCTGCTCTTCCAGCCGCTGGCGCAGCGCGCTGTGCAACTTCGTCGTGATCGCCACGCGGCTCGCCGCGTAGTTGGCGGCCGGCTCGATGACCACTTGATTCAGTTGCAATCGCTTGGCGCCTTTGCCGAAGATCGTCTCGGCGCCTGGCGGCACCACGCCGAGGTATTTGCTGGCCACATCCTCCAAATGGTGGCGGCGCGCGCCCACGCTGTCCAGCACATAGCTCTCCAACATCGTGTCGTTGCGAATGCCGGCGAGCGAGACGTCGTAGCGGGCGAGGATGTTCTTCGCCGCTTTGAGGTCTTGGCCGGTCTTGGCCACGGCAGCGTCTTCCAGCACGGATTTGGCGGCGGCCAGGAACTCGCGCCACGCGAGTTGTGGCGGAGCGTTCAAATAGTCGTGGCCGACGGGAACGTAAATGGTCTCGCCTTCCACATCCAGCGCCACGCCCACCGGCGTGCTGTCCATGAAGCGGGCGCGGGTGGTGTGGATGCAAAGCGTCAGCGCGCCGGCGCGGCGGGCCTTGCCAAGAAACTCCGCGAGGGTCGCGTCGTCGCGCACCACGGTGTGCGGCGCGGTCTCGGTCGCGCGGGCCTCGTCGGCGTGGTCGACGCCCAGTTCCTCGAGCCAAGGCAGGAACTCGAAGCGCGTGAAGAGCTCGCGCAATTTCGGCTCGTCCGCGGGCCGTGAAGAGAGATCCGCGATGCCGACGTCCAGCGGCACGTCGCAGCGGATCGTGGTGAGCTCCTGGGACAGCGGCAGTTGCTCCAACGCTGCCCGCAGGTTCTCGCCCACCTTGCCTTTGATTTCGTGAGAGTGAGCGATCACTTCTTCGAGCGAGCCATATTGGTTCAGCCACTTGGCAGCGGTCTTCGGCCCCACCTTCGGCACGCCGGGGATGTTGTCGCTGGTGTCCCCCATCAACGCCAGGTAGTCGACGATGCGCTCCGGTGGCACGCCGTGTTTGGCGATAACGCCGGCGCGGTCGAGTTCCGCGTTCGTCATGGTGTTCACGAGGGTGACATGCTCGGAGACCAGCTGCGCGATGTCCTTGTCGCCTGTGGAAACCACCACGCGACGGGCGCTGCGCGTCGCTTGCGTGGCCAGCGTGCCGATCACGTCGTCCGCCTCCACGCCGGGTACGCGCAGCAACGGCATGCCCATCGCTTCGATGATGTCGAAGATGGGTTGGATCTGCACCCGCAGATCGTCCGCCAACGGCGGCCGGTTGGCTTTGTATTCGGCGTACAGATCTGTTCGGAACGTTCTGCCGCCGGCGTCGAACACGACCGCCACCGGGCTGCCGGCGAAGTCCGCCTGCAGCTTGCGCAACATGGCGATGACGCCGCGAATCGCGCCGGTGGGAAAGTCGTCCCGCGTGCGCAGGTCCGGCAACGCGTTGAAGGCGCGGAAGAGGTACGAAGAGCCGTCTACCAGCAATAGCGGTTTGTCGTCGGCCATGAACTCCCCTGCGATTGACGGCGTGCCGAAGCCGGCGGCGAACGCGCGCTTGCGTGAAAGTAGCACACGGCGCTGTAGCGGCGGGAATCGCCAATCCGCTACCGAACGTCAACGGACCATGTCGCCATCCCGCGCTGTCGCAGCAACCGCACCAGCACCAGCTGCAAACCCCCGCGGTTGGTCGTTCATCGCTGATTGTTCCAAGGTGGCGTCAAATCGCGGATCAACCGCGCTTCCAACGGGCGAGGGTTGCGGGTTCGGTGTATCCACAGATCCACCGCCAGCTTGTCCCGCGCCGCCACCAAAATGGCGTGATTCACCTTGCAGTTGGTGGATTGACCGCCCTTGAAGCAGTTTATTGGCTGGACTTGCGCGTAACCGGACGGCCCCCACCTCTGCTTCAGACTCGTCTTCGAGATTCCAACATAGACGAGCTTGCGTGCGACGGTAACTGCGTACACGCCCGGCGTTTCTGGCAACCCGGGCACTTTGAAGCGGCAGAACGGGCCTTTGCCGTGCCGGTTGAGCGGCTTGGAGGCGTCGTAACGGAGATGCGGCGTTTCTTCCACCGGCTTGCCGTCCAGCCGCGCCTCTGGCGTGATGCGTGCGACATGCTTGAACGCCCGCCCGCCCAAGGTCGTCGTTCCGCCACCAGCAGTGAGCGTCTCCGTAGGGCCACAGGCGTCTGCTTGTGGCGTGGGCCGCCGCGGCGGGCGTCGCGGCCGATAGCTGGCCGTCCGGGCAGCGGAGTTGTGCCGCTCGAATCCCACGGTCTCCTCCCGCAAGCTCACGGCCCGGACGCGCCAACCCGCCGCCTGCCAAGCGCGAGCTTGGCTGTGGTTGCCGTTGTGTTGATTCGCCCACCACGCCTCGTAGGCGCGGGCCGAATTCGGCAGGGAAAACCCTAGGATGGACTCGATTTCCGCGAACGTGGCGCACCACCGACGCGCGCTGAGGGCGGTGAGATGGTGGAACAGCGGCGCGTACTTGCCGTTTATCGTCGTTCTTTCGTTCTGCCTCAAGCGCGTGCTGTGGTGCTTGATTCTATTACGCTGCCGGCACGGCCCTCCGAACACGCTGATGCTCCGACACGTTGGGCGGTCATTTGGTAGGGTTTAGCCATGAGCGGTTCGGGGAACCATGTCGAACTCGGCACCGCGCGAGACGCGCCACCGCACTTCGCCGGCCGGAGCGCCGAACTCGCGTCACTGAACAGGCGCATAGACGCCATTTGCGCTAGCGCGAACCCCGAAGCGGGCATGTCGCTGATCACCGGCGTGCAGGGCGTTGGCAAAACGCAGCTCGGCTTGAAGTTCGCCCGCGACGCGACGAAGCGCGAAGGCACGCGCCGCATTCTCTGGAAGAGCCTGTTGCCCGACACGCTGGCGGCGGATGACGCCATCGTCTTCATGGCGATCATGCGGGCGCTGGATAGCGAGTCCATCGGGCGAAAGGTGGCGGATCTCGAAGCCAAGACTGTCGCGGTGGGCGCGGGGGTCGGCCCGATCAAAAGCAACATGTCCGTGGATCGCGTTCGCAAGGCCCACGACCTCGGCGAACTGCTAAGCGACTCCGTGGCGGCTGGCGCTTGGCAAGGCAAGGCGCTCATCATCACTATCGACGAGCTGCAAACCGTGGCGCCGGCGGGCATGAGAACGGCGCGCGTGTTGCATCAGGGCGTGGAGAACTGCCCCATGGTGGTGCTTGGCATTGGTTTGCAACACACGCCGGAGGTGCTGTCCAACCGTAGTGGGGGCGCGGCCGGCATTTCGCGGGTTGCCGAAGAGCTCAACCTCGGCGCGCTGTCGCATCCAGAGACGTTGGAGGCTATCGACCAAGGCATGCTGGCGCTGGGCCATGACATCCCGCACACCTGTGTGCAAGCGTTGGCCGAGGAGTCCATGGGATTCCCGCAGCATGTCCACGGCTACCTGGCCGGCGCTTGCGGCGCCATTTCGCGCCATGGGCGCCTCCTTGAGGGCCCGTCTTTGTCAGAAGCGCTCGCCGTGGGCGAGAAGGCGAGAGTCGCCTACTACGAAGGGCGTCTTCGTCTCATGGCCAACAGCAGGGCCATGTTGGCCGTGATCGGTGCCATGAACGAACGCGGCGTGCGCTTCTTGGACATTGACGCCGCGAGGAAGGCATTGGGCGAGGCATCGTTCGACGGCGCCGCCGTCGTCCGAGAAGCCATCGAGCACGGCGTGCTTGCCCGAAACGCTCGGTCGGAATTGTCCTTTGGCATCCCGTCGTTCCACAGCTACATGCAAGACTGGCTCAACGACGAACAGCGGCGGGCAACATGGCAGACAACCTAAAGAACGACCGCGTGAGGGAGCGGCCACATCCGGCGTTGGGCTGAACGACATCAGCGCACTGCCTCCCGGCGAGTGAGCCGGAGGACTTGCCCGTCTACGGGTGACGATGCGAGGTTTTTCCCGCGACCAGGCGCGCCCGGACGACGATTCCTAAGTAGCGGAACGGGCGCCCAAGTGGTGCTTTGCCAGCGGCAGTTCGCGGATCCGCCTGCCGGTGGCCGCGAACACCGCGTTGGCCAGCGCCGGCGCCGCCGGCGGCGTGCCGGGCTCGCCGCCGCCGCCGAGGGGGCCGCCGCCGTTCACGATCACCGTTT
The DNA here is from genome assembly GCA_958296295.1 of uncultured Pseudomonadales bacterium. Taxonomy (GTDB): domain Bacteria; phylum Pseudomonadota; class Gammaproteobacteria; order Pseudomonadales; family Azotimanducaceae; genus VXYL01. The sequence goes on along the minus strand of OY282460.1, from coordinate 195,157 downwards.
CGATGGTCGGCATCTCGTCGATGCGCATTACGGGATAGTCGTGGAAGTTGCTTTGCCGCACCCTGCCCTCGGCGATGGAAATCTCGCCGTGCAGCGCCGCGGACAGGCCGAAAACGATGCCGCCTTCCATCTGCGCGATGAGGCCGTCCGGGTTGATGGCGAATCCCGCGTCCACCGCGCAGGTCACCTTCTCCACATGCGCCCGCCCGGCCGCGACGGCAACCTCGATCACTTGGGCCACCACGGTGCCGTAGGATTCGTGCAACGCGATGCCGCGGCCGCGGCCAGCGGCCAGCGGGGTTCTCCAACGGGCGGCTTTGGCGGCGGCGTCCAGCACCGCCCGGTGGCGGGGGGCGCGGCGCAAGAGGTTGCGGCGAAAAAGCAGCGGATCCTGGCCGGCCGCCGCCGCCAGCTCGTCGATGAAGGATTCCGTGAAGAACCCGTGCTGGGAGTGGTCGACGCTGCGCCACACGCCGAACGGCACATGGGTTGGGCTCTCGACGTGTTCGATGCGCTGGTTCGCAATGTCGTAGGGAATGTGCGGCGCCTCGGCCGGTTCGTGCTTGTCCACATAGCCGTTCAGCCACGCCACCGGCCGGCCGTCGGCGTCCAGGCCGCCGCGGAACCGGCTGACGCTCGCCGGGCGGTACTTGTCTTGGGCGATGTCCTCCTCGCGCGACCAGACGAGCTGGACCGGAACGCCGGCCGCCTTGGCCACTTGCACGGCCTGCAAGGCGTAGTCGTAGCTCGCCCGGCGCCCGAACGCGCCGCCGAGATAGGCGTTGTGGACGGTGACCAGGCTCTCGTCGACGGACAGAAGGTCCGCGATCGCGGCGCGCAGGCCGAGCGGATTCTGGGTGCCGGTCCAAACATCGCACTCGTCGTGGCGCACCCAGGCGGCGCAGCTTAGGGGCTCCATCGCCGCGTGCGCCAAATAGGGCACGCGGTACTCGGCGCGCACTTGCTTGGGGGCGGCGGCGAGAGCGGCTTCCGCGTCGCCGACGTTCGCGTCTGTGCGGCCGCCACCCTGGGCTTCCAGCGCGGACAAAGCCCCTTGGAACTGCGCGAAGATGTCCTGCTGCCCCAGCCCCTCGCGACCGCCGGTTTTCCAGCGCGCCCGCAACGCGGCCAAGCCGCGGCTGGCATGCCAATAGCCATCGGCGACGACGGCGACGGCGTTGCCCAGATCGACAACCCGTTCAACACCCGGCAGCGCCAGCGCGGCAGCGTCCTCGATGCCGTCCACTGCGCCTTGGAACACCGGGCAGGCGCGCACAGTCGCCACCCGCATTCGCGGCATCCCCGGCACGGCGGCGGCGTCCATGTCGATGCCGAACCGGGCGCTGCCGTCCACTTTGCTAGGAATGTCTTTGCGGGGCATGGGCTTGCCCATCAAGTTGAACTCGGCCGGCGCTTTCAACCGCGGCTTGGCGGGCGGCGGCAGGGTGGCCGCCGCGGCGGCGAAATCCGCATACGCCGCTTCGCGCCCGCTGGCCGGGTGCGAGATGCGGCTGGCGGCCAATGCGAGCTCGTCTGGCGGCACCTCCCACTCGGCGGCGGCGGCTCGCGCGAGCATCTCGCGAGCGGCGGCGCCGGCAACGCGCATGGCGTGCGTGCCGGTGGCCCGCAGGCTCAAGCTGCCGCCGGTGACCTGCAAGTCCATCGCTTGGGTGAGTTTCAGGAAACCGCCGTCCACCGTGTCCACCAGCACCGCGGGAATGTTCATCTCGCCGAGCAGGAAGCCTTTGCCCAAGGCGTAGTTCGCATACTCCTCGTGCGCCGGCGCTTCGCGCACACGCACGCGCTGCCAGTCGGCGTCCAGCTCGTCGGCCAGCATTTGCGCGAGGGCGGAGTGTGCGCCCTGGCCCATCTCGGCGTGCGGAACGATGGCCGTGACCGTGTTGTCCGGGCTTATCTTCACCCACGCGTTCAAGAGCGCCTCGTCGCCCCGCGCGACCAGGGGCCGCAGCCGCGGGCCGCGATTGCCGGGGCGAACGGCCACCCCGACCACAAGCGCGCCGGTTGTCAAGACGCCGGCGGCGATGACGCCGCGGCGCGTCCACCGGCGGCCGGCGGAGGGGCTCGGCTCACTCGCCATCGTTCGGCGCCGCGCCGGTCGCGGCCTTCTTGATCGCCCGCCGAATGCGGGCGTAGGTGCCGCAGCGGCAGATGTTGCCGCGCATGGCGGCGTTGATGGCGTCGTCGTCCGGGGCCGGGTGTTCGGCCAGCAGCGCCGCCGCGGCCATGATCTGGCCGGATTGGCAGTAGCCGCATTGGGGCACCTGCTCGTCTATCCACGCCTGTTGGAGCGGATGGCGCGCCTCGCCGCTCTTGGCCAAACCTTCGATCGTGGTGATGGATCGACCGGCCGCCGCAGCCGCCGGCGTGATGCAGGATCGCACCGGCTCGCCGTCCAAGTGGACGGTGCAGGCGCCGCATTGGCCGATGCCGCAGCCGAACTTCGTGCCGGTGAGCCGCAGATGCTCGCGGATCACCCACAACAGGGGCATGTCCGCTTCCACGTCCAGCCGCTTGCCGGCGCCGTTCACTTGGAACTCGATCATCGCCCAGCGTCCTCGTTGTCCGCGGTTTCACCGCCGCCGGCGCCAGTGTCCAGAATAGACCGCAAAGCGTCGTCGATGCCGATTTCCGCGAGGTCTTTCAGTCCGGCCATGCGCTGGTAGATTTCCGCCGCGCCCTCGTGGAAGCCGCTTGGCAGCCCGGCGGCGGCGAAGGTGGCCGCGATTTGCCGCATTTCCCCCGCGAAACGCCACGCCTTGGGGCCGGTTGATGTCGCCACGGCGGTGCTGCGGTTAGGCAGTTCGCGCTGTGAGATGCGCCACTCCGCCAGCAGATCATCGGTGACGCCGTTGCGCTCGGCCAACGCGCGAATCCCCAGCAGAAGGGCGGAGACGCCCTTCGTGTAGGCCGCAAAGCACATCTTCAAAGCGGACGCCGCGGCGGCGTCGCCGGCCAGCGTTCGCGCGTCCACTGGCGAATCCGCGAACAACGCGGCCACATCGGCGGCGCCAGCGCCGGCAAGGTAGAACCGGGTGTGGCTTGGGCCGGCGACCCGCCAGCGAGGCGGCGGGCCGATGATGCCGCCATCAACATACCGCGCCCCGAACAGCGCCGCGATGGCGCGAGCGGTTTCCGGCGCGACAGCGTTGCCGTCCACATACACGCCACGAAAGCCTTCGCGGCGCACTTGTCGCGCCAGTTCGAGAGCGGCGTCCGGCGGGCAGATGGACATCGCCATGTCCGCGGCTCGCAACCCCGAGGCGAGGGTCTCGAACCCGTGCAAACCGGCGGCGGCGGCCCGCGCTTGCGTCGCCGCGCTGCGACCGGCGGCCACCCAGCCCGTGTCATGGCCGTTGCCAACCAGCGCCGCGCCGACAGCGGCGCCCATCTGGCCGGGATGCAAGAGCAGGATCACGGAATGTCTCGGCTTCGGCTGTCGCGCCCGCTAGCCGAGCAGCTCCAAGGCGCGGTCGATGAGCGGCGCCATCGAATGCCGCGTGACCTCCCAGGACGGGTCCACGCGCTTGCCGCGCCGATGCAAGCCCAGGTTGAAACCGGTGATGATGGCGAACTTGTAGGCGGCGAGCGCGCGGAACCAGCCAAGCGCCGGCAACGCGCCGCCGTGGGCCTCCACATACATCGCCATCAATGTGTCGGGGTCGAGAAACATCTGCCGTTCGCCATCCCCCCGCGCCCAGGCCTCGCGATCGCTGAAGGTGCAAACCCAGCCCACGTCGTTCAACGTGGCGCCAATGCCGGTGAGTTCCCAGTCGATGACCGCGAGCAGTGTTCCGGCATCCGCTCCGGTGGTGGCGAAGAAGAGATTGGAGGTCTGGAAGTCCCCGTGGAAGACGCCCACGGGCGCGTCGGCCGGCAACGTCGCGAGCAGCCGCGCCCGGCACTCCGGCGCCCGCGCCAGGCATTCCGGGTCAGCGGCTCGGGGGAGGAATCGGTCCCAGCGCTCCACGTCCTCGTGGAAGGGCACCGGCTCGCCGAGGTAGGGCACCCGGGCGGTGTCCACCTTGTGGACGTCGGCCAGCGCCCGCATGGCTTGGCGCCCCATGTCCAGCAGCTTCTCCTCCGGCAGCGCCGTCGCCCATTCGCCGGCCCCCAGCCGCAGCACGTCGCCTTCGAGCCTTGGCACGACGAAGTAGGGGCAGCCGAACCACTCCAGATCGTCCCCGGCCCAGCGCACCGGACAATGCGGCACGCCGGTGCCGTCCAAGGCGTTCAACACCTCCACCTGCCGGAGCACATCCGCGGTGCCGCGCCAGCGCACGTTGGGCGGCGGCAGGCGGATGAACCAGGATTCCACCCCATCCCCCGTGTCCACGCTGAAACCGTAGGAGAATCCGGCGTGCCCAGGCATCGTGTGGACGTCGAAAACGCGCACTTCGCGCCCGTACTTCGCTTTGCAAAACGGCCCCAGACGTTGTTCCAATTCGATGACGCGCATGGTTGGCCGCGGCTAGCCGGGGGCCGGGCCCGGAAAGCGCTCGCGCAGCAGCCGCTTGAGGATCTTGCCGCTCGAATTTCGCGGCACGGCGTCCACGAACGCCACGCCCTTGGGCTGCTTGTAGCCGGCCAGCTTGCCGCGGCAGAACTCCAGCACGTCCTGTGGCGTCAACGTCTCGTCCGCGCGCGCCACCACCGCGAACGGCGATTCGCCCCAGCGCTCGCTTGGCTGCCCGATGACACCGGCCTCGAAGATGCCGGGGTGCGCTTCCAGCACCTTCTCTATCTCCGCCGGATAGACGTTCTCGCCGCCGGAGATGATCATGTCCTTGATGCGATCCTCGATGTAGAGGAAACCGTCCGCGTCCATGCGGGCCACATCGCCGGTGTGCAGCCAACCGTCCACTATGGTCTCGGCCGTCGCCTCGGGACGGTTCCAGTATTCGCGCATGATGTGCGGGCCGGCCACCAGCACTTCGCCCGGTTCGTCGGCGGCGCAGTCCGTGCCGTCGGGCCGGGCTATGCGCACGTCCGTGTGGAAGAACGCTTTGCCGGCCGAACCGATGCGCCGCAGCGCGTTGTCCGCGTCGATGAGGGTCGCCGGGCCGCAGGATTCGGTCAGCCCGTACACCTGATGCACCTCCACGCCCAACTTGGCGCACGCCTCGATTAGCGCTTCCGGCACCGGCGCCGCGCCGGACATGCACCAGCGCCAACGGGAGAAGTCGAAGCGTTCCAAGTTCCGCACTTGCAGCATGGAATTCAGCATGGCCGGCACGGCGAGGCCGATGGTGATCTTCTCTCGGTCGATCATTTCCCACGCCCACACCGGATCGAAACCGCGCATCACCACGCTGGTGACCCCTCGATACACGGCAACAGCGAGCGGCGTGAGCGCGCCGACGTGGAACATCGGCAACCACAGGAAGCGGTCGCCCTCGCGGTAATAGGTGGTGGCGGCGATGGTGAGACAGGCCCAGATGCTGGTGCCGTGGGTGTGCACCACGCCCTTGGGCAGGCCGGTGGTGCCGGAGGTGTACATGATGTAGAGCATGTCCTGCTCGCTGGCGCGAATCGCCGGTTCGCTGTCCGCGCCGGCGTCGCGGAAGGCGCGGTAGTTCCGGGCGAAGTGCGCGGAATCGGCGCCGGTGACTTGCAGGTAGTGCCGGATGTCCGTGCGGGCGCCCAGGGCATGCAGTTCGGCGACCGTGTCGACGAAGGCGTCGTCGAACACCAGCCGGGTGGCGCCGCTGTCCTTGAGTATGAACTCCAGCTCGGCGGTCACCAGCAGCCAGTTGAGCGGCACCGCGACGGCGCCGATCTTGCCGAGGGCGAAGAACGCCTCCACGAACTCGGCGCTGTTCATCAGCAGCAAGCCAACCCGCTCGCCTTTGCCGACGCCGGCGGCGAGCAGCGCGTTGGCGAAGCGGTTGCAACGGCTGTTGAGCGCCGCGAAATCCAGCCGCTCCCCGTCGTCGCCCACATACGCCTCGCGGGTCGGGGTGAGGAACGCCCGCTTGGCCAGCCACCAGCCGATGTTGTTGTCCATCGCCCCTCCCGCGATGTCGCGCCGGTGCCGCCGCCGCGACGTTCGGGCCAATTGTAAAGCCCACGCGTCCCTGCCGGATCATGTGGATTGGCCTGCGCCGGCCCGTGACCGGCACGCGGAGCGCGCAAAGATTTGATCGAACCGCGGCGTGCTGGCACACTGCGCCATCGTGCCAAGCGACCACGTCGACCGCTACGCCTCGCTCTCGCCCGTTGCCCGGCTGGTTGCGCAAGCCTATGGCGTGGTGGCGCCGAGTCCGCTGCCGTTGGGCCGGGCGCAGAAGCTGCTTGCCGTCGCCGACGTCCGGCATTCCGGGCGCCGCATCACCTTGAACGAAGTCCGCCGCGCCAGCGACGAGCTGGCCGAGGCCGGCGTGCTCGAGGTCTGGTCCAAGAAAGGGCCGTCGGCGCCAAGCGGTTGGGCCGTTACGCTCACCGAGCAAGCCCATGACGAAGGCCGCTTGAAGGCCATTCGGCGCGGCATCGACGCCACCCGGGCGAGCCGCAGCCGCTACCACTACGACCCCTACGAAGACGAGATGCAGTTTCGCTGCCACTTGGTCGCCGGCGAATTCGACGAGATCGGCGAGTTCGTGGACGAGGAAAACCAGCAGGCCACTTGGGGCATGTTGGCGGAACCGTTGCGCGCGGACCTCATAGAGACGCTGCCGAAGCAGCATGTCGAGTCCGCCTTGGCCGGGTGTCTGGACCGCGTCATCGCCACCGCCGCGCCGCCGGAGCCGATCGTCGAACTGTGCGAGGCGCGGGATCCCGGTTCTCACGCCTCCAGCATCGCTTTCGTCCGCATCCTGCAAGGCCGTTTCGACGCCGCGCTGGACGTCTTCGCCGCCTTGCCCCCCAGCCGGCGGGACGCCAAAGCGGCGGTGGTGGGCCTCGCGTCCGCAAAGGCCCTGATCGCCCTGCTGCGCGGCGACGACGAAGCCGCCCAACACGACGTCAAGGCCGCTTTGGCGGCGGAGAAGGCGGGCACGCGCAAGCGTTTGGTGTTCGTGGAGTCGCACGCCTTCGCGCTGGCTTTGCTCGCCCTGGTGCGCACGGACACGCCGGCGTCGCACGCGCTGCTCTCCGACGTGATGCGTGGCGCCGAGCGCGGCTCTCCAGAACGCTTCACCGACATGCTGGACCTGGTGGCCAACGCCTCCCGCGCCCGCGCCGGGCGGGGCGTGTTCGGGCATTCGCCGGATCAGCCCTGCCTCACGGCGCTGTTCGACGGCCTGGTGTGTTGCTGGCTGGGTTACTTCCACCCGGACCCGGAACGCCGGCAAGCCCTGTTGCGGCGCTACCGCGCCCGCGCCGATGCCGCCGGCTTCGCGTGGTTGGTGGCGGAGTGCGACGAGGTGTTGCGGCGCTACGCCGTCACCCACGGGACCGAGGAAGCCGCCGCCGAAGCCTCGCTCCACATCGGTCTGGGCACCAAGACGCTGGCGGATTTGGCCGCGCCCGTGCCGGAATGGGAGTTCTCGTTGAAGGCCTTGGAGCGGCTGGCCCACGAGACGTCAACGAAGGCGGCCAAGGGCGGCAAGTCCAAGGCCCGGGCGAAAGGACGGCTGGTTTGGGATTTGCACGTCGCCTACGACACGGTTTCGCTCACCACCCGCGAGCAGCGGGCGATGAAGAACGGGGGTTGGAGCAAGGGCCGACGGATCACCTTCAAGCGCTTGACGGCGGAATCCGCGAACTTGGATTTCCTGCTGCGCCAAGACCGGGACGCCGTCGCGGCGCTTTCGAGCCGCAAATACTGGGGCGGCGGGCAGGATTTCTACGCCGGCCCGCCTAGCCTGTTCGCGCTCGCGGGCCATCCGCACGTGTACAACGGCGATGGCGATTCGGTGGATGTGGTGCGCCGGGAGCCGGAGCTGCTCATCGACGAGCACGACGAAGGCGGTGTGCGCGTGCGCGTGGAACCCTACTGCGGCGAGTTCGACCAAGATTACCGGGTGCATTCGCCGAACCCCAGGCGGTGCGAGGTCACGCGCTTCACCGGGGCGCATCAGGGGCTGTTCGAGTTGATCCCGGAGGCCGGCCTGCACTTGCCGGCCAGCGCCAAACCGCGCCTGTTGGAGGCGGTCTCTTCGTTGGCGGCGGACATCCGCGTGCAAAGCGACACCGGCGGGGCGGTGACCACCACCCGGGTGGACGCCGACCCGGGCCCGTGGGTGCGGATCGAGCCATTGGACGCCGGCCTCATCGTCGCGCTGGTGGTGGAACCGATAGCGGAATCCGGCATCTGTTTCCCGCCCGGCGAAGGCGGCGCCACCGTGTTCGCCAACGCGGACGGCCAGAGCGTGCAGGCCGAGCGCGACCTCGCCGCCGAGCGCGAAGCGACGGCGCAGCTGATTTCGGCGTGCCCGCCGCTGGCGTCCCGGCCCACCGAGTTGTCGCCGCTGCTGTTGCCGGAACCTCGGCAGTGTCTGGAACTTCTGGAGCAGTTGAACAAGGCCGAGGCCCGCTGCAAGTGGCCGAAGGGGGAGCCGTTTCGCATCGTCGCGCAGGCTTCCACAGGCTCGTTGGCGCTCAATGTCAAATCGGCCGAGGAATGGATGGAGGCGTCCGGCAAACTGACGGTGGACGAGGAGCGGGTGCTGGACTTGAAGCGCCTCTTCCGGCTGCTGGAAGCGAGCCCCGGCTCGCGCTTCCTGGAGTTGAAGGACGGCGAGTTCGTGGCGCTCACGAGCGGCTTTCGACGCCAACTGGACGACTTGGCCAGCCTCTCCACACCGGGCGCGCAAGGCGCGGTGCGCCTGAACCCCCTCGCCGCCTTGACGCTCACCGACCTGCTCGAGGACGCCGAAGTGGAAGCCGACCAGGGTTGGCTGGATTTGCGCGCCAAGCTCCAGGCGGCCCAGTCTTTCGAGCCGGCGCTGCCGAGCACCCTGCAGGCGGAACTGCGCCCCTATCAGGTGGAGGGTTATCGCTGGCTGGCGCGGTTGGCGCACTGGGGCGCGGGGGCGTGCCTGGCCGACGACATGGGCCTTGGCAAAACGGTGCAGACGCTGGCCGTGCTGCTCGACCGCGCGCCGGGCGGCCCGGCCTTGGTGGTGGCGCCCACCTCCGTGGTGGCGAATTGGGTGGACGAGGCGCGCCGTTTCGCGCCCACGCTGAACCCGAAGGTCTACACCGGCCCCATGGCGGCGCGGGCGGAGCTGTTGGAAGAGCCGGCGCCGTTCGATCTCTACGTGACCACCTACGGCGTGGCGCAAAACGACGCCGAGCAGCTTGCCGAAGTGCGGTGGCGCAGTGCCGTGTTGGACGAGGCGCAGGCCATCAAGAACCCGGCCGCCAAACGCACCCGCGCCGTGCGCCGCTTGGGCGCGGATTTTCGGGTGATAACCACCGGCACGCCGATTCAGAACAACCTGGTGGATCTGCATTCATTGTTCGGCTTCGTGAACCCGGGGCTGCTCGGCTCGCTGCAACAGTTCCGCCGCCATTTCCAAGTGCCCATCGAGCGCGACGCCGACGCCGCCGCCCACGGGCGCCTGCGGCGCCTGGTCGCGCCGTTCGTCCTGCGGCGCCTCAAGGCCGATGTGCTGGACGATTTGCCGGAGCGCACGGAGATCACCTTGCACGTGCAGATGTCCGAGGAGGAGACGACGCTGTACGAGGCTCTGCGGCAACGGGCGGTGGAGGAGCTGGAGGCGGCCCGCAAGGAGGATCCGCGCATCGGCGAGGGGGCCCGCCGCGTGCAAGTGCTGGCGCATCTCACGCGCTTGCGGCTGGCGTGCTGCAACCCCAAGCTGGTGCTGGACCGGGACGACGCCGCGAAACGCGCCGGGCTTCAAGTGCAAAGCTCGAAGCTCGAGACCTTCGCCACGACTTTGCAGGAGCTCTTGGAGAACCGCCACAAGGTGCTGGTGTTCTCGCAGTTCGTCATGCACCTGAAGTTGGTGGAGGAGCACCTCAAGAAGGTCGGCGTGGCCTACCAGTACCTCGACGGCGCCACGCCCCGCAAGGCGCGGGTGGAGCGCATCGCCGCCTTCCAATCCGGTCAGGGCGACGTGTTCCTCATCTCGCTCAAGGCCGGCGGCGTGGGCCTCAACCTCACCGCCGCGGACTATGTGATTCACATGGACCCCTGGTGGAACCCGGCGGTGGAGGACCAAGCATCCGATCGCGCCCATCGCATCGGCCAGACGCGCCCGGTCACCATCTACCGGCTGGTCACGGAAGGCACCATCGAGGAGCAGATCGTGGATTTGCACCACAAGAAGCGGGATTTGGCGGATCAGCTCTTGGACGGCTCGGACGCCGCCGGCCGCCTGAGCGCGGACGAACTGCTGGAACTGTTGCGCCAACCGCTCAGGGCGTGAGAAGAGATCGGCTGACGAGGGCGAACGATGAATGCAAGCTGCCACACGCGCCGCGGCAACGGTTGTTTGCTGGCCGGCGCACTGGCTTTGGCGTTGGCCGCCACGCCCGTTTGGTGCGCCGACGATGCGGCGGACGTCGACGATGGAGCCGGCGACGCCGGCGCGGAAAACGACGCCATCGAGACGCTGATAGTCACCGGCCAAGCACTGGACGAAGTGGGCATGTTGCTGCGGGATCCGGTGGACGCCGTCTTCGGTTTCGCCAAGGCGCTGGCGCTGACGCCCCGTTCCGCCACCAGCCTGACCATCGAGACGATCAAGGAGTACGGCATAACCGAAATCGACGACTTCGTGGCGCTGTCGGCCGGCAGCTTCACGCAGTCCTTTTTCGGCGTGTCCGGTTCGCTGGACCTGCGCGGCACCTCCGGCGAGACCTACTTCAACGGCATCCGGCGGCTGGACAATCCCGGCAACTACACGACGCCCATCGCCGCCGCGGACCGGGTGGACATCGTGCGCGGGCCGGCCTCGGTGATCTACGGCCCCAGCAAGATCGGCGGTTACATGAACTTCATACCCAAATCCGCCCGCGCCGATACCGGCCAGTTTCTCTCCCGTCCCGTCGGCGCCGTTTCTTTCACCGGCGGCAGTTGGAGCAAAGCCCTTTTCACCGCCGAGGTGGGCGGCCCCGGGCGGCTGGGCGCGCGCCGCTTCGGCTACTACCTGTTCGGCGAAGTGGAGGCCTCCGGCAGCCACTACCGCAACACCGGCAAGGACGACCGCATTCTGCAAGCCTCGTTCAATATCGACGTGACGGACACCGCCCGCATCGCTGTGGGCGGCATGTACCACGATTACAAGGGCAACCAGGTGGCGGGTTGGAACCGGCTGACCCAAGCGCTGATCGACGACGGCATCTACGTCACGGGTTCGGCCAAACCCCTTGACGCGGACGGCGACGGATTCATTTCCCATCAAGAGTACGCGACGGCCAACGGCGGTGCCGGGCTGTTCGCCTTCATCGTGGATCCGGCGGGACTTGCCGAGCCGCCCTCCTTCGGTGCGGATTTCGCCTTGGATCCGGCAACCGTCGGCGTGGGCCGCCTGGACACGAGCCAGACGACGGTCGACGAGGACGACACGTTGGAAAGCGAGGATCTGATCCTTTACTTGGATTTCATCGTCGACGGCAACGAGCAGTGGACGCTCGCCAACAAGCTCTACTACGAGTCCTACGACACCCTGAACGAGACCACCTACGGCTTTTCCCAGTTTGCGGATTCCTGGGTGGTGGAGAACCAGCTGATCGTCGGCTTCTCGGAGCGCTTCGGCGGGTTGAACGTGGACGCGCTGTTCTCGCCTTCCATCCGCCACACGAGCTTTGAGCACGCCGACGACTTCACCAACGAGCACTTCGACCGGCGCGACATCACCCGCCCGGCCAGCGCCTTGGACCGCCGCCTGCTCGCCACGCGCATCGACAAGGACTTCACCGAGTACTACCAAGGCGACCACACCGTGTACGGGCTGGCGGTGCTGACGGACCTGACGTTCGAGAGCGGCGTGAGCGCCCTGCTCGGCGCCCGCTACGACGCCATCGACATGAACAGCCGGCAACCGGCGGAGAAGGTTCTGTCCGGCAACGGCCTCGACGCCAGCGACCGCGAGGGCGCTTTCTCTTGGACGGCGAGCCTCTCTTGGGCCACGCCGCTCGGCCTTGTGCCTTACGTCACGGCGTCCGAGCAAACCACGGTGGTCGTCGGCCAAGGAGCGGACATCACCGCGGACAACATTAACGACGGCAACGCGGTGGCCAGTTCCGAGCTGCTGGAAGTGGGCGTGAAGGGCACCGCGTCGGACGACCGCCTGTTCTTCCAAGCCATCTACTACGAGCAGGAGCGCATTGATTTCAGCGCCCAATCGACGGTAACCAACCAGGCCTCGAGAACCGAAGGCTTCGAGTTCGAGCTGCGTTGGCTGGCGACCGCGCGACTGATGCTCACCGCCGCCTACACCAACATCGAGGTGGTCAACCTCAGCACCCTGAACGACGGCGGGCGGTTCAGCTTCCTGGGCGCCGGCGACTTGCCGGGAACGGCCCCGAGCCTCTTCTACGGCGGCACCGTCGCGGGTTTCGTGACCCTGACGGGCAATCCCCGGGCGCGCCGCGCCGGCGTGCCGGAGAACATCGCCAGCTTCAGCGGCATCTACGACTTCGAGAACGGCTTGCGGGTCTTCGGCAGCCTGACCGACGTGGACAGCGTCTACTCCGGCTTCGCGCAGACGGTAAAGCTGCCGGCCTACACGCTGGTGAACGCCGGCCTCAAATTCGATCGGGGCAGCTGGTCCGTCACCTTCACCGGCAAGAACCTCACCGACGAGCGCTACTTCCGCGCCAACTTCCCCAACCTGTTCGGTTCGGTCATCGCGCTGCCCGAGCTGCCCCGCCACTACCAGGCCCGCATCGAGTTCAAGTTCTAGGCTAGGGCGGGTCGCCTTTGGCCTCCAACGCCTCCTGCCGCTGGCGGGGTTCCACCATGCGATGCGGCGATGCGGCCTCAGCGTTGACGAAGAAAGCCCTTTGCCCCAACATCGCCGGGGACTTGAATCCGCCGATCGGCGAGGTGGCTATGGGGTTTGTTTTCGCGGAGCTGACGCTCAGCAACCCGCGGCGTCAAGAGTTGAAGCCCATCACGGTCAGAGCCTTGGCGGACACCGGCGCGTTGACATTGCGCATCCCGGAGCACATCGCTGTGCAACTGCAACTCGAAGCGGAAACGATGCGGGAGGTGTCCGTCGCAGGCTGCAGAAGCATGAGCGTACCCTATGCCGGCCCGATAAAGGTCTCTTTCGGGGATCGACTCTGTTATGTCGGTGCGTTGGTCCTTGGCGATGAGGTGCTGTTCGGGTCGGTTCCTATGGAAGACATGGATCTGATCATCAACCCGGCGCGTCGGGAGATTACAGTCGATCCGGCCAGCCCAATCTCCCTCACGCCCGGGTGAAGTAGCCGCGCCGCTTCAGTCGCACATCAACTCGGCGAGACGCCATGTTCCCACAGCCCGCCAAGGACGTAGATATTCGTGTGCTGTGCCGCGGGGCTGACGACGACTAAGAAGCTGGCTTGGTCCCGATGGCAGCCGCATAGCGTTCGGCGGTTGGTTATCGAGTCGTAGATGCTGAACTCTATCGAGCCATGAATGGTCATTCCCGAACGACGCGCCCCTCGGCCCAGCGACACTTTGGCGTCTTGGCCTGCTCGGCGACCTACGGCCTCGTGGCGGTGGAGAGGTTGGTCAGATGCCCGCCGGGGCTTCGCAGCAAGCTCATCACGCTCACGGGCACATCCGACGCAACCGCGAGCCGCCACTTGCCGATGCCATCGCCCAGCGCGCCCTCGAATGTGTCGCTGCCGCCCTCGAGATCAACCGCCTCCCATGTCTGCGCCTCGCCTGCCGGAATCGTCAGCCGCACGTCGCCGCCCGGCGTCCCGGCGTCATCGACCCCGGTAACCGTCACCGTCGCCGTGGCGTCGCCATCGTTAATCACGCGCAGCAGGCTCACTTGGCGTCGATTGCTACCCGGGTTGAAGAAGGGAACCCGTGCTCCATGCGCCGCGACGCTTGGTGGCGCGAGCTCGTGCATGCTCGTCAGGAAGCCGTCAGTGGTGCGGATGTAGGACGTTACCGCGATGTCCAGATCAGAAGGTCAACTCGAGCCGCCAGTCGCCGTGCGTGGGCGAACCCACGCCGTTCGGCAGCCCCTTCGCGGCGTTGCCCCGCTGCAGGTCGCCGGAGTTGAAGTGGACGGTCTGCCTAGCATTCAGCGCCGCGTCAGCGTTCTACCGGCCCTCGAATCGCGGCTCGCGCTTCTCCACGAAGGCGCGGAACGCTTCGCGGGAGTCGGCGCTGGCGCCGGTGCGGGAGTGGCGCTCGGTCTCCAGCTCGATGTAGTCCCGCAGCGGCATGGCCTCGGCCGCCACGAAGTTCTTTTTCATCTCGCCGATGGCGAGCGGAGCGGACTTCGACAGTCGTTTGGCGATGGCGCGAACCTCGGCTTGAAACGTCTCGGCCGGGAAGGTGTCCAGCACGAGGCCGATGCGTTCGGCTTCGGCGGCGCTGAACTTGGCTGAGGAGAAGAACAGCTCGCGGGCTTTCGTGGCGCCGACGATGCGCGGCAGCAACCAGGGGCCGCCCATGTCGCCGGAGATTGCGACGCCCAAGAACGCGGAATTGAACATCGCCCCCTCGCTGGCGTAGCGCAGGTCGCAGGCGCACGCCCAGCCGAAACCGGCGCCGGCGCACGCGCCGTTCACGGCGGCGATGGTCACCTTGGGCATTTCGTGCAGCAGCGTGGTGATGTGGAAATACTCCTTGCGCCCCGGCTCCTGCGGCGCGCCGCTGGTGGACGCCTTGAGATCCACCCCGGGACAGAAGGCGCGTCCGGCGCCGGTGAACAGCACCGTGCGCACGCTCTCGTCGTATGCGACCGCGCCGAGGCACTCGTACACTTCTCGCAGCAGCGTGTTTGTGATGCCGTTCATGCTGTCGGGGCGATTCAACGTCACGATGGCGAGGCCGCCATCGCGTTCGTACAGAATGGTCTCGTAGGCGGGCGTTTGGTCAGTCATCTCGGCCTCCTCCCAAGTTGGCTGAACGGGAGCGTACCAGAGCCTGCGCGGGAGCGAACTTTGCGCGATGCGCGCGGAACTGCGGTTCCCTGCCGGCGGAGTCGTTGACATGGGCCTCGGCAGCTTCGAGCACGTCACGCTCGCCGAAGCGAGGGACGCCGCGTTCGCCAACCGCCGAATCGCCCGGCGAGGGGGCGATCCCTTCGCGGAGCGCCGCAGGTCGTCCGCCCCGCAGGTCGTCGACGCACAGGCCGTGGCGTGGAAGCAGGCCAGCAGGATCCGGATGGCGCACTCCCAGCCCTTCACACCGGCCCCCACGCAGGCGCGGACAGTGACCTCGACCACACGGGCACCCACTCCCTCACGCCGGTTAGTTAGGAGAACGAACGCTCTGCTAACATCCTTTCCGTGTTCCACAACGGGCCGCTGGCAGGTGTGAAGGCGGCGAGTATCCTATGTCGCAAGCCACCGGTAGGTCGAAGAACCCCAACGCATCTATCCGGGTTTCGCTAGCCGCCATCGTGGTGGTAACGACCGGAGTTGCGCTCTTCGCACGAGATTTCTCGCCGCCCAGTTCGGATCAAGACGGAACACGTCCGGTGTCCGTGTCTCCCGCCGCGCAGGCCCCAAGCGTCGACCGCGCTAGTGTAAGAAGTGCGGAATCGGAAACCTCCCGTGCTCCGGCGGCAACAGATCGAGAGACCTCCGGTGAGAGTTTGGTTGATGGCGAGGACACCGTCAGCCAATTCATGCGCGAAGTCGCGCGGCTGACCCGCAAGCGGGCCGAGCAGGGAGACGCGACTGCGCAGGTCAACTTGGGAGACATGTACAAGAACGGAGTCGGCGTTCCCAAGGACGACCGCGAAGCGGCGCTGTGGTTCCGCAAGGCGGCCGAGCAGGGAGACGCGGCTGCGCAGGGCAACCTGGCACTCATGTACGCCAACGGAACAGGCGTTCCCAAGGACGACCGCGAAGCGGCGCTGTGGTACCGCAAGGCGGCCGAGCAGGGGGACGCGGCTGCGCAGGGCAACCTGGCATTCATGTACGCCAACGGAACAGGCGTTCCCAAGGACGACCGCGAAGCGGCGCTGTGGTACCGCAAGGCGGCCGAGCAGGGAGTCGCGTTTGCGCAGCACAACTTGGGAGTCATGTACGCCAACGGAACAGGCGTTGCCAAGGACGACCGCGAAGCGGCGCTGTGGTACCGCAAGGCGGCCGAGCAAGGGTTCACCCTTGCGCAGGTCAGCCTGGCACTCATGTACGCCAACGGAACAGGTGTTCCCAAGGACGACCGCGAAGCGGCGCTGTGGTACCGCAAGGCGGCCGAGCAGGGAGTCGCGTTTGCGCAGCACAACTTGGGAGTCATGTACGCCAACGGAACAGGCGTTGCCAAGGACGACCGCGAAGCGGCGCTGTGGTACCGCAAGGCGGCCGAGCAGGGAGTCGCGTTTGCGCAGCACAACTTGGGAGTCATGTACGCCAACGGAACAGGCGTTGCCAAGGACGACCGCGAAGCGGCGCTGTGGTACCGCAAGGCGGCCGAGCAGGGGGTCGCGGCAGCTCAGACCTACTTGGCGTTCACGTACCGGGACGGAAGGGGCGTTGCCAAGGACGACCGCGAAGCGGCGCGGTGGTACCGCAAGGCGGCCGAGCAGGGAGACGCGGTTGCGCAGACCGGCTTGGGAGTCATGTACGGGGACGGAAGAGGCGTTCCCAAGGACGACCGCGAAGCGGCGCTGTGGTTCCGCAAGGCGGCCGAGCAGGGATACGCGGCTGCGCAGAGCTTCTTGGCGTTCATGTACCGGGACGGCAGAGGTTTTCCCAAGGACGACCGCGAAGCGGCGCTGTGGTTCCGCAAGGCGGCCGAGCAGGGAGACGCGGCTGCGCAGGACAACTTGGCGTTCATGTACTGGAACGGCGAAGGCGTTCCCAAGGACGACGTTCAAGCTTATGCTTGGGCGAACGTCGCTGCGGCGCAGGGGGATGAATCGGCGAGAGAACTCCGGGAAGACTTGTCCAGATACATGACCCGGGCCCAGATTGCGGAAGCTCAGACACTCAGTCGTGAACTTGCCGATTGACCGGGACGCCGCGATGTTGGGAGCCGCGTCGGCTGGAATGAGCTACGGCTAACACCTCGTGCGGCGCGTTCACGCCCACGCGCACTTGCCCGCCCTTGACGCCAAGCACGGTGACGGATTATGTCGGCAGCCGCGGCGGGTTCGGTGGAAGGTAGATCGCCAATCCGCTCGCCGCGTGCCCGTCTCGCCGCTTGCTGTCACGCTGAGCTTTGACGACGAGTGGGTGCCTGAAACATACATGGAAACGGACTACTCGCGAGTAGCCGATGACATGTTTGAGAG
This sequence comes from uncultured Pseudomonadales bacterium, assembly GCA_958296295.1. GTDB lineage: Bacteria > Pseudomonadota > Gammaproteobacteria > Pseudomonadales > Azotimanducaceae > VXYL01. The sequence continues at coordinate 177,809 of OY282460.1, read as the reverse complement.
CACGCTACACGATTATTCCACCTACCTCTTCCACACGCGGCAGCTAAGCGCCGTGAGGGACCAAATTGCTGGATGTAAACACGCTCGGTTGCGCGACCCGTCAGGTTGGCAGCCGTTCAAGTTGACCGATCTGTTCAGAGTGGCCGGAACCAAAAACCACGCCGCCGAGACCGTTCACTTCCACTCCGGCGACCTGGAACGGGGCAACGCCGCGAAGGGGCTGCCGAACGGCGTGGGTGCGCCCGCGCGCGGCGACTGGCGGCTCGAGTTGACGTCTGATCTGGACATCGTGGTGACGTCCTACATCCGCACCGAAGACGGCTTCCTCACTAGCATGCACGACCTTGCGCCGTCTGGAATCGCAGCGCAAGGGGCGCGGGTTCCGATCTTCAACCCAGGCAGCAATCGGAGGCAGGTGAGCCTGCTGCGGGTGGTGAACGACGGCGACGCGGCGGCGACGGCGGGTGACCGGGGTGGACGACGCCGGAACGCCGAGCGGCGAGGACCGCGCGCGCAACCGCAAGGGCAACAGCGCCGCCTGCCTGGCGGTCGTCCGGCGGCTCCCTGAACATCGCGCGGATGCACCCCGACAAGCGCTCCATCCGCCGCAAGTTCATCCACGCGCAGCGGAAACAGGAGTTCCTCGTCGAAATGATCCGCTGCGTCCGCAGGCTGGAGTAGGCACGCATCTCAAATGCGATTGCTTACCTCACCCGCGGCATGCCTTGACGTGCGACTGCCGTCGCGCCAGCATCGGCGCGATTCGTGAACTGCTGTGGTGCGATCTCCATGACGATCTCCCTGCCGATCCGCGGCGGCACGGCCGCGTTGGCCACGTCCCGTGTCAAAGCGCTCTAGCGTCGGGCTCGATTCGCAGCCGGGCCGCCAAACCGGTGACGCGTCGGCCCTGTGCTCGGCCGTGCGGATTTTGCGGCAAGGTGGCGTCGTCGCCCACGCCAACGAGGGTGTCTGGGGCCTCGCTTGCGATCCATTCGATCGGTCCGCGGTGGGCCGCGTCCTCGCCATCAAGGGCCGGGACGCCGCCAAGGGCCTCATCGTCATCGGCGGCACGGCGGAACACTTCCTGCCCGAGCTCGCCGGGCTGGACGACGAGACGAGCTCGCGCATTCGCGCCAGCTGGCCCGGCGCGGTGACATGGGTGGTGCCCAACGAACGTTTCCCTGCGTGGACCACGGGTGGGCGGCGCACCGTGGCGATTCGCGTGCCGGGACACGCCCAGGCGAGGGCGCTCGCCGCCGCGTTCGGCGGCCCCATCGTGTCGACCTCGGCGAACCGCGCCGGCGAGCCGCCGGCCAAGACTGGAGCGCAGGTGGCGGCCGCTCTGGGCGACGATGTGGACTACCGTTTGGCGGGTGAGACCGGCGGCCGGGAAGGGCCGAGCCGCATAGTGGACGCCACGACCGGGCGGACACTGCGATGACGGCCAATGCGGCACGCCGCCGCGGAGGCGGCCCCGGCGACCGGGCCGAGGCGGCTCGGCAATGACGGCACGGTACGCGGTGGTCGGCAATCCGGTTGGCCACAGCCTCTCGCCGCGCATCCACGCCGCCTTCGCCGCCGCCGAGGGGCAAGACATGCGTTACGACAAGCTGGAGCCCTCTGTCGCCGGATTCGAAGACGCGGTTGCGGCTTTCTTCAGTGCGGGAGGCAGCGGTCTGAACGTCACCGTGCCGTTCAAGGAGGACGCTTGGCGCTGGGTGGACGCCCACGACGCTGCCGCGGCTGCCGCCGGCGCGGTGAACACGATCTTGGTGCGGGGCGGGCGCACGCGAGGCTGCAACACGGACGGCATCGGCTTGGTGCGGGACATCAAGGTCAACTTGGGTTGGACGCTGGCGGGCGCGCGAACCGCCATCCTCGGCGCCGGCGGCGCGACACGCGGCATCGTCAAAGCGTTGCAACAAAGCGGCGTGGCCGACCTGACCGTCGCCAATCGCACCCGGTCCAAGGCCGAGCTGTTGGGCGGGGAGTTCGGCGTCGGCGCGCTCGGGCTTGACGAAATCGGCGGCGGTTGGGACGTGGTCGTCAACGCCACCTCCGCTGGTCTGAACGGTGTCGGCCCGCTGGTCGCGCCGCAGGCGGCGGCCGGCGCCCGCTGCTACGATCTTCTCTACGCCGTGGACGGGCGGACGCCGTTTTGCCGCTGGGCCGCCGAGTGCGGCGCATGGTCGGTCAGCGACGGCTTGGGCATGTTGGTGGAACAGGCGGCGGCGGCGTTTCGCCTTTGGCGGGGCGTGACGCCGCAGACGGCCCCGGTTTTGCGAGCCTTGCGGGAAACCGCCCGATGACGCTCTTGGAAGCGCCGTTCCGCCCGGGCTGGGCGCTCACCGCGCAGGCCGGCGCGGCCCTCGCCATCGTGCTGGCGTTGGCCGGTTGGCAGTTGTCCCGCGCTTTGGAGAAAGGCGCTCTCGCGGACGCCCGCGTGGAGCGCCTGCGCGCGCCTCCCATCGAAGCCGCCGACTTCTCCGCCGCCACGCCGGATTTCACCCGAGTCTCGCTAACCGGCGCATACGACCCGGCAAGCCATTTTCTGGTTGCCGACCGGCGCGGGCGCGGACATCAGGTGTATACCCCGTTGCGCGCGCCGGAGGGCGTGTTTCTCGTCAACCGCGGCTGGTTGGTGCCGCCGAGCGGCGCCGCCGCGCTGCCGCTGGTGCGAACCCCGCACGCCCAGGTCGCCGTGGTCGGCGTGGTGTGGCCGCTCACACCCGTCTCGCGGATTGTCGCCGGCGAGGAGTGGCCGGAGGGTTGGCCGAAACGAATCGGCGGGCTCGACACGGCGCGCATGGCCGCGACCGTCGGGGCGCACCCGAAGGAGATCCGGTTGGTCCGGGGCGGCACCGGCGTGTTCCGCGCCGCCACGTTGTCTTGGGACTACGCGACGGGCATGCATTGGGGCTATGTGGCGCAATGGCTGGCGATCGGCGCCGCGGTGGCCGGCGGCTACGTGTTCATGGGCAAGCGCCGCGGATCGCGCCTGGCGATGGAGAAGGCCCGGGACGCGAGTTGACGGCGGCACGATCGGGTGGGCGGTGGCGATCGGCGGAGGCAGCTGTCCGGCGGGCGACATCGTTGTATGGAACGCCGCGCGCTCCACATCGTCGCGTCGGCAAAGGAGGTTGTTGGTGCCTGGTGTTGGCCGGCCGGTCTTCCGCGGATGTGCCGGGCAACTGCTTGCCTTTGCCTCCCTCCGACTCCAGTTGTGGGCCGGGCCGGGCGGCCTTAGACTCGCGCCATGAAGCCCAACGCCTCGGGCCCTTCCCACCCCGCCACGAAAAGCACGCCCCGTCCGGTGTTCGCGCTGGCTGTCGCCGGGATGGCGCTGGCGTGGGTTGTGGTGGTGCTTGGCGCCTACACGCGCTTGGTGGACGCCGGCCTCGGCTGCCCGGACTGGCCGGGCTGCTACGGCGGTTTCGGAGCGCCGGAGACGGCGGCCGAGATCGCCCGAGCGCAAGCCGCCTACCCGGATGCGCCGGTGGACGTGGCGAAGGCGTGGACGGAGATGGCGCATCGCTACGCGGCGACCGCGCTCGGCATCGTGATTCTCGCCATCCTGGTCGCCGCGGTGCGGGCGCGCCTGCCGTGGCGTTTGCCGCTTGGGCTCGCGGCGTTGGTGATCGCCCAAGGGGCTTTCGGGGCGTGGACCGTGACACTGCGGCTTTGGCCCCAGGTGGTAACCGCTCACTTGCTCGGCGGCTTCGCCACGCTCGCGCTGTTGTGGCTCTTGACGCTCTCCCTGCGCCCGCCGCCGTGGCGCGTGGACGGCGCCAGCCGCGGCCTCTCGGCGCTCGCGTTGGTGGTCGTCGTGGCGCAAGCCGCGCTGGGCGGGTGGCTCACGTCCAACTACGCGGCGCTCGCCTGTCCGGACTTTCCCACCTGCCACGGCGAGTGGCTGCCGCCGATGAACGTCGCTGACGGCTTCAACATCGCCCAGGACGTGGGGCCCAACTACTTGGGCGGTTTGCTGTCGGGCGAGGCTCGCGTGGCAATCCACTTCGCGCATCGGGTGGGCGCGGTGGTGGTGGTGCTGGTGGTGGGAGCACTGGCCTGGAAGGTCGGCAATCGGCGCATGGCTCTTGTGCTCGCGGCTTTGCTGGCGGCGCAGTTCGCGCTGGGCGTCGGCAACGTCGTCTTCGCGCTGCCTTTGGCGGTGGCGGTACTGCACAACGCCGGTGCGGCCGGGCTGTTGCTTTGCGTGGTCGCCGTGAACCACGCCGCGTGGCGCGATCGGGAAGCCCCGCCGGCCCGGCCATGAGGACGACAGTTGCTTTGGTGCTGGTGGTGGTGGGCTTGGTGGCTGTTGGATTGTTGGTGGCGCATTTCGGAGCGCGGCCGGCGTACACGGAGGAGGAGTTGCGCGCCTTCGGTTTCGTCGCGTATCCCGAGCCGCGGGAGATACCGCCATTCGATCTGGTGAACGCGGCGGGAGGCGGCTTCGGCCCGCAGCGGCTGCGCGGCCGGTGGACGTTGATGTTCTTCGGCTACGCCAATTGCCCGGACATCTGCCCGATCACCATGTCCACCTTGGGCCAAGCGGAGAGGTTGTTGTTGGCGGAAGGCGACACACCGTTTCAAGGTGTGCTGGTGACCGTGGATCCGCAACGCGACACCGCCACGTCGCTGGCCAAGTACGTCGCCGCGTTTTCGGCGAACTTCCTCGGCGTGACCGGCGAGTTGCCGGCGATCCGGGCGTTCGCGCAAAGTCTGCACGCCGGCTTCGCCAAGGCGCCGGTGGAGGATTCGGCGTTGGAGTACCTGATGGATCACTCGAGTCACGTGGCGGTGATAGACCCCGCCGGTCGGCACCGAGGCTACGTTCGCGCGCCGCTCGACGCTCGCAAAGTGGCTTCGCTAACGCGAGCGTTGGCGGGATCGTAGAGGGCGGGTCGTAGCCTAGACCTAAAAGCGCGACGAAAACCGTCAACCGTCACTGCGCGTCGTCGCGCCCACGCCCGGGCGTCTCCAGCCGCGTGATCCGCTCCAACACGGCGGTGATCTTGTTCTGCTGCTCGGTGTGCTGGTGATTCATCGCGTCGCGGATCTCTTTGCGGCGCAAAAGCGAGGCGGTTGAAACGGCCGATGTCTCACAGCGGCCAGGGCGGTTGTCTCACGGCCGTTGGCCCGGCCCGGTCCCGACGACTCCGCGCGGGACCCAGCCACTACGCCGAAGTCCCTAAGCCGGGCGCACTGCCGCCACAGGTTCGTCGCCGAGGCCGATCTCCTGCGTCTTGTCGATGCCGAGGAAAGGACGCAACCAAGCCACCAGCGCGTAGACCGGGCCGGTGTCAAGCAGCGCGACGGCGAGCTTGAAAACGTAGCCGGAGGCGATGAACGTGAGCAGCTGCGGCCACAGCGGCTCGTCTTCGGCGACGGGCAGGGCTGCCGCCCAGAAGTGCGTGATCAGGATCACCGCGGTGGTGTCCACGAGCTGGCTCACCAGCGTGGAGCCGTTGTTCCGCAACCAGAGGTGTTTGCCGCCGGTCAGCCGTTTCCACAGGTGGAACATCTGCACGTCGCACCACTGCGCGGTCAGGTAGGCGATCATGGAAGCGGTCACCACGCCGAAGGCCATGGTGCGCACTTGGAAGAACACCGCGGGTTCGCCGTTGCTGTCCAGCACCCGCCCGGTGCCGGGATCGATAGTCTCCGCCCCCGGCGCGGCGGGGAGCGCGCCGCCGAGCCAGAGCAGAAACACCACCCACACGTTCAGCGCCAGCCCCATCCACACCAGCTCGGTGGCGCGTCTGCGGCCGTACAGCTCGCTCAGCAAGTCCGTGCAGAGGAACGTGATCGGATAGGGCAGCACGCCCACCGCCACCACCATCGGAATCCTCGTGCCGAAAACCGAGAACGAGAGATCCACGAAGCGGCTGATTCCCAGAATGTTCAAGAGCGCCAAGGTGCCGAGGAAGAGCCCCGCGAACACGAGGAACACCCGCTGCCGGCGCAGCTTGTAGTTGGGCTGGGCCACGCCTAGCTTTCGCGCTGGCCGAGATTGGCGTGGATCACGCTGCCGTTCACCACCGGCGAGTGCGCCGCCCAGAACAGCGCGTCGGCGATTTCGGCGGGTTCGACCAGCCGCCCGAAGGCCGACATCGCGCGCACGGCGTCCATGGCGTCCGGCGGCACGTGCGCGCGCAGCATCTCGGTGTCCGTGAACCCCGGGCAAATGCAGGCGGTGTGAACGCCGGCGCCGGCGAGGTCTTGGCACACGGCCCGCATCATGCCGATCTGCGCGTGTTTGCTGACCACATAGGAAAAGCTGCCCGGCACGGCTTTTTCGGCCAAGGTGGAGCCAACGAACAGAATGCACGAGCCGGGCCTCATGTGCGGCAGCGCCAGGCGGTTGAGCGCGTTGCTGGCCACCACGTTCACTTCCAGCACGGCGCGCAGGGCCGCGCATTCCGTCGTCCGCGCGGTGTCGTTCTGGAGCCTTGAGGCGTTGTGGACGAGGGCGATGCGTTCGGCGCCGGCGAGCAACGGGGCCAAGCTCTCGGCCGCGGCAAAGGCCGGATCCGCCAAGTCGCAGGGGATGTGCGTGACGCCGTCGAGCGGGCAGGGTCGGCGCGACAGGTTCACCACGCGGTAGCCCGCGTCCAGAAAACGCGCCGCCGTGGCGAGGCCGATGCCGGCGCTCGCCCCGGTGACGATGGCCAGCGGGTTCACGCCGGCCGCCACTGCACGCCGGCCCATTGGCCGGGCCCCGAGGAGACGCGCAGAGTCAACGTGTCCACAGGCAGCGCGCGGAAAGCGTCCTCCTCCGTCAGCCGCGCCAAGAACCAGCCCGCCAACTCCTCGACGGTGACATTGCGCACCGGCAGCACCCGCACGTCTCGGCGCAGGAAGCTCATGCGCTCGTCGCCGAACACCGCGGTGACGCCGGCCGCCTCCTCGCGCACGCGCAAGTGCGGCGAACGCGCCGGCAGCAGCGTCTTTTCGTCCAGCGTTCGACACAAGGCGCGCAGCCGGGCCTTCAGGGCGCTGTAGTCGAAGCAGAGGCCATCGTCGCCCACCGGGCCGGTGGCGCAGGCGGCGACGAAGAAATCGTGCCCGTGCAGGTTCTCGCGCTTGTCGGCGGAGAATATGGTGAAGTGCGCGGCGGAGAAGTGAATGTCCTCTTTGGCGATCTCGATGGTCGCTTGGCCGGTCATTCCGCGAGGATCGCGTCGGCGAAGTCCGCCAGCGTGTCGAACGTCCAGGCCGGCTCGGCCGGGACGGTCTTGGCGGCGTTGCGTTCGCGCCGTATCCACACGGTGTCCCAGCCGAGCGCCGCGGCCGGGGCGATGTCGTGAAACAGGCTCTGCGCCACATGCAGGATGCGCCGCCCCTCGCCCAGCCCGGCGCGCGCCCGGGCGAACATCCGCGCATCGGGCTTGTAGGCGCCGACGTCCTCGGCCGTCACGAGCAGGCGGGCCGGATTGTCCCGCGCGAACGCCATGCCGAGTTGTTTCGCCGTCCGGGCGAACAGGGCGTTGTCCACATTGGAGACGATGGCCAGTTGAAAACGCTCGCCGAGACGCGCCAAGGCTTCGGCGGCATCCGCGAACGGCGGCCACCGGCCGGGGCTGGCGGCGAACTCGTCCAGCAGCGCCGCGTCCGGAGTGAATCCCAAGCGTTCCCCCAAACGCCGCAGCACTTGGCGCAGCACATCCGCGTAGCGGCGGCCGTCCACCTGCTCGGCCGGCTCCGTCTCGGCGAAGAACTCGAGCAGGAAGTCGTCTATCACATGCGCGTCGCGGGCCAACAACGCGGGTTGCAGGAAACCTATGATGCCGGCGCTCCAGTCGATGAGCGTGCCGTAGCAGTCGAACGTCAGCGCGTCGTAGTCTTGGCTACGCGGCGCCGCTTTGCCGGCGGGGGGCATCAGTCCCTCTGAATCCGATCCAGAATCAAACCGAAAAAACGCTCTGCCGGCTTCTCGAAAAGCCACCCGAGATGGGCGTTGCAGGCGCCGCATTGGGCGAGCCGCCAATGGAAACCGGCGAACCAGCTGTCCGCCGATTGGGCGCTGCCGACAACCGCGCAGCCCGGCGCTTCGCGGTGGCAGCCGAAACGGTGCACATAGCCGTAGGGGTTCGTGCAGGTGTGCTCGAACGCGCCATGCACTTCGATCTGATCCTCCACATGCGCGACCACATGCGAACAGGCGGCGCAAAACAAAAACCCCTTCTTGGAGCGGGTGTCGTCGTCGACGATCTCGGCGATGCTCGGATCGAGAGTTTGGCGCTCCAGAACGTCCTGCCCCCCGGATTCTCCAGCCATGTCACCCTCCCCTTTCACCTTCCGCGTCGACCGCGCCGCGTTCACCATCGCCGGCCGAGGCTGGCGGCAGGAACTTGCCCAGCACCAGCGCGCCGAGCACGAAGATCAGTACGTGATAGACCGCGCCCCACAGCTTCCACCCCAACGGATAGCCCCACCAGACCACATCGGAGCCCTCCACCACGACCACCGCGGCCAAGCCGAGCAATGCCGCTCGCCGCACGTTGGCACCCAACGGCGCGCCACGCCGCAGCACCAGCGCGAGGACCCCGGCCACCAGCAGGTAGTGCGCGAAGCCTTTCAGCATTTCCGCCCAGTCCGGCACGGACTCGGGCAGTTCGTGGCGCACGAAAACCATCGCCCACACTTCAGCAGGGGCGGCGCCCGGGCCGGGAATGTTGTAGACCCCGGTTTCCGGGAACTGCGCCCGCACGGCCTCTTGCGCGGCGGCGGGATCCGGCACGGTTCCCCAACTGGCGGACGGCAGCGGGTTCGCGGCCCAGTACAGAAAGCCGAACACGAAAAGCGCAATGGCGGTTACGACGACGCCGACCGCGAGTTTCATGGATTGCTCCTTGGGGTCGAAGGGCCCGGCCGGGTGCTTGCGAAGCGGTCCGCCGCGGCGCGGATATCCGTTGCCGGATCCGCAAGCAGACGTGGGACGACTTTGCGCCCGACGAGTTGGCGGGCGGCCATGAACTCGCGCGGGCTGTTCACGGCGTCGGCCGCCACCAGCTCCTCGCCGCGCAAGTGGAAGGTGGCGAACTGCCCGGAACACGGGGCCCCGCGGGTGACGCTTGTGTCGCCATCGGCGGCGAAGCCGACCATTTGCAGCTTCAGATCGTACTGATCAGACCAGAACCACGGCACTGCGTTGTACGTCTTGGCGGCGCCGTCCGGGGCAACGAGGTTGGCCGCCGCCACCCGCGCCTGCTCCATCGCGTTGGGCACGCTCTCCAACCGCAGCCGACGGCCGAGCAGCGCGTTCGGGTGATTCGCGCAGTCGCCGGCGGCGTACACGTCCGGCGCCTCGGTGCGGGCGCGCTCGTCCACGACGATGCCGTCGTCGCAGGCGAGGCCGGCCGCTGCGGCGAGCTCCACGTTGGGCACCACGCCGACGCCGACGATCGCGACATCGGCCGGGAAGCGCCGGCCGTCCGCGCACGCCACCGCTTGGAGCCGGCCGTCGCCAACGAACCCGCAGGCGCGCGCGCCGGTGCGAATGGCAACGCCCTTGCCGGTGTGCAAGCGCTGGTAAAAACGGGACATCTCCGGGCTTGCGACGCGCCCAAGGATGCGCTCCTCCATCTCCAGCACCGTCACTTCCAGGCCGAGAGTGACGGCCACCGCGGCCACTTCCAAGCCGATGTAGCCGCCGCCGATGATCACCACACGGCTGCCGGGGGGCCAGTCCGCTCGGATGGCATCCGCGTCCGCGATGGAGCGCAGGCAATGGACGCCACGCAATGCCGCGCCGGGCACGTCCAAGTGGCGGGGCCGTGCGCCGGTGGCGAGCAACAGCTTGTCGTAGCCGAGCGTGTCGCCGCTCGCGCAGACGACCTTCTTGGCCGCGATGTCCAGCCGCTCGACGCGCTCGCCGGTGCGCACTTCGACGTCTTTGGCTTGGTAGAAGCCGTGGGGGCGCAAGTACACCCTGTCGAGGCCTTGCTGGCCCGCCAGATAGGCCTTGGAGAGGGGCGGGCGCTGGTAGGGGATGTGCTGCTCCTCGGCCAACAGCACCAAGCGCCCGTCGTAACCGGCCTGCCGCAAGCTGGCGGCCGCTTGCCCGCCGGCTTGGCCGCCACCGACGATGACTATGGCCATGATGGCCCGGAGTGGCTCATGGCGCGATTCATCGCGCTAGCCCTTCTTGCCCGGCACCGGGATGGGAAAGGGCGTGACGTTGTTGCCGGCGTTGTCGGTGATCTTGGCGGTGCCCTGCTTTTCCACTTCGTCGATGCGCAGGATGGCGTGCATCGGGATATAGCTGCGCCGCACGCTCTCGAACTCCGAGCGCAGCTTGTCCTCGCTGGGGTCGATCACCATCTTCGATTTCTCGCCGAAGGTGTAGTCCTCGATCTCCACGAAACCGTACAGGTCGCTCTGGCCAACCGAGTGCGCGTACACCTCGTAGACGTGGCCGTGGCTGTGGAAGTAGACACGGTAGATGCGGCGGGATTTGTCGGGCATGAGGGGTCTCGGTTTCGCGGGCCACGCGGCCAACGGCGGTTATACAAGCATAGGCGTTGGATTCGCAAGCGCCAAATCCGCTGCTCTGGCGCAAACTGCGAACGCGCCCACCAGAGCGCGCCAGAGGCGGTGCGGACGAACGGGCACCGGCTGCGCGGGCAGCGAGGCTCGCCGGAGAAAACCGACGCCGCCAGAACCCGCAATTCGCGTTAGGCTTCCCGCGCATGGCGGGCAACACGTTCGGACAGGCCTTCGCGGTCACCACTTTCGGCGAGAGCCACGGGCCGGCGCTTGGCGCGGTGGTGGACGGTTGCCCGCCCGGGCTGCCGCTCGACGAAGAGGACATGCAGCGGGATCTCGACCGGCGACGGCCCGGCCAGTCCAAATACACGACGCAACGGCGCGAGCCGGATCGCGTGCGCATCCTTTCCGGCGTATTCGAGGGCGTCACCACCGGCACGCCCATCGGCCTTGTCGTCGAGAACGTGGATCAGCGTCCGCGGGACTACGGGCGCATCAAGGATCAGTACCGGCCGGCGCACGCGGACTTCACCTACCACGCCAAATACGGCATCCGCGACCACCGCGGCGGCGGCCGCGCCTCGGCCCGGGAGACGGCCATGCGCGTGGCGGCCGGGGCCATCGCGCGCAAGTATTTGGCCACGGCCGCGGGCGCTACCATTCGCGGCCACTTGGCGCAGATGGGGGAGCGAACGTTCGATGTGGTGGACATCGCAGCGGTGGACGAAAACCCGTTCTTCTGTCCCGACCCGGCGGCCGTGGCCGGTATCGGCGAGACGATAGACGCCTTGCGGCGCCAGGGCGATTCGATAGGCGCGAAAGTGACGGTGACCGTCTCGAATGCTCCGGTGGGCCTCGGCGAGCCCGTGTTCGCCAAGCTCGATGCCGAACTCGCGGCGGCCCTCATGGGCATCAACGCCGTCAAAGGCGTGGAGTTCGGCGCCGGTTTCGCCTCGGTGCGGCAGCGCGGCAGCGAACACCGCGACGAACGCGATCGGGAGGGTTTCCTCTCCAACAACGCCGGCGGCGTGCTTGGCGGCATCTCGTCCGGGCAGGACATCGTCGTCAGCATCGCGCTGAAGCCGACGTCCAGCATCACCAAGCCCGGGCGGAGCGTGAACGCGCAAGGCGAAGAAGTGCGGGTGGTCACCACTGGCCGCCACGATCCTTGCGTCGGCATCCGCGCCGTGCCCATAGCCGAGGCGATGGTGGCCTTGGTGCTGATGGATCACCTGCTGCGCGATCGCGCGCAGAACGCCGATGTCGCCAAAGCCCGGCGCGTGGACTGGCCGACTCCCAAAGAAAGGCCGGCAAGTCCTTGACGCGCCAAGCGCGCGACATCGATTCCAACCCGGTTAGGAGCAACGCAACATGACCGATCTGCAATTCAATGGCACCATCACCCTCTCGTCGTCCGTGCGTGATTTGGACGCCTCCATCGCGTGGTTCAAGGACACCCTCGGCTTCGAGGAGATGTTCAAAGTGGCCGAGGCGGGCTGGGCCGAAGTGTCCACGCCCGCCGCCGGCGTCAGCATTGGCCTCAGCCAAGGCGGAGAAGCGGGCGGCGCCGGCGGCACCACGCCGGTGTTCGGCGTCACGGACATCGCCATCGCACGAGCGGCGCTGGAAGGCAGGGGCGTGCGGTTCGAGGGCGAAACGGTGGAGTTGCCCGGCATGGTGAAGCTGGCCACGTTTCTCGACCCGGACGGCAACCCCTACATGCTGGCGCAGTCGCTGGCCGAGTAAGCCGCGGTCGCTACCCGTCCGAAAACAACGGAGGGAGAGCAACCGTGCCAGGATGCCTGATCGTAACGATCGCCGTGTCGTTGTTTGTGGCGCTGCCGTATTCGGGGACTGCACCGATTAGCGAGGCTCCACCGGGAGGAAAAGCAGGGACAAGCCCGACCGCGTCCAATGGTTGAAGAAAGGCCCCGCCCCGCTGGCTGACGGTTGCCAACGGTTCGAGCGGGCCTGCCGGTCAAGGCCGGCCCGTTCTCCACCAAGGCCGTACCCTCGACTCGCCCGGCCGCGTTGCGGCAAAGCGCGCGGTCTTTCCCGCCACGCCTTCGTCACAAGCGCGGTGAGCGCTTCAGCACGCTGATGGCGTTCTTGAGATGCAGCGCCAGTTCCAAATCGTCGGCGGCGATGGCGTGCGCCTTGCGTGATTCGAGCCGTTCGAGCTTGCGTTGGAACGCGTCTTCGTCGGCGGGCGCGAAGGCCGGGCCGTCGATGTCCGCATCCATCGGATGGCCGTGGGCGCCGGGCACGAGCACGTCGAAGTCCTCGCGGAGCACGGAATCCGCTGGCGCTTGGCACTCGGCCACATAGTTGAGCGCCCCTGCTGGTTGGCGGTAGCCGATCAGGTGTCGCATTTGTTCCGGCAGTCGTCGGGCGAGATGGGGTGGGCAGGCGAGAAACTGGTTCTCCTCTTGGACGAGGAACCCCAAGGCGTAGTTGATGTTCATGCCGACGCGGCGCTCCGTGGATGCGTTGACGCCGGCGCCGTGGACGGCCCAGCCGGTCCAGATCAACGCGCTGCCTTGCGGCATGACGGCTTGGACGGTTGGTTCGCCGTAGCTGCGCTTGCCGTCGCGGGGCTCTTCGCGATGGCTGCCGAGGACGATGCGCGTGGCGCCGTTTTCGGCGCTGAAGTCCGTGAGCGCCCACATCACTTCCAACTGCGGGTCGATTGCCGCCTCTTGGAAGTCGTGCAGCCACATGCCGTTGGCGCGATGCATCTTGAGCTGGTGCGGCATCGCCGCGCCGCCGCCTCCGGGGCCAACGTCGATGACTTGCGTCAGATGCAGCTGCCATGGATAGCGAAAGCCCTTCCCGCCCTTGTCGGAACGGCCCTTGATGTGGACGGCGGCGCCCGACAGCCGCTGCTCTCCCAAGACGGATTTGACGAGCCGCAGAATCGCGGGGTGGGCGATCATCTCGTGGCTGGCCGGAGAGCGCGCCACCAGCGCGCCGCTGCGCCTGGTGCCACCCAAGCCGTGCAGACCATGGGGCGTGGCATCGAGAAAAGGGCGCATTTCGGCAACCACCCGATCGCAGCTTGCCGCCGGCGCGGCGTGTTCGATCACCGCAAAGCCGTGCTGGTCGATCGCGTTCAGCACATCGACGTCGAGCCGCGTCAATGCTTGCTCGCCGCCCGCGACTGCGCTGGCGTAGTCGAAACGGCGCAGCGTGTGGCGTCCAAAGATGTTGGTGATTTGCTCCATGAAATCCAACCAGCCCGCTAACCGGCGGTCGCCTGCGGCACCGACGGTGGTTGGCCGAGGCCGTGTCGGCGCACGTTGCGACAGTGCCAAGTCTACTTGCCCGGTTTTGCTGTTGACAATGACAAGGGCAACGGCCAAGCGCGGCCCTCACGCCTTTGGGACGTAAGGTATGCTGTCTTGTGCGCTGGCGTTTGCGCCGGCAATTCCCGCAGGCGTCGAGTGGCCGGAGTCCGCCGATGGCGACCGAAAGCAAACTTGATCCAGCATCGCTCGTCGCCCGCATCATCGCCGAGCTGCAGGCCAACCCGGACGCCCAGCGTCTGTTGCTGCGCGCGCTGCTGACCAACGAGTTTCTCGGCATGCCGGCCCGCTTGGACCGCATCGAGAAAGACATCGTCGAACTCAAGGCGGACGTTTCGCAGTTGAAGACGGACGTCTCGCAGCTGAAAACCGACGTGGCGCAGCTCAAGGGCGGCGATCTGGAAAACCGCCTGCACCGCAGGATCCGGGCCCTGGCCAGCCAGGCGCTTGGGCTCAGGCGGCCTCGCGTCGTGCAGAGCCCCGTGCAGGAGACGACAGAGGGCTTCGCCGACAGCGTTGAGGAGGCGCTCGAAAGCGGCCGAATAACGGCTGTTCAGGAGACGAGGATCGAGGCCACGAACTTCATCATGCGCGCCCAGCGGCGCAGCGACAAGGCGCCCGTGTGGGTCGCCGTGGAGGCGTCGAACTGGGTGGACGCCGGCGACATCGAGCGGGCGCGGGCGACGGCGGACGCGCTCCGGGCCGCATTCGACATGGAGGCGATGGCTGTCGCCGTGGGCTACGGCATAGACGCGCTCGATGGCGAACGCGCCAATGGCGCCGGGGTCAGCTATCTGGAGGTGTCGCCGCCGCGCCAGCGCTGATTCCGCCGAGTGGACGCTGCCGGCACATGAACCGATGGAACGGGTGCCGGCTCACCGGCAACATCGTTCCAAAATCGGCCATGGAGTCGCCAAGTTGAACTCCTAGACACGCTATTTCAGAGGTTTTTTGCTGTCCACGGTCTTCGCTCCAGCACGCGCCAGCCACGTTGGCCCGGCGCCCGGACTTACGGCAAAGGCGCGTAGCCTCCCGCGACGCCCTTCGTGAAGACGCTCACGGCGTCGTGGGCGTGCAGGCTTTCGTGGTGTTCCACGCGAACGTGGAAGTCCAACACGTCGGCGCGGATTTCCAGCATGGCCTTCAGGCGGCGGCCGGCGTCTTCGCAGAACATCAGGTTGGCGGCGTTGCGACGGGCGAACTCCTGCTCGTCGGCGCGTTTCACAGCCGTTTGCACCGGCGTCGCCAAGGCGTCCTCCACGGCGTCCACCAAGCTGGTGATGGGAAACGCCTCCAGCCGGTCGTCCAGCCGCACGCGGACGCGGGCGAGGCTGCGCTGGGCGTGGGGCGTGCCGGCCATGGCCTCCTCGGTGCCGAGCCAGCTCTTCACGGCGTCGGCGCGCACGTCGGACCCGGAGAAGTCCCGCTCGAATCGCTGCTGCACCAACTGTCGCGCCAAGGCCGCGGAAGCCGGGCAGGTGCTCGAATACCAGACGCCAAGCGAGACCTCGATGCGCGTCTCCCCACCCAAGACCGCGCCGCGTATGGAAACCGGGTAGCTGTTCCAGCCGGAGTGATCGGTCACTAGCGCTCGCCGGCGCAGAAAGCAGTCGAAATCGAACTGCACCAGCGCCTGCCCCGCCAAGTCGCGGTGCGACATCACCAGCGATCCCAACAGGAGTTTCAGGCCGGCGCAGCTCAACGGGCGGGCCGCGGCGTGTTCGTCCAAGATCAGGTAGAGGCGCGACATGTGAATCCCCTTGGCCTGCGGATCGGCCAGATTCACATACACCTGCGCTCGCGCCTCCACGCCACGCACGGCGTCGCCGTCGCGGATCTCCACGGGTTGGCGAATGTTGCCCATGCCCACCCAGTCCAAGGTGCCCTCGTGGTGTGCCTCCCGGCCCGCCACGTCCGGCATCTCGCGGGGGCGCGTCGCGCCGTTCGGGAACTCTTGCATGGCGGCTCGGCAGTCGTTAGCGCAAGGAGTCGCGCTCTTCGTCCGTCAGTTTGCGCGCCTCGTCCTGCAGCATCACCGGGATGTCGTCTTGAATCGGATACGCCAAGCCGCTTGCGGCGCACCAGAGCTCCTCCGTCTCGGCGCGGTAGGTGAGCGGCCCCTTGGTGACGGGGCAGACGAGAATGGCGAGCAGCTTGGGATCGATCAAAACAGCTCCTCCAAAAGGATGGTTTCGTCTCGATCGGGCCCCGTGGAGATTGCCGCCACCGGCGCGCCGACGGTCTCCTCGATGCGTGACACGTAGCTCCGGGCCGCGTCCGGCAACTCGGCGAGAGCGCGCGCGCCAGCGGTGGACCCCGTCCAGCCGGGCAGATCCTCGTACACCGGGCGCACATCGGAGTAGAACTCGCTGTCGAACCGCGGGCCGGCCGGCTTGCCGCTCGCGTCCTTGTAGGCCACGCAGATGCGGATCGTCTCCAGGCCGTCGAGCACGTCGAGCTTGGAGAGGCAAAGGCCGGACAGGCTGTTCACCTGCACGGCGTGGCGGATGGCCACGGCGTCGAACCAGCCGCAACGGCGCGGCCGGCCGGTCGTGGCCCCGAACTCCTCGCCGCGGGTGGCGAGGCGCTTGCCCACATCGTTGAAGAGTTCGGTGGGAAACGGCCCGGAGCCCACCCGCGTGGCGTAGGCCTTGGTCGTGCCGAGGATGTAGTCCAAATAGCGCGGCCCGAAGCCGCTGCCGAACGCGGCCCCGCCGGCCGTGGTGTTGGAGGACGTGACGAAGGGGTAGGTGCCGAGGTCTATGTCCAGCAGCGAACCTTGCGCGCCCTCGAACAGGATGTTCTCGCCGCGGTCGCGCAGCTCGTGCAGGAGCGGGCCGACGTCCGCCACCAGCGGCAGCAGCTCGTCGGCCACCTTGCGCGTCTCGTCCGCGGTCTTTTGGAAATCCACAGGCGGCGCTTGGTAGTACCGCTTCAGCAAGAAGTTGTGGTAGTCCATCACCTCCGCCAGTTTGGCGACGAACTGCCGCCAATAGAAGAGATCGCCCAGACGCACGCCCCGGCGGGCGGCCTTGTCCTCGTAGGCCGGGCCGATGCCCCGCCCGGTGGTGCCGATCTTCTGATCGCCCAAGGACTTCTCGCGGGCGCAATCCACGGCGACGTGGTAGGGCAGGATGAGCGGGCAGGCCGGCGATATGCGCAGCCGGTCGCGCACCGGCACGCCCTTTCCCTCCAACCCTTGGATTTCCGCGAGCAGCGGCGCCGGCGCGATCACCACGCCGTTGCCGATCAGGCAATGCACGCCCGGCCGCAGTATGCCGGAGGGAATCACGTGCAGCACGGTCTTCACGCCGTCGATCACCAGCGTGTGGCCGGCGTTGTGGCCGCCTTGGAAGCGCACCACCGCGGCGGCCCGCTCGGTGAGCAGATCGACGATTTTGCCCTTGCCCTCGTCGCCCCACTGCGTGCCGATGACGACGACGGTGCGTCCGCCCATGCGCTAGCGGTTCGTTTCAGGAACCGCCGCCGCCTCGGAGCGGCCTTTCGGCAATCCCCAGCGCAACGCCCGGTTGAAGGCTGGCCGTTGCGCGCTCCGCGTGCGCGGCGCCACTTCTCGCGCCAAGCGGCACACTAGCGGCTGCCGGATTTCAGATACCTGAAGAAGTCGCTCTCGGGGTCGAGAACCAAGAGGTCGTCCTTGTTGGCGAACACGTTGGAGTAGGCGG
This sequence comes from uncultured Pseudomonadales bacterium, assembly GCA_958296295.1. Taxonomy (GTDB): domain Bacteria; phylum Pseudomonadota; class Gammaproteobacteria; order Pseudomonadales; family Azotimanducaceae; genus VXYL01. The sequence continues at coordinate 160,324 of OY282460.1, read as the reverse complement.
TGACGCGGTTGTAGAAGGCGTAGAACTCCTTGTCCTTGTTGAACGCGTCGGCGTAGGTCTTGGTGGCCTGGGCGTCGCCGGTGCCGCGAATCTCCTCGGCGCGACGGTAAGCCTCGGCTGTCAACACCACCACTTGCCGGTCCGCGTCGGCGCGGATGCCGATGGCCTTCTCTTCGCCGGACGCCCGGTATTGCTGCGCCTCGATCTGACGCGCCGTGTTCATGCGCTCGAACACCGACGCCTCCACCTCGGCCGGCAAATCGATGCGTTTCACGCGAATGTCGATGACGCGCACGCCCATCTCCTCGGTCATCACCTCGTTCAAGCTGGTGGTCAGCTCGGACATGAGCTGATCGCGCTCGCCGGACACCACCTCGTGCATGGTGCGGCGGCTGATCTGGTTGCGCAGCCCCTCGTTCACGCGCTCCTGCAGGAGATTGCGCGCCAGCCGCTCGTTGCCGCTGGTGCTGGTGTAGTAGCGGCTCACGTTGCCGATGCGCCATTTGGCGAACGAATCCACCATCAACGGCTTTTGCTCCAAGGTGAAGTAGCGCTCCACCGGCGCGTCCACCGTAAGCACCTTGGCGTTGAACTTCTTCACTTCGTCCGCGACGGGCAGCTTGAGGTGCGGCCCGGGTTCCACGTCCGCCCGCACCACTTCGCCGAACCGCAGCAGGATGGCGCGTTCCGTCTCCATGACGATGTAGAAGGAGTTCCACGCGAGCAACAACGCAACGACGAGCGCGCCGATGATCAGAGTGCCTTTGACGTTCATACGATGTTCTCCTTGGCTCTCGTGTCAACGGTTGGACGACTGGCGCGAATCCAGCTGGCGCGAGACCGCGCTGACGATGGTTCGCAACTCGTCTTGGCTCAAGGTGCCGCCGGCGCCGGCACTGGTTTGGCCCGCCGGCAGCACGATGATGTTGTCGTCGCCCACGTCCACGATCATCTTCGAGCTTTGGCTGAGCACGGCTCGCTGGGCATCCATGTAGAGGCGGTCCCGCGTCACCTCTGGCGCGAGCTGGTATTCCACCAGCAGTTTCTCGAAACGGTCGGCCTCGCCCTTCGCCTCGGCTATCACTTGATCGCGATAGGCCTCGGCCTCTTGCATCGCCTTTTCCGCATCGCCGCGCGCCTCCGGGATCACCCGCTCGGCGTAGGCGTTGGCCTCGTTCATGGCGCGCACTTCGTCTTCCTTGGCCTTTTGCACGTCGTCGAAGGCGTCTTGCACTTCGTTGGGCGGAGCGCTGCGGTCGATGTTCACCGTCACCACGTCGATGCCGGTGCCGTACACGTCCAGATACTGCTGAATGCGCTCTTCCACCTCGCTACCCAGCGCCGCGCGGCCTTCGGTGATGACGGCGTCCATGGTGGTACTGCCCACAACGTGGCGCAGCGCGCTTTCGGTGGCGTGGCGCAGGCTGTTTTGCGGCTGCTCCACCTCGAGGACGTATTTGCGCGGATCGGTCTTTCGGTATTGCACGGTGAGGCTGATATCGACGATGTTCTCGTCCTCGGTGAGCATGGACGCTTGGTGCTTCAGAGAGTCCACCATTGTGACGTTCACGCGCTGGACCCGATCGATGAGCGGAGGGTTCCAACGCAGGCCGGGCATCTTCTGCTCGTCCAAGCACTTGCCGAGCCGGAACACGACGCCGCGTTGTTGCTCGTCCAACTGGTAGATGCCGGCCAGGAAGTAGCCCACCACCAGCACCACAAGGCCGACGAGGCCAATCTTCCAATTGAGCCACTTGCCGCCGCCCCCGCCGCCGCCGAACACCCCGGCGAATTTGGACTGCAGCTTGCGGAACGCCTCGTCGAGATCCGGCGGGCCTTGGGCGCCGCCGCGACTCCACGGATCTTCATCTTTGCCGCCCGGGTCGTTCCAAGCCATTTTCTGATCCTCAGCTCGTGCTCGCTGCCGCCAAGCGAACCGCGACGTGGCCGCGGCGCCGGCGACGATGGAACAGTGATTCTACGGTTTTGCTCGCGCCTACCGCAACACGCGCTTCGGGCGCGGGCCGGGCGGTGCGCCGACGGTCGTGGTAGCGTTCCGGGCAACGTCGCTGCCGCGAATGGGTTCGCCCATGACGAAACGGCTATCAGTGCTCGCCGCAACGGCCACGGTTGCGATTCTGGGCCTTGCGCTCTGGGTTGTCGCACCGCCCTCGGAGCGCTCGGATCAACAACCGGCGGGCGGTCGCGGTGGGGATGGAACGCGCCCTGATGCGGCACCGCCACCGAACGAAGGGGCATCCGCACTCGGCCTTGGCGAAGACTGCCACACGGCGTTGTCGAAGCCGGCGGCAAGTTCGAGGCTGATGACGGAACAAAGGCGTCTGCACGTTGACGCGTTCTGGGCCGCGCAAGGCCTGGACGCAATTGAGCGAGCGATCGTGGGGGACTTGGCGGGCGTGCGCGGGCCCGAGACTGCGGCCGTGGGGGGCGATGTGCAGGCAGACCTCTTCTTCCTCTATGGCACACCACGGCCGCGCGCTTTGGAATTGACCGCGTCAACGCGGCGAGCCTTTGCCGAGTCTGTCGCGGCGCATGGGGTCGAGGCGTTGCTCGAGCACGATGATCCGGAGGTGCTTGGAGCGCCGTGGGAGGGCACCACCGCGGCGGGCCATCTCGTGCGAACCAACGCCGACGTTCTGATCGCGGCGTTGCGAGCTGGCAAGAAGGTGCCGGTGGGCATTCACGAACTCGCGCTAGCGATCAAGGCGGGCGTCCATCGAGCGGATTTCATGGAGCTGGCCGACGCCAGCGCGGACGATCTGGCGACCGCGTGGTGGAACGGCGTCACCTTGGCGAAAGTGGCGGCCATTCATGGGCGGCCGAACATCCTGCGCGCATTGCTTGAGCGTGGCGTGACGTTCGGCGAAGCGCGTTGGGAGACGGGAAGCGGGGAAGAATCGCTCTCCGTCCTTGACCACTTGGCCTCTTTGGCCGCGCCGCCCGAGCGGATGGCCGATGTGGCGGCGCAAATCATCGCCTTTGGTGAGCAGCCCTATTTGCCGAGCACGTTGACGACGTTGCAGGCCTGGCTGCCGGACACGCCCGCCGTGGCGCTCCACCCGCGCGCCGCGTTGGCATTGGAGACCGGCCGAGTTGCCGAGGCCGCGCGGAACCTCGCCGCCTTGCACCGCGAGTGGACGGCGAAGATCGAGAACGCCGCTGGCGTTGAGCAACGCTGCGGCGAAGTCCTGCTTGCCCGGTCCGGCACCGCCCACGGCACAGTGGAGTCGTCGAGCCTGTCGGCCAAGACGCGGCATGACGATCTCCTAGACCTTCGGGCTCAGCGGTTGTTGGCGCAGATCGAAGCGGCACTTTCCGATGCGCCGAGCCCCGAAGTGCCGGACGATCTCGCAAGCGTTTCGGAACAGCTGATCGACTTGCTGACGGCAGCGCGCTGGGAGGACACTCTCGAGCTGGTCGACGGCTCGCAATTCTCGCGTGAGGCCTACTCCGCGCTGGTGACCGTCGCTTTGGGCTCGCCCTCGGCACCACCAGACGTTGTTCTCGCCCTCGTTCGGAGAAGCGGCGAAGCCTTGCCGTCCGATGCCGTCTTGAGCGTGGCAGGCAACAGCCGAAGCGATCGCGAGGCGCTGGTGCGCAACCTTGAAGCCTTCGGCATGGATCTGCGGCATGTGGATGCGGAAGGGCGCAACGCGCTAAGTGTTCTCGCGGGGCGGAGTGTCGCGGAACCGGGCGCCTTGGCGTTGGGCGCGTATCTCTTGGAGCGTGGGGTTGCGGTGAAGCCCGAAGGATTGGGCTTCGACCCGTTGGACATCCTCCTGAAGAAGCTCGTGGACTACCCGGTCTTCCCGATTGACGCAGAGCAAAGAGCGCGGTTGGCGAGGATGCTGATCGACAACGGGGCGCCGATCGAAGCGAGCCATTTGGAGCTCGCCAGCGCTCTTGCGAGGGCGAACGAGCGCGTCTATCGGCAGTTGCTCGCCGCCGTGCCCGAGTTGCGGGCGGGGTAGCGTTGCGCCGAAGGCAAGGGAAACTGCGCTCGCACTCGTGGTGCCCGCAATCGTCACATTGCGGCGTGGCGCGCGGTCTTGCGAGTGTTCGGCGCGCCGCCCGAAACGTCGCCGATTCCCAAAATGCCGCGGGCGTTGAGTTCGGCGAGCTTGCCGCGGGGCATGCGCACGCACAGCGTCATGCCGCCTTCGGCGTCCACGGTTTCCGTTTCCACTGTGGCGTTGCCGTACAGCCACGCTCGCGTTTCGCCGCCGCTGGCCGGCAGTCGAACGTTCGTTGTCACGGCGTCTTGGCCGATGCGCGTGGCGATGGCTTCCTTCAGCGCATCCACGCCGTCGCCCGTCAAGGCGCTTACGCGCACTTGAGCGTCCGCCCGCCACGGCGTTGGTTCCGGCGACGCCAGCAAATCCGTTTTGTTCAGCACTTCGAGCACGGGCACGTCGGCGGCGCCGATTTCCGCGAGCACGGTGTGGACATCGGCGCGGCGGGCTTCGGCGTCCGTGGCCGCGATGTCGATGACGTGCAACACCAGATCGGCTTCGGCGACTTCCTCCAGCGTGGCCTTGAAGGCTTCGACCAAGGCGATGGGCAGGGCGCGGATGAAGCCCACGGTGTCGGCCACCACCACCTCGGCGTTGACGCCGGCCAAACGCCGCATGGTGGGATCCAGCGTGGCGAACAGGCGGTTCTCGGCTGGGGCGTCGCTGCCCGTCAAGGCGTTGAACAACGTGCTCTTGCCGGCGTTGGTGTAGCCCGCGAGAGCGACTGTCGGCACATCGGCTCGGCCGCGCCGACGACGGCTTTGGGCGCGCCCGCGGCGCACGTCCGCAAGCCGGCGGCGCACTTGACGGAGGCGCCCGGCAAGCATGCGCTGGTCGAGTTCCAGCTGGGTCTCGCCGACGCCCCGCTGGGCGGCACCGCCAATCCTGCCGCCGGCCCCGCGTCCGCCCCCGCCGCCGACGCCGGTTTGCCGGTCGAGGTGCGTCCAGCCGCGCACCAAGCGCGTTTGCGCGTGCGTTAGCTGCGCGAGCTCGACTTGCAGCTTGCCTTCGTAGGTTCGCGCGCGGTCCGCGAAGATGTGCAGGATGAGTTCCGTGCGCGTCAACACGCGGCACTCGATGCGCTCCTCCACGTTGCGGGCTTGCGCCGGCGTGAGCTCGTGGTCGAACACCACGACGGCCGTGGCCGTCTCGCGCACCGTCGCCGCCAGCTCGTCGAGCTTGCCGACGCCGACGAACCAGCGCGGATGCGGCCGCTCGCGGCTGCCCGAGACGGTGGCGACCTGCGCCAGCGCCGCCGAACGGGCGAGCTCCTCGATCTCGCCCGGATGATCGTCCGGGCGCCGGTGGCCGCTGCCGGTGAAGCGAAGCCGCACCACGGTGGCGCGATTGCCGGGCGTTGGCCGTTCAAAGAGCATTCGCAGACTCTCTATGCCGTTGGCAGCGCCGGCCGGCCGTCGAGCTCCGCGGTGGACCAGGGCCCACCGCGGACTCGCCTTGCCGACGGATGGCGGACTATTCTTCGTCCATCAGCGGATCTGGCGGCTCTTCCCCCGGCCGCGGCACTTGCACGGTGTGTACGGGCACCACGGTGGAGATCGCGTGCTTGTAGATCATCTGGCTGACGGAGTTGCGCAACATCACGACGTACTGATCAAACGAGTCGATCTCGCCTTGCAGCTTGATTCCGTTGACAAGGTACACGGAAACCGGCACATGATCCTTGCGCAGCGCGTTGAGAAAGCGGTCTTGAAGCGTCACTTTTGCCTCCTTGCGAGGATTCCACTCGCCGGACTGAGGGCTCTTGTTGCCACCGGCGCCACGGCATCCGCGCGTCCTTCGGCTGTTGGCCTCTCGATGCCCTTGCGGATTGGCGGGAGGGCTGCCCCGCTCGCCTCTCGTCGGTGTCGCGCGACGACACCACGCAAGAGCGCGTGAGCGCTACTATGGCGGTGTGGCGTGGCATTTTCAAGCTCAGGCGGCAACGGCGGCAAGCCCGGCGGGCCGCTTCCGCCGGCGGGTGCCGGACAAGACCGCGACGACGTGACGTTGACGGATTCAGCGACAGCTGAAAGCTCGCCGCCAAGGCGCTTCCGCTCGACAAAGCGGGCGGCGGCGGATCGCGGCGCCGGCGACCAAGCCGCCAGCGGCGCGCCGATGGTGGAGATATTCGGCGGCATCTTCGCCTTGCTGCTGGTGCTCTTCCTGCTCATGAACCTCTTCTCCACGGCCGCGTTGGTGGAGCGCTTGGAAGCCGCGTCGGACGAAGGCCTCTACCGGGTGGGCTGGGGCGCCAGCGGTTCCGGCTTCGTGGTGCTCGCCTTCCCCAACGAGCTGCGCGTCGTGGAAACCGGCGACACGGCGGCCGCCGGCGAGATATGCGCGCCCGCAAGCCCGTTCGTCTCCTACGCGCGACGCGTGTACCAAGCCGACGGCCAGCAGATCATCTTCGCCATCTTGGAAGGCGGTGTCCCCACCATGGCGGAAGCCCGGGGTTGCATGATGCGGATAATGCCGGAGCGGGCATTGGCCATCGGCTGGATCATCGCCAACAACGAGCTGCTGAAATCCGTCTCGCTAGGGGACATTCCGGCCTACGTGAAGCAGGCCGTGGCACCGCGGAACGCCCCCCCGGCGCCGCGATAAGACCATGCCGCGCGCGCCTCGCAGCCTGTTTCCGCCTTTCGCCGGCGTGGCCTTGGCCGACATCTTGGCGAACAGCGTCGCCATCGTCATCATCATGATCGTCGTGCTGTTGATGACGCGGCACGAGCAGGAACGGGAGAAGCTCGCGCAAACGGAGGATGTGGCCGTGCTGCTCAGCCGCGAACTGGCGAGCTCGTTCGTGATGAACGCCTTGCCGACGAGCCCGCCAGCGCAACTTCACGACTATGTGGCTTCGCCGCTGGATCGCAACCCGCATCACGCCACCATGCCGATCGTCGAGTTGCGGGCCGGCGTGTTGCGCGATTACTACACCGGCGAGACTTATCCCCGCGACGAGCTGCTGCGCCAAGACAACGCGTTCGACGCCTACTTGCGCGCGCTTTCGCCCGAGCAGCTCGCGGCGCTGCGCGTGGACGTCTACAACACGCGCTTGTTCTACATCTTCATGTCCATTCTGAAAGCGCACGGGCACTCGCCGCGCCATTGGCACTTCATCGGTGCCAGAAACGGTGCCGGCGGCGGCTATTCCGCGGCGGCCCTCGTCGCTCGCCCGTCGACCGACGTCGACGACAACCCGTCTGGCGGCGATGGCCGCCGGGGCGGACGCGGCGCCGCGTCCGTGCGCGCTGGCGACCGCGCCGCGGCTTGGCCGGAGGATGTCGCCTTGGCGCTTGCCGCTGGGCCCAGCCGGTATCCCCACGATGGCGCCAGCGGCAGTGCCGGCACGTCGTCTACTGAGCCGCTCGACCTTCCGGGCCGATTGCCAGAGGGCGACGACGGGCGCGCCGGCGGCGGTGCCGAGCAAGCCGGCTCGCCGGGTGCCGGGCAGACGCGGTTTCGCGCCGCTGTCCCCGTCACGCGAACCGCCCAAGCGAGGAACGAGCGGGCGTTCGATCTCGCCCACGTGTTGCGCGGCTTGTGGGCCTTCATGGCCGAAGAACAAACGTCGGCGGACAACGGCTTGCCTTCGCGGCTGCCAAGCTACGACTTCGAACGCCATGTGCTGGGTGCCGAACCGGCCGGGCAACCGCCCCGCACCGAGCCTTTCGCGCAAGCGTTGCGCGGCTTGGTGTTCCTGCTGCGCGTTCCCCGCCAACCGGCCGACGATGCGCTGACATTGCGTCCCGCCACCGCGGCGACGGTGCGGGGCCAAGCGCTGGCGGTGTTCCCGAACGAGCCTGTCGGCCGCGCGCTGTGGCTGCGCGACGCCCATCAGACGCCGCGTGAAGAGCTGCTGGATGCGGGCGTGACCTTGCGCCTCGGCTTGCATGCGGCCGTCCACGAGGGGGTGCGGGTGGCGCTGGGACGAGACGCCGTGCTGCTCACGCCCTACGCCGAAGCCGAGCCGGATCGCGCGCCGCGGTGGCGCGTGGTGACGTTGGTGAGCGCGGCCCGGGACGATTTCGTCACCGGCTTCCTGTACGCGGCGGTGGACGAAGACGGCCGCTTGGTGCTGCCGGTGGACGAGAACGCCATCGCGGTGGGCGGCCTGCGCTTGGAGTCGCACCGTCCGCCGGTGGCGTTGCGCGGCGAGTCGCGCCGGTTGTGGCTATACGCCCTCGTGGCGGCGGTGTTCGGCCTCGGCCTTGTCGCCCGCTATTGGCGACCGGCGTGAGGCGTTGGCTCGGACGCGGGATCATCGCGCTGGCGTTGGCCTGCGCGCTGGCGGCGGCGGCGAAACTTCGACCCATGTGGCGCGCCTTCGACACCGTGCCGGTGCCGCTCGAGGCCGCCGAGCGCCAAGATTCGCCGGGTGCCCGGTTGGACGCGGTGTTGCTGAAGAATCTGCGCCACATGCGCTATGTGCGATCTTTCGACAGGGCTTTCGCCGGCGGCCCCCGCCAGGCGCGGCTGGCGCGCCCGCTCTGGTTCGACCGCTGCGAGGCCCGCCAAGGCGACTTCTACAAGTTCGCCCATTGGCGGCCGTTTCGCGGCGATGCGGAGCAAGCGAATCGCCCGCGCCCGCCGGCCGCCCCGCGAGTCGGCAATCCGCTCACCAGGCCAAGCGTTCAAGACCCGCCGGCGGATTGGCGGCACTTCAGCACCAGCCGCGACCACGCCATCAGCGGCCGCTTGGACGCGCCGGCCAGCGGTGTCGCCTGGTTCGACGCTGAAGCCTATTGCCGCGCCGCCGGCGGCCGATTGCCCACCGTGGACGAGTGGCTGGCCGTCGCGACCGGCAAGGGCCACCGTCTGTACCCGTGGGGCGACGAGTTCGACGCTCGTCCGTGGCCCTATTTGGAGCCGTTGCTGAACGCGGCCCGGCCGTGCGGCGCAACGCCAAGCACGGACACGCCGCTCGGTGTTTCGGACCTCGGCCAGAACGTCGCCGAGTGGGCCGTGAACGACGGCGAGGACGCCGCGGTGATGGGCGGCAACGCGTACAACGCGCCCTATGAACTGCACAGCCTGGCGCTCGCCCACCGCCGAGTGCCGAAGCGCTTTCGGTCGCCGTACGTGGGTTTCCGCTGCGCGTATGACGAACGGCCGTCGCCCACGCCTTGGCGCACGCCGCCTGACGCGGTGCTGGTGGCGGCCGGCGAATACGCCGTGGGCGTGCCGGATGACGCCCGCCTGCCGAGCCTGCTGGCGCACCTGCCGCCGGAGCGCCACGGCTTGCTAGAGCGCTTGTTCGCGCGCCGCGGCGAACGCGGCGGCGGCTTGCACCTGACGCGGCGCGAAATCAGCCGCCGCGAATACGCGGCGTTTCTGAGCGACCCCTTCGTGCTGGCCGGCTTTCACGCCGAGCAGAACCAACCGCGGCGGCACAGCCACCGGCCGCCGGATTGGGACGCCCAACGCCGCCATCCCGACTTGCCGGTCGTGAACGTCGACTGGTGGTCCGCCTACGCCTTCGCGTCTTGGGCCGGCGGCCGCCTGCCGACGGGGGAGGAGTGGGTCGGCGCCGCTTCCGGCCAAGGTCGGCGGCTGTATCCGTGGGGCAACGACTTCCACGCCGCGACGCCGGTTACCGGCGAACGCGCGCTCGGCGGCCCGCGCCCGGCGAACGCCGCGGGCGGCGACGCGACGCCGGAGGGCATCTTGGCGTTGGGCGGCAACGTCTCCGAGTGGACGCGCAGCGTTTCCACCGCCTCGGGCGCCTACGCCGTGATCGTGAAGGGCGGCAACTACCTGCTGCCAGGCGTCGAGACGGCGCGCATGGACTACAGCGCGCACGTCAACCCCAACCACCGCTCGCCCACTCTCGGCTTCCGCGTCGCGTTCGACCGGCCTCGGTAGCGGGCAGGGCGATTGCATTTGGGATTCTTGGTGGATACATGGCCAAGCAGAGCGCCTGCTGGGGCCGATTTCGCCTCCAGAACGCCCCCGAAACGGACCTGACAAGACGGTTTGAGGGGCGCTTGCCACTGTTCGGCGGTCTGTTTGGACGACGAGATGACAGTTTATGTCCAAATGCAATCGCCCTGGGTAGCGGGCCGTCGCCGTTCCCAACGGCTGTTCACGCGATAGCATGTCGGCATGAGCAAGGCCGGTGTCCAATCAATCGCCCAAGAGACTCCTCCTCCCCGCACCAAACGGCCCGCCGGCGGGGTGGCCAACGGTGCCGCGCAGTCCGGCGTGCCGCGCCAGTATGTCCGCGGCAGGGCCGCCATCCACTTCGGCCGGGCCGAAGCCCACTACCATGCGTGGCCAACGCCAACCTGCGTCATCGCCGATGGCCCCTACGGCGTGGACGGCTTTCCCGGCGACAGGCGCACCCCGGACGCGCTGGCCGAGTGGTACGAACCGCACGTCAAGACGTGGAGCGAACATGGCACGCCGGGCACCACGCTATGGTTCTGGAACACCGAGGTGGGCTGGGCGACCGTGCACCCCCTGCTGCAGGCGCACGGCTGGGAGTACCGTTGTTGCAATATCTGGGACAAGGGGCTTGGACACATCGCCGGCAACGCCAACACGCGCACCCTGCGCAAGTTTCCGGTGGTGACGGAGGTGTGCGTTCACTACGTCAAGGCGGCGCGCTTCGAGGTTGCCGGCGCAAAACTCACGATGCAGCAATGGCTGCGCCAAGAGTGGCGGCGCACCGGTCTGCCTCTGCGATTGGCAAACGACGCCTGCGGCGTGTTGAACGCGGCGACGCGCAAGTACCTGACGGCCGACCACCTCTGGTACTACCCGCCGCCGGAGATGTTCGGCAAGCTGGTGGCGTACGCCAACACCAAAGGTGCGGCTGCAGGTCGTCCGTACTTCAGCGCCGACGGCAACGCGCCGCTCACGGAGGGCCAGTGGGCGCGGTTGCGCGCCAAGTTCAAGTGTGAAATGGGCGTCACGAACGTCTGGCGCGAGCCGCAGGTGAGCGGTGCCGAGCGCATTCAGGGCGTTCGATCGGGCATGAAGTACAAGTTCCGCAGCCTGCACGGAAGCCAGAAACCGCTGAAGTTCATCGACCGCATCGTGCGAGCGTCCACAGACCGTGGCGACACGGTGTGGGAGCCGTTCGGCGGGCTGTGCCCCGGCGCCGTGGTCTGCCACGCGTCGGGCCGCCGCTACCGCGCAGCGGAAACGAACCCGGAGTTCTACGCGGCTGCGGTGGAGAGGCTGAAGTCGCTATGACCACGACCACCCACGAGTACGAGCAGCTCTACCGCGATGTCCGCGAAGCCATTGCAAGCCTCCCGTTGTACTTCCGCACCGAGACGCATATTTCCGGGATTGTGGCAACGGATCTACACACGCTGAACACGGTGCTGGGTGCCACGATAGAGGAGCAGGTCGTCGGGACCCTGAATCAGATGCGCAACACCTGGGACCCCAATGACATGTACGTGCTCTACAGCTTCGTGCGGCAGGCGCAGACCTTCCCCGATGTTCTGCTCCGTCGCTCGTCCGATGGCGACGTGTTGCTCGGCATCGAGCTCAAGGGATGGTATTTGTTGGCGAAAGAAAGAGAGCCCAGTCTGCGTTTCCAAGTGACCGAAGCCGCCTGCTCGGATCAAGATCTTATAGTCGTCGTGCCTTGGGCGCTGAACAACGTGATAAGCGGTTCGCCGGTGGTGTTCGATCCCTTCGTGGAATTTGCCAAAGCTGCTGCCCGTCACCGCAATCACCATTGGCAACATGTGCGGAAGACAAACCTTGACGCGGGCATTCGGATTCCGGAAGACATCTCGCCGTATCCGCGCAAGTCCGAGCAGATTCTCGACAGACCTGTCGCCGACGGCGGCGGCAACTTCGGCCGGCTAGCCCGTACAGGCTTGATGGACGCCTACATCCAGAAACTCCACGACGTGCTGCTCTGCGGCATCAAGACGACCTACTGGCAGGATTTTCTGCGGACTTTCCAAGAAGGTGCTACCGACGCGAAAGCAAGGGCGGCGCTACTACGCTTGCAACAGAGAGTCGAGAGGATCCCCGGCAGCGGGGCATCCACCAGGGTCGAAGCGATAGCGGCCATTGTCGCCGAGCTCGGACGGTTACTCGAAGTGGACGCTTGAGCTCCGGCTAGCAGTGTCCCGACACGGACCGTTGCGCGTTGGCCGTTAGCGGCCTGAGTACAACAGCTCGCGCGCGACCGTGCGCGGCCATCTTGCGTCGGCACCGCTTGCACGCTTCAGATGCGTGTCAGACGGCGGTAGGCGACTTGCAGGGCTTCGGGCAGATCGCCGGTCTCCTCGATCACCATGTAGCGGTCGGCGGGGCACATGCGGCGCAGGTAGTCGTGGCCGGAGCGATCCACGGTGACGCAAAACGTCTCGACGCCTTGGGCCTCGGCTTCGCGCAACGCCTTGGCGGTGTCTTGCACGCCGTATTCGTGCTCGCCGCGGTTGGGGCCGTAGTCGTGGTCTTGCGGAAATCCGTCGCTGATGATCAGCAGCACCTTGAGCGCCGCGCCGCTGGCGGCGAGCTTCGCGCTGGCGTGACGAGTCGCCGGCCCCATGCGCGTTGAGCGTTTGGGTTTCATGGCGGCGATGCCGTCCACCACGTGGCGGTTCATGGGATCGTCGAACTCTTTGGCGACGGTGAACTCCACGCAGTCGCGTCCGTAGCCGGAAAAGCCGTACACGGCGAAACGGTCGCCCAAGCCCTCCAGCGCCTCGGCCATGAGCAGGACGGCCTCGCGTTCGATGTCGATGACGCGGCGTTTGGCGGCGTCTTCGGCCATCCGCGCCGCGTAGTCGTAACCCGGATCGTCAAAGTACGGATCGCGGACGTCTTGGGCGGCGCCGTCCTGCCCGGGCGCGACCTCCTCTTCCACGATGTCGTCCGTGGACGCGGAGAGGTCCACCAACAAGGCCGCTGCGACATCCCGCCGCAAGCGCTCGCGGCGGCTGTGGACGCGCTCGTCCGGCGAGACGCCGGCGCGGATGTCCACGCGGGCGTCCACGATGGCGTCGAGGTCCAGCTCGTCGCCGTCCGGCGTTTTCTTCACGCGCTGGTAGCCGGCCGGGCGCACTTGCTCGAACCGGCGGCGCACCGCCTTGGCGTGCGGGCGCACGGCGCGCAGCAGCGCTTCGCCGCTGGCGCTTTGGGCGCGCTCCTCGAACACGCGGCACCAGCCACGCAAATACGCGCCGTTCGCGTAGTCCCACTCGTCGTAGCGGAAGCTGCGGGCGCCGAAACGCTCGTCGCCGAGGCTCCGGCGCAAGGTGGCGCGCTCCATGGCCAGGCGACGCTCTTTCCGGTCGCGCTCGGCGACGAGAGTGGCCAGCTCGGCGTCCGTCTCGCGGAGCTGGCCGTCGGCTGCTTCGCCGTTGGCCACTTCCACCTCGCCGGCTTCGGCGGCGAACTCCAAGACGGCGATGCGGCCGTCGAGCTTCGCCACCTCCTCGTCCCAGTCCTCAAGACGGGCCTCGCGTTGCAGCAGCTCCAACCCCGGCCCCGGCTCGGCGCGGTCCGCAAGCGCGGTCAGCGCGAGCATCTCGCAGCAGGCCGCGGTGGCGGCGGCGGAAGCGTACACGTCCGCTCCCGGCGCCAGCGCGTCCGCGGCGAGCGGAGCTAGGTCCGCCGGCACCGCTGCCATGTCCGCCAGCGCTTTGGCCAAATCCGTCGCGGCATCCCGGCGACGGTATCGGCGCGAGCCGGGATAACGCGCCTCGGCGGCCACCCGAACCCGCGCGGTCTCGATGGCGCGAAACACCCGGCGGGCGACGGCCGGCTGGGGGAAGCCCGCGAAGAACACCGCCAAGTCCGCTTCGTCGGATGGGCCCGTCGGCCACCCGGCCAGCGCCGGAACACGCGATCGCGCCACGTTCATGTCGAAGCGGTAGGTGCCGAACTCGCGGAACGCGAGCCGCTCGAGCGCCAGCACCCGGTAGACGCCGCCGTTGCGAACATCGTCCGCGAAAACCCCCACGGCATCCGGCAGGTAAAGGCTGCGCCCGTCGTGGGCCGCGTCCACCGGCTCCCCGGCCGCGGCCATCGGCAACTCGGCGACGGACTTGACGTGATACGGCCGGCCGGCGATGCCCTCGGCGAACAGCGCGAGGACGCGGTCGACGTCGACGAGGCGGGTCAAGCGTTCAAGGCCAGACGAGGTCGCAGATGCCGGCGATGGCTTGCTGCACGCTCGCGTCGTCCGACACCGCTTGCACGATGGCGATGTCGCACGCCCGGCGCGGTTCGATGCCGCCGCGGATCAGCGCCGCGGCGTAGATGAGCAGCCGCGTGCTGACGCCTTCCTGAAAGCCTTGTTCGCGCAGGTTGCGCGTTTTGGCGCCGAGCAGCGCGAGGCGGCTGGCGGCAGCCGCCTCCACACCGCCTTCCCGGGCGATGATGGCCGCTTCGCGATCCCGCTCCGGGTAGTCGAAGGTGAGGCTCACGAAACGCTGCCGGGTGCTGGTCTTCAAATCCTTGAGCAGACTTTGGTAGCCGGGGTTGTAGGAGATCACGAGCAGGAATTTCTCGTGCGCGGCCACCAGCTCGCCGGTCTTGTCGATGGGCAGCGCCCGGCGGTGGTCGGTGAGCGAGTGGATCAGCACGGTGGTGTCCTTGCGGGCCTCCACTATCTCGTCCAGATAACACAGCCGCCCTTGGCGCACGGCGCGGGCGAGCGGCCCGTCCTGCCACACCGTCTCGTCGCCCTTCAGCAGAAAGCGGCCAACCAGATCCGTCGCGGTGAGATCCTCGTGGCAGGAGACGGTCACCAAGCCGCCGTCCACATCGCCGCCGAACAGCCGCCACGTCATATGCTCGATGAAGCGCGTCTTGCCGCATCCGGTAGGGCCTTTCAGCAGCACCGGCAAGCGGGCGGCGTAGGCGGCCTCGAACTCGGCGACCTCGTCGCCAATAGGCAAGTAGTACGGTTCTCGCAACGGATCGGTTCCTGCGCGGCTGTCGGCGGCGGCCCGCCGCCGACATGTGCTTGGCGCGCTAAGGCACGAAGGCGTCGTGCCCGTGGCGGTAGTTCATGAAACTCTGCGCCGGATTGCGGTTCACCAGGTGGCGTTTGAACATCGGGTGGCGGAGGCTGCGCACCTCGTGCTCGATCTCGGTGAGCGTCTCGCCCGTGTCGGGGTCCGCGATGGTCTGAAAGCGATACTGGTGCTGGTCGGATTCCTCGCTGATGAGGCCCCGCTCGGCGAGCTTGGCGTGCGGGCCGGAGAAGTTGGCGATGTAGACGGCGAGGTGGTGGCCATCGTAGGGCGGGATTTCCGCGTCCGTCTCGCGGAAGACGAGCCGCTGGTTGGCGCCCATGCTCACGTCCGCTCGCACGCCGCCGTTCTTCACCACCCGCGCCGGCGTGTCCATGACCTCGTTGTAGAAGCGGGCGATGCCGTCGGCGGTGCCGGGCGGCGTGTCGATTTGCGCGAACGGGATGCCCAGACTCGTGCCGAAACTCGGCCCGTAAGCGCGAATGTCGTTCCCCCACGGGCACGCCAGCGCGATGTGGTCGTCCTTTTCCTCGCGGGCGAACTCGGTGCCCCGCATGGGCCGGTCGATGAAATCGAGGCGCCGTTTCAAGCCTTCGAGATCCGGCACCACCACGCCGATGTGCCCGCGGAAGCGCTGCGCGTCGCGTTTCGGCAGGTGGAACTGCTGCTCGCCCACGTTGATCCACATGTTGAAGGTGCCGAAGTCTATGAACGGATCCCGCGTGAATCCCAATCCGGTGACGTAGAACAGCGCCGCAAGCTGTTGATCCGGCACGGTGAGGTTGATGTGCTCCATGTTGAGCACGTTGCCGAAATCCTCCTCGGCGCGGTTGAACTTGTTTTCGCTCATGGCGATTGCTCCCTCTTTGCGGCTTCGCGCCGCGCCAGCCGCTTCTCGCGCTCGGCGCGGTAGCTCTCGATGGGGCGGAACCCGTTGGCTTGGGCGAACTCGGCGCGGGTGGCGGCGCGAATGGCCGCGTCGCTCGCCGCGGGGTCCCACGCGCCTCCTTGCGGTTGCGCCACATGCCAAGGCGAATCGGCGAACACCTCAATGCCGTTGCCCTCGGGATCCGCGAAGTACAAAGACCACGCGTTGCCGTGGGTCACGGCCCGCACCGCCGCCACGCGCTCGTCTTGACGCAGCCGCGCATGCAGCGCTTTCACGTCCACCAGCGAATCAACGCGGAACGCGAAGTGCCCGACGCGCCCGGCCGCCGGGGTTTTCTCGCCCTGCGAGAACGCCAACTGATGGTGTTCGGTATCCACTTGGCTCAGAAACGCGACGGGCCGACCGCCCACCTCCCCGCGGTCGGTCACCTCGAAACCGAGCACTTCGGTGTAGAAGCCTAGCATTGCGGCCAAGTCTTCCACTTGCACGAAAGCGTGCGACCAACGCAGTTGCACAGGGGCTCCGTCGCCAGATCGCCGCCTAATATAGCCCAACAGTCGCCACCCGGCCTTGACACCTGTATAAAGAGTCAGCTAGCGTGACTTCGCCGGTTGCCCGCGAACCCGATCCCAAGTGGCCGCTATGAACGAGAGGCGAGTGCGCAAAGGCCGTGGCGCGGTGTCCAATCCGCCCGGCCGGTTCGAGAAGACGACGAGCGTGGCCGTGGACGACGGTTGGGCCGCGCCGGAGGACGACTTTCCAGACCCGGCGCCGCGCACCTCGTTCACGCCGGATCGAACGCGCAACATCATTGCCACCAACCAGTCGCCGGACGTGCCGTTCGAGCAGTCCGTGAACCCGTACAAGGGTTGCGAGCACGGCTGCGTGTACTGCTACGCAAGACCCACGCACGCCTTTCTCGATCTGTCGCCCGGCCTCGATTTCGAGACGAAGATCTTCTACAAGACGGATCCGGCGGCGCGGCTGAAGGAGGCGTTCGAGCGGCCGGGGTACCAGTGTCGAACCCTCGCGATCGGCACCAACACGGATCCGTACCAGCCCGGCGAGAAGCGGCTGCGCGTCACCCGCCAAGTGCTGGAAACGCTGCTGGACTACCGCCATCCGGTTTCCATCGTCACCAAAGGCGCGTTGATCCTGCGCGATTTGGATCTGCTCGCCGAACTGGCCGCGCACGGGCTGGTCACGGTGGCCGTCAGCATCACCACGTTGGACAACGAACTGAAGACGAAATTGGAACCGCGCACGGCCTCGCCGACGGCGCGCCTGCGGATGGTGCGCGAGCTGGTGGCCGCCAAGGTGCCGGTGGGAGTGATGTTCGCGCCGGTGATTCCGGTGATAAACGACAGCGAGGTCGAAGCGGTGGTGGCCCGTTCGGCTGCCGAGGGCGCCCAATTCGTCGGCTATGTGATGCTGCGGCTGCCTTTCGAGGTGAAAGCGCTCTTCGAGGAGTGGCTGGCCACGCACTATCCGGGCAAGGCCGAGCATGTGATGAATCGGGTGCGTGATCTGCGCGGCGGCAAGCCGTACGAATCCGCATGGGGCGTGCGGATGCGCGGGCAGGGCGTCTACGCGGAGCTGGTCGCCAAACGCTTCGCCATCGCCCGCAAGAAACACGGCTTGGCGCAATCGCCGGAGCGGGCCGCGCTGCGCACGGATCTGTTTCGCCGCGGCCAAGGCGAGTTGTTCTGACGTAGCGGCACGGCCCGCAGCTGGCCGTTTGGCGTAACATCTTGGCTACGCGGCACGAAACCAACGGGAGGGGTGGGCAATGCGATTCGGCGAGTTCAAGAGCACCGAAGCGTTCAACGGCACGTTCAAGCGCATCCGCGAGCTTGGTTTGGAGAAGCACGTCTTCGAGCTCGATTCGTATGGCTTCACCGTGGTGCCGCCGGAGCAGGTGGCGGATCGCGCCTTCTTCGAGCGGCTGCGGGAGACCGTGCTGCGCATTTGCCGGGAACGCACCGGCGTGGAGTTCCGACTGGATCGCAACGGCGAGTTCGGCCATTACAAGGCGCAGCCGCAGACGGAAGGGCAGTTCCTGCTGTTCTACCTGCTGATGGCCGATCGGGTCTTCGAGGAATGGGTGCTGAACCCCACGCTCTACACGCTGATCGACTACTTGCTGCGCGGCCAACAGCAGGTGTCCAGCCTCACGTCGTTCGTGAAATGGAAGGGCAAGCGCGAGACGCTGGGCCTGCACAGCGACTGCCCGCCGGATCGCGACGGCCGCCTGCCGGCCTGCTCGGATGTCGCCAACGCGGCCTATTGCCTCACCGACTACACGCTGGACAACGGCGCCATCGCCATGGTGCCGGGCAGCCACACTTGGTGCCGCCAGCCGCGCCGGGGCGAAGGCGAGAAGTCCGCGGTGCCGGTGGAAGCCGAAAGCGGCTCGCTGATCGTTTGGCACGGCAACACTTGGCACGGCGCCTTCGAGAAGAAAACCGACGGACTGCGGCTGAACGTCACCAGCTACCACTGCCACCGGCGTCTGAAGAACCAAGAGAACTACCAGTGGCGCGTGACCCGGGAAATGCTGGATCGCAATCCCCCGGAGTTCGCGAGGCTTGTCGGCGCCGACGATCAGATGGGCTGGGACGAAAACGGCCCGGACTATTCGCGGATGGCCAAATACGGCAGCCCAGAGGTGAAAAAACGCATGGCCGGGGCGCGCCGGGCGGCGGAGGAGGCGGACGCGGCGTAGGGGCGCGGCCCCGCGGCCTCCGGCGGGAAAGAGGGCCGCTCCGCTTGGCTCTTGGGGTGCAGTGGTGATGTCTCTGGCAGACCGCATTCGACAGCATGTGACGGGACGATTGGCGTCTCTCGGCAAGACTTGTGGGCGGTTGCACAAATCGCCTTGATGCGTCTGCCACCGGCTCGATTGCCTTGCCGGCGGCGGACTTGTGCTTGGTGTCCTGCGTTGCCAAGAAGCGCTGTCATCCGGCACTGGCCCAAGACCTCTATACGTCGGCGTTGTTTCAGAAGGCGCGTCGCCTCGTCGAGGTCCAAGGCTGGCCTTGGTTCATCCTCTCCGCGGAGCATGGCTTGGTGGATCCGGAGCAGGAGATTGCACCCTACGAAAAGACGCTGAACACGATGGGCGTGGTGGAGCGGCGCGACTGGGCTAGGAAGGTGCTGGAGTCGCTTGAGCCGCATTTGTCAAGAGTGCAGTCCGTCGTCTTCCTCGCGGGAACCAGATACCGAGAGTTCTTAGCGCCGAAGTTGTCCGACCGCGGCATCAACGTACATGTGCCCATGCGGGGACTGCCCATCGGCAAGCAGTTGGCTTGGCTCACCAGAGCAACATCGTGAGCACGGAACCGTCCTCCGATCGAATCGCCGACACGGTTCGCTTCTACCAGTTGCTCCAACGGTTAGATGCTGGTTTGAGCGGCTCTCGCCGGCTGGCGGACTGCGACGGGCGCATGGATTGGCCGCAGCGGGGCGTGTACTTCTTCTTCGAACCCGGCGAATCGCGCAGTCTTTCGGGAGTCGGCGATCGAGTTGTGCGCGTTGGTACGCACGCGTTGAAAGCCGGTTCCGGCACCACGCTTTGGAACCGGCTGTCGCAGCATCGCGGCAGCGCCAGCAGCGGCGGCGGCAACCATCGCGGTTCCATCTTTCGCTTGCTCGTCGGCATAGCGCTTGCCCGACGCGGCGATTGTCCGCTGCCACGCTCGTGGGGAGTCTGTGGCGACCCGGGCAAGGCCGCCCGCCGGCTGGGGCTCGGGTCCAGTACCGCAGTGAAGGCGGCGGAAGCGGATTTGGAACGGCGCGTCAGCGCCTACATCGGCCAGATGCCTTTCCTGTGGTTGAAAGTGCCGGACGCGGCAAACGCCGAGAGCGCTCGCGGTCGCATCGAACGCAACGCCATCGCGCTCCTCAGCCACGCCGTGCCGCCCGCCGCCGACCATCCCTCCGCCAACTGGCTTGGGGCGCACAGCGATCGAGCACGGGTGCGGGCATCCGGTCTGTGGAACAACAACCACGTGGATGAAGACTACGACCCGGCTTTCTTGAGCGAGATGGCCGCCTTGATGGACGCATGTTGTAGGTAGGCGGCCTGCTGCTCCTGCTGCTCGCGCAGCTAGAGCTGGCAGCGGTGACGTGCGTTATGCCTACGCGATCTCCGCCTTGGCGGTCCGGGCTGGCACAGTGCCCAATCTGCTAGCCCGGCGCAAGCGCTCACGGGCCTAGGGCGCAAACAGGAATCACGCCGACGTCCGCGGCGCCGCCGACATGGCCGTATCCGCTTGGAAGAATCACGGCCAAGGCGGCAGGTGGGCCGTGGTCGCTCTTCTCCATTCGCTTCGTCAAGCGGCGCAGATTCCTCATGCCGTCGGCCACCCAGCGGTCGCCCAGCTTTATCTCGAAGGCGGCCCAGCGGCCGTCTGTGGTGGTGACGATCGCGTCTACCTCCAGGCCGTCCTTCTCTCGATAGTGGAACACCTCCGCGTCCGAGGCTTGCGCGTAGACGCGCAAATCGCGGATCACCATGGATTCGAACAGGAAGCCGAAGAACTCAAGGTCGGCCGCGAGTGCCGCCGGCGACGCGCCCAGAGCGGCGACCGCCAACGAGGGATCGACGAAGTGGCGCACGGGGGTTGAACGCAGTGTGGCGCGCGAACGCAGGTGGGGACGCCAAGCGGGCTGATGCTCCACCACCATCAGCCGTTCGAGCGCGTCCAGGTATTCCGCTGCCGTATCCGCCTTCATCGCGGTGCCGTCGCCGCCAACATCGGCCGCGAGCCTTGCCATCGAGACTGGCGTGCCGACGTTGCGCGCCAAGGATTGCAGGAGCCGGCCAACCCGCACAGGGTCCCGCGACTTGCCGTCGAGGCGCGAGATGTCGGTGCGCCGGATGTCGTCCAAATAGCCGCGATTCACGCGCAAGGCCGGTGTCGCCGCGCGGCCGAGGTGGGCCGGCCAGCCCCCGACGGCAACGCGCTCGGCCAACTGGGCAATGGGGAGCGGCGCTGTGCGGCCCTGTTGCGGTTCACCATCAAGCAGGCCGCGCAGCGAGATGCTGCCCGTGGAGTGGCCGGCCTCGAAGAGCGACATCGGCCGCATCCGCAGCTGGGTGAAACGGCCAGCGCCGGTGTGGCGGGTGATGTCGTCCGCCGGCACCGCCGAACCGGTCAAGATGAACTGTCCGCTTGCCGAGCGCTCGTCCACGCTGCGACGAACGTGGTTCCAGATGTCCGGTGCCAACTGCCACTCGTCGAGCAATCGAGGCACCTCCCCTGTCAGGATGGCCGCCGGATCGATGCTCGTCATCCGTTGCGCGTTGAGGTCGATGTCGAAAAACAGGTGGCTGGCGCTGGCTTGCATCGCTGTCGCCGTCTTGCCGACCGCCCGCGCGCCTTCTACGAGGACGGCGCCGGACGCATCCAGCAGATCAGCGAGTTCGGCGTCCACGATACGCGGACGATAGGTGGAACGTTGCGGGGCCATTCCCCTAAAGTAGCGCGGTCCGACCTAGGATTGCAACGCCCAGAGGGATATTCAGCGATTTTTGAGAGGGTGATTTAGCGGAAAAATAGAGGGTGATTTAGTGACGGATTGGAGGGTGATTTAGCGTTTTTTGGCATATTCCGCCCCAGCGAGGCAGCCGTGTCACGCCGGTGGACGCAGGTGGCCCGGTGGAACCTACCCAACGTATCCAAACGGTTCCATGCACCATGTCGGTGCGCGAAAAGCACGGTGGTGTGTCACGCCTACGCGAGAAGCGAGGTCGCCAGACCCTTTAAGGCGCACTCGCCCTTCGTTGGCACGCACATTGCTTGCATTTCGCCCAAACGGAGAGCAACGCTCGAACGGGACGAACGAAGCCGAGGTGCCGGTTCCGTATTGGCGGAAGCGCGTGGCCCGCGAGCCTCGCCCGACCTACGGCGAGCTTGCACGGAGCGTTCAGCCCGGCAGAGCAGTGCCTCCTTGTCACTAAGTCAGGAGGCCATCATGTTCAATCGCTTCGTTCGGCGCGTTTCCGCAACCATTGCCGTTTTCCTGCTCGCGCTCGCCTCGTTCTCCGCGTTCGCCAAGGACGACTACAAAATCGCCTGGAGCATCTACGTCGGCTGGATGCCTTGGGATTACGCCGCGCAGTCCGGCATCGTGGAGAAGTGGGCGAAGAAATACGGCATCACCATCGAGGTGGTGCAATTCAACGACTACATCGAGTCCATCAACCAGTACACCGTCGGCGCCTTCGATGGCTGCACGATGACCAACATGGACGCGCTGACCATACCCGCCGCTGGCGGGCGCGACTCAACGGCGCTAATCGTCGGCGACTTCTCCAACGGCAACGACGGCATCGTGCTGAAAGGGGCCAGCAAGACGCTGGCCGACATCAAGGGCCAGAACGTGAATCTGGTTGAGCTCTCCGTTTCGCACTACATGCTGGCGCGCGCACTCGCCACGGTGGATCTGGCCGAGCGCGACCTGACGGTGGTGAATACCTCTGATGCCGACATAGTGGCCGCCTTCGCCACCGACGACGTAACGGCCGTAGTTACCTGGAATCCGCTCTTGGCTGAAGTGCAGGCGATGCCGGATGTGAGCCCGGTGTTCGATTCTTCGATGATTCCCGGCGAGATCATCGACATGCTGGTGGTGAGCACGGAGGCGATGGAAGATCCGCGCTTCGGCAAGGCCCTCGTTGGTGCTTGGTACGAGACCATGGCGGTGATGTCGGCCGCCGGCGCGGCTGGAGATGCCGCGAAGGCCCACATGGCCGAGGCATCCGGCACCGACTTGGCCGGCTACAACGCCCAGCTCGCCGCTACGCAGATGTTCTACACGCCTCAGCCGGCGGTGGACTTCGTGCGCTCCCCGGCGCTCAGCGAGACGATGTCGAATGTCACGTCGTTCTCCTTCGAGCACGGCCTGCTCGGCGAAGGAGCAGCGGATGCCGGCTTCGTCGGCATCGCCCTGCCAGGCGGCCAGGTTCTGGGTGCCGAAGACAACGTCAAGCTCCGCTTCGACGACACCTACATGCAGATGGCGGCCGACGGCGCGCTGTAACTGCCGCAGGCACGTAGACGATGCGAGCGGTCAACCGCCAGCCCGGGCGCCTAGGCCCGATCGCCGCGGTGCTGCCGTTCGCGCTGGCCCTCTTGGTTTACGCGCTGGCCTCGAATGCGCGCCTTGCCGAGAACCCCAACGACAAGCTGCTGCCGAGCATGTCCAGCATCGTGGACGCTGTCGAGCGGGTGGCGTTCGAGCCGGACCGGCGCAGTGGCGAATATCTGTTCTGGAACGACACGGGGTCGAGTTTGCGCCGCCTCTCTATTGGCGTCCTAGCCGCTGCCGCCATCGGTTTGGGGATCGGCGTGTTGAACGGCCTCCTGCCGTGGTTCGGCGCGTTCGGGTCGCCCTGGGTGCGGGCGCTCTCGATGATCCCGCCGCTCGCTATCCTGCCGATCCTATTCATCGCATTCGGCATCGGCGAACTCGCCAAAGTGATGCTGATCGTGCTCGGCACCGCGCCGTTCCTGATGCGGGACGTCGAACAGCGCGTGCGGGAGCTGCCTCGGGAACAGCTAGTGAAAGCGCAGACGCTCGATGCTTCGAGTTGGCAAATCGCCAGCCGCGTGGTTCTGCCACAAGTGCTGCCGCGCCTTCTCGACGGCGTGCGGCTTTCGCTGGGTGCTGCGTGGTTGTTCTTGATTGCAGCGGAGGCCATCGCCTCGACGGACGGCCTGGGCTACCGCATCTTCCTAGTGCGGCGCTATCTGGCGATGGACGTGATCCTGCCCTACGTTGCGTGGATCACGCTGTTGGCGTTCCTGCTGGATTACGGCTTGAAGCGGTTGAATCGGGCGCTCTTTCCTTGGTACGGAGTCTGACATGACCTATAAAGATCAATTCTATCAATTAGTCGCGGCGTGGATACCCAATTGGACGGGCGAGACGGGCGAGCCCCGTGATGCCGCTCCGCGCGATGTCGCGTCCGTTCGTGCGAGTTCGACTAGCGCTGTGCCTCCCGGCGCCGCCCGGAGCCATGAGGCCAGCGCACTGATCGATGCGGCGCGGTGATGATCGTATCCGCTGCTTGGCTTCATGACTAACTTGAGCAGGCGAGCTTCAGTTCTTCCTCATCTCCTCGTGTGCTTCCGCCAGGAATACGATCGTCGATGCCGCCATATGCAGTGCATACGCGGCCAAGTGCCGAGGCATTGACGTCGGGGTGACCCCTTGGCCGTGTCCAGCCATCCTATTCCTAATGGTAGGTAATCCACTTTCGAGCAGGGTACGCAAGCTCGCTAGCTGGCTCTGTTGCAGGTTCAGAAATATCCCACCGTTTAGACACGCCTCAATGAGGTCTTTGGAGTTGCCGCGGTCGTACTTCCATTCTTCCGCATCACAGATTGATTTCATAACGCTCTCGAACGCCTTGTTGCAGTCTACGACGGCCGCCTTGTAATCACCATGACGGTAGCGCTCGTGAGCCTTAAGAAACTCATCGCGTGCTCCTTCATAGCCGCGCTGAGATAGGATGACGAGCGCGGGTTTGACGATCTCTGCGTGAATCCACTCGGAGTCTACTCGAATGACTCTCGTCATGTCTTCGGTCACGCTGTTATGTTCTATGCGGTATCCAAAGCCGTCCTCTTGAAATCTGGCGTTAAGTTCTGGAATCAGTTTGTCTCCAATATAGTCGTAATGGTAAGGTTTGGACCTGACGCTAAAAAAACGGATAGACAAATCAATAGCGTCGAGCACTTTTTCCACATCCGGCTCTTCTACAACAAACATTGCCAACTCTCCTCGGCTAGTAACACCATGTCTACTGCCGAGGTTGAATACGCCGTACTCCCTACGCAGCGCATGGACGACGTCCCCGGGCACGTCCCATTCACGTTCGATGCAGACATCGAAAAGGTCTTTCAACGCATGTACGATCTGAGTGCGTAGCTTCTGAGACAGTTCATCGTACGAGTAGGTGTCCGGGACCTCGCCGCGCAGCCTTTTCTGGCGTCTTGAGAAGAGATCAAGAACCATGACGCTCGACGACGTAAGCTCGGCTTTGGTCGGTGCGCGTTATGGTCGCGTGGCGGCAAGAAGTAGCAGCGAGCTGGGTAGCTTCTCTCGGGACGAGTGCTCGGCGACGCACGATGGGCACTGCGTCGAGTAGTCCACGACGGAGGCCGATGGTGTGGAGTTCGTGGCCGATGGCGTTCACTATGGCCCAGCTAGTAATGACTCAGTTTGAAATTATGACATAAAACAGCCCTTCCAGGGTGGTTTGGCCGCCCGTCCGATCCCCGTATGTTGATGTGGTACCAGACGAAAACGAGGGCGCGAAATGGAGCCGATCGCGGGAGTGGCCGCGGGCTGGTCGTCGGCGCGACAGCCGGCTGGATCGCCAGAGGTCTGTTGGGCCGCGACGCCCGGCGAGCAATCGAGGACGCCAAAGAACTCGCTCTCCCGGTCGCACGAAAGCCCGCTGCGCCGTCTTCCGTGTGGCCGCCTTCCGAGTCCAAGCTGCCGCCGTGCGCCAGCGTGAGCGCCGCGAACAACGCAGCGGCAACGCGCATGTTCCCGCGAAGCCCGCCGAGTCACGCCAGCGCATCCCGTGGAGGCGACGGGCGGTGGCGGCCTCGGGATCAGGCGAGGGTCAAGCGCGTCGCGCACCGCGAGCCTGTTAGAGATTCCGTGTTTTGGTGGGGGCCGCAAGATGAGTCGGTAGTAATCTCAGAGCAAACGACCGTTTGCACCACTTGAGCGCGCCGCGCGCACCACGCTGCGCCATCTTCGTCGCCAAACTGAGCGCACTGAGCGCACTGTGCGCCGCACCGCGCTCCCCGCTCGATTGGCACGCACCTTGCTTCAACCCCTTTTCTAAAGGGAGAGCACCGCTCGAACTGGACTAAGGAAAGCTAGGGTTCCGGCTCCACAGCAGTGGAGCGCCTGGTCCGAGAGCTTTCGGCCGAGCCTGTCAGGCGAGGTTGCACGGAGGGACAAAAGCCCGGGAGAGCAGTGTCTCCCGTGCCACCGTGAGGAGCCGTCATGTCCATTCGTTTCGTACGACGCACTTAACAGGGCGCGGAGCGTAATCGTGTCGTTCATCAAGGTGCGCAACGTGTGGAAACGCTACCCAGTGGTTGGTGCGCGTGGTGCCGAGAAAGTCGTACTCGAGAACATCCGTTTGGAAGTGCAAGAACGCGAGTTCGTCACCATCGTCGGCGCTTCCGGCTGTGGCAAAACCACGTTCTTGCGATTGTTGCTCGGCGAGACCACACCCTGTCAGGGCGCGATCGAATTAGCTGGCGAGCCGCTCGCGGCTGAACCGGACGCCAATCGTGGCGTGGTCTTCCAGCGCTATTCGGTGTTCCCCCATCTCACCGCGCTTGGCAATGTGTTGCTGGGCTTGGAGTTGCGCAGTTCGCGTCTCTTGGGGCGCACGTTCGGCGCCAAGCGGGCGCGCAACGTCGAACAAGCCGAACGGATGCTGGATCGTGTTGGGTTGTTGTCGTCTGCCGGCGCCTACGCGTCGCAGTTGTCCGGCGGCATGCAGCAGCGCTTGGCGCTGGCGCAAACCCTCGTCACCGCGCCACGCATTCTGTTGCTCGATGAACCGTTTGGTGCGCTGGATCCCGGCATTCGTGCAGATATGCATGAGCTCGTGAGCCGTCTGCATGAGGAATTGGCGCTCACCGTGTTCATGGTGACGCACGACATCTCAGAAGGGTTCAAGCTGGGCACACGCCTGCTGGTATTCGATAAACCGCGTGTGGACCCGCACGAGCCGGATTTCTACGGTGCCACGATCACCTTCGATCTACCCGTTGCAAACGACCGCCAAGCGAACGCAGCCGCTCAGGCGCTTGCGGATTCAACCCACTTGCCAAGGAAACACGATGATCGATAACGATGTTCTGTACGAAGACGTGCTGCCGGGCGGCAGCCACTGGTCCTTCATCGTTAACGCCGGCGTGCAGTTGCGCTTGGTGGACGCCGAAGGCGGAGGCAACGCCGCAATGCTGGCCTACAACCCGCACAATCCGCTGGAACGCCTCAACCTGCCGGACACGCTGAAGTGCCAGCACACTTTTCGGCTCACCGCCGGCCACTGCCTGTATTCCGACATGGGACGCATCTTCTGCTCCATCGTCGCCGACGACTTGGGCTGGCACGACGCCGCCGGCGGCACCTGCAATGCGGCGCTGGTGAAGCGCAAGTGGGGCGCGCTCTCCTACCAAGAAGCGCACAACGACTATCACCGCAATGGCCGCGACAGCTTCTTGGTGGAACTCGGCAAATACGGTTTGGGCCGGCGCGATTTCGCCGCCAACGTGAACTGGTTCTCGCGGGTGGATGCGGGTGCCGATGGCAGCCTCGCCTACCGTGAAGACCATTCGCCGGCCGGCAGCTCCGTAACCCTGCGTTTCGAGATGCCGACGCTCGTCGTGCTGCACACGTGTCCGCATCCGCTCAACTCTGCCGCCGAATACCCGCGCCGGCCCATCGGCTATCAGCTCATCCCTGCCGGCCCGGTCGCCGAGGACGACGCCTGCCGGCTGTCGAGGCCCGAGAACGGCCGCGGCTTCATGAACAACTATTTGTACGCGCTCGGAACCTAGAACGGAGGCAACGATGCTGCAAGAGAGCAGCCTGAACACCGCCGATGCCGGTTGGACCGAGGTAGTTCCAGCCGGCGATTACTGGCTGGGCGAAGTCGCCAAGGGAGACGTGCTGCGCATCACGGACTTGAAGGGCAATCAAGCCGTAGACACGTTGTTCTTCAACGCCAGAAACCCGTGCGAGCGCTACAGCGCCACGGACACCATCCGTGCCCAAGGCAACCTCTATCTCACCGCCGGCACCACGTTGCTGTCCGACGAAGGCAATGCCTTGCTCGCCATCGTCGCGGACATTTGCGGACGGCACGACACCCTCGGCGGCGCCTGCGCCGGCGAGAGCAACACGGTGCGCTACGCCTTGGAGAAGAAGTTCATGCACTCGTGTCGTGATAGCTGGCTGCTGGCCGTGAATACCCACGAAGAGTGGGGCCTCACCAAGCGCGACATCACGCACAACATCAACTTCTTCATGAACGTGCCGGTAACGCCCGAAGGCGGCCTCACCTTCGAGGACGGCATCAGCGCACCGGGCAAATACGTGGAACTCGAAGCGAAGATGGACGTATTGGTGCTCATTTCCAACTGCCCCCAACTCAACAATCCCTGCAACGGCTACAACCCAACGCCCATCGAACTCGCCGTTTGGACACCGGCGGACAGGCTCTAGCGCCATTCGGCTATGTTCGAGAAGGTGCTCATCGCCAATCGCGGCGAGATTGCGGTGCGCATCTGCCGGACGCTGGACGCGCTCGGCGTCGGCAGCGTTGCCGTGTACTCGGAAGCGGATCGCGACGCGCTGCATGTGGAAGCGGCGCGGGAGGCGGTGTCGCTGGGCGAGGGCGGCGTTGCGGAAAACTACTTGGATCAAGCCAAACTGTTGGGCGCCGTGCGCCGAACCGGTGCCGAAGCGGTACATCCCGGCTACGGTTTCCTAAGCGAGAACTCCGCCTTCGCGCAGGCGTTGGAAGACCGCGGCGTCGTCTTCATCGGCCCGCGACCGGCCCACATCCGCTCGTTCGGCCTCAAGCACGAGGCGCGCCAGTTGGCCGAATCCGCTGGCCTCGCGCTGCTGCCCGGCAGCGGCGTGCTGGCCGATGTCGACGAAGCGCACGCTTGGGCGGAGCGGATCGGCTATCCCGTGATGCTGAAGAGCTCCGCCGGGGGCGGCGGCATCGGCATGTCGCGCTGCAACGACGAACAAGAACTTGGCCGTAGCTTCGCCACGGTGCGGCGCTTGGCCAACGCGCAGTTCGGCGACGCCCGGTTGTTCGTGGAACGCTGCGTCGCCGCGCCTCGACATGTGGAAGTGCAGGCGTTCGGCGACGGCGCTGGCGGCGTGGCGGTGTTGGGCGATCGAGATTGCTCGCTGCAACGCCGCCATCAGAAAGTAGTGGAGGAATGCCCGGCGCCGAACCTGGCCGACGCGGTTCGTACGCGAATGCACGCGGACGCCAAGGCGCTGCTGGAACAGGTGGCCTACCGCAGCGCCGGCACGGTGGAGTTTCTTTACGATCCCGACCGTACAGCCGCGTATTTCCTGGAAGTGAACACTCGCTTGCAGGTGGAGCACGGCGTCACCGAGCTCGTGTTCGATGTGGACTTGGTGCGCTGGATGGTCGAGCTGGCCGCCGGCGAACTGCCGCCGTTGGACGAGCTCACCGCCAATCTCGAAGCCAACGGCTGCGCCATGCAAGCAAGGCTGTGCGCCGAAGACCCGCACCAGGGCTTTCGCCCTTCGCCCGGCACCGCCTCCGTGGTCTCGTTCCCGGCTCGGGAGGGCGTTCGCGTGGATACGTGGCTGCGCTCCGGCACGGAGATTCCGCCGCTCTACGATTCCCTCGTCGCCAAAGTGATGGCACACGCGGCAAGCCGCGACCTGGCCCGGCGCGGCCTCGTCGACGCCTTGCGCGAGACGGTTGCGTTCGGCGTGCAAACCAACCGCGACTACTTGCGGCAAGCGCTGGCTTCCGCGCCGTTTGCAGACGCGCGCCACGACACCGGCACCTTGGCGACTCTCGACTACCAGCCGCGCGCGTTCGAGGTATTGGCAGCTGGCGTTCACACCACCGTGCAGTCTTGGCCGGGTCGGCAGGGCTATTGGCCGGTGGGCGTGCCGCCGTCCGGGCCGATGGACGATTTCTCGTTTCGCTTCGGCAACCGGCTGCTTGGCAACGCCGAAGGCGCGACGGGTTTGGAAATCACGGTGCAAGGCCCAACGTTGCGCTTTCGCAGCGCGACAACCGTGTGCGTGGCGGGCTTCTGCGAACTCAACACCGGCGCCTGCTGGCAACCGTTCGATATATCGCCGGGCGATGTACTTGTCATCGGCAGGGTGACGCGAGGCGTTCGCGCTTATCTGCTCGTCGCCGGCGGGCTCGACGTGCCGTGCGTGATGGGTTCTTCGGCCACGTTCACCTTGGGCGGCATCGGCGGCATGAACGGTCGCGCGTTGGCCGTGGGCGACGTTCTACCGCTCTTGGCAGCCGGCATGAGGGTTGCCGAACCGCCCGCGCCAAGGCCGGATTGGGCCGGCCGACTCGAGTTGCGCGTGACGATGGGGCCGCACTGCACGGACGAGTTCCTCACCAGCGACGACATCCGCGCCTTCCTCGAAGCCGAGTGGACCGTGCATTACCACTCCGACCGCACCGGCGTGCGTTTGATCGGCCCGCGCCCGGCCTGGTCGCGCAGCGATGGCGGCGACGCCGGGCTGCATCCCTCCAACATCCACGACAACGCCTACGCCTTCGGCGCGATCGACTTTACCGGCGACATGCCCGTTGTGCTGGGCCCGGACGGGCCGAGCCTAGGCGGCTTCGTATGCCCGTCCGTGGTGATCGAAGCGGATCGCTGGAAGCTCGGCCAGCTCGCCGCCGGCGACAAGCTGCGCGTGCGGGCTGTTACGGAGGCCGAAGCGCGTCGGCTGCTTCGCAGTCAGAACGCGGCCATCGCGGCGCGCACGCCCGTGCGAATCCAACCCGTGGCCGCAAGACATCACATCGAACGTTCCATCGTTCTGGAACATGAAGACGTGCGCGTGCGGCGCGCCGGCGACGAAGCGCTGCTGGTGGAGTTCGGGCCGAACACCTTGGACCTCGAACTGCGCCTGCGCGTGCATGCCTTCCAAGCCGCCATTGAGGACGAACACTTTGACGGCGTGGTGGAGACGACCCCAGGCATCCGCTCGCTGCTGATCCGCTACGACTCGGCACGTTTCTCCGGCGCCAGCTTCGCAAGCCGCCTCGTGCCGCTGCTCGAATCCGCTCGTGCGGGCGCGACCGCTAGGGTGGATTCGCGCATCGCCCGCCTGCCCCTCTCCTGGGACGACGACGCCTGCCGGGAAGCCATCGAGCGCTACACGGCCAGCGTGCGCGCCGACGCGCCGTGGTGCCCGGACAACATCGAGTTCATCCGCCGCATCAACGGCCTGGCGGACCGGCAAGCGGTCAAAGAGATCGTCTTCAACGCCGATTATCTCGTGATGGGCTTGGGCGACGTCTACCTCGGCGCGCCCGTTGCCACGCCGCTCGACCCACGCCA
Organism: uncultured Pseudomonadales bacterium; assembly: GCA_958296295.1. Classification (GTDB taxonomy): domain Bacteria; phylum Pseudomonadota; class Gammaproteobacteria; order Pseudomonadales; family Azotimanducaceae; genus VXYL01. Next base: position 129,294 of record OY282460.1, on the reverse strand, counting down.
CCGCTTGGTGACCACCAAGTACAACCCGGCGCGCACATGGACGGCCGAGAACTCCGTCGGCATCGGCGGCGCGTACTTGTGCATCTACGGCATGGAGGGCCCGGGCGGCTACCAGTTCGTTGGCCGCACCGTACAGGTGTGGAATCGGCACCGGCGCGGCCGGGCGTTCGACAAGCACTGGCTGCTGCGCCCCTTCGACCGCATCCGCTTCTACGAGGTCGACGCCGCCGAACTCAGAGCCATGCGGAAGGCGTTCCCGCGAGGCGGTTTCGACATCGACATCGAAATGACCTCTTTCGACATCGAACAACACCGCGCTTTCCTCGCCACCCATCGCGACGACATCGACGCTTTTGCCGCCCGTCGTCGGCACGCGTTCACGGCCGAGCTTGCGGATTGGCGCGAGCGTGGCCTGCTGACCTTCGAGCAGGCCGACGCGGGCGGCCGTTCCGTTGATGCTGCCAAGACGCAGCTCGAGGATGGGTCGCCGCCGTTCGTCGCAAGCCCGATGGCGGGTTCAATCTGGGCCGTTGCTGTGGAGGCGGGCCAGCGCGTGGAGGCAGGCGACACGCTGTTTGTGGTTGAGTCCATGAAGGCAGAGTTCGAGGTCACCGCGCCGGTGGCTGGCGTTGTGGAGCAGGTGCTGGTGACCAAGGGGCAAACCGTCGACGCGGGGCAGCCGTTGGCACTGTAAAACCCTAGTGGCCTGGAGTCACCGGCCACCATCGTGGCCTGTAGGAACCTATGCCGATTGCGCCGACTCGACACTCTCGATAGGTGTGTCTCGATAGGCTGTATAGTAGTAGGAACTATGAACAACCTACTGATTCGAGGGTTGCGCCAAGGGCGCGTTCACGGCGATGGAGACTGGCGTGAACTGATGACCGACGCGATCCGGGGAGCGTGGCCCGCGCCGAGGGCTTCAGATCAAACACTGAGGGCGGAGCGTGGCCTTGGCATAGGCGGCAGGCCTTACTATTTCTACGTCCTTCGGGCCGAGGAGGACTTCGGCCTTGTAGCGTTTGTGCTGAACGAAAGTGAAGATGCCAATTGGCCTTCGAACGCGAAGGGCGCCACGCCTTTCGACAGCGGCGGCTTGTGGTCCGGCAAGATCGCAACCAATCCCGGACTCAATGACGCTGGACGCCGCAACATTCTTTCAGCGTCACGATGTGCCGCTTGTGGATTGGAAGGCGGCATTCGAGAAGTACATCCACGCCCACTATGGAACGGTCGCCGACTACCTCAAGGGCAGTGCGCCGGGATCGGGAAGCAAACTACAGAACTCAGGTACCGTCGTCATCAAGGGAAGTCCGAACGACAAGCGGGCTTGGACATGGGAAGTCCGCGTACCCCATGATCTGGTCGCTAGTGGTCTTGATCTGCGGGCAGCGTACATGACGGAGGCTAATCACAGCCGCTATCTACACTGGCTTCGGCGACGTACTTCGCTGACGGAAAGCGAGAGTCGCCGGATTCAACTCTGGATCAAGCACAATGTCGTTGTGCCGATGGACGACGAGTCTGTGGTGCAAGCGGTAGAGGATTGGATGGTGTGGGAGGTTGCCCGCCAACCGCGCCCACGTACACTGCCCGTTGTTAGCGATGTTTGACCAGCACGAAACCGCTTCGTTGCGCGGGTTCGACATGTCCGTACCAGATATTGGCGATCAACTGCATTTGCGCCACCCGCTGCTTTCGTTGGGCGACGATTCCACGCTCTACGTAGCTCGCAGGCTCAATTGGGGAGACGACCGAAGCGCCTTAACCGTTGCTGATCCGTCAGAGGCATCCGAACTCGCGACGCTACTCCCGGATGCTTACAGGCGGCCAATAGAGTCCGGCGAAGCGGTAGTCGTCGCGGGAGCAGAATTCGTCCAAGCTGTGAACGACGCGGGAATTCAACTCGACGGTTCGGAGATGTCTTTCACAAGCATCCATGAATCAAAGTGCCGGATGAGCACGGCTACGCAAGGAGATTTTGAGAAACTTCAGACGAGATTGGCCGATGAAGCACTAACGGCGTTTGACGAAGCACTAGGGAGTGCAGCGCGTGAGCAGTGCCAACTGTCGGAACACGGCAGCGGCGCCCTGCTCGTTCTACGCGGATGTGGTACAAGTTGGCGCGAAAAGCTCGCCATTCGCGAGCTGGCCGGCGCTAAGCAAAACCGTGAATTCGACCTGTACCGAAGGCTGCTCGATGGATTCTCGATCGAACTTGATGCACCGCCGGATGACCTGCACATGCAAGTAGGGCGGCATATCGAACTGGCCGCGTCGCAGCGACCGGTGACGGTGGAGGGGGTACCGGGACGTATCGAACGGTATGGGCATGCGGTTGCGGTGCTGGACACGGACAGCGCGCTCAGGCAACCTCGTGGCATCCAACCGGAAGATACTCTATGGATCGGTACGGCAATTGTCCAAATAGTGAAAAGATCCATGCGGGAGATGGACAATGTGCTCAGCCCCGAAGCCAAGAGCGGGTGTATTGGGGGAAATTTCGAGGAGAGATTGAAGCAGATCGAAGATGCTGTGGGAGAAGTGAGACAGTTACTCACATCCATTCATGCGTCCGATGCACTTGGTGGCAAGACCTAAGGCTAGTCCTTGGTGGTCAAGAGCCGGAGTGTCGCCAACACTTGCTGTACGACATGCAGCCTCGTTGGTCTAGGTCGCAGTGGAGATTTAGGAGGCGAGGCATCCACGCGCAGCGTAGTGGAGGGCGGGCGGCAGAGCACGGCGTTGCGTCGCTAGTGCCATAATCGGCTGATGCGCCGCTTCAACACCGAGGGGCCCGTTCGCCTGGACGACCACTACGCCATTCCGCCGCTGGACAGGATGGACGTGGAGGAGCTGCTGGACCTGGTTCGGGCCAAGCGCTACTTCGTGCTGCACGCGCCGCGGCAGACTGGCAAGACCTCCGCCCTGATCGCGTTGCGCGACCTGCTCAACAGCGGTGAGATCGGCGACTTCCGCTGCGTGAACGTCAACGTCGAAGTCGGTCAAGTGGCGCGCGACGACACGGCACGAGGCATTCGCGCCATCCTAAGCAATCTGGCGGATTGCGCGCTGTTGCTGGGCGACGACTACCCGGACCGCGTTTGGCCGGACGTTCTGGCCAAGGCGGGGCCGGAAAACGCGCTGAAGGGATTGCTCGTCCGCTGGTGCCTGGCGAACCCGACGCCGCTGGTGCTGCTGGTGGACGAGATCGACTCGCTGGTCGGCGACACGCTGCTCTCCGTGCTGCGGCAGCTGCGCGCCGGCTACGAGCAGCGTCCGCGAGCGTATCCGCAAAGCGTGGTGCTTTGCGGCGTGCGCGATATCCGCGACTATCGGATCCGCTCCAGCTCCGGCGAAGTGATCGCCGGCGGCAGCCCGTTCAACGTCGCGGCGAAGTCGCTGCGCCTGGGCGACTTCACCGAGGCGGAAACGGGCAGTCTGTTGTCGCAGCACACCACGGAGACCGGCCAGCGCTTCACGCCGGCGGCGCGCGACGCCGTGTGGACGCAGACCAATGGCCAGCCGTGGCTGGTGAACGCGCTGTGCGCCGGCGCCTGCTTCGACAACAAGGCAGGCCGGGACCGCTCGCGCGCCATCGAAGCGGACGACATCCACGCGGCGCGCAGGAACTCGTCCTGTCGCGACGCACGCACCTCGACCAGCTGGCGCACAAGCTGGAGGAGGAGCGGGTGCGCCGCGTCGTCGCGCCCATCCTGAGCGGCGGCGAGGCGCAGCACGACGGCCGAGACCTGGAGTATCTGCGAGACCTGGGCCTGCTGGCGCCGGATTCGCCGCCGCGCATCGCCAACCCGATCTACCAGGAGGTGGTGCCGCGGGAACTCGGCTACGTGTTGCAGGACAGCCTGGACGTGCGGACGGCGTGGTACGTGGACGACGCCGGCCGCCTGGACATGCGCAAGCTGCTGACGGCGTTCGGCACGTTCTTTGCCGAGCGCGCGGAGCACTGGCTGGGCCGCTTCGACGACTACCGGGAAGCGGCGCCGCAGCTGATCCTGCAGGCGTACCTGCAGCGCATCGTGAACGGCGGCGGCCGCATCGAGCGCGAATACGGTTTGGGGCGCGGGCGCACGGACCTGCTGGTGCTGTGGCCGCCCGAGGCGGGGCAGCCGTCGGATCTGTGGGAGCGGTTCGTGATCGAGTGCAAGGTGCTGCGCGATTCGGACCGCAAGAACCTCGCGTGGACGGTCGAGCAGGGCGTGGCGCAGACGCTCGGCTACATGGCGCGGTGCAAGGCGGATGAGGGGCATCTGGTGATACTCGACCGCCGCGGCGAGGAGCGCCGGCGTGGCGAGGGCGCCGGCGCTGGCGGTGGTCGCCGTACCGACGACACCGACGGCGTGGTCGTTTGGACGCTGTAGAGCTTGCGAGCGGTGCCAACCGCCCGTTAGCGCCGTAGATGTGGCCGGTTTGGAACCACTCACCATCGCCGGTCTGCGGCGCACCTATGCCGCCGGCGCGACCGAGCCGCGTGCCGCGCTGGCTACGCTGGTTGCGCGCGCCGATCGGCACCAAGACTATGCGGCGTGGATTCATCGCCTAGACGAATCCGCGCTCGACAGCCATCTGGCGCGGCTCGCGCCAGTGGACCCGGCGGCACCGCTCAGAGGCATCCCGTTCGTCATCAAGGACAATATCGATCTGGCCGGCACGCCCACCACCGCGGCCTGTCCGGCCTACACGTACATGCCGAAACACTCCGCCACGGTGGTGGCGCGGCTGCTCGCCGCTGGCGCGATTCCGCTTGGCAAGACCAACATGGATCAATTCGCCACCGGCTTGGTGGGCACCCGTTCGCCCTACGGCGCCACGCGAAACGCCGTAAATCCGAACTACATCGCCGGCGGCAGCAGCAGCGGCTCGGCGGTGGCGGTACGGCTTGGCCTCGCGGCGTTCGCCCTCGGCACGGATACGGCCGGTTCGGGCCGCGTGCCGGCGGCCTTCAACGGCATCGTCGGTTTCAAGCCGACGCGCGGCTGGTGGTCTCTGCGCGGCGTGGTGCCGGCCTGTCGAACGCTCGATTGCGTGAGCGTCTTCACGCGCACGGTGGCCGATGCCCGCACGGTGGCCGAAGTGGTCGGCGGTTTCGACGCCAACGATCCGTTCTCGCGCCGCATCCCGTTCAAGAGCTTCGACGCCGCCGACGCTAGATTCGGCTTCGCGCCACCAGAGAAACTGCCGTTCGACAACGACGCCTACCGCGATCTCTACGCCGCCTTCGTGGCGAAACTGCCGAGCCCACCTCGACGCGTGGATCTGCGCCCGTTTGACGCCGCAGGACACCTCCTCTACCAAGGCCCTTGGCTGGCCGAGCGCTATGCCGCGGTCGGCGATTTCCTTGCCGCCAACCCCAACGCCGTACACCCGGTGACCCGCGCCGTGATTGCCCGAGGCAAGACGATCAGCGCTGTCGAGTGTTTTCGCGGAGCGTACCGTTTGGCGGAATTGAAACGCGAAGTCGAGGCGCTCTTCGATGCCATCGACATCTTGGCGCTGCCCACCGCGCCAACCATCTACACCCTCGCGGACGTCGAACGGGCACCGTTCGAGACCAACGCTCGGCTTGGCACCTTCACCAACTTCGTGAACCTGTTGGACCTCTGCGCGATCGCCATTCCCGCCGGCGAGACGCCGAGCGGCTTGCCCTTCGGCGTGACCTTGCTGGCTGCCGCTGGCCGCGATCACGCGCTGCTGGATGCCGCCGCCCTGCTACGGGGCGAGCAGCCGTCGGCTCGTTGCAGTTAGCAAGGGACGCTGCAACGGCGCGTTGAAGGGCGCACCTCAATGAGCGCGTTGGTAATTTGCTTTGCAACCGCTGGTGCCGATCTCGCTTCGCTGCGGTCCGCCGTTGGTCATTCCCTCGCCAAAAGGGCCAGACTGGTGAGATTCGGCCCGCCGGCCTTCGCCGGCCAAGGCGCCGTCCGACTCCAAGTACCGCCTCACCGTGTTCCGACCGCAGCCGAACTCCCTCGCGATCCGCCGCGCTCCCCAACCCAGCTCGTGCAGCCGCAGCATCGCCTCCACCTCCTTTGGCCTCAGCATCCTCCGCCCCCGCGATCCCTTCAACCGCGCGCCAGCGTCGCACTTCCTCATCACCTTCCCCTCTGCTGGTTGTTTGTCAGGGTCAGTTTTCGTGTCGCATAAGGGTCAGTTTTGCATGTCGCCTAACACGGGGAATTGCCTAGGGTTCGTGACGGATGGTGCGAAGACGGGCGACCCCTACAGCGACCTCCGCATCTAAGGGGTCTGCTTGGGCGAAAGTGAAGCCGCCTAGGTTGATTTTCCGGGCGCCGTCGCCCGCTCGGACGTCACCATGTTGCGGGCCGCTTGCGATCAGTGCTGAAAGGCGTTGCAAATGTTGGGAGGTGGTCGCACACAGGCCTTCGCAGTGGCGCAACCGGGACGATGATGCGGTGCCGCGGCCATCGCTTTCGCTTCGCGCACCTATCGCCAACCCGCCGGCGATGCGCTCGTCGGCCGCCACCGCTCGGAGCCATGTAGCCCAGTGGCCAGCGAGCTCCCGGTGCCGCCGTGCTACTTCCCCGCTTGTTCGGGCTAGGGTGTTGCCTGTGGGCAAGGACATCTGCGCCGCGGTGCGGGAAATCTGCGCGGCGCTGCCGGATGTGGAAGAGCACCACGGCATCGGCATGGCGGATTCCGAGTGGCCGGCAAGACGTTCGCCGTAACGTGGGCATTGTGATACGGTGGCCCGAAGTGCGCTACGGGATAGGACGATGACCCTTGAACAAGCCGTGTGGGTGGATCCGGGGCGCATGAGCGGCGCACCATGTTTCCGAGGCAGCCGCCTGCCGGTACAGCAATTGTTCGACTGGCTCGCAGATGGCGTGTCGCTGGACGAGTTCATTGAGGATTTCCAGATTGACAGGGCCGCCGCCGAGGCAGTCTTGTGCGCGGCTGGTGCCGAGCTTTGTCGCCTGACGGCGCTAAGCGTGCGGCCTGCGGAGTGAGAGTTCTGCTCGACGTCGGCATTTCGCCGCGCGTACGATCAGATCTTGCGGATGCCTTGGATGGAGCAGTTGTTGAGAGCGCGACATTTCGAGGCTGGCATACGCTCCGAAACGGCGACCTGCTGAGGCTGGCAAAGCAGCATGGTTTCTCACGACCTTGGTTACCGCAGACAAACGCCTAGCGCAGCAGCAGGCCCCTCTGCCGCTTGCCGTTGTTGCGGTAGACGACAATCGCCTCAGTGCGCTCCGAGCAGCCATTCACCGCATCGCCAGTGCAATCCTAGCAACACCGGTTGGTGCCGACCAACTTGTCGTGACCCGTTCCGATGGAGATGGGCGTCATTAGTGGCGCGACTTCGTCAATTGACGGCGATGCATCAGCCCGTACTACAAGCCAGCGCACCAACCTGAGCCGACCGCTGCGGATTGTTCGGCCCGGCTTGCGCTCCTCCGCCGCCGCTCTTGGCTTCGGAAAGCCGCCACATCGAGGTCACCGCCCTATGGGTCGCGCGTGTAACGGCAGGGCGGCTCCGCGTGGTACTCCGAGCAGCCCCAGAACTCGCCGTGCGGGCCCTTTCGCTGCTGCAGTACGCCGATTTTGCATCGCGGACAGCCGCGAACTCCACCCGCGCAGCTGCTGTTGGAGCACTTCGTCTGCCCGCCGCCGACGACAATGTAACCGCTCCCGCACTCGCTGCAACGTGGCGCAAGGTATTCGCAAAGTGGATGGTTGGTGCAGCGTCGGGTTTTCCTGGTCTGCGAAACAACCAGCCGTCCGCCGCAACGGGGGCAGGGCGGCGCATTGTCATCCGGGAATCCGCCGATTCGGCGAATGTCCGGATGTCCGCGGCGCAGCTCGCGAACGAACGCCGACGGACGCGTGGCGTCGGCAACCAAGTACACCTGCCGGCGCGCTCTGGTCATCGCGACGTAGAAGAGGCGGCGTTCCTCTGCGTGCGGGAATCCGCTTGACTCGCTCAGCACGATGTTCAGCAGGGGATCGTTTTCTTTCGCCGCCGGGAATCCCCAAAGCCCTTCGTTCAGATCGAGGACGACGGCGTAGTCGGCTTCTCGTCCCTTCGCACTGTGAATCGTGCTGGTCTCCACGCGAATTCCCGGCCGCGGCGACCGAAACCTCAAGTCGTTCACGCTCCTTCGATAGCGGCCAAGCACCAACACCGAGGCTTCCCGCTGCGGCGGAACGCGCGCAGCGATGTCCGCTAGCGCTCTGGCGGCACCGTCGGCCTGTTCGGTTGCGGTAATGATGGTCACTCCGTCATCGGCCGCTGTTTCCCGACCTTTGAGCGTACGCCGGGTCTGTTCGGGATTGCGTTGTATGAAGGTGCTGGAGGGGCCGATGATGGACTCGCCGTAGCGGAACGTTTGGCTCAGTTCGCGCTGCGTCACAAAGCCGAGGTGATCGCCACAAGAGATCATGAGGCCGACGTCGCTGCCCGCGAATCGGTTGATCGACTGCCAGTCGTCCCCCACGAGAAAATAAGCGATGCCGGAAGTCTTCAACGCCTTGAGCAAGGCTAGACGCCCGGCCGAGATGTCCTGGAACTCGTCGACCAGCACATAGCGGAACGGCGATGCCCATCGACCGGTTTGGATGATGTCCGTCGCACGGTTGATCAGGTCGTCGAAGTCAACCGCGTTCTCTTCGTCGAGCAGATCCTCGTAGCGATTCCAGACGCGCTCGAAGAGATCGAGAAACGCGTTGCTCCGCAGCGCGTTCGACAAGGGCAGTGCGGCCGCCCGTTGCCGCAGTTCGCCCATCGTGAAGCCGGCCGTCTTGACCAGGCTGAGAAAGGTGGCGAGGAGCTGTCCAAGCCACGAGACGATGATGTTCCGCAAGTTTGCGAGCAGCCGCTCCACGGATGTTCGCTCGCGCAGGCGCCGGTCAAGTTCGGGTAGCAGGCTGCCGTCCCGGTGTTGCCAGCTATAGGTTTCTAACAACCGCGTACCGTTCTGCTGATGGAGGCTGCGCTTCCAGGAAACACCCGCACCGTAGCCCTGCCAGCCCGCCGGCGGCTTGCCGTTTTTGTCGAGTGCGAAGTGCTCAATGTAGATGTCCTCGTCCGGCAAATAGAAGTCGGGCCGATACTGACGGTGCCGCGCATCCGCCGTTTCCACCCGATAAGGAGCCTCGTATTCCGCGGTGATGCCGTTGAGCGCGAGGAAGTTGGCGATCTCCAATTCTTCGCAACTCTTCACCTGGTCGCCGGTCAAGGTACGCAACTCGATGCCGCGCGTGTAGCTGCGGTACTCCGAGAGATTGTCGAAGTCGAAAGGCGAGTGATAGGGCTCACTGTGATACGCCACGAATTTGACCAGTTCGGGCGCAATAGCCGCGTTGCGGAACAATTCGTCGAGAATTTTATCGAACTGCTGGCTGCGGAACGGTTGGTCGGTCGCCATGCGCGAGATACTCGGTACCGACGAAGCTCGGCCGATTACCCTGCGGCCGAAGGCATGAAAAGTGCGAACGTCGCACCCCGAGAGGTCGTCCCCGATGCGGGTGCGAATCTCGTCCGCCGCTTTTCGATTGTAGGCAAGCACAAGGACTTGCTCAGGCAGCACACCGCAGTTGTGGACAAGATGCGCGATCTTGCCGATGATCACGCCAGTCTTGCCGGTTCCCGCGCCGGCGAGTACCAGAGTGGTCTCCTCGTCGGTTGCGATCGCATTGGCCTGTTCGTCGGTCGGCTTGAAGGCGAACGACGCCTCCATCGCATTGCTGACGGCAGGAATCGCGGCAGACACGAACCGACGGTTCGCGTCCGCTCGCGCACGCTCGAAATCGGCGGCGTCTTCGAGCGCTTCGAGACTGTGGAGCGCCCGGAGCGCCCCCGCACCCACATGCGCCCGCACGATCCGGGAACGTGCTGTAGTTGTCGTCTGTTCGATCTGTCGGCGCAGTTCCTCTCCATAGCCGTATCGCAGATAGCGCTCGCCGGCGAACGCGTTCCGGATCTGTGCCTCGCGCTGAAGGCTCTGCTCGCCGACTTGCCGAGCAAGCTGAGCGACTTCCCTCTGAAGCGACGTGGCCAACAGTCCGGCAGGTTGCTTAGGTAGACGTGCGATCGAATACTCCAGACCGCTCAGGCCGCGAATCGTCAGGCGTGTGCCAAACCACGATCTGTTCTCAGTGAACTGATCGATCTCCTCGAACGAAAGCGTCACGCGACCCGCCCCGGGGACACCCTCAATCGTCACGACGCCTTGGCTGAACGCGACCGCGGAGGCGCCGCGGGTGAAGAGGCGGTAGAACCACGGTGCCCGCGCGGCGATGGTTGAGTTTGGGTGTTCGGCTGTCATTGTGGGTTGGTGCATCCGCCCTGTGTTCCGCAATAGCGCCGCTTGGATGCCGATCAATCTCTAGGACTGTGGATCCGGTCTCGCCATCGGAACAGCTTCGCTTAACTCAGCGCCGCTCGCCAGCCCCATGATCCACCGCGTCCGAGTCCACTTCCGCGATCAACCGTTCGACAGTAGCCGTTTGGTCAAGCCTCGGCGTGGTGTACCACAACCTGGAGTTTCATTTGCGCTCTCCTGCTGTTTGCGTGCTGCCGGCGAATAGGACGACTCCATGCGCTCGCCGCCAGCGCCCCAATTTGTCGTGCCCACCGTACATGCTTCCAGCCTAGCTCGCCCACGATGCCTTGTTCAAGGCTTCCGCTTGGGCCGTGCGGCCCACTGCTGGACTGTCGATTTGGCGACCGGCTCCGCCTAAACGGGTACCAAGCTCACAAGTAGGGAAGCCGAGTGCCCGTAGCCTCTACGTCGTCGTCACGAACGTGCTTTGCTTCACCGATTGGCGGCGCGTTCGAGCCGGTTGAGCCAGCAACCGAAGTTGCGGCACTGGCGACGGACGCTCTCTAGGCCGACGTCTTGGATTGCCGCGGTGCCCATCGCCACCTTGTCGTATTGTGGGACCATGCGAAGAATGCGTTTCGACGGTGCGGTGGCCTCGGAGTCATTGATCTCTTCCGGGTCGCCGAACTGGTCTAGCACGCTCTGCATCTCCGCGCGGATTTGGGGAGCGCCGATGCTTTGCGCGAAGCGCTCGCAGTCGCTGAACAGCAGCGCCTCGAACTCGTGCATGGAGACGTAGGGTATGAACCGAGACGGTTTGAATGTCGTGCCCATAGCCGAGCGAATGTCCTCGGCGAGTGCCGCTTGGAAGCTCGCCGCCCTCGTCGCGAAGGGTTGCTTAGCCGCAGCTGCTCGCCCCGGCCACTCTCCCGCTTGCCGCAACCCGTAGTAGTCGACCATCGTCGTAGATATGGCATCTTGGTCGCCTCTGAGGTGGTTGAGAATACCTTTCCGAACCGCAGGCCAAGGTTGACCGCCGCCACGATTGATCCGCTGCCGTGCGTGACCGATCAGGCGAGCATCCACACGGGTGTAGCCAGCGTCCATTAGATGCGGGCCGAGCACGTTGTTGACGAACGTTTCCTCGGTGATTCCTTCGACGTGAACCAATAGGCGCATGGGCTCAGCGACCCTTCTGGACAGAGCCCTCGTAGGCGGGCCGCCCGCCGAGTTCGTTCTTCAACCATAGGTCGCCGAGGCTGTAGTCTTCCAGCCACGCTTCAAGCGCCGGCGTGGACAATCTCCTGAACTGTGATTCGCCGTTTATTCGATCCACTACCACAACATCCTCTGGCTCGAACTGATCGACTAGGTAGGGCGACTGCGTAGCGAGAATGATTTGCGTCTCAACAGAGGCGCTGCGTATCAGGGAGCACAGCATGGCCATGGCGTAGGGGTGCAGGCCAAGCTCCGGTTCGTCTAGGAGTATCAGTGACGTACGGAACCTTGCCGGTTGCAGCAAAAGCGTGGCGAGGGCGAGGAAGCGTAGCGAACCGTCCGAGAGCGTAGAAATGTCGAAGTAATCGTCCGAACTCCGGTGACGCCATCCGAGACGGATCATCTGTTCGTTCTGCGCCAGCGGCTCAAGGACGAAGTCGTCGAAGAAAGGGGCCACTAGGCGGAACGTATTCTTGATGCGCTCGTAGGATTGCGGTTCTTTCTCGCGCAGCAAGTAGAGGAATGGCGCTATGTTTTCGCCATCTTCGCGGAGAAACCGGTTGTCATTCAGATAGGCGTTTCTGAGAATGCGAGCACCATTTCCGGTGTCGTTGAAGTGATAGACGCGCCATACATCCAGTTGCGCACGCAGGGCCTCTAAGCCTACCAAGTCAGGTCTTGGGACATCGCCGACAGATTCCGACACCACAAAGAGACGGTCATCTTCTGTAGTCGCCAAGTGAGCTTCATAGCTCCCTACGCCTTGGGCGAAAGACAGTGCGACGCGCACTTCCTGAGTGGTCTTGGTGCCGAAGTGGAGGTTCCGGTCTGCGCCGCCTGTGCGAGCGACGTACTTGCTCAGGCCATATTCTCCTTCTGCCAGAGAGCCAAGCAGCGAGAACACGTTGACGAGGTTGGACTTGCCGGCCCCATTAGCACCGATCAGCACGTTGATGGGCTTTAGCTCCAGCTTCTCGACGCACGCGATGCTCCGAAAGCCCTTAACCGTAATCCAATCCAAGCGCCCGTCTGTTTCCTGCGCTGCAACCGTCGTCTCCGTCATACCCGAAACACCTTCATCACTTCGTCGCCGAGGTGGTTGATCACTTTCACGGCGATGCGCCCGGATTTGGGTTTGGCGAACGGGCGCGAGGTGTCGCTGTAGAGGGTGGCCCACGCGTCCGGTTCTATCTCTGCCTTCAGCGTGGTCTTCAAGGATTTGTAGGGGTCGCTGGCGCCGAGGAAGTAGGCGTGGCGGACGAAGAAGCTCTCCTGGTTGTAATCCGTATCCACGAACCAGCAGGCGATGCCGTCCGCAGCGTCGCTGCGGATTTCGCCGGTGCTGGGGTGGTACACGTCCACGCCGTTGATCTTCACCTGCAATTGTTCGCCCTTGCCGTTGCCATCGATATGTGCGATCTCTATGTCCGGCTCGCCGAAGACGACGAACAGGTTGGCGCGATCGGTCTTCTTGAAGTCCTGAGCTTGGTGCAAGTCTGCATTCATGCGCGCCTTGAGGATCGGCACACGGCCTAGCTGGGAGAAGTCGGACGCTTGCGCGTCGTAGTTGAAGGCGCAGGCGATCAGCACGTCGAAACCCGCGTCCGCGGCTTCGCGCACGGCTTCTACCAGATCGGGGCGCGAGACGGTGCCGAACTCCGGGCCTACGAAGACGGCTGCGCGTTTCTCCGCGCCACCATCTGCTTCTGCGTAGCGGCCTTCGGCGCAGACCATCGTGCCGGGCCACGGAACGAGCGACGTGAAACTGATCCTGTCGTCCTTGCGCGCCTGCTGCACGCCAGCGGCGCGAAGGTTTTCCAAAATGATGGATGTGAATCTTGGTCGCCGTTGCCTTTGGTACGGTGCGTGTTCCTCGCGGATTTCCGTGGCCTGCGCGTCTCCCTCCTCATCGACCGTCAGCGTGCGATGTGGCGACAGGCTCTCCACAGTGAACGGACCGGCCACGCGCACGCGCTTGCTGTCCGCGAAGGGCTTGTCGTAGAGGTGCTCATAGTCCGCCTTGGCGGCGATGGAGGCGTCAATGTCCTGCTGGCGGGCGATGCGCTGTTGCCACCACTCGGCGTGCAGTTGCTTCGTTTCGTCGGGCCACACTCCGTCGGCGTCGCGGGGAATCTCCCACTCTTGCCAATGCTCGCCCAATGCGTTGTTGAGCGCTCCCCGTAACGGCTCGAGCTTGGCTTGATATTCGTCATGGATGACGTCGATCTCGGCGTTGTTGGCGATGGTGCTAAGCATGATGTGCGGTACGCGCTCGTAAACGAAACCGTGCCGGATCGATCCGTGAGTCGAGGCTTGAGCGGGCGCGACGCGGGCGAGCTCTGCTTCCTTCGCTTGGCCTTCGGCCGAATCGGAGAGCAGGTAGTAGGGATAGCGAGCGCCCATGACGCGCGTACGAGCCAAGGCGAGGGCGACGCGGCTCGTTTCGATAGTGATCCAACGACGGCCCCACTGCTCGGCGACGTAGGCCGTGGTGCCGGAACCGCAAGTTGGGTCCAGTACTAGGTCGCCGGGATCGGTGGCAAGCAGGAGGCAACGCTCGACCAATTGTGTTGAGGTCTGAACAACGTACACCTTAGGGTCGGACCGACTTTGCACTGCGCCACTGATGTCGGTCCAAAGGTTGCCAACGATCGCAACTCCGAAGTCGTCCTTAAATCTGACGTAGTTCAGCTTGCCTCGTGTCGATGCAACGAGCCTACCTGCCAACCCTAGACGTTCCAGACCGTCCTGGGTTGTCTTGAACGTACCGTTGCCCGGCGTGAACTGCCGGCGATGCCATGTGAAAGAGGTCACATCGCCGTCGCCCGCTGGTCTTGAACTTGTGATGTTGTCCAATCTGAAGAGGCGCCCGTCCGCCGTGAACTGAGAGTAACGGTCCTCGGCGATCTCACTCCGCCTCGTGTAAATGGCCCTGTGCTTGGTGCGTTCAATGGACTTTGCGTACCAAAGGACGAAATCTGTCGTAGAACCGATCAGATTTGACCCTTCGCTAGTCGTCTTCCGAATGGAGATGATCGACGCGAAGTTCTCCTCCCCAAACACCTCATCCATCACCGCCCGAACCCGATGCACGTTCTCGTCCCCAATCTGCACGAACACGGAGCCACTCTCGGTCAACAAGTCCCGTGCCACCGTCAGCCGGTCGCGCAGATACGTCAGATACGAGTGAATGCCATCGCGCCAAGTGTCCCGAAACGCCTTCACCTGCTCCGGTTCGCGGGTCATGTGCTCGGTCTTGCCGTCCTTCACGTCGCGGCTGGTGGTGGACCACTGGAAGTTGGAGTTGAACTTGATGCCGTAGGGCGGATCGATGTAGATGCACTGCACCTTGCCGCGCAAGCCTTCGCGTTCGGCTAGCGATGCCATCACTTGCAGGCTGTCGCCGAGGATCATGCGGTTCGCCCAGTTGGCGTCGTGCTGGTAGAACTCGGTACGGGCGTTTCGTCCGGCAGCCCGTTGAAATCCGCGAACAGGTCCACCTGCGGTTCTGCCGCCGCCCGGTCCTCTTTGCTGCGCCGCAAGAGGTCGTCGATCAGCACCTTCGGATGCACCTTCTCCTGAATGAACAGCGGCGGTGCCGGCACTACCAGATCCTGCCAATCCTGCTCGTCCTTGCCGCGCCACATCAACTGCGGGTCCAGATCGCGATTGCGCCGCTGGTAGGTCACCGGAACCGGCTTGCGCTCCCCCTCCGCCATCACCGCCTGATGCTCGGCCGTCGGAATGTTCTTGCGCGACGCCTCGCCATGCGTCAGTGCGGTTATCTGTTTAGGCTGTTTCGGTCGGCGGGCCATGGCTACCTGCTCAAACGGTCGCTGCTAGCGCACTGCTAGGTTTGTGCGGCTGCGACCAAGGCGTATCCCCGAGAAATGTAGCAAGCGCCGTACTCGCTAGGGACGACTCGAACTGCTTGCTGGGCAAGCCGTTCCGGGCAATCACGGTGGACAACGGCCGTCCGGGGTGCTTGAACTGGGCCGCGGCCGTGACGATGGCCTTCAGGCGCTTGGCGTCGCTGCTGGAAGCGGCGTCTTCGGCCCTTCTGTTGCTGTCTATGTAACGCTGCGCACTGTCGTACTGGCGGGGCCAAGCCGACTCCACCATCGGTGCGATGTGATCCTCCAGCGTACCTTGCTTGGAGTCTCCTCTGTGAAAGACGTAAACGCCAACGGGAATCGAGCTCGTCGTAGTCCATGCGGCATGGTTCGCCCGCGACAGGTCCCCAAAGTAGGTGCCGTACTCTCTTTGGAACTGCGCTACCGTGGACGCCAAGCCCTCATGATCCGCATCGAACAAGAACGCGGCTGCGTGTTCCGTTACGTCGAAGTCGTCCGCGTCCATCGTAACGTCCACAAACTGCATGAGATCGAGAACGGCCTTCGACCTATTCTTGCCGCCCGCTCGGACCAGTATGTAGACGACATCCGCCGGACTCCGAACGGCAGTCTCGAATTGTGGCGTAGGCGGATAGTCGTCCCGCAGCGCCACATCTTGTATGTCCAACTGCCCGAGTCGAGTGGCAATCAATCCCGTAGGGACGGAGCTGCTCTTGCTAGCGCCGAAGGGCGAAGGCAAGTCTCGGATCTTCCCCGTAAGCCTCTCGCAACCTGCGCAGGCACCCAAGCTCCGCTCGACGAACACCACATCGTGCTTGCCTTCGCAAAACACGAGGACAGCCCTCATCGAATGCCTCTTAAGTCGAAATCTACAGCCCTGTTGAGCCTCAAGAGCTTGTCGCCATCGAAACGACGCGCATGTACGCCGTCTGGACCACGACCGATGCCATAGGCAGCAATGTCATCCGTCCGGTAGCTGTTCTTGATGAACGCATCGAGCGTCTCTTTGCTGTGCGTCGTAAGAAACACCTGCACGTTTTGTTCCACAGCGAGCTCCTGGACGATGCGAGTGAAGGGGCCAAGCAATGCCGCGTGAATCGCGTTTTCGAACTCGTCTATCAGCAGCACGCCGCCGCGGACGCTCGCGAACAAAAGGCCTATCTCGAATATGCGGCGCATACCATCGCCGAATGACGACAGATCGGGTGCCTGATGGAAGTCCTCGTGGCTGACGAGAAAACGATTGGGTTCCTTTACCAGTTCAATATTCGTTATGGCCTTGTCGACGTGCTCGACGATGAAGCCAATCACTTTGGCCTTTACTCCGGCCTCCAATGCGGCCTCATTGGCCTCGATGAGCATGTCCGAGCGATTCGCGCAGAATGGGCTGGTGATTGCCGATCTGCACAACCATTGCTGACCTTGGAAGCTGGCGCGACGTGGGCGGTCCGAAAACAGCGCCACGTTGGCGCTTTGGTCTCTGCCGCCGTAGCAGGACTTGATGCGGAACTTAGTGAGAAAGGACGTCTGGTCCTTGATGTCCTCGTCCGGCTCATCGATACGCTGGATGTCCAAGCTCGCCATGTTCTCTTCAAATGCGTCGAAATGCCCGTTGACGCGTATGTCTTGTTGAAGTTGCTGCGCAAGCCAAATTGGGTCCGGCTCGCTGCCCATCCGCCCGCGCCAACGAGGGACATGCAGCAATGCTGTTTCGTCGTTTTGGTGAGCAAGCAAGTAGATCGCTTCTAGGAGAGACGTCTTGCCTGCGTTGTTGATGCCCGCAATGAGGTTGACACGCTGCAAGCCCTCTAGCACAAGGCCACTGATTCCCCGGTAGGTGTCCACCTGTATGGTAGAAAACTGCGAGTGCGTCCGGTCATTGAAGGGCTGCCATGGCATCCGACCGCCGGACGCCGCCGGACGCCGCTTGCGTGCGTAGGAGATACCTTGCAGCTTGCCGATCAGATGCTCCACGCGGTCCAAGTCTTCCGAGTCAAGCTCGCCAACCCGCTGGTTCAACTTCAGTATGCCGTCGTCGCATGTCGCGAAAGCACGCTCGATCTCCGTCTTTACCAGCAGATCACTCGACAGAGTGGCCTCCTGCAGGCTGCGTGTCTCTTCAAGTCGTTTGAGGGCGACGGGATCCTCCATCAGCCTAGCGAGCTCGCGGACATGGCCGAGAGTTGTAATGACGGGGCCTGACTCCTGGCGGGTGTCAACATAGACGTTGTCCACCCCGGCGGGCCGCCGGGCCTCGTCGGCGACATCCTCTGACTCCTGGCGGGTGTCCACATCGCCGTCGCCGATGTCGTCGATTTGCGACATCCAGTTGAACAGTCGATCCAGATTCCCCGCGTCGCTGGCAACCGAAGCTGAGTCACTCCAGCCTAGCCAACTGCGAATGGCCGGCCTTCCGAGAGCTTCGCGAAAGAGTGTGTATTGATCGGACTTGAACTGATCGCCATAGTCGCTACTCTTGTAGGCGTCCACTAGGGCTAGTGTACGCACAGATCGGTTGAAGTCCTGCTTGCTGACGCCAAGGGCGCGACGCGCGGCCTCCGCGTCGCCATTGCATTGCTCTTGCAGGCGCTGCATGGCCAAGGCTCGGTTGATGGCTGGCCATCGCCGCTTCCCACTGATGTGATGAAGCCCCATCATCACCATGTGCTGGCGTTCGTCGGCAGAGTCGTGCAGGACAACTGGAACTCTCGAGAAGAGGGCCACATCGAGCTTGCCCAAGTGTGCGGCACCGCCGTCGTACTCGCGCTGGAGGTGCTTTAGCGTGGCAACACGCCGGTTGCCTTCAACGACTAAGAAACGGCTGCCCTCGTGTCGTTCCACTAAGATCGCGTCGATGTCGAGCCAGCCGTTTTCCGTAATGCTGGCGATGAGATCTTGAACATGCTCCTGGGACTTGCCCAAGAGGAATGTCGACGTTAGCCGCTGCACATCTCCACTAAAGACATCCTCCGCTGCGACAGGTCGATAAGCCGGATTGTCAACAAACCGAAAGTTGTTTGGATCCAAGTAGAGGCGAGCAAGCGACACTGTTTGCCGTCTGCCTCGTACCTGTTCAACGGACTCTTCACTCATAGCTTTATCTCCAGCGCTACGCCGCAATACGCCGCAGCAGCTTGCGGTTGAAGTCCTCTTGGGCGTCTAGAGAGGAGATCATGTCGCCGCCCACGTCCGACAGCCTAGCCAGGTCGAGGCGCGGCATAGCCGTTTGGTCCTCGAACACGATGATCGACTCGAAAGGCAACTCGTATCGATGGTAGTGCGACAACATGATCGTCGTCAGCTTGGCTTTGTCCCGGTTGGGTACGCCGAAAAGGAACAGCTGCTCCTCGCTTCCTTCGATGCGGTAGTCCACGGTGTACGCTTTGGCGTTTGGTACATCGGGTTGGTAGTCGCGCATGATTTTGGACTCGTCCACTAGGTCGGCTAAGCAATCGGACAAGTCATCGTAGAACGTAGACCCCACGTTCGAGCGCGAGAGGAACGTCAGGTCGTAGATGCGAGTCAGGGCTTGCCCTAGCTGGAACAACGCTGCCGGGACCTGCTCCGCGGTTGTGTCCAAGCAAAAGGCACCTTGTTGTTGCCGGATCCCGCTCTCGGCGACGATGCGTTCAAGCAACGCACCGCGGGTTCCGTCCAAGAAGGCGTCTACGTCGTGGTCGTAGCTGATGTGCATCAACGTGTGGCCGCGGTCGGAGAGGCGAATGCCGCCGCTCGGTGCCGGGGAGATGTGGATCGGGAAGCTGTCGCCGTCCGGAAACCGGAAGTGCGTGCGCAGCATCAGGTCGCCATCTGGCCTACGGTCCACAACGATGTCCTCGCACAATCGCTGGCACAAGAGATCTTGTAACGCTTCTGCATTGAAAGTCATCGAACTAGCCGCGGCTGGTCTCGCGGTGGCTGTCTCCCACCTGTGCGACGAAGTCCAGCACAACACGTGGTGACGGCAAGAGGGGCGAAGGCGCTTGGTGTGCTGATGAGATGCGGATGCGCTCGCAGCTACGAGGCCGTCAATGGTGCGGCGGCTGCCCTATCGCCATCGCGCGGGAACTCGAAGACGCTCAGAGGGATCGACTTCGCTGGCCTAGTTTGGCCGTGAACCAAGACCCGAACCCTCTCAACGGTGTCGGCACTGAAGGTCATATCGCCGCAGCGGTTGCATACGGCGGCTGGCATGTGGTCGACCAAGACGTATCGGTCGCCAAGGTGGAATACCTCATCCACCCTTTCTTCGTGGCATTCGTCAGCGCCACATACGGGACAGCGAAACACGTTGCTCACCTCCGTGTCGAATAGTCCAACCAATCTTCCTCTCGAGGCTCGTAGAGAGTGATGATCTTGACATCATCACCGTCTGCACGCGATACCTGCATGTGCAGCGGGTGTGCGACGTTTTTGTGCGCGGGCCGTCAGGCCGCCATTTGCGGTGGTTTGCGCGATGCGCCGGAAGTCCTCGCACCGTTCGCTGCGGACGCGGGAACGCAAGGCCATGACGTCGTTGGCACCGGCCCTGCTCCAGCGCATGTCGGGACACTTCAGGTCGCCGACCAGCGCACGGCAGGAGCTGCGTACCGGGAATCGCGGTGACTCTCCAAACCCCCGCAGCCCGCCCGCGCACAAAAACGTCGCACACCCATGTGCAGCGGCCGCCCCGCTTGCGTGTAGCCCAAGAGCAAGCAACTCGGAGAGTACTTGTCGTCGGGATATTCCTCAATGACGTTTGCATCCGCACCTGCCTCGGCGATTTCCCGCCGGCCAATGTTCCTCTCGACTGCGCGTACAGCGGCATGACGACTAAACCGATACTCGCTCCGGCCGAGGTGGCGGCGGATCTGCTCAGTGGTCTTCATCTGCGCTCGAAGACACCAGCGCCGCATCGAAGTCCTCACGCATATCGTACACGTCTCGAAGCTCCACGAAGGCCCAGCGGCCGTACTCGCCCAAGCGGTTGACGCCGGGGATCCAGTGCTTGCGCATGGTGGTTGTCTTCACCTTGGCGTCCTCTAGGCGGCGGCCCTTCACTTCCACCACCAGATGCAGCAGGTCGTCTTCGCCGTGGCCGTCTTCCGCCAGCACGATGAAGTCCGGCAGGTAGGTGCGGGCTTCGCCGCCCAAACGATAGGGCACGGTGAGGCCCAGCCCTTGGTTCTTCACGTAGGCCCGCACCTTGGGATGCGCCTCGATGGCGCGGGCGAACTCGGCTTCCCAACCGCTGTCGCACACCACGTGGTTCACATGGCAGCGGCGCGGGTCCGTGCGGTACGTCTCCTTGGAGGTGGCGAAGTGGACTTGCGCGGTGGAACCCGCGGCGTTGTAGGGGTCCAGCACCACCGTCGCTGGCCGGCTGCCGATGTTCTGGTGGACGATGCCGTATGTGATGCGCTCGCAGGCTTGGTCGCCCAACTGCTTGTAGAGAAGTTGCGCCGGGTAGGTGCCGCCTTTGCACTTCAGATGGTTGTCCAGCCACTGCAGCGCGATGCCCTTCAGTTGCCCGAACAGATGCAGCTTCGGCGTGCCGTCGGCGTCCTGCCACTTGGTTTCCACCAGATGCTTGGCGAGATGGTAGGCCACCGTGGCTAGTCGCGTGGAGGCGGTATGCGCCAAGGTGAGCACCACGCTTTCGCCAACGATGCCTTCGTTCACCGTTTCCGCCGGCCCAACGAGTTCGGGCGTTAGCACCATCGTGGAATCTTCATCGAACGTGGCCGTAAGCCGTTCTTCCGGCAGTTCCACGCGATAGCCGGCCACTCTGGGGAAACGGATCGCGCAGGCGTCTCGGTCTGGGCTGATGGCCTGCACTTGCACGGTGTTGGTCGGCGGCCGCGGCTTGACTATCGCGGGTTTGGCGGTGAAGTCGAAGGGAATGCCCAGCACGTCCGCGTATTCCACGTTGAAGTGGCCGGCCTCGTTCAACTCGTAGGATTGGCGGCGCAGCGCCCGTCCCACCACTTGCTCGCACAAGAGCTGGGTGCCGAAAGCGCGCACGCCCAGCACGTGGGTGACGGTGTTGGCGTCCCAGCCTTCGGTGAGCATGGAGACGGACACCACGCAGCGCGTCTCGCCGCCGAGCCGACCAGCCTTGCCAACGGTGTTCATGGCCTCGCGCAGCAGCTCTTCGTCCGTGAAGTCCTCGGCACGGCGGCCAAGGCCTGTGCGCTCCACCATCTCGCGGCGAAAACGCTCGATCTCGTCCTTGGCGAAAGCGCGGAACTTCGCATCAAGCGCGGCACCGGATTCCAATTGTTCGCTATCGATCAAGAGTGTGCGCGGGCGCGGATGAGCATTGCCAGCTTCGTCGAAGTTGCGGAACAGTTCCAAACGGCCATGTACCAGTTCTTCGGAACCGTCCTGCCGTTGGCGGTGGAAGCCGGCGATGTAGTCGTAGACGAGCTTGGATGTGGCGGTGTTGTTGCAGACCACGATGAAACACGGCGGCACGTCGATCTTTGCCGCCCGCCACTCGGCGAAAACCCGTTCGTAGTGGCCGTACAACGCTTCAAGGGCGCTCTGCAGGGGCACCGGCAGAGCCAGCGGGTCCAGAACGCCGGCGTTGGCGCGACGGCCCTTTCTGGGCATGTCTTGGCCGATGTGATCCCACAGGGTGCGATAGACGGGCGTTTCCGCGCTGGCGACGTTGTCCGCCACTGGCACGCGGGGCAGCTTGACGATGCCGCACTCGATGGCGTCCATCAGCGAGAAGTCGCACATCGTCCACGGGAACAACGTGCCTTCGGCGTAGCCGGAGCCGCGCAGGAAGAACGGCGTGGCGGAGAGGTCGATCACGCGGCTTAGGCCCAGCTTGGCATTAACGGCTTCCAAGCCGGAAATCCACACCCGTGCCGCCTCCTGATTGCGCTTGGCTTCGTCGCGTTCCTCGCCGCGCAGGTCGCCCTCTTCGCCTGCTTCGTCGGGGCGCTCGCGGTAGCAGTGATGACCTTCGTCGTTGAACGCCAGGATGCGCTTCATGCCCATCAGTTCGGGCATTACCCGGCGCAGCATCTGGCCTTCGGTCTCCAGAGTTTGCAGAGGCGGGCCGTGGCCCTGCAGCAACGTGCGGCTGCCTTTGGCCAGCGGCATCCGTTCGCGGCGCATGAAGGCGTGGTAGTTGGTGATGACGATGTTGGCGCGGCCCAGGTCCGGCAGCATGTCCTGGGGCACCAGTTCGCGCTCTTGGTAGTAGCTGTCTGGATCGTTGGGTTTCAGCACCCGCAGCCGTTCGCGGATGGTGATGCCCGGCGTCACCACCAGAAAGCCGCGCGTGAAGCGGTTGCTGCCGGGGTGGCGCACGGCGTTGACGGTCTGCCAGGCGATCAGCATGGCCATCACCGTGGTCTTGCCGGCGCCGGTGGCCAGCTTCAAGGCCAGCCGCGAGAGACCGGGATTGGCGCCGTCGTTGACGTCTTGCAGATGCTTGAGGACGTTGCGGGCTTCCCGGCCGACGCTTGGCGCCACCTCGGTAAGCCAAATCACCGTTTCCGCCGCTTCCACTTGACAGAAGAACGGTCGGATGCGGTTGAACGGATGGTGGCGCCAGTGTTCCAGCAACCGCGCGGTTTGCGGCGTCACCCGCCACTGACCCGCAGGTAGCTGCCGCCAACGCTGCAACTGCTGGCGCAGGTTGTTGATGAGGGGCGTGAGGTCGTAGCTTTGGCTGTCGCTGCCGACCGTCGCGGCGGCGCGGTCGAACACTATCTCATCCTGTTGGCGCCGTCGTTTACGCGGCTTCGGGATGGGCGTGATGAAGGAGGCGGGGCGGCGGCTCTCGATGCGCCGGTTGGTCGGCTGGCGATTCTCGTCCAGTTCCCAATGGCGGTCCGGGCGCTCGTAGGGCGAGTTCAGGATGGGTTGTTCGAAGAAATCGGCCATGCCGTGGGGCCAAGCTGGGGATGCGGCGATTCTAACTGGCGCGGCGGCCCCTGCCATGGCACCTGCGCCTCGGCCACCAGATGCGGCGGCAGACTACCTCCCGCCGTCCGCCCGAACGCCTTCGGCGTCCAGCCATCGTCCAGCTCGGTCTGCCTCAGGGAAGCGGCTCGCGTCCGTCGTGACCGGGCTCGGACGTCGACTCGGCTCTCCATTTGCGTACTGCCAGATCCGTGACCAAGCGGTCACCGGGATCCGGCCGTTGACTGCAACTCCATGAGCCGGTAGGCGTTGCGTTTCCGCCTGCTGGCGACGAAAGGGTACGTAGTCTTCTCTACGCCGAGGATGCACTCGTCAGCCAAACGCAGTTCTTGCACCGCGTCGGCCAGCGACTTGTGGTAGCTCAAACGAAGCTTCTCGCCTGTGTCAAGGCGCGCTACTTCCATACGGTTGCGGATGGACAGCATGTTTATTCGCGCACGGACCGACTCGGTCGTCGTCTCCGGCTCGCCGATGTCGTCGAGCAACGCTCGCACTCTCGTGATTTCGCGGCCGTGGCCATGCCATTGATATGCTTGATCCGGTGCTGTCCAGTCGAGGTCGACGGCGACATGCTCACGTTCCAAGAGTCTGAGGAAGTCGCACAGTGACTTGCCGGCGCGAAAGCCGATGGCGTGTACGCGATCCGACATCGCGTCGACGTCCGCCTCAAGGACGTCGAAAACTTCCCGCAATGCTGTCTCCAACGCGGAAACCCCGGTGAGATCGGGAGCAGTATTCCCGACAATGGATAGCCGCGTGCTACCCACGCTGATGTCGGCAAGCTGGAGATCCAATTGTCGGACGAACTCAGCGTCGATTCTGGCCACATCGCCTTCCTTATCCCAGACGCGCCAGGCGGATTGCTCGAGTGCGGCATTGAAGTACTCGGCTAGCTTGGCGAGCAGACGCAGCGGCATGCAGCCTTGGGCTAGTTGAGTACCCTGCAGGCTCAGACCAATCAACTCATGGCCCCGCTCGGCCTTCGCACACCGCAGTCGCGTCTCCAACTCGTGGCGCAGCTTCTTTGTACTACCAAAGAAGATGCGTGCGACTTCTGGCGTAGCGGACTCAGACAACGCTCTTTCGTCTTCCTCGTACATGCCAAGCACGCGATGCAGTTCGGCTTCGATATCTGCGATTTCGGTTGGGAAGTTCATAGCCGGATGAATGGAATGCCTTTGCGGCTCGATTGATCTGGGTTGTTGGAGAACAACCCTTGGTAATATTCGCGACGTTCGGAATTCGTTGTGTCGAAGATGTAGAAGTCCACCTGCCATCTTCTCCGAACGTATGGACGACCAGCTTCCGACCCGTAATAGCCTAGCTGCTCCTGATGTTCGCGTGGAACGGCGTGCAGCGCCATCGGCGACATGGAGAGCGCGATGTCCACGTCGCGCGGGTAGGGTTTCCTAGTCGCATAGGAACCATCGATCCAGATGTCTCCGTGAACACCGAGCTTGGCGAGCTCGGCGACAAAGAGGCGAAGCTGGGTGGTCAGCCTTTGTCGTAGCGGCGTATCGAATCCTGGGCCCACGAATTTCTCATCTAGCGCATCAAGGGTCATCTCGTGGAGTCCAGGCGGGAAGATGGGTGGATAGGTCCGTCCACTTTGCGCCATGTGATCAACTGCCGCCCGTCGTCAGCCGGGCTGGCGCGTCATGTGCGAGGAACGATTCGACTTCCAGCATGGAGGGGTCGGAGCGCTTGGTCGCCCGGTTGATGCCGAAGCCGACAACGTGGCCGTTCCGATCCACATCAACGTTGAGTCCGTCGGCGACTTGGCACAACCGACACCGGTTCGGCGGGGTGGAAGCAAGGCCGTTGGTCTCGGGGTAGTGAATCTCATGTCCTCGCCCAGCATATCGTCTCGCCACGGCCGCGTTCGCAACGCGCCCATATCGTACACGTCTTGAAGCTCCACGAAGGCTAGCGGTCTCCGGTGTGGCACATCCGATGCCGTGGCTCTTCGCAGCGCCATCACGCGGCGGCAGGCTACCTCCCACCTTCCCCCCGAACGCCGGCGGCGTCGAGCCACTTCCCCAGTATCCCCAAAGCGTCTCCAGCGCCGAGGCCGGTGGGCGCGGAGAACGGCACAACCCGTCCCAAGAGTTGTCCGTTGCTGACGCCTTCCCCCAACGCCTTCTCCACGGCACGCGCCGCGGCTATCCGGGCGCCGCGCTTCAGCTTGTCCGCCTTGCTCAGCAGCGTCAGAATCGGCTTGCCGCGCCCTGTGCCCCAACCGATCATGTGCCGGTCGGCATCGCGCAGGGGATGGCGAATGTCCATCACCAGAACCACGCCAACCAAGTTGAGGCGCTCGTGCAGGTAGTCGTCGATTGCTTGCCCCCAAGCCTCGCGGCGCGTCTTCGGTGCGCGGGCGTAGCCGTACCCCGGCAGATCCACCAACCGCCCGCCGCTTGCCACGGCGAAGAAGTTCATTAGCTGGGTGCGGCCGGGCGTCTTGCTCACGCGCGCCAGTCGCCGCTGGCCGGCCAAACGGTTCAAGGCGCTGGATTTGCCGGCGTTGGAACGGCCGACGAAGGCGACTTCCGGCGCGTCGTCCGGCGGGCACCGCGATAGCCGGTCCGCGCTGAGGAGAAAGGACGCGGCGAGCGGCTTCGGCTCGGCGTTTGCCGCAGGCATGGTGCTATACTTTCCGGCGCATTCGGCAACCGCCGGATATTAGCTGGAAATAACGCCCAACGGTGCGAACGCGATTCTTCATGGCGGCTCTGGCGGCGGCTTTGGGTGCCGGTGCTCATGCCCAAGACGCCGCAACGGTGCAAGACGAAGCCGACACGCCGCCGGATATCGAGGCCGGCCGCGCGCTGGCCGAGCCTTGCGCGGCTTGCCACGGGGCGGACGGCAACTCGGTGGTGCCGAGCTATCCCAGCATCGCCGGGCAAAACGCCCGTTATCTGGCCCGGCAGATGCGGCTGATGCGCGATGGCGATAGAGCCGCGCCCCTCATGGCCGGCCTGTTGGACGCCCACTCGGATGCGGATATCGCCGACCTTGCCGCGTTCTACGAGAGCCAACCGGCACGGGTAGGCCAAGCCGATCCGGAGGCCGCCTTGGAACTCGGCGAGGCCATCTACCGCGGCGGCCTGCTGGCCAAACGCGTGTCGGCCTGCACGGCGTGCCACGCGCCGGACGGTAGCGGCAACGCCTTGGCGGGCTTCCCCATGTTGTCCGGGCAGCAGCCGGAGTACGTTGTCGCCCAACTCAAGGCGTACCGCGAGGGCGAGCGCAAGACCGACAGCGAAACCTACGAAAGCATGATGCGTCAGAACGCGGCCCGCCTGACGGATGGCGAGATGGCAGCGGTCGCCAACTACTTGCTCGGCCTGCACTAGCTCATGACTTGGCGAATCGCGAATCGCCGCATCGCGCTGCTCGTGATGTTCTTGGCTGGTGTGGTCACCACCGGTGCGGAATCCGAAAGCGCTTCCACGCCGGCGTTCTCGGAGGGCGTTCACTATGTGAAGCTGCCCGTGCCGGTGGAAACCAGGGATCCAAGCCGCATCGAGGTGGTGGAGGTGTTCAGCTACAACTGCATCCACTGCTACAACTTGGAGCGCAACTTGGAGGGCTGGGTCGCCACGCAGGAAGAAGACGTGGATTTCCACCGCATTCCACTTGTGAGTATGCGCAGTCCGCCTTCCGTCACCTTGGCGCAGGCCTACTTCACCGCCGCCACGTTGGACGTGTTGCCAAGCGTTCACATGGAGCTGTTCCGCGCCATCCACGACCACGGCTTGGACATGACGCGCCCGGCCTACATCCGTCGGCTCTTCGAGCGCGAAGCGGAAGTGTCAGATGAGGAGTTCCAGCGCGTGTTCGATTCTTTCGGCATTCGCAGCCGCGTGCGCCAAGCCGATGGGCAAGGCCGCGTGTATCGCGTGATGGCCACGCCGACGCTGGTGGTGAACGGCCGTTACACCGTCGAAGCGATACCCGGTGTCGGCGGCGCCGGCATGTTGCGGGTGGTGAATCACTTGGTCGCCCAAGAGCGCAAGGCCCGCGCCGAGGCGGCGGCAGCGGACGCGGCGGAGTAGCAGGACAACGCCGAATCGCTTTCTGTTGATCAGTGGCGACAAGGTCATGGGCGAACTTTCGCGCCGAAACGACTGATCAGCAAGGCAGGACTATCCGCGGCTGCGTGCAGCCGGGATTCTGCGCTTGGCTGAGGCGAGGTGCTGGCTTTCCAGATGAAGCAACACGTTGATGCGGAAAAAGAACGGACGCCTGACCCGTTGCTGGGGATCCACATCACCCGAGGCGGCCCACCGTCGGAACCGTGCCAATTGCTGCCGCCGGAGGCGTTTCCGGAAACCCGTCCCGACCCTCAAGAGCGGGAGGCGGTGGACGGCATTCCGGCCCACGAAACAGGCCTGAACAGCCGAACGGTGCGGGCCCGGCTGGCATCGAGTAGCGCCGGCTGGCCGTCGCCCCCGGATGCCCCGGAGTTCCACGCAGCGGTTCGGTCGCCGCGTCCGACCGTTCGGCAACGCGCCATCGTCCGCACTTGGGCGAACGAGGCAACATCCGGCGACATCGTTCGCGGTTGGTTGGAAGAGGCTTATACGTGGCCGATGCTGGTTGCGGCCCTGCATCGCGCCGGCGCGGGGCATCATGCGCTCAACGAGTTGCTGAACGGGTTCGCCAAGGCGGAGTGGGCGGCAAGGCGGGGATGATGCGTCAGGCGGAGCGAGGATGGTGGAAAAGCTGACGCTGCCTTCGCCTGCGAACGCACTGTTCCAGAGCGTACACGGTGTGCTGGACGAGCTGATTCGGCCGGTGAGCCCAGGCGGCACGAAGGGGCGCCTCGGCGGCGGAACAACGCTGGCGGCGCGTTGGCAACATCGTCGCAGCACGGACATCGATATTGCCGTGCCGGTAGGGACGGGGTTGGGGCGCTACGATCCGCACCGGGATGGTCGTTTGGTGGAACGCATGGCCGGATTGGGCGCCACCCATGTGGACGTGCGTTTTCGGCGATTCGCATTCACGTTTCCGAACGGCAAGGTGGATTTGGTGGAAGTGGAACCGCAGCTCCCGGTAGGCCATTCATTGGCGGAGGTGGACGGCGTGCCGATGGAGGTTTACGACAACGCCCAGATCCTGTGCGGCAAGCTCGAAGGCCGCGGCAACGCGCTCCCCGAGCGCGACATCTTCGACATTGCCGTGGCGGCGAAGCTCGATGCCACCGCTCTTTCGGCCGCCGTGAATCAGCTGGACGTGGACTACCGGCGGGAAATCGTGCATCGCATCCGCGCCCAAGCCGATCAATACCGCAGCGCGGCGCAGACAGTGCTCGCGCTGGCGGATTCGCGCTGGCGCCCGCTGTTGTCGGACGCTCCGGCCCAGGCGGCAGCCGCGATCGAAGCCGCCGCCTATACTTCCGTAACCGTGACCTACGACGAACATGGCATCGTGCTGCGCCTAGGTCGTGCCAACGAATCCGTGAGAACAACGGCCTCAAGCGGCGGGGAGTTTGTGAGAGTCATCCTCGAACTGGGGCTTGAGCCCTGTTTCCTCAACGTTCTGGGCAACATTGAGGCAGTGGAACAGCACGTTGATGAACAACTGGACGGTTGGCGGGGCAGCAACGCCGGCACCGCCATCGTGGACCCGCCGTACCGGGTGCCCGTTTCTTCCTCCCGCGAGCGGCCCTAGCCGCTGGCTCCTTTCACGCCACCGCAAACGAGACCCAACATGGCAACCCCGCAAACAATACCCGCCGAATCTCCAGCCTTGGCGCGCTTGCTCGACGCCATCGGCGAGCTAGGCTTGAACCGTCATGTCGTGGAGCTGGAGACGCACGGCTTCACCACCATCGAGGGCGCGATTTCGGCGCCGCTTGTGGAACGCGCCAAGCGAGCGATACTGAACCGCGTCGCCCGAAAAACGGGGCGCGAGCTAAACGAACACACCGCCAGCAGCGAAGACATCGAGGGCATGACATACATCCCCTACCTGCTCTACGAGGACGAGGTGTTCGAGGAGATACTCACCGCGCCCAAGCCGCTGGCGTTGATCACCTACCTGTTGGGCGAAAGCTGCCTGCTTTCCAGCATGGGCTGCCACTTCCGCGGCCCGGGCGGCCGCCCGTTGCCGCTGCATTCGGACAACGGCAATGGCATTCCGGCGCCGTTTCCCGCCTTTTCCCAAGTGGCCAACGTCAACTACGCGCTAACGCCCTACAGCCGCGAAGCCGGCGCGCTGGCGATGGTGCCCGGCAGCCACAAACTGGCACGCCAGCCGAGGCCGGAAGAGTTGGGTTTGGGGGCGGGGGGCAATCCGAACGCCGTCTCGATGGACATCGCGCCAGGCGACGCTGTGGTTTGGCACGGCAACACTTGGCACGGCTCTTTCGTGCGCGATTTGCCCGGCGTGCGCATGAACCTGGCGGTGTACTTCAATCGGCAGTACATCCGCACGCAGGAGCGACATGGCGACGCCGTGCCACAGGAAGTGCGCGAGCGGCACGCCAACAACGCGCGCTTTCTGAACCTGCTGGGCGCGAAGCAACCTTACGGCTGGCGCGAAGAAGGGCCGGACTACGGAAAGTTCGCGTTCATGCCGCACGGGCTGTACGACTGACGTCGTGTCAGCCGCGTTCCCGCCGCCCACTTGGATGCCTGCTAGCCGTCTTCCGCCGTGCTGCCTGCTGCCGGAGGCGCTCCCCCAGGCCACATCGGTTGTTGCATGTGCAGCAACCTCTCAGGGGAGATCGTCCACCGTCACTGCCAGAACTTTGGCGATGCGCCGCAAGGTAGCCACAGACCCACTGCTTTCGCTGTTCTCGATGGCGGACAACTGTGAGTTGGAGATGCCCGCCGCGGCGGCGAGATCAGTCGCGCTCATGTCGCGATGCTCCCGCCACACTCGAACGGGATTTCCCTGATGAAGACGGTCCGCCATGCTCATGGGAATCGCCTCTTCGTCGCGGCCAAGCCGTAAGGCCTCGGCATCCGCCGCATCTTCCAGGGCTTCGTGTAACGCGTCGTAATCCTTGAGGGGCACGATCGCGCAGGCGGCACCTTGGATGGTGATGGTTTGCAGCTTCATGGTCGATACGCTCCTCCGCGTTGTCTGATGGCCTGCACGGTTATGGTGCGGGCATCGTCGCGGTCTTCGCGATGGCCTGTTGACACTCCACGATTCGGGCTAGTGCGCCAAAACGCCAATATGCACTAAGACAGGAAATATGCAATGGTCTTTCCTGTGTAACTGAAATCAATGTCCGGCTCACCCGCAACACGGAGCGAGGCCGTCAGAGCGGGTGTGGTACCTTCTTCCACTGGCTTACATCTTCTGGGGGAGAGATGTCCGAAGCGATATACGCGGAACTCAAAGACAATCCGGCCTATGTTCGCCGCACCGAGCGGGCGCGGCAGAACAAGGCGCTGTCGCGCTCGACGCCGATGGGTTCGGTGGCCGCGGCGCGGTCGCTCGGCGGCAGTCGGAGCGAAATGGCGGCAGAGCTGCTAGCGGAGGACGACCTCGCCGTCGGCCACTTCGGCACGGTCTACTACAAACCGGCAACGGTGGCCGGCATTGCTTTGCAGCTGGAACCGTTGCAGCCGAGCATCGGCACGGCGGTTCACGGGCTGGACTTGGCCGAGCATCTGGACCTCGACGATCCGGACCCGAACGCCGAACTCGTCGTGTTCCTGCGCGCCTTGTGGCTGCAACGGCGCGTGTTGGCGTTTCGTGGCCAAGATCACCTGTCGCGGGAGCAGATGGTGCAGTTCGCGCGGCACTTCGGCGAAGTGGGGGCGCAGTACGGCGAGCGCAAGCACATGCCGAACTCGCCGCACGTCCTCGGCCATCAGATCAAGGTGCCCGGCATCCCGGACATGCTGCTACTGCCTTCCGACGAGGCCGCGCCGAGCGCCGCTTCCGGCTGGCACGCGGACGCCACTTGGCAGCAGCGGCCGCCCATGGCGTCGATGCTGATGTGCCGGGAAGCGCCGCCGATTGGCGGCGACACGTGCTTTTGCGATTGCTACGGCATGTGGGAAGGGCTGCCCCTCGAAACCAAGCAACGCGTCGCCGCGCTGACGGCGGTTCATGTGGGCGGATTGGGGCATCAGATGGATAGCAAGACGCCGACGGCCGTTCATCCGGTGCCGCGAACGCATCCCGAGACCGGGCGCACAACGCTCTATGTGCAGCAGGGCTTCGTGCGCAAGTTCGCAGACGAGCACGACGTGCCGGAGGACGAAGCGCGCAAGCTGCTCTTGCAGATGAAGTTCCAGGAAGGCCGCCCGGAATACACCTGCCGGCTGCGTTGGGCGCCGGGCACGATAGCGCTGTGGGACAACCGCGCCGTGCTGCACACCGCCAGCGCGGACTTCTGGCCGCATCGTCGAACGATGGAACGGCTGACCATTCTGGATTTCGACGAAGCGCGCAGAACGCCGTACTACGCGCCGTCTGGTGAAACCGCGGAGTAACCGACCGTTTGACGTGAAGCGGGGTCTGGCTGAGCGTGGGCGACTCGCCATCGGCAGGGATGCCACCGGCCCTCGATCATGAATCACACCAGCCTGCTCTCTCGCATCACGGCACGCCCGGACGTGTTCGGCGGCAAGCCCATCGTCCGCGACATGCGGATTTCCGTGGAACTGATCCTCAGTCTCTTGGCACAGGGCGTCACGCAGGAGGAATTGCTCGAGGACTATCCTCGCCTGGAGCCGGATGACATTCGCGCATGCGTGGCTTACGCCCACGCGGTGATCACCGGGGACTCGCTGTCGGCCGTGTCCGTGGCCAGTGGGTGATATGGTGGCAGCCGCCTATTCCACCTTCCTCGCCATCTCGATTAGGAACTCGACGCCTTCCTTCGTCACTTTGTCTCGCTCATGGATCGCATCGTTTCGGATGGCGCGAGCCCGGTGCAAGCGTGGACGCAAGCGCGAGGGTTCAAGAAGGTTGATGAGATCGTAGAGAGTTGTACCCCGCCGCACACTCCGAGCCGAGCGAACGCGCTTGCCGACAAGCTGCTCGAACTCGATGCCGGCGATCTGTCCGGCAAGGGGGACATCGGTGCCCAGCAGAGACTCGGCAACCTTGAGCTTGGTGTTCTCGCGGAACAGGTGCATCGTGAGATTGCGCGTCTCCATTTGCCGCAGCCGGACGTCGCGGTTGTAGCTCTCTTTCAACGTGCCGCGTTGCGCCTCCGGTAGGAAGCCGTCCAACACGCCCACCTGCAACGCCCACAGGGCCATTTCCACGTCCGCGGTCCTATCGAAGCCTCGTTCGCGGCCAACCTCCCGAAGGCTCTTCAAGTAGGCTTGGTAAGTGTCCGTCGCCTTTCGCTGAGGCCGCACGCCCAGGATGGTGGCGACGGGTGAACTGATGATGCCGTAGCGGCTCGGATCGATGAAGCGCAGCACCATGGACACCGGCTCGATCTGACGAAACACACCGTGCAGTTGCCGGAGAAGCTCCTCCTCGCGAAGCGTCTTCCACTGCCGGTGCCACATCGTCTCCTTGAGTTCTTTTTCGATCTGGTCAGGAAGAAAGCCGAACATGTCGGCGTCGAATTCGTCGTTGTTGTGGATGTCGCGGATGATCTCCCACAAGTCCCGCCCGTCCTTCAACATGCCCGCCACATGGCGTTCCACCTCTTCAAGGCGTTGGGTCTTGCCGTATCGACGCATCGTCACTTCGGGGAACAAATCCAAACAACCATGCAAGTAGCCACGTGTGTTCAACGGTGATTCTCCTCGTTCCGGCGGGGGGTAGATCGCGTGGTGACGGCACGCTTCCGCTGCCAAGCCACGGGGCAAGCACGACGAACCGGGATGGTCCCGCGCTCCTCCTCCTGCGCCCCTCAAACCGAGAATAGCATTGGCAGGAGGCGTGCCGGCGCACGGCGCTTACAATCGAGAGCTTTGGTGGTGGAGCGCCCATGAGCATCGAAATTCGCCCGGCCAGCGCAGCCGAGATGGCCCAACTCGGCATCCTCGGCGGCTACGTTTACGGTGGCGCCTTCGGCGATGGCCCGCGCAACATGGTCGCCACGGCCAATCGGGCCGAGTGGACATTGTGCGCGTTCGTCAGCGGCAAGCTGGCGTCGAGCTTCACCAACATTCCCTTCACCATGCGCGCCAACGGCAAGGCGATGCCGCTGGCCGGCGTCTCCACCATTGGCACGCAGCCCGAATACCGCCGTCAAGGCTTGGTGCGGCGCATTCACACCCAAGCGTTTGCTCAAATGCGGGATGCCGGCCAGCCGGTGGCCGCGCTCTGGGCGTCTTTGGCCGCCATCTACCAACGCTACGGCTACGCCATGACCACGGTGTGCCGGCGCTACGCGGTCGATACCGTGGACATCCGCTTCCACGACGACGATGGCGGGAGTGGCCGCGTTGAGCGTATCGACACCGCCTCGGCCTACGACGCGCTGAAGTCGATCTATATCCAATCCGTCGCCGACGGCATGTGCTACCTGCATCGCGCCAAGGCGCTTTGGCTGGAAGGCGTGCTGGAAGACGTGGAAGCCGACGGCCCGTTATGGGTTGCCGTTTGCCGAGACGAGGGAGGGCGTCCGCAGGGCTACGTGATCTACACGCTTCGCGCCGGCAAGGTGGATCATCCCGGCCGCGACCAAGAGATCATCGTGCGGGAGCTGGCGTGGTTGAACACGGACGCGTACCGCTCGCTGTGGAGTTTCCTTGCCCGCCACGATCTGGTTGGACGGGTGCTTTGGGGGAATGCGCCGGTAGACGACCCCGCGGCCGAGTTCTTCTTGGAACCGCGCATGCTCAAGGCGCAAGACCGCGAGGGCGCGTGGTTCCGCGTCGTCGACGTGGCGAAAGCCTTGGCCGGCCGGGGTTATGACACGGCGGATTCCCTAGCCATTCGCATCGCCCCGGACCCGTTGACGCCGTGGAACGACGGCGCCTGGCAACTGGAGGCCACGCCCGACGGTGCCGAAGTGCGGCCGGCCCGCAAGGTGCCGGACATCGCGTTGGGCGTGAAAGCGCTGGCTTCGCTGTTCACCGGCTTCCGCTCCGCCACGGCGCTTGCCCATTGGGGCCTGCTTGAGGGCGATTCCTGGGCGATTGCCCGTGCTGATGCGTTGTTCCGCACTCGCCAAGCGCCGCATTGCCCCGATCACTTCTGATCTTGGTGAACGCCACCTGTTGCGCCACGCTTTGCGGGTTGAATCGCGCTCAGCAGGGGTTGCGTTCCGCCTGCGGGCGTTGCGCGTATCATCCGTGCCGTTGCAACAGCGCCAGCCCGCCATGAATTTCTTTCCCGATGTGGACACGATTCGTTACGAAGGGCCGGACAGCCCGGATCCCCTCGCGTTCCGCTACTACGACGCGGCTCGCCAAGTTCTCGGCAAAAGCATGGCGGAGCACCTGCGCTTCGCGGTTTGCTACTGGCACTCGTTCGACGCGCCGGGCGCGGACGTGTTCGGCACGGGCACTTGGGACCGGCCGTGGACCAACGGCGGCGAAAGCCCGATGGCCGCGGCGCGCACGAAACTCGCCGCCGCCTTCGAGTTCCTCGAGAAACTCACGGTGCCGTATTTCTGCTTCCACGATCGCGACGTGGCGCCAGAGGGGGAAACCTTCGCCGAGTCCGAACGCAACCTCCATGTCATGGGGGAACATTTGGCGGAGGCGATGGGGCGCACCGGCGTCAAGTTGCTGTGGGGCACGGCCAACCTGTTCGGCCATCCGCGCTACGCGGCCGGCGCCGCCACCAATCCGGATCCAGAGGTGTTCGCCTACGCCGCGGCGCAAGTGAAAGCGGTGCTGGAGCTCACCCGTCAACTTGGCGGCGAGAACTACGTGCTGTGGGGCGGGCGCGAGGGCTACGACACGCTGCTCAACACGGATCTCGCCCGGGAAGCCGATCAGCTCGGCCGCTTCATGGCGTTGGTGGCCGAGCACAAGCACAAGATCGGCTTCAACGGCACGCTGCTGATCGAGCCCAAGCCGTGCGAACCCACCAAGCACCAGTACGACTACGACAGCGCGGCCTGCCACGCCTTCCTGCAAAAATACGGCTTGGTGGACGAG
This sequence comes from uncultured Pseudomonadales bacterium, assembly GCA_958296295.1. Taxonomy (GTDB): domain Bacteria; phylum Pseudomonadota; class Gammaproteobacteria; order Pseudomonadales; family Azotimanducaceae; genus VXYL01. The sequence continues at coordinate 93,942 of OY282460.1, read as the reverse complement.
TTCAAGCTGAACATCGAGTGCAATCACGCCACCTTGGCCGGGCACACGTTTCAACACGAGATCGCCTACGCCATCGCCAACGGCATCTTCGGCAGCGTGGACGCGAACCGGGGCGATCCGCAGAACGGCTGGGACACGGATCCGTTCCCGAACAGCGTGCAGGAATCCACGTTGGCGCTCTACGAAATCCTGCGCGCCGGCGGCTTCACCACTGGCGGTTTCAACTTCGACGCCAAGTTGCGCCGCCAAAGCGTGGCGCGCGAAGACCTGTTCCACGGCCACATCGGCGGCATGGACACGCTGGCGCGCGGCTTGCTGAACGCCGCCGCGTTGCTGGAATCCGGCGAACTCGCCGAGCACGTTGTAAAGCGTTATAGCGGCTGGGAGGGCCGGTTGGGCACGAGCATCCTCGGCGGGCGCGAGAGCCTCGGTTCACTCGCCGCCCGCGTCCGCGAGGCGGAGCCGGTTCTGCCTGTGGTGAGCGGCCGCCAGGAGCTGCTCGAGAACATCGTCTCGCGGTTCGCGCGTTAGGCGTGCTGCGCGAAGGGCGGATCAAGTGGGCGGGTCGCGCGGCGCAAGGGTGGCCTCGCTTGGCCATCGCGCCCTGCGCTGGATGTTGAACGACACGGTGCTCGCGCTGTTGGGCGTGCTGGCGGCCATCGCCGTGTTGGCGTTTGCCGGCGTCGTGCTCACTTGGTTCGTGTTCCGCGAGCGCTACGGCCTCGGTTTCGTGGACTATTTGACGGAAGTGGTGTTTTGACGGCGGCACGCGCTTGACGCGCTAGTTGGCGGCTGCGTTCAATCGCACAGCAATGGCAGTGGCAACGGGAGGGGAGCGAATGGCGAAACTGCGGATGGGCTTGGTGGGCGGCGGCGAAGGCGCCTTCATCGGCGCGGTGCATCGCATGGCCGCGGAGCTGGACGGGCGCGTGGCGCTGGTCTGCGGCGCGTTTTCCAGCGATCGGAAAAAAAGCCGCAAAGCCGGGCCGGCGCTGTACGGCATCGATCCCGAGCGCAGCTACGGCACTTTTGAGGAGATGATGGCCGCCGAGGCGGAGCGGCCCGCCGAGGATCGGATGGATTTCGTGGTCGTCGCCACCCCGAACAACACCCATTTCGCCATCGCGAAAGCGGCCTTGGAAGCCGGTTTCCATGTGATGTCGGACAAACCCGTCACGTTCGATTTGGCGCAGGCCAAGGAGCTCGCCAAGCTGGCGAAAGACACCGGCCTGGTTTTCGGCCTAACCCACAACTACACCGGCTACCCGATGGTGAAGGAGGCCCGCCACTTGGTGCGTTCCGGCGCGTTTGGCGATGTCCGGCGGGTGGTGGTGGAATACATCCAAGGCTGGCTTGCCGAGCGCGAGGAGGCGGGCGGCAACAAACAGGCGCGGTGGCGGACGGACCCGGCACGCTCCGGCGCCGCCGGCTGCATGGGCGACATCGGCACACACGCCGAGAATCTGGCGGAATACGTCACCGGGCTTGCCATCGAATCCGTGTGCGCGGACCTGACGACGTTCGTACCCGGCCGGAAGCTGGAGGACGATGGCAACGTGCTGCTGCGTTTCGAGGGCGGCGCCAAAGGGGTGCTGTTCGCCAGCCAGATCGCCGTCGGCGAAGAGAACGGCTTGAAGCTGCGCGTCTATGGCGAAGCCGGCGGCTTGGAGTGGTCGCAGATGGCGCCCAACTCGCTCGTCGTGCGCTGGCCGGATCGGCCGTTCGAGGTGCGGCGCACCGGCGGGCCCGGCGTCGGCGACGCCGCCGCCACCGCGACCCGCTTGCCGGCCGGCCACCCGGAAGGTTTTCTGGAAGCGTTCGCGGTTCTCTACCGCAACTTCGCGGACACTTTGGCGGCGAAGCGCGCCGGCCGCAAGCCCAGCGAAGAGAACTTGGATTTTCCCACCATCGCGGACGGCGTGCGCGGCATGGCGTTCATCGAGACCGTGGTGGCGAGCGCCGAAGCCGGCGCCGTTTGGACGAAGTTCCGCGAATGAAACCGAAACAAGGGAGGCAAGCGACATGAAAACGCTCAAGGGCCCGGCGATCTTTCTCGCCCAATTCATGGCCGACGAAGATCCGTTCGACAACATCGAGGCGATGGCCAAGTGGGCCGCGAACCTGGGGTTTCGCGGCATCCAGGTGCCCATCGGCAATCCGGCTTTCATCGACGTGGCGAAAGCCGCCGAAAGCAAGGGCTATTGCGAAGACTTGAACGGCCGCGTGCGTGATTGCGGCGTGGAGATCACCGAACTCTCCACGCATCTCGAAGGCCAGTTGGTGGCGGTCCATCCCACCTACGACCGGTTGTTCGACGGTTTCGCTCCCGCCGAATTGCACGGCCGGCCGGCCGAGCGCACGCGCTGGGCGATCGAGCAAGTGAAACTCGCCGCCAAGGCCAGCCGGAACCTCGGCTTGCGATCGCACGTGACCTTCTCAGGCGCGTTGTTGTGGCCCATGATGTACCCGTGGCCGCAACGGCCGCCCGGCCTGGTCGAAACCGGCTTCGCCGAACTCGCCAAGCGCTGGCGCCCGATTCTGGACGTGTTCGAGGAGAACGGCGTGGATTGCTGCTACGAAATCCACCCGGGCGAAGATCTGCACGATGGCGTGACGTTCGAGCGTTTCCTGGCGCAAGTGCAAGATCACCCGCGTGCGCACATCCTCTACGACCCCAGCCATTTCGTGCTGCAACAGCTGGACTACTTGGCGTTCATCGACATCTACCACGAGCGCATCAAGATGTTCCATGTGAAGGATGCCGAGTTCAATCCGAATGGGCGCAGCGGCGTGTACGGCGGCTACCAGGATTGGCTCAGCCGCCCCGGCCGCTTCCGCAGCCTTGGCGACGGCCAAATAGACTTCCGCTCCATCTTCTCCAAGTTCGCCGCCTACGATTTCGACGGCTGGGCAGTGCTCGAATGGGAATGCTGCCTCAAGCACCAGGAAGACGGCGCCCGCGAGGGCGCGGCGTTCATCCGCGACCACATCATCCGCGTAACCGACAAGGCGTTCGACGATTTCGCCGCCGCCGGCACCGACGAAGCCGGCAACCGCGCCGCGCTAGGCTTGGCGTAGAAGTCCATGGCGCCCGTGCCGGCGCTGGAAAGCGGTGCGGTACACACGGTGAGGCGGTAGACTGGCGGGAGTTCCGAACACGCGGACAACCCAAAGCCATGCCGCTGCACACGTCGTCGCCGGCGCTCGACAACGCCATTGTGGATCCCGCCTGCTGGTCGGACGAGCGGGGCATCCACGAGCAGCTTCGCTGGCTGCGCGCCAACCGTCCGGTCACACACCTTGCGCCGGAAGGCTTCGAGCCCTTTTGGTCTGTTGCCAAACACGCCCACATCAAGGAGATCGAACGCGCCGGCGACATCTTCATTCACGATCCGCGGCCCACGCTGGCGCCGCGCAGAGCCACTTTGGCGGTGCAGCAGCTCACCGGTCGCAAACATCTCGTCCGCTCGCTGGTGCAAATGGACGATCCGGACCACGCCAAATACCGCAAGCTCACCCAAGGCTGGTTCCGCGGCGAGAACCTCGTCAAGTTGCAGCCAATGGTGGATCGCTTGGCGGCCGATCACGTCGATCGCCTGGCGGCGCTTGGCGGCGAGTGCGATTTCGTGAAGGATGTCGCCATTTGGTATCCGCTGCGGGTCATCATGGCGATTCTCGGCGTGCCGGAGAAGGACGAGGCGCTGATGCTCAAACTCACCCAAGAGCTCTTCGGCAACGCGGATCCGGACAACCGGCGCTCCTTCGAGGTGGAGGACTTCGTGGAAGTCGTGCGCGATTTCGAGCGCTATTTCGCGGAGCTGACGCGGGCGAGGCGCGCGGTGCCGACGGACGACGTTGCGAGCCTGATCGCCAACGCGAAGGTGGATGGGGCGCTGCTGCCCGATCACGATGCCAACGGCTACTACATCATCATCGCCACGGCCGGGCACGACACCACCAGCTCCACCGCCGCTGGCGGCCTGTTGGCGCTGCTGGAAAACCCAAACGAAATGGCGAAACTGCGAGCGGCCCCGCAAGCTCTGCTGCCCACCGCGGTGAACGAGATGATCCGCTGGGTTTCGCCGGTGCGCCACTTCATGCGCACGGCCACCGAGGAATACGCCCTCGGCGGCGAGACCATTCGCGCCGGCGAATCCGTCATCCTTTGGTATCCCTCGGGCAACCGCGACGAGGACGTGTTCGACGCGCCTTGGGAGTTCCGCGTGGCTCGCGAGGACGCCGCGCATATCGCGTTTGGTTTCGGCGCGCATGTCTGCTTGGGGCAGCATTTGGCGCGTTTGGAGATAAGCGCGCTGTTCCGCGAGCTGTTCTCCCGCGTGGAGCACATCGAGCTGGCCGGCGAGCCGCGTTTCGTGCAGTCCACGTTCGTCGGCGGGCTGAAGTCTTTGCCTATCCGCTACCGAATGAAATAGTGGCCGCTCGGGGCGCGCCGGCGGTGGACGGCCGTTGCGTGTTGGACGTGGAGGACGTTCGCACGCGCTTCCACACCGCCGATGGCGTGGTGCATGCGGTGAACGGCGTTGGCTTTCGCCTCCACGAGGGCGAGCTGTTGGGTGTGGTGGGCGAGAGCGGCTCCGGCAAGAGCGTCACCATGTTGTCCATGCTCGGCTTGTTGCCCACGCCGCCGGCGGAAGTCGTCTCGGGCCGGGCGCGCTTCGACGGCGTGGACATCATGCGCCTCGGCCGGGACGCGTTGCGCCAAGTGCGCGGTGCCGGCGTGGGGTTCGTGTTCCAGGATCCGATGACCTCCCTCAATCCCGTGCTCACCGTCGGCTACCAGATTGCCGAACCGTTGCGGGCACACCTCGGTTTCAGCAAGGCCGAGGCGTGGCGACGGGCGGCGGAACTGCTCGATCTGGTGGGGATTCCTTCGCCGGCGAGCCGCTTGCGCGAATATCCGCACCAGTTCTCCGGCGGCATGCGCCAGCGCGCGATGATCGCCCTGGCCCTGGCCTGCGAGCCCAAGGTGCTCGTCGCGGACGAGCCCACCACAGCGCTGGACGTCACGGTGCAGGCGCAAATCCTGGATTTGGTGCGCAAACTGCGCCGCGAACTGGGCATGGCCATCGTTTGGATCACGCACGATCTGGGCGTGGTGGCGGGCTTGGCGGATCGCGTGATGGTGATGTACGGCGGTCTGGTGGTGGAACGCGCCGATGTGGAAGCGCTGTATTTGCGCCCGCGACACCCGTACACCCGCGCCTTGCTTGGCACGTTGCCGTCGGTGACGGGAAGCGGAAACGGCCAAGAGGCGCGGAAACGCTTGCCGAGCATTTCCGGCCAACCGCCCAGCCTCACCACGGCGCCCGCCGCTTGCCCGTTCGCGCCGCGTTGCGGACACGCCTTCGCCCGGTGCTGGCGGGAGAACCCGCCGTTGCTCAAAGTGGCCGGCGGTCACGAGGCGGCTTGTTGGTTCGACGTGGAGGCGGGTGCCCCGCGCCGGCAACGGGAAAACGGGCCGGCATGAACACCGAACCCATCGGCGAGAGCAGCCGCGCCGCCCACGGTCCTGAAGGCGGCGGCAATCATGCGCGGGGCCGTGGCGACTTGGCGGCCACGCCGTTGCTGCGGGTGGAAGGCTTGACGAAGCACTTTCCGATTCTGCGCGGCATCCTGCGCCGGCAAGTGGGCGCCGTGAAAGCCGTGGACGGCGTGGATTTCCACATCCAAGAAGGCGAGACGCTGGGTTTGGTGGGCGAGAGCGGTTGCGGCAAGTCCACGGCGGGGCGGGTGATCTTGCGGCTCGGCGAAGCCACCGCGGGACGCATTTGGTACCGCGGCGAGGACATCACGTTGCTGAAAGGAAAGCCGTTGCGTTCCTTGCGTCGGCGAATGCAGATGGTCTTCCAAGATCCGCAGGAAAGCCTGAATCCCCGCATGACGGTGGGCAGCATCGTCGGCGAGCCGTTGCTGGAACACGGGGTCGCGAAGGGCCGGGCGCTGGCCGAACGCGTGGGCGCGTTGCTGGAATCCGTGGGTTTGGCGCCCAACTACGCCAACCGTTATCCGCACGAGTTCTCTGGCGGCCAGCGGCAGCGCATAGGGATGGCGCGAGCGTTGGCGCTGCGCCCGGAGTTCATCATCTGCGATGAACCCATCGCCGCCCTGGACGTGTCCATTCAAGCGCAGGTCGTCAACCTGCTGGAGGATTTGCGCGAACGCCTGAACCTCACCTATCTCTTCATCTCCCACGATTTGGCGATGGTGCGGCACATCGCCGATCGCGTTGCCGTGATGTATCTCGGCAAGATCGTCGAACTCGCGCCAGTGCGCGATTTGTACGGGAACCCGCGGCATCCCTACACGCAGGCTCTTCTGTCCGCCGCGCCGGGGCATGATCCACGCGTTGAAGCGCGCCGCGAGCGCATCCTGTTGCAAGGCGATGTGCCGAGCCCGGCAGCGCCGCCGCCCGGTTGCCGCTTCAACACGCGCTGCCCGAAAGCGCAGGCGCTGTGCAGCGAACAGGAACCGGCGTGGCGCGAAGTGCGCGGCGGACATTCGGTGGCGTGCCATTTCGCCGAAGGTTGAGCGCTGCGGCCCAGAACGTCACTGCGCCAAGCCGTGCCGGTCAACGCCGTCAGGGAATGGTCGCGTCGGTGTAATAGACTGCGCCAATCGGCTTGCAGGAGGCGAAAGTGGACACACGAAACAGAGGCGGCAACCGGCGCGGGACGGCCGGGCTGCCAATGCTGGCTTGGGCCGTGGCGCTGGCCGCGTGCTCGGCGGAAGACGCCGGCGTCGCGCCCGGCGATGCCCCGCCGGCCGCGGCGCCCAACAGGCACTTGAACATCCTTTACTGGCAGGCCGCTTCCACGTTGAATCCCTACCTTTCGGGCGGCACGAAGGATATTGAAGCCGCATCGATGGTCGTCGAGCCGCTGGCGCACTACGACGAGAACGGCAACATGGTGCCCACTTTGGCGCGGGACATACCTTCCGTGGAGAACGGTGGAGTGTCGGCGGATCTCCGCAGCATCACTTGGACGCTGCGCCAAGACGTCAACTGGTCCGACGGCACGCCTCTCACCGCCCATGACGTGGCGTTTTCCGGCGCCTACTGCATGCACGAAGAGGCCGGCTGCAACTCGCTGACGGCCTTCGCGGACGTGGAGCGGATCGAGGCGCAAGGCGACCACACCGTGCGCATCATCTTCTCCGTGCCGAAGCCCTTCCCCTACGGGCCGTTCGTCGGCTCGACGACGCCGGTCCTGCAAAAGGCGCAGTTCGAGGGCTGCCTCGGCGTCAAAGCGCAGGAATGCACGGAGCAGAACTTTCGACCCATCGGCACCGGCCCGTTCAAGGTGGACGAGTTCCGCGCCAACGACGTGATCTCCTATTCCGCCAACGAGGGCTACCGCGAGCCCGGCAAGCCGTGGTTCCGCACCGCCACGTTCAAGGGCGGCGGCGATGCCGCCTCGGCGGCGCGGGCGGTGCTCGAAACCGGCGAGTTCGACTACGCGTGGAACCTGCAAGTGGAACCCGAAGTGCTCGAGAGCATGAGCGCCGGCGGAAAAGGAGAAGTGCTGGCGGCCTACGGCACGCTGGTGGAGCGGTTGATGGTGAATCACACCAACGACGACCCGAGCCTTGGCCCGGAGCGGCGTTCCTTGTATCTGGATGGCGCGAACCCACACCCGTTTCTGGCGGACCGGGCGGTGCGTCGGGCGCTTTCCATGGCCATCGATCGGCAAGTTCTGGTGGACGCCGGCTATGGCGCCGGCGGCAAGCCCACCTGCAACGTGGTGCCGGCGCCGCCGATTTACGCCTCGACGGCCAACGACGAGTGCCAAACGCCCAATGTGCCGGAAGCGAACCGCCTGTTGGACGAAGCCGGCTGGATGCGCGGCGAGGATGGCGTGCGAGCGAAAGACGGTGTGCGCCTTTCCATCCTGTTCCAAACCTCAACCAACTCCGTGCGGCAAGGCACGCAAGCGCTCATCAAGCAGATGTGGGGCGCGATCGGCGTGGAGACGGAGTTGCGGAACATCGACGGCGGGGTGTTCTTCGGCGGCGACCCGGCGAGCCCGGACACCTTTCAGAAGTTCTACGCCGACATTCAGATGTACACCAACAACTTCGACGGCACGGATCCGGAAGTCTACTTGGCCGGTTGGGTGTGCGACGAAGCGCCCGGCCCGGACAATCAGTGGCTTGGCAGCAACGTTCCGCGCGCCTGCGTGGCGGAGTACGACGCGCTGGTGGGGGAATTGGCGCGCACGGCGGGGCTCGACGAACGCGCCGCCATCGCCAAGCGCCTCAACGACATCCTCGTGCGCAACCAGTACATGATCCCCTTGATTTGGCGCGCGCGTCTTTCGGCGCGGTCGATGTCTTTGCAGGGCGTGCGCATCAACGCGTGGGATTCGGAGCTCTGGAACGTCGCCGATTGGCACCGCTAGGCGACCCCGAAAAGACGTCTTGCCCTTCGCTTCGCGGCCGCGCCGCTGGTGGTCGCGCGCTTTCGGCGTCCGCGCGCCGCGCTTGAACGGCACTCGGCACACAACGGTTGAGACCTCGGCATGATCCGCTATATCACCCGTCGGTTGTTGTTCGCGGTGCCGACGCTGCTCGCCATCAGCTTCGTGCTGTTCGCCCTGCTTGATCTCGCGCCGAGCGATCCCACCGGCCAGCTGCCGCTCACCATTGGGCCGGAAGTGCGAGCGCAGATCCGCGAGTCCTTGGGCTTGGACCAGCCGTTCGCGGTGCGCTATGTGAAGTGGCTGGAACAGTTCTTCGTGAACGAGCCGCTGAACGTCGTGGAAAAGATCACCGGCCTGGAGATCGGCGATTCGAGCGGGCGGTTGCGCGTGCGATCCTGGGCCACCCGCAGCCCCGTTGTGGATCTCATCGTGGAACGGCTGCCGCAAACGCTGTGGGTGGTGGGGCTTTCCTACGTCGTGGGCATTCTCATCGCGCTGCCCATCGGCGTCTTTTCGGCCTACAAGCAGTATTCCTGGTTCGACCAGATCGGCGCTTTCGTCTCGATGGTGGGCTTTTCGGTGCCCACGTTTTTCACGGGACTTTTGGCGATTCTCTTGTTCAGCGTCACCTTGAACTGGTTGCCGTCGATCTACGACACCACGCACGAAGTGACGGATCTTGGCAGTCTTTGGACGCAGTTGAAGCAGCTCTTCATGCCCGTGCTGGTGCTCGCCTTCTACAACGCCGCGCAGCTCAGCCGGTTCATGCGCTCGGCGATGCTGGACAACCTGAACCTGGACTACGTCCGCACCGCGCGCGCCAAAGGCGTGCGCGAGCGCGCCGTGCTGCTGGTGCACGTGTTGCGCAACAGCATGATTCCGGTGGTGACGATGATCGCCCTGGGCGTGCCGACGATTTTCGGCGGCGCGATCATCACCGAGCAGATCTTCCGCGTGAACGGCCTCGGGCAGTTGCTCATCGTGGCCATTCAAGGGGCGGACATTCCGCTTGTGCAGACCCTCACGTTCATCTTCGCGGTGTTGATCGTGTTGTTCAACTTGGTGGCCGACGTGCTCTACGGCTTGCTCGACCCGCGAATCCGCTACGACTGAACGCGATGGCCGAACCCGCCACCGCTGTTGTCGCCGACGCGCCGCTGCGCGAGCACCGCGCGCTGTGGACGGACGTTTGGCTCGCGTTCCGCAAACACACCGGGGCGCTGGTGGGGGTTTCCGTGTTCGCGCTGATCGTGGTGGCGGTGTTGTTCGGCCCGCACCTGCACGCCGTGGATCCCCAATACTTGGATTTGGGCGCCCGCAACCAGGGCGTTTCCTTCGCGCACCCGATGGGCACGGACAACCTTGGCCGCGACATGTTCGCGCAAATGCTGGCCGGTGGCCGCGTCTCCTTGGCGGTGGGTTTCACGGCGATGTTGCTCGCGCTGGTGCTCGGCACGTTCGTCGGCGTGCTGGCCGGCTACTTCAACCGTTTGGACGGCCCGCTCATGCGTCTTACGGATCTGTTCCTGGCGCTGCCGCTCTTGCCGCTCCTGCTCGTGATCATCATGCTCTTTCGAGATACGTTGCGGGCGGCGTTCGGCCCGGAAAGCGGCATTTTCCTGCTCATCGTATTCGTCATCGGCGTGACGAGCTGGATGCAAACCGCGCGCATCGTGCGCGGCGAGGTGCTGGCGGTGCGGGAACGGGAATTCGTCACCGCCGCCCGCAGCGTGGGCGTGCGCGAACGCCGCATCATCACCCGCCATGTGCTGCCCAACGTGCTGAGCCCCATCATGGTCTCCGCCACCTTGGGAATCGCCAACGCGATCATCACCGAATCCGCGCTGTCGTTCCTCGGCCTCGGTTTCCCGCCGGACTTTCCCACCTGGGGCCGTCTGTTGTTCGATGGCGCCAACTTCATCGAGATCACCCCGGCGCGCGTCATCTGGCCGGGGCTCGCGATCTCGCTCACCGTGCTAAGCGTGAACTACATCGGCGACGGGCTGAGAGACGCGCTGGACCCGCGACTACGCGGCCGGTGACGCGCTGCCCGCCAACCGGGCCAAGGCGGCGAGCAGTGCGGCACCCAACGGAACGAGAGACCAGACCCGGTGTGTCGACGTCATCTCGTGGCTCCTTGATCGGCTTCTCTGACATGCCGCTTCGCCAACCGACGAAGTCCGCCAGATCCGGGTCCTCCGCGTGAAGGTGAAGATGCTCGTCCAGGAACGCCTTGTCCATTCGGCACTCGCGGACCAGGCCGCCGAACGCCTCCTCCAGAAAGGACGAGCCAAAACCGGCCACCCCGTCAAAGACGACCATCACCTTTTCGGCGCCGCGCAAAGCAGTCGCCAACAGATCGTCGCGGAAGGCGGTGCCCGATGCCGTGCCGTCTTCGCGGAACCTGCCGGCGGGGAACTTCGAGAAGTCTTGCGCTATTGCGATGGTCTTCGTGGTTCCGTTCATCTTCATTCCAAGTTCAGCGTCCACCGTGTCTTTGCGCGCCCGCGCAGTCCTTTGTGCGCCTCGGCCGGCGCAACGTCAGAGGCGGTATGTGGTGGCCGTCATCGCCCGGGCGGCCACGCCCATCAAGCGCTTGACCATTGGGGGGAAGACGGTCGGCTGACGGCGCGCGGCGTCCCGGCGGTGGCGTTCCTCGTCGTCGCGCATCGCCTGGACGACGGCGCGGCTCTTGCCGTCCGCCTCCGGCAGCCGTCGCAGGTGGCGGTCCAAGTGTTGGCGGACTTGGTCTTCGGTGGCCTCCAAGAAGGCGAGGCTTGTGCGGTCGCCGCATGATCCGGCGATGGCGCCGAGCAGCAGGGACGCCGCGTAAAACGCCGGATCGAGCAGGCTCGGACGGCTGCCGAGTTCGCGCAGGCGTTGCCGACACCAGCCGAGGTGATCCTCCTCGTCTTGGGCCGCGGCCATCAGGAAGCGCCGCGTTTCGGCGTCCCCGGTGGTGAGCGCCTGACCCTGGTAGAGCGCTTGGGCGCAGATTTCGCCACAGTGGTTGACGCGCATCAACGCGCCGGAGCGTCGCCGAGCGCGGTCGTCCAGCTCTTCGGCCTCCACCGCCGCCGGCGGCGGACGTTGCGGATGGCCGGCGCCGGCGCAAGCGCGCAGACCGCCATCGATGACGGTGAGGCAAATGTCGAGAAACGCCACGAGAGTCGCCGGTTCGGGTTGTTCGCCGGTCACACGGTAGCACTTCCACCCGCAACCACCGCGCTCCCCGCGCGACGGCGCCAACGAGGCCCGCCATCACGTCCGCCGGGACAAGGCGCCGCGGCCGGGCGGCCCGGCACCTTCCCCGGCGGTCGGCCTAGTCTTCGCCGGGTGCCGTCGATGGCGTCTGCCCGGCCTGCTCTTCGCCCTCGGAAACCGCGATCTTGGCGGTGTTGCGTTTCACCGTCGCCGGGCCGATACCCTTCACCTTGGTTAGGGCGCCGGCCGAGTCGAATCGACCGTTGGCCTCCCGGTGGGCGACGATGGCTTCGGCTTTTTCCGGCCCACGCCTTCGGGCACGCGCGCCAACGTGGCGGCGTCGGCGGTGCTGATGTTCACGCGCTCGGTGGCGTCCTGGGCGCTTGCGAAACCCCGCCGTCAGAAGGGCGAGGCCGGCCATCAGTATGCGTGGCGAGGTCGTTCTTCGTGCTCCGAAGCGGATGGATGCGCGAAGATGCGCCTGTCCAAGTCGGGGCGATGCGGGAAACAAACGCTTTTTCTTGTGGAAATTGCCGCTTTTTTCGACCTGCGAAGAACCAGGGCACCGGCGGTGCCGGCGCCGGCCGTCTTGCGCTAGTCGGCGGCGTTCGCCGGCGCCGGGGCGAGGCCGTTCGCGCCGGCGCTCCGCCGCGAGCGGCGCGCCGCGAGCCTTCGTGAAACGCGCCGGAAACCGCCCAATGCGAAGCCGACGACGAGGCCGAGCGCGAAGGCGGCGTACAACCACCAGAACACGGGCGCAGGTTCGGTCTCGCGGTTCAGCAACCGCAACGCCACCGGAGTCGCGTTGTCCAAACTGAGCAGGAAACCGAGAAAGGCGATGACAGCCGCCACGAGCAACGCCGTGGCGAAGCGCAGACGCCTACGCCAAGCCATCGCCTTGCTGGGGCGAGGCCGTCCCCGCCTGCTGCGCGGCGCCGTCGTTGACTCTTTCCCGCAACGCCTTGCCGGGCTTGAAGTGCGGCGCGTATTTGCCCGGCAGGCTCACGGCGGTGCCGGTGCGCGGGTTGCGGCCAATGCGCGGCGGCCGGTAACGCACACGGAAACTGCCGAATCCGCGCACCTCGATGCGGTCTCCGGCGGCCAACGCCCCGGACATCTCGCCGAGCAGCAGCTTCACCGCCGCCTCCAGATCCGCCGCCGCCAGATGGCGTTGTCCGGCGGTCAGCTTCTCGATGAGTTCGGCTCTGGTCATGGGCGGCGGGTATGGCGTTTCGCGGGCTCGGCCGATCCTAGCGTTCGTCGTCGCGGTGGGCCATCTGCTTCTTGATGAGGTCCCCGATAGTCGTCGGGCCGGGCGTGGCCGTGTCCTGTTTCCGGTAGTCCTGATGGGCTTGGCTCTCTTCGTCCTTGGTGCGCGCCTTGATCGAGAGGTTGATGGTTCGGCTTTTGCGGTCTATGCCGATGATCTTCGCCGTCACCTCGTCGCCCAGGGAGAACGCCGAACGCGCGTCGTCCACCCGTTCCACCGCCATCTCCGCGGCGCGCAAGCGCCCGTCGACCTCGGCGGCCAAGCGGATGGTGGCCTCCTTCGGTTCCACCGCCACCACTTCCCCCTGCACGACGCTGCCGCGCGGGTGCTCGGAGATGTAGTCGGCGAACGGGTCCAGATCCAGTTGCTTGACGCCGAGCGAGATGCGCTCGCGATCCGAATCGATGGAGAGGATGACCGTGTCGATCTCCTCGCCCTTGCTGTAGCGGCGCACGGCCTTCTCGCCGGGTTCGTTCCACGAGATGTCCGAGACGTACACCAACCCGTCGATGCCGCCGGCGAGTCCGACGAAGATGCCGAAATCCGTGATGGATTTGATGCGGCCGCGAATGCGGTCGTCGGGCTTGTGGGCGGCGGCGAACTCGTCCCAGGGATTGGCGCGGCACTGCTTGATGCCAAGCGAAATGCGGCGCCGGTCTTCGTCGATGTCGAGCACCATCACTTCGATCTGCTCGCCCACGGCGACGATCTTGGACGGATGCACGTTCTTGTTGGTCCAGTCCATTTCCGAGACGTGCACCAAGCCCTCGACGCCTTCTTCGATTTCCGCGAAGCAGCCGTAGTCCGTGAGGTTGGTGACGGTGGCTTGCACCCGCGCCTGCTCGGGATAGCGGCGCGTGAGGTTTATCCACGGGTCGTCGCCGAGCTGCTTCATGCCGAGGGACACGCGGTTCTTTTCCCGGTCGAAGCGCAGGATCTTCACCATCACCTCGTCGCCCACGCCCACCATTTCGCTGGGATGGCGAACACGCCGCCAAGCCATGTCGGTGATGTGCAACAGCCCGTCGATGCCGCCCAAGTCCACAAAAGCGCCGTAGTCCGTCAGGTTCTTCACCACGCCCTTCACTTCCTGCCCTTCCTGCAGCGAGGCGAGCAGGGCTTCGCGTTCCGCGCTGTTCTCTTCCTCCAGCACGGCGCGGCGGGAAACAACGACGTTGTTGCGGCGCTGATCCAGCTTGATGACCTTGAAATCCAAGTCGCGGCCTTCGAGATGCGCCGTCTCCCGGAGCGGCCGGATGTCCACCAGCGAGCCCGGCAGGAACGCCCGGATGTCGTTGATGTCCACGGTGAAACCGCCTTTGACCTTGCCGTTCAGCAAGCCCTTCACGGCGGTGTTGTTCTCGAAGGCGTCCTCCAGCATCTCCCAGCTTTCGGCGCGGCGCGCTTTCTCTCGCGAAAGCCGCGTCTCGCCGCGGCCGTCGTCCACCGTCTCCATCACGACTTTCACGTCGTCGCCGATTTCCAGCGCTTCTTCGTCGCCGTCGGCGGTGAACTGGTTGCGCGGAATCTTGCCTTCGGATTTGAGGCCGGCGTACACGACCACGAAGTCCTTGTCGATGTCGACGATGGTGCCGGTGACGATGCTGCCCGGCTCCATCACGCTGGTGTCCCAGCTGCTCTCGAAGAGCGCCTTGAAGCTGTCCTCGTCCGGCGCCTCCGGCGGATCGGCGGCGTCTACCGGCGACAAGTCCGGCGCGTCCAATGTGGTGTCCAGGTCTTCTGCCATGTTCCTCGTGACGTTTCAGGCACTGCGTGTGCGATTTCCGGGTTCCGCGTGTCGCCAGCCGGGGCAAGCGTTCGACGGGCGCATGACGCACCCGTCGCGCCGCCGCCTACCGCGAGCGCGCCGAACCGTTGGTTTTTGGAAGGCGGGACAGACTAGCACCGCCGGCGATCGCATTCAACAAGAACTTGCCCTCGCCGGCGTCCGGCGGGCCCGGGTGGCGGGCGCGGAAGCCGCCCCCCGGAGCCCCTTGCGCCCGGCGAGCGTCAGCACTTGGTCCACCACCGCGGCCGCGGGCATGGTGGTGGAGTCGATCACCACGGCGTCCGGGGCGGCCGTCAACGGCGCCACCGAGCGGTCGCGGTCGCGCTCGTCGCGCCGACGCATGGCCGCCAGCAGGCCGTTGAAGTCTTGCGCCGAAGCGCGCCCAAGCTGCTTTTGGCGGCGCAGCGCCCGGGCCTCCGCGCTGGCGGTGAGAAACACCTTCAACTCGGCGTCCGCGAACACCACCGTGCCCATGTCGCGGCCATCCGCCACCAGCCCCGGCGGGCGGCGAAAGCGCCGCTGAACAACGAGCAACGCTTCACGCACGGCGGGCACGGCGCCCACACGCGACGCCGGCGCGGCCACGGCCGGCGCCCGGATGGCGGCGCTCTCGTCCTTGTCGTTCACCCGCACCGCGCCATTGGCGAACGCGATGTCCAATTCGCCAACCAACGTGGCGAGCGCCTCGCCGTCGGCCAAGTCGATGCCGCGCCGCGTCGCCACCAGGCCGACGACCCGGTACAAGGCGCCGCTGTCGAGCACGGCCCAGCGCAGGCGCGCGGCCACCGCCGCCGCCACCGTGCCCTTGCCCGAAGCGCTGGGCCCGTCGATGGCGATCACCGGCGCCGCGGGCAACGTGCCGCTGGCCGCGCTCACGGAAAGCGGGCCCCGGTCGGCCCGGCCTCCGCGGCGGGGATGCGCCGTGAACGGCGCGGCTTCACAAGCCGCCCGCCTCGAGCGCGCGGCGCACGCGGGCCGCCGCGGCGATGCGCGCGCGCAGCGCCTCCCGGTCGCCGCGCATCGCCTCGGAAAGTTCGCCGAGCGCCGCCATCAACTCGTCGAGGTGGCCAAGCACGGCATCGGCGTTGGCATGCAGGATGTCCGCCCACACTTGGGCGTCCGCGCCGGCGATGCGGGTGAAGTCGCGGAAACCGCTTCCGGCCCCGGCGAGACCGCCCGCTCCCTCGGCCACCTCCACGTAGGCGAACGCCAGCAGATGCGGCAGATGGCTGAGCATGGCCAAACGGCGGTCGTGCTCCTCCGCCCGCTCCACCACCACGCGCCCGCCGACCGCGCGCCAGTACCCGCGCACGACGTTCAAGGCGGCGCGGTCGGTGGCGTCCGTTGGCGTCAACACCACCGTGCGATCGCGGAACAGATCCGCGCGCGCCGCTCCCACGCCGCCGCCGGCGGCCCCGGCGATGGGATGGCACGGCACGAAGTGGGGCGGCGGCGCCAGCGCGTCGATCACCGGCTGTTTGACGCTGCCGACATCGAACACCACGGGCACCTTGGCCGCGACCTGCCGCACGCACGCCGCGATTCCCGCCACCGGAACCGCCACGCACGCGGCGGCGCAACCTTCGGCGGCGGCGGGTTCTCCGGCCTCGTCCACCGCGCCCCGGGCCACCGCCTCGGCAAGCGCCTTCGGATCGAGATCCACGCCAACGACGTGGTCGAAGACCCCGGCCGCCTTCGCGGCCAACGCGAACGAGCCGCCGACAAGCCCCGTGCCGACGAGCAGCAGAGACCGCCTGCCCGTCACGTCCAGGGGGCGAGCACCCGTTCGAGCGCGCCGAGAAAGCGCGCGTTCTCCTCTTCCAACCCCATGGTCGCGCGCAGATGCCGCGGCATCCCGTAGTTGGCCACCGGGCGGATGATCACCCCTTCGTTCAACAGGGCGTCGTAGATCGCCGCCGCGTCCCGGCCGGCGCCCACGTCGAAGGTGATGAAGTTGCCGATGGAGGGAATCCGGTCCAAGCCGAGCGCCGCCAGACCGCGTTCGACACGCGCCATGCCGGCGGTGTTGAGGCGGCGGCTTTCGGCCACGAAATCCGCGTCCTCGAGGGCGGCTTCGGCCGCCGCCAACCCCAAGCTGCCGACGTTGAAGGGTTGCCGAATGCGGTTCATCAAGTCCGCGAACTCCGGCGAGCTCACCGAGTAGCCCACGCGCAGCGCCGCCAAGCCGTGGATCTTGGAGAACGTGCGCGTGACCACGAGATTCGGATGCGTCGCCGCCAAACGCACCCCGTCGGGAAAACCCGGCGCGGTGACGTACTCGGCGTAGGCCTCGTCCAACACCACCCAGACGTGGCGCGGCACGTCGCCGAGGAAACGCTCGAGGGCCGCTTCGTCCACCCAGGTGCCGGTGGGATTGTTCGGGTTGGCCAAGTAGACGATGCGCGTGTTCGCATCGACGGCGGCGGCCAACGCGGCCAGATCGTGCCCCCAGTCCTTCGACGGCGTCTTGCGCACAATGCCGCCAGCGGCGGTCACCGCGAGCGGGTAGACCACGAAACAGTATTGGTCCATGACGCCGTTGCTGCCGGGCGAGATGGCCACCCGGCCGGCCAGCTCCAGCACGTCGTTGGAACCGTTGCCGAGGGTGATGCGGCTCGCCGCGACGCCCAGCTGCTCGGCCAGCGCGCTCTTCAGGCGGACGCCGCCGCCATCGGGATAGCGGCCGAGGCCCGCGGCGGCGGCTTGCAACGCCGCCCGCGCCTTCGGCGACGGGCCGCGCGGATTTTCGTTGCTGGCCAACTTCACGGCGTTCAAGACGCCGCGCTCGCGCTCCAGCTCCTCCACCGGCTTGCCGGGACGGTACGCGGCGATGCCGGCCACCGCGCCGTTGACGTTGCCCGCCAGCGTCACGCGGAAGCGGCCCGCGGATAGGAGCCGAGGTTCTTCACCGAAGTCGCGCTGCGCCCCAGTTCCGCCAACACCTCGCCAATGATCGGCTCTTCGCCATGCCCCTCGAAATCGATGAAAAAGACGTACTGCCAGCTCGACGATTTCGAGGGCCGGGACTCGATGCGCGTCAAACTGATGCCGTGGCGGTGGAACGGCTCCAGAACCCGGTACAGCGCGCCGGGCTCGTTGCGCGTGGAGACGAGCAGCGAAGTGCGGTCGCGGCCGCTCGGACGCACTTGCTGATCGCCGATGACGAAAAAGCGCGTCTTGTTGCCCGGCTGATCCTCGATGCGATCCGCCAGCACCGCGAGAGCGTAGCGATCGGCGGCGGGTTCGCCGGCGATGGCCGCCACGCCGTCGCGTTCCGCGGCGATGCGGGCCGCTTCGGCGTTGCTCGCCACCGGCGTGCGCGCCAACGCCGGGTGATGCATGTCCAACCAGTGGCGGCACTGCGCGAGGGATTGCTCGTGAGCGAACACCTCCGTGAGCGCCGCCGGGTCCGTGCCGCGGCGCACGAGCAAGGCGTGGTGAATGGGCAGCTCCACTTCCGCGCAAACGCGCAGCGGCGAGGCCGAAAGGCAATCCAGGGTGTGCTTCACCATGCCGTCGGTGCTGTTCTCCACCGCCACCACGCCGTAGTGCGCGGCGCCGGATTCCACCTCGCGGAACACGTCCGCCACGGAGGGCAGCGCGCGCATCTTGGCGAAGTGGCCGAACTGCTTGATGGCGGCGGTCTCGGTGTAGGTGCCGGCGGGCCCTAGGCACGCGATGGTAAGAGGTTGTTCCAGGGACAGGCAGCAGGAGATGATCTCGCGGAACAGGCGTTCGATGTGATCGTCCGGCAGCGGCCCTTCGTTCTCGGCGCGCAAACGGGCGAGGATCTGCGCCTCCCGTTCCGGGCGGTAGAACGCCGGCGTCTCGTCCGTCCCCACCGCGGCCTTGGTGGCGGCGATCTCCTTGGCGCAAGCGGCCCGCTGGTTCAGCAGGGAGCGCAACTGGCGGTCGATCCGGTCGATGCGATCCCGCGTCTGCCGCAACGCCGTTTCGGCGTCGTCGCTCATGCGCTGGCCGGCCGGCGGGGTCGGCATTGGTGCTTGGCAGTCATGTTTGGCGAAACTACAGCGTCAGCCCGTCGCCTGCAATATCCGTGCGGGCTTTTCCCAGGGCTATTTCACGCTAGCTCCAAGGTGTTGACGGCGGAAGTCGCTTTGAAAGAGCTGGCTATTTGCCGGCGTTTGCCCTATAAAGGGGCGATGGAGGCGGCGTTCGACAGGGCGGAAGTGTCGTTGCGGGAGGTGGAGGTGCGTCCGGCGCGGGCGGACGAGCGGCGCCGGTGGGACGCGCTGATGGCGGCGCACCACTATCTGGGGTTCCGGCAGTTCGCGGGACGCGGGCTGCGGCACGTGGCGGTGTGGCGGGGGCATTGGCTGGCGCTGGTGGGCTGGCAGTCGGGCGCCTTCAAGTGCGCGCCGCGGGACCGCTGGCTGGGCTGGCACCGCTCGGTGCAGTTCCGGCGGTTGCACCTGATCGGCAACAACACGCGGTTCCTGATTCTGCCCGAGGCGCTGGGGATGAGGAACCTGGCCTCGCGGACGCTGGGGCTGAGCCTGCGGCGGCTGAGCGCGGACTGGCGGGCGGCGCACGGCCACGCGCTGGAGTTGGCGGAGACGTTCGTGGATCCGTTGCGGTACTGGGGCGGCTGCTACGACGCCTCGAACTGGACGCGGCTGGGGAGCACGCGGGGCTTCGCGCGGCACAACGGCGCGTACACGGATCCGCACTCGACGCCGAAGGTGATGTTCGTCCGTCCGCTGCGGCGGGACGCGGCGGCGCGGCTGGCGGATCCGGTCGACCGCGCGGAGTGGTCGTGCCGGGCGACGCCGGTGCGCTACGCGGGAACGGAACTGGCCTCGCTGCGCGACCTGTTCGCGGCGATGCCCGACTGCCGGCGCGGCCAGGGGCGCAAGCACGGCTTGGCGACGGTGCTGTCGATCTGCGCACTCGCCCGGCTCGCCGGGCAGCTCGGGCCGGTGGCGACGGAACGGTTCGCGCGCGGCCTCGACCAGCGCGAACTGCGCGTTCTGGGGGCGTGGCGCGACGCCGACGGGCGCTGGACGGCGCCGTCGGACTCGACCTTCTGCCGGGTGCTCGCGGACACCGACCCGGACGCCCTGGCCGACGTGCTGCGCCAGTGGGCGGCGCCGCGCTTCGCGGAGTCGTCCGACCTGCCCGCCCTCGCCGCCGACGGCAAGCGCATCCGCGGCGCCAACCGCCACGCCGCCGACGGCGCCCGCTTCGAGACCGCCACGCTGGTCACGCACGGCGGGCGCCCGCTGGCGAGCCGCTGCTGCCGCGACGAGGGCGGCGAGACGGCCGCGGTGCGGGCGCTGCTCGACGACGTCGACCTGCGCGGCTGCGTGCTCACCCTCGACGCCCTGCACGCCTGCGCCGACACCGAGCGCGCCATCGTCGACATCCACGGGGCAGACTACATGTTCGACGTCAAGGCCAACTGTCCCGACACCTTCGCGCTGCTCGAGACCGTCGACTGGGACGCGCCGGCCGTCCGCCGCCACGCCGACGGCCCGGCCAAGGGGCACGGCCGCGTCGAGACGCGGAGCATCGCCGCGCGCGACCTCCTGCCGGGCGCGCTCGCCTCCTTCGCGCACGCCCGCCAGGCGTTCCGCGTGATCCGCGAGCGGACCGTCGTCAAGACCGGCGCCACCTCCACCGAGACCGCCTACGGCATCACGTCCGTGGACGCCGGGCGCGCCGGCCCCGACCGCCTGCTGGCCTGGAACCGCGGCCACTGGCAGGTCGAGAACGGCAACCACCACCGCCGCGACGCCACCCTCGGCGAGGACGCCAGCCGCATCCGCGCCCGCCACGGGCCCTCCAACAACGCCACTCTCAACAACATCGCGCTCGCCGTCGTCTTCCACCGCGGCTTCCGCCACGTGCCCGAGGCGAACCTCCACTTCATGATGCGGCGCCGCGACGCCCTCGACGCCATCCTCGATCCCGACTGAGCGCCTTCGGCGCCCGCAATCCGCCCAACCCGCCGCCGCGCGGCGCGGCGCCGTGCCCGGCCGGCCGCCCGGCTTGGCCGAACAGCGCGCCGACGGCCCGCGCAAGACGCCGAACCCGAACAAAGCCGTCGCCCGCGCTTCCGTCGCCGGCTTGCCTCCGCCTCCCGCCGCCGCCGCGCCCGCCTCCCTCCGCCGCCGCGCGTCCCCCCGAGCGCAACGATCGCTAGCATGAAATCACCCTGGGGCTTTTCCGGGCTTGGTCTACAATCCGCGCAGTAGCGGCCAGGGGCGTCGAGTTGGCGATGCGGACGCGGCATGACGAAGCGGAGCACACCTCGGCCACGCCCCGGCGCGTCCCGGTCGGCGGCGCCCGGCGCCTCGGCGCCTTGGTGTCGCTGACGCTCGCGACAGCGTGCGTGCCGCCGCCTTCGGCCTCGCCGCCGGTCGGCCCGGCTTCGCCGCCATCCGCGCGAACCCCGCCGGCGCAACCGGACGACGCCGTGTTCGCCGTCCTTGCGGCCGCCGAACGGGCGCTGGCCGAGGATCGGCTGCTCACGCCGCCGGACGACAACGCGTACACGCACTTCGCCAGGGCGCTGGAGCTGGCGCCGCATCTGCCGGAAGCGCAAGCCGGCAAGGAGCGCATCGTGGAGCGCTACATCGCCCTGGCGCACCGCGCCATCGGCCGCGAGAGCTGGCGTTCCGCCCGGGTGATGCTCGAACGCGCCCGGCAGGTGGATTCGCGCCACCCCGGCATCGCGCCGCTCTGGCGGCAAGTTCAGCTGTTGGCCAATGCCGAACGGCTGACGCTGGACTTGGCGCATCGCGCCGTGCGCGAGCGCCACCCCGCGGCCGCCGCCAGGCTCGCGGCTTTCGGCAGCCAAGCGCGGCGCCGCAACGCCCGCGTGACCATTCGCGCCGGTTCCGACGCCGACGCCCGCTGGATGCACGAGCAACTGCGCAAAGCCCCCGGCACGGGGCGCGTGCGAGGCGGGATCGAGATCGGCGTGCCGCCCAGGGTGACCATTCTGCTGTTCGCCGCGGGGGAAGGTTGATGCGAACCGGCCTCGCGCTGTTGGCGGCCTTGGCCTTCGCCCATTCGTGGGCCGAGACCAGCCAGGTGGTGATCGAGAACGCGTGGATCCGCGCGCCGGTGGCCGGTCAGACCGTGACCGCCGGCTACTGCGACATTCGCAACGACGGCGACGAACCCGTCACGATAGTCGGTTTCACCGGGCCGGTGCGGGTGGAGATGCACGAAACGCGCACGGAAGACGGCATGGCGCGAATGCGGCCGCTGCGCCAGCTGCGAGTGGCGGCGAAGTCCACCGCGAGTTTGGCGCCCGGCGGTCGGCATTTGATGCTGTTCGGCGTGGACGCCGAGCACACGGCGGGCGAAGCGAACGCGCTGACCTTGCGAATGCGGTTGGCCAGTGGCGACGAGCTCTCCGCCCAGTTTCGCGTCCGCGCCGGGGCCGGCGGGCAAGCGAAGCCCCGGAAGGAGCCTTGAGGCATGAAGATGCGCTGGCGCTTCTGGCGCGGCAGCCCCTACGTCACCGAAGTGAAGAGCCGCTTGGCCGGCAAGCGCGGCCCCGTGCTCGCGGCCGTTGGCGTCGGCGTCGGCGCGCTGGCGTTGACGGTGGTGGCGATGGGCTGGTGGTGGGCCTACGAGCCGGACGCCTTCGACCCGGTCGCCGTGGCGGCGGCAAGCGCCCGCGAGGCCGGCGTGGAACCTGTGACCGGCTACACGACCGCGGTGACGGTGGCCACATTGGCCGAGACGTTGCTGAACAAGCGTGGCGGCTACCTTTCCAACGACATCCTTCCGCCCGGCGTCTATCTGGACAACACCCCGAACTGGGAGTTCGGCGTGCTCACGCATCTGCGCGTGATCAGCCGGGCGATGCGCAACGAGCTCAGCCGCTCGCAAAGCCAGTCCGCCGAGGACGCGGACCTGGCCGCCGCCGAGGGCCACTTCCACTTTCCGAACGACAGCTGGATCTTCCCCGAGTCCGAGGACGAGTACCGCCGCGGCGCCGAACGCCTGCGCGCCTACGCCCAGCGTTTGGCGGACACCGAAGCGCCCGGCACGCAGTTCTACGCCCGCGCCGACAACCTCACGCGCTGGCTGGACGAAGTGGAGAGCCGTCTTGGCGCCATCTCGCTGCGCCTCTCCCAGAGCGTCGGCAAGCGGCAGCTCAACCTGGACTTGATCGGCGAACCGGCCGGCAGACGCGCCACCGACGTTCCCTCGGACATGCGCACGAAGACCAGCTGGTTCAAGATCGACGACGTGTTCTTTGAGGCGCGCGGGCAAGCGTGGGCGCTCATCCACCTGCTCAAAGCCGTGCAGCACGATTTCGCCGCCGTGCTAGACGACAAGAACGCCCGCGTCGGCTTGCGGCAGATAATCCGCGAGCTGGAGGCCACCCAAGCCCAAGTGTGGAGCCCCATGATTCTGAACGGCGGCGGATTCGGCTTCCTCGCCAACCATTCGCTGGTGATGGCGTCCTACATCTCCCGCGCCAACGCCTCGTTGATCAGGCTGCGGGATTTGCTGAACCGCGGCTGACGCGGACGACCGACGATGTGGTGCATGGCCAAGCAGGCGGTTCTGGACGACTTGCGTGGGCTGGTGCTGCAAGGGCGTGGAACCCGGGCCGACGAGTTGGCGCGCAACCCGTCGGCTGACAGCGTGACCGTGGCGGAGAGGTTGATCCGCTCGTTGCCGGACGACATCGCGATACCAACCGTCTGCCTGCCGGACGATGGCGAGATAACGTTTTCCTGGCAGTCAAGCGAGCCGGACGGTGAAACTTGGCGCGCCCTGCCGGCGATCGCCCCGAACTTGGAAGTCGAGTGCTTTGTGCGGCGCGTTCAGACCTGCGCCCCGTGGCCCATTTCTTCGAACACAACGGCGCGGACTTGGCCGGGCTGTCCCCTGAGATCGAGAGCGCCTTGCGGTCGCACTGGCAGCAGGCCCGCTGACCCGCCCGTGGGTCGCGGCGTGGCCGCCAAGAGGCGTTCGGCGTAGGCGCCCCCCTCGGCGCCTGCGCCGGCCCGCTGAGCCGGGCAGCCCGAATCCCGTCGCCGCCTTGCGAGCGAATTAGAACGAGCCTGCCGAAGCCGCCCTTAGTCGTCGTCCATGTCGGCGTACGCGGTGCCAGTACAGTTCGACGAGAACGTGACGGAGGTTCCGCTGCCGGTGAAAGTCAGTTCCTTCTTCTCGCCCGGTCGGCAGTCCCATTCGGTTTCACCGGTGTGCTTTTGGTCACTCTTGAGCCAGACGGAGTAGGTGAAGGGGTCCGTTACGCCGAAACGCATTAGACACAGAATGTTGTCCGTCGTGGTGTCCTTGAGGACGCGGTGGTTCCTTGTCTGGTAGTTGCAGTCGACTATCAGCAAGCCCTCGGGCTGTGTTTCGGCGTCGCCACCTTCCGGGGCCGGGGTGGTGGTGTTGTTGATGACTTTGTACAAGATGTCCCCGTTGTAGATCCGTCCGTTGCGGGAAATTTGCGTCGCGTCTGCGTCAGTCTCGTCTGAGGCAACCGCGGTCGCTGGCGTCAAGATCGCAGCAACCGCAA
Source organism: uncultured Pseudomonadales bacterium (assembly GCA_958296295.1). Lineage (GTDB taxonomy): Bacteria > Pseudomonadota > Gammaproteobacteria > Pseudomonadales > Azotimanducaceae > VXYL01. Next base: position 69,715 of record OY282460.1, on the reverse strand, counting down.
CCAAGATCGCGGCAACCGCAACGACGCATCTGATGAAGGCTTTGTGGATTCGCATGAGGATCTCTCCCGCTTGCGCTTGGTGAGGCCGTGAGGCTTCAGCATACCATCCTTGCCTTGCGTCAATGGCCCCCGGCGGAAAAATTGCGACGGAGGGGAGGGTGGGGCGGAATTGGCGTTTCCTTCCAAGGAAGGAGAGACGGGATGCGGGAGATTCTGTCGGTTTTTCAAGATGTTGTAGGACCCGCGGCGGGGCAACGCCAAGGCCGGCTGAAAGCCGGGCCAAGACCTGCAAGAGGCTTTGACGATCGCGCTGGTATCGTTCGAGAACGCCTCGGAACGGTCGCCGACGCACCTGCCGGCGTGGCCGTTCCGGTTGTCGGCTGTCCGCCTGTTGCGGTAGAGTGCCGCGCTTGAACTTGAGCCGGACCAAGCGGCGAAGCCGTTGCCGTCCGCCACTTGCTTCCACCACTTGGGGGATAACGCTTGGACGCCTACGTCTTGGAAATCGCGCTGGCCTGCGGCGCGCTCGCGCTTGTTTATGGAATCGTCGCCGGTCGGTCGGTGCTGGCCGCTGACGCCGGCAGCGCGCGGATGCAGGAAATCGCCGGCGCGATTCAAGAAGGCGCCGCGGCGTATCTGAACCGCCAATACAGCACCATCGGCATGGTCGGCGTCGTCGTCGCCATCGTGCTGGCGGTCACGCTGGGGTTGTGGGTGGCGTGCGGCTTCGTGATCGGCGCGGTGCTTTCGGGCGCCGCCGGCTACATCGGCATGCACGTTTCGGTGCGGGCGAACGTGCGCACCACCCAAGCCGCCATGACGGGCTTGAAACCCGCCCTCGACATCGCGTTCCGCTCCGGCGCCATCACCGGCATGTTGGTGGTGGGCTTGGGGCTGTTGGGCGTGGCCGGCTACTACGGCTTGCTCAACGCGCTGGGCGTGGAGCAGCGCACCTTGATCGAGGCGCTGGTGGCGCTTTCGTTCGGCGGCTCGCTCATCTCCATCTTCGCCCGCTTGGGCGGCGGCATCTTCACCAAGGGCGCGGACGTCGGGGCGGATCTCGTCGGCAAGATCGAGGCCGGCATTCCCGAGGACGATCCGCGCAACGCCGCCGTTATCGCGGACAACGTGGGCGACAACGTGGGCGACTGCGCCGGCATGGCGGCGGACTTGTTCGAGACCTACGCGGTGACGCTGGTGGCCACGATGCTGCTCGCCACCATTCAATTCAGCGCCAACCCCGTCGCCGGCATGGAAATGCCGCTGCTCATCGGCGGCGCCTGCATCCTCGCCTCCATCGTCGGCACGTTCTTCGTGCGCTTGGGCGGCAGCGGCAACATCATGGGCGCGCTGTACAAGGGCTTCGTCGTCACCGCGGTGATCGCGGCGATCCTCATCTTCTTCGTCACGCGGGCGTTGTTCGGCGAGCAAGCGCTGCCGCTCTTCGGCTGCGCCCTGGTCGGTTTGGCCGTCACGGGCCTCATCGTTTGGGTGACGGAGTACTACACGTCCACCGCCTACCGGCCGGTGCGCTCGGTGGCGCGGTCGTCGGAGACCGGCCACGCCACCAACGTGATCCAAGGGTTGGCCGTTTCGATGGAGGCCACCGCCGTTCCCGCCATCATCGTCGCCCTCGGCATCGTCGTGGCGTACCAGCTGGCCGGCATCTACGGCATCAGCGTGGCCGCGACCACCATGCTGGCCTTGGCGGGGATGGTCGTGGCGCTGGACGCCTACGGCCCGGTGACGGACAACGCCGGCGGCATCGCCGAAATGGCGGATCTGGACGAAGAGGTGCGCAAGACCACCGATGCGCTGGATGCCGTGGGCAACACGACGAAAGCAGTTACCAAGGGCTACGCCATCGCCTCCGCCGGCCTTGCCGCGCTGGTGCTGTTCGCCGCCTACATCGAAGACTTGGAACACTACTTCCCGAACCTTGGCGACGTCAGCTTCGAGCTCTCCAATCCCTACGTGGTGGTGGGATTGCTCGTCGGCGGCATGTTGCCGTATCTCTTCGGCGCCCTCGGCATGCAGGCGGTGGGCCGCGCCGGCGGCGCTGTGGTGGAGGAAGTGCGGCGGCAGTTCCGCGAGATGCCGGGCATCATGGACGGCAGCACCCGCCCGGACTACAGCCGGGCCGTGGACTTGCTCACCCGCTCCGCCATCCGCGAGATGATCATCCCGTCCATGTTGCCGGTGCTGGCGCCCATCGTGGTGTATTTCCTCGTGCGTCTGCAAGGCCAGGAGGAGGCGCTGGTGACGGTGGGCGCGATGCTTCTCGGCACTATCGTCACGGGCCTGTTCGTGGCCATCTCCATGACCGCCGGCGGCGGCGCCTGGGACAACGCCAAGAAGTACATCGAGGACGGCAACCACGGCGGCAAGGGTTCCGAAGCGCACAAGGCGGCGGTGACCGGCGACACCGTGGGGGACCCGTACAAGGACACCGCCGGCCCGGCCGTGAACCCGATGATCAAGATCATCAACATCGTGGCCCTGCTGCTGCTCGCGGCGCTGGGCGGCTGAGCAACCAAATGCCGGCCAGGCGAACGGCGGACGTGACGGAAGACCACGGCAACGAGATTGCCGCGATGGAACAGCGCATCGGCAAGCTCGTCGACGAGCTGCGCGAATTGCGCAAGGCCAGCCCCGCCGTGGCCGTGCCGGACTACTCCTTCGCCACCACCGATGGCGAGACGACCTTGCGGGCGTTGTTCGGCGAGCGCGACAAGCTGCTCGTCATCCACAACATGGGGCAAGGTTGCCGCTATTGCACGCTCTGGGCGGACGGCTTCAACGGCCTGCTTCCCCACTTGGAGGACGCGCTTGCGGTGGTGCTCGTTTCCAAGGACCCGCCAGACGTGCAACGCGCCTTCGCGGGCTCGCGCGGCTGGCGCTTCCGCATGGCGTCCCACGGTGGCGGCGCCTACATCCAAGAGCAGGGCGTGTTCGGCGAAGCCGAGAACTACCCGGGCGCGGTGGTGTATGAACGCGACGGAGACGCCATCGCGCGCAAGAACGCCTGCGTGTTCGGCCCCGGGGACTTGTACTGCGCTCTGTGGCCTTTGCTCGGCATGGCCGGCATGGACGGCGCGGAGTGGACGCCCCAGTACAAGTACTGGACGCGACCTGCGAAGCTGGAGGACGGCGGCGAGAACCTGCGGGACTGACGCGCACAGGACGGCGCACCGTCCGTGCCGCCGTCCCTGGCGCCAACGCGGAGCTACTCGCCCTCTTGAGGCGCGTCCTCGGCGGGCGCTTCCGGCGGTTTGAGCGGTATCTCCACGGTCATCTCCGTGAACTCGCCCGGCTGGGACTCAACGTGGATGGCGCCGCCGTGCTGGCGCACGATGTCGTTGGAAAGCGAAAGCCCTAGGCCGGTGCCCTGGTCCGTGGGCTTGGTGGTGAAGAACGGGTTGAAGATCTTGTCCACGACGTCCTTCGGCATGCCGGTGCCGTTGTCGCGAATGGCGACTTCCATCCTGTCGTCCAAACGCCGGGTGGTCAGTTTCAACGTCGGCCAAAAGTCCTTGTCCTGCCCGGCGCGGCGGCGTTGGTCCACGGCGTAGCAGGCGTTGGTGACCATGTTCAGAAACACCCGGCCAAGATCCTGGGGCACCACTTCCACTTCGCCCATGTTGGGATCGAGCTCTTTCTGAATGTCCAATTGGAAGTCCGAATCTTGCGCCCGCACCGCGTGGAAGGCGAGCCGCGTGTGTTCGTCCAGCAAGGTATTGATGTCCGTGGCTTGGCGTTGTCCGCTCCCCCGGCCCATGGCGAGCATGTCGCGCACGATGCGGTCCGCCCGGTTGCCGTGGCTGCGGATGCGGCCCAGATTGTCCACAAGGTCCTGACAGATTTCCTGGATCAGCTCGCGCGGATCATCTTCGCCGTCTTGTCCTTCGCTCTCGGGCGTCTCGGGAAGTTCCTGCAGCGTTTCCTTCAGCTCGTCCAGCAGCTCCTCCGAAGCCTCGGAGAAGTTCTTCACGAAGTTGAGCGGATTCTTGATTTCGTGGGCGACGCCGGCGGTGAGTTCGCCGAGAGCGGCGAGTTTCTCCCGCGCCACGATCTGATCCTGCGCCTGCTCCAAATCGGCGAACGCCTTTTCGAGTTCCTCGTTCTTGCCGCGCAACTCCTCGGCCAGTTTTTCCACCAGATTGAGCCGTTGCACCTCCAACGCGTGCCGGCGGAACACTTCCAACGCCGCGGCCATGTCCGCCACTTCGTCGCGCCCGCCGATGTCCACCGCGGCCTCCAAATCGCCGCCCGCCATCGCCCGCATTCGATCCGATAGACGTCCGATGCGCCGGAGCAGCACCCGGCCGACGAAAAGCCACGCGATGAGCGCCGCGCCGACCAGGGCGACCACGTTCAAGCCCAACAGCAGAGCGCTGCCCGTGGTGATGGTCTGGGCGGCCGCTTGGGTGGCCACCGCGGCGCTCGCGCCGGCGGCGGCGACCAGGCCTTCCACGTCGTCGACCAGCCGCTTGATGAGGTCGCCATTGGCGACCAACAGCTCTTGTTGATCCCGCACCAGCGCCAGCTCCTGCCGGCGAATGGCGAAGCCCCCGGCTTCGGCCGGCTCCGGCGCCCTTCCCAGCGCGGCGCCTTGTTGGCCGAGCCCCAACTCCCGCAGGCGGGCGAACGGCGCCGCCACGGTTTCGCGCATTCCGAGATCGTGTAGCGAGGAGAGGTTGCGTTCGATGCGGCCGACCGTGGCGTTGAAGCGGTCGCGCAGCGGCTCGAGCAGCGGGGCGTCGGCCAGGGTGAAGGCGTTGAGCAGCAGCTGGGTGCCTTGCGTCGCGTCGTTGTGCAAGTCCGCCAAGTGGCGATAGCGGGCCACCTGGGCTTCGGACATGTGCTCGCCGCGCGGCGCGGCGCCCCGGTTCAAGGCCCGGTAGCCCGTCATCGTGAAGAAGAACTGGTCGTCGATGGCGGGCAGCAGAATGTCCCGCGAAAGCTGCACTTGCAGCAGCGCCACTTCGTCCGCCATGCGCGTGCGCAGATCCGCCAAATCGAAGCCCTTGGCCACGGACTTTCCGATCTGATCGATGTTGGTGGTCAACGCTTGGCCGTGCTCGCGTATGCGCCCGTGCCGGACGTCGTCGCCTTGCAACTCGTCGAGCTCTTTCTCGAACAGCCGTCGCCGCTCTTGGATGTTCGCCTCGGTTTCGGTCAGCGCGTCGCGGGTCGCGGCGGCCACCATGCGGGGAGCGGCGTTCACGAGATCGCCGGCGCGCTGGGCGATGCGGAACGCTGCCGACATCTGCGGCACGCTGCCTTCGTTGACGCGACTTTGCGCTTCGCCCACGCGGTTGAAGGAGAACAAGGCCACCAGGCTCGCCATCAGCGTGAACGCCACCGCCGCGCCGAGGCCGACGTAGAGCTGTGTGGCGATGCGGAAGCGGTTCTTGGCCATCCGCTGCACACTTTCGCGCAGGCTCATCGCATAGCCTCGCGCAAGGTCTCGATGGGGCGATAGCGGCCGTTCTCGTCGATCATCGTCAAGAACACCCGATCCGATCCCTGGTTGTCGTGCGGCCCGTAGCGGAGCTCGAAGCCGTCCAAGTCGATGCGGCCCAACTGCGCGCCGGCGGCGAGGAAGCGCGCCCGGGTGATTTCGTCGCCGCAGGCCAGCAGCGTGCGCACCACCAGGCGGCCGGCGAGGTAGCCTTCCAGCGAAACAAAGCCGGGCTTCGCGTCCGGGGCAAGCGCTTTTAGGGCCTTGGCGTAGGCCGAAACCACCGGCGGCGCCTCGGCGCCGGAGGCCGCGGATTCCGGGAAAGGCACCACTTGGGTGACGAAGACACCGGCGCCGCCGGCGCCCAGCTCTTGCGCCAACGCGTTGCTGCCGACAAACGAGATGGTGATGAACACCGGATCGAATCCGATGTGCCGCGCCCAAGCGATGAACGCCGCCACCGGACGATAGGCGCCGACCAGAATCACCGCGCCGGGGTTGCCCGCCCGCACATCCAGCAGCGCCGTCTTCACCGCTGTCGTGTTGCGCGGATAGACGCCGATGGCCGCCGGGGTCATGCCGCGTTTTCTCAGCGCTTGCAGCACGCCGCTGTGACCGGCGCGCCCGAACGAATCGTCTTGGTACATGACGGCGATGCGATCGATGCGCAGATCCGCTATCAGGCGCGCCACCATCGCCTCGGTCTCGTCGTTGTAGGAGGCGCGCAGATTGATCACGTGGGCGCCTTCGCCGGGCGCGTCGCGCAAAAAGGCCGCGCCGGTGAAGGGCGCCACATAGGGCACTTGCGCGGCGGCCGCCACCGGCACCGCGGCGCGCGACGTCGGCGTGCCCACCGCGCCGATCAAGGCGAACACCTTCTTCTGGTCTATCAACTCGCGGGTGTTGGCGATGGCTCTTTCGGGCTCGTAGCGATCGTCCAAGGAGAAGAGCTCAAGCTGCCGACGTCCCAGCGCGCCCTGCACGTTGGCTTCCCGAAACGCCGCCTGAATGCCAAGGCGCATGTTGGTTCCGAGTTCCTCGGCGGGCCCGGTGAGCGCCGCGGACTGGCCGAACAGGATCCGCTCGGCGGAGACGCCGGTTGTGGTTTCCGGCGCGGATTCCGCCTCGCTCGCGCCGACGGTCGCGGCGCCGAAACCAAAGGCCAACGCGGCCGCGCAAGCCTTGGCCCCGCGCGCTCGCCGCCGTTGGCACGGGCCGCGCACGGCACGGCCGCTTAGCCCCACCCGCTCAATCTCCGTGTCGTTTGACCAGCGTGACGTGGTTCTTCTCGTCTTCGCGTCGATAGCGCGCCTCGTCCATCATGGTTTTGACGAAATGCACGCCCAACCCGCCAATGGGACGCTCATCCACGGCGGATTCCAAATCCGGCGGCGGCGCCTCGCTGAAGGGGTCGAAGGGACGCCCGTTGTCGATGATGTCGATGGTCAAGGCTTCGGGCGACCAATCCAGCACCAACTCGATGCGGCCATCGCTCGCGTCCTCGAAGCCGTAGTTGACGATGTTGACCACCAGCTCCTCGACCGCCAGCTCCACTTGGAACTCCCAATCCGCGGGCCAGCCGTTGCCGGCGCCGAACCTGGCCACCTCGGCCTGCAAGCCGGCCAACTCGTCGAGTTTGGCGCCCATGCCCACGACCAGCCGCGGGTGTTCCTCCGCGCCCTCCTGCCGCACGGTGGCCACTTCAACGGCTCCGGCGCGCCAAGGTCAGGCAGGTGATGTCGTCGGATTGCGGCGTGCCGGCGGCGAAGGCGTGAACGGCGTTGAAAATGGCGCGATTCGCGTCCTCGGCGCTGGCCGGCGGCGTTGTCGAAAAAACCTCCTTCAACCGCTCCATGCCGAACTCCTCGTCGGCGGCGTTCATGGCTTCGGTCACGCCGTCGGTGTACAGCACGGCGATGTCGCCGGGCTCCAGTTGCGCGACATGCTGCCCGTATTCCAAGCCCGGCATCACGCCAAGCGCCACGCCGTCCGCCTTCAACACGGTGGCAGTGCCGTCCGGATGCACGATGAGCGGCTGGTTGTGGCCGCCGTTGGCGTAGGTGAGTTCGCCGTTTGCCGGATCGTAAACGGCGTAGAAGACCGTTACGAACATCGCGGCCTCGTTATCCTCTTCCAGCAGGGTGTTCACTTCCCCCAAGGCCGCGCCGGGTTGCGGATGGCCGATGGCCGCGCCCTTCAGCAGCGTGCGGCTGGACATCATGAAAAGCGCCGCGGGAACGCCTTTGCCGGAGACGTCGGCGATGGCGAGGCCCACCCGGTCGTCGCTCAAGGCCACGATGTCGAAGAAATCCCCGCCCACTTCCCGGGCCGGCTCCATGTTCCCGAACATCTCGTAATCGTCCGTGCGCGGGAATTCGGTGGGCAGGATGGACTGCTGCATCTTGCTGGCAACGTCCAGCTCGTTTTGGATCGCCACCAGCTTGTCGCGCGTCTTCAGCGCTTCACGCAGCACCGCCAAGTGGCGCAACGTCTTGTCGATGGTGATTTTCAGGTCGTTGAAGTCGATGGGTTTGGTGACGAAGTCGAACGCGCCGCGATTCATGGCGGTGCGAATGTTGGCCATGTCGCCGTACGCGGAAACGATCACCGCGCGCACGTTCGGATCCACCTGCGGGATCTGTTCGAGCAGCGTAAGGCCGTCCATCTGCGGCATGTTGATGTCCGACAACACCATGTCGATGTCGTCGCGGCTGCGCAGTCGCTCCAGCGCCTCGATGCCGTTGTGGGCGAACAGCAGCTCGTAGCGGCGGGCGCGGACGTCCCGCCGCAGGCGCTGGCGCATGAGGTGTTCGAGATCCGGCTCGTCGTCCACCACCAGGATTCTGAAGGTCGCATCGCTCATTCTGTGTATCCGTTTACTGAAAGCCGAGGCGGTGGCGAGCGGCCGGGCTAGTGCCGGTCGCTCCAATCCTCCAGAAAGCTCTTGAACTGCTCGCTTCGGCTTGGATGGCGCAACTTGCGCAGAGCCTTGGCCTCGATTTGGCGGATGCGCTCGCGCGTCACATCGAACTGCTTGCCCACTTCCTCCAACGTGTGGTCGGTGTTCATGTCGATGCCGAAACGCATGCGCAACACCTTCGCCTCGCGGGCCGTGAGGCCGCCGAGCACGTTGCGGGTCACTTCCTTCAACCCCTCGGCGGTGGCGAGCTCCGCCGGGGAACCGATGGACGGATCCTCGATGAAATCCCCAAGGTGCGAGTCCTCGTCGTCGCCGACCGGCGTTTCCATGGAGATCGGCTCTTTGGCGATCTTGAGCACCCGGCGCACTTTGTCCTCCGGCATTTCCATGCGCTCGGCAAGTTCGTCCGGCGTCGGCTCGCGGCCTTTCTCTTGCAGCAGTTGCCGCGAGATGCGCGTGAGCTTGTTGATCGTCTCGATCATGTGCACGGGGATGCGGATGGTTCGCGCCTGATCGGCTATGGATCGCGTGATGGCTTGGCGAATCCACCAAGTAGCGTAAGTGGAGAACTTGTAGCCGCGCCGGTACTCGAACTTGTCCACGGCCTTCATCAACCCGATGTTGCCTTCCTGGATGAGATCCAAGAACTGCAAACCGCGATTGGTGTACTTCTTCGCGATGGAGATCACCAAGCGCAGGTTGGCCTCGACCATGTCTTTTTTGGCGCGCCGCATTTTCGCCTCGCCAAGCGAGATGCGGCGGTTGATGTCTTTGATCTGGGAGACGCGCAGGCCCGTCTGCCGCGTGAGCGAACGCAGCTTTCTCTGCGCCCGCGCGATGTCGTCCCGCGCTTTCGCCAGCCGCCGGCTGTAGCCGTGCTTGGCGTTGATGCGGCGGTCCACCCATCCCATGGAAGTCTCGCTGCCGATATGATCGGTCAGGAAATCCCGGCGCGGCATGCCGGCCTGGTTCACGCAGGCGTTCTGAATGATGCGCTCTTGCCGCTGCACCAGTTGGAAGCCTTCGCGCGGCATGTTGACGATGAAGTCGTAGTGCTTGGGCACCAGCTTGAAGAACGAGAACACGTTGGCGAGTTTGGCGAGCTCCGCCTCGGCGGCGGCCGCGCGTCGGCCGCGGCCGTCCTGCGTGCGATGCCACTTGTTGAAGGCGCGCTTGAGCGCGGCGAAGCGGCGCCTGGCCTCCACCGGATCCGGCCCTTTGCGCTCCTTGGCGGTGTCGTCGTCCTTGTCGTCATCCGAAGTCGTGGCGGTGAGATCCACTTGCGCCGCCGGCGGCACGTGATCCGCGGGGTCCAGATAGCCGACCAGCAGTTCGTGCAGCTTGTCTTCGTGGGACAGCGCCTGGTAGCGCTCCAGAATGTAGGCCACGGGCCCCGGGTAGTAGGCCGAGGCGGCGAGCACGTCGCGAATGCCCTCCTCGATGCGCTTGGCGATGGCGATTTCGCCTTCGCGGGTGAGCAGTTCCACCGTGCCCATTTCGCGCATGTACATCCGCACCGGATCGGTGGTGCGACCGGCCTCCGTCTCCACCGCGGCGAGCGCGGCCGCGGCTTCCTCCGCGGCCAGCTCGTCGGTCGTGTTGTCGCTGGCGTTCAGCAGCTCGTCGGTGTCCGGGGCGGCCTCGGCGGACTCGTACACCATGATCCCCATATCGTTGATCATCCCGATGATGTCTTCGATCTGGTGGGTGTCGCTGATGTCGTCGGGCAGGTGGTCGTTGACCTCGGCGTACGTCAGGTACCCTTGGTCCTTGCCCTTGGCGATCAGGTCTTTGAGGCGGGACTGCTGCTGCGCGGTGTCTGTGGCCATGTCACCCTTGGAGCGGCTGATGATGTGCCCCGTGGCCGCGAACGCAAGCCCAACGGGGCGCGTATTATACCGCCGGTCCGCACGAGCGGCAGCCGGGGGCTTCGCTTTGCGGGGGGTGGCGAAGCGCCGCGTGGGGGCATATCGCCACCGCTTTGTTGTTGCGTCTTGGATTCATCCCCGCGTGAGCGGGGAACACGGTTGTCGCAAGGCGTTCCCCTTGCTTGGCCACGGTTCATCCCCGCGTGTGCGGGGAACACAGCGCCAGCGCCACGCCTGGGGGAATATCAACCGGTTCATCCCCGCGTGTGCGGGGAACACACGTAGGCTTTCGCCGACCACCGTCGCGAGTGCGGTTCATCCCCGCGTGTGCGGGGAACACGCCGCCTCCTCCATCGAGAAGTCGTCGTACAGCGGTTCATCCCCGCGTGTGCGGGGAACACGGGCGTGTATTGGCACAGGTCCCGTGAAGCGTCGGTTCATCCCCGCGTGTGCGGGGAACACCGCCCTCCGGGGTCGCCGGCGATGGTGTTGAGCGGTTCATCCCCGCGTGTGCGGGGAACACGTGGTAGGCGTCGATCGCCCGCTCGCGCCGGGCCGGTTCATCCCCGCGTGTGCGGGGAACACTGCTATGGCACCCGGCGCTTTCGGCGACCGTACGGTTCATCCCCGCGTGTGCGGGGAACACGACATGATCTGCGGCGGGCCGCCTTGCCAAGACGGTTCATCCCCGCGTGTGCGGGGAACACGGCGGAAGGTATTTCTACCGCTGCTGCGTTGGCGGTTCATCCCCGCGTGTGCGGGGAACACAGCGCGTGGCTGTCGTAAAGCCCGAAAACCTCCGGTTCATCCCCGCGTGTGCGGGGAACACGCCGGCCAGCGGCGGCCCGTGCTCCAGGCGCAGCGGTTCATCCCCGCGTGTGCGGGGAACACCACCGGCCCAACGCCGCCAGCATCCATCCCGCCGGTTCATCCCCGCGTGTGCGGGGAACACGGCTTTCAACCGGTCCGCGACAGCCTGGTGTGCGGTTCATCCCCGCGTGTGCGGGGAACACCCGAGGCGGACGACCTCCAAGCCCCGCATCGTCGGTTCATCCCCGCGTGTGCGGGGAACACAGCGACCCTTGCGCGGCGTTGGTGTTGGTGGCCGGTTCATCCCCGCGTGTGCGGGGAACACGGCGACCGCCTTGTCGCTCGTCAGCCCCGCGGCGGTTCATCCCCGCGTGTGCGGGGAACACGAGGTCGTCCATTGGTCTCTCTCCGTGAAAGCCGGTTCATCCCCGCGTGTGCGGGGAACACCCGTCCCGGCCGGCGGCGACCAGCGCGCGCACCGGTTCATCCCCGCGTGTGCGCGGAACACCTATATATTGCCCGCATGAACGCCCTTGACACCGGTTCATCCCCGCGTGTGCGGGGAACACGCCACTTTGGCGAGTAATCGGGTGGCTTTTGTTCGGTTCATCCCCGCGTGTGCGGGGAACACACATCGTTGGGCGGGTTGCGCATGGGCGGGCAACGGTTCATCCCCGCGTGTGCGGGGAACACTGCACGGGGTAGTACAGGGTGATTTGGTCTTTCGGTTCATCCCCGCGTGTGCGGGGAACACCCGCAACCAGGAGGGGGAGATTCTGAACACCCTCGGTTCATCCCCGCGTGTGCGGGGAACACCCCACCTACTACGACGGGGCGTTCGCCAACAACGGTTCATCCCCGCGTGTGCGGGGAACACCAGCTTCTCGCGTTCGATGCGCTGCGTCTCGGCGGTTCATCCCCGCGTGTGCGGGGAACACCTGCTTGCCATCGGCCAACGCGCCGTACACAACGGTTCATCCCCGCGTGTGCGGGGAACACATTTCACGCCGAGCACGACCCTCGACCGCGGCTGGTTCATCCCCGCGTGTGCGGGGAACACGGATCGTGTGGCGGTCATCGGCGCGGTAGCCCACGGTTCATCCCCGCGTGTGCGGGGAACACCAAACGACGCGCCCGAACTCGCCCGCCGAATCCGGTTCATCCCCGCGTGTGCGGGGAACACGCCACTCAAGCCCCGCCATCAGCAACTCGCACCAGGTTCATCCCCGCGTGTGCGGGGAACACCTGCGCCCTCCGCTGCGCCTGGAGGATTTCGACGGTTCATCCCCGCGTGTGCGGGGAACACCTGCGCCTTGCCCATTTGGCTCTGTTCTCTGTCGGTTCATCCCCGCGTGTGCGGGGAACACGTCGCGATCGACAAGGTAATCGGGACGGTCACCGGTTCATCCCCGCGTGTGCGGGGAACACCTTACCTGGTGCCTCCAACCCCGTCCGATGTGCGGTTCATCCCCGCGTGTGCGGGGAACACGGCACAGGGCCGTTGGATGGCCGACGGTTCTTCGGTTCATCCCCGCGTGTGCGGGGAACACAGCGCCACGCCTGGGGGAATGTCCACCAGACCCGGTTCATCCCCGCGTGTGCGGGGAACACGATTGGCGACCAGCTTGAGGCGGCGGTTGATGCGGTTCATCCCCGCGTGTGCGGGGAACACGATTGGCGACCAGCTTGAGGCGGCGGTTGATGCGGTTCATCCCCGCGTGTGCGGGGAACACCCGTCCGTCTACTACGGCACCGTGTCGATCACCAGGTTCATCCCCGCGTGTGCGGGGAACACGGGCTGTCTTGCGCGGGGCCGGGTCAAGAAACCCGGTTCATCCCCGCGTGTGCGGGGAACACGTCTGCTGCGCGCTGCTGATCGCCGGCGCCGTCGCCGGTTCATCCCCGCGTGTGCGGGGAACACTCGGTCCGCGAGTGGCTCATCGCCGACCGGGACGGTTCATCCCCGCGTGTGCGGGGAACACGGCGCGGCCCAATCCCGCCGTCGCGGGGATAGACGGTTCATCCCCGCGTGTGCGGGGAACACCCGTCCTGCGCGACATGACAGCCGAGAATTTGGCGTTTCATCCCCGCGTGTGCGGGGAACACCATGGGGGCAACGCGCAGCACGTAGCGGGCTTCGGTTCATCCCCGCGTGTGCGGGGAACACATGGCATTCATACTCCAAATCCGCCCCGCCAGCGGTTCATCCCCGCGTGTGCGGGGAACACCCCAAACAGGATGTACCCGGCGCCGTTGCTCACGGTTCATCCCCGCGTGTGCGGGGAACACTGGCGAGAGCACGGGATACCCGACTGCGACGCCGGTTCATCCCCGCGTGTGCGGGGAACACGACGTTTCAACCGACAACAGCGTTGACAACAGCGGTTCATCCCCGCGTGTGCGGGGAACACGCAACGGTGCGCACCGTCGCCGTGTTGCGCGGCGGTTCATCCCCGCGTGTGCGGGGAACACGGTGCCCGTGCCCCACGCCATGCCAGTGCGCCACGGTTCATCCCCGCGTGTGCGGGGAACACCGCCCACAGTGTTTTTAACAGCCGCCGAAAACCGGTTCATCCCCGCGTGTGCGGGGAACACATGGGCGCCGGCGACCTAGCCGCGGATGGCGCCGGTTCATCCCCGCGTGTACGGGGAACACGTTGCTTGCGCACGATGCGGTGCGCGCCGTGGCGGTTCATCCCCGCGTGTGCGGGGAACACACGCGGTCACCCCGCCTTCGTCACCCCACGACACACATTCATCCCCGCGTGTGCGGGGAACACACCCACAGTGTTTTTTAACAGACGCCGAAAACCGGTTCATCCCCGCGTGTGCGGGGAACACCAGTGTTCTGCGTGGTCTGCGTCGTGCGCGTGCGGTTCATCCCCGCGTGTGCGGGGAACACCACGAACCCCACCACCGCGACAATCGCGCCGTACGGTTCATCCCCGCGTGTGCGGGGAACACAGCCTCGATCGGCCCGATGTACTCAACCAGAGCGGTTCATCCCCGCGTGTGCGGGGAACACGGCGGTGGCGAGGTGCTGGGCCGCTGCGGGGCCGGTTCATCCCCGCGTGTGCGGGGAACACTTACCGTCGAAGGACTGTCGCGCGCATCCCGGCGGTTCATCCCCGCGTGTGCGGGGAACACAGCTCGCTCGAAGAGCGCGCTTTCACGGCGACCGGTTCATCCCCGCGTGTGCGGGGAACACCGTACAACACCGCTGCCGTAAAGCACGACAGAACGGTTCATCCCCGCGTGTGCGGGGAACACCGCGGTGGAGCGGTTGAGAGGGCACCCGTGGACGGTTCATCCCCGCGTGTGCGGGGAACACAACTTCGTAGCCGGCCACGTCGAGTGAGCGTACGGTTCATCCCCGCGTGTGCGGGGAACACTCGCTCGCCGGACACCCTGCCATCGGGTCAATCGGTTCATCCCCGCGTGTGCGGGGAACACCTTGACGGCCTCGATACACAGGCCCTCGCCGCACGGTTCATCCCCGCGTGTGCGGGGAACACAAGTACGAGTCCACGCTGTCGAAAGCTGGACAACGGTTCATCCCCGCGTGTGCGGGGAACACCCGTCCGCGATTTCGATGCGCTGTCCGCAGCACGGTTCATCCCCGCGTGTGCGGGGAACACGCGCCCCTGTGGTATTTGCCGACCCTCAACGGCGGTTCATCCCCGCGTGTGCGGGGAACACGGTACTCCGCAACGAGGACGACGCGGCGTTCGAGGGTTCATCCCCGCGTGTGCGGGGAACACTGCGCATCCCCGCCGATCGACACGCCTTGGAACGGTTCATCCCCGCGTGTGCGGGGAACACTACTACGGCGCGAAGGACGGCCGGCCGGTGGCCGGTTCATCCCCGCGTGTGCGGGGAACACGGCAAGGGACGTACTACTGCCCGATCGTCGAGTCGGTTCATCCCCGCGTGTGCGGGGAACACTTCCACGGGCGAAGGCGGCGTGGTCTCGGTGCCGGTTCATCCCCGCGTGTGCGGGGAACACTCGATTTCTGCGGTCGGTTTGTCGTGCAGCGCCGGTTCATCCCCGCGTGTGCGGGGAACACGTGTACGTCGCGGCACACCTTCACACCGAAACCGGTTCATCCCCGCGTGTGCGGGGAACACGCGGCGGCGCTTTGGCCGCGGTGTCGGGAAAGGCGGTTCATCCCCGCGTGTGCGGGGAACACGCCGCAGTGCGGGCAGGGCATGTGGGTCTCGCCGGTTCATCCCCGCGTGTGCGGGGAACACTGCTTCGTCGCGATAGCCAGTAACAAGCTCGCGCGGTTCATCCCCGCGTGTGCGGGGAACACGCCACCATCACCTGCGCGGCCTCAACCGCCTCGCGGTTCATCCCCGCGTGTGCGGGGAACACCCGAAAGCGCTCTGCGGCCACCCGTTCCGCCGCCGGTTCATCCCCGCGTGTGCGGGGAACACCTAATGCTGGCGCGTGGCGACTCGATCACCGACAGGTTCATCCCCGCGTGTGCGGGGAACACCGTCTGTATCTTTGCCAATGGCGCGGCGTCACCGGTTCATCCCCGCGTGTGCGGGGAACACCGAACCCGCGGCTTCCGCTCCGGCCCGATGTGCGGTTCATCCCCGCGTGTGCGGGGAACACGGCACAGAGATCGTCGAGACCACGACTTCGACAGGTTCATCCCCGCGTGTGCGGGGAACACGTCACATGGTGACGTTCAAGCGCGTCACCCGACGGTTCATCCCCGCGTGTGCGGGGAACACCCCCGCCTGTATGTCCGACGCCCTGCCCACGACGGTTCATCCCCGCGTGTGCGGGGAACACGCGTCCTCCGGCGGGAGCAGGGTTTCCTCCGCCGGTTCATCCCCGCGTGTGCGGGGAACACGCCCCGCCGCGCTTGATGGCGGCGAGGAAATCCGGTTCATCCCCGCGTGTGCGGGGAACACCCGAAAAGCATGGTCACATGCGCCGGCTCGATCGGTTCATCCCCGCGTGTGCGGGGAACACGCGTTCGCTTCCGTGTGGGCCGTGTTGCGCGCCGGTTCATCCCCGCGTGTGCGGGGAACACGCCCTACACCTATAGCAGGAGGTCGGGCGATTCGGTTCATCCCCGCGTGTGCGGGGAACACGCGTGCGGCAGGCCGGGGCAGACAGCGGGCGACGGTTCATCCCCGCGTGTGCGGGGAACACGCCCTACGTCTTGCCGCCGGGGGGTATGTGACCGGTTCATCCCCGCGTGTGCGGGGAACACTTACCCCTACTGGTTCGAGGTGTCCGGGCTTACCGGTTCATCCCCGCGTGTGCGGGGAACACGCGCAACCGTATCCCAAGCAGGCTATCGAGGACGGTTCATCCCCGCGTGTGCGGGGAACACCCGGCCTGCGCGGCCGTGACCGCGGGCAACGCCGGTTCATCCCCGCGTGTGCGGGGAACACACGCTGGAGCGCAATATCGTGTTGCCGATCGTCGGTTCATCCCCGCGTGTGCGGGGAACACGCGCGTCGGCGACGAAGCCCACCGCGCCGGAGTCGGTTCATCCCCGCGTGTGCGGGGAACACGACGCCGGTTTGCTGCAGGCTTTTTCGTGCGACGGTTCATCCCCGCGTGTGCGGGGAACACCTTCCGCCAGTCCGCCGCGCCCGTGTCGCGCAGCGGTTCATCCCCGCGTGTGCGGGGAACACGCGGCCGGCCTCGCGTGGGAGTCGGCGCGGCGCGGTTCATCCCCGCGTGTGCGGGGAACACGGCAACTGGAGCAAATGAACCGCAGCACCAACCGGTTCATCCCCGCGTGTGCGGGGAACACATCGGCGGGCAGGCCGAGCGCCAGCCGCGCCGCCAGGCGGTTCATCCCCGCGTGTGCGGGGAACACCGCGGTTGCCGCAACCGACAGGGCTGCAAGCAACGGTTCATCCCCGCGTGTGCGGGGAACACGGCGCAGGACGCCGATCCGGGGCGTAGCGACTACGGTTCATCCCCGCGTGTGCGGGGAACACCACACCGGATTCGCCGGATGGTGCCTTGGGGCCGGTTCATCCCCGCGTGTGCGGGGAACACGGCGAATGACCCCGCGCCATCGCCGACACAACCGGTTCATCCCCGCGTGTGCGGGGAACACCGCGAAAGATGGGTGTGCATCCACCTCGTCGGCGGTTCATCCCCGCGTGTGCGGGGAACACGCGGTGGTTTCCGGACAAAACGGTGTAGCCGCCGGTTCATCCCCGCGTGTGCGGGGAACACGTCAGTCGAACACCGAGCGCAACTGATGGAACGCGGTTCATCCCCGCGTGTGCGGGGAACACGCATGGTCGGGCGACGCGGCTATGGCCTTCGCGCGGTTCATCCCCGCGTGTGCGGGGAACACGTGTGGATGATCTGGCGTTGCGCCATAGGGCACCGGTTCATCCCCGCGTGTGCGGGGAACACGTGTACGCCGTCGGGACCCGCCACGCGAAGTACGGTTCATCCCCGCGTGTGCGGGGAACACGGCGAAGGCGGACCCGGACGGCCTGCTCGACGACGGTTCATCCCCGCGTGTGCGGGGAACACGCAGGACGCGATCAGCGGAACGATCGCACTGGAGGTTCATCCCCGCGTGTGCGGGGAACACCTTGGCGCGGTTGACACCGTGCTGCCCTACGTCGGTTCATCCCCGCGTGTGCGGGGAACACCTCCGCCTGCTGGATCGGATTGTCGAGCCTGGCGGTTCATCCCCGCGTGTGCGGGGAACACCGGGCAGCGACGGCCCACCCCAAGCGCCTAGGCGGTTCATCCCCGCGTGTGCGGGGAACACCTCGCGCCGGCCCCCGGCGGCGGGCCGCTACGACGGTTCATCCCCGCGTGTGCGGGGAACACGCGGCCCTTGGATGCCGCGTAGGCCCTGCTCGCGGTTCATCCCCGCGTGTGCGGGGAACACACGGCGTTGTCGCGCCACGTCCCCTGGTCCACCGGTTCATCCCCGCGTGTGCGGGGAACACGAAATCCTTGCGCGGGCTGGTGCTCCGGTGGCCGGTTCATCCCCGCGTGTGCGGGGAACACGCAGGGGCGCAACACCCAACCTAAGGAAACACCGGTTCATCCCCGCGTGTGCGGGGAACACGCTGAGATTGAGCGACGGCTAATGAGCACTCTGCGGTTCATCCCCGCGTGTGCGGGGAACACGCGTGGCTTCGTTTACCCTTGATCCTAGGGTGCGGTTCATCCCCGCGTGTGCGGGGAACACGGCCTCCGCGTGACGTTGCACACTACGGCCGGCGGTTCATCCCCGCGTGTGCGGGGAACACCACGCGCAGAACAACCACGGCATCGCGCACGTCCGGTTCATCCCCGCGTGTGCGGGGAACACACCGCGCCCACCGTGGTTTTGCTTTCAGCCGCCGGTTCATCCCCGCGTGTGCGGGGAACACTTTCAAGGGCAGGTTAGTCACCACCGGCCTCCCGGTTCATCCCCGCGTGTGCGGGGAACACGCGTTGAGCGCGGAGGTGACGGTGCGGGTGCGCGGTTCATCCCCGCGTGTGCGGGGAACACCCGGAGCGCGTGGAGATCGCCGCCAGCGGCGACGGTTCATCCCCGCGTGTGCGGGGAACACGCCTTTTTACGTCCATGACAAGTCTCCGGCGGCGGTTCATCCCCGCGTGTGCGGGGAACACGGCGACGTGTCAACCGACAACTCCATTGGCAACGGTTCATCCCCGCGTGTGCGGGGAACACTTGGAGCGGAGGCTGCGGCGCTGATACGCCGGCGGTTCATCCCCGCGTGTGCGGGGAACACCCCTTCCGCCCCCGGAATCACCACCTCCAACCCGGTTCATCCCCGCGTGTGCGGGGAACACAGCAACGCCACGGCGACCGCCACCGAAATCGCCGGTTCATCCCCGCGTGTGCGGGGAACACCACAACGTCAGCGCCGGCGGCGCCAACCTCGGCGGTTCATCCCCGCGTGTGCGGGGAACACGGCGTCACGGAGGCGACCGGCGCCTCCCCCGCCGGTTCATCCCCGCGTGTGCGGGGAACACCAGGGCGACATCGAGCGGGAGAACGACCTCATCGGTTCATCCCCGCGTGTGCGGGGAACACGAGCTGCTGGACGACCTCCGGGGAGCGGTGGACGGTTCATCCCCGCGTGTGCGGGGAACACTATAGCGCGGGGCAAGCGCACGCCCTGGGGCGCGGTTCATCCCCGCGTGTGCGGGGAACACCACCACGATCCGCGTCCGGGCGCCGGCGGCCGCGGTTCATCCCCGCGTGTGCGGGGAACACGAGTGGATCGTGCTGCGGTTGCCGGCGAGGGAACGGTTCATCCCCGCGTGTGCGGGGAACACGCCTGACTTTCGCCTGCCGACGCCGTTCGACGCCGGTTCATCCCCGCGTGTGCGGGGAACACTACAGCAACGCCAGAAGGGTATCGTGGTCTTTCGGTTCATCCCCGCGTGTGCGGGGAACACGCCGCCGTCGAGCAGCGACGCCGCCGCCCACACCGGTTCATCCCCGCGTGTGCGGGGAACACCCGATGACGGCATGGTCCACGACCTCGACGTCCGGTTCATCCCCGCGTGTGCGGGGAACACCGGAACTCGTCGAGGTAGGTCTCCATGCCGTCCGGTTCATCCCCGCGTGTGCGGGGAACACCTCGGAAGACGTCGTGGTGCGCGTCCACCCTTCCGGTTCATCCCCGCGTGTGCGGGGAACACTAAAAACAAGGACGTTTCGCCGTGTGGTCTTGACGGTTCATCCCCGCGTGTGCGGGGAACACATAGTGCCGGACGCCGTGATTGTTCTCGGCGCCGGTTCATCCCCGCGTGTGCGGGGAACACTCAGACACCTAGAGACACCTAGCTGTCAAGCTCGGTTCATCCCCGCGTGTGCGGGGAACACATTTCGACTCGGCGCGGCGTTCCGCGGGCGATCGGTTCATCCCCGCGTGTGCGGGGAACACAAGGCTGCTCTTCCACTTGTTCCGGGGCATCCACGGTTCATCCCCGCGTGTGCGGGGAACACGCATGGAGAAACCCGTCCGTCGTCCGCGCCTCCGGTTCATCCCCGCGTGTGCGGGGAACACGAGCAACAACAACCGAACGCCGCACCGAGAAACCGGTTCATCCCCGCGTGTGCGGGGAACACAAGCCGCAACCACCAAGCGGCGCTCAGCCGAGCGGTTCATCCCCGCGTGTGCGGGGAACACCGCCCCGTTCAATGCGCACCAGGTGGCCAAGAACGGTTCATCCCCGCGTGTGCGGGGAACACACCTCCATCCAGTAGACGTTCAGACTGCCAACCGGTTCATCCCCGCGTGTGCGGGGAACACGTGAGAGTGTTCGATGAGATAACGACGGCGGACGGTTCATCCCCGCGTGTGCGGGGAACACCGATGATGTCGCGCAAGGGCAGGCATCTAGGCCGGTTCATCCCCGCGTGTGCGGGGAACACAGCCACGTCGGGCGGGAAGCGGACACGCGCATCGGTTCATCCCCGCGTGTGCGGGGAACACGTCCCACGGAAGGCAGTGCGTAGGCCCGCGCACGGTTCATCCCCGCGTGTGCGGGGAACACTAGGAACTGGCGGGGTCGTCGGTGTACCGGTCGGTTCATCCCCGCGTGTGCGGGGAACACAAGATCGTGGCGTGTTATGCCGTCGAACACTCTCGGTTCATCCCCGCGTGTGCGGGGAACACAACAGTATCGGCGCGGTGCAGACGGACAACCGCGGTTCATCCCCGCGTGTGCGGGGAACACCGATAGCCGCTATCGTGGCGGTGCGCGGCTGGCGGTTCATCCCCGCGTGTGCGGGGAACACGTGGTCGCCGGTAAAGGCGGTTTCGTGGGGTTGCGGTTCATCCCCGCGTGTGCGGGGAACACGCACCCACAGTGTTTTTAACAGCCGCCGAAAACCGGTTCATCCCCGCGTGTGCGGGGAACACGCGGTGCGTTCGTTTGGGACGAGACAAGCGATCGGTTCATCCCCGCGTGTGCGGGGAACACGCGAAGCCGGCGTTTCTCGCGTCCCATGTCGTCGGTTCATCCCCGCGTGTGCGGGGAACACGCCGCAGTGGGGGCAGGGCATGTGCGTCTCGCCGGTTCATCCCCGCGTGTGCGGGGAACACCTCGTGTGTGACGATGCTCGCCATTATCTGCACCGGTTCATCCCCGCGTGTGCGGGGAACACATCCAGCCCGCCGCGCCAGCGAAGATGTAGGTCGGTTCATCCCCGCGTGTGCGGGGAACACGCGTCAGGCGGAATACGGGCGTGGTGTCCACCACGGTTCATCCCCGCGTGTGCGGGGAACACGGCGCCCGCCACCGGCGCCGCGAGCAAGACCTACGGTTCATCCCCGCGTGTGCGGGGAACACACGTCCGCGAGGGCGTCAGGCCCGGCTCGATGCGGTTCATCCCCGCGTGTGCGGGGAACACAGCTACGTCGCGGCAGCGGGGCGGCACGTCGGCGGTTCATCCCCGCGTGTGCGGGGAACACTCGTTTCGCAGGGACGACTACGTGGACGACTACGGTTCATCCCCGCGTGTGCGGGGAACACTCCGTGTCAAGCGCCGCGTCGAACACCGCCTGCGGTTCATCCCCGCGTGTGCGGGGAACACGCTCCGTTTGGCATTGCGTTTTCTCCGTTTGCCGGTTCATCCCCGCGTGTGCGGGGAACACCTCGGCGGCAGGACGCTGGACACGTGGCGCACCGGTTCATCCCCGCGTGTGCGGGGAACACCCGGCGCGGTCAAGTAGTACCTCGCGAATCGCCGGTTCATCCCCGCGTGTGCGGGGAACACAGTCACGTCGGGCTAGGCGCGGACTCGCGCATCGGTTCATCCCCGCGTGTGCGGGGAACACTTCCACCTGCTTCGCCGCTTCGTCTCGGCTGGCGGTTCATCCCCGCGTGTGCGGGGAACACGTTACCGCGCTAATCAAGGCAACGCTAACGACCGGTTCATCCCCGCGTGTGCGGGGAACACTGCTTGCGCTGCGGATACACCAGGCACGCGGACAGGTTCATCCCCGCGTGTGCGGGGAACACGCCACGCGGCGTAACCCAGGGTGTCCCGTCGCGCTGGTTCATCCCCGCGTGTGCGGGGAACACCGCTCTGGTTCTGCACCAGAAAACTGCGCGTGCGGTTCATCCCCGCGTGTGCGGGGAACACCAAGCTCCCTTATCCAATGAATGAGAACCAACCGGTTCATCCCCGCGTGTGCGGGGAACACACCGGAGGTCGCGGCTCCGGCAAGTCCATCTTCGGTTCATCCCCGCGTGTGCGGGGAACACCTTCGTGCTCAGCGCGACGGAGGATCAAAACACCGGTTCATCCCCGCGTGTGCGGGGAACACGGCAACGTCTACTACCAGTCCTACGCGCTCGACGGTTCATCCCCGCGTGTGCGGGGAACACGTCGGCAGCCACCGGCAAGGGTGGCAGCTGGCCGGTTCATCCCCGCGTGTGCGGGGAACACTGCCGCACCGTCAAACCTCCATTCGCCGATCGCGGTTCATCCCCGCGTGTGCGGGGAACACACCGAAGCGGCACCGGAATCCGCCTAGCCGACCGGTTCATCCCCGCGTGTGCGGGGAACACTCGCACCTGCGCTCGTGGCTGCTTCAGCGCAGCGGTTCATCCCCGCGTGTGCGGGGAACACGTCACCCGGGCGGAGCTGTCCCGCGCCAACCACGGTTCATCCCCGCGTGTGCGGGGAACACAAGGCCGAGTTCGGGTCGCTGGTCGACAGCATCGGTTCATCCCCGCGTGTGCGGGGAACACGTCGTCTCGGCACACGCCATGCAGTTCGCACCACGGTTCATCCCCGCGTGTGCGGGGAACACACCGACCCCGCCCAACCGGGCGCGTTCGGCCCCGGTTCATCCCCGCGTGTGCGGGGAACACATCGCGCCCTCGGAAAAGACGATGCTGCAAACCGGTTCATCCCCGCGTGTGCGGGGAACACAGTTGTCGTAACCTGCTGATAAATAGCGCCTTTCCAAGAAAGGAGAACTTTACCAGCAAATTCACGCCTTGAATTGTTAACGAGCAAGCTGCGTAGTGCAACTGTCTGCCCTACGCCTCATCGGGGGGCAAGTGAGGGCAGGAAGCGAACGAGCTTCATGCCGTCCAAGTCTGTCGGAACGCGGCGATTCACGCCACATGTGTCGAAGTCGTAGCCAGCATCGTTCGCCGCGGCCCAAGCGATGATGGCGTCGCCCTGCTCGATGAGGGACTGTACTTGGCCCCAGATCATCTCCCGGGTTCGTCGCGAGTAGTTGCCAACGTACACGCCGGCCCGGATTTCGAGCAGCCACACCGCCAGTCGCCCGCGCAGTCGGGGAGGCGCGTTGTTAACTGCGATGACCAACATCACCGCTCGGTTCCTCTGAGATAGCCACGGGCTGTGCTTCTTCCGGTGGCTGCGGTGGCGCAAGCTCTCCGGCTGCCAGCATGTCCTCTATGTTGGGAATCAGCTTCGTCAGCAGGCCGGTCTTGCGAAAGCTGTCGCGGCAGCCGCGCCTTACCTCGCCTACAGGATCGGTCGCCGAGGGCCGCCTTCCTTGCTGTGCTTCCCCTGCAACACGAAAGGCAATTGGCACGACGGTATCGAACTTGTACACGTCCGCAACGTCGTAGACGAAGGACTGGGGTTTGCCAGTGTGCAGAAAGCCGATGGCCGGCGCATAGCCGGCGGCCAGAATGGCGGCTTCCGCGAGCCCATACAGGCATGCGGTCGCTTGGCTAAGGCATCGGTTTGGCAAATCCGCGGAGGTCCAATTGCCCGCATCGTATCGCCGTCCCCTCCATCTAACACCATGCTGCCTGGCCAAGACTTCGTAGAGTCGCTTTACCCGTGCGCCCTCTATGCCCCTTAGCTGATCCACAGAACGCCGCTGCGGAGCTGGTTCGCCGAACCGCATGTCATACATCCTACGAACGACTTTCAATCGAGCATCTTCGTCGAGCGCGAGCTTGGCCTGATGCAGCAAGCGGTCCGCCCGGGCGCCACCGGGCTGGCCGGCGGCGTAGAGTCGCACGCCCGCCTCGCCAATCCAAACGAGAAGGCAACCCACGCGAGCGGCCAGAGACACGGCCGCGTGTGAAACCCGTGCGCCGGGCTCAAGCATGAGGCATGCCAGCCCGCCCACTGGAATGTGCGTCCGTACGCCAATCTTGTCCACCACGACGAATGCGCCGTCCCTAACGTCCAATTGGCCCTTCTCTATGAAGAGAATCGAGGCCCGGTCCTTAATCGGAATGGGGCGGGGCGGTGCAATCCCAGACACGGACAAGGATCTCACGCACGGCGGATGAGCATCAAACCGCAGCCATACGCCTTTGCTGAACCGAAACCGCGCAGAACTGCGGCGACAAACAAAGACGGGTCACAGACGCTGAGTACGCCCTCCATGTCTAGCGTGGAAAACAGCATGCGGGCAGCGCCCTTCCGCTCAACCTGGTGCTGCTGGTACCCATCGATGTTCACGTTTTCCTGCTCAACCGAAAAACCTGCTCGCTTTCCTTGGCTCGCCAACCAAGCAAAACCCTGCTCCCGGACCATTTGCAGGCGGTGCTTCGCACGGCAGCCCGACCGGTGATGTCGCAGTGCGTCGATCACAACGTCGTGCTTCGCTGAGCGCCCTTTGCAATCTCTTCGGCGCACTACAGGATTTGCCCGCAACGAAAAAACCAAGCGGTCTCCTTTGTTGAGCCTGGGCATGAACACTTTGGGCTCGTCGATGCGGAAGAGATTGTGACGGTCAACCGGCTTGCGTGCGGAGAGCAGCATCAAGGGTCCTCGCTTGGTCGCCCGCCACAGGAAATCCCGGCGTCGATCCGGCGAGTCCGCGAACAACGACCAAACAAGGTGGTGGCCGGCGTGTTCAGCACCGCTTTGGCCACGAAACGCCGCCAGCAGATGCGCCGCTGAGGAGTCGTGTCGAAGCGTCGCACGGGACAGGTAGGCTTCACTCGTCATTCCGCATCCCACCTATGTCCACTACCCGTTCCAACCGATCAGCGAATTGCCAGCGCACGCGGTCAACGACTCTGTCGCGTCGTCTTTCGTCCCGAGCGTTGCTGCTATCGCCGACGAGTTCGTCGTCGATGTCGGCGTCGAAGGCCACCTGCGTGGACGCTTGTTCGCCAGCGCCTATCTGTTCCAGTATCCGCCGTTCTTCTGCGTTGGCCTGCCGTTGGCCAAGCGCCTCAGCAAGAGTATTCGCCTGCACAATTGTGGGATTGAGCGGCAGCCCCAGCGGGGCTGATTTGCGGCCGAGATACAGCACGAAGCATGGATACCGCAGGCCGTTCGCTAGCTCGTCGAGGTCTACCGCACCACTTGTGCGCGTCCATAGGCACGCCGTGAAGCAAGCATCCGTCCGCCATTCTCGGGTGGATAGCACGGTGTTGAGATCATCCGCGCTCAACTCCTGTCGCCGAGTCTCGAAGATTCTTCCCCGGCGCGCTTTGGGCGTTTGCGCGGTGTGGTAGTCCACCAACGGCCGACCGGGCGAATCGGTCCTGATCGCGTAGTGGAGCGATGCTTCCAGATTGGCGTGCGCGTCTCGGTCGGCGCGTTCCCAACCCTGTGCCGCGGCCACCAGTCCGAGCACCGCGGACCGCCCGGGCCTCGCCCAGCCCATGCGTCGCTCGCCGACGGCAATCTCCCCAAGGGAGGCCATCGGCGCGTAGAGTGTGAACAGCAAGAAGCGCACGGTCTTTAGCTCACGGCGAATTCGACTAGCTCGGCAAGGCTGCCGCCACCGTCTTCCCTTACGCAATCCATCGTGCGACGGTCGGCCGCGCAGGGGCCATACGCGGCGTCAAGTCGCTCGCGGAATTTGTCTAGGGCTTCAATGGAACTCTTCGCGTAGTCATCGCCACCGATGGGCTTCAAGAAGGCAGCGGCGAGGCTCCGAGGTTGCGCCGACCCTCTCTCCGCAAGCACATACAACGCTCGAGCGCGGCTGGCAAAGCTGGCTTGCTTGCCCTTGGGCGCGACTGTCGCAGCCGCTTCCACTAGAGCTGCCAAGGCACTGTCGCGCACTGGCTTGTCGTCACCGAGGTTCTTCAGCAACAGATCGGTGTCAACGCAGATGTAGATGTAGAAAACGCCGGCGCCGAATTCCTGCACGCCAACGAATCCCGCGCCTGCGTCGTCGGGCTCGTCGCGCGACTTCAAGTCGTCAACCGCCGTGTAGTAGTCGTCTTCGGCGATGGCCCGGTGGGTGGTGAACGCATGCGCCACCTGCACCGCCGCCTCCCGGTTGAACTTCGGAGCGTCGGCGAGCATGCGCCCAAACATGGCGATGTCCGCCGCTGAATCCGTCTTGTGCAGGAGGTTTTCGTGTTCCGGTTTCTCTATCGGGTCACCAGCCAGCGCCCGATCAGCACGCACGAGGGCAGCTGTCTGTTCTTCGGGCGAGACGAAGGCCAGCTGTTCGATGAAGGTCGGGTCTTTGTCGTTGTCCTTGCGAATCTTCCCGAAGGTTCCAGCTACGTTCCGCGCAATGGAAAGCGCTTGGTCTTCCGCCGCTCCCGCATCGATCAGATGTCGGTAGACGTCCTGCCCCAAACGCTGGGTCCGGGAAGCGAGATGCCCCTCGAGCTTCTCCTTGAACACATCCGATGTGCGCCAAGCTCGCTTCAAGCTCTGCGAGGACACTCGGATGCGGGGTGCGCCGCCGAAGTCGATGCTCTTCGGTCGGCCGGTATCGTCGCGGTTGAGATTGGACGGGCCGTAGGCGGTGAGCAGGTGCAATTGCAGGAAATCTGTCATTGAGTGTCTCCTTGAGGTGTCAGGTGCGCCCCCGTAGCGGCTTGGTCTGGCGGGGATGACGAACGGCTAGCGGACGATGCGCCGTAGTATTCGAAAACCCATTGCTTCTTCTTGCCATCCCCCCAATAGAGGATGGACGCCGCTAGGTGACGGACATTCGCCGCCCCCTTGGCGAGGCGAACCAGGCGGCGCATCGGATCCAGTAGTTCGTGGTCTGGGGTTTGCAAGAGACGGCGAAACCGGCTCTCGGACAACGTTGCGGATTCCGCTTTGTCCAACTCCTCGCGCCCCAAGACACGGGTGATGGGGTGGTGGCCGTTCTTGCGGACGACGGCCAAGACGCCGGCGAGAACCGCTACGCGATCCTCGGGGTAACGAGGAAGCTCCTGAAACAGTCGTAGGGCATGGGTCTCCGTCATCACATCCAAGTGCGTCGTCGCTCTGCGCAACCGCGCCAGTGCGGCCCGTTGCCATCCCTCTGGGGGCCTTGTTCCGTCATCGGATGGCACGAGGCGGCGCCACCACGCCTCCGCCACCGCCCCAACGTCAAGATGCTCTTTGCTATTCATGCAGCCTCCACTTCGTGCGCCTTGCCGCTTCGTCCCTTCTGCGGCAACGGAATGCCGAGAGCCTTGAACACCCTGCGGCCATCCTTGCCGTGTCCACGTAGCGCCAAGTCAAGGAAGAAACTCGCCTTCACAAGCCGCTTCATGTCTCGATCTTCCAAGTTGTCCATCGGCGCGAATTGGGCAAACAGTTTGCGTGCGGCTTTGGCCATCTCCTTGAGCCAGTTCTCTCGTGCGGCCCGTGCAGGATCGGCGGCCTCAATGTTGCCTTCGATCAGCCGTCTCGCCTCCTTCAAGGCCACAAGAAATTGCGGTTCGGTTTCCCGGAAGAAGAACTCGGCAATGAAGCGGTAGTCGCCCGGCGCACCCTTCGGCGAATCATGGAGCGCGGACTTTACCGCGTTCGTGACCAGCCGCGAAGCGGTCTCGGCGCCGGCCGTCGCTTCTTGGACGAACTTGCCTAAGAAGTCGCTGACAGTAGCGTCCAAGTGCCAGACCGGCATTTCGCCTTCAATCCAAGCGCGCGCCTTCATGTTGTCCATGTCGTAACCGAACGCCACGATTCGGGCGTCGCCAACGCGCTTCCCGGGCCAGTGCCGTACCACCTGAGCAGGGTTGCCGAGTCCATCCGCGGTGCGACACACGAGCCCAGGCCAAAGGCGATAGCTGATGCCGCCCGGCTTAGGATGGACCGGCAAGCTTGGGGCGCTTTCCTTCTGCTTGTAGTATGGCGAAAGCGGATGGGAGAACGTCTCGGAGACGTAGTTGACGCCGTAGTTCCTAGTGCGGTACTGCGCCACCACGACGGCATCCTTGGAATTAGTGAGGCTGCAAGGTCGATCTTCGGCGGCCTCGAACTGCAGGCGAATCCGGCGCGGCATGCCCCAGTACACCTGCAATGGGTGGACGTCGGGTTGCGATGTGGATTTGCCGCCCGCCTTTTGTGACGTGCGCGTGGGCGCGAGCCAAGGAAACACCAATGCGTCGTCATAGGCGCGCGTTGCTTCCGTCGCGCGATCGGCGATTTCCTCTTGCGTCTCGACGTTCGGCCAGAGGCGGCCCCACAAGGTGGCGGCTCGCTCGTGATCCGCGACAATCAGCGTGGTCATTGGCCCACCTCCGCGCAGCGAAGTGCGATGACCAGCCCCGCCACTTGGCGCATAGGCGCTCAACGTATACAGAGCCATGGCCACAGCCGCGCGGCACAGCGCGGTCGTCCCTCCTCGCTTCACGAACAGGTCCGCATTGTTGCGGAGGGTCTGTGCGCCCGGTGCGTCGATAAGCAACGCGCCCACCGATTTGGTATCGGCTCCGTCGAGCGGGTCGACGTCCTGTAGGAATCGGGCACCGGTGCCGTCAAGGTTGAAAGCATGGGCGTGGCGAGCGAATCTTGCCTCGAGCATCGCTGGTGTCGGAGGCTTGTGCCACCACTCCTCCCAATCAGCCTCGTCCGGTGGTGCCGCGGCGGTAGAGAGGAGCCCGATCAGGAACTCGTGCGCGGCCCCGTTGAAGTCCGGTCGAGGCCACGCGAAGCCAACGATAGGGTCGTCCTCGCGCTCGTTGATCTGCGATGGCGCAATCCAGTCGATGGCCCCGCTGCGGCGCTGAACCGGCAGCCAAGGTTCCTTGACGAGATTGAACATGTGGTCGCCTGCTTCTCTCTAGGGCCTAGCGCAAGGGGAGATCTGTGCTTTCCCCGCTTGGTGGGTTATCGTCTGCCCGCAAGACCCACCGTCGAGTGAAGGACGCTTCCGCAGACCGCTCCTCTGAGATACGTTCGACACAGCCACTGCGCTCCTGGGTCGTACGGACAAGAGTGCTCTTGCATGCCCACTTTACCGCGTTCTGTTCTTCGCGCTCCATTTTAAGTTCTTCCGAAAGTTCTTGGGGCCGCCTAACGGCTACCATCTTAAAGTAGTCCTCGCCCACTTCGCAAGGAACGCGTCAAGCAGTAAGTCGCCGCCTCACGGCAACCATCGGTCCATCCCCTAGGAGAGGGAACCCTCGCTCTAAGAGCTATATGAGGCCACGGGCGCGAAAGACAACCCCGTTGGGCCGTATTCGATTGCTACCGGCTTCGTGCCGCCGTTGCCACAGACCGCCGAACCAACCGATTTTCCATCACTTTCTTGCAGCAATATCAGTATTTTATCTTGATCATAGGGGCCCCAATCAGCCTTGGCTTCCTTCGCCGCCTGGACATGCTCCGCTGGAATCGCCTCGCCGGTCACGCGCCGTCGGGCAACATTCACCTCGCTCAGCCGCCAAGCGCGCCAATGCTCGTCAGCGGCTTTCGCGTAGGGTTCCACACAACCCGAGCGAACAACCGCGAGTCGAAGGGTGACCTGCGGGTCATCAACTAGGCGCGTTGAAGTGGCGATGTCTCGACTCCAAGCGCCGCCGTCGTGCACATAGCCCGAACGAAGCTTCAGCGTTCCGGTGTTGGCGACGCCGCGCTCCGCACTCTCTCGCCCTTCGGCATCCAAGAACACAGCTTGAAGACGGGGCGGCACTTGCGCCTCCACACCCGCGCCGTAGACGGCTTCGATCAACGAGCGCAACCCGGCTGGACTGTCGATGGCGCCGGCGTCCTCCAGCGCCTTGGCAGTGAGCCAAAGATGGGCGTGCGCTTTGTAGACGTACTGCGCTCGGTGGAACTGCTCGCTGAACCAGTCCGCCGCCGCATCGTTCGTTGCGGCCGGGCTGACCACGACCAGTTCCGGCGACCCTCGCCGTTCTGGTCGTTCGTGACGCCAGAGCCTGCCCGCACGTTGGATCAGCAGGTCGATAGGCGCGAGGTCGGAGACCATCGCATCGAAGTCCAGATCCAATGATTGTTCAACGACTTGAGTTGCCACCAGCACCTTGCCGGCGCGTTGCCGGCAAGTGCTGTCTTTCCCGAACGTCTTGACGACACGGCCCTCGATCTTCAGCCGATCGGCCAACGCAAAGCGGGCGTGGAAGATGTCGACATCCAATCCGCGCTCCGTGAGGGCGGCGTAGGCCTCCAACACGTCATCCACCGAATTGCGGATGTAGAGAACGGCCAAGCCGTTGCCGGCGGCTCCGACCACTTCGTCATACGCCTCTTGTTCCGTGCGCAGGAAACGCACGGGCAGCGTTCGTGCCCGGTCGGCGCGCCCGGGTACGCGCGTCTCGGTCGAAAGTTCAAGGCTGTGGACTGTGGCCAGTGGATAGCTGCCGTCAACATCCTCGGAGGGTGGGTGAACACTCCCAGACCCTTTGGCGAACGCGGCACCCAGCCTTTTACGCACCACCTCCGGCAGCGTGGCCGAGAGAAGGATGGCGCTCCCTCCAAGCCCGGCGTGGAACTCCAGCAACGTCTCGATCTCGCGCTGCATGTAGGCGTCGTAGGCGTGTACCTCGTCCAGAATCAAGACGTGCCCCATGAGGCCTAGCAGCCGCAACGACTGGTGGCGGCTGGGGAGGATAGACAGCAACGCCTGATCCACCGTGCCCACGCCGACATCGGCCAAGAGCGCTCGTCGTCGGTCGTCCGCAAGCCAAGCGGCGCAGGCAGAAGAGGCCGTAGTCTCAGAGTTCGCCTCGCTGTCACCGGCGGAATAGGGGGCTTCGTTCCGTCCCCCGCGCAGCATCGCCTGCCGAAATCCGTCGTGCATTTGGCGTGCGCCATGCACAAGAGCGATGGACGGCTGCCCCCTCTGCGAGAACAGCTTGCGGTAGGTGGCGGCGAGGCGATCGAACATTGCGTTGGCGGTTGCCATCGTTGGCAGGGCCACATAGATGCCGTCGGCCTTGCCGGCCGCCATTAGCCGATGCGCGAGCATTACCGCCGCTTCCGTTTTGCCGCTACCTGTTTCGTCCTCGATCATGAACAACGCGGGGCCTTCTGGAATGTCAACACACCGCGTCCACTCCTGCATCGGGCTCGGGTGCGCATCCGCGATCAAGGCGCGGTAGCTAAGGTGCGGCTGCGTGGAAGCCGGCAACACGCCGGATTCCTTCAGCGCCAGTGACGCCTTGGTTTGCGCTTCGGACCAATAGCGGTGCAAGTCGACCGAGCCGCTACCGCCATCCTCCAGCGCAAAGGTGTCGCGACTCTCATAGGGAAACCACTCCTGATTGGAACCAAGCCAGTCCGCCAACACCGCTACACCGGCAAAAGCGAAGGAAGCTGGCCCCATGTTCTTGACGTCGGTGCCAAGTCGGCTGGCCGGTACGTCGAACAGTGTGTGCATGTCGGTAGCAAATTGACGAGCAGCCTCGATGCCAGCCGCCCCGAAGCTCCGTCGCAGTTGGATGAGCGTCGGTCGGTTGAGGAGGTCGGTTGCTGGCGGGGAACCGTGGTGGCCGGTTACGGCAGATAGCAAGAAACGCCAGCTTCGTCTTGCGCTGTCCGGCACGGAGAACAGCCGGTGGTCGGCCTCGAATAGCTCGAAGCCGCCGGAGGCATGGTCGTACTGGAAGCTCTCCGGCGTGTCGTCGAAGCATCGCGGATAGTGCTTTGGCGCTTTCGCTTGGAATCCTTTGGCGAACTTGCCGATGTCGTGCATGGCGAGCAGGTAAGTCGCCAACCGCGCGAACTCGGCTCCCTCTACGCCCATCAAGCTGCAAAGGCGGTCGGAGAGTGCCCGGTGCCGCTTCAAGAGTTGCCGGCCGACCGCCGCCACGTCAAGACAGTGGAAGACCAGCGGATGCCACTCGTGTTGTTGGGTCGGCTCGGGTTGCGCCTTGCCCCAGAAGTCGAAGATGTCGACGCTAGTCACCGATCTGCTCCACTGGCTTTGTGCGCGGCGTGGATGGTTGAGGCGTGCTGACACCAAGTGAGGTTGGCCGGTTAGGCGAACCGACAAGGGAAGTCGCCATGCGGATCACGAAATCGCAGTTCTTCAGAACGGAGCACATGCTGCCCCGGCACTGGCGGGGCGTCAAGCGCTTGCAACCGAACCGACGAAGCCGAACGCGAACTGCCAAGCGGTGGCCTTGGGCGCACTTGGCCTCCTTCAGGCCGTGCGACGATTGTGTGGTACGGTCGCACCGTTCTCGGCGCGACAAGGCTGGTCTAGCGCATGGAGTCCAAGAAACAGGCGCCAACGAGCGCAAACGCGAGCGGCACGGACAGCGGGCCAAAGCGGTCGCCTAATCTGGCGGACGCGATTCGCAGTAGATTTGCTGCTCTTGGAGGCTTGGAACTAGACATTCCACCGCGAGGCCCTATGCCTCCGCCCCCGATTTTCGATGAGCTAAACCATGGTCATTGAGCAGTCGCCGAGTTCACATCGACGGCTTGCGGGAACACCGGGATCCAATGCCAGCGCCGCATGCACCGGAGCGGTTGTCGATGTGGCCGCCGGGTAGAGATGCGGCCCACTTGACGTCGCCGGATGTTGGTTGGCGCAGGCGCCGCTTTAGTCGATCCTAGTCCGGGAAGATGGTCGAACCCTCTACCGCTTCCATGAGTTCCTCGTCCTCCTCGTCGAAAATCTCGGACATCCACATCCGCCCTTCCAAGCGGCCTTCCGAGGCAACGTCGCCAAAGGTCAGGCCCATGTGGTAGTAGACGACTTCATCGGTCAAGGCGGCACGCTGGCCAACCTGCGCGGTTGGCTGGAGACGCATGGCGGAGAAGTGGTCGGTGCCGTAGGGCTGACTGGCAAACCATACTCAGCCAAACTAAGCCCGACCAAGGAGCAACTCGATGAGCTCAAGCGAAAGCACGGTGCGGACTTCGAAGGCTGGTGGCGCGAGCACTTCGGCCACGCCTTCGATTGCCTTACTCAATCGGAGGCTCGGTACCTCGCCCGCTCCCCGGATGTTGACAGCATCAGAAGTCGACTTGCTGCGGCAGTGCGTGAAGGAGGCTTCCGACGTGGCGCACGAAGTGCTGACTAGGTCGAAGACGGAGCATGTGCTGTTGACGGTTTTGGGCAACAACCCGCAGCCGACGTTGTATGCGTTCAACGAAAGAGAGTGGGAGGCCAAGATCGCTCCCATTGCGTTGTTCCAGCTGTTGCCGGAACACGAGCGACCAGACCGCGTGTTGGCCCTGTGTACGCCAGAGGCGAGGCAGGCGAGCTGGCCGCTTCTCGAGGAGGGCTTGGGCCAATTCTGCCGAACGGAGGTCGTTGACGTGTCGGGCGCGGACACGCAAGCGGGCATCAACGATTTCGTGGCCGCCATTGCCAGTGCCGTTCCTCCTAACGCCGACCTAACCGTGGACGTTACGCACGGTTTCCGGCACTTTTCGTTCCTTGCCTACGTGGGCGTTCTCTACTTGGCCGCGCTGCGGGGCGTGTCGGTCCGCGGCGCTTACTACGGGATGCTCAACAGCGATGCGCCGAGCCCATTCCTCGACTTGCGTCCGCTGTTGGAGTTGCCGCGTTGGGTCCATGCTTTGCAGGTGCTGCACGACACCGGTAGCGCGCTGCCGATCGCCCAAGCTCTTGGTGGCGAGCAGAATGGCCCTTGGTCCCGAAAAGTCACGCAGGATCTGCGCTTGCTGTCGGAAGCCTATCTCTCCGGCCTGCCTCTCGAGTTGGGCCGGATGGCGCAAGAGATACGAAAGGCGCACCTCAAACCTCTAAGGAAGGTGCTGAAGAGAGAGCACGGCTTGCCGCTGGCGGATGAACTGGTTGCGCAATTTGGCGAGACGCTCGAACGCCACATGCTGCCAGAGCCGAGTTCGGGAGAGGGTTGGAAGCAGCGGATTGCGCTTACGGAAAACGAACTCGCGCGGCAGGCGGGAGTGATCGACAGTCTGTTGAAACACGGCAACACCGCCACGGCGCTGCGGCTGATGAGCGAGTGGGCCGTCTCTTGGGCGGTGTGGTGCTTGGGCCAAAGGGAAGGTTGGCTGGACTACGAAAAGGTCCGCGGTGTCGCCGCCAACCGGCTTGGTGCAATAGGAAAGCTCACCGAAACCCCCCATTCTGGTGAACAAACTGACCACCGAGCAGCGCGCCTTGGGCAAGTTCTGGAACCAGATCAGTGGACTGCGAAACGGTTTCGCGCACCAAGGGATGCGTCCCGAGGTCCTCGTCGGTGCCAAGCACCAGTCCCACAAGAGCCGCAGGGACGTCCTTCGCTATTGGAGTGAGGTGTTGAGATGTGCGCCAATGTTTTCTCTGGAGCTTGGCTCAGACGGCGAAGTGGTGCTGGTCACTCCAGTCGGATTGCGCCCCGGCGTGCTGTTCAGCGCGATTCAGGCGTGCCGCGTGAAGGATGAACCTACCTTGTGCTTGGCCATCTGTTCGGAGGAAACCCAAGGCGCGATCGCCGAAGCGTTGGGCCAAGCGGAGTATGGCGGCCGCATCGAGCGCCTCCAAGTGAAAGACCCGTTCGGCGGTGGAGCGGAAGAAGTAGAGCGTCTGGCCACGGCCGCGGAGGAGTATCTCGTTGGCGCGAGCGTTTGCGTGAACGTCACCGGCGGCACGACCTTGATGGGCCTTGCCGCCGAACGAGTTGCCGCCAAGGCACGTCGGCTGGCCTGTCCAGTGCAACGCTTCGGCTTGATCGACCGGCGTTCGCCCTGCGAACAAGATAGTCACCCGTACCAATCTGGGAAGCCCTTCTGGCTCGACGACGAGGATGGCAATGCCGAAGACCGTTGAGGCCACATGTCGCGTGGTCACACCGATGTTCCGTAGCGGCGCCGATCAGACCAAAGCGGTGTCTCCCGAAACCAACAGGTCAAGGAGGTTGGGGATGAGCTGGAAATAGCCGCCACCGTGGATGGAACATTGGGTGGGCGCCATCCAAGCGCCCTCCGTCCCGCCGACGCCCCTGCTACGGTTCCCCGATTCCCGTCTGCGGACCCTCGCCAGCCCGCTCTCAATCCCCGTTCGCTTCCCCTTCAACATCCGCCCGCGGCGCCGGCACCACCTTTGCGGCCGGCGTGTCCGCCCGGCCGCCGTCCCTCGAAAACCGCCGAAACTGCATGGCCCACGGTGCCCCGGCTTCCTCGGCCCTGACGGTGACGGTCGTCTTGCGTTTCTTTCGCAGCACTTGCGCTTCCACCGTGGCGCCGGCGCTTGCCAGCAGGCGGCGCGCGTCGCGCGAGGAGGCCACGTCGGCGCCGCCTATGCGCTGGAGTATGTCGCCGGGTTTCAGCTCGCTGCCGGCGGGCGTGTCCACCACCAACACACCCGCGTCGACGCCAAAGTAGTCGCCGAGATCTTGCCCGATGTCCACGAGGGCGAGCGGCGGTCGTTGCGCCGGTTCGGCCATGCGCCAGCGGTCCGGGCGCCAGCGGTCCGGGCGCCAGCGGTCCGGGCGCCACGGGGTCGCCGAAAAGACCAGCACGTCATCTACCACCGCATGCTCCACGCCAGGTGTCGTCACAACCTCAACGGGTAGGGATTCGCCATCGCGCCGCACGACTAGACGCACCGTGTCGCCGGGGGACACCTTGCGCAACGCCGTTTGCAAGGCCTTGGAGGGGCTTGGCGCGTCGGTCAGCGGCTCGCCGTTGACTTCGACGATGAGGTCCTCCCCGTTGATGCCGGCCTCTGCCGCCCCGCCGTGTGGCAGGACGCTGACGACCAGCGCGCCGTCGTCGTCCTCGGCGTCTTGGATCATCACACCGAGGTGGGCGCGTTTTTGCTGGTCCCGGGTGTGGAACCTGGGGTTCCAAGCTCGTGGCCCTTCCTTCGCCAGCTCCGCCCGCACGACCATCTCGGGCCTTCGCGCCGCCATCGCCCGATTTCGCCGCTCCATCTCTCCGATTCGCCGCTCCAGCCATCTCACCGTTACTTCGGCCTCTCTTCCCGCCGCCTCCGGGTCCGTCGCGGCGAGTTCTCGGGCCGCCTCGGCCACGGCGTGGACGGCCGCCTCCAACTTCCGTCGCGCCTCGGCGCGGGCCTGGTCGGTGGCGGTTTCGGCAACCGCCGGTTCGTCGCTCTTGGCGTCCGCTTTTTCGCTGTCGGCGCCGGCGAGAGCCCAAGGGCCAACCAGCGCCAGAACCGCGGCCAAAGCCCTCACTTTGGAATCCAACCTCAAATCCATCGTTCGCATCTCCTCAGCTTGTTGCGGCCCCATTGAACAGCGGAAAGCGGCCACGCGGAAGCGGTGGGCCCGCTTCCTTGCAGGCCCGCCTCCCGCGCCCCGTCGAGCACCGCGCACAAGGCGACGCCGACAAACGCCAAGGGAACCAAGACATGTCGCTTAGATGCGCCAGCGGCGCAAGAGTTGCAGGATTTGTCGCCGGCTGCCGCCGGCCGGGTTGGGAGGAAGGTGCCGGAGCGCCGGAAAGGCACCCCACGCTTGGGTTAGAGTAAAGACTTCGCAACGAGGAGCCGCCCATGATCGACGCCTACTATTGGCCCACGCCGAACGGTTGGAAACTTTCCATCATGCTGGAGGAGTGCGGTGTGGACTATCGCGTCGTGCCCGTGGACATTGGCGGCGGCGATCAGTTCAAGCCGGAGTTCCTGCGCATCTCGCCGAACAATCGGATGCCGGCGATCGTCGATCACGAGCCGTTGGGCGGCGGCGGGCCGTTGTCCATCTTCGAATCCGGCGCCATCTTGGAGTACCTCGCGGAAAAAACGGGCAAGTTCCTGCCGTCCGCCCCGCGCGAGCGGTATCGAGCATTGCAATGGTTGCATTGGCAAATGGGCAACCTCGGCCCGATGATGGGCAACGCCAACCATTTCAAGAACTACGCCAAGAACCTCACGCAAGACGCGAAACAGCTCGAATACGGCACCCGGCGCTTCGTCGGCGAGGTGGATCGGCTCTGCGGGGTGATGGACGCCCAGCTTGCGGCGAACGAGTATCTCGCCGGGGACGAGTACACCATCGCGGACATCATCACTTGGCCGTGGGCCTTTTTGGTGCGCCGCGTGGTGGACGAGGACGCGTGGGAGAAGTTCCCGAACCTGCGCCGCTGGGTGTATCTGGTTGGCGGCCGGCCGGCGGTGGAAAAAGGCCGGCGCATCGGAGATGAACTGGGCAAACGCGAGCGCACGGAAGAGGAGGAGAAGGCCCGCCGCGAGTTGCTTTTCAACCAGACCAACGACAAAGTGCGCGCCGCCCGCGCCGCCGCGGCCAAGGCCGCTGCCGCATGACAACCGCCGCCTTGCCTGTGGCCGAAGCGGCCGCCCGAACCCACGCGGCGACGCTCGCGGCCATCGCGCGGCCGGGCGCTTGGTGGGATGGCGCTGATCGGCTCGCCATCGTCCGCGCAACCCGCGCCGCGCCGGATTGCGCGTTGTGCGTTGCCCGAAAAAAGTCGCTGTCGCCGGACGCCGCCCACGGCGAACACGCGAGCGAGGGGGTCTTGCCGCCCATCGCGGTGGAAGCCATCCACGGCATCCGCAACGATTCCGGCCGGCTCGCGCGGCGCTGGTTCGACCACTTGATCGACATGGGTTTGCAGCCCGAGGCCTACGTCGAACTCGCCGCCATCGTCGCTTCCACCGTGATCGTGGACACCTACGCCCAAGGCCTCGGGCTGCCGCAGCCGCCGTTGCCCGAGGCGGTTCCCGGTTCGCCATCGTTCGAGCGTTCGGACGATGTCGCCGATGCCGGCGCGTGGGTGCCGTTGGCGCGGGAGGGCCGCGCCCACATTCTCCGCTCGCTGGGTTTGGTGCCCGGCGCTTCGGCGCTGTTTTTCGCCACGTTCAACCCCTGCTACTACATGCGCCCGCAGCAGACCTTCGCCATCGGGCGACGGCAGGTGGAACTTGTCGCCGCGCGCGTGTCCGCCGTCAACGAGTGTTTCTACTGAACAACGGCGCACGCGGTGGCGCTCCGTGAGAGCAGCACGAAAGCGGGAAAAACGGCGGACATGGCGTTGGTGATGGGCGCGGCCGGCGGCGACGGCAACGTGCCCCGCGGCGCGCTCCTTCGCGCCTTGGCGGAGGCCGTTGCCCGCTGGCGGTGGGAAGACGTGGGCAGTCTCCGCCGGGAAGGCGCGGCGGGCATGGCGCCGCGGCAGTTGAGCGACGCCATCCTCGTGGCCGCGGGCTTCAACGGCATCACCCGAATCGCGGACGCCATCGGCATCCGGTTGGACGCCGGCACCGCCGAGACCTCGGTGGCGTTGCGGGCGGAAACCGGAATCGACGGTTTCGCCCCGCCACGGAAGTGGGCCGCTGGCTGAGTTCTTTGGCGGCGCGCCGAACCGGCGCCCGTGGCGCGGCTGACCAACCGACCCGGCGGCGGTCGCGAAACAGCCCCAACGCCGCTTGAGCTGTCAAACCCCGCTTGGCAACTCGGCGAACACGCGCCGCGCCGTCTCGATATGCGCGGTGGCGTCCAATCCGCCGCCGAGGGTTCGCAGGCAGATGTGGGTGAGCCCTTTCCCTTGCCAAGCGGCAACGCGACTGCGCCACTCGGCTTGACGCGGCCCTACCACGGCGACACCGGCCTCTGCCCCGAGAGCGGTCGGGTCGCGCCCGGCGGCGATGGCGGCGGCGTGGATGTCGGCTTCCAAATCGTCGAACTGCTCGGCCGAACAGAGCACGAACCAACCGTCGGCCAACCTTCCGATGCGCTCGCGGATGCGCGGGACGGGAAGGCCGGCCGCGCCT
Source organism: uncultured Pseudomonadales bacterium (assembly GCA_958296295.1). Taxonomy (GTDB): domain Bacteria; phylum Pseudomonadota; class Gammaproteobacteria; order Pseudomonadales; family Azotimanducaceae; genus VXYL01. The sequence continues at coordinate 30,837 of OY282460.1, read as the reverse complement.
ATCCAGATCGGAATGGGGTTCGCCGGCAGCGGATTCAAGCCGGCGCCGCCCACTGTGTGCCAACGGCCGGCAAAGTCCACCACCGGCTCGCTCCACAGACGGCGGAGCAGATCGATCTGTTCCGCCGAACGCGCGCCGCGGTCGTGGAAGTTTTCGCCTTGGGCCTGGTATTCCACCTTGCTGCCGCCCACGCCCACGCCCAACCGCACACGTCCGCCGGACAACCGATCCAACGTGGCCGTTTGCTTGGCCAGCAACACGGTTTGGCGCGCCGGCGCGATGATCACGGAAGGCACGAGCTCAATGCGTTCGGTGATGGCGGCGACGAACGTCAGCGTCATCAGCGGCTCGTGCAGATGGCCGCCGGGGCGAAACACCTGATCCGGCACGCGCAAGTGCGTGTAGCCGATTTCGTCCGCCATCTGCGCGAACGCCTTGAGCGCGCCGAGATCGTCCTTCAATTCCCGAACGGGCAGTGAGATTCCAATACGCATTTTCACTCCAGCACTCCAGCAAGGAACACAGCGAAACGCCAACCCGTCTTTCAAACCCGGCGGCAGGCGCGTTTTCGCCACGAAGGGCCGCAACCGCAATGCTAACCCCCGCGGCTACCCGCCGGCCTTGAGCGGCCTGCAACCTTGGCCGCGCAGCAGCGCCGCGAAATCCCGCCTTTGGCCCTCGTCGAGGCCCCGCTCGCCCACGAATTGGGCGTGCTGATGGCGATCGGCGGCGGGATCGAGGTCGATTCCCCAAAGCGGAGCCACGACGTTTGGCACCACCGAGTAGCGGACGTCGATCACGCTGTCCGGCTTGTTCGGATGCGGCGCTATGTAGTCGTCGGAAAACCAGCGGAAACGTTCCACATCGCGCGCCTGTTGCGATTCGGGATCCAGCCACGGCAAGTGCCGCGCCGTATCAAGCACCGGCACGCTCTCGCCCGGGCACACGGCTGCAAGCGCGCCGGCGCGCACGGCGTCCACATGAAACCGGCCGGCGTGCTGGTACACCACCTTCCACACCAACAGGTTGCCGAATCCGGCCTTCGCGGTCAGCCGGGCCGGCGCGTGTCCCCGCGACTTGGCCAACGCGTCCCCGGCCGAGACGGCGCGTTGATGCTGCGCGACGCCGAGCACCAAGTAGAACGCCGCCCACGCGAGGCCCCAGCGCGCCAGCACGGGTTTGCGCCACGCCGCGGCGGCCACCACGCAGCCGACCAGCGGCAAGGTGAACAGCGGATCGACCACGGAGACGTTGTTCCACGCCACGCGGTGATCCGAGAACGGCCAGAACAGTTGCGTCCCGTAGCTGGTGCAGGCGTCGAGGACGCCGTGGGTGGCGTAGCCGAGCAGGCAGACCAGATAGGTCTCGCGGAAACGCATGGTGCGGCGCGCCAGCGGATGCGACAGCAGGGCCACCACCGCCGCGCCAACGGGAATGAACGCCAGCGCGTGAGTGAACTGGCGATGGAACTCCAAGAACAGCAGCGTGTCCGTTGCCGAGCCGAGGAACACGTCGAGGTCCGGCGCCAGGCCGGCCGCGCAGCCGAGCAGCGTGATCGTCCGCAGGCGATCGGCTCGCGCGACGGCTTGCGGCAGCGCGGCGCCGATCGCGCCTTGGCTAAACGGATCCATATCGTGTTGAGAGCGGCCGGCACGGGCATCGGGCCGGGTGCGGCGCGGTGTCGTACCATCCGCGGCGCGACCACGATTCGGATGCGGAATGTCCGACCAGATCCTCCCGGTGATTTTGGCCGGCGGCGCGGGAACCCGCCTCTGGCCTTTGTCGCGGGAACTTTACCCCAAGCAGTTCTTGCGGCTTGCGGGCGATGAGACCATGCTCCAGCTCGCCCTCGGCCGGCTCCGCGCCTTGCCGACGGCGCCACCCATACTCGTTTGCAACAACGACCATCGATTCGTGGCCGCCGAGCAGTGTCGGCAAGTTGGCGTTTCGCCCGGCGCGATTCTCTTGGAGCCCCGGGCGCGCAACACCGCGCCAGCCCTCGCCCTGGCCGCGCTGCACGCCGCCGCGGACGGTGACCCCGTGCTGCTCGTGCTGCCGGCGGATTCCCACATCGCGCCGGTAGCGGCCTTCCACGCCGCGGTGCGGACGGGTTTGCCGTTGGCGCGGGAAGGCGCCATCGTGGTGTTCGGCACCACGCCCGCCGCCGCGGAAACGGGCTTTGGCTACATCCGCGTCGGCAAGGCCCGGCCAGACGCCGACGGCGTCGCCGAGGTGGCGGCTTTCGTGGAGAAGCCGTCGCGGAAGCTGGCCGAGGAGTTCTTGGCCAGCGGCCGGTATCGGTGGAACAGCGGCATGTTCCTGCTGCGGGCCGGCGTTTTCTTGGACGAGCTGCGCGCCTGGCGTCCCGAAATCCACGCGGCCTGCGCCGCCGCCATGGCGGCGCCGCGCAAGGATTTGGATTTCATTCGCCCCGGCGACGCCTTCGCGCGCAGCCCCGCGGAATCCATCGACTATTCCGTCATGGAGCACACCAGACGGGCTGTGGTCGTTTCCACCGACATGCGTTTCGTGGACGTCGGATCGTGGCGGGCGGTGGCGGACGTGAACGCCAAGGACGCGGACGGCAACTCCGTGAGCGGCGACGTGATCGCCGTTGGCACGACCGACACCCACTTGGCGGCGAGCGATCGTCTGGTGGCCGCGGTGGGCTTGCGGGGGATGGTGGTGGTCGAGACGGGGGATGCGGTGCTGGTGGCGGCCAAGGACCGGGTTCAGGACGTGAAACAGGTGGCCGAGCGCCTGCGGGCGCTGGGGCGGGACGAACACCGGGCGCATGCCACCGCGTATCGTCCCTGGGGCCGGGCCGAGACGTTCAAGAAAGGCGACGGCTTTTTGGTGAAGCGCATCGCCGTGGCGCCGGGGGAATCGTTGTCCTTGCAGTTGCACCGCCATCGGGCCGAGCACTGGGTGGTGGTTCGGGGCGAGGCCGAGGTGCGGTGCGGCGAACGGGTGTTCCGGTTGGCGGCCAACGAATCCACCCACATCCCGGCCGGCGTGCGCCACCGGCTGGCCAACCCGGGCCGGCAACCTTTGGAGGTCATCGAGGTGCAGGTGGGCGAGCATCTCTCGGAGGACGACATCGTGCGCTTCGCCGACCGCTACGGGCGCGAAAGCTGACGCTTGATCCAACGCCGTTTCGTGGCCGGCTTGCGGTGTGGCGGTCGCCTTTTCCAAGCGCTCCTCAAGCCCAACGATTCATGCCGGCGCGTTGGCGAAATCGGCGAAAAAACGCTTGCGTTTTTTGGCGCCAAGCGTATAGTGGGCATCCTGTGTTTGAGACGGCATTTTATTGATGCTGAAAAGCGCGCGACATTACGTCTTTGACGAGAGCCTCGTTCCAGAGGCCGGCGTCTCCGCAACCGGGCGGACGGCTGGCGATCAGCCCGATCCCGTTCAGTTCGTGGACGCGGAGCTCTGGCGGCAGATGCTCGGATAGTCGTTGCGCCGTCGTCTTCCGGTGCAACGCCGGCGAGATGACACCCTCCCCCCTCCCTCCCATAGTTGTCTCGTCGGCGTTCCCGGTTCAACGACGCCGTTCTTGCGGCCGGGCGGTTGCGACGCGCGCGCCTCGAACCGCCGAAAACCCGTTACGGCGTTTTGCCAGAAGCGCCAAGCACCAGCCGTTCCACTTCGGCGATCGCGAGGCTCCCGGCCGCCAAACCCTCGCGCGCCAGCCGGTTGCCGAGAGCTTGGACGGCTTCATTCGCCGGCGTCGGCACGCCGTGCAAACGGCCGAGCAGCACGATCTCGCCGTTCAGAAAATCCGCTTCGATGTCGCCGGTGCGTCGCAGCAGGCTCTGCAGCGACGAGCCGCCGTGGCGCTTGTGGCCAGGCACCTCGCCGCCACGAATGGCCGAGCGCCCGGCGCGCACTTCGTCCCTGGTGGCGCAGTGGATGCCGGCGGCGTGGTAGCAGGCCAACGCTTCGGCGCGGAGTTTGGCGGCGATGGGGCGTGAGCCGCTGCCGGTGGCCGCGTTCACGGCGTTGGAAAGGTTGGCCAGGAGCTTCTCGTGTTTGCGCCCCATGATGGCGGGGTGCGGCTGGGCGCTGAATCCGGCGGTGGTCAGAGCGGCCGCGACTTCGCGGATGAACCCGTCCACGCCGGAAGGGTAGCGCCCGGCGTCAAGACCGCCGGCGGTGTTCTCCGCGAAGTTCACCACCACGCCGGGCTGCAGATGTTCCGCTGGCAGCCACACCACCATGCCGTAGGTGTGCCGGAACCGCCGCAGCGCCAGCCGCTCGTTTTCCACGCCGTTCTGGCAGCAGATCACGCGCGCCTCGCCGCCCGTGGCGGCGTCGAGGTCGCGCAGCGCGGCCTCGGTGTGCTGGCCCTTCATGCACAGAAACACGGCGTCGTCCGGGCCGATGGCGGCGTCCGCCGGCCCTTGCGCGCACGGCAGATTCAGCCGCTCGTCCATGCTTGGCGAGACGAACCGCAAGCCACCTTGGACGATGGCTTGGCGATGCCGGCCGCGAGCGATGAGCGCGACCTCGAACCCCGCCAGATGCAGCCGGGCGCCGATAGTGCCCCCAACGCCCCCGGCACCGTAGATAACGAACCGCACGCTCGCGCCTCGGCCAACCCGATTGCTTGGCGCCGATCATAAGCGACCGCGTCGCAGGAACGACGTAGCCCGGTTGCTCCAAGTGTGAGCACAGCGGACGTTGGATCCGTGCTTGGACGCGATGGTGCTTCGGATCTTCGAGAAAGTGAAAGAATAATGGAACCGTGCAGGTTAACGATTTGACGCGATTGAAGAATCGCCCTCGGCGCTGGTTCACCGCTCCACGACGGCGTTCCAGCCCGCTTGTCGCTGCTATATTGTCGTTCCTCACTGGCCGGGTTCGTGGCGCGTGATCCCGAGCGGGGACGCGCGAAACACCGATGGTGTTGTTCTCCTCGGCAGGGCGATGACGCCTTTCTTCGGTGGCCCGGCTGGTGAGGCCACTCCCAAGCTAGCCAACCCGGCTCCAGTCGCACAGTGTGCGGTTCTTCGAGCCGCCAAGCGGCAATTCTGTTGGGCGTTGGCCGCTTACAATCCCCTATCCTTCAGCTCTAATTGTATTTAGTGGCACAATACGCCGCAAAGCTGCTTTCTGAAGTGATATAAGGATGCTATTGCGATTTGGAGTGGAGAACCATCTCTCCATCCGCGACCGTCAGGAGCTGATCCTCACCGCGGCCAAACGGGTCAAACGGTCGGGCGTCGTGGTGCCTGTGCCCGTCGTGGGGGAGGCGGCGGTGCCATTGGCCGTCGTGTACGGTGCCAACGCGTCGGGCAAGTCCAATCTCGTGGACGCGGTCCAGGCGATGCGCCGTCACGTCGTGGCGTCGCACAAGTCTCGGGATGCCACCGATCCCGTCCCGCGGGTGCCCTTCCTGCTCGACCAAGCCAGCGCGGGCAAGCCCACCCGGTTCGATTGCCTGTTCACCATCAACGGCCACGACGCGGATGCTCCGCAAGAGGTGTACGAATACGGCTTCGGGTTTAACGACACCGAATACACGGACGAATGGCTGCACCGCATCGTGCGGCACAAGCGGCAGACGACGCAGATGTTGTTCACCCGGAAGACGGCGAGCGGCGAAACGCGGGTGGCCTTCGGCGGTCGCTTGCGCGGCGAGAACCGCTCGATGGCCGCGCTCACGCGCGCCAATAGCCTCTTCCTCTCCGCCGCCGCGCAGAACAACCATCCGCAGCTCGCCGCGATCCACCGGCAGTTCGCGGAACATTGGCAGCCGCTGCAGCCGCTAAGCGGCCAAGCCGTCGAAACGCAGATCGCGACGGCGCTCGAGGGCTTCGCGCACCGGGACGCGTTCGTGGAACTGATGCGGCAAGCGGATGTTGGCGTGACCGGCGTGGAGATCTCGGATGTCGAGCTGTCCGAGGCTGGTCGCGAGCAAGTCAGAAAGATTTCCCGCATCGCCGGTGAGTTGGCTGGAACGTCCATCGAGGCGCCGGCGCGGCGATTCAAACGGCTCCGCTTCCTCCACGCGAGCACCGAGGGGAGTTGCTCGCTTAACTACAACTTCGAAAGCCGCGGCACGCAAAGGCTCGCCGGCTTGGCCATCCCGTTGCTGAACGCCATCTCGGCAGGCCGGCTCGTTGTGGTGGACGAATTGGACTCAAGCCTCCATCACCGCCTGACGACAGCGCTGATCCGGCTCTTCAAGAGCGCGGCGGCGAACCGGCACGGCGCCCAGTTGGTAACGGCCGTCCACGACACCGGGATGCTACGCGACGGCCTCGAACTCGACGATGTCTGGCTCGCGCGGAAGGACGGAGCGGGCGTCTCGCGCTTCACGCCGTTGACCGACTACCGCATTAGATCGCGCGAAGACCTTGAACAGGTGTATCGGGACGGCCGCGTTGGTGGCGCGCCCGTGATTGGCGACCTGGCCGCGGGGCTGGACGGTTGACCCCCGTGCCGCATTCGAGAAGGCCCTTCCGCCGTGGCCCCAGACGATGCACGAGTTGATGGAGCGCATCCGCACGGGAAACTGGGGCTGAGCCATCGCGTTGAACTCTCCTCGCCGCGGCCAGTCACAGGCTCTGGCAACCCCGGCTTTCAGAGGAGAGAGCGCCGCTGGGCCTGTTGTATGATGCCGTCGGAGTGCGCAGCCGCGCAGTGCCTTGCGCGGTGCCACGCCGGTCATCCAACTGTGCCCTCGCAAGAGCGTTAGCGTGGAATACGATTACCGCGCCGTTGACGAGAACGGCCAACCTTTTCGCGGCCGGCTGGAGGCGTCGTCGCCGGCGGATGTGGTGCGTACACTTGCCCGGGACGGGCGGGTCGCCGTGGATGTGGCCGAGCGCAAGCCGTCTCCGCTGCCGGCGTTGCGCCGCCGTGTCAAGGCGGCGGACCTGGTGGTGGCGTTTCGCGAGCTGGCGACGTTGCTTGGCTCCGGCGTCACGCTGGCGGACGCCGTGGTGGCGCAAAGCCGCGGCAGCGGACATCCCATGTTGGCGGCGGCGTTCGGCGGCATCGGGCAAGCGCTCATGCGCGGCGACAGCTTTGGGCAGGCGGTCCGCGCCAGCGCATTGCGTCTGCCGGACTATGTGCATCAGCTTATCGAGGCCGGCGAACTCAGTGGCGAGCTGCCGCGCTCGCTGCGCGAAGCCGTTGATCAAATGGAATACGACGAAAAAGTGGCGGCGGATTTGCGCGGGGCGCTCACCTACCCCGCCATGCTCGTCGCCTCCACCGTCGCGGCGGTGCTGATCATGTTCATCGTCGTGGTGCCGAACTTCGCCGATTTGCTGCAGGAGGGCAAGGATCTGCCGTTCCTCGCCCGCGCCGTTCTGGGCAGCGGAGTTTGGTTCAACGACAACACTTGGCTGTTCATGGCGCTGCTCGCTGGGGTGGTGTTGATTGGCGCGGCGTTGTGGCGCAGCACAGCGGCTCGCGCCGCCCTTACCAACGGCATCGCCAAGCTGCCGGTGCTGGGCTCCTGGCTGACGGAAACGGACGCCGCCAAGTGGGCGTCGGTGATGGCGGCGATGCTGTTCGCGCGGGTGGAGTTGATGGACGCGCTGTCGCTGGCGGCGGGAGGCGTGCGCGTGGCCGGCCGCAACGCGCGTCTAGAAAAGGTGGCGACGGACGTGAAGGCCGGCGCGTCGCTTTCCGAAGCGTTGGAGAAGAACCGGGCGCTCACGCCGGCGGGCTACAACCTGATTCGCGTCGGCGAACAGTCCGGCGAACTCGCCGAGATGCTGCGGGCGCTCGCGGCGCTGCACCAGGAGAACAGCACCCGCCGCATGAAGCGCGTGCTCGCGTTGGTGGAACCGCTGGCCATCGTCTTGATCGGCGGCGCCCTCGGAACCATAATGGTGGGCATCATCTTGGCGATGACCAGCGTCAATGAACTTGCGGGAACCGGCGGTGTCGGAAGTGTCTGAAAACCAGAACGTGCGAGTGGACGCCCGATCGAGCATGCCCCGCTATTCCCGCGTATCCACGAAGAACATCCGTGCGCAAGCGATGGCACGGCGCGCCAGCGGCGGTTGGAGCCTGATGGAACTCACCGTGGTGCTGGTGATCATCGGCCTGCTGGCATCGTTGGTGGGGCCGCGCGTGCTCACCTATTTGGAGCGCGGCCAAGTGGACGCCGCCAACATCCAGATGAAACACATCAAGAGCGGCCTGCTCACGTACAAGATGGACATCGGCGAACTGCCCACAACGGATCAGGGCTTGGAAGCGCTGGTCAAGGCCCCGTCCGGCGAGGCGGCGCAATACTGGCGCGGCCCTTATCTGGACGAACAAGTGCCGCTCGACCCTTGGCGCACGCCGTACCGCTACGAGCGACGCGCGGATAACGACCGGGGCTACGTCCTTTATTCGTTGGGTGCGGACAAGGAGCCCGGTGGCGACGGCAACGACGCGGACTTTGGCTTGCTGCCGGAACGGTCCTAAGGTTCACGCGCCCGTTCGGGTTGCGATGCCGCTTGCCATGAAGTCGCGGGCCCCAGCGTCCTCCCGCCCGGCACATGCGGCTTGCGCCCGGTCCGTGGCCAGCGGCAGGTTGTCCCGGCCGCCCGCCGGGTTCACGCTGATCGAGTTGCTGGTGGTTCTTGTGCTCGCCGCATTGCTGGTGGCCGTGGCGGTGCCCAATCTGGACAGGCTCTACGCCTCCGCCGCGCGCAACACCGAGCGCGACCACATTCTGGATCAACTCTCGGCGCTCGGCCGCGAGGCCGCGGCGCGGCGGCGGGCGTACGCGGTGGTCGGCACCGAGGACGACGAAGGCGGCGAAGCGCTAGCCGCGCCCCCCGGGTTCGAGCCCTACCCCCTTGAGGTGCCCCCGGGTTGGCGCGTGCGAGTGCGGGATCCGGTGCTGGCCCGGTCGACGGGCGTCTGCCTTGGCGGCGAGTTGGCCCTGCTGCACACCGACCTGCCGCCCATCCGCCTGCGGCTGGAAGCGCCCTTTTGCCGTGTTCCGTCCGGGCGAAGCTGAGGCGAGTGTGAACGCCGACGCCCGCCCCGTCCCTTGCCCCTGCCGGCACCCTTCCGCATGGCCCCCGGCCGGGCCGCCGCGATCGAAGGCACGGCGCCGCGCCGCCGGCTTCTCCTTGCTGGAGACGGTCGTGGCGATGGCCGTCCTCTCCGTGGCCGGAATGGCGTTGTTCGGCCTCTTCAACAGCAGCCTGATCGCGTTGACGCGCGCCGACGACGTCTCCGCCCAGGTGCCCGTGGTGCGTCGCGCCGTGACGATTCTGTCCACGATCAACCCCGACAAGCAGCAACAGGGCAACTTCGTCATGGGCGATCACGAAGTGGCTTGGACGGCCACGTTGGTGGAGCCGATGCGCCAAAGCCAAGGCGCGTTGGGGGGGCGCGGGCCGCACCGTGTGGGCCTCTACCAGCTCGAGTTCCGCATTCGCCACGGCAACCGCCTGCTGGGCACTTGGCGAACGCGGCAAGTTGGCCATCGCGATTTGCGCGCCGAGGCCCCGGCGCGATGACGAGCAGCGGTCCCAAGCCCGCGGCCCGTGCCAACCCGCGCGGCCTGACGTTGATGGAAATGCTGGTGGTGCTCACCCTGGTCTCGCTGCTCGGCACTTCCCTTGTGCAAGCGCTGGGTTTCTTCGCGGCCCGCTACGAGGCCGTGACGCGCTCGCACCGCGCCGCGGACTTCTCCGCCATGCAGCAACACTGGTTCGAAACCTCCGTTGGCGGCATCGTGCCGGTTGGCGTCTACGCGCGCGCATTCGATGGTGGCCCGGCCGGCTTCGTCGGCACCACGCTGCAACCGCTGGCGGCCGAGCCGGGCATGCCGACCGTGGCCCGTTGGGCCATCGTCGCCGAGGAGCCGCCCGTTCTGCTCTACGCCGAAGGAGGCGCAACCAGGGACGACGCCCAAGTTTGGCGATTGCCCGCGCCGGCGAGAGGCCGATTGTCCTTCCAGTACGCCGATCGCGGCGGCACTTGGCACAACGAATGGCCCATGGCGGGCGCGGCGGGCCAGTGGACTCCCCGGCTTGTCCGGCTGGTGGTTGACGACCAAGACACGCTGTGGGTCGCCCGGGTGGAAACGTCGCCGTTTCCATTGCCCAACGAGAGTCAGTCTTGGTGATCCCGGGCTTTCGCGGCGGTGCGCCGGGGCAAAGAGGCTTCGTGCTGGTCGCCACGGTGTGGGTGCTGGCGGCGTTGATGGTGCTGGCCGATTACATCAACAGCGTGGCGTCGGCGGATCGCGAACGCGCCCATCAGGCCAAACAAGCCCTGCAGGACGATTTGGACGCCCGCGCCACCGAGGCGACATTGCTGTATCTCCTCATCACCGGACGCATGAGTTACCGCGGCCTGGTTCTGGAGCGCCGGCAGCACTTCCAGGACTTGGACGCGCCAAGGGCGCTGCCGCCGGGCGATGGCGTGGTCGCCGTGGCGGGCGAGCCATACGCCGGCCTTGGCCGGATCCGTTTCTCGGTGCAAGACGAAAGCGGCCTGGTCTCGGTGAACCAGCCGTTGACCGTCCCATTCCGGGCCGCTCTGCTGCACGCCGGCGTCGCGTCGTTGGATGTCGCCCTTCTGCAGGCGCGCTTGCGCGACTACATCGATCGTGACGGCACTTTGTCGCTGAACGGCGCCGAGCGTTCCGGCTACGAACGCGCCGGGCTGGCGCCGCCGAGCAACTGGTATCTCGCAAGCCCCGTGGAACTGAGGAAAGTGCTGGGCGCCTTGGCCGCGGTGCCCGAGGACCAGTGGCCGCGCCTGCGCCGGGTGACCACAGGGACCATCACCAACGGCATCAACGTCAACACGATGCCGCTGGAGCTCCTCACCGCGCTGTTCGATGGCGACGAGGCGGCGGCGCGGCGGGTTGCCGCCTATCGCGAACTGCAACCGCTCACCAGCGCCGTTGCCGTCGGCGCTGTCGCTGGCCGGCCTTGGCGGCCGGCCGGCGGCTTCTCGCCCTTGCCTTCGAAGCGGCTGCGTCTCGCTTTTTGGCGCGAGGGCGGTCGCACGCGAACCCTTGTCGGCGTCGCCAAGACGCTTGGATCCACCATCGCCCCTTGGCGAAAGGAGTACCGGTATTTCGAACCCGCTGTCGGCGGCGCGGAACCTGTGCGCGAAGCTGCTACGCCGCTTTTTCAATCAACCTAGCGTCATAGAGACCGCGGCCGGCGCCGAGGTCCTTCCGGTGGCGGCCCGGCGCCGTCGTCGGATCGTCGGGCGCGGGCTGTGCTTGTACCGCTGCGCGGATTTCGCCAACGTGCCGCGCAACAAACGCCGCGCCGCCTTGGCGCTCAACATCCCGTTGTGGAGCCCGTTCACTAGCACGGGCCATCACGCGGTCTGGGCCGGCAGCGCGGCGATGGTGTGGCTCTGGAACGCCGATCAGGTGGGCGTCTCGAGCTCCGGGGACGACGAGGCCAATCCGCTCGGTCGGCCACTCGGCGAACTGCTGCCGGAGACTGTGTTCCATCCCAAGAAGGCGGATGGCGTGCATCTGCAAGCCTGCCACCACGGTTTCGAGCTGCAGCTTTGGGACGCCGGCGTGCTGCGGGATTCCTATTGGTCGCCGCAACAGCCAACCAAGAGCATCGAGGACTGGTTCGCCGCCCGTGCGAACGCCCCCGCCGCCCCCGCGCGGCTGGCCGCGCTTGCCGCCGACATCGGCGTTGAACCGTGGGCCACGCCCGTCACGCCGGGCGAATGGCTGCGCTTGCGCGAACGCCCCTTGGTGGCGTGCGGTCTCGCGCTCTTCGCCGTGGTCGCCTGCTGGCAGGAAACGCGCATTTGGAAGACGTCTCACGCAAGCGCGGCAGCCGCCGCCGAGGTGGAGCGTCTGGAGGAGGAACTGGCGCCGGTCTTGGACGCCCGCAGCGAGGTGCGCAAACTGCGAGCCCGCCGCGCCGCCTTGGCCGCGCTGCTCTTCGGCCCCTCGCAGCCGGAGCTCATGATCTTGACGGACGGCGCGCTGCCGGCGGATGTCGCGCTGCGCGAATGGCGTTACCAAGGCGGTCGGCTCAACTTGGCCCTCACCGGGCCGGCGCTGGATCCCGTGGCTTGCGTGGACGGTCTGTCGGCGGTGTTCGATGGCGTGGTTCTCGGCGGCCGGCAGCGGCCCGGGCGGGTGGACATCGTGCTGAAAGTGCGGCCGCCGGCCGGCGCGGAGAGCGCCTCGTGAGCGCATGGCGCAATTGGCTGGATCGTGCGCGCGGCGAGCTCGCGGACAAGCCGCCGTTGCGGCTGGGCGCGTGGGTGGTCGCCGCCATCGTGCTGGTCAATCTTCTGCTTGCGCAGGGCGAGCGGTTGGCGGCGGCGCGCGGGGACCATGCCGAACAGACGGCCCGCTTGGCGGCGATGACGAGCGCCTTTCAGCGCGACGACTGGGACGAGTTGCTCGATGCGGCGCGGGCCGGCGATCGCGCTTTGGAACGGTGGCTGTGGCGCGCCGACACGGCCGGCCAGGCCCAAGCCCAATTGCAGCAAACGTTGACCGCCTTGGCGACGCAGCACGGTTTCCAAAAGCCGCGCATCCAATCGGGGTTGACTCAGCCGGCCCCCGGCCTGCCGGACGTGTTGCGCGTCCAAGCCCGGCTTACCGGCGAGTACCACGGCGCCGGGGCCTTGGAACTGCTGCTCGCGGTGGCCGAGAGCGAGAAGAAACTGGTGGTCGATCGGCTCTCCATGCGGCGCAACAGTCGCCAGTTCACCTTGTTGCTCTCCGCCTACTTCCTTGGCATCGCGGCGGAGAGCCGCCAATCGGGTGCCGCCGGCGGCACCGGGCGGCAGGCTGGATGAACTGGCGGCAAACGCCCGTTTGGGCCGCTCTGTCGCAGGCGGCCGCCGCGATCCGGCACCGCGCGCCGGCCGTGCTGCGCGGGCCGATGGCGGCGACCGGGCTGCTCCTGCTCGTCGTCGTCGCAATGGCCGCGTTGCTGCCGGTTGGGAGCGCGTCGCCGGACGTGGCGCGCGCCGGCGCCGCCGAACTGCCGGCGGACGCGCAACTGCCGCAGCCACCGGACCTGACGCCGTTCTTGATCAACCGGCGCTGGGGCTTCTCCGTGCTGGACGGGCGCGAACGGCTCGCGCAACAAGAAACGGAGGCGGCCGGCGGGCCACCGGCGGAACCGAATCCGCGCGCGCTGCTCCAAGCGATAGGATTCGTCGGCGTCGCCGTGAACGAAGCGGAGCAGGCGGTGCTGCTCACGGTGTCGGATGGCGCGGAAGTGGTCCGCCGCCGGCCCGGCGAAGCGTTGGCGGACGGCCGCGTGCTTGTTTCCGTGCGCGAAGAGGCTCTGGTGTTGGAACGGTCGGACGGCAGCCAGGAGACGTTGGCGCTGTTTCCGGTCGCGGTCACGCCCTAGCGCGGTGAATCGCGTTGAAATCGCCGCGAGCCAAAAGCTCGACGCAACTGTCGGCGGCCAACCGCCGCGCCAGGGCGGTTCGAGCCCCTCTTTGGTGCGCCGCCCGGCTTGTTCGGGCTAGATGGAGTTGGTGCAAAGTGGAAGCAAACGGAATACTTGGAGGCTAGGCGAATGGCGAGACAGATGGCCCTGTTCCAGGCGGGGGGCGCCGCGCGACCAGCGGCAAGTGGTGGGCGTCGCCGCCGCGGGGCGGTGTTGCCCTGCCTCGCCTTGGCCGCTCTAGCCGCTTGCACCGCGCCCCAAACGCCCCCGTTCCCGGGGCCGCTGCGCGCTCCCATCGACGCCGCCGAATCGTCCGGCGAGACGGTGGCGGGTTCGCCGGCGCCGCGCGTCACGCCCACGCCGGGCGTCGTCATCCAGCAAACGGTGGTGGACCGCATGGCGGACGATCTGGGCGCGGGTCTCGTCGGCGAACCGATAGCGGTGAGTTTTCACGACCTGCCTCTGGCCTCCTTCATCAACGAGGTGTTCGCGAAACAGCTTGGTCTTTCCTTTCACATGGCGCCCGATCTGCAGGCCCGCACGGATCTGGTGACGCTCAAGCTCACCGAACCCGTCTCGCCCCGCCAACTGTTCGCCACCGCCCGCAACGTGCTCGGAAGCTACGGCATCGGCATAACCCAGCGGGGCGACGTGCTCACGTTCTCCACCCGGCCGGGCGATGGCGGCGAGGTGCCGCTCTTGGTGAGCGGTCGGACGTTGCCCGAGGTGCCGGCCACGCACCGCACCATATTCCAAATGGTGCCGCTGCGCGTGGTGGGGGGCCTTTTCGTCGCGGAAATGCTGGAGGCGATGCTCGGCGACGGGCTGCGGGTGGATTACAGCCCGGAGAGCCACATCGTGACGTTGCGCGGCGCCGCCAATCTCGTCGTCCAGGCGAACGCGCTCATCGAGGTGCTGGATCAACCGCTGCTGCGCGGCCGCCACGGCATCGTCATCGCTCCCACCGCGTCCGAGGTAGGGCCACTGGCGGGCGACTTGCGCGACGTGCTCGCCGCCGAGGGGTATCTGGCGGCGATCGGTGTTGGGCGGGGGGAAGCCACGGTGGTTCTGCTGCCGCTCGCCAGCACCAACAAGCTGGTCGTGTTCGCCAGCGACCAGGCCACCCTCGACCATGTGGAGCGCTGGGCCGAGCTGCTCGACGACGAGCGCCGCCAAACAGTCGCGGACGGCGTGTTCACCCGCGAGGTGAGGAACACGCAAGCCGCCGCGCTGGCCGAATCCATCGGCGCCTTGTACGAGGAGGGCGGCTCGCTGATCGTCGACAAGAACCGCAACATGGTGTTGTTCCGAGGCACCGGCACCGCTTGGGGACAGCTGCTCCCCATCATCGAGGAACTCGACAAGCCGGTGCCCTCGGTACTCGTGGAAGTGCTGATCGCCGAGGTCACGCTGAACGACCAGGACCGCTCCGGCCTCGAGTTCTTCCTGCGCGGCACGTTCGGCGACAAGGACTACAAGGGCGGCACGGTAGGCCGGCTGGTGGGGCAGCAATCCGGCGGCATCTCCATCACGCTGAACCGCGGCGGCGTCGCGCGCGCCGTGTTGAACGCCTTCTACGAGGACAGCCGCGTGGTCATCCGCTCGCGGCCCAGCCTGGTGGTGAAGAGCGGCGGCACGGCATCGCTCAGCGCCGGCAACACCATCCCCACCGTTGCGCAACGGGTGGAAAGCGCAACCAACCTCCAAGGCGCCAGCAACATCCTGCAGCAAGTGCAGTACCGCGACACCGGCGTGGATTTGTCGATCGAACCCATCGTGCAGGCCAACGGACTGGTGGATCTCAAGGTGACCCAGTCCTTGACGGAGGCGCGGCCCACCGCCGCCACCAGCCAGGAGGGAACGCCGACGATTCTGCGGCGAACACTCACAACCACCATGACCTTGCGCGACGGCGCCTCGGTGTTGATGGGCGGCCTCATATCGGACAGCCGCAGCGCCGGGCAGACCGGCGTGCCCTGGCTCGGCAAGCTGCCGGGGCTCGGGCGCCTGTTCCGCGTGGACTCCAGCCAGCGCGACCGCACCGAGCTGCTGATTCTGGTGACGCCTTATGTGATAGCCGATCACGCGGCGGGCCGCGAGCTCACCGAGCGGATGAAGGCGGAACTGCGGCTGCACGGGCCTGCCCGTTAGCCGCGTGCTGAAAGCACGTGTCCAACGTTCACCGCGCTC
Organism: uncultured Pseudomonadales bacterium; assembly: GCA_958296295.1. GTDB lineage: Bacteria > Pseudomonadota > Gammaproteobacteria > Pseudomonadales > Azotimanducaceae > VXYL01. The sequence goes on along the minus strand of OY282460.1, from coordinate 15,265 downwards.
ACGTTGGCGCCAAGACTCTGGGCCGGTTTTGGGCGCAGAGCCTTGGCGCTACGGGGCGTTCGGTGTGGCGGACTTCGCCGCCGGGCCAAGCCTGTGACGCCCAATGTGGCCGTTTAGAGAGGAAAACCACAATCGCCCGGTGCCGCCGATGCGCGGCCCCGGCCCGATTCCAGCCGAAGCAAGAAACACAAATACGTTAAAAATCAGCATGTTGCATGTGTTTATGCTCATTCGGCAACGCTTCTTGTTCGGCAGATCAAAAAAAGGCCAAAAAACGCTTGCCATCCTTGTCAAGACGGGCATAATCACTGCCAGCCTTAGCTGCGTGCGTGGGGGAACCGGCGACGGGGCGGATGGCTGTGAACTTGGATCAGACTTGGAGTAGCTACCATGCTCTTTGGAAAGGACTTGAAAGTCGCACTGGCGGCCGTTTTCGCGGCGGTTGGTCTGCTCGGCTTCAACATGGCCCACGCGACGGTGTACATCACGCCGAGCATGACGGAAGCCGAGAATAACAAACCCGTTTACTTCGCCAAGGAAGCGTTCCGCGACATCGCGGCAACGGGCTCGGCGAGGAACAAGAGGCGTACGGTGATGGCATCGTCGACCCCCGACTTCACGGTCACAGACACCGCCATAGACGCTTTCTTGGAGCCCGTGGCCGGGGGAGCGAGTTTCTACCTGCGGTTCGATTTGGGGAGCATGGAGTTCGCGGCCGACGCTCCCGCCCCGGCAGTAACGATCACAGATCTCGATGGCAACAGTGCCACCCCAGCCGCTAGCCGCGTTGCCCGCGGTCAAGCAGGGAACGACTATGGCATTTGGCGCTTTGTGGCCCCGGCCGCAGGATCCGCCGCCGGGGATTGGGGCGTGTCGTTTCCAATTACGGTGGGTGGCATCAGTTTGCCGGCAGGCGCGAGCGTCACTGGAGCGAACACCTGCTTCAGCATAACGCTCGGGGTTTATGAAAGTTACACCGACGCGCGGGATGAGTCCGATGAACTAGTCACTGGCAGCGCCCAATTGGTCTGCTTGACGGAGACGGTGACGGTGTCGTTTGTGGCGCCACAGACGTTGGAAGCATCGGTGGCGGAGGCGTTCCGGAAGTTCACTGGTGCCACCCCGAACGGGGGGACGTTGGGCACGGCGAAAATTGAACTGAAGACAATGGCACCTGGAGCGGCGCATTCTGAAGTTCTGAACCCGGTTGATGGTATGCCCCTCGTCATTGGGGACGTTTTGGAAGCGGTGAAATACGAATTCACGGGCGATTTCGACCACTCCGGGCCGTTCCAGTTCGGCAATTTCACTCTGGGAGGCGGCGCGTTGGCGCGCTACGACGGCGAACTTCCAGGAGGCGAATTGCTAACCGCGGAGGCAGACGACGACACGACCCAAGCCGAAGCCGAAGCCGTTGTCAATGCCAACACGGTGGCCCTCCGCGGCGATTTGGCCGCGGCAGTGGGCAATCACGCCTTCGCGGTGAACGTCAGCGGCAATCCCCCCCCGAAAACCGTGCCCCCCGCGCCCCCCGCGATGAACCCTTACAGTGCAATCGGCGTGGGCACCTACGCGGTCAGCTGGCAGGTCGTCATCCCGGGCGACACCGCTACAGTGCGGGCGAGGAGCGGGGGCAGCTCTGACAATGCGGGCAAAATCGAGCGCGATGGCACCACCGTGAAGCTGGGATACCTCACCACCGCCACCGAGTTCGCGGGGCGTGCCGGTGCGGGGTACAACCAGCGCTTGGTCATCACGAACCACGGCAGCCTTGACGCGGAGGTCTCGGTTGGGGACTGGGTAGTTGAGGACGGTGCCGAGGCGCCGGCCAACGACTGGACGGCTGTTGTCCCTGCCGGCCAGCAGCTCGTGACGAAGGTTGCCGGTGAAGGCGGTGTCATCGGAGATAACGTTGGTTGCAGGATGGAGGACGACGACGGCGACTGCATGGCGTACTTCAACCGGGCGGCGGCCACGCTCACCGCGACGGCCAGAGCATCTGATGTCAGCGTGTTCACCACGACAGTGACCAAACCGGAAGGCCAAACCGATACGGTTCGCTACTGGCCCTTGCAGTAGGTAGGGAGCACCACCAAGGCAAAAGAAAGAGGGCTTAGGCCCTCTTTCTTTTTGTCCGCTCCCCAAGACGCAGCGCTGGCCCGAGGGCTCCATCCACCCGCACTCCCAAGCCCGCGACCTCTAGGCGGCAGGTTCCACCTAGAAGCCGCCGGGCCCGCAACCATCACTTGTCGCGGCCCTTCCTCGCCGCATCCCCTCCTCCCCCTCCTCGAAACGCGAACAATTGTCCAAGCGGTGACTCTCTAAACCCTCGCAGCCCGCCCGCGCACAAAACGTCGCACACCCGGCGGGAGAACCTCAAGGCTGGCGGTCGTCGCCCAGCGCGCTGGCGTTGGCGGCGATGTTCAAGGCGGCGGCCGGGGAGGCCGCCGCTGCCGGGGGCGCTGGCATGTGCTTGTGTTCCGTCATGGCGTTCCGGCGCGGCCCGCCGCCACGCCGACAACCGAGCGGCGGGAGAACCTCAAGGCTGGCGGTCGCCGCTCGAATCCGCGCGCGAACGCCGAAGGGCCCGCCGGAGGGCGGCCTCCAACTCCGCGACGCGCACCTGCGCGGCCCTGCGCTCCGCCGCCTCCCGCTCGGCGCGCGCTTCCGCCGCCCTGCGCTCCGCCGCCTCCCGCTCGGCACGCGCTTCCGCAGCCCTGCGCTCGGCCGCTTCCGCCCTGCGCCCGGCCGCCTCCCGGTCGGCGCGTTCCGCTTCCTCGTCGACGGCCGCGTCGGATTCCTTGCGGTGCCGGACGTCCTTCCCGGTCGCCGGGTCGCGGAAGCGGAGCAGCCGGCCTTCCGCGCGCAAGTCCAAACCCGGCACCGGGCTGCGGATCAGCCGCAGCCCGCCCTCCACGCGCTCTACCAGCGGCTCGTACTTGCCGTCCGCCAGCGCGAGGCCCTGCAGCCGCCGCTGCCCGCGCGGGTACAGCTCGCCGGTCGGGTCGAACAGCCAGTACTCCGGCACCCCCATCGCCGCGTAGGCGCGCCGCTTCTCGCGCAGGTCGTTCCGCGCCGTGCCGGGCGACGCCACCTCCAGCACCCGGTCCGGCGGCTTGCCCTCCAGCCACGTCAGACAGCTCGAGCGGTCGCGCCGCTTCTCCAGGCCGAACGCCGCCAGCACGTTCGGCGCGATGCGGTTGTCCGGATTCCCCTCCTCCGGCCCGGAGTCAGCCGGCTTGGTGTGGCCCGGCCCGTTTTCTCACCGGACAGCGCAGTGTCACTGCTTTGGCAAGCGCTTGTCTGTAGCAAATCACCCGAATCCTTGTGCGACTTTTCTGTGATTTCGGCCTGCGCAGCGACCGGCCTGGCGCATAGTGGCGCCTGCGCACCAAAACGTCGCACGCGCGTTCAAGAAATCCCCTTGAGGCCTGTGCGGAAGGCGGGGGATAATCCGTGGCAAGTCTTACGGCCCGGGATCGCGATGGCGCCCCGCTTGGTCTTGGCCGCCGTTTTCGTGGCGGCCGCCGTGGCAAACGGCGAACAGGTGGTTCGCGTGAAGGATGGCGACAGCCTGGTGATCTCGTCCGGCGGTCGGCAAGTGGATGTGCGGCTCGCGGACATCGACGCGCCCGAATACCGCCAACGGCACGGCGACGCGGCGCGTTCGGCGTTGCACGCCCTCGTGGACGGGCGCGATGTCCGCTTGCAGTTGATAGGGGGCGACGCCTACCGGCGCATCATCGCCCACGTGTTCGTGGACGAGGTGGACGTGAACGCCGAAATGGTGCGTCGCGGCCACGCGTGGGTGCGACGGGCCTACGATCCCGCGCCGCGCCTAGTGGCCGCCGAAGACGCGGCGCGGACGGCTCGGCGCGGGCTGTGGGCCGATGCCGAGCCGACGCCCCCGTGGGAGTGGCGGCGCGGCAAACGGTCGTCCGCCGATGTCGCGGCTTCGGCATCGGTTGCCACCCAAACGGTCAAGGCGGGGCGCGCCTTGGATGCCATTCCGGAAGTGCAGTGCGGCACCAAGCGCTACTGTCGAGAGATGGCGTCCTGCGAAGAAGCCGTGGCGTTCTTGCGGCAATGCGGCGTCACCACCATGGACGGCGACGACGACGGCACCCCCTGCGAGAAGCTCTGCAAGGACGTGGCGGTTCGCTAAAGGGAAGCAGCCCGCACTCGCGGCTTACGCGACTTGCGCGGCCTACGCGAACAGCGCGCCAACGCTTTCGCCGGTGTGGATCCGGCGGATGGCTTCGGCCATCAGCGGCGCCACGGAAAGCACTGTCATCTTCTCCAAACGCTTGCTCTTCGGCACTTCGACGGTGTTGGTGACGGTGAACGAGGCGATGGCGGCCTCGCGCAGGTTGTCGATGGCATGGCCCACCAGCACCCCGTGCGTTGCGCCGGCGACCACCTGCCGGGCGCCGGCGGCGGCGAGCGTGCGTGCGGTTTCGGCCATGGTGCTGCCGGTGGCGATCTCGTCCTCGAACACCACCGCGTCCTTGCCCGCCACGTCGCCGACCACATGGCCTTGGCGCACCTCGGTGTCGCTCACCCGGCGCTTGTCGATGATCGCCAGCGGCAGGCGAAGGCGCGTGGCGAACTTGCCGGCGCGTTTGGCGCCACCGGCGTCCGTCGCCACCACCACCGCGTTCGCCATCTCGCAGGTCTTCTCCACATGCGCGGCGACTATGGGAATGGCCGTCAGGTGGTCCACCGGAATGCTGAAGAAGCCGTGCACCTGCTCGGCGTGCAGGTCCATCGTCAGCACCCGGTCGGCACCCGCGGTTCGCAGCAAGTCGGCGATGAGGCGCCCGGCGATGGAGATGCGGGGCGCGTCCTTCTTGTCGGAGCGGCCGTAGGAGAAATAGGGGATCACCGCGGTGATCCGGCGAGCGGACGCGCTGCGCAAGGCGTCCATCGTGATCAACAGCTCCAGAATGCGGTCGCTGGCCGGTTCGGTGAACGCCTGCACCACGAAGACGTCCCGCTCGCGCACGTTCTCTTCGATTTGAACCGAGAGGTTGTCGTTGGAGAAGCGCGAGATCCGCAAACCGCTGCGGCGGATGTCGAGACACCCGCAAATCTCGTCGGCGAGGCCGGGATTGGAGCAGCCGGCGAACACCTTGAGCTCGTCATTCATCGGCATGGGCCGTTCCTCTAAAGGTCGGTACCGGGATCGAGCGCTTCAAGGCGCCGCAACTGGTCGTCGAGCAGCCCGGAACGCTTGCGCAGGGCGTCGCCCTTCGCGCGCTCCTTGGCCACCACCGCCGGCGGCGCTTTGGCGAGGAAGGTGGCGTTGCCGAGTTTGGCGCCCACGCGCGCAAGCTCCTTGGCCACCTTCTCGCGCTCTTTGGCAAGGCGCGCCCGCTCGGCTTTCGCGTCCACCACGCCGGCCAGCGCCACCAGCACCTTCAGTTCGCCCACCGCCTCGGCGGACGCCGGCGGCGGCTCCTCGTCGGCGGCAAGCCAAGCGAGATCGCCCACCTTCGCCAACCGCGCCAAGGGCGTCTCGGTGGCGGCCAGGAGCTCGCGGTCGCGCGCCGTGCCGCCTTGCAGCAGCAGCCGAACCTCCTTGCCCGGCGGCACGTTCAACTCGCCGCGGATGTTGCGAATGGCGGTGACCACGCGCTTCAGCCAGTCCAATGCGGCATCGGCGTCGGCGTCTGGTGGAAAGGCGTCTTGACGCGGAAACGGTTGGCGCATGATGGTGGCGGTTGCCGCGCCGCCCGTGGCGCCAACGCGGCCAGCGGCGGCGCCGGGGCCGGCCACCGCACCGACCCGCCGCCAAAGCGTCTCCGTCGCGAACGGCACGATGGGATGGGCGATGCGCAGCAGCGCTTCCAGCACTTCAACCAGCGTGTGCCGCGCCGCCCGGGCTTCGGCGGCATTCGCGCCATCAAAGAGCACCGGCTTGGTGAGCTCGAGATACCAATCGCAGTATTCGTGCCACGCGAACTGGTACACGGCGTTGGCGTAGATGTCGAAGCGGTACTCGGCGACGGCTTGGCGCGACGTGCCGACGAGCGCCCCCAGCCGCGAGCGGATCCAACGGTCCGCCAAGCTCGATCGCACAGGGCCCGGCGTCGACTCCTCCGCGTGGGAGAGCACGAACCTGGCGGCGTTCCACAGCTTGTTGCAGAAGTTGCGGTAGCCCTCGATGCGCTTCAAGTGGAAGGCCAGATCGCGGCCTTGCGAGGCCATGGCGCAGAAGGTGAAACGCAGGGCGTCCGTGCCGTAGCCGGGAATGCCGTTGGGGTATTCCCGGCGCGTGCGGGCCTCGATGGCGGCCGCATGGCGCGGCTGCGTCATGTTGGCGGTGCGCTTGGCCACCAGACCGTCGGTGGAGATGCCGTCGATCAAATCCAGCGGATCCAAGCCGTTGCCTTGCGTTTTGGACATCTTGGCGCCTTCGGCGTCGCGCACCATGCCGTGGATGTACACCTCGCGGAACGGCACCTGGCCGGTGAACTTCAGCGTCATCATGATCATCCGCGCCACCCAGAAGAAGATGATGTCGTAGCCGGTCACCAGCACGTTGGTCGGGTGAAACTCCGCCAGCTCCGGGGTGCGCTCCGGCCAGCCGAGGGTGCCGAAGGTCCAGAGCGCGGAAGAGAACCAGGTGTCCAGCACGTCTTCGTCCTGGCGCAGCCGCGCGTTCGCCGCGAGCCCGTGCCGCGCCCGCGCCTCGGCCTCGGTGCGGCCAACATGGACGTTGCCTTCGTCGTCGTACCAGGCGGGAATGCGGTGCCCCCACCATTGTTGGCGGCTGATGTTCCAATCCTCGATCTGGCGCATCCACGCGAAGTACATGTTTTCGTACTGCTTCGGCACGAAACGGATGTCGCCGTTCTCCACGGCGCGGATGGCCGGCTCGGCCAGCGGCGCGATCTTCACGAACCACTGATCGGTCAACCGCGGTTCGATGAGCGCTTCGGAACGGTCGCCGCGCGGCACCGTGTGGGTGTGGTCTTCAACACGCTCCAGCAGGCCGGCGGCGCGCATGTCCACCACCACCCTTCGCCGCGCCTCGAACCGGTCAAGGCCGCGGTACGGCGCCGGCGCGTTGTCGTTCACCCGCGCCTCGGCGGTGAGGATGTTGAAGAGCGGCAGGCCGTGGCGCGTGCCGATGGCGTTGTCGTTGAAGTCGTGCGCCGGGGTGATCTTCACGCAACCGGAACCGAACCCGGGATCAACCAGCTCGTCCGCGATGATGGGGATGCGGCGGCCAACCAGAGGCAATACCGCCTCGCGGCCTATCAGCGCCCGGTAGCGGCCGTCGCCGGGGTGTACCGCCACCGCGGCGTCGCCGAGCATGGTTTCCGGGCGGGTCGTCGCGACCACCAGATGGGCCTGGCCGGCTGGCGTCGACGCGCCATCCGCGAGCGGGTAGCGCAAGTGCCAGAGGTGGCCCCGCTCCTCCACGTTGTCCACCTCCAGATCGGAGATGGCGGTTTTCAGCTTCGGATCCCAATTCACGAGACGCTGGCCGCGGTAGACGAGGCCCTCGTCGTAGAGCCGCACGAACACCTCGATGACGGCGCGCGAGAACCCCTCGTCCATCGTGAAGCGCTCGCGCGCCCAATCCACCGACGAGCCCATGCGCCGGATCTGCCCGGAGATGCCGGCGCCGGTGCCGCGCTTCCACTCCCACACCTTGTCCACAAAGGCGTCGCGGCCGAGTTCCGCGCGGCGTATTCCCTGCGCCAGAAGCTGGCGTTCCACCACCATCTGGGTGGCGATCTGCGCGTGGTCGGTGCCGGTTTGCCACAACGTGCGGCGGCCGTCCATGCGGTGGAAGCGGATGAGCGCGTCCATCAGCGTGTGCTGGAAGGCGTGGCCGATGTGCAGCCGATCGGTGACGTTCGGCGGCGGAATGGCGATGCAATACGGTGCGCCGCCGCCGGCCGGCGCGAAACAGCCTTCGCGCTCCCACTCGGCGTAGAGGGCGGCTTCGATGGCGGGCGGGTCGAAAGCGCCTCCCAGGCTCATGCGGGGCCGGCCCGTTCGCAGGGCCGGCGGGCTCCAGGCAGGCGATTCGCGAGGCTTCGGTTCATTCCCAATCGTCGAGTTCGTGATGGAACAAAGGATACCCGCGTTCGCGGTATTGGCGGTACTTCGCGCGGCCTTGGGCGCGTTGGGCGGAGAGCAGAACTTCGCAAACGCGCTCGAAGCCGGCGAAAAAGTCCGGAATGCCCGCGGTCAGGTTGATGAGCACGTCCCGATGCGCCGGCGTGTCCGCCGCGGCGCCGACCACCACCGGTTCCAGCGGACGGTCCGCCTCCGGCGCGAACCGCGCATGGGGCAGGAATTGATCGCGCGGATAGTCCCAAAGCACCTCGTCGATGACGTCCACCGCGTCTTCATCGGCGCGCACATGGACGCGCTTGCCCTTCGTCGCGGCGCGGCCGGCCAAACGGCAGGCGAAACGGTAGCGGGCGACATCCTCCACATCGGCAAGTATGTAGAAGTCTACCCGCGTCACCGGCCGGCCCCGGCCGCCGCGCGCGTCGTCGACTCCAGCAGGTATTCGAACAACGCCGCGGTGGGACGGCCCGTGGCCCGCTTGCCCCCGCCCGCGTAGGCGGCGCCGGCGATGTCGAGATGCGCCCACGGGTATTTGGCGAAGCGGGACAGGAAGCACGCCGCGGTTATCGATCCAGCGGCCCGGCCGCCGATGTTCTTCATGTCCGCGAATTCGCTCTTCAGCGCGTCTTGGTAATCGTCCCACAGCGGCATGCGCCAAAACCGATCGTGCGCCCGCTCGCCGGCGCCGACCAGCGCGGCGGCCAAATCGTCGTCGTTGGCGTAGAGCGCGCTGGCGTGGCTGCCGAGCGCCGTGACTTGGGCGCCGGTGAGCGTCGCCACATCCACCACGGCGCGCGGCTTGAAACGTTCGGCGAAGGTGAGGGCGTCGCACAGCACCAAGCGGCCCTCGGCGTCGGTGTTCAGAATCTCCACGGTCTTGCCGGACATGGTGGTGACGATGTCGCTTGGCCTGGACGCCCGTCCGCCGGGCATGTTCTCGGCCGCGGCGGCAATGGCGACGACGTTGATCGCCGCTTTCGCCTCGGCGGCGGCCTTGACCGCGCCCAGCACCGCCGCGGCGCCGCACATGTCGAACTTCATCTCGCCCATGCCCGCGCTCGACTTCAAGTTGATGCCGCCGGTGTCGAACGTGATGCCCTTGCCGATGAGCACCGTGGGCGCCGTTCCGTCGCCGCCGCCGCGGTAGTCCGCGATGATCATCTTCGCCGGCTTGTCGCTGCCCCGGGTGACGGAGAGGTAGGCGCCCATGCCGAGCTCGGCCATCTGTTCCTCGTCCACCACTTGCACCGTCAGGTTGTCCGCGGCCAGATGCCGCGTCGTCTGCTCGGCGATGAAGGCCGGATCGCAGACGTTGGGCGGCTGGTTCGCCAAGTCCTTCGCGAAGGCGAGGCCGGCGCGCAATGCCTGCGCGTGGCGAACGGCCTTCGCCACGCCCGCTCGGTCGCCGGCGTGGACGCTCACGCGGCGCAGCTTGGGCGTCTCGGGTTTCTTGGATTTGTAGGCGGTGAAGCGGTATGCCGCATCGGAAACCGCGGCCAAGGCGGCGCGCGCCTTCCAGTAGGCGTCTTGGCCGGGCACGTCGAAACCGTCGACGGCGATTGTGGCGTCCGCGACGTTCGCCGAGGCGAGCGCCCGGGCGGCGGCCGACATGCTTTTGCGGAAATCCCGCTCGCCGCGGCCTTGGGACGCCTTCTGGCCTTTCGGATCTTCGCCGCCGACGACGAGCAACAACGAAGGTTTGCCGTCGCGCAACACGCGCGCCACGGCGCCGGCGGCGCCCTTGGTGTGCGCGAGCGCCAGCTCGACTTCCCGCTCCACGCCGAGCGGCGCGGCGATTTCGGGCGCGGCCGAGCGGGAAACCACGACGCACGCGGTGTTCGCCGCCGGCAAGGCGCCCGTTTTTGTTGTGTAACGCATTGCGTTGGGGTCCTTTGGCTGGGCGCTAACCGTCGCCGCGAGAGGCCCCGCTGCGCAACCAGTCCGCCCGATGCGGGTGATTGTAGAACAGTCCGCGGCGGGGCCGAGGGCGCCCCGCCCCAGGGCTAGCGCACGGGCTAGGGCTAGCGCACGGCTGGGGCTAGCGAATCGCCACCGGATTGATCACCGCCTGCACGGCACCTTGAAAACGCGGTTGGCCCAGCACGAACAGGAACTCCCAGGCTTCATCCGCAGCCAACGCGCCGACGTTCATGTTCTCCAGAATGTAGATGCCGTTCTTGGCCAACAGCTCGGGATGAACCGGGAAGACGAGGTTGGGGTCTTCGCCCGGCACGACCTCCAGTCCCCAAGTGTCCGCGCCGATGGCCACGACATCCAAGCCGGCGAGGTATTTCGCGCCGCCGAGACCAAGGCCCGGCTCGCCGGCCATGAAGGCGTCGGCGTCTTCGGCCATTTCGAGCCATCCGGTGTGGAAGAGCACGACGTCGCCTTTGCCGATGACGACGTTCTGCGCGGCCGCTTGGGCCTTTATTTCCGCCTCGTTGAACACCGTGCCGGCCGGCAAGGGGCGTTTGCCGAAATGCCGGGCCATGTCCAGCAACACGCCGCGGGTGACGATCGGCGGTATCTGATCGATGCCGAGTTTCGTCAGACCGGTGAGTTCCACGAAGTCCTTCGGCTGGAGCCCGTTGTAGTACACGTGGTTTATGCCCATGTGGCCGAGGCCGTCCAGCTGGCTGCCGATGCCCATCCAGGTGTAGAGCAGGTCGTCGTTGCCGGTGGCGCGGTTGTCGCCCATGGCCCCGCCATCTTGCCAACCCGGTTGGATGATCGTGATGGCGTAGTGCCGGGGCGGATACGCCGGCGTGTTCCAGCCCGTGACGACGCCGAGGGGATACGTTTGGCCGGTCTTCACCAGCCGTGCGGCCCGCACCACGTTTGCCGGGGAGAGGTGGTTGATGGCGCCGAGCGTGTCGCCGGCGCCGTGTTTGGATGGGTGCCAGCTCTCCTCGGCGACGTCTTGGGCGAGCACGCCGGCGGTGGCGGTCAGCATGACCATCAAGGCGATTGCGTTGCGCATGTGGGCGGCTCCCAAGTCGGCTGTGTTGCCGCGATGATACGCGCCGCGTTGGGGAGTTGCCGACGCGGCTAGTGCGTGCGCTCCGCCGGTGCGTGCGACAATCTACTTGCAGGAGAAGCGAACGCCACAGAGGAAGGCGCGGGGAACATGGCTAGCTCTTGGCTGTTGAGCGGCGTCCCGCGCTCGGGAAGTTCGCTGTGCTGCAAATTGGCCGGGCGGTTGCCGAATGTGGTCGCGCTTTCGGAACCGATCGACGACGCGTTCTTCGAGCGAACCACGGATCCGGTGGTGGCGAGCGACATGGTCGTGGCATTCGCCGACCAAGCGCGACGTGGCATCTTGACGGAGGGCCGCGCGCCCTCGGTCCACGTTGCCGGCCGGGTGACCGATCAAATGGTGGCGAACGACGCTGTCGCCGCACGGTCGCCCCAAACGCAACGCGGCTTCATCGAGGTTCCCAAACAGCTCGGCGAGGACTTCACCTTGGTGGTGAAGCACAACGCGCTGTTCGCCGCGTTGCTGCCGTGGTTGGCTGCGCGCCTGCCGTGTCTGGCCGTGGTGCGCAATCCCGTCGCCGTGCTGGCTTCGTGGGACACCGTCCAGCTGCCGGTCCACCAAGGTCGCGTGCCGGCGGCGGAGCGTTTCGACCGCCCGTTGCGCACGGCGCTCGAGGCCGAGCCGGACGTGTTGCAACGGCGGATCGTGGTGCTCAACTGGTTCTTCGCGTGTTATGAACGCGAGTTGCCGCCGGCGCGGATCATTCGTTACGAGGACGTGGTGGGCAGTGACGGCGCGGTGCTGCGCCAAGCGTTGCAATGCGGCGGCACCGGGCCAGTGGAAGCCCTCTCGAGCCGCAACGCCAATCCGCTGTACCGGGAAGTGGCGTTGGAAGCGATCCTCGGCGCCTTGTTGGCCGCTGGCGGCCCGTGGACGCGGTTCTACGCGCCGTGCGAGTGCCGTGCGGTGGCGAACGCCATTCAGGCTGCGGCCGAAGGCTGACTCTCGCCGCACGTCATCCGCACTTGGCACGGTGCGCCCGTCTTGGGGCGATGTCCCACCGAACGACGAGCGGATTTCGCACGGCGCGGGCGGCTTCCGTCGCGCGAAAAATCGAGCAAATGGCCTGCATCCTCGGCGCGTCCGGGCGGCTGGAGTGGAACGCCAGGACAACGACGGCGCCCACAAGTTCGCCTTCGGCGTGCCGGAGGTGTTCGCCGACCTGCTGCGGCTGGTGTTTCCCGAATGGGCGGGCGCGCTGGACTTCGACAACGCCGATGAGGTCTCGGCCGAGCATTGGTCCGCATTGTTCCGCAGGCATCCGCATATATGTGTCAAGTAATTGATTTTTTTTGATTTCGCCGGCCGCGATCGCCGCGGTCAGCAGGAAAACAGGCAGGATGCCTGCTGCTCGTCTGCGCATGGGTGGTCCCTTCTTGTTCCGCGCCCCTGTTGTCGGCCCTTGGTGGAGCGCGTTGTCCCCGGCGGCCGCAACGCCTTCGACAGCCGCGCATCGTACCGAAGCGGCTGGTCGCGCCCACCCCGCCGCGCCGATTCCAGCCGCCTGCGCCTCCAACGAGCCCGCGTCGCGGGAGAAAAGGCACAAGAATTGGCACAGACAGCGTCCCGTTGAACAAAAAAGCGCATTATAATCAATAGCATAAATCACGGTAGTGGCGGAGGGCGAGGCAAGCGGCCTCTGCGGCAACCGTGCCACGAAGCCATACAGAGGCTGTCGGCATGTCGGGTATGCCGCGTCATGGCGAACGCCATCACATACGCCACAAGTCGTTACGGCTTCCCGCCGCGACAACACGCGCCAATTCAGGCGTCAGCTCTCACCTTCATCAGCACATGGATAGCGAAGTCGCGACGGACGCTAGCCGGCCTTGTAAGAAAGCGGTCGATCGCAGTTCGAACGTCGTCGATGTCCGCGACGACTTCGGACTTCCTGACCGGATGGTCCGGGTCGTAGTCCGCGAGGTGCCGTTTGCTTTGCAGCTCCGCGAACGTCTGTCCGAACTCCCGCATCTCTTCCGGAAACCCGATCGGCACATTCCCGCAGCGCGCCTTGGCCTGCCTGTGCTCCAGAGCACGGTACACCCGTCGCCACATCGGTCGGTTGCCGACCGTACCTGCGCTGCCAGCTAAACTGTCCGCGCAGGTGTGGTGTGCGCCAGACAATGGAACAAGGCGTAGTATGTGGTGCTGATGGCGCGACACAGGTCCGCCCGTCGCGGCCGGCGGGTGTTGATATGCGCAAGATCGGAGGCAATTTGCAAGAGGTGATCCGGTTCCACGACGCTACTTTGCCTCTGACTCGACCTCTGACTCGGCGATGAACGAAAAGACCGCAAAAGCTTCGACGTCCGCGCTTCGGAGTTCGGTACGCAAGCGGTTCCTCAGCCGAATCCTCGCCAAGGAACTGGGAATACCCTTACCCTCGTTGCCGTCGTCGTATTTGAGGTATATCCAGAGGAACTCGTCGCCATCGCCATCCACTTCCGAGTTCACCGACAGCACGTCCAGCGCCGCATCCGCGTACTGTTTGCGCAGGAAGGCTTCCACTGTGCCCCGGGCCCGTTCCAGAATCTGCTGTTTCATCAATCTGCTACCTGCCTAGTGGCCACGACAGCCGGGGCAGCGCCCTGGGCAGCGCCCCGTCATCCCAGTGGCGTCGCACCGCACCGGCCGTATCCCGCCACGACTCCGCCAACGTCCAAGCCGCCTCGAACCATGTTCATCATGCCACGCATCATGGCCTTTCTGCGGCGTCGAACCGTCACCGCGTCACCGGGGCCGGGGCACCGGGTGTGCGACGTTCTAGGGTACGTTGGGATGCTTGCGGAGAAGATGCGGAATAGCTGCTTGGCGGAGAGGCAGGCAGTCCAACATCTACTCTGTAGAGCATTATTTTACTTGATAATATCAATAAGTTGACGAGGAACAGTCGTTGACGACAGGTTAGGCGCAGATCGCGTTTTCGTGGACGTTCTCGCAGCCCTCGAGCTCGGCAACGCCTATCCTTGTGGCCGCCTACAGTCACACCTTCGAGGAGCGTCTTGACTTCCGGAAGGTGAAGGGATTGCCTTCAGGCGCCACGGTGTCGTGGACGATGCCGGCCAGCACCTTGTTCGCACGAAACAGCGCCCTGCCCATGTCGGGCGTTGCTTGGGTGGCGAAGCTGCAACGTGGGGGTGCGAACCCCAGGGAACGGCCGGCCCGGCGCATGTTCAAGCTGTTCCCAGATCAGGAGTCCGCACGCCCATACCTTGAGGATCAGCTACAAGGCGGCGAGCATCCTGTGCAACGCGAACATGCTCGGCGCATAGTGCTTGAGAAGGCTGAACGGATTGCCTAGGCTGTCGACATCCTTGCCGAGGGCGTATTCCTTCGGCACACCTTTCCTCGCCAGTTCGTCGGCGATTACTTCGACAAACGTACCTTGAACGTCCAACGCGTTGTCGAGGAATCCGGCCTCTTGCGACGAGGATCAGGACGACGAAGCGTTGGGCAGTAGGGCGATTGCATTTGGGATTCTTGGCGGACTACGAGGCCAAGGCAGCCCCTACCGGGGTCCGATTTCGCCTCTAAACGCGCCGAAATGGCCCTGACAAGACGGTTTGAGGGGGTGCTTGCCGCTGTTCGGCAGTCCGTTAGGCAACGAGACGACATTTTTTGTGTCCAAATGCAATCGCCCTGGTTGGACAGTTGGACAGTTGTTGGACAGTTGGACAGTTCTCAGTGTGGCACGCCAACGCCATAGCTGATACTGTGCTCCTTAGGGCGCTCCTTAGGGCGATTGCACTTGGGATTCTTGGCGGACTACGAGGCCAAGGCAGCCCCTACCGGGGTCCGATTTCGCCTCTAAACGCGCCGAAAATGGCCCTGACAAGACGGTTTGAGGGGGTGCTTGCCGCTGTTCGGCAGTCCGTTAGGCAACGAGACGACATTTCTTGTGTCCAAATGCAATCGCCCTGCTGTGCTCCCGACAATTGCGGAACAATGCGACCGTGACCACGCCAAAGAACCCGAAGATTTACCACATCGTCCATGTCGACCGGCTTCAGTCCATTGTCAACGACGGGTGCCTCTGGTGCGATGAGAAGGCCGTCGAGCGTTCGACGTGGGGCATCACAATCGGCATCGGCGAAATCAAGAGACGTCGTCTATCGAAGCGCTTGCCCAGCCACT